>NZ_CP150455.1:11492500-14015150 GCF_051519095.1 Sorangium sp. So ce131 | reverse complement strand
CGCTGCTCTGAAGTCCGCTCCACGAAATAGGTCTGGGGGGCGGCCCAACGATCTGCCGCCCCCAACTTTTCCACAGGTCTCTCAGCGAGGACTCGCCTCTAACTTTCGGAGATCCCTACGTTATTTTGAATGTATCCGAAGGGCTCGTCGACTTTTCAACAGTCCGCCCACGGCCTTCTTCGCCCTCGGAGAACGTCCACGTGCATCCATGGAGTACAGGTCTCCCCGCGGCCCCCTGCGCCGGCGCTCGGCTCGGCTCCAGCCGAGCGCGCCGTGCGAGGTGGGGTGCAACCGTTGCGTCGAGGTCTCTTGCATTGGAAGACAGATCGGCACAACCGTCCCCCATACCGCCTCACAGAGCTCGGTAGCCCGCAGCGCCCCTTTCGGGGCCACCCTTTGGAGGACCCGGTGCGGCATAGGACCGCCCCGAGGACGAATCCGAGGTAGCACCGGGTGCGTCCGGGCGTCTATCCCCAACTGCGAAACCTGGGCTAACTATCCAGGATCGCTCAGGTAAATTCACGGCGCGCCGCACTGCGAAACCCGCTTCGCGTCGGTCAAGCTCAGCCCCTCGGACACCGGACGCCAAAACTCCCGACGCGGGGCGGTGATTTCGGCGATGCGCCCCCGATGCCATAGCAAAACCCGCTCATCTCGCCGTCAAGGGGTTAATGCTGGCTGGATTTCCAGCTTTTTGAAAAACGCGGAGGTCGTCCAGCACAGAGCGACCGGGGTCGAGCAATTTTTCGGGTCCGAGAATTTGGCCCCGGGGTCCGGGTCTGAGGTATGGCGAGGTGATGCCGCTCGGGATCCGGTTGACAAAGGGGGCAGGTCTCGCGCGCTCGTCGCGCCGGGCGCCGGCCTCCGCGCAGGCCAGGATCCTGGCGCTCTCGGGCGCGCTCGCGCTGACGGCGTCCGCGGGGACCGCGGCGGCCGACGCGTCCTCGCTCCCGCCGCAGCTGTCCTACGCCTACGGCGAGAGCGAGACGCCCCGCGCCGCGGCCTTCGGCGGCGCGCTGCGCGCCCTCGGGAACGGGACGTCGGCCATCTTCACGAACCCGTCCGCCATGGTGGAGACCCGCGTCTACCACCTCCAGGGGCTCTTGCAGTGGAGCCCGGACGCGGAGCGGCTGGTCCCCGGCGCCGTCGTCGTCGACTCGGTCACCGGGAGGCTCGCGGGGGCGATCGCCTTCACCGGCGGCTGGATCGACATGGGGGAAGGCGGCGGGCTCAGGCGCTCCTTCCTCGACGTGCGGGTCGGCCTCGCCTACCCCATCACCGAGCGCCTCTTCATCGGGGTCGCCGGCCGCTACGCCAAGATCTCGCAGGACGGGACGCTCGGCGGGAGGTGGCTCGACGACGGCCCGGTCTCCGGCGGCCTGCGCGACAGCGACGACGTCGAGGTGAAGACGAACCAGGCCGGCGAGCAGGTCGCCGTCCCCACCGGACGGCACTCCCTGGTCGACGAGTTCACGTTCGACGCCTCGCTCACCGCCAAGCCCACCGACACCCTGTACATCGCGGTCGTCGGGCAGAACCTCACGTTCCCGAACCACGGGCTGCTCCCCACCACCCTCGGCGGGGGCGTCGGGGTCGGGACCGAGGACTTCTCGATCGAGGTCGACGGGCTCGCCGACCTCCACTCCTACAGCGACGCGACCTTCCGCATCATGGCGGGCGGCGAGTACCTCGCCGCCGACCACTTCCCGCTCCGCGCCGGCTACCGCTACGACCAGGGCGCCGGGCAACACGCGCTCTCGATCGGCGTGGGGTACGTGGGCACCCAGTTCTCCATCGAGGCCAGCGTGCGGCGGGCGCTCGCCGCGGACGGCCCCACCACGATCGTGGCCGGGCTCGCGTACCACCTCGAGTCGAGCGGCCTGACCCGCGCGACCTCCGACGAGCCCTAGCCGCCCCTCGCCTCGCCTTCTCCCCTTCTCGCCGCGCCGCGCCTGCTTTAGGTCCGCGGGGCGTGCTGTGCCTGACCCTACCGACCGATCCCCGCTGGGCTGACCTGGCGCTCGCCGACCTGCCGGCGCTGCTGACCGACCACGCGCACTGCGAGATGAAGGCCGCGTCGAACGCGCTGTCGCTCGCCGCGCGCTGGCCCTCGATCCCGCGGCTCGCGCGCGCGCTCGTCGACCTCGCCGAGGAGGAGATCCGCCACTTCCGCGCGCTGCTCGACGTGATCGAGCGGCGCGGGCTCGCGCTCGGCAAGCCCGAGACCGACGTGTACGCGAGCGAGCTGCGCAAGGCGGCCTCCAGCACCTGCGCGCGCAACGCGAAGGCCGCGCTCATCGATCGGCTGCTCGTCGGCGCGATCATCGAGGCCCGCTCCTGCGAGCGCTTCCGGCTGCTCGCCGACGGGCTCGCGGCGCGCGAGCACGAGCTCGCGCCGCTCTACGAGGAGCTCTTCGCGTCCGAGGCGCGGCACTACCGGACGCTCGTCGACCTCGCCGTCGAGGTCGCGGGCGACGAGGGCGCCGCGCGAGCCCGGCTGGCCGAGCTCGCGCGCGCCGAGGGCGAGATCGCCGGGCGCCTCGGGACGGCGCCCGCCGTGCACGGGTAGGTGACCATGGACCTCGATCTGATCCGCCTCGATCGCGAAGTCGCCCGGGCGGCGCGCGCGTGGCGCGCGGCGCTCGGCGACGTCGTCCGGCGCGGCCCCGCGCCCGCCGCCGAGGACCAGGACGGCCCGAGCGCCGCCGAGGCGAGGGCCCGGCTCGAGAACCCGCTCGACGCCTTCCGCCGCGCCAGCTCGCGGACGACCTACCTCGAGCTCACCGGAAAGACGCCCAGCCTCGGCGCGGAGCTCGGGATCGCGAGCGCCGCGCCGTCCACCGTCGCGCCCGATCCGACCGGCCTCGCCGCGCCGCTCGCCGACTGGGTCTACACGCTCACGCTGGAGCGGGTCCTCTGGGCCGATCGCCTCCGGCTCGCCGCCGCGTGGCACGCGCCGTCGATCACCGTCGATCTGCCCGAGCCGGTGCGGCTGTCACCCTACGAAGCGCGCATCAGGCTGCTCGCCGAGCCCACGGACGCCGGGCGGCAGACCCTCGCCGACGTGCTCACCCGCGGCTCCGGCGCGGTCGCGGACGCGGCCCGCATCCTCGTCGAGCGCAAGCAGGAGGCGTCGCGGTTGCTCGCAGAGGAGGGCCTGCGCGCGATCGAGCTCCCGACGGATCCCCCCGAGGCCGCGATCGGCGCCGCGGACGTGCTGCTGCGCCGGACCGAGGCGATGCTCGAGCGCGCGTCGACCTGGCACGACGCGCTCGGGCGCGCGGTCGGCAGGGACGCCTCCTCGGGGTGGCCGGCGCGCCTCGGCCCCCGCTGGATCGAGGAGCTGTTCCGCGCGACGAAGCTCACCGAGGGGCTCGCGATCGATCTCGGGCCCTTGCCGCGCCCGCTCGGTGCCGCCTCCTTCGCCCGCGCGCTCGCCCGCTTCGGCGCGGCGCTCTCGCTCGCGTCCACGCGCGGTCCCTTCGCGCTCGCGCGGCGGCCGTTCGATCTCCGGCAGGCGCGCCGCGCCGCGCTGTTTGGCGGCCTCGTCGCCGACCCGGTCTTCTGCGCGCGCGCGCTCGGGCTCGGCCGGGGCCGCGCGCTCGATCAGGCGCGCGCGACCGCGCGGAGCCTCCTCCTCTCGCTCCGGCTCGACGCCGCGCGGGTCGGCCTCGTGTTCCACGCCGGCGGGCACGTGCTGCTCCGGGCCGCGCGCGACCGGAGCGACCTCTTCCAGGAGGCGACCGCGCGCGCGCTCGGCGCGCCGATCCCGGGCGCGCTCGCCGGCGTCGTCCCGGCGCTCGAGCCGGACGCGGCCGCGCGGCTCGTCGGGGCGCTCCTAAGCGCGCGCGATCGGCGCGATCTGATCCAGCGCTTCGACGAGGACTGGTTCCGCAATCCGCGCGCGGCCGAGGCCCTGCGCGACGAGGACCACGCGCCGCCCGCGCCGGTGCGCCCGAGCGCCGCGGATCTAGAGAAGTGCGTCGACGAAATGACGCGCTCGCTCGCAGGCCTGTAGGGGCCGGCGCGCGCCGCCGCCATCGTCCAAACGCGCGAACTTTGCGTCGACGAACGCGGCGCGACCGACCTGCCGAGATCCCTTCCAGCTTTGGCCAACACGTGCTAGTCCGGCGCGCGGCAACGCCCCCCGGGCCCCGGAGCAGCGCGCGCCTCCCGCCGCGCCGCCCCTTGTCGCCGAGCAAGCACCCGTGAATCCGAACGCCATCCACCCCCTCTTCGCGTCCGGCGCCATCGCCGTCGACTTCGATCTGACGTTCATCGCGCAGATCGCCCTGTTCTCGACGTTCATCGTCGTGCTCAAGCCGCTGCTGCTCGACCCGCTGCTCCGCGTCTTCGAAGAGCGCGAGCGGCGCACCGACGGCGCCAAGCGGGAAGCGCGCGAGATGGACGAGCGGGCCGGCGAGCTCCTCACCCGCTACGAGGCCGAGATCGAGAAGGTCCGGCGCGAGGCCGGCGTCGAGCGGGAGCGGCTCCGCGCCGAGACCGCCAAGATCGAGGCCCAGATCATGGCCGAGGCGCGGAACGAGACCGCGCGCATCCTCGAGGACGGCAAGGCGAAGATCGCGGCCGAGGTCGCCCGCATGCGCGCGGAGCTCGCCGCCGCCCAGCCCGCGCTCGCCGCGGAGATCGCCGCGAGCATGCTCGGCCGCGAGGTGCGCCAGTGAAGCCGCTCCGCCGCACGTCGCTCGCGCTCGGCCTCGCCGCAGCGCTCTCGGCCGGCTCCGCGCTCGCGCAGGAGCCGCAGGCGCTGCCCCCGGGGCACCCGCCCGTCCAGCCGCCGGCCGCGGCCCCCGGCGCGGCCCAGCCGGGCGCGCAGCCGATGGTCCCGCGCCCGCGGGACGCCCAGCCCGGCCGGCCGCTCGGCCCGGGCGGACGGCCGCTCCAGCCCGGGCACGGGCTCCGCCCGCCGGGCACCCCGCCCGGCGGCCGCGCGCGCCCCACGCCGCCGCCGGCGGAGCACGCCGAGGCCGGTCACGGCGCGGAGGAGCACTGCCCCGGCCACGGCCCGACGGATCCGCCGCCGCACGTCAACTGGTGGCACGGGCTCATCGGCGTGAACAACGAGGCCGCCCAGAAGGGCGGCATCAACGCGCTGCTCTGGCGCTACCACGACGAGAAGAACCCCTGCGACCCGAAGAACGAGCCGCCGCCGTTCCTCGCCTCGGTCCTGAACTTCGGGCTGCTCGCGTTCATCGTCGTCCGCTTCGGGAGGAAGCCGATCGCCGACGCGCTGAGGAAGCGCAAGGAGACGATCATGCACGAGCTCGACAACGCGGCCCGGCTCAAGCAGGACGCCGAGAAGCGGCTCGAGCAGTACGAGGACAAGCTCACGCGGCTCGAGGAGACGCTCGCGGCGCTCAAGGCCGAGCACGCGGCCCAGGCCGAGCTCGAGAAGGCCCACGTGCTCGCCGAGGCGGAGCAGCGGCGCGCCCGCATGCGGCGGGACGCCGAGTTCCGCATCAGCCAGGAGCTCAAGGAGGCGCGCGTCATCCTCCTCCAGGAGGCGGTGCAGGGCGCCGTCGTCGCCGCCGAGGAGCTGCTCCGGCAGCGCGTCGGCAGGGAGGACCACGACCGCGCGGCCGAGGAGTACCTGAAGGCGATCCCCGTGGCCGTCTCCGCCGGCGCCGCCCGCGGAGCCCAGACGATCGGAGCAGCGCGATGAGCTACGAGGCAGTCGCCCGGCGCTACGGGCGCGCGATCTTCGAGATCGGCAAGGAGACCGGCACCCTCTCGGCCCTCGCCCGGGAGATCCAGGACGCGAGCGCGATGTACAACGCGAGCGAGGAGCTCCGCGCGGTGCTCGACAACCCGCTCCTCCCGGAGACCACGCGCGAGGAGCTGCTCCGCGAGGTCGGCGCGCGCGCCGCCTTCTCGGAGCTGACGCAGAACACGCTGCGGCTGCTCGCGCGGCGCCGGAGGCTGGCGGCGCTGCCCGAGATCGCCCGGCAGCTCGCGATCCTCGTCGATCAGGACCAGAACCTCGCCCGGGCCGTCGTCACGAGCGCGGGCCCGCTGAGCGACGGGTACCTCGACCGGCTCCGGGCCGAGCTCGAGAGGGCGACCGGCAGGAAGATCTCCATCACCCACAAGCAGGACCCCTCGCTCATCGCCGGGGTGGTCACCCAGATCGGAGATCAGGTGATCGACGGCAGCCTCCGCACCCGGCTCTCGAGCTTCCGTGACAACCTGCTCCGAACCTGAAGGGGAGCGATCCCGCTCCCCTGTCTCACGATAGGTCGGGGCCCGCGGCGTTCGCTGGCCCCTCGACCTTGACGACGTTGATTCCGAAGCCCAAGCGTCTCCCCACAGAGGACTCCGCATGCAGCTCCGCGCCGAAGAGATCTCCCAGATCATCAAGAAGCAAATCCAGAACATCGACAAGGCCGCTCAGGTCACCGAGACGGGCACGGTGCTCACGGTGGGTGACGGCATCGCCCGCGTGCACGGCCTGAGCCGCGCCATGGCCGGCGAGCTCGTTGAGTTCAGCGGCTCGGAGGGCGGCAGCCTGATGGGGCTCGTGCTGAACCTCGAGCAGGACAACGTGGGCGCCGCGATCTTCGGCGATACGAGCCTCATCAAGGAGGGTGACGCCGTAAAGCGGACGGGGCGCATCATGGAGGTGCCCGTCGGCGAGGCGACCCTCGGGCGCGTCGTCAACGCGCTCGGCATGCCGATCGACGGCAAGGGGCCGATCGACTCGAAGGAGCGCCGGCGCGTCGAGGTGAAGGCGCCCGGCATCATCCAGCGTCAGCCGGTGACCGAGCCGATGCAGACCGGCATCAAGGCGATCGACGCGATGATCCCGGTCGGCCGCGGCCAGCGCGAGCTCATCATCGGCGACCGGCAGGTGGGCAAGACGGCCGTCGCGGTCGACGCGATCATCAACCAGAAGGGCAAGGGCGTCATCTGCGTCTACGTCGCGATCGGCCAGAAGCTGTCGACGGTGCGCCAGGTCGTGGACAAGCTCGAGGCGCACGGCGCGATGGAGTACACGATCGTGGTCGCCGCGACCGCGAGCGAGACCGCGCCGCTCCAGTTCATCGCGCCGTACACCGGCGTGACGATCGGCGAGTACTTCCGCGACAGCGGGCGCCACGCGCTGTGCGTCTACGACGATCTCTCGAAGCAGGCGGTCGCGTACCGCCAGCTCTCGCTCCTGCTCCGCCGCCCGCCGGGCCGCGAGGCGTACCCGGGCGACGTCTTCTACCTCCACTCCCGGCTCCTCGAGCGCGCGGCGAAGATGGCCGACGTCTTCTACGTCGTGAACAAGGGGACGAAGGTCGACGGGCTCGACGCGTCGTTCCGCGGCATCGACGGCAAGTCGCACGTGGGCGCGCACGGGATGCACTCGGCGAAGGACTCGCTCTGGAAGACCATCGACGGGGCCCTCTTCGAGAAGCTCGAGCAGGCGCGCAAGGACGAGAAGAAGGACGAGATCAAGAAGCTCGAGCAGCAGCTCTCGGACAAGGCGAAGGCGAGCGACTACGAGATCGTCCGCGATCCCCGGTCGGGCGGCTCGCTGACGGCGCTGCCGGTCATCGAGACGCAGGCCGGCGACGTGTCGGCGTACATCCCGACGAACGTCATCAGCATCACGGACGGGCAGATCTTCCTCGAGGCCGACCTCTTTTACTCCGGCGTCCGGCCGGCCATCAACGTCGGCATCTCGGTCAGCCGGGTCGGCGGCAACGCGCAGATCAAGGCGATGAAGTCGATCTCCGGCACGCTCCGCCTCGACCTCGCGCAGTACCGCGCGATGGCGGCGTTCGCCCAGTTCGCCTCGGACCTCGACGCGAAGACCCGCGCGCAGCTCGAGCGCGGCGCGCGCCTCACCGAGATCCTGAAGCAGGGCCAGTACGTGCCGCTCTCGGTCGAGAAGCAGGTCCTCATCATCTTCGCCGGCACGCAGGGCCTGCTCGACGACCTGCCCGTGGCCTCGCTCGCGCGCTTCGAGGACGAGCTCTACAAGTTCGTGGAGTCCAAGCACGCGCAGATCTTCACGGACATCCGGGAGAAGAAGGTCCTCGACGACGACCTCAAGGGCCGGATGAAGAGCGCGATCGAGGCCTACAAGAAGCGTTTCGTGGTGAGCGAGGGCGGCGCGTCCGCGGGCCCCACGGCCGCCGATGAGGCGGACGACGCGGGCGACGAGGACGAGGCGCCCAAGGCGAAGGCGAAGAGCGGGAAGAGCGCCTCGAAGGCGAAGGAAAAGTAAGCAGCCGTGCCGAGCCTCAAAGCCATTCGCAAGCGGATCTCGAGCGTCAGGTCGACGCAGAAGATCACCCGCGCCATGAAGATGGTCGCGGGCGCCAAGCTCAACAAGGCGCAGCAGCGCATCACCGAGCTCCGGCCCTACGCCGTCAAGGTGCAGGAGGTGCTCTGGGAGATCACGCGCGACGCGGCCGCTGCGCCCGCGGGCGAGGCGCCGGCGGCGGAGGGGATCGGGGCGGACGGGCACGCGGCGGCGCTCACCGGGGGTGAGAAGCTGACGCACCCGCTGCTCGTGAGCCGCCCGGAGCGGCGCGTGCTGCTCCTCGTGCTCACGAGCGACCGCGGGCTCTGCGGCGCCTTCAACACGAACATCAACAAGCGCGCCGAGCGCGAGTGGGCCAGCCGGGTCGAGGCCGGCCAGGAGGTCCAGCTCGCGATCATCGGCCGCAAGGGGCGCGACTACTTCGCGCGCCGCAATGCGCCCATCCTGGAGTACATCCCGGGGGTCTGGGACAAGCTCGGGCTCGAGACGGCCCAGGCCGTGGGCGCCAAGCTCCTCGCGCCGCTGAACAAGAACGAGGTCGACGCGATCTACCTCGTCTACAACGAGTTCAAGAGCGCGATCTCGCAGACCGTCGTGGTCGAGCGGCTCCTGCCTGCGGGCGGGCCGGCGCAGGAGCCGGGAGAGGGCGGCGACCACGGGGCGCAGGGCGGGCGGACGTCGGATTTCCTGTATGAGCCGGACCGGGGGGCGCTCCTGGAGCGGCTCGTTCCGATGTACGTGGACATCTCGATCCTGCGCGCGCTCTACGAGTCCATGGCGAGCGAGCTCGGCGCCAAGCTCACGGCGATGGACGCCGCGAACAAGAACGCCAAGGAGATGATCGATACCCTGACGCTCGCATACAACAAGGCGCGGCAGGCGGCGATCACCAAGGAGCTCATGGAGATCATCGGCGGCAGCGAGGCGCTCAAGGAGTAGGGCCCGGGAGCGGGGGATCCGGGTGGCACGCGCCGGCGGGGGGCTGTGCGCGGCAGCGTGCGGGGGGCGCTGGCCATCCGGCAAGACCGGGGCGAGGGAGCTGAAGCCGAGAACACCACCCGGCATGGCTCCCTTCGGGCCTTGATGCCTGAGACGTTTCGTTGCGCGCCCCACAGGGCGCGCCTGGGACGTGGAGCTACCTGACAGCGGATGGCACCTCGGTCGGTGCTCGGCGCGCCCCCCGCACGCTGCCGCGCACAGCCCCCCGCCGGCGCTCACGCTGGATGGCGGGCGGACCAAGCAGAAGCGGAAGACGAAGCGATGCTCCAGCCCATCAATCCCGACCACCCGGAACCGCGCAAGATCGCACGCGCTGTGGACCTGCTGCAGAAAGGCGAGGTCATCGGGTACCCGACCGATACCGTGTACGGGCTCGGGTGCGACCTGATGAACAAGGCGGCGATCGAGCGCATCTACCAGATCAAGGGGATGCGGGGGGAGAAGAGGCTCGCGTTCATCTGCCCGGATCTGAGCGATATCGCGCGCTACGCGATCGTCGAGAACCAGGCGTACCGCCTCCTCAAGCGCTTCCTGCCGGGGCCGTACACGTTCATCCTGCCCGCCACACGGGAGGTGCCGAAGTACGTGCACCTCAAGCAGAAGACGGTCGGCATCCGGGTGCCGAACCACCCGGTCGCGATCGCGCTGGTCCGCGCGCTCGGACGGCCGCTCATCAGCACGACGGCGGCGCCGCCGGGGGAGGATCCGATCATCGATCCGGGGGAGATCGATGATCGATTTCCGGGGCTGGCGCTCGTCCTCGACGCGGGGACGGGCGGGGGCGTGCCGACGACCGTGATCGACCTGAGCCAGGGCGACGTGCAGGTCGTCCGCGAGGGCGCTGGGCCCATCGACGATCTGGTCTGAGCCAGGCCGAGCGGGCCGGAGAGTGATGGAGCGCCAGGCCGGGCGCACCGAGGTCGACGCGCCCGTCGTTGCAAGCGTTGATGCAAACGGTGAAACGGCCTTCCCGGGGACCGAGCGGGGCGTTTCAAGCGTTGGAACCGGCGACTCGGCACCCGAGTGAGCCATCCCAAGCCTTGAAACGGACGGCTGGGGGGCCACGTGGGGCGCTGCAGGCGTTGAGACGGGCCGCTCGGGGACCGAGCGGGGCGTTTCAAACGTTGAGGCCGGCCTCTGCGGGCTCCAGAGCGGCGTATCAAGAGAGACATCCGGCGGCGGCGCTGTCTGGAGCGCCGATCGCGCGACGGGACGGCAGCAGCGCCGATCGCGACCACGTCACGACCCCTCGCGCTCAACCAGCGTGATCGGTTCGAGCGCACGCGCCAGGCACCTCGATCACCCTGTACGCGATCCCCTCCCGGTCGAGCCGCTCCCGCGCGGTCGCGAAGGCGAGCGGGCTCCGGTCGCCGCCCACGAAGCGACGGCCGAGCCGCGCGGCTGCGACGAGCGTGGTGCCGCTGCCGCACATGAGATCCGCGACGGTCGCGCCGGGCGCGGACGAGGCGCGGACGATCCGGTCGAGAAGCTTCTCGGGCTTCTGCGTCGGGTAGCCGGTGCCCTCGCGGCGCAACGGGGTGTTGGCGACCATCCCCGGGATGTCGGTCCACACGCTCCCGAGCCGGCGGCCCTCGTCGGCGTAGTACCGGTACACCTTGCCGCCGAGGATCCGCTCGCGATACAGGCGGCCGTCGTCGTCGCGGTGCTTGAAATGCATCGCGAGGCTCGTCTCGGCGTAGGGCTCGCGGAGCATCGGATCCGCGGCGTTGTAGACGACCCGGCCGCGGTCGGCGGCCGCGCGGGCGTAGAGGAGGATCGTCTGGTGCGTGACGGAGAAGCCCCGCGCGCCGCGGCCGCCGTTGCCCGGCGCCCAGATGATCTCGCCGAGGAAGGCGCCGCGGCCGAAGAGGCGATCACACGCGACCTTCGCCTCGTGCACCGCGCGGTGATCGAGGTGCAGGTAGAGCGTCGCGCCCTCGGCCATGCGATCGCGGACGGCCGCGAGGCGCGGGGCGAGCATCGCGACGAGCACGTCGGCGCTCGCGCGATCGTCGTACGCGTCGGGGCCGCTCTCGGGCTTCCGCCGGCCGCGCGCCTGGCCGGGCGCCGCGCGCGCGGTCATCGTCGTGCCGACCCCGAAGGGAGGGTCGAGGTAGACGAGGTCGAAGCGCACCTCGGGAGGGAGCGCCACGCAGACGTCGGCCGCGTCCCCCAGCGCGACGAGGTGGCTCACAGCGCGCTGTCGGGCGCCGCCGTGCGAGGGCTCGCGGCGGCGGCTCCGGGCAGGAGGTCGTCGAGGAGCGCGGCGGCGAGATCGTCGTCCGCGGGCGGGACGAGCTGCGGCGTCGCCGGGAGCCAGGGCCAGTAGGGACCGCCGCCGAGGCAGCCGGAGAGGAACCCGTCCGGCGTGCACGCGACGCGGAGGTGGATGTGATCGGCGTGCGCCGTGCTGTCGCCCGGCTGGAGCAGCACGCTCTCGGCGTACCAGACGAGCTCCGGATCCTCGCCGCGCGCCCGGGCGTACTCGACGACGAGCGCCTCGAGCCAGCGCGCCAGGAAGAGCCACTGGACGGGCGCGTCGGGCGAACGGAGGAGCGACCTCACGAGCAGCCACTGCCGCTCGACGTCGAAGCGGACGTACTCGTCCCCGTCCGAGGGCGAGGACGGGCGCTCCGCGCTGCCGTCGGGGAGCCGGGCGAGGCCGTCGGGGCCGAACTCCACGAACCCCGGCGAGCGCACCGGGCGCCCGTCCGGCGTCAGCGCGTAGAGCAGGAGATCCGCGTCGCGGCCGGTGCGGTGAGAGCGGTGCCCGCGGGTCTCCCCGCCGAACCGCGCGGAGAGATCGCCGACGAGGAGCGGCGCGCCGCCCGGCCGCGCCCGCGCGACCTCCGCCGCCGCGCGCTGGACGGCGGCGACGAGCCCCGCCGTCCCCCACCGGACGCCGTTGCTGCGGAGCAGCCGGTAGCCCTCGCCCTGCCTCGGCAGCTCGACGGCATCGGTGATGACGCCGTGGTGCGGGACGCCGATCGAGCCGCGGAGCGCAGGGGCGAGCGGCGTTGGAGAGGAGCCGACGCACGCCGCGCAGCAGAGCGCGGCGAGCCCGAGCAGGAGGGTGGTGAGGAAGGTACGGCAGGCCATGACGACGGTCGTCGCGCGTTCAGCACCGCCGCGGCGGCCCGCGCTGGAGGGCCACGGCGACGGTCCCCCGCGTCGCTCCCGTGGCCGATACCCCCGTCAGCGCCGGAGGGAAAGTTCTCGCGACGCCACCCCCTGCCCTCTCGGCGCGATCAGCGCTAACACCCCCGGCCCATGGAGCCCAGCCAACGCGCACCCCAGGGGAGCGCGCCCGCGGATCGACGCCCGCCGCCGCCGGAGGAAGAGCCCGAAGGGTTCGCCTGGAAAGGCGCCCTCGGCGTCGCCCTCGTCGTCGGAGCCCTCGTGGTCTGGCGCGCCTGCTCCACGCCGGAAGGCGGAGCAGGCAGGAGCAGCGCCCCCCAGGCGCCCGGCGCGGCCTCCGCGGCGCCCGGCGCGGGTGATCCCGCAGATCCCGCCGCGCCGGCGGCGCCGTCGCCCCCGCGCTGCGCGGCCGCCGGCCCGGCGCCGTTCGTGATCGGCGACGCCCCGCCGGCGGCGCGCGGGCCCGAGCAAGGCGCCGGCGGCGGCGAGCCGACAGGCCCCGAGGACCTCGCGCCGTTCGCCGTCGAGATCGGCCGCGGTACGACGTTCTCCGGCGGGTTCGCCGTCGGGGCCCAGCGCGAGGCGGAAGGCGGGACCGTCGCCATGGTGGCCACCCTCTCGGCGGACGGCGCCCAGGGGAAGCTCGTGCGGCTCGCGCGGTCGCGGGGGGACATGGACCCGCCGGTCGTCGCGGGCGCCGGCGGCGCGATCCTCGCCGCCATGCTCGAGCCGAACGCCGGCGGGCGCGCCATCAAGATCGCCAAGATCGACGGGGAGCACGTCACGTGGGGGGCCGAGCTCGCCGAGGGACGGGACGAGTCGCTCGCGCTCGACATCGCCGCGTCCGGCGAGCGGGCGGTCGTCGTCTGGGACGACGTGACCCGCGACGGCAAGCGATCGCGGATCATGCTGGCCTCCGCCGACGTGGGCTCGCTGCGCTCGGTCACCTCGCCCCGCCCCGTGTCCCAGCCGAGCACCGACGCCGAGACGCCGCGCGTGCTCGCGCGGCCGGGCGGCTACTGGCTCGCGTACATCGCGCGCGCGGAGGAGCCGGCGCGGCGGGCCTCGACGAAGCGAGGCGACGACGACGAGGACACGGCCGCGGCAGGGGAGACGATCACCCACCAATGGGTGGAGGTGGTGCCCATGGACGAGACGGGCGCGCTCACCAACACGCCGCGCGCGGTCACGCCGAAAGACGGGCACGTGCTGGCCTACGACGTGACGCTCGGCGAGGACGACGGCCTGATGCTGGCCTTCCGCGACGACGACACGCCGAGCGGCTCGAGCGGGGGGCGCATCGGCACCGTGCTGGTGCGGCTCGGCGGCGCCGCCGAGCCGCGCGTGATCGCCGGCGCAGATCGGGAGCAGGACGCGCCCCCCGAGGCCGCCCTGGGCCTCGGCGCCGGCGTGCCCGCGCTCCTTCCAGGCACGCGGGGGCGAGGTCCGGGAGGGCAGCCCGACGCCGCGGGCGCGCACGCGGCCGCGTGGCTCTCGATCGCGAACGCGTCGGGCCCGACGCAGCTCGCGGCGCTCACCGCGCGAGGCGAGCTCGAAGGCGGGCTGCACGCGGAGCCCGCGATCGGGCGCGGCGAGCCCATCGCGGCCCAGGCAGAGGCGCTGCTGGTGGCGCAGCCGGCCGGCAAGGCGATGAAGCTCGGCGTGCTGCGCTGCACGCTGGCAACGCCGGCATCGAAATAATCGCCTCGCCTTGGAGAAAGCGCGCCGGATCCGGTGAAGCGGGCGCTGGGATTGTTGGATTGGAAGCGCGCGGATGTGTAGCATCCCGCGGCAGTGGCCCACGGGGACGATCCGCAAGAAGGAGCGTCGCGCCGGCCTGGTTTGCCGAGCGAAGCTAGCTGGGAAACCAACGCCGACAACGCTCAACCGGCGCGCGTCAGCGCGCAACCTCATGCCGGCGCGAAGACGCTGCTCGTCGGCAGCACAGGCACGCCGAAGCCCGGCGCCTCGCCGGACGTGCTGCCGCCGCCGGACGTGCTGCCGCCGCCGGACGTGCTGCCGCCGCCAGGCGCGCTGCCGCCGCCAGGTGCGCTGCCGCCGCCAGGCGCGCTGCCGCCGCCTGCGGCGAGCTCGCCGCCAGGCGCGCTGCCGCCGCCAGGCGCGCTGCCGCCGCCAGGCGCGCTGCCGCCGCCAGGCGCGCTGCCGCCGCCTGCGGCGAGCTCGCCGTCCGGTGCGCTGCCGCCGCCCGGCGCACTGCCGCCGCCCGGCGCGCTCCCTCCGCCGAGTGTACTTCCCCCGCCGAGCGTGCTTCCCCCGCCCGGCGCGCTCCCCCCGCCTGGGGCGAGCTCGCCGGCCGGTGAAGCGCCGTTTCCCCCGAGCGTGCCGGCCCCGAGCCGGCCGCCCCCGCCGATCCCGAGCCGGCCGCCCCCGCTGATCCGCCGCAAGGACGGCGTCGCGAGCAGCCCGCTGCCGCCGCCGATGGCGCCGTCGAGGCCGCCGCCGCCGCTGCCGCCGGGCAGCGCGACGAGGCCGCCCGCCCCGGCGCCCGAGCCCAGCCAGGCCGGCGCCCCGGCGCCCGCGGCGAGGGACGACGTGCCGCCGCCGCCCCGCGCGCCGCGCGCCGTGTCCGCGCGCCCCCCGCTCCCGAACCGCGCCGCGCCGCACGCGGGACGGCCCGCGCCGAGCTCCCAGCCGGGCGTGCCCACCCAGGCTTCGCCGGCGACGGTCGCCTTCGACGCCAGCGCGACGCCGATGCCCATCTCGGTCGAGCCAACCGCGACGCCGCTGCCCATCTCGGTCGAGCCGACCGAGGCCGCCGCGCCCATCTCGGTCGAGCCGACCGAGGCCGCCGCGCCCATCTCCGCCGAGCCGATCGACGCCGCCGCGCCCATCTCCGTCGGCCCCGGAGAGATCGCCGCGCCCCCGGCCCGCGCGGGCGCAACGCCCCTCGCTGCCAAGCCGGGCGCGACGTCCCTCCCGGGTCGGGCGACCACGACGCCGCTCCCGGTCCGGTCGGGCGCGACGCCCCTCCCCGTCCCGGTGGGCGCGACGCCCCTCTCGCCCGCGCAGCCCCCTCCGGCGACGCCGCGCTCCCGCGTGAACGAGCCGGCACCCGCGGCGGTGCCGGCACCCGCGGCGGCGCCGGCCCCCGCGGCGGCGCCCGCACCGGCGCCGAGGACCCCGCACATCGCGGCGCCCGACCTCGCCACGGAGCTCCAGCAGCGCGCCGAGCGGCTCCGGGGCCGCGATCCGGTCGGCGCGGCGCGCACGCTCGTGGAGCTCGGCATCCACGAGGAGCGCGGGGTCGGGGACCAGGCCGCCGCGCGACGCTCCTACGAGCGCGCGAGGCAGCTCTCCCGCACGCTCGAGCCGGCGCTCTCGCGGCTCCACCGCCTCCTCGACGCGCGCACCGAGCTCGCGCTCGCCCTCGAGGTCGTCGAGGACAAGCTCCGCGTCGCCGAGGCCGAGCCCCTCCGGGCCGACCTCCTCGCCGAGCGGGCGCGCCTGCTGCAGGCGCTCGGCCGCACGGCGGAGAGCAGCGAGGCGTTCGGCGAGGCGCTGCGGCTCGTCCCGCTGCACGCCGCCTCGCTGCGCGGGCTCGAGATCGTCCTCCGCCGCGAGAGCGCCCGCAGCGGCGAGCAGGCCGGCAAGGAGCTCGCGGCCCACCTCGAGCGGCTCGCGACGGCCTACGCGCCGGAGCGCGGGCGGCCGGACGGAGACGGCCAGCTCACCGCCTGGATCCACGTCGAGCGCGCCGCCGTGCTCGACCGGAAGCTCGGCAAGCCGGAGCTCGCCCTCGCCTCCCTCGAGAACGCGATCACCTTCGATCCGACCCCAGGGCCCGTGCGCGACGCGCTCCGCCGCCACCTCGTGCTCCACGACGGCATCGTCGGCCTCGTCAGCGCGCTCTCCCTCGAGGCCGAGCACGAGCGCGACGACGACCGCGCGTCCCGGCTGCTCTACATGGCGGCGCGGCTGCTCATCGACAAGCTCCGCGCCCCGGCCGACGCGGTGGCCCTCCTCGCGCGCGCGTCGACGCGCGCGCCGGTCGGCACGCCGACGGCGCGGCGCGTGGTCGGCGAGCTGATCCGGCTCCTCGAGGCGACCGGTCAGCTCGAGCAGGCCGCCAGCGTGCGCCAGAAGGAGCTCGCGCTCCTCACCGACAACGAGGCCATCACCTACGAGCACGTCCGCCTCGCGGAGCTCTACGACACCCTCGGGAACGCCGAGCAGGCGGCCTCCCACGCGTCGCGCGCGCTGGAGCTCGATCCCGAGGACAGCTCGACGCGCGAGCGGCTCGACCGCGCCCTCCAGCGCCTCGGCAAGCACGAGCAGCGCGTCGCCGTGTGGACCGCGGTCGCCAACGGAGAGCGGCCGCGGGAGGTCCGCGTCGCGGCGCTCCTGCGCGCCGCGGACATCAGCGAGCACCACCTGCGCCGGCGCGACGAGGCGATCGCGACCCTGCGCGCCGCGTGGTCGATCGACCCCGGCAACGGCACCGTCTTCGACGCGCTCTCGGCGCTGCTCGCCCCGGCGCCGGTGCCCACCGACGAGGAGGACCCCCGCGGCGTGCGGGAGCGGATCGACCTCTACACGCAGGCCGCCAGCGCGACGCAGGTTCCCGCGCGCAAGATCGGCCTGCTCGAGAAGCTCGTCTCCATCTGGGAGGACGAGCTCGGCCAGCCCGCCCGCGCCGTGGAGGAGCTCGAGAAGATCCTCGCGATCGACCCGCAGCGGCGCGCCGCCATCCTCGCGATGCAGCGCAACGCCGCGCGGGCCGGCGACGCGCCGCGGCTCGCGAGCGCGCTCTGCGCCGAGGCCGAGCTCGCCGGCGATCCGCGCGAGGAGCGCAGGCTCCTCCTCCGGGCCGCCGAGATCACCGAGATCCGGCTCGGCGATCGCGACCGGGCCTCGGCCCTGGTCGACCGCGCGCTCGCGATCGATCCGGGGGATCCGGACGCGCTGCGCGCGCGCTTCCGGCTCGACGAGCGGGCCGGCCGGTACGAGCAGGCGCGCCGCGCCCTGGTCAAGCTCATCGAGCGGGAGCCCGCCGGCGAGGCGTCGTTCTCGCTCTGGCTCGAGGTCGCCGCGCTCGACGAGCGGCGCCTCAAGCGGCCGCACAGCGCCGTGGAGTCGTACCGGGAAGCGGCGCGGAGGAGGCCCACCCACCCGCTCCCGCGGGTCGAGATCGCGCGCCTGCTGCGCGAGACCGGCAACTACGAGAAGCTCGTCGAGGTCCTGAGCTCGCTCGCCGACGAGGCGAAGCGCCCCGACGACAACGCCCGCCTGCTCTTCCAGGCGGCCGAGGTGCAGGAGCTCGCGCTCGGGCACGACCAGGACGCGCTCCGCATCCTCGCCCGCGCCGACGCCGCGGTCGCCTCGAGCACCTACGATCCGGCGATCCTCGAGGCGATGGAGCGGATCTACGTCCGCGCCGGGGGCGCGGGCGCCGGCGTGGGCCTCGGCGCGCCCGCCCCGCAGCGGGCGGGGGCCGGCGCGCGCGCGGCGTCCGGGCTTCCGGGGATGTCCCACTCCATGATCGCGAGCGAGCTCGCGGGCCTGTACGCGCGCTGGCTCGAGCGCAAGCCGCCGGCGCTGCTCGACCACGCGCTCCGGATCGCCCTCGCCCTGGTCCTCGCGGAGAACAGCCCGCGCCAGGCGGTCGAGATCCTGGAGGGGCTCATCGCCGTCGTGCCGAACCACGTCCCGGCGCTCCGCATGCTGGAGCAGCTCTACCGGCACCTCGACGCGCCGACGTCGCTCGCGACCGTGCTGCGCGCCGAGGCCGACGTGTTCACGTCGACCGTCGCGCGCGGCGGCGCCCTGTGGGAGATCGCCTCGCTCGAGGAGCAGCTCGGGCCGAACGCCGCGCTCGACGCGCTCTCGCGCATCTCCAAGGACGCGCCCGGGGACGCGGCCGCGCTGTCGGCGATCCTCCGCGTCGCCACCAAGGCGGCCGCCGTCGCGCCGCTCGACGCGTCGGGGCAGGTCCTCTTCGCGAGCGCCATCCGCGGCAGCCGGGAGCTCACGACCGACCCCGTCGCGCGCGCGCTCTACCACATCGAGGAGGCGCTGCTCGCCGAGGTCCAGGCCGACGTGAAGCCCGCCGCCGCCCGCGCCGCGCTCGCCGGCTTCCGCGACGCCCTCGCGCTGTGGCCGGAGAGCCTGCTCGCGGCGCGCGGGCTCGATCGCGTGGCGCAGCGCCTCGACGACCGGCCGAGCATGGTCGCCGCCCAGCTCGCGCTCGCCGAGCTCGCCCAAGGCGAGCCCGCGCGCGCGATGCACCGCGTGCGCGCCGCCGAGCTCACCGCCGAGGAGGCGACGCCCGAGGCCAGGGCGCGCGCGCTCGATCTGTACGAGAGCGCGCTCCGCGCCGATCCGGACTGCGTCGCCGCGGCGCGCGCGCTCGCCCAGGCGCTCGCGGGCGACCCGTACCGGCTCGCCGATCGCCTCGGCGAGGCGCTCGGCAAGGCCGCGAGCCGCGAGGCGATCTCGCTGCTCGGCACGGAGATCGCGCGGGCGGTGCTGCAGCACCAGGGGCGCCCCGGCGCGATCGACGCGGGCGTGGGCATCGCGGCCGTCCGGCGCGTCATCGAGGCGCTCCCGAACGACCCGGCGGCGCTGCTGCTGCTCGCCCGGCTGCTCACCGCGCAGCGCGTCTGGCTCGAGGCGCGGGACGCCCTGAAGCGGGTCGTCGCCGCGGCGGCGGACGCGGAGACCAAGATCGCGGCGTACTTCCTGATCGCCGATCTCTACGAGGGGCCGCTCTCGAACGCGTCGCTCGCGCAGGACGCGCTCCAGGCGATCCTGTCGATCGACGCGCAGAACCGGCCCGCGCTGGAGCGGCTGCACAAGCTCGGCGTCACGCGCGGCGATCACGCGCTCGCGCTGCGCTCGCTCGGGCGCCTGGTCGAGCTCGCGCCCGACGCGGCCTCCCGCGTCGAGGCCGACCTGCGCCTCGCCGACGCCTACCGCGACGCCGGCGACACGGCGGGCATGGTGCGCACGCTCTGCGACGCGATCGTGAGCGCGCCCGGCGAGTCGCGCGCGTGGACGGCGCTCGCTCGGCTCTACCGCGTCGACACGAGCGAGGGGGCCGCGGCGTACGCGAAGGCGCTCGGGCAGCTCATCGAGCTCGCCACGTCCCGCCGCGTCCCGCTCGATCCGCGCTGGCTGACGACGCTCGGCCTGCTCGAGGCGACCCTGCTCATCCGGCCGCGCGAGGGGCTCGCGCACCTCCAGCAGGCCGCCGCGCTCCCGGGCGCGCCGCCGGAGTCGCGCACCGCGCTCGGCCGCGGGCTCGAGGCCGCGGGGCGCAACGCCGAGGCGGTCCAGGTGCTGCGGGAGGTGCTCACGACCGACCCGGAGGTGTTCTCGCGCCTCCCGGACATCGGCCCGGCGCTCGCCGCGCTCGAGGCGAGCCTCGCCAAGGACGGGCGCGCCGAGGAGCGGGTCACGGTCGAGGAGGTCCGCGCCTGCCTGGGCGAGGTGGCGCCCGAGCGCATGGCCCGCCTGAGGAGCCGGCGCGTCCCCTCCGAGGCCCCGTACGCGGGCGCGTTCGCCGGCCCCGAGATCGGCCGGCTGCTCGTGCCGGAGGCCCGGGGCCCCTGGATCGACGTGGCGCTCGCGCTCGCGCCGGTCGCCGCGAAGGCGATCCGGTTCGAGCTCGGCAACCTCGGCGTCAGCTCGCGCGAGCGGATCGGCCCGCGCGACAACCACCCGACGCGGCAGCTCGCGGAGCGCGTCGGCCGCGCGCTCGGCATCGAGGCGTTCG
This sequence comes from Sorangium sp. So ce131, assembly GCF_051519095.1. Taxonomy (NCBI): domain Bacteria; kingdom Pseudomonadati; phylum Myxococcota; order Polyangiales; family Polyangiaceae; genus Sorangium; species Sorangium sp. So ce131. The sequence goes on along the minus strand of NZ_CP150455.1, from coordinate 13,995,003 downwards.
AGCTCTACCTCGTCCCCTCGTGGCAGGGCGCCGCCCGCGTCTTCCCGGGCGATCCGCCGGCGATCGTCGCGCCGACGGCGTTCGTCGAGCTCCCGGAGCTGGAGCAGACCTTCGCCCTCGCGCGGCTGTTCGCGCGGATGGCGGTCGGCTTCACCTTCATCGACGAGATCCCGGCGGAGGCCACCGACGGCCTGCTGCTCGCGGCGCTCCGCACCGTCGATCCCGGCTTCGGGTCGGGCGCGGTCTCGCCCGCGCGCGAGCACGCCGTCCAGCAGATGCTCCCCGGCGTGCAGCGGGCGATCGGGCGCCGCCAGCGCAAGCTGCTCGAGGAGGTCGCGCCGACCGTCGCCGCGTCGTACGACGCGCGCGCCATGGTCATGGGCCTGCGCCGGAGCGAGCAGCGCATCGGCTACCTGCTCTCGGGCGACGCGCTCGCCGCGATCGATTACCTCCGCCGGTACGACCGAGACATCGCCCGCTCCACCGAGGAGCCGCGCCTGCTCCTTCAGCACCCGGTGACCAACGAGCTCCTGCGGTATGCGCTCTCGGCCGAGGCCTACGCCGAGCGCCGCCGCGCGGGCTCGGTGTGGCCCGCCGTCTAGCTCCGCGCGTCAGACATCCCGCTCCTTGCGCCGCGCGTCAGAGATCCTGCGTGGGTCTCTGACGCCGCACGGCAACCGCGCTCCCAAGCGGTTCGCGGCGGCCACCGGGCGGCCTGGCCGAGCGCTCGTGATATCCTGCCACTGCTTGACCAACAACCTGGTCCAGGGCGCACTGGTAGGGAGCCGCTACCGGGTCGAGCGCCAGCTGGCCGAGGGAGGCATGGGGGTCATCTGGGCCGCCACGCACCTCGCGACCGGCGAACGTGTAGCGCTCAAGATGATCCGCCCCGACGCGCCGGAGGAACCGTCGACCCGCCGGCGCCTCTTCCGGGAAGCCCGCGCCGCGGCCGCGGTCGAGCACCCGAACGTCCCGACCATCCGCGGCGTGGTGGAGCTCGACAACGGGACGCCGATCCTCGTCATGGACCTCCTCGAGGGGGAGTCGCTGCGCGACAAGCTGCTGCGGGAGGGGCGGATCCCGCTCGCCGAGCTGTCGCGCATCCTGCTGCCGGTCGTCTCGGCGGTCGGCACCGCGCACGCGATCGGCATCGTCCATCGCGATCTCAAGCCCGACAACATCTTCCTGCTCGCGCCCGACGCGGCGGGGTCCGAGCAGGGCGAGGAGACCCGGGTCAGGGTGCTCGATTTCGGCATCGCCAAGCTCACTGCGGCGTACGGCGAGGCCGGCTGGACCTCGGGCCGCACCGAGACCGGCGAGCTCCTCGGGACCCCTTATTACATGTCGCCCGAGCAGATCCTCGGCGAGCACGACGTGGATCACCGCACCGACATCTGGTCGCTCGGCGTCATCCTCTACGAGTGCATCACCTCGGTGCGGCCGACCGAGGCCGAGAGCATGGGCAAGGTGCTGAAGCGCATCCTGACCGGATCGATCCAGCCGATCCGCGAGCTCGCGCCCGCCTTGCCCGCCGACGTTTCGGGGATGATCGACCGCATGCTCAGCGCGGATCGGGCGCAGCGCCCTGCGGATCTCCGGGAGGTCGGCGGCGTGCTCGGACGGTACGCGGCCGCCGCGTTCCGCCCCTTCGGCCCCCCCGCGGAGCCGCGGGCCCCGGAGAGCGACACGCTCGACCTCGGCGCCCGGATCGCCGAGGGGCTCCCGGCCGTCGCGGCCGATCTGGACGGGGAGGCCGCGACCACGACGTTGCGCGCGGGGAGCCTCTTGCCCGCGCCCCCGCCGAGCACCCCGTCGGCCGCGCCGCGCGCCGGAGATCCCGCGCCGGAGGCGCCGCCCGGCAGCGCGTCGCGCGCGCCCAGCGCCGCGCCGCGCGCGCCGGACTCGATGGACGGCGCCGGCGCGCTCCCGGCGCTGACAGCGGCCGCCCTGACGGCGAGCGCACGCGCCGTGGCGAGCACACGCGCCGTGGCGAGCGCACGCGCCGTGGCGAGCGCACGCGGCCCCCGGAGCGCAGGGCTGACGCTCGTCGCCGCCGGCGTGCTCTTCGTCGCCGGAGCCGGCCTATCGCAGCTTCGCTGCTCAGCCGCCGCGGCGCCGAGCGCGCCGGACATGCTCCTCATTGCGCCAGGGACCACGGCGCCAGGCGGCGCAGTGGATCCGCCGAGCGCCGAGGCGCCGACGTCGGCTCCAAACGGCCCGTAGCGGCTCGAGACGTACTCTTGAGCTCGTTGCGTTCGTTGAGCTCGTTGAACCTTCATTGCGCGCGAAACCGCATCGCGCGGGTTCGGATTCCTGTTGCGCCGCGCTCTTGAACGAGGCGACGCTCGCGCGCCTCAGGAGGAGCCATGCCCACCGAAGTCATTGTCCGGATCCGTTCCCCCCGCGGGATCGTCGACCTGCCAGGGACGGTGGACGCCGTCGGGCCGACGGCAGCGCAATCATTCCAAGAGCGCAAGTCCACACCGGGCATTCACCTGCTCACCGCCGGCGACAACGATTATGCCATCTCGCTCCAATCGCCGGCGCCGGGGGACCACCTCGCGGCGCTCCGGGAGCGCGAGGGCAAGGCCGTGCTCGTCCTGTTCCCCGGGCACACGCCGGTGCGCCGGCGCCTGCGCTCGCTCGCGATGTCCTCGGTCGAGGTGGTCCCGGATCAGGGCGTGGCGTCGCAGGCGGCGCCCCTCGACCTGACCGCCGGGCGCGAAGGGGCCGCGCCGCTCTGGCTCCTGCCCACGGGGGTCTTCAGCACGAACCCGAACCTGCCCCCCGAGGAGGTCGTCGCGGTCCGCGACACCCTCGTCACCGCCGCCCGGTGGATCTCCTCGCGGCGGACGAGCACCTTCACGCAGCTCTTTCCGCCGAGCGCGTTCCACCCCGAGGAGCCGGTGCGCAAGGAGCGGCTCTCCGCCGGCCGGGCCACGTTGATGCTGGACCAGGTGCGCGCGGCGCTCGCGCTCGCGGCGGTCGGCGGCGAGGAGGCGAAGCGCGATCCGACGGGGGCCGCGACCCTGCGCTCGGCGGGGCTCACCATCCTGTCGCACCTCGTCGCGACCTCGCTGGAGGACCGGTCCTTCGCGCCCGTCGCCGAGCGCGCCGCCGAGGAGATCTTCGCGCTCATCGACAAGGAGGCGGACCACGAGGCAGCCCGGCCGGCGCTGCGCGCCCACGCGATCCACCTGCTCCAGCTGCGCGCGCCCGGGCTCACGCCGGCCCAGCAGGAGCGCGCGCGGGCGCTCGTCCGCGGGCTGCTCCGCGAGGCGCCGCCGTACGACGAGCTCAAGGGCCCCTGGAGCTTCGCCATGTGCGGCGCCTCGGAGTTCCACGAGGGCGAGTGCCGCATCCTGATGGCGACCCACGGCTTCAAGGAGATCCCCCTGCCGGAAGGCACGCCGCCGTCGCCGAGCAGCTGGAGCCCCTACCGCGCCTTCGAGGCCCCCTTCAAGACGCCCGCGGGCGAGCCTATCCGCATCTTCGCCCGCTCGGCCAGCCCGCGGGACGAGAACCTCGAGATGGGGATGCCGTTCTTCGCCGGATTGCTCATCAACCGGCACGCGCAGCTCGGCGCCTTCGACCTCCGCGCCGCCGCGGTCAAGGTGCGCCAGGAGGGGTACAAGCTGATGATGAACGCGCAGTGCGCCGGGCTCACCACGCGCTTCGCCATCTCCCAGATGTTCCCTGACGCGGACATCTACTCCTCCTGGGACTCGACCTATTTCCGGACCGGACCGGACGGCGCGGTCAGCGCCTCCGAGGGCGTCGACTGCTTCGTCGCCGCGCTGCGCGGCATGAGCGAGCGCGCGCCGCACGACGAGCTCGACGCGCGCATCCGGAAGGCCCAGTGGCACCACGCCCAGGCGCAGGTCCCCGGGTTCTCGCAGTTCGTCGGGCCCTCGCACCCGCTCGTCGTCGCGCGTTACTCCGACGTGAACCGGGACGGGCGCGCGGACTACTACGACGGATTCCTCGACTTCCAGCTGACGGAGATCGCCGAGGACATGCAGGCCTCGATGACGCCGCGCGACCCGGGGGTGAGCGCGTCGCAGATCAGCGGCCAGGCCGCGGCGGGCCTCAACTGGGCCGCGGGCAGCCTCAACCGCGTCGCGCAGTACTCGGAGCTCTGGGCCGCGCTCCCGGGCCAGAGCGAGCTCTATTATGCCTTCCACTCGGGGGGCTTCTTCAGCCACCGCGAGCCGCCCCAGGACGTGCCCACGGGCGACGCCGTCCGGCAGGATCTCGGGCGGCTGCCCGCGGTCTGCCGCTACGTGAAGAGCCAGGACGCGGTCGGCGGCTTCACCGTCGAGGTCATGTTCCACAGCTACCTGAGCCACGCGGCCCAGGAGCTGAAGCGCCTGCTCTGCGCGGCCGACGCCATGCGCCGCGCGTTCGATCTCGGGTACCTCGCCGCCGAAGAGGCGCTGTCCACGCCGCGAGGCCAGCGCTGCGCCATGCTCCTCACGATGGCCGGTCTCCTGGAGTTCCCCGCAGACCAGAACTTCATCGACGGCCTCTGGTCGATGGCGCTCAAGGCGCTGCGACTCCCGGAGATCTCCCGCAGCGCGGTGCGCGCCTGCATCACCGCCGAGGACCACGAGCTGTCGAATTACTACGGTTCGCGGCGCGGGCTGAACCAGCTCCTCGGGGCGCTCGAAAAGAGCGATCCCGTCACGTTCCAGCAGCTCGGGAGCGAGGATCCGCTCGTGGGACGGCTCGCCGAGATCGACCTCGGGGCGTCCTGACACCTCGAGACGCGCGGAGGGCGCCGCCAGGGGAAAGGGCGCTAAGATAAGCCGGCATGTTCAGCCGAGGACGGTCTGCGCGACGGCCTGGGGACGATTGTGTCGGCATCGGATGACCCGCGCGCGCCCATCGAGGGCTCAAAGCTTGAGGGCCACTGTACCGAGGCGTACACTCGTTCCTGGATGAAGTTTCTCGAGGCCGTCGCTCGGATCGGGCTCAAGCCCGGCGACGATCCGGGGCTGCGGCAACACAAGCGGATCCTCACGGTGACGGCCGCGCTCAAGGCGTCCGCGTGCCCCGTCTGGGTGATCGCCTATGCGGCGAGCGGGGATCCTCGCTCGGCGGCGATCCCGCTCGGTTATGTGGCCTGCACCGTCGCGAGCCTCGCCCACTTCGCCAGGACGAAGGGCTTTGCCGGGTTCCGCTTCCGCCAGGCGCTGCTCATCTTCGTGCTGCCGTTCCTCATGCACGCGAGCCGGGGAGGGTTCGTCGCGTCGAGCGGCGTCGTCCTGTGGGCGCTGCTCGCGCCGCTGACCTTCTTGCTGTTCCACGGGTCGCGGGCGTCCGTCCCCTGGTTCGCCGCTTACGCGCTCCTCGTGCTCGTGGCCGGCGCCGTCGACCCAGCCCTCGCGGCGCGCGCGCCGGCGGCGCCCGCGTGGCTCATCGCCTGCTTCTTCGCGATGAACATCCTCACGGTGTCGGGCATCGCCTACGCCGCCGTGCAGTATTTCTCGCGCCAGCTCGCCGAGGAGCAGGAGAAGCTCGCGGAGCTCGTCTCCTCCTCGGCGCAGGCGCTCGACGACGTGGCGCGGTGGTCGGCCAGCGCGGCGGCGCAGGTCGCGGAGGCGATCGGGGCCGCCGAGATCGCGGTGTGGAAGGCCGAGGAGCAGGAGATGGTCAACCTCAGCGGGACCACCACCGAGGCGCCGATGGCGGACGTGCTGCGCGACGCCGCGATCTCGAAGCGGCCCGTGCCCCGGTCGTCGGACGTCGTGATCCCCGTCGTCGGCATGTCGGGCGAGGTCCACGGCGCGCTGGTGATCGTCGGCAGCAGCGTCGTCTGGAGCGACACGACGCGGCGGCTCGTCGACTCCTTCGCCCACCACCTCGGCAGCGCGCTCGAGCTGTCGCGCCTGCGCAAGGAGCTCGCGAGCGCGGCGGAGCGCCGGAAAGCCACGTTCGACGACATGGTGAGCCGCGGGATCGACTTCCTGCAGATCTGCCCGATCTGCCACCGCTGTTACGACCAGAGCACGCAGGAGTGCATCGACGACCGCGCGCTCCTGAGCAGGCCTCGGCCGTTCCCTTACCGCGTCGCGGGGCGTTATCGCCTGGTCCGCGTCGTCGCGGAGGGCGGCATGGGCAGGGTGTTCAAGGCCCATGACGAGCGGCTCGGGCGCGAGGTCGCGGTCAAGGCCATCAGGACAGAGCTCTTCAACAACGACGACGTGCGCGCGCGCTTCGAGCGGGAGGCGCGCCTCGTCGCGCGGATCCAGCACCCGTCGGTCGTCGAGGTGTACGACTCCGGCGAGCTGGAGGACGGCTCGCTCTACATCGTGATGGAGTGGCTGGACGGCTGCAATCTGGCCTGCGCCATGAAGAACAACGGCCCTGGGACGCCCGCCCAGGTCGCGGCGCTCGTGCGCGAGGGCGCCTCGGCGCTCGGGGCCGCGCACGCGGCGGGGCTCGTGCATCGCGACATCAAGCCGGAGAACATCTTCCTCGTCCCGTCGACGTCCGCGGTCGGCTTCCGCGTGAAGATCCTCGACTTCGGCATCGCCAAGGAGATCTCCGCCGACGTCAGCATGACCTCCACGGGGATATTCCTGGGGACGCCGCTGTACATGGCCCCTGAGCAGGCCAGCGGCAGGCCGGTGGACGCGCGCAGCGACATCTACTCCTTCGCGGCCGTCGCGTACCAGGCGCTCACCGGGCGGCGCGTCGCGGCCGGCGAGGATCTCTCGACGATCCTGTCGAGCCTCTCGCGCGCGGCCCCGCCGCCGGTCTCGTCGCTGCTCCCGGACACGCCGCCGGAGATCGACGCCGCCTTCGCAGAGGCGCTCGCGGCCGCGCCCGACGCGCGCCCGCGCGACATCGAGGCGTGGGCGAGCTCCTTCGTCGACCGCTTCGACGGGCTGCCCAGGCGGAGCCGGGGCTGGCGTGTGTCGGGCAGCACGCACGACGAGGACGACTTCTCCCGCGTCGAGACGATCCGGAGCAACGCGCCCCCGCGCCTCCCGTCGGAGGCGCCGCGCGCGTCCTGACGCGGCGCGCGCGGCGTGGACGTGGGCGTGGGCGTGGCGCGCGTGTGCCCGCGGCGCCCCGCCGTCGCGGCGGTGGGCCTTGCAAAGGGGGCTTCGGGCGGGCTATCCCCGGAGGAGGGATCCCCATGTTGTGCCCTCGTTGCCACCGGCGGTACGCGGACGATCACCGCTTCTGCCCGCACGACGGCGAGAAGCTGGTCCAGGCCCTGGACATCCGGCGGATCCGCTCCCAGCCGACGGATCAGGTGGGCAACGTCATCGCCGAGCGGTACCGGGTCCGCGGCCTGATCGGCAGCGGGGCGATGGCGCAGGTGTTCCTGGCGGAGGACACGCGGGGCGGCGCGCCGGTCGCGCTGAAGCTGCTCGCGCCGACGTTCCGCCGCGAGCCCAAGCTGAAGGCGCGGTTCCTCCTCGAGGCCAAGGCCGCGGCCACGGTCGTGCACCCGAACCTGGTCGAGGTCCTCGATATCGGCCTTCACGAAGGGTCGCCTTACCTCGTCATGGAGTTCCTCTTCGGAGAGTCGATGAGCTCGCTGCTCCTGCGCGAGAAGCGGCTGTCTCCGGAGGCGGGCGTCCCCCTGCTCCTGCAGGCCGCGGCGGGGCTCGGCGCGGCGCACCGCGCGGGGATCGTCCACCGGGACGTGAAGCCGGCCAACGTGTTCCTCGTGGGCGAGAAGGGGGACGCGTGGGCGGCCAAGGTCGTCGACTTCGGGTTCGCCAAGCTGTACGAGCACTCCGGCCTCACCCAGGCCGGCGTGACGGTGGGCACGCTGGAGTACATGGCGCCCGAGCAGACCATCAGCGATCCTCCGGACGCGCGCACGGACGTCTACGGGTTCGGCATGCTCATGTACCGGGTGTTCTCGGGCAGGCTCCCGTTCAGCATCACGCGGGGCTCCTCCCCCGCGCTGTCGCCCGTGGTCGACGAGGCCATGGTGCTGGCGAGCCAGCTCATCACGCCGCCTCCGCCGCCCAACCTGGGCGCGAGCCCGGCCGCCGCGGCGCTCGAGGCCGTGATCATGAAGTGCCTGCGCAAGCGCCCGGAGAACCGCTATGCGTCGATGGAGGTGCTCAGCGACGATCTCAGCCGGATCGCACGGCCGGGCCCGCTGGCGGCGCACGCGCCGATCGCCTCGCCCGACGTGTACGCGGCGCGGACGCCCTACGGCGAGCACGCGGCGCGGTTCCTGTACAAACACCTCGGCAGGGTGCACGGCGCCGCGCCGTAGCCGCGACATGGCCCGCACGAGGCGCCTCCCGAGAGCCCGCACGCCCGCGGCGGCCGCCTGCGCCGCCTCCTTCGCCTGGTCGCTCGGCGCCGGCGCCGCGCCGGAGGAGCCGCCCCGCGCGGCGCCGGCGCTCGCGGCCGCCACCGGCGCGGCGCCGGCGCGCGCGGCCGCCAGCGAGGCCGCCACCGAGCCGGGCATCCGCCTCACCGCGCCCTGGCTCCTCGCCCAGCTCGTGCCGAGCCCCGAGCTGTGGAGCGGCCCGCGCGGCACGTACTTCGGGCTCCGCTGGCAGGTGACGCCGGTGCTCTACTCGTTCGGGATCAACCGCAAGCTCTCGCCGTGGCGCGCCTTCATCGTCGAGCCGCTCACGCGGCACTCGGGCTCGATCGAGCTGTTCGGCTCGCCCGAGTACATCCCGGCGCTGGACGTGTTCTCGAGGAGCTGGATGTTCCGCGGCGGCGTCCGCTCGTACTTCCCGCTCCTCGACCGGGGCGACACGATGTCGTGCTCGCTCGGCGGCTCGGCGCTCTACTTTCGCGGGCAGGTGGCGGCCTCGTACGAGGCGGGCTTCTACACCCTGTTCGGCTCCGTCGGCGCTCAGGTGACCTACACGCCGACGGCCGCCTTGCGATCGACGACGGTCACGCTCAGCATTCGTTACTTCTGACGCCGCGCATGGCCCCGCGCCCCTCCCGGTCGCCCTCGACCTCGCTCCTGCTCGCCGCGGCGCTGCTCGCGCTCGCGCTCGCGCTCGCGGGCCTGTCGTGTGTGCCCGCGCGCATCCTCGGGGGCAACGTGGCGACGCTGTTCGACACGCCGGCGCCCGTGCCCGACAAGGTGCACGCGCCCTACCGCCCCGAGGCGCGGCTCGCGGTGCTCTGGGTCGGGCACGCGACGACGCTCGTGCAGATCGACGACAAGCTCATCCTGACCGACCCGGTCTTCACGTCGACCGTGGGCGTCATCGTGAAGCGGCTCGTCGAGCCGGGGCTCGATCCGGAGGATCTGCCGCCCGTCGACGCGGTCCTCATCTCGCACATGCACCTCGATCACCTCTCGCTCGGATCGCTGTCGCTCATCGAGCGGAAGGTCCGCGCGCTGCTCGTCCCTCAGGGCGGGCTCGTGTACGTGCCGAACTACACGTTCGATAGCGTCGAGGTCCCCATGTGGACGACATGGCAGCAGGGCGACCTGAAGATCACGGCCGTCCCGGTGCGGCACTCCGGTTACCGCTACGGGCTCGACCGCGACTGGATGACGTCGAGCTTCACCGGGTACGTCGTCGAGTACCACGGGATCACCGTGTATTTCGGCGGGGACACCGCCTACGACCGCGCGATGTTCCAGGCGACCCGCGCGCGTTTCCCCGCGATCGATCTCGCCATCTTGCCGATCGCCCCCGTCACGCCGCGCGACTTCATGACGACCAAGCACGTCGATCCGGCGGAGGCGGTCCAGGCGTTCCTCGATCTCGGGGCGCGACGGATGCTGGCGATTCATTTCGACACCTTCATCAACAGCACGGATCAGTTCGGAGAGGCCCCGCGCGAGCTCCGGCGCGTCATGGCGGCGCGCGGCCTCGGCCCGGATCGGGTGATCTTGCTGAGGCACGGTGGGCAGCGGGTCCTTATCGACAGAGGAGCTCCGCGCGGCGCCGCGGCGGCCGGCCAGCGCGAGGCGCGCGCGCCGGGGATCTCGGCGGGGCGGTGACGGCCTCACGCCGCGCCCGGCGTCACCCCGCGGCGCCTGCCCCGCGGGCCCCCGCGTCGCCCTCGAGCTCGCGCAGCGCCGCCGCGTACGCCTCGGGTGTGTTGAGGTTGCGCAGCGAGCGCAGGCCCGGATCCGCCTCGCGGAGCCGCGGATCCGCGAGCAGGAGCTCCGGCTCGGCGACGAGCGTGCGCGCCCGCTCGAACAGCAAGGACAGCCGCAGCCGGTCCGCCGCGAGCAGCGCCGCCGCCTCGCCGCGCACCGCGCAGGCGTAGACGGCGCCGAGCGGGTGGTGGTGCCCCTCGGCCCGCGGCACGGCGATGGCGTAGCCGCCCGCCTGCAGGTCCGCGACGCGCCGCACGAAGGCGGGCTCCAGGAAGGGCGCGTCGGTCGAGGTGACATAGGCCCGCTCGGCGTGCGGCGCGACCGCCTCGAGCCCCACGGCGATGCCCTGCAGCGGTCCGCGGCCCTCCACCGGGTCGCGCGCGATCAGCACCCCCTCCGGCAGCGGCGGCAGCTCCTGCTCCGGCGCCGCGACCACCACGATCGGCCAGGCGGCCTCGCCGAGGCGCCGCACCACCCGCTGGAGCAGCGCCTCGCCCCCGAACGGCAGCCACGCCTTGGGGCGCCCCATCCGGCAGCTCCGCCCGCCGCACAGCACCACGCCCGCGAGCCCGGCCGCGCGGCCCACCCCGCCGCCCTCCTGCTGGCGATCGACCTCCGTCCGGACCTGCTCCTGCTTCATGGTTGCCCCGGCCCGGAGCATGCGCGCGCGCCGCGGCGCCGGCCACCGCGGCGGCTCGCTTCGAGGAGCGGGGCAGGGCGAGGCGCCCGGCCCCCTCAGGGGTCGCGCGTCAGCCGGACGTTGAAGAGGGCGTCCTTGATCGCCATGCTGCCGTCCGCGTCCTGCTGGTCGAACGCGACATCGAAGTCGACCCGTTGCGGCCAGAGCTCCGCATGCACCGTGCACGCGGACTCGTCACACTCGCAAATCATCGCGGTGCAGAGAGAGAAGTAACCGCACTCAAGCGGCTCCCCGCCGAGGAAGCAGCCGTCGCTGCCTATCGAGGTGCTCTGGTTTGCCTGGCAGAAGTATTGATCGACGAAGTAAGGGCGCTCCAGGGGGCGCGGCGTCTGGAGCTCGCACCAGCCCTTCCAGAGCTCCAGGGGGGCAACGTAGAAGCGCAGCCGGCGATCGGTGAGCTGCGCGTCGAAGAGCGTGAAATCGAACCCCTCGTAGGGCAGCTCGAAGTCGTAACCGGGCCCGTCGTAAGGCCCCTTCCAGGGGTCCGGGGGATAACCCACGTCGGGATCCGTGGGCGGGGCGACGTCGGGCTCCGCCCCGAAGCGCACCGTCCCCTGGATCGTCGAGCCCTCCACCGCGTCGATGTCGATCCGTACCTTGTCGGATCCCGAGCGGAACTGGAAGTTCTCGACGTATCCATCCCACCGCGCGACGAGCAGCGCGGCCGCGCTGGAGCCGTCGTTCCCGGGGCTCGGCTCGCCGCCGCCGATGGGCAGGACCTGCGACTGGCAGCCGGTGTTCCCGAGCAGGGTTCCGATGGAGATCAACGCGAGCGCGGCGCGATTCAAGAGAGTCATTGTTCCTCCCGTTTCATGAGGTCGACTCGTACATGGCCGGCGCGCCGGATATCCGTCTCTTCAGTCGAGCTTTTCTCGGAACGCGCACGAGGCGCGGATGCGCTCGACATGAACCGAGCCCGGCGCATCGCCGAGGAGCCGCTCGGCCTCCGCGCGCGCCTCCCGCGCCCGTCCGGCGGCGCAGAGGGCGAGCACGCGCGCGGCCATGCGCTCCTCGCGGAGCTGGCCGTCCGGGAATCGCACGCCAAGGTCGTCGAGGCGGGCAAGCGCGGCCGAAGGGTCGCCGGCCCGCACGGCGTCTTGCGCCTCCCGCAGCAAGGCCATCTCCGCGGCGAGCGTGCTCGCCCCTGTCGGCGGCCCGCCGCGCGCGTGTGCCGGCGGGGCGCCCGGCCCGCGCGCGGCGCCGCCAGACGCAGGCGTGCCGCCGGACGCGGGCGCTCGCGGCTCGGCCTCCGCGATCGGTGATGGCGGCCGCGGCGACCCCGGCGCGGCCGCCGGCGCAGCGGCGCTCGCGGGCTCCGGGGGCGCGGAGGCGAGCTTGGGGTCTGCTTCGACGGCGGCCGCTTCGGCGGCGGCGGGCGCCGGCGCGACGCTCGCAGGCGGCGGCGCCACGGTCGCGCCCGCCGGCGGCGCTGCGCCGACCGACGGCGGCGCGTCGACGCTCGCCCGGCCGGTGAAGAAGCCGCCGGCGAAGGCGACGGCGCCGATCAGCGCGCCCGCCGCGATCGCCTTCCCCGACAGCAAGCCGCCGGCCACCTTTCCCGACAGCGCGCCGCCGCCCGCCCCGACGCCGCCGGCCGGCGGCGGGGCCGGCGAGGGGGGCGCCTCCCCAGGGGACGCGGGCGGCGCGGCGGCCGAAAGCTTCGCCGCGAGCGCCGCGCGCAGCCGCGCCTTGTCGCACGGCGCGAGCCCGTCCTCGCGGGCGGCCCTCAGGAGCGCGCGCGCCCTGTCGGTCGGGTCGCTCATGGCCGCCCGCCCCCGCGCCTCGCCAGGGCGAGCTCGAACTCACGGCGCGCGGCGCGCAGCCGCGAGTAGACCGTGTTCAGCTTCACGTCGAGCGCCGCGGCGATCTCCGGCGCGCTCAGCTCCTCGATCTCCGCCATCACGAGCACCGCGCGCTTGTCGTCGTCGAGCTCCGCCAAGAGCGCGTCGACGAGCTTCAGCGCCTCGACCTGCTCGAGCTGCTCGGCGGGACCCGGCGCGCGGTCGGCCACGCCCGCGGGCAGCTCCTCGCCCCCTCCCTTGCGCCGGGCGAGGCGCCGGTGATCACGCGCCACCCGGCAGACGATCGCGAACAGCCACGCCTTCACGCTCGAGCGCGGCTCGAACTCGCCGAGGCGCCGGTGGACCACCAGGAAGACGTCCTGGAGGGCGTCGTCCAGGCTCGCGTCGCGCACGCCGAGCCGGCGGAGGTTTCGCCACACGAAATCGGCGTGCTCGTCGTACACCGCGTCGAAGTCGAGGGGCTCGCGCGCCCCGTGGACACCGGGGCGCGGCTCGAGGACGGACCCCGCGAAGGGGAGCGCCGGCGCGGGGGGCGTCCTCGTCACGCGCAGGACATGGCCGGCGCCCTCCGGATCCGTCACGGAAACTGCACCTCGACCCCCAGCGAGGCGCGGGCCGTGGCCGCGGGGATCCGGTGGACCGGGCCGATGCCGACGAGCACGAAGCGACCTCGCGTCACCGGGAAGAGGGCGTCGACCGATAGATGCGCCCGGATCTGATCCGAGAGCGCGTAGGTCGCGAGCGCCCCGAGCTGCGGCGCGATCCAGAGCGCCCGGTTCGAGCCGGGCGACGCCACGCCGAACCCTGTCGCGCCCATGGCCCCCGCTTCGAGACCGGCGCAGGGCCCGAGCTCGAACGCCTTGCGATGCAATGCGGAACAGAGACGGAGCCCGCCGGCGAGCAGCCAGACGTCGCCACCCAGGGTCGGCGCGATGAGCGCCTGCTGGGCGCCGAGGTAGAGGCCGGACACCTCGGCGCGGACGGACCCGATCAGCGCGCTGGCGGAGATGCCGACGCCCGGGGCGACGGCGGGGAGCGAGGAGGCGTCGAGTACGCCGGAGGCCCTGAGCGCGCCGCGTAGCTCGAGGTGCGGCGAGGGGCGCGCCTCGATCTGTGAGGCGGCCGGGGGCTCGCCGCCCTCCGGCGGGGGCGCGACCACGGGCTGGTCCGCGGCGGTGCGCGCGTCCGGTTCGGCCGCCGTGTCCGGCGCCCCGCCCGAGCCGGCGCCCGGCTCCGCGCCCGAACCGGCGCCCGGCTCCGCGCCCAAACCGGCGCCCGGCTCCGCGCCCGAACCGGCGCCCGGCTCCGCGCCCGAGCCGGCGCCCGGCTCCGCGCCTACCGTCAGGGCCGGATCCAGCGCCGCGGGGTCGCGGGCGGCCGCGTCCGGATCGAGGGCGAACGCGATGATCAGCGCCGCCGCATCGGCGAGCTCGGCGCAGCTCTCGCCGTGGAGCTCGCGCGACCGCGTCGTCTCGCCGAGCGTCGTCGTGAGGTGGAGGTCCCACGACCCGCGCTCGTTCCGGGACACCTCCGCGCGCGCCCTCAGCCTGGGCGCGCCGCCTCCCTCTGCGACCGACCGCCCGAGGCGCTGCTCGATCTCGGCCAGCACGCGCCCTCGATCCGAGCATCCGCCGGGGGCGATCCAGTCGAGGTCGACGCCCGGCGCGCCCTCTCCGGCGCGGGCCTCCGCCATCGGAGCGAGCGCGAGCGAGGCAAGCGCGAGCGAGAGCGCACGGTTTCTGCGGCTCACGGCGGCCAGGTCCGGGAGGGGCTGCGATCTCTCACTGCGCGCGGTTGCAAACGGTAACCCGGCGCGGGCGGCTCCTCGCCCGGATTCTTGGGCCCCTCCGCGCCCCCGTGGATAATGCGCGCCGAGAAGCCGCTCCCGATGCGCCGCGTCCACCTCTTCTTCGCGATGTGCGCCGCGGCCGCGCTGCTCGGCTGCGAGCGGCCCGCCAACGTGGGCGCCGGCCTCGCCCCGCCGCCTGCCGTCGCGCCGAACGCGCCCCGCGACGCCTCCCCTCCCCCGCCCCGCGACGCTGCCGCCCCGCGCGACGCCTCCCCGGCCGCGCCGGCCTCCCGCGCGCCGGCCTCCCGCGCGCCGGCCTACGCTCCGGCGTCGCCGGCCGACGCGATCACCCTCCTCGCGGGCGGCGACGTCTGCCTCGGCAAGGCGCTCGGCCAGGAGCTGCTCCGCGACCCGGCGCACGACCCGTTCGCCCCGGTCGCGGCGCTGTTCGCCGCGGCGGACGTGCGCTTCGTCAACCTCGAGAACCAGCTCAGCGATCAGGGCGGAGAGACGCAGCACCCGCGGCAGCCGCTGGTCTTCACGGGCCCGCCCGCCGGCGCGGCCGCGCTCGCGCGCGCCGGCGTCGACGTGGTGTCCCTCGCGAACAACCACATGTGGGACTACGGCAAGCGCGCGTTCCTCGAGACGCTCGATCACCTGGAGCGCGCGGGCGTCGCGTACGCGGGCGCCGGCCGGACGCGGCTCCGGGCGTACGCGCCGGTCGTCGTCGAGCGGCGCGGGTTCCGCGTGGCGGTGCTGGCCGTCACCGGCATCTGGAACCAGGGCTCGCTCTGGCAGCACCCGGCGCGCGAGTTCGTCGCGGCGGCGGAGCGGGACGGGCTCGCGGCCGCGGTGCGCGCCGCGCGCAAGCAGCCGGGCGTGGACGCGGTCGTCGTGAGCTACCACGGCGGCACCGAGTACCTGGACACGCCCCTGCCGCAGGCGCGCGCGGTCGCCCGCGCCGCCATCGACGCCGGCGCCGACGCCGTCCTCGGCCACCACCCGCACGTGCTCCAGGGCATCGAGCTGCGGCGCGGCCGGCCCATCTTCTACAGCCTCGGCAACTTCATCATGAAGGTGAAGAGGACCGGCCCCGCGGTCGAGCTCGGCATGCTGGCGCGCCTGCGCCTGCGGCGGGGCGCGCCGCCGCTCGCGGAGATCTGCCCCGTGCGCAGCGAGGGCCTCGGGACCGTCCCGCTCGCGGCCGACCCGCGGCGCGCCGAGACCGAGGCGGCCTTCCTCGAGCGGATGCGCCACCTCGCGGCGTTCGTCGAGTCCGAGCCGGCGATCGGCCCGTTCGCGGCCGACGGGTGCGCGCCGCTCGAAGACGCCGCGCAGGCCGCGCCCGTCTCGACCCCGGAGCTCGCCGGCCCGGTCCGCTGACCCGCTCTCGTGTCCAGTTCCGTGCGCCGGCACGGAGCTTTCTCAGGTTCCATTGCGATGAGTGCGGTCAGGACCTCAGGGGGTATCCGATCGCATCGTCCGATCGCATAGAAGAATGTTCTGTCGACCCGGAGCGGGTCCGCAATCGGGGCTAGATCGGGGCCAGATCGGGGCTAGATCGGAGCTTGACGTCCCCGAGACGTTTGGATTTGCTTTTCTCTTTTCCTCTCCCTCAAGGTAGACTTCTCATGAGCCCGCCTCCCCTGTCCCACGTCCTCTACGAGGTGCTCGTCTCTCTCTTGTGGCTTGGCTGCGCGGTCCATGCCTTTCGCCGGGGCAAGCACGCCCTCCTCCAGTTCCTCACGTTCTTCGCCTACGGCCTGCTCATCGAGTACGTGGGGCTCAACTACCGATCCCCGCCCGATTACACCTATGGCGACTTCTACCTGGTGCTCGCTCGCGGGGCCCCTCAGGCCTTGCCCCTGTGCATCGCGCTCGGGTGGGGGTGTATCATCCACGCTGGCATGCAGGCCGCACGACACCTCGAGCGGGCGCCGTGGTACCTCGCGCCGTTCGCGGCGGCCCTCCTGGGCATCGGGATCGATCTGGTGATCGACCCCATCGCGTCGGGCCCGATGGGGCTCGCCATGTGGCGCTGGAACCCCGCGGCGGACGCCTATTGGTGGATGGGCGTGCCAGTCACCAACTACTTCGGGTGGTTCGTGGTCCTGCTCAACCTCTCGTTGTTCACCACCCTCGGACACAAGCTGTTTCCCACAGAGCGGAGGGGGGCGTGGCAGGTCGTCCTCGTGCCGGTCGGGGTGGTGCTGGCGAGCGTCGTGGTGGACACGATCGAGCTGCTCACCTACATCCGGTATGTCTGGCGGCGACCGGCGGAGATCGTCGGATTGTTCCTCTTGATCGGCGTGGGCGCGGCCACCGTGCTCCTCTACCGTCCTCGCCTTGAGCGCGCGCCACGGCTGGACTGGACGGTGCTCTCGGTGCCGATCTTCTTCTACGGTTACTTCCTGTCCTGGTATTTCCTGACCGGGGCCCATCGCGCCTCCGGGGGCCTGTGGTGGCTCGGCGCCGTCCTTGCCCTCGCCGGCTTGTTCTTTTACACGATGCCCTATGCCGTGCTTCGCGGCTCGTCCACCAGGCGCAAGGACGACGGCAGGGCCCATGCCTGACGCGACGGGGCAGACCGGGAGATCGCCCATGGAGACATCCGCCACGCCGGCTCAAGACGGCCCCTTCGCCCGGGCCTGGAACGCCTTCCTGGCCTATCAGCGCTTCGTACGGCTGTCCGTCTTCGGCTTGACGGCGATGATGCCGCTCCTGGGGGCAGGAAGCGTGTCGGCTCGCCTGACGGAGGGGAGGACATGGGGGCTCGTGGCGGTGGCCCTCGCGTTCCACCACTACATCTATGTGCACAACGATGTCGTCGATCTGGCCGTCGATCGCGGGCATCCTCGAAGAGCGAAGTATCCTCTGGTCAAGGGCAGCATCCAGCCGAGGCACGCGCTCTGGTTCGCCCTCGGCCAGCTCCCCATCGCTTTCTTGCTGACCCTGGTCATGGAGGGGTCGTGGGCGGCGCACCTCGCGCTGGCGGTCGCGATCGTCGCCGGGGCCATGTACAACCTGTGGGGCAAAACCAACCCGTTTCCTCCGCTGACGGACGCCATCCAGGGCGTGGCGTGGGCCGCGCTCGTCTTCTATGGCGCGGCCATGGCCGAGGCCGCGCCGACGCTCCTCACCTGGGTGCTCGCGGCGCACATCGTCGTGTTCATCATCCTCGTGAACGGGATCCACGGCAGCTTGCGCGATCTGGTCAGCGACTGTGCTGCTGGCATGAAGACCACCGCCGTCCTCCTCGGAGCGCGCCCGGACGAGGAGGGGGGCCTCCACCTGCCTCGCCGGCTCGCGGCGTACACCTTCGGCCTGCAGGCGCTGTGCACAGGGCTGCTCTTCTGGCCGCTCGCGGTCAACGAGCTCGCCTACGACGACGCCACCCGCTGGTCCACCTCGGCCGCCGTGGCCCTCTTGCAGGTGGCCGCCATCGCGGCCGACGTGATCATGCTTCGGACCACGAACCCGAGCCGGATGTTCGGACCGGTGATGTTCCACATCATCGCGAGCCTGCTGAGCGTGATGGCGCTCTTCATGCCCTACGTGGCTCCTCCTCTCGGGCGCGCCGTCGTCCTCACCTTCTTCGTCCCCATCCTCATCTATGATACGTATTATGGTCCGGTGCTGCGGCGCCTGCGCCGGCGTGGTGCGCAGAATGGTTGAAGGGTCGCCGCTGCGACCGCCTGGGCGCCGCTCCCCGGCCGAGCGGCCGACGCGGGGCGGCCTCCTCCCGCGCGGGCTGGGTGCGGCGTGCGGGGATCCGGGCGCCGGCGGTTCCGTCAACCCCCTGCGAACGCGGTGCACACGATGAATGGAACGGTACCTGCCGAGATCTCCCGGAGCGGACCAGCGCGGCATTTCACGCTGCTCGACCCGGACCGACAATCTCCGGAGGCGGCGGGGGCAATGGCCTCGATGGCGCGGGCGATGGGCTCGGATGTGATCCTGATCGGCGGGAGCACAGCCGGCGGTGGAGCGACGGAGCGGACGGCGGCCGCGGTCAAAGCGGCCTGCTCCGCGCCGACGATCCTCTTCGTGAACGGAGCGGCGTGCCTGACGCGGCACGCAGACCACGTCTTCTGGATGATGCTGATGAACTCGAAGAGCCGCCGGTTCCTGATCGGAGAGCAGGTCGAGGCGGCCCCTCATGTCCGCGCGCTCGGCCTGAACCCGATCGGCACGGGGTACATCGTCATCAGCACCAGCGCGACGCCGACGACCGTCGAGCGGGTCGGCGCGGTCGATCCCATCCTGCCAGACGGCATCGACGCGGCGGTCCGCTACGCGCTGACAGCGCAGTACTTCGGGATGAAGTGCGTCTTCCTGGACGCCGGCAGCGGCGCAGATCGGCCTGTCCCGGTGGACATGGTGAGGGCGGTGCGGGACGCGCTCGACATCCCGCTCATCGTGGCGGGCGGGATACGGGACGACGCCGCCGCGGCGCAGGCGGTGGTGGCGGGCGCCGACGCCGTGGTCACCGGGACGGTCATCGAGAGGACCCCCGAGAAGCTCGGAGGCATCGTCGCGGCGATCAAGGGAGCGCGCCGCTGACGGGTTCGGCGGCGCCCCCGAGAACAGCGCGCCGCTTCAGCCGAGCCGCGAGGGCGGCGGCCACGCTCGATCACGCGCGCTCGCGGCGCGCGACGGCCACCTCGTCGACCGCCTCGAGCGCGCTCTCGACCTCGCGCACGAGCTCGTCCGCGGCCTGCTGCTCCTGGTCTTTGCGCGCCTCCAGGACCGAGGCGTCGAGGCGCGCCTCCACGCGCCGGAGCACCTCCGCGACCCGCTTGCCCTCGGCCGACGCGGCGTCCACGCGCCGCTGCTTCAGGGCGCCCAGCGCGGCCTCCACGGCGGGCAGGAGCGGCGCGGCGACGACGGGGTCGGCGGCCTTCAGCTTGGCCCGGGTGCGGTGCGCGATCCCCATCAGCTGGCCGAGCGGCGAGCGGGCGCGCCGGCGCTGCACCGCCCACCCGACCGAGGCGAGCACGCCGAGGCCGAGCAGGACGGCGGCGCCCTGCACGTACGGGGCGGCGCTCGGCGGCACCGGAGGCACGACGGCGTCCGGCACCTCAACCGTGATTCCCCCCTGCAGGCAGCTGTTCAGCTCCTTCACCGTCTGGAGCCGCGCCCGCGCGAGCGGCACGAGCCGGAGCGGGAGGCAGGGCGCCGCGACCCCCGCGAGCTCACACGCGGGCGCCGGCCCGCCGGTCGCGATGGCGTGGACCTCGTGGGTCCCCGGGTCGCGGCTCGTCATGTGAAAGCCACCCTGATCGAGGTCGACGAGCCCGCCGCTGTCCACCGACGCGCCCCCGGGCGCGCCGGCCGGCCAGGTCGTCGTCGCCGCGTCGACGACAGAGGCGTCGGTGGAGCAGACGAGCTTGCCGCGGAGGACGATCTCGCCGCCCGGCGCGACGTCGACGTGCTGGGCGGCCTGATCGCGCCGGAGGGGGAATGTCTGGGTCATGTGCGCGCCTCGGCTCCTCCGGTGGATCCCCCTCGAAAGCGGCCTCCCGCCATGCCGTCCGCCGTCAGTGGAGGTGCGCCCGCGAGGCGGTCTCGAGCAGCATGGCCAGCACGAGCGGGTCCCCCACGCCCGACGCCGCGCCCGTGTGGCTGCGCAGGCGCGCGAGGCGCTCGGCGTCCTTGAGGAAGAGCGGCTCGTTGAGCGACTCGGCCGCCGCGCGCAGGATGCCCTCCCGCTCGGAGAGCAGCGCCGCGGCGCGCGTGCGATCGCCGAGCGCGATCTGCCGGGCCGACTCGGCCAGCGTCTCGCCGGCCGCGAAGCCCTGGATCGTGCGGGCCACCGACGGGTCCACGGTCGCGGCGCTGTCGGCGTCGCCGGTCGCGTACGCGACCTTGAGCGGCGCCTCGTCGACGACGTTCTTCTTGGCGACGCGATCCTTGTACTTGAGCTCGATCGACGCGATGCTCCGCGCGTCCGCGCCGGCGGGCAGGCCGAGCTTCAAGAGCAGCGCGTGGCTGTCGTCGCGCGCGAACGCCGGGATGAAGAACCGCATCCCACCCTCGGCGTCGTCCTGGCGGTCCTTCTCGATGCGATCGCGCTTCTGCGCGTGCGCGTCCGCCGCGACCTCGATCGCCCGCACGCGCGCCGCCTCCGCGTCGCTCAGCCGCCGCGACCCGTAGACCTGGAGCAGCTTCACGTCGGGCTTCAGCCGCACCCGGAGCTCGACCGCGGTCGCGACCGGATCGAGGCGCTTGTCGAGCTCCGTCGCGAGCGCCGGGGCGATCTGGTCGGGGTCGCGCAGGTAGTAGTACCCGCCCGCCCCGTCGCTCGCGACGGAGCTCATGAGCGCGCCGTCGTAGTCGGCGCCGAGCCCGAAGGTGCTCGTCTGGATGCCGGCCTGGAAGGCGTCCAGCGCGAGCCTCGAGAGCCGATCCGAGCTCGTGATCCCGGCGTTCGCGCGCCCGTCGGAGAGCAGCAGCACCACCTTCACGGCGTCCTCCGGGATGCCCGGCTGGGTGGCCTGCACGTAGCCGAGCTCGAGGCCGCGGCCGATGTTGGTGCCGCCGCCCTCGGTGATCCCGTCGATGGTGGTCTTGATCATCGCGCGCCGCGGGCCGACGGGCCCGTCGGGGATCCGGACCTGGGCGTCGCTCGAGAAGGTGACGAGCGAGAAGTCGTCGTTCGCGTCGAGCTTGTCCACGAGGGCCCGCGCCGCGTCGCGCGCTCGCGCCATCGGCTCGCCCTGCATCGAGCCGCTCACGTCGAGCACGAGGTGCACCGACAGGTGCGGCCGCGCCGCGGGCGCCTGCGCCGTCGAGCGCAGCGCGACGCGCACGTGCACCGGGCCGCCGGCGGGCGGCACCTTCGCGCGCTCGAGGTCGGTGCGCAGGGCGAGCGCCGCGCCCTTGGGGGCGTCGATCGCGGGCGCGTACCGGGCGCCGACGTCGCTGACGAGCTCCCGCTCGGCGGGCGGGATGATGCCGCGCGCGACCGCGGACTCGAACGCCGCGAGGTGGCCGCCCCCGGGCCGGTACGTGGTGGCGAAGCGGCCGTTCGGGTCGATGGCCGCCTCGGCCGGGGCCGCGACCGTGGCCGAGGGGGGTGCGCCCTTGGCCGCGCCCTCGCCCACCGCCGCCAAGCCGGGAGCGGCGTACGGCATCGCGATCCCGCCGCGGAGGGCGTTGTCCGCGGCCGCCGGCGAGGGCGCGGCTGCGCCGGCGCGCGGCGCCTCCAGGCCCGCTGTCGCCTCGACCCTCTTCGCCCCGGTCGCCGACGCCGGCGCCGAGTCCATGGCCGCCGGCGCGCGCTGATCCATGCAAGCGAGCCCTCCCGCCGAGAGGCCCAGCGCCAGCGCGCTGCCGAGGAGTGCCGTCTTCCCCCACATCCTTCCGCGTTCGCTCATTGGCTTGCTCCCTACCCGCCGTTCACGGGTGTTCCGCTCAGACGGGCCGGCGTCGCATTTGTTCTGTCGCCCCGTGCCCGAGCAAAACGCCGCCGCAGCCGTGAGGTCATCGAGGATATCCGGAAGACGCCCCTCCGGGCGGGAAACACGCGCCGGCCTCGCCGGGCCGCCCGGCGCCGGGATCACGAGGACGACCCCGGAGATCGCGAGTGGGCTGGCCGTCGGGGGGAGCCGCGGGCACGCCTAATCGAAGCCGGGCGGCATGAGCGGGTTGCTCGCGCTCGTCCCGGGCACCTCGCCGGAAGGAGCCGAGCTCGCGGACGGCGCCGCTGCGGGCTCGGGTGTCCCTGCGGGCGCCGGCGCCGGCCCCGGTTCGGGCCCTCGCATCGCCCCGGGCACCGGCGCCGCTGCTGCGGACCGAGTCCTCTTCACTGGGCTGGCCCCCCGAGGCGGTGCCAGCACCAGCTGCGGGGGGCGCGCCCCCGCCTCGGTGATGACGACCTGCGCCGTGAGCTCGGCCTTGCCGCTGGCGACACGCACGTCGTGGGAGGTCCCGAGGGGGCCGGTGAGCGCGACCTTGCCGTCCTTCACGGGCGCGGGGGAGCCGTCGATCTGCACCGAGGCGTCCCTGGGGACGATCTTCAGCTCGACCCGGCGCACGAGGGCGGGGCGCTCCGCGCTGGTCGGCGGCGCGGGCGCCGCGCTCTCGACCGGGGGCGCCTTCGGGGGGTCGCCTGTCGTCGGGGGCGCCGCGCTGTCGGCCGAGGGCGCCTTCGGGAGGTCGCCGAACGCGACGTGCATGCCCGTCATCGCCGTGCTGGGCGAGGTGATCGGCCGGAGCGTCACGAGGCCGCCGAGGCCCAGGGCGATCAGCAGGGCGACGAGGAGCGGTAGCTTCTTCGAGGCCCGGCGCGGCGCCGGTGCCTGCTGGCTCGCCCGGGGCGGCTCGTCCGTCTCGAGCGCGGGCGCCGTCGCGCTGTCGGTGGTCTGCTCTCGCCATCGGTGCGGGGTTTCCCCGCTGCTGGAGCCCCGCCGGGTCGGGCGCGACGCCGCGCGGACCTCGAGCTTCGGCGCGACGGTGAGCCGCTCCGACGGCGGGAGGGGGACGAGCATGCTCTCGTCGAGCGACAGCGCGTCGTCGCCGAGGATCGGCTGGATCACCTCGAGCATGGCCGAGGCGCTCGGGTACCGGGCCAAGGGCAAGTACTGGAGCGCGCCGTCCACGACCGCGGCGACCTCGGGCGGGACCCACGGCGCGAGCTCCTGGACCGGCGGGGGCAGGTCGGAGACCAGGGCGGCGATGAGATCGCCGAAGGCCTCGACCTCGTCCGTCGGCGTGCGCCCCGCCAGCGCGTGGTAGAGCACGATCCCGAGCGACCAGATGTCGGTCCGGTGATCGATCTCCTTGATGGCCCGCGCCTGCTCCGGGGACATGTAGCGCGGCGTCCCGAGCATGCTCCCGGACCGGGTGAGCCCCGTCGTGTCGCGGCGATCGTCGTGCGCCTGCTTGATCTTGGCGATGCCGAAATCGAGCACCTTCACGATCAGGCCGCCCTCCTCGCGCCGCGCGAGGAACAGGTTGGCAGGCTTGACGTCCCGGTGCAGGACGCCGGCATCGTGCGCCTTTTGCAGGCCGACGCAGGCCTGGGCCACGATCCGCAGCGCGACCTTCGGGGGCAGCGGGCCGAGGCGATGCAGGACCTGCGCGAGATCCTCGCCGCGGAGGTACTCCATGACCAGGAACGGCGAGCGCGTCTCCTCGTCCACGCCGGCGTCGAGCACGCGGACGATGTGCTCGGTCTCGATGGCGCTCGCCGCCTTGGCCTCGCGCTCGAACCGCCCCGCAGCTGACCGGCTGTGCGACAGCTCCGGGTTCATGATCTTCACGGCGACACGGCGCTTCAGCTCCGTATCGTGGGCCTCATAGACGGCCCCCATCCCTCCCCTGCCGATCAGTCGGCCGAGGATGTACCTGCCGCTCAAGGTCTTGCCGTCCACGAGGCTGGTCTACTCTAGGGCAGATGTATGCGGGGTCTCAATCCTTATGCGACCGAGCTCTCCCCACCGCAGCATCCGTGCTCATCCGTCGGTTTCTTGCGCGGGCATCCGCCGAGCACCGCGTCAAGAGCCCTCCCGTTGTGCACAGATCAAGAGATAGGAGGATATCACAGGAATGCGCCGGAGTCTTGCGCCGCAATCCGGTCAATGTGGGCTCGAGCCCCCTCGTGAGGGGGCTCGTACCCCCTCGTGAGATGCGCGCGCCGCGGCGCGCGTTCACTTCACCTCGCTCACCTCGCTCACCTCGCTCACCTCGCGAGCGCCGGGCGTCGCCGCGCCTCAGCGCGGGGCGGCGTCGAGGCCGCCCGCCCGCGGCGGCTCGGCCTTCGGGGCGCGCGCCGAAGGTACCTCGAGCCCCGCGGCGCGGGCCAGCCCCAGCGCCCCCTCCACGGCCGCCGCGACGAAGCCGAACGGGCTCGCCCCGTCGACGGCCGTGACGTGCACCTCCCCCATCCGCTGCTGGAACGCGGCCGCGAGCGCCGGCATCTGCTGTGCCACGGTGAGCCGGACGATCTCCGGAGACACGGTGTTCTCGATCTCGCGGAGCGCCCGCGCGCGCTCGAGCTCGAGCTCCTGCGTGAGCCGCGCCTTCTTCGCCTCGATCTCGGCGATCGCGAGCTCGGCCTCGGCCACGCGCAGGCGCGCGGCCGCGATCGCCGCGCGCTGCGCGAGCAGGTCGACCTCGTGGGCGCCCGCGGCCATCTCCGCCGCGTGGCGCGCCGCGGCCGCCTCCGCCTCGAGCGTCGTCTTCTCGATCTCGGCCCTCAGCGCGAGCGCCGCGCCCTGCCGTTCATGCGCGAGCCGCGCCTCCGTGAGCCGCGCCTCCGACGCGAGCTCCTCGAGCCGCGCCCCCTCGCTGGTCTCCTGGCGCCGCCGCTGGATCTCGACCTCGGCGGAGAGCCTCGTCAGCTCGATGGCCCGCTGCGCCTCGGCCTCGCCCTGCCGGAGGGTGCGCTCGGTGAGCAGCGAGGCCTCCGGTGCCCCTGCGGTGCTCGATGTGTGTCATGGCCTCTCCCTCGCGAGGGCGGGATTCGCAGGAACCGGACCAGGCGGGAGGCCCGGGGAAAGCAGGCCTCCGGCGGCCGCGCCCCGCGGCGGCTCGCCGGGGTGCTCCGCGATGGAGCGCGGCGCCGATCCAGAACGGAGCGCCGTCGCGGCCGGCGCCGCGGCGGCGCGTCAGCGGAGGTTCACCCGGAGCCGCATCGGGCGGCCGTTGCGCTCGACGAGGACCGACACGCGGTTGTCGGAGCGCATCCGCGTGTACGCCATCATCGCCTTTTCCGGGTCGGTCAGATCGATGCCGTTGACCGACCGCACGAGATCGCCGCTCTGCAGCCCGAAGGACTCGAGCACCGAGCCGGGCTTGATCGTCATCTTCAGCCCGACCACCTGGTTGTCCCGCATCTCCGGGATGGCCGCCGAGGTGTGCGTCACGAGCTCGGGTTGCGCGAAGATCTGCTCGGCGGCCGATCGTTCGATGTCGATCTCCGTCTCGCTCACCCGGCGGATGTTCGAGGCGATCTCCGGCGGGACATCGCTCCTGCCGCGCGCGCGGGAGGAGGGCGCGCGGGGCGGCTCCGGCGCGCGAGGCTGCGCCTGCGGCTCGGTTTTGCCGCCGCCGCTCCGGTGGCCGAGCCGCATCTGACAGCGCCCGCCCGCGGAGGTCAGGACGACGCGATCCCACGCGATGTCCTCGATCTTCCGGCCGGCGAGCTCCGCGCCGCGCCGCCCGAGCGCGGTGCGCCCCTCGTCGATCTCGATGGCCGCGAACGACCACGCCGGATCGTCGGACGCCGCGATCAGCACGACGCGACCCGTGTCGCAGGGAGGCGCCTTGTTCGGATCGAGCGTCGAGGGATCCGTCGGCCCCGCCGCGGCGTCCCCGGGTCGCGCGCCGAGCGGCCCCGTCGTCGAGTCGAACGGATTGCGCTCGAGGATCGGCGCCGCGCTCGGCGCGCGGCCGTCGGGGAGCGGCGGCTCGGCGAGCGCCGGCGCGCCGGACGGAGCGCCGGACGGCGCGATCGCGCGCGAGACGAGAGAAGAGACCCCGGAGGCCTGCCAATACGCGGCGACCGCGACCAGGGCTCCCAGGATGAACGGGAATGCGCGCTTGACGAACGCGTCGGGGTTCATTCGTAACGCTCCTCTGCCAGGGCGCGCAGGGCGCGCCGGGCGCGCCGGGGCCTCGCGCGGCGCGTGTCCCGCCGCGGCCGCTCCGCTCGCGGCAGTGCACGCCCGCGCCACCGCCGCGACCGCCACGCCAGGGCAGCACCGAGCGTGCCCGCTCAGACCCGATCGCGGCGCGCCACGACGCCGTCCGGTCCGGGCAATCGCCGAGAGGAAGGTGAACGGAAGGGCGGTGAACGGAAGGACGGTGTGCCCTCGCCGCTCGACCCGAGGTGCCTCGCAGCAGCGCCGAGCCGCACACGCGGCCGCCGTCGCCGACAGAGCTGCACGCCGAACCTCAGAACCGAAAGGCGCACGCCCGGTCCTGCGTGGGAAGTGCCCGAAATCAGGCGGGAGGGTGCTTGGTCCACCTCCTGCTTACGATGCACGGCAGAGCGCCCGTGACGGTTTCCCCCCCCCACCGTCGAATGGGCGCTCTGTTTTTTGTGCTGGCTCGTCCTCCTGCGCCCCGGTGAGGGCGCTGTGAACCAACCGGCGACCGCGCGGGAGAGCCTCGCACAACGTGGGTTCCCCCTGGAAGCGCTGGATAACGCTGGAGACTGAGCGCGCCACCCGCCCGCGGGGTGAGCACCGCGGCAGGCGCAAGGAGCGCGCCGGCGCGCCTCGTGAGCGAGGCGAACGATGCCAGCGATGCGCGATGCGCGATTCCAAAGCGCCGCGGTACGTCCTGCACTTCAGTGCGCAGAAACCTGCGAAGTCAGCAGCTTCCGCACATGACAACGGCTGCCCATGTGTCAATGTTCGGGCACTGCGCGGTAATGTCTGCAACGGTACTAGAAAATTACAGCGCAGCTTATCAAAGGCATGGGGAGGATTCATCCGTGAGAATTCGACTTTGCATGGCGGGTCTGCTCCTCGTCGCGGGCTGCACCGGCGAGATCGGCGACAGGACGGGCAACGGCACGACGAAGGCGCCGCTCCCTCCGCCCGTCAACATCCCTCCAGTCAACATCGAGTGTACCCACGTCGGGCTCGGCAAGGATTACCAGGTCGGCCCAGAGAAGGAGTTCGAGACGATCGGCGACGTTCCGTTCGAGTCGCTCGCCGCCGGCGATACGGTGCGCATCTTCTGGCGCCCCGAGGCGTACCACGAGAAGCTCATGATCGGAGGCCAGGGCACGGCGGAACAGCCGATCCGGGTCTGCGGCGTCCCGGGGCCGAACGGCGAGCTGCCGGTGATCGACGGCGAGGACGCCACCACGCGGCCCGAGCTCGATTTCCCCTTCGACGGCCACCAGGTCAGGGGGCTCGTCGCCGTCGGGCACAAACACGACGACGACTACGAGCTCGATCCCACCCACATCGTGATCGAAGGGTTCGAGATCAGGAACGCGTCGCCCCCGTACCGCTTCACCGACAAATCGGGGAACGTGGTGCCTTACGCGGACAACGCGGCCGGCATCTACGTGGAGCGCGGCCACCACGTGACGATCCGCGGCTGCGAGGTGCACGAGAACGCCAATGGCCTCTTCATCGGCACGGCCGGCGGCGACATCCTCACCAAGGACGTGCTCATCGAGTCGAACTACATCCACGACAACGGCAGCCTCGACAGCTATAACCAGCACAACGTCTACAACGAGGCGTCGAACGTCATCTACCAGTTCAACCGCTTCGGCCGCACGCGCGGCGACAACGGCAACAACATCAAGGAGCGGTCGGCCGGCGTCGTGATCCGGTACAACTGGATCGAGGACGGCGCCCACCTGATCGACCTCGTCGACGCGCAGGAGGCGCCCGACCTGATCGATCTGCCGTCGTTCCACGAGACCTTCATCTACGGCAACGTGCTCCTGCGCACGGGTTACCAGCCCTCCATGATCCACTATGGCGGGGACAGCGGGGAGACGGAGTACTACCGGAAAGGCACGCTCCACTTCTTCGCCAACACCGTGTTCGTCAGGAACGAGGCCTACGAGGACTACAACCGCTCCGCGGTGTTCGAGGCCTCGACGAACGACGAGCGGATCCACGCGTCGAACAACGTGTTCGCCAGCAGCGTGGAGCCGACCGACATCCGCGCGGTCACCTTCATGGGCGACCGCGACGACGTGGCCGCCGGGCTCCTCGTCCTCGCCGGGAACTGGGTCACGAAGGGGTGGTCGGCGTTCGATCCCGTCCCGGGGCCGAAGGTGATCGGGAAGGTGGACGGCCTGGACAGCTCGATCGTCGGCACCGAGCTGCCGTTCTCCTCGGTGGACGGCCAGGATTACAGGCCGCTCGACGGCGCGGCCCTCATCGGCGCCGGCTCGGCGCTCCAAGGTCTGCCGACGGTCGATTACCAGTACGTGGTCCACCAGCAGGCCACGCCGCGCAACGACGGATCGAAGATCACGATCGGCGCGTTCGGGCTCCAAGTACAGTAACGGATCGCCGAGGCTCGCCCCTGGTCGCGCGGGGGGTCGGGGGTTGTGCCGAGTGGCCGGCTCCCTGGGCGGTCACCCGCCCAGGGAGCCTACCGCCTCCCAGCGCCAGGGACGAGCCGACGCGGAGGCAGCGCCTCACGCGTCGTAGAGCAGCACCTCGACCGCAGCGCCCTCACCGTAGCCCTCGTCGTCGCCCTGAACGATCACCACGCCGTCCGCGCGCGTCGTCGACGAGAGGATGGAAGCGCCGGTCGTCGCGATCGGAAACACCCGATCTCCGTCGACGCGCACCCTCACGTAATCGACGCGGCCGAGCTCGGAGGTGATCTTGCTCGCCACCACGCAGCGCCTGCGCCGGTGCGGCCACGCGCGCGGCAGACCGCCGAGCACGCGGATCGACGGGCCGGCGAAGAATTCGTAGGCGCAAAGGCACGACACCGGGTTTCCCGGCAGCAGGAACACCGGCCGGCCGCCGGCCAGGAAGCCGAAGCCCGCCGGGCCGGCGGGGCGCATCGAGACGCCGTGGATCGAGAGCTCGCCGAGCTCCGAGAGGACGAGCGGCGCGTGGTCCTCAGGGCCCACCGAGGACCCGCCGGAGACCAGCACGACGTCGCCCGCGGCCGCGGAGAGGGCGGACCGCACCGCGTCGCGCCGGTCGGGGACGTACTCGACCGCGACGTCCTCGGCGCCGTCGCGGCGCGCGAGCGCCGCGAGCACCAGGCTGTTCGAGTCGACGATGCAAGCGCCGGCCGGCATGCTCCCGGGCGGCAGGAGCTCATCGCCCGTGATGAGGATCCGCACCGACGGCCGCCGCACCACCCGGAGCGCGGCGACGCCCGTCGAGGCGAGCACGCCGACGTCCTGCGGGCGCAGCCTGCGCCCGGCCGAGACGACGACGGCGCCCGCCTCCACGTCCTCGCCGACCGCCGCGGCGTGTTTGCCGGGCGGCACCGGCTGCAGCGCCCGCACGACCTCCGCCCCGTCGCGGCCCGCCGCCTCCTCGGCGTACTCCGCCATGAGCACGGCGTCGGCCCCCTCGGGCAACGGCGCGCCGGTCGTGATCCGCACGGCCTCGCCCCGGCCGATCGCGCCCGCGTGAGGGCGACCGGGGAACGACTCGCCCACGATCGCGAGCTCGACCGGCGCGGACGTGGTCGCGCCGGACGTCGCCTCGCCGAGGAGCGCGTAGCCATCCATCGCCGCGCGGACGAAGTGCGGCACGCTGGCCCGGGCGACCACGTGCTCGGCCGCCACCCGCCCGGCCGAGAGGGCGACCGGGACCACCTCATCGCCGAGCCGCTGGATCCGCCGCTCCAGCACCTCCAGCGCCCGCGCGACCGTCGCGCGCTCGCGAAAACCTCGCATCCGGACGTCGCGCATCAAGGCTCCGTGGAGCGGGCGCGGACCTCGGCGCCGAGCCGCTCCTGCGCGAGGCGTTCGGCGGAGCTGGCGGTGAGCCTGCAGGCGGGAGCGTTCACGTCGTGACCTCGCGCGGGAGTATGCCACGGGGCGGGCCGCCCCTGGGCGCAGACACGCCCGGGACGCCGCCGGCCGCTGGCTCGCGCTGGCTCCTACCGCCCGCCGCCCCGCCGGGGCCGGCTCGCGCGCCGGATCGGCGCGAGCAGCGCGAACGCGCCGAGCGCCATGACCGACAGCTTCGGTCCCCGCTTCTTCCGGGCGCTCGAGCGCCGCTCGCCCGCGATCGAGCAGTCCTCCGACTCGGCGGAGTCGTCGGAGCCCCCGCTGCAGCTGTCGCCGCCGGAGTCTTCTTCGTACTCGGGGTCGCTCGTGTCGCCGCTGCAGTCGTCCCCCTCCTCCTCGTACTCGGGGTCGCTCGTGTCGCCGCTGCAGTCGTCCCCCTCCTCCTCGTACTCGGGGTCGCTCGTGTCACCGCTGCAGTCGTCCCCCTCGACCTCCTCCTCGTACTCGGGGTCGCTCGTGTCGCCGCTGCAGTCGTCTCCCTCGACCTCCTCCTCGTACTCGGGCGCCGGCTCGCTCGTGTCGCCGCTGCAGCCGTCGTCCTCGTAGGCGTCCGCTTCGTCGTAGGTGTCGTCGTCCTCCACGTCGGTGTCGTCGACGACCACCGTGTCGGCGGTGCTCGCGCAGCCGCAGCCCACGTCGGCGTCCGGCCCCTCGTCGTCATAGGCGCCCGGGACGTGCACGGTCGGCGAGCCGCCGCTCGTGCTGTCGCCGGAGCTCGCCCCGCCGAGCCCAGCGCCGCCGGCGCCCGACGAGCTGCCGGCGCCCGCGCCGCCGGCGCCGTTGTCGAGGGGGCACTCCATCAGGCTGACGCGGCCGGCCCTCACGACCGGCGAGACGGATCGGCCCGCCCCGAAGGTCAGCGGCCAGTCCGTGCCGGCCTGCCCGGGCGCGACCCAGAGCGAGGCGCGCGTCAGCCACACCGACGACGGCGCGAGCCCGGAGAGCGCGACCGCGAGGTCGTCGGCAATCGGACCGCAGCGCAGAAGATCCGGATCGGTCTCGTCCCGCCCGGGCGACTCCGCGCACTCCGAGGATCCATCGACCACCCCGTGCTCGGCGCGCGGGCAGCTCGCGGCGACCGGGAGGCTCGACTCCAGCGCGGCCGCGGCCACCGCGGCGCACGTCCCCGGCGCGTCCGAGGCGTCGCCGTACGCGACGGCGCGGGCGAAGTAGGCCTTCACCACGCTGTCGATGCTGTCGCCGCCCAGGGCGACGCTGCGGCTCAGCGCCTCGTGGCTCGCGCCCTCGACGAGCGCCCCGCGGAACCCCGCCTGGGCGAGCGCGTCGAGGCGGATGTCCTCGTAATCGCTGGCCTGCGACCTCGCATCCCAGGTCAGCGACGCCGCCGGAAGCCTCACGGGCGCCGCGCTCGGCAGCGCGCCCCGGCCGTCGCCGAGCAGCCACGCCGTCACGAGCACGCCGTCGTCGCCCGCCCGGGTCAGCGACAGCGGCAGGAGCGGCTCGCCGCCGGCCGCCACCACGCGCAGCGCCTTCGTGATCGCCGGGCCGCCGGGCGCGTCGAAGCGGGCCGCCGCGAACCGCACCCCCTGCAGGGCGGCGAGCTGCGCGGCCGTCTCGGGCGAGAGCGCGAGCCCGGCCGACGCAGCCCAGAGCGCGACCGCCTCCGCGTCCGCGAGCACCGTCACCTCGCTCGGCGAGAGCGTCGCCTCGTGCGCGAGCTGCCCCACCACGTGGAACGGGCTCGCCCCGGCCTCCTCGCCCGGGCAGTAGGGACTCACGCCCTGCGGAGGGAGCACGCGCGGCGCGGTCGCCGCCTCGAGCGCCTCGAGCCACGCGTCCGAGCTCACGTCGATCGCCGCGAGCGGCGGCACCGGCACGACGAGCGCCACGGGCCCGCCCGCCCCCTGGAAGCGCAGGCTCGTCCAGAGCGCCGTGCGCTCCGGCCCCGCCGCGACCGCGATCCGCTGCTCGATCGACGCCTGCCCGGCGCCGGGGAGCCACGCGCCCGCGGCGAGGGCGTCGCCGGGGGCGGCGGAGATCGAGAGGAGACCTGCTGGGAGGACAAGCGCAAGCGACCGTCGGAGCATGCGAGGTCGGATGGCAAGCAGCATGCCCCCATCGTACGCGGTGTTCGCTGCCGACTTCCACGCTGCCGCGGCCGGATGAGAACCGCAGTTCACGACGCTCCGGCGCCACAGTCGGCGCCGGGCCGCGGCGGCTCACTCCTCGTGGACGATCACGATGTCGTCGGGGTGGAGGTGGCAGAAGACCCTATCCCCGGCGTGCAGCGCCGCCTGGCCGGAGCTCTCGTTGGCGACGACGGCCGTGAGCGCGAGCCCGGAGTCGGTCCGGAGCCGCAGCTGGTCGGTCGCGCCCTTGAACAGCTCGTCCTCGACCCGCGCCTCGAACGCGCTCTCGTAGCCGCCCTGCCGCTCCTTGCGGAGCGCGATCTTCTCGGGCCGGATGGAGATGAGCGCGCTCTCCGCCCCGGACGCGAGGTGCTCGGCGTTGACGAGCAGCTCGATCCCCCCCTCGAGCCGCACCCGCGCGCGATCGCCGCTCCGGGAGAGCACGGCGGCGCGGAGGATGTTGGCCTGGCCGATGAAGTTCGCGACGAACGTCGTCTTGGGCCGGTGGTAGATCTGCGACGCGTCGCCGAGCTGCTCGATGCGCCCCTTGTTGATCACCGCGATCCGGTCGCTCATCGTGAGCGCCTCTTCCTGGTCGTGGGTCACGAACACGAAGGTGATCCCGAGCTTCTTCTGGAGCTCCTTGAGCTCCACCTGCATCGCGTGCCGGAGCTTCGCGTCGAGCGCCGAGAGGGGCTCGTCGAGCAGCAGCACCCTCGGGCGGCAGACGATCGCCCGCGCGAGCGCCACGCGCTGCCGCTGCCCGCCGGAGAGCTGCGTCGGCTTGCGATCCTCCATGCCCCCGAGCGACACCATCGCGACCGCGGCGCGGACCCGCTCGGCCATCTCCGGCTTGGGCACCTTCTTCATGCGCAGCCCGAAGCTGATGTTCTCCTGCACGGTCATGTGCGGGAACAGCGCGTAGCTCTGGAACACCTGGTTCACGTCCCGCCGGTAGGGGGGCTCGTGCGTCACGTCCTTCCCCTCGAGCAGGACGGCCCCGCTCGTCGGCGTCTCGAAGCCCGAGATCATCCGGAGCAGGGTCGTCTTGCCGCACCCCGAGGGGCCGAGCAGCGTGATGAACTCGCCCGCCTTGATCTGGAGATCGACCTCGCTCACCGCCTGGAAACCGCCGAACCGCTTGGTGACCGCGCGGAGCTCGACCATCACATCCATCGATTTACCTTACCTCGCCGCGCGGGAGCGCCCCATCAGCGCTCCGGCTCCCGGCGCATGCCGAGCAGGAAGAGCAAAGAGAACATGAGCAGGAGCGTCATGCCGAGCGCGGAGCCGAACGGCCAGTTGCGCGCCTGGAGGAACTGGTTCTGGATCACGTTGCCGACCATCGGCACGCGCCCCCCGCCCATGAGATCGGTGATCGCGAACATCCCGAGCGCCGGGATGAACACGAGGAGCACGCCCGCCAGGATCCCCGGCCGGGTGAGCGGGACGATGACGTGGGAGAACGCGGCCACGGGCCCCGCGCCGAGGTCGAAGGCCGCCTCGACGAGGGCGTTGTCGAGCTTCTCGACGCTCCCGTAGATGGGCAGGATCATGAAGGGGAGATAGGAGTAGACGAGCCCGATGATCACCGCCGTCGGCGTGTACATGACGTCGAGCGGCGCCGAGAGGACCTGCAGATAGAGGAGCAGCGCGTTGAGCAGCCCCTCCGACTTCAGGATGGAGATCCACGCGTAGGTCCGGATGAGGAAGCTCGTCCAGAACGGCACCATGACCAGCATGAGCAGCTTGTTCCGCACGCCCTCCCGCGCCCGCCCGATGAAGTACGCCACCGGGTACCCCGCGACGAGGCAGATCGCCGTGGTGATGGCGGCGTACCGGACCGAGTTGAGCAGGATCTTGAGGTAGGTCGCGTCGAAGACGCGCGCGTAGTTCTCGAGCGAGAGCTCGAAGACCACCTGCCCGAGCTCGTCCCGCTGGCAGAAGCTGTAGACGAGCATGATCCCGGTGGGCGCCACGACGAAGGCGACGAGCCAGAGGAGGAGCGGCGCGAGGAGCAGCCACCCGCGGAGCCCCGGCCTCCGCTGGGGCCCCTTCAGCTCGACGACCTGCCCGGTGGCCGTGTTCATGAGGCCGCGCCGCTCACTCCGACGCCGCCTTGAGGTCCGTCACCAGCTTGTCGATGTCGGCCGCCGCCTTCCCGATGTCGTGGAAGGTCTCCATCTCCGTGAGGGGCGGGTAACTCGCCGGGTTCGCGAGCTGCTCCGGCGTGAGCAGCTTGCGCGCCTCCATGTTCGGGTTGGTGTACGGGAACTTGTCCGAGATGAGCTTGCTCACCTCCGGGCGGAGGATGTAATTCATGAACATCTCCGCGCCGATCTTGTTCTGCGCGTTGTCGGGGATCGCGAGGCTGTCGATGGCCTTGTGGGTCCCCTCGGCCGGCAGGATGAACTGGAACTTCTTCTTGTCCGTCTGGTGGAGGATGGCCGCCTCGCCGCTCCAGATGACGCCGATGTCGACGTCGCCGTTGAGGAGCGCCGTCTTCGGGCTGTCGGAGTCGAACACCTTCACGAGCTTGATCCACTCCGCGAGCGTCGGCTTGATCTTCGCGAGGGTCTCCGGCGTCACGTCGTCGGCCTTGTGGCCCATCGTGACCAGCACCCACGAGACGAGCTCCCGCGCGTCGTTCAGGGCCACGATGCGCCCCTTGTACTTCGGCTGGAACACGTCCTTGTAGCCCTTGATGGGCTCCTTCACCTTCTCGGTGTTGACGACGATCCCGACCGTCGAGGCCATCCAGGGGACCGAGTACTTGAGCTCCGCGTCGTGCGGCTGGCCCCTGAACACCGGCGCGATGTTCTTCAGGTTCGGGATGCGCGCGTGGTCGAGCTCCTTCAGCTTCTTCTGCTTCACGAGCGCCTCGACCGTGTACTCCGAGGGCTGGATGAGGTCGTACCGGGTGCCCCCGGCGAGGAGCTTCGACATCATCTCCTCGTTCGAGGCGAACGCCTCGTAGTTGACCTTGATGCCTGTCTCCTTCGTGAACCCATCGAGGACCTCCTGCGGGACGTACTCGGACCACGCGAGGAGGTTGAGCTCGCCGCCGGCCTTCGGCTCCGGCGCCGCGGCGCCGCCCGAGGGGGCCGCCGAGGGCGCAGGGTCGGCCTTCTTCCCGCAGCCGAGGAGGAGCACGGCGGTGACGTACAGCAGCAATAGGAGCGCGGAGTTGCGTTTCATTGGCCTCTTCCTTGGTGTACATGCGCCGGCGCAGGCCGCCCGCGCGTCGCTCGCCGTCACCCGTCGCGGGGGAGCCGCTTGCCCGCCCCCTTCAGCGACTCGGCGACCACCACGAGCATCGCCGTCGCGACGATGAACACGGTCGAGATCGTGTTCAGGATCGGGTTCAGGCCGAGCTTCGCCATGCCGAACACCTTGATCGGCAGCGTCTGGGACTTGGGCCCGGTGGTGAAATAGGTGACGATGAACTCGTCCATCGAGAGCGTGAACGACATCAGCGCGCCGGAGATGATGGCGGGCAGAAGATAAGGCACCATCACCAGGAAGAACGCCTTGAGCGGCGTCGCCCCGAGATCCATGGCGGCCTCCTCGAGCGACGGGTCGAGCCCCGCGAGGCGCGCCTGGACGGCGATGAGCACGAACGGGAAGCAGAAGGTGACGTGCGAGATGATGACCGTCGTGAACCCGAGCTCCAGATCAACCGTCTTGAAGAAGATGAGCAGGCTGATCCCCATGATGATCTCGGGGATGATCATGGGAATGAAGATCAACGTCGTGAGCGACCGGAGCGCGGGGAACTTGTAACGGTAGAGCAGCCAGGCGCCCGCCGTGCCGAGGGCGACCGAGAGCACCGTGGCGATCGAGGCGATGACCACGCTGTTGCTCATCGACTCGATGAGCGGCGACCGGCGCTCGTCGCCGAGGTGGGCGACGAGCTCGCCGAACAGCTGCCGGTACCACTGGAACGTCAGCCCCTCCCAGACCACGCCCAGCCTGGAGGTGTTGAACGAGTAGATGATGAGCAGCAGGATCGGCAGGTAGAGGTACACGAGCACGAGGCCGCACCAGCCGGAGAGGAGCAGATTCGACAGCCTGATGCCCGACATGGTTCGGAGTCGCATGCAGCGGCCTCGCAGTCCTACATGGTCACTGCGCGAGCTTATCGCTTACGGATCGACGTTTGCAACTCACCGGCGAGGGCGCCGGCGAGGACGCGGGCGGTGACGAGGGCGGCGGCGGGAGCGCGGCGACGCGCATGGGAACGGAGGGCGCGCCGCCCGCGCGCCCCCACGCGACCACGCGCGGGGAGCTCGCCCGAGAAGCCCTTGACACCGCCCGCTCCTCCGCTTACCGGCCCTGCATGAACGCGCCATCACGCCGCCTTGCAGGGGAGGTCCCGTGAGCGCTCCCCGCATCTGGACGATCGAGGAGGCGAACGCGCTCGTCCCGCGGCTCTCCGCGCTCATCGGCCGGCAGCTCGCCCTCGCGAGCGACATCGAGCGCTGCTGGCAGGAGCTCGTCGAGGCCGTGGAGAGCCCGGCGGCGAGGCCGGATCAGCTCATCGAGCTGGCGCGGAACGGCAGCGAGCAGGCGCGGGCGCGCGAGCGCGAGCTCTCGGAGAAGATCGCCGCGTACGAGTCGGGGTGGCGCGACGTGGAGGAGCTCGGCGTGGTCGTGAAGGACCAGCGCATCGGGCTCTGCGACTTCTACGGCCGCGTCGACGGCGCCCTCGTGTGGCTCTGCTGGCGCTACGGGGAGACGGCCGTCGAGCACTACCACGCGCTCAAGGAGGGCTACGCGGGGCGCAAGCCCCTCACCGCCGAGCGGCGCCGACAGCTGCTCAACTGACGAGGCCCCGTGATCGACCGGCAAAGAGCGGCCAAGGCCATCGAGGAGTTCCTCCGCGCCCTCGGGCGCGACATCGAGGGGGATCTCGCCGGCACCGGCGAGCGGGTCGCCGACGCGTGGGCGGACGACCTGATCGAGGGCGAGGCGATCGACGCCGCCGCGGTGCTCCGCGAGGGCGCCATGGAGACAGGCCCGTTCGATCGCGGCCTCGTCGTCGCCCGCGATCTCGCCGTGACCACGATGTGCCCGCACCACCTGCTGCCGGGCCACGGCACCGGCGTCATCGCCTACCTGCCGGGCGCGCGGGTCGCCGGCATCGGCACGCTCGCGCACGTGCTCGACGCGCTCGCCCGGCGGCTCACGCTGCAGGAGCGCATCGGCGGGCAGCTCGTCGAGCTGCTCGTCAGCGAGCTCGGCGCGCGCGGCGCGCTCTGCAAGCTCGCGCTGACCCACACCTGCCTGATCGCGCGCGGCGAGCGCAAGTCGGGCGCCCTCATCGAGACGGTCGCGGTCGCGGGGGTGTTCGCCGAGCCGGGCCCGGA
Source organism: Sorangium sp. So ce131 (assembly GCF_051519095.1). Taxonomy (NCBI): domain Bacteria; kingdom Pseudomonadati; phylum Myxococcota; order Polyangiales; family Polyangiaceae; genus Sorangium; species Sorangium sp. So ce131. The sequence continues at coordinate 13,957,718 of NZ_CP150455.1, read as the reverse complement.
GCGCGACCTCGCCTTCGCCGCCGCGCTCTCCGGCGGGCGTACCTGACCGCCGCCGCGCTCTCCGGCGGGAAGACCTGACCGCCGCTGCGGGCTCGCCGGACCCGCGCCGGAGCCGCGGAGCGCGCAGCCCGGCGCGCCCCCTGCGTGCTAGCCTGGGTCCGTGGAAACGACGCCTCCGCGACCGGGCGACCTCGCCGCCGCCCTGCCCGAGCTCCCGCTGTTCCCGCTGCCGCAGACGGTGCTCTTCCCCGGCGCCCTGCTGCCGCTCCACATCTTCGAGCCGCGCTACCGGGCCCTCGTCCGCGACGCCCTCGAGACGCACCGCATCCTCTCGGTCGTCCTCATCACGGACACCCGCGCGGTCGACGCGCACGGCCACCCCGCCATCGCCCCGGTGGCCGGCGCCGGCGAGATCATCGACCACGCCGAGCTGCCGGGGGGCCGCTACAACATCGTGCTGCGCGGCCGCGCCCGCGTCCGCCTGGCGGAGCGCCCGTTCGTGCCGCCGTACCGGACCGCGGCGGCGACCGTGCTCGAGGATGAGCCCGGCGAGGTCTCGGCGCAGGACCACGCGGCGCTCATCTCCACCGCGGCCTCGTTCGCCGCGCTCGTCCGCGAGCGGGACAACGCCTTCGAGCTCCGCCTGCCGCGCGACGCGGGCACCGCGCTCGTCGCGGACCTCTGCGCCCACCACCTGATCCTCGACGCGCGGGAGCGCCAGACCGTGCTGGAGACGCTCGACGTCGGCGTCCGGGTGCGCCGCGTCACCGAGGCGCTCGCGCTCCAGCAGCTCGCGCTCGCGTCCGCCTCGCGCGACGTCAACTAACGCCGCACGCCGTATAACGCCGCACGCCGTACGCCGCACGCGGCCGGCGCGATCCGCGCGGCCGGCGCGCGGAAGGGGCTGTCTGCGCGCTGGCCGCGCGCGGGCTACCTGAACGCGAGTCCAGACGCGGCGCGGGCGGGGTGCGGGCGCGCCAAGATCGGGTAGGCTGCGCCGCCTATGGCGACCTCTCGTTCATCGGAACCTTCGGCCCCCGTCATCGTCAAGCACCCGGGGTGTCCGCAATGGGGACTCGGATACCTGGTCGAGGAGCGCGACGAAAAGCGCTTCTACGATTTCGAAGACGGCCACAATCACTCCATCGCCAAGGCCTTCTGGTCGAAGCTCGAGCCGGTGCAGCTCGCCGACGACGAGGCGAGCGCGCTCGAGGCCAGGATCCGCGGCCTGCGCGATCGGCCGTCCGCCGCCGCGAAGAAGCAGCGCGTGCGCGTGGCCGCGCCGCCGGTCACGAGCTTCGACGAGCAGATCGCCACCTTCGAGGCGCAGTTCGAGGGCGGGTTCGGGGGCCCGCACTTCGTCGCCGACGAGCGCGGCTTCGCGGGGGGCGAGCCGACCGAGGGCGGGTCGAGCGGGTCGAGCGGGTCGAGGAACGGGGCGACGGCGAAGAAGAAGAGCAAGGCCTTCAAGCAGGGCGCCATCGAGACGGCGCGCGCGCTCCTCGCCAAGGGCGAGCTCGAGGCGCTGCTCGCGGCGGGCAACCTCGCCGACTTCATGGAGAGGATCGCGAAGGTCCACAAGGCGGCCACCGGCCTCCTGCACCCGCTCGGCGACCTCATCCCCTTCAACAAGATGCCCGCCGAGCACCACCGCGCCTACGCCGAGGCCGTCGTCGACCTGCTCTACGGGACCGGCGACTACGCCGCCCGCTTCGATCGGCTGGCCGGCGTGCTCGCCGCCGCCAAGGTCGTCACGTGGCCGCTCGCCACGATCCTGAGCGCGCTCGTGAACCCCGCCGAGCACGTCTTCGTGAAGCCCTCGTTCTTCGAGAAGCAGGCCGCCGTCCTGGGCTTCGACCTCGCCTACGATCGCGCGCCGAGCGCCGAGGGCTACGCCCGCATGCAGGCGCTCGCGCGCGAGCTCGAGCGGCGCCTCCGCGAGCGCGCCCTCGCCCCGCGCGATCTGATGGACGTCTACTCGTTCCTCTGGCGCACCATCTCCCCGCCCAAGGCGCCCGCCAAGTCGTAACGTCCCGCGTCAAGCCCCCTGCGCGGCGCCGCGCAGGGCGGCGCGCGGCGCAGCGGTCGGCGCGCGGCGCAGAGGTCGGCGCTCGACGCGCTCGACATCGAGCCACGGCCCGCTTATGCGACGCCTCAAGGGAGGTGACCGCATGAAGGCTGCTGTGCTCGAGGCCGTGAAGAAGATCGCCGTCCGCAACGACGTCGCGCCGCCGCAGATCGGCCCGCGCGACGTCCTCGTCCGCGCGAAGGCGTGCGGCATCTGCGGGACGGACGTGCACATCTGGGAGGGCGATTTCTTCCCGACGTTCCCGCTCATCCCCGGGCACGAGCTCGCCGGCGAGGTGGCCGCGGTGGGCGACGAGGTCGAGGGCCTGAAGCCGGGCGACCGGGTCATGGTCGATCCGACGGTGACCTGCGAGGAGTGCCACTTCTGCATGATCAACCGGCAGAACCACTGCCTGCGCTGGAACGCGGTGGGCGTGACCCGCGACGGCGGCTTCGCCGAGCTCGTGCGCGTCCCCGCGAAGAACTGTTATCGCTTCGAGAACGTCTCGTTCAGCGAGGCCGCGTTCTGCGAGCCGCTCGCCTGCGTCGTGTTCGGCCAGGACCGCGCGCGCATCGACATCGGCTCGGAGGTCCTCGTGCTCGGCGCCGGCCCGATCGGCCAGCTCCACCTCCAGGCGAGCCGGGCGAACGGCGCCGCCGCCGTCACCGTGGTCGACGTCGTCGAGTCGAAGCTCGCGCTCGCCCGCGAGCACGGCGCGACCGAGGTGGTCCTCGCCGACAACGCGCTCTCGGCGAAGCTCAAGAAGATCGCGCCCTACGGCTTCGACGTCGTGATCGACGCGACCGGCATCGCCCGGGTGCTCGGCGACTCGATCCAGTACGTCAAGAACGGCGGCCGGTACCTCGTCTTCGGCGTCTGCGGCCCGCACGACAAGGTCGAGGTCTCGCCGTTCGAGATCTACCGGCGCGATCTCGAGATCATCGGCAGCTTCGCGATCAGGAGGACGTACGACCGGGCATTCAAGCTGATGGAGCGCGGCGCGGTCGACGTGAAGAAGCTCCTCTCCGAGGCCATGCCGGTCGAGGAGCTGCCGCGCGGGCTCGAGATGATGAAGAAGGGCACCGCGCCCATGAAGCTCCAGGTGGTGTTCTAGAAGCTCGGGGGCCGCCGCTCGGCGGGACCGGCCCAGCTGGCTTTCTTCGAGAAAGGACGCTTTTCATGCCCATCGTGATCGGAATCGACGTCGGGACCAGCGGCCTCAAGGCCATCGCCATCGAGACGGAGCGCGGCGCCGCGGTCGCGTCCGCGCACCGCGAGTACCCCCTCTCCACGCCCCACGCCGGGTGGGCGGAGCAGGATCCCGAGGACTTCGCCGCGGCGGCGCTGAGCGCGCTCGGCGAGCTCGCGCGCGCGCTCGGCGCGCGCCGGGGCGAGGTGCGCGCCATCGGCCTCACCGGGCAGATGCACTCGGCGGTCCTGCTCGACGAGCAGCGGGCGGTCATCCGGCCGGCGATCCTGTGGTGCGACACGCGGACCACGGCCGAGTGCGAGGCGATCCGCGAGAACCAGAAGGTCGGCGACGCCGGCCTCGCGCGGCTCGTGGGCAACCGCGCGCTCGAGGGCTTCACGCTGCCGAAGCTCCTCTGGCTGCGGGCGCACGAGCCCGAGGCGTTCGCCCGCGTCCGGACGGTGCTGATGCCGAAGGATTTCGTGGGCTTGCGGCTCACGGGCGAGCTCGGGACCGACGACAGCGACGCGAGCGGCACGCTGGCGTTCTCGCCGGGCACGCGCGATTTCAGCGCCGAGCTCCTCGACGCGGTCGGCGTCCCGCGCGCGATCTTCCCGAGGTCCGCGGCCTCGAACGCGCCGCTCGGGAAGCTCACCGCCGAGGTCGCCGCCGCGACGGGGCTGCCCGAGGGCGCGCTCGTCGTGCGGGGCGCCGCGGACAACGCGGCGGGCGCGGTGGGGCTCGGCATCGTGCGCCGCGGCCGGGCGATGGCCTCGGTCGGCACGAGCGGCGTGATCCTCGCGCACACCGACACCTGGATCGTCGAGCCCGAGATGCGGCTCCACAGCTTCTGTCACGCGGTCCCCGGCCGCTTCTACCTGATGGGCGTGATGCTCGCCGCCGGCGGCGCGCTCCGCTGGTACCGCGACGTCCTCGGCGACGGCGAGCGCATGGCCGCCGAGCTCCGCAAGGTCGATCCCTACGAGATCATCGCCGACACGGCGTCGACGTCGCGCCCCGGCGCCGGCGGCGTGGTCTTCCTGCCCTACCTGATGGGCGAGCGCACGCCGCACAACGACGCCGCGGCCCGCGGCGCGTTCGTCGGCCTGAGCGCCCGCACGACGAAGGCGGACGTGTCGCGCGCCGTGCTCGAGGGCATCACCTTCGGCCTGGCCGACTCGCTCGCGCTGATGCGCGGCGTGGGGCAGGCGAACGGCGCCGAGGCGGTCTCCATCGACGAGATCCGCCTGACCGGCGGCGGCGCGCGCAGCGCGTTCTGGCGCCAGCTGATGGCCGACGTGTTCGAGGCGCCGGTGGCGATCACCACCTCGACGGAGGGCCCGGCCTACGGCGCGGCGCTGCTCGCCGCGGCGGGCGCGGGGCTGTTCTCGTCGGTGGAGGAGGCGGCGGACGCGTTCGTGCACGTCGTCTCCCGCGTCGCGCCGGACCCGGTGCGGTCGGCGCGTTACCGGGAGATCCACGCGGTGTACCAGGGGCTGTACAGCGACCTGCGCGGGCGCTTCCGGGAGCTCGGCAAGCTCGCCTGAAGGAGGCGATCGCGCTCCTGCACAGGGCCGTCGACCCGCACGATCGACGGCTGCTCTAGGTTCCTCATCCGCAGCGCGACGTAGGCGTGGCGGCGCCCCTGGTCGCCCGCTGCGCAGGCGTCTGCCCAGGGTTGCGCCGGACGCACCACGGGGTGCGCAGGAGGGCCGACTCGGCGAGCTCCGCGGCGCGAACGGCGCGTATTCTTGGCGCATGAACGTCATGGGTTGTCTTGGACTTGTAGGTCTCGGGGTCTGCGCTGCGCTGTCCGGGTGCAGCCCGCTGGTGCGCGATTTCGACGAGGGAACGGGGGGCTCGGGGGGAGAGGACACGGGCGGGGCGCCGGAATGCGTCGACGACGAGGACTGCGTCGTGCGCGGCGACCCGTGCCACGTCGCCGTGTGCGACGCGGGCGCGTGCGGGCGACGCGCGTTGCCGGCGGGCACCGTCCCGGCGGCCCAGGTCGAAGGCGACTGCCTGGAGGTCGTCTGCGAGGAAGGAGGAGCGCGGCACGAGGCGCCCGACGACGGCGACGTGCCCGACGACGGAGAGGTCTGCACCGCGGACGCATGCGACGCGGGGCGCCCGGTGCACACGCCTCGACCGGGCGAGCCTTGCGGGTCGAGCGCCGGAGGCGCCGTGTGCAACGAGCTCGGCATGTGCGCCGGGTGCGCGTCCGACGCGGACTGCGACGGCACGCGCTGCACGGACGGCATCTGCCAGCCCCCGACCTGCTCCGACGCGATCCAGAACGGCACGGAGGCGGGCGTCGATTGCGGGGGCGCGTGCCCGCCGTGCGATCTGCCCGACCTCGTGGTCCGCGACATCACGCGGAGCAGCCCCTACTACTACGTCGAGTTCTGCAACGTCGGCTCCGCCGGCGGCGCGGACACCTTCACGGTGCTGCTCACCAACCTGAGCACGGGCGAGTCGTTCGAGTCGAACCCGCTCTACCCGTTCGCCATACCGCCGCCGGGCGCCTGTGAGGTGACCGGCGGCCTGACGTGCGGGCTCATCGGCGACGCGCGCTGCGATCTTCACATCCCGGTGTTGGCCAGGGTGGATCCGCAGGCGGTCGTCGCCGAAGCGAGCGAGGGAAACAACGAGAGGAAGGTCGAGTTCTGAGGGACGACGCCCGCGGCGAGGTGAGGGGATCCTCGGCGCGCGGGCTCGATGACGACCGCGCCGGCGGCGCCCGCCTCGCCTGCTCGGATCACCTACCGCCGCGAGGACTGAAGCGCCCGCCCCGCCGGCGGCGGGCGGTCGGCCGCAGGTTCCTCGCTCGCCTCCCGCACGGCGGCCGCCTGCTCCCCGGCGCCTGCCGGGGCGGCAGCGCTTCGCTTCCGCGGGCGCTTCGGGAAGAGGGGCAGCTGCTGCTCGAGCACCTGGCTCCGCCAGGCGAGCAACGTCTGCGCGCGCCGGCGCGCCGTCTCCTTCCCGAGACCGGCGGTCAGGCGGAAGATGCGCCGCGCGAGCGCCACGACGGTGGGCGGCGCCGGGTCGAAGAGATCGGGCGCGATCTGCTTCACGACGTCGCACTCGAAGATCGCGCGCCGGAGGAGCGCGCGCTCGTCGGCTGTGCCGGGCGGCGTGGCGAGCAGCGCGCGGCCGGCCGGCGTGATCGAGGCGCCGTCGTCGTCGAGCCAGCCGAGGACGCCGGCGGCGGCGAGCGCGTAGCCGACGTGGCGGAGCGAGATGCCTGTCTGCTCCGCGATCCGCTCTCGCGTGTCCGCCCCTCCCGCCAGCGCCTCGAGCGCGCGCCGCACGTTCGCGAGGCTGTCGGCCTGGGGGATCTCGGCGCTGCGCAGCAGGCGGGTCGGCGGCATCGGCGGCGGGGGACCCCGGCCCCGGCCGGGAGACGACACCATAACGCACCGGCAGCGCCTCTGACGAGCCCGGAGACCCCGACGCCTACGCCGCCCGCACCCAGCCGCGCGTCGTCTCCTCGAACTGCTCGGTCCCCGCGATGCCGAAGAGGCTGCCCTCCGGCTGCCAGAAGTTCCGCTCGATCCGGATCATCTTCCCGTCGATCCGGATCACGTTGAACGCGTTCTGCTCCCCGCGGCCGCGCGTGGAGGTCGCGGTCCCGGCCTGGATGATCAGGGACGAGTGGCCGCCGACGTCGAAGCGCTCCGCCGAGTGGCCGGTGTGGCTGAGGTGCAGGTGCCCCGACAGGATGACGTCGACGCCGCAGCCCGCGATGGCCACCATCGCCTGCCGCGCGCGCCCGACGACCCCGTGCGGCGAGTTCTCCGGCAGATCGAACGGGTGATGGGTGACGACGATCTTCGTGACCTCGGGCGCGAGGCCGCACATCCTCGCCTTGATCTCGGCGATCTGACGCGCGTTGATGCGCCCCTCCTTGATCGTGAGCGAGCGCGCGGTGTTGATGCCCAGGACGGCGATCTCCTCGTCGGCATGGAAGGGGGAGAGATCCTCCGTGATGTGCTTCCGGTACCTGTCCAGCGCGCGGAAGAACCGGTCAAACAGGTTGTAGAGCGGGACATCGTGGTTCCCGGGCACCACGATCTGGGGCGAGGGCAGCTCGTCCAGGAACTTGCGCGCCTCGATGAACTCGGCGCTGCGCGCCCGCTGCGTCAGGTCGCCCGAGATCACGATCACGTCGGGGCCTATCGCCTTGATCCTGTCGATCAGCGGCTGGAGGATCGCCTTGTCGACGCGGCCGAAGTGCAGATCCGACAGGTGCACGAGGGTGCGCATGGTGAATCATCCTCCGAGCGCGGCGCGCTGGTCGGGCGGGTCCTCCCGCCGGGCCAAGCCCGCGCTGATGTCCGACGAGGGGGGCACGATCACGCGGAGCGCCGAGGGCCTCGTGCGGTAACGGAGCGGCGGGGAGAGCTTGAGGACCTCCCCGTCCGCGGCCACGTGGAGGCGGCGGTGGGGCGCCTCCACGAGGAGCTCTCTCGTGCGCAAGATGCTGAAATCGCTCGCCTTTTGGAGGCGGCCGGCGACGGCGCTGGCGAGCAGCTTGATCATCGAGAGGCGGCTCTCCGCGTGCGCGACGCACACGCCGAGCTCGCCCGAGCCGAGCGGGCCTTGCCTCGCGAGATCGAGATCGCCGAGCTTGAAGTCGTTGTTGGCGATGAACACGAACGGCGTGTTCAGGTGGATCTCCTGCTCGTCCAGCACGAGCCGGAGGCGGATGGGCTCCTGGCGCCGGATCCCGCCGAGCGTCGCCAGGCCGAAGGCGAGCCACTTGTTCATCCCGCTGCGCTTCCGCAGCGCCTCCCGGTCGCGCACGATGGTCGGGTAGATGCCCAGCGTGGAGTTGTTCACGAAGACCCGGCCGTTGACCTCGCCGACGTCGATCTGGACCCGCCGCCCCTCGACGAGGGTGCGCACCGCGCCCTCTAGGGTCAGCGGGACGCCGAGGTACTTCGCGAAATGGTTCACGGTCCCGAGCGGCAGGACGCCCATCGTCTTCTCGGTGCCGACGATCGCGGCGGCGACCGTGTTCATCGTCCCGTCGCCGCCGCCGGCCACGAGCAGGTCGTAGGGCCCCCGCGCCGCGCGGCGGGCGAGCTCCCCCATGTGCTGGCCGCGCTCGGCGCAGAGGATGTCCGCGGCGAGGCCGCTCCCCTGGAGGAGCTCCGCGAGCCGCGCGCGGTGGCTCGCCGCGCGGTTCGAGCGGGAGGAACAGTTCAGGAGGACGGCTGCAGTTCGAGGTGTCAACGTCGGGACTCCAGCGGAATCAGGGAATCAGATGGATAGAAAGAGAGGCTCCTGCGCGCCCGCAGGCGACAGGCCGTTCTGGGCCAGCTCATAGCAAGCCGTGCGCCCCCGATCCTCCCGCGCGCCCCCGGCCTCCTCGAGGGCAGCCCGGGGCGCGCAGAGCGCAGGCGACTCCGTCCAAGCGGGCCCTGGGCCTCACGCCCGCCGCGCCGACGCCGCGCGCTGCGTCGCTCCAGGCTGCCTCACGGCGCGCGGCGCGTGGCAAATTGCCGCGGGCCGCGCTACGCGCCCCCGGCGACGGGCCGGACGAGGCGGAAGCCCACGGCGCTGAAGCGCTCGTCGGGGCGCGCGGCGAAGCGGCCCGCGGCGCGGCACACCGCGGCGGGCGCCGAGACCCACGAGCCCCCGCGGAGCGCGCGGAGCCCCGGATCCGCCGAGGCCGCCGGGGCGACGCGCGCGACGCCGTCCACCACCGCGGGCCCGTCGGGGGTCCAGAGCTCGATGCACCAGTCGCGCACGTTGCCCGAGAGGCCGCGCGCCGCGTAGGGGCTCTCGTCGGTCGGGTAGTCGTCCACCGGCACCGGGGTCGCGGGGCCCGGGCGGCTCCCCGCCATGCAGGCCCACGTCGGCTCGGGCTCGTCGCCCCACGGGAAGAAGCGCCCGTCGACGCCGCGCGCCGCCTTCTCGCGCTCGAGCTCGCCGGGCAGGCGCCACGGCACGCCCGTGCGCGCCGCGAGCCAGGCGGCGTAGGCCGACGCGGCGTGCCAGTCGACCGAGGCGACCGGGTGGCGCGCCTGCGCCTCGTGCTGCGGGCCGAGCACGAAGCGGCCGCCCGCGTCCCGCGCGAACAGCGGGACGTCCACGTTGCCGGCGATCGCGCGGGCCGCGCGCGGGCACGCCGCCACCGCCTCCGGCTCGCGGCCCTGGGCGAGCAGATCGTTCAGGAACTCGAGGTACTCGGCCTGCGTCACCGGGTGCCGCCGCACCACGAAGCCGTCGACCCAGATCCGGCACGCCGGCAGGCTGTCGCCCGCCAGCGCGTCCCCGCCCGCGGCGAACCAGCCCGCCGGGACGTAGACGTCCTCGTCCCCGAGCGCCTCCGCCCGCAGGAGAGCCACCGCGTGCGGCGCGGCGCCGCCCGGCCGCACGCCGTCCCAGTGCTCGCCGCGGCCGATCCTCACCGGATACCGCACGTCGCGGTACCCGGGCGCGCGGATCAGCAAGAGGTAGCTGCCCCGCGCGAGCGGGACCTCGCGGAGCGGGGTGTGGCCGAGCAAGCCCTGCGGCTCGACGCGCAGCCGGCGCTCGTGCTCGACGTAACGGAGCAGCCAGACCTCGGCCCCCTCGGGCTCGGTCCGCAGCGAGAGGGCGCCGCTGCCGCGGAGCAGGGCCACGTGCCGCTCGCGCGCGTGCGCCCGGAGGAACGCCTCGGCGCGCGCCGCGGCCTCCGCGTCGCGCGCCGCCTCGGCCGCGCGCAGGTCGACCAGGTAGGCGTCCGCGAGCGCCGCGTGCGCGTCGTCGCAGTCCGGGGCCTCGTTCAGCGCGGCGCGCAGCTTCTGGTGCCACGTCGCCTCGTCGAGCGCGGCCGCGCGGTCGAGCGCGCGCGCCTCGTCCTCGAGCACCCAGCCCTGCACCTTCTCGGCGGCGGGCGCGAACGGATCGAGGCGCGCGAGCAGCGCCTTCGCCTCGGCCCGCAAATCCCTGGCGCGCGCGCGCAGGCCCTCGATCAGGGGGGCAAGGGCGCGCGCCTCCTCGACCAGCGCGCGCGCCCGCTCACGGCGGCGCGCGCCGTCGAGGAAGCCGCGGATCTCCTCGGCGAGCGCCTCGACGCCCGCGAAGCGATCCGACGGCGACCGCGCCATCGCCCGCTCGCAGATCGCGACGAGATCTCGCGGGACCGGCCCGCGGCACCGGGAGGCGAGCGGCTCGGGCGCCCGCTGCAGGACCTGCGCCACCACGGCGAGCGCCGTGCCCCGGTACGGGGGGGTCCCCGAGAGCAGCTCGTACAGGATGGCGCCGAGGGCGTACACGTCGCTCGGGGGCCCCAGGCGATCGAGCTCGCCGCGCGCCTGCTCCGGCGGCATGTAGACCGGCGTCCCGAGGATCAGGCCGGCGTGGGTGCTGTGCCCGCTGTCCTGGAACGCCGCCGCGAACGTCCCGCGCGCCGTCGCGCGGGCGACGCCCCAGTCCATCACGAGGACCTCGCCGAACTCCCCGATCATGACGTTCTCCGGCTTGAGATCGCGGTGGAGGATGCCGCGGCCGTGCGCGTACGCGACCGCGTCGCAGACGCGGAGGAAGACGTCGAGCCCGCGGCGCAGCGCCTCGGGCGAGGGCCCGACCTCGTCGCCGGCGTGGAGCGCGCGGATGAGCGCGCTGAACGTGCGGCCGCGGACCTCCTTCATCGTGAACCAGAGCTGGCCGGTCGGGAGCATCCCGCAGTCGTGGACGGGCACGATCCCGGGGTGCTGGAGGCAGGCGGTGAGGCGCGCCTCGGCGAGGAAGCGCCAGCGCGCCTCGTCGTCGGGCCGCTCGAGATGCAGGAGCTTCATGGCGAGCACGCGGCCCATCACGCGGTCGCGCACGCGCCGCACCTCGCCCATGCCTCCCCGGCCGATCAGCCCGAGATCCTCGTAGCGCTCCCACGGCCACGCCGCGGCCGGCGCGCGGACCTCGGCTGCGGCGGCCGCGCCGACCTCGACCGCGGCGGCCGCGCCGACCTCGGCTGCGGCGGCCGCGCCGACCTCGGCTGCGGCGGCCGCGCCGACCTCGACCGCGGCGGCCGCGCCGACCTCGACCGCGGCGGCCGCGCCGACCTCGACCGCGGCGGCCGCGCCGACCTCCGCCGCAGCGGCCGGCGGCTGCGTGGTCCGGACCAGCGTGGGCAGCACCCGGCTCGACGACGCGCGCGCGGCGTGCTCGGCGAGCACGCGCTCGATGTCCGCGCAGACCTCCGAAGACAGGCGCAGCTCGCTCGCCAGCCTCCGGAGAATTGCGGCGGGATCGCTCATGAGGAGGGGTGTTCGTGCGACGCCGTTGAAGGGGTCGTCGGCGCCATCCTACGCTGTCCCCATGGCGGTCTTGAAGCACGAAGCCCTCGGCCTCCGCGTCACGCTCGCGGCGCGCTCGCGCGTCGGGCGAGCGCGCGACTGCGGCGTGCGCCTCGCCGATCGCTGCGCCTCGGGCGAGCACGCCGTGCTGTTCTGGGACGGCGCGCGCTGGTGGGCCCGCGATCTCGGCAGCACGAACGGCACCCACGTCGGCGGGCGCCGGCTCACGTCCGCCGAGCGGATCCAGCTCGAGGCGGGCGCCGAGCTCGTGTTCGGCGGCAGCGCCGAGCGCTGGATCCTCGAGGAGGCGGGCCCCCCGGTCGCGAGCGCGCGGTCCGAGCGCACCGGCGAGGTGCGCGCGGCCGAGGAGGGCCTGCTCGCGCTCCCGGACGCGACCGATCCTCGGGCCACGCTCTTCGAGGATCAGCACGGGCGCTGGCACGTCGAGATCGACGGGACGGCGCGCCCCGCCGTCGACCAGGAGCCGATCGAGGCCGGCGGCGCCTGGGTGCTGCACATCCCGCCCCCCGCGCCCGACGGCGCCGTGCCGACGACCACCTCGACCTCGGCGAGCCCCAAGCTCATCGGCGTGACCGTCCTGCGCTTCGAGGTGAGCCACGACGAGGAGCACATCGCCCTGTCGCTCGTGCAGGGGGACAAGGTGACGCCGCTCGCCGGGCGCGCCCACCACGAGCTGCTCCTCGTGCTGGCGCGCGCGCGGCTCCGCGATCGGGACGAGGGGCTGCCCCCGGCCGAGCGCGGCTGGCTCTACGTGGACGAGCTGCTCGGGAAGCTGCGGCTCGACCTGCATCACCTCAACGTGAACGTCTTCCGCGCGCGCCAGCAGCTCGCGCGCGAGGGGGTGCTCGACGCGGGCTCGCTCATCGAGCGCCGGACCATGACGCGGCAGATCCGGCTGGGCACCGAGGCGGTCGAGGTGCTCCGGCCCTGACGGGGCGCCGCGCCGGGCCGCCGCCGCGCCTCAGAGCGACGGCGACGAGCGCCGCTCCGGATCGCGGCGCGGGATGTGCAGCTCGCGCTGGGGCATCGGGATGACGATCCCCTCCGCGTCGAGCCGCTCCTTGAGGTGGCGGGTGAGCTCGAGCCGCGCCGGGAAGAAGTCCTCCGGGAGCGTCCAGGCGCGGACCAGCAGGTTGATCTTCTGGTCCGCGAGCTCGACCACGTCGACCGACGGCGCCGGCTCGGACAGGACGCGCGGCTCGTTCGAGAGGACGTCCCTGAGCGAGGTGATCGCGTGGGCGATGTCGGCGCTGTAACTGACGCCGATCGTGAGATCCATGCGCCGGCGCCGCGCCCGGGTGAAGTTCTGGATCTTGGCGGACCGCACCTTGGAGTTGGGCAGCGTGATCGGGACGCCGTCGAAGCTCGTCAGCTTGGTCTGGAACACGTCGATGGCGTCGACCACGCCGGCGGTCCCGTCGATCTCGACCGCGTCGCCCACGTCGAACGGGCGCAGGACGAGGAGGACGAGCCCGGAGGCGACGTCCGAGAGCGTGTCCTTGAGGGCGAGGCCGATGGTCAGGCCGGCGGCGCCGAGCACCGCGAACAGGCTCTTCGTGTCGACGCCGAAGCGCTCGAGCACCGCCATCGCGGTGACCGTCAGGACGACGAGCCGGCTCAGGCTGGCCAGCACGGGGACGAGGGTGAGGTCGATCTGCGTCCACTTCTTGCCGAGCGCGCGCACGCTCCGCGCGGTCCAGACCGACGCGATCCACCCGATCACCGCGATGATGAGCGCGCTCGCGACGCTGGCCCCCTGGCTCCTGAGGAGCTCGATCGGCGTGCTCAACGTCGGAATCCCCTGCTCCACAGCGCATCCTCCTCGCCGCGCGCGGCCGCGCGCGGCGCCGGCGGGAGTTACCCGCGAACGCGGCCGGCGGAAAGCCCGCCGGGCCCGGCGGCGGCCGGGGGCGCCCGGAGCGGCGGCGCGCGGGGATGCGGCGCGCGCCGCGCGGCGGGGGTGGCGGGGAGGCCTAGGCTCACCCGGAGGAGGCGGAGCCGTGGGCGCCGTCGCCCTTCGCGACCCTGGCCTCGACGTGCGAGGCGAGGCGGCGGAGCCTGATCGCCGCGAGCTCGAGGCCGCTGACGAGGCCGTGGAGCAGGTCGCCGATCGGGCCCTGCTTCGCCGGCCCGGCGGCGCGCGCCGGGCGCGCGGCGAACCACGCGAGCTCGCGGGCGGCCGCCTCCACGAGCGGCCTGCGCGCCGAGAGCCAGCGCGCGCACCACGCGGCGAGCAGCGCGTCGCCTTCCACCGTGGCGACGTACTGGATCAGCTCGACGAGGTCCACGCCGTGGCGCATCCCGAGGATCGTCCCGCGGTAGGACTTCTCGGCGGTGAGCAGGTGATCGGCCACGTGGTCGCGCAGCGCCGAGAAGACCTCGCCCACGGCGCTGCCGCCCGCGCTGACGGGCAGCCCGCGCACCCGCATGAGCGACGGGAGCTCCGACAGCACGTCCTCCGCGTGCGCTGAAACCGCCCGCATCGCGTGCGCCGGGGGCACATCGCCGAGGCGCTGCGCCTCTACCAGCGGGTGGGTCTTCGCGGAATGCTCGGTCTGGAAGAGCTCGCGGACGAGGTTCGCCAGGAACGCGCGCCCCTTCTGGCCCTCTCTGCGGGGCGCGCCGTCTTGCTTCTCCAGGTGGTCCTCGCCGTACGCAACGCCGTTGCTCTGTGTGTTCTGCATGGTCGTCCCCTCTCCCCGTCTCGCGGCGAGTTCATGCCCCGCCCTCCGCGCGCCGCGCGCCCGACCTCGCGCCCCGCGACGTCGTCCGCCGCGGCGCCCCTGCCCTCCCCTTCCGCGGCGCGCCCTGGGTCGCCCGGGAGCTGCTGCCCGCCGTCGTCCGCGTCGTCCCCGCGCGCGCGTTGCCCGCCGCGGCGCCCTTCGTCGCCGCGCCCCGCTTCGCCGTCGCCCGCGGCGCCTTCTTCGCCGCCGTCCCCGGCGCCTTCTTCGCCGCCGTCCGCGGCGCCTTCTTCGCCGCGCTCCCGGCCGCCTTCTTCGAGGCGCTCGCCGGCGCCTTCTTCGCTGCCGCGCGCCGCGCGCCGCCCGCCGCGGCGTTCCGCTTGCGCGTCGCCGCCGCCTTCTTCGCCGCGGCGCTCCGCGCGGACGCCGGCCGCGCCCTCGACGCGGCGCCGCCCTTGCGGCCGCCTTCCTTCGCCGGCTCCGTGTTCACCTCTTTGCCCCGCCCCGACCCCGACTTCTTCCCTCCGCCGGTCATCTTGTTGACGGTCGCCCAGGCCCGCCGCTCGGCCTCACCCTCCGAGACGCCGCGCTTCTCGTATCCTTCCTCGATGTGCTCGGCCTGTCGCTTCTGCTTCGACGTGTAGCTGGATTTGTCGCCTCTCGGCATGGTGCCTCCTCGGAGCCTGTCTGCTGTCCGGGTCCGCTCCTTCCCTCGAAGGCACGACTCGCCCTGTCTGCGAGCGGCAGAGAGTGCCTGTGGCTCGGATCCACCGGGACGCGGCGTCTGCCGTCCATAAAGGAGCAAGCGCGGTGCCGTCGCGTGATGGCAATCCGGATTTCCCGGCTTTCGCGCGGCTCCATCGCCGCGCCGGCGTCGGGGCGCCGGCGCAATTTCGTGGCAATCGGCCCCGGGTGGGGAGGAACGCCTCAGCCGAGATCGACGGCGTGAGGCGGGGCGACGCGGGCTCTCAGAGGGACTCGAGATAGGCGACCAGATCGTCGATCTGCGCGGAGCTCAGCCCGGAGATGTCGCCGTGGCGCGCGCCTCCGCACTCCGGGTCGAAGCGATCGCGGAGCGTCGCCGCGCAGCCGTCGTGCATGAACGGCGCGCGCCCGGCGATGCCGATGAGCGACGGGACCTGCAGGCGCTCGCCGCGGCCGACATCCTCGTTGAGGTTGTTCGTGAGCATCTCGCCGCTGTGGCAGCTCGCGCAGCCCACCTGCTTGTCCTGGAAGAGCACCGCGCCGCGCGCGACGGCGGCCTCGTCCTCGGGCGGCGAGGTCGGGAAGGCGGGCAGGCTGTCGAGGAACCGCTCGATCAGCGTGATCCGGCGGGGTCCGGGCTGCGCTCCGCCCATGCGCGAGACGAACACCTCGCCCATCAGGTGCGAGAGATCCTCCTGGTCGCCGCCCCAGTGGAGGGGGGCCGTCTTCAGGACGCCGCCGCCCACGGTCTGCGTGCGCCGCAGACCCAGGTCGGTGAACTTCCACGTGTGCCCGTCCTCCTGGCCTTCGGGGTGGCACGAGGCGCACGCGGTGGTGCTGAAGCCGTTCGGCGCGCGGTGGAACATCTCGTGACCGGTGTCTCTCACGCTCTCGCCCGGGAGCGGGATGAGACGGCCGCCGAGCACCTGCAGCGCCGCCGGCTCGCGCAGCTGCACGACGACGTCGCCCTGCCCGTCGAACGCGACGGCGACGGGCTGGCCCTCGAGCTCCTCCACGTCCGCGACCGCCCGGCCGGTCTGCGGGTCGATGTTCGGGAGCTGGCAGCCGTCGCCCTCCCCCTCCGCGCCGTTCACCTTGGTGACCGTCGTGCGCGCGACCACGTTGTTGCCGGCGCCCACGACGGCGAGCTGCAGCCCGTCGGGCGCGATGGCGACGTCGACCGGGAGCGAGACCCCCGGCACCGCCGGGGCCGGGGACTGGTACAGCGGGTTGTCCTCGGACGTATCCGCCGGCGCGACGACGCTGACCGCGCCGTGGACGATGTTGCCGTCGCAGCCGGCGGTGCTGTAGTAGCCGCCGCCGATCGGGATCTCCGACACCATGGCGCGCTGGTGCACCATCGCCGCGCCGCCGCGCGGGAGCGGGACCATGCGCCACGCCACGGACGGCGCGAAGGACGACCCGGAGCCCCCGAAGAGCGAGCTCGCGTTGAAGTCGGGGAGCGTGCGCCGCGAGAGCACCTCGCCGTCGGGGCCGATGACGAGCGTCTCCGCGGACCGGAAGCGGCTGACCAGGAGCCGGTCGCCGTCGACCACGACGTCGCGCAGGTCGGGCGCGGGGCGGAGCTTCCGGACCGCGGCGCCGCCGGCGGCCGGCAGCGTCACGAGCTCGCCGCCGGCGCAGGCGACGTGGACCACGTCGCCCTCGGCCTCGTAGGCGACCCCGCGCGGCGCGCGGCAGACCTCCCTGCGCGCGACGACCGACCGCGCCGCGACGTCGAGGGTCACCAGGGCCCCGCCGCGCCGGAGGGCCACGTGGACGCGGCCGTCCGCGTCCTCGACGAGCCGCCCGGGCTCGTCCCCGGCCTCGAGCAGGACCGCCGCCGGCTCGCCGCCGCTCAGGTCGACGATGAAGACGCGGTCGCGGTCGGCGTCCGCCGCCACCGCGGTATGCCCGTCCCGGGAGATGAGCAGCGTGCCGCCGCTGATGGCCGGCGGCGGCACCTCGGTCACCGTGATCCGGGGATCAGGGCCGTCCGTGAAGGCTCCGGGCGGCGGCTCCGCGCCGGGCCCGCAGGCCGTGAGGCCCGCCGCGAGAGAGCCTGCACCCAAGAGCCCGCCCATGACAAGAGATCGAGAAAAGCGCTGACGCATGAGGTCCTCCGTTTGCCGCGCGCGCGAGCTCAGCAAGAAAGGCTCCAAGGCCGATGTTGGTTTTTTCGACGGCGTTGGTTCCAGCCGACGACTCGCCTGCGGCGCGCCGCGGGCTGCGGCGAGAAGGCTGGTTTCCGGGCGAGGCGCCGCCGTGGGCGAGGCGCGAACGGCGTCGCGCGGGCGGGCGCGAACGGCGTCGCCCGCTACGCACGCGCGGCGCGCGGTCTGACAACGGTGTCTTGGTGTGCCTCGGTCACAGCCGGCCGTGCCGGGCGCGGTCGGCGGGCGCGCGGTGCGTGATGCCGAGGTCAGCGTTAGGACCGCTCCGAAGTGGTAGGACCGCTCCGCGGAGCACGCGCGGGGCACGCCCCCATGCTCGCATCGGGGCCTCGACGCTCGCCGAGGTTGCCCTTCGTCCAGGGCGGAGGATCACACCGCGTCGCCCGCCGGGAATGCTCGGCCCGGGGCTGGCGCCTCCGCAGGGAGGGGAGCCCGCCCGGCCGCCCACCGGGCCGGGTGTTTGCGGGAGTGCCTCCCTTCCGGCGAGTGCGCCGCGGGCACGCCAGGTTGCCGCGAGAGGGAGTGCAGGAGCGACGCCGAGCGCACCGGGCCGCCGCGCCTGCGATGCGGGGTGCGGCGGTGCGTCGACGGGCTCTGCGAGGTCGAGCGCTACGAGGGGCGAATCGACTCGCGAGTGCGGGGCGACTGCATGCAGTTCGAGCGCACGGATACACAAGGGTACGGAGAGGAGCTCATCGTGCTGGAGAAGCAGGACGACACCTGCGGCGGTGTGGAGCCATGATGAGCGGCTGGGCTTCAGCTCGGAGCCATCAACTCTCCGGCTGGTTGTCCGATGCGTAAGGGATTAAGGGCGCTCGTGTACCGGTGCCGGGCGTTCACCTGCCCTGCCGCAGCGCTCCGTCACCGTCAGTCACCGTCGGTCGTGGTCCGGGGCCAGGTGGAGCGCTCTTCTGGTTCCGTTGTTGCGCCTCGTGGTCCGGGGCCAGGTGGAGCGCTCTTCTGGTTCCGTTGTTGCGCCGCTGCACGGATTCGAGCAGCCCCTCGCCGCCGCTGTTGCTCCCGCAGCAGCTCCGCCGCAGCTCGGCCACATCCGAGGAAGGATCTGTTGCCCCGGGGCAGGTCGCGTCGTTGGACCGGGTCGTGCATTCCTCGGGCTTGATGCTTCCGAAGCATTCGCATTTCCTTGTCCCCCCGCCGTTCGAGCGCTGGACGTGAATTTCATCGTAAACCTGTCGTCGCTCGCCAGGCTGCGAGGGACGACAACCGGAAGGGAACTTGCATGAAACAGCTGTTCAAGCTGCTCGCCTTGGTGATCGCGCCGCTCGCCATCGCGCTGAGCGCCCGCGCTGCCGAAAAACCCAGCGAGATCCGCGTCGCCAACCCCGGCGTGGGCGTCGGCAACCGCCCGGTGGTGGGTGGCTCGGCCTGGTCGCTGGTCAACCTGCAGGCCGCGCTCGAGAGCGAGTTCAGGAGCGATGGCATCCCGGTGCGCTGGAACTTCCTGCGCGGCGCCGGGCCGGCCGTGAACGAGACGTACGCCAACGGGCTGACCGACTTCTCGTTGCTCGGCGATCTGCCGTCGATCATCGGCCGCGCCGGCGGCCTGAAGACGCGCATCCTCGCGAGCGGGCCGAAGACCAACCTGTACATCGCCGTGCCCGCGGACTCGCCGATCCAGAGCGTCAAGGATCTCAAGGGCAAGCGCTTCGCGGTGTTCAAGGGCACCTGCTTGCAGCTCTCGGCGGCGCGCATCCTGGAGGCCAACGGGCTCAGCGAGCGCGACGTCCGCGCCATCAACATGGACAACGCGACCACCAAGGCGGCCCTGGCCACCAAGGACGTCGACGCGGCCATCGGGCTCAATGATCTGCTCGCCCAGCGCGATCAAGGCATCGTGCGCATCATCTATTCGACCAAGGGCGACCCCCGCTACACCTGCAACAGCACCATCATCGGCTCGGACGAGTTCATCCGGAAGTACCCCGACATTACCAAGCGCGTGGTGCGGCAGTACGTCCTGGCAGCCAAATGGCTCGCGGATCAGGAGAAGAACCCGAGCGAGGCGTACCGCCTCTGGTCGCGCTCCGGCGTCCCGTTCGCGGCGTTCAAGGAAGACTGGGCTGGCGAGTCCGTGCGCGAGAAAGACAGCCCGCTCGTGGACGCCTATGTGGTAGCCCGCTACAAGACGAGCATCGCGGACGCCAAGCGCCTCGGCTTGATCCGCGCGACGTTCGACTTCGAGCCCTGGGTCGACCGCAGCTTCCTCGATCAAGTCCTGAAGGAGGAGAAGCTCGAAGGTTTCTGGAAGCCCCGCGCGGTGCCCTGACGCAGCCAGGGGCTCGAGGCGAAGCTGCCGACCGAGGCGACCCGAGTTTCTGCTGTCAGCTGTCGTGCGCGGGGCTGACGGCGCTCGGCGGACCTCGTACACTGGCGCTTCGTTATGACGGCCAATGACGAGTTCGTGGTGATCGTGCGCGAGCTGGATGTGGTGGTAGAGCGCGCCGGCGGGCTGTTCCTCGGCCGGCGCGATGCCATGCCGGTGTTCGCCGGCTCGCCCGTGTTCCTCGGCAAGTTCGAGGATCGCGGCTGGTACGCGGCGCGAGCTCGACCCGACGTCGAGCTTCCGGCCGAGCTCGCGTTCGCGTCGGTCCGCTCCCTGTTCTCCGAGCTGTCCGGGCCCACGCTGCACATCCTGGGGTGCGCGCTCGCTGGCGTCGAGTTCGCCGAGACGCACCGCTACTGCGGGCGTTGCGGAGCGGCCACCGAGCCGGGCGCCGCGGCGCCGGACGGGCGCGAGCCCAGCGTTGGTGAGCAGACGCGGCGCTGCCCGAGCTGCGGGCTCAGCGTGCACCCGCGGATCGCGCCCGCCGTGATCGTGCTGGTGGAGCGCGAGGACCGCGTGCTCTTGGCGCGCAGCGCGCGCTTTCCACCGGGGCGCTTCAGCGCGGTGGCAGGCTTCGTGGAGATCGGCGAGTCGCTCGAACAAGCGGCTGCGCGCGAGGTCCGCGAGGAGGTCGGCGTCCAGATCCGCGATTTGAAGTATTTCGACAGCCAGCCTTGGCCTTTCGGTCGCTCGCTGATGATCGGCTTTTCGGCCACGTATGCCGGCGGCACGCTAACGCCGGACGGACACGAGATCGTCGAAGCCGACTGGTTCTCGCGCGAGCAGCTGCCCGACCTCCCGCCCAAGGTCAGCATCGCGCGCCGTTTGATTGACGCCTTCGTCCAGCGCTCCACGCCGCGGTCCTGAGCGAGGTCCGAGCGGCGAGCCGAAGACGCGCCGATGAAGAACGCGTTCTCTGTGATATACCGCGCGCATGGACCTCGGATTGAATGGCAAGGTGGCTGTGGTGACCGGCGGCAGCGAGGGCATCGGCTACGCAACGGCGAAATCGTTGGCCGAACACGGCGCCGGCGTGGTGATCGCCGCCCGCCGCGCAGAGCCCCTGCAGCGCGCCGCGGAGAGCCTGCGGGGGCGCGGTGGAGAGGTGTTGCCGGTCGTCGCCGACGTCTCCAGGCCCGAGGACGTCGAGCGCCTGGTGAGCACGACCGTGCAGCATTTCGGGCGGCTCGACATTCTGGTCAACAACGCAGGCACCAGCCGCGCCGCGCATTTCGAGAGCGTCGACGACGCCACCTGGGCGGCAGATCTGGATCTGAAGCTGCACGCCGCGATCCGCGCCTCGCGCGCCGCCTTGCCGCACCTCAAGCAGCGCGGCGGTCGCATCATCAACGTGACGACCTGGGGCGGCAAGCAGCCTGGCGCGAAATCGCTGCCCACGACCGTGAGCCGCGCCGCCGGGATCGCGTTTACCAAGGCGCTCTCGAAGGATCTCGCCGAGTACGGGATCCTGGTCAACACCGTCTGCGTCGGCGTGATCAAGAGCGGCCAGCAGGCGCGGCGCGCCGAGCAGCTCGGCCAGCCCCTCGAGCAGTATTACGCGGATGTCGGCCGCAGCGTGCCGCTCGGGCGCATGGGCGAAGCCGAGGAGGTCGCCAACGTGATCACGTTCCTGGCCTCTTCGGCCGCGAGTTACGTCACCGGAGCGAGCATCAACGTGGACGGCGGCGCGTCGGGGGTCGTCTAGATCGGCGGTCACCCGCGAGAGCGGCGGTCACCCGCTTCGTCATCCGGCCGGGCCCCGTCGTGACGCGAAGCCGGGACGTCCGTCATCCGGCTCCGATCCTCTCTGTGCGAGCGGAGCCCTGGTAACACTTCGGACCGGGAGCTGCCTCGCCATTGGCAGAGACGGGCGATCCCATCCACCCGGACGCAACTCGGTAGGGCAACCCTTGTCTCTCTGCATGTCATCACTGCGCTGCTGGAGCTATCTTTGTCCTGTTCCATGCGAGCCCCACTGAGCTGCGCTCTGCCTCCCAGTCGACTGGCAGATCGAGCACATCGCGCAATGAAGGATCAGCAGCAAGAATGTGGTTCATTCCGACCACGCGCGGAATCGCGTCGGAACCATGAGAATCGCCACACAAGAACTGCCAGGCTCCACCTTCATGCGCCACAAGCAACACAGGACGGCTTCCTTCGAAGATGTGCTCGCAAACGTATGCTGCAAATTCACGATCGCTCATCGGTTTCTCCACTCCTCAGGAGTCTGTGCTCCCTTGGATCGATTGCACGTGCGGCACGTGGGATCCAGATTCTTGTCCGTCGTTGGGCCTCCACGCGAGTATGGGATGCGGTGATCTGCTTCGTAAGTGTTTGGCTGCCCAGGCTTCGTAGTTAGCTTATTACCGCAGTGTTCGCACCGTGGCACGCCATCCGCATCTCGGGCACGTTCAAGGCCTCGTTCGCGCTGTTCGGGAGAGAACCTCCGCGGTCCTTGCTCCGTTGCAGCGGGCGCTGTTGTCTGGGGGCCCCTACTCCCCGACCCGCTCGACATCATCGCCTGCGACAGCCCCCGGATCCCCGCCGCGATGTTGCCGACGCCGCCGACGACGAGCCCGGTTGACACCACGATCGCAGGCACGCCGATCGCCGCGCCGATGCCGGTAGCGCTCGTGATGCCTCCGAAGAGTTCCCCCGTCAAGCCCCCGATCGTGAGGGCGATCCCACCCATGATCTGCCCGACGGCCAGCCCGATCCTGGCTTGCGGTGTCCCCTGGTCGAGCGCTCCCGCGGCGTCCAGCAGCCCGTGACCCACGACGGCGAAAGGAACCGACCCGAGCAGGAGCCCCGCGAGGAACCCTCCCTCGATCTGGACATAGGGGTTCTGCGACCAGTCTACCGGCGCCGTGGTCACCGGCTGGGGCACGAAGCCCGCGCTGGTCCCGAGCACGCCGACGTCGTTCGGCGGCCTGGCGCCGCCCGTCTCGGCCGCCATGGCGTTGGCATCTTCGTCGGCGCGCCCCTCATCCTCCGGCAATTGGCCGATCACGTCGATCACGATCGGCGCCATGCCGAGCTCTTCCATCGCGAACTCCGCCCCAGCCTCCGGGATTGCTTCCTGAAAGCCGCCCGGGTCGACGTAGACGAGCGGGTTGTTCAGCACGTAGCTGTACGGATTCCAGCTCTGCCCGAAGGACGGAATCGAGACGATCGGGTCCGTTGTCAAGAACCGCCCGATCCTCGGATCGTACATCCTGCCCTTCATGTTCACGACCCCGAGCTCGTCGTCGCTCTCGTGCCCCGTGAACCCCTGCGTCGTCTCGCTGGAGAACGACGCCGGCACGGGCTCCCCCCACACGGGGTTCCTGCGCTGCCCGAACGGGTCGTAGCTCCGCCGCTCGGTCACGTCGCCGTCCTCGTCGGTGAGCGCATCGACCGAACCGAGGTGCTCGACATGCACGTAACGGGTGCCGGCGTCCGGGCCTCCCCGGGTCACGATCGCCACCACGCGCTCCGGCGAGTGGACATGGTACCGGTGCTCCACGGCGCCCGACGCCGCATCGGTGACCCGCTCGTACAGCTCGCCGAAGTAGAGCGTCTCCTTCTCCGGCGTCGTCTTGCGGATCCGCTGCTGGTCGCCGTCGTAGCCGAACGTGATGGTGCTCGCGCCCTGCGTGATGCGCGCCGGCAGGTCGAACGGCGTGTAACGCACCGTCGTGCCGCCGGGCCGTGCGATCTGATTGCCGGCGGCGTCATAAGAGAAGCGACCCGCGCCCGCGCCGGTGACCGCGTGCGGGTGCAGCGGGTCGTCGTACGAGAGGGCGCCGACGTCCAACTTGAAGGTGAGATTGCCGTTCGGGTCGTAGTCGTAGCGGAGCGCGCAGGGCGCCGACGAGCGCTCGACGGCGCTGAAGTACGCGCAGGTCAGCCGGTGGAGCGGGTCATACCGGAAGCGCTCCGTCGTGTTCTCGGGCTGGAGCGCGTCGGTGCGGCGCGTGAGGTTCAGGAGATCGTCGAACCCATAGTCCAGGTCCTGCACCTCCCCCGCACCGCTCTGCGTCACCACATGCCTCAGGCGCTGCTTGTCGGCGAAGTAGCTCCGCTCTGTGACCGCGCCGTTGCCGAACACCTCCTCCCGGAAGCGCCCCGCGTCGTCCACATCCGTCAAGCGCCAGTAGGCGACGCGCGTTCCGCTGTCGCGCACGGCGAGCACATGGCCATGCGCGTCGTGCTCGTGGGCCACGACGAACGGCGCCGCGCCGACCGGCGCCGGATACGTGACCGTGTCGACCCGGCCGAGCGCGTCGTACCCCAGCCTGGCCTCCAGGCGAGAGCGCTCGCCTTCGATGCGGAGCGCGATCGTGTCGACCTGGCCGCGGTCGGTGTACCCGTACGTCTTCTCCCCGTCGGGGCTCGTGAGCGTATGGATCTTGCCGACGCCGTGCGCTGCGGTATCCCAGGTCCACGTCGTCGTCAGGCGCTCGGCGGCATGCTGGTCCACGCGGGACCGCGGTCGGCCGAGCGCGTCATACGCCCACGTGGTTTCTCGCCCGAGCGCATCGGTCGACGACATCAGCTCGCCGAAGCCGTCATGGATCGAGACGGTCGTGCCCCGATCGGGATCGTCGAGCTGCCGGGTGCGGCCGAGCGCGTCGCGCGTCGTGCGCGTGACCGCGCCGCCCGGATCGGTGACCGTGTGCAGCAGGCCGAACGGGCCGTACGCGTAACGGGTGATCCCGCCGGCCGCGTCGGTGATGGTCTCGATGCGCCCCAGCGGATCCTGCTCGGTCGCCGTCACGTGATCGAGCGGGTCGGTGACGCGCACGCGCAAGCCGTTGTACTCCGTCGTCGTGACCGCGTTCCACGGCGTCGTGTGCCGCACTTCGCGGCCTACGGCGTCGTATTCATAACGGTCGTACAGCACCTCGCGCTCGGGCGTATCTTCGCTCACCGGTACCGAGCGCCGCGCGATGTGCTCGCCCAGCGCGTCGTACCCGATCTCCTGCATGATGCGCCTCGCATCGCCCGAGCCCTGCGACGGTTCCGGCTCGGGCCCGTACCACAGCCACCGGATCGGGCGGCCGAGGCTGTCGAGCTCGACCGTATCGTCGGCTCCGCCGGTCGTGGCGCTCCGCTGCCTCACCCGCCACGCATCCTGCCCCGGGCCGCCGTCCTTGGTGCGGGAGAGCGTCACCGTCGTCGTCGTGCCATCCGGACGCCTCTCGACGCCGAGGCGCCCGAAGCCGTCGTACGCCCACGTCGTCACGAGCTGATTCGGATCGACCCGCTTGAGGAGGACCCCAAACGCGTCGTCGAACTCCACGAGCGTGGTGTGCCCGGCCGCGTTCACGTACTTCTCGGGGAACATGCCCTCCTCGTCGAAGTCCGTGCTGGATGTCCGCTCGTGGCCGAAGGCGTCCTCCGCCGTGACGCCGGTGATGTTCCCGAAGTCGTCGCGCGCGTAGGTGAGCGTCAGCTTCGTGTCCGGCAGGCCGTCGTCGCTCTCGGTGGACTCGGTCTCCACCTCCCCGTAGATCGTGGTCGTTCGCGTGAGGGTCCGGCACTGCGACATCCCCGCCGCCGCGCTGCACTCCTCCTGCGTCTCGAGCTGGCCGAGGACCCAGCGCTCGGTATCGTTCTTGAACTTCCGCCTGACCTCGAACGTCACGTCGACGCCGTCCGTCGAGACCTCCTCGGCGCGCACGTTGCCGAACATGTCGAAGTCCGTCACCGTCGCTACCGAGTCGCGCAGCGCCCTCGCGCCGTCGCCGCCGCCGCGCTCGATCTCCCGCACGTACACCTCGACGGAGGGCGCCTCGCCGCTCGGGGGCGGATAGACCCCTTGCGCTCGCCTCACCCGGCGCTCGGTGGGCAGCGTGAAGTACGTCGCGCCGTCGTTCGTCGGTACGAGCGCCCGCGTCACGTCGACGAACGAGAGCTCGATCTGCTCCGGTCTGGGCTGGCTCGCCAGCCCCGGAGCCCAGCGCCACGTGCGCTGGACGCTCCCCGCGAAGGGAAAGACCTGGAGCTCGTCGTCGAAGGTGACGTGATCGTAGGCGTCGATCGTCACGGCGCCCGTATCCAGGTCGGTGACGATCCGCTCCCCGAACCCGAGGAATCCGCGGCCCAGCCGGTGGTAGCGCCCGTCGCGGTAGCCGACCTCGAAGCGCCGCGGTCGATCCGCGCCGCTATTGAGGGCGTACGCGCTGACCACCCGGCGAGGTCCCACGACGCAGCGGCGCGGATAACCGCAGTCATCCGCCGCGGCGGAACGCGCCACGTAGAGCGGGCTCCGCCGCGTCGGATCCTCCTCAGCGCCTTCGCCAGTCACCGGCGCATCGGTCAGGTGGCCGTACGAGATGCTCACGCTCGGCACGAACTCCGGCTCGATCGGGTCGTGCGCGTTCATCCCGTCGGAGACCGCGACCAGGAGATCCTGATCGGCCGAGAGGTTCTGGAAGACGTTGAACACGCCGCCGAGCGGCAGGATCACGTCCTGGGCCCCGTCCCCGTTGACGTCCCCGATGCGCGCCCCGCGTGGATCGGCCAGGGTGACGGCGTCGCCCAGGCTGGCCTCGAACGGCACCTCTGGGTTGACGAGCCTGAACGGCGCCCCCGCGCGGTCGCCGGTCGCCAGCAGCACGGCCCAGGACGGCAGCGCATCGGAGCCGCCGAGCAGCATGCCGGGTGGGACGGGCATGAGCAGATCCTGCCGCCCGTCGCCATTGAAGTCGAGCGGCACGGCGAACCGGAAGAACACGTCCTGATCCGGGGCGCCCAGCAGGTCGCCCGAAGCTGAACGCATCGACGGTCCGGAACGGCGAGGCCACGAAGGTCGTCCCCGTGTTGAGGTAGGTATAGAGCTGGTGGTCACGGGAGTCCGACGCGACGGCATCGGGTAGCCCGTCGCCGTTCACGTCGAGAAAGACGACGCGGCCCCCGGGCCACACAATAGGGAGCTCGGTGTCGATCACCTCCCAGCGTCCCTTGCCCCGGCGCATGAGCGCGTCGTAGCTCGATCCGAGGAGGACCGTCCCGTCGTCGAACCGCCGCAGGTAAGGCACGATGAGGTCGATCTTGCCGTCGGCGTCGACATCGAGCGTGTGCAGCTCCGTATCGCAGGGATATCCGGTGAGCAGCTCGATCGATTCGCCCGTGGGGTCGAAGCCCGCGGGCGTCGCGCCGCGCACGGGCCTCCAGAGGTGGAGGTTCCACACGGACGAGGCCGGGAACGGCGACTGTCCCACGCGGTCGTGGTCCTCGCACTGGAGCAGATCCGGAACGCCGTCGCCGTCCAGGTCGGCGAGGTGCATCGAGGCGCCGGGGCTGCTCAGGCTCGGCGGCGCGGGCTCGACCCCGAGCGGGAACGGCCGGCGGAGCCCCGTGTCGTGGAGCGCGAAGGTCCGGTCCGGGCGGGACAGGAGCACGTGCCACGTCGTCTTGGCGTCGAAGACGTCGTGCAGCAGGACGTCGGTTCGGCCATCGTCATCATAGTCCAGGGCCGTCCCGAGCTCGGGCTGAAGAATGGCCGGATCCGAGGGCCCACCCGGTTCGGTGACGAACGGCCACTCCTCGAGGAACGCGAGCTCCGCCGGTGCGAGATAGGTCGGCGAGGCGCGCGACCCCAGGTTTCGCGCCACCAGCCACGCGGTGATCGGATTCATCGGTGTGCTGAGCCCCGCGACCATGTCCGGGATCACGAGGTCGTCGAGGCCGTCGCCGTCGCCGTCGAACACCATCGGGCTCGCCAGCCTGGAGACCGGCTTGTCGATACCCGTCGTGAGCCGCTTGAACCCCGGCTTCGCCTGACTGTACTGAAAGCGGGTGGGAGGCTTGCAGACCTCGTCGCTCGTGCACTCCTCGACCTCGGTCAGGAGCGTCCGGCTCGTCGCCGGGCTGAGCTCGTAGCGGAACCCGTAGCGCCGGACCAGCGCGTCACCCGGGCCGAGCATCTGGATCTCCTCCAGGCG
Source organism: Sorangium sp. So ce131 (assembly GCF_051519095.1). Taxonomy (NCBI): domain Bacteria; kingdom Pseudomonadati; phylum Myxococcota; order Polyangiales; family Polyangiaceae; genus Sorangium; species Sorangium sp. So ce131. The sequence goes on along the minus strand of NZ_CP150455.1, from coordinate 13,930,317 downwards.
AAGCGAGCGCTGGAGCGCCATGCCGCCCGAGTAGCCGGTGCCAATGGCGGCCGGATCCTTGGTTGCATACACGAAGCGTACCGCCCGGGAAGGCTCGATCGACGGCGTGCCCTCGAAGCCCGTGTATCGAATCTCGTCCACCGCGTACTCGGCGGCATGGCCGTCCTCCGCCTCGGCGAGGCAATACGCGTACGTCATGGCGTTGCCGCGGCCGTCACGGGCCTTGTCCGCGAGCCACGCGCGCGGGACGCCGCCCCGCGCGAGCGGCTTGCTGCCCTCGGTGCGCCCGTACTCGACGACGCGGCCGGCGGGCAGATAGGCCTCGAAGAAGAGCGCCTCGGCGGGCGCGCCGCCTTCCGGAGGGTAGTGCCCGATCACCTTGACGAAGCTGTCCGGGAACGTCCGGTACTCGACGGTCCCCGGCCCCTGTCCCACGGCGACGAGGCGCTGGCCATCGAGGCAGAGCTCGTCGTCGCCGTCGTACCGCACGCCGCGGATCTCCCCGTCTTGCGCGAGGGTCTTCGGACATCGCGTGATCGCGGACAACCCGGTGATGGAGAATCCGGCGCCGAGCACGCCGTCGCCGCCGTCGCTGCGATAGACGACCTGGATCTGAGGACCCACGCCCGCGCGCGAGGGCGGGGAGGTGAGGTCCATGGTGTACACGGCCTCCCCGGTGCTCGTGATGGAGAACGCCCCCGGGATGGTGCCGGCAGCGACGGTCCCGACCTCTGGCGCGGGACGGGACGTGGCAGGGCCCCGTGTGCGCTGGGTCCGGCAGGCGACGAGGCCATGAGGCGGCCCCGCAGGCGGCTCGCCGAAGAGGCAATGGCACCCGCCCGACGCGAGCACGCAAGCGAGAAACATCCAGAGCGGGATGAACGCCCGGAGCAACCATCGCGGAACCGCCGCCATTGCAGCCTCCCTGGCAAGCAGCAGTGCCACGGCGCTGCATCGCGGGTCAAGCGCTGGGCTTAGGCCGAACCGCCCCCGCCATGCCGATAGGGCGGCATTCGTGAATGCATCTGTGCCTGTTCAGCGTGCACGCCGCGGGTGCCGCAGCTGCCCTCGTCGAGGTACGATTGGCCGTCCACGATAGATCAGCCGCGAGGACAGAGCCATCCGAGCGAAAGCGCGCGGATCGGCCGGCGTGCACGCTGCCTCCACGCACATGAGCGCGGTTATCGGCCGAGCCTGGTATATCCGAGCTTGAATGGATTGAGCCGATAGGGGAGGCAAGCGCGCTGGCAGCTCCCGTCGGAGGACGCCTTCGTTCAGACCGGCGCGTCGTCGCCTTCGAGCGGCTCCTCGTCGTCCGGCGGCGAGCTGCCGGCGCCGCCATCCACGGCCGCGCCGCCCCCGGCGGCGCCGCCGTCGGCCGTCTCGGCGACCTTCTTCCGGACCTTGCGGCTGAAGAGCCGCCGCGTCGCGATCGGCACGAGGCGGGGAATGGTCGGATCCTGCTCGTTGCCGCGCTCGAACACCCGTACGATCTGCTCGAGCAGGATCAAGTTGATGCCGTCGGCCCGGTCGAGGTCGCCGCTCGTGACCTTCTGGCCGGCGGGCCGTGCGGCCGCGGTCTTCGCCGCCTGGGTGAGCTCCTTGGCCGTCTCCTCGAGGCGCTCGACGTAGTCCTGGTCGAGCCGCATCAGCCTGGCCCGCACGGCCAGGGGGCCCTTCTTCTGCGTGAGGTAGCGCTTGCCGAGCGCGGCGAGCTGGGTGAGCCCCCGCGCGAGCGCGGCCGGGTCCTCCGCGGTGCCGACCGCCTGCGCGAGCTGCTCGCGCGCCTCCTTCCCCGAGCCGGCGACGCCGCGCAGGACCTCGTAGGCCTGGTCGCGCAGGAGCAGGGCGCGCGAGAGCGCCTCGCGCAGCGCCGCGTCCTTCGCGGCGCGCGCGGCGTCCTTCTTCTGGCCGGCGCTCTCGTGCGCCTCGAGCAGGCGCTCCAGCGCGAGCGCCTGCTCGACGGCGAGCGCGAGCAGCTCCGGCGAGAAGCCACGCAGCTTCTCCCGTTTGTCCTTCAGCGCGCTCGACCAGCACGCGTGCGCCGTCGCGTAGAGGCGGCGCATGTCGGTCAGGACGCGCGACGAGGCGATCTGCCGCCCTCGCTCGACGAGCTGGGATTCGGTCGTGCCGTCGAGCAAGGCCTCCAGGAGGCCCGGCTCCGGCTTGCCGAGCCGGTCGGCGAGGGATTCGAGCGTCGGGTGGTTGTCGTCGGTCTCTTCGATAGGAGAGGTAGGTTTGGCCATTCGCGCAGGCTAAGCGCGCGTGGCGCGGCATGTCGAGGCAGTGGCACGTTTTGGCCATGGCGCCGGCGAGCGCGGGTGCACGCGTGTCGGTAGACCACGACGGCGGGGCGCGCGAGACGGAGCGCGCGGCGCGAGACTGTCGGCGTCGCGGCGGAGGGCGTCGCCATTCCTGGAGGGAACCATCGTCATTCGAGGTGGCGCCTGCCGTCATCCCGCCCCGAGTTATCGTCATCCGGCCGGGAAGCGTCGGCATCCGGGCTGGCCTCCGTCGTCGCCCGGCCGGTGGACGTCGTCGTCTGGCCGGGAAGCGTCGGCATCGAGCGCGGAGCCGCCGTCATCCGGCCCGGAGCTGTCGTCGTCGGGGCAGCAACCCGTCGTCATCCACCGGGGGACTCGTCGTCATCCGGCGAGCGCCACGTCGTCATCCGGCCGGCCCCTTTCCGACGCTCGCCGATACGGGTGCTCCGGCGCGTTACCTTCGCGGCCGAATCGACCGGCACACCGCCTCTGCCGCCCTGGGGTCGCGGCCGCTCACGTCTGCCCACGAGCACTGATAGTTGCCGGCGGCGATCTCCCGGTAGATGACGTGCGCCTCGCCGCCCGACCGACCCGGCTCGGCGCCCGGCAACGTCGGCCTGTCGTACGTGAGCTCCCACCCGTCGGACGTCACGACCTCGCGAAAGTTCGAGCCCGCGCGGCTCTGCTCGAGGCTCGCCTTCTCCGCTTCGAGCGAGAGCCGCTGCGCGGGCTTGGCGATCTCGACGTGGTAGCCGTCGGGGCGGGTCAACACGACGCTCGGGCGCACGCCGCTCGGAATGCCGCCGAGCCCCTCGGGCCCGGGCAGCACCCCGTCGGTCTCGTGCGCGTGCGCGCCGTCGGCGCGGTACTGGATGCCGTAAAAGTCTCTCCAGGCCCCCTTGCCGTCGGTGCAAGCGGCACAGGCGAGCACAAGCGCGAGCGGGGCACAGCGGGGGCGCGGCGACTTCATCGACGTCACGCGGCCATGATAGCCGCGCCGCGCCCGCGGCCTCCAGCGCAGACGGCCGAACCTCGGCCAGACCGTCCGCCGTCAGCGGCGGGTCGCCCTCAACGGTAGGAGGAGCGGTATCCGACGAGCTCGTGCTCGATCTTGACCAGCTTGTTGTAGAGGCCGATCACGAGGAGAGACGGCACCCACTGGCCGATGAAGTTCGCAATCTGCTTCTTGCCAGCCGCCATGAAGGTGGCCGAGAGCACCATGGACCCGATCGCCAGCCCGAGGTAGGCGCCGGACGGAACCTTGGCGGTGCTCTCCTCGATTCTCGTCGTGACCTTGCCCTCTTCCTTCTGCATCATCGGTTCGGTCGTCGTCATCGTCGGATCTCCTTCCGAGGCGCCGGATCGGCGCTGCGCTTGGCGCCGTGAGCGGGTGCGACGACCGGGCCAGAAATGACGGCGTCCGGACGGGAACAAACCGCACAGCGGCGCCGCGCGGCCGCGCCGGCCCGGCGGCGCGCCTCGCCGGAGCGCCCCGTGCTGGAGCGCCTCGCGGAGCGCGCGCTGCCGGAGCGCCCCTGACCGGACTCCGCCCCTCGCCCCGCTCAGATCCGCGCCGTCACCGCGCGCAGGAGGTGCCGCTGCGCCGCAGCGAATACGAGCAGCACCGGCAAGCTCAGGATCACGTTGCCGGCCATCACCAGGTGCCAGCGGACCCCTGTCCCCTGCTCGCGCAGGAGGGCGATCGCGAGCGGCAGCGTGCGCACCTCGTCGTCGGTCGTCATGACGAGCGGCCAGAAGTAATCGTTGTAATGGAACACGAAGCTGAACAGGAACAGCGCCGAGAGCGTCGGCCGCAGCATCGGGCCGAGGATCCCATAGATGATCCTGAGCTCGCCCGCGCCATCCATCCTCGCCGCCTCGATGATCTCGTCCGGCACCGAGAGCAGCGCCTGCCGCACGAGGAACGTCCCGAGCGCGCTCACCCCGAACGGCAGGATCAGCGCCGCGAACGTGTTCACGAGGCCCACCGCGCCGAGCATCGTGAACACCGGGACGAACGTCACCTGCGCCGGGATGAGCAGGCACGCGAGCACCAGGACGAACGCGGCGCTCCGCCCGGCGAACCGGAGCTTCGCGAGGGCATACCCGGCCGGCAGCGCCAGGGCGATCTGGAGCAGCGCGATGGCCGTCGCCATGAACAGCGTGTTCGCGAAATACCGCGCCACCGGGACGGCCTGGAGCACCTCGCGGTACGCGCCGAGCTGGATCGCCTGCGGCAGCGGGTAGGCCGGAGCGCGGGTGATCTCGGGCAACGTCTTCAGCGAGGTGACCGTCATCCACGCGTACGGCCCGAGCCACACCGCGGCCACCACGACGAGCACGACCTTCGAGGCCAGGCCGCGCGCGGCGAAGAACCCCGCGCCGCGCGGCGGGCGCTCGCGGCTCCCCGCCGTCACGACGGCCGCCTCCCCTCGCGCGGCGCCCCGGCGCGCAGCGCCCGGAGCTGGAGCACCGTGAGCAGGAGCAACAAACCGAAGAAGATCACGATCATGGCGCTCGCCCGGCCGACGCGCAGGTTGACGAAGACGTGCTCGTAGATCGCATAGACGAAGAGGGTCGTCGCCTTCACGGGCCCGCCCTGCGTCATCACGCGGACCACGTCGAACGCCTGGAACGAGAGGATGAGGCTCGTCGTCGCCACGAAGGCGGCGCTCGGGCGCAGCAGCGGCCAGGTCACGTGGCGGAACCTCCGCCACGGGCCGGCGCCGTCGAGCGCCGCCGCCTCGTGCAGCGCCCGGGGGATGTCCTGGAGGCCCGCCAGGAAGATGACCATCGCATAACCGGTGATCTTCCAGACGCTCACCGCGGCGAGCGCGAGCAGCGCCGACCGGGGGTCGCCGAGCCAGCTCATCGCCGGCAGGCCGAGGCCGCGGAGCGCCGCCGACAGGAGGCCCTCGGCGTCGAGGATCCACATCCAGAGCAGCGCCACCGCGACCCACGAGACGACGTAGGCGCTGAACACCGCGCCCCGCACGAACGCGTAGACGGGCCCGGGCCGGTCGAGCGCCACCGCCAGCGCGAGCCCGAGCGCGCTGGAGAACGTCACCACGACGGCGCTGTAGCCGAGCGTGCGGAGCAGCGTGCCGGTGAGCTCGCCGCTCGCCGCGAGCACCTCGTAATTGCGCAGCCCGACGTAACGCGGCGGCGTGAGCAGGTCCCAGCTGTAGAAGCTGTTCTTCGCCGCGAGCAGGAGCGGGACCAGGAAGAACACGGCCAGGAAGGCCGCGGTCGGCAGGAGGAGCAGGTACGGCGAGAGGGGGTGCCTGGGCTTCATAACTCGCGCGCCGCGCGGACGGCCTCGGAGAGGGTCTCGGCGGCGTCGCGCGGGGCGAGCACCGCCTCTTCGAGCCGGGGCTGCACCGCCTCGCGCTGGACGCGGAACAGCTCCGGGGACCAGGGCCAGGGCGCGGCGTGCGCGAGCTGGTCCACGGCGACGCGATCGTTCGGGTGCGCGGCGTAGTAGCCGCCCTGCGCGAGCGCCTCGAGGCCGCGGCGCGAGACCGGCATGTAGCCCGTCCGCGTCGCCCAGGCGTTCGCCTGCGCCGGCTGCATCATCCAGCGCAGGAACGCGGCCGCCGCCTCCTGCGCCTCCGGCGCGGCGCCCCGGGGCATCACGAACATCGTCCCGCCGGTGGGCACCGAGGCGCGCACGCCGCGCGGCAGCGGGGCCGCGCCGACCTCGAACCGGCCCGCGCCCGCCTGGCCGGCGTTCTCCTCCAGGTACCGGAGGAACGCGGTCGAGGTCCAGATCATCGCCACCCGGCCCGCCAGGAAATCGGTGTTCGTCACCTGCCACGCGTTGTAGTCGCGCCCCGGCGGCGGCTTCATCGTGTGGTCCTCGTGCACGAGGGTCTGCCAGAACCGGAGCGCGCGCACGCCCGCCTCACCGCCGAACGCCGGCGCGCCGTCCGGCCCGAGGAGCTCGCCGCCCGCCTGGCCGACGAGCGCCGCCCAGAACCACCAGTCGATCGGGCACTCGAACCCCCACCGCCGCGTGCTGCCGCCGTCGCGCACGACGAGCCGCGCCGCCGTGGCGCGGAGCTCGTCCCAGGTCGACGGCGGCGACAGCCCGAGCTCCCGGAACACGTCGCGGTTGTAGTAGGCGATCGGCGTCGATCGGTTGAACGGCAGGCAGACGAGCGGGTGATCGCCGCCCCCCACGAACGTGCCCTGCTGCCCGAGCGCCTCGACGACGTCGAGGTCCTCGGCGGCGAAGAACCGGTCGAGGGGCTCGAGCACGCCCGCCTCGGCGAGGTAGGGCACCACCTCGCCGACCACGTGCGTGAGCGCGGGCGCCGCGCGCGCGGCGAGCGCGGTCCGCAGCTTGGCGAGCGCCTCGAAGTAGTCGCCCTGGTACACGGCGTCGATGTGGTAGCGGTCCTGCTCGCGGTGGAACTGATCGACGAGCGACAGGAGCACCTCGCGGTTCTTGCCGCCGTAGGCGAACCACAGCGAGGCGTGGACGCGGCCGTCCGGCGCCCGCCGCGCGCACCCGGGCGAGCCGGCGGCGGCGGCCGCGGCGATCGAGGCCGCGAGCGCCCGGAGCGCGCCGCGCCGCGAGACGGCGCCCGCGCCGGGCGAGGCGGACCGCGCCGCGCCGCGCGCACCGCCGCTCACGGCGCGGCCCCGGGGACGATGCGCGTGCCGGAGCCCGCGTCGAACCAGAGCACCGCGCGCGGGTCGAGGCGCGCGCGCACCGCCTCGCCCGGCGCAGGCGTCGCGAAGCCGTGCGCCCGCGCCCGCAGCCGGGTGCCGGAGGCGTCGAGGTACAGGAACGTCTCGGCGCCGAGCGGCTCGGCGACCACGACGCGCGCCTCGATCTCTGCCCCGCCCGGCGCACCGCCCGCCCCGCCCGGCGCACCGGCCTCCGCCCCCTGCGCACCGCCCGCGCCGCCCTGCGCCTCGGGCCCCAGCGCCACGACCAGGTGCTCCGGCCGCACGCCCGCGATCGCCCGATCGGGCAGCGCCGCGCCCCGCGGGGCGGGCAGCGAGAGCCCCGCGCCCTCGTACCGCTCGCCGGCGCGCTCGAGCGGGATCAGGTTGATCGCCGGGGTGCCCAGGAAGCCGGCGACGAAGGTGTTCGCCGGCGCCTCGTAGATCGCGCGCGGCGGGCCGACCTGCTGGAGCTCGCCGGCGCGGAGCACGGCGATGCGGTCGCCCATGGTCATCGCCTCGACCTGGTCGTGGGTCACGTAGACGCTCGTCGTGCCGAGGCGGCGCACGAGCGCCGCGAGCTCGACCCGGAGCTCGGCGCGCAGCGCGGCGTCCAGGTTCGAGAGCGGCTCGTCGAAGAGGAACGCGGCCGGGGCGCGCACGATCGCGCGGCCCATGGCGACGCGCTGGCGCTCGCCGCCCGAGAGCTCGCCGGGGCGCCGGTCGAGCAGGTGGCCGATGCCGAGCAGCGCCGCCGCCTCCTCGACGCGGCGCGCGCGCTCCGCCTTCGGGACCTCGCGCATCCGGAGCGGGAAGCCCATGATGTCGCGCGCGGTCATGTGCGGATAGAGGGCGTAGCCCTGGAAGACCATGGCCACGTCGCGGTCCTCCGGCGCGACCCGGCCGACGTCGCGGCCGCCGATCGCGACGGTGCCGCCGTCGGGCGTGTCCAGGCCGGCGATGAGCCGGAGCGCCGTCGACTTGCCGCAGCCGGACGGGCCGACGAGCACGAGCAGCTCGCCGTCCTCGACCTCGAGGGTGAGGCCCGCGAGGGCGGGCCGCTCGGCGTTCGGGAAGCGGCGGGTGAGGCCGCGGAGCGAGAGGGTGGCCATGGCGGCGAGCTCAGGTGGCGAGCAGGACGAGCCCCGGGATCGAGCCCGCGAGCGCGAGCAGCTTCGGGCTCGGGGCGACCGCGACCGGCACCCGGGCCGTCCTCAGCAGGGCGGCGTCGTACGCGCTGTCGCCGAAGGCCGCAAGCACGGCGAGCTCGGGGAAGATGCGCTCGAGGGCGCGGATCTTCCCCTCGCCGTACGTGGCGGGCGCGCCGAGCTCGGCGGCGATGCGGCCGCCGGCGACCGCCGGGGTCATCGCGGCGACCCGCTCGGGCGCGATGCCGAGGCGCGCGACGCCGCGCTCGATCACGGCGCGCGGCGAGGCGGAGACGACGTACACCGGCGCGCCGCGCGCGCGCGCCCAGTCGAGGATCGGCAGGAGCGCCGGCCGGATGCGCCCCGCGTGGCCCTTCTCCTCGAGCACGCGGTCGACGAAGGCGGCGAGCTCGTCCTCGCGCCACCCGGCGAAGGCCCAGGCCATCATCGCGAAGGCCCGGTCCTCCGGGTACCGCTCGGCGAGGAACGCCGCGTGGAGCGCGCTCGCGAGCTCGTGCGCGCCGCCGCCGCCGTCGACGACGTCGGGGGCGACGCCGAACGCCTCGGCCTCGCGCCGCAGCGCCGCCTCGGCCTCGGGCCGCGCCCCGCGCGTGGCCAGCAGCGCGTCGAAGAGGTCGAAGCCGACGTCGCCCTCCCAGAGGGTGCCGTCCGCGTCGAAGGCGAGCGCGGCGCCCGCGCCCAGCGCGGCGTGTGCGGCCTCGATCCGCCGCAGGATGTCGCCCGTGCTCTCGCGAGGGATCGGCGCGCCGCCGTCGAGCTTTGCCGCTGTCATGGGTCTCCCGGGGCCGGACGCCGGGTCCGGCCAGGGACAACGCCTACTCGGGTCCTCGCGTCGCGTCACGCCCGTCAACGTCCCGTCACCGGGGCGGCGGACGGGCGTCGTGAGCCGCGGCGGCGCGCGGCCCCGGCGGCGTCACCGCGCCGTCTCGAAGAGCGAGCGGTGCAGCACCTCGACCGCGGGGGCGACGTGCGCGTCTTCGATCACCATCGACAGGTTGATGCTGCCCGTGGCGTAACTCAACATCTCGACGTTGACCCCGGCCTGGGCCATCGCCCCGAGCACCTGCGCGGCGACGCCCTTCTGCTTCGGCAGGCCCTGGCCGACCACGACGAGCGTCGTCCGGTTGGGCAGGACCTCGCAGGCGCCGAAGCCCTCCAGCTCGGGCAGCGCGCGGCTGAGCTTCCCGAGGTCGTCGGTGGTCATCGAGACCGAGACCTCGGACGTGGTGATCACGTCGATGACGACCTCGTGCCGGGCCAGCACGGCGAGGACCTGCGCGAGGAAGCCGACCTCGCCGAACATCCGGGTCGAGTTGATCTTGAGCACGACCTGCCGCTCGCGGTAGGCGATGCTGGTCACGGGCGGGGACGCGGCGTCGGTGTTGAAGCCGATGACGGTGCCGGGGTGGTCCGGGCGGTTCGTGTTGAGCACCCGCACCGGGATGCCCCTGTCCATGGCGGGCAGCAGCGTGGAGGGGTGCAGGACGCGGGAGCCGAAGAACGCGAGCTCCGCGGCCTCGTCGAAGCGCATCGCGGGGATGTTGCGGGCCGTCTTCACGACGCTCGGGTCGGCGGTCATCACGCCGTCGGTGTCGCTCCAGATCTGGGCCTCCTCGGCGCCGAGCGCGGCCGCGAGCAGCGTGGCGGTGAGGTCGCTGCCGTTGCGGCCGACGGTCGTGATCTCGCCGGCCTCGTTGCGGCCGACGAAGCCGGTGACGATCGGGACGATGCCGTCGGGGACGCGCTCGGCGAACGTGGCCTTCATCCGCGCCTCGAAGCCGGGCAGCGGGCGCGCGCGGCCGAAGTTGGCGTCGGTGATGAAGCCGAGCTCCCAGACGTCGTAGGCGCGGGCCGGGACGCCGCTCCGGGAGAAGAAGTCGGCGATGCAGCGGACGGCCATGCGCTCGCCGAAGCTCGCGATGTAGTCGAGGCTGCGCGGGCTGAGCTCCTTGACGAGGCTGATGCCGCGGAGGAGGTCCTCGATCTCCTGGAAGAACGGCGCGAGGAGGTCGGGCGCGCAGCCGAGCGACGCGGCCACCGCGCGCTGCTTGCTCACGGCGGGGGCAGGGTCGAGCCGCCCGGTGGCGGCGACCTTGGCCGCGTTGATCAGCGCGTCCGTCATGCCCTTGTGCGCGGAGCTCACGACGACGGGGCGGCGGGCCACGCGGGCCTTGACGATTTGGAGAACCTTCTCGATCTGAGCGCGGCTCTCGACCGAGCTGCCGCCGAACTTCATGACAATCATGCGCGTGCCTCCATGGACCTGCCGGCCCGGTGGGCGCGAAAAGATAGTCGCCGCCGTCCGGCAGGCGAGGGGAAGCAGCGACGCCGCAGCCCGGCCGGAGCCGGAGGACAAAAAGCGAGCGCCGCCGGGGCCTCAGGGGGGCGAAGGCCACGCCGGCGGCGCTGCTGTCCTACGAAGCACCTACTGTGCCATCCGGCATTTCCTTAAAACGTCAGGGCTTCGTCGTGGACATCCGTGCTTCTGTTTCAATTCTGAAACGGCAAGGTCGCAGGAGTGGAAGATTGTCAGCAGTCTTGGTTTACCAATGCATTTCGCCCAGGACGCACTTGTTACAGCTTTAGCCGTATTTTTCGGGGCCCGTGGCATGCCTGGACGGGTTCCGTGCTACGAGCGCCTGAGCACTTCACTAAGGAGAAACAGATGCGACTTGGTCTATCCCTGTCAGCGGTCACAGCGATGTGTCTGGCGCTCGCCGCGTGCGGCGACGACGGCGAGGAGCCGCAGGACGCGACGTCCGGCTCGGGCGGCGCGGGCGGCGAGGGCGGCGTCGGCGGCCCGACCGGCGAGGGCGGCACGGGCGGCCAAGGCGGCGCGCCGGGAGGCGGGAAGGCGGACGGCGAGCCCTGCACCGAGAACGAGGAGTGCAGCGGCGGGATCTGCCTGACCGAGGAGGGCATCGGCTGGGCGGGCGGCTACTGCTCGGCGCTCTGTGCGGCGAACCTCGCGCCGTGCGAGGACGGCTCCGTGTGCCTGAACGCGGGCGAGTTCTCGCTGTGCGTCCAGACCTGTACCGAGGACGCCGACTGCGAGGGGCCGGCGCGGATCTGCGCGCCCGCGTCCGACGACGGAACGATGGCGTGCTTCGGCGGCTGCAGCGCGGACGACCAGTGCGAGACGGCCTGCAACGACGACCAGGGGACCTGCAGCGTCATCGGCGAGGCGTGCGACAACGCGATCGACGACGATGAGGACGGGCTGCAGGACTGCGAGGAGCTCGACTGCTCGCCGCAGGGGGCCTGCGCGGAGGGCATCGCCGCGGCCTGCGCGGAGGCGACCGACGTCTCGGAGGGAGGCACGTTCTCCGGCTCCACGGAGGACGGCACCAACCTGTTCGCGGCGGTCTGCTCCGACGCCTTCGGGCTCAGCACCTTCACCGCCGGCGTGGGCGCGAAGGAGAAGGTCTTCCGGTTCGTCGCGCCGGCGAAGGGCAACTTCTCCGCCTTCGCGACCGCCACGGCGGGCGACTTCGACTGGTACTTCCGGAGCAGCTGCGACGACGCGTCGACGCTGATGGGGTGCCTCCCCATCTTCTCCCCGGGCGACGATCCCGCGCAGCTCCTCGTCGACGCCGGGGACACCTTCTTCATCTTCATCGACGACAAGACCGGCGAAGGCGCGGACTACACGCTCGAGATCGGGTTCGTGCCGCAGGTCTGCGGCGACGGCGAGATCACGGGGTCGGAGGAGTGCGACGACGGCAACGAGGTGGACGACGACGCGTGCACGAACACGTGCGCGCGCAACCTCGCGCCCGTGTGCGCGGAGGTGATCCTCCCGGTGGAGGAGCCCGAGCTGACGGGGGACACGTCCGAGGGCGCCGAGAACTTCATTGGATCGTGCGGGGGCTCCGGCGCGGAGCTCGTCTACCGGTACACGCCGGCGGCGGACGGCCCCGTGTCGATCACCGCGACGCCGGTGGGCGAGACCGCCGATCTCGTCCTCTACGCGCGGACCGAGTGCGCCGACGTGGAGAGCGAGCTCGGCTGCGTGGATGACCCCGAGGCCATCGAAGCCCCGGAGTCGATCACGGTGGAGGGCACCGCGGGGGAGCCGATCGACATCTTCGTCGACAGCTACAGCATCAACTCCGTGGGGGCCTTCACGCTGAGCATCACCGAGGGCTGAGCCGCCGGGGGGCGAGGGCGCCGCGCCGCGGTCACCCGCCCGGCGCGGCGTCCTGGGCCTTTCCAGACGGCAGGTCGGTCACGCGCAGATCCACGGTCGCGACCTCGCCCGGCTTCACCGTCACGCCGTTGCCGATGACGGTGGACTCCACGTTGAGGATGTAGAGCCCCGGCGGGATCGAGGACAGGTGGAACGAGCCGTCCTCCGCCGTGGTCGGGTAATACAGGGCGACGGCGCCGTCGTCGACGTTCGTGGCGACCATCAGCCGGGCGGCCGGGAACGGCCGGTCGCCGATGGTGACGCGGCCGCGGAGCTCGCCTTTGCCCTCGGGCGCGAGCTTGATGTCCTGCACCGTCTCCTTCCCCTCCTCGATGTCGACGCCGGTGACCGTCACCTGGTCTCCGCGCTGCATCATCATGCGGATCGTGCCGGGCGGGACCTGATCGAAGCGGTAGCGGCCGCCTTCGTCGGTCACGGTGTTCACGAAGCCGATCGGCCGGTGCATCAGCGTGATCTTGGCGCCGGCGACGGGCTCGCCGTCGGCCCGGCGCGCCACGCCGGAGATGCTGCCGCCGGGCGACATCACGAGCTTCACCGGCTCGAGGCGGTCGCAGTCCGAGACCTCGATGTCGAGCGTGCTCACGGCGTTCGAGCCGTCATAGGCGCGCACGGAGACCTTGCCCTTCGGCACGTTGGGCAGGACGAACGAGCCGTCGTCCTCCGTCTGCGCCTGCGCCGCGGCCTCCAGGGCGAGATCGCTCATCTCGCCGGCGGCGAGCACCGACTCTGCGTCGATGAACACCCGGGGCTGCGGGGCGCCCGACGCGTCCACCGCGCGGCCGGTCAGGGTGCACCCCTTGGAGAGGGTCAGATCCACCTTCTTGGTGTCGTCGGATCGGACGATGACCATCGGAGAGAACGCCGGGGCGTGGCCCGCCGCGGTCGCCCTGACGACGATCTCCCAGGCGGGCAGCTGGGCGACGCGGAACGTGCCGTCCTCGCTATCGAACGTGCGGGAGAACAGCGGCGGGGTCGCCGGGACGTCCGCGGTGACGGCGGAGAGGATGTCGATGGCGAAGCGCCGCACGGGCTCGCCCCGCTCGTCGAGCACGCGCCCCTCGATGACGCCGCTCTTCGGGAGCACCAGGCTCACCTCCTGGCCGGTGTGCGCCGTGGTCGACGTGGTGCCGTACCCCTCGACGCTCGCGTTCAGCTGGTACGTGCCCTCGGCGAGCGTGAACTCGAACCGCCCGTCCTTGTCGCTCGTCACGGAGCCCACGGTCGAGAGCACGTTGCCGGCGACCTCGAAGGTCGTCGCGACGACCGTCGCGCCGGGGACGGTGTTGCCGTCGGTCCCGACCACGTGGCCGTGGATCGTGGGCCGCGCGGCCTGTCGCGCCGCCGGGGCGTCGCGCAGGAGCGCCCGGTTCCTATACCGGGCCTGCGGCGCGGCGCCGGCGGCCGGGGCCTTGGCGCGGGCGGGCGCTTCGCCGCCGCCCGGGCGGAGGGCGAGGTAGAGGGCGACGCCGGCGAGGGCCGTCAAGAGCAGCCCGAGGGCCACCCACGACCACCGGTGCGCGGGTCGCTGGTTCGAGGGATTCGGTTGCATCGCTGTTCCTCCAGATGAGTTGTCCTGACGAGAGCTCGTCGGTCGGACGCACGGCGGAGGAGAGAGAGGGGCCGCCGGCGGCTGCCGGCGCCCCCTCCTCTCCCGCGTGCTCCGCATGAATCCCGCGCGACGCGAGCGGCGAGCGCCTCCCCGTCCTGCCTGGGGCCGCTGTGAAAGGGCTTTCTGCGGGGAGGCCTCGCCGATCGGTCGAGCGCTCGCGCGGCGGCCCGCGGCCGGGGGATCCCGGCCTCAGGGCCGCACAGGCGCTACGGTTGCGCGCGCGGCGTGAACTTGATGGGGTAAGCCACCGCCAGCGGGTGGTACTGGGCAAGACCCTTGATCACGCCGGTGAAGCTGTCCTGCGTCAGGTTGAGCCGGTGGATGCGGACCTTCATCTGGAACTTGTTGAACGCCCAGTGCGACTCGGGGGGAACCAGCGGGTCGAGCGAGATGTTCGTGTCCGCGGGGAACAGCGAGTTCTCGTCGCACGCCTGGTTCATGATCGACAGCTCCTCCGCCACGTAGGTGTTGGTGCACGTGGCGAGCGCCGCGAAGTTGCACCACTTGCCCTGGTGCCGGCACAGGTCGCCGAACGGGGCGGCCACCTGCTCGATGTAAGTGAACACCACGAAGCCGAGATCGACGATCCGCGCTCCGTTGCTGAGGCAGACCTGGTACTGCGTGAACTCGGGCAGCGCCATCGCGCTGGTGGGGATCGACATGACGGACGCGAAAGCGAGCGCCCAACGAGCGAACTTCTTCATGAGATATACCTCCGAGGAATCGAATCTGTGGTCAAGATGGGATACAGATACCTATCCAGATTGTCACCCAAGGGATCCATGCCCCGGGGCGCGAGCCAGGAGAGCGATGCCCCGACGCGGGCGACGCGCGTTGTCGTCGCCCCGTCATGACCATGCTCCCGGAGGAACCCGCCCCGAGGTCATGCCGCGAACAACAGGAGACTATTCTCCCGGCAGGATCATGCAAGCACTTTTGACTGGCATTCTTCCGACCGAAAAGACGGCTGAACTAGAACCGTGGATAATAACGGCACTCATCGACTATGAACTCGCGCGCTCTGCCTCGAACGCACCCCGTGGGCTCCCACATCCAGCCGAAGTATCGCGCACCTGCGCCGGTGGAGGCGCGCTCTCGAGTCGTTGCGAAGAGCGGTCCAACGCGGTCCAACGCGGTCCGACGCGGTCCGACGGCCGAGTGGCCGCGGCGCCGCCAGCGCGGGCGCAAACCGGGGGATCGAGGGAGGAACACACGGATTCCGCGGGGGTCTCTCCTGCTCGAACAGCGATGAACCCCTGTGGGCGATGGCCACCTATGTGACGCCGCTGAGCACCGCGGAGCCACCCGGCGCTGCCTCCGCGATCGGCCGAGCGGCCGCCGCGGGCCCCGGGATGATGGGATATCGAGACATCGAGTTCGCCGCGCGAGGACGGGTTCGTCCCGGCCTGCCCCGGGCGCCCCGAGCGGGCGCGCCCGGCGCCGAGCGGACGGCGCGGACGGCGTCGACGGGCGACGACGCCAGCGCGCCGGTCAGCGGAGCGTGAGGGCCAGTCGGTAGTCGAAGAGCCCGGCCGAGCCCGAGGCGCCCGACGCGGCGCGGACCCGGAGGAAGTACGTTCCCGCCGCGAGCGCGTGCGCGCCGGGGTGGCGCGGAGCGTCCCCGGTGCCGTCGAGGATCGAGCAGTATCCCCGGCCGCCGTCGTCGTCGTCCGCGATCAGCCGGCCCTCGCCGTCGAGCAGCGACAGCCGGCTGTCGAGCTCGAGCGACTCGCACGTGGCCGCGCCGCCCTCGACGATCTCCGCGCGGATCGACCCGCCGGCGGGCAGGTCCACCGCGAAGAGGTCGAAATCGCCGCTCGTCAGCGCGCCGGAGAGGAACACATCGGAGCCGGCGAGCGTGTTCGCCTCGGCGCCGGTGCCGTTCGGCTCCTCCTCGGCGCCCGCCGGCGCGAGGATCTTCGCCTGGAGGAGGTAGACCGGGATCTCCCCGCCGCCGCGCGAGGTGATCTCGACGCCATGGTCGCCGGCGGGCAGCTCGACGACCAGCGCCGAGCAGCCGGCGATGCCGCCCGCGTAGTCGGCGTCGGAGAGCCCCTCGTCGGTCGCGATCGGCTCCCCCGCCGCGTCGAGCAGGCGGAGCGTCGTGCGGATGCCGCCCTCGCAGGAGGCGCCGGTGCCGTCGAACACCTCGAGGCGCACGAGCGAGGCGACAGGCAGGCTCACCCGGAAGACGTCCCGGTCGCCCGCCGCGGCGAGGCTCGCCGAGACGAGGGCGTCGCCCGCGATCACGAGCCCGCTCGCGGCGGCCTGCGCGGCCGTGTCGTTCGGCTCAACCTCCGCGGTGACCGCCTCCAGCTGGCAGGCGGCGCTGCAGCCGTCCCCGTCCGCTGCATTGCTGTCGTCGCAGCCCTCCGGCACGTCGACGAAGCCGTCGCCGCAGACCGGGAGCCGGTCGCAGCCCGGGCTGCAGCCAGGGCCGCCGTCACACTCCTCCGCGCCTTGCCGCTCCCCGTCGCCGCACACGGCGTCGAGCGAGACGAGCAGCGTATACGCCGAGGTCGCCCCGCTGGGCGAGGTGCTGACGCGGACATAGTAAGTCCCCGGCGCCAGGTGGCGCGCCCCGGCGCCGCCAGGAAGCGTGGGGTCGATGAGCGAGCAGACGCCGACCTCGTCGTCTTCGCCTTCCTCGTCTTCCTCGTCGTTGTTGTCGGCGGCGAGCACGGTCGCGCCGTCCGGCGAGAGGAGGGCGAGGGCGGTGTCGACGCCCTCGGGGCACTGCGGGGGGCCGCTCGATCCGAAGGTCTCGAGCCGGAGGTCGGACACGGACGCGAGCCGCACGGCGAAGACGTCGACGTCGGCGGGCGACGAGAGCGCGCCGGAGAAGAGCGCGCTCGGCGCCAGGGCGCCGTTCGCGTCGGCGTCGGCGGGGGTCGCGTTGGGCTCGACCTCGGCCGTGGCGCCCTCGAGCTGGCACGACGGGTCGCAGCCGTCCCCGACCGCGGTGTTGCCGTCGTCGCAGACCTCGGGCGCGTCGAGGAAGCCGTCGCCGCACGTCGGGACGCGCTGGCAGGTCGCGTCGCACGCGGGGCCGCCGTCGCACTCCTCCAGGCCCTCGACGGCGCCGTCGCCGCAGACGGCCGTCGTCCGGGCGCGCAGGGTGTACCCGGGAAGGACGCCGCCGCCGTACTCCTCGACGAGCACATAATACGTGCCGGGGGCGGTGATGGAGGCCGCCAGCAACGAGCACGTGCCCTCGCCGCCGTCGTCGTCCTCGCCGAGCAGGGCGCCGTCGGGCGCGAACAGCTGGACCACCGTGTCGACGTCGTCGCAGGAGGTCGGGCCGCTCGCGTCGAAGGTCTCGATCTCGAGATCGGAGACGCGGGGGACGTCGACGGCGAAATAGTCGATGTCTCCCGCGGGATCGATCGACGCGGAGAACAACACGCCGGGCGCGGTCGCCTGGCCGGCGGTCGCCTGGTCGGGCGTGTTGTTGGGCTCGGCCTCGGGCAGCGTCCCCTCGAGCTGGCAGGTGGCGCTGCAGCCGTCTCCGCCCTCGGTGCCGCCGTCGTCGCACGCCTCGGCGCCGTCGACGACGCCGTCGCCGCACCGCACGATCCTCGTGCACGCCGCGGAGCAGCCGGCGCCGCCGTCGCACTGCTCGCCGCCCTCGACCAGGCCGTCGCCGCAGCGCGCCGTGAGCACGACGAGGAGGTTGTAGCCGGGGATCGTGGCGTCGTTCGTGAACTCCTCGACGCTCACATAATAGGTGCCGGGCTCGAGCTGGACCGCCGCGCCCGTGCCGCTCGGGTCGATCAGCGAGCAGGCCCCGGGGCCGCCGTCGTCGTCGCTCGCCAGCACCGTCTCGCCGTCCCTGTCGAGCAGCTGGACGAACGTGTCGAAGCCCTCGAGGCAGTCGCTCAGGCTGCCGGCGCTGAACGTGGCGATCCGGATGTCGGAGGCGCTCGGCACGTCGACGGCGAAGACGTCGACGTCGCCGAGCGGCTCGATCGCGCCGGAGACGAGCGCGTTCAGCGTGAGCGCGCCGCGCGCGTCCGCCTCCGCCGCGGTGCCGTTCGGCTCCACCTCGGGAGAGGGGGTGTCGAGCTCGCAGGCGGCGCTGCAGCCGTCGCCGCCCGCCGTGTTGCCGTCGTCGCAGAGCTCGGGATCCTCCAGCACGCCGTCGCCGCAGAAGGCGGTGTCCAGCGTGAGCGAGAGCGTGTAATCGAACGTCGCCGGCGGCGCGGCCGGGGAGCCCTCCACGCGGACGTAGTAGCCGCCCGGGCTCAGCCTCTCCAGCACCAGCAAAGAGCAGTAGTTGTCGTCGTCGATGTCATCGCTACTGTCGAGGGCCCTGAGGCGATCGTCGAAGACCGTCACCTGCGTGTCGACGCCGAGCGAGCTGCACGTCGTGCCGAGCGGGCCGTCGAGCGTCTCGGCCCTGAGCCTCCCGACGGCCCCGTCGGGGACGGCCACGGAGAACACGTCCACGTCGCCCTCGGGATCGAGGAACGCGCGGAGCCGGCCGTCCGGCGCGAGCGAGAAGGCGTCGCGCGCGAGCGGGAAATCGTCGTTGGGCTCGACCTCGCACCCGGGCTCCACCTGACATGCGCGCGAACAGCAGTCGCCGCCCTCGTTGCCGCCGTCATCACAGGCCTCGACGCCGCGCCGGACGCCGTCGCCGCACCCGCCCGCGCACGCGCTCGGCGCCCCGGAGCAGGCGTATCCAGGCTCGATGACACAGCCCGGATCACACCCGTCGCCGCCAGCGCGATTCCCATCATCACACTCCTCGGCGGGCGCGCCGACGACCCCGTCGCCGCACGTCGCGCCGGGCGCCCCGCCCTCGCCGTCGCGCCCGCCGTCACCGTCGCCGCCGCGTCCGCCCTCGCCGTCGCCGTCGCCGCCTGCGCCGCCGCCGCCGCGCCCGGGCTCGCCGCCGGGCTGCTCAATCCTGCTGCGATCCACGGTGACGAGCAGCTCACACCCGATCAGGGCCGGCGCTGCCAGGCCGACGAGCAACGGAAGCGCGGTCCTGAGGCAGGAAATCATGGAATGCAATCCTCTGCTCGGCGCCCTCTCGATCGACACGATCGAGGCTCGCTCGGCGCCGCGCGCGGGAGCAGACCGAAGCGGCGCGGCCGCGTCAAGGGACAGCGGCGCGCAGGCGGGCGAGCGCCTCAGTACGTAACGGCCACCGTCTTGTGCACATACTCGTCACGATCCAGCTGAGAGAGCATGAAATGCGCCGCGTCCTCGCGCGAGAGCGTGGGCCCCCCAAAGAAGTAGTTCCCCTGCGGCAAGTGCTCGAGGCCGACGCGGTAATCGCCGAGGAGCCGTCCATCCGTGAGCTTGGGCAGCCGCACGATGGTCCAGGCGACGACGCCCTGGCGGACGATCTCTTCCATACGCAGCATGTCGGAGTAGGGGTTGCGGCGCAGCGGCTTGACGAGGAGGCGGAACCAGAGCGCGCTCCCGGGGTCGTCGATGCCCACGGCGGTGACGGCGATCAGGCGGCGGACGTGGTGCTCCTTCATCGCGCGGAGGATGTTGGCGGCGCCCTCGGAGTAGACGCGCGTCGGGCCGAGGCCGCGCGACCCGAGGGCGGAGAGCACGGCATCGTGGCCGGCGACGGCCCGCGACACCTGCTCAGCATCCATGATGTCGCCCCGGAGCGCGCGCAGCCGCTCGTGGTGTGGAACAGGGATGGTGGCGGGGTTGCGCGCGAACGCGGAGACCTCGTGGCCAGCTTCGAGGGCCTGACGGACCAACGCGGCGCCCGTGCCCCCGGTCGACCCCAAGATCAGTAGTCGGCTCATGAGCGGCGAGCCTACCCGGTCCGGCGCCGCCGGTTCAACGGGCGCCGCCGGTCACCCGCCGAGCCGCAGCCACGCGGCCACGCCGTGGTGGTCCGACCCCGAGAACGGCGCCCGCTCGCAGCGCGCGATCGTCCAGCCGTCCCCCGGCTGGACGAAGACGTAGTCGATGCGGCGCAGCGGCAGGCCCGCCGGCCAGGTGCCGCCCGTCTTGCCGGGGTGCGTGTGCATCCACGCGTCGACCCAGCGGGCGTCCCCGGCGCTCGCCCGGAGGAAGCAGACCGCCTCCTCGCTCGGGAGCGCGTTGAAGTCGCCCATCATCACGGCGCCGACGCTCCCCGACTTCTGGCGCTCGCGCGCGGCGAAGCTCACGAGCTCGCGCACCGTGCGCGCCCGCGCGCGCCTCGACAGCGAGAGGTGCGTCACCAGCACGTCGACCACGGCGCCCGCTTGCCGGATCGCCGCGCGCAGGACCACGCGCTGGCTGTCCCGCTCGAACGGGTCGTCGCGATCGAGCGTGAGCGCCTCGAGGGAGTGATCGATGACCTCGATGTCCTCCCGGCAGAGCAGCGCGACCCCCTCGCACTCGCCGCCCGCGGCGACCCTGCCCGGCGCGAACCACGCCCGGTACCCGCCGGCGAGGCGCGCGAGCTCCCCCGCCTGGCCGAGATCGCCGCGCGCGGCCTGCGCGTGCACCTCCTGAAGCCCGATGACGCCGGGGCGCATCTCGCTGATGAGCCGGGCCAGCATCGTCCGGCGCCGCTCCCACAGGGCGACGCCGCCCCAGATGTTCTGGGTCAAGAACACGATCTCGCGGTCCTGGCTCAACGGCCTCCTCCTCGGGGGTCAGTCCGGGGACGTCTTAATCAGCTTGTCGAGCAGGCTCAAGGCCCCATGAGCGAGCCAGTCAACGCCCTTGTCGAGGAGCGGCCGCGCCGCGAGCGCGCCCCGGGTGATCGGCCGCGAGGCCGCCCTGTCGCGCGCGAACAGGTCGGCCACCCGGGCGACGAACGCCGGGTCGAACACGAAGAGATTCACCTCGTTGACCGCGCTCAGGCTGCTCGGGTTCGCGTTGAACGTGCCAATCGTGCACCAGTCGCGGTCGACCAGCGCGAACTTCGCGTGCAGGACGGCCCGGTGGTACTCGTGGAGCTTGAAGCCGCGATCGATCCACGCGGCGTACTCGGCGCGCGCGGCGCGCTTGATGATCGGCAGGTCGGTCTCGCCGGGGAGGATGATCTGGACGTCGACGCCGCGGCGCGCGGCGTCGACGAGGTCCTTGAGCATGCCGGCGGGCGGGAAGAAATAGGCGTTCTCGATCCAGACGCGCTCCTTCGCCCGCTGGATCGCCTCGCGGTGGCGGGCGTAGACCCGCGCGTTGTCGTCGGGCGTGTCCGCGATGAGCTCGAGATCCGGGTACTTGCGCCCGGTCGCGTAGTCGAGCAGGCGCCCGGGCTCGCCGTCGGCCTCGCGCCAGCGCTGCTCGAAGAGGAACGCGAAGTCGGCGACGCAGGGCCCGTCGACGCGCATACAGACGTCGTGCCACCCCTCGCCGCCGCGCCGCTGGGGGAGCCACTCGTCGCCCCACGCGGCGCCGCCGGTGTACGCGGCCTCGTCGATCACGATCACGCGCGAGTGATCCCGCGGCAGGAGCCCGCCCTCGCCGAGCGCCACGGCCATCGGGCGGTAGGCGCGCACCTCGACGCCGCGGCGCCGGAGATCCTCGAAGAAGGGGGTGTCGGTCTCCTGCGAGCCGAGCGGGTCGTAGAGCAGCCGCGTGCGCACGCCGCGCGCCGCCGCCCGCCCCATCATGTCCCCGAACGATCGGCCGAGCATGTCGTCGCGGTAGATGTACGTCTCGATGTCCACGCGCCGCTCGGCGCGCTCGACGTCGCGGAAGATCGAGCCGAGCACCGCCTCCATGCCGGGCAGCAGGGTGAGCGCGTGCTGCGCGGTCGCGACGGGGTCGACGGGCCTCGCGGCGTCGCCGGAGCTCGCGGCCGCGCCGGACGTGGTGGGATCACCCGACAGCGGCGCGCTGCCTCCGTCGCCGACGGGGCTCAGCAACCGGCGGTCACGAGGGATCATCGCCCCAGTGTGGACGATGCGCGGGAGAAGGCGAGCGCCCCGAGGAATGCGGGCGCTCGCGCTGGGGACGGGGGTGAAGCGGGGACGAGCTGGCGGGGTTCGCGCGACGTTCGGGCGGCCTTCGCCCGGTCTGCGCGTGGTCTGCGGTCAGTTGCTCGAGAGCGGGCCCTCGGCGCCGCCCTTCATCTCGTGCGAGTTCGGATCGTACTTCGAGGTGCACTTGGCCATCACGAGGCTCGCCTCGAAGTTGCCCTCCGCCGTGAGCG
Organism: Sorangium sp. So ce131; assembly: GCF_051519095.1. Lineage (NCBI taxonomy): Bacteria > Pseudomonadati > Myxococcota > Polyangiales > Polyangiaceae > Sorangium > Sorangium sp. So ce131. The sequence goes on along the minus strand of NZ_CP150455.1, from coordinate 13,908,263 downwards.
CGCCCTCGACGGTCACCTGGACGCCGCCGCTCGGGACGTCGCGGAACGTGTCGGGGATGACGCACTGGGCGTAGCGCACGGGCAGCGCGGCCTGCGTGCCGTGGATCTGGAAGCGGTACTCGCAGGGGCTGTCGCGCTTGACCAGCGTGCCGGGCACGAGCTCGCCCTCGACGCGGACCTTGCGGCCGGTGAGCTTGTCCTTGGAGGTGAGCAGCTGATCGACGGGCGTGGCGTAGACGGCGGCTTCCTTGAAGCCGACGAGGAACAGGGCGACCAGCGCGCCCACCATGACGAGCAGCGTCGCGAGCAGGCCGATGCTGCGCGACGGACGCGGCTTCGGCGGGGCGCTCGCCGCCGGCTTGACGACCGCCGGGGTCTCCTGCTGCTCCGCGAGGGACAGGGCCTGCGCCAACTCTTCATCCAGCTTCTTGCTCATCGTGGATCCCTTCGCCTGCAGGCTAGCCCGCGCGCCACGGCCGGTCGAGCGCCACCTGCTCCGCCCGCCTCGTCCGCGGGCGGCGTCCCCGCGGCGCCGGACAGCGCTACCGGAGTTGTCCCTCGCGAGCGGACTGCACGAACCGGCGCGCCTGCTCGCGGACGGTCGCGACGCCTGGGGTGTCCTCGGAGGTGAACAGCACGCGGAGGCCGTCCGCCGCCTCGACGACCCGGCCGCGCGCGCCCCGGCGGGCCATGTCGAACAGGGGGCACCGCGCCGCGCCGTCGTCGGACGGCTGCTGGCCCGCGTCGGCGAGCGCGGTGAGGCGGCGGTCGAGCTGGCGCGCGGTCTCGTGGAGCGACGTGGCGCCGGCGCCGAGGCTCGGGGTGATCACGATCTGCACGCCGCCGGGGATGTCCTCGGCGCTGACGCTCGCCGCGTCGGAGATCTGCGCGCAGATCTGGCGCTCGCTCATGTCGGTCGCGCCCGCGGCGCCCGCGCGCGGCTGTCCGGGCTGGCCGCCGGTGTCCAGCGGGGCGGCGCCCGGCTGGGTTGCGCCCGGCGGGCTCATGTTCCTGGCGGGGCTCTCCCCGATCTGGCGCTGGTCCGGCACCGGGGCGTGCCCGGGGCCGCTGCCCGGCGGCTGGGAGTTGACGGCGTAGGGCATCTCGGACTCGAACGTCGGCGTGCGGCCGACCGGGTGCGCCGGCTGCCGCTCGCGGCCGCACCCCGCGGCGACCGCGAGGAGCGCGAGGGATCCGAAAATTGCGTGCACACGGTGAAATGACGCATTCATGGAGGCCTCCTCCAGGGTTCTGGCGCAGGGCGGTCCTGCGCCGCGCGATGCCGACCCGGGTTGAGCGGGCTGACCCGGGTTGAGCGGGCCGACCCGGGTTGAGCGGGCCGACCCGGGTTGAGCGGGCCGACCCGGGTTGAGCGGGCCGACCCAGGTTGAGCCGACCCGGGTTGAGCCGACCCGGGTTGAGCGGACCGACCCGGGTTGAGCCGACCCAGGTTGAGCCGGCCGGCCCGGGTTGAGCCGACCGACCCGGGTTGAGCCGACCCAGGTTGAGCCGGCCGGCCCGGGTTGAGCCGACCCGGGTTGAGCCGCCCCGCATCCACCGTGCCCGCCGGAGGCTCGCGCGGGATGCGCGCTTTCGCTCCCCCACCGGCACCGCGATGCACGCTCCGGCGCACGGCCGAGCCGAACCGCAGCGATCCCCCGTGCGCGCCGCCGCGCCCCCATGCCGCCGGACGGGCGCAGCCGCCCCTTCGCCCGATCAGCCCTCCGGCGCGGGCCGCGGCTTCCGGGCAAGCGCCTGCCGGATCGCCGCGCGCACGGCGTCCGGCGGATCTCGCCGCTCGAGCCGCAACAGCTGCTTCTCCGCCTCCGACGCCAGGACCGGATCTCCCGCGCAGAGCAGCTCACCCAGCGCCGCGACGGCCTCCGGCGTGCCGATCTTGCCGAGCGCCCAGAGGCACTTCACGCCGAGCGCGCGCGACTCGTCGTACTCGAGATAGCCGTGCCGGACGAGCGCGGTCCGGCGGAGGACGTCCACGGTCCCCGGCAACCTGAGCTTCTCCAGCGCGCCCACGACATCCTCGTGCCGCTGGTGCCAGCCCTCCTCGGCCAGGCGCGACAGGACGTCCACGTAGCTGTCGGAGAACCCGAAGCAGTAACCGAGGTAGAGCCCGAACTCCACACCGACAGGATCCTCCTGCCGGAGCGCGTCCTGGAGCATCCTCAGCCCGAGCCCCCCGAGCTCGTGCGGCGCCGCAGGGAACGCCCGGCCGAACTCGGCGGCCGTGATCTTGTCGCGCGCGAGATCCAGTATCAGCCGCTGCTGCCGCTCATCAACAACCGGTGTCGCCAATGTCGAAGTCCTCGATGTGATCGTTGAACACCTCGAGCGCCCGGCCCCGGCCGAGGCCGATGTTGATCTGACGCCCCTCGCCCTTGAAGAAGGCGTTGTCCGCGGTCCACCCCTTGCCCACCGCCGGCATGTCGGGGTACTCGGCGCGCGTCAGGGCGGAGACGTCGCGCACCCCGATGTTCTCCAGCGCCTCCGTCGTCCCCGGCTTCATCTTGAACTTCACGAGCACCCCGTCGTAGTCCTCCGAGAAGCCCCTCGTCGGAGAGATGAACGTCTCGCGCGTGGGGAGCAATCTCCTGTTCCGCTGGAGCTCCTCGGCGTGCTCGCGGCTCATCGTGCGGTAGAAGATCTCCCAGTCGTCTTCGCCCGTCAGCCCGAACGGATCCACCGCGCTCACGGGGCTGCCGTCGAACCCGAAGAGGCTCGGGCCGCCGTCGAGCCCGAGCGGGTCCGGGCTGCACCATCTGCCGACCTCCGCGTCGAAGTAGCGGAACCGCGTGGAGCACAGCCCGGTCTCCTCGTCCGCGTACTGGCCGAGCAGCCGGAAGGGCGACTCGACCGCCGGCCGATCCGGCCCCGGATCCACGGACGTCTCCGTCACCCGCCCCCACGCCGAGTGCGCCGCCGACCACACCACCCTGCCCTGCTGGTCGAGCAGCTCCTTGGGCACACCGACGCGGTCGGTCAGGTAGCTGAACACCTCCCCGCGCTCCGCCTGGAGCAGCGGCACGAGCGTCCCCGGCGCGTGCACGAAGCAGCGCTCCCCGCGGCCGCTGTCGATGTCCGCCGCGAGCGCGTCCCCGTCCCAGAGGAACTCCACCGTGCGGCGCGGCTCCCCGCGGGCGTCCAGGATCTCTTTTCGGACCCGCCGCCCGAACGCGTCGTACGTGAACGCGACCGTCTCGCCGGACGGCAACCTCGCCGCACGCAGCCGGTCCCGCGCATCCCAGACGTACTCCGTCCGCTTCGCCTCCGGGCCCTCGCCGCCCTCTTCCTTGAGGATCCGGCGCCCCCGCGCGTCGTACGTGTACCTCGCCCGCTCCGTGCGCAGCAGGCGATCGCCCTCGGCGATCTCCCAGGGCTCCTGCGCCGCGGCCTGCGCCGGACCGGCGTCGAGCCCCTCCAGCACGTTCTTCAGCGCGCCGGCAGCGTCGTAGTCGAAGACCTCGGCGCGCCCCCTGCGCCGCGCCTCCAGGAGCTCGCCGACGGCGCCGTGCCGGTACGACGTCGCGCCCCAGAGGTTGTCCTCGACCTGCTTCACCCGCCCGATCGGGTCGTAGTGCCAGCGCCGCTCGAGCGCCGTCGCGGGCGCGCCGCCGCCCGGCGGGCGCACGTCGACCCGCTGCTCGACGACGCGATCCATGACGTCGTGCGCGCTGCGGATCGAGAAGCGGCCCCCCGCGTCGCCGCGCGCGGTCTCCCGCCCGAGCGTGTCCCGCTGGACCACGAGCTCGAACCCGGCGTGCTCGACGCGGCTCAGGGCGTCCAGCGCGTCGTACTCGTACCGCGTCGTCGCCCCCTCGGGCATGACGCGCGACGTGCGCCGGCCGCGCGCGTCGTAGCCGTACGAGAGGGTCCGATCGCCCTGCGTCTCGGCGGCGACCCGGCCGAGCCGGTCCCGCGCGAAGCGCGTCTCGACACGCTCGCCGCCCTGCTCCACGACGGCCCCGAGCAGCCGGCCCGTCCCGTCGCGGTGATAACGGACCAGGCTGTCGGACGTGTGCTCCTCCACGACGTGGCCGAGCGGATCGTGCGAGAAGGCGCGGAAGCTGCCGTCCGGATAATCGATGCGCGCCACGCGGCCGCCCGGCGTGTACTGGTAATCGAGGGCGCGCCCGTCGAACGTGAGCTCCCTCGTGATGCGCCCCGCGGCGTCGTAAACGAACTCGTATGTTTCCCCCCGGGGGTTCTCGACGCGCCGGAGCTTCTCGCCCCCCGTGTACCTGAAGCGCCAGACCTCGCCGTCCGGCTGCTTGAGGCTCTCCAGCGAGCCAGTCCCGCCGTACGTCACCTCGGTCGTCCGGCCGAGCGCGTCGAGGATCCGGCTCGGGCCGCCGAGCGGGCCGTACTCGGCGCGCGTGACGGTGCCGTCGGGCCGCTCGACCAGCACGGGCTTCCCGAGGCGGTCGTACTGCACCGAGGTGGTCCGCCCGAGCGCGTCGGTCCGCGAGACGGGCCGCCCCATGGGGTCGTGCGTGTACCTGGTCCTGGCGCCGCGCGCGTCGATCTCCTCGATCACGTCGTGCCGCGCGTCCACCGTGAACGACGACAGCAGCACCTCGCCGTCCCGGACCGCGCGCAGGTGGCCGCGCTCGTCGTAGCTCAGCGCGATGTGGAGCTGCGACGGATAGGTCACCCCGGTCAACGAGCCGGCCTTGTTGTAATCGTACCTCGTGACGAGGCCGTCCGGCGTCACGCGGGCGACCGGCAGGTCGTCCTCGATCTCCCACCGGGTGATGTTCCCCGCGGGGTCGATCTGCCGCACCTTGTTCCCGCGCGCGTCGTGCTCGTACCGCGTCGGCTCGCCCGCGCCGAGCGCCTCGGCGAGCAGGTACTGATCGCCGTCGTAGGCGCGCGTCGCGATCGCGATCCCGTCCGGGGTCTCCTCCCGGACCACGAGGCCGTCCTCGTTCCAATGCAAGATCCGCGGCTCGTCATTGCCGCTCACGCGGGTCGTGCGGCGCTCCAGATCGGGCGAGATCTCGGCCGTGTGCAGCCCGCCGTCGCCCCAGGTCCGCTTGCACCAGCCGGTCTCCTCGTCGTACGCGTAATAGAAGCTCACGCCGTTCTTCAGCGTGACCTGCACCATCCGGTGATCCTCGTCGTAGACGTAATGTTCGGCTTGCCCCAGGGCGTCCGCCGCGCTCGCGAGCTCACCCATTTTGGAATAGGTGTAATCGACCCATTGATCGAGCCGGCCGTCCACCCACACCTCGAGGCGCACGATGCGCCCTCCGTGGCTCACCTTGGCCCGGATCTCGCGGCCGGCGGTGTCGATGACGCGGTGGAGCTTCTCGCCCGTGTACTCCAGCGCAATCGCGTTGCCGTGCGCGTCGGAGATGGACCTGAGCAGCGCCCTGCCCTCCGGCCCGGCCGGCGCGAAGCGGCGCGTGAGCCGGGTCTCGTGGCTGTAGACGCTGAACTCGCCGTCGGCGAGCGCCGTCAGCGTCAGCCGGTCCGGCCGGTGGAACGTGTGTTCTCCCGGCTCGAGCGCGTCGAAATAGACGTGGCGGCCCTCCTCGTCCTGGAGCGTGATCCCCTCCTCGTCGCGCTCGACCCACTGCTCGAGGCTGTGCGTCCAGCCTCCGCGGCCGAGCGAGGTCCTTTGCAGCGCGCGCGCCGACGAGTAGTGCCGCTCCCAGAAGAGCGGGATGGCGCCCGGCAGCGCGAGGTCCACCTTCGAGTCCACCACGGCGCCCGAGGTGGTGTCCACGGGGTGGCCGGTGACGCGGCACTTGATCCGCTTGAGCGCCGACATCACCTTCTTTCCGGCCGCGCGCATCCCTCGCTGGAACGCGCGCCCGGCGCGCCCCGCGCCGCGCACGGCCGCCTTGAGCCCCTTGGAGACGAGGTCCTTGGCCCTCTTGAAGAGCGGCTTCAGCACCTTGCTGCCGAGCTTCAGGAGGAGCGCGCCGCCGATCTTGAAGGCCCCCTCGAAGAGCATATCGAGCACGAGATCGACCGCGAGCGTCACCGCGCCCGCCAGGAAGTCGCTGAACGTGGGCGTGGTCTGCACCGTGCCGGGGTTGAGGATCAGCGAGCTCGGCCATCTGCCGACGTCCCAGCAGTCGGCGTTGATCGAGACCGGCCCGCCGATCACGCAGCACGTGGCGCTCTCGCCGCAGATCTCGACGGCGCCGCGCGGCAGCCAGCATTTCTGCGACCCGGTGAGGATGTGGAGCGGCGTGAGCGCGTCGAGCGGGTCCGGGATGATGCCGAGGTGCGGCCAGAGGAACCTGGGCTCGTGCTGGTGCACGACGGACGGCACCCCGTTGAAGAGCACCGTGGGCTTCTGCTTGTCGCCCATCGTGAAGGGGTGCAGCAGCACGAGCTTCAGGAACTTCATGGGGGCGGGCGGGAAGATGTGAAAGCCCTGATGGAGCTCGAGGCCCGCGATGAGCCACCCGTTGTTGTCGTGAAAGTTGTGCGCCACGCTCGCCTCTGCCCGCGAGGATCGGAAGCCACCGGGACGCGCCGCGGGGTGCGGCGGCCCCCTGCGGCGAGCGGCCGTCGTGGCCGCTGCCGCAGCTGTCGAGGGCGAGGATAGCGCTCCTCGAGGGGGGATGGAGCCGCTTCGTGGATCGGCCTCACGCGCCAGGATGCGCTAACCTCTCCCCGTGAGGTGACGATGAACGCCCTGAAGCTCGACATCGAGAGCGCACCGGACGGGACGGTGACGCTCCGTCTACCCCAGCCGGGGCGCTTCCGTGTGCATCTGGAAGCGACGTGGGAACCCTTGGAGGTCGACCGGAAGGTGGTCTTTCAGGAGATCCGGCGGCGTGGGCACCCTGACGCGATCGCGCTGCTCGATCGACTGGGCGAGGATGGGATCGCGAACCCCGAAGCCCTGCTCGTCTGGGGAGTCGTCGACGATCCTACGTTCGAGCGGCCCGCGCAACCGCCCAGCGAGCAACGTCAGGGAATCGAGTGAGGTACCTCCTCGACACGAACACGGTGATCGGCGTCCTGCGCGCGAGGAACATCGGGTTGCTGGCCCGCTACGCAGCCATCCCGCGCGCGTCTATCTGTACGTGCAGCATCGTCAAGGCCGAGCTGTTTTATGGAGCGCTCAAGAGCGCGAAGCCGGCGCAAAACCGTGCGGCGCAAGAGGCCTTTTTGAGGGGTCTCGCTTCATTCAATTTCGACGATCTCGCCGTCGAGCACTACGCGCGCATCCGCTCCGAGATCGAGCACGATGGCAAGCCGATCGGGTGCATGGACCTCCTCATCGCCCCCATCGCGCTCGCGAATCAGGTGGTGCTCGTAACCCACAATCTTCGCGAGTTTTCCCGGGTGAGAGGGCTGCTGCTCGAGGACTGGGAAACGCCCTGAGCGAGGCATCCGCGTAGCGGGGCGCGACAGCCGACCTCCGCGACGCTCAAGCCGAAGGAGGCGCCCAGGGCCGCGGAGAGCCCCGGGACCTCCTCGTTGCTCTTCTCCGCTCCGGCATCCGCCTCCCTGCGCATTTTCCTGGGGTCTCTCCGCGCTCGGCGTTCTAGGCTCGGCCGCCGCTCTCCCCACGCCGTAGAGCCGGCCGCCCGGACAAGGAGGCCCGAGCGCGTGCTGACGACCCGACGATCCCGCTCGCCGATCTCCCTGCTCGCCGCCCTGCTCGTGCCGCTCGCCGGCGGCGCGGGCGCGTGCTCCGGCCGTCCGATGGCGGACCCGCCGGCGCCCGCCCGCACCGCGGCGCCCGCGCCAGACCCGATTCCGGCCGCAGCCCCGGCGGCGCCGGCCGCCCTCGCCGCCGCTGCACCCGCGGCCGCCGACGCCGCGCGGCCCGGCCGCACCCCGCTCGGCGCCGCGCCGGCTGCGCCCCTGCCGTTCGTCATCGAGCCGGCGCTCGACCGGCGCTCGGTGCTCTTCCTCTCCAAGGTGTCGTCCGACCGGGTCGGCTGGGTCAGGCGCCTCGACGCCGCGACGGGCGAGCTCGGGCCGCCGCTCCTGCTGCTCGACGAGGACCTGGCCGGCGCCCTCTCCTCCGCCGGCGGCAGCACCACGCTGCTCACCTCGCGTGACGGCGAGCTCTGCGCAGCGGCGTTCCTCCCCGGCGAGACCACGGCCGCGTCGCGCGCGTGCGGGCCGACCCGCGCGAGCGCGATGGCGGCCGTGGGCGAGCGCGTCGCCCTGCTCGAGCTCGAGCTCGCCGACGCCGCGAAGCGCGCCGAGGCCGCGGCGCAGCGCGCCCGGCGCGAGCGCGCCGCCGCGGCGAAGCCCGCCCGCAAGACGCCCGCGGCGAAGCGGCCCGGGAAGACCACGGGCGCGAGCGGCAAGGCGACCCCGAAGAAGACGACCCGGAAGGGCCGCGGCGACGACCGCGGCCGCGACGGCCGGCCCAAGAAGGGCGCGCGCCCCGCGGCGCGGCCGAAGCGGCCGGATCCGCTGCCCGAGGTCGAGCTGCGGATCCGCTGGATCTCACCGGCCGACGGGATCGCGGCGACCTCGTCCCCGACCGGGCTCCGGTTCCGGCCGCCGCTCGACGGCATGGATCTGATCGACGCGGCCGCGCGGCCGGGCGCGATCGACGTGCTCCACTACGCGGCGAGCGCGAGGAAGCCGAGCACGTCGTGGCTCGGCAGCGCGCAGATCGCCTTCGCCTCGCTCGGCGAGGACGGCAAGCTCGATCCGGGCCGGCGCGCCGTCGTGGTCGAGGAGGACCTCGACTTCGGCTCGGTCCGCGGCCACCTGGACCCGCGCCTCGTGACGACCAGCGCCGGCTCGGTGGTCGTCGACGTCACCGGCCGCAACGGGGCGTGCCAGGCGACACGCGTCGCGCCCTCGCTCCAGCGCCTGCTCGCCGGCGCGTGGCCCAAGGCGGTCTGCGCCGTGGATCCGGCGCGCCTCGCGGACGCGACCCCGCCCGCGCCGGCGGAGCTCGGCGCGCTCGAGCACATCGCCGCGAGCGGCGCCCGGCGCGCCGCGGAGCAGCCGGCGTACGATCCCGGGCTCGCGGCGTGGGCGGGCGATCGCGCCTATTTCCAGACGATCTCCGGCGAGCTCTTCTCGGCCTCGCGCGCCGACGGCCAGCCGCGCCGCGAGCCGGACCCGTTCCCGGCGCGGCGCGCGCGCATCGCGTGGGGCGCGATCGCGACCGACGGCGAGGGGCTCGCGCTCGCCGCGGGGCAGCTCCACCGGCTCGACGCGCGCGGCCGGATCGCCGCCGCAGGGGCGCCGCCGGGCCTCGCCGCGGCGCCGACGCAGGGGCTCGCCGCGGCGCCTCCGGGCCTCGCCGCCGCGCCCCCGCAGCCCCCCGCCGCCGGGGCGCCGGGCGCCCCGCTCGGCGAGCCGGAGCGCCCCGCCGACAGGCGCCGCGCCGCGCGCATCGGCGCGTCCTGGTGGCTCGCGCGGACCGACGTCGCGCGCCTCCTGCCCGCCCCGCTCGTCGTGCCCGCGCTGCGGGGGCGCGCCCACGAGGAGGGCGCCGTGCTGGTCGGCGGCCGCGCGCGCGGGCTCTTCCTCGAGGTGCTCGGCGACCGGCTCCAGCTCACCGCGCTCGACGCCTCGGGCGCGCTCACCGCCCTCGGCGCGCTCGCGTCGCCGGTGCGCGCGGGGCTCGACGCCTGCGAGCGCCGGGGCGGCGGGGCGATCGTCGCCGGCGTGAGCGCGAAGGACCCGGGCGAGGTCGTCGCGCTCTCGATCGACGCGCTCGGCCGGCCCGGCGCGGCGCGCGCGACCTCGCTGCCGCTCGCCGAGGGCGACCTCGCCGTGCGGCTCGTCGCGTTGCCCCACGGGGGCGCGCTGCTCACCGACCTGGCCCGGCGCCACGTGGTCTGGCTCGACGACGACGGCGCCGAGCTCGCGTCGCAGCCGTGGCCGGCCGACGACACCGGCGCGTTCTGCGTCGACGGCCAGCCCGCGCGGCGCGTCGTCCCGGCGCCCTCGCCCGGGCTCTTCGCGGCCATCCCGGAGCTCGCGGCCCCCGGCGCCTGCGTGACGGGCGACGCCGTCTGGACCGCCGACGGCAGCCTGCGGTGGTTCGGGAGCTCGGTGAGCGGCCTCGACGCGCAGGCCGAGGCGGGCCTCGCGCGCCCCGCGCTGCCCGAGCTGACCGCGGGCGCGCCGGCCGCGGTGCGCCCCGCGGCGGCGCGCCCCGCAGCGGGCCCCCCCGCGGAGGCGCCCGCGCTCGCGCCGCCGGGCGCGCCCGCGTGCCCCGCGGACATGGTCGCCGTCGCAGGCGGCCGGTTCTGCATCGACCGCTTCGAGGCCATGCTCGTCGACGGCGCCACCGGCGCGGCGCTCTCGCCCGACTACCCGTCCACCCCGAACCTGCTCGAGCTCACGCTCGCCCAGTGGTCGACCGGCCGGCGGCGCGCGGGCGACGTCCACGCCCGCGCCTTCCCGCTGCCGCTGCTCCCCGGCTGGCAGCGCGGCCGCGCGACCGCCGCCGCGGCACGCTCCCGGCTCGGGGTGCGGCCGAGCGGCTACACGACCGGCCTCGTCGCCGAGAGCGCGTGCGCCGCCGCCGGCAAGCGGCTCTGCTCCGTCGACGAGTTCGTCACCGCCTGCCGCGGCGAGGACGACACCCTGTACCCGTACGGCGACACGTACGAGGAGGGCACCTGCAACGTCTTCCGGAGCGCGCACCCCGCCGCCCTCCTCCACGGCAACGCGTCGATCGGCCACCTGGATCCCCGGCTGAACCGCGCGCGCGCCGGCCGGGAGCCCCTTCTCCGGGAGACGGGCGCGAGCCCGCGGTGCAGGAGCCGGTGGGGCAGCGACGCGGTCTACGACCTCGTGGGCAACCTCGACGAGTGGGTCGACGAGCCGGACGGCGCGTTCGCGGGCGGCTTTTATTCGCGCTCGACCCGCGCGGGCTGCGAGGCCCTCGTCACGGCGCACCCGAGGACCTACCTCGATTACTCGACCGGCGTCCGCTGCTGCCGGGACGGCCTCTCGCCCCCGCCACCGGCGCCGGCGCCGGCGCCAGAGCGGGAGTCACCGCCGGACGCCACCGCCGATCCCGCGGGCTCGGCGCCGCAGCTGCCCGGACCGCCGCCGTAGCAGCCCGGCCAGGGCGAAGGCGCCGGCGCTCGCGGCCAGCCCCGGACACGTTGTCCGCAAGAGAGCCCGAAGCGAGCACACCGGCGACGGCACCTCTCGCAATCGAGAGCGTCTGCGGACGAACGGAGCGCACACCGCGCCACGCCGCCGCGTGCGTGCGCGTCCGCGTGCTACGTTGGGCAGTGATGAGCGTATTGTCCACCGCCACTGAAAGCGATCTGGAAAACCCGACAGAAGAGCACCGGATGCTGCGGCAGATGGTGCGCGATTTCACCCGGGAGGTCGTCGAGCCGCAGGCCGACGAGCACGACCGGACCGCCACCCTCAACGTCCCGCTCATGCGGCGGCTGGGCGAGCTCGGCCTGCTCGGCGTGACCGTGCCCTCGGAGTACGGGGGCGCGGGCATGGACGCGGTCGCCGCCGTCATCGTCCACCACGAGCTCGCCAAGAGCGATCCCGGGTTCACGCTCGCCTACCTCGCCCACGCGATGCTCTTCGTGAACAACTTCTTCCACGCCGCGAGCGACGAGCAGCGCGCGCGTTACCTGCCGAAGGTCGTCTCCGGGGAGTGGATCGGCGCGATGGGCATGACCGAGCCGACGAGCGGGACAGACGTGCTCGGCATGAAGACGTTCGCCCGGCGGGAGGGAGATCGGTACATCCTGAAGGGCCGCAAGGCGCTCATCACCAACGCCCCCGAAGCCCACGTCTTCCTCGTTTACGCGACGATCGAGGGCAGGGTCACCACCTTCGTGGTGGAGCGGGGATTCCCCGGGTTCTCGACCGACGAGAAGACGCCGAAGATGGGAATGCGGGGAAGCACGATGAGCGAGCTCATCTTCGACGACTGCGTCGTCCCCGCCCGGAACGTCCTCGGCCAGGAGGGGGGCGGGATCCGCAACATGATGAGGAACCTCGAGATCGAGCGCCTGACCCTGGCCGCCATGAGCCTCGGGATCGCCGATCGCTGCCTGGAGATCATGATCCAGTACGCGGGAGAGCGGCGCAGCTTCGGCAAGCCCATCGCCGAGCACGGGCAGATCCAGCGCTACATCGCGGAGAGCTACGCCAAGACCGAGGCCGCCCGCGCGCTCATCTACTCGGTGGCGCGCAACGTGAGCCCCGATCGCAGGAACCGGCTCGGGACGGACGCGGCCAAGCTGTTCGCGGCGCCCGTGGGCAAGGAGGTGGCCGACAACGCCATGCAGGTGCTCGGCGGCTGGGGCTACTGCACCGAATACAAGGTGGAGCGGTTCTTCCGGGACGCCAAGCTGCTCGAGATCGGCGGCGGCACCCTCGAGTCCCACCAGAAGAACATCACACGCGAGCTGATCGGCCGCCTGGTCTGAGGCCACCTCACCTCGCGCCGGGCGCGTCGGACTCCCGGTCCACCTCGCTCGCGCGCGATTGCGTCGCTGACGGATCTACAGCCCAGGTCGAAAACTCGACGGCTCGGAGCGCCCGCCGCGTATCGCCTGGACGGGAGCGGGCGGCGGCGGTGAAGCGCGAGAGGCCTTGTCACTCCGCGGTTGCACAAAGGCAGCGTCGGGTTTGCGGTCCGGCCATCGAGCCGCCACGCGCCTCCGTCAGCATGCGAGTCCATGGATTGGGGAGCTCTGGCGACGGTCGCGCCGACGGCGCTGTCTTCTACCATCTATGCCACGATCCAGGCTTCCTTCCTCTTGAGGGTCGCTCGGGCTCGGCCTCAGGGCGCGCCCGCCGCGGCGCGCCTGCCCGGCGCGACCCCGGTCGTCAGCATCCTCAAGCCGGTCGCGGGCGTCGATGACGAGCTCGCCGACAACCTCGAGTCGTTCGCCCGCATCGATTACCCCTGCTTCGAGATCCTCTTCGGCGTCGCGTCGCGCGAGGACCCGGCGGTGCCGGTCATCCAGGCGTTCATCGCGGCGCACCCCGAGGTGAAGGCGCGGCTCTGCCTCACGGATCCGAGCGAGGCGCTGAACCCGAAGGTGGCGCAGCTCATCGAGCTCACGCGCCGGGCGGAGGGCAGCGTCCTCGTCATCTCGGACGCGAACGTGCGAGTCCGCCCGGACTACCTCCACTCGCTCTTGTCGGTCTTGATGCGGCCGGGCGTGGGGCTCGTCTCGAGCGTGGTCGCGGGCACCGGCGAGCGCACGCTGGGCGCGGTGATCGAGAACGCGCAGCTCGGCGCGTTCATCGCCCCCGGGGTCGTCGCCGCCGCGGAGCTCGCGGGCCGCTCCATCAGCGTGGGCAAGTCGATGGCGATGCGGCGGGTCGACCTCGATCGGGTGGGCGGGTTCAGGAGCGTCGGCAACGTGCTGGCGGAGGACGACGTGCTCGGGCAGCGCTTCAGCGCGTGCGGGTTCGTGGTGGAGCTCTGCCTGGATCCGATCGAGAACCGCAACGCGAGCTGCTCGCTCCAGCGCACGCTGGACCGGCACACCCGCTGGGCCAAGATGCGGCGCGCGCTCGTCCCGCGCTGCTTCGCGGCGGAGCCGTTCAACTCCCCGCTGCTCATCGCCTGGCTGACGGTGCTGCTCAGCCCCACGCGCCTCGCGCTGGAGGTCTGGCTGTTCGCCTGGGCGCTGCAGAGCCTCGGCGCGTACCTGGCGCTGCGGTGGCTGCGCCCGACGCGCTTCAACCTGCTGCTCGTGGCCGCGGAGCCGCTCCGGACGCTCTGCTGGTTCTTCTGCTGGCTCAACGCCCACGCGAACCGGCGGGTCGCGTGGCGCGGCAACACGTTCTACATCGGGCCCGGCTCGGAGCTGATCGCCGCCGAGGATCCCGCCTCGGTCCGCTCGCCCGCGAGGTGACCGCGGAGCGGCGGTCACCCGCTTCGGATACGGGCCCATCTCGACGTTTTCGGTGCTCAGCGCACCGGAGTGCGCTTGCGCGCCGAAAACGCCGATCTGGGCCCGTCTCCTGTGCGGGTGACCGCCGCTCTGGGACACGCGCTCTAGAAGAGATGTGCGGCCGCGATGCCGGCGGCCGCGCCGCCGACGATGAGCCAGAGCGAGCTCACGCGGTAACGGACGAGCAGCACGGCCGCCGCGGCGGCCAGCGCCGCGGTGAGCCAGTCGACCACCGCGGCCAGGGCCAGGCGCCAGGCGACGACCGCCATCAGCGCGAGCGAGGCCGCGTTCACGCCGTCGAGGAAGGCCGAGGCGACGGCCGAGCGGCGCAGGCGCGGGATCAGCGGGCCGCTCAGCGCGACGAAGACGAACGCGGGCAGGAAGATGCCCGCCGTGGCCACGCCGGCGCCCGGGACGCCGCCCAGCAGGTAACCGATGAACGTCGCCGTCGTGAAGACGGGACCGGGCGTCACCTGGCCGACCGCCACCGCGTCGAGCAGCTGCGCCTCCGTCATCCACCGGTACCGCTCGACGAGGTCCGCGCGCAGGAACGCGAGGAGCACGTAGCCGCTCCCGAAGAGGACGGAGCCCACCTTGAGGAAGAACAGGAACAGCGGGAGCAGCCCGAAGGGCGCCGCCGCGGCGCCCCCGGCGAGCGGGACGGCGGCCGCGGCCCGCGCGAGCGAAGGCGCGCCCGCGCCCGCGGCGCCCCCGGCGAGCAGGACGGCGGCGGTCCCCGCGGAAGGGGGCGAGCCCGCGCCCGCGGCTCCCCCGGTGGCGGCGCGGTGCGCGGCGGCGAGCGCGCCGGCGGCGGCCAGGATCGCGAGCTCGTGGGCGCCGAGCAGGAGGGCGCCGGCCGAGAGCGCCGCCAGGGCGAGCGCGCGCCGCGAGCGCAGCCCGGTGCGGCCGAGGCCCCAGAGCGCCTGGACCACGACCGCGATGATCACCGGCTTCACCCCGTAGAGGAGCGCGGACATCTCGGGCAGGGCGCCGAACCGGACATACGCCCACGCGAAGCCGAGCGTGATGAGCGCCGCCGGGACGATGAAGCAGCCCCCGGCCACCAGGAGCCCCGCCCAGCCGCCCCGCCGATGCCCGATGTGGATCGCGAGCTCGGTCGAGCTGGGCCCCGGGATCAGGTTCGTCGCGCCGTAGAGATCGAGGAAGGCCTCGCGCGTCATCCAGCCGCGCCGGCGGACCACCTCGTCCTCCATCATCGCGACGTGGGCCGCAGGGCCGCCGAAGGCCGTGGCGCCCAGCCGGAAAAAAAGCAGCGCGAGCTCCCAGAGCGCCGCGCGGCGCGCCGGTCCGGGCGCTCGCGCGTCGTCGCTGGTCAGGCCTTCACCCATGCTCGCTGCTCACCAGGGCGCGGGCGCCGCCGCTCTCGCCGCGGACGCCGCCGGGGCCGCGCCGGGCGGCTCGTCGGCGCCCGGCGACGGCGGCCGCCCGATCCTCAATCGACGTCGGGCACCGGGATCTCCGGCGGGACGAGGAAGTAGATCTTGCGGGAGCTGAGCGTGGTCACGCTGTCGCCGGTCACGACGATGTTCGCCGTGAAGACCTGCGGCTCCGTCGTCGGCCGCACCGAGGTGTTGGCGCGCGGGAGCACGTCGAAGCAGACCGTGGGCCCCGGGAACACGTTGGTGTACGTGTCCGGGACGCCGTCGAGGTTCTTGTCGACGACGCGGAGCCCGGGGGTGCAAGGCTCCGGCGCCCCGTTGTTCGCGATGATCCGGTCCACGAACGCGCTCACGGCGTCGACCGCGTCGCTCTCGTCGTCCTCCGCCGACGCCGAGATGTCGAGCGTGACGTAGGTCGTGAGCACCTTGATCGCCTGCACGACAGCGACGTTCAGGCCGGCGCCGCCGCCGGAGACGTTGAACACGAGCGGGCACTTGTTGTTGGTCGCCGCCACGCCGCGCCCGTCCGCTCCCGTGCAGCACTGCTCGACCCCGCACTGCGGCGGCCGCATGCCGGCCGGCCCCCACGCCGTCGGCGGGACCACCGAGCCGGTCGCCAGCGCGCCGGCGACGAGATCGGCCTTGGCCTCGCTCCCGACGACGTCGTTCGTGACCATGCCGATGACGCGCCCGCCGAGGGCGGTCACCTTGCTCAGCGCCTGCGAGTAGCTCGGCGACGTGAACTCCTCGTAGTTGTACGAAGCGATCGTCCCGTTGTGGCTCGGCACGTCCGTGATCATCACCAGGATGGGCAGCGAGCCGACGCGGAAGCCCACGCCCCCGATGTCCCCCACCGTCTCCCCTGCCGGGATCGACAGGGGCGGCGCGGTATCCCGGTCGAACGGGAGCACGTTGGCCCCGGCCTCGGTCGTGCCCTCTCCGGTGGCGATCTGATAGAGGGCCTCCCAGCCGCTCTCCGGCGTGTCGTTGCCGCCGGAGGCCACGAGCGAGTTCACCGCGCTCTGCACCGATTGCCGCCCCTCCGGCGTGAGCACGCTCATCACCCGGTGCTCCAGGAAGAACGGCTCGTCGGCGGAGTCCCCGTACGGCCACGTCGGGAAGTCCTTGTACTGGGTCACCCCGATGCCGATGCTCGGGATCTCGTCGGCGAGCTGGTCGATCATCTCCTGGAGCGCGGTCCTCAGCGTCCCGATCGCGACGCCCATCGAGCCGGTGGTGTCCATCGCGAAGACCACGTCGGCCTGGGAGATGTTCGTCGAGAAGTCGAGCGTGTCCTGCGCCGGGTCCGGCCTCTGCTGGTAAGGCACGGTGAACACGAAATCGCCGTTGGCCCGCGGGTTGTCGAGGTCGTCGTCCGGGTTCGTGCCGGCCGCCTTCTCGATGAGATCGGTCGTGCCGTCCTCGTCCGTGTCCGCGCTCAAGGGGCTCGACTCGCCGGGGTCGAGCACGCCGTCGCAGTTCACGTCCTCGAGCCGGTCGAGCAGGCCGTCGTCGTCGCTGTCGAGATCGACGAAGTCCCACCCGTCGTCCTCGTCGCTGTTCCTGGGCGACTGATCGGGGTCGCCGTCGCCGCGCTCGACCGCGTCGGGCCGGCAGTCGTCGTCCGAGTCCTCGTCGCGGAACGCCGGGATCCCGTCGTCGTCGGCGTCGATCTCGCGCTCGAACCGGTCCTGGATGCCGTCGCCGTCGCTGTCGGTGTCGCGGAAGTCGGGCCGCTCGTCGCCGTCGGTGTTGAGCGGCTCCAGCGGGTCCGCGCCGAGCTCGGTGACGTCGGTGAGGCCGTCGCCGTCGTCGTCGAGATCCGCGTAGTCGAGCACGCCGTCCTCGTTGGCGTCGCGAGCGCCGTCGAGCCCGTCGGGCCGCCCGTTGTTGTCGGAGTCCTCGTCCCGGTAATCGGGCACGCCGTCGTTGTCGCTGTCGGGCTGCCCGATCTCGCCCTTCCCGGAGCGCCCCTCGTCCTTGTCGTCGAGGCCGTCATTGTCGGAGTCGGTGTCCAGGTAATCCGGGTCGCCGTCACCATCCGTGTCGATCAGCTCGGCGCGCCCCTCGTCCTCGTCGCTGATCCCGTCCTCGTCCTCGTCCAGGGTCGTCGGCTCCGTGCCGGCGTCCTCCACGGGCGCGGGCGGGTTGCCCGACGCTGCGGTGCAGCCGACCGGCAAGCAAAACAAGAGGCAGGTGAGCAGAGGGCGAAGACTGCGACGCATAGGAACTCCTGCGCGAATGTGGGAAAGAAATCCTAGACGCTTTGCGCAATCCGGATCAACCGACATTCCATGGGAGCCCGCGACGTCCGCCGCATCTGGAAACCTGAGTGACAACAACCGGAAGAGATCATCGCGGCCCGGGTCGCTCCCATACGTCTGCGAGACCGCCCAGGAAGTGTTCGCTCGTGCGGTGTCAGCGGAACGGCGCAGCGGGCTTTCGCCGCAGACGCTCGGCCGCCGCAGCTCGCGTCAGAGGAGCTTGATGCGCGGCATCGTGACCGGCACCGACTGCGTCGGAGGCGCCTCCTCCCGGTAAGGGCAGTGGCGGCACTTGGAGTTGCAGCAGTATCCCCGCTTCAGGTGATACGCCTCCGTGAAGACCAGCCGGCCCCCCTCAAGGTAGTAGTCTTCGCCTTCGATGGGCTTGGGAGGCTTCGGCCCGCGCATCGATCCTCGGTCAAGCTACTCCGAAATTCGCGCCCGCGCCATCGGCGCGCCCGCGCGCCCCACGCGCCCGGCAGTCTGCGCGGGCGCACGGCCGCGCGGCGGCCGCCGGCGGCGCCGCGTTGGCAGCCGGCGGCGCCGCGTTGGCCGCCGGGTGTCACGGCGCGCCGCGCCGCTCACGGGCCGTGCTACGCCTGCGCCGCCGCGCCGTTGCGCTCCGTGGCGCCTGGTTGCGCTTCGTTTCGCTTCGTTTCGCGCGGTCTAGCTCCGGTTACCGCTCACCGCCTGCTCAGGCCGGTCCGCCCGCGATGCACGATCGATCCCGCTCGAAGCTCCTCCGCGCCCTGCTCCCGCTGCTCGCCGCGACCGGCTGCGACGGCTGTCCGAGCTCCAAGCCCTACACGCCCTACACCCTCGGCTCGGCGGCGCCGTCCGGCTCCCCGCCCCCGCTGAGCGGCGCGCGCCCCGCCGAGGGGGACGCCGGCGCCGACCCGGCCGACGCCGGCCTCGCCGACGCGGCCGCCCCGCCGCGGTTCGCGGCCGTGCCGAGCGTCCCGGCGCCCGAAGGCGGCAAGCGGTGGCCCCTCGACGGCGGCGCCGTGGCCGCCGCGCCGACCGGGCGCACCTTCGAGACCGGGCTGCTCCTCGACGTCGACGGCGACGGCGCGCGCGACCTCGTCGCCTGGGCGCGATCGCCCGACGGCCTGCGCGGCGAGCTCCTGTTCGCCGCGGCGGCGCGGCCCGACGCGCTGCGCACCCTCGCCGCGCTCCCCGGCGACCTCGCCCCGCAGGGCTGCACCGCGCGCGCCGGCCTCACGCAGATCGGCCCCGCGACGCTCGCCTTCGATTTCTCCCCGCAGTGCGGCGCGCCGCAGCGCTCCGTCGACCTCCCCGCGACGCGCTGGATCGCCGTGATCCGCCTGCCCGGCCCCGCCGCGGCCGCGCCGCCGGAGCTCGCCCTCGAGCTCCGCCTCCGCACGCCGCCGCCCGACGAGTCGCTCTCGGCCTCCTTCGAGGTCGCCGACCGGGACGCGGACGGCCGCGACGACCTCGCGATCGCCGTCGGCCTCTCCGGCGCGCTCCGCCCGTTCCCCGCGCCGCCGGCCGCGGCCCCCGAGCTGCGCGCCCCGCTCGTCTACCTCGACCGCCCCGCCGGCCTGTCGCGCGACGCGGCGCAGCCCGGCGAGGCCCTGCGCGCGCTCGCCGCCTCCTTCCTCCGCGACGCGCGCGCCAAGTCGACCGCGCCGGCCGCCGCCGCCGCCGCGCAGCGGCTGCGCCGGCTCTACGCCGTCCTCTGCGCCGACGCCGCGAGCGGCGCGGGCGCGGTCGCCGGCCGCGACGCGGCGCGCGCCGGCGAGGGCCTCGTCTCGACGGGCGCGGGCCCCGTGCGCTGCGCGGAGCCGGGCCTCGCCGCCGCGATCGACCACGCCGAGGCGGTCGCGGCCCAGACCCGCGGCGCGCCGCTCGCGGCCGTGGCGGCGCTCGACCGCGGCGGCCCCGAGCCGCGCACGAAGGACGAGGGCAAGCTGCTCGCGAAGCTCGCGCCGCCGGCCACCGCCGCCGCGGTGCACCGCACCGCCGCCGCCCCGCAGCCGGGCGCCCTCGGCCCGCTCGCGTTCGAGGCGGGCGGCGCGCTGCTCGTCCGGACCGCGCAGGGCGTCGTCCGCGTCGACCCCGCCACGTTCGGCGAGGCCGCGGCCGACGTCCCCCCCTGGCCCGCGGCCTTGTTCGCCGGCCCGGTGGAGCTCGTCGGCGTCGAGCGGCGCTGCGACCAGCCCACGCTGCTCGCGCTCGTCCGCAGCTCGCCCGACGCGGTCGGCGAGATGGAGGTCCCGCTCCCGCTGCTCCGCGGCCAGGGCCCCCGCGCCCGCCGCGGCGCGGCCGCGCCGGAGCGCTGCGCCGGGACCGAGCGCCTGCCGTTCGCGCCGCTCGCCGCGTCCGAGGCCGGCTTCGACGTCGCCCTCGGCGCGGCGCTGATCTCGATCGATCTGCGGGCCGCCGCGCCGGTCGCGTCCGCGCGCTCCTTCCCGCTCGCCGCGCCCGCCCCGCAGGGCGCGGCGCGCTCTCCCGACGGCGCCACGATCGCGGTCCCCGCGGCCGGCGGGGTCCTCGTGGCGACCGCCGGCGGCGCCACGCGCCTCTGGTCGGGCGGCGACATCGCGCAGGGGACGGCGTGTGTCCCCTCGAGCGGCGGTGCGCGCGTCGCGTGTGTCGTCGGCGCGTCCGCGGTGATCTACGAGGCGAAGTGACCCCGGCGGCCCGGCCCTGCGCCTCCGTGGGTCGCGCATGCTCGTCCCTCGTCCGAGCGCGCGCTCAAGATCGTGCGGGCGATCTAGCGCTTGTTGACGCGCTCCAGGTACTTGCCGTCGGTCGTGTCGATCTTGATCCACTCGCCCTCCTGCACGAAGAGCGGGACGTTGACGGTCGCGCCGGTCGACACCGTGGCCGGCTTGGTGGCGCCGCTCGCGGTGTCGCCCTTCACGCCCGGCTCGCTGGTCACGATCTGCAGCACGACGTGCGGGGGCATGCTGACGCCGATCGGCTGCCCGTTGAACAGCGTCACGTCGATCGACATGCCGTCGCTCAGCCACCGGGAGTCGTCGCCGATCTTCTCGCCGGGCACCGTGAGCTGCTCGCCGGTCGCCGGGTCCATGAACACGAAATCGCTGCCCTCGGGATAGATGTACTGGAGGCTGCGCTCTTCCACGTCCGCCGGCTCGAGCTTCTCGCCCGACTTGTACGTGCGCTCGAGCACCGCGCCGGTCGCCATGTTCCGGATCTTGACGCGGGTGAACGCCTGCCCCTTTCCCGGCTTGACGAACTGGAAGTCGATGACCGAGTAGGGCTGGCCGTCGACCATCATCTTGAGGCCTTTTCGGATGTCGCTTGTGTCCATGGGCAGAGCTTCCTGGTAGCGTAGGGGCGGCTTGTCGGCGAGGCCGGGGTCCGCCTTTGCGGCCCCCTGGCGCGGCTCGGGGACCCACGTTCGCGGGCCCCGCTTGACAGGTCGGGGGTCCGCTACCGCGGCCCCCTCCAGCAAAGTCGGGGGTCCGCTTCCGCGGCCCCCTTAGCACGAGCACGGCCTCCTGCACAGGGCGCGGTTTCAGGACCTGAAAATGCACGACTTCGACGACGAGCTCCGGGAGATCAAGCGTGAGATCGTGGAGTCCCGTGGGCTCATCATCAAGACGAACAACCTCACGAACGCCCTCGCCGCGGACCTGAAGAGCATCTCCAAGCGGCAGATGGGCTACGAGCGGCGCGCCTTCTGGAACAGCGCGAGCGCGAACCTCCTCTTCGTGATCGTGGTGATCGGCGTGGTCAAGCTCGCCTGGGACGCGCGCGTGGACGCGGTGCAGGCCGAGACCAAGGGCGCGCGCGATCGCATCGCGAAGCATGAGGCCGATCTCAAGGAGATGCAGCAGCGGAGCGACGCCCGGGCCAAGGCCGAGAGCGACGCCGCGGCCTTCTACGAGCTCATCCGCGCCGAGCGGCGGCAGGAGGTGATCGAGGGGTTCGAGGCGCTCCGCAAGGCGCCGCTCACCCGCGCCGAGCTCGCGTTCTTCAGCGACGCGGTCGACAAGGCGCGGTCGGAGCTCTCGATCAAGTCGTACCAGACGGGCCTCGATCACATGCGCACGGGCCGCTGGCACGAGGCCGCGGTCGCCTTCGAGGACGCGATCCGGCAGAAGGAGACGGCGTCGCACACGCCGTCGGCCCGGCTCAACCTGGCGCGCGCCTACCGCCGGCTGAACCGGCAGCGCGACGCGATCCCGCTCCTCATGACGCTCTCCGAGGCGTCGCCCGATCGCGAGGTGATGGACGACGCGACGTTCCTCCTGGCCGAGTGCCTCCTCGACATCCAGGCCTGGAACGACGCGAAGACGACCCTCCGGTCCTTCATCCGCCGCTTCCCGGACAGCGCCTTCATCAACGACGCGCGCCTCGCGCTCGCCGACGTCTCGCTCCGGCACTGACGCGCGCCGCGCCGGCGCGCACGCCCACGCCGCGCCGGCGCGCACGCCCGCGCCGCGCCCGGCGCCCGCGCCCGCGGGGCGAGCTCAGGACGAGGAGCGCACGTCGATCTGGCGCGGCTCGTCCTTCCGCTCGAACCAGCTGGATCGGAGCTGCCGGCGGAGCCCCGACGCGAACAGGCAGTCGCGGAACGCGTTCTGCTCGAAGGTGACGGCGCCGTGTGCGAGCGGGGTCTCGATGAAGATCGCGCGGCCGTCGAGCAGCTGCTTGCGCGTGAGCTCCCCCGGGCGGCGCTCGTGCAGGCAGGCGACGCCCTCGGCCTCGAGCGCGCGCTTCAGCTCGAGGTTGAGCCGCCGCACGTCGCCCGCGACGAAGTGGCTGACGAGCTTGTGCCGGCCCCGCCCCGGCTTGCCCTTGCCCTCGAGCACCCACGCGCGGAACGCGTCGACCTCGCCGTAGAGCGCGTCGAACAGGTACACCTCGCTCACCTCGCAGCCGCCGAGGCGGAGGCACGCGGCCGCGACGTTGTACCCGCCCGAGTGCGCCGACAGGCAGAGCGTCCCGAGCTTCGCCCGTCGCGGGACGGCCGCGTCGCCGAGCGCCCGCCGCGCCGACGGCGTCGCGAGCGCCGCCGCGAGCTCGCCGCACAGCCGCCGGAGGCCGCCTTGCTGCCCCAGCTTGCCCGGCGGCGACTCGGGCGCGTTCACCGCCCCCTGGGGCAGGACGAGCACCGCGTTCTGCTTGCTCTCGTGGAGCTGCTCGCGGAGCTTGTGCGCCGCGATCGCCCGCGCCGCGTTCGTGTTGTGGCCGTGGAAGTGCATCACGAGGTCGAGGGTGTCGTCCTCCGGCGCGCGGTAATGGGCCGGCACGAAGACCATCACCGTCGCGTCCCGGTACGCCCCGCCGTCGCACGGGAAGGGCGCCTGCGACAGATCGAGCGTCAGCGTCACGCCGATCTCGGACCGCTCGACCGCCTTCACCTTCGAGTCCGCGGCCAGCACCGGCGCCGGATCCCAGAGCCCCGGCGCGGCCACGACGCCGCCCGCGGCGCCGAGCGCCTGGAGGAAGATCCGACGGCCGAACGCGGGGGCTGCGAAGCGGGACATCCTGTCGACCTCGTCCGGGGGGTACGTCGACGCGCGTACCACCGGCGCCCGGCCAGGGCCAAGAAACGGCCCCAAACGCCACGACGCCGGGAGGATCTCTCCCCCCGGCGTCCCGGCGTCCCGTCTCTCCTTCAACGCGCTCGGCGTCTCAGCCTTCAGCGCGCTCGGCGTTTCAGCCCTGCCCGACCGCCGCCGAGCTCACCTGGGCGAGCAGGTCCTGGATGCGGCGGACGAGCTTCGCGGGCTCCTGCACCACGCCCTCGACGAGCAGGGCCTGGTCGAGGAGGAGCTCCGACCACTGCTTCACCCGCTCCGAGCCGGGCTCGCGGCCCGCCAGGATGTTGAGGTTCTTCACGACCGGGTGGCCCGGGTTGATCTCGAGGATCCGCTTCGACTCCTGGGTGTTCTGGTCGATGAGCTTCATGATCCGCTCGAGGTTCGCCCCGGGGTCCCCCTCGTCGGCCACGAGGCAGCTCGCGCTGTCGGTCAGGCGCCGCGAGACGCGCACGTCCTTCACCCGGTCGCCCAGCGCGGCCTTGACCGCGGCGACGGCCGCGTCGGCCGTCTCCTCCGGCTGGTCCTTCTTCTCCGGCTCGGCGCCGAGGTCGACGTCGCCGTGCGTCACGCTCTTCAGCCGGCGCTTGTCGAACTCGTTCAGCGCCTTCACCAGCCACTCGTCGACCGGATCGACGAGGAACAGCACGTCGTACCCGCGCTTCCTGAACGCCTCGAGGTGCGGGCTCTGCTCGACCGCGCGGCGCCCGAGCCCCGTCACGTAGTAGATCTCCTTCTGCCCCTCCGGCATCTTCTCCACGTAGTCGCGGAGCGAGATCGCCTTGCCCTCCTCGGTGTTCATCGACTCGAACCGGCACAGCTCGGCGATGGCGTCCTTGTTCTTCCAGTCGCTCGTGATCCCTTCCTTGAGGACCCGGCCGAACTCCTTCCAGAACGTCGCGTAGCGCTCGGCGTCCGACTCGGACAGGTCCTTCAGCGACTTGAGCACCTGCTTGACGATCTGCTGCTCGATCTGGGAGAGCGTGCGGTTCTCCTGGAGCATCTCGCGCGACACGTTCAGCGAGAGATCCTCGGAGTCGACGACGCCGCGCAGGAAGCGCAGGTACATCGGCGTGAGCTTGTCGCACTCCTCGACGATGAGGACGCGCTTCGCGTAGAGCCGGACCGCCCGGCGGTCCTTGTGGAACATGTCCGCCGGCGCCTTCTCGGGCACGTAGAGCAGGGCGTGGAACTGCACCGGCGCGTCGATCGACAGGTGCACGGTGAGCAGCGGTTTTTCGCCCTCGTAGCCGCCGGTCACGTGCCGGAAGAACTCCGCGTGCTGCTCCTCGGTGATCTGCGATTTCGGAAGCGTCCAGAGCGCGGCGGAGCGGTTCGCGACCTCGTCGTTCACCTTGATGGGAAAATGAACGAAATCCGAGTACTTACGGATGATCTCCTTGACGCGCCACGCCTTCGTGTACTCGCGCGCGTCCTCCTTGAGGTGGAGGACGATCTTCGTGCCGGGGTGCTCGCGGTCGCCGGAGGCGACGGTGAAGGAGCCCGAGCCGGTCGAGCGCCACAGGACGGGCTCGGCGCCTGGCAGCATCGAGCGGGTGTGCACGTCGACGCGCGAGGCGACCATGAACGCGGCGTAGAACCCGACGCCGAACTGCCCGATGAGCTGGAGCTTGCCGCCCTCTTTCCGCTGCTTCGCGGCCTCCGCGTTGGCCTTCAGGAACTCCAGCGAGCCTGAGCGGGCGATGGTCCCGAGGTTCTGGACGACCTCGTCCCGGGTCATGCCGACGCCGTTGTCCTCGATGGTGAGGGTCCGGGCGGCGTCGTCGAGCGTGATGGTGATCGCGGGCTCGCCGGACTGCTCGGCGGCGTCCTCGCGGGTGAGGGACAGGAAGCGCGCTTTGTCGAGGGCGTCCGACGCGTTCGAGATGAGCTCGCGGAGGAAGACCTCCTGGTTCGCGTAGAGCGAGTTGATGACCAGCGCGAGGACCTGCTGCACCTCGGCCTGGAAGGGGAGCTCGACCGCGCCGGCCGCCCCGGCCTCGGGCGCGGCGGGCGGCTCGGGCCCGGGGCCCGCGCTCGCGGGCTCGGCGGACGGCGTGGAAGCGCTGGTGTTGGGGTTCTGGCTTTCCGTGTTCATCTCGGCGACCAAATGGATCCGATTTTGGAAAGGGCAATCCCCCGGCGCGTGCGGGACGGAGCGTACGCCGCGGCGTGCGCGGCGCCTCACCTCGGCGCCTCACCTCGGCGCTCGGCGGGGCGCGCTACGGCCAGGTCGGGTCGTCCGGGGGGAGGTCGCCGGTCGAGCGCAGCGTTGCCTGCCGGGCTCGGCGCGCCGGGATGGCGTCCAGGCCGATGGCGGCGACCTCCTCGCAATGAATTGGGTTTTCTGGATAGTAAAGGTTTCTTCCGAAGGGGTGCGGAGCTAGATTCGCGGAGGTTCCAGGCACGCCGTCCGGGAGAGCCGCCGTGGTAGCATTCGTCCGCGCATCGCTCCGTACTCTCCTGCTCGTCGGGGCGTGGGCGCTCGCGGGGTGCGGCGAGCAGGCCAAGACGACGGCCGCCGAGGACATGCGGCGTGTGCCCGTCCTGCTCCAGTTCGACGGCTACGTCTACGTCCCTGCCGAGACGAGCAATTTCAAGATCCTCGAGCGGGTGCGGGCGCAGACGCTCTCGGTGTTCCCCGGGCTCCGGAAATCGCGCGTGATGGTGAGCCGGCGCGAGGTCAAGGGCGCGAGCGTCGACAGCTTCACCCGGGAGGCGGTGACGGTCGTCGACGCCGCGACCGGGCGGCGCGATCTCGCGCTCCGCGTACGGTACCGCTACGTCGCCCGGCCGGAGGTCGCGAACGGCATCGACGCCCGGAAGGAGCTCGCGCTCGCGTTGTTGCACCGGCAGGACGACGCGATCGCGGAGCAGGTGCTGCGGGAGTGCACGGCGAAGCCCGATCAGAACAAGCGGTCCACGAGCGCCATCGGCATCGACTTCGACCCGTCCCTCCCGGGCTGCAAGGCGGCGATCGACGCGGAGCAGGCGGCGATCGACGCGGCGCGCGCGCAGGTGCCGGAGCTCGCCGGCGGATCGCCGGACCCGGCCAAGGGCACGGTGGTCACGGTCGAGGAGGTGCGGCGCGTCTACATCCCGACCCGGGTGACGGTCGAGCCCCGCCCCCGGCTGCCGGGCGAGGTGGCGCCGCGTTACGTGCCGCTGGATCGCCCCGAGGTGGCGCAGGCGGCGCCCACCCCGGAGAGCGACGCCGCCGAGCGCCTCGCGGAGGTCGCGCAGAACACGGTGATCGTCGACCCGGACCACAAGGTCGACATGTCGAAGACGCCCGAGGAGCAGGCGCTGGCGGCCGAGGGCGCGCTGCTGCCGAAGATGGCCGTGGCCGGCGAGCCCGAGGGGAGGCGGCTGCCCGCCGTGGTGAGCGCCGGGGAGGCGCAGGCGGCGCAGCGCAAGGTGGACCCGCCGAACGAGAAGATCGAGATCCCGTTCGAGACGCTGGCCGATCCGAAGTTCCTGGTGGTGTGGCTGAGCCTCCTCATGGCCTACCCCATCCTGCGGGGCGACCCGCGGGGCCGGAAGCGGGGCTGACGCGCGGGCGGCGGCTGCCGCGCTCGAGGACGGCGTCGGCTACGGTGCCCACCATGATGCTGCGCCTCGTGAAGCTGTTCGGCCTCGCCCTGCTCGACACCGCGAGCGAGCGCGCCCGCCGCGGGCCCGCGCGCCCGACCTGGAGCTTCGGCTTCGAGTGGGTGGTCCGGTTTCTCCGCCGCGACTTCATCGACATGCTCGACTGGCCGTACCCGAAGGTCCGGGCCGATCTGGACGCGCGCCGGTACCCCGACAAGGCCGTCCGGCGCGTCCAGCGCACCCGGGACACGTTGGGGGGCGTCCCTGCCGTCTGGTGCGAGCCCCCTCGCGCGGCGGCGCGCGGCGTCGTCCTGTACCTCCACGGAGGCTCGTACCTGTTCGGCTCCACGAAGACCCACGCGGACGTCATGGCGCGGCTCGCGCTGGCGAGCGGCGCGCGTGTGGTGGGCATCGATTACCGGCTGGCGCCCGAGCATCGGTATCCCGCCCAGCTCGAGGACGCGCTCGCCGCCTTCGACGCGCTGGTCGAGCGAGGCCACGCGCCGGGCGAGATCGCGCTCGCGGGCGACTCCGCCGGCGGCAACCTCGCGCTGGTCACCCAGCTCGCGCTGCGCGACCGCGGGCAGCAGGCGCGCTGCGCCGTGCTCATCTCTCCCTGGCTCGACCTCACCGCGAGCAGCGCCTCCACGCGCGAGAACGATCCGACCGACTACGGCACACGGGAGGGCCTGGTGCGCCAGGCGCGCGGCTTCGCGGGCGCGATTCCGCTCGATGACCCCCGGCTGTCTCCCCTGCACGCCCGCCTCGACGGCCTCGGCGCGCTGTTCATCCAGGTCGGCGACGCCGAGCGCCTGCGCGACGAGGGGCAGGAGCTCGCGCGGCGCGCCCGCGAGGCGGGCGTCGACGTCACGCTCGACGTGCTGCGAGACATGCCGCACAACGGGCCGGTCCTGGCCGAGTACCACCCCGAAGGCGCCCGGGGCGTCGAGACGCTGGGGTCGTACCTCCGGGCGTGCCTGTCGGAAGGCGCCGGGGCGCCGGGCCAGCGGGCGTCGTCGGGGCGGTCGGGGGACGGGGCGTCCGCGAGCAGGGCCGGCGGGGCGGACGCGAGCGGGGCCGGCGGGGCGGACGCGAGCGACACCTGAGCTCGAGCCGCGCCCGAGCTCGAGCTGCGCCCGTTGCGGTGCGCGCGCGCAGCGCGTAGTGGATCGCGCCCTGGGGTTCACCTCGCGGGGGACCTCGAGAGGACGGAGCGGATGACCCCTTCGCAGGATCTGATCGATCTGGCAGGCCAGCTGGCGGACGCGAGCGGCGCCGTCATCCGGCGGTATTTCCGCAAGGGCATCGAGGCCGACGACAAGGAGGACACGAGCCCCGTCACGATCGCCGACCGGGAGGCCGAGGCGGCGATCCGGGAGATCCTCGCCGCGCGGGCGCCGGGGCACGGGATCGTGGGCGAGGAGCTCGGACGGGAGAACGAGGGCGCGGAGCTCGTGTGGGTGCTCGATCCCATCGACGGGACGAAGGCGTTCCTCACGGGCAAGCCGCTCTTCGGCACGCTGATCGCCCTCTTGCACGCGGGGCGGCCCGTGGTCGGCGTCATCGATCAGCCCGTGCTCGGGGAGCGCTGGATCGGCGCCGTGGGCCGGGCGACGACGTGGAACGGCGCGCCGGCGCGCGTCCGGGCGTGCGCGGGGCTCTCCCAGGCGCGCCTCTCCACCACGGGCCCGCAGTACTTCCCGGAGGGGGAGGCGCGCGCCTTCGGCGCGGTCGCGGCCCGGGCCAAGCTCGTGAGCTACGGCGGCGACTGTTACCAGTACGGCCTCGTGGCGAGCGGCAGCGTCGATGTGGTCGTCGAGTACGGCCTCAAGCTCCACGACTTCGCGGCGCTCGTCCCCGTGATCGCCGGCGCGGGGGGCATCATGACCGACTGGGAAGGCCGCCCCCTCGACGCCTCGAGCGCCGGCGACGTCGTGGCCGCCGGGGATCCGCGCGCCCACGCCGAGGTGCTCGCCGCGCTCCGCGCCGGGCAGCGGGCCCTGGGCGCGTTCTGATGGCGACGCTGCGCGACTCTGATGGCGGCGCCGCGCGATCGCGGGGAGGCTCGCCGGGGAGAGGGACCATGCAGCGGGCGTTTCTGACCGGGGCTGCGGGGTACATCGGCGGCTCGGTGGCGCGGCGCCTCCGGCAGGAGGGGTTCGAGGTCGCCGGGCTGGTGAGGAGCGCGGACGGCGCCGCGCGCGTCGAGGCGCTCGGCGTGGCGCCGGTCCTGGGCACGCTCGACGATGCGGCGCTGCTCGAGGTCCAGGCGGCCGCGGCGGACGTCGTCGTCAACGCCGCGAGCTCGGACCACCGCGGCGCGGTGGAGGCCCTGCTGCGGGGGCTGCAGGGCACCGGGAAGACGCTCGTCCACACGAGCGGCTCGTCGATCGTCGCGGACGACGCGGGCGGCGAGCCGTCGGACCTCGTGTACGACGAGCGGACGCCGTTCACGCCCGTGCCCGCGAGGGCGGCGCGCGTCGCGATCGATCGCCTGGTCACGGGCGCCGCGCAGGAGGGCGTCCGGAGCATCGTCCTCTGCCCGACGATGATCTACGGCCACGGCACGGGGGCGAAGCGCGACTCGATCCAGGTCCCGACGCTGGTGCGCGCGGCCGAGGTGCGCGGCGCGGGCGTGCACGTCGGGCGAGGGCTCAACGTCTGGTCGAACGTGCACATCGAGGATCTCGTCGACCTTTACCTGCTCGCGATCGAGCGCGCCGAGCCGGGGTCGTTCTTCTTCGCGGAGAACGGCGAGGCGGCGCTGCGGGACATCGCGATCGCGATCAGCAAGCGGCTCGGCTTCGGCGGCCGGACCGTCGCGTGGCCGCTCGACGAGGCCATCCGGGAGCTCGGCGAGGGGTCCGCGCGGTACTCGCTGGGCTCGAACAGCCGGGTGCGCGCCGCGGCGGCGCGGCAGCTGCTCGGGTGGACCCCGCGGCGCACGTCGCTGCTCGAGGACGTCGAGCTCGGGCGTGGCTGACGGCGCGCGACGCCCGCGCCCCGCGGCGCCCGGCTCAGGCGCGACCGGCTCAGGCGCGGTCCGGCTCAAGCGCGGTCCGGCTCAGGCGCGGAGCCCGCGGTGCTGGAGGGCGAGCGCGCTCTTCAGCCCCGGATCGAGCGCGGCGCCGAGCGACACGAAGCCGCTGAGCCAGGACAGGAGCGCCGCGAAGTAGAGGGCGAAGATGTTGTGGGCCGCGGCGAGCGGGTCGACGTCGCCCGCGACCTCGCCGCGCGCCTGGGCGTCGCGCACGAGGCCCGCGACGCGGTGCAAGAACGCGAAGGTGAGGGCGTTCAGCCGCTCGCCGTTCGGGCCGGTCGCGCCGGGGAACGCCTTCAGGAACGCCTGCGCCACGAGCGGGTGCTCGCCGTACATCGCGAACAGCGTCTGGAACACGTGCATCAGCTGGGCGAGCAGCGGCTCCCGCCGGGGCAGCGCCTCGAAGGCGGCGTCGACCGCGGCCGAGAGGCGGTCGTGCATCACCAGCATGAGCAGATCGGCCTTGTCGCGCGCGTGCACGAACACCGTCCCGGCCGCGACCCCGGCGCGCTCCGCGACCGCCTTGGTCGTCGTGTCGTCGTACCCGAGCTCGGTGAAGAGCGCCCACGCGGCGTCCCGGATCCGGCGGCGGGTGTCGAGCTTCTGCTGGGCGCGCGCGCCGCGGTCGGGCGCCGGCGCGGGCGGAGCGGGCGGCGCGGAGAGCGCGGGCGGCGCGGAGAGCGGGGACGGCGCGGCCATCGTGGCGGACCTCGTCCGAGGCTTCGGGCGCTTCGCTGAGCCTGTACTGACCTTGCTCACTGTGCTGCCAATCTGCCGTCGCTGCCAATACAGCGTCAAGGCGCAGACCTCCCTTGACAAATCCGGCACTTAGAATGACTGTACTCAGTGAGTATAGTCAGTGAAGGAGGACGGTCCCATGGCGCTGGCGCACTACGACGAAGGCCTCACGATGCGGGAGGCGCGGGCGATCTACTTCAAGGTAAACGGCTTCGGCGCGGACGGCGGGTACAGCGACGCGTGGGTCGACTTCAAGCTCGGCCCGCTTCCCGTTCCGTTCCCGAACACCAAGGCGCGGGTGCGCGCCGTGCGGTACCACGACCTGCACCACGTGCTGACCGGCTACGACACGAGCACGATCGGCGAGCTCGAGATCGCGGCCTGGGAGGTCGGCGCCGGCTGCAAGGACTTCATCGCGGCGTGGCAGATCAACCTGGGCGGGCTCGTCGCGGGGCTGCTCGCGGCCCCACGCCGGACGGCCCGCGCGTTCTTCCGCGGCCGCCGCGGCGAGAGCCTGTACGGCCGCCCCTTCGAGGCGCTGCTCGACCGCACGGTCGGCGAGTTGCGCCGGGAGATCGGCGTGGGCGCGCCTGACGCGAGGCCGGCGGCGGGCGACGTGCTCTGGCTCGCGCTCGCGAGCCTCGCGGGCCTCGGGATGGCGGCCTTCGGCCTCGCGGTGGCGCTCGTCGCGGCGCCGATCGGGATCGCAACCCTGGCGCTCCGTCGACGCCGCGCGCTGCGCGCTGCCGCGGCCTGAGGTGCGCGGCGGGACCGCGCAGCTTCCCGGCCCCTGATCAGGGTGGTGAGGGCTTCGCCTCGTCCGCCGAGACAGCTTCGGCGTGCTGCGCTTGCTGCTTTCGGATGGCGCGCGCGATGAGCGGAGCCCACCGGTCAAGTCGTTCCAGGGTGCTCGGGTCTTCAGGGCGGTACTCGCGGTAGAACTGCCGCCGGTAACGGATGACCTGGTGCCCTCTGCCGAGCTGCAGGCGCTCGAGCATGAACTCCGCGCGCTTCCGGAGGTGCTCGGGACAGCGATCGGTCACCCGCAGCTCGAGGCTGGGTAGGATGATCTCGAACCAGTCATCATCGATCTCGAGCGGGTCGAGGATCTGGGATGAGCGGATCCCCTGCTTGCTGCTGTTGATCGAGCCGGCACAGTAACGAAAGTTGTCCCAGTCGTACGCCCTGGAGCGCTCCTCGTCGATCGACACGAAGTGATCGACCTGCCCGGGGTGTGATAGCCACATCGCGGTGTACGCGCAGCGCTCGTGAAATGCATCCGCCAGATCTTCACGGATCTCGCGCCAGTAGTCCGGCGGTCGCGCCTGCTTGGGTCGAGCCTCTCCGGCCTCCGCCTGACGTGGCGGATGAGCCTCCAGCCACTTCAGGCCAGGGCCGAGCACCCTTGCCTCGTACCTGCCCCGGGCCTCCTCGGTGAGCGGCTTGCGGTCGACGCGGATCACGTCTGCCGCTCCGTTTGCGCGAACAACCACTGCGGCCAGAAGGGGTCTTGATCCGCCAGTACGCGCTGGAGCTCGGCGTGGATGGCGTCGCCGGTCTTCAGATGCTCCGGCAGGCGTTCGTGGCGGCCCGCCATGAAATCGTAGGCCGCCGCGATGGCTCGCTCTGCCTCGGGCGAACGGGCCTCCTGGAGGTCGAACACCTCCGAGGTCAACCACCCCACGGCGTCGCCATACCGGGTCCAGGGCCGCTCCTCTAGCTCGACGTTGCGACCTTCCTTCAGCTCGAAGGTGAACAGCTTGTCCCGCGCGCTGTCGAAATGCGGCTCCAGCGAGGCGAGCACCAGGGGTGCGTGGGTCGTGACCAGCACCTGGGGGCGCATCGCTGACGCCTGCTCCGGGTCGCTTGCCTGCGTCTCCTGGGCGGCAGGCGTGAGCCCGGACAGCACCTGGAGCAGCGCGGGGACGATGTGCCGCTGCCACTTCGGGTGCAGGTGCACCTCCGGCTCCTCCACCAGGATCACCATCCGGTCCGCCGGCGGCCACCCGATGATCCGCGACGCCTGAACGTGCTCGGTCCAGGCCCACACGAGCAGGTAGGACAGGCTCAGGATCTGCCGCATACCGGCCGAGGCGTGCACGACGGGAACGCCGGCGGCGTAGGGCAGGTCGATGGTGGGAATCCGGCGGACGTCGTCGAGGTAGAGCCGCACGGGCTTGCCGGGGTTCATCGGCTCGTCGGGGTGCGAGAGGAGCTGGAGCACGCGGCGGAGCAGATCGAAGGGCTGTTCCGCGTCGTCCCCGGCCTCAGCCTCGAGCTGCCACGTCACCCAGTCGTGGATGAGCCCGTTGCACAGCGTCTTTCCATTGCGCTCCAGGCCGTTCCAGAGCTCCTGCTGGCTGAAGTGGTACGCCTGCGCCGAGGCGATGCGGTGACCATGTGCCTCTTCACGCGGCTGGCCGCGCGCGGGGTCCCAGAGGGAGAGCGCACCATTGACGCCGACGTAAACCACCGGGACAGCCAGCTCCAGCCTGGCCGCCATCTCGATACCCCGGTGAGCAGAGACCCAGCCGTCCCGCAGGAGCCGTTGCCTCATGGAAGGCTCGAGATCCCACTGCTGCACGATCCGGTTGAACCTCGCCTCGACGGTGTACGTGCCCTCGCGCGGCACCCGTTCACCCCAATTAAGTTTGCGCTTGTAACCAACCTCCCCGGCGATCGCCGCGCTCTCTTCCATCCCGCGCCGCGGCAGCACCGGCCGGTCGAGCCACGTCCCGGTGAGCACCCACCAGGCCACCTCCAGCACGAAGCTCTTCCCGAGGCCGTTGTCGCCCGTGAGCACGTTGAGGCGCTCGCCAAGCTCCAGGTCGAAGCGGGCCGCCGGCCCCACGTCCTTGATGTGCAGCGCTCGCAGCATCGTCCCCCTCCCGCCGTACCACATCCCCACCGGCCTCCACAGCGCCGTGCCCGCGACACGCCGGCCGCGCCGCGCGCCCCCGTGTCCTCCCGCACCTCCTCCCGCGCGGCCCTCCCCCCTGCCGCGCCCCGGTGCCCGCCAGCTTGACCTGGCGCCCGCCCCGCACGAGGATCCGCCTCGTGCCCCAGCGGAAACGTTACCTTTTCGTCTGCGTCAACCGCCGCCCCGACGGCGTCCCGAAGGGCTCCTGCGCCCAGCGCGGCGCCGAGGGCCTCCACGCGCAGCTCAAGGCGGCGATCGCCGAGCGCGGCCTCGCCAAGACCGAGGTGCGCGCGTGCACCGCGAGCTGCCTCGACGTCTGCTGGGCGGGCCCGGCCATCGCGGTCGAGCCGGACGGCTACTTCTACGGCCGCGTGACCCCCGCCGACGTGCCGGAGATCGTCGACGCCCTCGCCGCCGGCCGCCGCGTCGAGCGGCTCGTCCTCCCGCCCGAGGACTTCACCGAGGCGACGGCCGGCCCGCCGCTCCCCGCGCCCCCCCGCGGCGCGCCGACGGGGACGTGATGGCCGGCTTCGAGTTCTGCGAGACCATGGCCGGGAGCTTCCACCTCGTCGACTCCCCCTCCGACGAGCGGCCCATGTCGTTCACCATCCGCGCCCGCTCGCGCGGCCTGCTCCAGTTCCTCCGCAAGCCCGAGGTCGAGATCGAGGGCGAGATCGACGCCGAGGGGTTCGCCGACCACCGCTACCTCACCGGCCGCCTCGGCCTCGACGTCGCGCGCACCGGCACCCTCCCCTATGCCTTCGAGTTCACCGCGAACGACGGTCGCCGCTGCGCCTTCGCCGGCCGGAAGACCGTGCGCCCGGGCGACCTGCTCGAGTCGATGACCGTCCTGCCCGGCGTCCTCGTGGGCGACGGCGGCGCCGTCATCGGCGAGGCGCTCCTCCGCTTCGACCTGCGCAGCGACCTCCTCCGGTTCCTCAAGAGCTTCCGGGCGGCGAGGTGACCCTCATGCCGACCCCGATGCCGCCCCCAACGCCCCTCACGCCCACCGCCCTGCAGCGCCTCGATCCCTCCGCGACCGCGCTCGTCGTCGTCGACGTCCAGGAGAAGCTCGCCGCCGCCATGCCGGCCCCGCAGCTGGAGGCCCTGACGCGCGCGGCGACCCTCCTCATCGAGGCGGCGCGGCGGCTCGGCGCGCCCGTGCTCGCCACCGAGCAGTACCCCGCCGGGCTCGGGCCGACCCTCCGCCCCATCGCCGACCGCCTCGCGCAGGCGAGCGCGCCGGTCATCTCGAAGGTGGAGTTCTCCGCCTGCGACGCCGCCGAGTTCGACCGCGCCTGGGCCAAGCTCGCCCCCGCCCCGCGCGCCGCCGTCGTCGTCGGCATGGAGGCGCACGTCTGCGTCTACCAGACCGCCCGTGACCTCGCCGCCCGCGGCATGCTCGTCCACGTCCCCCTCGACGGCGTCGCCTCCCGCCGCGACGACCACCGCCTCGCCGGGCTCGACCTCTGCCGCGCCGCGGGCGCGACCCTCACCACCGCGGAGACGATCGTCTTCGACTGGCTCCGCGTCGCCGGCACCGACGACTTCAAGCACCTCGCCAAGCTCATCCGCTGAGCGAAATCCGCGATCTCCACCGCATCCCGGGGCGCGCTGTCACTTTGTCAGACCTCCGCCCGGACTTTGTCAGACCGCCGCCGACCGTGCCGCCGACTCGACAACGCGACGTTGTCTGTGACATGGTGGCGCATGGCTGACGATCTGGCACAAACCGGAGCACCGCCGAGCTCGCCCCCGCCGGCGGGCGCGGCGCCGGCGCCGCCCGGCGCACCGACGGTCCTCGTGGTCGACGACGAGCCGTCGAACGTCGCCTCCATCGAGAAGATCTTCCAGCGCGACGGCATGCGCGTCATCACGGCGGACAGCGCCAAGGCCGCGCTCGAGATCGTGCGCAGCCGCCGCGTCGAGGTTGTCCTCACCGACCTCATGATGCCGGGCGTCAGCGGGCTCGAGCTGCTCCGCGCCATCAAGCAGATCTCGCCCGACACCGAGGTCGTCATGATGACCGCGTACGGCACCGTCGAGACCGCGGTCCAGGCCATGCGCGAGGGCGCCTACGACTTCGTGGAGAAGCCGCTCAAGCGCATGACGATCATCAAGAGCGTGCGCAAGGCCGCCGAGCGCCAGTCGCTCGTCGCCGAGAACCGCTCGCTGCGGCAGGAGATCAAGCTGCTCACGAAGCGCGAGATCGTCGGCTCCAGCCCGACGCTCCGCCGCGTGCTCGACATCGCCACCCAGGCGGCGCCCTCGAGCGCCACCGTGCTCGTGCTCGGCGAGAGCGGCACCGGCAAGGAGCTGCTCGCCCGCTTCATCCACGAGCGCAGCGCGCGCTCACGAGGACCGTTCGTCGCCGTCAACTGCGCCGCCATCCCCGAGACCATCCTCGAAGGCGAGCTCTTCGGCCACGAGCGCGGCGCGTTCACCGGCGCCCTCGCCAAGCGCGACGGCCGCTTCGCCAAGGCGGCCGGCGGCACCCTGTTCCTCGACGAGATCGGCGAGCTCTCGCCGGCCGTGCAGGTCAAGCTCCTGCGCGTGCTCCAGGAGGGCGAGTACGAGCCCGTCGGCGGCGACACGGTGCGCGCCGACGTGCGCCTCGTCGCCGCCACGAACAAGGACCTCCGCGCCGAGGTCGCCGCCGGCCGCTTCCGCGAGGACCTCTTCTACCGGCTCAACGTCATCGCCATCACGGCGCCGCCGCTCCGGTCCCGGCGCGAGGACATCCCGCTGCTCGTCGACCACTTCCTCGGCGTCTACTGCACGAAGAACAACCGCCCCCGCCTCGAGGCGCCGCGCGACGTGCTCGCGCGCATGACCGACTACACCTGGCCCGGCAACGTGCGCGAGCTCGAGAACGTCATCGAGCGCGCCGTCGTGCTCTGCCGCGGCGACCAGCTCTCGGTCGACGACCTGCCCGACTTCATCCGCGAGGCCGCCCCCGCCGAGCCGAGCTCGCTCACCTTCTCGGTCGGCACCCCGCTCGACGAGGTCGAGCGCCGGCTCATCCGGGAGACGCTCCGCCACGCCCGGGGCGACAAATCCGTGGCCGCCCAGCTGCTCGGCATCTCCACGCGCACCATCTACCGCAAGCTCGGCGAGCTGGAGTGACGCCGCCCCCCCACCGCGGCCAGGGCACCCCCGGGCCCGCCACCGCCGACGAGAAGATCCCGTTGTCAGTTTGGCAAAATAGACCGCCCCGCGCGCCGCGGGTGCGTCACCTTGGCGGGGGAGACCCCGCAAATCCGCGGGAACAGCGAAGAATCGCCGGCGGTTTGACCGCTGGCACGGTACTCGCTTAGAGGAGCACGGGCGCATGGGCATCGACGCGATCCTGAAACGGTATTTTCCCTGGGTTCTCGGCGTGCTGATCGCCCTCGCCGCCTATTTCCAGGCCTCCGGCATGGGCCAGCTCGTGGCCTCCAGCGTCGCGGTCGACGCGCCGCCGCCCCCGCCGCACCCGGCGTCGCGCCCGGCGTCGTTCGGGTCCACGGCGAACCAGGACCACGCGACGAACGCCGCGCCGATCCTCTCGCGCAACCCGTTCGACTCGGTGACCGGCCCGCTCGACGGCAGGCCGGTCGAGATCCCGAACGTGCAGCCGGAGATCAGCAACAAGGACCCGTACGAGGACCCCGCGTGCGACAGCGCCCGCGTCCTGCTCATCACGCAGGCGGAGGATCCCGCGTGGTCGTTCGCGGCCATGGCCGGCTCCGACGGCAAGGCGATCCTGCGGCGCCAGGGCGACGAGATCAGCGGGCACACGGTGTACTACGTCGGCTGGGACCGGGTCTGGCTGACGAGCGGCAGCTCGCGATGCCAGGCCATCGTGGGCGGCCCCGCGGTGAACGCGCGCAGCGCCGCGGCGAGCCCGCCCCCGGTGTCGACGGGGACGACGTCGGGCGACAAGAAGCCCCCGTCGAGCTCCCGCGGCGGCAAACCGGTCCCGCCCGAGATCGCGTCGAAGATCCACCGGGTGAGCGAGACGGAGTTCAACGTCGAGCGCAGCGTCGTCGACCAGATCCTGGAGAACCAGGCCGAGCTGATGCGCTCTGCGCGTATCGTCCCCGAGAAGGAGGGCGACAAGGTGGTCGGCATCCGTCTGTTCGGGATTCGACCGAACTCGCTGCTCGGGACGCTCGGCCTGGAGAACGGAGATCGGCTGTCCAGCATCAACGGGTTTGAGATGAGCGATCCCCAGAAGGCCCTCGAGGCGTACGCGCGGCTCCGGACGGCGGACCGGCTCACGGTGAGCATCAACCGCAAGGGCAAGCCGATGAACCTCGACTTCAACATCAAGTGAGCGCTGCGGACTGAACTCACGACGAGAGCAGACGAGAGCAAGGGAGCTGTATGGCGCGGTGGATAGGGACGCTGAACGAGGGGAGCCTGCTCCGGCGTACGCTGCTGCATATCGGCACGTTCGCCCTGGGCTCCCTCGCGTTCGTCGGGGTCGTGAGCCTCGTCCTCGTGACGGTCGCCAAGGCCGTCCTGCCGCCCCATGACGCTGCGGGGCCCGCCGCGGAAGAAACGGAGGAGGCCGAGAGCGAGGCCGCCGCCGGGACGAGCAAGGCCGCCCTGGGCAAGACATCCCGCTCGAAGCGGCTGCGAGCCCCCTCGCAGGCCGAGCGCGACAGCGCGCCGAGCGCGCCGAACGCGCCGAGCGCCGACTGAGCGGCGCCGCCCCCCGAAACCCCACCCACGCAGAGAATATCGAGTCGACTGATGGTGATGACGACCCTCGAGCGATCCTACCGCCTCCGGAGGAGGCTCCTCGCCGCGCCGGTGGCGGCGCTCGTGTTCGCCGCGGCGGCCCTGCCCGCCGCGGCGCAGCCCGCGAACCGCGCCGCCCCCGTGCTGCGGACCCCAGGCCAGGCCACGCCGCCGGTGCCCGCCCGCCCGGGCGGCGGCACCCCGGCCGGGGCCGGCCCGGCCGCAGCCCCCGGCGCGCCGGGCGCAGGCGCCGCGGGTGCGGCGGGCGCGGGCGCGGCGGGCGCCGCGGGCGCGGGCGACGCCGGAGACGACCCGCTCGCCGGGGTCAAGCAAGGCGTCCAGGAGATCGAGTTCAAGCCGAAGCCCGGCGGCTACAAGGTCAGCTTCAACCTCGACGAGGCCGACCTCCCCGAGCTCGTCAAGGCGATCAGCAACATCACCGGACGCCGCTTCATCTACGGCGGCAAACTAAGGCAGATCAAGGCCACGGTGTACGCGCCGGAGAAGGTGACCGTCGCCGAGGCGTACAGCGCGTTCCTGTCGATCCTCGCCTCGAACGACCTCACCGTCATCCCCCACGGCCGCTTCCTCAAGATCGTGGAGACGCCCGGCGCCGTCTCGGAGACGACCCCCGTGTTCGGCACCGCCGCGCCCGTGCCCGCCGAGGACCGGTTCGTCACCCGCATGTACCGGCTGTCCCATATCGACGCCTCCGAGGCGGGCGGCCTCCTCACCAAGTTCAAATCGAAGGACGGCGACGTCAGCGTCTATCCGCCCGGCAACCTGCTCATCATCACGGACACCGGGTCGAACATCCAGCGCATGCTCCGCATCGTCGAGGAGATCGACGTCGGCGGCGCGGGCGACCAGCTGTGGGTGCAGCCGGTCCACTACGGCTCGGCCGCGGAGGTCGCGACGAAGCTGAACGAGATCGTCGACCCCAGGGCAGCCGGCGGCGCCGGCGGCAGGCCCGGCAGGGGCGGCGCCGGCGGCACCGGCGCCCGCATCATCTCGGACGACCGGACCAACTCGCTCATCATCACCGCGTCCGAGCCGGACTACCTGCGCGTCCTCGGCATCCTGAAGCGGCTCGACGTGCCGCAGTCGGGCGAGGGGCAGGTCCACGTGCTCTCGCTCCAGCACGCCGGCTGCAAGGAGCTGTCGGCGACGCTGAACCAGGTCCTCGGCGGCGGCGGGGGCGGCGGCGGCGCCGCCGTGGGGGGCGGCAGGGGCGGGGCGCGCAACGCCCCCCCGGTGCCCGGCTCGACCGACGACATCTTCGAGGGGCAGGTCAAGGTCACCTGCGACGAGGCGAGCAACAAGCTCCTCATCACCTCGTCGCCCCACGACTACGCCCAGCTGCGCAACGTGATCGACCAGCTCGACGAGCCGCGGCGCCAGGTGTTCATCGAGGCGGTGATCATGGACGTGAACGTCAACCGCTCGCTCAATTTCGGCATCGGCTACCACGCCGGCGCGCCGTTCGGCGCCGAGGGGGACGGCGGCCTGGTCTACGGCGGGAACAACGTCGTGCCCTCGGTCGGGGGCCTGCCGACGGAGCTCGGCGCGCTCGCGCTGGGTGTCCGGGGCGCCGAGATCCCGGGCTCGAACGACATCTTCGGGACGGGCCTGTCGATCCCCGCGTTCGGCCTCGTCCTGCACGCGCTGGCCCAGGACGGCGACTCCAACGTGCTCGCGACGCCGCACATCCTCGCGACCGACAACGTGCCGGCCGAGATCTCGATCGGCCAGAACATCCCGCTGCAGACCAACGTGGGCGGCGGCGGGCTGAACCAGCTCGCGAGCCTGGCGGGCGGCGCGGGCGCCGCGGGCGGGCTCGGCGGGCTCGGCGGGCTGCTCGGCGGCCTCGGCGGCCTCGGCGGCGCCGCCGCGCGCCAGGACGTCGGCACCAAGATCAAGGTCATCCCCCACGTCAACGACTCGGACCAGGTGCGGCTGGAGCTCACCGAGGAGATCTCCGACGCCGGCGCCCCGCTCGAGGGCGCGCTCGGCGCGATCCCGATCAACAAGCGCACGGCGAGCACCACGCTCGTCGTCCGCGATCAGCAGACCGTGGTGATCGGCGGCCTCGTGCGCGACGGCACGACCACCTCGGAGACGAAGATCCCGGTGCTCGGCGACATCCCGGTGCTCGGGTTCCTCTTCCGGCAGCGGGTCAGGACCAAGACGAAGACGAACCTCCTGCTCGTGCTCACGCCCTACGTGATCCGCGACCAGGACGACCTCCGGGCCATCTTCGAGCGCAAGATGCAGGAGCGGCAGGAGTTCATCGACCGCTACTTCGTCTTCAGCGACAGCGCCGCGTGGGAGCCGCCGCGCGACTTCGGCCGGGCGAACGGGCTGGTCGAGGACATCCGGCAGTCGATCCTCACCGAGGAGGAGCGCGCGCGCCTCGAGGAGGAGGCGCGCCCGAAGGGGGTGCGGGAGCACACGCCGGTGGAGCCGGTCGGGCTGCCGACGTTCGGCGGCAAGAGCACCGGCGGCGCGGGGATGGCGCCGGGCATGCTCGACATGGACGGCGAGGTGGTCCAGCCGCCCCAGCCGGCGGGCGGGGCCCCGCCGCCCCGGCCGCGGCGGGTGACGCCGCCGGGCGGGCGGCAGATGGAGCGCGTCGAATGAGCATGCAGCACTACCTTGGCGAGATCCTGGTCCGGCGGGGCGTCGTCCCCGCCGAGCGGCTGGCGCCGCTCTACGACGCCGTCCGCGAGCGCGCGCAGTCGCTCGCGGACCTCATCGTCCAGTCGAACATCACGGACGAGGCGACGATCGCGAAGGCGCTCGCCGACGAGTGCGAGGTCGGCT
This sequence comes from Sorangium sp. So ce131, assembly GCF_051519095.1. Lineage (NCBI taxonomy): Bacteria > Pseudomonadati > Myxococcota > Polyangiales > Polyangiaceae > Sorangium > Sorangium sp. So ce131. Next base: position 13,867,357 of record NZ_CP150455.1, on the reverse strand, counting down.
TCCTCCCGCGCATCGACGTCGACGCGGTGCCGCTCGAGCTCGCGAGCCGGGTGCCGATCACCTACGCCAAGCAGCACAAGATCCTGCCGCTCGCCGAGCAGGACGGCGTCGTCTACTGCGCGCTCGCCGACCCCCTCGACACGACCGCGATCGACGACGTGCGGGCGCTGTTCGGCAAGCCGGTCGAGATCGCCGTCGCCACGAGCAACGCCGTGCTGGACGCGATCAACCGCGTCTGGGAGCAGAAGGAGGACGGCGGCGCGAAGCTCGAGGGCGACACGGCGCTCGAGGAGGACAACCTCGTCGACATCATCGACTCGGACGACGACGCCCCGATCATCGCCTGGGTCAACGGCCTCTTCGCGCAGGCGGTCCGCGAGCGGGCGAGCGACATCCACATCGAGCCCGAGGAGCGCGACGTCGTCGTCCGCTACCGGATCGACGGCGAGCTCTACGTCGCCAAGCGCGCCTCGAAGCAGTTCATGGCGCCGATCATCGCCCGCGTGAAGATCATGGCGTCGCTCAACATCGCCGAGAAGCGGCTCCCGCAGGACGGCCGCATCACCCTGAAGATCGCGGGCAAGAGCGTCGACATCCGCGTCTCGACGGTGCCGACGAGCCGCGGCTTCGAGCGGATCGTGATGCGCATCCTGCACAAGGCGTCGGTCCTGCTCGGGCTCGACGACCTCGGCTTCGCGCCGCGCGAGTACGCGATCATGGACGCGCTCATCCAGCGGCCGGACGGCATCATCCTCGTCACCGGCCCGACCGGCAGCGGCAAGACGACCACGCTCTACGCCTGCCTCAACCGGATCAACGAGCCGAGCCGGAACATCCTCACGGCCGAGGACCCGGTCGAGTACGAGATCGGCGGCATCCACCAGATCCACGTCCACCCCGGGATCGGGCTCACCTTCGCCTCGGCGCTCCGCGCGTTCCTCCGCCAGGATCCGGACGTGATCATGGTCGGCGAGATCCGCGACAAGGAGACCGCCGAAATCGCCATCCACGCCTCGCTGACCGGCCACCTCGTGCTCTCGACCATCCACACGAACGACGCGGCGGGCGCCGTGACGCGCCTCGTCGAGATGGAGATCGAGCCGTTCCTCGTGCGGAGCAGCGTCATCGGCATCCTCGCCCAGCGCCTCGTCCGCCTGCTCTGCCCGACCTGCAAGGTCCCCTACCGCCCCTCGGACTACGAGCTCCAGCAGCTCGGCCTCGACCAGGACCGGCTCGCCTGGAAGGCGCGGCGGAAGCTCTCGCCCCGCTACAGCGTGCACGGACAGCAGTACGGGTACATCGGGGAGGACATCGACCGCGCCGTGTTCCACAAGCCCGGCGGCTGCGACGCGTGCAACCACAAGGGCTTCATCGGCCGGCGGGGCATCTACGAGCTGATGGTCATCGACGACGCCGTGGGCCCGCTCATCCTGAAGAGCGCGGACGCGCAGACCATCAAGCGGGTCGCCATTTCCCAGGGGATGGATACGCTCCGTGACGACGGGGCGCGCAAGGTGCTCAAGGGCATCACCACCGTCGAGGAGGTGCTCGCGGCGACGCAGGAAGACGTCATCGTCGACGAGTAGGGAAGGCCGTGGCGGTATTCGAATACAAAGGCATCCTCGTCGGCACCGGCAAGCCGGTGAAGGGCGTCCGCGACGCGGAGAACGCGAAGGCCCTCCGGGCCGCGCTGCGCAAGGACGGCATCATGCTCACCGGCGCGACCGAGGAGCAGGCCGCGAAGGCGAAGGCGAAGCGCGACCTCAAGATCTTCGCGTTCGCGAGCCGCCCCTCGTCGTCCGACATCGCCGTGATGACCCGCCAGCTCGCGACGCTCATCGGCGCCGGCATCCCGCTCTTCGAGTCGCTCAACGCGCTCATCGAGCAGGTCGAGAAGGAGTCGCTGAAGAAGGTCCTCACGCAGGTCCGCGAGCAGGTGCGCGAGGGCACGAGCTTCGCCAAGGCGCTCGAGGGCCACCCCTCGGTGTTCCCGCCCCTCTACGTGAGCATGGTGCGCGCCGGCGAGGCGTCCGGCACGCTCGAGGGCGTGCTCACCCGCCTGACCACCTTCATGGAGAACCAGGCGAAGCTCGTCGGCAAGGTGACCGCCGCCCTCGCCTACCCGGCCCTGATGGCGCTCATCGGCATCGGGCTCATCTCGGTCCTCATGATCGCGGTCGTGCCGAACGTGACCGGCATCTTCGCCTCGATGGACCAGGCGCTGCCCTGGTACACCGCGGCGCTCATCGGCACGTCGGAGTTCGCCGCGAGCTACTGGTGGCTCGTCCTGCTCGCGATGGTCGGCGGCGTGTACGGGTTCCGCCGCTGGGTCCGGACGCCGAAGGGGCGCATGGCGTGGGACACGTTCGTGCTCCGGGCGCCGATCTTCGGCAAGCTCATCCAGATGCTCTCCATCGCGCGCTTCGCGCGGACCCTCGCGACCCTGCTCTCGTCGGGCGTCGCGCTGCTCAGCGCGATGGACATCGTCCGGAGCGTGCTCGGCAACGCGGCCCTGGAGAAGGTCGTCGTCGACGCGATCGGATCGATCCGCGAGGGCCAGAGCATCGCCGACCCGCTGAAGCGGAGCGGCCGGTTCCCGCCGATCGTGACCCACATGATCGCGATCGGCGAGCGCAGCGGGCAGCTCGAGTCGATGCTCGAGAACGTCGCCGACGCCTACGACTCCGCGGTCGAGACCCGCGTCCAGGTGCTCACGAGCCTCCTGGAGCCGCTCATGATCGTGATCATGGGCGGCGCGGTGGCGTTCATCGCGATCTCGATCCTCATGCCGCTCATCCAGATGTCGAGCTTCGTCGGGTAGGTGGCGGATGGGGCGTCGCAGGCAGCGAGAGAGCACGATCTTCTTCCCCTGGGAGCGCGGCGGCGGGCTCTTCCGGCGGAGCGGCATGGCGCGCGCGCGGCCGTTCGCCGCCGGCCTCGCGATGGCCGTCCTGCTGCTGCTCCTCGGCGCGCGCGAGCGGCGGCTCGTGGGAATTCGGTCGACCCGCGCCACGTTGTCCGTCGTCCACGGGGCGATCGCGCTGTACCGCGCCGACCACGAGCGGCGGTGCCCGGGCTCCCTGGACGAGCTGAAGCGCGAGGGCTACCTCGCGGTCGACGCGGTCGACGCGTGGGGCAGGCCGCTCCGGCTCACCTGCCCTGGCAGGAAGGACCCGGAGGGATACGATCTGATGAGCGACGGGCCGGACGGCGAAATCGGCGGACTTGACAGGGTGGAGTGAGGCGATGGAGACGAACAGAGCGAAAAATCTTCGAAGGTTGGGCCGGAAGCTCTCGCGGGGCGTGACCCTGGTCGAGGTGCTGATCGTCGTGACGATCATGGCGATCATCGCCGGCGGCGCGACGCTCGTGGTGTGGCCGAAGCTCAAGCAGTCGCGCGTGAAGAGCGCCTACACGGGCGCGACCGTCATCAAGAGCGCGGCGGATCAGTACCTGCAGCTCGGGTCGGGCAGCGAGGGGTGCCCGACGATCCAGGCGCTGGTGAGCGCGAAGCAGATCGACGGCAACAAGACGGACGATCCCTGGGGCCAGCCCTACAAGATCAAGTGTGACGAGGCCACGAACGACATCCACGTCATCTCGTCCGGGAACGACCGGAAAGAGAACACGCCGGACGACATCCGGGACGACATGAAGGCCTCGGAGCTCAACAAGATCGCGGAGATGTAGCCGCGCGAGGGGGGGTAGGAGCGCCCATGGCACGCCGTCGCACGAGGGGACTCACGCTGGTCGAGGTGCTGATCACCGTCACGGTGATCGCGCTCATCAGCGGCTCGGTGATCCTCGGCATGGGCGCCGTCACGAGCGCGCGGCTCAAGCGCAGCGCGGCGATGCTCGCGGGCGCCGTCCGGGTCGCCTACGCCCACGCGAACGCGAAGTCCAAGCCGGTGCGGCTGGTCTTCGATTTCGAGGAGAGGATGATCGTGCTCGAGGAGTCCACGAGCGAGCTCGTCATCGAGCGGAACGACCGCACCGGCGGCGCCGCCGCGGCCACCGAGGCCGAGAAGGCCGCCGTGGAGGAGGCCGAGGCGATCCTGAAGGGGCCGCGCGCGCCGCGCCCCGCGTTCGAGCCGGCGAAGGTGTTCGGGTTCAACCCCGACAGGGACCGGCCCGGCAAGGAGCTCTCGAGCGGCGTCCGCTTCCTCCAGGTGGAGACCGCGCACCAGGACGACCCCGTGACGGAGGGGCGCGCCTACCTCTACTTCTGGCCCGGCGGCCAGACCGAGCGCGCCGCGATCCAGCTCGGCCTCGGCGGCGTGGAGACCGACAACATCATGACGGTGCTCGTCTCCCCGCTGACCGGCAAGACCGAGCTCAAGAAGGGCAAGGCGAGCATGCCGAGGCCGCGCGACGACGCCGAGGCGTCGGAGCGGGAGGACACGGGGCCGTGACGCGCGCCCGCGGCTTCACGCTGCTCGAGGTCATGGTGGCGGTCGCCATCCTCGGCCTCGGGCTCACGGCGATCCTGTCCGCGCAGGCCGGCGCCTTCTCGGCCGCCGCGCACGCGCGCAACCTCAGCGTCGCGACCGGGCTCGCGCGCTGCAAGATGACCGAGCTCGAGGAGCGGCTCGCCAGGGACGGCCTGCCGGCGCTCGACGAGGCCGACAGCGGGCCGTGCTGCGAGGACGACGACTCGCCCAACATCAAGTGCTCCTGGCGCATCGAGAAGCCCGAGATGCCCGAGCCCAACTACGGCGAGCTCGATCTCGACACCGAGCTCGGCGGCCTCGGCGCGCTCAACCCGACCGAGACGAGCGGCACCGGCGCCGCGAGCGGCAACCTCGACGACCTCGCGCAGTCGCTCGCCGGCGTCCAGGGCGGCGCCGGGGGCGGCGCCGCGGCGGCCCCGAGCGGCGTGGCGGGGCTGCTCCAGCCGTTCGTCGACATGCTCGCGCCGACCCTGCAGCCCATCTTCGAGGCGAGCGCGCGGCGGGTGACGGTCACGCTGACCTGGCAGCAGGGCGCGCGGGAGCACCAGCTCGAGCTCGTGCAATGGGTGACGATCCCCCAGCTGGACAGCTCCGGCAGCGCGGGCGGCGGGCAGGGGCAGGGGGGAGGCAGCTGAGCGTGGCGGCGCGGAACGCGAGATCTCTCCCGGGGCGCCGCGGCCGCGCGGGGCGCCGCCGCCGTGTGGCCGGCGTGACCCTGCTCGAGGTCCTCGTCTCGGTCGGCATCCTGGCGATCATCGGGACGTTGATCTACGGCGCGTTCGACGGCATGAGCCGGTCGCGCGCGGGCATCTCGCGCATGAGCGACCGCTACCACCAGGGTCGCGCCGCGATCGCCCGCATCTCGCGCGAGATCCAGGAGGCCTTCCTGTCCCGGCACCAGCCGCTCGACAAGAACATCGTGGTGCGCCTCACCGCCTTCGTCGGGGACGACGCGTCGCCCGCGGACCGCCTCGATTTCACCGCGTTCGCGCACCGGCGGCTGCTCAGGAACGCGCACGAGTCGGATCAGTGCGAGATCGGCTATTTCGGCTCGCGCGATCCGGAGAGCGACAAGCTCGATCTCGTGCGGCGGGAGTCGAAGACCATCGACACCGAGCCGACGCGGGGCGGCGTCGTCAACGTGCTCGCCGAGGACATCGAGAGCTTCAACGTCGAGTACCTCGACCCGCTCACGAGCGAGTGGACCGACACGTGGGACTCGACCCAGCCGGCGGCGCAGTTCGAGCGGCTCCCGACCCAGGTGCGGGTGACGCTGGTGCTGAAGGGCGGGCCGGGCGGGGAGCCGATCCGGTTCGAGACGAAGGTGCCGATCGCCATGCAGGTCCCCCTCGCCTTCGACGCGAGCACGAGCACGAGCACGAGCAACTGAGCCATGACGACCCCTGCTCAACCCCCGACCGAGGACCGCGCCTCCCCCACCCCGGGCGGGCGCGCGCGCCGCCGCCTCCGGCGCCGGCGCGATCGGCGGGGCGTCGCGCTGGTCATGGTGCTCGGCGCGATCACGGTGCTCACCGTGTTCCTGACCGAGCTCCAGGAGGAGACCTCGACCGAGCTCTCCGCGGCGCTCGCCGACCGCGACGCGCTCCGCGCCGAGTACTACGCGCGGAGCGCCGTGAACCTGTCGCGGATGCTCATCGCCGCCGAGCCGAGCGTCAGCGCGGCGCTCGCCCCGATGTTGTCCATGTTGAAGCTCGGCAACATCCAGGTGCCGGTCTGGAGGTTCACCGATCTCTTCCTCGGCCCCTTCAACGCGCAGCTCGTCGAGCCGGGCGCGGCGCCGCCCGCCGAGGGCAGCGCCGCGGCGGGCAAGAACCTGGGGCTCACCGGCGGCGGCCGCTTCGAGCTCAAGATCGTGGACGAGGACTCGAAGATCAACATCAACCGCGCTTCCGACGACGTGGGCGGCATCGAGAGCCAGCTCGGCGTGGCGGCTCAGCTGCTCAGCCTCATGAGCCCCGCGCAGTACAACCCGCTCTTCGAGGAGCGCGACGGCGACGGTCAATTCTCGGACCGCACCACCATCTGCAGCGCGCTCGTCGACTGGGTCGACCCCGGCGATCAGATGTTCAGCTGCGACCCGTCGCCGAACGCCCCGAGCTCCACCGGCGCGGAGGACAACTTCTATCAGACGATCGGCCTCACCTATCAGCGCAAGAACGCCATGTTCGACTCGCTCGACGAGGTGCGGCTCGTCCGGGGCATGAACGACGACTTCTGGGCGACGTTCGTCGACCCGGGCGGGGGCGATCCCGACAAACGGGTCCTGACCGTCTGGGGCAGCCCGAAGCAGAAGTTCAACGTCACCGCGGCGAGCCCACAAGCGCTGCTCGCGCTGACCTGCAGCACGAGTTTCGTCGACACCGCGGCGACCCCGCTCTGCAACGATCCGAACCAGATGACCGCATTCCTGACCGTGCTGTCGCTCGTGCAGAGCATGACGGGCGGGATCATCTTTCCCACCACGAGAGATTACGTCGACACGTTGACCCAGAAGAGCGGCAGCAGGTCCTTTATCGCCTCCATGCTCGGCCCGCAGCTCAAGGCGATGGGCGTGGAGCCCGTCACGTTCAAGCCGAACGCCACGAGGTCGCTCGGCAACAAGACCAGCTTCCTGAGCATCTATGCCGACGGCATCGTCCCAGGGAACAAGCGGGAGACGCGCGTGCGCATCCACGCGGTGCTCGACCTGTCGGGAGCAGGCAAGCTCGGCCAGACTCAAACGAACAGCAGCAGCAGCGGCAGCGGCAGCGGCGGCGGTGGCAGCGCCGCCGGTGTGAGCGGCCCCGGCGGAAACTGCGCGGGCGTGCCGCCGACCGACTACGAAAAATGCATCCGATCGAACCCCGCCGGGACGATCGTTTACTATCGCATGGAGTAGGAGCCCCTCCGGGAAGAAGCGCGCAAATGCACAGGCTGCTCGGGATCGATGCTGGGAAATCCGTGGTGCGGGCGGCGCTCATCCGCACCTCGTACAGGAGGGTCTTCGTCGAGGCGCTCGGCGAGGCGGCCGTCACGGACGCGAGCTCCGAGGCCGAGGCGATCCGCGCCGCCGTGGGGGCGCTCCGCCCCGACGCCGCGGCGATCGCCCTCTCCGGGGAGCGGTCGTTCTACCGGCGGCTCGACCTGCCCGCGGCGGCGCAGAAGGAGGTCGAGAACGTCCTCGGCTTCGAGCTGGAGGCCACGGTGCCGTTCGAGATGGAGGACGCGGTCTTCGACTACCGCCTCCTCCGGCGGCCGCCCGCCACGGAGACGCTGCCGATCTTCGCCGCCGTCGCGCGCGCGGACGACGTGCGCGAGCGCATCGCGGTCGTGAAGGAGGCGCTCGGCTTCGAGCCGGAGCGCGTCGCGCTCGGCGCGGTGGCGCTCGCCAACCTCGAGGCGGTGATGCCGGAGCTCGCCGCGCCGCCTGGCCCGGATCCGCGCGGGCCGATCGCGATCCTCGACCTCGACTACCTCACGAGCGAGATCGTGATCCTCTCGGGCGGCGAGCCGGTCTACGCGCGGACGCTCTCGCGCGGCACGGCCGGCCTCCCCGGGACGGCGCCGGCGCTCGCGCGCGAGCTCCGGCAGACGCTCGCGGCGTGGCGCAACCTCGGCGGCGAGCCGCTCGCGGGCGTGTACCTCGTCGGCGGCGGCGCGACCGCGCAGGGCGCCGAGGTCTTCCTGTCCGCCCAGCTCGGCGTCACCATCCTGCCGCTGCCGACCCCGCGCCTCGAGGGGCTCACGGCCGAGCAGGCGGCGGCGCTGCCCCGCTTCGCCAAGGCGCTCGCGCTGGCGCTCGGGCTGACGCCGAAGACTAAGGGGTTCAACCTCAGGAAGGGCGCGCTCGAGGCCGAGCGCAGCTACCCGTTCCTGCGCGAGAAGATCCCGATCCTCGCCGGCCTCGGCACCGTCATCGCCCTGAGCTTCGGCTTCTCCATCATCGCCGAGCTGCGCACCCTCGACGCGGAGCGGGAGCTCCTGCTCGCCTCGCTCGAGAGCGCCTCGCACGACGTGCTCGGCGAGGAGACGCGCGATCCCGAGAAGGCCCGCGAGCTGCTCGAGCAGGGCCCCGGCGCCGCCGACGAGGACCCGCTGCCCCGCGTCGACGCGTTCGACGTGATGGTGCAGCTCTCCAAGGCGGTGCCGAAGGAGATCACGCACGACGTGGTCGAGCTCGACGTGAACCGCGGCCACGCCACCATCCAGGGCGTCGTCCCGTCGGTGTCCGACGCGCAGCTCATCGCGGAGCACATGAAGGAACACCGCTGCTTCCGCGACGTGAAGATCGCGCGGACGAGCCAGTTCGTGGAGGGCAAGCACAAGTACGTCCTCGAGCTGGATCTCAAGTGCGAGGACAAGAAGAAGAAGAAGACCGGCGCCGAGCCGGCGGACAGCGCCTCCGCGGGCGCGGCGGAGAAACCGGAGGGATCGCGATGACGCTCCGCGAGCGACTCGACAAGCTGGAGCCCCGAGAGCGGAAGCTCCTCACGTTCCTCCTCGGCTTCCTGGCGGCGATCGTGCTCCTGCTCGTGCCGATCGGGCTCGCCACCATGGCCTCGAGCAAGCGCTCGGAGAACCAGGAGGTCCGCGACCTGCTCCAGTCGATCTACGAGGCGTCCACCCGCGTGAGCGAGCGCAAGGCGCAGCGGGACGCGCTGCTCGCGCGGTACGCGCGGCCGGCGCCGGCCCTCGCCGGCTTCATCGAGGACGCGGCGAAGCAGCAGGGGCTCACCGCGGCCGAGTCGCAGGATCGCCCCGACGTCCCGCACGGCAAGAAGTACACCGAGCGGGTCACGGTGGTGAAGATGCACAAGATCGGGATGCTCGGGCTCGCCAAGATGCTCGAGCGCTTCGAGTCGTCGGGCCACCCGGTCGCGGTGACGAAGCTGAACATCAAGCCCCGCGCCGGAGAGCCCGACTCGTACGAGGTGGAGCTCGGCGTCTCCGCGTTCGACAGGAAGGGCGACCCCCAGCCGGCGAGCCCTGCGCCGTCCGCGCCTCCCGCGGACGACCTCGAGGAGCAAGAGCCATGAAATCGCGGCTCGTCCGGATCGCGAAGTGGGCGGTGTATCCGCTCTTCTATCTCTTCTGCCTGGGCCTCTTCGGGTACCTCACCTTCCCCTACGACCGCCTCAAGGACCGGCTGATCGCCGAGTTCGATCGCGCCCAGCAGAAGCGGGGCGCGGCTGGCCAGGCGCAGCGCCTCGAGATCGACGAGCTCGACTCGTACTGGTTCACGGGCGTGGAGATGACGGGCGTGCGGCTCATCCTGCCGCCGAACGAGGTCGGATCGAGCGGCAGGGCGAGCGCCGCGGGCGCGTTCACGTCGGGCGACGCGGCGAAGGACGGCCCGCCGAAGCCGAGCGTCATCGAGATCGAGGAGGCGCACGCCCGGGTGAAGATCCTGCCGCTCCTGCTCGGGCGGGTGCGGATCTCGTTCTGGGCGAGCGTGTTCGGCGGCGAGGTGGAGGGCGTGGTCCCGTGGGGCAAGTCGGGCGGCGACATGCACGTCGACGTCTCGGACGTCGAGCTCGCCAAGGTGGGCCCGCTCGGCGAGATCCTCGGCCTGCCGATCGCCGGCACGCTCACCGCGACGCTCGATCTCGAGGCGCCGGAGGGCAAGTTCAACAAGGCGAACGGCGCGCTCGAGCTCTCGGCCAAGGAGGTCACCGTCGGCGACGGCAAGACGAAGATCCAGGGCCTCATCGCGCTCCCGGAGGCCAAGCTGGGCGAGCTCCTCCTGTCGGCCGAGGCGAAGGAGGGCGTGCTCAAGGTCACGAAGCTGACCGGCAATGGCACGGATCTCGAGCTCGACGGCGACGGCAAGATCAACATGCGCGAGCCGTGGAACAACTCGACGGCTGACCTCTACGTCCGATTCAAGTTCTCCGACGCGTACCGCGGGAAGAGCGATGTCACGAAATCGCTGCTCGGCGCGCCCGGCTCGAACGTGCCCGGGCTCATCGAGATGCAGACGCCCAAGATGAAGCGGTCGAAGCGCGCGGACGGCTTCTACGGCTGGCACGTGCACGGCGCGCTGAAGCGGCCGCGGTTCGATCCTCACGCCGCGGACTCGCCTGCGGCGCGCAGCCGCGCCAAGGCCGGGGACACGCCGGCCGCGAGCCCGACGCCGCCCCCGAGGAAGCCCGGCGTGAACTCGCCCACAGGCCAGTCGGAGACCCCCACGCGGGCCACCGACGACGAGGAGATCCCCGCGCCGCCGACGCCGACGCCGCCGCCGCCGCCCGAGCCGACCGCCGACGAGGCGTCGGCCGCGGGTGAGCGGCCTCGCATGGAGCCGCAAAGGCCGGCGGAGCCGCCGACGCACGTCGAGGGCGAGGGCGCGCCGCCGCACGAATAAGCCTGGACCTGACGCGCGACATGGCCGAGGATCGGAGGACTCGGCCATGCGGGACCCCAGCTGGCGGCAGAACAGGCGCATCCTGCTGATCGACGACAACGAGGCCATCCACGAGGATTTTCGCAGGATCCTGAGCAGGAGCGCGGAGACATCGACGCTCCTCACCCTCGAGTCGGCGCTGTTCCGCGATCCGCCCAGCCGCAGGGACGTGAGGTTCGAGCTCACGTGCGCGACCCAGGGCGCCGAGGGGCTGGAGAGGGTCAAGGAGGCGCTCGACCACGGGGCGCCGTATGCCCTCGTGTTCGTGGACGTGCGCATGCCGCCGGGGTGGGACGGCATCGAGACGCTCTCCCGCATCTGGAAGGAAGACGCCGCCATCCAGGCGGTCATCTGCTCGGCGTACTCGGATTATTCCTGGGAGGAGATCTCGAGTCGATTCGGGCGCACCGACAACCTGCTCATCCTCGCAAAGCCGTTCGACCCCAACGAGGTGCGTCAGATGGCGTTTGCGCTCACCGAGAAGTGGAACCAGCGCCGCGCCCTCTCCGAGGCCAACTACAAGCTGTCGGCGCAGTACACGGTGACGAAGATCCTGGTCGAGTCGACGACGCTGCCGGAGGGCATCCTGGCGCTCCTCGGCGCGCTCGGGGAGACGCTCGGCTTCCGGTTCGCGGCCCTGTGGCTCGGGGACGACGAGAGCGGCGCGCTGCGCTGCGAGCACACCTGGAGCGCCGCGCCCGACGACACGGCGGAGCTCGAGGCGGCGACCCGGGGGTCCCGGTACGCCCGCGGCGCGGGGCTGCCCGGCCGCGCGCTCGCCCAGGGCGAGCCGAGCTGGTTCGTCGATCTCGGCGCGGAGGGCGACGACGACGAGCGCGCCGGGGCGGCGCAGCGGGCCGGCCTGCGCTTCGCGAGCGAGCTCCCCATCGCGGTCCGCGCCGACGCGCAGGTGGCCGCCGTGCTGGAGCTCCTGGACGACGCCCCGCGCGCGCCGGATCCGGGGCTGCTCGACGTGCTGCTCGCGGTCGCCGCCAAGGCCGGCCACTTCATCGGCAGCAAGCGCGTGGAGGCCGCCCTGCGCCGGAGCGAGGCGAACAACCGCGCGCTCCTCTACGCCATCCCCGACACCATCCTCCGGATCAACGCCGAGGGCATCTGCCTCGACTTCAAGGCGTCGCGGGAGTCGCGCCTCTCGCTCCGCGCCGAGGATTTCCTGGAGCGGCACATCGCCGACGTGTTCCCCGCCCGCGTGGCCGAGCAGATCACCGAGCTCGTGGCCCGGGCGCTCGCCGACGAGGCGACGCAGGTCTTCGAGTACCAGGAGCAGCTGCGGGACGGCCGGCACGACTACGAGGTCCGGATCGCCGGCAGCGACCGGGCCGAGGCGGTCGTCATCGTGCGCGACATCACCGAGCGCAAGCGCGCCGAGGCCGAGACCGAGGCGCGGCGGGCCCGGGAGGAGGCGCTGCGCGCGCAGAACGAGATCCTCGCGGCGCTGTCGACCCCGCTCATCCCGATCCGCGACGACATCGTGGTGATGCCGCTCGTCGGGGCGCTCGACGCGCAGCGCGTGCGCCGGGTGCAGGAGACGCTGGTCCGCGGCGTGGCGGCCCGCCGCGCGCACGTCGCGATCCTCGACATCACCGGGGTGCCGCAGATCGACGGCCAGTGCGCCGACGAGCTCCTGCGCGCGGCGATCGCCGTCCGGCTGCTCGGCTCGGAGGTGATCATCACGGGGCTGCGGCCCGACGTCGCCAGGACGCTCGTCGAGCTCGGCGTCGACATGAGCGGGATCGTCACGCAGAGCACGCTGCAGAACGGCATCGCCTCCGCGATGGAGTCCTCGCGGGCGCGCGGCAGCGGCGGGCGGCGGCGGCGCGCGCGGCGGCGCAGGTAGCTCGCAGGGGCGCCGCGAGCTGTCAGAGGCCTTGGCAGGGATCACGGCGAGAGAAGAGAGATCAACGCAAAGGCGCAAAGGCGCAAAGGCGCAAACCAGAATTTCTTTGTATTTTGGCGCCTTGGCGCCTTGGCGTTGAAATCTCTCGGGACTCCTCGCCAGACTTGGGACGCTCGGAGCTAACGCGCGACGAGCCGCCTCGGGAGCTCGAGCGTGAAGGTGGCTCCCTGGCCCGCACCGTCGCTCTTCACCGACAACACGCCGCTCATCTCCTTGGCGGCCAGCGCAGAGCTGTGCAACCCGAAGCCGTGACCGTCCCTGCGTGTCGTGAAACCATGAGAGAAGATCCGGGTCAGGTGCTCTGTAGCAATGCCGATCCCCGTGTCGCGCACGCTGATCCGCACGGAGCCCCCTCCGCTCCCCTCGCCCTCCTCGATCGTCAACGTGAGCTCGTGATCTTTTCCGGGTAGATCGTCCATCGCGTACTTCGCGTTGCTGATGAGGTTCATCAGGATCTGCAGGAGCTTGTGCTTGTCGACGTAGACGGCGTTCAAGCTATTGAAATTTTTGACTATTTTCACCTGGGGGCGGGTGAGGGCCACGTCGTTCATGCGGAGGGCGTCCTCCACCATGTCCGAGAGCTGCACGGGCTCGACGACCGTGGGGGCGCCGGCATACGTCTGCTGCGTCCGGACGATGTCCTTGATGTGGTCGACGCTCTTGATGAGCTGATCCACGTAGCCCACGACGCGCCGGCGATCGGACTGCAACGCGGCGGAGAGCGCCTCCAGGTACGAGATGAGGTGTCGACCCCGCTCATCCTCGGTGAGGAACCTCCCCGGATCGTCCCTGTGCTCCGAGAGGAGCTGCGTCGCCCGCTCCAGGTTCACCAGCTTGGCGCTGCCCACCTCCTCGGCGATGAGCTTGGCAGAGACGTTGACGCTGTTGAGGACATTGCCGATGTTGTGCACCACGTTGGTGGCAATCTCGGCCATGCCCGCGCGCCGCGCCGCGTCGACGAGCTGGCGCTGGGCCGCCGCGAGCTCGTCGGTCCGCTCGATCACCCGCTGCTCCAGGGCCTCGTTGAGCTGCCGGAGCTTCTCCTCGCTCTCCTTCAGCGCCGCCTCGGCGCGGCCGCGCTCGACGAGCTCGATCTGGAGCCGCTCGTTCGCGAGGATGAGCTCCCCGGTCCGCTCCTCCACGCGCCGCTCCAGATCGTCCTTGGCGCGGCCGAGGTCCTCGTTGAGGGCCTGCACCGTCTCGCGGAGCTGCTGCTCGCGGGCGACCCGATCCTCCAGGTCCGCGGTGGCGCGCTGGAGGCGGTCCTGCCGCGCCAGGGTCACGCCGAGCAGGTGCTGGAAGGCGTCGCGGAGGTGCTTCAGCTGCTTGATCCTGCCGGCGGGGCTGAGCTCCCCCGACACGTCGCCCGACGCGTACCGCGCGGCGTCCGCGGCCAGCCGCTCGATCGGGCGCACGATGTCGGCGACCAGGAGCCACGCGAACGCGAGCGCGAGGAAGATGCCCCCGCTCACGCCGACGGCGAGCCCGAACAGCGCGCGCTGCTTGAGCGCGCGGCTCCTCGCCTCGAGCTCGCTCAGCGTCTCCTTGTCGTTCGACTGGCCGATCCGCGCGGTCGCCAGGAGCACGTAGGTGAGCTGCTGCGCCTTGCCGTAGAACACCGCCGTCGCGCGCGCCGCGTCGCCCTCCTGCAGCGCGCCCAGGATCGCCTCGTGCTGCACGTCGAGGTCGGCGTACACCGCGGCGAGCTGCTCCCAGAGCTCGTTCTGAAGGCCCTCGCCGCGGTCCGGCCGCCTCAGGTGGGCGAGCGTCTGGTCCCGCAGGCCGGCGTAGTTGATCGCGTAGAGGGAGGCGTTGAACCCGCGGAGCGCCTGCCCGAGCGTCTCGCGCTGGTTGAGCACCCCGAGCTCCATGTCCTGCATGTCGACGAGATCGCTCAGCACGTCGAGCTGCTGGGCCGAGATCCGGGAGAGCCTGCCGTTGACGAGGGGGATGAAGACGGCCAGCGCGACCGCCACGGTCAGGAGCGGGATGAACGAGAGCAGCGTGCGGTGCCGGATGTCCACGGGTGCCCCCCCTGCCCCACGAGGATGCCGGGGCGACCTCGCGCGTCAAGGCGGGCCCGCGCGCGCAGGCCGCCCCGCTCAGACCGCGTCGGCCGCGTGCGCGACCTGCGCGTCGCGCGCGGTGAGCGCGGCGTGTTTGTCGAGGGCCGCGAGCACGCGGTCGTAGTCGGCCGGCAGCTCGACCGGCGGGTTGGCGGCGCGGCTCGTCACGTCGGCGAGCGCGCGCTCGTGGTACTTCACCTTGAACTCCGTGAACTTGAGGCCGTTCGCGGTCGAGACCACGACGACCCGCTGCCGCTTCTCGACGAGCCCCTTCTTCACGAGCTTCTCCAGCGCCGCGAGGGCGACCGCCGTGTGAGGGC
Organism: Sorangium sp. So ce131; assembly: GCF_051519095.1. Taxonomy (NCBI): domain Bacteria; kingdom Pseudomonadati; phylum Myxococcota; order Polyangiales; family Polyangiaceae; genus Sorangium; species Sorangium sp. So ce131. Next base: position 13,852,199 of record NZ_CP150455.1, on the reverse strand, counting down.
AGGTGTACATCCCGGTGCGATCGGCGCGGGCGGCCGCGTCGCAGAGCTCGTCCTCGGTCACCTGCTCCGCGACGCCGTCCATCGCCTCGAGCGCCAGCATGGCCCGGGGCGCGCTCACCGGGTTGCCGATCTGGATCGCGCTCGCCAGCGTCTCGCCCGCCTTCATCGGCACGACCTCGCGCCGCCCCTCCGACCACGCGCGGTAGAGCGGGTTCGCCTGCGCCGCCTGCGCCACGCAGAGGCGGGGGAAGCGCGTCGTCAGGCCGAGGTCCTTCAGCATCTTGAAGCCGGCGTAGAGGGCGTAGGCGTTGCCGAGGTTGCCGCTCGGCAGGATGACCCAGTCGGGCAAGGTCCAGTCGAACTGCTGCACGATCTCGATGGCCACCGTCTTCTGGCCCTCGAGGCGCAGGGCGTTCATCGAGTTCGCCAGGTAGACCACGCCGTCGGCCGACAGGCGCTGGACGATGGCCATGCAGCCGTCGAAGTCGGTGTCGAGCGAGAGCACCAGCGCGCCCGACGCGATCGGCTGCACGAGCTGCGCGGTCGACACCTTGCCCCGCGGCAGGAGCACGATCACGGGCAGGCCGGCCGCCGCGCCGTAGGCCGCGAGCGAGGCCGAGGTGTCGCCGGTGGACGCGCACGCGATCGCGCGCACCTCGAGGCCCTCGCGGATCGCCTTGTTCACCACGGAGACGAGCACCGTCATCCCGAGGTCCTTGAACGAGCCCGTGTGGCTGTTGCCGCAGAGCTTCACCCAGACCTCGTCGAGCCCGAGCGAGCGGCCGTAGCGGTCGGCCCAGAAGAGGTTCGTGCCGCCCTCGTCCATCGAGACGATCGCCTCGTCCGGGACCTCGGGCGCGACCCACTCCCGCTTGCCCCAGACCCCCGAGCCGTAGGGCCAGACCGTGCGCTTGTAGCGATCGTCGAACAGCTTCATCCACGAGGCGGCGCTCCGATCGCGGAGCGCGTCGACGTCGTGCGCGACGTCGAGCAGCCCGCCGCACGTGGGGCAACGGTAGAGCGGCTTCGTCAGCGGGTAGCGCCCGGGACAGCCGGTCAGACATCGGAAGGCAGCAGAGTAGGCCATGGTAATACGGATCTCCTGGGTGGCGGGAGGCGCCCGCGGGAGGTGGTGTCGCTCAATCGCCGAAGCGTGGGGCCTCCATACCGAGCTTCCTATAGAAGTAGATCGCCGCGTTCCTGGCAAACGATCCCTGCGGGACGTAGACGTCGTCCGGCGCCGGGAGCGGATCTTCGGCCAATAGCGGACCGCCCCGCTCGCCGGCCAGCCGCTCGAGGTCCAGGAGGAACGCCTCCATGGAGGGATAGCGGTTCTCCGGGCGCTTGCGGATCGCCTTCAGGATGACGGCCTCGGTCAGCCGGTCGATGCCGCGGCGCCGCTCCGACGGGCGGGGGGGCTGGGTGACGAGCTGCCGCGCGAGCAGCTCCGACTGCTCCGAGCGCGGGAACGGGAGCTCCCCGGTGAAGGCGCGGAACATGACGACGCCGAGGCCGTAGACGTCGGTGCGGGCGTCGGGCCGGTCGCTCACGACCTGCTCGGGGGCCATGTACTCGAGGGTGCCGACGGCGGTGCCGGTCGCGGTGATGTGGTCCGCCGCCTGGATCTTGGCGAGGCCGAAGTCGAGCACCTTGACGGCGTACGGGTCGCCCTGCGCGCCGAGGAGGAAGAGGTTGTCGGGCTTCACGTCGCGGTGGATGATGCCGGCCCGGTGCGCGGCGGCGAGCCCGGACGCGGCCTGGCAGAGCACCGGGACGGCGAGGTCCGCGTCCATGAGGCGCTCGCGCCGCAGCCAGTCGCCGAGCGACTCGCCGAAAAGGTACTCCATGACGAGGTAGGGCGCGCCGTCGTCGCGCGTGCCGGCGTCGAGCACCTTGACGATGTTCGGGTGCCCGATCATGGCCGCGCTCTGGGCCTCGCGCATGAAGCGCTCGCGGGTGCGCTCCGCCCGGGCGGCGAACGACTCGAGCACCTTGATCGCGACGGGCAGCCGGGTCTCGCGCTCGACCGCGAGGTAGACGCGCGCCATCGCCCCCTTGCCGATGTAGCCGCACACCTCGTAGCGCCCTCCGAGCACGGTGCCGCGCAGCCGGGTCGGCTTGTACCGGAAGAGCTCGACGCGCCGCGCGTCGGCGAGCTCCGCGCCGTCGTAGGGACAGAACCGATGGCCCGCGTCGTACTCCCGATGGCAACGCGCGCAGAACATGGCCTCGCCTCCGAATAGCGCCCCGCGCTCCGGCCACGCAAGCCCGGCCTGCGCGCCGCCGGCGCCCGCCTCGCGCGGATCAGGCCGCCTTGCGCGGCGAGCGCCCGGTGAGCTTCGTGTAGACGTGATAGCCGAGCCACCGGAACGGCTCGGGCGGGATGCCCCCGAGCGGGTACATGTAGAAGGGCAAGGCCCGCCACCGCGCGTCGTCGCCCGCGTAGAGGTCGCAGAGCACGCGGCCGGCGAGGTTGGCGAGCGTCACGCCGTGGCCGCTGTAGCCGAGGGCGTAGTACACGTTCCGGTGCTCGCCCCGCACGCCCATGCTGCAGAGCCGGCTCATCGTGATGCCGAGCGTGCCCGTCCAGCGGTGCGCGACGCGCAGCCGCTCGGCCGCCGGGAAATAGCCGGTCATCCGGCGCCGGATGGCCTCGAACGCCGGGCCGGCCGAGTCGGGGGTGCCCGGGTAGGACGTCCGGCTCCCGTAGAGGTACGCGTACGCCGCGTTGCTGCCCCCGCCGAACACCAGCTCGCCGGCCGGCGTCATGCTGGCGTACGCGATGCGGTCGTGGTCGTCGCTGAAGCCCGCGACCTGCCCCCAGCCGAGCGCCGCGCGCGCCTCGGCGTCGAGCGGCTCGGTCGCGATCACGTGCGAGTGCAGCGGGAACACGCCCGAACGGAAATAACCGAGCCGCGGCGTGTAACCGTTCGTCGCGAGCACGATCGCCGCCGCCCGGACCACCCCGCCCGGCGTGGTCAGCTCGATCGTGCGCCCCTCCCGGACGCGCAGCACCGGCGTGTCCTCGTGCACGACCACCCCGCGCGCGAGCAACACCGCGCGCAGGCCACGCACCAGATCGACCCCGTTGAGCTGCCCCTCGGTCGCGTCCAGCACGGCGCCGGCCGCCCCCCGCACGCCCAGCCGCCGCGCGAGCGCCGCGCTGTCCAGGTACTGTAGCGAAATGCCCCAGCTCGCGAGCTTCTCCACCCGCGCGTGCGCCGCCTCGGCCCGCCGCGCGTCGGTGAGCACCTCCATGCAGCCGTCGCGCCGGTAACGCACCGGGAGGCCGTGCTCCTGGATCAACGCGACGATGCCGTCGATGCCGTCGCGCGTCGCCTCGTAGACGCGCCGCGTGAGCTCCGGATCGCGGTAACTCACGCCGTTGATCCAGTTCAGCATCATTCCCCCGTTCCGCCCGCTCGCGCCGTTCGCGAGGTGGCGCGCCTCGAGGATCATGACGCGGAGGCTCGGGAACCGGCGGATCAGGTGGTATGCGGTGGAGACCCCGGTGAACCCTCCCCCGATGATCGCCACGTCGACCACAACGTCCCCGCGGAGCGGCGGGGCGGGCTCATAGGGCGGCCCCTCCGCGCTCCACACGGTGCGAGCGGCGTCGATCTGCGAGGGCGCGGACGTGCGCGTGGACGTGCGGACGAGCGCTGCGTGAGCCACGATGAATCCCTATCAGATGAACGCGCCGTCTGGCATCCTCGACCCCTGGGGCCATCCTTGAGAAATCGCGTCCGGCTCTGCATGAAGGACCTGTTCCACCAGGACGTGGTGGAGATGATCGAGCGCGAGACGCGCAAGTACCAGATCTGGTCGATCGAGGATCCTTCCGACCCGGACTTCGACGGGGCGTATCAGATCCTGTGGGATTGCTTCGGGCCGCACGGCGAGATGGAGCGCAAAGAGGCGATCGAGGCCTTCCTCCGCGACGATCCGTTCACGCCCGAGCCGTCGGGCACCTACATGCGCTACTTCCTGCTCGTGGCGCGGGACGCGGAGGGGAGGCTGCGGGGCGTCCGCGACGGCACCGTGCTCGTCAATCCGGCGTACGCCCCGGATCTCTGCGTCATCTACCTCGCCCACATCTTCATGATGCCGGAGGCGCGCGGGACGGTGCTGTCGTACTGGCTGCGCATCGCGCCGGTCGAGATCGCGATGCAGTACCTCGCCGACCTGCACGCGATGGGGAAGATCACGCTCCCCGCGCCCGGGGCGCCGGGGAAGTACTTCGGGATGAACCTCGATCTCACGGCCGAGATGGAGTACTTCACGCCGGAAGAGCGCCTGTCGTGGCAGCGCCTCCTGTTCTACGGCCGCGGCGGCTTCGACGCGATCAACCCGCGCCACTTCCCCTACCGCCAGCCGGACTTCCGCGATCCGGAGGTGATCGCGGCGACCGGCAACCAGCCCGCGCCGTTCATGGCCCTCGTCCGGCGCATGGGCCGCGAGCGGCAGGCGCAGCTGCCCATCGACGAGGCGAGGGCGCTCATGCGGCTGCTCTACGACGATTTCGCGGATCACTGCGCGCCGCACCTGCTCGAGAACAGCCTGCAGCTCGTCCTCGACCGGCTGGAGGAGCGGGCGAAGCGGAAGCACTTCGTCGAGCTCCTGCCGCTGCCGACCGGGCCCAAGGACCTGCACCGGCTGAAGCCGCTCTTCCGGTACCACGTCTACACGAAGTACTACCCGGACAGCCCCGACATCCGCGGCTACCTGAACAGCGGCATCCGCGAGCGGCTCGCGAACCCGCGCTACCTCGACGAGGAGCTCGCCCGCATCGCGCGGGAGCTGGAAGCCCGGCCGCCGTTCGTCTACGGGAGCCGGGACAAGAACGCGACCTGGGAGGGCGTGGCGCTCGCGCCCGGCTCGGAGCCGCCCGCGCCGGCCGACGGGGCCGACGCGGGCGAGATCACCCGCGAGCTGCCAGCGCCGCCGGACGCCGCCCTGCCGCGCTGAACGAGCGGGCGCGAGAGCGCCCCGGAGACCCCTCCCCGCATGAACGTCATCGCCGCCGGTCCCCTCCCCGTCGCCTCGATCCTCTGGCAACCCGCCGCCGGCTCCTGGGTCCTCACCGTCGTCTGCAAGGCGACGTTCCTGCTCCGCCCCGGCGAGTCGCCGCTCGCCCCCGACCAGGAGGCGCCGAGCCACCACGACGTGACCTGGGAGGACGCGCCGTCGAGGAGCCTGCAGTCCGCGAGCGACCTCGCGCCGGCGAAGCCGCTCGTCGACGTCGTGCTCGTCGGCCTCGCGTTCGCTCCCGGCAAGGTGCCGGTGCGCTCGCTCGTGGGCAGGCTCGCCGTCGGCGACATCGACAAGTCGATCGAGGTGTGGTGCGACCGCATCTTCTCGCAGGACGGGACGCTCCACGAGGGGCCGCCGTTCTCGCAGATGCCGCTGGTCTACGAGCGCGCCGCGGGGGGGCCGGGCTCGTGGAACCCGGTCGGGATGAGCGGCGGCGCGCGCAACGCCTACGGGCAGATCGCCGTGCCCAACCTCCAGCCGCCGGGGCTGCTCCTCTCCGACCCGAGCAAGCCGATCGAGCCCACCGGCTTCGGTCCGATCGCCCCGACCTGGCCGTCGCGCGTCGAGAAGCTCGGCCGCCACGCGGCCGGGTGGTCCCACCGCGACTGGAGCCGCAAGCCGCTGCCCGCCGGGTTCGACGCCGCCTACTTCAACGTCGCCCCCGCCGACCAGCAGCTGACGTCCCTGCGCGAGGACGAGCGCCTCGTGCTCGAGAACCTCCACCCCGAGCACCCGCGCCTCGTGACCCAGCTGCCAGGCCTCCGCCCGACGGCGACCGTCGAGGGCCGGCGAGGAGGCGCGAGGCCGGTCATGCGCTGCGACACGCTCTGGATCGACACCGCGCGGGGGCGCTGCGCGCTGACCTGGCGCGCGCAGATCGCGCTGGAGCACCCGGAGGAGCCCGGGCGCGTGGTCGTGGGCCTCGACCCGCAGCCCGTGCGGAGCGAGGCCGAGCGATCCCTGCCGCCGAGCTCCAGGCACATCGCGCCGCGCTCCGGCTCGATCAGCCAGACGCAGATCCCCGGGCTCACCACCGAGCACGCCCCGGTGCTGCCCTGGAAGACCGAGGAGCGCGGGGCCGACAGCCTGCCCCCGCTCTCGAGCCCGCCGGGCGGGGGGCTCCCGTTCCGCGCGCCCGTGGCCCAGGGCGATCTCGGCGCCTCGATGGCCCCGTCCCTGTCGTGGCGGCCCCCGCCGGCCGCGCCGGTCGGCCCCCTCGATCAGGCGCCGCCGACGCCGCCGCCCGCCTCCATGGCGCCCGTCGCGGGCCGGAGCCCCTGGGGGACGAACGAGGCGGCGCCGGCGATGACGGTGGGCCAGAAGATCGGGGCGGCCGAGGGCGCGGCGCGCGCGCCGCTGCCGCCCCCGAGCGACGGCGACCGCCCCTCGAGGGCCGGCGCCCCGTCGCCGCGGTCCACGGCCGCGCTGGCCGACGACATCGTCGAGCTGCTCTGGTTCGACCCGGCCGCGCTGCCGCGCGTCCGCGCCCGGTGGAGCGACCTGATCCTCGAGCTCGACTTCGAGGAGCTCGACCCCCGCCACGATCCGCAGGCCGGCGACGCGGCCGCGGCCAAGGACCGCCATGACGTGCTCGGCGTGCTCACCGAAGGCTCGCCGATCGAGCCGGGCGGCGTGCCCCAGGCGCTGCTCGCGTCGCTCGGCGACCGGAGGCGGTTCACGCCGCCGCTCGTGCTCGTGACCGGCGAGGCGCGGTTCCCGCTCGACGAGATCGAGGCGCTCAAGGCCACGGTCGCCGTGGTCACGCCGCTCGCGGGCCCCGACAAACCGCTCAAGGACGCGATCGAGTCCATCGGGGAGCTCTTGAAGTCGCCTTACCTCCAGAGCTCGACCGGCGTCGTGGACAGGCTGACCCAGCAGCTCAGGGAGCACATCGCGCAGTCGAGCCGCTCGCTCCCGGCGGGCCAGATCGAGGCGCACACCGAGCGGCTCCTGCTCGAGCAGCGGCGGTACCAGACCCGCAAGGTGCTCGGCGACGTGTGGATCCGCGCGCTGCTCACGGCGGCCGGGCAGGGCGCGCTGCCGCTCTACCTGCCGAAGGCCCTGGAGCACCGGCTGCCCATGATGACGAGCCTGAAGGTGCGTGTCCTCGCGGAGGCGCACCTCCGCCAGGATCAGCAAGAGCAGAGCCGCTACGCGCTCAAGGCGCTCGCGCTCGGCCGGGTCTTCACCATGGACGAGCTGCGGCCGGCGCGCACGTCCGACTGAGGCGCCGGCCGCGCGCCGGGGCGGGCGATCCTCAGTCGAGCGGCTCCGTCGGCCAGACGTCGTGCGCGTCGAGGAGCGGGAGCACCTCGACGATGAGCAGCTGCTGCGCCTCGAGCAGCTGCCTCCTCACGTCGCCGCCCGCCGAGGAGAAGCGCAGGTGCACCACGAACCTCGGGCCGTCTTGATAGATGCGCGCCGCCGCCTCCGGCGTGAGCCGGCCGCCGACGTAGTCGCCGTGATGGTGGCTGTCGGAGATCGCCCACGTCGACGGCCACCGTTCATCGAGCCGCCGGAGCATCTCCTCCTGGGAGAGGTCGCTCTTGAAGGACCACGCGAGCGTCGTGCTTGCCGTCTTGTTCATGATCACCTCCGCTCAGCGGCCGTCGTTCCTTGGATCGGTGGAGACGCCCGTCCCGCCCGCGCCGGCCGTCCCGGCGCTGCCCGCGGGCGGCGCTGCGCCGGCCGGGGCAGCGGGCGCCGCGCCGACCGCGTTCGGCCCCTGATAGATCGTGGGGAAATTGCTGTTCGGCTCCCGAGGCCCGTTGAGCTTGAAATCGAAGCCGCCGTTGCTCGGGTTGGGCTCGCCGTAGATCTCCACGTTCCACTTCTCCGCCAGCGCGTTCAGCTTGCTCCCGAGCGGCGTGTTCGAGAGCCCCGGCTTGCCCTCCGGGTTCAGCGCGCTCGGCGCCTCGCCGTTCTTGAAGATCCCGTACTTGGCGTTGTAGGGCGCGCCCGCCTGCTGCGCCTGGACCAGCGCCTGGTCGCTGTGGATCGCGAAATCGGTGTCCGACTTGGACGACCAGAAGCCGAACGGCTTGTCCGGGTTGCCCTTGAACCCGTCCGTGGCCGAGCCGAGCTGCTGCACGGTCGCGTCCGTGATGCCCTCGGACTCGAAGACGTTCCGGATGTCCGACTGCAGCCGGTCGAACTGCGCGCGATCCTTGTACGTGAGCGGCACGCGCTGGCCGTCGGTGTCCCCCTCGACGGCCATCTTGAGCCGCTCGGGGGTCGTGTTCGGGTGCTCCAGCTCGCCCCGCTGTACCCGCTCGTAGGCCGCGCGGTTCTCCGCGATCCGCGCCTCGAGCTTGGCGTTCGCCGCGGGATCCGCGGCGGGCGCCGCGGCCATCTGCTCGTCGGTCCACGCGCGCGCGCGGGCCACCTCCTCGGGGCTCGGCGGCGCCTTCCCGCCCGGAGGGGCCTCCGCGGTCGGCGCGCCGACCCACCCGAGCCGCTCGCCGAGCTTCACGGCGCCGATGCCGCCGAGCAGGCTGCCGCCGAACTCGCCGAGGATCTCGCCGACGCGCGCCGCGCGCTCGCCCCAGAGGCCGCCCACCGCCCTGCCGACGTGCTTGAAGACGAACCCGCCGGCCAGCGAGCCGGCGAGCCCCAGCCCGGCGACCACGACGCCGGCGCCGATGCCCGTCAGCACGAGCGCGGCCCCGCCCGCGATCAGGGCGGTCCATTGCAGGGTCGTGATGAGCCAGGACGGGATCTCGTCCTCGATGGGCACGAGCGTCAGCGTGTCGCCGCCGATGAACGTGTACACGGCGCCCTGGCCGATGACGCCGCCGCACTCGGCCTTCTCGCTCTTGCGGCCGAGGTGCTCGCCGTTGACGAAGACCGTGGCGCTGCCCTGCGCCACCCGCTTGTTGCCGTGATCGAGCGCGTCGAGCTCCGCGCGCGCGGCGGCGGGCCCCTCGATGAACGTGTCCGGCGATCCCGTCGCGATCGCGCCGCACGGGGACCCCTCGAACATCTTGCCGATCTCGGCGCCGGCCAGCGCGCCGCCGGCGCCGAGGCCGACGCCGCCGGCGATCGCCGCGCCGATGAGGACCGCGCCGGCGCCGCCGGTGACGGCGGTGAACAGGATCGCGCCGCCGATCGCGAGCCCGACGCACGCCCCCGCGATGAGGCCGGCCCACGCCGACGTGTGGCCGATCTCGTCGCCCAGCCGGGCCGCTTCGAGGGCGCTCACGGGCGTCGCTGCTCCCTCAGCCCTGGCCCAGCTTCACGCTCGCGAGGATGCGGTCGAACACGGGGTTGAGCCGCGCGGCCTCGCTCCTCGGCATGGTCGCCGTGAAGCTCAGCACGGTCGGCTTGCGCCCGAGGACGAACACGAGCCGCTGATCGAGCGGCCCGCCCTGCCCCCGCCACCCGAACCGGAGCTCGAGCGCCGGCTGGCCGCCGAGCGCGATCTCCTGCCGCGCGTGCAGCTGGAAGCCGTCGAGCCGCCGCGCGATCTCGACGAGCTGCCGGTCGCCGTACCGCCGGAGGTCCTCGCCCGCGGCCAGCGTGTCCCGCGTCATCACCAGGTTGGCGGCCATCCCCTGCCCGGGCTTCGCCGGCACGGAGAAGGCCACCACCGAGCGGTCCTCCCAGTCGCGCGGCACGTCGAAGGACACGTCGGTGTGTTCATATCGCGGCATCGTCTCGGCCTCCGTCTCCGTCTCCACCCGCCGGGGCGCGGCGCTCGCCCTCCGACGTCCCGCGGGCCTCGGGCCTCACGGCTCCACCTTGGCGAAGCCGCCCTGGAGATCGCCCCGGTAGAGGGCCACGCCCTGCGCCGACAGCGCCCCGGCGTACGCCCGCTCGGCGGGCACGCCCGACGCCTCGGTCGCCTGCGCCTCGGCCTTCACCGCCGCGCCGTTCACCGCCCGCGGCGCCGCCGCGGTCCGGAGCGCCAGGAACTGCGCGATCTGCCCGCCCGCGCCGCCCACGTGGAAGATGCCGGCCGCGCTGCCCGCGTTGACGAGCGCCCCGATGTCGCCCGCGCTCAGGCCGCCGAGCGCGGGCAGCGGCGCCGTGAGCACCGGGCCGAGCACGTCGAGCGTCGACGGCAACGAGGCGAGGCTCTCGCCCTTCGCGAGCCGGAAGAGCTCCACGGCGCCCCTCGCCTGGCTCACCAGCGCGGCGAGCGGCGGCGACGAGGACGCGCGCGCGCGCACCTCCTCGCGGATCGCCCCGCCGGCGGCGGGCCCGATCTGGAGCGACGTCGGGGCCGCGGCCGGGGTGAGCGGCGGCGTCAGGACGGCGCGGTCGAGCCACGCCGGCGCGCTCTCCACCTCGACGTCCGCGATGCCCCCCGGCAGCTCGACGGCGCCGCCGCCGCGCATCACCTCGGCCGGCGCGTTCGTCTCGCCCCCGCTGCCAGGCCCGCCCGGCGCGCTCGGCGCCCTGGCCTTGCCGATCGTCGCCACCGCGGGGGCCTTCGCGCCCTTGGTGTTGATGAACACGTTCGGCTTGCCGTCGATCTGCACCTCCGCGCCGGACAGCTTGAGCAGCCCGCCCGCCGAGATCTCGAGGTTGCCCTGCGCGTCGATGAAGATGCCGTCGGGCGTGATCTTGATCGACGCGACGCCGTTCGTGATCTGGACGGTCTTGTCCTTGTTGATCGTGTACCCGACGCCGTCGCCGACCGTGACGTTCTGGCTGTCGCCAGCGTCGACCGTGTCGGAGGTGCGCACGATCGACGTGCGGCCCTCGCCGATGTTGTTGATCTGCTGCTCGCCGATCGTGTGGCTCTGGCTCTTGCCGACGTTGACGCTCTGGCTCCCGCCGACGGTCACCGCGTCGCCGCCGGTCACGCTGGCCGAGCGGTTCGAGAGCACGGTCGAGCTCTGGTCCCGCTTGATGATCTCGGTGTAGTCGCGCTGCGCCTGGACGTGGATGAGCTCGCGCCCGGCGGCGTCGTCGAACGAGAGCTCGTTGAACCCGCCCGAGCCCGGCGAGGAGTCGCTCTTCCAGCCGCTCTTGGTCTTCTCGGCGGGCAGCGTGTACGGCACGCGCGTCGTGCTGTTGAAGACGCGGCCGACGATCACGGGCCGGTCGGGGTCGCCGTCGAAGAAGTCGACGAGGACCTCCTGCCCGACGCGGGGGATGGAGAGGAGCCCGTAGCGGCTCCCCGCCCAGCCCTGGCTGACGCGGATCCAGCACGAGCTCGCGTCGCTGAACCGCCCCTCGCGGTCCCAGTGGAACTGCACGCGCACGCGGCCGAACTCGTCGGTGTGGATCTCCTCGCCGGGGGGGCCGACCACGATCGCGCTCTGCACGCCCACGACCCGCGGCTTCGGCGTCCGCCGCGCCGGGCGGTAGGGCTGCTCCGCGAACACGGCCTCTCCGGTCGTGTTCCACTCGCCGTTGTGCTCGCCCTCGAACGTGGAGGCGACGACGAGCAGCGCCTGGCCCGGGGCGAGCTCCTTGCGGGGGTGCCGGCCGATCGACAGGACGACGCCGGGGCCCAGATCGAGGGCGTTCGTGCGGTAGTGGACGGAGCGCCGGCCGCGCCGCTCGCTCTCGAGGCTCCGCGTCGCGAGCGCCTCCGCCTCCTTGATGTCGACCCGCGCGATCCCCCTGTCGTCGGCCACGGGCGTGTCGCCGCCCTTGCCCGGCTCGACCACGAACGCACCCGGCACGTAGTGGTACTGCTCGTAGCGGAGCTCGTCCTCGAGCCCCGCCTTCGCCTCCGCGAAGAGCTGGTAATCGGGCCGCATCCGGAAATCGAAGTCGCGGAGGGTGACGTGGCCGGGCCGCACCTCGTGGCTCACGACCACCTCGCTCACGAACTCGCGCCCGGCCGCCTGGTTCGGGTTGTCGACGTAAGGGATGGGGGCGTCGGAGCGCGGCTCGGCGCGGTGCGGGGCGTCGCTCAGCACGAGGCGGGTGAGGTCGGCGCCCATGCGACCGCCGCCTTCGGGGTGCGCGAAGTGGAACGAGATGCCCGCCTCCTCGAGCAGCCGGCACATGAATGCATAGTCGGTCTCGCCGTACTGAACGCGGTATTCATGGGCTGGATATTTCGCGCTCAGCTTCACCTCGGGCTCGATCCCCCACTCCTCGAGCATCTGGAGCACGATGTCGGGGATCGTCATGTGCTGAAACATGCGGCTGTTGCGCCGGAGCGTCGCCCGGAACAGCAGGGGCACGATGCGGAGGCGGTAGGTGGAGAGCCCCGTCGGCTCGGCCTGCACCTGCTCCATCTGGGCGCACAGGCCGGCCCAGACGCGCGAGGGCGCGAGCGAGTTCAGGACGGTCGTCTCGACCTTGAAGGCGGCGGCCTTGCCCACGAGGCTGTCGAGATCGAGGTCCTCGAGCTCGGAGACGGCCAGGATGGACACCTCGAAGAGCGACGACATCTGCTCCCGGACCGAGAACCGCCGCACCGAGAGCGACTCTTCCTTCGACGCGAACCAGAGCGAGAGGCGCGACATGGGCGAAGGCCGAGTGTAGAGCAGGCGCGCGGCGCGTTCTACATCACACCGCGGCGCCGCCGCCCGTCGATGTCCGCGCGCGCTCGACGATTCCGCGGATGGTGCGCGCGGCGGTGGAGGCGGCGTCGTACGCGCCGATGGCGCCGCGCAGCACGAGCGCCGCGCCCTTGCCGGCGGCCGCCTCGCCGACCGTCCCGTCGAGCACGCCCTCGGCGAGGCGGACGAGGGGGCCGATCTCGACGAGGCAGCGCGCGAGCGCCCGCGCCTCCGCGACGACCTCGGACGCCGCCTCGCACGGGGCGGAGCGCGCGAGGATGGCGGCCTCCTCGCAGAGCTCCTCGGCGATCGGGCCCATGTCGCGCCAGCACCCGACGGCCGCGCGCAGATCGGCGGGCGAGACGTGCGGGGCTCGCGGGACGTCGGGCGCCGGCGCGCCTGTCCCCGCCGCCCGCGCCGCGCGCGCGCCCGGCGCGGCCGCGATGACGGGGGCGAGGGCCAGGAGCGCGCGCTCCAGCACGCGCGTGGCCTGCTCGATCCGGACGAGGCGCTCGGTGGTGGCGGGGCTGCAGAGCGGCGCCTCGCGCTCGACGAGCGCGGCGAGCCGCCCGGCGACGTCGACGGAGAGCTTCTCGAGGCCGTCGAGGGCGGGCCGCTCGAAGCGGCGGGGGACGACGTCGAGCACACACATCGAGCCGACGACGTGCCCGCTCACCCGCACCGGCACGCCCGCGTAGGCGCGGATGCCGTAGTGCTCGACGAGATCCTTGGGGACGCGCTCGTCGCGCAGCGCGTCCTCGACGATCAGCGGCGCCTCGTCGCGCACGACGATCTGGCAGAACGAGTTGCTGCGCGAGGTCGCGCAGCTCACGGCGAGCTCGAGCGGCAGCCCGTGGTGCGCCCGCAGGAGCTGGATGTGGCGGATCACCAGGCTGACCATCGCGATCGGCGCCCGCGCGAGCCGGGCGGCCTGCGCCACGCAGGCGTCGAGCAGCACGTCCGCCTCGGTGCGCAGCATGGCGCCGTGCAGCACGGCGAGGCGCGCCGGGTCGTCGAGGAGGTCGGCCATGGCGGCGAGTTTACACCGCGCGGGGGGCGCCGTCGCGGTGAGGCGAGGCGCGGGCCTGCGCGGGGCGCGTCGCCGTCCGGTCTGGCGGCCCGGAGCTCCGAGACGATGTCGAACGGGACGCCGAACCGCTGCAGCGCGGCGCAAGCGCGCTCGATGTTGTCAGGCGCGGCGTCCAGCCAAAGGTCGAGGTCCTTTGTCGACCGGGGGCGTGCGTGCAGGGACACCGCGTGTCCGCCGATCACCAGGTACCGCACCCCGGCGCCGGCGAACGCCGAAAGCATCTCGACCAAATCGGGGGGCAGGCTCATCGGGGTGACGCAAGCTCCAGAGCGTGAGCGAGAGCTCGACCGATGCCTCGAAGCGCGCGATCGGGTCAGCGCGATCCCAGAACTCCTGGTCGGCGGCGTCCAGCTCGGCGTGGCTCTTCACCCGACCTCCCAGCCAGCTGCGATCACGCGCGGTCATCGTTCAGAGCCTACCAGAGATCACGTCCCGCGGCACTCGGACCGCGCTGGCCAGATGCCCTGTGAAGGGGCACGGGTGGAGCTCGCTCGCATGACGCGGCGACGGCGATGCGCGTGAACGGCGCCTCGTCACGGGATCACTGCCCCTCCGCGCGCGCCTCCCTCGCCCGCACCGCCGCGACGAACGTGTTCAGGTGCACCTCGACGACCCGGCTCACGTCCGGCGTGTAGCCGCCCGCGAGCACCCACGCGATGGGGATGCCGCGCGCGAGCGCCGTCCGGAACACGAGATCGTCGCGCGCGCGCAGGTCGTCGTGGGTCAGGTCGAGCGGCGAGTACGGGTCCTCGCGGTACGGATCGGCGCCGGCCTGGTAGAGGATCACGTCGGGCTCCGCGCGGTCGATCGCGGGGCCGAGGCGCCGCTCGAGGATGCCCTGGTACTCGGCGCCGCCGCTGCCGTTCGGCACCGGGACGGACCAGCTGTTGTCCGTGTCCGGCGCGCGCTCGCTCTCCACGTCGCGGTACGCCAGGTTCTGCTTGTACCAGTTGCCGTAGATCGACAGCCCGAACGCCCAGGGCCGCGACGCGAGCAGCGACGCGGTGCCGTTGCCGTAGTGGAGGTCCATGTCGACCACCAAAGCGCGGCGGATCCGGCCCTCGGCGCGCGCGCGCTCCAGCGCCACGACGAGGCCGTTGAACGTGCAGAACCCCTCGCCGTGCGCGGCGTGCGCGTGGTGGAACCCGCTCGCGAGGTTGCCCGCGATGCCGTCCTCGAGCGCGGCGAAGGTGGCCGCGATGCAGCCCCCGTTCGTGAAGCGGACCGCGCCGGCGAGCTCCGGCGACCACGGGAACTTCTGGGACTCGGCGAGCGCCCGGGGCTCGCCGGTCACGATCGCCTGCAGGTACTCGGGCGTGTGGACGCGGAGCAGGTCCTCGTCGCTGACCGGCTCGGGCGCCTCGACGCGCGCGGGCAGGCCGCTCCGCTCGATCGCCTCGCGGACCAGCGCGAACTTGCGCATCGGCATCACGTGCTGGCCGATGTCCGCGAAGTACCGCGGCGAGTGGAACACCCGGATCGGGGACGGCGCGGCGGGCGCGGCGGCGGTCACTTGCAGACCGACTCGAGCACGTCGAGCGCCTCGCCGGCGTGCCGCGGGCCGAAGACGAGCGCCGGGCGGAAGCGCAGCGTGCGCTCGCCCGAGCCGCCCACCTCGAGGCCGCGGTTGCGAAGGGCGGTGAGCGCCGCGTCGCGGGCGGCGGCGTGGGGGAAGTCGACGGCGGCGAAGGTGCCGCTGCCCCGGGCGCCCGAGAGCACCGCGGGGTAACGGCGGCAGAGCTCCTCGAGCCCCGCGACCAGGCGCTCGCCGACGGCCCGGGTGTTCTCGAGCAGCCGGTCGCGCTCGATGACCTCGAGCATCACCTCGAGCTGCGCGCCGCGGAGCGGGTCGCCGAGCCAGGTGTTGAAGATGCGCAGCGGCTCGGCCGGCGCGAGCTCCTCGCGGCAATAGAAGCCGCCGAGCTGCATCTTCTTCGAGAACGTGACCATGTCCGGCGGCTCGGGAAGGTCCCACGCCTCGTGCGCCCAGAGCGCGCCCGTGCCGCCGCCGCAGGTCTGCACCTCGTCGATGATGAGCGCGACCCCGCGCTCGGCGGTCAGCCGGCGCAGCGCCTGGAAGAACGCCGGGCTCGCGTGGCGGTCGCCGCCCTCGCCCTGGATGGGCTCGACGATGACCGCGGCGACCTCGTCCGGGTGCGCGTCGATCGCCGCCTTGACCGCCTCGAGCGAGCGCGCCTCGGCGGCGCGGTTCTGATCGGCGTGCTCGGCGAGGGGGAACTGGCTCGCCGGGAACGGCACGACGGGCCAGTCGAAGGCGGGGATGTCGAGCTTGTGGATCGGCTTGCTCCGCGTGGCCGAGAGCGCGCCCATGCTGCGGCCGTGGAACCCGCCCTCGAAGGAGATCACCTTGAAGGCGTTCACCCCCGGCTGCCGGTTCACCATGGCGGCGGCGAGGTCGGCGTCGCTCGGCGCGGCGCCGCCGCGACGGCGCCGGGCGAGCCGGATGAACGCCGCCTTGAGCGCGTTCTCCACCGCCTCGGCGCCGGTCGTGAACGTGAAGACGCGGGTGTGCCCCTGCGGCGCGACGCGCATCAGCGTCTTCTCGACGATCTCGACCCACTCCGGCGCGGGCGCGACCCCGAGCGCGGCGCGGTAGCCCGCGCACCAGTCGAAGCGGCCGTTCCGCCAGGCGGCGAGCAGGTCCGGGTGGTTGTAGCCGAGCGGCACGGCGGCGATGTGCCCGTAGACGTCGAGCAGGACGTTGCCGTCCACGTCGACCATGTAGTTGCCGAGGCTCTTCCGCGCGTCCTGGTAGAAGTGGATGGGGCGCGCGTCCTGGTACTTGTGGTGGCGGGCGCGGAGCGCCTCGGACGCGGGGCCGGGGATGGCGGTGCGCATCGCGGCGCGCTCGGGCTCGCCGGGGATCGACGGGGAGAGGCTGGGCTGGGCGGTCATCGTCGGGCTCCGGGTCGGAGGAGGTCGCTCTCCTTGGCCCGCGGTCATCGCGGGGTTCGCCTGGAGGGAGCGGCGGAAGAAGGCCATTACCAGCGCCGTGGAGGCGGCGCCAGTGACACGTCCCCCGACCTCCTGCCCGGTCGCCCTCCGCCGAGGCCGGTCCCGTCTCATCGATCGCGACCCGAGCCAGCTCCGGAGACGTTGCACCATGGACGATGTGACTCGCTGCCGGCATTCGTGTCGAATGCATCGACCCATGAGGCGCGATTCTCGGAAGCAGCGTCGGAGAGCGGGCGCTCTGCTCGACTCTTATCCACGGCGCGTCCACGCCCGTGAGCGGTGCGGTTCAATGCGGGCAGCAACCGCTCCGGTCGAGCCGGAGGGCCCACACCCAGACGAAGTGCCCCCGGAGGGCGCGCCGCCGCGAGCGATGCCCGCTCACCGGCGCGATGGCCATCAGGCAGCCCGAGCGACAGAGCACCAACCAGCTTGACTCTCGATACCGAGGGATGGCCATCGTGCTCCTTCCGCGCAGCCGAGCACGCCTCGTGCGTGCCGGTGACTGGTGTTTATCCGAGAAAATCTCGGACAAGTTTACGTTTCTTGGCGAGATGCTGGCTCAGGTTGCCGTTGACTTTCGCCAACCTTGCCTTGCTCTGCGGGAATTAAGCGAAATCCGCACGCGCGAAGCAGATGTTGCGGATGGCGTCTCCTTGAAGAACAACGTCGGGCAGATCTTGTTGCGAGCGGGCCTACAATCTGGAACGGCGTTTGCAGCGACATTGCAGAGAGCAGAGGATTGTGCAGGACCGAATCCTCTGGGGAGGACGTCAGCGGTTTGGAGGTGCGCATGTTCATTCCTGGAAATCGCTCCATTGTTCCCTCCATGATCATCGCCATCGCGGCCGCCTCCTGCTCAGGTGAGGGCGCAGGCCATGCCGGCGCGGGCCACAGCGGCGGGGATGGCATCTGCGCCCGCGGGCCGCTCGTCGTGGCGGAGTGGCAGGATCTCGGCGTCGTGGCCGCAGATGCCGTGCCGAGGAGCGTGCTCGTGCTCGGCGGCCAGGTGCTCGTGGGCACGACGCGCGGGCTCTTCCGGCGTCCGCTCGACGACGCCGCTCCATGGGTGCCGTCAGGGCTTGACGGCCTGTCGGTCGGTAGCCTCCATGCCTCGCCCGCAGCCGCAGGTCTCGTGATCGCAGGCCTCGACGTCCACCAGGACGGCCGACGCCCGAGCGTGCCGCCCATCCAGCGGTCGACCGATGGAGGACACACCTGGGTTCCGGTCGGAGAGGCCTTGAGGGACGAGGCCGAATCGACGCCAGAGCAGCCTGTCTACGCACCTGTCCAGTCGCTCACGTCGTTCGTTCGCAGCGACGGCACGGAGATATTCTTTGGAAACGCGTCCGGGCAATCAGTCGTGCGCTCGGAGGACGGCAAGCGCTGGGTTTATGTGCGCGGCGAGCCGAGCTCCTTCGGATATCCATGCTACGTGCACACGCCGGCCGGCGCGGAAGGCTTCGTCTACCAGGGATGCGAAGCGCCGCTCGACGACGCCTGGATCGCCAGGTTCGGGGTCGACGAGGTCCCGGTCGTCGAGCCCGTGGCGAGGGTCGTGACCAGGGAGGTGCTCGGCAACCGCCGCCCGAACCTGCTCACGAGCAGCCCGATCGCTCCCGGGGCTGTGTTCGCAGGCGTGGAGGGGGGCCTCTTGCGGCTCACCGCAGAGGGAAGCACCTGGCTCTACAGGGCGGAGCAGGGCGATGATCCGATGCAGCATGGGTATGTTTACGTGCGTTCGCTCTGGCTCGATCCATGCAATGCAGGGCACCTCGTATTCGGCGGTGGACTGAACGCTCCGAACGAAGTCATGCAGCTCTACGAGTCGTTCGATGCCGGCGCCCACGCGACACGCGTCGACGCGCCAGGGCTGATCCAGAGCCGCGATATAGACATCCAGGCGGGCGCGACCTCGGAGCAGGGCGAGTCACTGGTGCTCGCGCTCTCGCTCGACAAGGTGCGCACACACGTCCTCGTCCGGAAGCACCGCGCGGCGACGACAGGTCGGGGACCCTGACCGGCCGAGGCCGGCGCCGTTCACGTGGACGGGATGCCCGGGGCGCGTCACGCGGATCCGTCGCCCGGCGCCGCGGCCGGCCGGACGCGCACGACGATCGACTTCGACGCGGGCGTGTTGCTCTTCTCGGCGACGCTGCCGAGCGGCACGAGCACGTTGGCCTCGGGGAAATAGGCCGCGACGTTGCCGCGGGGGATCGCGTAGAGCACGACGCGGAACGCGCGCGCGGCGCGCTCGCCGTCGGAGAAGCGGCTCGTCACGTCGACGAGGTCCCCCTGCGCGAGCCCGCGCTCGGCCGCGTCCTCGGCGTTCATGAACACGACCCGGCGCCCGCCGCGCACGCCGCGGTAGCGGTCGTCGAGCCCGTAGATGGTCGTGTTGTACTGGTCGTGGCTGCGGATCGTCATCATCAGGAGCTCGCCGGGCTCGAGATCGTGCCGCGGCAGCGGGTGGGCGATGAAGTTCGCCTTGCCCGTCCCGGTGCGGAACTCGCGCCGCGCCGCGGCGTTCGGCAGGGCGAAGCCGCGCGGGTCCCTGACGCGTGTATTGAAATCGTCGAAGCCGTCGATCGTCCGCTCGATGAGAGCGCGGATCCTGTCGTAATCGGCGGTGAGCTCCTCCCACGGCACGCGCGACCGCGCGCCCAGGGTCGCGCGGGCGAGCCCCGCCACGATCGCCACCTCGCTGCGCAGCATCTCCGACGCGGGTGGGAGGTTGCCGCGCGAGCTCGAGACGACGCCCATCGAGTTCTCGACGGTCACGAACTGCGGCCCTCCTGCCTGCACGTCGCGCTCCGTGCGCCCGAGGCAGGGCAGGATGAGCGCACGTTTGCCCGTCACGAGGTGCGCCCGGTTCAGCTTCGTCGACACGTGCGCCGTGAGATCGCACCGGGCGAGGGCGCGGGCGGTGGTCGCCGTGTCCGGCGTCGCCGAGAGAAAGTTACCGCCCAGCGCGAAGAAGACGCGGGCCCTGCCCTCGGCCATCGCCGCGATCGCGGCGACCGTGTCGAGGCCGTGGCGGCGCGGCGGGGAGAAGCCGAAGTTCTCCTCGATGCGGTCGAGGAAGTCGGCGGGCGGGCGCTCCCAGATGCCCATCGTCCGGTCGCCCTGCACGTTGCTGTGCCCGCGCACCGGGCACGCGCCCGCGCCGGGCCGGCCGACGTTGCCGCGCAGGAGCAGGAAGTTCATGACCTGCTGCACGTTGGCCACGGCGTTCTGGTGCTGCGTGAGGCCCATGGCCCAGCACGCGATCGTGCGCTCGGAGCGCATCGCGATCTCGGCCGCCGCCCGGATGTGGTCGCGCGGGACGCCGCTCTCTGCGACGATGTCGTCCCACGGCGTCTCGCGCACGGCGGCCGCGAGCGCCTCGAAGCCGTGGGTGTGCTGCGCGATGAACGCGCGATCGAGCACGGCGCCCGGCCGGCGCTCCTCCTCCTCGAGCATCTCCTTGATGAGCCCCGTGAAGAGCGCGACGTCGCCGTTGATGCGCACCTGGAGGAACAGCGTCGAGAGCGGCACGCCCTCGCCGATGAGGTCGAGCGGGTGCTGCGGGTGGCGGAAGCGCTCGTTGCCGACCTCGGGGAGCGGGTTCACGGTCACGATCTCGCACCCGCGCTGCCGCGCCTCGCGCAGCGCCGAGAGCATGCGCGGGTGGTTCGTCCCCGGGTTCTGGCCGACGACGAAGATCGCGTCGGCGAGCTCGAAGTCGTGGAGGGAGACGGTGCCCTTCCCGACGCCGATCGCCTCGCGCAGGCCGACGCCGCTCGACTCGTGGCACATGTTCGAGCAGTCGGGCAGGTTGTTCGTGCCGAGCTCGCGCACGAAGAGCTGGTAGAGGAACGCCGCCTCGTTGCTGGTGCGCCCCGACGTGTAGAAGATCGCCTCGTCCGGCGAGCCGAGCGCGCGCAGCGAGGAGGCGACCAGCGAGAACGCCTCGTCCCATGACACGGGGCGGTAGTGCGACGCGCCCTCGTCGAGCAGCATCGGGTGGACGAGCCGCCCCTGCTTGCCGAGCCAGTGGTCCGACTGCTTCGAGAGCGCCTCGACGCTGTGCTCGCGGAAGAACTCCGGCGTGACGCGCGCGAGCGTCGCCTCCTCGGCGACGGCCTTGGCGCCGTTCTCGCAGAACTCGGCGACGGAGCGCTTCTCCTCGGGCTCGGGCCAGGCGCAGCCGGGGCAGTCGAAGCCCTCGCCCTGGTTCACGCGCAGGAGCGTGCGCACGGCGCGCGCGACCCCCATCTCGCCGACGGCGTGCCGGAGCGTCGCCCCGACCGCCGCGAGGCCGCCGGCCGCCTCGCTGCGGCCGCCGATCCGGGGCGCCTCGACCTCGAGCGGCGGCTCCGCCCGCACGTCGCGCGGCACGTCGCGCGCGGTCACGACGCCGCCTCCGCCGCCGCCGGGGCGGCGATGCGCTCCGCGCCCGCGTACACGTTGAACCGCGCGTCCCGGGCGAAGCCCACGAGGGTCATGCCGTGCGCCGAGGCGAGCTCGGCGGCCAGGCTCGACGGCGCGCCGACCGCGACCATCACCGGGATCGAGGCCCGAAGCGCCTTCTGCACGAGCTCGAAGCCGGCGCGCCCGCTGACCATGAGCACCGCGCCCGGGTCGGGCAGCCGCCCCGCGAGCAGCGCGGCCCCGACGAGCTTGTCGACGGCGTTGTGGCGGCCGACGTCCTCGCGGAGGTCGACGAGCGCGCCGCGCGCGTCGAAGAGGGCCGCCGCGTGCAGCCCGCCGGTCCGCCCGAACACCGGCTGCGCCTCGCGGAGCCGCGCGGCGAGCCCGTGCACGACCCGCGGCGCGACCCGGGGGACGCCGCGCGCGAGCGGCGAGGGCGGCGCGAAGGACGCGACGTCGATGGAGGCCTTGCCGCAGACGCCGCAGCTCGCGTTCGCGACCGCGAGGGCGCGCTCGGTGCGCCCGAGGTCGACGGCCACGCCGTCGCCGAGCGTGACGCGCACGAGGTCGCCCGAGGGGCCGGGGACCTCGTCGACGGCGACCACGTCGGCCGCGCGGGAGATGACCCCCTCGGCGAACAGGAGCCCGATCGCGAGCTCGCGATCGTGGCCGGGCGTGCGCATCGTGATGCCGAGGCGGCGGGCGGCGCGCTCCTCCGGGGCCAAGGGGAGCGCTTCGCGGGCGCGCGCGGCTCGCGCGACCACGACGACCTCGAGCGGCGCCTCGACGGCGAGCTGGTCGTCGGCGTCGGCGGCGCTCTCGCCCGTGATCCTGCGGATCGAAACGTGGGTGGTGCTTGAGGGCATGGGTGCGTCCGGTCCGCCTACATCCTATTCCCTTGCGATGGGCCGTCGAGCAGGAGCGGCCGGCGGCGGTGGCGCAGCGCGCAGCGCGGCAGCGCCCGCCTGCATGGTACCGCGGCGCGAGCGGCCGCCGCAGACGGCCCGGAGGCAGCGCTGTCGCGGCGGTCAGGCGTCATGCGGGTTGTCGCGGCAATCCGGCTCATGTGGGCTGTCGCGGCAATCAGGCCCATGTGGGTTGTCGCGGTAGTCAGGCGCCATGTGGGTTGTCGCGGCAGTCGAGCCCACATGGATTATCGCGGCAACCAGGCCGACGGCGAGGACAGCGCGCGGGATGGCGTTCTGTTATGGTCGTATGTGCTGGAGTGCATTCCTGCGCTCGCGCGCGGCGCCTGCTCGATGCGGGTAGAGGACGATCCGTGCCGTCGATGGGCCCCGCGGCGGGGCGAGAAAGAAAGAGAGCGACCCGTTGAGTGATCTCGATTTCACGTTTGCATGGGAAGGTGCCTCCGGGCCTTCCGGCCCCTGGGACCACCTGCGCGTCGTCAGCTTCCGGGGCGCGGAGGGCATCTCCGCGCTCTACCGTTACGAGATCACCGCCATCACCCGCGATCCCGCCCCCGAGATCGATCCCGAGGAGCTGATCCAGGCCCGGGCGACGCTCCGCATCGCGACGGGCACCGTGCCCGCCTACCGCGTCATCCACGGCATCGTCACCGAGGCGGAGGAACTCGGCCCGATCCACGGGGGCATGGCCTACCGGCTCGTCCTCTCGCCGCCGCTCGCGCGCGCGGCGCACCGCACGCGGTGCCGCATCTTCCTCGAGAAGACCACGCGGCAGATCATCGACGCGGTCCTCCAGGGCGACCCTGCCCTCCAGCAGGGCGGCGGGGTGGAGCCCGACGACGGCATGGCGGACTTCAAGCCGGCGCAGGAGCTCTTCACCTGGCGCGTGTCGGACACCTCGCGCATCGACGCCGTCGCGGCCAGGCGCTACTGCGTCCAGTACAACGAGAGCGACCTCGCCTTCGTGTCGCGCCTGCTCGAGGAGGAGGGCATCGGCTACCACTTCGAGAACGGCGCCGGCGCGTGCCTGCTGGTGCTCTCCGACAAGGACACGGGCCGCGCGCGGCTCGAGCCGTTCCTGCCGCTCGGCGCGAACCTGCGCGGCCGTGAGGTGACCACGATGAAGCTCGGCGCGCGCCTGCGCCCGCGCAAGGTCACGCTGCAGGACTACAACTGGAAGAAGCCGGCGCTGAGCATGGCCGTCGAGGAGGACGCGGGCGGCGGGGACCTCGTCGAGCACGAGTACCCGGGCCGTTACCCCGACACGCCGGACCAGGGCAGGCCGCTCGCCGCGGCGCGGCGCGAGCGGCTCGAGGTCGAGGCGAGCTACGCGGTCGGCGACGGCCCGAGCCGGGTGCTCGCGGCCGGGACCATCTTCGCCCTGGAGCACGAGCGGCCGCGGCACGAGGGCGAGTACCTGGTCACGCGGCTCGACGTGCGCGGCGAGCAGCCGGGGGTGCTGCCGCCGTCGTCGAACGTGAACGCGCCGCAGGACGTGGTGCCCTACCGGTGCACGTTCGAGTGCGCCCGGCGCGGCAAGGCGGGATCGGCCGCCGAGTCGCGCTTCCGGCCCGCGCGCGTGACGCGGAAGCCGCGCATCGTGGGCTCGCAGACGGCGTTCGTCACGGCGGAGCCGTCGGCGTCAGGGCAGGAGATCCACATCGGCGGGCCGCCGGGCGCGGAGATCGGGTGCGTGCGGCTGCGCTTCCACTGGGACCAGGACGGCGAGCGGCAGGGCAAGGAGCCGTCGTCGTGCTGGGTGCGGGTGAGCCAGGCGTTCGCGGGCGGCGGGCAAGGGGGCGTGTTCCACCCGCGCGTGGGCGCGGAGGTGATCGTCGACTTCGAGGACGGGGACCCGGACCGGCCGATCGTGGTCGGCCGCGTGTACAACGGCCAGAACGTGCCGCCGACGGTGGTGCCGACGGTGAGCACCTTCAAGACGGACACGAGCCCGGGCGGCGGCACGCACAACGAGCTCAGGTTCGACGACACCGCGGGGGCGCAGCAGATCTTGCTGCACACGCCGAAGGACTGGAACAGCGAGGTCGGCAACAACCGCGGCGAGACGGTGGCGGTCGACAGCACCTCGAGCGTCGGCTCGAACCGGAGCGAGGCGACGGGCGCGGACCGGAGCACCATGGTCGGCGCGAACAACGCGGAGGTGGTCGGCGCGAACGAGACGGTCACCGTGGGCGGGAACCAGACGATCGGGGTGGGCGGGGACCAGGACACAGGCGTCACGGGCAACCAGAGCGTGGGCGTCACGGGCAACCAGAGCGTCGGGGTGCAGGGGAACCAGAGCGTCGGGGTCGAGGGCGACCAGACCGTGGCGGTCAGCGGCAACCGGACGCTCGCGGTGACGGGGAACTCCACGGAGGCCGTCACGGGGAGCCGAACGGTCGCGGTCACGGCCGACGACGCGCTCTCGGTGCAAGGCAAGCAGTCGATCAACGTCGTCGGGGTGCAGGTGACCGCCTACGACGCGGACCACGCGCTGCTCGTGAAGGGGAAACACGCGGTCCAGGTCGACGGCGAGCAGGCGATCGGCGCGAAGGGGAAGCAGCAGATCGCGTCGGAGAGCGAGCAGATCGTCGCCGCGAAGTCGCAGCAGATCGGCGCGGACACCACGCAGGTGCTGACCTCGGACACCTTCCAGGCGGGCGCGAAGACGTCGGCCCTGATCACCTCGCCGAAGGTCGACCTTCAGGCCAAGACCGAGATGAACCTCGTGGGCGCCAAGCTCGTGATCTCGTTCAGCGGGGACATCGCCATCAAGGGGGCGAACATCAGCCTGGAGGCGTCGAAGATCACCATCAAGGGCGGGAGCACCGTCACGGTGGACGGCGGCGAGCTGGTCGACGTGAAGGCGGCGCTGATCAAGCTGAACTGACCCAGGAGCGCTCAACGCGCAGCGCCTGCCGGCATCTCCTCACGATGACCGACGGGCGCGTACCGCACGCTGCTCCCCGCGGCCATCAAGCATGCGCTTCCGGCATTGCTCAGGGCCACTGCCACGATCCCGACGAGCAGGCCGCAATGCGGGTCCGTGCGCTCATCCGGGCGGGCGACCCACGCACCAGCGAAGATCCCGAGAGGCCGGCAGCGCACCGAGAACAAAGGCTTCGGCGATCCTGCGTCAGTGCGTGGTCGAGAGCGGTTCTCGTCCGTCTCTGGTACGTGCGGCCCAGAGCGGCGGTCACCCGCACAGGAGACGGGTCCAGCTCGGCGTTTTCGGCGCGGACGTGCACGAAGGGGCGCTGAGCACCGAAAACATCGAGATGGGTCCGTATCCGAAGCGGGTGACCGCCGCTCTAGACCCTTCAAGGATGACACTCGTGATCCAAGGTCACCAATCCATTCAGTTGATCGTAGTACTCCACATCGAACGCGTGCGCCGGAGCGCCATCACGACCCATCGGAACCCTGAGCACGATGGTTCCATCGTGCTCGTCGTCCCCTCCGACGCGAGCCTTGCCCTCTTGAGGCTGACCATACTCTGGAATATGGATCGTCAGCTTGTCGCAGCCCGTAAGATAGAAGTGCTTCACCGAACCGGCGCCCTCGAGCGTATTGACCACACTCTGGGCCGGATGCTCATAGGACTGAGCTCCAGCGGAGATGAAGGCCGCGGACGGATTTGTCTTTTCCACGAGGTCCGAGCTGGTGCTGGTCTCGGCGCCATGATGCCCGACCTTGATGGCACACCAGTGGCCTCCCTCGCCCAAGCTGGAAGCCACCTCCCACTCCCCGCCGTGCTGCAGATCGCCCGCGGTGAAATAGGTAAAATCACCGGCTTTGACGAGGAAGCCGAGACTACGACTATTCTCGTCTAGCGCGCCTGATCCCTCAAGAATCCGCACGAATCGACCGTCGGACGTCTTCTGCCACCCATCGATGGCCACCAGGTTCATGCGCGTCTCGGAATGACCTTTTCCTTCAAGGATATCTTTCCCGAGCAGCTCCTGGCGCTTCGCGTCGGAGGAGGCGTCTACCCGCTCAGCGCCGCTATTCTTTATCGCGTTCTCGTAGTAGATGACCTTGTCGTCCTTGGGACCGCCCGTGTCGCCGCGGTCATAGATCTTCGTATGAGGCCCAACGAGCCCGCTGCCCCGGCCTTCCTTACTGTCCATGATGTAAGTCAGGCCTTCCATGTGATCGGCGTCGTAATGGGTGCAGATGATCACATCGATTTGTTTGATGTTCTCTTTCTTGGCGTACTCGATGATTTTCTTTCCGCCCGCCGTCTTCTTGCCTCCGTCGATGAGCACGTGAATGGGCTTTTCCTTGGCATCCTTGTTCTTGAAGACGAGCAACGTTGCGTCGCCTTGACCCACGTCGAGGTGGTGGATCTCCACCAGGCTGCCCAGCCCCCTGCGCTCAGCCAGTTGCCGTGCTCGCGCCTCCTTGCGCCGGGCCTCCGCCTCCGCGCGGTTCTTCTCCTTTACCCTATCAGCTGCCTCCTCCGTCGTCGCTCGTCTCGGGTCGACACGCCCCTTCCCCTTGGCGCCACCAGTGCAATCCGTGAGTCCCAGCAGATCCACGTGGACCAGCGGGTTCGATGGGTACGAGTAAAGGTTGATGCCCCCCGACTGGCCGACAGGGTCCGACTGGAGATAACGCCCGAGGCGCGGGCTGTAATACCGGTAGCGGTTATAGAAGAGCCCCGTCTCCTCGTCGTAGAAGTGTCCCGGGAAGCGCAGCGAGTACGACACGGAGGCGCCTGGAGCCACCGTGACGAGACCGTAGGGATCGACGTGTTCGGCCTTCCAGACGACGTGCCCTGCTTGATCTTCAATGTGGAGCGGCACGCCGATCTGGTTCACGAAGACGTAGAACGGACGCCCGCTCGCCGGGTCCGCGTCCATGCTCGCATAGTCGATGAACATGAACGGCACGAGCGCCTCGGCGCCCGGGTAGACGTAGATGCGGACCGCGCCGCTGGGGCTGACCTCGGCGGCCAGGCGGTCGCCGTCCCAGTAGAAGTCCGTGCGCTGGCCACCGTAGGACTTGTAAAGCCGCCGACCGAGCCCGTCGTAGCCGGCGGTCCACTGCTCCTCGCGGCCGCTCCACGAGACCTTCACGAGCATATCCAGGCCGTCGTAGCCGTAGCGGGTCACCTCACCATCGTCGTTGACGATCTCGGCGAGGTGATTGCGCTTGTCGTAGCGGAACCGTTCGCCGGCGGCTCTTGCGAGGCGGTTGCCCTCCGAGAGCTCGACCCGGGACAGGCCCGGCTTCTCCAGGATGTTGCCGGCGGCGTCGAGCGAGATGCTGGTCTTCACGCCGTCGGGTCGGGTCTCGCCGGTCAGCCTGCCCGCTGCGTCGTACGTGTACTCGGTCGACCCGCGAGCATCGTCGCGGACCCGCCTGAGCTCCCCCTCCGCAGTATAGCTGTAGTCGACCGACCAGCGCGCGGTGCGATTCCCGCGAGCCCGCCAGACGGTGCGCCCCAGGCACCGTCCCTCGTGATCGTGGGCGGTCAGCGACCTGGTCCCGTTGCCAAGCGTCGCGAGGATGCTGAGGCTCTCGCCGCGCTGGAACCGTTGCACGCCGCCGACCGGCGGCTCGACGAGGAGCGTTCCGTCCTCATCTCGCCGATACGTCACCTTGAATCGGCCCAGATAACTCGTCTCGGAAAGGAATTCGTGTGCTCTCCGGTACACGAGCGCGAGGCTCCCGACGTATATCGGCTCGGAGCGCCCCTCGGTGTGAAAGCCATGTCGCACCCCGATGCCGCCGCGCTCGTCGAGGACACGGCGCCCCCGCTCGTCGTACGCGCGCTCGATCTCGACACCACGCTGAGAGACGCGGGTCTCGCGACCACGTCCGTCGTACGCGTAGCGGTAGAACTCACCCGAGGCGAGCTGTAGCTCCGCGGAGAGCCCGTCGTCGCCGTTCTCCCAGCGCAGGAGGGCGTTGCCCTCCCCGTCGCGCTTCTCGACGAGCCGATCGCATCGATCATAGACATACTCCTCCCGCGTCAGGCCATGACGCTGGACGCCTACGAGCCGGCCCTTGAGATCGTACGAATACCCGCTATGGCTCCCTCCGGGGTCGATGATGCGCGTGACCTCCGCATCGGGCGAGTAGACGAAATGCGTCTGGTTCCCCAGCGGGTCGATCTCTGCGCCGACGAGATTCCACGAGGCGATCGCGGTCCGGTGCTCACGGCCGTCGCGATCGCGATGGCGGACGACGTTGCCGGCCGGATCATGGGTCCACTCCGTGCGGCAGCCCTCGCGGTCGCGCTCTGCGACGATGCGCCCGGCCGCGTCACGGCTCCGCTCGGGGGGCCTCGACGGGGAGAGCTCGCTCGAGGCCGCGAAGGGCTCTCCCGGAGGCAGCCACGCTGCTGGAGAGCCCTGCACCGTCAGCTCGGTGAACAGGCTACCCCATTGCTGCTCAAGCGGCGTCGCAGGTACCTTGTGCTCCAGCGGATCCGTCGGGGATTCGCCTTCGTCGAGCGGCGGGTGGACGTAGCCGTATACATCGGCCACACCTGAGTGTCGGCCGGCGGCGTCATAGAGGAACGTCAGCGTGGTCCGTCCGTCCGGCCCCACTTCTTCGGTGATGCGCCCCTCCTCGTCGAGGAGCCAGCGGCGGCGTCCCCCATAAGGATCCTCTAGGCAGGTGAGCGTGCCATGCTCGTCGTACTCGTAGGTCCACACGCCGCCATCGGCCTTGGTGACAACGGTCCGGCGATGCTCCGGCTCATAGCGCAGCGACACCCGGTGCAGACCGTCGTCACCGTGCTCCTCGACGCAACGCCCCTCCGCGTCATAGGTATAGTGGAAGCTGTAGCCGTTGCGATCGGTCATCCGCACGATGCGGCCTGGAGCGTCGTAGGCGTAGTGCGCCCTCGCCCCGAGCGCGTCCTGGAAGGTGAGGAGAGAGCCCGCGCTGTCATAGCCATAAGCAGCGATGAGCGGCAGCTGCCGCGCGCCGCGCGGACCGCGCCGGACCGCGAGGATGCGCCCGTGCTCGTCCAGATCGAGCCGCGTCTCGATCGCCGCGCCTTCCGACGTCTCGAGCATGCTCACCATTCGACCGCCCCCGTCGTACACGACCTCGACGCGCCTCTTCGTCGAGATCAGCCGCGCGAGCCGGGGCTGCGCGTCGGCGCCGCGCTGGCGCGCGAACTCCATCGTGGGCTCGCCTGCGTAATCGATCGAATACACGATCTCGGCGCGCTCTTCCCGCACCGCGAGCGCGTACCCCTCCCGGAACGTTGGCCCCGCGTCCGGTACCGGAAGAGGAAAGGTGACGACCCTCCCCTCGCCGTCCGTATACACTGCCTGATCCAGATCCACGACCAGCTCCCGCTGGTAGGAATGGCGAAACCCGCGCCCCATAGGCCCCTCGCGTCCCGCAGCGAGGCTCGTGTAGCTCCGCACCCACCGAAACGGAGCAGGCTCGTCGGTCTCGTAATCCACGAAAGTATCGACGTTGGCGCCCGTCACCGGGTCGATCGGGTGCCCGGTAAACATGCACTTGAGCTTGGGGAGGATGCGCGGACCACGCTTCTTGGGCTTCTTTCCCAGCTTCCCCAGCCCCCGCGCCACCGCCGACCACGGCGGCATCGGGAACCCGCCGATCAGCACGTTGGGGTGCCCCGTCAGCACCGCGCCGATGCACGGCGGCGTCCCCGGATCCATCCCCATCAGCAGGCCCAGCGCCAGCGCCGCCGCATCGAGGCCCGCCTGGATCCCGGTGATCTTCGCGGACGCCTCCTCCGCAGCCGCCTCTTCCAGGTTGTCCTGCTGCTCGGCCGCCGCCTCAGCCGCCGCGGCTTCCTTCGCGGCCGCCAGCTCCTCCGGCGTCATCTTCGCCGCTTCGCCCGGGTCGATCGCCTTCGGCGCGACCTTCTTCGCGCGCAGCCTCTTCGCGCGCTCCGCCTTGGTCGCCGCGTCGAGCACCTCCGCCCCGACCCCGACCACGCCCGCCCCGACGGAGACCACCTTCATCAAGGTGCTCATCGCCTTGGCTGCGCCCGCGCCGGGCATGCAGTGCATCGTGATGTCGAGCATCCGCGCCGCCCGCGCCCCGCCGAAGAACACCTTGCTCGACCCGGTGAACACCTCGAACGGCGGCGCGAACGTCCCGCACAAGAGCGATATCCCCATGTCCCCCGCCCGCGCAGCGGGGATCCCGTTGATCAGCACCGACGCGCACCCGGCCAGCGCCACCGGACCGAAGCTCGGCAGCGGGATCGGCATCGCCGGCGGGTGCAGGTGCACGTGCGGGATCCCGAGGTGCAGCATCCCCAGCGTCGCCGCGGGCAGCTCGATCAACTTCCCTATGTCCCGCGTCGCCAGCGCGAAGCCGTCGTTCAGCAGCGTGATCGGCAGCGTGATCGCGTTCAGCGTCCCGCCGATCGCCGCGTTCGCCTTCTCCAGGTCGGTCGCCTCCGGGTCCGACAGGGGCTGGAACGCCGCGTGTGCGTCGTTGATGTCGCCCACCAGCACGTCCAGCGTCGCGTCCCCCGTCGGCGCGATCAGCGGCTTCGGCGCCTCCGCCTGATCGGCGGCCGCCGCCGCGGCGCCCTTCGGAGCGTTCCCTTGCGTGCTCATGACGCCGTCCCCCGGAGCGGGTGCTCGTGCGCCTCGCGCGCGTCCGCCTTCACCGCCTGCGCGGCGTTCTTGAGCTCCGCCTCGCAGGCGCGGCGCTCGTCCTCCATGTACAGGCCCCTGTAGGCCGCGATCAGGCACTCCAGCGTCGAGCGGTGCCGCTCGTGGTACGCGAACGTCTTGCTCAGCGCCGCCGCCTCTTTCCACGCCACCACGGCGCCCGTCGCGTCGCCCGCGCGGTACCGCGCGATCCCCTGCTTCTCCAGGGCGTCGGCCTTGACGAAGGGGTTCATCAGCTTGGCGGCGATCTGCGCGGCGAGGCCGAAGAACCCCTCGGCGTCGCGGTGGTCCTTGAGCTCCAGGCCGACGTCGCCGATCGCGTACGTGAGGTTCAGCACGATCGGCAGCGCCTGCGAGGACATCACGAGCGCGAGCCCCTGGTGGTACTTCACCTTGGCCTCCTTGACGTCGCCCATCTGCCGGAGCACGTCGCCCACGCCCTGGAGGATCACGGCCTGCATCACCGGCGCGTCGTGCGCCGCGTAGTATTTGTAGAGCGCGCCGTACTTCTCGAGCGCCTGCGGATAACGCCGGTAGGCGTAGTCGAGCCCCGCGAGCTGGAGGAGCGCCTGCATGCGGTCGGCGACAGGCAAGCGTCGGTCGCCGGCCTCCTTGACGAGCGCGTCGTTGAGCGCCGCCGGGCTCATGTCGAGCTCGTACAGCAGCACCCCGGGCGCCTTGTTCTTGCGCAGCGGCGGCAGCAGGAACGGGGCCGCGCGGTCGTCGCGCGCGATCACGCGCAGGCCGCGCATCCACGGCTCGGGCCCCCGCGCGGGCACGAACTCGCCGACGAGGCGCGCGTAACCTTCACGATCGGCGATCTGGAGCGGCAGAAACCCCCAGATCACGCGGTGCCCGCCCTGCGCGGGCAGGAGCGAGGAGACGTGATCGATCGCCGCGCGCAGGCGCGCGTTCGGCGGCGCCGCCGCGTCGTCGCAGACCGCGGGCAGCGGCGGGAGCGGGGCCTCGCCCTCCGCCTCGCGGGGCGCCTTGACGATCTCCAGCTGGACCCGGAGGTTGCGCATGATCGCCGAGGCGTACTGCGGCGCGTCGGTGAACGCCTCGCCGAAGACCAGGAAGACGTCCGAAGGGTCCGTGTCGTCCATCCCCTCCAGGGTCTTGAGCACATACGACATCTCCGGGTCGGCGCAGCTCACGACCAGGAGGAGGTTCTCGCGCTGGTCGACGAACTCGCCCAGCGTCGCCTTCAGTTCTTCGAGCTTGCGCCACATCGCGGACTGGCCCTCGAGGTCAAAGGTGGTTCGAAGCGGTCACGTCACTCGGCCCGCAGCGCGGTGAGCGCCGCGCCCACCTCGCTGAAGAGCCTCGGGTCCGCGGCCGCCTTCTTCGTCCAGAGACGCATCACGTGCATCAGCGCGGGGCGCTGGATCCTGAGCTCGTCGAGGACCCGGTCGCCCTGCTTGCGCTCCACGGCCACGACGAGGCGCGCGTACTCCACCGGCGTGATCGGGCCGCGGAAGCGCTCCACGGCGGCCACGTAGGCGCTGTCGTACGCGCTCCGCAGCCGGCCCGCGCCGTGCGCGGCGTCCTTCTTGATCACGTCGGCCCAGTGGCGGTCGATCGCGCTCCACGCGCGCTCGCCGAGCTCGTGGGAGGCCAGCACGTCCGCGCGCGGGGCGCGCCGCTCGGCGATCTCGGCGGTGATGGCCGCGAAGCGCTCGAGCGGGAAGCTCGCCGGATCGGGCTCGGGCGGCGGGGCCGCCGCGGGCTCCGGCGCGGACGGCGCTGCCGTGTTCGCCGGCGCGGCCGGATCGAAATACGGCACCGTGCCTGGCGCCGGAGAGGGAGCGCCCGGCGCGGCCTGCGCGCGCTCGGCGGCGGGCGTCAGCAGGGGCGGCTCGGCCGGCCAGATGTACTGTTTCGGCGCCGGCGCTGCCCAGCCCTCGGTCAGCGACGCGCCGAGCGCGGCGTCGGCGGCGGCGCCCAGCAGCGCGGCTGCGGGCGGCGCGGCTGCGGGCGGCGCCGACGGCGCGGCTGCGGGCGGCGCCGACGGCGCGACGCCGGGTCCCGGGAAAGGCAGCGCGCTCCTGGGCTCCGCGCCCGCGGGCTCGTCCACCGAGACCTCCAGCGTGCCCGAGGCGACGCGCTCGGTCCGCGCGCGCGGCGCGGAAGGGACGATCGGCGGCGCGGGCGCGGCCCCGGGAGGCGGCTCCTGGAACGGGAGCGCTCGCGCGCTGCCCAGGGCCTCCTCCGGCAGATCCGGGACGTCCTGCGTGGTGGCGACCCAGCGCGGCGCCTTGGGGCGGACGATCGCGGGGAGCGGCGCCGCGATCCGCTCTCTGCCGGGCGCGCTCGCGCCGGTGTCCTGCGGCTGCGGCGCCGCCGGCGCCGCCTCGCGGATCGCGACGGCGAGCGGCGCGCCCTGCGGCCGGAACGGGTGCGCCGCGCGCAACGCCGCGTCCAGCGCATCCTCCGAGATATCGGCCGTCATCGCGGCCGCCGCGAGGCCCCGCGGCGCGCGCCCCGCTGCGCCAGCGCCGACCGCCGGCGCCGCGCTGCCCGGCGTCACCGCGCTGCCCGGCGTCACCGCGCTGCCCGGCGTCACCGCGCCGACCGCCGGCGCCGCGCCGCGCGACGGCGGCGCGCGGTCCTCGAGCCGCGCAGGCCACTCGAGGGGCGCTCCGGCCTGCTCGACCCCCGCGACGACGCGCACGCGCGCGAGCGCGGCCTCGCTCGGGACGGGGAAGCTGCGCCGGAACACCAGGGTGCAGCGCTGCTCCTCGCCGTCGATGCGCAGCGTGTCGGCGTTCAGCGCGAGCAGCTGCCCCTCTTCCACGCCGAAAGCGGAGAGCCCGTGCACCCGCGCGAGGCCCCGCGCCTCGGGCAGCCGCATCTTCAGGTGAGGCACTGCCCTGTGCAGCCCGTGGAGCACGAGCCACTCCCCGCCGCGCAGGTGGTCGACCCACTGGTCGGCAGGCGCCGACTGGAAATAGGACCAGTCGAACGTCTCGGGGATCTCTTGAATCGGCCCATCGAGCGCCGAGGGCGAGGTGCCGCCGAGCAGCCGCCTGCGCGCGGGCCACGCGCGGGCGATCGGGCCGTATCCCGCCGGCCTCTCGGGCCGCTGCGGATCGATCACGGCAGGCTGCTCGTTTCCGGCCCTCGGGTCGACGCCGAGGGGGTTCTCCTGCCCGTCCGCGCCGCGGACGGCCCGCTCGTAGACGAGGGGCAACGACTGGAACGGGGCCCGGTCCTGCACGAGCAAGCTCTTGTCGAGGAGCGCGCGACCCCGGTCGAAGATCGCGAGGCGCACCGGCAGCGACAGCACCGAGGTCCCGGGCGGCGCGCAGGCGTGCCCCGTGAAGAGCACGTCGGCGCGGGCCAGGTAGGGGGCGAGATCGCTCGTGAAGCGGACGCTCCTCAGCGGGTTCCCCTCGTGATGGACGTTCGCCGCGACGATCGCCTGCGGCGCGACCCGCGGCGTCTCCGCGTCGGGCGCGAACGCGAAGGTCGCCTTCGCGATCACGGTGACGTTGAGCTGCCCCCGGGACCGCCAGGCGACGGCGGCGGCCGTCGCGCCGGGCAGCGCCAGGATCTGGTCGGGCGCGCTCGCGCTGCCGGCCACCCCGCTCACCACACCCCTCGGGCACCGACCACCGTCGCCCCCGGCCCCGCCGCGAGCACGCCCGCGCCGATCCACCGCGGCGCCGCGCGCGCCGCGTCGACCGTCCGGCCGCCCTGCTTCGGCTCGGTCCAGTAGAGCACCGCCGCCGCGCCCAGCCCGGCGAGCCCCACCCCGAAGCCGATCGTGCTCACGAGGCCCGTCGTGCTCGCGCTCCGCGTCGCGTCAAACCCGGTCGCGTCACACGCCTCCTCGCGGCTGTCCCCGATGCCGGCGCCGCAGTGCTCCGAGACGACCGACTTCTTGCCGAACGTGAGCGCCCCCATCACCCCGCCCAGGACGACCCCCGCCACCCCGACGCCGCCCGCCACATACACCGCGGCGCGCCGGCCCGACGAGACCTCGCCTCCGCCGGAGACCGGAGGGGGCGGCGCGACCTCGCGGACCGCCGGCGGCGCCTTCACCTCGAGCGTCAGCTGCTTCTTCTCGCCCTCCGCGATCGCGACGCGTTGCTCCCACACAGCACCTCCCGGCGCCCGGGTCGACACCACGTGTTCCCCCGGATCCACCGGCAGCCCGACGCCCAGCGAGGCCTCGCCCAGCGCTTGGCCGTCGCGCGTCACCACCGTCCCCGCCGGGGCGTTCGGCGGCAGGACGAGCGCGAGCTCGGGCACCCGCGGGGCCAGGCGCGCGCGCTCCTCTCGCGCCGCCGCCGCGCGCTCGGCCTGCCGTGCCCGCTGCTCCGGGGGTATCCGCTCCACGAGCGCGAGGAAATCGTCGAGGTGCGTTACCGCCGTCGCGACGCGGCCCCTCCTCGACTCGCAGAAGGCGAGCGTGAAGAGCGTGCCCGGCCGGGGGTCGAGGCGCTGGCTCTCCGCGAGCGCCTTGCAGCCGGTCTCGTACCGGCCCGCGTCCATGTCGGCGAGGCCCTGGTTGAACAGGGCCTCCGCGGGCGCGGCGTCCTGCGCCAGCGCCGGAGCGGACACGAGGAGCGGGACGAGGGTCCAGAGGACCAGCGGATACCGGCGAGCAGAAGAAGGCATGTTCTGACGTCTCCGAGAGCAGGCAAAGGCGCGATCGGCGCGGGCGCGGACGTGGGGCATCGTCGCGGCGGACATCCCCCTCAGTCCCGCCCGAACAGGCGGCGGGGCGATTTCGGCGGCGCCGGCGGCCTCGGGGCGCCCGGCGCCGGTCCTGGCCCCACGCTCGCGCTCGCGGACGCCGGCGGAGCCGCGCTCGCGGACGCCGGCGGAGCCGCGCTCGCGGACGCCGGCGGAGCCGCGCTCGCGCTCGCGTCGGCCGCGGGCTGCACCGCCGGCTCCGGCGCCGCCGGGGAGGACGCCGCCGGCTCCGGCGCCGCCGGGGGCGGCTGCGCGCCCGCCTCGTCGGGGCTCACCGCGACGATCGCGGGCGGTCCAGCCTGCGCCGGCGCGCCCTCGCCCCGCGGCCGCAGCGCGAGCCAGCCCCCCACGCCCAGCGCCGCGATCCCGAGCGACGCGAGGACCGCGACGAGCGGCCCCCGGCTCTGCCGCGCCGGCATGGTCGACACGGCGGCGCCCGTCGACGTCCCCGCGAAGCGGAGCGGCGACCCCGCCGGCGGAGCGGCGCGCTCGTGCTCCGGGCTCGAGCTCGCCGCCGGCACGGCGCCCGCCGGCACCGCGCCCGTCGCCGCCGGCGCCGCGCCCGTCATCGCGGCGGCCGCGCCGGTCCAGACCGGGGCGGTCGAGAACGCCGCCGGCACCCCGGCGCTCGCGCCCGCGCCGAGCACCGCGCCGAGGGCCCGCACCGCCTCCGTCGCCGAGGCGAACCGCGCCGCCGGATCCATGGCGGTGGCGCGCGCGAACCACGCGTCGAACCCCGGCAGCAGCGCCGCGCCCTGCGCGCGCGCCCGCTGCACCGGCGCCTCCTCGGGGCCGCGGGAGGCGATGAGCGCGAAGGCGATCACGTCCTCTGCGCCGCTCGCCTCCGGCCCCCAGTAAGGGGTCCCCACGAGCAGCGTGTACGCCATCATGCCGAGCGCATACACGTCCGCCGCGCCCGTGAGCCGCGAGCGGGAGCGGAACTGCTCCGGCGCCATGTAGAGCGGCGTCCCGAGCGTGCGCGTGCCGCCGGCCGCGTTCGAGCCCTCCACGACGAGCTTCGCGATGCCGAAGTCGAGGATCTTCACGCACGGCGTCCCGTCCTGCCGCTGCGTGATGAAGAGGTTCTCGGGCTTCAGATCCCGGTGCACGATGGACGCCGCGTGCGTCTGGTCGAGGGCCAGCGCGGTCTGGTGGAGGTAAGTCATCACCTCGCCGGGCGGCAGCCCGCCGAGGCGCTCCACGCGGTCGCCCAGCGACTCGCCGCGCAGGAGCTCCATGACGAGGAACGGCATCCCGGTCGCCTCGTCGACGTCGGCGTCGAAGACATCGACGATATGGTCGCTCTGCACGTTGGCCGCGATCCGCGCCTCGCGCAGGAACCGATCGCGCATGTCCGCCTGCGCGAAGAGGTGCGCGTGCATGACCTTGAGGGCCCGGCGCCGCTCCGTCCCGAGGTGCACCACCTCGTACACCGCGCCCATCGAGCCCGCGGCGATCAGCCTCACCACGCGATAGCGGCGCGCGAAGACCGTGCCCTCGACGAAAGTAGCCGACACTGCGCCAGGGTGCCGTGAACGGGCCATAACGTCAATAGCGTCACGGACGGCAGGGATCGCGCGGTGCGGTGAGCTTGAGAGCGCGTTCAGCCCACATCGATCCGCACGGTCACCGAACCCTCGCGCTGCAGACCCCGGGGCTGCGCGGGGTGCTCGCCGGGAGATCGCACCTCACGGCGTCCTCGCGCATCGGACCCCGTGGTTGTACCACCGGGTCTCCGGTGTGTCGCCGTAGCGCTCGCCAGAGCGCAGGGCGTCTGTATGAACGTCCCAGGCCCCGCCGCGGTAGACGCGCTGCTCAGCGGGCGCCAGCTGTGCACAATCGCCGCACATATCGCCGTACGTCGCGCTCCAGTCCAGCACCCACTCCCACATGTTCCCCGCCATGTCCGCGTGACGCCACTTCCCGTCGCCCTGCGGCGACGTCGCCCCGACGCTCCGGATATCCGTGGGCGTGCACCCATCCACCCCATCCCCCAAGCAGGCATACGACGCCCGGCTCGCCTCGAGGGTCGTATCGTCCGGCGGATCCGACCACGGGAGCACCCGCTGCTCGTCGCCGCCGGAAGCGGCGTAGTTCCACTCCGCTTCCGTGGGCAGCCGGCCCCCGTCCCAGGCGCAGAACGCGAACGCCATGAACCAGCTCAGGCAGGTGATCGGCTTGTTCTCGTTGTCATCGACGGTGTTTGTCCACGTAGGGATCGACGACGCATGGCATTTCAATGCTTCCATCAGTCCGGCTTGATCCGGAGGCAGCTCCCCGTCCCACGCGGGATCCCACCCGCTCCCATCGATCCGCGGGTGCGCCCCCGCCCCGCCGTCCGGCCGGCTGCCCGGATAGGCCTCCACGAACGCCCGGAACCTCCCCACCGTCACCTCGAACCGATCCAGCGAGAAGGGGCTCACCGTCGCCGGATACTCCGGGTTGTTGCTGCGGTTGAAGCTCCCTCCGGGGATCGACGCGCTCGCGCAGCAATCCTCGTCTTCCAGCGGCCCGCACGTCGAGAGCAGGTCACGGCAGCTGCGCCCTCTCTCGTCGCCGCCGCCTCCAGCCCCGCCGCCAGCTGCGCCGTCGCTCCCAGCTCCGGCCTCACCTCCGCCTCCGCCCGCGGAGCCGCCGCCTCCGCCCTCGGCCCCGGTGGTCTCGTCCCCCACCACGAAATACTCCCTGTCCAATCCCGCGAGCGCGGTGCACCCGCCGGCCAGCAGGGCCCACACCGCCCCTAGCCATCTCACGTTTCCTGCCCTGCTCATCGCTCTCCTACCGTTCACGCCGCCACGGCGCCGTCCTGTGCTGTCCCCGCGACAGCGCTGGTCTGGATGAAAACCTGTCAGATAGCAGAGAACAGCCCTGGGGGAGGAGATGGATGAGGAGCGCAGGAGTCCCTCCTCAATGATCCAGGCGCACGAGCTCAGGCGGCGCGTTCGCTCTACATGCGGCAAGCCGGGCAGGGATGCGAGCCGCCAAGGCGAAAAGGGCGCCAAGAAACCAGGGAGATCGGAGGAAGAATGCCGGGACAGCCCTTCCCTCTCCTCTTGGCGCCTTGGCGTTTTTTCTCTGATCCGGAGCTACTCCCCGCGGTCGAGCTAGCTTCTCCCCTCGCCGGTGGACCACGCCGCGCAGAGCCGCTCGAGCTCCCGCGCCGGATCGTCGAGCGGCGCCTTGCCGCGCCACGCCGGCGGGTACAGCGGCATCACCACGCTCCGGAGCAGCGGCGCGAATCCCGCGATCTCCTCGGGGCCTCGCGGGATCCGGATCAGCGGGACGCGCTCGCCCGCGAACGCGGCCAGGCGGGAGAGCGCGTTCTCTCGGATCGGGACGAGGTGGGCCGGGTCGACCTCGCGCACGTGGGCGGCCTGATAATGCCGCAGGAACGACGCGGCCCCGTCGCGCGAGAGGTCGCCGCGCTCCTCCTCGCCCACCTGTCGCACCACCGCCATGAGCGGCAGCGGGACCGGCGTCACGCCGAGCGCCGCGGTGTCGCGAAAGTCGGGCTGCGCGTACGGGAGCACCGACGGCGGGATCACCGCGAACCCCGCGCGACCGTACGCGAAGAGCCGCACCGCGGTGTCGCGGTCGTCCGGATCGACCGCCTCCATCTCGGCGGCGAGCAGCACCTCCGCCTTCTCCGCCTCGCCCGCCTCGCCCGCCGCCCCGCCGAGCCCCGCCTCCACGAGCGCCCGGCGCGCGAGCGCGACCGGGGCCGCGCGCAGCAGGGCGGCGAGGCCGCTCCTGCGGTGTTCCGGGAGCACGAGCGCGTGCGACAGGAGCGCCACGCAGCGCCGCGCCGCGCGGTCGAGCGTGATGTAGACGTCGCGCACCCCGGCGAGGCGCCCCTCCGCGTCGCGCGCGATCAGCATGTGGTACGTCAGGACGATCGGCGCCGCGGGGTCGGTGTGGACCCCAGCGAGCCACGCCGCGAGCACCTCGTGCCGCTCGAGCTCGCCCTTCGGCCCGAAGAACCCGTCGAGCGCGCGGTAGCCCTCGTCGAACGCCGCGCTGTCCCGCGCCTCCTCCAGGGAATACTGCGCGATCGCCCGCGCGACCTTCTCCGGCCCCTCCGCCGGGTAGACGTCGCCGAGGTCGACGATCACGCGGACATCTCGCGCAGCACGGCGTCGAAGGCCGCGACCGCCTCGTCGACGTCCGCGACCGTCGTGATGAGGTGCGGGCGGAGCCGCACCGAGCGCGTCCCCGTGTAGCTCGCGAACACCCCGCGGCGCAGCGCGCGCGCGAGGAAGTCGTCGCGCGCGGCGGTGGTCGGCAGGTCGAACGCGAGCAGGAAGCCGCGGCCGCGCGGCTCGCTCGCGAGCGCCGGGTACCGCTCGCAGAGCTCCTCGAGCCGCGCCAGGAAGTGGCGGCCCGTCGCGCGCACGTTGCCGAGCAGGTCCTCGGACTCGATGGTCCGCAGCGTCGCCAGCGCGACCGCCGCGCGCGCGCGGTCGCCGTTGCGCGTCTGGTACATCCGCCCGAACTGGGCCACGTCGTACGCCGCGGTCGCGAAGAACCCGCCCATCTGCATCTTCTTGCCGAAGCACATGAGATCGGGCGGGCGCGGCAGGTCGAGCTGCTCGTGCGCCCAGAGCGTGCCGCTGATCCCGAGCCCCGTCTGCACCTCGTCCAGGATGAACGCCGCGCCCGCCTTGCCGGCGAGCTCCTGCGCGCGGCGGAAGAAGACCGGGCTCGCGTGCCGGTCGCCCCCCTCGGACTGCACCGGCTCGACGATCACGGCGGCCACCCTGCCCGCGTGTGCGTCGAGGACCCGCTCGAGCGCGGCGAGCGCCTCGGCCTCGGCGCGGTCGTTCTCGTCGGCGAAGCGCGCGAGCGGGAAGCGGCTCGCGGGGAACGGCGCCGTGGGCCAGGCGAAGGCGGGCAGGTCCGCCTTGTGGATGACCTTGGAGTGTGTGGCCGACATCGGCCCGAGGCCCCGGCCGTGGAACGCGCCCGAGAACGACACGACCACCGCGTCGGTCCCGGCGTTGTCCAGGATGCGCTTCTGCTCGTCCTCCGGGAGCTCCAGCGGGTTCCTGGGCAGCCCCGACGCCTCGCGCCGGCGCTCGCCGTGCCGGATGAACGCCGCCTTGATCGCCGACTCGACGCCCTCGCCCCCCGCGTCGACGAAGAAGACGCGCGCCATGCCGCGCGGGGCGTACCGCTGCTCGAGCGCCTCCACGAACTCGAACCAGGCCGGCGTCGTCACGAACGGCGTCGACGTCGGGTTCGCCACCGCGCGGATGAACGCCTCGCGGTGCGCCGCCTCGACCAGCGCCGGGTGGTTGTAGCCGAGCGCCCCGAGCGCGAAGTTCGCGAACAGGTCGAGGAACACATTGCCGTCCACGTCGACCAGCGAGCACCCCCGGCTGGCGATGTCGTCCATCACCACCGCGCGGTAACGCGACTGCATGTCGAAGCCGCCGCGCGCCATCCAGGCGCGCGCCTTCGGCCCGGGCAGCTCGGTGACGACTCTTCGCGGAGGGACGGACGGCAGCGTGGGGCGATCGGAGAAATCCATGGCAGGCTCAGTATCCCGCACGGCAGGGCGCGTGTCATCGCCGCTTGCCGGGAAGAGGCGCGCGGGGATAGGACGAGTTCATGCCCGAGACGAGCGAAGCCCCGAAGAGACTCTGGATCGACAACGCCGAGCGGGAGGCCCTCTCCGGCGAGACGTTCGAGACCGCGAACCCCGCGACGGGCGGGGTGCTCGCGCGGCTCGCCCGCGGCCGCCGCGAGGACGTGGACGCGGCCGTCGCGTCCGCGCGCGCGGCGTTCCCGCGCTGGGCGGGGATGGATCCGAACGACCGCGCGCGCATCCTCTGGAAGGCGGGGGAGCTCATCCTCGCGCGCGCCGAGGAGCTCGCGCGGCTCGAGGCCGTCGACACCGGCAAGCCGATCACGGCCGCCCGGACGATCGACGTCCCGCGCACGGCGGACACGTTCTTCTACTTCTCCGGCTGGGCGACGAAGCTCGGCGGCGAGACGATCCCGGTCCGCGGCCCGTTCCTGAACTACACCGTGCGCGAGCCGCTCGGCGTCATCGGCGCGATCATCCCCTGGAACTTCCCGCTCCTGCTCGCGGCGCGGAAGGTGGCGCCCGCGCTCGCCGTGGGCAACACGGTGGTGGTGAAGCCGCCGGAGGAGGCGAGCCTGTCGACGCTGGAGCTCGCCCGGATCCTCGCGGAGGCGGGTGTGCCGCCGGGGGTCGTCAACGTGGTCACGGGGCACGGCGAGGAGGCGGGCGCGGCGCTCGTGGAGCATCCCAATGTCGCCAAGATCTCGTTCACGGGCGGCACGGAGACGGGGCGGATCATCATGCGCGCGGCGTCGAGCACGCTGAAGAAGCTGTCGCTGGAGCTCGGCGGCAAGAGCCCGAACATCGTCTTCGCGGACGCGGACGTGGAGGCGGCGGCGAAGGCGGCGGTGACGGCGATCTTCTACAACCAGGGGGAGCTCTGCACGGCGGGGAGCCGGCTGCTCGTGGAGCGCTCGGTGCACGACCGCGTGCTGGAGACGGTCACACACGGCGCGCGCCGGCTCTTGCCGGGGGATCCGCTCGATCCGAAGACGCAGATGGGGCCGCTCGTGTCGGAGGCGCACTTCGCGAAGGTGCTCGGGTACATCGACCGCGGGGCGGCGGAGGGGGCGCGGCGCGAGATCGGGGGGCGCCGCGAGGGGGCGGGGTACTTCGTGGAGCCGACGGTGTTCTCGGCGGTCTCGGAGTCGATGAGCATCGCCCGCGAGGAGATCTTCGGGCCGGTGCTGGCGGTCATCCCGTTCGACGATGTGGACGAGGCGGCGCGGCTCGCGAACGCGACGGAGTTCGGGCTGGCGGCGGGGATCTGGACGCGCGACGTGGGCAAGGCGCACGCGCTGGCGGGGCGGCTCGCGGCGGGGACGGTCTGGATCAACACGTACAACCGGTTCGACGCGGCGAGCCCTTATGGCGGGTACAAGCAGTCGGGGTTCGGGCGGGAGAACGGGCGGGCGGTGCTCGATGAGCTCACGCAGGTGAAATCAGTGTGGGTGGCGCTCGGGTGAACGGGCGGGGGGGCTCCTCGAGACGGATCGCGCCGGCGGGTGGGTCCACGCGGCGGGGGCGGGCGGGCGCTGGCCAATCGGCAAGACTGGGGCG
Source organism: Sorangium sp. So ce131 (assembly GCF_051519095.1). Taxonomy (NCBI): domain Bacteria; kingdom Pseudomonadati; phylum Myxococcota; order Polyangiales; family Polyangiaceae; genus Sorangium; species Sorangium sp. So ce131. Next base: position 13,809,816 of record NZ_CP150455.1, on the reverse strand, counting down.
AGGGAGCTTGCGCTGAGAACACCGCCCGGCATGTCTCCCTTCGGGCCATGCCGGCTGGGACGTTATGGTGCGCGCCACACAAGGCGCGCCTGAGGCGTCGAGGTGACTGAAACCTTAGGGTACCTCGGTCGGTGCTCGGCGCGCCCGCCCGCCCCCGCCGCGTGGACCCACCCGCCGGCGCTGACGATGAAGGTGGAGGGTGGCTCGATGCTCGTCGAATGAGAACCACCCGCCAGCGCGGACAATGAGGGTGGGGGGAAGCTCGATGCTCGTCGAATGAGAACCACCCGCCAGCGCGGACGGCGGGAATCCATTCGGGCGTGGAGCCACCCGCACGCGCTGACGGTCATTGGCCGATTGATCGCGGAAAAAAACAACGCGCAGCGGGCCCTGGGGCCGGCTGCGCGTCGGGTGCTGCTGCGGTCGGGTGACCGCGGGGTGCTACTTGGTCGCGGGGGCCTTCGTGCCAGCGCCCGCGGCGCCCGCGGCGCCCGTCTGGCCGCCGGCGCTGCCCGGCTGCGAGCCGGTCTGGCCAGCCTGGTTGCCCGACTGCGCGCCGGCCGCGCGCTGGCCGCCGGTGCCCGTCGCGCCGGTCGCGCCCGTGGTGGCGCCCGCCGCGCCGGTGGTGCCCGCCGCGCCGGTGGCGCCCGCGGCGCCCGTCGTGCCCGCGGCGCTCAGCTTCGCCGAGAGGGCCTCCGCCTCCTTGAGGTGCTTCTCGATCGTCGGGCGGAGATCCGTCTCGAGCAGCGCCTTCAGATCGGCGTTCTTCGCGCCCGGGAGGATCCGCTTGTCGATGAGATCGAGCGTCGTCTGGTGGTCCTTGACCATGAGCGCGACGAACTGCTGATCGAAGTCGGCGCCCTGCAGCGTCTTCAGCTGGTCGACCGCCTGCTTCGTCTCGTCCTGGAGCTGCTTGCTCTTGTCCGAGTCCGCGGCCGTCAGGTTGAGCTTCTTGACGAGCTTCGCCTGCTTGTTCTTCGCGTCCGTGTGGTGCTGCGTGATCATCCGCGCGTAGGCCTTCACGTCCTTGTGCTTGGCCTTCGTCTGCGCGACCTGCGCCTCGTCGATCTCCTTCTTGTTGGCGGCGTCGAGGACCGCGACGATCTGCTCGTCCGTCAGCGGGGCCTCAGGCGGCGCGGCCGGCGCCGTGCTGGTGGCGGTCCCGGGCTGCGTCGCCCCCGTCTCGCCGGTGGTCGGCTGCGACTCCGGCGCCGGCGCAGGAGCCGTCTCCGGCGCGGGGGCCGGCGTGGTTTGGGCCGGCGGCGGCGTTGCTCCGTTCACCGCGCTCGGGTCGCTCGCAGGAGGCGGGTTGGAGCAACCAACGCCAAGAGCAAGACCGACCGTAACGACGAGAACGCTGCGCGATGCGACCATTGTTGAGACCTCCTCAAGTGAGTTTTGGTGCCCGGCCGTATGCAAAATGGGTGCACAAGAGCAGAGCATGTTTTTTCCGTTACTTCGGAGCCGCCGTAAGGTGAATTGCTGAGGCAAATCGCTACAGCCGTAGCGGATCTGCCCCAGTCGTCACCCGTACGGGGCTTGCTCGTCACCCGCTGATTTCGGGCCGACTTTGTGCGCCTTGGTAACCATGGAGCGCACATCGTCGGCAAGTTCTGGACACGTTCGGCGGGCGGGGGCCTGTCGTGCCGAGCCGTCGAGAGGATCTCGCGAGGCTTATCGATGTACGGCTGTTGCCGTCAGGACGGGCGGCCTTGCAGCGTGGGCGGCGCGCCGGGGCGCTCCGGGGCGCGCGGCGGATCGAGCAAGGCTGCGCGGCAGGGCGCGACGACCTCGGCGAGCACCTCGCGCCGCAGCGCCCCGATCGCGGGGGTCGGGAGCAGGCCGAGCGCCTCGTGCGCGGCGGGGGCCGGGGCGGGGTCGATCGCGAAGCGCGCGGCGGGGGCCGGGGCGGGGTCGATCGCGAAGCGCGCGGCGGCGCGGGAGAACGCGCGATCGGCCGCGGCGCGCGCGGGCTCGCCGAACGTCGCGAGCAGCCACGCGAGCGCCCGCCACGCGAACGCGGCGTGCCGCTCCTCGTCGTCGGCGATGCGCGCGAGCGCGGCCGCGAGCGCCGGGTCGCCGGCGCGCCGCGCGAGCTCCCGTCCCTCCGCCGCGCCGAGCGCCTCGCCGACGCAGCCCTCCTCGACGAGCGCCTCGACGACCTCCGCGACGCCGGCGCCGAGCGGCGCCGAGGCCGCCTCGAGCAGCGGGCCCGGGCCGATCGAGCGGCCGGCGAGGCGGGAGGCGATGCCGTAGGCGAGGCGCGCGTGCTCCATCTCGTCGAGCGCGGACCGGTGCGCCTCGGCGACGAGATCGGCCGGCGCGCCGAGGGCGAGGAGCTGGAGGGAGAAGCGGGCGAAGCTCGCGATCGACGCGTGCTCCAGCGCGGCCATGGCGGCGTAGTGCGCGGCGGCGAGCGCGCGCAGGTCGGGCGCGAGGGACGCGAGCGGGGCGGCGTCGAGGGGCGCGGGCGCCTGCCAGTCGTCGCGCGCGGCGGCGGGCGCGGCGCGCGGCGCGCCCTCGACGACGAGCGGGCGGCCGATGACGCAGGTCCTCCCCATGCACTGCCAGCGCGCGTCTGCCCCCTCGGCATCGATGACCACGCACGCGAGCCCCGTGTCGCCTTGCCTTCCGCAGTCGGCGTCGCTCCGGCAGGTGTCTTCCGCGGTCCGGCAGGCGAGCATCACCTGCTCGCCGCAGCCGTTGTGGTAAGCCGACAGGCCGCAGGTGCTCGCGAGACAGTCGTCGTCCGTCGTGCAGCGGGCCTGCGCGCACACCGAGTGCGTCTCCCGGAGCGCGCCCGTCCCCTTGCAGACGCAGGCCGAGGAGGCGCCGCAGTCCACGTCGCTCTCGCAGGAATACTCGCAGCCGCAGTACGTCCCGATCTGCCCGACGGCGGTCACGCACTTGCCGTGAGGCCCCTCCTTGCAATCGGCGTCCGACTTGCAGAGCTGCATCTTCTCATTGCCGCGGCAGGAAGGCTGATCGTTCGTCGCGTCGCACCGCGATGCGGTCGCGCGGTGCACCGACCCGTCCGCCTCGGTGACCCAGCCCGTGCGGCGCGCGGGCGCCGAAGCGTCGGGCTCCTCCGAGGAGAGCGCGACGTCGTCGGCCGGGGCCGCCGGGGGGAGCTCGACGACCGCGATGTCGCGGCCCTTCGAGCTGGAACAGCCCGCGGCGCCGGCCGCGAGGAGGAGGGTCATGCGGAGCGATCGGTGGCGATCCATGCGAGGAGGGTAGCAGAGGGGGGAGACAGGGCGGGAGGGCGGGGGCGAGCGCCCGCAGGTCGATTCGCTCATCAACAGCATCGCCCAGAGCCTTCGTTCGAATGCTCCCTCGTCGACCCGCAGCATCAGACATTCCGGCATCACGGCAGGGAGCGCGACGGGTCCGACGCCTTACGGGCCTGCCAGCCGCAGTGCTCAACGCCTTCCGGCAACGGCCGATCGTAGCCGCCTTCAGCGTCAACCGGTCCGTCAGCTCGTACGGCCGCTCCTCAACCCTTCGGGGTCCGAGTCCTCGAGCCAACTTGCCAGGAAGCTGGAGGCCCAAGCGACCATGGAGGCTGGCGGCTCGCCTTCACCGTTCCACCCGGCGACCAGCGCTTCGATCTCGCGGATGGCAGCTTCGAGTTCGCGCTTGGAAGCGATGCCGCGGGGAGTCTTCGGCGGGTCCATGAGCATCCGAGTTTTTGCAAGCACTCTCATTACTTCCTCTTTGCGCAGGACGCCGTCCGTCGTCACCACCCAGTAGGAAGAACCGGCCTGCACCTCAGGCATCAGGGCCCATGCGATTTGATAGAGCGCCGCGAGCACGGACGAGCTTCGGTGAATATCCTCACCGCTCGACCAAGCCCCGCGCACTTGCTTCAGCGTCCTGCGCCACCCCGCCGAAGCTCCGCGCACTTCCCGAACGCCCTCCGCTGCCCTCGGCGAAGCTCCGCGCACTTCCCGAACGCCCTCCGCTGCCCTCGGCGAAGCTCCGCGCACTTCCCGAACGCCCTCCGCTGCCCTCGGCGAAGCTCCGCGCGCTTCCCGAACGCCCTCCGCTGCCCTCGGCGAAGCTCCGCGCACTTCCCGAACGCCCTCCGCTGCCCTCGGCGAAGCTCCGCGCACTTCCCAGCGTCCTCCCCCTCCTGCCCCCCGAACCGCAGCAGCTCGCAGAACCTCGTTGGCTCCTCGCTTCGCGGCCCCTCTTCACCGGGGCAGCCGTTCCGTGCACCACAAGATCTCGTCGTCGCCATCGCCGACAACAGCGACTTCACTTTTCGAGCGCAACCGCACAAGCACGCTCCCAAGGCGCGTCCCCTGCGCCCATTCCGTGCTCTTTCGTGACATCCCTCCGCACCTCGATTTACACATCAGGCTTATGCCCAAGCCCAAAACCCCGAACAAATCAGGGAAACCCGCCGCTGAATCCAGCAACCTTCACATTGCCGAGGCGGCCTTCAACCGCGTGAAGCCCTCCCTCGACGCGATGCCGCTCACGGGACTGGACACGCCGCGGCTCGACCTCCAGGCGGCCGCCGTGCAGGCCATCGGTGTCGCCCAGACGCTCTCCGCGCCGCTCCTGCGCCAGCGCATCACCGCCATCGCCGCGACGGGAGCGCTCGACGCGGCGCTGATCGACGGTCTCGAGAGCGTCGCCTGGGCCACATGGTTCGCCCGGCACAAGTTCCTCCTCACGTCCGCCACCCATTCGGGTGCGGCGCTCCCGGCCGCGCTCGTCGAGCGCGCATCCGAGACCCGCGCGCGCATGCTGAAGACCCTCGAGTACCACCTCGACGACGATCCCGAGGCGGCCGCGCAGCTCGCGCACCTGCGCGCCGGCGCCGGCCACCTCGATCTCGCAAACGACCTCTCGGGCGCGGCCGCCATGTACCGGAAACACCATGAATCGATAAAACACGACAAGCGGAACTACCGCGTCGAGGACGAGCAGGACGCGAGCGCCCTCGCGGAGCAGATCCTCCGCCTGCTCGGCGCGACCACCACGCCCGAGCAGACGCTCTGGAAAGGTTATCAAGCGCGAGCCGCCAATCAGCTCTTCCGCCATTACGACGAGGCCGTCCGCGTCGGCCGATTCCTGTTCTATTACGACGATCCCGAGGGCCGGTTCCCCAACCTGTACACGGCCACGCGCTCCGCTCCGACGTCTCCCCGGCCTGACAAGAAGCCGGAAGTCGACAAGACCCCGGAGACCACCGCCCCCACGCCGTCCCCCGCCGCGCCGCCCCCTGTGATCAGCATCGGCTGATCCACCCCCTCACCTATCCCGCCGCGCCCTGCGAGAAATGCCCCGCACGTCCCGCCCGATCGGCTCGCCCAGCTCGAACCTCGACGCGCCGGCCCACGCCGGCTCCTCCCGCGGCTCGCCCACCTCGAGCGGGCCGTGCGCCTCCTCGGCTTCAGCGACGGAACAATAGCGCTCCACGTCGCCATCGACCTTCCAGCCGCCGGCGCTCACCTGGCGCACCACGCGGCCAAGCGCGATCCCCTCCTCCCAGATCCCACCGTGCTCGACCGCAATCGAAGCGCCGAGCGTCACCTCGTCCAGCCGGGAGAGGACGCCGTCGGGTTGCTTCGCCGAGGGGCGCCATCGCAAAATCGTCTCCTCGTCAAGCACAAAGACAAGAGAATCCCCAGGCAGCTCGCCGACCCCGCGAGCAAAACGGACGCGCAGGCCTGCAGCGCTGGACACGGCTCTGCGTCCGTCCCAGTCGGCGAGCTCATCTATCTCGAACGCGGCGAGCTCCTCCCCGCGCTCGTCCTCAGGCGACGCCATGGCGGTCCTCCCAAGGAGGAGAGTTTCGACCGAGGTCACGCCGCCACAGCCGGCGAGCTCATCTATTTCGAACGCGGCGAGCTCCTCCCCGCTCTCGTCCTCAGGCGACGCCATGGCGGTCCTCCCAAAGAGGAGGGTTTCGACCGAGGTCGCGACGTCGTCAAGCCGCGCCGCGCCCGCCCCCCCCCCGGGCCCTACCCCGCCCGCGGCCTCCCGCCGTCCGCCCCCCCCGGCCCTACTCCGCCCGCGCCTTCCCGCTGTCCGCCGCCCCCGCGCTCCCCGTCGCCGTCCCCGTCCCGTCGAGGTTGATCTGGACCCGCGCGGGCGACTCCGACGTGAGCTCCACCGTCTGCGCGATCCCGTCGCTCGCCTTGGCCTCGACGGACAGCGACACCCCGGGCTGCGGCCGCGCGATGACCTGGTCGCCCACGCCGAGCACCACGCCGTTCAGCCGCACCACCGCGCCGCTCGGCTGCACGTGCACCGCGATCGGGTCGAGCTTCTGCCGCGCGTCGCGCGGCCGGCTCAGCGCGACGAACATCAGCGACGCGACCGCCACCCCCGTGGACACCGCCGCCACGAGCCAGGGCAGCGCCACCGGGCGCAGCGCGTCGCTGCCGGCGCGCATCAGCACGCCGAGGCCGCCCCGGCCCCCGGGGCGCGAGCTCCGCGGGCCCTCGCCGGCGAACGACCCCGCGCTCAGCAGCGCGCCGGGCTTCGCGCGCCACCCGGGGCGCTGCTGCGGCGTGGTCGCGGACGCGATCTTCTGCCGCTCCTCGCCCATCTTGTCGCCGCAGCGCGCGTCCAGGAGCTCCGCGACGTGCGCCGTCGTGTTCGCGCCCGCCGTGCGCACGAGGAAGCCCTCCAGCGCGCTCGCCATCTCGCCCGCCGTCTGGAAGCGCTGCCGCGGGTCGCGCGCGAGCGCCGTCAGGATGATCTCCTCGAGCGCGCGCGGGCACTGCGGCGCGATCAGCGTCGGCCGCGGCGGCTCCGGCGTCCCCGCCTGCGGGAGCACGAAGTCGTGGATCACCTGGAACGGGAGCGCGCCCGTCACCGCCTCGAAGAGCACCACGCCCAGCGAGAAGATGTCCGAGCGGCGATCGACCGCGTGCCCCTGCGCCTGCTCGGGCGACATGTACTCGCCCTTGCCCTTGATCTCGCCCGTCTGCGTCGTGTCGCCCAGCCGCTCGAACGCCTTCACGATCCCGAAGTCGGCCACCTTCACCGTGCCGTCGCGATCGATGAGGATGTTCTGCGGGCAGACGTCCCGGTGCACGATGCCGAGCGGCACCCCGCGCTCGTCGCGGAGCTCGTGCGCCGCATGCAGCCCGTGCGCCGCGTCCGCCACGATGCGCGCGGCGACCGCCGGCGAGATCGGCATCGGGCGCAGGGCCGGCCGGAGCAGGCGCTGCATCGTCTGCCCGTCGATCCACTCCATCACCAGGAACAGCACGCCGTCCGTGTCGCCGAGGTCGAGGACCTCCACGACGTTGCGGTGGTGGATCTTCGAGGCGAGGTTCGCCTCGTCGAGGAACATCCGCTGGAACTGCGGGTCCCGCGCGAGCGCGGGGATCAACGTCTTCAGCGCGACGACCTTGTGGAAGCCGCGGGAGCCCTCCATGCGCGCGGCCCAGACCTGCGCCATCCCCCCTTCGCCGATGAGGCGCAGAAGCTCATATCGCCCGAGACGCTGCCCGGGAGCGGGGTCCTCGGAGATCCGCATGGCTCACCAGACGGTTCGGGTCGGGGTGCCGCGCCCGCGGCCCCCAGGAGCAGTCCGCACCGCACGCCGCGGCCGCTTTCTCCAGGGCCTCACCATAGCCAAGCGCGCCCGCGCCGCAAAGGATCGTGCTGGCGACACACGCGCGCGGTCCGCCGTCCCTCGATCTCCCGCTCCCGCACCACGTCCCTCACTCCCCCGCACTGCGTCGCTGCCCGGCATCACGTCCCTCGATCCTCTGCTCGCGTCGGTCCCCCACTTGGCGTCCCTCAATGCCCGGCATCGCGTTCCTCGATCCCGCACCACGTCCCACGCTCCCCGCTGGTGCGTCCCCCGTAGCGCGCCCCACGCTCCCCCGCGCTGCGTCGCTCCCCCCCGCGCCGGCTCCGCCGCTCTGCGCCACGCCGCCGCCCCCCGCCGCCTCGATCCGCGTCGCCCCCCCGCCCCGCCCCTGCTATGGCCGGGAGCACGATGACGAACGCGACATCCAGCGCTCCGCCCCCCGGTCAGCCCGGCGCCCGCGCCGGGCGGGGCCCCGCCTCCAAGGCCCTGTTCGACCGCGCCGCCGCCGTCCTACCCGGCGGTGTGAACAGCCCGGTGCGCGCCTTCCGCGCCGTCGGCGGCGACCCTCTCTTCATCGCCCGCGCCGAAGGGGCGCGGCTCGTCGACGCCGACGGCGCCGAGTACATCGACTACATCGGCTCCTGGGGGCCGGCCATCCTCGGCCACGCCTACCCCCCCGTGGTCGAGGCGGTCCGCGAGGCTGCCGCCCGCGGCCTCTCGTTCGGCGCGCCCACCGAGCTCGAGGTCCGGTTCGCCGAGCAGCTCCGCGCCCTGTACCCGAGCATCGACATGCTGCGCTGCGTCTCGAGCGGCACCGAGGCGACGATGAGCGCCATCCGCGTCGCGCGCGGCTTCACCCGCCGCGACGTGATCATCAAGTTCGAGGGCTGCTACCACGGCCACGCCGACCACCTGCTGGTCAAGGCGGGCAGCGGTCTCGCCACCTTCGGCGCCCCCGACTCCGCCGGCGTCCCCGAGAGCGTCGCCCGCGCCACCCTGTCGCTGCCCTACAACGACGCCGCCGCCCTGGAGGCTGCCTTCGCCGCGCGCGGCGGCGAGATCGCCGCCGTCATCCTCGAGCCGGTCGTCGGCAACATGGGCTGCGTCCCGCCCGAGCCCGGCTTCCTCGCCCTCGTCCTCGACCTCTGCCTCAAGCACGGCGCCCTCTCCATCTTCGACGAGGTGATGACCGGCTGCCGCCTCGCCCGCGGCGGCGCCCAGGAGCTCTACGGCCTCAGGCCGGACCTGACGACGCTCGGGAAGATCGTCGGCGGCGGCATGCCCCTCGCGGCCTACGGCGGCCGCGCCGACGTGATGCGCGTCGTCTCGCCGCTCGGCCCCGTGTACCAGGCCGGCACGTTGAGCGGCAACCCGATCGCGGTCACCGCCGGCCTCGCGACGCTCGCGCACCTCACTCCCTCTCTCTACGAGAAGCTCGAGCGCCTCGGCGCGTCCCTCGAGCGCGGCCTCCGCGCCGCCGCCGACGACGCCGGCGTCCCCGCCTGCGTCCAGCGTGTCGGCTCCATGATCACGCTGTTCTTCACGAAGGGCCCGGTCCGCTCCTGGACCGACGCGTCCACCTCGGACACGAAGCGCTTCGGCGCCTTCCACGCGGCGATGCTCACGCGCGGCGTCTACTGGCCCCCGTCGCAGTACGAGGCAGCGTTCCTGAGCGCCGCGCACACGGACGACGACATCGAGCGCACCCTCACGGCCGCCCGCGAAGCGCTAGCCGCCTAGCAGACCGCTGCCTCAGCCCAAGATGAAAAATGGGCCGGCCCCCCCTTCATCTTGGCCGTAGGCCTCCTGGGAGGGTGGTCGCCGCGCGGCGCGGGGGACGGGCTGTTGTCTGAGCCCAAATGACGTCGTGTTCCTGGAGTGCGAAGCACGGAGGGGACACGACGTCCAAGGCGAGTTCAGCCCGTCCCCCGCGCCGCGCGGCGACCACCCTCCCAGGAGGCCGGGCAGTTCAGCCCGTCCCCCGCGCCGCGCGGCGGCCTCCCTCCCAGGAGGCCGGGCAGCTCAGTCGGCGCGCACCCACCCGTTCCGGTAGTAGTTCCCCCGCGCCGTCGGCCAGAGCAGGCAGTTCGTCTCCGACTTCGGCACCGTGTACACGTAGGTGCACGGCTCCGGGTCCGCCCCCACCCACCCGATCTCGCGCAGCGACACCACGATCTCGACCGCGCCGTCGCCGTTCACGTCCGCCAGCGTCGGCACCGGCATCGCGCCGAGCCTCGGCAGCGGGATCTTGTGCAGGATGTCCCCGCCCGCGTTGAGGACGAAGAGGTGGCTCTTGTCCGGATCGGTCGAGTACGTGTTGAACACGATCTCGGGGATGCCGTCGCCCGACAGGTCGCCCACCACGACGCCGCCCGTGAGCACCTGGGTGTCGTCCGTGAACCGGACGTCCCAGAACTCCGTCTTGTCGGCGTAGACCGCGTGGATCCGGCCGTCGAGGCCCGCGAAGATCATCTCGAGGCCGGGGCGCGTCGCGTCGATGTCGGCCACCGTCACCTGGAGCGTCGTCGCCACGATGTTGCCGCCGAGATCCTCGCCGCCGGACAGGTAGTCGGACGCGTAGAACGGGCTCTCCCAGCCCTCGAGGCGGCTCGCGTCGTTGTGGACCACCCAGAGGCCCACGCCCTGCGACTGGTCGTTCATCGCGACGTCCTCGGCCGCCCCGAGCATGACCACCTCCGGCGCGCCGTCGCCGTCGACGTCCGCGATCGCAGGGGCCGAGTTCTTGAAGTACGCCTGCAGCTCGCCGCCGTCCCCGAAGCCCTGCTTCGCGAGCTCGAGATCGTGCATGTACCGCACGCCCGGCGTCTTCGGGCGGCCCTCGAACATCGGGTGCGCGTCGAAGGCCTCCCCCGTGCCGTGGTAGAAGCCCGCATAGGAGTTGTCCATCGGCGAGACGATGTCCTGGTGGCCGTCCCCGTCCAGATCGCCGACGGCGAGGTTCTGGTCGTACGCGCCCACGATCCAGCACTCGGCGTCGTCGCCTCGCACGTCGTCGCTGGGCACGACGCACCCGATCGACTGGCTCTCGATCGGCGGGAAGCCCTGCACCATCGCCCCGCTCGCGTGGAACGCCGTCAGGATGTCAGGGGACCTGTCGGTGCTCGCGGCCAGGATGTCGAGCTGGCCGTCTCCGTCGATGTCGCCCGCGGCGAGGGCGCGGATCTCGTCGTTCCACTCCACGGGCCAGTCGCCGACCACCTGGCCGTCCGCGTCGAGCATGTAGATCATGTTGCGCGCCGCGAAGACGACCTCGAGCCGCTCGTCGTCCCGGAAGTCCGCCACGATCGGGCTCGCCCAGATGCGGCCGTACTGCCGCGACTCGTCGAAGCGCCACACCTGCTGGCCGTCGGGGCCCCAGGCGACGACGTTGCCGTTGTGGGTGACCAGGATCTCGTTCACCCCGTCGCCGTCCAGATCCGCGACCGCGGGCGACCCGAGCCACGCGCTCTCGTCGTCGTCGGACAGCTGGAGCTGGAGCACGGGCTCCGCCACCTCGGCGGAGCCGCTCGCGCCTGGAGCACACGACGCGGCCGCCGGCAGCGGCCTGGAACCCCCAGGGACAGGGACGGGGCGCGGCCGGCCGCCAGGGCCCGGGCCGTCGCCCTCCCCCGACAGGTCGCCCAGCTGGCCCTCGCAGGCCGCGAGCGCGAGCGCGCTGGCAAAGAGAGCAATTCTCCCGGGAATGACAAAACCTCGGTGAGAGACAAAGGACTTCATCATGGCCCCTAGCCTACCAGCCGACCCGCACGCCTCGAAGGGCACAATCCGGGTTTTTCACGCGGCGCGATAGGTGCCCAACGGTACGTTCCACTCCTCCTTCAGGAGGACAGGTGCGGTGGCGGACGTCGTCAATCCGTCGCCCCGTCAACCGTGGACGGCCGCGCACCCCACGGCGCGCCGCGGCGCCGTCGCGCACGGAGATGCCCGCGCGCACCGCCGTGTTCGGTGGGGGGTATGGGTGCGGGCAGGTGGTGTGCTAGGCTCCGCCGCCATGAACGTATCGCGACGGCTTTGGATTGCCGCAGCCGCCGGTGCCCTGCTGCTCGGGCCTCTGGCGCTCGGCTGTGGATCGGGCTCTGCGCCCAAGGTGGCCAAGGTGGAACCCGGGGACATGCCCGAAGGGGCCGACTGGACCGGGGTCTACTACAACGAGCTCTACGGTTACCTGCACCTCGTGCAGGACGGCACCGCCATCGAGGGCAAGTGGATCCGCCCCCACAAGGACCGGTGGGGCGAGCTCCACGGGAGCGTGACGGGCGACCTCATCAAGTTCAACTGGACCGAGCATGTCGTCGGCGCCATCGGGCCGAACTCGAAGAAAGAGGGCCGGGGCTACCTGAAGTACAAGCGGCCGCCGGGCGACAACGTCGACGACACGCTCGCGGGCGAGATCGGCCAGGGCAAGGACGAGGTCGGGGAGCCCTGGGATGCCGTCAAGCAGCGCAACGTGATGCCGGACCTCGCCTCGATCGGGGGCACCGGCAGCTCCGACATCGGCGGCGGCGACTGGGACAGCGAGAACCAGGAATCCGGCACGCCCGAGCCGCCCACCGAACCGGCCGCCGAGCCGCCCAGCCTCTGAGCCCCCGAGCCTTCGGGCCTCCGGGCCCCTGACACGCTAGAGAGCCGCGATGACCCAACCGCAGCCGCGAGGCATCCAGTTCCGCGAACCCCCCATCTTCGAGCGCGGCACGCCGGGCAGGACCGGCGCGTCGCTCCCGCCGCTCGACGTGCCCGACATCGACCCCGGCGCCCACTACGGCGCGCTCGCGCGCAAGGAGCCGGCCGGCCTGCCGGAGGTGAGCGAGCCGGAGGCCTTCCGGCACTTCGTCCGGCTCTCGCAGTGGAACTTCTGCATCGACTCGCAGATGTACCCGCTCGGGTCGTGCACGATGAAGTACAACCCGAAGATCAACGAGTGGGCCGCGCGCATCCCGGGCTTCGCGAAGCTGCACCCGATGACGCCCGATGAGCTCAGCCAGGGGTCGCTCGAGGTGATGTGGCGCCTGCAGGAGGCGCTCTGCGAGGTCAGCGGGATGGACGGCTGCTCGCTCCAGCCCTCGGCGGGCGCGCAGGGCGAGCTCGCCGGGCTGATGATGATGCGGGCGTACCACGAGGCGAAGGGGCGGTCGCCGCGGAAGGTCTTCATCCCGGAGAGCGCCCACGGCACGAACCCGGCGAGCTGCGCGCTCAACGGGCTCGTGGCGGTCCGGATCGAGAAGACCGCGGACGGCATCACCCACCCCGAGCAGGTGCTCGCCGCCATCGAGCGCGAGGGGTCGGACGGCGACGTCTGCGGGCTGATGATCACGAACCCGAACACGCTCGGGGCCTACGAGACGCACCTGCCGGCGATCATCAAGCTCATCCACGACAAGGGGGGGCTCGTCTACGGCGACGGCGCGAACACGAACGCCATCATGGGGCACGCGCGGCCGGGCGACGTGGGCATGGACGTCATCCACATCAACCTGCACAAGACGTTCACGACCCCGCACGGCGGCGGCGGCCCCGGCTCCGGGCCGGTCTGCTTCAAGAAGCACCTCGAGCCGTTCCAGCCCGGGCCCGTGCTCGTGCGGCGCGGCGACGCGCTCGCGTGGGACCACGACCGGCCGCAGAGCATCGGGCGGCTCCGGGCGTTCACCGGCAACTTCGGGATGTTCATCCGGGCCTACACCTACATCCGGGAGATGGGCGGCGATGGGCTCACCCTGGCGAGCAGCCTCGCCGTGCTGAACGCGCGCTACCTGTGGGCCAAGCTGAAGGACCACTACAGCGCGCCGGTGCCCCAGCCCTGCATGCACGAGGTCGTGCTCTCCGACAGCCAGATCGAGAAGGAGACCGGGGTCAAGACGCTCGACATCGCCAAGCGGCTGCTCGACTACGGCTTCCACGCGCCGACCGTCTACTTCCCCCTGGTCGTGCCCGGCGCCCTGATGATCGAGCCCACCGAGACGGAGACCCGCGAGACCCTCGACGAGTTCGCGGCCGCCATGCTCAGCATCCTGAAGGAGGCGCAGGAGTCCCCGGAGGTCGTGAAGCAGGCGCCGCACGGCACGGTCGTCGGACGCCTCGACGAGGCCAGGGCGGCGCGCCAGCCGCGCCTGCGCTGGACCAAGACCTGACCGCCCCGGCGAGGAAGCGCGCCAAATTCGCGAACCGACGGCAAGCGCGTCTACAATGAGCGCCGCGGGGCCGCCCGATGCGGGACCGCGTGGACGGGCGAGGCGGGCCGGATAGCGTGGAGAACGAAGGCGACATCGAGACGATCTGCCAGACCACCCCGGTCTCGGTCGGAGACACCGTGCGCCTCGTCTTCCGCGCGTACGACGAGGCGACCCCGCCGTTCAACATCAAGATCCGCTCCCCCTCGGGGAAGATCATCGTCGAGCGCGTGCTGCGCGAGCTGCCCACCGGCAAGCCGCAGAGCGCCTCCCCCGTCGAGTTCAGCGTCTCGGCGCCCGGGGAGTACAAGATCGAGATCAAGCAGCTCTACGGCAAGCAGAAGGGCACGGCCGTCCTGCGCGTGACGTCCTGAGGCGGCGCGCGGCGGCGCCCTGAGGCGGCGCGCGGCGGCGCCCGCGCGCGGCCCCTCCGGCGTCAGCCGAGGAACCCCGGCAGGAGCATCCCGGTCATGCGATCCGGGCTCACGATGCCCTGCTCGAGCATCCAGCCGTCCGCCGCCAGGGCGGCGGCGCGGCCCTCGTCGCCCTTCAGCAGCTCGCCCTGGCGGCGCCGCGCCGCCGCGGCGTGGAGCGCCATGCCGGCCGCGTCGAAGCCGCGCACCGCCTCGGCGATCTGCTGCGCCGCGAGCTCCGCCTCGCCGTGGGACGCGGCGACCGCCGCGCGCACCGCCGCCGCGAGCGCGTCGCCCCAGGGCATGTGCTCCGCCTCGATCTTGCGGGCGGCGCGCGCCGCCTCGTCGTACAGCGCCTCCGCCTCGGCCGGCGGGGCCGCCGAGGCGGCGCACAGCGCGGCGCAGGCCCGGAGGTGCGTGATGATGATGCGCACCGCCTGGATCCGCAGGGCGAGCGAGCTCTCGATGCCCGACCGCTGCTCCGTGAAGAGCCGGTGCGTGGCCTCGCCCTCGCCCCGGTACAGGCCGATGTGCGCGCGGGCGACCAGGTCGAAGTAGCTCTGCAGCTGGAAGCCCGCCTTGGACCAGCTCCGGATCGCGTCCTGCGCCTGCCGCAGCGCGGAGTCGGGGTCGTCGCCGATCAGCCAGTAGGCGTTGCTCTGCGACGAGCGCAGGCTCGTCGCGAGGTACCGGTCGCCGCGCTCGTCGGCCGCCTGCAGGTACATCGGCACCCGGCGCATGAACTCGCGGACCGCGCCGCCGTACCAGAGCGACCAGACCGCGAACGTGTGCGCCCAGCTCCGCTCCCACGTCACCCCGGTACAGCGCTCACGGAAAATGGTGTCCGCGCGGTCGAGATCCGCGACGCCCTGCTGCCACCGGCCGAACAGCGTGGCCGTGACGCCGCCGACGAAGGCGACGAGGCCGAGCGCGTGCGGCCGGCCGATGCGCGCCGCGATCGCGCCCGCGGTCGAGAGGAGGTCGGCGACGCGGGGGACCGACGGGCCGCCGTCGACCGCGAGGTAGCTGGCCTCGAAGGAGAGCGCGCGGGTGACGCGGTACGGCTCGCCGGCCTTGAGCGAGAGCAGGAGGTTGCGCGCCTGGAAGTCGGCGCCGCGCGTGGGGTCGACGATCGCGAGCCCCAGCGCCGCCGACCAGCAGACGTCGATGCGCATGAGATCCTCGGGCGGGACCTCCTCGGCCGGGCGCTCGACGAAGTTCAGGCCGCGCAGGCGCACCTGGGCGCGCCGCAGCAGCAGCGACGCGACCGCGAGCTCGGGCGTCTTCGGCACCTGCATGCCGACCGCGGCGAGCACCGAGCGCATGCCCGCCATGCCGGCGTCGACGTAGCCGGCGCGCAGCAGGTTCTCCGCGGCCCGGCGCCCGAGGTCGATCGCCTCCGACTCCGGGGCGCCGTCGCTCGCGGCCATGTAGGCCTCCGCCGCCTTGGCGCCGCGGCCGGCGCTGCTCAGCGCGTCGCCGAGCTTCGCGAGCACGACCCGCCGCTCCGTCCCGCCCTGGATGTGCAGGTCGATCGCCATGCGGTAGAGCCGCGCCGCGTGGTCGAACGCGAACGCGGCCTCGGCCTGCTCGCCGGCGCGCACCGCGTACCCGGCCGCGCGCTGGGCGTCGCCGGCCGCGCGCCAGTGCTCGGCCAGCGCCTCGAGCTCCCCCCGCCCGGACGCCTCCAGCGCCAGCGCGAGCCGGCCGTTCCACGTGCGCGACGTCTGCTCGTCGAGCCGCGCGTTCACCGTCTCCCGGATCCGGTTGTGGAACGGCTCGGCGAACTCGTCCTGGCCGGAGCCGCCGGTCCGGACGAGGTTCGCCGCGCGCAGGCTCGAGAGCAGCCGCGTGAGCTCGGCGAAGTCCGCGGCCATGGCGTGCGCGGCCACCGACGTGAGCACCGGTGCGCCGGCGCACACGACGAGCTCGAGCAGCTGGCGGGCCCGCGGGTCGAGCCGGCTGATGCGCGCCCAGAGGACGTCGTCGAGGCGCACCGGGCCGCCGTCGTTCTCCTGCGCCATGCGGTGCCGCAGCAGGGCGTCGATGAACAGCGGGTGGCCGCCGGCCTCCTGCGCGATCGCCTCGATGCTGAGCGGCCTGCCGGTCGGCGCGCCCCGGAGCAGGAGCGCGCAGAGCTCCTGCGCCTCGGCGAGCGACAGGCGGTGGAGCACGATGTGGCCGAGCGACTCGAGCGGCACCCCGAGCTGCCGCGAGAGCGGCGGCGACGTCTCCGAGGCGGTGCGCACCGCCGCGACGAGCAGCACCGCCCGCGGCCGGGACGGGTCGAACGGCGCGCCCGGCGGCGCGGCGTCGAGGCCCGGGATCGACCCGGGGCGGCTCGCGGCCGCGAGCTGGTCGGCCTCGGTCCACGGGCGCATGATCTCGGAGAGCAGGGCGACGCTGTCGGCGTCGGCCCACTGGAGGTCGTCGATCGCGAGCACGAGCGGCCGCTCGGCCGCGAGCCGGCCGAGCAGCTCCCGGAGCGCGGCGAAGACGAGCGCGCGGATCTCGGGCGGGTCGATCGCCTTGCGCCGGGCGCGGGCCTCGGTGATCGCGGGCACCGTCCGGAGCACCGGGAACACGGTGCCGAGCAGGCCCGCGTTGGGGGGCAAAAGCGCCCTCACCTCCTCGGGCGGGCGCCGCGAGAGGTGCCGGCTCAGGGCGTCGATGAGCTCGTCCACGGCCTTGTAGGGGACGGCCTCGCGCTCGTAGCAGCGCCCGGACAGGACGAGCGCCTCCTTGTCGACGCGCTCCAGGAAGCGGCGCAGGAGCGCGCTCTTGCCGACGCCCGACTCGCCCTCGATGATCCGCGTGACCGCGCGCCCGAGCTTCGCCTCGGCGAACGCGCCCTCGAGCGCGGCGAGCTCGCGCTGCCGGCCGACGAAGCCGATGCGCTGCGAGAGCACGGGCGGCTCCTCGATGAGCTCCTGCACCCGGAGCCGCCGCAGCACGTCGCGCGCGGTCGGGCGGGCGGCGGGGTCGATGCGGAGCATGTCGACGCAGAGCGCGTCGATGTCGGGCGGCATGTCCTCGACGAGCCGGCTCGGGGGCGGCGGCTCGGCCCGCCGCATCATGTCGATCGCGGCCCTCGGCGCGGTCTGGAACGGGTAAACGCCGGTCAGCGCGAGGTAGAGCATGACCCCCACACTGTAGATGTCGGCCTCGGGCCCGGCCGGCTTCCCCTCGGCCTGCTCCGGGGCCATGTAATGAAGGGTCCCGACGACGGCGTGCTCGCGCCCTTGCACGCTCGCGTCCGCGACGAAGCCGAAGTCGAGCACGACCACGCGCTCATCCGCGGTGACCAGCACGTTGGAAGGCTTGATGTCGCGGTGGACCTTGCACGCCGCGTGCACGGCCGCGAGCCCCTGGGCGAGCTGGGCGAGCGCCGAGCGGAGGCGGGCCTCGTGGAAGGGGCGCTTGATCCGGACCGGCTCGGCGTCCGGGGCCGCGTCGGGAGCCCACATGGGGCTCGACGCCATGCTGGCGCGCGGCCCGCCGCTCCCGGCCTCCCGGGGCGAGGCGTCGCCCTCCTCGTGGAGCCGCACGTGCACCACGAAGTCGACGCCGCGGATGAGCTCCATCGTGAAGAAGAGCTGCCCCTCTTCCTCGTGGAGCTCGCCGAGGCTGACCAGGTTCGGGTGCTGGATGTCCTGCAGCGCGCGGAACTCGTTCTTGAACCGGAGGCGCGCTTCGGCGCTGAGATTCCGGAGGATCTTCAGCGCGACGCGCCCCTTCCGATCGCGGTCGAACGCCTCGTAGACAACCCCCATCCCGCCGACGCCCACCACGCGAACGACCTGGAAGCGGCGCGTGCCTCCGAACTGCGGTCTCGCGCTCCTTAGGCCCATGCGTCGACCAAGAAATCACCGGCGCCGAGCGGTGGCAAGCCGCGCGTGGGGCGGCAGTCCCGCGCGGCGCTGCGTTCGCGTGCGATCCTGGCCGGCGTTACACTCGCACGGGGCCCGGCGCGAACGCAACGCCGGCCAGGATCGCACGCGAACGCAGCGCCGGCCAGGATCGGCAGAAAGCTGGCACGCCTAGGAGAAGGGCGGTAGCGTACGCGCCGGCGAGCCAAAAGAGCCCGGCCGGGTGCGCGCCGCTCCGCCGGTCGGCCCGGCGCGCCCCCAGTTGACAACGGGAGGGCATCATGGTCTGCGTAGTACGCTCCGAGGCTCCGGAAGCGGCTCCGAGAGCGCCGCGAGCAAAGGGTTTGCTGGGGTGATCCAGAGGTTGAGAGACTTCTTCTCGTCGGCGCGGCGCAGCGCGGCGCCCCCGATCGAGAGCGCGGCCGACCAGAACCCGGGATGCAGCCTCGTTGTAGAGAATGTCAGCAAGAGCTTCGGCAAGACACAGATACTGAACGACGTATCGTTCAAAGCGGAGGCCGGCGAGTTCGTGACGCTGCTGGGCCCCTCCGGCTGCGGCAAGACGACGCTGCTCCGCATCATCGCCGGGCTCGATCGCGCCGATCGGGGGCACATCCTCCTCGCGGGGAGGGCGGTTGACCACCTGCCCGCGAACCGGCGGCCGGTGAACACGGTCTTCCAGAATTACGCGTTGTTCCCGCACCTCACCGTCTTCGAGAACGTGGCCTTCGGCCTCCGGTCGCGCAGCTTCCCGGACGCCGAGGTGCACGAGCGCGTGCGCGCGAGCCTCGCGATGCTCAAGCTGGACGAGCTCGCCGAGCGCTACCCGCACCAGATCTCCGGCGGCCAGAAGCAGCGCGCCGCGCTCGCCCGGGCGGTCGTGAACGAGCCCGAGGTGCTCTTGCTCGACGAGCCGATGAGCGCGCTCGACGCGAAGCTGCGCGCCGAGGTCCAGCTCGACCTGCGCCGCCTCCAGCGCGCCCTCGGCAAGACTTTCGTGCTCGTCACTCACGATCAGGACGAGGCGATGACCGTCTCGGACCGTATCGTGCTCATGAACAAGGGCCGCATCGAGCAGCAGGGCGCGACGGCCGAGGTGTACGAGCGCCCGCGCACCCGCTTCGCCGCCGAGTTCTTCGGCGCGGCGAACCTCATCTCGGCCCAGCGCGTCGGCGCCACGCTCGTGTTCACCACGGTTGGCGCGCTGAGGGTCCAGACCACGCCTGCGTGGGAGTTCGGTACCATCGCAATCCACCCGGAGTGGATCGAGCTGTGTGACCAGGAGCCGCCGGAGAACGGGGTGCGCGGCGTGGTGCGGGAGAGCTTCTATCGCGGCGACCACGTCGAGCTCATCATCGAGCCCGGCCCGCTGCGGGTGCAGCTGAGCCCCCGCTCGCGGCTCAAGCCCGGCTCGTCCGTCTGGCTCGCGCTGCCCGCCGAGCGGCTCGAGGTGCTCCTTGACTGAGCCGACGGTCTGGTATGGCCAGCTGACGACGCGGCGCCGATTGCTCGCGCGCGGCGGCGCGCTCATCGCGGGCGGCGTCGCCTGGCTGTCCGTGTTCCTCCTCCTGCCGAGCCTCGCGCTGCTCGTCGTGTCGTTCGTGCGGCGGGACGCGGACGGAGCGCTCGTGTGGGAGCTGACGCTGGAGTCGTTCGAGCGGATCTTCGGCTCCGCGTCGGGCGAGAACGCGCGTATCCTCATCAGGAGCATCCTGCTCGCGCTGGCCGCGACGACGGCCTCGGTGATGCTCGCCTATCCGATGAGCTTCTTCATCGCCCGCGGCTCGCGGCGCCGGCGGTTCTTCTGGCTCGCGATGGTCATCGTCCCGCTCTGCACGAACCTCGTGATCCGCACCTTCAGCTGGAAGCTCTTGCTCTCGGCCCAGCTCCCGCCCGCGAAGCTCGCCGCCTGGCTCGGCTGGGTCGACCCCGGGCGCGACATCTACCCGAGCTGGGTGGCGGTGGCGCTCGGCATGATCGCGGCCTTCCTCCCGTTCGCGGTGGTCCCCCTCTACACCAGCATCGACCGCCTGGACTGGTCGCAGGTCGAGGCGGCGCAGGACCTCTACGCCTCGCGGCTGCGCGTCTTCCTCGCGGCGATCCTGCCGCAGACCCTGCCCGGCCTCAGCGTCGCGGTGATCCTGACGTTCGTCCCCGCGATGAGCGTCTTCGTGGTGAGCGACATGCTCGGCGGCGCGAAGCACTGGCTGATCGGCAACCTGATCCAGCACCAGTTCGGCCCCGGCCGGAACATCCCTTATGGCGCGGCGCTGAGCCTGATCCTCATCTTCCTGACCCTCGGCGGAGTCGCGCTGTACCGCCGGAACGGGCGCTCCGTGGAGATCTTGTGAACAGCGATCGCGGCCCCTGGCGCGCGCTGACGACGGTCGCGGCCTTCTTCGGCTTCGCGCTCCTCTACCTGCCGCTCGTCGCGGTCTTCGCCTACTCGTTCAACGCCGCGGAGCGGGGCCTCTTGTGGACGGGCTTCTCGGTGCGCTGGTATGGCGAGCTCCTCGCGGATCCCGAGACGAACCGGCGCGCCTGGGAGATCCGCGAGGTCGCCGTGAACACGCTGCTGCTCGGCGGCGTCTCCACGGTCGTCTCCACCGTCCTCGGGACCTTGCTCGCGCTCGGGATGCGCTTCCCGTGGACGGGCTCCGTGACTCGCCTGCTCCAGTCGATCGTGGACATCCCGGCGGTCGCGCCGGACATCACGTTCGCCGCGGTGCTGGTGATGGCGTTCAACCTGCTCCGCCGCCTGTCGGCCTGGTTCGACCCCGGCATGACGACGATGATCATCGGGCATGTGACGTTCGAGATCGCGTTCGTCACGCTGATCGTCCGCAGCCGGCTCATCGCGATCGGACCGACGCTGAGCGAGGCCGCGATGGACCTCTATGCGTCGTCCTGGATCCACTTCCGGAGGGTCACGCTCCCCCTCCTCTGGCCGGCCATCGTCGGGGGCGCGATGCTCGCGTTCACGCTGTCGCTCAACGACTTTGTCATCAGCTTCTTCACGTCCGGCCCTCGCTCGGTCACGCTCCCGCTCTACGTCTATCAATCCCAGATGCGCGGCATGCGGACCGATCTGTTCGCGATCTCAACCATCCTCGTGCTCGGCGTGGTCGTGTTCATCATGGTCGTCGAGCGGATGACCCGGTGGCGGCACGAGTGAGTCTCCGCCTCCGCGCGCCCCGGCCGCCCAGCGCACGAACGCGCGCGCCCCTCGGTCAGCCGCGGGGCGCGCGCGTTCGTGCGCTGGGCGGCCAGGGCGGCCCATAACGGGCTGCGGCGAGCGGCGGCCGCGCGGCGGGCGCCGCGGCTCCGGCGTCGGCGCGCGTCGACGAGGGCGCGCGCGTCCACGAGCGCGCGCGTCCACGAGCGCGCGCGTCCACGAGCGCGCGCGTCCACGAGCGCGCGCGTCCACGAGCGCGCGCGCGTTCGTGCGCTGGGCGACCGGGGCCGCGGTCGTCGCCGGCTCGCCGGCGGGGCCCGGCAAGCGCCCGAGCTCGGGCGCCTGCCCGCGGCGCGCGCCGCGAAAAACAGCGCGGCGCCGCGGGGATCCGCGCGCGGCGCGCGAGGTTTCAGCTCACCGTGTCATGCGGTCCGCGCTGCGCGCCTACACAGCGATGTGCACGGGGGCGCGGGGGGGTCGGGCGCGGGTGCGAACAGGTTGGATCGGCTCGCGGCTTACGGTAAGCTCACCCGGCAATGCGGCTGTTCGTCCGAAGCTCGCCGCGTTCCAGCGTAACTGCTGGACACGGCGGACGGCGCCTCCCGCTCCACATCGACCGTTGGGAATCGAGATCGAAAGATGAGCTTTCGTCGCTCCGTACTCCTAATCATACTCGTTTCACTCCTCACATCCTCCGGTCGGCCTGCCTGGGCGGACGATCTGGCCGATGAGGCCGATCTTCACTTCAGGATCGCCACGGAGCGCTATCAAGCGCGCGATTACCGGGGCGCCCTGGAGCACTTCCTGGTGTCGAACCGGCTCGTGCCGAACCGCAACGTCATCTTCAACATCGCCCGAACGTACGAGGCGCTCCAGGAGTACCCGGACGCGTTCCGCTACTACGTTCAGGCGCTCGATCTCGAGCCGAACGCTTCGCGCAGGCCCGCCATCGAGGAGGCGCTCGCGCGCATCCGGCCGAACGTCGCCGTCATCAACGTGCAGACGGACCCGCCCGGAGCGACCGTGTACATCAACCGCCGCGATCTCGGCGGGCGCGGCAACACGCCCCGCCTCCTCGGCTTCCAGCCCGGCAAGCACAAGATCATCGTCGACCTCGAGGGGTACGAGCCGGCCGAGGTGGATAACGTCGAGGCGAAGATCGGAGAGCAGACGAACGTCGCTATCAAGCTGAAGCGCATCGTCGGTACGGTCCGCGTGGTGGGCGAGACGGCGGGGACGACCGTGCGCGTCAACGACGCGAGCGGCCCGCCGGCGTGCACCGCGCCGTGCGACCTCACGCTGCCTCCCGGCCGCCACCGGCTCTACCTGTCGCAGGAGGGCTTTCAGCCGTCGGAGCAGGACGTGAACGTCGCGGCCGCGAGCACGGTGGTCGCGCGTTACCGCCTGAACCCGCTCACCGGCAGCCTGGTCGTCAACGCGGACGAGCGCGACGCGCTCGTCGAGGTCGACGGCAAGCCGATGGGCTTCACGCCGGCGGTGCTCAACGTGCAGAGCGGGCAGCGCCGGGTGCGCGTCTCGCTGCGCGGCTTCCGCCCGGTGGAGCAGACCGCGAACGTCGTGGCCAGCCAGCAGACCCGCATCGACATCTCCCTCCGGCAGCTGGAGGAGGTCGAGGCCGCGTCGCGTACGGCGGAGGCCGTCGAGGACGCGCCGAGCTCCGTTACGATCATCTCGGGCCAGGAGCTCCGCGCGATGGGGTACCCGACCGTCGCGGAGGCGCTGCGCGGCGTGCGCGGCCTCTACACGACGTACGACGGCACCTATACCTGGGGCGGCATCCGCGGGATCAGCATCCCGGGCGACTACAGCAACCGCGTGCTCGTGCTGCTCAACGGGCACGCGATCAACGACACGTGGGACGGCCTCGCCTTCCTCGATCAGTCGGCGCGCACCGACCTGGAGGACGTCGAGCGGATCGAGATCGTCCGCGGCCCGGGCTCGCTGCTCTACGGTACGGGCGCGTTCGTCGGCGTCGTCAACATCGTGACCCGGAGCCGCCCGACGGCGGTCGGCGCGGGCGTCGGCGCGGGCGTCGCGCAATACGGCTTCATCCGGGGCCGCGGCTCGGTGCAGGTGCCCTTCGGCCGCGACTCGGGCATGTGGGTTTCGGCCGCCGGGGGCCGCGGCCAGGGGCGAGACTACTATCTGCCGATCCCTGAGGGCGCGAACCCGGACAAGTGGAAGGACAGGGATCCCAACACCCGCGACGCCGACCACTTCAACGTCGGGACGTTCCAGGGGCGGCTCTGGTACAAGTCGCTCTCGGCGCAGATGTGGTACAACGAGCGCAGGAAGGCGCTCCCGACCGGCGCCAACCAGACCGTGGTCGGCGACGACAGGACGTTCTACCGCGACAGGCGCGGGTTCGCCGAGGTCACGTTCGCGCCGCGGATCTCGAACGTCTTCTCGACGATCACCCGCGTGGCCTTCGATGCCCAGTTCTACGATGACACGCTGTGGCTGCAGAACGACACCCTTGGCAGGATCCACGATGTCGAGCAGTACCAGGACATGTGGCTGCTCGCGGATCAGCGGTTCGAGATCACGCCGATCCGTCAGCTGAAGGTCACCGTGGGCGTCGAGGGCCAGCTTCACCTCCTCGGCAGGCACCGCATCGAGGAGACCGTCTGCGGCCCCAGCGGCCCCACCGAGAGCTGCACGGACTCGCTCATCCTGCCCGTCCCGGTCGCCAGAGATGACGTCAACCAGGATGGCGTCAGCGACAATCGTGACGATCTCAACGGGGATGGCGTCGTCGACGTGGATGACGTCGCCATCCATGAGGCGAAGGACGACGATCTGTTCGAGACGCACCCTTACCAGCTCCTCGCCGGCTACGGCGTGGTCGACATCACCCCGTCCGATCGCATCCGTATCTCGGCGGGTGCTCGCCTCGACTACTACAACTATGGGAAGGATGACCTCAGCTTCAACTCAGGCATCAGCCCGCGCGTCGCGGTCATCGTGAAGCCGTATGAGGGGGGCAACCTGAAGATCATCGGCGGTCAGGCGTTCCGCGCGCCGCCGATCTACGAGCTCTTCCTGCAGGTCCCCGCGAGCCACTTCGCCCCGGGGTTCGATCCGACGGTGGGGGCGACGATCGAGCCCGAGCGCGTGACCTCGGGCGAGATCGAGTTCACCCACCGGCTCTCCTCCACGCTGTCGGTGCTCGGCGCGGGATACGTGAACTACTTGACGAACATGATCGCGCAGACCGGCGCCTTCACGGATGACCAACCCGGCAGGTACGACAACACCGACGTTCCGATCCTCGTGGTGGGCGCGGAGGCCGAGCTGCGCCGCGAGTGGCGCCAGGGCTGGATGGCCTCGGCCTCCTACTCGTTCGCGCGGGCGAGGTACCTCAGGGAGGGGGACGTCTCCGACGAGGAAGAGACGGTGCCCAACTCGCCGGAGCACATGGTCTCGGTCAAGGGCGCCGTGCCGGTGCTGGGGAAGGCCCTCACGCTGGCGACCCGCCTGACGGTCGAGGCGCCGCGCCTCGACAAGACGCTGACAAAGACCGACCCCGCGGTGATCTGGGACGTCGTCCTCTCCGGCCAGGCGGACGTGGCCGGCCTCCGCTACAACGTGGGCGTCTACAACGTCGCCGACTGGGAGTACGAGGGCCCCATCTCGCCCCAGTTCTCGGCGACCAGGATCGCGCAGCCCGGCCGCACCTTCCTCCTCTCGGCCAACCTGAACTTCTGAGATCGCGCGGCTGTCCTGGCCGCGCGCCCGCCACGCCCAGCCCCCACCTCCCGGCCCCCCGCGCCGCCGTAGAACGGCGGCGCGGAGCGGCCAGCGCAGCGCAAAGCGTCGCGCGCGACGCTGCGCCGCGTGTGCAACCGGTGTGCAACCAGGCGGCGTCGCCCTGCGCAACCGCGCGGCGTCACCCTGCGCAACCAGGCGGCGTCGCCCTGCGCAACCGCGCGGCGTCACCCTGCGCAACCACGCGGACGTCTTCCCGCGCAACCGCCAAGTTCCGCGCGCGACGCAAACCACACCAGGGACGCCGTTCGACGCTGGCACGAACTCCGCCGCTCCGCGCGTCATGCGCCTCACGCGAACTCTGCGCCTGACGCGGGCCGCGCGCGCTGCGCGCCGCGGCGCTCGCAGAGGCTCTCTCGCTCGGCGCAATCCGTGCGCCCGGCGCAAATCACGCGTGGACACGCGTGGACACGCGTGGACACGCGTGGACACGCGTGGCCGCCCGTGGAGACGCGCCCCTGCGGCGCGGCGCGGCGCGGCGCGCTGGCGGCGTGGTCCTCGAGGGGCGCGCGCCGAGCGGCCGAGTGGCCGAGTGGCCGAGTGACCGAATGACCACATTATCGGACGACCGCGCCTGTCGGCGCAATCCATGCAGCCAAGATTTCGCTTGAAAGCGCAACACCGGTTGCCACATCATGGCCTCCTGTGCATCTCCGCTCCTTGCCCCCGGATCCCGGAGCGACAGCGGAGCGGCTGGCGCGCCGCTCGGCGGATCGTGCTCCTGCCGGCAGCGCGATCGGCGCCGGTCTCCGCGCCGAGGCGTGGCCCACGAGGTGATCGCGCGTCGGGGTATGCCGCCCGCGGCTCGCCGTCTTGACGGCATTTTTCCCTGAACCTGACGGTTGTCAGCCAACACGAGCAAGAGGCCCATGTTCACCGAACGCCCGATCGATGTCCCCCAGCGCTCGTTCGCTTCCGTCTACGACCGGCGTCGCCTCGCGGCCGCAGGGGAGATGCTGCCCGACCTGTGGAACACGTTGCCCGAGTGGCCGAGCGTCGGCGGCGGGCGCCGCGTGATCGTGCTGGGCGGGGGGATCTCGGGGCTGTGCACCGCGTGGTCGCTGCGGAAGGCCGGGTTCGAGCCGAACATCCTCGAGCGGAACGACCGGACCGGCGGCCGCTTCTACACGCTCCGGAACTTCTTCGGCGACCAGTACGCCGAGCTCGGCGTCACCCGGATCGCGGACACCCACGTCCTCACGCTTGCCTACGCGCGCCATTTCGGGCTGCCGATCCTCGAGTATCCGCTCGACGCGACGCAGCTTTATTACGTCATGGGCCATCGCTTCCTGAGCACCTCGCGGGGCAAGGCGCACTATCCCGAGGATTTTCCGCTCACCCCGGAAGAGCGGGACATCGACGCGGAGTCCCTCAACCTGCAGCTCGCGGCGAAGACGTTCTCGGTCATCGGGGATCCTCGCAATGCGGAGTGGCCGCCGGCCGCCGTCCGCAGCGACTTCTCGGGCGAGACGTTCTACCGCAGCCTGGACCGGACCGGGGCCTCGCACGCGGCGAAGGAGATCTGCCGCGCCTACGAGGGGACGGAGATCGAGATGTTCGGCGGCCTCGCCTGGTCTGCCAACCAGAAGCTCGACGCCAAGTGGTTCCACACGTACGCGATCGCCGGCGGGAACGACCGCCTGACCACCGCCTTCGCGGACGATCTCGACGACTGCATCGTCAGGAACGCCCAGGTCGAGCGGGTGATCTCCCGCAAGGACGGCGTGACCGTCGAGTTCACGCGGCAAGGGGAGCACGAGTCGATCGAGGGCGACTTCGTCGTGTGCGCGCTCCCTCACCGCATCCTGCTCGAGGTCGCGTTCGACCCGCCGCTCTCCGCCCCCAAGCACCGGGCCGCGTCGGAGATCCCGATGTTCACCGTCACCCGCCTGAACTTCCAGTTCTCGCGCCGGTTCTGGGAGGACGAGGGCATCCTCGGGCTGCTCGTGGCGTGCACGACCACGCCGGTCGAGCGCCTGTGGGATCTCACCTCGCTGCAGCCGGGCGGTTCGGGCATCCTCACCGCGTACGTGCAGGACCGCAACGCCGCGGCGCTCGACGAGCTGCCCACGGCGGCGGACCGCATCGAGTTCGGGCTGAAGACGATGGAATCGTTCTTCCCGAACGCGCGGCAGTATTTCCAGAAGGGGCTGTCGTTCTCGTGGCATCACCAGCCGTACACGCGCGGCGGCTGGCCCGCGTTCCGGCCTGACCAGACCGATCTCATCTCGGATCTCCAGCGCGGCGAGGGGCGCGTCGTCTTCTGCGGCGATCACACGTGCCTCTACACGGGCTGGGCGCAGGGCGCCCTCGAGTCGGCGCACTTCGCCACCGCCGAGATCATCGCGGCGGCTTCCGGCACGGTTCAACCCACCATCTGAGCGGGCTCTCCGCGCGCCGGGCCGGCGGCTTCCGCCAGGTTCCGTCGCCTGGTGTAAGGTGGCGTCATGGCTCGCCTCCTCCATGTCATCGGGGTCCAGTCCCGGCCTGTCCCCGGCGATCCCGCTGCGACCCTAGAGAAGCTCGAGCGCGAGGTGACGACGCTCGGGGAGTCGTTCCCCGACGCGCAGCTTTACGTGTTCCCCGAGTTATGGCTCACGGGGGACCACCCGTTCCGTCACGTCTCGCCGATGCGCGACCTCGCCGAGCCGATCCCGGGTCCGCTCACGGGGCGGCTCGGCGCGATCGCGCGCCGTGCGCGGAGGTGGATCTGCGCCGGGTCGATCTACGAGCGCGCCGGCGACAGGGTGTACAACACCGCGCTGGTCTTCTCGTCGAAGGGCGAGCTCGTTGCGCGGTACCGCAAGCTTTATCCCTGGATGCCCTTCGAGGCCTGTGCCCCGGGCGACGAGCCCGCGCCGGTCTTCGACATCCCGCGCGTCGGCCGTCTCGGCCTCATGATCTGTTACGACGGCTGGTACCCTGAGGTCGCGCGCGGCCTGGCGGTGCGCGGCGCCGAGGTGATCCTGCACCCGACGCTCACCACGACGCCGGATCGCGAGGAGGAGCTCGTCCTCGCCCGCGCCCGCGCGATCGAGAACCAGTGTTATGTGGTCAACGTGAACGCCGCCGTGGAGGTCGGCGGCGGTCGCTCCATTGCGGTCGACCCTGAGGGCCGGGTGCTCTTCGTGGGCGGCTCCGGCGAGGAGTACCTCGGCGAGGTGCTCGATCTCGACCGTGTCCAGACGGTCCGCGAGCGCGGCACGCGCGGCCTGAACCGTGTTCTCCGCCAGTTCATGGAGGACTCGCCCGCAGCCGTGTTCGAGCCGTACCGAGGTCGGATCCAGCGGCGCCGGCCCTCTCGCTGAAGCGGCGCGCACCTCGTCTTCCAGGTTTGTCGCCGGTTGACAGGTCTTTTCCGAGGTGCCGGGCCCCCTGGGAGGTTGGCCGCCGCGCGGCGCAGGGGACGGGCTGAACTCGCCTTGGACGTCGTGTCCCCTCCGTGCTGCGCACTCCGGGAACACGACGTCATTTGGGCTCAAACAACAGCCCGTCCCCCACGCCGCGCGGCGCCCCCCCTCCCAGGGGGCCTACCGCCGATCGGCCGGATCCACCGCACCCTTTTCCCTCCCAGTCCAATGGTAAGCGCCGGGGGGTGGGGCCGCGCGGCGGGGGCGGGCGGGCGCGCCGAGCACCGACCGAGGTACCATAAGGCCCCAGGGGGCTCGAGGCTGCAGGCGCGCCTCGTGTGGCGCGCAACGAAACGTCCCAGCTGGCAAGGCCCGAAGGGAGACATGCCGGGCGGTGTTCCCAGCGCAAGCTCCCTCGTCCCAGTCTTGCCGGATGGCCAGCGCCCGCCCGCCCCCGCCGCGCGGCCCCACCCCCCGGCGCGCCCCGCTTGGAACTACCCCCCCGTTCGCCGTTCTCCGTCGCCGGCCTCTCCACCCTTCCGTGCGCCAGGCCGGCACGCGTAGAGCCCGAGCGCCTCGTGGGCGATGGTCGCGCCGGCAAGCGCCGTGATCTCGCTCACGTCATAGGCGGGCGCCACTTCCACGATGTCCATGCCGACGATCGCGATCCCCCGGAGCCCGCGCAAGATCTCGAGCGCCATCGCGGTCGACAGCCCTCCGCAGACCGGAGTGCCCGTGCCCGGCGCGAACCCCGGATCGAGGCAGTCGATATCGAACGTCAGGTAGACCTCGTTGTCGCCGAGGACGCTCCTCGCCTGCTCGATCACCGCCTTGACCCCGTTGCGGTGGACCCAGGGCGCGTCGAGCACGTGAAAGCCGAGCGTGTCGGGGTTGTGGGTGCGGAGCCCGATCTGCACGGACCGGCTCGGCTCGACGAGCCCCTCGCGCGTCGCGTGGAAGAACATCGTGCCGTGATCGACACGGCCAGACCCGACCGTGTCGGCCCACGTGTCGGAGTGGGCGTCGAAATGGAGCAGCGAGAGTTTTCCGCGGCGTTTCGCCATTGCCCGGAGAATCGGGAAGGTCAAGAAATGGTCTCCGCCGATCGAGAGCGGCGACGCCCCGGCGTCGGCGATGCGGCCGATGTGCTCCTCGATCGCGACGGGGACCTCCTCCGGCCGCCCGTAGTCCCAGTGACAGTCGCCGTAATCGACGACCGCGAGCCGATCGAGGGGATCGAAATCCCAGCCGTACGGCCGGTTCCACGCGAGCTGCGCGGACGCCTCCCGCACGGCGCGCGGGCCGAAGCGCGCGCCGGGGCGGTTGCTCGTCGCCGTGTCGAGCGGGATCCCGGTCACCGCCACGTCGACGCCGGTCAGATCGCGCGAGTACCTGCGGCGCAGGAAGGAGAGCGCGCCGCTGTAGGTCGGCTCGCGCCGGGTGCCGTAGAGACTCTCGGCAGTGAACGCGTTGTCGACCGTGAGGCCTCTGGCGATGCCGGTTGTGCGAGGGTTGTCTTTGGACCGCGGGTCTTGCATACGAGGTTCCCACCGAGCGGATCGACGCTCCCGTGCTCAGCGCGTCTGGCGCCCGAGCGCAGCGCGCTTCGACAGGGACGCGCTCCGGCCTGGTTCCTCGATCACGCTGCTGGGTCGCATCGACGCGACGCCCGCACGCGGGTCGCCGCATTGGAATGATGCATAGCTTGACACCCGGCAGGCAAAATTACCATCACTTCAACGAAAGCAGCGCGCGGGCGCGGCGCCCTGAGCGCCGCTGCGGCCGGACCCGGCAGCAGCCGCACTCCGATACCGCCGCGGCCGCGCGCTGCCCTGCGGACGCGTCCGATCGCCTCGCGGCCGGCCGCCGCCGTGCGCTGCGCGCTGCGCCGGAGAGGCGCTGCTCGTGTGTCTCGTGATCCGTCAGTTCGACTTCACGGTCGTCCAGACGTCGTCGTAGAGCTTGGCCGCTTCGCCGAGATCGCGGTGATGCTCCAGGCGGCTCGCCAGGTCGCCCGTCGGGTAGATGAGCTGATTCGTGCGATCCTCGACCGGGAGCTTGGCTTGCGCCGCGGCGTTGGGCGTCGCGTACTTCGTCATGAGCGAGAGCTGCACCCCCGCGTCGGGGGTCAGCATGTGATTGATGAACTTGTAGGCCAGCTCGGGGTGAGGCGCCTTGGTCGGGACCGTCATCACGTCGACCCAGATCACGGAGCCTTCCTTCGGGATGATGAGCGCGAGGCGATCCTTGTCCTCCCAGACCACCTTCTGCGCGTCCCCGTTCCAGACGACCGCCATGTCGACCGAGCCGCCCTTCACGTCCTGCGTCGCGCCGATGCCCCCCTTGAAGCCGAGGCACTTCGGGTGCTTCTTCGCCTCCTGGAGGATGCGGCCTGCCTCGCGGATCTCGTCGGGGTTCGTCGTGTTGCTGGAGTAACCCTTGTACTTCAGCGTCGCGCCGATCATGTCCCTCATCTCGTCGATGAGCACGAACGTCCCAGGCACCTTCTGGGGGTCGAGGAGCATCCCCCAGGTCGGCTCCATGTTGGGGATCTTCTGCTTGTTGTAGATGATGGCGACCGTGCCCCACTGGTACGGGATGGAGTGCTTGTTGCCGTCGTCGAAGTTCGGCCCCGAGAACCGCGCCTCGAGGTTCTTGATGTTGGGGATCTGCGCGTGATCCAGGGGGCGGACGAGCCCGCGGCGCGCGAGCCGCGGCATGGCGTGGCTCGCCATCACGACGACGTCGTACTGCGCGTCGGCGCCCGCATAAGCGAGCTTGCTCTCCATCTCCTCGGTGGAGTCGTAGATGGTGAGCCGCACGCGCGTCTTGTTCTGCTCCTCGAAGTCCTTGAGGCTCTTGTCGTCGAGGTAGTTCGGGAAGATGAGAACACTGAGCTCGCTGGCGCCAGCCGGAGGCGTCGCTGCAGGGCCCTGGGGCGTGCCCGTGTCGCCGCCGCATTTGTCGCAGGCGGCCATCGACAGAACGCCCACCAGAATGGCTAAGACCATCAGGGGTCGATATGTGAATCCCATAAGTCGTCCTTTCTCCAGCTGGTCACGGCGGACAGCTGCAGATGCTCGCTGGCGCCCCACGGGCTTCGATGTGCTGCGCCAGCATCATACAGCGGACCACCGTGGCCGCTCCGCGTGCCGGAGGGCAGCCGCGGGCGTATCTCCTGAACGCGCTGGTACGTCCTCATTAAGCGCGCCGCCTCCATTCGGCTCAACATACCACATGCCTGACGAATGTGAGGCAACACCTCTTTCCGCTCCGCATCCCGGTGTGTCCGTGCTCTCCGTTGACAGCTGAGGCGACCGCTCGGGCAACCGCTCGGGCAGCTCTGGACAAATTCGGGGACGTCGTACGCTGACGCGCGGGCCGGCGGCCGGGGTGCGCGCGAACCAGCCGCCGGCATGCGCGCGAACCAGCCGCCGCAATGCGCGCGGGGGGCCGGGCAGCGCCGGCCGCGACCTCACAGGTCCGGGTTGGCAAGCGCAACTCTCCTTGTCAAGCGAATCGCCGTCCACCGGCCGCTCGATCCGCGGGGCGTGCTCGCCTGCGCAGCCCTGAAAATCAGGCCCGTGCTGGCCGTCCCGCGCGGCGCTCGCGCGCGGGAGGGAACCAGACGGAAGGCCATGCTCCGAACGAGTGTCCATGGGGAACCCAGCGCGAATGACGGGGCGCAGGCGCTAGTTGAACAGGGACTTCACCGGGCCGGTCGAGTGCACGATCCTCCGGGCCAGCAGCGTGACCACGAAGTGGTGGAAGGCCGCGGCCAGCTCGGGCGCCTCCGCGGTCATGCGCCGCAGCGCGTCCTCCGAGAGCCGGTAGAGGGTGGCGTGACGGCTGGCGGTCACCGTCGCCGAGCGCTTCTCGCCCATGTAGAGCCCGGACTCGCCCACGACCGACCCCGGCCCCATCGTGCGGAGCCGCTTCACCTTCTTGCCGTCGATCTCGAGCCACGCCGTGAGCTCGCCGCTCTCGATGAGGTAGAGGTCCTTCGAGATGTCGCCCTGCCGGAACAGGTTGTACCCCTCCGGCGCCTCCACGCGCTCGAGGTAGCCGAGGAACCGCAGCATGTCCTCCCGGCCGTTGAACACGTCCTGGAGGTCGTAGAACAGCATCGGCGGCGGCAGCATGCTCGGCGGCGCGTCGGCGATGATCTCGTTCTCACACGCCTCGAGGCCTCGATCCAGGTCCGGGTAGATCCGGCAGACGTCGTCCTGCTCGCCCGTGACGACCTCGCCGCGCTCGAGGTGATTGCGTATCTCCGTCCGCACCTCCGTCAGGATGAGCTTCACGCCGTTCGACTTGGCGAGCCGGCGGAGCCGGAGGAAGCTCGCGATGGCGGACGAGTCGATGCCGTTGACGTGACGGAAATCGAGCAGCAGATACCGCACCTTCTCGTCGTCGTCGCCGTCGCCCTGGATGCGCTGCTGCGCGCTCGTGAGCAGGTTGTAGGCCGTCCCGAAGAAGATGTAGCCCTGGAGCTGGAGCACGTAGAGGAGCTTCGCGCGCCCCATCAGGGTCATCTCCTCGCCGTCGCTGCGGGCGACGTTGCTGCGCAGGTGGACCCCGGAGATTGCGTTGCGCACCACCTCGATGCGGCTGTAGCTGAGCGCGAACAGGATGAACGAGACGCCGAGCCCCACCGCGATGCCGAGGAGGAAGCCCCTCACGGCGACGACGAGGAGGATGAGCACGATGACGAAGTACTCGATGCGCCGCAGCCGGAACCAGCCCTCGTAGAGGGTGTTGATCAGGAAGTGGAAGCCGAGGTACGCGATCAGGCCGCCGAGGACGGGGCGCGGAAAGTACAGGATCGCGTCGGCGCCCACGATGAGCACGAGGCCGCTGATCGACGCCGCGACGAGGCCCGACAGGCGGCTGTTCGAGCCGGCCTTGTAGCTCATCGACGACTCGGTGAGCGACAGGTAGCCCACCACCCCGCCGAAGAAGCCGGTGATGATGTTGGCGACGCCGGTGGCCCGGAGCTCCCGGTCGAGATCGATCTCCTGCTCCGTCGCGAGCTCGACGCCGGACGCGCTGAGGAGCACGGTCGTCGCGGCCATGACCATGACGGCGGCCATGTTCCCCGCGCTGCCGAACAGGACCGACCAGTTCACCTGCGCGAGCTCCGAGGGGCCGATCGGGGGCCAGAGCGAGTGGGTCGGGAACGGCCCGAGCAGCCACCCGCTCGCGAGCACGTCTTGCACGTTGAGCCCGGCGAGGTGGATGGCGACGTAGAACACCGCGATCGACCCGGCGAGCAGGACGGGCAGGAGCAGCAGCGACGAGAACCGCCGGAGCAGCAAGAGGAGGAGGACGCCGAACAGGATGCCCGGGAGGACCCGCTTCAACGCCTCCGGGTCCTGCATGACGCGCGGCAGGTCCTCCAGGGACGACGCCTGGCCCGACATCACCGAGATCGACCCCTGGCAGAGGAGCCAGCCGGCGCCCGCGATGAAGCCGCCGGCCACCGGATAGGGGATGAACCGGACCAGGATGCCGAGTCGCAGGATGCCTAAGAGGAGGAAGAACCCGCCGGCGACGACCGAGGTGATCGCGATCGCGGTCACGATGGTCGGGAACGGGCTCGCCCCGGGGTCCTTCTGAGCGATGCCCGTCGCGATCGCCGACGCCATGGAGGCGAGGATGACCGCGGCGTCCTCCTGCGGCGCCGCGATCACCGGCTTGTAGGAGCTGAGCAGCGAGACGAGCACGCCGACGACGACGGAGCTGATGAGGAAGATGCCAATGCCCTTCGAGAGGTACTGGCCGAGGCCGTGATTGAATATCAGCGCGCCGAGCGAGATATCAAAGGTGACGACCAGCGTCCCCGAGACCAATCCGGCGACCAGAGAAGGCGTGAATCGGGACCACTTGCTCTTCCCGGGGAGAGCACTGTCAATCAGCTCGGATGAGTCCTTGGTCGCCTGTCGTGTCATGCTGTTGACGGACCTCTTTCCCGATTGTCGGCAAAATCCGCACCGTTGCAAGGGTTGACCCTCGCCGGCGCCGCGGGGCGGTGCGACCGGAGCCGCGCGCCCTGGTCAGAGCATCGCGCGGCGGCGACGTTCGAGACGGCCGCTGTCGCGGGGCGGGCGGTGGGCACCTCTACACCCCGCGCTCACTCACGTGGCGGCCAGCTCGCGCTCGATCGCGGCGGCCTGCTCCTGGAGCGCCTCCGCCTCGCCGAGGTGGCCGCTCAGCCGGTGCAGCTTCGCGAACTCGGCGAGCAGCCTCGCCTCCTCGCGCCGGTTGCCGATCTGGCGCTCGATCGCGATCGCGCGCGAGTAGAGCGTGCGCGCGGCGTCGTAGCGGCCCTGGACGGCGTACGCCATGCCGAGGCTCGCCAGCGTGAGCCCCTCGGCCGGCAGGTTGCCCGCCTCGCGGGCGGCGCGCAGCCCCTCTTCCCAGTAGGTGCGCGCGTCGTCCGGCTGCTGCATCGCCCAGTGCGTGCGGCCGAGGCCGAGGAAGCCGAGCGCCTCGGACGCGCGGTCGCCGAGCTTCTGCGCGTCGGT
Organism: Sorangium sp. So ce131; assembly: GCF_051519095.1. Classification (NCBI taxonomy): domain Bacteria; kingdom Pseudomonadati; phylum Myxococcota; order Polyangiales; family Polyangiaceae; genus Sorangium; species Sorangium sp. So ce131. The sequence continues at coordinate 13,774,941 of NZ_CP150455.1, read as the reverse complement.
GAGCACGCGGATGTGCTCCTGCCGCGCCTCCTGGTAGCGCCCCCGCGCCTCGAGGACGTCGCGCGCGAACTCGTAGCGCACGACGACGCTCTCGGGCGTCGGCTCCGGCGAGAGCTTGAAGTAGACGCGGTAGAGCCGCGTCGCCTCCTCGTGCGCGTAGCGCGCGGCCGCCTTGCGCGCGCCCGCGAGGAAGTAGCGCCGCGCGTGATCGACCTTGCCCGCGCGGCGCCAGTGGCGGCCGAGCGCGACGAGCTGGTCCTCGAGGTCGTCGCCGTAGAGGCTCTCGATCGCCTCGGCGGCGAGCCGGTGGAGCTCCTGCAGGCGCGCGCGCGACTGCATCTCGTACGCCGCGTTCCGGAGCAGCGCGTTGCTGAACTGGAAGCGCCGCTCGCTCATCGACGACCAGATGCACTGCGCCTCGCCGATGCGCACGTGCTCCTCGAGCACGGACGCGTCGGGGAGCATCAGCGCGAGCACGCGCAGGTCGAACTCTCGGCCGAGCACCGCCGCGGCGACGATCGTCTGCTTCACCTTCGCGTCGAGCCGGTCGAGCCGCGAGATGAGCAGGCTGTTCACGTTCTTCGGCGGCATGAACGTGTTCGAGATCGAGATGGAGCTCGAGCTCGACCCGTAGCGCCCGTCCTCGAGCCAGTACGCGAGGATCTCCTGCGCGAAGAACGGGTTGCCGCCCGCCGTCTCGCAGAGGAGCGTCGCGAGCATGTCCGGCATCGGGCCGCCGAAGAACGGGACCGCGAGCGCGAGGAGCTGCTCGCGCGGCAGCGGCTTCAGCTCGATCACCTTCTCCGAGATGCCCGGGTCGAGCGGGATGCGCACCGGGGTGCCGTCGTCCTTGCGCCGCGTCGTGCAGATGATCGCGATCGGGAGCCCGCGGCAGGCGCGCGCGATCACGCGCTCCGCCTCGAGCGAGTCCTCGTCAGCCCAGTGCGCGTCCTCGAGGTGGAGGATCACCGGCTGGAGCGAGGCCTCGGCGAGGAAGACGAAGGAGAGCGCCGAGAGCGTGCTCGTGTACCTGAGCTTCGGGTGCAGCCGCTCGTACGGCGAGTCCTCCCAGCGGATGCCGATCAGCGCCGCGAACACGGAGCGCGCGCGGTCGAGCTCGCGCTTCAGCGCGCTCTGGCTCTCGGGCAGCCGCTCGAGCAGGTACTCGAACGCGTCGTCGAAGTTCGTGAGCTTCTCTTCCTTGCCGAGCGCCGACGACTCCCAGAAGTACTCCTTCAGCGCGAACTCGAAGGCGTTCAGCGAGCTCTGGAGCGTCTGGTCGCAGCGCGCGTCGATCCACAGGAAGGGCCGGTCGTTCTGCTGCTCCTCGCACCGGTGGCGGAAGCGCTGCACGAGGTAGCTCTTGCCGAGCCCCGGCTCGCCGTCGATGTAGATGATCCCGGCGGGCTTGTGCTCGAAGATCGGCGACACGTAGCGCGCGAGCAGCTCGATCTCCTGCTCGCGGCCGATGAGGCCGAGGTCGTAGAACTCCTTCTGGACCGAGATGCGCCGCCGCTCGAGCGAGTAGACGAGGATGGGCAGGTCGAAGCCCTTGAACCGGAAGATGTTCTCCGTCGTCCACTGGTAGCTCGTCTCGCCGGCGCGGAAGACCTGCTCGTCGGCCCAGATCGCCGACCAGGGGGCCTTGGCGACGAGGCGCGCGGCGAGGTTCGTCGCGCGGCCGATGCACGCGAACTCGTTCCGCTCGGTGCCGCCGTTGAAGCCGGCGTAGCGGACGTCGCGCGTGATGCCCGCGCGGAGGCGCATCTGCCGGAGCCCTCGCTTCTTCAGCTCGAGCGCGAAGTCGAGCGCGCGGTCGTTGTCGTTCTCGTGCGTGATCGGGGCGCCGAAGTGGATCAGCGCGGCGATGCCGAGATCGCCCGCGTCGATGCCCGTGAACGTGCCGCCGTAGAGCTCCGAGAGCTCGTGCAGGAGCCGCGTGAGCTCCGCGAAGCTCGGGATCTGCTCGAACGAGAGGAAGACGCTCGTGACGTTGCGGAACTCGCCCTCCGGGGGCATGTCCGCGACGCCCCGCGCGACGAACGCCGCGCCGTCGCCGGGCGGCGGGTTCCGCGGCACCTGCGGCAGCCGCGGCGCCGGCACGTCGCCGAGCTTGTAGACGCCCTCGCCGTGGTACTTCGCGCTCGCGGGCGGGATGCGATCGCAGAGCGCGCGGTCGAGGAGGATGTCCCCCTTCTGCGCCTGCCGCTCGATCGCGACGCACGCGGCGAGCGCCTGCCCGTGGAAGTGGTAATAGGCGCGCTCCGGGGAGATGCGGACGATGCCCCACTCCACCGCGCCCCACGCGAGCCCCATCCGGAACGAGAACGGGAAGCTGCCGAACGGCGTGCTCCGCTCGGGGTGCTCGGCGAAGAGGTCGCGCATCGCGAGCGCGGCGCCGAGCACGTACTCGGCGACCTTGCGGTCCGGCGTGTCCTGGAAGAGCGCCGTGAACGCGTCGCCCGCGAAGTTCGTGATGAAGCCGCCGGCGTGGTGGACCGCGGCGATCAGCGGGTCGAAGTAGTAGCGGAGCGTGCCCGCGAGCGTCTCCGCGCCCGCGCGCCCATGCTGCATCAGCTTCTCCGTGAGCTCGGTGAAGCCGGGGATGTCGATCATGAGCACCGCCCCCGTGAAGCTGCCCTCGGTGTTGCCGAGAGCGTCTTGCTGGATGATGAAGTCGGGGACGAGCGGGTTCATTTCCTTGCTCCTCAGCAACGGATCCCGCTTGGAATCGGCCTGGGAAGCTGGTCTGCGGGACGCAGAGCCCGGAGTGTACTGCCGGCGGGAACAGATGAATACCGGGATCTTCGATCGATCGCGTCGCGCGTGGCGCGCGCGTCGCCCGCGTCGCACCTGTCGCACCTGTCGCACCTGTCGCACGCATCGCCCCCGGTGCGCGCGCCGCGCGGCGCGACCCCGGGACCACGCTGCGCGCCCCGGAGATCGCCGGGCCACTCTGCAGATGTCGGCGCACCGACACCCTGGTTCGGGCAGGGTGTGTGCGCTGACAGCAGACGAGGAGCGCTGACGCAACCCGTGTGATCGACATCACGGGGCCCCAGATCTCCAGGTCTAGATTCCAGCGCCACGCCCGCTCGCCCGGCAGGTGCATCCGCCCAGAGCGGTCGCGCCGAGAAGACAGACGTGGAGATGGCGGTGAGGGGTGCGGGGCGCTGGAGGGTCATCGTTCGATCTGGATATCCAGCGGCCGGGGGGCGGGCGCGGCGGGCGGCGGGTCGGGAGCGGCCGGCGGGGCCTTGGGCGCGACGTACCCCTTCCCGGAGTAGGGCCGCGGGGGCGGAGCCGGCTGGTTCGGCGTCGCGGTCGTCGTCGCCGGCGCGCTCGGCGGCGGGGCGCTCTTCGAGAGCGTGGCGACCAGCCGCACGGACTGCTCCGAGGGGCCCTGGACGATCGAGTACGGCTCGTACCCGTCGAGCCGCACGGTCAGCCGGCGGGGGCTGCTGCGCACGGAGCTGTTCGAGACCGAGAGCTGGAGCGGCGTGTTCCCGAGGGGCTTGCCGTCCTCGAGGACCTCGGCGCCCGAGGGCATCGACTCGACGACGAGCACGAACGTCCCGCCCTCGGCCGGCGGCGGCGCGACCAGCGTCTTCTCCGGCTGCGGCGCGGCGGGCGTCGGCTCGCCCGAGCGCATCTGCGCCATCGCGATCCCGATCCCGGCGACGGCGAGCACGCCGACCGCGATGAGCACGATGCCCTTGCGGCCCTGCGGCGCCGCGTCGGCCGGGCGCGAGGCGGCGCCGAGCGACGCGTCGTCCGCCGGCGCGGCCGCCCCGCCGGCCGAGGAGGACGGCGAGCTCGCGGGGATCGCCGTCATCACGCGCACGGGCGGCATCGGCGTCGGGATCTTGCCGGTCCCGCCGGAGTCGAGGGTGACGAGGCCGGTCGAGGCGAACGCGGGCGACAGGCCCATCGCCTGCCCGCACTCGGCGAGGCCGCGGATGAAGGCCTCCATGTTGGCCGGGCGGCCCTCGGGATCCTTCGACAGGCAGCGCAGCACGAACGCCTCGAGCGGCTCGGGCACCTCGACGTCGGGGGTGCGCTCGCGCAGGCGCGGCACCGGCTGCTGCAGGTGGGCGATCAGGATCTGGACCGAGTTCTGCGCCTCGAACGGGACCTTCCCGCAGAGCATCTGGTAGAGGATGACGCCGAGCGAGTAGACGTCGGTCCGGAGATCGACCTTGCCGTGCGAGATCTGCTCCGGCGACATGAAGCGCGGCGAGCCGAGGAACGAGCCCTGCTGCGTGAGCTCCTCGGAGTCGTCCGCGAGCACCTTCACGAGGCCGAAGTCGAGGATCTTGACGAGCTCGCCGGTGTCCTCGCCGGGGACGAGCATCACGTTCGACGGCTTCAGGTCGCGGTGCACCACCCCGTGCTTGTGCGCCTCGCGGAGCCCGCGCGCGATCTGCCGGGCGATGCCCATCGCCTCGGGCGCCTGGAGGCGGCCGGCCTTGCGCAGCCGCCGGAAGAGCGTCTCGCCCTCCAGGAACTCCATGGCCATGAAGTACCGCTCGGGCTCCATGTTCTCGACTCGGCCGTAGTCGAAGACCGTGACGATGTTCGGGTGCTGGAGCCGCGCGAGGATGCTCGCCTCGAGGAAGAAGCGCTTGTGGAAATTGGGGTCGATCTGATTCGAGGAGTTGGTCGGAGTGAGGACCTTGATCGCGACCTGGCGCTCCAGGGCGATCTGCTCTCCGCGGTAGATGACGCCCATGCCACCGGTCGCGAGGAGCGAGTGGATCTTGAACTTCTGATTCAAGACCTTTCCCAGCAGCGGATCGGACTCACCGCTGGCCGACGAGGCACCGTCCGAAAGCTTCTCCGCCGTGCTCATGGCCTCTGTCTCTTTCCCCTTCCCATTCCCGCTGGCCCCCACTGCTGGCAGTCGGGGAAAGTCTACCCCGAGCCCGTCGCGCGATGCCTCACGTCCGCCTTACATCCTGGTCTACGTTCAGTTTCGCATTTCGGTCCAAATTCCGGGCCCCTGGCTCGCTTCGGCGCCGCCCCCGGCGCGTCGGGAGGGTCTCCGGACCGGCTGCGGCACGATTGATCCCAGCCTACCGTAAGCCGCGGGCCGATCCAACCCAGCTGCTGAAGATGCACGCGTCGTCTACCCGACCACACGCTGTGGGCAGGCGCCCCCGGCGGACGCTTCGGCCCTGAACGAGCTTGCTGCATGGGCGGATGTACCCGTACTCTGACCGGGTCCCCGATGCCGCCGCAGCACTTTATCCGATGCCAGGCGTGCGGGTTGCCGCACCCGTCGGACACCGAAAGGTGCCCGGTGCACGGCACGGCGGTCGTGCTCACGTCGAGCGTCGCCCCGCCCTCCTCGACGCGGGTGCCCGGGGTGCGGGGCGAGTCGGGGTGGCCCGTCGACGGCCCGTTGCCGCCGGACATCGATCCCGATCAGCCGCGTCCGACCAAGGAGGCGCCGCTCGTCGGCCGCCTGCTGCACGACCGCTACCGCATCCTCGGCGTGATCGCGAAGGGCGGGATGGGCATGGTCTACGACGCGATCCACATCGGCCTGCGGCGCCGGGTCGCGATCAAGACGCTGCGCGGGCAGTACGCGCAGAGCAAGACGGCGATCGCGCGCTTCCACAACGAGGCCGCCGTCGCCGGCCGCTTCGGCCACCCGAACATCGTCGAGGTGTACGACCTCGGCGTGCTCGACGACGGGACGCCCTACCTCGTGATGGAGCGGCTCGAGGGCGAGACGATCACCGAGCGGCTCGGGCGGGAGCGCCCGATGCCCATCCCCGTCGCGCTGGACGTCGCCGTGCAGGTGCTCGGCGCGCTGATCGTCACGCACGCCGAGGGCATCCTCCACCGCGATCTCAAGCCGGACAACATCTGCCTCGTCGGCGGCGATCGCGGCCCGCTCACCGTGAAGGTGCTCGACTTCGGCGTCGCCGAGGCGTTCAACACCGGGTCGCAGCCGTCGACGCTGATTCCGACGAGCGGCGCGGCGGGCAGCCACGCGGTGGCCGGGACGCCCGCGTTCATGGCGCCCGAGCAGGCGCAGGGCGTGCGCGATCTCGACGCGCGCGCGGACCTCTACTCGGTGGGCATGCTGCTCTACGTGATGCTCACCGGGCAGCTGCCGTTCAAGGCGCCGACGCCGGGGGCGCTGCTCGCCGAGATGCAGCGCGTGAAGCTGATCCGCCCGCGCATGCTCCGGCCGGAGGTGCCCCACTCGCTCGACGTCGTGACGATGCGCGCGCTCGCGCTCGACCGCGAGGAGCGCTACCCGAACGCGGCGTCGATGCTCGACGCGGTCGAGCAGGCGCAGATCGAGGCCGTGCTCGGCGCGGGGGCGCCGCCCGAGCAGCCGGTCGAGCCGGCGGATCCGGACTCGGAGAAGGTCGAGTACTTCGTCCGGAAGAGCGTCCTGCCGCCGCCCATGGAAGAGTGAGGCCCGCCATGCGGGCCATCGTCATTCGCGAGCCGGGCGGGCCGGACGTGCTCGAGCTCCGGGAGGTGGCGGCGCCGGACGTGCCCGAGGGGCACGTGCGCGTCGCCGTGCGTTTCGCCGGCGTCAACCGCGCCGATCTGTTGCAGCGCGCGGGCATGTACCCGGCCCCGCCCGGCGCGCCGCCGGACATCCCCGGGCTCGAGTACGCGGGCGTCGTCGAGGCCGTGGGGAAGGGCGCGCGCCGCTTCGCGCCAGGCGATCGCGTCTTCGGCCTCGTGGCGGGCGGCGCCTGCGCCGAGCAGATCGTCGCGCACGAGCGCGAGGTCGCGCGCGTGCCGGAGGGGCTCACCGACGAGGAGGCGGCGGCCGTCCCCGAGGCGTTCGTGACCGCCTACGACGCGCTCGTGACGCGCGCGCGGCTCGCCCCCGGCGAGCGCGTGCTCGTGCACGCGGTCGGCAGCGGCGTGGGGACGGCCGGCCTGCAGATCGCGCGCGCGCTCGGGTGCTTCGTCGCCGGGACGTCGCGCACGCAGCAGAAGCTCGACCGCTGCAAGGAGCTCGGGCTAGACGCCGGGATCGCGCCGTCGGGCGGGAAGTTCGCGGGCGAGGTGCTGGCCGCGACGGGCGGCGAGGGGGTCGACGTCGTGCTCGACCTCGTCGGGGGCGCGTACGTCGCGGAGGACGTCAAGGCGTGCGCGGCGCGGGCGCGCATCGCGCTGGTCGGGCTGACGGCGGGCGCGCGCGCGGAGCTCGACCTGCGCGAGCTCCTGCGGAAGCGCGTCGAGATCATCGGCACCGTGCTGCGCTCGCGCCCGATCGAGGAGAAGATCGCGGCGGCGCAGGTGCTCGAGCGGAACATCGCGCCGTGGCTCGCGCGCCGCGTGGTCCTGCCGATCGTGGATCGCGTCTTCCCGCTGGAGGAGACCGCCGCAGCGCACATTTACATGGCGAGCGACACGTCGTTCGGGAAGGTGCTGCTCCGGATCGGCGCGTGAGCCGTCACGCGCCGCGGCAGAGACGCGTGAGCCGTCACGCGCCGCGGCAGAGACGCGTGAGCCGTCACGCGCCGCGGCAGAGACGCGTGAGCCGTCATGCGCCGCGGCAGAGACGCGTGAGCCGTCATGCGCCGCGGCCGAGGCGCGGCGCGGGCGGCGGCGGCGATGCCTCGTCGTCGCCCGGATCGATCTCGCCGGCCGGGGTCCACGACATGTCGACCTCGAGCCGGTACGAGCCCTCGAACGCGTGCGGGGGCGAGCCGCCCCACTCCTCGGGCGAGAGCATCGAGAGGTAGCGGACGCCGTCGCCGCGCCGGTAGAGGTGGTAGACGTGGCCGGGCCGCTTCTTGAAGTTGCACGCCGCCCGGTGGAGCTCGCCGTCGCGCTGCGCGGCCTCGAGGACCTCGCGCGCCTGCTCCTGCAGCGACCGGATCTGCCGGGCGATCAGCGCGAGCTTGCCGCCGGTGACCGCGCCGAGCAGGGCGTCCGCCTGCTGGATCTCGCGGGCCACGTCGACCAGCTCGTGCGGCGCCGAGAGCCGGCTCAGGGGATACGGCGAGGTGCGGGCGGGCCCCTCGTGGCGACCGCCGCCGTGCTTCTTGTAGCCGTCGTCGCTCATGCAGGGCCTCGAGCTTAGTGCTGGAGCGCGCCTCCGTCCTGCGGATCCGGGCATCCGTCCTCGTCCTCGACGCCGTCCTCGTCCTCCTTCTGCGTGGGGCAGCGGTCCTCGTCGTCGAAGACGCCGTCCTCGTCGTTGTCGCCTTCGGGGCAGCCGTCGCCGTCCTGGAAGCCGTCGCGATCCTCGGCGAGCTCGCCGCACTGGTCGACGTCGTCGACGACGCCGTCGCCGTCCGCGTCGCGCACGCGCGGGGCCCACGCGACCGAGAGGACGGCGCGCAGCGGCGCCGTGCCCACGCCGCCGAGCAGCGCGGTCTGCGCGCCGGCCAGGAGAGAGACGTCCCCGAGCGCGTAGCGCGCGGCGAGGCCGAGCTCGAGCGCGGCCGTCTCCTGCCCCTCGAACGGCGCGATCGGCGAGAGCGGGAGGTGCCCGTGCGCCTCGAGGAAGATCGCGGCGCGCCCTTCCGGATCGATGCCCAGGATCTGCGGCCGGAACGACAGGCCGAGGCCGAACGGGAGCTCGTGCCCGAACACCGTCGGGCACGCGTCGGCGCCCGACGCGCCGATCGGGGTCGCCTCGCACGCGAAGCGCGCCTCGGCGGCGCGGAGCTTCAGCCCGGCCGCGAGGTGCGCGCCGAACGCGACGAGGCGGTACTCGGCGAGCACCCTGAGCTCGTTCGTGACGCCCCCCTCGCCGGCGAACGACGCCTCGTCGCCCGTGGGCAACGTGAAGCGCTCGTGCAGCGCGAGCCCGAACCCGCCGAGGTCGCCGCCCGTCGGCTGCACGAGCGTGACCTTGCCGACGAGGCCGAGGTCGCCGATGCCCTGCGCCGGGAGCCACGTGCCGCCGAGCACGCGCGTCGAGTCGGGCGTCGGCGCGTCGCCGGTCTGGTAGAGGATCACGGGCAGCGTGAGCCCGAGCAGGAGCCGCCGCGCGACGCCCACGCCGGCCGCGAAGTCGGCGCTGACCTGGTGGCGGATGACGTCGAACCGCGCCTCGTCCGACGCCGGATCGCGGAGCACGAGGGGGCGGTAGGCGTACGAGGCCCAGAGGCTCGCGTTCCACTCGCCCGTGTCCGGGGACGCGGCGGGCTCGAGGTAGACGCCGGCGGCGGGGTCGATCGAGGCGCGGAACCCGCGGAGATCGGCCGAGGGCTGGGCGGCGGCGGGCAAGGCCACGGAGACGGCGAGCAACGAGGGCAGGGCGATGGCGCTCGGTCGCATGGCCGGAGGAGACTAGACCAGCACAGCGGAAAAGTGAGGCCCTGTCGCGCGCCCACAGCGCGCACCCGACGTGGACCAGCGCGCCGCCCGGCGTGGCCGCGCGCGCCGCGGGCGGGAGGATCGGCCCCGGGGAGCGCGGCGTGGCCGAAACATCGCGTTCCATTGCGGGTTGTGCGATAGCGGGGGCATGGACTCCATCCGGATCCGGGGCGGCAAGCCGCTCTCCGGCAAGATCCGCATCAGCGGCGCGAAGAACGCGGCGCTGCCGATCCTCTGCGCGACGCTGCTCTCCGACGGCGAGAGCCTCCTGCGCAACGTGCCCGCGCTGCGCGACATCGACACGACCGCGGCGCTGCTCCGGTTCCTCGGGCGCGACGTCGAGACGGCGCCGCCGATCGTGCGGGTCGGCGCCGGCAGCAACGTGCGGCCCGAGGCCCCGTACGAGCTCGTCAAGCAGATGCGGGCGAGCGTGATGGTCCTCGGCCCGCTGCTCGCCCGGTTCGGCCGCGCGAAGGTGTCGCTCCCCGGCGGCTGCCAGATCGGCACGCGCCCCGTCGATCAGCACCTCAAGGGCCTCGAGGCGCTCGGCGCGACGATCCGGCTCTCGCGCGGGTACATCGTCGCCGAGTGCAAGCGGCTCCGCGGGGCCGAGGTCGTGTTCGACCTGCCGACGGTGACGGGCACCGAGAACCTGATGATGGCCGCCGCGCTCGCGAAGGGGCGGACCACGCTGGTGAACTGCGCGCGCGAGCCCGAGGTCGAGGAGCTCGGCCGGGTGCTCAACAAGATGGGCGCGCGCGTGAGCGGGGCCGGCACGGACGTCATCCACATCGAGGGCGCGGACTCGCTCGAGCCGTTCGACCACGCGATCATCTCCGACCGGATCGAGGCCGGCACGTACATGGTCGCGGCCGCCGCGGCCGGCGGCGACGTGCTGATCGAGAACGCGCCGCTCGAGGACCTCGAGGCGCTCGCCGCGAAGCTCCGCCAGGCGGGCGTCGAGGTCGGCCGCGAGGGCGACTGCGTCCGCGTCCGCCGCGACGGCCGGCCGCTGCGCGCCGTCGACGTCACCACCGCGCCGCACCCGGGCTTCCCGACCGACATGCAGGCGCAGTTCATGGTCCTGATGTGCCAGGCGCAGGGGACGTCGCGCATCGTCGAGACGATCTTCGAGAACCGCTTCATGCACGTCCCCGAGCTCGCCCGCATGGGCGCGCACATCGACGTCGACGGCCACACCGCGCACGTGCACGGCGGCGCCCCGCTCTCGGGCGCGACCGTGATGGCCACCGACCTGCGCGCGAGCGCCTCGCTCGTCATCGCCGGGCTCGTGGCGACCGAGGGCGAGACCGAGGTGCTGCGCGTCTACCACCTGGATCGCGGCTACGAGTTCATGGAGCGCAAGCTCGCGCAGCTCGGGGCCGACACGGTCCGCGTCGAGGGGCGGAACGGCTGATGGCGACGACGAAGCCGCTCACCATCGCCGTGCCCAAGGGGAGGATCCTGAAGGATCTGATCCCGCTCGTGCAGCGCGCCGGGCTCGACAGCACGCCGCTCCAGGAGAACGACCGCCGCCTCGTCCGCCCGACCGCCGACGGCGCGTTCCGGTACGTGTTCCTGAAGCCCGACGACGTGCCCACCTACGTCGAGTACGGGGCCGCCGATCTCGGGGTGTCGGGCCGCGACACGCTCCTCGAGCGCCGGCACGATCTCTACACGCCGCTCGACCTCGGGATCGGCCGCTGCCGCCTCGTCGTGGCCGGGCCGGAGGACACGCCGATACCCGATCTCCCGCGGGTCGCCACCAAGTACCCGCGGATCGCCGGAGACCACTTCGCGAGCAAGGGGGTGGTGGCGGAGATCATCCCTGTCCACGGCTCCGTGGAGCTCGCGCCGCTCGTCGGGCTCTCTCACCTGATCGTCGATATCGTCGAGACGGGGGCCACGCTGCGCGAGAATCGCCTCGAGGTGCTGGAGACGGTCACGGAGGTGAGCACGCTGCTCATCGCGAACCGCGCGTCCTACAAGCTGCGGAGCGACACCGTCCGTCCGCTCGTCGAGCGCCTGCGCGCGGCGACGGCCGGCGCGCGGCGGTGAGGCCCGCATTTCACTTGATCCCGAGCCTCCCCGACGCCTAGCTTCCCGGGCAGGAGGTCCCCCTGCTGCCCAGCTTCGCCGCGCTCCCCGCCGACATCGACACGTGGGTGGGCGGGGGGACCAGCGTCGTCGCCGGCGTGCACGGCGATCCGGATGGATCGAGGCGCCTCGACGCTTACGCCCAGGCCGAGGCTGGCTTCAGGATCGCGAGCGGATCTCTGTACTTCCGGCTCGATCTCGACATCCAGGCCACCTCGGCGCCGCTCGGGCTGCCGGCGTTCGGGCTGCCGGCGTTCGTTTACCCCGAGTGGTCGCTGCTCACGCCGGGGATCAAGCTCGGCCCCCCCGAGTGGGCGATGCTCCAGATCGGCCGGGAAGATCACCACCTGCGGCTCGGCATCCTCTCTCACGCCATCGGGATGGAGGACTGGGACAACTGGACCAACTACTTCCCGACCTTCTCGACGATGATCAGCACCGTCCCTGGCCGGATGCTCGGTATCGAGCCGGGGCTCGTGCTCGACGGGGGCTACGAGATCAACATCTTTGGCGGGTTCGATCTCGACTTCTACGCGCCGACGTTCGGCGCGGGCCTGACCACCCTTCAGGCCCTCTGGTCGACCTGGTCGGGCGTGGCGCTCTACCCGACGATCGATTTTTACACAGCGGTCCTCGCGCTGGAGCTCTACCCGGCGGACGCGCTGTCGGTGTCCGTGGACGGCAGCGTCGGGCTGGTCGGCGCTGCGGACGAGGCCGGGACGGTGCGCCTCAGGCCCTGGGTCGGGGGCGAGATCATCGCCAACATCCTTCCTCGGGAGTCCATCCATCCTCTCCTCCGGCTCCAGGGCCTCCACGAGCCCGAGGGCGCCCTCTCCGCGTTCCTGTACGCGCCCCAGCCGGACGTCTCCGCGAGCGCCGGGCTCACCTACGCGCCCCTCGACGAGCTCAAGATCAGCCTCGAGGGCAAGCTGTCGCGCGTGGAGGGCGACGTGCTGCCCGGCCTGTTTGCCCTGGTGGCGCTCCGCCGCCCTGAGCCGCCGGCGTACGCCGTGAAGCAGGACGCCGCGCCGGCCGAGGCCGCGACGGCGACGGCGCGCGGGCCTCTGCGCGGCGACCGAGCGGAGCGCCCGTTCACCGTCGCGAAACATTGAGGCGCCCGCAGGGCGGGTTGGACGCGGGCGCGGACGCGCTCGGGCGCACGCGCGTGCGCGTGTTGCAAGCCCGCGGCAACACAGCTGGCCGACCGGTCTTTTTCGGGCCCCGCGCTGGCCGGCTATTGTGATAGGGTTGCGGCCCCTCTCATGAAAATCCACGAGTATCAAGGCAAGCAGCTCTTTGCCCGCTACGGGGTGCCGGTACCGAAAGGGGAGCCGGCTTTCCAGGCGAGCGAGGTGGCGCCGATCGCCGATCGGCTGATCGCCCAGACCGGGAACCCGGTGGTCGTCGTGAAGGCGCAGATCCACGCGGGCGGGCGCGGCAAGGGCGGCGGGGTCAAGGTCGCGAAGGGCGGCAGCGCCGAGGCGAGCGCCATCGCGGACAAGCTGCTCGGCATGCAGCTCGTCACCAAGCAGACGGGCCCCGAAGGGCAGAAGGTCCGGCGGCTCTACGTCGAGCAGGGCCTCGACATCGCGCGCGAGCTCTACTTCGCGATGCTCGTCGATCGCGAGCGCCGCCGGGTCGCGGTGATCGCGTCGACCGAGGGCGGCATGGACATCGAGGAGGTCGCGCACAACACGCCGGAGAAGATCTTCAAGCTCTTCGTCGATCCGCTGCTCGGCCTCGCCCCGTACCAGGCGCGGCAGCTCGCGCTCGCGCTCGGGCTCACGGCGAAGGAGACGCAGCGCCAGTTCCTCAAGATGGTGTCGTCGCTCTACACCGCCTTCACCGCGGAGGACTGCGCGCTGCTCGAGATCAACCCGCTCGTCGTGACGGGCTCCGGGGACGTCGTCGCGCTCGACGCCAAGGTGAGCTTCGACGACAACGCCGAGTTCCGGCACGCCGACTGGAACGGCATGCGCGACGTCGACGAGGAGGATCCGGTCGAGCTCCAGGCGAAGCGGGCCGGGCTCTCGTATGTGTCGCTCGACGGCGACATCGGCTGTCTCGTCAACGGCGCCGGGCTCGCGATGGCGACGATGGACATCATCCTCCATTATGGCGGCAAGCCGGCGAACTTCCTCGACGTCGGCGGCGGCGCCTCGCAGGAGCAGGTCAAGACGGCCTTCCAGATCATCCTGCGGAGCGAGCGGGTCCGCGGCATCTTCGTGAACATCTTCGGTGGGATCATGCGCTGCGACGTGGTCGCGGGCGGGGTCATCGCCGCGGCGAAGGAGCTCGGGCTCAAGGTGCCTCTCGTGGTGCGCCTCGAGGGGACGAACGTCGAGGCGGGCCGCAAGCTGCTCGACGAGAGCGGCCTGACCATCCAGTCGGCGAGCTCCATGGCCGACGGCGCGCAGAAGATCGTCGCCGCCACGGCCGGCGGCAAGCCTCAGAAGATCGGCGCGTAGGCGCCCGCGAGTGCCACGAACCCCAGTCGGAGCAGCGAGCGACGGGCGATAGCCGAGCTCCTCTCCTGCCCACGTTGAAGGTAGAGTAATCAAGCGATGAGCATCCTCGTCAACAAGGACACGCGGGTCGTCTTCCAGGGCATCACGGGCGCCTACGGGTCGCAGCACGCCCGCGCATGCATCGAGTACGGGACGAAGGTCGTCGCCGGCGTGACGCCCGGCCGCGGCGGCCAGCGCTTCGAAGAGAAGGTGCCGATCTTCGACACGGTCGAGCAGGCCGTGCGCAAGGAGGGGGCCGAGGTCTCGTGCATCTTCGTGCCGCCGGTCGGCGCCGCGGACGCGATCGTCGAGGCCATCGACGCGGGCTGCAAGCTCGTCATCTGCATCACCGACGGCGTGCCGGTGCTCGACATGGTGCGCGTGCGCCGCTTCCTCGAGGGGAAGCCGGCGCGGCTCATCGGGCCGAACTGTCCCGGCGTGATCACGCCGGGCGAGTGCAAGATCGGGATCATGCCGGGGCACATCCACAAGAAGGGGCACATCGGCGTCCTCTCGCGGTCGGGCACGCTCACGTACGAGGCGGTCGGGCAGCTGAGCGCCCTCGGGATCGGGCAGTCGAGCTGCGTGGGCATCGGCGGCGATCCGGTGGGCGGCATGGACTTCATCGACGTGCTCGAGCTCTTCAACCAGGATCCCGACACCCACGGGGTGGTGCTGATCGGCGAGATCGGCGGGACGGCCGAGCAGCGGGCCGCGGCGTGGATCAAGCAGAACATGAAGAAGCCGGTGGCGGCGTTCATCGCCGGGCGCGCGGCGCCTCCGGGCAAGCGCATGGGGCACGCGGGGGCGATCATCGCGGGCGGCGAGGGCACGGCGGCGGAGAAGATCGCGGCGCTCGAGGCGGCGGGGGCCAAGGTGGCGGCGACGCCGGCCGAGATGGGGGTCGCGATGCAGGCGGCGCTGGCGGCGGCGGCGGCGCGCTGAGGCGACGGCGGGAGGCACTCCTGAAGGGCCCGGCCCTCGGGGAGGGGGCTCGTGGCGCGGGGTGGGGGCCCCGCCGAACTCGTCTGAGATAGGGCCACTCCGGCAAGCCGGAGGAGCCCTATCTCAGACTCAGACATCGGCCCATCCCCCACCCCGCGCCACGAGCCCCCTCCCCGAGGGCCTACCGAGGATCAGGGGTTTTATCGGCCCACCCCGCGCCACGAGCCCCCTCCCCGAGGGCCTACCCTGGATCAGGGGGTTCCATCGAGCGGGATCGTTCGACGTTCGGCGGAGCTCCTCGTCGCGGCCTCGATGATGCGGATCACGTCGCGCGCCTCCTCGGCGCGCACCGGCGGCGGGGCGCCGTCGAGGATCGCGGACGCGATGCCCTCGTAGTAGGCCTCGTAGGCGCCGGGCAGGCTCTCGATCGTTCGCCGCTCGCCGTCGGCCGTGACGAGGGTGCCGAACCACCGCGGGTCTTCCCTGCCCCAGTCCGGCGCGCCCGGGCGTTTGCCCGCCTTGAGGGCCTCTTCCTGGCCGTCGATCCCGTACTTGAGGAAGCTCCCGCCGTCGCCGTGCACGGCGAAACGCGGGCCCGGCTCGCGCGTCAACGTCGAGGAGCGCACGATGGCGCGCCGGCGGCCGTAGTCGAGCGTGACGTGGAAATAATCCACGGTGCGGGCCTCGGGGCGCTGCGCGAGGAGGTCGGCGGTGACCGCGCGCGGCGGGCCGAAGAGCACGAGCGCCTGGTCGATGAGGTGCGCGCCGAGATCGTAGAGGATGCCCGAGCCCGGCAGATCCTGCTCCCGCCAGCCCTGCTTGATCGCCGGGCGGAAGCGGTCGAAATGCGCCTCGTACGCGACCACGTCGCCGAGCTGGCCCTGCTCGACGCAGCGGCGCACGGTGCGGAAGTCGGCGTCCCAGCGGCGGTTCTGGAACACGGACAGGAGCCGGCCGCGGCGCGCGGCGAGCGCGATGAGCTCGTCGGCCTCGGCGCTCGTGTTCGTGAACGGCTTGTCGACGACCACATGTTTGCCCGCCTCGAGGGCCGCGCGCGCGAGCGGGACGTGGGTCTCGTTGGGGGACGCGATGACCACGAGGTCGATCCCGGGCTCGGCGATCAGCGTCTCGGGCGTCGGGTGCACGGCGACGCCCGAGTGGTCGGCCATGACCTGGCCCTCCCGGCGCGTCGCGATGGCGGCGAGGCGCAGCTGCGGGACGGCCCGGATCAGCGGGGCGTGGAAGACGGCGCCGGCGAGGCCGTAGCCGATGAGACCTACATAGACGCGCTGGGAGGACATGGCAGGGCGAGCTCGCAGGAGACGCTACCCTGGCGCGGTCCGTGGGGGAAGGCCCGGGCGCTCAGCGTGCCGCGGGGCGCCACCTCAACCACATCGCATGCCAGGGGCCCACTCCTCTTCGCCAGCGAATACGGTTCGTGAAGACGCGTCAGACCTCTTTCCGATACTCTCTCTCCTTTGGAGGCCTGTGATGCACGCGCGAAGCGTCCTTTCTGTAGTAGCCCTGACCACCTTGATCGCCGGCAGCTCGCTCGCGGCGGGATGCAAGAGCGAGGCTGAGGTCAGCGTGGCCGAGGAGTCGGTCGCGGCGGCTCCGGTGGCGATCGAAGAACCTTTGACCGAGGAGCACGACGGGGGCTCGGTCGGGTGGGACATCGCGGCGGACGGCAACGTCAAGGCGATCGTGAAGACGCCCGACGGCAAGCCGATCGACAAGGACGTGAGCGGCACCCTGACCTGGAAAGCGCCGGGCGGCGACAGGCAGGTGCCGCTGGTCCTCGACGCCAAGACCGGCGTGCTCGTCGCGGCGGGGCCCAAGCTCGAGGCCGATCTCACCGAGGTGAAGTACAACGTCGTCGTCGCCGGAAAGCCGTGGAACGGCGTCCTCCACGTGCCCGCGGGGGGCACGCGGGTCATCGTGGAGGGCGCCAAGAAGGCCGAGAAGAGGCCCCTCCCCCCCGGCAAGACGGGCCCGAACGGCGGCGTGATCCAGGTGGTCGGCGACGACGTCGTCGAGGTGGTCGCCGACAAGGCCTCGGGGCAGGTCCGCGTCTACGTCCTCAACGCGGACCTCAAGCCGATCCCGGTGGGCGATCGCAAGATCAAGCTCGGCTTCGTGGGGTCGGGCTCCGAGCTCATCGTGCTGAACCCCGGCCCCGGCGGCCTCTACTGCGTCGGCACGGTGACGGCGAAGGTGAACCCCACGAAGCTCACCGTCGTCGTGGCGCACCCGACCCACGCCGACGTGGTGCTGGTCGGGTATCGTCCCGGCATGCACGTCGTCATCGGCCCGAGCGCGCCGGCGTTGAACGTCGTCGTGGCGACGACGTGGAACGTGGGCGTGGTGAAGGTCAACACGACTCCAGGCGTGGTGGTGGTCCACGATGACGACGATGATGACGACGACGGACACGTCCACGTCCACGTGCACGGCAAACACAAGGGCAAGCACAAGCACCGGCACAAGCACTGGCATTGACGTCGCGCGCCGCTTCGCGGCGCACCTCACGGCCGAGGTCGACGCCGCCTCGCTCGCCGTCTTCCGGGTCGGGTATGGCGCCCTGATCGCTTGGGAGGTCGTCCGGTACGCCCTCCACGATCGGATCACCCGCTATTACATCGAGCCCACCTTCTTCTTCAGCTACGTCCCGTTCGTCCGCCCCTGGGGCGGCGACGGGATGTACTGGCACTTCGGCGCGATCTTCGTCCTCTCGCTCCTCGTCGCCGCCGGGCTCTTTTACCGCGCGAGCGCCGCCCTGCTCTGCGCGGCGCTCACGTATGTCTTCCTGCTCGACAAGGCGCAGTACCTCAACCACCTCTACCTCGTCTGCCTGCTCGGCCTCCTGCTCGCGGCCACCCCGGCGCACCGCGCGCTCTCGGTGGATCACCTGCTCGCGCGCCGCGCCGCCCGATCGACGTCCGCCGCCGCCCCGCCCGAGACGGCGCCGCGTCTCCACCTCTTCGCCCTGAAGGCCCAGGTCGCGATCGTCTACTTCTACGGCGGCGTCGCCAAGCTGAACGGCGACTGGCTGCGCGGTCAGCCGCTCACGATGTGGCTCGCCGAGCACGCCGACGCGCCGCTCGTGGGCCCGCTCCTCGCCTCGCCCGCGGCGGGACTCGCGCTCTCGTACGCGGGGCTCGCCATCGACCTCTCGATGGGCTTCCTGCTCTTCTCCCGGCGCACGTTCCCGATCGGCGCGGCGATCGCCCTGACGTTCAACCTCAGCAACGCTTTCCTGTTCAAGATCGGGATCTTCCCCTACGTCATGATCGCCTCGCTGGCGCTGTTCGCGGACCCGTCGTGGCCGAGGCGGCGTCTCCCTTTCCTCTTCCGCGGGGCGGCCCGCCCGAACGACGGCACCTCCGCCCCTGCGCCTGGCTCCGCCCCCGCCCCCGAGCGGCGCCGCGCCCTGCCGCTCGCGCTGCTCTGCGGCTACCTCCTGGTGCAGCTCCTGCTGCCGCTCCGCCACTGGCTCTACCCGGGCGACGTGGCCTGGAACGAGGCCGGACACCGCTTCTCGTGGCGCATGAAGCTGCGCGACAAGTCCGTGAGCGAGCTCAGTTACACGGTGGTAGACCCGAGGACCGGCGTGCGCGAGCCCCTCGATCTCGAGGAGTGGCTCACCGACCGCCAGCTCGGCGAGATGGGCACGCGCCCCGACATGCTCGTCGACTTCGCGCACCACGTGGCCGACCGCTGGCAAGAGGCCTCCGGCGTGCGCCCGATCGTCACCGCCAAGGTGGTCGCCTCGCTGAACGGGGGCCCCGAGCGCGACCTCCTCGACCCCACGCTCGACCTGGCGTCCCAGCCGAGAGGCCTCCTGGCCGTCCTGCAGCCGCCCTGACTACCGCGAAGCCTGCTTGTCCTCGCACCGCCCGAGCACGAAGATCCCGCAGACCGCCTCCTCTTGCAGGCACTCCTGCCCTTCCGGACACTGCGACGGATCGAGCACCCCCGGCTCACACGGCCGCGAGCAGAACGCCGGCGGCCCGCGCGGGGCGTCGTAAACGCCGTTCCCGTCCCGGTCCAGGAAGATCGGGTTCGTGATCGCATAAGGCGCCACCGGGTACCAGTCGGGCACCGCCGGCGACGACGTGAAGAACTGCGACAGCGCCTCCACCTGCGTGAACGCCAGGCTCGCGACCCGGGGCAGCTGGAGCTCGCCGAACGACACCGGCAGCGCGACCGGCGTGAGGAGGTTCTCGTCGCGCAGCCCCATCGCGACCACCACGATCCACCCGTCCGTCGCCGGCGCTCGCAGCGCGAGCCGCTCGTCGACGTCCACGATCGCCGCGGGCCCCGCGGACGGCTCGAGCACCCGGACCAGCCGCCCGCTCACGTACACCTCGACGCGGTCCACCCCGAACCAGCTCGCCGTCTCGATCCGCAGATCGAGCGGCACCGTGTCGCCCTGGACCGTCGCCACGTCGCCGAACGTCGCCTCGCCCACGCCCGCGCGCACGAACGGCCCGTAGGTCGCGAACGCGCTGCCCGCGCGCAGCGCCCGCGTGGCCTCGCCGATGCCGACCGCCGCGGGCTGGTCGCTCGGCGCGCGGAAGTACGTGCGCGGGAAGCCCGGCTCCGGCGACGCGCCGTGGCTGTCGCTGCTACCGACCTGCGTCGGCGTGAAGCCGTGGTCGAGGTAACGGAACAGGTCGTCGACCTGGCCCGCGTGGAACGTGCACGGCCGGCCCGCGTCCTCCTCGGGGACCGAGCCCCCGTCGCCGGCGAGGCACAGCGCCTCGCCCTCGGCCGCCGTCCCGTCGAAATCCCAGACCGCGTCCTGCTCCTCGGGCGTCCTCGTCAGGATCCGCTTCGTGCTCTCCCACGCGAGCGCCGAGCGCGCGCGCTGCTGGCACACCGCGTAGCGCTCGCCGTCCCTGCACGCCGGCACCCCGCCCGCGAGGTCGGGGCACGCCGCCCGGAGCGCCGCCTCGTCCTTCGCGGCGTCGATCGCGGCGAGGCAGCGGTTGAAGTCGACCACCTCCTGCACGGTCGGCGTCCGGAGCAGATCGAAGCGCTTCGCGTTGAAGACCTCCATCGCGTCGAAGTCGCAGCTGCCCGCCTGGAACAGCGGGTTGTCCGCCTCGAGCGTCGGGATCGTCCGGTCCAGCGTGAAGGGGTCGACGCCGAGCTGGTCGATGTACCCGATGAACCCGTCGCGCGGGTGGGCGACGATCACGAGCGCGTCCTCCCCTGCCGCCGCGGTGGCGCGGACGCCGTCGATCACGTCCCCGCCCGGGCGGCAGACCCAGTCGAACACGCCGTGATCCGGCACCTCGAGCTCGTCGTAGCGCAGCGGGAAGCCGATGAAGTGCCCGAGCTCCAGCGTCGACACCTCGGCGCCGACCGCGGTCTTCAGGATCGGCTCGAGCCCCAGCTGCTTCACCGCGGGCCCGAGGTCGGTGTGCACGTCGTGGTCGGTGGCCACCGCGACCTCGAGCCCCTCGACGACCGCCGCGGTCACCCGCTCCTCGAGCGGCATGCCGCTGTCGAAGCTCGGGCGCTGGTGCAGGTGCATGTCGATCGACATCCAGCCGGTCGAGTCGATCTCGCGCGGCACGACCGCGTCGAGCCGCCGCACCTCCCCCGCGCGCACCTCGAGGTCGGGCACCTCGAACCGGCCGAACTCGGGCCCCCGCGTGACGAGCACGCGGTAGCGCCCGGGCTCGATCTCGACCTCGCCTTTCCCCGTCGCCGTGCGCTCGATCTGCCGCACGCCGCTGCCGAGCCGGCTGTGGCCGAGGTACACGCGCCGGAGCCCGTCACCCTCGCGCGGCCGCCCCGCCGCGTCGAGCGCGACGAACGTCAGCTTGGCCGGCGCGAGCCGGGCGCCCTCGTCCGTGACGCGGTAGACGATCCGCGCGGGGCTCGGCAGCTCCGCCGCGACCGTCGCCGCGCCGCCCGCGCCGATCTGCACGCGGATGGGCGCGGAGATCGCCGTGCCCTCCGGGTTCTCGGCGACGAGCAGGTAGCCGCCGGGCAGGAGCCGCGCGTGGAAGTCGCCGTCCTCGACCGGATCGAGCCCGAGGTCGGCGTCGATGGAGCTCTCTAGCCCCACGTCGCCCGAGCGCGCGAGGTTCGCCTCGACGAGCTCGTCGACGCTCGCGAAGGGGGCGCCCGGATCGGGGTCGCGGAAGACGTGGACGCGCGCGTTCGGCACGGGCGCGCCGGTCGATCGCCACCGCACCGCGCCCTCGAGCGCGCCGGTCGCCGTGCCGCGGGCGCCGTGGACCACCTCGGCGACGCTCGCGATGTCGCCCTCGCCCACGGCGAAGTAGCGCTCGTAGGTGAACGACCGCTTCCGGTCGCACGCCTCGTCGTCGGACTCCGCGGCGAGGCAGCTCCGGCCGGCGCTGAGGAACGCGGTCGCCGCGCTCGTGAACACCGGGACGTTGACCGTGGAGGGCGGGCCGCCGGGGGGCGCCTTCGTGAAGTAGCCGTAGCTGACGTCGCCGCCCGCCGCCGCGACGAAGTCGAAGCTGAGCGGCTCCTGGAACGTGTCCCGGCCGGCGAAGAGCGCGTCGAACACCGCCCGCTCCTCGTCGAACCCGATGCCGGGGCCGAAGATGTCGTTCTGGTTGCCGAAGAAGACGAAGTCGCCGGCGACGATCCCGCCCTTCCGCTCGGGCGCGTCGTTGCGGTCGTCGCCGAGGATGCCCCTGAAGATGTCCGAGGGCCCCGTGTAGTTGTCGAGCGAGAGCGGCTCCCCGCAGGCGCACGCGGGGCAGCCGTCGTCCCCCGCCGCGAGGCCGTGCTCGCACTCGAGCGCGCAGGAGGCGACGCTCGGGCAGCCCCGGACCGCGTCGGGCAGGAGGAGCGTCGTGCGGATCGTCACGAACCGCTCGCCCGGGCGGAGGATGTAGTCGGTGCGGAAGCGCAGCTCGGGCTTGATGCCGTCGAACAGGAGCCCGAGCAGGTCCTCCTGCGTCTTCAGCACGCCGAGCGCCTGGAACAGGAACCCGCCGTCGCCCTCGACGCGGACGATCGCCTCCTCGCCGTCGGAGCCGTCCTTGGCCACGAAGACCTCCGTGGCGCCCGGGTCGGGCACGAGCAGGTTGGCGACGGGGAACGATTCGGCGAAGCGGTCGCGGCCCGCGGCGCTCGCGAAGCGCGGGTCGGGGCGGCGCAGGTCGGCGTCGACCAGCGAGCCGCCGTAGACGCCCGGCCCCGGCGAGTGGCGCGCCCCGAGGATCGCGACGCGGATCTCGTCGTTTTCCAGAATGAAGTCGCCGACATCGGCCATCGCGACCGGACCGCCGACGAGCTCGAAGCGGCTCTCGATCGGCTTGGCGCGCAGGAGGTTCGGCGCGTCGCAGCCGAGGAGGCCGAGGAGGCCGAGCGCGCCGAGCGCGCCGGCGGCGCCGAGCGGAGCAGGGAGGCCGAGGACGCCGCGGGGCCTGCGCGGCGCGGCGAGCGGCGCGAGCGGGGCCGCGCGCGGCGCGAGCGGGGCCGCGCGCGGCGCGGCGCGCGGCACGGGCGGCGCGGCGCGTGGCGCGAGCGGGGCGAGGGCGGAGCGGCAGGTTCGCATGGCGGCCCGCTGGCTAGAGGTTGAGCTGCAGCTGCAGCGCCACGGCGTCGTTGTCGAGCGCGACGCCGTGGACCTCCTGCCGGTGCGTGAAGTCGGCCTGCGCCTTGAGCACGTTGTCGATGAAGTGGTAACTCGCGCCGGCGGTGAGGGTCCAGCCGTCGGTCTCGTCCGAGATCTGGGTGTTCGGGTCGATCCACTCGAACCGCGCGCTCACGCCGAGCTTGATGCGCCGGATGAAGTACCCCGCCTCGCCGACGAGCCCGACCGACGTGACCGGGGCGAGCTGCCCGATCGGCTGGGTTGGCGCGTGCTCCGGCTCGCTCCGGTTCCAGAGGACCTCGGCGAGCGCGTGCGCGCCCGCGGCGTGCACGAGGACGTCGGCGCCGGCGCCGTGGATGTCGCGCGTGCCGCCGTCGCTGAAGAAGTAGCTCGCGCCGGCGGCGAAGCGGAAGCGCGAGCCGGCGAGGTCCTGGATCGAGCGGTCCATGCGGCCGAGCGGCTCGGTGGCGAGCCGCGCGACGTAGGCGACCTGGTCGAAGCGGTTGCCGAAGCTGGCGGCGTTCTCGACGTAGCCGGCGAAGAGCTGATCCGAGCGCTGGAAGCCGTTGAACATGCCGGCGTAGTAGCTGAGCGTCCGGCCCCAGAAGTGCCCCTCGACGTGCAGGCCGACCTGGCGGAACGGCGCGAGGGCGCGCACGGCGAGGGGCCGCTCGATGAGCGCGCCCTCGCCGGCGCCGGTCATCGCCGAGCGGCTGAACGGCACGTCGTGCGCGCCGAAGTAGAGGTGCGCGAAGGGGAAATGGGCGTAGCCGATCCACGCCTCCGAGAGCCGCGCCGAGCCGTCGGGGCCGAGGGCCAGGTCGCCCGAGGCGGCGAACGGCACGTACCCGGCGAGCGTCCCCGCGAAGCCGATCCGCGCGCGCCGCAGGCGGAACCCCTGCCCTTCGGCGACGTCGCCCGCCTGCAGGAAGGCGTCGTCGCCCACGAACGGCACGGCCTGCGCCTGCACGAGCACGAGCGGCGAGAGCACGAGCCGGCCGATCGCGAGCTGGAACGGCGGTCCACCGAGGCCGTCCGGCGCCGGCGGCGCGGCGTCCGATCCCGGAGGCGCGGCGGTCGCGCCCGCCGCGGGCGGCACGGAAGGCGCGGCGGCCGCGCTCGCCACGGACGGCACGGAAGGCGCGGCGGCCGCGCTCGCGGCGGGCGGCACGGAAGGCGCGGCGGCCGCGCTCGCGGCGGGCGGCACGGAGGGCACGACGCCGGCGGGGGGCACGGCGGGTGCGGCGCCGTCGGCCGGAGGTGGAACCGGCAGCGGCTGCGCGGGCTGCGCGCCGGCCGGCGCACAGAAGAGCGCCGCCCCGGCCACGGCAGCGACGGCCGCCGCGGCGCGGCGCGCGGCGGCTCCCGTCGCGCTGGCCGCGCGGCGCCGTGCCCTGGAGCGCCGCGGATCCGCGCCGCGACCGGTCAATGCGCAAGGTGTCATCGGCGTCCGTGGCGGCCGGCGGCGAGGGGGAGAGCCGCTGCGAAGCGCAGCGGCGCCGCTGGCGAGCGCTGCTCCGTCTAGCCCAGGTGCGGACGGGGTGTCAACGCGCGGCCTCGGGCCCGATCATGCGCTCCGGCCTGACGATCGCGTCGAACGTCTCCTCGTCGAGCAGCCCGAGCGCGAGCGCCGCCTCGCGCAGGGTAGTCCCCTCCGCGTGCGCCTTCTTCGCGATCTTCGCGGCGTTGTCGTAGCCCACGTGCGGGTTGAGCGCGGTCACCAGCATCAGGCTCTCGCGCAGGTTCCGCGCGATGCGCTCGCGGTTCGGCTCGATGCCCCGCGCGGCGTGCTCCTCGAACGACGCGCACCCGTCGGCGAGCAGCCGGATCGACTGCAGCACGTTGTGGACGATGAGCGGCTTGTACACGTTGAGCTCGAAGTTGCCGCTCGCCCCGCCGAGGCTCACGGCGACGTCGTTGCCGAGGACCTGCGCGCACACCATGGTCAGCGCCTCGGCCTGGGTCGGGTTCACCTTGCCCGGCATGATCGAGCTGCCCGGCTCGTTCTCGGGCAGCGTGATCTCGCCGATGCCGCAGCGCGGCCCGCTCGCGAGCCACCGGACGTCGTTCGCGATCTTGAACAGGCTGCACGCGAGCGTCTTCAGCGCGCCGTGCGCCGCGACGAGGGCGTCGTGCGACGCGAGCGCCTGGAACTTGTTCGGCGCGGTGACGAACGGCGCCCCCGTGAGCTCGGCGATCTTCGCCGCGACGCGCGCCGCGAACTCCGGGTGCGTGTTGAGCCCCGTCCCGACGGCCGTGCCCCCGAGCGCGAGCTCGTGCAGGGGCGGCAGCGCCCGCTCGATCGCGCCGAGGCCGGCGTCGAGCTGCGCCACGTAGCCCGAGAACTCCTGCCCCAGCGTGAGCGGCGTCGCGTCCTGCAGGTGCGTGCGGCCGATCTTCACGATGTCCGCGAACGCCGCGCCCTTCTGCGCCAGCGTCTCGCGGAGCCGCCGCACCTCCGGCAGGAGGCGGCGCTCGATCTGGAGCGCGGCGGCGACGTGCATGGCCGTCGGGAACACGTCGTTCGAGCTCTGCGACCGGTTCACGTCGTCGTTCGGGTGGATCGGCGACTTCGACCCCATCGCGCCGCCGCTCATCTCGATCGCGCGGTTCCCGATGACCTCGTTGACGTTCATGTTGGTCTGGGTGCCGCTCCCGGTCTGCCAGACGACGAGGGGGAAGTGGCCGTCGAGCTTGCCGTCGATCACCTCGTCGGCCGCGGCCACGATGAGCCTGCATTTGTCTTCCGGCAGCAGCCCGAGGTCGCGGTTGACCAGCGCGGCCGCCTTCTTCACGGTGCCGAGCGCGGCCAGCATCTCCCGCGGAAACCGCTCGCTGCCGATCCGGAAGTTCTCCAGGGAGCGCTGCGTCTGCGCCCCCCAGTAGCGGTCGTCCTGCACGGCGATGGGCCCGAAGCTGTCCTTTTCGATGCGCGTTCCCATCGCCGGGTCTTAGCGGGAAGATCCTGGCGTCTCAAGCGAGCGCGAAGCCCCGTCGCCAGCCCCCGGCCGAGGCGCGTAGGCACGTTCGCGGCGCCCGGCGAAAGGTGTGCGCCGTCTTGTATTCTCGCCGGGTATTTGCGAAGTTCCGGCCCCGCGCGCGGGGACGAACGCGGACATCGACGCGGGAACGAACGCGGGAACGAACGACGGAGATCAGTATGGCCGGAATGGATACGGTACCGCGGGAGCTGCTTCAGGCTGCCTACAGGCGCAAGCCCGTCTACCTGCTCAAGATCCCGCTTCATTTCAGCCTCTGGGCCGCGCTGACGTGGGTGCTGTACGCGACGCAGCACCACCCGCTGGCGATCCCTATCGGGATCGCCTGCTCGTGGGTGATAGCCAACCTCATCCGCGGCCTCGGCGCGGTCGCGCACGACGCGGTGCACGGGAGCTGCTCGCGCTCGAAGCTCGTCTCGTACCTCATCGCCCTGGTCTGCTGGGCGCCGACCGGCATGAGCGTGACGCTCTACACGAACTACCACCTTCACCATCACAAGATCGCGAACACGTACCCTGACGTCGACAACTTCGTCGTCACGGACTACACGCGGAATCCCGTGCTGGCGAAGCTCCTCTTGCTCGCCGTCTACACGTTCGCTTACCCGCTGTACTTCCTCGGCTGCATGGCGCGCTACGTGAAGCGGCTCTCGACGCTCCAGCGCATCAGGATGAACCTGGAGCTCGTCGGTTTCTACGCGCTCATGGTCGCCTTCTACCTGGTGATGCCCTTCCAGGTGTTCTTCTTCTTCTTCATCCTGCCGTTCGTCTTCGGCGCCATCCTCGCCAGCGTGACGTCGATGATCGAGCATTACGAGATGCTCCCCGGGGAGGACGCCTACAGCTCTCGCACCTACGGGACGGAGGCGCGGTTCACGAATTTCCTGTGGAACAACGTCACGTACCACAACGAGCACCACAAGTTCCCGGGCATCCCGTTCTACAACCTGCGCAGCTTCCACGAGACGGCGTATCCTTATTACGACGATCGGGTGAAGTCGGCCTGCCACCGGTCGATCGTCGGGATCGCGCTGGAGCTGTACGGCCGCATCCTCCGGCTCGACATCGCGAAGCTCGACGAGCGCTACCGCGACATCAACAAGGAAGCCGAGCGGCAGAAGATGATGGCGCTGAACGGGATCCCGCCCGGCGTGACGGCCTGAGCGGGGCGCCGCCCGCGAGCGGCCGGCCCGAGGTCGGGGCAGGCGCGGGCAGAGCCCTCTCCCCACGGCGCCGAGGCGGACCCGAAGCGAGGTCGGCCGGGTCCACGCCCGTAATGCGCGCCCTGTGGCGACCCCGGCCCCGATGCGCTGACCCCTTCCAGCTTGCGCTGGCCGCCGCGTTGAGACCAAGGTCGCCGCATGAAGCGCCGCTTCAACACGGCCGGGCCCTGCATCGAGGGGCTTCACTACATGATCCCGCCGGCCCGCCGACTGCCCGAGGCCCCCGGGCTCGTGGAGCAGCTCGGCTATTTCGTTGTGCACGCCCCGCGCCAGACAGGCAAGACCACCGCGCTGCGGGCGCTCGCGCACAGCCTCACGGCCTCGGGCGAATACGCGGCGGTCCTCCTCTCGTGCGAGGCCGGCCAGGCGGCCGGCGACGACTACGACGCGGCCGAGCGGATCGTGCTGTCGAACCTGCGCAGCGAGGCCGAGTCGAGGCTCGCTCCGGAGCAGCAGCCGCCGCCGTTCCCCGATGCGCCGCCCGGCGATCGCCTGCGCACGGCGCTGAAGGCCTGGGCGCAGTCGTGTCCCCTGCCGCTCGTGCTCATGCTCGATGAGATCGATGCGCTCCGCGACAGCAGCCTCGTGACCGTGCTCCGGCAGCTCCGGGCGGGCTTCCCAGGCCGCCCTCGCGAGTTTCCCGCCTCGGTGATCCTCTGCGGCCTGCGCGACGTGCGCGACTACAAGGCCGCGAGCGGCGGTGATCCGTCACGGCTGGGCACCGCGAGCCCGTTCAACATCAAGCTCGAGTCGCTGCGGCTCGACGACTTCAGCCTCGATGAAGTGCGAGAGCTGTATGGACAGCACACGGCGGATACAGGGCAGGCCTTCGCAGAGGAGGCGATCGCGCGCGCGTTCGAGGCGACGCAAGGGCAGCCGTGGCTGGTGAACGCGCTGGCGCGCGAGGTCGTCGAGAAGATGGCCGTGCCGCCCGCGCAGACGGTCACGGCGGCGCACGTCGATGAAGCCAAGGAGCGGCTGATCCTGGCGCGCGCCACGCACCTGGATTCCCTGGTGGCGAAGCTCGCGGAGCCGCGGGTGAAGCGCTTCGTCGAGCCCGTCCTCGCCGGCACCCTGACGGGCAAGGACGACGCGTACGACGACGATCTGCGCTACGGCCGTGACCTCGGCCTGCTCGCGCGGGACAACCCGCTCCGGATCGCCAATCCCATCTACCACGAGGTGATCGCGCGCGTGCTCGCCGGCTCGGTGGAGGCCGAGGTCCTGACGGAGCCGCGGAGCTTCGTCCTCCCGGACGGCCGCCTCGACTTCGGCCGCATCCTGCGCGAGTTCGCCGATTTCTGGCGCGAGCACGGCGACGTCTTGGCCGCTGGCCTGCCCTATCACGAGGTGGCGCCGCAGCTCGTGCTCATGGCGTTCCTGCAGCGCGTGGTGAACGGCGGCGGGTTCATCGATCGCGAGTACGGCATCGGCCGCGGCCGGATCGATCTGCTGGTGCGCTGGCCCTACCGCGACGCGAGCGGCGCGCGCGCGTGGCAGCGCGAGGCGCTGGAGCTGAAGGTCTGGCGCGACAGGATGAAAGATCCGGTGAACAAGGCCCTCGCGCAGCTCGACGGGTACCTCGACAAGGCGGGGCTCGACGCCGGGGTGCTCGTGATCTTCGACCGGCGGCCGGAGGCCGAGGACATCGAGACGCGCACCCGCTTCGAAGCGGCGGAGACGCCATCGGGGCGGAAGGTGACGCTGCTGCGGGCGTAGCCGAGCGCCGGTCCCACGGCGATCCGAGCCGAGCCCCCGCGCCGGGGCCTCCGCTCGCGTCCAGTTCCAGCTCACGCAGCCGCTGCCCGGGAGCACATTGAGCCTCGCGGTTCGATTTATTGTGATTCAGTACACAACCAGCGGCTTCCGGCACGTGTTCGGGACCTTCGCGCGCGCTCCGGAAGCTTCGCGCGCGCTCCGGAAGCTTCGCGCGCGCTCTGGAGCACGACATTTCGCGTATTTAGCGGCATCCGCCGTCCCCCCGACGCCTTCCAGCCCGGGCCGGGGACCGAATTTCCCGGGAATTTGGCCTCCCGCCCTCGCGCGCGAAGCTTCAAGAGCGCGCGCGAAGCTTCCGGAGCGCGCTGGAGGCCTTCACGCCGGCGCCGGAAGCTCCGGGCGCGCGCCGGAGGCCGTCCCTCCCGCGGCGGAGACCTTCGCGCGGCTGGCGAGGCCCCCTCGAGCCCCCGGAGCCTGCTCACCCCCCCGGAACGCTCGCTACTGCGCAGCGCCCGGCAAGCAGACGGTGGCCGTGCAGGTGAAGCCCGCCTTGCAGTCGTTGGCCCCGCCGCAGGGGAAGGCACACTTGCCCGCGCTCGTGTTGCAGCGGTGCGTGCCGCAGGGCCCGTCGTCCGTGCAGGGGAGCGCGAGCGGGCCCGGCGTCGCCGTGGCCGCCGCGGGCGTCTGCGCCGGCTGCTGGTAGCCCGGCTGCTGATACCCAGGCTGCTGGTACTGCCCAGGCTGCTGATAACCCGGCTGCTGGTACTGCCCAGGCTGCTGGTACCCCGGCTGCTGGTACTGCCCAGGCTGCTGGTACCCGGGCTGCTGGTTGTACGCGTTGTACTGCTGGTTCGACGGATCCTCGGCTTCGCTGCCACGGCACGCAGAGGCGAGGAGACCGAGGCCTCCGAGGGCAAGGACGGTCGCCGCGGCAACACGCGCGCTGGTGAACCACATGGATCGCTTCATCGACGTCTCCCGCAGGTGCGGGGTCTCCCCCGCGTGAGCGACGGGCCGATGCCGACCCGCCGCAGAGATCCGATCCCGGGCCCCCGGAGGGGCAACCTGGACCCTTCGCTGGCGAGCGCCGCGTCGCGGGCCCGCTGAGGGCGGAGGGTACTCCCGGTCGGCGGCGACGTGCCCTCCAAAAAGCGCCGACGCCGCGCGGTCAACGCGGCGCCGCGTCCTTGCAGCAGCGAAATCCTGCTTCGTACCCGTAGTCCTCTTCCTTGTGGAACCCCACGGTCGGGCGGCAACGGCCGCGCATCGGGCCCCACCAGCCGCCCTTGAGCCCGCTGCGCTCGGGCGACTTGCGGCCCGGCCGGACGACCCACTCGTTCATGTTGCCGTTCAGATCGTAGACGCCGAACGGCGACACACACGCGGGCATCGAACCGGCCGGCGCGCGCTGATCGAGCCGCTCGAGCTCCGCCTTGCACGCGGGGTGCTTCATGCACCGCTCGTAGCGGAAGAGCGTCCGCTCGCGCTGGCGGAACGGGCGGTCGATGTTGCACTTGGTCGGGTCGCGGACGTAGCCGTACGTGTACGGGAGCATCTCCTCGCCCTCGCACGCGAAGTTGAACTCGTCCTCGGTGCAGAGGCGCTTGCCGACGCCCTCGCACACCTTGACCGCCTCGCGCCACGAGACGAGCAGCGCGGGGAGCTCGCCCTTCCGGTTCGGCCACTCGTAGCGGTCGACGCAGTAACGCATCGGCGCGCGCCGCTTCGAGAGGCACGCGGTGGGCTGCTTGTACTCGAGGCACCGCTCGCTGACCGTGCTCGGGCCCTCCGGCTCGGCCTCGGCCTTCACCCGCCGCGCCTGGTCCTTCTCGTACTCCTTGTGGTGCTTCAGGCAGACCTGCTCGACGACCGGGCAGTAGTCGCCCTCGACGAGGACCATGTCGTCCGGGCACCCCTCGGCGCTGCCGGGCAGCCCGCCGTCCGCCACGCCCGCGTCGACCGCGCCGCCGTCCGCCTCGCCGCCGTCCGCCTCGCCGCCGTCCGCTTCACCGCCGTCGAGCGACAGCGCCGCCGCCGCGTCGGGCGGCGCCGCATCGGACGCCGTCCCTTCCGCCGCCGCAGCGCCGTCAGGCGGCGCTGGCGCCGCGGCGCCGTCCGCGCCGGCCGTCGCGCCGGCGCTCGCGGGCGCGGCGGGCGCGGCGGGCGCGGCGGGCACGGCGGCGTCGGTCGCGGCGGGGCCGGGGCTGTCGCAGGCGGGGGCCGCGGCCGCGAGGCCGCACAGGAAGGCGAGGCCGCCGACGCCGGGCGCGCGCCGGGCGCGGCGGCGCGGCGCCGGCTTCACGGGCGGCGCGGCGCGAAGAGGTCGCCGGCTCATCGGCCAGGGGCGGGGATGACCTTGATCGGCACCCGGGTCCCGCCGCGATCCACCTCGATCTCGACCTCGCGGCCCGGCTCGAGATCCCCGAGCGCGAACATGAAGTCGTGGATGTTGGTGATCGCATGGGTACCGATGCGCATGATCACGTCGCCGGCCTGCAGCCCGGCGCGGGAGGCGGGCGCGTCGGGGCGCACGCCGGTGAGCTTCACGCCGGGGCCCTGGTACGCGTAGTCCGGCATCGTGCCGAGCGACGCGCGGAAGCCGCCGCGCATGCTGCGGTGAGGATCGGCCGGCGCGTCGGCGAAGGCGAGCCGCCCGTCGCGCTGCGAGAGGGCGAGCGCCATCCGCGCCGCGAGCACCCCGCTGCGCGAGACGCCCTCGGCGTTGATCTTGTCCGCCGTGTCGCTCGGCCGGTGGTAGTCCTCGTGCACGCCGGTGAACAGGAAGGCGACCGGGACGCGCGCCGCGGTGAACGAGGCGTGGTCGCTCGCGCCGAACCCCTCGACGCCGAACTGGAGCGCGAGGCCGAGCCCGCGGGCGGCGCCCTCCACGATCGGCTTCCAGTCGGGCGAGGTGCCCAGGCCGTCGACGAGGAGCTTGTCCCCCCGCATCCGGCCGACCATGTCGGCGTTGATCATAGCCACCACGGGCTTCATCCCGTCGAGCGGCGCCGGCGGGTGCTCGACGAAGTGACGCGAGCCGATCGTGCCGATCTCCTCGGCGCCGAAGGCGATGAAGAGGATGTTCCGGTCCGGCCGCGCCGGGAGCGCGGCGAACCGCCGCGCCACCTCGAGGAGCATCGCCGTGCCCGAGGCGTTGTCGTCGGCGCCCGGGTGAACCGCGCGGACGCCGGGCGCGCGCGAGTGCGGCGTGCCGCCGTGGCCGAGGTGGTCGTAGTGCGCCCCGATCACGATGTACTCGCCGGCGTGAGGCGAGCCGGCGCGCGCGGGGAGGAGCCCGATCACGTTCGAGGCGGGCGCCGTCCGCGGGGTGACCTTCGTCGTGAGCTCGACGGTGACGCCATCGAGCGGCTTCGGTCCGGGCGCCTTCGCCGCCGGCTTCGCGGCCGCGGGCTTCGCGGCAGCGCCGGCCGCCGCGGGCTTCGCCTCGGCGGGCTTTGCGTCGGCGGGCTTCGCGGCAGCGCCGGCCGCCGCGGGCTTCGCCTCCGCAGGCTTCGCGTCGGCAGGCTTCGCGTCGGCGGGCTTCGCGGCAGCGCCGGCGGCCGCAGGCCTCGCCTCTGCAGGCTTCGCGTCGGCGGCCTTCGCGTCGACAGGCTTCGCGTCGGCGGCCTTCGCCGCCGCGGGCTTCGCGGGCGGCGCGAGCCCCGCCGTGGGGAAGAGCGCCCGGGCCGCCGAGCGCGTGATCATCACGGCCGGGATGCCCATGCTCGCCGCGTCGCCCGGCACCGGCGGCAGCTCGTCGCCCGCCGCCACGAGGATCACGCCCGCGGCCTTGTGCTCGCGCGCCGTGCGGATCTTGTACCGGGTGCTGCCGAAGTCGCGCAGCGCGTCCGCCGGGCTCGGCGAGGCGCCGTGGTGCGCGTGGTGGGGATCGGCGCTCGCCGCCGCCGCCGCGCCGCCGCTCGGCGTGGGCACGCCGTCGAGCACGACCGCGATCTTCCCCTCGATGTCGCGGCCGCCGTAGTCGTCCCAGGAGACCGCCGCCGCGGTCACGCCGTGGCCGACGAGCACCGCGCCGCCCGTCGCCGTGCCGCTCGAGCTCCCGTCGGCCGTGACCAGCTTGACGGCCTCGACGTCCTGCTTGCGGCCGCCGCGCTGCACCGCGAGCGACGCCGGCGCCACGTCGGCGCCCACCCGCGCCTCGAACACCTGCATGTACGCCTTGGCGCCGCCCTCGCTGCCGCCGCCCAGCGGCGTGAGCCCGAGCTCGGCGAACTGCCGCACGATGAACTCGGCCGCGCGCTGCGCCCCGGGCTCGCCGGTGCCGCGCCCCGCGAGCTCGGGCGACGCGAGGTAAGCGACGTCCGCCTTGATCCGCGCCTCCGCGGCGGGGTCGGGATCGATCGAGAGCGGCTTCGGAGCCGCCGCAGGCGCCTGCGTCGCCGCCGGCGGCGCGCTCGCCCCGCGGGGCGGCGCCGCAGGCGGCGCGCACGCGGCGAGCACCGCGAGCGCCGCGAGCAGGCCGGCGGCGCGGCCCGCGCCGAGCGCGCGCCCCCGCCGCGGCGCGGCGCGGCCCGCGCTCACCACGGCGCGGCCTTCTGCGCCGCGCGCACCAGCTCGAGCGAGCGCCGGCCGAGGTACTCCTCCACGTCGGCGGGCGCGATGTGGCGATCCTTCGCGAAGTCGAACTCGCGCGGCTTGCCGTCGCCGAAGGTCACCCGGACGATCGCGGACTCGCGCACCAGCTCCAGCGCCAGGGCGAAATCGCCCAGCGCGAGCCGGTGTTTGTCCGCCTCCTGCGAGAGCACGGCGGGCTGCCCCTTCTCCTGCAGCTTCTCGTGCGCGAACTTGAGCGACTCGGCCCCCAGCGACACGGCCGACTCCGCGGCCGCGAGCGCCTCGGCGACCCGCTTCTTGTGCCGCGCGAGCTCTTCCGACTCGCGCTCGGCCTTCGACTTCACCGCCTCGATGAGCTCATCACGCCAGGTAGGCACAGTGCACCTCGGCGCGAACACTCTTCCGAAACGTGCGTTTTGTCCAGCCCGACACGCGCCCGACATCCCGGTCGCCCCGCCCGGCGCGACGCGCGCCGGACATCCGGTCGCCCGGCCCAGCGCGCGCCGCGCGTCGCGCTGGGCGCGGGCTCGCCCGCGCGGCGCAACGAAACCCGGCGAGCACGGAAGCCCGGGAGGGGCGTCCTTCCCCTCGCGAGCTCCCGCCGTCCTGTCCTTTTCTGTCCGGTTTTGTCCGGGGCTCTACGCTTCCGTCGACGCCGCGTGAGGCGCGGCGCGCAGCGAAGCGGCTACAGGTCGGAGCCCCCGGCCTTGGCCGGGGCGAGCGCGCTCAGGTCCTCGGCCACGGTGGCCTTCGGGTTCATGAGCTCGTGGAACGCGCGCTTCGCGAGCGCGCCGGTCTCGCCCGGCTCGTGGCGCAGGGCCATGAGCGCGCCCTTCTCCTTCATGAACTTGAGCGTGTCGATCGCGCCCTTCTTCTGCGCGCCGTCGCCGCTCTTCGCCGCCTGGTAGAGCCGGTAGCGCAGCACGACGCGGGTCTCCGAGTGCGGGCCGTTGTCGAACTTCAGGTTGTCGAACTGGGCCTGGAGCCGCTGCCGCGCCCACTCCTGCGGCGCGTCCGCGACCTTCACGCGCGTGATCGCCTCGGCGTTCGCGACGTACCGGTAGAGGTTGCCGCGCTTGAAATCCTCCTCCGACCAGTAGCCGAAGGCGCGGAAGTAGTGGTCCTTGAGGTCGTCCAGCGCGCCCTTGTCGAAGTCGGCGTACATCGCGACCGTCCGCGCCGCGACGTCGCTCGAGCCGCCGAGGATGAGGGCGAGCGCCGCGGAGTTCCGGATCTCGACGTCCTTCAGCTTCTCGAAGAGCTGCCCCTCGACCGCGCCCTCGAAGCCGCCGATGCCGATCGCGCGCGCGATCGCCATGCGCACCCCGGGATCGACGTCGGTCACGAGCAGCGAGACGAGCTCGCCGGCCGCGCCGGGCACCGGGCGGAGCGCGAGCGACGACGCGTAACAGGCGCCGATGAGCTGCTTGCGCGGCTCCTTCTTGCTCGCGAAGTCCTTCGCCTTCTTCGCGACCTCGACCATCGCCTTGTCGTCGGCGCACCAGGCGAGCGCCTCACACGCGGCCTGGCGGGCCTCCTCGTGCCACGTCTCGTCCTCGATGAGCTTCGTGAGCGGCTCCACCGCGCGCGGATCCCCCCACTCGGCGAGCCCCTGCGCCGCGCCGTACGCGACCGCGCGGAGCGCCATCCCCATCATCGCGAGCCCCGCGCCCTGGAGCCCGTCCTGGGTGATGTCCATCTTCGGGTCCTTCTTGCGCCTGAACTGCTCGATGAGCCGCGGGAAGGAGGGCTCGTCCTTCATCCGCCCGATGTAGCGGAGCGCGCTCTGCGCCGTCTCGAACGCCGCCGGGAACGGCGGCTGCTGGCCCTCCTTGGGCAGCGGGTCTGTCGGGAAGGCCCAGTCGCGCATCGACTTCAGGATCTTCTCGGAGCGCACCGTCGCGAGGAACCGGAGGCCGTTCGCGTGCGGCTGCGGGCGATCCTTGAGCCACAGGATGACCGGATCCTCGGCCGCGGCCTTGAGGTCGGCGGCCTTCTCGGTGTGGATCACGGCGAGGTCGGCGAGCATGCGGGCCCCGACGACGCGCGGCAGATCGGTGCGCGACAGGTGCCCGCCCTCGTCCGCCTCCCAGAACTTCTCGAGCTTGTAGAGCTTGAGCGGGTCGGCCAGCATCCGCTCGCCGATGTACTTGGCGCCGCGGATGTCGCCGACCTCGGCGAGCCGCGTCCCCGCCTCGCCCTGCCAGTGCAGCGACGGCTTCTTCTTCTCGAGCCACTTCACGAGCGCGTCGGCCGACCGCGGATCCGCGAGGTCGCGGAGCATCTCCATGATCTGCTTCGTCTGGAACCAGGTCGTCTCCTCCGGCTCCTGCTTCACGCTGTCGAGCGCGAGGACGAGCCCCTCGCCGCCGATGCCGTCGCGCAGCGCCTCGAGGAAGCGCTGGCGGCTGTCCTTGTCGGCGTTCGTGAGCGCCTCGAGGAGCGGGGCGCGCGCGGTCTCGTCGCCGATGCGCCCGAGGCCGTTCGCGGCCTCGCGCGCGACCTCGACGTCCTTGTCCTTGACGAGCTGGATCAGCGCGCTCGTCCACTTCGGCTCGGCGTTGCGCGACAGGACCGTCGCGACGAGCTGCCGCACCGACGCGCTCTCGTCGCCCGCGAGCTTCGCGAGCTCGTCGAGCGGCACGAGGCCGGCGAGCTTCTCGGGATCGAACGCGATGCCGCCGCCGAGCCGCTCGACCTTCGAGAGGAACCCCTTGCGGTACTGGTCCATCGCGTCCTTGAACGCGGCCGGCTCCTTGAGCTCGACGAGGGCCCAGACGATCTGGGGCCGGTCGCTCTCGTCCGCGACCTTGAGCGCCTCGAGCAGCGCGGGCTTCGCGCTGTCGGCCTTGGGCGAGCCGTAGTAGGCGAGCACCTGCGCGGCGAGGCCCTTCACGCGGTGGTCCGGGAGCGCGAGCGCCTTCTGCGCGAGCGCGACGCCCTCGGGGTCGCCGGCCCACGCGAGCTGCATGAGCGCCTCTTGCTGGAGCGACGGCTCCTCGTTCGAGGCGGCCCACTTGCGCCAGAGGGGGAGCTGGTCCTTCTGGGGCAGGACGAAGATGTTCTTCTTCTCCTTGGCGATGGCGTCCGCCGTCATCTTCTGGCTGTCCGCCTTGACGCCGAACCAGATGGCGCCCGCGGCCCCGAGCGCGAGGAGGACGCCGATCAGGATCGACACCGCGCTGAACCGGCCGCGCTTGAAGTTGCCGTCGTCCGCGAAGCCGCCGCCGGCGGGCGCCGGCGGGGCCCCGGGCAGGTCGTCGTCATCGGGCGGCCACTTCGCCAGAAGGAGCCCGGGCGGCGGGCGCCGGGCGCGCCGCCCCGTGGGATGTTCTCGAGAAAGATTCGGTCGATCGAGCATGGTTCCTCCAGCGCGCGGGCGACGACAGTACCCGAACGGCGGCGGCGTCGCGCGACGAGCCGCGCTGCGCCCCCGACCCCCACGGCGTGGCGGCGTCGCGCGGCGGTCCGCGCTGCGCCCCCGACCCCGGGCCAGGCGGCGGAGCGCCCGGCCGGTCGAGGCGCCGGACCGTACCAGAGCCGCTCGGACGTAGGCCCAAAGATTTGCTATGAACCCGAGGGCGCCTCATGGCCGAACCCGAGTCCAGCTCCAGCAAGATTCTCTACCCCGCGGTCGCGGTGCTGCTCGCCCTGAGCGCGCTGTTCGGGCTCTTCGTCCTGCCGCGGCTGTCGCCCGGGGTGGGGGGCATGATCGGCGCGGAGGCCCCCGACGTGACGCTGCCCGTCGCCGTGAACGGCGATCCGGGCGCGCGCATGCAGCTGGCGGAGCTGAAGGGCCAGCCGGTGATCCTGGACTTCTGGGCGACCTGGTGTGGTCCCTGCGCGGTCCAGGCTCCGATCCTCGACCGGATCGCGCGCCGGTACCAGGGCAAGGGGCTCGTGGTGCTCGGCGTCAACGTGGACGACCCGCCGCATGTGGCGGCCCAGTACGCGCTGCAGAAGGGGCTCTCGTACCCCATCCTGATCGACGTCACGAGGGACGCGTCGGCGCGCTACGGGGTGGACAAGCTGCCGAGCCTGGTGGTGATCGACCGGCAGGGGAAGATCGCGGCCTACCTGACCGGCATCGTCGACGAGGAGAGCCTCTCCGAGATCGTCGCCGCCACCCTCTGACGCGATCGCCGCTGCCACGTTCGGACGAGCTCGCCGCCGCCACCTCGGACGCGATCGCCGCCGCCACCCTCGGAGGCGATCACCGCCGCCACCCTCGGACCTCCTCACCCCGGTGCCTACACACTCTCTCCCGGTGCCTACACCCTCTCTCCCGGTGCCTACACCTTCCTGCCTCTCTCGCCTCGTCCCGGCAGCGCTCGCAGTCGCCGCGCTCGGCTGTTCCCGCGGCGACGCCGACCGCGGCCGCGACGGGGCCGGCCCGCCGCCGTCCGGGAGCGCCTCGGCCCCGGCGGCTGGCGCCCCGGCCTCCGCCTCCGGGCCTCCTGCCGCCTCGGGCGCCTCCGGCGCGACCTCGGCCGCGGCCGGCGCTGCCTCCGGCGCGCCTGGCGCCGCCCCTCTGCCCGGCGACGGCGCCGAGCCGCCGCCGGCCGGCGACCCGATGGCCATCCACTACGAGGCGCGCGAGGACCTGGTCCGGCTCTTCTCGCTGAAGCCGCTCACCGAGCGGGAGCGCCGCTTCAAGAACCCCGAGCTCTTCCTCGAGAAGAACTTCGGCGGCGGCACGCCAGCCCGGATCAACCAGGGGAACAAGGCGCTCGCGCGGCACACGCGCTCGCAGGAGCAGTGCCTCGCGGGCCTGCAGGGGGTGGTGATCCAGACGGAGGAGCAGCGCGCCCGCTGCGGCGGCCACGAGAACATGGTGCCCGTCTTCAAAACCGTACGCGGGAAGCCGAAGTCGGCCGAGTTCTGCATCGATGTCTTCGAGTTCCCCAACAAGCCGTGCGAGCTGCCCATGGTGTGGGCGAGCCCGACCCAGGCTGCGTCGGTCTGCAGCCTCCAGGGAAAACGCCTCTGCACGGAGGACGAGTGGAGCCTCGCCTGCCGCGGCGACCCGGCGGGCGGCGAGCCGCGGACGTACGCTTACGGAGACGAGCTCGATCTCGCCGTCTGCCACACGCAGACGCGGCACCGCCAGATCGACGGCACGTCGTGTGACGGCGACACGGCGCGCTCGGCGTACCAGACCTGCGCGACCGACACCGAGCCTTCCGGCTCCTACCCGGCGTGCCGCTCGCGCTTCGGCGTCTTCGATCAGCACGGCAACGTGGCCGAGATCATGACCCGCCGCGACCGCGACGACGGGAAGCTCTACAGCCAGCTCAAGGGGAGCGCCTGGTTCTACGTCGAGGTCGCCCGCGAGCACGACGCCCCGCGCCCGAAGGGTCAGGAGACCTACCCTGATCACTGCGCCTTCAGCCCCCGGTGGCACGTGGAGCCGATGGAGAACGCGTGGCACGCGAACTACCACCTCGGCTTCCGGTGCTGCAAGACGATCCGCTGAGGCGGCCTGCCCGCGCCCGGATCGCCGATTCCCATACACCCTCGCCGTCCTCCCGCGCGCGTGGGCGCGGATGAGCGGACAACGCACCTCCCGGCCGGCCGAAAGCGCTGTGGTTCCCGGGGGTTCTGAAAACGGCTCAACAAAATCGGCCTGACGAGCGCAAAAACGCTCGGAAAGACATCGACGTTTCTCTCCACCTCGGCCTCTTTTCTCTCGCGAAGATGAGAGTGCATTGCTATCCATGCCTGCATGACGAAGAGAGCCAGTCTCGTTGGTTTGGTGAGCGCGGTCTCCATCTCTGCGCTGTTCTTCGGCTGTAACAACGACGAGCCGATCGGCGGCAGCGCGCAGGCCCTCGTGGTCGAGTGTGTGGATCCGGGCGGCGAGGTCCCGGCGGGAGAGTGGGTGTGCGGCGAGGAGAAGGTCGTCGAGTGCACCACGCCTCGCGGGGCGTACGTCGCGACGATCTACGCAGAGCTGACCGAGGGCACCTGCGCCGAGGCGACGGTGACCGTCTCCGAGGAGGGTCCGTTCGCGCTCGGGTCGCACGAGGTCCTCGTGACCGTCGAGGTGGAGGACGCGGAGGCCGGGCCCGCGTCGCTCTGCGCCTCGGAGCTCGTCGTCGTCGACACCGTCGCGCCGGAGCTCACGGACAGGCTCCCTGAGCTCTGGCCGCCGAACCACTCGTTCCACACGATCACGGTGGACGACTGCGTGGCCGTCGAGGACGCGTGCGACGACGAGGTCGAGGTGACGTTCACCTACGCGGCGAGCGACGAGCCGCGGAACGACACGGGCGACGGCAACACGGAGGAGGACATCGTGAACCTCGGCTGCGACTCCGTGGAGCTGCTGGCGGAGCGGAAGGGCAACGGCGACGCGCGCGTGTACACCCTCGGCGTCCGGGCGGTCGACGCGGCGGGCAACGTGACCGAGGGCGAGTGCCACGTCGTCGTGCCCCACGATCAGGGCGGCAAGGTGCCGGTCGACAGCGGGATCGCCTACCGGGAGGAGGCGCCCGCCTGCGACGGAGGCTGACGCGGCGGGGCCGCGCTGCCGTCGAGATCTGGCACCCGGGAGGGGCGCGGCGCCGCGCGAGGTCGCGGCGCGCGAGGTCGCGGCGCCGACGGACGCCCGCGCCGGGATCGTGCTCGTCGGGCCGCCCGCGCGGCGAGGGAAATTCTTTCCAATACCCGCGGCGTCGCGCTCCCTAGGGTGGGCCTCGGAGGAGCGAACGCCATGTCCAACGGATCTCCCACGAGCCTGCCGCCTTCATTTCGCATCAACCAGATGATCATGAGCCTCTGGATCCCGCAGGTGATCCACGCGGCCGCGGAGCTCGGCGTCGCGGATCTGCTCGCCGACGCGCCGCTCCCGGCCGGCGCCGTCGCGGAGCGGCTGGGGACCCACCCCGATACGACGGAGCGCCTGCTCCGGGCGCTCGTCACGCTCGAGCTGCTCGCCGAGCGCGGGGATCGCTTCGAGCTCACCGAGATGGGGCGGTGTCTGGAGACGCGCTCGCCGACCTCGAGGCGCGCGTGGTCGCGCCTCATGGGTGGATCGGGCGTCTGGCGGGCCTGGGGGCGCCTCACGGAGTGCATCCGCACCGGCCGCCCAGCGCGCGCCCTCGACCTCGCGGCCCCGTCGGGGACCGAGACCTTCGATGAGCAGGCGAACGATCCGGCCGCCGCCGCGATCTTCCACCAGGCGATGGTCGAGCTCACCCGCGGGGTCGCGCCCGCCATCGTCGGGGCGCTCGACCTCCGCGGCGTGCGCCGGGTGGTCGACGTCGGCGGCGGCTACGGCGCGCTCCTCGGCGCGATCCTGGAGGCCCACCCCGCCGTGGAGGGCGTCGTCTTCGATCTCGAGCAGGCGCGCGCGGGGGCGCTCGACCTGTTCGCGTCGCGCGGCGTCGCCGACCGTGCGTCGTTCGTCGCGGGGAACTGCTTCGACACGGCGCCTCCGGCCGCCGACGTCTACCTGCTGAAGAGCGTGATCCACGACTGGGACGACGCGCGGAGCCTGCGGCTGCTCGGCAAGTGCCGCGACGTGATGGATCCGGAGGCGCGCCTCCTCGTCGTGGAGCCGCCTACGCCCACCCAGCGCGGGAACGCGATCCACGAGTGGGTCCTCACCTTCAGCGACATCAACATGCTCGTGAACACTGGGGGGCGCGAGCGCACCGAGCCCGAGTACCGCGCGCTGATCGAGGCCGCCGGACTGCGCGTCGTGACCGTGCGCGAGACGCCGAGCATCTTCCGCATCTTCGAGGCGGTGCGGGCCTGAGCCGCGCGCCGGCGCGCTCTGCCTGAGCCCCCTCGACCCCGCAGAGCGATGCTCGCGTCCGAAGATCACCACGCGCTCCGTCCGAGGGAAGATAGGATGAGGTGAAGGCGTAAGATGCCGTGAGCCCGCGCAGCTGGTCGCGCGCGAGGGAGGGCCTGCTCTCGAGAGCGAGAGGAGCCTTGTCGCCGCGCGAGCGCCGCTCGTCGCGCGGGCTCAGATCACACGGAGAGTCAGATGACGCGAATGATGATCCTCTCAGGGTTCCTGATGGCCGGGCTCGCGATCGTTGCGTGCGGCGGAGAAGAAGAGGACGAGCCGGGGGGCGGGCAAAGCGGCGAGCTCGAAGGCAAGCAGCTTCAGGAGCTGACCGCCAGCGAGGCCCAGGCCGTGTGCGAAGACGTGGGCACACAGTTCGCGTTCTCGGATGAGGACTCGTGCGAGGTGGCCGCGGTGAGTTTCACGCTCCTCGGGCGCGACTGCGAGGAGATGAAGCAGAAGTGCCTGAACGGCGAGGTGACGGAGACGTCCAACGAGTGCGACACGAGCAAGTTCGAGGGGTGCAGCGCCACGGTCGCCGAGGCCAAGCGCTGCTTTGGCGCGATGGCCGCGAGCCAAAAAGCGCTGACCTGCGAGTCGACGTTCCTGGATCTCGCCGTCGTCCCCCCGGAGTGTGAGACGATCGTGAACAAGTGTCCCGAGTTCATGTCGAACGACTCCGAGGGCGGCGGCGCCTGAGCGCGCTCGCAGCAAGCGACGGCGCGCCGCCCCGCCGTCGGCTCACCCTGCCAGCTACCGATCGATCTCCGGCGCGACGACGTCGAAGCTCGCGATGAGCGCCACGAGGTCGGCCAGGAACAGCCCGGGGCTCTTGGCCTCGATCATCCCCATCGCGGTGAAGCTCCCTGTCCTGAACCGCGCCCGGTACGGCTCCTCCGCGCCCCGCCCGACGACGTAGCAGCCCATGTCCCCGCGGGCGCTCTCGATCCGCGCGTAGGCCTCCCCCTCGGGCCTCATCTTCTTCGGCAGCTTGCCCAGGATGTCGTCCTCCGGGTGCTCGTCGATCTTGTCGAGCGCCTGCCGGAGGATCTTCGCCGACTCGCGGCACTCCTCGACGCGCACGTAGAACCGGTCCCAGCAGTCGCCCACGGTCCCGTAGCGCCCCCGGCCCACGGGGACGTCGAACTCGAGCTCCGGATAGACCGAGTACCCGTCTTCCTTCCGGAGGTCCCATTTCACGCCGGACGCGCGCAGGTTCGGCCCCACGAGGCCCCAGTCCTTCGCCTCCTCGGCCGTGACCACCGCGACGTTCGCGAGCCGCTTGATGAAGATGTCGTTCAGGCTGATGAGCCGGTCGAACTCGATCATGATCGGCTCGAAGTGGTCGAGCCACCGCCTCACCTTGTCGGCCCACCCCTTCGG
The DNA here is from genome assembly GCF_051519095.1 of Sorangium sp. So ce131. Lineage (NCBI taxonomy): Bacteria > Pseudomonadati > Myxococcota > Polyangiales > Polyangiaceae > Sorangium > Sorangium sp. So ce131. The sequence goes on along the minus strand of NZ_CP150455.1, from coordinate 13,732,792 downwards.
CATGTCGAACGAGACGCCGCCGATGCGGTGGTAGTTGTAGGTGAGGCGCGCGCCGCACAGCTCCTCGGTGAAGTCGTTGATGTGCTCGCGCTCGCGCAGCGCCCACGGGAAGGGGGTCACGGCGCCGACGTCCATCGCCATCGCGCCGAGCGCGATCATGTGGCTCCCGATCCGGTTCAGCTCGCACGAGATGACGCGCAGGTACTGCGCCCGCTTCGGCACCTCGATGCCCATCAGCTTCTCGCAGGCGCTCGCCCAGGCCTCGTTGGCGAACATCGCCGCGATGTAGTCGACGCGGTCGGTGTACGGCATGAAGCCGCTGTACGTGCAGCGCTCGCCGATCTTCTCGATGCTGCGGTGAAGATAGCCGACGTCCGGCACCGCCTTGCGGATGATCTCGCCGTCCGAGGAGATGATGAAGCGGAGCACGCCGTGGGTCGACGGGTGATGAGGCCCCATGTTGAGGGTCATCTCGTCCTCCGTCTCGTGCCCCGGCCCCGCGCCCTCGCGGCTCACGCTGAGGATGACCTGGCTCATGACGCCTCCGCGTCCTTCTTCGGGAGCTTGATGCTGAAGAGCTCGACGGGGTTCGGGCGCTGCGTCGGGATGCCGTGGTACTCCGCCTTCTCCTGCCAGTCCTTGCGGAGGGGGTGCCCCTCCCAGTCCTCGGGCAGGAGCAGGCGCCGGAGATCCGGGTGCCCCTCGAAGCGCACCCCGAGCAGGTCGAAGCACTCGCGCTCCTGCCAGTTCGCGGCCGACCACACGTTGACCAGCGTCGGCAGCGCCGGGCTCTCCCGGTCGAGCAGCGCCTTGAGGACGACGCGGCGCTTCTTCGCGTACGAGTAGATATGATAAACGACGGCGATCTTCTTGAGATCGGGGTAGTCGACCCCGGTGATGCACTCCAGGTAATCGAAGTCGAGCTCCGGCGCCTCGCGCAGGTGCTGGCACACCTCCTCGATCCTCGCCGGCGCGACCTGGAACCACGCGTCGCGGTCCTTCGCGGACACGGGGTGGAAGTCGAAGACCGCCTCTTCGCCGAGCTTCGCCTGGAGCGACTGGAAGATCTCTTCGGGTGTCATCAGGGCTTCTGGAGACGGGGGATCAGCCGCCGGCCGCGCCGCGGCGATCGAGGAAGCGCTCGCTCTTGATCTTCTCCTGGATCTTCAGGAGCCCCTCGAGGAGCGCCTCGGGGCGCGGCGGGCAGCCGGGCACGTAGACGTCCACGGGGATGATCTGATCCACGCCCTTGCAGACGGAATACGCGTACTGGAAGAGCCCGCCGCAGTTCGCGCAGCTCCCCATGGAGATGACGAAGCGCGGCTCGGACATCTGGTCGTAGAGGCGCTTCACCCGGAGGGCCATCTTGTACGTCAACGTCCCCGCGATGATGAACAGGTCGCTCGACCGCGGGCTCGGCCGCGGCGCCGCGCCGAAGCGCTCGAGATCGCCGCGGGGGCCGCCGGTCTGCATGAGCTCGATGGCGCAGCAGGCGAGGCCGAAGAGCATGTACCAGACGCTGTTCGAGCGGCCCCAGTTGAGCAGCCAGTTGACCGTCTGGTCGACGCTCGTCGTGATGACGCCGCCGCCGTCGCCCTCGTACTTCGCTTCCCACCCGCGGGGCGGGGCCATCAGGTTCAGGTTCGGGTTCGATGTCATGATGCCGCACCTCCCTGCGCCACGGCCGCCCGCTCCGCGGCGACCGCCGGCGCGCCCTCGTCCGCCGCCGGCGCGCTCCCGTCCACGCTCGCTCCCGCCGGCGAGGCGCGCGGCCGGGTCCGGCTGGTCACGTTCTGCGCTCCCCGCGGATCCCCTTTGATCGAGCGGATCCAGTTGAGATCGCCCTTGGCCCACACATAGACGAACCCGAGCATCAGGATGGCCACGAAGAGGAGGATCTCGAGGAACGCGAAGAGCCCGCTCCCCTGATCCACCCACCGCTTGAACACCGCCGCGACCGGGTAGATGAAGGCGATCTCGACGTCGAAGACGATGTAGATGAGCGCGATGATGTAAAAACGCGGGTTGAAGTTGAACCACGCGGGCCCCACGGGCGCCTCTCCGCACTCGTAGGTCTCGACCTTCTCGGCGTACATGTTGTTCGGGCGCAAGAGCTTCCCGAACAGCAGCGAGCCGAGGACGAAGCCGATCGCCACCAGGAAGAACGCGGCCACGCTGGCATACGCCATCAACATCGAACGGAACCTCGCTCGGCCCGACCCCCCTCGCCACGGCGAGAGAACGCCAGATCCAGGCGCGTTATGTAGGTGAAATGATGAAGCACGGCAAGCCGGCAAACCCTGAATGACGGCGCGCTCGGCCACGCGCGCGCGGCCGCGGGCGCCAGCGCCGCGGCCGCGGCCCCGCTCCCTGCCCGGGCCGGCCCGAGCGGCCTCTTCCACGTCCCGAGGGCGTGCTGTAGCCTCCGAGGATCACTCATGAATTCGACCGTGCCCCCCGTCCACGTCCTGATCCTCGCCGGCGGCGCGGGCACGCGCTTCTGGCCGGCGTCGCGCGCGGCGCGGCCGAAGCAGCTCCTGCCGCTGCTCGGCGGCGAGCCGCTCCTCACCGCCACGGCGCGCCGGGTGCTGCCGCTCTGCGCGCGCGGCGGCGGGGCGAGCGCGGGCTGGGAGCGCGTGTGGATCGCGACCGGCGAGCACCTGGTCGCCCCCACGCGCGCCGCGCTGCCGGAGGTGCCCGCGCGGCGCCTGCTCGTCGAGCCGACGCCGCGCAACACCGCGCCGTGCATCGGCTGGGCGGCGGCCACCATCGCGCGCGAGGATCCCGGGGCGGTCGTGGTGGTGCTCCCGAGCGATCACCACATCGCCGACGTGCCGCGGTTCCTCGAGGTGCTGGAGGCCGCCGTCGCGTCGGCCCTGGGCGGCGCGATCACCACCATCGGCATCCGCCCGACGCACCCGGAGACGGGGTTCGGGTACATCGAGGCGGAGGAGGCGGCGGGGGCTGGTCCCGCGTCGCCCCGCAAGGTGCTGCGCTTCGTCGAGAAGCCGAACCGCGAGCGCGCGGCGGAGTTCGTCGCGAGCGGCCGCTTCCTCTGGAACGCGGGGATGTTCATCTTCCGCGCGGGCGACATGACGGCGGCGATCCGCGCGCACCTGCCGGCGCTCGCCGACGGGCTCGACGAGATCGACCGCGCCGCCGCGCAGGGCCCCGAGGCCGAGGCCGAGGCGGTGCTGCGGGTGTTCCCGCGCCTGCCGGCGGTCAGCATCGATCACGGCGTGATGGAGCACGTGGCCGGCCTCGCGGTGGTGCCCGGCGACTTCGGCTGGAGCGATCTCGGCAGCTGGCAGAGCGCCTGGGAGCTCGCCGGCAAGGACGCTCAGGGCAACAGCGCGCCCGAGGGGACGGTGCTGGTCGACGCGCGGGACAACCACGTGGTCGATCTGCGTGCGCGCCCTGAAGGCGGCGCGGACGGTCGCCGGGTGATCGCGCTCGTCGGCGTGGAGGGGCTCGTGGTGGTCGAGACCGACGACGCGCTGCTGGTGGTGCCGCGCGACCGGGCGCAGGACGTGAAGCACGTGGTCGACGCCCTGAAGGCGCGGGGGCACGGCCGGCTGACGTGATCGCGCGGCGGCGCGCGCCGCGTCCGCGCCGCTCCACGGAACGCCGAGGCCGAAGAGCGAGAGAGAAACGCGAAGGCGCAAAGGCGCAAAGGGAACGAGCAGAGGGACGAGTTCTCTCCCCTCCCTCTTCTTTGCGCCTTTGCGTTTTTTTCTCCTTCTCTCGCCCTACTCGCGCGTCGCTCCCCGCCGCGCGACCGCCCGCGCGTAGATCTCCCGCCGCGGCAGCCCGAGCTCGACCGACAGCTCCTCGGCGATGTGCTTCGCCCGCCTCCCCTGGGCGAGCTCCCGATCGATCCGCGCGTCGAGCGCCTCCTCGTCGGGCCGCGCCCCCGCCGCGGCCGCCTCCGCGGGCCCCAGCACGAGCGTGATCTCGCCGAGCCACTCCCGCTCCAGGGCCGCGAGCTCCGCCACCGTCCCGCCCAGGATCTCCTCGTGCACCTTCGTCAGCTCGCGCGCGACGACCGCGCGCCGCCCCGGCATCCGCTCGGCGAGCTCCGCCAGCGTCTCGTTGAAGCGCCGCGGCGACTCGAACAGCACCACCACCTCCGGCGTCGACGTCGCCACCGCGAGCGCCTCGCGCCGCTCGCGCCCGCCGCGCGGCAGGAAGCCGAGGAAGCGGAACCCCCCCGTCACCAGCCCCGACGCGCTCACCGCCGCCATCACCGCGCTGGGCCCCGGGATCGCGACCACGCGCGCCCCCGCCTCGGCCGCCGCGCGCACGAGCGCCGTCCCCGGATCGCTCACGACCGGCGTTCCGGCGTCGGTCATGAACGCGATCGACTCGCCCGCCGCGAGCCGCGCCGCCGCCCGCGCCGCGTCCGCCTCCGAGGCGTGCGCGTCGAAGCGGTCGACCGGCTTGCCCGCGACGCCGAGGTGGCCGAGCAGCGCGCGCGCGCGCCGCGTGTCCTCCGCGAGGATCCGGTCGACGCCCCGCAGCGTCTCCACCGCGCGCAGCGTGATGTCGCCGAGGTTGCCGATCGGCGTCGCGACCACGTAGAGGCACCCGCGGCCGCCCGCCCCGCGCTGCGCGCTGTCGGGAGGCACGCTCACACCGATTCGACGGCGTCGCCGAGCTCCTCCTGCAGGTACGTCCGCAGCTTCGACTGGAGCCTCGCCTCGAGCTGGCGCACGCGCTCGCGCGAGATGCCGAACTCGTTGCCGAGCTCCTGGAGCGTGAGCGGCTCGTCCGCCGCCATGCGCTTGTCGAAGATGATCACGTCCTTGCCCTTCAGCGTCTCGCGGAACTTCGCGAGCCGATCCTGGACGAGCATCCCCATCTCGCTCGCCTCGAACGCGCTGTCAGGGCCCGCCCCCGAGGAGACGAGCAGCTCGACGCGCGGGATCGATCGCCCCTCGAGGTCGCCCACCGGGGCGTCGAGCGACGCCTCGCCGCTCGAGAGGCGGCGGTCCATGTCGACCACCTCCTTCTCCTCGACCGACAGGCGCTTCGCGATCTCCGCGGCCGTCGGCTCGATGCCCATCGCCGAGAGCTTCGCCTTCTCCTTGTTCAGGTTGAAGAAGAGCTTCCGCTGCGCCTGCGTCGTGCCGAGCTTCACCAGGCGCCAGTTGTTGAGGATGAAGCGGAGGATGTACGCGCGGATCCACCACGCCGCGTACGAGGAGAGCTTGACGCCGCGGTACGGGTCGTACCGCTTCACGGCCTGCATCAGGCCGATGTTGCCCTCCTGGATCAGGTCCATGATGTTCTTGTAGGCGCGCCGGTACTCGTACGCGAGCTTGACCACGAGCCGCAGGTTCGCCGTCACGAGCCGCGCGGCCGTCGCGACGTCCTGCGTCTTCGAGTACTTGATCGTCAGCTCTTTCTCCTCGTCCGGCGTGAGCAGCGCGTGGCGCTGCACCTCGCGCAGGTAGGCCTGCAGCGGATCGGTGCGCGACAGCGCCGCGTCCCCGCTGCCGCGGCCCTCGCCGGCGCCGACCCGCGAGGAGCGCGGGATCTCGATGTCGTTCAGGTCGATGCTCGGGTCGTCGATGACCTCGCCGACCACCTCGACGACGTCGCCCTCGTCGTCGCCCGCCTTCTCCGCCTGGCTCTCGGGCGCGGCGTCCGCCTCGTCCTCGTCCTCGCGCGCCTCGTCGGGCTCGCGGGCGGCCGGCGCGGCGTCGCCGCCGCGCGCGCGCCCTGTCGCCTTGGCGGGGGAGCGCTCGCGGCGCTTCAGCCCGGGCCGGGGGCTCGCGGCCCGCTCCGCCTCGGGACGGGGCTCCGCCTCGGGCCGGAGGTCCGCCTCGCCGGCTCCGTCGGGCTGCGGTGTCTCGGTACCCTTCGTTCGCTTCGTTCGCGGCTCGCTCTTGCTCTTCGCCACCCGGACCTCGTTCCGAAGTTCTAGTACAGCCCTGCCGCGTCGCGCCACCTGCGCCGGCGCACAGGCTCGGCGACGCGAGGCCACCCGCTCCGGATCCGCGCGTAAGCCGAGCGTAAATCGCACGTAGACCGGGCGTAGACCGGGCGTAGACCGGGCGTAGACCGGTCGTAGGCCGGGCGTAGGCCGGGCGTAGACCGGGGCGCCCATCGCGCAAAGCGCGGGGGACGGCGGCAGCGCGGGGGGACGCCGGGCAATGGCAGGTGAGGCGCGGGAGGGTCGCCCAGGAAGAGAGCGCACGGGTCCGGAGAACGTGCTACACGGCGCCAGTACGTGGACTCGTTTCGACCTCCGCGCCCGCGCTCGCTGCGCCCCTGGTACCTGGTCGCCGCCATGCTGCTCACCTGGCTCATGGGCGTGCGCGGCTTCATGGCCGGGTGCGGGACGGCCATGTACCTGCGGGGCGGCACGGCCCCGGACGTCACGGCCGTGGCCCAGCAGGCGCGCGATCACGCCGATCCGTTCCAGTTCGCGATCGTGCTCGACGCCGCGAAGGCGCGCGCGCTGAGCCTGCACCGCGACGTCGCCTTCCCGCTCAGCATCGGGCAGGCGATCCTCGGCGCGCTCCTGGTCGTCGCCAGCGGGCTCGCGCTCGGCGGGCGGCCCGGCACACGCGGCTTCGTGCTCCAGGTCCTGGTCGCCAACCTCGCCTTCGCGACGGTCGAGTACACGCTCACGCGCGGCGTCCGCGCCGCCTGGATCGACATGGTGGCGCAGGCGGGCGCGCTCTTGCCGCCGGGCACCCCCGAGCGCGAGGGCATCATGAACCCGAGCGTCTGGTGGACCTTCGAGCGGGTGAGGTTCGTGCTCTTCGAGCTGGGCATCCTCGGCGCGGCCACGCTCGCGATGACGCGCGAGCGCACCAAGCTGTACTTCCAGGCGGTCGCCCGGGCGGTCGACCCCAGCGACGAGCCATGAGCGTCGCCGGGGGGATCGCCGGCGCGGATCCTCGATCGAAGCCCGCGGAGCCCGAGGAGCGGCGGGTCGCCGTGCTCCCGGACGACCTCGCCAACCAGATCGCGGCGGGCGAGGTGGTCGAGCGGCCGGCGAGCGTGGTCAAGGAGCTCGTCGAGAACGCGCTCGACGCGGGCGCGCGCCGCATCCGGATCGACATCGAGGCGGGCGGCGTCGGCCTCGTGCGGGTCGCGGACGACGGGCGCGGGATGAGCCGCGAGGACGCCTCGCTCGCGGTGCTGCGCCACGCGACGAGCAAGATCGCCCGGCTCGACGATCTGCGCACCATCCGGAGCTTCGGCTTCCGCGGCGAGGCGCTGCCGAGCATCGCGTCGGTGAGCCGCTTCTCGCTGCGGACCCGGCGCGACGGCGAGGCCGAGGGGACGGAGGTCCGCATCGAGGGCGGCGGCCCGGCGCAGTCCATGCCATGCGGGTGCGCCGTGGGCACCGTCGTCGAGGTGCGCGACCTGTTCTACAACGTCCCCGCGCGGCGCAAGTTCCTGCGCGCCGTCGGGACGGAGTCGGCGCACGTGACCGAGGTCGGGCAGGCGATCGCGCTCGGCGAGCCGGGCGTGACGCTGGTCCTCTCGCGCGACGGGCGCGTGGCGCGCGAGTGGCTGCGCGCGGCGAGCCGCGCGGAGCGGGTGCGCGCCGTGCTCGAGGGCGAGGAGCTCGCGACGTGCGCGGGCGAGCGGGGGCCGCTCGCGGTCGAGGCGTTCGTGTCGCGGCCGGAGCGCGCGCGCTCGGGGGCCGGCTGGCTGTGGATGTTCGTGAACGGCCGGCACGTGCGCGACCGCTCGCTGGCGCGCTCGGTCGCGCTCGCTTACGGCAGCGTGCTCGAGCCGGGCCGGTACCCCATCGGCGCGGTGTTCATCGATCTGCCCGCCGAGCTCGTGGACGTGAACGTGCACCCGCAGAAGGCCGAGGTCCGCTTCTCGGACGGCCGCGCCGTGGCCGACGCGCTCTACAAGATCATCGCCGCGCAGGTGTCCGCGGCGTTCGGCCTGCCCGCGCCGGCCCCGGGCGGCTTCCAGGGCCGCAAGGGCAAGCTCTTCGCCGAGCCGGCGCCGCCGCCTGGAGACGCCTGGGTCTGGTCGAGCGGCCCGGCGCCGGAGCCGACCGCGGCCGGCGCCGCGAGCGGCCGGCAGGAGCCGCCGGGGGATCCCTGGGGGCTCGGCGGCGACCTCGCCGAGGCCCCGCCGGCGCGCCCGGAGCCAGCGCCAGCGCGCCCGGAGGCGGCGCCGGCGGGCGCGGCGCCGTCGCCGGCCGAATCCGCAGCGGTCGGCGCGTGGGCCGGCGCGGCCGGCGGCGCGTGGGCCGGCGCGGCCGGCGGCGTGTTGCCCGAGCGGCTCGGCGAGCCCGGTGAGCCTGCGGTCGCGCCGGGTCCCCCGCCGCTGCCTTACCCGACCGGCAGCGGGCCCATGCTCGCCGCGGCGGAGCGCAAGCTCGCCTGGAAGGCGCTGCGCTTCCTCGCCCAGGTGCGGAACACCTACTTCGTCTGCGAGGGGCCGGACGGGATCTACTTCCTCGATCAACACGCCGCGGCCGAGCGCGTGACGTTCCACCGCCTGCGCGCGTCGTACGACGGCCGCGACGTCGCGACGCAGAAGCTCCTGTTCCCGGTGCTGGTGCCGGCGACGGCCTCGGAGGTGTCGCTGATCGAGGAGGCGCAGGAGGCGGTCGCGCGGCTCGGGCTCGACGTCCGCGCGGCGGGCGCGGCGCAGCTCGCGGTGCACGCGGTGCCGACGCTGCTCCGGCGCGCGGCGCCCGAGCGCCTCGTGCGCGACCTCGTGGACGAGCTGAGCCACGCGGGCGAGCGCGCCTTCTCGGGCGCGGTGGACCTCGCGCTGGCGACGATGGCCTGCCACGGCTCGCTGCGCGCGGGCGACCCGGTGGCGCCGGAGGAGGCGCGCGCGCTGCTCACGGCGCTCGACGAGGTCGACTTCGCCGGCCACTGTCCGCACGGCCGGCCGGTGGTGATGCGCGTCGGGTGGCCGGAGCTGGAGCACCGCGTGGGGCGGCGGTGACCGAGGCGCAGCGCGGGCTCGCGCCGGAAGCGAGCGCGGAGGGCGCGCCGGGCGCAAACGCGGGCGACGCGCCCGGCGCGGGCGCAGCCGACGCGCCCGACGCCGGTGCGGGCGACGCGCCGCCGTCGTGGGAGGCCGTCGCGCCGCCGTCGTGGGAGGCCGTCGCGCCGCCGTCGCCGGGCGAGCTGCTCGTCGTGGTCGGCCCGACGGCGAGCGGCAAGACCGAGCTCGCGATCCGCCTCGCAGAGCGCTTCGGCGGCGAGGTGGTGAGCGCCGACAGCGTGCAGATCTACCGGGAGTTCGACCTCGGCTCGGGCAAGCCGACGCCCGCCGAGCGGGCGCGCGCGCGGCACCACCTGGTCGACGTGATCGATCCGCGGAACCCCGTCGACGCGCAGCGCTTCGCGGAGCTCGCGGAGGCGGCGATCGCCGACATCCGCGGCCGCGGCCGGGTGCCCATCGTCTGCGGCGGCACGTTCCTGTGGGTGAAGGCGCTCGTCTTTGGCCTGTCGCCCGCGCCGCCCGCGGACGCCGAGGTGCGCGCCCGGCACCGCGCGATCGTCGAGGCCGAGGGGCGCGCCGCGCTCCACGCGCGCCTCGCCGAGGTGGACCCGGCGAGCGCGGCCCGCCTCTCCCCGAACGACGCCGTGCGCGTCAGCCGGGCCCTGGAGATCTACGAACGCTCGGGCCGGCCGCAGAGCGCGTGGCACGCCGAGCACGGCTTCCGGGAGCGCCGGCACGCCGCGCGCCTGCTCGCGGTGCACCGCGGGCGCGCGGAGCTCGACCGCCGCATCGCGGCCCGCACCGCCGCGTGGCTGGAGCAGGGCTGGGTCGACGAGGTGAAGACGCTGCTGGCCCGCGGCTACGGCGACGCGCGGGCCATGGGCTCCGTCGGCTACAAGCAGGTGCGGGAGCACCTGGAGGGGCGCCTGCCGGCCGAGGAGCTCGCCGCGGCCATCGTGCGCGCCACGCGCGTCTTCGTGCGGCGGCAACGGACCTGGCTGAGGGACCAGGCGATCGCCCACGTCGCGCTCGACCAACCCGCAAATCCTTAACGATTTCGGAAACGTACCTGCGCCGTCCGCCCCCCGCAGAGGGCCCGAGCGCGCCGGGAGGGGCGGCCTCCCGGCGAGCGCGCCGCCGCGGCCGGGTCAGTAAGCGTAGGCCTGGTAGATCTCGGGCTCGACCGGCTCGTCGAGCGACTCGACGATCGGGTTGAAGCGCAGCATCTGCTTCGCTCGGTCCGAGAGGTGGGCGAGGCTCGCGCGGGGCACCCGGATCGAGACCTCCGGGCGGAAGAGCCAGCGGCGGCTGTAGCCGATGACCACCATGGGCCGGGGCTCGCGTGTGCGGTTCGGGGTGCCGCGGTGGAGGCCGCGCACGTCGCGGACCATGACGTCGCCGAGCTCCATCAGCACCGGCTCGAGGCGGATCTCGCCCGCCTCCAGGAGCCGCATGCCCTCGGCCTTGGAGAGCATGTGGGTGCCGCGGGCGATCTCGACGGGGCCGTTCTCGGGCGTGACGTCGACGAGGGGGAAGTTGACCGCGAGCTGGAACGCGGGCGTCTCTTTCCCCGTCTCGGGGAAGAGCGGCGGCGTGTCACGGTGGACGTCCTGGTAGTCGGACCCGAGCAGGGGCGTGTCGGTCGCGAGCTGGACCATCGTCATGTCCGGGCCGACCAGGCGCTCGACGACGGCGAGCAGGGTCTCGTTCTCGTAGATGCGCGGCTCCGCGAAGGGGGCCGTGAACGGGAGCGTCACATAGTAGCGCTGCGGCCCCCGATTCTTGAGGTTCCCCTCGCGCGCGATGTGCCCCTCGAGCAGCGGCGCAAACGCCTCCCGCCACGCGAGCAGCAGGCTCTTCGGTATCAGATTCTTGATGATGCAGAACCCATCGCGCTGCGCCGCACGGGCAAGCTCATCGATATCTGCGCTCGTAGAACGGGTCTGGCTCATAACGTATCAGCCAGCTTGACGGGGCTCCGCGGGCGTCGTCAAGCTCAGCATGGCTTCATCGTTCATCCTGAACTGACCTTCCCCCGGCCTGTCGCTGCCGCAGCGTCGAATCGCTCAGGCCTGGGGAGCGCGCCACCTCACCTCGCCGTCGCAGCGCGGGCACCCCGCGGTGAGCGGCCGCGCGTCCTGAGCAAAGGCGACGCGCCCGCAGCCCACGCAGACCGTCATGTGGCGCTGGTAGATCTCCGCGTTCGAGAGGATCTCCGCGGCGAACAGGCTGAGCACGATGTCGCTCAGGAAGTCGTTCTCGCCCGGCGCCGGCAGCCAGCCTGAGCGGTCGCCGACCACGCACCAGCGGACGCGCGCGCTGTACAGCGCCGCGCGACGAAACCTGCCGCCCGGGTCCGGGGCCACGAAATCGAGCAGCACGTTCGTCACGCGCTCGCGCGCGCGCGCCGTGAGCGCCGCGACCGCCTCGGGTTGCTCGTCCAGCGCGCAGAGCGCCACGGTCGCTGCGCCTGGCTCGCGGACCGCGCGCGGGGCCTTCATCCAGCCCGGAGCGAGCACATGATGGTTGAGCCACGCCCTGAGCTCGTGGGGCTCCCACGGGCGGGTCGTCACCTGCATGAAGTCGAGCGCGCCGGCCAGGCTAGGGCTCGTGAGCATGCGCCCGCGCAGCGCGACGAACGACCTGGCCCGCCCCGAATCGACTGGGACGCTCCGCCCGGACATCCCGCTCCGGACGGAGAGGCTCGTGGGCCTGCGGCCGCCCATCGGGATCTTCGGGGAAATACTCATAAGTTCCATGGGTTTTTCCATTCCGCTGTGCGCCGCGGCAGCGTCGCCGCACCGGCGATGTGCGCCCCTGTAAGCGTCCGGCGTGCCAGCCGTCGCGGAGGCCCGGATCCCGCCGCCGCGCGTGGATGGTGGGCGGAAACACGGCCAGTCGGCGCGGTACGGCGGTTCGGCCTGATGCCTCGGGACCGCCGTCGAGCGCCCGCGGTTGCGGGGTCCAGGCCTCAGCAGGGGAGCGCTCGCGCGTGTTCAACACAGCCCTCGCGGCGCTCCACGCGCTCGCAGCGGCCTCGCGGAAGAACGAACGTCGGGGCGATGCAGCGAACCCCTTCTCGCCCTCTCGTACTCCTGCTAGCCACCGCTCCCATCAACCAGGGACGGATCGAGAGAGCGCACGACGAAACACCGCGCTTGCTCCACCGACGAAAGGGCCGACCATGACCGAAGACAGGAATGAAGCGCAGGCGATCCAGAATGTCATTGCCCGCGTCGCCCATCACATCGACCGGCGGCGCTGGACCGAGCTCCGCGGCCTCTATACGGACGTCGTGGTGAACGACTTCACCTCGCTGCTCGGCGGCGAGCCGCAGCTGCAGAAGGTGGATGATCTGCTCGCGGGCTGGCGCAAGTTCCACGAGGCGATCGACGGCTCACAGCATTTCCTCGGCCCCCTCGACATCGAGGTGAGGGGGAAGCAAGCCTCCGCGGAATGCCACGTGCGCGCCTACCATCAGTTCGCGCGCGCGCCGGGCGGCGCGGAGTGGATGGTCGCGGGCCACTACCGCTATGAGCTCTCCAGGGAAGAGGGCGGCTGGAGGATCAGCAAGGTGAGGTTCGAGATCGCGTACCAGACCGGCAACACGAACATGTTCCAGGAAGCGCTCGCGTGAGGCCCGGGGGCGGCGCCTCCGCTCACCGCGGGCGCGGCGGCGCTCACCGCGGGCGCGGCGGCGCGATCGCCACGCCGAGCGCGTGCGCCGCGCGCAGCGCCACGACGCGGAGGTGGCCGTCCGGCAGGTGCTCTCGCCCCGCGACGAGCTCGGTCAGCGGCACCCAGGAGAGCCGCCGCACGGCGCTCGGCGCCGGCGCGCCGGCGCTCGGCGCAGGCGGCTCGGCGGGGGCCGCGGTGACCACGAAGGCGAGCGGCTGCACCAGCTCCGGGGTCAACCCTGCGGAGGGGCGGTAGGCGCCTCCGAGCTCGACGGCCTCCGCCACCCGGACGCCGTACTCGACCTGGAGCCGCAACCGCACGAACGCCTCGGCCGCCGCCAGGGTGCCCACGCTGCGCGGCAGCCGCCACGCCGGCGCGACCAGGATCTCGCTGTTGCCGGAGAAGCTCTGGGCGGCAGGCAGGTCGTGGTCGTCGACGCCGAGCACGACCTCTCCCGACGGCGACCGCGCGAGCAACGCGGCCACGACCGTGAGCGCGCCGAGCGGCCGCGGCACCACGTACTCCAGCTCGCGCGCGGCCACGACGTCGCCGGCGGCGGAGAGCTCCTCGAAGCGCGCCCGCCGCACCTCGAGGAACCCCGCGCTGGCGCTCGGGTCCACCCGCGAGAACCGCCGGCGGCTCGGGCGCGCGAGCAGCTCGCTCAGCGACGTCGGCTGCACGGCCGCCGCCTCGTCGTCCTCGCCGGCAGCGGCGCCCGCCTTGGGCTGCCCGGCGCCCGCGCCCGCGAGCGGGATCTCGTCGCCGATCCACGGCCCGAACGGCAGCCCGAAGCGCGCCAGCAGATCGTAGACGTTCAGCTCGAGCCGCGCGTCGGGCAGGCCGCCGACCTGCGCGGCGCGCAGCAGCTGGCGCGCCTCGATCGCGCGGATGCGGCCCGAGGTGCCGAACCTGGACACGTTGTCCAAGGGCGCGTTCACGAACGTGGGCTCGACCTCCACCAGCATCGAGCGCACCTCTTCGAGGATGCCGCCCGGCGACGGGTAATACGTCGTGCCCGGGATCATCCGCCGGATCGCCGCCGCGGGCACTCCGGCCGCCCGCTCCAGCGCGCGCTCGACCGTGTGCCCGACCGGGAACTCGCCCTGCACGACCGCGAGCGGCTCGGCCAGGTAGTCGGCAGGGCCGCTGCCGTCGAGCGGCGGCGTCTCCTCGCGGCAGGCGTGCGCGACCGGCCGCGGGTAGCTCGTCCGCGCCAGCACGTACGCGGTCTCGCCGGCGGATCCGGCGAAGAAGAACGGCACGATGTCCAGCGTGGGGTGGGGGCGCGCCGCCAGATCGAACACCCGGCCCGTCGCGTGATCCAGGTGGTGCTCGATCCGCAGGAACTGCTGGGGGCTCTCCGCCGGCCTGAGCCGGAACGCGACGCCCTGACCGGCCTTCACCTTCTCCCCGACGATCAGGTAGTTCGTGGGCGGGTACGGCAGCCGCGCGCCCGCGGCGTCCCGGAGCTCGATCCGGCCGGCGAACCGGTTGCGCACGATCCAGGGGTTCCGCAGCGGCGTCGACGAGAGCACGCGCAGGCCGAGCCGCGCGAAGAGCGCCTCGAACTCGGCCTGCGAGAAGTACGTGTACTCCTCCTTGACCTCGGCCTCCCAGTCGGCGCGGTAGTCCTTCCGCAACACGAACTCGGCCGCGTGTTTGTGCGCGAGCTGGTACCGGCGCCACCCGGGGCGCGGCGCCGGAAGCGCGCCCGAGGCCCCGGCTTCCACGCGCGCGAGCGGGAACCCCGGCTCCGGCGACAGCGAGCGGAACTCGCCGGCGAACCGCTCGATCAGCGCCGCCGTCGAGGCGGTCCTCGGGTCGCGGCCGTCGTCGCCGTCGTCGGCGGGCACGTCGAGCAGCACCTGCGCCGGCCCCGGATCGACGAAGTCCCGCACCACCAGGACCCCGCCCGGCGAGAGCTGCTGCACCTGCGCCGCGAGCGCGTCGGCGGCGTTCGCGTGGCGGTAGCCGCCGTACGACGTCACGTGGTGGAGCACCGAGGAATCGAAGATCCCGTCCAGGCTCTCCGGGGGGAAGACCGCGGCGGCGATGTCGCCCAGCTGGAAGCTGAGGTTCGGGAGCCGATGCGCGCGGCGCGCGAGATCGACGACCGTGGGATCGATGTCCACGCCGATCACCTCGAGGCGCGGATAGAGCTGGGCCAGCGCGGCGCTGCCCTGCCCCGAGCCCATCCCCATGTCGGCGACGCGCCCCTCGCAGAGCAGGTGGGCGGCGGTCAGCGCGACCTTCTGGCGCATGGACGCGTCCATCGCGGACAGGTACCGCGCGTACGCGGACAGGTCGTCTCGCCGCTGGTCCGCCTCGTACCCCGCAGGCGCGCGCGTCGTCATGAGGACCAGTGTACGCCGGTCGCCGGGCGTGGATCGACGGTCGTCTCGCCGTGGACGGCACGCCGCTGCGCTGCGAGGCGCGAGCGCCGTCGAGGTGACCGATCGGTGGGGGTGGAGGGGTTTCGAAGGGACGCCGCGCGCGTCGCGGGGCCGCGTGGCGCGCGGCGCGCGCCTGGGAGAGCGCGCGTCGTCAGGGCGAGGCGCAGCAGGCGCGGGAGAGCGCCTGCCGCGCCGGTCGGCTCAGGTGGCCGCGATGCCCGGGAGCGGCGACTTGGCGCCGAGGGCGGGGTCGCCGAACCCGGAGAAGTCCGTGATCCCCATCGCGTCGATCATGCTGAGGAGCACGCGCTCGTGCCGCTCGGAGCTCTTGATGAACCGGCCGCCGGACGCGGTCTTCAGGTAGCCGCCGTCGCCCATCGCCAGGACGAACTTCATCTCCTGCTGGTTGTGGGCCGGCGCGTCGCCCATGTCGCGGCACCAGGCGACCAGCGTGTTGTCGAAGAGCGTCCCCGAGCCGTCGGGCTCCGGCGTCGCCTTCAGCTTCTTGATCACCCCGACGAACTGCTCCGCCAGCCACCGCTCGAGCTTGATGAGCCGCGCGTGCCCCGGGTCGTTGCCGTGGATCAGGCCGTTGTGCTGCTCGTCGGGCACGCCGATCTCCGGCATGGCGACCCTCATCTCCTGATCCGTTCCCCACTGGACGGAGGCGACGCGCGTGCGGTTGCACGCGAACGCGTTGACGATGATATCCAGGTGGAGCGGGTTGCCCGTGATGTGATCGCTCAGGTCCATGCCGGGCTCGGTCGGGGCGCAGGCGCCGCCGGTGACCACGCTGCCCCCGCCATCCATCTGGCCCGCGAGCTCCTGCTCGAGCTGCCGGATCGACTCGAGGTGCCGATCCAGCTTGTAATACTGCTCCTTGCCCAGATCCCGCTTCATCGTCGCGATCTCGCCCTTGAGGTTGTCGAGGATGCTCTTGCGCCGGCGCAGCATGTCCTCCAGGGCGGCGTCGGGGTTACCGCCCGAGGTGGTGGTGGTGGTCGGCACGAAGCCGCGGAACGCTTCCCGGAAGGCCGACACCGGGGAGGCGGTGGGCACCAGGTTGGTCCCGTTGTAGAACCCCGTCTTGCCGTTGGCCGCGATGTTGGCGCCGCACAGGAGGAAGCGGGGGAGCGACGTGTCGCCGGCCTCTTCCAGCTTCTTCACGATGTACTGGTCGACGGAGATGAGCCCGTACGGGCCGTTGCTGAAGTAGCCCATCCCGGTGAGGCCGTCGGCCGAACCGTGGTTGTTGGAGGGGCTCCCGCTCGGGAGGCCGTCCAGGATGACGAGGTGCTGCTTCACCTCGTCGAGCGGCTTCATGCAGTGATCATCGCTGTACGTCGGGCTCTCGCCGGAGACGCTCGTGGGCTTCCAGATCTCCGGGGCCGTCCCCATCGTGAAGAATACGAGGATCCGCTTCGCCTTCCGTCCGGGCGCCGCGACGGCGACCGAATCGTAGAAGGACGAGAACAGGAAGCTGGCGCCCAGGCTGGCACCGACACCCTTCATGAAATTCCTACGGCTGTGGCTGCGCATGACCGATCCTTTCACTCCTAGCTACTGATCTTCTCGCGGTTTGCAGCCGTGAGGCTCACTCGTCTTCAACCTGAACTCTGCGGGTGAAATGCGGCGTCTTCGCCAGCGCGAGCCAGACGCTCTTGATGGCGTAGTTGTTGGCAGCCGCCTCCGCGTTGGCCACGTCATACGTGCAGCCGTCCTGCTCCCACGTGTCGCCGAACGTGTAGTACGACCAGTAACGGACCATGCACTCCTTGACCTCCTCGCTCTTGGCGAGGTAGTCGGCCACCGGGGTCGCACCGTCGAAGGCAAACTCTCCCTCCGGGATGTTGATGATCTTGCCGGTCGCGTCGATGGGCTTCCCGACCTCCTGGTCCCGCCATCGACCGACCAGATCGTAGTGCTCGAAGCCGAAGCCGATCGGATCCATCTGGTCGTGGCAGCCGGCGCAGCCCTCCTGCTTGTGGACCTCGAGCCTCTCCTTCGTGGTCAGGGTCGGGTCCACGGGCAGGTTCGGATCCACGCCGGGCGGCGGCTTGGGCATCGGATGGCAGAGCAGACGGGTGCGGATCATCTTGCCCCGCTGCGTGGGCGAGGACTCCCGCGCGGTGGCGTGCCCCGCCAGGAAGCTGCCGTGAGCCAGGATGCCCGGGTCGCGCTGCCCCGGGGCGAGCGTCGTCATGACCAGATCGGTACCTCCGGCGCCGTTCAGCCCGTAATGCGCGGCGAGGCTGCTGTTGAGGTACGTGTAGTTCGCCGTCAGCAGGTCGGAGAACGAGCCGCCCTTGTCGAGGGCGACGTCCACGATCAGCTTGGTCGTCTCCGTCATCATGGCCAGCTTCAGATCTTCCGAGAACCCCTCGAAGACCTCCGCGGCCTTCGTGGTGTCCCTCACGCGGTTCAGCTGGAGCCAGCCGCGCATGAACCTCATCATCTCGGCCTCGACCAGGGGGCGCTTCTCCGTCATCAGGCGCTCCGCCTGGAGGGCGATCTGCTCCGGGGTCCCGAGGGCGCCCGCGTCGGCGGCCGCCAGCAGCGTGTCGTCCGGCATGGTCCCGGTCAGCATGTACGAGAGGTTGCTCGCGATCTCGTGCTGACTGAGGTTGAAGGTGCCGTTGTTGCTCGGATCCGGGGTGCCGAGCTCGCGGCGGTAAAGGAAGTTCGGCGACTGCAGCATGGCGGTCACCACCACCTTGGCGCCGTCCTCGAACGTCTTCTCCGCCTCGAAGAGGTCGTCGTACGCCTGGACGCGCTCGTCGGCGAGCGGCGCGCGGAACGCGCGGCGGCCGAAATCGCGGATGAACTCCTGCCGGCAGCTCTCGTCCATCGTCCGGCAGGTCACCGGGGTGATGGAGTTGAGCTTGCTCGGGATGGCCCACTCCGCGGTGGCCTCGGCCCAGTCCCTGATGTCCGCGGCGGTCGAGTCGCGGATCATGAGGTTGTTCGCGTCGACGGAGAACCCGAGCACCGCCTCATCCTTGAAGATGCTCGTGAAGGGGACGCTCTCGTCCTTGAGGAGATCGCGGACGCTGGCCTCGAACTGCTCCACCGTCAGGCGCCGCACCGTGCGCGGGCCGGGGGTGCTCTTGTCCGGCGCCGCGCAGGTCGACACCTCGGGGATCTCCGTGGGCACCGCCGGCGGCTTGCCGATCACCGGAGGGTCGTCCTCACCACCGGGGTCGTCGCCGGGGGAGCTGCCGTCCGGATCACCCAGGCTGCCGAGGCAACCGAACGGGGCAGCCAGAAGGAGCGCCGCCGTGGAGTAGCGGCGGCACGCCCTCGCCGAAACCAAGCTGCTAAGCGTGCTCATCAATACCCGAGGAAAGCTGATATCTCTCATGTTATCACGCCCCGATCATGCGATATCGCTTTGATATCTTGAGGGCTCCAGCCCACCTAGTTGATCGCCTATCACCCGACGTTTTCCGGCGTCTGCCGTCCGCCGCCCACCCCTCGAACCACCGGCGCCACTGCGGCGCCCTCCTCCTCAAGCTGGGCGTCGGACTACGACGCAATGCGTCGAGCCGACTCGCGAAAGTTATTCGACACGCAAGCGAGCTCGCCTGCTCTCGATGCGGTCACCGAGCGGGAGCCACTGGATCGCAGCGCACCTTCGACCACGAAGCTCGCAGCGAGCTCCTCGGTCCCCATGAGCGTCGACGTGCGGTCCATGCGGGCTCTATAAGCAACCCGTATGCCGGGGGACTTTTCGAGGTGTTTCCGAGATCTGGAGCCAGTTTCTGGATTTTTTCGGAGGTCACACCCGGGTGGACGCGGTGCAGTCCAGGAAGCGCGATCCACCCCTCCTGCGATCCATGCGGGCTCTTCCGGATGGGTTCGGCCGTACCCGGGTCGGATCCGGGCCGTCCTCAGCCCTTGGACCAGGCGGAGATCGACCGATAATTCGCGACAGACTCCTCGATGACCTCCAGCGCGCGTTTGCGGTCGTACATTGTATCCACCTCGGCGAGCTTGTTCTCGAGCGTCTTGTAGTCGAGGAAGAACCGCATCAGCTCCCGGGTCACGTGCGGGGGGAGCTGCTCGTGGTTCGAGTAGTGGGCCACGGAGGGATCGTCGACGGCGACCGCGATGATCTTGTCGTCGACGCCCTTGTCGTCGCGCATGAAGAAGCCGCCGATCGCGCGCGCCCTCACGATCGTGAGCGGCACGACGGGCTCCTGCATGAGGACGAGGACGTCGAGCGGGTCGCCGTCGCCCGCGTGCGTCTGGGGGATGAAGCCGTAGTTGGCCGGGTAATGCACGGACGAGTAGAGCACCCGGTCGAGCATCAAGAGCCCGGTCTTCTTGTCGAGCTCGTACTTGCACTTCGATCCCTGCGGGATCTCGATGACGACGGGGAAGAAGTCGTGTCGGCTGTCGGGGAGCAGGATGTCGTGAAGGGGATGGGTCATTGAGGCGTCCTGAGCTTTCGCCGCGTCCGGGACCGGTCGAGGCGCGCGCAGGATAGCAGAATGCAAGGGGAACTGGCGCGCGGCGTAGCGCCCGCCACAGCCCGGCGCGGCCAGTCCGGCGCGGCCGCGCTGGAATGGCCGCGCCGGCGCGGCCGCGGGGAGGGCGATCCGCCGCCGCGGCTCAGTCCCGCCAGCAGAAGCCGAAGCGCGCGGCCGCGCCAGGCTCGATCTCCGCGTTGTAACTCGCGCCGGAGAACTTCACGCCCGCGTTGCCCGCCTCGGCCACCGCGTTCCACACGTCGTTGAGCGTGCCGTCGACCTGGAGTGTGACCTCCCAGGCCGCCCTGGCGTCGCCCACGTTGGTGACCACGACCGACTCGCAGCCGCCGCCGTCCCACACCGAGTCCACTTTCTCCTCGACATCGAAGTCCCCGTTCGTGGGCGGGGGGTCGTTGTCGGTGCCCGACGGCCCCGTATTGCCGCCGGGATCCGGCGAGCCGCCGGGATCCGTCGTGCCGCCGGGATCCGTCGTGCCGCCGGGATCCGTCGAGGGGTCCCCCCCCGTCGCCGCCTCGGCGAGGCGCCTCGTGAAGCGCGGCGACTGCGCGATCGCCTTGATGACGCCCGCGACGGTGAGGTCCTCGGGTCCGAGCTGGCTCGTGATCTGCTCCGCCATGCAGGAGAGGTCGGCCTGGTCCATGGCGCCGAAGCCGAAGCGGAGCCACTGGAGGGTGAAGCACGCCTGCGCGTCGGGGCTCTCCGCGAGCTTCTGGGCGAGCTCGCCGGTGCCGTCGAACGTGCCGCTCGTGCTCGGCGCCCCCACGATGTTGCCGCTCGCGTCGACCGGGTGCCCGTCGTCGGTGTCGCGGTAGCGGCCGACGCCGTCGAAGTGCTCGAAGCCGAAGCCGATCCCGTCGATGAGCGAGTGGCAGCTGCCGCACGCCTCGTTGTTGGAGTGCTCGAAGAACCGCTCGCGCGTCGACTTCGTGGGATCGGGCTGGGGCGGCTTGACGTCGAGGCCCGCGGGCGGCGGCGGCAGCGGCTGGCAGAGGAGCTGCTCGCGCACGAACTTGCCGCGGTGCACGGGCGACGACTCGCCGGCGTGCGCATGGGTGCTGAGGACGCTGCCGAGCGTGAGGATCCCCATGCGGTTCGATCCGGTGAGATCGACCCGCGTCATGCCGTCCTCGTCCGCGGCCCCGCCCGGCGCCTGGAGTCCATAGAAGGACGCGAGCTCCGGGTTCACATAGGAGTAGTTCGCGGTGTACATCTCGTTCAGCGATCCCGAGCCGTTCCGGATGAGGTCGCGCACGAAGGCCGCCGTCTCCTTCTCGATCGCCTTCCGGATATCCTCCGTGTACTCCGGGTACGCGCTCATGTCCTTCGACGGCTTCGCGTTCAGCTGCAGCCAGGTCTTGAAGAACCTGAGGACGCCGGCGTCGGCCCGCGGGTCCTGCATCATCCTGTCGACCTCGGCCGAGATGACCGCTGGTGTCGCGAGCTCGCCCGACTCCGCCTTGCTGAGCAGCTCGTCGTCCGGCATCGAGCTCCAGATCATGTACGAGAGCTGGGACGCGATCTCGTGCGGCAGGAGCTGGTACGTGCCGTCTGCCGCGACGGCGCCGAGCTCCGGGCGGTAGAGGAAGTAGGGAGACTGGAGCGCGGCGGCGATCATCGCCTGGACGCCCCCCGCGAAGCCCTCGTCGGCCTTGATGCTGCGGTAGAGCTCCATGTACCGCGCGCGGTCCTGATCGGTGAGCGCCCTGCGGAAGGCGCGGCGCCCGAAGCGCTCGAAGAACTCGGTCGCGCACGCGTCGTCTCCGGTCGCGATCGCGCAGGGGACGAGCGATCCCGGGGCCTCGATCACCCTGGCGGCGATGTCCTCGGCGGCGTCCCGCATGAGCTGGACGTCGGTCCCGGCGTAGAGGAGCGCGTCGGCGTTGTTGTCGAAGCCCTCGACGTTCGCGTCCGTCGGGAGGATGTAGGCCGTCGTGTCGACGCCGAGGAGGTCGGCCACGGTCCTGTCGAACTCGACGCGCGACATCCGGCGCAGGACGCGCCGCCCGGACACGGTGTTCGGCTCGCAGGCCGTCGGCTGCTCCTCGCACCCCACGCCCAGGGTGACCCGATTGACGAACTTCTCGAACATCACGTAGTCGTCGCTCTGGAACGGGATGAGCGCGCCGCCGGAGTGGCCGTCCGGGTGCCGGCCGGAGGGGCGCAGGAGGAGCGTCGACTCGCCGTTCACCTGGATCGCGGCCACGGAGCGCACGGCCTCGAAATTCGCCTGCAGCGCCTCGTCGGTGCCCGAGGTGTCGAACACCATGCGGGTCCCCTTCGCGAGCCCTTCCGCGGTGTGGCAGACGGTGCACTTCGAGGACATGATCGGGTCCCAGAGGTTCGCCTTGAAGAACTCGGCGTCATCGGAGCACCCCGAGTCGAGGGAGCCCGAGTTGTTTCCGCCGTTCTCGAGATCGTCGTCGCCGCCTCCGCCGAAGAGGCCGTCGCAGCCGGCGCCCGCGGTGCCCAGCGCGACGCACGAGAGCACGAGCGCGTGGCTCAGGCGCCGCGTCAGCGTGCGCCGCGGGGCGTCGCTCGCCGGCGGAGGCAGGGAGACAGACGCATCCGCCTTGTCGAGGGGTCCCGTCGTGTGAGTGTTCATAAGCTTATTCCTCGTAATCCCAAGTGCTGTCGTTGGACGGACATGCGGAGGACCGCGCATCACGCGAGCCCATCCAGCGGGCCAGTGCCCTTCGAGGCGTCGCCGAAGCTGCTGTTCGTGAGGCCCATGGCCTGGCAGATCGAGACCAGGAGCTTCTGGTGGGGAGCGCCGCCGAAGTTGATGTAGCGGCCGGGCGTGAAGGCGCCCCCGCCGGCGAGGACGAACGGGACCGACTCGCACCGGTGCAGCGGCGCGTCGCCGAGCTCCTTGGCCCACACGACCAGCGTCTCGTCGAGCAGGGTGCCGCCGCCGGAGCCGGCGGTCGACTTCAGCTTCTTGAGGAGGTAGGCGAACTGCTCGGAGAACCACCGCTCCGCGATGCGGAACTTGTCGACGTCCTCGCCCGAGCTCGCGTGCGAGAGCGAGTGGTGGTCCGAGCCGGCCAGGCCGAGCCAGCGCAGGTGCAGCGGGGAGACCGTGTGAGAGAACTGGACGGTCGCGACCCGGGTCCGCCCGCACGCGAGCGCCGCGGCGACGAGGTCCATCTGCGCGACGGCGATGTCCGGCACGGCGTCCTCGTCGGTCGGGTTGTACGAGGGCGGGGGCGCGGGCGCCGTGCTGCAGCTCGCGGCGACGGGGCCCGCGCCCGCGCTGGCGCCGGGCGCGATCTGCTTGAGGCCGTCGATGTGCGCGTCGAGCTTCGTCTGCTCGCGCGCGGGCACGCCGGCGCGCAGCGCCTCCATCTCGCTGTTCGTGACGCTCAGGATGCTCTGCCGGCGCTTCTTCTTCGGATCGACCTCCTCAGATCCCGTCCCGGTCGGATCACCGTTGCCCGTGAAGCCGTCGAAGATCTGGTTGTAGGCGGTCCGCGGCTCGTCGATGACGGGCGCGAACTGCCCCGCCGCGCTGTACGACATGCGGGTCTGCGCGCCCGTCCCCCACGGGCTCGTGTAGATGCCGAGGTTGACCGGCCGGCCGCCGAGCTCCTGCGCGACGTACCAGTCGAGGCTCTGGCCGCGGCTGGCGCTGCCGGCGGTGCCGCCGCCCGTGAGCATGTTGATCATGCCGGGCTCGTGGTTGTCGACCCCCTTGAAGTCGATGCCGTCGCAGATGACGAGATCGGATTTGTGCGCCGCGAGCGGCTCGAGGATCGAGCCCGCAGGGAAAGAGAAGCTGGCTCCAGAGCCCTGCGGGCGCCAGAGATGATGGTGAGTTCCGTTGGGAGAGAAGAATATAACCAGATTCCGGACAGTCCCACCGTCGGCGCGAAGGTGGTTGATCCTCCCAAGGAACGGAGCGGCGAGGAGGCCGGCGCCCAGGCCGGCGGCGAAGCGACGTCTGGATATACGATTCATAACGACGGGCGTCTGCAGAGGTCATGCCCACGAGACAAAACGGCGCCGAACACTCGAATTCTCCGAGTAAAAGTCGCGCCGCGCGCCGCCTGAACCCAGAGAGGTTCTGGGCGCGGGATCCATGCGATTCCGGGGATGATCCTGGACTGAAACGAGTTCGGCGCGCATTCACCACAAGCCGTGAGCGAGCTCGGCAGTGCGCAGCCTTCAATATTCCAGCGAGAGCCCGCGAATCAGCGGAGCAACATCCAAAGAATGTGCCAGAGGCGGCCGGATGCGCCTTTTTCATCGCGGTGCGCGGCTGTACCTGATACAGCGATCGAACGATGAAGCCGCCAAGACGCCACGAAGCCCGGGATAATTCGGAATTTTATATTCATGGTGCCCTCGGCATGTGGGCGAATCAACCTATTCCATCCGAGCATCTCCCGGGACAACTCGGAATTTTGTATTCATGGTGTCCCTGACATGTTGGCGGATCAACCTGTTCAATCCGAGCATCTCATGGCATTCCCGTCCGATCATCTCTTTGCATGATCCTCGTCCGGGCACCGCTCCCAATGAGAGGCGTTGAAGAGCTCCCGGACCCCCTCCGCGGCGCGCTCTCCAGCCCCGACACCGCGGCCGGCGAGCCGCCGGCGTAAGGCGCATCCCGAGGATGGGCAGGAGCCGCCGCTCGTGCGATGAGCTAAGGCCCCATCGCCGATGGCAGATCTTCGCCAGCGGCCCCCCACAGATGGCTGTCGTGCTCCCCATGAGACCGTGCCCCACGCACGCCCCACCCCAGGCGCCGGAGCGCGCGCCCGGGCCCCCGGGCACGCGCGCGCCGCGGCGCAGGGCGCCCAGCGCGCTCGCGCTGCTCGCGCTCGCCGCGGGCCTCGGCGGCCCTCACGCGGCGGCGGCGCGCGCGCCGGACGCGCCTCTGCCGGGTCCGCCGTCGCCCGCCGGGAGCGCCCAAGCCGGCGCGCCGCCCGAGGATGCCGCCGCGCCGAGCGACGGCCGCCCCGTGGTCTCGCCGGTGCAACGGCCCGACGAGCGCGACGTGCCGCAGCGCGCGTGCTCCTTCACATTGCCCGTCTGCGTGCACGCGCCCGCGGGCGTCCCCGGCGCCGCCCTCCTGGAGGGCCTCGCTCACCTGGAGGCCGCGATGCGCACCTACGACGCCCTCGGCCTGCCGCGGCCGCTCCCGGACGGGCAGCGGGGCGGAGGCCCGTCGTACGACCTCTACCTGGAGCGCGGGCCGCGCCGCGGGCCCCTCCGCGTCGGGCACGACATGCGGGCGCTCGGGGAGCGCTTCGACACCGCGAGCGCGTTCGCCGTCGTCGCGGCGCCGGCCGCGCCGGGGCGAGGCGGGTGCGCGAGCGCGTCCGACGCGGCCTACGCGCTCGGGCACGCGGTCGCCGCGCGTCTCGACGCCGGGGCGGAGGAGGGCGCGCTCGCGATGGCGGCGAGCTACCTCGCCTCGCTCGCGGCGCCGTGCGCCGCCGAGGAGCTCGCCGCGGTCGACGCCTTCCAGCGCGCGCCCGAGCGGGCGCTCACGGGCGCCGCGCTCGGCGCGCTCGACGGCGCCCTGCTCTTCCCGTGGTACCTCGATCAGGCCCACGGCACCGGGGCGCCGGCGCAGATCGCGGCGTCGCTGCTCGCCATCGCGGCGCAGTCGACGCCCGCGGGCGCGCCGCGCTTCGTCGGCGAGCCCGACACGTTCGACGCGCTGCGGGAGTCGCTCCGGTTCCGCGGCAAGGACCTCGGCGACGTGCTCCTCGACTTCGCGATCGCGCGCGCCTTCCTGGGCAGCCGCAGCGACGGCGCGCACCTCGCCGGCGCCGAGCGCTTCGGCGACTTCGGCCGGGTGCGCTTCGAGTGGTCGCTGCCGTTCGCCACGCTCCCGCGGCGCGTCGCGCCCCTGCGCCCCATCGAGCCGACCGGCGCGACCTACCTCTGGCTCGATCTGTCCGCCGCCGGCGCGGCCGCGCCGGACGATCTGAAGGCCGCCGAGATCAACCTCGTGGCCGAGTGGGAGCTGCCCGCGGTGTTCCGCTGGGCGATCGTCAAGGTGGACACGCAGGGCGCCGAGGCCGGCCGCCTCGAGGTGGCCGGCGTCTTCGGGAGCACCCGCGCGGAGCGCACCGTCGTGGGCCTCGACGGCCTCGCCGGGCTGCTGCTCGTGGGCGTCAACGCGGGGAGCATGATCCGGAGCCGCCCGTTCGATCCGGACGACGCGCCGTTCATGCCGCACGGCTACACGGTCACGCTGTTCCGGTAGCGGCCGCGCCCGCGCCTCAGCCGAACAGGCTCCACTCGTCCTCGATGAGCGAGAGGGCGTCGATCAGCTCGACCGCGAGATCGCGCTCCAGCCACTCGTCGACGCGCTGGCCGGCGGCGATCGCGCTGAAGCTCACGCGCGGGATGCGCTTCGCGAGGTGCGTCAGGCACGTGCCGGTCCGGTCGAGGCGCGCGACCCAGTCGGTCTCGCGGTAGGCGTACCTGGCCTGGTGGAACAGCGAGTCGCCGAGCGCGCAGAGCCGGTCGCGGACGACGTCGGCGGGCTCGGCGCGCGACGCGATCGCCTCGCGCACCTCGGCGATGGCGCGCAGCACGAGGCCCACCGGCGCGCCCGGGTGGAAGGAGTCGCGCTCCGGCGAGAACGTCGGCGCGTCGAGCGCCAGGAAATACCAGGCCTGCGGCGTCGCCACGCGGTAGAGGTACGCCGCGCCGCAGGCGTCGGCCGCCGCCATCGCGGCCTGCCAGGCGGCCTCCTCGTCCACGTCGTCCTGCTCCGCGGGCATGCCGTCGATGGGCCCGATGCCCGCGGCGTAGAGGAGCGGATCGGCCCACGCCATGGCGAGGACCGAGGTGGCCCGCGACCAGCTGCACAGGAGGCGCGCGCTGGCCTCGGCGGACACGCGGCCGCCCGGCGCGAGCCAGACGAAGCGCCCCTCCTTGAGGTCGGCGCGGTGCTCGTGCAGCGAGGCGCCGTAGGCCGCGAGCATCCGGGAGAGCTCCTCGCCGCGCGCCGCCCAGCGCCGCGCGAGGGCCGCGGCGGCGCCGCCGGTCGGCGAGTCGTCCCAGTCGAGCTCCGGCGGCCGCGGCGGCGCCGGCGCCTCGTCGTCCACCTCGCTCACCTCGCCCACCTCGCCGCCCCGGGCCCGCCGCTTCGGCGCGGGGCGGGCCTGCTCGGCGGCGCGCTTCCGCGGCGGCGCCGTTCCCTCGGCGGCGCGCTCCACCGGCGGGGTCCCGGCCTTCATCGCCCCTCTGGGCATGGCCCTCGAGCTCACGGGCCGCTCCGCGCGCTCGCGCAGCGCTGCCGGCGGCGCTTCCTCGGCGCGCCCGCGCACGATCCCTTTCGCGTGCGGCTGCGCTCGCGCGCGCCCGTTGGATGCCTTGACGGTGCGCTTGGGTTCGGCCGATGTCCCCCGACCGCGCGGTTTGGGCATTGGGGCATGCTAACAGTTGGGCAACACCCGATGTCGACGGGAAACACCGGACGTCGCGGGGCCCTGGCCGAAGCGCGCAGAGGAGCGCAGCCGAGCGCTCCGGGCGCGCCGCGCGCTCCAGGCGTGCCGCGCGCATCAACGCGGCGCCGGCGCCCGACTCAGTTCGCCTCGCTGAGGGCGCGGCGCACGACCTTCTTGAATTTCGCGAGCGGCTGCGCTCCGCTGATGAGATAGCCGTTGATCACGAACCCGGGCGTGCCGTGGATCCCGGCGTCCGCCGCGACCTTCGCGTCGGCCTCGACGGCGGCCCGGTGGGTGCGCTCGTCGAGCGCCCTGGCGAAGCGCGCCGCGTTGAGCCCGATGCTCGCGGCGTGCCGCTCCAGGGCCGCGCGGTCGAGGTTCTCGGGGCGGGGGTCCTTGAACAGCAGATCGTGCATCTTCCAGAAGCCGGCCGGCCCCTTCTGCGCGAGCGCCTCCATGGCCGCCTCGGCGGCGAGCTGCGCGTCGGGGTGGAACGGGAGCGGCAGGTGGCGGAAGACCACCCGGACCTTGCCCGGAAAGGCCTTGATCAGCTCATCCATCGTGGCCGCGCCGCGCGCGCAGAAGGGGCACTGGAAGTCCGAGAACGCCTGCACAACCACCTTGCCGGCGGCCGCGCCCTTGCCGGGGTGGCCCTTGGGCGGCGGCGGCAAGCTCACCTTCGGCGGCGGCGGCGGCGGGACAGCCTGCTTCTGGATCTCCTCGTAGACCTTCGCGCGCGGCGTCCCTGCCACGACCATCGCCTCCGCCTTGGCGATCTCCTCGTCGATCATCGCCTGGAACTGCTCGATCGGCTGCGCGCCCAGCAGGCGGCGGCCGTTGATGAAGAAGCACGGCGTCCCCCGCGCGCCGAGGTCGTCCGCGAGCTCCATGTCGGCCTCGATCCTGGCCGCGTGTTTGCGCGAGGCGACGGCGCGCTTCGCCGCCGCCACGTTGAGCCGGAGATCCGCCGCGACGACGTCGAGGGTGGCGGCCTCGAGGGGGGCGACGCCCAGGTCGCCCTGGACGCGGAAGAGGAGCCCGTTCGCGCCCCAGAACCCGTCGATTCCCTTCTGGGCCCAGGCCTCGCGCGCGAGCTCCGCGGCGGGCTCGGCCATCGTGTGGAACGGGAGCGGGTTGTCCTTCCAGACGACGCGCAGCCTGTCGCCGTACTGCGCCGCGAGCTGGTCGATGGTCGGCATCACCCGGAGGCAGAACGGACACTGGTAATCGCCGAACATGACCAGCGTGACGAGCGCCGTGTCCTTGCCCCGCACGGGCGAGTCCCCGACGGGCACGAGGTGCACTGTCGCGCGCTCCCGCGCCTCCTCGTCGTCCTCGCCCCGCTCGTCATCGGCGCGCGCGGCGAAATTCTTCTTCGAGAGCGCCGCGTAGATCTGCTCCGGCGGGGTCCCCTCGGCGCGCAGCGCCCGCGCCTCGGCGAGCTGCGCGTCGATGATCGCGGCGAAGCTCTCCTCGGGCTCCACGCCGGTGACGAGGACGCCGTTGACGAACGACGTCGGCGTGCCCGTCACGCCGAGCCGCCCCGCGAGCGCGATGTCCGCGTCGACCTTCCGCGCCGCCTTGCTCTCCTCGACGAGCCGCCCGACCTGGCCCGGCGTCACGCCCGCCCGCCGGAGCGCCGTCGCCACGACCTCCGGCGAGAGCCGCTCGTCGCTCTCGAAGATCGCGTCGTGAAACGCCCAGAAGCCTCTGGTGCCGGCGTGCGCGAACACCGCCATCGACGCCTCGGCGGTCGGCCGGGCCTGCTTGTGAAAGGGGAGCGGGTAGCTCTTCCACACGATCCGCAGCTGATCCGGGCCGTACCGCCGCCCGAGCTCCCTCAGCGTGCCGTCGAGGACCTTGCAGAACGGACACTCGAAGTCGGAGAACACGACGATCGTGACGGGAGCGAGCCGGCTGCCGCGCGCCGGATCGACGCGGGTCACCGGCACCGGGCCTGCGTCGAGCGGATCGAGCGCGGCGTCGTCATACGGCGGCCGCGCGGCGTCCGCGCTCGGCGGCGCGCTCGCCACGGCGACCCGCGCCGACGCCGGCGCGGGCGGCACGGACGGCGAACACGACAGGGCGAGCAGCAGCGAGAGCCAGGCGACGGCGGCGAGGGCGCGGCGGATCATCGCGGGAGTCTACTCCGTTTCTCGCGCGCGTCGCCGCGCCGGGGCCGCGCGGCGCCCGGCCGAGACACCCGCTAACGTCCCGAGCAGCGCGCCGGGAAGCGGCCCCAGGCGCGATTGACGCGCTCATCGCGTTCAGCCATGACGGCCCCGGCGCGCCGCTCGGCCGCGCACCGCGCGCCACGTCAGCAGAGCGCACCGGAGAGCCATGGAGAAGGTCTACAGCGCCGCCCGCATCCAGCCAGAAGAGCACAGGGACGCCCTCGCGCGGCTCTGGAACGAGAACCTCGCGCACGGCGAGGTCTCGTCGGAGGTCCTCGAGCGGCGGATGCGCTGGTTCCAGGAGCAGAACCCGGCCGGCCCCGCCCGGACGTGGATGGGCTTCTACGGCCCCGGGCGAGAGGTCATCGGCAGCGGCTCGTTCTTCCCGCGCGACATCTATGTGGGCGGGCGGAAGCTCAAGGCGGGCGTGCTCGGCGATTTCGGCGTGACCAAGGCGCACCGCATCGCCGGGGCCGCCATGAGCATCCAGCGCGAGCTCGCGAAGGGCTGCCGCGAGGCCGGCGTCGATTTCCTCTATGGCTTCCCCAACAAGGCCTCTTTTCCCATCTTCCAGCGCGCCGGATACAAGAAGATCGCGGACTCCATCATCTGGGTCCGACCCCTCTTGGCCGCGTACAAGCTGAATGAGCTCGCCGCCGCGTCGGCCGGAGAGCAGCAGAGCACGGTGAACGCGGTGATGCAGCGGGTCGCCGAGCGGGCGGCCGGGGCTGTCCCTCACCCCCGCTGGCGCGCGCTCTGGGAGGCCGCGGCGCCGGGCGACCCGCCCGCGCCGCTCACGCACGCGCTGTCGACGGCCGCGGAGCGCTTCGTGCAGCGGGCGACGGTGAAGCCGGACAACCTCCTGATCCGCACCGCGGGGCGCGCGCTCGACGCCTCGATGGCGCTCAAGGACGCCGCGGCGCTGCTCGCGAAGCGGCGGCGCGTGCGCAGCGAGCTCGTGGACGCCGCCGACCACCGCTTCGACGAGCTCTGGGCCCGGGCGAAGCCCTCGCCGATCGTCGGCGAGCGGAGCGCGGAGTTCCTGAACTGGCGTTATGCGCAGCTCGGCACCGCCAGATACCGCTTCTTCTGCTTGCTCGACGGGCACGACGGGCGGTTGCTCGGCTACGCGGTCTACGCGGTGCGGAACAACAAGGTCGAGGTGTCCGACCTGTTCGCCGAGGACGACGGCGCGACGTTCGACACCCTGATCCTCGAGCTCTGCCAGGCGATGCGGCGCGAGGGGCACGTGTCCGTCGGGATGCTCCTCGTGACCCCGCCTTCCTTCAACGCGCGCCTGCGGGCGCTCGGCTTCTTCGCTCGCCCCCACCCCCCGCACGTCGGGTCGCGGTGGCTGGTCGTGCACGTCGACGCGAGCTTCCCGGAGGAGCAGCGGCGCGTGGTGCTCGACCCGAACAGCTGGTTCATCACCGACGGCGAGCTCGACGTCTGAGCGCCGGGTCCTGACCGCGCGTCGCGCGGGCAGGACGCGGAGGCCGCGGAGGCCGCGAAGCGGACGCGGGGCGCGGCGGAGCCCGAGGGAGCTCACCGCCAGGCGGTTTTGCCCCGGACCGCGCCGATCCGCTGGACCCCCTCCGGCCGCCGATTACCCTTGCCACCATGGATAACGAGGCGCCGGCGCTCTCCATCGCGCGGCTTCGCTCCGCGTGGGATGCGGAGGTGGGCCCTTCGGCGCGGCGCGCGCTCGTGGCGGCGGCCTTCGCGGGGCTGTTCGGCGCGGCGCACCTCGCGCGCCTCGGCTCTCCGCTCGCCCGCGGGCTCGCCGGCGCCGGCCTCGCGCTGCTGATCGCGGCGATCGCCGCGCGGGCTCTCGTCGCGCGTCGGCGCCGCGGCGACGCCCGGCGCACGGTGCGCGAGATCGTCGGCCGCACGGACGCCGCGCTCGGCGCCGCGACCCTGAGGGCGCTCGCGCTGCAGGGCCGCGCGGCCGCGGACGACCGGGTCGGGTCGCCCGAGCTCGCCGCCCTGCACCTCCGGCGGCTGCTCGGCCGCGCCTCGCACGCGCGCGTCGTCGCCCGCGCGCAGCAGGCCGCGGCGCGGTGGGCGACCGCCGGCCTCGCCCTCGGCGCCCTCTCGCTCGCGGCCGCGGCGCTCGAGCCGTCGCGCGTCGTCGAGGGGCTCGACGTGCTCGCCGCCCGCGGCGGCGAGGCCCCGCTGGATCTGCCGTGGCTCGAGGACATCGAGATGACGGCCACGCCGCCCGAGTACCTGCACCAGGGCGCCGAGGTGCTCCTGCCGTTCGCGACGACGATGCAGCCCCGGGGGACGGTGATCACGGTGCGCGGCCGCCCGATCCGGGAGGGGCGCGCGCTCGTGCTGACGGACGGCGGCGAAGAGGTCCCCTTCGTCGACGACGGCAAGGGCGGCGTGATCGCCCGCTGGACGCTCGGCGACTCGACGACCCTGCAGGCGGCCGCGCGCTTCGGGCAGGTGCGCGTCCGGCAGGCCGACACCCAGCGCGTGGTGTCGATCCCGGACGACGCGCCGCGCGTCACGCTCGAGGGCGCGCCGCGCACCGTGAAGCTCCTCGAGGAGCCCAGCATCCCGCTCCGCTACACGGTCACCGACGATCACGGCCTGCGCGAGGTGGATCTCGTGCTGCGCGCCGGCGCGAAGGAGGAGCGGCGGGTGCTCTCGCGGCCGGCGGCCGACGCGAAGGTCGACCGCGGGGGCTACGAGCTCCGGGCCCGCGATCCCTTCTTCCGCCGGACGTACGTGCCCATCGAGGTGCGGATCGAGGCGCGGGACAACGACCCCATCGAGGGCCCGAAGTGGGGCAGGAGCGAGGCGATCGTGGTCGTCCCGCCGCAGGTCGGCGAGCCGGAGGCGCGGCGCTACGTCGCGCTCGCGAAGGCGCGCGACGCCCTCACCGATCTGCTCGCCGACCGCATCGCCCAGAGGGCGCCGGACGCGCGCGGCGCCGCGGCGCACGCGGCGCACGAGGCCGAGGCGCAGGCGGCCGCGCGGGCGGAGATCGAGCGGGCGCTCGACGCCGACTACGGCGGGCTCCGCGTGCGGGGGCGAATCGCGTCGCTCGCCCGGGGGCAGCTGGCCAGGCTCGACGAGGCGCTCGCCGCGGAGCGGCGGTCGACGACCCGTGCCGCGCACCAGGCGCTGCTCGACGAGACCGAGGGCGCGCTGCTCGCGTTCGACGCCGGCCTGCGCGGCCTCGCCTTCCGCGACGCGCAGGCCGTCGCGCAGCGCCTCGCCGACGTGGCCGACGAGGCCGCGCAGGCGGCGGAGCTGCTCGGCGGCGGCGATCGCGCGGGCGGCGAGGGGCGCCTCGACGCGGCGGTCGCGGTCCTCGCCGGCGGCGGGATCGAGCTCCGCAAGCTCGGCGAGCTCGGCCTCGACCTCGGCGAGATCGTCGCGAACGACCTGCGCAGGATCGCGCGCGCCCGCGGCGCCGGCGACTGGCACCACGCCGAGCTCGCGGCGCGCGACCTCGCGGCGCGGCTCAGGCGCCCGGATCCCTCGTTCGGCGGCGGCCGCGGCGGGGTGGAGTCCGGGGCGCCGCGCGGGCCCGAGCCCGGGGACGCCTCGAGCGCCGACCAGGAGGTCGCGCAGGGCGAGCGCGACCTCGAGGAGCTCGCGCGCGACCACGCCGCCGAGACGAGCGCGGTCGCCGAGGAGCTCTCGCGCGCGAGGACGCCGGAGGACCTGGCCGCGCTGCGCGAGGAGGCGAAGCGCCACGCCGAGGCGATCCGCGAAGCGGTGCGCGATCTGCCGCAGCCCGGCGCGCCGCCCGGCTCGGCCGAGTCGGCCGCGGCGGCCGGCAGGGAGCAGGCCGAGGCGATGGCCGGCGCGCTGGAGCAGGGCCGCCCCGAGGAGGCTGTCCAGAGCGGCGAGGGCGCGGTGCGCTCGCTCGGCGAGGCGGCGCGGCTCGGGGCGCAGAGCCACGGGTTCTTCCCCGAGGAGCGGGCCGGCCGCGAGGCCGCCGAGGCGCAGCGGGCGCTCGCCGAGGAGCTGGCCTGGGCCGAGGAGGCGCTGCGGAAGCTCCGGCAGGCGGCGTCGGAGCGCGCGCGGGAGGGCCTGGAGAGGTCGAGCCAGCGCGAGGGCTCGCTCGCCGACCGCGCGCGCGAGCTGCGCAAGCGGGGCGAGCGCGGCGACAGCCGCATGCCGGAGGAGATGCTCGAGCGCCTGGACGAGGCCGAGCAGGCGATGCGCGATGCCCAGCGCGCCCTCTCCCAGGGCGACGGCGAGCAGGGCAACGAGCGCCAGCGCGACGCGCAGCGGCTGCTCGAGATGTCGCGCAGCGACGACCAGGCCCAGGACGGCGACGCGGAGCCGGACGGGGGAGAGAGGGACATGGCGAAGAAGGCCGACATCCCGGACAAGGACAAGCACAAGGGCCCCGAGGAGTTCCGGCGGCGCGTGCTCGAGGGGCTCGGCGGCGCCTCGGAGCCGCGGCTGCGCGAGGCGGTCAAGCGTTACGCGGAGGGGCTCCTGAAATGAGGCGCAACGGTGGTGCGAGGGCGGCCGCCAGGCCGCCGCGGGCGGCCGCCAGGCCGCCGCGGGCGGCCGCCAGGCCGCCGCGGGCGGCCGCGGGGATCGCGGCGCGTGGCCTCAAGGCGGCGGCCTTCGCCGCGCTCGCCTCGCTGCCGGCGACCGCGTCCGGCCGCATATCGGTCGGCGATCTCGATCGCGCGGCGCGGGCGCGGGCTGCGATCCTCGAGATCGACGTCCCGGCGGCGCGGGACATCCTGAAGGACGTGGACCCGGCGGACACCGCGCTCGCGCTCGAGCGCGGGCGGCTCGCCATCTACGAGGGCGACTGCGACGGCGCCGCGGCGATCCTCGGGCGCCCCGACCTCGCGGCGACGGCCGAGGGCGCGGCGCTCGGCGACATCGCCCGCGGCTGCGCCCGCGGCACCGCCGCGACGGTCGTCGTGAACGACGAGGCGCGCGGCGTCTGGGTGCGGCTCCAGGACGACGACGATCGCGCGCTCGTGCCGCTCCTCGTGGACGTCGCGGCGAGGGTGCGCGACGTGCTCGCGAGGGACCTCGGCGTCGAGCTCCTGAGGCCGCTGCGGATCGACCTCGTCCGCGACCAGTTCACGCTCTCGGCCATGACGGGCCTGCCCGAGGAGGCGGCGCGGACGACGGGGACCGTCGCGATCGCCAAGTGGGGGCGGGTCACGATGCTCTCCCCGCGCGCGACCCCGAACGGCTACCCGTGGCTCGACACGCTCGCGCACGAGATGACGCACCTCGCGCTCTCGCGCGGGACGCGCGACAACGCCCCGCTGTGGCTGCAGGAGGGCGTGGCCAAGCGCGAGGAGGTCCGCTGGCGCGAGCCCGACCCGCTCGACGACGTCCCGTCCTCGGACGCGCTCGCGTTCGTGGGCCTCCAGAAGGGGCTCGGTCGCCCGCTCGACAAGCTCGGCCCTTCGATCGCGATGCTCCCGAGCGCGGAGGAGGCGATGGTCGCCTTCGCCGAGGTCGCGAGCTTCATCAAGTACTGGACGAGGGAGTCGGGCGACGACGCGCTCCCGCGGCTCCTGGTCCGGCTCAAGGAAGCGGGCAGCGACGCGGACCTCGAGCGGGCGATCGCCGAGATCTCCGGGGCGGATCTCGCCGCCTGGGACAAGCGCTGGCGCGCCTACCTCGCGACCGTGCCGAGCAACCTGCCGCCGGATCTCGCGCCGGGCGGGGACATGCCGCACCGGCAGGAGGTCGGGAGGCGCGTGCGGCTCGGGCAGCTGCTCCACGATCGCGGCCACTACGCCGCCGCGGCGATCCAGCACGCGCGCGCGCAGGCGCTCGCGCCGAACGAGCCGGCGGTGCGCTGCTTCCTCGCCGCGTCCCTGCTCGCCTCGGGCGAGCGCGCGAGCGCGGCCCCGCTCGTCGAACAGGTCGAGGACGTGCACAGCCGCCACGGCCGGTGGTGGTCGCTGCACGGGCTGCTCCACGGCGGGGAAGGTCCCGGCGCGGACCGCGCGTTCTCGGCGGGCATCGAGCTCGACCCGCTCAGCCCCGAGGTGGCCTGCGAGGAGAAGCTGCCGCCCGAGCTGCCCGGGGACCCGATCCGGTCCGCGCTCTGCGAGGCCGCGCGCCGCGCGGCGCCGTAGCGGAGATCCGTCGAAAAAACGCGACCCTGTGAGGAATCGGCGCCGCTGTCCGGAATGGCATCTCCGCGCCGGTTTCCGCGGGCGCGCGCCTTCCGCGGCTTCCCTGGCTCCGAGGCGCGCGCCTAGCGTGGCGCGTGATGCTCCACGCAGGTCGCGCCGCCACGGTCGCCACGGTCGCCACGTTGTGCCTCGCCCTGCCGAGCCGGGCTCACGCGCTCGACGCGCGGCAGGATCCCCCCGACGGCATGCGCAGCGAGGTCGGCGCGACGGCCCTGTTCGTGTTCGGCGTGGCGCCCGCGACGGGCGTGGGCCTCGCGCCGTCCCTGACGCTCCGCTGGCCCAGCGTCTCGCTTTGCTTCGAGCCGCGCTCCCTCGCGATCAAGAGCGACCAGCCCAGCGCGTCAGGGACGAAGGTGCTGACGATCGACAGCGAGCTCGGGATCGTGGCGTTGTGCAGGCACAAGGGGCCGGTCTTCGCCTGCGGCCTCGCCCAGGCGGGGCGCGTCGAGGCCATTCCCCTCGCGGGGTTGCAGCCGAGCGACAACGTCGCCTGGCTCCTCAGCTCCGGCGCGCGGGGAGGCTTCGAGTGGCCCATCTTTCGTTACTTTCGCCTGCACGGCTTCATCGAGCTGCACGTGTTCCTCGCGCGCCCCGCGCTCGAGCACTTCTCGACGGCGTGGTACGCGGCGCCGGCCGGGATGATCGCCGGGGCGAACCTCTCGTTGCGCGATACGTCGAGGTGACGGGGCGCGCCGGGGGCGCCGGCGCGCGGGGGCGCACGCCGGCGCGGCGCCGGCGCCGCGCCCGCTCCGGCGGCAGGCAGAGGCGCGAGGGGACCCCCGCGCGGCTCACTCCTTCGCGCGGAGCGCGCGCGCCAGGGTGTTCCTGCCGACGCCGAGCCGCTTCGCCGCCTCGGTCTTGTTGCCCTCGCACGCCCGGACCACCGCCTCGACGTAGCGCCGCGTCACCTGGTCGAGGGTCAGGCCGAGCGGCAGGGCGACCTGCGCGTCGCCCTCGGGCGCCGCGGCGGCGGGCTCCCTCGCGCTCTCGCGCCGGCGCGCCGGCAGGTGCCCCGCCGTGATGCGGCCGTCCGGGGCGAGGGCGATCGCGCTCTCGACCCAGTGCTCGAGCTCGCGCACGTTGCCCGGCCAGGTGTGCGCGCGGATGTGGCGGAGCGCGTCCAGATCGAAGCGCGGCGGCGGCCTTCCGTACCTCGTCGCGTAGACGTCCGCGAAGTGCCGGGCCAGCGTCTCGACGTCCTCGGGGCCGCGCTCGCGCAGGGCCGGCAGGTCGATCTCGACGACGCGGGCCCGGTAGTAGAGGTCCTTCCGGAAGCGGCCCTCGGCGACCGCGCGCTCGAGGTCGCAGTGCGTGGCGCACACGACGCGCACGTCGGCGCGGAGCGTCTGCCGGCCGCCGACGCGCTCGAAGGCGCGCTCCTGGAGGAAGCGGAGGAGCTTGCCCTGGATGTCGAGCGGCAGGTCCCCGAGCTCGTCCAGGAAGAGCGTGCCGCCCTCCGCGAGCTCGACCTTGCCCGGGACGCGGCGGTCCGCGCCGGTGAACGCCCCTCGCTCGTGGCCGAACAGCTCGCTCTCCACGAGCTGCGCCGGCAGCGTCGTGCAGTCGACGGTCACGAACGGCCGGGTCTGGCGCCGCGAGTTGACGTGGATCGCCCGCGCGAACAGGCCCTTCCCGGTGCCGGTCTCCCCGCGGAGCAGCACGGTCGCGTCGGTCTGCGCGGCGAGCTGAACCTTCTCGTACACGGCGGCGAGCCGCGCGCTGCGGCCGACGATCCGGTTGAACGGCCCCTGCAGCACGACCCCTGGCCCGCCGCCCTCGGCGGCGCGCAGCGTGGTCAGCGCGAGCGCGCGGGCGAGCTGCGTCGCGAGCGCGACGAGGTAGCGCTCGTCCTCCTCGTCGAACGGCCCGCCGGCGCGGTTCAGGAGCTGGACGACGCCGCGGACGGGCGCGGCGCCGTCCTCGCGGATCGGCGCGACCAGCATCGAGCGCGTCGTGTACCCCGTCGCGCGATCGGCCGACGGATCGAAGCGCGGATCCGCCGCGGCGTCGTCCACGCGCACCACCTCCCCCGTCCGCGCGACGTGCCCGGCGATCCCGCGCTCGAGCGGCTGCCGCAGCGCGGGCAGCTCGGGCAGGAGCGCGACGCGCGTCACGAGGTCGCCGCGCTCCGCGTCGACGAGCCAGATCGTGGCGCGGTCCGCGCGGAGCGCCTTCGCGAGCCGCTCGCATGCCGTCCCGAGGAGGGCGTCGAAGTCGACCTCCCGGGCGAGAAGGGAGGCGAGATCGACGAGCAGCGAGAGGCGCGACATGGATAACGGAGCAACTTCCAGCATAGAGGGCGCCGCCCTGGCCGTCACCTGCGTCATCACGCGGCCCGCGCGAGCGCCTCGACGTTGAGGCGGAGCCCTTCGCGCGCGGCGACCGCGGCGGGGAAGAGCTCGCGCGCGAGGCGCTCGATCTCGGCCACGCCCGCGTCCGTCCGCTGCGGGTCGTGGTGGAAGAGCACGAGCTGCTTCGCGCCGCACGCCCGCGCGATCTCGGCCCCCGCGACGTACGTCGAGTGCCCCCAGCCGACCTTCGAGCGCCCGCTGTCGCCGCGGTACTCCTCCGGGGTGTACTGCGCGTCATAGATGAGCACGTCGGCGCCGTCCGCGAGCGCGCGCAGCGCCGGATCCACGCAGGCGTAGTGCTCGGTGTCGGTCGCGTAGACGAGGCTCTGCCCCTCGTGCTCGACGCGGTAGGCGAGGACGCCGCCCGGGTGGTTCAGCTTGGCGATCCGCACGTGGACGTCGCCCACGTCGAACGCCTCGCCGGCGCGCGCCTCGCGCAGGGCGATCTGCGCGCCCAGCTCGTCCAGCCGGACGGGGAAGCTCGGCGCCGCCATCTGCGCCGCGAGCGCCTCGCGGAGGCTCCCGATCCCGTGCGCGCTGCCCACGATCGACAGCCGCGAGCTCGGCAGGTACGCCGGCACGAAGAACGGCAAGCCTTGGATGTGGTCCCAGTGCAGGTGGGATAACAGCACCGTCGCCTCGACCGGCCCTTCCCGCAGCAGGGCGTCTCCGAGCTTGCGCACGCCCGTCCCCGCGTCGAGGATGATCCGCGTCGATCCGCAGCGCACCTCCACGCAGCTGGTGTTTCCGCCCACCGAAGCTGTCTCCGGCCCCGGTGAAGCGATGCTCCCACGGACTCCCCAGAACCTGATCTCCATCGCTGTCTCGCGCCTCCTCGAGACCTCTTCAGCGAGCCGCATGCCAGGACGCACGCCTCGGAATTTGTTTGCTTTTTCCTCGAGACGCGCGGTGATCGCTCGAAGTTGCAGCGCGGCGTCCGGATCGGCGCTTCAAAATGGAGCACGCGGCCGGGGTGGTCTGGCGCCGGCGCCGCCGCTTCCGGCGCGGCGCGGCGCTTCGCGATTGACGCGCTCGCGACATCGTGGATGAAACGAGGGGCGTGGGGGCGGGCCTTTCGCGTCGCGTACGTCGCGTGTCGTGCGTCGCGTCAAGGCTGAGCTCCTCCGCTGGACCGGGGGATTGCGCTGCCGTGGGAAGGTTCGCCTGACCCGAGCGTTGACCTGGGTCCTTCCCGAGGCCTAGCATTCCTGCGCTGCTCTTTTCCCCGTATTGTTACCGCCGCTCCGCACAATGACCGTTGCTACCTACGCCGCCGCACAGCTGTTGCGGGTGCTTCCGCGAGAGCGCATTACCCGGGCCGTTGGCCGCCTCTGCGACGCCAGGGCACCTGCCGCCGTCTTGAACGCGGTGGTCAAGCTCTACGCGCTCGCCTACCGCGTCGACATGGACGCGGCCGAGGTGCCCACGAGCCCTTACGAGAGCTTCGACGCGTTCTTCACGCGCAAGCTCCGCGAGGGGGTGCGCCCTGTCTGCTCCGATCCCGGAGCCATCACCAGCCCGGCCGACGGTCGGGTCGCTGCGCTCGGCCCCGTGACCGAGGGCGGGCGCCTGACCATCAAGGGGCAGCCCTACCGGGTCGAGGACCTCGTGGGCGATCCCGCGGACGCCGCGCGCTACGACGGCGGGCAGTTCGCGGTGACCTACCTGTCGCCGCGCGACTACCACCGGGTCCACGCGCCGATCGCGGGGAAGGTGAGCGTCATCCGCTCGATGCCCGGGGAGCTCTACCCGGTGAACGCGATCGGCGAGCGCCACGTGCCGGGGCTCTTCGCGCGCAACCGGCGCGTCGCCATCGCGATCGACACCGAGCGTCAGGGGCGCGTGACGGTCGTGATGGTGGGCGCCATGATCGTCGGACGGATCACGGTGAGCGCCGTGGAGGGGCGCGACGTGCCGCTCGGCGTGCACACGATCTCGCCGGCCCTCCCGGTCGCGTGCGGCGAGGAGATCGGCAAGTTCCACCTCGGCTCCACCACGGTCATGTTCGTGGAGCGCGGCGCCGCGCCCCCGTGGACGAGGGCGCCGGGGCCGATCCTCTACGGCGAGCCGCTCGACGGGGGTGCCAAGCAATGACGAGCGAGCGACCGCGCAACCCGCTGGCTGCGCCCGCCCAGGAGGGCGGCGCCTCCGGCGAGCCCGACGCGCCTGCGCCGGGCGAAGCAGGTAGCGCGGCCGCACCAGCGCCGCAGGGGGAGCAGGGCCCGCTCCCCGCGCGCTCGTCGTCCGTCCCACGCCCCGCGCGCACGCCCAGCGCGCGCCCGATGCTCGCGACGACGACGCCGCTGCCGCGCCTCGATGTGGTCGCGAGCATCGCGGACGGGAGCTCCGCCGGACCGCCGGCGGAGATCCCGGATCTCGATCTCGACCCGCGCATCGCCGGGCCGCCCACGGAGCGCTCGCGGCACGCGAACCCCCTGCCGGGCCCCAGCTCCAGGCGCGCCTGGCAATCGCTGGCCGCGGAGATGGAGCGCGCCGCGGAGGTGGAGCGCGGCGACAGCGGGAAGGCCGCGCGGCGCCGCTCGCGGCGGCTCGTGAACGTGCAGGGGGACGCGCCGGCGCAGGGCGAGGACTCGGCCCCCGCGCAGCGGGACTCCGACGAGATCGGCGCCGCCCTGCCGCGCCCGAGCCTGCTCATCGACGAGGGCTGGACGAGCGTCGCCGAGCGGCCTCCCAGCAGCCCGGGGCTCGAGGAAGCCAAGCCGGTGAGCAAGCCGGCGCCGCCGCCGACCGCGGCCGAGCTGGTCGCCCCCCGGGCTGTCCCCCGCCCGTCACCGAAGTCCTCGAGCGTGCCGCCCATGCCGGTGCCGACGCCGGTGCCGCTGCCGGAGGGTCTCCTGATCGATCCGGACTCGGTCGCGGTGATCCGGCCGCTCCAGATCGTCAGCATCGAGTCGAACCTGCCGCCGGTCGCCTCGCTCTCCGAGCCCTCGAAGCCGCCGGTCGCCTCGCTCTCCGAGCCCTCGAAGCCGCCGCTCTTGACCGAGCCGACCGAGCACGACTGGCCGCCGCTCCAGTTCAGGATCAAGCCGGACGAGGCCCCGGCCGGGCTCGGGCTGGACCGGCTCCAGGACGGCCTCTCGGAGGGCCCGCCGACGATGCGCGACACGGCGGGCGAGGCCGTCGCGCCGGAGGACAACGGGCCGGTCTCGGGGCCGCTGATCGAGGCGAGCCCGCTGGCCTGGCTGCCCGGGGCGAGCGCGGACGAGCTCGCGGAGGTCGAGGCCGAGGCCGAGCCCGAGCCGACCGACGAGGTGAAGGCCGACCTGCGAGGCGCCTCGCCGCGGGGCGCTGAGGGCGCGCAGGAGGAGACCGACGCGGCGCGCACCACCGTGCCGCCGCGGAGCAGCGACGTCGAGCTGGTGGAGGTCGAGCCCGAGCGCGACGCGGAGGCGGTCGACGTGGGCGACGTCGCCGCGGCCGACGCGCCGGCGGCGCAGCCCAAGAAGCCGCCGCCGCCGCCCCCGTTGCCGCCCCGGCGCCCGCGCGTGCAGGCGCTGGCCTCGCCCGACCTCGCGACGTTCTCGAGCTCGGTGCCGCCCCCGCCCATCTCGGTGCCGCCCCCGCCGCAGGGCGAGCCGTCGGTGTCCGCTCGGTCGTCCGTTCCCGCGGCAGCGCCGGCGGCGCCGGCCGCGAAGCTGGTGGAGCCCGAGCCGAGCTCCGGCCCGTCGACCGAGCCCGCCGCGCGCCGGAAGCGCCCGTGGTGGGAAGAGCTCTTCGGGGACGACTTCCTGCGCACGCTCGACAAGATCGACGGGAAGGTGGTCCGCCGCGAGGTCGACTTCATCGAGGAGCGGCTCGGCGTCGAGAAGGGCGCGGTGATCCTGGATCTCGCGTGCGGCGCCGGCGGCCACGCGATCGAGATCGCGAGCCGCGGCTACAGCGTGGTCGGCTACGACCTGTCGCTGGCCATGCTCGCCCGCGCCGCCGACGACGCGCAGGAGCGCGGCCAGAAGCTGAACTTCCTCCAGGGCGACATGCGCGAGATGACGTTCGAGGAGACCTTCGACGGCATCTACTGCTGGTCGACGAGCTTCGGCTACTTCGACGACGAGAAGAACGCGGACGTCCTCGCCCGCATCCGCCGCGCGCTCCGCTCGGGCGGCATGCTCCTGCTCGACATCGTGAACCGCGACTACGTCGCGTCTCGCCAGCCGAGCCTGGTCTGGTTCGAGGGCGACGGCTGCGTCTGCATGGATGAGATGCAGGTCGACTTCTTCACGAGCCGGCTCAAGGTGAAGCGGACCGTGATGTTCGAGGACGGCCGCTCGCGCGAGATCGACTACTCCATCCGCCTCTACGGGCTGCACGAGCTCGGCAAGATGCTGCACGAGGCGGGCTTCAAGGTGACCGAGGTGACCGGGCACCCTGCGCACCCGGGGGTCTTCTTCGGCTCCGAGTCGCCGCGGCTCATCATCCTTGCCGAGCGGGGCTGAGGAGCGCAGGCTCGCGAGGGAATGAGCCTCGACGCCGCGATCGCGCGCGCTCTCCCCGGGATCCCGCGCAGCTCCTCCCCTGTCGACCAGATCGCCTACGCCCGCGACCTCTGGCCGCGGCACCACCTCGCGGTGACGGAGGGCCGCATCGCCGAGCACCGGCCCGGCTCGATCGTCTGGCCGGCGTCCACGGAGGAGGTCGCGCAGGTGGTCCGCTTCTGCGCGGACGAGGGCCTCCCGCTGGTGCCGTTCGGCGCCGGCTCGGGCGTGTGCGGCGGCGTCTTGCCGGACGAGCGCACGGTCGTGCTCGACCTGAAGCGGCTCTCCCGCCGCCGCGCGCTCGATCGGCAGGACCCCTCGGTGGAGATCGAGGCCGGCGCCCTCGGCATCCGCTTCGAGGAGGAGCTGAACGCCGAGGGCTTCACGCTCGGACACTTCCCGTCGTCGATCCTCTGCTCGACCGTCGGGGGCTGGGTCGCGGCGCGCAGCGCCGGCCAGTGCTCGGGGCTCTACGGGAAGATCGAGGACATGGTCGCGTCGCTCGAGTGCGTCGTCGGCCGCGGCGAGGTGGTCCGCTTCGAGCGGCGCGTGCGCGGCCCGGATCTGACGCCGCTGCTCATCGGCAGCGAGGGCGTGCTCGGCGTGGTCACGGCGGCGCGGCTCCGGCTCCACCCGGCGCCCCCGGCGCGCGCGTTCGCCGCGTTCTCGTTCCCGAGCCTGGAGGCGGGCTGGGACGCGATGCGGGAGATGTTCCAGGCCGGCCTCCGCCCGGCCGTCTCGCGGCTCTACGACCCGTTCGACTCCTTCATGGCGCGGCTCGGCGCCGTGCGCCGCCAGCGCGCGCACGGCGGCCCGGACGCCGGCGCCGAGCCGACGGAAGGGGCAGCCGCGCGCGCGCACGCGGCGCGAGGCCCGGGGGCCGGCGCCGCCGTGCTGCGCGGCCTGCTGCGCGCGCCGGGGCTGCTCAACCAGGTGGTCGACGCCCTCGGAGCGCGCGTGCTCCGCGGCGCGACGCTCATCCTGATCTTCGAGGGCACGGCGCGCGCGAGCGCCGAGGATCTCGCCCGCGCCGCGGCGATCGCCGGGCGCGCCGGGGCCCGGCCGCTCGGCGAGGAGCCGGCGCGCCACTGGCTCGCGCACCGCTACAGCGTGAGCTACCGCCAGGCGCCCGTGTTCATGGCGGGCGCGTTCAGCGACACGATGGAGGTCGCCGCGCCCTGGTCGCGGCTCGGCGCGCTCTACCGCGCCGTCCGCGGGGCGCTCGGGCGGCACGTCTTCGTGATGGCGCACCTGTCCCACGCGTACCCGGACGGCTGCAGCATCTACTTCACGTTCGCCGGCAGCGCGCCGAGCGTCGCGGCGGCGGAGGCGAAGTACGACGCCGCGTGGCGGGCGGCCCTCGACGCCGCGATCGACGCCGGCGGCACGCTCTCGCATCACCACGGCGTCGGCCGCAGCAAGGCGCCGCGGCTCGGCGCCGAGCTCGGCCTCGGCGCCGACGTCGTCCACGCGCTCCGGGCCGTCTTCGACCCTGCCGGGGTCATGAACCCGGGCAACCTGCTCCCGCGCGAGGCCTCGCCCGCCGCGCCGCGCCGCCCGCCGCCGGCGCCGCCCGCGGCGCCCGTGATCGACCGCGACGCCCTGCTCGTGCACGCCGCCGGCGCCGCCCGCCTCGGCGAGGTCGAGCGCGCGCTCGAGCAGCGCGGCCTCACGCTGGCGATCGATTTCGGCAGCGCCTCGCCCGAGCTCACGATCGACGCCTGGATCGCCGCCGGCGCCCCGGGCGCCCCGGATCCGTGGAGCGACCCGGTGGACCACCTCGTCGCCGGGTTCACCGCGCGGCTCGCGTCCGGCGCCGAGCTCGAGGTGCGCCCGGCCCCGCGGCGCGCGGTGGGCCCGGATCTCTTCGCGCTCTTCCTCGGCATGCAGGGGCGCGTCGGCTCCGTCACGTCCGTGCACCTGCGCGCCCACGGGGCGTCGCGCCCGCGCGCGCTGCCGACCTCGATCCAGAGACAGCCGCCGCTCGGCGACGCCGAGGCGGCGTGGCTCGAGGCGGCGGCGGGCGCCGCCCGCGGCGTGCGTTAGCCGCCTCCGGATCCGCTCAGCCGGGCGGCCACGCCATCGGCCGCCCGCCGAGCACGTGGACATGGATGTGGAACACCGTCTGCCCGGCGTTCGCGCCGTGGTTCACCACGATCCTGAAGCCGCTCTCCGCGATCCCCGCCTGCTCGGCCACCCGCCTCGCCGCGAGCAGCAGCCGCCCGAGGACGGCCTCGTCCCCGGGCTCGGCCTGGCCGATCCCGGCGATGTGGCGCTTCGGGATGATGAGCACGTGCGTGGGCGCCTGCGGGTTCAGGTCGTGGAAGGCGATCACCTGATCGTCCTCGAGCACGATCTTCGCCGGGATCTCCTTGTTCGCGATCTTGCAGAAGATGCACATGGTCGCCTCCTACGGAGCTTGCGTATCACGCTGCACGCGGTCGCGCGGCAGCGACCTGAGCGCGGCGTCCGGCTCCCCCGGCTCTCCCGGGCCGGGGACGTCCAGCGCCCCGCCCTCGTTCGCCTCGGGGAGCAGCCGGGCGAGCGCGCGCTCGATGCGCGAGGTGTCCGCCGGCTCGGGGAGCAGGTCCGGGGGCAACGCGGCGCCCGCCGCCGGGCCGGACGGCGGCCCGTCCTGCTCCGCGGCCGGCGCGGGGGCTCCGCGCGCGACCGCGAAGCGGAGCACCGCGAGCTCGAGCGCGTCGAGCGCCGCGGTGCGCTTCAGCCCCAGCGACGGCACGTCGTACGTGAGCAGCGCGCCGCCGGACGCCGCGGGCGCGAGCCCGGC
The DNA here is from genome assembly GCF_051519095.1 of Sorangium sp. So ce131. NCBI lineage: Bacteria > Pseudomonadati > Myxococcota > Polyangiales > Polyangiaceae > Sorangium > Sorangium sp. So ce131. The sequence goes on along the minus strand of NZ_CP150455.1, from coordinate 13,687,912 downwards.
GCGGTCCGCGCCCGAGACCAGCTGCCGCACGATGCCCCTGAGCAGCGCCGCCCGCCGCCGCACCCGGCGCGTCTCCGGGTCGGTGTAGAGCGAGAAGAAGCGGTTGCGCGAGAAGGTCGACGGCGCCAGCACGAGCGCCACGAGCAGCGCCTCCAGATCGATCGGCGGAGCCCCCCTCACGTCGCGGGCTCCAGGGCGCCGCCGCCGGGCCCCGAGAACCCGCCGCGCCGCAGGAGCTCTGCCTGGCGGTGCGTGCGCAGGGCGCCGATGAGCTCGTCCAGGCCCCCCTCGATGATCTTGTCGAGCTTGTGCAGCGTGAGCCCGATCCGGTGGTCCGTCACGCGGTTCTGCGGGAAGTTGTAGGTCCGCACCTTCTGCGCGCGCTCCCCGGTGCCGACCATCGTCCGCCGCTCGGCGCTCTGCGCCTCCTCCTGCCGGCGCTGCTCGAGCTCGAGCAGCCGGCTCCGGAGCACCTTCATCGCCTTCGCCTTGTTCTTCAGCTGCGAGCGCTCGTCCTGGCACTTCACGATCATGCCCGTCGGCAGGTGCTTGATCTGCACGGCGCTGTTCGTGGTGTTGACGCCCTGGCCGCCGGGGCCGCCCGACGCGGCGATCGAGATCTCGAGGTCCTTCTCGTCGATGTGCACGTCGACCTCGTCGGCCTCGGGCAGCACGGCGACGGTCGCGGTCGAGGTGTGGATGCGCCCCTGCGTCTCGGTCGTGGGCACCCGCTGCACGCGGTGCACGCCGCCTTCGTAGCGGAGGTGGGAGTACACGTCCTGCCCCGAGATCAGCGCCGCGACCTCCTTGTAGCCGCCGGCGGAGGCCTCGCTCAGGTTGAGCACCTCGACCTTCCACCGCTTCGTCTCCGCGTAACGGCAGAGCATCCGGAAGAGGTCGGCGGCGAACAGGGCCGCCTCCTCCCCGCCCTCGCCGCTCCGGATCTCGATCACGGTGTTCCGCGCGTCGTTCGGATCCTTCGGCAGGAGCAGCACCTCGAGCTCGCCGGCCAGCCGCTCGCGCTCGCGCTCGAGCTCGGGCAGCTCCGCCTGCGCGAGCTCGGACAGGTCGGGATCGCCGAGCGCCTCGCGATCCTCGGCGATGCGCCGCTCGACGTCGCGGAGCCGGGCGAACGCCGCGACCACCGGCTCGAGCTCGGTGCGCTCGCGGTTCAGCCGCTGGAGCCCGGCCGGATCGGAGAGCACCGCCGGGCTGCACATGAGGTGGTCGAGTTCCTGAAAGCGGCGCTGGACCGCCTCGAGTTTCGCGATAGGTAGCATCTGCAATCCGAAGACGGCGCGGAGTTGACGGCGGGCGAGGGGCGGCGCCGGCGCGCGTTAGCTGTGGGCGCCAGCGTAGCCGGGGTCGGCCAGCAGCTTGGCATAGTCCGGGAACACGCGGTCCGGCTGGACTGGCGCGGCCACCGCCTCCTCGCGCCAGAGCGTCGCGCGGAGCGAGGCGAGGGCGATCTCGAGCTGCGCGTCGTCGGGCTCGGCGGTCGTGATCTTCTGGACCAGGAACCCCGGCCAGAGCAGCACGCGGAGGGGACCGGTCGTGCAGTAGCGCGCGAAGAGCCGCTGGATCTCGAAGGTCACCGCGGCGATCAGCGGCAGGAACGGCAGCTTCATCAGGAAGAAGCCGACGCTCTCGACGACCCGCCCGCCGGGCAGCTTGGGCAGGAGCGCGCCGAGGGACGCGCCGGCCATCGAGAACACCACGATGGACACGAGCGCCACCATGACCAGGAACGTCGTGCCGCAGCGCGGGTGCATCGCCGTCTTTCGGCGCGCGTTCGCGACCTCGAGCTCCTCGCGCGCCTCGTAGGTCGAGATCGCCTTGTGCTCCGCCCCGTGGTACTGGAACACGCGCTTCACCTCGGGGATCTGGCGGATCAGGAACAGGTAGGTGACGACGATGGCGAGCTTCGCCACGCCGGTGATCGCCTGGTACGCGGGCGACGTCACCTCCAGCCCGAGGCCGAAGACCTTGTTGATCAGCTCGGCGCCGGCCTGGGGCGCCGCCACGAAGAGCAGGATCGCGAAGGCGATCGGGAGCAGGCCCATCCCTCCGCCCTTCTTCTTCGCGTCCGCGCCGTCGGGCCCCGGGGCGGGCCCGCCCGCGCGCAGCGCCGCAGGCTCGACGTCCTGCGCCGCGATCGCGGCCATGCTGAGCGCCAGCGAGGAGAGGCTCGCCCCGCCCGACGTGGCGGAGCTCGGCCGCTTGGACGCCGGCCCCTTGGCCGAGGCCGCCTCTTCGGCCGAGAGATCCTGCTCGTAGAGGTCCGCAGACCAGCGCAGCGCCTGCGATCCGAGGCGCAGCGACTCGACGAGCGTCGCGACCCCCCGCACGAAGGGCCACGTGCGCGGCCCCTTCGCGACCGCGCTCATCGGCTGCTCGCGCACCACGAGCTCCCCCGAGCGGCGTCGGCAGACGATCGCGACCGAGGTCGGCGAACGCATCATCACCCCTTCAATCACCGCTTGGCCGCCGATATACGGACGTGCAGGCTGCTCGCTCATACGCGTTCCAATCTAGCGCATAACGCGGCTGGCGCATCGGCCCGGCCGACCAGCGCTGCAGGGGATGATGACGGCGTCGCGAAGGCCGCCGTCTCGACCGCTCGGGCCGAGCGGCGACCGGCTCGGGACGTACCAGGACGCCTGGCCACGCCCCGTGGGGGCGCGGCACGGCGGGAAACTCTGGAGAGGGATGTGGGGGATCGGAGGGCGCGCTCAGCCCGCCGACTTGCCGGCGGTCGCGTACTTCTTGCGGAAGCGATCGACGCGGCCGGCGACGTCCATGATCTTGTGCTTGCCCGTGTAGAACGGGTGGCACGCGGAGCAGACGTCGGTCGTGAAGCTGCCGCGGGTGGAGCGGGTCTCGACGACCGCGCCGCACGCGCAGGTGATCGTTGCGTCCTTGTAGTCGGGGTGGATGCCGGCCTTCATGGTGAATCCTTCGGGTGTTACGAGGGGGTGGCGCCTATAGCTCGGACCGTCCGGGACCGCAAGAAGCCCGCCGCCGCGCCCTCAGTTACACGTCGCACACGTGGTCCGCGTGGTTGCGCGTGTTCACGCGTGATTACGCCTAGTTGCGCCGTCCGCAGGGCGGAGGCACACCGTGCGGCTCCGGGGCGCCCTGGTCAAGGTCCGGGGGGGCGACGGATGGCTCGCACGGCAATTGCTAGGGCCGGCGTTGACGCTCGGACGCACATGGTTAGCTTCGCGGTCGCGAGCCAGAGAGCTCGAGAAAACAGGCGAAAGTATCCGGATTTCCAGCGGTTTTTGACGGCTCTGGAGCAGGGGCTCGCGGCAGCTGTCAGCCGAGCCCTGCTGGCCAGTCGGGTCTTCTCGCCCCCCGCGGCTACAGGCCGTCGCCTACAAACTTCTCGGAGGGTTCAAACGTCATGGGCAAGATCATCGGCATCGATCTCGGCACGACCAACAGCGTCGTCGCGGTGATGGAGGGGAAGGAGCCCAAGGTCATCGTGAATGAGGAGGGCTCTCGGCTCACGCCCTCCGTCGTGGCCTGGGACGACAAGGGCGAGGTGCTCGTCGGACAGATCGCCAAGCGCCAGGCGGTCACGAACCCCACCAACACGATCTACTCGGCCAAGCGCTTCATCGGACGCCGCTTCGAGGAGGGGCAGGAGGAGTCGAAGCGCGTCCCGTTCAAGGTCAGCCGGGGCAAGAACGGCGACGTGGCGATCGAGGTGCGCGGCAAGCAGATGTCGCCGCCCGAGGTCTCCGCGAAGGTCCTCCAGAAGCTGAAGAAGGCCGCGGAGGACTACCTCGGCGAGAAGGTGACCGAGGCCGTCATCACGGTGCCAGCCTACTTCAACGACTCGCAGCGGCAGGCGACCAAGGACGCCGGCCGCATCGCCGGGCTCGACGTGAAGCGCATCGTCAACGAGCCCACGGCGGCCGCGCTCGCGTACGGGCTCGACAAGAAGAACGAGCAGGTCATCGCCGTCTACGACTTCGGCGGCGGCACGTTCGACATCTCGATCCTCGAGGTCGGCGACAACGTCGTGCAGGTCATCTCGACCAACGGCGACACGCACCTCGGCGGCGACGACGTCGACCACCTCGTGATGGACTGGCTCGCGGCCGAGTTCAAGAAGGACACGGGCATCGACGTCTCGAACGACAAGATGGTCGTGCAGCGGCTCAAGGACGCCGCGGAGCAGGCGAAGATCGAGCTGTCGACCGTGCAGGAGACGACGGTCAACCTGCCGTTCTTGACCGCGGACGCCTCGGGGCCGAAGCACCTCCAGAAGCAGCTGACCCGGGCGAAGCTCGAGCAGATGATCCGGCCGCTCATCGACCGCACGCTCGAGCCGACGCGCAAGGCGCTCGCGGACGCGAAGAAGACGCCGCAGCAGATCGACGAGGTCGTCCTCGTCGGCGGCTCGACCCGCATCCCGCTGGTGCAGGAGACGGTCAAGAAGTTCTTCGGCAAGGAGCCCCACCGCGGCGTGAACCCGGACGAGGTCGTGGCCGTCGGCGCCGCGGTCCAGGCGGGCGTGCTCTCCGGCGACGTGAAGGATCTCGTGCTGCTCGACGTGACGCCGCTCTCGCTCGGCGTCGAGACGCTCGGCGGCGTGATGACCGTGATGATCCAGAGGAACACCACGATCCCGACGCAGAAGAAGGAGATCTTCTCGACCGCGACCGACAGCCAGCCGAGCGTCGAGGTCCACGTCCTCCAGGGCGAGCGGACCGAGGCCCGCTACAACCGGACCCTGGGCCGCTTCCACCTGGAAGGCATCATGCCGGCGCCCCGCGGCGTGCCGAAGATCGAGGTGACGTTCGACATCGACGCGAACGGCATCCTGTCGGTGCACGCGAAGGACACGGCCACGGGCAAGGACCAGCGGATCACGATCACCGCGTCGGGCGGCCTGAAGGAGGACGAGATCAACCGGATGGTGAACGAGGCGGCGACGCACGAGGCCGAGGACAAGCGCCGGCGCGAGGAGATCGAGCGGCGCAACAAGCTCGATAACCTCTGCTACACGCTGGAGAAGACGATCAGCGAGAACAAGGAGAAGCTGCCGGAGGGCGACGTCTCGGCGCTGAACGGGATCATCGCCGAGGGGCGCTCGGCCATCGAGAAGCAGGACGACGCGGCCGTGACCGCGGCGCTGGAGAAGCTCGAGAAGGAAGCGCACCGGATCGCGAGCGTCATGTACGAGAAGGCCGGCCCGCCGCCGGACGGCGGCCCGGGCGCGGCGCCTCCCGGGGCCGCGGGTGGCCAGCCGCCGCCGGCCGGCGGCAAGGGGAAGGACTCGGTCATCGACGCGGAGTTCGAGGAGTCGAACTGACCTGACCGCCGCGGGGGCGCTCGCGCCCCTGCCCCCCCGACGAGCGCGGTCCCTGCCGCGCTCGTTTTTCATTTGCAGCGCCACGAGCGCGGCTCCGGCCCGCGTCCGGTTTTCATTTGCAGCGCCACGAGCGCGGCTCCGCGCCCGCGCTCATTTTCGTTTGCAGCGCCACGAGCGCGGCTCCGCGCCCGCGCTCATTTTCGTTTGCAGCGCAAGGTCAGCTGCAGACCACCTCCTTGCAGCGCGACGATCTCCTTGGGCGTCGACTCGGATGTCCCGGGGCCGTATAACCGGCGCTCATGCGAAACCTCCTGCCGCTCGCCACCCTGGTCCTGCTGGCCGGTCCCGCCGCGTGTGGGCCGTCCCCCACGCCTGCCTCGCCGGCAGGCGGGCAGGGTGAGGTCAAGGTCGGCCCGTCACAGGCCGCCGCCAGCCCCGCGTTCGATCTGTCCCCCGTCGCCGAGCCGGCCGCGGTCGTGGGCGTGGTGCGCTGGGGCAACCCTTCGGCCACGCTGTCGAGCCTCGCCGCGTGCGCCGGGCTGTCGCCGACCGTCGCCGACGCGAGCGCGCAGGCGATCGCCTCGACCTTGCTGGGCGAGCTCGTGAGCTCGTCCATCGACGCGAACCAGCTCGCCGGGGTGCTCGCGCTCGACGCGCCCGTGCACCTGCTGGTCGCGCTCGACGAGAGCGCGAAGCAGGCCAAGCCGGTGGCGGCCGTGTCGCTCGGCCTCACGTCGCTGGAGCGGGCGCGGGGCGCGCTCGAGACGGGCGCCACCCTCACCGAGGTGAAGCCGGGCATGTGGAAGATCGGCGGCAAGGAGCCCTCCTCATCGAGCTGCTTCCTCGCCGCGTCCGCGGGCTCGGCGCCGGCGCGCCTCCTCTGCGGCGATCGCGATCGGGACGTGATGGCGCTCGGGCCTTACCTGGCGCGCACGCTGCCGACGCTCTCGCCCGAGGAGCGCGACCTCCACGGCGAGGTCCGCTTCGTCCCGCTCAGCGCGAAGTACGGCGAGATGGCGAAGCGGGATCTCCGGGGCCTCCCGATCCTGGCGCAGAGCCAGCTCGCGATCGGGCAGCCGCAGTTCGACCGGGCGCTCACCGACGCGGCCACCGCCGTCCAGGGGGAGCTCGAGGCGCTGATCGACGACGCGGGCAAGGCGTTCATCGACGTCCGCGTCGACAGCCAGTCCTGCATGAACCTCACGGCGGGCCTGGAGCTCCGGGGCCAGTCGTCCTGGCTCGCGGGGACGCTGGCCGACGAGGCGCGCCGGGCTGGGCCCGCGCCGGCGCTCTACTGGCGCGCGCCGAAGGACAGCCACGGCGCCTTCTTCGACCAGGGAGGAGACCCGACGCGTTACGGCGACATCTTGAAGACGCTGCGGGTGATGCTCGAGGGATGGCTGGAGAAGGAGAAGATCGGCAAACCCGCCGATCGCAAGGCGCTCGCCGACATCCTCTCGCTGCCGTTGACCCAGCCGGCCGCGAGCGTGTCCGCCCACGGGCGCACCGCTCCGGCGCCGGCTGCGGCGAAGGCCGGGCAGGCGACGCCGAACGAGCGCCTCGACGGCCTGCTGGACGGCTTCATCGGCTGGAACCTGTACGGCGTCGACGCGGCGCCCGACGGGATCGTCAAGTACCTGAAGAACGCCGTCGTCGCCTACAACACGCCCGGGCTGCGCACGCGGCTGCCGGAGGTCGACATCGATCCGAAGCAGCTGCCGACCGTCAAGACGGTGCCGGCGCCGAAGGAGCTCGGGAAGAACGCGCTCGCCATCGAGATCCAGATCAAGGACATCCCGAAGCTGGATGACGGCGCCGCGGCGGGCTCGACCCCGCCCGGCAACAAGGCCAAGCCCAAGCCCACGACCGTGACGCTGCACCTGCTGCTCATGGGCGAGGAGAAGACGACCTGGATCGCGTTCGGGGATGACAGGCGCGAGCTGCTGAGGCGGCTCGGCATGGTGAAGGCGGGCGCGCCCGACGCGGAGACGCTCGCGTCGCGTCCAGGGCTCGAGCCGCTGAAGAGCGGGAAGTTCGTCTACGGCGGTTTCTCGACGCTCGCCCCGATCACCCGCGGCATCCAGCGCGTGCTCACGACGCTGGGCGGCTCCGGCGCAGGAGGGGGCATGCAGCCCCTGGTGGACGTCCAGCAGTTCGGCGACGCGCTGGCAAAGCTGCCCCACAAAGGGGAAGGGCTGATGCTGGTCACGGCCCAGGACCAGGGTGGCGCCGGGCCTCGCCCCGCGATCTCGATCAACCTGTCGAAGCCCGTGCTCGAGGACATCGGCGCGCTCCTCGCGGCGGGGCTTCAGATGGCCGGCATCACGAAGCCATAAGCTCACCGATGCGCTATCACATCCAGGAGCCCAGCGAGGCCGCTCCTGATCGGTCGTGTGCTTCGGTCGCCAGACCTCGCGCGTGCGTCGTCCGCCCACGTTCATGACCGGTACGTGAATTGCTCGCCTGCCCGATAAAGATGAGAGGAAACCCATGACCAATCGTGAAGGTGCGGGTCGCGACGGAACGAGCCCGGCGCGACCGGAGACGTCCGGGAGCACCACCGCGGCAGCCCCGATGCCGAAGCCGCCCGTGCGACGCCCGACGCCCGATGTGGACGACTCCGATCTGCCCGAGCTGACACCAGAGCAGCTCGGCGAGCTCAGGCAGGCGCTCGAGGAGCGCCGGGCGAGCCTGGTCGCGCTGATCGACGAGCGGCAGCACGCGGAGCGCGACGTCTCGCGCGAGGTCGGCGACGAGATGGATGAGGCGAACGCCGAAGGGGCGACCTCCCTGACGTCGAAGCTCCTGGAGCGCGATGTCCGGGTGCTCGCCGAGATCGATCGCGCGCTCGCCAAGATGAAGGAAGGGACTTACGGGATGTGCGAGGGCACCGGCGAGCCCATCGGCTACCGCCGGCTCCGGCTGCGCCCGTGGGCGCGCTACAGCGTCGCCTACCAGGAGCAGATCGAGCGCGAAGAGCGGACCGGCGGCGGCTCCTGACGCCCGCCCTGCCGGCCGGGAAACGTGTTGGCGCCAGGCCAGCGCGTTTCCCGCCGGCGCGCCGCGCGCGTCAGCCGCCCATCCGCTGGATGAACGGGACGATGCGCTCGACGAAGGGCTGCTTGTGGTAGCGGTCGAACTCCGCCCACGTGCAGAGCGTCCGCGGATCCTTCACACGGTCGACGAAGAGCACGCCGTCCACGTGGTCCTTCTCGTGCTGGAAGGTGCCGGCCGACAGGCCGCGCACCACGCGGTCGATGGGCCGCCCCTCGCGATCCAGGCCGGTCAGCCGGATCTCGGTGGTGCGGTCGACGACGCCCCTCAGGTTCGGGACGCTCAGGCACCCTTCGTAGTTCTCGAACGTCTCGTGCGTGAGCGGCTCGATGACGGGATTGACCACGATCGTGAGCGGGATATTGGGCTTGTACGGGTAACGCGGGTTGTCCTGGACCTCGACCGCGAAGATGCGCACCGGCGCGTGTACCTGCGGGGCGGCGATGCCCGCGCCGTTCGCGTCGCGCATCGTCTCCACGAGGTCGTCGATGAACGTCTGCATGGCGCGGGAGGAGAGCTCTTCCGGCGTGACCTCGCGCGCGCGCTGCCTGAGGACGGGGTTGCCGATGTGGGCGATTTTCAGGAGCGTCACGCGAACAGCGTACCACACGGGCGCAGGCGCGGGCCGTGGCGACCCCGGCGGCGCCCGCGCGCCCGGCGGTGCGGACCGCGGCGGCGTCGGCTATGGAGAGGGGGCATGCGCTACTTCCCCGACGAGCCGAGCGTCCCGGAGCACCAGCAGGCGGCCGCGGTCATGCACCTCCGCTTCGAGGACGTGAGCCAGAACGGCCACGTGATGCTGGACGCGCTGCCGTACGGCCTCGGGCCCGCGCTCTGGGCGAAGCTCATCCGCACGAGCCCGATCGCGGAGCTCGCGAGCGCGCAGGGGGTCATCCCGATCCTCACCCGCTGCATCATCGAGGGCGGCGAAGGGCCGATCGCCGCGCGAGATCCCCTGGAGCTGCGGGGCCTTTACCAGCTCGCGCACACCGAGGACGCCGCCGCCGAGGTGAGCCGGCTGGTCCTCTGCATGTGGCTGACGGCCACCGGGCGCCGCGGACGGACCTACGGCCCCCCGCCGCCCGGCGCCGGCGAGCCGATCCCGGTCGGGCGGGTGTTCGCGGAGCACGTCTTCACGCGGCCGTTCGCCGCGCCAGGAGACCGCAAGGTGCTGCGCTTCGAGCACCCGGGGCTGCCGGCGGTGCCGCCCGATCGCTACACGTGGCGCTCGCCGGAGGCCTTGATGGGCCTGCCAGAGGGCGCGGAGCCGCTCGACGCGGAGCCGACCCTGGATCCGATCTCCGTCGCGTTCGGCCTCGACCACACCGACGGGAACCAGCACGTGAACTCGCTCGTGTACCCGCGGCTGTTCGCGGAGGCCGCGCTCCGGCAGCTGGCCGCGTACGGGCGCAGCACGGCGCTGCTCGCCCGCAAGGTGGAGATCGCCTACCGCAAGCCGTGTTTTGCCGGCATGCGCGCGAGGATCCTGGTGCGCACGTTCGAGCTCGGCGGCGCGCTCGGCGCGCTCGGCGCGTTCGTGCCAGACCCGCCGGAAGAGAGCGCCGGCGGAGCCCCCGACGCGCGCGCCTACTGCTACATCCGCGCGCTGTTCGAGGGCTGAGCGGACGCGGAACCGGAGGCGCGGTCCCGCGCCGCAACCGGGGAGGCCTAAGCGCTCGCCGGGCGGGCAAGGCCGGCGCGGTCGGCGATCTCGTCGTGGAAAGCGCGGAACGTGGACTCCTGCGGCCACGACGGGGCGTTGGCGAGGAGCGCCTCAACCCGGGTGAGCTCGCCCTCGTCGATGGCGACGACGGCCGCGGCGTAACGCATCGCCCAGAACACGAGCGGGCTGGCCTCGCTCGCGCGCTCCAGCAGCGCGCGGTCGCCGGGGACGCTCTTGTGGGCGAAGGCGCGGGCGAGCGCGCCGGCAGCCGCCCGGAGCGTGACCACCCGATCGCGGAAGGGAGAGCTGACGTTCGGCAGCGGGAGGCGCTCCAGGCGCCCCGCCTGCTCGAGGGCCGCGTCGCGGTCGCCCTCGAAGGTGTAGAGGAGCGTGTCGAGGAAGAGCCGGTGCTCGAGGGCCGCATCCCACGCGGGCCCGCGCTCGGCAGCGGCCATCGCCGCGCGCGCCTTGTCGACCCAGCCATACGCGGCGAACGCCGTCGCCGTCATGAGCGGCGCCATCGTGGCCGGGTGCGGGATGCGGTGCAGCGTCGGCGACCAGCGCTGGAGCACCGACCGCACGTCGCCCGAGCGCAGCAGCCGGCGCAGCTTGCGGCGAGCGAGCCAGCGGCCCGCGACGAACGCGAGGACCCCGCCGAGCACGACCACCATGGCCAACGGCTGCTGCCAGGCGAACCGGAGCGCGGCGGCCGCCAGCGCCGCCGTGCCGATGAATAGAAGCGACGGAATGAGCCGGCTGCTCCGTCCCTCGTCCTCGGAATCGAACGGATTCACGACTCCTCCAAGCGTACGGTCCTTCCCGTACGAGGCAAGTCCCGGGCGATGCACTTGGCCATGACGGTTGTCCCGGGGTGAGCGCCGCGAGGGGACGCCTGCCCCTGACGCGCGACGGCGCGGCGTCGGGCGCCGACCGAGAGAATGCGCCGAGGGCTCCATGGGGGCTCGACAGAGGGCCGAGGTTCGATTACGAAGTGTCCACGTCGTCAGGCGAAAGCGCCGAGACCTCATGGGTCCGCCGACAGCGCGCCGTGAACCCCGCCAGGCCCGGAAGGGAGCAACGGTAGCGGAGAGCGGGTGTGGCGGGCCCACTTACTTTTTGTCGCCGTTGTAGGTGCGCTGACCCCAACGCGAGCGCCGCGTCGCAGCGCCCGTTGCGGGCCCGGCGGACAGCCGCGCTGCTTCGGCGTCGCGAGCCGCTAGGGGTCTCCAGGCGCCGCCGGGATGGCCGGCGCCACCGGAACGGAGAACAGCACGTCCTGGGTGATGCGCAGGGGCGGGACGCCGGCGCCGCGCAGCGGGCTCACGCCACCTTCGGGCAGCCGCTGCTGCACGATGCCGGCCGCCTCGTCGCCGTCCTGCAGCGTCACGTCCGCGAGGCTGCTGTCCAGCCCGACGCCGCCGTCGATGAGCACGCTCGCGCGCCGGGACGGGCTGACGGAAGGGTTGGCCGACGTGAGCCCGTTGCCGCTCAGGAGCAGACCGGAGATCGCGGCCTGCGCCCGCTCCTGCCAGCTCACGCCGTCGCCCACGACCTCCTGCGAGAGATTGCCGTCGACCACCACCGCGGTCGAGTCGGCGAGGGTGTCGGCGACGCGCATGCCGATGATGATGATGCCGCGGGCCTCGCCGCTCATCCCGAGGCCGATGGCCCGGTTCCGCTCGACGACGCCGTCCCGCAGCTCGACGGTCTGCTCCGCCGTCGTGTTCTGGATCCAGACCCCGGGGTGGCTGCCGCTCACCTCGAAGCCCTCGCCGCCGCCGCCGAGCGAGGCGCTGGCCCCGTCGATCAGCAGACCGAACCCGCTGTTGTCGGCGATCCGGAGCGCCGTCGCGTCGAGGGTCGCGCACGCGGACGCCGAGACGCCGCCGCTCGGATCGAACCCGCGCAGGCCGTTGCCGCTCACCTCGACGGCGGACATCGCGGCGCGCGCGCCGACGAGCGACACCCCGACCAGCTTGTTGTCGCGGAGGATCACGTCCTCGACGTCGAGCTCCACCGGCGCCTCGCAATCGCAGCCGCCGGCGCACTGCGCCCACAGCCCCGGCCCCCCCGAGCCGGTGATGATCGACCGCGCCACGGTCACGCGGCCCGCGTCGAACGCGCTCAGACCGTAGCGGGCCGAGCCCTCGATGGCCGACGCGGCGACGTCGAGCGACGCGCCCGGACCGAGCGTCACGCCGTCGGAGGCGCTCCCGAGGACGCGCACCGCCTCGATCCGCGCCCGCGCGCCGCCCGCGACCTGCACGCCGCCCGCCCCGACCGTGATCCCCCGGAGGACGGCGCGGTCGCCGGCCGCGATCGAGACCGACGCCACGCTCACGGAGCCGGCGCCCCTGCCGAGCAAGCTCACGCCGGGCGGCAACACGACCGGGCCGTAGGCGCCGGGACCGAGCGCGACGCACGCGCCAGGGGCGGCAGCCGCGGCGGCCGACGACAGCGCCGCGTCGCTCGAGACCTCGATCACCTCCGCGCAGGCGACGCCCTCGGCGCAGAAGTCGCCGCCGCAGAGCGCGCCGGCGGGGACCCCGGCGCACGCCCCGGAGGCGGTGAGGCCGTCAGGGGGGCACGCGCTCGGCGGCTCCGGGTCCGACGCACACCCGAGCGCCGCCGCGCCGAGCGCCGCCGCAACGGCCAAAAAGAGGGCTGCCTGATTCCGAACCTCGATCATCACGAACGTCTCCCTCGCGGCCACGCCGCGCCGCTGAACGCCACCAACCGGCCCCCTCAGACGCCTGGATCAGGCGTTCGAGACGCCTGCTCGGACGCCTGGAGGAGCGCGCGGCACTCGTCCGCCCTGCGGGCGAGCTCGCCGTCCTGGAAATGCGCCGCCAGCGAGCCGGTCAGCTGCGCGACGGCGGCCTCGGCGCGCGGGCGCGTCGCCGGGTCGCGGAGGGCCGCGCGGCAGATCCGCGCGAGCCCGAGCGCCACCTCGCCGAGGTAGACACGCCCGCCGCCCACCTCGGCGAGGCGCAGCGCCGCGCAGCCCGACTCGAGCGCGTCGCCGACGTGGCCGGCCGCGAGCAGCGCCTCGGCGAGGTTGCGGTACGTGTCCGGGAGATCGGCGCCGGCGCCGACCTGCTCGGCCAGCCTCGCCGCGCGCCGCGCGTGCTCCAGCGCGGCGCGCGGGCGCGCGAGCCGGAGCTCGACCTCCGCGAGGTTGCTGTGCCCCGAGGCGATCGCCTGGAGGTCGCCGAGCCGCTCCATCAGCGCGAGCGCGCGGGCGAACACGTCGCGGGCGCGCTCGAGCTCGCCCTTCGCGAACAGCACCGCCGCGGCGCCGTTCAGCGCGAAGCTGAGCGGCCCGGGGTGGGCGCGATCGTCGACCGCGCGCGCGGCCTGGCGGTAACAGCGCTCGGCCTGCACGAGCCGGCCGCGCGAGTAGAACACCGTCCCGAGCGCCAGGAGCAGCTGCGACGCGGCCTCGCGGCGGCGATCGTCGCCGGGGGGCAGCGTCCGGCAGACGCGCAGGCTCCGGAGCGCGACCGCCTGGCAGGCGCCGAGATCGCCGTCGCGCCGGTGGAGCGCCGCGAGCAGGCCAGCCATGGGCAGCGCCTCCGCGGCGGCGCCGCCGCGCTCGGCGAGCGCGATCGCCCGCTCGACGAGCGCGCGCGCCTCGGCCGTCGCGCCGCGCACCTTGAGCGCGAGGGCGAGGCGGAAGTCCACGCGCGCGTCCCAGAGCAGCGCCGCCGAGGGGTCGAGCGGCGCCGAGGCGCGCCGCTCCACGCGGAGGATCCGCGCCCGCGCCTCGCCGTAGGCGCGCTCCGCCTCGTCGAGGCGGCCCGCCCTCCGGAGCGCGTCGCCGGCCTCGAGCAGGAGCGCCGCGCGCTCCTGCCAGGCGAACCGCCGGCGCTCGTTCGCCCCCGATCCGCCCGGCGCGGGGGCCGGCTGACCGCGCTCCCCGGCGATCGGCGCGGCGTCGCCCGCGGCGGCCGCGTGGATCTCGCGCGCCCGCTCGAAGTGCCGCAGCGCCTCGGCGTTCTGGCCGACGGCCGACGCGCGCGCCGCGGCCCTCGCGTAGGCGAGCGCCGCGCTGCGCGCGTCGCCGCCGCGGTCGTGGTGGAGCGCCGCGAGCGCCGCCCCGGCCTCCCCGAGCCCCCGCGGCCCCGCGGGGCGCCCCGAGGGCGCGCCGTCCAGCCAGGAGGCGACCGCGCGGTGCATCGCGCGGCGCACCTCGAGGCTCAGCGTCTCGTAGGCGATCTCCTGCGTCGCGGCCTCGGCGAAGACGTACTCGCTGTCGCCCGGGAAGGTGGAGGCGTCGCGCGCCCGGATGATCTGCTGATCCCGGAGCCGGCTCAGCACGTCCGAGGTCCGCGAGCCGCCGCCCTCCGGCGCCGCGCCGCGGAGATGGTCGATCGCGCCCTTCCAGAACGTCCTGCCGATCACGGCCGCCTGCGCCAGCACCGCGCGGGCCTCGCCGTCGAGCCGGTCGAGCCGCGCCTGGACGATGCCCTGGATCGTCGTCGGCAGGGCGAGCCCGGCGAGCTTCTCCTCGTGCAGGACCCAGGGCTCGCCCTCGCGCCGCTCGAGCGCGCCCACGTCGATGAGCAGGTGCAACGTCTCGGTCAGCGTGAGCGGGTTGCCCTCGGCGCGCTCCGCCAGGGCGCGGATGGCCTCCGCCGAGCAGCGCGCGGCGAGGCGCAGGCGATCGCGCGCCATGTCCTCGATGTGCCGCCGCGGGAGCGGCCCCAGATCGAGGCGCGCGTGGCTCGCCTTCCCCTCGCCCCAGTGGGGCCGCCGCTCGTAGAGCTCGGGCCGGGCGGCGCCCACGACGAGCAGCGGCGCGTCCGCGAGGCGCAGGACGAGTTCGTCGAGGAGGTCGAGGCTGGCGTCGTCGGCCCAGTGGATGTCGTCGAGCAAGACGAGGACGGTCGCGCGGGCAGCCACCGCCCCGAGGAGCGCGGCGACCGCCGCGGCCGTCCGCTTCTTCGCGTCGGCGCCGCCCTCGTCGGGGGCGATCGCCGTCGCCGAGGAGGCCGGCGCCGGGGGCGGCGCGCAGAGCACGCCCGCGACCTCGGCCAGCGCGTCCTCCAGGGCGATCGACGGGGGCGCGCCGCCGTCGCCTCCCCCGCAGACGCCGCTCCTCAGCTTGCGCACCACGGCGTCGCGCGGATCGTCGTCGTGAACGTGGAAGTGAGCGCGCAGGAGCGACGCGGCGAGGTGGTAGCTCGCGCCCCGCGCGAGCGAGGAGCAGGCCGCGCTGAGCACGACGCAGGGCTCCGCCTCGGCGAGCGCCCGCGCCCGGACCTCGGCGAGGAGGCGGCTGCGCCCGATGCCGCCCGCGCCGATCACCGAGACGAACATCGCGCGCCCCTCCGCGACGACCGTCTCCAGCGACTCGGAGAGGCGCTGCACCTCCGCCGCCCGCCCGAAGAAGCGGGTCTCCAGGCCGAAGAAGTCGGATCCGGCGCACGCGCCGCGCGCGGGCCCGAGCACGCGGAAGCTCTGCAGATCGGCGCCGCGCGGCTCGACCTGGAACAGCCCGGTGACCTGCCGGAACGTGGGCTGCGCGATCAGCACCGCGCCCGGCGAGGCGGCCTGACGGAGCCGCGCGGCCTCCTGCAAGGCCTCGCCGGAGGCGTCGAGCGGCGCGCCCGAGGCCGCGGCGCCGCTCACGAACAGCCTGCCCGTGCTGATCCCCACGCGGAGCGCCGCCCGGAACCCCGGCGGCAGCTCGGCGTCGCGCGGCGCAGCGGACGCCGCCGCGAGCGCCAGCCCGGCGCGGACGGCCCGCTCCGCGTCGTTGTCGCTCGCGCGCGGCGCGCCGAACAGCGCCGTGACGGCGCCGCCGCTCCGGTCGGCGACGGCCCCTCCGAGGCCGCCCGCGCGCTCGCGGACGAGCTCGAACAAGGCATCGCGGAGCTCCAGCTCCTGCTCTGGATCGAGCGCCGCCTGGCCCTCGCCCGCGGCCGCGACCTCCACGGAGAGCACGGAGCAGACGCGGTACTCGCCCGCGGGCGGCGCGACCCTCGCGAGCGGCGCGGGCTCCGTGGCGGCCCAGCGCGACGCGAGCTCACCTCGCTGCGGCAGCGGACGCGCGCCGAGGGGCGCGCCCGGCGGCGGCGACGCGGCGCGGCGCGCCGCTGCCAGCGCGGCCTCGAGCTCCCGGGCGTCCTGGAAGCGCGCCGCCGGATCGACCGCGACGGCCCGCGCCATGACCGCCTCGAGCGCGGGGCTCACCTCCACGCCGAGCGCGGCGAACGCCGGACGACGGCGCGGATCCACGCAGGCGGCGTAGAGCTCGGCCCAGTCGTCCCCGTCGAGCGGCTGCTGCCCGGAGGCCAGCTCCAGCAGGATGAGCCCCAGCGCGAACACGTCCGTCCAGGGCCCGGTCGCCCCGAGCTTCGGGTTGAACTGCTCCGGCGCGCCGTAGAGCGGCGTGAAGGCGTGCACCGTCCGCGACATCGCGAGCTCCCGCGTCGTCGCGCCGGCGGCCCCGCCCTGCGTGACGTCGACGGCGCGCTGGGTGTCGACGAGCGCCTTCGACAGCGGCAGCGACGCGTCGATCACCTTGGCGATGCCGAAGTCCACGACCTTGATCGTGGTCGAGCCGCCCGCCCCGACGAGGAACAGGTTCGCCGGCTTGACGTCGCGGTGGGAGACGCGCTCCTCGTGCGCCAGCGCGAGCGCCGACACCGCAGGGGCGAGCAGGTCGATCGCCTCGTCGACGGGCCATGGGCCGCGCCCGGAGGCGCACCTGTCCTCGATGTGCCGCGCGAGCGTCGCGCCCTCGAGCCACTCCATCACGATGTACGGCGTCCACTGCCCCCCGGGCGAGGTCGCGGCGGACACGTCGAGAGCCTGGACGATGCCGGTGGTGCGGCGCGAGAGCCGGTGCAGCAGCCGGGCCTCGCGCCTGAACATGTCGAGCAGCGAGAGCCGCTCGTCGGGCGCGAGCTCCGCGGGCAGCTTCAAGCACTTGACCGCGACCTGCTCCTCGAGGCCGAGGTGCGTCGCGCGGTAGACCACGCCGAACGCGCCCTCCCCGGCGACGGCGTCGATCAACAGCTTGTCGGCGATGGTGTTGCCCACCCAGCCGAAAGGGTCTCCCGCGCTCATCCGCGGGAATCCTACCGCCCGCGCCAGAGCGGCGGGGACGCGACGCCCCCCGGGCCATGGGGCCAGCGCGCGGGATGGCGACCAACGGCGAGACCAGAGCGCGCGCGACAGCAGTCGCCGTGCGCGCGGGTCCATGCTACGCAGCGGGCTGTACTGTTCGGCACCGGCCCTGGCTACCGCCCTGCGAAGGCTGCCGCAACGGTTCCCGCGACGGAGCGCAAGTGTGCAGTGGCAGGGCGTCGTTCGTCGCCCGGCGCGACGCTGGGGTGCGATGTGGCTGAGCCGGAGATTCTTCCCCGCGATGGTGGGCCGATCGAGCTCTTGATCATCACCCAGGGCTCGATGAGCACGCGACAGCTGCCGAGCTCCGGCAGCGTCGTCCTGGGCCGGGACGAGGACGCCGACGTCTGTGTCCCGGACTCCTCGGTGTCGCGCCGGCACGCGGTGCTGCACCTCGGCCCGCCGCTCCGCGTCGAGGACCTCGGCAGCAGCAACGGGACGCGCGTGCGCACCCGGCACAGCAACTCGGCGACCGAGCGCCTCATCGACGTCGGCAAGGGCAAACCCGCGAGCGCCGGGTCGGTCGAGCTCTCGCCCGGCGACGTCATCTACCTCGGCGCCGCGCGTGTCGTGCTCCGCAGCCGCGAGCCGAGGAAACCCGGCGACCGGGACCCGCGGAAGGACGTCATCGTCAAGGACGGCGCCATGCGCGCCGTCTACGAGCTGGCCGAGCGCGTCGCGAAGGGCCCGATCAACATCCTGCTCCTCGGCGAGACGGGCGTCGGCAAGGAGGTGCTCGCCGAGGCGATCCACCGGGCTTCTCCACGCGCAGAGCGGCCGCTCCTCAGGCTGAGCTGCGTCGCGCTGTCCGAGTCGCTGCTCGAGAGCGAGCTGTTCGGCCACGAGCGGGGCGCCTTCACCGGCGCCGTCCGGGCCAAGCCGGGGCTGCTCGAGACGGCCGAGGGGGGCACGGTGTTCCTCGACGAGATCGGCGAGCTGCCGCCGTCGATCCAGGCCAAGCTGCTCCGGGTCATCGAGGAGCGGAAGGTGCTGCGCGTCGGCGGCCTGACCCCGACCAAGATCGACGTCCGCTTCATCTCGGCGACGCACCGCAACCTCGACGCCGAGGTCGGCCGCGGCGCGTTCCGGCAGGACCTGTACTTCCGGCTGAACGGCGTGACGCTCACCATCCCGCCGCTGCGCGAGCGGCCGGGGGAGGTCGCGGCGCTGGCGCAGCTCTTCGCGGAGCGCGCGGCGAAGGAGCTCTTCCCGAGCGAGGCGAGCGCGATGACCGTCCCGATCTCGCCCGAGGCGCTGGCCGGCCTCCAGCGCCACAGCTGGCCAGGCAACATCCGCGAGCTGCGCAACGTGATCGAGCGCGCGGTGATCCTCGCGAACGGCGCGCCCATCCGGCCGGAGCACCTGCTGCTCACCCCGCTGCCCGAGCCCAGCCCGCCGCTGCATGTCACGCCCGTCCCGTCGCATCCCTCTCCCTCGGCGCCCGCCGCGGCGTCGCCCGCCGCGGCGTCGCCCGCCGCGGCGTCGCCCGCCGCGGCTGGGGCCCTTGCGAAGAGCGTGCCCGAAGGCGCGGACGCGAGCCCCACGCGGCTGCGCGACGCGATGGAGGCCCACGAGCGCGAGCGCATCGTGAAGGCGCTGGAGCAATGCATGGGCAACCAGACGCGCGCCGCGGCGCTGCTCGGGATCTCGCGCCGCACCCTGGTGGACCGGATCCGCGTCTACGGCCTGCCCCGGCCGCGCAAGGCCTGAGCGCGCTGCGCAGCGCGCCGCGCAAGTTGCGCGAGGGCTCGCGCAATCGAGCCCCCGCCTGCGCAACGCCTCAGCTCACGCCGAGGTCTCGCGCCTCTCGAGCGGGGCGAGCTCGAGGCCGAGGTCGGTGGCGAACCGGAAGATGCGCTCGTCGCGGTAGAACTCGCCGAACACGACGCGCGAGATCCCCGCGTTGGCGATCATCTTGAAGCAACCCCAGCAGGGCGACGCGGTGACGTAGACCGTCGCGCCGTCGATGCGCACCCCGTTCCGCGCCGCCTGGATGATGGCGTTGGCCTCGGCGTGGATCGTGCGCACGCAGTGGCCCTCCTCGATCAGGTGCCCCTCCTCGTCGCAGTGCGGCAGCCCGCGGATCGAACCGTTGTACCCGGTCGCGAGGATGCTCTTGTCGCGCACGATCACCGCACCGACGTGCTTCCGATCGCAGGTCGCCCGCGAGGCGACGACCTCGGCGATACGCATGAAATACTCGTCCCACGAAGCCCGGTGGGTCATCGCTCGTCTCCCCAGCGGGGAGCCGCGCCGAGGGCCCTCGGCTGAGCCGCGCCGCGCGCTCCCGCGGGCGCCTTGTATCACGGGACCGGGCCCCGCGGGGCGCCCGCCCCCCGGCCAGCCAGGCGACCGCGCGAGGCGCCTCGACAGCGAGGGCCGCCGCGTGGTAGCGCGCGGGTGTGAGCTCCACCGCGAACAGCCGCCGATCTGACCGCCGCATCCTCGTGCTCGGCTCGGGGGGGCGCGAGCACGCCCTCGCGCGCGCGCTCGCGCGGTCGCCCTCGGTCGCCGAGGTGATCGTCGCGCCCGGCAACGCCGGGACCCACGCGCAGGGCGGCGCCGGCCGCGCCCCGATCCGCCGCGCCGACCTCGCCTCGCTCGCCCCCGACGAGGCGGCCCGGCTGGCCGTCCGCGAGCGCGCCGACCTCGTCGTCGTCGGGCCCGAGGCGCCGCTCTGCGCGGGCGTCGCGGACGCGCTCGCCGCCGAGGGCGTCGCCGTCTTCGGGCCGAGCCGCGAGGCGGCGCGCCTCGAGGGGTCGAAGGCGTTCCTGAAGGAGTTCGCCGCCCGCCACGGCATCCCGACCGCGCCGTTCGCGATCGCGCGCTCCTTCGACGAGGCGGCGCGCGTCATCCGCGAGCGCGGCGCGCCCATCGTCGTGAAGGCCGACGGGCTCTGCGCCGGCAAGGGCGTCGTCGTCGCGACCACCGTCGACGAGGCGCTCGCGGCCGCGAAGGAGATGCTCGTGGAGGGCCGCTTCGGCGACGCCGGCAGGGCCGTGATCCTCGAGGACGTGATCCGGGGCGAGGAGGCCAGCGTGCACGCCATCAGCGACGGGCACGCGATCTTCGTGCTGCCCGCGGCGCGCGACCACAAGCGGGTCGGCGAGGGCGACACCGGGCCGAACACGGGCGGCATGGGCGCGTTCGCGCCGAGCGCCCGCGTGAGCCCCGCCCTGCTCGCGCGCGTCGAGCGCGAGATCCTCCGGCCGACCATCGACGGCATGCGCGCGGAGGGGCGGCCGTTCCGCGGGGTGCTGTTCGCGGGCCTGATGATCACGCCCGAGGGGGATCCGTTCCTGCTCGAGCACAACGTCCGCTTCGGCGACCCGGAGTGCGAGGCGCTCATGGAGCTCCTCGAGGGCGACGTCGCCGAGCTCTGCGCCTCCGCCGCGGCGGGCGCGCTGGACCCCGGGGCGGCGCGCGTCGCCCCCGGCCGCCACGCGCTCACCGTCGTGCTCGCGGCGCGCGGCTACCCGACGGCGCCCGTCACGGGCGACGTCATCCGCGGCCTCGACGCCGCGGCCGCGGTGGAGGGCGCGTTCGTGAACCACGCGGGCACCGCCGAGCGGGACGGCGCGATCGTGACCGCGGGGGGCCGCGTGCTCGCCGTGACCGCCTCGGGCGGCTCGCTCGCGGAGGCGCGGGAGCGCGCGTTCCGCGCCGCGGGCGCGATCGACTTCGACGGCAAGGTGCTCCGCCGCGACATCGGGGTCGACGCGGCGCGCGCGGCCGGCTGAACGGGACGCGGGGGGCGCGACGCCATGGAGCCCATCATCGATCTTGCCCCGGGCGCGGAGGAGAACCCGCTCGCGGCGCACTTCTACCAGCTCACCCGCGAGCACCTCGCGCGCGACGCGAAGCGCGCGGCCGATTTCCGGGCGCTGCGCGGCTCCGTGCTCGTGGTCGCGCAGGACACCGGCGCGTCCCTGACGATGCGCTTCGATCACGGGCGCCTCACCATCCACGACGGCGCCATCGGCATCCCGTCCGTCACGTTCTGCGGCGACGAGCAGGCGCTCTACCGGCTGCCCGAGATCGCGTTCCACCGCTGGCCGAGGATCCCGAAGCTCGGGATCCTGCACCGCCGCCAGAGCGCCCCGCTGCGCGAGCTCTCGCGCCTCGTGGCGGGCGGGGATCTCAAGGTGTACGGCCTCTTCGCGCACCCGTGGCTCGTGCTCACGCTGCTCCGCATCCTCTCGCGCCACGCGTGAGCGCCGCCGCCCCGGCCCGCCCGCCCCGGGACAGGTGCGATAGGGTGTGAGGACGACGGACTTCTCCGTCCCCACCTCCACGCCTTTGTTGTAGGCCCGCAAACCAATGCTACACAGCCCAGAAGCTGGCTTTTGACGGCCTGTTGGGCTGTTGGTATGGCTCGATCATGGGCATCCGATTGCGCTACCTCGCCCACGATCTCGAGGTGCCGCTCGGCGAGTTCTTCATCGGACGGAGCGCCGACTGCCAGCTGTCGCTGGACGACCCGCTGGTGTCGCGCCGCCACGCGCTGCTGACCGTCGGCGAGGGCGGCGTGGCGATCGAGGATCTCGGCAGCCGCAACGGCGTGCTCATCAACGGCAACCGGATCACGGGGCGCCACCTCCTGTCCGACGGCGACAAGATCGCGATCGGAGGGCAGGAGATGTTCCTGCTCGGGGCGATCGAGCCGAGCTCGGCGTCGCCGCGGAGCGCGCCGCTCTGGACGCGGCAGGCGCACAACGTTCGCACGGTGGACATGGGCGAGGCGCACCTCGGCGAGGACGACGGCGCGACGGCGATCGCCTCGCGCCGGTCGCTCCCCGGGCTCGTCCCGCAGCACCCCGACAAGCGCGTGCACGCGCTCAGCCTCATCGGCAGCGTCGCCGACAAGGCGCTCGCCCTCGGGCGCGTCGACGAGGCAGAGCGCATCCTCCAGCGCTCGCTCTCGGACATCCTCACGAAGGCGCGGGAGGGGGGCGTCGGCGCCGTGCAGCCCGAGCTGGTCGAGAAGGCGAGCACCTACGCGGCCCGCCTCGCCGCGGCCACGAGCCGCGGCACCTGGATCAACTACATTTTTGAGCTGAACACGCGGCTCGAGCTCCTCCTCCCCGCCTACCTCGTCGATGAGCTGTATAGTGTCGTCCGGAAGGTGAAGGCCGTCGACATGTCCATCCTCCGCGGCTATGCGAAGAAGCTCCGCGAGCGTGCAGGAGAACGTACACCGGCGGAGCGGTTCATCCTCCAGCGTATCGAAGGGCTCGAGCGCCTCGGCGCACTGAAATAGACCATGCCTTTCCGCCTCCGGTACTTGGCGCACGACTTCGAGCTCCCTGAAGGGCCCTTCGTGATCGGCCGGAGCGGCGACTGCCAGCTCTCGCTCGACGATCCGCTGGTCTCGAGGCGCCACGCGACGCTGCAGGTCCGCAGCGACGGCGTCGCGGTGATCGACCTCGAGAGCCGGAACGGCGTGTACGTCAACGGCGCGCGCATCTCCGGCCAGCGCGAGCTGACCGACGGCGACCGGATCATCATCGGCAGCCAGGAGATGCTGCTCTACGGCGGGGAGGAGTCGCGGCCCCACGACGCGTACGGGGTCGAGTTCCGGCGCGCGACCGCGACGCTCGGCGCGATGGCGCTGACCGAGATGCGCAAGATGTCGGACGACCCGACCGAGCTCACGAGCCCGACCGGGGACGGCGGCTCGAAGGGCTTCCAGTCGCTGCGCCTGCTCGCGAGCCTCGCCGACAAGGCGCTCGCGATGGGGCGGAGCGAGGAGGCCGAGCGCATCCTGCAGACCGTGCTGATCGACATCCTCAGCCGCGCGCGGACGAACGTGCCGCTGGAGATGCCGGCCGCGGAGCTCGCCGCGCGCTACGCGGCCCGCCTCGCCGGCGCCACGACCAAGGGGACGTGGGTCAACTACACGTTCGAGCTGTTCACGATCGCGCGGCGACCGCTGCCCGGCCCCGTCGTCGACGAGCTCTACACCGTGGTCCGCCGCGTCAAGTCGCTCGATATCCAGCCGCTCAGGAACTACCTCGACGACCTGCGCCGGATGGCGCATTCGTTCGGTCCGACCGAGCGGTTCTTGATGCAGCGGATCGAGGGTCTCGAGCGGCTCGTCGCGGCGAAGTAGCCGCCTCGCCGCCCGGCGCCGCAGGCCCGGCGGCGGCGCGGCCGGCCGGCGGCGCCGCGGGCGCGGAGCCGGCGCGCGCTGCCGACGGCGCTGCGGGCGCGGAGCCGGCGCGCGCTGCCGACGGCGCTGCGGGCGCGGCGGCGCGGCCGGCCGGCGGCGCAGCGGACGCGGCGGCGGGCGGCGCCGGCGGCGGGGCGTAGCGAGGGCGCGCGCTCGCCTGCGCTTCCGCTTCCTGCCAGCCGAGGTTCCTCGCGGCGGCCTTCGCGATCGCGTCGCGCAGGTCGGCGTCGGCGACCTTGCCGAGCTCTCGCCGCACCTCGGGCGGGAGCCGCGCCTCCTTCGGCGCCGGCCGGACCTCCTCGCGCCACGGGGGCCGCGCGACCGGCTCCACCTTGCCGACGCGGAACCGGAGCGACTGCACGGGCAGGCCGCGCGACCGCAGCTGCGCGGTGATCACGTCGCCGAGCATCGAGAGCTCCTGCGCCCACGTCGAGCTCGCCGCCCGGACATGGAGCACGCCGCGCTCCAGCTTGAGCGGCCGGGCCCGCGCCGCGATGCGAGACCCCACGGCCGCCTCCCAGTCGCGGAACGGCATCGGCGCGGTGTCCACCTCCGCCGGCGCCGACAGCGACGACTCCCGCTGGATCAGCGCGCCCAGCCGCTCGAGGGATCCGGTCCGACGCGACATCTGCGCCGAGCGTAGCAGCCCCGGCGCCGCGGAGCCGACGCCTGTTCCGGCGGAACACGCCGCCCAGGATCAACCAGCGCGATGGACGGCTGACGCCCGTCCAGGGAATCCGTCTTGGTACCGAAGGTGGGACTCGAACCCACAAGCCCGTGAGGACAGCGGATTTTGAATCCGCCGCGTTTGCCATTCCGCCACTTCGGCTCGGCGCTGTGATGTCAGCGCGCTGCGGAACCCTAGATCACCCGACGCGACCCTGGCAACCACGAGGGCGGCCAGGCGCGCCGAGGCGGGGCGCCGCGACGCGCGCAACGCCTCGACATCACACCACGAAATCGAGCATCTGGAGCCGCGTCAGGTAGTCCTGGAGCTCGGCGGCGTACTCGTCGATCAGGAGCTCGAGCTTCACCAGCACGCCGTGATCGTTGACCGAGTCGATGGTCCCGATCACCGGGATCTCGCGCGTGGGCAGGATGAGCACGCCGCTCCAGTCCGCGCCCTTCGCGGCGCCGCGCAGCCCGCCGAGGCGCAGCCAGCCGTCGGAGAGCTCGAGCACCGGGACGATCTCGCCGCTGTCCAGGCGGACCGAGCTCTTCAACGTGTGCGCCGGCTCGACCATGTAGTGGGAGCGCCGGTTGCGCTCGATCAGCTCCTCGAGCGTCGCGCAGATGACCTTGCTCAGCGGCGTCTCCTCGCTGTCGAGCACGAGCTCGAGCAGCCGCTTCATCGCCTTCTGCGTGCGGATGAGGTTCGCGCGGACCTCCTCGATCCGCTTGCCGTCGCGCCGGATCTTGCCGGCGACCACGCCGAGGAGGTTGTTGTAGAAGGGGTACGCGACGTCGCCGTGCTCCTCGAAGAAGTCGTGGAGCTCGTCGGCGCCGATGCGCCAGATCTCCGAGGGCTGCGTCGTCACCGCGGTCGTCATCCGCCGGAGGCCGGTCAGCGCGCCGAGCTCGCCGATCGGCGAGATGGGGTGCAGGCGGAAGCGCGTCTCGCCCGCCTCGACCAGCGCGACCTCGCCCTGGATCAAGAGGTGCAGGTGCGCCGGCGCGCTCCCGGCCTCGAAGAGCACATGGCCGGCCGGGACCTCCTGGCGCTGGAACGCCATCATCAGCTCGTCGAGGTGGTCCTCCGTGATTCTCTCGAACAGGGGGATCGCGTGCAGGTCGGAAGGACGGACCGCCATGGGGTGACACTCCTCTTCAACGTCAACGTGGGTGGGGCTCCGGTCCGCGGCCTTGCGGGCCCCGGATCCCTGCGGCGCACGAGCGCAGGCGTGGACCGCGGAACGCGCATCCTACTCCAGGTCTCGATGCGAGGAAGAGGGATGGCCTCGTGGCCTCGGCTTCCTCTGCCTCCTCTGCTTCCAGGACGGTTCCGGGATCGGGCAGGTCCAGGTAACGTCGGCGGGTGATGTGGTCCGTTCACCATGGGCTCGCCGCGGCGACGCGCCGCGCGACGCTGCGGCTCCTCGTCGTCGGCGCCGCGCTCCTCGCGGTCGCGTGCGGCTCCTCGCCGGGGACGCCGGCCGGCGCGGAGGCCCCGCCGCCGCCGAAGCCGCGCAACGCCGGCGCGATCGCGCAGGCGATCGCCGGGGGAAAGGTCTCGGTGCTCGTCTACGCCGACAGGACCCGCGGCCACCCCATCATGGCGCGGCTCGCGGCGCTCGATCTGTGGGGCCCGGTGCTCGCCGGCACGGGGCTCGATCCGGAGCGGGACCTCGAGCGCGCCTTCATCACCGCGCCGCGCGCGGGCGCGGGGGGTGATGCGGTGGCCGTGCTCCAGCACAACGTGCCGCCGGACCGGCTGGCGGCGGGGATCGACACCCTCGTCTCGCGCAGCGATCCGCCGGGGACCGAGGAGGCCGGGCTCGGCGTGCCGGCGGTGCGCGTGACCGTCCGCGGGCAGACCCGCGTGGTCGCGACCATCGAGCCGGACTTCCTCGTGGTGCTGCCGGTGGACAAGGCGCGCGAGGCGCGGCGCTTCGTCGGCACCGGAGGCTTCCCCGACCCGACCGGCGACGAGGCCGCCGTCGCCGTGGCGCTCGACCCGGCGCGGACGCTGAGGGAGCCGCGCGCGCCCCGGGTGCCGCCGACCGTGCGGTCGCTCGAGGCCGCCGTGACGCTGACCCAGGACGGCGGGGCCGTGGTCGCGCTCGACGGCGCGAGCGAGAGCCCCGAGCAGGCCGCCCGCGACGCGGAGTTCCTCGCCGAGGAGGTCGAGCGCACGACCACGTTCCGCATCGCGTTCGTGAAGGTCCGCGTCGTCGACCCGATCGCGTTCTTCGCCGAGGGGGACCGGGTGAAGGCGAAGCGGCGCGTGACGCCGGGCGAGATCGACAAGCTCTTCGGCCTGCTCAGCGCCGTGCTGCCGCGCTAGGCTGCCGCCGATGCGCCTCGTCAAGATCGGGATCGCCAACGTCAACGCCACCGTCGGCGCCGTCCGCTCGAACACCGACCGGTGCCTCTCGCTCGCCCACGCCATGGCGCGCGAGGACGTCACGGTGGCCGTCTTCCCCGAGCAGGTGATCGGCGGCTACGCGTCCGAGGACCTCGTGCAGTGGCCCGCCTTCGTCGCGAGCCAGCAGCGCGAGCTCCGCCGGTTCGCGGCCGAGACCGCGGCGCTCCGCGCCGTCTTCATCATCGGCGTGACGGTCGGCGTCGGCGGCGACCTCTTCAACGCGGGCGCGCTCGTGCACCGCGGTCGGGTGATCGCGTTCTGCCCCAAGGAGAAGCTGCCGACGTACAACATCTTTTACGAGGCGCGCACGTTCTCGCGCGGCATGCCGTTCATGGAGCTCGACGCCGACGGCGTGCCCTGCGGCGACCGCATCTACGCCTTCGACTTCGGGACGCTCGCCGTCGAGGTGTGCGAGGACATCTGGTCGCCCGACGGGCCGATGCGGCGCCGCTGCTACGCGGGCGCCGAGCTCGTCTGCAACATCTCGGCGTCGCCGTTCCGCGCCGGCGTGGCGAGCACGCGGCGCGAGATGATCGCGACCCGCGCGGCCGACAACCAGTGCACGATCGCGTACACGAACATGGTCGGCGGCAACGACGGGCTCGTGTTCGACGGCGGCGGCTTCATCAACCAGAACGGCCGCCCGATGCTCGAGGCGCCGAGGTTCCGCGAGGGGTTCTCCGCGGCGGTCGTCGACCTCGACCGGACCACGCGCTGCCGCCGCGAGGCCAGCACCTGGCGCAGCGACCTCGAGGAGTTCCGCCGCGCCTCCCCGCACATGGTCGAGACCCTGCGGGTCGGCGGCGAGACCGCGGATCGCTCGCGCCTCGCCTACCCCGCCCCGCCGCCGGGCACGACCGCGTTCCTGCCCTCGACGTCGCTGCCGTCGATCTCCCCGCGCGACGAGCTGCTCGACGAGTTCTACGAGGCGCTCGCGCTCGGCGTCGCCGACTACTACCGCAAGATCGGCGCGTTCAAGGGCATCGGCCTCGCGCTCTCGGGCGGGCGCGACTCGCTGCTCACGCTGCTCGTCGCCTGGCGCGCGGTGCAGCTCATCTACCCGGACCTGCACGGCGAGGCGCTGCGCGCGCAGCTCAAGACCTCGCTGCACGCGTTCTTCATGCCGTCGCGCTACTCCAGCGACGCGACGCAGAAGGCGGCGGCGCAGATCGCCGAGGATCTCGGGGTGTCCTTCGCGGTGATCCCGATCGAGGACGCGTTCCCCCGGGAGCTCGCGGCCGCGCAGTCGATGCTCGGCGAGGGCCGGCAGCTCACCGAGCTCACGAAGCAGAACGTGCAGGCGCGCATCCGCGGCCAGCGCATGTGGAACTGGGCGAACACGAGCGGCGCGCTGTTCCTGCAGACGGGGAACATGAGCGAGAAGGCGCTCGGCTACACCACGGTCGGCGGCGATCTCGAGGGGGCGTTCAGCGTGATCGCCAACCTGCCGAAGACGGTCGTCATCGCGCTGATCGACCGGCTCTACCGGCGCTACGGCTTCAAGGGGATCCAGCAGACGCTCGCCACCACCGCGGGGCCGGAGCTCGCCGAGAACCAGTCGGGCGAGGCCGAGCTCATGCCGTTCGAGGTGCTCGACGCGTGCCTCTACCTGTACGGCGCCGAGAAGCTCGCCGCCGACGAGGTGGGGCAGGCGCTCCCCAGCCTGTTCCCCGACAAGGACCCCGCCGCGCTGCGGGCCTGGGCGGAGAAGTTCGCGACGCTGTTCTCCCGATCGATCTTCAAGTGGGTGCAGTCGCCGATCGCGATCCACCTCGGGTCGCTCGACCTCGACCGCGAGCGGGCGCTGCAGCTGCCCGTGGTGCAGCGGACCGAGTGGAAGGGCGGCTGAGCCCGCGGCCGGCGCGGGCGCGCCCGCGGCCCGGCCCCGCGCGTCAGTTGGCGGCCTTCTCGACGGGCGCCGGGGCGCTCAGCCGGGGCCCGTCCTTGCCGTCCCTCGCGAGCAGGTCCTGCTCGAGCGCCGCGGCCGGCTGGGCCGCGCCGATCGAGCCGTCGGCGGAGAAGCGCTCGAGGTCCTCGGTGACGCGGCGGAGGTAGCCCTGCTTGATGTGGAACGGCAAGAACGCGCTCTTGAAGCCGGCCACGATCATCGATTTGATCTCCTTCAGGCCGAACCCCATCTTCGTGTGGCAGTGCCAGAGCTCGTGGGACACGGTCGTGTCGGTGACGAGCCGGTTGTCGGTGTTGACCGTCACGCGCAGGCCGAGGCTCTGGTAGAGCTTCAGCGGGTGCGAGGCGAGATCGCGCACGGCGCCGGTCTGCACGTTGGACGACGGGCAGCACTCGAGCGGGATGCGGTGGTCGTTGATGTAGTGGAGCAGGCCGCCGTCCTCGCGCAGGCGACACCCGTGGCCGATCCGGTGCGCGCCGCAGACGTGGAGCGCCTGCGCGATCGACTCGGGGCCGTACGCCTCGCCGGCGTGGATGGTGCAGTTGATGTTGTTCTGGCGCACGAGCTGGAAGGCCGCCCGGTGGTGCTTCGCCGGGTGGTCGTACTCGGCGCCGGCGAGGTCGAAGCCGACGACGCCGCGGCCCTTGTAGGCGACCGCGAGCTCCGCCATCTCCAGCGACGACTCCGCCGAGATGTTGCGGATGCCGCAGACGATGACGTTGCTCTCGATGCCCAGCGCGTCGTGCGCCGCCCTGAGCCCGGCGAGCACCGCCTCGACCACGCTGGTGAGCCGCAGCCCGAGGCGGGTGTGCAGCATCGGCGAGTAGCGGACCTCCATGTACCGGACGTTCTCGCGCGCGGCGTCCTCCGCGAGCTCGTAGGCGACGCGGTAGAGCGCCTCCTCGGTCTGCAGGACGCGCAGCGTGATGTCGAACGCCTTGAGGTACTCGACCAGCGAGCCGCAGTTCTGCCCTAGGTTCATCACCTTGCGCAGCTCGGCTGGCTCGTACGTGGGGAGCTCGACGCGGTGGCTGCGGGCGAGCTCGATGATCGTCTCGAGGCGCAGGGAGCCGTCGAGGTGGACGTGCAGGTCGGTCTTGGGGAGCTGTCGGAAGAACTCCAGCGGGAGCTTGGGGGCGTGCTCGGGATGTTCTGACATGAGCTATTCTGTCACCCGGCGAGCAGCCGTGAAAGGCGCGGCGCGGTGAGCCGTGGGCGCCCGCGCCGCCGCCCGCGGCTCACCGCGGCGGCTCGGTCGACGCGGAGGATCCCGGCGACGGGACCGTGTCGTCCGGGCCCGGGCGGCGGCGCGCGGGCGCCCGGCCGCCCACGATCACCGCGACCGCACACGCCCCGAACAGCGCGACGAAGAGGAGCGGGAGCGGCAGGCTCAAGGCGTCGCCCGCGGCCTCGCGGCGCAGCGCCTCGCGGATCCGCTCGGGGTTGTACCCCATGACGAGCCGCCGCCCGACGTACGTCAAGGGGAGCCCGCGCGCCTCCATCCGCCCATACAGCGCGACATCGGCGCCGATCGCCGCCTCCGTCTCGGGCGCGACGAGGCAGGCCGACAGCGCCTCGGCGGGGAGGCCGAGCGGCGCGAGCACGGAGGCGACGCCCTCCTCGGTGAGCTTGCCGGGCGGCGCGCCGTAGAGCAGCCCCGCGGCCTGCTCGCGTCGGTCCTCGGGCGTGCAGACGTAGGCCTTCGCGGCGGGCAACGCGCCGGGGTGGCTCGGGAGCGGCACCATCTTGCGCACGTGGCGCACCCGATCGCCGTGCGCCTCCTCCGTCTCGCTGAGCTCCGGGTGGAGCCGCCGGCAGAAGGGGCACTCGAAGTCGGTGAACGCGACGACCGTGATCTTGCCCGGCGCCTGCATCGCCGCGATCTCCGGCGGGAGCGGCGGGATGACCGGGTGGTTGCCCCAGAGGAACGGCAGGCCGATCGCGGCGACCGCCGCCGCGCCCCACGCGGTGGTGCTCGCGAGGCGGTTGCCGGCGGCGCGCTCGAAGGCGTCGCCCGGCATGCGCCACGCCTGCCACGCGACGAGCGACGCCGCGCCGGCCGCGGCGAGCGCGGCGAGGTCGACCGCGATGCACCACGCGCAGAACGCGCCGACCGCGAAGGCCTGCAGCCCGAGGAGCACGACGGCGGCGAGGCCGCCGAGCGCCGAGGCCCCCGCGAGCACGGCGTGGTGCCAGCGCGCGCGCGCCGTCAGCGAGGCCGCGAGCAGCGTGGTGTACGCGATGAGGCCGACGTTCGGCAGCGGGATCCCGTACAGCCGGCTGTACGGCGATACGCGGACGGCGAAGCAGCCCGACGAGACGCCGCAGAAGGCGGGATCCCCCGCGTTCTGGTACTCGACGACGAGCGCCGCGCTCGCCGCGATCGCCACGAAGAGCGCGATGCGGAAGAGCGAGACGAGGAACCGGGCGCGCCCGGCCTGCGCGTCGGCGGTCCATGTCACGGGCGCGTCGGGGCTCGCCCGATGCACGTTGGAGGCGCCGCGCCCGGGCTGTCCGTCGCCGGCCGGTCGCGCCGCGAAGACGTTGCCCCTGCCGGCGAGGTAGACGAGGAGCGAGAGCGCGAGGAGCAGGGCAATCGAGTTCAGCAGCATCGGTCGTGGCGGCTCGAAAGAAGTGGGTTCGAGGCATACCGGACCCGGGCGGGGACAGCCAGCGCGAGACGACTCGTGCTAGTCGAGGTGCATGCGATCGTCCTCCCGCGACTCCCGCGAAGACTCCCCGAAGACCGGCTCGGCCGCGCGCCGCCGCGAGGCGGTGGTCGAGCTCCTGTCTTCCTTCCAGCGCGCCCTGCACGCGAACGAGATCGCCGAGCGGCTCGGCGTGGAGCCGGGCCGCTACGCGAAGCTGCAGCGGCTGCTCGAGGAGCTCTCGCAGGAGGGGAGCATCGTCGCCCTCCCGGGCCAGCGGTTCCGCATGAGCCGCCAGCAGGTCGCGGCGCGCGGCGCCGAGCACGAGGGGACGCTCACCGTACACCCGCGCGGCTTCGGCTTCGTGGCGCTCGGCGGGGCGGCCGACGACGTCTACATCTCGCCCGAGGCGATGGGCGGGGCGCTGCACGGCGACACGGTCGCGGTGCGCATCGCGCGGCGCTCGCAGCGGGGCGTGGAGGGGGAGATCCTCCGGGTCATCAAGCGGCGCCACGCCCGCGTGGCGGGCGTGCTCCGGCGGCGCGGGCGGAGCGCCTGGCTCGAGCCGGACGACGGCCGCGTGCGCGGGCCGATCGTGCTCGTGCCACGCGAGCCGGGCGGGCCGCTCACGCCGCCCGAGGCGGAGGACGGCGCCGCGGCGGTCGCGAGCATCGTGCGGTACCCGGACCTGCCCGAGGAGAACCCGGAGGGCGTGCTCGAGGCCGTGCTCGGGGCGCCCGGCGACCCGAACGTCGAGGTCGCGAAGATCCTGCTGCGCGAGGGGATCGAGGAGGAGCACCCGGCCGACGCGATCGCCGAGGCCGAGGGGTTCGGCGGCGAGGTGCCGCCCGAGGCGCTCGAGGGGCGCGTGGACCTCACCCACCTGCCGATGCCGACGATCGATCCGGAGGACGCGCGCGACCACGACGACGCGGTCTGGGTGATCCGCGAGGAGGACGGCTCGTACCGGGCCTGGATCGCGATCGCCGACGTGTCGCACTACGTGCGGCCGGGCAGCGCGCTCGACCGGACGGCGCTCGCGCGGGGCAACTCGATCTACCTGCCCGACCGCGCGATCCCGATGTTGCCGCGGGCGCTGTCGTCGAACCTCTGCTCGCTCCTGCCCGGCGTGATCCGGCTCTGCCTGTGCGTGGAGGTTGAGCTCGACCCGGCGGCGACCGTGCGCAAGGCCCGCGTCGTCGAGGGGTACATCCGCTCGATCGCGAAGCTCACGTACCCCGGCGTGGCGCGCGCGCTCGGCTTCACCGCCGAGCCGCCGCGCAGCCCCGAGGCCGAGGCGCATCGCGGCGACCTCCAGGTGATGTGGGACCTCGCGCGGCTGCTCCGCGGCAAGCGGATGCGGCGGGGCGCGCTCGACCTCGATCTGCCCGAGGCGAAGGTGGTGCTCGATCCGGAGACGGGCGCGCCGGTCGACGTGCAGAAGCGCAGCCACGACCCGGGCGTGGCGAAGGCCTACCAGCTGATCGAGGAGCTGATGCTGCTCGCGAACGAGACGTGCGCGCAGTTCGTCGTCGACCAGAAGATCCCGACGGTGTTCCGGTACCACGCGCCCCCGGACCAGGCGAAGCTCGAGCGCTTCGCGACCATGTGCGGGGAGCTCGGGCTCGCGTTCGACCCGGAGGACGCGACCGACCCGAAGCGGCTCTCGGTGTTCCTGAAGAAGCTCGACGCGCACCCGCAGAAGCAGGTGCTGCACATGCTGCTGCTCCGCGCGATGAAGCAGGCGGTGTACGACGTCGCCAACGTGGGCCACTTCGGCCTGGCCTCGAGCGCGTACCTGCACTTCACCTCGCCGATCCGGCGCTACCCGGACATCACGGCGCACCGGGCCATCCGGGCGGTGCTGCGGGGCGAGCGCGTCGACCGGAGCGAGGAGGCCCTCGAGCGGCTGCGCGAGGCGGCGATCACGGCGTCGGAGCGCGAGCGCAAGGCGATGGAGGTGGAGCGCGAGGTGGTCGACCTGCACCGCGCGCTCGTGATGCGGTCGCGGCTCGGGGACACCTTCGAGGGCACGGTCACGGGCATCGTGGGGACGGGCGTGTACGTCAACGTCGAGGATCCGTTCGTCGACGTGCTCGTCCGGATGGAGTCGCTCGGCCCGGACCAGTACGAGATCGACGACGAGGGGCTGCGCGTCTTCGGCCTCCGGTCGGGCGACCGCATCGCCATCGGCGACGTGATGCTCGTGCAGATCGAGGACGTCGCCATCCTCCGGCGCGCCATCTACGGCCGGCGGCTCGCGGGAGAGTTCGAGGAGGCGCCGGACGGGCAGCGGCGGCACCGCCTGCGGCGCGACGCGGCGGACACACGGGCCAAGCGCCGTGTCAAGACCACCAAGAGCACCAAGGCCGCGGGCGGCAGGGCCACGAAGGGCGCCACGGCCGGCAAGAAGGGCAAGGGCGGCAAGGGCGGCAAGACCGCCAAGGTGCGCAAGAAGCAGCGCTGACAGCGCGCTCCTCCCGCGGACGGACTCTGCCTCTCAAGCGGGCCTGCCCTCTCCCGGCGGCCGTCGCCCCTCCCCGCCCCCGGGCGCACGCCCAACCCCCTCAAACTCCACACGATTACGGCGCGGACAGGGCCGCGAAACGACCTCGAAACGCCCGCGCAACGCGACCTCGCGGCCCGTGGCGCGTATTCGCGGAACGCACGAGAAACGTTTGAGAAAACGTTCTTTCGAGTCGCGCTCCGCGCTCGCGGACGCCCGTTCAACGTTCAGTCGACGTCCCGGCGAAAACGCTCGAGCGCGGCAGCGCGCAGCCACGCAATCGCACCTTCTCCGCGGCGAGCACACGACCGCTAAAAAGAGGACTCGGCTTGGTTTTTACTTGCGTCCGGAAATTCCTTATGGTCTCACATGAATCATTCTAGGGGAGAGATAACCAATGCCGAAGCCGACGTATCCCGCCTACAACGCTGGTGACTTCCTGGTCGATTACGAAGAGAAGGTCTTCGAAGACGTCAAGGCGAAGCCGGGAGAGAAGGCGCTGGTCACCTTTCACACGGTGGCGTTCGAGGGCTCCATCGGGCTCGTCAACCTGCTCACCGCGATCCGCCTCCAGCGAAAGGGCTTTGAGACGTCGGTCCTGCTTTACGGGCCGGGCGTGACGCTCGGGCTGCAGCGCGGCTTTCCCAAGCTCGGCAACGAGGCGTTCTCGGGGCACCTCGCGGTGAACCAGCAGGTGGTCCGGTTCATGGAGGAGGGCGGCAAGGTGTATGCGTGTCGGTTCGCGCTGCAGGCGCTCTACGGGCACGGCGAGCACGCGCTGATCCCGGGCATCAAGCCGATTAGCCCGCTCGACGTGCTCGACATCCAGCTGATCCACCGCCGGGACAACGCGTTCATCGTCCACTCCTGGACGCTGTAGACCGAGCCCGGCGGCCATGGACCACCACCGCAAAGTCAGGGCGGCCGCGGTGCAGATCAGCCCCGTCCTCGGCAGCCGGGACGGGACGACCGAACGTGTCGTCGCCGCGATCGCCAAGGCCGCGAGGGAGGGCGCCGAGCTCTGCGTCTTCCCCGAGACGTTCGTCCCGAACTACCCGTACTTCTCGTTCGTGCTCCCCCCGCCCGCCATGGGCAAGGAGCACATGCGCCTCTACGACGAGGCGGTCACCGTGCCCGGCCCGGTGACGCGGGCGGTGGCGGCGGCCGCGCGGGCGCACGGGGTGGTCGTGGTGCTCGGCGTGAACGAGCGCGATCACGGGACGTTGTACAATGCGCAGCTCGTCTTCGACGCCGACGGCACGCTCGCGCTCCGGCGGCGCAAGATCACGCCGACCTACCACGAGCGGATGATCTGGGGGCAAGGCGACGGCTCGGGGCTGAAGACCGTGGACACCGCGGTCGGGCGGCTCGGGGCCCTCGCCTGCTGGGAGCACTACAATCCGCTCGCGCGGTTCGCGCTGATCGCGCAGCACGAGCAGATCCATTGCAGCCAGTTCCCCGGCTCGCTGGTCGGCCCGATCTTCGCCGAGCAGATGGAGGTCACGATCCGGCACCACGCGCTGGAGTCGGGCTGCTTCGTGGTGAACGCCACGGCCTTCCTGACGCCGGAGCAGGTCAAGGAGATCGCGCCAAACGAGCAGATGCAGGGGGTGCTGCGCGGCGGGTGCATGACGGCGATCGTGACGCCGGAGGGCGCGCACGCGTGCCCGCCGGTGACCGACGGCGAGGGGATGGCGATCGCGGACCTCGACTTCGCCCTGATCACGAAGCGAAAGCGGATGATGGACGCGGTCGGGCATTACGCCCGGCCCGATTTGCTGCGGCTCTGGATGGACACGGCGGAGCGCTCGATAACCGTCGGCGCGGCCGGCGTCGTCGGCGCGGCCGGCGCCGGGGAACCCTCTCTCGATCCTGCGGTGGTGGACCATGGATACCCAGACGCTGATCACCGAGCTCCAATCGTTCGGCCTGCGGCTCGCTGACGCGCCCGGCGACGCCGCGCCCGCGCCGGCCGAAGGCGACGGGCCCCGCCCGGCGTGGACCTCGCGCCGCGGCGGGGCGGGGCCGACCCAGCACGTCGCCGCGACGCTGCGCGGCGCCACGGTGATGATCCCGATCCACACCGACCAGGCGGCGTCGTCGCCCTTCGTGGCGCGGATCGGGCGCGACGGCTCGGGGACGGTGGAGCGCGACGGCGAGGAGCTCGCCGAGGTCGCGTTCGTGAAGGCGCCGCGCTTCTACGCCCTCTCGACGCGGGACGGGATCCCCTACCCCAAGATCGCGCTCCTGCACGGCGCCGACGTGCTCGCGTCGACGGTGCTCCAGACCTGCGTGCGGTACGCGGAGCCCGCGAAGGCGTGCACGTTCTGCGCGATCGGGCAGTCGCTCGCGGCGGGGCGCACCACCGCGAAGAAGACGCCGGAGCAGCTCGCCGAGGTCGCGGAGGCGGCGGCGCGGCTCGACGGGGTGCGGCACGTGACGTTGACCACCGGCACGCCGCGGTCGGCCGATCGCGGCGCGGCGCACCTCGCGGACTGCGCGCGCGCCATCAAGGCGGGCGTGAACCTGCCGGTGCAAGCGCAGTGCGAGCCGCCCGACGACTTCGCCTGGTTCGAGCGGATGCACGCGGCCGGGGTCGACAGCCTGGGCATGCACCTCGAGGCGGTCGAGGACGAGGTGCGCGCGGCCGCGATGCCCGGCAAGGCCGAGGTGAGCGTCGCGCGGTACTTCGAGGCGTTCGAGGCCGCCGTGCGCGTCTTCGGGCGCGGCCAGGTGTCGACCTACCTCATCGCGGGCCTGGGCGACTCGCTGGAGGCGCTGCTCGGCGCGAGCGAGCGGCTCATCGCGATGGGGGTCTACCCGTTCCTCGTCCCGCTCGTGCCAATCCCGGGGACGCCGTCGGCCCACCGCGCGCCGCCGCCCGGGGATTTCATGAGAGCGCTCTACGCGCACGTCGGCCCGCTGCTCGCGCGGGCCGGGCTGCGCTCGACGGACGTGAAGGCGGGCTGCGCCCGCTGCGGCGCGTGCTCGGGGCTCTCGGGCTTCGAGCCGGCGGACCGCGCGGCGTCTGCAGGCCGCGCGGCGTCTGCAACGTCGCCGGCGGTAATGCCGGACCCCGGCGCGGCCATGACACCCACCTCGGAGAGCTCCGATGACGCCACCATACCGCTTCGATCTTGTGCAGAGCAGGGAGCATTACCTCGCGTACCTCCGCTTGCGCCGGTCCACCTTCTGCGACGAGCAAGGGCTGTTCAGGAGCACTGACGAGGACGAGTGGGACGCGGCGGCGTATCCCATCGTCGCCGTGCACCTCGGGGCGCGCGAGGGCGAGGAGATCGTCGGCACGGTGCGCATCTACGAGGCGGAGCCCGGCGTCTGGTACGGCGGGCGGCTCAGCGTGGAGCGGGCGCACCGCAAGCAGGGCGTGGTCGGGCGAGGGCTCGTGCACAAGGCGGTGACCTCCGCCCACGGGTGGGGGTGCCGCCGGTTCCTCGCGCTGGTGCAGGCGGCCAACGTGCCGTTCTTCGAGGGCATCCACTGGCGCTCGCTCGAGGAGCGGAGCTTCCACGGCCACCCGCACCACCTGATGCAGGCCGACCTCGCGAGCTACCCGCCGGGCGACGAGCCCCGACCGCCGCCAGGGGAGAGGTTCCGCTGATGCTCGCCAGGATCGCGGATCACCTGCGCGGCGCGCTCGGCATCCTCGCGAAGAAGGACGTGCAGATCCCGGCGCGGCACCTCGCCAGAGAGGGCGGCGCAATCCGTGCGAGCGGCGCGAACGACGCAACCGGCACGGGCGGCGCGACCGGCTACACGCGCCCCGCGCTCGGCGACGACTGCGCGGCCATCCCGGACGGGGACGGCTACCTGCTGCTCGCCGCGGAGGGGATCTGGCCGACGTTCCTCGAAGGAGACCCGCGGTTCGCCGGCTACAGCGCGGTGATGGTCAACGTCAGCGACGTCTACGCGATGGGCGGCCGACCGATCGCCGTGGTCGACGTCGTCTGGGGCACGTCGGCCGGCGCGCTGGAGCCGGTCTGGGAGGGCATGCTCGCGGCGTCGCGCGCCTACAGGGTGCCGATCGTTGGGGGTCATACGAGCGCGCGCAGCCCTTACAACGCGCTCGCCGTGGCGATCGCGGGGCGAGCCCGGCGGCTCATCACGAGCTTCGCGGCGCGGCCCGGGGACGTGCTCGTCGCGGCGATCGACCTGCGCGGCAGGATGCACCCGGAGCACCCGTTCTGGGACGCGTCGACCGGCGCGGACCCGGCGCGGCTGCGCGCGGACCTCGAGATCCTGCCCGCGCTCGCCGAGGCGGGGCTGTGCGACGCGGGCAAGGACATCAGCATGGGCGGCGTCGCGGGGACGCTGCTCATGCTGCTCGAGACGTCCGGCGTCGGCGCGGTGCTCGACGTGGAGGCCGTGCCGAGGCCACGCGACGTGCGCAGCCTCCGCGACGCGCGCGACCCGCGGGACGTGCCGCGCGATCCGCGGGACGTGCCGCGCGATCCACGCGACGTCCCGCTCGAGCGCTGGCTGCTCGCGTTTCCGAGCTACGGCTTCCTGCTCAGCGTGCGCCCGGAGGCCGCCCGGGAGGTGCTCGCGGCGTTCGAGCGCCGGGGCATCGCGAGCGCGGCGGTCGGCGTCGTCGACGGCTCGCGGCGGCTCACCCTGGAGGCCTCCGGCGAGCGGCAGGTGCTCTGGGATCTCGCCGCGGAGCCCCTCACCGGGCTCGCGGGCGAGGGGGCGCGATGAGCGCCGGCGCCGCGGCGGGCGCGCCGCCCTCGGTCGCGCTGCTCACGTACTCGACGAAGCCGCGCGGCGGCGTCGTGCACACGGTGGAGCTCGCGGAGGCGCTCCACGATCTCGGCGCGTCGGTCTGCGTCTACGCGCTGAACAAGGACCAGGGCGGCTTCTACCGCCCGCTCCGGTGCCCCTCGGTCCTCGTGCCCGCGGCGCCGCCGCCGGCCGGGATCGACGCGGTCGTGGAGCAGCGCATCGCGGAGCTCGTCGTCGGGCTGCGCGCCGCGGGGGCGCGGCACGACGTCTGGCACGCCCAGGACTGCATCAGCGCGAACGCGCTCGCGACGCTGCGCGCCGAGGGGCGCGTGCCCCACTTCCTCCGGACGGTGCACCACCTCGACGACTACGACAGCCCGTACCTGCGCGCCTGCCAGGAGCGCTCCGTGCGCGAGGCGGACATGTGCCTCGTGGTCAGCGAGGCGTGGCGGAAGACGCTCCGGGCCGAGCTCGGCGTCGACGCGGCGATCGTGCCGAACGGGGTGAGCCTCCGGCGCTACTCGCCGGCGCCGGACGGGAAGGAGGCGGAGCTCCGGGCGCGGCTCCGCGCGACGGGGTCGCCGCTCTACGTGACCGTGGGCGGGGTCGAGCCGCGCAAGAACTCGATCAACCTGCTCCGGGCCTTCATCGAGGTGCGGCGGCGCCTGCCCGGGGCCCAGCTGGTCATCGCGGGCGGAGAGACGCTGTTCGACTACGCACCTTACCAGCGCGAGTTCGAGGCCATCGCGCGCGAGAGCGGCCTGCTGCCGGCGCCGCGCGGCGCCACGCCGCCGCCGCTCGTGCTCGCGGGGGTCCTGCCGGACGTGCTGATCCCGCCCCTCTACCGGCTCGCCGACGCGTTCGTGTTCCCGTCCGTCCGCGAGGGGTTCGGGCTCGTCCTGCTCGAGGCGATGGCCTCGGGCGCGCCGGTGGTGAGCTCGGCCCAGCCGCCGTTCACCGAGTTCCTCCGGGACGGAGAGAGCGCGCTGCTCGTCGATCCCTCGAGCACGGCGGATCTCGCCCGCGCGATGGAGCGTATCCTGGAGGACGGCGTGAGGCGGCGCCTGCGCGCCGCGGCCCTCGAGGCCGCGGCCGGTTACACGTGGGATCGCTCGGCCCGGATCGCGGCCGGCCTTTACCGCGAGTTCCTCGGGACTCGCCGGAGATAACGCGACGTATGCCGGAGATGCGCTTCGTGATCGAGTGGCCGAGCGGCGAGCAGCAGGTCTGTTACTCCCCGTCGCTCGTCGTGAAGGACCACCTCGAGGTGGGCGAGAGCTACGACGTCGACGACTTCGTGGCGCGCTGCCGGACGGCGCTCGACATCGCGAGCGAGCGGGTCCTGAAGAAATACGGGTTCCCATGCAGCCTCGCGCGGGCGGAGGCGGCGCGCATCGCGAGCGCGGCCGCGCGGTGGAGCGGCCAGCGCGGGGCGAAGGTCCGGGTCGTCAGGTTCGTCGAGTGACGGTCAGGCTCGTCGCGTGACAGAAGGTTCGTCGAGCGACGGAAGGAGCAGGAGATGGTGACGAAGTCGAAGATGGAGCGCCTCCTGAGCGAGCGCCAGTTCCTCGTGTCCGCCGAGCTGACGCCCCCGCGTCACTACGACCTGGAAAAGCTGCTGAAACACGCGCGAAACATGGCGACGTGTGTGGATGTGGTGCAGATCAACGATCACCTGCTGTCGCAGGCGCGCTGCGCGAACATGGCAGTCGGCCACCTCGTGAAGCAGGAGGGGGTCGAGCCGGTGCTCCAGTTCTCGCTGCGCCACAAGAACAGGATCGCCCTCCAGGGCGATCTCCTCGGGATGGCGGCGCTCGGGCTCTCGAACATCATCGTGCTCGGCGGATATCCGTGCTCCATCGGGTCGGATCCGGACGCCAAGGAGGTGAACGACGTGGACAGCAACTCGGCCATCCAGCTGACGAGCCGGATGACGCGCGAGGGGAAGCTGTTCAACGGCGACGCGATCGCGCCGGCGCCGTACTTCCATGTGGGGACCATCGACTTCCCGTGCGGCGAGCAGGCGATCGCCGGGGCGATGGATCGGCTGACGGCGAAGATCGAGGCGGGGGCGAGCTTCATCCAGGTGCAGGCGGTGTTCGAGCTCGCGCCGATGCGCCGCTGGATGGCCGCGGTCGTCGAGCGGGGGCTGCACGAGCGGGCGCACTTCATCGCGGCGATCTTCCCGTTCGCGGGGGTGGACCGGCTGAACTTCCTGCAGAAGGTGCCCGGGCTCGTGGTGCCGGAGCACCTGATCGAGCGCGTGCGGAAGAGCGGGGACGCGGAGGGGGAGAGCTACCGGATCACGGTGGAGCTGATCCGGGGGCTGCGCGATATCCCGGGGCTCTCGGGGATCCACATGCGGTCCATCGGGGCGGAAGACTGGGTGCCGCGGCTCGTCGACGACGCGGGGCTGCGGCGGGCGGCCTGAGGACGAGGGGGCTTCCGGGACGCGACGGCAGGAGGAGAGGAGAGGGGCCTTCGCGGCGCGCGCGGGGGCCCCGCCGAACTCGCAAGGCCGCTGACTCGCCCTGATCGGGCGAGCCAGCGGCCTTGCTCAGACATCGGCCCTCCCCCGCGCGCGCCGCGAAGGCCCCTCTCCTCTCCTCCTGCTTTGTGTAGGGGGAGGGCCCTCTCCTCCTCTTTGTGGGGGTGAAGGGGGCTTCTCTGCGCCTGCTTGGGCTCAGGGCTTGTGCGCGGTCCAGAGCAGCGCGAGGCCGTTCATCCTGCGCTCGCGGCGATCGATCTGGAAACCCAGCGCGCCGAGATCGGCGTTGATCCTGTCCTCGGTGTGGCGGTAGGTGACCTCGGCGGCGTCGGCCCACGCGAGCATCGCGTGGGCGGTCTGGGGGTTGTACCGGTGGCCGCGCAGGTAGCCGGCCATCGCGACGCGGCTCATCACGACCGCGGGCTCCAGGAGCGCCAGGCGGCCGCCGGGACGGAGCACACGCGCGGCCTCGGACAGCACCGGGGCCGGATCGGGCAGGTGCAAGAGCAGGTTCGACGAGGTCACCACGTCGAACGACGCGTCAGGGAACGGGAGACGCGTCGCGAGCGCCTCCCGGAACGTCACGTTGTCCAGGCCGAGCGCCCTCGCCCGCTGCGTGGCGCGCTCGACCATCGCCGCCGTCGCGTCGATGCCGATCGCCTCCTGGCAACGACGACCCAGCTCCCGCGTCAGGCGGCCCGTGCCGCAGCCGAGCTCCAGACAACGCTCCTCGACGCCCGGATCCACCAGCGTGACGAGCTCGTCGATCAGCGACGCATACGGGCCCTCCGCCTGCATGCGATCGAAGAAATCGACCAGCTCGTGGAACGGGGTCGCCTGCTCCTTCGCCGCGTAACGATCACGCCACCGCCAGGCGTCGTCGAGCGCCTGGTACGTGCCACGGTAGTACAGGAGCGGCGCGCCCGCCTCGCCCCGGCCCGACGCCAGCACGCGGCCCACATAGATGACGTGATCGCCCCCGTCGTACGCGTGCTCGACCTTGCAGTCGATGAACGCGAGCACGTCCTTCAAGACCGGGCTGCCGGACTCGGCCACGTGCGACTCGGTGAGCACCGCCTGCCGCTCCAGATCCGTCCCCTTGCCGGCGAACAGGTCCGAGATGTCGCGCTGCTGCTCCCGCAGGATGTTCACCGCGAACACGCCCGACGCCTCGATCGCCGCGCTCGTGCGCGAGCGCCGGTCCGCGCAGAACAAGACGAGCGGAGGGTCGAGCGAGACGGCGCTGAACGAGTTGACCGTCATCGCCTGCGGCGCGCCGTCCTGCACCGTGGTCACCAGCGTGACCCCGGTCGCGAACTGCCCCAGCACCTTGCGGAACTCCGCGGGATCGAAGTGCATGAGACATCCTACGCGGCCTTCGCGCGCGCGGGATCCAGGATCTGCGCGCGCGTGCCCACGCCGCGCGTGCCCACGCCGCGCGCGGCGTGGGCACACGCGCCGCGCCTCAGCCGGCGTCGCGGCGCGCGAGCTCGGGCGCGAAGGCCGGTATGCAGAGCGCGAAGTACTCGCTCTCCTCGTCGAACGGGTTGCTGTAACGGACGCGCTGATCGGGCTCCGCCCAGAGGGCCTGGCCGGCGGCGAGGTCGATGACCTCGCCCGCGATCTCGATCCGCATGCGGCCGCGGATCATCAGCGTGAGCTCGCCGAACGTCGGCGTCTGCGCCGGCTCGCTCCAGCCGGGCGGGGCCACCATGTGCGCGAGGCTGAACCCGTCCGTGCCGGTGTTCACGCGGCCGAAGAGCTCCTCGATCAGCTTGCCGCCAGGGACAGGGATCCGCGCCGCGGCCGTGACGAGCCGGTAAGGTTGCGCCATCGGGAGGCTCCTCCTCAGAACGCGCGCGTCCGGTCGTCGGACACGCGGTAGAGCTGCATCAAGAGGTGCCGGCCCCCGTGCGGCTGCACGTACCGGAGCGCGGCGCCCTTGCCCGTCACGAAGCGGTGGTAACGCCGCGCCGGCACCGCGACGAGATCGCCCGCGCCGACCCAGATGCGCACCCACTCGTCGTTCTGGCAGCGGATGTCATAAAGCCCCTGGCCCTCCAGGAACAAACGCACCTCGTCGGCGAGGTGGCAGTGCTCATCCGCCTCTCGCGCGCTGTCGGCCTCGTCTCGAGGGTTGCTCAGGTCGCGGCGGACGTCCTCCTGGTCCTTCCAGCCGCGCTCCGCCTGCACGCGCTGCACGGCGGGCTCGACGGCGCCGGGGTCGAACGCCCCGCACCGGATGCCCTCCGCCAGAAGCTCCGCCTCGGTGCACTCGATCTCGTCGTCAGCTCTCATCCGGATCGCACGCATGCGCATCCCTCCCGGGCTAGCGCTCTTGAACTCTGCGCGCCCGCGACGTCAAGTCATTAACCGCGCCCGAGGAGCCACATCAAACCTGCAATGCTGAGAGCCAGCACACCGAGCGCGAGCAGCGCAATCAGCGCCTCGGTGAACCCCCATCCGCCGCCCGGGACGCCCCGCTGCGCAGCAGCGGGCGCGGCAGGGCGCGCGAGCGGGGAAAGCGTGCTCGTGGAGGCCGGCGGGGCCGTCCGCGAGGAAGGCACCGGCGCCGGCTCCTCCGGCAAAGGAGGCTCGATGTCCACCTCCGGACGGAGCGGCTCGCACGGGCTGCGCTCGATCTCCGCGAGCGCCTCCGCCGCCGGATGCGCGCAGGTGAGCCGATCCCGGCAGATCGCGAGCACCTGTCCAGGCCGCCACGGCGTGTCGAACTGAGGCACGGCGCCCCCGTCGAGCAACGCCCCAGTGCGCGATCCGAGGTCCTGAACTGAGAACAGATCGCCCCTGCGCGTAATGGCCAAGTGGCGTCGGGAAACGTCCGAGTCGTCCAGGACCAGATCGGTGT
Source organism: Sorangium sp. So ce131 (assembly GCF_051519095.1). Lineage (NCBI taxonomy): Bacteria > Pseudomonadati > Myxococcota > Polyangiales > Polyangiaceae > Sorangium > Sorangium sp. So ce131. Next base: position 13,644,318 of record NZ_CP150455.1, on the reverse strand, counting down.
CCTTGGCGCGGCCGATGATGTAAGGGCGGCCCGCCTCCTCGAGGCGCAACACGCGGCCGCTGTCCGGGCCCTCGACCACGGTCACGCGCGGCGCGGGATCCTCGCCCTGCGCGGCGAGGCCGCGGGCGACGAGCTCCAGGGCGAGCTCCTTCGCGGCCGCGGCGGGGGCGCCCTTCACGACCGCGGGCTCGATCCGGAGCAGGAGCCAGACGCGGCCCACCCGGATGCGGTCGCCCGTGCGCAGCGGCATCGCCGTGCGCGGCGCGATCCGCGTCTTGCCGAGGAACGTGCCGTTCTCGCTCCCCTCGTCGAGCAGCAGGTAGGTCGCGCCGCGCTGCCGGATCGACGCGTGCCGGTGGCTCACGCTCGCGTCGGGGAGGCGGACCTCGCAGCCCTCCGCGCGGCCGATGATGATGCGGGGGGCGTCCAGGGTCAGGGAGAGCTCGTCGCCGGCGCCCTGCGGGGCCGCCCCGGCGAGCACGACGATCGTCAGCGCCATCGATGCTGCCTCCGCGCGCCAGGGCGGCGCCGGCTCAAATCGCCGCCGTGCGGCGCATCCGCTCGGTCGCGCTGACGAGCTGCCGCACCGCCTGATCCTGCAGCCGCGCGGCCTCCTCGATGCGCTTGCCGGCCTCCACGAGCTGCTCGCCGCCGCGCGTCTGGCTGCGGTGCGAGGTGTTGAGGCTGTGGATGAGGTTCGAGATCTGCTCGATCGCGCTCGTGATCTGGCGCCCGCCGCGCGCCTGCTCCTGGCTCGACCGCTCCACGTGCTGCGTGATCGTCCGCATCTTCTCCGCGCTCTTCATGATGAGCTCCGAGCCGCGCGCCTGCTCCGCCGTCGCCGCGGCGATCTGCTGCACCGTCTCGGCGATGCGGCCGATCGCGTCCGTGACCTGCTTCGACCCCTTGGCCTGCTCGACCGTGGCGCGGGCGATGGCGCGCACCATGTTCGTCGACTTTTGCGAGCTCTCCAGGATCTTCTTCAGGGCCCGCTCGGCCTCGTTCGACACCTCGACGCCGCGGTCGACGTTGTGCGCGCCGCGCTCGACGGCGGCGATCGCGTTCTTCGACTCGGACTGGATCGTCTTGATGAGCTCCGCGATCTCCTTCGTGCTGCCGCCGGCGCGCTCGGCCAGGTCCTTGATCTCGTCGGCGACGACGGCGAAGCCCTTGCCGTGCTCGCCCGCCTGCGCGGCGATGATCGCGGCGTTCAGCGCGAGCAGGTTCGTCTGCTCGGCGACGTCGTCGATGACGGCGAGGATCTGCCCGATCGCCTCGATGCGGAAGCCGAGGTTCGAGATGACGGCCACGGCCTCCTGGCTCGACTCCTTGATGCGGTAGATCTCGCCGATCGTCTTCAGGATGGCCTCGGCGCCCTTCTCGGCGTCGGTCGCCACCTCCTCGGAGAGGCGGGCCGTCTCGTTCGCGTTCGACTGGACCTGGTCGATGGAGACGTCCATCTGGTTCATCGAGGAGCTCGTCTCCTCGGCCGTCAGCGCCAGGGCGTCGACGTTCTTCGCGACCTCGCGGATGGAGTACGCCATCTCCTCGATCGACGAGACCGTCTCGCGCACGCTCGATCCGAGCTCGCCGACGTTCTCGGCGACCTCCTCGTTCGTGGCGGTCATCTCGAGGATGCTGGAGCTCGACTCCTCGGCGCTCGACGCGAGCGACTCGACGGACTGGGCGATGTTCGCGAGCGCGGTCGTCATCTCGCGGATGTAGACGGTCGCCTGCTCGCTCGCGTGCATGACGCTGCTCACGCCGTCGCTCAGCTTGGGCAGGAGCTCGTCGAGCAGCAGGGTGGCCTGCGCGAGCTCCGACCGGCGCTGCTTGTCGCGCTGCTCGGCCTGCGCGATCCGCTCGGCGATGCCGGTGAGCTCCGTGTAGAGGCGCGAGAGCTCCGGCGGCGTGCCGGCCGGGGCGCGCACCCGCTCGCCGGACGTGGCGCGCAGCGCGGCGTCCACGAGCCCGTCGACGTCGATGTCGGGGCCCTGGCGCTGCGCGAGATCGTTCACCTTGCGGGTGAGCGTCGCGACCTCGCGCTCCAGGGTGTCGCGCTCCTTCTCGAGCTGGTCGCGCTCGCGGCTCAGGCCGTCGCGCTCCTTCTCCAGCTGGTCGCGCTCCCGCCCGGCGCCGTCGCGCTCGCGGCTCAGCGCGTCCCGCTCCCGCGCGAGCCGGTCGCGCTCCTCGACGAGCGCGTGGCGGGCCTCCGCGAGCTCGGCCTGGCGGCCGGCGATCTCGGCGATCTGCTCGAACGCGTCCGCGACCTCGACGGGGGCGCCCTCGGGCAGCTTCGGCGGCTTGCCGCGCGCCGCCGCGCGGAGGGCGTCGCGCAGGCCGCCGAGCGGCACGCCGGCCTTCGCCGTCGAGGCCGTGTAGAGCACCGCCACCATCGCGAGGATGCCGAACGTCATGAACAGCTGGCCCGACAGCGCGGCGAGATACCTCGACTCCGACGCGTAACCCAGTAGCATGCCGGCGACGAGGAGCGCCGCGGCGAAGGCGATAGAGAGCTGCTTGGAGTTCATGTCGTGCGTTCCGAGCGAGGTGTTCAGCGGCGCTCGCGTGCGCGGCGCGCGCCGAGGACCCCGAAGGACGACCGAGCGTAAGAGGCGAGAGCCCCCTGGTGCAAGGAGAGCGCGCGGCGGGGTCGGCGCGGGGCGCAGCGGGCAGCGAGGGTCAGCTCCTGGCCAGAGGCGCAGGGGCGGGCCGGCCGGCGCCGGACGGCGACGGGGAATTTGGACCGCGCCCGGCGGATGGCGTATCCACAGGGGCCACGCTGGAGGAGATCTGCGCCCGGGGCCCCGGCGCGGGCGCGGTTTGCTCTAGTATTCCCGTCGACGCCGCCCGAGACCGCGGCGGCCGCCCGGCCGGACTGCCCGGGGCGGCCGGGCGGCCGTGGCGGCCCCGCCATGCCCCTCGCCGCTCGCCTCCTGCTCGCCTTCGGGGTCGTCGCCATCATCGCGACGGCGTTCGTCGGCCTGACCTTGCGCGAGGCGTCGCGCGAGATCATCGAGAGCGGCTTCGCCGATCGGATCGACGCGGCGCACACCGGCGTCCGGCAGCAGCTCGCGTGGGAGGCCGACGCGCTGCGCGATCTGCTGCCGCCGCTCTGCCAGCACGACACGTTCGTCGACAAGGCCCACATCGAGCTCGAGCGGGCGAAGGGCGACCCGGACGCGATGGATCCGACGAGCCGCATCGCCCTGCGCCGGCAGGTGCCCAGCCAGGCGAAGGCGCTGCGCCTCGACGAGCTCTCGCTCGTGGCGGGCAACGGGAGCGTGCTCGGGGCCGAGGACGCGTCGCGGCTCGGCGCCCGCGACCGGCGGCTGGCGGAGCTGATCCGGGCGCCCGGGGGCGCGCCGCGGCTCAGGCCGGCGAGGGCGGGCGGCGAGCCGTCGCTGGAGGTCCACTGCGCCCTCACGAGCCACGGGGTGACGATCGGCCTCGTGGGCGCGCGGCGGATCGGCCCGGTGCTCGACCGGATCGGCGCCACGAACCACGTGCGGCTCGCGGCGCTCGGCGAGGGGCGGGACGCCCCGCCGGGCGGCGAGGCCGAGGTCGTGCGCGTGCTCGACGTCGCGGAGGTCCCGGGCCTGCGCGTCGCCGCGTCGGTGTCGCGCGCGCCGCTGACGCAGGCGCTCGCCCGGCTGGATCGCGCGATCGCGGCGACGGGCGCCACGGTGCTGGCGATCGCGCTCGGGATCGCGGTGGTGCTGGCGCGCAGCCTCTCGCGGCCGCTCGTGGCGCTGGCCCGCGAGACGCGCGAGGTGATGGGCGGCGCGCCGCGGCGGGTGGAGGGGCGCGGCGGGCGGGAGCTCGCGGATCTCGCGGCGGCGTTCAACGCGACGATCGACGAGCTCGCGGCGATGCGCAAGCGGCTGGCGGCGACCGAGCGCATCGCGGCGCGGCGCGAGGTGGCGCGCCAGATCGCCCACGAGATCAAGAACCCGCTCGCGCCGATCCGGGCCGCGGTCGAGACGCTGCGCCGGCTGCGGCAGCGCGACGACCCGGCGTTCGACGACTACTTCGAGGAGGCGACGTCGACGGTGCTGGGCGAGGTGCACCGGATCGCGAACATCGTGACCGAGTTCACCCGGTTCGCGCGCCTGCCGGCGCCGAACCTCGAGCCGGTCGACCTCGTGGCGATCGCGCGCGGGGTGGTGACGCTGCACGCGGCGCCGGGCGAGGCGACGTCGACCGGGACCGGCGGCGCGGGGCGGCCGCGGGTGGAGCTCACGGCCGACCCGATCCCGAAGGTCCAGGCCGACCGGGACCAGATCGTCCAGGTGCTCACCAACCTGGTCCAGAACGGGCTCGACGCGGCGAGCGCGGTCCGGAGCGACCCGCGCGTCGGGGTGACCGTCGGCCCGCTGCCGAACGATCGGGTGCGGATCGTGGTGCGCGACAACGGGCCCGGGGTGGCGGAGGAGATGGTGCCGCGCCTGTTCGAGCCGTACGCGACCAGCAAGGAGAAGGGGACGGGGCTCGGGCTCGCGATCGCGCAGCGGATCGTGCTCGAGCACGGCGGGGAGATCAGCTACCGCAAGGCGACGAAGGGCGGCGCGGTGTTCGAGATCTGGCTGCCCGTCGGGGGGCCGCCCCTCCTGGAGAAGCCGCCCGCGGACACCACCGTGCGGCCGCGGGGGCCGGAGGCGCCGTGATCGCCGGCGCGCCGGCGCGGAGGGGCTCGGGTCGGGACGTGGGGGCCGGGGGGGCGGGCAGAGAGGTCGACGGTCCTCGGCGCCGGGTGACGCCGCCCCTCGCACCGCTCAGTCGAGCAGCGGGCGGCCGTCGACCCTGCTGGGCCGGCGCCGCGCGACCTCGATCCCCGAGATGCAGACGGCCAGCCACACGGTGCCGGCCGCGAAGCCGGCGAGCACGTCGCTCAGGTAGTGCACGCCGAGGTACATGCGGCTGAAGCCCATCGCCACGGTCCAGCTGAGCGCGAGCGCGATGAGCGCGAGCCGCCCGCGGAGCGTCCGGACGAACAGGACGCCGAGGTACGAGAGCATGCCGAAGGCGACGAACGTGCCCATCGAGTGCCCGCTCGGGAAGCTCCACCCGAGGGCGACCGCGAGCGGATCGTCGAACGTCGGCCGCGGCCGCGAGAACAGGGCCTTGAGCGCGGCGTTGAGGAGCCCGCCGCCGGCGAGCGCGATCGCCCAGCCGATCGCGAGCACGCGGTGGCGCCGCCATAGCAGGGCGGCGCCCACGACGATCCCGAGGACGGTGAGCGCCCAGCCGCTGCCGAGGTGGGTGAAGGCGCGGAGCGCGGCCACGCCGGCCTCGCTGGACGAGGCGTAGAGCGCGCGCGAGAGCGCGACGTCGACCGTCACGATCGTGTTGCCCTGGTGCACCGCGTTGGCGAGCGCGATGAACAGGAGCGCGGCCAGGCTGAGCGCCATCCCGAGGCCGAGGTGGAGGACGAGGTACTCGTCGGCGGACACGCCGCGGAGCACCCGCGCGAGCGCCGGGAACCGGGCCGAGATCCGCCGCGTGACCGGGTGCTCTGCCACGGCCCGGAAGGCCCGCACGGCGCGCGCCCACAGCGCCCGGGCGTGCCGATCCGCGAGCCGCGCGATCGCGACGAGCCCGAGCACGGAGCCCACCGCCCCGAGCACGAGCAGCGCGAGCAGCAGGAACGGCCTCGCGCCGACCGCCGCAGCGAGCTGCTCCGGGTGAAGATCCAGCGCCTGCATGGCGGAGCTCTAGCATGCTGCCCCGCCGGTCCATCCGCTCCGCGGCGCGGATGTCACAGGAAGAAGAGGAACGCCGCGGTGACGAGGGGCGCGTAGACGACGAACGCGAGGAGCAGGAACCCGAGCAGCTCCTTGAACTCGACGCGCGCGACGGCGAGCAGCGGCAGCGCCCAGAACGGCTGCACGAGGTCCGTGGCCATGTCTCCCCACGCGTAGGCCAGGACGACCTTGCGCGGCTCGACGCCGAGATCGGACGCGGCCTTGAGCAGGTACGGCGCCTCGATGGCCCATTTGGAGCCGCCGGAGGGGACGAAGTAGTTGACGATGCCGCTGTACCAGTAGACGACGGCGGGGAACGTCTCGCGCGAGCTCAGGGCGACGAACGCCTCGCCGATGCGGTCGGTGAGCCCGGTGGCCTTGAAGATGCCGTAGATGCCGGCGTAGAGCGGGAACTGGAGGACGATGCCGTGCAGGACGCCGGCCGCCTCCTCCGAGGCCTTGAGCAGCCGCGCCGGCGTGCCGTGCAGGAGGACGGCGAGCGTGAGGAAGATGAAGTTGACCGAGTTGATGTTGATGTTCTTCCAGCCGCTCCACAGCACGGTCGCCGCGTAGACCAGCCCCGCGGCGCCGAAGAGCAGGTTCAGCGCGGGAGAGTGGTCGAGCAGGGCCGCGAGCGACGGCGCGGGCGGTCGCGCGGGCGGCTCGAACCGGCCGAAGCCCTCCACCACGCTCGGATCCACCTTCACCGTGTGATCCGGCGCCGGGTGGAGCAGCCCCGCGAGCACCGTCATCACGGCGACGACGGCGAGGAGGAGCGCCACGTTGAAGCCGGAGAGCAACGTCTGGTCGACGGGGATCACGCCGGTGGTCTTCTCGAGGAAATGGCCGGGCGTGGCGACGAGCAGCGGCGCGGAGGCGGAGAAGCCGGAGTGCCATGTCGCGCCCATGCCGAAGTACGCGCAGGCGACCAGGAGGCGGTAGTCCACGTCGGGCTGCCGCCGGACCACGAAGCGCACGAGCATCGCGGAGGCGACCAGCGAGAGGCCCCAGTTCAGATAGGAGAGCGCCATGGAGACGAACGCCATCAGCATCACCGCGCGACGCGGGGTGGCGGCGAGCGCGGCCACCCGCTCCAGCGCCGCGCGCACGGGCCCGGTGAGCGCGAGGAGATAGCCGCTGAACATGACCAGCGCCATCTGCATGGAGAACGAGAGCAGCTCCCAGAAGCCGCTGCCCCAGCCCTTCACGACCTCCATCGGCCCCGCGCCCGCCCACGTGAGCCCGAGCACGAACGCGAGCAGCGTGAGAAGGACCGCGATGGCGAAGGCGGAGGGCACGTAACGCGCGCTGAAGCGCCCCAGCGCGTCCGCGATTCGAACGAGGATGTCCACGGCTCCCTCCGCGGTGGGTTCTTCGGTCTTCCTCCGCCCGCCGTAGCACGGACGGGTTATGCTGGGGAAGGCCTCGCGGCGGCGGACGCGGCGGGCCGATGAGGGCGAGCGCGGTGGCGGTGACGGTGACCGAGTCGAGCAAGCTGGGGACGATCGAGATCGCGCCGTATGCCGAGCAGGCCGCCCGCTGGCCCGCGGCGGGTCGCCACATCCTCGCGCAGTTCGACGCCGAGACGGTGGTGGTGTATCAGGCATACCGCCCCTCGATCGCGCGGCACGCGGTCGCGCATCAGCGGCTCGGAGGCGCGGAGTTCAGCTTCGGGCGCATGAGCTGGATCAAGCCGAACTTCCTCTGGATGATGTTCCGCTCGGGCTGGGGCACGAAGCAGGACCAGGAGGCCGTGCTCGCCATCCGCGTCCGGCGCTCGGGGTTCGACGAGATCCTCGCGGCGGCGGTGCCGTCGGGCTTCGTGCCCGCGCTGTACCCGAGCGAGGAGGCGTGGAAGGCCGCGCTCCACCGCTCGGACGTGCGCCTCCAGTGGGATCCTGACCACCACCCGTCGGGGGCGCCGGTCACGCGCCGCGCGATCCAGCTCGGGCTGCGGGGCGCGACGCTGCGGAGGTTCGCCGAGCAATGGACCGTGGGCGTGGAGGACATCTCCGGCTTCGTGGCGGAGCAGCGCGACATTTTGCGCCGGGATCGGGACGCGCTGTGGACGCCCCGCGAGGCGGTGTATCGGCCGGGGGACGCGGAGGTCGCGCGGCGCGTCGGGATCGAGGAGGGGGACGCGGCGTCGTAGGGTGTCGGCAAGAGGTGTTGCAGAGCTGCCCCCCCTCGGGCCTGCCGCCTTCCTGGTTCAGCGCTCCCGGAGCAGACATCGGCCCCCCAATTGAATCGACTGTGCTCCAACAGCGGGTGAGGAGCGCGAGCTCGGATACACGTGGGCGACCACAGGAAAGAAGAGAGAGAGAGCATGTCGCACAAAGAGACCGTGTCCATCGTTGGTTTGGGTCAGATGGGCGCCGCGCTGGCGCGCTCCTACATCAACGCCGGTCATCGGGTGACGGTATGGAACCGAACCCACAGCAAGGCAGAGCCGTTTCAGGGCCAGGCGAAGGTGGCGGCGACGCCCGAGCAGGCATGCGGCGAGAGCGACCTGACGATCATCTCGCTGCTCAACTACGAAGTAAGCGACCAGGTCCTGCGCACTCCCCTCGTGGCCGAGGCCGCGAAGGGCCGGACGCTGGTACAGCTGACCAGCGGCACGCCCAACGATGCTCGCAGCGGGGCGGCCTGGACGTCGGACCTCGGGATCAACTACCTGGACGGATGCATCCTGGCTTACCCCAGCTACATCGGTGGTGAACAGACGCCGGTGTTCTACTCGGGTCCCAAGGAGATCTACGACCGCCACCAGGCGACGCTGCGCGTCCTCGGCGGGGCGACGTCCCACGTCGGCGAGCCGATCGGGGCCGCGGCGACGCTCGACTGCGCTCTCCTGGAGAGCTATTACGGCGCGACGCTGTCGTTCCTGCACGGGGCGGCGATCTGCGCGTCGGAGAAGTTTCCCCTCGACGCGTACTTCGCCTCGCTTCAGGCGATCATGCCGCTCGTCTCGATCACCGCCGACATGTGCAAGAAGATGCTGTCCACCGGCGATTTCAAGGGGACCGACTGCACGCTGGACATTCACGCGGGCGCCCTCGAGCACATCGCGCGCCTCAGCCGGGAGAACAACATCGACCGGCGTATCCCGGAGCTCATCCTGTCCTACTTCAAACGTGCATTGCAGCTCGGCCACGGCGCCGATGAGATGGCCGCCGTGTTCAACGCCATTCAGGATCAGGCCCGCGGCTGACCAGCGGCGGAGGTTATCTTCGGATCCCAAGAGATTTCAACGCAAAGGCGCAAAGGCGCAAACCAGAATTTTATCTGTGTTTTGGTGCCCTTGCGTCCTCGCGTTGAAATCTCTCTTCTCTCGCCGTGATCCCTGCCAAGACTTCTGACGGGCCGAACCGGGGACGAGCTTCGGCGACAACGCTCTAGCCCTCGCCGGCGCGACCTCCACGCGCCTTCTGCACGCGCAGCGCCTCCACCACGTGATCGCGCAGCGCGATCGTCTTCTTCGGCAGGTGCCGGCCGCTCGGGAACACGAGGAAGACGCCGCCCATCGGCGTCGTCCAGCGCGGCAGCACGCGGACGAGCGATCCGGCGAGCACGTCCTGCTGAGCAAGGAAGGCGGGGAGGAGGCCGATCCCCATGCCGTGGCGCACCGCCTCGCGCACGAAGAACCCGTCGTCCGCGACCAGCCGGAGGTGGAGCCGCGCACCGGCGCCCGACACCCCGCCGCGCGCGAACGGGCTCGTCCCCGCGATCGCCACGCAGTCGTGCTCCGACAGATCGTCCACGGACCTCGGCGTGCCCCGCGCGGCCAGGTACGCCGGCGAGGCGTAGAACTGCAGGCTCAGCTCGCCCACCTTGCGCGCGACCAGCGTCGAGTCCCGGGGCTTGTTCCCGAGGAACCGGAAGGCAGCGTCGTAACCCTCCTTCACCAGATCCACGGGCCGGGTCGCCAGGTGCATCTCCACCGTGATGCGCGGGTAGCGGCGGCAGAAGCCGGCGAGGATCTCCGCCACCACCTCGGTGCCAAAGTCCGCCGTCGCGGTCAGGCGGAGCGAGCCCGACGGCTCATCCGCGAGCTCCGGGAGCCCTTCGAGCGCCTCCGTCAACGCCCTGAGCCGTGAGCCCAGGCGATCGACGAGCGCCTGCCCGGCCGTCGTGAGCGCCACGCTGCGCGTCGTCCGCTGCAAGAGGCGCACGCCGAGCGACGCCTCCAGCGAGGCGACAGCCCGGCTGACCGTCGACTTGGGCACCCCCAGCCGGCGCGCCGCCGCCGTGAAGCTCGCCGTCTCGGCCACCGCCGCGAAGACGGAGAGGTGGTTCAAATCCATTGTTCCCATTCCGGAACATAGTAGCCCATTTTGTATCATTGCGCCGGAACCGAGACAGGCACAAACATCCATTGCACCCCGTCACAAGGAGCTCTCCTCATGTCTCAGCCTCTCCTCATCACCGGCGCCGGCGGTCAGCTCGGGCGGCGCGTCGTCGATCTCTTGCTCGCGCAGGGCGCGCGTCCCCTCATCGTCACGACCCGGCACCCGGAGAAGCTCGGCGAGCTCCGCGACCGCGGCGTCGAGGTGCGGCGCGCGGACTTCGACGCGCCCGCTTCGCTCGCGGAGGCGTTCGCCGGCGCGGCGCGGCTGCTGCTCATCAGCACCGACGCGCTGGATCGCCCGGGCCGGCGCCTCGCGCAGCACCGGAGCGCGATCGAGGCCGCGGTGAAGGCGGGCGTGCAGCACGTGGTCTACACGTCCCTGACCAACCCCGGGCCGGGCTCGCCGATCGCGATCGCGCCCGACCACCAGGGCACCGAGGACGCGCTCGCAGAGAGCGGGCTCGGCGCCACCGTCCTGCGCAACAACCTCTACGCCGATCTCCTCCTCGGCTCGCTGCAACGCGCGCTGGCGACGGGCCAGCTCGTCGCCGCGGCCGGCGACGGCAGGACCGGCTACGTCACGCGCGAGGACTGCGCCCGCGCCGCGGCCGCAGCGCTCGCGGCCGACTTCGACGGCAAGCGCGTGCTCGATATCACCGGCCCGGCAGCGCTCTCTCAGGGCGAGATCGCCCGGATCACCTCGGAGCTCACGGGCAAGCCGATCGCGTACGTCCCCATCCCGCGCGAAGCGCTGGAGCAGGGCATGCGGCAGGCTGGCCTGCCCGCGGCGATGGCCACGCTCTTCGCCTCCTTCGACGAGGGGATCGCTCGCGGCACGCTGGATGTGGCCACGAACGCGGTCGAGGAGCTCACCGGCGAGCCCGCCGAGGACGTGCAGAGCTTCCTCGCGCGCCACGTGGCTGCCCTGCGCGGAGCGGTCGCGGCCTGACCCCGCGTCGCGGTCGCGGCCGCGGCGGCAGGGGCCGAACGCCGGGAATCACCTGGGAAGGAGCGAGGGGCGGCGGCGCCGCCGCGCCAGCGCGCCGGGTCAACCCCGAAGCGCCGGGCGCCGCCGCCGCGCCAGCGCGCCGGGTCAACCCCGGAGCGCCGGGCGCCGCCGCCGCGCCAGCACGCCGAGCGCCGCCACGGCCGCCGCCCACCCGGCGCCCTCCGCGCTTTCGCCCGCCGCGCCGACGGCTGCCGCGCGGCAGCCGCTGCCGCCGCCGTCATGACCCGAGGAGCCACCGGGCCCAGGCCCAGGCCCGGGCCCAGGCCCAGGCTCGGTGTGCGGCGAGGGCCTCACGGGCAGCGCAATCGCCGCGGTGTCATTGCCGGGCTCCGGATCGCAGGCGCTCGCGCCCGACGCGCTCGCGGAGATCCGCACCTCGGCCCCGGTCGCCGCCGCGACGACCCTGACGGTCGCCGCCGCGCCGGGCGCGAGATCGCCGAGCTCGCAGCGCCCGCCGGCGCAGCCCGACGGCCCCGACATCGCCGCCACCCGCGCGCCCGTGACCTCCACCGTCACCGAGGCTCCCGCCCGGGCCGTCGGCCCCTCGTTCGTCACCGTGACCGTCGCCTCGAAGGGCGCACCCGCGCGGATGGCCCGCCGCGGCCCGGCGATCGCCGCGGAGAGGTCGCCCTCCTCCAGCGTGGCCGCCTCCGAGAGGCGGACGATCTCGTACCGCCGCGCGGGCACGTTCGCATGGTGCAGGAGCAGCACGTCCCCTCCCCCGGCAGCGCGGATCGCCAGCGCCTCCGCCGCGGGGAAGAACGGCTGCCCCTCGTGGCCCTCGGCCGCCGTGTCCAGCTCCGGCTGGAACGGGTTGAACCTCGCCCACGGCGTCCTGTCCGCGGGCTCGATCCCCCCGAGCGAGAGCGCCGCGCCAAGGCGCGACACCCGGGAGACGCCCGCGTACCCGATCTCGACGGGCTCGCCGGCCGCGTCCACGCCGAGATCGGCGAGGCGCACGGGCAGCACGAGCACGTTGTTGAAGTAGGGCTGCGTCGCGAAGGTCTTCTCCCCCGTGGTGAACACCCCGCCGGCCGCGGGCGGCAGCTCGATGTTGGCGGGGAGCGACGTCTGGAGGTACTCGCCCGTCGCCAGATCGAGCACGCGCGTGAACAGCGCGTCCGAGGCGAGCACGTTGGAAGGCGCCGGCCCCCAGACCCAGTATGACTCGACCGTGACCAGGTGATCCTCGACGCCGTCGAGGTCGGCGTCCACGTAGATCCCGACGTCGGACAGGTACCCGCGCGCGGGCGTGGTCCAGTCTCCGGCCACGGCCACGCCGAAATACACGACGGTGTCCCCGGGCGCGCCGCGCTCCTCGGCGGCGACCCGGTTCGTCGCCGCGCCCACCGCCACCAGGTCGTTGCGGGGCGGGAGCGCCGGGTCCACGGGGCTCGTCGCGCCGAGCTCGAAGGCGGTGATCACCGGCTCCGGCGTGCTCCCGATGCCGCTCACGGGCACCGAGATCAGCCCGTCGCCGAGCCCGGGCCGGCACCCGACCGGCGCCTCCGCGCGCCGGTCCTCGGCCCCGCGGAGGACCGCGTGGTACGGCACCACGGCCGCGGCGGCGGCCTGCCCCTCGGGCACCAGCTCGAGCAGCCCCGAGGCCTCCGTGAGCAGCACCCGCGGGCGCCACGCGTCGGAAGCGTCGACGCGGACCGTCGAGAGCGGGCCCGTGAAGCCATCGGTGAAGAAGTCAGGCAAGGGTCCGCTCACGGCGAGCGTCAGCTCCACGGTCGCGGCGCCGCCCGCCGGGACCGCGATCACGGCGGGCGAGACCGTCACGTCCACGTTCGGGATCGGCTTGGCCTGCCTCACGTTGACCGCGAGCGTCACCGGCGCGGCCCCGCGGTTCGTGATCACCACCCGGCGGCTTGCCTCGGCGGCGCCCGTGGAGAGGACGATGCCGAGGGACACCGCCACCTCGCCCGGCTCGCCGTCCACGCGGGCGCTCACCGCGGCGGAGGCGGCGGCGTCCGCCTGCACGCGGCCGGCCCCCGTGAACGACCTGGGGACCAGGACCTCGTCCGCGCCCACGACCGGCGCGGCGGTGCTCATGAGCAGCTCCTTGATCTCGAGCGGGCCGAGCTCCGGACGCGCCTGCCGCACGAGCGCCGCCGCGCCGCTCACCACGGGCGTGGCCATCGAGGTCCCGCCGAGCGGGAGCCCCTCGCCGCCGGTCCCCATCGCGGCCGAGACGATCGCCGCCCCCGGCGCGGCGATCTCGGGCTTGAGCCGCCCGTCCGCCGCGCTCGGGCCGCGGGAGCTGAAGTCGGCGATGGTGTCGGCGCTGCGCGTGAGATCCAGCGTCACGCCGGCGTCGATGACGGCCTGCGCGCCGGGCAGCGCCCGCTTGATCTTCTCGCCGTGCGCCCACCGCAGCATGAAGACCGGCATCTCGGGCTCGCCCGACGCCGAGAACGGCTGGTCCATCCAGTTCATGTCGACGTTGTCGACGAGGAGCAGCGCCGCCGCCCCCGCCTGGGCCGCGTGGGTGTACTTGACGTCGTACGGGCAGGCGCCGCGGTCGATCATCGCGATCCTGCCCGCGAGCGTGCCGGCGTTGGCGAGGGGCGCGCAGCCGTCCGCGGGCTCGGCCCGGACGATCTCCGCCGCGATCGGCCCCACGGCGCCGATCTGCGGGCCCTTCGGGGTCGTGGCCAGGGGGTAGGTCCCGGCGACGTCCGCCGGCGCGGTGACGGTCAGCGCGAGCCACGTCGACGTGCTCGCGTCCCGGTGCGCGGCCGCCACGCTGAGCGCCTCCGGCAAGGAGCCCGGCGCCGTGGTCGTGAAGTACGCGTCGAAGTAGTGCCCGTAGTTGCCGCCGGCCGCGACGAGCAGGGTCCCGGCCGCGGTGAGGTTCTTCACGGCCTCGGCCTCGAGCGGCGACGTGTAGGCGAAGGCTCTGCCGAACGAGGCGTTCACCACGTCGAGGCGATCCGACACGTCCCCGTCCTCGTCCGGATCGGCGGCGCGCTCGAACGCGGCCATGTGCAGCTCGGTCTCGGCGCTGACGTCGCAGCCGAAGATCTTGAGCGCGTAGATCTCGGCGCGCGGCGCGACGCCGGGGAAGATCGCGAACGCGCTCGGGTCGAGCGAGGCGTTGTAGGGCCCCGGGTAGCTGGCCCCGTCCAGCACGCCCGAGCCCGCCGCGATGCCGGCGACATGGGTGCCGTGTCCGTTGCAGTCGAGCGGATCGGCGTCGGGCGCGGGGGTCGGCGAGCCGACCAGGCCGAGGGAGTCGTAGTCGTCGCCCACGAGGTCGACCCCGCCGGTGACCTTCTTGGTGGGGAAGGTTCCCGGCTCGACCGCCGCGCGGTCGTTCGCGGCGTACGCCGCGGGTGAGCCGGCGCCGCCGAGCTGCGCGTGGAGGTAATCGACGCCGGAGTCGATGATCCCGATGCGGATCCCGGCCCCGTCGAGCCCCGCGGCGCTCTCCCAGAGCGGCGGCGCGCCCACCCGCGGGACCGCCTCGCTCAGCGCCTGCCGCACGGGCAGCGCCGGCTCGACGCGGGCCACGCGCGGCAGCTTGGCGATCGCGCCGAGGGCCCGCGCGGGGACGCGGATCTGGACGGCGTTGGCCACGCGGAGCAGGTCGGCCACGATCACGGCGCCCTCGGCCTCGAGCTGCGTGCGGAGCCGGGCGTGCTCGCCCGCGAGCGCCTCGAAGCGCGCCCGCGCGATCTTGCGGGACTCCGGGGAAGCGACGCTCTTGCCGCGCGGGAGCGAGGCGATGACGGAGGGGCCCTCGAGCACGACGTACGCCGAGGCCCAGCGCTCCTCCGCGAGGGCGGGGCGCGCGGCCGCGTCGCCTGCGGGCTCGGCGCCCGCAGGCGCGACCGCAGGCGACCCGGCCGGGTCGGCGCATCCCCAGGCGCAAGCGGCGGCGAGGAGCAGCGGGAGGGCGGTCCGTGGACCGCGATGGTGAGCGGGAGGAAAAATCATCCAGGCCGCCACAGCAACCGACGCGCCACGCCGACCCGCGCGCCAGCAGGCGTGCGCGCCGGAGAGCGGAGCCGCGCTCGTCGGGGCGCCGCAGATCCGGGGCGATCAATTCGAGCGAGCGCGGCTCAACTTGCGCATGTTCCGCGCAACCACCTCGGCGGTCCACGGGCGGCGCTGCTCCGTTTCAGGCGAGCGCCGGCGCTCAGGAAGCCTGGCAGCAATACAATGCCATGTTGTCGCGGTGATCTCGGCCGCACTCCGCGCCTGATTTGCGCGGGCGTGGTGCCCGGGGGGAGTCGGCCGGTGGGCAGCGCCCTGACCCACGATGTCGGCGCGAGCTCGGTGCGGTGTGTCCATCCGGCGTCCGCTCACTCCGCGGCGAAGCAGTAGACGCGGCCGTTGCCGCCTGCCGGAGCGGTGTCGGCGCAGCTGCCGTTCGCGTGCACCGAGTTCCACGGCCGGTACATGTCGGCCATGCTCTGCATGGGGCCGAGCCCGTCGGAGTGCCCGACCCAGGCGGTGAGGTTCGGGTCCTCGGACGTCCAGTCCTCGCAGGTCTGACCGACCTTGAGGGTGCCGTCTCGGTTCGTGCCGGTGAGGATATCGTGCTGGTTCGGCTGGGGGGAGTCCGGCCACTGGCCCGGCACCATCTCGCCCTTTTCGTCGAGGAACACCGTGTGATCGCCGAACCTCGTGTGCAGCTCCTCGAGGTTCGCGGCCAAGAGCTCGAGCTTCGCGTTGTACCAGGGGCCCGCGCCGATCCGGTCCCTGGCGTGCACCGGCTGGTCGTCCGGGCCCTTCTCGACGCTGAGGTAGGCGCGCCATGTCCTCGCTCCGGCGCCGACCGCGGCGGCCAGCTCCTGGCACCGCCGATCCGCTCCGGCGAGCCCGCCCAGGTTCGCGGTCGTGCTCCCGGAGCTCGACACGAAGAAGCTGAGCGAGGGCCCCGCGCTGCTTCCGCCGCCGCCGTTGCCACCGCCGCCGTCGCTGCCGCCACCCCCCGTGCCGCCGGCGCCGCCCGTGCCGCCGGCGCCGCCCGTGCCGCCGCTGCCGCTGCCGCTGCTCGCGGCAGTGGTGGTGGTGGTGCTGTTGCCGGTGCTGCCGCTGTTACCGCTGCTCTCATCGTCGCTGCAGCCCGCGACGGCGAGCGAAAAGCCGAGGCCGAGGAGGCCGAGCTTGCGAACATTGCCTGAGCGTGATCGTTCCATGGAAAACTCCTGCACGAGATCCCGTCGTGGGCGCGCACGATAACCTAGTCGGGACGAGTCGATGGCTGGAGTTTGTCCTCGTGGAGGAGTCGAAAGAAGACCTCGTAGTATTTTACAGCTGCTTTTGATCCGCGCCGTCCTTCGTCCTTTGGGGGACAACGGGCTCATGCATGTCTCTGCGGTGATTCGTGGAGCGCGTCGCGCCCGGGGCGCCGCGCGATGCCCCGCAGCGCGGGCCCCATGACGTCAGCCGATGTCAGCCGATGTCAGCCGCCCGCGAGCTCCTGCACCGCAGCGGCCGCGCCGGGTTTGCCCGTATTGCCGGCGGCGTTCGCGTTGCCGCCTGGCCCGCCCTCGCCGGCCGCGCCCACATCGATGTCGACGCCGCTCTTCTGCCTCGGGATCGCGCCGGCATGGGCGATCCCGAAGGACGAGCCGCCCACGCCGCCGCCGCCGGGGCCGCCCGCGCCGCCGGGGCCGCCGGCGCCGCCCGGACAGCCGCCCTGCACCCCGCCGTTGGGTGGTCCTCCAGGGCCGCCGGCGCCGCCCTCGCCGCCGGGCTGACCGTCGCCGCCGTCGCCGCCGGCGCCGCCGTCGCCCGCCGTGATCTGCACGTCGGTGAGCACCAGCGCCGCGCCCACGCTCGCGAGCCCGATGCTCGCTCCCCCGGGACGACCGCCGGCGCCGCCCGCGCCGCCGCACCCGCCGGCGCCGCCGCTTCCGCCGCTCGCGCCGGCCAGGTTCAGCAGCTGCGGCACGCACAGGCCGCCGGCGGTGCTGCCGCCGCCGCCCCCGCCCTGGCCGGGTCGCCCCGGCGAGCCGCGCTCGCCCGCGGCGCCCTCGTAACCGGTCGTGGTGAGGCGACCGAGCCCCTCCCCGCCCTTGCCCGGCCCGCCGTCCTCGCCCCTCGCGCCCGGCGTTCCAGGCGCGCAGCCCGCATTGCCGCCATTGCCCCCGCCGAGCGCGGGCAAACCGGCCATCCCCGGTATGCCCGCGCCGGACGTAGATGCGCCGCCGGCGCCGCCGACAGACTCGCTACAGGCCAGGTTCACCGTGGGCGGCGAGGACAGACCCGCGCCGAGGCATGCGGGCGTGCCGATCGCGCCGTTCGGTCCCCCCTCGGCCGGCGAGACCGGCGCGGCAGGGCCGCCCGCCGCGCCGTTGCCCGCGGCGAGCGTGCACCGGGTCAGCTCGGCGGTCGCGCCGAGGGCCAGCACGGCGATGGATGAGCCGCCCGGCTCCACCGCGGAAGAGGCCTGGAACCAGAAATCCTCGATCCGCGTCGTTCCCTCGCCGCCGCGCAGGATCGCCGGCACGACGCCGGGCTCGGTGGCGACCGTGGTCTTTGCGCCGTCGCCCATCCACGTCCATCGGCCCGCGCACGCGAGGCCGCCGAAGAGCGCCACGCCGGGCCGGACGTCGATCGGCTCGTGGAATGCCTCGGCGCACGCGTAAACGCGCTTCTTTCCCTGCGCGGCGAGCTCGATGGCCCTGGAAAGCGTCTTTACGGGCGCGACCCGGGTGCCGGGATTGAGGTCGTTCCCCGACGTGGCCACGAAGATGCCGAGGCGGTCCTGGAGCACACACACGTCCTCCGCGGGAGACAGCGCGCCGTCGCAGCCGCCGTCGCCGCCGTCGCCGCCGTCGCCGCCGCCTCCACCGGAGCCGCCGTCGCCGCCGGAGCCGCTCGCGCCGCCGGTGCCCTGCGCCGAGCTGGTGCCGGTGCCGGCGGCGCCGCCGGCGCTCTGGAAATCGCGCTCGGCGGGCGAACACGCGGCGCTCGCGAAGGCGGCGCCGAGCAGGGCGGCCGCGAGGACGCCGCGGACCGGAGCGACGGAAGCCAAGCCGGGAGTCATGGAGTGCTCCATGGGCCCTGCCGCGCGCGCCGTCAACCGAAGCGCCCGGATGCCGCGCCGCCGCTCGGCAACAGCGCGGCGCACCGCGCGCGATAGGCCGGGTCGTCCTCGGTGCAACGCCGCGGCAAGCCGTCGTCGAGGGCGAGCCACGCGACCTGGCTCTCGACGCCGGAATGGCTCGTGGGGCGCACGAGGCCGGGATCGTCCAAGGAACCGACCGCGATCTCGACGACCTCGGAGTCGGGGTACTCGAACGTGAGAGGGGTGCCGCAGGAGGCGCAGAAGCCGCGGCGCGCCAGGGGTGATGAAACGAAATAGGTCGGCGCGATTCCGTCCCACGCGAGCGTCGCGCGGCGGACGGACGTGAGCACGGCAAAGACGTTGCCGAAGGCGCGCTGGCACTGGCGACAATGGCAGTAACCGGTGCGGCCCGGAATGGCGTCGGCGCGGTACCGCACGCGGCCGCACTGGCAGCCGCCGGTGATCGGGATCGATCCGGTCTCTTGCTCAACCTCCGCCATGGGCGAGAGCCTCCACGGGAGAGACGCTGGCATGCGCGGCGGCGGGGCGCCACGAGGCGGCAGGCGCCTCGACGGGAGAGACGCTGGCATGCGCGGCGGCGGGGCGCCACGAGGCGGCAGGCGCCTCGACGGCGATGGCCCGCGCGCCGGGCGGGCGCCGGCCGCGGCGGCGGTCAGCTCGCCATGGCCGCCGCCCGCGGCGCCCCCGCCCCCGCGAGCGCCCGGCGGAAGCTCTCGATCGTCGACCAGAGCCCCTGGCGCAGCGCCACCCGCGGCTCGAACCCGAGCACCCGGCGCGCCAGATCGATCGCGGGCCTCCGCTGCCTCGGATCGTCCTCCGGCAGCGGCCGGTGCACGATCCGGCTCGCGCTCCCGGTCAGCCGGAGGACCTCCTGCGCCAGCTCGAGCACCGTCACCTCGGCCGGATTCCCCAGGTTCACGGGCCCCACGTCCGCCGGGTGCTCCATGAGGCGCAGGCACCCCTCCACCAGGTCGTCGACATAACAGAAGCTCCGCGTCTGCGCGCCGCTGCCGTGGACGGTGATGTCCTCGCCCCGGAGCGCCTGGACGATGAAGGTGCTCACCACCCGCCCGTCGTCGACCGCCATGCGCGGCCCGTACGTGTTGAAGATCCGCGCGATCCTCGCCGACGCCCTCCCCTGACGGTGGAAGTCCATCACCAGCGACTCCGCGCACCGCTTGCCCTCGTCGTAACAGGCGCGCACCCCGATCGGGTTGACCCGGCCGAGGTAGCTCTCCGGCTGCGGGTGCACCTCCGGATCGCCGTAGACCTCGCTCGTGGACGCCTGGAGCAGCCGCGCGCCGTGCCGCTCGGCGCACTCCAGCGCGTGCAGCGCGCCGGCGACGTTGGTGATCGTGGTGCGCACCGGATCGCGCTGGTAGCGCGCCGGGCTCGCCGGCGACGCGAGGTGGTAGATCCTGTCGACCTCGTGATCGAACGGCAGGGCGACGTCGTGCTCCACCAGCCAGAACCGGGGGTTGCGCATCAGGTGGGCCACGGTCTCCGGCGAGCCCGTGGAGAAGTCGTCGAGCGCGATCACCTCGTGGCCTTCCCCGAGCAGCCGCTCGCACAAATGGGAGCCGAGGAAGCCGGCGCCCCCCGTCACCAGGACACGCAGGCTCTTCCCAACCGATCTCGCGTTCGCGTCAGCCATCGGAACACCTCCGTCGTCGCTCCGCCGCCCCGCCGCGGGGCGCGCGGAAGGCGCGTGTCGCGCCGACATGGACATCGCCGCGGGCGCGCCGCGGCGGGGCGGCGGTCGCCGTCGCGGCCTTCACGAGGCGGCCTCGCCCGGGTCGATCATCAGAGGCCCGTCCGCGTACACGGACCCGAGCCGCGCCTCGACGCCGCGGCGCCACGTGTGGAGCTCGCGCAGCCCGTCGCGGACGCCGACGCGCGGCGCCCAGCCGGTGAGCGCCTGGAAAGCGCGGCAGTCGGAGACGTAATACCGCGGGTCGCCCGGGCGAGAGGGGGCGCAGGCGACGGCCGCGGGGCGCCCCTCGAGCTCCGCGACGAGATCGAGCAGCTCGATCAGGCTCACGGCCCTCGCCGGGCCGCCCCCGAGGTTGTAGGCGCGGCCGGACGCGCGCTGCATCTCGCGGCGCGCGAGGAGGAAGGCGTCGAGCAGATCGTCGATGAACAGGGCGTCTCGGACCTGCAGCCCGTCGCCGTACAGGGTGATCGGGTCGCGGCGGATGGCGCGCGCGATGAAGTGGGCGATCCACCCCTGATCCGCGCTCCCGAACTGCCGGGGGCCGTAGACGCAGCTCATCCTGAGCACGGCGGCCTGGAGGCCGAAGGTGCGGGCGTAGTCGAGGACGTACTGGTCCGCGGCGCCCTTGGAGCACCCGTGGGGGCTCTGGAAATCGAGCGGCTGCGCCTCGGAGATGCCGTGATCGCGCGCGGCCTCGCAGAGGGGCAGGTAGCGCTCGCCGTTCCGCGCGAGGGGCAGATCGCGCAGGTCGCCGTAGACCTTGCGGGAGGAGGCGAAGAGGAGCGGCGGCGGGTGCTGCATCTTCCGGAGGGCCTCGAGCACGTTGAGCGTGCCGCGCGCGTTCACCTCGAAGTCGTGCGCCGGGTCCGAGGCGCTCCGCGAGGCGGCGACCTGCGCGGCGAGGTGGAAGACGAACGAGGCCCGCCGCACGGCGTCGTCCACGGCCTGTGGATCGCGGATGTCGCTCACCAGGACGTCCACGCCGGCGCCGTGGTGCTCGCGGAGGAGGTCGACGTTGCGCTCGACGAACGCGCGCGAGAGGTTGTCGAAGACGATGACGCGCTCCCCCTCGCGGAGCAGCCTATCGGCGAGGCTCGAGCCGATGAAGCCGGCTCCCCCCGTGATCAGGACAGCATTAGACATATCTTGCTCCGTTCCGGTCAGGACGAGCAGCGGGCGGCGCGAGCGGGCGAGCTCGCGGGCGAGCGGGCCGGGCGCGACGGCGCGCGCAGGCCGAGCGCCTGGAGGAGGAGCCGGCCCGACGCGCGACGTTCGATATCCCCACCCGGTCCGCGCCGCGCCGCGCCGCGCTGGAGTCCTTGAGCAGACAGCGATTAACATGCGGTGTGGAGACCCGCAATCCGATCAGAGCCGCTTTGTCGTTGCGCCGGCGTCGGGCCCGCCGCGGTACGCGGAGCGGCGTATGGATCGGCCGGAGTCCGGCGCAGGCCGTGTGTCGCGCGGGGATCTCGGCGCTGGACGTGGACGGGGCGAGACGAGCTTGCGACGAGCGCGGCGCCGGACGGTGCCACGACGACGGGCGAGACGAGCTTGCGACGAGCGCGGCGTGGGACGGTGCCACGAGGGCGTGAGCCGCCTCGGCGCGGGGCGGAAGCGCGCGAGCGGGCGCGCCGTCCGCGCTTGTAGCTCGGCGCCGCCGGCATTCCGGTCAGCCGGCTCAGTTTACCTGGCCGTCGGCGCGATCGGCCGAGGACCGGTTACGCGTGGTGATCGGGATCGAGCGGGAAGGCGGGGAGGCGGGGAGGCGGGGAGGCGGGGAGAAGAGAGCGGTGTTGTCCCCGCCCGAGGGATCACTTCGGGGTGGCGATCGCGGTCGGCTGGCCCGTCAGGCGAAGGTAGATGTACACCTGCCCGAGGAGGGCGACCGGGTACGCCACGAACACGCCGATGCAGCAGGCGATCACGCCCACGAGGACGATCGCGAAGACGATCGCGGCGTAGGCGAAGAGGCCGCCCTTGTGCCCCGTCGTGATCCGCCAGCTCTCCTTCAGCGCGTCGACGGCGCCCAGGTTCCTGTCGACGATGAGCGGCATCGTCATGCTCAGGCCCAGGGCGGCGATGACGCCGGGGACGATGAGCAGGACGAAGCCGATGCCGATGGCCAGGGACATGAGGAGCTGTGCGCCGAGGATGGAGAGGAACCACCGCCCGCCGCTGAAGATGTCGTTGAATGCGTACGGCTGTCCGCGGGCGACCTTCAGGGCGAAGCTGTAGAGGCCTCCCATCAGGTAGCTGCTGACCACCATGCCGATCAGCTGCATGCCGCTCTGGATGGCCGACCCCAGGCCCGGCGCGTCCTGCGCGAGCGCCGACTGGATGCCTCCGCCGATGCCGCCCGGGATGCCCGCGATGAACCCGACGACGAACACGGCGGCGATGAGGTTCACCGGGTCGCGCTTGACGTGCTCCCAGGCGAAGGATGCCGCCTCGCTCGCTCCCCACGACGAGGGGTTGCCCGCGCCCGGCCCGTAGCCCGGCGGGTATCCAGCGGGCCCGCCGCCCGGCGGCTGGCCGTAACCGGGCGGCCCGTAGCTGCCGCCGCCCGGGGGTGGCCCATAACCGCCGCCCCCCGGGGGCTGACCCCAGCCGCCGCCCCCCGGCGGCTGACCCCAGCCGCCGCCGCCCGGGGGCGCCCCGCCTGGAGGCGACCCGTAGCCGCCGCCTGGGGGCGACCCGTAGCCGCCGCCGCCCGGGGGCGGCCCGTAGCCGCCTCCGCCGGGCGGTTGGCCGTACCCGCCGCCGGGAGGCGCGCCTGCGCCGCCTGGAGGCTGGCCGTAGCCGCCGCCGGGCGGTTGGCCGTACCCGCCGCCGGGAGGCGCGCCCGCGCCGCCGGGAGGTTGGCCGTAACCGCCACCAGGAGGCTGCCCGTAGCCGCCGCCGGGAGGCGCGCCCGCGCCGCCGGGAGGTTGGCCGTAGCCGCCGCCGGGAGGCTGCCCGTAGCCGCCGCCGGGAGGCGCGCCCGCGCCGCCGGGAGGTTGGCCGTAGCCGCCGCCGGGAGGCGCGCCCGCGCCGCCTGGAGGTTGGCCGTAGCCGCCGCCGGGCGGTTGGCCGTAGCCGCCGCCGGGAGGCGCGCCCGCGCCGCCTGGAGGTTGGCCGTAGCCGCCTCCGCCAGGGGGTTGCCCGTAGCCGCCTCCGCCAGGGGGCTGCCCGTAGCCACCGCCGCCAGGAGGCGCGCCCGCGCCGCCAGGAGGCTGCCCGTAACCACCACCGCCCGGAGGTTGCCCGAAACCGCCACCACCAGGAGGCGCACCCGCGCCGCCGCCTGCCCCTCCGCCCCAGCCGCCTTGGCTCATCTTGTCTCCACTGGTGTAGATACCAACGGCCTCCACTATACGTGGAGGGCGCCGGTGCGAAACAACTAACTTCTGGCCATGGGCCGAGCGTCCCCATGGGCGCCTGTTTCCGCTGTGAGTCGCCGCCGCCAAGAGCCCGCCTGTACCAGCGTGCAGGGTGACGCGAGCGCGCGCTCGGGAGGGAAGCACGAATCGAACGCTCGAGTTCGGGCTCTCCCACGCCGCAGGATATCCACCGTGGGACTCGGAGGTGTGGCTCTCGGAAGGGCGGCCAATCCATGGAAAGGCGGCCAACGCCCCTGCAGCGCCAGACGGCAAGCACGCGCGCGCCGCAACCTCACGCGCTCCGCAGCACAGCGCTCCGCAAGCTCACGTGCGCCGCAGCACAGCGCTCCGCAAGCACAGCGCTCCGCAAGCACAAAGCACATGCGCCCGCGCGCGCGTTATCCGGCGCGGGGCCTCCCAGCGCCCTCGCAGGCGCTTATCTCGCCGGCCGGGCGTCGAGGCACAGCCCGGCGATGCTGCTGTTGAACGAGGTCCCATCGTCGCGCCGGACCTCGGCGGTGTTGCCCGTGAGCGGCGACGAGAACACCTCAACGACCACGCCGGCGCCCCCCTTGGAGGTCACGGCGCGGCCGACGAAAGCGCCCGGCGCCAGGTCCTCGATCGGAGACCCCGGTGCGATCACCTGCTCCTCGGGCAGCTCATCGCGCCGGAACGAGCCGAACAGCACCACCGTGCTCCCGTCCTCTCGCACCGCAATTTTCCCGACACACTGTCCGACGGGCGTGCCGACGACCGCGTAGCGCACCGTTGCGTCCACCGGCACGCGCCTCGACTCCGCCGTGATCACGACGATCATGGTGATGACGAACACGGCGGCCGGGACCGCCAGCGCGATCGCCACGACCGCCGCGGCGGCGCCGGACGTCGCCCGGCTGAAGGCGGCGAGCTCGGCGCTCACGGCGCGCTCGAAGGACTCCAGGATGACGACGTGGCGGGCGCGCGCCCGCTCCAGGACGGCCGGCGCGACGAGGTTGTCGGCGGCGCAGAAGCCGCAGCGCGCGATCGCGCCATCGCCGCCGTGGCCGCCGTCGAGCGGGGCGCCGCACACGTGGCACGCGGCCGGCTCGCCCGGAGCGGCGGGGGGGCGCGCGGCGCACGCCTCCTCGATCCGCCGCTGCCGGCGGCGCACGAACGCGAGCACGGCCGCGCCGGTGCCGACCGTGCCGAGCCACGCCGCCACCGTCATCGCGCCCATGACGAGGTTGCCCTCGGTGTTGGGGCTGACCCACATCCCGAGGAGCATGATCGCGCAGAACCCGGTGACGGGCACCGCCGCGAGCGCGAACACGACGAGCAGCCGCGCGTGCCGGCGCGACGCCGTGGCCAGCGTCCGCCGCAGCGCCTCCGAGAGCTGGCGGCGGCGGACGTCGGTCTGGAACAGCACGTGCGCCGCTGCGCGCATGCCCTGCGAGGCCTCCCCGGGCGGCGGGCCGCGGTAATGGCAGGCCGCGCAGGCCATGAGATCCGGGCTGGCGAGGGACACCGGCGCAGGGCGCCCGCAGCGCGGGCAGTGCACGGCGAGCATCGGGGCGATTCTACGCCGGCCGTGCGACGGCGGGTCAAGGCCGGCCGCGCGACGGGCGGCGGAGGTCGGGCAGGACCGGCGGCACGCCACCGGCGCACCCCACACGGGCGCCTCGCCGGGGTCGCTCCGGCAGGAGATGAGGAGGCTTCGTCGTCGGCATCCGCCGCCTTCTCCGACACGACGCGCCTCCGCGGATGGTAGGCTGCGGACATCATGACCGAGCTGCTGGGACTCGTGTTCTCGCCGTGGACGGAGAAGGCGCGCTGGGCGCTCGACGTCCGGCGCGTGCCGTACACCTTCCGCCACTACCTGCCGTTGATCGGCGAGCCGGCGCTCCGGCTGAAGGTCCGTCGGCTGACGGGGCGGGTCAGCGTGCCGGTGCTCACGACGGGCGACGGGCGCGTCATCGAGGACTCGGCGAACATCGCGCGCTGGGCCGACGGGCAGGGCGCCGGTCCGACGCTGTTCCCTCCCGAGCACGAGGCCGCGATCGCGCGCTTCGTGGAGCTGTCGGAGCGCGCGCTCGCCGCCGGGCGCGCCCGCTCGCTGGTCCGCATGTTGTCCGACGACGAGGCGCTCGCCGAGATGGCGCCGCCGCCGCTCCGCCGCGCGCTCGGTCCCTTGGCGTCGCGGATCGGGCACATGGGCGTCGGGCGCACGCTCCGGAAGTACGGCGGGCACGAGGCCGACGGGGAGACGCACCGGCGGACGCAGATCGAGGTGCTGGAGGAGCTCCGCGCGGCGCTGGCGAAGGCGCCGTCCGGAGGGGCGGTGAAGACGCTCTTCGGGCAGCTCACGTTCGCCGATATCGCGGCGGCCCAGGCGCTCGTGTTCGGGGGGCCGCCGGCAGAGCTGAAGCTCGGCGACGCCAGCCGGCGGTGCTTCACCGACCCCGAGCTGCGTGAGCGCTACGCCGACGTGATCGCGTGGCGCGACGAGCTGTACCGCGCCTTCAGGACGGCCGCGCCGGCGGCGTGAGGCGCGGGCGGCGTGGGGCGGGCGGAGGCTGCGGCGACAGGCGGGGCGCCGCAGCCGTGCATGGATGAGGTAGAGCCGGGGGAGCTGGCGGCCGTGGCTGCCTGGCAACGGGACCGCGGGGCACAGTACAAGCGGCAGGCGACCAGCGGGCCCTCGGCTGGAGGATTGTCCGATCGGTGGAGCGGGTTATACGTCTCCTACCACGGAGAGGACGAAGTCAGTCTTGGCGCGTGTATACGCCTCCCTGTCCGTACGGTGCTGGGCCGCTAACTCCTCCTTGAGAAGAGCGTAGCGCTTCGCGAGCTCCGCGTCGGAGCGCAGCACATCGCGGAAGCGCAACCGGCGGCGCCACTCGGGACCATCAAGGACGACGACGTGCAGGTGGTGAGTGCGCCGGCCGTCCGACCAGCGCATGAACCAGCGACGATCCGTCAGGGTGGCGTTGAACTCGGCGGACGTCGTGTAAGCCGAGTCGAGCAGCGGGGCGACGAGCGAGTCCGCGACCGGCATAGACTCGACCCCAGCCAGGAGATCGATGATCGGCTTGGCGGGCATGCCCGGGATGGCCGTGCTCCCGAAGTGCTGCACGTCGAGCAGCTGGGACGGGAACAGGGTCAGGAGACGCGCGCGCTCGGCGGCGAACAGCGCCGGCCACTGCGGGTCATAGGGGACGAGCGCCACCTCTTCGTGGATTGCACGTTCCAAGGACTCGTTTTCGGTCATGGGAATACCTCGAAATGCGCAACTACCCAGGGTTGGACAGCGTCGTGGATGCCGCTCAAGTTATCGTGCGAGGGGCGGATGTCAAACCCGGTTTCGCGGAGAGTTCCAGCTGTCGTTTTCGGGCTGGGGACAACCGGCGCACGAGTAATCCAGCCGATACATTTCAGGACAGCATTCTCGCGGCTCCGCCGAGGTCGCCGCCGCCCTGCTGCCGTGCTCAACCGACGGCGGCGTACCCGTACATGTCCTGACTCTGCTGACCCGGCCGTCACCTAGGCAGGGTGGAGATCTTCAGGATTCACGAAGCAGACCGCAAGAGGTGTTCAAAGTCGCTTTCGCACAGGATGCGAATGTTCTGCCCCTTGGCGATGAGCTCCTCGGCTTTCCGGTGCTTTGAACTCTTTTCGTCACCTGCGAGGCGACGTATGTCCTGATCGCCGACGACCAGCAGCGTGGTGCGTTTCGTTACGCTGTCAGTGACTTCACAACCTGCAGCCGATGCGGCTGCAGCAGCCTCACGGCGCGGAAGTGACAGCGTGCCTGTAAAGACCAACACCTCGCCGTAGAGCGACCCATTGGGATTTGCTTCCAGCGGAGCCGGCAGGTTGATTGGCTGGAGTACGCGCTCGATCCATTGTTCAACGCTGAGCCCTGTGTCAGCGGCTGCGCGGAGTACGATCTCGCCGGCTGCGCGTGCGTCTTCCTGCGCGTCGTGATGGCGAAACATGATGCCAAGTTGATTTGCAACGTTCGCGAGACCGTACCCCGACCTAGAGAATGATGGCCACGCACGTCTTGCGATTTTCGCCGAATCAAGCCACCTGCATTGGTGCGGGGCGAGGCCGTGTTTTTGACACGCGCGCAGCAACGCAGCACGATCAAACGTGGTATGACTGACCACAAGGCGTTGGGTCAACCAAGGCCTCAGTGCTTCATGAATCGCGGCCCACTTCGGGGCAGAGCGAACAGAGGCCTCGCTGATGCCATGAATAGAGATGTTTATCGCATGAAAGAAGTCATCTGGATTGACCAACGAACCCCACGACTCGTGCAGCTTGCCATCCTGAAAGGAAGCGACACCAACTTGACAGATGCTCGACAGATCGGGATTCGCCGTTTCGACGTCAATCACTACGAAGCTCATCCACTGCTCCTTTTGCCTCACGAATATTCAGTTGGGATAGTCGAAACAACATGGCCGGTGACGCAGGCAGGAGAGAGCGGGAGCGGGGAAGCGTTCACCTGAAGACGCGTGTGCGTGAGACACCGCTCGAGCCTTGCTGCTTCTCCCGCTGCCTTCAGGGCCACCACCTTCTTCGAGGCCATCCGATATACCGTCCCGTGTCAAGCGGAGGTGCCTCTGCCTCCGTTGCTCCCGCAGGGAGGAGGGTGCTTTCTTAGCCAGCGGAGCAGATGGAGACCGGCCTCCTTGTCCGACTCGTGCTTCATGTCGGTGATCACTAGATCATACTTGTTGCTCTGCAGTCGTTCGACAGCTTGATCGTTATCGATGACGAGATCGAAGTAGAGACCACGGCTACGGTAGGCCTTTATGAGATGCTCGTTGTTCGTCGGGTAGTCATCGATCCACAGAACCTTCTTCTTGGCAGGGTTCTGGTTCTGAGCGAGCGGCGGCTTCGTCGCGGAGGACTGAAGGAGGACACGAATTTCCTTAGCGATCGCGAGCAGCTCGGTCTCTGCCTGAGGTTTCTTGCGGGTTGAGATGGCTTTTCCGCTCTTGGGAGCGCCGGCTGCGCGCAGCTCAGCGCACGCGTCCGAGGGAATCTCCTCGGTCCTTGCAGACGATACAGCTACCACGATGGCCACCCCACTCTGCGAGGCCAGCGGATATGCCGTCCCGTGTCAAGACCGGGCATGCGCTCGATGGGTGGGCGCGGCCTGGGTCCGGGGGTCCGGCCGACAGGGCAGGGATCCCGCCCGCCGCCTACGTCCCCGCGCAGCAGCGTCCGCTCGTTAGGCCCCGGGCTGCGCCAGCACGCAGACTCGGACCCGGGCATCCGCCCCGCCGACTTGGTGCCCGCCGTGGAGCTCCGTGGAGCCCCGTACCGTGGCGTCACCTGCCGCGCCCCTCCTGGTGGTCCCAACTACATCCGACTGCGAAGCAATCCACCTCTGCTGAAATTTGTCAGGGCACACGCAGGGCACACGAAAGAAGTAAAGACACGGCTCTCGTCGTGTCTTCTCAGTGGAGGCGCCCGGTATCGAACCCGGAGTCGAATCCGCGAGGCGCGTGCGCGAGAGTTACGGCGAACACTGCCTCAGAGCTCTCGAAACCGTCTCTGCGGTCCTGAAGGCGCCAGTTCGCCCTGTGCTCCCGAAGCTTCTCTGCTGAAGTCCCCTGCTGCCACATCAAGGCACCCCCGAGACCCCAAAGCGTGACGAGATCAGAACGCTCCCCGGAATCTCAGCTCAGGACGCTGCTGCTCGGCCCCTGCGACCTGCGCCGCATGAGCCCGGCATGCCGCATGAACCAGCATGCCCGCACCTCCCTGAGAGACACCCCGATGCCCTCCGTGATCCATGAAGCCTTGGTGGAGCTCTTCAAGAACCGCCCTACGCTGGCCGCCGAGATGCTGCACGACGCGCTCGGCCAGCCCGTCCCGACCTTCCAGGAAGCGCGTGTCGAGTCCTCCAACCTCACCGAGATCCTGCCCTCCGACCGCCGGGCGGATCTCGTCCTCGTGCTGGTCGGCGACCAGCAGCGGCCTGCGATGGGCATCGTCGTCGAGGTCCAGCTCGGCGTGGACCTGGACAAGCCGTACGCCTGGCCGGTGTACGTCGCCCAGACGCGGGCCCGGCATCGCTGCCCTACCCAGCTCCTGGTGGTTGCGATCAACCCTGCGATGGCGCGGTGGTGCTCGCGGCCGATCGACACGGGCCACCCTGGCTGGACGCTGACGCCGCTGGTGCTCGGGCCCGAGGCCGTCCCGGTCGTGACCGACGCCGAGCAGGCGAAGGCGGCGCCCGAGGTCGCCGTGCTCTCGGCGATGGCGCACGGGCAGAGCGAGGCCGGAGAGGCCATCGGCGCGGCGTTCCTGGCGGCGGCCCCCGGGCTCGACCAGGAGCGCCGCGCCCTGTACGCAGACCTGGTGCTATCCTCGCTGAACGAAGCGGCGAGGCGAACGTTGGAGGCGATGATGAAGGCCGGATACGAATTTCAGAGCGAGTTTGCACGCAGCTACGCGGCGAAGGGACGGCAGGAGGGCCGGGAGGAGGGCCTCAAGGAGGGGCTGCGAGAGGGCGCCCTCAAGACCAAGGCGCACGACGTGATCGCCGTCCTCGAAGCGCGCGGGCTGGAGGTCCCGGCGGACGTCCGCGAGCGTGTGCTCGCAAGCACCGACCTCGCCGAGCTGGATCGCTGGATCCGCCGGGCCGCGGTCGTCACCGACTCCAGGGAGCTCCTCTCCACGATCGATTCCTGAACGGACGCCGCGGCCCTCCGCAAGTCCGCAAACGCCCAATCCCGCCGCCCCGTCCCGCCTCGTCCTGCTGCCGGCGCGGAGACACCCCCTCTTCCCCGCATCGTCAGCTGCCCTCGTTCCCTACGTCCCCGCAAATTCCCGCCACCTCGCAGAGATTTCCCCCGTCCGGCGCTCCAGCGCCCCGGTGAAGCCGTCCTGCCACGCGTTGTGGGCGGCCAGCAACGCCGGCGCCCGCTCCCGCGCGGGCCGGCGCGGAGGTGCGCCGCGGCACACGCCCTGCTCCTCTCGGCCGGCATGCTGCGCTCCTCCCGCCCCTCTTCCCGCTCCGCCGTGCTGCTCGCTCTCCTGCCCCTGATCGCCGGCTGTGCCGCCCGGCCCTTGCCCGCCCGGCTCGCTTCCACCGAGGTCGTGCTCGCGCCCGCCCCCGCCGCGACCTCGTCCGACCCGCACGCCGCGTCCGACGCCGAGGCGGGCGGCGTGATCCTGGCCTGGGGCAGCATCGGCGGCGCCCCGCCGCGGACATGGCACCTCGCCGAGGACGGCGCGGTGATCGGCGAGGAGCCCGGGATCGTCGTGGCGACCCGGCGCGGCGCGTGGCGCTGGGCGGTGCGCGAAGAGCAGGTGGCCACCTCGGCCTGCGAGACCTGGAACGGGACCCAGGACGAGCCGGGCGAGGGCACCGGGACCCGCGCGACGCTCGTGCGGCGCGGGGAGGTCGGGCGCCAGGAGGTGATCGCACCGCCGGACGAGGAGGGCCTCCGCGAGATCCAGCACACGGCGACGTTGCTCGGGAGCGTGGGGCCGTACCTGTTCGTCGAGGAGCGCACGTACCGCGACGGCTGCGGCGCGCACGGCTCCGAGGGCGCGGCGTTCGTGGTGTGGAACGCCGAGGTGGGCGCGGCGGTCGACCTGCTGGCCGAGGTGCCCGGCGTCCCGGCGCTGCAGGAGGCGGCCGAGGTGGTCCTGGACGAGTCCGAAGAGGACCCGGGGGTCGCGCAGCAACAGGAAGACACGCCCGACCTCGTGCAGATCGCGCCGGCCTACGGCTCGAGCGGACGGCTCCAGCTCACGGCGCAGCTCGCGCGCTTCGCCTGTTACGCGTGCGGCGACGGCGTCTGGGGCTCCTACTCGCGCTCCGCGACGGTGCCGCTCACGGAGCGGCCGGCACGCCTCTCGGCCTGGGCGTCGCCGCCGCCTGCGGTGCAGACCTTCCTGGCGCGCACGCCGGGCGTCGCGCTCGGCGGCTGGTCGCGCTTCGCGGAGGAGCGCTGACCTCGCCTCCTGCGGCCCGGCGCGCCGCCCCCCGCACCCCCGGCGCTACGCGCGCCCCCTCGCCGCGGCCGTCGCGTACGGCGGATCGTACCCTGCGCGCACGGCGCCGAGGTCGGCGCGCATCGTCCTCGCGTCGGGGTAACGCTGCTGCTTGTCGAACGCGAGGGCGCGGTCGACGACGGCGCACAGGCCGGGCGGCGCCGTGGGGGCGTGCAGCGCGAGCGGCGGCGCCTTCTCGGTGGCGGCGGCGATGAGCAGGCGCGCGTCCTCCAGGTTGCCGTGGATCGTGCGGCCGGCGAGCAGGCGGAACATCGTCGCGCCGAGGCCGAACAGGTCCGTCCGGCCGTCGATCTCGCGGATGAGGCCCAGGGCCTGCTCGGGCGCCATGTAGTCGTCGGTGCCGATCGACACGCCCGTGCTGGTCTTCGTCATCTCCGGCATGCCCGCGGCGTCCTCGAGCAGCGGATCGAGCACGCGCGCGAGGCCGAAGTCGAGCACGCGCACGCGGCCGTCGTTGCCGATGTGCAGGTTCTCGGGCTTGAGATCGCGATGGATGATGCCGTGGTCGTGCGCCAGCGCCAGCACCTCGAGGACCCGCTCGGCGAGCGCGATCACCTGGCCGATCGGGAGCGTCCCGTGCCGGGCCATGCGGTCCCAGACGGTCTCGCCCTCGAGCACCTCCATCGCCATGTACACCGCGCCGTCCTGCGTGGCGCCCGCCTCCAGCACCTGCGGCAGCCCCTCGCAGATCGGCGCCAGCGCCGCCAGCGCGATGCCGATCGGCCCCTCGCGCAAGAACCGCTTGCGCACCTCGTCGATGCTGGCGAGCTCGGGGTGCAAGAGCTTCACCGCCGCCACACACCCGTCGGCGCGACGGCAGTAGAAGACGCTCGCCATGCCGCCCACGCCGAGGACGCGCTCGACCGCCCACGGGCCGATCCACGTGCCAACGCGCTGCTGTGCCAGCTCTTCCTCGATCCCCATGGAGGGGATGGTATCACCTGCGCCCGGCCGCGGGGCGGCGGCTGGAGGGGCGAGCAGCCGATAGGAGAGGGGCCGAGGGAGAGGGCTCGAGGCGGCTTCCCGTGGAGCCCTCCGGCGTCTAGCTTCATGGCATGAGCACCACGCCCCTGACGAACCGACAGTACCGCTTCAAGTCCCGACCCGAAGGGATGCCGGACCGCAGCCACTTCGAGCTCCGCACGAGCCCGGTGCGCGAGCCGGGCGACGGCGAGATCCTCGTCCGCACCCGCTACCTGTCCGTGGATCCGACCAACCGGCTCTGGATGAGCGACACGAAGCAATACATGCCTCCCGTGAGCGCGGGCGAGGTCATGCGCGCCGGCGGGGCCGGAGTCGTCGAGGCATCCCGCCACCCCGACTACCGCGCAGGCGATCTCGTGACCGGGCTCCTCGGCTGGCAGGACTACAACGTGGGTCGACCCGAGGACATCCCGCTCCTCGCGCCGCTGCCCAAGCTGGACGCGCCGCTCTCCGCGTTCCTCTGCCCGCTCCACCTCACCGGCGGGCTCACGGCGTATTTCGGTCTCTTCGAGACGGCGAAGCCGAAGGCCGGCGAGACGCTGGTCGTGTCCGCCGCGGCGGGGTCGGTGGGATCGCTGGTCGGCCAGATGGGCAAGATCGCAGGGTGCCGGGTGGTAGGGATCGCCGGGAGCGAGGCGGGATGCCGGTACGTCACCGAGGAGCTCGGGTTCGACGCGTGCATCAACTACCGGACCGAGGACGTGGCGAAGGGGCTCGAGCGCGAGTGTCCGAACGGGATCGATATCGACTTCGAGAACGTGGGGGGTGAGATCCTCGATGCGGTGCTCGACAAGATGAACCTGTACGGGCGGGTGGCGGTGTGCGGGCTGATCGCGACGTACAACGACAAGGAGCCGCGGCCTGGCCCCACGCAGTTTCCGCTGATCCTGATGCAGCGCCTGAGGGTGGAGGGGTTCATCGTCAGCGACTATCACGCGAGGTTTCCGGAAGCGATCGAGAAGATCTACGGGTGGATGAAGGAGGGGAGGATCAAGTGGAAGGAGCAGGTGGTGGACGGGCTGGAGAATGCGCCTGAGGCGCTGCAGATGCTGTTTCTGCCCAACAAGGTGGGGAAGCTTTTGATCAAGGTGTCGGATTAGGCGGAGGTGGGTGAGGAGGCCGGGTGGAGCGAGCACGCGAGACGAGGACGGAAGACGGAAGACGGAAGACGACGGGCGGTGTGCGCTGACGACCGTCGGCTGTGGGGTGGTGCCGGTTGAAACGGAACGCCGTTTGGCCGACCTAGATGCTCGTCCCTGGTTTCGCGACGACGGCAGGCCCCCGGCGGGGGTGCTCGCGGCGCGGCGTGCGGGACGGGCCGTTGTTTGAGCCCATAGAACGCCCAATCCCCGGCATCCGCACCGCGCCGAAGGACTGGGCGTTCTATGGGCGAGTTCGGCCCGTCCCGCGCGCCGCGCCGCGAGCACCCCCGCCGGGGGCCGTTCACCCCGGCACAACCTCCCCTGCACCAGGGACGAACCAGTCGACGAGGTACTCGGCCATCGCCTGCCCTCCCCTCCCCCTCCAGATGTCGCGCCCTTGACAAGACAGACCTGTCTGTCTTACTCACGGAGACCGTGACGGACGCCCGGCGCCACATCCTCGAGGTCGCAGAGCGCCTCTTCTACGCCGAGGGCTACCGCGCCGTCGGCGTAGACCGCCTAATCGCCGAAGCCGACGTCGCGAAAGCCACATTTTACCGCCACTTCCGGACCAAGGACGACCTGCTCGTGGCCGTGCTCGACGCACGCGACGCGCGCTTTCGCGAGTGGCTGGCCGGGCGGGTCGAGGCGCTCGCGGACGCTCCGGCTGAACGACCGCTCGCCGTCTTCGACGCGCTCGCCGAGCGGTTCGCCGCGAACGACTTCCGCGGCTGCGCGTTCCTCAACACGATGGTCGAGGTGGCGAACCGCAACCACCCCGCCCACGAGGCGTCGCAGCGCCACAAGCTGCGGCTCATCGATTACCTCGCGACGCTCCTCTGCGAGGCCGGCGTGCCGGACGCAAACGCGCTGGCGCCGCAGCTCATGTTGCTGATCGACGGCGCGACGGTGACCGCCGTCCGCGAAGGAGGGGCGGACGCCGCCGCGCGCGCCCGGTCCCTGGCCCAGGTGCTCCTCACCGCAGCGCGGCCAGGGAGGCGACGACGATGAACCAGATCCCGAGTGCCCCGAACCGCTCGAACCCACGTGCCGAGGAGCGCGCGCAGCGCACCAGGAAAGACCATGATGGCAAGGAGCGCTCGACACGCCTGCGGCGGCCCATGGCAGCCATCGTGGGGGCGGCCGCCGCTCCGCTGCTCGCGCTCGCGCTGTTCCTCATGGCGTGTGCGCCGGCGACGCGCGGCGAGACCAGCACGCCGCCGCCCGGACCGGCCGCCGAGACCTCGGTGGGACGACTCCAGTGGCGCGGCGGTCCGACGGCGATCCTCGAGCTCGGGGGCCTCCGGCTCCTCACCGATCCCGTCCTCGGGCCGCGCGGCCCCGCCGCGTTCGTGCTGCCGAAACACCCGTCGACCGGGGTCGAGAACGCGCCCGTCGCCCGCTACACGGATCCTCCCGGCGAGCCGCTCGGGCGCCTCGACGTCCTCCTCCTCAGCCACAACCACGCCGACCACTTCGACGCCGTCGCCAAAGAGACCCTCCCGAAGGACCTGCCCTTCGTGCTGCCTCCCGACGCGGCCGACGCGGCGCGCGCCGCGGGGTTCACGAGGCTGACGCCGCTCGACTGGGATCAGGAAACGGTGATCCCGGCGCGCTCCGGCCGCCTCCGGATCCTCGCCGTGCCGGCAAACCACACCCACGACCCGGAGCTCGACGCGACGCTCGGAAAGGGCAACGGGTACGTGCTGCGCTGGGAAGGCGAGAAGCCCTACGCCATCTACTGGACCGGCGACTCGGTCTTCACCGACCGCATGCGCGCGGTGGCGGCGCGCTTCGCGCCCATCGATCTCTGGCTCCCCCACCTCGGCGCCGTCGGCGTCGACGGGGCGCGCGGGCTCCGCACCATGAACGCCGACGAAGCCGTCGCCGCCGCCGCGCTCCTCCGCGCCCGGCACGTGATCCCGATCCACCACACCACGTTCGGCCATTACCGCGAGCCGGTCGCCGCCTTCGTCCAGCAAGCCTCCGCGAAGAGCCTGCCCGCGAGCATCCACGTCCCCACCGACGGGGCGTGGATGCCCCTCCCGCGTTGACGGCTCCCCCCCCACGACGGACCGAGGGCCAGGGCGCAAACCGGGCTCTCCGCGGGACTACGAAGAAACCTGCGGACCGCTCGGGGCGCCGGGCCACGCCCGCATCGCGGCCTCGGCGGCGGCGCGGAGGCTCTCCCGCGACGCGCCATCCCGCGCCTGGACCGACATCCCCAGCATGAGGGTCGTGTAGAACGTGGCCAGCGCGGCGGCGTCCGTGCCCGGCGCGAGCTCGCCGTCCTCGAGGCCTCGCTGGATCCGCGCCTGGATCGCGGCGTGCCAGACCTCACGGTACCCCCGCAGCAAGTCCTGGACGGGCCGGGCGCCGGGCGAGCAATAGGTCCCGCCCAGCGCGACCATGCAACCGGGCGGCTGACCGGGCCGGGTGAGCTCGTCGGCCGCCGTCTCGAGCAGCCGCCGCACCGCGCCCCGGGCCGTCGGCTCCTCGGCGAGGATGCGGCCCATGTAGCTGCCCCGCTCGGCAAGGTACCGGTCGACCGCCGCCCGGAACAGCTGCTCCTTGCCCCCGAACGCCGCGTAGAGGCTCGACGGGCTGATGCCCATCGCCGCGCTCAGCTCGTCGAGCGACGCCGCCTCGTACCCCCGGTCCCAGAACAAAACCATGGCCCGCTCCAGCGCCGCCTCCTGATCGAAGCAGCGCGGCCGCCCTCGCCCACGCTGGAGCTCCCCCGTCGCTTTTTTCATAACGACCGTTCCATAAATCCCTTGACGGACAGGTGAAGCCTACCTAGCTTCCATTTAAGGAACGATCGTTCCAGAAAAAAGGAGGGACATCACCATGGGTACATTGAAGGGCAAGGTTGCGCTGGTCACCGGGGGTTCGCGGGGTATCGGGGCGGCGATCGCGAAGCGGCTGGCGCACGAGGGCGCCGCCGTGGCCATCACCTACACCGCGTCGCCCGCGAAGGCGGCCGAGGTGGTGCACGCCATCGAGGCGGCGGGCGGCAGGGCAGTCGCCGTCCGGGCGGACAGCGCCGACGTCGAGGCGGTGAGGAGCGCCGTCGCCCAGACGGTGAAGACCTTCGGCCGGCTCGACGTGCTGGTGAACAACGCCGGCGTCGCCGCCATGGCGCCCATCGATCAGGTCTCGCTGGAGGAGTTCGACCGCCTCATGGCGGTCAACGTCAGGGGCCTCTTCGTCGCCACGCAGGAGGCCGTCCGCCACCTGGGCGAGGGCGGGCGCATCATCAACATCGGGAGCGTCTCCGGCGACGTGGCGCTCGCGCCCGGGATGGCCGTCTATTCCGCGACCAAGGGAGCGGTCGCCGGCCTGACCCGCGGCTGGGCCCGGGATCTCGGGGCGCGCGGCATCACGGTGAACAACGTCCAGCCTGGCCCCGTGGACACCGACATGAACCCGGCCGACGGACCGCTCGCCACCCAGTTCAAAGGCCAGATCGCCGTGCAGCGCTACGGACAGAGCGACGAGGTCGCCAGCCTGGTGGCGTACCTGGCCGGCCCCGAAAGCGCCTTCATCAACGGCGCCAACCTGAAGATCGACGGCGGCTTCACCGCCTGATCGCGCCCCTGCGGCCGCCGGGGCGACGACCGCGAGAGAGCACGGTCAATCCGACCAGTGGATCGTCTCCTCGGACCGGCCGCCGAACGCGGCGCTGGGCACCGTCCAGGTGCGGAATCGCCGGTCGCTGCGCACGTAGCTGCGGACGCCGTCCGCCGCGAAGAAGGCCTTCATCCCATGCTGGAGCTTCGGAAAGTCGTCGAGCAGGCCGGGCTGGAGCGGCCAGATCGACTCGAGGGCAAACGCCATCGTGGCGTCGGCAAGCGTGTAGCGGCCAGGGAGCACCCAGTGCTCGGCGTCGGCGCTCGTGCGCTCGAAATACTTCTCCAAGAGGTCGAGCTTCGTGGCCGTCGACGTCCGGTGCGCAGCGCGGACCTCGTGGAAATTTGGCCCGAAACAAACGAGACCGACCTCGAGCAGCAGCTCGTTGGCGATCTCCGTGACCTCGTCGATGCGCGCGGTCTCCTCGATCGTGCTCCCGTAGAGGTCCAGCTTGCGCGCGACATAACGGTCGATCGCCAGGGACTGACAGAGGACGAACGCCCCGTCCTTCAGCACCGGGAGCTGGCCGAACGGCGTGATTTGCAGGAACCGCGCCTTGCCGTCCGGTCCGTCCCAGAGCTCCATCGGAATCGCCTCGAACTCGTAACGCGCTCCGACCAGCTCCAGCATGAGCCGCGCTGGCTCGATGCGCCCACGCACGGGGAAGTATGTCAGCTTCATCCTCGTCCTTTCGGCGGTTGCGGCGAGCACCCTATCGCAACCGAGCCGCCGGGGGCACGCCCGCGGACGAGGCGGCCCTCACCAGCGCGCCCTGGCCTGCTCCACCGCCAGCCTGGCCTCATCCACCCACGGCGCCAGGCGGCCACGCAGGCCCTCGACCACGGCCGCGGGCGCCGTATCGGGGGAGCCCGCCTGGAACGGCGGGTCGGGGTCGTACTCCATGACGAGCTGCGCCGTCTGCGCCGCCGCCTCTCCGCGCATCTTGGCGGCGACCCGGAGGCCGAAGTCGATCCCCGACGTCACGCCGCCCCCGGTGATGCGGTTCCGATCCTCGACATACCGCGCGTCGACGCGCTCGGCCTCGAAGAGGGGCAGCACCTCGCGCAGGCCCCAGTGCGTCGTCGCGCGGTACCCGCGGAGCAGCCCCGCCGCGCCGAGCACCAGCGACCCCGTGCAAACGCTCGTCACGTAGGTCGCCGCCTCCCCGCGCGCCGCGAGGAAGTCGAGGACCTCGCTGTCCTTCATCACCGCGATCGTGCCGTCCAGGCCGCCGGGGACGAACAGGATCTCGAGCGCCTCGGGGCACGTCTCGAAGGTCGCCGTCGGGAACAGGGTGATCCCGGAGTCCGTGGTCACCGGGTCGAGCGTCTTCCACACGAGGTGCACCTGCACATTTTCAAGCGTGGTGAACGCGGTCTGGGGTCCGATGAGATCGAGCGCGGTGAAGCGCGGGTAGACGAGCATGGCGATGTGTTGCATCGGGGAGCCCTCTCCTTGCGGCGTGCCAGGGGTCTGCTCCGGGGCGCCGTCGTCCGGCGCGCACCCGGTCAGCGAATGCAGGGTTGCGATGGCCGCGCTCGCCGCGGCGAGATCCAGTATCTGTCGACGTCTCATGCACGCAGCTCTACGCGCTGCGAGCTCGATTCACCATGCGACATGTTGTCCTGCGACACCCTGTCGCATCGGGGAGCGGCGCGGCGGGCGCCGGGAGCTCAGGGGACGACCGACTCGGACCCCGGCGAGCAGTTCCCCGCGAGGGGAACACAGGTGAGCCGGTTCTGCATGAAGCTCACCCGCCGCGGGATCTCGACCTGCTTGACGAAATTCGAGAGCACCCCGGTGCCGTCTGGGCCCGGGACCGCGAAGGGCGCCACGTGATAGAAGGTGGCCAGCTGCTCCGTCTCGAAGTTGTGGCACCCGTTGCAGGTCTGCCCGGCGAACGCGTGGCGCAGCGGCTCGTCCGTCCCGGGGAACACCCATTTCGTGGCGGAGGGGACGATGCTGCCCTCCGCCTCTCCGCCGAGGAACTGCGCACCGAGCGGCGTCACGCCGGCGATGATCCCGGCGCGGTTCGCGAGCAGGAAGCCCTCGAGCGCCGCGTCGCCGTTGAGCTGCTGATCCGGGGTCTGGGCGGCGAGGGAGAGCCTCAGGAAGGCCTGGTAGCCGGTCGGCTCCGGGACGAGGTGGAACTCGCGCCACGACCAGGGGGCGCCGCCCAGCAGGCTCTCGCTCGTGCGGAGCTGGCCGAGCGCGCTCGCGTTGGGGTTGCCCATCGTGCTGCGCTCGGCGCCGCGCTGCGTGAAGAGGTCCGTGATCTCCTGGAGCTCCTCGTTGTACTGCGCGCCGAAGGGGTATTGCCCGAGCGCGTGAAAGCGGGTGATCCAGCTGAGCCGGTCCGTCACGAGCGCGTTGTTCGGGAGGCGGTACTCGAAGATCACGGTCATCCCGGCGACGGGGCGGTTCTGGGGGATGATGCCGAACACGAAGCGCGCCTCGCCGCTGCCGCTCGCGTGCAGGTCGGTCCGGTTGAAGATGCCGAGGAGCCGAAAGGGCGCCTGCGCGAGGTCGAGCTTGCCGTCAGGCCGCGTCGGCCAGAGGTCCAGGAGCGGCGACAGCGCGCGGGACGTCGTGGGATACCCGTTGATGGTGAGCGGCTGGAACCCCTCCAGCCACTCCGCGACGAAATCCGCAGGATCGACGCCGCTCGGGGTCATCTGCTCGATCAGGTAGCGGAAGCTCCAGGGGCCGCCCGTCGCGCTCGAGGCGCGCGCGTCCTGCGTGACCGACGGGTCGACGATCGCGATCTCCTTGTAGGGATCGACGGCCGGCCCCGCCCCGCAGGCGCCGGCGCAGGTGAAATTCTGGATCTGGTCGGCGCTGACGCTGCCGAGGCTCACGGAGCTCGGCGTGATCGTCGCGCTCGGCTTCTGGGCGGCGAGCGAATACACGCCCGCGGGCAGGCCGAGGAAGATGAAGTTGCCGTGGCTGTCGGTGACCGTCGACGCGCTCACCGGGCCGCTGAGCTGGACGGTGACGCCGCTCATCCCCGCATTCGCGGCGTCGTTGCCGACGTGCCCCGCGACGGCGATCCCGCCGCTCAGCGCGGCCGCAGCGCCGCCCAGGGAGCGCTGCTCTTCGATCGGCTCGACGCCGCAGGACACGAGCGCGAGGGAGGTCAAACCCAGAAAGCGAGGGCGCCAGCGGCGCAGCGCGGTGCTCATCGACAAGGATCCTTTCGCTACAGGGAAGCAGGCGCGCGGAACGCGCGCCTGTGTAGAAGGACCTGGAGCCCGATCCGTCAAGGCGGTTTGCACTATTTCACAGACGCGAGCGCGAGACAGAGCGCCTGCGCGGCGCGCCGCTCAACGTCGGAGTCCGCGGCGCCCAGCGAGCGCCGGCGAGGCCACCGCGCGCGGCGGGCGGCGCGCGACGGCGGGCGATGAGCGCGCGACGGCGGGCGATGAACGCTTGCGCCGGGAGCAAGGCGGACACTATGTTCCCGCCGCGCGCGTCCTCGCCGGCGCTGCCCCCGCGCGGCGCAGCACATACCGTACCTGGACCACGCTGCCGTACCGTGCAACTGCCAAGGAGATGAAGATGGCAATCTCAATGTATCAATCCTCGATTCCCGTGCTCGTGAGGATGCTCGGCAACCTCTCCGCGATCCTCACCAAGGCCGAAGCGTACGCGCAGGCCAAGAAGATCGAGCCCCGCGTCCTGATCGAGGGGCGCCTCTCCCCGGACATGTTCCCGCTCGCGCGGCAGGTGCAGATCGCCACCGACATGGCCAAGGGCTGTGGGGCGCGCCTCGCCGGCGTGGACCTGCCGAAATACGAGGACAACGAGGCCACCTTCGACGAGCTGCAGGCCCGCCTCGCCAAGACGATCGCGTTCTTGAACAGCCTGCGGCCCGAGCAGATCGACGGGTCGGAGGATCGCGACATCACGATCCCCATGGGCAACAATCCGCCCCTGCAGCTCAAGGGCCTGAACTATCTTCTTTATTGGGTCCAGCCCAACTTCTATTTCCACGTGACCACCGCGTACGCGATCCTGCGCCACAACGGGCTCGAGATCGGCAAGATGGACTACCTCGGCCCGCGCTGAGCCGCAGATCCCAGCGCGAGCGACGCGGCGCCGGCGTTCATGGAAGAGGACGCCCGCCGCCGAGCGCGTCGCTCGCCGCCGACCGCGCCCGAGTCACCGCGATCACGGATCACCACGAACTCGACGCGACCCACGAGACCCTACATCTCGGGGCGTCTGGCAGGGTCGAAGTTCTGTCACCGGTGAGCGGCGCTACCTCGAACAGGGGAGCGCCGGCTTGACATGTCCTGAGCGTTTTGCTCTTCTCCCGGGGGGCGAAACGCGTGGCCAAAACAAACATCTCTCCTGCTTCAGAGTCGGTCCGTTCGTTCTTCGCCTCCTGCCCCGAGATGCTGTTCATCGCGGGGCTCGACGGTGAGCTCGTGGTTTGCAGCGACACCCTGCGTCAGTCGCTGGGGCTCGCGCCAGATCAGGAGACGTCGCTCACGGCCCTCGCCCACCCCGACGATCGCGAGGCGGTCGCGGCCAGCCTCGCCCGGCTGAAGGGCGGCGGCGATCCCGTGCAGATCGACGTGCGCTGGCAAAACGGCCGTGGAGCGTACGCGACCCTGTCGTACAGCGCACGCCGCTCGCCGGAGGGAGACGTGGTCCACGGCTCGCTGCGGCCGGCCGCCGGCGCGGCCAACGGCGATGCGCGGACGGCGAAGCTGAAAGGCGCTCTCCTCGACTGCATCGCAAACCAGGTGGACATGGCCGTCTGGGCCATCAACCCGGAGGGGACGTTCGTCTACCACGACGGCAAGGGGGTCGAGAAGGCCGGCATCCGGCGGGGCCAGCTCCTCGGGCAGAACCTCTTCGAGGTCTACAGCGCTGCGCCGGAGATCATCGAGGGCGTGAATCGGGCGCTCGCCGGGGAGGAGATGCACATCTACAGCGGCGTGCACGACCTCCACTGGGAGAGCTGGTTCTCCCCGGTGCGCGGCGGCGACGGACGCGTCGAGATGGTGGCGGGACTCACGTTCAACGTCACCGAGCTGCGGACGACCGAGGAGGAGCTCCGCTCGAAGCTCCTCCAGATCGAGAAGCAGCAGGAGGTCATCCGCAACCTGTCCACGCCCATCATCGAGGTGTGGAGCGGGGTGCTGACGCTGCCGCTCGTGGGCGTCGTCGACAGCATGCGGACCGCCGACGTCATGGATGCGCTGCTCACGCGGATCGTGGACCAGCAGGCGCGTTATGCGATCCTGGATCTCACGGGCGTCAACATGGTCGACTCGAGCGTGGCCAGCAACATCATCCAGCTCGTGACCGCCATCCGGCTGCTCGGCGCCGAGGGCATCGTGGCGGGCATCAAGCCGAACGTGGCGCAGACGATGGTCTCGCTCGGGCTCGATCTCTCGCAGATCCCGACGCAGCGGAACCTGCGCGCCGCCCTCGCCTTCTGCATTCAAGGCATGAGCCGAGAGCAGCAGAAGCAGCCGCCGGCGGGTCGGCCCGCTACCGGGTGACGGCCGCGGCGCCCGGCGACGCCGCGGCGCCCGTCCAGGCCTCCTCGGCGGCGGTGTGGGTGGGCAGCGCAGACCACGGCGATCGCCCCTCGAACAGGATGGGGCTTCCACCCGACCTCGAGGATCTGCGATCCTCTCTGCAATGCTCCGCCATCTCCGCGCCGTCCCGCTGCTCGCCTGTTTTCTCTTCGGCCTCGCCTCCGTGGCGACCGCCGAGCCGGCCCCGGCGCCTCCGCCCGACCCGGATCGCCCGCTGCTCTGCTGCGACGGCAGCCTGTCTCCCTCGTGCACCTGCAACGGCCCGCGGCGCGGATGCTGCTCGCACCACAAGGGCGTCTGCGGGTGCGCGGGCGGCGAGTAGCGGCGCGGCTACCCCTCGCCGCTCAGGCGAGCCAGCTTGTCCGGATTCCGCACGATGTAGATGTTCGTCGCCGCGCCGCGCTCGTCGTAGGCGAAGGACACGCACGCCGTCGCGGCTCCGTCTTTGCGCAGGACGACGCCCCGACCGCCGTTGATGTCGGCCGCGTCCCACGCGTAGGCGCTCCAGTACTCGCGGAGCGCGCGGCCGATGAAGTCGAGCACCTCCGCCTTGCCCCGCAGGACGTGGAGCACGGTGGGGACCTTGCCGCCGCCGTCGGCGCAGAGCTCGATGTCGTCCGAGAGCAGGGCCGCGAGGTCCTCCGTGCCGCCGCTCGCGACGGCCGCCTGGAAGGCGGCGAGCAGCCGCTCCTGCCGGTCGGGCGGGGTGACGTGCCGCACCCTCGACTGGTCGATGTTGGCGCGCGCGCGAGAGACCAGCTTGCGGCACGCGCTCTCCTGGAGATCGAGCGCCGCCGCGATCTCCGGATAGGACACGTCGAAGATCTCGTGCA
Organism: Sorangium sp. So ce131; assembly: GCF_051519095.1. Lineage (NCBI taxonomy): Bacteria > Pseudomonadati > Myxococcota > Polyangiales > Polyangiaceae > Sorangium > Sorangium sp. So ce131. The sequence continues at coordinate 13,600,924 of NZ_CP150455.1, read as the reverse complement.
GCAGATAGGCCGCCCGCTCCTTCGGCGTGAGGCGCTCGAGCACCAGCAGGAACGCCGTCTGGAGGGACGACGCCAGCGAAAGGTGCTCGTCGGTCCGGTGCTCGGCCGACGTCTGGAGGGGCTCGGGCAGCCACGCGCCCACGTAGTCCACGCGGGTCTGGCGCGCGGACCGCAAGAGATCGATGCTCCGGCGCGTGCAGGTCGTCGTGAGCCACGACGCCGGGTTCTCGATCGCGCTCCGGTCGGCGTCCTGCCACTTCAGGTACGTGTCCTGCACCGCGTCCTCGGCCTCCGCGCGCGAGCCGAGGATGCGGTACGAGAGGCCGAGGAGCATGGGCCTGGCCGCCTCGAAGGCGGCGCCGTCGTCGCGCTGCGCCATCTCAGTGCCTCGACACCTGGATGCGGTTCCACAGGTTGATCATGGCCACGACCGAGGTCAGGACGCCGATCTCCTGCTCGGAGAAGTGCTCCCGCAGCCTCGCGCGGAGCGCCTCGTAGTCGGTCCGCCGGTCGAGCACGGTCAGCGCCTCGGTCCAGGCGAGCGCGGCCCGCTCGCGCTCGCTGAAATCGCTGACGTGCTCCCAGACGATCAGCCGGTCCAGCCGCTCGTTCGTCTCGCCCACCTCCCGCGCCTCCTTCGTGTGCATCTTCACGCAGAAGGCGCACTGGTTGATCTGGGACGCGCGCAGCTGCACGAGGAATACGAGCTTGCGATCGAAGCCGTGCTCGTCCATCACGCGATGCACTCCGGCCAGCGCCTGCAGCACGTCCGGGATCACCTGCTCGTACCTCACGGCTGTATTTTTGCTCACGGTCGCTCTCCTGGGTCACGGGCATGTCCGCCCTTCCCCAGGATGACGATCCAGCCCTCGCGCCTGTGACGTCTACCTGACGTGATCTTCTCGCCCCGCCGCTCGCCGGCGTGGCTCATGCTCACGCCCGCCGCGGGCTGCGTGAACGCGATTGCCGTCGTCGCGCGCGAGCCCTTCGTGACCCATGTGACCGGAACGGTGACTCACCGGATCGTGTACCCGCCGTCCACGAGGAGCGACGTGCCGGTGATGTAAGAAGCCCAGTCGGAGAGCAGGAACACGACCGGCCGCGCCACCTCCTCGGAGCTCGCCGCGCGGCCCATCACCGTGCCCGCGATGAAGGCCTGAAAGATCGGATCCGAGTTCTTCACGTGGTCCCAGATCTCGGTGCTCACCGGCCCCGGCAGCACGGCGTTCACGCGGATGCCGCTCGCCGCGTAATCGATGGCCGCGGCCTTGGTGAGCCCGAGGATCCCGTGTTTGGACGTGACGTAGGGGCTGAAGCTCGGACCGCCGACGGTGCCCAGGATGGAGGAGCAGTTCACGATGGAACCGCCGCCGGTCTCCTTCATCGCCCGGATCTCGTGCTTCATGCTGACGAAGATGGAGTCCAGGTTCGCCCCGAGCAGCGCCCGGTACTCGTCGGCCGAGATCTGCTCGAGCGTGCCGACAGGACCGGGGATCCCGGCGTTGTTGAAGGCGCCGTCCAGCCGCCCGTACGCGCGCAGCGCCGACGCGACGAGCGCCTCGATCTCGTCGTCCTTGGTGACGTCGGTGCGGACGAACAGCGCCTCGCCGCCCTCGGCGCGGATCCGGGCGACGACCTCTTCTCCCCGGTCGGCCCGGCGGCTCGCCGCCACGACCTTCGCGCCCTGGCGGGCCGCCTCGATTGCCGCAGCAGCGCCGATGCCCGACGTCGCGCCCGTGACGATGATGACCTTGTTCTCGAGAAGCACCATGGGACCTCGCGCGCCGCTCCATGGCGAGGGCCTCCGTGGCCTCAGCGCCGAAGCGACCGTGCTCAGCAATAATCCACGGCGACAAAGACCGAGGTCAAGCGACGAGAGGCGTCCCTCCTCCGCGTGACGGACGCTGCCACCGCGTTCGTAGGTGGAGCAGGCGTCCGGCGTCGAGGGCTGCGGAAGCTACCCCCCGAGCACCTCGTCGTAGAGATCCTCGTACGCGCGCGCCATGCGGTCGATCCCGAAGCGCTCGACCACCCGCGCGCGGCCGCGCAGGCCCATCTCGGCGCGGTCGTCCCGGACCGCCACCGCCTCGAGCGCCGCCGCCAGGGTCTCGGGCGCGGCGGGCGGCACGAGCAGGCCCGTCTCGCCCTCCCGCAGGATCTCGGGGTTGCCCCCGACGCGCGTGGCCACGATCGGCAGCCCCGCCGCGGCCGCCTCGATCAGCGTCAGCGAGATGCCCTCCGTCAGCGACGCGAGCGCGAACACGTCGAACGCCGGCAAGAGCTCCGCCACGTCGCCGCGCGTCCCCGCGAACGTCACCGCGCCGACGAGCCCGAGCCGCGACGCCTGCTGCTCGAGCGCCGGCCGGAGCTGGCCGTCGCCGATCAGCGTGAGGTGCGCGTCGGGGCGCACCTCGCGCAGCCGCGCGAACGCGGCCAGCAGCGTCGCGTGGTCCTTCTCGGGCGAGAGCCGCGCCACGCAGCCCACATGGTAGCCCGCCGCCGGCACGCCGAGCCGCGACCGCGCCGCGACCGCGTCGCCCGGCCGGAACACCTCGGTGTCGACGCCGTTCAGGATCGTCACCACCTTCGCCGGATCGACCCGCTCCACCTCGAGCGCGACCGCCCGCGCGTCGTCGCTCACCGCCACGACCCGGTCGGTCAGCGCCGTCGCGACCCGGTTGACCAGCACCTTCCGCTTGTCGGTCGGGTAGTTGCGGCCGTGCTTCGTGTGCACCACGCGCGGCCCGCCCCCGTCCCGCGCCGGCAGGCTCGCGGCGCGCGCCAGCGCCGCGGCGAGCGCGCCGTAGAGGTGCGGACCCGGGTTGTGCGTGTGGACGAGCCGCACCCCCTCGCGCCGCAGCCACGAAGCGAGGCGCACCGACAGCCCCGGGTCGAGCCCGGGCTTGCGCGCCACCACGACGAGCGGCACGCCGAGCCGCTCGAGCTCGTCGGCCAGCGCGCCCGGCTCCTGCAGCGCGCACACCACCGGCGTGAACCGGCCGCGCTCCATCCGCTCGAGCAGCCGGAGCACGACGCGCTCGAGCCCGCCCACGTTGAGCGCGAGCACCACGTGGGCGACCTTCACCGGCCGGTCCTGCCGGGCGCGCGGGGCCGCCCCCGGCGCCGGCTGGACCTCGGGGACGCCGTTCACGCCGCGGCCTCGCGGCCGAACTCGATGGGCACCTCGGAGATCGTCATCCGGAACTTGCCGCCCTTCGTCACCGGGATGTCGTCCACGACCTGGACCCGGATGACGGCCCGATCGCCCAGGAACCGGCGGAGATCGCGCTCGATGAGCTGCGCCACGTCGGGCTTGAAGCCGTCGCCCGGGATGAGCTTGATCGTGATCGCCCGCGCCTTGTCCTGGTGGACCTGGAAGCGCGCCACCGTCGGCTGATCCTTGAAGAAGTACGGGAAGAACTCGCCCGCGAGCAGCTGCCCATCAGGCCCCACGATCATGTCGAGCACCCGCCCCTCCACCGACGCGAGCAGCGGCAGCCCCCGGCCGCACGAGCACGGCTTGTCCGACGCCACCGCGACGTCCTCGTTCTTGTAGCGGAGCAGCGGCATCGACCGGCACACGAGGTCGCTGATCAGCACCTCCCCGGGCTCGCCGGGCTTGGCGAGCCGCTGGCCACAGCGGATCTCGACGAAGATGTTCTCCATGTTGAGGTGCTTGCCCTCGTGGCGCTCACACTCCGCGCCGATCAGCATCATCTCCCTACAGCCGTACCGGTCGAACACCGGCGTCTTGAACGCCGCCTCGATGGTCTCGCGCTGGTGCTTCGAGAGCCGCTCGGCCGTCGCGATGATCCCCTTCAGCGGCGGCAGCTTGCGCCCCGTGTCGAGCGCGTAACGCGCCGTGTAGTAGAGCGGGTTCGTGTACCCGACGATGATGTTGGGCTGGTAGCGGGAGATCTCGTCCACCACCTCCGCGAGCCGCGCCTCGGACAGGTTGAACGCGCTGACCGTCTTCTTCCGGATCGCCGCCTCGTGCAGCTGCCGCTTCCACTTCTTCCAGCGCGGCTCCACCGGCGGGATGCCCCAGATGTAGAGCTCCTTCTGCCCGATCTCCGCGCCCGCCCAGCGGTCCGCCCGCAGCGCCGCCGCGTTCCGGTGCTCGTACGTCGCGTGGTCGTAATAGAACCGCGCCGGCTCCCCGGTCGATCCGCCCGTACCGCTCTTATGAAGCTTGCCTGTCCACCCCTCGGCGAGCAGCTCGTCGCCGTGGGCGCGCAGATCGGCTTTGGTGAGCACCGGGAAGCGCGAGAGATCCTCGGGCGCGTGCACGTCCTTCACGCGCACCCCGTATTCGGCGAACCGGCGCCGGTACCAGGGGATGCGCTGCTCGGCGTAGCGGAGGGCCTCAAGCATCCTTCGCCAGTTGAGCTCCCGGAGCTCGCTCTCGGGGCGCCACTGGGACCGCTCCATCTCCTCGAGGTACGTCAGCGTGGCCCGCCCCCGGAGCCGCGTTTCGTACAACGGGAAAAGCACGTGACGAAAGAGCGCTGCATACATGGTTTGGGAAAGATCCTCTCGGACCTTCCATTCCCAGTCAAGTTGCCGCGTGCGCCGGGCCGCATCCAGGGCAGATTCCGCGCGGAAGCGCAGGATTTCCGCGGTAGATCCGCCCGGGGCGCGGCCCGGCACGCGCCGGAGGCGCCCTGGCTTCATTCCGGAGGAGACTCGGCGTGAGCCGGCGGCGGGCCCCGCGCGCGTGGTCACTGCAGCGTGGGCTCCACCTCTTGCTGCCAGAGCGCCGCCAGCGCGAACGTCTTCGCGTTCTCCGGCACGGCCTGGCAGAAGCTCTGCCGCCGCGCGGGGTCGTGGATCCACTGCGCCCGCGCGACGAGCCGCTGCATCGCCACCGCGATCGCCTCGCACGCGGGGCCGTGGTGCCCGGCGGCCCGGAGCGACTCGGCGTAGACGAGGCGGATGTGGGCCTCGCCCTCCTCGGTCCCGCCGACCGAGACGAGCAGGCCGAGGCCGCGCCGGGCGGCGTCGAGCGCCTCGTGTGCGCGCCCCTGCTCGAGCAGCACCCGCGCGCGCACCGCGAGCGCGAACGCCTGGAGCGTCGGCACGTGCGCCAGCATCGCCACGGCCGCGCCCGACTCGGCGTCCGCGGCGCCGAGGCCGCCGAGGCGGGTCAGGATCGCCGCGAGGTACGCGCGCGCCCGCGCCTCCTGCCGCCGGTTGGCCTGCGCCGCGAACGCCTCGATCGCCTCGGCCGTGACCGTGCGCGCCGCGGCGAGGTCGCCCTGCTGCATCCAGAGCAGCCCGAGGTTCTGCTTGGCGAACGCCGCGACGTTGTGGAGCCGCATCCGCTCCGCGTCGGCGAGCGCGTCGCGCAGCCCCGCCTCGGCGCGGCCGTACACGCCGAGCTGCACGAGGCAGTGCGCCGCGTTCACGCGGCTCAGGCACGCGTTCCGGAGATCGCCGGTCTGGAGGTACGCCGGGATGCTCTGCTCGGTGCACTCCAGCGACGCGGCCGGGTCGCCGTAGCAGAGCGCCCGCGACGCCCGGAGGGCGTGGATGCGCGCCGCCACCGCCGCGTCCCGCTCGGCGAGCGGCATCGCGACGCGCGCGAGCTCCAGCACGATCTCCTCGGCCGCGGCGTACTGGCCGCCGTGCAGGAGCGACCCGGCGATGCGCGCCAGCGCGCTCACGCAGGGGCCGGTCGCCTCGTCGATGTAGATGGGGGCCCGGTCGCCGCCGGCGGGCCCGCTGCCGCCGCCGCCCGCGTAGGCCACGGGCCCGCTGCCGCCGTCCCCGGGGCTCGCGCCGCCGCCGCGGAGCTCCTCCACGAGGTCCGCCAGCCGGTCGCCCATGCCGAGGCGCACGCGCATCGACGCGGCCTCGGCCGCGGCCGCGTACCAGAGCGCGCTCCTCCGGGGGAAGCCCTGCATCGCCATCACGGCGCACCGCTCGGCGTCGGCGGCCTCGCCGAGCCACTTGTGCGCCTCGGCCTGCACGAGGCGCAGCGCCGCGAAGAACTCGCCGTCGCGCTCGGCGCTCGCCACGCCCTGCTCGGCCCGCTGGATCGCGGCGCGGAAATCGTTCGCGCCGAGCGCCTGCTCCGCCGCGCGCCGGAACCAGATGACCGCCCGCTCGGCGTCGCCGCCGCGCTCGAAATGCTCGGCGAGCAGCGCGGCGTCCCGCTCCCCGGCCCGCTCCAGCCACTCGCCGGCGAGCAGGTGGCCGAGCGCGCGGTCGGCGTCGGTCAGCGTCGCGTACGCCGCCTCGCGCACGAGCGCGTGCCGGAACGTGTACTCCTCCTCGCCCGTGAACTTGCCCTCGCCCCGGCGCGCGATGAGCTCGCGATCGACGAGCACCGAGAGCCACTCGCCCACGCGCTGGGCCCGCTTCTCGCCGCCGAGCAGCGCGGCGACGCCGCCGCGCCAGAACTTCTGGCCGAAGACGCTGCCGGCGCGCAGCACCCGCCGCGCCTCGACGTCGAGCGACTCGAGCCGCGCCTGCACCATCGAGAGCACCGTCTCCGGCAGCGCCTCCGTCCTGCCCGAGGCGGCCGCGCGGATGAGCTCCTCGAGGTAGAACGCGTTGCCGCCGGCGCGCTCGCACAGGCGCGCGCAGAGCTCGGGCGGCACGGCGTCGCCGAGCACCTCGCGCACGAGCCGCTCGCTGCCCTTCCTGCCGATCTCGCGCAGCCGGATCTCCTGCGCGCCGCGCGAGGCCCAGAGCTTCGGGAAGACCGACTCGATCTCGGGCCGCGCCAGCGCCAGCACCATGAGCGGCTGGTCCCGGTGCGCGAGCGCCGCGTCGAGGAGCTTCACCGTGGGCAGGTCGCCCCAGTGGAGGTCCTCGAGCACGAGCAGCACCGGCTCGGCGCGGCACTCGGCGAGCACGAAGTCCTCGAAGGCGCGCCGGATCTGGTCGCCCATGAGCATCGGGTCGGCGCGCGCGGCGCGCAGCTCGACCCGGCCCTCGTCGGAGAAGTGGATGCGGGCGATCTCGCCGAGGAACTCGGTCACGCGCGCGAGGTCGCCGCCGCTCAGGGTGCGGCCGACGCGCGCGCGCAGGCGCTGCTCGCGCACCTCCTGCGGCTCGCCGCCGGAGAGCCCGGCCTCGCGGCGCAGCATCTGGCGCAGGAGGCCGAAGGGCGAGCCGGCGCTCATCGGGTCGGCGTGGCCGAGCCAGACCTGCACGCCCTGGTCCCGCTCCTCGATCCGGCGCAGGAACTCGTAGCGCAGCCGGCTCTTGCCGAGCCCGGCGGGCGCCGTGACGAGCACCGCGCGCGCGGTCGGCTCGGAGGTGCACTCGTCGAGCACGGCCTCGAGGATCGCGATCTCGTGGTCGCGCCCCACGAACGGCGTCGGCCGCCCGAGCAGGGTGCGCGCCGCCTCGCTGAGGTCGCGCTCGCCGCGGAGCACGAGCCCCGTCGCGTCGCCGCCGACGTCGAAGCGCGCGTCGAGCAGGCCGGCCATGACCTCGTCGAGGCGGATGGCGCCGCCGGCGGCGCGGTCGAGCAGGCGCACGGCGCGGTCGATGGTCGGCCCCATGGGGAGCCGGTCGTCGGCGGCGCCGCGGCCGGCGACGAGCGCCATCTGCACGCCGGGGATGAGGTCGCGCACCTCGATCGCGCACCGCGCCGCGCGCGCGGCCTGGTCGGTGATGAGGCCGCGGCACTCGAGCGTGATGAGGAGCAGGCCGTCCGCGAGCGTCTGGAGCGCGCCGCCGAAGCGCGCGGCGACGCGCGTGAGCTCCGCCTCCGGGATCGCCGCGCGCGCGAGCGGCATGGTCATGGGGAGCGTCATCGGCATGGTGGGCCCTTGCCAGGCCGCGTCCTTCGCGCCGACGCGCGCGAGCATGAGGCAGACGGTCCGGCGCTCGCCGGTCGTGAGCGCGCCGCCGCGCCGGCTGACGGGCGCCGGGGGGGTGCTCTTGATCTCGCCGACCTGGAGCAGCTCGTCGGCCGCGGCGCCGCCGTCGGCGGGCCGCGCGGCCGGGTCCTTCGCGAGCATGCGCGCGACGGCGGCGTCGACGCCCTCGGGGACGTCGGCGCGCAGGTCGCGCAGGCGCGGCGCCTCGTCGAGGACGACGCGGAGGAGCGCGGTGTGGATGTCGTCGCCGATGAACGGCGGGCGCCCGGTGAGGCAGTGGAAGAGGACGCAGCCGAGCGCGAACACGTCGGCCTGGGGCCCGATGGCGCGCTCGCCCCGCGCCTGCTCGGGCGCCATGTAGAACGGCGTGCCCATGACGACGCCGGTCATCGTGAGCGGCGCGAGCGCGGCGAGCCGGGCGATGCCGAAGTCGAGGAGCTTGACCCGCTCGACGGACTTGTCGATGAGGTACAGGTTGCTCGGCTTGAGGTCGCGGTGGACGACGCCGTGGCGGTGCGCCTCGGCGAGCGCCTCGGCGATGCGCAACCCGAGCGTGATGCTCTCGCCGACGGTGAGGCCCCGCCGCCGCAGCCGGTCGCCGAGGCTCTCGCCCTCGAGCCACTCGAGCGCGAGCCACGGCTCGCCGCTCTCGGTCGCCCCCTGCGCGATGTACCGGACGATGCCGGGGTGCCGCAGCCCGGCGAGCACCTGCGCCTCGCGCGCGAACCGCTCGCCGTGCTCGAGGCCCCGGCCCGACATGACCTTGAGCGCCGCGACCTCGCCGGTGTGCCGGTCGAGGGCGCGGTAGACGGAGCCCATCCCGCCCGACCCGGCGAGGCGCTCGATCAGGAAGCGGTCGGCGACGATGTCCCCGGGTTTCATCGGGACGGTCAGTATCGCGGAGGATTGCGGCCGAGCGCCAGATCCCGGCGCCGGGCTCGCGGTGCACGCCGGCGGGGAGGCCACCGTGGGGGCGGAGCGGGGCGAGCACCGCGGCGGGGCGAGGGCGGGCGCAGGCTCCGGTCGGCGCGTGGGGGCGCTGCGAGCGCGCCGGGGCGTACACACACGCACGCGGGCGAGGCGCTCGGAGTAATTTTCCATACATTCGCAAGCAGCAGCGGACGCCTGGTCCGTTACCAGGCTTACACATCTGCCTGCGGGACGACGCCTGGTACGTCAAAAACTGTACAGATCTGCCTGCGAAGCTACCCCCTCCCCGTCGCGGCGTTCCCGGGGGTGATGGCCGCGCGGCCGGAGGGTGGGTCAGGGATGCTCTCCGGCCGGTCGCCTAGGGAGCCTTGGCGTGGCGGAAGCGTGGCCCCATGCTCGCCAGGGTTGCGCTGGTACGCTGCTCCCCGATCGAGCGTGGTAAGACGTCGCGCCGTCGGTCCGCCGTGACGAGGTTCTCTCCATGAAGATCAGCCGAGCCACGATCGAGAACTTCAAGAAATTCGCTCCTCCCGGCATCGAGCTGGACTTCAAGAACAAGGCGACCGGCGATGTGGCGGATCGTTACTTGATCCTCGGCGATAACGCCTCAGGGAAGACGACCATCCTGCAAGCCATCGCCCTCACACTGTCGCTGGCGCAGCGGAAGATCCCTGATGTCGGTCATCTCGGCTGGACCGGGTGGGCGCCTGAGCGCTACTTCGTGCACGGCGACCCGGTCGTCGAGCTGACAGTCGAGTTCGAAGACGACGAGATCGCGGCGACGCAGGAGGCCGCGAGGCGATGGTGGGACATCGTCCACCCCACGAGCCATGACCTGTTCCGGGATCCCGGCGACAGCCGCGTGGTGACGCTGCGTCTCGAGGGCGCACGGGTGAGGACGACCGGCTCCCCGCGCGAGATCTACCAGTTCCGCGGACGATCGTACGTCGCCGCGTCGCTCAGGAACGATCCCAAGCTCCGAGCGCTCTTCTCTCGATTGCCAGGGGTGTTCTGGTACGACCAGTTCCGGAACATCGCGCTGTCCGGCGCGCGCGAGCCGCCGGATCGCGAGTCGTCCGACCAGGCTCCGCCCAACGAGATGGGTGTCCGGTTCGCGACCGCCGTCGAGCGGCTCGACAAGATCCTCAAGATCTGGCATCGAAACCGCGAGCAGCACGGACCCCATCCAGACCGCGACTACCTCGGCGAGCTGGAAGCTCTCTACCGGACGGCGTTTCCGGGCCGGAGGTTCGCGGGGGTCGAGCCCCTGTTCGACGGCCCTACTCCGGCGGACGACCGGTTCGTGCTGAAGGACGGGGGCCGCACCTACACGCTGAGCGAGATGTCCGCCGGCGAGCAGTCTGTCTTTCCTCTCCTCTTCGAGTTCGTGAGGCAGCAGATCCACCGATCGGTGGTGCTCATCGACGAGATCGATCTGAACCTGCACCCGCCGCTCGCACAGACGCTCCTCGGCCTGCTGCCTCGCCTCGGCGAGGACAATCAATTCCTCTTCACCACGCACGCACGCGCGATCTCGACGCTCGTCAGCCCTCATACCATCCACCGGCTGCCGGAGGGACGCCCGTGCCTGTGAGCGTTCTCCTGTGCGAGGGCGAGGACAACAGTCCGGACGTCAGGCTCCTTCACGCGATTCTGGAAGGCACCGGCGTCACCATCGAGCCCTGGGGCGGCAAAGAGGGTCTCCCGAGCCTGATTCGGCGCAGGCGCCGACAGAACCCTGGGATCTGCGGGCTCATCGACGGCGATTTCCCCAGGGATCCCGGAGCATGGATGCCGGCCGCCGCTCCTCGGCCTGCTGCGTGGGCCACGCCCAAGGGCGTGCAGCTCGGATGGGCATGGCGACGCAAGGAGGTCGAGAATTACCTTCTCGACCCCGACGTGCTGGCGCGCGCGCTTCGGTGGGACGCTGCTGCGAAGAACCGTTACGTAGCCCAGCTCGAGGGGGTGTTCGATGCGCTCGGTCATGCCACCGCTGCGAGGATCGCGTTGACCTGCTGTGCGCCACGCAGGAACCGCATCGACACCCACGTGCGCCTCGACGCCACCAAGGAGGAGCTGGCGGAGGAGCTCCGCGCAAAGGCCGATGAGTACGCCGAGCACGCTCACCTCGACAAGAACGCTCTGGTTGACGCCTTCGAGCGGCACCTGCCCGACTGCCTGCACGGCGGACGCTTCCGGGCGCATGCGCTGGAGGTATTCGCCGGAAAGAACATCTTCGCGAAGATCCAGGGCACGGCAGGGTTCGACCCGGTGCTCAAGAACCAGCCCGAGCTCGTGGAGAGAGTCCTCGACGCGCTGGCGCGCGATGCAGAGCCGCATTCATGGCACTCCGAGTGGTCCGCGCTGCGAGCCAACGTGGTGGCCTGGACACCTGCTGCGGATACGGGGAACGCGGGCACGTAGAGAGTCCTGGGTTCTGGCACACGGCTCCCTACCGCCTGCGGAGACCTGCTCTCCGTAGGCGAGGTTCCGCGTTGGACCGGCAAAACCATCTCTAGATCCGCTGTGCGCACCCGGGCGCCGAGGTCCCACCGGCGGAAATCGCACTTTCCGCTTGCGCATCTTCCGCGCGGTTCCGTTTACTGGGCTAATGCGCATATCCATCCATCGCTCTTCCGTGCTGGTGACAGGTCTGCTCGCCATGGTTGCAGGATGCGGTGAGGAGCGCGCGGGCGCGCCCTTCCAGGGGGTGATCCTCGACCTCCGCGATACGTACGTCACCGAGGGCGGCGAGATCACCACGAGCCGGGATCTCTCCCAGTTCACGTCCGTCGAGGCCCAGGTGGTCGCGGCGGACGGCGCGGTCCAGGCCTTCGCCGGCGCGCTGTCGGAGGACGGCGCGCGCTGGGAGATCCCGGGTGTGCCCGACGGCGAGTACTGGCTCGTCACGACCACCCCGCCGGACGAGCGCGCCGAGCACGCGCCGGAGCGCGTCACCATGATGCAGATGACCGCGCGCTCCGTCGACTTCGGCCGCACCTTCGCGGGGCGGCCCGACGCGGGCGCGGCGACGCAGGCCATCGACGTCGCGCTCACCGCCGGGGGCCTCGGCGCCTGGCACCAGATCACCCGCGATGAGGACGGGGAAACGGTCCAGTGGCTCCAGGACAGCATCGAGCTCTACAGCTTCAACGCCGACGCGCTCGCCGGGGCGAGCCCCGCGGAGGGCGACCCGGGCGCCCCCGAGGACGGGGACAAGGCCCTCTCAGGCTGGACGTTCGATTGGCACAAGGTGGTTCTGCCGTCCACCCACGACGACGCCGCGCGGCCGCTCGTCGATGGGTCGCAGGGCGATGTGCTGCACGTCACCCAGCTCGTCCAGCACCAGGTGGAGCCGGCGTCGGGCGAGGCGGATCCACACGACCCGTGGTCCTCGTTCACCTACAACGCCGCCGAGGCGTCGTTCTCGACCGCCGAGGTGAACATGCAGGACGGGAAGCCGGTCGCCCTCGGCGGGGCGTTCGCGCCGCTCGATCCGTCGAGCCTCGCGGTCGACCTCAAGATCTCGCGGTTCGTGGCGCAGGTGACGGCGCACGGCCCGGCCGCGCTCGCGGACACGTTCACCTCGTTCTTCCTCGTCCAGGAGCCCGGCACCGGCGTGCCCGTGAACGGGTGGACACCGACGCTGCTCAGCGCGGCCGTCTTCAGCAACCAGGAGCCGGTCGACGAGACCTGCTTTCCGTACGATGGCTCGTGCGACACGCAGCTTTGCCCGGACGGGTGCAACGACGCGCTGAACACCTTCCACCCCGGCGATCACGCCCGGACTTACGAGTACGGGAACCCCTACCGGGCAAGAGGCATGGAGATGCTCGACGTGATCGTGACGTTCCGCACGCGGGTGACTCACCCCGTCGAGATGACCACGGAGACCCTGCGCGGCCACGTCGAGGTCATCCTCAAGGCCGAGGACGCGAACGGCGCGGCGGTGGAGCCGTTGCTCGGCCTGCCGCGGAGCCTGAAGCTCGACGGAAAGAGCCTGCCCGCGGACGAGGTGACCGAGCAGGTCGGCACGACGCCCGTCATCCACTTCGAGCCGCCGGACCTGGGCACGCCGGACGGGTATTTCGTGGGGATCGTCCTCTACGATGACCTCAAGGACGCGGGCGATGAGGTGGTGAGCGCGCGGACCTCGGTGCTCAGCGTCGACACGACGGAGACATCGATCCAGGTGCCGGAAGGCGTGCTGGAGAGCGGCCGGTACTACAGCGTCCAGGTCACCGCGTACAAGGGGCTGAAGACGCAGGAGGCGCCGTTCAAGTATGACGGGACGACGCAGGCCAGGGCGCAGAGCTACACGGGGCTGTTCACGCCCTGAGGGGCGCGACGGAAAGGCCGCCGTGCGCGCGCCGCCTCACGCCGCGGGAGGCGCCGAGCCGCTGACGGCCGAGCTGCCCGGCCGCCACGTCACGCGGCTCTCGAGCATTGCGCCACCAGCCACTCGGGCGGCTCGATCGACGCAGCATTGCGACGCGTTCTCGTTTGCCACGCCCCGGAAGCTCCTCTAGCGTGGCCTGATGCAGACGGCCCCTGAACAATCGACCCCGGGGAAACCTCAGGCCAAGAAGGAGAAGACCTCCTGCTTGATGATCTTCCTCATCGCCCTCGGGATCTCGGTGCCGCTCCTGGGCGTCCTGTCGGCGCTGGCGATCTACGGTGTCTCCAAGTACATCGCCTCCGCCAAGACCGCAGAGGCCAAGAACACGGTCGGCACCATCTCGCGCGCGGCTGTGGCGGCGTACGGGCGCGAGGTGGCGGTGCAAGGCGCGCTCGGCGGGGAGACGAGCCCCGGTGAGGCGGCGAATCAGCTCTGCAGCTCCGCCGAGCCCGTGCCGGCGAACATCCAGGACGTCGCCGGGAGGAAGTACCAGCCCCGGTCGACGCCCGGCGTGGACTTCGACACCGGGACGGCCACGAGCGGGTGGCGGTGCCTGAAGTTCTCGATAACGCAGCCGACCTATTACCAGTACCACTACAATGCGGGCTCGGGCTACATCGCGGCCGCCAGCGCGCCTGGGCCCCGCGGGTTCGAGGCCGCGGCGCGCGGCGACCTCGACGGCGACGCGGTCCTCAGCACGTTCTCGCGCACCGGGGTCGTCAACGCCCAGGGTCAGCTCGTGATCGCCGACCAGATCACCATCGAGAACGAGCGCGAGTGAACGCCGCGGGCGCCTCTCCCGTCCGCGCGCGGGCCGCGCGGGCGGAGGCGGCGCGCGGGATCACGCGAGGAGCTCGGGCTCTTCGCCGAGCTCCTCGGCACAGCGGCGCGCCGCCTTCACGAGCCGGTGGCGCCACACGTAGAGGCTCGTGCGCGTCATGCCGAGCTCCGCGGCGATCCGGTCGATGGGGACCTCCTCGATGAACATGAGCTGGAGGAGCTGCATGCCGAGCGGGGAGAGCTCGCCGGCGAGGCGGCGGAACATCCGCGCCACGAGCTCGCGCGCGGCGATGACCGACTCGGTCTCGTCGACGGCGCCGGACATCGTGACGATCTCGTCGTCGCTCGTGGGCTCCTCGGCCCACAGGCTCCGGGACCGGGTGCGCTGCGCCGAGAGGACGTGACGCTCGGTCACGAGGCCGACGAAGTTGGCGAGCGACAGGCCGCGCCCGGGATCCCACGCCCTGAGCACACGCGCCTCCTCGTCGAAGAGCGCCATGAGGACGTCCTGGATCAGGTCCTCCGCGTGCGCCGAGCGCGACCCGGCCCCGCGCGCCGCGAGGCGGCGGGTCACCCGCGCCCGCAGGACCGGCGTGAGCTGATCGACGAGGCCGCGGCGCGCGGTGTCGTCGCCCGCGATGGCGCGGGTCACCAGATCCAACGTGCTCGCAGCGGACGGGGAAGGGCTCGTGAAAGCAGGTGATGCTTGCATGGGGTGCGCTCCAGGTGCGGCGCTCGGGCCGGTAGGTTCGGCCGGGCGCTCTCGCAAGCGCTATACCGGGCCGGATCCCCGCCGGTTTCGCCGGCGGCCGGGGAGCGCTGCGCAGCGCGCCAGCGCCGGGTGGGCGGACGGTCGCGCGAGTTGCGCAGAGATCCGCGCAACCGCGCGATCGACCCCGGCGCAGCCGCGCGATCGACCCCGGCGCAGCCGCGCGATCGACCCCGGCGCAGCCGCGCGATCGACCCCGGTCCGGCCGCGCAGCCGTCGTGTCGACACAACGGCTGGCACACCCCGCCTTGTGTCGACACGAGGGCTGCGGCGCCGTCCGCCCTTCGGCTAGACTCGCGCCCGTGCGCGCCTCGGAGACGCTCGACGGCGGCCCGCTGGAAGGGCCCACCGACGACGGGAGCACGGGCGACCCCGTCCCCGGCCTCGTCCTGCTCTTCTCGGGGGACCGGCCCGCCTTCGGGGTGATCCCGCTCGCCGGCGGCGCGCTGGTGCTCGGGCGCGGCGAGGTCGCGGGCGTGCGCATCGACGACAAACGCATGTCGCGGGAGCACGCCCGCGTGGCGTTCGACGGCCGCCGCTTCGCGGTGCGGGACCTCGACAGCCGCAACGGCACGGCCGTCGACGGCGAGGAGCTGCGCGGCGAGCGCGCGGGCGAGGCGCTCCGGATCGTCCGCATGGGCTCCTCGCTGTTCCTGCTCGCCGCCGACACACGTCCCTACCGGGCGGGGCTGGCCCGCGGCGAGGACATGGTGATGGGGCCGCTGCTGCAGCGGACCTTCCGGACCATCAGCCGCGCGGCCCGCTTCGGGCGCGTCCTCCACATCACCGGCGAGAGCGGCTCCGGCAAGGAGCTCGCGGCGCGCGCCTTCCACGCCGCCGGGCCCACGAGCGCGGGGCCGTTCGTGGCGGTGAACGGCGCCACGCTGCCCGAGGGCATGGCCGAGCGCCTGCTGTTCGGCGCGCGCCGGGGCGCGTACACCGGCGCGGTGGACGCGCTCGGATACGTCCAGAGCGCCCACGGCGGCACGCTCTTCCTCGACGAGGTGGCCGAGCTCGACCCGGGGGTGCAGGCGAAGCTGCTGCGGGTCCTGGAGGCGGGGGAGGTGCTCCCGCTCGGGGAGCTGCGGCCGGCGCGCGTGGACGTGCGCCTCTGCTCCGCCACGCTCAAGGACCTGCGGGCCCAGGTCGCGGCGGGCAAGCTGCGCGAGGATCTCTACTTCCGGATCGGCGTCCCGGCGGTGACGCTCCCGCCGCTGCGCGAGCGGCCGGAGGAGATCCCCTGGCTGCTCGACCGCGCCGTGCAACAGGTGCGCGCGGCCGTGGGGGCGCCGAGGGGCGCGGGGCCCGGGGACGAGGCGGCGCTCTGGCCCCACACCTCGCTCGTCGAGGCGTGCCTGCTCCGGCGGTGGCCGGGCAACGTGCGCGAGCTCCTGGCCGAGGTCCGGGCGGCGGCGCAGATCGCGACCGAGGAAGGGGGCGCGGTGCTCGCCCGGCACCTGAGCCCGACCGCGGGCATGGCCGTCGTCCCGCCGCCGTCGGCGGAGCCCTCGCCCCGGGCGGCCTCGCCGAGCGACGCCCCGGGCGCGTCGCCCGCCGCCTCGAGCGCCCCCCCTGGCGCGGCACCCGGTCCGGCGCCGGCCGAGGCGCGCGAGGCGCGCGAGGCGCGCGCCGCGCGGCCTTCGGGCGACGAGATCGCCGCGGCGCTGCGCGCGGCGGGAGGGAACATCTCGGCCGCGGCGCGCGCGCTCGGCCTGCACCGGACGCAGCTCAAGCGGTGGATGGCGCAGCCGCCGGGAGGCACAGCAGAGCGCCCGGCCCGGAAGCAGCGCCCGGGCGGCGCGGGCGACGGCGCGTGACCGTCATCGCGCCTGCCGGCGCCTGACCGCCCTGCGCGCGACCGCCCTGCGCACGACCGCCACGGGAAGGCAACGCGACGCCACGCCAGCACCGCCGGCCGGCACGCCCGTTGCGTGAGCGCTGGACACGCCGGCTGTTCTCGACGCCCATCGCGGTCGGGTGGTCCGATCTGACCATGAGGACAGGATGGCGGGAAGAACGCTCTACGTTCTTCCCGCCTCCCCGACCTCGTGGGAGCTCCTTGTGGCCGCCTGCGACCGCCGCCACCAGCACGCCTCCGCCGCGCGGAGGAGACAGGAACCGATCATGACTGCAGCACCCCTGCTCGCCCCTGGAGGGCTCCGCGTCCGCAACAAGGACAACAACGACACCATCGGGTTCGCGTTCACCGAGCCCACGCCCATGGGCCAGCTCCAGCGCTGGATCCTCTGGCAGGTGCCTGGTGAATACAGGCTGGAGAAATGGACTCCAGTCCAGGGCTTCTCGCTCGAGCAGCACTGGAAAGCTTGGGCGAAGAAGAAGCGCGTGAGCGCCTGGAGCGAGGATCCTCAGGCGGGGCTCTGGGTGGAGAACGGCTTCTACATCGTGGCCCGGTCGGTGCGCGCCACGAAGCTCGCGGCCCTCGCGGGCGCGTTCCCCGACGCCGGCGCCGCCGGCGTCGCGCTCCGCGCGGAGCGCGACGCCGGCGCAGCCGTCCGTCGCGCCGAGGACGCGGCGCCGGGGAGCGCGAAGCCGGCGCGCGTCGCGAAGCAACGCCAGCGGAGGCCAGGCGTGGGCCTGGACACCCCCGTTCACGACATCGCCGCGCCGGACGACCCCGACACGATTCCGCAGCTCGTCGTCGGCGACCGGTGCATCTACGTGGGGCAAAGCCAGGATCTCCGCGGCCGCTGCATGGGCCTCGGGTACCCGGAGAAGCCGCCCACCTTCTTCGAGACCACCGAGTACTGGCTGCTCTATCCCGGCTACGAGTCGGCCGGCAGCTCCGAGGTGAAGACGGTGATCTCCTTCAAGGACTGCAAGCGCATCAGGACGGCCGGCGAGTGGAACAACCTCGTGAAGGACGAGTTCACCGCGGGGTGTGCCCACGAGACCACCCAATGCAGCTGGTACCACGGCGCGGCGCCCCCTCCCCCCTATTTCCTCTGATTCGTCCGAACGTTCCTCCGAGCGCGCGCTTGATGGCCCGCCCGGGCCGCGGTAGAGCGGTCTCGCGATGTCGGAGCAGCGGGTCGGCTCCGCGGCGGGGGAGCCGGTAGGCGACGCGGGCGCGCGTGTCCTCGCCGGGCGTTATCACCTGCGCGAGCTGCTCGGCCGGGGGGCGCACGGCGAGGTCTGGGGCGCCGACGATCCCGTGCTCGGCGAGCAGGTGGCCATCAAGCTGCTCCTCCGCGCCGGCGCGGAGTCCGCGCGGGTGCGGCGCGAGATCGCCGCCCTGCGCATGCTCCGCCTGCCGGGCGTGGTCCGGCTGCTCGACGAGGGGATGGACGAGGGACGGCCGTTCTTCGTGATGGAGCGCGTCGACGGCGCCCCCTTCCCCGGCCGGCTCGTCGGGGACGCCGGCGAGGCGGCGGACGTCGGTGATGCCGCGGACGCCGACGAGGCCGCGGACGGCGAGGAGAGCGCGCCGGCATCACGGGACGACAGGACGGTCTCCGCCAGCGCCGCCGCCGCCGCCAGCGCCATCGCAGCCAGCACCACCGCCGCCAGCGCCGCCGCCGCCGCCAGCGCCATCGCAGCCAGCGCCACCGCCGCCAGCGCCATCGCAGCCAGCGCCACCGCCGCCAGCGCCACCGCCGCCAGCGTCACCGCAGCCTCGGAGATGCGCCCGCGCTGCGTGCCACGCCCCGCCCGGCGCGCTCCTCGCTGGAATTTTTCAGCCATCGCCGCGCCGACCGAGGCGCTCCTCGAGATCCTCGCGCGCGTTCACGTCGCCGGCATCGTGCACCGCGACCTCAAGCCGGCCAACGTGCTGCTCCGCCCCGACGGGCGGCCGGTGGTGCTCGATTTCGGCCTGTCCCTCGGCCCGGCGAGCCCCACGCGCGCGGCGATGACGGAGACGGAGGAGGGGCTCATCGTCGGCACGCCCGCCTACCTCGCCCCGGAGCAGATCCGCGGCGGGCCCATCGACGCGCGCGCCGACCTCTACGCCGTGGGCGCCATGCTCTACGAGGCGCTCACCGGGAGCCTGCCCCACGACGCCCCCACCGTGCAGGGCCTCCTGCTCCTGCGCCTCACGCAGACGCCCGTGCCGGTGCGCGATCACGTCCCGGAGCTCCCGCAGCGCGCCGCCGATCTCGTGGATCGGCTGCTCGCGCGCTCGCCCGAGGACCGCCCCCGCTCGGCCGCCGACGCGCTCGCGCTCCTGCGCGGACAGGCCGGGGCGCGCCGCGCGGCGCGGACCGTCCCCCGGCTGGGCGGCGACGCGCCCGTGCAGGCGATCGTCGCGGCCGCGCGGGCGGGGCGGGCGCTCGACGTGACCGGCCCCCGCGGCTCGGGGCGGACGTGTTGCCTCGAGGACGCGGCGGAGGCGCTCGAGCGCGAGGGGCGGCGCGTGATCCGGCTCGCGCCGGGCCGGCGCCCGCTCGCGAGCCTCTCGTCCGCGATCGGGTCGCTCGAGGACCTCGCGAGCGCCCCGCTCGACGAGGTGCTCTCGCGCGCCGAGGCGCTCGTCCGCGGCGCGCTCGCGGCGGACGCCGTCCTCGTCGCGGACGACGCCGAGCGGCTCGATCCCTGGTCGAGCGCGGCGCTCGCGCGCTGCCGCGAGGCCGGCGCCGTGATCCGCGCCTTCACGGACGACGCGCGCACGGACGGCGCCGCCGCGGACCGCGCCGCCCTGCGGCTCGCCCCGCTCGACGAGGGGGCGCTGCGCCCGCTGTTCGCCGGCCCGGATCGCCTCTTCCACCTGGGCGAGGACGCGGCGCGCGCGCTCTGGGAGCGGAGCGCAGGCCTGCCCGCCCGGGTCGCCGCGGAGGTCGACGCCTGGGTGCGCGCCGGCTTCGGGCGCTGGGACGACGCCCGCCTCGTGGTCGAGCGCGACACCCTGGACCGGCTCCAGTCCGGCCTCCCCATCGCCGCGCCGACCGAGGTTGGGGCGGAAGGCCAGGTCGGGGCGGAGGGCCCGGCCGTGGACGAGCCGCACCTCGAGGAGCTCTGCGCGTGGCTCGGCGTGGCCGGGTCGCGGCTCGACGCGGCGCAGATCGCCCGGCTGATGCGGCAGCCGCGCTTCCGCGTCGAGGCCGAGCTCGGCGCGCTGTGCGCCCGGGGGTGGGCCCGCCGCGCCGGCGCGGATCGCTTCGAGCTGCTCGTCCAGGCCGGCGGGGGCTGGTCCGAGGACGAGCGGCGCGCCGCGCAGCGCGCGGTGGCCGGCGCGCTGGCCCCGGGGGCGCCCGGACGGCTGTTCCTGCTCATCGCGGCCGGCGAGGACGAGCGCGCCGCGGGCGAGGCGCTCGCGGCCTCGCGCCGGCTCGCGGAGGAGGGCCTGCTCGGCCAGGCCGCGGCGGCGCTGCACGAGGGGCTGCTCGCCGCCCGCCGCGGCCCCGAGGCCGCGGCCCTGCGGTGGGAGCGGCGGCTCCTGCCCGCGTGGGTCGAGATCGCCTGCGCCGAGCGCAGCCCGCGCGCCCTCGACCGCGTGCTCTACGAGCTGTGCCGGGCGCGCTCCCGCGCCGCCCCGGAGGTGGCGCGCCTCGAGGCCCTCGTGCGGGCCGTCATCCTCGTCGACGGGCCGAGCTGGCGGGGGCGCGCGCGCGAGGCGGCCGACGCGCTCGGCCCCTTCGAGGAGCCGGCGCTCGAGCGGTGGCGGCAATGGGTGCGCGTGCGCGCCGGCGTCCGGCAGGGGCCCGAGGCGCTGGAGGCGGCGCTGGAGGCGGCGCAGGCGTGGGCGGCGGCGACCGGGCACCCCGAGGCCCAGGCGGCCGTCGCCGGGTGGACCGGCCTGCTCCGCTACGCAGAGGGGCGCTTCGAGGAGGCCGCGCGCTGGCACGCGGCGGCGGTGGCCCGGGAGACCTGGCCGCCGCTGCGCCTCGCCTCGACGCTGAACGAGGCCGCCGCGCTGCTGGAGGCGTTCCAGCCGGCGCGGGCGGCCGCGCGCGCGCAGGCCGCGGGCGAGATGGCGGCGCGCTGCCGGCACCCGTACTTCGAGGCGCGCGCCGAGTGGACCCGCCGCACGGCCGCGTACCGCATGGGCGAGGCGCTCGCGCCCGACGCCGAGCTGGTCGAGGCGTGCGCGGCGCTCTCCGCCCCGGACCACTTCGCGCTCGTCTGCTGCACCGAGGCCGCGATCGCCTACCGCGCCGGCGACCTCGCGGCCGCGCGCGACCTCGCCGCGCGCGCCGCCGACACGTGGCGCCGCCTCGACCACCGCTGGCCCGAGCTGTTCGGCCGGTGCTTCGCGGCGGCCGTGCGGGGCGGCCTCCCCGAAGAGGAGGCGCGCGCGCTCGCGGCGCAGGCCGCGCGTTGCCCCGTCCCCGGGCTCGGCGTCCAGTCCCTCGCGCTCCTGCGGCGCGCGTGCCCCGCGCTCCCGCCCTTCCCCGACGAGGTGCTCGCGCCGCTCTGCCGCGGCGTCCCGGAGGCCCGCTGGGACGACCGCCTCGACGTGCTCTCCGTCCGCGAGTCGCTCGCCGCCGCGGGCGGCGGGACGGTGTCCCCGCTTGCTGACGAACAGCGCGAACAGCGCTGAACGCCGCGACTCCGGACGTCGCGTGAACGTCGCTCGGGGACGAGATTCAACTTGACATCCAAGGCGGAATTCGCGCTTTTAATGGCGCCTCCTTGCAATGAAATCGTGACCCGAGGGACCATGAACGACCCCACACGCAAGCAGTCAATCTTCTCGCGAACGGCGCGCACGGTGACGACGTCCTCGCTCGTGCTCGGCGCGTTCGCGCTGAGCGCCGGGTGCGCGACCCAGCAGGGCGCCGGCCCGGCGGCGTCGGCGCCCGCGGGCGCGGCCGCGGGCGACCCCGCGAGCCCCGCCGGCGCCGCCGCCCCGGCGCAGACCAACCTGCTCAAGGCGTCCAGTTTCGACGACAACAAGAGCCTGCCGTGGACCACGTCGTTCACCGCGCCGGGCGCGGGCAGCGCCGAGGTGAAGAACGGCGCCTACTGCGTGACCGTGACGAACAAGGGGTCCAACAACTGGGACGCGCAGTTTCGCCACCGGGAGATGGTGATCCAGAAGGGCCACACCTACACGGTCGAGTTCAAGGCGTGGGCGTCCGCGCCCACGAAGGCGCGCCCGAAGGTCGGCATGGCGGGGCCGCCGTACACCGAGCACTGGGCGAACCCCATCGAGCTCGGGACGTCGCCCAAGGCCTACTCCGCCAAGTTCACGATGTCCTCGGCCGACGATCCGACGGCGGAGCTCGCGTTCCACATCGGCGGCGAGATGGCGACGGCCAAGACCCCGTTCGAGGTCTGCATCGACGACATCCGCCTCGATGATCCGGAGTTCAAGGCCGCCGCGACGGAGGCGGCGGCGGCGGCGCCGAAGGTCGCCGTGAACCAGGTGGGGTATCTGCCCGACGCGATCAAGATCGCCAGCGTGAACAACGCGGCGACCGCGCCCCTCGCGTGGGAGCTGCTCGACCGCGGCGGCAAGGCGGTGGCGAGCGGCCAGACGAAGGTCTTCGGCAAGGACGGCGCGTCCGGCGACCACGTGCACCTCGTCGACTTCACCACCTTCAAGACGGCGGGCGAGGGCTACGTGCTCAAGGTGGGAGACGACAAGAGCTTCCCGTTCGACATCGGCGCCGGCCTCTACAAGAAGCTCAAGTACGACGCGCTCGCGTACTTCTACCACAACCGGAGCGGCATCGAGATCAAGCTGCCCTTCGCGGGCAAGGCCGAGCTCGCGCGCCCCGCCGGGCACCCGAACGACAAGGCCACGCCCTGCCTGAAGGGCAGCGGATGCGACTACACCGTCGACGCGTCCGGCGGCTGGTACGACGCCGGCGATCACGGCAAGTACGTGGTCAACGGCGGCATCTCGGTGTGGACGCTGCTCAACTGGTACGAGCGGACGAAGCACCTCGGCGCCTCGGGCGCGGACTTCGCGGACGGCAAGCTCAGCATCCCCGAGAACAAGAACGGCGTGCCCGACATCCTCGACGAGGCGCGCTGGGAGCTCGAGCTCTTCCTGCGGCTGCAGGTGCCGGAGGGCAAGCCGCTCGCCGGCATGGTGCACCACAAGATGCACGACGACGAGTGGACGGGGCTCGGCCTCGCCCCGCACGAGGACAAGATCGCGCGGTCGGTCCACAAGCCGAGCACCGCGGCGACGCTCAACGTGGCCGCCACGGCCGCGCAGTGCGCGCGCATCTGGAAGACGGTGGACGCGGCGTTCTCGGCGAAGTGCCTGAAGGCCGCCGAGCGCGCGTGGGCGGCGGCGAAGCAGAACCCGGCGCTCTACGCGCCGCCCGGCGGCGACAAGGGCGGCGGCCCGTACGACGACAAGAACGTCGCCGACGAGTTCTACTGGGCCGCCGCGGAGCTCTTCGTCACGACGGGGAAGCCGGAGTACAAGCAGTTCCTCCAGGCCTCGCCCCTGAACGCGAAGTTCCCGACGGAGGCCGACGGGGTGGTCGCGTCGATGACCTGGAAGACCACCGACGCGCTCGGCCAGATCTCGATGGCGGTGGTGCCCGGCCCCGTCGACGCCGCCTGGCAGAAGCAGCTGCGCGACCGCATCGTCAAGGCCGCCGACCAGTACCTCGCCGTCGCCGAGAAGGAGGGCTACCGGACGCTCGTCCAGCGGACGCGCGACGGCAAGTACGAGTGGGGGTCGAACTCCTTCGTGCTGAACAACATGATCGTGGTGGCGCTCGCCCACGACTTCACGAAGCAGCAGAAGTACCTCGACGGCGTGGTGCTCGGCATGGATTACCTGCTCGGGCGCAACCCGCTCGGGCAATCGTACGTGACCGGCTACGGCGACAAGCCGCTCGAGAACCCGCACCACCGGTTCTGGGCACACCAGGCGAACAGCAAGTACCCGAAGGCGCCGCCCGGCATCGTGTCCGGCGGACCGAACTCATCGATCCAGGATCCACACGCCCAGAGCGCCGGGCTCAAGGGGTGCGTCGCGCAGCGGTGCTTCGTGGACCATATCGAGGCCTGGAGCGTGAACGAGATCACGATCAACTGGAACGCGCCGTTCGCGTGGGTGGCCGGCTTCCTCGACGAGAAGGCGAAGAAGTAGCGCTGCTGCGGGGGGGTCGACCCGGAGCAGCAGAAGGAACGCCAAGGGCGCCAAGGCGCCAAGGACGCCAAGGGGAGAAGGGATAGGCAATCCCGGGATTCCTTTCTCCTCTCTCCCTGGTCTCTTGGCGTCCTTGGCGTCCTTGGCGTCCTTGGCGTCCTTGGCGCCTTCCAGGCGTGTACATAAACACCGCCAACGGAATACCGTTCCGAGAGCAGTTCTCTCTCCGCACGATAACCGTCGTGCGCTCTCCCGCTGGAACCTGCTTGCCGTCCGTCCGTCCGGCGGGCGAGAACGATCCCGACCCTCGTCGAGGAGGCGAACCGGCACCCTCGGAGGCCGCCGTGAGGCTCCTCTTCTCTCTGGAGGACATCATGCGTCGCTTCCCGTGGTTCCCGGCCCCCTGTCTCCTGGTCGTCGCGCTCGGCCTCGCGTCCTGCGGCGGCGGCTCGCCCTCGTCATCCGGCGGCCTCGGCGCCGGCGGCAGCGGCGGCGGCTCGGACGTCGTGGATCCCGGCGGTCCCGGCTCCAGCGGCAGCGCCAGCGGCAGCGGCGGCTCGGACGTCGTGGGCCCCGGCGGACCCAGCTCCAGCAGCAGCAGCAGCAGCGGCAGCAGCGGCGGCGGCGGCCCGGAGCCGACCCCGGAGCCCGGCTCCGTGATCAACGGCATCCAGTGGGCCGACACCTCGGGCAAACCCATCCAGGCGCACGGCGGCGGGATGATCAAGGTGGGCCCTTATTATTACTGGTTCGGGGAGAACCGGAACCCGAACGGGACGTTCTACGCCGTGTCGGCCTACCGCTCGACGGACCTGACACGCTGGGAGTTCAGGAACCATGTCCTGACCATGGACTCGTCACCCGAGCTCGACCCGGCCAACATCGAGCGCCCGAAGGTCGTCTACAACGAGTCCACGGGCAAGTACGTCATGTGGATGCACTGGGAGAACGGCGTCCATTACGGCGAGGCCCGGGCCGCGGTCGCGAGCTCGAGCACCGTGGACGGCGACTACACGTACCATGGCAGCTTCCGGCCGCTCGCCGGCTCCGGGGTCGTCGATCACGATAAGCCCGGGTACATGTCGCGCGACTGCGGGCTGTTCGTCGACACCGACGGGAAGGGGTATTTCATCTCCGCCTCGAACGAGAACTACGATCTCAACCTCTACGAGCTGAGCCCCGACTACCTGTCGATCGGCCGGCTGGCCGCGGTGCTCTTCCCCGGCGGGCACCGCGAGGCGCCGGCGCTGTTCAAGCGGAACGGCATCTACTTCCTGCTGACCTCCGGGGCCACGGGCTGGTCGCCCAACCAGGCGAAGTACGCGACGTCCAGATCGCTCGAGCGCGGCTGGTCGGCGATGACCAACGTCGCCGACGGCACGACGTTCCACTCGCAGTCCACCTACGTGCTCCCGGTCCAGGGCAACGCGGGGACGTCGTACCTCTACCTGGGCGACCGCTGGGCCGGGGCGTGGGGCGGGCGGGTGAACGACTCCACGTACGTATGGCAGCCGATCACCTTCCCCTCGGACACGTCCATGAGCATGAGCTGGAACAACACGGTGACCATCGACGCAGCCGCCGGCACCGTCACCGGGGCGACCCACACCTTCAAGCTCGTGAACAGCAACAGCGGCAAGGTGATGGACGTGGCGGGCGGCTCGAACGCGGACGGCGCCGCGGTGGTCCAGCAGGCGGACAGCGGCGGCGACTACCAGAAATGGCGGTTCAACTACGACGGGGAAGGCCATTTCCGGCTGACCAACATCGGCAGCGGCAAGGTGCTGGACGTCCCGGATCACGCCACCGAAGACGGGATCGCCCTGGCCCAGTGGACGGGCAACGACGGCGACAACCAGGCATGGCTGATCTCCGACGTCGGCGGCGGCGAGTTCCAGATCAGGAACAAGGAGTCCGGCAAGCCGATCGGGGTGCGCCAGGGCTCCACGGCCGACGCGGCCCCGGTGGAGCAGCGGGGGAGCGGCGACGGTAAAGAAATGCGATGGCAGATCGTCCCCGCCGACTGAGGTGATCCGCCGGGGCGCCGCCGCCCCGGCGCGCTCGTGCTCTCGTTTGCCGCGCGCGGACCAGGGTCGTAGAGCAGCCTGCATGAGCGCCCCTGCCCTCGCGCGCCGCGTCGCCCGCGCGGCCGTCGCCGCCGTCCTGCCCCTCGCGGCGGCCGCGTGCGCCACCTCCGCGACGTTCACCAGGACCATGCCCGACCACATCTCCGCGAACGTCGCCGACGCGCTGGGCGACGGCGCGATGCGGGTTCACGTGATCACCAGCTCGATGGCGGTCACCCCCGTTCTGCACGGGATGTTCCGCGGCCCGCGCTTCCGCTACACCGAGGAGATCCCCGAGAGCCCTTCCGCGCTGCCAGACGAGGTGGGCGAGCTCTGCGCGGCCCTCGAGCGGTCGGGCGCGGAGCTCCTGATCGTCGCCTCGGACAGGGTGGAGTATCCGCCGGGAGAGCCGGAAGCGCAGCGCCTCCAGCCCGCCGCCGCGGAGGTGGTCACGGACGTCCAGCTCGTCACCCGAACGGTCTGCGCCGAGTCGCCCGTCGAGCGGAGGCTCCCGGCCAGGTTGAGCGTGTCGCCCGAGGAGCTCGGCGCGCAGCTCACGCGGCTGCTCCAGGGCTCCCGAGTGGCCCGGACGACGGGCGCGTGGGCCTCGGTGCAGCTTGCGCCGGGGGCCTCGCCGGCCGTGGGCGACGAGGCGCGGGCCGTCGGGCCCGGAGCGCACGAGAACACGACGGGCATGGTCACCCGCGTGGCGGAGGGCCGCGCCGAGATCCTCGGCCTGTGGCCGGACCGGCCCTACGCGACCGGCGATCACGTCTTCTTCGGCGGCCCCCTCTGGAGCTTCACGCTCGCCCCGGAAGTGCGGGCGTCGGTGCCGAACGCCGTCTCCCTGGGTGTCGACTTCGAGGTGTACCGCACGCATCACGGACCGATCCTGGGCCTCGGGCTCGGCTGGCTCCTGGGCACGGGCGACTCGGCCCGCGTCGGGGGCTCCGGCGCGCACGTCTTCGGGGGTTACCAGATCTGGCTGAGCCCGACGCGGCTTGGCCTGTACCTGCGGGGGGATGCCGGCCTGGGCGGGGTGAGGGCGTGGGGCACCGAGAAGCCGTTCGTGCACGTGGGGCTCGCCGCCGGGCTGAAGTGGCGCGTGCCGTCGGTCATGGTCCTCGACGCGTCCGGCGGGTATGATATCGGCCCCTCGGTGACGCTCGGCCCCGAGGGCGCCAGCTCCCCACCCTCGTTCGCGTGGCGCGGGCCTTCGGCGCGCCTGACGTTCGCCATCGACAACCAGCTCTTGCCGCGGGGCTCCGGGTCCACCGAGCAGATGCCGTGTATCACCGTGGGGTGCGACGCCGAGCAGGCGCAATGACGCCGCCGACGTTCACGGTGCCGCCGCTCCACCGTCGCGAGGTCTTATGAAGGATCGTTCAGACGTCCACGTGCTCATCGTCGGCGCAGGACCGACCGGCCTGACCCTGGCGTGTGATCTCGCCCGCCGGGGGGTCAGGTGCCGGATCATCGACGCGGCGGCCGAGCACTTCTCCGGCTCGCGGGCCAAGGGGCTGATGCCGCGCACCCTCGAGGTCTTCGACGATCTCGGCGTCGTCCGGGCCGTGCTCGCCTCCGGAGGGCCGTTTCCGCCCTTCCGCGGGTACCGGGGCGAGACGGTGCTGTGGGACCGCACCGTCTACGAGATGGCCGGCTTCCCCAGGCTCGAGCCGACGCCGGACGTGCCGTATCCGGAGTTCTGGATGGTGCCGCAGTGGCGCACGGGCGAGATCCTGCGCGCCCGGCTCGCCGAGCTCGGCGGTCGCGTCGAGCTGGGAGCAGGGCTCACGCACTTCACCCAGGACGACGAGGGGGTGACGGCCACGCTGACGCACCCCGGCGGCACCGAGCAGGTCCGCGCCGACTACATGATCGGGGCCGACGGCGGACGGAGCTTCGTGCGCAAGTCGCTGGGTGTGGGCTTCCTGGGAGAGACCCAGGAGTCCGACCGGTCGATCATCGCCGACGTCCGCGCCGACGGGCCTGACCGCGAGCACTGGCACATGTGGACCAACCCTGCGGCGCCGTCCCATCGAGTCTCCCTGTGCCCGCTCCCCGAGACGGACGTCTTCCAGTTCGTCGCTCCGGTCGCCGCCGACGAGGTGCCCGATCTGAGCCTGGGCGCGCTCCAGAAGATCTTCGACGAGCGATCCGGTCGCACCGACGTGCGCCTGCGCGACCTGAGCTGGGCCACGATCTACCGCGTCAACGTCCGCATGGCGGACCACTTCAGGGTCGGACGGGTCTTCCTGGCCGGAGATGCCGCGCACGTCCATTCCCCGGCGGGCGGCCAGGGCCTCAACACCGGTATCCAGGACGCTTACAACCTGGGGTGGAAGCTCGCCGCCGCCCTGGCCGGGGCGCCCGCGCGCTTGCTGGACAGCTATGAAGAGGAGCGGTTGCCGATCGCGGCGAGCGTCCTGGGCTTCACGACGCAACTGCACCGCCGAGGGTTCAAAGGCCAGCCGGCTGCGGCCGCGCCGGCGCTCGATCACGATGTCCATCAGCTGAAGCTGAGCTACCGCGGCGGCCCCATTTCCCGGGACGAGCGAGCAACGCCGGGAGGCGTGCAGGCCGGCGACCGCGCGCCGGACGCCCGCGTTCAGGACACGAGCGGCGCCCTGGCGCGGTTGTTCGACCTCTTCCGTGGTCCCCACTTCACGCTGCTCGCCCTCGGCGAAGGGGGCGCCGCGACCGCCGCGCATGTCAACGAACGCCACGGACCACTCGTGCGCGCCTACAGGGTGGTGCGTCCCGAGGATCCGGCCGGCGGCGACTGCCTGATCGACGTCGACGGAACCATCCACGGCGGCTACGGCGGCCATGGCGCGTCGACGATCCTCGTGCGCCCGGACGGTTACCTGGGGCTCGTCACCGAGGCTGGTACAGCGGACCGGGTGAGCGATTACCTGAGGCTCGTAGCCCCGTGATCCAGGCACGAGCGGAGGAGGTTCACGGGGGCGCCTGCCGGTGCTTGATGGCGTGTTCGGCCGCCATCATGTACCGGCGGTTCTCGGCCTCGCTGAGCTCGAGCCCCAGCTCGCCGTAAAGATACGCCATGGCCAGCGCCTGGAGCGCCGCGGGATGCTCCAGCTCACCGGCGCGCTCGTAGAGCTCCACGGCTCTCCTGTCATTCCTCGGCACGCCGGCGCCTGTGCGGTACGCGTTGGCGAGCAGGAACATCGCGTCCGGCGACCCTCCCTGCGCCGCGATCTCGAACCACCGCGCGGCCTCCGCGGGGTCCGCCTTCATCCCCTCGCCGTTCTGGCTCATCACGCCGAGGAAGTACGCGGCGCTCGGGTGGCGCGAGGGAGCGGCCTTCAACAGCCAGTCCCGGGCGCGCGCCGCGTTCTTCGGGATCGCCGGCAAACCCTTCAAAAAAATCCTCCCGAGCGCGATCTGCGCCTCGACGTCCCCCTGCTCGGCCGCCGCCGTGAGCGGTTTCATTGCGGCGAGGACCTCGCCTGCATTCGAGAGCGTGAGCAGGCGGAGGCCGAGCGCTCGCGCGTCCGTGCCGCGCGGGAGCGGCGCGCTGGGGGACGAGGGCGACAGCGACGAAGGCGACGAGGGCGACGAGGGCGACGAGGGCGACGAGGGCGACGAGGCGAGCGCGGGGCGGCTCGCCTCGAGGCGTTCACCGCCGCCCAGAGCCACCAGGGAGAGGGCGGCGGCGCCGCCGAGCAAGGCCGCGCCGCCGACCAGCACGGCGAGCCGCACCGGGGGCCGCGCGCTCACGGGCTCAGGTCGATGGCATAGACCGACAGCATCTTGCCGCTGCCGTCGTCGTGCTCGACGAGCGAGATGTTGTCCAGACCGGCGGCCTGCGCCTTCGGAAGGGCGTTCTGCGCCGAGGTGAAGGTCACGAGGCCCATCGTCTCGACCTCGGCGAAGCGCCAGCTGCGGTCCGAGCCGTTCTCGGCGCGCGTGAGGTCCTCGATCGCCTTGATGTACGTGATGAGCACGTCGCGGTTCGTGTCCGGCGCGGCGTAGATCGTCTTCGACCCGTCGAGCCCGGGAAAGCCGCCGCCGCCGCTCGCGCGGTAGTTGTTCGTCGCCACGATGAACTCCGCGGCCGGATCCATGGGCTCGCCGTTCCACGTCAGGTTCTTGATCCGGCCGCTGGCCTTCATCCCCATCGGCGGGAGCGGCTGCGTGACGTCGATCTCGTACGAGATCCGCTTGTCCGTGAACACGTCGAAGTTGTAGCCGGGCATCGAGGTGTTGATGAGCGGCTGCGGCTCCGTCTTGCTCGGATCGATCTGGTTGAAGCGCGTGGCGGCCCGCTCCAGCCAGTCGAGGATGTCCGCGCCGGTCACCTTCACCGCCTGGATCGTGTTCGCGTAGAGGTAGAGATCGGCCGCGTTGTTGATCGCGATGCTCCCCGCAGGCACGTCGGTGTAGTCGTTGCCGCCCTGGAAGCCGGACTTGAACGGCGCGCTCACCGAGAGCACCGGGAGCGACGTGTACTGGGGCAGGTTCTCCTCGATGTAACGGGTGATGTAGTCCGCCTGGGCCTGGTTGACGATCTGGATCGCGCTGACGTCCCCCACGTCGGCGAACATCGACGACATCTCGAAATCGGTCGTGCCGATGGGCGTCCTGACGTAGGCCATCGTCGCCTGGTGCTCGGCGTCGAGGAGCGGCGCGAAGGCAGGGTCGGCCTCGACGAAGACCTTCGTCCTGTCCGGCTGCGTCGCGCAGAGGGTCGCGAACGCGCAGGGCGCCCCCGTGCGCCAGCGCTCCCCCGCGTCACACGCGGCGGGGAGCCCGCCCTGGCAGCTCGTGGAGATCGGCCGGGCCTCGACGACCGTCTTCGCCTTGTCGACCGTCCAGCGCTCGCCGTCGTGGGTGAGCCCCATCTTGATCACGCCGAGGTGCTGGCCCCAGAAATTCGCCATGACCGCGGGGACGCCGGCGACCGTGCCGACGTCCTTGTCGACCTCCGGCAGGTCGAACTGGCCCACGGTGCTGCTCGCGTTCGGGAAGATCTGGTGCGAGTGGCCCATGAGCATCGCGTCGACGCCGGACACCTGGGCGACGTGCCACGCCTGGTTCTCGAGGGTGGGCGCATACGGCGAGTCGTCGAGGCCGCCGTGGACGATGGCGACGACGATCTCGGCACCCCTCGCGCGGAGGTCGTCGACCAGCGGGCCCGCGACCTCCTTCACGCCCTTCGTGAAGACCTTGCCGTCGAGCCACTTCTTGTCCCAGCTCAGGATCGTCGGCGGCGTGATGTCGATGAAGCCGACCTTGAGCGTGCTCTCGATGGCGGCGCCGTCCGGCGCCGCCGCCGTGATGGTCTTCTCGACGAGGGCGGAGGGCGGGAAGAGCGTCTCGTCCGTCTTCAGGCTGAAGACGTTGGAGTTCACCAGCGGGAACGCAGGGCCCTTGCAGCCCGCCGACCCGGCGAGATCGAGCCCCTCGACGTCGAACGGGGTGTGGGTCACCTGCGAGAGGAAGGCGAGGCCGTAGTTGAACTCGTGGTTGCCGATCCCGCCGACGTCGAACCGCAGGTGGTTCATGGCCTTGTAGATGGCCAGCGTCTCGCCGCACGCGATCGGCTCGACGAGCGCCTGGTAGTCGGCGAGCACCGTGCCCTGGATGGTGTCGCCGTTGTCGACCAGGAGGTTGTTCGGCAGCTCGGCGCGCGCCTGGTTGACGAGCGTCGCAGTGCGCTCGAGCCCGATGGACGGCTCCTCGACCAGCTTGAAGTAGTCGAATCCGAGGAGGTTGGTGTGGAGATCGGTGGTCTCGAGCAGCGCGAAGTCGGCCGTGGCCCCGCTCGGCGTCGCCGGCGCTCCCCCCGCACCGCCGCCGCCCTCGCCGCCGCCGCCCCCGCCGCCCGAACCGGCGGAGCTGGAGGTCGGCGCGACCGGGCGGACCTCTTCATCGCCGCACGCGCCCAGCGCGATCATGGCCAGGATCGCCGAGGAAACCGCCGCATGCCGTCCGAATCGACCCTTCATGGTGAACACCTCGTCGAACGCTGTATTCGGCCATGCCTCGTCGCACGGTTACAGCCAAGTTGAATTTAGGTGACCGTGTTGTCGCACCGCTGCGCGCTCGGATCAAGGGGCTCGGTGGGGGGGTGCCATGTCTCCACCCATCTTCACGCATCTCCACCCATCTTCACGCATCTCCACCCCTCTCCGGACGCGAGGCCTGGGTGCCGGCGGGGGCGGGGCGGGTGAAAGGGCGCGAGGGCCATCGCGGGCGTGCTCGGGCGCCGTCCAGCGCCGATATCCGGCTGGTCCGGGCGCCGCGACCGGTCTACAAGACGTGCGAGGACATGGCCGCCAAGACAGCCCTCTTCGCCGCCGCCGGCTTCGGGATCGCGATCGCGGGCGGCGTGGCCGCCTACGTGGCGCTCTCCGGCCGCCCCCTGCGACCCGCCACGCCGGCCGAGCAGCTGATGGCGGACAACCTCTACATGCCGAACGGCCTGTATCACGTGGCGGACTTGCAAGGGCGCCCGGGCGTCGCCGCCGCGCTGGCGCGGCTGCGCGCCGCGAACATCTGCGACCTGTTCTACAGGATGCGCACCACCAAGATGAGCTCCGACGTCAGGAAGGCGCGGCTGTGCGCCCCGCCGGCGCAGGGCGCGTCGCCGTCCTCCGAGCGCGCCGCCGTCGGCTTCGAGGAGCGCGCCCTCTACCCGACGTACCCGCAGCCGCCGCGGTTCGGCGTGTTCAGCGCGGCCGACGGGACGCAGTACCTGATCGCCGACGGCAAGAACGGCTCCGTCGGCGCGGACGAGATGGAGCGGGTCGTCGTCACCGTGATCGACAACGCGATCGCGGCCCTGCCGGCCGCGCTGGCGCAGGTCCGCGCGCGCGAGGAGTCGGCCGAGAGGGCGCGCAAGGCCGCCGAAGACGGCCGGCGCAAGGCGCAGGAGAGCTTCAAGTAAGCGGCGCCGACGCGACCAGGAGGCCGGCCGATGTGCTAGGGACCCGCCCATGCCTGGACTCGTGTTTCCCTCCGGAACGTTCGCTGCTTATCTCTTCGATTGTGACGGCACCATCGCCGACTCCATGCCGGTCCACCGTCAGGCCTGGATGGAGGCGCTCGCCCCGCACGGGTGCGAGTTCACCGACGAAGACTTCTATGGCTCGGCGGGGATGCCGACCGACCACATCGTCGCGCTCCTGAACCGGAAGTACGGGCTGCGGATGCCGGTGGCCGAGGTCTTCACGGCGAAGGAAGAGGCGTATTACCGCCTGATGCCGACCGTGCGCGGCGTGCCCGAGGTCGTGGCCGCGCTCCGCGGCGCGCCCCCGGGCGTGAAGCGCGCCGTCGTCTCGGGGAGCCCCCGCGTGTCGGTGGAGAAGACGCTCGAGTTCCTGGGCCTCCGCGGGTACGTCGACGAGGTCGTCGCGGCCGAGGACTACGCGCACCCCAAGCCGGCGCCCGACCCGTTCCTCGAGGCGGCGAGGCGCCTCGGCGTCGCGCCCGCGCAGTGCCTGGTCTTCGAGGACGCCGCGCTGGGGATCCAGTCCGCGCAGGCGGCGGGCATGCCGTGGGTCCTCGTCGATCCGCGGGCGCTCCGCGCCGCGCGGCCGCGCCGGTCGGTCACCTGAGGCCGTTCTTCACGGCGGAGATGAGCTCGCCGTTCGTGGTGTCGCCGCTCAGCTCCCAGAACATCGCGCCGCCAAGGCCCTTGTCCTTGATGTAACGCATCTTGACGCCGAGCGAGGCCGGGTTGTCGTAGCTCCAGAACTCCGTCCCGTTGAAGGTGTAGAAGGCCTTCGTGTCCGGGTGCGTGTAGCCGGGGTGCCCCTTCGTCTTGAGGACCTTGTAGTCCTCGATGCCCGCCTCGTACGTGCCCGGGGCGGCGCCGGAGGCCGACTGCCACACGCCCTGGTTCACGTTGGTGACGCCGGTCCAGCCGCGACCATAGAAGGGCACCCCGACGACCAGCTTGCTCGCCGGCGTCCCGCCGTTCAGCCAGGCCGTGACCGCCTCGTCGGTGCTGTACCTCAGCGACCTCGCGGGGTTCGAGGCGGCGTTGTAGAGCGGCGAGTGGAAGTTCGTCGTGTTCTCCCAGGCGCCGTGCATGTCGTACGTCATCAGGTTGATGAAATCGAGGTGCCGGTGGATCTGGCCGACCTGGATCTTGTCGATCTTGTCGAGGCCGGCAGGCGCCGCGATGGTGAGCAGCAGGCCGGGGCGCACCGCGTTGAGCTGGCCGCGGAACTCGGCGAGCAGCGCCGTGAAGTTCTGGGTGTCCTCGGGGCGCTGGTTGCAGGTGCTGCCGCAGGCGGCCGGGTACTCCCAGTCGATGTCGATGCCGTCGAACACGCCGGCCCAGCGGGGGTCCTTGATGAAGAGATCGACACAGGAGGACACGAACGAGGCGCGGTTCGCGGGCAGCGCGGCGTCGGAGAAGCCGGCCGACCAGGTCCAGCCGCCGAGCGAGATCAGCACCTTGAGGTGCGGGTGCTTCCGCTTCAGCTTGCGGAGCTGGTTGAAGCTGCCGCGGAGCGCGCCGGCGTCCCATGTGTCGGCGACGCCATCGACGCTGTCGACGGCGCTGTAGGCCTTGTCGTAATCGGCGTAGGTGTCGCCGAGCTGGCAGCGATTGCCCACCACGTTGCCGAACGCGTAGTTGATGTGCGTGAGCTTCGCGGCCGACCCGCTCGTGTCGATGTTCTTGACATGGTAGTTGCGGCCGTAGACGCCCCACTCCGCGAAATAGCCGATCACCTTCTTGCCGCCGCTGTCGCCGCCGCCGGAGCCGCCGCCGCCGCCGGAGCCGCCGCTGCCGCCCGAGCCGCCGCCACCACCCGAGCCGCCGCCGCCGCCCGAGCCGCCGCTGCCAGCGCTGGTGCTGGTGGTGGTGGTGGTGCTGCTGCTGGAGCTGGTGCCGCTCGTCACCTTCCACAACGCCGGGACAATCGGCGGCTCCCAGCCCGGAAGGGACGTGTGCGCCTGGATGCAGCTGTAGGTGACGCCGCCGTACGTCACCTGCGCGTTGACCGCATACGCGGTGTACGGCGCCCAGGCAGCGGCGACAGGCTGCTCCGCAGCGTCGATGTCCTCTGCCTCGGGGCCGAAGCGCGCCACGTCATCTTCGCTCCCGAGACCGCCGCAGGCGGCGATGGCGATTGCGGCAAACAGCGGCAGGGTCGTGAGAGGGGAAAGCTTCATGGCGTATCTCCTTGGCTATGCCGGTATCCGGTGGCTGCAGACCGGATGAGCAACGGGCATACCGGCCATGGCGAGGACCGCGAAGGCCTATGGCAAGGGCGCCGCGGCGGCCGGCTCGGAGCTCCGCACAAGAGGAGGGGCGCCGCGATCGGTCCGACGATCCAGGCTGGCGCGGGGGGCGATCGGAGAGATCGCCCGGTGATCCGCCCGATCGCAGGAGCGCTCCCGGATCACCCCCCAGCGATCCGGGCGATCGCTCCGCCACGGCCCGGCGCAGCGCGCTTCTTCGAGCATTCCTCGAGCAGCAGCGGTCGAGATGCAGGGCACGACGCTTGCTCCTGTCTCGATCCGTGGACGGAACCATCGAGCCCCTCAGCCACGAACCCATCGAGCCACATCGGGGTAGTATCGCGGTCGAAATGCACTCCAGCGACACGCTGACGCTCCTCGCGCCGCTCTCCGGTCCCATCGTGCCGATCGAGTCCGTTCCCGATGCGGTCTTCGCCGACAAGGTGGTCGGCGACGGCATCTCGATCGATCCGACCACCCAGACGCTGCTCGCCCCGTGCGACGCCACGGTGACCCAGCTCCACGCGGCGCGGCACGCCATCACCCTGAGCGCCGCGGGCGGGGTCGAGATCATGATCCACGTGGGGATCGACACGGTCGGCCTGAAGGGCGAGGGCTTCACGGCGCGGGTGAAGCAGGGGGACAGGGTCTCCGCGGGCCAGGCGCTGCTCGAGTTCGACGCCGATCACCTCCTGCGCAAGGCGCCCAGCCTGCTCACGCAGGTCATCGTCCTGAGCGGCGAGACGAGCGCCATCGTCGAGCGGGCGCGCGGCACGGCCAAGGCCGGCGTGAGCCGCCTCATGACCGTCGCCCCCCGGCGCAAGGCCCGGGAGGACGCGCCGCGCGGGTCGAGCGCGTCGGAGGCGGGCGCGTCCAGGCAACCGCCGCGGGCCACGGTCGGGGTCACGTCCGCCGTCGTCGTGGTGCCGAACCCGCACGGGCTGCACGCGCGGCCGGCCGCGGTGCTCGCGAGCGAGGCCAAGTCGTTCGCCGCCGACATCAGCGTGGAGCTCGGCGGCCGCAACGCCAACGCGAAGAGCGTCGTCGCCCTGATGAACCTCGGCGCGGGCCCGGGCGCCGAGCTGCGCATCGTCGGCAGCGGCAGCGAGGCGGCGCGGGCCGTGGCCCGCCTCGTCGAGCTCGTCCGGAGCGGGCTCGGCGAGGACCTCTCTGCCCCGCGCGCGACGACCGACGCCCCCGCGCGCGCGACGACCGACGCCCCCGCGCCGGCCGGCGCCGCTGCGCTCACCAGCGCGCCGCGCGCGAGCGACGACCCGCGGCGCCTCCACGGCGTGAGCGCCGCGCCCGGCCTCGCCATCGGCCCGCTCTGCAAGATCGACCCGCTCGCCGCCGCCGTGGAGGAGCGCGGGGACGACACGGAGGTGGAGCTCGCGCGGCTGCAGAAGGCGCTGATGCACACCCGGCTCGAGCTGAAGCAGCTCGTCGCCGCGTCGGGCAAGCGCGTCGAGCAGGCCCAGATCTTCAGCGCGCACCTCGCGATGCTCGACGATCCGGAGATCATCACCCGCGCCGAGGTCGCCGTCGTGGAGGGCAAATCGGCCGCGTTCGCGTGGCGCGAGGCGGTGATGTCGTCGTACCGGGAGCTCGCGCGGCAGTCGAACCCGCTGCTCGCGGCGCGCGCCAACGACGTGCGCGACGTGGGCGGCCGCGCGCTGCGGCACCTCGTCGGCGGCGAGGAGGCGCAGGCCGCGCCGGCGGGCAGCGTCGTCGTCGCGGAGACCCTGACGCCCTCCGAGGTCGTGCGGCTCGAGGGCCAGGGCGTGGCCGGCCTGGTCAGCGTGCTCGGCGGCACCACGTCGCACGCGGCGATCCTGGCGCGCTCGCTCGGCGTGCCGTACCTCGTCGGCGCCCCGGCGTCGCTGCTCGCCGCCCCGGCGGGGACGACGGCCGTGCTCGACGCCGACGCGGCGGCGCTGCTGCTCCACCCGACCGAGGCCGAGCTCGACGCCTACCGCGATCGGCTCGGGGCGCGCCAGGCGCTGCGCGCCAGGCAGGAGGCGGCCGCGGGCGAGCGCGCGGTGACCCGCGACGGCGTCCGCGTCGCCGTGCTCGCCAACATCGCGAGCGCCGCCGACGCCCGCAAGGCCGTCCGGCTCGGGGCCGAGGGCGTCGGCCTCCTGCGCACCGAGCTCATGTTCTTCGACCGCGAGACCGCGCCCACCGAGGCCGAACAGACCGCGGCGTACCAGGAGATCGCCGACGCGCTGGGGGACCGGCCGCTCGTCATCCGCACGCTCGACGTCGGCGGCGACAAGCCGCTCTCCTACATGCCCCTGCCCGCGGAGGACAACCCGCTGCTCGGCATCCGCGGCCTGCGCATCGGCGCGATCCACCCGACGATCCTGCGCAGCCAGCTGCGCGCGATCCTGGCGGTCCGGGCCCCGGCGGGGCACCGCGTCCTCTTGCCGATGGTCGCGAGCCTCGAGGAGCTGGAGGAGGCGCGGCGGGTGCTCGAGGAGGAGCGCCGGCGCGCCGGGTCGCCGAAGGTGGAGCTCGGGGTGATGGTCGAGGTGCCGTCGGTCGCGATCCAGGCCGATCGGTTCGCGGCGGAGGTCGATTTCTTCTCGATCGGCACGAACGATCTCACCCAGTACACGCTGGCCATGGACCGCACCCACCCGCGGCTCGCCGGCCGGCAGGACGCGCTGCACCCGGCGGTGCTCCGGCTCATCGACGCGACCGTGCAGGCCGCGCGGAGGCGCGAGCGCCACGTGGGGATCTGCGGCGCGGTGGCGAGCGATCCCGACGCCGTGGCCGTGCTGATCGGCCTCGGCGTGACCGAGCTCAGCGTGAGCGTCCAGGCGATGCCGGAGGTGAAATCGAAGATCCGCGAGCTCGACGCCGGGAGGTGCCGCGAGCTCGCCAGGGCCGCGCTCGACATGGGGACCGCCGCCGAGGTGCGGGCGCTGCTCTCGCCGGGCGCGCGGCCCGGCTGATTCACGATCTGCCGCAGCATGCAGAGCGGGGGCTGCCGCCGGAGCGGCGCGAGGGGCCGCCCCGTCCATTGAAAGGAGCTTCGTATGAGGGGATTCAACGAGCTGCAGCGCATCGGCAAGGCGCTGATGTTGCCCATCGCGGTGCTGCCGGTCGCGGGGCTCCTGCTCCGGCTGGGGCAGCCCGACGTGCTGGACGTCGCGTTCATCGCGCAGGCCGGCGGCGCCATCTTCGAGAACCTGGCGCT
This sequence comes from Sorangium sp. So ce131, assembly GCF_051519095.1. NCBI lineage: Bacteria > Pseudomonadati > Myxococcota > Polyangiales > Polyangiaceae > Sorangium > Sorangium sp. So ce131. The sequence goes on along the minus strand of NZ_CP150455.1, from coordinate 13,562,702 downwards.
GGTCTTCGCGGTGGGCATCGCGGTCGGCCTCGCGCGCGAGGCGAACGGCGTGGCCGGGCTCTCCGGGATGATCGCCTACCTGGTGATCACGAACGGGGTGAAGAGCCTCGACGAGAAGATCAAGATGGGCGTGCTCGCCGGCATCCTCGCCGGCGTGCTCGCGGGGGCGATGTACAACCGCTTCCGGGACACCAAGCTGCCCTCGTTCCTGGGGTTCTTCGGCGGCAGCCGGTTCGTGCCCATCGTCACCGGCGGCGCGAGCCTCGCCCTCGCGCTCGTCCTCGGCGTGGTCTGGCCGCCCGTGCAGGCCGGCATCGACGCGCTGGGCGGCTGGGTCGTGGCCTCGGGGCCGATCGGCGCCTTCAGCTTCGGCGTCCTGAACCGCCTGCTCATCCCGACCGGGCTGCACCACATCCTCAACAACCTCGCCTGGTTCGTGGTCGGCTCGTTCCAGGGCCCGAAGGGCGCGGTGACCGGCGATCTGAACCGCTACTTCGCCGGCGATCCCTCCGCGGGCGTGTTCATGGCCGGCTTCTACCCGGTGATGATGTTCGGCCTGCCGGCGGCGTGCCTCGCGATCTACCGCACCGCGCGCCCGGAGAACCGCAAGGCCATCGGCGGAGTCATGTTCTCGGCCGCGCTGACCGCGTTCCTGACGGGCATCACCGAGCCGATCGAGTTCGCGTTCATGTTCCTCGCGCCGGCGCTGTACGCGGTGCACGCCGTGCTGACCGGCATCTCGCTGGCGCTGCTCGACGTGCTCGGCGTCAAGCACGGCTTCAGCTTCTCCGCCGGGTTCATCGACTATGCGCTGAACTACGGGCTCTCGACCAAGGGCTGGATGATCGTGCCGATCGGCCTCGCCTATTCGGTCGTCTATTACGGGCTCTTCGTCGTCTGCATCAAGCGGTTCAACCTGGCCACGCCGGGCCGCGAGCCCGCGCCGGCGCTCGCCGCGCCGGCGGCCGGAGGCGCGCTGGTCGCCGGGGTGGGCGCCGGGGCCCCCGCCGACGAAGGGGGGCTCGCCGGGCAGCTCCTGCGGGCGCTGGGAGGCCACGGGAACATCCGCGAGATCGACGCGTGCATCACCCGCCTGCGCCTGGTCATGGTCGACCGCGACCTCGTGAAGGACGCGGACCTGAAGGCGCTCGGCGCCAAGGGCGTGGTGCGCCCGGGGACCGACAGCCTGCAGGTGATCCTCGGTCCGATGGCCGAGTCGATCGCCAAGGAGATGAAGGAGCTCGCGGGCGGCGCGCCGGCCGCGGCCGCGCCGGGCGACCGCAGGGAGGAGGTCACGCGGCGGGAGAACGCGCCCGCCGGGCTGCGGGCGCGGGCCGCGTCAGCGGCGGCGGCGCGAGCGCCAGCAGTGCAGATCGAGCGCTGGCTTGCCGCGCTCGGCGGCGCCGCCAACATCCGGTCGGTGGAGGGGTTCTCGAGCGGGCGCGTGCGCGTCGAGCTCGCCGACGAGCAGCCCGTCGACGAGGCGGCGCTCGAGGCCGCGGACGTGAAGGGCGTGATGCGGCTCTCGGACAGGGTGATCCACCTCCTGGTCGGCCCCGAAGCGCCGCAGTACGCCGCCGCGCTCGCGCAGAAGCTCAAGGGGTGAAGGGCGTGGACCTGGAAGGCAACCTGCTCACGCCGGACGGCTGGATCCGCGGGCGCCTGCGCTTCGGCGCGCGGGTCGACGAGATCGAGGGCGCGCCGATCGCCGAGCCCGCGGCGGGGCCGCGGATCCTGCCCGGCTTCATCGACCTCCACGTCCACGGCGGCGGCGGGCGGGACGTCATGGAGGGCGGGGACGCGCCCCGGCAGGTGGCCCGCGCGCACGCGGCGACCGGGACCACCAGCCTGCTCGCCACCACGATGACCGCGCCCATGGACGAGATCGGCGCCGCCCTGCGCGCGATCCGGGCCGCCATGGACGCGCACCGCCCCGGCGAGGCGCGCCTGCTCGGCGTCCACCTCGAGGGCCCGTTCCTGAGCCCCGGCCGGCTGGGCGCGCAGCCCGCGTGTGTGGCGCGCGGGGACCTCGACGCCGCGCTCGCGCTGCACGCGGTGGCGCCGATCCGCGTGCTCACGCTCGCGCCGGAGCTCGCCGGCCACCTGGAGCTCATCCGCGAGCTGTCGGGCCTCGGGGTGCGGGTCCAGATCGGGCACACGCTGGCGAGCTACGAGGAGGTGGTGGCGGCCCTCGCGGCGGGGGCGAAGGGCTTCACCCACCTGTTCAACGCGATGAACGGGCTGCACCACCGCGAGCCCGGCGCGGTGGGCGCGGCCCTGGCCCACGGCGACTTCGCCGAGCTGATCCCGGATCTCGTGCACGTGCATCCGGGCGCCATCCGGGCCGCCCTGCGCTGCATCCCGAGGCTCTACGCGGTGACCGACGGCACCGCGGCCTCGGGGATGCCGGACGGGCAGTACCACCTCGGCGCGCACGTGGTCACGAAGTGCCAGAACAGCGTGCGCCTCCCCGACGGGACCCTGGCGGGGAGCTGCCTGACCATGCACCAGGCCTTCAAGAACCTGGTCCACCTCGGGCTCTCCGTGGCCGAGGCGTCGCGTCGCTGCAGCCAGTTTCCGGCCGAGCACCTCGGCCTCGCGGAGCGAGGGCGCATCGCGCCGGGGTGCTTCGCCGATCTGCTGGTCCTGGACGAGGATCTCGCCCTGCGGCGGGTCCTCGTGGAAGGGGAGCCCCTTGAGTAACCGAACGCGCTCGATCATGGCCGAGGAGGCCCGCTCCACCCCGGAGGTCGTGGCCGCGCAGCTCACCCAGGACGAGGAGGCCTACCGCGCGCTGGGCGCCCGCCTGCGCGCGGCGCCGCCGCCGTCCGTGGTCACGGTCGCGCGCGGCAGCTCGGATCACGCCGCGGGCTACTTCGCCTACCTCGTGATGACGCAGCTCGGCTGTCCGGTCGCGAGCCTGCCCCCTTCGGTGGTGACGCTCTACAACGCGCCGCTGCGGCTCTCGGGCAGCCTCGCGGTCGCGGTGTCGCAGTCGGGCGAGAGCCCGGACGTGGTGAACACGCTCTCGGCCTGCGGCGCCGCGGGCGCGGTGACGGCGGCCCTGGTGAACCAGCTCGGCTCGCCGCTCACCCGGGCGGCCGCGTCGACGCTCCCCCTGCGCGCGGGGCCCGAGCGCGCCGTCGCCGCCACGAAGAGCTTCATCGCCAGCCTGAGCGCCATGGCCAGGCTGGTGGCGTGCTGGCGAGAGGACGACGCCCTGCTCGACGCGCTGAAGGCGCTGCCGGACGCCCTCTTCGCCGCGAGCGAGGGTGACGTGAGCCCGCTCGTGGGCGCGCTGGCCGGCGAGGAGCGCCTGCTCGTGCTCGGGCGGGGGCCGGGGTTCTCCATCGCGCTGGAGGCGGCCCTCAAGTTCAAGGAGACGTGCGGCGTCCACGCGGAGGCGTTCACGGTCGCCGAGGTGCAACACGGGCCGATGGCCCTCATCGACGAGCGATTCCCCCTCTTGATCTTCGCCCCGCGCGGCCCGGCCCAGGCCGGCCTCGTGCGCGTGGCGGAGGAGTTCCGGAGCCAGGGAGCGAAGGTGATCCTGGTGGGCCCCGCGGGGCTGCCGGGGGTGGATCTCGCGGTGCCCGAGGCGCCGCACGAGCTGCTCGACCCGCTCTGTCAGGTTCAGGCGTTCTATCTCGCGGCCGCTGCCCTGGCCGAGGCGCGAGGGCTGGATCCGGACGCGCCGAGGCGGCTCAAGAAGGTCACGAAAACACTGTAGGAGAGCGTCATGCGAAGGCCTGTTTTCCAATTTGGGCTGCTCGCCGCGGCCCTGTTCGTGGCAGGGTGCGCCGACGACGAGGCGCCCTCGTCCACCGGGAGCACCACGATGAGCACCAGCACGGGCAGCGACGGCGGCGGCGGTGGCGGTGGCGGCACCGGCGGCGACGACACCAGCGATGGCGGCGGCGGCGGCGGCGCGACGCTGCAGCGCCCCTCGGGCGCGGACATCGCGGTGAGCTGGGAGGTGCTCGACAACTACAAGAACCCGGCGGTGAGCTTCGGCTCGGCGCTGACGATCACCAACCATGGAACGGTCGCGCTCGGGAGCAGCGGCTGGACGTTGTATTTCAACTTCGTCCGCAGCATCCTCCCGGAGAGCCTGCCGGCCGGGGTGACCATCACCCATATCAACGGCGATTTCTTCAAGATGGAGCCGACGGAGGTGTTCGAGCCGGTGTTGCCGGGGCAGAGCGTGGTCATCCCCTTCGACGGCTCGTTCTGGGCCATCAAGGAGACGGACGCCCCCGCGGGGTATTACTTCGTGTTCACGGACGACAAGGGCGTGGCCTCGGCGCCGGAGGCGGTCGGGTCCGAGACCGTCAAGCCGTTCGTGCAGGAGAAGCAGACCGACCGGTTCCCCGGCGACGTGACGCCCGTGCCGACGACGGAGTCCCGTTATGACGAGAACCAGGCTGTCCGCCTGCTCCCGGCGGGCGACGTGGACCGGATCGTGCCCTCGCCGGTGCTCTTCCAGGCCGGATCCGGAGAGCTGCGGTTGTCGTCGGCCGTGCCCATCGTGTACGCCGCCGGGCTGAAGGACGAGGCGACCTTCCTGGCGGAGGCGCTCGGGGCCCTCCTCGGCGACGCGCCGGCGATCCGCGAGGGCGCGCCGACCCCGGGAACGGCGGCGATCGCGCTCACGACAGGCGCGATCGAGGTCGGCGGCCGGCCGAGGCAGGCGGGCGACGAGGCTTATCGCCTCACGGTCACCGATCAGGGCGTCGAGATCGTGGGCAGCGACGCGGGCGGGGTCTTCTATGGCATCCAGAGCCTGCGCGCCCTCGCGCCCGTGGAGGTGTACCGGAGCCCCCGGCCGGAGATCGCGATCGGCGCGGTGACGGTGGAGGACGCCCCGCGCTTCGTGTACCGCGGCATGCACCTCGACGTCGCGCGCAACTTCCAGCGCAAGGAGGCCGTGCTGAAGCTGCTCGACGTCATGGCCTTCTACAAGCTGAACAAGTTCCATTTCCACCTGACCGACGACGAAGGATTCCGCTTCGAGGTGAGCGGCCTGCCCGAGCTCACCACGGTCGGCTCCCGGCGCGGCCATACCCTGGACGACGGCGACCATGTCGTGCCCTCGTTCGGCTCCGGTCCGGACCCGGATGCTGCGGCGTCGAGCGGAAGCGGCCATTACACCCGCGCCGAGCTCGTGGAGATCCTGCGGTATGCCAAGGAGCGCCACATCGAGGTGATCCCCGAGATCGACATGCCGGGCCACGCCCGCGCGGCGGTCAAGGCGATGGAGGCGCGTCACGCGAGGCTCGCGGCCGAGGGCGATCTCGAGAAGGCCGAGGAGTTCCTGCTGAGCGATCTGGAGGACCCGTCCCGGTACATGTCCGTGCAGATGTGGACCGACAACGTGGTGAACCCCTGCCGGGAGTCCACGTACAGGTTCCTGCAGAAGGTCGTGGACGAGCTCGTCGCGGTGTACGCCGAGGCCGGCGCGACGCTCACCACCATTCATACCGGCGGCGATGAGGTGCCGGAGGGCGTCTGGGAGCAGTCCCCCTCGTGCAAGGACCTCCTCGAGCGGGCGCCGGGCGACGGCCTCGATTCCGCGGCGGACCTGGCGAGCCATTTCGTCCGCGAGTTCGGCGCGATCGTCGCGGCCCACGACCTTGTGACCGCAGGCTGGGAGGAGATCGCCTTGAAGAAGGTGCCGGTGGAAGGCGGCTTCGACAAGGAGGCCAACCCCGAGTTCCTGAACAGCAATTTCAGGCCGTATGTCTGGAACAACGTCTGGGGCTGGGGGGACGAAGACAACGGGTACAAGCTCGCCAACGCGGGGTACCCGGTGGTGCTCTCCAATGCCACGAACCTGTACTTCGACCTCGCCTACGACAAGGATCCGTCGGAGCCCGGCTATTACTGGGCCGGGTTCGTCGACACGCGCAAGCCCTACGAGTTCGTGCCGCTCGACGTCTACAGGAGCGCCCACGAGGATCGCATGGGCAATCCGATCGACCAGGCGCAGATGTTCCAGGATCACGTGCGGCTGACCGACGCCGGCCGGGCGAACATCCTCGGCATCCAGGGGCAGCTCTGGGGCGAGAACGCCAAGGGGCAGGACGTGATGGAGTACCTGATCTTCCCGAAGCTGGTCAGCCTCGCGGAGCGGGCCTGGGCGCAGGACCCGGCGTGGGCGCAGGAAGAGGACGCGGCGCTCCGCGCGAGCCAGCTCGCCGAGGCGTGGAATCGCTTCGCGAACAGCCTGGGGCAGCGCGAGCTGCCGCGGCTCGACCACCTGAGCGGCGGCGTGGCCTACCGGCTGCCGCTGCCGGGGGCGCGCATCGAGGACGGGCAGCTCGTGGCGAACGTCGCCTTCCCGGGGCTCCAGATCCGCTACACGACGGACGGCGCGGAGCCCGACGCGACCTCGGCCGTGTACAGCGGGCCGGTGGCGGTGAGCGGCGTGGTCAAGCTGAGGACGTTCGATACACGCGGCCGCGGGAGCCGCACCTCGGTGCTCGATCCGAACGCGGCGCCGTAGGATCGCCGCGCTCGGCGGTCACGCCTCGCCCAGCCAAGCCCGCGCGAGCTCGAGGGTGCGCGCGTTCTCGCGGACGTCCTCGAGAAAGCTCCGGCGGAGCTCCGGATCGCCGATCTTGGCGGCGTTCACGAGCAGGCGCGCGCGGGCATCGGCGATCGCCGCGAGAGCCCTCGGCTGGTCTCCCGCCGCCATCAACACCTCGGCGTGGATGAGCCGAGCGAGGGAGCCCTTGACGAAGAACAGCCGGAGCGCCTCGTACTGGGCCATTCCCTCCTCGGCGGCGGCGAGCGCCTCGGCGACGCGGCCCTGCGAGAGCCGGATGAACGCGAGCAACATGATGACCGGCGCGAGCATGCTGGGAGCGCCAGCGAGCTGCTCGCGTGCGGTGCAGGCCTCGCGCTCCGCAGCCTCCAGATCGCCGTGGCGGAGGTAGAGCTCGATGAGCAGGCTGTGCCCCATCCCCTCGACGGCGCCGCTCCGGGTACGCCCTACCCCGAGCATGCCCTCGGCGACGACACGCGCCTCCTCGAGCTTGCCCTGGTCGATCAGGAACGCCCCGAGGAAGAGTGACCGGTGCGCCGCCGCGATCCAGAGGTCCTCGTCCGTGCAAGAAGGCGCCTCTCGCACGGCCTGCTCCGCGCGCGCGTACGCGCCGAGCAGCCAGAAGCCGATGGCGATATGCGTGCGTGCGTGCGCGATATCCGCTGGGGAGCCTGCTTGCTCGAAGCTCTCGAGGGCCGCCTCGGCCCACCTCAGGCCGGACCACGGATCCTCGTCCGCGTACATCACGTAGAACGAGCGCGCCATGTCACGCAGCCCCCGTGCCCTCGGTTCGCGCTCGGCGACGGGCTGCACGATGGCCTCCAGCCACCTCAGAAAAGGCTCCGCGACCGTCGGCTGGCCGCTCATCAGGAGGTGCGACACGCCCACGCAGAGGGCGTCGGCGACGGCGGCGGCGGCATCGGGGAGCGGGCCGACGGCCCGCACGGCGCTCAGCGTGGCCGTGAACGCCTCGCGCTGCCCCGTGGCCATGAGCCCGAAGAGCTTCAGGAGCGCGCCCCTCGCCCAGGGTCCGCTGCCCGGCGTGGTCAGGGCCATCATCTGCTCCGCGTCGCGCGCGGCGGCGGGGTCCGCGAGATCCCCGCCCCACAGGTAAACCTCCCAGAGCACACTCAGGAAGGCGATCCGGAGCTCGTCCGAGGGGGCACACGCGAGACCCCGGTGGGCATACGCAATCGCCGTCTCCGTGTCCCCGAGCCGCGCGACCTGCTCCGCGGCAAGGCGGTAGTGGCCCGCGGCGCGCGCGGGCTCCCCGCCCCGCTCGAAATGCTCGGCGAGCAGGAGGGAGGAGCTCTCGCCGCGCCGCTCCAGCCACTCCCCGGCGAGCCGATGGCCGAGCGCGCGATCGTCCTCCGTCAGCATCGCGTACGCGCCCTCCGCGAGCAGGGCGTGCCGGAACGAGAGCTCCGGCTCGCCCGCGAACCGGCTCTCCGGCCGGCGCACGAGCGCCTCCTGCTGCACGAGCCGGTCGATGAGCCGCGTGAGCCCGGCGCCGGTGTCGCCCGCCGCCGATCCGCCGCCGAGCAGCGACGCGACGGCGCCCTGCCAGAAGACCACCCCGAAGATGCTGGCCGTGCGCAACAGCCGCCGCGCCTCGGGCTCGAACCGCTCGAGCCAGGCCTGCACCATCGCCGCGACCGTCTCGGGCAGCGTGTCGCCTCGGCCCTCGGCGACGGCGCGGATCAGCTCCTCCAGATAGAATGCGTGCCCCCGGGAGCGAGCGACCAGCCGCTTCACCGTCTCGGGGGACACGCCGTCGCCGAGCACCTGCCGCACGAGCTGCTCGCTCGCCTTCGGCGTGAGCGTCTGGAGCCGGATCTCCTGGAGCTCGCGTTCGGCCCAGAGTCGCGGGAACCGTTCGTGGACCTCCGGCCGTGCCGACGCGAGCACCAGGAACGGCAGGTCCCTCGCGACCCGCAGCGCCGCATCCACCAGCCGCACCGTCGCCCGATCAGCCCAGTGCAGGTCGTCGAGCGCGAGCAGGACCGGACCCGCCGCGCACTCGGCCAAGACGAAATCTTCCAAGGCCCTTCGAACCTGCTCGCTCATGAGCTCCGCCGACCTTCGCGCAGCCCGGAGCGGGCCGCTCTCCTCGTCGGCGAAGGGAGCGCCGGCAATCTCGCCGAGGAAGACCGTGACCCGGGCGCGCTCGGCCGGCGCCACGTGGCGGGCGATCCGGGCGCGGAGCTTCTCGCGGCGGGCCTCGGGCGGGTCGTCCTCGCGGATCTCGCACGCGCCGCGGAGCGCCTGCCCCAGCGGGCCGAACGCTTGGCCGCCCCGGAGCGCGTCGCCTCGCCCGATCCAGATCTCGATCGGCTCGCCGCGCGCTCGGGCTGCGCGCAAAAACTCCTGGCAGAGACGCGACTTGCCGACGCCGGCCGGCGCCGTCACCAGCACCGCGCGCGCGACCGGCTCGTCCACGCACTCGGACAGCAGCCCTTCGAGCATCGACAGCTCGCGCGCCCGGCCGACGCACGCGGTTCGCTTTCCGAGCAGCGCTCGCGCTTCGGCCACGACCTCGCGCTCGCGCACCAGCGCGGGGCCGGCCGCGCCCGCGGCCACCTCGAACCGCGCGTCGAGGAGGCCCGCCGTCACCTCGTCGAGCAGGATCGGCGGCGCGCCGGGGCCGCGCCGCGCGACGAGCCGCGCGGCACGGTCGATGGCGTCGCCCAGCGAGCCCGCCCCGGAGGTCTCGCTCCAGCCCGTCGCGAGCGCCATCGGCCGGCCCGGGCAGGTTGCGTGCAGCGCGAGCGCGCAACGCGCAGCGCGCGCCGCAAGATCGGTGGCGACGAAGACGCCCGAGAGGGTGACCGCCGCCGAGCCGTCGGCGAGGACCTCGAGGCGGCCGCCGAACGACGCCGCCGTGCTGCGCAGCTCGTCCTCTTCCGGCGCGGTGTGGGGCCCCAGGCTCTCCGTGGTGTCGAGCCAGAGCGGCGTCTCCCTGCCGATCATCACGACCGAGATCACCCGCCGCTCGCCCGCCGCCAGCGTGGGCGCGGGCGGGGGCGGGCCCCCGAGCGCCGGGGCCCCGCGCGGGCCCGAGGGCGCTTCGTCCAGGGCCGAGAGCTCGGCCGCCACGCTCGCGCCGTCACGAGGACGCCGGTCCGGCTCCTTCGCCAGCATCCGCGCGACCAGCTCCTCGAGCGCCCACGGCACCCCGGCCCGGAGCGCCCCGACCCGCGGCGGCTCCTCGCAGCGGATCTTCGCGAGCAGCGCGATCAGGTGCTCGCCGCTGAACGCGGGCGTGCCGGTCAGGCACTCGAACAGCACGCAGCCCAGCGCGAACACGTCCGCGCGGGCGTCGGGCGCCCCCGCGCCGCCCGCCTGCTCAGGCGCCATGTACCCCGGCGTCCCGACGATGGCGCCGGTGCGCGTCAGCCGCGTCACGTCCCCGAGGTGGGCGATCCCGAAGTCGAGCACCTTCACCTGCGCGACATCCCCGCTCGGGAGAAAGAGGTTGCTCGGCTTCAGATCCCGGTGCACCACCCCGCGCGCGTGCGCCACCGCGAGCGCCCCCGCGACGCGCGCCGCCAGCGCCGCGCTCTCCTCCACGCCGAGCATCCCGCGGGCGAGCCGCGACCGCAGGTCCTCCCCCTCCAGCCACTCCATTGCAAGGTAGGGCTCGCCCTCGGGCGTCGCGCCATGCGCCACGAACTGGACGACCGCGGGGTGCCGCAGCTCGGAGAGGACTTGCACCTCGCGCTGGAACCGCGCCCGCTCGCCCGCGTGCCTCGCGAGCATCACCTTCACGGCGACCGCCTGCCCCGTCGCGCGATCCCGCGCGCGGAAGACCTCCCCCATGCCGCCCGACCCGGCGAGCGCTTCCAGCGTAAAGCGGTCTCCCAGGACGCCCCCGACGCGCATCTTCGTGGGGCGCATTGTCCGCGCCTGGATCCACCGCGTCCAGGAGATCGCGGAAGCCCGCGGACTGCATCCGGCTGGCAGGACATGTAATTTTAGTTACACACTTCAGGCGTTCTCGTTGGCGACCGCTTCCGGATCGAGCGCCCGGCCAGCGCCTCGTGGCTGGTGGTGCTCACCCCCCGGAAAGTTCGTTGCGCCTGCGCAACACCCTGTCAACCGCAGGTTCACAGGCTGTCCCGCGCCGTGAACATCCCGCCGAGGCCGCCTCCCGCAGACGTCCGCTTAGCAACAGCCCGCGGTAGCGCGCGGGGTAAGGTTGTCAGCGTCACGGGACAGGGCGGGCACCTGACCGGAGGCAAAGAAGCGCAAGCGGACCAGGTGGGCATGCGGGTTCGAGACAACCTCTGATCCCCCGGATGTGGTGGAGCCCGCCGCGCGAGCTCGTCGCTGGCACGTGAATTGTAGTGACGCATGGCGAGGCGTCACATCCGCGGTTCGCCGTTGTGGGCCGCCGAGCCTGCGACCCGGAGCTCGGCCACGACGCTCGGGCTGCCTCGCCCCGTACACAGGAGAAACCCTATGAGCCACGAGGACATTGCGACCCAGTTTCGAGCGCTCCTGGAGCGGTACGTGGCCGCCTTCATCGCGGGAGACATGGATTCGGTCAAAGCCCTCTGGGACCCGGACGCGACCGACCGCACGTACATCGGCGCGGAGGTCGAGCGGCCCATTTTCGGAGCTCCGGACCTCGATGCCTACTACGACGAGCTCGCGACCCTGTTCGTCGTCACGAAGGGCAGGGTCGGCGATGTCGTCGTCCGCAAGGTGGGCGGCCTGGCCTATGTGGTCACTTCCATCGACTGGGCCTTCACGATGGGCACCCAGGAATTCACCACGCGGATCAGGGCGAGTATTCTGTCGCGCAAACGCGACGGTGAGTGGCGTTTCCTTCACGCGCACGAATCCATCCAGTGGAAGCTCGCAAGCTGAAGAGCGCCGTGATGCCCGTCTCGACCACCGCCGGGCCCGCCGCCGCGGCTGGGCCCGGCCACTCCCCATGAAAGGACCAGCGATCATGATCCGAGGTGCAGAGGTGACCCACGACGATCTGGTGGCGCGCGCCGCGGGGCTCGTGCCGCGCCTGCGCGAGCGCGCGCGAGAGACGGAGGCGCTGCGCCGCCTGCCTGACGAGACCATCGGCGAGCTCAGGGCGTCCGGCTTGTTCGACCTGTTCAAGCCGAAGAGCCACGGCGGGCTCCAGGCGAGCCTGCGCACGGCCTTCGAGGTCGCGACCCAGCTCGCGCGGGGCTGCGGGTCGACGTCCTGGGTCGTGAGCCAGTTGAACCTGGCCATGTGGATGGTCTGCGCCCTGCCGGAGGGCGTCCGGGAGGAGATCCTCCGCCAGCCGGACAGCTCCATCCTCTTCGCATTGCTCGGGCGGGGCTCGGCGAAGCGGGTCGCGGGCGGCTACATCATCAACGGGGTCTGGCCGTTCTGCTCCGGCTCGCGCCATATTGCGTGGATCGGCCTCGGGCTGCCCGTGGAGGACGGTCCCGGGGGCGCCGCGCCGGCCTTCTTCATCGTCCCGGTGAGCGCGCTCGAGATCCTGGACGACTGGCACGTGAGCGGGTTCGGCGGGACATGCAGCAACAGCACCGCCGCGCACGACCTGTTCGTGCCCGACCGCCGCGTCGCGCCGGTGTCCGCCGTCTTCTCTGGCGACATGCTCTCTCCCGATCTGACCGGCTCGCCGTACCGTTGTCCCATCGTGCAGGGGATCGTGGTCACCGCGGCGGGCTGCGCGCTCGGGATGGCGCAGGCTGCCCTCGAGGTGTTCAAGGCGCAGACGGAGGGGCGCGGGATCTCCTTCACCCTGTATGAGAAGAAGGCAGAGGCGCCCGTGACGCACCTGCTCCTCGCCGAGGCGGCGATGAAGGTGCGCGCAGCGGATCTCCTGCTCCATGCGGCGGTGGCGGATCTCGAGCGCTGCGCGGAGGGCGCCGCGGCGGCGGACGTCGAGTTCCTGATCAGGATACGGACAGAGTCCGCCTTCGCGATCCACCTGTGCCGAGAGGCGGTGGAGATGCTGTTCGGCGCGAGCGGGGGCAGCGCGCTCGCGCTGTCGAACCCGATCCAGCGCATCGCCCGCGACGCGCGCGCCATCTGCCAGCACGCGGCGTATTGCTTGCCGACCAACCTCGAGGCCCACGGCCGCGTGATGCTGGGGCTCTCGCCGAACCTGTCTTTCATTTAACGACACGAGGCCTCGCCCGATCAGACCCAGGGAGGGCGCGTCGACCCTGTGGAAGCCCATCTGCGGCGCGGTAATGGGCGTACCCGTCATGACAATCTCTTCGACGACCTCGGGATCCAGACGGACACCGAGAGCTCGCAGCTCGAGTCCGAGTGGGACGCGAACGGCGCCCGCTGCCTGTCCCGGCCGCGCATGACGGGAGGCGTCGTGCCCGACTGCACAGCTGCGATCCCCGTGTGCCATGACTCCATCGCCTGGGGCGATACGCTCCTGGTGACGGAGGCGCCGTAGACCAGTCGCCGGCGAAGTCAACGCGATCTGAACAACGCGGGCCTCCGCCGTGCGACGCGGGCGCACGGCGATGGCTGGCGCCTACCTACGGATCTTGATGACAGCACCAGGGTTCGCCCCGAGTCGCTTGAGCCGCGCCCGCTCCCCCGTCGGGGCCTGGGCCTCCGGCTCCTCCTCCGGCGTGGGCATCGCCGTTTCGGCAGGCTGCTCTTGCTCCGGGGTGTCGCTGGTCTTCGAGGGCTTCTCGCGGGAGTCTTGTGGATTCATACGGTTACTCCTGGTTATGTGCCTGTAATCACTAAGCTTTTCGCCGAATCCTCAGCATGCTTGATTCCGTTCCACCATGAATTACCAGCCAAGAGTCGTAGCACCAGGTAGCGCTCAAGGCGTTGTGCGTACATGACCACCATCCAGCCTGAACCCTGAACCTGGCGGCTTCTGGACAGCCGCGAATATAGCACGTATGCTCACACGTGTCTCCGGAGAGAAGGGTGTGGCCCTGATCCTGCGCAGCCGAGCCTGGCATAAAGGAAGCGACGGAAAACTTGGGTCGGGGCAGACTGACGCGACGCAGAAAACGGCGAAGCGCTGCCGATCGATCCATGCGCCCCGCGCCATACAGCGCCGGAACATCAATGGCCAGCGGGCCGCTTCGAGCCGGTGATTCAGTGGTCCTCTTCTTGTCGCTCCCTACCGCGCTGAGCGCTGGCCCTCGGCCTGGTGTGTCCCCAGTAAAATAGACCTTGCGCGGATGTGTGCATGAAGCGCCTCGTAATTGTCGATCTCTTCTATGATCGATGTCGGACGGGAGATCTTTACCCAGCGGCTGCAGTGCTTCGGACCTCGTGTGAACGGGGTTCGGCCACGCGGCCCGGGTGTCAGCAGCACCCGCGGGCCTCACCTTTTGGGCGGTCAACCAATCGAAGTGGCTCCGAGACCCGGGGCTGTCGAGGAGGCCCACCGGCGGCCTCCTCACCGCCCTTCCACGCGCGGCGGTCAAGCCTCGCCCAGCCACGCCCGCGCGAGCTCGAGGGTGCGCGCGTTCTCGCGGATGTCTTCGAGGAAGCTCCGGCGTAGCTCCGGATCGCCGATCTTGGCGGCGTTCTCGAGCAGACGCGCGCGGGCATCGGTAATTGCTGCAACGGCCCGCCGCTGATCTCCCGCCGCCATCAATGCCTCGGCGTGGAGGAGCCGAACGAGGGTGCCCTTGATGCCGAACATCCGGAGCGCCTCGTACCCGGTCAGCGCCTCCTCCGCGTCCGCGCGCGCCTCGACCACGCGGCCCTGCGCGAGCCGGATGGCCGCGAGCATTCGCGTGAGCGCCACGCGCCGGGTGGGCGCGGACCCGAGCGCCCCGAGCGCGGAGAGCGCCTCGCGCTCGGCAGCCTCCAGATCACCCCGTTCAAAGAGGGCCTCCGCCAGGAGCTCGCGCCCCATCCCTTCGTAGAACGCGATGCGCCGGACGCGGCCCGCGTCGATCATGGCCTCCGCAACGAGGCGCCCTTCCTCGATCTCCCCCTTCTCGATCAGGATCCAGCCGAGGACGAAGGACTGGTAGGCGACCCCAATCCACACGTCCTCGTCCGTGCAAGAAGGCGCCTCTCGCAGGGTCTTCTCCGCGCGAGCGTACGCGCCGAGGAACCCGAGTCCCATGGCGACCACCCCGCGCGCGTGCGCGATATCGACCTCGGAGCCTGTCTCCTCGAGGCTCTCGAGGGCCGCCTCGGCCCACCGCAGGCCGGACCATGGATCTTCGTCCGCGACCATCGCGTGGAGCGAGCGCGCTATGTCGCGCTGCCCCCGTGCCCTCGGATCGAGCTCGGCGACATGCTCCACGATGGCCTCCAGCCACCTCAGGAAATGCTGCGCGAACTCGGGCTGCTCGTTCGTCAGGAGGTGCACGATGCCCTTTCGGAGGGTGCTGGCGACCGCGGCGGCGGCATCGGGGAGCGGCCGGACGGCGCTCACGGCGCTCAGCGTGGCCGTGAACGCCTCGCGCTGCCCCGTGACCATGAGCCCTAAGAGCTTCAGGAGAGCGCCCCTTGCCCAGGGCCCGCTGCCCGGCGTGGAGAGGCGCATCATCTGCTCCGCGTCGCGCGCAACGTCGGGGTTCGTGAGATCCCTGCCCCACAGGTGGGCCTCCCAGAGCACGTTCAGGAGAGCGAGCCGGTGCTCGTCCGAAGGGGCGCAGGCGAGGCCCCGGCGCGCGGACGTGATCGCCGCCTCCGTGGCACCCCACAGCGTGGCCTGCTCCACGGCGCGGCGGTAGAGGCCCGCAGCGCGCGCGGGCTCCCCGCCCCGCTCGAAGTGCTCGGCGAGCACGACGGAGGCGCTCTCACCGCGCCGCTCCAGCCACTCCCCGGCGAGCCGGTGGCCGAGGGCCCGCTCCTCCTCCGTCAGCATCGCGTACGCGCCCTCCACGAGCAGGGCGTGCCGGAACGAGAGCTCCGCCTCGCCCGCGAACCGGCTCTCCGGCCGGCGCACGAGCACCTCCTGCTGCACGAGCCGATCGAGGAGCGAGGTGATCACGGCGCCGGTGTCGCCCGCCGCCGGCCCGCCGCCGAGCAGCGACGCGACCGCGCCCTGCCAGAAGACCTCCCCAAAGATGCTGGCGGTGCGCAGCAGCCGCCGCGCCTCGGGCTCGAACCGCTCGAGCCAGGCCTGCACCATCGCCGCGACCGTCTCGGGCAGCGTGTCGCCTCGGCCCTCGGCGACAGCGCGGATCAGCTCCTCCAGATAGAATGCGTGCCCCCGGGAGCGAGCGACCAGCCGCTTCATCGTCTCGGGGGACACGCCGTCGCCGAGCACCTGCCGCACGAGCTGCTCGCTCGCCTTCGGCGTGAGCGTCTGGAGCCGGATCTCCTGGAGCTCGCGTTCGGCCCAGAGTCGCGGGAACCGTTCGTGGACCTCCGGCCGTGCCGACGCGAGCACCAGGAACGGCAGGTCCCTCGCGATCCGGAGCGACGCGTCGACGAGCCGCACCGTCGCCCGATCTGCCCAGTGCAGGTCGTCGAGCGCGAGCAGGACCGGACCCGCCGCGCACTCGGCCAAGAAGAAATCTTCCAAGGCCCTTCGAACCTGCTCGCTCATGAGCTCCGCCGACCTTCGTGCAGCCCGGAGCGGCCCGCTCTCCTCGTCGGGGAAGGGAGCGCCGGCAATCTCGCCGAGGAACACCGTGACCCGAGCGCGCTCGGCCGGCGCCACGTGCCGGTCGACCCGGGCGCGGAGCTTCTCCCGGCGCGCCTCGGGCGGGTCGTCCTCGCGGATCTCGCACGCGCCGCGGAGCGCCTGCCCCAGCGGGCCGAACGCCTGGCCGGCTCGGAGCGCATCGCCGCGCCCGGTCCAGATCTCGATCTGCTCGCCGCGCGTGCGGACCGCGCGCAAGAACTCCTGGCAGAGGCGCGACTTGCCGACGCCGGCCGGCGCCGTCACCAGCACCGCGCGCGCGATCGGCTCGTCCACGCACTCGGACAGCAGCCCTTCGAGCATCGACAGCTCGCGCGCCCGGCCGACGCACGCGGTCCGCTTCCCGAGCAGCGCCCGCGCCTCGGCCACGATCTCGCGCTCGCGCACCAGCGCGGGGCCGGCCGCGCCCGCGGCCACCTCGAACCGCGCGTCGAGGAGGCCCGCCGTCACCTCGTCGAGCAGGATCGGCGGCGCGCCGGGGCCGCGCCGCGCGACGAGCCGCGCGGCGCGGTCGATGGCGTCGCCCAGCGAGCCCGCCCCGAAGGTCTCGCTCCAGCCCGTCGCGAGCGCCATCGGACGGCCCGGGCAGGTTGCGTGCAGGGCGAGCGCGCAGCGCGCAGCGCGCGCCGCCAGGTCGGTCGCGACGAAGACGCCCGCGATCGTGACCGCCGCCGAGCCGTCCGCGAGGACCTCGAGGCGGCCGCCGAACGACGCCGCCGTGCTGCGCAGCTCGTCCTCTTCCGGCGCGGTGTGGGGCCCGAGGCTCTCCGTGGTGTCGAGCCAGAGCGGGGTCTCCCGGCCGATCATCACGACCGAGACCACCCGCCGCTCGCCCGCCGCCAGCGTGGGCGCGGGCGGGGGCGGGGGCGAACCGCCGAGCGCCGCGGCCCCGCGCGGGCCCGAGGGCGCCTCGTCCAGCGCCGAGAGCTCGGCCGCCACGCTCGCGCCGTCGCGAGGGCGCCGGTCCGGCTCCTTCGCCAGCATCCGCGCCACCAGCTCCTCGAGCGCCCACGGCACCCCGACCCGGAGCGCGCCCACGCGCGGCGGCTCCTCGCAGCGGATCTTCGCCAGCAGCGCGATCAGGTGCTCGCCGCTGAACGCGGGCGCCCCGGTCAGGCACTCGAACAGCACGCAGCCCAGCGCGAACACGTCCGCACGTGCGTCGAGCGTCCCCGCGCCGCCCGCCTGCTCGGGCGCCATGTACCCCGGCGTCCCGACGATGGCGCCGGTGCGCGTCAGCCGCGTCACGTCCCCGAGGTGGGCGATCCCGAAGTCGAGCACCTTCACCTGCGCGACGTCCCCGCCCGGGAGAAAGAGGTTGCTCGGCTTCAGATCCCGGTGCACCACCCCCCGCGCGTGCGCCACCGCGAGCGCCCCCGCGACGCGCGCCGCCAGCGCCGCGCTCTCCTCCACACCGAGCATCCCGCGGGCGAGCCGCGCCCGCAGGTCCTCCCCCTCGAGCCACTCCATGGCAA
The DNA here is from genome assembly GCF_051519095.1 of Sorangium sp. So ce131. Lineage (NCBI taxonomy): Bacteria > Pseudomonadati > Myxococcota > Polyangiales > Polyangiaceae > Sorangium > Sorangium sp. So ce131. The sequence continues at coordinate 13,545,067 of NZ_CP150455.1, read as the reverse complement.
GGTAGGGCTCGCCCTCGGGCGTCTCGCCGTGCGCGATGAACTCGACGACCGCGGGGTGCCGCAGCTCGGAGAGGACCTGCACCTCGCGCTGGAACCGCGCCCGCTCGCCCGCGTGCTTCGCGAGCATCACCTTCACGGCGACGGCCTGCCCCGTCGCGCCATCCCGCGCGCGGAAGACCTCCCCCATGCCGCCCGACCCGGCGAGCGCTTCCAGCGTAAAGCGGTCCCCCAGGATGTCCCCGATGCGCATGGTCGGGCGCATTGTCCGCGCCTGGATCCGCCGCGTCCAGGAGATCGCGGGAGGCTGCCGGACCGCAGCCGCCTGGCGGACGGTGATCCCGGCGCAACACCGCGCGTAATCCCGGCGCAACACCGCGCGTAATCCCGGCGCAGCACCGCGCGTAATCCCGGCGCAACACCGCGTGTAATCCCGGCGCAACACCGCGCGTGATCCTCGCGCGATCGCGCCCCTGCGATATCGGCCGTGGACCATCGGAGGTGGCTCGGCGAAATGCGGGGAACGACTCGTCCCGGGGGATGGCGACACGGTCCGCTGCCGCGCGTGCGGGTAGATGAATCAATCCCATTTCCCGATTGGCACTCAGCTTGCTCTGTCTCTCGGCAACGTCGATCACCGACATCGCGAAGGGCGATATGCGCCGCGGCGCAGATGTCGTGATTCACGTGCAATGAAGAGAGAGGATCCCATGGCAAACAGAACGGACATCGTGAAGGAATCGTCGCCGCAGTCGCAGCAGAACCACACGTCGGCCGGGGACGCGGCCCGCCCGATCGCGGCCGACAGCGTGACGGTCGAGGGTTTCGATCGCGCGAGGCTGTCTCCAGAAGAGCAGCGGCGCGCGCAGGAGATCGGCGCGGGCGCGAGCGCGCTGCTCCTCAAGGGGCTCTTGCACCGCCATGACCCGAGGGAGTTCCCCGTGCCGCCCGACCCGAGCTCGCCCGAGGCCATCGCCGCCGCCCTGGTGCACGGCATCGACGAGCCGCAGTTCGAGAGGATGCGGCCGCGCATCGAGCGCCTGCTGGCGGACCCTCCGCGCGTCGCCCGCGCGCTGGGAGCGCTGGGCGACATCGACCTGCGCAAGCCGGATCTGAACCTGGGCCGGCTGCTGAAGCCCTCGACAGGCGCCCGGCAGATCGCGCCGGCGCGGGCCGCCAAGCCGCCGAAGTACCGCCGGCTGGACTTGCTCCTCCGCTCGCTCTACTGCGCCGACGAGACCAACCCGGAGGGCGGATCGGACAGCATGGTCCTGGGCAGCCTGCTCATCGACGCGAACGCCCATGTCTTCGAAGGCCGCTCGGTGGTCTGCGGCGATTTCGATGACGACGGCGTCCGGACCCACACGTATGGACACTTGCCCCTCGGCATGTACAACCTGCGCGCCACGCCCAGCTACCCGAAGACGTTCTACTGCATCTTCCAGCTGGTGGAGTCGGACAGCGACGACGCCGAGGTCGCCCACGCGCTGTCCAAGGGGCTCCGGACCATCGCGATGGTCTTTGCCTCTTACTACGGCGGCCCGGTCGGGGGAGCCCTGGTGAGCGGCATCATGGACTTCGTCGACCTCATGGTGCCGGTCTTCTGCGACGAGGACGTGTTCCCGCCGTACGCCGTCATGCTGACGCTGAACAGCGAGGGTCAGTTCGGCGGCGCCGACAGCAAGGATCTCGTGACCTCCCCGATCCGCGGCCACGGAGGCGCCTACCAGGTCTGGTTCAAGTGGCACCTGGCCTGAGCCAGCGCGGATAACGCCCGAGCGCCGTCGCAACGCTGCTGCTCACGCCCGTCGAGCCCGCCGGCTGCAGCATGGCCGCGGATCCAGCCTGCGTCCGCCGCATCCAGGAGCATCGCGGTAGACCACGAGGCCGCGGCCGCCTGGCGGTAGACTACGAGGCCGCTGCCGCCTGGCGGTAGACCACGAGGCCGCTGCCGCCTGGCGGCTGTGGTAAGTGGGATCACGATGCGCCCGGGCGATCTCGTCGGCGACCGCTTCCGGATCGAGCGCCCGGCCAGCGAGGGCGGCATGGGCGCGGTGTACCGGGCCCAGGAGATCCACACCGGCGCCGAGGTGGCCCTCAAGCTGCTGCGAGGCGCCACGTCCGACGCCGAGGTCCAGCGCTTCGCGCGCGAGGCGCGTGTCCTCGCGGAGCTGAGCCACCCTGGCATCGTGCGCTACGTCGGCCACGGCCTCACCGGCACCGGCGAGCCGTACCTCGCGATGGAGTGGCTCGACGGCCAGGATCTCGGCCAGCGGCTGCAGGCCGGCGTCCTGAGCATCCGCGAGTGCGTCGTGCTCGCCGCGCGGGTCGCGGAGGCCCTCGCGGCGGCCCACGCCCGGGGCGTCACGCACCGCGACATCAAGCCGCGGAACCTGTTCCTGCCGGGCGGCGACGTCGCGCGGGTCAAGGTCGTCGATTTCGGCATCGCTCGCCGCCGGGTCGAGACGCGCTCCATCACCGGGACCAACGTCTTCGTGGGGACCCCCTCGTACGCTGCGCCCGAGCAGGTCCGCGGCGACGAGGCGCTCGGGCCGCAGGCCGACGTCTTCTCGCTCGGCTGCGTGCTCTTCGAGTCCCTGGCGGGGCGGCCGCCGTTCGAGGGCGGGCACCTCATGGCCGTCTTTGCGAGGATCCTGTTCGACGAGCCCCCCCACCTCTGCGAGCTCCGCGACGACGTCCCGCAGGCGCTCGGCGACCTGGTGACCCGGATGCTGGCCAAGGAACCGGCCGAGCGCCCGGCAGACGGGGCCGAGGTCGCCGCGGCGCTCGCCGCCGTCGATCCGGCGGGCCCGACCGGACGCCCCGGCGACGGCGTGCTGCCGGCCGCGCTGAGCCGCGTAGAGCAGCGGCTCGTGAGCGTGCTCGTGGCCGGGGCCATCGCGGGCGCCGGCGCCAACGCCGACGCCGGCGCGGACGCCGACCCCGACGCTAACGCCAACGCCGACGTCGACGCCGAGACCGTGCCCGCGCGCGCCGACCTCGCGCGCGCCGACCTCGCGCCCCTCGACCGGCTGCGCGCCATCGCCTCGTCGCTCGCCGTGCGCGTCGATCGCCTCGCCGATGGTTCCGCGATCGCCGCGTTCGCGGGGAGCGCGAGCGCGACGGATCTGGCCGTCCTGGTGGCGCGGTGCGCGCTCTCCCTGCGCGCCGCCCTCCCCGACGTCCCCGTGGTCCTCGCCACGGGCCGATGCGTGCTCGAACCGTGGCCGCCCGCCGGAGAGGTGATCGATCGGGCCGTCAATCTCCTGCGCGCCGAGGCCCCGGCCTCCGAGGGCGCGAGCGCCGCACGTCGCCCGCGTCCGATCCGCCTCGACGAGGTGACGGCCGGCCTGCTCGATCCACGCTTCGAGCTCGGCGGCGAGCCGGGCGCGCCGGAGCTCTCTCGCGAGCGCGACCCCGAGGACGCCACGCGCAAGCTGCTCGGCAAGCCCACGCCCTGCGTCGGGCGCCAGCGCGAGCTCTCGGTGCTCGAAGGCTTCTGGAGCGAGTGCGTGTCCGAGTCGGTCGCGCGCGTGGTCCTCGTGACCGGCCCGCCGGGCATGGGCAAATCGCGCCTGCGATCGGAGTTCGTGAGCGGCCTCCGCCGGCGGGCCTCCGCCGGCGCGGCCCGGGATCCCGCGTCCGCCGGTCCCTCGGACGCGCCGCCGGAGATCTGGATCGCGCGCGGCGATCCGCTCCGCGCGGGATCGCCCCTCGGCATGGTGGGGCAGCTCGTCCGGCGCGCTGCGCAGCTCCTCGAGGGCGAGCCGCTCGCCATCCGGCAGGAGAAGCTCGCCGCGCGCGTCGGGAGGCGCGTCGGGCGCGCGGACGCCGCGCGCGTGACCGAGCTCCTCGGCGAGCTCGCGGGCGCGCCCTTCCCGGACGACGACGGCGCGAAGCTCCGGGCCGCGCGCGGCGATCCGGCGCTCCTGGGCGATCAGATCCGGCGTGCCTTCCAGGATTTCCTCCGGGCCGAGTGCGCGGCGCGCCCCGTCCTCCTGGTCCTCGAGGATCTGCACTGGGGGGACGCGCCCTCGGTGCAGCTCGTGGAGGCGGCGCTCGGCGCGCTCCAGGAGCAGCCCCTCATGGTGATGGCGCTCGCGCGGCCCGAGGTACATGCCGCCTTCCCGAAGCTCTGGGTCGAGGCCGGCGCCCAGGAAATCCGGCTCGGGAAGCTCTCGCCCAAGGCGGGCCGGCAGCTCGCGCACGAGGTGCTGGCCGGGCGCGCGCCGGAGGAGCGGATCGACAGCGTGGTAGAGCAGGCCGAGGGCAATGCGCTCGTCCTGGAAGAGCTGATCCGCGCGGCGGCCCACGGCGCGGATCAGGGCGCCGAGCACGCCTTGCCGGCGACCGTGCTGGCGATGATGCACGCGCGCCTGGAGGCGCTGGAGGCGGAGGCGCGGCAGATCCTGCGCGCCGGCAGCGTCTTCGGCGAGGTGTTCTGGACCGCGGGCGTCTCCGCCCTGCTCGGGGGCGCCCAGGGCGCGGACGCCGTGAGGGCCCGGCTCGCGGCGCTCGTCGAGCGCGAGCTCGTGGTGCGGCGGGAGGAGAGCAAGCTTCCAGGGCAGGAGGAGCACGCATTCCGCCACGCCCTCGTCCGCGAGGCGGCGTACGGGACGCTCACCGAGCACGACCGCGCGCTCGGCCACCGGCTCGCCGGGGCGTGGCTCGAGCGGATGGGCGAGCGCGACGCCGTCACGCTCGCGAAGCACTTCGAGCGCGGCGGGGACAGGGCGCGCGCGGCCTTCTTCCACGACCGGGCCGCGGAGCAGGCGGGCACACGGCGCACCCCCTCGTGCGCCGGATGAGCGCGGCCGTGGCGCCGACGGAGCTCGGCGGCTGGGCGACGGCGGAGGCCGAGCTGCGCGCAGAACGCCCGCTCGGGCACGGCCGTCGCGCGCCGCTGCCTACGCCGCCCGCCAGATCTCCACCCCGGGCTCGATCCGCGACCGGAACCTCGCGAAGCCTTGCAGCCGCGGCCGCAACGTCGCCTCCTCGGCGCGCTCCGCGCCCGGGTCGAGGCCCAGGTTCTCGACGATGCGCAGGCTGTCGTACCGCCGGATGTGGACCAGGTGGTCGCCGTCGAGCAAGCCGCCCGAGACCCCGCCGATCACGGGGAGCTGCGCCTCGACGATGGCCTGATAACAGGCGCTCCTGCCGTCCGTCACGTCCGGCAGCTGCTTCAGGAACACCATGCGCATCCCCTCGCGCCGCACCGTCTGGCCGTAGGTCAGCGCGAACGGCGCCAGGTCGCGCGCGCCCTGGACCGCGGCGCCCAGCGCGAGGCCCAGGGCGGACGCGGGCTCGAGCCGGGAGCGGCCGCCCTGCCGCCGGTCCTGTGTCGCGGGGTCGCGCCGCTCGATCTCGAGCACGCGCCGCACGACCATCGGGGAGCCGGGCGAGTACCGGGGCACGACGAGCGCGTCGACGCTGAACCGGTCCGGGCCTGCCCCGTCGGGCAGCTCCAGGCGGGCGAGCTGCTTGGCGAAGCCGAAGATCTCGCGCCCGGCGATCAGCGCCGTCCCGTTGTCGACCCAGATGTAGGGCGTGTAGGTGACCACGCGATCCGGGTGGAAGCGGCCCCGCGTGACGGTGCCGGCGAGCAGCGGCACCCAGAAGCCGAAATCCCTCTCGCGGCACCACCCGACGCGATCGACCTCCGGGTGGTTGTCGACGGTGGCGCAGTAGAGGATCACGAACGGACCCAGCGGCCTGTACACGGTGTCTCCTCCGAGGTTCAGGTACCGGTCGCACAGGGCCGTGAGCCGCTCGAGGCTCGCGTCGAGGACGAACACGGTGGCATGGATGTCGAGCCCGATCGGCGCCGCCACGGCGAGGCTCCCGTCCTGCACGAGGTACGGCGTGCGCCTCCGGGGCGGCGCGCTCGCGGGCGTCGCGCGCTCCGGGAGCCAGTCGCCGTACGCCTTGCGGCAGCGCCCGTCGATGGCGCGCGCCGCCTGCATGCCGGCCATCGCCGCGGCCTCGACGGACCCGATGCTGAGCGCCGTGAGCACCCAGTCCCCGGCGAAGAGCAGGTTCTCGTACCCGGACTCGTCGGCGCGCAGGCGAGCTCGGCTGGTGCCCGGCGCGGAGAGGACATAACGATCCGACGGGTTGGCCGGCGCCGTCCAGAACTGCCCGTCGAGGCGCGCCTCGCCCGCGCGATCCTCCGGATCGACGAGCAGGTGCCAGTCGAGGCCGCCGGGCGCGTCCGTGGTGGCCGCGCGCGGCCAGAGCCCGGCCGCGCTCTCGCGCAGCCAGCGGAGCGCGTTCTGCTTCACGCGCGCGTTCTGCCGGGCGTGATGGCCGTGATCGTCGCGCGGTGGCAGCGGCTCATCGTCGTCGAGCGCCGCGCTGAAGTAATGGAGGCTGCCGCACGGGTGCGGCGCCGCCCACCGCTCCCGCGCGAGCAGGTGGCTCATGTCGCCCCACGTATCGAACGGCGCCGCGTAGGGGATCATGATCGGGCTCGTCCCGGACCAGCCGAGCCCCGACAGGCTCGGCGTGAGCCAGAGCTGGAGCGACTGCGTCGCGGTGGTCTTCACGTTCTCGACCATGGCCCGGAAGCGGGGATTCCCCGGATCGTCCAGGAGCTCCTTGCAGATGTACGGGAACGCGCCGATCGCGATGCCGAGCACCGCCCGGTCGAAGTCCCTCCCCGCCTCGAGCGTCACCGTGCCCGCGTTCGGCCACGCGGCCCACCAATCCTCGAGATCGTGCCCCTCGGCGCGGAGGCGCTCCCCTTCGACAAGCTGCTCGTACCGCGGCGCCGCGGGCCAGCAGGGGAGCCCGCCGACATCGACGAGCGGCTCGTACGCGGCCCCCTTCGGCGTCGCCTGCCGGTCCATCACGATCCGCTCGACCCGGCTCCTGTCGGCGGAGAGCTCGAGCCGGTTCACGGAATGGAAGAACTCGAACCTCACCCCGCGGCGCCGGAGCACGAGGTAGAGCGGCGCCACAATCGCGTCTCCCGTGCCGGCCTGCAGCTGCCAGAGCAAAGATCCCTTGTACGTGAAGATCATCCGCAGGACGGCGTGGGCGAACGTGCCGGCGCCGATCTGCCGCGCCCCGGTGCAAAGCGCCGACGCATAGAGCCCTTCACACACGGCCGATCGCAGCGTCTCGGGGCTCGCGCCGTGCAGCGAGAGCCATTCTCTGAAATCCAGGTGATCGATCTTGAACCAGTCGTACGGCGGCTCGATGAGCCTGTCCGCGAGGATCCCGCGCGCCATGGCGATCAGCAGGTCGCCCGTGATCCACAGCCGGCGCAGCGCCTCGGTGGCCGGGCTGCGGCGGAGGGCGCCGGCCAGCCGGTCGAGGATCCCGAGGAGCACCTTCCAGCCGTCGGACGGGTGCTGCCACGGGGCCGTCGCGAGGCTCCTGGCGAGCGCGTGGCCGCGGTCGAGGAGCTGCACGAGCGAGCCTGCCCGGCCGAGCTCGCCCTCGACGGTGCGCTCGGCCGCCCGGGAGAGCTTGCGCAGCGCGAGCGACGCCCAGCCGAGGATCCGCGCCACGTACTGCCAGGGTGCGTCGAGCTCGCCGCCGTCGCCGGGGACACGATCGTTGGGCGGGCAGGGCAGCTCCCAGAAATCCCACCTGCCGTCGACGCGCTCCGCGTTCATCACACACGGCATGGGCTTCAGGGCGTCCTGCCACGTGGCGAGCGGCGCGTCGGGGTGCCGCCCCAGCTCCTCGTAACAGGCGCGCACCACGCGGAAGATGTTCTCGTAGAACCCGTAAAAGACATGAATGCCGTGCTCCTGGATGCGATCCGCGCGCTCGGTGTTGACCCCGCTCGCGCACTTCCCTCCGAGGCGCCACCCCATCTGATAGATGGTGATGTCGTGCCGGTCCTTCCAGCCGGGGTGGGACGAGAGCTCGAAGGCCGTGACCAGAGACCCGATGCCTCCACCGAGGATCGCGATCCTCTCGGGTCCTGCGTTCCGGGTTCCATGTTCCTGTCGAAGGGACGTGTCGCTCATGGTGACCGGCGAACGCGCAAGCGCCGTGCCGGAGAGGCGAACTCGCTACGACCGGAGGAGGATCGCCCCCTGTTGCGCGCAGATCACACGCCTTGTTGCGCGCAGATCACACGCCTTGTTGCGCGCAGATCACACGCCTCGTCGCGCGTGGAGGACATGCGTGTTGCGCGCGGTTCACGATGCCTCCGGGCACGCGTGTTCTACGGCGGCCGGCGCCGGACGAAACGCACGAGAGCGCCGCTGCCCTCACGGAAGAGCGCTCGCCGGCTGTCCTGCGAACGCACCTGCAACCTGGCTATGCCCGCTCCGTGCCGCGCAGCCCGTAGCGCTCGATGAGCCGGTAGACGAGCTGCCTCGACACCCCGATCGCGTCCGCGGTCCGCGAGACGTTGCCGCCGTGCTCCCGGAGCCTGGCCGCGATGTAGCGGCGCTCGAATTGCTCGATCACCGCGTCGCGCGCCTCATGGAGCTGCATCTGGAGCAGCGCGCTCAGGCCGTCCTCGGCCCTGCCGGCCGCGGGCGCCTCCGCGTGCTCCGCCGCGGCCGCCGGCGCAGGCGCGTCCGACCGGCGCCCCGGGGGCGCGGCCTCGCCCCGCGGGGGGGCGAGCGCGGCCCCGAGCGCCTCCCGCGCGAGATCGGGGAAGATCACGAGGCGCGAGATCATGTTCCGCAGCTCTCGGACGTTGCCCGGCCAGTCGTGCGAGAGGAGCAGATCCATCACGTTCGGAGGCAGATCCGACAGGGCGCGGGGTGGGGTCTGGGAGGCGAGGAAACGCTCGACGAGCACGGGGATGTCGTCCTTGCGCTCGCGCAGGGCCGGCACCCGCACCTCGACGACGGCGAGGCGGTAATAGAGGTCCTGCCGGAACGTGCCCTCGGCGACGCGCGCCCGGAGATCCCGGTGTGTGGCGGCGATGACGCGCGCGTCGAACGAGCGCCACTCGCTCGAGCCCACCCGGCGGATCTGGCGCGCCTCGAGCGCGCGGAGGAGCTTCGGCTGCAGATCGAGCGGCAGCTCCCCGAGCTCGTCGATGAACAACGTCCCGCCGTCCGCCTGCTCGAGCAGGCCCGCGTGCGGGGCCACGGCGCCGGTGAACGCCCCGCGGGTGTAGCCGAAGAGCTCGGCCTCGACGAGGCTCGGGGCGACGGCGCTGCAATCGAAGATCACGAGCGGCCCGTCCCGCCTCGGGCTCGCGGCGTGGATCGCCCTGGCGAGCACCTCCTTCCCCGTGCCGGACTCGCCGAGCAGGAGGATCGTCTCCGAGGTGGCCGCGGCGCGCTCGAGCTGGGCGAAGAGCGCGCGCATGACCATGCTCCTGCCGATGGCCTCGCCGAAGCGCTCGGAGGGAGACAGGCGCACGAGCGACGGGGCGCCCCCGAGCGCGATCGACAGGCGCGTGCTCCCGATCGTCGCGACCGCGCCGACCGGGAGGATCGCCTCCATCACGGGGATCTCACCGATGAACGTGCCGTTCTTGCTCCCGAGATCGCGCAGGACGACGCCCCGCCGGGTGAGCTTCAGCTCGCAGTGCCTGCGCGACACCCGCGCGTCGGGGACGATCAGGTCGCATTCGGGCCCCGTGCCGACGACCATCATGTCCATGGTGAGGGGCGCTTCGCGGGTGATGTTGTGCGGGAGCGTCGCGACCACCTGCGCCGAGGGCAGGACGACCGTGTTCTCCTCGCCGTCGGTGAGGGTGCAGATCTTCGTCTCGGCCGCGCCCATGAATGCGGGGGTATGTTCGCGCGTCCCCCCCGCGCGTCAAGGCTCGGCGCTGCGCTCACGCCGCCAGCGGCGCGTCCTCGACGCGAGCCCGTCGACCGGAGCGCGGCGCGTCCTGGCGCCGTCTGCTGCCGTTCAACGATCTCCGTCCCCATGGCGCGTTCGGCCGACAAGGTGGTGTCGAGGTGCCCGAGGTTGACGCCCGCCAGGCGATTGCGTCTCCTCCAGAGCACGCCATGTCGGGAGGAGAGGTGAGCGGCCGGTCGAGCGTCGCTGCGCTGCAGTGGGCCGCGTGGGCCGCGCTGGCCCTCGCGCTGCTGCCCGGCTTGGCGGGGTGTTACATCGACCTTGACGGTCTGAGCGGCGGGGCCGAGGAAGGCCCCGACGCCGGCGCCCCCGACCCCGACCCTGCCCCCGCCCCCGGGAGCTGCGCGCCAGCGGACTGCGACGGCCCGTGTGTGGTCGCCGCGGCCGACGCGCCTGCCGCGATCGCCGCGGTCGGGTCTTACGTGGTGTGGACGAGCCGCGAGGGCGATCGCGTCCGCCGCCTGGATCCCGCGACGGACGTGGTGGAGGACCTCGGGGCGTTCACGCCGGGGCCGGGCCTGCTCGCGGCCGCCGAGGGGCTCGTCGTCTGGGTCGCCGAGGACGGGCTCTGGTGGTGTCCCGTCGACGGGTGCGCGGCGGGGGCGACGTCGCTGCTCGCCCTCGAGCCGGGCGAGGCCGAGGCCGTGCGTGGCCTGGCGACGGACGGACGGCACGTGTACTGGACGCGCGACGAGCAGAGCGGCACCGCCGGCGCGCTGCTGCGCTGCCCCGTCGCCGAGGGCTGCGGGGCGGCGCCGGAGCTGCTCGCGCCGAGCCAGTCGCACCCGCGCGGGGTGGCGGTCACCCCCGGCGACGCCGGCGACGTCGTCTGGATCCAGCACGGCACGGGCGCCGACTTCGGCCAGGTGTTCCACCTCGACAAGGGCGCCTCGGCGGGCGTCGCGCCCACGCCGGTCGCGGTGCTGCTCGATTACCCGGATCAGGTAGCGCTCGGCGACGCGGAGGTGGTCTGGACCTGGGCCGACCCGGGCGGGACGGCGGGCGGCGTCTCCCGTTGCGACCTCGCGGCGTCGTGCGCCGTGGAGGATCTCGCGCCGCAGACCGAGCCGGCGCGGCCGCTGCGCGAGCCCGAGGCGCTCGCGATCGACGGGGCGGACGTGTACTGGGCGAACCGCGGCGGGGGCACGATCATGCGCTGTCCGACCGCGGGCTGCCCCGGCTACCCCGAGGTGCTCGCCGAAGGCCTGACGAGCCCGGCGGCCGTGGCGGTGCAGGGCGCCTGCGTCTACGCGGTCGACGAGGCGGGCGGCGGCCGCGTGGTGCGCGTGCCGCGGTAGGCGAGCTCAGCCCGTCCCCTATGAGCCGAGGCGCCGGGCGGCAGTCGCCCCGTTCAGACGGCCGCCAGGAGCCGCCTGCCGTACGGGGAACAAAGCGCCACGAATCCCCCGACGTTGAGGAGCACCGTGCACCAGAAGACCAGGCGAAACGCCGCCTTCTTCGACTTGTGCCGGAAAAGCTGCTGCGCGATCAGGGCGCCGGGCCAGCCGCCGGCCAGGGCGAGCAAGTGCAACGTGCGCTCCGGGGTGCGGCGTTCGCCGCGTTCGGCGGCGGACTTGTCGACCGCATAGACGATGAAGGCAACCAGGCTCGCGCCCGCGTAGGCGCCCGCGATCCACGGAGGGGGCTTCCACAGGAAGGCCACGGCCAGGTACACGAGGAAGAACGCTGGGAGCGCGAGCATCGAAGCCGCGCCCCACCTCGCCTGCGCGCCGCGCCGCGGTAACCTCATCTTGCTCGCTCGCGGATTCACTCGGGGCTCAGGCTTTTTGGCGCACCCACGCAGCGAAATCGGGAAGACCCGTGAACACACGGATACCGGCCGAGGGCAACGTCGCATCTGCCTCGGGCTGGAGCCATGCAGCCTGCAGGCCGGCGCGCTGGGGCGCCAGCACATCGGACTCGAGCGTGTCGCCGATCATGGCGATCTGCCCGGGGGGAAGCCCGAGCTTGCGCGCCACGGCCTCCCAGAACAGCGGCGACTCCTTCCGGTGGCCCAGCTCGGTGAAGCAGAAGATCTCGCTGAAGAAGCCGAGCAGCGCGGCGCGGTCCAGCGCGCGCTCGATCATGGCTCGTTGCGACACCGTGGCATTGGTGGCGAGGCAGAGCGTGACCGCGCCATGCAGCGCCTCCAGCGCCTCGCGCGCGCCGGGCAGCACGTGCACCTGCGGCCACTCCGCCATCGGCAGCTCCGGCGGGCCGTCCTCGGACATGAGCGTTCCGCCCCAGTCGAAGCAGACGGCGCGGATCCCCGCGTGTGCCTGGCTAGATGCGCTCAAGCACGGCTCCTTCCTCGGCGCTGGTGGACGGGCATCCTCACGGCGACACCTGCATAGGTACAGGCTTGTATGCGCCCGGCGCCGCGGTGGCAAGCTGGTAGCAGAGAGGCGGCCCTGCGGCCGATCCATCGAGCGTCAGCGGGGCCGTCCGGGCGTCGCGCGGGAATCCAGGGAGAGGCGGCCATCGAAGGAGGCCCGCGAGCTGCGGGGGAAACGCCCGCGTCTTCGAAGCAGCGCCTATCCCCGCGATCGCAGCCCGGCGCGCCCGCGCCGGATCACGCCATGCGCCACCGGCGCCTCGCGCCCTGGCCATGGCAGCGGATCTTCCCTACCCTCCGCCGCCCGTGGCCTCCACACCTCTCGGCTCCGCCGACTCCCGCGCCCAGCGCATCGCCCACGTCCTGCTGTTCGTCACCCCGGCGCTGTTCACCGCCAACATGGTGCTCGCGCGCGCCACGGCGGACTTCATTCCTCCGGTGGCGCTGGCCGAGCTGCGCTGGCTGGGTGTCGTGCTGGTGCTGCTGCCCTTCTGCGGCCGTGAGCTGTGGCGCGGCCGCGCCGCGCTGCGGCGCGACTGGGCCCGATACGCGCTGCTCGGCCTGCTCGGCATGGGCATCTGCGGCGCCGGCGTCTATTACGGCGCCGCCAGCACCACGGCCACCAACATCGGCCTGATTTACGCCGTCTCCCCGGTGATCATCATCCTGCTGTCGCGGGCCATGTTCGGCGATCGGCTCAGCCCGCGCCAGGGCCTGGGCGCCGCGCTGGCGCTGACCGGCGTGCTGGTCATCGTGCTGCGCGGCGACCCGGCGGCGCTGCTGGCGCTCCGCTTCAGCACCGGCGACCTGATGATCCTCGCCGCCGCCGTATCCTGGGCGCTTTACACCGTGCTGCTGAAGCGCTGGCCCGATCCGCTGGGCGTCAAAGCCCGGCTCACCGTGATCGCGCTGGCGGGGGTGCTCGTCCTGCTGCCGCTGCTCGGCTGGGAGCTGGCCAGCCGCGGCCCGCCGGCTTTCGACCTGCGCACCATCGCCGCCGTGCTGACCCTGGTCCTCGTGCCGGGCGTCGGCGCTTATGCCACCTACGGTTACATCACCGAGCACCTCGGCCCCAGCCGCACCGGCCTGCTGCTCTACCTCTCGCCGGTCTACACCGCCGTGATGGCCTGGTTGCTCCTCGGAGAGGCGTTTGCCCTCTACCACTGGCTGGGGGCAGCGCTGGTGCTGCCGGGCCTGTTTCTCGCCACCCACAAGCCGGAGACGACCTGAACGCCCTCAGCCTCGCGTCGCGATGTCATGGCGCGGCTCGAGGCGCGGGCGCGCGGCGCCGGCGTTCACCCGCCGAGCGCCTTGTCGATCGCCTGCGTGAGCTTCGGGTCGTCCGGCGCCACGGACGACTCGAACCGCGCGATCACCGACCCGTCCTTGCCGATCAGGAACTTCGTGAAGTTCCACTTCACCTCTCCGGCGGGCGCGGCCTGCGTGAGGAAGGCATAGAGCGGGTGTTTGTTCGCCCCCTTGACCGGGATCTTCGAGAACATCGGGAAGCTGACGCCGTATTTCGTGGAGCAGAAGGCGGCGATCTCGGCGTCGGTCCCGGGCTCCTGCGCGCCGAAATCGTTCGAGGGGAAGCCGAGGACGGAGAAGCCGCGGTCCTTGAGCCGATCGTGGAGCGCCTCGAGCCCGGCGTACTGCGGCGTGTAGCCGCACTCCGAGGCGGTGTTCACCACGAGCAGCACCTTGCCCCGGTACTCGCCGAGAGAGCGGTCCTGTCCGTCGATGGTCTTCATGGTGAAGTCGTAGAGCGACATGGCCTTTCCTTCCTGAGCGGCGCCGGGCCTCGGCTCCGGCGAGGGCTGCTGGGCGTCCTTCCCACAGCCCGACACGCAGGCGAGGGCGATCGAGGTGGTCAGGGCGAGTCCGCACCGGAGCGCGCGCGGCGAGCTTTCCATGACGGCGTGGATAGACGCGCCCCCGGGCCGCGTCGAGCGGGAACGCGCTCCGCGCGGGGCGGGGCGGCCCTGATGAACGTCAGGCGGCGCATCTCAGGGCGCAGATCGCCTGGCTTGCTAGGGGGGTTGTGGCGGGGCTCCCGGCCGGGTCCGCCGCCCGGCCGGGCGTCGACAGGACCACGCGCGGTCCCTCGGAGGTGCCGCGGGGGCGCGGCCGGCTACGGCGACAGGGTGAGCGAGCCCTCGTCGAGCGCGACCTCGTAGTAGCCGTGGTCGTCCCACGCGAGCGTGCGGCCCCCCTGCTTGAGCGTCCCGCCGCTCACCCGCACGCGCAGGTACTTGCCGGGCGGGAAGTTGGCCGGCAGCGTCCACCTCCACGTCCTGTCGCTGCCGGAGGTCGTGGGCGTGACCGAGGAGAGCACCTTCTGGCCGCGCCAGTAGGCGCCGACGTTGACCACGCTGTCGATCCACATGTCGCCGAGATCCTTCGTGTGCTGGACGTGATCGAGGAAGGCCCGGAGCGGCACGGGCTGATAGGCGCCGTCGCTGCCGCCGGTGAAGCCGTGCACCAGGACGGTGCGCCACTTCTGGGCGGACCGCGCGCTCGTGACCTGCTCGTCGAGCACCGACGTGGAGGCGCCGGTCGGGGGGATGTAGCACGGCAGGGTGAACGGATCGGTCGAGTCGTTCGGGCCGATCAGGGCGTTGGCCACGCCGCGGTTGATGAGGAAGCGCGTCCGGGCGATGTTCGTGTACACCGACGAGCCGTTCGGGGCCGCCATCGTCCACACCCGCACGCCGAACCTATCCTGGATGAACTGCGTCGCGGCGTCCGTATCGGAGCCGTTGTCGTTGCTCGAGTGGCTCTTCGTGTGGTTGCCGAGCTCGTGCCCGTCCCTCACCGCCCTCTGCCACACCGCATTGGTCGATTCGCTCTTGCCGGTCTGGAGGTAGAAGGTGAACGGCACGTCGAGCGCGTTCAGCGCGTCGTAGTTCTGGATCTGGCTCGAGTTCGAGTCGTCGAAGGTGTACGAGACGGCGCCCCGGAACCCCGCCCAGTTGACCACGGTCAGGCTCCCGGGCGAGCCCGACGGCCTCGGCACGCCGCCGCCAGGCGGGACCGGGAGTCCCGAGCTCCCGCCCGGGGTACCGCCGCCGCCTCCGCCGCCGCCTCCTCCTCCGGCGCCGCCGCTGCCCCCGGCGCCGCCCGCGCCGCCGCTGCCCCCGGCGCCGCCCGCGCCGGAGCTCGAGGAGCTGCTGCTGCTCGAAGCGCTGCTGCTGCTGCTGCTGCTGCTGCTGCTGCTGGAACTCGCCGAGGTCGAGCCCCCGGTCACGGTGCCGGTGACGGACACGAGGGATGGCCTGCCGGTGCCGTTCCCGCAGAAGCCCCAGCTCGTCGACGCCCCCGGACCCAGCGAACCGTTGAAGCTCTCGTTGGAGGCGCTGAGCTGCCCGCCCGACGACGTCACGCGCGCGCTCCACGCGCTGCCCAGCGTGGAACCGTTGAGCGCGACGACCGTGCCCCAGGCGGTCACCTGCCTGTCGGTGCTCGCGTTCCTCACGGTCACGTTCGCGCAGTACCCCGTCCCCCACTGCGACTGGAGCGTGAGCTCCGCGTCCAGCGTGGAGTCCGCGCTGCGGACATCGCTCTCCAGCGCGTCGATCTCCTCATCGCCGTAGGGTTCGCCGCTGCAAGCGAGCAAGCAGCATGCGATCGAGACCGAGCCGTAGCTCAGCAAGCTGGCAAGACGCATAAATTTCTCCTCGGAGCGGCGCGGATGCGCCGCAAGGTAATCCGCAATGTGCTCAAGCAAGATCTTTACGTCAGTGTTCCATGCGCGGAGCACGCAGCTCCGCGCGTACAGGGATATGCCCGGAAGACGAGCCTTTGATCACGCGTCGCGGCGTGGAGAGAATCCATGTATCCACGACACGCACCTCGGCCGCGATGGTCGCCGGATGTGCCGAAGCCCTGGAGGGCGGGCATCAGCGGCTCCGCGGCGCCCCTCCTCGGGAGCCCGCTGCGCTGGATCCGGCGGCAATCTTGACTTCCACATTGCGCTCGCGCTCCTATTCCGCCGCATTCGGGGGAGGGGGCGAGAATCTCAATGGCGGAGGTTCCTCCCCTGCGTTTGCCAGGTTCACCCCAGCTGGCGCGGCGCGGAGCAGGGCCATGGATTTCAGGTTGCTTGGCGGGTCAGGGTTCAAGGTCCCGGTGCTGAGCCTCGGGACAGGGTCGTTCGGCGGGTCCAACGATTTCTACAAGGCCTTCGGGTCAAACGGCGTGGCCGCGGCGACCCGGATGGTCGACATCTCGCTCGAGGCCGGGATGAACATGTTCGACACCGCCGACCTCTACTCCGGGGGGCTGGCGGAAGAGATCCTCGGCCACGCGATCAAGGGCAGGCGGGATGACGTCATCATCTCGACGAAGGCGATGTTCCGGATCGGCGCGGGGCCGAACGACGTGGGCTCCTCGCGGTACCACCTGATCCGCGCGATCGACGGGAGCCTGCGCCGGCTGCAGACGGACTTCATCGATATCTTCCAGCTCCACGCGTTCGACGCGCTCACGCCGCTCGAGGAGACGCTCGGCGTGCTGGACGACCTCGTGCGCGCCGGGAAGATCCGCTATGTCGGGTGCTCGAACTTCTCCGGCTGGCAGCTGATGAAGGCGCTGGGGCTGGCGAAGCAGCACGGTCTGTCGCGGTTCGTCGCCCACCAGGCGTACTACTCGCTCGTGGGGCGCGATTTCGAGTGGGAGCTCATGCCGCTCGCGATCGACCAGAAGGTCGGCACGCTGGTCTGGAGCCCGCTCGGCTGGGGGCGGCTGACGGGAAAGATCCGGCGCGGGGAGCCGCTGCCCGAGGTCAGCCGGCTCCGGACCCGGCAGGTGGCCGACGCCGGGCCGCCCATCGACGACGATTACCTCTACCGCGTGGTCGACGCGCTCGACGAGGTGGCGAAGGAGACCGGCAAGACTGTCCCGCAGATCGCGCTGAACTGGCTCATGCAGCGGCCGACGGTCGCGTCGGTGATCATCGGGGCCCGGACCGAGGAACAGCTGCGGGACAACCTTGGGGCCGTCGGCTGGGCGCTGACGCCGGAGCAGGTCGCGAAGCTGGACGCGGCCAGCAAGCCGAAGCTTCCGTATCCGTATTTCTTCAACGAGACGTTTCAGCAAGAGCGCATCCCGCCCATCGTGGGCTGAACGCTCGATGGCGGCGACGGCGCGGCCCGGAGCCCGGCCGCTGTCGCAGGTCCGGGCGGGAGCGGAATCTCAGAACCGAGCGCCGACCGCAGCGGCGGCGCCGCCGGGCAAAGGGACGACGTGCACCGCGGCGGCGGCGGCGGGCGCAGCGGGCTCGGCGCGGCGCAGGAGGAGCGCGGCTGCGGCGCCGCCGAGCGCCGCAACGCCCACGCCGAACGCGACGTTGGCGGCGAGGATCTTCGTCCGCACGGCGTCGACGTCCGCCTCGTCGCAGCGCGGAGCGCAGGTCGCCCGCAGGCGGTCGGCGTCGGCGCGCGCGCTCAGGCCGAACGCCGCGTAGGCGCCGCCGGCGACGGCGGCGACGCCGCCGAGGGTGATGGGCAGGAGGGGCACGCCCGCGGGCGGCGCGGCCCGGTCCTCGCGGGGCGCGGCGGCGGCTCCACCGGGCGCGCCGGCCCGGACGAGGCGGACCGAGACGCGGCGCAGCTTCTCTCCCTCGCGCACCACGAGCCGCAGCGCCACGTGCGCGTTGCCCGCGCGCTCGAAGCGGAGCACGCGCTCGCCCGGGTCGACCTCGACGGCCTTGCCGTCGAGCCGCGCGGCGAGCGGGGCGCCGTCGATCGTCACCCGCACCTCGGCGACGTCGTGGCCCTGCTCGTCCTGCGCGCTCAGGATCAGCGTCGGCACGCGCGCCTCGACGTCGGAGAGCCAGCCCGCGCAGTCCGACTGGACGAGATCGGGACAGGCCGCGCCGCCGCACGTGATGAAGCGCGCCCGCGCCTCGCGCAGCCGGCCCTCGTCGCGCAGGCGCTGGCCCTCCTCGGAGGCCGTGAAGCACGCCTCGGCGTCGCCGGCGCGCGCGCGGGTGGGCTGGAGGCACGCGGCGGCGGAGAGCGCGGCGGCAACGAGGAAGCGGCGGCGGGTGCGCTGGTTCATCCGGCCTCGTTCAGAAGCATTCGCGCTTGTAGCGCTTGTGTCCCTGTCCATCGATGACGAACGGCGGATCACATCCGTCGCGCGCGGGCGCGCGGCGCGGCAGCCGGCGCGCGCCGGAGCCGGCTGCCGCCGCAGCGGCCGTCGACGGCACGGCCGGCGCGCCACCGGCCGCCGGCGCGCCACCGGCCGCCGGCGCGGCAGACGCGGCGGGCGCCGCCTGCGCAGGCGCGCCGCCCGCGCCCGCGCTCGCAGCGGCCGGCGCGGCCGGCGCCTGCTGCGCGACCGCCGGCGGCCTCACCGCGGCACGCGCGCGCGCCGCCGCCGCCACGCCGGCCCTCGCCCGGGCGCGCAGCGGCGCCTCCGCGCGGGCGATGCCGATCGCAGCGGCCGCGATCGCGAGCAGCACGCCCGCCGCCGCGACCGCGCCCCAGCGCTGCCGGCTCAGGCCCGCGGCCTGCGGCGGCTCCGTCGCGGCGGGCTCCACCGGGCCTGCCCCGGCCACCGCGAGCTCCGGGCCTGCCCCGGCCGCCGCGAGCTCCGGCGCCGCGCTCGGGGTCGCCGCGCCCGGCTCGATCCCCGCGATCAGCGCCGCGCGCTGGGCCAGCGCCTCGCCCGCGAGCGAGGTCACCCAGGCGCCCACCTCCGAGGTCGAGGCCGCGAGCCCGGTCGCCTCCAGCGCGAGCGCCATCTCGCGCGCCGTCGGGTACCGGTCGTCGGGGTCGCGGGCGAGCGCGCGCAGCGTGATCGCCTCGAGCTCCGGCGGCACCCCGGGACGCCGGGCGCTCGGCGGGTCCACGCCCGCCTGCAGCAGCCGCAGGATCGAGAGCGCCTCGCCCCGCCCCTCGAAGAGGCGCTCGCCCGTCAGCGTCTCCCACAGCACCACCCCGGCCGCGTACACGTCCGCGCGCCGGTCGAGCGGCTCGCCCGCGATCTGCTCGGGCGACATGTACGCCAGTTTGCCCTTCAGCTGCCCGTCGCGCGTGATCTGCGCGCGCCCCGCGCACTTGGCGACGCCGAAGTCGAGCACGCGCGCCACCCCGTCCTCGCCGACGAGCAGGTTGTGCGGCGACACGTCGCGGTGCACGAGGCCGAGCGGGGCGCCGTCCTCGGCGGTGGCCTCGTGCGCGGCGTGCAGGCCGTGCAGCGCGCCGGCGAGCACCGCGCAGGCGACGCGCGGCGGGGGCGCGCCGCCGTCCCGCGTGGCCGCGCGCAGCAGGCGCGCCAGCGACTCGCCGTGCACGTACTCCATGACGAGCAGCACCTCGCCGCCGCTCGACACCACGTCGACCGTCGCGACCACGTTCGGGTGCCGGATGCGGGCGGCCACCCGCGCCTCGTCGAGGAGCATGCCGACGAGCTCGGGGTCCCGGACGAACTGCGGGTAGAGCCGCTTGATCGCGACCGTCCGCCGGAACCCGGCCGAGCCGAGCTGGCGGCCGAGGTGCACCGTCGCCATACCGCCGGCCCCGATCTCGTCGAAGAGCAGGTAGCGGACGACAGCCAACGCGCCGCCCTGGCTCCGGGCCCGCAACATCGGGCCGACGATACCATGGCGGCGGCGAGGGCCGCGGCGACATGTCAGGTCGATCGCCGCGCGCGCAGGATTTGGAAGTACCGCCGCGCGATGCCCGACGCGGCCGCCGCGCTCCGGACGTTGCCCCCGTGCTGCGCGAGGACGCGCTGCACGTAGCGCCGCTCGAAGTGCTCGACGATCCGCTCCCGCGCGCGCGCGAGGGGCAGGTCGAGCGCGAGGGTCTCCTCGATGATGTCGCCGGATGTGGCAGGCTCGGCGCCGTCGAGCGCGGCCGAGGACGGGGGCACGGGCGTGGAGGGCGGCAGCGACGACGACGAGGGCGGCGCAGGCGGCTGCGGCGCCGACGCCGGCCCGGGCGGCGCGGCCGGCTGGGGCATCGACGCCAGCTGGGACGTCGACGCCAGCCCGAGCGGCGCGGCCGGCTGCGGCGTCGACGCCGGCCCGGGCAGCGGCGTCGGTGCGCCCGGGGAGGCCAGCCCGGACCGGGTGGTCTCGATCGGCGCGGCCTCGCCGAGCGCCACGCGGCGCGCCACGGCGTTGTAGAGCTCGCGCACGTTGCCCGGCCAGTCGTAGTCCTCCAGCCGCTCGGCGAACCCCTGCGGGAAGGGCGCGCCGCGGCCCGCGAGCTGTCGCCAGAAGTGGTGCGCGAGCACCGTGACGTCGCCGCGCCGGCGGCGCAGCGGCGGCAGCTCGATCCGGGCCACCGCGAGCCGGAAGAACAGATCGTCCCGGAACCGGCCCGCCTGGATCTCGCGCTCCAGATCGCGCCGCGTCGCGGCGAGCACCCGGATGTCGACGCGGATCCACTTGTTCGACCCCACGCGCTGCACTTCCGATCGCTGGATGGCGCGCAGGAGCTTGGCCTGCAGGCCGAGGTCGAGGTCGCCGATCTCGTCGAGCAGCAGCGTGCCGCCGTGCGCCTCCTCGAAGACGCCGCGGCGCGCCTCGCTCGCGCCGGTGAAGGCGCCGCGCTCGTGCCCGAAGAGCGCCGACTCCACGAGCGTCGGCGGCACCGCGGTGCAGTCGAAGACGACGAACGGCCCGGCCGCCCGCGCCCCCTGCTCGTGGATCGCCTCGGCGAGCACCTCCTTGCCGGTCCCCGTCTCGCCCTCGATCACGACGGGCACGCTCGAGGCCGCGAGGCGCTCGCACAGCGGGTAGAGCCGCCGCATCTCCTCGCTGGCCCCGACGAGCTTGCCGAAGCGCACGGCGCGCGACAGCGGGGCCGCCTGCGTGACGCCGAGCGCCTCGACGCGGAGCACCGTCTCCCCCATCCTGACGAGCTCGCTGCCCTGGAGGTACGCGTCGCCGACGCGGATCCCCTGGACGAAGGTGCCGTTGGTCGACCCGAGGTCCGTCACGCGGAGGCGAGCGCCGGCGATCTCGAACGCGGCGTGGCGGCGCGAGACGAGCCGGTCGGTCAGGGAGATGTCGCAGGCGGGGCTGGTGCCGGCGAGCACGCGCGAGGGCAGCCCTGGCGACACCGTGAACCGGCGGCCCTCGTCAGGGCCCGCCATGACCGACAGCGCGAAGCTGTCCGCGGCGGCCGCGGCAGGGCACACCGGGCCGGGCACGAGCTCGGTCGAGGCGGCGTCGTCGTCGTTCCACGGGGGCATGCGCCTCCATCTCAGCAGGCCTCCGCGCCGGCGTCACCCCGCGCGGCGCCGCGCGGCGCCGCGGTGTGGTTGCGTGTATTCCGGAGAGGCTGGGCCGATCCGGGCGCGATGGTGCCGCCCTCGAGGCCCACGTGGACCCGGGCCTGGGCGCGGCCCGCAGGGCCTCCAGCACCTGCGCTCACACATTCCCCAAGGACGAAAGGCGGGGTCGAGCGTGGAGACCCGTCGCTATGCAGCTTCGAGTGTCCGAACCATGTGCTTGGTCATTGAGCGGCGAACCTTCTTAGCGGGAGGCTCGCGAGGTGGTTCCCATGACGGCAGGCGAATGGCTTTCGGTGTCTTTTCGGCAGCCGTCAACGTGGCCTTGTAGGCGTTCAAATTTTTCATGATCCGAACCTCCAGCGGATCCTCGGCGATGGCCCGGCTGAAACGCTCGAGCACAACCGCTGAACGCCTCCCAAGCTCGGCAGCGGCAATGGCCGACCACTCGAAGAAATGGGCCCGCGTCGTTGCGGTCGACGCGCGCGACACGCCTTCGGCACATAGCTGCTCAAGCCGCTCGAAGCGGCGGCTGAGGAGCGCGTCATGTGCCAGGTACAGGTACGGCCATGGAAGTGTCGTGCCCACGTCCGTCGCCCGCTGGAAGTCCGCCAGCGCGGCGCTGCGGTTCGTGAGAAGCTGGGATATGCCGCGGGCCACAAGGGCGGCATCGTGCTCGTGAACGCGCACAGCCATGTCGAAGGCCGCGATCGCCTTGGTCCTGTCGCCGAGGTGTTCGTAAGAAAAGCCACCTGCAATTAATGCAGCGGCGCGGAGGGATGGAACGACCTCCTCACTGGCGGCGCCTCTTTCGACCAGAGCGATCACGCGCTGAAAAAGCGCAGGAGCGTCGCTCGGCGGCGCCCCTTCCGCTCCGGAGAACAATAGCGCCGCAGCGCGCAGCAGCAGAGTGGGTTCGGCGTCCTCCCGCTGCTCGATGGCCTCGATGCGCTCGTACACCAGCTGCCGCTCCCCGGCCTCTGCGAGCGCGAACATCGCCATAGCTGCATAATTGGCACGTCGCCCCAACTCGTACGCATGGTCGAAAAACGCCGCTCCCGCATAAGGGAAGCCCAACTCCTCCCAGCAACGGCCGAGCATGTACATACGAACATCTTGGGGGATCGCGCCTGGCTCGATCTTCCTGAGAAGCTCGACGCAGCGGGCGAAGCCGCGCTGGATCAGCGCAGCCTTCGCCTCTTGGAGGAGTTCGCTCTTCTCCTGCTTCGTCGCGTCAACGCGGCCGCGGGGGCGGCGCGCGCCGCCGATCTCGTATAGATCTTCGGAGAGCCATCCGAGTCGGGCGCGCTCCTCGGTCGTGAGCGCGCTCCACGGTTCATCCATCGCGTCGCGGATCGCGTCGGCGCCCTCGCCGTGCTCCGCCCGGATTTCGCGATGGAGCGCAACAACCAAACGCTCATACGCTCGTGCCGCTTCCGTTTGCTGCGTCATCGCCCCCTAAGCCTCGTCAATGAACCACTTTTCTTGAGTATCCGCGAGTTTCTGCTCATACTGCGGGAGCGGCATCAGTTCATCCGGCTCGACGACTCCATGCGAAATGACTCCTGAAATCTGGCTCGGATTCTTGTCAGGACAGAGTCTCAACCCGGGAGCGACAGGCGCCGCCTGAAACTCGCCATCTCCCATGCGGAACACTCGGTCCTCCTCCTTTCCTGATGCTCCTGGATGAAGATGCCGCAGACGAGCAGGACAGCGGTGAGCTGGTAACGTCCCAAGCGAAGGCGCCACGGACATACCTTTACAGATTGGTCCAACATTTCCCTGGGCGTCGGGAACGACGTCCTTGGCGGGAGGGGGGCGGACCCCTAAGGTCCGGGCCGTCTGGCCGATGGTAGGGCGCGCTGGATTGTCTGCATCGGGCGTCATCGCTCGATAGATACGCGGCATCGGTCGCAAGGGTAGCAGGGACGGTCGACCTGCACCAGGAGCAGCATGCCTCGTACCGCATGGGCGAAGGGCCGGGGTGAAGTGTTGCGATCCGGAGCTTTCCGCGAGGCTTGGGAGCGCGTGACGACGGATCGCAGCTCCTCGGAAGCGATGGTCCCGACGCGGACCCAACCGTCAACAATCAACGGGCAGCGGCGCCGGCGGCGCGGCCGCACCGTCAGAATCGGTACAGCACATTGCCCTCGTCGCCAGAGACATAGATCGTCCCCGACGGGCCTACGGCGACGCTGCTCAGCGCATAGGTCGGCACCGTCCCCGGGACCGCGTCGAGCCCCACCTCGAGGTGCCTTTTCACGACCGAGGTATCCCCGGTCGACGGATCGACGCGCAGGAGGCGGCGCTTGCCGCTCTCCACGACGAGCAGGGTGCCGTCCAGATCGACGGCCATCCCCTCCGGCTGATCCAGGCCGCCGGCCACGACGAGCGGCGGAGAGAGCGTCGCGCCCCCAGAGGCAACCTGGAGGATCTCGCCCGTGGCCCAGTCGGCGGCCCAGAGGTCGCCGCCCGAGACGGCGAGGCCCGAAGGCACGGTCATCGGCGCGAGCGTCACGGGCCCGCCGCCGGTCCTTCGGACGACGCGCGCCGCGCCCGGCGCCGCGCCGAGCTCGGCCACCACGACATCACCCTGGAACCGGACCGCGTTGATCGGCGAGACGAAGTCGCTGTAGGTATCGAGGACGGCCGCCGTCGCCGGATCGTAGATCTGAACCACGCTGGCGAACCACGAGGTCACGATCAACGTCGCGCCGTCCGCGGACACCGTGGCGGGCCCGTGCAGATCCGAGGCGCCGAGGAACGGCCGCTCGACGCCGAGCGGAGCGCCCGTGTCTCCATCGAACTTCCGCAGCGAGGCGAGGTCGCCCACATAGACCGACTCGACCCCTCCCTCCGTCGTGACGGCCACGCCGCCGGGCATGATGAGGCCGCCCGGGAGGAGCGTGTGCACCGGCCCGTTCGGCTCGATCCGGACGATGAAACCGTCGGTGGCGCTCGACACGTAGAGATTGTCCTGCGCGTCGAAGGCGAGGTTGTCGAGCCCGGGCGTGAGCTCCGCGACGAGCTCCTTCTCGCCGGTCGCGATGTCGATCCGCACCACCTCGCCGCTCTGATCGACCGCGTGGAGCCGGCCGAGCCCGTCGAACTTGACCGCCGCGGGGATGAAGAAGCCGTCCGCGACCGTCTGGAGATCACACTCCACCTCCGGGTCGACCGCGCCGGTGCAGGAGTCCACATCGATGCTGACCACCCGGCCCTGCGTCCAGATGGGCCCGTACAACCTGCCGTCGGGCCCCCAGTCCATGCCGTTCAGGAAGCCGAGGTTGCCCGCGATGTGGCGCGGCGGATCGGACAGATCCGGATCGAGCTCGTAGAGCCCGTCGCCGAAGAAGTCGAGGGCGACGAACAGCCTCCCCGTATCGGAGAACGTGATGGGGTTGACCCCCGGCGCGACGTGCTGCTGGGTGAGCTCGCCCGACGGCGAGCGCCGCACGACATTGCCGGAGATGAGCGAGGTCCAGTAGAGCGAGCCATCCGGGCCGAACGTGAGGTCGTCCGGGCCCTCGACCCCGTCCGACCCGTCGAGCCGGTCCACGATGGCTCCGCTCCTGCGGTTCACGACGGCGATCTCGCTGCCAAGGAAGCTCGCGACGTACAGCCGACCATCCGGCCCCACGTTCATCCCGTTGGTGCCGTGTATCCGCGCCCCCTCGACCAGGGTCGATCGCCGCGCATGCGCCGGCCACGAGGCGCCAAGGAGGACCGTGCCAGCGAGCGAGAACGCAACAAGCCTATACATAAGCTCTCCTTTCAGCGCCGCGCCTGGACCGCCCCCCCGGGGCTCACGATGACCTCAGGCGCGAAACCAGCGCGACGGCGCGATCGTCCGGCAACCCTCGAGTGAGGGAGTGACGCAGGACCGTCTGCATTCTAACACATTTCGCGGATTCAACGCGGGATTTCCGCGCGCCGCCGGCCCCCGCGCGCCGCGGCGGCCGCGACGATCACGAGGCCCGCGATCCAGCCGAACGAGCCCCGAGCGCCGCCGCCGACGACCCGGCACCCGCAGCTCCCCTCCTCGCCGCCGTCCGTGTCGCCGGCATCGGCTCCGCCCGCGCCTCCGCTCCCGCCGGCGCCTCCGCCGCTGGCGCCGCTTCCGCCTCCGCTCGCGCCGGCGCCGCCGCTGCCGCCATTGCCACCGCCGCTGCTGCCGCTGCCGCTGCCGCCCGAGCCTCCCTCACCGCCGACCTCGTAGGCGCCGATGTCGATCGTGCCGACCGTCGTGCGCCCCGTGGAGCCCGCCGGGTGCACGTAATGGAACTTGGGGCTCAGATCGAGCCCGCCGCCCACCCCCGGCGCCTCGCCCTCATCCACGCAGGGCGAGCCGTCCTGAAGCCGGTAGTCGAACGCGGCCTGATCGACGAACATGGGATCGCCCTGGAAGTTCGTCCCGAGGCTCGCGTTGCCCTGGTTCGTCAACGTCCCCGGCCCGACGAAGATGTTGTTCCGGACGACCGCGGGGGACGCGCTCGAGCTGATGTTGAGGAACGTGCCGCCGTTCGGGCGCTCGTTGACGAACGTGTTGTTCACGACGAAGAGCTCGGTGTCCGCGTTCGCCCCGTTCGACTCGAGGCCGTACGCCACGAGCGCGCCGTTGCCGGTGCTCGGCCCCTGCTGGACGAGGTTGCCGATGAGGAACGTCAGGCCGCCGCTCGGGACGTCGATCTCGTAGCTGCCCGTCCCGTCCTCCTGCGTGAGGCGGTTGTAGAGCACGTGGTTCTCGAGCGCGCGCGTCTTCAGCAGGTGGCCGACGTTCGAGGCGTGCGAGTAGTTGTGCTGGAAGATCAGCTTGGATACGTGGTTGATGTAGAGGTTGTGCGACTGGCCGTCGCCCGCGCCGTTCCTCGCGAACTCGGTGTGCTCGACGAGGATCGTGCTCGCCGCGTTGTCGCCCGCGAGGATGCCGTTCTCGTTGTCGTGGAAGAAGCAGCCGCGGACCGTGAGGTTCGCCCCCTCCTGCCGGATGCCCGCGCCGTTCCGGTCCGGGACTGCGGCGCCCGTGAACTCGATGTTCTCGACGACCGTATCGTTCCCGGCGATGACCCAGATCGCCTTGCCGCCCGAGCTCTCGCCCGCCGCGTCGATCTTCGCGAGCCCGCCGACGCCGCGCAGCGTGAGCCCGTCCTTCGACCAGCCGCAGACATCGCCGGCGTAGTTGCCGGCCGCGTCGATCTCGATCGTGTCGCCGTCGCTCGCCGCCGCGATCGCCTGGCAGGGCGCCGCGTGGGTCTTCCCCGGACCCACGGTCAGCGTCGCCGCCGACGCCGTGGCCGCCGCGAGCGCGCACGGCGCCGCGACGAGAACGGCCAAGAGCTCCCTCGAACCTCTCCGCGTCATCATCGTCATCCTCATCATCAAGACCTCCTCGTCATGGCAGCGAAACCATCGCCCACCACAACGGCGGCGAACATCTTGAACGCCCTGGGGGATAAAGTGTCGGCCCGCGTCGTCCACGAGACGACAGGTCGGCTGCTCGGCCGGCCGGTGGCGCCGGAGGGGCGCGCAAACCGTCGCCGTGGACGAGGGTGGGACGCCCCCTGGTCGCGTAGCGCTCGCCCGGTTGCCGCTCCAGGCCGCGCCGCTCCTCGTCCGAAAGAGCGTACCCCTTGACAGGGTACCGATCGATCGCGCCTGCTAGCGTGAGCCCTCGCCGCCATCGGGGCCGGCCGCGGGGCGAGAGGCGCATGACCACCGGGCTGGATCTCTTCGCAACGCTGCACCGCATCGTGAAGGACGCCGTGGAGAGCCTGCCGTCCGCGCTGCGCGGGGTCCTGCTTGTCCGGGAAGGAGACCGGCTTGTCTACAGGGCCTCTCACGGCCTCGACGGCGTGCTCGCGAGTCCGCAGCTGGCCCTCGCCGACGCGGGGCCGGCCAGCGCGCTCTCGGCGCTCGACGCCGCGGACGGCGCTCGCGTCGTGGCGGCCGCCGCGTGGTACCGAGCGCACCTGCCGCACGTGTCAGCGCTGCACCTCGCGCCCGAGGGAGCGACCGTCGTCCTCACCCCGATGCGCCTGCGGGGGCAGACGGCCGGCGTGCTCGCGATCGAGCAGCCGGACGGGCAGGCGCCCTCTGGCGAGCGCTGGGCGCGGCTCCTCTCGCTGGCCGACAGCGCCGGCGCGGCGCTGGAGCGGCGCGAGCTCTATGACGACAAGGCGCGGGCGGCCCAGGAGGTCCGCCTGCTCGAGATGGTGCTGAACGCGGTGGCCGCGCGGACCAGCCCGCATCTGCTCGTCGAGATGATCTTCAAAGGCATCATGAGCGTGCAGCTCCGGCCGCAGTGGCGCTCCGTGCGCCTCGTCACGCTGAGCGACGCTTCCCGCGGGGGCGCCTCGCCGCGCGGCGAGGCCGCGGCAGGAGGGCTCCACGCCTACGTGTACCACGTCCCGCGGCGAGCCCCGGTGGCGTACTGGAACAACATCGCCGACGGCGCCCTCGTCTCGGGGCGCAGCCTCGGCGTCACCGTCGACGCCCGCATCGCCGCGGTCGGCAGCGACGCTGACCAGCACCAGCTCGTCGACGAGGGCATCGCCCGGCGAGTGAACGGCATCGCCGTGGCGCCGCTCAACCCGGAGTCCATCGAGCCGGCGCTCCGGCGGGCGGTGGCGGCCGGGATTCCGGTGGTCGCGGTCGACACGCCGCCCGTCGAGGGCAGCAGCGTTCCAGCCTACATCGGCACTGACAACGTGGCGGCGGGGCGGCTCGCCGGGGAGCTGATGGCGCGGCTGCTCCCGGACGGGGGCAAGGTCGGCGTGCAGACGTTCTCGCTCGCCGCCATCAACAGCGTGGAGCGCGTCGCGGGGTTCCGCGAGGCGGTCTCCGGCACGCCCCTCGACGTGCAGCCGCCGACCGAGGACCTGTTCGACATGGATCTGGGGATGCGGCTCGTCCGGGAGGCGGTGCAGGCAGGGGTCGCCGGCGCCTTCGGGGTCTGCGCCGAGAACGGCCCGTCGTGGGGTATGGCCGCGAGGGCGCTGGGGCGGGCGGGGGACGTCAAGGTCGTCACCTTCGATCTCGTCATGGAAACGACCGCAATGCTCAGGGAAGGCACCGTCCACGCGGCCATCGTCCAGCGCGAGCACGACATGGGTTATCGCGCGGTGCGGGTGCTCCACGACATGGCGGTGAAGGGCGTCGAGGCGGCGCTGGCCGGGCTGCCCGTGCGCGCCGGGGCCGCGGGGAAGTCCGCGCTGCGCTTCGTGGACACCGGCGTCGACGTCGTGACGCTCGAGGGCACGCCCTGGTCTCTCTCCCTCGCCGAGTACCTGGCCCTGGACACGAACCGCAAGGCGGCGAAGCGGAGGCGCCAGGTGGCCCATCCCGGCCGCTCGCTCGAGTTCCTCTTCGTCGGCATGGACGCTGGGGCAGAAGGGCTGCACGAGCAGCGCGCCGTCCTCGACGAGGGGTCGCTGGTCGGGCGGGTGCTGAACACCGGCAGACCCATCATCCTCGACACGCACTCGAGCGAGCTCCACGGCGCGCCCGATGTCGTCGAGGCGCGCGACAGGGGGACGCACACCCTGGTCGGCGTCCCGCTGCTCGCCGGCGGGGCCGCCTTCGGCGTCCTCGTCCTGGAGAGCGAGCGCCGCGCGGCGTGCTCGCTCGAGGAGCTCGCGCTGATCGAGCGCGTCGCGGACACGATGGCTGTCGCGATCGAGAATGTGCAGCTCGTCCAGCGGATCACCGAGCGGACCCACGAGCTCGAGCAGGCGAACCGGCACCAGGAGTCGCTGCTCGGCACGATCCTCGAGCTCTCCAGCCCGGTCGTCCCCATCGCGCCGAGCATCCTGGTGATGCCGATCGTCGGCACGATGGACGCCCAGCGGGCCGGCCGCTTCATCGAGTCGATGCTGCGCGACATCACCGAGCGCCACGCGCGCGTGGTGCTGGTCGACGTCACGGGCATGGCGGCGGTCGACGCCGCCTCGGCGGAGCACCTCGTGCGGGCGGCGCGGGCGGCGCGGCTGCTCGGCGCCGACGTCGTGCTCGTCGGCATCACGCCGGCGGCGGCGCGGCTGATGGTGGAGCAGGGCGTGGACCTCGGGGGCGTCGTCACCCGCTCCAACCTCGAGCTCGGGTTCGCCTACGCGCTGTCGAAGACAGGCGGCCAGATCGTCTACCGCCGCTCACGGCACGCTCAGCCCGTCTGAGCCGACCGCCTCGACGACGACGGCCCAGCGCCTCGGCGCTCGAAGGCCTCTCCGCGCGCAGCGCTACTCGAGCAGCGCGAGCGTCCGCGGATCGGGCTCGCCACCGCAATACTTGTCGAGCGCCGCGCGGAACGTCTCGTTGTCGGGCGCCGCGCGGGCGAACAGCGTCATCGACGAGCAGAACTTCATGTCATCGGGGCTGTCGAAGATATCGTACAGCGAACACCCCTCGATCTGGTTCACGAGGCGAGTGCACTCGAGCAACCTCGGGCCGAGCGTCGGGTGCTGCAGATAGGCTTCGGCTTCGGCCTTCGAGGTGATACCGTACCTTCGCGCCATGGGGCTGTGACCCAGGCCCTGCATCTGCGGGAAGATGAACCACATCCAGTGGCTGGTCTTATGTCCCCGGCGCAGCTCGGCCAGGACGTGGTCATAGACCGGAGCCTGCGCGTCCACGAATCGTTGTAGGTTGTACGGATCCGGCATGGGCGCTCCTCGGCCGCGAGCTTAGCATTTCATCGTCGGTCGGACGATTGGAACAGCGCCCTCGCTCGCCGCCGTCGCGGGGCGCCAGGCCGACGGCCGGAGGTCCAGCGGACGGCGCGTGCGCCCGTGGGTCTGCCGCCGAGTCGCCGCCGGCGCCGCCCCGCGCCTCGTACCCGAGAACCCGCCGCTCGTCGGGCAAAACGCCTGCCTGGTCATCCGTCGCTCGATCTCGCCGCCTCGTCTGGCAGCCTGGGCGCCCCATGACATCCCGGACAAGACGAGATCCTCGGTCGATGGCGGCTGCCCTTGCCGCGCTGGTCGTTCTAAACCCCGCATGCGGATCGAGCTCCGGTACGCCGGACGCGCCGGACGACCTCCGCAACGAGCTGGAGCGCCGCCTCGACGCCGCGGCGACGGCCGGGTTCTCCGGATCGGCGCTGGTCACGGTGGACGGGGTCACGGTGCTGGCGCGCGGCTACGGCCTCGCGGACCGCGACAACGGCGTCGCCAACGTCGCCGACACCGCGTACGACTTCGGCTCCGTCATGAAGGACCTCACGGCGGCGGCCATCTTCAAGCTGGAAGGCGAGGGCAAGCTGAGCGTGACGGACTCGCTCGCGACGCTCTTCGACGACGTGCCGGCCGACAAGGCCGAGATCACCGTCCTGCAAGTCGTCCAGCACAGCGCCGGGTTCGAGGAGTACCACGACACCGAGGGGGACTTCGAGCCCATGGAGCGCCTCGAGGCGCGCCAGCGGATCTTCGCGCAGGAGCTGCGGTTCGAGCCGGGCAGCGAGGTCGACTACTCGAACGCGGGCTATACTTTGCTGGCCGACGTCGTCGAGACCGTCTCGGGGCGAGGGTTCACCGAGTACGTGCGCGACGAGCTCCTGACGCCGGCCGGCATGCAGCACAGCGGCTTCTTCGGCGACCCGGTGTGGGAGCGGGTCGACACCGCGATCGGGTACGGCCACGCGACGCTCGGGGGCAACGACCCGGCCGCATGGCCGTACACCTGGTCGCTGGTCGGCAACGGCGGGCTGGTCACGACGGTCTCCGATCTGGAGCGCTGGCTCGTCGCTGTCTGGGGCGGGGACGTGTTGTCCCCGCCCGCGCTCGACGCCTACCGGACGCTGTACCTGTCGGGCGGGACCTTCGAGGGCAAGACGGTTTACGCCTACGCCGGGGGCAGCGACTACGGCTTCGGGGGATACGCGGCGGACTGCCCGGAGGCGAACAGCCGCGTCGTCCTCGGGACGAACGCGTACGACGTGTTCAACATCGATGAGTTCGGGGGCGAGCTGGCCCAATTCATTCTCTCGGCGAGATAGGACGAGCTCAGCCTGGCTGACGAATGCCCACGGTGTTCTCCAGCAAATGCTGACGGACCTCCCGCGCCCGATCGCGCGACACGGGGACGCGAAGCGTGGGGCCGACCTCGACGATCAGCTCTCCCCCGAGCCGGCTCAGGCCCTGCGCATGCGCGGGGGCGATGAGCCAGTTGCGATGCACGCGTAGAACGCGGCTGCCCAGGGCGGCCCCGAGCGCGTTGAGGGAGAGGTCCATCGAGAATACACCCTCCACGTGGTGGACGTAGGTGAGGCGATCCACCGTCTGAAACGCCAACATGCCGTCGAGGTCCAGGAAGACCAGGCTGTTGTTCTTGCGGGCGACCAGGCGCCGCCGCGCGGCGCCGTGGGCCGGCGGCCGGCGCCGCTCGAGCAGCCGTGCCGCGCACGTCGTGATGCGATCGAGCGTGAACGGCTTGAGGAGATAGTCGACGACGCCCAGCTCGAACCCGTCGAGCGCATACTGCGCCGAGGCGGTGGCGAGCACCACCGCCGGGGGGCTCGCCAGGCCGGCGAGCGACCGGACGAAGTCGAGCCCCGAGCGATCTCCGGGCCGATCGACGAGGCGGACGTCGACAAACGCGACCTCGATGCCGAGCTCGGGGCGCTCGAGCACCTCGCGGGCATCCTCGACGCTCGTCACCGCGGCGATGTCCCCGAAGCTCCCCGTGTCGCGCAGCAGCTCTACCAGGAAGTTGCGAGCGGGCCATTCGTCTTCGATGATCAGAGCGGACAGGGGCTTCATTGGGTCCTCTTCGGTAATACGATCTCGACGCGTGTCCGGCCGGGCCTCGCGTCGACCCGCAGCGAAGCGTCGGCGGACTCGAGGGTGATGCGGCGCCGCACCAGGTCGAGCCCCCGGCCCCCGGGGCGGGCGGAGCCCGGGTCGAAGCCCGGCCCGTCATCCTCGACGATGCAGCGCAAGCGGTCCGCGTCATGGGCGATCCGCAGGGCGACACGACCGCGGCCCGGCCGGCGGAGCGCGCCGTGATGAACCGCGTTCTCCAGCAGCGGCTGCAGCAGCAACGCCGGAACGACGTAGTCCTCCGCCGAGCGGTCCACGTCCCACTCGAACACGAGCCGCCCGAGGTGCCGAGACTCCAGGATCCGAGCGAAGCCCCGGAGCCAGCTCACTTCCTCGCGCACCGTGTGGTGGTGGCGTCGCGACTCCGGCATGGCGTCTCGCAGCAGGTCCCCGAGCGTCGCGATGAGGTCGCGCGCTTCGCGCGGCTCTTCGGTCACGAGGCCTGCGATCGTGTTGAGGGTGTTCAGCACGAAATGAGGTTCGAGCGCGGCGCGGATGCGCGCGAGCTCGGCCTCCTGGCGGAGCGCGTGCCGCTCCTGCTCCAGCCGTCGCTCGGCGCCGATCCGGCGCGGCAGCTCGACGAGCAGGGCCCAGAAGCCGAACAGCGCGTCGCCGTCGAAGAACCCGACGACGGCGGTGGCCCCGAACGTCTGCCGCGGGCCATCGGCGAAGGCGTCCGGCAGCGCTGTGACGAGCAGGAGGACGGCGAGGTGGGTCAGCGAGCTGGTTATCCCGGCCGTCAGCGCGAGGGTAAGCAGCTGCCGCCAGACCGGCGTGCGCTGCGTGTCGAGCCTGCGCGCCACGACCGTGAGCGCGCCGAGGACCGCCGACACCCACGCCGCGATCCCCAGCGCTTCCCGGGCGTCGAGCCTGCTGGTGCTGACCCAGTCGAGCAGCCAGAGCACGGCCGTCGTGATCAGCACGGCCTTGCCGAGGTGGGCGTTTCCGTGGCCAGTGGGCTCGTGCGCCGCCTCGACGCTACCGACCTGGGCTGACATCGTCCGGGCTCGGCATGGGTCCTTGGGGAAAGACATCACGGGAACGTGGCGCCCGCAACGTCATCGCCGCGTGCGAGGCCCTTTCCATCCGATCCCGGACCCGCTGCGAGCTCAGGCGCTCAGCAGGGCCCCGGCGAGGACCAGTGGGTGATCGACGACGTGAACGCCGTGTTCGACGCGTTCACCTGGTTGCCGTTCGTATCGAAGCACCGCACCCTCACCGTCGTCGTCCCGGTCGCCGCGGACGCGCCCCAGTTGACGATCGAGCAATAGTTCGACGAGCTGCCGTAGGCCGTGATCATCGGCACGAACCACGGCCCGGTGTCCCCTCCCCAGTCCGAGTCCGTCAAGGACACGTCCAGATCCCAGGTGTTCGAGGCGTTCGGCGCGACGCTGAACGAGCCGGGCGCGAAGCAAGAGAACGTGCCGACGGCGGCGGCGTAGCCGGTCCCGACGCTGCCGCCGGTGATCCACGCATGTCCGCCGATATGGCCGGGGATGAGCGACCGATCGAGGTACGACAGGCTGAATCCGTTGGTCGAGACCGGGGTCCCGGTCGCGTCATAACACCGCACGTTGACGACGCCGGTGCCCCAGGAGACGACCTTGCATCGGTTCGCGTTCGCGCCGTAGGCGGTCACGTGGACGGCCGCGTTCGCGGACGCCATCCCGGGGAGCGTCACGACGTACATGCTGTTCGCCGCGCTCCACGAGACGGAGTTGACGCCGCCCGACGAGTTCCAGGAGGCGCCGGTGGGCGAAGGGCTCGTCCCGCCGCCGGTGCTGAGATAGGCGCCGCCGTAGGGCGACGTGTCGGTCCCGGAGCGGGAATCGAAGAACACGACGAAGGCGCTATCGGCGAAGCCCCCGGCGGCCGTGTGGCACGACACGAACAGGGAGGTCTTCGCCCCGGAGGAGATGGGGACGGTGAAGAGCTTGCAATGCGCGTTGCTGCCGTAGGCGACGACCTGCGCGCTCCCTCCGGTGCGCATGGCGTTGAAGTCGACCTGGTACTGGCCTGTGGCGAGCTGCGTCCCCACGACGCTGCCGCCGCGCGAGTTGTAGAAGTACGACCCTCCGACGGACCCGCTGGAGAGCACCCACGCCCACCCGGATCCGTTGACGGTCGAGGCCTCGGAGGAGGTGCCTGTCTCCTCGATCGCGCTCTCGTCTCCGGCGAGGTCTCCGGCGTCGTCGCCGGCGTCGGCGACGCACCCTGAAGCGCCGACCAGCGCTGCGATCGAACCGAGGATGAGACCACGACGCTTGAGAAGAAATCCGTTCATGCCTGCCTCCGAGGTGCGAGAGAGACGACCTCTCCGAGGGCGCTCGAGGGCGCCGCGGGTCGCTCGGGAGAGCCCTCAGCAGGTCTCGGGCCAGCGCGGAGCGCCGCGATCTCCGCGGCATTTCAGGGGCGGGTGCGACAGCCGGGGGGCAGCGCTGCCGCGCGCTTCACGGGCGGCTGCGACGCCGCGGGGGCAGCAAGGAGCATCGGCGTGGCCGGCGGCGCCTCGGGGGCATCGCGGACGAGCGCCGCTTCCGCCGCTCCTATTGCGCCGCTTGCTCGTTCGCGTAGGGGTTGAATTCGTTCGTGTAGACGCGGTTCAGGGCGATCTCGCCCGGCTTGAGCTCGCCGCTCTTGACCATCCAATCGATCCAGATCTGGAAGTCGCGCTCCGCGATCAAGCCGCCCTTGCCGGCGACGCCGTAGCTGCGCCAGAACTTGATGGCCGAGTCCTCCTCGTTCCGGCCGCGCTTCTTCATCAGCTCGATGCAGCGGGCCACCACCGTCTCGCGCGGGGTGTTCCGGGCCCACTCGATGGCCTTGGCGGTCGCCTCGACGAAGCGCCGCGCGGTGTTGGGGTTCTCCTTGATGAAGCTGGTCTTCATCACGTAGCTGCCCGCGGTGAACTTGCCGTAGAGCTCGTAGTCCGAGAACAGCGGACGGATGCCGCCGCGCTCGAGCGCGCGATCTCGGTAGATGTCGCCGAGCGACGCCACGTCGACCTGCTTCTCGCGGAGCAGCTGCTCGCCGTTCACCGGCGGAATGACGAGCAGCGTGACGCGCCGGGCCTCCTCCGGCGTGATCTGGTTCCGCGACAGGAACTCCTTGACCATGAACTCGCTGTGAGCGCCGAGCGTGTTCATGGAGATCGACTTGTCCAGCAGATCGCGCGCGGAGCGCAGGGGGCTGTCGTTCAGCACGTAGAAGCCGCTCTGGCGCTGCTCGTCGACACCGTAGTACCCCACGACCGCGACGATGGGCGCCTTGGCCGCGATCAGCTTGATGACGGCGCCGTTGAAGGCGCCGCCGAAGTCGGTATCCCCGGTGACCACGGCCTGCACGCTCTGCGGACCGCTCACCGTGCTGCCGACGAAATTCAGGCGGATCGGCGCGAGATAGCCGAGCTCTTCCGCGAGCTCGATCGGCTGCACCGTGCCGTTGTTGCCCTGGTAGCGGAGCTCGAGCGTCTCGAACTCGCTCCCCGGTCCGGCGGCGGAGGCGCGCGACGCCTCATCGCGCGAGCAGCCCGCCGCGCCGCACAACACCAGCAGGGCGAGCAGGAAGGTCGCAGGCAACGCGGCGCGGAGCAGGCCAGGCCGAACGGAACGCGAAGGAGCCATGTCCGTTATAGTGGACAAGCGTCCGCTAAAATGCAAGCATGCCTGGCAAACATGCCCTCCAGTACCCCGCCCGTCTCTTTCCGCGTGGCCGTGCTCGACGACTACCAGCGTGTTGCGCGCTCGCTCGCGGCGTGGGACACGCTGGGCGCGGGGGTCGAGGTCGTGTACTTTCACGATCACGTGTCCGACGCGCGAGCGCTCGTGGAGCGGCTGGCGCCGTTCGACGCCGTCGTGGCGATGCGCGAGCGGACGCCGTTCCCGCGCGTGGTGCTCGCCGCGCTCCCCAAGCTGCGCTTGCTGGTCACCACCGGCGCACGGAACGCCGCCATCGACGTGGCCGCTGCGCGCGAGCTCGGAGTGGTCGTGTCCGGCACCGGAGGGCTACCCTATCCGACGGCCGAGCTCACCTGGGGTCTGCTGCTCGCGCTGGCGCGGCACATCCCGGCCGAAGATCGCGCCGTGCGCGCCGGCGAATGGCAGACGAGCCTGGGGATCGGCCTGTCCGGCAAGACGCTCGGGCTGCTCGGCCTTGGCCGCCTCGGCGCGCAGGTCGCCCGCGTCGCGCTCGCGTTCGGCATGCGCGTGACCGCCTACAGCCAGAACCTCACGCGCGAGCGCGCCGCCGAGCACGGCGCGACGCTCCTCCCGCTCGACGAGCTCCTGGCGGGCGCGGACGTGGTGAGCATCCACCTCGTGCTCTCGGAGAGGACGCGCGGGCTGCTCGGGGCGCGCGAGCTCAGTCTGCTCAAGCCCGGCGCGCTGCTCGTGAACACCTCGCGCGGCCCGATCGTCGACGAGCGCGCGTTGATCGAGGCGCTCACGAGCGGTCGGCTCGCGGGCGCGGCGCTCGACGTGTTCGACACCGAGCCGCTGCCGGCGGAGCACCCCCTGCGCCGCCTGCCGAACACCGTGCTCACGCCGCACCTCGGCTATGTCACCGAGGAGACGTACCGCATCTTCTACCGCGACGCGCTCGAGGACATCGCCGCGTTCCTCGCCAACCAGCCGGTGAGGGTGTTGTGATCCTGCGAGCGCTCGGTCACGACGACCTCGATCGGCTGCTCGAGCTCTACACACACCTGTTCGAGCGCGACGCGCCGCCGCCCGAGCGCCCGGCGCAGCTCGCCATCTGGCAGCGCATCGTCGAAAGCCCGATGTTGCGGTGCCTGGGCCTCGAGCTGGAAGGGCGCCTGATCAGCTCCTGCACCTTGACCATCACCCCGAACCTCACGCGCGGCGGTCGCCCCTACGGGCAGATCGAGAACGTCGTGACGCACACGGACTACCGGCGACGGGGCTTCGGTCAGGCGCTGATCCGGCACGCGCTCGGCCTGGCCTGGGAGCAGAACTGCTACAAGGTCATGCTGCTGACCGGCCAACGCGACGCGCACCATTTCTACGAGGCGTGCGGCTTCCGCAAGGACATCAAGACCGGCTTCGTCGCGTACCCGTGAACGTGCGCGACGGCGCGCCACGAGCGATGCGGCATCCCCGAGGCGAGCGCGGCCGCGTTTGTCTGCCATAGCGGATGCATGCTACGTTATGACGGATGGGAGCCGCGCTACCGCCCGTCGATCCGGCTGCTATTGCAGTGGAGGTGGAATACTACTTGGGCATCTTCTGGCGCGCGGAGTGTGTGCTCTTGAGGGACACCGGAGCGCGCTGCGCCGGAGACGGGCGCTTGCCAAGCGCGCCGGACGCGCCGGACGCGCCGGACGCGCCGGCGCAGGATGACAGGGCGATGGCGCTGGCCACCTCGAGCCCATCGGAAGGTGGTATTCGATAAGCCGTCCGGCGGATAAGCTCGCTGCCCCCTCTGCCCGGAGCATCGCGAGCATGGCGATCGAGACCACCCGCGCCTTCAACCACTTACTTCCCCCGCACCTGGAGGATCCTTATCCCCTCTTCGAGGAGCTCCGGCGCGAGGCGCCGGTGGTGTTCAACCCGAGCTTCGGGATGTGGTTCGTCTCGCGTCACGAGGACGTCGCGGCCGTGGTCAAGGATCCGGTGCGCTTCAGCTCGGCGCAGGTCCTCGCGCCGATCCAGGAGCCCTCGCCCGCGCTGCTGGCGATCCTGGGCGAGGACCGGAGCGGCGTGTATCCGCTCCTGTCGAGCGATCCGCCGGTCCACACGCGGGTGCGCGGCCTCGTGAGCAAGGCGCTCGCGGGCCCGCGCCTCGCGGCGAGGATGGAGCCGTTCATCCGCGCGATCACGAGCGAGCTCGTGGGCGGTTTCGAGAAGGACGGGCGGGCGGAGCTGATGGCGCGCTTCGCCGCGCCGCTGCCGATCCGCGTGACCAGCCAGCTCTTCGGGATCCCGCTCTCGGAGATGGAGCAGGTGAAGCGGTGGTGCGACGACGAGACCATGTTCCTCATGGGTTTCCTGCCCGAGGAGCAGCGCGCAGAGCTGGCGCGCAGCATCGTCGCGTACCGCAATTTCCTGCGCGCGCTCGTCGAGGATCACCGTGCGACCCCTCGCCCCGATCTGGTGACCGAGCTGATCGAGGCGCGCGCGGAGGGCGAGAGCCCGCTCGACACGCAGGAGCTGGTGGGCACGTTGTGCGTGCTGATCTTCGCGGCGCACCTGACCACGACGAACATGATCGGCAACACGCTCGTGTCGATCCTGCGCGCGCCCGGCGCCTGGCAGGCGCTGCGCGACCGCCCGGAGCTGATCCCCGGCGTGCTCGAGGAGGGCATGCGGTTCGATGCGCCCGTGCAGGGAATGACGCGCACCGTGACCGAGGACTGCCGGATCCGCGGGGTGGACGTGCCGCGCGGCGCGCGGGTGTTTGTGCTGTTCGGATCCGCGAACCGGGACCTGCCCGGCGTGAAGGACCCCGACCGGTTCGATATCGAGCGCGCGGCCGGTCCGAACCTCGCGTTCGGGCGCGGCCCGCATTTCTGCGTCGGTGCGCAGCTCGCGCGCATGGAAGGGTCGATTGCGCTTGAGGAGCTGACGCGGCGGCTGCGCGGCGCGCGCCTCGCAGGCGACGCGCCGCTCTCGTACCTGCCCAACCTCGTGCACCGCGGTCCGGCCGCGCTGAACGTCGCGTGGGACGTGCCGACGTCCTGAGCGGTCAATCCGCAGCTGCTGTGCGCCATCACGTCGCTTTTCCAGGAGGAAGGCGGGTCGCGTAAGGGACCTGCTGTCGCCTGCGACGAGCGGCAGCCGCTATGGCCGACGGGCAACCTGTTTCCTTCCTACTCGTGGAACCGCAGTGTCTCGACCGCGCGCCCGTCCTCCCCCGTCACCATGTTGCCATCGTGGCTCCAGCTCGTGCCGCCTTTGCCCGGCGGTCCGAGCTCATACGTGACGCCCTGGAGCGTGAGCTGGTCCTCGTCGAGGTAGGCGACGCCGATCGAGTCGCCCCCGCGCCCGGGACCGCCGTAGCCGCCGTCGCCCCCTCGGCCGCCGTTGCCCCCGCCACAGGACCAGGTGCCGTCCCCCACGGCGCCGCCCGGCGCGCCTCTGCCGCCTTCGCCGCCCAGTTCGGGGGGCCCGCCATCACCGCCCCACCCTGCGTCAAGTGTCTCGATGAAGCTGTCGCGCACTGTCAGCTTGGCGTGGAGCGCGGCGATGCCGATGCTTGGCTGGCCGTTCCCGCCCCCTTGACCGCCCCGACCGCCGCAGCCTCCTGCGCCGCCCGAGCCGCCGCCGGCGCCTCCCTTGGCGGCCACGCCGCACACGGCGAGCCCGCCGCGACGGCCGCCGCCCCCACCGCCGCCTTGGCCCGGCATACCGCGGCTGCCGTCAGCTGCCTTGTCGCCCTCCCATCCTGTCTCGGTGAGCCGCCCGATGCCCTCGCCAGGCGCGCCGACGCCGCCCCACATGCCGGAGATCCCGGTGACGCCGCCGTAGCAACCACCGTCTGCCCGGTTGCCACGTCCTCCTTGTCCCTGGTGGTCGGGGTTCGGCGTGGGTACGGGGTCGCCGTCCTCCCCATCTCCTGCGCCGTCGGGGAGCCCGTCGCCTCCCTTGCCGCCGACGCTCTGGATCCCGCCCTCGCACGGGTTCACCACCGCGGGCCCGCCGGCGACGGTGGCTGCCGAGCACGCGTCCCCGCCGTACATGCCGTGTGCCCCATGAGGTGCCTGATTCAGCCCGCCCCACTTCTCGCC
Source organism: Sorangium sp. So ce131 (assembly GCF_051519095.1). Taxonomy (NCBI): domain Bacteria; kingdom Pseudomonadati; phylum Myxococcota; order Polyangiales; family Polyangiaceae; genus Sorangium; species Sorangium sp. So ce131. The sequence goes on along the minus strand of NZ_CP150455.1, from coordinate 13,505,139 downwards.
GTCGCGGCCCCCATTTCCGTACGATGCGCGGAGCTCGCTCCGGATGAACTCCACCGCGGTACCTGACCGAACGAGCATGCCGATGTGGATTCCGCCCAGGAGGGTCATGTGGTCGATCGTCGAGACCCCATCCGCCGCCCCGGTATCGCCGGCGCCCGCCGGCTCGACGGTCAGCGTGATGATTGGATCCTCACGGACGAGAATGCCGGTTGTAAAATCCTCGTCCGTGCGTGCCCATTCTTGGCAGTGAAAGCCCCCGTAGAGGTCCACGCCGGAGGGTAGGACGATGGCTCCTTCGAAGACGTCGTTGCACGCGAACACCCTTCCGCGACCGACGCGTGCTAGGTCAATCGCGCGCAGGAGAGAGCGGACCGGCTTGGCTTTCTTGCCTGGGTTTGCATCGTCGCCGCCAAAGAAGGGCCCGGCGACAAATACGCCACAGCCGTCGTCCAATTGATCGACGGCGAGGTGTTCGAGACAGACCGCTTCCGGCGGTGGTTCGTCTTGGCACGACGATGTGAGCGCGCACGGTGGTCCACCGGCATCAATGGGGCCTGGCGGGGTCTCGCAACCAACCAACGCGAGGGGAACAACGAGTTGGACAATCGTGCGTTTTAGCATCATCGGCATTCCTCGACGGCAGCGCCGCGGTGAGCGACTCAACGAGGCGGCTCGTTTGCCGCACCGAAACGATACAGCTGGCCCGACGGGCCGGTCGCGCCTCTGCCCACCTCGTCGCCTATGCCGGCGTTTCCTGCATGGCCACCTTCTCCGGAGCTCCCAACCTCGATGGTCGTGCCGGGCCGGATGGCCAGATTGGGGACCACGTATGCGATGCCGACGGCAGCGCCGCCGAGACCGCCGCCGGCATCACCGCCGCGGCCGCCAGAGCCGCCGCTGCCACCGTCGCACGCCATCCACATCACACCGCTGATCCCATCGAAACCAATCCCGCCCCGACCACCAGGTCGACCAACGCCCCCCGGTTGGCCAGTTCCGCCGACCCCGCCCTTGCCGCCGTTGCCCGCGATGATCTTCGTGGCCGCGAGTGCTAGCTCAGAGTCCTCCAGTGCAACGATGGCGATGCTCGCACCGCCATAGCCGCCCCCCTTGCCTCCCCTGCCGCCGCAGCCCCCGCTGCCCCCCGAGGCGCCGGCCGCACCGCTCTGGGGGCGACCTGCCGGGCACGCAACCATAGGCCCACGCGACTTGCTGCCGCCCCCGCCGCCGCCTCCTTGCCCTGCAGCACCTTTTTTCCCGTCCTCACCACGGGCACCAATCCATCCGTCGAAGGTGAGGTAGCCTTTACCTACCGCGCCGCCAGCGCGGCCACCGCTTCCTCCATCTGCGCCGGCAATTCCACCTGAGCAAGGCGTGCTGCTCGCGCCCGTCCCTGCCCGGCCGTCGCGCTCTGAATCGTCCGCGGGCTCCGGCTGTCCTGGCGTGCCATCGCCGCCGGCGTCAAGCCCGCCGTCACCGCCGTAGCCACCCGTCGACTCGCTACCGTCGTCGCAAACGGTAACGACCGGAAGGGCGCCCACCGCGGACTCCGCTGTACAGGCGTTTGCACCGTCGTTGCCCACAGCGCCGTCCGTCGCCCGGTCCCGAGGCGCATCCTCTCCCGCCTCACCGTCCGTGCCGTTCCCCGCGACGACCTCGCTCGACACGACGTTCGCCTTGGCTCCCTGGCTCAAGATCATCGCGATCGACGACTTGTGATCCATCGCCGACGCGTCCGCCGCTAGGAGGCGAACGCCGAAGATCGTCGACGTCGCGGCCTCCTCTCCTGAGATGACGCGCAGCGGGATCCCCATCGGCGGAGCAATGGTGGTGAACTGATTCGGCCCGACGACCGACCACTCATACGACAGGTCACCGCCGTCGCACCGACGCCCGCCCCAGAGGTCGACGCCAGAGGGCAGCGTGACTGTCTCCTTGAATGTGCCGCCGCAAACGTACACACGTCGCGTCGGCAACTCGCGCTGGCCTCGCCCATGCGCGGCGAGCCCTACGGCATGTTGCAGTGTCTTCACGGGCGCGCCCTTCGTGCCGGGGTTCTTGTCATCACCGTGCTCGCTGACGAACACCCCGCACTGATCGAGCGCCGGCGCCGTAGCGGGGTCTCCCTCGCACGGGTCGGGCGGAGGCTCCGGATCGGGAGGACACGCCAGCTTCTCCCAGCAATCGTCGGAATAGGAGGTGCACGCCGTCAGCGCGCCAGCTCCATAGAGGTAGACGAGGGCAGCGACGACCGACGTCACAGCGCCCCGGCCTGACAGCAAGCCGATTCCCTCGGCTCCGCGTAGGCTCACCATAACCCCTCGATTCGCGCACCGATCTCCTCCCCGGTCGCAACGGGCGAGACATGGAGCCGATCCCGAGCCGGCGAGGATCCCAGGAAGGAGAGGTCCGTGAAAAAGGACGCGGCGGTCACCGCGCCGACCACACCGCCCGTGATGACGAGGGCCAGACCCGCGCGATCGGACAGGTTGCGCGCGTCTTGCAGGCGGGCCAGCTCGGCACACGGCGAGTTCCGAGGCACTTGCCAGCACATCGACGAGCTCGAAGTGGGCTTGCCCAGGAGCTGGTTGCGCCGGGCGGTCAGCTCGTCGTCGATCTTGCCCGCCCGGATCATGAGGATGGTGCCCACCGAGACGCCGGCCGTCGCGACGGCGATCCCCGCGATGCGCAGCGTCCCCGGCCAGGAAGCCCACGGTCCGGGATCCTTCGCGCGCGCAGCGGGCTGAGCGCTCGCGGGCTTCGCCGTCACCGGCGGCTCCTTGGCGGTGCTCGACGCCGTGCGCGGCAGCTGCATCGAGATCTCCTGCTTGTCGCCTCGCTCGCCGTTGAACGCGTGGAAGGCGTCCTCGCGGCCCGGCGCCCGGGCCCGCACCATGTGTCGTCCGGGCTCGAGGAACAGCTTGTAGGTCCGCGCGGTCCGACCGATGGGCTTGCCGTCGATGAGCACCTCGGCGTCCGGCGGATCGACGGACAGCAGCAGCTCGACAACGTAAAACGCCGCCTTCGCCTGTCCTATCTGGAACCGCTCTTGAAGCGCGCGCGGCAGCGCCCAGTCCTGCTCAAGGCTCCAGGTCAGGTGCTCCGCTGCGTCACGGTACTCACGCAGCTCGAGCTCACAGAGGCCGAGCTCGCCGGCGAGCTCCGCGGGATCGATCGCCGCGCGGCCGAGCTCCGCGCGGTCCAGCTTCACGCCGGGCGGCATGTTTGCGGCATCAAGGGCCGCCTTGTAGGCGTCGCGGGCTGCGGCCCAGTTTCCGCGGTCGCGCGCTTTCCGAGCACGGCGCACAAGGTCCTTTACCGCCGCCCCGTCGCTCCTCTCCGAGGCCGGAGAGCGCTGCTGAGCATCGGCCGCGCTGGAAAAGCCCATCGACGCGCCAAGCGCTAGCAAGAACAACGGCAGGTGCGCACGGCAACACATGCACGTGACGGTACTTACGCCGGAAGCTCGACGTCAACCGACAGGAAACGCAGCTGAGCTGCGCTTTAGATGAGAATTGTTGAACGGATGGCGGAAAGCTGGATCGGTCCCGTGTCGGTGATCTCGTAACTGAACCCGCGGCGCGTGACACTTTATACCACATTATCCTACGAAAGTGATCACGTTCGTGCATTTTGCTGACCCCGAGGGGGCCGCTTCGACGTGCTACCGGTGTGGGCAACCCGTCGAGCATCTCCGGCAGCTTCGAGCTCTTCCGGCGCCTCGCGAGGCGTCTCGGCGTTCCGGCGCGCCACGCGGAGGACGTGGCGCAAGACGCGCTCCTGCGGGGGTTGGACGCGGATCAGCGGATCGGGCCTGACGGCGATCCAGAGGCGTACCGCGTTGCGATCGCCGTCAACCAGGCGCGCGACCATGTGCGGGCCGCGCGCCGTCGGGGAGAGGTCCTGACGTCGTTCGACGAGGCCGATCTCCTGGCCGAGCACCCGAATCCAGAAGACCTGCTCCGCAGGCGGCAGCGGCACGCGCTCACGCGTCTCCTGATCGACCGGCTCGACCCGAAGCACCGGGATCTCTTGATCAAGCACGACATCGAGGAGATCCCGCTCTCCCGGATCGCCGCCGAGCTGGGGCTCAACGTGGAGGCGGTCAAGACGCAGCACCGCCGGGCGCGCGAGCGGCTGGTCGAGGAGAGGCGCCGCTGGACGGCGGAGCAACACACGCGCGGACGGGACGGCGACGCCTGCGTCCCGGTGGCGCTCGGCCTTCACGGTCGCGAGTCGTGGCCGGCCGCGCTGCGGCGCCTGGGCGTCAGGATCCAGGTGCAGGGGGCGCGCGTCGTCGTGACAGGCGCGCTGCTGTCGGGAGCGTCGGCCAGCGTGGGATCGTGGCTGCTGCCCGCGGCGGTGCGCGTGCCCGGCTATGCGCCGCCCGCGGCGCAGGAGGCGACGGCGCCTTCCCGAGAAGACGGCGCGAGCGCCGCCGCAGGGCTCGCCACGTCGGACGCAGCCGACCTCGTGACGCTGACAGGGCGAGGCGACGAGGGAGCGTCGGCCGCCGTGGATCGCGGGCCTGCGGCGTCGGCCGTGTCTCCCCGTCGTCGCGCGGCGCCCGCGAGCGTTGTGCGCCCGAGCGGGGCGCCTGGCAGCGCCGTGCCCTCAGCCGTCAGCGAGCGCGAGCAGCGGCTGATCCGCGACGCCCGGCGCGCGGTGGAAGCCCACAACGCTTTCGCCGATCTCGAAGCGCGCCGGTTGCTGGAGGCTCACAAGCAGGAGTTCCCGCAGGGGTGGCTCGCTCTGGAGCGAGAAGCGCTGCTCAGGCAGGTTCGCTGAATCGTCGGCTGTCGAGCGACAGCTAGATGACGCGGGCGCCGGCGATGTGTTCGGACAGCACAGAGCGTGGCCGCGCGGGTTGAGCTTCATCGGCTGGCACGACCCAAGGTCCAGGCTGGCCGAGAAGCGTGGCTTTACGCCCAACCCGAGCCGTTTGCCGGCCAGAGAGCCGCTCCGCTTGCAGCCCGGCAGTGTGCTCAAGGCGCGGCGGCCCACCCTGGTCGTGGCGTGCTCTCGTGGGCTCGGGCGAGAGCCTGCTGCGCGGCTGCACCACCCGACGATTCCTCTGGTACGCTTGCAGCATGCGTCCCGCTCGATACCCCCGCTCTGCCGCCGAGATCCTCCGCTCCGTGCCGCCGCGCGACCGCGCCCTGCTGCTGCGGCTCGGCCTCAACCTGAACAACCCGGTCCATGCGAAATACTTCGTCGAGGGAGTGCGTGCCGCGGACGACGCGCACGCGGACCAGGTGCGGTGGGAGCGGGAACGGTTGCGCTGAGGGCCGGCCGCTCGGTTGACTCCAGGAGCGCGTCGAGCGCCGGCTCGGGCGAGAGCTCGCGTCGTGACCGCCGGCCGAGGGCTCGTGCCGGATCGCGCCGGAGGTCCGGACCGTGTGCGCGCCGAGGGCGACCTTCGCAGCGCCCGTGTCGGCATCTTGCACCGGGTTCGATTCCCGGCGCCTCCACTCAGAAGACACGGCGAGAGCCGTGTCTTCTGCTTTTTGTGTGCCCTGCGTGTGACCTGACAAAGTTCAGCAGGGGTGGATCGCTGCACGGATGGATGTAGGCGGGACCACCAGAAGCGGGCGCGGCGGGTGACGCCAGGGTACGGGGCTCCACGGAGCTCTACGAGCGGCATCAGGCCAGCAGGGGCGACCCCGGGTCCGAGGCTGCAACGCCCCGGGCTCGCAAGGGCGAACAGGCGAACGGCGCTACTGTGCGAGCATGTGGGCCGCGGGTGGAGATCCTGGCCATGCCCGCCTGACTTCCCACCCCTGCCGGCGGCCCCCCTGCCGAGCGCATGCCCCGTTTTGACACGGGACGGCATCTCCGCTGGCCTCGCAGAGCGTGGTGGCCATGGGGGTAGCTGTAGCGGCAGCGAGGACTGTAGATGATCGCGGCAACCCGCGGGAATTCGGTGAAGTTCACCGGTGAAATCCGCAGCCGATGCCGGTGAAGACGACGCCGGATGCCGGTGAAGTTCACCGGTGAAGAGGTCGCTCAGTGCTTTTTGGTGCGGCGCTGCTTGGTGCGGGTGGCGCTCAGCTCCTTGGCTTCCTTGAGCCGGTAGCTCTCGGCCTCGATCTCGATCACCTCGGCGCGGTGCACGAGCCGGTCGACGAGCGTGACGACGCACGCGGCGTGCGGGAAGACCTGGCCCCAGTCGGCGAAGGCCTTGTTCGTGCTGAGCAGGATCGGCTTTTGCGCGTCGTAGCGTCGGGTGACGACCTCGAAGAGCAGGTCGGCGTAGCGGCTATCGTAGGAGAGGTAGCCGACTTCATCGATGCAGAGAAGCGCGGGGACCGTGTAGCGGCGCAGCCTTCGCGCGAGCGCGGCCGAGGACTCCTGCGCGGCGAGGTCGGCGAGCATGTCGCTCGCGGTCGAGAAGCGGACCGTGTGCCCGCGGACGACGGCTTGGTGGGCGACGTTCTTGAGAATCATGGTCTTGCCGACACCGTTGGGGCCGACGAGCACGGCGTTGTGGCCGGTGGCGAGGAAGCCGGGGGCAAAGAGGTCGTCGACGGCCTCACGGTCGATCTTTTTGGGCCAGGACCAGTCGAAGTCGGTCATGGGCTTGAAGGCGGCGACGCGGGAGTTCTTCAGGCGGCGTTCGAGGCTGCGCTTGTGGCGCTCGCGCTCCTCGATGGCGAGCACCTCGCCAAGCCAGGGCTTGTCGGCGAGCTGCTCCCAGCAGGCGAGCAAGCCGAAGAGGCCGAGGTTCTTGAGGCGGTCTTTGGTCTCGTTGGGCGTCAGGTCGGGCATGGCGTCGAGTCCTTTTTCAGCGCGTCATACGTAGCGAGCGAATGCGGCGTGACGACGAGGTCGGCGTGCTGGCCGCGGGTGACGGGGATCGAGACGGGAGGCGGCATGCTCCGCTCGGAGCGGCGGCGGTCGAGCACCTGGCGGACGGCACCGACGTGGATGGCGTCGCGCTCGAGCACCTCGACGAGGGCCTCTTCGAGTTCGGCGGCGCCGACGGCATCGAGCAGATGTAGAAGCCGGGCGATCGCGCTGCCGATGTTGTCGCCGCGTTCGGCGACGACGCGGAGGAAGGCCTGGCTGCTGCGGGCGGCGCGGGCGAGCCGATCGAGGCCGCGGTGCTCGCGGGCGCGGCGCTTCTCATCGACGAGCCGCTGGATGTGCTCGGGCTGCTCGATCTGCTGGCCGCGGTCCCACGAGCGGACGTGGGTCGCGACGATCTCGTTGCCGTCGGCGATGCGCACCTGATCGAGATCGGCGAGGACGACGAGCGTGCGGCGCGTCCGGTCATGGGGGACCGAGTAGTCGTTGAGATCGAAGCGCGCGTAGGGGGTCTTTCCCACCTCGACCTCGATGCGCTCGTGGGCCGGGAACGGGGTGTCGGGGTGTCGCAAGAGCACGCTGCGCTCGTCGTCGAAGGCCTGGCGGACGGTGCGGGTGCGGTCCTCGACCCAGGAGCGATCGAGCGCCGCGGAGCTGGTCCACTCGGCCGCTTGTCGGTTGAGGTCGCCGAGATCGGCATAGCTCCGGGCCTCGAAGAAGGCCTCGCGGACGTAACGGATGGCGCGCTCGACGCGGCCCTTCTCGTTGCCGCGGGCGACGGCGACGGGGCGCGGCTCGAAGCGGTAATGCGCCGACAGAGCCAGCAGCGTGGGGTGGAACCGGATCGCGTCGCCGTGGCGCTCCACGACAGCGCTCTTGAGGTTGTCGTAGAGCAGCACGCGCGGGATGCCGCCGAAATCGGCGAACGCCTCGACGTGCCCGCGCACGAAGAAGGGCATCCCCGCGCCGGGGAAGAAGCGCAAGAAGATGCGCCGCGAGTAGCTGAGCACCATGACGAAGGCCCAGAGTGGGCGCAGCGCTCGGCCGACAGCCAGCTTGCCGAAGTGTGCCCAGTCGACCTGCGCTTGCTCGCCGGGCAGCGTGCGCAGCCGCTGGAATGCCTCCGCCGGCTTCTTGGGGCGCAGGCGGCCGATCACCCGGCGCAGATGATCGGGACCGCCCGGATAGCCGCGCTCCTTGATCATGACGAAGAGACGGCTTGAGCGCAGCGAGGGGTACTTGCCGAGCTGCTCGACAATAAAGGGCACGAACGGGTCGACCATGGACGGGCGCGGCGCGACGACCTTCGGGTCGACGCCCGCCTGCCCGAGCACGCGCTGCACGGTGGTGTGGTGCAGCCCGAGCTGGCCGGCGATGGTGCCCACGGGCCACTTCTCGCCGTGGTAGAGGCGCAAGATCTCGGTCTCCTTCTCCTTGGCGATCACCATCGCCTCCCGTCACCGCGGAGGGCCTTGAGGGACGCGGGGAGCGCGTCGGTGAAGAACTGGCCGAGCGCGCCGCTCGCGCGTGGCCCAGGGCGGAAGCCGCGCTCCGCAGAGCGAGCAGCGGCCGACATCTCGGATCCGATCGTCATCGTCGTCCTTTCGGCCGGAGGAGAGCTCCGGCGCGAGCTGGGACGTCGACGCGGCCGCGGCTTGCGTCACCCCGTGATGCGTCACTTTCTGCGCGGAGAACTTGGCCCGCTGCCGGTCGCGGTAGCGGGCCTGGCGAGCGGCATGGAGGCGGCGAGCGCGAGGCCGTGTGCGCTAGGCGGCGCCGGCGCGGCGGAGCGACTCACGACGCCGGAGCGGGCGGCAGTCGCGGCAGCTGCGCTGGCCGCGATCGCAGCGGCGGCAGAGGCGAAGCTGGACGCGGCAGCGGGTGCAGACGGCGAGGCGGTAGGCGGACGACGGCAACGGGCTCCATGCCGCCGTTTTCTGGACCTGGAGCCCGGCTTGTGATGAAGGTGGGGCACTCCGGTAAGGCGGAGCTCCAGAAGGCTCGAGGGTGGCAGCCCTCGGGCCTTCGACTTTTCGGCGGGCGCAACGTCTACGCCACGGGGGCGGGCGCGGCCCAGATCGGCGCAGGGGCCGGCGGTGAACGGTGAACGCCGGCGATCATGTGGCCGCGGTCTTCACCGACCCGACGCGGGACGAGATGATCACCGACAGGGATCCCGCTAGTACGGGGCAGCACCCTCTGCGAGGCCGGCATGGGCGAGGAATTCCCGCGCCGCTGACAATGGCGAACCGGCGGACTCAGAGATCCAGCTCGGCGAGATCGGTGCTCGCGAGGACGCGCTTCCGCGCCGCCGCGGGCCGCCGCCGCGGGCCGGAGACCTCCAGCCCGTACCCCCAGGGCAGACGGCGCAGGTCGGCCTTTTGCCCAAGGCTGGCCATCACAGCCGAGCGAGCTGTCCGTCTTCGAGCAGCACCCAGGGGGCCGAAGCTGAGTACGCCTCGGTTCCAGCGATGGGCAGGCTTGGCGCATCCGTGAGTCGATCGAGTCCCTTGTCTCGGAGCTGCTTCCCGCGCTCGGTGAGGCGGTAGACCTCCGAAAGCATCGGGTAGCCAGCGTTAGGCGGCTTGGGGCCAGGCGCACGCTCTACGGCCACGCTTGCATCGTGGTCGGCCCAATGCTCTAACCGGCGTGGCAGGAAGAGGTCGCCTGTGCAGTATATCAACTGCCTGAGCTCCACGCCCGATTGCGATTTGTGGGCAAATACGGCCACCGGAGTCTGCCACTCCATCGGCAGAATGGTCAAGAGCAGCTCGTCGAATCGGCTGAGACGTAGGACTCCTTCCGTCGTCCTCCTTGGGAAGAAGCACGAGAGAAGCGTCCACAGGGGAGCGAGTTCAGGGAACCCTTCAACACCACGAACGCAGCTTTCGACGAACAGTAAGGGGTTCTCATCGACGTAACTGTCCCAGAGACGGATGGCATGCTCGTAGCCCTCGCGTGGCCAAGGCTGCGCGTTGTCGAGGCGCTCTAGGAGAACGTCGTCCGGATAATCAGATACCGATGAGGAGCAATCGAACGGCGGCATCGGCTCCTCAGGAACTCCCGCGAGGGGAAGCGGCTCGAACTCGAGGACGAAGACGTCGCCGCACGCGATCCCCAGCTGGCACAGCCAGCTGCAGGCTCTCCAGAGGTTCACCCGCTCGTAAACGCTCGATGACGCCCACAGGACAACTGGCGGCTTCCAGCAGACACCAGACGAATATAGCATGTCGAATTTTTCTGGCGAGGCCCAAAACATTTCACGCGCGCGAGCATGCTCCTCAGCATTTTGGCGGCTCGGGCCGATGATGAGGCAATCAGATGCAAGCACGATGCTGGACGCGCCCATGCGCAACAGCTGCTCAGCTGTCGGCGTGTCGAAGGCGACATGGGTCGCATTGTGAAGGGTTGGATGATCGCCCATGGTCATTCAAATCCACACTCGTAACATTCCGAATACTTATATGGAAGCTTGCTGATGCAGTTCCTCTGGCAAATCGCACAGAGAGTCTTAAAATCAATTATACGAGTACACGGATGACCCTTGGCCACACAGTCCTCGTACATGTCAGTGCATGTTCTAGACGGCGTGCACCCTGCCATCAGCGCAAGCGAATCGCTCCCCACTTCTTCGCCTCCGCCCTCGCCTTCATCGCCGCCTCTGAGAAAATCTCCCGCCCCTACGGATTCTGTCGGAATCTCATCGCCCCCACTTCCTGGCTCCACGGTCTGGCAGGTGTAGGACAAGTCACACGCCGACGCGAGCACCATCGCGAGCCCGCCGCACAGCACGAGCGCGCCCGCCTTCAGCTTCAAGCCGTACCCCATGTCGTCCTCCCCATCCCGGATGGGCGCACCGTTCTCTCAGCAGAAGGACGGCGTCAACAGGTGGCCCAGGTCACATTCCGTCCGTGCCGTCTTCGCACCCAAGCTGAGGGTGCTCGGTCTCAGGCGATGCTCGACCCCTCCCGTAAGCCGCCGAAGCATCACGTCCCCAACGGAAACATCAGCAGCTCCGACCGCCAATTACGGGCAACCCCTCGGTTTCGCCACGCCGTGTGACCTGCGTGTGCCCCGACTCCAGGGTACGGGGCTCCACGAGAGGGCACTCGGGTATACGAGAGGAATCGGGCCCTCGATGGCCTCAGATACCGCTCCGACGCGTCCGACTGTAGATGATCGCGGCAACCCGCGGGAATTCGGTGAAGTTCACCGGTGAAATCCGCAGCCGATGCCGGTGAAGACGACGCCGGATGCCGGTGAAGTTCACCGGTGAAGAGGTCGCTCAGTGCTTTTTGGTGCGGCGCTGCTTGGTGCGGGTGGCGCTCAGCTCCTTGGCTTCCTTGAGCCGGTAGCTCTCGGCCTCGATCTCGATCACCTCGGCGCGGTGCACGAGCCGGTCGACGAGCGTGACGACGCACGCGGCGTGCGGGAAGACCTGGCCCCAGTCGGCGAAGGCCTTGTTCGTGCTGAGCAGGATCGGCTTTTGCGCGTCGTAGCGTCGGGTGACGACCTCGAAGAGCAGGTCGGCGTAGCGGCTATCGTAGGAGAGGTAGCCGACTTCATCGATGCAGAGAAGCGCGGGGACCGTGTAGCGGCGCAGCCTTCGCGCGAGCGCGGCCGAGGACTCCTGCGCGGCGAGGTCGGCGAGCATGTCGCTCGCGGTCGAGAAGCGGACCGTGTGCCCGCGGACGACGGCTTGGTGGGCGACGTTCTTGAGGATCATGGTCTTGCCGACACGCAAGAAGATGCGCCGCGAGTAGCTGAGCACCATGACGAAGGCCCAGAGTGGGCGCAGCGCTCGGCCGACAGCCAGCTTGCCGAAGTGCGCCCAGTCGACCTGCGCTTGCTCGCCGGGCAGCGTGCGCAGCCGCTGGAATGCCTCCGCCGGCTTCTTGGGGCGCAGGCGGCCGATCACCCGGCGCAGATGATCGGGACCGCCCGGATAGCCGCGCTCCTTGATCATGACGAAGAGACGGCTTGAGCGCAGCGAGGGGTACTTGCCGAGCTGCTCGACAATAAAGGGCACGAACGGGTCGACCATGGACGGGCGCGGCGCGACGACCTTCGGGTCGACGCCCGCCTGCCCGAGCACGCGCTGCACGGTGGTGTGGTGCAGCCCGAGCTGGCCGGCGATGGTGCCCACGGGCCACTTCTCGCCGTGGTAGAGGCGCAAGATCTCGGTCTCCTTCTCCTTGGCGATCACCATCGCCTCCCGTCACCGCGGAGGGCCTTGAGGGACGCGGGGAGCGCGTCGGTGAAGAACTGGCCGAGCGCGCCGCTCGCGCGTGGCCCAGGGCGGAAGCCGCGCTCCGCAGAGCGAGCAGCGGCCGACATCTCGGATCCGATCGTCATCGTCGTCCTTTCGGCCGGAGGAGAGCTCCGGCGCGAGCTGGGACGTCGACGCGGCCGCGGCTTGCGTCACCCCGTGATGCGTCACTTTCTGCGCGGAGAACTTGGCCCGCTGCCGGTCGCGGTAGCGGGCCTGGCGAGCGGCATGGAGGCGGCGAGCGCGAGGCCGTGTGCGCTAGGCGGCGCCGGCGCGGCGGAGCGACTCACGACGCCGGAGCGGGCGGCAGTCGCGGCAGCTGCGCTGGCCGCGATCGCAGCGGCGGCAGAGGCGAAGCTGGACGCGGCAGCGGGTGCAGACGGCGAGGCGGTAGGCGGACGACGGCAACGGGCTCCATGCCGCCGTTTTCTGGACCTGGAGCCCGGCTTGTGATGAAGGTGGGGCACTCCGGTAAGGCGGAGCTCCAGAAGGCTCGAGGGTGGCAGCCCTCGGGCCTTCGACTTTTCGGCGGGCGCAACGTCTACGCCACGGGGGCGGGCGCGGCCCAGATCGGCGCAGGGGCCGGCGGTGAACGGTGAACGCCGGCGATCATGTGGCCGCGGTCTTCACCGACCCGACGCGGGACGAGATGATCACCGACATACCCCCCCGAGCCAGATGGCACGGGCCGGCCTCCCTGCCACAGGCTGGCCCTCAGAGCCGAGCCAGCCGTCCGTCTTCGAGCAGCACCCAGGGAGCTGATGCTGAGTACGCCTCGGTCCCAGCGATGGGCAGGCTTGGCGCATCCGTGAGCTGATCGAGTCCCTTGTCTCGGAGCCGCACGCCACGCTCGGTGAGGCGATAGACCTCCGAGAGCAGCGGGTAGCCAGCGTTGGGGGGCTTCGGGCCAGGAGCGCGCTCCACAGTGGCGCTCAAGTCGTGCTTCGCCCATTGGGCGAGACGGTCTCCCAAGAACAGGTCCCCTGTACAGGAGACGAGATCCCGCAAGTTTAACCCAAGTTCCGACTTGTTGCAGATTACTCTCACTGGAGTTTGCCACTCGTCCACAGACAGGATGGCGAGAATCAGGTCGTCATACCTGCTGAGACGCAGAGCCCCCTCCGTGGTCCTCCGTGGAAAGAAGTAAGAGAGGAGTGCCCACAGAGAAGCAAGTTCTGGAAAGCCTTCGACGCCAGTGATGCAGGCCTCGACGAAAGGCAAGGGGTTCTCGTCGGCGTAGCTTTCCCAGAGGCGAATGGCGCGTTCATAGCGCTCCACCGGCCACGGTCGCGTCTTGCCGAGGCGATCCAGAAGAACCTCGTTGGGATGGTGGGCTACCGATCCGGAGCAGTCAAACGGCGGGATCCTCGGTGGCTCGGGAAACCTTTTCACTGTGCCGTATACACGCTCGAACTCGACGATGAGGACGTCGTTGCACTCGATCCCCAGGCTTCGCAAATAACCACATACTCTCCAGAGATTCACCCGGTCATCAAGACTCACCGTTGTCCACAAGACGACGGGCGGCTCCCAGCGGACATCGGAGGAATATAGCTGATCCCACTTTTCACCCGCATCATCTGTGTCCGAACATTGCTCACATGAAGAAGACCACGCCTCACGCGTCCGAACGTGCTCAGCGGCATCCACGCGGCTCGGACCGATAATAAGGTGCTCGTGCGCACGCACGATGTTGGTTGCACCGAGCTGCACTAGGCGCTCTGCGGCTGGCGCGTCGAAGGTGACGTGTGTCGCGCTGAGAAGGATGGAGGGGATCGTCATGTTTCAGTGGAATCCGCACCGAAAGCAGATTTCATACGTGTAGGGCCTATCTAGCTGACAATCGTCACGGCAAATCTCGCAATAGGTATAGCCATGGCTGTTCCTGCGTGTGCAACGCCCACCAATGTCTTGGCACTTTTCATACATCTCGGTACAGCTATGGACTGGTGAGCACCCTGCCATCAGCGCAAGCGACTCGCTCCCCACTTCTTCGCCTCCGCCCTCGCCTTCGTCGCCGCCTCTGAGAAAATCTCCCGCCCCTACGGATTCTGTCGGAATCTCATCGTCCCCGCTTCCAGGCTCCACCGTGTCACACCGTGTAGGACAAGTCGCACGCCGATGCGAGTACCGCGACGAACCCGCCGCACAGCACGAACGCGCCCGCCTTCAGCTTCAAGCCGTACCCCATGTTCTCCTCCCGGTCCGGATGCGCGCGTTCGATCTCCCAGGAGAGGGGCGGCGTCAACAGGTGGTCTAGGACACATTACGTCCATGCGGTCGCTGTGCCGAGGCAGAGCTTGGTCGGTCGCGTCGGTGGGCCAGGGCGCCTGCGGGCGACATCGAGCCGCCAAGACCGCACATCTACTTCCCTGACGCCGCCGTTTGACCGCGGACTCGAGGTTGAGATGGCCCCGACGTAGCCGTGAGAACGCGGTCCCGATGGCCCCCCCCCGAGGCACCGGGCGATGGCGCTCACCAGCTCGCCCTCGCCTATCTGGCCGGGAAGGTAGGAGGGTCTACCGCAAGCGACGCGAGCGCTTGAGCACGTGCGCGAGGTGCGAGGTGCTTGCGGCCCAGGCCGGATTCGTCCGAAGGTGGTCTCGGGGGGCACCCCGAGGCTTCGGGCAACGTGGGAGACCTGCTCGCCCTCGCCGACGGTGACGTCGCGCAGCTGGGGACCTACCCGCGCCTGCGACGGCGCTTCTGCCGCTGGATGAAGCGCCAGCGGGCGATCTCGAACGCGGCGTCGTTGAACCAGGGCGCGCCGGGCGCCTTGGCGATGGGCTTGCCGAAGACGTCCGTCCAGAGGTCGAACCCGGCGCGCCGGAGCTCCCGCAGGTGGCGCTCGGTCACGCGCTTGGGGATGCGGAGCAGGCGCCGCGTGTACGACTCCTCGAACACCAGCACGATGGTCCGGCCGTTCATGAGCCGCACCTTGCGCTTGTGGGTCTTGTAGCGCGTGACGATGGCGCCCTTAGGAAGGCCGAGTTTGTGCTTCGGGGGTCGCTTCACCGGCATCGGCGCCACCTCCGGAGCCGGAGCTCGAGCGCGGCGCGCGCGATGCGCAGCCGGCTGATCGCGCTGTGTGGGCTCATCCCGTGCCGTCGCGCGTACGCGGAGAGGGTCTCCGGGCTGTCGACAACCAGGAGGATCTCCTGATGCTCCGGCCTGAGGCTGCCGATCGCCGCGAGCAGGTCGCGCGCCTCCAGCTGGGCCTCCAGGCTCGGACCAACGACCCCGCGTAGCCGGCCGAGCGACTCTGGGCGTCGAAGTTGACGCGGCGCACGTACGCGCTGTCGAAGTAGTGGCCTGCCTGCCGCCAGGCGATACCGTGCAGCCACTTCCGAAGCGCCTCCCGGGGCTTTTCCCTCGGATCGGACCGGTACTTGCCGCGCCTCACGGGACGGCCCGGCGGAGCTCGCGGTCCAGCTCGGCCAGGTCCGTGCTCGCGAGGACGCACTCCCACGGTGCCGCTGGCTGCGGAGACCTGAACGGGGGCGAGCAGAGCGCGATCCTACCCCTCCGCCTCACCGTCCATGGCCGGCGCTGCCCCCTGGGCAGGAGCGGGCGGCGTGCTCGCCTCCAGCAGGAGTGCCCATTCTGGAAACACGCTTTCTCCATGCTCAGGCAACGTCAGACGCCCCCGCATGGTGTACCACTCGATGTACTTGGAGAGCGCGAAGATGCCGAGGATGGCCGCGCCTATACCATCGGTTCCCCACACTGGCGGCAGTTTCCACGGCTTCTCTGGATCCAAGATGTCGATCTGGACCTCCCAGCCGTCATCCGGTCGTTGTTGAGGTCGGCCGACGCGAAGGGAAATTTCGCGCTCATGCTCCGCTCCGGCCGGCTGAAAGACGACTTTCCGTTCGCCGATGATGTCCATGATGGCATCATAGCACCCGATTTCCCCCCAGCCCGTCAACCGGGTCGTCAGGGACAACGGGCGTGGCATGCAGCGTTTCCAGAAGCTTTCGCGAGATGACAACGAAACTTCCATTTAGCTGGAACCTGCTTGCAAAACCTGTCGATGACCTCCCAGTAGGCCATGCAGGCGTCCTCGCATCTACCGCGCGGGGCCGCATTCGGTGTTGCATCCGTCGCCACTGGTGTTGCCACGAGCTCGAAGCTTTCCGAGCCGTCCAAGTTTTGATGGCTGTCCCTTCCACCGCCGGGAACGACCGCGATCCAGGCCTCGGTGTCGTCATCCGTCTCCCACGTCGCTTCCGGGCTCAGGGCGCACGATGCAGCACAGAGCGCACACGAGAAGGAGAGCAGCATTGCGGAGGCGAGATGATGTGTTCGCATGTGCGCCGCTCAAGCGAGCTGCGGGCCACCACGGAGCGATGACCGAGGGAACGGGCTGGGCGAAGCCGTCGTCCATCCACGGACTCGGCACGTCCTCAACGGATCTGTCGACGGTTGTAACCTCGTTTACGGGCAGCCCCCCAGGTCCGCCACGCCGTGTGACCTGCGTGTGCCCCGACTCCAGGGCATGGGGCTCCACGAGAAGGCACTCGTGTGTACGAGAGGAATCGCGCCCTCATTGGCCTCTGACACCGCCACGGCAGGCCAGCTCAGCTCATCGCCCCACGTTGAAGCTCTCCTCGAGCGCGCCTCCGAACGCGCGCTGAAGGACGATAGGATCGAAATACTCGTGGTACTCCGCGATCCGCCCGTCCCGGATCACGAACATCCCCGCATACGTGTTGTTGTACGCGGCGCCGGACTTCAGCCGGATCTCCCCACGATAGGTCACGAAGAACCGGGAAGGGTCGACCATGTCGTGAACGACGAGGTCGGGGAACCGCATGCCGGCGAAGTTGTCGGGCATGCTCCGGTACTGGTTGAAGATGGCGGCGCGACCGTCCAGCACCTTCGGGAAGCCCTCAGGCGAGAACGGCATGGCCTGCCGCCCCGTCTCCGCAAAGAGCTCGGCGAAGCCCCGGATATCGAACGCCTCGAGCCTGGCGAAGAAGGCCTCGACGACGGCGCGGTTCCTCTCCCGCGCCTCCGATGCGGTCGCGCTGCTCGCGGCGTCCTCGGGTGGCCTGTGCTGTGGCGGGGCGCAGCCGTGGGTAGATGCTATAAGCAGAAGCGGGGCTATAGAATTGAGCGCGTTTCTCATCAATCCCTCCGTATTGCCGGCCGCAGTCGCGGCCCGCCGCGCCGGCCCCCCCGCGCCGCCCCGCTGGACGGTCGCGGTCCCGCCAGGGTCGTCCGGTGTGGCGGTGCCTCCTCGGCTCGTTGTCTCGCGTCCCGCCAGCTCAGCGCGCCCCCAGGGTCGCGCGCAGGTGCGCGGCGGCTTCCTGGCTTGCGCGGTCGACGGTCGCGGGGTCATCGTAGAAATGGAACTGCGTTCCGGCCGTCCACACCACGCGGGGAGCGACCGGCATCGCGGCCGCGAATCGCTTCGCGCCGTCCGGAATGGCGCCGTCCTCGGAATGGACGATGAGCGTCGGAGCGCGCAGGCGCGAGGCCGACGAGGTCCGCCCCCTGGCTCGGAAAACGCACGTGCTCGACGCGGTACGCGGGCGGCGGCGGCGCGGCGAGGCCGGCGCGCTCACGCGCGCGCTCGAGCAGGGCCGCGTTCCCCGTCGACTCGCCGGGGATCATGCGCATGCGGGTCACCTTCCACCCCGACGCCGCGCGCGCGAGCTCGTGCTCGTAACGGCCGCCGAGCGTCCAGAGCTCGCCGCCCGCCGCGCCGGCGAGGTGGTGAGTCGCCAGAAACAGCGAGCGCACGCGCGCGAGGTCGGGCTCGACGAAGCTCACCTGCTCGTCCCGGATGGTGTGCTGGGTGCTGTCGAACGCCGACAGGAGCGGCTTCCACCGGGAGACGATCTCCTCGGGCGTGAGCAGCTCGGGCACGCCGTAATCCAGCACGACGCGCTCGGCGAACGCCGCGCGCACCGTGTCCCACTGGCGAAGATCGGCGCCCCGGGCGACGTTATGAATGGTCTCCAGGATGGCGGCTCGGTCTCTCGTCTCGTTCTGCATGAGGTTCTCCTGCGCGCCGGGTTCGACGGCGCTGCTCGGGTGGGCGCAGGCGGCGAGCGCCATGGCGGCGGCGCCGAGGACAACGCGGGCTCCGGTGGGGGTCATGGTTGGCTCCAGATCTGCGGTGATGGTGCGCGCGCGCGGCGCCTCGCGCTTGAACGAACCCCGCAAGCACCGTTGAAGGAACCTGCGCCGCTCGCCTCGAGCGGCGGAGGCGGGTAAAGTCCGGAGCGTGAGAGGTCGGAGCGCGGTCCCCTTCGTCGCCTCGAGCTCGTCCGAGCCCGTCGACGCGCTCGCGTCGGCGCGCATCGACGCCTCCAGCGCGGATCTGGGCTGGCCAGGGGTGCACGTGGAGGTCGGGTACAACCCGTCGTGGGACGTGCACGATCTCACCGTGCGCGCGCATTACCTCGCGCTGAACACCGACCCTGACGCGCTCACGTTCGAGGCGCGCATCGACGGGCGCCCGCGCGAGATCACCCTCGCTCCGGGGCAGCTCTGGTTCTGCCCGGCGGGCGCGTCGTTCACCCACCGGGTCCACGCGCCCTCGGGCTTCGCGATCGTCACGCTCGAGCCCGAAAAGCTGCTCCGTGTGCTCGGGGAGGACGAGGACCGCGAGCTCAGGCGGGCCTACGCGGTCGATTCCCCGCAGCTGGAGCACCTCGTCCGCGCCCTGGCCGCGGAGGCGGAGCGCGGCGGCCCCAGCGGCGCCATCTTCGTGGACGCGCTCGCCACCGCGCTGGCTGTCCAGATCGCCGGATCGTTCGGCGTGAAGGCGGCACCCGCCCCTGCGGCGCGCAGCGGGGGGCTGTCGCGGCGCGCTCTTCAGCGCGTGCTCGCGCTGATCGAGGCGGACCTCGGCGACGGGCTCACGGTCGAGCGGATGGCCGACGCCGCGGGGCTGAGCGCCGCGCACTTCGCGCGCGCGTTCAAGCGATCCCTCGGCGTCGCCCCGCACCAGTACGTCCTGCGGCGGCGCCTCGAGCGCGCGCGGCAGGCGCTCGAGGCGCGGGACGCCGACATCCTCAACGTCGCGCGCCGCCTCGGCTTCTCGGATCAAGCCCACCTGACGCGGCTCTTCAGGCGCGAGTTCGGCGTGACCCCTGGAGTCTACATGCGCAATCGCGCCCGGTGAGGCGAGGCCGAGCGCTTCCGCCGAACCGAACGTCAACGGCCAACCCAGGGCAGGTCGCCCTGTGAGGGCTTGGCCTATCTCCGCGTCTTCGATCCGCTTCTCTCGCCCCTCTGGGCAGGTTAGCCTCGCCCAATGCGAATCGACAACAGCACGATCCTCATCACCGGCGGCGCCAGCGGCATCGGCCTCGCGCTGGCCCAGCGCTTCGTCCGGGCCGGGAGCACCGTCGTCGTCTGCGGCAGGCGGCAGGAGCAGCTCGATCAGGCCCAGCGGGAGTGCCCCGGGCTCCGCGTGGTCCAGTGCGACGTGTCGGTCGAGGCCGAACGCGCAGCGCTGGTCGAGCGGGTCACGCGCGAGTTCCCCGCGCTCAACGTGCTCGTCAACAACGCGGGCATCCAGAATCGCCCGCCTCCCCTGCGGGAGCCGCAGGACTGGTCGAGGCACCGCTCGGAGATCGCCATCAACCTGGAAGCTCCGATGCACCTGTCCATGCTCCTCATTCCCCATCTGATCAAGCAAGGATCGCCCGCCATCGTCAACGTGACCTCGGGCCTCGCGTTCGTGCCCATCGCGTTCATGCCGACGTACTGCGCGACCAAGGCGGCGCTGCACTCCTTCACCCTGAGCTTGCGTTATCAGCTCAAGGACAGCCCGGTCCGCGTCATCGAGGTCGTCCCGCCCGCGGTCAACACGGATCTCGGCGGAAAGGGGCTGCACGACGCGGGTGTGCCCCTCGATGAATACGCGGACCACGCCGTCGCCCAGATCGAAAAAGGCGCGCTGGAGTTCGGGTACCAGTTCTCCGAGAAGGGACGCCTGAGCTCTCGGGAGGAGCTCGATCAGGCGTTCACCGCCCTCAACGAGCGGCTCGCGAAGGGCCGCTGACGCGCCGCGCGGGGCCCCGGTGCGCCCGCGCTCTCCGTCTGCACGAGCGCCGGAGCGGCGTCAGGCGCGCCTCGACGCGCCCGGGCGGCCGCGGGCGGAGAGCGCATGCGCCACGCCCCGCTCCAGCGTGCCCCGCGTGACGATGCCCCCGAGCTCCGCCTCGAGCTCGACGAGCGTCTGGGCCACGCTCGGCCGGATCCCGGTGATCACGATCTCCGCCCCCAGGAGCCTCACGCTCCGCGCGGCCCGGACCAGCGCGTCCGTCACCTCGGCTCCGGCCTCCGACACGCCGGTGACGTCGACGATGACCATGCTGGCCTGCTGCCCCGAGACCCCCTGGAGCAAAGCCTCGATCACCTGCTCAGCCCGCGCGCGGCTCATCTTGCCGACGAGGGGCACCAGCAGCACGCCCGGCGCGATGGAAAGGAGCGGCGTGGAGATCGACCGGAGCGTCTCCTCCTGGACGCGGAGCACCTGCTCCTGCATCCGCCGACTCTGCTCCTCCGCCTCCACGCGCGCCGTGATATCCGCCGAGATCCCGCAGACGCCCGCGACCTTGCCGTCCTCGTCGCGGAGCGCGAACCGCGTGGCCATGAACACCCGCGTGCGGCCATCCACCTCCAGCCGATAGGCGCACGCACGCCAGCGCCAGCAGCACGAGCGCCGCAGCGCTCTGGCCGCCCGGCGACGGCGCGCGGGCCTGCCCCGCGAGCGCACACCCTCCCGAGGAGGAGGGCGCCGGCTCCGGCTCGGGCGGCGGCAGCAGGAGCTCCCTGCAGGAGGTGAAGCAGTGGCATGTCTGCTCGGCCCCGGCGCCGAGCGCGACGCAGGGACCGTCACAATCGGCGGACACGCTGCACGACTCGCCGAACACGCCGCTCCGCAGCTCCCGGTAGCCGCACCGCTTCCCGAACGCCTCGGGCAGGCAGAGCATCCCGGCGGGGCAGTCGGCGTCCTCGGCGCACGTGCGCGCGCAGAAGTCCTCTCCGGGATCCGGCGCGTCCGCGCTCGCCGGCGGCGTCGCCTCGACCGCCTCCAGGTAGGGGCCGATGAACTCGTCGAGGTACACGTCGACCCGGGTATGGACGCCGAAACCGTCGCAGGCCGCGTCGCCCGAGCGCGCGATCCCGAACGCCCGCTCGCCCCCGTCGTCCACGAGGAGCGCCGGACCGCCCGAATCACCGCTGCAGGCCAGCGAGGGACCGGGCGCGGTCTGAAACGTGGTCGCGTCGACCGACGTGATGACGGCGGTGCCCGTCTGCTTCACGCCAGGATCGCCGTCCTCGAACGACGCGCCGAAGCCGACGATGCGGATCGTCTGCCCCACCGCGTCGGCCTCGAGGGGCGCCTGCCGCAGCGCCGCCAGCAGGACGGGCGGCGGCGCCGCGAGCAGGAGCAGGGCAATGTCGTTCTGCCGGGTGTCCGGATCATACGCCGGGTGCGGGTGCAGCTCGACGACCCGCGCGTGGTACCCCGGGACGGCCACGTTCGAGCCGAAATAGGCCTCCATCTCCTCGGCGCGCCGCGACGAGAGGCAATGGGCGGCCGTGAGCAGCACGCGGGGGGCGACAAGCACGGCAGAGCAGAACGTCTCGACGCCGTGCCCTTGGGGGCACAGGGCGCGCCGAGCTCGGAGCGCCGCCACCGCGGGATCGCCGTCCGTCGGCGTGCCCTCGGTGATCGCCGCCGGCGCGTCGCCCGTCGCGGGCTCACCGCCACCGGCGCAGCCGCCGGCCAGGCCCGCCGCGACCAGCGCCAGCGCCCCCGCGCGCCGCGCGAGCGGCGCACCGACGTGGCCGCCCCGTCGCCGGGGCGGCCGCACGCTCCGAGCCTCGATCAGATACATGCGACGACGCCGGTCAGATGCACTTGCCGATGATCGAGTTCAGGAAGTCGTCGTCCGCCTCCCAGTACTCATCACCACACTCGTCGTCCCAGGGATTCGAGGAGCCGCCGTGGGCGCGGCCACAGCGATCGTGATCGAGGCAATCGTACGTGTACCCGGCGGTGCCGAAGCCGCACCCGCTGCCGCACTTGCCGTAGCAGTCGTCGGCGTTCGGGCCGGCGAAGATGCTCTCGAACTGCAGGCAGTGGCCGCTGGCGTCGTGGTACGCCGCCGCGTTGGCGTTGCACGTGAGGTAAAGGATGCCGTCCTCGTTCGAGGCCTGGTGGTTGACCTCGATCGTGTCGGTCGCCGTCTCCGCCCCGCCCTCCTCGTGGACGATGACGCCGGGCGGGATCACGCGAGGGGTCTCGCCATGGGGGGCGCTCAGGTCGATCTCGCGCTCGGGCATGGTCAGCCCGGCCGGCGCCTCCGACCAGAACGAGATGCGCCGCACCAGGAAATCCTCGTGCAAGCGGAGGCTCTCCTGGTCACCGCCGAAGTGATCGCCCAGCGCGGCGAGCGTGCGCTTCAGGGCCGCGAGGTCCTCGGGGTAGAGCGCGCCGTTGTAGCCGTTCCAGTGGGCGCGCATCACCTCGCCATCGTAGCTCGCGTCGAAGGGCTGACCGTTCACCTCGAGGTGCAGCGTGGCGGTGAGCGGCCCCGTCCGGCGCGCCTCGAACTCCACGAGATCCCCCCCTGCGTCGAGCTTGCCCGAGAAATCCGTCTCGGTGTGCGCCGTGATGCGGAGCGCCGCGTCGCCGACCTCCGCCCCCGGTTCCTCTCCGCCGATCGCAGTGCAGGCCCCAGTACCCAGAAGGATCGCCACGACGCCGCTCACAAGTTTCATTCTTGACATGTGAACTCCTCGTTACCCGGTCACACAGGAACCGGGCATCCGCTCGTGTCATGCCATCGAGCCTAGATCGTACCTGAGGCTGCGCGCGCCGCGCATCACTCCTGGCGACGCGGCCCGCTGCAGCCTCGAACTAGGCGCCACCGGTGTACGATGACAGAGGAGGAAGATCAAGGGAAACGATTCCCGACGATGCGGCAGAGCAGACATCCGCCGATACACAAAGAACCGTTGTTCTGTGAAGATTTGTTATTGCAAAGGTTTGTTACCGCAAAGCCCCGTCACTGCAAAGATTTGTTATTGCAAAGATTTGTTGGAGGCATCGGCACGCGAGCGTGGACGAGGCCCCCTCCTGATGAGGCCGCTCAGGGTCCGCCGGAGATGGGCCAGCCGACGCTGCCCCAGACGAGCTCGGAGACGCGGAGCTTGGGCGCGCAGCGGCAGAACCAATCACGGATCTCGACGAGCGACGGCGTGTTCGCTCACGAGCGAACGATTACAGCCTCATCCCTCTTCGTGGCGACGGCGTGTGCTGAGCGCGCACGTTGTGGAGTGAAGTCGACCCCTTTGATGAGCGTTTTTTTTTCAGCAGGGGGCGGCTCGTAGAGAGCGCCTCGGGCAGTCCGCCGTCACGGCAAATCGCCTCTGTGTCCACAACTCGTGCATGCGCCGGATCGAGCTTCGCGCGGGATTCCGGCGTGGCCGAGGGCGCGGCCGTCATCACGAGCGCTCCGAGCTCACCTTCACGCTTCTTCACGTTACTTCACAGCGCACGAACGGTCGAAGACTCGATGACAGCCCCTCGCGACGTCCATCACGAACAGCGCTGCACAACGCCTCTGCCATGCTAGGCTGCCGACCATGAATCGCTGAGCGCCTGCGCGCCGGAGCTGGCCGCTGCAGCCAGCGAGAAGGAGCTCGACATGACGCGACGATTCTATCTGTCCACGCGCCGGCGGACAGCGGTGCACCTCGGAGCCGGCCTGCTGGCGCTCCTCTCCTCGTCCGCGGCCTGCGGCCCGGATCGCGACGGCGAGCCGCCGCGGCGCCACGACGACTCACGCGCTTCCGAGGCCGGCGCGACCTCCGCGCCCGAGGGGCTCACCGGCCCCGAGGTCAGCCTCTGGTCGAGCGCGGACGTGCCGGCCATCGCGGCGGCCGACGACGACCAGGCCGTCGAGCTGGGCGTGAAGTTCCGCTCGAGCGTCGGCGGTCAGATCACCGGGATCCGCTTCTACAAGGGCCCTGGCAACAGCGGCGCGCACATCGGGCACCTCTGGACCGCCGCGGGGGAGCCGCTCGCGTCCGTGGAGTTCACGGGCGAGAGCGCGAGCGGCTGGCAGGAGGCCCGGTTCGCCGCCCCGGTCGCGATCCTGGCGAACCACGTCTACGTCGCGAGCTACTTCGCGCCGGACGGGCGCTACGCGGCCAGCAACAACTACTTCTCGTCCACCGGGCACGTGAACGGCGCGCTCTACGCCCTGGAGGACGGCGAGTCCGGCGGCAACGGCGTCTATCACTACGGGAGCGCCGAGTTCCCGACGAGCACGTGGCAGGGCTCGAACTACTGGGTCGACGTGCTCTTCGCGCCGGAGGACGCGCCGCCCCGGGGCGGCAGCTTGGACCTGCCCCTCGTCCCGTGGGAAGGTGGACCCTCGTACTACGGCGCGCACCCGTACACCGACGCGGCGGGCTGGGACGACCCGGCGTTCTTCCCGATCGGCGTCTGGTTCGAGGGCGTCTACGGCCAGGGCGACATCGATCTCGACAGGGACGCCGGGATCAACACCTATGTCGAGCTGACCAGCGGGAGCGACCTCGCGCTCATCCGGCAGAACGGCATGTTCGCCATCGCCGGCGTCAGCGGCATGGGGAGCGAGACCGTCGGACACATGCTGACGGACGAGGCCGACATGTGGGCCGGCCCCGGCGACGCCGCCTGGACCGGGAACAGCCCCGGGCAGGGCGATATCTGCAGCCCCGCGGGCGCGTCGTGCGGCTACACGGTCATGCAGACGCTCGTGGATCACACCCCGTCGGACGGGCGCGTGCGCTACGCGAACTACGGCAAGGGCGTGATGCTCTGGGAGAGCGTCAACCAGGCGCAGCGGTTCGTCAACTCGTACACGCAGGTCGTCTCGAACGACCTCTACTGGTACACCGATCCCAACATCTGCGGGGAGATGCAGACCTTCCTCGGGCTCCCGTCGAGCACGTGCCGGCTCTCCGCGAACTACGGGGTGACCATGGACAAGATGCGCCAGCTCGACGGGATCGACGGCGAGCGCCAGCCGATCTGGGCCTTCGTCGAGGTCGGCCACCCCTTCACGGAGGACTCGGCCCCGAGCATCACGCCCGACCAGATCGCCGGCGCGGTGATGTCGTCCATCATCCACGAGGCCCGCGGCGTCCTCTACTTCAACCACAGCTTCGGCGGCCCGTGCCAGTCCCAGCACGCGCTGCGGGAGCCCTGCTACGCCGCGCAGCGCGCCAAGGTCCGCGAGACGAACCAGCACATCCGGGATCTCGCGCCCGTGCTCAACACCCAGTCGTACGCGCACTCCTTCAGCGCGGATCTCGACACGATGCTCAAGGAGCACGGCGGCTCGTACTACATCTTCGCGATGCTCGGCCGCGCGAAGCCGGCCGGGAGCTACACGCTGACCCTGCCGCCCGGCCTCGCCGCCGCCTCCGCCGAGGTCCTCTACGAGGGCCGCACGCTCGACGTCAGCGGCGGCTCGTTCACCGACTCGTTCGAGGCCGAGCACACGGCGCACATCTACAAGATCACGCCCTGATCGCACCAGCGCGGCGCCGCGCGCCTCCGCCTGCTAGAGCGGCCGCTTGGACCGGAACAGCGCATAACAGCCAGGGCAGCGCCACTCCAGCGTCCTGCGGCCGTCCGCGTCGAGCGTCCGCGTCAACCGCCAGCCGTAACGAGAGCTGATGAGCGTGTAGTTCGTCTCCGTCTTCGGAGCCGCCGTGCCGCAATCCACGCAGCGCTGTGTGATGCGCTGCTCGCTCGCCGGAGGCTCTTTCACCATGTGGTCCGCAGTCGCAGGGGACGTGCGCTGGTCGTCTCCGAGCTTCCCCGGTAGGATTGAGCTGCGTCGGGTGCCTGACATCGAATCCTCAGGGGGCACAGATCAGTCCGCCGAGAGGCTCGCCTCTCCGGCGGAGCGCGGACGATTCGCTGGACACCCTCGACGAGCCTTCCTCGAGGCGAATCGACGATGTGCCGCCAAGGGCCGGCTCACGTGCGCGTGGAGCGTGGGCCACGCTCAACCTCTCCCGGTCGCGATCGAGGTGTCAAGCTGGGCGGAATCGCGCTTCGCGACGCTTCGTGGCGCTTCGTCTCGAAGATGACGCGACGAGCCGCGCTGGCTCGTCGCGCCGCGGTGTTCCTTGGGTGAGCGGGGGCCGCGAGCCACGCTGAGCCCGCTCCTCACGGCGGCAATCGACGCGACGCGCCCGACGCGGGCGAGCGGAGCTCGGCCCCGTGTGCTGTACTCCAGGTCACCGGCAAGCGGCTCGCCCCGGCGCTCCTCCTGCCTGCCCGCGCACTCGCGTGGGCGCGAGGGCGGACCGAGACCACGTCACGACAGCGGCGATTGCACAGGAGGACCCAGGCGCGATGTTCGAGAGCTTGAGCTTCCTCGAGTGGCTGGCGCTCTCGGGCGGGATCCTCCTCACGATGGCGCTCGCGTCCGCGCACGTGAAGCGGCTGCCGGTCTCGTCGTCGATCATCTACCTCGGGCTCGGGTGGCTGCTGGGCCCGCAGGCGCTCGGCTGGATCCGGCTCGACTTCGAGGCGTGCAGCGCCTGGTTCGAGCGGCTGACCGAGATCGCCGTCATCGTGTCGCTGTTCATCGGCGGGTTGAAGCTCCGCCTCCCCCCGCGCGACCGCGCGTGGTCGGCCGCCTACCGCCTCGCCGGCCCCGTCCTGCTCGCGTGTATCCTCGGCCTCGCCGTGCTCGCGCGCGCGCTCCTCGGGCTCGATCCGGCCGAGGCGCTGCTGCTCGGCGCGATCCTCGCGCCCACGGATCCGGTGCTGGCCGGCGCGGTCTCGGTCGGCCACGCCGCCGACAAGGACCGCATGCGGTACGGGCTCTCCGGGGAAGCGGGCCTGAACGACGGGATGGCGTTCCCGTTCGTGGTGCTCGCGCTGGGCTGGATGCACCACGGCGGGCTGGGGTCGTGGATCGTGGGCTGGGCGCTGCTCAAGCTCGCCTGGGCGGTCCCGGCCGCGCTCGCGCTCGGGTATGGCCTCGGCGTGGCGGTCGGCCGCTGGGCCATCCGGCTCCGGAGCGGCCACCGCGACACCGAGGCGCCCAGCGACTTCCTCGCGCTGGCGCTCATCGCCCTCTCCTACGTCGCCGCCTCCGTCGTCGGCGCGTGGGGGTTCCTCGCCGTCTTCGCCGCGGGCGTGGGCCTGCGCCGGGCGGAGCTCCAGGTGGTCGCCCGGACGCCCCACCCGGGCGCGGCGTCCCGCGAGGCCCGGTCCGACCCGGGCCACCCGCCGGCGGAGCACCTGGTCGGCGCGTGGGTCGATCCCAAGGAGATGGCGGAGCCGGCGGTCGCCGCGGGCGTGATCGTCGCAGAGACGATCTCGTTCGGCGCCACCGCCGAGCGGATGCTCGAGGTCGTCCTGGTCACGATCGTCGGCGTCTCGATGGGCCTCTACTGGAACACGCAGGCGCTCGTCCTCGCGGCCGCGCTGTTCTGCCTGCTGCGTCCGCTGACCGCGCGGCTGCTCCTCGCCGGCACGCCCACGTCGCCTCAACAACGCTGGCTCATGGGGTGGTTCGGCATCCGCGGCATCGGGAGCCTCTACTACCTCGCCTATGCGCTCAATCACGGCTTCTCCGGCGGCGCCGCGCGGCGTACTATCGAGCTCACCCTCTCTGTCGTCGCCCTGAGCATCCTGCTGCACGGCGCCTCCGCGACGCCGCTCCTCAACCGCTACCAGGCGACGCTGAAGCGGCCCCGGTGAGCCGGCTGGGATTGTGCTTGACAAGCGGAACGGCGCGCGCGCCTGCTAGACCTCAGGTCATCTGCCATGCAACGACAACTCCTCTCTTCGAGGCTCCCTGTGCTGCTGCTCGCCTCCGGCGCGCTGCTCTCCGGCTGCAATACCCTCTTCGGCATCACGCCCGGCACGCAGGGCAACCCCGGCGCCGGGGGCTCGACGGGCGCCGACACATCGTCCTCGTCCGGCGGGGTCGGCGCCGGCGGGTCGATGTCCTCGGCTGGCGGAGGGGGGAGCCCGGCGACCGACATCGCCGAGACCTTCAGCTACCCGGGCAAGGTCGGCTGGGCGTTCTCGCCCGCGGACGTGAGCGGCTCGGCCCACGACGTGACGTACGACGCCGAGGGGAACATGCTCTTCACCGGCGTCTTCGCCCCCAACGACTCCATCAACCCGAGCGCCGACTTCGGTACGGGCAGCACGCCTATCGAGCACGGCGACTCGTTCAGCGCGTTCGTCGCGAAATACGGCCCCCGCGGCGAGCCTCGATGGTGGACGATGCTCGTGGGTCCGGAGGTCCAGCAGGGCAACGGCGTCGCCGCCGACGCAGAGGGCGCTGTCTTCGTCACCGGGACCCACATGGCGTCGGCTTACTGGCCCCAGGCGGACGTGTTCACCGGACGCGACGACACGACCGACATCTTCGTCACGAAGCTCGATGCGGACGGCGCCCACGTCTGGAGCAAGCTCTTCGGAGACGAGGACGACCAGTGGGGCGTGCGGACCGCCGTGGACAGCGAGGGGAACGTCGTCGTCGCCGGCGTCGGGTACGGCAGCGTGCCCCTCGACGCGGAGGTGTTCCGGGGCTACCAGGACGACCCCACGCAGGAGCATGTGCCGGGCGTCTTCGTCCTCAAGCTGAGCAGCGACGGTGAGCGCGTCGTCTGGGGCTGGAAGTTCCCGGTCGGCTTCTCCTGCTCACCGCCGGGCTCGGGGTTCCAGCGCGCGCAGTGCGGCGCGGTGGGGCTCGCGATCGACGGATTCGACAACGTCGTGCTCGCGGCCAGCACCACCAGCGATGCGGGCCTCGGGCGGAACAACGGGGTGCAATTCGAGGACTCTCGCGGCGGAATCGATATCGTCGTCTGGAAGCTCGACGCCGCCGGCGTCCCGCAGTGGGGCCGGCTCATCGGGGGCGACGACGACGATGCCCAGCAGAACGGCGATCAGTGGGCGAGCTCGGTCGCGGTGAACCCCGCGGGAGAGATCCTCTTGACCGGCGGTTTCAAGAAGAGCATCCGGTTCGGCGAGCAGCCTAGCGAGCACGTCGTCGCCGGCCGCGAGGACGGGGACATCTTCATGGCCAAGCTGAGCCCGAGCGGAGCCCCGATATGGGAGAAGGCCTTCGGCGATGTCGGGCTCGACGAGGCGCTGGGGATCGCCGTCGACCGCTTCTCCAACATCGGGCTCGTCGGCTACCTCCGGACCGAAGGCGAGCAGCCCGAAGGCGTCGATTTCGGCGACGGGAACAGGCTCGCCGAGGGGATCCCGGATCCCACGGTGACGTCCGACGTCTTCATCGCGAAGTTCAGCGATCGGGGCGCGCTGCGCTGGGCTCGTCGGATCGGCAACGACCCGGACGACGCCGGCGGCGACTGGGCGGAGGGCGATCAGGCGGGGATGGCGATCGCGCTCGATCGGTCGAGCCCGGATCAGCCCGGCAACGCCGCGGTGTGCGGGTGGTTCTTCGGCGCCGCCACGTTCGGGCCCGGGACGATGGACCGGAAGAGCGCCGTCTTCACCCCTTTCATGGCGAAATACGGGCCGTGACGCCCTCCGCCGCGGCGCCGGGCCGCGGCCCGGACAGGCATCCTTCTGACGGCTCGGCCGCCTTGAACGCCCGGAGGAGCCCGTTTACCATCGCTCCATGAACAGCATCGACATGCCCTGGGAGCCGCGCTCATGACCACCGTCACGCTCGCCGCCACGCAGATGGCCTGCAGCTGGGACACCGAACGCAACGTGCAGACCGCCGAGGCGCTCATCCGCGAGGCGGCCGGCAAGGGCGCCCAGATCATCGTCTTGCAGGAGCTGTTTCTGACGCCGTACTTCTGCCCCGATCTGAAGGAGTCCTACTTCTCGCTCGCGCGCCCGGCCGAGGGGCACCCCGTCCTCCGCCGCTTCTCCGCGCTCGCCGCCGAGCTCGGGGTCGTCCTGCCGGTGAGCTTCTTCGAGCGGGCGAACAACGCCTATTACAACGCGCTCGCCGTGCTGGACGCCGACGGGCGGATGCTCGGCGTCTACCGCAAGAGCCACATCCCCGACTGCCCCGGCTACCAGGAGAAGTTCTACTTCAACCCCGGCGACACCGGCTTCCGGGTGTGGCGGACGCGCTACGCCACGATCGGCGCCGCGATCTGCTGGGACCAGTGGTATCCGGAGGCGGCGCGCTGCATGGTGCTGCGGGGCGCCGAGGTGCTGCTCTACCCCACCGCGATCGGCAGCGAGCTGCTCGACCCGGCGATCAGCTCCCGCGACCCGTGGATGCGCGTCATGCAGGGGCACGCGGCGGCCAACATGGTGCCTGTCGTGGCCTCGAACCGCGTCGGCACGGAGAAGTCCGAGGCGGGGGACGTGACGTTCTACGGGTCGTCGTTCATCACCGACAACCGGGGCGCCTTCATCGCCCAGGCGAACGAGACGGATCAGGCGGTGATCACGGCCGCCGTCGATCTCGAGCGCTGCCGCGCGGAGCGCGCCTCGTGGGGGCTGTTCCGGGACCGGCGGCCGGAGCTCTACGGCGCCCTGCTCACGCTGGACGGCGCCACCCGGGGCGAGGCCGTGGGGTGAGCGCGGCCGTCACTTCCTGAGCCGCGTCCACACCTTGCTGCGGAGCGCGCGTGTCGCGGCCGAGCAGACCTTGCCCGGGCGCAGCCGGTCCTTGTACTGCTCCGGCATCACGACGGCGGGGTCGTCCCGCAGCGCCGGGTTCAAGAACTGCTCGGAGCCCTCGATCGCGTTCATGTACCCGGTGAAGTTCGACGCCGCGGCCGCGTTCTCCGGCTTCATCATCCAGTTGATGAAGGTCCTCGCGTTCTGCTTGTTCTTCGCGCCCTTCGGGACCACGAGGTTGTCGTTCCAGAAGCTCAGGCCCTCCTTGGGGTAGACGAAGACGACCGAGGGCAGCTTCTGCTTGACCCGGTGCGCCTGCCCGTTCCACTGCATGTGCATCATCACCTCCTTCGAGGTCATGCGCTCGAGCGCGCCGTCGGACTTGTAGACGGCGACGCTGGGCTTCTGCTTCTGGAGCAGCGCGAGGATCTTCTCGGCCTCCTCGGGCTTCTCGGTGCACTTGTCGAAGCCGAGGTAATACGCCGCCGCGTTCCACACGTCGACCTCGTCGTCGACCATGCCGATCTGCCCCTTGAGCTCCGGCGCGGGCTCCAGGATCGACCTCCAGCTCTCCTCCATCGTGCCGCCCGGCACCCGCGCCGAGTCGTAGGTGAAGCCGGTGAGCCCCACCATGTACGGCCCCGAGTACTCGCGCTTCGGGTCGAAGCTCGGCGCTTCGAGCGGCGCCTTGATGTTCTTGAAGTTCTCCATGGCATACACGTCGATCTTCTCGGCGAGGCCGAGTTCGATCATGGTCTTTACCATGTAGTCCGACGGAACGACGACGTCGTACCCCGTGCCGCCCGCCTGCAGCTTCCCGAGCATCGTCTCGTTCGAGTCGTACACGTCGATGGTGATGCGGATCCCCGTCTCCGCCTCGAACTTCTTCATGAGATCCGTCGGGAAGTAGTCCGAGAAGATGTAGAGGAACAGCTCCTTCGAGGCAGCCTGAAGCGCGGCCTGACCCTCCGGGTTTGCGTCACCTTCCGGCTTGGCCTGGCCGTCCTCGCGGCTGCACCCGGCCGAGAACAGGCCGGACATCGCGAGGACAAGGACGGCGATCAGCGATGTGGCGTCTTTGATCATGGGTTGCTCTCCAGGGGGTCACCGCCCGCCGCGCGGCTCAGCGCGCGCGCACCCGGGCGACGAGGAACGACAGCGACACGGTGAGGATCGACACGGCGAGGATCATCGTCGAGACCGCGTTCACCTCCGGGCTCGTGCCGACGCGGGTCATCCCGAAGATGTAGACCGGGAGCGTCGTCGACCCCGGTCCGGCCACGAAATAGGCGACCAGGAAATCGTCGAGCGACGTGATGAACGCGAGCATCGCGCCCGACAGGATACCGGGCCAGAGCAGCGGCAACGTCACCCGCCGGAACGCCCGGATCGGATCCGCGTAGAGGTCGCCCGCCGCCTCGACGAGCCTCCGGTCCATCCCGTCGAGCCGCGCCCGGATCGGGAGGTAGGCGAACGGGATGCAGAACACGGTGTGAGCGACGATGACCGTCGTGAGCCCGAGATCGAAGCCCACGACGTTGAAGAAGAGGAGGGTGGCCACCGCCGTGATGATCTCGGGGATCAAGAGCGGCAGCGCGATGGTCGCGCTCACCGCGTCCTGGCCGGAGAACCGGCGCCGCGCCATGCCCACCGCCGCCGCCGTCGCGAGGAGGGTCGACGCGAGCGTCGCCGCCCCCGCGACGACGAGGGAGTTCTGGGCCGCGCGCAGGATGTCCTTGTTGTCCAGGGCGACGCCGTACCAGCGCGGCGAGAACCCCTCCCAGATCGCCGCGGTGCGGCCCGCGTTGAACGACAGCGCGACGAGCACGACGACCGGCGCGTAGAGGAAGAGGAGGAGGAGCCACGCGGCCCCCCGCGCCCCCGGGAAACGGCGGGTGTCGAGCCGCTCACGCACCGGGGAGGTTCCTCCGGAACCTGAGCGCATACGCGATCATGGCGGCGAGCACGAGCGCGAGGAGCGCGAAGGCGAGCGCCGCGCCGAACGGCCAGTTGCGCGCCGCGCCGAACTGGCTCTGGATCAGGTTGCCGATCATGAGCGCCTTGCTGCCGCCGAGCAGCTCCGGCGTCACGTAGGCGCCCAGCGTCGGGACGAAGACGAGCAGCGAGCCGGCGATGAGCCCGGGCGTCGTGAGCGGCAGGACGACGCGGCGGAGCGCCTGCCACGGGCCCGCGCCGAGATCGTAAGCCGCCTCGACGAGCCGGAAATCGAGCTTCTCGAGGCTGGTGTAGATGGGCAGCACCATGAACGGAAGGAACGAGTACGTGAGCCCGATGCTCACCGCGAGATCGGTATAGAGCAGGTGGAGCGGCCCGCTCACGAGCCCGAGGGCCCCGAGGAGCCGCTCGAGCAGCCCGCCGTTCTTCAGGATCAGGATCCAGGCGTAGTTGCGCACGAGCAGGTTGCTCCAGAACGGGAGCGTGACGAGGAACACGAAGAGCGTCCGCCGGCGCGGCGGCAGCATCGCCATGTAGAGCGCGGTCGGGAAGCTGATGAGCAGGCAGAGCGTCGTGGTCGAGATCGAGAGCCAGAACGAGCGCAGGAAGATCTGCGCGTAATCGGAGTTCCAGATCAGGCTCCCGTCGAAGTCGCGCTCGAACAGGAAGCTGACGTAGGCCTCGGTCGTGAACGTGTCCCACCGGATGCCGCCGTGCGGCCCCCGATCGAGGAACGAGACCCAGGCCATGAGCCCGAGCGGGCCCAGGAGGAAGACCGCGAGGAAGAGGAACACGGGCGCGATCAGGAGCTTCTGATGCAGCCGGATGCGCCGCTCGAAGTCCGTCCTCGCTCGCCCGACCCGTGCGCGTGACGTCTCGTCCATCGTCACTCCACCAGGATCTGGATCGTGGACGGCTCGATCAGGACCGCGACGCGCGCGCCCGCCTCGCGCGACGGGGCGCCGCCCGTCCGGTTCTGCACGCGCGCGCGCAGCCCGCCCCCGCCGCGGAGGGCGACATGGTAGGTCGTGTCGACGCCGGCGTAGACGACCTCCTGGATCTCGCCCGCGAGCGCGCCCGGCGCGTCGGGATCGCCGAGCTCGACGCGCTCCGGCCGCACGGCGAGCGTCACCGGGGCGCCCGGGGACAGCCCGTCGAGGGCGGGGGCAACGACGTGCGCGCCGTTCGCGAGCTGATACCGCGCCTCGCGGCCCCCCTCGCGGCCCGAGAGGCGCGCCTCGAGGAAGTTCGTCTCGCCGATGAAGTCGGCGACGAAGCGGCGCGCCGGGTGGTCATAGATCTCCCGCGGAGAGCCGACCTGGAGGATCTTGCCCGCGCTCATCACCGCGATGCGGTCCGACATCGTGAGCGCCTCCGCCTGATCGTGCGTCACGAAGACGAAGGTGATGCCCGTCTCCCGCTGGATCCGCTTGAGCTCGATCTGCATGTCCTTGCGGAGCTTCATGTCGAGCGCGGAGAGCGGCTCATCGAGCAGCAGCATCTCTGGCTCGCTCGCGAGCGCGCGCGCGAGCGCGACGCGCTGCTGCTG
Organism: Sorangium sp. So ce131; assembly: GCF_051519095.1. NCBI lineage: Bacteria > Pseudomonadati > Myxococcota > Polyangiales > Polyangiaceae > Sorangium > Sorangium sp. So ce131. The sequence goes on along the minus strand of NZ_CP150455.1, from coordinate 13,470,936 downwards.
CCCGCCGGAGAGCTGCGACGGCCTCCTGCCCTCGAACCCCGAGAGCTGGACGAGGGCGAGCATCGCCTGGACGCGCGCGTCGCGCTCGCGCCGCGGCCTGCCCTTCATCTCGAGCCCGAAGCCGACGTTCTCGGCCACCGACATGTGCGGGAACAGCGCGTAGCTCTGGAACACGGTGTTCACGGGCCGCCGGTGCGGGGGGAGGTGCTCGATCGGCGCGCCGTGCAGGAGGATGTGCCCTGTCGTGGGCTGCTCGAACCCTGCGATGAGCCGGAGCAGCGTCGTCTTGCCGCAGCCGGAGGGGCCGAGCAGGGTGAAGAACTCGTTTCGGGCGATCGAGACGGAGACGTCGTCGAGGGCGCGCACCTCGCCGGCGGGGGTGCCGAACACCATGCTGACGCCGCGCACCTCGATGGCGGACTGGTTGGCTGTCGCGCCGTGGGCGGCGCCCCCGCCCGCCCCGTGACTTGCTTGCGCCATGGGGCGAGTATCCCGCAGGCGCTGCGGTGTTCTCAACACTTCTTGAGGGGCGCCGCGCGAGGTAGGCTGTGGTGCGCCGGCGCGGCCGCCGGCCGGCCGGGCCGCGGCGCGCCGCCGCCCCGCGCCGCGCGACCGCGGCTCGACGAGGCGGAGGCGGCGCCGCGGCGACGCCGCGTCACGGGGGCAGGTAGTGCGACTCGTGGCTCACGCCGACCGAGGTGCACCATCCCTCCGGGTCCCAGCGGAAGCCGACCCGGGTGCTGGGCCCCACCGACAGCATGAGCTGGATGAGCCGCTCGTCCCGCGTCACGCACATCGCCGACGCGCCGGTCTGGTCTGTCACCTCGCAGAACCCCGAGACCACCAGCTCTCCGTCGAGGTCCGGCACGGCGTCGACGTGGCACCCGATGCGCTCGACCGAGTTGGCGCTGTTCCAGGCGGCCCCGAGGCTCCCGGAGCCGTAGCCGGATCCGTCCGGGTAGACATGAAACCCCGATCTGCTCGTGTCCTTTGCACCGGCCCATGCCACGGCGCTGACGCCGATGGCGCCTGACGCCATCGCTCCGAGCATGATGCCGACGAGAAATGATCTCTGCTTGATCATCATCTGACCTCCTCGTGAGCCTTGCCATGCAAAGCTGCTTCTCTGCCTCGCTTGGAGCGGGGCTGACTCTCTGAGATGACGCGTCTTGTGATCACGCGTCCTGTGAGGGCGCGCCTCGCGGGGGGCGCCTCGTGCGACGGCGTATCAGCAACCTCCGGACCAGGCGCCTTCGGGCGTGTGGCTCTCGTGGCGGGTACAGGGAGGCTCTGGGATGAGGCGGGGGAGAGCTCGGCCGGCGGCCCCGCGAACGCCGCTCGCGGGGCCGCCCGCCTGGCTCGATCGTCGTCCGGAGGGGCGCGGCGACCGGGCGGAACGGCGGGCGGCGGCGTGGTGGCACGCCCGCGGTGCCAGCGTGTCAGCGTGTCAGGCGCGCTCGATCCCCTCCGCTGCGACGGCCTCCTGCCCGGGAGCGGCACCCGGGCGTGCTGGACGAGGTGCTGCTCGGGGCCCGCGCGGCCCATCGCCAGCGCGCCGACGCGACGCTCGGGATGCCCCGGCGACTGCCGCGCCGTTAGAAAAATCCAGCAGAGCGCGCTGCCGACCCGGACCTCGCTCCCCCTGCTCCCCGCGAGGTGCTCACGCGTTGCGTCAATCCGCGTGTGTGTTGATCATCCGCGCGCCTTGCGGGAATCTTTCTCATCATGTCGAAGCCCTCGCGATTGAAATATCTTGGGAATTTTACAATGTCATCGTCCGCAGCGTTCGGCGCCATGGTGTTGCTGGGCGCGCTGCACCTCACCGGCTGCAGCGATGACGGGGGTGGGGGTGGCTCCGGCGGCAGCGGCGGTGAGCCGTCTGGGAGCGGCAGCGGCACGTCCGGGAGCGTCACCTCCGGCGATCCGGGCGGCACGACGTCGGCCTCGACCGCAGGCACCGGCGGCGCGGGCACCGGCACCGGCACCGGCACCGGCGGCAACGACGGAGAGGGGGGTGGAGGATCGGACGGCGGCGGGCTGGTGGTCGATTCCGGCCTTCCCACGCCTCCCGGCCCCGGCGGCGTGGCGAGGCCGTCCGGCGCGCCCGGCGGGTTCAAGGTCATCGACTGGGCCGGCTTCGCGGCCGCCGTGTCGTACACCTTCGACGACTCCAACTCGAGCCAGATCCAGAACTACGACGCGCTGAACGATCTCGGCGTGCCGTTCACCTTCTACCTCCAGACCGGCAAGAACGAGTCGAACGATCCGGTGTGGCAGAGGGCGCTGGAGGACGGGCACGAGCTCGGCAACCACACGAAGAGCCACTCGAGCCAGGACGCCGGCGGCGCCGATACGGACGCCGCGACGCAATTCATCGAGTCGAAGTTCGGCATCAAGGTGTGGACGATGGCGGCTCCGAACGGCTCGTCGGATTACACGGGCATCGCCCGGACGCGCTTCCTCATCAACCGCGGCGTGGCCAACGCCCTCATCGGCCCGAACGACAACACGGATCCCTTCACGCTGCCCTGCTTCATCCCCCCGACCGGCGCCTCCACGTCGGTGTTCGACGAGCAGGTCACGACCGCGCGGAGCGCCAAGAAGTGGCGCACCGTCCTGGTGCACGGCTTCACCGGCGGCAGCGACGGCGCCTTCCAGCCCGTGCCGCTCCAGGCCTTCCTCGATCACGTCCAGCACGCCAAGGATTTCGGCGACGTGTGGATCGACAGCGTGGTCAACGTCGGCGCCTACTGGCGCGGGCAAAAGGCGGTCGGCGCCGCCACCAGCACGCAGTCCGGCGGCGACACGACGTTGACGTGGCAGCTCCCCGACCACTTCCCGCCGGGCAAGTACGTGCGCGTGACGGTCACCGGCGGCACGCTCAAGCAGAACGGCGTCCCGCTGGCCTGGGATCCGCACGGCTACTACGAGGTCGCGCTCGACCCGGAGTCCGTCACGCTGTCGCCGTGACACGAGCCGCCCGGAGCCCCGCGCCATCCCCGGCGCGGCTCCGGGCGGAGCCGACGGCGGCTCGCCGCCTCCCGCCCCCTGATTCCCGGGCGATGAATCATCCACTCTTCGAAGATCAGACGCCGCGCCCCGAGACCAGAGAGGTCGACGGCGCCTTCGTGCGATCGTTCTGTCGCGGGGTATGGGGCGTTGGGCGGGGCGCCGGCTCACCGGCGCCCGCCCCGCAGCCGCGGGCGCGTTCAGGTCCCGGGGACGACCTTCACCAGGCTGTCGCGGTTCGCGACGAAGTACAGCTCACCGGCGTTGTCCTCGACGATGGCCGTGAGGTCTCGGAACGCCGGCTCGCCGCTCGGACGCGTGAACGCCGGGGCGTTCGGCGCGTTCGGATCCCGGTTCTTGCTGATGACCGTGATCGGCGACGTCTCCGCGCCGCACTGCATGATCGCGCCCATCCGCTCTCCGGTGTAGTCGCCGAACAGGTACACGCCCCGGAGCTGAGGCACCTGCGTGCCCCGGTACACGAAGCCGCCGATGACCGACACGTAATCGCTGAACGGCCCCGTCGCGCTCTGGCGCCGGTCGATGTCGACGATGGGCGGGGTGTACGTCGCTCCCTCGCGCAGCGTGCGCCCGCGGCAGGTGTCCGCGTGATCGCCCTCGTACTTCGCCCAGCCGAAGTTCATCCCCGACATGCCGGCGGGCGCATAGTCGACCTCCTCGTAGGAGTCCTGGCCGACGTCGCCGATGAAGAGGTCGTCCGTCATCCGATCGAAGGTGAAGCGGTACGGATTGCGCAGACCATAATGCCAGGTCCGCGCCCCCTCGCCGGGGAACGGGTTGCCGGCCGCCGCGTACGGCTCGGGGGCGTTCGGATCGAGCCGGAGGATCTTGCCGAACGGCGAGCTGGGATCCTGCGGCGCTCCCGGCTTGTCGCTGTTGCAGCTCCCGCCGCCGTCCCCCGTGCCGACATAGAGCATCCCGTCCGGCCCGAACACGATATGGCCGCCGTTGTGGTTCACCGCGGACGCATCGGGCCGCAGGATCGTCTTCGTGGGCGTCGGGTCGGCGACGTAAGGATCGCTCGATCGCTTGTACTCGAGCACCACGTCACGATTCATGTTCGTGCCCGTGGTGGCCGTCATCATGATATAGAATTTGCCGCTCGTGGCGTAGTCGGGCGGGAACGCGATGCTGAGGAGGCCGCGCTCGTCGTCGAACATGCCGGAGAGCAGCGCGATCTGGCTGCTCACGTCGAGGAACGCCCCGCTGCGCAGCGCGCCGCCCGTGAACACCCGAATCGTTCCGGTCTGCTGTACGAGGTACCAGTCGCTCGAGTCCTTCGGCTGCGCCGCGTACACGAGCCTGTCCACGCCGCTGACCACGGTCTCGAGCGCGAGCTTCCCGACGTCCGGCGCTGCGCTGGCATTACAAACCGGCGGCGGGTCCACGTTCCCTCCGCCCGTGCCCGTCGCCCCGCCGCCGCCCGTCCCGGTCGCCGACGCTGTATCGCCGCCGCCGCCGCTTCCGCTGCCGGGGCCTGCGCTCGTCGACGTCGTTGTGGAACCGGTGCTCCCGCCGCCGGATCCGGTCCCGGTCGCACCATTGTTGGACTGCCCGTCGTCGCCGCACGCGGCGTTGCCGAGCGCGAGAGCGAGACAGGAAGCCAAAGTCAGATTTCGCTTTGTCATGGGCGCATTCTACATAAAGAGCGCGGCGGCGCACTCTCAAACGACGGTCCATTCAGCGTTGGGCGAGCGCGAAATACAAGCTGAGGGGGTGACGGGTCTTCCCTACGTCCCTCTCTGGGAAACGCCCGAACGCGGAGCTCTCCGCGCTCGCGCGCGGCCGCCGCGGGGCTCTGGCGGCGGCCCTCGCCGCGCGCCCAGGTGAGGCCGGAGAGCGGGCCCGAGTCGGGCTCGCGTCCTCCGATGGTGTTCGTCTCCGGGCCCATGAGCTGGGCAATCGAGACCACACGCCTCTCGTGCGGATGTCTGTCGAAGTCGAGGTGACGCCCCGTCCTCAAGGCCCCGCGCGCGCCGTCCGCCATCACGAATGCAGCGGAGAATTCTCTCCGGGTTAGATCGGGTGTTCCACGAATACAGCGGAGAATTCTCTCCGGAATAGATCGGGTGTTCCCGCCCGATTCCCTGAGCCCGTCGTGGCTCGCCTGGATCGAGCGCGCGCCGCGACGCTCAGCGCCGCGACTCCGGCCCCGCGCGGCGCGCCGCCGCGCGCATCATGCCGCCGAGGCTCAGCGGCACGAGCGTGATGAGCCCCTGCCGGTCCGTCGAGCCGGGGTGCGTCGCGAGGAAATAACGGACCGCAGGGTTCTCGTAGAGGTGCAGGAAGTCGTAGGCGCTGGCGGGCGCGACCTCCTTCTGGCGGGACTCGAACACGAACGGATCACCGTGCTCGTCCGGATCGCGCTCGCACGCGGCGGCGAGCTCGGACATGAGCGCGTCCGCGTCCGCCAGCCCGCCCTCGGTCGGGTTCGTCTGGGTGATGTCGGCGAAGCGCGCCAGCAGGGCATAACTCGACGGGTGGGCCAGCGAGCAGAGGCAATAGAGCGGTCGGCCGGGGCGGGCGAGCATGTAGCGGATCAGACGCTCGAGCGCGGCGCGCGCCAGGGCGTCGCCGGCGCCGGCGTCGCCGAGCGCCCCGCACTCGCCGCGGAAGATCGCGACCGCTGCGCCGCCGGTCCGCCGCTCGAAGATCTGCATCGCGAAGTACCCGTCGATCCGGCCGTCCGCGGCCCTGTGCAAAAGGACGACGCCGTGCTCCGACTCGGACCGGATGACGTGGTTGACGAAGCTCTTCTTCTCCTCCACGCCGTCGAAGATCTGGCGGCGCACGAGGTAAAGCGCCTCCATCAGCGGCTGTTTCTCGTCCGGCCGCATCTCCCGCGGCACGATGATGTCGACGGCGATCTGCGCTTCCAAGCGTTCCTCCATGCCTGCCCGAAAAGGCCGCTCGCTGGGCGGGGGGGCGGCGGTCTGCGCGGCGGAGCCGCCTCGGTCATTGAGCATTGAGCATTGAGCCTCGAGCGACCGAGCAACCGCGGTGCCAGCGGCGCGAGGTGCGACCAGGGCCGCGCGGCCCGGCCGCGGCCGCACGGTAGAGCTCGCTCCAGGCAGCGCCGCGGATCGGGTGAGGCCTCGGGGCATCAGACCGGCAGGCCTCACGCGAGCGGCGCACCGCGCATCGACGCGCCTCCGGCGTCCGCCGCCCGCGGCGCGCTGCGCATCGACGCGCCTCCGGCATCCGCCGTCCGCGGCGCGAGGGTGCGCCGCGCTTTTCCCGCGCGCGCCCCGAACGTAGAGTCACCGCCGGCAAGCCGGCTGCGCCGCGCGGCGCTCGCCGGCTTTTCCCCATGAAGCCCGCCTCCTCGTTCTCCCTCGTCGCCGCCGCCGTCCTCCTCGCCGCGCCGCGCCCCGCGCGCGGGTTCAGCGACGAGACCGTGGCGCTGAGCTGGGTCCGGCTCCCCGGCGCCGAGGCGTGTGTGGGGGCGCGCGCGCTCGCCCAGGCCGTCGAGGCGCGCCTCGGGCGCGCGGCGCTGGTCCCGGCCGGCCGGGCGGACCTCACCATCGAGGCGCGCATCGAGCCGGCGCGGGCCGGCGGGTGGCGGGCGGTGATCGCCGTCGCCGACGCGTCCGGCGCGCTCCTCGGCAGGCGCGAGATCGCGACGCGCTCGCCGCGCTGCAAGGCGATCGAGGACGATCTCGCCCTGGCCATCGCGCTCATGATCGACCCCGAGGCGAAGCTCTCGCCGGGCCCTCCCCCGGCGCCCGTCGCGGCCGCCCCCCTGCCCGCGCCGCTGCCCGCCGAGCGGCCCCCCGAGGTCCTCGTGCAGCGGGTCCTCATCCCGGCGTCGCCCCCGCCGCCGCAGGTCGTCGTGCAGCGGATCCTCGTCCCGCCGCCCCCGCCGGATCCGCTCCGCGTCGACGTCGGCGTGGGGCCGGCCTTCGGGCTCGGGCTCCTGCCGGCCCTCGGCGCCGCCGCCGCGCTCCGCGCGCGCCTCTCGCCGCCGCGGCTGCCGGCCTTCGAGCTCGGCGCGCTGCTCTGGGCCCCGAGCGAGGCGGCCGTCGGCCCGTCCGGCGCGCGCTTCTCGTGGGCCGAGGGCTTCGTCTCCGTGTGCCCGCTCGAGGTCGGCGCGGCCACGCGGCTGTCCGCGTGCGCCGCCGTCCGCGCCGGCGCCCTGAGCGCGGGCGGCTTCGGCTTCGACGCCGAGCTCTCCGAGGATCGCCTCACCGTGAACGGCGCCCTCGAGGCGCGCGCCGCCCAGCGGCTCCTCGGCCCGCTCACCGCCGCGGGCGGCTTCGCCCTGGTCGTGCCGTTCGTGAGGGATACATTCTACTACACCGACGCCGAAGGCGCCGACCGCCGCGTCTTCCGCATGGCGCCGCTCGGGGGCACCGTCGAAATCCTGCTCGGTGTAGAGTTTCCTTAAGAAGCGCGCGCGGGTGCCGCCGTTCACGGCACACCTCAGCTCCCTGGCCCGCGCCGGGTCCCGTCGATGACGCTCAGACAGATTTTCGAGGAGAACGCGACCTATGTATGGCGCGTGCTGCGGCGGCTCGGCGTGCGCGAGGCGGACGTCGACGATGTCTGCCAGGAGGTCTTCCTGGTGGTGCACCGGAAGATCGGCACGTTCGACGGCAGCTCGTCGATGCGCACGTGGCTCTACGGCATCTGCCTGCGGCTCGCGTCGGAGTACCGGCGGCGGCCGCACCGGCGGCGCGAGGAGGTGGCCGAGTCGGTCCCGGAGCAGGTCGTCGCGGCCTCTCAGGACGAGTCGCTCGACCGGAGCCGCGCGCTCGCGCGCCTCGACGCGGCGCTCGACCAGCTCGACGACGAGAAGCGCGCCGTGTTCGTCCTGTACGAGATCGAGCAGCTGCCGATGGCGGAGATCGCGCAGGCGGCGGGCTGCCCCTTGCAGACCGCGTACTCGCGGCTGCGCGCGGCGCGCATGCAGGTCGAGGCGGAGATGCGGCGCCTGGAGATCGGCGCCTTTCGCCAGGGGACGGCGCCGATGACGGAGAGGACGGCGTTATGACCGGCGATCCCCCCAGGCTGCTCGCCGCGCGCGGCAGCTCCGACGCGCTGCGGCTCGGGCTCGCCGCGGCGCAGCGCGACCGTCCGGACGGGCGGAGGCTGTCGCGGCTCGCCGCGGCGCTGCCGCTCGACGTGCCGCTCGATCTTACGGCCGGCGCGGGCACCTCGGCCGGCGCGGGCACCTCGGCCGGCGCGGGCACCTCGGCCGGCGCCGGCGCGAGCGGCCCGGCTGCGCTCGCGCCCGCCGCGGCTGCGGCGCCCGTGTCGGTGCTGTCGAGCCTCGCGATCGGCGCGGCGCTGGGGACGGTGGTCATCGGCGCGGCGTGGCTCGCGCCGTCGGGATCACCGCCGCCGGATCCGGTCGCCCAGGTGGTGGCCGTGAGCGCGGCGCCGGCGGCCCGGCCTGCGCCCGTCGCCGCGGCGCGGGAGGCCGCTCGCGAGGCGCCCGGGGGCTCTACGGCGCCGGGAGCCGCGCCGCGCGGGATCGAGCCGGAGGCGCTGCGCCAGCCGGACGCGGCGCCCCTGAACGCGGCGCCGCCCCTGCCCGGCGACGGACGCGGCCCCGCGACGGCGGCCGGCGCGCCGGGCTCCGCCCCGGCGCACGCGGCGCTGCGCGACGGCGAGACCGAGACGAGCCTGCTCCAGCGCGCGCAGAACGCGCTCGCGTCGCGCCCTGCGGAGGCGCTCGCGCTCACCGACGCCCACCGCGCGCGCTTCCCGGGCGGGGCGCTCGCGCAGGAGCGCGAGGTGATCGCGATCTCCGCGCTCGCGGCGCTCGGCCGCCGCGACGAGGCGAGCGCCCGCGCGCGCCGCTTCCTCGAGAGCCACCCCGGCTCGGCGTACCGCCGCAGGATCGAGGGCGTCGTCCCCGAGCTGAAGGACGACCCGCGCTGATTCATCGACGCCCCGTCTGCGCCCGGCGCGGCAGCAGACCCGGACCGGGCTCACGGGCGCTCGGAGGCCTCATGCGACGTGTTGTGTTTGCATCCTTGACGTCTCTCTCGACGCTGCTCGGGCCAGCCGCGCTCCTGGCCTCCGCCGCCGGTTGCGGCGACATGGTGAAGCTGGGTGAGGACATGATGCGCGCGGGCGCTGGAGACGGCGGCGCCGGCCCGGGCGTCGGCGGAGGCGGCGGCGGGTCCGGCGGCGGAGGCGCGTCGTGCCCCGCCGGCGACGAGGGCTGTCCTTGCGCGCCCGACGGCCGGTGCGACGGCGATCTCGCCTGCGCGGAGGGCGTGTGCACCCCGGGGTGCGGCTGTCTCGGCGGCGACACGACCGAAGGCGGCGCGTGCACCTGGGAGGGAGGCCTGCTCGACGCCTCGATGCAGAGCCCTTCCGCCTGGAAGGCGACCGGCGGGGCGCGCATCGACCCCGGGGCCGAGGGCGACGGCAACGCGGGCGCGGGCGTCGTCGGACCGGACGCGGTGTGCGCGCTCGACGGCATCTACCAATCGTTCACGATGCCGGACGCCGCGTGTGCCGTGCCGTTCCAGCTCACCTTCTCCACGAGGCTGAGCTGCAACGCGCCCACGGGGTGCTTCAGCCCGCCGGCGCTCGGGGTCCGGGTCAACGGAGGTTACAGCTACGACGGGCTGTGGCTCAACGCGCGGTGGACTCCGACGCGCATATGCCTGGGCCCCCGGGCCCACGGCGGCCTCACCGAGCTGTTCCTCGGGCCGTCCCACGTGCCGATTCACTGCCCCGCGAGGGACGAGGAGGGGAGCTCGTTCACGCTGGAGTTCGACAACATCGCGATCCGCCCCGCCCCGGCGGACGAGTGCGCGCTCCCGGGCGAGGTGTTGAACGGCGACTTCGAGCGGGGCTCCTCCGGATGGACGGCCACGCCGGCGCGGGGCTTCGCCGAGATCAAGCCCGGCGCGGGCCGCGAGGGCGGCTACGGCGGTCGACTCGCCACCACCCAGACCTGCCAGGACCCCGAGCTCACCGGCATGATGTCGCTGCCCATGCCCGACACGGTGCCGGACCCCGCGCTGCGCGTCTGGGGCCGGGGGTCGCGCGGGGCCATGCTCCGCCTGACGATGGACAAGTACGCGATAGCGCGCCTGGACGGCGCGGGGGACGAGCGGCTCTATCATGTCTGTTTGCCCAGGTGGGCTCATGGCATGGCGTACCGTCTCAGTTTCAAGTTCCTCGAGGACGGCGAGGGCTCGTGCACGGAGGAGAAGAGGCGTGATTTCTCCGTGGACGATCTGTCGTTCGTCTCCGATGCGCGTTGCCCGTCGGGCGCTGACCTCTTCGATCCCGGCTTCGAGAACACGAGGGCCGACGCGCGCCTCGCCTCGACGTGGATCCTGAGCGAGGCGGACGCGGCGGAGGGCAGCGCAGCGCTGCTCGTCGACGCCGCCGCGGCGCACCGGGGCGAGGTCTCCCTCGCGCTGTCCACGCGCGCCCGGTGCGGCTCGCCGTCGTTTGCCTACACCTTCTTCACCGTGCCGCAGCCGCGCGGCGCGAGCGGCCCGGCGCTGAAGTTCTGGTACCGCACGGGCGCCCTCAGCGCGGCCGTCGCCTCCTCCGATCCGGGAGGCCCGCTTCCGCCCAGCCCTGCGTGGGCGCAGCGGACCGTGTGCCTCGATCCGCTCAACGCGGGCAGGGCACAGCGGATCAGGTTCGCGATCGAGGCGCCCAGCCCGTGCGACGTGCCCATCAACGAGGAGGCGCTGCGCGTGGACGACGTGGAGGCGACGACGGATCCGGCCTGCCCGGCCGCGCCGTCGCCCTGATCGGCCGCGAGATCTGCCCGCGAGACGGGCGCTGCTCCCGAGGCGGGATGGGGAGCACGCACGATGCCTGCGACGATCGCGGCTATAGGCCGCCGAGGCGCAATGAGGGAGGATGTCGACATGAGCTTGGCTTCGAGAGATCCGATGTCGCCGCCGAACGAGCGGTCCTGTCCGTCGATGGTCCTCACGGTGAAGCCGTCGAGCTGGTGAGCGGGAAGCGGCGACGTTAGAGGGCTCGGTCTACCAGGCGATCGACGACTGACGCCCCGTGTCTCGCCGGGGCCCGCGCGCTGGCGCGGAGCGACCTCCTCGCCGCGGCGGACGCGGATAACGTTCGAGGCGGCCGAGTGGGCCCGAGTTGCCTGGATCCACGGGCTGGGACGGGCGTAGAGTTCGCTACCGCATTGCCTCAGCCCAGCACGCTGTCCGCTTCACGATCGCCCGGCGCAACGCTTCTCGAGCTGCGACTCCACCCGGTCGTGCTCGCTGCCGGCACGGTGATCGACGGGCGCTTCGAGGTCGAAGCGCTCGCGGGCAGCGGCGGCATGGGGACGGTGTTCCGGGCGCGGGATCGGCAGAGCGGCGCGCTCGTGGCCCTCAAGCTGCTGCACCTGACCGGCTCGGTCACGCAGGGCGAGCGCTTCGCGCGCGAGGCGCGGCTGTTGGCGAAGCTGAGCCACCCGGGCATCGTGTCGTATGTCGCGCACGGCCAGGCGCCCGATGGCCCGCTCTACCTGGCCATGGAGTGGCTCGACGGGTGCGACCTGGCGCAGCACCTGGACCGGCACCGGGGGCTGACGGTGGCGCAGGGCCTCGCGCTGGTGCGCAGCGTCGCCGAGGCGCTGACCGAGGCGCACCGCCAGGGCGTCGTGCACCGCGACATCAAGCCCAGCAACCTGTTCCTGCGCGATCACAGCCTGGAGCGCGTGATGGTGCTCGACTTCGGGGTCGCGCGCGACGTGGCGCAGTCGACCCGGATGACCGGCTCCCGCGCGCCCGTGGGCACGCCCGGGTACATGGCGCCCGAGCAGGCGCGGGCGCAGCCGAGCGTCGGACCCAGCGCCGACATCTTCTCGCTCGGGTGTGTACTGTTCGAGTGCCTGGCGGGCCGGCCCGCGTTCGTGGGCGAGCACCTCGTGGCGCTCCTCACCAAGATCCTCTTCGAGGAGGCGCCGCCGCTGCGCAGCGTGTGTCCCTCGGCCCCAGCGTGCCTGGAGGCGCTGGTCGCGCGCATGCTCGCCAAGGAGCCCGCACGGCGCCCGCAGGACGCCGCCGCGCTGCTCGCCGAGATCGACGCGCTGGAGCTCGGGGCTCAGCGGGCGCCCTCCGCGCAGCCGACGGCTGGCGCGCTGCCCGCCGTGGGGGCTTCGGAGCAGCGGCTCGTCAGCGTCATCCTGGCCTCGTCCCACCTCGACGACGCGCAGGCGCCGCTGCGGCGGAGCGCCGCGCGGGAGGCGCTGTCGGCGCACGGCTGCTGCCTCGAGGAGCTGGCGGACGGCTCGATGGCGGCGGCCCTCGTCCAGTCGCCCCACGGCGCGGCGACCGATCTCGCGGTGCAAGCCGCGCGATGCGCGATGCGCCTCCAGGCCCGCTGGCCCGAGGCCCAGGTCACGCTGGCCACGGGGCGCGGGGTGCTGCGCGAGCAGCTGCCCCTCGGCGAGGCCGCCGACCGGGCCGGACGCCTCCACCGGGCGCGCGCGGCGGACGAGCCCCTCCGCGAAGGCGCAAGCGCCGTGTGCCTGGATGACGTCACCGCCCGCCTGGTGGATGCGCACTTCGAGGTGCGCCGGCGGGAGGACGGCAGCTTCATGCTCGGCGGCGAGCGCACGTTCGCGGACGAGACGCGGCCTCTCCTGGGCAAGCCCACGCCCTGCGTGGGGCGCGAGCAGGAGCTGGCCACGCTCGAGGTCGCGCTCGCCGAGTGCATCGAGCGGCCGACGGCGCGCGCCGTCGTGGTCACGGCGCCCCCGGGCGTCGGCAAGTCGCGCCTCCGGCACGAGTTCTTGCGGCGCCTGCGCGCGCGCGAGGACGTCGAGGTCCTGCTGGGGCGAGGAGATCCCCTGAGCGCGGGGACCTCGTACGGGCTGCTGAGCCAGGCGCTGCGCCGGCTGTGCGGCGTCGTCGACGGGACCGAGCCCGCCGAGCAGCAGGCGCGCCTCATCGAGCGCACCGGACGTCACGTCGAGGCCGCCCGGGCGCGTCCCATCGCCGAGTTCCTGGGCGAGATGTGCGCGATCCCCTTCCCCGACGACGGCAGTCCGGAGCTGCGCGCCGCGCGCGGCCATCCGCCGCAGATGAGCGCGCGGATCACCCAGGCATTCGTCGACTTTCTGCGCGCAGAGTGCGCCGCGCACACCGTGCTCCTGGTCCTGGAGGACATGCACTGGGGCGACGCGCTCACCGCGCGCCTCGCCGACGACGCGCTGGCCGAGCTCCGCGAGCAGCCCTTGATGGTCCTCGCCCTGGCGCGATCGGAGCTCGCCGAGCTCTTCCCGGGGCTGTGGGAGCAGCGCAGGCGGCAGACGCTCGAGCTGCGCGGATTGAACCAGCGCGCGTGTGAGCGTCTCGTCCAGCAGGTGCTCGGCCCCCAGCTCGCCAGTGCCCACATGGGCCGCATCGTCGAGCAGGCCGCCGGCAACGCCCTGTACCTGGAAGAGCTGATCCGCGCCGCGGCAGCGGGCAACCTCGAGGAGCTGCCCGGCGCCCTCATGGCCATGCTCCAGGGCCGGCTGCTCCGGCTCGACGCCGGCGCACGGAGCATCCTGCTCGCCGCGAGCGTCTTCGGCGAGACGTTCTGGCGCGGCGGCCTCGTCGCCCTGCTCGGCGGCGCAGCCAGCCAGGAGGCCATCGACAGCGGCCTGAGCGCGCTCATGGCCGAGGAGGTCATCGCGTTTCATCGCGACAGCCGGCTCGCGGGAGAGCTGGAGTACCGGTTCCGCCACGCCCTCCTGCGCGACGCCGCCTACAGCCTCCTGACCGACGAGGAGCGGGTGGTGGGGCACCGCGCCGCTGGCGCCTACCTGGAGGCCATGGACGAACGCGACGACCTCGTGCTGGCCGAGCATTATGAGCTCGGCAAGGATACCGCACGCGCCGGCTCATTCTTCCTGCGTGCCGCTCTCCAGGCGAACCGCAGAGGCGACGGTGATGCCACGCTGGCGCACGCGCGGCGGGGCCTTCGGTGCGACATCCCGGAGGACGTGCGGCTCCAGCTTTACGCAATCCACGACGAAGGCCACTCGTGGCGCGGCGACTTCCGCACCGGCAGCACGTACAGCGAGGAGATGCTCCGGCAGGCACCCCCGGGGAGCACCACGTGGTGGATCGGGGCGGCCAGCAAGGTGTGCCGCGCCATGGTCTTCGGGACTCCCGAGGAGGAAGCCGACACCCTCCGTCTCGTCGAGCAGGTCGTTCAGGTCGAAACGCCTGCTGAAGTCCTCGGAACCGCAGCCTTCGCTTTGTTCGCTATTGCGGGCGTGGCGCGCCTGCGATGCCGCTTCGAGACCACGTCGCGGGTGCTCGCGCGTCTCGATGCCCTCGTCGAGCCCATCGCGGCGACCGATCCTGTCGCGCGCGGATGGAGGAGCGTCGCCCATGCGTCCTTGCTCGGCTTCGGCGCGGAGCACCCGCTCTCCGCCCTGCGGTCGGCCAGGGCTGCCGAGCAGAGCTTCAAGGAAGCCGGGCACGTCCGGGGCGCGCTGTTCGGCAGGCTCCTGGCCGGGTTCAACCTGCATCTGCTGGGTAGACCCGACGAGGCGGAGCGGGAGCTTTGCGCCACGCTGGTCCGAGGGGAGGAGTTCGGGCCGTACTCGGTCGTGCGCACGGCCTCCCTCATCCAGATCCTCGCCGGCCGAGGAGCCCTCGACGAGGCCGAGCGCCAGGCCGTGCTCTTCGTCGAGTCCTCGGCCGGCAAGGACCACCCGGCGGAAGAGGGGCTTGCGCGATGGGTGTTTGCGGATGTGCTGCTGCGCCGAGGCGACGCCGGGCGCGCGGAGGCCGAGGCCCGCGCGGGGTGCGCGCTCTTGACGTACGTGACCCTGTACCTGTGGCCAGGGCTCGTCGTCGTCGCGGCCGCGCAGCTCGCGCAGGGGCGCGCCGCCGACGCGCTCGCGACTGCCCGGCACGTCATCGACCACGGCAGGGGCTTCGCCGCCCTCGGCTCGAAAGCGGCGCTCGTCCGGCTCATCCATGCCGAGTCCCTCCACGCGCTCGGCGAGCACGCCGCCGCCTCGGCGGTCCTCGCCGAGGCCCACCGCCGCCTGCTGGAGCAAGCCGAGAGGATCGACGACCCCGAGATGCGGCGGAGCTTCCTGGAGGGTGTGCCCGAGCATGCGCAAACTCTCGCGCTCGCCCGGGATGGCCTGGCATCGCGCCGGTAGAGCTCCCTTCCGCCGCGAGGGCTCCGCGTCTCGGTGCCCGGGCTGTCTTGACGGGCTTGCTCGATGCGCACGGGCGTTGAGCCGAGCTGTCGCCGGTCAGTGACGGCTGTCGCCGGTAGTTGACACCTGTCACTCATCGAGGACGGCCGGCGCGTCCGTCCGGAGCCGGCCCGCGGACGTCTCCTCCGTCGCCTGGCCCGAGGCGCTCACCCTCCCCGAGCGCGAGGCCGCATTGCTCGCGCACGTGATGCCCCGCCGCACGTCGAGGGGAACCTCCCTGTTCAATCGGCATGGGCGTTGCGTTGAGCGTCGTCGAGAACGCGAGCCATTCCACCTGCGTGCAACCCGCGGCAAGTCGGCCGGCGCACCGCTCTGCAACAGCTCGCATGGAGATCAACATGAGTAGAAGACCCATCCTTCGTGAGATGAACGTGGTGCTGTACGTCGCGGCTGCGAGCTCGCTCGCTGGATGCACTGTGGAGGCGGAAGGCGACGCGGCGCTCGAGCCTCTTGCGGCGACCGAGTGCGCCGCCGATCCGCTCGAGTATGACATCGCCTACAGCGAAGGCTCTCCGTGGTTCAACGTCGCGACGGATTGCGGCGCAGCCCCGTTGACGGCCTGCCTGCAAACGCGGCTCGACTCGATGAACTTCGCCTACCGCGACACCCATCCGGGGGTGGCACCGCCGAATCCGGTCATCTACTTTCCAGACGCCGCCGCCCCGTACCTGATCGACGCTACCTTGAACGTCAAGGGGATTCACGGGGTCACGTTCGTCGGACAGAGCCCGACCGGCACGGTCCTGAAGTGGAACGCCCCCCCGCCCTCGGCGGCGTGTGGGCCGGAATGCCCGCAGAGGTCGATGTTCTGGATCAACGGCTCGGACCATGTCCACATCAAGCGCATGACGCTGGACGGGGCCGGGGCGGCGAGCACGGCGACCTCGCTCATTCGAGTGGGATTTCTCCTCGACAAAGGCCACAACTTCCAGTCCACCGGGAACGGGTTCGATGACCTCCACCTCATGAACGCCGAGTACGGCATCTTCGCAGGAGGGCTGACCAACGCGGGCGACGACCACACGACCGTCCGGCGGGTGAGCTTCGCTCATATGACGTCGGCAGGTCTCCGTACCGAGGGGTTCCAGGCGCTCAACACCAATATCTGGGACTCGTCGTTCAGCTTCTGCGACATCGGCGTCTTGAGCCACTTTGGCAACGTCAACGTCTACAACAGCAGCTTCCGGTCCTCCACGACGGCCGACGTCAAGACCACGGATTCGGATCACTTCACGCTGCAAGGGAACGTTTCCATACGTTCGCCGCGGTTCCTGCTGGCGGAGGGCGGGGGAAACTGGCTCATCCAGAACAACAAGATCCGCGTGGCGTCACCGACCGCCATCCACCTCAGCCACCCCGGCTCGGCTGTGGTCGTGGACAACGTGATCCAGACGGAGGCGCAGACGACCGACCCGAACGACACGAGGGCCTTCTTTCCGATCGTGGTCGTGAAGAACAGCAACCAGGACGTCACGATCACCGAGCACGTGAACATGATCATCACGGGCAACTGGTTCAACCACGCGGTGGACAAAACGCTCTGCGTCATCAAGGACGGCACCGATTACTTCGGAATCAATGCAAAGGACCAGTGCGAAGCGTCGCAGGAGGAACCCCTGAGCGCGAGGCCCCAGCCCGGCGGAGGGTACTTCTACGGCAACCATTTCCCTGGCCGTGGCGTGGTGATCCCAGCCGTGTCGCCTCCGGCGCCGCCCCCGGCGCCCACGGCCAAAACGGCCTCCCTGACCGTCACGCCGAGGTGCTACGACCCGGGCACCGGGAACCCGATCCAGCCCTGCCTCGTCGACGGCGCCCCCTATGACGACGCGATGGGGATCCAGGCCGCGATCGCGGCCGCGGACGCGGTCGTCGGCGACACCCACATCGTCGTGCATCTGCCGGCAGGCACCTACCAGATCCCGCGGACGATCACGGTCCCGGCCGGGAAGACGTTCGAGATCTTCGGCGACGGCGAGAGCAACACCGGGACCGTGCTGCGCTGGACCGGCTCGACCGACGACTACATGTTCCATCTCTACCACCCTTCTCGCGCAGCGTTCCACGACCTCCGCATCGAGAACAGCGCGTACGGCGGGGGCACGTCCTTGCAAGGCCGTGGCATTCACATCGATTCAGCGGCGGATGACACCGGCATCGTCTACCTGAACGCGTTCGTGGCCCCGCTCGTCGGATCCGCGCTCACGCGGCCGCACATCGCGACCGACCCGGTGGATCGCACCGAGAACGTCGGGTTCTCGTTCACGGGGCTCGACAAGCTCAGGGTCTGGGCCGAGCAGAGCGGCGTCAGCGGGGGCAACGTCGCCGTCCGCGTCCAGGGCGGCGGCGCCGGCGCGACGTCGATGAACAACGTCACTGCGGTGAAGTTCTTCGGGCCTGTCGCCTCCGCGATCCACGAGACGCAGTTCGAGGTGACGGATCATGGGAACCTCTACGTGAACGGGCTCGCCGCCGAGGGCCTCACGCATGCCTTTCAGCTCGGCTCCGAGCGCGCGCCGGGCGCCTCCGGGCGCCTCACGATCGTCAATGGCAAGGAGGCGGTCACGACGAACAACACGCCGGTCTGCGGCGTCACGCATCCGGGCCAGATCCGCATCGACGACTTCCAGGGTGACGTGAGCCTGTTCGGCCTCAACACCACGGCCCCCGTGAGCGTCCTCACGAGGAGCGCAGCCGTGGCGCACGTCCTTGTGTTCGGCAACGTCTACAGGAATCACTGGCAATGGTTTCGCAGATCCGGGATGCTGTCATCGGACACGGCACAATGGAACGAAGATGGGCCGGCGACCCCCATTTCTTACGTGCTCGACCCCAACCCGGTAGTCCAGGGCTGGCCCACCGTATACTCCAGCTCCTGGAGCCAGACGTACATCGACTGTGCTGGGTACGAGGCCAACACCCAAAACTACGCAGGCTTCCCCGACGTGACGCCCCTGACCCAGTCGGAGTGCGATCCGGCGCACCCGGAGGTGGAGTGCAGCAAGACCGGCTTCTTCAAGGTGGCCGGGGCGACGTCGTCGAGCAACGTGCGGTTCCTCAACAACTCGATGGTCGACCCCACGTGGCTGTCGCCACACGCCTGTCGGGACATCACTCCGCCGGGCGCCCCGGTCGTCACCCCCGCCATCGACCTCGCGCTCACCGAGGTGCGGAACGCCGCGCGCGGCAGCACGGCGCGCCCGTGCTCGCCGACCGTGACCGACGCCCGGTTCTTCCGCATCATCGTCGGCGCGAAATTCACGCACAACGCGCTCTCGATCGACCCCTACTGAGGGCGCCTCGCGGCGCCGAAGAAGGACCTTCTGAATCCCCGAACCTGATCCGGGAACGTCAGCAACTCCGGTTCGCGAGCTTCATGAACGGCGGCGGCGGCGTGTTCGCGACCGGCGACCACGACGATCTCGGCGCCGACCTCTGCGCCAAGGTGCCCCGGGTGCGCAGCATGCGGCGCTGGGGCGCGGACTACTCGTGGACGTCGACGCAAGACCGGGACACGCTCGGTGCCAACCCAACCAAGTCGCCGCCTCCCTTCGGCCCCTATCGGCTTGACACCCTGGCCCCGGGGCACGACAACTACTACGAGTTCCAGGATCAATCGGAGGACGTGCCGCAGCGCATCGACCCGGAATGGCAGGCGATCAGCTCGAGCGGCACCCGCGTCGCCGGCGGCCATTTCAGGGCGACCCAGCGCGTGCCGCACCCGCTCCTCTGCGGGCCGAAGGGCGTCATCACGGTGCTCCCCGACCACATGCACGAAGGACGCTGCCAGGTCCCGGAGACGCTGGACACGACGTTCAAGATCGGCAGCCAGACCCTCGACGAGTACCCGAAGCGCGCGAGCGGCGTCCGGGTGTCACCGGAGGTCGTCGCGTGGGCCACCGCCAACGGGAGGAAGCGCGACCCGAGCTTCCAGGATCCCGAGTCATTCAAGGATTCCAACACCAGGGTCCACGGGGACTACTTCCCCGTCATCGTCGCGTACAACGGCCATCGCGCGAGCGTCGGCCGCGTGGTCCTGGACTCGACCTTTCATCACTTCGCCAACATCAACGTGACCGGCGTCAAGCACGAGTTCCAGGGCGAAAACGACCCCTCTACTCCGGTCAACGCGCAGGGGTTCCTCGCGTCCCCCGAGGGCCAGGCGCACTACGAGCAGATCAAGACCTACTGGCGCAACATCGCGCACTGGATCTGCCGGCCCGAGACCCTCCAGGTGATCGCATGGGACCTCCTCAAGGACGTCGCGCTCGACCCGCACACGCGCGCATGGCCCGCCCTGTACTCGACACGCGCGGTCGCCCGGACGCGCGCCGCTGGCGGACCGCCGCGCTCCGCGAGCGTCGAGTCCCTTCATTCACCGCTCGATGATCATCACCGCTCGCCGGTCCGCAGATCGTACCGGTCGATCAAGCGATGGACGAGCTGCCGTGAAACGCCGATGGCGTCCGCGGTCCGCGACACGTTCCCGCCGTGCTCCCGGAGCTTGGCGGCCAGGTAGCTCCGCTCGAACCGCTCGACCACCGCCTCCCGGCCCTCGAGCAGCGGGAGATGGATCAGCCCCCGGAGCTCCGCGTCCGCGCCACCGGACGCCGGAGCAGGCCCGGGCGGCGGCGGCGCGGCGGCGAACCCGAGCGCCTCCCGGCCGAGCTCGGGGAAGAGCAACAGCCGCGCTACCGTGTTGCGGAGCTCGCGCACGTTGCCGGGCCAGTGTCGTGCGCTTCGAGGAGCGCCATGGCGTGCGGGGGCAGATCGTCGAGAGTACGGAGGGGCTCCTTCTGGGCGAGGAAGCGCTCCACCAGCAGCGGGATGTCGTCCTTGCGCTCGCGCAGCGACGGCACGTTCGCCTCCACGACGGCGAGCCGATAGTAGAGGTCCTGCCGGAACGCGCCCGACGCGACCTGCGCTCGGAGGTTCCGGTGGGTGGCGGCCACTACCCGGGCGTCGAAGTCGAGCCACTCATTGGCGCCGATGCGGCGCACCTTCCGTGCTTCCAGCGCGCGGAGCAGCTTCGGCTGGAGGTCGAGCGGCAGCTCGCCGATCTCGTCGATGAACAGCGTGCCCCCGTCCGCCTGCTCGAGCAGCCCCGCGTGCGCCGCCGCCGCGCCGGTGAACGCCCCGCGGACATGGCCGAAGAGCTCCGCCTCGAGCAGGCTCGGGGCGATCGCGCTGCAATCGAACACGACGAACGGCTTGGCTCTCCGCGGGCTGTGGGCGTGGATCGCGTGGGCCAGCACCTCCTTGCCGGTGCCCGACTCGCCGAGCAGGAGGATCGTCTCCGAGGTCGCCGCGGCGCGCTCGAGCCTGGCGAAGAGCGCGCGCATCGAGAGGCTCCGGCCGACGGCGTCGCCGAAGCGCTCCGAGGACGAGAGCGAGATGAGAGAGGGGGCGCTGCCTGCGCGGGCGGCGAGGCGCGTGCTGCCGATGGTCACGGGGACGCCCGCGGGGAGGAAGATCTCGACGATGGGCACCTCGCCGAGGAAGGTGCCGTTCTTGCTGCCGAGATCGCGGAGGGAAATGCCGCGCGGGGTCAGCCGGAGCTCGCAGTGCCGGCGCGACACGCGGGCGTCGGCGACGACCAGATCACACTCCGGGCTGGTACCGACGACGAACGATTCCATGCCCAGGGTAGCCTCGACCGCGCTGCCCTGGGCGGGCGTCGCCGTGATGAGCACGGACGGAAGCGAGACCGCGGGCCCCGCGGCGTTGGTCAGCGTCGTGGTAGAAAACGAGCTTGCGGCCATGGCGTGGAGCCGATGGTCGCGCGTTCCCCCGGGGTGTCAAGGGCCGTGGTCGCTGGCGGGAACGACGCCCCGCGAGACGTCGGATGCCCGTCCTGCGCATTGAGAACCGCAGTCATAAAGGAGATGCCAGTCGCGCGCGGCGAGCCTCGTCTCGATCGCGTTGTACGTTGGACCGCCTTCGCCGAGGGTGCAGGTCCAGTCACCTTGCCCAGGAGTCGCCTCCGTGCAGCGGGGGTATGCCGACGGGTCCGATGGCGTCCGGAGCACGTTGACGTGGCACTGATTCGGCGTGCTGCCCGGCGCGCTGACCTTCGTCCAGCTGGTGCCATCAGGTGAAAGCCTGCCGCAGATCCGCCACTGGATGGCCTCGTCGGGGGTACTGCAGCGACTCGTGAGGCCGTCGAGGGGTAAAGCGTAGAGCGCGATCTTGGTCAACGCTCCCACGGTCAGATCCGGCACGGCGAGCCACACGGCCTCCCGGAAGTAATGGTTCGGAGGGGAGACCGCCGGATTGGAGGTCACGCCGATCCCCTTGAGCCAGATCGGCACGGGCCTCCCGAACGCGTTCAGGCGCGCGATGAGGCAGGTGTGGACATCCACCGCTCGCTGCAGCGGTTGGTCGCTGAGCGGGGACGTCAACCAGCTCTGGCCAGGGCCCTGCAGGAGACCCTCGCCGATGAAACCCTGGAAGCTCGGATCGGGTTCCCCGATCGCAGCGGTCATGTCCCACGTTTCGCCCGTGGCGAAGGCGCAACCGATCATGTCCGCGAGCAGCAGGCGGTTCTGGACTTCCGATTCTTGTGGCTGATAGCCGCCCGAGAGGGGCTGGGGGAGCGGGAAGGTACCGAGCCAGCTTTGCCGCCCCAGGTGGTGCGTGTTCCCAGCGCCCGCCAGACCCCAAGGATTGTTGAGCGGCTCGCGCATCAGGCCGTTGATGTGGTCCACGTTGGGGTAGTACGTCTCCGGCTTGAGGCCGTTGGTGGTACCGCCTCCGGTATTGATACCGTCCTGCTTGAGCCCGCCGAGACCGATCCCGATGGCTGGATCTTGCTCCGCCTCCCCGATCGGGGGGTCCAGCGGGGGGCCGCCCCCCGTGGTGGTACCGTCCTGCTTGAGCGCGCCGAGACCGGTCCCCAGGGCTGGATCCCGCTCCGCCTCCCCGCTCGGGGGGTCCAGCGCGAGGCTGCACCCCGTCGTCGAAAGGAGACCCACGCCTGCGATCGTCGTCATCCGGAGAAAAACTGAGCTCATAATCACCCTCGCATGGTGGAAAAAGCGACCGAGAGCTCGAGTCGAGCCGGCCGTGCGGCATGACTTCGCAACGCTCGTGCCAGCTGTGCTCCTTGCCCTTCCGGCGCCCCTCGTGTCCTCTGCCAGCGACACCTGTCGCAGGGCCATTCCACCCGTCGTCTTCCTCGGGTGACAACCGCGCGGGAGCCCTTCGCCGCGCACGTATCTCACGTACCTTCCGGGTCAGGATGACGGTATCCTCCGCGGCATGGCCAGGGAGCAGCCTGCGGAGAAGCCGACGCGCTCGCAAAGCGGCGGAGATCGCTCGGAAAAAGCGTCCCCCGATACGCTCCTCGGACACGCCGATACGGTCCCCGCGGGCCCTGCGCCGGAAGGGGCCGATCGGTTCACCGTGACGGCCACCGCGCCCGTCGCGGGCGGCTCCAAGCTGGAGCTCGCGCTGGTCGACGTGCTCCCCGCTCCCGTGGAGCTCCCGGCGCTGCCGCCCTCGATCCTCGACCGCTACGAGTGCGCAGGGATCCTCGGCCGGGGCGGCATGGGCGCGGTCTACCGTGCCAGAGACAGGCGGCTCCAGCGCGACGTCGCGCTCAAGTTCGTCTTCGGCGACGACTCCGAGCCCGGCGAGCGCCTCCTCCGGGAGGCGCGGTCACAAGCGCGCCTCGACCACCCGAACGCCTGCAAGGTCTACGAGGTCGGCGTCGCCGACGGCAAGCGCTACATCGCGATGCAGCTCGTCGTCGGCGCCTCGTTCGACGCGATCCGGGGGCAAACGACGCTCGAAGAGAAGCTGCGGATCGTCCGGCAGGTGGCGCTGGCGCTGCACGAGGCGCACCGGCTCGGGCTCGTGCACCGGGACGTCAAGCCGAGCAACATCATGGTGGAGCGGGCGGAGGACGGCTCCTGGAGGCCGTTCCTCATGGACTTTGGCATCGCCCGCGACATCGGCGAGCAAGGGC
This sequence comes from Sorangium sp. So ce131, assembly GCF_051519095.1. Lineage (NCBI taxonomy): Bacteria > Pseudomonadati > Myxococcota > Polyangiales > Polyangiaceae > Sorangium > Sorangium sp. So ce131. Next base: position 13,447,768 of record NZ_CP150455.1, on the reverse strand, counting down.
GCACCGCGACCGGCGTCATCACGGGGACGCCCGCGTTCATGGCGCCGGAGCAGGTCCGTGGAGAGATCCGGGCGCTGGACCGGCGCACGGATGTCTACAGCCTGGGAGCGACGCTCTTTGACGTCCTCGCCGGGCGCCCGCCGTTCAACCCGCCGAACACCTGGCAGCTCTTCGATGAGATCATGAGCCGTGAGGCGCCGCCGATCCGCAGGGTGAGCCCGGAGGTGCCCGAGGACGTCGAGGCGATCCTGGTCAAGTGCCTCGAGAAAGAGCCGAACCGGAGGTACGACTCGGCGAAGGCCCTGGGTGAGGACCTGCAGCGGTTCCTCGACGGCGATCCGGTCGGGGCGCGCCGGCTGTCGACGGGCTACGTCCTGCTCCGGAAGGCAAGGAAGCACAAGGCGCTCGTCGCGCTCGCGGGTGCGGCGCTCGTCGCGGTGGTAGTCCTCGCTGCGGTGTGGATCCGCGGGAAGCGGCTCGCGGCGGAGCAGGCCGACCTCTCGCGGGAGCTCGGCGAGGCCGCGAAGGCGATGGAGGTCTTCCTGCGGATCGCCTACGGGCTGCCGCTCCACGACATCGAGCACGAGAAGGACGTCGTGAGGACCAGGCTCCAGGACATCGATGGGCGACTGGCCGCGGCGGGGAGCATGGGGGAGGGCCCCGGGCACTACGCGCTCGGGCGCGGGTACCTGGCCTTGCAAGAGCCGGATCAGGCGCTCTCGCATTTCCGGCTGGCGAGCGCGGCGGGGTACGCCTCGCCAGAGCTCGACTACGCGATGGGCCTGGCGCTCGGGGAGCTCTGTACCAGGGCGCTCGAGGAGGCGAAGCGGATCGAGGATCCAGAGAAGAAGAAGGCGCGCGTCGCCGCGATCGAGGCGGAGTACAGGGAGCCTGCGCTCCAGCACTTGCGGGGGTCGCGCGGCGCAGAGGTCGAGTCCGCCGCGTACGTGGAGGGGGTCATCGCGCTCCACGAAGGCAAGTACGAGGAGGCGGTCGCGAAGGCGAGAGAGGCCTCCCGGAAGGCGCCCTGGCTCTACGAGGCAAAGAAGCTCGAGGGCGACGCCCGCTTCGCCCTGGGGAGCCGGTTCCGCCACGACGCGGCGTTCGATATCGACAGGATGATGGAGCACTTCCAGCTCGCGGCGGAGGCCTATGGCGTCGCGTCGGAGGTCGCGAGGAGCGATCCGCGGGTCCACGAAGGAGAGTGCGAGCTCTGGGCCCAGGTCATGAACGCCGCGACCGCTCGGAGAGAGACCCTGAGGTCGAGCTTCGACAAGGCCAAGGCCGCCTGCGGTCGGGCGATCGCGGCGAGCTCGAGGCGCGACGTCGGCCACCTCAAGCTCGCGTTCGTTCAGGCCAGCTTCGGGTGGTTGAGCGCCACCGGGGTCATCACGGATGATCCCGGGGAGGTGATCGAAGCGACGCTCACGCAGGCGCGGGAGGTCATGCTGCGGAGCCCCCGGGAGCCCATGGCGCCCTACGTCATGGGGTATGGGCTGCTCGCCGAAGCCAGCTACCTGAACAACCGCGGCCTCGACAGTCTCTCCTCGGTCGACCGCGGCATCGTGGCTTACGAGCAGGCCATCCGCCTGGATCCGGTGTTCCTCTGGGCCATGAACGATCTCGGTGTCATGTACTTGATGAAGGTTCAAAACGAGAGATTTCACGGGCTCGACCCCACGGCCTCCCTGGAGAGGTCGCTGGAGATCCTCGACCGTGCGATGAAGCTCGATCCCAGCTTCATGGGCCCGCGCCACGGGAAGATCCGCGCGCACCTGTGGATGGCGGATTATCTCGTCGACACAGGCGGAGACCCGGAGCGCGACCTGGACCTCGTCCGGCGGTCGGTCGAGGACATGAGAAAGCTGAGCCGCGACTGGCAGGCAGCGGATTACATACTATCCTACGCTCACTGGCTCAAGGCCAGTCACGACCTGGACAGAGGACTGGATCCGAGCGCCTCGCTCGATGAGGGGATGCGGTGCGCGAACGAGCTTGCGAGGCTCGCGCCCGCGTCGGTGAGCGCGTACGAGGCGTCCGGAAGGCTCGAAATGACGCGGGCGCTCTACCTGCTGCGGCGAGGGGAGGATCCGGCGCCCGCGCTCCGCGTTGCCCGGGAATCCTTTCGACAGGCCATGAAGGCGACGCCCTGGGATCTCGGTTACCGCGTTTGGTGTGCTCGCGTCGAGATCCTCCACCTTGGCTGGACATCGAAGGAGCGGCGGCTGGAGGCGGGGGACTTCGAGGCCGCCCGGGCGCCGCTCCTCCCGCTGCTCGACAGGGAGCGCGTCGACCCGCGCCTCTACGATGCGCTGGCCCAGATCGACGCGCTCGAGGCCGCGTGGCGCCTGGAGGGAGAGAAGACGGGCGCGGAGAAGGCCATCGAGCACGGGCTCGCGATGGCCGAGAAGGCGCTCGCCCTGAACCCCCGGCTGGCGAGGGCGCTCTTCACCAGGGGGAGCCTGCTCCTCGCGCGCGCACGCGCGGCGCGGGAGCGCGCGGCCCGGTTCGCTGCGGCTCGCAGCGCCGAAGGGGCGTTCACTGCAGCCTTGCGCGAAAATCCGCTGCTCGAGCGGGACGTCGAGCCTGCGCTCCGGCAGGCGAGGAGGTTGCTCGGCGAGCAGGGGGGTTGATCCGGACTGTCCAGCGACGACACCCGGCTTCGGCTCCGGGACGCCCACCCGTCCAGAGTACCGCCCTTTGGCGGGGGCCGGGAGGGCGCGGGCAATGCGCGGAGGGATGTCTCCGGGGGCTCCTGGCTCGGCATGCAGCGGGGCTTCGTCAGCTCTCCGCTCTCCTTCGTGATCGTTCCCGTGGGCGCGCGGCCCTGACCCGCAGAGACCAGGGCGAACCGCGCGGACCTCTGCTGGCACTCCGGGTGCAATGAGGGAGGTCGTCCCGCGCAGCGCAAAATGGCGCCAGCGAGGACGAGAGAAGACAAGACCTTCATCTCACGGAGATCACCATGAACGCTTCCTCGCTCTCCCACGTCGCTCGCAGTTTCATCAAGCTCCTCAGCATCACCGCGATGACCGTGCCGGCCACAGCCTGCGTGGTGGACGGGGAGGAGCCCGGCGGCCTGGACGTCGCCGCCGACGAGGCCGAGGTCTTCACCCGCACGATCGTCACGCTGCACGACGACGGGACCGAGACGGTCGAGCTGCGCGAGGTCACCCTCGGCGCTCAGCTCGGGGACCAGCATCTGCGCGCGCTCCGCCTCGCCGGCGAGCACGAGGGCCTCGGCACGGCCGCGGCCGCCATCTCGCGAGACTCCGGATGCGCCAGCGCGGCGATCTGGATCTTCGACCGGGCGAACCTGACGGGCAACGAGATCTGCTTCGTCGGCGGGGGCACGGTGGACCTCGAGGCCCACTGCCTGAACAGCGCCTGCAGCGACCGGTGGGGCCAGAACGTGCGCAGCTACTGGGCAGGCGTGGACTCGGGCCTGTTCAGCTTCAGCGCCGGCTACACCTGCGGATCGAGCCAGGGCACCTGCCTCGAGTTCGCCCCGTTCCAGCGGTGGAACTCGGTCTCTTCATGCGAGCAGCGGGCGCGCTACCTCAGCCTGCAGAGCCGCTGCGTCCCGGCCTGAGCGCCGCGCTGCTGGGCCCGGCGCGCGTGCCGCGCCGGGTCCTGCCAATCCGAGGCGGCTCAGCGGTTCCAGAGGGCAGCGAAGTTCGGCGCTGCCCCGCGCTGGTATCCGGTGACGGCGCGCAGCGCGAGGTTCGCCTGCCTCTGTTGCTTCAGTACCGCATTGAACTCGTTGCTGTCGAGATGGTGCTGGGCGAACGGCGAAGGGAGCTTGCTGTACCAGATCGCCACGATGTTGATCTGACGATCGATCAGGTAGGAGTTGAGGTAGCCGAGGTGCATGCCCTTCTTGAGGTTGCCGGTGAACTTCTGCTGGTACTCGGCCACCGACAAGCGGGAGTCTAGCTCGCAACCGCCAGCGTCGCGGGCTTCGTACGGCGCGGTGTACCGGCGCTGGCCGCCCACCACCACGACGCTGACGTTCACCGGTACGAAGCCCTTCTTCCTGAAATCGTCGTGCATGGCCTGGTGATCCTGCTGGCTTCTGTCGTGGTAAGCCACCGCGCCCGGGCCCGGTGACCTCAGAAAGATCGCCGCATAGCAGACGCAGCCGCGAGACGCGCTGTAATAGCTCTCGATGTGCGAGAGCCGGTAGCCCTGCTTCACCCTGAGATCAAACTCGGCCTGGTACTCGTTGCGGTTCATGCCATGCCGGGTCACGTAGTCCACCCCGGTGGAAGGCCTGAAGATGACGTTGAAGAAGCTCATGGTGACGCCGGGCGCGGGTGTGAGCTCATCGCCATCAATCCACGTCGGACGGAAACCGCTGGCGTGCATCTTCTCGAGCAGCGCCTGGTAGTGAAACATCCACGGCCTTGACGTGGATGGCCATGGATTCGTGGCTGCGGATGTCGACCCTGAGCATGACGCGGCCTCGCGCCTTGAGCGCGGCGCTGGACGCGGTCATCGGCAGGTAGGTCACTTTACCTGCTTCGAAAGGCTCCACTGCGATGCTGAGGTTGGGCTTGGACATGATCGCTCTCCTGAGGTGCAAGGTGGCGAGCTGCGCGCTGGATCCGGGATGGGTGCCTGGGCGCTACCAGGGATTTCCCAAGCGAAGAGCCCGCGGTCTCATCGCGATGCTCCGCTGCTTCACGGGTGTTGCACGGGGAATGCCGCCGCCCGGGAGCCGCGCCAGGCTCGGTGCACCCGACCTCGAATGGAGCCTCTTCAGGGCGCCAGACGACGTCGAGGATCCTCTCGTTGTCACCGGTCGAGGAGGTTCGTTGTCACCGGACGGTTCCACCTGTCGCTCTCCGGCGACAGGGAATGCCGACGTCCCTCCGTGGACAGCCCATGGGCGTCACCAGGAACGAGCCTGGGCCGGCCGCCCTGGCCCGCGCGACGCACGCGGCCCCGCTACTCTCCGAGCAGCCCGCTGCGCAGCGTGGTCGGGGAGTAGCCGAGCATGCGGCGGCAGGTCCGCGAGAAGTGCGCCAGGTCGGCGAACCCGGCGGCGTGGGCGGCTCCCGTCGCGTCGAGGCGCGCGGACGCCGCCACGGCCACGAGGAGCCGGCGCCAGAGCTGGTAGGTGCGGATTGGCAGCCCCACGTCGCGCACGAACAGCGTCTGGAGGTGCGCCTCGGAGATCCTGACGCGGGAGAGGGCGAGGCGCCGGTCGGCGGCCGGATGGCGCAGCGCCTCGAGCACGCGGGCGACGCGTCCGTCGAGGCCGCGGCGCGGCGCCTCGCGCCCGAGCCACGCCGCCGCCTCGCGCGCGAGCCCGGCCAGCACCTCGGGGTGGGCCAGCGACGCCCGGTGCGCCGCCGCCGCCTCCCCGAGGCGCGCCCGCAGGCCGCCCTCGAGCGGGAACGCCCCGCCGTGCCGACGCGAGTAGGCCGCCACGTCGGGCGCCATCTCCGGATCGTAGAGCAGCCCCACCGTGGGCCCGGGAGACGCGACCTCGTGCGGCAGGTGCGGCGGCACCACGACCACACGCCCGCGCACGCAGCCGCCGCCGGGCTCGGTCACGACCACGTCGGCGTCCAGCCCGACCAGGATCCCCACCCCGTGCTGCGCGTGAAGGGTGGACGTCGTCGACGTCGAGGCGCGCACCGCGAACTCCTCCGTCACCACCGCGCCGATCCGGGATTCGTTCAAGCGCTCCATCCAGCGGAACTCTACCGTATCCCCATGAGCCTGACGGACCTTCTCTCCGACGACGCGCGCCGCGATCCCTACCCGGTGTACGACCGGCTCCGGCGGAGCACTCCTGTGCTCCACGACCCGCGGGCCGATCTCTGGATGATCTTCGACTACGAGGGCGTGAAGCGGTCGCTCCACGATCACGACGCCTTCAGCTCCAGCATGGCGCCCGCCGGCCGCCCGGCCCCCGAGTGGTTCATCTTCTTCGACCCGCCGCGCCACACGCGCCTGCGCGCGCTCATCCTGCGGGCGTTCACCCCGGGGGTGGTCGCGGGCCTCGAGCCGCGGGTCCGCCAGCTCTCGCGCGAGCTCCTGGACCAGGCCGCCCCGCGCGGCGAGATGGACCTCTGCGCCGACTTCTCGGCCCCGCTGCCGATGATGGTGATCGCCGAGATGATCGGCGTCCCCGTCGAGGACCGCCCGCGGTTCTTGCGCTGGAGCGACGTGATCCTGAAGCTCAGCTACACGCTCTCGGGCGGCGAGGCGGCGGAGCGGGCGTCGCAGGAGTTCATGGCGGTGACCGCCGAGATGAGGGAGTACGTCGCGGGCCTGAGCGCAGCGCGGCGCGCGGCCCCGAAGGACGACCTCCTGACCAGGCTCGTCGAGGCCGAGGTGGACGGCGAGCGGCTGACCGAGGCGGAGATCCTCGGCTTCCTCCAGCTCCTCCTCGTGGCCGGCAGCGAGACGACGACGAACCTGATCAACAACGCGATCCTGAGCTTGCTCGAGGACCCGGCGCAGCTCGCCCGGGTGCTCGCGGCGCCGGAGCTCCTGCCCGCGGCGATCGAGGAGGTCCTGCGTTACCGCTCCCCGGTCCAGTGGATGTTCCGCGCGACGAGGCGCAGCGTGCAGCTCCACGGCCAGGTGATCCCCGCCGGCAAGCTCGTGCTCCCGGTCATCGGCTCGGCGAACCGAGATCCCCAGCAATTCCGCGACCCTGGCCGCTTCGACATCGGGCGCGATCCCAACCCGCACATCGCGTTCGGCCACGGCATCCACTTCTGCCTGGGCGCGCCGCTCTCGCGCCTGGAGGCGAGGATCGCCCTCTCGGATCTGCTCTCGCGGGCGCGGGGCCTCCGGCTCGCGACCGACGCGCCGTGGGAGCCGCGCAAGGCGCTCCACGTGCACGGCCCGGCGCGCCTGCCGATCCGCTTCGAGCCGGGCGAGCGCGCCACGGCGGCGGCCTGAGCCAGGCCGCCGGCCGCGTTTCGGTCACGTCTTTATCGAGCTCCGCGCTTCGGTGTGGACGAGGGGCTCGGCGGCCGCGGGCAGCAGCGCGTTCAGCCGGGCCACGTCCCGATCCAGGTCGAGCCGGCGCGCCCGCCGGCCTTCGTCCGACGGGAACACGAGCGCGTCGATCGCCGTCAGCGCGGCCGCCGCCACGCGCGCCGCGCCCTCGGGGTCGAGCAGGCCGAGCTCCAGCGCGTCGCTCGCCGCGCCGACGTACGTGTCGAAGAGGCGCACGCCGCCCACCGCGAGCTCCCGCCGCGCGGCGTGGGGGGTCGCGACCACGTCGTGGATGAAGATCGCTTTGACCACCTCCGGCGCGAGCTCGAGCATGCGCTGCCCGAAATGGATGTCGCCCTGACCGCTGTCGCCGACGAAGACGAAGTGGTACTCCGGATAAAGCCGCCGGTATTCGAGGAAGTTCTCGAGCTTCTTCTCCGCAATGGCGCGGTTGCCGAGCAGGCGCGTGAACGAGCCCGCGAGGATGGTCGCGGCGGGCTGGCCGCGCGCGGCGAGGGCCGCGATCGTCGCGTCCTCGACGAGGCCGAGGCGATCGCCGGGGCGCGCGGTGACGAAGATCAGGTCGCCGGGCTCGCCGGGCGTCGGCCCCGGGCCGCGGTCGAGCTCCGCGTAGAACTGGAGGACGCCGGGATAAACCGTCTTCGCCGGGTAACGGGTGTCCTTCCAGTTCGCATAGAAGGTGTCGTCGATGTCGGAGAGGATCTTGATCTCGCCTGTCGGGACCGCCTCGCGGGCGATGTGCTCGAGCAGCTCCTCGCGCAGGGCGTCGTCGTCGATGTCGCGATAGAAGAGCTGGTGGAGGTCGTGGTATCCGCCGCGGCGGTCGAGCGTGTTCTTGAGCCGCGTGAGCCCTTCGCCGCGCGTGCCGAGGAAGATGCGGCGCAGCGCCTGCTCGTCGCGGCGCCCGGTGCGGCCGCGCTGCAGCGCCGCCGCGAGCGCCGCCCGCGCGGGGATCCCGAGGTCGCCGAGGCGCTCCGCGGTCAGCAGATCGAGCAGCGCCGCGCGGTTGTCGGGGCCAAAGAGGCGATCGTCGACGTCGCCGAGCAACGCGCGCAGATCGAGCTGGAGCAGCAGGTGATCGAGCTCGAGGGCCGTCGACCCGGCGAGGATCTCCAGGATCCGCCGCTCGTCGTTCCGGTCGGTGTGGGAGGCCATGCGGCGCCGGATCTCGTCGAGCTTCGGCAGCGCCGACGGGACGGGCGCGTCGGAGGGGGTTTCGATCGCCATGGCGTCTCCGCACGATAACGGATCTGCCGCCCCCCTTTCAGCCGGCCTCGCCCGCCGGGCCCCGCGTCAGCGCGCGCCCCGGGCGCCGGGCGATCCGCCGCCGAGCTCGCGCGCGAGCTCGTTGAAGATGTCCTCCATGGGCGCCGCCGCGCCGCCGAGCGCGCGCAGGAAGCTCACCAGGTCGTCGGCGAGCAGGCGCGGTGGCACGCCGTAACGGTCGTCGGTCAGGTAGATCTCCGCTGTGCCCATCCGGTACGCGAGGAAGAAGCTCACCGTGGTTTCCACGTCGTGCCCGCGGTCTCGCTCGCGCTCTCGCGGCAGCATGTGATCCGGCAGCCGGGCGATCGTCACGAGCTCTGACGTGCCCTCCGCGCCGCGCGACGTCTTGCGGAGGACGCTGCTCCACGCGAGCGGCGCCACAAGGAGGACGCCCGTCTCCGGGAACGCCGCGGGCCACGGGACCCGCGACGGCAGCGGGTCTGGGTCGAGGAGGGCGAGCCCGTCGATGGCGGCATAAAGCGCCTCGATCTTCGGGTGGAGCGGCCCGCGTTTCGCCTCGAGCTCGGCCACCTCGCGCGGGCGGTCTCCGGCAATGGGCTTGACGGCGACGGACGCGCCGGCCCTCTGCCCGGCGGACGCCGCGCGCGCCCGCGCCAGCGCGCCGCGGAGCGTGGGGCTGATCCGCCCGTCGGCGAGCACGGGGTCCGGCGCGCCCGCCCACGGCGCGGGGCGGTCCGGGTCGAGGCAGGCATCGATGAGCTGCGCGAGCGCCCCCTCGACGGCGGGGTCGGCGCGGAGCGCGCGGCGCTCGATGAGCGGCTCGTACTGGAGCTCGGCGGCGATGCGGGCGACCTCCTTCCGCCCGCGCGCGCCGAAGCGCCGCTCGAAGGAGGCGCGATGGGCGTCCACCGACGCCTTGAGCGCGGGGAGCGCGGCGCGCACGAGCGCCTCGGTGTGCTCGCCGGAGAGGATCATCCCGAAGAGCATCCCGCCGCCGCGCTCCACCGCGATGAGGCCCGTCAGCACCGCGATGAACCGCGCCTGCGCCTCCGTGAATGAGAGCGCGTCCCCCGGCTGATGGCGCGCGAGCGCCTCCGTGAACCACGCAAGCACCCGTCCAGCACCATCCATGGTGCCCGGAGTCTACCGTGCTGGCCTGAAACCGAGCCTCGACCAGGAGGTCAAGCCGACGACGCCTCGCGCCGCCCGCGGACCCCTCCCCTCGCCACGTTCGTTATTGCAGTTCGTTGCAATCCGCGGGCCTGGCGTTCGCCGCACCTTCCCTCGAGGAGGATGCTGGCGTACCATCTCCTACGATGGTTCCTCCCACGGCGATCGCGTTCGATCTCGATGGCACGCTGATCGATAGCCGAGGCGACATCGTCGCGGCGGTGAACCACGCGCTGGAGGCGACCGGGCGTGCTCCGCTGCCAGGGCCGGTGATCGTGCGGTATGTGGGCGACGGCGCGCGGGCGCTGTGCGCGCGGGCGGCCAAGCTCCCGGAGTCGTCGGAGGGCGTCGACGAGCTCCTCCAGCACTTCCTCGCGTACTACCAGGAGCACCCGCTCGACTTCACCCGCTGGATGCCGGGGGCGCAGGAGACGCTCGAGAAGCTCTCGGACATCGCCGATCTCTCGCTCTGCCTCTGCACCAACAAGCCGCGCGCGACGACCGCCATGGTGCTCGCCGCGCTCGGGGTCCGCTCCCGGTTCCGCGCCGTCGTCGCGGGCGGCGACACCGCCGAGAACAAGCCGGCGCCCGACCCGCTGCTCCACCTCGCGCAGGTCCTCGACATCCACCCGGGCAGGATGGTGATGGTCGGCGACGGCCCCCAGGACATCGAGTGCGCCCGCCGCGCCGGCGCCAGGTCGATCGGCGTGCTCGGCGGCTTCGCCTCGGAGCAGGTGCTGCTCGACGCGCGGCCGGACGTGCTGCTCCGCAGCCTGCACGACGTGTGCGACGTCCTCCGCCGCTGGCGCGACGCCACCGTCCGGCTCTCCGCCGTCCGGTAGGTCGCGTGGCCCTCACAGGCCGCGGCGGGCAGCGCGCCCCCCCAGGCCGCGGCGGGCAGCGCGCCCCCCAGGCCGCGGCGGGCAGCGCGCCCCTAGGCCGCGACGCCCTCGGCGATTTCGCGGCCGAACGCGGTCGCGTTGAGGATCGCGCGCAGGCGCACGCGCGCCCGGTGCAGCCGCGACCGCACCGCGCTCTCGCTCACGGCGAGCTTCTGCGCGATCTCCTGGAGGCCGAGATCCTCGTGGTAGTGCGCCAGCACCACGTCCCGGTAGTCGTCCGGCAGCTCGCAGAGCGCCTCGCGGACGTACGCCTCCCGCTCCGCCGCGGACGCCGCGTCGTCCTCGCCGATCGTGCTGCGCATCGTCGGCAGGAGGCCGAGCTCCTCGAAATCGAGCCCCTCGACGATGCGGGCCCGCTGCCGCCGCTGCGACCGCATCAGCATCAGCGCCTCGTTCGCCGTCACCCGGAAGAGCCACGTCGTGAAGCTGGAGTCGCCCCGGAACGAGCGGATCGTCCGGACCACCTGCAGCAGCGTCGACTGGACCAGGTCGAGCCGGTCCTCGTCGGACACGGGGTACCGCGCGAGCTGCCGCTCCACGTGCGGACGGATGACGCGCGTGAGCTCGTCGAGCGACTCCCGGTCGCCCTCCTTCGCCTTGCAGATCACCTCGGCGAGCGGGCTCGCGCCCGCCGTCCGGCACGCCGGGCGCGACCCGACCGCGCCGGGCGGGGGGAGACCGCGTGACGCCGCGGGTGCCGCGGGCCTCGTGCTGGCGCTCGGAACATCGGTCGGAACGGCGGTCAGAGCCATGGGCCATCCTCTTCGTCGAGGGCGGTGCGTGCGCTTCCAGCGCACGCGCCCCGTTGGTGCGCTTCGGTCAGCGACGACCAGCAAACGCCTTGCCACGGCAAGCTCGACGGACGTGCGCGCCGCGTGCGCACCGCGTGCTCAGCCGGTATAAGCGGCCACCATGTCCAGCGACGCTCCGCGATGGGATCCCCCCCGAGGGAATGACCGCAACGCTCCAGCGCCGGCGGCGGCCCGGCCCTCCTCGTCCTCGCCCTCCTCGCCGCCCCGCGCGCTGGCGCACCCGCTGCCCGCCGGCATGCGCGACCTCCTCCCGGCGGAGGCCCGGCGCCGGCGCGCGCTCGCGAAGCGCGTGCTCGACCACTTCGTCCTTTACGGCTACGAGCCGGTCACGCTGCCCGCGTTCGAATTCGCCGAGGTGCTCGAGCGCGGCCTCGGCACCCTGGACGCCGCGGACGTCCTGCGCTTCATCGAGCCCGAGTCCGGCGAGGTGGCGGCGCTCCGCCCCGACATGACCCCGCAGATCGCGCGGCTCGTGGCGACCCGGCTCGCCGACGCGCCCCGGCCGATCCGCCTCTGTTACGAGGGCACCGTCCTCCGGCGGCGCCAGGGCCGGGCGCGGCGCCACCGGCAGATCCCGCAGGCCGGCGTCGAGCTGTACGGGATCGGCACGCTCGGCGGCGACCTCGAGATCCTCCGGCTCGCCGCCTCCTCCGTGCGGGAGGCCGGCCTCGATCGGTTCGTGGTCGACCTCGGCCACGCGATGATCGCGCGCGCGCTGCTCGACGCCGTCCCGAAGGGGCTCGCGCCCGAGCTCTCCGAGGTGCTCGAGCAGAAGGACACGTCGCGCCTCGCCGCCGTGCTCGCGAGCCCGCGGGCCACCGACGTCGCGCCCCGCATCGCGGCCGCCATCGCCGCGCTCCCGGACCTCGCGGGCGGCGGCGCGGCCGACCCGGACGGCGCCCTCGTGTTCGACCGCGCCGCGCAGCTGCTCTCGGGCACGCCCGCCGAGGCGCCGCTCGCCGAGCTGCGCGCGCTCTGGGACGCGGCCCGCGCGGGCCCCGAGCTCGGCCCGGCGCTCCGCGTCGACCTCGGCGAGCTGCGCGGCCTGGAATACTATACCGGCGCAATTTTCCATGTGCTCGCCGACGGCCCCGGGGAGCCGATCGCGGCGGGCGGGCGTTACGACGACCTGCTCTCCCGGTTCGGCCTGCCGATCCCGGCGGTCGGCTTCGCGCTGAGCCTCGACGCGCTGGCCTGGGCGCGCGACGCCGCAGGCGCGGCGGACGATCCGGCGCCGCGGGTGCTGCTCGCGGTGGCGCCGGAGCGGGCCGAGCCGCTCGCGGCGGCCCTGCGGCGGCGCGGCGTCCCGGTCGTGGCGCACCCCCTGGACCAGGATCCCGAGGGGTACGCGGCGTCCTGGCGCTTCTCGCACCTCGTGCGCGAGCGGGATGGGGCGCTCGTGGTGGAGGCGGCGCCGGGCGGCGACGCGGCGCGGGCCGGGGGCGCGGGCGCGGCGCTTCCGGGCCTCGACGACGAGGCGGCCGCCCAGGCGATCGCGCTGAAGACGGGGGCAGGTCGTCCGGGTGACAAGTAGACGCTCGCTAGGCACGCGAGCCTGGGGTAAAGGCGAGCGGGACCCGGAAGGAACCGCTCGGGCTGACGAGCGGGCACAACACGGGCCATGGGACCCGGGAGGAGCTTCGGAATGACCGCGATCGTGATCGTCGGCGCGCAATGGGGCGACGAGGGCAAGGGAAAGGTCGTCGACCTGTACACGGAGAGCGCCGACCTCGTGGTGCGCTACGCCGGCGGGCCGAACGCCGGTCACACGCTGGTGGTGGGCCAGGAGAAGCTCATCGTGCGGCTCATCCCGAGCGGCATCCTCCGCCAGAACGCCCGCTGCGTGATGGCGCAGGGCATGGTGGTCGATCCGGGGGTGCTCGTCTCCGAGATCGACGCGGTCGAGGCGCGGGGCTGCTCGACCGAGGGGCGGCTGTTCGTCTCGGATCGCGCGCACCTGATCCTCCCGTTCCACCCGCTCGTCGACTCGCTGCGCGAGGCGGCGGCGGCGGCCGGCGAGCGGCTCGGGACGACGAAGCGCGGCATCGGCCCCTGTTACGAGGACAAGGCGGCGCGGCGCGGGGCGCGGCTCGGCGACCTGCGCGACATGAAGCGGCTCGCGGGCCTCATCGCGCGCTCGCTCGAGGCGTGGACGCCGACGCTGCGCGCGCTCGGCGGCGAGCCCCCCGCGCTCGACGCGATCCTCGAGGAGCTCGCGCCGCTCGCGAAGCGCATCACGCCGCTGCTCGCCGACACGTCGCAGCTCATCGACGGCGCGCTCCGCCGCGGCGAGCGGGTGCTCCTGGAGGGGGCGCAGGGGACGCTGCTCGACATCGATCACGGCACGTTCCCGTTCGTCACGTCGTCGTCGGCGATCGCCGGGGGCGCGTGTGTGGGGGCCGGCGTCGGCCCGACGCGCATCCGCCGGGTGCTCGGCCTGGCGAAGGCGTACTGCACACGCGTGGGTGAAGGTCCGTTCCCGACGGAGCTCGGCGGCGCGCTCGGCGAGCGGCTGCGGTCGGTCGGCGGGGAGTACGGCTCGGTGACCGGCCGCCCGCGGCGGACCGGCTGGCTGGATCTGCCGGCGCTGCGGTACGCGGCGCGTGTGAACGGCCTCGACGGCATCGCGCTGACCAAGCTCGACGTGCTGACGGGCATGCCGGAGCTCAAGGTGTGCGTCGCCTACGACACGCCGTCGGGGCGGACGCGGGAGTTCCCGATCGACGAGCTCGCGACGTCGAAGCCGGTGCTCGAGCCGGTGACCGAGTGGAGCGAGTCGATCGACGCCGCCCGCTCGATGAGCGAGCTGCCGGCGGCGGCGCGGCAGTACGTGGAGCTCGTCGAGAAGGAGACGGGCGTGCCGGTGGACGTGGTCTCGGTCGGCGCGGAGCGCGACGCGACCATCGTGCGGCGCAACGCGTTCGCCTGAGCGCGGCGAGGCGCGCGCGGGCGCAGCGCGCGAGCGCCGACGCAGCGGAGCGCCGGCGCGGCCGGGCGATCGGCGCGGCGGGGCGGGCGATCGGCGCGGCCGGGTGGCCGGGCCGATCGCCGCGGCCGGATGGCCGGGCCGATCGCCGCGCCGGGCGCGCGAGGGGTGATCAGGGCCAGCGGCGCTCGCGCTTGAGGTGATCGCGCACGGCGAGGATGCCCGCCTCGTCCATGGCGTCGAGCGCGGCGTTGCGCTCCGGGGACAGGGGGATGCCGAGCAGCTCGCAGAGGTCGCGCACGCCGCCGCGCAATCCCTCGGCGCGGCCCTCGTTGCGCCCTTCCAGCCGCCCGGCTTCCAGCACGGCGTCGAGGCCTGCGTACCCCTTACGCTGCAGCAGGTTGCGGAGCGTCGCCTCGTGCGCCGCTTCGCGGTCGTAGAGGGCCTCGACGGGAACCGGGTTTTTCAGGACGCCCGGCGCCTCCAGCGCCTCGCCGGGGAGCGCCACGCGGGTGGGCTGCTGGAGCTTGCGCCCGCGGGCGAGGGGCACCGGGGGCGCCGGCGCCTCGCGCTCCGGCGTGGACGGCGCGGACGGCGCGGCCTCGTAGACTTCCACGCGCCGGGCGCCGTGCAGGCGGACGACCCAGATCCAGCGCGTCCCTGCGGCCAGCAGCTCGCCAATCTTGCGCTGCAGCTCCACCTCGTCCTGGCCCGTGTCCGCGTACTCCACGGCGAGCGGCGGCGCCGTGGTGGCCCAGCCCGGCTCGTCGGCGATGGGTCCGACCGCGATGTCCGGGGCCCGCAGCATGTTCGGCTGCGGCGATACGCCGAGGTCCACGCCGGCGGCCTCGACCGCCGGGTCGGTCTCCAGCACCCCGCCGCCGACCAGGTTGCTGCGGGCGCCGCGGCGGCCCGTCGGCATCAGCTCGATCGGGCGCCCCTCGGACAGTTCGTAGGGGTCGCCGGGGCGGATCTGGTCGGCGGTGACGGGATGATGAGGCGGTGCGCTCATGGGATATTTCATACCCAGAAAGTTCCGGGTACGCGCCCGCGCTCATCTTGATTTGTGCGGCGACGGCGCCGGACGTGTCGAAGCGGCGTGCGTCAGCCGCCGCCCGGCGTGCGGGAGCCGCTGCCCTGGGTGCCGGTGCCCCCGCCCGGCGTACCGCTTCCGCCGCCCGGCGTACCGCTTCCGCCGCCCGGCGCGCGGGTTCCGCTGCCGCCCGGCGTCCCGCTTCCGCCCTGGGTGCCGCTGCCGCCCGGCGTCCCGCTGCCACCGCCGTACGGGGTGCCCGTGCCTCCGGTCGGCGGTGTCGCGTGGCTGCCGCCCTGGGTGCCGCTGCCGCCCTGCATGCCGCTGCCGCCGTGCGTCCCGCTGCCGCCCTGGGTGCCGCTGCCGCCCTGGGTGCCGCTGCCGCCTTGCGTGCCGCTGCCGCCCTGCGTGCCGGTCCCGCCGCCCGGCGAGCCCCACTCCTGGCTGCCGCCCGGCGTGCCTGCGCCAGGTCCACCGAGCGACCCTCCGCCCGGTGTTGCGCCGGTGCCCGGACTCGCGCCTTCGGGCGAGCCCGGCGTCCCGCTGCCGTTCATCGGCTCTCCGCTGCCAGCCTGCCCGGTACCCGGCGAGCTCGTCTGCTCGCCGCTCCTGCTCCCCCCGCAGGCCACGAGCGGAATCGCGACCAACGCCACCAGAAACATGCTTCGCATGATGTGTCCCCCACGTCGTCTGCGTTCGCGGCTCGTGCCGAGCCGCCGGCGATGCGGACGCGTCCGTGCACACGAGGGCCGCCCCAGGCCCGGCGCCACGTCCCGCGCGACATGCTGGGGCCGGGGCTGCACCTCGGGATCGAGACGACGCCGCAACGGCGCATCGGGCCACGCCCGATCGCGCGCCGCAGCGCTGTCAAGACGCGGGCAGGCCTCCTGAGCTCAAGGGACACGCCGCGCCGAGCATTGCCCGCCCCTTGCATACGGCCAGGACGACCTGTGAGCGCGGAGCACGCAGCAGCGCGGCCGCTCGCCGCGCGGTCGCGGTCCCGCGCGGTCGTGCGGTCGTCGTGCGGTCGTGTCGAAGAGGGGGTGAGCCATGCGCGAGAGGTACCGGAATCCAGTCGTCGTGATCACGGGCGCGTCGAGCGGCATCGGCCGCGCAACGGCGCTGGCGTTCGCCGAGCGCGGGGCCGCGGTCGTGCTGTCGGCCAGGCGCGAGCAGCCGCTGCGCGACGTCGCCGCCGCGTGTGAGCAGGCCGGGGGCAAGGCCCTCGTCGTGCCCGCCGACGTCACGAACGAGGCCGCCGTCGTCGAGATCGCGCGGCGCGCCGCCGACGCCTTCGGCCGGCTCGACGTGTGGGTCAACAACGCGGCCGTCACGCTCTTCGGCCTGTTCGAGCAGACGCCCTCCGAGCCCTACCGGCGCGTCATCGAGACCAACCTGTTCGGCTACATCCACGGCGCCCGCGCCGCCCTGGCCCAGTTCCGGCGACAAGGCTCGGGCGTGCTCATCAACGTCGCGTCGATGGTGTCCAAGATCCCGGAGCCCTACATCAGCGCCTACGTCGCCTCGAAGCATGCCATCCGCGGCTTCTCCCAGAGCCTCCGTCAAGAGCTCGCGGTGCTCCACGCCCGCGACATCCACGTCTGCACCGTCATGCCAGCGACCATCGACACACCGCTCTTCCAGCACGCCGGCAACTACACGGGACGTGCGCCCCGGGCGATGCCGCCGGTGTATCCCCCTGAACGCGTGGCGCGGACCATCGTTCGTCTGGCACGCACGCCCCGGCGGGAGATCTACGTGGGGAGCTCGGCCCCGCAGCTCGCCTTGCTGTCGTTCCTGGCGCCCGGCCTCGCCGAGCGCCTGCTCGCGCGGAGCGTGGACAGGCTGCACCTGCACCACGGCCGCACGGCGTATGCGACGAACGGGAACCTGTTCACGCCCATGGTCGAGGGGACCGCCGCGACCGGCGGATGGAAGCCGCGCAGAGAGCGGCGATTCCTGCGCGCCGCGGCCGTCGGTCTGGCCGCGCTCGCGCCCGCCCTGCTGGGCTTCCTGTGGCTCCGTCCCAGGCTCAGCGCCTGAGCCGAACGTGTGCAACCGCCGCCAGGGGCCAGATCGCGCTGTCGCAAAACGACACACTCGCTTCGACCAGGCGCGCCCGCAGACCGGCGCGCGCTCCATGAAATCGGCGCTGGCCTCGGTTGCGGAGCGCCGCACCGGCTCTAGGGTTCGCCCGAGGAGCCATGTCCGGTCGACGTGGTGTACACATCGAGAGCCCGCACCTCCAAGGTCTATCTCCTCGACGCCGCGGTGGAGCTCGGGATCGCCGGAGCATGGCTGTTCTCGACGGCCAGACGTCCCGGAGGCCTTCCGTCCTGATGCGTCGGATCGCCGCGCCGTGATGGTCCAAGGAAGGTCAATCGACAAACCGTTGAGGTCGCAATGAGCGAACGAAAGAAGCTTGCAGGCAAGCGCGTCGCAGCGCTGGTGGCGGACGGATTCGAGCAGATCGAGCTGACGGCGCCGATGAAGGCGCTCCGCGCCGCGGGTGCGACGGTGGACGTCGTCTCCCTGCGGCGCGGCAAGATCCGCGGGATGAACCTCCACGAGCCCGGCGCGAGGGTGCGCGTCGACCGGACGATCGCCGAGGTCGATCCGTCCGAATACGACGCCCTGCTCTTGCCGGGTGGGTTCATCAACCCCGATCTCCTCCGGCAGAGCGAGGAGGCGCGCCAGCTCGTGCGCGCGTTCGACGATCTGCGCAAGCCGATCGCGACCATCTGCCACGGTCCCTGGCTGCTGGCGTCGGCGGGGCTCCTGAGCGGGAGGCAGCTCGCCTCGTGGCCCGGGATCCGCGACGACGTCGTGCACGCCGGCGGCGTCTGGCGCGACGAGGAGGTGGTGCGCGACGGCAACTGGATATCGAGCCGTGGGCCGCAGGACCTGCCTGCGTTCGTGCGCGAGGTGCTCGAGCTGTTCGCCGAGGCCGCCCCGATCCACGCCGCCGCGTCGCCGCTCGCTGCCCAGTCGGCCCCGCCGCGCAAGTCGCCCCCGCTCGCGGCGCTCAGCGCCACGGCCTTCATGCCGAGGCCGCCCACGGCGCGGCGGCTCCTGAGCGGCGCGGCCACCGTGTTGGCCGTGGGTGGACTCGCCCTCTTCGCCCTGCGCCGGGCGTCCGCCTGAGGCCGCGCGCGCCGCGGAGAGCCCCCCGAGACACGGCCCCAGCAGAGACGCCGTCTCCCTGACGGCGCCTGTCGCACGCAGCGCAACGCCACGAGCGCGCCTCCCGCCGGGGAACGATCGGGTCGCGCCCCGGCGGCGGTGGGAGACAGGCCTCTCCCGACGCGCCGCGCCTCTCCCGACGAGCCGGCACGCGTGATGACGCGGCGGGAGAGCCCGCGCGGCCTCGGTGGCTTGATCCACTTTCTTGTGAGACGCCGTCTGACAGAACCGCTACGCTGCTCGCAGCGCGTGTCGTAGGGACGACGCGCGGAGGAGCGAGCATGAGCCGCGACGAGAGCGATTGGACGTCCGGACCGAGCGGGCGCGCCGTGGACTGGATGTCCAGAGACAGCGGCTGGGAAGCATCGGGCACGGCAGACGGGCGCCGCCAGCTCGATGGGATCGCGTTGCCAGGTGGGGCATCCACGCACACCGAGCCCCATGTCGACTACAGGGCGGAGAACGCCGCGCTGCGCGCCCGGGTCGAGGCGCTGGAGGCGGAGCTGGCCAGTCGGCGCGGCGACCGCGGGCGCGACGGAGCGCCAGGGAGCGTGTCGTCCGCGAGCGCGCTCGCGCCGCTCGCGCTCGGGGCCACGTGGGTTCCGGCGCTGATCCACTGGCGCATCGATGGAGCGGTGACGCGCTGGAACGAGGGCGCCGCGCGCATCTTCGGCTGGAGCGAGGCCGAGGCCGTCGGCCGCCGGCTCTCCGAGCTCGTGGCCGCGGATCCGGTGACGCCCCGGGCGGCGCAGGCGTTCGATCACGATCGCGCCGAGGGCCTCTTCGCGACGATCACGAGCGAGGGCAGGACGCGCGATGGAGACGCGATCACGTGCCGGTGGACCTACGCCGTGCTGCGCGGAGACGGGAGCGACGCGCGAGAGATCGCGGCCATCGTGGATGAGGCCAGCGATCCGCGGCAAAGGGAGCGCCTGCTGGAGGAGCGGTATCAACTGCTCCTGCAGCTCGTGGACAACTCGCCGAGCACCATCTTCGTCAAGGACGCGGAGGGGCGCTATGTGTTCCTCAACCGCTATTATGCCCGCACGCTCGGGCGGCACATCCTCGAGGTCCTCGGCAAGACGGACCATGAGGTCAACGCCGTGATCCCCGGCGTCGCCGAGCAGATCGGCGCGAAGGAGCGGGAGGTGCTCACGAGCGGCCGGGTGATGCAGTACGACGAGACCGCGCTGATCGACGGGGCTCCTCGTCACTTCGTCTCGGTCAAGTTCCCGGTCCACAACGAGATCGGGGAGGCGGTCGGCGTCGGCGGCATCGTGACGGAGGTCACCGCCCTGAAGCGCGCGGAGGCCGAGCGGGCCGCGCTGCAGGAGACGATCATCGCCACGCAGCAGGAGGCCCTCCGGGAGCTGTCGACGCCGCTCATCCCGCTCGCCGACGGCGTCCTGGCGATGCCGCTCGTGGGGACGGTCGACAGCGCGCGCGCGGGGCAGATCATGGAGACGTTGCTCGCCGGCATCAGCAGCCAGCGCGCCCACACCGCGATCCTGGACATCACCGGCGTGCGCGCCATCGACATGCACGTCGCCGACGCGCTGACGCAGACCGCGCGCGCCGCCCAGCTGCTCGGCACACGCGTGGTGCTCACGGGCATCCGCCCGGAGGTGGCGAGGTCCCTGGTCGAGCTCGGCGCGGACCTCTCCGGCATCATCACGCTGGGCACCTTGCAGAGCGGCATCGCCCACGCCCTCCGGCCCACCGAGCGCCCGCGCGCTCACCGCTGACCGAGCGCCCGCGCGTTCACCGCTGACCGAGCGCCCGCGCGCTCACCGCTGACCGAGCGCCCGCGCGCTCACCGCTGACCGAGCGCCCGCGCGTTCACCGCTGACCGCCCCTGGTTCCATGGTAAAGAGCATGACGCCACGGGGTCGCGGGGGCTCCAGATTGAAAGAAATAAACCCTCTCTGCCCTCCGTGACACCTCGGCTTCTCTCAACGAGACCGGGCGACGCCATCCCGCGCGACGAGGCGAGAGCGCCCCGGCGCGCGGCCCGCAGAGGAGATCTGGTATGTGGACGAAGACCCGTGTTACCGGCGCGCTGGGCATCGAGCTCCCGATCCTCCAGGGCCCCTTCGGCGGCGGCCACTCGACGGCCGCGCTCGCGGCGGCGGTCTCGAACGCCGGCGGGCTCGGCTCGTTCGGGGCGGTGAACCTCCCGCCGGAGGACATCGAGCGCACGGTGCAGGACATCGCCGGGCGCACGTCGAGGCCGTTCGCGCTCAACCTCTGGGTGCCCATTCCGGGCCAGGACGACGCGCACGTCTCGGAGCCCGAGCTCGCGCGCATCGCCGGGCGCCTCCGCCCCTACTTCGAGCAGCTCGGCCTCGCCGAGCCGCGGATGCCCGACCGGTTCGCCCCGCGCTTCGAGGCGCAGGCGGAGGCGCTGATCAAGGCCCGCCCCCCCGCCTTCAGCTTCGTCATGGGCGTGCCGGACCGCGCGATCCTGGCGGCCGCCAGGGCGCGCGGCATCAAGACCCTCGGCACCGCCACCACGGTCGAGGAGGCGGCGGCGCTCGCGGACGCCGGCGTCGATGTCGTCGTCGCCTCCGGGAGCGACGCCGGCGGCCACCGCGGCTCGTTCCTCCGGCCCGTCGAGGCGTCGCTGGTCGGCACCATGTCGCTCGTGCCCCAGGTCGCGGCCGCGGTGGGCGTCCCGGTCGTCGCCGCCGGCGGCATCGCCGATGGCAGGGGCATCGCGGCGGCGCTCGCCCTCGGCGCCGAGGGCGTCCAGATCGGCTCGGCGTTCCTGGCGACGCCGGAGTCCGGCGCGCCGGCGGTCCACAAGGAGCTCCTCGGGACCCCGCGAGCGCGGGTGACCCGACTCACCCGGGTGTTCTCCGGGCGCCACGCGCGAGGCATCGAGAACGAGCTCATGCTCGCCCTCGCCGATCACCTCGACGAGATCCTCCCCTACCCCGCGCAGAACTGGCTCACGTCGCCGCTGCGCCGCGCCGCCGGCGCCGCCGGCAGGGCCGATCTGCTCGCGCTCTGGGCCGGCCAGAACGCCGCCTCGGCGCGCCGGCTGCCCGCGGCCGAGCTGCTCCGGACGCTCGTCGAGGAGACGGACCACGTCCTCCGCGACCCGCGCCTCCGGCCGCGCGCCGCGCCACCCGCCGTATGACCAGGGCGGCCGCGGCGCGAGCGCCGGAGCGAGCTTCACTCATCCGATTCCTGATTGCGGATGTACATGGCCCCGTGTACTCCCCCGCGCCCACCACCGCCGGGATGTCATCGCGATCACAACACATGCCGAAGATCACGTCTTCGCCATGTGGAATGGACTATTATGTTCTTATGGCAGACAGCGCGTACACATTTTCAGGGGCCGAGCGTGAGCGAGAGCTGGAGCGCCTGAGGCGGATCGAGGACGTCGCCGATCCTGCGAGCTGGCACCTGCTCAAGGCGTCCGGGATGGGTCCTGGATGGAGCTGCCTTGAGGTGGGCGCGGGCGCGGGCTCGATCGCCGCCTGGATGGCGGAGCGCGTGGGCAGCGAGGGCGAGGTCGTCGCGATCGATCTCGACGCCGGGTTCCTCGACGCGACCCAGCTGCCGGGCGTCCGGATCATCGAGGGCGACATCCGAGAGCTCAATCTCCACGCGGCTCGGTTCGACGTGGTGCACGCCCGCTACGTGCTCGTCCACAGCCCGGATTACGAGGCGCTGCTCGACGCCATGGTGGCCGCGCTGAAGCCCGGCGGCCGCCTCGTCGTCGAGGAGCCCGACTTCACCGCGGCGAAAGGCGCGTCCGGCGCGGATATCGAGGCCTTCGAGCGGGTCAATCGGTCGATCGTCGCGATGTTCGAGGCGGGCGGCAAGGATCCGGGGATCGGCCTGCGACTGCCCGCGCTCCTGACCGCGCGAGGGCTCGCCCTCGAGCTCGTCGAGACCGAGGTCCCGCTGTGCCATGGGGGCCACGCGCTCGCCGAGATCATGAGTCTGTCGGCCGTCCAGCTCCGCGACAAGTACCTCGCGACCGGGCTCGTCAGCGAGGAAGATCTCGCCGGTTATGCCCGCTTCGCGGCCGATCCGAGGGCGTGGGGCATTTACTACGGCGCCGTCGGCGTCGTGGCCCGCCAGCCGGCGAAGACCGCGCCGCCTTCCGCGTACACCCCGCACGCGGGCTGAGTCCCGTCCAGGCGCGCCGAGCGCCGGCGCACCCGCGCGTCGATCCTGCGACAGCGCCGCTCGCCCTGGCCAGCGGCGCCGGCGACTCTCCACGTTCGATACGCGCTCGACGCGCTCGACACGCTCCACGCGCTCCAGGCGCTCCACGCGCGCAGCGTTCGATTCCGTTCATCGACGGGGCGGTGTGGCAGCTCCGCGGGGGGCCGTCGCGCTCGGCGGAGGTTTCGGCCGATCCTGCGCGCCTCTGGGCCATGAAACTTTGATGCGCTCGCGGCTTGCGTCTCCCGGCGCTGGTTCAAGATAGGTGACGGGGCGGGCCAGGCATCACCGCCGAGCGCTCCTGCGCCGGACCCGCTTCCGTCATCGACATGGGGGGATTATGAGCATTCGAGTCGATTCTCTTCGTTTTGCATGGTTGGCAGCTCTCTGGGTGGGCGGGGCCGGCGCCTGCTCCATCGCGGCGGACGACGGCGAGCCGGAGGCGGCGGACTGGGACGTTCCGGAGGAGGCGGTCGACTCCGCCGCGCAGGCGTTCACGCTGGCGAGCCCCGAGCTCGCCGCCGTGCTCACGGCGTTCCACGCGCTCGAGATCACGGAGGCGCAGATCGCCCTGACCCGCGCGACAGACCAGTACGTCCGCGAGTTCGCCCAGACGATGCTCGATCACCACACCGCCGCGGGCCAGCAGCTCGCGGCCACGCTCGCGCAGCTCGGCATGACGCCGCTGGACAACCCGATCAGCCTGGCGCTGATCGACCAGGCGACGCAGGACAAGCTGCGCCTCGAGGGGCTGACGGGGGACGCCTTCGACTGGACGTACATCAACCTCCAGATCCAGGTGCACCGCGAGTTCCTCGGCGAGATCCAGGAGCAGCTCGCCGTCGTCGGGCCCGAGCTCCAGCCCGGGATCTCCCACCTCGTTCCGGACATCCGGTCGGCCGCGTCGCAGCACCTCGCGTTCGCGACATCGCTCCTGTCGCTCGTCGACACCCGCTACGTGCCGGAGTCTCGTTATCCTTCAGGATACTACTCTCCTGGGTACTCGCCCGGTGTGCCGTACTCCCCGCCCGGCGCGCCGTACTCCCCGCCCGGCGCGCCGTATTACGGCTACAGGGGCACCGCGCCGTACTCTCCCTACGGGTCGCCGGTTTATGGTTATTACGGCCGCAGCACGCCGTACAGCCCGGCGCCGTACCCGTACTCTCCCTATCCGGGTTATCCTGGCTTCCGCCCGTGAGCCGCCGGCGCGAGCGGGCGGACGGGCAGCTTACAGCCGCCGCCGCGCCCGCCCGCGATCCGGGATGACGGCGTGGATCTCCGCCTCGCTGAAGCCGGCCGCCTTGTAGAGGCGCTTCAGGTGGACGAGCTCGATGTGCGCGCTCTTCGCCACCGCCGCGCGGATGCGATCGAGCACGCTCAGCCGCTCGAGCGGGAGCCGCGTCGCCTCGACCGTCGAGCGCAGCGCCGCGGCGGCCGACTTCACCTCGGCCGCCGCCGCCTGCGCCTTGTCCAGGCTGAGCTTCGGGTGGATCCCCGAGCCGAGCAGCTGCGCGAGCACCTCCAGGCGGTCCGGCTGCCCCGTGAGGTCGCCGTCCTCGTGGTCCGCGAAGTAGGCCATCCCGCCGGGGAACAGGATGGACAGCGCGGGGTCGGCGGTGGGGCGCCCGACGGCGTTCCAGACGTCGTCGGCCACCTTGGCGAGCGCGTCGTCGGCGCGCGCGGACTCGGCCTCGACCTTGGCGAGCAGCGGCTCCGCCTCGGCGCGCGCGGCGTTGCGCTGGGCCTCGACGCCGTCGAAGAGCGTCAGCACGGGCACGAGCCGCTGCTCCGCGAGCTCGCGCAGGGACCCGCCCTTCGCCGAAGCGGTGTGGAGCGTCGCGCGCACGTCACCGATGATGTCGTCCGCTGGCGCGTCCTTGCGAATCACCTCGCCCATGATGTCGATCCTCCTCGGCCGCGAGGCAGGAGGGCTGCGGAGTCCGGCGCACTACGGCCCGCGAACGCCCCCCGTCGGCGCTGTCACCTCGGGCACCATAACGGAGCATCGCCCGCGCGATCAACCGGATCGCAGCGCTGCGCCCTCGGCCAGCGGGAGCCTCGAGAGCGCGGCGCTGGTACACTCGCCGCGTGCACCTCGGCGCGCTGCTGCTCCCGGCCCTCCTCGCCTTTCCGCTCGCCGCGCACGGCGGACAGGGCAGCGGCGATCTCGTCGCCGCCGCGGCCGCCGCAGGGCGGCCCCCCGAGTGCTCGGCCCGGTCGAGCCGGGCTATCGCCCGGGGGCCCACCGTGTGGGAGCGCGCGCGCTCGCCGGATCTTCCGCGCTACTGCGACCTGCTCGCGCGAGCCCAGGCGCAGCTCGGCGGCGGCGCCGAGGCGGCGCGCGAGGCGGCGCGCCAGGCCGATCAGCTCCTCCCGGGCCACGCCGCGCCCCAGGTCCTGCTCGCGCGCGCCGCCCTGGCGCTCGGCTCGCCCGAGGAAGCCGCGCGCGCCTTCGCGCTCGCGCGGCAGATCGACCCCCGCAGCGTCGAGGACCCGCACACCTTGCACGACCTCGCCCGGGCGCTCGCGCGGACCGGCCAGCGCGGCGAGGCGATCGCGATCTACCGCGCGCTCGTCCCGCGGATCGACCTCCTGGCCACCGCGGACCAGCGCGCGCTCGTGCTGCTCGAGGCGGCGCACCTGTCGATGGCCGCGGGCGCCGCCGCGGGCGCCGCCGCGGCCTCGCCGCCCGCCGAGGGCGCGCGCGCCGGGCTCGACGAGGCGATCGCCTACCTGCGCGAGGCGCGACACCGCGCGCAGACGCAGCTCGCCCGCGACGTGACGCTGTCGCTCGCGCTCGCGCTGGACCGCGCCGGCGACAGGGCGCAGGCCGACGCCGCGCTCGAGGGCGCGGCCGCGGCGGTGCAGGCGGGGCCGGCGCGCGCGCTCGACGCCCACGCCGGCGCGGCGGCGCGCGAGCACGCGGCGGACGACGTCGCCGGCGCGGCGGCGCGCCTGCGCACGGTCGACTACCTCGCCTCCCCGGACGACCGGCTCGCCCTGGAGGCGCTCGCGCTGGAGCGGAGCGCGCCGGCCGCCGCGATCGAGCGATGGGAGGCGTACCTGTCGGGCGCCGGCGGCCAGGGCCCCTGGGCCGCGGCGGCGCGCGCGCGCCTCGACGCCCTGCGGAAGGGCGCAGGCGGCGGCGGGCGCGCCGCGGGCCCGGGGGCGGCCGGACGCGGCCCGCGCGAGCGCGCGCCCTCTACGAAGAACGCGCCGGCGCCCGGGCCGAGGGCCGGAGGCGGGCGATGAGCCGCCGGCGACCGCGCTGGCTCCCCCGGCCGCTCGGCGCCGCGGCGCTCGCCGCGCTCGCGGCGCTCGCCACGGGCGCCGCGCCCGCGACGAGCGCCGCGGCGCCGACGGTCTGGGCCCGCGCGCTGGATCCGCAGGCCGACGAGCGCGCCGCGCTGCTCTCCCAGGCTGACGGGCTCCTCGCCCGGTACGAGCGGCTCCGGCGCTCGCCGCTGCTGGAGCGCGTCGAGGAGATCGGCCCGCTCTGGCTGCGCGAGGCGCGCGCCCTCTACGAGCGCGCCGGCGCCGCGACCTCGCGCGACTACGCGGTGCGGCTCCGCTACGCCTCGATCCTCGAGGACCTCGGGGACGTGCAGGGCGCCGCCGCGGCGCTCGAGGCGCTCCTGCGCACGGACCCGCCCGCGCCCGCCCGGGCCGCGGCGTGGCACGCGCTCGCGGTCGCTTATGCGCGGCTCGGCAGGTACCACGACGAGATCAAGGCGTACGACGAGGCGCTCGCGCTCGAGCCCCACGCGGCCTCGCGGGCGCTCCTCCTGGCCAACCAGGCCGAGGCGTTCATGGTGCTCGGCGACATCACCGCCGCGGTCGAGGGGTACCGGACCGCGCTCGCCACGCTCGGGTCGCTCGACATGTTCCGCTACGGCGTGACGACGCTCTGGGGCCTCGCCGTGGCGCTCGATCGGTCGGGCGACCTGGAGGGCGCCCTCGAGCACATCCGGCTCGCGAGGACCTACGACCGGGCGGACCAGCAGATCCACGGTTCAGGCTGGTTCTACGTGCCCCCGTACGACGAGGCCTGGTACAGCGCGCTCGGCCACTGGACCGCGGCGCGCGCTGCCGAGCTCGGCTCCGCCCGCGCCGAGTCGTACCTGCAGGCCGTGGCGGCGTGGGAGTCGTACATCGCGCAGGCCCCGGCCAGCGACCACTGGCTGCCGCTGGCGAAGGCGCGGCGCGCGCAGTGCGAGCGGGAGCGGGAACAGACGGTGAAACGGCTGCGCAAGGCGGCGCCCGCGGCGCCGCAGCGGCGCTGAGGTGCCCGCCGCATCGTGCCGCCCGCGCTTCCGTCCAAGAGCGAGGCGGCTCGGACGCCCTTTACGATCCCGCCCTGCAGGTACACTTTAGCTTGGGCCGCCCTCGCGCGCGGGGGCGGCCCCGGTCCAGCTCACCCCGAACGGAGATCCGTGGAGATGCGCGACTCGGTGTTCAATGAGCCGGTGTTGTGGTCGGGGCGGCCCAAGGTGGTCGCGACGCCGCTCGTCCACTCCGTGAGCGCGGCGGTGTGCGGGGTGACCGCCGCGATCAGCACCGCGTCCGCCGTGGTGGTCAGCAAGGCGCTCGGCTCGTCGCCGACCCAGCTGCTCGCCTTCGCGGCCTGGATGGCGACGCTCGCGGTGGCGTTCAGCTACTTGCCCCGCTGGTGGCGCTCGGAGCTCGAGTACCTGCTCACCGACCGGCACATCGTGGTGCAGCGCGGGAAGCTCCGGCGCTCGATCGAGCGGCGGTCGATCAGCTACGCGCGCATCCACTGGCACCCGAAGCACCCCGGCGTCGGCGACCTCGAGCTCGTGCGGGCGGTGCCGACCGGCGCGCTCCGCCGGCGGCTGTCGATCGTGCTCCCCGGCGTGGTGGCCCCGGATCGCCTCTGGGCGATCCTGCGGGGCGTCGTGCCGTCCGCGCCCGCGGGCGACGGCCACCGGCTGCTCTCGCAGCGCCTCGACGAGGGCGAGCGGGTGCTCTGGTCGGCGCACCCGGCCGACGGCTGGCACAAGTGGCTCCCGACCGGCCTGCGCGGCGTCGGGTCCGTGGCGATCGGCCTGTTCCTCGGCAGCTTCGCCGTGGTCACGGCGGTGCACGCCGTGCGCAGCCTCCGCATCGTGACCGCGGCGGGGATGGATCCGGAGAGCGTGTCCTTCGTGGCGCTCGTCGCGTCGCTGTCGCTCACGATCGTGCTGCTGATCGCGGCCGGGGCGGCGATGCTCTACATGTCGGTGGTGCGCCCGGCGCGGCTCGCGGCGCGGACGCGGTACCTGATCACGGACCGGCGCGTGCTCATCCAGCGGGGCGACGAGGAGCTGCACCTCGACCGCTCGCGCATCGTCGACGTCATCGACGCGCCCGGCGCCGGCGGGCTGCGCGACGTGTTCCTCGTGCTGGACGGCCCGCGGGCGCGCGCGGTCGCCGCGAGCGGCGCCTTCGGCGAGGCCCCGGGCGCCGGGCTGCAGCCGGTGCTGCACCGGGTCGCGGACGTGGAGTCGGTGCGACAGATCCTGCGGCCGGCGTAGGCCGGGCGGCGCGCGCGCAGCGCGGCGAGCCCGCGGCGGCGTCGCGCGGACTGCGTATCGCTGCGGCGCTCCGGGGGCGCTCCGGGAGCCACGGTGGCCCCGCGCGACCCTACCGCCCGCCCGGGACCGGGTTACGCCGCGATACGGAAACGAACGGGCCTCACCTCGGCCGCGCCGTCCGGCAGGGCCTTGTCCGCCTCAGCCCGAAGCGCCTCAAGCTCCGCACGCAGCCCCTCCGCGGCGCCATCCTCCTCGAGGTAGCGGGTCGCCAGGCTCAGGGCGCGCAGGTGCTCCCCTGCCCGGAGAGCCGCACGGACAGCTCCTTCCCGGGCGATCGCTCCTTCGACCTCCGCGGGGCCCGCCTGGCTGGCGATGTTCTCCTCGAGAAGGGAGACCTCTCGGTAAGCGTCCTGCGCCTCCCGCGATCCCTCCGCGAACCGCTCCGCCCGAAAGATCGCCGATGTCACGCGACGGTTCAGCTCAGCAAGGTTCATCCGTCTCGGTCTCCCACAACGATGCCCGCGGTTCGAGGAACCGTACCACGCAAGCGGCCGCGCGCCGAGCGGCGGCCGACGAAGCCGCCTGGGCGCGCTTCTCGTTCTCGCGCGGGCCGATCGCCGCGGCGTCCGTCCCGCTGATCTCCAGGACGATGAACGCGCCGTTCGGTCCGGCGAAGAGCCAGTCCGCGCGTTCACCCCGCCCCGACTGCAATCGTCGGACGAGCCGCCATCGAGGCCGGTGATGGCCCACGATCCCGAGCGCGATGCCCTCCGCGCCCTCCTCTGTTGCGCGCTTCTCGTCGATCTTGTCTGCCGTCACGGCGCCCCGCTTCCGCCATACGAGCTCGTCATCGCTCGACTTCCCCGCAAGATCGAGCGCCAGGAGGACGCCGGGCTCGTGCCTGCGCCCCAGCGCGACCGCCGCACCGAACGCCATCATCCCAGCCACCTCGTCGGGCAGACCCGGGTGAAGCTCCACGAGCGCCTCGAGGTCGATCTTCATCCGAGCGTGCCGAGCTGGAGGTGCAGCGCCGCGAGGAACCCCTCGAGCACGCGCTCGAATACGTTGCGTGGAAACGTCGCCGTCGTCGGATACTCGCTCGATCCCGGATCCGGTCCAAAAGAGAGCTCGAGCTCGGCGCCTGCCACAGAGCTCGCCTGCTGCCGTGCTGCAACGAGCTCAGGCAGCGCCTCGACGAAGAAGTGCACGAGGTCAGGGGAGCCAGGGCGGGTCGCGCGCTGCGTCCGGTAGGCCGCCACGTGAGCCGCGAGCCGGTCGTGCGGCGCAACACAGAGCACCTTCGGCAGCGGGCCGATCGCCGACATGGCGGGTCCGTAACCGTGGAGCTCGAGGCTGAGCCACCGGACCCGCACGTCGTCGCCTGCGTCCTCGAACAGGCGGCGCGCCGCGGTCGCCGCTGCGACGGGATCCATCGAGGGGGCGAGCCCAGCGCGGAGGGCGCGCGCCCGCGTCGCGACGGAATACGCCGTCTCGGGGGTCATGCGCGGAGTATAACCTCACCGCCGCGCCACGCGGGCCTCCAGGTCCCGCACGCGCGCCTCGAGCTCGCGCACGCGCGCCTCGGCGGCGGCGCGGGCGCGCTGCTCCGCGGCGCGGGCGCGCTGCTCCACCGCGCGCGCCTCGCCCTCGGCGCGGAGCGCCTCCTCCTCGGCGGGCACGAGGTCGGTCGCGCGGGAGCTCCGCGCGACGCGCAGCGCCGGGTGCGGGCCGTCCTTCAGCACGACGAGGTGGGCGTCGAGCGCCTCGACCCAGAGGGGGTCGGCGCCGGCGTGCACGCGCAGGTACGTGCCGTCCGGCTCGCGGCGGTAGAGCTGGAGCGGCACGCGCTCTTCGCCGTGCGGCGCGAGCGGCGCGCGGGCGGCGGCGGCCTCGGGATCGAAGAGCAAGAGCTCGGGGCAGCCGAGCTGCCAGTACTTCGCCGGCGCCTCCTCGTACACGCGGCGCCAGTCGCCCGCGACGATCTCCAGCGCGAACCGCGGCGGGCGGTGCCCCGAGAGCCAGGTCTGCCATTGCCGCGGCAGCGGCGGCACGGGGCGATGATCGAGGACGTAGAGGTCGGGGAGCACGCGGACGAGCGGCTCGCCCCGCACCCAGGCGAAGGCGTGGTCGGTCCCGGCATACCAGTCGACCCAGCCGCGCTCGCGCGCGAGCTGCGCGAGCACCGAGAGCAGCAGGCGGACGACCCCGGCCCTGGCCGCCTTGTCGGGGCGCTCCGCGTCGTCGGGCAAATACCAGCCGGACCAGTCGATCGCGGCGCCGGCCTCCTCCGGCGAGAGATCGCGAAGCACGAGCGCGCGCGGCGCCCGCCGGGCGTTGAGCAGGAACTCGAAGCGCTTACATGGGGCCACGCGGGCAAGCTAGCACTGCCGCGGCTCCGGGGAGCTCCCGCCCGGCGCATTCCTCTCGAGCGCGCCGGGAGCGACCCCCGCCCCGGCGGCCGCCGGGTCGCGGCGCGCCGTGGCCTGCGCGATCGCCCCGAGGACCTGCTGGACGCTGGCCGGCTTCACCAGGTGCTCGTCGAACCCCGACGAGAGCGCGCGCAGGCGATCCTGCTCCTGGCCGTAGCCCGTGAGCGCGATCAGCACCACGCGCGCGTCCGTCAGGACCTCGGCCCTGAGCTTCTGCGCGACCTCGTAGCCGTCCATCACCGGGAGCCCGATGTCGAGCACCACGATCTCCGGCCGGAAGCGCCGCGCCTCGTCGAGCGCCGAGGGGCCGTCGAGCGCGACGCTGACGGCGTACCCCGCGGTGGTGAGCGCGTCCGCGAGGAGCTCGGCGCCGTCGTCGTTGTCGTCCACCACGAGCACGCGCCTGCGCGCGGCGGGCGGCCGCGCGCCCGGCTGCGCGGGCTCGGGCGGCGCGCCGCGCCCGTGCGCCGCCCGCGGGAGGCGCGCGATGAACTCGCTCCCCTCGCCGGGCCCGTCGCTGCGCGCCTCCACGGACCCGCCGTGCATCTCGAGCAGGCGCTTCACGATCGTCAGGCCGAGGCCGAGGCCGCCCTTCTCCCGATCGAGCCGCTGCGGCCCCTGGACGAACATGTCGAAGACGTGGGGGAGCAGCGACGGAGGGATGCCGGCGCCGGTGTCGCGGACCTTGATCACCACCTCGCGGCCCAGCGGCTCCGCGGACACCGCGATGTGCCCGCCGGGGTCGGTGTACTTCGCCGCGTTCGTCACCAGGTTCGTCAGCACCTGCACGAGCCGGACGTGATCGCCCTCGACCACGAGCTCCTCGGGCGGCATGAGCACCTCGAGCCGGTGCTTGCGCTGCTCGAGGAGCGGGCTCGCGAGCTCGATCGCCTTGGCCGCGAGCTCCGCCACGCGCAGGCGCTCCGGCTTCAGCGCGATCTTGCCCCGGGTGATGCGGGAGACGTCGAGCAGATCGTCCACGAGGCGCTCCAGGTGCCGCACCTGGCGCTCGATGACGACGCGCGCGCGCTCCCCCACGACGCCGGCGCGCTCTCCGCCGCCGTCCTGGCTCCGCTGCATCAGCTCGAGCGCCGTCAGGATGGGCGCCAGCGGGTTGCGCAGCTCGTGGCCGAGCATCGCCAGGAACTCGTCCTTGCGGCGCTCGGCGCTCTCGGCCAGCGCCCGCGCGGCGCGCTCCGCCTCGAAGAGCAGC
The DNA here is from genome assembly GCF_051519095.1 of Sorangium sp. So ce131. Lineage (NCBI taxonomy): Bacteria > Pseudomonadati > Myxococcota > Polyangiales > Polyangiaceae > Sorangium > Sorangium sp. So ce131. Next base: position 13,416,170 of record NZ_CP150455.1, on the reverse strand, counting down.
GACCGCGCGATCGCCTGCGCGGCCTGGTGGCCGATGGTCATCATCAGCGCCTCGTCTTCCCGGGTGAACTCGCGCGGCTCGGCGAAGTGGAACCAGGCCACGCCGACGGCCCGCTCCTCGAGCAGGAACGGGATCGCCGCCGACGCCCGGAGCTGCGGTTCGACGAGGTCCTCCAGGTGGGGATAACGCGCCGTCAGGGCCTCGGGCGAGCTGAGCAGGATGGGCCGCGCGTGGCGGACGGCGTCCGTGGCCGGGAGCGGCTCGTCGAGCGAGATCACCCGGAAGCCGTCGGAGCGCGCCGGGCGGACCCCGCACCACGCGAGCACCCGCACGGCGCCGGGATCGGGGTGGAGCACCCCCAGGGCGCCGCCCTGCGCCCCGAGCGCCGTCGTGATCTGCTCGACGGCGACCTGCGCGGCCTGCTCGAGCGTCGTCGCGGTCGAGAGCGCCGCCGCCAGGGCCTCCAGCCGCGCGGCGCGCGCGCGCGCCTGCCGCTCGGCCTCGAAGAGCTGCGCGCGCGCGATCGCCTGCGCGGTCTGCCCCGCGACGGTCATCATGAGGAGCCGATCCTCGCCGCCGAACGTCCGGGGCTGCTCGAAGGAGAGCCACAGGGCGCCGATCGCCACCCCCTCGACGAGCAGCGGGATCGTCGCCCACGATCGGAACGCCAGGTTCAACGTCGACGCCACCCCGGGGTAACGCGCCAGCATCTCCTCCGGCGACCCGACGAGCACCGGGGCCGCGTCGCGCACGGCGTCGGTGACCGGCAGCGGTACGGAGAGCGGGATCGCCCGGTAGGGCGCGAGCGCCGCCGTACTGAGGCCGCGGCCCGCGACGACGCGGAGGCACTGCGCCTCCACGTCGAGGACGGCCAGCGCGCCCGCGGAGGAGCCGAGGGCGACCCCGATCTGCTCGACCGCCACCTTCGCGGCGTCCTCGAGCGTCGCGGCCGCCGCGAGCGCCGCGGTGACGACCTCGAGCCGCTCGGCGGTCCCGGCCGCGCGCGCCGACGCGGCGGCCGCCTCGCGCAGCTCCATCTCCTGGCTCAGCAGCGCGGCGAGGTCGCGGAGGATGCCGGCGTCCCGCTCCTCCCAGCTGCGCGCGCGGCGGTCGAGGACGCTCAGGGCGCCGACGCACGCCCCGTCCCCCCCGCGGAGCGGCGCGGCGAGCCAGGACGCCGCCCCGAGCTCGCGGAGCGCGGGGCCGTCGCGCAGCGCGGGATCGAGCCGGGCATCCTCGACGGCGAGCAGATCGCCGCGCGCAACGTGGTCGAGGGCCGCCTGCGGGAGCGGGCCCCGAGGGTCCGCCCCCCAGCCTTCGGGCACGCCGACGCCGCCCGCGAGGCGCCCGTCGCGGCGCGTGATCAGCGCGATCGGGACGAGCAGCGACCTGGCCGCGAGCGCCGCGACCCTGACGAGCGAGCTCTGTGGGACGATGTCGAGGAGATCCTCACCACGCCGGGGCGCTGCAGGGCGATCAGGCGGCGAAGGAGCCTCCAGGTTGCTGTCCACCGCGCGAGCCTATCAGAACGCGCGAGGCCGAATGCCCAAGCATTTGTAGAGTTGCAGACAGGATAAACCGAGCTCCGAGATCGGCTTCGTCCCCTGGCACATGTGCCAGGCCGCGGCGGGCCGCCATGGTTGTCGCGCCTCGCGCCGCGAACCACCGCCGATCCGTGCCGAAATCGAGCGGCGCCGAGGGCTCGGGCGCCTGGCTCGGTCCTTGCGAATGTGGCCAGCACCATGCGAACACACCGCGCCCATTCCTCTCTCTGGCTCCTCGTTGCAACAGGCGTCCTCGCCGCTGGATGCGTGGTCGACACCACGTCGCCGGTCGACACCGACGACACGCAAGCGCCCCTCCGCCGCGCTCGGTCCTGCGAGGATCTCGAAGCGTCGCTGAAGCAGGACGCGCTCGCCAAGATGAACGCCCAGATCGACGCGATGATCGCGAGTTACGCCACGTACGGCTACTACCCGGGCCGCGGCGACGAGGTGGCCGTCAACGATGAGCCCAACGGGACGCCCGCCCCCACCCCCCCCGCCGATCCCAGCTCGGCGCCCGGCGGCGACCTCGGGGGAGCAGCGGAAGACGCCGATGCCCCGTCGCACTCCGAGACGAACACCCAGGTCGCCGGCGTCGATGAGGCGGATATCGTCAAGACCGACGGCAACAACATCTACCTGCTCCACGGGCAGACCTTCGTCACGCTCACCTCGTGGCCGGCCTCGTCGCTCGCGGTGGGCAGCTCGCTCGCGCTCGAGGGCGATCCGTTCGAGATGTTCGTGACGGACGACAAGGTCGTCGTCTACTCGAATGTCAACGGTCCCTCGATCTATGAACGAGCGGGGGTCGAGCCGCGGTCCGAGTACTACGATTACGTGATCCGCGGCGGGGTCGCCGTGCCCGGCATCGCCGTGGACGGGCCGGCGGGCGAGCCGAGGCCCGCGGACGGCGGAGGCTCGAGCAGCAGCGGGGGCTCGAGCGGCAGCGGGAGCTCGAGCGGCAGCGGGAGCGACACGCCGGCTACCCCCCCGGACGAGCCGGCGCCGACCCCGGGCGCCGAGCCGCCGCCGCCGGAGGGCGACGATCCGCCGCCTGCAGGGGAGTTCGACGCGCCGCCGCCCGACGGGGGCGCCAGCGACCCGGACAAGCCCGAGGAGCCCGGCGTCCCCGTCGGTCCGGACGAGTCGTACGTCTACGCCCCGCTCACGAAGATCACCGTGCTGAGCCTCGCCAGCGGCGGCCCCAGCGTGGTCAAGGAGCTCTACTTCGAGGGCAACTACACCTCGTCGCGCCGCGCCGGCGAGCACGTCCGCACGGTGCTGAGCGGCGGCGCCCACGGCCCCGCGCTCAACTACTGGCCCGCGGACCTGACGGAGTACCCCTCGACCCAGGAGGAGTGGACCGCGGCGTTCGAGCAGCTCCGCGCCGAGAACACGGCGATCATCGAGGCGGCTTCCGTCTCGACGTGGCTGCCGCACCGCTTCGAGAAGGAGGGAGAGGCCGTCACGCTGCTCGAGGCGAGCTGCTCGGACTTCTACATCCCGGCGGTCGGCACGACGGCCTACGGCCTGACGCAGATCGAGTCGATCGACCTCGAGCACCTGAGCGCCGACCCGGCGTCGACCTCGATCATCGGTGCGAGCGAGACCGTCTATTCGAGCCAGGACGCCCTCTATGTCGCCGCGCAGGGCTGGCAGGAGCCCCCGTCGCCGGAGGGCTTCGGCGAGGAGCTCGTGAGCCTCAGCCTCACGCACGTGCACAAGTTCGACCTGACCGCGAACCCGAGCCAGCCGCAGTACGTCGCCTCGGGCTCGGTGCCAGGGGTCGTCCGCAACCAGTTCTCGCTCGATGAGCAGGACGGCAAGCTCCGTATCGCCACGACCGAGCAGCTCTTTTCGGCGACCGAGCGGACGACCGCCAACAACGTGTTCGTGCTCGAGGCCCGCGGGGACGATCTCGCGCGCGTCGGCGCCGTCACGGGCCTGGCCCCCGGCGAGACGATCCAGTCGGCCCGCTTCGTCGGCGACCGCGGCTACGTCGTGACGTTCCGCCAGGTCGACCCGCTGTTCGTGATCGACCTCGCCGACCCGGCGGCCCCCGCCGTCGCGGGCGAGCTCAAGATCCCCGGCTTCAGCGAGTACATGCACCCGCTCGACGACGGGCACCTCCTGACGATCGGCCGCGACGGGACCGAGGACGGCGAGGTGACCGACCTGGCGCTGCAGATCTTCGACGTCAGCGACCCGGCGAAGCCGGCGCAGCTGCACAAGGCGACGATCGACGCGACGTACGCGTCCTCCGAGGCGTCGTACAACCACAAGGCGTTCACGTACGACCGTGAGCGCGGCGTGCTCGCCATCCCGCTCGTGAGCTACTCGCCGGACACCTTCGAGATGAAGAGCACGCTCGAGCTCTTCAGCGTCGATCTCGAGGACGGGATCAGCCGGCTCGGCGCGGTCGACCACAGCGCGTTCTTCGGCGCCGAGTCCGACCCGTGCTACGGCTACTTCGGCTACCAGGTGCGGCGCGGCCTCTTCATCGAGGATCACGTCTACTCGATCTCGTACGGCGGCGTCGTCGCGAACGCGCTCGACGACCTCGAGACGCCGGCGGCCTCGGTGGCGCTGCCTGTCCCGACCTCGATGTGGGGCGGATGCGGCGTGCTCACGCCCGCGCCGGAGACCGGCATCGACGGCTGACGATTCACCGCGAGCGCCCGCCCGCCCGGCAGCAGATCGCGCCGGACCGGGCGGGCGCAGCGCCGCCCGGGAAGGCCGCGCGGCAGGGGCGCACGCCCCGCCCGCCTCGAAGACCCGCCGCTAGCTTCCTGCCTCTTCGTCCTCGTCCTCGTCGTCCGTCGCAGGCGCGGGCCGCTCGCCCGCGGCGACCTGGAGCTCCCGCACGATCGCGAGCAGGTCCGGGCAGCAGAAGCGCTCGACGACCGATCCGTCGGGCGCCAGCTCGAAGGCCGGCGGGCCGCCGTGGATCGGGCACGCCACGTCGGTGTACTTCGACTCGAGATCCTTCAGCACACCTTCATCGATCTCGCGGACCTCGCCTTCGACCGTCGCGGCCGCCTGCTCTCGCTCGTTCGTCGCCATGCGGGCACGCTAGCACGAAGGGCCCCGCGGCTCGCGCGCGGATCCCGGCGCCTCTACGCCCTGTCCTGGCCGCAGCGCCGGGGCCCGGTTCGGTGCGTGATCCGCCGCGCCGGGTTCACCAGAACCGGCCGCTGAGCCCCACACCGCCGAGCCCCGGCCCGAGGATCGGCGTGGCGGAGAGCTCGAGCATCGGGCCGCCGGGGCGCGAGGGCGAGGGCTCCGTCCGCGCGGGCAGCGGCGGGGGCGGGGGGCTCGGCGTGTCGAAGAGGTAGAGCGCCAGGCCGCCGAGCCAGAACGTCGCGGCGGTGCTGAGCAGGGCCGAGCTGGCGTTCGCGAGATCGTCGCGCTCGCCGAGCTGCTGCTCGTACTCCTTCAGCTCACGCTCCGAGATCCCCCGCTCGTTGCGCTTCCCCGCGATCTCGCGCGCCGCGTCCTGGTGCTCGAGGCTCGCGAGCGCCGTCATCGCGCCGACGCCGGCGGACAGGGTCCCCACCGCGAACAGGCCATACGACACCTTCCGCTGCACGCTGCTCGAGAGGACCACCTCGACGACGCGGCGCTCGCCGCGGCCGAGCGACAGCGCGCGCGAGAATGGCTTGTGGCCGTTCTTCATGGCGACGATGAACCGCGTGCCCGGGGCCACCTGGATGAGCGGCAGCGGCGTCGTGCCGAGGAGGCGCCCGTCCAGCGTGACCTCCACGCCCCGGGGGGACTTCACCTCGAGGAGCGCCGGCATCTCGCGCAGCTCCCGGTCGATGCCGGTGAGGTCGCCCTCGACCGCGACCACCTCGCGCTCCTCGGCGACGTACCCCTCGGCCGTGATCCGGATCCGGTGCTTGCCCGGCTCGACCTCCGCCATCATCGGCACGTCGACCGGCGGGCGGCCGTCGAGGGACACGCGCGCCCCCGCGGTCGGCGACGTGACGCTGATGCGGGCCCGCGGCCTGACCTCGGGCGGCGCCTCGGCCTTCACCTCCGCCGCGGCCGGCGCCGCGGGCGCGGCCGCCGCGGTCGCGTCGAGGCGCGCGGCGATCACGGCGAGCTCGCTCAGCGCCTCGGCCGCGTCCGCGCGGCGCCCGCCCTGCGGGACCTGCTCCAGGTAACGCCGGTAGTTCGCGATCGCCGCCCGCAGCGCCTCGGGGCTCTGCTCGACCGCATACAGCCGGCGGTAGGCCTGGGCGAGCGAGAAGAGCAGGGCCGGGCGTGGCGCCTTCTTGTACGCCGCCTCGAAGGACTGCACCGCGTCGCCGTACCGCGTGGCGGCGTAGGCCTGGGCGCCGGCGTTGAAGAGCGCCTTCGCCTGCTCGACGTCCTCCTCGGCCGAGGCCGCGCGCGGCGCGAGCGAGGCCGCCGCGAGGAGCGTGAGCGCGAGGCAGAAGGAGGCCCTCATCGGCGGATCGGCGCCCCCTCGAAGACGCGGAGCGCGCCGTCCGTGAGCACCGCGAGGTCGTCGACCCCGTCGCCGAGCGCGTCGCACGTCGCGATCGCGGAGCCGCCGGGGATGCCGTCCAGCTTGCCGACGGCGAACCGGCGCCCGTCGGCGCCCGTCCAGCAGATGGCGGCGCCGCCGGCGCACGCGCCGAGCGTGTAGGCGGCGCCGCGCGTGAGCAGGACGAGCGCCGCGCCGGCGCCGGCGCCCGCGTGGATCCGGGCGAAGTCGGCGCTCGTGACCGCGCTCTCCGGGTCGTCCGGCTCGCCGCCCGAAGGATCGAGCTCCACCGGCCCGGACAACGTGCCATCTCCCTGGTTCCAGAAGACGGCGAGCCTGCTCGCCGTGATCCGGCGTGTCCCCTCCTCCAGCCGGTAGGCGATGCCCACGACGTCCACCCGCTGATCGCCGTCCACGTCCCCCGCGCGGAGCCCGGCGTACACCGTGTTCTGGGCGCCCGCCGAGCGCACCCGCGTCACGACGAACGCGCCGCGCCCGTCGTGGCGCGCCACGACGATCGCGCCCCGCATCGCCGGCGCGGCCGGATCGTCCCCGACGACCTCCACCGGCAGCGACAGGACGAGCTCGTCTCTCCCGTCGCCTTCCAGGTCGACGGCGATCCCCTCCAGCGCCCACTCGAGCTCCCGGGAGGGGGTGAGCTCCGGGGGGAGCACGACGGGCTGCTCGCCCTCGCTCAGGAGGGCGCCCGCGCCCGCATCAAGCGCCGGCAGGAGCCAGAGCTCGGCCGAGCCCCGGGGGGAAGCGGGGCTCGGAGCGGCGACCGTCAGGGAGGCGACCTGCGCCCGGTCGCCCTCGAAGCGGCCGGCGATGCTGCTCAAGGCGCGCCGCTCTCCTGCCTGCCGCGCCGCGCCCGCGCCGACGAGCGGCAGCGCCGGCAGCAGCGACCGCGAGCCATGGCCCTCGAGCAGGCCGATCGCGACGCCCTCGCCGCGCGAGAAGAGCAGGCCGACGTCGTCCACGGCGTCGTCCGGCCGGGGCAGCCGGACGGCGGCGAGGTCGAGGAGCCCCTCGAGCGCGCCGACCCGCGCCGGGGGCTCCGGCGCCTTCCTGTACCGGCCGAAGCTGACGGACAGCGCCGGGCGGCTCGCGCCGGACGGCGTGCTCCCGGCGCCCTCGACGAACACGACGTCCGGCAGGAGGTCGCCGTCGACGTCCCCCATGGCGAAGCTCGAGACGTTGCCCCGCGTCGGGATCACGAGCTCGTTGAGCCGGAAATCGGAGGGCAGCGCGCCGGCGGCGCCGTGGAAGAACGAGAGGCCCGTCGCCGCCGCGTCGGCCGCGATCACGTCGGGCACGCCGTCGAAGGTCGCGTCCGCGATCGCCGCGCGGGTCCAGCGTCGGCCGCTCGAGGGCGCGATCCGCTGGAACGCGACGTGGTACGGGGGCGAGAGCCCGGGCTCGCCGAGCCTCACCGCGTCGGGCTCGACGACGTCGATCTGCCCGTCGCCGTTGAGATCGCCGATCGCGATCGGCGGCCCGAGGCCGAACGAGCGCGCGGCGCCCGCGCCGCCGTCCCGGCGCGAGAGATCGCCGTACGGCGACAGGCCGCCGAACTCGAGGCCGCCCGCGCCCTCGGCGACGTCGAGCTCGTAGCAGGCCGCGCCCTCGGGCAGGCCGGGGTCGGGCTGCGCGCACGTGGCGCCGACGAGCAGGTCGAGCACGCCGTCGCCGGTCACGTCGCGGAGGAAGGCCGCGCCCGCGACCCGCGCGGCGCCCGGGAGCTCCACCGCGGCGTGCGCGCCGTCGTCCGGGGAGTAGACGTGCACGGCCGAGTCGCCCGCGAGCGCGACGGCGACCTCGTGCAACGGACCGCCGCCGAGGTCCGCGACCGCCGGCGGGCCGGCGAGCTCGCGCCTCCCGCGCCGGAGATCCAGGGGCGACAGCGACGTGCTCGCCTCCGTCGCCAGCCCGACCGCGAGCACGTCCTCCGACGCCGCGCCGCCTTCGGCGTCCGTCCCCGCGATCAGGGCGACCCACGCCTGCCCCTGCTCGCGCGTGCTGCCGACCGGCACGAGGCGCGCGCCGCCGAACGCAAGATTGTTCACATCCACTTCGCCGAACCCGTCCAGGCGGAGCACGGGCGCGAGCGCGGGCACCGGGGCGAACGTGCGATCGGGCTGGCCGCTCAAGATCGCCACGCCGGATCCCGCTCCGAGCGCGAGGTCCGCGGTGGCGTCCTCCGTGAGCCCAAGGCGCCCGAGCGCGGGCGTGAGGCGCCCGAGCGCGGGCAGGCCGCCGGCGAAGGGGATCGACACCCGCGCGCCCACCGTGCCGTTCGCGTCGTGGTAGACGGCTTCGAGGTGCGTCGGGCCGACCGCCACGAGGTCGCCGCGGCCGTCGCCGTCGAGATCGCCGGCGAGCAGCCGCTCGGCGCCGAGCGGCTGCGCGGCGCCGAGCTGCGTGAACGTGCCCTTGGGCGCGCGGCACACGCGGTCGATCCCGCAGCCCCACCCGCCCGGGCAGCCCTCGCCGTCGTCGTCGCACCCGTAGCGGCACGCGCTCTCGCTCCCCTGCGGGTAACACGTCGCCATCACCTTCGCGCCCAGCGCGTCGACCGTCTCGACCTGGCAAGACGCCGTCTCGTCGAAGCAGTCGCAGTCCTCGTTGCGCGACGGCTCGACGACGCCGTTGCCGCAGCGGCCCGGGACGATCTCGTCGAGCGGCTCGCACCCGGCGGCGACCGCCGCCGCGCCGAGCAGCGCCGCGGCGCCCGCGATCGCCCGCCCGAGCGGCCTCCTGCCGCGCCTCGGCCGCCCGAGCGGCCTCCCGCCGCGCCTCGGCCGCCCGATCACTGGAACGGGTTCTCCAGGTCGCTCTGGCCGGCGGCGCCCTTCCTGGTCGACGCCGCCCGCCTCAGCGTGACGGTGATCGCGCCGTCCTCCTCGGCCGGGACCTCCTGCACCTGCTCCACGTAGCCGGGCGCCTTGAAGGTGAGCGTCGCGGCGCGCCCGCGGGGCAGGCGCAGCGGCCCGGGCGCCTTGCCGACGAGCTTGCCCTGGCTCCACACGTCGACGTCCTTCGGCGTCGCCTGGATGTGGAGCTCGACCTCGGGCGGCGGCTGGGGCGGGGCGCCGTCCGCCGGGGTCGCCGGCACGACCGAGGGCGCCGGCGGGGCGCCGTCCGCCGGGGTCGCCGGCATGACCGAGGGCGCCGGCAGGGCCGACGGGACCAGCGCGGCCGCGATCGGCGCGGCGCCCGCGTCGAGCGCCGGCGCGCGCGGGGCGTCGGCCGCCGGCTCGCCGCGCCCGAGGAGCAGCGCGATCGCCGCGGCCGCCGCCGCGACGCCGAGGACGGCGGCCGCGGCGAGCGCCGCGGTCCGCCGCGGCGCTGCGGGCGGCGTGCTCTCCAGCCGGCTCGCGAGGGCCGTCTCGGTCCCGTGCGGCCCCGACCCCGCGCCCGCGGCAGGCCCCGGCTGCGTCGGGGCGAGCGCGTCGGCGCCGGGCCCCGCCGGGGCGGCGCGGCCGCCGTGCCCGAGGGCCGCGTCGCCCGTCCGCATCACGCTGGCGGGCACGTCGTACCCCGCGCTCCTCGCGGCCTCCACGAGCGCCGCCGTCGCCTCGAGCAGCGACGGAGGGCGGCTCGCCGGGTCCTTCTCGAGCATCCGCAGGAGCGGCGCGTCGAGCGCCGGCGAGAGGTGCGCGGCCACGCTCGACAGGCGAGGCGGCGGATCCGACGTGTGCATGATCAGGAGGTCGAGCGCGCTCTCGGCGTTGAACGGCGGCGCGCCCGCGAGCAGCTCGTGCGCCATGACCCCGAACGAGTAGATGTCGGTCCGGTGGTCGACGTTCTTGCCGCGGCACTGCTCGGGGGACATGTAGAGCGGCGTCCCGATCGGGTTGCCCGTGCGCGTCTTGTGCGCCGCCGCCGTCGCGGGCTCGCCGAGCAGCTTGGCGATGCCGAAGTCGAGCAATTTCGGGAAGATGGAGCCGTCCTCGTCGAAGGCCAAGAACACGTTCTCGGGCTTGAGGTCGCGGTGCGCGATGCCCGCGGCGTGCGCGGCGTCGAGCGCCCGCGCGATCCTCACGAGGATGGGGAGCGCCTCGGCGGGCGTGAGGCGCCCGCGCCGCCGCCGGTAGGCGTCGAGGGTCATCCCCTCGAGCAGCTCCATCACGTAGTAGTGCCGGCCGTCCTCGAGGGCGCCGAACGAGAAGATATCGATGATGTTGCGGTGCCTGATCTGGTTCACCGCGCGCGCCTCGGCGACGAAGCGGGAGACGAGCTGCGGGTTCGCCGAGCACTGGCGGCTCAGGACCTTGATCGCGGCCGCCTTGCCGATGATGGGGTGCATGGCGCGATAGACCGTGCCGAAGCCCCCCTCTCCGATCTTCGCCTCGATGTGGTACTCGCCGACCAGCGTGCCCGCCGCGAGCTCCGGATCTGCGCTCGGCAGCGCGGCGTCCTGCTCGAGGGTGGCGGCGTCTTGCGCGCAAGCGGCGGCCGCATCCGCATGCTCGGTCCGGCACGTAGGGCATGTCGACATGAGGCCGTCCCGGACGAGGGTACACGGGGAGCGGGGCGCAGCACAGAGCCCGGTGCGTCGCAAACCGGCCGGGGCTGCCCGGGCCCGCGCCTCCGCCCCGCCTCCGCCGCGTCTCCGCCGCGCGGGGCGGCCTCGGAGGCGGGCTCGGTGGCCCGCGGGCTTGGGTGGCCGCCGGCTCGGGCGCCCCCGTCAGCGCGCGCCGCGCGGCCGCGCGGCCGCCCATGGCGCCTCGCCGGAGCGAGGGCGCGGCCTGCTCCCCGCGCCGAGCGCCTCGGAGCAGGCGCCGCGCCGGCCCCGCGCGGGGAGGCGCGCGCGCGGGCGTGAGCACGGCAGAGGCGTCGCCGTGCGGCGATATCCATGCGAGCGCCGGAGGCGCGAGAGCAGGTGAAAGAGGGTGTTTATCCGGCGTCGCGCGCCGCGCGAGACAGCCTCTCTCCGGAGGCGCGTGGGCCTCGCCGAGGACTCGAAGGAGCCTTTGCGTCTGCGCGCCCCCGTCCTCGGCGAGCCCTCGCCGCGCGCCCGGGGACGGCGCCGCCGTCGCTCATGAGCGCCGGGTGCCATTCCGGATGAGCCCGCCCAAATGCGTGAAAATCAATGCATCAATGAGCTTCAGACTACAATTTATCGTGGCTTTTCGTCACACACACGAGCGGGCGGCGTCTTCCGTAAAGGCCCTTTAGCCAAGCAGCCGAACTGCGCACTTGCAACCGCACATCGAATTTTTGCAACCTCGATGTGAAAAGCAGCTCTCTTGTGCGACCAAACTGGCAGCCTTTTGCCTTCCCAAACTATTTCGCCTTGACCCGTCGCGCCGTTCCAGGAATAAGTTGACCCACGAGAGCGCCGGTATCCGCCCCTGTTGGTGCTGAACGGTCTGCACCGAAGGTTCGAGGCGCGAAGGATTTCAGCGGGAGGCTCCTCTTCTGCCCCCTGGTCCTTCGGCCGTGACGGTCCTGTTCACGCAGGGGATTGACGACGCCGGGGGAGAAGAAGCCATGAATTCGAATACCAAGGGCTTTGGGTCGCAGTCGTTCACCATCGGGATGCGCGCCGCCTCGCTGCTGGCGCTGTCCGCCGTGGGTTTCGCCTGCGCGCCGCTCGACGCGGACGTCGCCGCGGAGGAACTCGACGCGGAGGAGCAGGCCGCGGGCGCGACGTACCAGGTCGGCCCCACGAGGTCGATCAAGACGCTCGGCGAGCTCGCCGGCCGCCTCGCCCCCGGCGACGTGGTGGAGGTCGACGGCAACGCGACCTACGCGGGCAACATCCGGCTCACGAAGTCGGGCACGGCCACGTCGAAGATCACGATCCGCGGCGTGAAGGTCAATGGCAAGCGCCCCCTCCTCCAGGGGGGCACGAACACCATCGAGCTGAACGCGAACTACATCGTGTTCGAGGGCTTCGAGGTGACCGGCGGCTCGTCCCGCTGCATTTTCCACCACGGCCACGAGGTCACGATCGCCGACACGGTGGTCCGCGACTGTCCCGCGCACGGCATCCTCGGCGCCGACGGGGACTCGGGCTCGCTCACGCTGGATCACGTCGAGGTGTACAAGTGCGGCGCCGGCACGACGAAGCACCCGATCTACATCGGCATGGACCAGACGAAGTACCCGAACGGCGTGTTCCGGATGCAGCATTCATACGTCCACGACGCGAACGGCGGCAACGCCGTGAAGTCGCGCGCGAGCCGGAACGAGATCTATTACAACTGGATCGAGGGCGGGCTCTACAAGGAGCTCGAGCTCATCGGCGCTGACGGGCAGGATCCGGGCCTCGTGCGGGAGGACTCCGATGTGGTCGGCAACGTCTTCCGCAAGACGCACACGCAGTTCGTGGTGCGGGTGGGCGGCGACGGCACCGGTGAGACGAACGGGCGTTACCGGTTCGTGAACAACACGTTCCTGCTCATGCAGGGCTCGAGCGCGGCGATTCACCTGTTCGACGGCATCGAGAGCATCGAGCTGCACAACAACATCTTCCACCGCGTCGGCGGCGGGAGCGTCCAGGTCTTCCGCGACGACGCGAGCTGGGCGACGGGCAGCGCGCTGATCAAGGGCGTGAACAACGCGGTGCCGACGGGCACGACCGTGCCCACCGGCTTCACGGGGACGAAGATCGTGAGCGACCCGGGCTTCACGAACGTGGGCGCCCGCGACGTGACGCTGCTCGCGTCGAGCCCGCTCCGGAACGTGGGGGTGAGCGCGACGTCGGGCATCTCGGGGCACCCCGTCGCGACGCCGCTGGCGCTGCCGCTCTACCACCCGCCGCGCGGCGCGCTCGCGCCCGCCGGCGTGGCGCAGCGGCGTCCCACCGAGGGCGGGGTCGACCTCGGCGCGTTCGAGTACAGCACGACGTCGACGACGACCGCGGAGCCGACGGACTCGGCGGTGCCGACCGAGCCGGCCGAGGAGACGGCCGAGCCGGGCGAGGAGTCGGCCGAGTGCCCGGTCGTCGGGGCGGGCGAGTGGTCGAACACGTCGCTGGCCGCCCAGCAGGGCGCCTTCACGGTGAGCTGGGACGTCACGCCGAGCGCCTCGCGCATCGACGGCGCGATCGGCCTCTCCAGCGGCGCCGCGGACGCCTGGACCAAGCTCGCCGCGATCGTCCTGTTCGACAACCAGGGCTACGTCCGCGCCCGGAACGGCGCGAAGTACACGTCGGACGCCACGTTCGCGTACACCGGCGGCGCCACGTACAAGGTCCGGATGGTGGTCGACGTGGCGGCGAAGCGCTACTCGGCGTACATCCAGCCGGCCGGCGGCGGCGAGGTCCAGATCGCGAGCAACTACGCCTTCAGGGCCGAGCAGGCGCAGGTCGGCCAGCTCGACAACTGGGCGCTGGCCCAGGCCGTGGACGGCGCCACGCTGTCGGCCTGCGACGCCTCGATCCAGCAGTGACGGCGGGCGCGCGCCCGCCACGCGGGCGCGGCCGGTCCTTCACGGGCGGCTGATCCATCGCTCCTCCGGCCACGCGGCACGCCGGGGGAGCGATGCCGCTTTTGGGGGATCGGCGCCCACGCCGGGCGGCGCCCGTCGCGGGGGCGCTCGCGGGCCGACGCCCGCCGCGGAAATGGTCTATCGTTGGCTGGCATGACCACCGGTGATCAAGGTCCGCGGCGGGGCCCCTGGCTGCGCATCGTCTGCGTGAACGACGTCTACGCGCTCGACAACCTCCCGCGCCTCGCGAGCCTGGTGCGGCGCCACGCCGCCGGCCCGGCGGATCGCTTCATGGCGGTGATGGCCGGCGATTTCCTCGCGCCGAGCCTCCTATCGAGCCTGGATCACGGCAGGGGCATGATCGACTGCATGAACGCGGTGCCGATCACACACGCCATCTTCGGCAACCACGAGGCGGACGTCTCGCTGCCCGAGCTCAGGGCGCGGGTGCAGGAGTTCCGGGGCACGTGGCTCAACACCAACATGCCCACGTTCTCTCCGGCGCTCCCGACACACCAGATCATGGAGGTCGCGAGCCCCGGCGGCCGGTCGGTCCGGATCGGCCTCGTCGGCGTGCTCGTCCACGTGCAGGGCCTGTATCGGCAGGGGGCGTTCGGGGGGTACGCCATCGAGCCTGCGAACGAGACGGCGGTCCGCTGGGCCGGCCGGCTCGTCCGCGAGGAGGGCTGTGTCTGCGTGATCCCGATAACGCACCAGAGCCGCGGCGAGGATCTCGCGCTCGCGCGGATGCAGTGCGATCCTCGCTTTCCCGTGATCCTCGGCGGCCACGAGCACGAGGTGTCGCTCGACGACGTGGACGGCTGCCGGGTCATCAAGGCCGGCACGGAGGCGGTGAGCGCGGCCGTCGTCGATCTCGTGTGGCCGGCCGAGGCGCCGCCGGCCGGGGAGCCCGACCTGCCCGCGGTCGCGGTCCGGCTCGAGCTGGTGGCCGACTACCCCGAGGATCCGGCGATGCGCGCGCGCGTCGACCGCCACATGCAGATCGTGCGCGACCTCGACGCGGCCACGCTGCTCCGGCTCCCGCCCGGGGCCGAGCTCTCCTCGGTCGGCGCGCGGTCGCAGCAGACGTCGCTCGGGGAGCTCGTCTGCTCGCGGCTCCGGGACGGGCTCGGGGCGGACGGGTGCCTCTTCAACGGCGGCGGCATCCGCGGCGGCCGCGTGTACCGGGAGCGCTTCACCTACGGGGATCTCAAGGCCGAGGTCCCCTTCAGCAACGAGGTGGTGGTGGTCGACCTGCCCGGCCGCGTCGTCCGCGAGGCCGTCGCCGCGTCGCGGTCCCGCGCCCCGACGCAGCACGGGGGTTATCTCCAGATCGACGACCGGATGGCGGTCGACGCGCGGGGCGTCCTGACGGCGATCGGCGGCCGCCCGCTGGTTGAAGACCGCGAGTACCGGATCGCGGTCGTGCGGGGATTGCTCGGCGGCATGGATGACATTGCGCCGCTCGTGCGTTTTGCGGAGGAGCACCCGGAGAAGGTGCCGCCGGCGGACAGCGGGCGTGAGCCGAAGCTCGTGCTCGTCGAGTCGTTCGCCGTGGAGCTCTGGCGCCAGCTCGGGGGCTTCGAGGCGATCGACGCCGATCGGGACGGCGCCGTCTCGGCCGCCGAGCTCACGGCCGCGGTCTCGAGGGTGACGGCCGAGACGCCGTCCGAGGTGGTCGTCGGCGAGATGTTGAAGGCGCTCGACAAGGACGGCGACAGGCTGGTGACGCGCAGCGAGGCCGGCGCGCTGGCCTCGCGCGCCCTCGGCCAGGCCTCGCCGGCGGCGCCGATCGAGGAGCAGCGCACGGACGCGGCGGTGACGGGGTCCGACGAGGGCTGACGCCGAAGACGTTGAATTCCAGCGAGACCTCGTGTCGCATGGACGCGATCGCGCCGATTCGGGGGAGCGGCCGGGGTCGCGCACACGGACGGGCTTGTCTGCTTGATGTGAGGTGTTCATGATCGGACGACGCGGCCCTGCGCGGTGGCGCGCAGGATGGGTGTTGGGTGTTCTCCTTTCGATGGGGCTGGCCTGCGGGGATATGAGGGATGAGCCCGCGGACGCCGGAGGCGCCGGCGACGGCGGGGGGGCCGATGGCGGCGGGGGGGCCGATGGCGGCGGCGGCGCCGATGCCGGCGGCAGCGCCGATGGCGGCGGCGGCAGCGCCGATGGCGGCGGCGGCAGCGTCGATGGCGGCGGCGGCAGCGCCGATGGCGGCGGCGGCAGCGCCGATGGCGGCGGCGGCAGCGCCGATGGCGGCGGCGGCGCCGATGGCGGCGGCGGCAGCACCGATGGCGGCGGCGGCAGCACCGATGGCGGCGGCGGGACGGGTGGCTCGGGCGACGGCGGCACGGGGGGCTCAGGGGGGAGCACGCCTTCGCCGACCGTGTCCTGGGGCGCCTGCCCCGACGGGTACCAGACCGAGTGCGCCAGGCTCGTCATGCCGCTCGATCACGGCAGTCCGGACGGCGAGACCATCGAGGTGCACATCGCTCGCCGCAGGGCGGCTGTCGCGTCACGGCGGCAGGTCTGGCTGCTTGCCGGCGGTCCTGGCCAGGGCGGCCAAGTCTTCTTCGAGCAGGTGACGGAGCTGGCCTCGACGCTCCCCGACGCTGATCTGTACGTCATCGATCATCGCGGCACGGGTTACTCCCACCGGTTGGCGTGTCCGCAGCAGGACACGCCCAACAGCTTCGGTGGGTATTACCTGGATCCGAGCCAGGTGCCGGCTTGTCTCGAGCACCTCGAGACCACGGGGGAGTTGGCGCGCCTCGCCTGGTTCACGACGCGCCAGGCGGCCCTCGACGTGCTGGCCGGCATCGAGGCCACGCGGGAGCCCGGCCAGGAGGTGTACGTCTGGGGAGGCTCCTACGGGACGCACTGGGCCCACCGGGTGCTGCAGCTGGCCGAGCCGGGGGCCGTCAGCGGGATCGTGTTCGACGGCTTCATGACGCCGGGGCGCTTCGCCTTCAACCGGTACGACGCCGGGGTCAACGAGGCAGGCCTCAGCTTCGCGGCGGCCTGCGCCAAGGACGCCGCCTGCGCGGGCAAGATGGGGCCTGATCCCGTCGAGCGGATCCGCGGTGTCCTGGCCGCCCTGGAGGAGCAGCCCTGCGGCGTGTTCGATCGCTCGCTCGCGCGCACGATGTATTCGGCCTTCATGGAGAGCGTCACGGCACGGGCGTTCGTGCTCCCGTTCGTGCGCCGCCTGGAGCGCTGCAACACCGAGGATCAGAACGCCCTCGTGCACGTGATGGAGCAGTACGCGGCCGCGGCGTGGGGCTCGCTGGGGGACGAGCCGTTCCTCAACTCGGGTATCCTCCAGTACAACATCAGCCTGTCGGAGCTCTGGAAGCTCCCGGAGGACCCCGAGCCGACCCGTGAGGGCCTCGAGGCCGCGGCCGACGCCCAGCTGTTCCTGGTGGGGAATTCCTATCCGGCGGCCATCGTCCACCTGCGTTCCACCTGGCCCTTGCCGCCGTCCGACGCCGTGGATCTCCCGGTCCCGGTGCCCACGGACATACCCCTGCTGTGGCTCGCGGGGGAGCTCGACACGCGCACGCCGTTTGCGCAGGCGATGGAGGTGGCGGAGCTCTATGACGGAGAGAACCAGCCGCTCGTGATGCTGGCCGGCGCGGGTCATGTCCCCTCGAGCACGTCGCCGCTCGCGTCGGACCCCACGAGATCGTGCGGCGGCCTGGTGATCGCGAGCTTCCTCCGCGGCGACGGCGCCGTGGACACCTCGTGTACCGAGGACCTCGTGCCCCTCCAGTTCTCGCTCGCGTCCGCGGAGGCCAGCCTGGTCTGGTGGGGCGTCGAGGACGACTGGGGCGACACGACGGCCTATCGCGAAGCGCGCCCCTCGACGCTCGCGCCCCGGCGGCCCGCCTCGATCCGACCGCCGCGCCTCCCCCGGGCCGACGTCTCGCCGGCGGTGCTCGCGTGGATTCGCCATCGGCGCGACGGCGGCGCGGGGGCTCCTTGATCGCCGGGTGATTCCTTGATTCACCTCCTCCCAACATGAGCTGGAGGGTCTCTCGCACGGCTCCCGGCGACGGGAGCCGTGCCTCCTTGAGGGCATGGGAGAACGCCACCGGGGAGGCGAAGCCCAGGACGGCGCTGACCTGATCGGTCCTCGATCTCTGGTGGCTCATGAAGAACAGGCCCAAGCCGAGGCGCATCCCGCGGACGTACTCGCTCCAGGTACACACCGAGAGGTGGTACAGCCCGAAGTAGCGGTTCGTGAAGCGGAGCGCGTGGCGCTCGCTGCACCCTCAGCCCGCGAGCACCTTCCGGATCCGCGGTTCAAACACGCTCCAGAAGAGCCGCACGGACTGGACGATCTGTGCGCGGTAAGGCGCGAGGTCGTTCCAGTACTCTCCCGTTGCCACCTCGTAGCGGTAGGCGGGCCACCAGGTGCTTGTGGCGAGCTTGTGCGTCTTGGTGACGCCGGCCTCTACGAACGCGGCGCGGAGCTTCTTCGACAGTTCCTTGCCGCCGTCACGATCGGTATCTACCCACACCCCCGTGTACGCGCAGCCAGGAGAGGTCGTGAAGCTCAGGCGGTTCGTCCAGTTCCACTCCAGGCCGATGCCGATCTTTGGCACGAGCTCGTCCTCGCTCGACTCGAGCCATTCTGGCGAACACACGAGGACCTTCGGCCAGTCTTCTTCCAGGTGTTTATGAACGTGGGCGTCTGGAGACAGCTCGGAGGCGAGCCCAGCGATCTCCTCCGCGCAGGAGCACAGAAACGAGTGCGCCAGCTGGGCAGCGGACGAGCCGAGAGCCGCCCACTCTTCGATGAGCGCCTGATGCCGAAGATAGAATACGGCCCGAGGATCGTCGATACGGTTCATTGAAACTCCTTCTCCAGGGTTGCAAGATAGTTGGACGCCACCTCGCGGCCGTGGACCGTCGCGCCCTTCCACGGCGCGTGTGCCAGCGCGTCACGGAGCATCGAGGCGATATCGGCATAGCTCATCGGATGAAAAGCTCCCTGCGCGCTGTCGGTGGCGGTCTCCGGGGCCCGTCCCGAGGGCGACAAGAAGACGAACAACGCGCCTGGCTCTCGCCCAAAGCTCTCGAAAAGCCGGTCGCATTGCCGAGGCTGCTCCCCCGCATCGACCTTGTTCTCGATCACGAGGCAGAGTCCAGGCCCAGTGACAACGATATCGGCGCGAGCGTTCCCCTGGGCCACTTCGAGCGCAGGCCGGGCGCGATGCAGGTCGGACGTGGGTAGATCCGACGTGCAGCGGCGGAGCACGGCCTCGAGAAACCTGGAGCCGAGGCCGTGTCGACTCTGCGGGTCGAGCAGCCACGCCAGCAGGGCAGAATGGTACAGCTCCTTGCGGTTAATCCCGAGGATGCTCAGCGTGTCATCCGGTCCGCCGACCCAGGCGCCATCCCGCAGGAGCGCGTCGTGCTCGGCGCGGAGCTCGGCGACACGAGCCTCCCACGCGGCGACCTTCGCCGTCCTGTTCGCCTGCTCCAACGCCAGGATGGCGCGCCATTCGGCGGCGAGGGCAGCGATCTGTGACTCCTCTGATGCGACCTCCGATGTCCGGTTCGCCTGCCCCCCGGCTATCACGGTGCGCCATTCAGCGGCAAGAGCAACGATCTGCGACTCGTACGTTACGACCCCAGCCGCCCTGTGCGCCTGCTCCCCGGCCCGGATGGCGCGCCATTCGGCGGTGAGGGCGTCGATCTGCGACTCGTACGCTTCAATTCCTGGCGCGAAGCTTGTCATTGCTCTCCTCCACCAGCGCCTCTCCCCGGGCAACCAGAACCCGGCCCATCAACACCGCGAATCGTCAGAATCCCTCGGCGCCGTGGCGACCCCGGCCGAGCACGGCGGTCAAGCCGCCCACTCCAGCGCGAGCAGCTCGGCCTGCTTCAGCACCGTATCGACCGCCTTCTCCGTCTTGTCGGGCGGATAGCCGAACTTCTTCAGCTTGCGGCGCACGAGGGTGCGGAGCTTCGCCCGCACCGTCTCCTTCACGGCCCAGTCAATCGTCACCGAGTTGCGGATCGTCTCGGTCAGCTCGCGGGCGATCTGCGCGAGCACCGCGTCGCCGAGCACCTTCACGGCCGAGTCGTTCGCCTCCAGGGCGTCATAGAAGGCCAGCTCGGCGTCGCTGAGCTTCATGTCGTCGCCTCGCTTCTGGGCGGCCTTCATGTCCTCGGCGAGCCGGATCAGCTCCTCGATCACCTGCGCCGTCTCGATGCCGCGGTTGCGGTAACGAGCGATGGTCCTCTCCAGCTTGTCGGAGAACGCCTCGGACTGGACGAGGTTGGTGCGCCGCCGGACCTTCAGCTCGTCGTGCAGGAGCTTCCGCAGGAGCTCGACGGCGACGTTCTTGTGCTGCATCGCGCTCACGTCGGCGAGGAACTGCTCCGACAGGATGGAGATGTCCGGCCGCTTCAGGCCAGCGGCGGCGAACACGTCCATCACGCCGTCCGTCGAGATGGCCTTCGACACGATCTGACGGATCGCCAGCTCGACATCGGCCTCCGACTTGCCCGACGCCGACAGCGACGTCTTCACGACGGCGGCTTTCACGGCCTGGTAGAACGCGACCTCGTCGCGGATGGCCAGGGCATCGTCGTGCGGGACCGCGAGCGCGAACGCCTGGGACAGCTCCGTCACGGCCTTCACCAGCCGGTCGCGCCCGTCGTCGAGCCCGAAGATGTGCTCCTGGGCGGCCGGGAGGAGCATGAGCCGCTCAATCGGCGTGCCGTTCACGAAGGCCATGACGTCGAACCCGTGGAACAGGTCGCGACAGATCTCGACCTTCTCCAGCATGATCGGCACGGCCTCGGCGTGGTCGTGGGCGGGGTTGCCCTCGCCGCCGCTCTCGGTGTACGTGCCGAGCGCCTTCCGCAGGTTGTCGGCGAGGCCGAGATAGTCGACGACCAGCCCCCCGGGTTTGTCGCGGAACACGCGGTTCACGCGCGCGATGGCCTGCATGAGGCCGTGCCCCTGCATCGGCTTGTCCACGTAGAGCGTGTGCAGGCAGGGCGCGTCGAACCCCGTGAGCCACATGTCGCGCACGATCACGAGCTTGAGGGGGTCGCTCGGGTCCTTCAGCCGATCGGCGAGATCGGCGAGGCGTCCCTTGTTCCGGATGTGCTGCTGCCAGTGCGGCGGGTCGGACGCGGAGCCGGTCATCACGACCTTGATCGCGCCCTTGTCGTGGTCCGGGCTGTGCCACTCGGGTCGGAGCGCGACCAGCGCGGCGTACATGTCGACGCAGATGCGGCGCGACATGCAGACGATCATCGCCTTGCCGGCCATCGTCTCGATCCGTGCCTCGAAGTGCCGTATCAGGTCCTCGGCGATCATCTTCACGCGCTTCTCCGCGCCGACGACCGCCTCCAGCGCCGCCCACTTCGACTTGAGCCGCTCTTTCCTCGACTCCTCCTCTTGCTCGGTGACCTCCTCGAACTCGTCGTCGATGACCTTCTTGAGGTCGTCGTTCAGGTCGAGCTTCGCGAGGCGGCTCTCGTAATAGATGGGGACGGTCGCCCCGTCCTCGACCGCGCGCTGGATGTCGTAGACCGAGATGTAGTCGCCGAAGACGGCGCGCGTGTTCTTGTCGACCGCGTCGACGGGCGTGCCGGTGAAGCCGATGAACGACGCGTTCGGCAGGGCGTCGCGCATGTGCTGCGCGAAGCCGGGCACGAGATAGCCGCCCTCCTTCGTCTTGACGAGCTTGCTCTTGAAGCCGTACTGGCTGCGGTGCGCCTCGTCGGCGATGACGACCACGTTCCGTCGCGCGGAGAGCTCGGGGAACTTGTCGCCCTTCTCCTCGGGCAGGAACTTCTGGACGGTCGTGAAGACGACGCCGCCGGCGGCGACCTGGAGCAGCTCGCGCAGGTGGCTGCGGTCGCGCGCCTGCACCGGCTTCTGGCGGAGCAGGTCGTGGCAGCGCCCGAAGGTCCCGAAGAGCTGGTCGTCGAGGTCGTTGCGGTCCGTGATGACCACGAGCGTGGGGTTCTCCATCGCCGGGTGCAGCACGACCTTGCCCGCGTAGAAGGTCATGGTCAGCGACTTGCCCGAGCCCTGCGTGTGCCACACGACGCCGACCTTGCGGTCGCCGCCGGGGCGCGTGGCGCGGACCGTCTCCTCCACGGCCGTGCACACGGCGTGGAACTGGTGGTAACCGGCGATCTTCTTCACGACCTCGTCGCGATCCTCCTCGAACACGACGAAGTGGCGAATGAGGTCGAGTAGCCGCCTTCGGTCGAAGACGCCCTCGAGCAGCGTCTTCAGCTCCAGGGTGCCCGGCGCGGCCACGGCGCTGCCGTCCACCGTGCGCCAGGGGCCGAAGCGCTCCCACGGCGAGGTGAGGGTCCCGAGGCGCGCTCCTATCCCATCCGAGATGACGAGCAGCTCGTTGTAGACGAAGAGCGACGGGATCTGCGCCTTGTAGGTCTGGAGCTGGTTGAACGCGCCCTGGAGCGTCGCGTTCTCGTCGGCGGCGCTCTTGAGCTCGATGACCGCCAGGGGAAGGCCGTTCACGAAGACGACGATGTCGGGCCGGCGGTGGTTGTGCTGTCCCTCGATGACGGTGAGCTGGTTGACGACGAGATATTCGTTCTCCTCGATGTCGTCGAAGTCGAAGAGGCGAAGGCGCTCGCCGTGGACCTCGTCGCCCGGCGTCGCGATCTCGACCTCGATACCGTCGCGGAGAAGGCCGTGAAAGCGGCGGTTGTTCTGGAGGAGCGAGGGCGCGTCTGGGACGAGGATCTTGCGGAGCGCCTCGTGGATGGCGGTCGGCGGGACGCCGGGGTTGAGGCGGCGGAGCGCCTCGTCGAGGCGGCCCCGGAGCACGACGTCCGCGTAGGTGGCACGCTCCGCAGCGGGCTCGCCGGGGGCAATCTCCGGGCCGTGGAGGCACTCGTAACCGAGGCGCGCGAAGGTCTGGAGGGCGAGCTCCTCGACGTCCGACTCGGTCACGGCGGGGATACCGGCGGAGGGGCTCACGGGGCAGCCTCGGCGAGCTTCTCGGCGTCTTTGATGCGAAGCTCGCCGGACAGGAGGCGAGGGAGGAGGAGATCGCGAAGCTCGGCTAGGCTTTCAGACTCGTGGAGGTTGGCGTACCACCTCTGGTACAAAGGGCCGGCTACGATGTTGAAGGCATCTAGAACGGGGTCCGGCGGCTCTACTACAGTTATCCGCCTCATGTCCTCCGCGGTGACATGGCCAAGACCGGTGGTCTGTTTATTGCGCGCAATTTCCGCGAACCGTGGGCGCAGCCATTTTAGTAAGTATAGCACGAACAATCTTTGATTATCGCGGTGAGGAACGACCTTGAATATGTGCTGATTCAGCCAGCCCTGGCCGCGGTGCCATACAAACGTATCAATCGATGTGTCTGGGTTTCCTGACCAAGAGAAGAGGATGTCGGAGTTGTTGATTTGATATTTTTCTGCAATGATGGTCCTTGTGAACTTCGTCTGCTGAGTTAGTCCCGATTTAAGCTCGGCGATTTTGATTACCGGCAAGGCACCGGGCTCGGTGGTGAAGTGAAAGTCGCGATAGGCTGCTCCGTTGATGTATGTGGCCGAATTGTAAAGGCTTCGAGTCCGCCATCGTTTCGGCACGGTTAAATCGCGATGCTCCTCGAAGCTGTCAGGGAAGAGTGCCGCTGTCTGCGCATCCATCCCGACGGGAGCTCGCCCCTCCATCTTCACCCGCACTGGGTCGAAGTCGACGAACCAGTTCTTGAAGAGCGCGCGCGCCATCGCATCTAGCGTCTCGTTCATGCGTCGATTCAGTTCAATCTTATCGTCAAGAGTGCCGAGTACATCAGCGATGGCGCGTTGCTCCCGAATCGGCGGAACGGGTATTGTAAGAGTTCGCTGCGTGGTGAGGCTCACGTAGTCTGCCATGTCAGTCTCGCCCTTGAGTGCATCGAGTCGGGACTGGAATGTCGCAGAACGCAGAAGCGCAAAGAGAAATCGTGGATTTAGCGTTCCTAGGTCCAGGCATCTCCAGAGCGTCGTCTGCGGTGAGCACACGAATGGTGGCGCATCGTCGTGGACGAGGGCAACCTTGCCCACAGTCCCTT
This sequence comes from Sorangium sp. So ce131, assembly GCF_051519095.1. Classification (NCBI taxonomy): domain Bacteria; kingdom Pseudomonadati; phylum Myxococcota; order Polyangiales; family Polyangiaceae; genus Sorangium; species Sorangium sp. So ce131. Next base: position 13,392,618 of record NZ_CP150455.1, on the reverse strand, counting down.
TGTGCGAGAGAAGAACATCTCCTCTCGCACCGATGCCCTTGCGAATGCGCCTATGTGCGACGTCATTAATCTTCTCGGCCGTGTTGAATAGCACGCGCCCATGATGCATATCGGCTGCGCGAATGAACGCCACGCCCTCCGTGGAAAACTCGTTGGATCGAGGGCGATATTCCCCGTGATTTCCGTCTTCGACGAGAAGCGCGCCACGTCGCTGAAGCTCTGCAACAGACATTTGGGCCCATTCGCTACTCATCTCGGAAGCCTCCTCAAGTTGCTGCTGATGAGCGTCGTCAATCTCGCAGCCTCCGCAAACTGTGCCTCCAACCTCGTGACAAGCTTCGGGAGTCGCTCCTCAAACGGCTCGTCGTCGTCCTCCACATCCTCTGCCCCTACGTACCGCCCCGGCGTCAGGACGTGCTGATGCGCGCGCACTTCATCGAGCGTCGCGCTCTTGCAGAAACCGGCAACGTCTTCGTACTTCGTCGCGCCCTTGTCACCGCGCCATGCATGATAAGTTCCGGCGACGCGCGCAATGTCCTCTTGGGTCAGCTCGCGCTGCGTCCGGTCGATCATCCGCCCCAGCTTGCGGGCGTCGATGAACAAGATGTGCCCTCGCCGATCGCGAAATCGACCGCTCCTCTTGTCGCGGGCGAAGAACCAGAAGCACACGGGGATCTGTGTCGAGTAGAAGAGCTGCCCCGGCAAGGCGACCATGCAGTCGACGAGGTCCGCCTCGATGAGAGCCTTCCGGATCTCCCCCTCGCCGGACTGGTTCGATGACATCGAGCCGTTCGCCAGCACGAACCCGGCCTGCCCCGCCGGCGCGAGATGGTGAATGAAATGCTGGATCCATGCGTAGTTCGCGCTGCCGGCGGGCGGTGTGCCGTATTTCCACCGTACGTCTTCTTTGAGGCGCTCCTGGCCCCAGTCCTTCGCGTTGAACGGCGGATTCGCCAGGATGTAATCGGCCTTGAGATCTTTGTGCAGGTCGCGGTGGAACGTATCGGCGTTCTCGGGGCCCAGGTTCGCCTCGATGCCGCGAATGGCCAGATTCATCTTGGCGAGGCGCCACGTCGTTGGGTTCGACTCCTGTCCGTAGACGCTGATGTCGCCGACGCGGCCGCCGTGCTCCTCGATGAACTTCTCGGACTGTACGAACATCCCGCCCGAGCCGCAGCACGGGTCGTAGACGCGGCCCTTGTACGGCGCGAGCATCTCGACGAGGAGGCGCACGACCGAGCCCGGCGTGTAGAACTGCCCGCCCTTCTTGCCCTCGGCGAGCGCAAACTCGCTCAGGAAGTACTCGTATACGCGGCCGAGGATGTCCTTCGACTTGTTCTGCCTGGCGCCGAAGCCGATGGTCCCGATGAGGTCGACCAGCTCGCCAAGCCGCTGCTTGTCGAGCTGGGGGCGGCCGTAGTTCTTCGGCAGCACGCCCTTAAGCGAGGGGTTGTCGCGCTCGATGGCGACCATCGCGTCATCGATGAGCTGGCCGATCTTGGCCTGCTTCGCGTTGGCCTGGACTGCTGCCCAGCGGGCCTCCTTCGGGACCCAGAAGACGCGCTCGGCGCGGTACTCGTCGCGGTCCTCGGGGTCGGCGCCCTCGTCGACCTGCGCCGACAGCCGCTGGTGCAGTTCATCGAAGGCGTCGCTGATGTACTTGAGGAAGATGAGCCCGAGGACGACGTGCTTGTACTCGGCCGCGTCCATGTTGTTCCGCAGCTTGTCCGCGGCCTGGAAGAGCTTGCGTTCGAAGCCGAGGTCGCCACCGCTACTCTCGGCGGCGAGCGCGCCGGTGTGGCCGTTCGCCGTCTTCCCGTTCGGCCTGGCGGCAACCTTCCCGTTGACCTCCTCGGCGGCCTTCCCCTTGGCCTTCTCAGCTGCCCTGGGCTTCGGTCCCGGCGGCGCCTTCTCGAACGGCAGCGCGCCCTGTACCTCGACCGCCGCGGTCGCGGTCTTGCCGAGCAACCGATCCACGATCGGCGCCTTCTCCTTGCCATGGTCGTCGAGGCCGAGCTTCCGGCACAGCTCCTTCAGCCGGTCGCGGGGGTAGCCGAGGAGGACCTCGGACAGGTCGGCGCTGCGCGCCTCGACGATGGCGTCGATGAGCTGATCGCGGACGCGGCGATCGCTCACGGGGAGCTCGAAGCGGGCCACCAAGGCCAGCAGCTCGTCCCGGGTGAGGTGGGTCAGAAGGTCTCGTTTGGTCGGCATGCGGTGCGAGCAGATTACGACCGCACCGAATCGACAATCAACGGCGAGCGCTTCACGTAAGCCGCCGCGAGCGCTCGGTTCCTGGCGAGGGTGTCAGAGCTTGGCCGCCGTCGGCCTACCTCTGCAGCTGGCGCTTCGCTCGCGTGCTGGGCGGCCTACCGCGCGTCACCGCGGGCAGGGCGGCGCGGCGCAGCAGGACGCCGGGCTCGACACCGAGCGCGTCGGCCAGCCGGACCAGGACGACGACCCCGACGTTCGTCTTTCCCCTCTCGACGCGCTGCAGGAAGCCCGTGCTGATCTCCGCCGCCTCGGCGAGGGCGTCCTGGGTGAGCCCCAGCCGCACGCGGTGACGATGGACGTTCGCTCCGATGTACTCGAGCACCACATCCGCATGGTCGCGCTCCATGCGGTCGGCGTACCTTCAGCCGCTCCGATTAAAAACAACTCATAGGTCGTGTTCCATTGACCGCGCCCGAACGCGCCGGGTAAGCTGCGAGGCGCACAAACAAGTGCAGCCCGCGGGCGCGCCAACGCCCCGGGCTGCGTGGCCGAACCCCGAGTCAAGCGAGGTCCGACGTGCAGATCGTTCGCACACTCCCCGATCCCCGGCAAAATCCCCGTCCCTTCAAGCCCCACCGCCGCCGCGCCCACCAGGCGCTCGCGCCGGCCGCCCGCCCTCCGACACGCGGAGGCGCCCGATGAGCCTCACCCCCGTCGACGTCCCCGCCATGCCGGACGCGGCCCTGCTGGAGCTGGTGCTCGCCGTCCCCGACCTGGGCCGGCCGGCGCTCCGCGCCGAGGACCTCCCGGCCCTCGCTCGCCTTTCCCCCGCTGCGTTGGCGGAGCGCGCCGAGGTCGCTCTCCAGGCGGCGACTCGCCTCGCTGCCGCCTTCGAGCTCGGCCGGCGCCTGCACGCCGCGCGCACGCGCCGCCCGAAGCGCCTGCGGCGCCCGCGCGACGTCGCCCGCTTCTTCCACGCGACGCTCGCGCCGCTCGTCCACGAGGAGGTCTGGCTCGCCGCGCTCGACGCCCGCGATCGCGTCCGCGGCGCGCGCATGGTCTGCCGCGGCGGCCTCCTGGGTGGCTCCATGCGCCCCGCCGATGTCCTTCGCGCCGCCATCGAGCTGGGCGCCGTCGCGTTCGTGTTGGCCCACAACCACCCGAGCGGCGACCCCGCGCCGTCCGACGACGACGTGGTGCTGACCCGGGAAGTCGAGCACGCCGCCCACCTGATCGGTGTCCCCCTTCAGGACCACGTCATCGTGACGCCTTCCGGGCGCTACACCTCGGTCTTCCGGGCCGGCTCAGCTCGCTGACCCCACGAGGGGAACGCCCTGGCGAGCACGTCGACTGCGCTCCGCTTCGGCCATCGCGCCAGCCCCACCTGTACGGCTGTGCTGAGTTCCCCTCCAAGACCGCGTTATCGTGACGCCGGTCGGGCGCCAGGCCTCGGTCTTCCGAGCCGGCGCAGGTTGTTGCCCTTCACAGCTCCGGGCGAACGCGAACCTCCCCAGCGCTTCGTGGTGGTCATGTCACTCTCCAGGCGAGGGAGCCCATGCGACTCGTCTCCGCCACGAACGGATGGGCGTCGATGGGCTTGAGCACACGCCGCAGGGCCTGCTGAACATCCGCGGGATTGATGGCACGCGGACGCAATGTCGAGTGCTTCTTGGGTTGCTCCAGATGAAGCACGACCCGCAGCTTCTTCGCGCCGAGCACGGCCGCGGCCATCTTCGCCTCCTCCGCGCTGCTGGCATTGACCTTCGCGGGAAGCATCGCGGCGAGTGTATCGAAGACCTTGCGCGCAACCTCGTCGTGCAGCTCGGACGGCTTCGTGCGCTGGTGAAATCGGTAGTCCTTGGCCTCGACGAGCCACACCGTCCGGTCGGGTTCGACGACGAGCAGGTCGAGCGAGTTGATTCCGTTCCATATCTTGGCGAACTGGCGCCGGTAGAACTCCCAGTCGTCGTACTTGCTCACCTTCCACGAGCTCGGAAACTCGAACTCCAGCTTCTCCACGCGGACCGTCGGCATCGCTCAGCCTCCCGCGCTCACGAAGCGGTCGGACTGCTCGAGCTCCTCGTCGAGCGCGGCGATGGCGCCCATATCGTCCACGGACGGGCCTTGCTGCACGGAGACGCCTGCGTCCGACAGGTGCAAGCCGAAGAAGCGGGCGTCGACCTCCCGGTCTGGAGCGGCGAGCAGCATCTCGATCTCCCGCAGCAAGAACAGGCTGTGCGTCGCGATGAACACCTGGATCCCGCCGAGGCTCAGATCGACGATGCTGCTCGCGACCTTCTTGATGAGTCGCGGGTTCAGGTTCGCCTCCGGCTCGTCCCAGAACAGGCACCCCTTGTCGAGCAGCGCTCCGGTCGCGATGAGGCGGGCGAGCATGCCGAGCTTGCGCAGGCCCTCTGCCACGAGCGGCATCTCCATGCGGCCGCTTCCGCTGCGAAAGTAGAACCGGCCGTTCTTGTCGAGCTCGATCGCCCCGCCCATCACCTCCTCCAGAGGTCCAAGGAGCTCCCGGACGCGCTTCTCCTTGACGCCCCTCTTCAGCGGCGCGCCGAGGAGAAGGCAGGTGTCGCGCCACGTCTCGTCGAACTCGAGGTAATGGTTCTCGTACACGGACACGAAGCCTGGGTAGATGGTGAGAAGCTCCCGGGTCGGCAGGTAGGCCGGCGCGACGTCAACCCATTCCGAGGGGAGCGTCTCGATCGTCACGTCCGACTTGCTCTGCGCCGAGAAGCCGAACGAGATATCCCAGGCCTCGTTGGAGCAGGCCATCCGCACGTCAGCGCGCTCGCGCCCTTGCCGTCGCCGCGCGAGGCGCCCCAGGGCCTCGGGGCGGAAGACGCTCACGAGCTTGTCCGCGAGCCGGGTCTGCACGGCGGTCTTGGTCGGCGGAGCGGCGCTGGGCTTTCGCCCCTCCTCCCAGCTCGTCGCGAGGATCGCGTAGGCGAGCTTCAGCGCGTGCGTCTTCCCCGTGCCGTTCTCCCCCACGAAGACGTTCAGGTGCTCTCCGAAGTCGAGCTCCGCTTCGCTGAAGACGGTGAAGTTCTTGACGTGAAGTGACCTGATCATGTCTTGCCTTCAAGCAGGTCGAGCTGATCCTTCTCCTCAGGCACCCCGCCGGCCGTCAACGCCATCGCGGCCGTGAGGCGTGGCTCGTCAGCCCGATCGATCGTCGTGACGAGGCTCGACCGGTCCACGCCTTCCATGGTCGCGCCGTTCGTGACGTCCTCGAGCTTCAACGAGTTCCCCTTCCGAGCGAGGCGAGCATGACGCGAGGCACCGCACGGTAGCCGCGCCAGGCTCGCCTAACAAGGGTCGACCACCGGAGGGCGAAGCTGGGGCAGCTCGAGCCGCTCCCGCCCAGCCGCCGCCGCACGGCGCCAAGCTGCTCCTCCGCTCGGGAAGTGTGCCGGAGCAGCCCGGCGCCGACGGGGGCGGGCCGCCGAGCGACGCAGGATCGCCGTCGTTCTCGACATCACACGCCGCACGGCACCGGACCGTCGCGCTCGACCTGCGCGCGCGTCACCCCGGGCTGCTGGCCCGCCGACGGCGCCTCCTCGCCGAGGTTCCCCGCCCCCGCCGGACGGCGGCACATCTCGTCGTCCCGGTCAGATTCGTGCTCCTGACCGGATCCGCCCGAGCCCAGCGAGCCCCGCAGTATCCCTCATTCTTCTCACCAATTCTTCCGCCACGCTCCCCCGGCACGGCAGGAATTCGACACCTCCCCTCTTCTACAGCTCGTCTTCGCATCAAAATCCCTCTGGACGCATCTCCTCATTTGATGAATAGAGGACGCTTGCCCGTCTGGCATTCCAGCGCAATCCCGCGCTCTGCCGCGGACGAGGGTGTTCTCATGACCAAGTACACCGCATCGGAAGTGATCCAGCTCCCCCGCCTCACGGCGGTGGGCGCCATGGCGCTCGGCGAGCAGCTGCTCTCGGCCGCGAAGCCCTTCAAGAGGCATATCTCGAAGGGCATCGCGCGGGTGCTCGCCGCGCTCTCGTCGCGGCACGGCGATCTCGCGGCGGCGCTGCGCGATCAGGTGTCGCTCCCGGGAGAAGGGGAGCCGAGCGAGGATGCCGTCCAGTGCGACCGCGTCCTCGACGGCTGCTGGAGCGGGCTCCACGACTTCCTGACCGCGTTCACCAAGCTGCCGCCCGGCGCGCCCGAGGTCGCGGAGGCGAGCTCGCTCAAGGCAACGCTCTTCCCCGGAGGGCTCAAGTTCCTCCAGCTCACGTATGTGCTGCAATGGTCCGAGAGCGAGCTCCGGATCCAGCGCATCCGCAAGAACGGTCTCGACGTGCGCATCGAGGCGCTCGGCGGCAAGCGGTTCCTCGCCGCCCTGGAGGCCGCGCACGCCGCGTACGGCAAGGCGCTCGGCGTCACCGCGCCCGCGGCCATCGCCGCCGAGGCGCCGCCGAGCGTGCGCGAGGCGCTCGACGCCTTCACCGAGGCGCTGCGCGCCTACGTGATCAAGGTGATGGGCGCGGTCGAGCCCGACGAGCCGGAGACGCAGGAGCTCGCCGACAAGCTGCTCGCGCCGCTCGTGGGCTGGAGCGTCGGGCCGAGCGGCCGGGGCGCGGCGCGGAAGAACGGCAAGCCCGAGGACGACGTCCCGCCGCCGCTTCCGCCCGACGTGCCGAGCGCCGACCTCCTGCCGTCCGGCCTCTGAGCTCGCTCGCAGGCCGCACGCTCGCTGCCGGCGCTGCCCTCTCCCCCCCCACCCCCGCCCGTCTCCACCCCGCCTCGCTCGACGGCGTGAAGCCACGTCTCCGCGCCGTCCCGTGCGATGAAACGAAAGGTGTCGACCAGGTCGTCGCGGGCGCGTTCTGTCCAGACTACGGCCAAGTTATCGGCCCGACCTCGCGCTCCAGCGACTCCTTGAGCGCCTTCGTGTCCATCACGCGGTCCGCAGCATCGTCGGCGAGCCCCTGTGCCACCGCGCGAAGGAAGCGCACGCGGTCATCCTCGGGACGTGAAGGATCCGCCTGAGCGCTCGTCGAGGTGATCGGCTCCATGAGCGACATGGGTAGCGCACAGGCTCCGGGATGGAAGAGCACGCGCCGCCTCCACCGCGTGGCAGCCCCGAGCGCCACGGGGTGCCGTCCCGCTTGCTCTGCCTACCCCAGCCAGCAGCCTCCGGAACTGTGCCAGGTCGCGGAATCTGTGCCATGCGAGGGGGGGTCCGGCACTGGCTCAAACGCAATGCATTGCGGCACACCGGGGTCCGGACCCCTCGAGACCACTCGACAGAGCGCCTTCGCGGGCAAGATTGTGCCAAAATTCGCGTTCCACACCGATTTTTTGTGCCAGAAGCCCCGCGGGTCGTCCGCTTTTTGTGCCAGAAGGGGGGTCCGGACCCCTCCGGACCGCAGAGCAGAGCGCCCGCGAGCGGTCGGAGCCGCCTCCGGACCGCAGAGCAGAGCGCCCGCGAGCGGTCGGAGCCGCCTCCGGACCGCAGAGCAGAGCGCCCGCGGAGGGTCCGGACCCCTCCGGAACACAAAGCAGAGTGCCCTCCGCGGCTCGGTAGCACCGCCCTGCAGGCCGCAGAGCACACCCGCCGGCTCACCGCGGGATCGAGGAACGGGCGACCGTCCGGACCGGCAAGCCGGCGAGCGGCGCCCCGGCGGCGAGCGGCGGACGGCTCCCCCGAGCGGCGGCGTCGCGCGCCGCGGGGCGACGTGGAGGCGCCGGCGTGGTCCCGCCCGCGCTGGTCCGGTATGCTCGGACCATGCAGCGCGCTCCCTCCTCGTGGGTGATCGACCCCGACGATCCGCGGGCCCCGCCGCAGGACCTCTGGGATCGCATGACGCCGGACGAGCGGCAGCGCGTCCTCGATACGCTCCCGTCGGAGTTCGAGGTATCCGAGGCGAGCCCGCCCGAGGGCGACTTCCACTTCAATCCGAAGGCGGCCGCCAAGGAGACCCTGGGCGGGTACTTCCAGCGCATCGGCCGGCGCGTCTACCTCGCGTGCGAGCTGCCGGTCTACTACCCGGCAGAGCGCATGTTCGCGCCCGACCTCATCGCGGTGCTCGACGTCCAGGTCAAGGAGCGCAGCGTCTGGTCCGTGAGCGCCGAAGGCAAGGGCGTCGATCTCGCCCTGGAGGTCCTCTGGAGCGGAAGCAGCAAGAAGGATCTCGAGGACAACGTCACCCGCTACGCCGCGCTCGGCATCCCCGAGTACTTCGTTTTCGACCGCCGGCGCCGACGGCTGCGCGGCTTCCGCCTCGCCGCGGGCAGCGCGCGCTACCAGCCCATCGTCCCGCAGGAGGGGCGGCTCACGAGCGCCGTGCTCGGCCTGGACCTGGGCCTGGAGGGCGACCGGCTGCGCTTCTTCCACGGGCTCGCGCCGCTGCCGGAGACCCACGAGCTGCTCACCAGGCTCGGGGCGATGGTGGGCGATCTCGAGGCGCGTATCGACGAGACGGAGCAGCGCCTCGACGAGGAGCGGCAGCGCCTCAATCAGACGGAGCAGCGCCTCGACGAGGAGCGGCGGCGCGCCGACGAGGCCGAGCAGAGGCTGGCCGAGGCCTTGGCTGAGCTCGCGCGATTGAAGCGCGAGCGCGGCTGAGCGACGGCGCGGCGGAGCGCGCGGGCGACAGCGCGCGCGAGGCGGCCGGCGACGGCCTCCGCGGCGCGGCGGGCGCGCGCGGGCGACGGCCTCCGCGGCGCGGCGGCGGTCGCTCGAGCCCGTCGACCGAGCCGGCCGCCGCGGCGCTCGCGGACCCGGCGCGCGCCTCAGAAGCTGTACCCGATCGCCCCGCCCACCCGATGGGATGACCCGGCCACGTTCTCGTACGCGAGCTCGCCGTGGTTGGGTATCACGAACAACAAGACGTCCCTCACGAGACACTCGCTCGTTCCGTCACACCCCTTCTCGTCCGGGCTCCCGAAGATCCTTCGCCACTTCACGGGCAGACCGATGCCGAAGGCCACGCGCGCGCCGAACGCGCCGCCGGCCTCGGGGAGCCGATCGCTCAGCGTCCCGGCGAAGACGTACACCGGCGCCACGGCCAGATAGAGGTAATGGTCCATCGTGCCGCTCTCGCCGGCAAGGCCGGCGCGGAGCTCGGGGCCGAGCGTGTACCGCGCGACGCGCACCTCGCCGCCGACCCCGCGGGGGTCGTCGACCCAGGCGGCGCCGGCGCTCGCCGAGAGGCCCGCCGAGAAGTACGGCAGCCACGCCACCTTCTCCGCCCCGGTGTCCCCGGACCCGCACCAGCCGAGGAACAGCCTGCCTTCACTGACCAGGACGCTGCCTCCCGCGCGCACGCCGACGTCGAGATCCAGCTGCCAGGGTCGCACCGGATCCGCCAGAACCTCGCTCGGCGCGAGGGCGGCTCCCACCGCTGCCGCCGCCGCTACAAGCCACGCTGACCTCATCACTCTCTCCCCGTCCCGACCTGACCGTACCCGTCGCTGCCCCAGCACGATACCCCACCTTCGTCGTCGAGCGCGCAGGTGTGCTCGCTCCCGGCGGCGAGGGCCGTCGCGCGCACGCCGAGCGCCGCCCGCACCGGCGTGGAGCTCAGGCTCGCCTCCTCGGTGCCGAGCTGGCCGCTCTGGTTCGAGCCCCAGCACATCACGCCGCCGTCGTCGAGCAGCGCGCAGCTATGGCGGCCCCCGGCGACGACGGCCCGGGCGCCGGCCACGCCCTCGACCCGGGTCACGCCCACGGAATCCTCCCCCTCCGAAACGAGCCGGCCGCCGCTCTGCCCGTTGAGGTTCCAGCCCCAGCACAGGACCTCGCCGGTGCCGAGCGCGGCGCAGCTGTGCCGGCCGCCCGCCGCCACGTCGATCGCGCCGCTCACGCCCTGCTTGCGGACCGCCCCGGCCGCGCCGTCCCCCCAGCACCACACGTCCCCTCGCTCGTCGAGCGCGCACACGTGCGCTTCCCCCGCGGCGACGCGCGTCACGCCGCGCAGCGGGAACCCGTCCGCGTCGAAGACCTCCGCGGGCTCGGCCTTCACCTCGGCGTCGGCGCCGGCGCCGAGCTGGCCGCTCCTGTTGTCGCCCCAGCACGCCACGGTGTCGCCGCCGCGCACCGCGCACGTGAACCCGAGCGAGGGGTCCTCGTCCTCCACGAGCCCGCCGGCCGCGAGGGCGACCACGTCTGCGAGGCCGGGCACGTCGCGCGGCGGCACCGGGCAGCGCGCGCCGGGGACGGCGCCGGAATCCCCCGACGAGCCGGGGCAGCCCGCCGGCGCGACGCCGAGGAACCCGCCCACGTCGTCCCCCCAGCACATGACGTTCCCCCCGGCGAACCGCGCGCACGTGTGCCGCGGGCCGGCCGCGAGGCCCACGGGGTCCGCGTCGAGCTCCACCCACCTCGGCGAGGTGCTCAGCGAGCCGAGCGCCGCGTCGCCGAGCTGACCCGCATCGTTGCCGCCCCAGCACGCGGTGTTGCCGTTCTCGAGGATCGCGCAGGTATGGTGCGCGCCGGCGACGATCTGCGCCGCCGGCGCGAGGCCCGTCACCTTCGAGGGCGTGAAATGGGACTCCCCGCCGCAGCCGCCGGCGAGCGGCGCCGAGGCGAGCAGCGCGGCGGCGGCCGCGCGGCGCGAGAGGTAGCGTGCTCGATCAACCACCCTTCGCCTCCCGCAATCGCGGAGAGCATGGCGGGCCGGGTATTTCGCGGTCCACGCGTGCCAACAGCCGTGGCATGGGAGTTGCGTAGCACCAAGTTTCTGCTAAGCTCACGTCATGACGATGACCGTGCGCGCCCGAGTTCGCAACGGCCGCCTCTGCGTGGATGAGCCGACCGACCTTCCGGACGGGGCAGAGGTGGAGCTCAGGGCGGTGGACGGTGACAATCTGGACGACCTGGATCGCGCCCGCCTCCATGCGGCGCTGGACCGCGCCGAGGATCAGCTGAGCGCGGGCCGGTATGTCGCGGGAGAAGAGGTTATCGCTCGCTTGAAGCGAAACGCCAGGTGAGCCGGCTGCGCGTCGCCGAGGAAGCCGACACGCAGATCCGGCAGATAGACGCCTGGTGGCGCACGAACCGACCTGAAGCGCCAGACTTGTTCTCATTCGAGCTTGCGGAAGCCCTCGAGTCCCTGATCGATTCACCCACGCTAGGAACGCTCTACACGGAGCGACGCGGCGTCACGATACGTCGCCTCATTCTGCATCGATCCCGCTATCATATCTACTTTTCTTACCACGCTGACGCCGATGTCGTGGACGTGCGCGCCGTATGGCACGCGTCGCGCGGAAGCGGGCCGAAGCTCGCGTAACCGCCGATCCCACGGCGTCCGTTATCCCTGCGCCATCCCCTCGAGCTCGCGCACCCGCGCCTCGAGCTCGCGCACCCGCGCCTCGGCCGCCTCCCTGGCGCGCGACTCGAGGGCGGCCGCCTCTTCCTGGGTGGGCACGAGCTCGCCCTTGCCCCCGCCGCGCGCGAGGCGCACCCGCGCCTCGGCGCCGCCGCCCACGACGACGAGCCAGCTGTCGAGCGCGGCGCTCCACGCCGGGCCGGCGCCCGCGTGCGCGCGCACGTAGGCGCCGTCGGGGTCGCGCCGGTAGGTCTGGAGCGCCACCCGGCCCGCGGGCGGCCGCTGCGCCGCGGCCTGCGGGTCGACGATCGCGAGCTCGGGGCAGCCGAGCTGGCAGTACTTGAGCGGGATGTCCTCGTAGGCCTTCTGCCAGTCGCTCGCGACGATCTCGAGCGCGAAGCGCGGCGGCCGGTGGCCGGGCAGCCACGTCTGCCATTGCTTGGGCAAAGGCGGCGCCGGCCGGTGGTCGAGGAGGTAGACGTCCGGCGAGACGCGCACGAGCGGCTCCTCGCGCACCCAGGCGAAGAAGCGGCCCGTGCCGGCGTGGTGGTCGGCGGCGCCGCGCTCGCGCGCGAGCTGCGCGATCGACGACAGGAGCACGCGGGCGATCTCGTCGTGCTCGCCCCACGCGCCGAGGCCGTCCGCGTCGTCGAGGTACCAGTCCGACCAGTCGATCACCGCCCGGAGCTCCTCGGGAGCCGGCTCGCGGACGACGAGCGCGCGCGGCAGGCGCATCGCGCGGGGAGGAAGGGGGGACCCGGTGCGGGCGGGCGGCACGGCCATCCAGGGTAGCACCCCCGGGCGCGGCGGTGGGAGACGCCAGCGGCCTCGCCGCGCCCGCGCGCATCACGCCGCGCGCCTCCCCCGCGCCCTCAGCCGCCCTGCTTGCGCACGACGGCGAGGCTCCAGATCTCCCCGGCGCTCGTCCCCACCCAGAGCGTCGGCGACGCCTTGCCCGAGACCGCGAGCACCGTGGGCTCGCCGCGGGCGCCCAGCTTGAGGCTCGCCGTCGGCGCGATCGGCGCGCCCCCGGCACCCTCGATCGCCGCACCGTCGAACAGCGCCACGCGGCCGTCCGGGAAGGCCACGAAGAGGCTCGACTCGATGACGGCGATGTCCGCGGCGGGGGCATCCAGCGCGAGCAGCTTGGCCGAGAGCTTGCCGGACGACCGGACCACGGCGCACACCGCGCCCGCGCCGCGCTTGTACAGCGCGGTGAGCTTCGGGCCGCCGCGCACGCGGTCGAGCCCCTCGGCCGCGCGCGGCAAGGGCGCGCGCAGCGTCGGGCCGGGCTCCGGCGTCGCGCCGGGGTGCACGCGCAGCTCGCCCCCCTCGCCCGCGCCGTCCACGACCACGTGCGTCTCGGCCTCGGTCACGTCGAACGCCCGCGCGGTCCCCCGCAGCACGAACGGGCGCGCGGCCACCTCGGTCTTCTCGAGCTTGAGCTCCGTCGCGCCGCCGTCCCAGCCGAGCGCGAGCGCCGTCTCGCCCGACGGGCGCGCAGCCAGGAGCCGCGCGTCGCGGGCGACCTGATCGAGCTTCGGGCCGTGCGTGATGCCGAGCAGCGCCCAGACCGCGTCCTCGCTCCGCACCACCGCGACGTCCTTCGAGAGGAGCGCGACGTCGTCGGCCGAGGTCAGCGACAGGTTCGTCGTCTTCACGCCGGAGCCGCCCGCCGGGATGACCGCGAGCCGCACCGGATCGGTCGAGAGCATGGCGATGAGACCGGGGCTCGAGAGCGCCGCGGCACCCCGGATCTCGGCGTCGAGGCTGTGCACCTTGCGGGGGGAGCTGAGATTGCTGAAGGGCATGCCAGCGAGGATACCGGTTCTTGCTGGAGAGCGGACGGCGTTCTGGCTGGGCCGCCCGCAGCGCCGCGCGCGCGAGCCCTACGCGGGGCGTCGCCTCCGGACCCGACCGGAGGCCGAGCGGGAGCCGCGCTTGCGCGAGCGAGGCGTTCTGGTCATATTGGTCATATGCGCAAGGCGTCGCTCGCGAAAGCGAAGGCTGGCCTCTCCGCCCTGGTGGACGAAGCGGAGCACCACAAGAAGGGCACCTTGATCCTGCGGCATGGCAAGCCCGCAGCCGCGATCGTGCCGGTCGAGGTGGCCATGCCGCCGAAGCCTCGCCTGTCCGACGTGGAGATCGAGCGGCTGTTCGCGGGGCTCGGCGCGGCGGCGCCCCAGGAGAGCGCGGTGGACGATCTGCTCTCGGCGCGACGATGAAGCTCGTCCTCGACGCCTCGGTCGCGGTCGCCGCCGCGCGGCCGAACGAACCTCATCATGCGGTGTCGCGGGCCCGGGTCACGCGGGCGCTCGCAGGCGATGACGAGCTCGTCGTGCCGGCGATCTTTCCGATCGAGGTCGGCGCGTCGCTGGCTCGCGTCGGTGAGCCGTCGGCGGCCGTGTGCGCCTACGTGGACGCATTGATGTCGGTCGCGGTCACGGTCGCCACGATCGGGCCATTGCGGGCACGTAGGATTCGAGACATGGCGATCCTGTCGAAGCTCCGAGCAGCGGACGCCGCCTACGTCTGGCTCGCGGCTCACGAGGCGGTCCCCTTGTGTACGCTCGACAAGGAGATGGCGCAGCGAGGCAGCACCTACTGCCAGGTGATACCGCCCTGAACCTCGCGCATTGGCGCTGCTGCAAGCGCGCGCTCGCCACGAGGCCCCCCGGACCCCGAGCGCTAAGCCGGGACGGGGATGCCCCGGCCGGCTTCAGCCCTTGATGAGCGAGCGGACCTCGATGTCGAGGTTCTCGGCGTCCGCGACCGCGTCCATCGCCTTGCGGAGCTGGGCGAGCGTCACCCCGGCGGGGACGTCGACCCGGGCCTCCATCCGGAAGAGCTGCGATCCGGTGACCGGGGCCTCGTAGGCCGAGGTCTCGAGCGAGACGATGTTGACGCCGGCGCCGTGCAGGGCGCGCGACACCGCGCGCACGATGCCCTCGTGGTCGAGCGCGTCGACGGAGATGACGCACGGGATCGTCGCCGCGCGCCGGTGCGACTCGGGGCTCTTCGTCCGGCGGCTCTGGACCGTCAGCCCCGTCGCCGCGGTGAGCGACCCCGCGTCGCGCTCGATCGCCGCGATCGCGCCAGGAGCGCCCGAGGCGAGCAGGAGGATGCCGAACTCGCCGCCGAGCACCGCCATCCGGCTGTCCTCGACGTTGGCGCCATGTTCGGTCAGGTAGTGGGTCACCTCCGCGACGAGGCCCGGCCGGTCCGGGCCGAGGCAGGAGAGGACCAGGTAGGTTTCTTCGGGCTCGGCCGTCGTCATGCGGCGCATCTTAGTCCGATCCGAGGGGCCGGCGCGCCACTCCGATCGGCCGGGCGTCCAGGACGACGAGCGCCCCGGCAGCGCCGTCCGGCGTCATCCGGTCGCGGGTCCGCCCTGCTCCCCGGGCGAGCTCGCCCCGGCCTGCTCCGCCGGGGAGGGGGCACCTTCGCCGGGCGAGAGCGCGCGCACCACGTCGCCGACACGCACGACGCCGCCGCGCAGCACGCGCGCGGTGATCCCGCCGTGCCCCCGCATCGCCTGGAAACCGCCCTCGCCGAGCGCCTCATCCATGGCGCCGCACGGCGCGCACGGCCCGGTGCCCTCCAGCACCACCTCGTCCCCGAGCGCGAAGCGCAGCGCGCTGAGCGAGAGCAGGTTGACGCCGGACACGACGACGTTCCGGCGCAGGAGCTCGGGCTTCACCTCGGCCCGCCCGCCGGCGAGCGCCGCGATGACCGGGAGGTGCTCGCCCTGGATCAGCGTGACCTGCCGCTTGCCGCCTGCCCTGCCCGCGGCGGCGCAGTCGCCCGCGACCCCGCGCGACGCGATGAGCTCCGCCTCGCGCAGCGGCTGCATCGGCGCGCCGTGCGCGGGGCGCACGCCGAGCCACTCGACCCGCCCGACCTGCGGCACGTGCGCCAGCCGCTCCCGCAAGCTCCTCATCTCCCGCCTCCGGCTTCGCGCCGCACGCTTGTAGGTTGTCGCCCGAGGACGAATTGGCGGTGGCGAAGCGGTGCGATCCGTCGATTCCGCCGGGACCAGGTGCCTGTCGTGTATCCGGTGGCATCCGCGCGGCAGACCATGCGCTCGGGAGCGCCGCGGCCGAAGCCTGACGAGCTAGGTAGCTCGTCGCTGGCCGGCATCGCTCAGCTCAGCCCGTCGAGCACCTCGGCGACCGACGCGGCGACGATGGCCCGCTCAAGCCACCGTTCCAGCGTCTCCGGATCCTTCTCGGCCAGGATGCGCTCCCGCGCGACGTCCGGCACGGCGATGCCGCGAACCCGCAGCGCGGTCAGCACGGCCCGCGCCGCCTCCTCGGCGCGCGCCTCGGCCCGAAGCTTCTGCTGGTAGTCCTCGAACCACGCCCGGATCTCTGCGCTCACATCGTCCTCCTCGTCGGTCGTCGGCTCATGGCTTCCGAGCCGGAAGTGTACCAGCAGCGGCGTGGCGATGCTCTTCTCCCAGGCATCGGCCGGCAGCGCCGCCAGATCCGCCAGCGCCTCACGAAAGCGGCGGCCTGAGCCGAGCAGCCGCAGAAGCAGCGTGGCACGCGTCCGGGGCAGCTCCGCGAGCACCACGACCCGCATCACCAGGCCCGGCACAGCGTGGTAGACGCCCGCTTGCACCGGCTCGCACCGGTAGGCGTCGAGCACTGTCTCGGGACGCCCCGGGCTGATGACGACCAGCGCAGGGAACTCCACCGCCGGCTGCGGCGGCGCGTCGGCGTCTTCGTCCGGCGCGATGGAGCCGGCTGCGGAGCGGGCGCGGCGCTCCAGCTCGTGGTGCCACGTGAGCTGCTTGCGCAGGCACCGCCGGACCTGACGAAGGCTCGGCGTGCCGTGGAACGGCTCGAACAGGCTCGGCTCCGCCGAGAGCTCGCCGAGCAGGCCCATCCTGGCACGCTCGGCCTCCCGAGCTGGATCAGGAATGCTGTACACATCGATCTTCTGGGTCGCCGCCAGCACCTCGACCTCGGTCTCCGCCGCCGAGGCGAGGCTCAGCCCATCGCGCAGCAAGTTCTTCGAGAACTGGTCAGAGCGGTTGTGCATCGGCGAATGCCCCTAATCCATCATCGATGCATACGCCACCATCGATCCATGCGAAGACGCTCATGGAGGAATGGTCGAGACGGGCCGTTCCGATCGAGCTGCACCACATCGGCGCATCGAACCATATGCGTTTACCGACACGAGGAACCAATCGTGTCGGAATCGTCATCGATCGCGTGCGATTTCCGGCAGCTTGGAGGATGAGCGCTTTGAGCACGTCCTGCCCCCGCGACCCGGAAAGCGCAGGACGAGCTCCCGCCCCCGCGGCGCGGGCCCGGAGCCTCAGCGCAGCCTCGGCACGGCATCACCTCCTGCACGCACGAGGCACACACGCCCGGCGCGCTTGTGTCCGGCGCGACGCTGAGCGAGAGGTCGACCCGTCATGGTGTACGAACGCGACAACATCCACCGCCTCACGCCCTACACGCCCGGCGAGCAGCCGCTCGTGGCCGACGTGGTCAAGCTGAACACGAACGAGAACCCGTACCCGCCGCCGCGCGCCGTGCTCGAGGCGATCCATGAGGTCTCGGCCGATCAGCTGCGCCGGTACCCGCCGCCCACGGCGCAGCAGTTCCGCGAGACGGCGGCGAAGCTCCACGGCCTGTCGCCCGAACAGGTGATCGCCACGAACGGCGGCGACGAGCTCCTGCGCATGGCGATCACCGTGTACTGCGAGCCCGGCGGCCGCGGCCTCGGCGAGACGTACCCCACCTACTCGCTCTACGACGTGCTCGCGGGCATCCACGGCACCACCGTGAGCCAGGTGCCGCTCGACGAGGACTGGTCGGTGCCCGAGGACTTCGCGGCCCAGCTGAACGACCGCGGCTGCCGGCTCGCGCTCCTCGTCAACCCGCACGCGCCGTCGGGGCGGCTCGAGCCGCTCGACAAGCTCGAGCGCGTCGCGCGGGCGTTCCGGGGGGTGCTCCTCATCGACGAGGCGTACGTGGACTTCGCGGAGTCCGACGCGATCCCGCTGCTCGACCCGGCGCGGGGCCTCGACAACGTGCTCCTGCTGCGGACGCTGAGCAAAGG
Source organism: Sorangium sp. So ce131 (assembly GCF_051519095.1). Lineage (NCBI taxonomy): Bacteria > Pseudomonadati > Myxococcota > Polyangiales > Polyangiaceae > Sorangium > Sorangium sp. So ce131. The sequence continues at coordinate 13,375,033 of NZ_CP150455.1, read as the reverse complement.
CTACTCGCTCGCCGGCCTCCGCTTCGGCTACGGCCTCGGGCACCCGCGGATCATCGAGGCGCTCGACAAGGCGCGCGACAGCTACAACACCGACGTCCTCTCGCAGGCCGCCGCCGTCGCCGCGCTGCGCTCGCGCGACGAGGCCCGGGAGAGCTGGAAGAAGGTGATCGCCGAGCGGACCCGGCTCACCGCGGCGCTCGCGGCCCGGGGCTTCACTGTCGCGCCGAGCCAGAGCAACTTCGTCCTCGCCGCGCCGCCGAAGGGCGGCCTCTCCGCGCAGGCGCTCTACCGGGCGCTCCACGACCGCAACATCTTCGTCCGCTACTGGGACGCGCCGCGCATCCACGATCGGCTCCGCATCACCGTCGGCACGCCCGAGCAGAACGACGCGCTGCTCGCGGCCATCGCGGACATCACCTCCGCGGCCCGAAGCGCGTAGCGCGGCGCGCAGCGCGGCACGGCGCGACGGCGACGAGCCGCGCGCCCCCGCCCGGCGCCGAGGCGACCGCCTGGATCGCAGACGAGCGCGAGGGCTTCCCGTGGCGCCGAGGCCGCGATAGGACAGGGCCGTGACGCGCTCGATCCCCCGGTGGGCCCCTCTCCTCGCGGCGCTGGCCTCGGCGTGCGGCCCGGCGCCCGCGCCCCCCGCCGCGCCGGCGACCGACGCCGGCGCCGCCAGGCGGGCGGCGAGCATGGCGCTCACCGCGCTCTCGCACCGCCGCTTCGACGTCCGCGGATGCGACGCGGCCGCGGCGCGCGTGGTCGACGAGGCCGCGGCGCGCGCCGGCACGCCGCAGGGCGAGCGGTGCGTCCTCGTCGTCGCGCAGCGGAGCGACCGGACCTGGCTCGTCGCCGTCCGCTCCGCGCTCTCGTCGCAGTCGTTCGGGGCCCAGGCGCTGGTGACCGTGCTCCCCGAGGGCGAGGGCGTCCGCGGCATCGAGTACACCCGCTGACCGGCGCACCCCCCGCGCGCCGCAGCGGGCGGCGCGTCACCGCGCCCGGGCGACGAGGAACAGCCGCCGGAACGGGAACAGCGTCTTGCCGTCGGGCGCCGGCGGGTACGCCGCGGCGACGCGGCGGCCGTACTCCTCCAGGAAATCGGCGCGCTCGGCCCCGTCGAGCGCGGCGAGCAGCGGCCGGAGCGCCGTCCCCTTCGTCCACTCGACGACCGGGTTCGCGCCCTCGAGCACGTGCAGGTACTCCGTCTCCCAGACGTCGAGGTGCGCGGCGCGCGGCGCGAGCATGGCGTAATAGGCCCCGGGCGCCGCGACCGGGCTCTCCCGCACGACGGGCGCCAGCTTGTCGCGGAAGCGAGCCATCCGGCTCACCTCCACCATCGCCGTGTGCGACGGCGCGCCGTGGTTCCTGGGCATCTGGACCGCGAGCACGCCGCCCGGCGCGAGGCGCCCGAGCAGCGCGGGGAACAGGGACACATGGTCGTCCAGCCAGTGCAGCGCGGCGTTGCTGAAGATCAGCGCCGGCGGCGCGTCCGGAACGAAACGGCCGATGTCCCCCTCGATGAAGCGCGCCCCGGGGACGGCCGCGCGCGCCTGGGCCAGCATGTCCGGGGAGCTGTCGACGCCGACGATCCCCCGGTCGGGAAAGCGCTGCGCGAGCAAGCGGGCGATGTTGCCGGCGCCGCAGCCGAGATCGATGATCTCGCCCGACCGGTCGAGGGCGATCCTGCCGATCAGATCGACGGCGGGACGCGCCCGGTGGTCCACGAACTTCAGGTATTGAGCAGGATCCCAGTCGGCCATGGCGAGCTCCAGCGCGCCGCAGGATCAGGGCTGCGCCGCCGGATGGCAAGCGGCCCGGCAGCCACCCGGAGAGGCCCCCGTGCCGCGTGGCGAAATGCCACAAGCGCCGCCAGGTTGCCACGTCCCCAGCCGGCGCGGCGCCCCGTCGCGGCGCCGCAGCGTCCGGCATGTGCATTGCTCGAGCCGCGCTCGACGCCACGCCGCCTGGCTCGCAGCGCGCTTCAAGGGACGCAGCGGGCGGCCGCACGACGTGAATTGCAACGACGCCAGGGAGATCTCTTGAAAGGCCAAGCAACGCTCCGTCGGCCGCTGCGCTCGCGGCTCAGGCCGGCGCTCCTCCTCGGGCTCGCCGCGACCGCGGCGCAGGCCGGCTGCTTCAGCGCGCGCTCCTCCTCCGGCGGCGGCGAGACGGCGCCGCCGCCGCCCACCCGGGTGATCCGAACGGCGGACATCGAGGTGCCCGACGGCTACGTCATCGAGGTGGTCGCCACCGGGCTCACCTTCCCGACGGGCGTCACGTTCGACGACGCCGGGCAGGTTTATGTCACCGAGGCCGGCTACTCCTACGGCGAGGTGTTCACCACCCCGCGGCTGCTCCGGATCGAGCCGGGCGGCGCCACCTCGGTGGTCGCGGCGGGCAGGAACCCGCCGTGGACCGGGGTCGCGTGGGCCGACGGCGCCTTCATCGTCTCGGAGGGCGGCGTGCGCGACGGGGGCAAGATCCTCCGGATCGCGCCGAACGGCGAGACGCAGACGCTCGCGGCGGGGCTGCCCAGCCTGGGCGACCACCACACGAACGGGCCCGTGCTCGGGCCCGACGGCAACATCTACTTCGGCCAGGGCACGGCCACGAACTCCGGTGTCGTGGGCGAGGACAACTACAAGTTCGGGTGGCTGAAGCGACACCCCGAGTTCCACGACGTCCCCTGCAAGGACGTGACGTTGACCGGCGCCGCGCTCACCGGGCCGAACCCGCTCACGAAGGACGACGGCGACGAGGCCACGACCGGCGCCTTCGTCCCGTTCGGCACGCAGACCCAGAGAGGGCAGGTCATCCCGGGCAAGGTGCCTTGCAGCGGCGCGGTCATGCGCATTCCGCCGCGCGGGGGCACGCTCCACCTCGTGGCGTGGGGCTTCCGCAATCCGTTCGGGATCGCGTTCTCGCCCGACGGCAAGCTCTTCGTCACCGACAACGGCTATGACGATCGCGGCAGCCGCCCGGTCTGGGGCAACGCCGACGCCCTCTGGGCCGTGACGCCGGGCACCTGGTACGGCTGGCCCGATTACGCCGACGGCCGCCCGGTCGCGCAGGACCGGTACGCGCCGCCCGGCCAGAAGCCGCCCCCTCCCCTGCTCGAGGCGCCGCCGAACCCGCCGCCGCAGCCCGCCGCGTTCTTCGCCGTGCACAGCTCGTCGAACGGAATCGACATCTCGCGCGCCCCCGCGTTCGGGCACGTCGGCGACGCGTTCGTCGCGCAGTTCGGCGACCAGGCGCCGGACGTGGGCAAGGTCCTGCACCCGGTCGGCTTCAAGGTCGTCCGGGTGGACCTGAAGACCGGCGTCGTCCGCGATTTCGCGGTCAACCGCGGCAAGGACAACGGCCCGGCGTCGCGGCTGAAGAACGGCGGCCTGGAGCGGCCGATCACCGTGCGCTTCGATCGCGCGGGGCGGTCGCTCTATGTCGTCGATTTCGGCGTCCTGCTCATGGATGAGAAGGGCGCCAAACCCCAGCAGGGCACGGGCGCGCTCTTCCGCATCACCCGCGCGGCGACGGCAGGCTGAGAGGCGAGGAGGGATGATGACGATGCGCGCAGTGCTCGGTGTTCTGCTCGGCGCGGCCCTCGGCCTCGCGGTCGGCTGCGGATCCTCCCGGAGGAGCGAGCCGGTGCTCGGGCCGCCCCCGCTCGACGAGCCCCCGGAGCGGCGGGGCGAGGTCCTCTTCGCGAAATTCTGCGACCAGTGCCACCCGGGCGGAGCAGGTGGGCTCGGGCCCGGGCTCAACAACAAGCCGGCGCCCGCGGCGGCCATCCGGCTCCAGATCCGGAGCGGGCTCGGCGCGATGCCGTCCTTCTCCGAGAGAGAGATCCCGGACGAGGACGTGGACGCGATCATCGCTTACATGCTGACCATCAGGAGCTACGAAAAAGGCAGCTGAGCGGCCGCGCCGCCGGCGAGGGCGGGCGGCCGGCGCGGCGCCGGACGAGCCATTGCAGCCGACAGCGCCGGGTCGAGGCGATCGGCGCGACGGAGAGAGAGGACCAGGATCATGACAGCGATTCGCGGCGTGATATTCGATGTCGACGGCACGCTGGTCGACAGCAACGACGCGCACGCGCGCGCCTGGGTCGATGCGCTGAAGGAGTTCGGGCACACCGTCCAGTTCGAGGAGGTGCGGCGGAGGATCGGGATGGGGGGCGACAAGCTCCTGCCCGAGGTGACGGGAGGGCTGGAGAGCGACAGCCCCGAAGGGAAGAAGGTGAGCGCGCGCTGCTCGGAGATCTTCATGAAGCAGCTCCTGCCCGAGCTCCGCGCCCTGCCGGGCGCGAAGGAGCTGCTCAGGGCGCTCCGCGATCGCGGCCTCAAGCTCGTCATCGCGAGCTCGGCCCAGAAGGAGAAGCTCCGCGAGCTGCTCCGGATCGCGGGCGCGGACGGGGTCGTCGAGGGCGCCACCTCGTCGAGCGACGCCGAGCGGTCCAAGCCGGACCCGGACATCGTGCAGGCGGCGCTCGACGGTTTGCGGCTCCCCCCCGAGGAGGTCGTGATGATCGGCGACACGCCCTACGACGTCGAGGCGGCGGCCAGGGCCGGGCTGAAGACCATCGGCTTCCGCTCCGGCGGCTGGACCGACGCGGGGCTCGAAGGCGCCATCGCGGTCTACGACGGCCCGGCCGACCTGCTCGCGCACCTCGACACGTCCCCGCTCGCCGCGGGCGCGGGGAGCGCCGCCACCCCGCCGCAGGCCGAAAAGACCCCGCCGCAGCGCTACGTCTAGAACAACGGGCCGCGCGGCGAACGGCCACGCTGAAGCACGCGCGAAACGCCGCCCGTGCCACTTCCGCTACCACTGTAGTCCGGTGTGAGGGACGGCGCGATCCGGGTCGCACGGATGGACCTGCACGTCCTCGGTCGACCCGGAGGGCCGCTCCCTGAGTGTGTCTTGTCGAGAGTTCGGCTAGCCTGCGTCCGATGGCGCAGTCTCCCGTCGCTGTAGGTGACGTCCTCGCGGGCAAGTACCGCGTGGAGATGATCATTGGCGCGGGGGGGATGGGCGTGGTCGTGGCCGCGTGGCACCTGGAGCTCGATCAGCGTGTTGCGATGAAGTTCCTGAACCCGCTCTTCACCGAGAGCGGGGACGCCGCGGAGCGCTTCCGCCGCGAGGCGCGCGCGCTGGCCAGGCTCAAGAGCGAGCACGTGGCGCGCGTGCTGGATGTCGGGGTGCTCGAGGGCGGGCTTCCTTACATCGTGATGGAGTTTCTGGAGGGGAACGACCTCGCGCAGGAGCTGCGGCAGCGAGGGCCGCTGCCGCTGGAGGAAGCCCTCGAGTACATCCTCCAGGCCCTCGAGGCCGTCGCCGAGGCGCACGCGCTCGGGATCGTGCACCGCGATCTCAAGCCGGCAAACCTGTTTCTGGCGCGCCAGCCGGGCGGGTCCCGGACCGTCAAGATCCTCGATTTCGGCATCTCGAAGTCGCTGCTCGGCGTGTCGATGGACGAGCTGTCCCTGACCAGGACAGCGGCCATGATCGGCTCGCCGCTCTACATGTCGCCGGAGCAGGCGCGCTCCGCCAAGGACGTGGACGCGCGCACCGATATCTGGTCGCTCGGCGTCATCCTTTACGAGATATTGACCGGGAAGCCGCCGCACCTCGGCGACTCGGTCGCGCAGCTCTTCGCCTCGCTGCTCAACGAGGTGCCCGCCTCGATACTCCAGGTGCGCTCCGACGTCCCGCCCGAGCTGGACGAGGTGGTGATGCGTTGTCTCGCCAAGGAGCGCGACCAGCGGTGGAGCAATGTCGGCGACCTGGCGTATGCGCTCCTCTGGTTCGCCCCGGCCGAGTGCCGCGTGCACGCCGACCGGGCGCGCCGCGTGCTCGGGATGTCGGACGCCGGGTGGCGGACGCCCAGCCAGACCGACGCGATCAGCGGGCGGCCGACGAGGCCCAGCCTGGTGGACGTGAACGGGCGGCCGACGGTCCCGAACCCGGTCCCCGTGATGAGCTGGCGGCCGACGATGCCCAGCCGGGGCAGCGCGACGGGCGAGGCCGAGCTCGCCGGCGGAGCGCAGGGCCCGGCGCCGCGCGGCGGGTCGATCGTCGCGCCGCAGCCGGGCGCCGGGCCGACCGTGAGCTCGTGGAGCAGCACCGGCGGGGCGCAGCGCGCGGCGCGCAGGGGCGCGCTCTGGGGCCTGGCCATCGCCGTCGGCGCCGCCCTGGCGACGGTCGCGTTCGGCGTCGTGCTCTACCTGCGCTCCAGGACCCTGGCCGACGACGGACAGCCCGCAGCGGCCGCCGTGGCGCCGGCCGCGAGCGCCGCGGAGCCACGGAAAACGGAAGGCCCCCCCGGCCCCGCGCCGGCCGCCGCGCCGGGGGCGGGCCCCAGCGCGACGCCGCCGCCCGAGGCGGCCGCCGGCGGCGCCGCCCCGCCGCCCGAGGCGGGCGCCGGCGCCGCCGCCCCGCCGCCCGAGGCGGGCCCTGATGCGGCGCCGTCCTCCGCGGCTGCCGCCGGCGACGCCGCGCTCGCCCCCACGCCCGCGCCGCCGCCCACGCCCGCGCCGCCGCCCGCGCCCGCAACGCCCGTCGCCCGGACGGGCGCGCCGCAGGCGGGCGCCGCGCCGCGCCCCAGCGCGCCCACGGCGCGGCCGCAGCCGACGCCGAGGGACGACGTCGAGCCGCCGCGCGGGAGCAACGAGATCAGCGACTTCGGCGGGCGGCGCTGAGCGAAGCGAGAGCGCCGCACGGAACACGTGCCTTCGGTGCCCATCCAGGCCCAGGGAAAGAGGAAACGGGGCGAATGAAACGTCAGCAGCGAAGCATCGCACGGGGCATCGGACTCGCCCTGTGCGCGGCGTGGCTCGCCGGGGCGCTCCCCGCGCGGGCAGACGCGACCGCCGCGGAGAAGGCGGCGGCGGAGGCGCTCTTCGACGGGGCGCTCGATCTCATGAGAGAGGGCCGCCACGCGGAAGCGTGCCCGAGGCTGGAGCAGAGCCAGCGTATCGATCCGGGGATAGGCACGCTCCTCTACCTGGCCGAGTGCTACGAGAAGACCGGCCGCACGGCGAGCGCCTGGGCCACTTTCCGACAGGCCATGTCGGAGTCGCGGGCCGCGGGGCAGACCGAGCGCGCCCGCAAGGCCCAGGCGCGGGCAACCCAGCTGGAGCCGACCCTGCCGAAGCTGAAGGTCGAGGTCGCGGCCGAGGGCAAGGCCGTCGAGGGGCTCTCGGTGCGGGTCGCCGGGAAGGCGGTGGACAGCGCGCTGTTCGGCATCGCCATCCCGGTGGACCCGGGCGACATCGCCATCGAGGCGAGCGCCCCAGGCCACGAGAGCTGGACGGCGACCGTGAAGATCCGCGCCGGGGCCGTGGAGACCGTCAGCGTGCCCGCGCTCAAGCGGGCGGCCAGCGCGCCGCCCGCGGGCGCCGAGGCGGAGGCCGCCGCCCCCGACGCGCCGCCGCCCGCCCGCGCGGCGGAGCGCCCAGGGTCCGGGCCAGGCAGCGGTAACCCCGCGGAATCCAAGATGAATCCGCTGCGCCTGGCCGGCCTCGTCGCGGGCGGCGTCGGCGTCGTGGGGATCGGGCTCGGGTCGTTCTTCGGCGTGAAGGCGATCGCGAAGAACAGCGACGCGAAAGGCTACTGCCCGCGCGGCAACACGTGCGACGATCCCCGCGGCGTCACGCTGACGGACGAGGCCCAGAGCGCCGCCACCGTGGCGAACGTCGCGATCGGGGTCGGGGCGGCCGCGCTGGCCGGCGGCGTCGTGCTCTACCTCGTCGGCGCGCCGCGGCAGGAGCCGCAGGTCCAGGTGGCGCCGCTGATCGACGCGCGGAACATCGGGCTGCGCGTGGGAGGGACCTTCGAATGAGGCGCATGACAAGGTGGCTATCGCTCGTCTGCCTGCCGCTCTCGTGGCTCGGCTGCGAGGTGATCGCCGGCATCGAGGACCGCACCTTCACGAGCCCCGTGAGCGAGCAGTGCGCGTCGTACTGCGCCACCGTGATGCAGAGCTGCACGGGCGAGCACCAGGTGTACTCCACGATCGAGACCTGCCAGGGCGTGTGCGCGCTGCTCGATCCGGGCGATCCGCTCGAGCCCGCCGGGAACACGGTCGCCTGCCGGGCCCACCAGGCCTCGCTGGCGGCGAGCACCCGAGAGCTCGCGGTGCACTGCCCGCGCTCGGGCCCGGGCGGCGACGGGTTCTGCGGGAGCGACTGCGAGAGCTACTGCGCGCTGTACGCAGGGGCGTGCTCGCCCGAGATCCCCGCGCAGGAGGACTGCATCGCGAGGTGCGAGGGGCTCAAGGACGCGGAGATGTTCGACGTCATCGCCAACCACGACGGCGACACGCTGCAATGCCGGCTCGTGCACGTGAGCTCCGCGACGGTGGAGCCCGCGGAGCACTGCGAGCACGCGCGCCTCGTCCCGGTGGCCCCGTGCGCCGATCCGGCGGGGACCGCGCCCGTCTGCGAGGAATACTGCCAGCTCGTGATGGCCGCCTGCCAGGGCGACCACGCGGTCTACGAGTCCACGGCGCAGTGCCTCGCGGTCTGCGAGGCGCTCCCGCCCGGCAGCACCGATCAGCGGACCGAGAACACCGTGGGCTGCCGCAAGTCCCACGCCTACAGCGCCCTCCTGGATCCGGTCACCCACTGCACCCACGCGGGGCCGGGCGGCGACGGCCACTGCGGGTCCTCCGCGGCCCCCGAAACGGGGAGCACGGGCGACTGCACGGCGTACTGCACGCTGCTCGAGGCGGCCTGCAAGATGGCGTTCGACTACGACTTCGCCGACCTCGCCGAGTGCGAGCTCGCTTGCAGCGGCCTCGAGGGAGCGGGCCCCGAGACCGGCTACGCGGTCGTGAGCGCCGAGCAGACCGCGCTCGATTGCCGGCTGCTCCACGTCAGCCGCGCGTTCGTCGACCCGGGCGCGTGCGACGCGGCGTCCGGCGCGGCCCCCTGCGAGTGACCCCCGCCCCGGGCGGCGCCTGGCCCCGCGCCGCGCTGCCCGCCCGCGGCGCGCCTCGCCGCGCTACCCGCCCGCGATCTGCGCGAGCAGCGCGTCGTGGTCGACCGGCTTGACCAGGTGGGCGTCGCAGCCGGCCTCCCTGGATCGGCGCTGGTCTTCCTGCTGCCCGTACCCCGTGAGCGCGATGATCTTCAGGGCGCCCGCGCCACCGGCGTCGTCCCGCTCCCGGCGCAGCTTCCGCGCGACCTCGTAGCCGTCCATCTCGGGCATCCCGAGGTCGAGCAGGACCACGTCCGGGGCGAACCGATCCGCCGCCTCGAGCGCCGAGGCGCCGTCGTGGGCGAGCGCGATCGTGTGCCCGGCCTGCTCCAGCAGCAGCCCGACGCCGCGCGCGTGGTCGTGGTTGTCGTCCACCACGAGGATCCGTCGCGCGGGCGCGCGCCGCGCGGGCGCGGGCGCCTCGCGCGGGCGCTCGGCCGCCTTCGCCGCGGGCAGGCGGACCGTGAGCTCGCTGCCGCGGGCCTCGCCCTCGCTCGCCGCCGACACCTCGCCCCCGTGCAGCTCGACGAGCCGCTTCACGAGCGTGAGCCCGATCCCGAGCCCGCCGCGCGAGCGGTCGAGCGTCGGGTGGGCCTGCTCGTAGAGATCGAAGATGCGGGGCAGCACCTCGGGGGGGATCCCGATCCCGGTGTCCCTCACCCGGAGGACGACCTCCGCGCCCTCCTGTCGAAGGGAAAGCCAGATCTGCCCGCCGTCGCGGGTGTACTTCGCGGCGTTCGTGAGCAGGTTGACGATCACCTGCTCGAGGCGCGCGGCGTCGCCGAGCACCCAGGCCGGCCCGTCGCCCAGATCGACGGAGAGCTCGTGCTTCGAGGCGTCGATGAGCGGCGCGACCGCCGCCGCCGCCTGCTGGACGACCTGGCCGAGATCGAGCGGCTCCTTCTTCAGGGCGAGCTTGCCGCGGGTGATCCGCGAGACGTCGAGCAGATCGTCGACCAGGCGCGTGAGCTGCCGCAGCTGCCGCTGCATGACCGCGCGCGCCCACGCCCGCCGCGGCTCGGGCACCGAGGGCATCTGCGAGACGCTGAGCGCGAAGTGGAGCGTGGAGAGCGGGTTGCGGAGCTCGTGCGCCAGCACCGCCAGGAACTCGTCCTTGCGGCGGCCGGCGTCGCGCAGCGCCTGCTCGCGACGCCCTCCCGGGCGGCGGCGCGCCCCCGCGGGGCCGGGGGCCACATCGGACAAAGCTGCTTTTTCCGCGCTCTTTCGCCGTTCTCGAGTCGATCCCACCCACGCCCCCCAAAAGGACGCCTCCCCCGGCGCGCCGCCGTCATGCCGGACGGGCGCGCGCTGCGTCGCCGGCATCCTAGATCAACGCCGCGGCGCCGGCAGCGTACGAATCGAATCGATCCAGCTTTTCGCGCGGCCGCCGGACGCGGGCTCCACGGCGTCGGGAGCGCCGCGACGCGCTGCTCCGGCCATGCGACGAGCGGATGTCGCGGGACCGTGCCGCGTGTGTCTCTGCAACAGCAATTCTCGGTCGTAGGGCAGGGTCGCTCAAGGAACACCTCGACCCGCGGCGCGCGGGCGATGTAGCATCCCGCAACACCACCCAATCCATCGAACCCCATCAGAAAGGAGCGCCCGCGCAGCGCGGCGCCCGCGAGACACGAACCCTCATGAAGCTCGCCATCATCTCAGGCAGTCACCGCACGGAGTCCGAGTCGGGCAAGGTCGCCCGTTACATGCAGCAGCAGCTGGCGTCGTGGGCCGACGTGTCCTCCACGTACCTGCTCGATCTCGGCGGCAACCCGCTCCCGCTCTGGGACCAGGAGATCTGGACGGGCTCGGAGAAATGGGGGCAAGTCTGGTCCCCGATCTCCGCCGAGCTCGCCTCGTCCGACGCCTTCGTGGTCGTGGCGCCGGAGTGGGCCGGAATGGTCCCCGCGGGACTGAAGAACTTCTTCCTCCTCTGCTCCCGCGGGGAGCTTGCCCATAAACCCGCGCTCATCGTCGCCGTCTCGGCGAGCCTCGGTGGTTCCTACCCCGTGGCCGAGCTGCGCATGAGCAGCTACAAGAACACGTATCTCTGCTACATCCCGGATCACGTGATCGTGCGCAACGTCCGCAGCCTCATCAACGATCCGGCGACGCCGCAGTCCACCGACGACGAGCGCATCCGCGAGCGCCTCCGCTACGCGACAGGCATCCTGCTCGAGTACGGCAAGGCCCTGGCGCAGGTCCGCGCGAGCGGCCTCGTCGACCTCCAGAGATACCCGTACGGGATGTAGCCCCGCCGCCGGCCGCCTTCCTCCGGCGATCCTCCTGGTGCTCCCCGCCGCCGGCCACCTTCCTCCGGCGATCCTCCTGGTGCTCCCCGCCGCCGGCCACCTTCCTCCGGCGATTCCCCCTGGTGCTCCCCGCCGCCGGCCGCCTTCCTCACGGCGATCGCCTGATCCCGGCCTCGCATCGCCGACGCTTCCTTACTTACACCTACACCAGAACACATCGCCCCAGCCTGACCGCGTCGCATCGCGTCAAGGATCAGATTCATCCGTTATATAGGATGAGCATCTGCTAAGCTGGCGCATCGCCATGACAAGTCCGTTGCTCACGCTTCCGAACCCAGGCGCGCTGGCCATGACGGCGCGCGCCAAGGCCGTGGTCTTCGAGGACGAGCGCTCGCGCGTGCTGCTCGAGCGCATCCGGCAGCTGGCGCCGAGCGACGCCACGCTGCTCGTCACCGGCGAGACCGGGACGGGCAAGGAGATCGTGGCGCGCCACATCCACGAGATGAGCCACCGCGCGCGGCGGCCGTTCGTGGCGGTGAACTGCGGCGCGTGGTCGGAGTCGCTGGTGGAGAGCGAGCTCTTCGGCCACGAGAAGGGGGCCTTCACCGGCGCCACGACGGCGAAGGCGGGGTGGTTCGAGTCGGCGGACGGCGGGACGTTGTTCCTCGACGAGGTCGGCGACCTGCCGCTGCAGCTCCAGGTGAAGCTGCTCCGGGTGCTGCAGGAGCGGGAGGTGGTGCGGCTCGGCTCGCGCCAGCCGATCCCCATCGACGTGCGGCTCATCGCGGCGACGAACGTCGACCTGGAGGAGGCCGTGGCCGCGCGGCGCTTCCGCGAGGACCTCTTCTACCGGCTCAACGTCGCGACGGTGTCGCTCCTGCCGCTGCGGGAGAGGCCGGGCGATATCCTCCCGCTCGCGCGGTACTTCCTCTCCATCCACGCGGGGCGCGTCGGGGTCGCCGCGCCCGAGATCACCCGGGAGGCGACGGAGCGGCTGCTCGAGCACCCGTGGCCCGGGAACATCCGCGAGCTCGAGAACGCCATCCACCACGCGTTCCTGGTGTGCAAGGGGCACCGGATCGCGCCGGCGGATCTGCGCCTGACGGCGCTCCAGCCGAAGGCGGGGTCGATGCCGCCCCCGAGCGGGCGGGCGAGCGCCGAGCCGCCGATCGCGCGGCTGGAGGGCGCGCTGCTCGCGCTGTTCGAGCAGAACCTGCCAAACCTGCACGAGCACATCGAGGAGGTCCTCATGCGGACGGCGTACCGGTATTGCAACCGGAACCAGCTGCAGACCGCGAGGCTGCTCGGCATCAGCAGGAACATCGTGCGGGCGCGGCTCATCCAGTTCAGGGAGCTCGCGGGCTCGCCGCGCGCGAGGGGCGCGGGCGGGGCGGAGCCACCCGAGTCGGGGCCGATCTCGAGCGGGCCATGCCACGTCGAAGGCGCGGAGGGAGAGGACGACGTCGAGGAGGGCCGGGGGGGAGGCGCCCGGCCGGCGGTGCGGACGGTGAGGATCGGGTGCTCGAAGTTCGGGCTGCTCATGATGCTGGTGAAGCTGACAGGGGCGCTCGATCGCGCGATGGCGGAGCGCGGCGTGAAGGTCGCGTGGCGCGAGTTCGCCGGCGGGACGCAGCTCGTCGAGGCGCTCCGGGCGTCGGAGGTGGATCTCGGGCTGGTGGGCGAAGGGCCCCCCGTCCTCGCGCTCTCGGCGCACGCGCCGATCGTGTACCTCGCGGCGGAGCCGCCGGCGCCCGAGGGCGAGGCGATCATCGTCCACAAGGACTCGCCGATCCGGAGCGTGGCCGACCTGAAGGGAAAGACGGTCGCGCTGAACCGGGGCTCCAACGTCGATTACCTGCTCATGCGCGCGCTCGAGGAGGTGAACCTCCGGTACGAGGACGTGAACCTCTCGTTCATCCCGCCGTCGGGCGCCCGGGCCGCGTTCGAGAGCCGCGAGGTCGACGCGTGGGCGATCTGGAATCCGGTGCTGTCGTCGGTGAAGGACGCCACGGGGGCGCGCGTGCTGCGCGACGGGAAGGGGCTCGCGACGAACACGGCGTATTACATCGGGGCGCGCGGGTTCGCGGATGAGAACCCGGAGCTCGTGCAGATCTTCCTGTCGGAGGTCAAGGCGGTGGGGCACTGGGCGAACGAGAACATGGCGGAGGCGGCGGAGCTGCTCGCGTCGCACCAAGGGATGTCGAAGCCGGCGATCTGCGCGGCGCTCCAGCGGAGGAAGTTCGGGATGAAGGCGCTCGACGCGGAGCTCGTGGCGTCGCAGCAGCAAGTGGCGGACACGTTCTTGAAGCTGAGGTTGATCCCGAGGGCGATCCGGGTCGCGGAGGCGCAGTGGTCGCCGCCGGAGAGGTGCGCGAAGAGCGCGTGAGGGAAGCGGGTCAGCCGGTCGGATCGAGCTGCACGGAGATCGTCCACGCGCCGGACTTCGTTTCATCCCGCACGCTCACCTTCCCCGTCGCGAGATCGAGAGCGAACGCCGGGTCGCCGCCGTTCGGGGTGGTGTTCCCGTCGTGGACACGGACGACCTGATCGGACTCCACCGTGCACTCGGAGACGCCCGTCGTGCCCTCGCCGTAAATCATGCGGCCTCCGCACTCGAGGCGCGTGAGGCACTTGCCGGCGCGCGCGAGCGGAGAGGCGCGCAACATGCACCGCGCACCGGCCTTCACCGGGCTCGGGCCGGTGGCCCCCGTGACACGCGCGGACCGGCGCAGCGACCTGGAGGTGGCGTCGAGGAGCGGCTCGCCCCGCACGGGCGCGCTCTGGTAAGGCAGCTTCAGCTCGACGCGGTACGCGGGCGCGGAGTCGCTCCAGACCGCGCCCACCTTACGGATGCTGTCGAGCGAGATCTCGGCCCTCGAGCCGGCGCGATCGCCCTTGTCCTCGTACGAGATCGCATAGAGATAGGTGCCGGGGGACGAGCCGGAGTCCTCCTCGACGCTGCTGCGGAACATCGACATGCCGTTCAGCGGATCTGTCGAGTGGTAGATCGGCTTGCCGCCGCAGAGGACCTGGAGCTCGGACACGTCGACGTGGTGGCCCGGGCTCGCGAGCTTCGCCTCGACCGTGCACGCGGCGCCGGGCGCGAGGGGGAGGCCCGTGGCGCGGGTGACGGTCGCCTTCCAGGTCGCGCTCGCCGTCCGCATCGGGACCTCGGGGGGCGGCGAGGCCGGCGACGGCGGCTCCGGCTCGGGCGGGGGCTGCGGGGTCGGAGACGGCGTCGGGGCCACCGTGGGGGCCATCGGCGGCGGAGGCACGTACGTCGCCTGGGACGCGCTGCGGCCGAGCAGCATCGCCGCGATCGCGGCGCCCGCCAGGACGCCCGCGGCCACCAGGAGCGGCACGGCCAGGGAACGCTTCGGGCGGCCGCGCACGGCGTCGAGCTCCCGGCCGAGCTGGTCGAGCACGCGCCGGGCCTCCGCCATCTGGCGCTCGATCTGCTCGACGCGCGCCGCCCGGTCGTCGTCCCGGCGCTCGTCGAGCTCCTTCTTGGCCGCCGCGAGCTGCTCTTCGAGGCCTTCGACACGCCCGCGCAGCGCGTCTCGTTCGTCGCGGTACTGCATCCACCGACGATACACCGAGCGGCGACGCCGCGGAGGTCAGTTCGAGGGCTTCGGCATCCGGAACACCGCAGTCGGCTCTTCGTTGTTCAAGTCGTTGATGTTCCAGTAGATGTAGCCGCAATCGACGGCGATCTCGAAGAAGTACGAGGCTCCGGTCGCGAGGGTGACCGGGTTGCCCACGCCCAGGGGAGACCTCTTCACCTCACCCCGCTGGTCCTCGTTGGTGTTGGTGGCGACGGTCCAGTAGACGAACTCGTCGTCCACCGCGATCGACGCGGGAACGGCGTCAGGGTCGACCGTGATCGTGAAGGGAGGGGCCGCGAGTTGCGCGTCCGTCCGCTTCGACTGGATCGCGCCGGTATACTCGGTCAGCCAGTACACGACGCCTTTCGAGAGGACGAGCGTGGCCGGAGCCCCGTTCGTCTCCGCGAACCTCTCGGGGCTCCCGAGCGGGTCCTTCGTCGTGCGCAGGATCTGCCTGCCATCGTAATCCGACCAGTAGATGTGCGTCTCGTCGACGGCGATGCCGATGGGACTGCCCTCGGCGACCTTCTCGCCGTAGATCTCGCTGCCGTCGCTCTTGGCCCGCCAGAGGGCCTCGGGCACCTGGGTCGCCCAGTAGATGTGGTCGCGATCCGCGGCGAGCCGGCCGAAGGCGGACTGCGGCATGGGATCCTGCGGGGGAACGTCGGCCACCTGGATCGCGCTCGTGCTCGGCGGATCGATGGAGATCGAGAACACCTTCGCGTTGCTCCAGTTGGACCAGTAGAGCTTCCCCTCCGCGTAGGCGACCCACGCCGGATCGCCGAACCCGGCCGTGCCGAGCAGCGGGCCCGCGGCCCCGCCGTCCCGCGGGATGGAGACGATGGTGTCGCTGTTGGCCAGGAGCACGAAGTCCCCGGCGACGACCATGCCCTTGGCGTTGTGCCCGAACTCCCCGATCACCGGCGTCACGGAACACTCGCCGGCCACGCAGCTCGGCCTGGGACACGAGCCCATGCCCCCGTCCGCGCCGCCGGCGCCCCCGCCCCCGCTCGCGGCGCCGTTGCCCCCGGCGGATGACGTCGCCGAGAGACCCCCCTCGGCCCCGGTGCTCGCCGTCGACGAGGTCTCCTGCGCGCCAGGCTCGATGCCGAAGATGAGATTGCAGCCGGCGCCCATCGCCGCGAGCGCGAGCAGCGAGGCGGGCATGGCGGTCTTCCTGTACATGCGCGGAGTGTAGAGGATGATGTGTTCTGCGCGACAGGCGCTGCGCTCCTGACCGGAGGTGGTCCCGACCGCCCGCGCTCCGCCGGCCTCGTGGGAACCGCTGCGCCAGCAGCACTCGAGGAGCACCGGGTGCTGCCCTGGGAGCAGACGCCCGCAAAAACGTGGCACCAGCGCCACCGGCGGCCGTCGTGGCGGCGGCGGTGGCACGGGCTGTGCTCAGCGGACCGCGCCATGGCAGTTTCATCGTCCACAGCGCGCATGCAGGCGGCCCTCGAGCAGCTCCGGTCCGGGGGCATGGTGATCCTCGTCGACGACGAGGCGCGCGAGGACGAGGGTGATCTCGTGGTGCTCGCGGAGCGCGCGACGCCCGAGGCCATCAACTTCATGGCCACCCACGGGCGCGGGCTGATCTGCCTCGCGCTCACGGAAGAGCAGGTGGACCGGCTCGGGCTGCCGCTCATGGCCACCCGGGCAGGCGCCCGGCGGACGACGGCGTTCACGGTGAGCATCGAGGCGCGCGAGGGGGTCACCACCGGCATCAGCGCCCGCGACCGGGCGCGGACGATCGCCGCCGCGATCGCGCGGGGGGCGTCGCCGCGCGACATCGTGTCACCGGGGCACGTGTTCCCGCTGCGGGCGCGGCGGGATGGAGTGCTCGAGCGCGAGGGGCACACCGAGGGCGCGGTCGACCTCGCGCGGCTCGCCGGGGGGGTGCCGGCGGCCGTGATCTGCGAAATCATGAATGATGACGGCACGATGGCACGCCGCAAGGACCTGGCCCGCTTCGGGGCGCGCCACGGGCTGCCGATCGTCGGCATCGGCGACGTCATCCGCCACCGGGTGGTGCGCGAGGACGTGGCGACGCGCGCCCGGACGGCGCCGTTCCGGCCCGCAGGGCTGAGCGGCGAGTGGAAGGCGCACACGTACCGGCTGCGGGGCGCGAGGCAGCTGCTCCTGCTGACACACGGCGCGCCGGGGGTCGGGGAGGAGCGCGCGGGGATCGTGTACACCCACCGGGCGGCGCTCGTGTCGGATCTGCTGGGCGACGGCGACCTGTTCGACGCCCTGCGAGACATCGAGTCTGCCGGAGCCGGCGCGGTGGTGTACGTGCCCGCGGCGGCGGAGCAGGGCGAGGCCGGCGCGGAGGGCGGGATGGGGTTCGAGATCGCCGTCGCGGCGCGCGAGCTGGAGGCGATGGGGTACCGGCGGATCACGCTGCTCGACTCGAGGGCGCCGTGGCCGGCGGGGGCGAGGAGGGAGATCGACCTCGCGACGGGGGATCCGCCGGCGGCGGCGGCGCCGGCGTCGGCCGGGACGGCGGCGGCGGCGCGCGGGCGCGCGATCGAGGGGGCGGCGCGGGCGGCGCGCGTCGGGCCGGAGATGGCGGCCGAGCCGGCGGGGTAGGAGCGGACGTTCGAGGGGCGGTCAGCGGTCCGGCGCAGAACCGTCGTGAGCCGGCGGGGGCCGGCCAGCGGCGCATGGCCGCGCCCGATCCCGAGGCGAGCTCGCCCCGTCTCATGATTCCGCCGCGTCAGGCTCGATCGTGCTGCGAGCTCGTCACAAGGCGGGGCACGTCACGGGGACGGTGGCGAGATCGACGAAGGCGTCACCGTCGATCGTCCACTCCTGCATGAAGGGGTGCTTGCTCGCCCCGTCACTGTCGAACTCGTACTCGGCGGCGGCCCCGACGTACCGGAGAGGGATCCCCGCGCGGAGCTTGGTCATCGCCGTCGTCAGGTCCCGCCACGAGGCCGCTTCATGGTCAGGGCTGCTCAGCTCGCGGAGGATCGCTTGCAGCTCATGTCCAGATGCAGGGATCGTCCCGCTCGTCGCCTGGGCGTACACGAGACCCATCGCGATGAGGATGACGCCGTCGTAGTAGAAGTGTGCTGCGGGCACAGGTGCCTCGCCGTTCGACCGGCGGGAGAACTGCTCGACGAAGGCGGCGGCGTTGCCGGTCGTGCAGTCGACCGTCTCCTGGGCTTCGTCCACGGGCTGGCACTCGCTCCGCAGGCTGAGCGAAGGCGAGACCCCGCGGTATCCGTCGAGGGAGCCCGCGGGGATACTGGCCAAGAGCACGTCGGCGCGCAACGCAGGACTGAGAAACCAGGTGCCCGGACGTCCGGCGGCGGTCCATTCGGTCACGATGGTCGCGGCGTTGGCGGGAGAGGCCGTCAAGAGCGTGCGGCCGGCGTGTGACGCAAAGGCGGACTCGATCTGGTTCGTGTACGTCTGTTCGCCCGACGTGAACGTCACCGACGGGACGATCCTGCCCCCGAGCGCCGCGAAGGTGGTCATGAAATTGCTGCTGACGCTGGTGTCGTAGTCGTTCCGCTCCGCGAGGCTGTTCACGGTCTCGATCTCGTCGCGGACGGCGATCTTCGCCAGCGCGCAGCCGACGGCGAACGGGGAGGGGGCGAGCCGCATCCAGTTCGTGCTCGCCTCGCTGCGCGGGATGTCGGGCGCGGCATAACCCGGCATCATGTGGAGCACGTCGAGCGCCTCCACGTCGGGCGCGATCGTGCGGGCGAGCTCGTTCTCCTCGGGTCCTACCAGGTAGGCGACCTGATCGTTGTACAGCAGATCGAGCAGCTGTTCGAGCCCACGCTCGGAGTCCGAGTGGCTGTCTCGGCTCACGATATAGAGCGGCCTCCCGTCGATCCCGCCCGCGGCGTTCACGTCCTCGACCGCGAGCGACATCGCTCGAGCGAGGTTGAGGCCGATGGCCGACTCGCTGCCGGAGAGGGGCAGGAGGCTACCCAGGAGGACCGCATCCTCGGGGTATTCGGGCGCTGTCGGCTCATCGGGGTGGTCGGTCGCTGTCGGCGAGCATGACGCCGAGGACAGGGACGCGAGCCCCACGAGCAGCCCGGCCTGCAACTCGCGCGTGCGCCGTCTGCGACGAGCGAACCACGTGCGGGGGCGATGGGAGCTTTGCAGGGCGGCAGGCATTCTCGTGGACATAGTCAATTACATAACACGCCATCACATGGAGGGGCGGTCTGTCAAGGCAAGAAACCTCGTGGTCTTGAGCCAGGTTCAAGCCGGTTTGAAGTGCAATCAAAGGTAAGGAGACAGCGATCTTTGTACGTGAGTCGCGGCTCCGATGCCAAGAGGTGAGCACGAGAGAGGTGGAGCCCTCCCCGAGCACACGCCAGGCGCCGTCCCCAAGGCAAGGACGTTGATGGGCAGGCCCTCCCTCGGGGGCGAGGGAGCGCTCAGCAGGCGAGGGCGGCGCCCGAGGTGGTCGTGCTCTCGGCCATGGCGCACGGGCAAGGCGAGGCGGGAGAGGCGATCGGCGTGGCGTTCCTGGCGGCGGCCGCCGGGCTCGATGAGGAGCGGCGCGCCGTGTACGGGGACCTGGTGCTATCCTCGCTGAACGCAGCGGCGAGGCGGACGTTGGAGGCGATGATGAAGAGCGGATACGAGTTTCAGAGTGAATTCGCGCGCAGCTACGTGGCCAAGGGCGTGGAGAAGGGCCGGGAGCAGGGGCTCCTCGAAGCGAAGGCGCACGACGTGCTCGCCGTCCTCGATGCCCGCGGGCTGGAGGTCCCTGCCGAGGTCCGGGAGCGCGTGCTCGCGAGCACCGACCTGGCCGAGCTGGACCGCTGGATCCGCCGCGCCGCGGTCGTCAGCGACGCCAGGGAGCTGCTCGCGACGAACCGCTCCTGAGCGCCCACGGCCTTCGGAAGCGTCGGGCGCGTCGCGCCCGACCACCGGGCGACGTTAGGTCCACACGCGCGAGATGGCCGCGCCATTGACCTGCCCCGTGAGCGCGTCGACGCCCGCCTGGATGAAGAGCCCGCTGATGCTGTCGACGTGGGGGTACTCATAGAAGTACATCCCCGTGCTCTGCGTCCAGAACACCGGCTCGACGCGCATCAGCTGTTCGCCCTTGATCTCGAGCGGATAGTCGCCCTCGCCGCGCTGCGCGCTGACGCGGCTCCACGCGTCGCGGACCCACGCGTAGTACCAGGTGACCCCGCTGCCCGGGACCTCGAACGGGACGTAGGCGTCTTCTCGCTCGTCGATCGGGAAGTGCTGTTTGCCGGCGAACTTGCGGATGAACGGCGAGTCACGGAGGTACTGCAGCAGCGTCGCGTGGAGCGACCCGTCGCAGAGCGGCATCTCGAAGAAGTCGAGCGTGGCGCCGCCCTCGTCGCTCGGGTTGCGCACCGTGAAGCCGTGGCGCTGCAGCGACCGCACGTACTCGGCGAACGAGGGCACCTCCTGGTGGAACAGCGGCAGCACCGCGTCCGCGCGCACGAACTCGCCGGACGGGTACTTGGCACGCGCCTTCGGCGGCGCCTCGGCGCCGCCGTGAACGATCAGGTCGACGTGCGCCATCATCTTGTTGGCGACGCTCTTGGCGCCCAGCGCGTACAGCATCGAGCGGTACAGCGCGTAGTCGTCGACGTCGATGACGTAGGCGCTCTTGCCCACCGCGAAGTTGGCGGCGTTCGCCGGGGCCTTGCCGGCCTGGACATGCAACCGGGTGGGGTGTTGCTTGAGGGGCAGCATCGGTCTCGCGGGCTCCATTCTACGATCCGCTTCGGCCGTATGCCGTCGCTCGGCGTCCGCCTGCTGCTGCTCGAGGGGGGTGGCCGGATCGCAAGTTCGCACGATACCGCGCGCGGACCAGCTCACCGAAGGAACTCTGGCCGGCAGTCCGCTCGCCGGGAGTTGAACCCGGGAGGCATGCTTATAAGGCACGCTGCCGCGACCGGCGACACGAGCGGTCGCACGTCGCCAGGCGGCATATCTTCTCCTCGAGAGGCCAGCCGTTGCTCTTCCAGAGCATCCCACGAATGCCTGCCACGTCAGCGCCTTTGCGTCAAGGGGCATTCCCCTGCGCGCTGATTCACAGGATGGTGCGGCTGTGGGGAATGTCCTAGTCGGGTAGGCCGGGGTCTTGTCCGGGTGCAGGGTCTGCGCTTGTCTGGATCGCTGCGAGACGCGCCCCGCGCCCGCGGATCAGATGATCGTCCCGGGAGGGACGATCGCGTTCTTCGGGACGACAACGACGCCCTCCCGGGCCGCGTAGTACTCGGCGTCCGTGTCCGGCCGATCAGGGATGTTGCGGATCACCACCCCTTCGCCGATGCGGGCATTCTTGTCGATGATCGCGCCGTCGATCGTGCAGCCCCGGCCGATCCCGATCGCAGGCAAGCCTCTCGAGCTCTCGGGCGACTGGGCCTGGAACAGGAACTCGTAATCGGCGCCCATCATGACCGTGTTCGACATCGTGACGCCCGGCCCGATCGACGAGAGCTGCCCCACGACCGACCGGGTGATCTTCGAGTCGATGATCCGGCTCCCCTCGGCGAGGATCACCTGGTCGAGCCGCGAGCCTGCCGACACGTGCGCCGGCGGGAAGAACTGCGGGCGCGTGTAGATGGGCCGCTGCGGGTCGTAGAACGAGAACGGCGGATCGGGGTCGGTGAGCGCGAGGCTCGCCTCGTAGTAGCTCCGGATCGTGCCGATGTCCTCCCAGTAATCGTCGAACGTGTACGTCACCATCCGGTGGGTGTCGAGCGCCCGAGGCAGGATGTGCGTGCCGAAGTCGGAGGCGTTGTCGCGCTCGAGCATCTCGTAGAGCGCCTTCGCGCTGAAGATGTAGACGCCCATCGAGGCGAGCCACGGGTTCTTCGGGTCGGACGTCTGCCGCACGTTCTCGAGCAGCTTCATGTCCTTCGGCTTCTCGACGAACTTCACCACCCGCCCGTCATCGTCGGTGGCCACGATGCCGAGGCGGGACACCTCGGCGGTCGGGACGGGGCGCACGGCGAGCGTGACGTCGGCCCGGGCCTCCCGGTGGCGCTCGAGGAAAGGCTCGTAATCCATGCGGTAGAGGTGGTCGCCCGAGAGGATCATGACGTCGCGCGGGTTCGGCGACTTGACCTCGACCAGCTGCTTGCGGACGGCGTCGGCCGTGCCCTGGTACCAGTCGCTGTGGGTCGGCGTCTGCTCGGCCGCGAGGATCTGCACCGCGCCCGCGGAGAAGACGTCGAAGCGGTACGTCTGCGTGATGTGGTTGTGGAGCGAGACCGAGTTGAACTGCGTGAGGATGTGGATGCGGTTGAAACCCGAGTTGAGGCAGTTGCTGATCGGGATGTCGACCAGACGGTACTTGCCGCCGGTCGGGACCGCCGGCTTGGAGCGCAGCTTGGTCAACGGGTAAAGGCGGCTTCCAACGCCTCCGCCGAGGATCAAGACCACCACATCGTTGTGCTTCACACGACCTCCGCGAGATGAGGGACAGCTCGACGCCCGGAGCGATGGGCGGCGACTAGGGTAGCCGATCATCCCGATCGGTCGAGGCAAAGGCAACAGGATTCGCGGCGCCGCGCGGACGCCGCCGCCGCGCGCCCCCGCAACGGCGCGCTCCCCGGCCGCGCGGCGACGCGGCGCGCGGTCGGGGAGCGCGCCGGCGCGGGGAGGACCTCGCGCGATCGCGCGGCGCGACGGGCGCGCGACCGCCCCCGGCCCGTCGAGCTTGCCCGAGAGCGCGGCTCTCCTCGACCCAGGATTTGCCTTAACTGGATAAGGCATCTTCGCACGGCGGTTACACGCACGTCACGACGCGGTGGCACGGTCCGCGCCTCGCGCCGCGGCCGCTAGGTGGCCTCGTTCATCGGGCGCATCACGATCTGCACGATGCGCGAGCGCTCCCGCGGCAGCGCGGCGAGCACGACGGCCTCGGCCACGTCCTCCGCCGTGGAGAAGCCCTGCATGCGCTCCGAGCCGGCGGTGCGCCCGTCGCCGAGCGCGAAGTGCGTCTCGACGCCGCCCGGGCAGACGGCGCTCACCTTGATGTTCTCCTGCCAGAACTCGCGGTCGAGCGCCTGCGTCAGGCCGACCTGCGCGAACTTGGACGCACAGTAGATGGCCTCGCCCGCATACCCCTGGAGGCCGGCGACGCTGGCGACGTTGATGATGTGGCCGCCGCCCTGGCGGCGCAGGTGGGGGATGACCTCGCGGCAGAACAGCCAGGTCCCCTTCATGTTCGTCGCCATGATGCGGTCGTAGTCGTCCTCCGACCACTCGAGGAAGGGCCGGTAGCCGCCGACGCCCGCGTTGTTCACGAGGATGTCGATCCGGCCGAGCTCGCGGATCGCCCGCTCCACGCACGCGGCGACCGAGGCGGCGCGGGTGACGTCGACCTCGATCATCAGCCCGCGGCCGCCCGCCGCGCGGAGCTCCCGCTCGAGCGACGAGAGGTCCGCCGCGGTGCGCGCCGCGCCGATCACGACGGCCCCCTCGCGGCTCAACGCGAGCGCGCACGCCCTCCCGATTCCCCTGCTTGCCCCGGTGATGAGCGCAATCTTGTCCTTCAGCCGCACGGTCCTTCCTCCTCTGCCGCGCGCAGAGGACAGACGTCGTCGCCACCCCCCGGCCGGCGGCGGGCACCGTATCACGGGCGCGGCTCGCCAGCGCGGAGCCGGGGCGGATCGCGGACGATGCGCCGCGCCTCGGCGCGGCCGCCTGCGCCACCCGGATCGCCCCGGGCGATCGCGCGTGTCGCGCGCCGAGCGGCCGGCGCCCCGGCGGACGGCGCCCCGGCGGACGGCGAGCGGCCGGCGCCCCGGCGGCCGGCGCTCCCGCGGCCGGCGCCCCCGCGGCCGGCGCCGCGGCGGCCTGGAGGCACTCCTGCGACCGGAATGTTAATGCATCACATTTGCAATTGACTTCCAGTTTCTACGGTCGCATACGTTGCGCCGCCGGCGACCCCCGGCGATCCCGTCATGCTTACTGCGAAGAATCTCTCGAAGTCCTACGGCGGCGTGCCCGCGCTCGACGCGCTCGATCTCGATGTCCCGGCGGGTGAGGTGTTCTGCCTCCTCGGCCCGAACGGGGCGGGCAAGACCACCACCCTGAACCTCTTCCTCGGCTTCATCAGGCCCTCCTCCGGCGCGGCCTACGTGGCCTCCGCGCACGTCGAGCCCGATCCGATCCGGGCGCGCCAGCGGATCGCCTACGTCCCGGAGCAGGTGCGGCTCTATCCCCACCTCTCCGGCTGCGAGAACCTCGCGTATTTCCTGAGCCTCTCGCAGCCGCGCGTCCCCTCGGCCGCGGCGCTCTCGGCGCTGCTCACGGCGGCCGGGCTGCCCGAGGCCGCGGTGCACCGGCCGGCGAGCGGCTACTCGAAGGGCATGCGGCAGAAGGTCGTCCTCGCCCTGTCGCAGGCGAAGAACGCGTGCGCCCTGCTCCTCGACGAGCCGACCTCGGGCCTCGATCCGGGCGCCGTGCGCGAGCTCTGCGCCGCGATCCGGCGCGAGGGCGACCGCGGCGCCGCCGTGCTGATCGTGACGCACGACCTCGGCGCGGTCGCGAGCATCGCGCACCGGATCGGCGTCATGAAGGCGGGCCGGCTCGTCGAGGTCGCGAGCGCAGCCGGCCTGTCCGAGGCCGACGTGCTCGCGCTGTACCGCGCGCACTTCGACCCTCCCGGCGACGCGGCGCCCCCCCTCCCCTCGCGCCGCGGCGCGGCCGCCGCCGCCTCGCCGGAGGCCCGCTCATGAGCCCGCGCGCGCGCACCTCCGGCCTCGCGACCGCGCTCGTCGCGCTCCTCTCGGCCCGCGCCGCCGACGCCGCGCCCCCCGACGCCGCGCCCCCCGACGCCGCGCCCCCCGACGCCGCGCCCCCCGCGAGCGCCCCCGAGGCCGCGTCGCTCGACGCCTCCCTCACGCTCGGCGAGGAGGTCGTCGTCATCGGCCACCGGGTGGGCCCGCTCGACAGCGCCGATGTCCTGACCTCCGTCGACATCCTCGGCGGCGAGCAGATCCAGAGTCAGAGCACGGCCGAGCCGCTCGAGCTGCTCCGGCGCGTGCCGGCCGTCTACGTCGAGTCCTACAACCAGGGCATCATCGGCGCCGATATCGGGCTCCGCGGCTTCAACACGCAGGGCGACGTCGCCCACACGAAGCTCCTCATCGACGGTATCCCGAGCAACCACCACGTCGGCCTCCCCGACATGAAGGCCGTCTTCCCGCTCGAGATGGAGCGGATGGAGGTCGTCAAGGGCACGAACGACCCGCGCTACGGGCTCAACAACGTCGCCGGCAACATCAACGTCGTCACGCGCAAAAGCGGGAACGAGCGCGTCGCCCGGCTCCTCGCCGGCAGCTTCTGGACGGTCGAGCCCCAGGTGCTCGTCGCGACCGAGGGCGGCGCGCTCAGCCAGACCTACTTCGCCGGCTACCGCGGGTCGGACGGCTACCGCGATCACGCGAGGACCGACAAGGTCGCCGGCTCTGCCAAGTGGTTCTACGAGCCGTCGAGGCAGCTCAGGGTCGGGCTCATCCTCCGCGGCATGTTCCTCGACGCCGACGCCCCCGGCTACCTGTCCCGTGAAGAGGCGCGCTCGCGCCCCACCACCTCTCCCGCCTACGCGGCGACCGACGGCGGCCGGCAGGCGACCCTCCACGGGAGCGTCCATCTGGATCACGAGATCACGGGCGACCTCTCCTGGCAGCTCAAGGCTTACGGACAGGCGTTCCTGCGGGACCGCTGGGTGAGGTTCGACCCCGACCTCTCCCAGCAGCTGCGGGTCGAGGACGACAAGCACTACGGCGCGATCTCGGTGCTCACCTACCGGGCGCGCGATCCCCGGGCGCTCGGCCTCACCGTCGAGTGGGGGGTCGACTACCAGCTTCAGGACGACAGATACCAGCGCTTCCCCACGATCGATCGCGAGCGCCAGGGCCCCGCGTTCCGCGACGAGGACTTCGCCCTCCACGCGGCCGGCTCCTATGTGCAGGCGAGCGCGAGCCCGATCAAGCCCATCAAGCTCATGGCCGCGCTGCGGGCCGATCGCCTGGCCGGCGCCGGCAGCTTCCTGGAGCAGCCCGAGGGCGAGGCGGCCCGGATGGTCGACCACGACCTCAACGACTACGGCCTCATCTGGCAGCCGAAGGCGAGCGTCATGGTCACGCCGGTGAAGGGGCAGAGCCTGTACGCCAACTACGGGCGCACGTTCCAGATCGGCACGGGCAAGGGCGCCTTCGCCGTCCAGGGCACGCCGCTCGATCCGTCGATCAACGACGGCTGGGAGGTCGGCTACAGGTCGAGCGTCTTCCCCTGGCTCACGAGCCACCTCGCGTACTGGGAGCAGCGCGCGAGCGGCGAGGTGCGGGACAAGGGCGACGGCTCCGGCGACTCCGAGAACGTGGGGAGGACGCTGCGGCGCGGCTTCGACGTCGAGCTCACGCTGCGCCCGTTCGAGCTCCTCTCCGTGTGGGGCGCGTTCAGCCGCGCCATCTCCGAGCAGGTCGAGCCGGGCCCGGCGCTCGCCGCGAACAAGGGCAAGGAGCTCGATCACGTCCCGAGCTTCAGCGCGAAAGGCGGGATCGACGTTCACCCCGTGGAGGCGCTGCTCGTCTCGCTCTTCTGTTATGCGCAGGGCGGCTATTATATCAACAAGGCCAACTCCACCGAGGAGTACGGCGCGCGGAAGGTCGGCGACCACGTCGTCATCAACGCGAGCGCGGCCTACGACGTCACCGAGGCGATCTCGGTGGGCGTCGACGTGAACAACCTGCTCGACCAGCCGTACGACACGTCCATCTGGTACAAGGACTTCGGCGCTGTCGGGGCGCAGCACAACCCGGGCGACGCGCGCTCGGCGTACGTGACTGGCACCCTCACTTTCTGAGCGACCGCCGCGGTCCGACGAGACCCTCAGGGGAGTCAGCGCATGAGAGCCCTCTTCACAGCCGCGCGGCACGAGGCCGTCCGCGCGTTCCGCAACCGCACCTTCCGCGTCGCCGCCGCGCTCGTCACGGCGCTGCTCGCCGCGGCGTTCCTGCTCGAGGCGGCGCGCCACGCCGGAGAGGCCCGCCAGCGCGCGGCCCTCCAGGAGCTGGTCCACCGCCAGTGGGTCGAGCAGCCCGGCCGCCACCCGCACCGCGCCGCCCACTACGGCTCCTTCGCCTTCCGCCCGCCGAGCCCCCTCGGCTTCTTCGATCCAGGCCTCGAGTCCTTCGCCGGCACATCCCTCTTCCTCGAGCCGCACCAGCGCAACGCCCTGAGCTTCAGCGAGGCCGCGCAGTCGAGCGAGCTCGCGCGCTTCGGGACCCCGAGCGCCGCCTTCGTCCTCCAGGTGCTGCTGCCGCTGCTCATCTTCTGCATGACCTTCGGCAGCGTCGCCGGCGAGCGCGAGGCGGGGACATGGGCCCTCGCCGTCTCCCAGGGCGTGGACGCCCGCGTCCTCGTCGCCGGAAAGGCCCTCGGGGCGCTGCTCGCCGTCGCGCTGTGGCTCGCGCCGGTCCTCGCGCTCGCGTTCGCGGCCGCGCTGCTCGCCGGCGTGCTCGACGCCTCCGTGGACACGCTCGCTCGCGCCTTCGTCCTCGCGGGCGGCTACGCCGTTTACCTCGCCGCCTGCACGGCGTTCGGCGTGCTCGCCTCGTCCTTCCACCGCCGCGCGCAGGGCGCCCTCCTGACGCTGCTCGGCCTGTGGGTCGCGCTCTGGATCGTCGCGCCGCGGCTCGCCACCCAGGCCGCGAGCCGCCTCCACCCGACGCCCTCGCGGGCCCAGGTCGAGCTCGACCTGGCGCGCGCGATCCGCGAGGTCGGAGACAGCCACGATCCGCAGAACCCCCGTTTCCAGGAGCTGCAGCGCCGCACGCTGGCCGAGCACGGCGCGTCGCGGGTCGAGGACCTCCCGGTCAACTACGGCGGCGTCGTGATGCGCGAGGGGGAGCGGATCACCACCGCGCTGTTCAACGACTACACCACGCGCCTGTTCGACGCGCACCGCGCCCAGGACGGGCTCGCGCTCCGCGCGGGCCTGTTCACGCCGCTGCTCGCGATCCGGTCCTTCTCGATGGGGCTCGCCGGCACCGACGCCCACCACCTCGTCGACTTCGAGCAGCAGGCGGAGGCGCACCGTTATGCCTTCATCCAGCAGCTGAACCAGCTGCACATCACGAAGATCCGCTGGCACGACGACAAGGCGCAGCGGGTCGATCGGGCGGAATGGACGCAGTTCGCCCCCTTCAAGCCCAAGCGGCCCCCCGCCGCCTGGGCGCTGTCCCGCGTCGCGCCCGCGGGCCTCGCCGTGCTCGCGTGGGCGGCGGCGCTCTCGCTCGGCGTCGCGCTCTTCACCCGCCGCCACGGAGAAACGTCATGAGCCCGTTCCTCGTCCGCGCTCGCCTGGAGCTCCGGCAGCTGCTCCGCGCGCGGGTGCCCCTCGTCGTCGCGTCGCTCCTGCTCGTGGCCGGCGTCGCCGCCATCGTGGACGGCGCGGCCCGCGTGGCCGCGGAGCGCGAGGTCATCGCGGCCCTCGAGCCGGCGCTCAAAGAGGAGGAGAGCTACCTCCGCAAGACCCACGCGCCGAACGACGACCTCGGCCTCGTCCTCTACTACCTCGCGATGCCCGTCGCGCACGAGCCGAACGCGTGGACCGCGCTGTCGACCGGGCTGCGCGACGTGCACCCGTACAGCCGGCACCTGCGCTTCATCGGCCTCGTGCCTCAGCTCTACCAGACCGACATCGCTAACCCGCTCAAGCAGCTCGCCGGCAGCTTCGATTACGGGTTCGTCCTCGTCTTCCTCGTCCCGCTGTTCATCGTCGGCGTGAGCTACGATGGCCGCTCGCGCGACGACGATCTCGGCACCGAGCCGCTCGTCGGCTCCCAGCCGACGCGCCTGTCGCGCCTGCTCGCGCTCCGGCTCGCGCTGCGCGCCGCGCTCGTCTCCGCCGTCGCGCTCGCGCTGTTCGCCTTCGCCGTCGCCTGGCTCGGCATCCCCCTCGACGCGCGCGCCGGCGCCTTCGCGCTCGCCTCGCTCGTGTACGTCGCGCTCTGGTTCCTCCTCGTGTTCCTCGTGGCCTCGCTGCGGCGCTCGTCCGCGTGGAACGCCGTCGCGCTCGTGGGCGCCTGGATCGCGTGGTGTGTCCTCTTGCCCGCGCTGGTCAACCTCGCGATCCTCACGGCCGCTCCAGCGCGCGGCGGCGTCGAGCTCACGCTCGCGCAGCGGCAGGAGCAGAACGCGGGCTGGGACCGGCCGAAGCGCGCCGTGCTCGATCCGTTCTTCGCGCGGCGGCCCGAGTGGGCCTCGACCCCCGTCCCCGAGGACCACTTCTCCTGGCCCTGGTACTACGCCATGCACGAGATGGGCGACGTGCACGTCGCCCGCGAGGTCGAGGCCTACCACGCGGCGCTCGCGCGAAGGGAGCAGTGGACCGCGCGCGCCGCCCTCGCCTTGCCGCCCCTCGCCCTGCAGCTCCTGCTCGACCGGATGGCCGGCACGGACATGGCCACGGAGCTCGCCTTCAGGGACAGCATCGCCGCCTACCACGAGCAGCTGAAGCAGTACTTCTATCCGCTCGTCTTCAACTACAAAGGCCTCGCGGCGTTCGACATCGACGCCGTCCCGCGCCACCGCTTCGAGGGCGCCGCGCAGCCCGTGCAGCTCTCCGCGCTCGCGGGGCTGCTCGGCGTCCTCGCCCTGCTCGGCGCCCTGCTCCCGCTCGCCGTCCGCCGGATCGACAGGGCGCCTCGGCGGGAAGAGGCGACCTCCACGGGCACGAGGCCCCTCCGGCCGCCCTCCGACCAGGAGCCGCCGAGCGACCGTTATGTGCTCCTGACCCGCGACGAGAAAGCACGGGAGACGTGAGCCATGGATGATCGAACACCGCGGATCGAGGACGTTCACGGTCTGCTCTTGAGTCCGGACGAGATAGCCGCGCTCCCCGAGCCGCTCGGCAGCCTGGTTCTCTCGCTGCCGCCCATGCTCTCCGCCGCGGAGATCGAGCGGGTCAACCGGGGCACCAAGGTCCAGGGAGGAGACTACGTCTACCGCGGGCTCGCGTTCGCGGTCCCGCCCGGGGTCCTCGTGCCGGGCGGGACGAGCGAGGTGATCTTCGACGCGCTCCACGACGGGCTCGTCGAGACGCAGGGCGCGTCGGTCGTCGTGATGGGGTGCGGGGCGGGCGTCGAGCCCGTGCTCGCGCGGCAGCGCGGCGCCCGGGAGATCCACGCCATGGACATCCATGAAGCGAGCGTCGCGTCGAGCCTCGCGAGCTTCGAGCGGCACACCGGGCCGCGCGACCCCGATCGGCACCACTTCCTGGTCTCGGATCTCTTTTCCGCGCTCCCGCGCGGGGCGCGCGCCGACGTGATCGTCTTCAACCCGCCCGCGAACCCGCTGCGCTCGGACGATCCAGACCTCGCGCGGGTGAACTTCTCGGGCTCGGCGATCATGGTGCGCTTCTTCGACGAGATCGCCTCTCGAGAGCTGCTCGCGCCGGGCGGCCGGGTCATCACGGTGCTCTCCAACGCGAGCAACCTCCGGGGCGTCGTGGGGCACGCGCTGCGCCGGGGCTTCAGGCCCGAGATCTTGAGGCGGAAGACCTGGCCCGCGCCGTACGACAAGATCCTGACACACCTCCTCTCGTTCACCCTGGACGCGCGCTGAGCGCGAGCAGTCGACCGATGGCCCAGCAGCACACGAAGCCCGACCAGGAGCCCTTGAGCTTCGGG
This sequence comes from Sorangium sp. So ce131, assembly GCF_051519095.1. Taxonomy (NCBI): domain Bacteria; kingdom Pseudomonadati; phylum Myxococcota; order Polyangiales; family Polyangiaceae; genus Sorangium; species Sorangium sp. So ce131. The sequence goes on along the minus strand of NZ_CP150455.1, from coordinate 13,344,535 downwards.
TCGTACTGGAAGCTCGCGATTCCGCTGACCCTCGCCGGCCTGTCGGGGCCCATCATGAACGCCACCGACACCGCCGTCATGGGGCACTTCGGCGACGCGGCCACGATGGGGGGAGTCGCCGTGGGCAGCCAGATCTTCAACACCCTCTACTGGCTCCTCGGCTTCTTCCGGACCAGCACGAGCGGCTTCGCCGCCCAGGCGCGCGGCGCGGAGGACCGCCATGACGCGGCCTTGCAGCTGCTCCGCCCCCTGCTCTTCGCCGCCCTGGTCGGCTGCGCCTTCGTGCTGCTGCAGGGCCCCCTCGGCGCCGTCGCCCTCGATCTGATGGGGGCCCGCGGAGAGGTCGAGTCCCACGCGGCCACCTACTACGGGGCGCGCATCTGGGGGGCGCCAGCGGTCCTGATGGGCTACGTGGTCGCAGGCTGGCTCATCGGCATGGCCGAGGTGCGCTGGGCGATGCTCCTCTCCCTCGGGACGGACCTGCTCAACCTCGTCCTGACCGTCGGATTCGTCACGCTGCTCGGCCTCGGGGTGAGCGGCGTCGCCTGGGGCACGGTGCTGGCCGAGGTGACGAAGGTCCTCGTCGGCTGCCTCGTGATCTGGCGCAGAGGCCACCTTCGAGGCGTCCGGATCGAGCGGCGGCACGTCGCCGATCTGCAGGCGATCACCCGGATGTGGCGGGTGAACGGCGACGTGCTGGTGCGCACCACCTGCCTGCTCGGCGTCTTCGGCTGGATCACCCGCCAGAGCGCGCTCCTCGGCCCCGAGGTCCTGGCCGTCAACGCGATCCTCATGCACATGCAGATCGTCATCTCCAGCGCGCTGGGCGGGATCGGCAGCGCCGCGGGCATGCTCGCCGGCCAGGCGATCGGGGCCCGGTCCCGGGGGCGCTTCCACGACGCGCTCCGGCTCTCGTTCTGGACTGCCTCGCTGTCCGCGCTGGCCATCAGCCTCGCGTGTGTCGTCGCGCAGCCTTTGATCCTCGGGATGTTCACCCCGCTGGAGTCCATCGTGCAGACGACGGGCCGCTACTACGTCTGGATTGTCCTGTTCCCGGTCGCGATCTTCTGGAGCATGATCCTCGAGAACGTCTTCACGGGCGCGACCCGGGCCGCTCCGATCCGCAACGCGCTGCTGACCGCCAGCCTCGTGTTCTTCGTCGCGTGGCCCGTCCTCTCGACCCGCTGGGGCAATCACGGCCTCTGGATGGCCTTCCTCCTGTTCAGCCTGACGCGCTCTGTCTATCTCCACCTGGCGCTGCCGAGGCTCGTGCCGCTGGCGTTCCCGGCGCGGGCGCGAGAGCCCGTCGCCGCCTGAGCCGCGCGGGCCGCCGTCCCCTCCACCTCCAGGAGCGTGCTCGATGTGCTCGATCGCCGGCATCTTCAACAAACCCACGAACGGGGCCATCACCGACGCGCAGCGCGACGAGATGGCGTTGCTCCTCGACGCCATGCACCACCGCGGGCCCGACGCGCGGGGCGCCCTGCAATGCGCGCCCTGGGCCCTGCTCGGCAGCAACCGGCTGCGCATCACCGACGCGGGGAACACGGGCGCGGACATGCCGCTCACCTCGGCCGATAAGCGCCTCGCCATCGTCTACAACGGCGAGATCTACAACCACCGCGAGCTGCGCGCGCGGCTTCCGCGCTTCCCGTTCCGGACCGCCTCGGACACCGAGGTCATCCTCGCGGCCTACGAGGCCTGGGGGCTCGCCTGCCTGGAGCGGCTCGAGGGCATGTTCGCCTTCGCCCTCTTCGACAGCGCGAGCCAGACCGCCCTCATCGCCTGTGACCCCACCGGGCAGAAGACCGTCTACCTGTGGGAGGACGACGACGCCCTGGTCTTCGCCTCGGAGATCGACCCGCTCATCAAGGACCCGTACCGCAGGAAGGACTGGGACCTCGACGGCCTCGCGGAGTTCACCGCACATCGCTTCATCCTCGGCGGCGCGACGCACGTCCGGCAGATCCGCAAGCTCGAGTCCGGCACCTGGCTGACCAGGTCGCCCGAGCGGCAGCGGACGGGGCGCTTCTACACGATCCCGCGCGGGGACCTGTCGAGGACCGACGTCCCTGCGATCAAGCAGGAGATCAGGGACGCTGTCGTCGACGGTTGCCGCAGGACGTTCGACCTGGAGGTCCCCTATGGCCTCCTCCTGAGCGGCGGGATCGACTCGACGGCGGTCCTCGTCGCCGCGCGCCGCGCAGGCCTGCCCATGAGGACGTTCTCGATCGGCTTTCGCCCGACGGGTCAGCTCCTCCCGCGCAGCACCAGCGTCTTCGACGAGTTCGCGTACTCCCGGGAGCTTTCTCGGGAGCTCGCCACGCAGCACACCGAGATCGCCCTGTCGGACACCGACTACTGCGTGTACCTCGACCGGTGGATCGAGACCGCCGGCGAGCCGCTGGGCTCCCAGGAGGCGCCCTGCCTCCTCCGGCTCTTCGAGGAGGCAGGGCGGGAGACGCGTGTCATCTTCTCCGGCAGCGGGCCCGACGAGATCTTCGACGGCTACTCCTACGGCCGGGCGATGGCGGACGTGCCCCTCGCCGAGCTCCCCGAGCGCTACTACGCGGCGTTCTGCTGGTCCGGGACGGCCGACATGAGGCGGCTCATGCCCCGCCACGACGCCGAGCGCCTGACGACCGGCAAGTACCGTGAGATCCTCTCGCTCTACGGCGACTGGCCGCTCGACAGCCTGCAGGCCGTGCAGCTCCTGCACTTCCACGGCCGGCTCGCCGTCTATGAGTTCCGGCAGATGGATCTCCTCAGCATGCGCCACAGCGTCGAGGCGCGCTCGCCCCTCGCGAGCAGGGGGCTCGTCCGCAGCGCCTTCGATTTCCAGAGCAAGCTGAAGCAGCTCGATGGCCACGAGAAGGGGATCTACAAGCAGGCCCTCGCGGATCTCGTCCCGCCGGTCATCACCTCGCGCAAGAAGCAAGGCTTCCCCATCCCCGCCGAGATGTGGCTCTCGCGGCCGTTCATGGAGAGGGCGGCCATCCTCTTCGACCAGGGGTGCGTGCTGAGCGGCGCAGGCCTCATCGACCAGGGCTATCTCAGGAGGCTCTGGGAGGATCCGGATCCGGCCACACGCAACCTGTTCTCGCGCCTGTACACGGCGGAGGGCATCCTCCGGCGCCAGGCGCCGCACCTGGCCCCGTCGCGGACCCCCTGATCCAGGGCCGGCCCGCGGCGCACGAGAAACGACAGGCCAGGCGCCGATCCCTCGCGACGCAATCGCAACTCATTTGCAATTGACTTTGTGTTTCTGAAATCACATAAGGGGCCTGCCGGGGCGCGCCGCCCGAGGAGGGAATCCTTATGGATGTGATGAATGAGCCGCACGCCAGCCGTCTGCCGGAGCCGCCCCCGCCGCTGACCGAGCGGGATCGCCTCCTCTCGGACGGATACACCGTGATCCGCGGCGTCCTCGACCTCGACGAGGTGCGCCGTTACCGCGCGCTCGCGCGGCGGATCCTCGCGCCGCAAGAGGACAGGGAGTACCAGGAGAGGCACGTCGCCATCGGCAGCCTGTTCGACATCCTGCGAGAGCCGGGGTTCGTCGATCTCATCGGGCACGCGCGGGCCCTCGCCGCGCTCCGCCGCCTCGGGTGCGACGAGCCACGTTACGAGCACGGCATCGTCTTCAACAAGCTGCCGGGGACGCCGCGGACCTTCTGGCACCAGGACTGCATCAACTGGAATCACCCGGTCGCGTACGAGCCGGCGCCGCACGAGCTGATCCTCATCTATTACCTCGTCGACACGACGCCCCACAACGGCTGTCTCCGCGTCATCCCGGGCAGCCACAGGAGGCGCCACGCCCTGCATGAGCCGCTGCGCGGCGCCAACATTCCGGACCTCGAGCGCATGCGCGACCCGAGCTCGCCCGTCTTCCAGAGCTATCCCGACGAGGTCTCGCTCCCGGTCAAGGCGGGCGATCTGGTGGTCGTCGACGTCCGCCTGCTGCACGCCACGCACGCGAACGACAGCGGCGAGGAGCGCACCGCGCTGAGCCTCTGGTACGCCCCGTCCTGTCGCGATCTCCCCGAGTGCGTCCGCGCCCGGTACACGCTGCGGGCGGGGGTGGATGACCGGCTGCCGTACGTGCCGCCGGGCCTCCCGGGCGACGTCGCGGCGCGGCTCCGCGCCCTGCTCCCGCCCGCGTACGAGGGGAGCGTCCCGCCCCTCCCCTGGCACACCGATCCTGACGAGCGGCTCCGCTGATCTGGAGGCCATCATGAACACGGTCGCTGACACTTCGCTTTCGACGCGCATTCACCGCATCTACAACGAGCTCGCGAGCATGGGCTCCCTCGAGCCGAGCCAGCGGGTAAACCACCTGTTCGGCGAGCTCGTGAGCATCTCCATGTCTCGCTCGCGGGGGGAGGTCGACGAGGTGCTCGGAGATCCGGTCGTGCGCGAGATCCGCGAGGGCCTGTGGCGCGTCTGCTCGCGCGGCGAGTTCGAGCTGGAGCGCCACTGGGCGCGGCGCATCGCCGCCGCGGACGACCCGGCGGCCGAGCTCCGGAGCTTCCCGTACGCCGCGAACTACGAGAAGCTGACCCGGCTCGAGCTCTCCAGCCTGAGGGGCGTGCGCGACGAGCTGCCGCGGCGCGTGCTGTTCGTCGGCTCCGGGCCGCTGCCCTTCACCTCGATCCTGCTCGCGGGGCGCCACGGCCTCCCGGTCAGCAACATCGACGTGGACGAGGAGGCGTGCGCCGCCGCGCGCACGCTCGCGCGGCGGCTCGGGCTGTCGGACAGGCTCGAGTTCCTCTGCGCCGACGCCCTGTCCTGCTCCGACCTCTCCGAGTTCGACTGCGTGTTCCTCGCCGCGCTCGTCGGCATGAACCGGCGCGAGAAGGGCCGCCTGCTCCGCCACCTCCACGGCGCGATGCGCCCGGGCGCGCTGCTCCTCGTCCGCAGCTCGCAGCGCCTGCGCGCGCTGCTCTACCCCGAGGTCGACATCCATGGAATGGCGCCGTTCGAGCCGCTCCTGGAGATCCATCCGCACGACGAGGTGATCAACTCGGTGATCATCGCCGAGCGGCCGGAGCGTGGCCGGATCGCCGGCTGAAGCGGTATCGTGGTAGAGTCCCGGCCGTCAGGACCGGCCGAGAGACCCACCATGACCACCCCCGCGCTCCCCTCGAAGCTGCCGTCGACCGGCGTCAGCATCTTCACCGTGATGACGCGCCTCGCGAACGAGCACGGCGCCATCAACCTGTCGCAGGGCTTCCCCGATTTCGACTGCGCGCCGGAGCTCGTCGAGGCCGTCGCCCGCCACATGCGCGCCGGCCACAACCAGTATGCCCCCATGCAGGGCGTGCTGGCCCTGCGCGAGGCGCTGGCCATGAAGATCGAGCGGCTCTACGGCCGCCGCTACGACCCGGCGACCGAGATCACGATCACATCGGGCGCGACCGAGGGGCTCTTCAGCACGATCACCGCGTTCGTCCGGCCCGGGGACGAGGTCATCCTGTTCCAGCCTTGTTACGACTCGTACGCGCCGGCCGTGCGGCTGAACGGCGGCACCCCGGTGTTCGTCACGCTCCGTTTCCCGGACTACCGCGTCGACTGGGACGAGGTGCGGCGCGCGCTCACGCCCCGGACGCGGCTCCTGATCATCAACTCGCCGCACAACCCGACCGGCACGGCGCTGTCGGCGGACGACCTGCGCGAGCTCGCGCGGGTCCTGGACGGGCGGGACGTCATCGTCGTCGGCGACGAGGTGTACGAGCACATCCTCTTCGACGGGCGCCGGCACGAGAGCCTCGCCCGGTATCCGGAGCTCTCGGACCGCTCCGTCGTCATCAGCTCCTTCGGGAAGACGTACCACACGACCGGCTGGAAGGTGGGTTATTGCGCGGCGCCGCGGGCGCTCTCGGCGGAGATCCAGCGGGTGCACCAGTTCGTGACCTTCGCGGTGAACGCGGCCATCCAGCTCACGTATGCCGAGGTCGTGACGCGCGAGCCGCTGCCCGCCGATCTCGCGCCCTTTTACCAGGCGAAGCGCGACCGGTTCCTGAAGCTCATCGAGGGCTCGCGGTTCCGCCCGCTGCCGTGTGAGGGCACGTATTTCCAGCTGCTCGATACCTCGGCGATCACCACCGAGCGAGACACCGACTTCGCGCTGCGCCTCATCCGCGAGCACGGCGTCGCCTCGATCCCCACCTCCGCGTTCCTCGAGGGGGTGGAGCCCGGGCCCGTCCTGCGGTTCTGCTTCGCCAAGCGGGACGAGACGCTCGAGGCGGCGGCGGAGCGGCTGCGCCGGGTCTGAGGGGCGCCGCGGTCGGGCAGAGCGCCAGCGCGGCCACCGCTGGCGACGCGGAGCGCCGCCGAGGACCTGCCCCGGAAGTCGTTTCATTATTACGGCCTGACCACCCTCGCGCGATGACCGGCTCGCTCGGCGGCGTCGATAGGGCGCGACGACACCACACGACGGGGCCGTCGAGTCCCTCCGGCTTGCCAGCGACGCGGGACAAGCCTATCGTCGAGCAGGCTGGATGCTCGCGAGAGCTCCCCGCGCGACGGAACGCAGCACGGGAATCGGTAGCTTATGCGCAGGACGAAGCAGGCACAGACAAGCGCGCTGGAAGGCCCCGCGCTGGCGCGCTTCGAAGCGCTCTCCTCCTCACGCCACGAGCGGGAGCGGCCCGCCGGCCCCGCTGCCCCGCGCGGCGCCGCCGCGGCCGGAGAAGCCCGCCTCAGCCCTTCTCCCGCGCAGCGCAGCGTGACCGCGCGCGCCGCCCGCTCCGACATGCTGCTCGTCCTGCTCGGCGCGCTCGCCGCGGCCTGCTCGCTCGGCTGCGGCCCCGCTGGTCGGCCGGGCGCCATGGCCCCCAGCGGCGACTGTCCGACCCAGTACAAGCCGCTCATGTGCCTCGGCAACGACGAGCGCTGCGTGACGGACAGGAACGGCTGTGAGGTCTGCGACTGCGTGGAGCCCGGCTCGCCCGCGCGCCCCATCGACCGGCGCGACGTGCCGTAGCGCGCGCCCGGCTCAGCGGAGCAGCCCCCGGAGCGCGTCGAGCAGCGCGGGGAAGTCGATCCCCTTGGCGAGCACCACGTCCGGCGGCGGCGCGCCGTCGAGGTCCTCGCCGCCGCTGCCGCTGAGCAGCGCCACCCGCGCCCCGGGCAGGCGCGCCCGCACCGCCGGCAGCAGATCGGTGCCGCGGCCGTCGCCGAGGTTCTGGTCGAGCAGCACGAGGTCGTACCGCGCTCCCCCGGCCGCGAGGGCCTCGCCGGCCGCGGCGAACGAGCCGGCGACGTCGACCTGAAACCCCTCGTCCTCGAGCAGCGCCGCGAGCACGAACCGCGACGATTCGTCGTCGTCCACGAGCAACACCGCGTTCCCCATCCGGTCCTCCGCCTGCCTCCGAGCCCTGGTCTCGCCGCGTCAGGGCGCCGCGCCCGCCGCGGCCCTCAACACGCCCCGGGATCGCTCCGGGCGCGCGCGATCGCGAGCACCAGGTCGCGCACCTCGAACGGCTTGCGCAGGCAGGTGTACCCGCCCCGCCGCGTGAACGCGTGGATCATCTCCGACCCCGCGTGGCCGGTCATCCCGATCACCCGGATCTCGCTGCTGAGCCGCCGGAGCTGCTCGTACGTCTTCACGCCGTCGAGCGACGGCATCACGAGGTCGAGCACGCACACGTCGACCGCCTCCTCGCGCGCGCGCCGGATCGCCGTGTGCCCGTCGTAGACGGCCTCGGCGCGCAGCCCGGCCTCGCGCAGCCCCGCCACGATCGCCTCCGCCACGTCGGGCAGATCGTCCACCACCAGCACGGCGCGCGGCCCGAGGGCCCGCCCGACCATCCGCACGAGGTGCTCCATCGAGAACGGCTTGTGAATGACCGCGTACACGCCCTCGCTGATCCCTTCCTCGACGAGCTGCTCGAGCGCGAACGCCGTCATCAGCACGACGGTGAGCTCCGGCTGGATCCGCTTCATCTCCCGGAACGTCTCGACCCCGTTGAGGCCGGGCATCCTCACGTCGCTGATCACGAGCGCGAAGCGCTGCTGCCGCACGAGCTCGAGCGCGTGCGCGCCGTCCCGCGCCTCGGCGACCTCGTACCCTTCCAGCTCGAGGTTCGCGGCGAGCGTGGCGCGCATCCCCTCCTCGTCGTCCACCACGAGCACCCGTCTGGTCGTCTCCATGCTCCCTCTCCCTCGTCACCCTCGCCCGCTCGAGTCTACGTCCGGTCCCGCGCCGCGCGGCAGCCGGATGAGGAAGGTCGTGCCCTCCCCGGGCTCGCTCTCCACCTCGAGCGTCCCGCCGTGCATCCGGACGATGCCGGCGCTGATCGCGAGCCCGAGCCCGGTCCCCTTCAGCTTCGTGCTGAAGAGCGGCTCGAAGATCCTCGCCAGGTTCTCCTTCGGGATCCCGGCGCCGTTGTCGGCCACGGACAGGACCACCTCGTCCTCCCACGCCCGCGCAGCCACACCCACCCGCCCCTCGCGATCGGCCGGGATCGCGTCGGCCGCGTTCTGGATCAGGTTCACGAGCACCTGCCGGAACTGGTCCTTGTCGAGGCTCGGCACGGGCAGGTCGGCGGGCACCTGGTTCACGAGGCGGACGTGCGCCGGCGCCTGGACGACGGAGAAGGCGTCGTCCACGAGCGGCCCGAGCGGGCACGCGGCGCGGCGCGGCTTCCGCTCGCGCGCGAAGTCGAGCAGATCGCCGATGATCCGCGTGCACGCCTGGATCTCCTTCTCCATGAGCGCGAGGAACTGCGCGACGCGCGGGTCCGCGCCGAGCTCGGTGCCGCCGAGGCGCCGCTTCAGGTAGTGGGTCGCGTTCCGGATCGCGCCGAGCGGGTTGCGGAGCTCGTGGCCGATGCTCGCCGCGAGCTGCCCGATCGCGGCGAGCTTCTCGACCCGCACCCTGGACTCCTGGGCCTCGCGCAGGCTCTCGGCCATGTGGCCGAGCGCGGCGCCCATGCGCCCGAGCTCGTGCGCGCCCAGGTCGGGCACGCGCCACGCGAGGTCGCCCCCGGCGATGCGCCGCGCGCCCTCGGTGAGGGCGCGGAACCCGCGCGCCATCGAGCGCAAGAGGCCGCCGAGCAGCACGAGGAGGATCGCGAGCGCCGCGGTCATCAGGGCGACGCCCGCCGTCCTGATCTGCTCGCCGGCGCGGCCCGCCTCGCTCACGCTCCGCGCAACGTCCCGCCGCGCGTCGGCGATGGCCGCGTCGATCTCGGGGACGAACCCCCGCTCGTACTCTGCCTCGGGGCGCTCCCGGAACGTCCGGCTGGCGCCCGGCTCCGCGGCGCCCGCCATGCGCGTCACCTCGTCGACGTCCCCGGCGACCCGCGCGAAGGTCGCGCGCATGCGGCGCAGGCGCTCGTCCTCCTCCTGCTGCTCGCGCGCGTCCTCGCGGAGGCGCTCGTCCTCGATCCAGGCGCGCTGGAGCGCCTCCACCGCGGAAAGGTCACGCCCCACGAGGCCGGCCCAGTGGCGCAGCTCCTCGGTGTCGCCGCCGCCGAGGGAGATCTCGGCCGCTTCCCGCATGTAGCGGCTGGCGTGGTCGGCGAGCGTGATGTGCCGGGTGAGCGCCTCGTAGGCCAGCTCGGAGCGCCGCTGGAGCAGCGTCATCCTCGCGGACGTCACGTAGAGCGCCCCGGTGGCGAGCAGGACCGCGGCCGCGGCCACGGCGAAGATCAGCCCGAGCGCGGTCCGGATGCTCATAGAGCCGCCGCCTGCGCGCCCGCGGTCAAGGCGGCGGCTCCAGCCCGGCGGGCCCGCCTGCGCCGGGATCGCCGGGCCCGTCCGCGCCGGGATCGCCGGGCCCGTCCGCGCCGGGATCGCCGGAGCCGCCCGCGCCGGGGTCGCCGGGCCCGCCCGGGTCGCGTTGTGGTCCGAGGGGCAGCTCGATGCAGGCCCGCGTGCCGCAGGGCGCGCCGCGCTCGATGGAGAGCGTCCCGAAGTACCGGCGGGCCACCCGCGCGGCGATGTTCAGCCCGAGGCCGAGGCGGCCGGGCTTGGTCGTGTAGAACGGCCGGGTGATCACCTCCCGGTCCGCCTCCGGGACGCCCGCCCCGGTGTCGCCAACCTCGATGCGGTACCGCGCGTCGACCACGCTGCCGCGCAAGGTGACCACGCCGCCGCCGGCCATCGACTCCGCCGCGTTCTCGACGAGGCACCGCACGGCCAGGGCGAGCTCGGCTGGGTCGAGCTCGACCGTGCCGTCCGCCGCGTCGACGTCCACGCGGATCCCGGGCTCGGCGATGCGCGCGCACGCCGCCGCCGTGTGGACACACGCGCGGGCGCTCGCGCTCACCGGCCGGCGCAGGGCGGGTATCCGGGACTGGGCGACGTCGTCGACGAGCGCGCTCGCCGCCACCGCCTCGTCGTCGATGACGTGGATGAACTGCTCCACCCGGGGGTCGTCCCGAAAGGCTTGCTCCCGGGCGATCTTGCGCTTGAGAAAGAACGCCGCATTGCGGATCGTCCCGAAGCAGTTGCGCAGGTCGTGGCGCAGCGTCGCCACGATCTCCTCGGCCGTCGCGGCCTGCTCTGCCGCGCCGAGCGGGTCCCGGCTCATCATCGTAAGTCCTCCGCGGCGCGGCGCGCTTCCGGCCTCGCCTGGCCGTCACTTCCCGGTTCGGCCGGGGAGCCCGAGATCGCCGAGCCTCCCCGGCCGCACGAGGCTGGCCGTGCGAGAGGACGGCGGCGGATACGAGCTCGTCGCGCTGCGCCGCGACGGCTCCGGCGCCTCCCTGGGATCCGGCGGCCGGTAGGACGGCGCGCTCCTCGGCGAGGCGGGCGCGAGGGTGTCGCGCGCCGCGGGAGAGCTCGCGAGGGAGTGGACAGCCCGCTTCATGTGGGCGAGGCGGGCGAGCTCCAGGACGAGCCTCGTTATCCGGGCGGGCTCGAACGGCTTGAGGATGACGTAATGCCGCCCGCCCTCGCTCGAGCGGATGTACTCGTCTGCTCCGGTGATCAGCAGGCAGCTCGTATAGGACGGCAGCGCGTTGACCCGCCGGAGGAGCTCCTCGCCGTTCATCCCCGGCATCTTGAAGTCGGAGCAGACCACGTGGAAGAGGTCTGTCTCGAGCATCTGGAGCGCCCGCTCGGCGGATCTGCTGGTGACGACCTCGACGTCGTCCTCGAGGATGGCCGCGAGGCTGTCCAGCATCCGCTGCTCGTCGTCGACGACGAGCACACGCAACCTCTCCTGGGCGTGCGGGCTCACGGCGCGCCTCGCGCGGGCACGGGCGCGGCTCGAGGGGTTACCCTCGAGGGCGACGACAGGGCCGCTCGTTTCATGTCCTGTCCGCGCGTCCGGTTCGCTCACTGGGCCCGAGCGGCGCGCTGTGGCCGCTCCGCGCGGTGGATCGAAGCATGTCAACTCGAAACAACTGCATGTGGCAGATTACGAATCTACACCACAAAGGTCGCTTTCGTAAAGCTGGTTCGCGAAGATTTCGTCCCGGCGCGAGCAAGAGCCATCTCAGCGATTTCGTTCACCGTTTTGAAACAGTCGAGTCACCTTGCTCTCACGTCGGCCTCGCATCGGGGTGATCGTTTACAGTGGAGCGGTCGGCGGCTTGTGGATGGCCGCTGTCGGATACGAGAGCAGCTCAGGTGCCCACGGCGGCGCCGGAGCGGGCCGGTGGATCCGAGGCCGCAGGCGCGCTCGCTCGGCCGGCGCGACGCCGGCCGCTGGCCGTGAGCCCGAGGCGAGGCGTTGCGCCTCACTGCGCTGGAGGTGTGCGGCGCGGCGACACACTTCCGCGAGGCTCCTGGGGTCGCAGGCGTCGCGCCGGCAGAGGCACGACGCGTGCTGGTTCGGGAATGCTCCCGCCGAGATCCAACCTGCGAAGATGCTTGCGCATTTTCGTGAGCGCCCGACGGCGCGCTCACCGCGGAAGGCCTGCTGGATGAAATGAAAGAAGAAGAGATCGTCCCCTGGGACGTGAAGCGCATCCTCCTCGGGCAGACGCCGGCCGCGTTCCTGCTGGAGATCCTGGTCCGGACCGTGGTGGTCTACCTGTGCCTGCTCGTGATCGTGCGGCTGCTCGGCAAGCGGATGTCCGGGCAGATCACGATCCTCGAGATGGGCGTCATGCTCTCGCTCGGCGCGATCGTGTCGGTGCCCTTCCTGGCCCACGACCGCGGCCTCGTGGCCGGCGTGCTGCTCCTCGTCGCCATCATGGCGCTCCATCACGGCCTCAGCTGGTGGAGCATGCGGTCGCCGAGGGTGGAGCTGCTCTCGCAGGGGCGCGCCACGGTGCTCGCGCGCGACGGGGTGATGCTGCTCGACGAGCTCGCCGGGGCCGCGCTCTCGCGCGAGCAGCTGTTCGCCGTGCTGCGCGGCAAGGGGGTGGAGCAGCTCGGGCAGGTGACGCGGGTCTACCTGGAGGCGTGCGGCCTCTTCAGCGTCCTGCGCGCGCCGAAGCCGCGGCCCGGGCTCTCGGTCCTCCGCCCGATCGACCGCGATCTCCTGGAGCACGACCGGTCGCGGATGGCGTGTGTGACCTGCGGCAACACGAGCGAGCAGGCGTCGAGGGGCGCCGCGTGCCCGCGCTGCGGCCGCCGCGAGTGGACCACGGCGGTGATCGGCCGCAAGGGCGCTTCCGCCGCGGGCGAGAAGGAGAAGAAGGGATGAAACCTGAAGAGCTCCGCCTCTTCGATCTCGAGCGGATGCTGCGCGGGGAGACGCCGTGGTCCTTCGCGATCGAGGTCCTCGTCCGCGTCGTCTTCATCTACCTCATCCTGGTCGTCTCGATGCGGCTGATGGGCCGGCGGATGGCCAAGCAGATGAGCCGCAACGAGCTCGCCGCGCTCGTCTCGCTGGCCGCGGCGATCGGCCCGGCGATGCAGGCGCCGGATCGCGGGCTGCTCCCGGCGGCGCTCGTGGCGCTGCTCGTGGTGGGCATGCAGCGCGGGCTGGCGAGCCTCGCGGCGCGTTACCGCCGGTTCGAGCAGATCACGCAGGGCAACGTCGCGACGCTCATCGCCGACGGCTGCCTGGACCACCGCGCGATCGCGTCGTCGCTGCTCACGCGCGATCGCGTCTTTGCCCAGCTGCGCTCCCAGGGCCTCGAGCACCTCGGCCAGGTGGATCGCCTGCACCTGGAGGCGAACGGGTCCTTCACGACCCTCAAGGCGCAGGAGGATCGGCCCGGGCTCTCGCTCCTGCCCGCGTGGGACGGGGACGCCCACCGCGCGCAGCCGGAGGCGACGGGCGTCCGGGCGTGCGAGGGCTGCGGGCTCGTCGTGAGGCGCGGGGAGGAGCCGCCCGCGTGCGACCGCTGCGGGGGCTCGGCGTGGGTGCGCGCGGTCGGCGGTCCGCCCAAGCAGCAGGCTCGACCGCAGCGGGGCGACGGTCACCGCTCCAGGGAAAAACCGGTCGTTTCGAGCAACGCCGGCGGCTGAGGGCCGGGTGACCGTCGCGATCCGGTCTGGTAGGGTGTGCGTGTCCATGCCGCCGGCCATCGACAAGCGCGCGTTGCTCGCGACCATCAAGGATCAGCTCGCCCGCGAGCTGGAGCGCTCGACGGAGCGGGCGCGCGACGCCGCCGACGCGGCGACGCACGAGGAGAACCGCGCCGAGGGCGACAAGGACATGCGCGCCACCGAGGCGTCGTACGTGGCGCGGGGTCACACCGAGCGTGTGCACCAGCTCGAGCAGGCGCTCGCCAAGCTCGGCGCCCTGAGCGTGCGCGACTTCGGCCCGGACGACACCATCGCGAGCTCGGCGCTGGTGGAGCTGGAGAGCGGGGATCGGCGCGCGCTCTACTTCCTGCTGCCGGCCGCCGGCGGGGAGCGCCTGCAGTTCCAGGGGGTCTCGCTGCAAACCATCGCCACGACGAGCCCGCTCGGGGCGGCCCTGCTGGGCCTGTCCGAGGGCGACGAGGCCGAGGTCACGACGCCGCAGGGCACACGCAGCTACCTCATCACCGGCGTGCAGTGAGTCCGGGCGCCGGCCGCGCCTCCTCCGGCCGGACCACCACACGACCGAAAAAAGATCGTTCGTTCGTAGGGAGCTCCTCTCTCGCCACGTCCCAGGGATGAACGACCCGCTCGGCTCGACGCGGGCGACCCAGGGAGAAGAGTCCATGATGCAGTCTCGTTGGTGGAGGCTTGGTGGGATTTTGCCGCTCGTCGGCGCGCTCGTCGGCGCGGTCGGTTGCACCGCGGAGACGGGTCAGGGCGACACGTCGCCGAGCGATGAGGCCGCCGAGGCGGCGCTCGCGCAGGGACCGTCGACGGACGACCGGGCCGCCGGGCCTCGCGGCCACCGGAACGGCTTCCACGGCCGCCCGGGCGGCGCGCACGGCCCCGAGCGCCTGCTGCGCGCGGCGCTCCACGAGATCGAGCTCTCGGACGCGCAGAAGGCGACGATCGAGGGCGCGCTCGACGGTCTGCGCGACGGCGCGAAGGACCACCCGATGGATCCGGCGCCGTTCGCGGCGCTCGCCGACGGCGTGCGGGCGGGCAAGATCGATCGGGCCGCGATCGAGGCGAAGCTCGCCGAGGGGGGCCGCGGGGGCGAGGAGCACCGCGCGCGCGTCGCCGGGGCGCTGAGCACGCTGCACGCCACGTTGACCAAGGAGCAGCGCCGGGCCCTCGTCGACGCCGTCGCGGCGAAGATGGACGCGCGGGGCGAGGAGGGTGAGCGGGGGCCCTGGGGCGGCAAGGGCGAGCGCGGCCCGCGCGGCGAGAAGGGCGAGCGGGGGCCCTGGGACGGCAAGGGCGAGCGCGGGCCCCGCGGCGACCGCGCCGCCATGGGCGGCCCCGGCATGAAGGGCGGGCCGCTCGGCCACCTCCTCCGCGGGATCGACCTGCGCGACGACCAGCGCGCGCAGATCGAGAAGGCGCTGGAGGGAACGCGGCCGAGCGAGGCCGACCGGGAGGCCTGGAAGGCGGACTTCGCGGCGAAGCGCGCCGAGATGCGCGCGCGCCTCGAGAAGTTCGCGGAGGACCGCTTCGACGCGAACGCCTTTCTGCCCGCGGCGGACGGCAAGCACGGGCCTCGGGCCCACCAGGGCCGCATGGTCGACGCGCTGGCTGCGATCGTCCCGGTCCTCGACCAGGCGCAGCGCAACGCGCTCGCCGACCGGCTCGAGAAGGGCCCGGCGGCCGGCAGGTTCGAGCGCGGCCCCGGCCGCGGCGAGCGCGGCGACCACGGCCCCGGCCGCGGCGAGCGCGGCCCCGAGCGCCGCTGAGCGAAGGGCCCGGTGGCGCGCGCGATGCGATGGGCGCAGAATCGCGGTGGCTCGTGACCGTCGACCTGAGGCTCGTCGCAGCGCGCGTCGCCGGGGGCGATGACGCGGCCTTCCGCCAGATCGTCGAGCACACGCGCGCGCCGATGTACCGGCTCGCCGCGCGCCTCGTCGGCGACCTCGCGGAGGCCGAGGACGCCCTGCAGGAGGCGTTCGTCGACGCCTACCGCGCCCTGCGGGAGGGGCGCTACGACGGGAGATCGAAGGTGGAGACCTGGCTGTACCGCATCGTGACGAACGCCTGCCTCGACGCCCTGCGCCGCCGCCGCGACACCCCGCGCGAGGCGCCGGCCGAGCCGCGCTTCGACGGCCTCGTCTCCGCGGAGGCGCGCGTCGCGCTGCGCGAGCTCGACGCCCTGCTCGCCGCGCTGCCGCCGCAGGAGCGCGCCGCGCTCGTCCTCGTCGCCGTCGAGGGGCTGCCCGCGAAGGAGGCGGCCCTCGCCCTCGGTTGCTCCGAGGGCGCGGTCGAGCAACGTTTGGTGCGCGCCCGCGCAGCGCTCCGCGCGCGGCAGCTCGAGAAGGAGGCGCCCAGTGCCTGACCGCGACGACGACCGGACCGCGCTCGATCGGGACCTCGCGCGCCTCGCGGCCGCGACGGCTCGCCTCGACGCCGACGACCGCTTCACCGACGCCGTGATGCGCGCCGCCGCGCCGGCAGGCGAGCGCGCCGCCGCGCCGGCAGGCGATCCGTTCGCCGAGGTCGCCCGCCTCGCCCGCGCGACCAAGGGCCTCGCGCCGGACGCCGGCTTCACCGACGCCGTGCTGCGCGCCGTCCGGGCCGCTCCGCTGCCCGCGCCCGCGCGCCCCGCGGTGGCGGACGGCATCGTCCGCGCCGGCCGCGCCGCCGTCGTGCTCACCGCGCTGGCGGCGGCCGCGAGCGTCGCGTTCTCTTTCCAGAGCCAGCGCCAGTTCGACACCGCGATCATGGCCTCGGTGGACACCCTCGAGGCCAGCGAATGACCCCGCCGCCGGCGTCCCCCGCGCCCCCTGCACCTCCTGCGCCCCCGGCGCCCCCCGCGCCCCCGGCGTCCTCCGGCCACTGGAAGCCGCTGGCGGTGCTCGCCGCCGTCTTCCTCTTCGGCGGCGTCGCGGGCGCGGCCATCGGCCGCGGCACGGCCCTCCGCGACATTGAGGACACCTTCCGGAGCCCTCCGACCGAGGCGCGCGCCCAGTTCCGCCTCCGGGCGATGCGCCGCCAGCTCGACCTCACGGACGACCAGGTGCGCGAGCTCAGGGCCGCCCTCGCCGAGGCCGAGGCGGAGCGGGAGAAGCTCCTCTCCGAGTGCCGCCCCGCGCTCGACGCCCTCCGCGACCGCACCGACGCCCGCGTGAAGGCGGTTCTCACGCCGGACCAGCGCGCCCGGTACGAGGAGCTCGAGGCGGAACGAAGGCGAAACCCCCGCCCGCCGCCGCACGGGCCGGGGCCTCGCGGGCGCGGGCCGCGGGAGCCGCTCGAGTGAGGGGCTCCGGGCGGCGCTGAAGGGCCCCTCGCGCGCTGGTGGCCGGGTGTCACCGGGGACGAGGTGACATGGCTTGTCCCAGCCCCGAGCCGCTTCGGCTGGTTTCGCGCCTCAGGAATTGCTGGCGGGACACTTCCGCGGGGGCGAACCGTCGCGATCCGTTTTGTGCGCCGCAAGGCGCTCGGTGACGCCGCATAACGTCTCGCGACGCGCCTCCCGGGCCAGACCAACGCCCGGACGGACACGTGTGCCCACGGCACACCGATGCGCCCCGTAGCGCGCTCGGCGCCGCCCGGACCACGCTCCGCTGTTTCGACCCAGGACCGAGCCATCACGACGCTCGCGGCCCCACCCTTTCGGTTTGCTGCGCTACACTTCCTCGCGCTGCAATCCGGCTTCTTTCACCTACGCGCCGCAGGGCAAACTGCTCAACTCGCACCTGCGGGAAATTCTCGGCGAGTGACGCCGACCGTGCGCGCGGGACGATCTTCGTGGTTGATCTCGTGAAACCATTTGGCATAGTAAACCGCATGGTTTCAGATCACTCGCCCCGGCTGGACCTCGTGTTTCACGCCCTGGCCCACCCGGCCCGGCGGGCGATCATCCGGCAACTCTCGGGCGGGGAGCGCAACCTCAGCGAGCTGGCCGCGCCCCTGAAAATGACTTTCCCGGCGGCCACCAAGCACGTGCGCGTGCTGGAGCACGCCAAGCTCATCCGGCGCCGCGTCGAAGGCCGGCAGCATTTCTGCCGCCTGGAGGCCGCGCCGCTCAAGGAAGCGACGATCTGGACCGAGTCGTTCCGCCAGCACTGGGAGGCTCGCTTCGAAGCGCTGGACTCGCTGCTCGACGAGATGAAGTCCGAGGAGCGAGCGCGTGCCCGCCGGACCTGAGCGTCTCACCGCCACTCAACCCATTCCGACCCCTCTCGGTCGTCTGTCACGAGTCACAACACCATGAACACCACTTCACCCCAAGGCCTGCAAATCTCAACCCCCACGGACACCACCATCGTCCTCACCCGCACGTTCAACGCGCCTCGTCGGCTGGTGTGGGAGGCCACGTTCACTCCGGACAGGATGCGTCGCTGGATGCTGCCGCCGCCGGGCTGGACCATGACCACCTGCGAGTGTGATGCGCGCGTGGGCGGCAAGCTCTCGGTGGCGTGGAAGAGCGATGAAGCCAATCCGGTCATGACACTCCGGGGCGAATTCACGGAGGTGGCCCTGCACGAGCACGCCGTTCACACGGAAACGATGGCATTGGGGTCGGGCCAGACGGTTGGCTCGCTCGTGGAAAAGCACCAGTTCGCCGATCAGGGCGCCGCCACTGCGATGAGCATCACGCAAACCTACGCCTCGAAGGAAGACCGCGACGGCGCGCTCGCTTCCGGCATGGATCAGGGCATGGAAAGCTGTTATCAACAGCTGGACGCGCTGCTCCGCGAGCGGAGCTAGGGCAACGCTGCCGTCAACGCACGATGACGCCCCAGCAGGCTTCGGGGTCGTCGCTGTCGCGCAGGGCGCACGTGATGCGTATTCCGGGCTGAATATCCGCTTGCACGACCCCTGCGCGACCTTCATCACCATCAAGCTAGCGAACGGGCGCACCGAGACGTGGATCTCCGATCGGACCGGGCACAAGTCGAGCCGTCAGATCCACCACGACAAGCGTGCCGCGCGCAAGATCGCTGAGCTCGGCTTGGGCGACTTCGCCCCCCCTGGATGAGGCGATCCCCGAGCTCCGAGGTATGGCTCCTCTCCGTCTGGGAATTCCTGGCGGGGACTGTCCCGCGGGGGCGAACGGTCGCGATCCGTCGCTTCCCCGAGCAGGGCCAGGTGATCGACCTCCGCTTCTTCGACCCCGCGAGCCCGACGGGTTCGGCCACGCACGATCGATGCTGATCTGGCCTCGTTCCGCGCGTCAGGCGCGCATCGACGCGGCCGCCCGATAGGCGCGCGGCGCCATCCCCACCTCGCGACGAAAGGCGGTGCTGAACGCGCTCTCGGACTTGTACCCGAGGTCGAACGCGATCTGGCCGATGGAGCGCGCCGGATCATGGACCAAAGCGTCCCGCGCCAGGCTCATGCGCCACGCGATCGCGTAGTCGTACGCCGGTCTCCCCACCAGCGCCTTGAAGCGCGCCGCGAACGCGGTGCGCGACATCCCGGCCGCGCGCGCGAGCTCGCCCACGACGATCGAGGACGCCGGGTCGCGGTGAATGCACCGCAGCGCGACGCCGATGTGCGGATCGGCGAGGGCGGCGATCCACCCCACTCGCTTGCGCAGCTTCGTGCGGTCCAGCGACCGCAAGATGCTCACCAGGATGAGCTGCGCGATCCGGTCGAGCACGAATCCACGCGCCGCTTGATTCTCGCTCACCTCGCGCACGAGCAGCCGTGCCAGCTCGTGCGCTGCCCCCGCCGCGGTCGCCGGGATGCGCAGCAGCGGCGGCAGCACGCTCGTCACCCAATGGGCGTGCTGGGGATCGAAGTTGAAGTAGCCGCCGATCATTTGCACCTCGGCCACACCCCGCTTCGGACCGATGCGCAGCGCCTCTCCCGGCGCCCGCCGGAAGAGGGCCTCGGCCGGGCGCACCGGCGCGTCGAGATCGCTGGCCACCAGGTAGGACGGAGCATTGCACAGCACATAGACGTCGCCGGCCTCGAGCACCTGCGGCCGCTTGCGCTCGAAGCTCACGATCACGCGGCCGCGTGCGATCGTCCCGAACTTCACGTGCGGGGAGGCGTCGAAACGAAGCGCCCACGGTCCGCGGGCATCGATGCGAGCCGAGAGGACGGTCTCGGTACGCAGCAGCGCCAGCACGCCTTCGATGGGGTCGCCCGGGTGCTTCATGTACGATCCGTAAAGTATCGCGGCGTCCTCGTTATGGCAAGTCCGGCCACGGAGCCGCATGATGACGTCACTGGGAGGCAACGCCATGACGACCCTCGACCAGGCCCAAGCGTTCATCGCCGCGCTCGAACAGGACCGTCCGAGCGCGATCGCCCCGCTGCTCGAACCTCACTTGCAAGAACAATGGCGGCGCCTGTTTTGGCGTCGGTCACTCAAAAGGGAAAAGGACATGACGACACAAACGAACAAGCGTCTTGTCGAAGAGTTTTTTGCAAAGGTCAACAAGAACGATCTGGCTGGCGCATTCGCGATGATCCATGACGACGTTGCCTGGTGGAGCGCCGGGGGCGAACATCTTCCATTTTCCGGCGTCAAGAATAAGCCCGAATTCATCGAGGCGATGAACGCCGTCCACGCGATTTTTCCAGAAGGGCTGAGACTCGTTCCCACCGGCCTGATCGCGGAAGACGACCGCGTCGCTGTGGAATTGGCTGGTCACGCGGTGACGGCGGATGGCCGCAACTACGAGAACCTTTATCATTCCGCGATCACGTTCAAAGACGGGAAGATTGTCGCCGTGAAGGAGTATCACGACACGTTGTACGCAAAAATCGTCCTCGTCGACGGCCGACGGTGACGGCTGAGCAGGGAACCCGAGCGCGCCGCGGTTCGCGCTGAAAAAGCGGGGCGGAAACTTCTAGCGCCATCGCTCGACCCCCTCCACCCTCGTTGCCATCGCTTCCTCCTTCGTCGCGAAGGGGGACAGGTAACCGGCGCTGCGCCGACGATCACGCTGGCGTTGGTCGGGCGCTTGCGCTACGGACGGTCATGTTTCCGATTATCCGCCAGCATCGCGACCGTCGGAGCTCCTGCCTTCCCCCTGCCGCTGTCCTACGATAGGCTCGCGTATCCGTTCGCGACAGGGGGCGTCGGATGGCGGCGGGGAGTACTGGGGAGGCGTCGAACTCCGTCGGGAACACGAGGCTGCGGAGCCGGCGACGTCTCCCTGGAGAGGCGCGATCGGAGAGACCCTGGCCTTGCACAGGTCTGGAGAGTGATGCAGGAGCAAAGCGTCGATTTGGGCCTTGCGCTGCATGAAGGTGAACTATGCGTTTTCGGCGGCATGGAACAGATGTTACGGATGTGACTATTCACATATCGAGCACCGAGGGGAACTCTCCGGCCAGCATCGGGATCGCCGATGTCCCACGCTCGGATGGTCGTCCCAGCATAACGAGCAGTGATCCTGATGTGGTTAGCGTCGATGACATACCTCGGACACGCGCCGTCGGCAATTTTTCGTTTTACCTCAACGCGCTTGCTACAACATCAGGCAGTGGCGCCGTAACGGTGACTGCGGCGACACGGTCCGGAATCCAGGCGACACTAAGGGTTGTGGTCGACGTTGCGATAGAGTTGCCGGACCCTGCTACTGAAGCTGGAGCTGTCGCCAGACTGTTGATGTCGGAGGCCCGCGGTCCTTCCCACGCAGACTACCTGGCAGCAGACACATTGGAGAGCATGGGGTGGATGCAACGGGTTCTGGAGAATCGATTGGCGAACGATCCTTCGCGATTCGGGGCACGCGGGGCGAGAAATTTGATCGACATCATTCGCGCCGCCAATCAGTTTGATGGATTTCCCGATTATACGAACTACGATCAGGGGGTTCGTCGTCGGCTGCAGCAGATGGTCAATATCGCAAACAACGACAACGATCGAGCGCAGTCGGATTTTCGAAAGTTTATACAGAATGCTATCGATGTGGCTTGGTCGCGGGTCGCCGTCCGGGATCCAAGTTCAACAGGCTTGTTCGGGTGGAGAGCCGCAGGGACTGGAAGTCCAGGGCCCAGATTCGCGAGATTTCGCACGTTGGCCGGAAACACGTTCTTTACGTTGTGCTCATGATTGAAACCTTGACATGATCGATGTGCTCGAAGAGGCGCGGCGAAGGGGCGCCGCCGGTAGGGATGGGGGGACGCGGGCGCTGCACCGGCTTGGGCCAGGCCCACGAGGGCGGGAGGTGGACGAGCGCGCCCTCGAAGGAGGCGACCTCGTCGCTCCACAGGGGCTGCATGGCGAGGATTTGCCCGCGCACCAGCGCCCGGCGGCGGCGGAGGTCGACGCCGTAGCGCATAGGCTCTCTTACCACGTCACCGTAGCGCACAGCGCAGGAAGAGGACGCGGCGCTCCTGCGGCGCTCGCCGAGGCGCTCCGCGTCAATCCTTCAGGGCGCTCTAAGCCCCAGGCATCTTGAGGCCGCGCTCGTTCATCACGGCTTTGTTGCGCGCCTCGCTCTTCGCGTACGCCGGGCGGGCTTTGACCCGCTCGGCATATCCGGTGAAGCTCGGGCGCGGCTCGAGCATTTTGAAGTCGAGCATGTACGCGATGGTGCCGCCGAAGATGACGTCGGCCATCGAGAACTCCTTGCCGAGGACGAAGTCACGGCCAGAGATGGCCGATTCCATCGTCGCGATCATGTCGTCGTAGTTGCCCCAACCGGCGGAGCCGGCGCGGAACTCCCAGTTGCTGGAAGGGGATCGCGCGCGTGCTCGCCGCGAGCGGCGCGAAGGTCCTCGTGGTGGGGCGTAGCGAGGCGGGGTGCACGGACACGGCGCGGGCGATCGCGGACGCCGGGGGCACAGCGAGCCACTTCCTGGCGGACGTGACCTCGCTCGACGCGATGACGTCGATGGCCCGCGCGGCCATCGACCGGTACGGCCGGATTGACGTCCTGTGCGCCAACGCGGGGATCTTCCCGCAGGTCTCGATCGCGGACATGACGAGCGAGCAGTGGGACGAGGTGCAGGCGGTCAACCTGAAAGGGATGTTCCACGCGGTTAAAGCGTGCCTGCCCGCCATGCAGGAGCAGCGGTATGGCCGCGTCGTCCTCACCTCGTCCATCACGGGCCCGTTCACGGGCTTCCCTGGCTGGTCGCATTACGGCTGTAGCAAGGCGGGGATGCTCGGCTTCATGCGCACGGCGGCGCTGGAGGTCGCGCCGTACGGGATCACGGTCAACGCCGTCCTGCCCGGCAACGTCCGCACCGAGGGGCTCGAAGCTCTGGGCGCCGACTACATGCGCGGGGTGTCGGTGATCACCAGGTCCCGCGTCCGATCGGTGAAGACCGCGGCCGCATGATCGCCGGCGTTCACCGTTCACCGCCGCCCCCTGCGCCGATCTGGGCCCCGCTCGCCTCCACGGCGTAGACGTAGCGCCCGCCGAAAAGTCGAAGGCCCGAGGGCTGCCACCCTCGAGCCTTCTGGAGCTCCGCCTACCGGAGTCCCCCTCCTTCATCACAAGCCGGGCTCCAGGTCCAGAAAACGGCGGCATGGAGCCCGTTGCTGTCGTCCGCCTATCGCCTCGCCCTCTGCGCCCGCTGCCGCGTCCAGCTTCGCCTCTGCCGTCGCTGCGACCGCGGCCAGCGGCTCTGCCCCGATTGCCGCCCGCTCCGGCGTCGTGAGTCGCTCCGCCGCGCCGGCGCCGCCTACCGCACCCGGCCTCGCGCTCGCCGCCTCCATGCCGCTCGCCAGGCCCGCTACCGCGAGCGGCAGCGGGCCAAGTTGTCCGCGCAGAAAGTGACGCATCACGGGGTGACGCAAGCCGCGGCCGCGTCGACGTCCCAGGTCGCGCCGGAGATCACCTCCGGCCGAAAGGACAACGATGACGATCGAACGCGAGATGTCGGCCGCTGCTCGCTGTGCGGAGCGCGGCTTCCGCCCTGGGCCACGCGCGAGCGGCGCGCTCGGCCAACTCTTCACCGACGCGCTCCCCGCGTCCCTCAAGGGCCTCCGCGGTGACAGGAGGCGGCGGTGATCGCCAAGGAGACGGAGGCCGAGATCCTGCGCCTCTACCACGGCGAGAAGTGGCCCGTTGGCACCATCGCCGGCCAGCTCGGGCTGCACCACACCACCGTGCAGCGCGTGCTCGGGCAAGCGGGCGTCGACCCGAAGGTCGTCGCGCCGCGCCCGTCCATGGTCGACCCGTTCGTGCCCTTCATCGTCGAGCAGCTCGGCAAGTATCCCTCGCTGCGCTCGAGCCGCCTCTTCGTCATGCTCAAGGAGCGCGGCTATCCGGGCGGTCCCGATCATCTGCGCCGCGTGATCGGCCGTCTGCGCCCCAAGAAGCCGGCCGAGGCATTCCAGCGGCTCCGCACGTTACCCGGCGAGCAAGCGCAGGTCGACTGGGCGCACTTCGGCAAGCTGGCTGTCGGCCGAGCGCTACGCCCGCTCTGGGCCTTCGTCATGGTGCTCAGCTACTCGCGGCGGATCTTCCTGCGCTTCTTCCCCGGCGCGGCCATGCCCTTCTTCGTGCGTGGGCACGTCGAGGCGTTCGCCGACTTCGGCGGCGTCCCGCGCGTGCTGCTCTACGACAACCTCAAGAGCGCCGTCGTCGAGCGCCACGGCGACGCGATCCGGTTCCACTCCATGCTGCTGGATCTCTCGGCGCATTACCGCTTCGAGCCGCGCCCCGTCGCTGTCGCACGCGGCAACGAGAAGGGTCGCGTCGAGCGCGCCATCCGCTACGTCCGCGAGGCCTTCTTCGAGGCCCGGACCTACGCCGGCCTCGACGATCTCAACCGACAAGCGACCGAGTGGACCAGCTCCGCGGCGCTCGACCGCACCTGGGTCGAGGACCGCGCCCGCACCGTGCGCCAGGCCTTCGACGACGAGCGCAGCGTGCTCTTGCAACACCCCGACACGCCGTTTCCGGCCCACGAGCGCGTCGAGGTCGAGGTCGGAAAGACCCCCTACGCGCGCTTCGATCTCAACGACTACTCCGTCCCCCACGACCGGACGCGCCGCACGCTGGTTGTCCTCGCCGACCTCGATCAGGTGCGCATCGCCGACGGTAACGAGATCGTCGCGACCCACGCCCGCTCGTGGGACCGTGGCCAGCAGTTCGAGCAGCCCGAACACCTCCAGCGCCTGGTCGACGAGAAGCGCCGCGCCCGCGAGCACCGCGGCCTCGATCGGCTCGCCCGCGCCGCTCGCAGCAGCCAGGCCTTTTTGCGCATCGTCGCTGAGCGCGGCGGCAACGTCGGCAGCGCGATCGCCCGGCTTCTGCAGCTGCTCGACGCCGTCGGCGCCGCCGAGCTCGAAGAGGCCCTCGTCGAGGTGCTCGAGCGCGACACCATCCACGTCGGTGCCGTCCGCCAGGTGACCGACCGCCGCCGCTCCGAGCGCCGCCTGCCGCCTCCGGTCTCGATCCCCGTCACGCGCGGCCAGCACGCCAACGTCGTCGTCACGCCGCACTCGCTCGCCACCTACGACGCACTGAAGAAGGACTCGACAGCATGACCGACCTGACGCCCACCGAGACCAAGGCTCGCCTCAAGAGCCTCGGCCTCTACGGCCTCCTCGCCTGCTGGGAGGAGCTCGCCGACAAGCCCTGGCTTCGCGAGGTGCTCGCCATCGAGGAGCGCGAGCGCCACAAGCGCAGCCTCGAACGCCGCCTCAAAAACTCCCGCGTCGCCGCCTTCAAGCCCATGACCGACTTCGACTGGTCCTGGCCCAAGAAGATCGACCGCGAGGCTGTCGACGACCTGTTCGCCCCCGGCTTCATCGCCACCGGCCACAACGCCGTCCTGGTCGGCCCCAACGGCGTCGGCAAGACTATGATCCTCAAGAACGTCGCCCACCAGGCCGTCGTCCGAGGCCACACGGTCCGCTTCTCGACCGCGAGCGACATGCTCGCCGACCTCGCCGCGCAAGAGTCCTCGGCCGCGCTCGCGCGAAGGCTCCACCGCTACACGATCCCTGCGCTTCTGTGCATCGATGAAGTCGGCTACCTCTCCTACGATAGCCGCTACGCCGACCTGCTCTTCGAGGTCGTCACCCGTCGCTGCGAGGCGCAGAAGCCGATCCTGCTCAGCACGAACAAGGCCTTCGCCGACTGGAGCCAGGTCTTCCCGCACGCCGCGTGCGTCGTCACGCTCGTCGACCGGCTCGTGCACCGCGCCGAGGTGATCGAGATCGAGGCCGAGAGCTACCGGCTCAAGGAAGCCAAGGAGCTGAGCGCCATCCGCACCAAGCAGCGCCGCAGCAAGAAGCACTGAGCTGCCGCTTCACCGGTGAAGTTCACCGGCAGCGAACGCGGACTTCACCGGTGAACTTCACCGGCGTCCGGCGTGTTCTTCACCGGCACCGGCTGCGGGTTTCACCGGTGAACTTCACCGAATTCACGCGGGTTGCCGCGATCATCTACACGGGGTGGAGGCCGCGATCCCGCTGAGGAAGTTCGGCGACGTGGAGGACATCGGCCACGCGGCGCTCTTCTTCGCCTCGCGCGAGGCCGGGTGGGTCACGGGCCAGAGCCTCATCGTCGACGGCGGCCAGGTCCTGCCGGAGTTGCCCCAGGCCATCCTGTAGGTGGCGTGGCCCCCGGCGCTTCGGCGGCCGGATGGGGCCCTCCAGCCTCCAGAACGTCAACGCGACCGTGGCGTTGCTCCGCGCGTGCGCCCCGGGCGCCGCCTACGACGAGCGCCTGATGGCCCGGCTTCGGTTCCGGCTTTACGCCTTGTTCTACCGCTCGTCATCGACCGTCTTCTCTGGCGGGACTGTTCCGCGGGGGCGAACGGTCGCGATCGGTTACATTCGACGGTGTCTCCCGGAGACGTGAACCGTATCGCACCGGTTCGAAGGGCATGGACCCAACCCGGGCCCAACCGCCGGACCTCGGGTCCGGGGAGCTCGCGATGGTCGATCCGTCGCCTCGGGCGGCCGTCATCGCCTCGCTCGCCGGCACTCTGAGCCGAGCCGTCGCCCTCGGGGATGTGGAGGCAGCCCGGGTCGTTCACGAGGCGGTCGGCCGACTGCTCGACCTGACGTCAGCTGCGAAGGGGCGAGCCAGCTTGCGCCGACACCAGTGGACTGTTCGAGAAGTCTTTCAACATAGTCGCGGCGGGCGTGCTGGACCTCGCGAATGAAGGCCCCGCCCGCGCGTAATTGATCTGTCCCCGGATGCAGCGCGTCGGCGTTGAGAACGCTTGCCTGCCGCGATCCTGCGGGGCTCGGCCTGCGCATGACCCACTGATCGACCCGCACCCTCGCTCAGGCATTTGCCGCTTGGCGCCGGCCGCGGCGCCTTTCGCTCGCACCGTGACGCACGTCTCGACATTCTGCCAGCAAGGGTCGAAACGAACTATTTAGGGTTCCAGAGCGGAAGTAACCGTCGCAGCTCCTGTGATAGCTCGGATATCCGGCTCCGGCGGATGAATCGGCAAGGGTATTTCACGGAGATTGCTCGTTTAGGTGAAGCCGGCTTGTCCCACGAAACGAGCCCGACTCGACACTCGATGACGCCCCAGGCTTCATCCTGCATGAGGCGTTCAATCTGCCGGGCCCCAGCGTCGCTGATATACGCGGAGGAGTAAACGGTGAAGTCATCGACCGCCTCCCCGTTAAGGCTCAACATCTCGATTCGAGTCGGCGTGCTGTCGGGGAACTTGTCGAATAGGTGGCATCTCCATTGGTACAGGCAGCGGTCGCCGAAGGAAGGGGGGGACGGCTTCACGCTCACTCGGAAGCTCGGTCGGATCCATCCAACGGGCAGGGCCGACGCGATACTCCCGGGGAAGGAAGGAACGATCACGGAGTATAACTCCGCCATGCGATGCCAGTTGGATGGCAGGCTGGATGGAGAGGACGCGCCGCGTATTTGGCCATAGGCAGGGAAGAAGCGAAGCTTCTGCCCATCATGCGCTCTCTGGTGCGCAAGCGTCTGGAACCGATCGGCGTCACTCGGGAGGTACTCGGTGCTCACGGGATTGCCCAGATGCTCGCTCCATAACCTGCGGCGAAAATCGGATACGACACTCTTGTCGAGGATGATGGCGCTCAGCTCGGTGTCGGGTCGGTCGCCGTGAGGATAGTGACCTTCCAGCGAGATGCCACCGGCGTTCGCCGAACCTATCAGAGCCCAGCAATCGTCGACGATCAGGATCTTGGAGTGAACATAGATTTGCGCTACGGTTGGGACGGCATTGGAGTGAGGCCCCTGGACGAGAGAATACATCCCGAAGCGGTCACCGAGGCTGGCAACCAAGGCCTCTATCTCCCTGCCGATGAACAATTCCTGATTTCTCCCTGCGCCAGCTGACCTGAGCGGGTGATGGGGTAGCATTAATAAAATTCGAAAATTCGGGTTGTTCTGATTTTTTCTAGCCGAATTGAGCAGCGCTGCCCAGATGTGTTCGTCCGCGATCCACTGGTTCTCGAGATAGATGTAGCGCTGCGCGGCCTCGATGCCGATGAGATACGCGTCCTTGCAGGAGCGCTCCCATGCCTCCTTGCTCTCGTTCCACGATGGGGCGCCCTCCCGCGCATAGTCCGCAGGCATGGACCTGACGATTTGGATGAGTCTATCCTGCTCGTTCTCTTTTCCGGTGGGCTTCGGGTATGACTTGGCACCCTTGACCTCTTCCAGGTTCGGCCGCCTGGGGCCGCTCGGCACCGGCGTCGCCAGGATTCTTCCATTTGAATACTTCGTCAATCGATGGAGGTTTCCGTGGTTCCATCGCTGGACGAAGTTGTCGCGCACGAAATCAACGGCATCGCCCCGGATTCTGCAGTGAATGTCGTGCCAGTACCTCTCCGTCCTGGAGGTGTTTCGATTGTATGTCTGGTGGAGATTGGTGTCCCATCGGTCTCCATCGATGTAAGTCAAATCGATCCCGCCCAGAAACGCCGTTTCGTTATCGACGACGACGGTCTTTTGATGATGCGTGCCGAATCCCCACGTCTGCGGGTGTATATCGGTGTAGCAGTTGACGTTGGGGACTTGCGCAAGTGCAGAGAAGAGCCTGTACGTCTCCGGTAGGTAGTTGTAGAGGCCGCCCTGTTCGACCAAAAGACGCCTATGAAGACCTTGGCCGTCTCCAGAGTGTGCGGACCAGGTCCCCTCTTTCAGCCGGTCCGGACGGTTATCGATTGGCCTTATGATGTCATGCTCGGTGGTCCAGAATTGATTGACAAGAAGGTACACGCTCACGCCTCGCATACCAGCGTTGGCCAGAACCCAAGCGAGCTCCGTTCTCGCCCCCGTGAGCCTCGAACCGATCCTTTCGAGTCTGAAATCCCACATGAAATGTAGGCCAGTCAGGAAGATGGAGCTCTTGGCCTCGTTGATGGCGACGTGGAGGTCTGAGCAGTATTCCCTGCCGTCCACGTAGATCCGCACGTCGTTGCCTGTGGTGACGGGCAAATAGTCGACAAACCAGGTCACGCGTTCCTCCTCTTTATCGTCGGGCAGCAACGCTCGCGGCGGCCACTCGTGAGTATGGCCGCCGCGCAAAGAGCGTCACGTCGTCACGGCTCCTCCTCCACGGGGATCCATTCCCACTTGTCTTCGGCCACGCGTTGCCACTTCGGCAGGCCATCGCCTCCGCGCAGGTACACGAGCGGTGTTGGCACCCGGATCTCCCAGGGTTCGTTCACTGGCGTTTCCTCTTCAGCCGCGCCGCTCCTCTCGCGGATCTCGTCGATGATCGACAGGTACAGCGGGCTCTGAATCTGCGGCGGCTCGCCGCTGCCGCTCCACAGCTTCCCGGTCTCGAGATAGTGTGTGACCGCAGTCTCGAAGTCGCGCCGGACGGGCACGACGACACGGGCGGCGCCCGCCTGCAAGAAATCGCGAAACTCCGGATCTGGCTCCTCGCTTTCGACACGCGAATCCCACGTGCTACGCCGCGCCCAGAAGTAGGGATAGAAGACGTATTGCATCTGATCCCACTCGAACGCCTGCTCGAAGAACCGGATGAAGCTCCCCTCGATGCGCGCTTCGGTGAAGTCGAAGAAGGGAGGGTTCCCGGGCTTCGTGGCGTCAAAGCCTTCGAAGCGCTGCTCGGTGATGATCGAAATGCAGTGCTTCTTCAGCTCCTGCAGGATCGTGCGCCGGTTCTGCTGCGGCGGCGTGCCGAACGGCTGCCGCGCCGCGTTCTCGCGAGCGCGCGCCTCCGCTCGGACCTTGTTGACCTTCTGCTCCCATTCGTCAACCCGAGCGAGATAGGCGGCATGAATCTTTTTGACCGTCTCGGATTTCCAGGCGTTCAACCCCTCGGTATTGCGCTCGCATTCGATCGTCACCTGAATAGAATACTTGTGGCTCTGCCACGCCACGATCCCAATGTCGAGCTTGCCCTCCGGGGCCAGGTCGGACTTCGGGAGGTCGAAGACGATGCCTTCGGTCGGTTTCGCGACGTTGTCTTCGTTGTCCTCGCCGCCCACGACCTCGAACTCGTCATCACCCGCCGTCCACGTCTTCGTGACCTCGCCGATCGTGACGCCGATGCCAGGCATGTGGTCAGAAAGCATGATCGGCAAAACCTTTGCCCTCACTGCGCGATAGCCAGGGGGAATCACCACCTCGAGCCGGGCCACGCTTCGCGGATTTCCTGTCTCTGCTTCTCCGTCGAGCGGGTGCATGAACCCGGTGGTGAGAAGCAATTTCTCCTCCGGCGGTGGCACGACATCGAGCGCGCCGTAATCCGACACCAGCTTTTGCCAGGTATCGGTATTTTCCAAGTCGACGAACGTGGGCTTGTAGGGCTTGGGAGCGGAAGGAATGCGCGGCCCGGCCTCGTCACCCGCCGCCGTATGCAGGAGAAACGACGCCGGCTCCGGGACCATGAAGTCGAACATCGCCCGGACGCCGTAGTTGAAGACCTGGGCTTCGTAGATCTTGTCTATGAACTGGTAGACGCCGCGGACGTGCGCGCCCGTCTTGTTGTCGGCTTCGTGCTGGTTCGTCTCCTCGGTCTCGAGGATCATCTTCCGTGTCCGTTGCTCCGATACCTTTTGCGTGATCCGATCTATCGAGCGCTCGACCACGTCGTGAGCGAACTGCGCGGCGTTCTTCGACGATTGCTCCTGGGATTTCTGGACATCCATCTCGAAGTCGCTGGAGAACTCGATCATTTTTCCATATTTGATGGAGAGGCTGAGGTCGACTCCGTAATGTTGCTCCTGTCGGAGCGTCTCCGAAGTCTCGCGATTGAGCTCGAAGCGGTCCGCCGTCTCGAGCTCGTGCGTCTGCTCGCGTATCTTCTCCGTCTCGGTCGTGAGCGTCTCCTCGCTCCGCTCGAGCAACCTGTGCGAGCGCAGCTTCTTCTCGCCGCTCAGCACGTTCTCGATGTGTGCGATTTCACCCGCTTCGTACCGCTTCACCTGCTTCCTGACGACCAGGAGATCGGCGACGCCGACGGGGCGGATACGCAGGGGAGCACGCTTCTTTCCCCCGCCGGCCCCGGGCGCGCTGGCCAACGGGCTCTCGCTGGCACCGTAAGGCTCGTCGAGGTCGTAAGCCGCGCTGAATGGCGTCAGCAGCGGGCGACGCAGCAGGTCTGACAACGCGATCGAGCTCCCGTTCGACTGCAGAAAGTGGTAAACGCGATAGAGATCCTGCATCGCTCGCAGGTCCTCAGGAAGATCGTGCGTGGCGAAGACGCTCGCCAGCAGCGTGTCGGACAAGCGTTTGATGGTATTCTCGATCTGCAACGAGCCAATATCCCCAATCTGCGTGATGAGGTCCGTGGTTGTCGCGCCGGGCTGCTCTCTCAGCGCTTCGATCGCAACGAGAACCGTCGCGGCGCCGGGGAGCTGCGTCGCTTCGCGCACCGTCTCGACGCCGCGCTGCAGCGCGAGGGTTGCTTCCTTCTGCCGCGCTTCTGCCCCTCGCGCCGTGCGCAGCCGGGCGGCGAGCTGTGTTGCACCGACGAGCGGCGCCGGGTTCCTGGATCGAGGCGGCACCGGTGGACGCAGCTGAATAAAACGGAATAGATCATGAAATGAACTCGTGCGCGACATGTTGACCTCCACCATCGGGTTCGAAAAGGACGGACGCGGCGTGGTGAGTAGCAAGCAGAACAACAGGTCGAAGTCGTCGATGACGAGCAGGTCGACCCCCACGAACCTGGCCAGCCGGCGATCGTAGCTGCCGTCGGCGCGGCCGGCGCGCAGCTGTTTGAGCAGGTCGCTCACGCCCAAATACAGCACCTAGTGGACCGTTCGATGAGCCTTTCAACATAGCCGTAAAGCAGAGCCGCGTGATCGCGGCTCGCCGCCCGTATGCAGGTTCGACAGGTCACCGCGGACTATGTTGAACGACTTGTCGAACGGTCCACTAGCCCTTCGCACAGCGCCGCGAGTGCTGGCCTGCTCGACGAGCGTCCGATCTCGGTCCGGCACCTTGTACAGCTATACGGTAGGATGCCTTCCGCTTGGTGCTACGTCGCGGCAATCCCAGGCGTTTCAGGCGTGGCACGGCTCGACCCAGACGAAGCCGAGCGTCCCCCCCTTCGCGTCCCGCACACACAGCCCGCCATTCGTAAACATTACCTCGGCATTCGTTTCTCTCTCCTTGTCAAGCAAATGGTCCCGGCGCCCCGCTCCGTCGGCGGCCTGCCCGCCCCCCGAAGGGAGCGGACAGGCCTTCTCGAGCAACCCGGGGGCCCAGAAAAACATCAGATGAAGCGGAACACCACCTTGTTCCCGCTGATCGCCACGTGCTTCGGGACCAACGCCGACGGGCTGTAACCGAACAGCGAGTACTCCGACGCGGCCTTGACCAGCGCGTCGAGGCCCCGCTGCACCTCGTTCGCGACGATCACCTGGAAGCCCTCCTGGTTGAGGAGCTGCATCACGCTGTTCTCGATCCGCGGCCGCACCTTGCTCGTGATCCAGTCATCGATACTCTCGATGAGCGCCGGGGCGTCGAGTTCGCCCAGGAAGTCGACGTTCGTGACCTCGTAGCTGATCGAGGGCCGCCCGTCGGACGTCTCGTGGTTGATCAGCTTGACGTACAGGTCGCAGCGGGGATTCTCGATGTTCCAGTCCCGCGCCACGCCGTCGCCCACGTTCCTGTCGACGCGCTTGATCTCCCTCCCCTTGTCCTCGAACACGATGGACAGCCGCGTCTCGTTCTCGCCGATCGGCTTCGCGTGAATGACGTCGGACGTCATATCGTTGATGAAATAGCGGTACGTGAGCCGATCATGGTGCGGCATCGTGAACTTCTTGATCACGCTGCCGAGCTTGATGTAGCTCCCGTCCTTCAGCGGCTGGTCGCCGCTCGCGTGACCGTCGAGCCGGATCTCGACCTTGTTGAGCTGCGTATTGGCGAGCTCCATAGCCGTCGCGATAGGAATGGCGATTTCCGGCAAGAACGGCGCGAAAATGCCCGTCCCCAGCGGGGAGCCGGCCGCCTTCACCAGCGAGCGGTTCGGCTGGAGCGACATGCCGAGCGTGCCATTTCCCGTCTTCTTGCCCTTGGGGACCGCGATCCACTCGCCCTTCAACGTGTTCCCGCTCCGCTCGCCCACGAAGACGACGGCCTTCTCGGGGCGCTCGCCCTTCTTGAAGTCCTCCTCCGCGAAAAAAACCACGAGCTCGCCGATCTGCCGGAGGTAGCACCGGTGGCCATCGTCGTCGAAGACGCCGTCGAGGTCGGCGAGGGTATTGCCCGTGAAACCGGCGTACTTCGCCCTGCCTGGCAGCTTGTCGACGATCGCGTCCATGGAGACCGGGCCGAGCGCCTTGCTGGGAAAGCCGCCCGTCTCGCTGACGCGCTCGAGCGAACCATTGGGCCGGACCTTCAGGGTCACCTGGCCGAGCGTCGTCGCCCTGTCCTTGGGGACGCTATAGAAGCGCCCGTTGATGACATCACCCTCCCGCGTGCCATGAAACACGTGGGCGTAATCGCGCCCGGGGTGCTCGGCGAACCAGTATACCTTCTCGCCGACCTCCGTCACGTAGTAGGCGCCGCCGTCATTTCCCGCAAAGACGGGCGCGAGCGGGGTGTGCGTCGCCGTCTTGCTCGTGAGCGTGCTGGCGCTGGGTTGCATGGGGTTGTTGCTCGGCATGACTCTCTCCTTCAGGCAAAGTTGCTTCGATCCACCCCGCGGTCACCCGCGCGGCGTCGACGAAGCCACTCATCGCAAGGAGGATGCCGACGAGAATCGCGCCCGCCGCCGGGACCAACACGCGTCTTGGGTGCCCCGATCCAGCCGTTTGGCGAGGAAATGACGGGTGACACGTGACGTCACGGTGTCACGTGTCGCTTTCGCCGCGCACCTCTCCCGTGCGTGCCTATCGCGTCTGCTCGCCGATCCTAATTCAGGGTGCAGGCGACGCTGCCGCTCCTTCCAGAGGCGGCGGTCACGGCTGCGCACGAACCCAACACGGATGAAGGTATGGCATGACACGAGCGGCTCTCGCGCGTGTATCGGCACCGCTTGCTCGTCGTCAGGCTGACAGCGGGGTGCGCGCCACCGACAGAGAGACCCCGGAGGCTCCCGCGGGCGGATGGTCCAGCCCGAGGAGCTCGCCGTGACCGAGCCGTCGCTTCGGGCGGCCGTGGTAGGGGGACGAGCACGCTCGCCGGTAGTCGCGTCGGCAGCAGGACTCACCGTCGCTGGCAGGTGTCCTTCGCGGACCCGCACCGCGTCGCCGAGCAGCCGGCGCCGTCCCCCCTACGGGCCGGTCGCGGCGCGATCTCCTCGGCCAGAGGCCGCGCTGGCGGATGCCAGATCAGCCCTCCTCGTCCACCACATCAAGCCTCTCCTGCCGCTCCATCCAGCGATAGAGCTGCGTCCGGTGCATTCCCAGGGCGCGCGCTGCGGGCGCGACTTTCCCGCCGGAGGCGCGCAGCGCCTCTCGGATGGCCGCGTCGGAGGGCTTCGCCGGCGCGGGGGGCGGCGCCGAGGGAGCCTTCTCGGCCTGCGGAGCCTCGATGGCCATGCCGGCGCGCGGCGCGAGGTGCCGCCCGAACACGATGTTCCCCTCCTCTGCCGCGATCTGCGCCGCCTGCTGCACCTCGGAGAGCAACTCGCGCACGTTGCCCGGCCAGTGTCGCAACAGGCACGCCTCGACCAGCGAGATGTGGGGCGCGAGGAGCGAGGCCTCGGGCGCGCTGCCCCTCGCCGACGCGCCGCCCTCGCGCACGGCGCGCTCGACGAGCCAGGGGATCTCTTCCAGCCGCTCGCGCAGGGGTGGAAGCGTCACCGTGGGCGTCCCAAGGCGGAAGAACAGGTCCGCGCGCATCTTGCCCTCGGCCACCCGAGCTCGCAGGTCCGCGTGGGTCGCCGAGCAGATCCGGACGTCCACCCGCTCGGGCGCGTTCGCCCCGACCGGCAACACCTCGCTGGTCTCGATCACCCGCAGGAGCTTCGCCTGCACCGCGAGATCCAGCTCGGCCACCTCGTCGAGGAAGAGCGTGCCCCCGTGCGCGCTCTGCACGAACCCCTTCGCGTCGACCGCGCCTGTGAAGGCGCCCCTGCGCGCACCAAAGAGCAATCGCTCGGCGAGCTCCTCCTGCAGCGTCGCGCAGTTCACCGGGACGAACGGCCCACGGCGCGCGGGGCCAGCCTCGTGGAAAGCGCGCGCCAGAAGCTCCTTGCCCGCGCCGCTCTCGCCCGTCACGTGCACGATGCGCCTCGTGCGGGCGGCGCGCGTGACGGCCTTGAAGGTCCGCTCGAGCGCGGGCCCCATCACCATGGTGCCGCCGCTTGCTACCCCGGTCCGAAGCGGCCGGAGGTCCGTCGCAAACAGAAACAACGATGATCCCGTGCGGACGAAGCGCAGCGCCTCGCCGGCTCGCTCGTCCGAGAGCTTCTCCCCGTCGACGGCCGTGCCGTTACGGCTGCCGAGGTCGCGCACCGACCAGCGCCGCCCGTCGAACGCGACGCGTGCATGCGCGCGTGACATACGGTCGTCGTCGACGCGCACGCCGGACACCTCGCGGCGACCTAGCTCGATGGCGCCCCGCTCGAGCGGGATCGGCGCGAAGGTCGCCCGATCGCCCGAGAAGATGAGCACGAGCCCCGGGAGCGGCTCCCCCACCTCCCCGTCCTCGTAGGCGTCCCACGGTTCGTCTTCCACGGTCTCACGCTGGCCCACGGGTCGGAGTATAGCTGCGCCCTGCGCGGTGACACGCGCGGAAACGTGTCATGGCGTGTGACGCTGCCTTGGGCAGCGCGGCCCTGCCACGCCAGGCTCCCCTGCTGCTCGCCGCGCTGCACGAGCGCGGCGAGCAGCACGAGCGGCGCGCAACACAAGCGCCGCTGCCCGCGCGGCCTTGAGCCACGTCCCCGCCATGCAGCTCATACGACCATGATCTTGTCGTCCGTGTACACGATGACGAAGCGCGTGTCCGCTGGCAGGCCGCTGGGGCCAAAACAGGCGACCTCAGCACGCGCATGGGACTCGTCACCGTCCCAGCGTACGACCTTGCAGTACGCCGATCCGGGTCCGTGGGCCGTTACCTGTACGTTGGAGCCCGTCGCCGACACTGCCGGCAGGTCCAGGAAATAGCGGCCTACGGTCGTGCGCCCGGCGGTGATTTTTGTCGCGACATCGCAGCAGCCCGCGATGTGGCCATGTTGATAGGAGAGCGTGGGCACGTACGCCGCTGAAAAGGGGTCGTGCGCCAAGGCGTAGAGGAAGGAATACCCGCCATTGGCACGTCACCTCCGGTGTGTACGCCGGCGCCGTCGGATCGTTGGCCCAAACATACGCTTCGTGCGAGGGGCCGGTGCCCGATTTGCGGACGTATGCGATGCTGAAGAGGGTGTTGACCGCTGTGCCGCCGGCAGTGAAGCAGTTGACATAGGCATGGACGTCGCCGCCGCCGTTGTCCCAGTGATCGACCTTGCAACGTTCGGCGCCGGAACCGTAGGCCGTGACCTGGACATCGCCGCTCGCCCCGCTCCCACCCTGGATGCGCATCGATCGGCCGGACGTCACGAAGTCGTTCTCTTCCTCCGCGACAGGGCCCAGGAGCGCGGCTCGCCTGTCGAGATCTCGATGTCGAACGCCGGCTGCGCGTTCCAGGCCTCGAAAGAGCAGTTCGTCACGCTGCACTGAACCACGCCGCGCACGCGCAGCGGCACGGCGCTGCCCTCGGAGGCCACACCGTCGATGACCAGGGTCGCAACGCCCTTCACGTCGATTCCCACGTCGTTGTCGCCGTTGATGCCCAGCACGCGGCCGTCTATATTTCGCCGTAATGGCCACGGAGACCATCGAGCAGACCGGCCCAGGCGAACGCACCAGCCTCCCCACCCTCGACGCTGGGTCTGTCCTGGATGAGCGATTTGCCATCGAACGACTCGCGGGCGCGGGTGGCATGGGCATGGTCTACCGGGCGCGCGATCTGCGCACCGGCGAGGCGGTCGCCGTCAAGGTCATGCGCGTGGACGACCGCGCCGCCGCAGATCGATTCACGCGGGAGGCCAAGCTGCTCGCGGGCCTCGATCACCCGGCGATCGTGCGCCACATCGGGCACGGGGTCGACGCCGAGGGCTGGCCGTGGCTCGCGATGGAGTGGCTTTCCGGCGAGGATCTCGCCGTGCGCCTCGGCCGCCAAGCGCTCGGGCTCGCGGACTGCATCTGCGTGGCCCTGCGCGTCGCGCAGGCGCTCGCCGCGGCGCACGCGCAGGGGATCGTCCACCGCGACGTCAAGCCAAGCAACGTGTTCTTGCCCGGAGAGGACGTCGCGGAGGCCAAGCTGCTCGATTTCGGCATCGCACGCCCAGGGCGCGAGACGGTGGCGCTCACCCGCACGGGCACGCGCCTGGGCACGCCGGGGTACATGGCTCCGGAGCTGGTGAGCGGCGACAGGCCGGCCTCCGCGAGGGCGGACGTGTTCTCGCTCGGCTGCTTGCTGTACGAGTGTTTGAGCGGCAGGCCTGCCTTCGCCGGGGCGCATGCGCTGGCAGTGCTGGCGAGGCTCCTGCTCGAAGAGCCTCCGCGCGTAGACGAGATCCGGGCCGACGTGCCTCTCGCGCTCGCGGATCTCGTCGCGCGCATGCTGGCCAAGGACCCGTCCCTGCGCCCCGCGAGCGGAGCCGAGGTCGTGGAGGTGCTCGCGAGGCTCGACGTGGAGCGCGGGGCCCCCTCCGCGGTGCGGCCGCCTGCGCCGGCGTTGACAGGCTCGGAGCAGCGGCTCTTCTGCGCCGTCGTCGCAGCGCCGGAGCCTGGAGCCGAGATGCCTTCCCTGGCCGAGGATCTCCGCGCCGCGCTCGGGTCGCTCGGGGCGCGGATCGACGAGGCGGCGGGCGGCGCGCTGCTCGTCACGCTCATGGGCGGCGCCGGCAGCGCGACCGATCAGGCAGCGCGCGCGGCCCGGTGCGCGCTCGTCGTGCGGTCGTTCTGGCCGCGAGGCGCAGTCGCGCTGGTTTCAGGGCGCGGCGAGACGCGCGGACGGCTTCCCGTGGGCGCCGTGGTGGAGCGCGCAATCCGCATGTGCGGCGCCGGCGAGAGCCGCTCCCCGCCTGCTCCCGCGGCCGTGTGGATCGACGACATCACCCGCGCGCTGCTTGATGTGCGCTTCGAGGTCACGGAGAGCAAGGAGGGCGCGCTGCTCCTCGGCGAGCGGGAGATTGGCGCGGAGGCGCGGCGCCTGCTTGGCCGGCCGAGCCCTTGCGTCGGCCGGGAGCAGGAGCTCACGTCCATCGACGCCGTCGTGGAGGGTTGCATCGGCGACGAGGGCGCGCGCGTGATCCTCGCGGTAGGGGCGCCGGGCATCGGAAAATCTCGCCTGTGGCACGAGGCCTCGCGCAGGATGCGCGAGCGGTGGCCCGATCTCGCGATCTGGGTAGGCAGGGGGGACGCGACGCGCGCAAGCTCGGCGTTCGCGCTGATCGGCTCGGCGCTCCGGGGTGCTGCGGGCGTCGCGGGGGGCGAGCCGCTCGAGGTGCGTCGCGAAAAAGTCCTGTCGCTCGCCGCCCCGGTGCCCGCGGTTGATCGGCCGAGGGTGGCGGCGTTCCTCGGCGAGCTCGCGGGTGCGCCGTTCCCCGACGACGAGCTGCCCGTCCTGCGCGGCGCGCGGCTCGACGGGTCGATCATGGCGGCGCAGGTCCAGCGCGCCTTCACCGAGTTCCTCGGGGCCTTCTGCGCGGCGCGCCCGCTCGTGCTCGCGCTCGAGGATCTGCACTGGGGCGACGCGCCGAGCGTCAAGCTCGTCGACGTGGCGCTCTCGACGTTCGCGGACCGCCCCCTCGCGGTCATCGCTTTCGCGCGGCCCGGCGTGCACGAGGTGCACCCGCGAGCATGGGTCGATCGTCCGGTATACGAGATGCGCCTGCGTGGGCTCGCGCGGGGCGCGGCCGAGCGGCTCGTGCGTCACACCCTCGGCTCATCGGTCGGGGATGCCCTCGTGAGCGCGATTGTGGAGCGGGCGGATGGCAATGCGTTCTACCTCGAGGAGCTCATCCGCGCGGCGGCGGCAGGTCAGCGCGAGGGTCTGCCCGAGACGGTGCTTGGGATGGTAGAGGCGCGCCTCTCGGCGCTCGATCCCGATGCGCGGCGCATCCTGCGCGCGGCGAGCGTCTTCGGCGAGACCTTCTGGGCCTCCGGCGTGGCCGGGCTGCTCGGGGGCGCGGTGCCCGCACCTTTGCTCGCGCAGTCGCTCCATGAGCTCGTCGCGCGCGAGGTGATCGTGCGGCGAAGCCGGAGCCGTTTCGCAGGCGAGGAGGAGTTCGCCTTCTCGCATATGCTGCTGCGCGACGGCGCGTACGCCATGCTGACGGAGGCCGACGGCGCGCTCGGGCACCGGCTCGCCGCGACCTGGCTCGAGGCGGCGGGGGAGGAGGATCCGGCGGTGCTGGCAGCGCACCGGGAGCGGGGCGGGGAGGCCCGCCGCGCGGCTGAGCTGTACGCACGCGCTGCGGGGCGAGCCATCATGGCGTGCGATTTCGAGACGGCCATCGCGCAAAGCACGCGCGGCCTGGCATGCGGTGCGGACGGGGATCTGGGCGCGGCGCTCTACCGGGGGCGGGGGGAGGCCCGGTTCAATCTCGGCGATCTCGTGGGGGCCCAGCACGACGCGCTCGCCGGGCTCGAGCGCGTGACACCGGGCACGGGCATGCAAGGCATGCTGCTCGCCGTGACCATATGGATGGCGCTCATGAGCGGCGACCCTACCCCCCTCGCCTCGGCGATCCCGGCCCTGCTCAACATTGAGCCCACGAAAGATGCGTCGAGCACCCTTGCGACCAGCCTCGCGATGGTGCACGGGATGCTCCTCTATACGGGCCGCCCCGACCTGTGCGCCGCAGCGGAGACCAAAGCTGCGGCGGCGATGCGGGTTTCGCCTGCGGATTCGATTGCCGCGGCCTGGTATGAGAACGCGCTGGGCGAGCGCGCTCTCTTCATGGACCGGGATCCGTGGGCCGCGCTCTGCCGGCACCGCCGAGCGCTCTCCATGTTCGAAGAGGTAGGCGCGCAGCACCATGCGGCAATCGCGCGAGGTTACGTGGCCTTGAATCTCCTGGGCCTCGGCGCGCATGACGAGGTGCTCGCGATGGTCGCCGCCGCCGACGCATCGAACGCGCACGCGCACTTCGCCGTCGGTGGAATGGGCCTGTTCAGCAGAGAGCACGCGCTCGTCGCAAGGGGGCGCGGCGCGGAGGCGCTTGCCGAGACGGCCGCGCTCCTGGGCAGCCAGGCGACACTCGAGGTTCGGATGCTCACGGCAGCGCTCCACGCATTTCGTGCCGAAGCCCACCTCGCCGCCGGCAACGTCGCCCTGGCGGAGCGCGAGCTCCTGCTCGCCCAGCCAATGCTCGCGTCGAGCCCCGTCAACGCCCAGCACACCCTTGCCTTGCAAGCCGCCGTGCTCCTCGCCGAGGGGCGTGGCGCCGAGGCCGTCGAGCCCGCCAGGCAGGCCTACCACCTGGTAGAGACCACGGGCATCATCCACCCTCGTCACGCGCTGGCCCCGCTCGTGCTCGCCGAAGCGCTCGCCTCGACGGGCCAGGAAGAGCGTGCGCGAGGGGTCATAGCGAAGGCCAGAGACGACCTCCACGTGCGCGCGGCGCGCATCCCCGATCCCGATCTCGCGCGCTCGTTCCTCGAAGCCGTCCCCGAGCACGCGCGGATGCTCGCCCTCGCGGCCAGGTGGCTCTCATGATGAACGGCGGGTAAGGTCAATCTAGAGGCTTCGGATTCACCCGTCGAGCCACGCCCGCGCACGCTCCAGGGTGCGTGCGTTCTCCGGCACGCGCTGGAGGAAGCTCCGGCGCAGATCGGCGGCCGCGATCCTCGCAGCTCGGCCGAGGAGCCGCTCGCGGGCCGCGGCAATGGCAATCCGCGCCCCGTCGACGTCGCCTGTCGATGCGAGCGCCTCGGCAACCGCGAGTCGCACCTTCGCCTCGCCCACGGAGTCGCTGCGGGAGGCGGCAGCATGCTCGGCCGCGCGTGCCACGACGAGCGCCTCGCTCGCCTGCCCGCGCGCGAGCAGCACGTCCGCGAGCGTGGCGAGGAAGACGGGCTTCCACGCGGGCGGCCCGGCGTCGACCGCGCGGCGCGCCTCGAGCTCGGCCCGCTCGCAGTCACCGGCCGCCCGGAGAATGTCGGCGAGAACCGCGCGCGAGCCCGCGGCGCGGCGCTCGTCCCCCTGGGCGACGAACCCCTCGATCGCCTCGACGGCGACGCGCTCTGCCTCCCGGAATGCGCCGAGGCGCGCCAGGGCCGTGCCCAGACAATACTTCGCGGTGGCGGCGACGAGCCTGAGCTCGAGCCGCCCCGCCTCCGCCAGGGCGACGCCCAGCAAGCCCCGCGCCTCCTCGTACGCCCCGAGATCGATGTGCGCGAGCGAGAGCCAGCACTGCTCGTGCACCGCCGCCCGCGTGTTGCCCGCCTGCTGGAAGGCCGCGAGCGCGATCTCCCGCTCCGTGCGGTGCGCCTGAACGTCCCCGACCATGAAGGCGAGCATCGCCCGTCCGGTGGCCACCGCCGCCAGCACCCTCGGATCATCCGCGGCGCGGAACATGGCGGCCTCCACGAGCTCCGCGAGCCTGCGTGCCCTATCCAGCGCACCGATGGAGCTGCATTGCCCCATGGTGAACGACAGCGCGACGACCTCGGCGGCGCTCGCCGTCTCCCCGCGGTTTCTCTCCAGCACGTCCGCGAGCTCCAGCAACAGCTCGTGGTGGCCGAGTCGCTCGGCCGCATCCACGGCCCGGCGCATC
Organism: Sorangium sp. So ce131; assembly: GCF_051519095.1. Classification (NCBI taxonomy): domain Bacteria; kingdom Pseudomonadati; phylum Myxococcota; order Polyangiales; family Polyangiaceae; genus Sorangium; species Sorangium sp. So ce131. The sequence continues at coordinate 13,303,024 of NZ_CP150455.1, read as the reverse complement.
GCCGCGTACCATCGGTCGCTTCGCCGCGGCAAGGTATCCATCGCCTCGCGCGCGAGCCGCTCGGCCTCCGCCGTATCGCCACGCCAGAAGTGAGCCTCGGCCCGCAGGAGCAAGAGCTCCCCCAGCGCCTCTCCCGCCGCCCCGCACGCCGCCGCACGTGACGCGCGCGCAATGACCGCCGTGAGGTCGTTGCCTTCCAGCGCCTGCTCCGCCGCCCGCCGATAGAGATCGGCCGCGCGCAATGGCTCTCCCCCGCTATCGAAGTGCTCGGCGATCACCTGCGCGGACGGCTCGCCGGCCTCCAGGAGCCACGCGCCCGCAAGGCGATGCCCGAGCGCCCGATCCGCGTCCGTGAGGATCTCGTAGGCCGCTTCGCGCACGAGCCCGTGCCGGAAGGCATACTCCGGCTCGCCTCGAAACACCGTCTCCGTCCGGCGCGCGACCAGCTCTTGCGCTTCGAGCCTTTCGAGCCAGTCGTCGAGCTGCTCCCCTCCGCCGGCCAGCGCACCGACCGCCCCGCGCCAAAATACCTCGCCAAAGATGCTGCCGGCGCGCAGGATGCGCCGCGCCTGGGGCGGCAGCGCCTCGATTCGCGACTGCATCATCGCGACCACGGACCCGGGCGCCTCCTCGCGCCCCTCGGCCGCGGCGCGCACGAGCTCCTCGAGGAAGAACGCGTTGCCCATGCTCCGTTGAACGAGCGCCGCGACCGTGTCGGCTGGCACGTGGGCGCCGAGTGCCTCGCGGACCAGGCGCTCGCACGCCCTGCGCGAGAGCCTCCCGAGGCGGATCTCCGAGACCTCCCGCTCGGCCCACAAGGCAGGAAATCGCTCATGCACCTCCGGCCGCGCGAGCCCGAGCACCATGAGCGGCAGGTTGCGCGAGTAGCGGAGCGCGGCGTCGAGATGGGCGATTGTCGGTGCATCGCCCCATTGCAAATCCTCGAGGACGATCAGCACGGAATGCGCGCGGCACTCGGCTCTCAGGAAGTCGACGAAGGCCTGCCGGACCTGGTCCCCGAGGAGCTTCGGGTCCTGCCGCGCCGCGCGGAGCTGGACGTCGTCGTCGTCGGTGAACCGCACGCCGGCGACCTCTCCGAGAAAGCCCGTCACGCGCTGTCGGAGCGGCGCCTCGACGTGCCGCGCCACGCGGGCGCGGAGCTTGTCCCGCCGCGCCGAGATCGGCTCGCTACCAGCGATCATCGCGGCGCGGCGCACGAGCTGCCCGAGCAGGCCGAGCGGCACGCCGGAACGCATGGGATCGCCTCGCGCGGTCCAGATTTCCACCCCCTCGTCGCGAGCCTGCGCCCACGCCACGAACTCGCTTTGCAGGCGCGTTTTTCCTGCTCCTGCTTCGGCCGTGATCATGAGGGCGCGCGCACCGGGCTCCTCGATGCACGCGAGAAGCGCAGCCTCGAGCGCGCGCAGCTCCGGCTCACGCCCGACGCACGGTGTTGGCTTACCGAGCAGCGTCCGCGCCTCGGGGTAAACGTCGAGCTCGCCGCGGAGGACGAGGCCCGCCTCGGTCTGCCGCACCTCGAAGCGGGCGTCGAGCAGGCCGGCCGTCATCTCATCGAGCCGGATGGGCGAAGACGCCTCGCCCTGCGGTGGGAGCGCGCTCGTGGTGAGGAGAGACGCCGCGCGGTCGAGCGTGTCGCTCGCGAGCACCTGACCCGCCGTCTCGTCGCGCCCGCTCGCCACCGCCATCACTCGTCCGGGTACGCGCGTACGCAGCGCGAGCGCCGCGCGTGCAGCCTGGCCCGCGAGGTCCGTCGCCATGCCCATGCCCGCGAACAACGCCACGGCCGAGCCATCGCAGAGGACCTCGAAGCGACCTCCAAACGCCTCCGCCGCGCGGCGCAGCCCCTCGCCTTCGGGCGCTGCGCGCTCCTCGGGCAACGTCTCCGCTGCGCTCTCCTCGGGCAGCGTCTCTGTGGCCCTGGCCTCGCCGCGCCTCTCGGGCCCGAGGAGCACGAGGGAGATCGCCCTCCGCTCCGAGCGCCCGAGCGTGACGGCGGAGGCGCTGGCCGCTTCGGACCGGCTCTCTGCGGGCGCCTCGCGCGTGCCGACTGCCCGGAGCGCCTCGACCACCTCTGCCCCGTCCCGGGGGCGTTCCTCGGGGTCCTTGGCGAGCAAGCGCGCGACGAGCGCATCAAAGTCGGGGGGCAGCTCTGGGCAGCGCTCACGAGCGCGTGGCGGCTCGTCGAGCAGGATCTTCGCCAGGATCGCCATCGCGTGGTTGCCCTCGAAGGCGGCCGTTCCGGTCAGGCACTCGTAGAGCACGCATCCAAGCGAGAACACGTCCGCCCGCGCGTCGATGGCCCTCTCCCCTCCAGCCTGCTCTGGCGCCATATATCCGGGCGTGCCGAGGAGCAGGCCGGTGCGCGTCAGGCGCGTGAGCTCGCCCATCTGGACGATGCCGAAGTCGAGCAGCTTGACGTGGGCGATGTCGCCCCCCACGAGGAAGATATTGGAGGGCTTGAGATCGCGGTGGACGATCCTGCGCGCATGCGCGAAGGCGAGCGCATCGGCCACCTGTTTGCCGAGCCGCAGGCTCTCGTCCACGGTGAGCCGGCCCCGCTCGAGGCGGCTCGCGAGGTCCTCACCTTCGAGCCACTCCATGACGAGGAAAGGCTCGCCCGACGGAGCAACCCCGTGCGCCACGTAGCGAACGATCGCCGGATGGGAGAGCTCGGCGAGCGCGCGAGCTTCCCGCGCAAAGCGCGCCGTGCCGTGGTCGCGCTCGGTCCGCAGGGTCTTCACGGCGAGCGGCGCGCCAGTCTGACGATCGCGTGCTCGAAAAACCTCCCCCATGCCTCCAGCGCCTGCGCGTCGCTCGAGCTCGTACCGATCCGCGATCACGTCCCCCGGCTTCACGGTTGCGCAGTATCCATGATCGCGTGCCGCGCCGCAAAGGCGTCTCCCGTACGACGAGGTGGTGCAGTGGAACGTCGAGGTCTACGCGTCGAGGCTCACCGCCGATGAGCTGAAGGAGCTCATCAAGTTCTACGGGACTCCGCTCGGAAGGAGTCGGCGAAGCTCGTTCCGGAGATCATGGATCCGGCGTGTTCCAGCGGATGCCGCCGCGATGAAGAAGGCCGGCCTCCAGTAGCCCTCCGCCGCGCGCCCCCGCCTCCGTACCCCGCCTTGAAGCGAGCTCGTGCTGCTCGATGGGCGCGAGGGGCCAGGATTTCCCGTAGGAATGCGGAGCGCGTAAGGTTCTCTATGGGAACCAGCGCGCGCAGCGTGGCCGTACGGTGGGACCGGTGATGCCGCGAGCCCTTGACCGCTCATCCTCGGCCGGTTTTTGTGGCACGGTTTCTGACGCGAACCTAGGCCAGGTCCTCTTCCTGCAGCGCGCAGTTGATCCCGAAGGCCGCGTCGGCGCCCTCGGCCGCCGCCATGATCGCGAGCAGCACGTCCTTCGACGCGTCCCCGGCGACGAAGACGCCGTCGACGGTCGTCTCCTCGTGCTTGTACGCCGGCTCCACGCCGCGCTCGTCCGTCACCTTGCAGCGGAGCTTCCTCGCGAGGTCCGACCCCTGCTCCTGCTTCGTCTTGACGAAGAGCACGCTGCGCTCCACCGCGCTGCCGTCCGTGAACACCACCCGTTCCAGCATCCCGTCCTTGCCCTCGAGCCGGGCGATCCGCTCCTCGCGCACCGCGATCTCGTGGCGCGCGAGCCGCGCCGCGTCGGCCTCCGGCAGGGAAGCCGGGCCGTCGGAGAACAGGACCACATCCTTGCTCCACGTCTTCATGGTCAGGGCCAGCGCGACCCCGGTGCAGCCCTGTCCGTAGACGCCGATCGGCCGGTCGCGCGCCTCCCAGCCGTCGCAGTAGGGACAGTGGTGCACGCTCTTGCCGTACATCTCGGGCAGCCCTGAGATCTCGGGCAACCGGTCGACGAGCCCGGTGGCGAGCAGCAGCTTGCGGCACGCGAGGCGCTCGCCCCCCTCGAGCGTCACCTCGAAATGCCTCGCTGCGGCGCGGACATCGACGACGGTCACGTCGCGGATCTCGACGTCGTACGGCGCGAGCTGCTCGCGCCCGATGCGCCTGAGCTCGGCGGGCGGGATGCCGTCGCGCGACAGGAAACCGTGCATAATCTGCGCAGCGTCGTTGCGGTACCGGCCGGAATTGCACACGAGCACGCGCCGCCTGCACCGGCCGAGGATGAGCGCGGCGCTGAGGCCGGCGGTCCCTGCGCCGACGATGATCACGTCGTATCGAAGGAGATCCACTCTGCTGGGGGGCATGGTGGGTGGCGCCCTGGCAACGACCGCGCCGGACGCGCGCGTCGGTTCCCTGCGAGCTCGTCCGCGAGCTGTAAGCCGCGCCGGCTGCACGCCGTTCGCCGGACATGCTCTTCATCAGCTATCCTGTCCGCATGCCCCGGCGTGTGATCCTGCCCCTGGCTTTGCTCGTCGCGGTGTGCCTGGCCGGCGGGTGCAGCCGGTCCGAGCCGTCGGCCGTGATGAAGGCGGAGACCGCCGCCGCCCCGGCCGCGCCGGCGCCGGCACTGGCACCTGCGGCGGGCGAGCCGGGGCTTTCCGGACCGGGGACCTCCACGCCGGCGCTCGGCCAGCGGGCCATGAGGATCACCGTCGAGACCACGATCGTGGTCGGCGGCTTCGACGAGGCGATGCAGCGGCTCCGCGCCGCGATCGAGGAGCACGGCGGCTACGTCAGCGAGGCCCGGGTGCACGGCAGCGGCGCGCCCCGGAGCGCGTCGCTCGAGGCGCGGGTCCCCTCGGCGAGGGTGGGCGCGTTCCGCGCGGTGGTGGCCTCGGTCGGCGAGGTGGTCGCCGACGCGGAGAAGGCCGAGGACGTAACCGAGCAGCGCGCGGACATCGGCGCGCGGCTCCGCAACGCCCGGGCCCAGGAGAAGCGGCTGCTCGACCTGCTCTCGGACAGGACGGGGAGCCTCGCGGACGTGGTCGCTGTCGAGCGGGAGCTCGCCCAGGTGCGCGAGACGGTCGAGCGGATCGAGGCCCAGGAGCGGCTGCTGGAGGGGCAGATCGCCTATGCCACGGTGAAGCTCTCGGTCACGACGCGGTACGATCCCGCGCCCGTGACCGCCGGCGACAAGATCGTCCGCGCGGCCCGCGACGGAATCGAGAACGCGTGGGCGTTCCTCGTGAACCTGGTTGTCGTGCTCGCCGCGGCCGGCCCAACGCTGCTGCTGCTCGCGGTGATGGGCGGGGTGCTGTACTACGTGCTCCGCGGCGTCGTCCGCCGGCGGCGGGGCGCGGCGGGCGTGCGGCCGCCCTTCCAGGCGGCCGCGGCGCAGGCGTATCCGGGCGCCGCGCCGCCGGTGCAGCCTTATCCGGGCGCGGCGCCGCCGGTGCAGCCTTATCCGACCGCCGCGCCCCCGGCGCAGGCGTATCCGACCGCCGCGCCCCCGGCGCAGGCGTATCCGACCGCCGCGCCCCCGGCACACGGCGACGGGGGTGAGGCCGGCCCAGGCGAGCCTCAGCAGCGATAGCAGCGAATCACAGCACGGTGCCGTCGGCGGCATGCACGATCTCGTCGCAGGCGTCGAGCCAGGGGCTCACGATTTCGATCTTCTCCGTGCACCCGGCCCGGTGAAAACACGAGCTTGACGAAGCGCTCCGACGAGTCTCCGGCTCAGTAGCCGAGATAAACGTCGCTCAGCCAATCAGGCGCCTCCAAGCCGATGTGGTCCTGCAGCACCTTCTCTGCGGTGTTGAGGGCCCCCTCGACCCAGCCCTGGAGGGTCGAGTAGCAGTCGCCGCAGACGTACACGTTTTCCCCGGCCCAGGGGCGGCGGATCCTTGGCATCACCTTCCACGGCGCCTCGCCCGGCTTCCAGAGATACCAGCCGGCGCCGAACGGCTCTGCGCTCCAGTCCTTGTAGCAGCTCGCGATGGGGTCCGGGACACTCATGTTGTGAAGCTCGCTGAGCTGAGCGACGGCGTGCTTTATCATCTCGGGCGTGGCGTCGTACGTGTCGCCCTCGGTTCGTCCTGCGGCGACCGTGTTCTCCGAGATGTACGCGAGCCGAGGCGGCGCGGCTCCGTCCGACTGGCTCGCGGTCCACTGCAGGCCCTTCCAGAAGCTGACCGTCTCGGCGTCGTTGTACGAAGTCATCAGCAGGCCATACCCTGGGCCCGACTCGGTCCCGAAGTAATACGTTTGCCGGATCGGCAGGTCACAAACGGAGCGGCCGCTCGTCAGTCCCTTCGGCTCCCACCACGGTTTTTCGAAGAGCATGAAGAGCTTGAACGCGGGCATCTTCATGACGGCGTCCCGCAGCTTCCGCTGCTCCGCGTTGGCCGGATCAGCGAAATCGAACCGGGTGCCGTGGAGCTCGAGGCGCTCGAGGCCATGGCGCGGCATGGCGAGGATGAGGTGCTCCGCGATGACGGTGAACGTCCGATCGCCATCGAACCCGGGCATGCGGTTGCGCATGGTGAGGCGGAGCTTGCCGTCGGGCGTTTTGTCGAACTTGACGAGCTCCGAGTACCCCCAGATCTTTCCGCCGGTTTTCGTGAACTCGTTCGCCATCGCGGCGACTTGAGCATCGTAGCCATCCTTGAGCGTCTTGTACTCTGCATTGATGAAGTCGAGGCCGATGAAGCTCGCCGCCTCGGCGGCGTTCCAGTTCGCCGTCAGGGTGTAGTACCCGCCCGCCTCCGTGAGCATTTTGTAGGCCTCGGCGGAGACGATCTTCGCGAGCACATTCCAGAACCCCTGCTGATAGAGCGGCTTGCCGTCGAATGAGAACGCTGGGTTCTTCTTGATGTCATCCCAGTCCTTGCGGGTCAAGCCATCGAGCTTCTTGTTGACGGAGGCGAGCAGCGTATTAAGGACGTACTCGAAGAGCTCGTCGACGGTGTGGTCTCTCTCGGCCTTCCGCAGCTCGTAGGGGACGTTGCCGTCCATGAAGCTCTGGCCCCGCAACAGTCTTCCTCGGAGAAAGAACAAGTTCTTCTCGTTGCCCATGGGGAAGCCGACGCTCTCCAGCCCCAGGCGCGTGATCAGGCTCGTCACGTGCTTCTGCCACGACGGCAGGAACCGCATCCCGCCAACCTCCGCCGGGCGGTCGACGAGCTTCTCTTCCGCGCCGGGGGCGCGCCCCGAAGCCTCCGGATTCCGATTCAGCTTCTTGATGGACTCCAGCCGGCCACCCACACGGTTGCCGTACTCGAAGACGGCCACGTCTTTGCCCAGCCACGGCGGGTCTTTCTGCTCCTGCGTGTCTTTCTGCTCCTGCGTGTCTTTCTTCTCCTGCGTGTCTTTCTTCTCCTGCGAGCCTTTCTGCTCCTGCGAGCCTTTCTTCCCCGGCGGGTCGTCGCTCCTCGCGAGACGCCAGGCTGAATAGATGCCGCTGATGCCGCCGCCCACAACGGCGACCGTCACCTTTATCTCTTCCGGCGGGTTGAATGACATGTTCACGGGCATGAGCCACATCCTTTCTGAACAGGAATCCTCAGTACATCATCAGGGGTGAGCCTCTCCGAGCCTCATCGAGGCTCACCCCCGGATCGCAGCCCGCTCGGGAGCCAGCGCGTCGGTTTGCTCGCAGCCCCGGCGGCGAGATCACTGCTTGGTCAAGCTGGCGACGGTGACGTGGGGCCAGGTGATGAGCCCCGGCTCGCCGAACTTCTTGAAAAATTCGAGGTCGATCTTCTGCGAGTACTGGAGCTGCTGGAACGTGCTGTCCTGGAGCTTGACCGTTTCGATCCAGAAAATGCTCTTGAAGAAGCTGACGTTGGCGTTCTTGCGGATGAACGGGATGTTCACGACGTCGCCGTCACCGCCGTCGGTGTCGGTGATCAGCGTCGTCAGGTCGACGACCGTCTGCTCCCTGAGGACGTTCGCGAGGAACGTGTTGGGCTGCGCGATCTCGGAGCCGCCGATCCTCTCGAGGAACGGATTTGCGTAGCCGAGCGGAGTGTCCTTCCCGGCGTCCGGCACGGTGCTGAAGCGAATGTCTTCGTCCATGACCGGAGGAGCGACGTTCGGCCGGGTCGGCGATGACTGTTCATTGAAGAATGAGCCCATCGCCAGGATCACGTTCCCGTGGGGGATCGATGCTTGCCTCACGATCCGCTTGGAGCCGCTGGTCGCGGGAAGCAAGAGGAACATTCCTGTCTCGATGTGGAGGGCCTCGTTCGTCTTGTCGTCGGCGATCCGCTGGTGGTACTCGACGCCGAAGATGAACTCGTCCGCGATCTCGCCGCGATTCGGGACCTGCGCGCCGATCGGCGAGAACGTGAGCGTCTCGATGAACGGGTTGACCTTCAGGATGAACTCCCGGTCCTTTCCCCCGGCCCTCGGTACCGCGATGACGGACAGACCCTTACCCATCCACGTGCCGAGCAGATCGGCGAGGGGGTTCAGCTCGTTTGCGGTCTCTTCCAGAGCGGAGCTCGCACGGACCGGGGGCAGCGGCGGCGTGTACGTCGACATATGCACGAATCCTTTCGAATGACCGCGCCATGCGCGGTTGGTGGTCGTCCCAGGTAGGCGCGTGATTTCGAGCAGCGTGAGCCGCAGGGCGCGGATTCCTGATGCCCTCCCCTCGTGCTCGTCCGCCATGCCGCGACCAGCACGAAACGACCGAGCGTCCGCCGGCCGACCGCGGCCCCATGTCAGGCTCGCAGAGGTCCCCTCGGCGCCCGTCGTGATGAGGTCTCGCAGGGAACGGTCAACTCGACGATGGGAACTGCGCCGCGGGCTCTTTGTTCGGACTACAAGACCCGTGCCGCGCAGCCGACCGGAAGACACGGCGCGCCCCGGGGAGTGGAGGGATCGACGATACGGGCGCGCGTCCGGGCTACCGGCGGCTCGCCAGGAGGGAATTCCGTCGGCGGAGGAAGCTCGTCAGGCGGCCGATGTCGCTGTTGAACGTCTTGGCGGGACGTTGCCAGCGCCGAGCCGGCAAGGACTTGCCGGCAAAAGGTTGCTCGCGTCGAGCCGGCAAAGGCTTGCCGGCAGAGCTCGGCACAAGGCGGCGGAGTCCTGGAGGGCCCTGCATCAGGCCGTCGCCGGCGTGCACCTGCCGCGGCTGCTGCCGCCCCCACCTCTGCCCACAGCGCGCTGGCGCGGTCCGGTGGTGTCTCTTGGAGCGCTCAAACGAGCCTGATATAGAGACCAGCGAGGGGTAGTGCATGCAATCGAGCAGCTCGGTTCAGGACGACGCGGGGAAGACCTGGACCATGGAAGGGGAGGCGATTTCAGCGATCCAGCAGAGCGCGGCGCTGCCCATCGCCCTCGTGTGGCGCCATGCCGGGAAGGCGGAGACGCGCCTGCTCTCGCGGGACACGCCGCTTGTCGTGGGGCGCGCCGCACCTGCGGCGCTCTGCATCGACGATCGCACGCTGTCACGGGAGCACGCCCGCTTCCTGCTCTCCGGCGGGCACGTGTGGGTCGATGACCTCGGATCGAAGAACGGTACGTTCCTCGATGGCCGCCGCGTCTCGCGCGCCAGGGTCGCGATCGGCGACGAGGTCGTGCTCGGCAGCGTGGCGCTGCGGGTGCAGGCGCTCGGCGCCGGGGGAGAGTCCCTCGAGCTCGACGGAGAGGAGAAGCTCCTGCGCTGCGTGGAGGACGAGCTCACGCGCGCCCGGCATTTTCGCCGCCTCTTCGCCCTGCTCCACGTGCGCGTCGGCGCGGCGGTCGCGGCCGAGGGCTGGATCAAGACCGTGCGCGCGTGCCTTCAGCCGGTGCATCGTGTGGCGCTCTATGGCGCCGGCGCGGCCCAGGTGCTGCTGCCCGAGACCAGCGCAGAGGACGCGACCCGCATCGCCCAGGCCATCGCGGGCGCATTCGTCGGCAATGACGCCCGGCTGCTCGTCGGCGTCGCGCTCTACCCGGACGCCGGCGGCACCGCGGACGAGCTGTTCGCGGCCGCGCGCGAGGCCGCCCGCCGCGCCTCGCCCGAGCAGCCTGTGGCGCGCGGTCCGGCCGCGGGTGCGGCGACGGTGCTCGCGCGGGAGGAGCCGGCCGAGGGGGGCATCATCGCCGGTCAGAAGATGCGCGTGCTGCTCGAGACGGTGAGGCGCGTCGCTGCCTCGCGCATCCCGGTCATCCTGCACGGCGAGACGGGGACGGGCAAAGAGGTGCTCGCGCGGATGCTCCACGAGAGCGGGCCGCGCAAGGGGCGGCGCGTGGTGCGCGTCAACTGCGGGGCGATCCCGAAGGACCTGGTCGAGAGCACGTTGTTCGGCCACGAGCGCGGGGCGTTCACCGGCGCGCTCCAGCAGCAGAAGGGGGTATTCGAGGAGGCCAACGGCGGCACGGTGTTCCTCGACGAGATCGGCGAGCTGCCGCCCGCGGCGCAGGCTGCCTTGCTCCGCGTGCTCGAGGTGGGGGCGTTCAGCCGCGTCGGATCGAGCCGCGAGGTCGAGGTGGACGTGCGCGTGGTCGCGGCGACGCACCGGGATCTGGAGGCGATGGCCGCGTCGGGCGCGTTCCGGGCTGATTTGTATTATCGGCTGGGCGGCGTCGTGATCGAGATCCCGCCGCTGCGTGACCGGAGGGACGAGATCGAGCCGCTGACACGGCAGTTCTTGCGCGTGGCCAGCGCGGCCAACGGTCGACGTGTCGAGGACATCACCCCGGAGGCGCTCGCGCTGCTCGGAGCGTATGCGTGGCCTGGCAACGTGCGCGAGTTGCGCAACGTGATCGAGCGCGCGGTCGTGGTGGCGCGCGGGGCGATCATCGAGGCGGAGGACCTGCCGCCGCGGGTGCGCGCGGCGGAGCGTGCGGCAGACCCGGGGCGGGCGTCGGACCCGGGGCGGGCGTCGGACCCGGGGCGGGCGTCGGACCCGGGGCGGGCGTCGGACCCGGGCCGCATCTCCGCCTTGCCCGACTCGGGCGCACGCTCTGCGGCGCCGCCTGCGCCGGAGGAGAACCGGGCGGAAGCGGGGAGCCCGGCTCGCGGGAAAGTCCAGCAGTACGAGGCCAAGCTCCTCTACGATACGCTCGAAGCCGCGGGCTGGAGCCGGGCCGAGGCCGCGCGGCGGCTCGGGATGCCCGTTCGGACCTTGTCGTACCGCATGAAGGTGCTGGGGCTGAAGCGGCCCTCTTGTTGCTAGTCGGGTAGGCCGGGGTCGACTACCCCCCGGCCCCCCACAGATCCGGACGTGCGGAATCCCCGCCTCCGGCTCTTCGGGACACAGGTTCGCTACGAGCGCCGCAACGCGCGGCTGAAGCGGTCCTTGGCGGACCTGCGTTTGTTCGCCAGTTGCCTTGCCGCGACCTGCCCTAGTAATGCGTGAAGCCGAGCAGATCGAACGTCGACGGCCACGTCGGCGACGCCACGCCGCTCGGCGGGGGTCTCTTCGGCGGCCGCTGGAACGGCAGCAGGCGCGTCTTGTCCGGGTGCAGGCTCAGCCCGTACCTGCGAATCTCTTCGGTAGCACAGCCATCAACCGGCGCGCGTCTTCTTCCACTTCGAACAGCAGTGGCGCATCTCGGCGTCTTCGATGGCGACAGCGCGGTCAGGCGCAACGCCTTGCCGGACGCGAACGGTCCCGTCCTCGGCTGTCGCCAGGTCCTGGTCTCGAACCCATATGCCAGCGCAGGTCAACGACGGCCAGCTCCACCGCCTCGGCATCCGATACGCCGACGTAGCCTTGGCGCAGCGTGACCATGCACATGAACGCCGGCGGATGCGGCGGCTCGCCGGTCGCGCCCGTCTCGCGCGCCACGCATCGCGCGCCGTGCCCCGCCGCGCGACAGCAGAGCATCTCTTTTTTTCATGTCGTACCTCGGTACGCCATGAGCCTCCTTACTGACGGCGACCCGCGCCGTCGTCGAACGCAGGCTGCCCAGCGATCCACGAAGCCTCGGGGCAGGCCGATTGCTCGCCACATGCCTTCAGGAACACGTACACTACCGCAGCGCGCGCGAGCAAAGGTCCCCATGGACGACCAGACGCTGATCCATCGCTATCACGCACAGCCGGGCAAGACTCACTCCATGCTTGAGGGCTTTCGGGACGCCGAGGGGCGTTCCTCCTACGAGGTGCTCGCGGAGGAGACGGACGCTCTCCCGCGGGACGCGCGTGTCCTGGATCTGGCCTGCGGAGACGGCTACCTCCTGGCATTGCTCGCGCAGCGGGGCTTCGGCGATCTCGCCGGCGTGGACCGGAGCGCCGAGGAGCTGGCCGCAGCCCGCGCGCGCCTCGGCGCGGGCGCCGACCTCCGCTGCGAGGACGCGTTCGCGCTCTCGCTGCCCGAGGGCTCGGTCGACATCGTCGTCTGTCACATGGCCCTCATGCTCATGGCTCCGATCGAGCCGATCCTCGCCGAGGTCGGCCGCGTCCTCGCGCCGGGAGGGCTCTTCATCTCCGTCGTCAACCGGCCTCTCCGCGATCCCGTGTTCGCGATCCATCGGCGGGAGGTCGGTCGCGTCACGGCCGAGGCGGGCATGCTCCGCCTCCGGCTGGGCGACTCCCGGGTGTACGCGGCCGAGGGGTTGCGCGATCTCCTCCGTGCCGGGCCGTTCGACCCCGAGCGCGTCCACCTCCGGGACTTCGTCGTCCGAGCGCAGGCGACGCCTGAGCGGTTCGCGTCGATACTCGCGCTGGTGTACGACGTCTTCCGGCTGCCTGCGCCGCAGAAGGCCGCGCTCGAGCAGAGGCTCCTCGGCGCCTGGACGCCCCTCGCCGGCGAGGACGGCCTGCTCACGTGCAGCATGGGGATGCGCCTCTCCGTCTGCCGCCGCGCGGCCCCGCGGTGATCGTGGAAACGGCCCGCCGCAGCGACGTGGTCGTGTTCCTGGGGCCGACCCTGCCGGCGTCGCGCGCGCTCGAGATCCTCGACGCCCAGTACCTGCCTCCGGCCGGGTTCGGCGACGTTTACCGCCTCATCGGCGGCGACGTGCGCACCGTCGTGCTCGTCGACGGGGTCTTCCACGGCCGCGCGCCGGTGTGGCATCGCGAGATCCTCGACGCGATGGAGAGCGGGATCCGCGTCTATGGCGCAGCGAGCATGGGCGCCCTGCGCGCCGCGGAGCTCTGCGCCTACGGGATGATCGGCGTCGGGACGGCGTACCGGTGGTACGCCTCCGGCGCGATCGACGGCGACGATGAGGTCGCGCTGCTGTACGCCGGCGCCGAGCACGGCTACCGCCCGCTCTCCGAGCCGCTCGTGAACGTCCGCTTCCGGCTGGAGAAGGCGGTTTCCGCGGGTATCCTGGAGCCCGGCGAGGCCGCGTCGCTGAGCGCGGCGATGAAGTCGATGCCCTTCTGGCAGCGGACGAGGGAGGCGCTCTCCGAGGCCACCCGGGCGATCGACGAGCCCCGCCGCGCGCGGCTCGACGCGCTCCTCCTCGACCCCGCGCTCGACCTCAAGCGGCGGGACGCGATCGAGGCGCTCGAGAGCGCGGCTCTGCACCTGGGCGCGCCGGACTCCGTGGCGGGCGCGCGCGCAGCACACGCGGCCTTTATGGCCGGTCCCTTGTACGCGCGCTCGTATCACGATCATCAGCGGCTCATGAAGCGCGCCTTTCCCCGCGCCCGCGGAGAGCGGCTGGAGGGACGGGCGCTGGTCGATCGCCTGCTCTCGTCCCCGGGCCGTCGCCGGGCGCTCTCGTGGTCGCTCGGAGCGCGGTTCTTCGCCCTCGCGTGGGCGCGGGAGCGCGGGGTAGTGGTTCCGGCGGACGAGATCGCCGCCCTGGAGGCGGTCATCCACGCCCGCGCCGCAATCCCTTCCCGCACCACGTGGCTTCGCGCTAACGGGCTCACCGAGGCCGAGCAACGCGACCTCCTGGCGCGGCACCTCGTCTGGACGTGGCTCCTCACGCAGCCCCCGGAGCGCTTCGGCATCCCGTCTCTGCCGGCGCCGGGAGACGAAGGCCCGTGGCCTCCCGAGCCCGACATCGAGGCCCTGCGGCCCCTCTGCGATCGGTCCGGCCTCCTCTGCGCGCTGCCCTACGTCGCCGCGTGGTGCCGGCTCGCAGGCGCCGCCCCGGGGCCGAAGGCCGCGCAGGCGCTGACCGACCGCTGGCGCGACGCGCTCCGCGCCGTCGACGCCTCGCTGCGCGAACCTCTCTTCCAGGCCATCTGGGCCTTGGAGAAGGGGCCGGTCCACTTCGGGTACACGACCTGGTCGCTCTCCGCCGAGCTGCTCGCTGCGCTGCAGATCACGGGCTCGGTCGCCGCGCTCGCCGCGAGCTGGGAGGAGAGCACGGCGTGAGCGCGTCCTCTCCTGCGTTTCGCCGCGGCACCCATCGCCTGGTCTCGCCGGAGGAGACGCTGGCGCGGCTCGCGCCGCACCTCCTCGACTTCGGCATCACCCGCTGCGCCGAGGTCACCGGGCTCGACGCCGACCTCGGGGTGCCAGTGTATGTGGCGATCCGGCCTCGCGGGCGGGTGCTCCAGAGCTCGGCGGGCAAGGGCCTGACGCGTGACGCCGCCAAGGTCTCGGCGCTGATGGAGTCCGTGGAGCTCGACGTCGCGGAGCGCCCCGATCCTGCGCTCCTCCGCCGCGCGAGCTCCGCGGAGCTCACCGCCGCGGGGTGCCGCGTCGACGCGCTTCCCGAATGGGTGGCCCGGGCAGGGCGGTTCTTCGGCGATCGCTTCCGCGTCGACTGGGTCGAGGCCGAGGACTTGGTCCGCGGCGGCTCCGTGTGGGTGCCCGCCGGCGCCGCCTATTTCTGCGAGCCGACGCCGTGCCGCACCAACACCAACGGGCTCGCCTCGGGCAACGATCTCGTCGAGGCGACCCTGCACGGGCTCTACGAGGTCGTCGAGCGCGACGCGGTGGCGCGCCTCGTCCGCGACGATCGGCTCGACGTGCGCGGGTCCTGCCGCGTGCTCGATCCCGCCACGGTGACCGACCCCGATCTCGCCGCGGTGGTCGCGAGGATCGAGCGCTCGAGCACCAAGGTGGTGCTCCTCAAGGTGCTCTCCGGCCTGCCGATCCCCACTTACTGGGCCGTGCTCCTCAACCGGGAGCCGTTCGCCGGGGTGTCGACGCTGAACGTGGGCTACGGAGCGCACCTCGACGCGGCCGTGGCGCTCTCGCGCGCGCTCACGGAGGCCGTGCAGTCGCGCCTGACGATGATCCACGGCTCGCGCGACGACATCGTCGGAAAGCCCGTGTACGTCGCCCAGGTGGAGGGCGCGGAGAACGCCGGCGAGAGCCGCGCGTTCCATTTCTTCGACGCGCTCGCGCCGGAGGCGCGCGCGGAGGTGGGCACGTATGAGGGGGGGCTCGACGCGGCGCTCGGGGCGGTGCTCTCGATGCTGCGGGAGGCAGGGCACGATCGCGTGTACCGGGTCGACCTGCGCTGCCCCGCGCCGGGGCTCTCGGTGGTCAAGGTGCTCGCGCCGAGCCTGCGGTACGAGCCCGCGCTGTTCTAGCCGCGCGCGGAGAGCCCGGCGTCGATCCAGTCATCGTCGAAGACCGCGGCGTAGATCGGGTTGCCGACGCGCAGCTTATCGAACGCCTGAGTCACGAGGCCCGAGAGGAGGAGCGTCCCTTCGAGGGGCGACTCGCCGGCGTCCACCTCGCCCTGTTCGCGGATCCGCCGGTACAACGCGAGGAGCGCCGCGACGTCGCCGGGGGCGCGCAGGATGCGGGCCTCGATCGTCTTGAGGTGCTCGGGCTCGTCGCGATGGCGCCACTTGTCGATCACCCTCGATCGCACCAGGTTGGCCACCCACTCGCGCTCCTTGCCGGGGGGCGGGCGGGACTCGTCCTCCACGACGAGCCGGCAGAGCTTCTGCGTGAGGAAGGGCTGGCCCCCCGACCAGTCGAGCACCGCGCGGAGGATCTGCTCGCCGTCGCCGGCGCGCGAGAGGCCGGGCGTGAGGCTCAGCGCCTCGTCGTAGCGGAAGCCGGCGAGCGGCACGGCGCGTCCAATGTTGAACGGCGTGCGGAGCTTGTCGCGGACGAGATCGGTCGGCGCGGCCACGCCGAGGAGGATGAAGGTGAGGCGCGCGTACCGCGGATCGGAGGCGCGGCGGTTGTAGAACAGCCGCACCAGCGCGAAGAAGTCGTCGGGCGAGAAGTCGAGCCCGAGGACCGCGTCGACCTCGTCGACGAAGACGGCGATCGGCCTGTCGACGCGGGCGAGGATCTCCTCGTCGATCAGCGCGTCCAGCCGCTGCACGGGCGAGAAGTCGGCCCTGTCGCGCCACCACCGGCGGAGATCGAGATCCCGCTGCAGGCCGAGGCCGGACACCAGCATGCGCGCGACGCCGGCGTACCACTGCTCGGCGGTGACCTCGCGCGAGCCGATCGACGTGAGGTCGATCGAGACGCAGGCGACGCCGGCCTTGCCGAGCCGATCGACGGCGCGGACGCGCAGGCTCGACTTGCCCATCTGCCGGGTGTTGAACACGTACGAGAGCTCTCCCCGGCGGATGTTGTCGGCGAGCAGCGCGTCGGCCTCGCGGCGCACGTACGCGGGCGAGTCGGCGGGGAGGCTGCCTCCGACACGGAAGTGGAGGTCGCGGAGCTCGTCGGACTCCTTGAGCAGCGCGTTCTCGATCGACACCGCGGCCTGACCCATCAAGAGCGTGAGGACGTCGAGCCGGTCCTCGTTGAATACCGACGCGGCCCGGTTGTTCTCGAGGTAGGAGACGGCGACCAGGCGGCCCTGGTACAGGATGGGCACGCAGAGGAGCGATCGGCAGCCGCTCGCGCGGACGTGGGGGTCGTTGATGAACATCCCCTCCGCGGCGGCGTCGGCGAGCAGCACCGGCTGCGCCGTGCGCGCGACGTACTGCACGACCGAGCGGGCGATGCCGTCCTGATCGTGGAGCGCCAGCGACAGCGATTCGAACCGCGCCTCGTCGCTCACCTCGCCGCGCGCCTTGACGATGAGCTGCTCGGCGCGCGCGAGGATGAGGAAGCCGCGCTCCGCGCCGGCGTTCACGAGCGACACCTGCATGACCGTCTCGAGGAGCCGGCGCAAATCGGTCTCGCGGGCGACGGCGCGCGTGGCCGCGAGCAGCGTCCCGAGGTCCAGATCCCCGAACTCGCTGGTCGTGGTCGTGGAAGCCTTCGCTTCGGCCCGGGGCTGCCCCGCAGCGCGCACGCGCCCGGTGCCCTCGCGCTGGAGGAGATAGCCGTAGCGGCGGCGCAGGAAATCACGCTTCGCGGCCCCGCCCCACACGCCGTAGGTGTAATGAGCGTCGCGCATGTAATGACCCGCGAGGCGAGTGTCGCCGCGATCGAGGAAGAACAGCGCGGCGCGCTCGAGGGCCAACCCCTCTTCGTGGGTGTATTCGTGCTCGTGCGCGAGGTCGATCGCTCTGTCGTAATGATCGCGCGCCTCGGAGATGCGGCCGGCGACGCGGGCGAGCTCGGCCGCCATCAGGTGATACTTGTGGGCATAGTTGACCGGACACTCCGCGCCCCACCATTTCATGCGCTCGACCAGGGCGCTGGCCTCTCGAAGGATCGCGGGTTGTTCCTCCAGCGGGGCATCACCATGCGTCGCGAGCAGAGACAGACATTGGTACAAGAACGCGATAGGAATGAACAACGAGCCGGGCTGATTGCCCTTCTCGACCACGCGGACGAGCCGGAGCGCCTCTTTGTAGTCGTGAAAATGGTAGCAGAGGATCGTCCTGAGAAAGTGCAGGCTGAAGATCGCGCTCATATCGCCCGTCCGCTCGTGGACGGGCAACTCCGTAGCCTCGTCGTACGTGTCTCCCTGCAAGCGTGTGGGCTCGCGGCTGAGGCCGCGGAGATTGCGGACCGCTTGGTGATACAGCCGCAGATACATGAGGAACGGGCCCTGCTTGTGCCTCTCCAGGGCCACGGCGCTCTCGGCGTACTGTTCGTCGAGCTGCGCGAGATTGCTCCCGGAGAGGAACCCCATCGCCGAACTGCCCTGGAGGCAGTTGGCGGCGGCCGCGATGTTGCCGGTCTCCAGGCCCGCGCGGTACCCGTCTCGCATCTTGGGGACCACGTCGCGCATCGGCCTCTGCCAGTGAAAGATGTACGCGTTCCCCAGCACCGCTACGTCGGGCACCAGGGCCTTGCTCCGGCGCTTCTCCACCAGCGACTCGGCCAAGCAGCCGAACTCATAGCCAAGGTCGAGGCGATCGCGGCCGCACAGCGCCATCCCGTAGAAGATGAAACCGTTGATCGAGTCGTCGGAGAGCCCGTGGCGCAGGGACAGGAGCACCATCTCTGCAGCGACGAGCGGCGCCAGGAGCGGCTGCGTCAGGTACGTGGGCGCGCGGAGGCTGCTCAGGATGTGGAGCGCGGCCTTCGGCTCGGCGTCATCGATGTCGGCGAGGTCCAGGAGGTCGCGGGGCCTCCGTGGACCCATCTCACGCTCGACCTCCAGGAACGCGGCCTCGACGTCCGCCTCGGCCGGCTCGACGGGCAGCGCGACGCCGAGCGGCTCGAGGATCTCGCGTGCCGTGGCGATGGCCGCGGGAAACTGATACCGAGCGACGTGCGCGTCGATCCGGATCTGAAGCACGTTCACACGCTCCATGAACTGGCTCGCATGGCGCAAGAGCGCGTCGAGGTGCCGCTCCATGGTTGCGAAATCGGGGACGAGATAGGCGGCGTCCGCGGCGCCTTCGGTCAGCGCCAGGGCCAGCGCGTAGCCTGCGCGGAACGCGCGTTCATGGACGGCGGGTGACACGCCGGACGGCTCCGACTCTCCGTCCGGAGGGGCGCCGAGCAACAAAAGGCCGTGCTCGAAGTACGCGAGCGCCGCGGCGTTGGCGACGGCTGCCCGCGCCCTCCTCCCGGCCTTGAGGTCGAGGGTGGCGACATCGCGCCGCTCGTCCTCGTCCTCGATGAGGCGGCGGGCTTGGTTGAGCTGATTGACGATCGCGAGCAGGTGGGCATCGGCCGACTTGCCGGTGTAGTATGCGCGCATGGCGCGGCCGATGCGCAGATGGATCGCGGCGTGCTCCCCGGCTGCGCGGAGACCGTACGCGGCCTGCTGGATGCGATCGTGCCCGAACTTGTAGGCGACGTCGATACGCTCGGACAAGCCCTCGATGCCGGCATCGAAGAGGCGGTAGTCTCCCGTCGTGGGAATGAGGTATTGCCTGGCGAGCGCCGGCATGAGCGCCTGGGCCACCTCTTCCGCCGCGCGGCCCGCGACAGCCGCGAGGAGCCCCAGCTCGAAGTGGTTGCCGATGTACGCTGCCTGTGCGAGCAGGTCGCGCGTGGGGGACGGCAGCTCCTGCAAGCTCTCGATCAGGATCTCGACAACATTCTCGCTGAGGTCGAGCAGCCGGAGGCCCTCCGCGTCCCATCGCCAGACGCCCGCTGCGTGATCGAGCGTGACCACGCCGCGAGCCACTAGCGTGTCGAGGAAGGTCTGGACGAACAGAGGATTGCCCCCGGTCTTCTGGTGGATCAGCTGGGCCGGCTCGCGAACGTCCTCGATCTCGCGGTGCAGCGTGTCCGCGAGGAGCGCGGCGCTGTCCTCGGCGTCGAGCGGCTCGAGGTGGAGTTCGCGCATCGAGACGCCGGCGGCTCGGACGTCCGCGAGCATGGCGCGCAGGGGGTGGGCCGCCGGCGCCTCGTTGTGCCGGTACGCGCCGACGATGAGCAAATGAGGGATGGGCGTGCCCGTCATCAGGCGTTTGATGAGGTCGAGCGAGGCGCCGTCGGCCCATTGCAGATCATCGATGAACAGCACCAACGGATGCTCGGGGCCGGCGAAGACCCGGACGAGGCCGGCGAGCGCCTCGATGAAATATCGTCCAGCCTCGGCGGCCGGCGTAGGGCCGGCGGGCAGCCGGCCATGGAGCAGCTCGAGGCGCGGGAGGAGCCCCGTGAGCGCGGGCAATATACCGGCGGAGGCAGCGTGGATGGCAGCGGCCCACGCGGCCATTGGCGCGGGGGGCTCCATCAGCACGTAGCCGATAAGGCCGTCCAGCGCGGAGACAATCGGACCATACGGTGTGTCGCGCTGAATCTGGTCGAATTTGCCGGCAACGAAGAAGCCGCGCCTCTGGGTCACCGGACGGTACAGCTCCTTGACCAACGCCGACTTGCCAACGCCCGGATGGCCCGACACCATGACGAGCTCGGTCGCCCCTGCCGCGGCCCGCTCGAACGCCGAGAGCAGCAGGTCGACCTCGGCGCTGCGGCCGTACAGGCGCGTCGGTGGAGAGAGGCGCTGGGCGACGTCGTGCGACCCCAGCGTGATCGAAGGGACGTGGCCCTCCGCGCGCCACGCGCGCCGGCACCGGTCCAGATCGGATTGCAGCCCGCGGGCCGACTGGTACCGACCGGAGGCGTTCTTGGCCATCAACTTCTCGATGATCGCGGACAGGATGGGTGGGACGTCGGGGCGCCGCGCGCGCAGGGGCTCCGGGGCACGCGCCAGGTGATAGTGGAGCAGCTCGACGAGATCCGCGGCCTCGTACGGCGGCCGGCCCGTGAGCAGCTCGTAGAAGGTGCAGCCCAGCGAGTAGAGATCGGCGCGGTGATCCAGCGGCTGGTTGATCCTGCCCGTCTGCTCGGGCGACAGATACGCTGGCGTGCCCTCGAGTTGACTCGGGTGGTCGAACGCGACCGTCTCGCGCGAGAGCCGCGTGGCGATGCCAAAGTCGATGAGCTTGACCGCGCCCGAGCCGCGATCGAACACGATGTTGGCAGGGTTGAGATCCTTGTGGATGACGGCCTCTTGGTGGACGTCGGCCACATGCCCCGCGATCGAGCCCGCGACAGCTAGGAACTCGCCGACCTCGATGCGGCCGGCGAGCCCCAACTGCGCGAGCGACTCGCCGCCGAAGTCTTCCTGGACGAAGAGCCAGTGGCGACCGGAGTGTACGAAGTCGTGCGCCTTGACGACGCCGGGGAGATTCAACCCCTTGACTATCTGGTACTCGCGCTTGAACCGCGCAATGCGCTCCGGCGTGGGCCGGACGTCCTTGAGCACCTTGAGGATCACCAGGAGCCCGTCGGCCTCGCGGACGGCGCGGAATACTAGCGATTGCTCGCTCTCGTGGAGCTGGCTCCGCGTCTCATAACCTGCGGCGAAGAACATGGGTGACTCCTGGCAGCGGCCTTGCGCAGCCGGCGAGGTGGGCGGTGACCTCGAGTAGGGCCGTCATTGCTGAGGCTCGTCGCCGTCTCCGGGGCGCTCCGGTTCCTTCCCCGGTTCCTTCCAGGGAAAATCATCCGGATCCGACGTCTCGTCCTCGCCCGGATCAAGAAACGCGGCAGCGCCGATGCTCCGCGCGAGTTCTGCCGGCGACAGATTGTCCGATGATGGCCATTTCGAGGGATCGTCATTCGTCCACATGGTTTTTCTCCTCACGGTTGAGTGGGTCGGCGCCGGGCTGAGAGCAGCACTTCCGCCGCGCGCTCATACTTAGCTTCGAACACGAGGAACTCCTTGAGGACCTCCACCCTGTCGGGGGTCAGAGGCCAGAGCGGCGCCAACAACCACTCGTTGTCCTTCGAGGAGGCGAGGAGGAGGTTGGCGATCTTCTCCAGCGTGAGTTTGACGTCCACCTCCTCATCCTGTCCCAGTGCCTTCTGTCCCAGTGCCTTGAGCACGCCAAGGGGCGCGTTGATTGAGCGCGCATCGTCGAGGACTTTCTTCAGCTCCTCTACGACGATGTTTTTGGCCTCGCCGTGGACTTCCTGCTGGAACGTCTTCAGTATGACGCCGATCTTGAGCAGGATCATCAGGACGTCGAAGGCACGGAGGAGGATGAGCTGCGAGCCGCTGGCCGGCGCAGTCCAGAGTGCCTTCCCACGGAGCTGGAGGCGGGCGCTATCGAGCTCGTCGCGTGCGCGCTCGACCGTCTCGGATATCAGCTTCTCCCGCTCTATTGGATCGGGGAAGGCCCCGGGGATCCGTGTCTTGTAGTAGACCAGGCACAGCTCCGCGTACAGGAAACGGACGCGCTCCGAGCCAGGGAGCTTGTCGTCGACCGCCAGGACCGGCTTGCCGGCTTTTACGGCGTCCTCGATGTACTCGATGAACTTTAGCCTGCTGTTGGCGTCGTTTAGGTTGGCGTCGTTTGGGGGGACACCGCACAAGGCCAGTTGCGGGAGGAAGTCGAAGAGATCGTAAGCCATCGACAGGTATTCGTCGCGACCGATCGCGCCCGGCTGTATGGGATGCCGGTACATGGCCGGCTGGTCCTGGAGCAGCGCGAGGATGATGGAGTACGCCATGAAGAGAAACTCCGTTTTCTCATCACCGGGCGCGTTGCCGTACATATGCTTCGCCAAGGTGTTGAGGCAGGAGTAGAAGTGGACGCATCCCCGGTAGAAGAGCGCCCAAGGATAGAAATAAGCGTATTCTTCGAGGGCCTTATTGATCTGCTTCCGCGCCTTGTCGATGTCTTCGTCACACTTGGTGCCTGCGTCACGATCGCGACCCAGACCGACGCTGGCGTAACGACGGCGATTGACCAGGAGAGCAGCGTAATGAGCATGGCCCCACGGGTAGTTGGGGCGCTGATACAGCGCGATCTCGAAGCACCTCTCGGCGTTCTTGTAATCGGCGAGGTTGTTAAGGGCAGTGAGCCAGACCCCTGGACTCTTGGCCCCGGCCTGGACGCCGTACAACTTGCTCGGGGTGACGGCCAGCGAGGGCAGGTTACCCCGCTGCCGGTATACGTCGCCCAGCCGCGCCCAGGCCCAAGGATAATCAACCTTCGCTCCGGAGGGGTCGTCGGGCAAGCCGGCTTTGGCATCCAGCAGCTCGAGCAGCATACCCTCCGCCTTGTCGAGCCTGTCCTCCAGGTCGCTCAAGGGTAGGTATTGGTCGAGGATCGCCGCGGCGTGATGTGCCTGGATCCACCGCCGCTGAATGCTGGAGAGGCCTTCCTCGTTCTCCAGCTGCGCGAAGAGTTGCTCCGCTTTTTGTGACTTCCTGTCGCGTCGCAGCCCTTCGGCAATCAGGATCTTGTCTCGTAGGTCGCTGGTCATGAGCCCGCCAACCTTCTCGTCGTCCGCCGTCGTCGTCATGCGTTCCCTCCTCGTGCTTCAACCAGCCTTTTTCGAAATAAGCCTGTGCCACCCAGCTTGCAAAGCAGAAATCCTCCGTCCAGTGCGCCCCCACCGCCCCTAAGACCCCCTAAGACCTCAACCGTTTTCGCCACTCCCATGCACTGGCAGCCGCTCCCCCAGGTACCGCCGGTACAGCTCGCACGCCGCTACCACATCATTGCCCCGGAGCTGCCCCACCCCCAGGCTCACCAGCTTGAACGCGAGGTCCGTGCGGAGCCGCGCAGGCTCCGCCGACGTCATCACCTGGCGCGCCGCTTCGTGCAGCTCCGGCCGCCCCGTGAGCTCCCACAGGAGGTGCTTCAGGTGGTCCGCGAACAGACCCTGGTCCGTGGCGGCCGTCGCGAGCACCTCGGCGAGGCTCATCCCCCTTGCCACATGATACAGCGCAATCCGCACGAGGTGCGGGTGCCCGCCCAGCAGATCCATCAACGACCGCACCTCCCCCTCCCGGAGGTCGATGTGAATCGTTGTGCCGAGATTGACACGTTCATAGGTATTCCTGTGTCGAGTGTAGAACCGCTTCTCATATAACCTGTGCGCTTCCGGTCGAGCGCCTGTCCAGCAGACATCGCGCCCGCCCGTCAGCGCTCCGCGTCGGCGGAGAGGCGCTCGCTCAGGTAACGCCGGTAGATCTCCCTGGCAGGCCGCACCTCGTTGCCCTCGAGCCGCACGAGCCCCAGGCTCACCAGCTTGAAGCCGAGCTCCGTGCGGAGCCGCACGGGCTCCGCGGCCGCCATCACACGCCGGGCGGCCTCGTGGAGCTCCGGCTGGCGCTGGAGCTGCCACAAGAGATGTTTGAGGTGATCGGCGAACAAGCCCTGATCGGTGGCGGCCGTCGCCAGCACGTCCGAGAGGCTCATGCCCTGCGCGATATGGTACAAGGCGATCCGCACGAGGTGCGGGTGTCCGCCGAGCAGGCTCATCAGCCTCTCGACCTCCGACGCACCCCAGGCCAGCCCATGGCGCCGCGCGATCCCGTGCACGATGCCGGCGTCCCACTCGGACAGCGCAACCGGCAGGCCGACGTTGAACGGCGAGCGGTTGATGTTCATCGGCAGGTACATCTCTGTCGAGTAGGCGAGCACGAGCCGCAGGTTGCGCCACGGCTCCTGGCTCTTGCTCATCTCGTGCCACGCTCGCAGCAGGGCCAGCAGCTCCTCCGCGGTCCCAGGTGACACGAAGATCCGATCGACGTTGTCCAGCGCGAGCACCAGCGGCTCACCCTCTGGCAAGAGGTGCTCCTCGAAGTAGGCCGTGCAGTTGTCCTTGGCGCCGAAGATGTCGTCCCAGGCGTCGTCGATGCGCGCCGACGGCAGCTTCAGCCGCCGGGTGACGACCGCGCAGAGCCAGCGCAGGAAGCGGTTCAGGTCGCCCACGATCGCGCCGTCGGCCATCTGCAGGTTGATGCTCACGGTGCGCGCGCCTGTCCTCGCGGCGTGGCCCAGGAGGCGCGCCATGAGCGAGGTCTTGCCCATCTGTCTGGGGCCCTTGATGCGAACCAGGGCGCCGTCCCGCTTGATCTCTCGCAGGCAGGCCTCCTCGATCGAGGGGCGGACGACGTAGTACGGCGACTGCGCGCTGACGACGCCGCCCGGGAGCTCGAGCGGGACGTCCTCCGTGGACCGGGGCGTGCTCCTCGGCGCCACCACGGTCGACCCCCTCGCCTCACGCACCGGCCTGCACCGCGCCAGGTCGCGCCGACCGATCTTCTCGAGCAGGAAGCGGACGACGGCGGGGGTGTCTTCGGGGCTGCCCCACCCGATTCCTTCCAGATCTTGTAATCGCTCCTGCAAGGGATGGCCCTGCGATGCGCCCTCCGCGACACCGATCCGGACAGGCACGATGTGCGGCCTCCCTGCCTGGCCCTCGCGCAGCTGTCTCGCCAGGTCGAGCTCGGCGGCGACCATCTCGCTCACCGCGGCCTTCGCGGAGAGCAGCAGCAAGAACGCATCGCAGCCGCGCAGCGCCTGGGACACCGCACGCACCCAGTTGTCGTTCTCGAGGATGCTCTTCGGGCCCAGGAAGGGAGACACGCCGGCGGCGACCAGCGCATCGTAGAACGACAGCGCGACCTCGACGTCCTCCGCGACGTCCCCGCGGCAGCTGATGAACACCCTCGGCTCCGGGAGCGCCTTCGAGCGCTCTCCCGTGCCCTCGCGGGGCGTCGGCGTGAGCGGAGGCTCGTGCTGCACCTCGAGCGTGGACGTATCCTTGAGGGTAGCGCCCCCCTGCGTCGCCCCCGACCGAGGCTGCTCGCCACGCGCGCCCACGATCGACCCCACGGCAGCGGCGAACTCCGCGATCGTCGCGTACCGCCCGTCGCGGTGCTTGCACAGGCACCGCGCGACCACCTCGTCGAGCGCCGTCGGCAGCTCAGGCCGCAAGCGGCTCGGCGGTGGCGGAACGGAGGAGAACACGTTCATGATGAGCTCGGGCAGGCCTTTCCCCTCGAAGGGCGGCTTTCCCGTCGTGAGCTCGTGCAAGATCACGCCCATGGCCCAGATGTCGCTGCGCCCGTCAACGGTCTTGGGGTCGCTTATCTGCTCCGGCGACATGTAGCGGGGCGAGCCGACGATCGCGCCCGGCTTCGTCAGTTGTTCGGCGTCCTCGGGCTGCTTCGAGATGCCGAAGTCGAGCACCTTCAGAAAGGGCTCACCGCTGCGGCGGCGGGTGAGGAAGAGATTCGCTAGCTTGAGGTCCCGGTGAACAATGCCGAGCGTGTGCGCCTCGGCGATCGCGTCGCACGCCTGCTGCACGAGCACCACCACCTCGTCGAGCGGCAGCGCACCGCGGCTGCAGACGACCTGGCTGAGGTCGCTCCCCTCGAGGTACTCCATGACCATGTACGGCGCGCCGTTGTCCAGGCGGCCCACGTCATACACCCTGGCGACGTGATCGTTGGTGAGGCGCGCCGCGGCGCGCGCCTCGCGCATGAACCGGCTCACCGTGCTGGCATTGGAGCTCGTGCCGCGGCGCAGGAGCTTGATGGCGAAGAGCTGACCGAGGTCGATGTGCCTCGCCGCGAGCACGACGCCCATGCCCCCCTCCCCGAGCACGCGCTCGACGCGGTACTTGTCGAGCAGCGTTTCCCCGAGGCTAGCTGTCTCCTCTGCGCTGGGCACCGCCTTTATTTGCGCAGGCTACACCCAGTCCTTGCTTTTAGAAAGTGCAGAATGTGACGAGGTGGTTGCGACGCCTCTCTGCAGCTCGCCGGCGACGATCCAGCGAAGCCAAATTCCGCCATGTCTAGAATCAACGCGCCGAGCGCGCGGGGAGTTAGCACTCTCGTCACGAGGTGGATGCTTCACCCAGTTGCAGGCAGACTCGTCCGTTCCGTCGTGGCATCGGACGGCGCTCGATCGGTCGCTCGACGTTGGAGTGACGCCTTTCGCGACCGACGCGCCGCGCGGTGCGGCTCCCTCAGGCGACGAGAGGGCGATCCGCACCGCGCGGCCGGTCCAGCGTCAGCCGATCTTGAAGCAGCGGGTGCTGAGCGCCTGATCGTTCCCGGTCTGCTGGTTTGTCTTGTGATCGTAGCCGTCCGGGCATCTTACGTTGTACTCGTCTGTTCCGATGTAGGGATTGTCGAAGTGGAAGACGAAGTCGCCGTCCGGGGACGTGTAAGTGATCGTGCCCTCGTCGCCGGTCATCATGCCATCGGACTCGGCGCAGAACGCCGCCGTCTTGCCGGGCTTGATGACCTGCGGCGGGTTGCTCGCCCACACGCCATGAGCGAGCTTCGACGAGGAGAGGCTCAGGTCGGAAGACGTGGCGTTGGTGATCGTCCAGTTCGTGCTGCGAGCGGCCATGATTCATTCCTCCATTCTTGGATGAGAGCGAGATGATCCGTGGCTACCGGGCTCCCGGTAGTCGAGGGTACTCAGGACCTCCTGAGCGCCCACGCACACGACAAATGCAGTCATCGTGCCATTGCGGCGGATCGAGCAACTCGAGGAGATTCGCAGAATCCGCCGTTGGATCAGGGTCGCGCCGGCAACCGCTTACCGGGAACGATTCGTACGGCAAGTATTTGCGCGCCAGTGACGGCAAGACGTTGCCGGCGAAGCGGCGCGCGGCTCCGAGCCGACGAAGCACACATCTCCCGCTACCCGCTCCACCACACCTCGAGGCGCGCGTGGGTCGTGGCGCAGACCCTACCTCGACTGCAGGAAGTCGGACCGGGAAACCAGCCGCCACGACGCCACGCGTCGTGGGGGACCACCCGTCCTTTGGTCCGTTCCATCACATCACCGCCCGCCCCCCCGGCGGCGCCTCAGCAACCAGTTCCTTACCGCGCGCCGCCTTCCCCGCCCGCCGGCACCAGCGCCAGCACCCGCGCCGGCGCGCCGCTCCCGCGCGCGAGCGGCAGCGGCGCCACCATCACGACCGCCCCCGTCTCCGGCAGCTGGTCCAGGTTGGCCAGGTTCTCGATATGGTACCCGCCGGCCCCGAGGAACGTCTTGTGCTGTTCGAACGTCTGGCTCGGCCCGGGATCGGTCGAGAGCGTGTCGATACCGATGCCGCGCACGCCGCGCTCGTGCAGATAGCGGCTCGCCTCCACCGAGACGCCGGGGAAATGCATGACGCCCTTTGCGTCCTGGTTCTGGTACCGCGCGGGCTCGCCCCAGCGCGCCGCCCAGCCGGTCCGGACGAGCACGATATGCCGCGGGCCGAGGGCCCCGTGCCGCGCCTCCCAGCCGCGGAGGTCCTCCACGGTGAGCTGATGATCCGGGCTCGCCGCCACCTTCGCCGTCACGTCCACGACCGCCGCGGCCCCCACGAGGTGCTCCGGCGCGATCTGCTCGACCGTCGCCGTCCCGGTCTTGAAGTGCGCCGGCGCGTCCACGTGTGTGCCCGCGTGCTCGTCCATCGAGAACCGGTTGATGTAATACCCGTCCTTCTCGACCGTTCCCAGCGTCTGCGTGGCGTACGGCTTGCTCCCCGGGAAGAGGGGCATCTCCGGTGTGATCGGGTGCGACAGGTCGACGACCCGCGCCGATGCGAGATCGATCCCCCCCAGCGCGCCGTGCGCGGCGGCCGACCCGCCCGCCGCGCCGCCGCCCTCCGCCGTAGCCGCCGGCGCCGCCGCCGCGGCGGCCGGCGCCGCCGCGCCCGGGCCCCCCGCCGTGCCAGGCCCCCCCGCCGCGCAGCCCGCGAGGGCCACCACCCCCGAACACATCACGCCGGCCGCTGCCCGCCTGGCGCTCACCTGGAGAGAGAACGTGCTGAGTCCATCCGCCTTGTGCATGGCGCCCATGTCATCACAGGCCCGCCCACACCACAAGGCGCCGTGCCTCGGCTCACACCTCGTGCAGCTTCACCCGGCGCCGCAGGTGGTTGATCAGATCGATGCGCGTCACGAGCCCCACGAACTCGTCCCCGTCCGTCACGATCGGCACGAGCCCGGCGTCGAACATCGGGAGCAGGTCCCGGATCGGCGTGCGCACGTCGACGGTCCGCAGCCGCGTCGTCATCGCCGTCTCCACCGGCTGCTGGAAGCGCGACGCGTCGTCCACCGCGGCGAGCAGCAGGTCCGACTCGTCCAACAAACCGACGATCTTGCCGTCCTCCAGGACCGGCAGCTGCGACACGTCGTAGAGCTTCATCCTCGCGTAGGCGACCAGGAGCGCGTCCCCCCGCTGCACGGTCACGACCGCCCTCTCCGAGTGGCGGCGCGTGATCACGTCGCGCAGATCCCCTGTCGGCTGCCGCTCGGTGAAGCCTTGATCGGCCATCCAGAAGTCGTTGTACATCTTCGAGAGGTACTTGTTGCCGCTGTCGCACACGAGGGTACACACGCGCTTCGGCGACGACTGCTCGCGGCAATAGCGCAGCGCGGCGGCGAGCAGCGTCCCGGAGGACGAGCCCGCGAGGATGCCCGTCTTGGACAGGAGCAGCCGCGCCGTCTCGAGGCTCTCCCGGTCGGGGATCGTGTAAGCGTGCTCAACCCGGGAGAGGTCGAGGATCGAGGGGAGGAAGTCCTCGCCGATGCCCTCCACGAGCCATGAGCCCGCCTTGCCGAGGTTGCCCGTCTTCACGTAGCCCGCGAGCACCGAGCCCTCCGGGTCGGCGAGCACCATCTCGCAGCCCGGCTGCGCCTTCGCGAAGTAGCGCGAGAGCCCCGTCATGGTGCCGCCGGAGCCGACGCCGCACACCATCGCGTCGATCCGGTGGCCGAGCTGCGCGTCGATCTCCGGGCCGGTCCCGGTCTCGTGCGCGAGCGGGTTCGCCGGGTTCTCGAACTGGTTCACGTAGAACGCGCCCTCCTCCCGCGCGATGCTGGCCGCCATGTCCTGGTAGTAGCTCGGGTGGCCCTTCTCGACGTCGGAGCGCGTCATCACCACGTTCGCGCCGAGCGCCTTCAGGTGAAAGACCTTCTCCTGGCTCATCTTGTCCGGGATCACGAGCGTCAGCCGGTAGCCCTTGCGCGCCGCGACGAGCGCGAGGCCAAGGCCCGTGTTGCCCGCCGTCGCCTCGACGAGGTGGCGCCGCTCGCCGCCGAGCTGGCCGGCCCGCTCGGCCGCCTCGATCATCGAGAGCCCGATGCGGTCCTTGATGCTGCCGCCGGGGTTCTGGCTCTCCATCTTGAGAAACAGCTCGCACGGCCCCGTGTCGAGCTGAGTGACCTGGATCATCGGTGTGTGGCCGATGAGATCGATGACGCTGGCTTCGGTCGGAGGGGCTGGCCTCGGTGATGTCATGGCAGATCAACGGTCACACGACGCGAACCCTCTGTCGAGGTGTTCTGCCGTGTGTCGCGGCGCGCCGCGCGCGCACGGCCTTGGAAAACGGATAAAAGTCCGTTATGTTGGACCGCGAGCATGCCTGGCTCGCTTGCTGGAACTGTCGCGCTTGTCACGGGGGCGAACCGAGGCGTCGGCAGGGGATCGCGCTGGGCCTCGGCGAGGCCGGCGCCACGGTCCATGTGACGGGGCGGACGATCGAGGAGGGCCAGGCGGCCATCCCGCTGCCCGGCACGATCGACGGCACCGCCGGCGAGGTGACGCGGCTCGGCGGCCGCGGGATCGCCGCCCGCTGCGACCACCGGGACGACGCGCAGACGCGGGCTGTCCTCGACAGGATCCGCGCCGAGCAGGACGGGCGGCGCGACGTGTCCGTCAACAACGTCTGGGGCGGGCACGAGCACTTCCATGACGGGAGCGAGCTCTGGAAAGAGACCGGGTTTTGGACCGCGCCGCTCGCGCGCTGGGACACGATGTTCGGCGCCGGCGTGCGGGCCAATTACGCGGCGAGCGCAATGGCGGCCCCGCTCATGATCGCAGGAGCGGAGAGGTCCTGATCGCGGCGGAGCTGGCGAGAGAGTACAGCTTTACCGACATCGACGGCACACAGCCCAGATCCATCCGGGAGACCGGCGAGCTCCCCCGGCCACGAGCCCGGCCAGGCCCCTCGCGGTCGCGGATCCCTCGTGTTCTCGCGCGACGGGCGCGTCGTGTCGTGGTGACCGGCATCCAACGAAATCGTCGCGGGTATAAGGTGGCCTCGTACCCTCTACCCCATTTATAGAAATAAAAGAATTATTGACACCGCGTATCGTGGACCACGCTGTACAATGCGAGGTTCCACGGCAAGGCGGCATGTGTATGCAACGCGACCCCATTCTCTCCCTGCCAGGCGCCACGGCACTCCTCGATAAAGCCGAGCCGCTGCGGGTGGTGAGCGCCGATGAGGACGAAGCTCACCTCGACGCCGTGGAGTCGACGTTATCGACCCGCTTTGCCGAGGGCGCGATCCCTCCGTCGGGATTGCGGCGCAGCCTGCCGCCGGTCGCGACGTTCGACCGCCCGGCGCCGCGCCGCGCCGCCGACGTGCTCGTCGACCTGCTCTCGGCCGCGGGGGTCGACGTGGTCTTTGGATTGCCAGGCGGCGCGATCTCCCCGGTGCACGACGCGCTGCTCGACAGCCCGATCCAGGTCGTGACGACCAGGCACGAGAGCGGCGCGATGTTCGCGGCCGCCGGGTATGCGCAGACGACCGGCCGCGTCGGCGTCGCGGCGGTCACCTCGGGCCCCGGCGTCCTCAACGCGATGACCGGCCTGGCCTCGGCGTGGTGCGACGGCCTCCCGGTGCTCCTGCTGGTCGGCGAGGTGCCGCGATCCGCGCACGGCAAGGGCGTCCTGCAGGACGGCTCGGCCCACGGCCTCAACATCGTCGCCATGGCGCGCCACATCACGAAGCTGGCCGCCGAGGTCCCGGACGCGAAGCAGCTGCCCCACCTGCTGCGCCGCGCGATCGCGACGGCGCTCTCGGGCAGGCGGGGGCCGGTCCTCCTGACCCTGCCGATGGACGTGACCACCGCGGCGATCTCGCCGCCGGCGGTCGGCGGCGACGTCAGCCTGCGGAGCGAGGTGCCGCCGGCGATGCTCGACGACATCGTGGGGCTCCTGCTCGGCGCCAGCCGGCCGCTGATCCTCGCCGGCAGCGGCCTGCGCGGCGGCGACGCGGCGGCGCGCCTGCGCCGGGTCGCCGCGCGCCTCTGCTGCCCGGTCGCGACGACGCCGAAGGCAAAGGGCGTCTTCTCCGAGGACGACCCGCTGTCGCTCGGCGTGCTCGGGCTCGGCGGCCACCCCTCGGCCCTCGGTTACCTCGAGGGCGGCCTCGACGTGCTGGTCGCGATCGGCACGAGCCTCGGCGACCTGGCGACCGACGGCTTCAGCCCGCTGCTCCAGCCGTCGCGCGCGCTCGTCCACGTCGACATCGACGCCCGGCAATTCGGCAAGAGCTATGCGCCGACCCACGCGATCGTCAGCTCGGCCGCCGAGTTCCTCCGCGGCCTCGAGGCGCAGCTGCCGGCGTCGATCCGGCCGCGCAGCCCGCGTCGCGGCGGCGTGACGCGGCACCCGCTCGCGCCGTCGGCCGAAGGCGCGCTGATCGCGCCGCAGGACGCGCTCGCCGAGATCCAGGAGCTCCTGCCGCCCGACACCATTTACACGGTCGACTCGGGCGAGCATTTCCTGTTCGCCACGCATTACCTCAAGGTCGTCGCCCCCGACGGGTATGTCGTGATGACGGGCCTCGGCTCGATGGGCCAGTCGATCGGCGCCGCGATCGGCGCGCAGCTGGCGCACCGCCGCCGCGCGGTCGCCGCGATCGTCGGCGACGGGTGCTTCGCGATGAACGCGTTCGAGGTCGCGACCGCGGCCCAGGAGCGGCTGCCGATCCGCGTCTTCGTGTTCAACGATCAGCGGCTTGGAATGGTCGAGAACGGGCACGCGAAGGTCTACGGCCGCAGGCCCGACTACCCGACGGGTCCCATGGATATCTGCGCGCTCGCCGCCGGCCTCGGCGCCGCGACGACCCGGGTCGACCGGCCCGGACAGCTACGCCGCGCGGCGCCGCTGATCAGCGGCCACGCCGGGCCGGTGGTCGTCGATGTCCGGATCGACCCCGAGGTGCGGCTCCCCAAGAAGGACCGCGTCGGCGCGTTCGCCCCGAAGCCGTAGAAGCCGGCGCTGCGCAGGGCGCCGCGGTGCCCGGGAGAGCGGTCGATGAGAGAGATCATCCATGTCGGGATCTGGGGCATCGGGACGTACCTGCCGCCCAACGTCCGTACGAACGACTGGTGGCCGAAGGAGCTGGTCGCGTGTTGGCGTGAGAAGCGCGCCGCCGGCGTGACGCGCCCTGTCGAGGCCGACAGGCAGCTATCGCCGGCCGCGGCGGCGCTCACCCGGGCGATGGCGGCCTACAAGGACGATCCGTTCGAGGGCGCGATCGAGCGCCGGGTCCTCTCCGACGACATGGAGCCGTCGGACATGGAGCTCTCCGCGGCGCGCGAGGCGCTCGCGCGCTCGGGCGCCTTGGCCGATCAGGTCGACGCGCTCCTGATCGGCGGGACGGTCCCCGACTTCCAGCAGAACTCGAGCGGATGCCGGCTACACCGCGAGCTCGAGCTGCGGCCCGGCGTCCTGACGCTGCAGACCGAGGGCACGTGCAACGCGTTCGCCCAGCAGGTGGCGGTCGCTCGCGCCCTGATCGGGTCGGGCCAGGCGCGCTGCGTCCTCGCGGTGCAATCGAGCGCGCAGAGCCGCGTCCTGCGCCCGGAGGACCCGTTCTCGGTGTGGTTCGGCGACGGCGCGACCGCGGTGGTCCTCGGGCCGGTGCCCGCCGGCGAGGGCGTGCTCGGAGAGGCCCACCTCACCGACGGCCGCTTCTACGGCGCGCTCGTGACCGGCGTGCCCGGCAAGCGCTGGACCGACCAGGGCAAGAACGTCCTTTATCTGGCGGACCCGCGGAGGGCGCGCGAGCAGCTGTTCGCCATTGCCGAGCACGCGAATCCGATGCTCGACCAGGCGCTCGCGGCGGCGGGCCTCGGGCGCAAGGACATCGGCGTGATCGTCACCCACCAGGCGGCCGGCTGGTTCGGGTCCGCGATCCAGGCGATCTGGGGTCTCCCGGAGGCGCGCCGGACCGACACGTTCGCCTGGGCGTCGAGCCTCTCGGGCGCGAACCTGCCGATGGTCATGGCGACCGGCGAGCGCGAGGGGATCCTGCGCCCCGGTGACGTGGTCGCGACCGTATCGGGCGCGACCGGAATGACCATGACCGTGATGGTGATGCGTTGGGGGCGATACCGCTCGTCCGCGTGAGCACGCCCCCACGCTCGGCAAGCTCCTGCTCGCCCTGACGCAGGAAGGGAGGAGGACATCGCGCCGACACGGACGTTCGGCGGGTGTGCCGATGCCCGTCGACACGATGAGCGCAGAGCTCGGCGGACTCACACCGTCCAAGACGTGCTCGCGCCCGCGGGCTCGATGTCCAGGAGGTCTTGATACGGACTCGGCTGTGCCGAGCGTGGGAGCGTGGTCATCGGGCGAACGAAATCCGAAAAATTTGCGCTCGACCACGCGACACCACGCGAACCTTCCATCATGCTTCCGCCTCGGAAGGAGGCAGCCATGGAGAGCGTCGGCGAAATCCTCAACAAGAAGGGTCGGGCCGTCTACACCATCTCGCCGGAGGCGAGGGTCTTCGAGGCCGTGCAGTCGATGTGCGCGAGGCACGTGGGCGCGCTGCTCGTGAGCATCGATTCATCGCCGAGCGGCATCGTCAGCGAGCGGGACGTGATGACGCGGGTGATCCTGGCCCGGCGCGATCCGGCGAAGACCCTGGTCGCGGAGGTGATGACCCGCGAGGTCGTCTGCGTCGAGCCGAGCACACAGGCGCGGCAGGCGATGGCGGTCATGACGGAGCGACGCTGCCGTCACCTGCCGGTGGTCCAGGACGGGCGGGTGATCGGGATGATCTCGATTGGCGATCTCGTCTACTGGGCGAGCCGCGAGCAAGAGGCCGAGATCAAGATGTTGACCGAGTACGTGCAGGGCGTCTACAGCTGAGCGCCCCCGGACGGCGGCGTCGCAGGGAAGGCCGCCGCGCCGCCGGCGGAGCACGTCCGGGTGTGAGGGCCTCGGCGCGTCAGGCGGCCGGGCGGACGGCCTTCCTGAACGCGGCGGGGCCGAGCGCGTTCAGGACCTCGCCGCGGCGGAGGCCTCCGCGCCGCGCGGTCCCCACGCCGAAGCGCAGGTTGTGGAGCGCGTTCGTGGAGTGTGCGTCCGTCGAGATGACGAAGCGGATACCGCGCTTGCGCGCCTCCTTGATCCACCGAGGTTGCATGTCGAGGCGGTAGGGATCCCCGTTGACCTCGACGGCCGCCCGCGACTCGGCCACCGCGTCGAGCACCTCTTCCACCCGGCACGCGAACGGCTCCCGCCGCTGGATGAGCCGGCCGAGCGCGTGCCCCCAGATCTTGAAGACCGGCTGCTTCATCGCCCTCACGAGCCGCCGGGTCATCTGATCCGCGTCCATCTTCATGCGCGAGTGGATGCTCGCGATGATCACGTCGAACCGCTCGAGGATGTCGTCCGGGTAGTCGAGCGCCCCCGACTCGAGGATGTCCGACTCGGTGCCGCGGAGGAGCTTCACCTTCACCTTCTCCTGCACCCGGGCGATCTCGTCCCACTGCTGCTTCAGCCGGTCGACGCCGACGCCGCCCGCGTAGTGGGCCGCGGGCGAGTGATCGGTGATGGTGAGGTATTTCATCCCCATCGCCTCGGCCTCCAGGGCCATTTCCTCGATGGTGTTCTTGCCGTCCGAGTACACGGTGTGGCAGTGCACCATCCCCTGGATATCGCCCTCCTCGATGAGCTCGCCCTCGTCCGCGGCGCCCCCCGCCGCGGCGGCCTCGATCTCCCCCTCTCCTTCGCGGAGCTCCGGCGCGATGAGCGGGAGGCCGAGGTGCCTGTAGAGGTCCTCCTCGGTCTTCGCGGACAGGCGCTTGTTCCCGCGCAGGAGCCCCCGCTCGTCCAGCGAGAGCCCCAGCTCGCGCGCGATCGCGGCGAGCGCCTCGAGGTGGGCCGGCGCGCCGGTGCGGTGGAGGAGCGCGGCGGCGTAGTGCCGGGGCGGCACGCAGAGGAGCTCGCCCCGCAGGCCTCCCGAGAACCTCACCGCGCAGCGCGGCCCGTCGCGCTCCTCGACCTCGGCGACGCGCGGGAACCGGACGAAGCAGTCGATGACCTCTTCGGCGTCGTCCGCGGCGGCGACGAGATCGACGCGCGCCACCGTCTCTTCCCAGCGGCGGATGTCGCCCGCGAGGTCGGCCTGCTCGGCCGCCTCGCACCCGCGCACGTGCCCGAGGAGCGGCTCGGCGAGCTCGAGCGCGTCGACGAGGAGGACGCGCTCGTCGTGCGTCTCGTAGCGGTGGATGCCCTCGAGCAGGCTCGACTCGATCTTCGCCCCGAAGCCCTTCACGGCGCGGACCTTCCCGGTGAGGCACGCCTGCTTGAGCTCCTCCACGCTGCCGACGCCGAGCGCCTCGTGGAGGGCCTTCATCCGCTTGAGGGTCATGCCCGGCACCTGCGAGAGCTCGAGCACGCCGCGGGGCAGCTCGGCGCGGAGCTTCTCGAGCTGCTCGGAGCGCCCCGTCTGGTAGAGCTCGGCGATCTGGGCGGCGAGCGCCGCGCCGATGCCGCGGAGGCTGGTCAGCTTCTTCGCCGCGACGAGCGCGCCGAGGTCGTCCGTGAGCTCCTCGAGGGCGTCGGCGCCGGTCTCGTAGGCGCGCGCCTTGAAGGGGTTCTCGCCCTTGATCTGGAGGAGCATCCCCATCTCGCGGAGGGCGCGGGCGATATCGAGCTTGTCGAGCATAGATGGGTGGGAATATAGCACTTGCCTGGCGGAGGCCACGCGGTGCGGCCCGCGGCAGCGGGGCAGTTTGCCACACTGCCGTCGCGATGCCGTGGACGCGCTCCCGGCGGACGCGCTCGGCGGCAGGGTCGCGGCTCGCGTGGCCATCGCCGCGGTGGGGACGCTCGTGCTCGGCCGATATCGCCAGCTCGTCTAGCTCCGAGCGTCACGAGTCGGGCCAGGGATCCAGAGAGATTTCAACGCAAAGGCGCAAAGACGCAAACCAGAATTTTCTTCGTATTTTTGCGCCTTTGCGCCTTTGCGCCTTTGCGTTGAAATCTCTCTTCCCTCGTCGTTATTCCTGCAAAGACTTCTGACAGGCGGAAATATTCTGCGCTGCCTCTCGGAAACACACCATATCAGCGCTGTAGATCCTGCATGCGTGCGCCATCGAAGTGATCGTCAGCCACGCGAGCTGGCCTTCGGCGATGTCGATGAGAGAGTGAAAGGCAGAGCGCAACACCTGGTGACGATTTGGTCGACACACCCGTGGATATCGCCCTTGTCTTTGGCCTCTACGGCTCGGAAGCCACGCTCGCTCCCCCTGGCGAAGCTCCGCCCACTTCACGCGGCGTCCTTGCCCCCCGTGACGAAGCTCCGCGCGCTTCCCGAGGGACGTCCACCCCCTTCGGTGAAGCCCCGCTCACTTCCCGCGAGGTCCTCCACCCCCTTCGGCGAAGCTCCGCGCGCTTCCCGAGGGCCGTCCACCCCCTTCGGTGAAGCCCCGCTCACTTCCCGCGACGTCCTCCACCCCCTCCGGCGAAGCTCCGCGCACTTCCCGAGGGCCGTTCACCCCCTTCGATGAAGCCCCGCTCACTTCCCGCGACGTCCTCCACCCCCTCCGGCGAAGCCCGACGCACTTCCAGCACCCGCGATCGCAGCTCCCCGGCCGCTACTTGCACCCCAGCCGGCACACCATCGCCGCCGTGTACGTGCACCCGTGGTCGCCCCACAGCGACGAGCTCGGCCCCGTGCACCGGAAGGCGCACCCCCGCCCGTCCGGCGTCGCCTCGGCCGTCAGCCGGTAGCCTTCGGCATTGCAGCTGCCCGTCGACGACAGGCAGCTCGCCAGCTGCGGCTCGCACTGGTCCACCACGTAGCCGGCCGGGCACGTCCAGTCGACGCTCGCCCGGCTGTAGTCGGGGGACCGGCCCGTCTCGGTCGCGATCGGCTCGTGCCTCGAGAACGTCGGCATCCCCGTCGTCACCTGCTGCGGCACCGGGACCGCCCGCTCGCGCGGGACCACCGGGGCGGCCGGGTCCTTCGGCTGCACGACGAACGTCTCCCGCCGCGTCTGCTGCTCACACGCGGCCGTGTTGCCCTCCGGCGTCCACGAGAACGTGAGCTCCGCGCTCCCGTGCGCGGGCACCTCGACGGTGCGCTCGCCGTGGGTCACGCGCACGTCGACCTGCGCCCGGTTCCGGAGGATCGCCTGGGCCGTCGCGGTCGCGCCGTACGGCACCACGCCGAAGTCGAGCGGCAGCGGCGTGATCTCCGGCTCGGCGAGCGAAAAGCGGCACACGTCGGCCACCGGATAGATCGCGTACGCGAGCGGCACCGCCTTCTTCACCTCCATCCGCAGCGCGCCGAACGCCGGCCCGCCGTCCGGCGCGCCCGCCACCGGCGCGCCCTCCACGCCCTGGATGGACAGCTCCCCGACGGACGTCATCGTCACCCGGCGATCGCCCGCGGCGATCCGCGCCTTGAACAGGCCCATCGCCGTGCCGTGCGCCTCGCCCGCGGTCACGTCCGTCTCGTACGCGACCATCGCGCCGCGCTTCACCGCCCCGATGAAGTGCGTCGCCCGGCCGCAGGCGCAGCCGCCGCCCGGCGCCGGCACGACGTCCTCCGTCGGCTCGAAGAACTGCGGGTCCTCGTCCGCGACGAGCGCCATGGCGACGAGCCGCAGCCGGCGCTTGTCGACCGTCCCCCCGGCGCTGAAGTACGCCGGCAGGTCGACGTCGGCGCCCGCGAGGACCGAATCGACGGCGATGCCCACGTAGCGGAAGTCGATCGCACGTTCGCCCTGCCCCGGCGCGGGCGCGCCCGTCACCTCCGCGGCCGCAGGCGCAGGCGCAGGCGCTCCCGCGGCCGCAGGCGCTCCCGTCCCCGCAGGCGCCCCCGCGGCCGCACGCGTCGCCGGCGCCGCGACCTCCGCCTTGCGCCGGGCGCAGGCGACGCCGACCGGGGAGAACACCCCCGCCGCGCTCCGCGACATCCCGCGGCCCGGCACCATCGCGCTCGACGTGTCGAGGAGGTAGTCGTGCCGCACGTCGCTGAACGCCCGCGCGGCCGCGATCAGCGCGTCGGCCTGCGAGCAGCCGCTCCCCTTGCAACCCGGCGCGACCGCCGGCCCCCCCGCGCGGCGCGCCGGCGGGACCGGCACCTCCGGCGGACCGGGGCAGCCGAGCGCCGACGCGAGCCCTCCCAGCAGCAGCAGCGCCCCGGCGCGCGCTGCCGCGCCGCGCCGCCGGCCAGCGCCCTCCGCGCCGCTCCGCCGGCCAGCGCCCTCCGCGCCGCTCCGCCGGCCAGCGCCCTCCGCGCCGCCACGCCGGCCGGCGCCCTCCGCGCCGCTCATGGCCATGTGATCGTCATCCACCGGACCCGCCCCGCGCCGCTCGCCGAGTCGTCCGCGAAGAACAGCGACCCGCCGCTTCCGCCCGCGAACGCCGGCGCCACGTCCCGCGACGCGCCGCCCGTGAGCCCCGCGAGCGGCTTCAGCGCGGGCGCGGCGCTGTCGCCAGGCGCCAGCGTGAAGGCGTTCAGCACCACCGAGTCCCCCGGCGCGGACACCAGCACGCCGCGGCAGACCTTGTCGCACGCGAGCGCGACCGACGTCGCCGGGGCGCCCTCCGGGGCGGCCAGCGCGATCACCGGGCCCGACGCCGCGCCGCTCGCGTCGAGCCGCGCGAGCCGCGCGCCCCCGCCGGCCGACGCGCCCTCCCCGGCCGGCTCCTCGATCCAGCCGGCGACGAAGCCGCCCTCGAGCGGCGCGATCACCGGGCTCCGCGAGTGCTCGGGCGACGGGTGCAGGCGCGACTCATCCCCGATCCGCTGCAGCGTCTTCGCGTCGAGCCGCGCGAGGAAGATGTCGCCGCTCGGCTCACCGCTCGCTCCGGAGGCCGCGCCCGCGCCCGCCGCGCCCTCCCCGGCGGCCCCGCCGCCCGCCGGCCGCGCGTCCGACCACACGAGCCACGCCTCCTGGCCGCGCACCGCGATCTGCACCTCGGCCGCGTCGAGCGGCGCGTTCGTGATGCGCCGGTCCGGCACCGTCGCCTTCAGCGCGCGGTCTACCCGCGCCGCGTACACCTCGGCGTTGCCGTCGCGCGAGTCGATCCACGCCACGATGAAGCCCCCCGCGCCGTCGTACGCGATCGCCACGTCGGTCGCCTCGCTCGCCGGGGCGCCCGGCTTCTTCTTCCGCGGCGCCGTCGTGAGCTTCTTCTGGGCGACCTTCGCGCCCGTCGCGTCGAGCTTCGTCAGGTAGACCTGCGTCTCGCCCCGCTCCCGCGCGACCCACGCGAGCACGCTCTCCGCCGGCCCCGCGCCCGCCGCCGGCGGCGCCGCCGCGATCGCCACGCCGCCGAGCGACGACGCCTTCTGCGAGATCACGTTGAGCTTCCCGAGGCCGCCCGGGCCCGCGGCGCGCACCGCCAGCGTCGCCGCGAGGTCCTGCCCGCGCGGCGCGCCGTCGGACGAGCCCTCGACGAAGTACGTGACCCACGCCGACAGCGCCGCGCCGCCCTCCAGGTCGACGCCCGCGACGTCCGCGATGGAGTCGCCCTCGACGAGCGCGCGCACCCCGGTCGCGCGCGGCGGCGGGTCCGTGTCCTCCCGGAACG
This sequence comes from Sorangium sp. So ce131, assembly GCF_051519095.1. Lineage (NCBI taxonomy): Bacteria > Pseudomonadati > Myxococcota > Polyangiales > Polyangiaceae > Sorangium > Sorangium sp. So ce131. The sequence continues at coordinate 13,263,043 of NZ_CP150455.1, read as the reverse complement.
CGGGCGCGCGCCACGCGCTCTCGCGCACCGGCAGCGACACCAGCGCGAGCGGCGCGCGGCCGCCGGGCGCCTTGCCCGCGCCGCCCTGCTGCGGCCCGGCCCCGGCCGCGGCGCTCGCGAGCGTCGAGCACGCCCCCTTGTGGCAGCTCAGCCCGCGCACGAGGTACGGCACGCCGTCCGTCGCCGCGAACGGCGCGGCGCGCACCGGCTCCGCCGCGCGGACCGAGAGGTCCGGGCCGAAGCGCACGAACGTCGGCCAGACCGGCGGGACGGCCGGCCCGCCGCCCGCCTTGAGCGCCGCGGGCGCGAGCGTCACCGCCGCGAACCCGTCCCCGTCCGCCGCGAGGTCGGGCGGCCCGCTCGCGCTGAAGACGAGCGCCGCCCGCTCCGCGCTGAGCGCCCCGTCCGGCCCCACCGACGCGAGGTGGACGAGCCGCCCCGCGCCGCGCCCTTCCGCGCCGCTGCCGTCGCGGGCGCGCAGCAGATCCTCCCAGGCGAGCAGCGCCCGGCCGCCCGGCGCGGCGGGCGCGACGAGCGACACCAGCGCCTGCTCGCCGGACGGCGGCGTCGCCTGCCGCGGCGCCACGACCACCTTGCCCCCGGGCTCCACGGCCGCCAGGTAGACCGCGCTGTCGATGTCGCGCTCGTCCGTCCAGGTGAGCAGGTAACGCCCACCCACGGCGGCGATCTCCAGATCGATCTGCGCCGTCGGCCCGGCGCTGACCACGACCGGCGCCGACAGCTTCCCTGCCGCGTCGATCTCCACGAGCGACACGGATCCGAGCTTCGCGGCCTCGGCGGCGCCCTCCGCCCCCGCCTTGTCCGCGGCCCGCTGCTCGCCCCTGGCCGCCCCGCCCGGCGGCGGGAGCACCAGCGCGACGGCCGCGCCGCCCTCGGTCGCGACCGCGTGCCAGCTCAGCGCCCCCCGCGCGACGGCCGCCGGCCCGGTCGGTTTGCTGACGGTGCCCTTGCCGATGGTCACCACCGACATGACCACGTCGACGCGGTCCTCGCGCGGCATCTCCCAGAGCACGAGCGCCCCCTTCGCGTTCGGGAGCACGTCGAGCCAGGTGATCTCCTCCGCCGTGCGCGCGACGAGGCTCGCCGGCGCGATCGCCTTGCCCGCCGTGTCGAGCGCGAGCATGCGCACGGCCCGGCTGCCCTCGACCTGCTCGATCCAGGCCGCGACGTAGCCCTCCGGCGCCGCGCGCAGCGCCGCGACGGGCACGTCCGCGGGCGCCGGCCCGACCTCGATCGCCTCGCCTCGCGGCGCCCCGTCCGCGCCGAGCACGCGCGTCTTCCACTGCCCGCCGGCCGCGTAGAGCAGCAGCGCCTCGTCCCCTCGTCGCGCGTGGTAGGGCGTCGCGTCCTCGTCCTCGAGCTCCGCGACCACGTGGGCCGGCAAGAGCGGCGGCCCTCCTGGCGCCTTCGCCTGCGACGGCGGCGTCTTCACGACGGGCGGCTGCCGCGCAGGCGGCGCCGGCGCCGCGCTGGAGCACCCGACCGAGAGCGCGAGCGCCGCGCCGAGCAGCCGCAGCGATCGCCGCCGCAGCGCCGCCAGAGCCAGTCGGCGCGCATCGCGCCGCGAGCCGCATCCAACCGAGGAAAGACCGCTGCGAACGAGCATGGCGCCGACCATGCCAGATGCGCCGAGCCCCCGCTACCGCCCGCTGCGCGCCTCCTCGCGCCGAGCCCCGCGCTCTCGCCACCCGCCCCTGAGCAGCCCCCCCTCTCTCTCTCCCCCTCGCGCCGCAAAGAACAGAGCGGCGGTCACCCGCACAGGAGACGGGCCCAGATCGGCGTTTTCGGCGCGCAAGCGCACTCCAGTGCGCTGAGCACCGAAAACGCCGAGATGGGCCCGTATCCGAAGCGGGTGACCGCCGCTCAATCAGAAGGAGAGGAGGCGGCCTAGGAGGGACCGGTACCTGCGCAGCGCGAGCCGGAGCTCCTCCGTCGACGCCTCCCCCTGCCCGAGGTCGGCGTTGATGAGGCGCTGCAGCGCGCCGCGCTCTTCCCGGAAGCTCTGCGCGACCCGCTGGATCACCTCGGTCACGAGCGCGTCGGCCTGCTCGACCGCGACGCGCGGCGCCTCGATGAAGCCCGCCTGGATCGCGCCCCAGCGCTCGGCCAGCTCGCGCGCCTCGTCCGGCGAGAGCACCGGAGGGCGCTCCGGCCAGGGCTCGCCGGTGGGTCCACCCCGCGCCGTGTAGACCGCCGGCTGCCGGCCCGACTCGGGCGGAGCCTCCTCCTCCCCTTGCCGCGCCTCGTGCGGGTTGCTCTCGCGCGCCGTCACCACCCGTTCTCTGTGCAATGGGCTCACGATGCCACCTCTCCGCTGGTTCGCGTCGTCCGGTCAGCGGGCCAAGCAAGCCGCGTGCGCGTCCCCGTGTGCATCCGCGCCCGCCGGGCCGAGGCGCAGCGCGGCAAGCCGAGAGGCTCAGAAGACCCCGAGAAAGCTCCGGGGAACGCCGCGCCCTCGCGGCGTCGGTCGCGCCCAGGCCGCGGCGCGGTCCGAGGGATTTCCCTCACGCGCCGGCGAGGCGGAAGAGTGAGGAAGAGCGAGGAATACCCGCGCCGCGCGGGCGCGGGCGCCGCTCGGACGAGGACGCCGCTCGGACGAGGACGCCGCTCGGACGAGGACGCCCGGGCTCACCGGGGCGCGGCGCGCAGCTTCGTCACGACGGCGCGGATGTCGCGCACCACCTGGAGGAGCGCCTCGTCCGTGTCCTCCCACTTGGTCACGGGCTTCCTGTCGCGCGGCACCACCTGCAGCTCGGCGAAGCGCGACGTCTCCCAGTCGCACGGGCGGAGCAGGACCGGCACGACCGTGACCTGCCCCGACGCGCGCCGCTCCATCGCGCGGGTCACCTGGGCGTCGCTCTGCTCGGAGGCGAGGAAGCTGGCGCTGACCATCAGGACGACGAGGTCGGCCGCCTCGAGGTTCTCGCGGATCGCGCGCTCCAGATCCTCGCCGGCGCCGATCTTCCGGATGTGCCACGGCGCGATGAGCCCATCCCGCTGCAGCGGGGTGAGGTGCGCCTCGAGGCGCCCGAGCAGGTCCTCGTCGGGCGCGGCGTACGAGAAGAAGACGCGCACCGGCCGCGCGGCCGCGCTCGCCGGCTGCGCCGGCGCGGGCCGCTCGGCGGTCGCGTGCGTCGCGCTCGTTCCCCGCGCCGCGCTCGTCCCCTGCGCCGCGCCCGGGCTCGCCGCCGGCGCGGCGGGCGCGGCGGGCGCCGCGGCGCGCGGCGGCGCCGGCGCGGCGCCCTGCGCGAGGCCGCGGAGGACCTGCGCGACCTCCGCGTGATCCCCGGCCTGGTTCTCGTAGACGAGGAGCCGGATGCCCGACTCCTCGAGCAGCCGGCGGCGGAACGCGGGCACGGGCTTCGGGAGCAGCGCGAAGTGGGTCGGCGGCTGCCCGCCCGAGAGCGCGCGCACGCGGCCGAGCGTCAGGTCGATGTTGTCGTCGGCCAGGCCGAAGCCGACGAACAGGATCGTGTGCGTGCGGTAGAGCGCGTTGAACGCGTCCTGGAGCAGCGGCGCGTGGAACATCGCGCTGTCGTACTGGTCGCGCGAGAAGACCCAGGTGTCCCACGCGCGCAGCGTGCCGTGCAGCTTGAAGATGTAGCGGCTGTCCTGGGCGAGGTCGCCGGTCGGCCGATCGACGACGCGCCACTCGCCCTGGAACGCGCGCTCCAGCAGCCGGTCGATGTTGGTGGTGAGCACCGCCTTGAGCCTCGGCTTGAGCGCGGCGATCGCGAGCGCCGTCTCGGGGACGTCGCGCCCGGTGTCGTCGAGCTCCCGGTCGACGGTCCGGTTGAACTCCTGCGGCCCGAGGGCGAGCTTCGCGGCGGAGAGCGCGTGGATGAGCTGGTTCGAGGCGATGCACTGCTCGATCTCGTCGACGGCCGCGGGGCTCGCGCCCGCCTTCCTGGCGCGATCGCGCAGCTTCTCCGCGAGCTGCTTCCAGCTGGGCATCCCCGCCCCGGCCGAGACGCCCGCGCCCGCGAAGACGATGAGGTTCCCTGACGTGTAACGCTCGCGCAGCTGCTCGAGGATCTCGTCATCCATGCGCTGGCAGGATACCGCGGATCGTCTCACCGCCGCGCGGCGCTCTCACCGCGGCGCCGCGGAGCGCCGCTCGGTGGCGAGCGAGAGGCCGACGCCCAGCCAGGCCCCCTCGACGGCGCGCGCCGCGCCGTGGGCGTCCTGGTAAGGCGCCGGCCGGAGCACGACCCCGGGATCGAGCGTGAGCCCGAGCCACAGCGGGCCGCCGAGCCGCGTCTCCAGGCCGAGCCCGAGGCCGGCGCGGGCGGACCAGGTGTCGCGCGCGCCGTCGATCCCGTAGGCGGCGCTGGCGGGCAGCCTGACCGAGGACACGGCCGCCGTGGCGCCGAGCGACAGGCGCCACGAGGCCGCGAGCCAGAAGCGGTAATCGCCCGAGAAGCCCGCCTCCAGCCAGCGCAGCGCCTCGTCGCCGGACGGGTCGGCGAGCAGGCGGGCGAACAGCGACTCGGTGAACCGCAGGCGGCGCAGGCCGACCGAGAGGCCGACCCCGCCGAGCGCCCGCGGTCCGCCCGAGACGAGCGCCCCGTACGGTCCGGCCGAGACGGTGAGCGCGTCGAGATCGCGCGACGCGAGCTCGACCTCGTCCGGCGTCGGGCGCCGCGGCGACGGCGGCCGCCGGGGGGCGCGCGCCCGGCGCATCTCGGCGCGGATCAGCTCCGAGGCGGCGATCGCCACGAGGCGCGCGGCCACATCCGAGGTGAGCCCGGAGACGGCGATCTGCCGCCGCACGACCGCGCGGCCGTCGAGGCGCAGCTGGACCTCGAGGCGGGCGGCGGTGGGCCGCTCGATCCACACGGTCGCGACGCGCTCGCCGAGGGGCCCCACCGGCTCGGCGGCGAGCGCCGCCCCGTCCGGGAGCTCGATCTCGAGCAGGCGCCGCAGGCGCACGGCGGAGACCTCCTCCGCCGCGCCGCGCGACAGCGCGACGCGCACCTCGATGGTGTCCGGCGCGGCCGCGCGGCCGGCGCTCGGCGCGGCGGCAGGGGCGCGGCCCGGCGCGGCCACGGGGCCGGCGCTCGGCGCGGCCGCGCGGCCGGCGCTCGGCGCGGCGGCAGGGGCGCGGCCAGAGCCAGGCGTCGTGGTGGGCAGCTCGGCCGCCGCCGCAGACCCGGCGGCAAGCACCAGGATCGAGCTCAGCAGGAACAGGCGCGCGGCGGAGACGAGCGCGGGCGAAGGGCGGCGCGGGTCGCGCGCCGGCGGCCAGCGCCGGAGGCGGCGCGGCCCCTTCGCCGGCGGCAGCTTCCTTGCCGGAGATGATCCGCTGGAGTTCCTCGCACCGGCCATCGGGGTACCTGCCCCATACTCCTTTGCTCTCTGGAATGCCTCTTTCTTGTACCCAGCGGCCACGTTCCTTGTGTCCGGCGGCCACATCCGCCGCCTGGATCCGCTGCAGAGCGCCCCGTCGGCGACGTGCGCCCGGCGACGAGCGACGGCGTTTGCTCGTAATATTCCACCATGAACGCTCGCGGCGTGATCCACGAGGAGCAGGCCATGTGGCAAGCGCCCCTGCCTGGGTGGGAGCGAGGTGGGCCGCGGCGGACGCACGGGCGGCGCGCTGCGCCGGCACGTTGAACTCGCGGGCTCTCTTGTCCTGGCGGCGGCGGACGCCATCTCCTCTCCGAGGCGGTGCCCGTGCTCCACCCGTGAGGCGCGCGGCGTGAGACAGCGGGTGATCGTGGTGGAGGACGACGAGGACGACGGTCGCGTGCTGTGGGCCGGCGGCGATACAAACACCGTCTTCGCGACCGACAAGATCGCCTGACGGCAGGACCACGGGACTCGGGGGGCGAGCGTCGTACGTGACCAGGCTCGCGCGCGACGGGGACTCGCTGTTCCTCACCGACTTCGGCGAGCCGGGCGTGTACCGGATGCCGATTCAAGGAGTTCACTCGATCGAGCCCGTCGCGAGCGCCGAGAAATACACGCGCTTGTGTCATGTTGAAGTCCGTCGCGACGGGGGATTGGCCGGGAGAGATTACGGTCATGGATCGCGTCTTCTGGTCATCAGCAGCGCCATCCACGTCGTGGACAAGGACAACAAGGGCGAAGGGCCCGCGGGGACGCTCGGGTCGGGGAACCAGCCGCAGCTATCGCTGGCAGACACCTCGTTCGTCTATTTCTATGACGCCGGCCCGAAGCAGATGATGCGGATGTGCACCTCGGCGGCAGGCCGGAGGCGCTCGCCGCCCAGGCGGACCCGCGCCATCTCACCCGGGACTGTCGCGCCCTCCACGGGACGAGCTTGAGCACACCGCCCAGGGTGCACAAGCTGGCCAAATGAGCGGGCCGCTGCGCCCTCCTGCCCAGCGTGGGCACGCTCCCCCTCGTTGGCCGAGCCCCCGCCAGCGCCGGAGCGCCTTCCGCGGCGCCGCGCCGCAGCTGCCGCACCGCCGCCCGGGCGCCGCGGCGCGGCCCATCCCGGCCGTCAACGGCGCATTGCTCGCCTCCTCCGGGTCTTGCCGTCGGCTCCGGGCTTCATGCGTTGTGTGGCTTGCCGCCTGAAGCAATACTCCCCCCTCCCATGTGTCCACCCGCAGATCCGACCGAGGAGACTCAGTCCCTAGCGACCATGTCCGCGCCGCCGCCCGGAGCGCGCCCCCACCTGCTCGTCGTCCAGGGCGGATCTTCATCGCGCTTTTCGCTGCCGGCGACCGGCACGGTGCTCGTCGGGCGCGCCATGGACGCCGATCTCCGCATCGACAGCACCGCGATCTCGCGCCGTCACGCGCGGTTCCTGGTGGCCGAAGGCGAGGTGCGGATCACCGATCTCGAGAGCCACAACGGGGTGCGCGTGAACGGCGAGCGGATCGAGGCCGCGCGGACGCTGCGCTCCGGGGACGTGATCACCCTCGGCGAGATCGCGCTGATCCTGCACTGTGAGCCCCGGGTCAGCCGGCGGCTGGCCGACGCCGGGCACCTGCGCCAGCGGCTCGAGGAGGAGATCGAGCGCGCCGCCGACTATGGCCGACCGCTCGCCGTCGCCTCCTTCCTCCTCGGCCCAGGCGCGCCGCAGGACGTGGGCCAGCGGGCCATCGCCGCCGTGCGCCTCATGGATGTCGTCGGCTGGAGCAGCGGCACCGAGCTCGCCGCGGTCTTCCCGGAGCTCGCCGGCGAGGCCGCGCGCGCCGCCGCCGGCAGCCTCGCGGAGGCGCTCGCCCCGCTCGTGCCGGCGCTGCGCGCGGGCGTCGCCTGCCTGCCCGCCGACGGGTGCGACGCCGACACCCTGCTCTCCTGCGCGCGCGCGGCCGCCGAGGTCGCCACCCCGGGCGGCCTCGCCACCGCCGCGGAGGCGACGGTGCGGCACGCGCTCGGGGAGCACACCTTGATCCTCGCCGATCCCGCGATGATCCGGCTCTACGGCCTCGTCCGCCGGCTCGCCCAGAGCGACCTGCCGGTGCTCGTGCTCGGCGAGACGGGCGCGGGCAAGGAGAACGCCGCCGCCGCCGTCCACCACTGGTCGCGGCGCGCCGGCGGCCCGTTCATCCCGCTCAACTGCGCGACCCTGCCCGAGGCCCTCGTCGAGAGCGAGCTCTTCGGTTACGAGAAGGGCGCCTTCTCCGGCGCGGTCACCGCGAAGCCGGGGCTGCTCGAGCGCGCGAGCGGCGGCACCGTCTTCCTCGACGAGGTCGGCGAGCTGCCGCTCCGCGCCCAGGCCAAGCTCCTGCGGGCGCTCGAGGCGAAGTGCATCACGCGCCTCGGCGACGTGCGCGAGCGCGAGATCGACATCCGCGTCGTGGCCGCGACCAACCGCGACCTCGAGGCCGAGTGCAAGGCCGGGCGTTTCCGGCAGGACCTGCTCTTCCGCCTCGGCGCCGCCGCGGTCGACCTGCCCCCGCTGCGGCAGCGGCCGCGGGAGATCCCCGTCCTCGCCCGCGCCTTCCTCGCCCAGGCGCGCGAGCGGACCGAGCTGCCCCCGGTCGACCTCTCCGACACCGCGCTCTGCCGGCTCGCCGCCTACACGTGGCCGGGCAACGTCCGGGAGCTGAAGAACGCCATGGAGTTCGCGGCGGCGACGATGCGGGGCGACCGGGTCGAGCTCTGGGACCTGCCCCCGCGCGTGGCCGAGCGCCCCGGCGAAGCGCCGCCCGTGTCCGGCCCGGCGAAGCTCGCGGCGGACGGCGCGCGCGCGTCGAGCGGCGCCGGCGAGCCCCGGCGCCTGGTCCCCATCGCCGAGGAGCTGCGGCAGCTCGAGCGCCGGCGCATGGAGGAGGCGCTCGAGGCCACGGGCGGCGTGCAGACGCGCGCGGCGGAGCTCATCGGCATGCCGATCCGCACCTTTGTGCTGAAGCTGAAGCAGTACGGCCTGTCGCAGCGGGGCGCGAAGCAGCGGTCGTGAGCGCAGAGGGGCGCCCGGGAGAGCCCCCGGGCGCATGGAGCACCGAGCCCGCGCGCGCGGCTCCGGGCACCCGGGCTGACCCCGGGCGCCCGGAGGACCGAACGCGCGCGCAGCTCAGGGCGCGGGGCTCGCGTCGGGCGCCGCGGGCTGGGGCGGGGCCGCGGGCTCTTCCGCTGCCTCGTCCGCCGTCTCCTCGCCGGAGAGGAGCTGATGGACGTCCTCGCACCGGCCGTCGGGGTACTTGGCCGCGTACTCCTTGGCCATCCCGGACGCCTCTTCCTTGCGGCCGGCGACCACCTCCGCGTGGATCCGCTTGCAGAACGAGTCCTCCGCGAGGTTGCCCTCGGGCGACAGCGACCGCGCCTGCTCGTAGTACTTCGCCGCCTGCGCCTGCTCGCCCATCTCGGCGTACATGTTGCCGAGCGTGTAAGCCGCGATCTGCGCGTTCGCGTCGTTCGGGAAGGCCTCGACGACGCGCGTCAGCGCGCGCACCGCGGCCGCGCGGTCGTCGCCCTTGCTGTGGTCGGCGCTCTTGTCGCGCAGCAGATCGGTGAGGTCCATGAGCTCCTTCGCCGTCCTCGCGGACGCGATGGCGCCGTCGACCCCGCCGCCCTGCTGCCGCAGGCTCTGCAGCGCCTCGGCCGCGTCGCCCGCGTTGTAGCGGGCGCGCCAGTCCGGCGCCGGCGGCGCCGCGGCCGCGGCCTCCACCGGGGGCAGCGCCGCGCTCGCGCGCGGCGACGGCGAGACGCGCGGCCGCAGCGGCTCCGAGGGCGCGACGGCGATCGGCATCGGCTGCCGGATCGGCACCTCCTCGGCGACGTCGCCGCGCCCGAGCTGCCGCGAGCCGGCCGGCGACGTGAGCCTGACCGAGCCGTCGGTGACGTTCACGTCGATGTCGTCGACGTTGTGCTTCACGCGGAGCACGCTGCCCGCCGACGTCGCGAGCCGCGCCGCCCCCGCGACGATCGAGAGCGCGGCGGTGCGCGCCCCGCTCGCGGTGTCGAGCGACGCCTCCCCTTGCACGAGCCGCAGCGTCAGCGCGCCGCCGAGCGCCTGCTCGACCTCGACGGTCGTGCCCGGCGTCAGCGAGATCGTCCCGCCGCCCGGCAGCTGGAAGGTGCGCCCGTGCGTGCCCGCGGCGAACACGTCGACCAGCGACGGCATGTCGTCGACCGGCGCCACGACGGCCGTGGGCGCCAGCGCGGCGTCGCGCTCGCTCCAGATCGCCCTGCCGAGCCAGAGGCCGCCGGCGAACGCGGCGAACGACGCCGCCGCGAGCGCCGCGGCCACGCTCGCGCGGCGCGGCGACGCCGGGCGGCGCGCCTGGAGGTCGTGCTCGATGCGGTCCCAGACGCGCGCGATCCGCTCTTCGGTCGCGTGGTCGCGCAGATCTGCCGGTGCGATCCGGGGTAGCCCTCGCCGGCTCATGGTGATGCCTCGTTGTGGGTTGGGTCGACGAAGTGCCCGTCGAGGAACTGTTGCGCGCGCGAGATCCGCCGCTTCACGGTGGCCAGCGAGCAGCCGGTCATCTGCGCGACGGTCTCGAGATCGTGGCCCTCCACCGAGCGGAGGATCCACGCGATCCGCTCGTCGGCCGGCAGCGTCTGGATCAGCGCGTAGATCTGCGCGATCTGCGCGCGGGTGTGGGGCGAGGCGGCCGGGCTCGCGAGCGCGTCGAGGTCGACCGGCTCGCTCGACTTGCCCATCCCGAGCAGGCCGAGCAGCCGCGCGCGGCGCATCCGCGAGCGGACCTTGTGGACGACGATGGAGCCGAGCCAGGCGCGGAACGCCGCGGGATCCACGAGATCGCCGAGGCGCTCGAACGCGCGGAGGAAGGCGTCGTGCACGATGTCCTCCACGTCGCGCGCCGAGCCCTCGATGCGCGTCGCGAGGTGGATGGCGAAGGCGGCGTGCCGCCGGTAGAGCTGCTCGAGCGCGCCGACGTCCCCACGGGCGCCGAGCACGACGAGCTGCGCGTCCGGCAGCTCCGTAAGGCCCGCCCCGCGCTCCGCCGGTGCGCTCGCGACGGAGCGCCGGCCGTCGTCGGCGCGCGCGCGGCCGGGCAGCACCTCCCTGCGGCCGCGCCCCTCCGGAGCGGAGACGGGGCCGGACTCGCCCACGTCGTCCTGAGCCTCCGCCGCCGGGGCAGCCGGGACGACCGGTTCGACTAGGCGCAGGCGCCCTCGCTGAGGTCTCAGAGCCATGGGTTCCTGAACGTGACGGAACGTGAAAGGAGCGGGAGATGGTCGCTGCGCCCTGGGCGGAGCCGGCCCTCGCCGGGGAGGCGGCCCGCGTCCTGGGCTCCCGTCCCGGCCAGGAGGCCCGGAGGGCGGAACCACCCCGAGCTTCCCACGGTTTTCTAGACGCCTGGTAGGGCTCGGGCGGCTCATCGAAAAAACCTGTGAGCCGTTCTGTCGACCACGGGCGTCTGGGTGGTGGCCGCCGGATTTGCGCGCGGCTCCTACGTCATGTTGGTCGGGGGCGGCCTCACCGCCCCTCTTTTTCGGAGGATTCCATGAAGAAGCTCGTTCTCGCGCTCGTCGCCGTCTCGTCCCTCGTCGTCGCCTGCGGCGGCAGCAGCGCGCCGGCGTCGGATCCGTCGACGGCGGCCCCGACGGACACGGGTGCGGCGGCCCCGGCCGACACGGCGCCCGCGGCGACCCCGGAGTCGTCTCCCTCGGCTCCGGCCGACCCGGCGGCTCCGACGACCGGCTCGGACCCGGCTGCCGCGCCGGCGAAGTGAGGCTCCTGCGCGGCGCGTCGCTTCCTGGGTGAAGCGCGCGCTGCGGAGCTCTTTGGGCGACGCCTCCTCGGAGGTGTCGCCCTCTTTTCTTTTGTGGTCCCGGAGCGGCCCGCCCGCGCTCCTGCGAGGACGGCTCGGCCCGTCCGCTCGTCGCCGCGGCCGCCCGGCTCTCCCGCGGGTTCGACCGGCGCGCAGGAAAGCGACGCGCCCGTGCTTTGGCGTCATCCGACCCGCCGTCTCCTGTATGTTCCGCCTGCACGCTCTGCGGTGAACGGTCCAGAGCGGCGCAGCGGCGGCCCGCGAGCCGGAGCCGCCTCCTCCACCCACCACCCGAGAACTCTCCTGTCCCCGGGAGCCGATCGTATGGGTCACACAAGCCGGCTGAGCTTCCTGCTGCGGTCCGGGCGGCATCGCCCTGGCTTCCTGTCCGCGCGCGCCTTCGCCTGGTCCGCGCTCGCCGCCCTGGCCGGGGCGGCGCTCGGCGCGGGCTGTGGCCGCTCCGAGGCGTGGGACGATTTCGGCGCGGCCGGCCCCGAGCCCGCGGCGTGCGGCAACGGCGTCTGTGATGGCGGGGAGGACTGCGGCAGCTGCAGCCCCGACTGCGGCCTCTGCGACGGGTGCGGCGACGGAGACTGCGCCGGCGGCGAGTCGTGCGCGACCTGCGCGGCCGACTGCGGCGTCTGCGCGACGTGCGGCGACGGCGCCTGCGACGCGTCCGAGAACTGCGGCAACTGCGCCGCCGACTGCGGCCTGTGTCCGGGCTGCGGCGACGGCGCGTGCGACCCGGCGAGCGAGGCGTGCTCGAGCTGTCCCGTCGACTGCGGCCTGTGTCCGGGCTGCGGCGACGGCGCGTGCGGCAGCGCCGAGACGTGCCTCACGTGCCCCGGCGACTGCGGCGTCTGCGCGAGCTGCGGCGACGGCTCCTGCACGGCGCCGGAGGACTGCCTGTCCTGCGCCCCCGACTGCGGCGCGTGCGCCCCGTGCGGCAACGGCGTGTGCAACGCCGCCACCGAGAGCTGCTTCTCCTGCCCCGACGACTGCGGGCGCTGCCCTTCGTGCGGGGACGGCGCCTGCTCGGGGGCCGAGACGTGCGCCTCGTGCGCGACCGACTGCGGCGACTGCTCGGTGTGTCCGAACGGCGTCTGCGAGGACTTCGAGGGCTGCACCAGCTGCCCGTCCGACTGCGGCGCGTGTGAGCCCGCGGACTGCCTCGAGGTGATCACCTGCTCGTTCAGCTGCCTCGACGTGAACCGGACGCCGCCGGGCTTCAGCTTCGCGTGCGTCTCGAGCTGCGTGGCGCGCGGCTGCGCCGACGTCCAGTTCTTCGTCGACGAGGTCCTGAACTGCGCCTTCGCGGCGCTCCCCGCCTGCGGCGGCGACCCCGCGTGCCTCCAGGAGCAGTGCGGCGTCGAGCTCGCCGCCTGCATCGGCGCCACCTGCTGATCTGCCCCCGGCGCGGGCGCTCCCCCTGCCCGCGCCCGCCCCCCCTCACGCGTCGTCGAGGAGGTCGCTCGGCGAGAGCTCCCCGGCGGACCGCCCGTGCTCGTACTCGAGCAGGCCGAGCGCCGCGTAGCGCGGCCGGACCCGCGGGGTGAGCAGGCCGATCCGCTTCAGGTTCGGCACGACCCGCTTGAACATCGTCCGGCGGAAGAAGCCCATCAGGTCGCTGGCCAGGATGAGCTTGTCCCACTCCCGGCGCGTCATGTGGTGGGCGTAGAACTCGTCGTAGAACTCGTGCGCCAGGAACCGGTTGCGCAGGAGCAGCGACAGCTCGAACGCCCAGTCCTCCCGCTCGTGGCGCGCCCGCTCCTCGACGCCCTCGCGGTAGAGCTTGCTCAGCGCGAGCACGCCGTAATGCACGTGGCGCGCCTCGTCGGTGATCACCGATCGGAGCACGTCCTTGAGGAGCGGCTCGCTCGTCACCTGCCGGATCGAGCCGAACGCGCCGAGCGCCAGGCCCTCGATCATGATCTGCATGCCGAGGAACTTCATGTCCCACCGGCCGTCGCTCATGATCGCGTCGATGACGACATACAGGTTGTCGTTCACCTCGTAGAGCTTCTCCATCTTCTGCGTGAGGTAGGCGTGGAACACCTCGACGTGGCGCCCCTCGTCGGCGACCTGCGTGCTCCCGTACAGCTTCGCGTCGAGCCACGGCACGGCCTCCGTGATCTGCGACGCGGCGAACAGGGCGCCCTGCTCGCCGTGCAGGAACTGGCTCAGCATCCAGCAGAGGAAGCCGTGGCGGTGCGTCGCCCGCTCCCGCTCGGAGAGCCGGCCCCAGAGGGGCAGCTTGGACGTCGGCATCCAGCTGTCGGGCAGGAGCGGCATTGTCGGATCGTGCCAGTCGACCCCGCGCGACCAGTCGAGATCCGTCGTCGCGTTCCACTGGGACGTCTTGGCCAGTTGGTAGAGCCTCGCCATGTCGGGGTCGTCCCGCCCGTAACTCCAGTTGAAGCTGGCCTCGTATCCAACAGAGATATCGGTCGAGCTCACCCCCTTGCCGCGCCGCTGGACGAAGCCGCGGAACGCGGGCCCGAGCAGCGACGCGAGCACCCGGACGTTGCCGCTCACCGCTGCGTCGCGGAGGAGAGGGCCGGAATCGAGGAGGGTCTGTATAGCTTGCTGGATGCGCATGGACAGTGAGGGCTTTCCGGAGCGGCGAGGCGCGCGAACCGCCGCTCGCGGACGACCGTTATACTGGCATCCATCGCCCAGCGGCAATCGGCGCATGATAATTTTACATCGTCATATCGACTCCGGCGTCCCCCGAATCCCCCGCAGGGGAACCGCGGAACGTGGGCGGGTCGCTCACCTGACATGACACGCGGCGCGGCGGACGCGCATGCGGCGGACGCACGCGCGGCGGGCGCGCGGCGGGCGCGCGCCCCCCCGGCCTCAGGCCGGGCCGCTGCGCAGCGTCGGCGCGGGCGACGAGATCTGGGCCGGGCCGCCGATCAGCACGAGGCCGGCCGGCCCCGCCGAGAGCTCGAGCTCGTCGAGCCCGCGGACCGCCTCCGCGGTCGCGCAGAGCCCGTCCACGTCCTCGGCCGGAGCCCACGCGCCGACCCGGGCCAGCGCGCCGCCCACGATCTCCGGGCTCTGCGCCGAGCGCACCACCACCTGCCCGGCGTGCAGGCACAGGTTCGCGTGCACGCGGGCGCCCGGGCGGGCCGCGCGGGTCACGATCGCGATCTCGTCGTGGAGCGCCGCGGCGATCTCGATCACCTCGCTCCGCCCCCGCAGCGCCCCCTCCGCGTCGCCGGGGAGCAGGCGCATCGCGAGGATCTCGTTGCCGGTCATGGACACCAGCGCGAGCCCGGCGCCCCGGAGGCGCTCCTCCGCGAGGTCGAGCACGCGGCCGATCTCCTCGGCGAGCATGTCGTCGATCTCGTCGGCGTCGAGGCGCGCCCGGAGGTCGACGTAGATCGCGATCGCGTCGCTGACGAGATCGGGCTGGCTGCTCCCTCCCTGCGCCGGCTCGCCCACGGCCTCGCGCAGCGTGCCGAGGAAGCTCATCACCGAGGGGAAGCGGAGCTCCGGCTGCTTCTCCAGGCACCGCAGCACGACCGCGTCGAGCGCGTGCGGCAGCGGCGTCCGCCGGCTCGGGCGCGGCGGCGGCTCCTCCAGGTGCTGCCGGAGCAGCTCGGTCGCGTCCGGCGAGTAGAACGGGAGCTTGCCCGTGAGCAGCCGGTGGAGCAGGACGCCGAGCGCGTACACGTCGACGCGCGCGTCGATGGCCCCGCCGAGGATCTGCTCGGGCGCCATGATCGTGAGCGTGCCGGGCGCCCGCCCCGCCGTCGTGAAGCCGGACGCGCTCGCGTCGGGCTCCATCAGCTTCGCGATGCCGAAGTCGAGGAGCTTCACCGACCGCGGCGCGCCCCCCGTGACGAAGATGTTGCTGGCCTTCACGTCGCGATGGACGATGCCCGCGGCGTGCGCCGCGTCGAGCGCCGAGCAGACCGGCTCGAGCAGCTCGAGCGCCTGCGCCGGCGAGAGCCTCCCCTCCTCCCGGAGGAGCACGTCGAGCGTCACGCCGTCGAGGTGCTCCATCACATAGAACGGCCTGCCGTCCGCGAGCTCGCCGGCGTCATGGATCATCACGATTCCAGGGTGCTTGAGCAGCCGCACCACCTCGACCTCGCGCAGGAAGCGCCTCACCATCTTCGGCGACGCGGCGAGCGTCCCGTGGAGCACCTTGATCGCCACACGCGCGCCGGTCCGCGCGTGCCTCGCCAGGTAGACGGCTCCGCATCCGCCCCGGGCGATAGAATACCCTACCACGTAATCGCCGGCGCGCGCGCCGCTCGCCAGCTCGCCTCTCGAGAACGACCTCTCCTCCTGCGAAAACGCCCTTGTCTCATCGTCGCGCGTCGCGAGCCCATCGATCATCATGACTCCCCCGATCCACATAAGGAATCGCCCGAGCGGCCTTTTTCCCGGCGCGGAACGATCATGTTGCCGCCACCCGTAGACTCCCCTGGCGGTACAGTAAATCCATCGTTATCAATACGGTAGTCTATTCCATCTGCTGAAAGAAATAGGGGGGACAGATGAAGAGGTGTATCGGCTCGGTGTGCCCGAGTATGTTGCTATTGATTTCAATGCCCGGCTGCGGCGACGGCGGCGGATGTCCGCCGGAGTCGGACATGCTCGAGGGCGAGGTCGAGGCGGCGGCGAGCGCGCTCCTGAACCCCAACTCCCTCGACCCGCGCGCCCTCGACCCGAGCCACATCGACCCGGACGCGCTCAGCGCGGGCGCTCTCGCCCCGAACAGACTGGAGGAGAGCGGCCTCGCGGAGAGCGCCCTCCGCGCGCTGCGCGATCCCGGGGAGGCCGGCCGGCTCTCGAGGCAGCTCCTCCGATACATTGTGGGCTGCGCGCTGAGCGCGTCGCAGTCGCTCCGCTTCTCGTGGCACGACACGCTCGGCGCGCTGCACGAGGAGAGCTACAGAGGGCTCATGGGGCTCGCCCCGAGCTGGAGCGACGAGCCGCTCAGCGCGTCCCGCCAGCAATGGGTATCGGCCTGCGTGGCGTCGCGCGTCAACTCGAGCGGCGCCTCGGTGATGATCTCGTCGCGCGCGGCGCACGCGGCCCTCAGGTATCCGGACGCGCTCGAGGTCGAGCGGTATCCCGACGAGGAAGGCGCGTTCTGGGGCAATCTGTTCACCAGCCCGCCGCGCCTCTTTGCCTGCTACAACGACGCCAACGTCGAGAACTCCCGCGCCCTGGGCCGGGACTGCGCGGCGGGGCGCCCGGCCCCGGCGGGCGGATCCTCGGAATGCGCGAACATCCACATCGTGGGCTCATGTGATCTCGCGTGTGACGCGCGCGACGTCTCCACCGAATACCGGCGAAGGTATCGGTCGGGCTGCGGCGCCGGCCCGGACGGGCCGTCCTCCGCGGTGATCACGACGTTCCTGCCGTGAGGCGCCCAATGCCGCTCGACGCTCGTCCAGTCGGGCTCCCGGCGTGCGCCGGGGCGCCCTCCGCGCGGTGCAGGGAGTGCGGCAGGCGGGTCGCGCGGGCGGACCCGGGCTGTCCGCAGCACGGACCGGTGGCGCGGCAGGGCTGCCCGGAGCCCCACGGCGCCGCGCCCGTCGCCGACGAGACCGGCGAGAGCGGGACCCGCGAGGCCGCGCCGCCGAGCATCGCGGGCTTCCGGCGCTTCCGGCTCGCCGGCGCGGGCGGGTTCGGGACCGTGTTCGCGGCCGAGCCGGAGGGCGGCGGACCGACCGTCGCGATCAAGGTCGCGCGCGCCGACCGGCCCGGGGCGGGGCTCCGCCTCGTCGAGGAGATGAAGGCGCTCCACGACATCGGACCGCCGCACGTGCCCGCCGTCTATGCGTGCGGCCAGCTCGCCTCCGGCCTGCCGTACTTCGTCATGGAGTACATCGAGGCCCGCACGCTGGCCGATCGCCTGATCGCGCCCGGCGTCGCCTCCCCGGTGCCGCCGCGCGAGGCGTGCGCCCTCGCCCGCGCCGCCCTCCGGGCGCTCGCGGAGATCCACGCGCGCGGCTACGTTCACCGCGACCTCAAGCCGGAGAACATCCTCGTCGCGGGGCCGAAGGGCGCCGGCGGCGGCGGGCTACGCGCGACCATCATCGATCTCGGCCTCGCGGCGGGGCCCGCGGAGGGACCGCCGCGCCTCACCGCCGAGCGCGACGCGCCCGGCACCGCGGAGTACATGGCGCCCGAGCAGTGCGGCGGCCGCGGCGAGGTCGACGCGCGCGCGGACGTGTACGCCATGGGCGTCGTGCTGTTCGAGCTGCTCACCGGCAGGCCGCCCTTCTGGGGCCCGCCGGCGGTCGTGCGGCAGGAGCACCTGAGCCGCCGCCCGCCGCGCCCCTCGTCGCTCGCGCCGATCGCGCTCCCGCTCGAGCAGATCGTGCTCCGGTGCCTCGCCAAGGACAGGGGCCAGCGCTTCGCGAGCGCCGCGGCGCTCGGCGCCACCCTGGAGCGCCTCGAGCGCGCGCAGGATCGCCGCCCCGCGCTCTCCATGCTCGCCGCGCCCCCCGCCGCCGAGGCGCCCGCCCCGGGCCCTCGCAAGCTCGAGCGGCGCGCCGTCGCGCTCCTCTTCTTCGAGGCCGAGCTCGACGTCGTGAGCCTCCAGCGCCGGCTCAGCGCGCTGGGCGGCGAGCTCGCGCACGCCGCGGGCCGCCGCTTCGTCGCCGCCTTCGATCACGACGGCGGCGCCAGCCCGCTGCGCCGCGCCGCGCACGGCGCCCGCGAGCTCGAGCAGCAGCACATCCTCGCCCGCGGTCTGCTCGACGTCGCGTCCGTGTCGATCCAGGTGCGGCCCGACGGCACCCGGCGGTTCCTCAGCCCGCTCTTCCAGCGGGAGGACCATTTCCCGGACGGCGACGCCGCAGGGATCCTCATGTCCCCCGCCGCCGCAGCGGCGCTCGGCGAAGGTGGACCCCACGCGCCCGGCGCGCCCGCCGCCCCCGGCGCCGCCTCCGCCCTGCACGGCCCCTCCTCCTCTTTCCCCGCCGCCGCCCTGTCCGGCCCCGCCGCCGCCCTGTCCGGCCCCGCCTCCGCCCTGCCCCAGGCCGACTCCGCGGGCGACACGACGTCCGAGCCGCTCTTCGGCCGGGACGCCGTCCTCGAGGCCCTCGTCGCCGGCGCGCGCCACGCCGCCGCGGACGCGACGCCCACCATCGCCAGCGTCATCGGCTCCGCCGGCCACGGCAAGAGCCGCCTCGCCGGCGCCCTCGTGCGGCGGCTGCGCGCGCAGGGCGCCCGCGCCGAGGTGATCGAGCTCCACACCGGCGAGCCGGTCGCGGGCGGGGCCGATCGGGTCGCGCGCGAGATCCTCCAGCACGCGCTCGCGCTGCCGACGTCGCCGCCGGCGGACGGCGGCAGCGCGCTCCTCCGCCGCCGCCTCGGCGACGCGCAGTACGCGAAGCACGGGGCCGCGGTGGCGCTCGCGCTCGGCTGGATCGGCGACGGCGAGGGCGGCGCGGCGCGTTACCCCGAGCTCCGCGCGCTCGCCGCGGCGCCCGGCGCGCTCCGCGCCGCCCTCGCCGTGGCGGCCGGCGAGGCCCTCCGCCGCCGGGCGTACGAGACGCCGCTGCTCGTCATCCTCGACGACGCGCACGAGGCCGACGACGCCGCCCTCGCCGCGCTCGAGTACGCCGCGCTCGCCGAGGCGCGCGCGCCGCTCTTCATCTGCGCCTTCGCGCGCCCGGTCTTCGAGCGCGCGCGCCCCGCCTGGGGCGAGCGGGCCGCGCGCCGCGAGACCCACCGCCTCGACCCGCTCGACCGCGAGAGCGCGATCGCCCTCTGCCGGCGGCTGCTCCTCCCCGCGGAGGACGTGCCCGAGCCCGCGCTCGCGCACCTCTGCGATCGTGCGCAGGGCGTCCCGCTCCTGCTCATCGAGCTCGTGCGCGGCCTCAAGCGCGAGGGCATCGTCCGCCGGCACCCGAAGGGCGACGCGTGGTACCTGGCCACCGACGAGCTCGATCGCCTCCCCGACCTGCCGCTGCTGGACTGGCTGGCGCTCGGCGAGATCGACGCGCTCCCGCCCGCGCTGCAGGCGCACGCGCGCCTCGTCGCGCTCCTCGGCCCCGACGTCACCGTCGCCGAGGTCGCCGGCGTGCTCCACCGGCTCGACGAGCAGGGCGAGGCCGACGACCTGCCGCTCGACGCCGCGGTCGCCGTGAAGCGCCTGATCGCCGCCGGCCTCCTGGTCCAGGATCGCCGGGGCCGCGTCGGCTTCCGCCACGCGATGGTCCGCGAGGCGGTGGCCCGCGGGGCGCCCGAGCAGCTCCGCCGGCGCGCTCACCTCGCGGCCTTCAAGCTGCACCGCGACGCGGCCTCCGGCGAGGCCGGCGAGGGCGCCGCGCCGCACCTCAAGGACGCGCGCCTCCTCCCGCTCGCGTACCACGCCGCGCAGGCCGGCCTCGGCGCCGTGGCCGAGCGCGCCTACCTCGCCCTGGCCGAGCGCGCGCGCGCCCGGCACGCGTACCTCGACGCCGAGACCTTCTACAGCCGCGCGCTCGAGCAGCCGCTCGAGCCGACGATCCCGAGCGTCCCCGCCCGCGCGCCGCTCGCAGGCGCGCCCCCCCGCGCGCCGCTCGCAGGCGCGCCCCCCCGCGCGCCGCTCGCAGGCGCGCCCCCCCGCGCGCCGCTCGCAGGCGCGCCCCCCCGCGCGCCGCTCGCAGGCGCGCCCCCCCGCGCGCCGCTCGCAGGCGCGCCCCCCCGCGCGCCGCTCGCAGGCGCGCCCGACGACGCGCGCCCCGACCGCGCCGCCGCGCACCGGGGCCGCGGCCTCATGCGCTACCGCCTGGGCCGCTACCACGACGCGCTCGCCGACTTCGCCGCCGCGCTGGCGATCGCGCGCGCGCGCGGCGACGTCCCGGCGCAGATCGACATCCTCCTCGACGAGGCCACGGCGCTCGACTGGATGGACGAGCTCAAGAGCTCCGAGGAGCGCGTCCAGGAGGCGGGCGCGCTCGCCGCCGGCATCGCGCTGTCGCCGGCGCTCGCCGCGCGCCTCGCGCTCGGCGTCGGGCGCTCGCTCCACCGCTTCAGCCGCGAGGAGGAGGCCGCCGCCGCGCTCGAGCGTGCCGCCGAGGCCGCCGCCGCGCTCGGCGACGACGGCTACGAGACGCTCGTCATCTCGCTGATCCTGCTCGGCTTCGTCCTCCAGGGGCTCGGCCGGCTCGACGACGCCGAGGACGCGCTCGACCGCGCCATCGCCCTCTGCGAGGCCCACCGCGACACGCTCCACCTCGGATCGGTGACGAACAACCGCGCGCTGCTCTGGGCGTGCCGCGGCGACAAGGCGCGCACGATCGCGGACCTCGAGCGCGTCCTCTCGCTCGCGCGCGAGCTCGGCCAGAGCGGGCTCGAGCGGGTCGGCGAGCACAACCTCGGCGAGTACCTCTACCTCATGGACGACCTCGCGGCGGCGAGGCCGCACATCGAGCGCGCGCTCGCGATCGAGCAGCGCCGGCTCGCCGGCACGTGCCGCCCGGTCGCCCTGCTCCTCCTCGCCCGGCACCTCTTCTACTGCGGCGAGGAGGCCGAGGCCCGCGCGCTGCTCGAGCGGCTCGGCGAGGCGCAGGCGCAGGCGCGCGCGGAGGGCCTCGCCGACGCGCTCCTGGTCCCGTCGGAGGAGGTGCTCTGCGCCATGCTCGATCTCGCGCTCCGCGGCGGGCGCGACGCCGAATGGGACGCCCTCGTGGACCGCTCGGCGCAGCGATCCGTCGGCCAGGAGCACATCGAGGTGCTCGAGATGCGCGCGGTGGCCGCCCTGCGCCGCGGCCGCGTCGAGTCCGCGCGCCGCGCGCTCGCGGCCGCGCTCCTGGCCGCGGAGCGCATCCCGAACGCGATGGGCGACCGGCTGCGCCGCCAGGCCGCCGCGATCGCGCAGCGCGAGGCGGAGGAGACCCGCGCGGACGTGCGCGCCGGCTCGAGCGACGCCGCGCGCGAGGATGTCGCCGCCGACGTGACCGACATGTGACCTCCCGTCCTCATCGTCATTCATCGTCATCCATCGTCTTCGCCGTCAGGGCGTCCCTTTACGTCCTGGCCTGATCCTTTCTACGGCGTTGCCCGCACGCCCTCCTCACCTTCCCGGAGCATGGCAGGGCGCCACGCCGGCCAGCGTGTCAATCCGCCATCGATGATGCGCGCCCGTCGGGCCGTACTGACCTGGATCGTGGATGCATCTGCCTTGACAAATTGGCATCCATCGCGGCTTGACAGACCTGCGGCCATCACATCTTGACAAATCGAAACACTTCGCGACTCACCAGCTCACCCCAACAGCTCAGCTTGACAACCGAGAGTCCGTGCTCGGCTTGACACGTAAGGCAAACGCCCGATGTTGAACTCCACCTCACGGCGAACAGCGGGAACGGTCATCCATTGATGCACGGCCGACCGGCGCGCCGCGAAGGACCGGAGGACCTATAGAAGTGACCGGATTCATTGACGAAAGCCGCGCGCCCACGGGCCCCACATCCATGCGCGGCGATCCGGGGGTGAAGGAGGCGCGAGCATGAGTGCGGCACGACCCGTCCTGTGGGGGATCATCCCCGCTGCCGATGCCGGGAGTCGCACTCCGCCGCTCGCCTTCGTGAGAGAGCTGCTCCCGGTCGGCAGCCGCCTCGAGCGAGGCGTCGAGCGGCCGCGCGCCGTGAGCGAGCACCTCGTCGAGCGCATGGTGCTCGCCGGAGCCAGCAAGATCTGCTTCGTCATCTCCTCGGGCACGTCGGAGCTCCTCGACTACTTCGGCGCCTCGGTCGGAGAGGCGAGCCTGTCGTACGTCATCCAGCCGAGCCCTGCGGGGTTCTGCGACGCGCTCTTCCGCGCGCTCCCGCTCATCCCGCCGGAAGACCTCGTGCTCGTCGGCCTCCCCGGCACGATCTGGTTCCCTGAGGACGGCTTCTCCGCGCTCGGCGCCCACGCGTTCTCGTTCCTCCTCTTCCCGGTCGAGCGCCCGGAGCCCTTCGACGCCGTCATCACCGACGGCGACGGGCGCGTCGTCGAGATCCAGGCCGGGCGCGGCGGCGCCGGCTCGCGCTGGATCTGGGGCGCCTTCAAGCTGACCGGCGCCGTGCTCCAGGATCTCTACCGGCTCTGGTGCGCGCGGAGCTGCCGCGACGAGCACCTTGGCCCGCTCGTCAACGAGTACATCGCCCGCGGCGGCGTGGTCCGCGGGGTCCACGCCGGGCACGTGTACGTGGATGTCGGGACGCTCCACGGCTACCGCGAGGCCCTGCGCATCCTGAACGGCGGGCCGCGCCCGCAGGGCGCCGCGGAGGCGGAGCGGCACGCGACCGATGGCCGGCACGAGCACGAAGGCCGGCACGAGCACGAAGGCCGGCACGAGCACGCCGGCGCGGACCCGTCCTGATTCCGGCGCGGCGCTGCCCGCGCCTCACCCGGCGAGCGCGAGCGTCCGCGCGTTGTCGGGCACACACGTCAGGAAGCGCTCTCGGAAGCTCGGATCGGTGATCTTCGCCGCGCGGCAGAGCAGGTGCTCGCGCGCGGCGGCGAGCGCCTCCGCCGCCTCGCGCTCTGCCCCGCCGGCGGCCAGCGCCTCGGCGTAGACCAGCCGCACCAGCGACTCGCCCTCCTCGAGCGAGCCCGCCTCCTCGAGCTGCGCGAACGCCTCCCGCGCGGCCGGCAGCGCCTCGTCCCCGCGCCCCTGCGCGAGCAGCGCGCGCGAGAGGACCGCGACCGCCGCCGCCCGCAGCGGCGGCGCCACCGTCAGCGCCTCGACCGCCGCGCGCGCCTCGCGCTCGGCCGCCGCGGGATCGCCCGAGAGCAGCAGGATCTTCGCCAGGTACGTGAGCGTCACCCCCTCCATGCGCCGGTCGCCCTGCTGCTGGAACGCCGCGGCCGCGCGCTGCTCGAGCTGCTTCGCCTCCTCGAGCTGCCCGAGGTGCGCGATGACGTACCCGAGGTTCTGGAGCGCCGCCGTCTCCAGATCGTCGAGCCCCATGCGCTGCGCCGCCGCGAGCGCCGTCCGGAGCGCCGACTCGGCCACCTCGAAATCGCCGAGCTCGCCGTAGAGGAAGCCCAGGTTCTCGCGCACCGCGCAGGCGTTCCGGCGGTCCCCGGCCTTCTCGAACGCCTCGAGCGCCGCCGTGAGCCCGCTCAGCGCCGCCCCCACGTCCCCCCGCGTCTGCGCCCGGATCGCGCGCACCTGCTCGTAGAGCCCCGCCGTCTGCGGATCGAGCGCCGCGGGGTCGCTCGCGACGGCGTCGAGCATCCGGATCAGCCGGTCTGCCGCCGCGTAACGCCCCCCGAAGATCAGGTACGTCGCGGCCTCGCACACGCACATGATCCGGGCGCTCTGCCCGCCCGGCGCCTCCGCCACCCGCGCCGCCCAAGCCTCGACGCGGTCGAAGTGGCCGAGCTTCCCCTCCGCGATGATCACCTGCGCGATCGCGCGGAACCAGATCGAGCTCCCCTGCCGCACCAGGCTCGCCGCCTCGGTGCCGCGCTGCGCGGCGAGCGCCGTCTCCTGCCGCCACACGCTCGCCTCGGCCTCCACGAGCCGCAGGCGCCCGAGCTCCTCGTCCGCCGCCCCGCACAGGACGCCCATCTCGGCCCGCGCCAGCGCGCTCGCCAGGTCGTTCGCCTCGATCGCCTGCTCCGCCGCCCGCCGGTACCACCGCACCGCGCGCGCCGGCTCGCCGCCGAGGTGGAAGTGCTGCGCCAGCGCCATCGCGTCGGTGTGCCCGCTGCGCTCGAGCCACTCCCCGGCGAGCTTGTGGCCGAGCACGCGGTCCGGCTCCGTCAGCATCGCGTACGCCGCCTCGCGCACGATCGCGTGGCGGAACACGTAGTCCATCGGCCCGAGCCACCCCGGCGTCGACGCCGGCGCGATGAGCTCGCGCGCCGCCAGCGCGTCGAGCCACGTCTCGGTCTCCTTCACCCGCGTCGCCCCGCCGAGCAGCGCCGACACCCCGAGCTTCGAGAACCGGTCGCCGAACACGCTCGCCGCCCGCAGCACCCGCTTCGCCTCGTGCCCCTCGGCGTCGAGCCGCGCCTCCACGGTCCCCAGCACCGAGTCGGGCAGCACGTCCCCCTTGCCGTCCGCGACCGCGCGGATCAGCTCTTCCAGGTAGAACGGGTTGCCGTCGGCCCGCTCCACCACCCGCGAAACCGTCTCCGCGGGCGTCTCCTCGCCCAGCGCGCTGCGCACCATCCGCTCGCTCGCCTTCGCCGGCAGCGGCCCGAGCTTGATCGTCTGCACCTCGCGGTCGATCCACAGGCTGGGGAACTGCTTGTTCACCTCGGGCCGGGCCAGCGCGAGCAGCATGAGCGGCAGGTCCCGGAGGTTCCTGAGCGTCTGATCGATGAGGCGCACGGTCGCCGGATCGCCCCACTGGAGGTCCTCGAGCACGAGCAGCACCGGCTGCGCCGCGCACTCGGCGGCGAGCCAGTCCTCCCAGGCCGCGCGCGTCGCGTCGGCCATCAGCATCGCGTTGTCGCGCGCCGCGCGCAGCCCGCTCGTCTCGCCGTCGAGGAACGGCGTCCGCGAGATCTCGCCCAGGAACGCCGCGATACGGTTCAGCGCCTCGCCCGAGAGGTGCCGCCCGAGCCGCCGCTTCAGCTTGCGCCGCCGCGCCTCCACCGGCTCTCCCTCGCGCATCCCCGCCGCCTTGCGGATCGCGTCCGCGATGAGCCCGAACGGCGAGCCCGCCGCCACCGACTCCGCCCTGCCGGAGAGGATCTCCACCGGGCCGAACTGGCGCCGCACCCGCGTGAGGAACTCCAGGCGGAGCCGCGATTTGCCGGCCCCCGGCGGCCCGATCACGAGCACCGCGCTCGCCAGCGACTCGCTCACGCACCCGGAGAACACCCCCTCGAGCATCGACAGCTCGCGGCTCCGGCCGACCCAGAGGCTCGGCTTGCCGAGCAGCACGGGGGTGCTCTCGTCGGCCGCCGCCTCGCTCGCGGTCAAGAACGGCCCCTTCTCGTCCGCCTCCACCTTGAGCCGGCCGCCGACGATGCTGGCCGTCACGTCGTCGAGCCGGACGATCCCCGCCTGCGCCGCGCGCAGCGCGCGCATCCCGCGGTCGATCACGTCGCCCTCGATGAGCGTCGCCGACGACACCCCCCTTCCTGTCGCCACCGCGAGCGGGATCCCCGGGAACCGGGCGCGCAGCGCGAGCGCGCACCGCGCCGCCCGCTCCGCCCGGTCGACCGCGCTCCCCGCGCCCGCGAGGATCGCGACGAGCGAGCCGCGCGAGATCTCCGTGATGTGGGCGCCGTACGGCTCCACCGCCGCCCGCACCTCCGAGCGCGGCACCGTCGAGCCCGGCCCCTCGCTCGTGATCTCCTGCAGCACGCTCGACACGTCCGACGCGCTCGGCACGCCGCCGGCCGCCGCCACGCTCATCTCGACGTCGTCCGGCTCGCCGGCGAGCACGAGGGACACGAGCCGCTGCTCGCTGCGCGTGAGGAACCCCGGCGGCCGCGCCGAGCGCATGGTCGCGTCGCGCTGCGACGCCATCGTGGTCGGCCGCGGCGCCGCCCACGCGTCGAGCACGTCCGCGATCTGCGCGATCTGCGCCCCGACGTCGCCGCAGTCGCGCGGCCGGTCCTCGGGGCTCTTGGCCATCATCCGGTCGATCAGCTGATCGAGCGGCTCCGGTACGTCCGCGCGGACCTCGCGCAGCCGCGGCGTCTGCTGGAACAGGAGCTTCGCGAGCGCCGCCATGACGTGCGCCCCCTCGAAGGCGGGCCGGCCCGCGATGCACTCGTAGAACACGCACGCCAGCGAGAACACGTCCGCCCGCGCGTCGTGGGACGCCCCGCTCTCGATCTGCTCGGGCGCGATGTACCCGGGCGTCCCCAGGATCCCGCCCGTGTACGTCAGCCGCCGCGACTCCCCGTCGGGCCGCGCGATCCCGAAGTCGACGAGCTTCAGCTGCGCCACGTCGCCGGCGACGAGGAAGATGTTGCTCGGCTTGACGTCGCGGTGGATGATCCCGCGCGAGTGCGCGAAGGCGAGCGCGTCCGCCGTCCGGCGCAGCACCGAGAGGCTCTCGGCCACCGCGAGCTGCCGGCGCGCGAGGCACGCCGCCAGGTCCTCGCCCTCCAGCCACTCCATCGCGAGGTAGTGCTCGCCCGCGCCCGTCCTCCCGTGCGCGACGTACCGCACGATCCCGGGGTGGCTCAGCTCGGCGAGGATCTGCGACTCGCGCTCGAAGCGCTCGACGTCGAAGGCCTCGCGGCTCTGGAGGACTTTGAGGGCGACCGGGCGCTGATCGAGCCGGTCGAGCGCGCGGTAGACAGTCCCCATCCCCCCGGCCGCGACTTGCCGATCAACGACGAAGCGGCTGGCGAGGACGGTGCCTGGATCCACACGCTATTCGAGGAAAACGGTGATTGAGCTCTTGTATAGATCGGTTCGCGGGGGAAAGACACGGAGACCGCACGGCAGCTCGTAGGGGTTGCGGTCCCTACAATCCGGGAAGCTGCCGTCGCGCCGCGGCCTGTCGCACACATCTTCACATTCGCCCACGACGTCGACCACACAATCGTCGAGCGAGTCCCCGCAGACGCGCGGGATGGACGTCTGTCCGGGCGCGAGGCACGCGTAGCGGCGCTGCTCGGCCAGGAAGACGTTGCCGTAGTAGGCCGCCTCGGCCTCCTCGTACTCCTCCCGTTCCGTCGACGACGCCTTGAGCGCGCTGCTCTTGCCGCGCAGCGAGATCGTCACGTGCTCGCCGCGGTGGTTCACCCGCGCGAGCAGGCACGCAGAGACCCACTCCTGGCAGTTCTCGTCGCACGAGCCGCGCCGGCTGCCCCACTCGGGCGCGAGGCCGAGCTCGCCGTCGAACTGGTAGGACTCGCGACCGACGTCGACCACGATGTGGTCGTCCTCCGGGAGCGCGCAGCTCACGATGAAGCTGAGCAGCTCCCTCGACTCGGGATCTCGGAGCGCCTCGCTCGTGAACGAGTTGCCCATGAGCGCGTTCCGGGTGAGCGCGTTCCGTGTCAGCGCATTCCGCGTGAGCGCATTCCGCGTAAGCGCGTTTCGCGTGAGAGCGTTCCGCGTCAGCGCGTTGTGGACCAGGAGCTCCTGCTGGGCCTCTTCCACCGCCTCCTCGTCCCCAAGCTCGGTTGAGGCGACACAGGCGATCTGTGCGGTCGATGCAGCCACGCAGACGATGAGAGCAATCTGACGCGCGAGTTCCATAGTCTTAATCTCTTCTACACCACGGCCAATCAAGGATTCAAATATTTTATCTTGCTTTTTTCCGAAGCATGTTTCTACACACATGCGTGACAGGCATCCCGTGGTCAGGTGCCGGGCGTGGAGATACGCAGGGCGCAGCACTCGCGCGCACCTCCGAATCGGCGGGGACGCGACTCCGCGCCTAGGCGCGGAGGTACGCTAGCGCAGCGCGCGCGCGCACCTCGGGCTCGAGAAAGCCGCCGAGCCGCGCCCAGGCGCGGAGGTGCGCTGGCGCGGCGGGCGTGCACGCTGGATGCGAGAAAGCCGCGGATTCGCGCAGGCGCGGGAGATCGCCGGGCCGCGCGCGCCTCCCATCGGATGAGCGCGCGCGCCCGCGTGTGGGTGAGAGACTTACGCCAGCTTCTTGGCCAGGAGCGTATTGACCAGATCCGGGTTCGCCTTGCCGCCGGAGGCCTTCATCACCTGGCCGACGAAGAACCCGATCAGCTTCGTATTCCCCGCGCGAAAGCGGGCGACCTCGCCGGGATGACCGGCGATGATCTGGTCGACCATGCGCTCCAGGGCGCCGGAGTCGGCGACCTGCCGGAGCCCCTTCTGCTCGACGATCGCCCTCGGACTACCGCCTCGCTGCACCATTTCAGCGAGCACGTCTTTCGCGATCTTTCCGGAAATGGTCCCGTCATCGATCAGACACAATAACTCGCCCAGCTGCGCACCTGAGAAGGGCAGGTCGCCTGCCTTCCTGTCCTTCAGCTCGCGCGAGAGCGAGTGAATGACCCAGTTGGCGGCGCTCCTCGGGTTATCGTGGACGGACACGGCCTCCTCGAACAGCCGGAGCAGGCCGTCGTCTTCGGCCAGGACGACCGCGTCGTCGCCGGGGATGCCGCGCGCCTCGACGAGGTGCCTGGCCTTCGCGGCGCGCGCCGGGTCGAGCCGCGCGAGCCGCTCCTCGAGCGGCGCGCGCTCGGCCTTCGGCTTCGCGGGCTGCGCCTTCGCGGCGGCGGCCTCGGGCGCGGGCGCCGCGGCCTGTCCCGCCGCGGGCTTCTGGTCGGCGATCTTCGACCACGAGTCCTTGAGCGCCACGGTGCGGTTGAACACGGGCGCGCCCGGGGCGGAGTCGATGGGGTCCACGAAGAAGAACCCCTGGCGCTCGAACTGGACGTGGCTGCCCCGCTCCGCCGCGGCGAGGCTCGGCTCCACCCGGCACCCGGTCAGCGTCACCAGCGACGTGGGGTTCAGGTGCTCCTTGAAGTCTCTCCCCTCCTCGCCGGTGTCGGGCCGCTCCACCGTGAAGAGCCGGTCGTAGAGCCGCACCTCGGCGGGGATCGCGTGGGCGGCCGACACCCAGTGGAGCGTCCCCTTCGGCTTGCGGCCGTCCGGCGCCTCTCCCCCCTTCGTGGCGTGATCGTAGGTGCACCGGAGCTCGACCACCTCGCCCGTGGTCGGGTCTTTCACCACCTCGCGGCAGGTGATGAACCCCGCGTACCGGAGCCGCACCTCCTGCCCGGGCGCGAGGCGGAACCACTTCTTGGGCGGGTCCTCGAGGAAGTCGTCGCGCTCGATGTAGAGCACCCGGGAGAAAGGCACCTTCCGGGAGCCCTGCCGCGGCACGTCCTCGGGCCAGTAGGGCGCGTCGAGCTCCTCCACCTGCCCCTCGGGGTAGTTCTCGAGCACGACGCGGAGCGGGCGCAGCACCGCCATCACGCGCGGGGCGCGGAGGTTCAGGTCGTCGCGGACGCACGACTCGAACTTCGCCATGTCCACCATGCTGTTCGTCTTGGCGACGCCGATCTCCTCGCAGAAGGCGCGGATCGCCTCCGGGGTCACGCCGCGGCGCCGGATGCCGGCGATGGTGGGCATGCGCGGGTCGTCCCAGCCCTTCACGTGCCCGCCCTTCACGAGCTCGAGCAGCTTGCGCTTGCTCATCAGCGTGTAGCTCAGGTTGAGCCGCGCGAACTCGTACTGCCGGGGGCGGGACGGGACGTCGAGGTGCTCGATGAACCAGTCATAGAGCTCCCGGTTGTTCTCGAACTCCAGCGTGCAGATCGAGTGGGTGATCCCCTCGATCGCGTCCGAGAGGCTGTGGGCGAAATCGTAGAGCGGGTAGACGGACCAGGCGTCGCCCGTCCGGTAGTGGTGCGCGCGCTTGATGCGGTAGATCGGCGGATCGCGCATCTTCATGTTGGGAGAGGCCATGTCGATCTTGGCCCTGAGCACGTGCGCGCCCTCCGGGAACTCCCCTCTTCGCATCCGGGCGAAGAGGTCGAGGCTCTCCTCGACGGACCGGCTCCGGTAAGGGCTCTCCCGCCCGGGCTCGGTGACGGTGCCACGGAACTCGCGGGTCTCGGCCTCGCTCAGGCTGCACACGTACGCCTTCTGCTTCCGGATGAGCTCCACCGCGAACGCGTACAGCCGCTCGAAGTAGTCCGACGCGTAGAAGAGCTTGTCGCCCCAGTCGCCGCCGAGCCAGCGCACGTCCCGCAGGATGGACTCGACGTACTCCACGTCCTCGGCGGCGGGGTTCGTGTCGTCGAAGCGCATGTGGCACGCGCCCCCGAACTCGCCCGCCAGCCCGAAGTTGAGCAGGATGGACTTCGCATGTCCGATGTGGAGGTAGCCGTTCGGCTCGGGCGGGAACCGGGTGACGACCCGCTGGTGCCTGCCCGCGGCGAGGTCCTCGGCGATGATGTTGCGGATGAAATTGGAAGGAACGGCGCCGCTCTCGCCGTCGTTCGGTCTCTGGGTCGGCGTTGTCACAGCTCTTCTCACCTCGGCTCGGGCGACGCGGCCGGGCGAGACCGGGCGCCGACGCCCGTGCGGAGCCTACTCGAACGGCACCTCCTGGACCACCGCCGAGAGGGCGGCCCCGGCCGTCGGCCCGGGCGGGCCGGGCGGGCCGGCGACCACGCGCCCGGGGCGGCCCCGGGGGCTCAGAACTGGGCGGCCTCGGTCGACTCGTGCAGCGCCAGCGTGGACGCCGCGCCGCCGGAGATCACCTGGGCGACCTCGTCGAAGTAGCCCGTCCCGACCTCGCGCTGGTGGCGCGTGGCGCTGTAGCCGAACTGCTCGCCGGCGAACTCGGCCTGCTGGAGCTCGGAGTACGCGGACATCCCGCGGCGCTGGTACTGCCGGGCGAGCTCGAACATGCTGTGGTTCAGCGCGTGGAACCCGGCGAGGGTGACGAACTGGAACTTGTACCCCATCGCGCCGAGCTCGCGCTGGAAGCGCGCGATCGTCGCGTCGTCGAGGTGCTTCTTCCAGTTGAACGACGGAGAGCAGTTGTACGCGAGCAGCTTGCCCGGGAACTGCTTGTGCATCGCCTCCGCGAACCGCTTCGCCTGGTCGAGGTCCGGCGTCGACGTCTCGCACCAGACGAGGTCGGCGTAGGGCGCGTAGGCGAGCCCGCGCGCGATCGCCGCGTCGAGGCCGCCCTTCAGCACGTAGAAGCCCTCGGGCGTGCGGTCGCCGGTGATGAACGGCTTGTCGCGCGGGTCCACGTCGGAGGTGATCAGCTTGGCGCTGTCCGCGTCGGTGCGGGCGACGAGGATCGTCGGCACGCCCATCACGTCGCTCGCGAGGCGGGCCGCGACGAGGGTCCGGATGAACTGGCTCGTCGGCAGGAGCACCTTGCCGCCCATGTGCCCGCACTTCTTCTCGGAGGCGAGCTGGTCCTCGAAGTGCACGCCCGAGGCGCCCGCCTCGATCATCGCCTTCATCAGCTCGAACGCGTTCAGCGGCCCGCCGAAGCCGGCCTCCGCGTCCGCCATGATGGGGGCGAGCCAGTGGCGCCCGGGCTTGCCCTCGGCGTGCTCGATCTGGTCGGCGCGGAGCAGCGCCTGGTTGATGCGGCGCACGAGCGTCGGCACGCTGTTCGCGGGGTACAGGCTCTGATCGGGGTACATCGTCCCCGCCTCGTTGTTGTCGGCCGCCACCTGCCACCCGCTCAGGTAGATGGCCTTGAGCCCGGCCCGGACCTGCTGCATCGCCTGGTTCCCGGTGAGCGCGCCGAGCGCCGCGACGTACGGCTCGCTGTGCAGGAGGTGCCAGAGCCGCTTCGCCCCGAGGGTCGCGAGCGTGTAGTCGATGCGGACGGTGCCGCGGAGGCGCGCGACGTCGGCCTCAGAGTACGGGCGGACGATCCCGTTCCAGCGGCCAGGGGAGAGATCGCTCGGCGTCGCGTGCAGCGCGTCGGCGGGGTGCGACGGGTTCAGCGGGAAAGCAGCGGACATGACTCGGCTCCTCGTGCGGTTGGGGTTTCGGGCGGCGGCTGCCGCTCGGTTGACATCAGATCGCGGGCTGCGAGCGCTCTGCGCTCCCGGGCTTGGCCCTCACGATCAAGAGCTCGTAGGCAGGCAGGGTGAGGAACTCCTCGAACGTGTCGCCGATCGACAGGCGCTCGAACAGCGCGCGCGCCTCGGCGAAGCGACCGCCGTCGAAGCGCGCCTCGCCGAGCGCGCCGCGCAGGGCCGCCATCTCGCTGTCCATCGCGGCGCGGAAGCGCTCCACGGTGAGCGGCGCGCCGTCGTCCAGCGTCGCCTTGTGGCGGATCCACTGCCAGACCTGGGTGCGGGAGATCTCCGCCGTCGCCGCGTCCTCCATGAGGTTGTAGAGCGGGACGCAGCCGAGGCCGCTGATCCACGCCTCGAGGTACTGGACGCCGACGCGGATGTTGTGGCGCAGGCCGGCCTCGGTGCGCGGGCCCGCGGGGACCTTCAGCAGATCGGCCGCGGCGACCTGCACGTCCTCGCGCTTGCGATCGATCTGGTTCGGCGCGGGCATGTGCGCGTCGAACACCTCGCGCGCGAGCGGCACGAGCCCCGGGTGCGCGACCCAGGTGCCGTCGTGCCCGTCCTTGACCTCGCGCAGCTTGTCCGCGCGCACCTTCTCGAGCGCCGCGCGGTTCGCCTCGGGGTCGCTCTTGATCGGGATCTGCGCCGCCATGCCGCCCATCGCGTGCACGCCGCGACGGTGGCAGGTCTTCACGAGCAGCTGGGTGTACGAGCGCAGGAAATGCTGCTCCATCGTCACCTGCGAGCGGTCCGGCATCACGCAGGACGGGTCGTTCCGCAGCTTCTTGATGAAGCTGAAGATGTAATCCCACCGACCGCAGTTGAGCCCGGCGGAGTGCTGCCGGAGCTCATAGAGGATCTCGTCCATCTCGAACGCCGCGGGCAACGTCTCGATGAGGACCGTCGCCTTGATCGTGCCGGCGGGCAGGCCGAGCGCCTCCTGCGCGAAAAGGAAGATGTCATTCCAAAGCCGCGCTTCGAGGTGACTCTCCATCTTCGGCAGGTAGAAATACGGGCCGGTGCCGCGCCGGACGAGCTCACGCGCGTTGTGGAAGAAGAAGAGCCCGAAGTCGAAGAGCCCGCCCGGAAGCGGCTTTCCGTCGAGCTCCACGTGCCTCTCCCAGAGGTGCCAGCCGCGCGGGCGCACGAGCAGGGTCGCCAGCTTGTCGCCGAGGGCGTAGCGTTTGCCTGTCGCCGGATCCTCGTAACGGAGCTCGCGGCGCGCCGCGAGCCGCAGCGCGGCCTGCCCCTCGATGAGGTTCTTCCACGTCGGGGACGTCGCGTCCTCGAAGTCCGCCATGAACACGCTCGCGCCCGAGTTCAGCGCGTTGATGATCATCTTGGGATCGACCGGCCCCGTGATCTCCACCCGCCGGTCGAGCAGGTCCTCCGGCAGCGGCGCGACCGTCCAGTCCCCCTCGCGCACGTCCCGCGTCTCGCGGAGGAAATCGAACCGTTCGCCCTTGTCCAGCCGCGCCTGCACCTCGCGGCGGCGGCCGAGCAGCGCCGGCACCCGGTCCGTGAATTTCCGCCCGAGGCTCGCGAGGAAGCGAAGGGCCTCGGGCGTGAGCACGGCGTCGTCGCCCGCGACCCGGGGGCCGAGCAGGCTGAGGTTCAAGGTCTCATGAAGGTGGCTCATCCGCATCTCCTGCAACGCTGCGCGTCGTTACAACGAACCTATGATTGTCCACTGTGTTTCAGGGTCAACTTCCCTTTGAAATCCAGGCAGATAACGATGTTGACAAAAGACCTTTACAGGTTGTCAACGAGTAAACTATTGTAAATTTCCACGACCGGATCCCGGGTCTACACGCGGGTTCAGTAAGTCAAGCTACGTTCGGGAGGGTTCTCATGGCCGATGCACCTCTACTCGGAGCCAAGGTCCGGGCGCTCCGGCGTCGTGAGCACATGACGCAGGTCGACCTCGCGGATCGACTCGGGGTCTCAGCGAGTTATCTGAATCTCATAGAAAACAACCGAAGACCGTTGACCGCACCACTTCTGATCCGGCTGGCTCAGGTATTCCAGCTGGATCTCCAGACGTTCGCGTCGGAAGAGGACGTCCGGCTCACGGCCGACCTCCACGAGGTCTTCGGCGATCCCATCTTCGAGAGCCACGGGCTGACGAACGCGGACCTGCGCGAGCTCGTCGCGTCGTCCCCGAACGTCGCGCGCGCGGTGCTCACGCTCTACCGGACGTACGCAACGACCCGAGAGTCGCTGGATACACTCGGGGAGCGGCTGGCGGGCGACGGGTTCGTGGGGGTCGACAACTCGCGCCTGCCGTCGGAGGAGGTCAGCGACCTCATCCAGCGCCGGATGAACCACTTCCCCGAGCTCGAGGAGGGGGCCGAGGTGCTCTGGCGGGAGGGGCAGCTCGACGCTGACGACGTGTACCGGGGGCTCGTCCGGTACCTGCAGGCGACGCGCGGCATCGACGTGCGCATCGTGCGGGTCGCGGACGAGCGCCAGGCGATGCGGCGGTACGACCCGGACCGGCGCGTGCTCAGCATCTCCGAGGTGCTGCCGCCCCGGAGCCGCCGCTTCCAGCTCGCGCACCAGGTCGGCCTGCTGACGCAGTCGTCGGCGATCGACCGCGTCCTGCGCGACGAGAACCTCACGACCCCGGAGTCGCGCGCGCTCGCCCGCGTCGCGCTCGCCAACTACTTCGCCGCGGCCGTCCTCATGCCGTACCAGCCGTTCCTCGAGGCGGCGCGCACCGAGCGCTACGACATCGAGCTGCTCGCGCACCGCTTCGGCACGAGCTTCGAGCAGGTGTGCCACCGGCTGACCACGCTCCGCCGCCCCGGCGCCGAGGGCGTGCCGATGCACATGGTCCGCATCGACATCGCCGGCAACATCTCGAAGCGCTTCAGCGGCTCGGGCATCCGCTTCGCGCGGTTCAGCGGCGCGTGCCCCCGCTGGAACATCCACACCGCGCTCATGACGCCCGGCATGATCCGGGTCCAGCTCTCGCAGATGCCCGACGGCGCCGTCTACTTCTGCATTGCCCGCACCGTGCGCAGCGATCGCGGCGGCTACCACGTGCCGCACACCGTGCAGTCGATCGGCATGGGCTGCGACGTGCGCTACGCCCGCGAGCTCGTCTACGCCGACGGCGTGGACCTCGACAACATCGACGCCGCCGTGCCGGTGGGCGTGACGTGCCGGACGTGTGAGCGCCTCGACTGCGCGCAGCGGGCGCTCCCGTCGCTGCAGCACCCGCTGCGCCTCGACGAGAACCGCCGGGGCGTCTCGTTCTATGCGCCCGTCGGCAAGTGATCAGCCCTGTCGGCCGAGCAGCCCGTTGAGCGTGGACACGAGCCGGGCCACGTCGACCGGCTTGACGAGGTGGGCGTGGGCGCCGGCGGCGCGGCTCTTCTCGCGGTCGTCGTCGCCGCCGAAGCCGCTCACCACGATGATCGCGCGCGGCTTGGTCTCGAGCGAGGCGGCGAGCTCGATGCCGCTGCCATCCGGGAGCGACACGTCCGTCACCAGGGCGTCGACCGTGCGCTCGGCGAGCGCCGCGCGCGCCGCGGCGCACGAGGGCGCCGCGCTCACGCGGAACCCCCGGCGGCGGAGCGCCATGCCGAGCAGCGACGCCGTGTCGTCGTCGTCGTCGACCACGAGGACCAGGGGAAGCTCGTCGCTCATCGGCCGGCGGCCTTGTGGTCCGCTTCCTTCAGGGGCCACTCCAGGGTGATGCGCGTCTCCGCGCCGGTGCGCTCGGCCCGCGCCGTGCCGCCGTGCGCCTTGAGCACGCCGTCGATGACCCGGACGGGCAACGCGCCCTCGTCGAGCGGATCCGAGTCGGGCAGGAGCGCGGCCTGGAAGAGCTCCTCCACGGTCGCCGTGTCCGCGTCGCTCGTGAGCACCACGCGCGCCTTTTCGCCGTGGGCGGCGAGCTCCACCGCGACCCGCGACCGGGCGGCGCGCAGGGCGAGCATGAGCGCGTCCGCGAGCGCCGCGGTCATCGACGGGGCGTGGGCGAAGCCGCGCAGCGGCGCGAGGTCGAGCGCGACCGTGACCTGGCGCCTGCCGTACACGAACGACGCCTCCGACACGGCCTGGCGGACGAGCGCCTCGAGGTCCATCGCCTGCACCGGGGCGTCCCCCTGGCGCGCCAGCTCGGACGCGGCGGTGTAGCGGTCGGCGAGGCGGAGCAGGCGCCGCACGCCCCGCCGCGCCATCGTGAAGAACGCGGCGTTCCGAGCCGTGGCCTCCCCGCCGAGCGCGCGCTCGAGCTCGTCGAGCGCGCCGGCGACGACGCCGGCGGGTCCGCGGACGTCGTGCCCCGTGCGGGCGAACAGTTTGTAGACCGACTCGGGCAGCGCCTTTTCCGTCATTCTTCTTTCGTGCCTCACGCCTCCGTCAGCTCAGGGTAGAGCTCGCCGATCCTGGCGAAGAGGCAGCCTTGTCCTTGTCTGGGCCTTCGTCACCCCCCGAGCCATCCTGCTCGCCGTAGCGCTCCAGCTTGCGGTAGAGCGTGCGCCGGTCGAACCCGAGCATCTGCGCGGCGCGCGACTTGTTGCCGCCGACCAGCGCGAGCACCCGCTTGATGTAGCGCTTCTCGAGCTCGTCCATCGTCATGATCTCCGCCGGCTCGTCGACGGCGACGACGAAGCGGTCGGGCCGGTAGGCCTGGACCTTCTCGGGCAGGTCCTCGACGGTGATCTGCTCGAAGCGGGCGAGCGCCACCGCGCGTTCGATGCTGTTCTCCAGCTCGCGCACGTTGCCGGGCCAGTTGTACGCGGTGAGCTTCTCCGCCGCCGCGGTCGAGAGCGAGAGCACGCCCTTGCCGCTGCGGGACGAGAACTTCTCGAGGAAGTGCATCGCGAGGTGGAGCACGTCGGTCCCGCGCTCGCGGAGCGGCGGCAGGTCGATCTTCACCACATTGACGCGGTAATAGAGGTCCTCGCGGAACCGCTTCTCGTACACCTCGGTCTCGAGGTCGCGGTTCGTCGCGGTCACGATGCGCGCGTCGAAGGGGATCTCGGCGTTCGAGCCCACCGGCCGCACCTTCCGCTCCTGGAGCGCGCGGAGCAGCTTCGGCTGGACCTCTAGCGGCATCTCGCCGATCTCGTCGAGGAAGATGGTGCCGCCGCTCGCCTCCAGGAAGAGCCCGGTCCGCTGGGTCTTGGCGTCGGTGAAGGCGCCGCGCGCGTGCCCGAAGAGCTCGCTCTCGAGCAGGGCCTGCGGCACGGCGGCACAGTTGACGGCCACGAACGGCCCGGGCCTGCCGCTCGCCTCGTGGATGGCGCGCGCGATGAGCTCCTTGCCGGTGCCCGTCTCGCCGTGCACGAGGACGGACGCGTCGCTCCGCGCGACGCGCCCGATCAGGTCGTACACGCGCTTCATCGCGGGGCTGCGCCCGACGAGGCCCTTGGTCTGCTGGACGTCGTGGGCGGCCTCGCGGAGGCGCCGCACCTCGGAGCGGAGCCGCCGGTGCTGGACGGCCCGCGACACGGTGAGGCCGAGGAGGTTCGAGTCGAGCGGCTTCGTGACGAAGTCGAACGCCCCGGCGCGCATCGCGGAGATGGCGGTCTCCATGCTCCCGAGCGCCGTCATCACGATGACGAGCATGTCGGGCCGCGCGCCGAGGATGCGCTCGCACAGCTCGAGCCCGCTCATCTCGCTCATGCCGACGTCGGTGAGCACGACGTCGAAATCGTCCTCGCTGACAAGCTCCAGCGCGCTCTTGGCGGAGGTCCTCGCCGCCACCGAGAATTCCTGCCTCTTGAGGAGGGCTTCGACCAGATCGCACGTCGCTTCGTCGTCATCTACGACGAGTATCCTGCCGCTCATCGCGTGTCCTTCCCCGGCAGCTCTATAGGTCGACCGCTGCCTGCAGTTGCAGGGAACGTGCCACGGAGGCACCTCGCTATCAAGCCCAGCCAGCTCAGCGCTGCCGTTCTTTCACGTGACGTTTCGCCACACCTGGGCGTTCTTGCCTCAGCGGATGCTCCGCGTCGAGTGCTGCTCCCCCGGACGTGGGGGGCGGAGCGCTCCCCGGGGAGGTCATCCGCCCCGGCTGACGGCGTCGGAGCCCTGGAGGCCCGCCTGCCTCCCGGTAATGTCGCCGGCGGCCGGCCTTTCCAGGCATGACCGTCCTGTTTTTCTTCAACGACCGCGCGCCCTGGTCAAGGGACCGGGGGTCGCAGGGGCGGGCGAGCTTACGGAAGAGCGGAGTGAATCCGCGCCATTGGCCACGACGGACGCACCGTGGGTGTCGCGTGGGCTGGAGCCCTCTGGCGCGGCTGGTGAACATTTCATGCGATCCGGCTGTTCCGTGTTCGACATAGTTCAGCTCGGAGCGTCGCGGCGGCTGAGTCTGGCGAGGTTCCCGGCCTGGAGGGGCGAAATTGCACAACCAGGCTCACATTCCGCGTGAGGGCCAGCGTTCCTCCTGGCTGCGGCACGCGGCATGGAGCTTGCTCGGGCGTGCTCCATGATGGAGAGGGGGCGACGCGGCGGGGTGCGGGGCGGGGAGCGCCTCGCAATCGCTGAGTCCGGCGCCTCCTGGACCGAGTGTGCAGCCTCGCTGGGCGCGCGGATGTGTGATGTCGAGATGCTGATTCAGCGGCCGGGCGAGCCTTCTTCGAGCTTTCAGTCGCGCTTGCGGGACAAGCTTGGTCTCCTCGGCCGCGTGAGCGCGGCCATCCTCATCGCGGCGGCGTCCTCGAGGGAGCTGGTGCTCCGGTCGTCGCTGCTGCGCGTGCTGCTCGGCGGCGAGCCGCTGCGGGGTGTTGCGCACCTCGCGGCCTGAGCGCTGCGCGACGCCGGGCGGACAAGACTCCTCTTGACCAGAACTCAGGACCTCCGACCTCAACCTCCGTTCTTTGGGAGAAGAATGCATGAAAGCGACCCAGCTCTTGAAGGGGCAACACCGCGAAGCCGAGAGGCTGTTTGATCTGGCGCTCTCGGGCAAAGGCGATGTCCAGCGGGTGACGGACGAGCTGACGAAGCACCTGCTGGCCCACATGCTCGCCGAGCAGGTGGTGCTCTTTCCGGAGCTGCTGGCGATCGAGCCGGATCTCATCGGAGGGGCTTGCGAGGAGCACACGGTCGCTCGGTTCGAGATCCGGCGTGTGGTCAACACGGCGCCGGAGGATCCGAGCTTCAGGAGCAAGCTCATCGCGCTGAGGGATCTCGTGGCGCACCACGTCGTCGAGGAGGAGAGGGAGCTCTTGCCGAAGATCGAGGTGGAGCTGACGGAGGACGTGAACGAGCGGCTCGGGCAGCAGATGCTGGAGCTGTACGACGCGCTCGTCGCGCACTCTCACCGCAGCCATGGTCCGGCCGTCGCCCCGGTGCGCACGGCGACGGCGGCCTGACGGCCGGCGCCTCTGCCCGGGTCGTCTTCTCCCCCTTCAAGTCGAGTTCTGCGAGGCTCTCCAGCGCTCCCCCGAGCGCTTGAGGGGTGTCGTGCGTTCAGCGCCGGCGGCCGGCGTCTCCGTTCTCTTTTGTCATCGTCTCTCGTCTTTCGTCTCTCGTCTTTCGTCTCTCGTCCCTCGTCTTTCGTCTTTCGTGCACGTCCTCGTGATCGTGATCGTGATCGTTACATGCACGTCCTCGTGCACGCTCCGGCCTGCTCGTCCTCGCCGATAACGGGTGAGCGGGCTAGCGCACGATCGATCACGAGCACGATCACGAGGACGTGCACGAGGGACGAGAGACGAAAGACGAGGGACGAAAGACGAGGGACGGGGGACGGGGGACGAGGGACGAAAGACGGGGTGGGGGGGATGGCGGCGGAGCTCGCGAACAGGGGAACGTCGTGCCTCAAGGGGTGGTCGCTGGCGCGTCGCCGGGGCCGGTGGGTCCCCCATGGGAAGGCCCATACCCATGAGACTCCCCATACCCGAGATCCTCCGGAACCATCCTGTCCTCCCGGCTCGGCCCCGCCGACGAGGAAGCGCTCGTCGCCCCCTCGTCCGCGAGCTCGTAAATCCCGCGCTCGAGCTCCATCTCTTCGAGCCCCGAGCCGCAAGCTCGGCACGGCGCCGCCGCCGTCGACACAAAGATGTACCTCCGGCCGCAAGCCTTGCAACGGAGCTCCCGGATCATGGCTTCCTCCGCCGGCTCAGCTCGGCCTGCCCTTGCGCGTCGCCTCCTGGGCCTCGCGCAGCTCCTCGCCTTCCGGACCGTCCAGCGCGCGGGCAGCCTCCTCGGCGCCCTCCTCGATGTGGCCGCCCTTCACCGACCTCTCCACACCCTCGCGGTAGCGCCGGTCGGCCGAGTGGTTGCCCTCGCCCTCGATCTCCGTGGACTGCTTCTGCTGAGAAACCTTCTGATTTTCCATGGGATCCTCCTGATGTCAGCAATTCGTGAAACCGACACGCCTGCGCTCAGACGCGCCGCCTCGCTTCCTGGATGGCGCGATCGAGCTCCTCGACCTGCTGCGTGACGACCCTCCTCACGTCATTGAGGTTCGTGCTCGTCGCCGCGTCGAGGTCGCGCAGGCTCCTGCGGACCGCCTCCGACTTCTGCTCCAGCTCCTTCACCAGCTTGTCGGCCTCGACCTTGGGCATCTTCTTCTCGAGCTTGGCGCGGAGCTCCACGACGTCCTTCTCGAGGTTCTCGACCCGGCGCGTCGTCGACTCGCGCACGTCGTCGCGCGCCTTCGCGAGCTCCGACTGCGCCTCCGCGCTCTTCTCGCGGGCGTCGATCGCGGCTTCGTTGAGCTCCTCCGCGGCCTCCCGCAGCGCCTTGTCGGTCTCCCGCTCCGCCCGCTGATCGATCTCGGCGACCTTCTTGTCGAGCTCGCTCGCGACCTCCGCCGCCTTCTGCTCCGCCTCGCGCTGCGCGCGCTCGGCCTTGGCCTGCGCCTCCGTCGGAGACTCGCAGCCCGCGAAGACGCTCATCACAACGGCGAGGGGAAGGAACGTACGAACGGTCAACATGGTAATCTCCTCCGGTCTGGGTGGGGGCTCGACCGCGAGCCCGAGCGAGCGTCGAACGCGACGCAACAGCCCATCGGGGCAGCCCAGGACGGGTCTCTCGATGCCCGGGATGGTCTCTCCACAGCGTGTTGCGACAGCCGTGCCACCGGGAATCGCCGCGGCCGCTCGTCCCGGCGAGACAAATCGCCTCGATCGTGGCCTGCAAGCACGTGCAAACGGTCATGACAGGACAGAGAACGACAACGCGCAACGCGTCGCGTCATCGCCTGGCGCCGCGGGGCGACGCCAGCAAGGGCCGCGGCTCGACGCGGCAGGCGCTTCGGCGCCTGCCGCATCGAGCCAGGTCCTGAACGGGGTGGGGGTGACGTGGGGATCGCGCAGAGGCGAGCCGGAAGGCCGGCGGGTCAGGCCCTCTGCGCGAGGACGTGAGGGCCTGTGGGAGAAGGTCCCCTGGAGCGCGCGAGGGCCGGAGTGGAGCGGGTCAGGTCGGGACGCGGCGGCCCAGGACGAGCGAGACGAGCGCCAGGACGAGAAATACCACGAAGAGGAGCTTCGCCACCGAGGCAGCGCTCGCGGCGATGCCGCCGAAGCCGAAGATCGCAGCGATGATGGCGATGATAAAGAACGCAACACTCCAACTGAGCATGATAACCTCCGAATTGGGTGAATTGATGTTCCAGCGTGGTGATAAAGCGCTGTTGCCGCTATTGCAGCGGTCGTGCCGGCGAGGTGCCCTGTCGACGAACACCGCAGCGCGCCCGGGCGCGACGCAGCGCGCGTCGGGCCCCGCTCACCGATACGCGCAGGGACAAGGCCTGCGGCAAAATGCCTCGTTCGTGTCGTCGCGCACCGCTCACTGCCCGGCTCCGGCGCTGCTCAGGCCGGGCACAAGGATTGCTGGTTCTCCTTCGTGTGCGCGTGAGGGCGAGGCCGGGCCCAGGGAGGCTTCCATGTCGAGGTCGACCGCGACGGCCAAGCCGGGACAGCTGTTCCGCGAAGGCCGTGGTCGTCCGTCCGCCGCCGCGCGGGCCGCGCTGGCGCGGCGCCTTGTGGCGGCCGCTCAGCTCGCCGAGTATGTCGTGCTCGCAGCCGGCCCTCCCGGACGATGTCGCCTAGGAGTGCTCGCTGATCGCTGTCCGGGACCCTGACGGCGAGGTCTGCCGGGACGAGGTCCACGCCGCGCACGATCCGATCATGACGACGCCGCTCCCCACGATCATCAGGACCCGCCGCGACGCCATCATCGACCGGTTCGTCGGCGAGCTGCGCAGGCGGAGCTCGATAGCTCGAGAGATGCCGAAACCGCTGCTCATCAACGCGCTGCCGAGCTTCCTCGACGAGGTGGCCACCAGCCTGGAGAACGGCGCCCCCACCAGCGGCAGCGAGGACACCGCGCGCGAGCACGGCGAGGCGCGGTGGGAGACCGGCTTCGACCTGGACGGGATGGTGCGCGAGTACGGCGTCCTGCGGCGGGCCATCCTCCGCGAGATCCACGACGCCGGGGTGACGCCGAAGCTGAGCGATCTGGAGGCGCTCTTCGAGCGCGTGGACGCGGGCATCGCCAAGGCGGTCAGCGAGCACACCCGGCTCCAGCTGGAGGCGCTCGAGACCGAGCGCAAGCGCACCGAGCTCGAGCGGAGCAGGACCGCCGCGCTGCTCACCCAGGCGCCGGCGCCGCTCTGCCTCCTCAAGGGCGCCGATCTCGTGTTTCAGCTCGCGAACCCGCTGTTTTGCCAGGTGGTCGGCCGCGACGACCTCGTCGGCAAGCCGCTCATCGAGGCCGTCCCCGAGCTCCGCGGGCAGGCGCTGCAGACGCAGCTCGAGGCGGTGATGGCGAGCGGCAAGCCCAGCGTCGCGAACGAGCTCCCGGTGCGGATCGCGCACTGGACCGGCGAGATGGTGGAGCGGCTGTACAACGTCCTGTGCAAGCCGGTGCGCGACGTGAACGGCGCCCTGGAAGGCGTCCTGGTGACGGCGTTCGACGTGACCGACCAGATCGAGGCCCGCCGGAAGGCGGAGCGCCTCGCGCTCGAGCTCCAGCAGAGCGTCGCGCAGCGCCTGCGCGCCGAGCAGGCGCTCCGCGTGAACGAGGAGCGCTTCCGCAAGGCGCTCCGAGGATCGCCGGTCATGGTGTTCAACCAGGATCGAAACCTCCGCTACACCTGGATGCACAACGCCTTCGGGAAGTCGGAGCGCGAGGTGCTCGGGAAGACCGACGCGGAGGTGCTGGAGGATCCCGAGGCGGCGCGGACGCTCGAGCGCATCAAGCGCGAGGTGCTCGCCAGCGGGGTCGGCCAGCGGCGCGAGATCGCCCTCCACGCCGGCGGGCGCGCGCAGCACCTCGATCTCTCGATCGAGCCGCTGACCGACGACGGGGGCGAGATCGTCGGCATCACCTGCACGGCCGCGGACATCACCGAGCGCAAATCGATCGAGCAGGCGCTGCGGGCGAGCGAGGCGCGGTTCCGCACGGTGCAGGAGGCGTCGCCCGACGGGTTCATGATCCTGCGCAGCGTGCGCGACGCGTCGGGATCGATCGCCGATTTCGAGTGGGTCTACGTGAACCCGGCCACCGGGCCGATCGTGGGCGGCCGGGGCAAGGACCTCGAGGGCAAGCGCCTGTCGCAGGAGATGCCGGGCAGCGCGCTCGCCGGCGCGTTCGCGACGTACACGCGCGTCGTGGAGACGGGGGAGGCCGCCCGGGTCGAGATCGCGTGCGCCCACGAGGGCGCGCCGCAGATCTTCCGGGCCATCGCGGTCGCGCTGGGCGACGGGGTCGGGATCTCGTTCCACGACATCACCGAGCAGAAGCGGTCCGAGGCCGAGCGCGCCCAGCTGCTCGATCAGGAGCAGCGGGCGAGGCAGCACGCCGAGCAGCTGAACCGGCTGAAGGACGAGTTCCTCGCGACCGTGTCGCACGAGCTCCGGACGCCGCTCCAGTCGATCCTGGGCTGGGCGCGCATCCTCCGGACCGGCGACGTGGACGCCGAGTCGCTCGACCGGGGGCTCGTCACGATCGAGCGCAACGCGAAGGCGCAGTCGCAGCTCATCGAGGACGTGCTCGACGCGTCGACGATCATCGCGGGCAAGCTGCAGCTCCGGACCGATCCGGTGGACGTGCGGCAGGTGCTCGCCACGGCGCTCGACCTGGTGCGCCCCGCCGCGCTGGCGAAGGGCGTGTCGGTGAACGCCTGGGTGGTCGACGACGTGGGCATCTTCCTCGGCGACGCGGATCGGCTCCAGCAGATCGTGTGGAACCTCCTCACGAACGCGGTGAAGTTCACGCCGTCCGGGGGTCATGTCCGGGTCGGGGCCCGGCGCGTCGACGCGCTGCTCGAGGTGGAGGTCGAGGACGACGGCGAGGGGATCCCGAAGAGCTTCCTGCCGTTCCTGTTCGAGCGGTTCCGGCAGGCCGACGGGGGGATGACCCGCGCGCACGGCGGGCTGGGGCTCGGCCTCGCGATCGTGCGCCACCTGGCGGAGGCGCAGGGCGGCACCGTGCACGCGGACAGCGAGGGCGACGGCAAGGGCGCGCGGTTCCGGGTCCGGCTGCCGATCCGCGCGGAGGCGCAGCCGGCGGCGGCGTCCCCGCAGCGGCGGAGCAGCGACGCGCCGACGGGCTCCGCGCGCCGCGTGCTTGAGGGCATCCGCGTGCTCGTCGTCGACGACGAGACCGACGCGCGCGAGCTGCTCGGCATCATCTTCGTGCGCGCCGGGGCGATCGTGCGCGAGGCCGCCTCGGCCAGCGCGGCGATCGAGGCCC
The DNA here is from genome assembly GCF_051519095.1 of Sorangium sp. So ce131. Taxonomy (NCBI): domain Bacteria; kingdom Pseudomonadati; phylum Myxococcota; order Polyangiales; family Polyangiaceae; genus Sorangium; species Sorangium sp. So ce131. Next base: position 13,218,770 of record NZ_CP150455.1, on the reverse strand, counting down.
TCCGCGCGGGCGAGTTCGACGTGCTCGTGAGCGACATCGGCATGCCCGGGGAGGATGGCTACGCGATGATCCGGCGGCTGCGCGCGATGGGGCCCGAGGTCCCCGCGAGCGGCATCCCCGCGCTCGCGCTCACCGCGTACACCCGCATGGAAGACCGCCGCCAGGCGATCGCCTCCGGCTTCCAGATGCACCTCGCCAAGCCGATCGAGCCGAACAGCCTGGTCACGGCGGTGGCGCACCTCGTCGGCCGCGGCGGCAGCCGGGGCAGCTGGCCTTGAACGTCGAGGTCGCTCGCGGCGCGCTGCGCGCCGCGATTGGCCGTCCGGAGCACCCGCGCGCACCTTGGCGCACTCAGCTCTTCCCGGCGCCGCGAGCCGACGGTACACTGATCTGCACGGGACCGTACTGCGCCGGGACGGAGCACCTGGAGGCCTAGGCGGCCGCGGTCCAGTTCCAGTGCGATGCGAGCCGTGCGCGGCATCCAGAAATTAAGTGAGCCGGCCTCCAGCTCTGTTGCCAGGGTCCTGCCTCACGTGCAGCGTTGCTCTCGTATGCTATCGACGGACCAGCGTTTGCCCCTCCAGCGAGGACGAGGATGGACGGTAAAATCCTGAATATTGTCTTGATCGAGGACGACACCGTCGACGTGATGAACGTCCGCAGGGCGTTCGAGAGGGGCAAGATCACGAACCCGCTCTGGGTGGCGGGCGACGGCGTGGAGGGGCTCGATCTGCTGCGCGGCACCCAGGTGCCCCGGGATCGGCGCCTCGTCCTGCTCGACCTGAACATGCCGAGGATGAACGGCATCGAGTTCCTCCGCGAGCTCCGGGCCGACGTCGCGCTCAAGGCGACGCCCGTGGTCGTGCTGACGACCTCGAACGACGATCGCGACAAGGTGGACGCATACGACCTGAACGTCGCCGGCTACCTGCTCAAGCCGGTCACTTTTCTGAGCTTCGTCGAGCTGATGACGGCACTGAACCGGTACTGGACGCTCGTGGAGATGCCTTGAGCCAGAGGTCGGTTCGTCTGCTCGTCGTCGACGACGACACCGTGGATCGGATCGCGATCTTGCGGGCGCTGCGGAGCGGCCGCGTCGATGCGGAGATCAAGGAGGCCGATTCCGTCGATTCGGCGCTGGCGGTGCTGTACGAGCAGCAGATCGACTGCGTGCTGCTCGATTTCTACCTGCCCGGGGGCGACGGGCTCACGGTGATCGAGGCGGCCCGCAAGGCGAGGCTGACGGCGCCGTTCATCATGCTGACCGGGCAGGGCGACGAGTCGCTCGCCGTCGATCTGATGAAGCGTGGCGCGGCGGACTACGTGCCGAAGAACCTGCTGACGCCCGAGCGGCTGGTGCAGAGCCTGCGTTACGTGCTCCGGCTGAACGAGGCGGAGCGCCGCGAGGACGAGGCGCGGCGGGCGCTCGCGCGGCACGCGGGCCAGCTCGCGCAGCTCACCGAGGCGACGCTGCGCATCCACCGGTCGCTCTCGCTGAACGAGCTCATCCAGCGGACGACCGACGAGGCGCGGGCGCTGCTCGACGCGAACGTGGCGGTCGCGCGCCTGGCGGCGCGGGGGGTGGCGCAGCGGTCGATGACGGGCCTGTCGCTGTCGGAGGAGTACGCCGCGCGGGAGGATCGCGACGCCCTGCGCGAGATCGCGTGCAGCCTGATCGAGCGGCGGAGCACGAGCGTCCGGCTGACGGGCGACGAGATCCTCAGCGACCCGACGTGCGCCGACGTGCTGTCGCGCGCGCCGGCGGAGCTCTACCCGCGCTCGCTGCTCGCGGCGCCGCTGCGCGGCCGGGACGGCCAGTGCATCGGGAGCATCCAGCTCCTCGACCGCCGCGACGGCCCGTTCGTGGAGAGCGATGAGGTGCTGCTGACGCAGCTCGCGCAGTCGGCGTCGGTCGCCCTCGAGAACGCGCGGCTGTACAACGAGGCGCAGGCCGCGACCCGCGCCCGGGACGACCTGCTCGCGATCGTCTCGCACGATCTCCGCAACCCGCTCAACACGATCGCGATCACGGCGTCGCTCTTGCGCAGCGATCTGCTGCAGCGGAAGGCGGGCGAGGAGGACGACGCCGTGCAGCTCGTCGATCGCATGGATCGCGGGATCCAGCGGATGACGCGGTTGATCGAGGATCTGCTCGACGCCTCGCGCATCGAGGCGGGGCGCCTCGTGGTGTCTCCGCGGGTGGAGCGGGGCGGGTCGCTCGTGCGCGAGGCGATCGAGGCGGCGGCGTCGCTGGCGGAGGCGAAGGGGTGCCGGGTGACGCAGGGCCCGCTCGACGCGGGCCTGGAGGTCCTCGCCGACCGGGATCGGGTGCTCCAGGTCTTCTCGAACCTGCTCGGCAACGCGCTGAAGTTCACGCCGAAGGGCGGCGTCGTGAACGTGTCGCTCTGCCGGGTCGCGGACCTCGCGCGCTTCTCGGTGGCCGACACCGGCCCGGGCATCCCGCCCGAGCACCAGCCCCACCTCTTCGATCGGTACTGGAAGGCGGCGCAGGAGTCGCGCACCGGCGCGGGGCTCGGCCTGTACATCGCGCGCGGCATCGTCGAGGCGCACCACGGGACGGTGGCGGTCGAGAGCACCCCGGGGCACGGGACGACGATCCATTTCTCGCTGCCGCTCGCGAGCTGAACGCGCGCGTGGCCGAGGCCTCGCGGGAGTCGTGGCAGAGATGTCAACGGGAATCGGACGCCCCGCGCGGGCTCCGGCTGTGGGCTGGCTGATTCAGGTGGTCGTGAAGCCCCGTCTGTACGGAGTGCGCTAGGCGCGCACGACAGCGCGGCGCGTCAGGCGAAGCGCCGCGTTGCAGGCCAGGACCTCGCCGGACGCCGCGCTGTCATCGATGCGATTCAGTACACAAGGTTATTCCGGAGGGTGATGGTCGTCGGCCGCGCCTGGCCAGAGGCGATGAACCGCGGTCCTTCACCTCACTCGAGATAACAAGTTATCGGGCGCTCGCGGCACCGCGGCATTCGTCGACTCCCCACTTGGACAGAATGCGCTCGACGCCGTCGTCGCCCGCCCGCCTGGTTCCGCCTGTCAGAAGGCTTGGCAGGGATCACGACGAGAGAAGAGAGATTTCAACGCAAAGGCGCAAAGGCGCAAAGGCGCAAAAATACAAAGAAAATTCTGGTTTGCGCCTTTGCGTTGAAATCTCTCGAGATCCCTGGCCGGACGTGTGACGCTCGGAACTAGGAGATCTGACTCGGGATGAGTCAGCGAGGAGGATAAACTCGCGACCTCAGAGGGATGACAGACAGCCAATCAGTCCGGAGGACGATGACGTTCGTCTCCTCGCTCTCATCGCAGCGGGGCGACAGCATCTCACGGCCAGCGCTGCGCGCGCCGAATCACACGACGACGGCGCGCAACGCGCCCTGACCAGCCCGATGAAAGCGCGCTGTGGTCCCGTCCGGTGCGTCGGGGGGCGCCACTCCGCCGCGGCGCGTGCAGCCGGTGGGCACGGCCGATCGTTCGTAGGGCGCTCGGCAACGGTGCCGCAGGGCGGCACAGGTCATCCAGACCAGAACCTCACTCGGAGCGCCGCCAGCGACGGCTGAGGTAAACGCCGTCGGCCTCGGCAAGGCCGAGCAGAGGTCCTGAGGAAGCGCGAAAAAGAACGGGGAGTCGTAAAACGTAGGACGGAGTGCGAAGGGGGGGACTTGAACCCCCACGGTGTTACCCGCTAGCACCTCAAGCTAGTGCGTCTGCCAGTTCCGCCACCTTCGCCAGTGCGTTGCGGGACGGAACCTACCCAGCCGGCAGGGGAAGTCAAGTCAATCCTCGCAAGGTCCTCGCCAAGACGTCACATTGCGCGGAGTTCCGGCCCTCGACGCGCGCCGTCCCGGCCGACTGATCGTCGCCGCGCCGTCACATCGCGCCCACGAAAGCGCCGCCTGCTGCGCCGCGCGCCGCGCACTCCGCCCCCAGCAATCGCGTCGCGAGAGGGCGCAAGGTGCGCCCGGGCGAGCGCGTCAGCGGGTGAGCGCCTCGACGATCTCGCGGACCTCGAACGGCTTGCGCACCCAGGACACGCCGCAGTCGGGCGGGAGCGGAGCGGCCCCGGCGCTGCCGGACATGACCACGAGCCGCACGTCCGGGTTGGCGCTCCGCACCGCGGAGACGGTGCCGAGCACGTCCTGCTCGATCGGGGAGATGTCGAGCAGCGCAGCCTGGAACGGACCGCTGGCGAGCGCGCCCTCCAGCTGGACCGCGCTCCGCACGCTGACGATGCTCGCGCCCCGGGCCGTGAGCGCGGTGTCGAGCAGATCCACGACCGCCTCGTCGTCCTCGACCACCAGGATCCTGACGCCCTCGAGCACCGTCCCGGGGAGCGGCGACGTCGCGCTCTGCGGCACGGCCGGCGCATCCTCGACCTCCTCGTCGGACGGCGCGCCGCCCGCGGGCCGCGAGCCCTCGGCGGGCCAGCGCAGCTCGAAGCGGGCGCCCTCGTCCGACGGGACCAGCGCGAGCGCGCCGCCGGCAGCCTCGGCCAGCGCGGCGGAGTGGCGGAGGCCAATGCCGGCGCCGCCCGGGCGCGTCGAGACGCCGGAGCTCAGCAGCGTGGCGCGGCGCGACGGCGGGACGCCGGGCCCCTGGTCGGCCACGCCGATGACGACCGCGTCGCCGTCGCGCCTCGCGTCCACACGCACGGCGGAGCCGCGCGGCGAGAGCGCCACGGCGTTGAGCAGCAGGTTGGTCAAGATCTGCACGACCGAGGCGCCGCCGTGCACCGCGACCCGCGCGACAGCGGGCTCGATCGCCGCGCGGAGCGCGATCGCCGCGCGGCGCGCCTCGGGCTCGAGCCCGGTCACCACGTCGTCGATGATCTCGCCGAGCAGGCGCGCCGGCTCCACCAGCGGCGCCGACACGGCCTCGGCGTCGCCGGCCGGACGCGCCTCGGCGCCCGCGCCGATCGCCCGCCGGATGAGGCGGCGGGCGTCGCGCGCCCGGGACGCGGCGAGGCCGAGCGCGCGGCTCACCTCGGCGCCGTGCTCGCCCTGGGCCCGCTCGATGCAGCCCACGATCACCGTGAGGGCGTTGGAGACCTCGTGCAGTGCAACCGCAAGTTCCTGCGCCGACGGCAAGGAGGCCGCGCTCGCGCGCTCCTCCGCCGCGCGTTGCGCCGGGTCGCCGCGGCGAGAAGGCGCGACGCTCAGGCCATCCTCTGTTGCAGGCTCCGATGTCCCACCGCGCGTCAGGTGCGCCACGGGCGCTAGCCTATCTCGCTCCGCGCTGAGCTGGTACCGCCCTTTTTCGCTCCGACTTCACCGAGACGTCGAGGGGGGGAGCAGCAGGGTGTAGGAGCCGTCGAGCCCCGACCGCGCCTCCCCGATCTGGAGGACGCCGGCGACCTCCTCCCCCCGGGGGGTCGTGCTCTCGACCGGGAGCCAGGCCACGACCAGCGCGTCGCGGAGCGGGGCGCCCGCGTTGTCGCGGACGACGCCCTGCAGCACGACGGGGTAGGGCATGGTCAGATCGAGCTCGGCGATCGGGGCGTCCGTCGAGGGGACCGTGAGGCGCGGCCTCACGAGCCACGGGTAGGCGGAGCCCGAAGGCGGCCGGATCGAGAAGTCGAACTCCCCGGGGTCAACGCTCAGGGAGAAGCCGCCGTCCTGCAGGACCCCGGACGCCTGCCGCGGCAGCAACGGGTCGCGCTGCAGCACCCGGTCGAAGTAGCTCTTGGCCGCGCTGACCGAAGGGACGGCGAACACGGCCGCGCCGGCCATCTGCTCGCCCGTGGGCCCGCGAACACGGCCGCGCAGGGAGCCGGCCTCCGGGATGAGGATGGTCTGACCGCAGTAGCAGTCGGAGCCGGCGGGGACCTTGAGGATCTGCTCCGCCTTGGCCTTCGTCGCGTCGCCGCTCGGCTGCGCGTAAACGACGTACTCGCCGGGCGCGAGGGAAGCCACGAAGAGGCCGGTCTCGTCCGTCTCGGTGTCCAGCTTGTAGGCGGCGTTCTGGGCCTTCCCGATGACCGCGCCCTGGATGCGGACGGTGGCGAACACCGGGTTGCCTGCCATGTCGAGCACGCGCCCCTCCACGCGGCGCGCCTCGGCCTCGACCTCGAAGAGCGAGAGCGCCAGATCCTGCGTGGTCCCGTCGAGCGCGATCGTGTCGAGCTGCCAGTACATCGTGGGCCGCGCCTCGCCGTCCTTCGGCCGCAGCCGGATGATCGGGCTGGTCGTCGGGTCGGCCAGGTAGAACTTCACGCTGAAGGGGACGTCGGGCTGCGACTCGCCCTGCTCGAGGACGCCGACCTGGGAGATGACGCTGCCGGTGAGCGGCTCGAGCAGATCGAGCTTCCACCCGCTCACGTCCACGCCGCTCGGCACCTCCAGGTTGCCCGCCAGCACGCGCGGCGATCCGGCCATGATGTCGGGCTTCCAGACCGCGGGGATGTGCTGGTTCGGCAGGAAGATCGGCGGGGGGAGGTCGTAGTCACAGTCCGGGATCGCCTGCGGGACCATGTAGACGTGGTAGTCGCCGCTCGGGATCGCGAGCTCGAAGCGCTGGCTGCCGAAGCCGCTCGGCGTCGAGGTCGTCCAGTAGCTCTGCCCCTCCAGGCCGACATAGGGCGAGACGCGCCGGAACTCGACCTTGAGCGGGAAGATCCCGCCGTCGTCGTCGATGCTGCAGTACGAGCCGCCGACGTCCCACGTGGCGCTCACGCTCGCGGGCGGCGGGACGTTGACGTCGACGAAGTACACCTGCCCGGCGTCCGCGCGACGCGCGATGGCGATCTCCTGGGTCGAGAACTTGGGGAGATTGGACGGCTCGACGCCGGCGTTCGCGGCGCCCGGCCGGATCTCCAGGAAGAGCCCGTCGAGCTGGGCGCTGGTCGAGACACACGCGCGCTGCCCACCCACCTCGGCGCAGGTCGCCCCCGAGCCACACTGGACCGAGCTGTCGCAGGCGTTCGTCGGCATGGCCTCCATGCTCTCGAGGGGGATGCTGCACGCCGCCGAGGCGGGGAGGCAGCCGAGCAGCGCGACGCGCGCGATCGATCGCCGGCTCACGGCCCCCTCCGCGGCGAGCGCGCGCCGCCGAGGCGGCTCGGCTGCGATCGCCGTGCGACGATCGCGCGGGGCGGCTCCGCGGAAACATTGGCGGCCGGCCGGGGCCGAGCAGAGGCGAGCAGCGCGCGGTGCCCGAGCGGGTCCGCAGACGAAGAGGCACAGGAAGACATCAGGGCGAAGAAAGGCGAGGTTCGTGCCACGCGCGCGCCGAGGTCGCGGGCAGCGCGCGGCAGGCGGTCTGTCGGCGCGGCGGAGGGCGGCCCACGGCGACGCCGTGACAGGGATGTCGCGTTGAGACAGAGGCGCCGAGGGGGACAGACCTCAGCCGCTGCAGCGGGGTGAAGCTCGGGCGTGCACACGACGGTGGCCTCGATGAAAGAGGGGCTGCGGCGCGACGTCGGTCGTGGCCACAGCGCGCCCGGTGGGCCGAAGCGTACCACGTCGCGCGGACGCCGGGGCCGCGCCTCCGCCGACGTGCCGGCGCAGGAGCGCGAGCTACGTGCCGGCGCGGAAGCGCGAGCCGCCCGTGTCGATCCGCCGGAGCGACGGCACGGTCCCGGGCTGCCACCGCGCTTCGGCGTACTCCATGCGCGTGGCGAGGCGCACGAGATCCGCGATCTCCGGGTGCGCCGCGCAGGCGGCGGCGAGCCCGTCGGGCGTGGAGAGCGGGGCGGGCAGCTCGAGGTCGCGCTCCTTGATGGTCGCGCGGACCGCCGTGGCGATGTTGCCCGCGGCGAAGAGCCCGGCGCGGCGCATCGCCGTGCGCGTCGTCTTGATCGCGCCCTCGTAGGTCATCTTGGCGGCGCTGTCGCAGATCTCGCGGAGGCGGCGCTCGGCGCGCGGGGGGATGAGCTGCCAGAGGTTCTGCTCGAGGCGCACCACGGCCGGGTTGCCGCGGGTGCTGTGCGCGGTGGCCTCCAGGGGGCCGAACGCGGCGACGATGGCGGCGAGCAGCGTGCGGAGCTCGTCCTCCGTGCTGGTGTTCGCGAGGACATGCTCGGGCATGGCCCCGGCGAGGTGGGCGCCGAGCAGGTAACGCAGCTCGGGGGTGTCCTCGCGGACCTCGCCGCGCAAGACCACGGCCGGCGGGCTGACCCGGACGACCTGGCCCTCGGGCGACGAGGGCGCGGGCGCCGGAGCGCGGTGATGGAACAGGGCGGTGCGCAGCAGGCCCAGGTGACCGGCCACGACGCCGTAGATCTCGCCGAGCAGGGTGGGCGAGGTCGGCTGGACGCGGTCGGCGCCGGCGAGGCCGGACTGGCCCGCGTCGCGGCGGTACAGGCCCGTCTCCCACACGATCGCGAGGGCCTCGTTGACCGGGGAGTCGAGGTCGCGGAAGAGCAGGGCGCTCACGAGCTCGGGCGCGTCGCGCTGCGCCGCGAGGAGCGGCGGCACGACGAAGCCGTCGCCGCGCCGGTCGGGGGGGCCGTCGCCGTCGACCTCGAACGCGCGCAGCACGTGCTCGATCGCCCGGGCGTAGGTCATGTTCTTGTCGGCGACCGCGGCGGCCTGGAGGCGCTCGAGGGTGCCCCGGTCGCCGAGCCGGAGGTGGGCTTGCATCCGGCGGACCGCCAGCGCCTCGCGCGCGCGGTCGTCGCGCGGCGCGAAGATCTGCATGAGCCGCTCGCCAGCCTCGTACGAGCCCGCGGCGAGCTCGCGGAAGAGCGCGGCCTCCTCGAAGCTCTCGGCCGCGGACGGCGGCCACGCGGTCAGGAGCCGCGCCGCGGAGGAGGGCGGCTGGATCGACGCCGGCGCGGAGATCGGGGGGGCCGCGCGCTGCGCGCCGGCGCTGCGGATGGAGGGCACGCTGCCGCGCGAGGCGCCGCTGCCCGGCGCTCCCGGCGCGGCCGCGGCGGCCTGCGCCCGCGGGGCCGCCGCGGCCTCGGGCGGGTCCAGCAGGTCTTCCTCCGGCAGCTCGGGCGAGGCACCTTGTGCGGCCTCGGCGCTCAGCGACTCGTCGAGCGGGTCGTTGAGCTCGACGAGATCGATGTGCGCGCCGCTGGAGACCGGCGCGCGGCCGCTCGCAGGGGCGCGGCCGCTCGCCGGCGCGCGGCTGCTCGCCGGCGCGCTGCCGCTCGCGGGCGTGACGCCGCTCGCCGGCGCGCCGCCGCTCGCGGGCGTGACGCCGCTCGCGGGCCCGCGGCTGCTCGCCGGCGCAGCGCTGGGCGGCGGCTCCGACGCCCCGTCGGCAGGTCCGGCGCTCAGGCTCGGGAGCGGCGGGCGAGGCATGACCTCCTCGGGCGGCAAGGTGGCCCGCTCGCTCGCCAGCTCGGCGTTGAGCTCGGCGATCTTCAGGCCGAGCGAGCGATCGGAGCCCGCGAGCACCGCGGCCTGCGAGAGGATCTGCGCAGCGCGATCCGGCTCGCTCGCGGAGAGCAGCCGCGCGAGCTGCATCAGGGCGCGCGCGCGGTCGATCCCCGAGCTCTGGGCGATGAGCTCGTCGAGCGCCCGCCGGGCCGCCGCGGGCTCGCCGCGGGCGGCCGTGAGCTCCAGCTGGCGCCGCAGCGCCAGCGCGCGCGTCTCGGGCTCGGCCGCGGCCTCCTCGAGCAAGCGCGCGGCCGCCTCGAGGTCGCCGGCGTTCTGGGCCGTCTCGGCGGCGGCGAGCGCGACGCGGCCGCGGGCGCGCATGCCCTGGAGGTCGCCGCCGAGGGCGCGCTCGAAGAGCGGAAGAGCGGCCGAGAAGTTCCGCTTCAGGGCCAGGCGCTCCGCCATGCCGAGCGCGACCAGCGTGCTCGGGCCGACCTCGGCGTGGCGCCGGGTCAGCTCGCGCATGCCCGCGCCGTGACCCTGGATGACGTCGAGCGTCTCGGCGAGCAGGAAGGCGTGCAGGTCGACGTGCGCCGGGCGCAGGCGCGGCGCGATGCGGCCGAGCTCCTCCACCGCGGCCTGCGCGTCGCGCGGCGTCCCGGTGCCGCGCAGGCGGTACTCGATGCGGCGGGCCTCGAGGACGGCGTCCGGCGAGTCGGGGGCCAGCTTCACGGCCCGGCGGGCGCGCTCGAGCGCGGTGCCGTCGTCGCCGAGCGACGAGGTGGCGCGCGCCGCCTCGACGAGCAGCTGCGCGCGCCGCTCGGGGGCGTCGCGGGACGCGCTGGCGAGCTGATCGAGCGCCGCGGCGAGCGCGTGGCCGTCCCCCTCCCGGCGGGCGATCTCGACGCGGAGCTCGATGACCGCCTCGCGCGGCGCGAAGCGGGCGACGCTCTCCAGGGTGTCCTTCGCGGACTGGACGTCCCCGCCGCCGAGGTAGCTGCTGCAGGCGCGGAGGCTGTACTCGGCCCGCTCGTCGGTGGTCGTCGCGAGATCGCCCAGCCGGCACCAGAGCGGCGCGGCGCGGAGCGGCGTCCCGAGGCGCTCGTGGATGTCGGCGAGGAACCGGAGCGCGCTCACGTCGTCCGGCGCGACGGCGAGCAGGGCCTCGAGCTCGGCGCACGCCTCGTCGAGCAGGCCGAGGCGCTGCTCGAGCAGCGCGGCGCGCCGGAGCCGCAGCGCTCGCCGCGTGTCCGGCAGCGGCGCCGCCTCGATGCGGCGCGCGAGCAGGGCGGCGACGGCGGCGTGATCGCCGCGGTCGCTCGCGTCTTGCTCGACGATCTCGAGGGCGTGCATGTCGCCCGGGTCGAGCCGGGCGATCGCCTCGTAGAGCGCCACCGCGGCGCCGCGATCGCCGAGCTCCTGCGCGAGCGGCGCGAGCTCGCGCAGCACGAGCAGCCGCATCTCGTCGCCGAGGGGAGCGCCCTGGAGCCGCGTGAGCACGTCGAAGAGCCCCGCGCGATCGTCGGTGCGCCGCGCGAGGCGGATGAGCTCGTCGAGGTGCGCCTTGTCGAACGGGGTCCTCTGCGCGACCTCCACGAGGAGCTCGATCGCGCCCGGGAGGTCCCCGCGGTCGGCGAGGACGCCGGCGAGCTCGCGCGTCATCTCGAGCCGGCCGGCGTCGGGCAGATCCGCGCGCGCGAGCTCGGCCTGGAGCAGCGCCTCGAGGTCGCCGGCGCGCTCGGCCGCCGCGTACAGCCGCCGGAGCCGGGTGACGACCTCGGTGCGCGCCTCGCCGTGGAGCTGGCCGCCGGCGAGCGCCCGCTCCAGGGCGAGCGTGGCCTCCCCGATCTCGCCCTCGCGCTCGCGCTTGTCGGCGAGGTGCAGCAGCGCCTCCAGGCGCCGCGCGACCGGCAAGGCGTCGTCCAGCGTGCGCTTCAGCGCCTCGTCGCCGGTGGCCTCGACGGCGGCCTCCGCCTCGTACGCGAGCGCGTCGTCCTCGGGCGCGCGGCGGGCCGCCTCCACCAGCAGCGCCGCCGCGACCGGCGGGACGTTCAGGGCCTCCGCGAGCTTGCTGCCCCACCGGAGCAGGCCAGGGCCGACGCTCGAGTGCGGCCGCATGGAGGCGGCGTACACCGCCGCCACGAGGTGCGACGCCGGCTCCGTCTCGCGCGCGAGCGCGCCGGCGAGATCCACGAGCGTCTGGAACTCGTCCACGTCGCCGTCGGCGAGCATCGCGCGCTCGATCGCGGCGAGCGCGAGCGCCGGCGCGTCGAGGACCTCGACCGCGATGCGCGCCATCACGAGCCCCGCGCGGGCGCCGTCCGGGCCGTCGAGCTTCGTCAGGCTGGCCTTGACCGCGCGATCGAAGCGGATGGCCTCGACCTCCGGCTGCCCGGTGCACGCGATGAGGTCGCGGATGGCCGCGCCGACGTCCTCGACGATCGCCGGATCCGGCCGCACGACCATCGCGCGGATCAGGATGTCGAGCCGCAGCCGCAGGCCCTCCTCCGTGCGGCCGGCGAGCGCCGCGGCGCGCTTCAGCCACGCGGTGCGCGACGCCGGCTCGGCGGTCGCCGCCACCCGCTCGAGGGCGCGCACGGCCTCCGACGGCTCGCCGACGTGCTCGGCGAGCCGCGCGAGCAGCACGTACGAGGTGCCCTCGGTGGGCACCGCCTCGAAGCTGGCGATGGCGTGCGCGAGCGCGAGCTCGTAGGCGCCGCGGCGCTCCAGCTGGCGCGCCGCGCGGTAGTGGGCGGCGCGGCGCCCGTAGCAGCCCAGGGCGGCGCCGGCGAGCAGCCGGTAAGTCTTGTCGAGCACGTCGACGCCGCCGTCCGCGTCCGCGGATTTCTCGACGAGCGCGACGGCGTCGGCGCGCTGGGGATCGAGCTCGATCGCGCTCGCCGCCGCGGCGAGCGCCCGCTCGGGCAGGCCGTGCTCGTGCGCCAGGTTGGCGGCCTCGATGAGCAGGTTGGCGCGGCGGCGACGATCGTGCCCGACGTCGCCCGCCCATCCGCCGGGCTCCGCCGCGGCCGGCGCGTCGTCGCCCCGCGCCTTCTCGGCGCGGGCGACGAGCGCGTCGATCGCCGCCTCGACGCCGGCGAACTCGCACATGTCCCGCGCATAACCCTTGGTCCCGTCGCTCGGCGACAGCTCGCTCGCCCGGAAGAACGCCTCCTCGGCGGCGCGGTGATCCTCCGCGAGGTCCCAGAGCAGGCTGCCGAGCTCGCGCCACGCGGCCGCGGCCTGCTCCGCCGCGTCGCCGCCGTGCGCGGCGAGCGCCCGGGCCCGGGCCTCGGCCAGCGCGAGGACGCCGTCGGAGCTGAGCCCCTTCGCGTCGAGCAGCGCCGCCTCGAGGCGCTGGATCCGCGCGAGGATCTCCTGGGGATCGGCCTCCACGGCGGCGGCGCGCGCGAGCTCCAGCGCGGCCCCGTCGGGGTCGCCCCCGTCGAGGCGGCAGTCGGCGAGCATGAGCATGAGCTCGATGGCGTGCGGCGTGGAGACCTCGGCCGCCAGCCACCGCTCGAGCACGGTCACCGCGAGCTGGGGATCGCCGGCGCGGCGCGCGAGCTCGAGGAGCCGCTCGCGCAGGAGCGGGTTCTGCGGGCCGAAGACGTCGAGCGAGCGCCTGGCGAGCGCCGTGCCGCGGGCGGGGTCGAGGTCGTAGAGGGCGTGCAGCGCGCTCGCCAGCGCGCCCGCCATCTCGCCGAGCGGCTTCGGCTGCGCGAGGATCCACGCGAGCGCGTCCGAGAGCCTGGCCGCGTCGCCGGCGACCGCGGCGCGGCGGATGAGCTCCGCCGTCGCCTGCGGGCACCCGGGGCGCAGCGCGAGCCAGCGCTGGGTCCACGCGAGCGCGAGCGGCATCTCGCCGAGCGCCTCCAGCGCCCGCGCGAGGCCGTCGCAGAGCGCGCCGCGCGGGAAGACCGTGGTGATGGAGCGCTCGATCGCGGCGGCCACGGCGCGGTCGACCTCGACCGGAGGCGCCTCGCCGCCGTCCGCCGGCGCCGCGGCGAGCTCTGCCGTGAGGATCGCGGCGAGCGTCGCCGCGGCGCGCGTGCTCGACGGGTCCGCCTCGCAGGCGAGCAGCGCCGCCTCGCGCGCCGCCGGCGCGGCAGAGGCCCGCGCGTAGAGCGCCGCGGCGACCGAGAGCAGCACGGCGCGCAGCGCCGGCCAGACCGGCCCGGCCAGCTGCACCACCGCGTCCGCGCGCTCCCGCAGGCGCCCCGTCCGCGTGGCCAGCACGAGCGCGGCGCTGGCGGCGCCGCGGTGCCCCGGCGCCTCGGCGAGGAGCGGCAGCACGTCGTCGAGGGCGCGCTCGTCCTGGCCCTGCCGCCGATCGATCGCCGAGAGGAGGAGGCGGGCGCGCACGAGATCGACCCGCGTCATCCAGGACGCGCGGATCGCCTCGGTCCTCGTGGAGCGCGCGCCCTCGCCCTCCGGGGCCGGCCGCGTCGCCTCGGCGAGCCGGGCGCGCAGCAGGGCGTCGAGCGCGGCGCCGCCGCCGTTCCGGCGGCTCAGCCGATCGAGCGCCAGCAGGCAGCCCCGATCGCCCGGCAGCGCCAGCGAGAGCCCCACGAGCGCCTCCTCGTAGGCGGCGCGCTCCTTCGGGCGGCCCCGGTAGATCACGACCAGCCGGCGGAGCGCGTCGACCCGCCCCTCGGCCGCGTCCGCGCCGCGGAGCGCCCGCTGCGCCGCGGCGAGCGCCTCGTCCTGCGCGTGGAGCCGCGCGGCGATCCGCTGGAGCCCTGCGTCCGCGCGCGCCCGGTCGCCGCCGAGGTCCCTCACGGTCTCGAGCGCCCACCGCGCGAGGCCGGGATCACCGATCTTCTCCTCGGCGACGCTGGCGAGCTCCCAGAGCGCCGCGATCCGCTCCGCCGCGCTCTCCCTGGCCCTCGCGTCCGCGCCCTCGCCGATGCGGATGAGCGCCTCGACGAGCGGCGCCATGTCGCGCAGGGTCGCCGCGTGCTCCCGCAGCGCGGCGTGCGCCGCCTCGTTGCCGGCGTCGCTCGCCGCGGCCTCGATCCAGGCCTCCACGGCGCGATCGGAGCTCGCGAGCGGGCCCGCGTAGAGCCGCGCCAGCGCCGCGTACGCCTCGGCCCTCGGCGCCCCCGTGCGCCGCTCCGCCCTGAGCTCGAGCCGCGCCGCCACGAGCTCGTAGAGCCCGGCGTGCTCGAGCACCTCGTCGACCGCGCCGGCGGCCTCGCCGTCGACGTCCGCGTCGAGCCCCGCGTCGAGCACGCACCCGACCGCGCGCGCCCAGTCGCCCTCCTTCACCGCGGCCTCTAGCCGCCCTCCGTGGACCTCCGCCGCGCTCCGCGGCGACGGGCGCGCGGCGCCCTCGCCCGCGGCGTCCGTCGATCCCGCCGCGCGCGCCGCGCGCGCCGCGAGCGCCTCGGCGTGCGTCCGGAGCACCTCATCGGCGGCGCCGAGCCTGCCGCGCGCGGACAGCGCCTCGACCATGGCGCTGGCGGCCACGCCGTCGTGGGGCGCGATCTCGAAGGCGCGCAGGCGGTCCTCGAACGCCGCCTCCCGCTCCCGCGCGGCCTCGCGCCGCCGGGCCGCCTCGAGGTACGCCTTCGCCGCCACCTCGGGGAACACCTCGTCGGACGCCCAGGCGGCGATCGTGCCGAGCAGCTCGCTGGCCATGGCGTCCTCCGGGGCGAGCTCGCTCGCCTCCTCGAGGGCGTCCACCGCGCCCGCGACGTCGCTCGCGCGCGCGAGCAGCACCGCGATCTTCACGAGGAGCCGCGCCATCGCGCCCGGCGGCTGCGCGTCGTCGCGGAGGCCGCGCAGCGCCGCCGCCGCCAGGGAGGGCTCGCCCAGCCCCGCGAGCCAGCCGGCCAGCTCGCTCCTCATCGCCGGGTCGTCCCCCAGCGCGAGGGCGCGGCGGGCCAGCGTCGCGGCCCGGTCGAGCTCGACGCCCCGCGCGGCGAGGGTCCTCGAGAGCGCGAGCGCCGCCTCGCGCTCTCCTTGCGCGTCGGCGGCGGCGCGGCGCTCTTCTACCCGCGCGCGCCAGTAGGCCTGCTCGGCGCGGGGGCCGCGGTGGCGCGACACCGGCGCGACGGCCCGGCCTCCTCCGAGGATCAGCTGCCCCGCAGAGGCGGGCCCTGCCGGCTCCATCAGCTCCGGGGATGGCAGCGTCCTCCGTGCGCCCGACGCTGATGCTGCCCGATCCGGAGGTGAAGTGCTCATGTCGGAGACCCGCTTCGGGTAGGCTGGTACGGCTCAGCCTACCAGAACGGCCGAGGTACAAGGCCAATCTTCCGGTGAAATCGCGCGTTTTACCGGAGCGTCACCGCGAACGGCAACGCCGCCAGCGCCCGCTCTCCGGCCAGGAGAGGCGCCATGGACGCAGCGAAGGTCCCGACCTCCGGCGCGACGCTGATCCACTCGGGCAGGAGGGCTCCCGCCATCGCGCTCCGCGCGCGCTCCTTGAGGTCCGCGCGGTCCGGGGCCCGCGCGCCGGCCTCGCCGGTGTCCTCGCCCGCGCCGAGGAGCTCGAGCAGGCCGCCGTCGTCCTGCTCGAGCTCGACCGGCGCGTCGGCGGGCAGCTTCGCCAGCTCGCGCGCGAGCTCGATCGCCCGCTCCAGGCCGCCGAGCTCATCGACCAGCGAGCGCTCCTTGGCCTCGACCCCGCCGAAGATGCGCCCCTCGGCCGACGGCGCGATCGCCTCCTCGGGCAGGCCCCGACCCTCCGCGATGCGCTTCAGGAACAGGCCGTAGATCGATTCCATGGAGGCGAGCACGCGGGCGCGGGTGGGCTCGTCCCACGGCGTGAGCGCCGACATGTACGCGGCGCGCGCGGCCCGCCCCGGATCCGGGTTGGCCGCGACGGTCTCTGCGTTGATCCCGACGTCCGAGAGCGCCTTCCCGACGGCGAACTTGCCGCCCACCACGCCGATGGAGCCGATGATGCTCGTCGGCTCGGCGAGGATCTTGGAGCCCGCGCAGGCGAGGTAGTAGCCGCCGCTCGCCGCCATCCCGCCGATCGAGACCACCAGCGGCTTCTCCTTCCGCAGCCGCATCAGCTTCTGCCAGAGCAGATCCGAGGCCAGCGCGGATCCGCCGGGCGAGTCGATCCGGAGCACGACCGCCTTCGTGCTCTCATCCTTGGTGAGGCGCGTGAGCACGCGCCCGAGCTCGCGCTCGCCGATCCCGTCCGACGAGCCGAGCGGCATCCCGCTGGCGGACATGGTGATGCCGCCGATCGCCGGGACCACCGTCACGTGCGGCGCGCCGAGCGCGCTCGCCCCGGAGAGGGAGCGGAACACGTCGACGAGGCTCCGCGAGAGGCTCGCGTCGCGCTCGACGCCGCCGAACCGCGGGACGGAGCGCTCGGCGCCCGCGAGCTTCTTCGCGTCCTCGATCGCGTCCTCGAGGTCGCCGAGCTCGTCGACGAGCCCCCTCGCCTTCGCCTCCTCCGGCGCGAACGGGCCGTCCTCCACGGCCTCGCGGAGCTCCGGCCTGCCGCGCCCCTCCACGATGGCGGAGATCCACGCCTCGCGGAGCCCGCCCAGCGCGCCCTCGAGCGACCGCCGCGCCTCGGGGCTCGACCCTTCGCGCGTGAACGGCTCGCTCGCGCCCTTGAACTTGCCCACCTGCAGGAAGTCGACGTCGACGTTGAGCTTGTCGAGGAGCCCCTTCGCGAACACCAGCTGCGCCGCGATCCCCACGGTGTCGACCTGCCCGGCCTGGCTGAGCCAGAGCTTGCTGCAGCCGGCGGCGGCCAGCAGCATCGTCGCGTTGTTGTACTCGTCCGCGTGGCACACGACCGGCCGCCCCGCCTTGCGGACGTCGCCGAAGATCCGGCCGAGCTCGTGAGCGCGCGCGAACGCGAGGCGCGTGGTCCCGAGCCGCACGAGGAACCCCTTCGCGCCCTCGGACGCGGAGAGCGACCGCAGCGACCGCACGAGCTGCATGTGCGTCCGGCCGCTCGGCGGGCCGAAGATCGACGCCGTCGCGCTCTCCGGCAGCCCGCGCGAGAGGTCGATCTCGACGACCGCCGGCTCGTCGAGGCTCCTCGAGGGCGGCGCCGGCGCCCCCCCGGCCGGCTCTCTCCCGGCGCAGCCGGCGAGCGACGCGGCCGCCGCGAGCGCGCCGACGCGGGCCCACCCTCTTCGTCGATGTAGGCGCTCACTCATGCTTGATCCCCGGCAGATCGGAGGTGTCGATCTCCGGCGGCGTCGGGCTCGGCTGCGCGGCCGGAGGCGTGTGCACGCCGGGGAGATCGCTCGTGTCGATGGTACCGCCCGGGGCCACGTAGTCATCCGGGACCCGGCCTTCGTCCGGCTCGGGTCCGCGGCGAGGGCGCGCCGGCGCGGGCGGCTGGACGGGATCCGGAGCGGCCGGCGCAGGGCTCCCGGGGCGCGCGCTCGGCGCCGGCGCGGCGCCGCCGTCAGGCTTGCTCTGCGCCTTCTCCAGCCGGTCGAGGAAGGCCCGGAGCGCGCGCGCGAGCGGGTGCGGCCGGCCCATGGCGAGCAGGCGCTCGTTCTCGTCCCGCGCGGCCGCGAGATCGCCGGACCGCGCGAGCGCGTAGACGAGCAACATCCGCGCGCGCCCGGGGCCCTGCTCGCTGCTCGCCGCCGTCCGGAGCCCCTCGATGACCGCGGCCCAGCTCGGCTGCGCCTCCGCGAGATCGAGCGCGGCCAGCGTCAGCGTGTTCTCCGGCTGCGCGCTGTCGGCCGAGATCGAGCCCACGAGCCGCCGCGCGGCGGCGAGGTCCCCCTGCATGCGGAGCAGGTCGATCGCCGCGCGGCTCACGCCCGCGTCCGCGGGCGCGACGCGGCGCGCGTGCTCGACCGCCTTGCGGGCCCGCTCGATCGCCGCCCCGAGCTCGTGCCGCATCACGTCCACGTCCGGATCGTCCGCGGCGAGCAGCTGGAGCCGCAGCCAGCGCATCTCCGCGTTGACCGTCTCGAGCCGGACGAGCGCGGCGGCGACGCGCGGGTCGTCCTCGGCGAGCGCGCTCGCCTTCACGAGCTTGTCCCTCGCCGTCTCGAGGTCCCCCTCCGCCAGGCTCCGCTCGCCCTCTCCGAGCAGGACCGGGACGCGATCGTCGCTCGTCTGCGGCCGCGCAGCCTGCGTCGACTTGAAGTACTTCGGACCGAGCGTCGCCGCGCTCACCACGAGCAGCCCCACGACGATCAGCCCGACGACCCACCGGGCGACGCCGGTCCTCCGCGTCGGCAGCGAGGTGATCCGGGTGTCCCCGTCCCCGTCGTCGGCATAGAAGGCGCGCCCCTCCGGCTCCGCCGACGCGGTCGCCCCGGGCCGCCGCGGCGCGCGCTCCCCGCCGGGCGCGCGCTGCGGCGCCGCGCCGCGCCGCGCCCGGGCGCCGTCGTCTCCCTCGTGGCCTTCGGGAGCCGCCCCCTCCGCGGCCTCGACGTGCGGCGGCGGCACGCTGTTCGGGATCCGCAGCGGCGCGACCCCGCCGGCCCGCCCCTGGGCCTCGCCGCCGGCGTCTCCGGCCGCGGGCCTCGTGTTCGCGTGGCGCACCTCCGCGACGCCTGCGCCGCGGAGCGTCCGGGGCTCGGGCCGGCGCGCGGGGTGCCCGTCGGGCAGCGGCGGCGCGTCCTCGGGCGGCACGACGACCCCGGGGGGCCCGCCCGGCCTGAGCGCCGACCGCGCGGACGCGGCGGGCTCGGTCTCGAGGATGCCCACGGGCAACGTCGCGCGGCGCTGCGGCGGCCGCTCCCCGTGCGACGGGACCTCGCGCACGTCCCTCACGACCGTCTCCGCGTCGTGGACCGACTCGGGACCGCCTTCCGGGCTGGGCTCCGCGCGCGGGAGCGGGATCGCGACGGAGACGTCGGTCTGCGCCGGCGCTGGGCCGCCGAGCCCCTGGGGCGTCAGCGACCTCGAGCGGGCGCCGAGGGGCGCCGGCCCGCCGATGCCGAGCGCGGTCCCGGAGATGACCACGCCGCCCGGCCCCTTGAAGAACGGCTCCAGCTCCGCGATCGACCCGAGCCGACGCGGCCGGGAGTTGCCGCGCGAGATCACGTCGTCGCGGGTGATCTTGCCCTGCGCGATCGCCGCCTGGAGCTCGCGGAGCATCCTGAACTCGAGCTCCCTGCCGGTGAGGGTGCGCACGATCCACCGCTCGGGGAGCGCGCCGTCGGCGCGGCGCACCTTGAACTGAAAGCCGCAGTTCGTGCACTTGACCGTCGTGCCGCGCTCCGACACGAGCGCGTCGTCGAACTCGTATTCGGTGCTGCAACGCTCGCAGGTGACATCCATCTGCTCGACCGGTCCCCGTGTCCTCGCGAACGGCTGGCCCACAGGCGCGAGCCTGCCGGGGTTCCTCGATCGGAGGTGGCCGCCCGGATTTCGGCGGAACGGTAGCACGGGTTCCCCCCGGCGCGCCCCAGGGCGTCAGCGTCGCTGCCTTGTTCGGGTCCCTCCAGGTCGCCGCAGCGCCAGGGCGCCGTCGAGCGGCCTCCGCGACGCGGCTCGTCGCGCGCCGGCGCTCGTTTTCAGGCTCGCCGCAGCGCGAAGGCCACACGGCTACGTGAACGCAGCTTCACGGCGCGCGCCTCCGCGGGTGAAATGCGCGAAGCCCTGCTGGGCTTGTGTGGGGCATGTCGCTTGCTACGCTCGTCCCGTCGCGACCGCGACGCGCGGGGGCGCCGCCCCTCGACGCCGCGCGGCCGAATGCTTTCGGGAGACGGTTCATGAAGCGACTTTCCCTGCTGGGCCTCGCGAGCGTGCTGGCGCCCCTTCTCGCGGGTTGTCCGATCTACGGTGACAACGACAGCCACTTCTGTGAGTCGGAGGACTGTGGAGCCGACATCCCGAGCGGCTGTGAGGCGCCGACCGACTGCGGGATCAACGAGACCTGCGGCGAGGACAACGCGTGCCACGTCGGCGACTGCACCACCTGGGGCTGTAGCGACGGCTTCGAGTGCACCATCCGCGACGATCTCACGGCGTCCTGCGTCGAGAGCGGCTCTTCCGGGGCAGGCGGCAGCGACGCCGTGTACTGCGGCAACCCGGACGACTGCGCCGACGGCGAGACCTGCGCGCCCGACGGCACCTGCCGGCCCGGCGGCTGCGCCGAGGTCCTCGCGGGCGGGGAGCCCACCGGCTGCATCTACGGCTACGTCTGCGAGGGCGAGGGCGACGACGCGACCTGCGTGCCGGAGAACCCGGCCGCCTGCGGCGCCGACGCCGACTGCGCCGGGCTCGGCCCCGGCTACCTCTGCGTGAGCGGCATCTGCACCGCGCCGCAGGACCAGTGCTTCGACCAGACCCAGTGTCCGGGCGACGACAAGTGCGTCGAGGGCAAATGCACGCCCGCCTGCAGCGGGGACGCCGATTGCCCGAGCAGCTACCGTTGCGACGCCGCGCTCGGCGTCTGCTCCCAGCCTGCTCAGCCCTGCGTGATCACCGACGACTGCGGCGGCCCCTCTGCTGTCTGCGTCGACGGCGCCTGCGTCCCGAGGAGCGACGGCCCCACCTGCCCCGAGGGCGACGTCTGGGTCGAGAACGGCTGCGTCTCGGACCAGTCGAGCCGCTTCGTGTGCGGCGCGGACGGGGAGCAGGACGTCTGCGCGCCGGGCTCGATCTGCCTCCACCACAGCTGCTACATCTCGTGCGGCCAGCCGAACGCGAACGCGTGCGAGAGCCAGTCGCCCTCGCTCAGCGAGTGCAGGACGGTCGCCACGTCGTCCGGCGTGCACGAGGTGTGCGGGTCGAGCGAGAACCTCGGGGGCGAGTGCGATCCCGAGGCGCCCTGCGATGAAGGCAGGGTCTGCATCGACGGCTTCTGCCGGTAACGCCGCGTAATTTCACCGCGTTCGCCCGCGCCGGCAGGGCTTCCCGGCCCTGCCCCCTCCGTGCGCAATCCGCCCTTGGCATGCGCGCTGCCTCACGTCCCGCCGGTCCCTATTCATCCACGTGAATTCACGCCGAGGGGTGCGCGATGCGCGTGTACCCCGCGCGAGGTGAACCGACGGAGCCACCATGCACGCAAGCGATCTCGTCAACTATCTGGCCGACGTCATCCCTTACAGGAGAAAGAGCGCTCTCGACTGGATCCTGCCCGTCTCGGTCGGCATCGGCCTGGGCGTCGCCGTCGGGGTCGGGGTCGGCGTCCTCGTCGCGCCGACGTCGGGCGAGGAGGCCCGCCGCCGGCTCCGCGACAACGCGAGCCGGCTGCGCGAGCGCGCGGACAGGGTCAAGGACCGCGCCCTCAGCGCCGCGCAGCGGGCCCAGGAGCAGATCCAGGAGAGCACCGGGACGACCGCGGAGGATCGCTCGTTCGCGAACGATCTCGCCGCCCGCTGAGCGGCAGCGAGGCGGGCGCGAGGCGCCGCACCGTCCCGGCGCGGTGCGGCGCCTTCCATCATTTCCCGGCCGCTTTCCGGCCTCCGAGCGACATCTGCGCAGCCGGAGCGGCACAAGCGATGCTTTTCCGAGAGCGGATGGATTGAGCGAGTCACCTCGCGAAGCGCGCCACCGAAGCCCCTTCAGATCATGCATTACCGGACGCTCACCGCATTCTTCCCGGGTCGCACGGAAGCCGCTGGCGCCTTTGGCCGCCTCCTCGCCCTGGGCGTCGCTGCCGAGGATATCAGCATGGTGCCGAGGCAGCTTTCCCGTCTGGACGACATCGAGCTCACGATCCACAGCAAGGCCTCCGAGGGGGCTGCCTTGGGCGCCGTGATCGGGGGTCTGCTCGGTGGAGCGCTCGCCGCGATCACGGCGGGCGGCGCGCTGATCATCCCCAGGCTCGACGCGTTCCTGGCGGGGCCTCTCGTCGCGTGCCTCGCGGGCGCGGGCGCCGCTGGCGCGGCCGGCACCCTGCTCGGCGCCGTGCTCGGCGCGCGCCTGCCCGAGTACGAGGCGCGCTGCCTCGACGAGGCCGGCAGCATCGGGGGCGGCGCGCTGCTCTCCGTCCGGTGCTTGCCCGACGTCTCCCGCAGCGTCGAAGAGGTGCTGAGCGAGAGCGGCGGTCGCCGGATCCGCAAGACGTACAGCCGCAGGGCGTGAGCGGCATGAGCGGGAGCAAGGCGACCTGGTGATGAGCGGCGGCGCAGGTGGCGCCGCCGTCGTCAGCGTTGGCGGCGCCGCCTGCGCCGCCGTCGTTCGAGCGGCTTTCTGAGCTCGGGGCGAGCTCAGGGCGTCGATCCGAGCTGACCCTCTTCGGTTTGCGGCAGCTCGTGGAGGAGGGCTTGGACTGCCTGGACGAGGGTGCCTTTCACGTAGCTCCGGGTCGCGAGGGCTCCGAGCTTGCTGAGCACCCGCGGCGTGAGCCCTCCGCCGAGCAGGAACCCGAGCCCTGCCGCTGCCGCGATCGCGACGTGCGGGTTCTCCCTCGAGAACGCCGCGACCGCTCGGGTGATCTCCGTCGCGTCGAGCCGCCCGAGCGCGTCGTTCCCCTTCGCGCCCGTGCCGCCGTCCTGTGTCGCCTCGACCTCGCCTTCCATCGTGATGACCTCCTTCACCCCAGCCGTGTGACGACCCGTCCGATCAGGTATCCCACCGCGGCCACAGCGCACAGCGTGGCGATGGGCCGCTCTTGCACGAGCGACACGAGCCTCTCGTCCGCGCGGCGAACCTCGCTGAGGACGGCGGAGACGTTCAGCTGTCGCTCTCGGCGTCCGGCCTCTTGATCGATGCTTCCATTGACGACCATCGTGAGCCCCTCTCCAGCAATGCCCAAACCACCCGAAACCCGTGCACCCGCTGCACGCTCCAGCCCCCGCCGCCCGCGGGCAAAGCCCCCCATCGCGGAGATCGTGGAGAACCGGCGCGCGCCCCTCGCACCGTCGCCAGCGCGCCGAGCACTGTAGACGTCGAGGTGGGCCCGTCTCCGAGGCGGTCGACCGCCGCGCTAAAGGGGGAGGGAGAGGGCGCGGAGCGCCCTGCGGAGCGGGTCCGCGCCGTCGCACACGGCGACGCGGTCGGCGAGGGGCAGCTGCGCGGCGCGGGCGGGATCACCCTTGAACCAGACGGCCCGCATCCCTGCCGCGAGCGCGCCCTCGACGTCTGCAGCGAGCGAGTCGCCGACGTGGACCACCGCGGCGAGCGGGACGCCGAGGCGCTCGGCCGTCCACGCGAAGATCTCCCGGCCCGGCTTCTCGAACCCGAGCCGCCCCGAGTCCGCGACCGCCAGGAAATGCGCGGACCACCCGAGCTCGTCGATCAGCTCGGCGAGCCGGCCCTCCGAGTTCGACAGCACCGCGACCGGCACCCCGGCCCGCCGGAGCTCGACCACGACGTCGATCATCCCCGCGATCGGGCGGCGCCAGAGGTTCTTCCGCGGCTGCTCCGTCCAGAGCCAGTCGACGGCCTCATCGACCGCGCCCGCCGCGACGCCGGCCACCTCGAGCATGCGGCGCATCAGGATCTTCCAGGGATGGCCGCCGTACCCGCGGAGGATCGCCTCGTTGTACGCGCGCCAGCCCTCGTCGATCGCCTCGTCCAGCCGCTCCCGGGGCGAGGTGATGCCGCGCTCCGCGAGGCGCGCGGAGAGCAGCTCGGTGTCGAGCTCCGCGAGCGTCTGGCCAAAGTCGAAGGAAACGGCGGTCGCGGGCGCGTCGTGCATGGTCACTCGGCGTACATCGCCTCGATCTCGCGCGCAAAGTTCTGGCTCACCTTGCGCCGCTTGATCTTGAGCGTCGGGGTCAGCTCGCCGTCCTCCAGCGTGAGCCCGCGCGGCAGGATCGAGAACTTCTTGATCGTCTCGACCTGCGCGAGCCGGCTGTTCACCTCGTCCACGGCGCGCTGCACGGCCTCGCGGATCTCCGGCGCCTCGCGCGGCACGTCGCGCGGCACGTCGTCACTGAGCCCGCGCTCGGCCGCGAAGCGCCGCACGGCGTCGGGATCGAGCACGATCAGCGCCGTGAGGAACCTGCGCCCGTCGCCGAGGACCACCGCCTCGGCGATGAGATCGTGGCGCTTCAGCGCCTCCTCGATGTTCGTGGGGGAGACGTTCTTCCCGCCGGCCGTGATGAGGAGATCCTTCTTCCGCCCGGTGATGTGAAGGAAGCCCTCCTCGTCGAGCCTGCCGAGATCCCCCGAGCGCAGCCAGCCGTCGGCGAGCGCCTGCTCGGTCGCCTCCGGATCCTTGTAGTAGCCGAGGAACACGTTCGGCCCCTTCACGAGGATCTCCCCGTCGTCGGCGATCCTCACGTCGACGCCGGGCACGGCCGGCCCCACGGTGCCGAGCTTCGTCCTGCCCTTCACGTTGTAGCTCGTCGGCCCGGTCACCTCGGACTGCCCGTAGACCTCGGTGATCAGGAGGTCGAGCGACGCGAAGAACTCGAGCACCTCTTTCGCGATCGGGGCCGCGCCGCAGCTCATGGCGTGCGCGCGGGCGAACCCCACGGCCGCCTTCACCTTCGCGTAGACCAGCTTGTCGAAGAGGCGGTGCTGCAGGGCGAGCATCGGCCCTGGCCGCTCGCCCCGGGCGCGGAGCTCGCTGCACTGCAGGCCGACGCGCCTCGCCTGCTCGAGCGTGAACCGCCCGAGGCCCTTCGCCTCCGAGAGCTTCGCCTCGATCCCGGCCTTGAGCTTCTCCCAGATGCGCGGGACCCCGAAGAAGATCGTGGGCTGCACCTCCCGGAGGTTGCCCGCGACCGCCTCGAGCGACTCCGCGAAGTACACGGCCGAGCCGGCCGAGGCCGGGAGGTGGATCGTGAACATCTGCTCGGCGATGTGCGAGAGCGGCAGGTACGACAGGTGGACGTCCCAGGCCGAGAGCGGGATGATGCGCGCCGACACGTCCGCGGTCCACGTGAGGTTCTCGTGGCTCAGCATGACGCCCTTCGGCGGCCCCACCGTGCCGGACGTGTAGATCAGCGTCGCGAGGCCGCCCGGCTCGAGCGCGTCGAGCCGCTCGTCGAACAGCTCGTCCGGGACGCGGCTCCCCCGGTCCAGGAGCTCGTCCCAGGTCAACACGCGCGGATCGTTCGCCGGCTCGGCGCCCCGCATCTGCACCACCCACGCGAGCTGCGGCAGCCGATCCCACTGGCCGAGCACCTTCTCGAGCTGCCGCCGGTTCTCGACGAGCACCACCCTCGAGCCCGCGTGTTCGAGCACATGGCGCACCTCCTCGGGCGAGCAGGTCGTGTAGATCCCCGCCGGCGCGGCGCCGATCGCCATTCCGGCCACGTGGAGCACCACCCACTCGGGCCGGTTGAAGCCGAGGAGGCCCAGCGTCCCGCCCGGCTCGACGCCGAGCGCGAGCAGCGCCTTGCCCGCCCGCCGCACCTCGCCCGCGTACTCCCGGAAGCTCGTCATCCTCCAGAAGCCGCCCTCCTTCACGTAATGGGCCGGAGCCTCGGGCCGCACCTTGGCCTGCCCCAGCAGCCGCCGCGGAATCGAATCGCAAGGCATCGGCTACCCCCTCGAGGAGCGATCATGCGCGAGCATGGGTGAGTTTCCTACCTCCTCTTCCACGGCAAGGGAACCGCGCGGAAGTCACAGGGTTCACCTGCCCAGCGTGGCCCCATTTCCGTGAGAACGGAACAGTCCCGCTGCGCGTCCGGCGCACGGCGCGGCGCCGAGGTCGCCCCGGGTGGCGCGCTGAGCGTGGGCTCGGTCAGGCCCGCGCGGGCGATCCGATGCGGGCGGCGCGAGGTGTGGTTATCGCTCTGGATTACCGGGTGGACGAGGGCTCGCCGTCGAGGGCGAGCGATCGCCGCCCGCGTGCTGCTGCGCGCGCCCGGCTCCGCCGCCAGCTTGACTGGACGTGATTCGATCAGGACCATTCGGCGGTGAGCGAGCACAAGAGGACGATCGGAGAAGCTGACTGGGCGGTGGACTCCGCCCGCAGCGACGAGCTCGCCGCCTCTGGGCCGCCAGAGCACGTGCAGGCATCGCTCGAGGGGCGGACCCTGCGGTCCCGGCAGCTGCCCTCCCCTCTATCCGTCGGGCCCGCGACCGTCCCGATGCGGCGCCCGGACCGCGACGCCGCCACGACCGTCGGCCGCGACGCGCCGCCGGACGTGCCGCCGTCCCCCCCTGACCGGCGCGGGCGGAGCCTCGGCAAGTACCGGTTCATCGCGACGCTCGGGCGCGGCGGGATGGCCGATGTCCACCTGGCGGTCGCGGTGGGGCCGGCGGGCTTCAGCAAGCTGCAGGTCATCAAGCGGCTCCGGCCGAACATCGCCGACGAGCCCGAGTTCCGGGACATGCTGCTCGACGAGGCCCGCCTCGCCGCCCGGCTGAACCACCGCAACGTGGTGCAGACCAACGAGGTCGGCCTCGAGGACAGCGAGTACTTCATCGCCATGGAGTACCTCGAGGGGCAGCCGCTGAGCCGGGTGCTCTCTCGCGCGCGGGATCAAGCGCGCCCGCTGCCGCTCGCGGTGTCGCTCTGGATCCTCGGCGAGGTGCTCGCCGGGCTCCACTACGCCCACGAGCTCGTCGACTACGACGGCACGCCGCTCCACGTCGTGCACCGCGACGTCAGCCCCCACAACATCTTCATCACGTACGACGGCCAGGTGAAGATCGTCGATTTCGGCATCGCGCTCGCCGCGCGCCGCGCCGTCGAGACGCAGGCCGGCACGCTGAAGGGCAAGGTCGCCTACATGGCGCCGGAGCAGGCGTTCTCGCCCTCGTCCCAGATCGACCGGCGCGCGGACATCTTCTCGGTCGGCGTCATCCTCTGGGAGCTGATCGCGAGCCGCCGCCTCTGGCGCGGGCTGACCGACCCGCAGATCATCTCCCACCTGATGCGCGACATCCCCGATGTCCGCACCGCGCGCCCCGACGTGCCGCCCGAGCTCGCGCGCATCGCGGGCCAGGCGCTCGCGCACGCGCGGGACAAGCGCTACGCGACGGCCGCCGCGCTCCGGGCCGACCTCGATCGCTACGCGGAGCGCCTGGGAGAGCAGGTGACGGCCCAGCAGGTCGGCGAGCTCGTGAGCGGGCTGTTCGCCGAGGAGCGGGCCGAGATCCGAGCGATCATCGATCACCAGCTGAAGAACCTGCGGGAGCGCGACCCCGATGCCGGGGGCGTCGAGCTCTCGGGGCGCGCCTCGCGGCTGCCGTCGCTGCCGGTGCGCGAGACGCTCGAGTCGTACCCGCCGCCCCCCGAGGAGGGGACGATCACCACCTCGTCGCCCTCGGCGCCCGCTCCTCCAGCGCAGCGCTCGACCCTCCCCCAGGGGACGCTGCACGCCGTCGTGCGGACCGAGCCCGCCGCCGCGGCGCGGCCCGCGCCGGCGCCGCCGCGCTCGCGGCGCCCGCTCGTCGCGGCGCTCGTGGTCGTCGCGGCGCTCGCCGCCGCCACGCTGTACCTGAAGCTGCGCGAGCCGGCCCGCGAGCGCCGCGGCATGACCGCGCCGCCGGCCGAGAGCGCGCCGACCGCGCCGCCGCCCTCCGCGCCGGCGCCG
Organism: Sorangium sp. So ce131; assembly: GCF_051519095.1. Lineage (NCBI taxonomy): Bacteria > Pseudomonadati > Myxococcota > Polyangiales > Polyangiaceae > Sorangium > Sorangium sp. So ce131. The sequence continues at coordinate 13,191,145 of NZ_CP150455.1, read as the reverse complement.
CCCTCCCCCAGCGCCGGGGCCGAGCCGCCGGCCCCCGAGCGCAGCGCCGGGCGCGCGGGGGAGGCCGGGCTCCTCCGCGCCACGATCAAGGCGAGCCCCGCCGGCGCGAGGATCTTCGTCGACGGCGGGGAGCTCCCCGCGAACCCGTTCGAGGGAAAGCTCATCAAGGACGGCGCGGCGCACCGGATCGAGATCACCGCGCCAGGCCACGTGGCGCAGCGGCGCATGATCGTGTTCGACAAGGACATCGACCTCGAGGTGACGCTCCACATGGCCCCGAAGGGCGCGCCGCCCCCCGCCACGGCGACCGCGAGCGCCACCCCGCCGGCGCCGACGCCGCCCGCCGGCGAGATCGATCCCACGGTCCCGCCGCCGAAGCCGGATCCGTACTGATCCGCTGCCAGCGGTGAATTACAGATCCCTGTACCCCGACGGCGGCTCGGCGAGCTTCGCCGACTTCGCGACGCCGCGGAACACGTAGTCGGAGTAGCTGTACGGCCCGTCCGACCACACGAGGAAGTCGCCGACGAGCACCCCGTCCGGCGCGCCCTCGCAGAGCTCCGGCGCCGCGAGGATCGGCCCTTCGTTGTAGACCGGCGCCGACGCGTTCACCTCTTCCTGGGCCTCCTCCATCGCGGCCAGCGCGCCGGCGTGCCGGTCCGCGTCGAGCTCGTCCACGGGGTACAGCTCCCAGTCGAGCAGCACGAGCTCCGGGTGCGGGGGATCGTCGGGGGCGGACTCGAAGGGGGCGTGGGTGGCCTCGGGGAGGCCCGTCCGCGCGAGCGCCTCGCGCAGGCGGTCCTGGTAACGCAGCGCCGCCTCGTCCGGCGTCCAGAAGGCGGTGAGGGCGGCGATCACCTCCTCGGTGCGCGCCTCTCGCCAGAGCGAGGGATCGCGCGAGCCGAGCTCGAGGCCGCGCTCCTTCTTGAGGCGCGCCTCGAAGGCCGCGGCGTGCGGCGCGAACTCGGGCAGCTCGGCCAGGGCGTGGTCGACGGACCAGTGCAGCCGGTGATCAACCTCGCGCACGTACCGGTGCTTGCCGAGGGCGCGGAGGAGTCGGGCGATTTCGTCGGGTGTGCGCACAGCGAACGACCAGGCAAGCATCATGGGGAAGGGCTCTTCGGTCCGTGCGGGTGGTCGCGCCGAGCCGGCTCGGCGCGGCGGTCAGGCAGGCCGGCGCGGGCGTCGAGCACCTCGGCACGAGGTGAAATTCCATCGCGGGGCCGCGGTGTCGATCACTTCTTGCCGGGGACGTGCCACAGGCCGGCGAACCACACCAGGGATCCGTCGGCGCGGCGCACCGTCGTGGCGGGCGCGAAGTACGCGCCCGGCGGCGCGGGCTCCCATCGGCCTGGCAGCCACGCCCAGCGGCGGCTCCGCCACTGCCACTCGCCGTCGATCCAGACGAGGCCGGGCTTGTCCGGGGGCGCGATGATCTCGGCCCGCGCCGGCGGGGGCGGGTACGGCACGACCACCGCGGGCTCGCTGGGCAGGTGGGGGCCGGTCGGAGGCAGCGGGAGCGAGCTGCCGCAGGCGGCGACGAGCGCGAGGAGGAGCGCGAGCGGCGTCCCGAGCGCGCGGCGGAGCAGGGCCTTCATCCAACGTCCATCCATGACCAGTACACGTCGAAGAGGTCGCGGCCGAACAGCAGGCACTCCAGCGTCGCGAGCGCGAGGAACGGGCCGAACGCGATGCGGGCCTGCCCGAACCCCTCGCCCGGCTCCTCCGCGAGCGGGTCCTCGGCGAGCTCCTTCTCGGCGGCCGCGCGCTCCTCGGGCGACATCGCCGCGAGCTCGGCGCGGATCTGCTCGCGCTCGAGGCGCACCGCCTCGGGCTCCTCGATGTTCCCGCGCAGGAGCAGCACGGCGATCGCCACGATCGAGCCCTGGACGGCGCCGGCGCCGAGCACGAACAGCGCGCCGCCCCAGCCGAACCAGGCCCCCGCCAGCATGAGGAGCTTCGCGTCGCCGAGGCCCATGCCGACGCGGCCGCCGCGGATCCGGGGGTAGATCACGACGAACGGGAGCCAGACGACGGCGAAGCCGACCGCCGCGCCGAGCAGCGCGTCGGCGAAGCCCATCGCGCGCAGCGACGCGGTGGCGACGCCGAGCACGGCGCCGCCGATCGTGATCGCGTCGGGGATGAACATGTGCTCGACGTCGATGAACGTCGCCGCGACCAGCCCGAGCGCGAGCGCGAGATCGGCGGTGTACGTGGCGAGCGCGTGGAGCATCGGCGTCGTCCCGGGGAGCCGGAGGATGATCACCTCGACGATCGCGAGCGACAGGAGCCCGCCCGCCGCCTCCACCAGCGGGTACCGCGGCGACACGCGCGCCCCGCAGCAGCGGGCGCGGCCGCGCAGGAGCGCGTAGCTGAGGACGGGGATGTTGTCGAAGGCGCGGATCGGCGTGCCGCACGCGGGGCAGCGCGAGCCGGGGCGCACGACGCTGAGCTCGCGCGGGACGCGGTGGATGACGACGTTGAGGAAGCTGCCCCAGAGCAGGCCGAAGCAGACCGCGAAGGCGCGCAGGAACCACGGAGGGAAGTCGGCGAGCATCACCTTCGGCTCATGTCCTCGGGTGCGAGGCGGCGAGCCGGAGCATCATCGTGAGCGCCTGCTCGAGCTCCGCCAGGGTGGGCTGCACGGGCGACTCGGAGAGCGCCGCCTTGAGCTCGACGAGGCGCCCGCCGAGCTCCTGGTACTGGCGCCGCACGCCCTCGCTCGGGGCCTCGGCCACCCACCGCCGCACGATCTCCCGGAGCTCGTCGAGATCGCTGCCGGCGAGGAGCTGCGCCATCTGCGCGGCCATCGGATCCGGTGCGTCGCTCACGCCCTGCCCCATCCCGGCCAGCATAGCGCGGGCACTTTGACGGGCGAGGGGTCCTGCGACATAAGGCGAGGCGCTTCGAGGAACCGTGCCGACGAGGACGCCTGCCGCCGCCGTGACCCTTCTCCTGATCGCCCTCGGCGCTGCCGGAGCGGCGGGGTGCGACCGCGGCGCGGAGCAGCAGCAGCAAGCCGGGGAGCGACGCCCGGACGGAAGCGCCCCGGCGAAGGCCGCGCCGCAGGGGAAGGTGCTCGAGGCGGCCGAGAACGAGGCGCCCGCGGCGAGCGCGAGGTCGCAGGCGGGCGCGGCGCCCCAGGGGGGGCCCGCGCGCGTCGAGATCCCGGCCGGGAAGCTCGTCGCGGGGAGCACGCCCGGGGACAAGGGGCGCGATCCGACGCTCGAGCCGGCGTTGCTCGACGTCGAGCTGGGCGGGTTCACCATCGACCGGCACCTGTACCCGAACGATCCCGCGCAGCCGCCGCTCACCGGCGTGTCGCGGGCGCGCGCCTCGGAGCTCTGCCAGCAGGCCGGCGGGAGGCTCTGCACCGAGCTCGAGTGGGAGCGCGCGTGCAAGGGGCCCGAGGGGACGCCGTATGCGGGCGGCGCGGCGTGGGATCCGGCGTGCGCCAAGGCGCCGGCGTCGTGCGTGTCGGGGTTCGGCGTGGCCGGCATGGGGGCGGCGCTGCGCGAGTGGACCGCGAGCGACGTCGCGCCGATCGAGAACCTCCAGCCCAAGGCGGCCGCCGTCCGGGGGGCCACGGCGAGCGCGAGCGGCGTGGATCACCGGTGCGCGCGCCGCGCGGCCGTCGACCCGACCGCGTCGGGCGACGACATCGGCTTCCGGTGCTGCCACGGGCCGCCGAACGCGGCGTCGATCCCGTCGCCGCAGTGGCAGCAGACGTTCCGGCGCGCGGAGATCGGGCCGCAGCAGGTGGCCGAGATGCTCGCGCTCGTGCCGCAGCTGCGCGACCTCGGCGGGGCGATCTCGTTCTTCAAGGAGCCGGACGACGTGAACGCGGTGCTCGGCCGGGCGCGGACGCGGCTCTCGCCGAGCGGCGCGCCGGCGACCCAGCCGGAGGTGAGCGCGCCGCCGAACACGACGCTCACCACGTCGCCGCTGCTCTGGAACCCGGCGCCGGGCGAGGAGGTGCTCGTGGTGACGGGGAAGTCCGACGACGACGCGTTCATCGTCGCGTTCCTGAAGCTCCCCGGAGACCGCTACCGGATCGCGTCGTCGCTGCTGCTGAAGGGCGATCCGGGTCCGATCGCGCTCGGCTTCAACGGCTACGTGCGGCGGCGGCTCTCGTGGGCGACGTGCTGGGACTGCCGCGGCGAGTCGGGCAACGTGACCTACCGGGACGACAACCGCGTGGTGATCACCCAGAAGTAACCGCGCGGCCGTGGTGTCGGCCTCCGCCGCCGCTTCAAATCCCCGCGCCGAGCAGCGTGTGCCGGTACGTCGTCGCGTACTCGATGATGCGCTCGACCGCGTCGGCGAACTCGGAGCGATCCAGCGATTCGGTGGGCAGCTCGGCGCAAAGCAGGATCTCGCCCCGGTCGTCGAGCGCGAACTTGGCCACGCGCATGTCGCGGTTGGCCTCGAGCAGGTGACGCAGCACGTCGAACACCTGCCCGGTGTCCTCGACCAGCGGCAGGCTGACCGCGCTTTCTGCCGCGGCGCTCGGCGCGTCGCTCGGGTCGAGCACGCCGAACATCGAGAGCACGACCCAGTTCTCGGTGCACTGGACGTAGAACGGCGGCAGCTCGACGACGCCTTCCTCGAGCGGATAGATGCGCAGGGTCGACGGCTTCACGAGCTCGGTCCTGTAGCCGATCTCCTCGGTCCAGCGCTGCAAGGTCGCCACGTCGATCACGCGATCTGGTGATCACCCTGCGGCCGCCGGAGATCAAGATGCGGCGCGCAAGAGGCCGGGTTCCCTAGAGGCTGAGGACAGCGGCCTCACCCCGGGCCGCGATCTTCGCCGCGATCAGGCTGAGCAGCGCCTGCCTCCGCTCCTCCAGCTCCACGAGGGCGCGCGGCGGCACGAGCTCGCCCTCGAACCCCCGAGGGCGCAGCGCCGCCGCGGCCTCGTCGGGGCCGAAGCGCGCGAGCGCGTCGCGGAGCGCCCGGGGGAACCGCGCCGCCTCCACAAGGCGGTCGAGCTGCCGATCCAGGGCGTGCGCCTTCACCTGCAGCGGGAACGCGCTCGCGTTCGCCTCGAGGATCAGCGCCCCCGCGCTCACGTCGAGGACGATCTCCTTCCGGAGCCCGTTGCCCGCCAGGTAGTCGAGCACGAGCACCTCGAGGTAATCGCGCAGGATCGAGGCGCGCTCGCCGCGCGCCGGCGACGCCGACCGCGCCCAGCGCGCCCACACGCTGAGCTCGCGCGCGCCGTCGAAGCGGATCGACGTGCGGCGGGGCACGATCCAGCGCGGCCCCGGCGGCCCCGGCGCGGGGGCGAGGACCAGCGCGTCGACCGTGCCGTCGTTCATGACCGCGAAGCGGCGCAGCAGCTTGCGGCCCGCCGGTTCCCGGCCGATGAGCGCGGCGAGCTCGCCGATGCCGACCCGGCGCGCCGCCGCGGCGGGGACCACGTGCGCGCCGAGCGCCCTGGCGAGACGGTAGAACGCGAGCGGGCGCCGGAACGCGAGCGGGTTCTTCTTCTGCGCCGGCGCGAGCCTCACCTTGACCTCGCGCGGGCCGTCGCCCTTCGCCGCCGCGCCGAGCGCCAGCGTGGCCTCGAAGCGGCCGTCCGCCGGTTTGCCCGTGAGCCGCAGCGCGCGCAGCGGCCAGCGCTGGAGGCCGCGCTCGAGCGGCCCGTCCTTGGCGACCGCGGCGATCGGAGCGGGCGGCGCCGGCGCCTCGCCCGGCGGCCGCGCCGGCGCCTCGCCCTGCCGCGGCGCCTCGCCCGGCGGCCGCGCCGGCGCCTCGCCCTGCCGCGGCGCCTCGCCCGGCGGCCGCGCCTGAGCCGCAGCGCTCTCACGTGCGCCCCCGGCCAGCGCCGCGGCTGCGCCGCTCCGCGCGCCGCCGCGCTCGGGGGCCGGCCGCGCCCCCGCCGGCGCGAGCAGCGCCGCCGCGACGAGCGCCGCCGCAACGAGCGCGCGCCGCGCCGCCACGCCGCCCGGTCGAGCGCGGGTCTCGCGCGCCGCGCCCGGTCCGCGCTCGCCTGGCGCGCCCCCGCTCATCCGCCCTTCGCCAGCTCGCCCAGCTCCTCCGGCGAGGGGGCCTCCTCTGGTGCTGGCGGCCGGGCCCCGCCCGCGGCGGGCGCGCTCGCGCCGAGCGAGACGCCGCCGAGGACGCGCTCGAGCAGGAACTGCTCCACGCGCTCGATGACCATCTTCTTGCGCTCCAGCGGCACGATGTGCGTCCCGCCGCTCACCATCATCAGCTCGCCGCGCGGCAGCGCCGCCGCCATCTCCTCGGCGAGGCGGGGCGGGGTGAACGTGTCGCGATCGCCGGCGATCACCAGCGCGGGCAGGTCGATCTGCGGGAGCAGATCGGCGGCCGAGTGCTCGCCGGCGCTGCGCAGCATGTGGAGGAACATCGAGAAGTCGATGTCAACCATGTGCCGCATGTACGGCAGCAGATCCGCCGGGGTGACCGCGTCCGCGTCGACCTCGCGGGCGAGCAGCGCGACCCGCAGCGCCATCGGCGCGGGCACACGGCTCCAGAGCGCGCGCGCGATGTGCGGGTACGCGTCGACCTGCGCGATGAGCCTCGGCAGCAGCTGCGCCAGCACCCCCGTGCCCTTGAAATGATGCGTGATCCGCCCGGACGAGCCGCAGATCAAGACGAGCCCGCGCACGCCCTCGCGGTGGGTCCGCAGGTGCTCCAGCGCGACCTGGCAGCCCATGGAGTGCCCGAAGAGCACCACGGGGCCGCCGCCGATCGCCTCGCGGACCGCCGCGAGATCGCTCGCGTGATCGCGCAGATCGATCGCCTCGGGATCGACGGGCAGACCGCTCCGCCCGTGGCCACGGTAGTTCCAGTGGGCGACGTTGACCGTGCGGGCCAGATCGTCCCACAGGTACTTCCAGATGAAGCCGTCACACGCGATGCCATCGCAGAGCACCGCCGTGAGGCGTTCAGAGCCCGCCCCGACCCCGCCGGCCAGGTTACCAATGCCGCCGGGACCTTCCCGGTAGCGGACATAGATCCGCGTGCCGTCCTTCCCGGCGGCGAAGAGCTCTCGACCCATCGATTCCCGAGCGACGCGGCTACGCGAAGCTCGCGGCGATGTTAGTCGCCGCTGTCCTCGTCGTCAGCCACATCATTGACACTCGGAAGCTTTTTGATGTCGATCCGCGCCAGCTTCCAGGCGCGCTGCACGACCCAGGAAAGCGAGCGATCGAGCCGCGCCGCCTCCTCCTTGATTTCCTGCAACATCGACTCCGGAAAGTAGAGGCTTTGCTTCCGCTTGTCCGTCTTCGAGGCTTCGTTGTTTTTCGCCAGCGTGTCCTTGTCGGTCATACGCTCTTGGGGCTCCTCCCGATCCGCCACAGAGGAGCACCTTAGCGTACGGCGCACTTCCGTGGAAAGCATTCGTTTTTCCATGATGCAGATTGCGAGCACCATGTATGCAACGGGGTATCGGCGCTCTGCGTCATGACTCTGGAAAGGTTATCTTTCCCGCGATCGCGCTCGCCGCGACGACCAGGGGACTGGCCAGGTAGACCTGGCCGGGGCCGCTCCTACCCGGGAAATTCCGGTTGATCGCCGATACCGTGACCTGCTCAGTCCGGTTCGATACGCCCGGCCCGGCCTTGATGCAGGCGCCGCAGGAGGGATCGACCAGCTCGGCGCCGGCCTTCTCGAAGATGTCGAGGTAGCCCTTCGCCTCCGCGTAGCGGCGGATGTCCTGCGAGCCGAACTGGATGTAGAGGCGCACGCCCTCCGCGACGCGCTTGCCCTGCTCCACCGCGCGCCGGAGCACGGACGCGTACATGTCCATGTCCGTCTTCTTGCCGCCCGTGCACGAGCCGCCGTACGCGATGTCGATCTTGACGTCGCCGCCGGCGGCGTCCCGGAGCGACCGCAGCGGCACGCCGTTGCGCGGATCGCCGGGCGTCGCGACCATCGGCTCGATCGACGAGAGATCCACGTCGAACGTCGCCGCGTACTCCGCGCCGGGATCCGCGCGCACGACGCGCGCGCGCACGTCCTCCGCGGCGAGCCCGCGCTGCGCGACGAGGTAGCGCACGATCTCCTCGTCAGCCTCGATGATGCCGGTGAAGCCGCCCGCCTCGACGGCCATGTTGGTGAGCGTCGCGCGCTCGTCGAGGCCCATCGCGCGGACGCCGTCGCCCGCGAACTCGAGCACCTTGCCGATGCCCTGCCCCGTCTTCCAGAACGGCTGCGAGAGCAGGAAGAGCATCACGTCCTTCGCGGTGACGCCCGGCGCGAGCCGCCCGGTCAGGTTGAAGCGCACCGACTGCGGCACCGCCACGCGCACGTCGCGCGTGAGCCACGCGTTCGCCATGTCGGTCGAGCCGACGCCGAAGGCGAAGCACCCGAGCGCGCCCGCCATGCAGGTGTGCGAGTCGGTCCCGGCCACGATCTGCCCCGGCAACGCGAGCTCCTCGATCACCTTGTTGTGGCAGATCGCCTCCGAGCCCACGGTCCTGCCGTCGCGCTCGACCTCACCGTAGAGCCGGATCCCGTGCCGATCGGTGAACGCCTGCTGCACCGTCGCGAGCGAGGCCGCCTGCTCCCGCAGGCCGAGCTTGAGGTGCGCCTCCGGCATCACGCGATCGAGGAACGTGAGGTGATCCCGGAAGGCGAAGACGCTCTCGGGCTCGCTCACGGCGGCGTCCGGCCCGAAGCCGGCGCGGAAGAGCGACTCCGCCATCGGCGTGACGTACTCGTGCGAGAAGCGCACGTCGATGCGCACGAAGAGCGCGTCGCCCGGCTTCACCGCGGCCGCGCCGATCTTGCCCGCTCGGGCGTCGACGATCGCGTGCGCCGCGATGATCTTCTCGCACAACGTCATCGGCCGCGGCGGCGTGGCGAGCGTCGGCGGCGAGACCTCGCCGGCCATGCGCGCCTTGTTGTAGGCGAAGAGGCCGCCGTACTCGACGACGTCGGCGCTGATCGGATCGAGCCCGCGGGTGAACTCGCCGATCGGGATCTCGTCGCCCCGCGCGAGCCTCTCGAGCAGCGAGAAGTCGGTCGTCGTGAGCAGCCCGATGTTCTGGCAGTTCTGCCCGTAGATCTTCTCGATGCTGCGCGCGACGACGAGCTGGATCCCGGCCTCCCGCTCCGAGTACGGCGCCGTCTCGCGCGAGCTGCCGCACCCCTTCGAGCGCCCGCTGACGATGACCCCGAAGCCGCCGCGCTTGATGGCGTCGCGCTCGATCAGCCCGCCGCGCAGCCCGACCAGGCAGTACCGGGCGAGCGTCTCGTCGTAGTAGTAACAGACCCAGCCCGGCGTGATCTCGTCGGTCGAGATGTTGTCGATCAGCGTGTGCAGCGCGTGCTGCCCGGGATCGAAGGAGATCTCGCCGCCGGCCAGCTGCTGCTTCAGGAGCTCCGGGTCCTCGGTCAGGTAGAGGATCCGCCCGGTGACTCGTACGGACTTGCGGCGCGGGATGGGCATCTGGACCTCGGACGCCCCGGGGCGCGGGGCAGCGCAGGCGGACCCAACACACCTAATCGCTCCGCGCAGGCGCGCCAACGGCGGTCTGCGGCGCCGCCGCGCGCGGGCCGGGCGCGCCCACCGCATGGGCAGGAAATCCATCGTGCACAAGGGGGCTCGGCGCGGGGGGCGCGCCTTGACGACGCCCCGGGGAGGTGGTGTCTTCCGCCGCCGCAGCCGGGCCGCGAGCGATGAGCCGACCCACGATTTCCAGCATCCCCGTCGCGATCCTCGGCGCCGGCCTGACCGGCATGGCGGCCGGGTTCCACCTCGGCCGGGCGGGCGTGCCCTACCGGCTGTTCGAGCGGCTGCCCCGGCCGGGCGGCCACGCGATCACCCTCGAGGACGACGGCTACCGCTTCGATCGCACGGGCCACCTGCTCCACCTGCGCGACCCCGCCACCCGGGAGCTCGCCCTCGGCTGGATCGGCCCGGAGCCCCTGGAGATCGAGCGGCGCTCGATGGTGTGGTCGAACGGCACCTACACCCGTTATCCGTTCCAGGCGAACACCTTCGGCCTGCCGCCCGCGGTCGCCTACGACTGCCTGCGCGGGTTCATCGAGGCGCACTTCGCGCCGAACAAGCCGCAGCCCAGGAACTTCGAGGAGTTCTGCCTGGCGCACTTCGGCGAGGGGATCAGCCGCCACTTCATGATCCCCTACAACAGCCGCCTCTGGGGGGTGCACCCGAGCGAGATCACCGCCGCCTGGTGCTCCCGCTTCGTGCCGCTCCCGAAGCTCGAGGACGTGCTCGCCGGGGCGGTCGGGCTGAACGACCGGGAGCTCGGCTACAACACGAAGTTCCTCTACCCGCGGCTCGGCATCGGCCAGCTGACGCACGGGCTCGCGCGGGCGCTCGCCGAGCAGCGGCCGCGGGGCGCGGGCGCGCCGGCGATCGAGCTCGGGCGCGCGCCGCGGGCGATCGACTGGCGCGCGCGCGAGCTCGTGTTCGACGACGAGGTGGTCCGTTACGACGTGCTCGTCTCGTCGGCGCCGCTGCCCGCGCTCGTGCGGCTGCTCGCGGACGCGCCGCGGGCCGTCAGCGAGGCGGCCGCGCGGCTGCGCTGCACGCACCTCTACTACCTCGACGTGGCGCTCGACACCCCGTGCGGGAAGCCGCTGCACTGGGTGTACGTCCCGGAGGCGAAGTACCCGTTCTACCGTGTGGGCTGCTACTCGAACTTCTCCCCGGCCATGGCCCCCCCGGGCAAGGCCGGCCTCTACGTGGAGCTCGCCGACCGCGCCGAGCCGGACCTCGCGGCGCTGCTGCCCCGGGTGGCGGACGGGCTCGTCGAGATGGGGCTCATCCCCGCACCGAGCGCCGTCCGTTTTGCCCGGCTGCGCCGCATCGATCACGCGTATGTCGTGTTCGATCACGGCTACTTCGAGGCGCTGGAGGTGGTGCGGCCGTTCCTGGAGGGCCAGCGGATCCTCTCGTGCGGTCGTTACGGCGGCTGGAACTACTCCTCGATGGAAGACGCGCTCCACTTCGGGCGCGACGCGGCGCTGAAGGCCGAGGAGCTCCTCGGGGGCGCGCCGTGAGCGACGCGGGATCCGGCCGCGGCGGCGCGGGGGAGGCGCCGGAGATCTCCATCGTCATCCCGATCTACAACGAGGAGGCGATCCTCCACGCGGCCGTCGTGGACCTGCGCGAGCGGCTCTCGCCGTTCGGCTGGCGCTGGGAGCTCGTGCTCGCGGAGAACGGCTCGCGCGACGGGACCCTGCGCATCGCCGGCGAGCTCGAGCGCAAGTACCCGGAAGTACGTCACTTTTCCATTGGCGAGCCGAACTACGGGGCGGCGCTCCGCGCGGGCATCGAGCGGGCGCGCGGGCGCTTCGTGCTCTGCGACGAGATCGACCTGTGCGACGCCGACTTCCACGCGCGCGCGATCGCGATGCTGCGGGCGGGCGGCGTCGACATGGTGATCGGGTCGAAGCTCATCGACGGGGCGCGCGACGATCGCCCGTGGGCGCGGCACGCGGCGAGCCAGCTCTACAACGGGCTGCTCCGCGGCATGCTCGGCTTCCAGGGGACGGACACCCACGGGCTGAAGGCGTTCCTGCGCGAGCCGCTGCTCGCGATCGCGCGCGACTGCGTCGTGGACAAGGACGTCTTCGCCAGCGAGTTCGTCATCCGCGCCTACCGGGCAGGCCTCCGGATCGAGGAGATCCCCGTGCGCGTGCTGGAGAAGCGGCGGCCGTCGATCGACCTCTCCCGCCGCGTCCCGCACGTGCTCCGCAGCCTCGCCAAGCTGACGTGGGCGATCCGCGTGCGCGGCTGACGGACGGGCGGCTTCCGCCGGAGCTGCATCGCGGCGGACACGGCGCCGTCCGCTCGTGGACAATTTCTGGCATGCTATACGCCGCAGGTGACGATCCTCCCTCCGAGCGCACCGAGACCGGCCCGCCGCGCCGGCACCGACGTGGACGTCGTGGTGATCGGGGGCGGGGTGAACGGCGTCGGCGTCGCGCGTGACGCCTCGCAGCGGGGCCTGAAGGTCGCCCTGTTCGAGCGCAACGATCTCGCGTTCGGCGCGAGCGGGAACTCGAGCGGCATGATCCACGGCGGGCTCCGGTACCTGACGAGCGATCCGCACGTGACCGAGAAGTCGTGCCGCGACTCCGGGCACATCCAGGCGATCGCGCCGCACCTCCTGTTCCGGATCCCGTTCCTCGTGCCGTTCGAGCGCTCGCGGAACGCGCGCGTCCTCTACAACCTCGCCGACGGCTTCTTCGAGGCCTACGACCTCTACCAGCCCCTCAAGCGCGGCAAGCCGCACGCGCGCCTGTCGCCCGACGAGCTCCGGCGCCTCGAGCCGGGGATCCACGGCGACCTCGTGGGCGGCTTCAGCTTCGACGAGTGGGGCATCGACGGCGCCCGGCTCTGCGTCGCCAACGCGGTCGACGCGATCGAGCGCGGCGCGAAGGTGTACGTGGGGCACACCGTCGAGCGGATCGAGCGCCGCGAGGACACGGGCGAGGTCGTCGCCGTGCGCTACCGGGACCTCCGGACCGGCGAGGGCGGGCGCCTCCGCACGAGCGCGGTCGTGAACGCGACCGGCGCGTGGTCGCCGATCACCACGTCGCTCGCGGGCCTGCCGGCGTCGAGCTCGCGCGTGCGGCCCGGCAAGGGCATCCACGTCGTGTTCGACCGGCGCCTCACGAACTACGCGATCATGGCGAGGACGATCGACGGCCGGCAGATCTTCCTCGAGCCGTGGGAGAACATGAGCGTCGTCGGCACGACCGACGACGACTTCTACGGCGACCTCGATCAGGTCCGCGCGACGAGCGAGGAGGTCCGGTACCTGATCCAGGGCATCGCCCGGGTGTTCCCGCAGATCCACGAGGCGCGCGCGATCGGCACGTTCGCGGGCGTGCGGCCCACGCTCTACGCGTTCGGGCCGACCGAGGACGAGCTCTCGCGCGATCACCAGATCGTCGACCACGCGGCGCATGGGGCGCCGGGCGTGTACTCGATGATCGGCGGCAAGCTGGCGAGCTTCCGGCTCTTCGCGGAGGAGATGACCGACCTCCTCGCGCGGCGCTTCGAGCTCGGCGCGCGCTGCGCGACGCACGCGATCGCGCTGCCCGGGGGCGACCGCGCGGTGGACGCGCTCGCGCTGTCGCGGCGGCTCGAGATCGACGCGGTCGCCGGCCGCCGGCTCGTGTACCGGCACGGATCGCGCGCGCTCCGGATCGAGGAGCGCGTGCGCGAGCGGCCGCGCGAGGCGGCGACGGTGTGCCCCTGCGAGCCCGTGATCGAGGCCGAGGTGCGGTACGTCCTCCGGCACGAGCTCGCGCGGAGCGTCGCCGACGTGGCGCGCCGCACGCGGCTCGGCCTCGGCGCGTGCGGGGGCATGCGCTGCGCGGCGCGGTGCGGGCAGATCGTGGCGCAGGAGCTCTCGCTCCCGCCGCGCGAGGGGATGCGGCAGGCGGCGGAGTTCCTCGGGCGGCAGGCGGTGACGCGCGCCGTGGCGCTCGGGCCGGAGCAGGCGCGGCAGGAGGCGCTCGCCATCGCCAGCGTGCGATCGGAGCTCGGTGCGCCTGCCGACGCCGACGACGAGCCGGCCGCGGCGGCGGCGGGCGAGGACGTGGACCGCCGGGCACAACGCCCGGCGAGGGAGCTCGCGGAGACGGCGTGGCGCGATCGGTCCTCGTGATCGGCGCCGGCGTCGCCGGGCTCGCCGCGGCGTGGAGCGCGCGGCGGCGCGGCGCGTCGGTCGCCGTGATCTCCGCGGGCGTCGGGGAGACGGCGCTCGCGGGCGGCGCCGTGGACGACGTGCCGTGGGAGCAGGTCGAGCGGGCGGCGCGGCTGCTCGGCGGCGATCTGCCCGCCGGCGATCTCGCGCCGGCGGCCAGGCAGCTCGCGACGGAGCTCGGCCTGTGGGACGTGCCGCAGGCGGCGGCCGCGCGCCTCGCGACGGTGGCCGGGCGGATCCGCCCGGCCCGCGGCAGGGATCGCGCGCTGCTCGACCTCGCGCCGCTCCGCCGCACGCGCGTCCTCGTGCCCCGCGCGCCGCGCGCCGCGTGGGACGCCGACGCGCTCGCGGAGGCGCTCACGGACGAGCCGTTCGCCCGGGCGCGGGGGCTCCGCTTCCTGCCGGTCGACGCGCCGGTGCTGCGCTTCGACGACGAGCGGCGGATCGCGGACGGCGATCTCGCGGCGCGGCACGACGACCCGGCGCGGCTCCACTGGCTCGCCGAGCGGCTCCGCGGGGCGCTCGAGGGCGCGGGCGGCGCCGGGGCGATCCTGCTCGGCCCGTGGCTCGGCGCGCGCGCGCCGCGGGCCGAGGCGCTGTCGGCGCGGCTCGGCGTGCCGGTGGGCGAGGCGCTGATCGGCGCCGGCTCGCCGGCGGGGCTCCGCTTCGAGGCGGCGCGCGACGCGCTGCTCGACGCGATCGGGGCGGCGCGGCGCCACGGCCGCGTGCGCGCGGTGGGCGAGGCCCAGGTCGGGCCAGGGGGCGCGGGCGAGCGCGTCGTGGTCCACGTGGAGGGCGAGGACGTGCCGCTCGCGGCGGACGTGGTGATCCTGGCGATCGGCGGCCTCGCCGGCGGAGGGATCACGTACGCGCCCCCCGAGCGCGGCGCCGGCACGGATCTCCCGGCGCGCGGCGGCGCGCCGTTCGCGCTCTCGCTCGCGGCGCCGGTCGCGCTGGGCGACGGCCGCGGCCCGCTCGGCGTGGTGAGCTCCATGCAGGGCCCGGAGCTCGACGTGACCGCGTGGCCTCGCGGCGAGCGCCCCGGCGCCCTGGAGGCGGTGGGCATCCGGTGCGCCGGCGTCCGCGCCGCGCCCGGGATCCTCGCCGCAGGGGCGGCGATCGCCGGGAGGGCGCGCACCGTGCTCGACGCGGTGACGACCGGGCTGCGCGCCGGCGACGAGGCCTGACGGGCGGCGGGGGGCGCGCCTCAGCGGCGCGCCGGGATCGCGCGGAGGAGCTGCTGGTACGCGACGGAGAGCGCGAAGTCGGTGCTGCGCGAGGGATCGTCGGGCACGTCGCCCTCGAGCCCGCGCGGCGCGGCCCCGTCCGGGCGCTTCTCCACGAGCACGGCCCGCGGCGCGCCGAGCGCGCCCCCGCCCTCGGCGGGGAGGTGCCCCTCGAGGTCCTGCTCGCGGAGGATGGTCGACGCGACCTCCTGCGGCGGGCTCTCGATGACGATGTCCGGCCGGATGCCCTGCGCCTGGATCGAGCGGCCGTTCGGCGTGTAGTAGCGCATGGTCGTGAGCCTCACCCCGCCGCCGCCGGGCAGCTCGAAGATGGTCTGCACCGAGCCCTTGCCGAAGGTGGTCGCGCCGACGACGGTGGCGCGGCCGCTGTCCTGGAGGGCGCCCGCGACGAGCTCGGCGGCGCTCGCGGAGTACTCGTTCACGATGGCGACGACGGGCAGCGCGGCGAACGCGCCGCCCTCGTGCGCCTGCGCCTCGTCGATGACCTTGCTGCGGTGGCGCGTGGAGTAGATCGTCCCCGACGAGAGGAACTCGTCCGCCACGGCCTCCGCCTCGTTGACGAGCCCGCCGGGGTTGTTGCGCAGGTCGAGGATCACGCCGGCGAGCGGCGCCTTTCCGCCGGCGCGCAGCGTCGCCGCGGCGCGGAGCAGCTCCTCGTGGGTGCCGTCCTGGAACTGCTTCACGCGGACGTAGGCGATGTCGCGGGCGACGCGCTTCGACGCGACGCTCGTGACGTGGATCTGCTCCCGCGCGAGATCGAGCGTGATCGGCTCGGCGACGCCCTGCCGGCGGAGGGTGAGCTTCACCCGCGATCCGGCGGGCCCGCGCATGATCTTCACGAGCTTGTCGAGGCGCTCGCCGCGCACGGGGCGCCCGTCGATCGCGATGATCTGATCGCCGGCGCGGATGCCCGCCCGCGCCGCCGGCGAGCCCTCGATCGGCGCGATCACCGTGATGGCGTCGTCCTTGTAGTCGACCTCGATGCCGACGCCGCCGAACGTCCCCCCTGTCTCCTCCTGGAACTGGGCGAATTCGGCGGCGTTCATGTAGGCGGAGTGTGGATCGAGCTCGGCGACCATCCCCTTGATGGCGCCCTCGATGATCTTGGCGCGCTGCGCCGGCTCGACGTACTGGTTCTCGACGAGCACGAGCACGCGCGCGAGCTGCTCGAACGGCGCGTAGGGGCTCTGCGCCTGGGTGCTCGCGCCGGCGAGGTGGGAAGTCACGGCCCCACCGGCGAAGGCCGCCGCGATGAGCCCGAGGGTGCGCATCCAGCTCGAGAGACGTCGCATCCGCCGACCATAGCAGCGGCGCGCCGGGCCGCGGCGCCCGGCCGCGACGTCCGGCCGCGACGTCCGGCCGCGGCGCTCGCGCGGGCGCGCCGGCCGCGCTCGGCCGCGCCTCCGAGCGCAACGAGCGCAACGAGCGCAACGAGCGCACACGAGCGCCGCCGGACGGCGTCCCCCACGAACGTCGGGCACGATGTCGGGACGATGTCGGCCATGATGCCGGCGGGGGCTGCAGCGCGGCGCGGCCGCGGCGGGCGTACTGCCCGGCTGGACGAACGCGCACACGGCGCCCAAGGTCCAGGCGCATGGTTTGTCCTAGGAGGAGTGTTCGGCTATCTTCGCGCGCCTGAACGTGGAACTTGCCTCATCGCCCCGCTGCGCGTCCGCGACGCGGGGCTCGCCGCGAGGGGCTCCTCTCGCCGAGACGGTCGACGGCTGTCGCGAGGGGCTGTCCGCGGCTGCGCTGTCGTCCATGCGCTGGAGACAATTCGCACCTCGAGGCGGCTAGGATGGCCAAACCCAGCGATCGTGAGCTCGTCGATCAAGCCCGGAGCGGAGACGCCCAGGCTTTCGGGGTGCTGGTTCGTCGGTATCAGAAGCGCATCTTCCGGCTGGCGTTCCACCTCGTCCGCTCGGGCGCGGAGGCAGAGGACGTGACTCAGGAGACGTTCGTCCGGGCCTACCAGGCGCTCGACCGGTTCGACGGCCGGAGCGAGCCGTTCACCTGGCTCTACCGGATCGCCGTGAACCTCTCGCTCAACATGATCCGGGCCCGCAAGCCGAGCAAGAACTCGACGCCGACGGACGATCCGCGGATCGAGGCGCTGCTGCTCGAGACGCGGCCGAGCCACGGCGTCGATCCGGCCGCGGCGACGCAGCGGCGCGAGCTCGCGGCCGCGCTCTGCGACGGCATCGACACGCTCTCGGACACGCTGCGGACGACGCTCATCCTCGTGTGCATCGACGGCGTGCCCCACGACGACGCATCCAAGATCCTGGGTTGTCCGGAAGGAACAGTTGCCTGGCGCGTCCACGAGGCGCGCCGCAAGCTCCGCGTGTACCTCGCGGAGCGCGGTTTCGGAGGGGACGCCGAATGAACGTCACCGACAAGCTCGACCTCGACGGGATGCTCAACGACTGGCCTGCCCCCGCCCACGAGGAGGCGGTGTGGGAGGCGCGGGCAGGGCGGATCGTCGAGAAAGCCCTGTCCCTGCGCGCGGAGGGCGCGGCTCCGCCGATCGACCTCCTCGCGACCCCGGACCTCGCCCCCGAGCCGGGCGAGGCGCACGCGGGAGACCTTTCGCGCGAATCACCTGCAGTAGGAGAACACAGCATCATGGCGTACGGATCAGATGGCGGCGGGGCCGACAAGCCCGAAGCGAGCCTCCCGAGCGGCACCTCGAAGCCGGCGGAGAGAAAGCGTCCATCGCTGAAGGAGATCGCCGAGCGAGCCAGCCAGTCCTCGGGCCGCGTGAGCGGCGTGCCGGCGCTGAGCAGCTCGGGCGTCTCGACGCCGCTGCCGTCCGGGCGCAGCTCGGCGACGGCGACGCCGCTGCCGTCCGGGCGCAGCTCGGCGACGCCCGTGCCGTCCGGGCGCAGCTCGGGCATCTCGACGCCGCTGCCGCCCTCCGGGCGTGGGTCGATGCCGCCGGGGCGCGTGTCCACGGCGCCGGCCCGCAGCGGGACGGCCTCGGGCTACCGCGCGTCGTCGCCCTCGCTGCGGCCGGGCGAGGCGACCGGGGAGGACTCCGGGGTCATCGATCTCAACCGGCTCAGCGCGTCGGCGAACGCGGATCAGGCGGAGGCCGCCCAGCAGGCCCAGCCCCGCGCCGCCGAGGCGAGCGACGACGACAAGCCGGCCGAGGTCGCGGTGGTGTCCGCGAGGGCGGCACGCGCCGAGGCCGTCCAGCCGGCCGCGGCGCAGCCGAAGAAGGGGTCCGGAGGGAGGATCGCCGGCGCGGCCATCGCGGCCCTCGGCCTGGCCGCCGCGGTCACCATGATGCTGCGGACGAAGGACACGCCGCGGGAGGAGACGGCGTCCACGCCGATCGCGCTCGCGCCCGCGGCGCCGGCCGAGCCCGCGCCGGCGAAGCCCGCGCCGGCGCCCCAGGAGCCCGCCGCCCCGGCGGTGAGCCCGCCGCCCGAGCAGGAGGAGCCCGCGGCCGCGGCGGAGAAGCTCGCCGCAGCGCCGAAGGCCGCGCCGCAGGGCGCCGCGGCCGCGCCTGCGCCGGCGGCCCCCGGGGCGCCGGCCGCGCCCGCCGGTGCGCCGCAGACGCAGCAGGGCAAGGTCGCGGCCGCGCCGGCCGCGCCCGGCAACCCGGGGGACCTCTCCTCCGCCATGCAGGCGGCGGTGGGCTCCGACGGGGCGCAGAAGACGTCGGTGGAGTCGGAGGCCCCCGAGCCTGCGTCGGGTCCGCTCCGGCAGCAGAACATCCCCGAGCAGCCGTCGCAGGGGTCGGTCCAGGCCGCGCTCGGCTCGGTCATGGCCAGCGCGAGGGCGTGCGTGGCGGGCGCCGACGATGTGACCCGCGCGCAGCTCACGTTCTCGTCGTCAGGCCAGGTGACCAAGGTCAGCGTGAGCGGCTGGGCGGCGGCGAACGGCCAGTCGAGCTGCGTGCAGGCCGCGTTCAAGGGCGCGAACGTCGGTCCCTTCTCGAAGCCGTCGTTCTCGGTCAGCGCGACCGTCCGGCCGTGACGCGGCGGCGCGGAATGCGCGAAAAGCGGCTGGCGCAGCGGCGGCGACGTCCTGGTTGACATGGAGGCGCCCGCAGGTAGAATGCGCGCCCCCATGGTTTCCGCGACCCAGCAATCTCAGCGCATCCGTCGGCGCAAGGCGCGCACTGCGGGCAGCCGCCGCAAGCGCCACGAGCGCGCGCACGGCACCCCCAAGTTCCCGATCCATCCGGCGGGTTACGATCAGACCGCGCCGGACGCCCTGCGCGCTGCCCCGCCCGCCGAGGCGCAGGCGAAGAAGTAGGAGAGCTTTTCTCATGGCCAATCACGCATCTGCCGACAAGCGCAACCGCCAGCGCATCACGAGGACGACGCGCAACCGCGCGATCAAGTCGGAGCTCCGCACGACCGTCAAGAAGGCGCGCACGGCGCTGAAGGGCGCTCCGCAGGAGTCCGCCGCGCAGGTCACCGCCGCGGTGAGCGCGCTCGACCGCGCCGCGTCGAAGGGGACGATCCCCGCCAAGCGCGCGTCGCGTGTGAAGAGCCGCCTGGCCCTCGCCCTGCACAAGGCGAGCGTCGCCGCCAAGACCGCCGCGGGCTGAGACAGCCGTTCGGCACGTTCCGCACGAACGCCCCGCTCACCGCAAGGTGAAGCGGGCGTCGTCGTTTTGTCTGCTCGCCGTGCCGCCGCGCGCGGCCGACCCCCGCCGCTCGTCGTGGACGTCGGGAGCCTCTGCGGGGTCGCGAACCTGCCGGTGTCGCCGTCGGTACGCCGCTGCCCGGATCGGGCCGGCCGACGCAGGCGTCAGTGGGCCTCTGCCCAGGTCGGGCCGTGGCCGATGTCGACCACGAGCGGCACGTCGAGCGGGAAGACCGATTCCATCGCATCGCGCACCTTGGCCTTCGCCTCCTCGACGGCCCCGGCCGGCACCTCGAACGCGAGCTCGTCGTGGACGGTCAGCACCATGCGCGCGCCGGGGACGACCGGGCGCGGGACGCGCACCATCGCGAGCTTCAGGAGGTCCGCCGCCGTCCCCTGGATGGGGGTGTTCTGCGCGATGCGCTCGGCCTGGGCGCGGCGCATGCGGTCGCTGCTGCGCAGGTCCGGGAGCAGGCGGCGCCGGCCGAGCAGCGTGCGCACCGACTCGGAGCGCCTCGCGTCGGCCATCGTCCGCTCCATGAACTCGTGCACGCCGCGGTAGCGCGAGAAGTACGCGTCGATGAAGCGCGCCGCCTCCGCGCGCGAGATGTCGAGGCGCTTCGCGAGCGCCGCCTCGCCCATGCCGTAGATCACGCCGAAGTTGATCGTCTTGCTCCGGCGGCGCATCTCGTCCGTGACCCCGGCGGCGTCCACGCCGAAGATCTCCATGGCCGTGCGCACGTGCACGTCCTGCCCCGTGCGGAAGGCGTCGACGAGCACGGGATCCTTCGAGAGGTGCGCGAGCACGCGCAGCTCGATCTGCGAGTAGTCGGCGCTCACGATCACGCTCCCGGGCGGCGCGACGAACGCCCGGCGGATCATCCTGCCGAGCTCGGTGCGGATCGGGATGTTCTGCAGGTTCGGATCCTGGGACGAGATCCGCCCGGTGGCCGCCACGGCCTGGCTCCAGCGCGTGTGGATGCGGCCCGTGCCCGGGTGCAGGAGGCGCGGCAGCGCGTCGACGTACGTGCCCTTGAGCTTGGCGATCGCGCGGTGCTCGAGCACCACGCCGGGGAACGGGTGGTCCTCGGAGAGCGCCTCGAGCACGTCGGCGTCGGTCGAGCGGCCGGTCTTCGTCTTGCGCTGGGAGCGCAGCTTGAGCTCGTCGAACAGCACCGCCTCGAGCTGCTTCGGGGACGCCAGGTTGACGTCGTGCCCCAGGAGCTCGCGCGCCTTCTCCTCGAGCGACGCGAGCTCGGTCGTCATCTGCGCGCCGAGCGCCGCGAGCGCCTGCGGGTCGACGAGGACGCCCGTGAGCTCCATCTCCGCCAGCACCGCGGCGAGGGGCAGCTCGATCTGGACGAGCAGGTCCTCGAGCCGCTCGGCGCGGAGCCGCGGGCGGAGCCGGTCGGTGAGCGAGAGGGCGACGTCGGCGTGCGCGGCCGCGTAGGTCGAGGCCTCGCCGATCTCGACCTCGTCGAGGCCGCGCTGGGCCTGGCCGCGGCGCTTCGGGGCCACCTCGTCGAGGGTCTGCACCTTGGCGCCGAGCTCGCGCTCGGCGAGCTCGTGGAGCTGGTTCTTCGCCTCGGGATCGAGCAGGTAGCTCGCCAGCATCGCGTCGAAGGCGACCCCGACGAGCCCGATGCGGTGCCGCAGCAGCGCCACCTCGCAGAACTTGACGTCGTAGCCCACCTTCGGGAGCTCGGGATCGGCGAGCAGCGGGCCGAGGACCGCGTCGATGTCCGCCATCGTGAGCTGGGCGGGCGCGCCGAGGTAGCGGTGGCCCAGCGGGACGTACACGGCGCGCCCCGGCTCGCACGCGAGCGAGACGCCGCAGACGTGGGCGCTCATGGGCTCGCGGCTCGTCGCGTGCACGTCGAGGGCGAGGCGCCCCGCCGCGCGCGCGGCCTTCGCGAAGTCCTCGAGCGCCGCGCGCGTCGTGACGATCTGGTAGGTCGACGTCGCCGCGCGCGCGGCGGGCTCCGGCGCGCGGACCGCCTTCAGGAACCTCGAGAACCCGAGCTCGGTGAAGAGCTCCCGCAGCCTGCCGGTGTCGGCGCCGCCGTAGCGCAGCGTCTCCAGATCGAGCGAGACGGGCGCGGAGCCGTCGAGCGTCACGAGCTTCTGCGAGAGGAGCGCGTCGGCCTCGTGCTGCTTGAGCGACTCCCGGATCCGCGGCTTCTTCACCTCGTCGAGGCGGGCGTAGATCGCCGCGAGCGAGCCGAACTGGCCGAGCAGCTCGGCGGCCGTCTTCAGGCCGACGCCGGGGACGCCGGGCACGTTGTCCGAGGTGTCGCCGACGAGCGCGAGCAGGTCGCGCACCTGCTCCGGCGGCACCCCGAACTTCGCGATCACCTCGGGCTGGCCGTAGACCTTGTCGCGCATCGCGTCCCAGAGCATCACCCGGTCGTCGTCGACGAGCTGCATGAGGTCCTTGTCGCTCGACGCGATGACGACGCGCAGCCCCTGCTCCTTGGCCCGCGCGACGGCGACGGCGATGAGATCGTCCGCCTCGAGCCCCTCCTGGATGAAGATCGGGATGCGGTACGCGTCGACGATCTCCCGGCACCGGTTCATCTGCACGCCGAGGTCGGGCGGCGGCGGGGGCCGGTGCGCCTTGTAGCGGGCGTCGAGCTCGTCGCGGAACGTCTTGCCGGCGGAGTCCATCGCCACGCCGAGGTACGCGGGCTTCCGCTCGTCCACGAGCTTCGTGAGCATCGCGACGGTGCCGTACGTCGCGTGCGTCGGCTCGCCGCTCGGGCTCGAGAGCGGGCTGATCGCGTGGTAGGCGCGGAAGACGTAGCCCGAGAGGTCGATCAGGTAGAGGACATCCGGAGCTCCGGCCGGGGGAAGCGCGGTGGGGCGCGAGGACATGGACCGACCCTTAGCACCTCGGCGCGGGTCCGGTTCAGTGAACCACGACGTCGCGCCGCATTGTCACCTCGACGACGCGCCCGTCCCGCTCCACCCCGACGGTGACGCGCGTCCCCGGGGCGCCGCGGAGGCGCTGGATGCAATCCGAGAGCGGGAGATCCGTCGTCGCCTCGCCGTCGATCCGGACGAGGAGATCGCCCTGCATGAGGCCGGCGAGCGCCGCCGGTCCTCCGTCGATGACGCTGGCGATCAGGACGCCGCTCGGCGAGGGCGAGAGCACCGCGCCGATGCCGGTGAGCTCCTCGCGCGAGCCGCCGTCGCCGAGCTTCCGGACCTCGATGTCGGCGCGCAGCGACCCCGCGCCGCGCGCGTCGAGGCCGGGCACGATCTTGGTCATGTACTGCTCGTGGCGCACGCGCACCGAGAACGGGCCGCTCGCGGGCACGCCCACGAGCTCGTAGTTGCCGCCCGCGTCGGTGAGCGCGAGCGAGATCGCGTTCGCGCCGGACGAGGTCGCGGCGTCGAGCTCGATCTGGGCCTCGACGACCGGCGCGCGCGAGTCGGCGTCGATGACCGTGCCCCGCAGCGTCGCGCCCTGCCGCAGCACGATCCGAGCGCGGCGGGCGGCGCGCCCGCCTCCGACGTCGACCGGCGCGCTGCGCGCAGGCGGGCGGCCCGCCGCGCTCGCGGTGAGCACGTAGCGGCCCGGCGGGAGCTCGTCCCACACGAACGCGCCGGCCGGGTCGGACACCTTGCGCGCGCGGCCGCTCACGCTCGAGCGCGCGCCGGGCGCGCTCGGGCTGAACGACTCGATCGCGAGGAGGTACTCCTCAACGGGCCTGCCGGACTCGTCCACCACCTCGCCCTCGATCGCGCCCGCGGCGCTCAGGCGGAGGACGTTGTCGCGGCCCGCGGCGACCCGCGTGGGCTCGGCGTCGCCGAACGGCGGGTGCGATGCGATGGCGTCACAGCCG
The DNA here is from genome assembly GCF_051519095.1 of Sorangium sp. So ce131. Lineage (NCBI taxonomy): Bacteria > Pseudomonadati > Myxococcota > Polyangiales > Polyangiaceae > Sorangium > Sorangium sp. So ce131. Next base: position 13,167,784 of record NZ_CP150455.1, on the reverse strand, counting down.
TCGGCCTCGGGCGGCAGCTCGAAGCGGCCCTCGGCGTCGGCGCTCGCGGTCACGCTCGGCTCCTCGCGGCAGCTGACCGCCGCGCCGGGGATCGGGCGGCCGTCCGGATCCAGGACCACGCCGCGGATCGGCGCCGCGCTCGCGGCCGTGGTCTCGCGCGGCGGCGGCGGGGGCGCCGGGGGCGGCGCCACGGCGGCGGGCTCGCTCGGCGGGGGCGGCTCGGGCGCGGGCGGCGCGAGCTCTGCCTGCGCGGCCTCGCGCCGCGCCGGCGTCACCGGGGCGGGGCGCGGCAGGAGCAGCCAGACGAGGAGCGGCACGACCAGCAGCGCCAGCGAGAGCAGGGCCGCGGAGAGCCACGCCCTCCGCTGCGCGCCCGCCGTCTGGCCCCCCGTCATGCCGCCCTCGCCCCGTCGGTTCAGCGGCCGGCGTCGGTCCGGTCGGCCGCGCCCTCGGCCGCGTCTTCCGGGGCCGAGCCGGCGCCGTCCGGCTCGGTCGTGGAGGCCTCGTCCGCAGGGCCGGGCGGGGGTGTCTGCGGCTCCGCGGGCCACGGCGTCTCGCTGGAGGAGCCGCCGCAGGCCGCGAGGAGCAGCGTGAAAGGCAGGAGCAAGGTGCCGGGCCTCATGACGCGGCATCCTAGCTCGTTTCGGAGGAAGGTCCCAAGAGACCGGGCGGCTCGCCCGGCGAGGGCCGCGGCGCGGGAGGCGCGGGAACGCCGGGTCAGCGCGACGCGGACAGGTTCGTCCGGGCGATCCAGAGGCAGGCCGCGGCGTTGACCGCGCACCAGACGACGAGGGCCACGCGGCCGAGGGGACCTGTGACCTCGCCGAGCACGACGACCGACGTGAGGTACGCCGCCGTGCCGACCGCGATGCCCGCGATGGCCGGCCTGAGCTTCTTCACGCCGAAGAAGAGCGTGGTGAGGCCGAGCGGGATCAGCGCGTTGGCGAGCGGCAGCCAGCGGTGGACCGACGCGCCGATCAGCAGATCGAGGTCGGCGATCGGCCGGGCCAGCACGTCGACCGCGAGGTCCACCCGCGGCAGGATCCACGGCGCGAAGAAGAAGAGCCCCGGCCCCGCCGCGAGCGCGGGGATCAGGAAGCTCACTTGCCACGGGCTCGTGGCGTTCGCGTCCTTCTTGCGGGCGCGGCGGGCGACCCACCCGGCGAGCAGCAGCAGCGCGAGCATCCGCACGACGATGTGGCTCTGCGTCACGCGCGCGACCGAGCTCGCGGCGTCGAGGATGCCGGCGCCGTAGAGGAGCTTGCCGCTCTCGGAGTCGTCGACCACGCGCGCGCCCGCGCGGATCGCGTCCTCGACCGCGCGCGGGTCGGACACGCCGAGGCCGACGAGCAGCGCCGCCGCGCCGGCGACGTGGGGCGCGGCCATCGAGGTGCCGTTGTACGCCGGGTAGGGCGCCTCGCAGTCGCCGCGCCCGCGGTTGCAGATGGTCTGCTGGGTGACGTTCACGCCGGGCGCCGCGACGTCGACGCCCTGGCCGCGCGAGGAGAACCGCGCGATCTTGTCGTTCGGATCGCTGGCGCTGACGCCGATGACGCCGTCCGAGGCGCCGGGGTATTGCACGCGCCCGCCGGTGTTGCCGGCCGCGGCGACGACGACCGCGCCGCGCCCGACCGCGTAGTCGATCGCGTTCTGGAGGACCTTGGAGTTGCGCGGGCCGCCGAGGCTCAGGTTGATGACGTGCGCGCCGTTCTCGGCCGCCCACCGGATGCCGTCGGCGACGTCGGCGGTGGTGCCCCAGCCGCTCTCGTTCAGCACCTTCACCGGCATGAGGCGCGCGTGAAACGCGAGCCCGACCGCGCCGATGCCGTTGTTCGTCGACTGCGCGATGGTCCCCGCGACGTGCGTCCCGTGGCCCTGGTCGTCGTTGGCGTGGTTCGTCTTGGTGACGAAGTTCCAGCCCTCCACGCACTCGGTCGAGGCGAGGTCGGGCGCCTTGACGAAGGGCCCGTGCGTCTCGCACGCGATGCCGGTGTCGACCACGGCGACGGTGACGCCGCGGCCGGTCGAGAAGTCCCACGCGCGCTCGGCGCCGACGCGCGCCATGTGCCATTGCTCCTTGAGCAGCGGATCGTTGGCGATGAACGACGCCCGCACCCAGGCGAGCGGCTCGGCCGCCTCGACGCGGGGATCACGCGCGAGCCGGGCCAGCGTGGCGCTGACCGGGCCGTTGATCGTGGCGATCTGGATCCTGGTCTCGGACGCGAGCGCGGTCGGGAGGAGGCGGAGCGAGAAGTCGCTCGCGAGCGCCGCGAGCGCGCCGTCGTCGAGGTCGTCGCGCGCGTCGACGACGATCTGGCCGGGGATGTCGTAGCTCGTCTCCTCGAGCTCCGAGCTCATGCCGAGCAGCGGCTCGCCCGCGGTCGCGACCGGCTCGTGCGGCAGATCGAAGCCGCCCAGGGCGGAGCCGGGGTCGCCGTGCCGGGCGGGATCGGCGTAGCTCGGGAGGCGGGGCTCGAGCATCCCCGGCGAGTGTGTCGCGAGCGCGGCTTCAGCGCGCTTTGTGTCTGCTCCGTCCGCCCTGGCCGCGCCGGACAGCGCGAGCAGCGCCGCCGCGGCGAGCAGCGAGGTCGCGAGCGCCGCGCGCCCTGTTGCCCGCCCTGTTGGATGAGTGGCGGTCCCTGGCCCACGCTGAAGGCGAGACTGATGCATAGAGGTCTCCTCGTCCGCAGGGTAGCGCCGCCGCCCGCGAGCAGCCATCGCCCCGGCGCCGGCGCGTCAAGCCGGCTCCGCCCGCCGGTCAGGCGCGCCCAGCCTGACGCGTTTGACGCGCCGCCGCGTCGGGCGAGGCCTTCGGGCGGTTGTTTGGACGGCCGGCGAACGTGCCGCCTTTCCCGCCATCGCGGCCGGGCGGCAGACGTGCTAGCCGCCACATGGATGGATTTCCTGATTCCGTCGCGCGCCGACCGACCTGGCAACGATCCGATCTTCACGCTGAACGCCGAGGCGACCGCGCGGGCGGCCAAGGGCGAGTCGATCTTGAACGCCACCATCGGCGTCCTGCTGGAGGATGACGGGAAGCTCGCGGTGATGGAGGGCGTCGCCGAGGCGCTGCGCGACATGCCGGCGAGCGTCGGGGCCGGCTATGCGCCGATCGCGGGCAGCCCCGAGTTCCTTCGCGGCGTGGTGGCGGACGTGCTCGGCGAGCGGCCGGCGGCCGAGTGGACGGCCGCGGTGGCCACGCCGGGCGGCAGCGGCGCGGTCCGCCTCGCGATCGCGGACTTCCTGGAGCCGCAACAGACCGCGCTCACCACCTCGTACTACTGGGCCCCTTACCGCACGTTCACGGATGAGGTCGATCGCGGCCTCGCGACCTTCCGGATGTTCGACGAGCGCGGCCGCCTCGACACGGTCGATCTCGAGCGAAAGCTCCAGGCCACGGTGGAGTCCCAGGGGCGCGGGATGCTCATCCTGAACTCCCCTTGTCACAACCCGACCGGCTACTCGTTCGACGAGGAGGAGTGGGCTCGTGTCGTGGAGGTCGTCGATCGCGTCGGCGCGGCGCCGGGGCGCGAGCGCGCGCCGATCACGGTGGTCCTCGACGTCGCGTACACGCATTACAGCGCGGCCGGCCTCGACAGCTGCCTCGATCAGGTGCTGCAGCTCGCGGGCAAGGCGATGATCCTGGTCACCTGGTCGGCGTCGAAGGCGTTCACGCAGTACGGCCTCCGGGTGGGCGCGCTCCTCGCGATCCACCCTGACGCCGAGCAGCGCCGCCGGATCCAGAATGCGCTCAACTACTCGTGCCGGGGCACCTGGTCCAACTGCAATGCCGGCGGCATGGCCGCGATCGCCCGTGCGCTCACCGACCCTGCGCTCCGGGCGCGCACGGAGAAGGAGCGCGCGTCCCTGAAGGCGCTGCTCGATCGCCGCGTGGCGAAATGGAACGAGCTCGCCTCGACCCGGAAGCTGCGGTATCCGCGCTACACCGGCGGGTTCTTCATCACGGTGTTCTGCGAGGACGCGCAGGCGGCGGCCGCGCGGCTGCAGAAGGACGGGGTGTTCGTCGTGCCGATCTCCGCGGGGGCCTTGCGTGTGGCGCTCTGCGCGGTCGCCGAGCGCGACATTCCGCGGCTCGTCGACACGATCGCCCGACACGTCGCCTCTTGAGGTCGCGCCGCCTCGACGTGGCGCTTCGCGTCGAGGCGGCCGCCGGGCCTTCGGTGGCCTTTATTCGATCGTGATGGTCACCGCGTTGAACGTGACCTCCGTCACGTTGACGGTCCCCGAGAAGAGCTCCCCGAAGAACGCCGCGTCGGTGAGGACGAGGCGCTCGCTCCCCTCGACCACGGGCGCTTCGGCGGTCGAGAACGAGTAGGCCAGTTCGTCCAGGCCGAGGGTTCCCTCGAACGTGGCCGACGTGATCCAGTAGGGGTTCCCGTCGACCACGACGGGCACCAGGGCGCAGTCGAGGTTCACCACCTCCCCCTCTTCGAAGCCGGTCTCTCCGACCCCCCAGGCGCCATCGACGAACGTCGCGCACCCTGACGAGAAGACCTCGTCGGTGGCCATCTCGAGCGTCACCGCATCCCCTCCATCGTGGCCGCCGCCGCCTTCGTTGCCGTCATTGCCGCCGCCGCCATCGGCATTGCCGCCCCCGCCGTCGGCATTGCCGCCCCCGCCGTTGGCATTGCCGCCTCCGCCATCGGCATTGCCACCTCCGCCATCGGCATTGCCGCCCCCACCATCGGCATTGCCGCCCCCACCATCGGCATTGCCGCCCCCACCATCGGCATTGCCGCCCCCGCCGTCGGCATTGCCGCCCCCGCCGTCGGCATTGCCGCCCCCACCATCGGCATTGCCGCCCCCGCCGTGGCCCCCGCCTCCGGCGGGATCATCGTCTCCGCAGCCGACCAGCAGGCATCCAAGAATAACAAGCCATGTCCACTTCATAGAAACCTCAGCTATCCACGCCGGCTCGAAGCGCCAACGATGCCAGCGTCAGCGAAAAGGAGTGATTGCCCCAGGCGTCCAGCCCCGGTTCTGGCCGCCCGTCCACGCAGTCTCTGCGCAGGCGATCGAAGCCACAACTCCAAATTCGCTCCCCTGCCCGTCGCGCTCCTGCTCTCCGCCCCACTCACGCAAGAGCCGCCGGGGGAGGGGGTGTCGCGCGGGCGGGCGGCGGGGGTGGGCCCCACAAACCCGAGCGCCGGCCCGCATCGGAGCGAGTCGCCCCCAGTCCACGCCACCCCCCCAGTGTGGCAATAGCCCCCTAAAAGGCGCGAGTTTGTGGGGGGACCCCCGCCGCCCGCCCGCGCGACACCCCCTCCCCCGGCGGCGCCCGCTGCGGTCTCTGGACGCCCGCCCGCCCCCCCTCAGCCGCTCACTTGTCGACCGGAGCCCCCGCCCAGATCCCCGCCATCCACGCCTCGACGTCCCCCACGCTCCGCGGAATCCCCGAGGAGAGGTTCCGATGCCCGCTCTCCGTGACGAGCACATCGTCCTCGATGCGCACCCCGATGCCGCGGTACCGCGCCGGAACCGTCTCATCGTCGAGCTGGAAGTAGAGGCCAGGCTCCACCGTGAGCACCATGCCCGGCTGGAGCTTGCCGAACTTGTAGACCTGCTGCCGCGCCTGCGCGCAGTCGTGCACGTCGAGCCCCAGCATGTGGCTCACGTTGTGGAGCGAGTACCGGCGGTAAAACTGCTTGTCCTCCTTGAGCGCCTCCTCGGCGGACACGGGGAGGATGCCCAGCCGCTCGAGCCCCCGGGCGAGCACCCGCATCGCGGCGCGGTTCGGCTCCATGAAGTCGTTGCCCGGTTTGACCTCGCCGAGCGCGGCCTCCTGCGCCTCGAGCACGAGCTCGTAGATCTCGCGCTGCTCCGGCGAGAACTTCCCGCCGATGGGCAACGTGCGCGTGATGTCGGCCGTGTAGAGCGCGTTGCCCTCGACGCCCGCGTCCAGCAAGAGGAGCTTCTCCGGCTCGAGCTTCCCGTCGTTCCTGGTCCAATGCAGGATGCAAGCGTGGTGGCCCGCCGCGGCGATGGTCCCGTACCCCACGTCGTTGCCCTCGACCCGGGCGCGCAGGTTGAAGATGCCCTCGACCTCGCGCTCGCTGCGCCCGGCGGGGAGCGCGCGGATGACGTCCTCGAACCCGCGCTTCGTCGACGCGATGACCGCCTCGAGCTCCTGGATCTCGAGCGCGTCCTTGAGGAGCCGCATCTCCGAGAGCGCCTCGCCGAGCTGCTTGTCGCGATCCTGCTTGGCGAGGAGGTTGTCGACGCGCTCCGACATGCCGCGGAGCACGCGGTGCGGGTGCGTCACCTGGCCGACGAGGCCGCTCAGGAACGCGTCGAGCTCGGGCAGCCCGCGGCACTCGTCGACGCCGAAATGCGCGCGGCTCTGGTCCACGCCGAGGCGCGGGCCGACCCAGAGCTCGCCCTTCACGCGATCGGTGAAGAACGTCTTGTCGCTGCGGCCGGGGTTCGGCTCGACGAAGAGGATGTCGCGGTGACCGCCCCCCTCCTGCGGCTGCATGACGAGCACGCAGTCGGGCTCGAGGTTGCCCGTCAGGTAGAAGAAATCCGAGCCGGGGCGGAAGCGGTAATGCGTGTCGTTGGCGCGGACCTTCTCGTGCCCCGTGGGGATGATGAGCGTCTCCGCCGGGAACAGCTTGGACAGGGCCCGGCGGCGGGCGGCGAACACCTCCGCATGCGCGATCGGCTGCGGGAGCTCGCGAGGCGCCGGCGCCCACCGATCGAGCATGAACGCGACCAGCGCCTCCGGCAGCGAGGTGTCGTGGCTGGCCGGCTTGGCCTCAGGAGCGCCACCCGCGGCGGCCGGCGCCCCGGCCGATCCAGCTTCAGCGGACGCGCGGGGCGCGGGGTCAGCCTGGACAGGATCGGGGGCGCTGTTGTCGAACGTGGTGCTCATGGGACTGAAACTATGGGGCGATCTGGCGCGGTCGTTCAAGCCAAAGCGCCGCCGGACGCGGCCCTGCGGAGCGCGCCCGACCGGGAGGCGGCGGGTCAGGCGACCGAGGCGCCGCCGTCCACCGCGAGGACCTGGCCGGTGATGAAGTCGTTCTCGGCCAGGAAGACCACCGCGCGCGCGACGTCGCCGGCCTCGCCGATCCGCCGGAGCGGGATGCGCTCGCGCAGCCGGGCGAGCGTCGCCTCGTCCGAGGCGGACAGCGGCGGCAGGACCGTCCCGGGAGCGACGCCGTTGACGCGCACCTCGGGGGCCAGGCTCACGGCGAGGCCGCGGACCAGGTGGGCGAGCGCGGCCTTGGAGACCGAATAAGGGAGGTAGTTCTTCCAGGGGCGCTCGGCGCTCACGCAGGCGATCGCGACCACGCTGCCGCCGCAGGCGCGGAGCGCGGGGGCGAGCTCGAGCGTGAGCAGGTACGGCGCGGTCGCGTTGAGGGCCATGGCGCGATCCCAGGCGTCAGCGGAGAGCTCGGCCGGCGGGACGCGATCGAAGTTCGCCGCGTTGTGGACCAGCAGATCGAGCCGGCCAGAGGACCAGTCGAGCGCCGCCCGGGCGAGACCGGCGAGCGCCGCGCGGTCGTAGAGGTCCGCCTGGAGCGCGATCGCGCGGCGGCCGAGGGCGCGCGCCTCGTCGACCACGGCGTCCGCGCCGGCGGCGCTCGTGGCGTAGTGGACGGCCAGGTCGACGCCCGCGGCCGCGAGCGAGCGGGCGATGGCGGCGCCGACGCGGGTGCCGGCGCCGGTCACGAGGGCGACGCGGCCGGACAGGGGGATGTGGGGCATGGCGCTGGTCTAGCCGATGTGGCGCCGCGGGGCGGTGAGACCGGAGAGGCCAGGCGGAGGAGGCGATGCCCATCGCCCTGACGGCGCGCGGCGGCGCCGCCGTTTTTTTCTCCGCCCGCGCGCCCCATGGCACGCTGGGCCGGCTTTGCCGATGTTGCCGACACGCCGCCGAGCCGCGAAGAACCTCCCGAGGAAGCCGGCGCGCCGCTTGCGCGCCCTCGCCGCCGCGCTGCTCTGCGCGGCCGGGTGCACGGAAAAGCTCGAGTCGGTCGACCTGCCCGGGATCGACCTGCCCGGGATCGACCTGCCCGGCGCCAGCGCGCCCGTCGCGCCGGCGAGCGCCTCGGCGCGGGCCCAGGGTGCCCCGCGCGGCGCCGCGCCGGCGAGCGCCTCGGCGCGGGCCCAGGGCGCCCCGCGCGCCGCGGCAGCGCCGCCGAGCGACTGCGACGAGCTGCCCTCCGAGGAAGAAGAGCGGCGCGCGCAGCTGCCGCCGCTCACCGCGCTCGGCAAGGCCGTGCCCGTGGAGCCGTGGACCACGCCGCCGTACGAGGTGCTGCCGGGCGTGAGCCTCCCGCCGAAGATCGCCGAGAAGCTCGAGCAGCTCGATCGGGGCTACGCGCGCCGCACGCGGGAGCACCTCGTGATCACGAGCGGGACACGCGACGCGAACCGCCAGGCGAGGGCCATGTTCACGAAGCTCAGGCTCGGCGAGGACCTGCTCAAGCTCTACCGGAACAAGGCGGCGGTCCAGGAGATCAAGAAGGCGTACCAGAGCGCCTCCAAGAAGCCGCCGGAGCAGGTGGTGGCGGCCATGGAGGCCGTGATCCAGGACCAGATCGACCGGGGGATCTACGTCTCCGCGCACCTGCGCAAGGGCGCCGTGGACGTGCGCAACCGGACCATGTCGGCCAAGGAGAAGCGCGCGTTCCTCGAGAGCGCCGCGGAGGCCGGCGGCGTCGACGTGCTCGAGGAGACGACGCCGGCGCACTACCACCTGCAGATCGACGGATAACGCATCGCGCTCGTCTTGCGCGATGTGGCCCCGTCCGGCCGCCGCAGGTCAGGGTGACCCGCCGCTGCGCGGCCGCGCCGCCTCGGTGCCGCAGGGTCGAGGTCGGCTTCTCCAGGCTCACGCGATTTCGGATGAGCGCCGGCAGCCGGGAGGCTCGACCGAACGCCGCAGGCCCCTCGGCCGATCCGAGCGGCGTGGTATCGTCGTGTTCATGAGCGCAGGCGAAGAGGCCAAGGAGGCGCGACGGAGGGCTCGCGCGGGGTGGATGATGCGCGTGTTCCAGCCCGGCGAGGGCGAGGCGCAGGCGGACGCGGACGCTCTCTTCTGGAACGCCATCCCCGTAGACCAGCGCGCCGAGGTCACCTGGAAGCTGAGCCAGGAGCTCTTCGAGCTGGCTTTGCCCGGATCCACCCATGAACGACGACTTCCTCGATCTGCTTTCCGCCCTGTCCGCCGCTGACGCGAGGTTCATGGTTGTCGGGGCGTACGCCGTCGGCGTGCATGGCCGCCCGCGTGCGACGAAGGACCTCGATGTCTGGATAGAGGCCAGCCCCGAGAACGCGACGCGGGTCATGGACGCGCTGCGTCGGTTCGGGGCGCCGCTTTCGGAGCTCTCGGAGCTGGATCTCGCCACGCCAGGCGTCGGTTTCATGATGGGCGTTCCGCCTCGACGGATCGACGTGCTCACGCAGATCTCCGGCGTTGAGTTTGCCGAGGCGTGGCCACGTCGCATCGAGGTGGCGTTCGGCGAGCACGTCCGTTGTCCGGTCATCGCGCTGGAGGATCTGCTCGCGAACAAGCGCGCCGCGGATCGCCTTCAGGATCGCGCCGACGTCGAGGCGCTGGAGCGCCTCCTCCGGCTCCAGCGCGGCACTGGTCCGAGCTGAACCAAGGGCAGCTCGGCTGCGCTCGCGACACCGCGCCTGGTCTTCGATCTGCGGGTGCTCCGCGAAAGCCCTTCAGCCGCTCAGCCCGACGAGCCGCTCGCCGCGGGGACCACGGTCTTCGGGCCGGGCCCCGGCCGCGCGCCGCCCCTGATGCGCGCCTCCGTCACGACCTCGTCCCACTGCGCGTCGTAGCCCTCGAAATGGACGCGGTAGCTGCCCGGGGCGACCACGCCGGTGATGATCGCCGGCTTGTAAGCGCCCTTCCACTCGACCTCGATGCGGTCGCCGACCTTCCGCGCGCCGCCGCCGGCGCTGCGCTGCTCCTCCTCGCGCAGGCGCCGGGCGCTCCCCTCGTGCAGGCACTGCTCGCGGTGGCAGGCGAGTCCGGAGGCGCAGTCGTCGTCGGCGCGGCACGGGGAGCCGAGCGGCGCCTTCTTTCCGCAGGCAACGAGCGCCGCGGGCAAGGCGGCAAGGACCACGAGCACCCTCAGGACGGCCACGGCTCGAACGCGCACGGCACGGGATCCCAGCAGAGCGGCCGCGGCCCGACAACAGGGATCGCGACCCGCGGTGCAGCGCGGCACATCCCCGTCGCGGCGCCGCGGCGGCGCGCGCCTCGAGGGGGCCGGCGGACCACGGCCTGCCGGCGGGGCCGCGCTCTGCTATGGTCGCCCCCGCCGTGCGTCTGCTCGCCGCCCTCGCGCCCGTGGCCTTGCTCGTCGCGGCGCCGCCGCTCTCGGGCTGCGGCGGCGCCTCCGCGTCGGACGCGCGCGTCTGCGCGGGCGCCGGCGTCTGCGGCGCGGGCTACTGCGTCGCCGGGCGCTGCCGGCCGGCCGACGCCCTCCCCTCGCCCATCGACGCGCGCCGCGTGCTGCTCCCGCCCGCGGACCTCGCGGTGCTCGCGGAGGACGCCGGCGGCGCCGGCGTGCCCGACGCCGTCGCGCTCGGGCGCGAGGCCGGGGGCGACGTCGTCCTGCTGCTCCGGTTCGCCCCGGACTTCGGCGCCGGCGCCGAGATCGCGAGCGCCTTCGTGGTGCTGGAGCCGACCCCGGGCGCGCCGCCGGCGGAGCGCGCGGTCACCCTCGAGGTCGCGCGCATCCTCGAGCCGTGGCGCTCGGACACGGCGACGTGGGGCCGGCAGCCGCGCCTGTCGCTGCCCGAGGCCGCCGCCGTCGTGCGCCGCCGCCCCGCGACGCCGCTGCGGATCGACGTCACGCCGCTCGTGCGCGACTGGGCCAGGCGGCGCAGGGACGACCACGGCATCGCGATCCTCGCGCCGGGGAGCGACGCGGTCGGGGCGGCCTACTCGATGGGCGTCTCCCAGGGCGTCGGCCCCCTCCTCGAGGTCTACGTACGGTGAGCGGCGGTCAGGACGACGACGACCTCGGCGAGCGGGCTTCCAGGCCGAGCGCTCTCCCGCTGCCGCTCATCCGTTACGACACGGGCGACGGCAGGCCGCCCGCGCCCGACGCCGGCAGCGGCCTGCCGCCCGCCTCCGGCCCCGGCGGGACGCCGCCCGCCTCCGGCAAGCCGCCCGCCTCCGGCCCCGGGGGGACGCCGCCCGCCTCCGGCAGGCCCCCCGCGTCCGCCAGGCCCCCCGCCTCCGTCAGGCCGCCCGCCTCCGGCCCCGGCGGGACGCCGCCCGCGTCCGATCCCCGCGAGAGCGTGCCGCCCGCCTCGCTCGCCTTGCTGCTCGCGCGCCGCGCCGACAGCATCGACGTCGACGAGGAGCCCGCCGTGACCCGGCGCTCGGTGGCGAGCGTGCCCCCCTTCCCGCTCCTGCGCACCGCGCCGCCCCCGGCGCCCGAGGAGGCGCCGCCGCCCACGCTGCTCCGCGTGAGCCACCTCAGCGTCTCGTTCTCGGCCGACGGCCGCGTCACGCGCGCCCTCGACGGCGTCTCGTTCTCGGTCCCGCGCGGGCGCACGGTGGCGCTCGTCGGCGAGTCGGGCTGCGGCAAGACGGTGACCGCGCTCAGCATCCTGCGGCTCCTGCCCGCGCCGTATGCGTCCGTCGACGCCGGCGCGATCGAGCTCGAGGGCCGGGACCTGCTCTCGCTCACCGAGCGCGAGATGCGCGCCGTGCGCGGCGGCAAGATCGGGATGATCTTCCAGGAGCCGATGACCTCGCTGAACCCCGTGTACACGGTGGGCGCCCAGATCGCCGAGGCGATCCGGCTGCACCGCCCCATGTCGCGCGGCGACGCCCGGCTCTACGCGGTGAGCCTGCTCGGCAAGGTCGGCCTGCCCGAGCCCGAGGTGCGCGCCGGGAGCTACCCGCACGAGCTGTCCGGCGGCATGCGCCAGCGCGTCATGATCGCGATGGCCCTCGCGCCGGGCCCCTCGCTGCTCATCGCCGACGAGCCGACCACCGCGCTCGACATGACCACGCAGGCGCAGATCCTGGACCTGCTCGAGCGGCTCAAGGCGGAGTCGTCGATGAGCCTCCTGCTCATCGCGCACGACCTCGCCGTGGTCGGCGAGCTCGCGGACGAGATCGTCGTGCTCTACGCCGGGACGGTCGTGGAGCAGGGGCCCGCGCGCAGGGTGCTCGCGGCGCCGTCGCACCCGTACACGCGGGCGCTGCTCCGGAGCATCCCCGCGCCCGGCCTCCGGCCGCACCGCGTGCGCGGCGAGAAGGCGCTGCGCCTGCCGACCATCCCGGGCGCCCTGCCGGATCTGCGCGACCCGCCGCCCGGCTGCCGCTTCGCCGACCGCTGCGACGTGGTGTTCGCGCGCTGCCGCGCCGAGGCGCCGGACCTCTACGGCGTCCCGCCCGCCGGCCCGAGCACGGGGCGCCACGCGGCGCGCTGCTTCCTGCTCGCCGAGGCCGGGCGCGCCGGCGAGGAGGGCGCCGCGTGACGCGCGACAGCGACTTCCCGCTTCCGTCGCAGGGCGACGCCGCGGGCGCCGCCGCCGCGCGCGCCGAGAGCGCGCGCGGCGCCCGCCCGCTGCTCCAGGTGGAGCGGCTCTCGAAGCTGTACCCGGTGCAGCGCGGCCCGTTCGCGAGGCCGTCGTTCGTGCAGGCCGTCGACGGGGTGACCTTCCACGTGCACCGCGGCGAGACGCTCGGCCTGGTCGGCGAGTCGGGCTCGGGCAAGAGCACGCTCGGGCGCACGGCCATCCGGCTCGTCGAGCCCACGCTCGGCCGCATCTTCTTCGACGGCGAGGACCTCACGGCGATGTCGGGCCGCGCGCTCAGGGCCACGCGCCGGCGGATGCAGATCGTCTTCCAGGACCCTTACGGCTCGCTCAACCCGCGGATGACGGTGCGCGAGATCGTGGGCGAGGGCATCGTGATCCACCGCCTCGCGAGGAGCCGCGACGAGGCGACGACGATGGTCGAGGGCGCGCTCCAGAAGGTCGGGCTGCGGCCGGACATGATGGAGCGCTTCCCCCACGAGTTCTCGGGCGGGCAGCGGCAGCGGATCGCGATCGCCCGGGCGCTCGTCGTGCGCCCCCATTTCGTCGTCTGCGACGAGCCGGTGAGCGCGCTCGACCTGTCGGTCCAGGCCCAGATCATCAACCTGCTCGAGGAGCTCCAGGACGAGCTCTCGCTGAGCCTCCTGTTCATCTCGCACGACCTCCGGGTGATCGAGCACGTGAGCCACCGCATCGCGGTGATGTACCTCGGCCGCATCGTGGAGATCGGCCCGGCCAAGGACGTGGCCGAGCGGCGGCACCACCCGTACACGCGCGCCCTCTTCGACGCGATGCCGTCGCTCGACCGCGGGGGCAAGGCGCGCCGGCTGCTCCCGGGCGCGCCGGGGAGCGCGATCAACCCGCCCGAGGGCTGCGTGTTCCACCCGCGCTGCCGCAAGGCCGAAGAGGGCAAGTGCGACGTCGAGATCCCGCCGCTCGAGGAGCTCGCCGCCGGGAGCGGCCACCGCGTGGCGTGCTGGCACCCCGAGGTCGAGTGACGCGGCGGGGCCGGCGAGCCCCGCGCGCGCGACGGTCCACGGGCGCTCCCGGCAGCCCTGTGCCGCGACGAGCCAGAATCGGTAGGACCCAGGACAGGAAGAGTTGAAGAGGGTCGTGGCCCCTGGAGACACCCAGTTCCGAGCGTCACAAGTCTCGGCCAGGGATCCCGAGAGATTTCAACGCAAAGGCGCAAAGGCGCAAAGGCGCAAAGGCGCAAACCAGAATTTCTCTGTGTTTTTTTGCGTCTTTGCGTCTTTGCGCCTTTGCGTTGAAATCTCTTCTCTCGTAAGGTCCGCGGACCATGCACGCCTGGCGCGGCCATTCGTTCGGCCCCCCCGAGATCCTCGTCTGGGAAGAGGTGGACGATCCCCCGCTCGCCGAGGGAGAGGTCCGGATCGAGGTCGCCGCGTCGGCGATCAATTTCCCCGACGTGCTCTTCACGGCGGGCGCCCATCAGGTCAGGCCAACGCCGCCGTTCATCCCCGGCTTCGAGGTCGCCGGCGTCGTCGTCGAGAGCCGCGAGCCGTCCTTGCCGCCGGGCGCCCGCGTGGCCGCGACGCTGCCCGGCTCGGGCGGCTACGCGACGCACGTGATCGCCGGCCCGCGCACGACCTACGCGCTCCCGGCCGGCATGCCGTTCGAGGACGGCGCGGCGCTGACGATCACCTACCAGACAGGCCACTTCGCGCTGCACCGGCGCGCGGGCCTCCAGCCCGGCGACACGGTCCTCGTGCACGCCGGCGCGGGTGGCGTCGGCAGCGCGGCGATCCAGATCGCCAAGGCGGCCGGCGCGACCGTCATCGCCACCGCAGGCGGGCGCGAGAAGGTGGCGGTCTGCCGCGCGCTCGGCGCGGACGTCGCGATCGACTACCGGAGCGAGGACTTCGTCGCCGTCGTCAAGGACCACACCTCGGGCCGCGGGGCCGATATCGTCTTCGACCCCGTCGGCGGCGACGTCTTCGATCGATCCACCAAGTGCATCGCCTTCGAGGGCCGCATCCTGGTGATCGGCTTCGCGTCAGGCCACTTCCCCGCGGCGCGCGCGAACCACCTCCTCGTGAAGAACTACGCGGTGATCGGCTTTTACTGGGGCACCTACAGCCGCGCCGAGCCCGCCCTGACGCGGCGGGTCCAGGACGAGCTCTACGCGCTCCACGGCCGGGGCGCGATCAAGCCGCTCATCTCCTCCGTCCGACCGATGGCCGAGGCGCGAGCGGCCATGGCGGCCGTCACGTCGCGCGCGACCACGGGCAAGGTGGTGCTCACGAACGCGCGCTGAGGTCGGCCCGCGCAGGGCGGCCGGGGGGTGGTCGGATCGGGGCAGGGATCCCCGCTCGCGCGGCGGCGAGCGGGGCGCGCCGGGCGGCGCTTCGGGGAGCGCCGCCCGCCGCTCAGGCGAGCGGCAGGGGCGCCGAGGGACAGGTCAGGGGCAGCCGCCGGCGGTGGACGCCTCGGGGAGCTCTCCGAGCGTGTCCTGGTCCGCCGTGGTCAGGCCGAAGCCGTAGGGGAACAGCGCCTCTGCCTCGTTGGGATCGTGGCGGTTGATGCGCTGGCAATCGGTCCTGGGCCAGGAGAACGAGAGCTTGCCGTGGAACTCCTCCACGCCGAAGAGCATGTCGGCCACGCCGCCGCCCTCGGAGCCCGGGAGCCACGCCGCCACGAACGCGTCGGAGCGGTTCAGCTCCTTGTTCACGTAGAGCGGGCGGCCCGACAGGAAGACCGTCACGATCGGCAGCTCGGGCGCGGCCGTCCGGATGGCGTTGATCACGGCCAGATCCTCGGGGTGGAACACCGCGTGCTCGAGCGTCTTCGCGTGCGGGTTGTCGTCCGTCGCGAGCTGGATGTCCCCGAACATCTCGGCATAAGGCGTCTCGCCGATCACCACGATCGCGGCGTCGAAGTTCGCCGACGCGCCGGTGCCGGTCGCGCTCAGGGTCGCCTGGCCGCCGGCCGCCTGCACCAGCTCGGAGATGCCCGAGTAGATCGACTGGGCGTTCGGGAAATCGGCGTTCGTGTTGTCGGTGCCCTGCCACGTCCGCGACCAGCCGCCGGTCTGGTTCGCGATGGTGTCCGCCGACTTGCCCGCGACGAGCACCTTCGACCCCGGGTCGAGGGGGAGCACGCCGCCCGCGTTCTTGAGGAGGACGAGCGACTTCCGGACCGCCTCGCGCGCGAGCTCCCGGTGCTCCGCCGCGCCGAGCAGGTTCTGCTGCCCCGCGTACATGCGCGTCGACGGGGCCCCCTTGGTCTTCTTCGGACCGAGCAGCCCTGCCCTCATCTTGACCCGCAGGATCCGCGTCACCGCGTCGTCGATCCGCGCCTGCGTGATCTCGCCGGCGTTCACCTGCGCGATCGTGTTCTGGTAGAACGGCTTCCAGTCCGCCTTGTAGGGGACCATGATCATGTCGACGCCCGCGTTGATCGCCTTGGCGCACGAGTCGTTCTCGCACCCGGGCACCTGGCCGTGGCCGTTCCAGTCGCCGATCACGAAGCCGTCGAAATTGAACTCGTCCTTGAGCACCTCGGTGAGCAGCGGGCCGTACCCGTGCATCTTCTCGCCGCGGATGCTGTTGTAGGACGCCATGACGGTCTGCGCGCCCGCGGGGATGGCGGACATGTAGCCCTGGCCGTGGATCTTGCAGAGCTCGGTGTCGCTGGAGAGGTTGTTCCCCTGGTCATCGCCCTTGTCCGTGCCGCCGTCGCCGATGAAGTGCTTGGCCGTGGCGATCACGTTGGCGGCGCCGAGGAAACTGGCGCCCTTGGGGTCGCCCTGGATCCCCTTCACGACCCGGCCCGCGTACGCGTTCACGATCTCCGGATCCTCGGAGTAGCCCTCGTAGGTGCGGCCCCACCGGTCGTCGCGGACCGTCGCGAGCGTCGGGGCGAAGGTCCAGTCGAGGCCCGTCGCGGCGACCTCCTTGGCCGTCGCCGCGCCGATCCGCTCGATCAGCTCGGGATCCCGCGCGGCGCCCAGGGCGATGTTGTGCGGGAAGAGCGTGGCGCCGCGGACATTGTTGTTCCCGTGCACCGCGTCGATGCCCCAGATGATCGGGATGGCCACGCGGGTGCCGCCGGCCGTGTCGATCGAGGCGTTGTAGAGCGCGTCGGCGAGCGCGACCCACTCCGCCGCCGTCGCGTCCTTGTCCTTGCCGGGCCAGGAGCCGCCGCCGTTCAGGATGGAGCCGAGGTGGAACTCCTTCACCTCCGCCGGCGTGACCTCATTGATCTCGGCCTGCACCATCTGGCCGACCTTCTCCTCCAGGCTCATCCGGCCGAGGAGCTCGGCGACCGCCGCCTCGATCTCCGGATCCTTCGCGACCTCGCTCTCCAGCTTGGGCCACCCGTCGTCGCAGGACCGCAGGCCCGAGCCGCTCCCGGAGCCGCCGCCGCCGTCACCCCCGCCCCCGGTGCCGCTCGGGTTGCTGTTGCCGCCGCCCGTGCCCGTCGGCGAGCTCGCCCCGCTGCCGCTGCTGCCGCCGCCCGTCCCGCCGCTCGCGGCGCTGGTGGCGTCGCCGGACGGGTCGTCGTCACCGCAGGCGGCCGGCGCGAGAACAGCCGCCGCCGCCAGGATCCATGTCGCATACCGTGTGAGGCGCATAAGGTGCTCCCCTTTGTTGTCAATGATTAAGAAGGATGGGACTCGAGGTGAACCGTGTCAGCGATAGAAAGCGTCGTTCGGGCCGGGGCCCGCGCGTGGGGACCCAGACACTACGTGCCTCGGAGACGTCACCCGTAAACCATGGACCGACTCGGGCCGCAATACGCAAACCGGGCGGCGCAGCGCGGCGCGCCGGGCCGTGGCATAACGCCACAACCTGTGCAGGGGAGCCACGGACGGACGGCCGTTCCGGCGGGAGGGCGGCTTTGCGGCGCCTGGCCGCAGATTTGCAACTTCGCGCCGGCCGCGCTTCCGGGAGATCCCTACGATGGCGAGACATGGTCACCTTGCGATTGCCGTGCTCCTGCTGGCTCCGGGGCTCACCGCCGGCTGCGGCCAGGCGGACGCGCCCCCCTCGAACCCGGGCGCCCCGCCGGGGCAGGAGAAGAAGGTCGACACCAAGATCCTCGAGAAGGGCGCAGAGGCGCTCCAGGACCTGAGCCCCGTGCGGGCGATCGACCACTACCTCGACGGCTTCCACGTGATGAAGGAGAAGCCGGACCTCCACATGGAGGCTCATCACTACTGCAAAGGTGTCAACGAAGAGTTCACGCAGTGCGTGATCTTCGACGGCAACACGAAGGACGCGAACATCATCGGCGTCGAGTACATCATCTCCGAGGCGATGTTCGAGGGGCTGCCCGAGGACGAGAAGAAGAGCTGGCACCCGCACAATTACGAGATCCTCTCAGGCCAGCTCACGCTCCCCGGCGTCCCGGCGGTGGCCGAGAAGGCGGCGCTCAAGAAGAAGATGAACAGCTACGGCAAGACGTGGCACATCTGGGACACGGGGCACGCGGGGCACCCCGCCGCCCACAACCTGCCGGTCGGCCCTCCCCTGCTCGCCTGGTCGTACAACCGCGATGGGGAGATGCCGGCCGAGCTCGTGGAGGCGCGCGACAAGCGCACCGGGATCAACACGGCAGAGAAGCGGAAGGAGCGCGCCGACCTCGCCGCGGCGGCGAACCCGCAGCGGGGCGTCGACGATCTCAAGTCCAGGTTTCCGAACGCGACCGGCGCGCCGGAGGGCGTCCGGGCGAAGTGACGCCGCCGCCCGGCGTGCGCGCCGCCGCGGCGAGGGTTTGACAAAGCTGACCGCCGGGCTCGAGCGATGGCGGTGGATTCAGCCGAAGCGTATTCCGCCAAGATGGCAATGGTGAACTGTTGCATTCGATGGCGGCGTTATTTACCTGCGGGGTCGGACGCGCCTATGCTGCCGCCATGCTCTTGATTCCGCGTACTTCCATCCGTCTTTTCATGACGACAGGCGCCCTGCTCCTCGCGCTCGCGGCGTGCGGCGACGACGACTCGGGCACAGGCGGCGCAGGCGGCGAGGCCGGCAACGGCGGCACAAGCGCGACCAACACGGGGACCGGCACCGGTACGGGGACGGGCACCGGCGGTGCTGGGGGCACAGGTGGCGACGGCGGCACGGGCGGCACGGGCGGCACGGGCGGCACGGGCGGCACGGGCGGCACGGGCGGCACGGGCGGCACGGGCGGCACGGGCGGCGACGGCGGCACGGGCGGCGACGGCGGCACGGGCGGCACGGGCGGCACGGGCGGCACGGGCGACGGCGGCGCGGGCGGCGGCGACGGCGGCGGCGGCGGGCTGCCGGAGGCCACGCGATGGGCTGACGTGGAGCCGATCCTGACGGCCAAGTGCACGCCCTGCCACACCCGGGCGGAAGGCCCGGCCAGCGGCTACTCGATCACCTACGTGTCTGCAAGCGCGCCCGCCGACGGCTACGCTGCCTGCGTGTCGGCGAGTCTCACCAACGGCGCGTGCTCCCTCGTTCGCGTCCACGACGGCACCATGCCGCGCGGCCGTGGCTGCACGGGCAATCCGGAGACGGACGCTGACAACGCCAGCTGCCTCACCGCCGCCGAGCAGCAGACGCTGGCCGACTGGATCGAGGACGGACAGCTGGAGTGATACGACCGGGCGCGACCTTCCAGGCCGCGCCCACCTCACCTCGGCGGCTTGCGTCGCGGCGCGCGCCCTGCGCCGTGCGCCGCTCGCCGCTTCCAGGTAGCCGGCCGCGACCAGGCAGCCGGCCACCGGCGGGCACGCGCCGACATCACCAGATTGCCCCTTGCGCTTTCGTCAGCGCGGCACCTGATTCGGTGCTCACTCAGCGCAACGGAGGTGCATGGAGGCATCGATACCGACCGATCCACGCCCTGCGGCGGGGGTCGACAGGGATCGCCGCGCCCGGCCCGGACGCCAGATGCGCGGGGCTGGGTCGCTGCTGCGAGGGCAGAACCGTATCCTCCGGATGGTCGCGTCTGGTGAGCCGCTCTCCCGCGTCCTCGACGAGCTCATCGGCTTCATGGAGGCGCAGTCGGCCGAGGCGCTCTGCTCGCTCCTCCTCGTCGACGCCTCGGGGACCCGCCTGCGCTGGGCCGCGGCGCCCAGCCTGCCCGAGGCGTACAACCGGGAGGTGGACGGGTTGCTCGTCGGCGCCGTGAGCGGCTCGTGCGGCACCGCCGTCTACCGCAAGAAGACGGTGATCGTCTCGGACATCGAGCACGATCCGCTCTGGGAGCAGGCGCGCGCCCTCGCGCTCTCCCACGGCCTGCGGGCGTGCACGTCGTCGCCGATCCTGGACAGCCGGGGCGAGGTGCTCGGCACGTTCGCCTTCTACTACCGCGACCCGCGCGAGCCGAGCGCGCGCGATCTCGCCCTCATCGAGATCTCCCGGGATCTCGCGGGCATCGCGATCGAGCGCAGCCGCAGCACGGCGCGCATCGAGGAGGCGCTGCGCGCGCGCGACGACTTCCTCGCCGTGGCGTCGCACGAGCTGAAGACGCCGATCGCGACGCTCCTGCTCCAGGTCAAGGCGCTGGAGAGGGTCCAGCGCGGGCGGGAGGAGGTCCCCGTCCGGGAGCTCGCGCCCAGGGTGGGCAAGCTAGAGCGGCAGGGAAAGAAGCTCCTCGGGCTGGTGGAGCAGCTGCTCGACGCGACGCAGCTGCTCTCGGGCCGGATCGAGATCGAGCGCGCGCCGGTCGACCTCGCCGAGGCGGCGCGGGACGTCGTGGGACGGCTGCTGGACGGCCTCGGCGACGACGCGCCCGCGATCCACGTCCACGCGCAGGGCCCGGTGATCTGCCTGGGCGACGGCTTCCGGCTCGAGCAGGTGCTCGTGAACCTCCTGTCGAACGCCATGAAGTTCGGCCGCGGGGCGCCGGTCGAGGTCACCGTCGAGGCGGGTGAGCGCGCCGCCCGCCTGCTCGTCGAGGACCGCGGCATCGGCATCGCGCCGGAGGACCACGCGCGCATCTTCCAGCAGTTCGAGCGCGCCGTCTCGGTGCGCAACTACGGCGGCCTCGGCCTGAGCCTGTGGCTGTCGCGCCAGCTCGTGGAGAGGATGCAGGGCCGCATCTCCGTGCAGAGCGAGCTCGGCGCCGGCTCCACCTTCACCGTGGAGCTCCCCCTGTACCATGAGCAAATCCGTCTTGATCATCGATGATGACGTCGACCTGGCGACGACCCTCGCCGAGACGCTGTGCGAGCTCGGCTACGAGGCCACGCCCTACTTCAGCGGACACGAGGCGCTGGAGCGCCTCTCGGAGGGCGAGCGGCCGGGGGTGATCCTGCTCGACCTGATGATGCCGAAGATGAACGGCTGGAAGGTGTGCGACGAGCTCAGCGCGGCGCCCGGGCTCGGGGAGATCCCGGTCGTCATCATGACCGCCGCGTCGAACATCAAGCAGCCGATGCCGGCGCACGCGCGCGAGGTGATCAGCAAGCCGTTCGAGCTCGACGTGTTGCTGAGGACGATCGACGCGGCGTGAGGTGCGCGCGGCGCCGCGACGGCTCGCGGCGCGGAGCGGGCACGGTTCATGGAGGCCAGCGCCGCTGTGAACGATGCGCCCTCCCCTCGCTTCGAGGCTGCGCCGCAGCCGCTCACGGCGCGCGCCGCGGCGGTGACCGCGGCGGCGACCGCGGCGTTCGCCCTCGTCCTCCTGCTGCCCGCCGCCGGGTGTGTCCGCGAGGCGGCGAAGGAGGCGGCCAGCGGCACGCTCGAGGCGCTCGAGCGGGGCGCGCGGGACCACGCCGCGCCTGACGAGCCGCCGGCCAGGGGCGCGCCGGCCCCGGAGCGCCCGCTCGTGGGCGCGATCGTCCACGACGCGGTCCGCGCGGGCGCGGCGGAGCTCGGGCGACAGGCGGGGCCGCTCGAGCCGGTCATCGCGCAGACGAGCGAGGCGGTGAGCAGCGCGGTGGTCCAGGGCGCGCTGCAGCACGACCGGCAGCTGATCGAGCTGGTGGAGCAGGGCTCGGGCGCCGCGGCGCGGGCGGTGGCGCGCGAGGGGACGGCGCAGCTCGTCGAGCAGCTCGCGGGCTGCCCCGCCGGCGATCCTGGCTGCTCGGGCGCCGCGATCGAGCGGGCCAGCCGCGCCGCCGCGACGGGCTTCGCCGACGGCCTCGGGCGGGCGATCCGGCCGTGGATCGTCGCCCTCGCCTTCGGCGCGGGCTTCCTGCTCGCCGCGCTGATCGCCGCCGCCGTCGCGCTCATGGCGAGGCGGCACGAGCGCGCCTTCACGCGCTGACCTGCGCGCCGCCTGCGCGCTGCCTGCGCGCTGCCTGCGCGCTGCCTGCGCGCCGCCGCCATGCGCTCCTTGCGCGCCGCCCCCGTGGCGCTTCGCGCGCTGGAGGCGACGTGATAGGCGCAGACGATGACGCCCGGGCAGCGGATCGCGAACCGCTTCCAGATCGAGCGCCAGGCGGGAGCGGGCGGCATGGGCGCCCTCTACCGCGCCGTCGATCTGGAGACCGGCGCGCCCGTGGCGGTGAAGATCCTGCACCGCGGCGAGGAGGACGACCTCTCGCGCTTCGCTCGCGAGGCGAGGATCCTCGACCAGGTCAAGGACGCGGCGGTGGTCCGGTACATCGCCCACGGCGTCGCCGGGGCGGCGCAGCCGTACCTCGTCATGGAGTGGCTCGACGGCGAGGACCTCTCCGCCCGACTCGCCCGCGCCGAGCTCACGCTGGCCGAGAGCTTCACCCTGCTCCGGCGCGTCGCGGGCGCGCTCGCCGCGGTGCACGCGCTCGGCGTCGTGCACCGCGACATCAAGCCGAGCAACATCTTCCTCTGCGACGGGCGCGTCGAGAGGGCGCGGCTCATCGACTTCGGCATCGCCCGGCCGGGCAACGCGTCGGCCGTCATCACGCGCAAGAGCGCGGCCGTGGGCACGCTGGGCTACATGGCGCCGGAGCAGGCGCGCGGCAGCGCCCACGTCGACGCGCGCTCCGACGTGTTCTCGCTCGGATGTGTGCTCTTCGAGTGCCTCACGGGCCAGCCGGCCTACGCGGGCGACAACCTGATGGCGGTGATGGCGAAGCTGCTCCTCGCCTCGCCGCCGCGGCTCCGCGACGAGCGGCCCGAGCTCCCCGAGGAGGTCGACGCGCTCGTCGAGCGCATGCTGAGCCGGGACCCCGCGCGGCGCCCCGCGAGCGGCGCGGCGCTGCTCGCCGAGATCGAGGCGATGAGCCCCCTCCACCCGGAGCAGGCCGCGCTCCTGGCGCCGGAGAGCCGCGCGCGGCCGGCGTTGACCGAGGGCGAGCAGCGGTTCGTGTCGGTGCTGCTCGCGGGCGCGGGGGGCGCGATGCACGCCGGGGGCGCGGCGGGGGCCGACGGGGCGGCGGGGCCCGGCGGCGCGGCAGGGACGGTGCCCGGGGCGCTTGCGGCGGTGCCGGCGCCGGGAGCGCCCGCGGCGGCGGCGGACGCCGAGACCCGGGAGCACGCGGGGTTCCGCTCGCCGGTGGTGGACCCGTCCACGATGACCCTGGTCGCCGAGATGCCGATCGTCGCCGCGCCCGACCCGGAGGAGGTCGCGCTGCGGGCGCTGGTCGCGGACCACGGCGGGGAGCTCGATCGCCTCGCCGACCGGACGTGGGTGGCGACGTTCCTGGGCACAGCCCGGGGCGCGAGCCTGCGGGCGCATGAGGGCCAGCGGCTCTCCAGCACCGGCGGGACCGCGACGGATCACGCCGGGCGCGCCGCCCGCTGCGCGCTCGCCATCCGGGAGCTCCTCCCGGGCGCGCCGATCGCGGTCGCGACGGGGCGCGGCCGGGTGCGCGGCCGCTCGCCCGCGGGCGAGGCGATCGATCGCGCCGCCCGGCTCATCGAGGATGCCCGGCGCGACCGCGCGGCGGGCGCGGCTGGCGCGCAGGGCTCGCCGGCCGCGCAGGGCTCGCCGAGCGCGCAGGGCTCGCCGAACGCGCAGGCCGCGCAAGCCTCGCCGAGCGCGCAGGCCGCGCAGCGCGCCCCGATCCACGTCGACGCGCTGACGGCCGCGCTGCTGGAGGGCCGGTTCGAGATCGACGTCGTGTCGACCACGCCGCGGCTGCTCGCGGAGCTGGCCCAGCCCGAGGCGGCGCGCTCCCTGCTCGGCAAGCGGACGCCCTGCGTCGGGCGCGACCGCGAGCTCCGCGCGCTCGAGGACCTCTTCGAGGAGTGCATCGAGCAGCCGACCGCCCGCGCGGCGCTCGTGACCGCGGGCGCGGGCGTCGGCAAATCGCGGCTGCGCAAGGAGCTCGAGGACCGCATCGCGCGCGCGACGCACCACGGCGCCCCGGTCGAGATCTGGATCGGCCGCGGAGAGCCGATGCGGGCGGGCGCGCCGTTCGGTCTGCTCGGCCAGATCGTCAGGAAAGTCGCGAGGATACAGGACGGCGAGCCCATCGAGGCGAGGTGGCGGAAGCTCGCGGATCGTGTGGCCCGGCGCGTGGCCGAGGCGGATCGGGGCCGCGTGGCGGAGTTCCTCGGCGCGATGGTGGGGGTGCGGTCCTCCGGCGAGGAGAGCGTGCAGCTGCGTGCGGCGCGGCGCGACCCGGTGCTGATGGGCGACCAGCTGCGCCGCGCGTTCGTCGACTTCCTCGAGGCCGAGTGCCGCGCGCAGCCGGTGGTGCTGCTGCTCGAGGATCTGCACTGGGGCGACCACCCCTCGCTGGAGTACGTGGACGCGGCGCTGCGGCTGCTCTCGGACCGGCCGCTCCTCGTGGTCGGCTTCGCGCGGCCCGAGGTGGACGAGCTCTTCCCGCGGCTCTGGGCCGACGCCGGGGCGACGGCGATGCGCCTCGGCGCGCTGCCGCCGAGGGCGTGCGAGCGGCTCGTGCGCGAGGCGCTCGGCGCGGCGGCGGACGAGGCGACGGTCGCGCGCCTCGTGGCGCGCGCCGCGGGGAACGCCTTCTTCCTCGAGGAGCTCGTGCGCGCGGTGGCGGAGGGCCGCGGCGACGATCTGCCCGACACGGTGCTCGCGATGGTCGAGTCGCGGCTCGAGGCGCTCGCGCCCGAGGAGCGGCGGGTGCTGCGCGCCGCGTCGGTGCTCGGCCAGGTGTTCTGGCGGGGCGCGGCGCTCGCGCTGCTCGGCGGCGAGGGCCGCGCGCCCGCGCTCGACGCGCAGCTGTCGGGCCTCGCGGCGCGCGAGTGGATCGCGCGCCGGCCCGAGTCGAGCCTGAAGGACGAGATCGAGTACACGTTCCGCCACGCGCTCGTGCGCGAGGCCGCGTACGGCATGCTCACGGCGGAGGACCGCGCGCTCGGCCACCGGCTTTCGGTCGCGTGGCTGGAGTCGACGGGCCAGGACGACGCGGCGGTGCTGGCCGAGCACTGCGAGCGCGGCGGGGAGCTCGGCCGGGCGGCCGGCTACTACGTCCGGGCGGCGGAGCAGGCGCTGTCCGGCAACGATCTCGGCGGGGTGCTCCGCGCCGCGGACCGGGCGCTCGGCTGCGGCGCGGCCGGGGAGCTGGCCGGGAAGGCGTCGCTGCTGCGCGCCGAGGCGCACCGTTTCCGCGGCGAGCTCGACGACGCGGAGCGCTCGGCGACGGAGGCGCGTGGGCTCTTGCCCGAGGGCAGCGCGGGCTGGTTCGCGGCGCTGCGGGTGGCGATCACGGCCGCGCTCAAGCGGAACCGCTCGGAGCGTGTGCCGGCGCTGCTCGCCGACCTGCTCGCGGGCTGGTCGGACGGCGCGCCCGCGCCGGAGCAGGTGGCCGCGCTGGCGTGGGCCGCGGCGATCCTGTTCCTGACGGGCCGGTACGCCGAGGCGGGTTCGCTGATGGCGCGGGTCGAGCCGGTGGCCGATCGTTTCGCGGCCGATCCGCAGATCGCCGGGACGATCGCGTGGAGCCGGGCGGCGGCGGCGCTGTTCGTGGGGGGCGATCTCAACCGGCACCGGGCGCGGCTGGAGGAGGCGATCGTGTGCTTCGACCGGGCCGGGGATCTGCGGGGCGGGTGCGGCCAGCGCGCGAACGCCGGGTTCGCGTGCAACGAGCTCGGCGCCTACGCCGAGGCGGCGGCGCTCTTGCGGGTCTCGCTGGCCGGCGCGGAGCGGATGGGGCTGCGCAACATCGCGGCGTCGGCGCGGCAGAACCTCGGCGTCGCGCTGGCGCGGCTCGGCGAGCTCGCGGAGGCGCGCGTGGTGGAGGCCGAGGCGGTCGCGTCGTTCGCGGCGATGCGGGAGCCGCGGATGGAGGGCGCGTCGCGCGCGTACCTCGCGGGGATCTTGCTCGCGGCGGGGGACGGCGCCGGGGCCGAGGCGGAGGCGCGGCGCGCGGTGGAGATGCTCGAGGTGGCGAAGCCGCTCCTGCCGCACGCGCTCGCGACGCTGGCCGACGTGCTGCTCGCCGGCGGCCGCAGCGGCGAGGCGCTCGTGGAGGCGCGGCGCGCGGCGGAGATCCTCGGCGAGCTCGGGCAGCTGGAGGAGGGGGAGATGCTCGTGCGGGTCGTGCACGCCGAGGCGCTCTGGGCGACGGGCGACCAGGAGGGCGCGCGGCGGGCGCTCGCCGAGGCGGAGGCGCGGCTCGAGGAGCGGGCGGGGACGATCGCGGATCCGGCGTGGCGGGCGAGCTTCCTGGAGCGGGTGCCGGAGCACGCGCGGACGGCGGCGCTGCGGCGGGCGTGGGGGCGCGGATAAAGCGGAGTCAGAGGATCACCGCGGGGTGCGGCAAGCACTCAGCGCCCGTGGCGCCTCGCGCGGTTGCGCTTCCGACGCGGCTCTCGATGCTCCGTTCCGGAGGGGGAGCGGCGAATGGTCGCTGCCCTACAGATTGCGCAGCACCGCGTCGATACCGTGGCGCTTGCGGCTTGTGAGCGGAGCGCACAGCGCCGCGGAGCCCGGTACAGGGAAGGGCTCGCCCAGCCCATCGGCGAGGTCATCGACCAGCGCGCGCAGCCAGGTGCAGTGGTTCAGGTTCGAGAGCGCTGCTGACCAGTCCAGCTTTCTGAGACTCTCGGCGCCTTGCTTGCCTTCCTTCCAGCGGGTGCAGGAGTTTTCTCCCGGGTCGCGCAGCAACCACTGGAGGTACGCCTTGGGATGCCGCTCGCGAGTGCACCAGGGGTAAGGCTGCGGCGCGAGCACCCACGGCGGCTTCCGATTCTCGTGCCTCCGCCGGTCGCGGTCGAGCAGCTGGGCGCAGCTTGCGCCCGTGTCGGCCGAGTATTCGGCATCCTCGGTCTCGAACTGCTCCGGATCGGTGCTGGGCTTGAGCCGGACCGCCTCAGCCGACGGAGCTCCGCTGTTGGTAGGCCCTCGCGGATCCGCGAAGAGCCCGGATTCGGTCATGGGCACCGCGAGGTGGTAGGAGGCCCGCGCCCGCAGGCACTGCCCGAGCTCGCGCGCGACCTCCGGCGCCTGCTTCTCGAGGTGAGCCCTCACCGTCGACCGGACCGCTTCGATCACGACCTGCGGCTGGTCGATGTTGAAAAGCTCCAGGTCGTCGAGCACCAGCGCGAGATCTGCGGCTCTCGGTCCCGGCGGGAACACCGAGCCCGCGAGGATCTGCACGAGCGCCGTGCGGTTCGTCTTGAGCCCCTCCTCGATCGGCGCCGCGGAGACCCGGTAGGTGTTCGACTGGTCGAACGGCTCCGCCTCCTTCCCTGGACGCGGCAGGACCCGCGGTACGGAGTAGAATTCGTGTCCTGGGAAGAGCTGCTGGAGCGCCTCGGCGAGCCCGCGCAGCTCCATGACCCCTGTAGGGATAACAGCCACCCTCACGCGGCGCGCTCTCCAGCTGACGGAGCGCCGATGCGCAGCTGCTCGTAGAGATCGCCGAGCGAGAACTGGGACAGCCATCTCGGGTCGTGGAGCTCGACGAGGCGGACCGGGCCGGGCACCCTCCCGACTTCCGTGACGTAGAACTGCTCGGGTTCTCCGCGAAATTCGTTCATGAGCACGGGCGAGTGCGAGGTGAGGACCACGGTCAGCTCTCGCTCCTCTGCCATCTCCCGCATCGCGTCGAGGATGACGCGGATGGCATGGGGATGAAGCTGGTTCTCCATCTCGTCGAGGCCGACGATCGAGCCAGGCCGAGCGCCAGCCACCGCTGTGAGATGCAGCAGCCCGACGAGCAGCCCATCGGCGGCACGCACGATGGGCAACCCCTCGCCGCTCGCGCCTTCGCCAGGCTGGAAAAAGCGCGCAGTGACGAAGCCTTCGCTGTCGCTGAGCTCGATGTCATCGAAGATGTCGTAGAACGCGAGGCGCGCCTTGTCGCGCACCCATTCGAACTGGTTATTGTAACGTCGCGGCGCCGCGCGCCACGTCTTGAGCACGCTGAAGAGGTTGCGGCCGGTGCGGTGCAGGTATGAGTCGCCGATGTCGGACGACCCGTTCTGCCGGAGCTGGTTGATCCACCACGCGTCGTAGACACGGATGTTCTGGAGTGCACGCACGAGCGGCTCGATGTCCTCGAGGCGGCGTGCCTCCCATGCGGCTCGCAGGCAGGTGCGAGTTGCATCCTCGGGACCATCGATCCGGCGTTCGTCGGCGAGGGTCCACTCGTTCGAGCCGGCGACGCGCCGCACCAGCGTCTTGCCGTTCGCGGTGACGCGCTCGGCGGGGAACTCGCCGACGCCCGCGCCGGTCACGGTGAGCTCGAGCTCCCAGGCGACGCCGTCCACCTCGAGGACGAACGAGATGGGCTCCTCGGCTGGAGCGCTCCGGTGCTTGAGCCCGCGCCCGCCGCCCAGGAGCCGTACGGCCTCGTGCGCCGACTTCTGAAACGATCTGCCGAAGAAGTCGAACGCTTCCAGCAGGGTGGTCTTGCCTGAACCGTTGGGGCCCGCGACGAGACAGACGCCGGATGGCTGCCAGTCGATCTGGGCGAGGCCGAGAAAGTTCCTGACAACGATGCGCATGGGGCTCCTGTTCGCGGTCTGGGTAGTACGGTCGGTCGACGGTGCGGCAGAGCAGCTGCGCCGGCGGATCCCGCAGTGCGGGACCCCGAGCCCGGGGGCCCCGGCGCAGCTCAGCCTCGGGTGGCGGCCGTCTCGATGTACCGGAACAACGTCCGGCCGTCGACCCGCACCGGCGCCGCGGCCCCGAGACGGTGGCTGCGAGGACGGACGAGCACGCCCTCCAGGCTCCAGCGCGTCCACGTGGACGACCGAGCTTGCCTCGCGTACTTTCTCGGGGCTTCGCGCGAGGTGTCTCCTCTGCAAGAGCGGCCGGGTCCGGCCCGGGACGACCACGTTCGCCGTGGAGCGCGACGGCTGCGCTTACGTCGTGCGACAGGTCCCTGCTCGCAGCTGCGAAGGGTGCGGCGAGGCCGACTTCGAGGCCTCGGTCACGACGCGGCTCTTGGCGCTCATCCAGCGTGCGTCACGCCCCGGGCCCAGGTCATCGTGCTGCGCTACGAGGCCGCGTAGCGCGCCCGACCCTCGCTGCGGCAGCCGCCCCTCCGCGCCCCGTCGGCGCTCGTCGCCGTCGTCCCCACAGGACCGAAGAGCCTGGCATGCCGCGCCGTCCCGCCTGCATGCGGCGCATGACGCGGGCCTGTGGCAGCTCCACCGACGCCTGCGTCGTCCCCTCGAGCCTCACCATCCTCGTTGACAGCTCGTTGATTTCGACGCGCCTGCGTAACCGAGACGGCCTCAGCTCAATATTGTCGGAAAGCCCAGGTCCTCGGCGCCGAGCCAGCTGAGCCTCCCTCCCTGCTTCAGCCGTTCCAGGTGCGCGTTGACGGCCACGAGCACGAGAACCATGGCCTGCATCGAGTCCACACCGGCGGCGAAGGACCTGTATCGATCATCACCAGGCCCTTGCATCTCGTAGCCAATGGTGTAGTTGGGCGCATGCGCGCCCAGGTACGGTCGACCAAGCCGAACCACGACGGTCTGGTCCAGGTCTGATCCATTCTCCCTGAACGCCAGCTCTCGCTCGGCGACGACATCGTCCATACGGACGTCGTACACAGCGCGCCCTCAGCGTCAGATCTGCGCCGTGACTCTCCCCCGAGGTCAGCTTGGGCTTGTACGGCTATCCTATGAATATCTCCGCATCGTCGTCGGAGCTGTTGATCTTGTTGAGCTCATCGATGAGCCGCCCCAGGCGCTCGAGGATGGTCTCGCGGAGCGACGCCGACGAGCGGCAATAATCCCGCAACGTCTCGAGCTCTCGGAGCACGTCCGGCAAGTCGCTGCGGTCCACGGGGATTCCGGTCTCGAACAACGGGACCCACTGGAGGCCGAGCGTCACGGCCGCCGGCATCCAGACCTCCCTGAACGTGCTCTGCGCCGCGACCGGAACGAGGTGCGCCGACGTGGCATCACCTCCGCGCGGCATCGTTAACAGGACGACCGACATGACTCCTCCACGCATGGCCAAGCTGGGCAGCGAACGTCCAGCCATCCCTCTCGGGTGCACAGCCGGACGCGCCGCCACGCCCACCGTCACTCGCCCTCGCCGAAGAGCTCGCGGAAGAAGCGGTCCCTGTGCACGAGGAAGTCGCGGGTGAGCGTGAAATGCTCCGTCTCCTCGTACGCCACTGTCTTGATGCCCTCGTCCGAGAGCTGATAGATGGTGGCCTGTGGATAGGCGAGAACGATCGGCGAGTGCGTGGCGACGATGAACTGCGATCGCCCTCGCTCGACGAGCTCGTGCATCCGCGCGAGCAGCGTGAGCTGCCTGGCGGGGGACAGGGCGGCCTCCGGCTCGTCGAGCACGTAGAGCCCTTCGCGCTTGAACCGGTGCTTGAGGAGGGCCAGGAACGACTCCCCGTGGGATTGCTCGTGGAGCGAGGTGTCGCCGTACCCCTCGGTCACGCCGAGCTCGTCCACCTGGGTCGCGACGTTGAAGAAGCTCTCCGCGCGGAGGAAATATCCGGTCTTCTCCCGGCGGTAGCCGCGGACGAGGCGCATCGACGCGTGCAGGCTGGACTCCGATCGGCGGGTCGCGAAGTTGAAGTTCCTGGAGCCACCCTCTGCGTTGAACCCCGCGAGGATCGCGATGGCCTCGATGAGCGTGGACTTGCCGGAGCCGTTCTCGCCGACGAAGAACGTGACCTGCGGATGAAGCGTTATCTCCTCGATGGCGCGCACCGCGGGGATGTTGAACGGGTAGGCGGACAGGTCGGCGCCCTGGTCGGGTACGAGCTTGACGGACCGGATGAACCCTTGCGGAGGATGGTCGCTGCTCATGGTGACCCTGCCTGGCCTGTGGCTCGACCATGAACGAGCTCGGCGCCGCTGTCTACGTTGCCGAGCTGACACACGCGTCCGCTCGGGCGTCAGCGGTTCCGCTATGCAGCCGTGCTCGGTGTGGCGGGATGCGTGCCCGACCTCGGGCGAGCGAGCTCTCGATCCGGCGTCGAGGTTCTGGAACACGAGATCGTCGAGCCACGACCGCTACGGGGTTCCTCGAGCGCACCGGCGTCGATCTCCAAAGGGGGCGCGGCGCGGCCGGCCTCCAGGCGCCGGTCGCCGGAATCGCACAGACGACGCAACCGATCGCCGAGGTGAGTGCAAGAGGAACACGCGTCGCTGGTACGTTGCTCGTAAAGCATGCTTCCATGCGAACACAAGCCATCGTCGCTGGAGCGCTGCTCATCCAGGCATCGTGCGTCGTCTCTCCTGTCGAGGAAGATGTCACGGAGGCAACGGCCGTCGAGGCCGCCGTGCTGGACGAAACATCGAACGAGCGGGGGCTGCGGGAGCTTTGCCTGTTCATGGGGAAAGACGCGGAGTCTCGGGAAAGTTTCTGTCGTGAGCTGTGCCCCGCGCGTCTCAAGAGGCAGTGTTGGCCCGCTGCAAACAGTGGGGGACGGGCATGGCAGAACTTTTGCAACAACAACTTCACCTGACCCACGCGACGTGCTAGCTAGCAGCCCATGCACGATGACAACGTGATCGCATCAAGACACCTGACCTTCGCGCCGAACGATGGAGGCGTCCCACGCAAGGTTCACGTCCTCATCGGCAAGCCGCACAGCCCGATTCATCGGGACAATGAATGGGTCGTCGAGATTGAGATCCACGAGTCGTTCAAGCAGGCGATCCATGCCACGGCGAGCGGCGCCGACTCGTTCCAGGCGCTCTACCTCGCGATGGTCAAAGCCGGGGAGCTGATCAAGCCGTGGAGCGACGGCGGCGAGCTCACATGGGACGGTCCCAACCTCGGCTTTCCCTCCCCCCTCTGAGCGCTCGCTCCACCGAGCAGCACGAGCTCGACGCCAGCGCCGAGCAGCATGCGCTCGATCGGCGCCCTCGACCTCGGCAACCCCCGCCGAGAGCGCCTCCCTCGCTCTCGCTCCCCGCACGATTCCGCCAGCCATCCGCGAGGCCCGATCCCGTCGCCTCTCCGGCACAATCCCGCCGCCGCCCAGCACGATCCCGCCGTGCCGCCCCAGCCCGCCCACCCGCCGCGCCCTCGCACGTCCGCGCGCCGATGCAGCACTCCCCTTTTTCGATGTCTCACATCGCCGCGTCGAAATCGCCCATCGCTTTTTCGATGTCTCACGTCGGTTTTTTGCTGTCAGACATCGACGTTTCGATGCTCGACATCGGTTTTTCGATGTTCCACATCGATTTATCGATACCGCCACTTGACAGGGCGCCGGCCGATGCGCTCCTCCGGACATCGGTCCGGCCGCGATCCACCGGACCTGTTCCTTTTCACCAACTGTCTGGATCGCCTCAGGAGGTTTATCCCCGTGCCCACGTCCACCCGAATCGACACGGCAGATCTCGAGCTCGCCACCACGAAGGCCCGCAAGAAGATCGAGGAGGCCTTTACCCTCCTCGCTCCCTACCTCGTCGTGCTGAACGACGCCGAGCGCGCCGCCATGCCGCGGGCCAGAGAGGGCTTCGAGCAGGCGACGCGGTCGCTGTGCCGCGCGATGGCCGAACATCCCGCCGTGGCGACCGCGGCCGGGTTCCAGTCCGAGGCCGTCCTCGAGGACCTGAACAACCTCGACGTCATCCGGCCGTTCTTCGAGCGCGTCGAGGAGCTGTGGCAGCGGCTCGCCGACAGCCGCCTCGCCTGGGCGGCCGAGGCGTGGAGCCCGTCGCTCGTCGCCTACGGCGTCGCCAAGGCCGCCTCCGAGGTGAACCCCGCGCTCCGCACCGTGACCGGGCCGCTCGCGAAGATCTTCGCGACGCGCCGCTCGCGCGCCGAGGAGCCGCCGCAACCCGCGCAGCCGACGCAGCCGACGCAGCCGACGCTCGGCGAGTGACGGCCTCTCCCCCCGCAGGCCACGCCGGCAGCCCCCCGGCCCGGCGCGGCTTGTGACGGGCCGCGCCGCCGGAGTAAGCTCGCGCGAGATCGGCAAAGCTTTCGCGGGATGGCTCCTCGAACCAAAGGATCGCGCGGCGGTGCTCCTCCTCGTGCCGGCGGCATGGATGAAGACGACGAGGTCGATGACCTCTACAAGAAGCCGCTCGGCGACTTCACGCGCGCCCGCGACGAGCTCGCGAAGCGGCTGCGGCAAGACGGGGACAAGGAGGCGGCCGACCGGGTCAAGGCGCTGCGGCGGCCGACCGCGGCGGCCTGGACGCTGAACCAGCTCGCGCGCCGGCTTCCGCAGCGCATGGAGGCCCTGCTCGACGCCGGCGAGCGGCTGCGCGAGGCCCAGGCGGGGGCGCTCTCGCCGGGCGGGGCGCAGGGGCTCCGGGACGCGAGCCACAAGCACCGGGCCATCGTCAACGAGCTCCTGCGCGCCGCGCCGGCGCTCTTCACCGAGGGGGGCTACCGGGACAAGGGCAACTCGATGGATCAGGTGAGGGACTCGCTGCTGGCGACGCCCACGGCGCGGGCAGCGGACCTGGAGCTGCTCGCGCGGGGGCGGCTGTCGCAGGAGCTCGAGCCAGGGGATCTGTCGGACATGCTCGGGCTGCTGCGAGGGCGGCCATCCGAGAGGCCCGCCGACGCGGAGGTCGACGCGGGCCGCGGGCGCAAGGCCGCGAAAGCGGGGGCGCCCGCGCAAAAGAAAGAGCGGGAGACCGGGAAGCCGACCCAGAAGCAGAAGAGGGCGGCGGAGCAGCGCGAGCGCGAGGAGCAACGCGCCGCAAAAGAGCGTGAGCGCGAAGAACAACGCGCCGAAAAAGAGCGTGAAGCACAGCGCACCGCCAAGGAGCGTGAGCGCGAAGAGCAACGCGCCGAAAAAGAGCGTGAGCGCGAAGAACAACGCGCCGAAAAAGAGCGCGAGCGCGAAGAGCAACGCGCCGAAAAAGAGCGTGAAGCGCAGCGCGCCGCCAAGCAGCGTGAGCGCGAGGAGCAGCGCGCCGCCAAGGAGCGCGGGCGCGAGGAGCAGCGCGCCGCCAAGGAGCAAGCAGCGCAGCGCGCCGCGAAGGAGCGCGAGCGAAAAGCCGAGATCGCGGCCGAGAAGCGCGCGCGGAAGGAGCGGCTCGCGGCGGAGCAGCGCGAGCAGAAGGCGCAGCTCGCCGCGGCGGAGAAGGAGCGCGACCAGGCGAGCCGCGACGCGGCCCGGGTCGCCAAGGAGGCGGAGCGCTTGACCAAGGAGGCAACCAGGATGAGCCGCGCCGCGGACAAGGCCGAGGAGGCTGCCCGGGCGGCGAGGAAACGCGCCGACGAGGCCGAGCGCAGGGCCGCGGAGGCGCAGCAGGAAGCGGCCAGCAGCGCGGACCGCCTCGAGGCCGCAGAGCAGAAGCTCGACGAGATCGTCCGCTAGCGCTGCCGCGGGAAGCTGACCCGGATCGGCTCGCCGGCTGGCCCTCGCTCTCGCCGGCGAGCCTCCGGTCATCCGCGGTCCTCGATGTCCATTCCGCGCTCCGTCGACGATTCGACCGCCGCCAGCTAGCCTCGAGCCCGATGGCGTCGCCCGTCCACCTGACCGAATTGCCTTCCCGCGCGGACCGTCTGGCGCCGCTGCCTCCTCACGTGAAGCGCCTTGCCGTCTCAAGGCGGCGCTGGAACGGCGTGTGCGTGGACGTCACCGAGTTCTGGGGTCATGGTGAAACATGCAACCACCTCTGTTTCGAGAACGAGGTGCGTCTCTCGGGGTTGCTCGAGGAGGTCGGCGGCCGCTGCGAGCCGCGCCTGCACGCGAGCAAGCGCTGCTCCGTCGAGTACACGCCGCGCCATATGCACTTCGCGCCGGCGGGGATGAGCGTCTGGGGCTACAGCAACAACCTTCGGTACATCAAGGACATCACGCTCGTCTTCGATGTCCGCGCGCTGGAGGAGCGCCTCGGTGAGCGAATGAGCGCGGAGGCCGCGATGACACCGCGCCTCCGGTTCTCGGACGACCGTCTCTGGACGTTGCTGAAGCTCCTGTCCGACGTGGCGCACGACCACGATCCGTCAGCGGAGCTCTACGGCGACGGGCTCACCGCGGCGATCGTCGCCCGATTGCTCGTCCCGGCGCAGGGCGCGCCCCCGCGGCGCGGCGGTCTATCGCCCTGGCAGCTGCGCCGCGTCGAGGAGTACCTCGAGGCGCAGCTCCCGCGGGCGGTGTCGCTCTCGGAGCTCGCGACGCTGACCGGGCTGTCCCAGGCCCACTTCGCGAGGGCGTTCAAGGCCTCCACCGGCCGAGCGCCGTACCGGTGGCAGCTCGAGCGGCGCATCGGCCGCGCGCAGGCCCTGCTGCTCGACCCGACGAAATCGCTCGAAGACGTCGCCGACGCGACAGGCTTCGTCGACGCCGCGCACTTCGGGCGCATCTTCCGGAACGTGGCGGGAACGACGCCTGGCGCGTGGCGGCGCGAGCGCACCGGCTGACGAGGATCCATCAAGCGCGTACCGCCGGCAGCAGGATCGTCCAGTGCCTCTCCGGAGCGGATGCCGTAGCAGTCCCCCGACGAGGCTCGCCGCGGCGAGCCCGCGCGACTCCACGACACACGCGACGGAGACCTCCATGACAGCGAAGACAGGACTGCAGGCGTTGCTGAGGCCGGAAGACAGCGTTCTGGTCCTCATCGACCATCAACCGTTCCAGTTCGCGAACCTGCACAGCCACGAGCCCGGGCTCATCGTCAACAACGTGGTAGGGCTCGCGAAGGCCGCCAAGGCGTTCAAGGTGCCGACGATCCTCACGACCGTGCTCGAGGAGCGCGGCGGCTACCTGATCAAGAGCCTCCAGGACGTCTTCCCCGAGCAGAAGCCCATCAATCGAACCTTCATCAACACGTGGGAGGACCGCCGGGTCGTCGAGGCGGTCGCGAAGACGGGGCGCAAGCAGCTCGTGCTCGCGGCGCTCTGGACGGAGGTCTGCCTGGCCATGCCGGCGATCCACGCCCTCGCCGACGGGTACGACGTCTTCATCGTCACGGACGCGTCCGGCGGCGTCTCGGCCGAGGCGCACGACATGGCGATCCGTCGCATGGTCGCGGCGGGAGCGGTGCCGATCACCTGGCTCGCGGTCACCGGCGAGTGGCAGCGCGACTGGGCGCGCGAGGACAGCGTCGCCGCCCTCGCGGAGATCCTCGGCGGGCACGGCGGCGGCAGCGGCATCGCGTTCGCCTGGGAGATGCAGCTGCTCGCGGCTCGTGAACGCTGACGCGGAGCGAGCGCGCGGATGCTAGAGGGGCCGCGGCCCATGCTGGGCCTGGCCCCTCCGCCCAGCATCTCTCGTGGGGTTGCGCAAAACCGCAGGCCACCTCGGCACGACCTCCGCGCCACCCCCGCGATCTCGGTCGTCGGCGCCCTCTACCTATCGGCTCAACGAGCCCGCTTCTTCGGTGGGGCGGTCGGCTTGATGTCGATGCGTACGGCCCCCTGACAGGGCACCTGCGCCGTCACGCCCGCGCTGAGCCACTCGGGGAACTTCACGTTGCTAGCCTTGCCGACGCGCACGAAATAGCGGCCGCAGCGCACCACGAGCGCCTCGTTCACCAAACCCGTGAACTTGCCGTTCACGTAGACGCCCCCCGCGTCGGGATATCCCACCGTGAGCAGGCCTTGCCCCTTGGCCAACGAGGCGACGCTGGGCTCCGCCCGCGCTGGGCTCGCCGCGGGCGCCTTCGTCGCCGGCGGGGGCGCCGCCGCCGCCGCCGCTGATGCCGACGCAGCCGCCGCCGCCGCTGACGCCGACGCAGCCGCCGCCGCCGCTGATGCCGACGCAGCCGCCGCCGCCGCTGACGCCGACGCAGCCGCCGCCGCCGCTGACGCCGACGCGGCCGCCGCGGCCGCCGACGCCGACCCCGCCGCCGCAGACGCGGACGCCTTCGCCGGCGTGCGCGCCGCCGCGCCCCGCTTCGCGGAAGGCGCCGGCGTCGGCGCCACCGCCGGCGCCGCGCTGATCACCGGCTCGGCCGGCGGCGCTTCCTCGACCTGCGCGGTGACGGCCACCACCGGCCGCTCCCGCCGCGCGACGTAGATCCAGAGCCCCGCCACCACCGTCGCCGTGATCGCCGACACGGCGATCGTCCCGACCGTCGACGACAGCGACCGCGGCGCCTGCCACAGCTGCGCCGGCCCCCGCCGGCGCCGCGACGACGGGCCCGCCCCCGCGGACAGCGGCGGCTCCGACGACACGCCGCTCGTGAAACCCGCCTTGCCCGGGTGCGGCCCGCCCCCGGGCGGCCCGAGACCCGGCGACCCCACCGGCACCGGCACCGTCACGCCGGGCGGCGTCAGGCCCGATCCCCCGACCGCCGGCACACCCCCGGGCGGCGTCAGGCCCGACGCCCCCACCGGCACCGCCACCCCGGACGGCGTGAGCGGCGCTCCCGAAGGCGGCTTCGGCGGCGGCGGACCGAAGAACACCGGCGCGAGATCCGGCGCGAGATCCGCCGGGAGCGCCGGCGGCGGACCGAAGCGGATCGCCTCCGGGATCGGCGCGATCGAGATGCCGAAGCGCGACGACGCCGTCCCCGAGCCCGGCAGCGTCGCGTCGTCGTCCTCCTCGTCGAACGACGGCTCGTCCTCGGGCAGCGTCGGCATCCCGCCCGCCGCCTCCTCCTCCGCCGCCGCCGCGTCGCGCTCCGCCGCGCGCTTCGACGCCTCGTAAAGACGGCCGAACGTCTCCCGATCCGGCAGCGCGGGCTTGCGCACCTCGGGCGGCTTGCCGGCGGCGCCGCCCTTCGCGCCGGGCGGGAGCGGCGGCGGCTCGACCGCAGGCGCCGGGATCGTGATCGGCTCGGGCCCACGCGCGCCCGCCGGCCCGTCCCGCCGCGCCGCGCCCGCCATCGCCGCCGCGGCGGCGGCCGCCGCCGGAGGCCGCGCGGTGTCCGCCTGCGCGACCCCGGGCTTCGGCTTCTCGCCGCGCGCGTCCTTCGCGAACAGGTCCTTCGCGAGCCGCTTCGCGGCGTCGGCCGCGGGCCGCGAGGTCTGACCCCCCTTGCCCTTCACCGGGATCGTCGGCCGCCGGTCCTCCTCGGGATCCGCGTCCTCCAGCTCGATCGTCGCGTGCGCCGACTGCACGCGCGTCACGAGCTCCGCCTTGCCCTTCTCGGGGCGCGCCACCTTCGCGAGCGTCTGCTCGATCTCCTGACAGCTGAGCTTCCGGTCCTCCGGCGCCTGGGCCAGCGCCGTCTCGAGCAGCGCCACGATGGGCCGCGGGATCTCGGGGCGGATCGTGGTGATGGCGACCGGGCGCGTGCCGTCCGCCGCCGGCCGGCGGCCCGTGAGCAGCGACCAGAGCAGCAGCCCCACCCCGTAGATGTCGGCCTTCACCGTCACCCGCTCGGCGCGCACCTGCTCGGGCGCCATGTAGCCGGGCGCGCCCTTCACCACGCCCGCGATCGTGTCCGGCGTGCGGCCGAGGATCTTGCCGATCCCGAAGCCCGTCAGGCGCACCTGGCCGTCCCACCCGATCACGATGTTCTCCGGGTGCAGGTTGCGGTGAATCACCGGCGTGGGGCTCCCGTGCTCGTCCGTCGCCCCGTGCGCGTGCGACAGCGCGCTCGCGATGCAGTGGACCAGGTAGTAGACCGCCGCGTCGGCGAGCTTCTGCTGCCGCGCCGCGAGGTGCTGGAGCAGGCGACCCAGGTTCACGCCCTCGACGTGCTCCAGCACGAGCACGAGCTTGCCGCCGTGCTCGAAGAAATCGAACATCCGCACGATCGCCGGGTGGTTCAGCGTGGCGCAGATGGAGGCCTCGCGGGCGAGCTCGTCCGCGAAGCGCGGATCGCCCTCGGCCGTATTCGGCACGAGCTTCAGCTCGCACACGCGCCGGAAACCGAGCGGGCCGTCCAGCCGCCCGAGGTAGACGCTGGTCGACCCAGAGCCGGCCAGGCGCCGGAGGATCTTGTAGGCCCCAATCGTCTCGGGAGCGGGCTCCGTCGGAAACATCCGGCGCCGATCATACCCAAGCGCGGCGAAGCCCCCAAGCCAACGACCAACACGGATCACTTCGCGGCGCCGAGAGGCGTGCCCGGGCGCCTCGGTAAGACGCCATGCTCCACACGACCGGCGCCGGCCGCCGCGCTCCCGCGCGCCGGAGCGGTACAACTGAACAGCAGAGACCCGGACAGCTGTGACGGATTGCGGCGCGCGGCGCGGCCCGAGATCCGGAGTAGATTCGCAGTCCTGCGCGTGCACCCGGCGCGCTGGAGATCCGCGCGGCGCCTGGCGGCCCGCGAGCGATCGAGCGCGCGCCGCCGCGGCGGAGACGTCGGCGGCGCGACGCCTCGGTCTTCGAACGGCGCCGCGGCTGGGCTATAAGCCGCCGCGATGAAGCGCCGCGCCTGGCATCGACTGCTCGCCGTCGTCCTCCTCGCCGGATGCGAGGCCTCCGTCCCGCCCGCGCCGCCGCCGCCGCCGCCGCCGAGCGCGGCGTCGGCGCCCCAGCCGACGGCGCCGGCCGCGCCGACGGCGCCGCCCGCGCCGACGTCGCGGTTCCCGGCGGGGTGGCCGTACCCGGAGGGCGAGCCGCCGGTGCGCGGGCCCTCGATGGTCTCCAGCGACGCCGCGCTCGCCACCAAGGTGGGCGCGGAGGTGCTCGCGGCGGGCGGCAACGCGGTCGACGCGGCGGTCGCGACGGCGTTCGCGCTCGCGGTGGTGCACCCGACGGCCGGCAACCTCGGCGGCGGCGGGTTCATGGTCGCGCGGATCGGGGACAAGGAGCACGCGCTCGACTTCCGCGAGACCGCGCCGGCCCGGGCGACCCACGACATGTACCGGGGCAAGGACGGCAAGGCCACCGAGGCCGCGCGCGTCGGCCACCTCGCGGTCGGCGTGCCCGGCAGCGTGGCGGGGCTCTGGGAGGCGTACGAGAAGCTCGGCTCCAAGAAGAAGACGTGGGCCGACCTCGTCGCGCCGGCGATCCGGCTCGCCAGGGAGGGCTTCCCGGTCGACGAGAACTTCGCGGCGACCGTCAAGGCGGCCTCCGGCAAGCTCGCGCGCTTCCCGGCCTCGGCCGCGCTGTTCCTGCCGGGCGGCGCGCCCATCGAGGTCGGCGCGACGTGGAAGTCCGCCGAGCTCGCCGAGACGCTCCAGCGCATCGCCGAGAAGGGGCCCGCGGGCTTCTACGAGGGCAAGACGGCCGCGCTGCTCGTCGCGGAGATGAAGCGGGGCAAGGGCATCATCTCGGCGGCGGACCTCAAGAACTACAAGGCGAAGTGGCGCGAGCCGGTCGTGTTCGAGTACCGCGGGCGCCGGGTCGCCTCGATGCCGCTGCCGTCGTCGGGGGGCCTCGCCCTCGCGATGATCGCGCACCAGCTCGAGGGGCTCGACGTCGCGAAGCTCGGCTGGCACTCGCCCGCGCACGTGCACGTGGTCGCCGAGGCGATGCGGCGCGTCTTCATCGCCCGCAACGAGGTCCTCGGGGACCCGGACTTCGTGAAGAACCCGGTGGAGGAGCTGCTCTCGGTCGCGTGGGCGGAGAAGCAGCGCGCCACCATCGCGCCCGACCGCGCGACGCCGACGAGCGAGCTCGCCGGCCCCGCCAAGGACTCGGGCGGCCGCGGGCCGCACACGACGCACTTCTCGGTGGTCGACGCGCAGGGCAACGCGGTGGCGCTGACCACGACGCTGAACGGCTGGTACGGCGCGGGCGTGACCGTGACCGGCGCGGGCTTCGTGCTGAACAACGAGATGGACGACTTCGCCGCCGTGCCGGGCACGCCGAACCAGTTCGGCCTGGTGCAGGGGGAGGCCAACTCCGTCGCGCCCGGCAAGCGCATGCTCTCGTCGATGTCGCCCACCATCGTGACGGGCAAGGACGGGCGCGTGGAGCTCGTGCTCGGCGCCGCGGGCGGCCCGACGATCCTGACGGCGGTCTTCCAGATCCTGTCCAACGTGGTCGACTTCGGGTTCGACGTGACCACGGCGGTGAACGCGCCGCGCTTCCACCAGCAGGACTACCCGGACAAGATCATGGGCGAGACGGGCGGCTTCCCGGAGGAGCTGAAGAAGGCGCTCGGCGCGATGGGCCACGCGCTCGACGAGCGCGGCCACATCGCCGACGCGCCGGCGATCGGCCGCGAGGGCGGCGGGTTCGCGGGCGCGCGCGAGCCGCGGCGGCCGGGCTCCGAGGCGGTCGCCGGGAAGTAGCCGTGGCCGCGGGCGCGCCCCCGCCGATCCGGCGGTCGCTGGTCGTGCCGCTCTCGCAGGCGGACGCCTTCGATCTGTTCGTCCGGCGGATCGCCGACTGGTGGCCGCTCGCGACGCTGTCGGTCACGCGCGAGGCGGTGTCGTGCCACATCGAGCCCTCGGTCGGGGGGCGCGTGTTCGAGCGGGCGCGGGACGGCACCGAGGCGCTCTGGGGCACGGTCGTCGCGTGGGACGCGCCGTGGCGGCTTTCGTTCACCTGGCACCCGGGCCGCGCGCCCGGGTCGGCGCAGGAGGTCGAGGTGCAGTTCGTCGAGGTCGTGGCGGCGCAGACGCGGGTCGAGGTCGTGCACCGCGGCTGGGAGCGGCTCGGCGAGCGCGCGGCGGACTTCCGGGCGCGCCACGA
Source organism: Sorangium sp. So ce131 (assembly GCF_051519095.1). Taxonomy (NCBI): domain Bacteria; kingdom Pseudomonadati; phylum Myxococcota; order Polyangiales; family Polyangiaceae; genus Sorangium; species Sorangium sp. So ce131. Next base: position 13,126,503 of record NZ_CP150455.1, on the reverse strand, counting down.
GGGGGGCTGGCAGGCCGTGCTCGCGCGCTTCGAGGCCCTCGCCCGGGGCGAGGCCGCGCCGCCGGCGCCCGGGACAGCGGGCGGGTGCATCCCCCGCTGACCAGGCGGCCACGCGCCCCCGCAGGATCCCGACGCGAGGGCGGCGCTCCCGGCGAGGGTGTTGTCCGTCGTCGCAGCCCCGCCTGATTCGTCCTACCGCCCGCCGAGACGCTGGGGACGATCGAGAGTCCTCTTGTGGAGCGCTTCGTGTAATCGTCTGTCATCGCGCCGCGGACCGCGTGTATTGCCGCGTGTGGTCGAATCGGGGAGCATCGATGTCGCCGCCTTTTTTTGGCGGTGGACCGGAGGCACTCATGCGTCGACGGACGACAGCGCCCTTGGGCGTTTCCCTTATTGTCTTTCCCTTCTTTGCTGCGCCATCTCTCTTTGCGGCCTGCATCGACTCCGGAGCCGACCACGGCCCCGGCGAGGCGGTGGTCGCCCAGCCCGCGGCGGCCCCGCCGCCCGCGATCAGCGGCGGCACGCTGGCCGTGAGCGGCGACGGCCTCACCGCGGTGGCCGCGGATCCGGACCGCGACCGGGTGTGGATCGTCGCCTTGAAGGAGCGGAAGCTGCGCGCGGAGATCGCCTTGAAGACGGGAGACGAGCCCGGCCGGGTGGTCGAGGACGGCGCCGGCCGGTTCCACGTCGCGCTCCGCCGCGGCGGCGCGGTGGTCACCCTCGACGCGGAGCGCGGGGCGCTCGTCGACCGGCGCGTGGTGTGCCCGGCCCCGCGGGGGATCACCTACGACGCGGGCGCCGACGCGCTCCACGTCGCCTGCCTCGGCGGCGAGCTCGTCACGCTGCCCGCCGGCGGCGGCGCCGCGACGCGGCGGCTGCAGCTCCAGCGCGACCTGCGCGACGTCGTCGTGCGGGGAGAGCGGCTGCTCGTCAGCACGTTCCGCTCCGCGGAGCTCCTCAGCGTGAACGCGGACGGCACCATCGACGAGCGCGCGCAGCTCCCGGGCTTCGACAGCGGCGAGCAGCAGTTCAAGCCGAACGTCGCCTGGAGGATGGTCAAGACGCCTGCGGACGAGGTCTTCGTGGTGCACCAGCGCGCGATGCTCTCGCCCGTGGTGATCGGGACCGAGCCGGAGCCCACGCCCGGCGAGCCCGTGAGCGGCTACAACAACAGCGGCGTTTGCGAAGGCGGCGTCGTGCAGAGCACGGTATCGAGGATCGGAGCGTCCACGGCGCTCGACGTGCCGCAGCGGGGGGCCCCTGCCCTGGCGAGCGCGCCGCTGCCGGTCGACATCGCGGTCTCGGCCGAGCTCCAGGCCGGCGCGATCGTGTCGGCCGGCATGCGCGAGATCGTCCTGCTGCCCCTCGCGGACTTCTTCCGGACCGAGGACGCCGGGGACAGCGGCGAGGATCCGGGCGCCGGTCCGGACCCGGGCGCCGCGGACCCGAGGGAATGCGTCGGCGGGCCGCGGCTGCCGGTGGACGGCCAGCCGATCGCCGCCGCGTTCGCTGGCAGCTCCCTCGTCGTGCAGAGCCGCGAGCCCGCGCGCCTCGTGGTGTTCGAGATCCCTGACGGGTGGAGGCCCGGCGTCGGCGATCCCGGTCGCAGCTTCGAGGTCAGGGCCATCGATCTCCCCGGCCAGAGCGCGCGGAGCGCCGGCCACGAGATGTTCCACACGAACGAGAGAGGGCCGATGGTCTGCGCGTCGTGCCACCCGGAAGGCGGCGACGACGGCCACACCTGGAGCTTCGATCCCATCGGGCCGCGGCGCACCCAGGTCGTGAGCGGCGGTATCCTCAAGACCGCGCCGTTCCACTGGGACGGCGACATGTTCGATCTCACGGAGATCATGACGGAGGTGTTCGAGGGACGCATGGGCGGCCGGCGCCAGAGCCCGACCCGCGTGGCGCAGTTCGCGGCGTGGATCGACGCCCTCCCCGCGCCGCCGGCGTCGCCGGCGCCCGACGCGGAGGCCGCGGCGCGCGGTGAGGCCCTCTTCCACGACGAGACCGTCGGCTGCGCGAGGTGCCACGCGGGCGCGCGGCTCACGAGCGACGCGCCGTTCGACGTCGGCACGGGCAAACGCTTCCAGGTTCCGTCGCTGTTCCGCGTCGGATCGCGCGCGCCGTACATGCATGATGGCTGCGCGGCGACGCTGAAGGACCGGTTCGTCGACCCCTCCTGCGGCGGAGGCGACCTGCACGGCAAGACGTCCCACCTGTCCGACGCGCAGATCGATGATCTCGTCGCCTATCTCGAGACGCTCTGACCTCCTTTCACCACATCGCCCACCGTAGACGCAAGACGCTGCGGACGGCCGAGAGTCCTCTTCTGAAGTCCTGTTTGTAATCTCCTGTCATCGATCCGTGGACCGCGTGTATTGCCGACGTCGGTCGAATCGGAGAGCATCGATGTCGCCGCCATCTTGTCTGGCGGTGGACCGGAGGCACTCATGCGTCGACGGACAACATTGCCCCGTAGCTTTTCCTCCATTCTCTTCCCCCTTGTTGCCGCCTCGTCTCTCGTCGCGGCCTGCATCGATTCCGCAGCCGAGGACGTGCCCGGCGCGCCTCCCGGCCCCGCCGCGAGCCCGCCGCCTGCGATCAGCGGCGGCACGCTGGCCGTGAGCGGCGACGGCCTCACCGCGGTGGCCGCGGATCCGGACCGCGACCGGGTGTGGATCGTCGACTTGAAGGAGCGGAAGCTGCGCGCGGAGATCGCGCTGAGCAAGGGAGATGAGCCCGGCCGGGTCGTCGAGGACGCCGCCGGCCGGTTCCACGTCGCGCTCCGCCGCGGCGGCGCGGTCGTCACCATCGACGCGGCGGGCGGGGCCCTCGTCGACCGGCGCGCGGCGTGCCCGGCCCCGCGGGGGATAGCCTATGACGCGGGCCTCGACGCGCTCCACGTCGCCTGCCTCGGCGGCGAGCTCGTCACGCTGCCCGCCGGCGGCGGCGCCGCGACGCGGCGCCTGCAGCTCCAGCGCGACCTGCGCGACGTCGTCGTGCGGGGAGAGCGGCTCCTCGTCAGCACGTTCCGCTCCGCGGAGCTCCTCAGCGTGAACGCGGAAGGCGCGATCGACGACCGAGCGCAGCTCCCCGGGCTCGACATGGGCGACCAGCAGTTCAAGCCGAGCGTCGCCTGGAGGATGATCAGGATACCGACGAGCGAGGTCCTGGTGGTGCACCAGCACGCGATGCTCTCGCCTGTCGTGATCGAGACCGGGGAAGAGCCCACGACGAACGAGCCCGTGGACGGCTACAACGGCGGCGGCAACGGCGACTGTGGAGGCGGCGTCGTGCGGACCGCGGTGGCGACGATCGGGACGTCCGGGGTGCTCGATGTGCCGGAGCGGGCGGCCGCCCCCCTGGTGAACGTGCCTTTGCCGGTCGACATCGCGGTCTCGACCCAGATCTGGATGGGCGCGGTCGTCTCGGCCGCCAAGGACGAGGTCATCCTGGTGCCTCTCGCCGACATCTCCCGGATAGAAGGCACTTCTGGGGGCGCCGGCGGCAGCGGCGCGGAGGGCGTCGACGGCGTACCGAGGTGCTCCAACGGACATCGCCTGCCGGTGCACGGCGAGCCCACCGCCGTCGCCTTCGCCGGCAGCACCCTCGTCGTGCAGAGCCGCGAGCCTGCGCGCCTCCACCTGATCGAGCTGGGCGGCGATCTCGACGACGGCGACACCCGGATCGACCTCCCCGGCAAGAGCGCGACGAGCACCGGCCACACGATGTTCCACAAGAACACGAACGGGCCGATGGTCTGCGCGTCGTGCCACCCGGAAGGCGGCGACGACGGCCACACCTGGAACTTCGATCCGATCGGGCCGCGGCGCACCCAGGTCGTGAGCGGCGGAATCCTGAAGACCGCGCCGTTCCACTGGGACGGCGACATGGCCGACCTCACCGAGATCATGACGGAGGTGTTCGAGGGACGTATGGGCGGTCCACATTTCGGCTCGGACCGCGTGGCGGAGTTCGCGACGTGGATCGACAACCTCCCTGCGCCGCCGGCGTCGCCGGCGCCCGACGCGGGGGCCGTGGCGCGCGGCGAGGCCCTCTTCCACGACAAGACCGTCGACTGCGCGAGGTGCCACGCGGGCGCGCAGCTCACGACCAACGCGTCGTTCAACGTCGGCACGGGCAACGTGTTCCAGGTGCCGTCGCTGGTCCGCATCGGCGCGCGCGCGCCGTACATGCACGACGGCTGCGCGGCGACGCTGAAGGACCGGTTCGTCGACACCTACTGCGGCGGGGACGAGCTGCACGGCAAGACGAGGCACCTGTCCGACGCGCAGATCGACGATCTCGTCGCCTATCTCGAGACGCTCTGACGTCCCCGAGGCCCTGATCCCCCGACTCCGTCCCACCACGCGCCGCCACGCGCAGCCGCGTCGCCGGCCGCGGTTGCGCGGGCCGCCGCCGGATGTTACAAGTCCGGCTGACGCAAGAGGAGAGTGCTCCGGTGAAGATCAGCTCCTGAATCGGTCTCCGTCGCAGGTCGCAAGCGCGCCAGGCCTCCACGCCTGCCTGGCCGCGCGGGGCGGCCTGCTCGTCCCGTGACCGGGCCGCGTGGCCCTCGGATTCAGGAGCTTGTATGTCGTCGTCGTCCTTGCGCGCGCAGCGCCTCTCCTTTTCTTACTCCGACGCGTCCACGATCCTCGCGGACGTCGATCTGTGCCTGACGCCCGGGTGGTACGGGATCGTCGGGCCGAACGGCGCCGGCAAGACCACGTTGCTCCGGCTCTTCGCCGGCGAGCTCGCGCCCGACGCGGGGAGCCTGCGCCTCGAGCCGCGGGGCGCGACGGTCGCGGTCTGCCCGCAGACCGTGGAGCACGCCGACGCGGCGATCCACGCGCTCGCCGCGTCCGAGGACGGCGAGGCGCGCCGGCTGCGCGGCGAGCTCCGGCTCGACCCGGCGGAGCTCGTGCGGTGGGCCACGCTCTCGCCCGGCGAGCGCAAGCGCTGGCAGATCGGCGCGGCGCTCGCCGCCGGGCCGGACGTGCTCCTCCTCGACGAGCCGACCAACCACATCGACGCGGACGCGCGGGCGCTGCTCGTCGGCGCGCTCGGCGGCTTCCCGGGGATCGGGGCGTGTGTCTCGCACGACCGCGAGCTGCTCGACGCGCTGACCGTCGGCACCGTGCGCGTCGAGCAGGGCGCGGCGCGGCTCTACCCGGGCGGGTACAGCGCGGCCAGGGAGCTCTGGGAGGCCGAGGCGCGCGGGCGCGAGGAGGCGCACCAGCGGCTGCGCGCCGAGGAGCGGCAGCTCCGCCGGCGGCTCGGCGAGGAGCGGCGCGAGCAGGCCGCGGCGGACGCGCAGCGGAGCATCAACAAGCGGGCGAAGGGCCCGCGCGACCACGACGCGCGGGGCATGCTCGCCAACTTCCGCGTGTCCACGGCCGAGGCGCGGCTGTCGCGCAACGTCGGCGTGACGCGCCGCAAGCTCGAGAAGGTGTCGGCCGAGGCGGGGACGTTCGAGTTCGAGAAGGCCGTGGGCCGCAGCGTCTTCGTCGGCTACGAGCGGTCGCCCGCGCCGTGGCTGTTCGTGCTCGACGCGCCCGAGATCCGCGCGCCCGGCGGCGCCGGGCGCGTCATCCTGCGGGACGTGCGGCTCGGGGTCGGGCGCGAGGACCGCATCCGGATCGCGGGCCCGAACGGCGGCGGCAAGACGACGCTGGTGAAGGCGCTGCTCGCGAGCGCGCGGGTGCCGGCGGCGAAGGTGCTTTACGTGCCGCAGGAGCTCGGGCAGGCGGAGGAGCGGGCGCTGCTCGCGGAGGCGAGGGGCCTGCCGCCGGCGGAGCGCGGGCGGGTGATGTCGCTGGTCGCCGCGCTCGGGGTCGAGCCGGGGCGCCTGCTCGCGTCAGCGCGGCCCTCGCCCGGCGAGGCGCGCAAGCTGATGATCGCGCTGGGCCTCGGGCGCCACGCCTGGGCCCTGGTGCTGGACGAGCCGACCAACCACCTCGACCTGCCCTCCATCGAGCGGCTGGAGCGCGCCCTCGCCGACTACCCGGGCGCGCTGGTGCTGGTCACCCACGACCGGGCCTTCGGAAAGAGCTGCACCTCGATCCTCTGGACCGTGGCCGAGGGGGAAGTGCGGGTGTCGTCGGACGACGCCGAAGCGTGACCTGCGCCGGCGCATCGCGGCGCCGCGTGCGCCCGCCCCACCGAGTATTGTGAACGTTCACATATTGAGACACACCCGGGGGGGTGTGGGCGTCGCGTCGCGCGGTCTACGGCTGCGTCTTCTCGACGGACAACACGTCGAGCTGCAGGAATTGACCGATGAAGGGCTCGGGCGCCGGCGGGATGCCGTCCACGACCAGACGCTTGAAGTTGGCGATCATGGTATGGTTCGGATCGTCGCCCAGGAAGGACACGGTGGCTCCGCCCCGGACCGGAATGGTCTTCGTGTGGTCGACGATGAACACGTCGTGACCCACGTTGGGGTTGTCGTTGAGGTAGTAGACCTCGGGCGGATCGGAGACAGAGAAGTTGTAGACGTTGTACGTCGGGTTGTCGGGTGAACCGCCCACGCGGAAGTGCATGCCGTCGGGCGTGCCGCCCCGGTACGTCTCCGGCTCGACGACGCCGCGGACCCGGACGGTCACCTGATAGATCGTGTCGGGCGAGCCGCCGAACGTCCTGTCCTCGTCGACCCGCGTGGACGTCGAACACTCGTCGCGGTTGCCCGGGTCCTGGTCGCACGGCATCTCCCAGCGGAAGCCGTCGATGCTGGCGGCCGCCGCGAGCAGGTCCTCGCCGCCGCTCTCGCCGCCTCCGCCGCCGCCGCCGGCCCCGCCGCTGCCGCCGGCCCCGCCGGAGCTCGCGCTGCTGGAGGCGCTCGTGCTGGCGCCCGTCGAGGCCCCTCCGCCCGGACCTCCAGCGCCGGCCGAGCTGGAGGCAGCCTGGTCGTCCGGAGGCGGGTCGGCGTCGGAGCTGCAGGCAACGAGGACCACGATTGCAGGGACCACGAGCAGAGAGATTCTCATTTCACACCCGTCCGGCGAGAGCGCCGCGTGGAAGCTGGGAACACCGAACCTCGTCTCGTTGACATCGCGTCCCGCTCAAAGAGTCATGGCAGGAGCGCGCGCCCGGCGTGACGAGCGTGGAGGGGGACAGCGGCGAGGGGCGCCTCAGAAGGCGGCGTCGCGGAGCTTCGCCTTGTACTCCGTCTTGTACAGATCGTGGCAGGCCTTGCAGCTCGCCTTGGCGCCGTCGATATCGCCCTTCTTGGCCTTCTCCGCGCCCTCCTTCGAGATCGCGACCCACTTCGGCATCCCGGGCGGCGGCTTCGCCGCCACGTACTCCAGCGCCGACGCGATCTTCGCGCCGTCGCCGCTCGTGGTCGCCGACTGCATCACCGTCTTCATCCAGCCCTGCATCGGACAGGCCTTCTGTCCTTTTGCGCCGCAGCCAAAATTCTTCCCCTCGGCGACAGAAGCGGGGACGTCCGCCGTGCCGTCCGCGGCCCACGCCGCGCCCGCAAGGCCAATGCCGACGCTCATCAACACGGCGCTCATCAGCTTCATGCTCATCGACATACGACATCTCCTGTTCAGGTTAAGGGGCACCTCGGCCACGTCGCCGCGGCGAACATACTGTTTGTGAACGTTCACATGACGAGGGTCAATCAAAATCGTCCGATGCGCGGCCATGCACATCCATGGAACGTCGATTTGCAGTGGCGCTGTGCGTCTACACCGCCGACCGCTGTCGGCTTTGCGAAGGCAGGGCGAGGAGGCGCCGAGGAGGGTGCCGAGGCCCTGACCGCGCTCATCGCGATGGAGCTGCGCGCGGGCCGCCGCGAAGCGGCGCCGGAGTCCGGCCATCCCTGGCCGGACTCCGGCGGGCGGGGCTAGAGGGCCGGCGTGCCGCCCATCTCCTCGAGCACGGCGTCGGCGCCCGACACCACGTCCATCACCCACTGCATGTAGCGGAGATCCACGTGGATGGTGCGGGTGATCGACGGCATGAAGAGCCAGTCGGACGCCATCGACTCGTAGTTGCCGTCGAAGGCGAGGCCGACGAGCTCACCGCGCGCGTTCAGGGTGGCAGAGCCGGAGTTGCCGTTCGTGATGTCGAGGTCGCTCAGGAAGCAGACCGGGACCTCGCCGAGATCCCTGTCGACGTACGGCCCGAACCGCTCCTGGCGCGCCGCCTCGAGCAGGGCCTCCGGCGCGTCGAACGGCGGCTTGCCGGTGTGCTTCTTCACGAGCTCGCTCACGACGGTGAACGGGCGGTAGACGGGCTTGTCGATCTCCGGGCGGTAGCCCCGCACGGTGCCGTAGGTGACGCGGAGCGTTCCGTTCGCGTCGGGGGCCAGCATGCCGCCCCGGTACGCGCGGAGCGCCTCGATGAAGCGCGGCTTCACGAGGGTCATCGCCCCGACATAGGCGCTGTCGCGGTCCTCGATGGCCTTGTCGACGGGCGCGACCGAGAGCGCCAGCCGGATCATCGGATCAGGGCTCGCGCCGAGCTCCTCGACGGTGGCCGTCTTCAGCAGCTTGACCCGGGTCGCCGCGTCCTCGAGCGCCGTGCCCGCGTAGATGGCGTCGATCGCCGCGGCGAGGGCGGCCTCCGTCGGCGCCTGCCCGCCCGCGAGGGTCCCGAGCAGCGCGGGCCTGTCCTTCGGATCGAGCCGCAGCGCGCGCCGCACGGCCAGCTTGAAGGTGCTCCGATCGATCGTGCGGTCGTACGACTTCTGGAGCGACACCTGCGCCTGCTCGAGCCGCTCCCAGTTGCGCTCCTGGAACTCGGCCTCGCGCTCGGCGTCGGGCTTGCGCCGCTCCTCGGCCATGCGGACGATCGTGACCGCGGCGTCGAGCAGCCTGGCCGACGACAGGACCTCCGACACGGCCGCGTCGTGCTCGCGCGTCTTCTGCTGCTCGGCGTGCGCCGCGGCGATCTGCTCGATGGCGCCGCCGTAGGCGGCCTTGCGCGCGGGCTCGGCGTCGATCCAGGCCTTGAGCTCCTCCTCCAGCTTGGCCTTCTCCCGGGCCAGGCCGCCCTCGACCAGCCCGTCGAGCAGCCCGCGCGTCTTGAGCAGGTAGTTGCTGTAACCCTGGACCGTCGGCTGCGCCTTGATCCGCACCGCCGGGTCCTTCTTGCTGAGATCGTCGAGGAGGGCGAGCGACTCCTCGTAGAACGACACCCGCTTCGGGTACTGCCACGACACCGCGGCCTCGACCTCCGCCGCGGTCCGGAGCCGGTTCGTCACGGCGGGGTAGCCGGCCACCATCACGAAGTCGTCCTTGTGGAGCGGCGCGGACGCGAGCTTCAGGTGGTGCGCCGGGCGATACGGCACGTTCTCCGCGGCGTGGCCCGCCGGGCGGTTGTCCTTGCCCACGTACGCCCTGAAGAAGGCGAAATCGCCGGAGTGGCGCGGCCAGCGCCAGTTGTCGACGTCCCCGCCGAAGTTGCCGACGCCCTCCTGAGGGATGTAGACGATGCGGAGATCCTTGATCTCCAGCTGCTCGATCAGCGAGTACTGGCCGCCTCCGAAATACTCGGCGACGGAGCACCGGACCTCAGGGCGGCCCTGCTCGCACGCGGCGACGAGCTGCTTCCTGCGCCGCTGGATCTCCTTGTAACGCTCGAGATCACCCCGGATCGCCTCGAGCCCGCGCCGCACCTCGCCGGTGACGTCGCGGAAGGCCTGGGTCACGAACACGCGCGCGGTGGGCCCCGCCCACTTCTCCTCGGCGCGGGTCTTCGCGAGGTAGCCGTTCGTCAGGAGGTCCTGCTCCGGGGTGGAGTTGTACTGGAGCGCACGCAGGGAGCAGTGGTGGTTCGTCGCGATGAGCCCGTCCGGGGAGACGAACGACGCCGAGCAGCCGCCGAGGCTCACCACCGCGCCGAGCGGGGACGCCGTGGGGTCGCCGAGCGACTCCGGATCGATCTCGAGGCCCAGCGCCTTCAGCTGGTCCTTGTGCTGCGCCACCTGCTCCGGCGTCCACATCCCGCCGGGGTTCTCGAACGGCGCCGCCGGCGCCTCCGGCCCGGAGGCCGGCGGCCTCGTGTCGCCCGCTTGCGGCCGCTCCGACCCGCAGCCCTGGGCGAGCGCGGAGAGGGCGGCGAGCGCGAGGAGCGCGCTGTTGCGCAGAGGATTGCGCGGAGGATTGATGATCATGCGTGGTCGTACCATCGCGGCTCGGCGAAGCAACCACATGAGGCCACGTGAGCCGCTGAACTCCTGGCAAGGTGCGAGTCTCACCAACCAAACTTCATGCTCTCGTCGAACGGGAGCGCGGCGCGCAACCAGGGAATCCCGGCCCTGCGGCTCACGGGGCGTCGGCGCGCTCGCTGAAGCCGATCACCTCCTCCACGGCGCGGTCGATCTCGCGCTGGCTCGCGGGGCGGCGGGGCGCACGCGCGCCGAGCCGCTCGATCGCCGCCATCGCCGGATAAGCCAGGTTCCGGAGATCGGTGGCGTTCACCTGGGTGTGGCCGCTCCACTGCCGGAAATACGTGTCCACGAGCGTGGAGCTCAGGAACACGCAGACGCCGCGGGCGAGGAGCGGCGGCAGCCCGCCGCCGTCCCGGTGAAACACGTTGAGGTGGTTCTCGAAGCCCACGCGCGCGCCGGGCACCGCCGCCGGATCGAGGACCGCCGCGGTGATGCGCCGGCGCTCCTCCTTCGAGGAGAAGCGCTTCACGACCACGTACGTCCCGCTCGGCATCCAGAGCTTGGCCGTCGCGGCGCAGTCGACCAGGGCGTTCGGCTTCCTCCCGGGCTTCGGCCAGCGCACCGAGCCCGCGTCGAGGTGCGCCGGGTAGATGAGCGGCGCCGTGTCGGCCCCGGGCTCCGCGCGGAGGAAGCCGCGCGCCCGGAAGTCCACGACCTTCCCGGTGGAGACCGAGAGGCCGAGATCGGCGAGCCGCGCGGGCAACCCGGCGAGCACGTCCGCCGCGCGCTGGCCCGCCCGATCCGGGACGACGCGGATGAACAGCTCGGGATCGCCGGGCCGCACCACCTCGTCGTACGGGACCTCGCGCGCCGCGGTCGGCGCGTCGCCCGGGCCGTCGCTCGACGAGACGAGCACCGCGCCGGGCGCGCCGCCCTTCACGCCGCAAAACACGACGTTCTCCTGGAGGACGCCGTCGTCCGCAAACGCGGCGGTGCGGGACTCGAAGACATGCACCCGCCGCAGCGCGACCTCGCGCAGGAACAGCGCGCGGAAGGGCCGAAAGTAAGGACCGTTGAAGAAGCTCCGCGGCGTGATGGCGCAGAGCTCGCCGCCGGGCGCGAGCGCGCGCACCGCGAGCGCCAGGAAGGCGGTGTAGAGGTTGGTCGCCTCGATCCCGGCGCGGCGGAGCGCGCGGCGGGCCGCGGAGCCGGCGCCGAGCTTGCGGTAGGGCGGGTTCAGGATCGCGTGGGTGAAGCGCGCGTGCGGGCCGGGCCGGGCGAGCTCCTCCACGGCGTGGGTGATGAAGTCGGCCTGCACGGCGCGGCCGTCGAACGTGATCCCGAGCGGCCGGCACGCGGCGCGGCACGTGGCCATCGATTCGGAAAGGTGCTTTACGAAGTCGGGATCGAGCTCGTAGGCCACCGCGTGGATCTCGGCGGGGGGCGTCGGCCGGCTGCACGCCTCGGCGACGAGCGCCGCCGTGAGCGTGCCGACGCCCGCGCCGGCGTCGAGCAGGCGCACGGAGGGGCCGAGCTGCTGGAAGAGCGAGGCCATGAACGACGCCACGGGGGGCGGCGTCAGGAACTGACCGAGCGCGGAGCGCCGCGCGGGGTCGAGGTGGCGGCAGGCCTCGGCCCGGTGGAGGTCGACCGCGCCGAGCAGGGATGACGGCGGCGCGCGCCGGAGCTCGCGCGCCGCGCTCGTCGGCGTGCCGCCACGCGGACCGAGGGGCGGGTCGGGCCGGATCGTGCCCTCGCGGATCAGTCGACCTGGTGCGCCCGGAACGAGACCACCGCGCCGCTGCCCTCGAGGCAGCGGTGGATCCACGGGGCGTCGGCGGCGCGCACGGCGATGAGCCGGACGTCGCCGGAGCCGTCGAGCGGCTCCAGGCCCTGGAAGCCGACCAGCTCCGCCTCCTTCAGCGTCATGACCTGGGCCCCTGTCTCGCGCAGCACCTCGGCGCTGAGCAAGTCGCTGCTCCCCGCCCCGCTGGCGAGGTACACCTCGAACACGGTCATCATGGGGCCATGGTCGCCGGGCGGCGCCGCGCCGACAAGGGTCGTCATGCGCTCAGCGCGGCGCGGTCCGGGCGCGTGGTTCACCTGCCGTCGCCCGCCGTTCACCTGCCGTTCCCCCGGCTGTCACCCCTTGCCGGCGGCCTCGCGCTTCGTCTCGAGCTCCTCCCACCGGCTGACCAGGCGCGCCGCCTCCTGCTTCGCGCGCTCGAGCTCCGCGAGGAGGCCGGCGACCTCGGCGCCGCGGCTCGCGTAGAGCGCCGGATCGGCGAGCTTCACCTCGAGCTCGCGGACCTTCTGCTCGGCCTCGTCGATGCGCCCGACGATGCCGTCGAGCTCCTTGCGCTCGGCGAACGAGAGCTTCGGCGCGTCCCCGGCGCGCCCCGCGGGCTTCGCCGCGGCCGGCGCCGGCGCGGGCCGCGGCTCCGCGGCGGCGGCCTTGGCGGCGCGGGCCTCGGCCTCGGCCTCGATCGCGAGCGCGGCGCTCGCCCGCTGCTCGCGGTAAGCGTCGTAGTTGCCCGCGTAACGCACCACGCGGCCGTCGCCCTCGAAGGCGAGGATCGAGGTCGCGACCCGGTTCAGGAACCACCGGTCGTGGGTCACCACGAGGGCCGAGCCGTCGAGCTCGATGAGCATCTCCTCGAGCGCGGCGAGGGTCATCACGTCGAGGTCGTTCGTGGGCTCGTCGAGGATGATCACGTTGACGCTCTGGGTGAGCATCTTCGCGAGGGCGACGCGCGCCCGCTCGCCGCCGGACAACGAGCCGACCGGCTGCCGCGCCTTGTTCGGGTCGAAGAGGAACCGCTCCAGGTAGCTGCGCACATCCATGGAGCGGCCGCCGACCTCGACGCGCGTGTGCGAGCCGGCGATGTTCTCGAAGATCGACTTGTCGAGATCGAGCCCGCTGCGGTGCTGGTCGAAGTAGGCGATGTTCGTGTTCTTCCCGAGCACGACCTCGCCCTCCATGCGCGGCCCCTCCCCGGCCGCGCCGCCGTCCCCGGCCGCGCCGCCGTCCGCCGCGTCGACCTGGCCGAGGATCGCGCGGAGCATCGTGGTCTTGCCGGTGCCGTTGCGGCCGACGACGCCGACGCGCTCGCCCTTCGTGAGGGTGAAGTCGAGGCCGCGGACGAGCCATTTGCCGTCGACCGAGAGGCCGAGCTTCTTCAGCTCGAGGATGGTCTTGCCGGTGCGCACCGACTCGACCGAGAGCTGGGCGGTCCGCTCGGCCTTGGGCGGCGGGGCGGCCTTCGTCGTCTCGGCGCGCTGGATGCGCGCCTTCTGCTTGCCGGTGCGCGCCTTGGGCTGGCGCCGCAGCCACTCGAGCTCGGTGCGGAGGAAGTTCTGCCGGTTCGACTCGGTGCGCGCCTCGAGCGCGAGGCGCTCGGCCTTCTGCTCGAGGTACTCCTCGTAGCCGCCGTCGTAGCTGTAGACCTTGCCCTTGTCGATCTCGAGGGTGCGCTCGACGACGCGGTCGAGCAGGTAGCGGTCGTGGGTGATGAGCAGGAGCGCGCCGGGGTGCTCCTCGACGAGGTAACGCTCGAGCCACTCGACGGTCTCGACGTCGAGGTGGTTGCTCGGCTCGTCGAGCACGGCGAGCGCGGGCCGCGACACGAGCAGGCGGGCGAGGGCGACGCGCCGACGGTCGCCGCCGCTGAGCACGCTCATGGGGGCGTCGGGCCGGGTGACGCCGACGTGGCCGATGATGGCGTCGACCTGGTGCATCATGTCCCAGCCGCCGAGCCGCTCGACGTCGGCCGAGGCCTCGGCCTGCGCGGCGAGCAGCGCCTCGGCGTCGCCCGAGCCGGCGGCGAGCGCGCGGCTCACCTCGTCGTGGCGCGCCTTGGCGGCGTGCCAGGCGGAGAGGCCGGCGAGCACGACGTCGCGCGCGGTGTCGGACGGCTCGAACACCGGGTCCTGCGAGAGGACGCCGATCTCGGCGCCGCGGCGGCGGGCGATCGTGCCGCTGTCGGGCTGCTCGACGCCGGCGAGGATGCGCGCGAGCGTGCTCTTGCCGGAGCCGTTCAGGCCGACGAGGCCGACCCGCTCGCCCGTGCGGATGTTGACGGAGACGCCGTCGAGGATGGTCTGCGGGCCGAAGGATTTGTGGAGATCGTGGGCGGTGAGGACGGGCACAGGGGGCGGAGCTTAGCGCAGCGGATGCCACATGGGCCCGCTTTGCTGAAACGGCCCTGTCGACGCCCCGCGCGCCCCGAGCGCCCCGATCGTGGGCGGCGGCCCCGGGCGGCGCACCGCTGCGCAGGCTGCTCGCCTCGATCGACCGCGCGCCGCGCGCCGCGCGGTCGCCGGCTGGAGGCCATGGGCGCGCGCGGCTGCCGCGCGTGGTCGATGCTGCCGAGATCATCCGGGTCGAGGAGGACGGCTGCTCCTCGAACACCACATCTGGCGCCCACGAACGAGGTCGGCGCGCATCGGCATCTGCGTCGTCGTGCTCACCTCTCGGCTGAGGATCCGCCAACCACGTACAAGGGCTGCGATCTCCGGAGATGGATCCTGGCCAAAGGGGTTTCCACAGCAGTTGTGGCGCGGGTCGCCAATCCAGATCTGAAGCTCCTGCGTCGCGCTTGACAGGCCGCTCCTCGCTGTGATGCGGTGTCCCTAAGGTCGCGCATGTACTCGCTGTGGCCTGCCGAGACGGATCGCTCCGGTGGATCCGGCACACGGCGCGCTCGTCTCAGCCGACGCATGCGATCTCGACCCGGTTCCTGTTCCATGCACACCTCGGCCGCGATCTCGCTACAGGTCTGAGCCGCGCGCAAGGGTACCGCGCGCGACCGCGCGAACCACGTAAGAACGAGCGACAACGTACTAGGAGGGGTCTCATGAAGATGACTGTGCGAAGTTGGGCAGCGGCCAGCGGGCTCATGCTGATGATGGCGGCGTGCGGAGGGAGCGAGACGGACGCGGAGCGGGCAGCCACACCCATCAAGCGAACGCCGCTTCCTCAGAACGAGTTCATCCCGGTGAAGATCGAGGCGACCATCGACGAGCTCGTCGCGGAGATCAACACGAGCTCGATCAAGCCGGTGCAGATCGCGGTGCTGCTGAAGTCCCTCAGCGACTTCTTTGCGCCGATCGCCACGGGCGCGAACCGAGCCATGGGTGAGCTCGGGGTCTCCGGGAGGACCACGGGGAACGTGCTCGGGTCCACCGAGACTTCGCCGGATCAAGAAGAATTGATGGAGCTCCAGACCCGACAGATAAAGCGGGCGGTGGCGGATGGCGCCGAGGGGATTGTCATCACGCCCTTCGGCGAAGGCAACGTGGCCGCGCTCGACGACGCCGCCTCGAAGGGGATCCCCGTGGTGACGCTCGACACCGACCTGGCGAGCTCGAAGCGCGAGATCTACGTCGGGATACTCAGCAGGTCTGCCGGGGCCACGGCAGCGAACACCCTGATCAAGTCGCTGCCCGAAGGGCCTGGTACGGTGCTCATCCACGGCTGGGCCGACCCGAGCTGGGCCGACGGTGTCGATCGAACGCAGGGCGCCGCGGACGAGCTCGAGAAAGCCGGTTACGATGTCATCGTACACCAGTCCATCTATGATGACGAGACCAGGGACGTCGAGGTGATGAGGGGCGAGATCAAGGAGGCGGACCCGCCCGTCGTGGGCCTGATCGGGATGTTCAGCGATTCGTATCGATGCGTGCTGGCCGCGGACGCCGTGGACGCGCCGGACCTCCCCATCGTCACATTCGACTTCGCGCCGCAGACCGCCGACTACATGCGCGAGGGTCGCATCAAGGCCACGCACGTCCAGCGGCAGTACTACGAGGGGTACCTCGGGCCCTACATCGTCTACGGCATCAAGAGCATCGGCCTCGAAGCAACCAAGGCGATCCTCGCGCCGCAGCTCGTCGAGGGCAACCAGTTCGACCTCGGCGTCGACGTGGTCCCGGGGAACAAGGTCGACGCCTACAACGACTTCCTCGACGAGATCGGCGCAGAGCAGTAGAGGCGCGCAGCGCGAGGAGGACCTCGCGTGGCTCCAGCGCGTGCTCGGGCGCGCCTGCCGTGATTTCTGACAGGCGGAGCTAGCTTGCAGCCGCGGGATTTACGGGCGCAGCTCAGCGGTCCGGCGGATCAGCGCGGAAGTCCCGGGTCGGACCGGCCGATACGGAGGGCGCCGCGGCGCCCGGCCTGGCGCCTGCCGCGCTCGTCGCGCCCGGCGGCGCCGCCGACGACGCGGCCGAGGACGCCGGCACGGGCGCCGCGCCGGCGTCGCGCGCGGGCGCCCCTGCGCCGCCCGTCTCGCCCCCGGCCCCGACGAACCGAACCCGCCCGAACCGCCGCGCCCGGTGGAAGTTCCCCTCTCCCAGGATCGGCGACCACGCCGTCCCACCGTTGTTCTGCATGGCGTAGAAGTTCATCCGCCACGCGTCCCCCGGCGCCGGCGGCGCCGACCTCGCCTTCGCGAACGAGCTCCACGGGATCTTCGCCTCGACCACGTACCCCCGGTCCTCGTCCGAGTCGTCGTCGATCGTCCCCCTCAGCGCCACCGCGCTCGTGAGGCCCGCGCTCCACGCCTGGTGACCGAAAGGGCCGCTCGGGCCGCCCCGCGGAGCGTTGTAGTCGTCGAACTGCGAGTCGAAGACGAGGTTCTGGGGGCTTATCTGGATCTCGTAATAGTCCTTGTTGTCGCCGTCGCCGTCCGGGTCGATCATCACCTCGACGGTGTCCCGCTCCCAGAGGTGCGGGTCCCGCGCGTCCTCGGGGAAGCCGCCGGTGATCGTCCTGTCGCTGACGTCGAACCCCACGTAGAGGAACGCATCGTCCCAGAGCAGCCGCGCCTCGCCCTGCGTCGGCAGCGACCGGTCCTCGCGGCCCGTGCCCACGTTGACGAACGCCCCTGTCCGCGCCGCCGACTGCCACGCCGGCTCGTCGAGCCGGCCGTCGATCGCGATCGCCGCGCCGGGTGCGAGCCTGCGCACCGCGAGCTCCTTCACGGCGGCGGGCTGCCTCGGCGCCTCCGCGTCCGCGCCGCGATCCGCACCCGCGCCCGCCGCCGGCGCCCGCCCGCCCGACCCGGCAGGAGCGGCCCCCTGCTCGCCCCCGCCGCCCCTGGAGCACGAGGCCGCCGCAAAGGCCGCGCCGACCATCACCAGGGCCCGCGCGAGCGCGCGCGCGCCGCGCGCCTCGTCGAACGAGCGCCGCTGGCTCCAGGGCCGGCGCATGCAGGCCGCCGCTACTTCCGCCCCTTCTTGCGGGCGTCGCGCTCGCGCTTGCGCTGCGCCTTCTTGGCGTTGCGCTCTGTCGCGCTGAGCGTCTTCATCTTCGTCAGGGCCGGGCCCCCCGCGCCGGCGCCCGGGAAGCCGCCCATGCCCGGCATCCCCATGCCGGGGAAGCCCATGCCGGGGAAGCCCATGCCCGGCATCCCCATCCCGGGCATGCCGGGCATCCCGGGCATCCCCGGCAGGCCGCCGCCGGCCATCATCTGCTTCTGCATCTCGCGCATGTTCTTCGCCATGGCCATCTGCTTCATGCCGGGGATCTTCCCCATCAGGCCCATGTTCTGGCCGAGGCCGCTCATCATCTGGCGCATGAAGAGGAACTTCTGGACGAGCTCGCTCACCGCCTCGGGCTTCGTGCCCGAGCCCTTCGCGATGCGCTCCACCCGCTTCGGCTCGCGGACGAGCGCGTAGGGGTCGCTCTTCTCGAAGCGGGTCATCGACTGGATGATCGCCTGGATGCGGACGAGCTCCCGGTCGTCGAGGTTGACGTCCTGCGGCAGGCCGCCCGGGAACATCCCGCCGAGGGGCAGCTTGTCGACGAGGTCCTTCAGCGACCCCATCTTCTGGATCATCCGCACCTGGTCGAGGAAGTCCTCGAGCGTGAAGTCGCCCTGGAGCATCCGCGCGGCGTCCTTCTCGGCCTTCTTCTGGTCGACGACCTCCTCGAAGTCCTGCATCAGGCCGACGACGTCGCCCATGCCGAGGATGCGGCTCGCCATGCCGTCGGCGCGGAACGGCTCGAACTTGTCCGTCGTCTCGCCGACGCCGCTGAAGAGGACCGGCGCGCCCGTGACCTCCTTGATGCTGAGCGCCGCGCCGCCGCGGGCGTCGCCGTCGAGCTTCGTCAGGACGACGCCGCTGATCGACAGCCGCTCGTTGAAGCCGCGCGCCGTCTTCACGGCGTCCTGGCCGATCATCGCGTCGACGACGAGGAAGATGTTGTCCGGCGACGTCGCCTCCTTGATCTGCGCGAGCTCCTGCATGAGCGGCTCGTCGATCGCGAGGCGGCCCGCGGTGTCGTAGATGATGACGTCGCGGCCGAGCTTCCTCGCCTCGCCCCGGGCCGCGGCGCAGATCGCGACCGGCGACTCGCCCGGGATGTTGAACACGGGGATCTTGAGCTGGTCGCCGAGGACCTTCAGCTGCTCGACGGCGGCGGGGCGCTGCATGTCGGCCGCGACGAGCAGCGGCTTGCGCCCCTGCTTCTCGAGGTAGCGCGAGAGCTTCGCACAGCTCGTCGTCTTTCCGGAGCCCTGGAGGCCGACCATCATGATGCCCGTGGGCCCGCCCTCGGCCCAGGCGATCTCGTCGCCCTCGTGGGTCATCATCGCCTCGAGCTCGTCGTGGCAGATCTTGATGAAGTGGTCGCTCGCGGAGACCTGGTGGACCTCGCCCGCGTGCTTCACCCGGGTCTCCAGGGTGCGGCCGACCGCCGCCTGCTTCACCCGGGCGAGGAACGCCTTGACCACGCCGATCTCGACGTCGGCCTCGAGCAAGCTCAGCCGCACCTCCCGGAGCGCGACGTCGATGTTGCTCTCGGTGAGCTCGGTGAGCCCGGCGAGGCGGTTCCTGGCCTGACGAAAGCCCCGTGTCAGCGTGTCGAACATGGCAGGGCGGTCTTAGCACAGGGGACCGCGAGCGCGGATCCCCTGGCGCTCTCGAGAAGCGCATCCCCGCCCGCGGGGGGCGGGGGGCGGCGCGCGCGGCAGGCGCGGCAGGCGAGGCAGGCGCGGCGCGAGGGCGGCGCGGCGCGAGGGCGGCGCGGCGCGAGGGCGGCGCGGCGCGCGCGGCGCGAGGGCGGCGCGGCGCGAGGGCGGCGCGGCGCGCGCGGCGCGGCGCGGCGCGGCGTTACATGCCGCGCCGGGCGGCGCGGCGGAGCTCCGAGAGCGCCTCGGCGCACTTCGGCATGACCTCGGCGCTCTCCTTCAGCTTGACCTCCGCCGCGGCGAGGTCGGCCAGATCGGACAGCGCCCCGGGCCCGGCGGACCCCGCGGGCGCCGCGAGCAGCGCGCGGACGCGCGCCTCGGCGGCGGTCGCGTCGAGCAACGAGCGGTAAGCGCGGACGCACGTGTCCCTGGCGCTCGCGGCGGGGGGCGTCGAGGCGGGCTGTCGCTCGAGCGCCGCGAGCAGCGCCTCCCGCGCGGCGCGCGGCTCGCTCGGGGCGTCGCGGAGGGCGTCGATCGCGTGCAGGAGCGCGTCGGCCTCCTGGTCCTCGGCCGACCGGCCGCACCCGGGGCCAGCGCAGAGGACGGCGAGCGCGGCGAGCGCGGCGAGCGCGCCGGCGCGCCGCCGCGCCGCCGCCCCAGCCGCCCGGGAGCTGCCCGTCACGGCGGGCGGCCTCAGTCGGCCCGCTTCGCCGGCGGGCCCATCTGGATGCGCTCGCCGAGGTAGGCGCCGATCAGCGTGAACAACACGCCGATGAGCGCCATGATCACGTACATGAAGAGCGGCATCGTCCGGACGGTCTGGCTCTGCAGGAGGTAGAAGACCGTCGGGATCGCGACGATGAACGAGGCGACGACCGGCTCGAGGAACGTCTTGCCGGGCGAGATCATGCCGAGGAGGACGCCCCCGATGAACCAGACGGGGATGGACACCGTCATGCCGTTCGAGCCCTCGAAGTCGAGCTGCTGCACGATCATGGGGAGGCCGCCGATGAGCGCCGCGGTCAGCACGCTCTGGAGGACGAGGGCGATCGCGCACCAGAGGACGGAGAAGCCCTCCTGCTGGTAGCGGCGCTGGCGGTCGAAATCGGAGTTCCGGACGATCCGCGGCGAGTCCATCCGGGCGCCGCACGCGATGCACCGCCCGCTCGCCGTGACGCTGGCGTTGTTCGCGCCGCACGCCTGGCAGACGATGGAGCTGTCGTTCTTCGAGGCCATCGCGGCTAGGCTAGGCAAGCCGCTGCGGCCCGGCAAGCGCGCGGCGCCCGACCGGCGTTATACTCGACGAAACGTGCCCACCGACCCGACCTCTACCGTGGAATCCCTGTCCCACGGCCCGCGCGGCCCAGGCTTCGACGTGACCGGGCCCGATCCGGAGCTGCTCGCGCTGCCGGCCCCGCCGAAGCAGGAGCGCACGGTCACGGTGGCGCTGATGGCGGTGACCGCGCTCGCCGCGCTGTACATGGCGTTCGCCCTGCTCGGGGAGGCGCGCTACGCGCTGTCGCCCGGCCAGCCCGTCGACGTGGGTGAGCTCGCGGCGCTGCGGCCGGGGCCGGACCTCGCGAACCGCTACGTGCGCGCCGTGGGGCTGCTCGGGACGCGCGGCGCGATCCGTTACGGTCGGGCGGCGGAAGGCGACTCGTTCCGGCTGGCGCCGGTGGCCGGCAACCCGGGGCTGTGGGTCGAGATCCGGGTGCCCGAGGGCTTCGAGGGCCCGCGCTTCGTGCCGCCGAGCTCGTTCGCGGGGCGGCTCGTGCCGTTCGGCAGCGCGGGCATCCGGCACGCGCGCCTCGCCGGCGAGGTGGAGGAGCAGGCGGGGACGAGCGTGTCCGGCGACGCCTGGCTGCTCATCGACGGCAGCTCGCCGCGCGCGTCGCGCTGGGCGGTCGCGCTCGTCGCGCTGTTCCTCGGGTTCGCGGGCTGGAACCTGTTCGGGATCGCGCGGGTGCTGCACCGCGTGAAGGACGCGTAGGGCGCGCGGCGCGCAGGCCGCGCAGGCCGCGCAGCCGCGAAGACAGCGCAGCCGCGAAGACAGCACAGGCAGCGCGACCCGCGTCTTGACGCGCTCGCGGCGGCGCACGACCTTCTCGCGCACCGATGCCCAAGGTCACCTTCGTCAACGAGCACAGGACGGTCGAGACCGAGCCGGGTCGGCTCCTCAGCGAGATCGCGGCCGAGCTCGGGATCGCGGTCTGCCGCGAGACGTTCCGGGGCACCGGCATCGGCGACTACACGTGCTGGGTGAAGGGCGACCCGGGCGCGACGTCGCCGCCGACGTTCTGGGAGAAGCTGCGCGGCGCGCGCGGCCAGCGGCGGATGGCGAACAGGACGCGCGTGCTCGGCGACGTGCAGGTCTGGACGCAGGCCGGCCCGGGCAACCGGCTGCGCGCGCCACGCCCGATCGCGCCGCCGCCGAGCCCGGCGACGGATCCGGCCGCCCCGCGCAAGCCGATCGACGCGAGCGGCAGCGCGGCGTTCCCCTACGGCGACCCGCGCGCGGTCGGTCAGGGCAAGCGCGAGCCGATCGCGGCAGGCGCGCTCGAGGCGAAGGCGGCGAAGGAGAAGAAGGCGAAGGCGGCGGGAACGAAGGCGACGGAGCCCGCGGCCAAGGCGCAGGAGGTCGCGAAAGCACCCGCGCCTGCCACGGCGCCAGACCCCGCGAAGCCCGCAGCATCTACGGAGAAGACACAGGAGCCGCCCGAGCCCGCAAAGCCGCAGGAGCCGCCCGAGCGCGCAAAGCCGCAGGAGACCGCGAACACGTCCGCGGCAACGGCGGGGAGCACGAGCAGCGAGAAGGCAATCCCAGAGTAGCCGTCGTTGCGCGCTGGAGCCGAGCCGTGCGCGGGGCGCGGGCGGCCGCGAAGGCGCGTCCAGCTGTGCGTCCCCGATCAGCCTGAATCAGCGGGCCCGCCGCCCAGGCGACTTTCATGAACCTGAGGGGACGAGGTCACCCGTGAGGGTTTTTGAGGGGCACGTTCTTACGTCTCGGAAGAGAAGCTCCAGGTGGCGGGAGCTCAGTCGAACTCGACAGTCGGCCGCCCGTAGTCGACGGGCCGTTCAAAGTCGGAATCCTCCCCGACATCGGGCATCCTCAACAAGAGGTCCTTTAGCGTCTCCCCTATCTCGGGCTGGGACGGCGCGGCGATGTCATTCACCGCCTCCGGCGCCACATCCCCCCGAGCGACCCAGAAAACTGCCGCGGCCTGCCGCATCTCGTCCGCGACCTGCTGCGGGGTCTTGGGTGTACGGAACGCATCTTCCCGAATTTCTACGACGATCCGCATCAGGTCGTCCCTCCTACGCTGTGGAACCCTGGCCCCTTTTTCCGCGCGAGCACGCCGCCCGCTCACCGCATCTCGGCTGCGCTCCCCGGATACAGCTTCGGCGGCGAGCTCGCGAGCTCTCGAGAGCGACGACCATCCACCGGCAGCGCTTCCCCTCACCCCTGCCGGCACCCGGCAGCGCTTCCTCTCAGCCCTACCGGCACCCGGCAGCGCTTCCTCTCAGCCCTGCCGGCACCCGGCAGCGCTTCCTCTCACCCCTGCCGGCACCCGGCAGCGCTTCCTCTCACCCCTGCCGGCACCCGGCAGCGCTTCCTCTCACCCCTGCCGGCACCGGCAACGCGATGCTGTAGCAGAACCGCTCCCCGCAGGGCGCGCACGCCCGGTCGTCCTTCTCCAAGACCCCTTCCTGGCCTCGATGAATCCCGTGCAGCCAGCGCCCCGAGCCCGTGCCGCGGCGCGCCGCGCGATGAGCTCCGGTGCGCCCGCCTCCGCGAGGTGCCCGGCGTGCTATGCACGCGCCGATGAGCGAGGTGGTCGTGATCGGGGGCGGGGTGGCCGGGTGCACGTCGGCGCTCGCGCTCGCGCGGCGCGGGCTCGCCGTGCACGTCCTCGAGCGCAACCCCGGCGAGGGCGCCTCCTGGGCGGCGGCCGGGATCATCGGCCCGCAGCTCGAGGCCGCCGGCGACGGCCCCCTCGCGCGGCTCTGTCTCGCGAGCCGGGCGCTGTACCCCGAGCTCGTCGCGTCGCTCGCCGAGGCGACGGGCGTCGACGTCGGCTACCGCCGCTGCGGCGCGCTCCAGGTGGCGTTCACCGCCGCCGGCCGCGACGAGATCGCGCGCGAGGTCGGGTGGCAGCGGGAGGCCGGCCTCGCGGTCGAGCTCTGCGACGGCGCAGAGGCGCGGGCACACGCGCCGGCGCTCGGCGCCGAGGTCGCCGGCGGCGCGTGGTTCGCCGACGAGGCGCGCATCGATCCGCCGTCGCTCATGCGGGCGCTGCGCATCGCGGCCGAGCGCGCGGGCGTGCGGTTCCGCGCCGGGGCGGCCGTCCGGCGCATCCTCGTCGAGCGGGGACGGGCAGGCGGGGTGCAGCTCGAGGACGGGACGAAGGTCGAGGCCCCCTGGACGGTGCTGACCGCCGGGAGCTGGTCGTCCCTGATCGAGGGCTCCGGGCTCGCGCCCGCCGCGGTGCGGCCGGTGCGCGGGCAGATCGTCGAGCTCACGCCGGCGTCGCCGGCGCTCGCGCAGGTGGTCTACGGCCCCGGGTGTTACCTGTCGCCGCGCGACGACGGCCGCGTGCTCGTCGGGGCGACCGTCGAGTTCGTCGGCTTCGTGCCCGCGGTGACCGCGCGGGCCGTGCGCGACCTCCTGACCGCGGCGCTCCGGCTCGTGCCCGCGCTCGAGGAGGCGCCGCTCGGCAGGACCTGGTCCGGGCTCCGGCCGCACCCGCAAGACGAGCTGCCGATCCTCGGCCAGGGGGCGATCGCCAACCTCATCTTCGCGACCGGCCACTTCCGCAACGGCGTCCTCCTCGCCCCGGTGACCGCGAAGATCGTGACGGCGCTAATCGCGGGCGAGAAGCCGCCCCTGGATCTGTCACCCTTCTCACCCCGGCGGCCCGGCATTGCCGGCTGAGCCAGGCGTCTTCCACCGCGGCGTGCGCGCATCGCCCGGCGACCGCTCTCTGGCGCCAAGCCGGGCAGGTTCACGTGCGCTCGCCGCCGGGAGCGCCTAGGCTGAGCGCCGCCGATGTCGTCCACCCCCGAGATCATCCCGGTCCGGATCTACTTCCACTGCGGCTGGGCCATCCAGGTCGATCCCTCCTTCGAGTCGGAGCTCCTGTACGGCGGCGAGACGCTGCGCATGTTCGATCCAGGCGAGCGTCGCGAGGTCTCGCTCTCGTCGATGACATACCGTCGGCACGACGGCGCGCCGTTCACGGCCAAGGAGGTCCTGGACACGTTCCCGCCGCGCGAGATGTCCGGGCTGCGCTACGAGCACGAGCGGGGGACGGTCGCGGGCGCCGCGCTGTGGATGCTCGGCGAGAGCGATGACGAGCCGGAGCCGTGCTGGGTGCTCATGGCCATCATGGTGTGCCCCCCGGCCGGCCGGCTCGCGCGCTGCACCATCGTCTGCAAGGAAGAGTCGGACCGGGACTGGGCCGTCGACACCTGGCGGAGCATCACGCGGACCCCGCCGCCGGCGCAGCCGGCGCCGCGCAAGGCGATGAGCTGAAACGTCGTCGCGGCAACCGGCAACGCGACCGGCGTCGACGCCGCCGTGCGCGAGGTGGACCGCGCCGTCGGCGAGCTGCTAGCGACAACGCACCTGCAAACGAGGCGCGTGATCACAACAGCTCAGCCTTCAGGGCTGAAGAATTCCACCTCACCGCTCCATGCGGTGGCGAAGTCATCGCGCAACACCTGTACGGGCTGGTGTCTCGTCGGAAAGTACGGGTCGAGGACGACCAAGAAGCTGCCGATGACGGCGATGATCACAACTGCGTGCAAGCCGTCCCCGAGATCTCCGTAGGGCGAGAGCATCTGCCGATCTCACGCCAGAGCCATCCAGCCTGGCCCGTTCACGGTCACGATCGCGAGCTCACCGCGCTTCACACGGGCTACGAGCACGTCGAAGCTCTCTGGGAGCGAGGTGTCGAGCATCTCGCCGCCGAGCGCGGGGTACGTCTCCTGCTCCTCGCCTTCGCCGCCATGTCGGGCGTCGACGATGGCGCGGCACGCGGCCACGCACGAGCCGCGCGTCTTCTGAAGGCGATGCCAGCTCTGGGCGAGTTTCCGCGCGTCCGCGCTCATGCGGAGAGCTTGGCGCGCTCGGCATCGAGATCGAAGGAGAGGACGTCCTCCCGCACGGTGTGCCCCGCGGCGTCGACGATGTCCACGCACCAGCCCTTATCGCCGCGGCGGACCTCCCTCGGGCGCAAGCCAGAGGCCCCGGCACGCGAGAGCGCGACGCGGGCGATGTCGCGCACGTTGTCGCTCACCGAGCGGAGGGGGGCGCGCAGCGACGCGGAGAGCTTGGGATGCTCGGGCAGCGCCTCATGGAGGGCGAGGCCGAGCACGCGGCGCGCCTCCACCCGATCGATGCGGCCCTGCGCGAGGGCGGACGCGACCTCGTCGAGAAGAGCGCCTGCACGAAGGCCACTACGCGGAGGTGCCAGGTCGGGGTGCCCGGGGGCGTGCCGCTCCTCGTGGGGTCTGCGCAGCATGTGGAGCCGGAGATCCTCGCTGAGCCCGAACACGTGCTTGATGCGCGACACGGCCGTGATGCGCCCGACACCGAAGGTCGTGCACACCTCGGTGACCGAGTCCTCTGCTACGGGATCACGCCCGGAGAGCACACTGCGGAGCGCGTGATCCGGCACAAGGAAGTGCGAGGCGAACGCGCTCGCGCGTTGTTCGATCCAGGCGAAATCTCGGAACAAGCGATAGGTGCGCGCCCCCGCAGCCCGGCTGCCCGGCGCCGCTTCCGCGTCGCCGGTGCTCGCCGGGCTGACGAGCGCCAGGTTGCGGTGCTCGTCAGTGAGGTCGCAGAGAACGTGGCATAGCTCGTGCGCCAACGTCATGCGCGTGCGCCACCAGCATGCCGGGCCCTCGACCAAGTGGACGAGCACCGCAGGCCGTGGCGCGCGCAGCGAGGCGCCGTCCAGGAACGGGGACATCTCCTCCTGCCGCGCCCATACGATGCCGATACCTAGACGCTCGTAGATGGCGCGCATCGAGGGGATGGACTCGGTGGTGATGTCGAGCTGCGTCCGCAGCCAGCGGGCCAGCTCATCAGCGCCGTAGGGTGCGTCGCCGGTGCCCCACTGCGCATCCACGGGCGGCGCCGGCAGAGGCGGAACACACGCGCCCGCAGCGAGCTGCAGGCGATCGAGGGCTCGGACCACTTCGACGAAGAGCGCCAGATCCGAGGAGAACTCCAGCACGTCGCTGAGCCGGCCCTCGTGCCCGGTCGCCCGTAAGAACAGGCTGGGCACGGACGCGTGACGGATCTCGCCGGCGAGCACCTCCTCCACCGTGAGCGCGAGCGCGCGGGCACAACGCACGAGGGTGCTCGATCGTGCGTCGCGCGTCCCCGCCTCCCACGCCTGCACCTCGGTGAGGTCCACATCGAGGAGCGCGGCGAAGGTCTCTTGGTCGAGCCGCATCGCTTCCCTAGCGGCGCGGAGCGCTCGGGTCACCGCGTTCATAAGGGGAATGTAGCTCACCTCGTGCTCGGTGGACACCACGATCCCACCCGAGGGAGATTCACGATCTGCACCGGAGGACGCGGACAGCCTGTACTGCTCAGCGACACGCCTCTGCGGTGACCGGTGTGGTGGCGATGGCGACGTCCGACGGTCGCCGGAGAGCGCTCATGGGTCCACCTCGGGCCTCCGTCCGGCCAGATCGTTGCCGTACGCCCGAGGGACGGTTCGGTCGGCGCAAGCTCTTGATACCCGAAGCCCGGCGGTGGGCGGACGTTGGGGCCATAGCTTCGGGAGAGGGAGCGATCCGTCGTCACGCGTCCCCGGAATTCCGCCGGAAGCGATGGATCTCGACGCTTTGTCACCCCCAACCCGCCTTCGGCCGACGAGGTACTACGTTGCCGCGAGGCGCGCGCGCACCTTGGCGAGCACCGCGACGTCGGCGGGCGGGAAGAGCTCGTCCCGGAGCTCGGGCGCCTCGGCCCAGCGCACGGCGGCGACGTCGAGCGCTGCCGGAGCGGGAGAGCCTTCGGCGAAGGAGGCCTCGTAGAAGAGGAGCAGCACCGGCTTCCTGGGATAGCGGTGATAGGTCACCTCCACGATGTCGCCGACGCGAGCCTCCACGCCGATCTCCTCGCGCAGCTCGCGGAGGAGGGCGTCCCGCGGATCCTCGCCGGCCTCGACCTTGCCGCCGGGGAACTCCCACGCGCCCTCGAGGTGGGCGCCCACCTTGCGCTGCGTGAGCAGCACGCGGCCGCGCTCGATGATGACGGCGGCGGCGACGAGGACGAGGGCAGGCGACAGATCGGACACGTCAGACATGGGCGCCTAGGATGTCGACCGCGGTGAAGAAAACAAGGCGGGAGAGCCGCTCACGACAGCACCGCAGCGAAGAACCGCCATCCGTGGGATGCGGTCGGTTCTGCGAAAAAGTCGCGCCGTTCAACGGAATGCGCAGCAAAGGAAGATGAGCAGCGCGGACGACGGGGCCGCGGCCCGAGGCGAAAGGAGCGGCCGCGCTCGGGGTGCCGTTCGGCGCTGCACCGTCCTGGCGGCGGCGCCGCGGCGCGTGCCTCTGCCGGGGCCGGGATGGCCGCCGCGCTCGCCGGCCGCGGCGAGCGGGGCGGCAGCCCCGCCGGGAGCGAGCCCGCTTCCCTTTGCCGCCGAGGTGTGGGATGCGCCTCCCATGAGCGTCACGTACCGGGAAGCGGGGGTCGATATCGATGCAGGGGACGCGCTGGTCGAGCGCATCAAGCGGCTCGCCAAGCCGACGCGCACCCCCGAGGTGCTGGCCGACGTGGGCGGGTTCGCCGGGCTGTGCATGCTGCCGGGCGGGCTCTCCGAGCCGGTGCTGGTCAGCGGCACGGACGGCGTCGGCACCAAGCTGAAGGTCGCGTTCGCGACGGGCGTGCACGACACGGTCGGGATCGACCTCGTCGCCATGTGCGTGAACGACGTGCTGACGGTCGGCGCGCGGCCGCTCTTCTTCCTGGACTACTTCGCGACCGGCAAGCTCGACGTGGACGTGGGCGAGGCGGTGGTGCGCGGCATCGCCGACGGGTGCAAGCAGGCCGGCTGCGCGCTCATCGGCGGCGAGACGGCCGAGCTGCCGGGCATGTACGCGGACGGCGAGTACGACCTCGCCGGGTTCGCGGTGGGCGTGGTCGAGCGCTCGCGCATCCTCGACGGCAAGCGCATCGCGCCCGGCGACGTGGTGCTCGGGGTGGCGTCGAGCGGGCTGCACTCGAACGGCTTCTCGCTCGCGCGGCGGGTGCTCGAGAAGGAGATGGGGCTCCGGATGAGCGACCGCGTGGACGAGCTCGGCGCGACCGTGGGGGAAGCGCTGCTCACGCCGACCCGGATCTACGCCCGCGCCATCACGGAGCTGCTCGGGACCTGCGGGGACGCGGTGCGGGGGCTGTCGCACATCACGGGCGGCGGCCTGCCGGGGAACCTCCCGCGCGTGCTGCCGGACGGCCTGGGCGCGCGGCTCGATCTCGGCTCCTACCAGCGGCCGGCGATCTTCCAGGTGCTCCAGCGCGGCGGGCCGGTGGAGGAGGCGGAGATGCGGCGCACCTTCAACCTCGGCGTCGGGCTCGTCGCCGTCGTGGAGAAGGGCGCGGCGGACAAGGCGATCGAGGCGTTCGCCCGGAGCGGGGAGCGGGCGTGGGCGCTCGGGGAGGTGGTGCCGGTCGGCGACGTGCCGTTCGAGGAGCGGGTGCAGTTCGGATGACGGAGGCGGCGCCGGCGAGGGACGGCCGGCGCCAGGGCCGCGGCGAGCCTGCCGCGGCCAGCCGGGCGGCCGCGCGGCTCACCCGCCTTCGAGCCGCGACCTCAGCTGCTTGATCGCCTCGTCGATCGCGCGGTTCTTCTTGTAACAGGGCCTCACCGCCGTCTCGAGCACGACCAGGGTGCGCTCGTCGCCCTCGGAGACGGCGCGCTCGATGAACGGCAGCTTCTCGCCGCAGGTGGCGTCGCGCATCTCGAAGGAGATCCGCACGGCGGGGGTCCCGCGCGCCGCGACCTCCGGCGTGCGCAGCAGCTTCGCCGCGCGGGTCGCGGGCGTGGAGCGGCCGCGGGTCTCCACGATCTCGTAGAGGACGTCGATCCCCGCCGTCCCGAAGCGGCTCGCGAGGGCGTCGAAGACCTTGTCGGCGTGCTCGCCGCCCGTCTTCGCGATGGCGATGGCGACGTTCCGCGCCGCGATCGCGAGCGCGCGGTCGCGCAGCGCGGTCGGATCGCGCTCGGCGAGCACGTTGAGCGCGTCGGCGGCCTTGACCCACCGGCGCGCCCTGGACGCGGCGGCGAGCTCCTTCCTGGTCGCTTCATCCGGCGGAGGCTCGGCCTGCGCGGCGGGCGCCTCGGGCACCTCGGGCGCGGCGGCGTCGGGCGCAGGCGCGGCGGGCGCGGCGGTCTCCGCGGCCGCCGCCGTGTCGGGCGCGGCGGGCTCCGGCGCGGCGGGCGCGCTCGCCGGCGTCTCCACCGTCCGCTGGTGGGGCTCGGGCTCCGGGGGAGCCCTCCCGCTAGCGGCGAGCGCCGCGATGACGCCTGCCGCGATCACGGCGACGCCCACGTAGGGAGCCGCCCGGCGCAGGCGGGCGCTCAGGTGGCCGGGGATCTGCGGCAGCACGCGGCCGGCGCGAGCCGCCCGCTTCCGCTTGGACTCCTCCTCGCGCTCCCGGGCGACGCGCTCTGCCTCCGCCTCGCGCTCCCGGGCGACGCGCTCTGCCTCCGCCTCGCGCTCCCGGGCGACGCGCTCTGCCTCCGCCTCGCGCTCCCGGGCGACGCGCTCTGCCTCCGCCGCCTCGAGCTCCCGCAGCAGCGTCGGGGCGAACGCGGGCCGCGAGCCGCTCAGCCGTTCAGAGATCGGCTCCGACGCGGGCGCGTCCTCCTCCGCGGGCGGCTCCTGCGGCGGCGTTGCTCCGGCGGCGGGCGGCTCCTCCCGGGGCGGCTGCGGCGGCTTCTCCGGCGGCGGGGTTTGCTGCGCTGCCGACGCAGGGGCATCCGGCGGCGACGGCGTCTTGGCTGAAGCCGGCTCTTTCAGGGACGCCGCTGCCGGTTTCGAGGATGCGGGCGTCTCTGGAGGAGACGACAGCTTCTCGACGGGCGCGGGCGCCTGGAGGGATGGCGCTGTCGGCTTCGAGGATGCAGGCGCCTCCGGAGGCGGCGATGACCTTTTGGCGGGTGCCGGCGCCGGCGGAGGCGCGCTGGAGCCTGGCTCTTCCGTGGGGCGCGACTGCGACGACTCCCTCGGCGGCTGCGAGGGTACGTCCGGCGACGGACGCGTCGAGACCGGCAACGCCGGCTCTTTCGAAGCCGGCTCTTCCGACGGCCGCGAACGCGCAGGCTCTTCCGACCGCCGCGAACGCGCCGGCTCTTCCGACGGCCGCGAACGCGCAGGCTCTTCCGACGGCCGCGAACGCGCCGGCTCCTCCGACGGCCGCGAACGCGCCGGCTCCTCCGACGGCCGCGAACGCGCCGGCTCCTCCAACGGCCGCGAACGCGCAGGCTCCTCCGACGGCCGCGAACGCGCAGGCTCCTCCGACGGCCGCGAACGCGCAGGCTCCTCCGACGGCCGCGAACGCGCCGGCTCCTCCGACGGCCGCGAACGCGCAGGCTCCTCCGACGGCCGCGAACGCGCAGGCTCCTCCGGCGGTACCTGCGGCTGGTCCAGCGGCGGAGGTGTGGCCCCCTGCGCCGGCTCGCTCGACGCTGGCGCCTCCAGCGGCCGCGATGCCTCCCCCGGCGTCGCCGACGGCGCTTGCCGCGACGGCGCCTCTGCCGCGACCTCCGAGGGACCGTCAGCGCCGATCGACTCGAAAGCCATCCGCGCGATGAACGCTGCACCACCCACCGCGGTCGGCCGCGAGTCGCGCGTCATCTCGGCGACGAGGCTCGGCGTCAGCCGTACCGGCGTCGGCCGCGAGTGGCTGACGGCGTCCTCGTCGTCCTCTGCCGCGCTGTCGGCGTGCCCGGCGGCCCGCTCCGGCACCTCGCCGCCCGCTTGCCTCGCCGCCGGCGCCGACGCCTCACCGCCCGCTTGCCTCGCCGTGGGCGCCGGCGCCTCATCGCCCGCTTGCCCGGCCGCCGGCGCCAGCGCCGCGCCGCTCTCCTCCAGCTCGAACAGGCTCGACTCGCCGAGGAGGATCGCCGACGAGCTGCCCGCCGCCGCCGCCTCGTGCTCTCGCGCCGCAGCGCTGGGCAGGCGCGGCCGCCCGCTCGGCGGGCGCGCCGGATCCGCGATCGCGGGCACCGACGCCATCTCCGCCCTCGACGTCATCTCCGCGCGCGGCTCCTGCGCCGCGATCCCCGACGCGGCGCACGCCTCGTCGAGCGCCGCGATCAGGTCCTCCGCGGTCTGGTAGCGGGCGCGCGGCTGCTTCTCGAGCAGGCGCCGCACCACCGCCTCGATCGCCGGCGGCACCACGACGCCGGGGGCGTGCTCGGCGATCGCCGGGACCGGCGCGCTGCGCTGCTGGTTGAACAGCTCGACCGGATCTTTCGCCAGGAACGGGTGCTTGCCGGCCAGCAGCTCGTAAAAGATCAGCCCGAGGGCGTAGAAATCCGCGCGCTCGTCGACGAAATCCATCCCGAGCGCCGACTCGGGGGCGAGGTAGGCGATCGTCCCGAAGATCACCCCGGCCGTCGTGAGCCGGACCGGGTGCGACTCCGGACCCATCCGCATGGACTCCGGCGACGCGACGGAGCGGCGCAGCTGATCGACGCTCACCTTCGCGAGGCCGAAGTCGATGAGCTTCACGAGGTCGCCGTGCGACTCGACCACCATCACGTTCCGCGGCTTCACGTCGCGGTGGACGATGTTCATGGCGTGGGTCGCCCCGAGCGCGGCCGCGAGCTGCCTGGCGATCAGGACGGCGCGCGCGGTGGGCATCGGCCCGCGCCGGATGATCTCGTGGAGCGTCGTCCCGCGGACGTACTCCAGGACGAGGTAGAACGAGCCGTCCTCCGCCTCGCCGAAGTCGGTCGCCGTCGCGACGTTCCGGTGCTGGATGTGGGCGCCGGCGATCGCCTCGCGCTCGAAGCGCTGCACGAGCTCGGGGAGCCGCTCGGCGTCGGGGTGCAGGATCTTGATCGCGACGCGCTTGTGCATGTGCACGTGCTCGCCGCGGTAGACCGCGCCCATGCCGCCCATGGCGACGACCTCGTCGATGCGGTACCGCCTCGAGATGACCCGCCCGATGTAGGACGCCGCTCGCTGCTTCGCGGCCTCCTCGGGGGACAGGTGCGGCTCGGGCGGACGGTCGGACATCGTGGCGGCGCCACCCTACCCTGAGCGGCGCGACATTGGTAGGTGGCCCGCCCGGCCCGGCGCCCAGCATGTGGCCCTCCTCGGGGCGAGCGCGAGCGGGAGGGTGGCCTCACGGGGCGCCGACGCGCCACGAGATGACCTTGAGCACCGAGCTGGCGTCCTGCATCGCCACCGCGAAGTCCCCGGCGCCCGAGCTGCCGTCCGACAGGGTCGAGAGGCGGCAGACGTTGATCCTCGAGCCGAGATCCCCCGACGCGCCGCTGTCCGCGAGCCGGTAGTCGTCCCTGGTCGCCACCTCCTGGAACCTGTCGCGCTCCCACGCGATCAGCTTGAGCCGGCCGTTCACGTCCCTCGTGGCGGTCAGCGCGCCCCTCCGGGGGGTGTGAATCGAGGCCGACCCCAGCCTCGCGATCGAGGTCTCGGTCGCCGTCTCCGACAGGTTGCCGGTGTCGTCGACCCGGGTGAGCGTGCCCGCCGGGGTCATGTCCCAGTAGATGACCCTGACGTTGCCAGCGCCGGTCCGGATCGACGTGGCGAATTTGCTGAAGCCCAGGCGCGTCGTGTCGAGGGCGGTGGCCGGCTCGCCGTCGATCGTGCTGTGGCGCGTGATGCTGCTGTCATCCACGCGGAACGAGATCGCCCGGAGGTTGCCGTCCGTGGTGCGCCCCGCCATGACCAGGCCGTACGCGGGGGTGCACGGCGACGCCTGACACTCGTTGAGCAGCGACGCCGCCGTCGACACGTCGAAGAACGCATCTCCGGCGGGAGACGTGTAGGAGGCGACCTTCACGTCGTAGACGCCGGTGGTGCCGCTGGGATGGGGACCGACGGTATAGAGATCGATCTGGAGCCGGTAATCCGTGCGGATGTAGGAGACCGCGATCAGGCCGCTCTTCACCAGCACCACGTCCGGGTTCCAGCCCGCGCCGACGTGCACCGCGTCCACCTCCTCGGGGGGATCCCCGACGACGGCGCCGTCGACGTCCCAGGTCGACAGGTAGACGTGGGAGAGCCCCGCCTCCTGGACCGCGGCCGCGCTCACGGCCACGCTGGAGCTGAGGTGCGCCACCGACGCCTCGGTGACGGACGTCAGCTCGGAGGCGGCGTGGAGCCTCAGGTACGGGAAGTCTCCACCGCCCAGGAGCGGAGGAGTCCAGCGGGCGAGCACGAGCCCCCCCGCCTGCGTGACCTCCGCCGTCACCACGTCGCGCCCGGTGCAGTCCATCGCCAGCGCCCTCACCGTCGCCGCCCCCGTGGGGGAGGCGGAGGTCTCCATCCGGTCCGGCAGGAAGATGCCGCGAAAGCCCCAGCGCAGCATGGCCGCCACGTCCGTTGCGGCGTGCTGCCCGACCGGGATGCTGCTCGACATGAACGAGCTGGCGACGAGCGTTCGCCCGAGCCGCGTGCTCTGCGCGACCAGGCTCGAGCGCACCCAGTCGGTGTCGCCGCCCTTGTCGCCGTCCACGTTCGGGTAGTACCAGTACCACTTGTTCAGCGGGTACGCCGTCGTGCCGGTGGAGCCGGCGACCGTGACGCTGCGGCTGCGGACGCCTGCGTAGTCGAGGAAGCCCATGCTCAGATCGACGGCCGCGTTCCATACCTTGATCAGGTCTCGAGGTGTGGTCACCTGCCCTGTCTCGTCCCCCCCGTGCGGGGTCTTCCACTCGGTGAGGCTCATCCCGAGCGCGTCCGCCTCATCGTTCATCATGTCGACGAAGTCCTGCTCCAGCGCGGCCGACTCGGCGACGGTCGAGCCCGTGCTGACGTCGGCGTTGAGGACCGCGTTGGCCACCAGCTCGGCGACGGCCACGGTCGTCTCGCCGTGGGACAGGGCGATCGAGTAGAGGGCGTCCTCCAGAGACATGGAGTCGCCCTTCTTCAACGTCTTCACGTCGCCTCCCGGGAAGCAGTTGCACCATTGCGACGCGGCCTTCTCGCTGATCACCACGGTGTCGCTGAGGCTGAGGAAGCCTTGCTTCACGGCCTTGAGCGTGACGTACATGGTCATGACCTTGGCGGTGCTCGCCATCGCCGCTGCCGTGGGGGTCCCGTTCTTCACGAACATCGAGGAGCCGGTGAGCGGGTCCACGAGCGCGGCGCGCTCGCCCACGACGGTCGGCTGCGCCTGCGCCGCGCCGGCCGCGAGCAGGACGCCGCCCGCGAGAGACGCCTGAAGCGGCCAGATCATGCAGGGAAGAAAGGAACGCTTTCGAATCGCACCCATGAAGGTCTCCTTTGGAACGCTCGAGGGTGCCCGCCGCCGACGCGCAGCGTCGATATCCAGCCTGGCTACAAGAGAGGGGCACTCAGCCGCGCCAGTGCCTCGACGGAGCCAACGCGGGCCTGGCATCTCGAATCGTCCGCGGGCCTGGCATCTCGAATCGTTGGCGGGCCTGGCAGAGCAACGCCCATACCGGCGCGTGATTCATCCCCCCGGTCGCCGGCTCCGGCGGCGGAGGGGTCGTTCACCGCGCGAGATCCCGATCAACGCAGCCGATGCGAGCGGCTTGCCCGCGCGTGAAGGGGCGCGTGCCAACGTGCCAACGTGCCAGCGTGCCAACACGTGCCTGCCCGCGCGTGAAGGGGCGCCTGCCGCCCGGGCAGGCCAGCTGAGCGCGCCCCTGACGAGCCGCGGCGCCCCGGGCTTCCTCGTGCCGGGAGCCGAGCGCGCCGACGAGCTCGCGCGGCGCCCGGCGCGTCGCGCGACGCGCGCCCGGTGGGACAGGAAACCGGCCGCGCAGCGCGGGCGCGGGGCCCCGGCCGGTCGCCGCCGGCCCGGATCTCTCCCGCGCCCGCCGCCGCCGTAGTATCTGCCCTGGCATGCCCTCCCTCGATCTCGGCGTCCTGATCTCCGGCCGCGGCTCGAACCTCCAGGCGATCCTCGACGCGATCGCCGCCGGCCGCCTCGACGCCCGCGTGCGGCTCGTCCTCTCGAACCAGCCCGGCGTCGAGGGCCTCGCCCGCGCCGAGCGCGCCGGCATCCCGACCCTGGTCCTCCCGCACAAGGGCTTCGCCGATCGCCACAGCTTCGACGACGCCGCCGTCGCCGCCCTCCGCGAGGCGGGCGCGGACTGGGTCGTCCTCGCCGGCTTCATGCGCCTGCTCACGAGCACCTTCCTCGACGCCTTCCCGCACCGGGTCGTCAACATCCACCCCTCGCTCCTGCCCTCGTTCCCGGGCGTGGACGCCCAGCAGCAGGCGCTCTCGCACGGCGTGCGCATCACCGGCTGCACCGTCCACCTCGTCGACGCCGGCACCGACACCGGGCCCATCCTCGCGCAGGCCGCCGTCCCCGTGCTCGACGGCGACGACCGCGACGCCCTCGCCGCGCGCATCCTGGTCCACGAGCACGCCCTGCTCGTCCGCGCGCTCTCGTGGATCGCCGAGGGGCGCCTCCGGGTCGAGCCGCCCGCCGCGCCCGGCGGGCGCGCGCGCGCCTCGATCGCCGGCGTCGACACCGCGATCGGGCTCGCCCAGGGCGGCCGCGCGCGGGGAAACGTCGGAGACGTCGGAGACGTCGGAGAAGTCGGGGAAGGGGCGTGATCCACAAGCACTACGACGTCATCGTCCTCGGCCGCTCCGTCGGCGCGCTCACGGCCGCGGCGCTGCTCGCGCGGCGCGACTTCACCGTGATGGTCGTCGGCCACGGCGAGCGCCCGCCCACCTACCGGCTCGACCAGCACGTCCTCCGCCGCCGCGCCTTCACCATGCTCGCCGAGCCCTCGCCGGCGTGGCGCCGCTTCCTCGTCGAGCTCGCCCAGTCGCAGACCTGGAAGCGCCGCATCGTGCCCGCCGCGCCCATGCTGCAGGCCGTCTCGCCCCGCCGGCGCCTCGACGTGCCGCCCGACATGGTCCTCTTCGGCCGCGAGATCGACCGCGAGTTCCCCGAGCTCCGGCGCGTCGTCGACGAGCTGTACGCCGAGCTCGCCTACGTCAACGGCGCCGCCGACGACGCGTTCTCGCACGACGCCGTCTGGCCCCCGGGCACCTTCTGGGAGCGGCGCGAGACCGCGCGTTACGCCGCGATGCTCCCGTACGCCCGCGCCGAGCCCGACGCCGACCTGCTCGTCGAGTTCCCGCGCGGCCACCTGTTCCGCTCCATCGTCGCGCAGTCGGTCCTCTTCGCCACCGACCTCTCGGCGCTCCCGCCCCCGTTCGCGGTGGCGCGCCTGCACGGGGCGTGGACGCGCGGGCTCATGATGCTCCCGCGCGGCGAGGAGGAGCTCGAGGAGTTCCTCGTCGAGCGCATCCTCGCCCACGGCGGCCGCTGCCTGCTCGACGAGCGCGCCGCCGCGGTCCACGTCCGCCGCGGCACCGCGGCCGGGGTCGTGCTCGACGGCGACGACCACCCGAACGGCAGCAGCTTCGTGATCACCGACATGGACGGCGAGACGCTCGCGAGCCTGTCCGGCGGCGAGGGCATCCACAAGCGCGCGCTGCGCGAGTGGCCGCGCATCACCTCGTCGGTCGGCCGCTTCGTCGTGTCGCTCGTCGTGCGCCGCGAGGGCCTGCCCGAGCCGCTCGGCCCGGAGTCGCTCCTGCTCCCGTTCCAGTCCGCGCCGGCCGGGTCCGCCGTCCGGCCGAGCTCGCCGCCGCGCGCGGCCGGCGACGCCGGCGCCCGGCCGAGCTCGCCGCGCCCCGCGCGCCCCGCCGGCCCCGCGCGCCCCGTGGTCCACCTCCAGCGCTGCGACCTCCCGCCGCCCTCCACGGACACGCTGCTCGTGGCGGAGATCCTGCTCCCCGACCGGGGCCCGCTCTCGCTGCTCGAGGCGCGCCAGGCGGTGCTCGATGCGCTGGTCGCCGAGCTGCCTTTCCTCGAGCGCCACCTCGTGCTCGTCGACTCGGTGCACGACGGCCTGCCCGTGTGGCTCTACGACGGCCCGCGCCGCCGCCTCGTCGAGCGCGCCGCGCTGAAGGGCGCCGCCCCGGGCGCCGAGCCGATGGTGCGGCAGCTCGAGGTCGACCCGCCCGGCTACCTCGGGCTCGCGGGCGAGCCGATCCGCGGGCCGATCGAGCGGACGCTGCTCGTCGGCCGCAGCGTGCTGCCCGGCCTCGGCCAGGAGGGCCAGCTGCTCGCGGCCTGGGGCGCGGCGCGCCTCGTGACCCGGACCGACCGGCGCAAGGAGCGGATGCGGCGGGACATGTGGAGCAAGGTCGAGATCGGCTGAGGCGGCGGTCTACGCCGCGCCGCGCGCGCCCCGGCGCGGCGGTCTACGCCGCGCCGCGCGCGCCCCGGTGCGCTGAGGCGCGGCCGCGCGCGAGACCCCGTGCGCCGAGGCGCGCGACGCGGCGCGCGCCTCAGGGTGCGCGGGGGAAGACCTGGAAGAACCCGTCGCGCTCGACGACGGAGAGCGGCACGTCGAACAGGCGCGACAGGTTCTCGTCCGTCAGCACCGCGCGCTTCGGGCCGTCGGCGAAGACGCGGCCCTTGCCGAGCAGGACGACCCGCTCGATCTCGGGCGGGATCTCCTGCACGTGGTGCGTCACGAGGACGAGCGTCTTGCCCTGCTGCGCGAGGCGCCGGAGCAGGGCGACGAGCTCGATCGCGGCCTTGAGGTCGAGGCTCGTCGTCGGCTCGTCGAACACGAGCGCCTCGGGGTCGTGCACGAGGGCGCGCCCGAGCAGGCAGCGCCGCTGCTCGCCGGCGGACATCTCCGCGATGGGTTTGTCGCCGAGGTGCGCGACGCCGAGCTCCCGGAGCACCTCCCCGGCCCGGGCGCGGTGCGCGGCGGTCGTCGGCTGGTGCTCGTGCAGCCCGGCGCTCGCGAAGAACCCGGAGAGCACCACCTCGAGCCCGCGGACCTCCCGCGGATAGGCCATCTGGAGCTCGTACGACACGAGCCCCAGCCTGCGCCGGAGCGCGAAGACCTCCCACCGCTCGCGCCCGAGGATCCGCACGGCCGAGCCCTCGCGGTGGACCGGGTAGATCTCCCGCGAGAGCAGCCGGAGCAGGGTCGACTTCCCGGCCCCGTTCGGCCCGAGGATCGCGGTGCTCTCGCCCTGCGCGATGCGCAGGGACAGCCCCTCGAACACGCGTGTATCGCCGCGGAAGACCTCCGCGTTCTCGATCTCGATGAGAGGCGGCGCGCTCATCGTTTAACTCCGTGGATTCCGTTCATCGGGCGCAGACGACTGGAGAGCTGAGCGGGAAATAGATACACGCTAGCCGACCAGCAGCCTCGGTTCAAGCACTTTCCGCCCTCGCGTGCCCTGCGTCTCGTTCCCGTTCTCGATCTCGATCTCGATCTCGATCTCGCTCTGCTGTCCTACTGTCTGCTGTCGACTGTCGGGTTCGTGTCGGCCTCGTTCTCTCGCTCGAATTGTCTCTTCAGCTCGCTTCAGCGAACATCAGTTCGCATTTCCGCGCATTTTCCGCGCACTCTCCGCGTATCTGCCTCGCTGTTCTTCATCTCGTCTTCTGGTGCTTCATCCCAGGTTTCACCCTCTTTCGCCTCATGTCGGGGCATGTCGCACTCGACGAGTTGTTGCGCTCGGCGCCGAATTTTCTCGTAGAACGGGTCTCCGAGACGGCACGCGCCCTGATTTTTCCGCTCTCACCGCGCGCGCAACGCGCTCATGCGCCGGTGCGACGAGAGGGAATCACAAGCGCAACTCGCGCAGATCGGCCGACGTCCGAGGCCGTTCATGCGCGCAGATCGTCGTTTTCCGCAGTGGATCAGGGGTTTCATGGTGGATCTTCCGTGCACCGGATCGCTGATCCACTCCAGGGACTTAATCACCATCTCGCGCGGACAGGCACCGTCGAAAATCTGCCTGGGAATCGACGTTTATCGCTCTTGCGAGGCGATGGCCCGCCGGTTGCAGTTACCCGAGCCACCTTCAACAAGTGCCCCGCGCCAAGCTGAAGCTGGCACTCGGGAGTGAAAAAATCCGCTGCGGCGTCGAGCCGCACGGCCACTTGGAGAACGTAAATGACGAAGATCAAGGGTTCGCTTTTCGGTGCCGGGGTTGTATGGTGCATGACCGCCGCGCTCGGCGGGTGCGTCGTCTCTCCGGAGGACGGCTACGGCGCCGAAGGGGACGAGATTTTCGCCGAGGAGGCAGCGGCGGCCGCAGCGGCATCGCAGATGCGCTTCGGCGTTGCGCCCCAGTGGAGCCAGAACTGGTCGACCCAGTCGGGACCGCAGCGCGTGGACACGGTCGTCGTCGGCGACTGGCTCCTCTCGAGCGGGTTCAGCAGCACGCACGCGAGCAAGGCGCGGGCGATCGCCCAGGCCGGGAAGACCCCGTACTTCTTCGGCTACATCGCGACGGACATGACGAAGAAGGGCCTCGGGTCCAACGACGACTGCGACGGCAACACGTCGAAGCCGCTCTGCCAGAAGGGCGCGGGCTACGTGCGCGACAACATCGAGGCCATGGTGAACAAGTACGCCGACGCGGCGAGCAAGATCAGCTCCGCCGTCGGCTCGGCCGAGGCCTTGATCCACATCGAGCCGGACTGGTTCCAGTTCTCGGAGACGCACCAGACCGATGCGTTCTCGCTCGACGAGTCGAACCGCTTCATGAACAGGATCCTCGGCGCCATCAAGACGAACTGCAGCTCGTGCAAGGTGGTCATCGACTTCAGCCCCTGGTACAGCGCGGACAAGACCAAGTTCGGGGCGTCCGCGAAGGACTTCTATTCGCAGTGGGATCGCGAGGTGGTCAAGTACGTCGGGCTCACCGGCAAGCAGTTCTCGTTCACCACGGGCAAGATCGACAACTACACCTACCGGGACATCACCAGCGCGCTCGGCCTGCCGCTCGTCGTCGTCGACGCGTACACCTTCGGCGGCGGGTCGATCCCGCAGGACTCGAGCTGGCTGAACACGAACAACATCGCCCAGGCGGTCGACATGGGCATCGCGATGGTGATGCTCTCGATGGAGGGCAGCGCCTCGACGTACGACAACTTCATCGCAAGCGTGAAGGGGACGACGACGACGCCGACGACCACGCCCACCACGACGCCGACGACCACGCCCACCACGACGCCGACGACCACGCCCACCACGACGCCGACGACCACGCCCACCACGACGCCGACGACCACGCCCACCTCCGGGACCGCGCGGGTCGAGGGCGGCGCTGCCGATATCGTGATCACCAAGTCCAACGACTGGGGCAGCGGGTACTGCGCCAACGTGAAGATCACCAACAAGGGCACGAGCCCGTTCACCTGGCAGGCGTACATCCCGAAGCAAGGCACAGGCACCGTCAGCCAGTCCTGGAGCAGCAAGATGACCTCGGACAGCAGCAACTACATCTTCGCCGGCGACGGCTACAACGTCACGCTCAACAGCGAAGTGAGCTTCGGCTTCTGCGCCAACAAGTAATCACCTGAGCCCACGCGGCGCGGCGGTCGAGCAGACGACGCTCCCCCGCCGCCGCGCCGCACCTCGATTCGCAGCGATGGGCTGAGCCATCGCAAGAGGCGGAATGGACCTCCGAGCCAGCTCGGGCCCCTCCCCGCCTGCTTTCTTACCTTAATCGCCTTCTTGATGCTCTCTTGGCCGGCTTCCTTCATCTATATTCATCTGTCTTGCTTGATGCTCTCTTGGCGGCTTTCCTTCCCCTGTCTTCCTTGATGCTCTCTTGACGGCTTTCCTTCCCCTGTCTTCCTTGATGCTCTCTTAGCCGTCTTCCTTCACGCTGTCTTCTTCGATGCTCTCTCGGTGATCTTCTGCCTTCCTTGATGCTCTCTTAGCGGTCTTCCTTCACGGTCTTCTCCAACGATCGTCCCTCGCTCGCCCGGCATGCCTGTTCGAGCGCCGGTCCTCGGCGCCCGACCCGGGACGTTCGCCCCCCGCCCACCCTCACGGCACACACCGCGCTGGCCCGGCGCCGACGCGGGTCCACCCCGGGATCTCGGCTGACCGCACGCGCCGAGCGCGGTATCGTGAGGGCACCGTGCACCCCGCCCCGCAGCGACGCCTCCCCGCCGCCGGTAGCCCTGGCGGACCCACCCGATCCCCGGCCGCGCCGCGCGCGCGTCAGGTCGTCCGGAGCGCCTCGTGCCGCTGAAGCTCCGGGTCACATGGCGCAACGCGGGGAGCCCGCTGCTGCCC
The DNA here is from genome assembly GCF_051519095.1 of Sorangium sp. So ce131. NCBI lineage: Bacteria > Pseudomonadati > Myxococcota > Polyangiales > Polyangiaceae > Sorangium > Sorangium sp. So ce131. The sequence goes on along the minus strand of NZ_CP150455.1, from coordinate 13,085,116 downwards.
GAAGCGCTCGCCGACGTGCAGGCCACGGCGGACGACACGCCGCTCGCGCCGGCCAGCGCCGGGCCGGGGCTGCGCGAGTTCGAGATCCCCGGGGGCGCCGCGCGCGTCGCGCTCACGGCGCGGTTCTCGGCGGCGTTCGGGGCGTTCGAGGACGTCCCGGCCCTGCAGGAAGAGGTGCTGTCGGTCGAGCAGGCCTTCGACGTCGACGGCGGCGGGACGGCGCTCAGGCCCGCCGAGGACCCGGCGTACGGACAGGCGCACCCGCTCGTCGACGTGAAGGCCGCGCAGGGGTCGCCCGGGGTCGTCGTCGCGCAGATTCATACCGATTTCGTCGACATCACGCCGTTCTGGATGGCGTACGCCAAGTCCACGGACGAGTACCAGCAGGGCCACCGGGCCGGCGCCGAGCTCGTGGCCCTCGGCGCCACCGCCGGGGAGCCGAAGATCTGGTTCGCGAGCGTCCCGGAGGCGTGCCAGGCGCCGCCGGACGCCGGGGTATCGGCGCTCGTGTTCTTCCGGCCGGAAGGGTACGCCTACACCAAGGTCGACCAGCGGCACGAGATGTTCGGGCTCAATCGCTACCTGCTCGCGCCCGATCCCGACCCCGGCGCGGCGTTCTGGGCGCGCGACGTGCTCGCGGTGGACCCGCGCGACCAGTCCCGCTGGGTCTACCTCCGCTGCGGGTTCGAGGAGGCGCTCGCCGCGAGCGGCAAGGCGGTCGTCATGCTGCACCCGTGGCCGAACGGATCGAGCTTCGGGGCCGCCGCGACCGCGAGCCTGCCCGGCCTCGCCGAGGCGGCGATCCGCTTCCTCTGGGGCGCGCAGAAGCTCGGCGCCGGGCGCGGCGGGGTCCACCTCGGCAAGCTGGGGCTCGCGGGCTTCAGCGCGGGCGGGCTGCCCCTCTGGCAGGCGCTCGCCGCGAACGCCGGCCGCGTGAGCGAGGTGTTCGCCTTCGACGCGCGCGGCGTCGCCAAGAACGAGGCCACGATCGTCCGCTGGTACCACGGCGACGCCTCGCGCCGGCTGCGGCTCACCGGCGGCCACCAGCTGGACGCCAACGCCGCCGTCCGGAAGAGCCTCGGCGGCAGCGCCGAGGAGGCGCGCTTCTCCGCCCTGCCGCCCGACAAGAGCGGGTATCTGCCCGGCGCAAACCCGCTCTGGGATCACGTGTGCTCGGAGCTCGCGGAGGACGAGCGGGACACGCACCTGAGCTCGGACGCGATATGGCACCAGTTCGCGGTGTTCGGCGGCTCCCCGAGGCCCGGAGAGCAGCGCGCCGTCACCTTCCTCCAGCGCTTCCTCGAGGAGTCGGGGCTCTGAGATCCCCGCGGCGCGGCGCCCCCGCGCCGCGCGCTCGCCTCACAGCCCCGCGAGGATCCGCGCGAGCGCCCGCATGTCCTCGTCGTCGCGCAGCCGCTCTAGGGCGGCGCGCGCCCGCGCGAGCGCGGGCTCGACGTAGCGCAGGTAGCCAGGATCCACGCCGATGCGATCGAGGAAGACGAACCGGCCGGCGTCCTTGAGCTTGCGCTGCACCGCGATCACGTCGAGCTCGCGGCCGAGCGCGTCGCGCGCCGGCCGATCGAGCCCGGCGGCGGCCGCGTAGTCGTCGAGGCGCGCCTCGATGAAGGGACGATCGAGGTCCTGGAAGCAATCGGTGAGGAGCGTCGCGAGATCGTAGGCGCGCGGGCCGAGCAGGGCGTCCTGGAAATCGAGCCACGCGAGCTCGAGGCCCCCTCCCGGCCCGCCCAGGACCATGAGGTTGCGGCTCTGGTAGTCGCGATGGACGAAGACGCGCGGCCACGCGGCGATGCGCCGGGCGAGGCGATCCGCCACGGCGTCGAACTCGGCGCGGGCGGCGTCGCCGAGCCGGAGCCCGCGCGCGCCGAGCGCCCACGCGCGGAAATGGTCGAGCTCCCAGCGCAGGAGCGTCGCGTCGAGCGCGGAGGCGGCCACGACCGAGCCGCGGGGGAGCGGCGCGAGCGCCCGCTGCGCCCGCGCGAGATCGCGCACGGCGAGCGCGTAGGCCTCGGCGCGGCGCGCGGGCTCGCGCTCGACGAGCGCCGCCAGCGTCCAGTCCCCGAGGTCCTCCAGGAGGACGAGGCCGCGCGCGCAGTCCTCGGCGAGCACCGCCGGCACCCGGACGCCGCGCTCGCGGAGCAGCGCGTGCACCTCCAGGAACGGCCATTGCGAGGGCGCGGAAGGCCACCCCACGGACGCGGCGCCGGCCGCCGCGCCCTCGCGCTCCGCGCCGGGCATGACCATCGCCACCGCCGTGCCCGCGGGCGTGGCGACGCGCAGGTAACGCCGCGACGACGCGCCGCCCGGCAGCGCGACCATCGACGAGGGGAGATGGCCCGTGGCCCGCTGGACGAGCCGGAGCAGGGCGTCGGGGCCGGGCGCATGCACGCCGTTTCCTACGCCCGCCAGCAGGGCGAGCGCCAGCTTTCCCGGCAATCTCGAGCAAGAGAGGCGACGAGGGCCGGCCGCGTCAGGGCGCCTGGCCCGGCGCGCGGCTCAGCAGGCGCCCGCGCAGCCGTCGGCGCTGTGGAACCAGAGCCCGCCGGAGTCCTCGCACTCGCTTCGGTCGTACTTGCCCGTACAGCAGCGCTCCTTGCTCTCGCAGGTCTTCGCGGCGCCCTCGCCGCTCCGGAAGCAGCATTTGCGGCTCTCGGGCGGCTCGGGCGCGGCGGCAGGATCCTCCGGCGCGGCCTCGCCGGGCGCGGTCGCCTTCTCGATCACCACCGGGACTGCGGGCGCGACGAGCGTCGCCACCGTGTCGCAGCCGAACGAGCCACTCATGACGAGGACGGCGAGCGCCGCACCCAGCGCACGAACGGTTCCAGGCAGCTTCATGATCGCCGTGCGTCGCATGGGCGCATGGCGGCGGCAAGTAAACTGCTCTCCGCTCCGCGACGGGGCGCCGCGCGCGCGCGCCATTCGGTCAGGCGTCAGGCGTCAGGCGCGCGCGCGCGCCATCGGTCAGGCGCCAGGCGCGCGCGCGCCATCGGTTGCCGGTTGCGGCCACCATCGGTCGTCGACCCGCGGCGCCGCCGGACTTCGGCCCTCTGGGCGCGGCAGCCGCCGTGCTATAAGCCGATGCAATGGCGAACCACCCAGCCGCGCCCCCGCCGGTCACGCCGCTCCGCGGAGCGGCCGCCGCCTCCGTCGCCTGGCGAAGCCGCGGCGAGCTCCGCGTCACCGTGATCGTCAAGGCGACCTTCGCCTTCGCGGCCGACGCGGACATGCCCCGGATCGAGCCGCAGCGGATCCTGCAGGGCGAGGTGCACCACGGCAACAACCCCGCGCGGAGCGTGCGGTTCACGAGCGACCTGGCCCCGCACCTCGAGCGCGCCGACGTGCTCTTCACCGGCCACGCCCACGCGCCGCCGGGGACTCCCGTGCAGTCGCTGCCTGTGCGACTCGCGATCTCCGACGAGGGGCGCGTCCTCCTGGACAAGCAGCTCCGCATCCAGGACAAGGCCGGGTTCCAGCGGATGCCGATCGTGTACGAGCGGGCGCTCCGCGGGGAGAGCGATCAGGAGAACTTCCTCGGCGTGCCGGCCGCGGGCGACGACTCGGCCCTGGAGGCGAACGTCATCGATCCTCTCCAGCCGGCGCGCCCGGCCGGCTTCGGCCCGATCGCGCGCGCGTGGCCCGCGCGCAAGCGGCTGCTCGGGGCCACGCCGCGCAAGGCGCTCGACGCCCCGATCGCCGAGATCCCCGACGCCTTCGAGTGGGCCTATTTCCAGGCGGCGCCCCCCGATCAGCGCATAGGCCACCTGCGAGGCGGCGAGTGGATCGAGCTCGACGGGCTGCACCCCGCGCTGCCTCGCCTGAGGACGCGCCTGCCGGACGCGCGCGGCCGGGCGCGCATCCACGGCCTCTCCGCGTTCGGCGTGAGCGAGGGGCAGCCGCTCGAGCTCGTTGCCGACACGCTGCGCATCGACGGCGACGAGCAGCGGTGCACCCTGGTCTTCCGGGGCAGCTTCCCCGTCCCCGACGAGGCCGCGCTCGCGGCGGCCCGCATCGTGGCCGGGGTCGAGATCCTCGGGGAGCCGCTCGCGTGGCCCGAGGCGCCGCCGCAGGAGGCCGCCGGCGCGGCCTACGGGGGCGGCGCCGCGCTCGCCGCGCTCGGCCTGGCGGCGGCGCAGACGCAGCCGGCCGTGGCGGCGAGCACGCTGAGCCTCCCGGGCAGCAACACGACGACGGCGGCGCTCCCCTGGACGGCGGAGGCGGCGGCGGCGCCGGCGACCCCGTTCCGACCCGGGTCAGCGCCGGTCGATCTCGCCGGGCGCCCGTCCGGCGCGGGCGCTCCGGCGCCGCGGCTGGACACGGGGACACTCGCGCTCTCGCCGGACGAAGGCGAGGGCCCGGGGGGCGCAGGCCCGGCCGCGACGCTGGCGCTGATGCCCGAGGAGGACCACGTGGCGGCGGACCAGCCGCCGCTCCCGTTCCAGCCGGCGGCCCCGGGCGAGGCGCCGGCCCTGGCCGCGAGCGCGCGGGCGCCGATCGCGGCCGAGGAGCGCCAGAGCTCGGGCACGCTCACGCTGCCGGCCGACGACGGCTGGGAGTCGAGCGATGGAGCGCCGGCGAGCGCGAGGCCGTCCGGGAGCCCGGGAGCGGAGGAGCTCGCCGTCGTCGACGACGCCGCGCCCGCGCGCGGCGTCGTCGACCCCGTGGAGGTGCACGCCGATGTCGCCCCGGCCGCCCTGCCCGAGGAGCCGCCGCCTCCGCCGAGGGTCGCATTCAGCGATTCGCCGCGCGCGCCGGAGCCCGACGCGCCCGTCGCGGCCGCGCCGCCGCCGCGGCCGCCGCCCCCTCCGGCGCTGCCGGCCATGCCCACGCCGTCACCGGCGCTGAGAAGGAGCCTTTACGAACGGTTCGACCGCAAACGGTAGCTCGCTGGCCCCGCCACGGCGAGCGCGAGGGACGCTCAAGAAGGCGTCGATCGGCAGGAGACCCCCTCCCACGGCACGATGGATGGAGCTGCGATAATGACTTCCTCACCTGATTCGCTGGATATTCGAATCGAGCTCTCCGGCTTCTCGTCCGACCTCCTCCAGGTCTATAGGCTGTCGGGGCGCGAGGCGATCTCGCAGCTCTTCACGTTCGACGTCTACGTCGCGTGCCCGAGCGACGCGGCGGTCGACGGCAAGACCCTGGCGGGCGAGAGCGTCGCGCTCGTGTTCGAGCAAGGGGACGTCGAGGTGCGGCGCATCCACGGGATGGTCGCGGAGGTGCACGACCTCCTCGCCTCGGTGGTGATCGAGCGCCGCGCGTACCGGCTGCGCGTCGTCCCGCGCGCCTTCCGCGCCACCCTGGTGGAGACCACGGAGATCACGATGAACAAGGCCGTGCCCGAGGTCATCAAGGCGAAGCTCGAGCTCCTGGGCCTGAGCGGGAGCGACGTGGAGTTCCGGCTCATCGGCACCTACCCGGCGCGGGAGTTCACGGTGCAGTACCAGGAGACCGATTTCGCGTTCATCAGCCGCCTGGCCGAGCACGTCGGGATCAGCTTCTTCTTCGAGCACCAGGACGGCCAGGACACGCTGGTCTTCACCGACAACGCCGGCGGGTTCGCGCCCGCGGCGGGCGCGGCGTCCGTCCACTTCCGCGAGCGCGGGGAGACGCGGGACGTGTTCGAGCTGGAGGCGAGATCGCGGCTGGTGCCGAGCGTGTATGTCGCCCGCGATTACAACTACCGTCAACCGCTGCTCGATCTGACGGCGGAGCACGTGCTGCCCACGGGGTTCGCGGGCGGCGTGGTCGAGTACGGCGGCCATTACAAGACGCCGGACGAGGGCAAGGTGCTGGCGCAGGTCCGGGCCGAGGAGCGGCAGGCGACGGAGCTCGTCTACGCGGGCCGGAGCTCGGTGCCCGCGCTCGGCGCGGGCGTGCGGTCCATGCTGGAGGAGCACCCGATCCTCGCGTCGCTCGACCTGCTCTTCGTGGAGGTGGAGCACCACGTGGTGCAGGCCTCCGCCGGGACGCAGGGCGACGGCGAGCCCCAGCGCTACGTGAACAGCTTCCGGGCGATCCCGGCCGACAGGACGTACCGGCCGCCGCGCGTGACGCCCGTCCCCCGGATCAGCGGCGTCGTGACCGGAATCGTCGACGCGGGGCCCGGCGGCGGCGGCAAGGACGCGCAGATCGACGAGCAGGGCCGGTACATGGTCCGGTTCCTGTTCGACACGGGGCCGGCGGGCGGCGTGCCGTCGCGGCCGGTGCGCATGCTCCAGAACCACGCCGGGGCGAACTACGGCACGCACTTCCCGCTGAAGCCGGGGACCGAGGTGCTGATCGGGTTCGTGAACGGCGATCCCGATCGGCCGCTCATCGTGGGCGCCGCGCCCAACCCGCTGACGCCGTCGCCGGTGAACAGCGCGAACCGGTCGACGCACCGGATCAAGACGCAGGGCGGGATCATCTTCGACCTCGTGGACGACTGAGCCGGGCGCCGCTCAGGGCCTCGGCGCCCGCGCGGGCGCCGGGCCCCCGGCGGGAGGAGCTCCCGGCGCGGAGGCGCCCTGCTCGCGCGCCATGGCGCGGATCGCGTGGTTGAGCGCGGCGCGCAGGTTGCGCTGCGTGCTCAGCTGCGAGAGGTCGAGCCCGAGCGCGACCATGGTCTGGGCGACCGTCGGCTTGATGCCAGCGACGATGCCGTCCGCGCCGAGCAGCCGGATCGCGGTGACGAGCTCGATGAGGTGGGACGCGACCTTGGTGTCGACGACCTCGACGCCGGTGAGGTCGAGGATGGCATAACGCGCCTGCTTCTCGACGATCTTCGAGAGCAGGCTGTCCATGACGTCGGCGGTGCGCACGCTGTCGACCGTGCCGACCATGGGGAGCGTGAGCACGCCGTCCCAGACCTCGATGATCGGCGTGGAGAGATCGCGGATGACCTTCTGCTGCGCGGCGATCTGGTCGAGCTGCACGCGCAGCTCCTTCTCGACGACCCGGGACTCCGACACGTCGAGCGCGACCCCGAGCACGCCGTCGACGCGCCCGCCGGGCTCGCTGCGGAGCGGGATGAGCCAGTTGTCCCAGTCGGCGCCGTGCGCCTCGCCGTGGCCGCGGCGTACCTGGCCGTCGTACCATTGCCGCACCTGATCGACGAACTCCGGGCCGGTCCCATAGACGTCGACCACGTTGCGCCCGACGTGCGCTCCCGGCTTCATCCCGGATTTCGAGAGCGCCCTGCCCTCGTGATAGAGGTAGCCCCCTTCGCCGTCGAGCGCCCACACCACCAGGGGATCCACGTGCTCGACGAGGCCGTCCAGGATGCGCGCCTTGAGCCGGAGCGTCTTGAGCTCCTCCTCCTCGGTCACCTCGGGCGCGGGGCGGAGCGAGCCGAGGACGGCGTTGCGATCGGACGACCGCCTCGCGCTGCACGACAGCCGCCGGTAGGAGCCGCCGCCGTCGCGCAGGCGGACGTCGAAGGAGGCGGGCTCGCCCGTCTCGAGGAGCGCCGAAAAGGCCGCCGAGAGCGCCGCGCGATCGTCCGGGTGCGCGAGATCGGCGAGGAGCGCGCCGCCGTCGAGCCCGGGGCCGAGCACCTCCCGCAGCCCGCCGCTCCGGTGGAGCAGCGCTCCCTCGGGCGAGGCGATGAAGAGCAGGTCGGGGCAACCGGCGAAGAGCTCGCCGAGCAACACGTCGGGGGCAGGTCCCATCAGGGTCGGATCTCCTCAAGAAAACAGAGAGGCGGGGAATATACCGCAAGCAGCGTGCTTTCACGGCGGGGGTCCGAGCGCAAGAGCTCACGTATCGAGTCTCGCCGCTTTCCCATCTTGAACTCCCGCTGTCCCGCGCGACCACGCGCCCTCCGCCGCGCGCCAGGCCCCCACGAACCCCGGCTCCCGCCGTGTGATACCCTCGCAGGGCTCCATGGCCCCTTACCGATCCTCCCGAGAGGACCATGCCGCCGCGCCTGCCCCGCCGCCCGGCCCCGTGGCCGACATGGTGCAGCAGTTCGCCGACCCGTACGCCTTCCTCCGCGAGCTCGTGCAGAACGGGATGGACGCCGGCGCGCGGCGGATCGCCGTGCGCGTCGAGACGTTGCCCGGCGCCTGCGCCACCTCGGTCGCGGACGACGGGAGCGGCATGTCCCGCGAGGACATCGAGGGGCCGCTGCTCACGCTCTTCAGCTCGTCCAAGGAGGGCGACGCCTCCAAGATCGGTAAGTACGGCGTCGGCTTCGTCTCCGTGTTCGCCCTCCAGCCCGAGCTGGTCGAGGTGGAGACCTGGCGCGACCGGCAGGCGTGGCGCCTCCGGCTGCGCGGCGACACGAGCTACGAGCTCGAGGACGCAGGCCCGCGCGAGGGCAGCGGCACGCGGGTGACCCTGCTCCAGCGGCTCACCCGCGAGGCCTTCGTGGAGCACGCGCGGCGCGCGCGGGCCGCGCTCCGCCGCTGGTGCCGGCACGCCCGGTGCGAGATCGCCCTCAGCATCGCCGACCACGAGGGGAACGTCCCGGGGAGCGTCGAGCGGATCGACGGGCCGCTCGCCGTCGCGGCGCCCGTCTCCGTGACCGCCGTCGAGGACGACGCGACCTTCGTGGTCGGCCCCTCCGCCGGGACGCAGCACCTCCCGCGGCCGGACGGCGGCGACGCCGCGGAGCACGGCCAGAGCTTCGCCGGCTTCTACAACCGCGGCCTCACCCTGTTCGAGACCGGCAGCGAGGTCTTCCCCGGGCTGTCCGGCGTGCGGTTCAAGGTGATGAGCCCGCACCTCCAGCACACGCTGAGCCGCGACAACGTGCGCCGCGACGACGCCTTCTGGGACGCGCTCGCGCGCGTGCGCGAGCTCGTCAAAGGGTCGCTGCGGCGCGAGCTCGCCGCCCGCCTCGCGCCCGCCGCCCGCGCCGCGGCCGGCGGCGAGGGCGCCGCCGAGTACGCGGCGCTGCTCGAGGCGGCGCTGTCGTCGCCGGCCGCCCTCGATCCGGACGAGATCCCGTTCCCGCTCGCGAGCCCCCTCGCGGGCGAGCGCGCGCTCGCAGGGCTCCGGTCGCTCGCGCCTGGGCGCGCGCCGCTGCTCACGGCCGAGCGGGCCGACGCGCTGACCGAGGCGGTCACGGAGCGCGGGCTGCCGGTGGTGCTGTGCGGCCACCCCGCCGTCGCCGCGCTGCTCAAGCAGTGCTTCCCGAAGGCGCACGTCCAGGAGGCGCGCGCAGCCTACCTGCTCGTGCGCGAGGAGCCCACGCGCGCCGCCGAGGGCGACGCGGCGCTGCTCCAGGTCGTCGCCGAGGCGCTCGCCCGCGCCCGGCACGGGGTCGCCGGGGTGAGCCTCTGCCGCGTCGAGGGCGCGCTCCGCCAGCGCGGCGCGATCCTCCTGCCGGGAGGCGGCGAGCGCGGCCGGCCGCAGCGCTCGTGCCACGCCGCGCGCGATGTCGTGCGCAGCGCGGCGCGGTGGCGGCCAGGGCACGCGCTCTACCTCAACGCCGGCAGCGACACCGTGGCGCTCGCGCGGCGGCGCGCGGCCGTCGACCCCGTGACCGCCGGCAACCTCCTCGCCCGCGCGCTGCTCGTCGAGGCCAAGGGGCCGCTCGATCCCGAGGACAGCGACCGGCTCCTGGATCTCGCGGCGCGCCCGCCGCCGCTCGCGGGCGGCGCCGCGGCGCGGGGCGCGCCCGGGGGAGGCGCCGCCGCGCAGCGCGCGCCCGCGGGCGGCGGCGGCCAGCGGAGGATCCCGCAGTGAGCCGGATCGTCGCCCGCGGCGCGATCCGCGTCGACGCCCGGCGCGCCGTCCAGAAGCTCCGGGCGCACCTGCTCGTCGACCTCGACCTCTACCTGCTCGAGCTCGTCCGGGCAGCGGCCGCGGGCGGCGCGACGCAGATCGACCTCCGCTACGACGCGGACGACGTCAGCGTGACCTTCGACGGCGAGCCGCTCGACGCGCCCGTGCTGGCGCGGCTGCTCGACCACGTGCTCAACGCCGCGCCCGACGACGCCTCCCGGAGGCTCCGCCTGCTCGCGCTCGGCGTGAACGCCGCGCTCGGGCTGCGCCCCGCGCGCGTCGACCTGATCACGACCGGCCGCGGACCGCAGGGGACGGCGCCCGAGGCGAGCTGCACCCGCGTGCGCTTCACGCCCGCCCTGCTCGAGACGCCCGCCGACGCGCTCGCCCCGGCCGCCGCCCCGGCCTGCGACGAGGTGCCGCGGCCGCCCGACATGCCCGCGGCCGGGCTGCGGATCGAGGTGCGGCGGCGGCTCGGCTGGTCGGTGCTCCGGCGCGCGATCCTCGGCGATCTGCCGCCGGAGCTCTCCCACCTCGCCGCGGCGACGGGCGACTTCCCGGTGCCGATCGCGCTCGCGGGCGCGCCGCTCCGCGCCGCGACGGGCGGCGGCGAGGAGCGCGCCGCGACGGGCGGCGGCGAGCGCGCCGCGACGGGCGGCGGCGAGCGCGCCGCGACGGGCGGCGGCGAGCGCGCCGTGCTCCTCCGCGTGCCGTTCCGCGTGCGCGGCGTGCGCCGCGCCGCGCTGGAGATCGTCGCGCCCCGGCGCGGGCCTGAGGAGCCCGCCGCGGGGGCGGCCCTCGCCGGCGCTCCCGCGGGCGCCCTCGCCAGCGCTGCGCCGGCCCCCCTCGCCGGCGCCCCTCCCCGCCCCGCCGCTGCCGCCCCTCCGCGCCCGGTCGCAGCGGCCCCGTCCGGCCCGCTCTCCGCCCCGCTCTCCACCCCCCTCTCCACCCCCCTCTCCACCCCCCTCTCCGGCCTCCCCGTCATCGACTTCCTCGAGCACGGCGTGCGGCTCGCCCGCGAGCGGTGGAGCTTCGCCCCGCGGTTTCCCTCGTCGCCCTACCAGGGCGTCGAGCTCCCTGTCCGCGTCGTCGCCGACGCGGACGAGCTGCCCACCAACGCGTCGCGCTCGGCGGTGCGCGAGGACGCGCCCCTGCGCGCGCTGCTGCGCGAGGCGGCGACCGCCGCGCTGCTCGACGCCCTGAAGGCCCTCTCCGCGCTCGTCTGCGGCGCCGGCGTCGTCCCGGAGGGCGTGCTCGTGGTGGACGAGGACCGCGGCCGCCTCGAGGACGCGCTCGCGGCGTTCGCGTGCGTGGCCACGGGCGACGCGCGCGCGGGCGCCGTGCTGTCCGCCGAGGCGCAGGCGGTGCGCGAGCTGCCCCTGCTCCGCGACGGGCACGGGCGGCCGGTCTCGCTCGCGTCGCTCGACGTGTGCGACCGGTCGCCCCGCTTCCTCTGGCGCGGCGACACGCGGCTCCCGGACGAGCTTTCGCCCTGGGCCCACGACGTGATCTGGAGCCGCGGGAGCCTCGCCGAGCGCGCGCTCGCCGGGCTCCCGCTCGAGAGCGCCGAGGTGATGGTCGAGCAGGCGAAGCTCGGCGCCGCCCGCCGCAGGGCGTTCCTCCAGCACGCGACCGGCGAGCCGGTCGTCCCGCCCTCCCCCGAGCACGTGCTCCGCGCCGCCTTCCACGCGGACGAGGGCCCGCTCGCCGGACTGCGCGGCGAGCTCGCCGTCCTCGCGGACGACGGTACGGCCCGGGGGAGGGCGGAGGTCCGCGTGTTCGTGGAAGGGCGGCACCTCGAGACCGTGGAGCTCGATCCGGCCGCCGTCCCCCTGCCCGTCGAGATCGCGCTCGCGTGGGAGGGGCGCGTGCGGCCGCGGTTCTCGTACGACGGCGTCGAGCGCGACGAGCGCTTCTGGAGCGCGGTCCGCTACGCGGTTCGGGTCGCGCTCGCCGCGGCCGACGGGGAGGCGCGGCGGCACTTCGGTCCCAGGGCCGCACGGCCGACCGCCCCGGCCGGCAGCGAGCTCGCCCCCCTCCGCGCCGCGCTGCGGGCCGCGGTCGGGACGCTGTTCTGCGCCCCGCAGCGCCTCGGCGACGCGGACGGCGACGCGCGCGGTGAGCGCGGTGAGCAGGTCGAGCGCGGTGAGCAGGTCGAGCGCGGTGAGCAGGTCGAGCGCAGCGCGGGCGGCGCGGGCGGCGCGGCGCCGCCCGCCGGCGACGACCTCGAGCCGGCGGCCTTCCCCGGGCTCATGAAGGCGCGGATCTGGCCCACGATCCCGCCGGGCCGGTTCATGAGCCTGGAAGGCCTCGCCGCGCTCGCGCGGGCGGCGCGCGGCCTCTGCGTCGCGCCGCCGGAGGCGCGCGGGCGCGCGCCCGACCGGCGGCCCGTGATCGCCGCCTCGCAGCGCGAGCTCGACTGGCTCGCAGCCGCGCTCCCGCGGCGCGAGCTCGTCCTCTACACCCCGGCGCTCTTCACCGAGGACGAGCTCGCGGCGCGCGAGGCCGCACGCCGGCGCGCGCTCGCCGCGGCGCTCGACGAGCTCGCGGCGCCCGGCGCCGGCGCGCCCGTCCTCGAGGTCCGCCGCCCCGAGTTCCTCGCGCTCGCCGCGCCGCACAGCGCGGCGGTCGAGGCGTGGCACCACGCCGCGCAGCCGCTCGCCAGGCTGGAGCCCGCGCCGCTCCTCGGACCCGTCGCGATCGCGATCGACGACGACACGGCCATGCCCGGCCGGGGCTTCCGCGGCCTCCTGTCGCCGCGCAACGAGAAGGCCGCCCACGAGGTCGAGCGCGCGCTCTGCGAGGCGATCGTGGCCGCGCTGGAGGGCGACGACGCCGCGCGCGCGCGGCTCGGCCTGCAGGCCGATCCGCCCGACGACGGCGGGCGGCGCGGGGCGCGCGGGGCGCGCGGGACGCGCGGGACGCGCGGGACGCCGAACGCCGGCGTCGCCGCCTACCTCCTCGGCTGCGCGCGGGCGCTCGCGCTGCGGGCCCGGAGCGCGCCCCTCGAGCCGGCCCTCGGCGAGCTCGCGGCGCGGATCCGGCGCCTGCCGCTCGTCCACATGCTCGACGCGCGCGGCGAGGAGGTCGCGTGCTCGCTCGAGACCCTGGAGGCGACGCACCCGGCGCTCTCGCCGATCCCGGTGCTCGACGACGCGCCCGGCTTCGAGACGCTCGCGTGGAACCCGGTCGTCCTCCGCGACGAGCGCGCGCGCGCGGCGTTCGTGCGGTGGGCCGGCGGCCGCGCCCTCATGGCGCAGGGCGCGCTCCCCGCGCGCAGGCGCCGCGCCGCGCTGGAGCAGGAGCGCCGCGCCTTCCTCGCCCGGCTGGAGCAGGCGGACGCGCGCGGCGACCGCCCGGCGCCCGGGCTCGCGCTGTCCGGCGAGCCCGCCCACCCGCGCCTGCGGATCCGCCTCGCGATGCGCTCCGCGAAGGTCGAGGGGGAGCTCGAGATCATCGAGGGGCCGGCCTCGGACATCCGCCTCCTCGGCCTCGACGGCGTGGAGCGGCGGGTGGAGGCCGAGCTCCCGATCCCGCTGCGCATCCTCGCGCGCACCGGCGCGGTGGACCCGTCGCGGGACGACACGCGCGCGCTCCTGACGAGCCTCGCCAGGTTCGCCGGCCGCCACCTGATCTCGCTCGCGCCGCGGTTCGACGAGCTGCCGCCGTTCGTGCGGAGCCACGCGCGCAGCGCGGTCCTGAGGACGCTCGCCGGCGGCAAGCGCCTCGTCGCCAAGGCCGCGAGCGCGCCGATCTTCCAGGACATCGACGGCAACCTCTTCTCGTTCGACGACCTCCGGCGGGAAGGGGACGCCGAGTGGCTGAGCACCGCGGCGCCGCCGCCCTACCCGAAGCGGCGCTACGGCCGGCCGGTGCTCCGGCTGAGCGAGGCCGAGCGGCTGGCGCTCGCGACCGCCGTGCTCCTCCGCGACGTCACCGGCGTCCTCGCGCGCGACCTGGCCGCCGAGGAGCGGCTCGCGGCGCCGCCGCTCGACGCCGTCGGCCTCGACGCGGCGGCGCGCGCCGCGAGCTTCGCGGTCTTCCCCTTCGAGGCGCGGGCCGAGGGGCCGGCGCCCGCGCGCGGCGAGATCGGCCTGCTCGCCCCCGAGCACGCCGGCGCGGCGGCGATCGCGGTGCACGTGGGGCGCCGCCCGCTCTGCGCGCTCGAGGCCGGCGACGGCTGGCCCGTGCGCGCGGCGATCAACGACGACACGCTCGAGCCGAGCCCCGCCTTCGACGGGCTCCGGTCGGCCGCGGCCGCGGCGAGGCTGCGCCAGGAGGTGCGGGAGGCCGCGGCGCGGTGGCTGCGCGCGCGGCTCGCGCCGCCCGAGGGCGCGCTCGCGGCGCGGTGGATCGAGGTCGCCCCCGCCTCGGACCGCTCGCTGCTCGTGGCCGGCGCGCTCTGGCTCCCGGCGCGGTGGCCGCGCGAGCCGCGGGTGCTCGTGTGCGCTCCGTCGGCCACGGCGCGGCTCGCGGCCGATCCCCGCGGCGGGTTCGCGCCGCGCGCGCTCCGCTCCCGGAGCGACGCGGGCGGCCTGGCGGGGCTCGCGCCGGTCGAGGGCATGCTCCTCGTGGGCCCGCAGCTGCTGGCGGAGGAGCGCTGGGACAGCGTCGTGGAGATCGCCATGGAGGCCGCGGCCTCCATGGCGGCCGAGCTCTCGGACGACCCCGCCGCCGCGCCGTACCTCTGGGACCTCCACCTGCTCGGCCGCCTCGACGGCGGCAAGCTCGCCGCGCCGACCGCCGGCGGGGAGCACGTCGGCCCGGCCGAGATCCGCGCCGAGCTCGCCGCGCGGCGCTGCCTGTGGCTCACGGACGGCCGCGGGAGCGAAGGCGGCGATTTCCCGCACGCGGCGCCGGCGTTCGTGCTGCGCGACGACGGCTCGCCGCTCGTCGAGGTGCTGCGCCACCGCGCCGCGCCCGGCGTGCTGCGGGAGCTCGGCGGGCCCGCCCCGCGGCTCGAGGCCCGGCCCGCTCCGCAGGCCGCGACCGCCGCGCCCGCGCCCTTCGTCCTCCTGGAGGACACGAGCGGCGCGCCGGGGGAGGCACCCGCGGACGCCCCGCTCCTCGCGGGCGACACGAACGGCGGCGCCCGCGCATGGCTCGGCGCGCTCTGGCGCAGCCTCCGCAACCGCCTCGCGAGCGGCCGGGGCGGCCCGCCGCCCGACGAGGGGCCCGATCCGCACGATCCGGCGGCCCCGACCCCGCTCGCGGCGGCGCTCCACGAGGTGATCGCCGAGATGCGCCTCGCGGGGACGCCGGTCCGCTCCGTGGTGGAGGGCCGCTCGGGCAGGCCGATCCGTTACGAGGCGAGCCGGAGCCAGATCGTGGTCAACCCCGAGCACGCGGCGCTCGCCTGGATGCGCGCCCGCGGCGCGCCCGACCCCGCGGCCGTCGCGCTGCTGGCGGCCGCGGCCGTCGGCGAGGTGAACCGGGCGCGCCGGTCGGTCACCGACGCGGAGGAGCGCCGGGCCCTCGACCACCTGCTGCGCTCGATGGGCTAGCTCCGCGCCGCCTGGAGCGCGGCGCCGCGGGCGCGTCGCTCGCGCGCTTGGACGCCGCGGGCGCGTTGCTCGCGCGCCGCCGGAGCGCAAAGCTCTGCCCGTGGACACCGTCTTCACCGTCGGCCACGGCACACGCAGCGTGGAAGAGCTCGTCGAGCTGCTCGGCGAGGGGCCGGCCGACACGCTGGTCGACGTCCGGAGGTTCCCCGGCTCGAGCCGGTCGCCGCACCTCTCGCGCGCCGCGCTCGCCGACGCGCTGCCCCCGCTCGGGGTGACCTATGTCTTCCGCGGCGACACCCTCGGCGGCCGGCGGACCGGGCGGGACGGCTCGCCCCACGTCGCCTGGGAGAACGCGAGCTTCCGGGCGTATGCGGACCACATGGAGACCGACGCCTTCCAGCGCGCGCTCGGCGAGCTCGAGGCCGAGGCCCGTGCCGGCCGGCGCATGGCCTTGATGTGCGCCGAGACGCTCTGGTGGCGCTGCCATCGCCGCCTCATCGCCGACGCCCTCGTCGCGCGCGGGCTCGCGGTCGTCCACCTGCTCGGCCCCGGCGCGCGGTCCCCGCACGTGCTCCACCCGGCCGCGCGGCCCGGCGGCGCAAGCGGCCTGATCTACGACGTCGGCGCCCAGCGCGCCCTGCCGCTCGCCGAACCCCCGCGCGCCGGCGCGGCCCGCTCGCCGGCGCCGGGCGACCGCAGCGGCGGCGGCCCGCGCCGCGCGCGTTGACCCCCGGCCGGCGCGCCCACCGGCCGCCCCGGCGCGCCCACCGGCCGCCCCGGCGCGCCCGCAGGCCACCCCGCCACGACCGCGGGTGCCTCCGCGCCGGCTCTTGTGCTCCACTGCGGCCATGACCCTGGGCGGCGCAGCGCGGCTGACGGACAGGATCGCAACGGTGCTCGCCGGCCTCGAGGCGCGCCTCCCCGCCCGGGCCCCCGAGGCGCTCGCGCGCTGGCTCGAGCTCGTCGAGACGTGGAACGCCAAGGTCGATCTGACCGCGGCGCGGAGCGCCGAAGAGCTCGCCGACCTGATGCTCGCCGACGCGCGGGTCCTCGCGGAGCACGTGCCCGAGGGGCGGCGCGTGGTCGACGTCGGCACCGGCGCGGGCGCGCCCGGCCTGCCGCTCGCCCTCTTGCGGCCCGACCTCACGGTGACGCTCGTCGAGCCGCTGCAGAAGCGCGTGGCCTTCCTGCGGACGGCGATCGGCACCCTGGTCCAGCACGGCGAGCTCGCGGCGCCGCCCCGGGTCGAGCGGGCGCGCGGCGAGGACCTCGCGCGCGCAGGGAGGTCGTTCGAGGTGGCGATCTCCCGCGCGACGCTGGGTCCAGACGCCTGGTTGCCCCTCGGCGCGGCGCTCACGGCCGCGGAGCCGGCGGAGCGCCGCGAGATCTGGGTCCTGCTCGCCCGCGACGAGCCGCCGGCGCACGCCGGCTGGGTCCCCGCGCGCGACCTCCGGTATCGCTGGCCGCTCACCGGCGCCGACCGCCGGGCAGTGCGGTATGTGCCAGAGACCACGAAGAACGCCTGATCGCCCGGTCGGGCGCCGCCTGAGGTCGCCATTGAAATCGATTGCCGCGCTGCCGGCGGTTCCACCCGGAGCGTCGTCCGCTTTTACGGAGGCTCGATTTCGCGCGCTTCCTGGCTCCCGGGTATGGCGGAGCCCCACCGATTCCGTTACTGTCCGGAAACCACATGCAGGCGCCCGACCTGGGCAGCGCCTCTTGGCTCCGGAGACAGGCATGAAAATCCAACGCATCTCGGCGATTTTGCTCACCGCGGTCGCCACCTCAGCAGGATTCATCGGTTGTGGCTCTGATGATCCGGACGACGGCGCTGGCGGGGCGACGGGGACCACGACGTCCACGTCCTCGACCACGAGCGCGGGCCCCGTTTCGGTGAGCACCACCGGCGGCGGCGCGGAGCTCGCGCAATACCTCGGCACCCGGTGCGAAGCGGACGCCGACTGCGGCCCGGAGGGCATGTGCATTCTGGAGTCGGGCGACTTCTTGTTCGGCGGCGGCCCTGCGGGCGGGTACTGCACGACGTCGTGCACGCGCGATTCCGATTGCGAGGGCGAAGGCAGCGCGTGCATCGGCGAAATCTGCCTGCTCGGCTGCATCCCGGCGGAGCCCCCGTTCGAGCAAGGCAACCCGGACGTCGATCCGGACAAGTGCCAGGGGCGCGAGGAGCTGCGCTGTGAGGACATCCAGGGCGCGACCGTCTGCATGCCGAGCTGCGGCACGGACGCCCAGTGCGCCGGCCGCGTGTGCGACCCCAAAGGGAACGTCTGCGTCGACGAGCCGACGACGGGGCTGCCCCAGGGCTCCCAGTGCGAACTGGGCGAGGACAACTCGGATCCCTGCGAGGCGTGGTGCGTCGGCATCACCCAGGAAGTCTCCATGTGCGCCGGGCTCTGCGCGCTCAACGGCGATCCCAGCCTCGACTGCGGAGGTCTGGAGAAGGGCTTTTGCGCTTACCAGCTCTGGGAGGACGCCGGCCCGGGCGACATCGGGATCTGCGTGAATGCGTGCACGAGCCACACCGACTGCTTCCTGCCGTACTTCTCCTGCGTGGACATCGGCTCGCCCACGAACAACGGCTTCTGCCTGTTCGGGCCGGAGGAGTGCACGGACGTAGGGGAGGAGTGCGAGGAAGGCGGGGTTTGCACCGAGACGCCGAACGGCCTCTTCTGCCTCGACCCGACCTACCCGCTGGATGACGACGGCACCGGCGGCGGTGGCGGCGGGGGTGGCGGCGCCGGCGGCGCCGGCGGCGGCGATGGCGGCGGGGGTGCTGGTGGCGCGGGCGGCGCGGGTGGCGCCGGTGGCGCAGGTGGCGCCGGCGGCGGTGGTGCTGGTGGCGCGGGCGGCGCTGGCGGCACCTGATCGCCGAAGTGACCAGGACCCGGGCCTCTTCCCTTCATCGAGCTCAGCAGAGCAGCGGATGAGGCCTTCCGCTTGAATCCCCTTCCTCCATTCCCTCGCACTCCCCTCCTCCTCCAGCCTCCCTCTCCGCAGAGGCGAGGGTGAGCGCCAGGCTCGGCCAGGAGCCGGGAAGACGGGAAGAAACGCCCGCGACCTCCCCGGTTTCTCCTCCTTCAGCTCCTTCAGCGCGAATTCCTCGTCGCAGCTCACAACGCTCGCGAGCCCGTCCGTTCAGGAGCTTCAGCGTTGTTGGAGGACTCGCGCTGTCCAGCCTGTGACGAGCCCGCGAGCGCCAGGCTGCCGGCTGAACAGGAAGAGCGCGCCCAGCAGCGCAGCGGCGCGCCGCCGTTTCCAGCGTAGATCGTATCTTTCAGCGTGAGCACCACGAGGCGCACCGTCCCACGCGGGGCAGTTCGCCACACGAGACGACCGGCGTGGCGCGCTGGTCGCGCGCCGGAAGCCGCGAGTCGACGCGCGCCGCGGCGGCACCCGGCTTGCTCAGCGACGCGGGCAGGAGGACCGCATGAACAAGCTCGCTCTCTTCACCTCGGCCGCCGTCTTGGCGGTCGCGACGACGGCTTCCACCGGAGCCGCGCTCGCGCAGGAGCCGCAGCGCGACACCGTGACGATCACGGACTCTGTCCCGAACCGCGGGCTCATCTGGAGCGGCGTCGCCGTCCTCGGCACGACGTACGGGGTCTCGACGGTCGTGGCGACCTTCAGCGACAAGCCGGCGGACCTCGCGCTCTGGGTGCCGGTCGCGGGGCCCTGGATCGACCTCGGCGCGCGCGGCGGCTGCGAGGGCGAGCGGCGGTGCGACGCCGAGGCCACGAACAAGGTGCTGCTCGTGGCCGACGGGCTCGGCCAGGCCATCGGCGCGCTGCAGATCCTCGGCGGCTTCCTCTTCCCGGCGCAGCGCACGGTCACCCAGGTGGGGAGCGTGCAGATCCTCCCCATGGGCAAGGGGCTCGCAGCCAGGACCGTGTTCTGAGGCCGCCGTGGGACGTCGCGCACAGGCCTCCGCCCTGCCTTGGACGGCGCGCCTACCCTGCGGCCCGCGTCGCCGACGGCAGCGGCGGCAGCCCCCGGACGAGCGCCGCGAGCGTGCGCAGCACCGGCGTGTCGATCCCTGCCCGGCGCCCGCGCTCGACCACGGCGCCCTGGAGGATGTCGACCTCCGTCGCGCGGCCGGCGCGCACGTCCTGCAGCATCGACGGCTCGGTCAGCGGGAACTCCTGCCGCGTGAGCGCGATCATCGCGTCCGCGGTCGCGCTGGAGAGCTCCGCCCCCTCCGCGCGCGCGACGGCGATCACCTCGCGCATCGCCTCCCGGACGAGGTCCTCCATCTCCTCCGCGACCACGCCGGCGCGCTGGCCCGTCAGCGCGCAGATCGCGTTGAACGGCGCGTTCCAGACCATCTTCTCCCAGAGCATCGCCCGGTAGTTCGACCCCCGGCGGACCGGGATGCCCGCGCGCTCGATCCGCGCGGCCAGCGCCTCGACCCGCGGCTCCTGCCCCGGCCGGTAGGGCGCGAGCCCGGCGCGCGTCGGCGCGAGCGCGTGGATCTCGCCGGGGCCGGCGAGGCCGGACGACATGTACGCGATGGCCGCGACGACGCGCGCCTCGCCGACGTCGCGCGCGACCGCGTCCTCCGAGTCGAGCCCGTTCAAGAGCGGCGCGCAGAGGCCGTCCGGGGCGAGCAGCCCGGGCAGCCGCGCGCTCACGGCGGCGAGGGACGGCCACTTCACCGCCACGAGCGCGAGATCGAACGGGCCGCGCGCCCCGTCGAGCTCGACGACCCGCAGCGGCGGAGTGCGCACGTCGCCCTCCGGAGCGCGGACGACGAGCCCGCGAGACCGCATCGCCTCCGCGTGCGCGCCCCGCGCGACGAACGTCACGTCTTCCCCCGCGAGCGTAAGCCTCGCCCCGAAATACCCTCCTACCGCACCCGCACCGACAATGAGGATCCGCATCGACCGCGACCATAACACGCGCACGCTCGTGCACGGGGCTCCGGCATGTGGCCATCTGCGCAGATTGCGGATATGCATGGAGCTAGATGCATAGGCCGGACGCCCCCTCCGTAGCTCGCACCGGCGCCGGCCTGGGCACCGGCGGTCCTCCGGGCTCCGCGCTGGAACCCGAGCACCTGCAGCTCGCGTTCGACGCCTTGCCGGTGCTCATCTCGTATATCGACGGTGACCAGCGCTACAGCGCCGTGAACCGCGCCTATGAGCGCTGGTTCGGCGAGGAGCGCGGCGCCCTCGTCGGCCGGCACGTGCGCGAGGTGCTCGGCGACGCCGCTTATGCCGTCGTGGCGCCGCGCATCGCCGCGGCGCTCGCCGGGGCGCCGCAAGACTTCGAGTCGCGGCTCGTCTACCGGGTGGGCGGCGCGCGGTACGTCCGCGTCCAGTACATTCCCCGCCTCGGCCCGACGGGCGAAGTGCGGGGCTTCTTCACGGTCGTCTCGGACATCACCGAGCAGAAGCGCGCCGAGGAGGCGCGGCGCCTCCTGGCCGACGCGGCCGCCCTGCTCGATCCGGTGCTCGACCGCGACGCGATCTACCGCAACATCGCGGACCTCGCCGTCGCCTCGGTCGCGGACTGGTGCGCCGTGCACACGCTCGATCCCGACGGCGCCATCCGCCTCCAGGTCATCGCGCACGCGGACCCGGCCAAGGCGGAGATCGCCGCCCGGCTGGTCCAGCGAAGCAAGATCCCGCCCGAGCCCTGGACGCCGCTGCACGAGGTGCTCCACGGCGGGCTCGGGCGGCTCCTGTCCGACATCTCCGGGGACCTGCTCGTCGGCCCGACGCCCGAGGCCGAGCACCTCGCGGTCGCGCGCGCCCTCCACCACCGCTCCGCGGTGATGGTGCCGATCCGCGGCGAGGAGCACGTCCTCGCGGCGCTCACGCTCGCGTCCGCCGAGTCGGGCCGCACCTACGACGCGGCCGATCTCGCCTTCGCCGATGAGCTCTCGCAGCGCGTCGGCCTCGCCGTGCAGCGCATGCGCCTCTACGACATGGCCCGCGACGCCGAGGCCGAGGCGCGGCGGCGCTTCCTGGCCGAGCAGGAGGCGCGCCGGGCCGCCGAGCGCGCGGCCAACCGCATGGCCGGGCTCCAGCACCTCACCGCGGCGCTCGCCGACGCGCTCACCTCGGATGCGGTCGCGGAGGTCGCCGTCGATCAGGGCATCGCCGCGGCGGGCGCGTACGGAGGGGCGCTCCTCGTCGCGGACGGCGACACCCTCGAGTGCCTCAAGGCGGCCGGCTATGGGCCCGACGTCCTCGACCGTTACCGCCGGATCCCCGTCGCCGCCGACCTCCCGGTCACGGAGGCGATGCGGACCGGCGCCCCCGTCTGGCTGCGGTCGCGCAAGGAGAGCGCCGCGCGTTACCCGGCGTTCGCCGCCGGGGAGCTGACCCCCACCACCGCCTCCCTCTGCTGCCTCCCCCTCATCGTCCAGGACCGGCCGATCGGCGTGCTCGGGCTGAGCTTCCCGGAGCCGCGCGCGTTCGATCAGGAAGAGCAGGAGTTCCTGCTCGCGATCTCGCGCCAGTGCGCGCAGGCCATCGAGCGCGCCCGCCTGCACGAGGAGCGCGCCGCCATCATCGAGCGCGAGCGCCGGGTCGCCCTCGAGAACGCCCGGCTCTACCGGGAGGCCTACGAGGCGGACCGGGGCAAGGACGAGTTCATCGCCATGCTCTCGCACGAGCTCCGCAACCCGCTCGCCCCCATCACGACCGGCCTCGAGCTCCTGCACATGAACATGAGCGAGCGCGGGGACCGCGACGACAGCCAGATCCTCGCGACCATCGAGCGGCAGGTGAAGACGATCGTGCGGCTCGTCGACGATCTGCTCGACGTCTCCCGGATCACGCGCGGCAAGATCGAGCTGAAGCGGGAGCGGCTCGACATCGGCTCCGCGGTCTCCGCGGCGCTCGACTCCGTCCGACCCCTCCTCCAGCAGCGCGGGCACGAGCTCCGCGTCTCGGTGGAGCCCGGCGTCTTCGTGCACGGCGACCGGGTGCGCGTCGAGCAGATCGTCGTCAACCTGCTCAACAACGCGATCAAGTACACGAACCCGGGCGGCCGGGTCTCGCTCACCTGCAAGGCGAGCGGCGGCGAGGCGTGGCTGGAGGTGAGGGACACCGGCGTCGGCATCTCCGCCGAGCTGCTCCCGCGCGTCTTCGAGCCGTTCATGCAGGCGAGGCGCACGCTCGACCGCGCGCAGGGCGGCCTCGGCATCGGGCTCACGCTGGTCAAGCGGCTCACCGAGCTGCACGGCGGGCGCGTGAGGGCGATGAGCGACGGCCCCGGCGAGGGCACCGCCATCAGCGTCTGGCTGCCGCTCGCGGCCGCCTCGGCGGAGCCCGGGGCGCCCGCGCCGCTCTCCGCGGAGGCGTTCGCCGGGGCGCGCGCCCTCCGGGTCCTGCTCGTCGACGACAACGTCGACGCCGCCGACGGGCTCCGGCGGATCCTCCAGCTCCACGGCCACACCGTCGCCATGGCGCACGACGGGCCGGCGGCGCTCGAGGCCGCGCGGGCGTCGAAGCCCGACCTGATCCTGCTCGACATCGGCCTGCCCGGCATGGACGGCTACGAGGTCGTCCGCCTCCTGCGCGCCGAGCCCGAGCCGAAGCGCGCCTACATCGCCGCGGTGTCCGGCTACGGCCAGGATCAGGACCGCCGCCGGTCGCGGGAGGCCGGCTTCGACGCCCACCTGACGAAGCCGGTCGTCGCCGAGCAGCTGCTCGATCTCGTCGCCAAGGCCGCGCGACAGGCCTGACCCGGGGCGCCGCCCGGGCGCGGGTAGGTGAGCAGGAGATGCGCTCCGCTCCCACCGTGGGTCTGCGCTCTCCGATCGAGGCGCCCATTTCCGCTCGTATTCCGCTCGCCCAGGCCGGCGGCGTCGTTCAACACTGCAATGTATTCACCCGGGACCGCGAAACACCCAGGAAACATGCGGTTTTGCCGCGACAAAAGCGCTCATTTCCATTCATTGCCTCTGTCGCGCCCGCCGCCTTGCACGATTGCAAACCACGCACGGACGACCGCGAAACATGCATGAAACAGTGATCCTCGCGGGCTCCGGAGCGCCGCGCGACTGGGACGTAGGCCGGCCGCGGGTCGACAATTCATCCTTGTGAAACAAACGCGAAACAGGCGGCACTGTAGACCGTTTTCGTCCGGGAATTCGCCCATTGCCATGTCCGGACGGCAGCGCGGAAGAAGCGGTGAGCACGCGTCACCGGGTCCAGAAGGTGAGTTTCATGAGCAAGAAGAAGGACCTCCTCGTCATCGGTAACGGAATGGTCGGGCACAAGCTCATCGAGAACATGGTTCTCGGCGGCTGTCTGCGCGACTGGAACATCACGACGTTCTGCGAGGAGCCGCGGCTGGCCTATGACCGAGTGAACCTGTCCGCCTTCTTCAACGGGAAATCGGCCGAAGATCTGTCGATGGTGAAGCCCGGCCTCTACGAGGAGGCGGGCATCCAGGTCCACCTGGGCGACAAGGCCGTCTCGATCGACCGGCGCAGGAAGGCCGTGACCTCCGCGAAGGGCAAGACGGTCTATTACGACAAGCTCGTCCTCGCCACCGGATCGTATCCCTTCGTCCCGCCCATCAAGGGCAAGGACACGAAGGGCTGCTTCGTCTACCGCACGATCGACGATCTCGAGGCCATGCAGGAGTTCTCGAAGGTCGCCAAGGTGGGCACCGTCGTGGGCGGCGGCCTGCTCGGGCTCGAGGCGGCCAACGCGCTCAAGAACATGGGCCTCGAGGTCCACGTCGTGGAGTTCGCGCCCCGGCTGATGGCGCTCCAGGTCGACGAGGCCGGGGGCGCGATCCTCCGCAGGAAGATCGAGTCGCTCGGCGTCACGGTGCACACGAGCACGTCGACCACGGAGATCGTCGCGGAGCACGGCCGCGTGGCGAGGATGCTCTTCGCCGACCAGACCGATCTCGCGACCGACATGATCGTCTTCTCCGCCGGCATCCGCCCGCGGGACGAGCTCGCCCGCGCGTGCGAGCTCGCGATCGGCAGCCGCGGCGGCGTCGTCATCAACGATCGCTGTCAGACGTCCGATCCGGACATCTACGCGATCGGCGAGTGTGCGAGCTACAATAACCAGCTCTACGGCCTGGTGGCTCCCGGCTACCACATGGCGCGGGTCGTCGTCGACGCGCTCACCGGCGGCAAGGAGACCTTCACCGGCTTCGACATGAGCACCAAGCTCAAGCTGATGGGCGTGGACGTCGCGAGCTTCGGCGACGCCTTCGCCGCCCAGCCGGGCGCGCGCGTGGTCAGCTTCATGAGCTCGACGTCGAACGTCTACAAGAAGCTCGTCGTCAGCGGCGACGGCAAGCACCTGCTCGGCGGCATCCTGGTCGGAGACGCCTCCAACTACGGGCAGCTGCTCCAGCTCGTGCAGAACAAGATCGTGCTCCCGCCCCACCCCGAGGACCTCATCGTCCCGGCGCGCGACGGCGCGAAGCCGGCCGGCCTCGGCGTCGAGGCGCTGCCCGACACGGCCACCATCTGCTCGTGCCTGAACGTGCAGAAAAAGGAGATCTGCGCGGCCATCTGCGACGACAAGCTCGTCACGCTCGCCGGGATCAAGGGCAAGACCAAGGCGGGCACGGGCTGCGGCTCGTGCACCACGCTGATCTCCGACATCCTGAAGAAGGAGCTCAAGAAGGCGGGCGTCGCGGTCACGAACTACCTCTGCGAGCACTTCAACTACTCGCGCCAGGAGCTCTATCACCTCATCCGGGTCCACCAGATCAAGACGTTCGACGACCTGCTCGCCCGCCACGGCCAGGGCAAGGGGTGCGAGATCTGCAAGCCCGCGGTGGCGTCGATCCTCGCCTCGACGTGGAACGAGCACATCCTGAACAAGAAGCACCTCCCGCTCCAGGACACGAACGATCGGTTCATGGCGAACGTGCAGCGCGACGGCACCTACTCCGTGGTCCCGCGCGTGCCCGCCGGCGAGATCACGCCGGATCAGCTCATCGTGCTCGGGCAGGTCGCGAAGAAATACAGCCTGTACTCGAAGATCACGGGCGGCCAGCGCGTGGACCTGTTCGGCGCGCGGCTCGAGCAGCTGCCCGACATCTGGCGCGAGCTCATCGCCGCCGGCTTCGAGTCGGGGCACGCGTACGGCAAGGCGCTCCGCACGGTGAAGTCGTGCGTGGGCAGCACCTGGTGCCGCTACGGCGTGCAGGACTCGGTGGGCTTCGCCGTCGCGGTCGAGAACCGCTACAAGGGGCTGCGCAGCCCCCACAAGCTGAAGTCCGCGGTGTCCGGGTGCGCGCGCGAGTGCGCCGAGGCGCAGAGCAAGGACTTCGGCATCATCGCCACGGAGAAGGGGTACAACCTCTATCTCTGCGGCAACGGCGGGATGAAGCCGCAGCACGCCATGCTCTTCGCCGCGGACCTCGACGAGGCGACGCTCATCAAGTACCTCGACCGCTTCCTGATGTTCTACATCCGCACGGCGGACCGGCTCCAGCGCACGGCCACCTGGTTCAACAACCTCGAGGGCGGCATGGATTACCTCCGTCAGGTCATCATCGAGGACTCCCTCGGGATCTGCGAGGAGCTGGAGAAGGAGATGGCCCACCTCATCGCGACGTACGAGTGCGAGTGGAAGGCCGCGATCTCCGATCCCGACAAGCTGAAGCAGTTCCGCCCGTTCGTGAACGCCGGCGAGCCCGACCGGAGCATCGTCTTCGTCACCGAGCGGGCGCAGCACCGCCCCGCGGCGTGGAAGGAAAAGTCGAGCCTCGTCGAGGAGATGCTCTGATGCCCGGCGACGCAGGTTCCGTTGTGCGAGAAGAGCTACAGGACGAAAGGATCGGCTTGAGGGGTATGACGATGGCCATGAACGAGCTGCCTCCGGAGGCGCGTCGGAACGAGAGCGTGACCCACAGCTGGATCGAGGTCTGCGCGCTGGAGGACATCATCCCGAACACCGGGGTCTGCGCCCTCGTGGGGAAGCGCCAGATCGCCGTGGTCCGGGTCGGCGAGGGCGAGGAGCTCTACGCGGTGAGCAACTTCGACCCGTTCAGCAAGGCGTTCGTCATCTCGCGCGGCATCGTCGGCGACAAGGGCGGCGTGCCGAAGATCGCCTCGCCGATCTACAAGCAGAACTTCGACCTGCGCACGGGGCAGTGCCTGGACGATCCGGAGGTGCGCCTCCCGGTGTACGCCGTCCGGGTCCGGGACGGGCGGGTCGAGGTCCTCGCGCCGTCGCAGGCCGGCGCACAGGCGAGCTGACGGAAGATGCGCTCGGGGGGCAGCGCTGCGTTCGTCCTGACGCCGGGCGCGCCGTCGTTCACGGCGCGTCCTGTGGTGCCCGACGCGCCGTCGTTCACGGCGTGTCTCCTGAAGTTCTCCGGTCTCGGTTTCCGCGCAGGGTAGACAGGATCCTCGATGAGCGTTGCAAAGGTGTCGGACACTCACTTTCGTTTACCGATCGTCAACAACTCGCCCCCCAAGATCCAGGACGGCAACAAGAGCCTGCTCCAGTCGCTCCTCGCCGAGCAGCAGAAGCTCACCGCGGTGGAGAAGTTCGCGAAGCTGCACGACGAGCACGCGCTCCCGGCCCAGTCCAAGTACTACCGCGACCTGATCCCGACCGAGAAGCCGAAGCCGGGGCAGCAGTACGGCTTCGAGGTCGACCTCGACGCCTGCACCGCCTGCAAGGCGTGCGTCACGGCCTGCCACAGCCTGAACGGGCTCGACGAGAACGAGGTGTGGCGGTCGGTCGGCCTTCTCCACGGCGGCACGCCCCAGGCGCCCGCGCAGCAGCACGTGACGACCGCGTGCCACCATTGCCTCGATCCGGCCTGCATGACGGGGTGCCCCGTCAAGGCGTACGAGAAGGACCCGGTCACCGGCATCGTCAAGCACCTGGATGACCAGTGCATCGGCTGTCAGTACTGCATCCTGATGTGCCCCTACGACGCTCCGAAGTACAACCCGGAGCGGGGGATCGTGCGCAAGTGCGATATGTGCACGGACCGGCTGTCGAACGGCGAGGCCCCGGCGTGCGTGCAGGCGTGCCCCAACGAGGCGATCCGGATCGCGATCGTGGATCAGACGGCGGCGGTGCAGGAGAGCCAGGCGAACGTCTTCGTGCCCGGCGCGGCGGCGCCGGAGTACACGATCCCGACGACGAACTACAAGACGAAGAAGTCGCTCCCGCGCAACATGCTCCCCGCGGACTTCTACCAGGTGAACCGGGAGCACTCGCACCCTCCGCTCGTCGCGATGCTCGTGCTGACGCAGCTCTCGGTGGGCGCGTTCTGCGTGAGCCTGGCCCTGAACAAGTACCTCGGGGAGCAGGCGACCCAGGACTTCGGCGGGCACAGCGCCGTCTTCGCGCTCGTCTTCGGGCTCGCGGCGCTCGGGGCGAGCCTGCTCCACCTGGGGCGCCCGCAGTTCGCGTTCCGGGCGTTCCTCGGGCTCAAGACGTCGTGGCTCAGCCGGGAGATCATCGGGTTCTCGCTGTTCGCGGGGGCCGGCACGCTGTACGCCGCCTCGTTCTTCGTCGAGTCGGTCCCGGCGCTCGCGCCGCTCCTGCCGCTCCGGCACCTCCAGGCGCCGCTCTCCTACGCGGTGGCGGCGACCGGGATCCTGGGCGTGTTCTGCTCGGTGATGGTCTACGCCGCGACGCAGCGGGAGCACTGGCGAGGGGCCTTGACCGGCTTCAAGTTCGGCATGACCTCGGCGATCCTCGGCTGCTCGACGATCCTGATGGTCGCGGTGCTCTCGAGCGGCGACCCCGCGTCGCTGCTCTCGACGGCGGCCTTCCGCGCGCTGTGCGGGCTCCTCTGCGCGGCGACGGCGCTCAAGCTTGTCTCGGAGCTGTCGATGTTCCGGCACCTCCGGAAGCGGCGCGACTCGCAGCTCAAGCGCAGCGCGATCCTGATGGCGGGCGAGCTGCGGGACGCGACGGGCCTGCGCTTCGCGAGCGGGGCGCTCGGCGGCATCGTGCTGCCGGGGCTCTGCCTGCTCGCGACGTCCGCGAGCGCCGCGAGCGCGAACGTCCTGGTGCTCGCCGCGGGCCTCGCCTTCCTGCTCTGCCTCGCGGGCGAGCTCTTCGAGCGATATCTCTTCTTCGCAGCGGCGCCGGCTTCCAAGATGCCAGGAGGGCTCTCCTGATGAGCACCAGCAGCCCCAAAGGGACGTCTCCGGAGAACAAGGGGACCGACAACCTCCTCCTGCAGCGGAACGGGCCGCTCACGCGCGATCTGCTCCTCGCGCCCGGCGAGTTCGGCCTGGGGAGGGTGCCCGCCCGGCTGAAGCCGGATCAGACCACCACGGTGGTGTGCGGCTTCTGCTCCACCGGCTGCGGGCTGAACGTGCACCTGAAGAACGGGGAGGCGATCAACCTCTCGCCGAACACCGACTATCCCGTGAACCTCGGGATGGCGTGCCCGAAGGGGTGGGAGGCGCTCGCGCCGCTCAGGGCGAGCGACCGCGCCACGACGCCGCTCCTCAGGAGCTCCCGCGGCAAGCTGGAGCCCGTCGACTGGGACGTCGCGCTCCGCACGTTCTGCGATCGGTTCAAGGCGATCCAGGCGGCGCACGGGAAGGAGTCGGTCGCCTTCATCAGCACCGGGCAGATCGTCAGCGAGGAGATGGCCTTCCTCGGCGCGCTCACGAAGTTCGGGATGGGCCTCCTGCACGGGGACGGCAACACCCGCCAGTGCATGGCGACGTCCGTGGTCGCCTACAAGGAGTCGTTCGGGTTCGACGCGCCGCCGTACACGTACCGCGACTTCGAGGAGTCCGACGTCGTGGTGCTCGTCGGCTCGAACCTCTGCATCGCCCACCCCATCATGTGGGAGCGGCTGCTCAAGAACAAGAACCGCCCCGAGATCATCGTCGTGGATCCGCGCAAGACCGAGACGGCGATGGCGGCCACGGCGCATTATGCGCTGAAGCCGAAGTCGGATCTCACGCTGCTCTACGGCGTCGCGCACCTCCTCATCCAGCGCGGGTGGATCGACGAGGAGTTCATCCGCGCGCACACCGTCGATTTCGAGGAGTTCAGGGCGCACGTCGAGGGCTTCACGCCCGCCCGGGTCTCCGAGGCGACGGGGCTCAGCGAGGCGCAGCTCTCCGCGTTCGCGGAGAAGATCCACAACGGCAAGCGGGTGTCGTTCTGGTGGACCATGGGCGTGAACCAGAGCCACGAGGGGGTGCGGGTCGCGCAGGCGATCATCAACCTGGCGCTGATGACGGGGAACATCGGCCGGCCTGGGACCGGGGCGAACTCGATCACCGGCCAGTGCAACGCGATGGGCTCGCGCATGTTCAGCAACACGACGAACCTGCTCGGCGGCCACGATTTCACGAAGGAGGAGCACCGGAGGAAGATCGCCGGCGTCCTCGGCATCCCCGAGGAGAACATCCCGACGCGGAACAGCCTGGCGTACGATCAGATCATCGAGGGCATCCTGAAGGGGAAGATCAAGGGGCTCTGGATCATCGCGACGAACCCGGCGCACTCGTGGATCAACCAGGAGGATCTGCACGAGCTGCTCGGCCGGCTCGATTTCCTCGTGGTGCAGGACATGTACGCCACGACCGAGACGGCGGAGCGCGCGCACCTCGTGCTCCCGGCGGCGTCGTGGGCCGAGAAGGAGGGCACCTTCATCAACTCGGAGCGGCGGATCGGCCTGGTGAAGAAGGTCGCGCGCGCCCCCGGGCAGGCGCTGGCGGACTTCTCCATCTTCCAGCTGGTGGCCCAGTACTGGGGCTGCGGCGATCTGTTCAAGGAGTGGAAGAGCCCCGAGGCCGTCTTCCAGATCCTGAAGCGGGTCTCGAAGGGGCAGCCGTGCGACATCTCCGGCATCAAGGACTACGCGATGCTCGACGAGCGCGGCGGCGTCCAGTGGCCGTTCCCGGAGGGCGCGACCTACGAGTCGAACGAGCGGCGGCTGTTCGAAGATGGGCAGTTCTACCGGCCGGATCAGAGGGCGAAGTTCGCGTTCCAGCCGCCCCGCCCGCTGCCGGAGCCGACCGACGAGCAGTACCCGTTCACGCTGCTCACGGGGCGAGGGAGCTCCAGCCAGTGGCACACGCAGACGCGGACCAAGAAGTCCCCGGTGCTGCAGCGGCTCTATCCGAAGGAGATCTACATGGAGATCAGCCCGGTGGACGCGAAGAAGCTGGGGATCGCGGCGAACGAGTGGGTCGTCGTGGCGTCGCGGCGGGCGGAGATCAAGGCGCGGGCGTTCGTCACGAACTCGGTGCAGCCGGGGGAGGTCTTCATCCCGATGCACTACGAGGTGACGAACAAGCTGACGTTCCCGTCGTTCGACCAGTACTCGAGGCAGCCGTCGTACAAGGCGTGCGCGGTGAAGGTGCGGCGCGAGGACGATCGCGGGTAGCGCCGGGGCGGGCGTCGCCGAGCGGGGCGGCCTCGGAAGGGCGGCCGCGCGCCCGGCGACAGCGGCGCGTCAGTCGTCGATCGCCTGGTAGACCGAGGTCCAGAAGTCGAGATAGACCCCCGAGAAGAGGGGGAATCCCGCGCGCTGGGTCATCAGGATCGCGACCAGGTCCTCCCCGGGATCCGAGCTCCAGGACGTGCCGTAACCGCCGTCCCAGCCGTACCGGCCGGGGCTCGCCGTCACGTGGTCGCGCCGGGTGACGATGGATACGCCGAACCCCCAGCCGCGGCTGTCCCAGTAGCCGGGGAAGAACCCGGACGCCGCCTTCTGCTCGGGCGTCAGCTGGTCGGTCGTCATCGCCTCGACCGAGGGCCGCGACAGGATGCGCTCGCGCCCGTGTTTGCCCTTGTTCAGGAGCATCTGACCGAACGCCAGGTAGTCGTCGATCGTCGAGACGAGCCCCGCGCCGCCGTCCGGGAACACGGGCGGGCGGCTCCACTGGCCGTCGGCGACGCCATCGTGCAGGTCGAGCGCCCCGGTCTCGGCGTTGGCCCAGTAGCTCGTCGCGAACCGATCGAGCTTGTCCGCCGGCACGCTGAAGCCGGTGTCCTTCATGCCGAGCGGCTCGAAGATGCGCTCGCGGAAGAACGCCTCCAGCGGCTGGCCCGCGGCGCGCGCGATCAGCACGCCCAGCACGTAGGATCCGGTGTTGTACATCCACCGCTCGCCCGGCTGGTGCATCAGCGGCAGCGACCCGAGCCGGCGGATCCACTCGTCCGGCGCGTGCGGCGTCGACGGCTTCGGCGGCCCGAGGCACGCGAGCTGCTGCTCGCGCACGGCCCTCTGGATCGGAGCGCCATCCGGCGGCCCCATGATCATGCCGAACCCCATGCGGAAGGTCAGCAGATCGCGCACGGTGATCGGCCGGCTCGCGGGCACGGTCTCGTCGAGCGGCCCGTCGATCCGCTTCAGGACCTTGCGGCTCGAGAGCTCGGGCAGCAGCCGATCCACCGGCTCATCGAGCCGCAGCTTGCACTCCTCGACCAGGATCATCGCGGCCGCGGCCGTGACCGGCTTGGTCATCGACGTGATGCGGAAGATCGTGTCGCGCCGCATCGGGTCGTCGCCGCCGACCGCCTTCACGCCGATGGCGTCGACGTGCACCTCGCCCCGCCGGCTGATCAGCGTGACGAGCCCCGGCACGTCGCCGCGCTCGACGTGGCCTTTCATGACGTCGCGCATGCGGCCGAGCCGCGCCCTGGAGAGCCCACCGGTGCTCATCGCTTTGTTCCTCCATCCGTGTCCGAGATCTTCACGTGCTGTCCCCTCAGGCAGCGCCGGATGGTACAACAATTTTGCCCGGACCGCGGTGTGCCGGTCGGTGCGTGTACCATGACGACGTCGTCGAGGGGCTCGCCGCCTGTGCCCGGGATACCGGTGGGTCAGGGTGTGTCGGGGAGCTGCGGCTTACACCTGCCCTCCGAGCACACCGCCGTCATTCCTTCCGGATACACGGGCGAGCAGGGAGGACACGAGATCATCTCTTGGGGGCAAACGAGGGCGCCGAGATCCGCGCTCTGGTTGAGGGCGACGATGCCTTTCCCGTCGCACGACTCGCAGCACCCGACGCCGTCGCGCAGGGCGCACTCCGCGTCTTGCGCGCATTCCGTCAGCGGGGACTCGCGCACGTCGACGACGACGCAGCGCCCGCCCTCGCACGCGGCGGCGAAGTACTGGGAGGTGCGCTCGGCCTCGCTGACGTCCGGGCACTGCGCGCACGGCATGTCCCCGCAGCCGCTGGCATTCCAAAAATCTGTCACGGCGTCACGGTGAATGGCGACGAACGCGCCGGCGTCGACCGGGTCGCAGGACGCGCAGCAGCGCGGCGGCGCGAGGACGCAATCGCCGGGCGCCGCGCATGCATCCATGGCCGGGGTGGTGCCCTGACAGGCCTCCTGACACGCCGCGAGCGACTCGAAGCGGTTCTCGTTGCCGTCGCAGCCACCATAGGTGAACGGAACGCACTCGCCGGTGCTGGGATCGTGCCAGTAGCTCGGGATCGCCGCGTCGCAGGGCCCGGCGTCCTGCGGCAGCGTACAGCGGTCCGGCAATTCGCCGCCGGTGCCGCTGCTCGCGGCCGAGCCGCCGCCGCTGCCCGCGACCGAGCCGCCGCCGCCCGGGCCCCCGCCGCCCGATCCGCCGTTGTTCCCCGCGCCGCCGCAGCCCGCCGCCAGCAGGAGAGAGGTGAACAAGCCCAGACCGAGGGACAAGCGCCGATACGTTCCAGAGACGTTGCAATCGTCGCGCCGTCGGCCACCTGAGGATAAGGCAATCGATCGTAGGATATGCATTCGTATCCGATGGCATGTCAGGCGGCGGTGTGCCAGGCGGCGCTGCACGCCTTCGACGTGTTCGAGGTGCGGCGCGCCCCTCACCAACGCGCGGCCCGCGTGGAGGCGACCCTATCCCACCTGTCGACCGGTTTGTCGGGTCGGATCGACTCCGGTTCGAGTATCCTTCCGCCTCACCGTGACGCTCCGCTCCCTCAGGCTCGCCGCGCTGATCTCGTCCCTCGCGCTCGCCGGATGCAACGCGATTACGGGCGTCGACAGCCTCACCTTCGACGGCCGGGGCGCGGGGGGGCGAGGCGGCGACGTTTCCGGAGACGGCAGTGCCTCTGGAGGCGGCGGCGCCTCCGGGGGCGGCGGCGCCTCCGGGGGCGGCGGTGCCTCCGGAGGCGGCGATGGCTCGACCGGTTCCGGGGGTGCGGCGTGCGGGGGGGAGTCCTGCCCGGCGCCGACGGGGATCGTCCTCGCGGATCAGACCTTCACCGAGCTGCGCGGCGATGTGACGATGGGCAACGTGTTCATGGACGCGTGCCCCGAGGGACAGGTCATCGTGGGCTATCGGGGGCACGTCGACGACGATGGAGAGGCGTCGATCCACGGCCAGATCCAGGCGCAGTGTGGTCGCTTGGAGCTCACCGGAACGGGCCCGTACACCATCACCACGACCCCTGGTGACCTCACCCCGAACCGGGGGGACTATGGGACGGTGCCCTGGACGATGATGTGCCCGGAGGGCCACGTCGTGGTGGGTTTCAGCGGCCGGGTGGGCGATTTCGTCGACCGTCTCGTCCTCGATTGCGCGCCGCTCCTCGTGGAGGGAGGAGCTGCCGCCCTCCGCGTCGAGCTCGGCCCCGTGTCCTCGCCCGAGGGCGTCGGCGGCATCGGCGGCGAGGCCTTCCCGGACACCCGCTGCGGTGAGCGCGAGGTCGCGAACCTCGTACACGTCATGGAGCGGGGGCCCATCAACGCCTTCGGCCTCGGCTGCAAGACGGTCTCGCTCGCGTACTGACCCGCTCCCGGGCGGCGGAGCGGCGGCTCGCGCGGCTCAGCCCCCGCCCGGTGTCGACGCCCTGAGAAAGAGCGCTCGTTGCCGCAGAGATCGGGGAGGGGAAATGAAGAACGCCGGCGCTCGCCGGCGTTCTTCACTCCAGGAAGCCCAGGTGCAGGCTACTTGGTCATGGTGGACATGCACATCATCATGGGCATGCCGCCGCACATCATCATCATGGGCATGCCGGTCGACATCATCTTCATCATCGAGTCGCAGCAGTCCTTGAGCATGTCCATCGACATGCCCTCGGCCGGCATCATCTTGCAGGTCATCCCGTCCTTGGTCATCTCACAGGACATCTTGCACATCATCGGCATGCCCATGCCCATCATGTTGGACATCATCGGCATGCCCATACCCATCATGCCGGGCATCATGCCCATGCCCATCATGTTGGACATCATCGGCATGCCCATACCCATCATGCCAGGCATCATGCCCATCATGTTGGGCATCATCGGCATGCCCATGCCCATCATGCCCATGCCGGGCATCATGCCCATGCCGGGCATCATGCCCATGCCGGGCATCATGCCCGTGCCCATGCCGGGCATCATTGATCCGCCCGACGTCTTCTCCGTCGTCGGCATCGTGGTGTTCGTCGTCATCATCGGCATCTGCGTCGCGGTGGTCATGGTGGTCTCTCCTGTCTTCGGCGCTCGTCGCTTCTAAGTTCAGGTATAATCCGACCACGCGCGCTCACAACGGTTTCCACACGGGCGCCTGTCACTTTGCTCCAGATTAACGGAGGCGCCTCCACGGGGTTGGAGGCGCCGGCGCGCCGAGCGGACGATCGTCTGCCATGGCAGCGGGTCGAACGGGGGTAAGCGAACAGAGCAGACACGCCCGCGAGCCGCAGAGTCCGCTTCAGCTCACAGCCCGGCAGGGCACGCGGCGCTCGTACCGAGCGGGCGCTGCCGCGATCGCGGCTCCTTCCTCGGCCTCTCGCGCCGGCTGCCTGCGCGCGTCTGCTGCGTGCCCACCGCGAGCGGCGACTCGGCAACTTACCTGGTCAAGCTCTGCCGAGCGGCCGCGCGGGCATGCTCTGCTGGTTCGAGGCCTCGCTGAGCGACCTCAGCGTGAGGCGCCTCGAGCGCGTGATGTTCACTTGCTGCGGAGGGTCTTCAGCGCGCCGCCCCACGCGAGCAGCTGGTCGAGCAAGTTGCCGACGGAGGCCTCGTGGCGGGGCTTGGGCTTGAACACGCTGAAATTCTCGAAGTCGTCGAACAGGGACAACGTGACCTGCGCGCGCACGTCCGCGACCTGGAGCTCGGCCATCACGAGCCGGAGGTGCTCGACGGCGCGGACGCCTCCCGCGCTTCCATAACTCACGAAGCCAGCCGCCTTGTTGTTCCACTCCTTGTACAGGTAATCGATCGCGTTCTTGAGCGCGCCCGAGGTGCTGTGGTTGTACTCCGGCGTGACGAACACGAAGGCGTCGAACGCGTCGATCTTCGCCGCCCACGCCTTGGTGTGGGGCTTCGTGTATTGCCCCAGCGAGGGGGGAGCGGGCTCATCGAGCAGCGGCAGGTCGAAATCCTTGATGTCGACGAGCTCGTACTCGGCGCCGCCCTTCTTCGTGGCCACGCCGTGCACCCACTTCGCGACGGCCTCGCCGTTCCGGCCCGGCCGCGTGCTCCCCAGGATGATCGCCACCTTCAGCATGTCTACGCTCCAGGCAATGGCCGCCTCTCCGAGCGAGCCACCGGGCGGCGTGATGCTCAATCCCACGACACCACGGCGGAGAGGACGAACCGTTCGAGGGTACTACCCCCTCGACGTTACTGCCAGCTCGAGGTGACTACCAGCCAATTCGCTCGCGTCACGGCGCGCGCCGCGATGAAGCAGCAGCCTTGGCGCTGCGGGCGAGCGTCACATACCTGAGGATCAGGCTGAGCGCCGACCACAACGCGAGCACGGCGAGCGGCCAGGCGATGAGGCGCGGAAAGTACAACGCGACCGCCGCGCCGCCGAGGAGCAAGAGCGCTCCGCCGAGCAGGATCGTCCCCTCGGCCGCGCCGAGGACACGGCGGTTCGTCATCGCCGCGCCCACGGTGTTCGCGAGGCGCAACGCGCCCGCGGCGGAGCGCCCGGTGCCCGCCCCCTGCGGGCGGCGCTTCCTGTCCTGGCCCGCGCGGCGCCGCGCGTGGAGGACGATCTCGGTCGCGCCGCGGAGATCTTCCTCGTACTGCGCCTGCATGCGCCCGGCGAACGCCTCGTCCTCGACCACCACGTCGATCTCGCAGTTCTCCAGCCAGCTCGCGATATTGAGGTTGCTCGAGCCCACGCGCGCCCAGCGGCCGTCGGCCACCGCGGTCTTCGCGTGGAGCATCGAGCCGTTCCACTCGTAGACGCGCACCCCGGCTTCGAGCAGCGGGCGATAACCCGCGCGCGACAGCGTGCCCACGGCCGGAACATCGCTCGTGCCGGGGACGAGCAGCCGCACGTCCACGCCGTCGCGCGCCGCCGCCGCGAGCGCCTGGACGTACGGCGCGATGCCGACGAAGTACGCATCCGTCAGCCAGAGGGTCCTCTGCGCCAGCGCGGCGACCAGCTGATCGAGCCGGTAGAGCCCGGTCGTGGTCGGCAGCTTCGCCACCACGCGCAAGTCCACAGGGCCGACCGCCGGCGGAACCCCGTTGAGCACGGGCAGGTCGGCGGGCAGGCCTTCACCGAGGCTCGCCCAGCTGTCGGCGAAGGCGTCGGCGAGCGCGCGCACCGCGGGCCCCCGCACGGCGACGCCGGTGTCGCGCCACGGCGGCACGCGGCGCGCCGCATTGCCGAGCCACCTGCCGCTGACGCAGACGCCGGAGACGAAGCCGACCTCGGCGTCGACGACGAGCAGCTTGCGGTGATCGCGCGTCACCCAGCCGAACGGGCTGGTGAAGCGGAAGGGATTGTAGGTGCGGACCTCCCCGCCCGCCGCGCGCAGCTCGCCCCAGAAGTGGTCCGTCGACGCGCCCAGGCACCCGAACCAGTCGCGGACCACGCAGACGTGGACGCCCGCCGCGGCCCGCTCGCTGAGCGCGCGGCGGAACTCGCGCGCCAGCGCGTCGTCGTCGAAGATGTAGTTCTCGAGCAGGATCGAGGTGCGCGCGGCCCCTATCGCGGCAAGCCAGGCGTCGAAGTTCGCTCGCCCGTCGATCAACAGCTCGACCGTGTTGCCGCCGAGCAGCGGCGCGCCGGCGACGCGGCTGAAGGTCTCCCGCGCGAGGGCGCGCAGCGGCGCGCTCGGCGGGGGGATGGATGCGGGAGCGGCGGTCGCCACACACGAGAGATGCCACAGTTTCCGCGCCCCGTCGCGCGCCGCGTCGCGCGCCACGTCGCGCGCCAAATCGACGGCGAGTCACGAGCGCGTGAGCGCCGGCCTCACTTCCAGTTGACGGTGGCCCACCCGTGGGCAGGAATGCTGAGCTGGAGCTTCTTGCCGGCCACGCCGAGGATCGTCGTCTTCGCCGAATTGCCCGAGTTGTACAGGATCGTGACGAGGGTGCCGTCGGGGTTCTTGAACGCCAGCGCGTCGCCGCCGGTCGTGCCGACGCGCGTCGCTCCGGGATCGACGTACTCGGAGACGTGGCGGAAGACGTAATAAGCGGGGGTCACGTTCAGCGTCTTCGTCCCCGTGTCCACGGTGAGGAGCGCGTTCTGGGGCCACGGCCGCTGCGAGTCCAGGTTCTTCCCCGCCGTGTCCAGCACCATGTTCCAGGCGCTGTACGAGGTCACCCCTGCCTGGATCCAGTCGCGGAGGAGCCTCCAGCTCTCCTCGGCGTAGGCGTGATCGTTCGGCGCCTTGCTCGCGTCGAACGGCGGCGAGCCCGCAGGGTTCCAGGGATAATTGCCGCACTTGTGCTCCGTTTGCACGATCGGCAAGCCGCGCGATCTCAGGCCGGACACGCTGTTCAACATGTTCCACTGGAGCCCGAACCCCTTGACGTACCTCATCGCGGCGGCGTCGCCGGTCACGGCGCTGAGGATCGCCCCGTCCTTCCCGCTCTCGGCGTTGGACATCGTGCCGAGGTAGATCTGGGCCGTGAGCCCCCGCTCGGCGAACGTCGGCCCGAGGTAGGTGCCGATGAACTTGGCCATGAGCGGCCCCGTCCAGGTGCAGCTCGGGTACCTCGTCTCGTAGTTCGGCTCGTTCTGAGGGTGAACCGCCTCGATGACGATGCCCTCGTCGGCGTACGCCTCCACGAACCTCGCGAAGTACAGGGCATAGGCTTGCAGGATGTTCGTGTCGTCCTTCATGCGGCCGCCGTCCATGGCGCCGTTGCTCTTCATCCAGGTGGGGGGCGTCCAGGGGCTGGCCCAGAGGTGGAGGTCGGGCCGCACGTCGAGCGCCGCCTTGAGGTACGGAATCAGCTTCTCCCTGTCCCGCGCGATGGAGAAGCTCGCCATCGCGGTGTCGTTCGGCGTCTCGTTGAGGGTATAACGATCCATCGCATAGTCGCTGGATCCGATGGGGACGCGCCCGTACACGAACGCCGCGCCCTCGTGCGTGTCGAAGAGGAGCTTGATGGCCCGCGCCCTCTCGGAATCGCTGAGCATCGAGAGCACGTTCCAGCCGGCCTCGTTGAAGGTGCCGCCGAAGCCGTCCCACCGCTGGTGTGTCGTCGCGTCGTCGACGGTCACGTCGGCATTGCCGCTCGTCGCCTCGGTCGGCGTGCCTATCTTCCAGTAATCATCCGGACCGGACGTGATCAACGTGGGCTCCTCCACGGGGGGCTCGCCGCCGGTCGACGAGCCGCCGGCGCCGCCGCCTCCGCTAGGATCACCTCCGGCGCCGCCCGGGCCCGTCGCGCCGACGGCGCCTGTTTCGCCCGCGCCCGTCGCGCCGCCCGGGCCCGTCGCGCCGCCCGCGCCTGTTCCGCCCGCGCCCGCGCCCGAGCCGCCCGAGCCCTCCGGTTCCGGCGTGCTGGTCGAAGGACCACACGCCACGAAGGACAACGCGAGCAGAACGCCGGTCATCGACCCGCGTGCCGTGTTCATGATGAAAATCCTCCATCCTGGGCGTGCAGACCCATGGCGGCGCTTGAAGCAGGCGTCCGATAGCCGCGTGCTAAATGCCCGAGAGGCCCCGCGGTGATCTGAGCGGAGCCACGTTTTCTGCGACAGCCGCGCGCGCAGGGGCGCGAGCCTGACTCCGTCGGCCGCTCAGGGGGTCCGGCGCGGGCGCGCCTTCGTGTCGTCGACGGTGCGCACGGTGCGCACGGTGCGCACGGCGCGCGCGGCGTCGCGCGGCGGGGCGCTCGCCGGGGTGGCTTCGGGGGGGCCGGCCGGGCGCTGCATGCGGGCGATTTCTTCGGCCATCAGCGCGGTCGCGTGCTCGAAGAAGTCGCAGATGAGCCGCAGCTCGTCGAGCGAGTAACGCGCGCAGAGCACCGCCCAGCGCTCGCGGAACGGCGCGAAGAGCGCGCCGATCTCGGCATAACGCTCGGTCACCGGCTCGATCACCAGCTGCCGCCGATCGCTCGGGTGCTTCACGCGGCGCACGAACCCCGCCGCCTCGAGCCGGTCGAGCACCCCCGTCACCCCGCCCGAGGTCAGCCCCGTGAGCTGCACCAGGTCGCCCGGCGTGACCGGACCCGCCTCGGCCGCGCGCCGCAGGACGTCGAGGTACTTGTGATCGGTGCCCTTCAGCCCCAGCCGCTCGGCGATCGCCTGGTGGAGGAGCACCGACTGGGTGCTCAGCTCGCGGCCCAGCCGGTCGCCCAGGCTGTCCACCAGCTCCTTCACCTCCTTCGCGCTCGCCCGCTTCGCGGCCATCACCTCTCGCCTCGACCCGCCCGCACTCTACCGAGCCGCGGCCGGCTTGACAAGCCACGCTAACTATCTTACTCACTAAAAGAGTTAGCTGCCTGGAGGTTTTCATGGATCGTTCGACCGACGAGGCGGCCATTCGCCGCATGTTCGAGGCCCTGTGCGAGGCGTGGGCGCGCGAGGGCGCGAGCGCCGTCGACGCGTTTTACACGCCCGACTCCGACTACGTGACGTTCGACGGCTCGTGGCTGCGCGGCCGCGAGGCGAACCGCAGGGTGCACGAGGAGCTCTTCGCCGGCGTGCTCGCCGGCACCCGCCTGGTCGGCGAGATCGAGGGCGTGCGTTTCCTCGGCCCCGACGCGGCCGTGGTCGTCAGCACCGGCGCGGTGCTGTGGCCCTGGCAGAGGACGGCGCCCGCGGCCCGGCGGTCGCGGCAGACGGTGGTGGTCGTGCGGGGCGACGACGGGCGCTGGCGGGTGGCGTCGTTCCAGAACACCCGGGTGCGGCCCCTGCCCCCGTCCGACAGCCTGTCCATGCGCCTCTTCGCGGCCGTGCAGCGCTTCCGCCTCGCCTTGTGGCGACGGCGCCACCCCGAGGCGCTCGCGGCCTGAGCGCCCGGGGCGGCCGCGCTCGGGCTGTCAGCGGGGCACCAGCACCGAGACGCTGTGGGCCGGCATCGCGTACGTGAACGCGTTCGTGGCGCTCGGGGCGACCGGATCCGCGGGCACGAGGTCGGCGTCGGCGGCCGTGAGCTGCCAGACGTCGACGGCCGTGTAGGTCCCGTAGGCGGCGAGGGTCACCGCGGCCGTGAGCGGGGCCGTGGTCTTGTTGATGGCGACGAGCACCATGCGGCTCGGATCGGCCTCGTCGACGCTCGCGTACACGGTGGCCTTCGCGACGTCGCTCGTCGCGGCGTGGATCGACGTGTCGCCGAAGCGCGCGCCTTGCCCGTCGTAGCTCGTGAAGGCGCGCATGCCGGCCCGGACCATCGCGACCTCCTCGCCGGGGTCCCACAACGTCGCGAGCAGCACGCCCTCGCGGCCGAACACGCCGAGGGCGTCCGCCTGCGCGATCGCGCCGGAGATGTCGCTGCCTCCGCCGAAGTTGTACTCGGTGAAGCCGAGGCCGGTGCCCGGATAATGCGCGTCGATCAGGCCGTTGAGCCACGGGATGAGCATGATCGGGCCCTGCACGACGTCGTTCGCGATCCAGCTGTCCTCGACGAAGGTGGGATCCCAGAGCGAGCGCGGCGCCTGGACGCGGGCCTCGGCCGACTCGGGGGAGGCGTCGTCGCCCGTGATGCGCTCGCCGTTCGCGTAGATCTCCGTGTACCAGTGCAGATCGAGCACGTCGATCAGGCGGCGCCCCTCGCTCGCCTCGGCGGCCTGCATCGCGTCGAGGTAATATTCGAGGAAGTTGCCCTCCGCGTCGGGCGCGCCCTGGAGGCTCACGTAGCCGGAGTACCCGTACGAGACGAAGCCGGTGACGAGCGCGTTCGGCGCGACGTCCTTGATCGCCGACGCGAACTCGATGTTCTTGTCGACGAGCTCGGAATAGCGCACCGGCTCCGGG
The DNA here is from genome assembly GCF_051519095.1 of Sorangium sp. So ce131. Classification (NCBI taxonomy): domain Bacteria; kingdom Pseudomonadati; phylum Myxococcota; order Polyangiales; family Polyangiaceae; genus Sorangium; species Sorangium sp. So ce131. The sequence goes on along the minus strand of NZ_CP150455.1, from coordinate 13,043,816 downwards.
TGGATGCGCTCGTGGGTCTCACTCCAGAGGTCGGGCTCGTTGTCGAGCGAGAACAGGACGCGCGCGGCCTCGCCCGCGAAGGCGTCGGGGAAGGCCTGCTTCATCCAGGCGACGAACTCGTCCTGGTACACGGCGTCGTCGTCGAGATCGGGCGACGCGGAGAAGGGGGCGCCCTTGCGCGCGATCGTGGGGTGGAACCGCGTCTCTAGGTAATTGGGGGTCTGGTCGACGTCGCCGCCGCCGTCCTTGTCGGCCGCGACATAACCGCAGATGGGGACGGTCGCGATGAACGCGGCGCCGTGGGAGAACGCGTCCTCGGCCGCCACGCGCACCGCCTCGCCGGGAACGTCGCCGTTCGGGCTGTTCCCGACGAGGTGGGCGTCGTTCTGGTGCATGTAGTCCGAGCCGGCGTTGGAAGCGTTGTTCTCCCAGTTGTAGGCGGTCATGCGGTTGCCGCCCATGCGCACGACGGTCGTGCCGCGCTGCTCGCCGTCGAGGTCGGTGGCCCAGTTGACGCCGTAGATGAGCGGGCTGATGGGGCGCACTCCCTGATCGGCGCGCACCGTGAAGGTCACGTCGCCCGGCCCGGGATCGCCGGGCTCGACGAGGTCCGCGGGAGGCAGGCCGCCGGACGTGCTGGTGCCGCCGCTCGCCGTGCTGCCGCTGCTGGTGCTAGCGCCGGCGCCGCTGCCGGAAGCGCCGGCGCCGCCGCTGCCGGCAGAGGAGGGATCGGCGTCGTCGCCGCAGGCGAGGAAGGCGGCCGACGCGAAGAGGACGAAGGTGGCGTGGAGGAAGGGAACACGTCGAGAAAGCATGGGGCGATGGTACTCCAGCCCGGTGGCCTCGTCGGGGTCTATTCCGGCCCTCACCGCGCCGCTGTCGCCATCCCTACACCGCCTCTATCCCCACACCACCTCCATCACTACACCGCCTCTGGCCGTACGCCGTCTTTACCCCTACACAGCCTCCATCGGCACACCGCCTCTGCTCCTGCACGAAGCAGCCGTGAGCCGATCGGCGCGTGTTCTGCCTGCCGGCTGGGATGGCAGATCGGCTCCGTCGTCTGCACCGCGCGCGCGGCATCGCCCTGAGCGCCGGAGCCGCGCGGCGGCGGCGGCCCCGCCGAGGCTCAGACGCCGCGGGGGAAATCGCCCTGCTGGGGGATGCGCGGATCCTGGGTGGGATCGGGCGAGGGCGGCTCCGGCTGCTCCGGGCCCGGGTCTCCCGGGTTCGGCGGCATCGGGACCTCCTCCTCGCCCGGAAGGTCCGTCTTTGCGAGCTCATGCGTGCGGGTGTTCATTCATCCCTCCTCGTGCAGCTCCTGCAAAACTCCTGCATCCTTCTGCAAACTCCTGCGGGATCTTCGTTGCAAAATTCAAGCCGCATCGCACGAGCCCCAACCGCTTGACGCCCCGACGCACATCCCTGATCAGCGGCCGGCGTGTTGTCGATCCGCCGCGACCCGTTCCCGCTTGAGGCCGCTCGCGACCTGCTGGGCATCGTGCGCGCGCTCTACGTGGCCGCGCGCTCCCGCGGGGCCACTGTGGCAGATCTCCACGCCATCGCCGCGGTCGGCGACGACCTGCGGCAGGCGATCGCCCTCGCCGAGGCCCATCCGCCCGGTACGCTCGGCTTCTCGTCCGCGTGGGCCCGCGCCGAGCGCGCCGCGAACCGCGTCGGCGAGCTCGTCGACGCGCTCGCGCCCGCCGCGCCGATCGTGCGCGCCGCCCTGACGCGCGTCGGCAACGGCGGCCCCCCGCCAGGTTAGGGCGTCTCGGTCCGGCCGCGGCAGGCGGCAGCGGCGGCGTGGAGCGGGCGCCCGCGATCGGAGGGTTCGGCGGGATCGGCCCCCCGCCGCTCTTCGGCCGGGCCATTCGCTCGCGTCGGCGCTGTGGCGCACAAGAACACCGATATCGTCATGATCGAGCGCGAGATGAACCGCCAAGGACGCCAAGGCGCCAAGGACGCCAAGGACGCCAAGATATTGTCTTCTTCTTGGCGTCCTTGGCGCCTTGGCGTCCTTGGCGCCTTCTGCCTTGGCGCCTTCTGCCTTGGCGCCTTGGTGCCTTGGCGGCTCGAAATTCTGCTCCTTTCAGGCTGATTCAACCCGTTTGTCACTCTAGGAGTGCGGAGCTGTCGATCCGCGTGAAGCACAGTCAGGGATACCGTCCCTTCGAAGAGCGAAAAGACGCCAGCCCTCGTGAAGCGACAGGCGCGAAGCAGGCCCGCCGCGCCGCCCCCCTCGCCTCGGGCAATCCGCTTGCATGCGGCCGCCGGCCGGCCAAGATACGCCGCGGTGCTCGCCATCGAAGCGTCCTCCGTGAGGAAGGTCTACCGCGGCTTCTTCCGCCGAAGCGGCGGACATACGGCGCTCGCAGGCCTCGACATCGCCATCCAGCGCGGCGCCGCATTCGGGCTCATCGGCCTCAACGGCGCGGGCAAGACGACGTTCATCAAGACGCTGCTCGGCGTGGTGCGCCCCACGAGCGGCGCCGTGCGCGTGCTCGGCGGCGAGCCGGAGGACCCGGACGTGCGCGCCAAGATCGGGTACCTGCCGGAGCGGCTCTTCTTGCCGAGCGCGTTCACGCCGCGGCAGTTCCTCGCGAGCGTGGCCCGCATGAAGCGCCTCTCGTGGAGCGAGGGCGCGCTGCGCGCCCTGGTCGAGCGGGTAGGCCTCGGGGCCGACTCGGACCGCAAGATCGGCGGGTTCTCGAAGGGCATGCGGCAGCGCCTCGGGCTCGCTGCGGCCTTGCTCGGGCAGCCGGAGCTCCTCGTGCTCGACGAGCCCACCGACGGCGTCGACCCGCTCGGCCGCGCCGAGATCCGCAGGATCCTCGGCGAAGAGCGCGCGCGCGGGGCGACCTTGTTCCTGAACTCGCACCTCCTGTCGGAGACCGAGCGCGTCTGCGACCGCATCGGCATCCTCGCGGGCGGGCGGCTCGTGCGCGAGGGCGCGCTCGTCGCGCTGTGCGGCAGCGAGACGGCGTACCGCGTGCGGTTCGCGGACGGCGTCGACGCGGCGAGGGTCGCCGCGCTCGGGTTCCGCCCGGTCGACGGGGAAGGCGCGTTCCGCCTCGACGCCGAGGACCCCGCGGCGCTCAACGAGAGGCTGGATGCGGCGCGGCGCGCCGGCGCCCTGCTCGTCGAGCTGTCGCGGGACCTGCGCGATCTCGAGGACGTGCTGGCCGAGGCGCTGGGCGCGGGCGGCGCCCGCGGGGGCGCGGCGTGAGGGCGGCGCTGACCGTCGCCGGCGACCTCCTGCGCGAGGCCGCGTCGCGCAGGTGGTTCCTCGCCCTCGGGATCGGCGTCACGATGGCGCTCGTGGTGATCGGGGGCGCGCTGCAGCTCGAGGTCGTGGACGGCGCGCTCGCGGCGACGCGGCTCTTCGGCAAGGAGGTCAGCGGCGGCCAGATCCGCTCGGTCGACGTCGCGCTCCGCTACGTGGGCCGCGCGCTCTCGTACGTGCTGTTTTACGGGGGGCTCGCGTTCGGCATCGTCTCCTGCGCCGATTTCGGCCCGAGCCTGCTGGCGCCGGGGCGCATCGAGCACCTGCTCTCGCTGCCCGTGCGGCGGTTCGAGCTCTTGCTCGGCACGTTCCTCGGCGTGCTCGCGCTCTCGCTGCTCAGCACGCTGTACGGCGCCGTCGGGTTCACGCTCATCTTCGGCGTGAAGTCGGGCGTGTGGATGGCGAGCCCGATCGTGGCGGCGCTGCTCGCGAGCGTGACGTTCGCCGGCATCTACGGCGCGATGCTCACGGCCGCGGTGATGGTGCGGAGCGCCGCGTTGTCCGCGGCGGTGGGGATCGCGCTGTTCTTCCTCGGCATCGTCGCGGGATACCGCGAGCAGCTCGACTCGTTCTTCGAGCCCGGCCTGGCCCGCGAGGCCTTCCTCGCGGTGACGCTCGCGCTGCCGCGGGTCTCGGCGCTCGCCGACGCGTCGGCGGACATCGCGGTGGCGGCGGCGATCAAGGGCGACGTGCTCGCCAGCCAGATCGCCGGGCTGCTCGTCTTCGGCCTGGCCGCGCTCGCGCTGGGCATCCACGTGTTCGAAGAGAAGGATTTCTAGGGTGGAGCGGCGATGCGCGACGAGGCAGTGAGCGATCGAAGCCCGCAGCTCCGCGCCGCGCGGGCGGAGGGGACGACCCGATGAGACCGGTGAAGAAGCGGGGGGTCTGGCTCGCGGCGGCGCTGGTCCTGCTCGCGCTCGCCGCGTGGCTGATGTCGCGCGGGGACAAGGAGAAGCCCACGGTCACGCCGCGGAAGATCGAGTTTCCGCGCCGCCCGAAGCCGGCAGAGCAGGAGCGCGCCAGCCGCCGCCGCACGCTGCCGCCGCTGCCTGCGCCGTCCCCCGACGCCGAGGCGCCGCGCTGGAAGCGCGACCCGGTGCTCGTCGCCCTGCCCGCCGATCCGGAGCGCTCGGCCATGGTGCTCGAGATCGCGGCGCTCAAGGAGTCGCCGATCATGCAGATCTGGCTCGATTGCATGCTGTCGCGCGGCGACGAGCGCGCCGGCTTCGCGCGCTTCAAGGACCGGTACGGGATCGATGTGCTGGAAGACGTGGAGCGCGTCGCCACGTCGAGCACGGGGCTCGTCGTGCTCCAGGGATCGTTCGAGGGCGCGACGTTCGAGCGCGAGCGATGGACCTCGCGGACGTACGGGGAGAAAGGTGTCGTCTACGAGGACAAGGACACGGGCAGGGTCGTCGCGACGTGGGGGCCTGACCTCCTGATCGCGGACCGACGCGCCGAGCCCGGCCTCGTCGAGGATGCGATCGATCGGCTCGAATCGACGGATCCCGCGCAGGGATCCATCCTCCAGGAACACCAGGCCTACAGCGACGTTTATGGAGTGCTCTCGCCCGACGATCTCTCGAGGATGCTGCCGCCCGGGCAGGAAGAGCTCGCCGAGCGGATCCGCGAGGCCGTCGCGCGGGTGGAGATCCACGTCGACGCCTCGGAGGACGTCGCCGTCGTCGCCGAGGTCGCCGGCCCCGCCGGCGAGCAGATGGCGGACCTCTCGAAGATGTTCGGAGCGGCGCTCTCCGTGGGGCGGCTCAACGCGAAGCGCGAAGGCAACGACGAGCTCGCCGAGCTGCTCGACTACGCGAGGGTGGAGACGCAGCGCCGCCCCCGGGAGGGCAAGGAGAACAAGCCGGGGGAGCAGCGCTTCTCGGTCGACATGGCGCTGCCCGTCGACCTGCTGAAGAACCTCGGCCCGTGTCGTCGCGACCGGGACGATCCGCGCCGCGACGTCGAGGCCGAGCCCGCGCCAGCGCCGCCGGGGTGACGCGCGTAGTTAGCGCTGCGTCATGAGTGCCCGCTCGAGCTCAGCGTGGGCGAGCGCACGGTACCGCTGGTGTGCTGCAGCGCCGAGCAGCACCTCGATCTCGGCGTCCAGGCGCTGGAAGGCTTCCACGCGCTCGTCCGGGGCGAGGCCCGTGAACGTCGCTCCGGTTTCGTGAAGGCGCACCAGCTCTCGCGCGGCGTCTCTGCCGAGGCCGGGCAGCGCGCTGGCTTGCTGCGCAATGCTCTGGAACTCTGTTCGCAGAAGAGCCGGCTGCGCATTGCGGACCATGTCGGCGAGATCCATCCGAGCCGGCGACGGCAACTCGGTTCGTGGCGGTGGCACGGGCGGCAATACGGACAGGTCCAGGCGCTTGAGCAGCAGGTAGCGCGTGCTGCTCAGCACGGGTTCGGGAGCCACCTGCCCGGCTTCGAGCCGCGCCAGGGCATCCTCGACGGCCTGCGTGTCGCGCCCTGAGATCACGCGAAGAGGTTGCTCGCTGTGCCGCTCTTGCTGCATCTTCTCGAACAGCGCGGGCTCGCTCCTGAGGAGCGCGGCGGCCCGTTCGGCGGCGCTCGTCGCCTCGAGCTTCGATGCGGGGTCTTGCGGATGGAACGGGAACTGGAGCGTCCCCGCGGCGTACTCGGATCGCGGGCGATCCGCGGCGCGCAGGATGATTTCGATTCCAAAAAGCGTCTCCAAGGGCGGCGCGATCTCTCCGATCTGTAGCCGATCCAGGGTCGCGACCTGCCGGGATAACGGGGTCGGTTCGCGGTTCGACCAGGTACCGAAGTCGCCGCCGCGCTCGGCGTCGAGGTGATCGGAATACTCCGATACGAGGCGCTGAAACGCGCCCGGATCGAGGCGTAACCGTCGATAGATCTCCTCCGCCAGCCGCTTCGCCTCGCTGCGGGAGCGGGCTACGGGTCTCCGTAGGACGCCGACCTCGCTCGGAAAGGGAGCGTCCCTGTGCGACAGCAGGATGCGGGCGCCGCTCAGCCTGCGCGCCGCGGGCGGCGCTCGCCGCAGGAAGACGTGAAAACCTTGTTCGGTCTCGACGACCGGGCTGACGCCGCCCTCCGCAGTGGCCGCCAGCGCGTCGAGCACCTGCGGCCAGTTCCATAGCTGAGACGCCATGACGACGCCCAAGTCCCCGCCCTGATCTCGCGTGATCGGGTCTTCCGAGACGTCGCGCGCCAGCTCCGCAAACGTACTCGGGTCCTTGCGCGCCCGCTCGGCGGTGCTCTCCGCGAGCTGCCAGGCCGCGGCTCGAGTACGGCTCACCGGCGGGTACTCCGTGGCCCACTCGAGCATGCTCAAGCTGACCTTGGAGTCTTCGATGTCCTGATGGCGGATGAGGATGTGAGCGAGGCGCAAGGTCACGCTCTGCAGGGATCGAAACCCGGCCAAGCGCCAGCGGCCGGGGCTCGGGCGAGCGGGGCCCGCCTGGGCGCTCGTCGCGGGTCCAGCCGGGTCTTGCCCGGATGCGGCGGTGCCTCGCGCGCCGCGGTCACAAGCCGTCACGCCGAGCAAGGCCAGGCAGACGATAAGCCATGAGTGTGTCATGTGGATTCCGGCAAAGGCCAGGGAGCCCTCGGCGCAGACGGGCCGCCAGCGCTCGACCCATGAGGGCGATTCCCCACGTCGCGCGCTGACGGCTCGCGTCGTTCAAGCCGCGAACAGATCCTGGATCAGTCGTTGCGCAGCTCGCCGACCCATTTGACGGCGGCGGGGCCGCACGGATCCGTGTCGGTCACGTTGAGGGTGGTCGACTCGGCCACGCACTCCGCTCCGCCGATGCTGTTGGCCCCGATGAGCCTGACCCGCGCGGTGGCGGTCACCTTGTTGCGCAAGGTCACGCGCACCTCCTTCGGGCTCGCGTCCACGATCAGGTCGCCGCGCGTGCCATCTGCGCAGCCCACGTTCAACAGCCGAGTTTCACCCGAGGTCGGGTACGTATTGAAGTTGCCCGCGCCGCTCGGGAACCGACGGCACTGCGCGGCGTCACCGTCCATCGAGAGGGCCAGGATGGCGCCGGCGGCGACGACTGTGCTCATGATCTTGAACAGGTTCATGCATTCTCCTGAGTTGTTTCGACTCTCTTCGCGAAGGTCGCTGCGGGCGACCGACGAAGTCTTGTGGGCGGGTGAGGATCTGCGTCCGCACGACACGCGCTGACCGGAGACGTCTCTTCGGGGTGCGCGTGGACGGCCAGGAACGCGGTTCGCGTGTGCACGCCGCGCCGAGACGTCCCGGCCCTGCACCGCGTACCCCGCCAGGCAAGAATTTTGAAGCGGGGCGAGGCCCCAACCCCGATGTCCACCCGGAGCCAGGGGGATATTCCCGGTCAGCACGTTTCTGATCGTGAACGGAATGAATTTGAGTCCCGGACGCCCGCGCGGGTTCAATCGACGCCGCCCTTCCGCCCAAGGCGGCATTGGACGCCCCGGGCGGCGGCGACGCAATGCGATGTGCTTTCGGGTGGAGACGGTCGCGAGAGCGAGGGGCGACGGGCGCCGCGTATCCGTGGATCGTCACACCGGCACGCGCCGCCGGAGCACAGCGCCGGACGCGAGCCGCCGCGCGAGGCGTCGTCGACCGACTTCGTCCTGCTCGGTGCAGAGCTCAGCGCGCCGCGCTCGCACCGGCCCGGCCCGGCGCGGTCTTGTCCTCGCTTGCGAACAATCCGCCCCGCGGCGCACAGTGGGCGGCGCATGACAGACCCTCTCTTCGACGATCTCTCCGGCATGCTTTGCTTCGCCCGCGTCGTCGAGCGCCGCTCGTTCACCGCGGCCGCGGCCGAGCTCGGGGCGTCGAAGTCGATGGTGAGCACCCGGGTCGCGCGCCTGGAGGAGCGCCTCGGCGAGCGGCTGCTCGTGCGCACCACGCGCAAGCTCACCGTCACCGACGCCGGCATGAACCTCTACGCGCGCTGCGCGCGCACGTCGCTTTTCTCATGCTCGCGCTCGGCGCGCAGGCCCTGCTCGGCGACGGCGCCTTCGCCCTGGGTCCGCGGCAGCGCAGCGACCAGGCAACGCCGCGCTGAGAGCACTGAAGGGCGTCCAGGCGCGATTCATCAGGTCGATGCCAGGCGCCGCGCGCGCGCGGTCGGGCGCACGCCGCTCTGGGGCGGCGCGGGGGCGCGGACGTACCCGATGCGCAGGTAATGGTCGAAGAGCCTGTCGAGCAGCCGCGCGTTCATGGGGGGACACACGATGGCCGTTCCGGCCAACCCGTCGATCGTGTTCCGCGACTCGCAGGCGGGCATCCTCTCGTACATCTCCCATCGGGTCAGGTCGCCGTGGACCTTCTCGGTCAGCATCGGCAAGAGGGGAAGAAACGGGCTGTCGCCCGATCGCCGTATCCCCTTCAGGAGCTCCTCGCACCACCGCGCGTAGGGCACCCGCACCAGCGGATGGCCGTAGGCGCCGAGCAGGTCGAAGAAGCCGTTCAGGTCGAGCCGATGCGGCGGCGCGGGCACCAGGTGGAATACCTTCCCCAGGGCTCCCGGCCGGCGGGACAGGTGCACGATCGCCTGGCTGACGTAATCGACGGTCACGAACTCCTTGCTCTGCTCCGGCAGATCGGGAGCACAACCCATCTCGAGGCACCCCTTGATCATCCTGCTCGCGAAATCGCTCACGCTGCCGGCGCCCGTCTCGCTGTGGCCCATGATGACGCCAGGGCGGAAGATGGCGACGAGCGCCCCCCGCGAGCGCGCGATCGACACGAGCTTCTCCGCGACCCATTTGCTCTGGGAGTAGCCCATGTCCGTGTGGAGGTAGTCCGCCCAGGGATCGAGATCGTCGCTCTCCCCCACGCGCCGGACTCCGGTGAAGTAGCCGACATGGCCGAACACCCCGATCGTCGAGACGTGGTGCACGGGCTTCGTCCGGCGGAGGCACGAGAGCCGCAGGATCTCCTGCGTCCCGAGCACGTTGGCCGCCTTGTGGGACGCGTACGGCTTGATGTAATTGACCTCCGCTCCGGCGTGGTAGATCGCATCGATCCGCTCCGCGAGCGCGTCGAAGCCGGCCGGGGTGAGCCCGAGCAGGGGCTTGCCCAGGTCGCCGGGCACGGCGACGATCCTCGCGCCCAACGCGGGATCCCAGAGGGAATAGGCCTCGAGGCTCCGCCGGATCCTCGTCAGGCCTCGGCCTGCGTCGGGAGCGCGGACGAGGCAGTGGATCGTGGCGCCCGTCCGCGAAAGGAGCTCGCGCACGAGAAAAGCACCCAAGAACCCCGTGGCGCCGGTGAGGAAGACGTGACGCGGCGGAGCGCTCGCGTCGACGGCCGGTCCGCAGGGGCGAATGTCGGGATCGAGGACGGCCTCGGCGCGGAGGTCGACCGCGCCCACCTCCGCCGCGGCGCCGCGCCCCTCCTGGCGCCGCGCCTCCTCGACGGCGCGGGCGAGGCCGGCCACGGTGGGCGACTCGAACAGCCGGCGCGCGGACACCTCGACCTGGAAGACCGTCTTCACGTGGAGGAGCAGCTGCGCCGCCAGGAGAGAGTCGCCGCCGAGCTCGAAGAAGTCGTCGTCGGCCTCGACACGATCGGCGCCGAGGACCGAGGCGCAGATCCTGGCCACCTGCCGCTCGATCAGGGAGACGCGGGTCATCGGCGCTCCGGTGCGGAGCCGGTCGAGGCGAGGCGGCGGCAGCGCCCGGCGATCGACCTTCCCGCTCGCGGCGAGCGGCAGCGACGGCATCGCGACGAACGCGGCCGGGATCATGTAGTCGGGCAGCTTGCTGCGCAGGAACCGGCGCAGGGTCGTCGACAGGTCGTCGAGCGGGCGGCCGCCGTCCGTGTCGGCGTCCCGCCTCTGCGTCGGCCTCGCGCGCGCGGCGCGGCCCGGATCGCGGGGTGCGCCCGGTCTCGAGACGACATAGGCGACGAGGCGCCTGTCGCCGGGCGCGTGTTCCAGGACCGTGACCGCGGCCTCGCGCACGGCGGGGCACGCGGAGAGCGCCGTCTCGATGTCCCCGAGCTCGATGCGGAAGCCACGGATCTTCACCTGGGCGTCGATCCGTCCCAGGAACTCGATCGAGCCGTCTGGCAGATAGCGCACCTGGTCGCCCGTCTTGTACAGGCGGTCCCCCGGCTCCTCGGGCAGGGGGCTCTGGATGAACGCTCCGGCGGTCAGCTCCGGTCGGTTCAGGTAGCCTCGGGCGAGCCCGTCGCCGCCGACGTAGAGCTCTCCCGGAACGCCCACCGGCACGGGCTGGAGCCGGCGGTCCAGGACATAGACGCGCGTGTTCGAGATGGGCCGCCCGATCGGCACGCGGCGGGCGCCCTCCGGGACCGCGCGCACGACGTGGGCCGTGGAGAACGTCGTGTTCTCGGTCGGACCGTAACCGTTCACGAGGCGCTTCGGGGCGCTCTGCTCGAGCACCTCGCCGGACAGCTTCGGGCTGAGCACGTCGCCGCCGACGACGAGGCAGGAGAGCCCCTGGAAGGCGCCCGGGCTCACGCGCGCGAGCTGGTGAAAGAGCGCCGTGGTCAGGAACAGGACGGTGATCCCCTCGCGGCGGAGGAGCGCCGGCAGGCCCTCCGGCGACAGCAGCGCCTCGCGGGAGACGAGGACGAGGCGAGCGCCGTTGAGCAACGCCCCCCAGATCTCGAACGTCGAGGCGTCGAAGGAGACGCTGGAGGCGTGCGCCACGCGATCCGATGGGCCGAACGCGACGTAGTTGGTGTCCCGGACGAGGCGGACGACCCCCCGGTGCGGAACAGCCACGCCCTTGGGCCGGCCGGTCGATCCCGACGTGAACATCACGTAGGCGAGATCGGTCGCCGCGACCCGGGCGGCCGGGCGCTCCTCGTCGCCGGACGCGCCGCTCTCCTCGTCGAGGCACATGACGTCTCCGCGGAAGTCGACCCGCCTGATCTGCTCCGGATCTCCGAGCAGGATGCTCGCCGCCGCGTCCTCCAGCATGAAGCGCAGCCGCTCGTCTGGATAGCTCGGATCGAGGGGGACGTAGGCGCCGCCGGCCTTGAGGACGCCGAGCAGCGCGACGAGCACGCGGAGCGACCGCTCGACGAAGACGGCCACGCGCAGGTCGGGTCCGGCGCGGCGCGCCGAGAGCCGGTGAGCGAGCCCGTTGGCGCGGCGGTCCAGCTCGCGGTAGGTGAGCACCTCGCTGCCCTCTACGGCGGCGATGGCGTCGGGCGTCCGCGCGGCCTGCGCCTCGAAGAGCTCATGGATACACGCGTCGCGCGGATAGGCGGTCTGCGTCGCGTTCCACTCCACGGTCACCCGGCGCCGCTCCTCCGGCGTGAGCAGCGGAATCTCGGAGATGGGCCGCTCCGCGCCCTCCGAGGCGCCCGCGAGCAGGAGGCAGAGGTGGCCCAGCATCCGCTCGATGGTCTCCGGATCGAACAGGTCGGTGCTGTACGCAATCGTCGCGACGAGCCCTCGCCCGGACGCCGCCACGGACAGCGACAGATCGACCACCGCGGCCGGGCGCGAGCGCGAGGACAGGAGCACCGCTGGCCCCGCCGCGGCCGCGGCGCCGGGCGAGCCGTCGCCCGGCCGCGCGAGCTCGAAGGTGGTATGGAACAGCGGGTGTCGGCTCGTGTCCTCCGCCGCCCCGGGCGCCTCCAGCGGCGCGTCGAGGGGCGCCGGGCAGCGGGCCTCGGCCGAGGCGATCTGCGCGGCGACCTGCGAGAGGAGCGCTCGAAAGCTCAGCTCGTCGCCAAGGCGGGCGCGAACGATGAGCGGGGAGCGAGGTCCCGGCGCCTCGAGAGAGCCCTGCCGGCGGCCGCGGCGGGGCCAGGGCACCCCGATGAGGATCTGGCTCTGCCCGGTATAGCGGTAGAGCAGCGCCGCATACGCAGAGAGCAGGGTGACGAAGCGCGTCGCGTTGTACCCCCCGCGCATGCGGTCGAGTTCCCGGACCAGCCGGGGCGGCAGGGCCCGCGACACCGACGCGCGGCGCGGCGACAGCGCGGGCGGGCGGGGGCGATCCGTCGCGAGCTCGAGCGCGGGCAGCTCGCGCGCGGATTCCCCCTCGGCATCGGACATAGCAGTCTGTGGCGCTCGAGCATGCATGATGAAAATCCATCGTTGAGCCGTCGGGGGCGGTGTGCGGAGGATCAGGCGGCGTTCGGGCGCGCCTTGCGCTTCAGCGCGTAGGCGATACCGCTTTGCAGGGTGCCGCAGGTGACGAGCCCCCTCAGCTCGGCTCCCAGGTCGACCAGCGCCTGCGCGACGACGGGGCGGATGCCTGTCAGCACCACGTCGGCGCCGAGCAGCCTCGCCGCCTGCGCGACGCGGACCAGCGCGGCGGCGACCTCGCCGTCCACGGCCTTCACGCCGGTGATGTCGAGGATCGCCACCGCCGCGTGCTTCTCGCCGAGCGCACGCAGGAGCGTCTCCAGGATCTGCTGCGCGCGCTCCCCGTCGATCGCCCCGACGAGCGGCATCGCGATCACCCCGTCGGCGATCGGGACGAGCGGCGTGCCGAGCTCCCGGAGCGCCGCCTGCTGCGCCTGGATCACCTGCATCTGCGCGAGCGTCTCCTGCTCGTACCGGAGCTGCTCCGTGATGTCCCTGAAGAACGCCGCCATGCCCGTCGGCTGCCCCGTCGGGCTCGAGAGCACGAAGGCGCTGGTCTGTCCCATCCACTCACTCCCGTCCGGACGCCGGATCCTCAGGACGCCGCGCCACACGCCGTCCTTCGTCAGGGCCGGCAAGACTTCGGTGGAGAGCTGGGTGAAGCTCGCCGGTGAGTAGAAGTCGACCAGCCCGCGGCCGACCGCGCCGTCGCCGAAGCCGCTCATATTCTTGAAGGCGAGGTTGGCATAGACGACCTCGCCGCTCATCGAGGTCAGGGTGATGCCGTCCAGAGCATTGTCGACCAGCCTCTTTGATAGGCTGAGATCTTCCGCCTGTCGGCGCTGCTCCGCCTCCGTCTCCTTGTGGGCGGTGATGTCCTGAATGACGCTCATGATCTGGCGCGGCGTCGCGGCGTCGCGCTCGAGGACGATGTCACGCCTGGTGAGCCAGCACCACGATCCGTCCGCCCTGCGCAGCCGGACCTCGATCTCCATCGTGTCGCTTGTGACACCACGTCTGACGAGATTGAGCTGCTCGTGGATCCGGGCGTGGTCGTCGGGGTGCACCAGCGTCATGAATGCGTCGAGGCCATCGAGAGCCGTTTCGTCTGTGGCATACCCGAGCTCGCGGGCCAACGAGCGGTTCTCATAGAGCTTGCGTTGTTCGACCGGGTCGCACACCTGGATCAGGTACGGCGCCGCCTCCTGCATGAGGAACACGCGACGCAGCTCGGCTCGCAGATCCCGCTCGACCTGCTCCAGCTTGGACACCCGAGCGCGGAGGGCGGCAAGCTCGCCATGATGCGAATGGAGCGCCGTATCGTGAGCATCCATCGAACACCCCCAATGCTGGCTGAGTTCAGGCGGCGGCGGTGGACACGTCGCCTGTGACAGCGACGTTACTACCGATAAGCCGTTTCTGGAAGACAGCATCCACTGCCAGCTCGCAGCTGTCACAGTGGGGACAACATCGACCTGGCAAGACGACATCGCAATAGTGGGGACAGCAGCAATTGCCGGAGTGGCACTGTCGCAGTGGGGACAGCAGCGGTCTGGTAAGACAACAGCGCAACAGTGGGGAGGAGGCGGCCGCGAAACCGCGGGGGGGATGCCGCGTAGCACCGGATGAACCCGCTCTACCGAGCGCGCCGGGAAGCGCGCCGCGCGAGCCAGAGGCGCGCCGTGTGCGGTCGTCACGACCGAGGTGCGCCTCGACGATCGACACACCGACAAGCCCGCGCCGCTGGGTTCGCGGCGCCATTCCCCAGGAGCTTTCCCATGTTTCGCAGCACGATGAGCATCGCGGCCCTGAGCTTCGGTTTCTTCGCGGCGAGCGCGCCCGGCGACGGTATGGCGCACGGCCCCGGCGTCCGCCCGCACGGTCAGGTCTTCGTGATGACCAACGCCGGAGATGGCAATGCGGTCGCGGCGTACGACCGGGCCGCGGACGGCTCGCTCTCGTACGCCGGCACCTACGCGACCGGGGGGCTCGGCGCGCCGAGCCGGCCGATCAACCCGCTCGGCTCTCAAGGGTCGCTCGTCCTCAGCGAGAACGGGAAGCTGCTGTTCGCCGTGAACGCGGGCAGCAACGAGGTGTCGATGTTCCGCGTCGGCCCGCGCGGCCTGGCGCTGCTCGACGTGGTGGACTCGGGCGGCGACTTTCCGGTCAGCGTCGCTTCCCACGGCGACCTGCTCTACGTCCTCAACGTGGGTGGAGACGGCAACATCGCCGGCTTCAAGGTGGACCCGTGCGGCGAGCTCGTCCCGCTCGACGGGTCGATCCGCGATCTCGGGCTCGGCGGCACGATCCCGCCGTCGCTCGGCGCGACTCCGGGTCAGATCGGGTTCGCTCCGGACGGCGAGGCGCTGGTCGTGGCGGGCAAGGGGTCGAACCAGATCCACGTGTTTCCCGTGAGCGACCGCGGCCTGCCCAGCGACGCTCCAGCAACGACGTTTTCCAGAGGTCTCGTCCCGTTCGATTTCGCCTTCGACCGGCGCGGGCACCTCATCGTGGCGGAGGTCGGCGGCGACGGTATGCCGGCGACCGGCGACACGAGCGTGGTGTCCTCGTACGGCATCCGGCCGGACGGGAGCCTCACTGTCATCAGTGACACGGTCGACACCTTCCAGAGGGCGACCTGCTGGATCGCCGGCGCCCCCGGGAGCCGCTATGTCTTCACGGCCAACACGGGCAGCAACACGCTCTCCGGGCTCCAGGTCGACGCGCGCGGCGCGCTGACGCTGCTCGACGACGGCGTGGCGGCCTCGTTCCCCGCCGGAACGGCCCCGATAGACCTCACGATGACGCGCGACGGCCGGTTTCTGTACACCCTCAACGCCGGCACCGGGACGATCGCGGCGTTTGAGGTGAGCCGCGACGGCAGCCTGCTTCCACGGGGCGAGGCGGGGGGATTGGCGCCTGGAGGCGGCGCGCAGGGGATCGCTGTGAGGTGAGGTTGGCCTCGGCGGGCCTACACGGGGCGCATCTGCTGCAGTGCGTAGCGGATGCCGCTCTGGAGCGTACCTGAGGTCACGCTCGATCCGGGGTCGACGCCGAGGTCCACGAGGGTCTGCGCCGCCGACGGCTTGATCCCCGTCAGCACGACCTGCGCGCCGAGTCAGCGCTCGTGGCGCTTCTCCTCGCCGTGGTGCCGCCGACGCTCCGCGCGATGCTTCTTCGTCGGTCGGGCCGGGGTCGCGGGCCTCGCCGCCTCCCCCGCCCTGACCGTCGCCCCCGCCTTCACGGTCGCCTCCGCCCTCACCGTGACCGCCGGCCGGGCCGCGGGCGCGCGGTGCACGGGGCCGCGGCGCACGTGGTCGTGGTGCACGGGGGCGCGGCGCACGTGGTCGTGGTGCGCGGGGGCGCGGCGCACGTGGTGATGGTGGTGGTGATGGGCGCGGCGCTGGTCGAAGTCGACGCGGTAGCGGACCAGCGCGCGCGGCTCGTCGCGGTAGTAGACCCAGCCGTGGCGCGATGGATAGTACCAGCGGCCGTCCACGTAGTAGACGTAGGTCCCGCGGTAGTACACGCGGGGGTAGGTCTCGATGTAGACCGGCGCCGCTGCGACGTGAACGACCGGCTCCTCGTAGACCGTGACCTCCTCGTACCTGACGGTCGCAGGCGCGGCAGCCCTGGTGTGAATTTCCGCTGCGCACCCGGTCGCGCCGAGGAGCGCGAGCGCGACGAGCGCGGCCAGCACGGCGAGCCTGCTGCGCTGCGAGGCATGCGCGGTGGCCCTGGGGGACGGGTGATCGAGGACTGGCACGTTCATCTCCATGGGGTTCACATAGGCAACTACGGTGCCACCCGACGACCCGGGGGCCGGCGCCTGCGCTGGCAGCGCGCCGGCTTCTGGTATAGCGCTTGCTGCCCCTTCGCGCATCGGCGCGACAGCGCCAGCGCTGGATCAGGGACGACGACCCGCATGGGACGCTCGACGCAGCTTTCCAGTCTCACTGGCGGCGTCCTCGCCGCTGCCTCGCTCACGGTCGCGCTGACCATCGACGGCAGCGACGACCCGCGGAAGCGCTTCGACCACCACGTGAGCGGGCTCGTGGCCAGCGTCGAGGACGAGGCGGGCTCAGGCCTTTTCCCCGATCATCGGTCGGCACCCTCGGTCCAGGCGCCGCCTGGGCTGCCTCAACCCATCTGGAGGACCGCGTTCACTCCACAGCCTGCGGGGTGAGCGCCGCGCTGTAACGGAGAGTCTTCGCCTGCGCCACCCATCTGTCACGAGCGCGGATCACGCTGCTTCCCGAAAACATGCGGCTCGATCCACCAGCCACGCTGGGACGACACACCGTGACCCTGTACCTCGGGCCCGCGGAGGACCAAGGCCCCGAGGCCAGCGAGTCGTTCGGCGAAGCCATCTGGTTCGACCGCCGGGATCCACGATCCATTCGCCGCGCTCAGGAGATCCTCCAGGACCGGCTGCGACTCTCGGTCGCACCGACGCTGTGCGACGAGCCTTCGCCTGGCCTCGGGGCAGCGCTGGGCCGGATCGTCGCGGCCCTTGCCAACGTGCTCGCGCGTTGGCATCGGCGCAACGCTGGTGAAAAGCACCTTGAGCTCGAGCGTCGAAGGACGGGATCAAGCCGCGAGACATCTCTATCCTGTTAGGGCGCGTCGGCAAACGCGCGCAACCACGGGCGGACAGCCGCCAACGTGACTACGGACAGGTACTGTTCGCCTCGTTTCTCGTACCGAGTCGCGACGCGGCGGAGCTGCTTCAACCTGTTCATCGAGCGCTCCAGGCGACCACGGCGGCCCACAACAACAAGAAAAGCCCTCTGTACCCCGACGAGGATAAGCGCCTCATGGCTGCGGTGGATATTCCACCGTCTTATCGGATCTAGTACGGATTTCTGATCCGTGAGGGGATGCGTGCAGACGAAGCTGGCAGGCTGGAGCGCTCATCGGTTCCGGGGGACCGCGGCGGTGCTCTTGCGCAAGACCAGCTCGGCCTCGACCACGACGCGCGAGCAGGAGCGGCGGCCGCTCTCGATCTGCCCGAGCAGCAAGTGGAGGCACCTGCGCCCCAGCTCGGAGAAGTCCTGGCGGACGGTGGTGAGCGGCGGCGTGAAGTAGGCCGCCTCCGGTATGTCGTCGAAGCCGACGATGCTGATGTCCCGCGGCACCTCGCGGCCGATCTCGTGGAGGTAGCGGAGCACGCCCAGCGCCATCTGGTCGTTGGCCACGAACACGGCGCTGACGCCTGGCGTGCGCGAGAGCTGCGGGGCGAGCTCGTAGCCCGAGCGTGCGCTCCAGTCGCCGCGCAGGAGAGGCGGCGGCTCGACGCCCGCGGCCTCCAGCGTCGAACGCCAGCCGTCGATGCGCTGCTCGGCCTCGAGCGAGTCGATCGAACCGGCGATGTGCCACACCGTCCGGTGACCCAGGTCGAGGAGATGGCGCGTCGCGGCCGCCGCGCCGCCGTGCTGGTCGACGGCGACCACCGGGACCGAATCGTCCGGCCCACCCTCGACGGCGACCACCGGCACGTCGGAGGTGACGTGGCGGAGCGCGTCCACCGCCGACCGCAGCGGGGCGATGACCATGATGCCGTCGGCGCGCTGATCGCACAGCCCCTTCACCGCTTCCACCACCGGCGCGCGGCTGAGCGATTTCAGGCTGACGACGCTGACGCCGTACCCGGCGTCGTGCGCCGCCGTCTCGAGCCCGTGGAGCGTCGACGCCGGGCCGTAGTGCGTCGTGTCGAAGCTGACCACGCCGAGCGTCCGCGAGCGCCCGGTGACGAGCGCCTGCGCCACGGAGCTCGGGCGGTAGTCGAGCTGGCGGATCGCGTCGAGCACGCGCTCCCGCGTGTCCCGATGCACGTGGGGGTTGTCGTGCAGGACCCGCGAGACCGTCTGGTACGAGACACCGGCGAGCTTGGCCACATCGACCATGACCGCGGCCCGGCGCCCGCCTCGCTTGATGCGCCGCTCGGGAGGAGAGTTGCTGTCCATCGGGGCCAAGCTTAGTCGCGCGCGGGGGGAATGGTATCGACATCCACCACGACCGCGCCCCGGCGCCCGCCTCTCTTGATGCGCCGCTCGAGCGGAGCCTTGCCTTTGCCGGGCCCGATCTCGGCGGCGGAGGGGCGGATCGGCGTGAACGTCCCCGGTCGGGCCTCGTCCTCCGGCTTTGCCCTGATTGGGTCGTCAGCCGCCGGTGGTCGCGCCGCTCGCCTCGAGCCGGACACGATCAGCCGCTCTCCCGGAGCTTCGTCAGGTGCCGCCAGACAGCTGGTCTCGGAGGTGATCTTGTCGATGAACCCTGGGTCGTGCCAAATCCATGGCTAAGCGGATCGTGATGACGCGGTTCGGCCTACGCGGATCTCCGCGTCTACCGCACTCTGGCAAGCGACGGATCGCGACGGTTCGCCCCCGCGGGACAGTCCCGCCAGGAATCCCCGGGCAAGGAGCAGCGGTCGCTACAAAAAACAGCGCGGAGACGGCCGCCGTCCTCCACGACGAGCTCAGCCAGGCCGCCGAGGGATCCACGCGGCTGAACGTCAGGGGCAGCACCTGTCGCGCTCGCTTCTCGGTGCTGCTATGATGTCCAGGACGCAATAATTCACGCCAACATCATCATACACCTGCGCCACATACCCTACATCCGAACCCATCCAGCGCGCAGGTGACCGGATTACCCCTCGGGGTGCGCCGCGTGGTTTTTTCCGCGCCGCGCGAGCGACACGGAGACGCGATGAGAACGAGGATCCCCGTCATCGACATAGGGCCTTTCGACGGCGGCGAGGCGGACAGGCGACAGGTGGCTCAGGCCGTCGATCGGGCCTGTCGCGACCTCGGCTTCCTGGTGGTCGTCGGGCACGGGGTTCCAGAGCGGCTCATCGACGGCGGCCACGCGGCGGCTCGCGTGTTCTTCGATCTGGATCTCGAGACGAAGCGCCGGTACGAGCCCGCGCCGGGGACGTTCCTGGGCTACCGCGGCGTCGGGTCCGAGGGGCTCTCGTACTCCCGCGACGAGGACGCGCCGGTCGATCTGAAAGAGTCGTTCACCATCGGGCGCGTCGACACGTCGGACGACCCGTATTTCACCTCGCCGCATGGCCGGATGTGGTTTCAGCCCAACGTGTGGCCGGCCGAGGTGCCGGCGCTCCGCGCGCTGTGGCCGGCGCTGTACCGCGCCCTCGATGGCGTCTCGGTCCGCCTGATGCGCATCTTCGCGGCGGCGCTCGGTCTGCCGCTCGAATTCTTCGACGACAAGATCGACAAGAGCGTCAGCGCCCTGCGCGCGCTCGACTATCCGGAGCTCACGAAGCCGCCTGTCCCGGGCCAGCTCCGCGCGGGCGCGCACACGGACTACGGCAGCCTCACGCTGGTCAGCATGCGCGACGCGCCCGGCGGGCTGGAGGTGCACCGCGGCGGCGACGACTGGGAGGCCGTCTCGGCCCCTCCGAGCGCCTTCGTGGTGAACATCGCCGATCTCATGGAGCAATGGACGAACGACGTCTGGCGCTCCACGCTCCACCGGGTCGCCTTGCCGGCGCCGGAGGCGAAGGCCACACGCCGGCAGTCCCTCGTCTTCTTCCACCAGCCCAACTACGACGCGGAGATCGCGCCGCTCTCGGCGTGCTGCAGCCCTGACCGGCCCGCCCGGTACACGCGCACCACCTCGGGCGAACACTTCCTCATGAAGCTCACCAAGGCGGGGACCGTCACGTCGAGCTGACCGTCGGTGCACGCGGATCGCGTACCGTCGCGGCCCGCAGTCGAGCCGGCGCCCCGCCCGGCCGCGCCGGGCGGCAGCGACGGCAGCGGCGGCGCGGCGCGGGCGCCCGCGATCGGGTGATCCGGCGGGATCGGCCACCCGAGAGCCCGCGAGGCGGCCGCGCAGTACGCGACGAGGCGCTCGCGCGGCACGGCGGCGCGCGCACCGAGGCGGCCGAGGTTGTCGATCAGAGGCGCGCCGGCGTCGACGGTGGGGCCGGCATCCTCACGTCCCGGGCTCGGCGGCGCCGCCGCGCGCGCCCCGCCCCCGGGGCAGCCCATTCTGGAGGGCCTCGAGGGCGTCTAGCCATCGCCGCAGAAATTGGCGGCCGTGAGCGTCGAGCCTGCCAGGAATCTGGTAGTCACGTACGTATGCCCGCTCAGCGAAATGGCCCGTGCGCCTTCCAGGGGACCGCCGGCGAGGTCGAGGTGCGGGGTGTCGGCGCCGCGGTCCTGCTCGAGAAAGAGGCGTTCTCTGCGGGCAGAGTACAGCTCTCCCCCGCGCAGATCGGCGACTCGGAGCGCGTCGTCCGCCTCGATCACCCCGACTTGCTGTGGCCAGTGCGCATGAACCGGACAGGCGCGCGCTTCGCCGTGACGTACAAAGCAGGGCCGCCGACCGCGGTGACGATCGCGGAGGGCGGCGGCGACAGGGGAGATTTCCGCGGCAAGCTCGATCGCGCGCCGAGGTGCGCCGTGGAGCGCTGTGACGTGATCTGGTTCGAGAGCCCTGGCGGCAAGAAGATCCAGCTCGAATACGACGGAGCACGGCCCGTGAAGCTCGTGGACAAGATGCCATCGGGCAGGGCGGTGCTCGAGGGCGTCGTGCTCCGGGATGTGCGAGGCACCCTGAGCTGCAGCGACACCCAGGTCACCCTCGAGGGTGACTGGCGCTGGGCCGGCGGGGGATTGACCCTCGAATGGATCGAGATTCACGAGAAGGGTCTCGGCGTGCGCGTGCTCGACGACGTACCGCCGGAGGCGCTCGGCCCCCTCGACGCTGGGAGCAACTCCGATGCGGGGGGCGCTCCAGGAAAAACCGGTACGTCGACGAGCCTCCTCAACGACGGGCCGCACGCGCCCGTCGCATGGCTCGCTGCGCCTGCCATAGGAACCGCAGCGCTCGTCGCTGGCGCATTGCTCTGGTGGCGCTCGCGACGTGGGCGCTCGCGGCTCGCGCCGGCAACGAGCAGAGAAGACAGCGCCGCGGCGCCGCTCTGGATGGAGATCGAGATCGAGCCCGCTGGCGCCGAGCTGCGCGTCGTCGCGCGCGGCAGCCGCGGCGAGCGCCCCGCGCCTCGTACGCTCGGCAGCGCGGTCAGCGTGGCGCGGCTCCAGGGGTTTGCCCGCGATGTTGGCCGCGCGGTCGAGGCCCGCGAGCACCTCGACGCGCACACCCTCGGCGAGGCTCAGGCGCTTCACGAGGCGCTCTTTCAAGGCGAGCTGCGCGACGTCGCCACGCGCCTGGAGGCCGCTGCGACAGATCGGAAGCAGCCGCTCCTCCAGCGCCTCCTGATCCGCGACGCCCGCCTCCAGGCCGTACCGTGGGAAGCGCTCTGCGAGCCCGGTACGAGCGAGGGCTTCTGGGGCAGCTCCCCGCGGGTGCGGCTCGCCCGCGGCGTGTCATCCGCGCGGCCCTCGGCGCCGCGCGCGGTGCGCGGCGCCGTGCGCGTGCTGGCGATCGCGCCGGAGGGCGATGTCGGATCGCTCTACGCGGCCCTCGCCGATTCCATAGAGGCCGGCGAGGTCGCGTGGCTCGATCCGATCACAGGCGCTCGGACCGGCAGGCGGTACCTCTTCGAGCAGCTGCGCAAGGGCGAGCGACCGCACGTGATTCACTTCATCGGCCACGGAGGCATCGACGAGCACGGCCACCCCGTCCTCCGGCTCCACGGCGACGAGGGCGACGAAGCGGCGTGGACTCGCGTCGAGTCGCTCGCGAGCGAGCTCGCCGCGAGATTCGGCGAGGATCTGCGACTTGTAGTGCTCGAGGCGTGCGAGCTCAGCCGGCCGGGCGCCTTCGGGAGCGCGGCGGAGCTGCTCGCCCGGGCGGGCGCAGACGCGGTCGTCGCACACCTCTGGCGGGTCGCGGCGGACATCGCGCATGATTGCTCCCGCGAGCTCTACCGCACGCTCACGGCGGCCACAGGGACAGCGGGCGATGTGGTCGCCACCATGGCCGCCGTACGGAGGACGCTGCTGCTCGGCGGGGCGCCGGCGTTCTCGCCCGTCTTGTACCTGCGAGGGGCAGGCGAGGTGCTGTTCGACTTCTCGGGGCGAGAGGTGCGGCCGGCGGGGGGCTACAAGTCGAGGGCGAACGACTCGGGCGACTGATCACCGCACTTGCCCCCCTTATCGCAGGGCTGCACCTCCACACGGTACCTGCTCTTCGGCTCCAGACCGATGAGCGGAATGTGGATTTCCCACGCTTCGCCCCTGCTCCAGACATCGCGGTTCCCCTCGGGCTTGCGCGTGAAGAGCTCCGGCCGCGCGGGCGCCGCGGGGTCACCAAAGGGGTAGTGTACGCCGACTCGGACCGACTCGGTGTCATGCCCGAACGTGAGGCCGATGACAAGCGTACTCGAGCCTTCCACGCGTGAGCCGTCCACCGTCACCTGCCGCGATTTCACAACATCCCACCGCGCGATCGCAATCCGCTTCCCACGGCCGCCGCCCGCGGCCGCGACCGGCTTCGAGATCCGCTCGCCCACCGGCCAGGTCAGCGGCAGGGGGTCGAGTTCTCCGTAAATGCCAGGCCTCTGCGGGAGGTTGTTCCTGATGAAGTAGGCTTCGGCGGCGAACTTCGCGGCGCGCGCCGTCACCGCCCCTGTCAGCGGGTTGGCGTGCGCCGTGGAACGGAGCGCGCCGAGCAGCTGTTGCGTGAAGACTCCGCCGCTCGTCGTGTCCGCCGTGCTGGACCCGAAGCTGGCAGAGCTCGTGGCCGCGATGAGCCCGACCCGCTTGCCTTCCTGCCGGCCGGAGAGGCGCTCGGCTTCGAGGCCCACGCTCTCAGGCAGGACGAACGAGCCTGTGCGGCACGCGTCGAGCACGACGAGGATCCGCGCGGCGCTCGAGGCGCGGATCGCCTCCCATAACTCGCGCGCGGAGAGGGCAGAGCGGAGCGCGCCGGGCTGGTAGTCGATCGGGAGCAGGTAACCTTCGCCCTTGTCGGTGAGGCCGTGGCCGGCAAAGTAGAAGAGCAATGTCTCGCCCCGCTTCGCGTCCTGGAAGAAGCGGAGGACGGTGTCCTTGAACGATGCCGCTGGCTGGTTAAAGAGCGGCTCGATGTCGCGCAGGTGCCAGCTCGTCTCGCTGCGGAGGACGTCGGCGAAGTCCTTCGCGTCCTTGACGGCGCCCTGGAGCCGCGCGCCGTCGGAGTAGGCGTCGTTGCCGATCACCAGCGCGCGCGCGCCCGCAGGCGCATGACGAGGGTCGAGATCGAGCCGGATGTCGACGTGGGCCGCGTCCCCACGCTCCGTCCTGGCTTCGAGGGTGTGGGGCACGCCGTCGGGGTCATCGAGGAGGAGCTCGACATTGTATTTGCCCGGAGCGGTGGAGCTGGGGATGACGGAGCGAACAGGCCAACGACCATCCAAGACGATGGTGGGCGGACCGGATGGCGAAAAGACGGTCGTGCTGATCAGGACGGCGCCGGTAGCGAGGGATGTCTGCGTGACCCCGCTGAACGCGATGCAGGTGCCTTTGCCGTCGAGGGTAAGCCTGCATTTGGCCTCCGGGCTCTCGAAGGCGAGGGAGGTGGCGTCGCCGGAGGAGGCCTCGTATCGACCATCGGCGTAGAGGGTGGCCCAGCTCCCGTCGTGCAGCGGAATGAGGTGGGCAATCAGCCTTCCGTCGGGGAGCGCGCGCACGGCGGCTCGGCCATCCTCGAGCGCGACCACGAGGGTGCGGCCGTCCGGGGTGGCGGTCAGGTCTGCGATCCGCGCTCCCTCATCGATGGGCGGAAGGTCGGGGCTCGAGTTACCGGCGAGCGGCCAGCGCAGGAGTTCAGTGAGGGAAGGGGCTACGGTCCACAGGTGCTCTCGCGTCAGGAGAAAATCTTCGAGATTGGGAGCAGCTGCAGGTATGCGCCGTACGATGTCTCCTGTGTCGGCACGGCGGAGAACGATGCCGATGTAGTCACCGGCTTCGGCCAGCCAGCGACCATCAGGATCATAGGCGAGAGCTTGAACAGAGCTCGCCGCGTGATTGTGTCGAGGCCAAACGGTGGGATCGCCCCGCGGGGGTAGTGCGATCTTGTAGAGATCCGGGAAAGAGCCTCCCACGACGGCCTCCTTCCCCCCCGGCCGGACGGCGAACGCCCTGTAGCCATATCGCTTCATCGAGTCTCGAAGGAGCTCGGTGGGCGGACCTCTGTCGAGTGGCACCTGAATGAGGCTCTCCGGGCCCAGAACAAGGATCGCGGCTTCATCCTCGAAACGCCCGATCTGCACCGGTAGGATCCGGCGACCGAGATCGAGGCGACGAATCCCCGAGGCGGAGCCCAGGAAGATGCCGTCCGCGTCCCCGACTCCGCCCGCGATCCACCGACCATCCGCCAAGGCATCGAGCGTGAAGGTAGTTGTATGGATGAGCTGCGCCGTCATATCCATGCGCAGCGAGGTGGAAGACCAGGTGCTCACCTGTCCCCAGTAGTCGCTCAGGATGACCGAATGGCCGGCAGCAGCCACACTCGACAGCGAACGTTTGCCGCTGCCAAAGCGCCGGAAGGTCACCTCGCTGCTGGGATCCTCGCAGGTCGCGGTGCGAGCGATCATTACGCCGCCGTCGTCGCCTGTCCACGTAAAGTGCTCACCGGTCGGGTCGAACGCCACGGCGTTGATGGACCCCCTTCCCGGGAATTGGCAGCGGAGCGTCCCGCCCGGGACGGTCCACACCGAAACGTTGCCGGTTTCCTCGCCGATCACCACAAGATCGCGACGCGAGTTTACGGCGAGACGTTCGACATGATGCCTGGCGTGAAAAAGCGGGCGTACCGATCCATCCGCATCTGCGATGACGATCCGCGTCCCGCTTACGTTGAGCAAGAGTCGTTCCCCTCCGAGGGCGCTCCCCGGCCCTGCCTTGTCGGTCATCCGGCGGGATCCCTTTGGCCCCCATACGAAGGTCGACCCGTCATAGGCTCCGCCGAACCTCTGACCATCGTCCAGGTATCCTACACTCACCACCTGGCCCTCGATTTGATCGTGGAATGTCTCGCGCCGGGTCTCGACGCTCCATGCCCATACGTCGCCTTGACTGGTTCCCACCATCAGCTCATGGCCATCGGGACGCGCGGCGAGCTCCACCACGATAGCTTTGGCCCCGAGGTCGGCGACCGGCCGCCGCTCTCCTATGACCGTATCCCACACCGAGACCTTGCCCTTGTGGGTACCGCTCGCCACCTGCCGGCCATCGGGCAGGAAGGCGCACGCGAACACTTTGCTCGACTCCTCGAGCCGTTGCACGACCCGACCGGACTCGACATCCCAGATCAGGAGGAGCCTACCTCCACCCGAGAGAAGCCGCCGGCCGTCCGGCGAGAAGGAAAGGCACTGGACAGGGTCCACGTGCCCTTCCGGCGCGAGCAACCGTGCGCCGCTGGGCAGTTTGCCTGTCAACACGGGCGGCAGCGCTGCGATCACGGCGGGCAGAGGAGCCGTGCTGGGCTCCACTATGGGCTCCACCGCCGGCGGGGCCCCACCGCACCCCGCCAGCGCCATGCACGCGCCCATCCCTATCGCTCCCTTGCACCTGTGCATCCCTGCATACTACATGGCTCCGAGCTCGTCCGGAGGCTGGCCTTCGTGCGCCTGCGTGCTGGACCCAACTCCTCTCCGCCAGCGCGGAGTCGGCGACCGGCCCCTGATCGAACCGGCCGCGGGGGCCGAGGAGTGGGCCGAGGAGTGGCCTTCGTGCCAGGCCTCTTCGCGCGCGGCGACGATCGAGAAATCGGCGATGATGTCCTAGAGCGCCTCGCCACGTCCGGCGGGCGGCAGCGCCAGCGGCGGCACGGCACCGGCCCCCGCGATCGGATGATCCGGCGGGATCGGCCACCCGAGGGCGCGGGAGGCGGCCGCGCAGTATGCGACGAGGCGGTCGCGCGGCACAGCGGGGCGCGAGCCGAGGCGGCCGAGGTTGTCGATGAGCAGCTCGAGACAGCTGTTGCCCGCTCGCTCCCCGACGCCGAGCGCGGTGGCGTGCACCCGATCGGCGCCGCACGCCACCGCCCAGAGCGCGGCCGAGAGGCCGAGCCCGCGGTCGTTGTGGCCGTGCCAGTCGAGCTCGACCTCCGCCCCGCCCAGCGCGGCGAGCTCGCGCCGGGCGAACGCGAGCAGCGCCGCGACCCCGTGCGGGGTCACGTGGCCCGTCGTGTCGCACAGGCAGAGCCGCGCCGCGCCCGCGTCGACCGCGGCGCGGAAGAGCACGCGGAGCCTGTCGGGCGGCGAGCGGGTCGCGTCCTCCGCGACCAGGCAGAAGGGCAGGCCGGCCGCGGCGGCGGCGCGCGCGGCCTCGTCGACGCTGCGGACCAGGAAATCGGTCCCCCACCCCTCGACGAAGTGCCGGATGGGCGAGCTGCCGATGAACGCGTAGACGACGATCGACGCCCCGGCGCGCTCGGCCACGCGGGCGACCTCCTCGACGTCGGCGGCGACCGTGCGCGCGGCCGCGGTCAGGGCGAGCGGCAGCCTGGACGAGGCGACCTCCCGGGCGAGCAGGCACGCGTCCTCGAAGTGGCGCGGCCCGGCCGCCGGCAGGCCGAGGTTCACGACGTCGACGCCGATGCCGGCCATCGCGTGGACCAGCTCGACCTTGTGCGCGGTCGTCGGGTTCGTGATGGACACGCCCTGGATGCCGTCGCGCAGCGTCTCGTCGAGCACCTCGACCGGCCGGGCCGCCCGGCCGAACGGCAGCCACCCCTCGGCCCCGGCGCGCACCGCGGCCCAGGCCTCCGCGGGCGCGCCGCCCAGCGCGCGCTCGGCGAGCCCGCCGCCCGGCGCGCGCTCCGCGAGCCCGCCGCTCGGCGCGCGGTCCGCAAGCGCGGCCGCGGCGGCGCGCGCCGCCGGGGCGCCGTTCCAGTCGAAGGCGGCCGCGGCGGCGGGATCCCGGCCGTCGGCGCTCACGTGGTGCATCCTGTCTCTGAAGTGCTCTCGACCTGGCGCATGACCGGCGCGCCCTCGCTCCGGGCGCGAACCAGAGCCTACTTCAGGTCGGCCGATGGAGCAGGTCCCGGCGGCCGGGCGCAGGGGCCGGCCCCACCCCGCGGGCGCCGGCCCCATCCGCGGGCGCCGGCCCCCGCCCCGGGCCTCACCCGCCCTGCTTGCCCGGCTCGCCCGGCTCGCCCTCCCAGGTGTTGGCGTTGGCGTGCGCCTCGAGCGGGCCGCGCTGCGGGCGCACGACGCAGAAGCGCTGGCCCGTCGGCGCCTCCATGACCCACCAGCGCTGGATGAACTCCACCCGCCGCGCCCCGAGCGCCTCGAGCCGGCGCACCTCGGCGTCGAGGTCGTCGGTCTCGATGTCGAGGTGAATCCGGCTCGGGTGCTCGACCTTCTGCACGAGCACGATGGGCTCGTCGCCCCGCATCGCGATGTCGCGGTAGGCGCCGGCGTCCGGATCAGCCGGCTTGACGGGCCTGCCCAGGGCGCGGCCCCAGAACTCGGCCGCGGCGTCGATGTCCTCCACCTTGCAATCGATCACGAGCCCACAGAGACGACTCCGATGCATGGGATCTCCCTTCTCCAGGACGACGCCGCGACCTTACGCGGCGCAACCGGCGACGTCTCGCCCAAAGCAGCACCTCCTCCAGTCGCCACCGAGCATCTCGAGGTTCTCCTGCTCATGGCGTGCCCGTCGGCTTGCGCCGCTGCTGGTCAATCCAGGCCCGCGCCGCGGCCTCGCTGTCGAAGAAGGCGATGTCGTGGCCGTTGGGCTGGATCAGGTTGTGCGGCCCGGCGGTGCCTCAGCCGTCGAAGCGGACGCGCGTGCCCGCCGCGGGGCGGAGCACCGGGAGGTAACGCGACGCCGGGAATCCGTCCTGGAGCCTGGGGCCCGAGGCCGGGAGCATTCGCCCGAGCGCGACGAGGAACTGGACGATCTCCATCCAGGCGAGGTGATAGCCGAGGCAGAAGTGCGCGCCGCCGCCGAACTGGGCGATCTCGAGCGGCGAGATCGCCTCCTTGCGGCCGAGCCAGCGCTCGGGGCGATAGCTGTCCGGATCCGGGTAGAGCTCGGGATCGCGCGAGAGCAGGACCAGCGGAATCGCCACGATGGTCCCTCCGGGGACGGTGCGGCCTTCGAGCTCGAAATCGGCGACGGAGCGGCGGGCGTCGTGAGGCACCGGCGGGTGGAGGCGGAGCGCCTCGCGGAACACCGCCTCGGCGAAGGGGAAGCGGCGGAGATCCGCGGGCGAGCGCGGGAGATCCGGCGCGCTCGACGCCTCCTCGCGGAGCGCGCGCCAGATCGCGGGGCTCTCGGCGAGGTGGGCGACGCACCAGGCCATGGTCGAGGCCGACGTCTCGTGGCCGGCGAGGAGGAGCAGGCGGAGGTTGCCCACCAGATCCTGCTCCGAGAGCGGCTCGCCGTCCTCGTCGCGGGCCCGGAGCAGCGCGGGCAGGAGGCCCTTCGCGTCGCCGCGGGCGCGCACGTCGGCGAGGATCCGGCGGATGCGCGCGTCGAGCCAGTCGCGGGCGCGGAGGCCGCGGCGCCGCGGCGAGCCCGGCACGTCGAAGGGCAGGTTGATGACCAGGAGCATCAGATCCTCGTAGTGGCGGCGCCACTCGGGGAGCTCGTCGTCCTCGACGCCGGTGATCTTGAACATCACCTCCAGGGCCAGCTCGCGGGTCTCGCGCAGCACCACGACGTCGCGCCGGCCGAGCCAGGAGCGGACCCTGCGCTCGACGCTGGTCGCGACGATCGAGCCGACCTCCGCGGCGTCGAGGCCCTTCGGCGAGAAGGGCCCGTTCATCGCGGTGCGGACGTGGCGGTGCGAAGCGCCGTCGTGGGCCATCAGCGTCTGACCGAAGAGGTTGCCGAGCCCGCCCTCGGTCAGGTACGAGGAGTCGACGGTCTTGCTCTTGAAGAGCGAGAACGCCTCGTCCGAGGCGTAAACGAGGTGCCAGGCATTGAAGCCCTGGGCCCAGAAGAAGAGGGAGCCGAAGCGGCGCTGGCCCTCGCGGAGCAGGTCGAGCGAGTCGACGGCGATCGCCGGCATGTGGCCCACGACCGGGAAGCCGCCGGGGAGGATGGGGATGCCATGCCGGGTCTCGACGCGGCGGGCGAGGGGGTTGCGGCCCCGCATGAGCGGGAGAGCGGTGGAGGAGACGAGGTGGGCGATGCTCATGGCGGTTGTGATCGCGGAGTGTACCATCACGCCGGCGCGGCCTGGGGGGCGGGCGAGCCCGGGGGG
Source organism: Sorangium sp. So ce131 (assembly GCF_051519095.1). NCBI lineage: Bacteria > Pseudomonadati > Myxococcota > Polyangiales > Polyangiaceae > Sorangium > Sorangium sp. So ce131. The sequence continues at coordinate 13,014,341 of NZ_CP150455.1, read as the reverse complement.
CAACCGCGCCAAGCGGCGCCGGCGCCGGTTGCGGTGCCCCACCGGAGACACGCGCAGGGAATGGTATTCCCGCGAACGAACACTCACGTTTCGCGAGGACGCGCCGAATCGGGCAAGACGGCGGTCGCCGGGGACTTTTCCACCCGCCTGACGAGGCCCAGCACAAGGGCGGCCATGAGCGTGCAATAGGCCGCCAGCGGCCACGCCGTATCCCCGGGCAGCAGGACCACCAGCGTCGTCCCGACGATTCCCACGACGAGGCTCTCGATGCAGTAGTAGAGCGCGGTCGCGGTGCCGGCGACGTGGCCGAAGCGCTGGAGCGCGCCGTTCGCCGTCACCGAGCTGGCGAACACGATGCCGACCGCGATGAGCCACATGGGCGGGATGAACGTCCAGAACGACGGAGCGCCCATCACCTGCCCGACGACCAGCAGCGCGGCTCCCAGGAGCAGCATCCCCATCCCGCGGACGAGGCTCCCGGCCCTCCCCCATCGGGCCACGAACCGCTTCGCGAACCGGGTCGTCGCGATCATAACGAGCGCGACCGTGGCAAAGAGGAGGCTGAAGACGAGCTGCGAAAAGCCTGCCCGATCGATCAGGACGCGCGACGCCGTCGAGAAGAAGACGAAGAACGCTCCCATCGCCGCGCTGAAGCCGAGCGTGTAGGTCCAGAACGAGGCGTCGGCGAGGATCCCACCGAGCGCCGCGCGCGGCGAGGGCGCGTCCACGGGCCGAGTCTCATGCCACTTCGGAGCCGCGTTCAGCGCAGCCGCGGCGGCGGCGACGCCGAGCGCGACGAAGATCGCGCGCCAGCCGAGATGGTCCGCGAGCAGCGCGCCGAGCACGGGCCCCAGCGCGGGCACGAACGCCAGCATCGAGCCGAACAGGCTGTAGATCACCGCCCCCTCGGCGCGTTCCGCATAGACGTCGCGCACCGTCGCGAAGGTCGCGACGAGCGCCGCGGCCGCGCCCAGCGCCTGGAGGACGCGAAGGGCGACGAACGCCGCGGCGGACGTGGTGCCCGCCAGCAGAAAAGACGCGGCGGCAAACAAGGCCGCGCCGCCGAGCAGGACCGGGCGCCGACCGATCCTGTCCGAGATGGGCCCGAACACGAGCTGCCCCGCGCCCAGGACGACCATGTAGAGGCTCAACGTCAACTGAACGACCGCCGGCGACGTGCCGAGGATGCCTGGCATGCTCGGCACCACCGGCAGGTAGACATCCATGGCCAGCGAGGCCAGCAGGTCGAAGGGGGCCATCAGCAGCAGCGCTGCGGACAGCGAGGAATTCCAATTTGATGGTATTTTTCGAGGCACGACGATACACCCGCGCAAATGGTGGACATTCGGCGGCGATCTGCCTCCAGGACGGCGTTCGTCGAACGATCGAGAGCAGATGGCCGCAGCAACGATTTCAGGGGTTGCTGCGGCTCAATCGTCTGACGCGATCGTATCCATCCTTACACCTGGAGCGTGCCCTCGTTGCAGACGGCGAGAGGATAGCGGTCATCGAGCAGCTCGTCGAGCGTTCACGAAGCCTCGACCCCCAGCCGTCCCTGCCGCCGAGAGCCGCGCCAGGGCAGCTCTTGCGGCCTGCGTGACCGTACGGTCACCCGCGGCGTCCCGCGCGCGGCGGCGCAATCGCCTGTTGATTCTGTCATCCGAGGTGAACGCGGCGCTTCGCGATTGACATTCTCGATCCGTTTGCTTCTTCACTCCCGGAGGAGGGGATTCATGAACACGTCGCAGCCGCCGCGCGAGCCGTCCCTGACACGTCGGAACATCTTGCTCGGCGGAGCCGCCGCCAGCGTCGCAGCGGCCTGCTCGACGGCCGAGGAGCCGCCGACCGAGGACTCGTCGATCGAGCCGACGGCCGTCGCGCGGTCCGACGTGCGGATCATGTCGTGCACGGACGTCCCGCCCACGCCGGTATGCGAGCGTCCGCCGCCGACGCCGAACTCGTACGTGACGAGCGCGCCCGAAGCGTTGCTTGCGTTCCGGAATCACGGGTTCCTGATGGAGCTCGCGAACCAGCCCGTGACGCCGCTCGGCGTCCACTACCTGCTCATCCACTTCGACGTTCCCCAGCTCTCCGCGGAGAGCTACACCGTCGCGGTCGGCGGACGCGTCCGCCGGCCGCGGCAGATCCCCTTGAGGGAGATCATGTCCCGCACGATCGTCCAGTCGCTCCACACCATGGAGTGCGCGGGGACGGGCCGACACTTGCTGACGCCGCGACCCATCTACGTGCCGTGGTTCAAGAACGCGATCGGCACGTACCGTTACGTCGGGACGCCGCTCGCGCCCATCCTCAGGGAGTCCGGCATCCTCGACGACGCCGTCGAGGTCCTCTTCACGGGCTGGGACGTCGGCGTCGACCTCGGCGTCGAGCACGCGTTCGAGCGAAGCATGCCCATCGCCGACGCGCTCCGCCCCGAGGTGATGCTCGCGTGGGAAGCGAACTGCCAGCCGCTCCTGCCGCAGCACGGCTTTCCGCTCCGCCTCATCGTGCCGAGCTGGTACGGCATGGCGAGCGTGAAATGGCTGCGCGCCATCACGGTGCTCAATGAGCCGTTCCGGGGGTTCGAGCAGGCGAGCCAGTACCGGTACCGGCGGGACGCAGACGATCCCGGCGTCCCCGTCCGCGAGAAGCGGGTCAACTCCGTGATGAAACCGCCAGGCCTGCGCGACCTCGAGAGCGCCTATCGCTTCGCCGCGCCCGGAACGTACGTCATCGAGGGGAAGGCGTGGTCGGGGTTCGGTCCCATTGCGCGCGTCGAGTTCAGCTCGGACGACGGGCGCACGTGGGCGCCGGCAGGCATCCAGCGCCTGTCCGAAGACCCGTTCGCGTGGGTCTCGTGGCGCGCGCGGTGGGACGCCGCGCCAGGGCGGTTCGTCCTGCGCTGCCGCGCGTTCGACTCGGCCGGCAATTCACAGCCGCTCGACCCGAACGAGGCATGGAACTACGAAGGGAACGGCGTGAACGCAGCCATGCGGGTGCACGTGATCGTGGAGCCAGGCGTCGGCGCCGCGGCCCTGACCGTGCCGTCCACGCCGCGCGCGGACCTCCCCTGCGCGATGGTCCCGCCCCGACCCGGCTGCGACAACGAGAATCGACCGGCCGACCGGCAGGAGTTTCCGGGGCTCGTCATCGACGAGGACGAGGACTTCGATCGTTGCCCGTCGGACGGCCACCCGTGAGTCGGTCCTCCGGCGGCGCGCGCCCCCGCCGGCCCGGGCTGCCCGGTGTCCACAAACGTGCCATGCGTGTCCATCGTCGGCCATTCCGCGGCCGGATCGCTGGGTTAATGTGCCGTGTAGTCACTCGCCGCGTCGCGCGAGCCACTCCGCAAAGGGGAACTTCCATGAGCGATCCGCAGGTCACGCTGTTTTCCGATTCCGAATACCGCGGCAGCCAGAGCACGCTGAGCATCGGCCGGTACCCGTCCGGCTTCGGGATCAGCAACGACGCCCTGAGCTCCCTCAAGATCCCGGCCGGCCTCAAGGTCACGCTTTGCGAGCACGGGAACTTCGAGGGCCGCCGCTGCACCCTGATCCGCGACACGCCCAGCCTCAAGGGCGCCAACGACAAGACCTCGTCGATCATCGTCGAGCGCCTCACGACACCGACCGTCATCGTCTACAGCGACTCCGAGTTCGCGGGCTGGAGCGCCGAGGTCCCGGTCGGCTCCCACAGCTCCATCCCCGCCGGCAACGATCTGGTCTCGTCGGTCATCGTCCCCGCGGGCCACCGCGTCACGCTGTACAAGGACGGGCCTTTCAAGGGCGACGTGCGCGAGCTCACCCGGGACGCCGCGAGCCTCGACGGCTTCAACGACGCCGCCAGCTCCATGATCGTCGACCGCCTCGCGGATCGGGCCCCGACGTTCGACGAGCTCAAGCAGATCATCGAGAAGGTCGGGCCGCGCATCTACTTCCACCCGGACGACACGTTCGGGCCGAGCTCCGTCGAGTGGTTCCTGAAGCGCGCGACGCTGCACCAGAAGGACGGCCCGACCCGCAACGCCGGCGACGCGCCGCTCCCCGCCGGCGGCGGCGACGACGGCCTCTACTGGCTGGAGTGCAGCCGCAGCGCCCGCGGCGGCGACCTCGGCAGCGCGGTCGCCTACGTCAACGCCAAGTACCAGAACTCGTGGCTCGACCTCCAGTTCTGGATCTTCTACCCCTACAACGGCGCCGGCAGCGCCAAGGTCAGCGTCACCGAGTTCAGCGGCACCATCGGCCTCGATCCCATGGGTCAGCACGGCGGCGACTGGGAGCACGTCACCTGCCGCGTCGATCCCGTCACCAAGGAGCTGCGCGCCATGTACCTGGCCCAGCACGGCGGCGGTGAGTGGGTGCCCCTCGGCGAGATCCCGATGGAGAACGGCCGGCCCGTGGCCTTCTCGTCGCGGAACGGCCACGCCTCCTACCGCGGCGAGGGCACGAACCTGTCGAACGACACCAGCTATAAGGAGTTCGGCTACACCGTGTACGAGCTCGGCCTCGTCAACAGCACCAAGAAGGGCTCCAAGCGCCTCGACTGCAACGCCAGATACCAGCTCTTGCGCGCGGACTTCCTGACCGACGCGGTCGCCGCCCCCGACTGGACGCAGTACTGCCGCCGCTGGGGCCCGCGCATCACGTACAAGTCCAGCGACCTCAAGGCCTCCATCAAGTCGTCCTTGGGCAACATCCCCTATGCGGACAAGGCCGTCGACTGGATCTACGGGGCGATCCCGGACGAGGCCAAGGAAGAGAACGGGCCCACCGGGCCATGGATGAAGGGGCCCTGGAAGGGCGGCGAGTAGGCCGCTCCCGAAGGCGGGCCGCGCCCTACGACGGCGCGGCCCGTCCGGGGATCGCCGTCCGGCCGCGCCGAAGCCCTGGCCGGGCGCGCGGGTCCGGCGATAGAGTAGCCGTCCCTCCGACCCTCCAGGGATGAGCTCATGAAGAAGAGAACGCCGCTCCACACCGCGCTCGCGCTGGCCTCCTCCGCCCTGCTGCTCGCCGGCGCCGGGTGCGAGGAGAAGAAGACGACGACGGCCGCGCCCGAGGGCGGCGCGACGGCGCAGGTCACGAAGCTCGCGGTGTCGTCTTACGACCCGACCCGCGAGCTCTACCAGGAGCTCAATCCGGCGTTCGAGCGGTGGTACAAGCAGACGACGGGCAAGGACGTCGACGTCGAGACCGATCACGGCCCCTCGGGCAAGCAGGCCCGCGACATCGCGGCCGGGAAGGAGACCGACGTCGCGGCCCTCTCGGTCGATTTCGACGTCGACACCATCGCCAAGGCCGGCCTGCTCCCGGCGAGCTGGCGCGAGCGCCTGCCGAACGGGTCGGTGCCGTACACGTCCGCGGTCATCTTCCTCGTGCGCGCCGGCAACCCCAAGCAGGTGAAGGGCTGGGAGGATCTCGCGCGGCCCGAGGTCGTGTCCCTGTGCCCGGATCCGAAGACCGGCGGCGGCGCGCGGTGGATCTACCTCTCGACCTGGGCGCACGCCGTGCGCAAGGCGAAGGCCGAGGGCAAGACCGACGCGGAGGCCGAGGCCGCCGCGCGCGAGTTCACCACGAAGGTCTACGACGACGCCCTCCTCGACCCGGCCATGCGCGGCTCGTCCACCCGCTTCATCGCGCAGCGCACGGGCGACGTCCTCTTCGGCTGGGAGAACGAGATCCTCCAGATCGCGAACGACCCGTCGACCACCGGCCAGTTCGAGGTCGTCGTCCCCTCGGACTCGATCACGATCGAGGTCCCGCTCGCCGTGGTCGACAAGGTCGCCGAGCGGCACGGCGTCAAGGAGATCGCCGAGGCGTACGTCAAGTTCCACTTCTCCGACGAGGGCCAGGAGCTCATCGCGCGGCGCTACAACCGGCCGTACAACGAGGCGATCGCGAAGAAACACGCCGAGAAGCTCAGGCCGCTGACGCTGTTCCGCTTCAAGGACCATTTCAGCGACTGGCCGACCGTGATGAACGTGCACTTCGGCCAGGGGGCCGAGCTCGACAAGATGCGGAAGAAGTGATGTCCCGCCGCGCGCGCGTGCTCCCCGGGTTCTCCCTCTCCCTGGGCGTCGCGGTGCTCACCCTGAGCCTCGTGGTCCTCCTGCCGCTCTCCGCGCTGTTCTTCAGGACCGCGGAGCTCGGCTGGGCGCGGTTCACCCAGGTCGTGACGAGCGGCTGGGTCGCCGCGGCGGTCCGGTTCACCCTCGGCGCGTCGCTCGCCGCGGCGACCCTCGACGTGTTCATCGGCCTGCTCATCGCGTGGGTGCTCGGCCGCTACACCTTCCCCTTCGCCCGCGTCCTCGACGCGGTGATCGACCTGCCGTTCGCGTTGCCCACGGCCGTGACCGGGATCGCGCTCTCGACGCTCTACGCCGACAACGGCTGGATCGGCGGGGCGCTCGCCGACCTGGGCTTCCGGTACCCGTGGCCCGCGTGGCGCGGGTTCGACCACGGGGGGTGGCCGATCGCGTGGACCGTCTACGACCGGATCGCCCTGGCGCCGCTCGGCGTGGTGCTCGCGATGTGCTTCGTCGGGCTGCCGTTCGTGGTGCGCACGCTGCAGCCGGTGATCGAGGACCTGAGCCGGGACGTCGAGGAGAGCGCGGCCACGCTCGGCGCCGGCCGCTTCCGGATCTTCCGCTCCATCGTGCTGCCCGAGCTCGCGCCGGCGCTGCTCACGGGCTTCGCGCTGGCGCTCGCGCGCGGGCTCGGCGAGTACGGCTCGGTCATCTTCATCTCCGGCAACCTCCCCGCCACGGAGATCGCCTCGCAGGTGATCGTCAAGATGATCGAGGTGAACGAGACGGGGAACTACGCCGACGCGACCGCGGTCGCGGTCCTGCTCCTCGGCGCGTCGTTCGCGCTGCTCCTCGTGATCAACCTCATCCAGCGCGCCGCCGTGCGCCGCGGGGCGCCGGGCTGAGCGCCCCGGCCGCCGGATCCCAGGGTACGGGATGCTCGCCGAGCGCCCCCGGGTGAACAGGGCAGAGCCCGCCGGCGACCGGCGGACCCGTCGCCTGCTGATCGGCCTCTGCGTGCTGCTCGTGGGCGTGTTCCTCGTCCTGCCGCTCGGGGTGATCTTCTGGCACGCCCTCGGCGAGGGCCTGCGCGCCTACGGGGCGGCGGTCCTCGACCGGGCGACGTTCCGCGCGGCCGGGCTCACGCTGCTCACGACGGCCATCGCGGTGCCGCTCAACACGCTCTTCGGCCTCTCGGCGGCGTGGGCCGTGACGAAGTTCGATTTCCGGGGCAAGAGCCTGCTCGTCACCCTGATCGACCTGCCGTTCTCGATCTCGCCCGTGGTCGCCGGCCTGTGCCTCGTCCTGCTCTTCGGGGCGAACGGGCTGCTCGGCGCGTACGTGAACAAGACCTACGTGGTGAGCCTCGGCCTGTTCAGCCTCGAGCTCTCGACCAAGATCATCTTCGCGCTGCCCGGCATCGTGCTCGCCACGGTGTTCATCACCTTCCCGTTCGTCGCGCGGGAGCTCATCCCGCTGATGCAGGCGCAGGGGGACGAGGAGGAGCAGATCGCCCGCGTCCTCGGCGCGAACGGCTGGCAGATCTTCTGGCGCGTCACGCTGCCCAACATCCGGTGGGGCCTGCTCTACGGGGTGGTCCTGTGCACCGCCAGGGCCATGGGGGAGTTCGGCGCGGTGTATGTGGTCTCGGCCGGATCGTCCGATCAGGTGACGCTGCCGCTCCACGTGGAGCGGGTCTATTACGCCAACATGGTGCGGGTCGTGCCCGCGTTCGCCGTGGCCAGCCTGCTCGCCGGCGTGTCGGTGGTCACGCTGGCGGTGAAGGCGGCGGTGGAGTGGCGGTTCAAGGGCGAGCTGAAGCGGAAGCACGGCGGGTAACGCCGGGTAACGCCGGGTAACGCCGGGTAACGCCGGGTAGAGGACATGGTCAGCCCGCCCGATGTGCCTGGAGGCGCCGCGGGACATGGTCTATCGTCTCAGGTCCGTCGTTCGACCGCCGCGCCGCCGCGATGCGGCGAGCGCCGCGTGAAGCGGCTCGCTGGCCGCCCACGAGGAGGTCCATCCCATGCGGATCGCGCTGATTTCCGATATTCACGGCAACGAGGTGGCGCTCAGGGCCGTGCTGGCCGGCATCCAGGCGGCCGGCGTGGATCAGGTGATCTGCCTCGGCGACGTGGCGACGCTGGGGCCGCGGCCGGGGGCGATCCTCGACATGCTGCGGGAGCTCGGGTGCCCGTGCATCCTCGGCAACCACGACGAGTTCATGCTGGATCCGGAGCTGATCCGCACGTACACCGAGGCGCCTGTCGTCGTCGACGCGGTGGACTGGTGCCGCGACCAGCTCTCGGCGGACGATCTCGGGTTCCTGCGCACGTTCCAGGCGCGCCTCACGGTCCCGCTGGAGGGCGGCGCGACGCTCCTCCTGTTCCACGGCTCGCCCCGCTCGCACATGGAGGACCTGCTCGCAGACACGCCGCCAGAGGAGATGGATCGCCGCCTCGCGGGCCACGCGGCGACGGTGATGGCCGGGGGGCATACCCACGTACAGATGCTCCGACAGCACCGCGGCACGCTGCTCGTGAACCCGGGCAGCGTCGGGCTCCCCTTCAAGGAGTATGCGAACGGCGGGCCGCCGACGCTGCTGCATCACGCCGAGTACGCGACGGTGGAGGCGCGCGGGGGCGCCGTCAACGTGAGCCTGCACCGGGTGCCGGTCGACCGGGACGCGCTGCGCGCGGCCGTGAAGGCGTGCGACAACCCGATGCGCGACTCGCTGCTCCGGCAGTACGCCTAGCGCGCTCGCGTCCTCGTCATCCCCGTGATGGGAGGCCGACGCTGGCAAGGTAGGTTTCCAGCGCCGGTGCATGATCGGACGACACGATGGCGCCGATATATCCGTCCGGCCGGACGAGCACCCAGTCGCCGTGCGACACGCCGTAGGCAGCGCGGAGATGGCCGCCTTCATCGACGATGTCGCCGTGCGGCCCGACGGCGTGGATGTGAAGTCCGGGGCGCGGCTTGACGGCCGAGAGCCGGTCCAGCCCGTAACCCAGCAAGGTCCAATGCGGACCTTGGAAGAGCTTGAAGAGCCGTGTCGGCATCCCCGCCGCGCCGCGGACGGGCGCGTCCGGCGCTCGGCCGCCCGCGAGGATGCCGCCGCTGCGTTTCGGCTTCTGCATGGCCAGCGACGACTCCGGATACCCCAGATCGAGCTGATGCACCTCGCGGCCGCGGCGCATGTCGCCTCGCCTGGCCGCATCGAGGAGCTTCGTCGTCAGGCCGAGCGTCTCCGCGGCGATCGGCCGGCGCTCCTCCTCGTAGGTCGCGAGCAGCGTCTCCGGCGCACCTGCCAGCACGGCGGCGAGCTTCCAGCCGAGGTTGTAGGCATCCTGCACGCTCGTGTTGAGGCCCTGCCCACCCGTCGGCGGGTGGATGTGCGCGGCGTCGCCGGCGAGCAAGACGCGCCCGTCCCGGTAGCGGTCGGCGAGGCGCGCGTTCATGGTGTAGGCGGAGGCCCAGGAGACCGAACGGATCACGATGTCGCCTCGGCCCGTGCGGCCCGCGACCATCGCCGTGAGGCCTTCCGCGGAGAGATCGACATCGCCCTCCAGGGGAATCGGCGCCTGCAGCTGGAACATGTCGGTGCCGGCGAGCGGGCACAGCGACATCTGCTTTTCCATGGACCCGTCGTTGAAGCGATGCCAGGCGGCCCTGCTGAGCCCCTCCAGGACGACGTCGGCGACGAGGGCGCGCACCCCCAGGGTCTTGCCGGGGAAGCCGATCGCGAGCGCGTGCCGTACGACGCTGCGGCCGCCGTCCGCTCCGACGAGGTAGCGGACGCGGACGGTCTCCTCGCCCGTCGGGCCGGCGATACGGGCGCTCACGCCCTCGCCGTCCTGCTCGAAGCGCTTCAGCTCGCGGCCGAACTCCGGGGAGCTCCCGAGCTCCGCCAGCCGCTCGCGCATCGCGGCCTCGGTCAGGAACTGGGGCACGAGCAGCGGCAGACGATAGGGCTCGCCGGGCGACGGGTCCTGAGGCTCCATGAGCGGCGACTCCTCGTAGCTTCCATCGTCGCGATACACCCGCGGGGGTGGGTACAGGCCGCCGGCCGCGACGACGCGATCGAGGATGCCCAGATCCTCGAACACCTCCTGGCTGCGCGGCTGGATCCCTTTGCCGCGCGAGCCGCGAAACGGCCCGTCCATCCTGTCGATGAGCCGGAACGAAGCGCCCCGACGGGCGAGCTCGATGGCCAGGGTCAACCCAGAAGCACCTGCGCCGACGATCAGTACATCCGCTGAAAAATTAGATTCCACGGCGAGCTCCGCTTTCTTTTGGACTGCGTCTCAGATATGTGTACTATGCATATAGTTACGCCTCCCGGAGCGTCAAGAGAATTTGTGCAAAATACACGGATTACAAAGAAGAAGCTCCGCGAGCTCCACGGCGCCATGATCGATCTGATCGCGGTCATGAATCAGCCGCAGCGCGATCAGGCGCTGCTCGCGGAGGCGGGCGTCTCCCTGGATCCAGCCCTCTTCCGGTTGCTGGTGGGGATCGAGCGCTTCGGGCCGATCGGCGTGGTCGAGCTCTCGGACCGAGCCGGGCGCGATTACACGACCGTCAGCCGCCAGGTCGCGAAGCTCGAGAGCCTGGGGCTGATCGAGCGTCGACCGAGCCCAGCCGATCGCCGCGTCCACGAGGCGGTGATCACCGACAAGGGGCGGCAGGTGACGGACGCCTTGGACGCCGCGCGTCAGAGGATTGCGGCCCCTATCCTCGCCAAGTGGAGCGAGGAAGACTTCAGCGACCTGGTGCGCCTGATGCGCCGGTTCGTGGACGACTTGATGGCGTCGTCAGGCGGAACGGACAAGACCTGAGGGGCAGACCACGCCCGTCCTCGACGGGTGTCGCTCGGGAGAAGACACCGGCGGCGGCCATCGGTCAGCCGTTGAGCGTCAGCCGCGGGCAGCCGGGCTCGACCTCTCCGACAGCGAGGCCCCAGAGAGAGCCGCCCCCTCGAGCGCCGCGTCGACGCGCGCTGCGCCGTCAGGGCGAGGCAAGCGCGATGCGAGCGCGATGCGAGCGCGATGCGAGCGCGATGCGAGCGCGATGCGAGCGCGCGGCCGGGTGGACGGATTGGATCGGGCCGGATTCCATGGTAGGAGACGCTCTCCGGGACCACGACAACGATCATGGATGCCCAGAAGGCCCGACGTCGACGAGAGCCTCGCTGATGTCGGCCGAGGAGCGATGGAGTCCCCGATGACGAAATACGAGCAAGTGAAGCTCTCCTACGACGCGTCCAAGGCGGCGATCGGCCAGGTCGCCGAGGAGCTCTTGCACTGGATATACGAGCTCCGGGACCACATGGCCTGGCCCAAGGACAAGTGGGCGCTCAACCGGGTGACCGGGGACGCGCACGCGAACGGGCTGCTTCAGCGGTTCGTCGTCGAGAGTCAGCCGGGCGTCGGAGAGGTCTTGAAGTGCCAGCTGTCGCTCACCATCGAGGACGAGCTGCCGTTCACCGTCGACTTCTTCGCGGTGGGCAGGACCGACAAGGGCCTCCTCGTCGTCCTCGTCGGCGGGGAGCAGATCACCATCAACAAGAGCTCGCCCGAGGTCTTCTTCGACAAGGCGGTGGAGCACATCCGGCAGCACGCGCGGCGCGTGGCGAAGGCGCGCCGCGGGGCCGCCGGCGCGGCCGGGACCGGCGGCCAGCCGCACCGCACCGCGTAACCGCCGGCAGGGCGGCGCTCCGGCGTTTCATCCATGAAACCCACCCGGTCCCGAATGAAACCCGGACAGCGCCAGGTGCGTGCGTAACGTGATGAACCTTCGCCAGGAAGGTCCTGGCCCAGCTCCTGCTAATACCCGACAGCAGAGCGCCTGACGGACGGTTCCCCCCCCACCGTCGCCCGGGCGCTCTTTTTTTTTGCGCCCCCCTGCCACGAGCGCCGCCCAGAGCGGCGGTCACCCGCACAGGAGACGGGCCCAGATCGGCGTTTTCGGCGCGCAAGCGCACTCCTGTGCGCTGAGCACCGAAAACGTCGAGATGGGCCCGTATCCGAAGCGGGTGCCCGCCGCTCAAGGTGAGATGCAGGGCACGCGGGGGGCTGCGTCCGGGGAGAGCAGCGGCGGCAGCCACCGGCGCAGCACCAGGGGCACCATCGCGTCGTGGGGCATCGGCTCCGTCGGGTGGAGGTGCTCGAGCTCGCGGAGGACGCCGGGCGCGGCCGGCGGCGCCTCGGCGGCGCGCTGGAAGGCCAGCGCGAAGTCGCGGAGGGGGCGCTTGGCCCAGGTCATCGTCTGCCACGACACGACGACGTGCGTCGCCGGAGCGGCCTGCGCGAGGAGGGGCGCGAGCTCGACGTCCATGCACGTGTCGATCGCGAGCGCGGCGTGCGCGGGAGGGGACACGCGCAGCGCGGTCGCGATGCCGCCCGCCGTGTTGCAGCCGCCGCCGGAGTGGGCCGCGACGAGGACACGCGTGCGGTCGAGGGTCGCGACGCCGCGCAGGCGCGCGGCCGTGGCGTCGAGGAACGTGCCGAGGTCGAAGGCAGGCCAGCTCGTCCGCGCCACGCCGGCGGCAGCCGGGAGCACCGCGCTCGGCGCGGCGACGACGATCGGCGGGATCTGGCCCGATTCCATGAGCTGCGCCGCGATTTGCCGGACGTCGCCCTCCTGGCCTCCCCCCATCCAGCGGTGCTTGATCTGCGCGGTGTTGGTGCCGTGCAGGAACACGAGCACCGGCAGCGGCCGCGCGGGATCCGCGGCGGCCAGGCGGTGCACGAACGCGCGCCCGAGCCACCGCTGCTCCGGCGGCACCGCGGGCGCGGCCGCGTCGGCGGCGGGCGCTGCCCCCTGCCGGGCAGGCCCGGCCGCCGGCGCCGCCGGGTGGTCGTAGTCGTACGTCGCGCCGTCGAGCGGCCCGGCAGGGCGCGGCGGCGCCGGCGCGGGGTCGACCGGGGCAGGCCTCGGCTGCGCCCCGGCGCGGCCCGGCGCGGCGGCCGCGAGGCCCACCGCGAGCGCGACGGCGCGAGCCGCCGGCCCGGCGATGCGCGCGCGGCGCGCGGGGACACTCGCCGGGCGCGGCGACCGTGTCATGGCCGCTCCTCGGCGGGGGCGGCGCGCGCGCCGTCCGGCGCCTGGCCCGGATCGCTCGCAGCGGCCGCGTCCCGCGGGATCGTGCGCTTCCGCTCGAAGCCGCGGGTCGGGTCGACCACCTTCACGTCGGCGAGGCGGCTCAGCATGGGCCCGATCACCTGGGCGTCGCCGGAGACGACCAGCACGGCGCGCGACGGCCGCACGTGATCGGCCGCGACCTTGCCCACGAGGGGCGGGGTGAGGTCCCGGAGCTCCTTGCGGTAGCCGTCGTGGTGCTCATCCGGCAGCCCGAGCACCTGCAGGGCCACGATCTCGTCGGCGAGGCCGCCGGCCGTCCCGACGCCGAGGCCGAGCCCGGCGGAGATCCGGCGCGCCGCGGCGTCGATCTCCTCCTGCGACGGCATCGTGGTGGCGAGCCGCTCGGCCTGCGCGAGCAGCGCCTGCGCGACGGCGCCCGTCCGCTCCGCCGCGGCGCTCGCGTGGGCCACGAGCGGGACGGGCCCGTGCGCGACGTCGAACGTCGTCGAGGACGCCGCGCGCGCCGCCCCGCGCCGCTCGACGAGCTCCTGCGACAGCCAGCCCGAAGGGCCGCCGAGCACCTGGCTCGCGGCCGCGAACGCGGGCCACGCCGGGTCGCCGCGCTCGGGGCCGAGGACGCCGACGAAGACCTCGCTCTGCGCGCTCCGCGGGCGATCGACGATCGTGATCTTGAGCGACGCGGGGGGGAGGGGATCGGTGAACGAGAGCCCCGGCGGCTCGTCCCCGCGGCGCTCGGGGAACGCCTTCTCCACGGCCACGCGCGCGGCCTCGGGCGTGGTGTCGCCCGCGACCACCACCACCGTGTTCTTCGGGACGTACCACCTTCCGTGGAACGCGCGGCAGTCGGCGGCGGTGATCCTCGGGAGCTCCGCCGCGGTCGCCTCGAAGGAGGCGTACGGGTGCAGCTCGCCGGGGAGCGCGTAGAGGTCGCGGAAGAGGACCATCAGCGCCCCCCAGCGGGGGTCGGTGTGGGCGCGCTCGCGGGCCGCCTCGACGGCGCGGGCCTTGAGCTTCGCGAGCTCCGCGGGGTCGAGCCGCGGGCGCTGCACGACGAACCCGAGCAGCTGAACCGCCTCGGCGAGGTGCTCCTTCGTGACGCGGAGGCTGATCACCGTCGCGTCCAGGCCGGTGTCGACCCGGAGCGAGGCGCCGAGCGACTCGACGCGCGCGAGCAGCTCGCGGCCGGGGAGGCCGCCGGCGCCGCCGTGCAGCGCGAGCTCCCCGGTGAGCGCGGCGAGCCCGGTGAGCTCGCCGTCGGCCGCCGCGCCGCCGCGGATCAGCGCGCGGACCTCGACGAGGGGCAGCGCGCGGTTCACCGCGGTGGCGACGCTCAGGCCGCTGGGGAGCTCGGCCCAGGTGATCGCGGGCATGCGCGCGGGGCGCGCGGGTCCGGACGGCGGGGGCTGCTCGCGGGCCGCGGCCTCGGGGCGCGCCCCCGCCGGCGCGTCCTTCGCCGGGGCGGCCGCGGGGGCCGGCGGCCGCGAGGCGCGCCCCGCGGGGGTGCACCCGCAGGCGAGGGCCACGGCGAGCGCCGCGATCCAGCGGGGCCAGGGGCGCTTCATCGGTCGTCCGTGGCGGTCGCCCAGGGCGCGTGGTTCGTGCCCATCGCGCCCGTCGCGCTGGTCGCGCCCGTCGCGCTGGTCGCGCCCGTCGCGCTGGTCGTCCCGGTCGCCTCGCTCGCTTCGCTCGCTCATCGCCTCACTTCTTCTTCGGCTTCGTCGGCTTCTTCTTCGGCGCAGGCCGCGCCGCCCCGCCGCGCGCCTTCGCCGGGGCCTTCTTGCCCTGCGCCGCCGGCGCGCCCGCGCGCGCGGCGCCTCCGGCCTGCGGCGCCGCCACGCGCGCGGGCGCCCGGGCCGGCTCCGCGGCGGCGGGCGGGTACGTCTCCACGATCGTCCTGCGCGTCGGGCCGAGGTGATCGCGCACGGCCCGCTGCACGTCCTCGCGGGTCACCGCGAAGTAGCGCGCGAGCTCGCCGTTCAGGTGGGCCGCGTCCCCGAAGAGCAGCTCGCGCTCGCCGAGCGCCCGCGCCCGCGCGCCCACGTCCGCGAGGCCCGCGACGAACGCCGACTGGAGGAGCCGGCGCGCCTTCGCGAGCTCGGCGGGAGCCGGCCCCGCCGTCGCGAGCGCGCGGATCTCGCCCTCGATGAGCTTCTCGACGTCGCCGACCCGGGCGCCGTCCGCGAGCCGCACGTCGATGCCGAACAGATCCGGCCCGCGGTGGCCGCGGGTCGAGACCCGCACCGACTGCGCGACCGCCTTGTCCGTGACCAGGAGCGCCTCGAGGCGCGCGCTCTCGCCCTGGCCGAGCAGGACGGCCGCGAGCTCCAGCGCGTCGTGATCCCGGTGCGCTCGCGGCGGGACGGCCCACCCGTAGAGGATGGCCGGCACGCGGGCGGCGCTGTCCCGCACCACCGCGGTGCGCTGGCTCGTCTGCTCGGGGAACGGGACGTCCTTGAAGGGCGCGGCGGCGGCGGCCGGGATGTCGTCGAAGTGCTTGCGCACGAGCGCCATCGCCTCGCCGGGGTCGAAGTCGCCGACGATCGTGAGCACCGCGTTGCCCGGGCCGTAGTGGGCGGCGTGGAACTCGCGGACCCAGGAGAGCTCCGCGCCGGCGACGTCGTCCGCCTCGCCGAGCGCGGGGTGCTCGTAGGGCCAGTACCCCTGGAAGACGAGCTCCCCGAGCCGGACGGCGCCCTGGCCGTACGCCGCGCCGAGGACCGCGCCGCGGCGCTCCTGGGCTTCCCGGTGCTGCGCTTCGAAGCCCGCCGCGCTCAGGTCGGGCGCCCGCATGCGGTCGGCCTCGAGCCACAGCGCGAGCGCGAGCTCGCTCGCGGGCATCACCTCCACGTAGGTCGTGCGGTCGGCCTCGACGGTGGTCGAGAGCTCGCCGCCGCGCTCGGTCACGAGGCGCAGGTGCCCGCCCGGGGGCACGTTGCGGCTGCCCCGGCCCATCATGCCTGCGACGAGGCTGGCGACGCCGCTCCTGCCGCTCGGCTCGTCGCGGAAGCCCGCGTCGTACGCCACGGCCACGGCGACGGCGGGCGCGCTCCTGTCGGCGCTGAGCACGACGCGCAATCCGTTCTGGAGCGTCGCCCGCTCCACGGGCAGCGAGAGCGCGAGCGGCACGTCGGCGGGCGGCTCCGCGGCGCGCGCCGCGGTCCTCGCCGGCGCGCCGGCGCCTGGCGCACGCCCGCCGGCCGGCTTGCGCTGCGCTTCCGGGGCCGGCGCCTTCGGTGCGGCGGTGGCCGGCGCCTTCGGCGCATCCGCGGCCGGCGGCTTCGGCGCGGCAGCGGCCGGCGTCTTCGGTGCGGCGCCGCCCGGCGTCTTCGGCGCATCCGCGGCCGGCGTCCTCGGCGCATCCGCGGCCGGCGTCCTCGGCGCGGCGCTGCCCGGCGCCTTCGGCGCATTGGCGACCGGCGTCCTCGGCGCGGAGCTGCCCGGCGCCTCCGGCGCGGCGGAGGCAGACCAGGGCGCGCCCGCGCCGATCAGACCGAGCGCCGCCAGCCCGGCCATGAGGGCGCGGCGGAGCAGGGCGCGGCGGGGCAGGATGCGGCTCACCGTCGTCGGCACGGCAACGCGATAGCACGTCGCCGGCCGGGCGCGCGCCGGTCTGCTTCCGCCGCGCCGCGGCGAGTTCCGCCGCGGCGCGGCGAGCCCGCTTCACGCTGCCGGGCGACTCGCGTAGGCTCGCCCGCAGCAGTCGTCCCGCGCCCCGGCCCGAGCCGCGCGCCGCCCCGAGCTCAGAGAGAACCGCCGATGCCCGACGTGCAGAACCTGATGAAAGCCGTGGTCGGAACGCTCGTCTTCGTCGCCCTCGGGCTGGTCGTCTTCCTGCTCGCGTTCGTGATCATCACGAAGCTCACCCCGTTCTCCATCCGCAAGGAGATCGAGGAGGATCAGAACACCGCGCTCGCGATCGTGATCGGCGCGGTGATCCTGGGCCTCGCCTGGATCATCTCCGCCGCGATCCACGGCTGACGCGCGGGGTCTCGCGTTGGCCTCGGCCGGGCCCGACCTCCTCGCCGCGCTGCCGGCCGCGCGCCGCGGCGCGGCCTCCTCCGCCTTCCTGTGGAGCCGCGGCCGCGACCTCGCCGTGTTCGGCGGCTCCGCGGCGGCGGCGCTCGCGATCGCGGCGCTCCCCGCGGGCGGCGAGCTCCCCGCGTGGGGCTTCCTGCTCTTCGTGATCGGCGTGGACGTGGCCCACGTGCACACCACGCTCTTCCGCACGTACCTCGATCGCGAGGAGCTCCGCCGCCACCCCGCGCTCTACGCCGGCGTGCCGCTCGCCTGCTACGCCGCGGGCGTCGCGCTGCACCTCGCCTCCGAGCTGACCTTCTGGCGCGCGCTCGCCTACGCCGCCGTGATCCACTTCGTCCGCCAGCAGATCGGGTGGGTCGCGATCTACCGCGCGCTCGCCGGCGAGCGCGCGCGCCTCGACCGTTACCTCGACGACGCGCTCATCTACGCGGCGACGGGGTGGCCGCTCCTCTGCTGGCACGCCGCCCCGCCGCGCGCGTTCCAGTGGTTCGTCGCTGGCGACTTCGTGAGCGCCCCCTGGCTCGCGGCCGCGGTGGGCCCGCTCGGCGCCGTGTACGCCGCGCTCGCCGCCGCCTACGTCGCGCGCGCGATCCAGAGGGCCCGCGTCGCGCGCGCGCCGCTGAACCTCGGCAAACACGTCGTCGTGGCGACGACGGCGGCGACATGGTACGTCGGCATCGTCGCGACCAACAGCGACCTCCAGTTCACGGTCACGAACGTCGTCGTGCACGGGGTGCCGTACATGGCGCTCCTGTTCGCGTACGGCCGCGAGCGGGCCCGCGAGGTGCCCGGCTCGCTCCTCGCGCGGCTGCTCGCCGGCGGGCTGCTCACCTTCCTCGGCATCGCGCTCGCGCTCGCGTTCGCCGAGGAGATGCTCTGGGATCGCCTCGTCTGGCACGATCGGCCGGAGCTCTTCGGCGGCGCCGCCTCGGATCCGCTGCTCGGGCCGCTGGCGCGGGCGCTGCTCGTGCCGCTGCTCGCGCTCCCGCAGGCCGTGCACTACGCGCTCGACGCGGTGCTCTGGCGCCGCCGCCACACCGGCCCGGCCCAGGCGCGCGCGCTCGGGTTCGGGCCCGGCCGGTCCGGCGGCGCGCGCGCGGCGCGCGGGGACGCTCGCCCGTCGCGCGGAGAGGCTTGACCCGCGGCGAAACTCCCGCGACGCTCCGCGCTTCGCATGGACTCGCTCGCGGCGCTCGGCCATCCCGCCACGCTTCCCGCCACGCCCCTCGCCCTCGCCCCCGCCCTCGGCTCAGCTCGCGGAGCGGCGCCGCCGGGCGCGACCTGGGACCACGGACCTGGAGAAGATCCGGACATGCCAGGAGCATGCGATGCGTCCATGGCTTTCGCCTGCTATCGCTTCTGCATGCTTGCGCAGCCCGGACGAGGTGACAGCAATGAGTGAGCCCCTGCCAACCGGCGGGCCCAACACGCCGCGCGTGACGCCGATTCCCCCGAACCCACGCGCCCCTGTCCTCTTGGTCGACGACGACGCCGAGCTGCGCGAGATGCTCCGGGAGATGCTCGAGGCCGCCGGCTACGACGTCTACTGCGCCAGCAACGGCAAGGAGGCGCTGGATCTGCTGCACGAGGCGGACCCGCCGCCCGGGCTCATCCTGCTCGACCTGATGATGCCCATCATGACCGGCGAGGAGATGCTCGCGGCGCTGAAGCAGGTGCACGCGCTCGCGGCCATTCCGGTGACCATCGTCTCCGGCAACGAGGCCCCGCCCGACAGCCCCGGCTACCTGAAGAAGCCAGTCGACTTCGGAGCCCTGCTCGGCGTGGTCCAGAAGACCTGCGGCTAGCCGTCAGCGCTGTCGAGCCCGGTCGGCCGCACGGCGCTGTCGAGCCCGGCCGGCTGTTGAAACGTCGAGACCGAGCCCGGCCGCCAGCTCGCGACCCGCGGGGCGGCGGCCGCCCCGCGCAGCTCTGGCGCCGACGGCGACCGTGGGGTCATGGCCGCGAAGGCGAGCAGCCCGACGACCGTCAGCAGGAGCGCCAGCGCGAACGCTGCAGCGAGGAACAGGATCCCGAGCGGCGCGCGATCCATCTCGGCGCCGCCCGGCCCCTGATCCGAGTGGTGGTGGCTTCGCTCTGGATCATTCACTTTTCTACCCTCCCCGGAGCTCTGATTACTCCCTTGCGCCGAGCCGCGCAATGGACGCGTCGCGGGCGAAGCGCCGGCGCGCTGGCATACGGGAGAGGCGTCCGGAGCGGACTCCCCGGTGTGGACATTGTCTGTCCGGCGGGCCCATCGCCGTCCGCCTCTGGCGGCGATAGGTTCGCTTTCTCGGAGGGAGCGAATGGCAGAAGGCCGCACCAGCAACGCTGTGGAAACGAGCGGACAGGCGAGCTCCGATCGTCTGTGGGTCCTTGTCAACACGGGTCGTCGCGCGTCCGCTGCGGCGGCGGCGGCGGAGACGAGCGGCCGAGCTCCGCGTCAGACGGTGATCGTGCGTGACGGCGCTCACCTCCTCATCAGCGTCGATGTGGGCAGCGGCTCGGCGCTCGCGGTCCCGTTCAAGATGGCCGAGCTCGGCAGCTCGGATGCGACGCTCGTCGTGCGGCTCGTCTCGAGCGAGACGCCGTGCGCCGCGTGCGTCGACGAGCGCCTGGCCACGGCGGCCGAGGAGCTCGGCGGGCTCGGGGCGGAGGGGGTCTTCCGCGCGGTGCGCGCCGCGATCGCCGGCTGCCCTGGGCGCGCGCACCGCGAGCCGTCGCCCGGCGCGGCGGAGGGCGGCGGGCGTGCGCCCGAGAGCGCGCGGGTGCGGTCGTCAGGGTCGCTCCGCCTCGCGCCGGCCAACGAGCCTTGTGTGCCGGCGGGGGGCGTGGTCCCGGCGGAGAGCGATATCGATGTGATTCTGATCATCTGAGTCGGGGGTCGCTCGTCTTCGTCGCAGCGCATCGGGGGCGGGCCTTCCCCGCAGAGCGGTTCACCTGGCTCTGCTCCCGTTCTCGTCCTCGTGGTCATCGTCGCCATGAGCGAAGGCTGGCGTGGGAGTTTCGTTATGACCTGGTGACAGCCCAGCACCGCCCCAACGCACGCCGACGGGACTGCTCCGATCGGTCGATGCGCGCTCCTCCACGGGGCCGTTTTTCAGACGGCGACTCCAAGCCTTGACCGGCGTCGCGCACTGCTGGTAGGGTCCGCTCGCGCGCACGTGGATTCTGCCCATCTCGCGAGGGGACCGATGAGACATCTGCTCGCTGGCCTGCTGGTTCTGCTCCCCTTCGGCTGCTCGATCGTAGACCCTGACGACCGCGCCGAGCTGAGAAGCCGGATCGCGGCCATGCCACCGGGCAATATATCGCTCCTGAAGCAAGTGGTCATGAACGTCAGGGCGTGGGATTGGCTGGAGTACAAGGACAAGAACGATCAGATGGGCAAGCTCCAGTGCCGCTACCAGGCGGGCGGCCAGTGGAGCGACTGGGCCGACCAAGAGCCGAGGTATACCGTCGCCGACATGTTCGAGTGCCTCATCGAGAGGCCTTTCGCGGTGACCTACGTCATGTGCAAGGACGAATGGGAATCGCTTGAGCGTCAATTGAGGGAAACCGACCTCATGAACAGCCTGCCGGTGCCTGGAGGTTCCAGCGTCGAGTGCAGGTTCGTGTGGGATTTCCGCTATGAGCCGGACAACGTGCCGCCCGAGCTGATAGACCCCGACGAGGTCACGATAGACGACGTCATCGATGCAATGATCGGGATGCCCGCCCCGCCTCCTGGATGGGTTTTCCCCGAGCTCGTTCCGCTCCTCTGCCCGCTCGGCGCTGGGCCCGGATGGGGATGCCCCCCGGGTCCCGCCGACCCGGCCGGCGCAGAGCCCACCGTCCCGACCGGCGCAGAGCCCGGAGATTCTCGATGAGACCTTCGATGTGGGAATCGCAGCCCCTCGTACCCCGGGTCGTGCGCGAGGCGGCCATCGGACACGTGCTGTTCTCGACCAAGAATCCCGAGGAATGGAAGCCTCACTTCGAGGATCTAGGCAAGCTGTGCGCCGAAGCATGGCGCGACGACCTGCCGGAGGAGGACCGTGCATGGGCAGCGGCGCATCGTGAGAAATTCGCGAAACCGATTGACGGTCCCAGGCCGAGCGGCACGGATCCGAAGGTGAGTGCAGGCGCGCTCCAGGGCAGCCATGCCCCCGTCCCCGGGGAGTTCAGCCCCCCGTGGCCGATGCTGCTCGACGCCGTCGAGAGCGCGTTCCTCGCCTTCATGGGGGCTTTCGAGGAGGCGCATGCCGGCGAGAGCGATCGAGCAGCGGCCGATGCTGCGTCGCGCCTCCGCCGGACCTACCTGTGGCAGACGTTATCGTCGGGCGACACGGCCGAGCAGCACCGGTCTCAGGCGCTCTGCGCCTTCCAGAGGGGCTTTCAGCTCGGGCGCCGCCGGCGACCGAGATCCATGAAGAGGCCGATCCCTCCAATGCTGGAGCCGCCCTGGTACTGGGGGGCCGGGCTGCCGGAGTACCCCGGACGGGCGGCCGCGCGCGAGCGAGCCATCCGGGCTTTGCCGGACGCGAAAGATCGGGATGAGTTGCTGTCGCGCAAGCAGGAGCTGCGGGAGCTGTATGCGAGCGCCTGGCGCGAGGACGTGCCGGAGGAGGACCGCGAATGGGCCCAGGCGTACCGCGATACCTGCACGAGGCATGTCATGCGTCGCCGGCGAGATGCCATCGCCCGGAGCGCCTACGAAGCTTATCTCCAGAGCAGCGGTGGGCTCTTCGACGGGGCGCCCGGCCGACCGTGGCCGAGCCTCAGCCATCACACCTCGGAACCATGGCGTGCCTTCGCGGACCGCGTCGATGACGCGCCCGACGGCGAGGGCGAGCTGGCGACGGCCGAGGCGGCGGCGCGCGAGTACTGGGACACGCTCTACCGGGAAGCCCCGCCGTGGGACAGCGACCCCGCCCAGGCGCACTGGATCGCGGCGGTCCGCGGCGCTCGAGAGCGCCTGCTGGCAGACGATGTGCCGCCGGAGAAGAGGCGGTAGCTCCTTGAAAGCGACCGTCGCCGCGTCCGTCGCGATGTCGCTCGTGTCCGCGGGCGCCCGCGCGGAAGAGGGCACGCCGCCGCGATGGCAGGTCGACGTCAAGGCGGCCTACGTCGTGCTGGGGGCACGCGGCTCGCGGGCGACCGGCGGCCTCCTGCCATCGATCGCTGCCCTTCATCGATGGCCCGTCCGTGAAGCCGTGGACATCGGTCTCGGAGCCGACGTGGGGCTCTTCGGTCTGGGAGGCGACGCGCGCTGGCTCGGCGTGCTGGGAGGCCCGACGGCGGCAGCCCGGGTCATGCCATTCCGCGTGCCGCTGTCCTTCGAGCTCTCGGCGCGGCTCGACTTCGGGCGCATCCCCGTATGCAACGCGTGGGGCTTGTGCTTGCGGTACCTCGGATTCTTCCCAGCCGTGGAGGCCGGGACGGCCTACCTGTCGAGCCAGCACGCGGCGGTCGTAGCGACGTGCGGTGTCCGCTTCATCAAGACGCTCGCGTGGTCCGGGGCCAGCGTGGAGCCGACGGTGGCGGGCCGGATCTTCTGGTAGGCGTGGTCGGCGATGGGACGCATCGGTCCCTGATCGGGTGACGACTGCCTCGGGCCGGGTGACGGCGCGTTCCGGCCCGGATGACGATTGCCTCCGATCCGATGACGGCGCGCTCCGGCCCGGATGACGACTGCCTCGGGCCGGGTGACGACGCGCTCCGGCCCGGATGACGACTGCCTCGGGCCGGGCGACGACTGCCTTCGATCCGATGACGACGCGTTCCGGCCCGGATGACGAACGCCTCCGGCCGCATGACGACAGCCGCTGCCCGCGTGCCGACGCGTCGCCGCGCGCCGGGCGCACTGGGCTCCTCCGAAACTTGGCCCGCCCGCGCCGGGCGTGCGAACCGGGGGCTCGGAGACCTCTGGAAGGATGACCAGCCCTCGCTCTCACGCCGAGCTCGTGACGCTCCGCAAGCTCGCCCAGGATCTCGCCGCCCAGCGCAAGGAGCGCCTGTCGAGCGTGCACCTCCTCGCAGCCATCGCCTTGCGCGGAGGCCCCGCCGCGGATCTGCTCCGCGACCGGCGGCTCGACGACGAGGCCCTGCTCAAGGCGACCCGCTCGGTCGACGACGAGGGCCCCGACCCGATCGGCCGGGCCATGGGGGGCGCGCGCGACGTCGCGAAGCGCGCGACCGCGAAGGAGCCGGCCGCGCTCCACCTCTTGCTCGCGCTCCTCTCGGACCGCAGCTCGGCCGCGCACCGGGCGCTCGCGCAGTCCGGCGTCGATCTCGCGCGGCTGAGGACGGCGGCGCTGCAGATCGCGCTCGGCGTCGTGCAGGCGCGGCGCGTGCTGCCGTCGCGCGCGACCCAGGACGACGGCGCGCCGGAGAAGCCGGCCGCGCCGGCCAAGGCGCCCCCGGCGCGCCGCGCCCGCGGCGAGGCCGCCGGCCCGGCGCGCGCGACCGCGGAGCTCCGCCCCGTCAAGGGCCCGGGCCTCGCCCCGCCGGAGCTCCGCCCCGTGAAGGGCCCAGGCCTCGCCCCGCCGGAGCTCCGGCCCGCGAAGAGCTCGGGCCCCGGCGTCGCCGTCCCGCTGTTCCCGCCGCTGCGCCCTCGCCCGGCCGCGGCGCCGGCCGGCGACACGCCCCCTCCCGCCGACGCGGCGCCGTCCCGGCGCGCCGCGGCCCTGGCGGACGACGCCGCCTCGCCGCTCTCCGCCTCGCCGTTCGCCACCTCGCCGCACTCCGCCTCGCCCGTCTCGACCTCGCCGCTCGCCGTCTCCCTCGCCTCCCCGACCGCCGCCTCGCCGCGGCCGCTGCTCGCGGGCGCCGCGGGCGCCGCGCTGGACCGCGCGCGCTTCACCCTGGATCGCGCGCGCTTCCCGGCCCTCGCCTCGCTCGGTCACAACCTCTCGCTCGCGGCGGCGCAGGGCGAGCTCGAGCCGATCGTCGGCCGCGAGCGCGAGATCGAGCAGGTGCTCGACGTGCTCGCCAAGCGGCACGCGAACAACCCTTGCCTCATCGGCCCGGCGGGCGTGGGCAAGACCTCGGTCGCGCGCGGCGTCGCGCAGCGGCTGGCCTTCGACGAGCGGGAGCCCCGCCTCGTCGTCGAGCTCGTCCCGTCGGAGCTCATCGCCGGCACGGGCGCGCGCGGCGCGCTCAGCGAGCGCCTCGCCGCGCTCAGGTCGGAGCTCCGCGAGGCGGGCGGGCGGGTGCTCCTGTTCATCGACGGCCTGTCCGAGCTCTTCGGCAGCGGCGCGCTCGACGAGGCGATGGCCGAGCTCAAGCTCGCGCTCGCCCGCGGCGAGCTCACGCTGATGGGCACCGCCACGCCCGAGGAGTACCGGAAGAGCATCGAGGCCGACCCGGCGCTCGCCCGGCGCTTCACGATCGTCGAGATCGACGAGCCCGAGGAGGACGAGGCGTTCCTCCTGCTCCAGAGCGTCGCGGTCGGCCTCGGCGCGCACCACGGGCTCACGTTCACCGACGAGGCGCTGGCGTCCGCCGTCGCCTGGTCCGTGCGGTACCTGCCCGGCCGCGCGCTCCCCGACAAGGCGCTCTCCATCCTCGACCTCGCGGGCGCGCGCACGCGCCGCCGCGCGCGCGATCGCGCAGAGAGCGCCCGCGCGGGCGAGGGCACCCCTCAGCCCCCGCGCACCCGCGACGCCGAGCGCGGGCGCGCGCCGCTCCGCGAACCTTCGCAGCCCGCGCCGCCCGCGCGGCAGGTGGGCCCCGCCGAGGTGGCCGAGGTGGTCGCCGAGCTCGCGGACCTCCCGGTCGAGCGGCTGCTCGAGACCGACCGCGAGCGGATGCTCGCCCTGGAGACGCTGCTCGCCGATCGCGTCGTCGGCCACGGCGAGGCGCTCGCGCGCATCGCGCGGGTCCTCCGCCGGAACGCGGCCGGCCTGCGCGCGCGCCGCCCCATCGGCTCGTTCCTGCTCCTCGGCCCGACGGGCGTGGGCAAGACGGAGACGGCGAAGGCGATCGCCGAGGCGCTGTTCCACTCGCCGGACGCCATGACGCGGCTGGATTTCTCCGAGTACGCCGAGTCGCACGCGGTGGCGCGCCTCGTGGGTGCGCCCCCCGGCTACGTGGGCCACGAGGCCGGCGGCCAGCTCACCGAGGCGGTGCGGCGGCGCCCGTACCAGGTAATCCTGCTCGACGAGATCGAGAAGGCGCACCGCGACGTGCTGGAGGCGTTCCTCCAGGTCTTCGACGAGGGCCGCCTGACCGACGGCCGCGGCCGGCGGGTCGACTTCACGAACACGGTGCTCGTGATGACCTCGAACCTCGGCGCGGCGGAGGCCGGCGCGCTCCGCTCCGAGCGCTCCGTCGGATTCGCCCGCTCTTCCGGCGCGGTCACGCCGGAGCGCCTCGGCGAGGTGATGCTCGCCGCGGCCCGCTCGGCGCTCCCGCCCGAGCTCTACAACCGCATCGACGAGGTCCTTTGCTTCGCGCCGCTCACGCGGGCGGACGTCGCCGAGATCACGCGCCGGCTCCTGGGCGGCCTCGAGCGCGAGCTCGAGGCGCGCGGCGTGGAGCTGGAGGTCGAGCCCGCGGCGATCGACGCGCTGCTCGACGCGGGCGGGTTCGATCCCGAGCTCGGCGCGCGGCCGATGAAGCGCACGATCGCGCGCCTCATCGAGGCGCCGCTCGCGGACCTCATCCTGCGCGGCCAGCTGGAGGAAGGATCCGCCGCGCTCATCGGCGTCGAGCAGGGGGAGATCGTGGTGGACGCGATCGCGCGCGCCGGCGAGCGGCGTTATGCCGCATGCTCCAGCTGACGGAGGCGTAACGCCGCACACCGCCTGGGGGGGCGGGGGGTGGTTATGCGGCGTGCTCGAGGTGGAGCCCGAGGGAGCGTGGGTCGAAGTAGGCGCGGAAGCCGGTGATGGCGCCGGCGGGATGCTCGATGACGCTCACGCCGTGGTACGAGAACGGGGTGCCCTGGGCGAGCGTGCCGCGGCTGGTCCACTCGAGGGTGGAGGCCTTGTCGGACTCGACGATGCAGCGGAACTCGGAGTGGACGTCGACGAAGGTGCTGCGGTAGGCGCGCCAGAACTCGCGGGCGCCCTCCGGGCCGATGAGCGGCCGGGTGATGGTGGGGTTGCTGAGCTCGGCGTCGGGGGCGAAGAGGCGCGCCATGGGCTCGACGTCGCCGCCTTCCTCGATCCGATGCAGGGCTTCGATGAACTCGCTCGCCTTGGACATGATTCCTCCTGCGGTGCCGGGCCTTGCAAGGGGTGGACCGGGAGGGAACAAGCGCGCTCATGTGTGGGAGTTCCGGGTGACACGATGGCCGCTGCCACCACGGCGCTCTCGTCGGTAGAGTAGCCCCCGGCCAACTGCTCCGGGGGCCCTCGCCAGATCCGGACATGGAGATTTCCACCATCCGGCTCTTCCGCCGAGAGGGCTCAGGGCGACGCCCAGATCTGGACGCGGATCTGCGGCCTGGGGAGCGGGAAATCCCGCAGCAGGTCCTCGTACCGCTTCCAGTTCAGCTACGCACGCTGGCTCCGCCTGCATAGGGGCCATCCAGCCGTCGAGGCCGGTGGCGTTGAGCGCGGCGGCGAGGTCTTCGGGGGCGCTTCGCGCCATGGGGCGCAGCCTAGCACGGTGGCTTGCCGCGCTGCGCCGGGGGCGCGCGCGTCGGAACGCCGCGGCGAGGAACAGCCTGTCGAGCGCGGCTGGTTTAGCGGGGCGATGGGTGATTCTGGATCACGCATGTTTGAAAGCTGCTTCGATCTCGTCAAGGAATTCGAGCAATCTGGCTTCGTCGGGTTCGAATGGGCTCAATAGAACCTCGGCGGCGTCACGTCTGTCCGCGGCGGACCAATTGGGCCATACGCTCCTCCATGTCGCTGCGGCGAAGCTCCTGACGATCCCCCACTCCCGCCGGTCGGGGCCGAGGTTCATCCAATTTTGCCAGCGTGCCTCGGCGGCCCGACCTTCGGAGCGCACCTCCTCGGCGACGATTTGATCCCGGATGCGGACGGCCACCCTTGCAAGAATGGTACTATCTGGCATTCGAGATCGTCCGGATCATTGTGGAACTTTACCTCGAGTATTGCACGCAACCGTGCGAGAAGTTCTGCGTGAGAGGATGTGGAAAACATATTGTTTTCCAATCGCTGGTAGTGGGGCAGGCGGTATTATGTGTGACGCTGAACAGGCTGGAGATCTCCTGCGTCGGCAGATGTGAGGTGACGATGATGTGCTGTTCTTGTGTGCTCATTAGTCTGGCGGTGGAGGGCGATTCCTAGCTCAAACGCGTGAGCAACACCGCGCGCGTTGCGCAGCTATCTGCTTCGCACGGCTCGATCAAAATACTCAGAGAATTGGCCTGTCGCCATCGTTTTTGGCAGTCGATGGGTGTGTCAATTCAAATATTTTGTGAGGAAATCGTCCCTTTGTAAACACGGCCCGAACTAATCCACGTTGTATCATATCGTCTATTAGATTGTTGATCTCGTGGATTGTTGCGGCGTAGTTGCGGTCGTCGAATGTTACGATGGTCGTGCCAGTTGAGTCGAAGTACTCGAATAACCTTCCGCTGTCGAACCCTTCCGGGTAGTCGGCCATTCCTACGTGCGCATTTACTCGAGTGTTGTCGGGTCCCACAAATGTGATTCCGGCTCCGTGTCGCTGGTGAGACCATGTCTTGCCGTTTATTGACAGTGTTCCGTTGGGGGCGTCACGGAACCGCTCGCGGTCTTGCGGGTCGTACAGATGCAAGAATTGCCGCACTAGGTGCCCCTGCAGGGATGCAAAGTGGTTGAGGATCTGGAGTGCGTCCCGTGTTGTCATTTAGAATCCCCTGTCGCTCAATGTGGATGTCCAGCTGCGAAACAGCTGTTTTGTCTCTTCGTCGGAGGACGCCGGTCGTATCCTTACTGGAACCTCTCTGAGTTTCGCCCTGATCGCGGCGCTGGTTCGATGGTGGCCGTCGACGATGTAGAGTGCGCCCTCGCTTTCGATCGCGTCGATGGGTTCAAACGGTCCAAAGCCATTTCTCCCGCCCATGAGTTTGCTCATCTTGACAGCCTGACTCTTGCTCGATAGCTCTTCGGTTACCCGAAGCGCTCGGGGATTTACCAAGCGTACTTCGGCACCTCCACCCCCCCGCGGCCCCGACCCCAGCCCCGGGCCGTAGGTCGCGCCCGCGGACATGGCCATCATGAGCCCGTCGGCTACCCTGCCCGGGTCGTTGTCGCGCAGGCCCTCGAGGACCCAGAGCTCGCCGAGCAGCGCGGGCACGGCCCTCGTGGTGAAGCTCGCGGCGCCGGCCGCCGCGAGCTGGGTCGAGGTCATCCCGATGGCGCTGCCGAACACCGACAGCTCCTCGATGGCGAGCAGGGCATAACCGCCCGACCAGATGACCAGCACCGCGCCCGCGCCGACGACGGCGCCGCGGAACGCCGAGCGCTGGTCGGCCTCGTGGCGCAGCCGCTCGTC
Organism: Sorangium sp. So ce131; assembly: GCF_051519095.1. Classification (NCBI taxonomy): domain Bacteria; kingdom Pseudomonadati; phylum Myxococcota; order Polyangiales; family Polyangiaceae; genus Sorangium; species Sorangium sp. So ce131. The sequence goes on along the minus strand of NZ_CP150455.1, from coordinate 12,985,741 downwards.
GCGCTGGCGGTCGTGCACCAGCTTGCCGAGGAAGCCGCCGTGGTAGGGAGCGGCCGCGGCGCTCTGGAAGCCGTCGACGTCGGAGCGGACGAGGGGCCGAGGCGGGGGCAGCTCACTGAAGCTCGGATGGTCGCCCCAGGTCCCGTCCGCGCCGCCGCCGCCGTCCGAGATGATGGTCACGCCGCCGCCGTCGCCTTCCTCCCAGGGCGGCTGCCGCGGCTGCCAGGGCCCGCACGTCGTGCAATCGGGCTCGAAGCCCGTCGGATCGGTGAGATTCAGCGGATCATTGAGGACGTAGCTATAGCGGTTGTAGCTCTGCCCGAAGAGGGGCGACGACACCAGCGGATCGGGCGTCAGCACCCGCTTGAGCTTCGGGTCGTAGATTCGCCCCTTCATGTTGACGAGCCCGAGCTCGTCGTCGTGCTCGTGCCCGGTCAGCCCGAGCCGCACGTCGCCGGTGGGCCCGCCGAAAGGCGCCCCGTCGCGCGCGATCCGGCGCCCGAACGGCTCATAGTACGCGTGATCGGACGCATCCGCGCTGCCATCTGCGTCCGTCACCAGCGTCACGCTGCCGAGCGCGTCGTGGTGCAGGTACTGCACCCACCGTTCGCCGCTCGCCTCGTCGACGACGACCTGAGCCACCGCCAGGCCGTCGCTGCCTGGCACCAGGTAGACGTGCTTCGTCCCATCCGCGTCCTCACGGCGTTGGTACAGCCCGCCGATCGTGACGGTCGTCCCCGCAGGCCCCTGCTTGCGCACCCGCGCGCCCGCGGCGTCGTACTCGAAGCGCGTCACCCCCGCGGCCGTCGCGATCTCCCTGGGCAGGTCGAAGCTCGTGTACGCGAGGCTCCGGTCGGGGTCCTGCTCGAGCCGCCCGCGCGCATCGTAGAAGAAGCTGCCGTCGAGGTTCGAGGACGCGGCGTGCGGCCGCGGATCGAGGTAGTCGTTCCTCTCCTGCTCCTCGCCGCCCACCAGCACGCGCGTCAGGTTCCCGAGCGCGTCGTAGCGGTACTCCGTCGTCTGCTTCACGTCGCCGGCGTTGAGGCTCCACGCGCGCAGCCTATGCAGCGTGTCATAGACGTAGCTCTCGCCGCGATCGCCCGCCACCTCGGTGCGGTGCTTCACCCGGCCGTCGGGGTAGTACTCGTACCGCAACGCCGACAGCACGCTGCCGCCGAGGCGCTGCTCCACCGTCTCCAGGTGAGCGGTGACCGGATGGTACGAGCGCTCCATCTCCACGCCGTTGCCGTACGTGGCCCGCACCAGCGCCCCGTCGTCGTTGCGCGCGTTCACGGTCCAGAGCGGCGACCCGTCCGACGCCGGGCCCGCGGTCACGTCCGCGATGCGCTCGAGGTAGCCGCGGCTGTCATAGGTGTGCTTGACGGTGAACCGCGGCGCCCCCGGGATCTCCGGGTAGCTCATCGTCTCGATTCTGCCGTGTGGATCGTAGCCGGCGCGCAGCTTGAACGGCTGGCCGCCGACGGTCCAGCCCAGGTGCTCCAGCCGGCCGTGCTCATCGTAGCCGTAGTCGGTCGTGGTCCCGTCCGGGCTCGTGGTGGCCGCGAGCCGCCCCATGCCGTGCGCGGCCGTATCCCAGACGTACTCGGTCGTTCCGTCGGCATCCGTCACGCGGTACGGCCTGCCGATGGCGTCGCGCTCGTAGATCGTCTCGTCTCCGCCCTCGACCTTGCGCCACAGATCCCCTAGGCCGTTGCGGTGGAAGCGCGTCGTCCCCTGGTCCGGGTCGACGAGCCGCGTGCGCCGCCCCCGCACGTCGTACTCGATCTCGGTCACGTTCGAGCGCGGGTCGATGATCCGCTCGACCTGATCGAAAGGACCGTACTCGTAATGGGTCGTGAGCTCTTCCGCGTGGTGGTAGAGGAAGTGATCCTCCGCCGTCGACAGCTCCGTGGCCCCGAGGTACGAGCTGCTCTGCACGACGCGCCCGTCCAGATCGCGCACCAGCTTGGTGTGGCTGCCCCTCGGGTCCCACGCCTCGGTCTCGAAGAACGAGTGCTTGTAGCGCGTGGTGGCGCCGTCGGGGCCGACGGTCCTCAGCAGCCGTCCCAGGCTGTCGTAGACGTGCCGGCTCCACTGCGCCTCTTGGATCCGGCGCGCCGGCCGGCTCCGACGGATCACGCGACCGAGCGCGTCGTATACGGTCTCGACGGTGAGCGTGGACCCGTCGTGGCCGACATGGCTCGTGCGCCACGGCCTGCCGGAGAGGTCGAGCTCGACGACCGCGCTCGCCCCGATCCCGTCCGAGGTACGCACGGTGAGCCCATCCCACCGCCGCTCGTAGCTCAACGTCTGCTCGCCCGCGCCGTCCGCCGAGCGGCGCACGAGCCGCCCGAACGCGTCGTGGACCCGGGTCGTCTGCACCCCGTTCGCGTCCATCTCCGCCACCACCACGCCGAAGCTGGTGTCCACCGCGAACCACTGCGCGTGCCCGAGGTCGTCCCAGATCACGCTCGGCGCCGTGTGCCCCGGCGTCCCGTCGTAAGCGATGTGCAGCCGGCGCGCCGGCACCCCCGGCGCCGTCTGCGTCACCTTCCGGAGCAGCCCTTCGGTATCGTAGTCGTAACGCACCGACGCGTTCACATCGAGGCGCGGCGCCGCGGGATCCACGGGCTCGACCTCCACGCGCTCGATCCTCCCCGCGTCGTTGTGATCGAACGACGTGCGCCGCACCGTCGAGACCGCTCCTCCAGGCGTCGTCGACGTCACCTTCTGCCACGCGGGCAGCGACAGCAGCCACGGCTCCAGCCGGTGCTCGTAGCCTGTCTCCACCTGCGTCCGCACCCCGCCCACGGTCTCGCTCGTCTCCAGCTCCAGGCCGCCCCAGTCATCGAAGCGGGTCGCGCCGAAGCGCGCCCGCAGCGGCGCCTGCACCGGGCCGTCGACCTCCGTGATGTGCACGCCGCGCTCCGGCGTCCAGTCGATCGCCACCTCCTCCTCCCACTCCCGGCTCGTCCAGTCGCGCGGGAACACGGCCTGCGTCAGGCCGCCGTTCAGCTCGCGCGGCTCGTAGCGCATCGTCCTGCGCGAGACCCGCGCCAGCGCCTTGCCGGGCCGCTCGGTCGGCCCCTTGGCGGCGCTCTCGAGGATCGGCGTCACCACCGTCACCGTCTCCGGTCGGTGCGCGAACGGATACCGCGTGCCGACGCGCGTCCCGTGATCGAACGTCGTGACGGTCTCGCGCGGCACCTGGGGCTCCCAGACCCGGAATTTCCCGAACCCGAGGAAGCCGCGTCCGAGCAGGTCCGAGCGCGGATCGTCGTACGAGAACTGGAGCCGTCGCGAGATACCGGCCGCCTCGTGGACGACCTGCTCCCGTACCACCGGCAGGCCGCGCCGCCGGCACACCTGCGGATACACGCACGACGGGCGCTCCGGGGCGTCCGTCCACGCCCGCGCGTATGTGATCTCTTCCAGCGTTGTGCCGCCCTCGTCCTGGACCGCCTGCACCACGTCGACTACCGTGCTCTGCTGCAGGTGCACACGCACGCTGCTCTCCATCCTGCCCGACCCGCAGCCCGACGCCACTTCGGCGTAGATGTCGCCCGAGCACCACGCCACGAAGTACATCAGGTCGAGTAGCCCGTCGCCGTTGAAGTCGCCGTGCCTCACGGCGCTGATTTGCCCCGGACGCTGCCGGATCGTCCTCGTCCTCGCTGTCATTCCGGTGTGCGCAAGCGCCGACGGCGACACGAGCAGCTGATAAACAAAGATCCCCCCACCATCAATGACGTAAGGGATGTCATTGAGTACGGAGATGATATCGTCGCGCCCGTCGTCATCGAGGTCAGCCACCTGTAGCGCGGCAGGGTAGGGCGGCGCCGTCGTGTACCAGTCGTTGATGTGACCCCTGTAGCTTAAGTCTGGTTTGCTGAATCCCTTGCCCGTGTTCCACGCCACGGTGAAGCCGGTGTCACGGCCGCCGGATGTCGGGTCCACCTCGAAGTGCAGCGCATCCCGCAGGCCGTCGCCGTTCAGGTCGGCCATGACCGAGTCGCGGACCGGGAACCAGCCGTCTTGGGGAACTTCCGCGCTGGTGAAGCCCCCGGCGTCATCGGGATAGTACGCGTGGGGAGCCCCCTTCGTCCACAGACCCGCCCGCCCGTCTCCCTGGACATCGAGGGCGATGGACTCGAACTCGAGCGCGCTCGCGGCATTGACAGGGATCCCCGTCTCTTCGGCCGAATCGAAGTCCCCGCTCGGGAGGTTGCGCCGGATGACGAAGCTCGGCTCGTACAAGCCGTCCACGTCATTGTCGAGCAGCTTGATCATGTCGGCGAGCCCGTCGCCGTCCACGTCAGCGAAATGGAAGGGCTCCACGCCGGCGTCGATCGAGCCGAGGTCGGGGGACATGGGCACCGTGGTCCCGGTCGACTCGAACGTGCTGCCTGTCCATGCGTACAGCTCGAACTGGTCCGTGCGGTCGTTCCAGGCAAAGAGCTCGTTCCTGCCGTCTCCGCCGGCGTCAACGGCCTTCGCGTTCCGCAGGTCGACACCGTCGAAGCCGGACGGGCTCGCGAGCACCTCGCGGGAGCTGAGCGGCGTGCTCTCGGACGGGCTGCGCAGGAGCACGTACCGCGCCCCGTCGGTCGTTCGGAACAGCACCTCGTCTTTGCCGTCATCGTCGACGTCGAGCACGAGCGGGTGCGCTGCGCCCATGAACCAAGGATGATCCTCGTGGTGGGCCTCCCCGAACCAGTTCCTGTGGCGCGCGGTCCAGGTGAACTTCCGTGTCAGGGAGGCATCGCCGAACCCGCGGCGCGTCACCTCGACGAGCTGCGATCGACCTGTACCGCAGCGCTCCGGGGGTAGCGTTTCATCGCTCCATTTGTAGGTCAAATCGTAGGACCAGGTCAGGTCGTCGAACGAAGGAGCCTTCGCGTGGACGATGATCGACTGCAGGAGCCGGTGTCGGTTGCTCGCGACGCCGGCCGTGTAAAGCGTCGCCCTGTCCTTGCGCCACTTGGCGTCGGGATCATCCGTGCCGTAGAAGAACTCGATCCAGTGGTCCAGGTACTCGATCTTCGCGGGCAGGATCTCGGTCGGGTCGTCCTCGCCTCCACCCCCAAAATCGGCGTAGATGTAGGTGATCGCGTTGCCGTACCGGTCCTGCTCCTTCGTCATCCGGAAGTCCAGAGGTCCCACCGGCTCGTAGTCACGGATGCGGCCGTCTTTCAGCCACACCCGGAAGCGGTCGACCTTGGGGCTGCCGTACGAGATCACCCTGGCAAAGCTCTCTTCTTCGGTCCGGTACTCGGCGCCGTCCGAGCCGTGCGCTCCCCTCACGTTCACGAGCCGCTGACCGTCGAGGCAGAAGACGTCCGTCTCGTCGTTGTCGATCCCGTCGACGACCCCGTCGCTCGCGATCGTCTTGTGGCAACGCTGGATCGACGAGAGGCCGCTCAACGAAAAACCGACTCCAAGCGGGCCGTTGCCGGCGCGGCTCGAGTACGTGATCGCGAGGCTGGGCTGGATGCCACGCCCGGCCGGCACGTCGATCGGCAGCCGGTAAGTATATGCCCCGTCCGGGGTCACCTGGCCCGAGCCCGGCAGCGAAGCCGCTCCCGTCGCCGGGACGATGGTATCTTCAGGCAGCTCGAACGGCTTGGGCTGCTCGGGAGGCGTCTCCTCGTTCGAAGCCTGCTTTGCCCAGCCGAGGCGCGGGGCCTCATCACCGGCGCACGAGAGCATTGACAGTACGAGCAACAGCGCGAGCTGCGCCGAGGCGCGAAAGAGCTTCATCGCGATCTCCTGGAGAAGTATCCTGTCGTGGTGGCATCTCCGCCGGCCGCGGGGCACGGCGAGCACGTGTCAGGCCAGCGGCGTGCACGTCGCGGTGAAGCGGAGCGCCAGTACTTCGTTGACCGAGCTCGTGACGGGTCCGGAGACGTCGTATCCACGGAAAGCCGCGAGGCTTTGGGCGACGCGAAACCGGCAGGAACTCAGGGAGTGCGTGTACTCGCCTCTCCTCAACGCAGCAAGAGCGACGAGATGGCAAGCAGGACTTTGACGGGACCGGCGCATCACTGCGCGTAAGGCTGTCGAGTGCAACCCGTTGCAGCAGGGGCGCAATGAGTTGTGGATCGATTACATGCTGATGGAACCGCCGGGCTGCCCTCATGGTGTCGATCGCGGTCTGCCCGATGCCGCTTGGCTGCCCTGCTGCCGTGCGCCTGCGTGTGCTGTGGCGATCGCGAGCGCAGCGTGCGCCTCGCCGCGCGCGGGGCGCCTCAGCCGGAGGCCTTCTTCTCCAGGAGATCGCCGTACTGATCGCGCAGCTTCGACTTCTGGAATTTGCCCGTCGAGGTGCGCGGGATGCGCTCGACGAAGAGGTAGTCGTCGGGGAGCCAGTACTTCGCGAAGCGGGGCTCGAGGTGGGCGTGGAGCTCGTCCTTCGACACCACCTTGCCCTGCCGGAGCACGACGGCCGCGAGCGGGCGCTCGCCCCAGACCGGGTGGCGCGCGGCGAACACGGCGGCCTCGAGGACGGCGGGGTGGCTCATCAGCGCGTTCTCGATCGCGACCGAGCTGATCCACTCGCCGCCCGACTTGATCACGTCCTTCGCCCGATCCGTGATGCGCATGTAACCCGCGGCGTCGATCGTCACGACGTCGCCGGTCTTGAACCAGCCGTCCTTCGTGAAGCGGTCTTCCCCCTCGCCGCCGAGGTACGACGAGGCCACCCAGGGGCCGCGCACCTCGAGCTCGCCCATGGTCTCGCCGTCCCAGGGGAGCCGCCGGTCGTCGGGGCCGACGTGGCGCTGGTCGATGAACGGGACCGGGAAGCCCTGGGACGCGCGCGTGGCGAGCGACGCGGCCGGGTCCAGGCCGAGGCTGCCCCGCAGGCGGGCGACGGTGCCGAGCGGGTTGGTCTCGGTCATGCCCCAGGCGTGTGTGACCTCGATGCCGTGGCGGGAGAGGAAGCCGTCGATGAGCGCGGGCGGCGCGGCGGAGCCGCCGATCACCGTCGCGCGCAGCGACGAGAGATCCCAGCGCTTCGGGTGCTCGTCGAGCAGCGCGAGGATGCCGAGCCAGATCGTGGGGACGCCGGCGGCGAACGTGACGCGCTCTCTGGCCATCAGGTCGAGCAGCGACGCGGGGTCGAGGTGCGGGCCGGGGAGGACGATCCTGGCGCCGGCCGCGACCGCGGCGTACGGCAGACCCCAGGCCATCGCGTGGAACATGGGGACGACCGGCAGCACGACGTCGCTCTCGCGGAAGCCGAGCGCGTCGTGCATGCACGAGACCAGCGTGTGCAGGACGATCGAGCGGTGGCTGTAGACGACGCCCTTGGGGTTGCCGGTCGTGCCGGACGTGTAGCAGATCATCGCGGCGGAGCGCTCGTCCAGCCGCGGGAAGTCGAAGTCGTCCGGCTCGGGCGCGAGCAGCGCCTCGTAGTCGAGCCCGTCGCCGTCCACGGCTGAGGACTGATCACATTTTGCCCTTAGTTTCTGCGCGTGCGCGTGCTCGCTCACGAACGAGCCGTTCGCCTTGCGCGGGTGACCGCATGGCGGCACGGCCGTGCACGTGAGACGCGGACGCGGAATCGAGCACGCGCACGGAAGACGAAGAGGGGAGACGGGGGACGAAAGACGGGAGACGAAAGACGGGAGACGTACGGTGGACGTGATGGGAAACGGAAGACCCGGGACCGCCCCCTCCCGACTTCCTACGGCGGCCCCGCCTCGATCGCCCTTCGGTACCTCTCCCGCCGGTGAGGCTCGCGGAGGATCTCGTACGCCTCGTCGAGCACCTCGATCACCAGCCGCACATCATCGAGCAGATCCACCGTCGCGGCGGTGAGCAGCGTCGACGGCTCGAACGCCTTCCGGAGCGCGAGGTACGCCCGGCGAATCTCGTAATTCGTCGCGTCCCGCGGGATCCCGAGGATCGAGAAGTAATCTCCATCCTCCACCAGCGCCAGCCGCGCCCGCACGCGCTGCCGGATCGCCTCCTCGTCGAGCGGATCCTCGACGGGCGGCGGAGGCGCCTCCGTGATCGACGGCGGGATCAGCACGTCGAGCACCTCGAGGCACACGAGCGCGTAGATCACGCTCGCGTTCTCCGGCTCCGCCGCGTTCACCAGCTCGCCGACGGTGCGGCCGCGCGCCGTGCGCACGAGCTCCTCCTCCTCGCGCCGGAGCGCGCACTCGCCGAGCAGGTTGCGCCGCGCGCCGTCGTCGAGGCGCGCGCCCGGGCCGCCGAGGCGGCGCAGCGCGACCTCGGGCGCGATGACCCGGCGGATCGTCTCCACGAAGACCTCCGCGCCGGTCGCGCCGCCGAACACGTTCGGCTCCGCCTTGAGGCGGCCCGGCGGCTCGGGCTCCAGATCGCACGTGCCGGCCTCCACCAGCACGACATGCCCGATGATCCACTCGGCGTGCGCGCGCAGGACCGGCCAGAGATCGTCCTGACCGAGGTGGCCGTGCGCGATGAGCGCCGCGCCGGCGTGCCGGCCCGAGGCGGGGAGCTTGCCCGTCAGCCGCGCGGCCACCTCGCGCTCGATATCGCCGCGCCCGACCAGGAAGGCGAGCAGCGTCTCCTCGGGGATGCTCGATCCGGCGGTGACGAGATCGCCGTCGTGCAGCACGATCCGCCGCGCGCCCTCGTCCGTCGCGATCGCGAGGGCGCCGGACGAGCGGCTGCCCACCGCGCGGGCGAGCGCGCGCGGCGCGTCGCCCGGGCCGAGCACCGTGGCCGACGAGACGCTGCTCGAAGGGGGCGCCTCGTCGCCCGCCTGCGGCGGCAACACGCGGCCGAGCGCGCCCGTGCTGATCGTCGCGGGCCCCGAAGGGACGGCCGGCGCGGGCGGCGGGGCGGGGCGGGCGGGCGCGCCGGAGATGGCGACCGACGGCGGAACGGGCAGCTGCATGCGGCCGAGCCCGCCCCCCGCCGGGGCCGGCGGCAACGGCGCGATGAGGCCTCGCCCGAGCGAGCTCGCGCCGGACGAGGCGGGCACGGGGGGCAGCGGCGCGCGCACCGGCGCGGCAGCGCGCACCGGCGCGGGCGGCGGCGACGGATCGGGCTCGCCCGCGCCGCCGCCCGACGACAGCGGCGCGGTCCTCAGCTCGACCGACGCCGCCGGCACGAACGCGATGCCGGCCGGCGGCGTCACATGCGGCGGAAAGGCGGCCGAGGGCGCCGAGTGCGCGGCGGAAGCAGGCGCATACCCGGCCGCGGACGGCGCATACCCGGCCGCGGACGGCGCATACCCGGCCGCGGACGGCGCATAGCCGGCCGCAGCAGGCGCAAACCCCGCCCCGGGCGGCGCATGCCCGGCTGCAGACGACGCAACCCCCGCCGCGCGGGGCTCGCGGCCGGAGCGCGCGCGGGTCGGCGGCGGCTCGGTGTAACGCTGGCGATCGACCGGCTCGAGGCGCCCCGACGGGGAGCGCGCCCACTCGAGCTCCTCGCGCGCGGCGTCCGGCAGCGCGCGCTCCCACGCCGGATCCTCGCGCAGCGCCGGGGGCGGCGACGGCGCGCGCTCCCACGCGGCCTCGCCGCGCGGCACCGGAGAGCGCGCCGACGGCCGCTCCCACACGGCCTCGGCGCGCGGCGTCGGCGACGGCGCGAGCGCCCGCTCCCACGCGGCCTCGCCGCGCGACGGCGGCGGCGAGGCCGCGGGCGGCCGCCCCGCGTCGCGCGGCGTCGGCGGCGCGGCGTCGCGCCCCCCTCCGCGGCGCGGCGCGGGCGCGCCGTAATCGCGATCGTCCCGGCCAGGCAGGTGCGCCTCCCGATCGATCGAGAGCGCCGCGAGCTCGGGGCCGGCGCGCTTCGTCGCGTACACCACGTCGAGCGGGGGCTCGTCGTGCTCGTCGTCGCCCGGCTCGGCGAGCTCCGAGATGCGCTCGCCCGCGCCGGTGTGCTCGGCGCGCGTGGCCCCCTGCTGCGGCGCGCCCAGGACGCCCTGCGGATCGGGCGCGGTCCGCGGCTGCGACGCCGCGCCCGCGTGCAGCGCGGCGGCCGCGCTCGCGCCGGTCCCCGGCTCGTCCTCGTCCGGATCGAGCGGCTCGTCGAGCGCGGAGAGCAGCTCGGGCGAGAGGATCAGATCCACGTCCTCCTCGGCCGCCGGGATGCTCGACGGGTGCGCCTTCGCCGTGACCCGCTGCTCGGCGGCGACGAGGATCTCCTCGAGCTCCGGGCTGATCCGGGCCGGCAAGAGCCGCGGCCCGACCGCCTCGCCGTCCTCCGGCGGCGGCAGCACCGAGCCGACGTCGAGCGGGTCGAGATCGCTCGCGAAGTCCGGGTGCGACGGGACCTCGTTCTCGATCGGGCCCGAGTAGTCCGCGGGCAGCCGCGGCGCGTCGCCCTGCTCCCGGCGCAGCCAGCCCGGCTCGGCGACCGCGCTCACGTGCGCGGCGAGCTCGGCGATGTCCACCGGGCGCGCGAACACCTGCCCGAACAGCGCCGGATCGAGCTCCGCCGAGCGCACCGGATCACCCACGAGGAGCACCGTCGCGGCGAGCCCGTCCGGGTGCTGGTACAGGCGCTCGAGCGCGTCGATCGCGCCGGGCTGATCGATGTCGACGATCACGACCCGCGGCGCGTCGCTCGCGAGGCGCGCCTCGAGCTCCGCGAGCGGCGCCGCGATCACGTCGAAGCCGCGGCCCCGCAGCGCCGCGCCGATCGCCTGCCCTTCCGGCGATGCGTCGGCCAGGAGGACGGCAGGAGCGCGCAGGCGCACCTGCGCAACATCGTGGTCGTCGCGGAGCTCGGACACGGCGGTCATCTTGTGGCGGCGGCCCCCCGGAGCGACACCGTGGGCCCCGTAGTGTGGTGGACTGTCGACGGTCGCAGGCGGGCTGTCAAACGCGATCGCGGGCCAGCTTTCCTTCCCGCATGTTCTTCCCTCCCCGCGCGCCCGCGGCGCATCGCCCCCTCTCCCGCACCTCGACCGCCACCTCGCGCCGCGCCCGTCTGTCTGCCCACGTCCCGCCCGCGCCGGCCGCCGCGGCCCCGGCGCCGCACGCGCCCCCGAGCGCGGCCCTCCGGCGCCCTCAGCGTGGTAGACATCGGCACATGCTGCTCGGCGCTTATCCGAACGAGATCGCCCTCGTGGCCTTCCTGCTCCTCGTGGTGCTGCTCGCCACGAAGGTCGGCCGCGTCGGCGAGGCCATCGGCGGGCTCTTCGAGCGGAAGCCGGCGACGGCCGACGGCGCCGCGCCGGAGGCCCCGGAAGAGCGCCGAGAAGGCTGAGCGCGCTGCGGGCGCCCGCGCCCGTGTTCGTTTTTATCTATCCGGATTTACTCACCTTTCGCGTCCTCGCGCGCACCCTCCGGACACCGTGACCTGCGGTCGTGCTAACGGTCGCGCGTGCAGACGCGGACCAAGAGCGGCCTCGTCCTCCTGCTCGCCGGCGCCGTGCTCGGCGGCGGCGCCGCGTGGCTGCTCGGCCGGCGGCCGGAGCTCCCCCCCGCGCCGCGCGCGCTCGACGCGGTGCCGGCGGGCGCGCTGCTCGTCGCGACGCTCGATCTCCCGGCGCTGCGCGCCTCGCCGGCCTTCGCCCCGTTCCTGCGCGCCGAGCGCGAGATCCCGGGGCTCGGCAAGGTGAGCGACGTGTGCGGCTTCGACCCGCTCGCCGGGCTCACCGAGGTCGCGATCGCGATCCCGGCGGGGGGCGAGGGCGGCGACTTCGGGCTCGTCGCCGCGGGCGCCGTGCAGCACGAGGCGCTGCTCGCGTGCGCCGCGAAGGTCGTCAAGGCCCGCGGCGGGCAGCCCGTGGTCACGCAGGTCGGCGGCTTCCGCGCGGTGCGGGACTCGAGCGCCGAGGGCCGCGGCGAGATCGCCGTGCGCCCCGGCGGGCCGATCCTGCTCGGCGGCGGCGCGTACCTGCGCGCCATGATCGACAGCGCCGAGGGGCGCGCTGCGCCGCTCGGCGAGGGCGGCGCGCACGGCCAGGTCGCGGGCGAGGTGGGCCAGGGCGCGGCGCGCGTCACCGTCGTCCTCACGCCGGAGCAGCGCCGCGAGCTCGAGGGCGAGCTCGCGCCGGGCGGCGCCGGCCGATCGCCCGCGGCGTCCATCCTGGCCGGCGGCGCCGCGGTCGCGCTCGGCCCCGAGATCGCCGTGCACGCCGCCGTCCTCTGCGACGCCGAGGCCCCGTGCGCCGAGCTCGGCGCGCAGCTGCGTGCGGCCCGCGACGCGCGCGCCGCCGACTTCGCGGTGCGGCTCGCCGGCTTCGGGACCCTGCTCCGGCGCATCGAGATCGCCGCCGCGGGCAAGGCGCTGCACGCCCGCGTCACGCTGTCGGCCGACGAGGCCGGCGTGCTCGTCGACCGGCTCGCGTCGCTGCGCGGCTTCCGTCAGCCCGCGCCGGAGCCGCCGGCGCTCGAGCGGCGCCGCGAGCCGCGCGAGCCGTCGCCCGACGAGGACGGAGGCGACCGCGCGCCGCCGCGGCCCGACGTGGTCGTCACGCCGCGCGCCGCGCCCGGCGCCGATGCCGGCGCGCCGCGGCGCGATCCAGCCGCTGCGCCGCGGGCGACGCCCGGCGCCGACGCCGGCGCGCCGCGGCGCGATCCAGCCGCTGCGCCGCGGGCGACGTCCGGCGCGGAGTGACCGCCACGCCGCGCTGCGGCGCGCCGCTTCCGTGATCCACCTGACGAGCGCGCGGCGCCGCCGAGCCGCGCGGCGCCGCGCCGGCCGATCGCGGCGCCGCGCGCTGTCCCGAACTCCTGTACGCTGGGCTGTGCCCTCGCGCGGGACCGGCGCTCCGGTCCGTCCCGCCGCGGGGGTGTGGGTGGGGCCTACCGCATGCAGCTCGCCTGGATGTCCGCCAGCGTGGTCGTCGCGACCGTCGTCGTGATCGTCCTCTGGGCGCTCGCGCGGCGGCTCCGCGCCCGCGAGCTCGAGATCGAGCGCGCCGCGCGCGAGCTCGCCCTCGCCGCGCGCGAGCTCGAGCGCAAGGCGGAGGAGCTCGCCGTGAGCCGCGCCGCGGAGCAGCGGCTCGGCGAGGAGCTGCTCGAGGCGCGGCGCGCCGAGGAGCAGGCGCGCAAGGCGCAGGCGGAGGCCGCGGCGGCGAGCCGGGCGAAGAGCGCGTTCCTCGCCAACATGAGCCACGAGCTCAGGACGCCGCTCAACTCGATCCTCGGCTTCGCGCAGCTCATGGAGCGCGACCAGGCGCTCGGCGATCGGCACCGCGAGAACCTCGCGGTCATCAGCAAGAGCGGCGAGCACCTGCTCGGCCTCGTGAACGACATCCTCGAGATGGCGAAGATCGAGGCCGGCAGGATGACGCTCGCCGACGTCGACTTCGACCTCCACGCCATGCTCTCGGAGCTGTCGGAGATGTTCGCGCTGGAGGCGCAGAAGAAGGGCCTCACGCTCGCGGTCGAGCGCGAGCCGGACGTGCCGCGCCTCGTGCACGGCGACGAGGGCAAGCTCCGGCAGGTCCTCATCAACCTGCTCGGCAACGCGCTGAAGTTCACGGGCCGCGGCTCGGTGACGCTGCGGTCCTCCGCGCGGCGCGCGACCGGCGCGCACGACGGCGCGGCGGCGGGGCGCGTGCGGCTGTCCTTCGAGGTGGCCGACACGGGGCGCGGCATGGCGCCGGGCGAGCTCGAGGAGCTCTTCGAGGCGTTCTCGCAGACCGCGAGCGGGCGCGGCGCGCGCGAGGGCACCGGCCTCGGGCTGCACATCAGCCGGCGGATCGTGCGGATGATGGGGGGCGACATCCACGTGGAGAGCGAGCTCGGCCGCGGGACCACGCTCCGCTTCGACGTGCGCCTGACGCTGGCCGACGCGCAGGACCGGGGCCACGCGCCGCGCGCGCGGCGGGTCGTGGGCCTGTCGCCGGGGCAGCCGAGGTACCGCGTGCTCGTGGTCGACGACCGGTGGGACGTGCGCCACTGCCTGCTCAAGCTGCTCGACTCCGCGGGGTTCGAGGTGCGCAGCGCGACGAACGGCCTCGGCGCCGTGGCGCAGTGGGAGACGTGGGCGCCGCACCTCGTGCTGCTCGACCTGCGCATGCCGCTGCTCGACGGCTACGAGGCGGCGACCCGCATCAAGTCGGGCGCGCGGGGGCGGGACACGGTCGTGGTCGCGATGACGGCGAGCGCGTTCGAGCAGAACCGGCTGCTCGCGGCGCAGGCCGGCTGCGACGACTTCCTGAGCAAGCCGTTCCGTGACGCTGAAATCTTCGCGCTGCTCGGCAAGCACCTCGGGGCGCGCTTCGAGTACGAGGACCAGCCGGCGGCGCGGGCGGCGGAGGCCGTCCGGGGCGCGGATCTGGCGCGCGCCGCGGCCGGGCTGCCGGTCTCGCTGCGCAAGGACCTCCGGCAGGCGGCGACGCGGCTCGACGCCAAGGCGGTGCAGGCCGCGGTGGAGCGGATCCAGCCGGAGGACGCGGCGCTCGCGGGGGCTGTGGCCGAGCTCGCGCGGGGGTATCGGTTCGACAGCATCCTGGCGCTCTCGAGCGCGGACGAGGAGGAGCCGTCATGAAAGCGACCGACAAGAAGCAGCACCTCGCGGGGGGATCGTGAGCACGCGGCCGGAGCGGCCCCGGGAGCGCCCCGCGGAGATCCTGATCGTCGACGACATGCCGGCGAACCTGTCGCTGCTCACGTCGATGCTGACGGCGCAGGGCTACGAGGTGCGGGCGGCGATCAGCGGCGCGATGGCGCTGATGTCGGCCGCGGCGTCGCCGCCGGACCTCATCCTGCTCGACGTGAGCATGCCCCACATGGACGGCTACGAGGTGTGCCGGCGGCTGAAGGCGGACGCGCGGACCGCGGACACGCCGGTCATCTTCCTGAGCGCGATGACCGGCATCGGCGACAAGGTGACGGCGTTCGAGGCGGGCGGCGTCGATTACGTCACGAAGCCGTTCGAGCTGCGCGAGGTGCTGGCGCGCGTGGGGACGCAGCTGCTCCTGCACCGGCAGCGCCGTGAGCTCGAGCGGCAGCGCAAGGAGCTGGAGGAGCGGTACGCGCAGGTCCGGCAGATGCAGGCCGCGCTGCGCGGCTACCTGTCCGACCGGGCGTGGGAGAGCATCGAGGAGAGCGTGTCGTCGAACCGGCCGAGCGCGCCGGCGCGCGAGGTGCTGACGGTGCTGGTCAGCGACATCGAGGACTTCGTGCGGCTGTCGGAGCAGGAGGAGCCGGGCCCGCTGCTCGCGGACCTCAGCCTGTACATGGCCACGGTGGCGCAGGTCGTTTACGACCACCGGGGCGAGGTCGACAAGTACGTGGGCGACGGCATGCTCGCGTTCTTCCGGAGCGCGCCGGACGCGCTCGCGGCGGCGCAGGAGATCCAGCGCAGCATCGCGGGGTTCAACGAACACCAGCGCTCGCAGGGCCGGCCGGCCTTCCCGACGCGGCTCGGCCTCTCGACAGGGCCGGTCCTGCTCGCGAGCATCGGATCGAGCGGGAGGCGGGAGTTCACGATCATCGGCGATCGTGTGAACACCGCGTTTCGGATTCAGGCGCAGGCGAGGTCCGGTGGCCTGCTGATGGATGAGCCGACGTTCCACGCGGCCGGGAGCCCGGGAGGCGCGGTGCCCGCGGTGGTGCGGATCCGCGGCAAGCAGGGGGAGGAAAAGCTCTATGCGATCTCGCCGGAGGCGATCGCGGAGGGCGCGGCGCGCGGCGGGTCGGGCGAGGGCTGACGGCCCGCGGCGCCGAGATCGCGAGAGGCGGCGCGCCCACGTGGCCTGTAGGCGCGAACATGATTGCGCGGCGACTGCCCGGGATCACGGCAGATCCATCGCGTGGGTCAGGCGATGCACAAAACCGTTCGTTCTTGAACCAGGGGGTGCCCTCGTGCATAGTCGCCGCCGCGGAGGATACAATGAAGATGGAGCTTCGTTATTGCATTACCTTGGCGGGCCTGCTCGCGGCGTTCGGCGTGAGCGCGGCCGCGTGTGGAGATGACGACAACGGCACCGAGTCCGGCGCGACGACGAGCGGCAGCGGGACCACGAGCGGCACGGGCGGCGGCGGCACGGGCGGCGGCGACGGCGGCGGCGGCAGCGACAACAACGGCGGCGGCGGCGCCGCGCCGTCCTCGTCGCTGATCTCCGATGATTTCGAGTCGTACGCGGCCCAGGGCGCGCCCGGCGGCAAGTGGAAGGTCTACACGGCCCTGGAGGGCTCCGCCGTCACGGTCGACACGGCGCAGGCTTACAGCGGCACGCAGTCCGTGAAGGTGACGACGCCCGCGACCACGGCAGAGCCCAACTACAAGTCGGCGATGATCCAGTTCACGGGAGACGCCTTGCCCGTCGAGGGGAACGTCATTCGTGGCCGCATGATGTTCTACCTGGAGTCGGCGCCGACCACGGACGTGCACTGGACGTTCATCGACGGCTCCGGCATCGTGCCGGGGAGCGATTACGAGGGCGCGGAGTACTCGGCCGTCTATCGCTACGGCGGCCAGAAGGCGCTCGACAACGGCAACCAGATGATGGCGAACTACGACACGCCCGGCTTCTGGGCCGATCCGAAGACCGCGCCGCAGACGGACTGCTGGCATCACGCCGAGGGCGTCGTGGTCCCGACCGGCAAGTGGACCTGCGTCGAGTTCAGCTTCGACGGGCCGAAGAACGAGATGCGCCTCTGGCTCGACGGCCAGGAGGTGGACAAACTCACGATGTCCGGGACCGGCCAGGGCTGCGTCAGCGAGGTGGAGAACTTCACGTGGAGCGCGCCGGAGTTCACCAGCATCGGCTTCGGCTGGGAGTCGTATCAGGCCGACGCCGCCCGCACGATGTGGATCGATGACGTCGTGATCGGCACCGAGCCGATTGGCTGCCCGCCCGCTCCGTGAGCTCGCGCGGCCCGCGCGGCTGAGCCTTCCCCCCGGGGCGCGGAGCTGGATCCGCGCCCCGGCTCGTCCCCTCCCCTGTCCGCCGGCCTGGCGGCTCGCCGCCCGAAAGGTGCGCAGGTCGATTGATCGCCCGCTGAGACCGCTCTAGGAGGGTCCGTGAGGTCCAACGGCTTCATGAACCTGGAGGTCTCCGTGATCAGATCCGCTCATCGCTACTCGCTGCTCGCCTCGTTCGCCCTGGTCGTCGCCGCCTGCGGCGGCGCGCCCGAGCCGGCGCCCGAGGTGCCGTCCGTGCCGGCGCAGACGCCCGAGACGCCCGCGGCGCCCGAGGCGACGCCGGCGCCTGAAGCCACCCCGCCGGGCGGCGGCGCGGCGCCCACCGGGACCGAGGGCGCGACGTCCGCGGCCGGGGCGTCCGGGGCCGCGACGCCGGCTGCTGCGGCGGCGCCGGCGGCGCCCGTCACCGTGCCGATCGAGGCGCGGAGCAAGTCGAAGCTGAAGGGCACCGCGACGTTCACCGAGGTCGAGGGCGGCGTGAAGGTGTCCGTCCAGGTCTCGGGCGCGCCCAAGGGCAAGGTCGCGGTGCACGTGCACGAGACCGGCGACTGCAGCGCGCCGGACGGGGCCAGCGCGGGCGCGCATTACAACCCCGAGAACCACCAGCACGGCCTGCCCGACGCCGCGCAGCGCCACCTCGGCGACCTCGGCAACATCGAGGTGAAGCCGGACGGGAACGGGACCCACGAGATCGTCGCGAAGGGGGCGAACCTCAAGCAGGGCGCGCCGAACTCGTTCCTCGGCCGCGCGATCATCGTCCACGAGAAGGCGGACGACGGCGGCCAGCCCTCCGGGAACGCGGGCGGACGCATCGGTTGCGGGGTCATCGGGGCCGCGGCCGGCAAGTGAACGTGGCTGCGGTGGGGTGAGCCTGCCGCGCTTGATTGAGGGCGTCCGCGGGGGCGCGGAGGCGGGGTGCCGAGCTGCTCGGCCCCTCGGAGGGAGCTCGGCGCGCGGCGCAGGGGACGGGCCGAGCTCGCCTGACCCAGTGTTCACGCAGCGGTTACGAGTCCTGTCGGCTACCCGCACCTCCGAGCGCCGCCAGGAGCTCGGCCTCCCGGAGCGAGGTGAGCCCGGCGCGCAGGGCAGGTTCTCCGCGGGACCGGTCCCATGCGAGCGTATCTCTGACGGTCTCGACGAGGGGCCGGAAGGTGAGCCCGGCGGAGACGGCCTTGGCGTTGCCAGTTTCCAGGAAAGCGTTGTGCTGCTCAGGCAGCCAGAGGGGCAGCTCGCTCCAGGGCGTCACGCCGCGGGCGAGCAGGAATGCTTCGCTCGCCCAGGCGAAGCGCGGCTCGCTCCCGGTACCGCGCGCGCATGCGTCGAGCAGGTTATGCATCGTCACACCGTCGGCGCCGGCCGCGTTGAAGACTCCGGTGGTCCGAGCTTCGATACGCTGCACACACCAGGCGGCGAAATCGCGCGCGTCCAGCGCGCGCACGGGACGCTCGGGGCGACCGGGCGCGAGCACGTCACCGCCGCGCGCGACGCGGCGGACCCAGTAGGTGAAGCGATCGGTGGGATCGAACGTGCCGACGAGGAGGCCGGGGCGGAGCACCAGCACCCGGCCGGGCATCTCTTCCTCGGCCGCGCGCTCACAGCACACCTTGAGGGCGCCGTAGTGTTCGCCGTAGAGCGACGCGTTGGACGGCCCTTCGGGCTCGATCGCCTCCGCCCGTCGGAGCGCATCGTCGGGCAGCGTCGCGACCGGGCCGGTCTCTTCGGAGTCGGCCGGGTCGGCGTACACGGAGCGCGTCGAGATGAACGTGTAGTGCTCGACCGAGGGGGAGAGGAGCCGGGCCGCGCGCTGCACGAGGGACGGCACGTAGGCCGCGGTGTCGATCGCCGCATCCCAGCGCCGCCCGCGGAGCGCGACGAGGTCACCGCGTCGATCGCCGGTGAGCCTCTCGACCTCGGGGTACAGGTCAGGCGCCTGGCGACCGCGGTTGAAGAGCGTCACCTGGTGGCCACGCGCGAGCGCTGCTTCGACGATGTGGCGGCCGACGAACAATGTACCACCCAGGATCAGGATCTTCATGGGCCGTCAGTGTGCACCGCGAGCGAAGGCTGGCAAGCAGCCCGGGATCCTGGGCACGCGTGACAGGCGCAATGTCGCGTACGGCGCCTGGCCGTAAGCGCCCGGCGCGCTACGGCACGGCGCCGGATCCATCGTGCTCGCGACGCGCGTCCGTCCTGCGTAGATGTGCTTGGTGATGAACCGCCCGTCCCGCAGCGTCAGGTGCTGGTCGTGGTGCGCTGTCTCCCCCTCGCCGAATCCAGGGAGCTTCATCGACTGCAAACCACGACGGCGAGTTCGCGCGACTGGCATCTGCGCTCTATTGTCTTAGGACCGGTTCCGCGTGGTCGATGCCACCAGCATTGGCTTCACCTCGGGAGGGACCGGAGGACAACGGGGAGACCGTTCGCCCAGCACGCGTCTCCTCGCCGCGTGTTGTGCTGGGGGTACGCACGAGCCCACTACGGCGTGCTGGGTCCTAGCTCTTCGAACCAGCTGGACATCAGGCTTTGCAGCCCTTCCGAGATCTTCTCGGAGCGAAGGCGAGAGAGGTACCATGAGACCCTCTCCCGCAGCTCACCGTCGGCCCTGCACGATAAACCCAGGAGGTCGACACAAAGGGCGCGCTCATCAGGATCCGAGCTAGATTCGAGTATGTGCAGATAAATGGCGACCCCCCTCGACAGCTCTCGCAAACATCGCTGAATCAGATCTACTTCACCGTGTGCAAGCTCGCTCTCTGATTCTTCACCGCTACCGATCTGAACTAGAAGCTCCAGCACCTGGCGGCGAGCCGCGCGAGTACATCGCAGCAGAATCTCTATGAGACACGGCACTGTGGCCAGAGCCGCCTGATAAACAGCTCCCTGAACGACTACAACGTTGTCGATTTTCCAGTAAGCGACCGACGCCTCGGCTTCTGCATTGGCGGACTCAAGCTGTCGAATCGCAGCTGGAATCCCAGACGCGTCGCCCGCCGCGCGCAAGCTTGACCAGTCGTAACGCTCGATCTCCCAAATCATAACACATATTCACCAATCGCTTTAGCAATCACGAGGTCGTTACTTTTCCTAAAGAACAGAAAATCGCCACCTCCGCCTCCTCGTGGGTTCCACGGTCCCTAACGAACTTCGTCGTACTTCTGGACTACCGTGTCAATCCGCTCTCGAACCCACTGGAGGTGAGCTGGGTTGCCAGTCCCGACATGCCGGCCGCCTGCCCGACCAGGCACCCGCCCATGTCATCCCACGCCCGCCGCGCGAGCTCCCACCCGGCGGGCAGCCGCCCTCTCCCGCGTCATGGCGGCGCAGCGCTGACCGAGCTCCCTTGTCCTGGCGGCGGTGACGATCCTCCCGGCGGCGGCGCCGGCGGCGCCGAGCCCCTCACGACGAGCGCGGCGATGGCCGCGATCGCCGCCGCCGCCAGCCAGAGGCCCACCCTCACGGGCGACAGCCACCGCCGCGGCGGCGGCGCCGACCAGGACGCGCTGTGCGACGGCGGGTCGACGAGCGTCGCCGAGTCGGGCGGCTCCTCGATCTGGGGCGACCGGTCCCGCAGGGGCGGCCGGAGCCGCGACCGGTCAGGCACCGTGGCCGCCTCGCTCTGCTCGCTTGCCATGGCATCCACCGGCTCCGCCGCATCGGCGACGGCCCCGGGACCCGCCGCCCCGGCGCCGGCCGCCGGCGCCGCGGCCGCCGGCGGAACCGAGCGCAGGCGAGCCCCCGGATCCGGCTCCGTCGGGTCGCCCGAGACCGGCCCACCCGAGACCGGCCCACCCGAGACCGGCCCACCCGAGGCCGGCGAGCCCTCGGCCCGCGGCCCCGAGGCCGGCACCGCCGCCGCGGCCGCCGCCACCGCCGTCGCCGCGCCGGAGTCCGCCGCGAGGTCGAGCGACTCCAGGCTGAGGCGCACGCCGGCCAGCGAGTCGCGCGGGCGGCCGTGCAGGATGCCCTGGATGCGCTCGACGAGCGGCTGCGCCGCCGGCGGCGCGAACGGGCGCAGCGCCAGGACCAGCTCCGCGACGTCGACGTATCGCTTGTCGCGGTCGCGCTCGAGGCACTTCATGATGATCGGGTCGATCTCCGGCGTGAGACCGCGGCGGACCTTCGACGGGAGCGGCGGGA
Organism: Sorangium sp. So ce131; assembly: GCF_051519095.1. NCBI lineage: Bacteria > Pseudomonadati > Myxococcota > Polyangiales > Polyangiaceae > Sorangium > Sorangium sp. So ce131. The sequence continues at coordinate 12,964,771 of NZ_CP150455.1, read as the reverse complement.
CGTACTTGCCCCCGAGCACCAGCGAGACCGTCTGGACCGAGCGGGCGTGCATCGGGTAGCGGCCCGTGAGCAGGACGTAGAGCACCGAGCCGATCGCCCAGATGTCCGCGCGCGCGTCGACGTCGCGCTCCCCGCGCATCTGCTCGGGCGGCATGTAGTGCGGCGTCCCGAGCATCTGGCCCGTGCTCGTCCGCATCTCGGCCACGCCGAGCGTCGCCGCCTCCGAGACCTTCGAGACGCCGAAGTCGAGCACCTTGATGCACGGCGTGCCCTCGCGCGTGTGCGTCAAAAACAGGTTCGCCGGCTTGACGTCGCGGTGCACGAGGCCGAGCGCGTGCGCCTCCGCCAGCGCGTCGCACGCCTGGATCACGTAGAGCGTCGCCTCGTCGACCGGCAGCGGGCCCAGCTGCTTGCGCAGCGACCGGAGGTCGCGGCCGGCGAGGAACTCCATCACCATGTACGGGAGGCCGTCGTCGAGCCGCCCGACGTCGTGCACCCGCACCGCGTGCTCGCTCTTGAGCCGCGCCGCGATCCGCGCCTCCCGGAGGAAACGCCGGCCCATCTCCGGATCCGCGGCCGTGGCCGGCAAGAGCAGCTTGATCGCCCGGAGCTCGCCGAGCTCCACGTGCGTCGCCGCGACCACCGCGCCCATCGCCCCCTTGTCCAGCAAACGATCCACGCGGTACTTGCCCGCGATCAGGGTTCCGACCTCCAACCCTTGGATCTCTTCCAGGCCGCGCATGTTTTCGAAACCTCCGACCCGAGAGCGCCGCGCCGCTACGCCCAGCATACCGTAGGCGATCTCGCGTCAGCCCCCCTCGCGGATCCCGCCCCGTCGCTTGATCGCGATCGCGCGCTGCACACCTCCCACCTCCACCGTCAGCTCGACCGAAGCGCCCTCCGGCAGGCTCTGCACGGCACGACGCAACGCGTCAAATATGGCGATCGGGTGTCCATTGAGGGCGACCACGACGTCGCCGACGCGCACGCCGGCGGAGGCGGCGGGGCCTGCTTCGTCGACGGCGACCACGATGGCGTCGCCCTGGGTGTCCAGCTCGCCGTGCAGCAGCGGGAACACGGGCGCCGCGGTGAACCCGAGCAGGGTCACCGTCCTCCTGTAGCTCTGCACGGCCGCGTCGAAGCTCTGCTGGCTCATGCGGTACCGCGCGACGGCCTTGACCTCGTCGCCGCGCTCCTGGAAGCGCGCGTCGACGCGCTCGGGCGTGGCCAAGGCACCGACCTGCCTCAGGTAACGGCGCGCCTCGGCGTCGGCCATGCCGGCGCGCCGCGCGCCGCCGCCGCGCGCCTGGAGGTAGCCGTGGAGAGGCGACCCCACGAGCGCCGGCACCACGTGGCTCGCCAGGCGGGAGATCGCGTCGGCGCGCGCGGCCGCCAGCGCGGCGTCCCGGTCGGCGCCGGCGCCCTCGCCGACCACGAAGATCACGTCGCCGTCGGCGGTGAACGGCTGCTGCATCCAGGGAGGGCTCGGCCCGTCGACCGGCGCCGGCGCGGGGCTCGCCGCTGGGCCGGCGGCCGGCCGGGCCTCGCCGCGCTGGCGGGCCGAGCCCCAGTACGCGACGCCCAGGCTGAGGAGCAGCAGCGCGGCCGCGACCACGACCGCCGCGTTCGCCAGGCGCGATCCGGGGGCCGCGGCGCCCCTGGACGGGCGCGCCGACGCGCGTTGCGAGCGAGGCGCCGACGCCGGCGCCGACGCGCGTTGCGAGCGGGGCGCCGACGCCGGCGTCGACGCGGCCGTCGCCGGCAACGACGTCGGCGCTGACGCGGCCGTCGCCGGCGCTGACGCGGCCGTCGCCGGCAACGAGGCCGGCGGCACCGATACCGATGACGACGCGGTCGGCACCAACGACGACGCCGACGGCGCCGACGCGGCCGGCACCGACGACGACGCCGCCGGCGCCAGCGACGACGACGCAGGGCGCTCCGCCGCGGGCGCCGGCAGCGAGCCGATCTCGCCCGGCCCCGACCGCGGCGCCGGCGCGCCGCCGAGCCGCTTCAGCACCGGCCGGAGCGAGAGGAACGAGAGCGGCGCGTTGCAGCGCTTGCACGGCAGGTACGGGTCGCGGTCCTCGAGCGCGGCGTGGACGGCCTCCTTCACGTCGAGCAGCACCTGCCTCGGCGCGTGGCACCGCTCGCAGACGCCGTCGACGTGCGCGGAGGCGACCGCCGACCCGAGCGGGGGCCTCGCCGCGGCGAGGTGCTCGAGCAGCGCGACGGGACAGCCCTCGATCCGGATCGACGTCACCTCGCGGCCCAGCCCGCGGAGCGACAGCTCGAGCGCCCTCGCGCCCTCGGGCGTCGCCCCCGGCGCGGCCGCGAGGTCGAGGACCAGGTCCCCCTCGATGCCGTCGAGCACGCGCCGCCACCGGACCTGCTCGTCGAGCTTGCAGCGCACGGCGATGCGCGTGCCGCGCTCGTCGACCGTCTTCTCGATCGCCTCGCCCGTCCCGGCGTCGAGCCGCGCGAGCTCGTCGAGCGCGGACCGCACGTCGGCCGGCAGCTCGATCCCCGCGTGGCTGGCCGCGAACGCGAAGTAGCTCCCGGCGTCGTCGTCGAACACCGCCGCCGCGCCGCAGCGCGGGCACGGGCTCGGGGGCGGGTCGTGCGCCATGACGACGCGCGCGTCCCGGTCGCAGTCGAAGAGCCGCTCGAACGCCGCGCCGCAGCGCTCGCACCGGTACGGGCCGTAGAAGGACACGACGCGCCCGTCGCCGAAGAAGCGGCGGATCATGCTGACCTGGTTGACGATCGGCTCGGTGCAGCGGGCGACGTAGAGCTCGGACGCGCTCTGCGAGATCTCGGCCAGCATCGCCATCCACTCGCGCACGCCGAACGACGTCACCCGCTGCACGCCGCCGAGATCGAAGAGCACGCGGCCGGAGATCCCCCGCGCGAGCGCGACGCCCTGGAGCTCCTCGGTCATCCGCCCGGACAGCGAGACGACGAGCAAGCTGCCCAGCCTGCGCCGGGTCACCGTGAGCGCCCGCGGCCCGTGCCCGTGCGCCTCGGCCGGCTCCGCCGCCCCGCCGGCGGCGTCCGCGTGCGCCGGCGCGGGGTGCGACGCGTGCGACGCGTGCGACGCGTGCGACACGTGCGCCGCGTGCGCGGGGTGCGCGAGGTGCCGAGAGCGCGGCGCAGGCGGGTCGAGGTCGTCCGGGGCCGAGAGCCGCGACGCCGAGAAGAGCGGCGCGGAGAGCTTCGTGGCCGCCGCGCCGGGGCGACCGGCGCCGCCGAGGCCCAGCGCCGCGCCGGGGGTGGCCGCGAGATCGTCGGCGAAGGAGTCGTCGTTGAGGAGGTCCGTCTGCTTCTCGACGACGTGCGACAGGAGATCCGAGTCCGAGCCGAGCGCGCCCCGCCACGCCTCGATCCGCTGGCCGAACAGCTCCGCCATGAACGACGACAGCGCGAGCGCCGAGGTGGCGAGCCGCTCCTGCCGGGCGAAGGCCTCGAGGTCGATCTGGAGATCCCGCGCGGTCGGGTACCGCTTCTCCCGGTCGCGCTCGAGGCACCGCATCACGATGCGCTCCAGCGCCGGCGGGTAGTCGCCGATCACCTGGCTCGGCGGCATGACCGGGTCCTCGACGATCGCCCGCATCAGCTCGAACTCGGTGGCGCCGCGCCGGAACAGCCGGCTGCCCGTGGACATCTCGTAGAGCAGGATGCCCACCGAGTAGATGTCGCTCCGGCGGTCGAGCTTGTCGCTCGTGCACTGCTCGGGCGACATGTACGGGACCTTGCCCTTCAGCGCGCCGTCGCGCGTCTCGTTGACGCGGTTCGCGGCCTTCGCGATCCCGAAGTCGAGGATCTTCACGGCGCCGTCGTACGTGACGAACACGTTGTGCGGCGACACGTCGCGGTGGACGATGTCGAGCGGCTTGCCGTCGTAGCCGACCTTCTCGTGCGCGTAGTGCAGCCCCGCCGCGACGCCGGCGGCGATGGTGATCGCGTGCTCGACCGGCATCCGCCGGTTCGCCGTGCGCAGCGACTTCTTGATGTGCCTGAGGTCCTCGCCGTGGAGGTACTCCATCGCGATGACCGGGATGCCGTCGATCTCCTCGATGTCGTACATCTGGACCAGGTTGGGGTGGTCCAGGGTCGCGGCGATGCGCGCCTCGTCGAGGAACATCCGCACGAACTCGGGGCTGTCGGCGAGGTGCGGGAGGATCTGCTTGACCACGCAGATCTTCTTCACGCCCGAGATGCCCGCGACCGAGGCGACCCAGATCTCGGCCATGCCGCCCATGCCGATCTTCTTCAGCAGGCGGTACCTGCCGAGCACGCCGGGGCGACGCGGCGCGGCCCTGGAGCTCTCGGCGTGGCGCTCGCTCATGCGGCCGCCTCCCCCGGGCGGGCCGGCGGCGTCACATCTCCGGGAGCGCGGCGGGCGGTCGGCTTGCTCATCGAGGGTCGGCGGAGGAGGACTTCGCGAAGCTGACGCTGCGGCGCTCACCGCGCGACTCGATCTGGAGGCTCAGCGTACCACCGGCCGGGGTGCGCGCCCACGCGTCCGCCGCGGCCTTGCCGAAGACCTCGACGGCGTGGACCGGGCGGTCGCTCACCGCGAGCACGACGTCGCCCGGGGCGATCGCCGGCTCCGCGCCGCGCCGCGCGCCCTCGACCCCGACGACGACGAGATCGCCCTCGGTGCGCAGGCTCGCCTCGAGCCGGGGGAAGAAGCGCGCCACGGTGATGCCCTGGAACGTCACCGTCCGGCGGTAGCTCTCCGCGGCCGCTTCAAAGCTCCGCCGGGGCAGCCGGTAACGCGCGAAGGCCTGGACGCCGCCGCCCTCGCGCCGCACGACCGCATCGACGCGCTCGGGCGTCGCGAACGCCCCGACCTGGGCCACGAAGCGCCCGGCGATGCGCTCGGCGACCTCGGCGCGCTGCGCCGGCCTGACCTCGGCCGGCGGGAGCACGTGGAGGAGCTCGGCGACCGGGGAGCCCGCGAGCTCCTCGACGAGGCCGGACGTGAGGCGCTCGATCGCGCTGTTGCGCGCCGCGGCGAGCGCGTCCGCCTCGCTCGAGGTCGGGCCGCCGCGGCCGACGACAAAGACGCTCTCGCCCTCGACCACGAACGGCCGCTCGACCCAGGCCGGCGGGAGGTCGTCCATCGCCGCCCAGCCCGCAGCGGCCTGACCGCGCGCGGAGGGCGCGGGCGCGCCGGCGTGGGAGGCCGCCGGAGCGGAGGGCGGCGCGGCGGCGCCGGAGGCCGCCGGCGGCAGGGCGTGGGAGGCCGCGGGAGCGGAGGGCGGCGCGGCGGCGCGGTGGTCGCTGCGCCACAGCGCGAAGCCGGCGGCCACGAGCGCCACCGCGCCGAGGAGCGCGAGGAACGCGGCGTTGCCGCTCGCGGCGGGCGGCTGCGGCGCCGCGGACGCGGCGAGCGGCGACGAGGTGGGGGAGGCCGGCGCGGGCGAGGGCGCGGCGGACGAGGGCGCCGCGGGCGACGCGGCGGAGCCGGCCGCGGGCGACGCGGCGGAGCCGGCCGCGGCTGACGCAGCGGAGCCGGCGCGCGCAGACGCGGCGGAGGCGGACGGCGGCGCCGGCGAGGCGCCCGCCGCGGCCGACGCGGGCGGCGGGGTCGAGGCGGGGCGGCGCGCGTGGGCGCCGAGCAGGTAGAGCAGCGAGCGGGAGCCGTCGAAGGCGAGCGGGGTGCTGCACCGCTTGCAGGCGACGCGCGGGTCCTCCCCGCGCCGGAGCAGGTCGGCGTTGCTGTCGACCTCGACGATCGCCGCCCGGAGCGCGCCGCACGAGGCGCAGCGGCCGTCGACGATCGCCGAGTCGATCCGCGCGAGCGCGGGCCAGGTGGGGCTCGCCACGCGCTCGGCGAGCAGCCGGGGACAGCCCTCGATGTGGACCTCCTCGACGGCGCCCTCGAGGCCGCGGAGCGCCGACTCGAAGCGCGCCGCGCCGTCGGTGGTGATCCCGGGGACGGCGCTCAGGTCGAAGACCACCTGGCCCTCGAGGCCGTCGACGATCCGGCTCCAGCGGAGCGACGCGGTCAGCTTGCTCCCCACCTTGAGCCGGGTGACGCGCCCGTCGACGGATTTTTCCACCGCGTCGCCGCCGACCGGGTCGTCGCTCTTCTCGAGCTCGAGCAGGAGCTCGCGCACCTCCGGCGGGATCGCGCCGGCGCCGTGCTGGGCGACGAACCCGAAGTAGGTGTCGGCGTCGTCGTCGAAGGCGCCGGCCCCGCCGCAGCGCGGGCACACGGCCTCGGGCGGCTTGCCCTCGGCGAGCGCGGCGGCGTCGTGCGCGCAGTCGACGAGCCGCTCGAACTGGGCGCTGCACGACTCGCAGGCGTAGGGCGCGTAGAACGAGACGACCTGCCCGCCGCCCGTGAACCGCCGGATCATGCTGATCTGGTGGACGACCGGCTCGGAGCAGCGCGCGAGGTAGAGCGCGCGCAGGCGGGGCTGGGCCGCCTGGATCATCTGGAGCCACTCGCGCACGCCGAACGAGGTGATCCGCTCGACGCCGGCGAGGTCGAAGAGGACCTTGCCGTCGAGCTCCCGGGCGAGCGCCGCGCCCTTGAACGCCTCGGTCATGCGGCCGGCGAGCCGGACGACGACGACCTCGCCGATCCGGCGGCGATCGAACAGGAGGCCGGCGTGGCGGCCGGCGGCGCCCGCCGGCGGGACGCTCCGCGTGGGCGCGGCGCGGTGCGCGGCGAACGAGGCGGGCGTCGGCTCGAGTCCGGCGCGCAGGCGGTCCGGGCCCGCCGCGGGCAGACGGCCCGTGTCCACCGCCGTGGGCAGGCGGTCCGAGCCCACCGCCGTGGGCATGCGGTCCGAGCCCACCGCCGTGGGCATCGTCCCCGAGTCGACGGTGGTGTGCAGCGTCCCCGAGGAGACGGGCTCCGCGTCCGGCTCGGAGATCGCGGCGCGCCGGGCCCGCTGGCCGTTCGCCTGCGGCACCCGGATCGTCGGCCGCGCCTCCTCGCCGTCGAGCGCGCCGCGCGCCGTACCCGCGCCCGGGCCGTCGCGCCGCGGCAGCGGCGTGGGGGACTCCGAGAGGACGGTGAGGGTCATGGTCTGGTTGTGCAGGTCGCAATGGCCCGCGGCGTAGGGCGAGATCTCCCCGTACGAGTAGAACCCCGTCACCCGCGTCCCCTTCGGCAGCACATCCAGCACCGCCTCGACCTCCTCCTCGGTCCGGTCGCCCAGCACGATCCGCCGGCCCACGCAGCTGATCGCGATCGCCAGCGCGCTCTCCCCCGCCGCCCTGCCCCCCTCGCTCGCCGACCGCGCCGCCTGCTCCGCTCCCCCGATCAGCCGCTCGAAGTCCGCCTTCATCAGCTGCACGAGGTGCCCCTCCGGCACGTCCCCCGCGAACGTCATCGACTGCCGCTCGTGGTCCACCGCCAGCACCGTGCGCACAAGCGACTTCTCGTCCTGCGCCGTCGCCCGCAGCGCCAGCGGGAACAGCAGCGCCGACGCCGGCAGCTCCGCCGCCTTGTCCCCGAGGTACTCCTTGTACAGCGACAGCGCCGGCCGGCCGTCGACCTCGTACAGCACGTTCCCCTCCGACCTCGTCACCACCCGCTCGGGCCCGAACTTGTCCCAACCCCCCTTGGACCCGTGCTGGATCACCACGTGCTCGCCGTACAGCCCCACCGCCGCGACGACCCCGCTGCGCACCGTGTCCCCGGTGCACACCCACGTCCGCTTGAACCTCGTCCCGTCGCCCGACAGCCCGCCCGTCACCGCAACCGACTCCGGCAGCACCGAGTTCAGCCCGCGCACAAGCTCGCTGCCGTTCACCCCGAGCCCCTCGGACAGCACCAGCACCCCGCGCAGCCCGGGGCGCTCCAGCTTCCGCGCCAGCGCTTGGCCCGCGGCGAACGAGTCCGACGCGCTCGACACCTCCACCTGCGCCGTCCACAAAGACGTCCGCTCGAACCGCGCCACCGCCACCGACAACGTCCCGTCGCACACCGACGCGCCCGCGATCTCTCCGGCGCTCGAGCAGCCCACCATGCGCGACCTCGGGTACGCCCGCCGCAGCTCCCGGATCGCCCCGGGGTCGTCGAGGAACTCGGGCGCTCCGAACACCAGCACCAGGGTCTGGTCGCTGTCGAGCGCGGGCAGCGCCCGCACGGACCACTCGCCCGTCGCGCGCGAGAACGAGAACGTCTCGAGCCGCATCCCGGGCTCGTCGTCGTGCAGCGACGACCGCAGGCCGAAGGAGGACTCGGACGCGATCTCGAGCTCCTCGAACTCCGCCATCCCGCCCGCCGGCTGCGCCACGACGCGGGCCGCCACGACCGGCTTCTCCCGGGCGGCGCGCGGCTTCGAGGCCCGCCCGCCCTCGCTCCGGACGAGCAGCGGGGACGACTCGGAGAGGACGGTGAGGGTCATGGTCTGGTTGTGCAGGTCGCAGTGGCCCGCGGCGTAGGGCGAGATCTCCCCGTACGAGTAGAACCCCGTCACCCGCGTCCCCTTCGGCAGCACATCCAGCACCGCCTCGACCTCCTCCTCGGCCCGGTCGCCCAGCACGATCCGCCGGCCCACGCAGCTGATCGCGATCGCCAGCGCGCTCTCCCCCGCCGCCTGGCTCCCCTCGCTCGCCGACCGCGCCGCCTGCTCCGCTCCCCCGATCAGCCGCTCGAAGTCCGCCTTCATCAGCTGCACGAGGTGCCCCTCCGGCACGTCCCCCGCGAACGTCATCGACTGCCGCTCGTGGTCCACCGCCAGCACCGTGCGCACAAGCGACTTCTCGTCCTGCGCCGTCGCCCGCAGCGCCAGCGGGAACAGCAGCGCCGACGCCGGCAGCTCCGCCGCCTTGTCCCCGAGGTACTCCTTGTACAGCGACAGCGCCGGCCGGCCGTCGACCTCGTACAGCACGTTCCCCTCCGACCTCGTCACCACCCGCTCGGGCCCGAACTTGTCCCAACCCCCCTTGGACCCGTGCTGGATCACCACGTGCTCGCCGTACAGCCCCACCGCCGCGACGACCCCGCTGCGCACCGTGTCCCCGGTGCACACCCACGTCCGCTTGAACCTCGTCCCGTCGCCCGACAGCCCGCCCGTCACCGCAACCGACTCCGGCAGCACCGAGTTCAGCCCGCGCACAAGCTCGCTGCCGTTCACCCCGAGCCCCTCGGACAGCACCAGCACCCCGCGCAGCCCGGGGCGCTCCAGCTTCCGCGCCAGCGCTTGGCCCGCGGCGAACGAGTCCGACGCGCTCGACACCTCCACCTGCGCCGTCCACAAAGACGTCCGCTCGAACCGCGCCACCGCCACCGACAACGTCCCGTCGCACACCGACGCGCCCGCGATCTCTCCGGCGCTCGAGCAGCCCACCATGTGCGACCTCGGGTACGCCCGCCGCAGCTCCCGGATCGCCCCGGGGTCGTCGAGGAACTCGGGCGCTCCGAACACCAGCACCAGGGTCCGGTCGCTGTCGAGCACGGGCAGCACCCGCACGGACCACTTCTTGGAGTCCCGGTCGTAGTGGAACGTCTCGAGGATCATGCGGCTCCTCGACCGCAGGTTACCGCACGCGGGCCACGACGAGGGTCATGTCGTCGTCGAGGGATCGCTCGCCGCGGAACCGGGAGACGGCGGCCACGATCGCGTCTCGGGCCTCCTCCGGCGGCGACGTCGCCACGCTCTGGAAGAGCGCGCGCAGGCGGCGCTCGCTGAACGGCTCGCGCGCCTCGTTCTCGCACTCGGTCACGCCGTCGGTGAACCAGAGGAGCGCGTCGCCGCCCTCCAGGGCGACGGTGCTCGAGGTGTACTCGGCCGAGGGGGCCACGCCGAGCGGGGAGCCGTGCGAGGCGAGCGGCCGGACGGCGCTGTTCCTCACGAGGTACGGGAACGGGTGCCCGGCGTTCGCGAGGGTGAGCGACCGCGCCGCCGGGTCGAAGATGCACGCGGCGCACGTCATCAGGTACTTCTGCTTGCCGGCCTCGAAGATGGAGCAGTTCATGAGGCGGAGCAGCTCCGCGGCGCTGAGCTCCTCGCGCGCGAACGTGCGCGCGAGGTCACACGCCGCCTTGGCCGCGCCCGTGATGATCGCCGACGAGATGCCGTGCCCCGTCACGTCGCCGATGACCGTGAGCAGCTTGCCGTCCGGCAGGTCGTGGAACGTCCACCAGTCGCCGCCGCACTCGGCCGCGGGCTGGAAGTGGCTGGCGAGCCGCAGCGAGCCCCGCTCGATGACGTCCTCGCCCGGGACGAGCATCTGCTGCACGGCGCGCGCCACCTCGAGCTGCTTCTTGAGCGAGGCCCGCTCGGCGGTGTCGTAGAGCAGCTGCACGAGCCGGTCGCCGAGGGCGACGAGCTGGACGCGGGCCTCGTTGATGGCCTCGTTCGAGCCGCTCGAGCCCGCGGCGTCCCCGAGGGCGCTGCTGAGGGAGAGGATCTCGCCGAGCTTCGCGGCGAAGCGGCGCTTGGCCGTGGAGACCGTGGAGCCGACGTCGTGGGGGGTCGCCGGCTCGGACTGCGAGCTCGCGGCGTCGTGGAAGATGGTGAGCGCGTCGCCGATGGCCACGACGACGCTGCGCAGGCGGTCGCGCTCGGCGCGCAGCTGGCGGTGGAGCGTGCTCATCTCGTTCGTGGAGAGGTCGAGCGAGCGGGTGAGCAGGCTGCGGTCGTCGGCGACGTGGCGGTAATGCTCGCTGATGCGCGCGATGACCTTGCGCCACGTCTCCCGGTCGGGCGGCTCGTCGAGGTCCTCGAGGCCGAGGCGCCGGAGCTGCCGGGCGAGCAGCGGGTCGATGTCAGCCACGGCGACCACCTCGGCCGGGCTGCGCGGCGGGCGGCGCGAGCGGCCGCGGCGCGGCGGGCGACGCGAGCGGCCGCGGCGCGGCGGGCGGCGCGAGCGGCCGCGGCGCGGCGGGCGGCCGCGTTACCACCCGCCCCGCTCCAGGGTCTCCACCGCGGACGTGGAGCGCTCGAAGTAGTGGATCGACGCGGGGAGCGAGCGGAACTCGCGCGGGTTCACGTCGAGGTCCCAGAAGGAGGTGACCATCGTGGACGACGTGGGCGCGACGTCGACGACGAGCACCGCGCCGGCCGCGTAGATCTTGAGCATGCCGAGGCCGGCGCCGCCGCGCGAGGTGTCGAGCACGGGGGCGCAGGCAGAGCCCTCGCCGCGGGCGCTCAGGCCGCGCGTGATGCCCTCGAAGACGTGGTGACGCCGGAGGCCGCCGAAGGGGTCGTGGGCCTGGAGGGCGATGTGCGCGCCGTCGGCGCCGAGCCGCAGCGTCGGGATCTCGTTCTCCTCGAGCACGATGTCCCGCCGCCGGTCGTGCGTGTACCGCGGGCGCCCGCGGCCGTCGACGGGCGCGTCGTACATGGCGTTCATGAGCAGCTCGTGCGCGAGCGCGGCGAGCCGCTCGGCGACCCGCGCGGGGGCGCCCGCGCGCTCGGCCCAGTGCGCGACCTCGGCGACGGTGCGGTCCCGGTCCTCGCTCGTGCGAGGGCGCCACTTCACGATGGTCGCGCCCCAGGAGAGCAGGTCGGAGAGGCGCGGCGGCAGCGCGAGCGGCTTGAGGATGCGCCGGACCGCGAGCGCGATCTCCCACGGCCGGGGCATGGAGGCGAAGCTCGGCCACCCGACGATGCTCGAGAGGCGCGGCTCCCGGAGCGCGGCGTGGAGGACCGCGTCGGTGCTGCCCGAGGTCCACACGAGCAGGTGCATGCTGGGGTACCGCTCGGCGGCCCACTCGAGCGCGAGCTCGAGGTCGGCGGCGTCGCAGCCGAGCAGCAGGGGGCGATCGGAGAGCCGGCCGCGCAGCTCGGCCGGGTCGCTGGCCACGGGGACGTCCTGCATGCCGGCGGCGGCCGACATGACGCGGGCGATCCGCTGGCCGACGACGCGGTTCCGTTCGAGCACGGCGATCGTCGCTTTCGGGGCTGAATCGCTCACTGGGTCACCGCGGGGCTGCTGGCCTCGCGAGGGCGCGGGGCGCAGGGGATTACATCACGGTTCGCGGGCGGGGTGGCCGTCGCGGATCTGCACCGCGTCGCCGAAGGGCAAGCGCCGTCGCCGCACGGGACCACCGAGGCGCGCGATCTCCTGGACCAGCTCCGCCTGCTCAGGCCGCGGGAGCGCCTCGACCTGCTCTTGGTCGACGAGGGCAAGCAGGTCACTTCGGTCGCCCGGAGCCTCGGGATGTCCATCGCGACCACCTGCCAACGGCGCCGCAGAGGCCGAATGCGACAACGTGGACATAAATGCAGATTAGATCACCGTTGACGCAGCTATGCGGTGCAAGGAGCATCCGGACCCGGGGGAGGTATGGCGCACCGGTTCAAGGTGATGGCACTCACGCTCGTGCTGTGCGGCTGTGCGTACGCGCTCGTCGGTGATCCAGCTCCGGCAGAGGCCTTCGAGCTCAGCGGTGGCGTGAGCGTCGGCGGAATCCAGATCGGGGCGGACCCGAAGCTCGCAGTGAGCCCTTTTGCCGGTTTGCTCTGGCGTCGAGAGAGAGAGTTTCTGCTCGAGGTCCACCACATGTTCAGCATCGTTCCCGGAGAGCGGGTGGGGGCCTACGACCGAACGGCAGTCACCCTCGTTTACGCTTGGAAGACGGGCAAAGTCAGCCTCGGCCCGTCCTTGTCGGCCTACTGGATGCCAGTGTGCGGCATCACAATCTGTCGGCGAGTGGTAGGGGTTGCTCCGGGTGGCCACACCCAGACCGATTGGTACCTCACAGAGGCTTTGGGGGTGTCCGTGAGCGCCAACCTGGATTGGGTCGGTGGTAGCAGCCGTGTCCTTCAAGACAATTTGGTGGCGATGGTCACTGCTGGACCTGTCTGGAAATTCAGCGGAGGGTCGAGATGAGCAAGGGCTTTGCTGTTTTGCTTCTCAGCCTTGCAGCGTGTAACTACGACGTGGGCGAGTGCTGGGTCCGCGGTGAAGGGCCGGACGGGGCAGGCGGGGGCATCATCACCTTGACGACAGGCTCGGGAGACTTCGGGGACGTGCCTCTGGACCCGAGAGGCTCCGGGGAGCCCACCGAATGCGAGAGCAGGGAGCCGGGTCGGGCGGACGACGACACCCCGTCGCACACCGATGCTCCGCCGCACGCTGATGATCCGTCACCCTCTGATGATCCGTATGAGGCGGGCCTGAAGGTCTTCTGCACCAAGCCGGATCATGGCGCCACATGCTCAGAGCGGTGCTTCGCGAATGGGGTCGGGTGTGTTGCGCTCGCGGTGCACCCATACAAGCCTGACGGCGGAACTGGCAAGCTGTTTTCGTGCAACGATCTGATGATCGGCTTCATGTGCGGATACCATTACGCAAACGGCGACGATTGCTACTTCCCACACGGAACGCCGTTCCCCAAAGCTTGCGCCTACTCTGGTGGGGACTAGCTTCGACTTTCGATTTACGCTGATTGTATCGCTACGGGCTTGGCAAGAGACAGGTAAAGGCCACATGGAACGCGCGACAGAGGTCGAGGAGTTGCTGGTCAATTTCTACAATGGAGCACACGCGCTTGAGCTCGTTGCTGCATGGGCTTCTGCGGTCGCGAACCGAGAGGTAGTCCATGAAACGCTCGCGCTATTCGAGAAGTCGTATGAGAGACTCGTCGAGCTCCATGCAGCGGGCAAACTCGGCGCTGGAACGGCCGAATTCTCTGCGGTGAACCTCGAGGTGGTCAAGCGCATTAATCAGCTGATTGGGCCGGGGCTTGACAGCAATGAGGCGCGTAAGGCGGCTCGGGAGATCCACGCGCTGGCCGAACGGTGTGTACGAGCATTGAAAGGAAGCGACGCGCCGCCCGCTGGATGAGCGCTGGGCCCGCCAGGCATGCCACATCGCGCGCGCGTCCGTTCGCCAGGACACACAAAAGGCAGAAGACACGGCTCTCGCGTGTCTTCTTGGTGGAGGCGCCGGGAATCGAACCGAGCGTCGCTCCAGTCACCCGTATTCACGCCAGACACGCCGACGCCGCGTCGGAGACTCCGGCCCCGCCTCGCCGTCGCGCACCCATTCCTTCCCCCACGCCCGCGATCCTTCTCGTGGAGCCCCGCTCTCTGCCGTCAGAGCCCGCCGAGAGCACATAGCGTGACCAGTCCTCGAAGCTGCCCGGAATTCAAGGGTGGGAGACGGCTGCTCGGGTCCGTGCGGATCCACCGCGTCGGCCGGGCATGCCTCGACAACTCAGCATGACTGCACCTGTCCGAGAGACCACCCCATGCCCTCAGTAACCCATGAAGCTTTGGTGGAGCTGTTCAAGAACCGGCCGACGCTGGCCGCCGAGCTGCTGCAGGACGCGCTCGGCCAGCCGGTCCCGGCCTTCACGGAGGCGTGCGTCGAGTCCTCCGACCTCGCCGAGATCATTCCCGCGGACCGCCGCGCGGACGTCATCGTCGACCTGCTGGTCGACGAGCAGCAGCGGCCCGCGATGGCCATCGTCGTCGAGGTCCAGCTCGGCCCGGACCCGGACAAGCCGTACGTCTGGCCGGTCTACGTCACCCAGACGCGGGCCCGGCACCGCTGCCCGACCCGGCTGCTGGTCGTGACGATCGACACCTGGATGGCGCGGTGGTGCTCGCAGCCCATCGACACGGGCCACCCCGGCCTGACGCTGACGCCGCTGGTGCTCGGGCCCGCGGGCGTCCCGGTCATCACCGACGCCGAGCAGGCGAAGGCGGCGCCGGAGCTCGTCGTGCTCTCGGCGATGGCGCACGGGCAGGAGGAGGTCGGCGAGGCGATCGGCGTGGCGTTCCTGGCGGCGGCAGCCGGGCTCGATCAGGAACGCCGCGCCCTGTACACGGACGTGGTGCTATCCTCGCTGAACGAAGCGGCGAGGCGGACGTTGGAGGCGATGATGAAGGGCGGATACGAGTTTCAGAGCGAGTTCGCGCGTAGCTACGTGGCCAAGGGCGTGGAGAAGGGCCTAGAGCAGGGCCGGCAGCAGGGGCTCCTCGAAGCCAAGGCGCACGACGTGCTCACCTTCCTGGAAGCCCGCGGGCTCGAGATCCCCGCCGACGTGCGGGAGCGCGTCCTCGCGAGCACCGACCTCGCCGAGCTGGATCGCTGGATCCGCCGGGCCGCCGTCGTCGGCGACGCCCGGGAGCTGCTCGCCACGACCGGCTCCTGAGAAGGCGCCGCGGGCCCATCGAGGCCGCCGGGATCACCTTCCCTCCCCTGCCGCCGGGCTCCCCTTCCCCGTCGTGGAGCGCCCAGCCCAGGATGTACGTTATACACCCTGGCGCCGGCGCGCAGGCGCGGTCTATTGCGTCCGCGATTTCCTGCCTACAATTCGCTCCACTCCTGATCCGTTCGTCATCCCATACGTCCAACAGCCCCTGCTTTTCGAGCACCTTCAGGTGTCGGACGAGTCTGTCCTTCCACGCCCCATCGTGGTGACTGTAACTGACGAAGACGGTAGGATGATCCCCCATGAGAGCACCAGCGTCGCACAGCTTCCGACTCGGTCCTAGTCCCAGAGCACTGCCGCGCACCTGTGCATCGGAGCAGGTATTTGGGAGGCAACTTCGCGCGCCGAGCGCTCCGAGCCTCTTGAGGTCGTGCCGGCGGAGTCTCCGGCGAGCGGCTTCCGGGTCGTTCCGTTGTGACTGTACGTGGGTTCCCCAGCTCCTGCTTGCCGCAGGCACGAGGCATGCAAACGCCAGCACGAGACCGGGGATCACGGTAGGGGGAGGGTCTCGTCTTCCTCCGCGAGAACAGCTTCAGCGATGACGTCGAGTTGGTCAGGGTCGATCATGCCCGAGATATCGACGGGCTGGAGACGTCGGTTGCGTAGCATCGGGCGGGGGTCAGGTTTCTGTCGCCGACCCACTGGATGGCCTCGCCGGCAGAGATTCGGTTGCCATCCCTCGCTGCAGGGCTGAGGCACGCCTTCCTGGAGCTACTCTGGATTAGACTTGTGATCACGGTGAATCGCAGCACAGAAGCGCCCGACTCTGGTCACATCCACCCAAACTTGGCGCCCCACTCTCCCATGCTGGCGCAGTAATGTTAGCATCGTTGGACGTAAAACCTACGCAATCGTTCATGGGCTTATCGACTGGCGAGAAGTAGGCGAATGTACCCGTATTATACCACCCAGTGTGATCTGTGATTATGCCGAGCTGCGCACTGCGCACCATCTCGGCTGGGTCGCAAAGATGTGCGGACAATGAGTTACACGCATCCTCACAAAGCGTCTTTGCACCTGCATAGCCTCCGATGTTTCCACTCACCGGCGCAGACTTCCCGCAATAGACGGCATTCAATGAATACTGGGCATCGCCAACGTCTACCAGAGATGGTCCCGGCGGTCCCTGTTCACCCTGATCGCCTTTCGCACCAGGCGGCCCCTGTTCACCCTGATCGCCTTTCGCGCCAGGCGGCCCCATGGGTCCATCGGAACCCGCCGGCCCTTGAGGGCCGGTTCCGCAGCCAATTGACAGGAGCACGACGAAGAGTGAGGAAAGAGCCATCTTTTGCATAGAGACGTTCCTACTGTCTTTGTTCTTGTGTGCTTCTAAGTATTCTGACGCTGTAGCTTGCCATCCCGAAAAGAAGCGATGCCAACTTGGCAAGGGTCGACTGATCGGGATTCGCTGTTTCGACGCCGATCGCTGCGAAGCGCATCCACCGCTCCTTTCTGCC
The DNA here is from genome assembly GCF_051519095.1 of Sorangium sp. So ce131. NCBI lineage: Bacteria > Pseudomonadati > Myxococcota > Polyangiales > Polyangiaceae > Sorangium > Sorangium sp. So ce131. The sequence continues at coordinate 12,948,172 of NZ_CP150455.1, read as the reverse complement.
TCGCGAATGTTCAATTGGGCCGGTCGGCGCAACATGGTTGGTGAGGCAGACAGGAGAGGAGGGGAGCGGGGAAGCGTTCATCTGAGGACGCGTGTGCTTGAGGCACGGATCGAGCCTTGCTGCTTCTCCCACTACCCTCATGGCCGCCACCTTCTCCGAGGCCATCCGAGATACCGTCCCGTGTCAAGAGGGGCATGCCTCCCTGCTCCCGCAGGGGGAGAGCGCCGTGCTCCTGACGAGCGGCTCCTTGGGCGTTCCGCTGTGGCTGTATCTGGATCCTCCGGCTCCCGCCTGCCGCGAGGCACGTAAGGCATGCGAGCTCCGAGGCCGGGGGGGCGATGATCGGGGTAACGGCTGCCGGAGGTGCGGTGAAATTGAGTTGTATGTAGTAGGTTCCAGCGGCAGCTGGGTCGCCTAGCGGCTTGGCGATCTCGAGTGGAAGCCGTTCAAGTTCACTGAAGAAGACGTCGGTCTGACGCTGCATGCGTTCTTTTAGGTGTGTTCGAAGTAGCTCGACAACCAAGAAGCCCCGCCCGTTCTCCGGTTGATCGAGCGCCACCGCCAGCACGCAAGCACGCAGACTCGGACCCGGGGTCGCTCCCGCCGGCCTGGTGCCCGCCGTGGAGCTCCGCGGAGCCCGGTACCCTCATGTCACCCGCCGCGACCGCTCCCGATGGTCCTGCCTACACCGGGCCCGCTCCAAATCCGGTGCCGCTAAAATTTGTCAGATCACACGCAGGGCACACAAAAAGCAGAAGGCACGGCTCTCGCCGTGTCTCTGTGATAGAGGCGCCGGGAATCGAACCCAGCGTCGCTCCAGTCACCCGTATTCACGCCAGACACGCCGACGCCGCGTCGGAGACTCCGGCCCCGCCTCGCCGTCGGGCCCCCATTCCTTTCCCCACGCCCGCGATCCTTCTCGTGAAGCCCCGCTCTCTGCCGGCAGAGCCCGCCGAGAGCAAATAGCGTGACCAGCCCTCGAGGCTACCCGGAATCCAAGGGTGGGAGACGGCTGCTCGGTCCGTGCGGATCCACCGCGTCGGCCGGGCATGCCTCGACAACTCAGCATGACTGCACCTGTCCGAGAGACCACCCCATGCCCTCAGTAACCCATGAAGCTTTGGTGGAGCTGTTCAAGAACCGGCCGACGCTGGCCGCCGAGCTGCTGCAGGACGCGCTCGGCCAGCCGGTCCCGGCCTTCACGGAGGCGCGTGTCGATTCCTCCGACCTCGCCGAGATCATTCCCTCGGACCGCCGGGCGGACGTCATCGTCGACCTGCTGGTCGACGAGCAGCGGCGGCCCGCGATGGCCGTCGTCGTCGAGGTCCAGCTCGGCCCGGACCCGGACAAGCCGTACGTCTGGCCGGTCTACGTCACCCAGACGAGGGCCCGGCACCGCTGCCCGACCCGGCTGCTGGTCGTGACGATCGACACCAAGATGGCGCGGTGGTGCTCGCAGCCCATCGACACGGGCCACCCCGGCCTGACGCTGACGCCGCTGGTGCTCGGGCCCGCGGGCGTCCCGGTCATCACCGACACCGGGCAGGCGAAGGCGGCGCCGGAGCTCGTCGTGCTCTCGGCGATGGCGCACGGGCAGGAGGAGGTCGGCGAGGCGATCGGCGTGGCGTTCCTGGCGGCGGCAGCCGGGCTCGATCAGGAACGCCGCGCCCTGTACACGGACGTGGTGCTATCCTCGCTGAACGAAGCGGCGAGGCGGACGTTGGAGGCGATGATGAAGGGCGGATACGAGTTTCAGAGCGAGTTCGCGCGTAGCTACGTGGCCAAGGGCGTGGAGAAGGGCCTAGAGCAGGGGCGGCAGCAGGGGCTCCTCGAAGCCAAGGCACACGACGTGCTCGCCGTGTTCGAAGTCCGCGGTCTAGAGGTCCCCGCCGACGTACGGGAGCGCGTCCTGGCGAGCACGGACCTTGCCGAGCTGGACCGCTGGCTCCGCCGAGCCGTGGTCGTCAGCGACGCCCGGGAACTCCTCGCAACGACCGGCTCCTGAGAACACGCCGCAGGCCCATCGAGGCCGTCGGGATCACCTTCCCTCCCCTGCCGCCGGGCTCCCCTTCCCCTCGTGGAGCGCCCAGCCCAGGATGTACGTTATACCCCCTGGCGCCGGCGACCACCCTTCGACGGATCCTACCGCGCAGCGACGGTGTCATCGTCCGGGCGCTCGCTCCCGCCGAACGAGAACGTGAGCGCGACGCCCGCCTGGAGCGCCGTGAACGCACCGCCGCCGTAACCTTGCGCCCACAGCGACTCGTAGCTGGCATGTGCGCCTACCCGGATCAGGCGCGACAGGGCATAGTCGACGGCAGCGCCGACCTCGATCCAGGGAGCCTCGGCATGGTTGTGTTCGCCGAATATCGACGCATACCCACCCCGCACGAACAGCGAGGGGATCCACCTCCCGCCGTCGCCGCCATACACGCCGCCGCGGACGCCGCCGATGGCGCGGAGCACCCTCGGGCGCGTGGGCAGCACGGAAGCGCCGTCTGCGATGCCGTCCTCCTGTTTCATGATCGTGTAACCGAGGCCGACCTCAGGCGCGAGGAAGTAACGCTCACCCAGGCCGAACTCGTACCCTGCACGCGCTGTCACACTGAACGTCGCGCTGTGCCAGTAGGCGGCTTCCCCGACGGCGGCACCACCGTCGATGTCCGCGGCCACCGTGGGCGCCGCAGACGCGGGGTTGGACAGCAGCACAAGCGCGAAAGCGGACGCTCCGAAGAGAAGGATGTGTCTCACGGGAATCACCTCGTGCAGAGGCTTCTCGCAAGCGTCGTGCCGAGCGCGGATCAACTTCCTGCCGCGGAGGGCGGCTCAGCCCCCTTCCGCGGCGCGCGGCTCAGCCCCCTTCCGCGGCGCGCGGCTCAGCCCCCTTCCGCGGCGCGCGGCTCAGCCCCCCGCCGCGGCGGGCGGCACAGGGGCGGCCTCGGCCCGGGGGCCGGCCGCGGGAGGCGGCGCCGCATGGCCGGCGCTCGCGCCCTCGGCGGAGCCGCCGGCCAGCCGCTCGAGGGCCCGGGCGGCGACCGCGTCGGATTTGAGCGCTCGTATCTCCGCCGCGGCGGCCTTCACGCGCTCGTGGATCGCCCTGTCCGCGAGCAGCGCCTTCAGCCGCGCCCTGATCACCTCCGGCGTCGCCTCGGCGAGCGGCAGGCGAAGCCCGAACCCTCCCTGCTGCACCTGCGCGGCGTTCACGGGTTGATCGCCGAAGAGCGGGATGACCAGCATCGGGACCCCGTGCTCCAGCGCGCGCCCGATCGTGCCCCAGCCGCCGTGGCAGATCACCGCCGCCACCTTGGGGAACACCTGCTCGTGAGGGATATACCGCTCGATCCGCACATGGGCGCCGAGGCCGGCAGGGACGTCCTCCGCGCTGGCCGCCGTCGCGAGGACGGGAATGCCCATCGGCGCGACCGCCTCGAGGACGCGCCGCAAGAGGCCGTCGTCCTTGCCGGTGGTCGTGGTGCTCACGAGCACGGTGCCGGGCTGCACGTCGACGGTCGCGGCAGGAGTCGGCGCCTCGGCGCGATGCCCGCCGGCCACGTTGAACGAGACGGGACCGGCGAAGACCTGACGATCGCGGAGCGGGATATCCTGGACGAAGCCGCGGTGGACCATCGCGACGTGCAGCATCGGCGAGCCCGCGAGGCGCAGGAACTCCGCCGGTCCGCCGGGGCGGCGCGGCGGCAGGCCGAGCGCCGCCCGCGCTCGCTGGAGCGGCAGGAGCCTGTCGACGAAGGCATGGACGAGCGCGGGCCTCCGGGTGACGAACGGGGGGAGCTTGAGCGTCCTCGCGAGCATCGGAAGCCCCCCCGCGTCGAGCACCGTCGCGGCGTTGCCCGCGCTGGCCCAGGGGATGCCCGCGCGCTCGGCCGCATAGGCCGCGCCGAACCCGAAGGTGTCGTGGACGACGCAATCGACGCGCTCGCGCCGGATGATGAGCGCGAGCTCCTCGGCGAGCGCCACGCTGCCCTCGATCAGGGCCTCGCGGAACCGGATCAGGTTGCGCGGGATCTTCGGCAGCCACCTCAACGGGCCCTCGGCCGGGTGATCGCGCAGCCTCATCACGATGTCCTCGTAGCGGCCATAAGGCACGAGCTCGGCGCCCGCCGCCCTGACCGCGGCCTCGACCGAGGTCGACGTGTGCACGAGCACCCGGTGGCCTCGCGCGGTCAGCTCCTGCGCGAGGTCGAGGATGCGGAACAGGTGCCCGGCCTCGGCCGGGGCGGTCATGAGATAGGTGAAGCGCTTGGGCGTCGTGTCGGATGTCATGGGCCTTCTCCTAAGCTGGGGTGAAGCCTTCTCCGGGTTTCCGTTTCGTCGTGCGTTCTTGTCGCTCGTGGAAGGAGGGTTGCCTGCCGGACATCGGGGCCAGCGCCTCGCCGCGCCGGGCTCCCCTCACCGGCGCTCGCCGGCCGCGCGCGTCACGCCGCGCGCGCTTCATTCCAAGGGGGCGGGCGGGGCGCCGGCGTCCCGGCGCAGGGGCAGCTCCGGCAGCGCGGACGTGATCAGGAGCGCGAGCAGCGCGAGCCCGATGCAGACGCGGTAGATCTGCTTGATCGCATCGGTGAACGCGAGCTTCATCGCCGCGCCGATCCGGTCGAGCGTCGCGAGCGCCGCCGCCCGGTCGCGCTCCACGCCGTCGAGCGCGGCGCCGAGCGCCTCGGCGGAGGCCCGCTCCGGGGCGCGCGCGAGCTCCCGCAGCCGCGGGTCCGTCGCCGGGCTCTCGGAGAGCGCCTGGAGCGCCGCGGGATCCCTGTCCCGCAGCGCCGCGGTGAACGCGCTCCGCTGCTGGTCGAAGTGCGCGTTGACCGCCCGCTGCGCGCGCGCCGCGTCGAAGGCGAGCTGCGTGGCGCCGCCCTCCTCCGCCCCGGCCGCGCCCGCGCCCGCGCCCGCGCCCGCGGCGAGCTGCGCGCGCAGCGCGGGGGGCACCGACGCCGTGGCGGCGGCGACGTTCTCGCGCATGCCCGACGCGAGCGTCCCGGCGAAGACGGTGCCGATCACCGCGATACCGATGGTCGAGCCCATCGAGCGGAAGAACGTCGCCGCCGAGGTCGCGACGCCGATGCGCGCGGGCGGGACCGCGTTCTGCACCGCGAGGGTGTAGAGCGGGACCGTGGGCCCGAGACCGAGGCCGATGAGGATCATCTTGAACGTCACCTCGCCCTGCGTGGACTCGGGCGTGAGGGTGAAGCCCATCACGACGAAGGCGACGGCGAGCACGGCGAGCGCGCCGAGCAGCAGGGGCTTGTACCGCCCGGTCCGGGCGACGATCTGCCCGGAGCCGACGTTGCCGGCGACGATCCCGAAGGTGAGCGGGGTCGTGGTGAGCCCGGAGTGGGTCGCCGAGAGGCCGACGACGTTCACCATGAACAGCGGCAGGAACACGATGGCGGCGAGGAAGGCCATGCCGACCACGAAGGACGCCGCGTTGCCGACGGCGAACGTGCGGCCGCCGAACAGGCGCAGATCGAGGATGGGCTCCGCCGCCTGCCGCTCGACCGCGATGAAGGCGGCGATGCCCGCCGCGGCCAGCCCGAAGAGCGAGAGGATCTGCCACGACGACCACGGGTAGCCGCTCGCGCTCGGCGCGTGCTCGCCCTTGCCGAGGCTCAGCGCGAGCAGCAGCGGGACGACCGCGACGATGAGCGAGAGGGCGCCGGCGAGGTCGATCGACACCCGCCTCGTCCGCGGCTGCTTCAGCATCGGCATGCGCGTGATGACGAAGAACATCGCGATCGCGCCGAGGGGCAGGTTGATGAAGAACGCCCAGTGCCACCCGAAGCGATCGGTGATGAAGCCGCCCGCGAGCGGGCCGAGCACGCTCGAGAGCCCGAACGCCGCGCCGAAGATGCCCTGGTACTTGCCGCGCTCGGCCGGCGGGAAGATGTCGGCGACGACGGCGAACGCGGTGGTGAACAGGGCCGCGGAGCCGACGCCCTGCAGCGCCCGCGAGAGGATGAGCTGGACCGCGCTCTGGGAGACGCCGCAGAGCAGCGACCCGAGCAGGAAGATCGACATGCCGGTGAGCAGGACCGGCTTGCGGCCGAAGAGGTCGGACAGCTTGCCGTAGATCGGCACGAGCACCGTCGACGCGACGAGGTACGCCGTCGTGATCCAGACGTAGAGCGACGGCTCGATGTGGAGGTCGCGCTGGATCAGCGGGCCCGCCGTGGCCACGATCGTCTGGTCGAGCGCCGCGAGCAGGAGCCCGAGGAGGGTCCCCGCCATGGTGAAGACCTTCTCCTGGCGGGTGAGCTCGACGGGCGCGAACGACGGGTGCGTGGCGAGGTTCGAGGAGGACATCTAAGGAGCTCCCGCGGCGCCGCCGGTGCGGCGGCCCGCGTCGTTGGATGGACAAGCGCGAAGCAGGGAAGAAGAGGCGCGCCGCGGCGGCCGGGCCGGAGGGCGCGGGAGGGACCGGGCGATCACCGCGGATCCTCGACGGGGTCGAGCGTGCGGCAGAGCACGTCGACGGCGAACTCGAGGTAGGTGCGGCCGTCGGCCTGGCCGAAGCCCTTGCCCGAGATGTGCTGGTGGAACGGGCGGAAGTGGAGCGAGCCGAGGAAGAGGTCGGCGGCGTGCTCCGGCGTGACCGGGCGCAGCAGGCCGCGCGCGACGGCGCGCGCGAACCAGGCGGCGATCTCGCGGCGCGCGCGCACCGGCGGGAGGTCGTCGGGCCGCTTGTTCGACGCGTCCGTGGGCACCCCGGCCGAGCGGAGCACCGCGAGGCACGGCACGATGCGCTCCAGGTAGGCGGAGATCTCCACCGCGAGCTCGAGGAGCTGGGTCCGCGCGTCGCGCTCGTCAGGGCCCGACCGCGCCCGCGACAGCCACGGCGGCTCCGGCGGGGGCAGCAGCGCGGCGCGCATCAGCTGCTCCTTGGTGCCGAAGCGCTGGAACAGGACCCCGTGCGAGATGCCCAGCCGCGCCGCGATCACGGTCGTCGACACGCCGGCCCCGTGCTCGAGGAAGCAGGCGCGGGCGGCGTCGAGGATCTCCTCGTCGGTGGTGCTGCGCGGACGGACCATTTGTTAGTATCATGGCACTTACTAACGCGGAGGCAAGCTGACGCGGCGCGACGGGCGTCGCGCCGCCTCCCGCGGCGGCGGGCGAGGCATCCCGCCGAGGCGTGCGCCGGGGCGCGTGCCGGGATCCCGCCGGGGCGTGCGCCGGGGCGCGTGCCGGGCCGAGGGCGCAGGCGGACGTGCGGATGTTCAGCGGCCGACGAGGGGGGCAGCGAGGGCGAGGCACACGCCGCCGGCTTGCGCGGCCCGGTCGTTGCGCTGCGCGGGGCTAGTCGTTGGCGAGCACCCAGCTCGCGAAGGCCTCGCGGCTCGTGTAGGTCGCGTTGCTGACGGTGTTGCTGGTCGAGTTGACCCCCACGAGGTGCTTCTTCGCGAAGCTCGGGTTATCGAGCAGGCACGGCCCACCAGAGTCGCCCGGCAACGGGATCTGTCCGAGCGCGTTCGGCACGTCGAGCCGGAAGAAGGCGTCGTCGTCGTCCGGATGGCGGATGATCGTGAAGTCCCCCTTGCGCAGGGTCGTCGATCCCTTGAAGCACTTGTTGAAGCCCTGAACGCAGACAAAGCCCGCCGCCGTGTTGCACTGGGCCTGGCTCGTGCACGAGGCACCGATGGTCTCCGCGCCGAAGCCGTAGCAGGTGACCTCCCTGCCGATGAGACCGTCGGTGTCGGCGACGTTCACCTCCGGGTACTCCGTCAGGGGGCCGAGCGGAAAAGGATCCGTGAGGACGAGGATCCCCACGTCGATGCCGCTGGACGCGCTGGGGTGCCTGAGGACCTGCGAGACCGGCCGGAACGTGTTTGCGTACGTCACCGAGTAGCCGAAGGGATCGAGCGACGGGATGCAATGCGCGGCGGTGAGCACCCTCGACGACGAGAGGAGCGTCCCCGTGCATTTCCCGCCTGGCTTGGAGACGCTGACGACCATCCCCTCGCCCAGGCTGGCCGCCGTGCCGTTCTTGATCGCCTGCTCGGCCTCGCGCACGAGCTCTTCGCCGTCCCCCGGCTCGACCTCCTGGGGGGCCTCTCCTGCAATACAGGCCACGAGCGAGAAGGCGCTGAGCACCGTACCGAGGGCGGCGAGGATATGCCTCTTCATGAAGATCTCCTGATTTAAGCTGCTGCTGGTTGTCATCCGAGCGCGCGCTCCCCGGCGGGACAGAGGGCTGGGCTCGCTCGCACGGCGGCGCGACGGGCCCATGCGGCGACGCGCCTCCCCAAGTGGTCCGTAGCGGCTCCAGGTTAGATCCGCCCACCGCCGGCCCCGAGCGCCGACGAGCTCTCATGTCAGTCGCCCCGCGCGGCTCGCGGCCCTCGTCGTTGCGCTGCTCGGGGCTAGTCGTTGGCGAGCACCCAGCTCGCGAAGGCCTCGCGGCCAGTCTCGACTGCGTTGTTGTTGAGGCTGCCACCCTTGTGGATCCCCACGAGGTGCTTCGTGCCGAAGCTCGTGTTCTCGAGGATGCACGGCCCGCCAGAGTCGCCAGGCAGCGGGATCTGCCCGCTCGCGTTCGGCACATTGAGCCGGAACCAGATGTCGTCGTTGTTCGGATCGGCGATGATCGTGAAATTCCCCTTGCGCAGGGTCGTCGACGGCTTGTAGCACCGGTCCCGCTCGGTATCGCAGCCAAAGCCCGCCGCACAGTCGGCGTTCGTCGTGCACGTGCCACCGACGTCCTCCGCGCCGTAGCCGTAGCAGGTGACCTCCCTGCCGATGAGGCCGTCGTTGTCGGCGACGTTCACCTGCGGGTACTCCGTCAGGGGGCCGAACGAAAAAGGAGTCGAAAGGACGAGGATCCCCGCGTCGACGCCGCTCGACGCGCTGGGGTGCTTGAGGATCTGCGAGACCGACCGGGCGGAGTTCGCGAACATCACCGTGTAGTCGGCCAGAGTGGTCGAAAAGAGGCAATGCCCGGCGGTGACCACCCTCGACGACGAGATGAGCATCCCGGTGCAGATCCCGCCGGGTAACAAGATGCGGACGACCATCGCCTCGCCCGGGCTGGCCGGCGTGCCGTTCTTGATCGCCTGCTCGGCCTCGCTCACGAGCTCTTCGCCGGCCTCTTGGCCGGCGTCCTGGGGAGCCTCTCCTGCAATACAGGCCACGAACGACAAGGCGCTGAACACCGTACCGAGGGTGAACTTGATATGCTTATTCACTGGAATTCTCCAAAAAGTATAAGACAATGATTCAAAACGCAGACCGATTGGTCCCGTCGTGGGCCTCGCCGCCGCCTTGCTCGGGGCTAGTCGTTGGCGAGCACCCAGCTCGCGAAGGCCTCGCGGCTCGCGCAGCGCGAGAAGTTGATGTGGTCGCCGGCCGAGGTGACCCCCACGAGGTGCTGCGTGCCGAAGCTCGTGTTCTCGAGGATACACGGCCCGCCAGAGTCGCCCGGCAGCGGGATCTGCCCGCTCGCGTTCGGCACGTCGAGCTGGAACCAGATATCATCGTTGTCCGGATCGCTGATGATCGTGAAATCCCCCTTGCGCAGGGTCGTCGTCGGCTTGAAGCACCGGTCCCGGTCGGTGTTGCAGGTGAAGCCCGTCGCACAGTCGGCGCTCGTCGTGCACGTGCCGCCGACGTCCTCCGAGCCGTAGCCGTAGCAGGTGACCTCTCTGCCGATGAGGCCATCCGTGTCGGCGACGTCCACCTGCGGGTACTCCGTCAGCGGGCCGAATGAAAAAGGAGTCGAAAGGACGAGGATCCCCACGTCGACGCCGCTCGACGCGCTGGGGTGCTTGAGGATCTGCGAGACCGCCCGGGCCGCGCCCGAGTACGTCACCGTGTAGTCGCCCGGAGTGCTCGACGCGAGGCAATGCGCGGCGGTGAGCACCCTCGACGACGAGATGAGCGTCCCGGTGCACGAGCGGCCGTTCCTGAAGATGCGGACGATCATCGCCTCGCCCGGGGTGGCCGGCGTGCCGTTCTTGATCGCCTGCTCGGCCTCGCTCACGACCTCGTCGCCGGTCGCTTGATCGACGTCCTGGGGAGCCTCTCCCGTCATGCACGCCACGAGCGAGAGCGCGCAGAACATCGAGCCGAGAGCGGGAAGGATCTGCTTCTTCACTGGATTCCTCCACAAATGAATAAGAACACAATGATTCCAGGCGCAGGAGCCTCGGCCCCGGTGCGCCCTGCGCCCGGCCCGCGGTTGCCCCTTGTCGACCCGGGCTGCCCCTCGGATCGGGTTCGCTCCCCGGCTGCGCGCGAGGCTCGGCCCCGGAGAGCGCCTGCGAGCGCGAGGGAGGCCGTCCGGCCGACGCGGGTGGCAGCGCGGGCGGGGCGCGCGCCGCGCCCCTCGTGGACCTCGTCGTTGCGCCGCTCGGGGCTAGTCGTTGGCGAGCACCCAAGCCGCGAAGGCCTCGCGGCTCGTGTTGGTCGACATGTCGGTGTTGTTGCCGGCCTTGTGGACCCCCACGACGTGCTTGGTACCGAAGCTCGTGTTCTCGAGGATACACGGCCCGCCAGAGTCGCCCGGCAGCGTGGTCTGCCCGCTCGCGTTCAGCACATCGAGACGGAACCAGATGTCGTCCTTGTCCGGATCGCTGATGACCGTGAAATCCCCCTTGCGCAGGGTCGTCGTCGGCTTGTAGCACCGGTGCCGGGCGGTAATGCAGGTAAAGCCCGTCGCACAGTCGGCGTTGCTCGTGCACGTGCCGCCGACGTCCTCCGCGCCGTAGCCGTAGCAGGTGACCTCCCTGCCGATGAGGCCGTCGGTGTCGGCGACGTTCACCTGCGGGTACTCCGTCAGGGGACCGAGAGAGTAAGCAGTCGAAAGGACGAGGATCCCCACGTCGACGCCGCTGGACACATTGGGGTGCTTGAGGATCTGCGAGATCGCCCGGTCTTCGCCTGCATACGTCACCGTGTAGTCGCCTGTATGGGTCGACGTGAGGCAATGCGCGGCGGTGAGCACCCTCGACGGTGAGAGGAGCATCCCGGTGCATAAGTTGCTGTCCCTCCAGACGCTGACGACCATCGCCTCGTCCGGGGTGGCCGGCGTGCCGTTCTTGATCGCCTGCTCGGCCTCGCTCACGACCTCTTCGCCGGTCGCTTGATCGACGTCCTGGGGAGCCTCTCCTGCCATACAGGCCATGAGCGAGAACGCGCTGAATACCGTACCGAGGGTGGCGAGGATAGGCCTCTTCATGGATATTTCCTCATTCGAGTTACTGCTGGCTGCGGTCCGAGCGCGCGCTCCCCGGCCCGCGGGGCAGAGGGCTGCGCTCCCGTGCATGACGCCGATGCCGTCCGGCGGCTCGCGGGGCGCTACCCCAACCTGGGTCGGCGCGCGCCGCGCGGCTCCTGGGCCCTGTCGCTTCCCTGCTCGGGGCTAGTCGTTGGCGAGCACCCAGCTCGCGAACGCCTCGCGGCTCGTGTAGCGCGAGTAGCTGGTGTTGTTGCCGGCCTTCGTGACCCCCACGAGGTGCTTCGTGCCGAAGCTCGTGTTCTCGAGGATACACGGCCCGCCAGAGTCGCCCGGCAGCGGGATCTGCCCGCTCGCGTTCGGCACATCGAGCCGGAACCAGATGTCGTCGTCGTTCGGATCGCTGATGATCGTGAAATCCCCCTTGCGCAGGGTCGTCGTCGGCTTGTAGCACCAGCCCACGCTGGTATTGCAGCCAAAGCCCGCGGCACAGTCGGCGCTCGTCGTGCACGCGCCGCCGACGTCCTCCGCGCCGTAGCCGTAGCAGGTGACCTCCATGCCGATGAGGCCATCCGTGTCGGCGACGTTCACCTGCGGGTACTCCGTCAGGGGGCCGAATGAAAAAGGAGTCGAAAGGACGAGGATCCCGACGTCGACGCCGCTCGACGCGCTGGGGTGCTTGAGGATCTGCGAGACCGACCGGGCCGCGCCCGAGTACGTCACCGTGTAGTCGCCCAGAGTGTTCGAAACGAGGCAATGCGCGGCGGTGACCACCCTCGACGACGAGATGAGCGTCCCGGTGCAGGACGCGCCGGGTAACCTGACGCGGACGACCATCGCCTCGTCCGGGCTGGCCGGCGTGCCGTTCTTGATCGCCTGCTCGGCCTCGCTCACGACCTCTTCGCCGGGCTCTCGATCGACGTCCTGAGGGGCCTCTCCTGCCATACAGGCCACGAACGAGAACGCGCTGAATACCGCACCGAGGGTGGCGATGCCATGTTGGCTCATGAAGTTCTCCTAAGTTACAGTGGGCGGCGCTCCGAGCGCGCTCCCATTCTGCACGCTGCACTCTGCGCTCTGCACGCGCTGTGCCTTCCGCGGCGCCGGCGGCCCGACGCCGCCGGCGTGCGCGGAGCGGCGCGAGATGGGCTGTTCCAGGCGCGGCCCTCGTCGCCTCGTCGACTGGCACTCTGCGCTCGTGCCAGCGTGCCACGCCTCACGTGCCAGCGTGCCAGCGAATCGACGGCCCCGTCGAGGAGCACGTCGTCACATCGCGTCACATCGGCAGGCGCGCACCGCGATCGAGCGCAAGCACTGCTCGCGGCGGCGCGGCGCGGCGCGGCGCGGCGCGGCGCGGCGCGGGGCAGCGCGGCGCGGCGGAGACGAACCGCCGGCAGGGCTAACGCGAGGCTGCGGTCGGCGCGGGCGCGGAGGCGCGGCCGGGGAGCGTCAGGGCGCAGCCGAGCGTCAGGACGAGCGCCGCGCAGAAGACCGAGAGCGCCGTGGTGTGCTCGCGCATCGCCTCGCCGGGCGCGGGGCTCTCCGTGAGCACGAGGCCGAGCACCGTCAGCCCGGCGATCCCCCCGAAGTACCGCATCGTCGAGGTGAGGCCCGCGGCCATCCCGCTCTTCTCCCGGGGGACGTCGCCCATCGCCGCGGACTGCGACGGCGCCGAGGTGAGGCCGAGGCCCGCGCCGAGCAGCAGGAGCGCCGGGATCGCGTCCGTGATCGCGCGGAAGGGCAGCGCCGCGAGCAGGACGGCGCCGGCCAGGGCGAGCGAGCAGCCGAGCAGCGCGACGGCGCGCGCCCCGAAGCGCTCGGAAGCGCGCCCGGCGAGGGGCGAGGCGACCACCATCATCCCCATCATCGCCACCAACGTGTTGCCGACGTCGCGCGGCCCCGCGCCGAACAGCCGCCCGGCCACCTGCGGGAGCTCGAACAGGATCGAGTACATGGCGAAGTTCTGGATCGCGATGATCAGGCTGCCCCCCACGAAGGCGCGCCGCCTGAACAGCGAGAAGTCGACGACCGGATCCGCCGCGCGCCGCTCCCAGAGCACGAAGGGCACGAGCCCCAGCGCGCCGAGCGCGGCCGCCCAGCGGAGATGGGCGTTCTCGAGGCCGAGCGCGATGCCGAGGAGCGACGCGCCGAGCAGCACCGATCCCACGGTATCGAAGCGCGCCGGCGGCGCGGCGGGCGCGGCCCGCGCGGCGGCCGCGGCCGGCGCCGCCGCCACGCCCAGATGCGCGAGCGCGACCGCGAGGAGCAGGACCGGGACGTTCGCGATGAAGATCGACGCCCACCCGAAGTGGCTCACGAGCAGCGCCCCGACCTTCGGCCCCACGCCCGCCGAGATCCCCATCATCGCCCCGAAGGCGCCGAACGCCCGCCCGCGGACCTCCGGCGGCAGCTCGGTGCGGAGCATCGCCGTCGCGCTCGGCGCGATGATCGCGGCGCCCGTGGCCATCGCGATGCGCGACGCCGTGAGCGCCGGCAGCGCCGGCCAGAGGTAGGCGAGCGCGGCGCCCGCCGCGAAGACGAGCTGCCCGAGCGCGAGCGCGCGCCGGTGGCCGAGGCGGTCGCCGAGCTTCCCGCCCGGGCTCTGCAGGACGATGTTCGTGAGCAGGTAGCTCGTCACGAGCCCCTGGCGGAGCTCGCCCGAGCCGGCGTGGAGGTCGCGCGCCATCTCCGGCAGCGCCACGGCCACCATCGTGGAGTTGAGCGGCGCGAGCGCCGCCGAGAGGACGATCGCGGCGAGCAGCCGCGCCGGCGCGCGGGCGGCCGGCTCCTCCGCGGCGGAGCCGGCCGCCGGCTCGGCCGCAGCGGAGCGGGCCGCCGGCGCGGCCGCAGCGGAGCGGGCCGCCGGCTCAGCCACGGGTGATGGCGCGCCGCTGGAGGAGGTACAGGCGATCGCCCGCGAAGGCCCACTCGATGTCCTGCGTGCCACCGAACGCCGCCTCACACGCCGCGGCGAGCGCGTCGAGCGCGGCGAGCCGGGCGTCGTCGAGGCACAGCGCGCCGACCCGCTCAGCCTCGACGGGGACCTCCTCCGTGCCCCCGGCCTCGGACCACACGATGGCGAGGTCCTTCTCGCCCGGCCGCCGCTCGAGCACGCGCCCCCCGCGGGCCACGCGGTAGCTGTCCGGGGTCACGAGGCCCGCGACGACCGCCTCGCCGAGGCCCCACGCCGCCTCGATGACACGCTCGTCGGCGCCCGTGGTCGGGTGCCGCGTGAACAGCACCCCGGCGCACTCGGCGTGCACGAGCCGCTGCACGACGACCCCGAGGCGCGGCTCCGGCGGCAGCCCGAGCCGGCGCCGGTAGGCCAGCGCGGCCTCGGTGCGCGCCGAGCGGTGCACCTTATGGACAGCCTCGAGCAGCGCCTCGCGGCCCCGCACGTTGAGCTCCGTCGCGTGCTGCCCCGCGAAGCTCGCCGCGGCGCCGTCCTCGCCGACCCCGGACGACCGCACGGCGACGGGCCCGTCGAGCTCGACGAACGCCTCGACGAGCCGCCCGACCGCGGCCTCGTCCCCGGCGACGACGCGCTCGACGAACCCGGCCGACGCCGCCCAGCCGGGGGGCACGGGCAGGCCGCTCCGGCGCGCGCGCCCGAGCTGCGCCGCCTTGCCGCCGAACTCCCCCTCGCGCAGCTCCTCGTCGAGGCGCGCGATCACAGCGCCGCCTCCTCGGCGCGGGGCGGGGGCGCCGGGGAGAGGATCTTCACCTCGCCGGCCGCGCCGTCGACGCGCACGAGCGCCCCGTCCGGGATCGTCGCCGTCGCCTCCCGCGTGCCGACGATGCCGGGGATGCCGTACTCGCGCGCGACGATCGCCGCGTGGCTGAGCTGCCCGCCGCGGTCGGTCACGATCGCGCCGAGCAGGGGGAGCACGACGTTGAACGAGGCCGACGTCGCGCGCGTCACCAGCACGTCGCCCTTCTGGATCCGCCCGAAGTCGCCTGGCTCGAGCACGATCCGCGCCGTGCCCTCGTGCACGCCGTCGTTGATGGCGAGGCCGCGCACGACGGTCTCGGTGTTCGCGGCCTCGGACTCCTGGGACATGCTGGCCATGAGGGCCTCGGTCGCCCGCGCGACGCGGCGCAGGGGGGCCGGGAGCACGTCGAGCGGCGGCGGCGGCCCGGGGGGCGCGTTCAGCCAGCGGGGCGCCTCGTCGATGCTCGCCTGCTCGCGCCAGCGCACGCGCCGCTTCAGCTCCTCGGCGGACGGCTCGCCCTGGCCGCGCAGGAGCCCGATCATCTCCTCGAGCGCGAGATCCACGGCGTGCTCCGGGTCCTCGATCTTGCCGTCGGCGGCGAGGCGGCGCCCCGCCTCGATCACGGCGCGGCGCGCGAGCCCGTTGCCCCAGCTGTCCGAGTAGAGCGCCCGCTCGTCGCGGAGGCGGTTCGTGTGGCGCGCCTCGCCGAGCAGCTCGTCGAACTCCGCGCGGTGGGCCGCGGGCACGCGCTCCCGCAGCGCCCTCTCCTTGGCCTCGCGCGCGGCGAGCGCCCCGTCCTCGCGGTCGCCGTCGACCGCCGCCCGGATTGCCCGGACCAGCATGTCCGGGAGCTCGCCGCCGGTCTTCTCGGCCACGTCGTAGCCGATCGAGCGGAAACGCACGAGGCCGAGGTACGCGCGCGCCGCCGGGCCGACGTCGCCCCCGAGGGCCGCGAGCGCGTCGAGCACCCCCTGCGGGTCGCTCCTCCGGGCGAGCGCCGCGCGCCCCGCCTCGCTCGCGCGCAGCGCCCTGGCGAGCGCCGCGAGCTCGTCGACCGCGACGCCCTTCGCCAGCGGCGACGTCCCCTGCAGCAGCGCGAGCGCCTCTCCCAGGCCGGCGCCGGTCCACGCCAGGGTGTGCGCGAGGTAGTCGCCCACCGGGAGGACGCCGGCGACGTTGTAGCGGTGGTGCAGGACGACCATGTCCACCATGTGCGCGTGCACGCGCCGCAGGTGCGCGATCAGCGCGTCCGCGTCGAGGAGGGCGGGATCGATCGCCTGGACGGCCAGGTTCCTCTCGGTCGCGCGCGGCCTGTCGACGCGGTCCCACCGCTCGATGTCCGCGCGCCACAGCTTCGTCTCGAAAGCCCGGCGGCACGTCCTGGCGCGCTCGCGCATCCGCGGGTGGAGCCGCAGGAGCAGCCACAGGAGCAGCCTCGGCGGCGGCCCGCTCGCCCCCCGCGGCGCGCCGTAGACCACGGGCTGCGTGTAGCTGAAGCCGTTCACGAAGGCGGACTCGAAGTGGCTCAGCAGGAGCCCGTACCGCTCGGAGCCCTCGGCGAAGCCCTTCGGCACGCCGCGCGTGAGCGCCTCCGCGGAGAACCGCGCGACCGGGCGCGTGAAATGCGACCGCTCGAGCTCCCAGGGACCCGGGCCCGGGGGGACGAACCTGACGCCCGCGAACACCGACGCTCTCTTCACCGCTGGATTTTCCGTCTTCACGGCGCAGCACCCCCTCCGAGCCGCGCTGCCTCCGAGGGACACCGCGACGATACGATGACGTTCAAGCAACGATTCAACGACGTCGACGAAGGTAGGGGCCGCGAGCCCGCCGGTCCAGCGCCCGGCGCGCGCCGCGTTGCCCTCGCCCCGGCTTCACGGCGAAGGGCGGGAGCGTGCTGTCCAATTCTGCTCTCCGTGGAATGCGTTGCAGAAAAAACGACGCGAACGGTAGCGTGACGAGATGTCCACACGAACTCTGCGGGTCGTCGTGTCGCTGGCCCTGGTCACCTCACCCGCAGCGTGTGTGGATGAACGCTCCTCGGCGGCGACAGGCGGCGGAGCAGGCGGCGCATCGAGCGCGAGCGGCGGCGGCGCTGAGGCCTCCAGCACGAGCGGCGGCGGCGCGGGGGCCTCCAGCGCGAGCGGCGGCGCTGGGGACGCCGCGAGCGCGAGCGGCGGCGGCGCTGAGGCCTCCAGCACGAGCGGCGGCGGCGCGGGGGCCTCCAGCGCGAGCGGCGGCGGCGCGGGCGGCGGCCCCGGGCCAGGCGCGTGCGGGATCACCCGGGAGCGCATCCGTATCACCGAGGTCGACGTCGGAGTCCCGGTGATCAACAACGAGGACGAGGCGGCGCTGAAGCCGCTTGTCATCTCGCCGATGCCGTCCGGCGGCTCGCGGCTCGCGTGGATGAGCAGCGACGATCAGGTCCAGATCGCCCAGCTCGACAGCAGCGATCGAATCATGGGCCGTCCGTTCGGCCTTCCGGCCAACGACTTCTCCGATCTGTACGCCGACGACCGCGGCGGCGTGCTGCTGCTCACCCGCGACGCGGAGGGCGGCGGAACGCTGAACTGCGGCGCGCCGACGAACCTCTGCGGCACACCTCCGGCGCCTCCGATCCCCTGTTACGACATGTACATGGTCCGCTTCGACGGCACGAGCGAGACCTGGGCGACCAAGCTCACCAGCTCGAGCGCCGCGCTGCCGCCCTACTCGACCGGCCCCACCGGGCCGAATGTGTACATGATCTGGTGGTACGCCCACCACGGCCGCATCGCCTTCGACGGCTCGCGCTACGCAGGTTATTTCGGCGCCGCGATCAGCGTCTCGCAAGGGGGCTGTATCAACATCCACCAGGGCGACCGCATGAAGGTGGTCGACGCGGGCGGGGAGCTCCAGCGGGACGGCTTCGACTGGGGATGCAGCCACAGCGGCTATGAGCGCGTCCTCTGGGACGACAGCGCGGGCAAGTTCGTGACGGTGTGCAAGACCGACAACAACAACCGCATCGCGTTCGCGCCCAGCTACACGACCATCACTCCGGTCGATCTCGCGTACTCGAACCTGGGAAACCTCGTGACCGCGGTCGGCGGCGGCTACTGGCTCACCGCCAGCAACAGCCGCCCGGGCCAGCCGGCGGGCTCGGCCGGGCTCGCGGAGGTGCGGCTGCTCCATTTCACGGACGGCGCCGCAGACCAGGACATCGTGATCGCCAGCGATCCGGGCCTGAACCAGCGCGCCCCGCACCTGGCCGCCTATGGCGGCTCCCGCATGATCGCGGCCTGGGAGGCCACCACGGCCGCGGGCGACATCGCGCGCAACGACCGGGCGCGCACGCTCTACGTGCAGGCGCGCGACCGCGCGACCGGCGAGGCCGAGGGTGAGCCGCTGGAGGTCGACGTGCTCGGCAACCGGTACCAGGACTTCGCCGCGTTTCCCGACGGAAGCGTGGCCTTCGCCGCGCCCGGCAGCACGAGCACCACGATCAAGGTGCTGCGCATCCTGCCCTGCGAGTAGCGCGCCTGCGCGGCGCGTGCCTCGCTCGGCCCTACCCCAGCCTGGGTCGGGTCGCGCCCTCCGCCTCGAGCAGCGCCCGCGCCGCGCGCTCCGCCTCGGCCGGCGTCAGCCCTTGCTCCTCGCCGGCCCGCGCCACGGCCCGCTGGAACCTCTTCCGCGCCTGCGCGTGCTCCACGGCGATGAGCACCAGGCAGAGGAGCGTCAGCCCGACGCTCGCGCCCGCGCTCGGCACCGACCACGCCAGGCACCCGATCGCCACCGTCAGCAGCACGCTGCACAGGACCATCGACTCGCTCAGCGCGCGCGCCCCGTCGGCCACGGCCTGGGCCATCGCCCGCGCCGCCGCCGGAGCGAGCTCCCCGCCGCCGTCGCCGCGGGGCGCCGGGGCCTCGCCCGCCGCCGGGGCGCTCGGCGAAGGGCCGGCCTCGGCCGGCGGCGACGGCGCCTCGCCGGCCGAGAGCGGCCCTGCCCCGCCGCGGCGGGTCTCCACGGCCATGTTCATCGTCGTGCTGCGGGTCTGCGAGGCCATGATCCACTCCTTGCTCCGACGCGCGGAGCACCTCTCGGCTCCGACGCGCGGAGCACCTCTCCTTCGTCCGTCGCTCGGTCGTCGCTCCGGCCATCGGCTCGGCCACGGCGCGCGGGCGCCGAGCCGCCCGCGCGCCCCGCCGCCCGGGCTCACGACGCGCCGGCGGGCGCCTCCGGCCGCAGCAGCGGCAAGGCCAGCTGCCCTCGCTGCGCCGGGACCACGCCCGGGCTGGGCGCGGGCTCCCCCAGCGACTCCAGCGCCTCGACCACCGTCGGGAACACCCGGCCGCCGACGAGCTGCTGGAGCACCCCCGCCTCCTCCAGCCGCGCCGCCACGTGCTCCGAGGCCCGCGACAGGAGCGCCCGCGTCCCCTGCTCGCGCAGCCGCGCGAGCAGCGTCCGGAACGCCTCGACGCCCGTGCAGTCGATGAGCGGCACCCCGGCCAGATCGAACACGAGGTGCCGCGGCAGCGGCCCGCCCTCGGCGAGCGACCGGAGCTCCGTGTGCGACGCGAAGAAGATCGGCCCCTCCACCCGCACCACGGCCACGGGCGGCGTCGGCCCGAGCGAGCGGCGCGCCGGCAGCTCGAGCAGCCGCGGGATCTCCGCGGGCTCGTCGGTCGTCGCCGTCAGGAGCGACACGTCCACCCTCCGCTGCATGTGGGCGAAATGCACCAGCGACAGCACGAGGCCCATCAGCACCCCGCCCACGAAGTCCGAGACCACGATCGACCCGGCCGTCGCCACGAACACGAACGCCTCGAACCGCGACACCCGCCACATGAGCCGCGCCTGCCGCCAGTTGATCAGCCGGTAGCCGACCACGAGCAGGATGCCGGCGAGCCCCGCGAGCGGCAGCCGCTCCACGAACGGCCGCGCCAGGTACAGCAGGAGGAGCAGCGTCACCGACTGCGAGAGCGCCGCGAGCCGCGTCGTCGCCCCGCACTGGAGCGCCGCCGACGACCGCACGATCGCGCCCGCCACCGGCATGCCGCCGATCATCGAGCTCACCACGTTGGCGACCCCCTGCGCCATCAGCTCCTGCTCGCTCGAGTGCCGCTTCGTGTTGCTCTGCGCGTCGATCGCCACCGCCGACAGCAGCGAGTCGATCGACGCGAGCAGCGCCAGCGCGATCGCCTCGGGGAAGATCGCGATGAACTCCAGGCGGTGGAACTCCGGCAGCGCCGGCGTGGGGAACGACGCCGAGATCGGCCCCACCGAGGCCGTCCCGACGCCGAGCGCGCTCACCGCGAGGACCGCCGCCCCGAGCCCGACGAGCCCGCCGGGGAGCCGCCGGTGCAGCTTCGGCAAGAGCACCGTCGCCGCGATGACCAGCGCGCCGACGCCGACCGCGAACGGATCGACGTGCGCGAGCCACCCCGTCCCGGGCAGCGAGGAGACGAGCCTCATCTCCGCCGGCAGGCCGAGCAGCCGCGGCAGCTGCGAGTTGAAGACGAGCAGCCCGACCGCGGCCATGAAGCCGCCGATCACCGAGACGGGGATCATGTGGATGAGCCGCCCGACCCGCGCGAGCCCCATGAGCATCTGCAGGACGCCGCACAGGAACGTCGCGCACAGGAGCCCGTGCGGCCCGTGCCGCTGCAGGATCTCGAAGGTCAGCGGCACCAGCGCCACCTCGGGCCCCGTCACCTGCAGCCGCGAGCCGCCGAACAGCGCCGCGATCACGCCGGTCACCGCGCCCGTGATGAGCCCGACGCTCGCCGGCAGACCACACGCCAGCGCGAGCGCCAGGTTCAGCGGCAGCGCCACGAAGGCCACGGTCAGCCCGCTCAGGAGGTTGTCCACGACGCTCCTCGGGGCGACCATCTCCTTCCAGGAGGTCACCGTCTCTGCCCACATCGAGCCCCAGAGGCTCGGCTGGGGCGTCGTACGTATACCGGACGAGTGCATCATGGTGACGCGCCCTGTTCACGCGACGTGCCAGGCGCGCTCCGCGCGGGATCGCCGCGTCCCGCGCGCCGCTCCCCCGCGCGGCGTCTGGATCCGCCGACACCTGCTTGAGGGACGCCGCCGACGGTGTCGGCGGTCTCCCACAGGGCCTTTCCCGACGTCGCGGGTGTGCAAGGATCGTCGAATCTCCGGGCTCGTGCGCTCGCTGAGGCGTGAGGCCATAGTCGGGAGCCCGCATGCGCCTCCTGACCCGGCTGGTCCTCTCTCACACGGTCCCGGTGCTCGTGATGCTGGTCGCCCTCGGCGGCGTGCTCGGGTCCCTCACCCGGGTCACGTCCTCGCAGAGCCTGCTGAGCGACGAGACCGAGGAGCTCCGCCGCGAGGCGGCGCTCCACCACGCCGCCTGGGCGATGGGGCTCGCCATGCGGCGCGGCCAGGAGGAGTGCTCGCGCGGCGCCCCCTGGGAGAACGTGGCCCCGACGCTCCGGGAGCGCATCGCCGCGCTGAAGGCGCGGATCGGCGACACCGCGCTGCTCCCGCCCGGCCCGATGCTCCCGTCGATCGACGGCCACCTGCGGCTCGTGCAGAGCGCGCTCGACGAGGGCACGTGCGAGCGCCTCACCGACCCCGACGTCCAGCACGAGCGCGTGCGCCTCGACGAGCAGCTCACGGACGCGTGGGTCGTGCGCGTCAGCGAGCTCCAGGCGCGCGTGCGCGTCCGGGAGGAGGACGCCCTCAGCGCCAGCGCCAGCGCGCTCTCCAACGGCCTGATCATCACGATCGTCGCCTGCGCCATCGCGGCCGTCCTCGCGCACCGGATCGCGCGCACCGTCACCGAGCCCCTCGCGGCCATCGCCACCCAGGCGCAGCTGCTCGGCAGGGGGAACTTCGACGCGGCCGCCGAGGTGCGCGGCCCCGCCGAGGTGCGCGACCTCGCGCTGGAGATCGAGGCCCTGCGCCGGCGCCTCGCCGAGATGGAGGTCCTCAAGCAGGGCTTCCTCGCCTCCGTCTCCCACGAGCTGCGCACCCCGCTCACCAAGATCCGGGAGGCGCTCGCCCTGCTCCAGGACGGCGTCGGCGGGGGCGCGCTGAGCGAGCGCCAGACCCGCATCCTCCACATCGCCCGCGTCGCCTGCGAGCGCGAGATCCGCATGGTGACCACCCTGCTCGACCTCTCCCGCCTCAGCGCCGGCTCCCCCATCCGCCTCCAGGCCGGCTCCTCCATCGACGAGCTGATCCGCAGCGCCGTGCGCGACGAGGACGACGAGGCGCGCGAGCGCGGCGTCGTCCTCCAGGTCGAGACGCCCGGCGACGTCCCCCCGTGCAGCCTCGACGTGGTCCTCTTCGAGCGCGCCGTCGCCAACCTCGTTCGCAACGCCACCTCCGTCTCCAAGCCCGGCCAGCGGGTGGTCGTGCGGCGCGAGCTCGTCCACGGGCGCCCCGGCGGCCGGGAGGGCCCTGGCAGGCAGGAGGGCGCGTGGGGTCGGGAGGGCGCCGGCGACCGGGAGGGCGTCGGCCGGCGCCTGGGCCGCTGGGTGATGATCAGCGTCACCGACCAGGGGCCCGGCGTGCCCGCGGAGATCCGGCAATCGCTCTTCGAGGAGTTCAAGACGCAGCCCGTGGCGAACTCCCCCAAGCGGGTCGGCATCGGCCTCGGCCTGGCCCTCTCCCGCAAGATCGCCCGGGCCCACGGCGGCGACCTGGAGCTCGACGAGCACGCCGCGGGCGGCTCGGCCGGCGGCGCCGCCGCCTCGGCCGACGGTGCCGCCGCCCCGGCCGGCGAAGGCGGCGCGGCCCGCGGTGGGGGCGAGCGCGAACGGGGGGCGACGTTCCGCCTCTGGGTGCCGCTCTCGACCGAGCGAGCTTCCGAGGAGGCCCCCGCCGCGCTACACCCTGCCGCGGCCCTTTCATGAGCCATCCCGGCAAGCCCCACGTGGTCATCGTCGACGACGAGCCGCACCTCTGCGAGCTGCTCGCCTTCCGCCTCGAGCACCACGGCTACCGGGTCACCACGGAGCTGACCGGCAGCGGCGGCATCGCCGCCCTCTCCCGCGAGCCCGTGGACGCCATGATCGTCGACCTCCGCCTCGACGACGGCGACGGGCTCGACGTGCTCACCGAGGTGCAGAAGCGCTCCCCGGACGTGCCCGTCGTCATCCTCACGGCCCACGGCACGATCGAGACCGCCGTCGAGGCGATGCGGCGCGGCGCCTACGGCTTCCTCACGAAGCCCTTCCACGACCTCGACCTGCTCCAGAAGATCGAGCACGCCGTCGAGAGCGGCAGGCTGCGCCGCGAGGTCGCCGGCCTCCGCCGCATCGTCGGGGCCCAGAGCGACGAGCTGCGCCTGCTCGGGACGAGCGACCGCATCGCCGCCGTCCGCGAGATCATCGCCCGCGTCGCGCCCACCGACGCGACCGTCCTCTTGCTCGGCGAGTCCGGCACCGGCAAGGAGCTGGCGGCGCGCTCGCTGCACGACCTCTCCCAGCGCCGCGGCCGTCCCTTCGTCGCCGTCAACTGCAGCGCCCTGCCGGCCGAGCTCCTGGAGAGCGAGCTGTTCGGCCACGTGCGCGGCGCCTTCACCGGCGCCTCGCGCGACAAGGCGGGCCTCTTCTCCGCCGCGAACGGCGGCACCCTCCTGCTCGACGAGATCGGCGACGCTCCCCCCGCCGTCCAGGTGAAGCTCCTCCGCGTGCTCCAGGAGCGGCGCATCACCCGCGTCGGCTCCCTGGAGGAGGAGGACGTCGACGTCCGCGTCGTCGCCGCGACCAACCGCGACCTCCGCGCCGAGGTCCGCGACGGCCGCTTCCGCGAGGATCTCTTCTATCGCCTCCACGTCGTGCCCATCGTGATGCCCCCGCTCCGCGAGCGCGTGGAGGACATCCCCCTGCTCTGCGAGGTCTTCCTCTCCCGCGCCGCGGCCCGCCACGGCCTCGCCGGTCCCCAGCTCTCCCCCGAGGCCCTGCGCGCGCTGCTCGCGCACCCCTGGCCGGGCAACGTCCGGGAGCTCGCCAACGTCATGGAAGGCGCCGTCCTGCTCTCCCGCGGCGCGCGCCTGCAGCCCCAGGAGCTGAGCGCCCTGCTCGTCCCCCCCGCCCGCAAGCTGGACGGCTGGTCGAGCGCCCCGGAGCCCGAGGGCGCCGAGCCCCCCGCGGCCTCCGACGCCGCCGCGGGCGAGGCCATGTCGGTCGTCTTCGGCGACCCCGGCGCGGAGCTCCCCTCGCTCAAGGCGGCGCGCGAGCTCTTCGAGCGCGCCTACCTCGTCGAGGTGCTCCGCCGCGCCGGCGGCAACGTCAGCGCCGCCGCGAAGCTCTGCGGCCGGAACCGGACGGACCTCTACGACCTGCTCCGCAAGCACGGCCTGTCGTCCGCCAGCTTCAAGGAGTGACGCCGCCCCCGCGGGCCGGGCTCCTGCCTAGCTCCGCCTGTCCGAAGGCTTGGCAGGGATCACGGCGAGAGAAGAGAAATTCAACGCAAAGGCGCAAAGACGCAAAGGCGCAAACCTGAATTTTCTTTGTATTTTTGCGTCTTTGCGCCTTTGCGCCTTTGCGTTGAAATCTCTCGGGATCCCTGGTCGAGCCTTGTGAGACTCGGAACTAGCCCCGCATCGCGGCGAGCCGCTTCGCGTAGAGGCGGCTCCGCGCGGCCGGGTCGGCGGGCCGCGCCCAGTCCCACCCGATCGCCCGCCAGTCCGGGTCGTCCGGGTCGAGCCCGAGCGACGCGACGAACGCGCGGTCGGCGACGAAGAAGTCCTGCTTGTACGTGAGGAGGTAGCCGCGCGGCGCCGCCGGCCGCGACGCGAGGTGGGCGCGCGCCTCGTCGTACGTCGCGAACCAGTGGTGCAGCACGCCGCCCTCCCCGCCGTAGAGCAACGTCCCGAGCTCGGGCGCGCCGGGAGCTCCCTCGAGGGCGAGGCGCGCGCGCTCCCAGCTGGAGAAGCCGCACTCGCGCGCGACCACCGCGAAGCAGTGCTTGCGGCGGATGCCGGGAGCCGCCGCGGCGAGCGCGGCCTCGTCGGCGCGCCGGAGCTCGGGCAACACGCGCAGGCGCTTCAGCGCCGCCGCGTCGTTCGAGGCGAGGCGCTTGTGCAGCAGCTCGGCGCGGATCTTCAGCTCGCGAACGGGATCCATGTGTTCCTCGACGATAAGAGGTTTCCTGGCGCAGATGAGCGAGTATCCCGCGTAAGCCGGACGTGAAGGACACGTCCTCGAACCCGCCACCGCGGAGCAGCGCGTCGAGCTCGCCGGCCGTGAGCTATCACCGCGCTCCCTGGCCTCCCTGAGGCGGGAGGCCCCCCGGGCCCCCCGCCCGAGGTCGACGCCGCCCTACAGCGGCCGCACCGGCAAGCAGAGCTCGCAGCGGAACGTGTTCGTCTTGGGATCGTGGAACTCCCCCTGATAGAGCTCGAAGCAGACCCGATGATCGGGCTGATACCCGCTCTCCGGGAGCCACCTCGCGAACAGCTGGTCCCACGCGGCGCCGATCGCGCTCGCCTCGCCGGCGAACACGCCCGCCGCGTACTTGCCGCCGGGGATGTCGGTCACGTTGACGTCGCCGTCGGCCACGAAGCCGTCCGGGATCACGATGGCCGCGTCGAGGCGGCACTTGGCCGGCTCGGTCACCTTGGGGTTGTCGTGCGCGATATTGAGGCAGATGCGGTCCGCGGTCCACAGATCGCGCGCGCGCGCCCAGCGCATGAGGCGCTCCCAGACCTCGCGGACGTTCCCTCCCGGGCCATAGGGGCCCACGGTCCGGACATAGGCCACATGGTAGCTCGGCAGCGTCTTCACCGTCACATTCATGATCTCCTCCTCGTTGCTCCGGGCGTCAGCGCCCGACGAGGAGCCATCTTGGTCGGGCGCGCACCCCGCTGCTTTGCCCGGCTTGCGCACGGCTTCACCCGGCTTGCTCTCCGCTTGTCGCGCCTTGCTCGCCCGCGCGGCCCCGCCGCCGCGCCAGGCGGAGGCGCTCATGCCGAAGCGCTCCTTGAACGCGCGCGCGAAGGCGCTCGCCGAGCTGAAGCCGTTCTCGAGCGCGATCTCGAGGACGTCCGCGTGCGGCCGCTGCACGAGGTGGCCGGCCGCGGTCTCGAGGCGCGTCCGCTGGATGAACTCGCGGAGGTTCTCGCCGGTCATCGACTTGAACACGCGGTGGAAGTGGAACGGCGAGAACGCCGCCACCGCCGCCAGCGTCTCGAGCGAGAGCTCCTCCGCGCGGTGGGCCTGGATGTGATCGATGACGCGGTTCACCCGCTTCTGGTACTCCGCCCGGCTCCTGCTGCTGGTCGCCACGGGCGGAGATTACCCCATCGCCGGCCTCAGGGCGTGAAGTCGAGGAACGGATCGCCGACGAGCATCTCCATCCCGTGCTCGCGGAGCTCCCAGGGGCTCGTACCCGCGCTGTCGTAGAGCCGCTTCATGCGGACGAGGTGCGCCGCGCCGAGGTAGCTGCCGTTCACCTTGAGCTCGCGGAAGATCGTCGGGTGGTGGGCGTAGTGGCCGCGCCAGAACGGGTCGCCCATCGCCGCGACCGCCTTGGAGCTTCCGTAGAGGTAGGCCATCGCGATGTTGTCGGCGACGGCGATGCTCGTGTCGACGTTCCGGCCGCCCGGCTGCGCGAAGCCGAGCACGCTGCAGCCGTCGAGCGCGACGAGGGCGGCGGCCTGCGTGAGCTGCCGCGCCTGCCACGCGTCGATGAGGGAGCCGCCCTCCCAGCTATGGACGTTGATCTCGGCGACGTCGTACATCGCCCCGTTCATGTGGCCCATGAAGATGCCCTGATCCTGCCAGCCCTCGTCGACCCACGGCCTCGCGGCGTAGGCGGCGAAGAAGTCGTTCACCGTCGCGTACGACTGCATCGGCCAGCGCTGGTAGCAGACGTTGCCGCCCGGCGTGAGGCAGGCCGAGCCGGTCTCGTTGTTCGGGCCCGGCATGCCGTAGAAGTCGATGCGATCGCGCGACCAGGACTCCCAGGTCTTCTCGAAGTTCTCGCCCTTGTCGTTCGACACGAAGTAATATTTTCCGTTCGTCACCACCTGGCCCTTGTGGAACTTGATGACCTTGTCGAGGTACGGGTTCAGCTGGCCCGCGAACGCCGCGTACGTGTTGTCCGTCGCGGTGCCGACCGGCATGAACGCGGCCCAGATCTCGGGGTACGGGTTCGGGCCCTTCTCCGTGTAGTCGAAGTCGTGGACGGGCACCGTCAGGGGGCCGTTCCAGGCGCAGAGGGGCGCGTTCGTCGGGCAGAGCGGGTCGGTGGCGCCGTCCGCGTAGTTCTTGGAGAAGACGCCGTCGAGGTCCTCGAAGTAGCGCGGGACGTAGCGCGTGTTGGTGATGTCGTCGCGGCTCTTGTAGAACGAGGGGAGCTTGACGTTGCCGACGAAGAGGGCTCCCTCGAGCCCCGGCGTCCAGGTCGTGTAATGGCTCGAGATATAGCTCCTCGTCTGCGCGGGGGTCCAGTCGTCGAGGTCCTTCACGACGTGCAGCGCGACGCGGAAGCCGCGGTCGTTCTCGGCGAGGTGGCGGTACTCGTCGAGCTTCGCGGCGACGAGCGGGTAGAGCCGGTGGTCGACGAGGATGATCGCCTTCTGCGCCGGCGCGGGGCTCGCGAGCGCCGAGACCTCGGACGAGGAGAGCGCGACATCGTAGAGCGACACGTCGTCGATGAGGCCGGCGTAGGCGTTCCACGACGGGTGGTTGCCCAGCACGAGCGGCCGAGACGACTGCTGGAGCGAGCGCGCCGGGCTGCCCGCGGGCTGCACCGCGAGCGACTTCGCGAGCGCGCCGTTCACGTAGAGCCGGATGGTCCACCCGTCGAAGACGCCCGTGAGGTGCGTCCACACCCCCGCCTGCGCGGGCGCGCTCACCATGTAGCTCGCGCCGTCCAGCGAGCCGTCGGGGAAGGCGACCGAGAAGTTGAACTCGCCGTCCAGGATGCCGAGGGAGTACGCGTCGGGCGAGTACCACTTGTTGATGATCGTCGCCGCGCCGCTCACGCGCGACGGCCGGACCCAGGCAGATACCGTCATCGCCGTCGTGAAATGATAGGCCGTGGCGTCGGGGAGCTCGATGCGGTCGTCCACGCCGTCGAACGACGCCGCGGCGCCGAACTGCCCTTTCGCGCACGCCGTGCCGTTATGGCTCGACGTCCCGAGGTACTGCGTGCCGTTGAGGCACTCGTCGAGGTTCCAGAGAGCGACCGGGCGGCGGACGCCGGAGAGCTCCGCCGCAGCGGATGCGACCTGCTCGCCGCCTCCCTCGTCGTCGGCGGGAGCATCCGAATCGACGACGCAGCCGAGCGCGGCGGATGTGAAGAGCAGGATGGCGGGGAAACCGAAACGTCGTGCGAGCATACTTATCCCTCTTTGCGCGGTGACGCGCGAGCCCCTCTGCCGCCCCGGAATTGGAGCGGTAGAGAGGGGTCTTGGACCGAGGCGAAGGCGCGGCCGGGGAGCATTCCCGCAGCGTGATAAGCGCCTCCGCTCGACGCAGGTATTGGCCGGGCGTCAGCCAGGCGTTCGCAGCGTGTGCAACACGCAGACCAGGCGACGTGGCGATTGCCGGTGAAGCGCGGCGTCGCGCGGGCGCCAGGCGGCGCACGTGTCCGAGCCGCGCTGTCGTGGACAAGCACGGCCGCAGCGCCGCGGGCGCGCCGCGCTCCGCTGCTGTGAGGATCCTGCGGCCGTGCAGGCGCCGCGGGCAACGCTTGCCGAGCTCAGCAGCTTTTGCCGACGCGGAAGCCGATCGCCGGGATCGCGTGTGCTCGCGCACACCTGCGGTCAGGGTGCCGAGGTCATGCGGCGGCCCCGCTGGCCCTGCATGCACTCCTTGTCTGGAGATCGGGAGGGCGAGCTCGGGGAGCGAGGTGCGCTGCGCCTCGACGCTGGATGCGTGACCAGCCTCGACGCTGGACGCTTGACCGATGTAGCCTTGCCGATCGGATGGCCCAACCCGACAGCACGCCCAGCACGATCGACGACTTTTTCCTGCATTGTATGGATATGGTCTTCATCGCCAGCGAGGGCGGCGCGCTCCTCCGCATGAGCAGCGCGCTCACGCGCGCGGTGAGCCCCGAGCTCCTCCACGCGGCCTCGCAGGCGGGGCTCGCCCCGCTGGTTCACCCTGACGACAGGCGCTCGTTCGACGAGGCGTGGGCGCGGCTACGCGCCGCGGCGGAGCCCGTGACCGTCGATGTGAGGCTGAAGACGGCCGACGGGTCGTTCAAGTTCTTCCAGTGCGCCGCGCGGCGGGCGCCCGAGAAGGGAGAGGTGTACGGAACGCTCCGCGACGCCGAGGAGCGGATCAAGCAGGAGATACAGGTCAAGCTCCTCAAGGCGATCAACGACAACCTCCCTATCTGCGTGTGGGCGATCGACGAGCGAGGGGTCTTCGTCCTCCACGACGGCAAGGCGCTCGAGGCCGCCGGGCTCAAGCCGGGGCAGTTCCTCGGGCTCAACATGTTCGAGATCTACCCCGAATCGGGCACGGCAGAGCTGCGCAAGGCGCTCGCGGGCAAGATGTCTTACTTCCTGAACGAGGTGGAGGGCGTCCACTGGGAGGCGTGGTACCTGCCCATCCAGAACGAGCGCGGCGACGTCACCCACGTCGCCGGGGTCAGCCTCGACGTCACGGCCTCGAAGCGCACCGAGCAGGAGCTCCGCGCGAAGCTGGAGCTCATCGAGAGGCAGCAGCAGGTCATCCGCTCGCTGTCGACGCCGATCATCCAGGTGTGGGACCGCGTGCTCACGCTGCCTCTCGTGGGCATGTTCGACAGCACGCGAGCCGCCGACGTGATGGACGGGGTGCTCCGCGAGGTCGTCCGGACGCAGGCGCGGTATGCCATCCTCGACCTCACCGGGATCGAGGCGATGGACACGGAGACCGCGGACCACCTCCTGAAGCTCACCGGAGCCATCAAGCTCCTCGGCGCCGAGGGGATTATCACGGGGATCCACCCCGCGATCGCCCAGACCATCGTCGGGCTCGGCGTGGATCTCACGTCGATCGAGACGCGCTCGACGCTGCGGCAGGGGCTCGAGCACTGCATTCGAAGGATGGCCTGCGAGCCCAGGCGGCGCCGCTCGGGCTGACCGGCCCGCCCAGCGCGAGCCCTCGCGCCGGCGCCTCCGCGCGGGCGCCGAGCCCCGCGCCCAGGCCGGCAAAGCGATCACGGCGCGGCCCGGAGCGCGCGGCGCGAGGCGGGCGGTCCGACAGGGTGCGACGGCGTCGCCGAGGAGCGCCGCATGAGCGATGGATTCGCACGTGCTGGGGCTGCATCGAGCCTGCATCGAGCCTACATCGACAAACCACGCGCCCGGAGCATGGCGTCGAGGCGCGGTAACAGGGATCACGCGCAATCCGCGAACTGCGCTTGACTCTATTATTCAAATATATACACTGTTAATTTAGTCCTTTGCGGCCTGAGGGCACCCAACGAAAGGGGTGAGGTCCATGAGCACGAGCAGCGATCGTGTCGGCAGCTTTCTTCGTCGTATGTTACCGGTCGTCTCCACGGTGGCGCTGGCAGGCGCTGTCACCGTGCTGGTCGCGAAGCCCGCGGAGGGCACGCCCCCGAGCGGCCTGCACGAGGTCCAGGCGGTGCACGAGATCGAGCAGCTCGAGTTCTGCTACGCGGCCGGGACCGACGCGATCGGCCGCGGTGATCTGGAGCGGGGCAAGCAGATCTATTCGGAGTGCTTCACGCGGAACGCCCCGGTCGAGATATGGGAAGCCGGCGCCGCTCCGGGTGCTCCGCCGGTCGTCGCGGTGCCGAGCGCCGAGGCCTGGGCCGATTTCATCGACGAGCTGTTCGCGGCGTCCGGTTATGTCGGCACGCAGCACCTGATCAGCAACATCCGCGTCGACATCCTCCCTGGCGGCCGCCGGGCGAAGATCACCTCGTACCTGATCGCGACGCACGTCTATGACCCGCTGAGCAGCGTCCAGGTGGCGCACGGCACGTACGAGAACGAGGCGGTCTTGACGCGCTCGGGCTGGAAGCTCAGCAAGCGCACGTTCCGCACGCTCTCGTTCATGCGCATCGACTCGCCGGAGCCCTGAGCGAGCGCCCCGCGATCCTCGCCGTCGGCCGGGCCGCCGGCGCCTTCGCGGCCGGAGCGGGCGCGCCGCCCGGCGCGTCCGTTATAAGAGAAACTTCGTCCGCTATAGTGGACATCGGCGTGACGTCATGGTACGGGACGCCGACGGACGGAACAGCAATGCACTACCGACAGCTGGGTAACAGCGAGCTCCGGGTCTCGGAGCTCTGCCTTGGGACGATGACGTTCGGCGAGCAGAACACGCTCGAGGACGCCAGAGCGCAGCTCGACCACGCGTTCGACGCCGGCATCAACTTCGTCGACGCCGCGGAGATGTACCCCGTGCCCACCCGCGCCGAGACGCAGGGGCGCACGGAGAGCTACGTGGGCGAGTGGCTGAGCCAGAAGCCGCGCGACAAGGTGATCGTCGCGACGAAGATCGCGGCGTCGGGCCGGCCCTTCTCGTGGATCCGGGGCGGGTCGCTCGCGGTCAACCGGGCGAACGTCCGGCGCGCGGTCGAGGACAGCTTGCGGCGCCTCAGGACCGATTACATCGATCTTTACCAGATCCACTGGCCCGATCGGTACGTGCCGCAGTTCGGCGCGACCGCCTACGATCCGGCGAACGAGCGCTCGAGCACGCCGATCCCCGAGCAGCTCGCCGCGCTCGCGGAGGTGATCCGCGACGGCAAGGTCCGTTATTTCGGGCTCAGCAACGAGACCGCCTGGGGCGTGACGCAGTTCAGCCACGTCGCGGAGCGCCTGGGGCTCCCGAAGCCGGTGTCGATCCAGAACGCCTACAGCCTCATCAACCGCACGTTCGACTCGGCGCTGGCGGAGGTGTCGCGCCGCGAGGACGTGCCGCTCCTCGCCTACAGCCCGCTCGCGTTCGGCCTGCTCACGGGCAAGTACCTCGGCGGGCCCCCGCCGGGCGCGCGGCTCGCCCGGTTCGAGACGTTCGGCCAGCGCTACCGGAAGCCCAACGTGGACGAGGCGGTGCAGGCCTACGTGAAGCTCGCGCGCGCGCACGGCCTGAGCCCGGCGACGCTCGCGCTCGCGTTCGTGCGGAGCCGCTGGTTCGTGGCGAGCACGATCATCGGCGCGACCACGCTCGAGCAGCTCGAGGAGAACGTGAAGAGCGCGGGCGTGGTGCTCGACAAGGACGTGCTCGCCGAGATCGATCAGATCCACGCCCGGTACCCGAGCCCGGCGCCGTGAGGGCGCCGGCCGCGGAGGCGCAGCTTCCGCGGCGCGCCCTGAGCTAGCCTCGACGTCGACACTCTTCTCGGGGAGACCGCGGCCACCGTCACACCGACGAGGACCGGCCTGCGGCCTTGCCCAGCGCTGCCACAGACCCCTATGAGCCAGCCTCGAGCTGGCCCCCTCCGATCCATCGGACCAGGTGGATCGAGCTCCCGCCGCACGGACGGGCGCCTCGACGGCGCCGGCTCCGCCCCCGCACCCCTTCGGCCCCCTCCCCCTTCGGCCCCCTCCCCCCTCGGCCCCCTCCGCTGCGCCGGAAAGCTGCGCGCCGCGCGCCGCCGTCGCCCCTGTCCTTGACACGCCTTCGGGCGCAAGTTAAACACGTGTTTGAAACGGTTGATCAATAGGAGTTCGCCGGGGAGATGCGGCTCCTGCGTCGGCCGTGCAGAGCGGAGGTGTGTGATGACGTGGTGCAGGACCGTGCGTGGAGCGCGGAGCGCGGCGGTGCTCGTGCTCGGGGTGATGGGGGTGACGGGGTGTGGGGACGATGAGCAAGCGCCTTCCCCGTCGGGGTCGACGGTGACGTGGTATCGGGACATTCAGCCCCTCGTGGAGCGCTCGTGCGCCTCGTGTCACGACGGCGCGGGCGTCGGCCGCGTGGCGCTGACGGACGCGGCGACGGCGCAGGGGCTCGCCGGTCTCATGGCCCTCCGGGTGAGCGACGGTGACATGCCGCCGCCGGTGCTGGACGCGAGCTGCCGCAGCTACGAGGGCGCGGAGCGGATGAGCCTCACCCTCGACGAGCGCGCTCGTTTCGACGCGTGGGCGCGTGGCGGCGCGCCGCTCGGCGATCCGGCCGACGCGCCCCCGCCGCAGCGCGCGAAGGACACCATCGAGGAGCCCGACGCCACGCTCGAGATGCCCGAGGCGCACGAGGTGACGCTCGACGACGACGGCAACGAGTATTTCTGCGCGATCATCGACAACCCCTTCACGGAGCCGGCCTGGATCACGGCGTTCGAGGCGATGGTCGGCGATCCCGCGGTGGTGCACCACATGGCGGTGTACCGGGATCTCTCGGGCGACGCCGGCATCGGATACGGCGTTCCGCCGGGTACGCGCGCTTTTCCGTGCCGCGATCCCGTCATCGAGCTCGACTGGCAGCTCCTCCACAGCTGGGCGCCCGGCGTCGGGGTGACGCGGCTCCCGGAGGGCGCCGGGGTCCGCGTCGAGCCGGGCGAGCAGCTCGTCCTGCAGATGCATTATTTCGGGCGCAGGGGCACGAGCAGCCGCGATCGGTCTGGATATCGATTGCAGCTCTCGCGCGAGCCGCCCCGCGCCGAGGTCTACATGGATGTGTTCGGCCCGGTGCCCTTCACGATCCCCGCCGGCGCCGAGGCGCACACCGAGCGGAGCAGCACGCAGAACGAGGGCCCGCCGCAGCTCGTCTACGGCCTGCTCCCGCACATGCACCTGCTCGGCCGCTCCTACCGGGCGTGGGTCGAGCGCGACGGCGGCGAGGAGGAGTGCGCCGCGCGCGGCGAGTTCGAGTTCCACCACCAGGCGCTCTACATGTTCGACGAGCCGCTGCGCTGGGGGACGGGAGATCGGTTCGTCGCCGAGTGCACCTGGGACAACACGGCCGCGAGCGAGGGGCAGTTCCAGCGCCCGCCGCGGGACGTGCCCTGGGGGGAGGGGACGAACCAGGAGATGTGCTTCATGGTCGCGTACCTGTCGAAGGAGTGAGCTCCTGGCACCGCGCCGAGGTCGTCCCGCGCGGCAGGACGGCGGGCAGACCGGCGAGATCATCACGCTCACGGCCGAGGGAGCCCCGCCCTCGCCCAGACGACTACATTTGTAGTTGACAACCGCGAGCCCTACGACGACACTTGTAGTCGTGGGAACCGGCACGCTGACGGATCTGCAGCTCGCGGTGATGAAAGCCCTCTGGGACGTCGGGGAAGGCACCGTCGGCGACATCCTCGCGGCGATGGACAAGGACGGGAGGGTGCTTGCGCCCACGACGGTGGCGACCTTGCTGCAGCGGCTCACCAAGCAGGGCTGGGTGGAGCGCCGCAGGCGCGGCAGGCAGTTCGTGTACCGTGCGATGGTGGATCAGAGAGAGGCGGCCAAGGGTGTGCTCCAGCGCGTCGTGCGCGCCTTCTTTGGCGGCAAGGTCTCCGCCCTCACCGCGCAGCTCCTCGAGTCCGAGGAGATCAGCCCCGAAGAGCTCGAAGAGATGCGGAGCCTGATCAAGGAGAAGGGGGCCTGATCATGGCGCTCCAGCTGCTGGTATGGCTGGGCGACGCCGAGCCCGACGGCGCGGTGCTCTGGCTTTCGCTGCTGCTCACCTACTCGGCTCACGCCGTGGTGTGGACGGGGGCGGCGGCGCTGCTTGCTCGCCGTAAGTCCCTCTCGTCCGGGGCGCGGCACTTCCTCTGGAAGATGGCGCTGCTCGGTCCGCTCGCGACCGCGCTGCTCGCGGCAGGGAGCCCGTGGGGCGCCGAGCGCGCCCCTGGGAGCGCGTCGTACCACCGAGAAATCTCCGTCGTGTCGCTCGTCGACGCTCCCGCGTCCACGGCTCCCGATGCCGAGCCGCGAGCCGGAGGACCGCGTGAGAGCGCTGGCGCGGAAGGCTCGGCGTGGCGCATGCGGGGAGACCTGCGGTGGCGCCTGCCCGCCATGTTCGGCGTCGTGACAGCCGCGCTGGGGCTGCTGCGATTCACCGCCTCGGCGCTGCTGCTGTGGCGTGATCTTCGCGGGCGCAGAGCGGTGCGCGACGCGCGGCTGCTGGAGCGGATGGATCGGATGTGCGCCCGGATCGGGCTGCGCCGGATCGTGCTGACGGAGAGCGCCAATCTCGGCAGCCCCTTGGTCATCGGAGCCTCCGAGGTGTGCGTCCCGCTGGCGCAGCTGGCGGCCCTCAGCGATGCAGAGGTCGACGCCGTATTTGCTCACGAGCTCGCCCACGTCGAGCGCCGCGACGGGCTGTGGTTCCCCGTCGCGGGCCTCGTGCAGTCGGTCCTGTGGATGCAGCCGCTCAACCATTGGGTCGCGTCTCGCTTTCGCCAGACCGCCGAGCTGGCCTGTGACGATCGGGCCGTCGAGCTCACGGGGGATCCCCTGGGTCTGGCGCGCGCGCTGGTCCAGGTGGCTGCCGGCGCGCCGCTCCCCCGCCCGTGCGCGACGGTCCCGACGATGGCGCGCTCGGCGAGCGCGCTCCTGCCGCGCGTGAAGCGCCTGGTGGGGGCGGGGAGCGAGGCGAGGGCTCAGGCGGGCCCGCGGGGCCGGCCGTGGGCGATCGCGGCCCTCGCCGCGGTCGGCGTCGCCACCGCTGGCCTGAGCGTCCAGGCGGCGCGAGCACGGCCGTCGCAGCGCGCGCCGGACGCAGGCGCCTCGCTCGCGCGGAGCCCTGAGGCTGCGCTCGACGCGGCGGCGGGCTCACCTCCCGATACAGCAGCGGCCAGCGAGCAGATGGCCGAGCTCGCGCGCCGTGAGCAGCAGATCGAGGCGCAGCTCGAGAGCGCGCTGGATCTGCCCGGCGCGCAGCGAGCGGACACACAGGAATCGGTGCGCGTGCTCGAGCTGCGCCAGGAGCTGAGGCACGTGCGCGCTACAAAGGCCTGGATCGAAGAGCGCTTCGTCGACGAATGGACCACGTGGGAGCGGCGCCGGGGGGCCTCCAGCGGCGCGCCTCGCTAGCGGCGCGCCTCGGTAGCGGCGCTCCTCTCCACGGCGCGCCGCCAGCCAGAACAGGAGCTGAGATGTCGATCATGAACAGAGGACCGAGCGCGCAGCACGCAGAGGCGAACGGGACGCGGATCAGCGCGCGCCCGCGGGCTTCCGTCCGCGCCCTGTGCGCGGCCGCGATGATCGGGCTGACGTCCGTCGGCTGCGCGAGCGCGGGAGCCGTCACCTTCGAGCGCTCGGGACAGCCCCTGACGGTCCGCAGGCCGGCGCTGTATCCGGAGACGATAGAATACGACAGCAGGGGCGACAGATTTCTCGTGGGCTCGTTCAGGGAGGGCGCGATCTACGCGGTGGACGGCGAGGGCGGCGTCTCGCGGATCGTCGACGACAAGCGCCTGTGCTCTGTGCTCGGGATCGCCGTCGACGCCGGGCGGGGCAGGCTCTGGGCGGTGAACTCCGACCTCGGGTCGAGCGTCAAGCCATCTGCCCAGGGGCCCAGGAACCTGGCCGCTGTGGGGATCTACGATCTCGCGACAGGCACGGCGCTCAGCTACGTGGATCTTGCCCCCTTGTCCCCCGGCGCTCACCTCGCGAACGGCATTGCCCTGGACTCGGCGGGCAACGCTTACGTCACCGACAGCTTTTCCCCTGCCATCTACAAGGTCGACCCGCAGGGGAACGCGACCGTGTTTCTGCGGGATGAGCGCTTCGCCGGCGATGGGATCAACCTGAACGGGGTGGTCGTTCACCCCGATGGCTACTTGCTGGTCATCAAGAAGAGCGATGGGAGCCTGTTCAGGGTGCCGATCGCGAGCCCTTCGCAGTTCTCGCGGGTCGATATCGCCGAGAGGTTCGTGGGCGGAGACGGGCTGATCCTGGTGGGCAAGAAGGATCTGGTGCTCATCGCGAACCAGGTCCCCGGCGCCGCGTCGAACGCCGCGTTCTCGCTGTCGAGCGAGGACGGCTGGGCTACCGCGAAGCTGCGCGCGGCACGGCAGCTCGGCGACGTCTATCCAACGACCGGAGTGCTCCGGGACGGGAAAATCTACGTCATCTCCAGCAACCTGAACGAGCTCATCCAGTCCCCTCCAGAGCAGAAGGCACGGTTGCGGGTGGAGGCGACGATCCAGCAGATCGGGGAGACCACGCTCTGAGCTAGCTGCCCGCGTTCGACTCCTTCCGTCTACGAAGCGGCAGCCCATCCGGACAACACGCGGCGGACGCGCTCGATATAACCGCGCTCGCGCACGACCTCCTGGTAGCCCGGCACCGCGCCGACCCACGCCCGCATGCGCACGTTCGTCGCATCGGTGAGGTACATCGTGGGAAGCCCCATGAGCGCGGGGCCATCCATGCCTGCGGTCGTGACGCCGAGCTGGCCGACGAGGCCGTGCGCTCGCTTCAGGTGCTCGAAGAACTGCAGCTGCGCCCGACGCATGTCGAGTTGCCGGAAGGTGGGGTCTTTCCAGAAGAGGGTCATGTCGACCGCGCCCTCGGGGGTTTGTCCGCCTGGAAGGGCGTCGCCGGTCAACACGGGCACGAGCCCCGTGTGTTGAACGAGGTCCGTCAGCTCCAGAAGCTCGGCGAGCCTCGTGTTTCGGTGCGGGTGGTGGAGCCCCTCGCGGATCCAGAGCAGCACCTTCCTCCGGCGTGGCGCTCCCGCCCGCGCTCCCGCGAGCCTGCGATCGACCCAGCCGGTCACCGACTCCGGAATCGGCACGTCCCCGAGAAACGCCGCGCGGAGCCTCCGCTGGGCGGTCGACGGATCGGCGCGGAAGGCGCGCGCGACGATCTCGGTCGTCTGCTTCACCGCGCGCGGGCGCGGGCGGTACGCCTGGAGGTGATCGCTCAGGCCTGCATCGCGAAGAAACGCCTCGGCCGGCGCTGTTCCGGCCTTGCCTGGCTCGACCTGAATGGCCGTGCCCGCGAGGACGGCGGCCGCGGCGACGTACCACCCCTCGCCGAACGAGAAGCCGCTGTCCGTGTGGAACGTGTACGCGTGGTTTCGCTCCTCGACGATCCTGCGCGCCGCGCGGGCGGCGCCCTCGGCCTTGTGAGCTGCCGCGCGCGCCGCGCGGGCGATCTTCGACCGCGGCGAGCCGGCCTCGAGCTCTGCGGCGCTGATCGCGGCCGCGCGGGCCGAGGCCTCTGCGCCGGTCACGATCTCCTCCACGCGCTGCCAGCCGTCGTCGCACGCCTCGCGCGTCGGTGCGCGCTGCGCGCTGAGCGAGAGCTGGCCCGCGCCGTGGAGCGCGTCCTCTGCTCGCGCCGCGTGGGCCCTCGCCAAGGTCGAACGGGCGCCCCTCCTCGCCGCGAGGAGCCGCTCTTCTCCAGCGGCGAACTCATGTTCCTGGAGGGCGGCGCGCTCCTGCTCGGCGGCGGCCACCGCGCGGTCCGCCTGCTCGATCGCGCCCTCCAGCAGACGTCGGTAGCGCTCGCGCTGCCCCGGCGTGTGCAGCGTGGCGGCCAACGCGAGCGCGGCGTCGAGGCTGCCCTCGGCGTCGCGCTCGAGGTGCTGCACGGAGGGCGTCCCGGAGACAGCCACCCCCATGCACACCGGCTCGGATCCGTCGGTCCTCATGACCTGCACCTCGAGCACCGCCGCCGCGAAGCGGCGAGGGGCGAGGCCCAAGGGCGAATTTGCAGCGGCGGTTCGAGCATGGCTGCCAGGTTCACCGCCCACGTCGCCGCGTCAACCCGCCGCCACCCCCATGCAGGAGATTGGAGGCCCGTCGTTCCCCCGGCCCCCCAGTTCCGCCTGTCAGAAAGCTTGGCAGGGATCACGGCGAGAGAAGAGAGATTTAACGCAAAGGCGCAAAGGCGCAAAGGCGCAAAGAGACAAGAAGGCAAAAATACAGAGAAAATTCTGGTTTGCGCCTTTGCGCCTTTGCGCCTTTGCGTTCAAATCTCTCGGGATCCCTGGCCAGCCTTGTGAGGCTCGGAAGCAGAGGCTTCGAATCTGATGGATCACTTCATCAAAGGATGAGCGCAGCCTCTCGGAGGCTTGAAGCGCAGTCCTCGGCCACCGCTCCGCGCCTCGGGTCGGCGCCTGCCTCCGGCGGGCTGGCGCGGGCGGCCTTGCGCTCGCTCGGGTCCATGCGGTAGCTGACGGCCGTCATGGACACGCTCACACACGGGCTCCTCGGGCTGGCGGTCGGCGCGATGCGCCGCCCTGACGTGAGGCCAGGCGAGGGGCGCGCGTCGCCGACCGACCGCGCCGTGCTGCTCTCGTGCGTGCTCGCCGCCGAGCTGCCGGATCTCGACTACCTCTGGCCGGCGGGGGACGCGGTGCTGCGCACGCTGCGCGCGCACCGCGGGCCGTCGCACGCGCTGCTCTTTGCGCCGGTGGTGGCGGCGGTGGCCGCCGGGCTCGCCTGGCTCGTCCTGCGGCGGCGGGCTCGGTTCGGCCCGGTCTACGCGTTCAGCGTCCTCTCGGTCGCCCTCGCGCACCTCTTGCCGGATCTCTGGACCGGGTGGGGAACACGCCTGCTCCTGCCGTTCTCGGACGCGCGCCTGACGCTCGACTGGACCGGCGTGCTCGACCCGCTGGTCACGCTGCCGCTCGCCCTCGGCGCGCTCGTCGCGTGGCGCCGGCCGGCGCGCTGGCGGCGCGTGATCCTCGTCGGGGCCGCCGTCGCCGCCGCGTACGTCGGCGGCCGGATCGCGACGCAGCAGGTCCTCGTCGCCCGCGTCGCCGCCGCCCACCCCGCAGCGCAACACGTCGCCGTCTTCCCCGCGATGCTCGGCGTGACGACATGGCGCTTCATCGCGACACACGAGGACGCTTACGCCGCCGGCACGGTCGACCTGCTCGGCGGCGCGCCGACCGAGCAGCGCCGGGTCGCGCGCGCGCCCAGCGGCCCGGTCCCCGCCCGTGTCGCGGCCGTGCCCACCGTGCGCGAGGCGCTCGCCTGGGCCCGTTTCCCCGTGGTCCGCCACGCCCCCGCCGGCGACGGCGGGACCACCGTGCGCGTCGCCGACCTCCGCTATCACCTGCGCGGCGAGCCGACACTCGAGTTCATCGTCGACATCGCCCCCGACGGGGCGGTGACGCGCGCCCGCCTCGAGCGCGGCGGCTCCGCCCGCGAGCTCCTCGACCGCTGGCGAGAGTAGCTCCTCGCACCTGCCATCGCATCCCGCCCCGGGATCCTCCGGGGGCCAGTCCGCCCGCCGGGCGCTCACCTGGAGCATCCGACGGATCGACCATGGCAGGCGAACACAGCGCCACTCAGATACACGGTCATCTGTCGGCCCCTCCCTGCGCACCATGTGTGACCTTGCTGACTCAAGGTGCTGCTGTTGAGGCGTTTCAGACGTGTTCCCGTGGAGTGTGTACTGCATTGCAGCGGAGCGCGCGGAATTTTCATCTATCACCGCACCTGTGTGTGGTACACGTGACGGTCGCGAGTCCGCAAGAGCGACGTGCGACGTCGGCCTGCCGCATATGGGGTCTGCGGACAGGGAGAGAACCATGTTGATGGGTGGGAATTCACAGCGCAGAGCGCGCGCATCGCGCTTGGCGCGCGTCTCGCGTGCTGCCTTCGGGGGCGTGCTCGTCACGGCATCTCTCGCGCACGCGCAGAGCCCTGCCGCCGGCGCCCCCCGGGGGACTGCCGCAGCGCCCGCCGCGACCGGGGCAACCGCAGCATCGCCCGCCGCGACCGGAGCGGCACCCGCCACGACCGGAGCGGCATCCGCCACGACCGGAGCGGCACCCGCGGAGCCCGCGACGAGCGGAGAGGCTGCCATCCTCGAGCGGCTCGCCGCGGCGGAGAGGCTGGCGGCGGAGGCGAACGAGCGCGCGACGGAGGCGAACAAGCGGGCGGCGGAGCTCGCGGAGCGCCTGTCGACCGTCGAGGAAGCGCAGGTGGCACCGGAGCAAGACCCCAGCAAGGACCTCCTCCGGATTTACGGGTTCATCGACGTCGGCGTCCAGCGCGCCTGGCTCGAGGACAAGTTCATCAAGTCCATCATCCCGCAGGCGAACGCCTTGAACTTCGTCGTCGGGAACTTGAACCTCTACCTCGACGCGCAGCCCCACGACGACTTCCACTTCCTCGGGGAGCTGCGGTTCACGACCGCGCCCGGTGGCACGCCGGTCGATGTGACGGCGCCGCCCGGCGTGACGCGCCGGGTGGGCACGCAGCCGTACGGGAGCATCGACACGACCAAGCTCGACACACCCATGGTCTATGGCGGGCTCGTCTCGATCGAGCGCGCCCACATCGACTGGACGCGCTTCAACCTCTTCAAGGTGCGCGTCGGGCAGTTCTTCACCCCGATCGGCATCTACAACGTCGATCACGGCAGCCCGGTGCTCATCACCGTCGACAACCCCTACTTCATCACATCGAGCCTCTTTCCCACGCGACAGACCGGCGTCATGGCCTACGGCAGCATGTTCGCGGGGCCGTGGGAGCTCGGGTATGACGCATACGTGAGCAACGGGCGCAACGAGAACGCGCCGTTCGCCTTCGACGACAACCGCGGCTTCGGCGGCCGCCTGCACGCCAGCTACGAGGACCCCGGCAAGCTGACGCTGAAGCTCGGGGCCTCGTTCCTGACGGACAGGGCGCGGGACTGGGTGGCCGACACCAAGCCAGAAGCGCCCGAGCCGGACATCCACGCGACGTGGGCTTTCCGGGAGTACATCGCGGGGGGAGATGTCTCGCTCGACGTCGGGACGACACGCCTCCGGGCGGAGGCGATGGTCGTCCGCGTGATCTACGATCAGGGCGCCCGGCAGCAGCTGATACCCGGAGTTTTCGAGCCGGACGCATGGCGGACCTCGGCGTATCTCCTGGGGGCGCACCGGATGAATTTCTTGAACATGGAACCATTCATCCTGGGCGCCATGCTGTATGGGCCGTTCGGCCAGACCGATACCATGCTGCAGATCGGCGGCGGCCTGAACTTCTACATCACCCCCGACATCACGCTTCGAACCCAGGTGAGGCAGTCGCTCTTCACCTCCACGCGCGAGGGGGTCGAGGCGCGGAGGATTGACGGCACGTCCTTGATGGCACGTCTGATCTTGGCCTTCTGAGAGAGGTTCAACGCAACGATGAAGCGTTCATCCCTTCTGCTCCTCCTGGCCCTGCTCGGCATGAGCCCGTCCGCACCGTCCCTCGCTGTCGAGGAAGAGATCGTCGTGGTCGTCAACCGGGCCAACCCTGCGCGTGCGGCGGGGCGCGACACGCTCCGCCCGATCTTCCAGACGACACGCACGGAGTGGTACGGCCGGTCGGTGAGCCCGTTCAACCTCCCCGAGGACTCCCCGGTGCGGCAGCGCTTCGACAGGGCGGTGCTGGGCCTCGATCCCGATGGTGTCGCCCGATACTGGATCGACCGCAAGATCCGCGGCGGCGAGCGGCCGCCGCGCAAGGTGTCGAGTCCGGGCGCCGTCCTCCGCTCGGTGGCCGAGGAAGAGGGCGGCGTCGGTTATGTGGCCGCGAGCGACGTCAACGCCTCCGTCAAGGTGATCGCGCGCATCCGCGACGGTCAGGTCATGCCGCCGTGAGCCTGTGGAGAGAGGAACGAACCATGGATGTCCACCTGTCTCGCCTGATGCCGCCCACCCGCTCCAGGGCCCTGGTCGTCGCGCTCGGCGCCCTCTGCGCGGCGATGCTCGTGGGGTGCTGGGACTCGGACCCCTGTGATCCGGGCCAGATCGTCGTCTTGAACTCGTGCGTGGCTCCTTTGCCGCCAACCGGCTCCACGGGAAGCGGTGGGGCCACGGGCAGCGGCGGTGCCGCGGACGGCGGCGGTGCCGCGGACGGCGGCGGTGCCGCGGGCGGCGGCGGTGCCGCGGGCGGCGGCGGTGCCGCGGGCGGCGGGGGTGCCGCGGGCGGCGGCGGTGCCGCGGGCGGCGGCGGTGCCGCGGGCGGCGGTGGTGCCGACCCCTGATCGCGGCGCGGGTGGCGGGTGACCACGATAGGTTATCCTGGGCGGGATGACGGTCCAGGAGCTCCACGTCGCGGGATATCGCTCGATCCGCGAGCTGACCCTCCCCCTCGCGCAGGTCAATGTCATCGTCGGACCGAACGGGGTCGGCAAGACCAACCTCTATCGCACCATGGTGCTGCTCGGCGCCGCGGCGAGCGGGAGCTTCGCGCGCACCCTGGCCGAGGAGGGGGGGATGCCGTCCGTGCTCTGGGCCGGCCAGCGCAGCAAAGGCCCGGTGCGGATGACGCTGCGGGTGCGGCTGGATCGGCTCGTCTACGAGCTCCAGTGCGGGCTGACGCCGCCGCCTGCAGGGCCGTTCGAGCTCGACCCGGACATCAAGGAAGAGAACCTCTGGCTGCTCGACAAGCGCCGCCGCCTGCCGATGCTG
Organism: Sorangium sp. So ce131; assembly: GCF_051519095.1. Taxonomy (NCBI): domain Bacteria; kingdom Pseudomonadati; phylum Myxococcota; order Polyangiales; family Polyangiaceae; genus Sorangium; species Sorangium sp. So ce131. The sequence continues at coordinate 12,905,063 of NZ_CP150455.1, read as the reverse complement.
GAGCGGGCCGCGGGCTCGGCCTTCGCGCGCGACGTGGACGGCCACCGCGTGACCTTTCCCTTCTCGCTCTGGGGCTCGGAGTCGGTGCTGTCGCAGGTGGTGGAGCCGCACCGCTTTCCGTTGCTCTCGGTGGTGCGGCAACAGCTGATGAACTTCCGGTTCTATCACCATTTCCGCACCGACTCCGGCGCGCCGCTCCGGGTGGAGCAGGTCGGGGTGCGGACGCCGGTGCTCAGCACCGATGGCCACGATCTCGCCGCGGCGCTGGCGACGATCCTCGATATCGGCGACAGGGGCGCCTTGAAGGATGCCGTCTCCAGCGCGTTCCCGGGCGCGTCGCTCGAGGTCTCCTCGACGCGGGGGCGGTTCCGCGTCGAGCTCGGGTTGCCAGGGATGTCGCGACCGCTCGACGCCCGCGAGTTCTCGGACGGCACGGCGCGTTACCTCTGCCTCCTGGCAGCGCTGCTGAGCCCGAGGCCTCCGCTGCTCCTGGCGCTGAACGAGCCGGAGACGAGCCTGCATCCGGATCTGCTCGGGCCACTCGGGGATCTGCTCGTGCACGCGGCGTCCCGGAGTCAGCTGTGGATCACGACGCACTCCCGCCCGCTGGCAGAGCGGATCCGGAAGGCGACGCCCTGCCGGCTCATCGAGCTTCACAAGAAAGGTGGAGAGACGGTGCTGGCGGGCGGCGCGGCGGAGGAGGAATGACGTCCGCCGCCGCGTGAGCCCTGCGCCGCTCAGGGGCGCTCGTGCTCGCGCGCGAGCGCCCGGAAGGCCTCGTCCACGAGCTCGAGCAGATCCTCGGTCGCCCCGCGGGCGAGCCACGCCTCGATCGTCGAGTTCATGATGGCAATGGCGCAGCTCGCCAGCACCCGCGGCGCGAGGTCGCGCTGCGGATCCAGGCTCATCCGCGCGGCCAGCGGCGCGCGGATGGCCTCCGCGCAGTGGCCGAGCCGCTCGCTCTGCCTCGCGCGGACCGCCGGCGTCTTCGCGACGAGCTGCTGGGCCGCGACGAACCGCGGCAGGTTCCCCTCGTGGAACCAGCGGAGCGTGTTCCGGATCGCGTTGTGTATCGCGACGAGCGGCGGCTCGCCCGGGGGGCGCGCGCGGATCGCCTCGCACGCCACCTCGATGAGCTGATCCATCCAGGCGATGAGGAGGTCTTCCTTCGACTCGAAGTAGCGGAAGAACGTCCTCCGCGAGATCTCGACCGCGCCGAGCACCTCGTCGAGCGTCGTCCGCTCGTAGCCGTTCTTCAGGAACAGGTCGATCGCGGTCTCGATGATCTGCGCGCGCGTCCGCTCCTTCTTGCGCTCTCGGAGCCCCGGGGCCTGGCCCTCTGCCATCCCGCCAGGCTACCACGCGCCCGTTCCGGCGCCTCTCCTTGACAAATGCCACTCAGTGGCACATTCTTCTTCCTGTCCGGCACCCCGCCGGTTTCGAGCGCTTTCGGGCGAGCGAGCGCGCCTTCACGGGTACGGAGTCCATCCATCGCCGTCGCCTCGGGCGGCGGCCGAGGCCTCTGCGCGGCCGCCGCGCGCATGGGCCCTGGCGCGCGTGCGCATCGTCGGAGGCTGCCTTGCAGCGGACGCCGACGCCTCCGCCCGCGCGCCGGTCGGCCTGGGCGATCGGCGCGCCCGCTGTCGTCGTCCACCGAGGACGCGCGGGGACGCGGTCATCTGAGGAGCCATGATGAACACCAAGGAACACGACAAGATCGCGCTCGTCACGGGCGCGAGCCACGGTATTGGCCTCGAGCTCACGCGCCGTCTGCTGTCGGAGGGCTTTCAGGTCGTCGCGCTGAACCGCTCGGGGTTCCCCGAGGACGATCCGCTGATCCGGGAGAGCCTCGAGCGCCGGAGGCTCCGCGTCCACAAGGCGGATCTGTCCGATTTCGAGGGCCTCAGGCGCGCGCTCGGCGCGATCAAGGCGAGCGAATCGAAGATCGATGTGCTGTTCAACAACGCTGGCGGCAGCGCCCCGGAGCTGACCTTCTCCAGGCAAGGCCGCGAGCTGCATTTCGAGCTCCAGACGGTGGTGCCGTACGTCATCGCGATGGAGCTGAGAGAGCTGCTGCGGCGGGGAACCTTGAAGACGATCGTGAACACCTCCTCCAATGCGTTCATGATGACGAAGCGCTTCGACCCCGACGCCCTGGAGCGCCCGGCGTCGTTCAAGCAGCTCTTCGGCCCGTACGCGACCTCCAAGCTCGCGCTCTCCCTCTGGACGCGCGAGGTGGCGCCGCTGCTCGAGGGGGACGGGATCAAGATCCGGAGCGTGGATCCGGGGGCCAACAACACGCTGCGGAAGGGAAAAAGGTCGGGGCTGCCGTTTTACGTGGAGCCGCTGATGAGGTTTTTCTTCCCGCCCCCGAGCCAGGGCGCTTCGCGGCTGTACGAGGCGGCGTTCGGCGGGAGCCGCGAGCTCTCGGGCGTCTACTTGACGAAGGACCGCGCGACGGATCTCCCGTTCCGAGAGCATGGCCCGAGGGTGCTGGAGAAGGTGCGCTCGATCTACGAGCGGGAGTTCGCCGCCCCCTGAGCCTCTCGCCTCCGCAGGACGGGGCGCCGTGCGTGGCCTTCGCGCCTGGCGAGCTCGGGATGAGCGATCCGTCGCCCCGGGGCCGCCGTGGTTGTCGAGCTGGCGCCCGCGAGCTCTGCGGCGATCACCCACGCGCGGAGCGTGCGTGCCGGAACGCCCGGGGTGACCTCGGGCCGGCGGCGGCGCTCTAGCCCTCGAGCTTCGCGCCGCTTCCGCCGCTGCCGGTGAGCTGAGCCTGGTACAACGCGTGGTAGGCGCCGCCTGCGGCGAGGAGCTCCGCGTGTGTGCCGCGTTCGACGATGCGGCCTGCGTTCATCACGAGGAGCATGTCGGCGTCGCGGATCGTCGAGAGGCGATGTGCGATCACGAAGCTCGTGCGCTGGGCGCGCAGGGCGGCCATCGCGCGCTGGACGAGCACCTCGGTCCGGGTGTCGACCGAGGAGGTCGCCTCGTCGAGGATCAGGATCGCCGGGTTCGCGAGGAACGCGCGCGCGATCGTGATGAGCTGCTTCTCGCCGGCGCTCAGGTTGCCCGACTCCTCGTTGATGACCGTATCGTAACCGGCGGGCAGGGCGCGCACGAAGCGATCGACGTGCGCCGCGCGCGCTGCCTCCTGGATGTCGGCCTCGGTCGCGGCCGCGTTGCCGAACGCGATATTGTCACGGATCGTGCCCGAGAATAGCCATGTATCCTGCAGCACGATACCGAGCTTCGCGCGCAGCTCGTGGCGAGGCAAGCGCGCGACGTCGACGCCGTCGATCAGGATCCGACCGCCGTCGAGCTCGTAAAACCGCATCAAGAGGTTCACGAGCGTGGTCTTGCCGGCGCCGGTCGGGCCGACGATCGCGACCGTCTGGCCCGGCATGATCGTGAGGTCGAGGTCCTCGATCAGGGGCTCGTCGGGCTTGTAGCGGAACGTGACGTGCTCGAACCGGACCTCGCCGTTGACCTTCGGCAGGGCCGCGGGCGGGGTGGCGTCGCGCGGCTGGTCCTGCTCGTCGAGCAGTTCGAACACCCGCTCTGCGGACGCAACGCCCGATTGCAGGACGTTCGCGACGGACGCGAGCTGGCCGAGCTGCTGAGAGAACTGGCGCGAGTACTGGATGAAGGCTTGCACGCTGCCGAGCAGCATCGCGCCCGACGCGACGCGCAGGCCGCCGACGACGGCGATCGCGACGTAGGTCAGGTTCCCGACGAAATTGACCGCCGGCATGATGGTGCTGGAGATGAACTGTGCGCGGAAGCTGGCCTCGAACAGCTCCTGGTTCGTGGACTGGAAGCGCGCCTCGACGTCGCGGCGTCGCCCGAGCACGTTGACGAGCGCGTGGCCGGTGAACGCCTCCTCGATCTGGCCGTTGAGCGCGCCGACGTGCGCCCACTGCGCGGCGAATTTCGCCTGCGCGCGCTTCGCGACCGCCGCGGTCGTGATCACCGACATCGGCACGGTGAAGAGCGTGATCACCGCGAGCACCGGCGAGATCACGACGAGCATGACGACGATGCCGGTGAGCGTCAGCGCGCCGTTCATGATCTGGGTCAGCGTCTGCTGCAGGCCCTGCGCGATGTTGTCGACGTCGTTGGTGACGCGGCTCAAGAGCTCGCCGTGCGGGCGGCCGTCGAAGTAGGCGAGCGGCAAGCGGGCGAGCTTGTCCTGCGCCTCGGCGCGGAGCTGCCGCACGGTGCGCTGCACGACCTTGTTGAGCAGGTAGCCCTGCAGCCAGGCGAACAGCGACGCGCCGGCGTAGAGGGCCATCACGAGCAGCAGCAGCTCGGCGAGCTCGCGGAGCTGGATCCCGCGGCCAGGGACGACGTCCATGGGGCCCACGAGCTCGGCGAGCCGCGCCTGGCCGGAGCGCTGGAGCTCGGCGACGGCCTCGGCTTTCGTGGCGCCCGCCGGGAGGCGAGCGCCGATCACGCCGGAGAAGATGATGTCCGTCGCGCGGCCGAGCAGCTTCGGACCGGTCAAGCCGAGGCCCACGCTGACCAGCGAACAAGCGATCACGACCGCGAGGCGCGCGCGCTCGGGGGCGAGGCGGCCGAGGAGGCGCCGCGCGGAAGGCGCGAACCGCTTCGCCTTCTGCGGCGGTGCAGCCCCCATGCCGCCGAAAGGGCCGCGCTGCAGCATCGGGGAGCGCGCCCCCTCGGGCGCGGCGGGCGGGGGACCAGCACGGCGCGCGCTCACGCGGCCACCGCCGTGTCGCGCTGCGAGGCCACGATCTCCGCGTACGTCGGGCACGACGCGAGCAGCTCGCCGTGCCTGCCCTTGCCGACGAGCTCGCCGCGGTCGAGCACGAGGATCTGGTCCGCGTCGACGATGCTCGACACGCGCTGCGCGACGAGGATCACCGTGGCGTCGCGCGTGCGCTCGGCGAGCGCCGCCCGCAGCCGGGCCTCGGTCGCGACGTCGAGCGCGGAGAAGGCGTCGTCGAACAGGAACACGCGCGGCCGGCGCAGCAGGGCGCGGGCGATCGACAGCCGCTGGCGCTGGCCGCCGGAGACGTTCGTGCCGCCCTGCCCGATCGGCGTGTCGAGCTTTCGCGGCATCGCCTCGACGAAGTCGCGCGCCTGCGCGGCGGCGAGCGCTGCCCAGAGCTGCTCGTCGGTCGCCGCGGGGTCGCCGTAGCGCAGGTTCGAGGCCACCGTGCCGGAGAACAGGAAGGGTCGCTGCGGCACGAGCCCCATGCACGACCACACCGCCTCGAGGGCGAGCATGCGCGCGTCGACGCCGTCGAGCCGGACCTCGCCCCTCGTCGGATCGATGAGCCGCGCGATCAGGTCGAGCAGCGTGGTCTTGCCCGAGCCGGTGCTGCCGATGATCGCGGTGACCTGCCCGGGGCGCGCGACGAACGAGACGCCGCGCAGGACGGGCAGCTCGGCGCCCGGATAGCGGTACTCGACGTCTCGCAGCTCGACGGTGCCTGTCGGCTCGACGAGCGTCACGGGCTGGTCGGGGGCGCGCACGGACGGCTCGGTGTTCAGCACCTCGACGATGCGCTCCGAGCACGCGGCCGCGCGCGGCAGCATGACGGCCATGAACGTCGCCATCATCACGGCCATCAGGATCTGCATCAGGTACGCGAGGAACGCCGTCATCGAGCCGATCGCGAGCTCGCCGTCCGCGATCCGGTGCGCGCCGAACCACAGGACGGCGACGCTCGACGCGTTGAAGACGAACATCACGATCGGGAACATCATCGCTTGCAGGCGCCCGACGCGCAGCGCGGTCTCGGTGAGGTCGCCGTTCGCGCGATCGAAGCGCGCCGCCTCGGCGCGCTCGCGCACGAAGGCGCGGATCACGCGCACGCCGGTGATCTGCTCGCGCAGCACGCGGTTCACCGTGTCGATGAGGGGCTGCATCAGCCGGAACTGCGGCACCATCCGCGACATGATCGCGACGACGGCGCCCGCGAGCAGCGGCACCGCGATCGCGAGCAGCCAGGCGAGCGACCTGTCCTCGCGCAGGGCCATCACGATGCCGCCAACGCACATGATCGGCGAGAGGACGAGCGTCGTACAGCCCATCATCACCACCATCTGCACCTGCTGGACGTCGTTGGTCGTGCGGGTGATGAGCGACGGCGCCCCGAACCGCGACAGCTCGCGCGCGGAGAACTCGCCGACGCGGTGGAACACCGCCGCGCGCAGGTCGCGACCGAAGCTCATCGCGGCGCGCGCGCCGGCGTAGTTCGCGGCGACCGAGCACACGATCTGGACGCCGGTGATCGCGAGCATGATCGCGCCGAGCTTCAGGATCAGCGACGTGTCACCGGCCGCGATGCCCTGATCGATGATGTCGGCGTTCAGGCTCGGCAGGTACAGCGAAGCGAGCGTCGCCGTGAGCTGGAGCGCGACGACGATCACGAGCAAGCGCGCCTGTGGGCGCAAGAAGCGGCGCAACAGCTGCCTCAGCAAGGCTCCTCCTCTTCGGAGCGGCGGCGGATGCCGTCGAGCAGGATCGCCACGACCTCCGCGGCGGTCAGGGGCATGCCGTCGGTGATCCGCGGGTGCGCGCCCGCGAACGACATCATGCGCAGGACCCGCGCTGCATACGCCGGATCGCAGCGAAGCTCGTCGCGCGACGCCTCGAACAGGCGCTCGAGCTGCTGATAAAGCTGCTCATCCTGGCGCGGCTTCTGAGCGCACTCGGACTCGGGGCGCCTCGGCGGCATCGACATGCCGAGCATCGACATGAGCTGCCAGATGCCCTCGACGCGGCGCTGCAGGATCTCGACCGCCTGGATCAAGCGCTCGCGCAGCGGCGCCGCGACATCGATGGACTCCAGCTCTCGCAGCGTCGGCGTCGGATCGAACAGGGTCGCGATCGCGGCCTGGATCAGCGACTCCTTGTCAGGGAACACGCGGAACAGCGTCCCCTCCGCGGTGCCGGCAGCCATCGCGATCTGCGCCGTCGTCACGTTGCGGCCGTACAAGCGCAGCAGCGGGATCGTCGCCGCGATGATGCTCGCGCGGCGCGCCTCGGGGGGCAGGGGAGGAGCTCGCCGGCTCGGTGGTGTCACGTGTCCCCTGTACCGGAGTGAGCGCTCACTCGTCAAGAGTGAGCGCTCACTCACTTCGAGACCCCGGCGGAGGAGCACGACGAAGCCATTGAAATGGTTCATGTTTCCGCGCCGCGTTGCCCAGCACCAGGGAAGAAGCCCGCGGAAGCAACTCGGGTCGTACGCCGACTCATGGCGCGACAAGGAGCGGCTGGAGACGAAAGGCCGCGCACCCAGGACGCGGCGGTGACGACCCGGACCCCGGGCGCGGTCCCGTCGGCCGACGGCGAAATCGCATCCGAAACCCGCGGATCGTCCAGGCCGCCTACGCCGCGAAGAGCGCGTCGCCCGGCGGCTCAAGCACGTAGAGCGACGCGCCGAGCTCGACACGGTGGGCGACTCGTCTGACGCACGGAACTAGAGACTCCGAGATGCTAGCCAATTTCGCGACGCAGCGCGGCTGCCTCGTGATGCGTCCCCTGCGTTGCCTAGGGACGTATCCGTTTCAAATTCCGCGGTCCGGTACCATAAAACCTATTCGCTTCAGAAGGATCGGTCGGCGCGCGAGGCGCAGGAAGAACAAACGCCGTCGACGATGGAATAGTCCAGCGTCGCGGTCTTCTCCTTGTGTTGTCCTAGGGCCGAATCCTGGATACCAAGCTCCCAAGATGCGATAGGCTAGGCCCCGGCGCTTAGCTCTTTGCGGGCGAGGCTCGCCGCACCGGCATCGCGACGCCGGCCTACTGATTCCGCCATCCTCTTCAAGATCGCGCCCCGGCGCGACGAGGTAACGACCATGACCGAGATGAACCGCACCATCCGAGGCACACCTAGATTCCTACTCCTCCCATTTCTCTTCATCATCGCTGCGTCCGGTTGTGGCGAGTCCTCTTCGTCCGGCGCGACCGGTGAGAGCGATAATACCGGAGGGACCAGTTCGACAACCGGAGGCGCCACGACAGGCAGCACGAGCGCGGGGACCGGAGGCGCCGGGACAGGCAGCACGACCGCTGGAACTGGAGGTGGCGGCACGGGAGGGACCGGATCGGATAGCAGCGGGACAGGCACCGGAGGCGCGCCGAGCTCAAGTCCGACGTTTCACATCTTCATGCTCATGGGCCAGTCGAATATGGCTGGCGTCGCAGACAAACAGGACAGCGACCAAAATTCTGACGAGCGGCTCAAGGTCCTCGGCGGATGCAATCAGCCGGCCGGACAGTGGAACTTGGCCAATCCGCCGCTCAGTGATTGCCCTGGTGAAAAAGGATGGAACCTGTCGACCGCCGTCGACCCGGGCATATGGTTCGGCAAGACCCTGCTCGGAAAGCTGCCTGAGGGGGATACGATCGGGTTGGTCGCTACTGCTGAGAGCGGTGAATCGATCAACACGTTCATCACTGGTGGCTCACATCACCAGATGATCTTGAACAAGATCGCCACAGCGAAGACGGCTGAGAATGCGCGCTTCGCGGGCATCATCTTCCACCAGGGCGAATCCGACAGCGGTCAGAGCTCATGGCCCGGCAAGGTCGTTCAGCTCTATAATGAGGTGAAAGAAGCCTGGGGGGTCGACTACGACGTTCCCTTCATTCTTGGAGAGCTCCCCGCGGGCGGATGTTGCAGCGGCCATAACAACCTCGTGCACCAAGCGGCCGACATGTTGCCTGAGGGGTACTGGATCACTCAGCAGGGGACCAACGTCATGGATCAGTACCACTTCGATCATGCGTCCGTTGTCCTCATGGGCACGCGTTATGGTGAGAAGATGATCGAAGCCTTGGGGTGGTAATAAGGCGGCTCGCGGCGGGGGTCCGCGCACCGAGGCCGCTCGAGTTCCCTGGATTCGAGCGGCCTTTGGTGATGTCGGCCGTGGAGATCGCAGGACGAGAATTCCTCACTGGCTAGTTCCCCGCGCTCGCCTCTTTCAGCGCCGGCGGCAGCGGCGGCAGCCCGGGGCGGGGCCGATACCCGGGTCGCCGGTACGACATGATCGGTATCGCCTCGTTCTTGTAAGGCGTGCGCTCCCCCGGCGGCGGGCACTGGTCCTTCACCCAGTAGACGTCGAACGCGACGATCTCGTCCTCCGGGCGGCCGGTGCGCACATGGTACTTGAGCAGGTAGTCCTGGAGCCCTGGCCGGCGGAAGGGCTTGTTGCGGTCGAGGCGGATCCGGTTGAAATAGTCCTGCTGGATCTGCCCTAGCCCGAGCCCGCGCGCGTCCGTGAGATCCAGATCGGGTGGGAGGCCGGTGAACGGGTCGACGTGCCGACCGTCGACGGTGATCGCGTCCACGCTGAGAGACCCGTCCTCGGCGATCGGGTTCGGCGCGAACATCCCCCATCCCTGGAGCAGGCGCGGATACACGATCGTCGCCTGCATGAACTTCGGCTGGGGGTGCTTCAGGATGGCGGGCACGCTCTTGTTCTCGTTGAGCGCCTGGCTCACGGCGCAGATCCCGAGGTAGGCGATGAGGGCCTCCCTGGCGATCGCCCTGCCGCGGGCGACCTTCTCCGAGAGCGGTGACGGGACGCCCGCGGCCGCCGCCGGCCGCGGCCGCGGCCGCGGCGCGCGCGTCAGCCCGAAGAACCGCGCGATGCCGTCGCGCCGCCGCGCGGCGAGGCCGAGCAGCGCGCCGGGCGCGCCGAGGGTCAGCGCCCAGACGAGCGGCCACGCGAAGCGGCCCCCGGGGAGCGCCCGCACGATCTCGCGCACGGCGGCGGCGCCCTCGAACATACGCCCTTCCGGCGCGTCGCCCGCCTCGCGCACCACGAGCAGCGGCGGCCGGGGCGCCCCGCCCTCGCCCGCCTCGCGCGCCCCCGCCTCGCGCGCCCCGCCCTCGCCCGCCTCGGGGGCCGCGGGCCGCGCCTCCTCGAACCGGAGCAGCTCGAGCAGGTCGAGCCGCACGAGGAAGCGCATCAAGGCGAACGCGAGCGGCGAGCTGCCGTCGTAGACGACGACCCGTGGCGCCGCGCGGCGGCGGTACCAGCGCTCGAGCGCGTCCCAGTGCTCCGGCGTGGGCAGCAGGAACGACCAGCCGATCATGAACCACGAGAACGGGCCGAGGCGCATCATCACGCCGAACGAGCCGTGCAGCGCCCACATGCCGCCCATGGCGAGCGCGCGCGTGACGCGGCGGCCGTAGGGCGAGAGGATCCACGTCACGAGCAGCGCCTCGACCACGAGCACGGCCCAGGTGAGCCCGCGCATCGCCCAGAAGGGGATGTGCTCCCGCAGGAGGACCGCGATGCCCGTGACCATGCGGTCGAGGTGCAGCACGTAATGCACCGTCTCGCCGCGACGCCAGACCAGGCCCGATTTGTTGACGACGTTGAAGTAGTAGATGGTCCCGAGGTTCAGGATCGCGAGCAGCACGATCCCGGAGACGTACGGGCGCTCGGCCCACGCGGGGCGGCTGCGATCCGCAAGGCCGGCGGCCGTCCGCTCCTGCCGCTCCCGGTACGAGCGGATCAGCGCGTCGACGGAGAAGCGCCTGCCGGTCGGCATGAACATGGCCCAGCAGGTGATGAGGTTCACGACGACGTAACCGCCGTTCTCGATCATGAGGAGGCGGTTGTCGCGGCTCGTCACGAGGAGGAAGGACAGGATCGAGAACAGCCGCGTACGCCAGCCGATGAAGAAGCAGAGAAAGCAGAACAGCGAGAGCGCGAACGCGACGTGGACCTCCGCCGTCGACGAGAACGCGTGATAGATGCTGAAGTTGTATCCGCTGCTCGGGTGGAAAAGGTGATAGTGGTTGGTGAGCACCCCGTCGTTGCTGTACGCCCAGCTCGCCTCCGCCCAGTGGCGCACGCAGTCGGCCGCGAGGAGGAATCCGAGCACGAGCCTGAACAGGCCGAGCGTGCGGACATCGATGGTGCAGTAATACTCCTTGATCCAGCGCCCCAGGCGCCGGAGCCGGCTCGCGGCCGGCCGCGCGGCTCCTGCCGGCGGGGCTCCTGCCGGCGGGGCTCCTGCCGGCGCGGCTCCCGTCGCCGGCGCGCCTCCTGCCGCAGACGCCGCTCCCGCCGCAGCCGCGCCTCCCGCCGCAGGCGCGTCTCCGGCCGCAGGCGCGTCTCCGGCCGCAGGCGCGGCTCCCGCCGCCGGCGCGCCCGGCTCCGCGGCGCTCGGGTCGTCGTCAGGCCCACGCATTCGAGCGCCTCAGTTCGGTTGGATCGGTTTCTTGAGGACGGACGGCGGCAAGCCCGGACGCCGCTCCAGGCTGGGCTTCGCGATGCCCCCTCGCGCGTGCGAGAAGAGCTTCCCCCGCTCGATCTCGGCCTCGCCCGGCGCGGGCGCCCCGGGCGGGGGGATCGGCGCCTCGACCCAGTAGGCGTCGAAGCCCTGGAGCGAGCTCTCGCGCCCGCCGTCTTCCGAGAGCGGCCCGCCCTTCGCCATGTAGTCGCGGAAGGCGCGCTGGAAGTCGACCCACTCCTGCTTCCGGATCCGGTCGAGGTAATCGGACCAGAGCTGGCCGAGACGCGGCGCCGGCTGCGCCGCGGGGTCCAGCCGCGGCGCCTCGCCCGTCAGCGGATCGATCGGCTGCGACGCGCGCGTCTGGCCGTCGATCACGATCGTCCCGTTGCTCCGCGGCGGCTCGGGCGCCATCAGATCCCACCGCGCCAGCATGCGCGGCCACGACGCCACGGCGGCCAGCAGCTCCCCCTGCGGGATCGCCGCCGCGCCGGGCAGCGGGTTCTCCTTCGCCGTCTGCGCCAGCATCGCCGCCAGCACGACGACCACCGACGCCTCCCGCAGCGCCCCCAGGGCGCGGCGCGCCGCCCGCAGCGCGGGCGCGGGCCCGGCCTCCGCCTCCGCCTCGTCGACGTCGTCCTCGCCGAACAGCGGGATCCCGCACGCCTGCTTGCCGAGCAGCATGCTGATGTGGTGCCGCCGGGTCGCGACCACCTCGTAGATCGCGTCGAGCAGGTGGGAGATGCCGGGCAGCTTGAGCGGCAAGGCGAGCCAGCCGAACGGCAGCGCCATCAGGGCCTCGGTGACGGCCTTGCCGCGCAGGAACACGCGCCCCTTGCGGTCGATCGCCAGCACCGTCCGCTCGACGAGCTCGGCCGACACCTCCTTCGGCATCGGGACGCGCTCGGTCGCGCCGGTCTGGTTCCGGACGTAGAGCTCGTCGAGCGCGCCGTTGCCCTGGAAGGCCAGGTGGCCGCGCAGGTCGAGCCGCTTGAGCAGGCGCGAGATCGTGAGGCAGAGGCCGCAGTCGGCGTCGTAGACGAGCGTGCGGGCCCGCCGCTCGTTCCAGGAGCGCTCGTACACGTCCCAGAGCTCCCCGGGCACCACGAGCGGCGCCGCCGCGGCGAGCGCCCAGCCGAACAGCCCGAAGTCGAAGAAGACCCCGAGCAGGACGCCGTGCAGCACCATCAGCGCGGCGGCGATCCCGCGCGTCCACCGGAAGAGCGCGGGGACGACGAGCAGCACCGGGATCGCGAGCTCCATGCCCCGCACGCCGAACGTGAGCCCGCGCAGCGTGCCGAGCGGCAGGGCGTCGCCCAGCCACGCGCCCGTCTCGCTCGCCCACCGGTCGACGTGCAGGGCGTAGTAGAACGCCGTCCCGTCGCGCCACGCCTCGCCGCGCTGCTGGAGCGCCGTGCACAGGTAGATCAGCGCGATCTGCAGCAGCACGCCGAGCGCCGCCAGCGACGTCGGCGACCACCCGGGCAGGCGATCGGCCCAGATCTCCGCCTCCGGGGTCCGCGACCGGTCGTTCAGCTCGGTGTCGCGCTTCTCGTCCCGGAGCGCCATCGAGGCGCGCAGGCTGTCGACCGACAGGCGGCTGCCGCAGGGCAGGAACGCGGTGAACGCGAGGATCGCGATCGCCGCGTAGTTGCCGGCGTTCTCGAGCAGGATGTTCCTCGCCGTCAGGCTCACGAGCACCACCAGCGAGAGGACGTGGAAGACGCGCGTCCGGTAGCCGATGACGAAGAGGACGTAGACGACGAGCGCGAGCGCGAAGGCGAAGTGGGCCTCGCCCACCGTCGAGAAGGCGTGGAAGACGCTGAAGACCTCCTGTTTGCCGCGGAGGTTGAAGAGGTGGTTGTGGTTCGGAAGGACGCCCTCGTTCGAGTAGAAGTCCCGCAGCCACCGCCACCGCCCGAAGAGGTCGGCGATAAGGACAAGGCCGAACGTGATGCGAAACAGCCCGAGCGAGCGGGCGTCGATCCGCAAGAAATGATCGCGAAGTGATTTCACGGAGAGTCCTCGACCCGGAACCCGTAATCGGACGCGTGCTCGAGCGCGGGGACGCTCGGCTTGCGCAGGAGCAGGGAGCGCACTGTCCAGAGATCGTTGAAGACGCGGTAGCGGAGCGCGGTCTGGTCGAGGTAGTCGACGCCGGCGGAGCCGCCCGTGCCGGTGCGCCGGCCGATCACCCGCTCGACCATGCGCGCGTGGCGCTGCCGCCAGATGAGCATCGCCTGCTCCATCTCCAGGATGCGGTCGAGCACCTCGCGCGGCCACGCGAGCCGGGGCAGCTCGCGGTAGCTCTCGATGAACACGATCGCCGCGCGGATCGCCCGGCGCTTCTCGCGCGCGGCCTCGTCGGCCTGCGGGTCGTCCTCGGCGAGCAGGAACGCCGCGGCGTTGGCGCTCTCCGCCTCGTAACGCGCGCGGAGCCGCTCGACGTCGGCCGGCGTGAGCGCCTTGTCGATCGCGATCTGGACCCGGCGCTCGTTCTCCTCGCGCATCCCCCGGATGTAGCGCTGCAGGAAGCCGAGGACCGCGCCCGGGTCGCTCGCGCCGTCGATCGGCGTGCGCGAGAGCCACTCGTCGAGGTAGTGCTTGAGGCTCGGCCCGCTCGCGAGGCGCGTCTCCAGCCGCCGCGTCGCGGTCGACGGCGAGCCGTCCGCGGTCTTCAGCGCCTCCCGGTAGCTCCCCTCGCGGCCGAGCGGGATCCGGAGCGCGTCGTCGAGGCCCATCAGGACCTCGATCTCGCGCAGCTGCGCCGACTGGAAGCCGCTCGCCGGGATGAGGCGATCGCGAAAATCCAGGTAATCTCGGGTAGTTAGGGTCTCCATCACCCGGAAGTGGTGGATGGCCTGCTCGAAGATGGTGACGACCCGCCGGAACGAGCGCGCGGCCTCGGCGAGCTTCTGATCGGGGACGGGGTTCTGGCGGAAGAGCTCGCGCGCCGAGGTGAGCTCGCGGAGGATGAGCTTGAACCAGAGCTCGTAGATCTGGTGGACGACGATGAAGAGGGCCTCGTCGTTGCCGACCTTCTGCTCGTCGTCGTCGAAGCCTCCCTGGAGGGCGAGCAGCTCCTCGACGTGGATGTAATCCCAGTAATTCATGGCGGTCACGATCGCGCGATCTGCGCCCGGGAGCTCGCGCGGCGCGCCCGCGGACGATCGCCGCGCGCGGGGGTCGCGAGCGGCGCCGGGAGTCTACTTCCCGCCCCCCGGAAAACGGAAGCGCGCCGGCGCTGGTCGCAAGGGTCCGGCGCTCGCGCGCCGCCCCGCGCGCGCTCACGGCGAGCTCGCGGCGCCGGCCGGCGGCTCGGTCGGCGTACGTCGCACGCCGTCGGGGCCCATGTCGACCGGGGGCGCGTAGCTCTTGAGCTCGGCCTTCTCGTAGCTCGCGCCGCTCGTCGCCTCGATGGCCACCACGCCGACGTCCGGGCAGAACGTGGTGAGGTAACGCGCCGGCCGGTCGCCGAGGCGCTCTTCCACGGCCTGCACGCACCCGTCGAAACGGCCTGCGGGCACCTCGACCGAGGCGCCGACGGCTTCGATCCGGGCGCGGCCGCCGTGCTCGCCGGTCCACGTGGTGCCGGGCGCGAGCGGCTCCTTGAGCACGAAGACGCCGGTGTCGCTGCGGATCACGCCCTCGGGGGTGAACTCGAACCGCTTCACCCCGGAAGGGAACCTGAGCTCCCCGCGGCGCGCGTCCGCGCGGTGCACGCGCGCGACGAGCATCCCCTCGCCGCCGCCGTCGCTCAGGGTCGCGTAGTGATAGATGTGCCCGTCGACGAGCGGGAAGTAGCGCTCGGCCGGCGTGCCCGAGGAGAGCCCCTGCTGCCCCTCGGGCGGCGCGTTCCACGCGGTCGGCCGCGCCGCGCCGGCGGGGGCGCCGCCGCAGCCGAGCAGCGCGAGCGCGAGCGCGGCGACGCGCCGTGGCGCGAGCGCAGCGAGGCGCCGCGCGGGCGGGTGGGCCGGGGGTTTGTCGATCGGGCGGCCAGGGGGGCTGTCGATCGGGCGGCCAGGGGGGCTGTCGATCGGGCGGCCAGGGGGGCTGTCGATCTCCGCGATCATCGCGCTGCCTCCTCGGTCGTCACGGGGTCGCGTGGCCGTGCGACCAGTACCAGAGCGCGAGGAACACGAGCAGCGCCATGGCCGCGAGGAGCAGCTTGACCGCGAGCGGATCGGGCTCGATCCGGCGCAGCAGCTCCCGCGCGGCCCGCCGGAGCTCGGCCTGCTCGGCCTCCTTGGCGAGCCGCCCCGCGTCTGCCCGGACGAGCGCGTAGTCGCCGCGCTCGAACGCCTGGAGGAGGCGCTCGAGCTCGGGGTCGCGCGGGAGCTCCGGCGCGCCGTCGCCCGGGCCCGCGTCCGCGCCGCGCCGCTTCGCGCGCTTCTTCGTCCGCCGCCGCGGCTCGGCTCCGGCGGCCTCGCCCTGCGCGGCGCCCGTCTCCGCGTCGCCCGGCTCGGGGCGCGCGGCGGTCTCGCCCGGCTCGGGGCGCGCGGCGGTCTCGCCCGGCTCGGGGCGCGCGGCGGTCTCGCCCGGCTCCCTGTCGGTCACGTGCAGCTCTCGGTGATGATGAAGGCCATGGCCGGATCCCGCGGAGGACTCTCGAGGCGCCGGCAGGCTACCTCAGGCCCGGGCACACAGCCCCAAAAAAGGCCGGGAAACTGCGGTCGGCCGGGCTCCCCACCTCGCCGGGGGCCGCGCCGCTCCTCCGCCGCGGCGCCGCGGCCTACCGGCCCCGCTCCCGGTCGACCGCGGCCGGATCGGGGCGGTCTCGCCACGGCACCATCGTCTCGCCCTCGCCGTGGACCACGCAGCGCAGCCCCTCGCAGGCGGCCCGGTAGTACGCCTTACGGCCGCAGCCGATCGCCTTGAACTGCCCGCCGAGCTGCTCCTCCACGCGGACGTCCTTGTCGGGGCAGTCGAGGTCGGAGGTGGCGCGCGCGCGGACCATCGGCGTCGCGTTCGACGGCACGTTGCCTACGGAGCACGCCGGCAGGAGCGCGCCGGCGGCGAGGGCGGCGAGGGCGGCGAGGGGGGCGAGGACGAGGCGAGGCGGGCGCACCGCGTGAGCCTACCTCAGAACTGGAAGTACACGAACGGCACGGCCGCCGCGCTCGCCGCCTCGTGCAGGCCGACCGCGACGAGGAACAGCAGCGCGCCCTGCAGCGGCGCCGGCGCGGCGATGAAGGCGCCGCGGGCGCGCTCGTAGAGGCGCTCGGGCACGTAATGCGAGAGCAGCGCGGCCCCGAGCAGCGCGACGAGCACGGGCGGCAGGTTCGGGTGGAAGGTCGTCAGCGTGCCGATCTGCCGGAGGACGAGCGCGGCCTGCGAGAAGGTCGGCGCGCGGAAGAAGACCCACGCGAAGCAGACGTAGTGGAACGTCAGCAGCACGCAGGCGGCGCGGACGAAGAGCCCGCCGGCGGTCGGGCGCGCCGCCGCGGCCTTGCGCTCGCCGCCGCGGGCGCGCTGGAAGGCGCGCGTCACCGCCAGGCCGAGGCCGTGGAGGAAGCCCCAGAAGACGAAGTTCCACGACGCCCCGTGCCAGAGGCCGCCGAGCAGCATCGTGATCATCAGGTTGCGGTACGTCGCGAGCTCGGAGCCGCGGTTGCCGCCGAGCGGGATGTACAGGTAGTCCCGCAGCCACGTCGAGAGCGAGATGTGCCAGCGACGCCAGAAGTCGGCGAGGTTCTTGGCCTTGTACGGCGCGTCGAAGTTCTTCGGGAACCGCACCCCGAGCAGGAGCGCCGAGCCGATCGCGATGTCGGTGTAGCCCGAGAAATCGCAGTAGATCTGCGCGGCGTAGCCGTAGACACCCGCGAGCACCTCGAGGGCCGAGAAGTTCTCGGGGCGCTCGAAGACGCGGTCGACGAGGTTCAGCGCGAGCTGATCCGACAGGACGACCTTCTTCAGAAGGCCGACCGCGATCAGGAACAGCCCCTCGCCGCCCTCCTCGCGGGTGAGGCTCGGCGCGCGCTCGAACTGCGGGAGCAGGTCGCGCGGGCGGACGATGGGGCCGGCGACGAGGTGCGGGAAGAAGGCGACGAAGAGCAGGTAACGGAGGTAGCTCCGGTGCGGCGGGAGCTCGCGCCGGTAGACGTCGATGACGTAGCTCATCGACTCGAACGTGAAGAACGAGATGCCGACCGGCGGCAGCAGCACCCGGAGCGCGTGGTCGGCGCTCACCGGCGCGCCCGTGATCAGCGCGCGGAGCGCCGCGACGTTCTCGACGGCGAAGTTCCAGTACTTGAAGAACCCCAGGAACCCGAGGTTCAGCGCCACGGTGGCGATGAGCATCACCTTCCGCGCCCGGGGCCGCTCCTCGCGGGCGATCGCGCGCGCGAGCAGGAAATCGACCGTGGACGACGCGAAGATGAGCGGCAGGTAACGCCAGTCCCAGGCCGCGTAGAACCCGTAGCTCATCAGGAGCAGGAACACGATCCGCGGCCAGACGCCGAAGACCCGCGCGAGCGCCCACGATCCGATGAAGGCGGCGGCGAAGAACTGAGCGTAGGAGAGGGTGTTGAAGAGCACGGCCGGTCGAAGCCCGGGTCGGGCAGGCTGCTGCGGCGAGCGCGCGCCGCGCAGGCGAGGAGCGCGCCCAGGGGGGGTCCGGGTGGGTCCGGGGTCGAGGTCGGCGTCGTCCCGGCGCGGGGCGCCGTTCGACATGGCGCCGCGCCGGGCGCCGGGCGCCGGTGACGGCGGCCACGGCGCGGCGCCATGTTGAACGGCGCCCGGCGTCGTGCCAAGGATGATCTGATGCTGGGTCGCCTGATCCTCGGGATTGTGAAGGGGCTCATCGTGGGGGGCTTGGTGGGGTTCGGGCTGGCGAAGCTCGGCTTCGCCGCTCCCGTCGCGATCGTCGCCTACCTGGCCGCGGCGCTCGCCGGCGTCCTCGTCGGGCTCATCGCCGGCAAGCCGATCTGGGCCAAGGACGCGAAGATCGAGGCCGGCATGAAGGCCTTCGTCGGCGCGCTGCTCGGCGCCGGGCTGATGTTCGCCGCGCGCAAGTGGCTGACCATGCCCGTGCCGGTGCCGCTCGGCGAGCTCGGGGGCGCGAACCCGTCGCTCGGCGAGGCCGCGGGCACCGCCGGGACGTTCGGCGGCCTCGCGATCACGTCGCTCGCCGCGATCGCCGCCCTGATCGGCGGCTTCTACGAGGCCGACAACGATCCCTCGGAGGGCGCCGCGCCGGGCCCGAAGCAGGCGCTCCCGGCGAAGGACAAGGGCAACAAGCGCATCGCCGCCTCCGCGGCGCTCGACGACCTCGACGACGACTTCGAGGCCGAGCCCGACAAGAAACGCGCGAAGAAGTAGGCCGTGCCGATCGCGCGGGCGCTCCTCTACGCGGCCTCGCTGGGCGCGATCGCGCTGGTCGCCCGGTCGCTGCTCGTCGCGCCGGTGCCGCTCGCCGTCGCCGGCGCGGCGATCGTCGGGTACGTGGCGCTCCTCCTGTGCGGGGTCTTCTTCCTCGGCCTCGGGATGTTCGTGGACGTGGTGAAGCGCGGGCCGCCCGGCGCCCGGGGCGTCGCGCTGACGTTCGACGACGGCCCCAGCCCGGAGCACACGCCGCGGGTCCTCGACCTGCTCGACGAGGCGGGCGTGAAGGCGACGTTCTTCGTGATCGGCCGCAAGGCCGAGGCGCACCCCGAGCTCGTCCGCGAGATCGCCGCGCGCGGCCACGCGATCGGGCTGCACAGCCACGCGCACGACCGGCTGTTCTCGCTGCGCTCGTCCCGGTACGTCGCGCGCGACCTCGCGCGCGGGGCCGACGTGCTGGAGCGGCTCACCGGCGCGCGGCCCGCCCTGTTCAGGCCGCCGATCGGCCACACGACCCCGCGCATCGCGCGTGTGGTCGAGGCGCTCGACCTTGACGTAATCGGCTGGTCGGCGCGGGGGTTCGACGGCCTGCCGGGGGCGCAGCCCGAGGCGGTCGCGGCGCGGGTGATCCCGGGGCTGCGCGACGGGGCGATCGTGCTGCTCCACGACGCGGCCGAGCGCGACGACCACACGCCGGCGGGGGTCCTGGCGCTGCCGCGTATCCTCGCGGCGATGAGCGAGCGCAACCTGGCCGGGGTCCGCGTCGACGCGTGGCTCGACGAGGGCGCGCGGGACCACGTCGCGGCCTAGACCATTTCGCGCCGGTGGCGCTACGCTCCGGTCGATGGTTGCGCCGGTGAACCTGACGCTCTTTGCCCACATCGCGGCGAGGCCGGAGGACGAGCTGGACCTCGCCGAGGCGGCCCTGCTCATCGGCGACGCCGCGTACCCGGGCCTCGACGTCCCCCGTTACCTGAGGTTGCTCGATCAGCTCGGCGGGGAGGCGCGCCGGGCGGTCGAGCGGCCGCTGCGAGCGCCGGAGGCGACGCCGGGCAGCGGCCCCGTCGAGCAGCTCCTGCGCTGGTTCTACGGCGAGCTCGGCTTCCACGGGAACGCGTCGGACTATTACGACCCGAAGAACAGCTACCTGCACGAGGTGCTGGATCGCCGGACGGGCATCCCGATCACGCTCGCGGTGGTGCTGCTCGAGGTGTGCTGGCGCATCGGCGTGGAGGCCCAGGGCGTCTCGTTCCCCGGCCACTTCCTGGTGAGGACGCCGGTGCGCGGCGGGGTGATGCTCATCGATCCGTTCGAGGGCCGCCTGCTCGGCCGCGAGGACCTGCGCGCGCTGCACGCCCGCGCCACCGGCACGCCGCGCGATCCCGACCCGCGGCTGCTCGTGCCGGCGCAGAAGCGGCAGATCCTCGTGCGCATGCTGAACAACCTGCGCTCGATCTACACGAGCCGCTCGGACGCGCCGCGGCTGCGCAGCGTGCTCGAGCGCATTCAGGTGCTCGCGCCGTCCGACGAGCTGCGGAAGGAGCTCGATCAGCTCGGCGGCGAGCGCCCGTGGCCGTCGGCGGGGCGCGGGGTGAACTGACGTGGGCTGACGGCGCGCCGGAATCTGGACGCACGGGCAGCGCGGCGGGGGCGCGGCGCCTCGACCTCTTTCCGTGATCGAGCATGCCCGTCGTTGTTCGGCGGCCGTCCAGCGGCCCCACCCTGCAAGGTCGCCCCGCTGTTCGAGCAGATGTCATCAACGCAAAGGCGCAAACCAGAATTTTCTTTTGTATTTTTGCGCCTTTGCGCCTTTGCGCCTTTGCGTTGAAATCTCTCTTCTCTCGCCGTGATCCCTGCCGAGACTTCTGACAGGCCGAACTAGGCGGACTGGTCGATCGTCCGCAGCGTCTCGCGGAGCGCCTGGGCCTCGGCCCCCTCGAGGATCACGGGCGTCGACAGGGGCGTGGGCACGTGTTCGCGATACTCCACGGGCTGGAAGGCGGCGAGTGCACCGGACGCGGTGTAGGCGACATCCAGGCGCACGGCGGAGGTGTCCGGCTCGCCCTCCGCGTCCAGGGCGAAGGGGAGCTTCGCGATGGCGGCGAAGTCCCGCCTCGCCAGGGCGGCGGTGAGCGCTTCGACAGGGCAGGTGAAGTAGCGGAAACCTTCCTCCACCTTCTCACGCGTAGGGGTGTAGACGAACTCGCTCAGGATCAGCCATTTGCGACGGGTGGTGAAGCGAGGGTCGGCGCGCAGGGTGTCGGATAGATCTTTGATCTCCATGGGTCCGTTCATACAGCAAGCGGGCTCAGGAATCTCCCCCTAGTCGCAGGGTCGGGGCACGCTCGGCTCGCGCTCACCGGCGGGAGACGCGCTCGGCTGCCAGCGCCGTCCTCGGCGGCGTCAGTCCACGGCGAGTTGAAGGGGATCGCGACATACTTTCCTACCGTGACGCACATGAGAATCGTCTGTCAGGTGAAATCACCGCCGAGGGCCGCGGGATCGATGGCGGGGTAGCCTTGAGGTTGGCCCTGTCCGTGCCGCACGCGGCGCCGCCTGGCGACCCTCGAAGGCGTCCGGCAGGCCCTCTGCGCTGGCGGTGGCTGCGCGTTGCCCGCAAAGGGGCCGACGCGACGTCGCACCACGAGACCGAGTCCGCGATCCCCGGGCCCGGAGAGTAGCTGTCGATCGCGCGCCGCAGTGCACGTCCTTGAAGACCGCCGCGCTCTGGCAGGGACCCAGCCGCGGCGATGTCCCGGGGCGATGCGGACAGGATGTTCCCCGCAGGCAACGACGGTGATCTCAGCGTGGATTTCGCGCCTATGAAGCCGGTCCGATGCGTTAGATAGCCGGCGGCGTAAACGGAACGCCTTGAAAGAAAGGCTCGGCGTGGCCGAGCCGCTCTTCGGGATGCAGGAGGGGGCGCTGCCGGACCCGAATCCACGCTACACGGCCGCTGCTACCTCCCTGCATGGAGATCTGGAGGGTGATCGAACACAAGGTCACGATATGACTCGACAGTGTCGGGCGCGACGAAGTGAAGTGGATGTTCGCGCGGGTCTGGAAACTTCTGCCCGATGCGGCAACCCGGCGACGAATTTTCCAACTTCGCCTCGCTTGACCCAAACGCGAATACTCGGGCATGCTCCAACCATGATGGTTCTCGTTCCGTCACGCTGGTCGCTGGGTCCCCTCGCCGCTTGCCTGACCGCCGCGGTCTTCACGGGCTGTGCCGGCTCCGGGGAGGGGAAGGACGAAGCCGGGAGCGGCGGATCGATCGCAGGATCGACCGGCGGGAGCGGAAGTGGTGATCAACCGGGCGCCGGGGGCGCGGGCGCTAGCCCCGGTACCGGAGGCGTGACGGGGAGTGGCGGCGGGAGCAGCAGCGGTGAGCCCCCTGGTGCGGGCGGAGCGACGGGTGGAGGTGGCTCCGCCGGTGACGGCGGGGGGTCCACGGGCGGCGCCACGACCACCTGCCCGCCAGCGACACCCCTGACCGGAGGCATGGAGTATTGCTCGAACAGCCGAGGCAATGCGGGCCACGGTTACGGTTATGAACTCTGGGCGGAAGGAAGCGGGTCGGGCTGCATGACCGTGCACGGCGTCGACGCCACGTTCAGCGCGGAATGGAACGGCGTCGAGGATTTCCTGGCGCGCGTCGGGCTCGACTTCAACCAAACCCGGAAGCACACCCAGATCGGCACCATCTCGGCGGAGTTCGCACATACCAAGACGGAGGAGGGCGGTGGCTTGACGTACATCGGCATCTACGGCTGGACCGTCAACCCGCTGCGCGAGTTCTACATCCTCGACGACTGGGGGAGCGAGAAGCCGGGAGGTTTTTCCTCCGACGGGACGCCGCGGGACGAGGTGGGCACGCTCACTGCCGATGGCGAGACCTACGACGTGTGGAAGAAAACCCGCGTGAACAAGCCGGCCATCACGGGTCCAAGCGAGACGTTCGATCAGTATTTCAGCATCCGGCGGAAGGCTCGCACGTGCGGCACCATCTCCGTTTCCGAGCACTTCACCCAGTGGGAAGCGTTCGGCCTTCCCCTGGGGAACCTGCACGAGATCAAGCTGTTGGTCGAGGCCCAGTCCAACAGCGGGACGGTCAAGTTCACGACGGCGAAGGTCGTCGTGGAATGAGCGAAGGCGTCTGCGGGTGACCGCCGCGCTGTGACGCGTGTACCGGAGGTGGAGGAGAACCGCTCCAGATCTCCCCAAGTCGATGTTGGTCGACGATCGCCGGCCCCCGGCCTCATCGTGCGGCGCCGCTCGCGCCTGCTTCTACCTCGCGAGCGCCGCCGCGCTCGCAGGGCCCTGCCGGGTCCCCCGCGCGAACGTGTACAGCAGGAAATAGCAGAACGCGAGCATCGCTGCGGTGAGCAGCGTGTACCTGTCGTCGTTCCAGGAGCTCCACCTCCAGATGCCTTGGCTGAGCGCCGCCATGCCGAGGAGGGCAACCTCGAGGTGCCGCCTCAATCGGGTGAGCGGGGCGCTCAAGATCATGAACACGTAGTAATAACAGGTGATCTGTGACAGCAGGATGACGAAGATCTGCGCCAGACACTCCGCCACCCAGAGCGAGCGTACCCGCCGAGCTACGTAGACGAAGATCGCGAAGCTCGCGGCGATGACGACGTAGGCGACGCTCCGGTGCTCCGCATAACGCTCGCTGCGCATTCGCTTCCACACCGCGAAGGGGTCGGCGAGCGCAGCGTCCTTCGTGTACTTCATCCTGCCGGACTCGACCCCTGTTCCGAACCTGTGGGCCACGAGGACCCGCAGGCCCATGTGGTTCGTCACCGGCGTCCGGTCGTGCACCTCGAGCGTGTGCTCGTAAAACTGCCGGTACGAGTCCTTGCCGGCGACCGCGAGGCTCACGGGGATCAGCACGGCCGCGGCCAGGACGCCGCCGAGGAGCACCTGCACGTGGGACGGCGCCATGCGCCTGTGCCGGAGGAGGTAGCCCCCTGCGACGGTGAGCCACCCGATCACGACGATGCCCGGGAAGATGCGGAGCAGGCCTGCGTAGACCATGCTCGCGCCGGCGAGCTTGAAGTACCTCCTGCGCACCAGGCAGGCCGAGAGGACGAGGAAGAAGAGCCAGTCGTTCCGGAGGAAGCCGCCGCCCGTCCAGAAGAACGGCGCCGGGGACTGACACCCCCAGAAGATCACCGCCACCGCGCAGACGCGCCACCCGAAGGCCCAGCAGAGGGCAGCGAACACCCCGAGCAGGTAGGCGATATCGAAGCTGGCGAGGAGCTGGAGGTAGCCTGTCGTGGCCGGATGAAGCTCGGCCAGGATGCGCCCCATGATCGTCCAGACCGGCGGCGGGTTGTAGCCGTGGTCCTTGGCCATGTCCTCCCAGTAGCCCTTCTCCGAGGCTGTCCGGAAGAACCGCACGTCCGCCTTGAAGGCCTCCCAGCGCTCAGGAGAGAAGCGCGCCTTGCAGATCTCGGGGTGCTCCAGGAACCCGCCCACGGGGATCAAGAGGTTGTCCACGCCGAGGTTCCGGATCTTCTTGTCCGGCTCGCGCACCTCCGCGCTCATGTCGAGCGTGATGGGCTGACCGGTGCGCTCGTCCGTATACGTGACGACCCCGAGCTCGTCTTGCGCAATGACCGTGCACTTGTAGAGGTCGTCGTAGGCCATCTCAGGGAAGTACTTGGCCCCGAGGTAGTAATGGTAGTGCTCCCAGCGGTGGTAGAAGGAGGGGTAGGCGAAGTGAAGGCCGTCGAAGTAGGCGACGACCGCCACGGCCGAGAACCCGAAGGCGGCGCGTCGCTTCCATCGCTCGGCGATCGGCCGTCCCTGCCGTGCGCGGCGCGCCTCGTAGAGGAGGGCCAGCGCGGCGGAGGCCGCGATCGCGCCCTTCGTGATATCGAGGGCGAGGGGGTAGTCGGCGGCGTACCGATGGATCAGGGAGAAGAGCGCCGCGGTGCCGGCGAGGACCGCGAGGCACCAGGCGATGAAATGACGGCGGCTCGGGGCGGCCCCGGCTGCTCTGGCACGTTGCTGGAGGGTGGTGTTCATCTGAGCTGCGGCGGCGTTGCGCGTCTGGTCTCGCTGGCTAGTACAAGCGCGAGAGCTGCTGAACCCGCCGCGCCGCGGCCGGCTCCGCGGAAGCAGGATCGAGGGCCGCGCCGGCGCGCGTCGAGCCCGTCGGGTGGGTCGGACCGCCCGCCGCGCCCGCCCAGGGCCCATCGCCGAGCTCCTTGCTGCAAGCGCCGCAGAGAAGCGCCAGCACGATGGGCAAGGCGCGGCGGATGTTCGTCTGTGCTCTTGAACTCATGGAAACGTCCTTTCACCCGGGCGGGACTGGCCCTGTCAACGTGTCGCCAGGTGCACCTCCGCTACTGGCACACTCAATACGTCACGCGGATGGCAGCACGGCGAGATCGACCAGGATGCGCCGGAGCTCCTCGACCCGCTCCTTCTCGAGGGGCAAGAGCGGCGCCCGGAGCGGCCCGACCCGAGTGCCCATCAGCTCGAGGGCCGCCGAGATCGCTCGCGGCAGGCCGTGCGTGACGATGAACTGGAGGAAAGGCAGCTGGCGGTAGAAGGAACGCCGCGCGGCGTCGAGGTCGCCGCGCGTCACCGCGTCGTAGAGCTCGACGGTGAGGCGAGGGATGACGTGCGGGGCGGCCGTGCACCAGCCGCGCGCCCCGGCCACGAACGCGGCGAGCGCGAGCGGATTGCTCCCGTTGTAGAAGGCGACCTGATCGCCGCAGAGCTGCACGAGCCGGTGCATCCGGTTCACGTCTCCAGTGCTCTCCTTCACCATCGTGACGTTCGGGATGCGCAGCAGCCGCGCGATCGTGTCGGGGCTCAGGTCGAGGCCCCCCGTCGCCGGGTTGTTGTACACGGCGATCGGGATGGAGATGGCCTTCGCGACGGCGTCGAAGTGCGCCACGATCTCCTTGTCCGAGAGCTTCCAGTAGCTCATCGGGATGATCATCACGGCGGTGGCGCCAGCCCTCTCCGCGTACTTCGCGTGGCGCACGGTCCGCTCCGTGGTGAGGCTCGACACGCCGACCAGGGTCGGCGCCCGGCCCGCCACGCGCTTGACGACGAGGTCGGCGACGGCCTCGCGCTCCTCGTCGGAGAGGTACGGCAGCACCCCGGTGCTGCCCAGCGGCGCGATCGCATGGACGCCCGCGGCGAGCATGTCGTCGACGATGCGCCCGAGGAGCTGCTCATCGACGCGCCCGGCCTCCGTGAACGGCGTGATGGGGTAAGCGACGATTCCGCGGAGAGAGGATGTCATCGCGCGCCTCCTTTCGCCTCGTGGTCCTTGTCGAAGAGCTGATCGCCCCGGTCGGGCACCTCCTCGCGCAGCGCGACCCCGCCCATGTTCTGCAGCGCCGGCGCGTTCTCGCAGGCGAGGTAACGCGCCCGCCCCGCCCCGGTGTTGACGTGGTTGTGCCAGGCCCACACCGGGACGTAGACCGCGTCCCCCTGCTTCCAGTCGACGCGCCTCCCGCCCACGTACGAGTAGCCCTCTCCCTCCAGGACGTAGAGGACGGTCTCGTACGTGTGCCGGTGCCGATTCGAGGATTGCCCCGGGTCGAGCCAGCCGATGGTCATGCTGATCGCGTGCGACGGGAGGTCCACGAAGAAGACCGGGTGTTTCCTCGCCTTCGAGTAGTCGCCGTGATGCCCGTCGGACTCCACCGCCGGGTGCGCGAGCTTCTCTGGCATCACCACGCGAGGCCGCGGCGGCGTCTTGTCGAAGTCTGCTGAATGAAACCGTTCGCTCATGGGTGCTCCTTGTCAGCGCGAAGTTCGTCTTGCGCAGGAGAAGGGATAGCGCGAGACTGGACCCGTGACAGGCTCCAGAACGAACATGTCGACGGGTCCAGCTGGTCGGCCCTGGCGCTTCGACCTGACGCTCGACGGCGGCGCGTCCGTGCCGCTGCAAACCCAGCTGAGCCGCGCGCTCGTCCAGGAGATCCAGCGCGGGCGGCTCCTGCCGGGGTCGACGCTCCCGGGCAGCCGGACGCTCGCAGCGCAGCTCAAGGTCAACAGGAAGGTCGTCGTCGCCGCCGTGGGCGAGCTGGTGGCCCAGGGGTGGCTCGAGGCGCTGCCCGCCCGCGGCACCCGGGTCGCGCAGAACCTCCCGACGCTCGCCGTCGGCGACGCCGAGGGCCGCCGCTCCGTCGATGCGGGGCTCGGCCGGCGGCGCGCCGCCGCGATCGCGGTGAACGATGGGGTCCCCGACGCCCGGATCGCGCCCGTGGAGCAGCTCGCCCGCGCCCAGCGGCGCGCCCTCCGAGCGCTGGCGCGGACGGGCCTCGGCTACGGGGATGCTGCAGGTGATCCCGTGCTCAGGGAGGTCCTGGCGGGCTTCGTCAACCACGCTCGCGGGCTCTCATGCACCTCGGAGGAGGTCGTGCTGACCCGCGGCAGCCAAGGCGCGCTGAGCCTGTTCGCGCTGGCCATGCTGGAGCCTGGGGATGTCGTCGCCGCCGAGCACCCCGGCTACGCGCCGGCCTGGCGCGCCTTCCAGCTCGCTCGGGCCGAGGTCGTCCATGTGCCCGTCGACGCGGATGGCCTTCGGACGGACGAGCTGGAGGCGCACGCCAGGCGGCTCAAGGGGCGCCTCAAGGCCGTGTATGTGACGCCGCACCATCAGTACCCCACGACGGTCGCGATGTCCGCCGAGCGGCGGATGCACCTGCGGCGGATCTGCGAGTCTTTCCAGCTCTACGTCGTGGAGGACGACTACGACTACGAGTACCACTTCGAGGGCGCGCCGCTCCTGCCCCTCGCTGCGACCAAGGACATCTCGTCGCGCTGCGTCTACATCGCTTCGCTCTCGAAGCTCATCGCTCCCGCCCTGCGGCTCGGGTACATCATCGCGGGCACGCCCGTGGTCGCGCGCCTGAGGGCGGTCCGTGAGCTGCTCGATCGTCAGGGAGACGTCGTGCTCGAGCGCGCCGTGGCCGAGCTCATCGAAGACGGCGAGGTCCAGCGCCACGCGCGCCGCGCCCGGCAGCTCTACCGGCAGCGCCGTGACCACCTGCTGGAGCAGCTCGCGTCGAGGCCACGCTTGCGCGCCGCGATCGCGTGCGACCCGCCTGGCGGGGGGCTGGCGCTCTGGATGCGCCTTCACGGTTTGACCTCGGAAGAGCTCGTGGAGCGCGCGCGTGAGCGCAGCCTGGCGCTCACCCCGGGGTCTGCCCACGTCGCGGCCGGGTCCGTACCCGCATTTCGCTTCGGCTTCGCGGCGCACACGGTCGAGGAGCTGTCGAGGATCTGCGACACGCTGGAGGCGTGTCTCCGGCCCGATGCCGGCCCGAAGCGCCGATGATCACGGGCCGGGGCAGGGAAGCGCGGTCAGCGCGTCAGAAGTCACCCTCCTTCACGTAGGGGTAGCTCCAGAGCGTCAGCTGAAGCAGGCAGGATTTGAGCCACGCCGCGTGCATCCCCTCGACGTCCTCGGCCGAGTGGCCCTTCTTGGCGAGGAACGGCTTCAGGGTGAGCGTCACCGGGAAGATGAGCGCGAAGAGGTCGCGGAACGGCACCACGTCGGTCGACGGCGCCCCGTCCGTCTTGTTCTTCTTGATGCGGTGGTGACGAAGGCCGATTTCGTGCTGGTAGTCGAGCCACTTCTGGTCGTACTCCGCGCGCGCCGTGTCGAGGATCCACTGGCCGAAGCGCTTGCGGACCCCGCCGAGGTAGTCGCCGAGCGGCTTGCCGTCGACCTTGCCGGTGAAGGACGCGAGGAGGTGCGGGTTCGCGCCGATGAAGCCGTACCAGACGTCGAGGATCTGCTCGATCTGATCCTTCACGACATCGTGCGAGAGGCGCAGGTATCTCACGTCCTCTTCTCCGAAGAGGGCGCTCTTCTTCATGTTCTCGAAGTCGGCTGGCAGGACCGGGGACTTCGCGACGGCGCCTGTTCCATACGTGTATCCATGGATGCTCATGATCGTCCACTCCTTCTGCGGGCAATACCCCGCGCTCACCCCGAGCGACGCGCTCGGGGAGTCAAGACGGTCGTCGCGACGGCGACTGGCCGGTAGGTTGTTCCGCCGAAGCTCGGCCTCGGCTCCTCACGACGGGGCCGGCGCGCGCGCCGGCTGCGCTCCGAGGCCGCGGAGGCACGGGCCCGGAGCGAGGAACCAGGGACAGGCCTCGGGAGAGCTATCGCATGTAGAGCAGTGCCCTGGAGCGACCTGAAACGAGCAGAATTTCGAAACGCCAAGGACGCCAAGGCGCCAAGAACGCCAAGAGAGAGATATTGAATTGGTGTCCTTGGCGTCCTTGGCGTCCTTGGCGCCTTGGCGTCCTTGGCGCCTCATCTTCTCGCTCGATCAACGCGATCGGTGGTCTAGCCGCCGCCTGCCTGGCGGCAGCGCCCGTATCTCGCGAGGAGGAGCACCGCTCTAGTCGAGCTGGGAGAAGCGCCGCCACGCGTCTTCGCGCTGCTGCTCTTCGGCCTGCTCGTGTTCACCGCAATCGATCCTCAGATGTCGGCCCGCCATCGGCGCGTCGACGAAAGCACAGTGGTGGGGCAGCGCCCCTTCATGCACGTTCGGCCGGAAGTACTTGCAGGTGACGCACATGCGGCTCACCGGGATATGCCCGCTGATCTGCAAGGAACGGATGATCTTCACGACCCCGGCCAGGAACGCCTCCTGCTCCGACGCCGAGAGGGCGCTCACCGCGGACACGATGGCGTCGGGCAACGTCGTCACCTTCTGCGCGAGCGCGCGCCCGTGCGGCGTGAGCTCGATCAGGCTCGCTCGCGGGTGGCGCGGGTCCGGGCGCTTGACGACAGCTCCCTTGTCGACGAGCGCTCGGACCGAATCGCTGATGGTCGCCAGGGTGACGCCCAGGCGATGCGAGAGCTCGCTCCCGCTGAGCGACCCCTCGAGCGAGAGCGTCGCCAGGATCTGACCCTGCGTGGGCGACAGGCCCTCGTGGCTCGCCTGCTCCCACGCCTGCAGCTTCATGGCGAGCCCCAGCTTTCGAAGCCCCACCGCGATGCGTCGATCGATCGGCTCCGAGTTCTCCTCGAAGAAGAGCGGGAGCGAGCGACCCATGACCCTCATCTAACTTAGGAGTCCTAAGTTGTCAAGGAAGGGCTGCGTCAAGGGAGGCCTGCGGTGCTCCGCGCGGGGCTGGCTACGCCGCCGGCAACCGCACCACGAACCGCGCCCCGCCCGCTTCGCCTCGCCCGACCCCGATCGCGCCGCCGGCCGCCTCGACGAGCCCCCGGCACACGGCGAGGCCGAGCCCCGTCCCCTCGCCGACCTCCTTGGTCGTGATGAACGGCTCGAACAGCGTCTCGCGGACCGCCTCCGCGATCCCCGGCCCGTTGTCCTCGACCTCGATCTGCGCGCCCCCGTCCGCGCCCCGCGACGCGCGCACCCAGACGCGCCCGCCCGCGCGCGGCACCGCGTCGGCCGCGTTCAGGAGCAGGTTCAGCAGCACCTGCACGAGCCGCCCCTGCGACAGCGGCACGCGCGGCACGTCGGGCGCGACCTCGCGCGCGAGCTCGACCCCGCGGAACGCCTTCTGCGGCGCCACCAGCGACAGCACGTCCTCGATCGCCTCCGCGACCGACCCGGAGGGCTCCTCCCCCGCCCGCCCCGCGCCCTCCGCCTCCCCCGCGCCGAGCGCCGCCGGCCGCGCGAAATCGAGCAGGTCGCGCAGGATCTTGTGGATGCGCTCCGTCTCGCGCTTCATCCGCTCGAGGAAGTCGCGCTCCTCGGCCGGCGTGAGGCCGCCGGTGAGCAGCAGCTCCTGGAAGCCGAGGATCGCCGCGATCGGGTTGCCGATCTCGTGCGCGAGCCCCGCGGAGAGCCGGCCCACCGAGGCGAGCCGCTCGGAGCGGACCAGCCGCTCCTGCGCGCTCTTCAGGTCCGCGGCGTAACGCTCGACCTCCTCGATCTTCGCCCGCAGCGACTCCTCGTCGGCGCGGAGGCGGCCCGTCATGAGCGCGAGGCTCGCGCCGAGCTGCGCGAGCTCCCGGGCGCCCGCCCGCGGCACCTCGAGATCGCGCGCCCCGCCGGCGACGCGGCGCGCGGCGCGCGACAGCTGGTCGATCGGCCGCACGACGAGGCGGGTCATCGAGAAGTACGCGAACACGAGCAGCGCGAGCGCCACGACGCCGGTGTAGAGCGCCACGATCCGGACCAGCGGCGCGGCAGGCACGGTCGACGGGTCCGTCGGCACCAGCACGGCCACCGCGCCGGCGCCGGCCTCGCGCGCGCGCCCCGCGCCCTCGCCGCCGTTCTCCGGGACGACGACCAGGATCGCGCCCCCGCGCGGCGTGCGCACCGCCCGGAGCACTTCGGCGCCGAGCCCGACCGAGGCCGGCAGCGCCGCCGCGACGTCCGGCTCCCCGGCGCGATCCGCGAGCGCCCCCGCCGCGTCGTAGACGCCGACCGCCGACGCCCCGTCCGGGCCGAGCTGCGCCTCGAGCAGGAGCGACAGGCCCGGAGCGGATCGGGTGGCGCGCGCCGCGGCGACGTGCCCGGCGATCGCGCGGCCGATCGCGCGGGCGCTCGACTCGCGCACGCCGCCCATCGTGGCGCGGGTGAGGCTCGCGACCGCGAAGAAGAGCGGCACGAACGCCAGCACGAGCAGCGAGCCGAGCGCGATCAAGAGCTGGAGCCGGATCCCGAGCCGCACGGAGTGTCCCTACCCTCCGCGCCATCCTCGCCCAGGTCGCCTCCGTCCGCATCCGGCAGGCGGCCGGCCCGCGGCGCGCAAGCCGTCGAGAGGGCCCGCGAGCCGCTCCGAGGAGCTGCGCGTATGCTAGTGTGGCAGGTGGTTCGTCTGGAGAGCGACTTCCAGGGCCGGACAAGGAATACGTACCGGGAGCCATCCGACGCCTGCCAGCAGAGCCCGGCGCCTTCCGAGCACGGACAAGACGCACCGGCCGAGGACGACGGGGCGCGGGCGCTGCTTGGTGCGCTGGAGGCGCTGGTCTGGGAAGTGCGCGGCGACGCGCTCGAGCTGTCGGTGGTGGGCGCGCCGGCGAGGGACCTGTTCGGGCACGCCGCCGAGCGCTGGGCGGTCGATGACGGGCTGTTCTGGAGGCAGCAGCACCCGGAAGACCGGCCGCGGCTGCTCGCGCTGGTGCGCAAGGTCCTCGCGGAGGGGGCCACAGAGCGCATCGAGCACCGCTTCGTCGCCGCGGACGGCCGCACGGTATGGCTGTGCAGCGAGCTGGTCCGCTGCAAGGCCTCGCCAGGCGGAGGGCTCGTCGCCCGCGGCGTCTCCACGGACGTGACGCGGGCGAGGCTCGCGGAGGAGGCGCTCCGCGAGAGCGAGGCGCGGGCGCAAGCGCTGCTCGAGTCGACCGAGCAGGGGATCTACGGGCTCGATCGCGCGGGGCGGTGCACGTTCGCCAACCAGGCCTGCGTGCGGCTGCTCGGGTACGGCGACGAGGCGGAGCTCGTCGGGCGCTCCATGCACCCGCTCACCCACCACACGCGCGAGAGCGGAGCGCCGCTGCCCGACTCGGAGTGCCGGATCTGCCGCACGCTCCGGAGCGGGGAGGCCGCGCACCTCGACGGCGAGCCGCTCTTTCGCGCGGACCGGACGAGCTTCCCCGTCGAGTGCTGGTCCCGCCCCGTCCGCAGGCAAGGAGAGGTCGTCGGCGCCATCGTCACGTTCGTCGACGTCACGGAGCGGAAGCGGAGCGAGCAGTTGCTCGCGGCGCAGGCGCTCACGAGCGCGCTCCGGGCGGAGGTGAGCGCGGCGCTGTCCCGCCCCGGGGCGATGCATGAGCTCGTGCAGCGCTGCGCCGAGGCCATCCGGGCGCAGCTCGAGGCGGCGTTCGCCCGCATCTGGCTGCTCGACGAGCGCGGGCAGACGCTGGAGCTCTGCGCCAGCGCGGGGATGTACACGCACCTCGACGGCGCGCACAGCCGCATCGCCGTGGGCAAGTACAAGATCGGCCGCATCGCGGAGGAGCGCCGGCCGCACATGACCAACGACGTCCTGAACGACCCGCAGGTGAGCGAGAAGCAATGGGCGCGGCGCGAGGGCATGGTGTCCTTCGCCGGATATCCGCTGCTCGTCGAGGATCGGCTCATCGGCGTCATGGCGATGTTCGCGCGGAGGCCCCTGCAAGGGCAGGTGCTCGACGCGCTCGCGACGATCGCCGACACGGTCGCTCAGGGGATCGAGCGCAAGCGCGCCGAGGACGCGCTCCGGCAGAGCGAGGCGAGGCGCGCCGCCGAGCACGCGGCGCTGCGGCGGATCATCGGGCAGAGCGGCGACGGGATCGTCATGGTCGACGAGCACGGCGTCGTCCGTCTGATGAACCCGGAGGCCGAGCGGCAGCTCGGGCCGGCCACGGAGCTGACGATCGACGCGTGGGCGCGCACGGCGGGCTTGTTGACGCCGGACGGCGCCCCGATGCCCGCCGCGCAGACGCCGCTCCACCGCGCCCTGCGCGGAGAGAAGGTGGAGAGCGTCGGCTGCCAGGTCCGGCGGCCGGACGGCTCGGCGCGCGTCCTGTCGGCGAGCGCGTCCCCGCTGCGACGCGCGGACGGCGCGCCCGCCGGCGCGGTGATGAACACCCGCGACGAGACGGAGCGCCTGCGGCTCGAGCAGGAGCGCGAGCGGCTCCTGCGGAGCCTCCAGGAGGCGGTCCGGGTGCGCGACGAGTTCCTCTCCATCGCGTCGCACGAGCTCAAGACGCCGCTCACCGCGCTGCTCCTCCAGGTGGAGAGCCTGCGCCGGGCGATCCGGCTCGGCCGGGCCCCCGAGGGCGCGGCGCAGCTCGGCCCGAAGCTCGCCACCATCCACCGGAGCGTCTTCAGGTTGAGCGCGCTCGTCAACGAGCTGCTCGACGTCTCGCGGATCTCGGCGCGGGGCCTGCCGCTGCACGCCGAGGACTTCGACCTGGTCGCGCTGCTCCGCGAGAGCATCGAGAGGTTCCAGGAGACGCCGGGCCAGGGCTCGCCCATCCGGCTGCTCGGGAGCCCGGAGGTCCTCGTGCGCTGGGACCGCTCTCGCACGGAGCAGGTGATCACGAACCTCCTGTCGAACGCCGTGAAGTACGGCGCCGGCGCCCCGATCGACGTGCACGTCGAGGCCGACGAGGCGCGGGTGCGCTTCGCCGTGCAGGACCGCGGCATCGGCATCGCGCCCGGCGACCAGGCGCGCATCTTCGAGCGATTCCAGCGCGCGGCGTCGGTCATGCACTACGGCGGGTTCGGCCTCGGCCTCTGGATCGTGCGGCTCATCGTGGAGCAGCACGGGGGCGCCGTGCGGGTGGAGAGCGCGCCGGGGCGCGGCGCGACGTTCTCGGTCGAGCTGCCCCGCGTGGTCGCCTCGACCGGCGCCCAGCCGGATCTTGCTCCGGCGCCGTCGTCCCACCCCGCGACCGGGTAGGGCGCGCGGGCGCCTGGCGCGGCGGCCGGCCCAGGGGCCGTCGCCGCAGGTCGTCTCTCGCGCGAATTGAGCAACTCCTGCGCTAGTTGGCAGCATGCGGCCGGTCGCTGCGCCGCGCGAGCGCCGCTGCGCCGCGCGAGCGCCCGCGGATGCGCGGCGGATCCCGGGTGAGGCCCCGCCGCCCGCCGTGGCACGCCGGCTGCTGTCCACGGCGTAACGATGAGCTTCCTCGAGTCGTCCTCCGAGCTGTCCGGCTCCGAGCTGCCCGGCGCGCACCGTGGTCGCTTCTCCCTCCACGCGCCGGACGGCGGCGCTCCCGCGAGCGCGCGCGCGGGCCTGCCGGCGGCGGGCGGCGGCGACGAGCTTCTCCGCCTGGAGCTCGAGCTCCTGCGGCGCGCCCAGCGCGACGCCCTGCGGCTGCGCCGGGAGCTCGCGGCCTTCTTCCTCGTCACCATCGCCCTCTTCGGGGTCGCGCAGCTCGTCCGGGACCTCATCCGCGCGGACCTGCCGCCGCTCCTCCAGATGGCGTACTCGTGGGGCTTCCTCCTGCTGCTCCTCGCGCCGATCGGGTGGTTCGTCCGGCGGCAGCCGCTGCCGCTCGCGCGGCTCGGCGTGACGCTCTCGGGCGCGCGGCAGAGCCTCCGCGAGGCGCTCGTCGTCGCCGCGGTCGCCCTCGCGGCGGGCGTCGCGCTGCGCGTCGGGCCCGCGCTCCGCGGCGAGCCGTGGCTCGTCTGGGGCTCGGTCGCGGGCTACTCGCGCCTGGAGCTCGCGCTCTTCCTCGCGGCCTACGGGCCGCACTGCCTGCTCCAGGAGTTCATCGCGCGCGGCGTCATCCAGACCTCCCTGGAGCGGCTGCTGCCCGACGCCGGGCGGCTCTCGCCGATCGTGGTCACCTCGGTGCTCTTCGGGGTGTTTCACCTGTACGTGTCGCTCGCCTTCGCGCTCATCACGTTCGCCGCGAGCGTCGGATTCGGACTCTTCTACGCGCGCCGCCGCACCCTCGTCGGCGTCGCCGCCGTCCACGCCGCGGTCGGGATCGCCAGCGTCGCTGTCGGCCTCAATTGACGTTCCACCGTAACAACCGTCCTTCTTCCCACGGACACGGCCTGTCCTGTCGTCCTCGACAGGAGTGAGGAAACCATGCGTATCGCCGTCATCAGCACGTACACCCACCCCACCCGTCTCCCGAAGAAGGAGCGGTCGTTCATGCAGTCGGCCGTGCCGGAGCTCATCGCCGGGCTCTGCCCGCCCGACGCCGAGATCGAGCTCTACAACGAGAAGGAGGGCGATATCCCGCTCGACGGCGGCTGGGACCTCGTGTTCTTCTCGTACCTGCACGCGTATTACGAGCACACGAAGGTGCTCTCGACGATCTTCCGGCGGCGCGGGATCACGACGGTGGCGGGCGGGCGCCACGCGGGCCACTTCGCCGCCGACGCGGCCGATCACTTCGATGCGGTCGTCGTGGGCGACCCGGAGGCGAACGTGCCGGCGCTGATCCAGGACTTCCAGCGCGGCGAGCTCAAGCCCCGCTACGACCTGCCGGCGGCCCCGACGACCCAGATCCGCGCGCCGCGCTACGACCTCATCGACTTCAGCCGCAATGCGATGCGCGTGCCGGGCATCGAGGCGTCGCGCGGCTGCCCGTTCAGCTGCAACTTCTGCGTGCTCACCGGGCACGAGCGCTATCGCTACCGGCCCGTCGCCGACGTCGTGAAGGAGATCGAGACGAAGATGCGGTTCAACAGGTCGCGCTTCGGGCTCGTCGATGACGTCTTCAGCTTCCTCGACAACAACCTCGGCGGCTCGCCGCGGTACCTGCGCGCGCTGTGCGAGGCGCTCCTCCCGCTCAAGAAGACGTGGGGCTGCGCGCTGACGTGGAACATCCTCGAGGACGAGGAGCTCGTGAAGCTCATGGCGAGGGCGGGCTGCCGGTACATCTACACCGGGCTGGAGTCGCTCAACCCGGACTCGATCGAGGCCATGAACAAGGGCCAGAACAAGCTGGCCGGCGTCCGCGAGGTCCTGCGGAGGACATACTCGCACGGGATCCTCCTCTCGTTCGGGCTGCTCGTGGGCTCGGACGGCGACACGAACGCCTACCTCGAGCGCGTGCCCGAGTACCTGGCCGAGCTCAAGTACGGCTCGGTCACGTTCCTCGGGATCGTCTGCCCGTACCCGGAGACGCCGTTCTTCACGCAGGTCGCCGCGGAGGGGCGCCTGCTCCCGAACACCACGATCCGCGATTACGACGGATACACGTTGTGCCATCGCCCGAAGAACCTCCACCCGTCCGAGGTCGTGGAGCACTTCCAGCGGCTCTGCGGGGAGATTGGCAGCCTGAGGAGCGCGGTCCGGCACGTGGCGGGCAAGCTCCTGCTCAGCGACGCGCCCCGTTACAAGGCCGGCATCCTCGCGTCGGCCCCCGAGGTGCTGAGCATCCGCGCGCCGCTCGGCAACCCGGCGCGGCGCTACGTCGCCGGGCTCGACCCGATCGAGGCGTGGGACGAGCGCATGATGCGCGCGCTCGGCCTCGCGCCGCAGCGGATCACGCCGGACAGCGCGCTCGCCACCGCGAAGGGGCTCACCCGCATCCGGAAGCGGGAGAGGGCCGGGAGCGCGGCGGCGGCGCGCTCGGTCGCGTGAGCGCCGGCGCCGCCGCCGCCCCCGGAGCGGCAGCTCCTCCGGGCGCTGCGGCCGCGGCGCTGTCGCCGAGGGCACACCCCGGCGCCTGATCCCGCCCGTTTCCCCTCACGGGCCGAGCGTCCGCGGCAGAGAACTGGGCCCGGAGGCGCGACCTCTGGTAGCGGCATGCGAGCCCATGGCCAACCTGGTGCTCGCCGTGCTCACCGCCCGCCGCATCGCGCGCAATGCGGCGCCGCTCGCCTGCGCGCTCGCCCTCGGGGGGCTCGTGGTCCTCGACGCGGCCGCGCCGCTCCCGCCGGTCGTCGCGGCGGCGGCGCTGCTCGTGCTGCTCGCGGCGCTCGTCCACAGGGCGCGGCGCCGCGCCGCCGCCATCGAGGCGAGCGCGCTGCTCGACCTCGAGGTCGGCGCGCTCCTGGTCATCGCCACGTTCGCGGCCGTCCTCCGCCTCGACGGCTCGCTCGACGGCGGCGCCCACGCGGCCCTCTACGTCGTCATCGCCCTCGTCAGCGCGTTCGCCCGCCCCGGCGCGTCGCTCCTCGTCGCGCTCGCCGCCGCCGCCCTCGAGATCGCCGTGCGCGCGGCCGCCGCGCGGGGCGCGCCGACGCTGCTCGCGGCCGCGCGCGCGGCGGCGCCGCACGTCGGCTTCATGGCCGTCTTCTCGGTCCTGAACGCCGCCGTCCTCCGCGCCGAGATCGGCCGCGTCCGGCGGGCGTCGAGCACGCGCCTCAAGGCCGAGATGGACCGGCTCCGCGACGACGCGCGCAGCTACCGCCTGCTCTCCGCCCCGTCGCACGCGCGCGGCGCGGCCGCCCAGAAGGGCGATGACGAGCGGCTCGCCCGCTCCGGCGTGGAGGAGATCCACCAGTCGGTGCTCTTCGCGCTCCGCCTCTTGCGCGAGTCGCTGGAGCTCTACACCGCGATGCTGCTCTGGCAGAACGACGCCGGCACGCACCTGCGCATCAGCGAGCTCGCGAGCGACGCCCCGAACCTCTCGGAGGGCCCGTTCCTCTCCGGCGACGGCGTCTTCGGCGCGGCGATCACCCAGCGCGCGCCGGTCGTCGTCTCGGGCCTCAAGCCCGGCTACAAGCTCCCCTACTACGTCGGCCCCTCCCCGGTGCGCGCCGCCTGCGCGCTGCCGGTGTTCGAGCACGGGCAGCTCCGG
This sequence comes from Sorangium sp. So ce131, assembly GCF_051519095.1. Classification (NCBI taxonomy): domain Bacteria; kingdom Pseudomonadati; phylum Myxococcota; order Polyangiales; family Polyangiaceae; genus Sorangium; species Sorangium sp. So ce131. The sequence continues at coordinate 12,867,336 of NZ_CP150455.1, read as the reverse complement.
GGCGTGCTCGTGGTCGATCGCGTCGAGGACCGCCCGTTCTCGCCGCGCGAGCTCGAGCTCATCGACGAGGCGTGCCGCTACGCCGTGCGCGCCATCCAGAACGAGCGCGTCTTCGTCCAGCTGGAGCGCGCCAAGGTCGAGCAGGGCAAGCTCTACCGCGCCGCCGAGGCGCTCGGCGCGGCCACGACGGAGGCCGGGGTCGTCGAGGCGGGCGTCACGAGCGCCCGCGAGATCACGTCGGTCGACTTCGCCGCGGTCACGCTGTACGACGAGGCGCAGAAGGTCCACGAGATCCGCGCCGTGAGCGGCGAGGGCGTCTCCGAGCTGACCGGCCAGCGCTTCCGGCAGAACGCGGGGCTGGTCTCGATGGTGCTGCAGAACCGCCACCCGCTGCCCTACCGCGGCGAGTACGACGAGAAGCGGCAGGTCGTCTTCACGCGCCGGGTCACGCCGCCGCCGATGCCGTCGATCATCGTGCTGCCGCTCTTGGTCCACGACCGGCCGCTCGGCACGCTGGTGCTGGGCTCGCGGCGCCGCGCGGCGTTCAACGACTCGGTGCGCAGCACGCTGGAGGTGCTCGCGAGCCACATGGCGGTGTCGCTCTCGAACGCGCGGATGATGCGGCGGCTGGAGGAGCTCGCGACGATGGACGGGCTGACGGGCCTGCTCAACAAGCGCGCGATGCTCGAGGTGGCCGAGCAGAAGATCACGGCGGCGCGCCGCTTCTCGCGGCGGCTGTCGGTGCTGGTGACCGACATCGACCATTTCAAGAAGGTGAACGACACGTACGGCCACGACGTGGGCGACGTGATCATCAAGGGCCTCGGCGACGTGCTGCGGCGGGCGAAGCGCACGACGGACGCGGTGGCGCGCTTCGGCGGCGAGGAGTTCGTGGTCATCTGCGAGGAGACGGACGCGCGCGGCGCGATGCTGCTGGCGGAGCGCGTGCGCGAGGAGCTCGGCCGGACGACGTTCCACGCGGCGGGCAGCGCCGGCCCGGTGCAGTGCCAGGTGACCTGCTCGATCGGCGTGGCGACGTACCCCGAGGCGGGCGGCACGTGGGAGGAGCTGTTCAAGGCGGCGGACGAGGCGCTGTACGTCTCGAAGCGGTCGGGCCGGAACCGCTCCACCGCGTGGTCGCCGTCGATGCGCGGCGGCGCGCACCCGTCGGCGGCGCCTGCGGCGCCCGAGCCGGGCGCGCCGGTGAAGGGCGCGTCGCAGGCGCCCGCTGCTGCGGCGCCCGCGCCGGCGAAGGGCGCGTCGCAGGCGCCCGCTGCCGCCGCGCCCGCGCTGGCGAAGGGTGCGTCGCAGGCGCCCGCTGCCGCCGCGCCCGCGCCGGCGAGGGCTGCTGCGCAGGCGCCCGCGTCGGTGAGGCCCGCTGCCGCCGCGCCCGCGTCGGCGAGGGCCTCGGCACCCGCGGCTCCGGCGCCTGCGGCCCCGCAGCGCAGGCCGTCCGGCGGTAGCGCCGCCGTGACGCCCCCGGGGCACGACGGCGCGCCGTCCGCCGGGAAGCGCGCCGCGCCGGCCACGCCGGCGAGGGCGCCGGCGGAGGTCGAACCCCGGAGCAAGCCCAAGACGAGGCGCCCGACGGAGCCGGATCCGGTGAGCAACCCGAAGAGCGCGGCCTGAGGGCCTGCGCGGCGCTTGCGGCGGGCCCCGGGCGGGAACATAAGCCACCTCGACGGCAGCCAAGGAGGAGCGATGGGCTCGGACCCCGAACGCGACGACCCCAAGGAGGATCTCAAGCAGGGGCTGAGCCTGCTCTGGCGCGCGGCGCGCAAGACGGCCGTGGACCTGCGCAAGGACCTCGATCGCACGAGCGTCGGCAAGGTCATCGACGACGCCGGGCGCGAGCTCGTGCGGGCGGCGTCGAACGTGGTCGGCCGGATCGGCACCGAGCTGAGCAAGGGCCAGTCGCCGGCGCCCCGCGAGGAGGGGCGCGAGGGCGACGCCGGGCACGACGCGCCTGCGAGGCCGCCCGCCGGGCCGACGCCGGAGGATCCCGGGTTCCGGATCGCGGTCGATCCGGAGGACGACAAGGGCGAGAAGCCCCGCTGAGGGGCGCTGCCGGGTGAAGGGCGGCCGCGGCGGGGCGGCGGGCGCCCTAGTGCCTAGTTGCGCCTGTCAGGAGTCCTGGCAGGGATCACGGCGAGAGAAGAGAGATTTCAACGCAAAGGCGCAAAGGCGCAAAGGCGCAAAAATACAAAGAAAATTCTGGTTTGCGTCTTTGCGCCTTTGCGCCTTTGCGTTGAAATCTCCCGGGATCCCTCGCCAGTCTTGTGACGCTCGGAACTCGATCGCTCACCGGGAAGGCAGCGCGTCGAGCTCGCGGCGCAGCAGCCGCTGCATGCTCGCGAGTTCCGGCTGCGGCAGCGTGAGGACGCGCTCGATCTGCTCGGTGAGCGATGCGGCCGGGGCGGGAGGCGCGGTCGCAGCGGGTGGCATGGTCTCCGAGGGCGGCGCGGTCCCGGCGGAAGGCGCGGTCCCGGCGGCCGAGGCCCCGGCCGCACCCCGGGCAATCGACGCGGCGGTGAGCCCGTCGGCCTGCACCACACACGACTGGATCGGCCGCCCGAACGAGGCGCGCCCCGCCAGCGACCCCCGCTGCGCGTCGAGGAACGCGACGCCGCCGCGGGCGTCGCACAGCGCGAAGCCGCCGGCGTACGCCGCGCCGCCGAGGAAATCGGCCTCGCCGGCGTGGGCCCACGCGAGCGCGCCCGAGCGCGCGTCGAAGCCGACGGCGATCCGGTAGTACGTCGCCGCGAAGCGCTCGCCCTCGATGCCCGCCGGACCCGCGGCGCGCGGGCGGGCGTAGCGCCGCGCCTTGTCGTCGGTCGACGCGATCGGCCCCGGCACCTCGGTCCCGCCGGTCAGCCAGGCCGGCGTCCCGGGCAGCTCGCGCGGCGGCAGCCGCGCCGTGGACGCGCGCCCGGCCGGCGCGAGCCCGATGGCCTCGTCAAAGCGCGTCGCCGCCTCCCCGCCGAAGAAGACGGCGCCGCCGAGCAGGAACGCGCGGCTCACCTCGCTCATCTCGGCGCGGAGCTGCGTCCGCGCCGCCTCGCGGCCGGTCTGCAGGTCGAACACCGTGACGTACCGCCCCTCCCACGGCAGGAACGCGTAGCGCCCCACGACGGCGGGCACGCCGATGACCGCGGTGTCCTCGATCTGGCGCAGCACCTCCCCGTCGCGGTTCACCGCGAGCACCACGCTCATGGTGCCCGTGGTCGACTCGATCGACACCACGGTGACCTCGCCGTCGTCGCCCGCGCCGCGGAGCCTGCCGCCGGCGTTCCGCTTCCAGAGCAGCTTGCCGGTGCGCGCGTCGAGCGCGAACAGCTCGCCCCGCCCGAGCCCCACGACGACGTTCCCCGCGACGGCCGGACGCGCGTTGAGCCGGTGCACGAACGACCACGCGGGGCCGCCGTCGAGCGGCACGCCGACGATCCGGCGCGCGTCCTCGCCCGCGACGCCGACCGCCACGTCGACGCCGGTAGGGATGGGCGTGCCCGCGAACCGCTGCTGGAACTCCGCGATGCCCGCACCGCGGTCGTCCTTCCAGCGCCGGTCGAAGGCCTCGCCCTGCGTCTGACCGCCGCCGCAGGCGACTGCGAGGGCCGCGAGCGCGCCGGCCGGCGCGAGGAGGAGGGCCCGGACGGCGGTGGCGGCGCGCAGCGGGGCGCGCGGCGAGGCGCGAAGGCCGGTACCAGGCGGGGGCGGTCTTCGCATGGGAGAGCTGCGGCGGTGGTAGCGCGGGTTCGGGGGGCGGGCCAAGCGGGGCGGGGGGCGGGCCAAGCGGGGCGGGGGGCGAGCGGGAGTGTCGGGAGGACGGCTCCGATCAGGGCGGGCGTTTGCGTCGCAAAGGGGACGAGCTCGGGTTCAATCCGGTGAGCAGCGGCGCCCGAGCGGCGGCCGCGATGGCGCTGGAGAGCCCGGACGGCCCGAAGACGGCCCCAATGGCGCTGGGCAGGTTCACCTGGTGGCGACCGCGCCGCTGCCGGACGCCGAGGATTTCGAGGCCCAGAGGGCGAGCAGGTGGGCGAGCAAGTCGGCGGTCGGATCGGGCGAGGGTGCGCCGTTGCCCGAGAACGGGATCGGCCGCCGCGGGCCGGTCAACCGCTCGTCGTAGAAAGCGCCCGGAGCGCGCTGGCCGAGCAGGGCGACGGTGGCCGTGAAGTTCTGGATGCTGGAGGGGGCCATCGCCCCGCCGAGCCAGCCGTAGCTCGCGCTGCGCTCGCGCAGGAGCCAGGGACGGTCGCCGCTCTTGCGGAAGAGGTAGAGGACCTCCGAGCGCTCGTCGCTCACGCGGGTCTCCTCGCGGGTGACGGTCTTCGACAGCACCAGCCCGCCGGTCAACACCGCGCTTCCCGCCGCGAATTTGCGCTCCTTCACGTCGACCTTCGACGCGACACGCTGCCGATGGCTGGCCCGGATCAGCGCGAGGATGTCATCGAACGGCAGCCGCTCCACCGCGGCCCCGGGCTCTCCGGCGGCGCCCGGCGCGACCGGGTCCTCGGCGACGAGGCAGCCCGGCTCGATGCGGCCGCGCCGGAGCGGGACCATGTCGCCGCTCGACACGACCGCGGCGGCGTCGATGGCAAGCGCGCCGTGGCCGCGGCCGCGGAGCGAGCGGAGCAGCGCCCGCGCCTGCACCGGATCCGCGGTGGTGAGCACGACGGCGGGGAGGCCGGCCGCGAGGTGAAGCCGCTGCTCGTACGCCGTCGAGCCGAGGTCCGCGGCCAGCGCCGCCGCCTCGGCCTCGATCGAGGTGGCCAGCTCGACGATCGCGACGACGAACATCGGTCGAGGGTATCACGCCGGCGCGAGCACGCGAAAACGGGTTGAAGCCGCCTGAAACGAGCAGAATTTCGAACCGTCAAGGCGCCAAGGCATTGTCTTCTTCTTGGCGCCCTTGGCGTCCTTGGCGCCTTGGCGTCTCATTTCTCGCTCGACCACGTCATCGGCCTTTCCAGGCGTGGATTCGAGCGCCACGCCCGCCGTCCGTGCTCTCAGGCCCTCCCGCGCAGCGCCCCACCGGCCGCGCCGAGGAGCGCGCCGGCCGCGATCGGCAGGCCGTGCGCGAAGGCGACGTGGACGACGTCGTCGTACGAGCAATGCGCCTGGATGCCGATCACCGCCCCGAGCCCGCACAGGGCGCCGATCGCGGCTCCGCGCCAGGCCGGAGCCGAGAGGAACGAGCGGCGCAGGACGAAGGCCGCCAGCGCGAGCGGCGGCAGCGCCATGCCGAGGCCGATCGCGCTGCACTTGAGGTGCATCATCAGGGACAGCGGTCCGTTGGCGAGGCCCGACGTCGCGACGGCTGCAGCGAGGAACCCGGCCGGCACCGCGGCGACGAGCGCCTGGAGCGCCCTCACGCCGGCCGGCAGACCGCGGGCGCGCGGCGTCAGCGCGAGCAGCAGGCCGAGGCTGGAGAGCAACGCCCAGAGGGCGAGCGGGATTGCGACCCGGGGCGAGCCGATATCGGCGCGGAAGCCCGCGATCCAGGTCAGGAGCAGGACCCACGCTAGCCCGACCAGGATCGCGCTCGCGACGCGGCGCTCGCGCGCGGGCCGCGTGAGCGACGGCTCGGCCGGCGCCGCCGTCAGGGGCGGCGGCGCGCGGCCGGCGAGGTGGGCCGCGGGATCGGGGATGTCCTCGAGCCCTTCCAGCAGTTCGTGTTCATCCGCCATCGGCACCTCCCCGGGCTCCTCCCGGAGCCCTGCCGCGGCGGCCGCTCCGCTCCGGCTCGGCGGCCGCGCTCTTCTCCGTGCTCCTGTCGGCGCGCTTCTCCGCGCCGCTCTCCCCGCGCTTCTCTGCGCCTGTCGCCGCGCGCTTCTCCGCGCCGCTCTCCGTGCGCCTTTCCGCGCCGCCCTCCGCCCCCCTCCCGCCCTCGGGCCCCCGCTTGAGCTCTTCGAGCTCGGCCCGCAGCGCCTCGTAGGCGCGGAACGCGCGGAGCTTCACCGCGGTCGGAGTCGCCCCCAGGATGGCCGCGGCGTCCTGAACGCTCATCCCCTCGTAGCGGAGCAGGATGAACGCCTCGCGTTGCGCCGCCGGGATGCTCGAGAGCACCCGCTCGACCGCCCGCGCGGTCTGCGAGGCCATCGCGACGGCCTCGGCGTCGGCGCCGCGCGTGTCCGGCGGCTCGGCGCCCGGGTCGCTCGGGAGGCGCTCGGCGCTGCGGTGCCGCTGGGCGCGCGTGTGATCGAGGTAGACGTTGCGCGCGATGGCGTAGGCCCACGGGGTGACGGCGCCGCCCCGGGCGAAGGTCGAGCGGGCGCGGTGCATCCGCAGGAACGTCTCCTGCGTCAGGTCGCCCGCGAGCGTCGTGGAGCTGCACATGCGGGTGAGGTACGCGTGCAGGCGCGTGTGGAGGGCCCGGTGCAGCTCCGGGAAAGCGCGGGCGTCGCCGCACGCGTACCGATCCATCGCGGCGTTCAGAGCGAGCTCATCCATCCTGGACCGGCGGCACCATCCGTCCTGCTTAACCTTTCCGGTCGCCCGGGGCACGTTCGCGGCGATCGGTTGAAGGCTGCAGGCGTGCCGACCCCTCTACGCGCGTGCCGCGCCGCGGTTTCGCCGGCGCTGCGGGCGTGTGGACCGGGGGTGGCAGCCTCGAAGGTCGCGCGTGAACGGCCCCGGGCGCCCCGCGCGTGAACGGCCCCGGGCGCCCCCGGGGCCGTGATCCAGCGGCCGGCGCTCCCGCTACCGCGCCGGGGTGATGGTCACCTTGAGCATCTGGTTCGCCGCAGGATACAGGTATCCGTCATCGACGGGGCGCACCTGGTCCGTCGGATCGTCGGCGCCCACCTGCGGCCCGGCCTGGCGCGGCGCCTGGTCGGGGCCCACGCCGGGCCATTGGTTCACCTCGGTGCCCGCGTCCCAGATCGTGACCTGGTCGGAGACATCGCCGCTCACCGGCTCGCCGCTCGTGTCGAACAGCGCGATCCCCTGCTCGCTCGGCGCGAAGAACAGGTCGTTCGATTGCCCCAGCATCGACGCGAAGCTCAGCCGCTCGCCGGGCCGCGCGGTCACCGTGAAGCTGAACTTGGCGCCGGGCAGCAGCGGCCCCGGCATCGAGGCGCCCACGGGCGTGTTGTAGACCAGCACCGACGAGATCCCGCTCTCGCCCCCGACCTCGGTCTTCAGCGACGCCGCGAGCGCGGTCGGGTTTCCGTCCTCCGCCAGCATCTCGAGGCCCTTGCCCCGGTCCGCCTCGCCCGACCTGAACAGGGGCGCTGCGGCCCCGTGCACCACCGCGACGCCCGGCGCCGCCGGCGAGGTCAGCCCCGCGCGGGCCATGGTCCCCTCGTGCAGCGTCGTCGGGTTCCCGTCCTCGGCCTGCGCCTCCAGCCCGTTGCCGGGGTACGCCTTCCCGACCGTGAACAGCGGGTCTTTCATCGTGTGCACCACGAAGAGCCCCGGCGACAGGGGCACGGCGGCCGGCTCCCCGCCCTCGGGCATCAGCGTCCCCACCTCCGACATGTTGGTGATCCGGACCGTGAACTCATTGCCCGGCTCCGGCGTCAGCGTCACCTGGATGACCTCCTCGACCGCCGGGTAGGTATACGCATCGTTGACCAGCCGCACCGTGTTGTCCGGGTCCTTGGCGCCCGTGTTCGGGCCCCCCTGCCGGGGCGCCTGGTTCGGCCCCGCGCCCGGCTCCTCGTTGGCCTCGCTGCCCGCGTCCCACAGCGGGACCTGGTCGGTCACGTCCCCGCTCACCGGGTTGCCCGCCTCGTCGTAGAGCGCGATCCCCTCGCCGTCGGGCGCAAAGAACAGATCGTTCGACTGCGCGAACATCGTCGTGAACGACAGCCTGTCGCCCGGCAGGGCGCCCACGCGGAACTCGAAGATGTCCCCGGGGAGGAGCGGCCCGGGCTTGCTCGCGCCCACCGGCGTGTTGAACACGCCGGCCACCCGGAAATCCCGCGCGGGCGTCACGTTCTCGATGGTCACCTCGAAGCTCGTGGCCGCATCCCCGCCGGTGGATCCGCCTGCGCCTCCCCCGCCCATGCCGCCGGCGCCGGTCGTATCGCCGCCTCCGCCGTCGCTGCAAGCAGCGGCGAGGGTGAGGACGAGGGGCAGGGCCGACAGCGCGCGATTCCGAACCTTCATGACGATCCTCCAGATGCGGTGAATGAGATGACGCGGCCTGGATCGCCCCCCGCCGAGGCAAGCCCCGCGGCAGCGATCGTTCCGCCGACGCGCCCCGGAGACCGGAGCGGCCGCGGGCGCCCGCATGGCGCCCGCCTCGGCCCGCGGTGGCCCGCGGCGCGTCGTTCGGTGGTGCCTACTCGCCGGACGCAGGTCGGTTTCGCGCCCCTCTCACGCGCCTGCACGATCGCGCTCGGAAAGAATTTTCCAGCGCAGCCGCCCCCGCAGGCTGTGGACGTGAAGACGGCCGTTGGGCCGCCTCGATCGGTTTTCCCTCCGCCTCCGGTACCTGCGTCCCAGAGCGGCGGTCGCCCGCACAGGAGACGGGCCCATATCGGCGTTTTCGGCGCGGAGGCGCACTCCTGTGCGCTGAGCACCGAAAACGTCGAGATGGGCCCGTATCCGCAGCGGGCGACCGCCGCTCAAAGGCCGCAGTCGGCCCAGCCGTCTGCGTCCACCCCGCAGGGGGCCTGCGGCGGGCAAACGAACGTCTGAACGCCGTTGTCCTGGGAGCAGGTCACCACCACGGATCGCCCGTCGACCACGTCGCACATCCCCAGCTCGGGGATGCCCGAGCAGTCCGGCGCCGTCGCGTTCGGCGCGAACCAGCAGCGGGGGCGCGACCCCGGCCCCTCGGTGCACGCGTCGGGCGCCGCGGCCGCCTCCACTTCAGGGCTGAACGTCAGCACCTGCTCGTACGGCGGGATCAGGCCGGGGATGGTGGTGCCGCGGAACTTGGTCCCGCAGAGCGCCCCCTGGAACGCGGTGTCTACCCGGCACTGCAAGGACGGGTACTCGTCCTTGGTCACCGTCACCTCGGTGGCGTCGGGCGTACTCAGATCGGGGACAGGACGGGTATCGCCGCCCGCTCGCCCCCACCGACCGAAGTCCTCGGCGACCGCGGCGAGGCGATAACACAGGTCCTGCTCCGCGACGTCGTCCCACGCGGCGTCGCAGCGCGTCTTCGCGTACTCCGTCACCGTCTCGCGGAACCCGGCGTTCGCCTCGCGCTCGGCGGACCAGAGGCGCGGGAGACACTCCTTCGTCGCGAAGTAATCCGCCTGGCTCTCCGCGCTGCTCACCGTTCCGAACTGCCCCGTCGCCAGGCCTTCGACCTGCTCCTGCTGCGCAGGTGTACGCTTGAAGGGGAAACCCCCGAGCGCATGGCCTATCTCGTGGCACGCGACGAACGCGACGAGGTCGGGCGTCAAGCCCGGCCTGAGGAGGTCCGGGCCCAGATGGATGGCCCAGGTGCGATCGGCCGCGATCTCCAGCCTGGTCTCGGGGACGACCCCGGCGTCCACCGTGAAGCGAGCCCCGTGAGCCCTCGCGTGGTCTTGATAGGCCTCCACCGCCCGGCTCGTGATCTCGAACGCCTGCTCCATCGTGACATCGCCGCCGGAAGCCGGCTCGTCGGTCGGCTCGCCCGCCGTGAGGGGCGATTCGTCCCCGGTCAGGGCCTCATCCACCGCCGTCGAGGGCGTCGAATCCGAACCGTCGGAGCCCAGCGGGATCGGGAGATCCGAGCAAGCAACGAGCGTCAACGCGGCCGCGCTCACGAGCGTTGCCGTCGCCGCGCTGCGATGTCGATACTTCCTGATGCCATGCTTCATGTGCATATGCAGACCCTTCGTCAGAATGGGATAGATGGTCGCTCAGCAGCTCCCGGGTCGCGCACCGCGCCCCGGAGCACGCAGAGGACCGCTCGCCGCCCGGATCCGGACAGCACATGAGGCTTGATGCCGCGAAGGGGCGCGCCCCTTCAGAGTATTTGTTGCGGCATCGACGACACGCTCGCCTGGCCGCCTGAAAAGCGTGCCGCGCAGCTTATTTCAATGCACCAATGTGCAAAATTTACTGTCGCGAAGAAATTATCACATGCGTTCCGCTGTTGAGTCCGCATCGCCACGACCTGCAGCGCGGAGCGCCTCCCCGAGGGACCAGACCGAGATCGCCAGCAGGGCCACGTCCTTGATCAGGAACTGACCGAGCGCGCCGATCGCGGGGAACCCGCCGATGTCATCCGCCCATACCCCAGGCGTCGTGATCAGGAAGCTCAGCGTGCCCAGGAACGTCAGCGCCCCGAGCAGGCTGCCGACGGCCGCGATCCGAGCGAACCACGGCCGGGACAGGATCGCGAGCCCGATCGCGATCTCGGTGACGCCGAGCAGGTTGGACGTCCCCTGGACACCCATCACTGGATACGTCCACGAGAACAGCGGGCTGTTTTCGATGAACGGGCGGATCGCCTGCGCCTCCATCTCCGTGAACTTCATGCCCCCGATCCACAGCAGCGTGAGCGCCAGACCGGCGCGGAGCAGTCGGCCGCCGAGGGCCTCGATCCGGACGCCCCACGCTGCTAGGCTGGGCTCCGTTCGCTTCGTAACCTGGATGTCGGCGAGCTGGGCGGCACGGTCGGTGGTCAACATGGTGGTCTCTCCCTCGTGGATTCAGCCTCTCGGGGCTGCCTCGCCGGCGGCCCCCTCGATGTCCATGGGACGCCATGGGGGCGCTGGTTCTTACTTCCGCAGGGAGCCTCTTCTCGAGGCCGCCTGATGAGCGAGCGGACGAACGAGGAGTGGCTGCGGCTCCTCCGCGAACCCGGGGCGCAGGCGAACGCCGCGGTCGCCGAGCTGCGACGCGTCGTGCGGGGAGGCCTGCAGCGGGCGCTCGCCGGACGCAGCGGCGTGGGGGACGCCGTGCTCGACGACCTGGCCCAGGACGCCACGCTGAAGGTGCTCGGCGCGCTCGATTCGTTCCGGGGCAGAAGCCGCTTCACCACCTGGGCGGTCACCATCTCCATCCGCGTGGCGCTCACCGACCTGCGGAGGGCCCGCTGGAAGGACGTGTCGCTGGATCAGCTCACCGAGAGCACGGGCGGGCCGATCCCGATCGCGGCCCCCGACGCGAACACCCACGCCGCCAGGGAACGAGTGATCGCCGCCTTGTACCACGCGCTCGATACCGAGCTGACCGACCGGCAGCGCCGGGCGTTGATCGCCGAGCTCAAGGGCATGCCCCAGGCCGAGATCGCCGAGCAGCTCGAGACGACCCGGAATGCCCTGTACAAATTGACCCACGACGCTCGCCGCAAGCTGCAACAAGGCCTCGCCGCGGCCGGCTTCAGCGAGGACGACGTAAGAGAAGCGTTCGATATCCCCTCACAGGAAGGGACGCCCCCGAGAGGAGCGCCATGAAGCGCCTATCCCAGGAAGAGATCCGCGATCTGGCCAAGGTCGTCCTCGCGACGACGCCCGACGAGCTGACCTGCGACGAATGGCTGGAGCACGCGCCGCAGTACGCCGAGCTCGTGGTGGAGGGCGCCCCGGTGCCGGAGGTGCTGGTCGAGGCCGCGAAGCACCTCGACCTGTGCCCCGAGTGCGCCGAGGAGCTGCGCGCCTGTCTCCTCGCGCTGGCCGCGCACTGACCGTCGAGCGTCTCGCGCCCTCTACCGTCACGCGGCACGTCGATCGCCAGCGGCAACACCTACCTCCGGCTGTACCGGGGAGACAACACCCTGGTGGCCGAGAACGAGCAGGCCCCCGGCGCCTCCGGGCGAGCGCTCCCTCACTGCGCTCGCTCGGCCTGCATGGCAGGCAGCCACATGCGCACCGTCGTGCCTTCGCCGAGCGCGCTCTCGACACGGATGCTGCCCTGGTGCTCCTGGATGAACCGGTGCGTCAGCGACAGCCCGAGCCCGGTTCCTTGCCCAGGCGGCTTCGTCGTGAAGAACGGCTCGAAGATGCGGCTCAGGTCCTCGGCGCGGATGCCGCAGCCGGCGTCGCGCACGTCGATCTCCACGCCATGGACGTCCCCGTGCGGGCGCGGTCGAGCCCCGATGACGACGGCGCCGCCCCGGGGGCTCGCGTCGAGGGCGTTGCCGATCACGTTGAGCAGGGCCGACTCGAGCTGCGATGTGTTGACGAGCACGGCGGGCAGCACCGACGCCGAGCTGTTCGCCTCGAGGTGGACCCTGCGCTCGCGCGCCCGCGGCGCGGAGAGGTCGACCGCGCGGCGGAGCGCCTCGCGCACGTCGCACGGCTGCCGGCCGACCGGCTTGCCGCGCGCGTACTCCAGCAGCGCCGTCACGAGGTCCGAGCAGCGTTTCGCCTGCCGCTCGATGGCCCCCAGCGCCTTCACGAGCGCGGCCTCGTCGGGCAGGCCATCCCCCTTTCGGTGCCGCCGGAGCAGGAGCTGCGCGTTCATCAGGATGACCGAGACCGGGTTGTTCATCTCGTGCGACAGCCCGGCGACCAGCGTGCCTATCGCCGCCATCTTGCCCGCCTGGAGGAGCTCCCCCTGCGTCTCCGAGAGCCGCTCGAGCGCGGCCGCGAGCTCGCGGTTCCTCGCGGCGAGCTCCACGTAGGCGCGGTGCAGCCGCTCGGCCGCGCGGATCCGCGCCTTGAGCACCAGCGGATCGAACGGCTTGCTCACGTAGTCGTCGGCGCCGACCTCGAGCCCGCCCACGGCCTCGGCGCGGCCCGCCCTCGCCGTGAGCAGGAGGATCGGGATGTCCCGGAGCTCGGGATCCCCCTTGAGCCGCCGGACCAGCTCGAAGCCGTCCATCCCGGGCATCATGACGTCGGAGACGATGACATCGGGCCTCGTCGCCCTGACCGACTCGAGCGCTTCCCAACCGTTCGTCGCCAGCAGGACCTCGTGCTCGGCGGACAGGATGCCTTCCAGGTAAGAGGCCATGTCCAGGTTGTCTTCCACGACGAGCACACGCGACGTCCGCGCCTCGACGCGGCCGCCCTCGCGGACCCCTGCCGCAGCGCGCGGCGCGGGCGCGGCGAGATCGCCCGCGGCCCGCGGCGGGGGCGCGGGCGCAGACGCGGCGAGAGCGTCCGCGGCGCGCGGCGCGGGCGCAGGCGCGGCGAGAGCGTCCGCGGCGCGCGGCGCCGGCGGCGTCGCGACGCCGGCGCCGGCGCCGCCGGACGGGCTCGGCGGCGCCGGCGCGCGCGGCGAGAGCGACGCCATCGCGCCGTCCGCCGCGCGCGGGAGCCGCACGAAGAAGCGGGAGCCGACCCCGGGCTCGCTCTCCACGCCGACCGTGCCTCCCATGAGCTCCGCGAGCTCCTTGGCCAGCGACAGCCCGATCCCGGTCCCCTCGTGCTTGCGCGTCGCGGACGCGTCGATCTGCTGGAACCGCTGGAAGAGCAGGTGTCTCTGGTCCGGCGGGATGCCAGGACCGGTGTCCTCGACCGAGAGCTCGACATGGCTGTTCGTCGCCCGCAGGCCGACCTCGACCCGGCCGCCCGGCGGGGTGAACTTCAGCGCATTGCCCAGCAGGTTCAGCGCGATCTTCTCGAGCTTGCGCCGATCGACGGGGATCGTCCGCAGCGCTGGATCCGCCCGGAGCGACAGCTGCACTCCTCCGTGCTCCGCCGCGGGGCGCGCCTCCTCGACCATGTCCTCGACGAGCTCTTTCACGTCGACCGCCTCCCAGTCGACCTGCATCTTGCCGGCCTCGATCTTCTGGTAATCGAGGACGTCGTCGACGAGCCGGCGGAGCCGCCGCCCGCTGCGCTGGATGCGCTCGAGATCCGCCCGCGCCCGCGGCGAGAGGGGCTCGTCCTTGCTCGACAGGAGCGAGTCGAGCGGCCCGAGGATGAGCGAGAGCGGCGTCCGGAGCTCGTGGCTCATCACCGTGAGGAACTCCCCCTTGGCGCGGGCGGCGGCGTCGGCGGCCTCCTTGGCCTCCTTGAGCTCGACCTCCATCCGCTTGCGCTCGGTGATGTCGACATAGATCCCGAGCAGCCCGGCCACCTCGCCGCGCTCGTCGCGGATGGGCACCTTGCTGGTGAGCAGGACCCGCTGCTCGCCGTCCGGGCGCAGCAGCGGCTCCTCGATGTCGAGGATCGACGTGCCGCGCTCCATGACCTCCCGGTCGATGCGCACGAAGGCCTCCGCGTCGTCGCGCCGTCCCCAGACATCGAAGTCGGTCTTGCCGACGAGGTTCTCCAGGACCTTCGTGTTCGTGTCGTTGAGGAAGTTCTGGTTTCCGCCGAGAAACCGGCCCTGGCGATCTTTCCAGAAGATGGCGTGGGGCACGTTGGCGATAACGTACTTGAGCACCGCCTGTTGCTGCTCGAGGTCCCTCCGCGCCCGATGCTCCGCGGCGCCGCTCTGTGCCTCAACCAGAGCAGCCGCCCCGGACGTCCGTGCCCGTCCTGCGCGCGCTCGACGGGCCTGGACGAGCTTGCTGAGCTTGGCAGAAAGTCGGTAGAGACGTGGCATCGTTGTCTCGTCGCGCGAGCATAGAGCGAGCGCGAGCGACCACAAAGCATCACCGCACAGGAACCCACCCGTTGAGCACGGGCGGCCGGGGCGGAAGATCCGCCGAGCGAGCGCTGCGGCGCTCTTGCTTCACCCATCCAGATGTGCCCTCGATGGATCCGTCCGTCGCCATAAGGTGCGCGATTCGTGGGGCCATCGTCGCGCGCCAGGAATCGCGCAATGCAATCAAAGTACAGGCGGGAGGAGGGGCGGGTCGACCTCTGGAGCGGTCGACGCGCCATGCGGCTTACGCGAGAGCACGGGAACGGGCTGCGCCCGCGCTCGTCCATGTCCACGGGATCAGGGACCTCGCCGAGGTGGAGGCGCGAGCCTCCATCCCTCTGCCGATGGAGGAGGCTGCCGCCTCCACCTCGACAGGGCGAGCGGCGGTCAGCCCCACGGCCCGCGTCGCGATCTTGCGCTGCGAGAGCGATAAACGCTCAGGAGCGCTCCGGGGAACGCCTCAGGCATGCTCCCTGCTCCTTGGTCGGGCGCGGCCGGAGAGGCCGGCAACCCAAGGGAGTCGCACCATGAAGATTGCTGCGTATCATGTCGGTCTCGGTCTCATCGCCTTCTCGATGGTCACGGGCTGCGTGGCGGCGGACGAAGGCAGCTTCGACGAGGAAGACACGGCGGAGAGCGCCGAGGCGCTCGGGGGAAACCCTGACCCCTGCGCGATGGGGGCCGACCCGAACTTTACCAGCGCGCAGCTCACCGCGGTCGGAGCAAGCGAGACTTACGTTCGCGCCTACCAGTGGATCGACAGCATCTGTCCGGCCAGCGGGCAGAATCGCGCGACGACGATCGTGGATTTCCCCGTGCCGGGCTATTACCAGCACCAGACCCCGGAGACGTACAGCTTCGTCGTGCAGCCGTCCTTCTGGGGCTCCTCGTCCACCTCGTGGAGCGACGCGCCGCAGGCGATGATCGACTGCGCGAACACCAAGATGGCGACGCGCGTGCAGCGCTGGGACTGGGCCACGGGCCAGTTCGTGCAGCTCACATACAAGGAGCAGACCGGCGCGTGGGTCTGGGACAACACGACAACCGGCCGCGGGCACTGCTCGACGCCGGCGTTCGTCTACTACCACGAGAACTACGGGACCGCGCACCAGGTCGCCACGAACAAATACCGCGTCCGCACCTGGGCCACGCAGCCCGACGACTCCCACGCGACCGTCTGGATCACGGGGACTCACACGGGCCTGTAGCCTCGCGGTGCGGCGTCGCGGGCAGCTCGGTCATGTGCCGCCTTCGAGCCTTGGCCCCGCCCCCAGCATCGTCGCCCCGGGGTTCGCCGCGTCGCGGTCGATCTCCGGGACGCGTGCGCGCGCACAGCAGGAACCCGACACAACCTCGCGCATGTTCGCGAAGGACGGCCGAGGCTGCCGGCATCCATCAAGCGACGGTTGAACGCAGATGCAGGTCCAATGCTATCGCGTCGTCATTTCCTAGGCTTCACTGGCCTTGGCGGGCTCGCGCTCGCCGGGCTCCCGCTCTTGTCCGGCTGCTCGACCGCCGCTCTTGCGCCCTCCGCGCCCAGGCCCGATCCGCTCCCGGACGATCCGCGCAAACCGTGGTGGCTCCGCAAGAACTTCGCGCCGGTCGGCGAGACCGAGGCGAAGGACCTCGCGATCGTCGGCGCGCTCCCGCCCACGCTCTCCGGGCTCTACCTGCGGAACGGACCGAACCCCAAGGCGGTCGACTCGGGCCGCTGGTTCCTCGGCGACGGGATGGTGCACGGGATCCTGCTCGATCGAGGCAAGGCCCCCTGGTATCGCGCGCGGTTCGTGCAGACGCCGGTCCTCGGGGGCGCGAGGAGGGGGGAAGGGCCCCCGGGGCTGACGGAGCACCGGGCGAGCACGGGCATACTCGGCTACCAGGGGCGCGTCTTCTGCCTCGAGGAGGTGGGCCTGCCCTACGAGATCAAGAAGGACGATCTGTCGACCCTCGGTCCGTACGATTTCTCCGCCAAGCTGAAGACGGCGATGACGGCGCACCCGAAGCTCGATCCGGTGACCGGCGAGCTGATGTTCTTCGCCTACGGGCTGTCCGACCCCATCATCACGTACCACCGCTGCGACGCGAAGGGCGCGCTCGTGCAGACCGAGACGATCTCCGTGCGGAGCCCCGTGCTGATGCACGACTTCCAGGTGACGGCGACGCGCGTGATCTTCTTGGATCTGCCGATGCTGTTTGATCTCGAGCGGGCGATCGCGGGCGACGCGCTCCCGTACCTGTGGAGGCCCGAGGGCGGCGCGCGCATCGGGGTGATGCCGCGCGCGGGTACGGCGGCGGACGTGAAATGGATCGAGGTGGATCCTTGCTTCATGTTCCACACGTGGAACGCGTGGGATGATCCGGCCGATCCGGACGTGGTTCACCTGGAGGGGGTGCGGTACCCGTCGTTATGGGAGAAGGGGTCGAGCGACTTCAACATGAGCGGGAGCCCTCACCGCTTCTCGATCGATCTGGCGAACGCGAAGGTCTCGCTCACGAAGCTCGACGATCGCTTCGTGGAGTTCCCGCGCATCAACCCGGCGCGGCAGGGCATGAAATACCGCTATGGATACGGCGTGACGACGACGCTTGATCCGTCCGAGCCCGGGGCGACCCCGGCGCTCAACCAGATCGTCAAATACGACTGGGACGCTGGCAAGGCCGTCGTGCACGCGCTCCCTGCGGGCCAGGAGGTGGGCGAGGCGACGTTCGTGCAGGACGCCGAGGGGACGGCCGAGGACGACGGCTGGCTCCTCGCCTATGTGTTCAGCCACGCGACGAACCGGAGCCATCTGCTCGTGCTCGACGCCACCGACGTGGCGGGCGAGCCGGTCGCGAAGGTCGAGCTCCCGAGCCGCGTGCCGCACGGGTTCCACGGCGACTTCCTGCCGGACGGCGCGTAGCGCGCAGGGCGCCCGCCTCCGCGAGCAGGGGTGATCAGCGACAATTACTTCTGCCGCCTGGCGACAACTAGATTTGCCGGTGTGGCGGCCGTGCGGACGGCCTGTGCGACGGTGCGGAGCTGAGGGCTCCGGCCGGGTGCCGGGGCTCGAGGAGCCCGGATGGTCAGCGACAGGCAGGTCCGCGTGCTGAGAAAGAAGCGGATGGAAGGCAAGACGTTGGAGGCGGCCGCTGCGGCGGCCGGGATGAGCGAGAGGACGGCGCGGACGTGGCAGCGCGGGCCGCTGCCCTCGGAGACGAAGCAACCGCGGACATGGCGCACGCGACCGGACCCGTTCGTCGAGGTGTGGGCGACGGAGATCGAGCCGCTGTTGGTCGCGGACAAGGAGGGGGAGCTGGAGGCGAAGACGATTTTCGAGGAGCTTGCGCGCAGAAAGCCGGGCGTGTTCGAGCCAGGGCAGCTACGCACGCTCCAGCGGCGCGTACGGGAGTGGCGTGCGCAGCACGGGCCGGAGAAGGAAGTCTACTTCCCGCAGGAGCACACGCCGGGGCGCATGGCATCGATGGACTTCACCCACGCCACCGAGCTCGGCGTCACCATCGCCGGCGAGCTGTTCGTGCACCTGTTCTTCCAGCTCGTGCTCGCCTACAGCGGCTGGCGCTTCGTCGAGCTCGCGTTCGGCGAGACGTTCGAGGCGCTCGTGAAGGGCCTGCAGGGCGGGCTGTGGGCGCTCGGCGGAGTGCCCGAGAGGGTTCGTCTGGACAACCTCTCGGCGGCGACGCACGAGCTGGTGAAGACGGGTGGTCGCACGTTGACACGGCGGTTCGCCGAGGTGGTCGAGCACTACGGCCTTCAGGCCTCGCGCATCCAGCCCGGCGAGTCGCATGAGAATGGAGTCGTGGAGAAGGCGCACCACCTGCTCAAGAGCGCGCTGGAGCAGGCGCTCTTGTTACGTGGCAGCCGCGACTTCCTGACCGTCGAGGCGTACATGGCATTTGTCGGGCGCGTCGTCGAGGAGAAGTTTCACCGAGGCCGTGAGGCGCGGCTGGCCGAGGAGCGTGCGGCGCTCAGGCCACTGCCCTCCAGCCGCGTGCCCGAGTACACGCGGGTAGTCGTCGCAGTGCGCAAGTGGAGCACCATCCCGGTCGCGGGTCGGATCTACTCGGTGCCCTCGCGGCTCATCGGGCACGAGGTCGAGGCGCGGCTGTTCGCCGATGTCGTCGAGGTCCGGTACGCCGGCAAGCTGGTCGAGACGATGCCGCGGCTGCGCGGCGAGTACGGCCATCGCATCGACTACCGGCACGTGATCTGGTCGCTGGTGCGCAAGCCCGGCGCCTTCGCGGCGTATCGCTACCGCGAGGACCTGTTCCCGTCGCTCGTGTTCCGGCGGGCCTACGACGCGCTTCGCGAGCGGCGTGGCGACCGCGCCGACGTGGAGTATGTGCGCGTGCTGCACCTGGCTGCGAGCACGGGGGAGCGGGCGGTGGAACAGGCGCTCTCGGCGCTGCTTGAGCGGGGCGAAGCGTTTGACTACGCTGCGGTCAAGGCGCTGGCGCAGCCGGAGACACCGGCGGTGCCCGCGCTGCGCATCGGCGCGCCCGACCTCGGTCAGTACGACGCGCTGCTCGCGGCCGGAGGCGCGTCATGAGCGCCCTGACGTACACGCCCGAGATGGGGGCTCGGATCACGGCGCTGCTGTCGGAGTGGAAGCTGCCGACGGCGGCCGGCGAGCTGGTGCGGCGGCTTGTGGCCGGCGGCCACGGTGAGGCGCTCGGGGTGGTCGCCGAGGTGCTGGAGCTCGAGGCCGCAGGGCGCAAGGAGCGGCGCACCGACAGGCTGCGACGCGCCTCGAAGCTGCCGCCGGGCAAGACCTTCGACACGCTCGACAAGACGCGCGTGCCGCAGTCGGCGCTGCTGCGGGTGCAGGAGCTGTCGCGAGGCGACTTCGTGGACCACGCCGGCAACGTGCTGCTCTTCGGGATGCCCGGCGTGGGCAAGAGCCATCTGGCCTGCGCGCTCGGCCACGCGCTCATCGATACGGGCAGGAGCGTGCTGTTTACGCCGACCTACCAGCTGGTGCAGCACCTTCTGGCAGCCCGGCGCGACTTGAGCTTGCCGCGCGCGCTGCGGGCGCTGGACGTCTTCGACGCGATCTTGCTCGACGACCTGGGGTACGTGCAGCAGACGGCGGAGGAGGCGGAGGTGCTCTTCACGCTGATGGCCGAGAGGTACGAGCGCCGAAGCTTGATCATCACGAGCAACCTGGTCTTCAGCGAGTGGGACCGGATCTTCAAGACGCCGATGGCGACCGCGGCGGCGGTCGACAGGATCGTGCACCACGCGACGATCATCGAGATCGAGCGAAAGAGCGTGCGGGCAGAGGAGGCGAAGAAGCGCAACGCAGGCAAGAGGAACAGCGAGGACGAGGGATGAGAGAGACCGCGGCGATGCGCTGCGACGGGGTGGGGGCGCGGGGCGCGTCGGGCACCGTGCCGCCACGGGGGGCGCACGGCCGAGGTTTCGATGGCGTGGGCGCGGGAGGACGAGCGATGCGAGTGGCAAAGGAGGGCGGATGAACGGAATGGCCGTGGCGCGCTGGGACGGCGGTGGGGGCGCGGGGGCGCGTCGGGGCACCGCGTCGCCACTGCGGGCGCGCGGCCGAGGCCTCGATGGCGTGGGCGCGAGGGAATGTGAGGCCGACGGAACGACAACTACACGAGGAGGAAGTGCGCGAGGAAGCGGCGGGAGCAGGGCGGGGAACGCGACGACAACTACGGCGGAGGTGACGACAACTACACGAACGAGAGCGAGGGGGGCGAAGTGGGACGGCGACGAGAGGAAGGACCTGGCTGCGGCCGGCAAAAATAGTTGTCGCTGACCGGCAAGAGTAGTTGACGTCGATCAAGGGGTATCGCGCTGGCCTACAACAGACAGCCCTGGTTCCTCGGCCCGGAGGCTGGACGGCACGTCCGGGCCTCTCCACGCCTGCCCGATTCCGTCGCTCCGTCCACCAGGCCTCACACGCCTCGATCGCCCGCACCGGCGTGCCCTTCTCGCCGGCAAGCGCCGCGGCTATAGAGCGCCCCACACCATGCGCTCCCGCCACCAGGTCGCCGCCTTCGCCGTGTGTGCCGCCCTGCAGTCCGCCTGCTCGCCTCCCCCGCCGCCCGCCGAGCCGCCCGCGGCCGCGCCCGCGCCGCAGCCCACCGCTGCCGCGAGCGCGGCGGCGCCGGGCGGCACCAGCGCGCCCGTGGCGCCTGCGCCCGAGAGCACCGTCAAGGTGCTGGAGGAGGTGGGCGGCGTGGCCGCGGCCTCGTACACGCCCCGCGGCTTCGACAAGCTCACGGCGCAGCAGCGCGTGCTCGCCTACCACCTGGTGCAGGCGGCCCTGGCGGGGGATCCGCTCTTCACGATGCAGACCTCCAGGTACGGCTGGCCGGCGACGGAGCTCATGATCCAGCTCCTCGCGCAGAAGGACAAGCTGGAGCCCGCGCTGCGCGACAAGCTGACGACGTACCGCAAGATGCTCTTCTTGCATCACGGGATCCACGACGCGCGCACAGGGCAGAAGCTCGTCCCGCCCTTCTCACAGAAGGAGCTCGAGGGCGCGGCCAGGGCGCTCAGCGTCACGATCCCGAGGGATCTGCTCGCGGGGATCTTCGACCCCAAGGTCGCCCCCGTCGTCACCAACAAGACGCCTGGGAAAGGCAAGGACCCGATCCTCGAGTCGGCGGCGACGCACTACGAGGGGGTCGACAGCAAGGACCTCGCGAACTTCAAGGAGAAGTACGAGCTCAACGGCCGTATCGTGAAGAAGGGCGGCAAGCTCATCGAGGAGGTCTACCGGGCCGGCGGCGACGGCGCGTTGCCCGGCGTGGGCGCGAGGGAGCTCGGCCGGGTGGTGAGGCACCTCGAGGCCGCCGTCGCGCTCGCGCCGCCCGCGCAGCAGGAGCCGCTCAGGCACCTCATCACCTACCTGAAGACCGGCGAGCCGGGCGAGTTCACGAAGCACGACATCGCCTGGCTCAAGCAGGCCTTCCCGGTCGATTACATCCTCGGCTTCATCGAGACGTACGGCGACGTCCGCGCGCGCAAGGGCGGCTTCGAGGGCCTCGTCTTCATCGCCGATCCGGAGCGCGATCCGCCGCTCCAGGCGGTGGCGAGGAGCGCGCAGTACTTCGAGCAGAAGATGCCCTGGGAGGCGCGGTGGAAGCGCGACTCCTTCGCGGTGCCCGCGGCCGCGGCCGTGACCGCCGTCGCGGCCACGGGCGACGGCGGGCCGTTCACGTTCTCGGGCGTGAACCTGCCGAACGCGCAGGAGCTCCGCGAGAAGTACGGCTCGAAGAACTTCGTCGTGACCTCCACGATGGATATCCGCCAGGCGCTCACGTCCGACCGGACCATCGAGGAGTTCGCGCCGGAGGAGGTGCGCGCCGAGATGCTCCGCTGCGGGCGTCACCTGAGCTTCGCGGCGACCTCCTTCCACGAGGTCACCGGCCACGGCGCGGGCAAGGTGAACCCGGACCTCAAGGCGGATCCGGAGGCGCTGCTCGCCCCCTACTACTCGGCCCTTGAGGAGAGCCGCGCCGAGCGCGTGGCCGACTGGCTGGCCGGCGATCCCAGGACGGTGGAGATAGGCCTGCTGCCGGACGCCGGCTGCGCGCGGGTCTTCCCCGCGTTCGCGGCGTATAGCCAGCTCACGATGCTGAAGTCGGTGCCGCAGGGAGACGTGGCCGAGGACGATCACCTCCGCGCGGAGCTGATCGCCTTCGGCTGGGTCAAGGACAAGGGCGCCGTCGCCGTCGAGGTGCGGGGCGGCAAGACGTTCTTCGTGGTGAAGGACCCTGACGCCTGGCGCAAAGCCTCGGGCGAGCTGCTCGCCGAGCTCCACCGGATCAAGGCGACGGCCGATCGGGAGGCGCTGAAGGCGCTCGTCGAGCGGTACGCGACCCGGATCAACCCGGCGTGGCGCGACGAGGTGCTGGCCCGGCTGAAGGCGCTGAACCTGCCGCAGAGCATCGTCCCCATTCCGCCGACGATCGCGCCGGTCCGCGACGCGGGCGGGAAGATCGTGGACGCCAGGGCCGAGCAGACCCCCTCGCTCGACGCCTACATCGCGGCGATGGAGCAAGCCTGGGCGGGCTGAGCTCCGCCGACGCTCTCGTCCAGCGGCACCTCGTTGCTCAGCTCCAGCACGTTCCCGACGAGGTCGTACCGGTACCGCAGCCGCTGGAACGGCCTCGCCGTACGTGTACACCACGTTCTGCGTCGCCGGATAGTCGATCCTCTTCAGCGGATTGAAGTCGTACTCGTACCGGATGAGCTGCCCCCGCGCCGCCAGCTCCGCCATCTGCTTCGCCCGGACGTTCTCGGCCAGGTCATACTGCCACTCCGTCCGCCCCGCGTCCGGACTCACGAGCTCCACCATGCGCCCGGCGGTGTCCGCCCGGCGGTGTCGTACGCCGCCTGCGTGATGTTCCCCGAGCGTCGGTCCCCCCCACCAGCTCGCCCACCGGGTTGTGCGCGTACCGCGTCACCAGCTGCCGCTCCACCCCCTCGATCCGGTTGAACTCCTCCACCACCGCGATCCGACCCCCCACGTCCCGGTACGTGCTCCGTACCTTGTTGTTCGCGTCGGTCACCCTCTGCTGGAACGCGTGCTCCTCGTCCTTGTGGCTCGTCTTCACCCACGCCGGCGCGGCCGCCGTCTCGTCGGCCCGCAGCGCATGCGCGAACCTGACCGTCGGCTCACCCGCCCCGGCGAGCTCCTCATCCTATGTAAGTCGAGGATCCTCCTCCGCCGCTGGCAGTACCACGCCACTCGCCTCGCGGAACGACGCGCCCGGCGCGAACGCGTTGCTCCCGTAGCATACCTCGGCCGTCGCACGCGTACGCGCCGGTCGACTCGTACGCGTGTCTTAAACGCCGCTTATGGAGATTGCGGCGATTGCTGCTCTCCGACGACGCTAAGAAGAAAACGGTAAAAATCAAACGCCGCACCAGGTGGCTCGTAGACCGGTATCTCAAAACGAGCGCCGGAGCGTAGCCAAACGTAAAGGGAAAGGGACACAGGCTCCTTGGTTGGAAGCACAAGCCTTGCAACATCGGCAAACTTGAATGAGTTGCAGTCGGGGTCGCAGAGCACAGTTAGTCCTTCCTCGGTAATCACAAGCGCGTCTCTGTCTGAATCTTTGCGGTTTTCGTACACGCCAACTACTTGACCAGCAACTGGCGGATGCTCGCTGTCCCACCAGTGAGGCTTCGATCCACGTCCGAACGAAAAATAGCGATCGATCCCCCTTGTGCTACCATCGGAGAGAGTCCGTGGTCGCAAGTTTCTATTGGCATGCATCTCGATTGTTGCCATTAGAGATCTCCCTCGTAATACATAGTCCCATTCGGACGGCCTTGGAAGCCGAGCTTGGAAAGCACCTTCGAGAGCCTCCCGGTCTGTTCAATCACCGGCGTGGTTTCCACTCGGATGCTTGTCGCTCCCTCTGTGCGTGCCGCATCTTGGAGCCGTGACCAGGCGCGTGGCCCCAATCTACCCAGCCCTTTCGCACTTCCGAGGTAGTCGACCTTCACAAGAGCACGACCATCCTTGACGCGGAGAGTTCCCTGTATCTCCGCATCGGTACCGTCGAACCCAAAGTCGGACTGAGTCAAAGTGCGAGAGATCGTCACCCCTCCTTTTTCCGGCTTCTTCGGCGGCTCTGCCGCGGCAACCGGAGGAGGCTTGGGGGGCTCTTTCGCACCGCCGCCTACCCCCCCGACGACCGTGGTCGGCGGCGGTGGCGGCGGCGCCGCGGTATCCTGGAGGTTGTCCTCGGGGATGGGGAACGACTCGGGAGGCTTGGGTATGTTCCCACTCGCAGCAGCATCAACGATCACGTAGCCCGCGTAGCCTATGGATCCTAGAACGAACGCACCCCCAAGGATTAACTCTCCAGCCGGTGTCGGCTCGGCGAGCGCGACGGCGGTGACCCAAGCGAGGAACTTCTTCGTCGCGTCATCCAAGGTCCCGGTCGGATCAACGAGAACGACAGGGTTGTTGGACACGTACGTGTATAGGCTCAGGTTGGCCGGGCGGTAAGCGCCACCGTTGAGCTTCCCAGCCATGTAGCTCGCCAGCACCGGATCCGGGCTGAGCCACACCCCGAGCCGCGGCTCGTAGCTGCGCGCCCCGTAGTGGTACAGCCCGGTCGACAGGTCGAGCTCCTTCCCGTTGAACAGGTACGGCTGCCTGTTCTGCACGCTCCCGTCCGCCTGATCAGCCCACAGCTCTCCGCTCGGCAGGTACTCCGCGTGCTGGCTCAGCGCCTGGTCCTCATCGGTGATGTACTGCGTGCTCCCGAGGTGATCCGGGTGGTAGTAGAGCACCGGCGGCTCCCGGAAGAAGTCCGCGTCGATCTTGCTCGC
This sequence comes from Sorangium sp. So ce131, assembly GCF_051519095.1. NCBI lineage: Bacteria > Pseudomonadati > Myxococcota > Polyangiales > Polyangiaceae > Sorangium > Sorangium sp. So ce131. Next base: position 12,842,585 of record NZ_CP150455.1, on the reverse strand, counting down.
GATCCGCGTCTCCCCCGCGAAGATGTGCTTCGTCGGAAACTCCCCGTTCCGCAGCACCAGGTGCTGGTCGACGTACGCCGTCTCCTCCTCGCCCGCGACCCCGTGCCGGTGCACCCGCCGCTCCCCCGCGCCGTCGTACAGCGCCCGCGACATCTCCTGCCGGTTCTCCTGCACCGACACCAGCCGACCGTCGTCGTCCCACTCCATCCTTCGCTGCGAGGTCGTCCGGTACTTCCATTCGACCTGGTTGCCGCTCGCATCGTAGAGCAGCTCCCGCAGCCGCGGCGACGACTCCGCCACCACGTACTCGTCCACCTCGGTCGGTGCGTGCGGCCGCGGTCCCGTATACCGGTACTCGTTGCGGTACGTCCTCTCCCGGATCGGGTCTTGCTGCTTCCACCCCCTCGCGCCATCCGGCACGTACCGCGCCACCTCCTGGCCCTTCTCGGTCACGTTCCCGATGGCGTCGTACGAAAGCCTCAGCGTGTACTGCAGCTGCGCGTCCCTCCGCTCCTGGTAGCTCCCCGACGCCTCCTTCAGCTGATTCAGGTCGTCGTACCGGAACCGCTGCTGCGTCGCCGCCACCATCACGCTGCCGCCGAGGCTCTCGTCCAGCGGCACCTCGTTGCTCAGCTCCAGCACGTTCCCGACGAGGTCGTACCGGTACCGCAGCCGCTGGAACGGCCTCGCCGGCCTCCCCAGGCTCCGCATCCGCGCGTCCTGGTGGTCCGCGTTCACCTCCTCCAGCCGCCTCGTCGACTCGTCGTACCGGTACCTCGTCTCGACCCCGTTGCCCGCCACGACACGCACCCGCTGCCCGAACTCGTCGTACCCGATGTGCCTCAGGTACTCCGTCCTCCTCGGCTCGTCCGGGTGCTGCGGATTCGCCCGCTGGTTCTCTCCGACCGCCGAGTCCACCAGCCCCCCATGGTCGTACCCGTACCGCACCACCTCCTCCCCCGACCCGGGGAAGACCATCTCCTGCATTCGCCCCAGCGCGTCGAATACGTACCGCATCGTGGCCCGGTACGGCCCCCGGTGCGGCTCCCGCAATCTCGGGAACTCCGTCGTCAGCTCAGCCACGTTGCCGAACCCGTCGTACCGGAAGCTCCGCTTCCCCGCCGCGCTCGTCTCCTCCACCAGCCGCCCCGCGCGGTTGCCCGACGCATCGCCCCCGTGCTCCGGCCCGCCGTACGTGTAGACCACGTCCTGCGTCACCGGATAGTCGATCTTCTTCAGCCGGTTGAAGTCATACTCGTACCGGATCAGCTGCCCTCCCCGCGCCGCGAGCTCCGCCGTCTGCTTCGCCCGCACGTTCCCGACCAGGTCATACCGCCACTCGGTCCTACCCGCATCCGGGCTCACCAGCTCCACCATGCGGCCCGCCGTGTCGTACGCCGCCTCCGTCACGTTCCCCCGCGCGTCCGTCACCCGCAACAGCTCCCCGAGCGGGTTGTGCGCGTACCGCGTCACGATCTGCCGCTCCACCTCCTCGATCCGGTTGAACTCCTCCACCGCCGCGATCCGCCCGCCCACGTCCCGGTACGTATTCCGCACCTTGCCGTTCGCGTCGATCACCATCTCCTGGAACAACAGCCGCCCCTCGAACGCCGCCAGCCCGTGCTCGGTCGCCGTCCTCGCGTACCCGTCCGGCGCGTTCGTATCCGGCGTCTCGACCAGCCTCGTCCGCGACAGCACGTCGTGCCGCAGCCGCGTCCCTCGCACCATCTCGACCGCCACGAAGCTCGTCTCCGGCTCCGCGCTGAACACCGGCTGCCCCTGCTCCTCCACACGCCCGAGCGCATCGAACGCCACCGCGCCGCTGACCGTCATCCCGAGCTCGGCGCCCGCGCCCGTGTCGCGCTCGTGGTCCTTCTTGGTCTGGAACACCCGTCCCAGCCCATCCGCGAACGTCACCGTCACGATCGGGTCGCCCGCGTGCTCCTCATCCTTGTGGCTCGTCTTCGCCCACGCCGGCAGCGCCGCCGTCTGGTCGGCCCTGAGCGCGTACGTGAACCCGACCGTCGGCTCACCCGCTTCCGCGAGCTCCTCATCGCTCCACACCTTGCTCGGCTCGCATCCCGCCGGCACCGCGCCCTCGCCGTCTCCGGCGAGGTCGCTCGGCCCCCACACCGCGCTCAGCCGCCCGAACTCGTCGTACCGGTGCACCATCGTGTGCCCGTTGACGTCCGTCTCCTGCGCCACGGTGCCGTACAGGAAGTTGGGCACGCTGTTCGAGCGGTACGCGAAGCTGTCGCTCACACACGTGCGGAAGTTGTGCGTCACCTCGTCGTAACGGTAGGTCAACGTGTAGCTGTTCGGATCGATCGACGTTTCGAGGTTGCCGACGTCATCGAACTCGAACTGCCACGTGGCCTCCGCGTCCACGTTCGGCGTCCCCCCCGGCCGCTTGCCCCCGGTGATCACGTCCGTCACCGTCCGCGGCGCCCGCGTCCCCGGCCAGTACGTCGCCGTCCGCTTGCGCAGCACGCGGCCCGCCGCATCCATCGTCTCGATGAGCTCCGGCTTCACCACGTATTCGGCGCCCGGCTCCGTGTACACCACGCGCTGCACCACGTCGTCCGCGTCCGTCTCCTCCTCGCCGTAGGCGCGCAGCCCAACCAGATTGCCGAGCTCGTCGAAATCCCGCGTCTCTCGCGTGCGCTTGTGCGGCGCCCCCGGATCGTCCGTCGTCCCCTCGTACAACGCGCTCCGCCGCGCCGTCTCCTTCGGAAAGAACCACCCCTCCTCCGGCGGCGCCGCGTAGTCGCGCTCCTCCACCGTGTACAGCAGTCCCTCCCCGTCGCGCAGCGTCGACCGTGCCACAAACCCGCGGCGGTAGACGTCGTGGTTCACGTACTCGACGTCCTGCATCGACATCGCCGTCGCGCCGTCCTCACCCAGCGCCGTCGTCGTCACGCGCCCGTATCCGAGCTCGACCCGCTCGTCCCGGTCGTACACCCCGTCCGCGTGGGTCTCGATGCTCGTCCGGTACGTATGCACCCCGTGCACCCCCGGCAGCCCCGCCATGCCGTCGTGTACGGTCACCTCGCTCAGCACCCACTGGCTCGACGGCATGTCCACCTGCGGCGCTCTATCCACCGCCTCCAGCCCCCCTTCGCTCGGCACCACCAGGTTCCCCTCGCGCCGGTAGTCGAGCACCACGCTCCCTCCGAGCGGCCGGTTCACCTGCCTCAGCAGGTTCGCCTTGCCGATCGCGTTCACCCGCGCGTACACCGCCGCGTCCCCGTCCCGCTTGAGCACGTGGTCCGCGAGCCCGTCGCCGTCGATGTCCTCGATCCCGAGGTGCGATGAGCCGCTCCCCTCCGAGTAGAACCCCGTCCCGCCGACGCAGATGAAGTAACACACCTCGACCTTGAAGCTCCCCTCGTAGCTCTCCGATCTCCGGAACCCCAGCGCGTCGCCGCTGCCCATGAACGCGTAGTCCGGCGGGTCGATCTCGACGCCCCACGCGCCCGCGGGCCACCGCTCCTCCGCCCCGAAGGAGCTGCCGAGGTTGACCTGCACCCGGAAGAAGTCCTCCTCCGGCGCCTTCATCACCTTGTCCGGCAGCCCGTCGCCGTTCACGTCCGCGAAGTCCACCACCGTCCGCGCCGTCGTGTACGTGTACCCGGCGCCGGCCGCCGCGAAGGTCACGTCCAGGCCCGGCCCGACGCTGTTCGCCCCGGTGTCCTCGAGCCGCACCGCGTCCACCCCGGCCGCGTCCGTGAACGCTCCCAGGATCCCGCGCAGCGTGTCGCGCAGCTCTCCTGCATCGAAGTCGCCCTTCTCGAACCGTTCCCGCTCCACCTCCACCGGCGCGGTGAACCGATGTCCCAGGTTGAACGCCACCCGCATCGCCCCGCTCTCGGGCTCCTGCGTCACGTGGTCGACCAGTCCATCGCCGTTGAGGTCGACCAGATCCACGTGTGTGGCGGACACGCCGTACGTGGTCCCCGCGCTGAACAGCGCGTGGATATACCCCCTGGTGCCGCCGTCGCTTGCGGTCTTGGAGACGATCCGGTACTCGCTGTCCACGCTGACCGACGCGCCTCCTTGCAGCCGGATCGTGCGGTGCTCGATCCGCCGCAGCGCCTCCGGCAGCGACCAGCTGTCGCGCGGCCCGAACCCTCGCCCGGTATTCAGCGCCGCGCCCTCGCGCGTCACGCTATCCGGCAGCCGGTCACCGTTGATGTCGATGAGATCCCGATCAGACGTGGTGCTGCCGAAGCTGTACCCCGCCCCCAGCGACCCGAGGTTGGCGGCGACCTGCGCGTTCCACGTCTCCGCGCTGCGCAGGCTCCCGCGCTGCGCGCCGCCTCCCCGCGCCATCGTGCCCGCGATCGACGGCATGACCGCGCTGCTGCCGACGAACGCCTCCGACGCCGCCGCGCCCCACACCGGCGCGTCGCCGGACGGCAGCGGCACCGCCAGCGTGAACCCGCGCTCCGGGTCGCGCGTCGGGAACACGATGTCCGCCTCCGAGAACGTGCGATCGCCGCTGGTGAAGCCCACCGACCAGCCGCGGAACCCGCCCGCCATCGGATCCTGCGGCGCGCCGTCGATCACCGCCTCGGCCGCGGGATCGCGCTCGAGGATGCTCACCGGCACCTCCTCGCCGTCGACATTCACGCGCGCGAAGGCGCCGTCCATCGCCTCCTTTGCGAAGAGCGCGACGTAGATCGGCTCGCCGGCCTGCACCTCCAGATCGACGGCCAGCGCGTATCCGGTCCCAGCGCTGCTCGCGGCGAGGTATCCCTGCTTGTGCAGCAGCCGGTGCACGCCCTGCACGAGCAGCGTCACCGGCTCGCCGAACGAGCGGGTCCCCGGCACGAACAGCGACCCTTCGAGCCTCACCGTCCCCGTGCTCGGCGCCATCCAGGGCGACCTGCGCGTGCCCGGCTGCCACCTCACCACCGGCATGGGCACATAGGCCTGCTGCACGATCAGCGACGGCGGCAGCGGCACGTCCTCCGGACCGTCGTTGTCCAGCGTGCACCCGGCCTTGCCGCTCGGCTGCACACCACACGTCACCCGCCCTCGCCGCGGCGCGCCCGTCGCCCGGTCGACGCGGGTGTACTCCTCGTACCGGACCACCGGGCTCCAGGAGATCCGCGCCGGGTCGTCCGGCACATCCGCTCTCACCCGGAACCGGATACGGTCGCCCGCGACCACCGGGATCGCGTCAGGCAAGAATGCGCCGAGCCCCAGGCTCCCCGCTTCCGCGCCCACACGCTGGGGCGCGAGCAGCGTCTCCGTCGCGCCGTTGCGCTCCCGAACGATGTCCACCGACAGCTCATCGCTGGTCGACGCCTTCGTCAGGTCGCCCTCGATCCGCACGCTGCCGTCCGCAGGCGCCACCCACGGAACGTCAGGCCTCCCTGCGAGCCGGTGATCCTGGCCGTAGTCGAACCGATGGATCGGCGCCCCGTCCGGCCCGACCTGCGCGAGCCGCTCCTCGCTGACCTCGTACACAATCGACGGGCTCCACGACAGGAGGTCCGACGTCGTGTCCACCGCCGCCTCGGGATCGATCCCGGGCGACGCGCTCACCCGCACGTAGATCCGATCGCCCGCTGCGACATGGGTCTTCAGCGGCTCGCCGCCGCACCCTTCTGCGCCGATGGCGCAGGGCGCCACGTCCTCCGGCCCCAGCACCTCGCTGAACAGCGGGTCTTCCCCGCCGCTCCGCACGATCTCCACCCGCACCCCGTCGCCGCCTGCCGCCTGCTTCTGCAGCACGCCCCCGATGCGGATGTCTCCCTCGAACGGCGCGATCCAGCGCAGGAGCGGATCGGCAGGATGGAAGTCCCTGCGCGCCGCCTGCGCCAGGTCGGGCCTCCCCGAAGGCACGCCGCTCGCAGCGAGCTGGCCCCACGGCCGCTTTTCGCCGAATCGACCGCGCCGGTCGTTGATCGCGGCGTACACCGTGCCGAGCGCGCCGTCCGACACCAGATCGGGGTAGCCGTCGCCGTTGATGTCCGTGACGATCTGCTCATCCTCCGTCGTGCTCCGCGTGTAGTTCACCGAGCCGCTCAGGATCGCGACGTTCAGCCCCGCGTCCACGCTCCACCCCGAGCGGTCTGTCCTGCCGAGATCGTCCCGGGACAACCCGGGCACACTCGCCGCCGCCAGATGGCTCTGCGGCGCCGCCCGGAGCAAGTTCACCTTGACGTCGCCGCCGTCGTCGAGGAAGTCGGGCATCCCGTCGCCGTTGAGATCGAACACGCTCCTGCGAACCGACTCGTCTCCGGAGAAGCCTCCTCCCCCGACGGTGAGCGAGAACATCCCCAGTCCCACGCCGACCGACGCGCTTCCGCCCCCGGTCGAGTCCTCCGTGTGCGACAGGCCGCCTGAGGTCTTCATGTTCCCCCACGCCTCGGCCGCTCGGGCGAACGCCCCCATCTCTCCGGACGCGGTGCGCGGCGCGCCGAAGTAGTCGAACGTGTGGCGGTACAGCTCCTCGCCGAGCGCCACCTGCCCGCCTTCCTGCCGCGCGCCTCGGCCATGGAACGCGATCGCCTTGAGGAGGCGCTTCCCGAACTCGCCCTCCTCGTACTCCAGCGCGTAGCTGCGGATCACGACGTCGCCGAACCGCACGTCCACCCGCGCGAGTTGCTCGCTGGTCTGCTCCAGGAAGCCCGGCCTGCCGCTGAGCGCGACGTCGCGCCGTCCGCCCTCGGACACGAAGTCCACCGCATAGGCCGCGCCGATCCCCCGCGACGGATTGGCCGTGTACTCGATGCGCTCCGGGTGCACCTCGATGCGCGGCGGCGGCCCCTCTGCGACGTCCCGATCGTAATGGACCCGCATCTGGTTGCCGAACGTGTCCCGCACCTCTTCCAGGTACCAGCGGAACACGTTGCGCGGCCGGTCCACGTCCGGCTCGTCGAGCCGCGCGTCCGCGCCGCGACCGTAGACGTAGGTCGTCCCGTCCTTGGTCGTGACCTCCCAGAAATAGCTGTCCGCCCCCGCGCCCCGGCGCACGATCCGGTCGAACCGCCCCTCCACGCGCCGCCGGAAGAGGCATGGGTCGACGCACGTGTCCTCGACCTGCACCAGCTCGCTCCCGTCGAGCAGGTAACGCGGCGCCTCGCCTGCCGCGTACGTGGGCACACCGAAGCGCGTGTCGATCTCGACGCTCGACAGCCTGAGGTCCCAGCCCACGCCGAGCCACCCGTTGCGATGCTCGCTGTCGTAATCGATCGAGATTTCCGGCTGGATCCCGTTCCGCCCCGGCGGGACCACGATCGGGTGGCTCAAGCGCGCGGCGCCGGTCGACAGCGCCTCCGGCGGCGCGATCAACGTCACCCCAGCGAACGGGCTCGCGAGCGCGAGACCCTTGATGCTGTTCGGATCGAAGCTGCGCGTGCCCGGCGAGTCCGGCATCGCCAGCGTCGCATTGATGAAATCGGTGAAATGATCGGTCAGGCTCGCCAGCTTGCCCTTCGCCGCCTCGCCGTCTCTCGCGACGCGCTGCCACTGCCCGAGCGCCTCGTCGTAATAGAAGCCCGCCACGTGCTGCGCTGTCATCCCGGGCGGAATCGCGCGCTCGTCATAAGGCAGCGTCAACTTCACCGGCTTCCTGAACCTGAGCCCGTGCGGCCCGAGCCGGTACGCCTTGCCTCCGGGCGTGACGTTGACCATCGCGCGCCCCATCGGCCGCACCTCGCCTTGGTCGAGCGGCCGGATCGTGATCCGCACCGGCTCTTCCACGGCGCCTTTCGGGATCTCCAGCGCGGCCCCCTCGAACGAGAGCACCCGGGCCTCCTCAGGCCGCACGATCTCGCCATACGGCGCGCCCACGTCCTCCACCGGCGGCGCCTCGACACCGGGTCCGATCACCACGCGCCCGCCGCCATCGCGAGGTAGCCGCAAGGGCATCGCCAGAGACGCGACCCCGCCTCCGGGAGGCTGCGCCGGAAGCAGGCCGGGCTCCGGAGGCCCCGCGAGCGCGAGGCCCTCATGGCCACGCCCGAGGAGCAGCACGACACCGCAGAACACTGCGAGACGAATCAACCAACCCACCCGCCGCATAGAGAGACCTCTCGCGAAATGATTCTTTGAAGGCGCGCAGGCTGCTCCATCGAAAGCCGCGACGTCAACACCATTGCAAGGGACGAGCGACCTCCGCTCGCGATCGGCGGCGACCCGTCGAGTCCGCGCAGTGCGACGGCCGGGCGGCGGAAGACGCAGAGAATCGCTGCGGTTCTACTCCCATCCTCCCTGCCCGACTCCCCATGCCCCGGTACATCCATGTCCGGCACAGCAATCTTTCGACGTCAAACCAACTTGACATCGTATCTCTATGAGCGACCATCGCACGCTTCCGCTGCACCAGGAGGGAACTCATGCCCCCGACACGAACCGCGAACAGCAAGCCTCTACTCGCATCGTCCAGGAAGAAGGCGCCGGTCTCCAAGACCAAGCGCCCGTCCACCCCGCCCGTCGACCCCACCAGCGACGAGGCGCTCCTCGCGCTGGACTCTACCTGCGCGGTCAGCCCCGACATGCCCACTTCGGTCGCCGAGCGCGAGCTCGCGTCCCTCGCGCGCCTCGCTCAGGCGCAGCAAGCGCGGCTGTCCAGGATCGGCATCACCGCCGACAAGGTCGACCTCCTCGCCCGCTTCGCGCGGCGCCTCGGCGCCCTCGAGAAGGCCTGGCAGAAGGCGCGCGGCGCCGTGAAGCTCACGTCCGCTCAGCGCAAGCTCCGCGAGGAGGCCGAGGCGCTCGATGCCAAGCTCGTCGCCGGCGGCCGCTGGGGGTGCCGCAAGGATGCGTCGGCCCAGCAGGAGCTCTCGCGCATCGCCGAGGGCTCAGGTCTCGCCGATACCATCCAGGACCTGCGCGATCTCGTCGCCTTCTGGTCCGAGCACGAGGCGGATCTCGGCGTCACCGACATCACCACGAAGGATCTCCGGCGCGCTGACGCGCTCGCCGACGCGCTCGAAGACGCCGCTGCCAACGAGGCCTCGGACGCGGACGCCGCGCGCGCGCTCGAGCTCCGCAACCGCTGCTTCTGGGCCGCCGACGAGCTCGCCAAGGACGTTCGGGAGGGCGGCCGTTATGCCTTCCGAGACCAGCCCAAGATCGCCGCCAAGTTCGTCTCGCGCCACCGGATGAGCATCAAACGGCGATCCCGCAAGAAAACCATTGCCGCCGAGTCGGCCGCCGCCCCGGAGCTGGGCCCGGTAGAATGACGTCTCCAGCGCGGCCCGATCCTCCCGCTCCCGCGCCCGATCCTCCCGCTCCCGCGCCCGATCCTCCCGCTCCCGCGCCCGATCCTCCCGCTCCCGCGCCCGATCCTCCCGCTCCCGCGCCCGATCCTCCCGCTCCCGCGCCCGATCCTCGAGCGTGCTAGAAGCGCCGCGTGCACTTCACCCTCTCCCACGAGCTCGACGCCCCCCTCGACGCCGTCGAGCTCGCCGTGCTCTCGCCGGAGCTCGGCCCGCGGCTGGCCAGCAAGGTCCCTTTGCTCGAGAGCATCGTCACGGTCGAGCACGCGCTCCGCGGCGGTGAGCTCCTCCGCGTCCTGCGCTTCCAGGCGAGCGCGCCGCTGCCGATCTTCAAGGGCTACCCCATCACGAGGGACGCCATGTCCTGGGAGGAGCGCTCGACCTATCGCCTCGCCGATCACAGCTCCACGTGGCAGGTCACCCCGAAGGAGCAGTGGCGCAGCTACTTCCGCGCCGAGGGCACCTACCGGCTCGATCGGCTGCCGGACGGGCGCACGCGGCGCCGCGTCGACGGCGACATCCAGATCCGGCTGCGCGTCCTCGGCCCCCTCGTCGAGCGCCTCGCCGTCGCCGAGGTCCAGAGGACGTACGACGCCGAAGCGGATACGCTCCGGGAGCTCGTCACCCCATGAACGACCTACCCCGCCCCGCGCGCCCCGCCGCCGTCCGCTCCGCCGCCGCTCGCCCCGCCGCCGCCGCGCTCCTCGCCCTGTGCGCCCTCGCCGGCGCGAGCGCCGCCCACGCCGCGCCGCCCGACGGCCCCTCGCAGCCGATCCCCGACCCGGGCAAGGCGGTCGCCAGCGGCGACGACAGCTCCGCGATCGCGGTGAACCCCGCGAACCTCGCCTTCCTCCCGGGCTCGGAGCTCCGGTGGACCTGGGTCTCGACCGGCTCGGCGTCGCCGCTGCCCGCGCGCGGCCACTCGATCGCGCTCGCCCTCCCCCTCTGGCTCGTGTCGACCGGCCTCCGCCTCGACTTCGTCGACCCGCCCGCCGCCGCACCGGCGCCGTTCGACAGCCCCTCGCGCTGGATCCGCTGGGGCCTCGCGCTCCAGACCGGGCCGACGTTCGCCTTCGGCACCACGCTCGGCTGGGGCAGCTCCGATGCGCCCGCGCTCGACGACCACTTCTCGCTCACCAGCGGCATCACCCTCCGGCCCTACACCTGGCTCTCCCTCGCCGCGGTCGCGCGCGACTGGAACCGGCCCGAGAGCCGCCTGCGCGAGGCCATCGAGCGCAGCTACGACCTCGGCATCGCCGTCCGACCCGTCGACGGCCGGCGCGCGCTCGAGCTCGGCCTCGAGGCGTCCTACACCGAGGGCGACGCCGCCGCCGAGGCCGGCGCCTGGGTGCCGCGCGCCACGCTCGCGCTGCAGGTGCCCTACGTCGGCACGCTCCGCGGCGACGTCAGCCTCCGCGACCTCGCCGTGGACGGCGGCCCGCACGTCGCCGCCATGGCCGGCCTCGACATCAACCTCGACGAGACGCAGCTCTCGGCCGGCGGCGTCTTCGGCGACGCCCTCACCAGGAGCGGCGCCGGCTTCTACGCCGGCGCCGCGATCCGCGGCTTCCGCGAGCCGGGCGTCCGCATGCCGGCGCGCGTCGTCAAGATCCGCCTCGACTCGACCCCGGGCGTCCGCAGGCACACGCGCTTCCTGCAGCAGCTCTGGCGCCTCGCCGACGACCCCGAGGTCTCCGGGGTCGCGCTCGTGCTCCGCGCCGAGCCGGCGAGCTCCCTCGCCCACGCCGAGGAGGTCGGCGACGCGATCCGCAACCTCCGGCGCCGCGGCAAGAAGGTCCTCTGCCACCTCGAGGACGCCGGCGGGCGCTCGCTCCACGTCTGCTCGCAGGCGGACGCCATCGCCATGAACCCCGCCGGCGGCCTGCGCTTCTCCGGCATCTCGTCGAGCTACTTCTACTTCGGCGGCCTGCTCAAGAAGCTCGGCGTCCAGGCCGACTTCGTCCGCATCGGCGCGCACAAGCTCGCCGCCGAGCAGTTCGCGCGCGAGGGCAGCACGCAGATCGGCAAGGACGACCACCAGGACCTCGTCGATCAGCTGAGCGCCGGCTTCCTCGCCGACGTGAGCGCCGGGCGCCGCATCCCGGTCGACGAGCTCAAGCGGCGGATCGCGCGCGGCCCGTTCCTCGCCCAGGAGGCGAAGCAGAACCAGCTCGTCGACTACCTCGCCTACGACGACGAGCTCGGCCGCGTCGTCGACGAGGTCATGGGGCGCCCCTCCCGCCTCGGCGAGGACGACCCGGGCGACAGCGCGCCGGAGCGCTGGGGCCGCGCGCCCAAGATCGCGCTCGTCTACCTCGACGGCGACATGATCGACGGCGAGAGCCAGTCGATCCCGCTGCTCGGGGTCAAGCTCGCCGGCTCGTACACGGTCGCGAACGCGCTGCGCCGCGCGCGCGAGGACGGCAGCGTCCGCGCCGTCGTGCTCCGCGTCCAGACCGGCGGCGGCTCGTCGCTCGCCGCCGACGTCATCCTCCGCGAGGCGATCCTCACCGCGCGCGTGAAGCCGCTCGTCGTCTCCATGGGCTCGCAGGCCGCGAGCGGCGGCTACTACGCCTCCGTCGCCGGCAGCCCCATCTTCGCGAACCGCTCCACGGTCACCGGCTCCATCGGCATCTTCTACGGCAAGGTCGACGTCGCGGGCCTGCTCGAGAAGCTCGGCGTGCAGGTGGAGACGTTCCGCACGACGCCCCGCGCCGACGCCGAGTCGCTCTACCGGCCGTTCACCGACGACGAGCGCGCCGAGCTCGGCGTCGTCGTCAAGCGGCTCTACGACCGCTTCATTGGCCGCGTCGCCGAGGGCCGGCGCATGCGGCCCGAGGACGTCGACGCCATCGCCCGCGGGCGCGTGTGGACCGGCGCCCAGGCCCTCGAGCGCCGGCTCGTCGACCGCATCGGCGGGCTCCGCGACGCGCTCGCCGAGGCGCGCCGGCTCGGCCAGCTGTCCGACGACGCGCCGATCCTGTCGCTCCCCGAGGAGGACACCTCGCTGCTCGGCATGGTCCTCGGCCTGGCCGGCGTCTCGGCCGGCCGCGAGGGCGAGCTCGCCCGCGCGACCATCCCGCCCGTCCTGCTCGACGCCGCGCGCGCCCTCACGCCGTTCCTCGTGTTCGGCGCGGACAAGCCGCTCGCGCGCAGCGAGCTCGCCGGCGAGATCTCGTTCGGCGCCCCCGTCTCCACCCGCGAGGACGAGCCCTCCGGCCCCGCGCCCGGGGAGCCCTGAGCGCCATGGAACCCGCCGCGGCCGCGGGCTCGCCGCTCTCCGCCGCGGCCGCGGGCTCGCCGCTCTCCGCCGCGGCCGCGGGCCCGCCGCTGCTCGCGGCCCACGCCGCCCGCATCGCCGTGGACGACGTCGTCGCGATCGACGCGCTCACCGTCGAGACGCGCGGCGATCGCGTGCTCTGCGCCGGCGACACCGGCGCGCTCTTCGCCGCGCTCACGGGCATCCCCCTCTCGACCGCCCGTCGGCCGGAGCCTCCGGCCTCCGCCGACGGCGCCCTCGACGAGACCCCCGGCGAGGCGCGCGTCGTCGCCGGGCGCCTCGCGGTCGCGGGCCGCGACGTCGGCGGCTTCGCGCAGCGCGCGGCGAGCGGGGCCGCCCCGCTCGATCCGCCGCTGCCGCTCGGCTGGACCGCGGAGGCCTACGTCGGCTGGAGCGCCCGGCTCGCGGGCGCCTCCGCCCGCGCCGCCGCCGAGATGGCCCCCGCCGCCCTCGCCCGCGTCGGCCTTGCCGCCGCCCGGCGGCGCACGCTCCAGACCCTCGCGCTCCCCGAGCGCCGCGCGCTCGTCCTCGCCCAGGCGATCGCCGCGGCGCCGCCCGTCGTCATCGCCGAGGATCCGCTGGTCGGCCTCGACGACGGCGCCGCCGGCTTCGTGCTCGCCGCGCTCGCCGGCGCCACCGAGGGCCGCGGCGCGCTGATCACGGCGGCGCGCCTCGACGCCGAGGGCCCGCAGAGCGTGCTGCTCCGCGGCGCCACCAGCGTCGTCGTGCTCGCGGGCGGCGAGCTCGCCTTCGCGGGCACGTTCGCGGAGATCGCCGCCGGCGGCCACGCCTACGCCCTCACCGTCCGCACCAACGCCGGGCCGCTCCGCGAGGAGCTCGCCGCCCGCGGCATCGCGCTGCGCGGCGGGCCGGCGCGCTTCACCGCCGCGTTGCCCGAGGGGGCCACCGCCCGCGACATCGTCCTCGCCGCGTCGCGCTGCCGCGCCGCGATCGTCGAGCTCGTCCCCCTCTTCTGAGCGTCGCGCGCCTCTCCCCTCCCCGCTGCGCCTCTCGCTAGCCCCCGCCGCCGAGCCTCCCGCGCGTCCCCTCCCCCGAGCCTCCCCGCGCGTCCCCCCGCTGCCGAGCGCGCGCCGCGCGTCGTGCGACTGTTCGCCACCCGGCCGGGCGCCGTAGTACCGTGCGCGCGATGTCATCCGAACCCGCCGCGAACCAGCCGTCCGCCGCTCAGGTCACCCCGGGCGGCTCGTCCCCCGGAGGCCGCCTCGCCGTGCTCACCGCGTTCGCGGTGGGCGCCTCGTGGATCCCGCTCCCGGTGATCCCCGACCGCTTGCTCACGCGCATCCGCGGCGCCATCGCCCAGGACACGGTCGCCCGCCACGGCCTCAGCCTCACCACCGACGCGCGCGCCCTGCTCGCCCAGCCCGGCGGGGATCGGAACACGTTCCGCAAGGCCGCCTCGCTCCTCACGCGGGAGGTCCTCCGGCGGCTCACCCCGGCCCAGGCGGTCGCGGCCGCCGCGTGTGGCCTCGAGGTGTACGCGCTCGGCCACCTCCTCGACCGCTACATCACGCACGTCCGCCGGACGAGCGCCGTCCGCATCCACGCGGACGAGGCGCGCCGGGTCCGCGACGCCATCGATCGCGCCGTGCGGCGCGCGCTCTCCCCCTCGCTCCGCGCGAGCGTCACCATCCTGCCCGGCGGCTCCGAGGACCTGCGCGACGAGTTCACGCGCTGGATCGACGCCTTCCTGCTCGCGGGCGCCGCCGCGCCCGAGTACGTCGGGCGCCGCCTCGACGTGGCCTTCGACGAGATCGCCGCGACCGGCTTCGACCATGGTTGACCCCGAGGACCACACCGCCGCCGCGGGCGCGGCCGGCGGCGCCCGCGCCGCGGAGCCCGCGCCCGACGCCGAGCCCGCCGCGCGCGCCGCGCTCAAGCGCTGCCGCCGCGTCATCGTCAAGATCGGATCGAAGAGCCTGTCCGGCGACGCCTGGGACCGGCTCGCCGCCGAGGTCGCCGCGCTCCGCGGCCGCTCCGGCCGGAGCCTCGTCATCGTGTCGAGCGGCGCGATCGCGCTCGGCGTGGCGAAGCTCGGGCTGAAGTCGCGCCCGAAGGACATGGCGTGGCTCCAGGCCGCGGCCGCGGCGGGCCAGAGCGTGCTGATGCAGCGCTACGAGGAGGCCTTCGGCAAGGTCGGCCTGCTCGTCGCCCAGGTGCTGCTCACCCACGCCGACCTCGCCGACCGCACCCGCACCAACAACGCGCGCAACGCCCTGGCCGCGCTGCTCGAGGCGGGCGCCGTCCCGATCATCAACGAGAACGACGCGGTCGCCGTCGAGGAGATCAAGTTCGGCGACAACGACCAGCTCGCGGCGATGGTGACCCCGCTCTGCGAGGCCGACCTCCTGATCCTCCTCTCCGACGTCGAGGGCCTGCTCGACGGCGACGGCCGCCGCGTGCCCGTCGTGCGCAGCGTGGCCCGCGAGGCCCGGCACCTCGCCGGCGGGTCGACCTCGGGCGTCGGCACGGGCGGCATGGCCAGCAAGGTCGAGGCCGCGCGGCGCGCCACGCTCGCGGGCTCGCACGTGGTGATCGCCGGCGCCCGCGAGCCGAACATCGTGACGCGCATCCTCTCGGGCGAGGACGTCGGCACCCTCTTCACCGCCGTCCCGCAGCGGCTCAGCGCGCGCAAGCACTGGATCGCGTACACGCTGCGCCCGCGCGGGGCGATCCTCGTCGATCGCGGCGCCGCCGAGGCGATCAGCGCGAAGAACCGCAGCATCCTCGCGGTCGGCGTGCTCGGCGTGCGCGGCACCTTCCTCCCGGGCGACGCCGTCGCCGTCGTCGACCCGGAGGGCACCGAGATCGCCCGCGGCCTCGCCCGGATGTCCGCAAGCGACGCCGCCCGCATCGCCCGGAAGAAGCGCGACGACGCGGGCGAGGACGTGGTGATCCACCGCGACGACCTCGTGGTGCTGCCGAGCGAGTAACCCGCCCCGCCCGCCTCGCCCCCATGTAGGTGCGCTGACCACGCCGCCCGCGCGATCGCGATCGCGCCGCTCACGATCGCGGGAACCTCCTCGCCCTCGGCGTTGTCGCTCCTGTCCTGGAGGTCGGGTGATGCGCTTCGGGCTGTTCGTTGCCAACGGCTTGCTTCTCGCTGGAGTCGCCTGGACGGTCGGGTTCGGCCCGAACCTCCGGGCATCGCAGCTCGTGCCCGCGCGCGAGCCGGCGGCGCTCGGCCAGCTCGATCAGCTCTCCGAGCTCGAGGCCCGCTACGCCGCCGACCCGACGCCGGCCAACGTCACCGCGCTCGCCGCCGCCTACCTCGAGCGCGATCAGCCCGGCCTCGCCGCCTCTGCCCTCGACGCAGCCCCCCGCGAGGTGCGCACGCGCCCCGAGGCCGCGCACCTCGCCGCCCGCGCCCACTTCCGTCGCGGCCGCGCCGCGGACGCGCTCGCCGCGGCCGAGCAGGTGTCGGCCGCCTGCGCCGTGGACGCGTGCCCCGCGTGGCTCGCCGCCAAGGCCGCGCGCCACCGCGCCTTCCTCGAGCAGCTCGTCGCGGCCGGCGTCGAGGACCCGCAGGCCGATCCGATCGCCGTCCGCGCCGCCTACGAGCGCAGCGCGAGCGAGGTGCGCCTTGTCGCGATGCGCTGAGCGCGCGGCGGCGCTGCGCGCGCGGCCAGGCAAGGCGTCGAGGGCGAGCGCCGCGACCGCGCGACGGCGCGGGGTGAGGTTCTCCCTGACAAGGATCGATCTGGCCGGGATGGAGATGGAGGAGGAGCGGACCGTTGAAATCCTGCGCGGCGGCGGCGCGCGAGACGTCAGGGGCGAGCGGGGATCGTTAAGAGTGCATCCAAGCTTGGAATGCCGGTCGTTGTCGAATGACGGTTCACGTCTTATGCCGTAGCCTCAGGTCTTGCTCGGCGCGTCCGCACCGGGGGCGCTGTCCGATAAAACAACCGGTTGCGCTTGGGAGGGTCCCCCTCAGGTGGAACAGCCGCACGCTCGAACGTTGGGCGCATCTGCGCCGGCCTTGAGAGGGTTGTACCGACGCGGCGCGCTCATCGCGGTCGCGCTTGCCTTGAACGCCGCGGCCTGCGCGCGGCCGATCACCAACGCGGGCCTGCCGACCCCCGCGGCGCAGCCGGGCCAGGAGGGTCGCCAGGTCCAGCTGCGCCCGCCGTTCGAGCTGGCGACGGACGAGGACGCGATCGTCCGGATCGTCACCGACGTGACCTGCACGGGCACGCTGATCACCGAGGACCTCGTGCTCACCGCGCACCACTGCGTCGCCGCGCGCGATCACAACGGCAGGACGCTGCGCCGCGATCAGGAGCCCGAGGCGATCGCGATCGAGCTCGGCGGCGACCACCTGCCCTGGGGCGACGTCGCGGTCCGCGCGGTGGTGTCGCCGGACTGCGGGTACACCGCGGGCGAGGGCGACATCGCCATCCTCGTGCTGTCGCGGCGGCTGCTCGGGATCCCGACGCTCACGCCGCGGCTCGAGGCCGAGCCGGAGCCGAAGGAGCAGGTGACGCCGTACGGCTTCGGCCGCTGCGCGCTCTCGCGCGATCCGGTCCACCTCGTGCCCCGGCCCGGCGGCGCCATCGACGCCGTGGCGCCCGGGCATTTCGTCGCGACCGCCTCGATCTGCCCCGGCGACTCGGGCGGCCCGGCGCGGAGCGATCAGGGGAACGACGTCGTCGGCGTGATCTCGTCGAGCGTGATGGACGGCGACGAGCACACGACCGGCACCTCGTACTTCAGCCGCCTCGACGTGTGGCCCGAGCTGTTCTCCGCGGCGCGCGAGATCGCGGCCGGCGCGAGCCCGAGCGAGCTGCCGCCGTACCGGAGCTGCCTGCGCTGACGTCGCCGCGGGGTCTCCGGGCGCGCCTTGGCCGCCGATCCCGGCGGCCGCTGCGCTAGGCTCTCGGGGCGGCATGCGGAAGCTGTTCAACGGGCTGCTCTGGATCCTCGGACTCCTGCTGGTGGTCGGCGTCGCGCTCCGCGCGCTCGTCCTCGACGTGTGGCGGGTGCCGGACGACCCGATGCTGGGCGCCTCGATCGCGCCGAGCCTCGCCCCGGGCGATGTGGTCGTGGTGCTGACGCGGGGCACGTCGAGCTTCGGCGACCTCGTGCGGTGCCCCGATCCCGAGGCCCCCGGCAGCCACATCGTCGGCCGGATCGCGGGCGTGTCGGGCGACACGGTCGAGGTCGACGGCGGCGCCCTCACCGTGAACGGGCGGCGTTACGACGCCGAGAGCGCGTGCGCCGAGCACAAGGTGACGATCACCGACCCCGCCACGGGCAAGCCGGTCGAGCTCTCGTGCGACATGGTGCTGATGGGCAGCGGCCTGCACATGCGCGCGTCGGGGCGCAGGCCCCCGCTCGAGCGCAAGCACCGCGTGGACGTGCGGCCCGACACGGTCTTCCTGCTGAGCGACAACCGGAGCTACCACGACGACTCGCGCGACTTCGGCCTCCAGCCGCACGGCGCGTGCAGCCAGCGCATCGTCTTCCGGCTCTGGGGCGCCGGGGGCTGGGGCGACGACGCGCGGCGCTTCACCTACGTGCGCTGAGCGGCGCCGGCCCACGCCGGCCCGCGCGCCGCCCGCGGAGGCCGGCGCCGGGCCCATGCCCGCGGGAGGTCGTCGGGGCCGCGCGCTCGATCCCGCCGCTCCCGGACCGGCCGCGGAATCGTGCCGCGTTGCGGCACCATGGGGCACGTCGCGGCACGTCTACCGACAGCCGCCCTGGATCTGCGTCACCTCAAGCTTGACCCCTCCGCTCCTCGACGTCTAGAACCGTGGTTCTCTCCACCCGGGTCGGGGATCCAGCGCCTCGAGGGCTGGGCTCTCCCGTCCGGGCTCGCTTCATCGGTCGGAGGACCGCTCAAGCGGCCCTCCACTGGCGCGGGTCGGAGAACCGTGATTCCGCGGTCCTCCAATGCACCGAGGAGACGTTTGCACACCGAGCAGCACGAGATTGGCATCGTCTGTGGCCAGTGCGACCTGTGGAGCCCGATGGGCACCGCGCGTTGCCCTGAGTGCGCGAACGACTTGGCCCTGTTCACGCCGCGCCGCGCCAGCTCACCCGTCACGCCGGGCCGCCGCGCCGGCGCGGCCGACGGCGGCGCCAGGGCGGAAGCGCGGCTCGGCCCGACGAGCGCGCGCGGCCCGAAGACCACCTCGCCGAAGAGCGAATTCGCCGAACTCTCCCAGGAGGAGCTGATGGAGCAAGCCCGTAACTACGTCTGCCGTTCCTGCTCGAGCGGTGTTCCCTCGGGCCACAAGTTCTGCGGGCGGTGCGGCACGGCCGTGCCGCCCGAGATCCTCAACGCGCAGACGCTGTTCTTCGGGGACATGCAGAACCCGGCGAAGGCGAAGCTGATCCTGATCCGCGGCGAGGGGATGGACGGCCTCTCCTTCCACCTCAAGGCCGAGCAGCACATCGTCGGCCGCAACGGGCAGCTCGTCTTCCCGGACGACCCGTTCGTCTCGCCGAAGCACGCGAACTTCTTCTACCGCGACGGCAAGCTGGTGGTGCGCGACGAGGGCTCGCTGAACGGCGTGTACATCCGGGTGCGCGGCACGATCGACATCACGCCGGGCGACACGTTCCTCGCCGGCGAGCAGCTCTTCCGGCTCGATCCGACGCCGCGCGCCTCCGACGGGCAGGACCCGGACGGCACGTTCTTCTACTCGTCGCCCAAGCACCCGAGCCCGTTCCGGCTCACGCAGGTGCTCCAGGGCGGCGCGGTCGGGATGACGGTCTGCGCGCGGGGCAGCTCCCTTCAGATCGGGCGCGAGGGCGGGGACCTGAACTTCCCGGTGGACCTCTACATGTCGGGGTCGCACTGCCGGCTCGAGGAGCACAACGGCAAGTTCACGCTGACGGACCTCAACAGCCGCAACGGGACGTACGTGCGCATCAAGAGCGAGCGCGAGCTGGCCCACGGCGACTACCTCTTCATCGGGCGCAAGCTGCTGCGCGTCGAGCTCAACACCAACTGAGCGCGGGCGGGGGTCCCGAGCGGGACGCGCCGGGGGGCGGGCACCCCCGCACGATCGGCCCCTCCGCCGCAAGCTGGGGGAGCTCGCCGCGGAGGTTATCGCTTGCGGGACGCGCGGGCGCTCAGGCGGTTGATGGCGTCGCCTGCCGCCCAGGCGACCCGCGCGGCCGCGTTCAGGGAGCGGACCACCGCTTCGGGCACCTGCGCGACCAGCCGCTCGAGATCCACCGGGCCGTCGATCGACGGCAAGAGCTGCTCCATGAGGTCGGCGAACAGGTCGTACTTGCGCGACAGATCGACGAGCCGCGAGCGCATCGCGTCGGCCTCCGCGCCCTCGGCGTCGCCGAGCAGATCGAGCGCGCGCCGCGCGAGCGCGCGTTTGTCCTGCACCACCCGGCGCAGGCGCGCGAGGTAGGCGCCGACGATCACGTCGGGGTACTTGCCGCGCAGCGCGAACGAGTCGTGCCGCGCGCCCGACTCCCGCCGGCGCTCGATGATCCCCGCCGCCTCGAGCCCGCGCAGGTTCGCGAAGATGTTGCTCTTCGAGCGGCCGAGCTCCTGGCTGAGCTCATCCATCGAGCGCGGCGCGTCCGCGAGGTACAGCGCCGCGACGACCTGACCCCCGAGCCGGGTGATGCCGGGAAACGAGGCGGCAATCTCGGCGCCGACCCCCTCGAGCAGCTCCTGCCGCGCGGCGGCGACCCGCTCGTCCGACGCCCCGGCGCTGCCCTCCTCCCCGGCCGCGGGCTGCGGCTGCGGCGGGGGCGCGGTCGGCGACCTGGGCCTGCGGAGGGTCATGGTGTGCGCTCACATAACGATCTTTCGCGGGGGCGCCAAGCAGCCAGCGCGCCCCCGCGCCCGGCCGCTCAGGAGTCGTCGCCGCAGAGGGCAGCGAAGCTGCCGCGGGGCTGACTCTTGTAGAACTCGACCGGGCAGCCGCCCCAGCGCGAGACCATCTCCCCGACATCGATCGCCAGGCTGCTCGACCAGTCCCGCGCGCCGTCGAAGCGCGCCCGGATGATCCCATTCGGGTCGATCACCCACGTCTCGGGGAAGAGCTGGGTGCCGTACTGGTCCATCACCACCTTGGACTCGGGGTCGAACAGGATCGGAAACGGGGGATCCCCGTTGAGGGCCACCTTGAGCGTGTCGCGCACGTCGTCCGGCCCCGCGTCGGTCGACACCGTGAGCACGACGAAGTCCTTTCGTCCGCGCGCGATCCGGCCGAGCTCCGCGAGCGCCGGCATCTCCTCGAGGCAGGGGCCGCAGGTCTTCGTCCAGAAGTTCAGGAAGACCGTCTTGCCGCGGAACGACGAGAGCCGGACCAGGTTGCCGTTCATGTCCGGCAGCTCGAAGTCCGGCGCGATCCGGTTGCGGCCGGCGTACGCGGGGCGCATCGCGCACATGGCCTCGCAGCTC
Organism: Sorangium sp. So ce131; assembly: GCF_051519095.1. Lineage (NCBI taxonomy): Bacteria > Pseudomonadati > Myxococcota > Polyangiales > Polyangiaceae > Sorangium > Sorangium sp. So ce131. Next base: position 12,821,674 of record NZ_CP150455.1, on the reverse strand, counting down.
GTGGTGCGCTGGTCGTTCTGCGCGGCGTGCACGAAGCTGTAGACGCCGACGGCCGCGGCGAGGATGAAGAGGATCTGCGAGACGTTGGTCCACTTCACAGGCATGGCCATACCGTAGCGCCTCGCCGGAGGAAAGCGGGCGGAAGCGACCGGAGATCGCGCGCGGTCAATCTACGCCGGAGGCCACACCGGAGAGCAGCCGCTCGAGCCGCTGCTCGTCGACGCGGTACTTCATGATCTTCCGCCCATCCAGCTCGACGACCGGGACCTCCCAGTCGTAGAGGGCGCGCTTCTCCGGGCCGGCCTCGCGGTCCAGGTCGACGACGGCGAGCTCGAACGGCAGACGCGCGCGCACCCGCTCGAGCGCGGCGTGGGCGTCGTCACACAGGTGGCAGCGCTCGCGCGTGAAGAGGGTCAGCTTCTTCATTTTTCGCCCCTCATCGAAACCCCGCTCCGCCGCGCGCCCCGCTCAGCCGGCGGCGAGCAGCGGCAGGCTCTGGCGCCGCGGCGGCTCGGGGCGCTGCACCTTCTCGAACGCGCGCTCGTAGTCGCGGAACGAGCCGCCGGCGTGCACCGCCTGCAGCACCGCGCGCCCCTCGGCCTCGCCGCCGGCGGCGAGCACCGCCTCGACCCACGCCCAGCGCGCGCTCGTGGCCCGCACGTCCGCGCGGCCGCGCAGCCCGCGGCGGAGCCGGTCGAGCCGCTTGTTCACCACGTCGATGCCCGCGAAGCGCGCGCCGTGCAGCGGCGTGTTGCGCTTCGGGCAAAACGGCGCGATCCCGAGCGCGACGGGCACGATGCGGGAGAGCTCCGTGACGAACGCGACGCACTCGTCGACGTCGGCGTCGGTCTCGCCGGGGACGCCGACCATGAGGTACAGCTTGAGCCGGTTCATCCCGTGCTGCCGCGCGAGCTCGGCCGCCCGCTGGAGGTGCCGGGGCCGCGCGCGCCGCTCGAGCGTCTCGCGCACGCGCTCGCTCGTGCCGTCCATCGCCGTCGTGAGCGTCTTGTAGCCCGCGAGCCGCAGCGCGCCGACGAACTCGTCGGTCAGCCGGTCCGGCCGGAGGCTGCTCAGCCCGACCTCGCAGCCCCGCTCGGCGAGCGTCCGGACCACCTCGACGATCTTCGGGTGGTCGCTGACCGCGGCGCCGACCAGGCCGACGCGCCGCGCGTCCTCGGGGATGAGCTCGAGCAGGCGCTCCTTCGGGACGATGCGCATGCCGCCGTTGGTCGAGCGGCGCATCACGCAGTAGGTGCACCCGCGCGAGCAGCCCCGCTCCGCCTCGATGAGGAACATGTTCGAGAGCTCCGTCTCCTCGGCGCGGATCGGCGACCAGGCGGGCAGGAGCGCGTTGTCGCACTGGGCGACCGGGGGCATCTCGGCGCCGTGGCGCGACGGGACGAAGACGTGGGGGACACCCGCCAGCTCGTCGAGCGCCGCCTCGCGCGAGGGGGCGTCCCGCAGCCGGCGCAGCACGTCCACGGCCAGCGTGTCGGCCTCGCCCATGAGGATCGCGTCGGCGAACACCGCGAGCGGGAGCGGGTTGGAGAACGTGAGCGGGCCGCCCGCGAGCACGAACGGGTGGCGGCCGTCGCGCTCCTCCCGCAGCGCCGGCAGCCCCGCGAGCTCGAGCAGGCGGACGACCCCGGCGAGCTCGAGCTCGTAGGCGACGGAGAGCGCGATGACCGGAAAGTCGGAGAGGGGGCGGAGGCCCTCGTACGTGACCGGAGCGCCCTCGGCGCCGGAGGTGCCCTGACCCTCGTCGTCCGGCAGGAAGGCGCGCTCGCACGCCATCCCGGGCTCGGCCTGGATCATCTTGTAGATCTGGAGGAAGCCGAGCGAGCTCATGCCGGCCCGGTACGGCGAGGGGTAAGACAACGCGACGCGGAAGGGCGCCTGCTTGTCGATACGACCGATCTCGCTCGCGAGCCGGCGGCGGATCGTGGTCGTCATCGCGCTACGAGACATCGGCGGAGCGTCCCTCAGGGGACGTCCAGGCGCAAGGACGCGGGGCGGTCGGGCGCCGGCCGCGGCGGCTCGCCCGGGCGGGCCCAGCGGACCTCGCGGCCGTCGGTCTCCCACATCAGGGCGCCGCCGCGGTCCATGCGCGCGATGGCGACGCCGCCGGCCGACAGGCGGGAGATCACCTCCGCGCTCGGGTGGCCGAAGCGGTTGCGGACGCCGCAGGACACCGCGGCGACCGAGGGGCTCACGGCCGCGAGCAGCTCCGGGCCGGTCGACGTCCGGCTCCCGTGGTGCCCCACCTTGAGCAGGTCGGCCCGGAGCGCGGCGCCGTACCGCGCGACGAGCGCGGCCTCCTCCTCGTGCTCCGCGTCGCCCACGAGCAGCGCGGAGCGAGCCCCGTAGGTGATGCGCAGGACGAACGAGTTGTCGTTGGCGCTCCGGTCCGGGTGGAGCTCGGGGCACGGCGCGAGCACCTCGATCGTGGCGCCCGAGAGCACCCGCGGCCGGCCGCAGAGCGAGGCCGGCCGCACCACGGGCACGCCGCGCCGGCGCAGGCCGGCGAGCAGCCCCGCGTAGACCGGGCCCGCGCCCTCGGCCTCGCCCTGGCCGGTGTCCCAGAGCTCGCCGACCTCGACGCCCTCGACGACCGCGGGGAGGCCGCCGAAGTGGTCCGGGTGCGGGTGGGAGAGGACGACGGCGTCGAGGCGCGCGCGGCGGCGCGCCCTGAGGAGCGGCCGGATCACGCGCGCGCCGGGATCCACGGGGCCGCCCACGAAGCCGCCGGCGTCGACGAGCATCGCGCCGCCCTCGGGCAGGTCGATCAGGATGGCGTCGCCCTGCCCCACGTCGAGGACGTTGACCCGCAGCACCCCGCGCGGCGCGCCCGCGCGCGCGGCGACCAGCTCGAGCAGCAGCCAGGCGGCCGCGCCGGCGGCGAGCGCGGCGGCGCGGCGGGCGCGGCGCTCCGCGGCGCACGCGAGCGCGATCGCGGCGGCGAGCGCGGCGAGCTGCGCGCCGGTCGGCTCGGGGAGGCGCAGCACCACGCCGGTCTCCGCCGAGGCGCGGGCGACGGCGCGCACCGCGAGCAGCGCGCCCGAGCCGACGAGGGCGCACCCGCGCTCGACCGGCGGCGCCCACGAGAGCACCGCGTGCGCGAGGCAGAACGGGAGCGCGGCCAGCTCGCCGATCGGCGCCGCGACCACGTTCGCCGCGACGCCGAGCAGCGGGAACGTCGCGCCGTTCATGAGCAGGAGCGGCGCGCACCCGAACATCGCGGCGAGCGTGGTCGCGAGCGGCGCGAGGACCTTGCGCGCGAGCGCGCGGGGCGACGAGGACGCCGACGACGCCGACGACCACGAAGCCGCCGCGGACGAGGCGCCGGGCAGCCCGAGCGCGTCGTCCGCCGCCCGCGCGCCGCCGCGCTCGCCGGGCACGAGCAGCGCCGCGAGCGGCCGCTGCAGCCAGAGCAGGCCGGCGGTCGCGGCCGCGGAGAGGCCGAACGAGAGATCGCACGCGATCAGCGGATCCACCGCGGCGGCGCCCGCGATCGACAGGGCGAAGCTGCGGACGCCCACCGGGCGGAGGCCGAGCAGCCGCGCGCACATCGCGGCGCTGAGCATCGCGGCGGCGCGCATCGCCGATCCGCCGCCGCCGGCGAAGTCGGCGTAGAGCCACGCGGCCGGCACACACACGGCCGCGGTGATGCGGCCCGCGTCCCACCGCGCCGCGATCGGGCCGACGCGGACCAGGACGGCGCGGAGCAGCGCGGCGAAGCCCGCCACCGCGAGGATGAGGTGCGTCCCCGAGACCGCGAGCAGGTGCGCGAGGCCGCTGTCGCGGAACGCCGCCTCGTCCTCGGGCGCGAGATCCGTCTCGCCCAGCACGAGCGCGCGCCCGAGCGCGGTCGCGCCGGGGTGGAACGTCGCCTCGATGCGCCCGCGCACGAACGCCCGCGCCCGGTCGATCGCCGCGCCGATCGATCGCCCCTCCGCGGTGCGCCGCGCGTCGACGATCGTCCCGCTCGCGACGACGCCGCTCCGCGCGATCGCGGCGGTCGCGTCCCGGAGCCCCTCGTTCCGGAAGAGGTGGATCGGCGCGAGATCCACGAGGATCTCGAGCCGATCGCCGCGCGCGAGATCGACCGGCGCCCCGTAGAGGCGCGCCCGGAGCGGCGCCCCGTAGCCGTAGAGGAGCGTCCGACCGCCGCACGCGCCGCCCTCGAGCGCCACGTCGACGCGCGCCGCCGGCGCCTCGCCCTCGGCGCGCTGCGCCGCCCCGACGACGACCGGAGAGCTCAGAACCACGCCCGTCACCTCGCAGCGCGCCGGCGGCTGCAGCTGCGCGACCGCGGCCCCGTAGAGTCCGCCCGCATCGTCGAGCAGCGCGCGGGCGCGCAGTCCGCCCACGACGAGCGCCGTCGCGGCGGCGGCGACGGCGGCGCGGCCCGCGCGGCGGTGGAGCGCCGCCGCGACGAGCGCCGCGCCGAGCGCCGTGGGCAGAGGGGAGAGCGCGAGCGGTGCGCCCGCGGCGAGCGCGAGCGCGAAGAGCAGGACGGGATCGATCACGGCCGCGCCGCTCCGCAATCGCCGGGCCGCCGCGTCGCCCGCCGTGTTTCCGAGTCATTCCGTGGGGGTGCCAGGCGTTATTCCCCTGGCGCCGCCATGGCGGAGCGGCGTGACTGCGATTACCAGAGAGCCTGCAAGAGCTCGCGAGCTGCCGCCTGATGTGTTGCATGCAACGAGCCGAGTCGTCGATCGCGCGCGGCGCGCGTGCATCGCCGCACATTCGCCTCTAGACTGTTCCGCCGGCTGCTGTGCCTCAAAGGCGCGCACCTACATTGCAGTACTTGGAGGCTCTCGATGTCGTTTCGCTCGCCCGGGGTCGCTTCGATTCTTGTCCTGGGATTCGCTGCCACCGCGTGCAGCTCGGCCTTCGATGAGCCTCCCGACGTGACCGGGTCGACGCGCGACGCCATCCGAGGCGGTTACAAGGACGACGGCGACAGGGCCGTCGTGGGCATCTACAACGACGAAATCGGCGCCATCTGCACCGGCAGCCTGATCGCGCCGAACGTGGTGCTGACCGCGCGGCACTGCGTCTCGGACATGGCGAATGAGCTCGACGGTCAGATCACCTGCCGGTCGACGAAGTTCACGGCCACGCACCTGGCGCGGCGGATCCTCGTCACGACCGACGCCGAGATCGGCACCTTCTCGCATTTTTACCCCGGCAGCGAGCTCGTGTTGCTCCCCGGGCCCGACGCCGACAGCTTCTGCGGCAACGACCAGGCGATCCTGATCCTCGACGAGCTCATCCCGGAGAGCGACGCCGTGCCGCTCGTGCCGCGCGTCGACGAGCCCCTCAAGGAAGGTGAGGAGTACTACGCGGTCGGCTTCGGGGCGACGAACGACAGCAGCACCGGCGCGGGCCTGCGGCGGCGCCGCGACGACCTGGTCATCGATTGCGTGGCCGACAGCTGCCCGGCGTCCATGGTGAAGAGGACGGAGTGGGTGGGCGACACCGGCATCTGCGAGGGCGACTCGGGCGGGCCCAGCCTCGACCTGATGAACCGCGTGATCGGCGTGACCTCGCGCGGCGCCGTGGGCTGCGAGTATCCCATTTATGGGTACGTCTACGGCTGGGCCGACTGGATCAAGGAGACGACCGTGCGCGCCGCCGAGCTCGGCGGCTACGAGCCGCCCCGCTGGGCGACCGGCTACCCGACCAACCCCGTCTACTCGGCCGACGTCGGCGCGGCGTGCGAGGCGCCGGGGGACTGCGCGACGAACGCCTGCCTCAACGGCTACTGCACCCGTCCTTGCACCGAGATCGCGACGTGCCCTTCGGGGTATACCTGCGACGCGGCGCTCGGCTTCTGCGCGCAGATCCCCGGGCCGCCCCCCGACGACGACGGCGGGGGCGACGAGACGAAGGACGGCGCGGGTGATGACGAGGACGACGTGGGGGGGAGCGGATCGTGCAGCATGCAGGCGAGCCCGGATCCGACGAAGCCAGTGCCCTGGCTGGTCGGCGCGGCGAGCCTGGGCGTCCTCTCGAGCCTGCGGCGGCGTCGCCGCAGCCGCGGCCGGCTTGGCTGAAGCGCCGCGCGCCGCCGATGCGCCGCGCGCTCCCGCGCCCCCGCGGCCGGGCGCGCCCCCGGGCGCGGGGAGCGCGCCGGGCCACGCGCTCGGGCGGCGGGGCGCGCTCGCGGCGCTCGCGGCGCTCGCGCTCTCGGCGTGCGGGCGCCGGGCCCCGGCGGCCGCCGGCGGGGCGCGCGTCGTCTCGCTGTCGCCGAGCACCACGGAGGCGGTCTGCGCCGTCGGGGCCGCCGCGGCGCTCGTCGGCCGCTCCCGCCACTGCGACCACCCGCCCGAGGTGCTCCGCCTGCCCAGCGTCGGCGGCTACGCCGATCCGAGCGTCGAGGCGATCGTCGCGCTCTCCCCGACCCTCGTGACCGGCGCCCGCGGCCCCGCCGGTCCGGCGCTCGAGGAGACGCTGCGCGCGCACGGCATCGAGACCTTCTTCCCGGAGACCGAGTCGCTCGCGCAGATCGAGGAGATGCTCGCGGAGCTCGGGCGGCGGCTCGGCGCGGCGCCCGGCGCCGAGCAGGCGATCGCCCGCATCCGCGCGCGGCGCCGCGCGGTCGAGCGGGCCGTGCAGGGCAAGCCGCGCGTCCGCGTCGCCCTGCTGTTCGACACCGCGCCGATCTTCGTGGCCGGCCCCGGCAGCTTCGCCGACGAGCTGCTCCGGCTCGCGGGCGGCGAGAACGCGATCGCCCGCGGCGGGGCCTACCCGTCGATCAGCGTCGAGCACCTGCTCGCCCTGGACCCCGACGTGCTGCTCGACGGCACGGCCGCGGAGGGGGCGGCGCAGGGGGCCTCCCGGCTCGCGGCGCTCCGGGAGGCGCCCGGCTGGAGATCCCTGCGCGCCGTGCAGGAGGGTCGCCTGCGCCCGCTCCGCACCGACGTCGTGCTGCGCCCGGGGCCGCGCATCGGCGAAGGGCTCGTCGCCGTGGCCCGGGCGCTCCACGGCGACGCCCTTGCGCTCTCGGACGCGGCCGAGGGGCCCGGCGGCGAGCCCCGCCCCGAGCCTCTCCCCCAGGGCGCGGGCCTCGTGCCCCCTTCCCCTTCTTCCACCTCGAGGGCGCCGTGACCCGCGTCCGCGCCGACGCGTTGCTCGTCGCCAGGAAGCTCGCCGGGTCGCGGACCGAGGCGCAGGCGCTGATCATGGCCGGCAAGGTCACCTCGGGGCCCCGCCGCATCGACAAGCCCGGCACGTTGCTCCCGGAGGACGCCGAGGTGCACGTCGCCTCGGGGCCCCGGTTCGTGTCGCGGGGCGGCGACAAGCTCGAGCACGCGCTCGCGGCCTTCGCCGCGCACGGCCTCGACGTCGCCGGGAAGACCTGCGTCGACGTGGGCGCCTCGACCGGCGGCTTCACCGACTGCCTGCTCCAGCGCGGCGCGGCGCGGGTCTTCGCGGTCGACGTCGGCTACGGCCAGCTCGCCACCAAGCTCCGCGCCGATCCGCGCGTCGAGGTGCGCGATCGGGTCAACGCGCGCGAGCTCCGGCGCGAGGACTTCGACAGCCCCATCGATCTCGTGGTCGTCGACGCGTCCTTCATCAGCATCGCCCGGCTCATCGAGGCGATCGCCCGCCTGCTCGGCCCCTCGGGCGACCTGGTCGCGCTGATCAAGCCGCAGTTCGAGGCGGGCCGCGAGGCCGCCGCCCGCGGGCGCGGCGTCATCCGCGACGAGGCGACCCGCCTCGCGGCGATCGCCGAGGCGCGCCAGGCCATCGAGGCCGCGGGCTTCTCGGTGGTCGGCGAGGTCGACAGCGCGGTGCGCGGGCCGAAGGGGAACGTCGAGCACTTCGTCCATGCGCGGCGCGCCGGCTGACCGCGCCGCGCGCCGCGCCGCACGCCGCGCCGGCTGACCGCGCCGCGCGCCGCGCGCCGCGCCGCACGCCGGCTGACCGCGCCGCGCGCCGCGCGCGCACTACGGCGCGCGAGACCGCAGGAATCCGTGGAGAATCGAACACTTAAGATGTCCGACGCCGAGCGCGCCGCGGCCCGACATAGCTGACGTGCCGCGTGGACAATGGTAGACGCGACGAGTACACGCGCTCCATGGCCGCTGTGTGGGCGGCCATGGCCACCGGCGGGCGACCCGCACGCGAGGCGGCCCGGCGACACGGAGGATGACAACATGCTCGGACGACGGGGTTTGGTGAGGATGATCGCCGGGGCGCTCGCGCTGAGCGCGATGGCGCTCGGGTGCGGCAAGAAGAGCGAGGGCTCGGGCGGCGACCCGGCGAAGCAGGCCAAGGACGACCCCGAGTGGAAGGTCGGCGCCTACTTCAGCCTCTCGGGCGAGGAGACGGCGTTCGGCGTCGACTCGAAGGAGGGTATCGATCTCGCCATCGACGAGATCAACAAGGCGGGCGGGGTCAAGGGCAAGCCGATCAAGATCCTCTACGAGGACAACAAGTCGAAGCCCGAGGAGGCGACCAACAAGGTCCTCCAGCTGATCGACCGCGACCAGGTGCTCGCCCTGCTCGGCGAGGTCGCCTCGTCCCGGTCGCGCGCCGGCGGCATCGTCGCCAACAAGAAGAAGGTGCCGATGATCTCGCCGGCGTCCACGAACCCGGACGTGACGAAGGTCGGCCCCTTCGTGTTCCGCGCCTGCTTCACGGACGACGTGCAGGGCCAGATGGGCGCGCAGTTCATCGTGAGCACGCTCGGCAAGAAGAAGGTGGGGCTCCTCTTCGCCTCCGACGACCTCTACTCGTCGGGCCTCGCCAACGAGTTCCGCGCCGAGGCGAAGCGCCTAGGCGCGGAGGTCGTCATGGAGAAGAGCTTCCTCAAGAGCGAGACGAACTTCACGACGTACATCAACGAGCTCAAATCGGCGAACCCCGAGATGATCTACGCGCCGATCTATTACACCGCGATGGCCCCGATCGCGCGGCAGGCCAAGGCCGCAGGCGTGCCGGGGACCCTGTTCGTCGGCAGCGACGGGTGGGACGCGGAAGAGCTCCTGCGCGACGCGGCCGAGGAGCTGGACGGCGCGTACTTCACGAACCACTACGCGCCGGACGTCCCCTGGCCCAACTCGCAGGCGTTCGTGAAGAAGTACGAGGAGCGGTACAAGCGCACGCCGTCGAGCATGGCCGCCCAGGGCTACGACGCGGCCGGGCTGCTCGCCGACGCGATGGGCCGCGCCAAGGCGATGACCCCGGACGACATCCGGCAGGCCATCCAGGACACCAAGGGGTTCCAGGGGGCGACGGGGGTCATCACCATCGACGCGAACCGCAACGCCGACAAGCCGGTCGTGATTGTCCAGATCAAGGACAAGAAGTTTACCTACTACGCGACGGTCAACGACAAGACCGCGAAGCAGTAGCAGCCGTGCCCGCGCGCCCGATCTCCACCCCGCGCGCGGTGAAGGGGTCTCCATGGAAAAGATCGTGAATGCCCTCATCACGGGGCTCGCCCAGGGGTCGATGATCGCCCTCGTCGCCCTCGGCTACACGATGGTTTACGGCATCCTCAAGCTGATCAACTTCGCTCATAGCGAGGTCTTCATGATGGGCGCCTTCGCCGGGCTCTTCGCGATCACGGCCTTCGGCGCGGACAGCGCGCCGCTGCTCGCCGGCGTCGCGGGCACGCTCTGCGCGATGGCCCTCACGGGCGCGCTCGGGGTGGCGGTCGAGCGGGTGGCCTACGCGCCGCTGCGCGCCCGGGGCCGGGGCCTCGCGAACACGCGGATCACGCCGCTGGTCACGGCGCTCGGGATGAGCGTGCTCCTCCAGAACCTGGCGCAGCTGCTCTTCACGGCCCGCTACCGCGGTTACCCGCAGCTCCTGCCGATCGAGCACGCGCGCAAGGTGATCTTCGTCACCTCGATCCTCGTGATGATCGCCCTGGAGCTGCTCGTGCAGCGCACCTGGACGGGCAAGGCGATGCGCGCGCTCAGCATGAACGTCGAGGCCGCCCGGCTGATGGGCATCCGGACGTCGCGGATCATCTCGCTCACGTTCCTCACGGGCTCGATGCTCGCGGCCGTGGGCGCGGTGCTCTACTGCCTCTCGCAGTCGCAGGTGTACCCGACGATGGGGGTGGTGATCGGCACGCGCGCCTTCGTGGCGGCGGTCATCGGCGGCATCGGCAACATCACGGGCGCGATGCTCGGCGGGATGTTGATCGGGATCATCGGCGAGATGACGAAGCTGACGCCCTACTCCGGGCTGCAGGACGTCCTCGTGTTCACGGTGCTGATCGGGGTGCTCCTCGTGAAGCCGACGGGCCTGCTCGGTCGGGCGGGCGTCGAGAAGGTGTAGCGCCGCCGCGCGGGGGGGCGGGCCGACACGCCGCGCCCCCGTGCGGTATGCTCGGCGCATGCGACGCCTCGGTCTCGTCCTGCCGATCTCGCTGCTGGCGGCGTGCGCCGCGACGCCGCCCGCCAACTGGGCTCGCGGCGGCGCGTTGCTCGACATCCCCCGCGCCCGCTGGGTCTACGGCGATCTCGCGATCGACATCCTGCCGGAGGGGAAGATCCTCGTGAACGGCGAGCACGAGCTCAATCTGGACCGCGGGGGGCGGGTCTTCGATCTGTCGGCCGAGCCGGTGGCGCTGCTCGAGGGGGACGGGCGGGTCACCGGGCCGAACGAGGCGTCGCTGGGGCAGATGGGGGTGCTGCACGCGTCGCTGCCGGGGGAGAAGAACGCCTGGATCACGGTCGCGAGGTCGGGGGCGGTGGTGCGGTACGAGGACGACGGCGAGCGGATCCCGTTCGGCGTGTGGCTGGGGTGCGACGTGACGCCGCGGGCGCACCAGGCGTGCACGCTCGTCACGCACGTGCTCGGGATGCGGATCCGGAAGCTGGAGCGGCAGAACACGAGGGAGCCGACCAGGATCGGGCTGGGGGACGGGTTCGGGATGGGAGGGGTGTTCTCGCCGTAAGGGCTGGGGGCGCTGGGGGCGCCGACCGGGTGGGCCCGCGCCGGCGGGGGGATGTGCGCGGCAGGGCGCGGGTGGGCGCTCGCCATCCGCCGAGGCGGGGGCGTGGGAGCTTGCGCATGGAGACACCGCCCGGCATGTCTCCCTTCGGGCCTTGAGGACTGGGACGTTATGGTGCGCGCCACACAAGGCGCGCCTGGGGCGCCGCGCCGTGGGAGGCCTTATGGCACCTCGGTCGGTGCTGGATCGCGCCCACCCGCGCCCTGCCGCGCACATCCCCCCGCCGGCGCTCACGCCTATTTTTAGCGTGTGCCTTGCTGGCTTCGTAGGGCGGCGCAACGACGCCCACTGCGCTCAGCGTCGCCTTGCGCGCCGCCTCTTCTTCGGGCGTGCGTGAACGCGATGTCCTCGACGCGCATCTGGAAACCAGCCTCCGTGAGCACCTTGGCCAGCACCTCAGGATCCTTGTCCTGGAGATCCACGGTGACATCGACGTCGGCCGTGAGCCGCGCCGCTCCGTGGAGCAGGGCCGCTTGCGCCCCGAAGAGGTACCACCCGGCGCCAAGCTGAGCGAAAACGTCAGCGAGCGCCCCGAGGAGCTCAACGAACGGCGAACGCACCGGCAGCTCGTTCAAGAAGACGCTTCAGCTCGACGTGATGCATCAGATCCTCGGCACGTTCCCGTTCCGTCGGGAAATCCGGACGTACACGTCGGGCGTGCTCGTACAGTGCATGGCCAGCCTGGAGAGTCGCCTGGAAGCCCTGTTCGCGGTACGTGCGGCTCCAGTGGTCGAGCTTACGTTGCTCCACCTCGGCTCGACTCCGTTCGGCGAAAGCTCGGATGTGCGCGGGATCCATCCGGCGCTCATTATAACGGAACGCCACGCTGCGGCCTCCTCGCCGCCGCTGGGACCGTACGTGCGCCACCGGAGACCGTCCCGGGCGCCTGGGCATGCCGGCCGGTCCGATGGGCGCGCTGGCTACTTCAGCAGCCAGCCGAAGAGCATTCGCTTCGTCGTGTCGCGGGCCACGGTGGCGAGGGAGTCGACCAGGGGGATGTCCTTCGGGCAGACCTCGACGCAGTTCTGGGACTTGCCGCAGTCGGTGATGCCGCCCTCGCCCATCACGGACTCCAGGCGCTCGTTCGCGTGCATCGCGCCGGACGGGTGCAGGTTGTAGAGGCGCACGAGGTTGATCGCGAAGGCGCCGACGAACTTCGTTCCCGCGTTGTACTGAGGACACGCCTCGACACAGCAGCCGCACGTCATGCAGCGCGAGAGAGGGTATCGCTCCTCCTGGCGCTCCGGGGACTCGCGCGGGCCAGGGCCGAGCTCGTGCGTGCCGTCGATGTCAATCCACGCGCGCACGCGCTTCATGTCCTCGAACATCCGGCTGCGGTCGACCAGGAGGTCGCGCACGAGCGGGAACTTGGACATGGGCTCGAGCGTGATCACCTCGCCCTTCGGCGCGATCTGATCGATGAGCGCCGAGCAGGCCTGCCGGACACGGCCGTTGATCACCATCGTGCACGAGCCGCACACCTCCTCCAGACAGACCGCCTCCCAGACGACGGGAGGGACCTCCTTGCCATCCACCGTCCGAGGATCACGCTGGATCTGCTGGAGAGCGCTGATGACGTTCATCTGCGGGAGGTAAGGGACTTTGAACTCCTCCCAGCGCCGCGTCTCCAGGCGATCCGCCGTGTCCTGGCGCCGCACGCGCAGGTGCACCAGCCGGCCCTCGCCCCTCGCCTGCGACGGCGCCGCCGCCGCCGCCCCGTTCGCCTTGTCTCCGCTCGCCTTCGCCATGCTACACGCTCTTCTGCGACAGCTTGCCCGTCGCCTGTGCGCTCGCCGCGCCCGCCTGCTCGTACTTGCGCTCCCGCGGCGTCACGAGCGACGTCTCCACCGCGTCGGTCACGTGGACCGTCTGGCCGGCGCAGGCGTAGTCGAACTCGCGGACGAACTTCACCGCGCCCTTCTCCTCGTGCCGCGCCAGCGTCGTGCGCAGCCACTCGGCGTCGCTCCGCGCCGGGAACTCGGGCTTGTAATGCGCGCCGCGCGACTCGTCGCGGCGCCGCGCCCCCTCCGCGATGACCCGCGCCAGCACCAGCATGTTCTCGAAATGCCGCACGAACTGCGCCCCCTGGTTCACCCGCGGCGCCGTGTCCGTACAGCGGATCCGACCCGCCCGCTCCTCCAGCTCGCCGAGCTTCTCCAGCACCTTGTCGAGCACGCCGTTGTCGCGCTCGATCGTGCAGTCGCGCAGCATCATCTCGCCGAGCTCCTGGTGCAGCCGGTACGCGTTCTCAGGCTGCTTCGCGTCCTGGTTCTGCGTGAGGATGCGCTGGTAGTCGGCCTCGGCGCGCTTCTCGGCCTTCTCGAAGATCGAGCGCGGCAGATCGAGCGCGCTCCGCCGCATGCTCTTCTGATAACTCGCCACCGCCGGGCCGCAGACCATCCCGCCGTAGATGCACGAGAGCAGCGAGTTGGCGCCCAGCCGGTTCGCCCCGTGGTACTGGTAGTCCACCTCGCCGACCGCGTAGAGGCCAGGGACGCTCGTCGCATGATTGCGCGGCGAGCCCACCTTGAGCGAGCCCCGCGCGTCCGCCTCGTAATCGACCCACAGGCCGCCCATCGAGTAATGGACGGCCGGGAAGACCTTCATCGGGTTCTTGTACGGGTCCGTGCCGGCGAACTTCTCGTAGATCTCCAGGATGCCCGCGAGCTTCGCGCGGAGGAACTTCTCGTCCTTGTGCGTCAGGTCGAGGTAGACCTCGTTCTCGTTCTTGCCGGTCGCCGCGCTGAAGATGCCGCGGCCCTCGTGGAAGCACGTCCTGAAGATCGCGCGCGCGGCGATGTCCCGCGGGACGAGGTTGCCATAGCCGGGGTACATCCGCTCGAGCAGGTAGTCGCGCTCCTTCTCGGGGATGTCCTTCGGATCGCGGGCGTCGCGCTTGTCCTTCGGCACCCAGACGCGGCCGCCCTCGCCGCGCGCGCTCTCCGAGATGAGCCGCAGCTTGTCGGCGCCGGGGATCGCCGTCGGGTGCACCTGGATGAACTCGCCGTTCGCGTACACCGCGCCCTGCTGGTACACCGCCGACGCGGCCGTCCCCGTGCAGATGACGCTCAGCGTGGAGCGGCCGAAGACGATGCCGCAGCCGCCCGTCGCGAGCACGACCGCGTCGCCCGTGAAGGCGCGGATCTGCATCGATTTCAGGTCCTGCGCGACGCAGCCGACGCACGTGCCCGAGTCGTCGAGGATCGCCCCGAGGAAGTCCCAGAACTCGTGCTTCCGGACCATCTTCTCGCCCGGGATCGAGACGCCGTGCTCGTCGGTGACGTCGGCGAGCTCGAAACGCCGCACCTGCTCGTCCAGCGCGTAGAGCAGCTGCTGGCCCGTCGTCGCGCCGGCGAAGGCCGTGCGGTGGAACAACGTGCCGCCGAAGCGGCGGAAGTCGAGCAGGCCCTCGGGCGTCCGGTTGAACGGCACGCCCATGCGATCGAGCATGTACACGATGCCCGGCGCGGCCTCGGCCATCCCCTTGATCGGCGGCTGGTTCGCGAGGAAATCGCCGCCGTACGCCGTCTCCTCGAGGTGCACCTGCGGGCTGTCCCCCTCGCCCTTCGTGTTCACCGAGGCGTTGATGCCGCCCTGCGCGCACACCGAGTGCGAGCGCTTCACCGGCACGAGGGAGATCAGGTCGACCGGGACCTTCGCCTCGCACAGCTTGATGACCGTCATCAGGCCGGCGAGACCGCCCCCGACGACGATCACCCGCCGAACCTTCCCCCCCTCGCTCCTCGTCGTGCTCTTCGCGGCCATGTTCGACTCCGATGCTCCCGCGCCGCTGCCCGCCGGGGCGCGGCCGCGACGTTACCGTGGTCAGTGCTGCGGCGCCGGCGCGAGCGGCTCGGCCGCCGCGCCCGCCCCGCGCCCGGCGGGCCCGGCGCCGGCCGCCGCGAGGTCCGCGCAGGTGAGCGCCCCCGGCTCGGCCGCGCTCGCGGTCCCGGGCAGCGCCGCGCCGGTCGCGAAGTAGATCACCGTGTTGGCGCCGAGCACGAAGACGAGCAGGCCCACCACCCCGAAGACCGCCGCCGCCGTCCGCTGCGCGCGGCGCGACGCGGTGATGCCCCACGAGAAACAGAAGCCCCAGAGGCCGTTCGCGAAGTGGAACACGCTCGCGGCGATGCCGAAGATGTAGACGAGCGCGATCACCGGGACGCCGCCCACCGTCGACGCCATGTCGGCGCAGAGCCGCGGGTAGAACTCCTCGGGCGCCATCCGGCCCAGCCACTTCTGCGCCCAGTACTGCCAGAGGTGGAACCCGATGAACGCGAAGGCGAGCACCCCGGTGACCCGCTGCATCGTGTACATCCAGTTGCGCGAGTACGTGTAGCTGCCGACGTTCGGCTTGCCCTCGAACGCCAGCTTCACGCCGTAGAGGGCATGGAACGCGAGCGGCAGCACGACGAGCCCGAGCTCGAGCGCGGGCAGGTACGGCATGTGCGAGATGTCCGCGACCGCGTCGTCGAACCGCGCCTGCCCCTGGAGCGCCTTCGCGTTCGTCCAGAAGTGAAAGAGCAGGAAGCCGCCCACGGGGAGCGCGCCGGTGAGAGAATGCAGCTTGCGCAGGAGAAAGGACCGGCGGCTCTCGTGAAAGAGCGACCTCGCGGGGATTGCCTCGGACACGCTGACCTCGATGGAAGGCGGGCGCCGCGGGTGTATGGGATGGCCCGAAGGACGTCAAGGTGAACCCAGTGAACAGTTTTGGCCGATTTTCCGCTGCCATCGTCGCGCTCGGCGCGGCGCTCGCCGGCGCGGCGCTCGCCGGGGCGGGCTGCGGCGGCGCGCAGGGCGAGGCCGACGGGGCGGCGCCGATCCTCAGCGGGTCGCCCGCGGCGCAGGCCGAGCTGCAGCGCATCCTCGCGCGCTTCGCGAACGGCGCGCGCGCCGAGCGCGTCGCGCTCGGGCCGGAGCTCGCCGCCTTCCGGCAGCGTTACCCGGACGACGACCTCGCGCTGGTCGCCGACGCCCACCTCGCCTGGATCGCCCTGGAGCAGGGCGACCTCCGCCGCGCCGAGGCGCTGACGTCGCAGATCGCCGCGCGCGGGCGGCTGGGCGCGACCGGGGACCTCGCGCGCGTGCTCCGCGGCGTGGCGCTCCGGCGCGCCGGCAAGCCGAAGCCGGCCTTCGGGGCGCTGCGCCCGCTCGTGAGCAAGGTGATCGACCCGTACGTGCGCGCGCTCCTCAACGAGGAGGTCACCGCCGCCGCCATGGAGGCGGGCGCGTGGACACAGGCGGTCGAGCTGATGGGCATCTGGCTGCGCGAGGCGGACGACGACGAGCGCGCCGCCGTGCGGGCGCAGGTGGGGACGCTCCTCGACAAGGTCCCGGTCGATCACCTCCTGCGGGCGCTGCGGGCGAAGCAGGCGGGCGGCGACGACATCCCGCCGGAGCTCGACGTGCGCTCGCTCGTCGCCGTGCGGCTCGCGGCCGTCTCCCTCGAGCGCCGCGACCCGGCGCTCGCGCAGGAGCTGATCGACCGCGCCGGCGAGCTGCTCGGCGACCGGGGCGACGCGATCGCCGATCTCGCGGCCGGCGCGGGGACCGCGCGCGTCGAGCCGCCCACCGTGGGCCTCCTGGTCTCGACGCGCACGCCCGCGTCGCGCCGGCGCGGCGTCGAGATCGCCGCCGGCGTGACACACGGGCTCGGGCTGCTGCGGCCGGGCTCGGACGCGCGGCTCGTGAGCCGCGACGACGGCGGCGAGGGGAGCGTCGACGAGGCGCTGAACAGCCTGACGGCCGAGGGCGCCGCGGTGCTCGTCGCCGGCTCCGACCGGGAGCAGGCGACCGCGGCGGCGAAGTTCGCGCGCACCCACGCGATCCCGGTGCTGCTCATCCACCCGCCGGAGCCGGCCGCGCTCGACGGCGCGTTCGTGTTCGTCGTGGGCGAGGATCCCGACAAGGGCGTCGAGGTCCTCGCGGCCGCGCTCGCGGCGCGGGGCGCGGCGCCGGTGGCCCTGGTCGGCGGCGACCGCAGCGCCCGGAAAGAGGCGGCCGGCGCCGCGGCGGCGACGGCGGGGGCGAGCGGCGCCGCGACCGCGAGCGGCGCTGCGACCGCGAGCGGCGCCGCGACCGCGAGCGGCGCTGCGACCGCGAGCGGCGCTGTGCCCGCGAGCGGCGCTGTGCCCGCGAGCGGCGCCGCCGCACGGCCGGGCCCGGCGGCGCCTCCGACCGGGGGCGGCATCGCGCTGGTGCTCCCCTGCGATGAGCCGTTCGACGCGCGCACCCTCCGGCCGCTCGGCATCCGCGGGATCATCGTGGGCGGCGACCCGCCCTGCGCGGAGCAGGCGATCCGCGCCGCCCCGCGCTCGGTGACCCTCGCGCTCGGCTTCGAGGCGGCGATCGCGCCGCCCGCAGGGGTCCTCGTCGCCACGGCGGGGCTGTTCCCGCTCACCGCAGCGCCGGGCGGCGCGCGGCCGGCAGCGCCGGGCGGCGCGCGGCCGGCAGCGAGCGCGGCCGGCCCGAAGGCGCCACCCGCAGCCGCGCCGGGCGCGCCGGGCGCGCCGGACGCCGGTGCCGGCGCCGGCGCGCTCGCCGCGTGGCTAACCAGCCACCCGACGCCGCCGAGCTACTGGGCGGCGCTCGGGCACGACGCCGGCGTGCTCGCCTGGGCCGGCGTGCGGAGCCTGCCGAAGACGGGCACCGAGGATCCGGCCGAGGTGAAGGCGCGGCGCCTCGCGGCGGCGACCGCGATCGGCGGCGCGAAGGCCGAGCTGTGGACGACCTCGGCGCCCGGCTTCGGCGGAGGGCGCGTGCTCCCGCGGGAGATCGGGCACCGCGAGATCGGGAAGGAGCGGTGAGCGGCGCCCGCCGCCTCGCCGGCGGTGCTCAGGCGCACGCCGACAGCGCCGGCGGCCGTCAGCCGCGCGCCGACAGCGCCGGCGGTCCTCAGGCGCACGCCGACCGCGCCGGCGGTCCTCAGGCGCGCGCCGACAGCGCCGGCGGTCCTCAGGCGCGCGCCGACAGCGCCGGCGCGCGGCCCCGGGGCTGCTCCGGCGCCGTGGGGCGCGTACGATGTCACGGCATGTTCCGCCGAGCCCTCTGCTATGCCGCCGCCGCCGCCGCGCTGCTGGCTACCGCCCGGACCGCGCGCGCCGATCGCGTGGCGGTGCTCCCCGCGCGCGGCGGCACCGACGAGGCCGCCCGCAGCGCCGCCCAGTCCGAGATCGCGCGCGGGCTCGCCGCGCTCGGCCACACCCCGGCGCCGGACAGCGCGGTCGCGGCCGCGCTCAAGGGCGTCGCCGACGGCGTCGCCGACACCGCCGACGAGTACCGCGCGGTGGGCGCGCAGGCGGGCGCCGACTGGGTCCTCGCCGCCACGGTCGAGCCCGCGGTCACCACCACGCGCGTCGAGCTCACCGCGTACCTCGCCTCAACGGGGCGGATCGAGTCCGTCGCGCGGGAGGTCGACCGGAGCGCGTCGCAGCTCGAGACGCAGGAGATGCTCGCCGTGCTCCTCCGCCCCGAGGGCGTCGGCGTCGGCGCGCTCCCCTGGGAGCAGCCCGCGCCCTCCGGCGCCACGGGCGCGCCGCGCCCCCCCGCCGCGCCGGGGGCCGCGACGCCGCTCGTCGTGCCCCCGGTGCCGGAGCCGCCGCGGTCGCCGCCCGCGAAGCGGGTGCTGATGGCGTACCCGCTCGGGCCGGAGCGCGTCTGGCCCGCGTACTCGGGCGGGCGCCGGCTCGCGCTGTCGGCGTCGCTCGGCGCCGCGGTCGCGGCGGCGCGCCTCGAGGGCGCGAGCGGCAGCGGGGCCTCGATGATCGGCGCCGTGCGCCTGGCCTACGCCGTCGGCGATCGCGGCCTCGAGCTGTTCGCCGGCGGCGGCGGCAACCTGGTCGGCCCGCCCGCGGGCTGGATCGAGGGCGGCGCGCGCCTCCTGCTCACGCCCAGCCTCACGCCGCACGACGGCGCGTGGCGCGCCTCCCCGCTCCACCTCGGCCCGTCGATCCAGCTCGGCGCGTTCTTCCGGGCGGCCGGCGCCGACCTCGTCGGCCCGGGCGGCGCGACGTACCGCGGCGACCTCGCGGTGCACCCCGCGCTCGGCGCCTCGCTCGACGTCGTCTACGCGCTGAGCCGCGCGGCGCAGCTCGAGGCGCAGCTCGGCAACCTCCGGTGGATCCCCACGGCGGACGGCGCGCTGATCCTGCTCGGCGCGACGCTCGGCGCGGGGCTCCGGTTCTGACGTATGCGCGTCGAGCTGCCGAGCCGCCGCAGCACCATCCGCCTCGCGCGCGCGCTCGCCGGCCGCCTCGAGGGCGGCGACCTCCTCGTCCTCGCGGGCGACCTCGGCGCCGGCAAGACGTTCTTCGCCCGCGCCCTCTGCCGGGCGCTCGGCGTGCCGGCCGAGATCCCGGTCACCAGCCCGACCTTCACGCTGGTCCACGAGCACGCGGGCCGCGTCCCCATCGCGCACGCCGACGCGTACCGCCTCGGCGGCGCGTCCTCCGCGGAGGGCGCGGCCGCCGCGGAGGGCGCGCAGGGCGGCGCGGCCGCCGCGGAGCTCGCGCAGCTCGGGCTCCGCGAGCGCCGCGCCGAGGGGGCGCTCCTCGTGGTCGAGTGGGGCGAGCCGTTCGTGGAGGCGCTCGGCGGCGACGCGCTCCTCGTCCACCTCGTCGCGCCCGAGGACCCCGGCGCCCCCGGCCGCGCTGCTGTGCTCGGCGCGACGGGCGCGCGGAGCCGCGCCGTGCTCGCGGCGCTGGCGGCTGATCTGCAGGAAAAAGGCTCTGCTCGCGCCGGCGCGCGGTGACGCGGGCGAGCGGCCCGGGCGGCCCGAGTGGCCTTTGCGCGCGTGGGCCCGTGCGCGGCGGCCTGGCGTGGTACAAGAGCGGGCACCGTGAACGGAGGCGCGGAAACCAGCCGCAGCGAGCTGCTCAACAAGGCGTTGGCGCCCGTCCTCGGGTTCCTCGACAACATCGGCACCATCGTCACGCTCACCGCCCAGACCCTCGTCTGGCTGGTGCGCCCGCCGTTCCGCCCCGCGCAGTTCCTCGCCGCGATGGACTTCCTGGGCGCGCAGTCGGTGTTCATCGTCGGCCTCACCGGCGTCTTCAGCGGGATGGTCGTGACGCTGCAGACCTCGTACGCCCTGCGCGCGTTCAGCGCCGAGGGCCGGGTCGGCGGCCTCGTCGCGGTCTCGCTCGCCCGCGAGCTCGCCCCGGTCTTCTCCTCGATCATGGTCACGGCCCGCGCCGGCAGCGCGATGGCCGCGGAGCTCGGCAACATGCGCGTCACCGAGCAGATCGACGCGATCGCGACGATGGGCGTGAGCCCGGTGCAGTACCTGCTCTCGCCGCGCCTGTTCGCCGCGGTCGTGATGCTGCCCTTGCTCTGCATCCTCTACACGAGCGTCGGCATGTGCGGCTCCTACCTCGTCGCCGTGCTCTGGCTCGGCGGCGACGAGGGCGCGTTCTTCCAGAGCATCCGCGACTTCGCCTTGCCCAAGGACATCTCCATGGGCCTCATCAAGGCGTGCGTGTTCGGCTTCATCGTCTCGGCGATCTCGTGCCGCCACGGCTTCTTCGCCTCGGGCGGCGCGCGCGGCGTCGGCGTCGCGACGACGCGCGCGGTCGTCGAGAGCTGCATCACCGTGCTCGTCACGAACTACATCCTGACGCAGCTGCTGCTCGACATGTGAGCCGCGGCGGGTCGCCCGACGGGCCTCCTCGCGCGAACAGATGCATCGATAGCGGGACACAGAGCGACGCGGCAGCGCGATGCGCCCTCGCGCTGGCCACTCACGACGTCATGCCGAGCAAGAAGAGGGCATCCGCCCACAGCGGCCACAGGGTGCGGAATGGGTGGGTGGCCAGCAGGAGGCCACCGTTCGGAAGGCGCCGCACGTGGTAGGGCGAATGGCGCTCGATGAACCGCACGTGTCTGCCGGTGGCGACGGTCACCTCGTAGGACGGCTCGCCCTCTCGGGTCTCGGCCTCGTCGATGACTTCGTGGATGAGCTCGCGCGCGCGTGGCTCGACGGCGCGCCATGCGGCGTCCGGCAGCGCCGAGGCTTCGAGCGCTTCGAGCAGCAGGTCCGGGGGAGTCAAGAGCGCTTGGAGGACCTGCTCGCGCGTGATCTCGACGTCGCCCGGGAGCGGGGCACACACCGCACGGCGTCGTCGCGCGTGGGCCGCTCGCTCCGCGACCGCGAGGCATGGAGATCCAGCGTTTCGTGCTCGTCGACGCGCTCGACGTGGCTCGCGACGCCGACGCGCGCCCCTCGGGGAGCGGCTTCAATGCGCGCCGCGAGCGCGGAGAGCGGCAGGCGCGCGGCGCGCCCCACGACGTCGCCGTCGTGGAGGTGCACCCACGATAGGGCGAGGTCACGCGCGACCGTCGCGGCGTCGGCGTGGTAGGTCGCGCACGCCTCCACCGGCGCGGGCCAGCGCAAGACGGCCGCGCACGCGCCCGTCGTCACGCGGGCATGCGCGTCCGGCGCGCAGAGGCCGAGCAGGATGCCCTCCACGTCCTGCTCCATGTGCATCGAGATCATCGCCGCCTCGGCCTCCACGGAGCGCACTCCGCTGCCGATGGCCATCTCGAGGCAGTAAGGGTAGAGCCCCTTCCATTCGTCCACACCCACGCCCAGGGGGCCGCTGGGCCACCGGCGATCGTAGTCTTCACCGTAGCACTCCAGGCTCAGCCCATGCCGGCCCAGCCACCGCCACGGCGAGCCGAGACTCACACGTACCTGCGAGGCCGCCTTGAAGGCGGGACGTGTCACCGCGATGACCTCGTCGACGGGGATCTCGGGGCGCCACATCTCCTCGGACGTTCCGCTCGTCGACAGGCTGACGTCGCAGAGCCCCCCCGGGTAGGCGAGCGCGGACAGGGCCGCCGCGAAGGCGTCGAACCGGTCCACCTCGTCACACCACGCGTGGAACCTCGGTCCCCGCTCAGTGCACGCTTGATTCATGTACCGACGCATCGAGAGCACCCAGCGTGCACTTGCCTTCGACGCACCGCCCGACACCGCACCCGGTATCCGGCGGCCCCTCGCAGTCCGCGGCGGTGTCGCACCACCCCGCCGGCTCGGAAGAGGAGCTCACTTCCAGAAGTTCCACCACCGCTTCGCGCCTGCCGCGCTCCGATGCGCCTCCCCGAAGATAACGGAGGGGACTTGCTCGGTCTCTGGACCATCGTAGAAGACCGGCTCCGCGCCTTCCATCCGGTATACCTGGAACAGGTTGAGTGATTCCCCGGACGCCAGCTCCGCCACGACCTGAATGGCGTCGACGTCCTCCAATGCGCCCCGGGGGCGGACCCGGACATCCCGATAGACGGCAGCCGCTCTGATCTGCCTGGCCGCTGCCTTCTGCCTCAGCGCGGTGATGACCAGGTTCGACCCGTCGGTGCCGCCCTGCGCCGCGACCCCGACGTTGTACTTCCCGGTGGACTCCACTGCGATGAACCCGGGAAGAAACGACCCCTGTTCCCGGAGTGCGCGCCTCGCCAGGTCGAGCGACCGCTCGATGAGCCGCTGGATCTCGAATCGCTTCGCGTGAGGATCTTTGCTCATACCATTGCGTCTCCTGTTCCGATGCTGGTCCACCTGGCTGCGCGGTCGACCGGACGGCAGGCGAGGCAGGCACACCGTTGCATCATGACGAGATGCCCAGCAAGAAGAGGGCGTCGGCCCAGAGCGGCCAGAGCATGCGATACGGATGGGTCGCCAGCACCACGCCGCCGCTCGGGAGGCGGTGCACACGGTAGGGTGCGTGTTGCTTGAGGAACCGGACGTGTTTGCGCGTGGAGACGTCCGCCTCGTAGGTGGGCGCGCCCGCCTTCGCCGCGGCGATTGCCTCGAGGGCCATCGATTCGACTGCGCGCCACTCGTCGTCCGGCACCGCTGCGGCCTCGAGCGCATCGAGCAGCGCCTGGGGTGACATCATGAGCGCCTTTAGGACGGCTTCGCGAGAGAGCTCCACGCCGGCCTCGACCGCGACGCGGGCTCCGCGCGGCGCGGCGTCGACGCGCGTATGCAACACATCTACCGGCACGCCGGCGACGCGGGGTACCTTGTCGGCATCCTGCAGGTGCAGCCAGGCAAGGGCGAGATCGCGCGCAACCAAGGCCGCATCTGCGTGGTACGTTGCGCATCCGCTGGTCGGCGGCCCCCACGCCGCGAACTCCGTCCACGCACCGATCGTGACGCGCGGACGCACGTCCGGCGCGCAGATTCGGAGCATGAGGTCCTCGATGTCCTGCTGGACGTGCATCCCTAGGATCGCCGCCTCAACGTCGACCGAGCGCATGCTGCCGCCGGACGCGATGCGGAGGTTCGTGGGAAGTAGATCGTTGCGGTCACCAGGGCGCGCGCATAGAGGACCGGATGCGTACCTGCGCTCCCACTCTTCGCCGTTGCACTCGATCGCTAGCTCGATTGCGCGTCCGGAGCTCAGCGTCACGCCGAAGGACGCGAAGACGTGCGTCCCTGCGGTGAATCCTGCGCGCACCGCCGCGACCGTCTCGTTGAGTGGTACCGTGTCTCGCCATCGCCAGGTGCTATCGGGATGTTCGATAGACTCGATGTGGAAGCCGCACGTTCCCCCCGGGATGACGAGAGCAGACAGAGCCGCCGCGAACGCGTCGCCCCTGTCCGCCGCGTCACACCACGCAAAGAGCCAGGGACCTGATAGGCTCATAGCTGGATCGCCATGACCAGGTTCCTAAAGTCTTCAAGTTTAAGGCGCTTGCCCGTGAGCACGTCGACTAGATAGCCGTCCTTGACGATCTTGTTCTCATTCTTGAGCCGCGCACCTTTAGGGATGATGAGCTCGACCCGCTCGACGTCGCTGGCGAGTCCATTGTCCCTCAGTTTCTTCATCGCATTCTCCAGTTGCTTGAGGGCATAGTCGATGTCGACCTTCCCGGTGTCACTGTCAATATCCTTCACCTCGCTCAGGGCCAGCTTGTTCCCCTTGGTAACGGTGAGGAAGTCGGGAGCCCTCCCCAAGGTCGTATTTGGCGGAGAGGTCTTCGGTATGTCCAGCACCGTGCGCACCCCGTCGTCGCCGACCCCGATCAGCGCCCTCCCGTCGTCCAGCATGAACTTGGCCGCCTTCTTCTCCATCGCATCGAGCGGCTTGCTCGTGACCGCCCCGTGCAGCGTCTTGTACCATGTGCGCCGGTTCGCACGCAGCGCGGCCAAGACCGGATCGTCGACCTCCGCGATCTCCCCGGCGACCCGGATCGCCCCCGGCGTCAGCCCGCCGGCGCCCTTGATCACCCGCCACATCGGCCCGATCGCCGCGACCCCGAACCCCAGCCCCGAGAAGATCCTCTCCTCGTCGCTCAGCTCCTCCCCTGACGGCACGCACCACGCCTTGCCCGTGACCGCCTCGCACAGGTCCAGCGCCGGCCCCACCACCGGCACGAACCCCACCGCGAGCCGTGTCGTCGCGTGCACCAGCGTCTGCATCGTCCCGACGTAGACATCGACCCCTTCGCTGACGGTCGACATCGCCCCCGCGAACGCGCTGATCGTCTGGTAGAGCTGCGTCTGCTCCAGGTCGAGCCCGTCTCCCGTCCACAGGTTGAGGCTGTCCTTCATCTGGTCGGCGAACGCGTCGAACCTCGGCTTGAGCACCATGTCCACCTGCGCCCGTAGGTCCGCCGGCACCGGCGTGTCCTCGAACCAGTCCGACGCGTCCATGAACCGCCGCACAAACCCGGTGATCCGGTTCTGTGCGTTCAGGAACGCGTTCGTCTCCGCGAGCGACACCCCCATCCGGTCGCGCAGCGCGATCTCCAGCGCCGCGCTGTTCCCTCGCCACGCCCTCACGTGCGCCACGAAATCCGCCCGCGCGACCACCACCCCGCCGTTCACGTCCTCCTCCAGCGCCCCGATCACCGCGTCCGCGTACGCTGCATAGGGATCCCTGCCCTCGTCGAACGCCCCCTCCACCTCCGCGATGTCCGGCACCTCCACCCACGGCACGTCGCTCGCCCCGAGCGCGTACGCGCCCGAGTCGTCCGGATCCCACCCCTCGGCGCGCGCGTCCTGCGTCACGAGGTCCGCCACCTCGTCGGCCTGCGCGCCGAACTCGTCCATCAGCCGCGCGAGCTCGTCCTCCAGGTCGCTCACGCTCTGCTTCAGGTCGTCGATGAGCTGCTCCAGCGCCGCGCGCGTCTCCGGCGCGACCACGTCCTTGTACCGGTCGAGGATCGCGTCGAGGTCGGTCCGCGAGATCTCGTCCAGCGGCCGGCTGACCAGGTCCTTCAGCTCGCTGTCGAACTGCTGGAGCAGATCCATCGTCTCCGCCAGCCGCTCCACCCGCGGCGCGTTCGCCACGAGCGCCTTGCGCTCCTCGGCGATCTCGGCCAGCAGGATCTCGATGTCGCGCGCGAGCGCCGGGTTGATCTCCGCGAGGCTCAGGTCGACTGTCGTGCTGCCGGAGAACTTCGCCCCGCGGCGCCGGACGTCGAACAGCGGCTTGTTCAGCCCGAGCGGGACCGAGACGAGCGTTACCAGCTCGTGCGCGTCGGTGCACCAGTCGTCGCCGCCCGAGTTGGCGACCGCGAAGTGGAATTCGTTCGCTCCCATGCGGAGCAGCACCGAGTCGAAGTCCGCCTCGGACCGGTGACTGCGCGCTCCATCACCGTGGTCTACGAGCGTGCCCGGGACTTCGTAGGTCGGCAGCGGCGTGTCGTTCACGCGAAAGAACGCGTCTCCATCCTCGACGAGGAAGGGACCTTCGCATGACGTGCTGGATTGCGTGTTGATCCAGCTCAGGCTGTACGGCGTGCCTGCCCACGCGAACGACGGCAAAAGCACCGCCAGCATCGTGACCAGCGCGACAACCTTCTGCAGCACCGCGGCGCCCTGGCCGCGCAACACAACGCAGACCAACCGGATCATGTCCCCTCCGCGCCGCGCACGGCGGCGTCATACGCGATCGCGGCGCCCTTCACGTCGCCCGCGTCGAGCCGCGCCTGCGCCGCCTCGAGCGCCGCCGCGGCCATCCCCTCCTCCCGCAGCGCCGAAAGCCCCGCCGCGATCTTCCGCGGCAGCCCCGTCCTGAGCTCCGCCTCCGCCGCGTCGAACCGCTCCCGGAGCGCCGCGCACCCCGCCTCGCGCCACGACGCCCCCGCCGCCTCGCAGAGCGGCCGCATCTGCACGAGCGTCACGAGCTCCCCGCACCGCTCGGCCAGCAGCGGCAGCCCGAGCCGCTCGCTCACCGGCGGCGCCGCCGACAGCGCCGCCGCCCGCGCGCGCGCCCGCTCCCCGAAGGCCTCCGAAGCCCTCTGAATCCGCGACCGCGCGATCGCCTCGCGCGCCCCCCCGTCCATCTCGAGCGCGCGCAGCGCCTGCCGGCGCATCGCGATCCCGCCGAGCAGCGCCGTCGCCGTCGCGTCGCTCCGCGCCACCCGCCGGTGCGTGTACCCCAGCATCGCGCTCAGCGACCGCAGCGCCCCCGATATCATGTCGGGCAGCACCGCGCCGTGCGTCCCGAGGAACTCCCTGTGCGGCGCCATCGCCTCCTCGAAGGAGCCCGCGAAGACCTGGAGCTCCGCCGCCAGCGCCATCACCTCCGCCGCGAGCTCGTTCGGCGCCCGGCTCGCCTCGCGCGCCGCCGCAAGCACGTCCTGCTCCACGCCGTCGAGCTCCTCGAGCGCCGACCGCGACGCCTGCTCCGAGAGCGCCGCGTACGCCGCCGTCTCCGCCGCCTCGGTCGCGCGGTACGCGGCGAACCGCGCCGCCGCGCCCGCGTACCTCGCCTGCAGCGGAGCGACGTCGCGCCGGGCCTCGTCGAAGACCGCCTGCACGACCGCCATCGCCTGCTTGTCCGCCGCCAGCGCCGCGGCGAGCGGCTCCTCCTCGGCGCTCGCCTTGTCGATCATCGCCGTCTTGAAGTTCCCCGCCGCGTCGACCGGCTCCTGCGCGAGCAGCTCTCTCTGGCGGTCCGCGGCCTCGCCGAGCAGCGATTTCATCTTGCCCGCCAGCGTCGCCCGCAGCGACTCGGCGTTCCTCGCGTCGTCCCGCACGTACGCGATCGCCTCGTCCAGGTGACCAAACCACAGGTCGAGCCGGTGCGAGCGCGCGACCACCTCGTCCAGCGTGTTGTCCTTCGGCCACGTGGCCCACATCTCGATCGGCAGCTCGCCGTCCTTCTCCGCCTGGCTCCACGCGCGGCCCGGGCCCACGTTCTCGCCGACGCAATGCTCCTCGCCGCCCACCGCCGCGGCGCAGAAGCTCCCGAGGGTGTGGTCCCCGCGCTTCCACAGGCACCCGGACCCTACCATGCCGAGCGCCAAAGCGGCGGCCGCCGCCACGAGGATAACCTTCTGTCGTGTCATTCCCCGTCCCATGCTCATTCCCTCCACCCTGCGACTTTTCTCGCCGGCGCAAGCTCGCCCGCGCCATTCCCAGACACAAGCGCCACGACGGAACGGTCGGACATTCCTCAACCGAGGATCGCGCCGGAGAGCGCTCAACGCTCAATGCGCTCCGTCCTCGGCGCACAGGTCATTGCCCCGGACCATGCCAGCCCGCGAAAGTAAGAAACCGGCGGCCACAGGAGCGCTCAACAATCCTCTTCCAATCGCCGGAACTCCCATTGCAGCTTCCGCTCTCATTGCCGCCGTCCGGAAGCAGGGCGGCAAGAAGGCCGTCGTATTCCTCGCCACCCGCGGCCTCGACAAGGCCGAGCGCAAGCGCCTCAAGGGTCTTGTCGACGTGGCGCTCGGCCCGACATCGCCTCTGCCCGAGACAACGGAGCTCCCGGAGGCCGCGCCGGCGCGAGGCGTTCGTCAAGCTGCGCGGCTGGTTCCACGAGTGGTCGACCACGGCGCGCGCCGTGTTCAAGAAGCGCAGCTATCTCATCCGCCTCGGCCTCGCGAGCCGCAAGGCACCCCAGCGCAAGCCCGCGACCACGCCACCACGCCGACCAAGCCCCCCGCCACGCCGTCCACGCCGGCAGAGCCGGGCGAAGAGACCGGCGGCGCCGAGTTCAGGTAACCCACATCACAGATTCTCACCTTCGGTACGCGCCGGAGGCTTCCCGCGCGCTCCCGAGACCTTCGCGCGCGCTCCGGAAGCTTCGCGCGCGCTCCCGAGACCTTCGCGCGCGCTCCCGAGCACGAGCTTTCGCGTACTTAGCGGCGTCCTCCGCGCCCCCGGCGCCCTCCGGCGCGCGCCGGGGACCGAATTTCCCGGGAAATAGACCCTCCGCCCCGTGCGCGAAGCTTCCGGACGGCGCGCGAAGCCTTCCCGCCGGCGCGCGAAGCTTCCGGACCGCGGCGCGCCCCCTTCCCGCCGGCGCCGCAGGCGTCCGTGCCCGTGACGAGCACCTCGCGAGCCTGGCGTGCTCCCTCCGGCGGCGTCCCCCTGCACAGCCGACGGCGCGCCCGTCCCAGCGCGGCGTCCCCCCGCACAGCCAACGGTCCGCCCGTCCCAGCGCGGCGTCCCCCCGCACACCAGATGGTCCGCCCGTCCCAGCGCGGCGTCCCCCCGCACCCCCGACGGTCGCTCCTCGCAGGGCGGCGGTCACCCGCACAGGAGACGGGCCCAGATCGGCGTTTTCGGCGCGCAAGCGCACTCCTGTGCGCTGAGCACCGAAAACGCCGAGGTGGGCCCGTATCCGAAGCGGGTGACCGCCGCCCTACCGGAGGGTGCTTGGGGGCTCGGGCTCGCGGATCGCGATCAGCGCCGGCGAGAGCTGCACCGGGTACCGCGCCGGCGCGCGCAGGTGCGCGACCCCGTACGGCAAGAGCTGCCGCGCCGCGACGGACCGCTCGCGCCCCGCGCCCGGCGGCTCAGCCGCCTCGAGCGCGTGGCCACCGCGCATCATCGCGCGCGAGAGCGGCGCGAGCCGCACCACCCCGAGCGCGCGCGGCGGCAGCATCCGCTCGTGCGCCAGGTGGATCACGTCGGCCGCCGCCCGGCCCGCCTCGTCGTAGTAGCGCGCCACCATCTTGCGCCCCGCGATCACGTCGCCGCGGTTGCTCGTGCCCTGCCGCAGCGCCCACGCCCCCGACTCCTCGAGCGCCACGAGCTCGTACCGCACCGCGGGCATGTCCTCCCCGCACTCCGCCAGCCCCGACGCGACCCAGCCCCCGGCGGTCGTGCCCACGCGCCGCGCCTCGAGCAGCAGCGCCTCCTCCTCGCGGCCGCCGAGGTCGATCATCCCGTCCGCGTACCAGGGCCAGCTGCCCTCGTACGGCGACGGCGGCGGCGCGAGCTCGCCGAGGTCGATCCCCGCCTCGCCGCGGAACGGGATCCCGAGCGCCGTCGCCGCGAGCGCGCTCGTCGTCGCCGCCGCGCCGCCCACGTGCGCCGCGCGGGCGAGCGCCAGCTGCTCCTCGACGAACGGCGCGCGCGCCGACGACCCGTCGACCACGACGCCCCCGTCCGCCGCGATGTGGAGCCGCGCCGCCCGCGTCGCCGCCGCCGTGCCCCGGCGGACCGCCGGCACGAGCACCGCGCCCACGAGCAGCGCCGCCACGAACGGCCCCTCCACCGACACGACCGGCGTGCCCGGGAAGGCGATCGTCCCGTCGGGCATCGCGTCGATGTCCACCGCGAGCGGCGCCCCGGCGAGCCGCTCCGCGAGCGCGTCGCTCAGCCCGCAGGCCGCGCGCGCCGCGAAGACCTCGTCCGCGTCGAGGCGCGCGCCGGCGGACGCGAGCGCCTCGAGCGTCGCCTCGACGCCGGCCACCACGAGGAAGCCGGTGTGCGGCGGCATCCCGGTGAAGGCGAGCTCGAAGCTCGCGCGCCGGTCCGCGACGCCCGCGCGCACGAGCCGGTCCGCGTCGAGCAGCACACGTCCGTCGCAGAGCAGCGGGCTCGCTCGCATGGCCGAAGCCCGCGCCCCGCTCAGAGCCGCGCGGCCAGCGTCCGCGTGCCGGCGACCGTCGAGGCCTCGTCGAAGAGGAAGGGCAGCACCACCGTCGGCACGTCGAGCGCGCGGCGCAGGCGGGCCAGGCTCTCGTGCTGCACCGACTCGCGCATCGCCCGCCGCGCCCCGGCCACGGCGGCGCTCTCGGCCGTGTGCGCCGCGCGCGCCGGCGCCCCCACGTCGAGGCGCGCCGGGTCCGCGAGCAGCGCCCGCCGCTCCTCGGGCGAGAACAGCGGCGGCAACACGCTGTTGATGATCAGCCGGTGCACGGGCAGGCCGAGCTCGCCCCGCACCTCGCCGACGAGCTCGATCGTCTCCGTCGCCGGCATCTCCTCGGCGAGGGTCACGACGACCACCCCGCTCCGCGCCGGATCCCGGAACATCGCCCACGCCGCCTCCGCGTCGCGGCGCAGGACGCCCGGCGGCGCCACGTCGAGGATCACCTTGGGCACGCGCAGCATGTCCATGCCGTGCCCCGTCGCGGGCGCGTCGAGCAGCACCACGTCGTAACGCGGGGAGCCGTCGTCGAGCACCTCGGTCGTGTGGAACCAGGCCTTGCCGAGCATCGCCCACTCGAACAGGCCGGGCACCGCGCGGAAGAAGGTGCGCGTGTACTTGTTGTCGAAGACGAGGTCGGCCGCGGCGCGCACCTTGAGGACCATCTCGCCGTACTCCCGGAGCGCCCGGTCCGGGGAGATGTTCACCGCCCACACCCGCTCGGCGACCTGGGTGACCTCCTGGCCGATCGGCCGCGTGCCCAGGATGGCCGAGAGCCGCTCCTTCGTGTTGCACATCGCCACGAGGACCCGCTTGCCCCGCGCGGCGAAGGCGAGGGCGAGGGCGCCGGAGATCGTCGTCTTCCCGACCCCGCCCTTGCCGGTCACGAACAGGAAGCGCCGGCGCTCGAGCTCCGGGAGGTCATGGCCCAGGCCGCCGGCCTGCAACTCGTGGTGGGCGCTCTGCATTCCGCGATAGCGGAGTTAGGCGCAAGCCCGGGCGAACGCAACCCGGATCGCGGGGACGGGCTCTGCTATGCCTCCCGTCATGCGCATCACCGAGCGAGATCTCGAACCGCTGAACCGTCGTTTCCAGGGAGCTCCGCCCGTCGAGCTCCTCCGTTTCGTCCGCGAGTCGTTCGGATCCCGCGCGGCCATCCTGAGCAGCATGCAGCGGGCCGGCACCGCGCTCTGCCACGTGGCCGACCGGGCCGGGCTCTCCTTCGACGTCGTCTTCGTCGACACCGGCGTGCTCCACGCCGAGACGCTCGCCACCCGCGACGAGCTCGCGCGCACCCACAAGAACCTCCGCGTGGTCACGCTGTCCCCCGAGCGCAGCTTCGCCCAGCAGACGCGCGACGAGGGCCTGCTCTACCTCTCGAAGGAGGGCCAGGAGCGGTGCTGCGACCTCCGCAAGTCGGCCCCGCTCAGCGCCGTCCGCGGCCGCTACGACGCGCTCGTCGCGGCGCTCCGCCGCGGCGAGGGCGGCGCCCGCGCCAGGGTCGCGCCGTTCGGAATCGACCTCGCGAACAACACGCTCCGGATCCACCCCTTCGCGTCGCTGAGCAACGAGGAGCTCGACGCGTACTTCGCCGCACACCCGGACGCGATCGAGAACCCCCTGCACGCGATGGGCTTCCGCACGATCGGCTGCTTCCCGTGCACGACCCCCGTGCTCCCCGACGAGCCGGAGCGCGCCGGGCGCTGGCGCCACCTCGCCAGCGTCGAGTACTGCGGCATCAACCCGGTGGACCGGGGCGCCGCCGAGGGCGGCGTCGAGCTCGACGATCGCTACGAGCGCCTCTTCGCCGCCTGACCATTTCCCTGCGAATCCCGGTTCGCGCACGCTTCATCTTGACTCGAACGGCATGCAGGGAGATTTGCCCCCCATGCCGGCGAGCTACTTCGACGTAGACGGCACCCTGGTCACGACGAACCTCGTGCACCCGACGGTGTTCTACATGCTGAACCAGCCGACGCCGATGCACAGCCTCGCGAAGCTCGGCCGCGCTCTCGTCAAGGCGCCGTGGATGGCGATGGCGGAGCTCAGGGATCGGCGCATGTTCAACGAGCTGCTCTTCAGCTCCTTCGAGGGCGTCTCCGAGGACCGCCTCGTGGCGCTCGCCGAGGAGGCGTTCACGAAGGTGCTCCGCCCGGCGATCTACGCCAAGGCGCGCGACCTCGTGCAGTGCAGCCTCGACAAGGGGCACGACGTCGTCCTCATCTCCGGGGCGCTGGATTTCCTGATGCAGCTGCTCGCCGCCCACCTCGGCGCGACGGGCATCATCGCGAACCGCCTCGAGGTGAAGGACGGCTTCGCGACCGGGAAGCTCCTGCGCCCGGTCGTGGCCGGCCCCGAGAAGGCGCGGCTCATCCGCGAGCACGCGCACGCGAACGGGCACGACCTCGACGCGTGCTTCGCGTACTCGGACAGCTACTCGGACGTGCCGATGCTCTCGGTCGTCGGCTACCCGGCCGCGGTGAACCCGGACCGCAAGCTCAAGCTGCTCGCGCAGGCGTACCACTGGCCGATCCTCGAGCTCGCCGCGTGACCCCGCCCTGCCGGCGCACGGCGGCGGAGCGCCCCACCCCAGCCCAACACGTCGCACCCCCTGCTCGGAGAGCCCCATGAGCCATCCTTGCGTCGTCACGTTAGACAGCCGCAGCGCCCCCCGGGTGCTCTTCTCAGGCGACCAGCTGGTCGAGGTCGACCTGCCCACCGGAACGCGGGTGCTCTACCCGAAGCCGCCCATCGAGCCGCTGAAGGACGTCGACGCCGCGATCCGCTACGCGATCAACCACCCGTACAACTCGGAGCCGCTCTACGCGAAGCTCCGCCCGGGGATGAAGGTCACGATCGCGGTGGACGACATCTCGCTGCCGCTGCCGCCGATGCGGCGCCCGGACATCCGCGAGCGCGTCCTCACGATCGTGCTCGACCTGCTCGCGGATTACGGCGTCGACGACGTCGAGATCATCATCGCGACGAGCGTGCACCGGCGGATGAAGGACTGGGAGATCCGCCACGTCGTGGGCGACCGGATCTTCAACGCGTACTGGCCGAAGCGGCTCTACAACCACGACGCCGAGAACCTCGCCAACATGAAGTACGTCGGCACGACGGACGTCGGCGAGGAGGTCGAGCTCAACAAGCGCGCGGTCGAGAGCGACCTCGTGATCTACGTGAACCTGAACCTCGTGCCGATGGACGGCGGGCACAAGTCCGTCAGCGTCGGCCTGTGCGGCTACCGCAGCCTGCGCGCCCACCACAACCCGCGGGTGATGCGCGACTGCTACTCGTACATGGACCCGAAGAGCTCCGCGCTGCACACGAGCGTCGAGCGCATGGGCCGGCTCGCGAACAAGAAGCTCAACGTCTTCACGATCGAGACGACGATCAACAACCGCATGTTCGATCGCCCGCTCGAGTTCCTCGCGCGGAACGAGGACGACCTCTCCCCGACCGAGAAGAGCGCGCTCCGCGCCCTCCGCTTCACGCTCTCCAAGCTGCCGCAGCCCGCCCGCCAGGCGATCTTCCAGCGCGTCCCCTCGCCGTTCGGCGTGACCGGCGTCTTCGCCGGCGAGACCGAGGCCACGCACGAGCACACGCTGAAGCGCAGCTTCGATCAGTACCTCGTCCCCGTCTCGGGGCAGGCCGACATCCTGATCACGGGCATCCCGTTCATCAGCCCGTACAACGTGAACTCGTTTTTGAACCCGCTGCTCGTGCAGGTGATGGCGAACGGCTACCTGTTCAACCTCTACCGCGGCGCGCCGATGCTCAAGAAGGGGGGGACGATGATCATCCTCCACCCCTGCACCGACCTGTTCGACAACGAGCACCACGCCCCGTACATCGAGTTCGTCCACCGGCTGCTGCCGGAGACGCGCGACGCGATGGAGCTGCACAAGCGGTACGAGAAGAAGTTCTCCGAGAACCCGGCCTACATCGAGATGTACCGCTTCGGCCACGCGTACCACCCGACGCACCCGTTCTTCATGTGGTACTGGGGCGAGGCGGGCCGGCAGCACATCGGCCGGATGATCGTGGTCGGCGCCGACAACGAGTACATCCCGCAGCTGCTCGGCTGGGAGACGGCGCGCACGATGGACGAGGCGCTCCGGATGGCCAAGGTGACGGCGCCGCCCGCGCCGGAGATCATGGCGCTGCACGCCCCGCCGATCTTCATGGCCGACATGACGGCGTAGCGCGCCGCCGCGGCGGCGGTCGGGCCCAGCATGCGGCTGCACCTCGTCGACGGCACCTACGAGCTCTTCCGCGCCCACGACTCGAAGCGGCCACGCGTGAGCGCGTGAGCCGTCGCCGCGGCGGGCCGTCGCCGCGGCCGCCCGCCGCTGCAGCTACTTCGCGGGCGCCGGCGTCGCGGGCGCGAGCGTCGCAGGCGCTGGCGTCGCGGGCGTCGCAGGCGCCGGCGCCGCGAGCTCGGCGAGAACGCGCTCGCGGATGAGCGGCAGCGGCGGCGAGCCGTGCGCGAGCACCGCGTCGTGGAAGCGGCGCAGCGAGAACGCCGGGCCGAGGGTCGCCTTCGCCTCCTCGCGGAGCTTCAGGATCTGGATCTTGCCGAGCGTGTAGGCGAAGTAGCCGGGGTCGAACGTCCCGCGCGCCGCCTGCTCCCGCGCCGTCGCGCGGTCCTGGAAGCAGTCGTCGACGAAGCGGCGCTCGGCCTCCTCGAGGCTCATCCCCTCGGCGTGCACCCCGAGCGACACGACCACGCGGCAGTTGCGCAGGAGCGCGTCCGCGAGCTGGCCGAGCCGGTTCTGCGGGTCCTCCTTGCCGAACCCCTCCTCGATCATCATCTGCTCGATGTAGTGGGCCCAGCCCTCGACGAACGAGTAGCTCCCGAACAGCCGCTGCGCGGTCGTCGGCGCGCGCTTCTCCCACAGGCCCTGGACGAAGTGCCCCGGGTAGACCTCGTGCACCGTCGTCGAGAGCAACGTCCCCTTCGGCATCACGTACTCCTCCTGCTCCTTCCGCGACCAGGAGGGGTCGGGCATCGTGATGTAGTAGAACGCCTCGAGCCCCTCGCGCTCGAACGGCCCCGGCGCCTCGAGGAACGCCGAGTTCCAGCGCATGTACGGCGGCGTCTCCTTCACGATCGCCCGCTCGTCGGTCGGGAGGCTCACGAGCTGCTTGTCGACGACGAACTTGCGCGACGCCTCCATCACCCGCGTCGCCTCGGCGAGCAGCCGCTGCGCCTTCGGCCGGGTGGCCTTCACCGTCCTCGCGAGCGCCTGGTAGGCCGCCTTGTTCGCCGCGAGGTCCTCCTCGCCCATCTTCTTGAACTCGGCGAGCGGGATCGCGAGCCCCTCCTGCGCGAGGAGGAGCTTCCGGTAGCGCGCCTCGCCGAGCACGTGGCTCGCGTCGCCCTTCGGCAGCTCGACCTGGATCAGGTGGTCCGCGAGCGCCTGCGCCGCGTCGGCCAGCGCGGCGTTCGTTTTCTCGAAGTCGGCCTGGAACGCGGCGTCGCCCACGCCCTTGAGCAGCTTGACGACGTCGCCGCGCAGGTACTCGGCGTAGCCGCGGTAGATCTTCGCGGCGACCTCGATCACCGGCCTCGGCAGCGGGCTCGCGAGGTTCTCGCGGATGTGCGGCACCTGGGCGAGCGCCGCCTTCTCGTGCGCGAGCAGGTGCCTCGCGCGATCCGGCAGCGGCGCGTACGCCCGATCGAGGTAGTGGTTCACGCCGAACAGATCGCCGTAGAACTGCGGCCTCCTCCGCCAGTCCTCGAGATCCTCGCCGTTGAAGAGGCGCAGATCGATCTGCTGGAGGAGGAGCGCGCGGTCGAGCGCGTCGTCCGGCGACAGCGCCGCGGCGGCAGCGGCGGCGAGGGCCGCGCGGTCGCGCTCGAGGCGCGCGAGCCTCCCCTGGATCGCGGCGGCGGACCAGTCGCCGACCTTGCCGTCCTGCTCGTGCAGGCCGCGCGAGCGGGCGAACGCCGGCTCGTCCGCGATCCACTCCCGCAGGATCCGTTCGCGGAGCGCGGCGAAGGGCTCCGCCGGCACCGCGGCCGGCTGCGCCGGCGCCGCCGAGGGCGGCGAGGCGAGCAGCGGCGGCGCCGCGGCCTCGGCGGGCGCGGCGGACGACGGCGGCGGCGGGGCGCCCCCGCCGCAGGCGGTGAGCGCGGCAGACAGCGCCGAGGCCGCCGCGAGCGCGGCGAGGCGACGCGGGGGCGAGCGGCGGGCGGGAGGTTCGAGGGGGGCGGCCATGGGCGGGCCGAGCCTGTCAAACCGGCCTGTGCAGGTCAACGGCGCAGGCGCAGGCCCGGCGTCACGCGCGGAGCGCGCGATCGATGATCGTGTCCACGTGGGACAGGGCGTGGTCGAGATCGAAGCAGCGCGCGATCTCGTCCGGGGCGAGCAGCGCCGCGACGTCGGCGTCCGCGGCGAGGTTGTCGCGGAAGCGCCCCTCGCCGGCGATGGCGCGCATCGCGCAACGCTGCACCATCTCGTAGGCGGCCTGCCGGGGCTTGCCCTTCTGGACGAGCGACAGCAGCACCGCCTCGCTGAAGAAGAGCTCGCCCGTGCGGTCGAGGTTCTCGCGCATCTTCTCGGGGTAGACGACCAGCCCGTCGACGAGCCCCGCGGCGCGGTCGAGCATGAACCCGAGCGTCGCGGTCGCGTCGGGCGCGATCATCCGCTCGACCGAGGAGTGCGAGATGTCGCGCTCGTGCCAGAGCGGCACGTTCTCGAGCGCCGGGATCACGGCCGCGCGCACGACGCGCGCGAGGCCGCACAGGTTCTCGCTGAGGATGGGGTTGCGCTTGTGCGGCATCGCGCTCGAGCCCTTCTGGCCCACGGAGAAGCGCTCCTCCGCCTCGCGGACCTCGGTCCGCTGCCAGTGCCGCACGTTGGTCGCGAGCCGCTCGATGCCGGCCGCGATGAGCGAGAGCGCCGCGAAGAACTCGGCGTGGCGGTCGCGCGCCACGATCTGCGTCGAGACCGTCTCGGGCCGCAGGCCGAGCGCGGCGAGCGCGCGCTCCTCGATGCGCGGCGACAGGTGCGCGTACGTGCCGACCGCGCCGGCGACCTTCCCGACCGCGACCGCCTCGCGGGCGGCGGCGAGGCGGGCGCGGCCGCGCTTCATCTCGGCGAGGTGGCCCGCGAGCGCCAGGCCGAACGTGACCGGCTCGGCGGCGATGCCGTGGCTCCTGCCGATCATCGGCGTGCGCCGGTGCTCGTCCGCGCGCCGCGCGAGCGCGTCGATGAGCCCGTCGAGCCGCTTCGTGAGCAGGTCCGCCGCGCGGACGAGCAGCAGCGCGAGGCTCGTGTCGAGCACGTCGCTCGAGGTCATCCCCCGGTGCAGCCAGCGCGCGCCCTCGCCCGCGAGCTCCTCGACGTGGGTCAGGAACGCGATGACGTCGTGCTTGACCGTGCGCTCGATCGCCTCGATCCGATCGGCGTCGAGCGCGATCTTCTTCGCCCGGATCCCCTTCGCGATGCCTTCGGGCACGAGCCCCTCGGCCTCCATCGCCTCGCAGGCGGCGAGCTCCACCTCGAGCCAGGTCGAGAATCGGGTGGCGGGCGACCAGAGCTCTTCGAAATCGGACGGGGTATAGCGGGGGATCATGGGCGGGACGCTGCGAAGGTCTGGAGGGTGCGTCAAGGAGGGAGTGGCGCCGGGCGCCCTCGGGCCGCTCGCCCGCGGCCCCCTCGCCCGCGGCGCGACCGGCGCCGCTTGCGGTGGAGCGGCGCGTTGCGAAGGTTTGCGCGATGTTGACCGAGGCGCCGGCGGAGGCGCGCGCCGACCAGGGAAGGCCCGCGGACGAGCCGCCCAGCTCGAGCACGCGCAGCGGCCGACGGCTGAAGCCCTACATTGTGGTGGTCGCGATGGACCTGTCCGAGCCGGGCGGGCGCGCGTGGCGCTTCGCCTTCGACCTGGCGGCGCTCCGGGGCGAGACGGAGATCCACGCCGTGGTCGTCGGCCCGCGGCAGGTCGCCCCCGCGGTGCGCGACGTGACGACGCCGGGCGCCTCCTCGCCGCCCGCGCTCCGGGTGCTCCAGCACCGGTGCGCGGACGGCCAGCCGCGGCTCATGGCGATGCACTTCCGGACGGGCCAGCCCCACCGGGCCATCGTCGCGCTCGCCCGCGAGCTCAGCGCGGATCTCATCGTGGTGGCCACGCACCCGCAGTCGCCGCTGCAGCGGCTCTTCGGCGGCTCGACCGCCGACCGGATCGCGCGCAGCGCGCCCTGCCCGGTCGTGGTCGTGCGCCCCAAGGAGGACGACGACGCAGAGGCGAGCGAGTACGACCCGCGGCTGCGGTGACGCCGGCTGCGGGCGCGCCCCGAGGGCGCGCCGGCGGCCGGCCGGCGGCTCACGGCGGGCTGGAGGGGCCCGGCGGGCTCGGCGCGCTCGGTGGGCTCGGCGCGCTCGCCGCGGGCGGCACGCCGGCCTGCGCCGCCGGGCCCAGCTTGCCGGCCGCGCCGACGCCCTCCGCCGTGCCCCCTTCGCGCGTGTCCGCGTAACCCCAGGCGACGCCGTCCCCGTCGACGAGGACGTTGTTCGCGTCGCCGATCGGCATGGGATCCATGGCGACGACGTGCCCCCGCCGGACGAGGTCGTCGAGCGCGGCCTTCGGCGGCGGGTTCAGCTGCTCGACGCGCACGCGGTCCGGCAGCCACTGGTGGTGGATGCGCGGGTGGCGGACCGCCTCGTCGATGGTCATCCCGTGGTCGACCAGGTTGCGGAACACCTGGGCGACGGTGTTCGGGATCGTGTCGCCGCCGGGCGAGCCGAGGAGGAGCGCGACCTTGCCGTCCCGGCTCACGACCGTCGGCGCCATCGAGCTCGCCATGCGCTTGCCCGGCGCGACCGCGTTGATGCCCGTCTCCGAGAACGCACCCAGCGCGTTGCCGAGCAGGATCCCCGTGCCGGGGATCACGATCTTCGCGCCGAAGCTCGCCGACTGGGTGGTCGTGCACGAGACCGCGTTGCCCTGCGCGTCGATCACGGAGAAGTGCGTCGTCTGCGGCGACTCCAGCGCGATCGCGTCCTGGATGGGCGCGATGTCGCCCGCCGGCGTCGCGCGCTCCGGATCGACCGGCGGCCTGCGGCCCATCAGGTAGCCCCCGTCGAGCAGCATCGCGAGCATACGCGTCGTGCCGGGCGCGGTGAAATCCGGGTCGGCGCTCACCTTGCGCCGGTCGGCGTACGCGCGCTTCGCCGCCTCGACGAACAGGTGCAGCGAGAGCCCGGAGCCGGCGGGCGCCTCGTGCGCCTTCAGCCGCTCCAGCGTGAGCATGATCTCGGCGAACGCGACGCCGCCCATCGACGGGGGCGGCATCGTGTCGACGGTGAAGCCGCGGTACGAGAACCGGAGCGGCGCGCGCAGCTTCGCCTGGTAGGCGCCGAGGTCGCTCTCGGCGATGTGGCCGCCGCGCTCGCGCATCGCGGCGGCGATCTTCCTGGCGATCGGCCCCTCGTAGAACCCGCGCGGCCCCTCGGCGGCGATCGCCTCCAGGGTGCGGGCGAGGTCGAGCTGGCGCACGAGGTCGCCCTGGGCGAGCGGCGCCTTGCCGCGCCCCCAGATCGCGCTCGCGGCCCGGTCGCCCCGCAGCCTGGGCCACGCCCAGCGCAGCGTCAGCGCCTGCCGCGCGCCGAGGCGGTGCCCCTTGCGGGCCAGCGCGATCGCGGGGGCGAGCAGCTCGGCGAGCGGCTTCGAGCCGAACCGCTCGTGCGCGAGGGCGAGGCCCGCGACCGAGCCGGGGACGCCGGCGGACGTGTAGCCGTACCCGCCGGCGCGCACCATGGCCAGGACGGCCTCGGTGGTCACCGACGCGGGCGCGGCCTCGCGGAAGTCGATGGCGTGCGTCTCGCCGCTCGCGAGGCGGACGATCATGAAGCCGCCGCCGCCGATGTTGCCCGCGCTCGGGTGTGTCACCGCCAGCGCGAACGCGACGGCGACCGCGGCGTCGACCGCGTTGCCGCCGCTCCGCAGCACGTCGGCCCCCGCGCGCGTCGCGTGCGCCTCGACCGAGGTCACGAGCCCCGCGTCGCCGCGCACGGCCCGCGCGCCCCCGGGGGCGAGCGCGATCGGCGGATCGGGCGGGGGCGGGGGCGCGGGCGCCGGCGGCGCCGCGGCGCTCTCGACGGCCGCGGGCGGCGGCGCGGCGGCGGCGCGGGTGAGGGCCGGCGCGCCGGCGGTCGCGGGCGGCGCCGCCGCGCCTTCGACGAGCGCCGGCGGCGGGCGCACCTCGCAGCCGGCGAGCAGCGCGAGGGCGAGCGCCCAGCGCGGCCTCGGGACGGGGAGCAGGATCATCGGCGTGCGCGAATCTACACCAGGCCCGGAGAAAGCCAGGCCGGGCCGCGCAGCGCGACCCGGCCTGGGTTGTCGGTTCGGGCTCCGAGGGCGCGCGCGCCGGACGAGCGGCGCGGCGCGCGGCTCGGAGCGGGCGCTGAGCCTTCGCGGGCGCGCCTACCCCGTCAGCAGCCTTGCGGTCCGCTCAGGACCGCTTGCGGCGGCGCGCGGCGGCCACGCCCACGCCCATGGCGAGCGCCGCGATGCCGGTGCCCGTGAGCGGCGCGCGGGACCCCGGCGCGGCGGCGCAGGAGACGCTGGCCTCGGCCTCGGCCTCGGCGTGGAACTCGACGTCGACGCCTTGCGTGAGCAGCCAGTCCTTGCACGCCTCCACGCTCTCGGCGACATCGACGTACTGCCCGTTGCAGAACAGCGCGCCGTCCGGCGTGGAGCACTGCACCTCACACCCGCCCCTGAGGTCGGCCGTGCACTCGGCGTTGCAGTCGATGTTCGCCTCGACGTTGCACTGCCCCTCGCAGCTCGCCTCGCACTTCGCGTCGCACGAGGCGCTCGGCGGGGTCGCCTCGCAGCTCACGCTGCACTCGCCCTCACAGTTCGCAGCGCACGCCGCTTCGCACTCCCCCTGCGCCCCCTGCGCCGAGCAGTTGGCGCTGCACTTCCCCTTGCAGCTCGCCGTGCAGCTCCCTTCGCAGTCCAGGCTCCCCGCGGTGCCGGTGCAATTCGCCTGGCAATCCGCTTCGCAGCTGCCCGTGCACGAGGCCTGCGCGGTGCCATTGCACCGCCCGGAGCACTCCGCCGTGAACTGGACTGGCTCGCAGTAGCCTTGGCAGCCGCCCTCCGTGCGAATCTCACACTTTCCGGCCGCCGCGAGCTGGAGATTTCCGCATGGATTGGCCTGGGCTGATGCGGAAGAAGCGATAAGCAGGGGAACAGCAAAAGTAAAAGCGCTTACAAAAAGCTGAGCGATGGTCCGTCGCATGCCGATTCTCCTCAATTTAGTGCGCGGGTTCCGCGTGTGGTTCCACCGGGTATTGCAATCGGACGACCAACGCCAGACTTTGAGTCATTGCTCGCGAAATTTCTCTGCCGGCGCGCCCGTGCAGCGCAGGCGTAGCGACGAGTTCACGGTCTCGTGATGCAGACTGCCACACTGCGCGTATGTCCGTGAACAGGAGCGGATCTGCGCGCCGGCGCTCAGCGGCTCACAGTGTCGGCGATCTGCCCGCGTCCGTAACGCGCCACCACGCCCTTGCGCGCCCTGCCGGGCGACGGCCCGCTGAGGAAGTCGCCGCCGACGGCCCAGAAGGCCCCTTCGCCGTCCGACCAGACGGCGTGGAGGTCGGCGTACGGCTCCTCGGTGAACTCGTCGATCCAGGCCCCGTCGACGAGGCGCTGCTTCAGGCCTCCATACCCGACGATCGCGACCTCGCCCGGGCGGCCGCAGGCGACGCCGTTCACGTCGTTCGTGAGCTCCACCTCGACCCGGCGCCACGCGCTGCCGTCCGAGCGCAGCACGTCCCGCCCGCCGACCGCGTACACCTCGCCGGCGCCGCAGCCGGCGGCGGTGAACAGGGTGCCCTGCGCGAGCGGCGGATCGGCCTCCAGCTCCCAGGTCGTGCCCGCGCGGTGCCAGATCACGCCGTACTCGCCGACGACATAGAGATCCTCGGACGAGCTCCCCCACACCTTGTAGAGCGCGCTGCCGGTCGGCTCGGGCAGGGGCACCCTCGACCACGCGCTGCCGTCCCAGCGGAGGACGATATCCTTGGGCGCGCCCTCGGCGCCGCCGGGCATGCCGCCGACGGCCCAGGCGTCGTCGGGGGCGAACGCGATCGCGCCCCAGAGCGTCGCCGTCGTCCCGGTGCCTTGCGCGTCGTACTGGGTGAACGCCGCGCCGTCCCAGCGGACCGCGCGGCCGCGCTCGCCGACCATCCAGACGT
The DNA here is from genome assembly GCF_051519095.1 of Sorangium sp. So ce131. Classification (NCBI taxonomy): domain Bacteria; kingdom Pseudomonadati; phylum Myxococcota; order Polyangiales; family Polyangiaceae; genus Sorangium; species Sorangium sp. So ce131. The sequence continues at coordinate 12,779,636 of NZ_CP150455.1, read as the reverse complement.
CCTTCGGGCCGGAGCCCGCCACCCACCAGAAGGTCTCTTCCCCGCCCGCCGGGAGCTCGCGCCACGCCGCGCCGTCATAATGCAGCACGAGCGACTCGAGCCCTGCATTGCCGAGCGGCCCGCCCACGGCGAACACGTCGTCAGGCGAAGAGCCCCAGATCGACAGGACCGCGCGGTCGAGGTCCCCCTCGTCGAGCAGCACGCGCCACGCGGGCGGCGGGCCCGGCTCCTCCTCCTCGGGGCAGCCGGTGAGGGCGAGGGCGCCGAGCGCCAGGGCGGCCGCGGAGCGGAGGGAGCGATGCATGATAGGAGGCCTGTCTGGTGAGATCCGGTATCGGAGCGCGCGCGCCGGGCGAGCCGCGCGGCGCGGCGCGCGGCGCGCGGCTCGCGAGTTGAGGTGAGGCGAGGTGAGGCTCAGTTGCAGAACACGTCGTCTTGCTTCGGATAGTAATAAACGAAGATGTTGCAGTGCTCGTTCTTCTCGACGATCGGCCCGAACGTGTAGCAGCAGTCGAGCAGCTCTTCCTTCGTGTTGTTCTTCGTCACGTCGTACTGATCGAGGCCGCTGCAGCCGACCGAGGGGTCCGGCGGCGACCACTCGTAGGTGCAGTCGTACCAGACGCCGCCGCCCTGCGGGAGCTCGAGGTCGAGCTGGGGCGAGGTGAGCATCGGCGGGTCGTCCCAGCTCTCCGAGGTGTAGAAGCGCGCGTCCTCCGCGGGCGTGCCGGCCGTCCGGCCGTCCCACGTGTACATGTCGAAGCGCGTGCCCCGGCTGTGGAAATGGCCGTTCGCGCCGATGACCCTCACCGGAGAGGGGCTGTTGATCTGGCACGAGCCCCCGAACGTGGGCCGCGGGTTCGACTGGCAGACGCGGATCGACTGCTTGGTCGCGAAGACGGTGCCCATCTCGGCCTTCACCTGGTCCTTCGGCAGGGACCAGAAGTTCACCCTCACGCGCCCGACCGCCGTGGGGGTCTTCTGCGACGCGGCGTTCACGTAGTGCGTCTGCAGCATGAGCCACTCGTCGGGCTGGAGGACGTTCGCGACGCCGTCGGGGAACTCCCAGTCTTGCTGGCCGTCCTGCTGGGAGTTGGCGATGAGCGGCCAGTCCGACCAGTTCGGGCTCTTGAAGCACTCGCCCACGCCGTTCTGGTTCTTCTGGATGAGCCCACCCTCGGGCCCCAGCCCCTTGACCGTCTTCACGCGGAAGATGTTCATGTGGTGCGAGCCGTCGCGCTGGGCGATCTGCACGCGGTGGAGGTTCACGGGCTCGTTCGGGTCCATCCCGCTCGCCTCGGCGAGCTCGCGGACCTTGAAGAAGTAGCAGTCCTGCTGCTCGACCCCCGGCGGGACCTCGATCTCCTCGGTCTGCATCTGGAAGCCCTGGCCGACCGGCGGCGGATCGAGCAGGGACAGGTCGACGTCGGGCCCTTCCAAGGGGTTCGTCCTTTCGTCCACGCAGGCGACGACCCCCAGCACAACCGAAAGCAAACCCAGCGTCCTCGCTCGAGCGTCCATGAATCCCTCCAGGCGCAGCAGCAATGATGGAGATATACACCGTACAGCGATCCCACGACCATCGCGTCAGGAGAAAGGCAGGGATTCGTCGTGGCTGTAGGTGTCGTGGCGGAACGGGAGCAGATGCTGCTAAGATGTGGGAGAGGTACCAATGGCGTCGTCAAAAAAATGCGGTCCACACACTGAGCTTGCTTCGAATGACGCGACGCGCGTCACCCGGTGCGGCTGCGGCACCGTCCACGTCACCCTGCTTGGCCCCGGCGTGACGGTGCGCATGTCGGCGGAGGCGTTCCGCGGCGTCGCCTCCGGGCTGAAGGCGGCGGCGGAGCGGCTCGACGACGATCCTCGCTTCGGGACGACCTCCATCAATTAACTTGCGCGCCTGCCGCGGTGCGGCCTACCAGTGCTCTTGCCGCTGAGGTCCTCCCCTCCTCGCCGCGGCGGGTCGAACAAGGGCGCCTTCCGTGTACGACGACGACGCGCAGCACTGGGTCGGCAAGACGTTCGCTGGCACGTGGCGGATCGAGCGCGTGCTCGGGACGGGCGGCATGGGGAGCGTGCTGCTCGGCCGTGCCGCGGACGGATCGCAGGCCGCGCTGAAGGTGCTGCACCCGGAGCTCAACGCGATCTCGGAGGTGCGCAAGCGCTTCCTGCGCGAGGGGTTCATCGGGAACACGTTCGGCGGGGCGGACGCGGTGCCCGGCGTCGTGCGTGTGCTCGGCTCCGGCGAGACGCCCGAGGGGCTCGCATACCTCGTGATGGAGGTGCTCCAGGGCGAGACGCTCTTCGACCGGATGGCGCGCACCGGGACGATGCCGCCCGGCGAGGTGCTCGCGCTCGCGGACCAGGTGCTCGAGACGCTCGCGATCGCGCACGCGCGCGGCGTGGTGCACCGCGATCTCAAGCCCGAGAACATCCACCTCGGCGTCGACGGGCGCGTGCGCATGCTCGACTTCGGCATCGCGCGCGTCGTCGACGGGCTCACCGGCCTGCCCGAGAAGACGGCGACGAAGACCGGCATGATCATGGGCACGGCGACGTACATGGCGCCGGAGCAGGCGACGGGGCTCATCCACGACATCGACGGACGCACGGATCTGTTCGGGCTCGGCGCGACGATGTTCCGGCTGCTCTCCGGCCGGCAGGTGCACGGCGACGTCACCGAGGCGATGGAGGTCATCGCCGCCGCGACCGAGCCGGCGCCGCCGCTCGCCTCGGTGGCGCCGGGCATCTCGCCCGCGGTCGCGGCCGTGGTCGATCGGTCGCTCGCCTTCATCAAGTTCCACCGCTACCCGAGCGCGGAGACGATGCGCGCGGACGTCCGCGCGGTGCGCATGGGCCAGCCGCCGCCCTACGCGCAGGCCGTGCTCGAGGGGCGCATCCACGCCGGCCAGCCGCTGCCTCCGCCGGCGCCGCCGCAAACGCCTCCGCCGCCGGCCGCCGTGTCGCCGAGCGCACGTCCCCAGCCGACCGTGCCGGAGCCCATGGCGGTCACGGGCGCGCCGATGAGCCGGCCGGAGCGCACGCTGCGCGACGACAGCATGACGTCGCCTCCCCGGGCCGGCGGCGTCGCCCAGGTGGGCGCGTCGCTGACGCAGCTGTCGACGGGCAAGCTGCTCCTGCTCGTCGGCGGCGCCTCGCTCGCCACCGGCGTGCTCGTCGCGGTCGTCGTCCTCTTGCTCGTGAGCTGCTGAAGGGGGCTGGGGGCGGGGCCGTCGCGGCCCCGCCGCGCTCAGGCGCGCTCGTCGAGCGGCGTGTAGTCGACCGCGTTCGAGCCCGTGTAGATCTGGCGCGGGCGCCCGATCTTGCCGGTCGGATCCTCGTTCATCTCCTTCCAGTGGGCGATCCAGCCCGGGAGGCGGCCGAGGGCGAACATGACGGTGAACATGTTCGTGGGGAAGCCGAGCGCGCGGTAGATGATGCCGCTGTAGAAGTCGACGTTCGGGTAGAGCTTCCGCTCGACGAAGTAGGGATCCTTGAGCGCCGTCTCCTCGAGCCGCTGCGCGATGTCGAGCAGCGGGTCCTTGATGCCGAGCTTCGCCAGGATCTTGTCGGCGGCCGCCTTGATGAGGCGCGCGCGCGGGTCGTAGTTCTTGTAGACGCGGTGGCCGAAGCCCATCAGGCGGAAGCCCGAGGTCTTGTCCTTCGCGAGCTTGACGAACTTCGAGACGTCGCCGCCGTCCGCGCGGATCGCCTCGAGCATCGTCACGACCTCCTGGTTGGCGCCGCCGTGGAGCGGGCCCCACAGCGCGCAGATGCCCGCGGCGATCGAGGCGAAGAGGTTCGCCTTCGAGCTGCCGACGAGGCGCACCGTCGAGGTCGAGCAGTTCTGCTCGTGATCGGCGTGCAGGATCAGGAGCAGGTTCAGGACCTTCACGATGTCCTCGTCGATCTCGTACGGCTCCGCCGGGACCGAGAACATCATGTTCAGGAAGTTCGCGCAGTACGAGAGCGAGTTGTGCGGGTAGACGAACGGCTGGCCGATCGACTTCTTGTACGAGAACGCGGCGATCGTGCGCACCTTCGAGAGCAGCCTCGCGATGGTGATGTCGAGAAGATCGGTGTTCTTCACGTCCATCGCCTCCGGGTAGTAGCTCGACAGGGAGAGCACCATCGCGGAGAGGATCGCCATCGGGTGCGCCGTCGACGGGTAGCCGTCGAAGAAGCGCTTCATGTCCTCGTGGATGAGCGAGTGCCGGGTGAGCAGCGTGGAGAACCGGGACAGCTCGGTCTTGTTCGGCAGCTTGCCGTAGATCAGGAGGTACGAGGTCTCCACGAAGGTCGACTTCTCGCCGAGCTGCTCGATCGGGATGCCGCGGTAGCGGAGCACGCCCGTCTCCCCATCGAGGAACGTGATGGCGCTCGTGGTGGAGGCCGTGTTGACGAACGCCGGGTCGATGCAGACGTACCCGGTCTTCGAGCGAAGGGACGCGACGTCGATCGCCTTCTCCCCCTCGGTCCCCGTGATCACAGGGAGTTCGATCGTCTGCTCCACACCATTCTTGTTCAGCGTTAGTTTCGCGGTCTCCTGCACGCCTCCTCCTTCCGCCGCAGCGCGGCGTAAGCTATCACGAGGTGGGGGAAGATTGCTTCCCCAAGAGAAACGAGGTGATGGGATTGAGCGAGCCGGTCGTGCGAGGGGAGCTGGCCCACCACCCGGAGGCGCCGCGGTTCGCGGCCGAGGTGAGGCGGGTCCACGGACGGTACGCAGACGAGGTCGTCGCTCGCTACCGGCTCTGCCCGTTCATGCGCGACGCCGCAACCGGTTTCGGACGCTTTTATGTCCTGCTCGACCGCGAGCCCGTCCTGGAGACGGCGCTCGCGGCGGTCGAGGAGGCCGACTCCGCCGTGGTGCACCTGGTTTTCCCGTGCATCCATGCTCCGTCGTCCCCGTTCGAGCGGTTCGCGTCGCGCCTCGGCGAGGCGCTGCGGCGGCGCCTCCGTCCCGCGCCGGTCCTGGCCGCGTTCCACCCCGAGATGGCGGGAGACGAGACGAGCTCGCACCGGCTCGTGGGGCTCCTCCGGCACGCGCCAGACCCGTTCATCCAGACGATTCCAGAGGGGTTGAACCATACGGGCACGGTCCTCGCCGGGGCGGGGATCCAGCCCGCCGCCGATCCGGCCGAGGACAACTACCGGCGCCTTCAAGGGGCCGGGATCGCCGCGGTCAAGGCCAGGCTGGCCGAAGTCATGGCGGATCGCGACGCGAGCTACGCGCCGTTCCTCGCGCGGCTCGGCCTCGCTCGCCCTGGACCCCGCTTCAGCCCCGCCCCGCCCTCCCTGCCGCGCTAGCTCGCATGTCGGAAATCCCGCCAGGGATTGATGACGCGCGTAACGAGCGCGGCCGCGAAGCGGACACCGGGGTTCGGGGCGAAACCCCGAGGAAACCCCGAGGAAACAAAGCCCGCACCACGTGAACCGCGCGCCCGGCGGAGCGCCTAACGGCGCGACCCTGGGCTCGAGCGGCCCGACGCGGCGTCGGCCTCGCGCTGCGCCATCAGCGGCATCAGGTAGGGAAAGCCGGCCGCCATGGTGTCGAGGTTCGGGTCGATCTGGGCGGCCAGCCAGAAGAGGAGCACGCAGGCGCGCTCGACGTAGAACCAGTCCTCGGGGTACTCGAACGAGCGCATCAGCTCCTGGAGCTCGCCGCGCTCCAGCTCGGGGTCGGCGAGCTTCTCCAGCTGCTCGGGGCGGGCGCGCATCAGCGCGGCCGGCGTGCGATCGCGGATCTTGAGGAGCTTCGCGAAATAGCTCTTCACCGTCCGCTCGAGGAGCACGTCGTTGCCCCCGGGCGCGACGAAGCCCATCCGCCGGAAGCCGCGCACGACCGCCGCGTCGTCCTGCGCGAAGATGCCCTTCAGGATGTCGAGCAGCCCGTCGATGAGCTCGTCCCGGGCCTCGCAGATCGCGCCGAAGTCGAGCACGACGAGGCGGAAGCCGCCGCCCTCCTCCGCGCTCCGCGGGGCGACGAGGAAATTCCCCGGGTGCGGATCGGCGTGGAAGAAGCGATCCGCGAAGAGCATCTTGTAGAACGCCTGCACGAGCCGGAGCGCCACGTCCGAGGGCTCGACGCCCGCGCTCTTCAGCGCGTCGAGGCGGGTGATCTTCGTGCCCTCCATGAACGTCATCGTGAGCACGTCGCGCGTCGTGAGCTCGTGGATCACCTCCGGGAACGCGATGCCCGCGTCGCCCTCGAAGTTCTGCGCCATCCGCTCCATGCACGCGGCCTCGTGCAGGTAGTCGGTCTCGCGGCGGAGCAGATCGACGAGCGACTCGTGCACCCGCTCGATGCGGCCCACCGGGACGAACCGCTTGTACACGAGGATCGCGAGGCGCAGGACGCGCAGGTCGACGGCGATGATCCCGCGGATGCCGGGGTAGAGGAACTTCACCGCGACCTTGCGGCCGTCGCGCAGGCGCGCGACGTGGACCTGCCCGAGCGACGCGGCCGCGAGCGGCGCGCGCTCGATCGAGGAGAACAGCTCGGCCGCCGATCGGCCGAAGCTCGCGCGCAGCGCGGCCTCGAGGTCGCTGAAGGGGTGCGGCGGGACCTGGTCCTGGAGCTGCTCCAGCTCCTTGCCGTACGCCCGCGGCAGGAAGCCGCCCATGATGGACAGCACCTGGCCGAGCTTGATGAAGACGCCGCGCAGCTTGAGCATGGCGCGCAAGAGCCGCCGGGCGTTGTTCTGGTCGACGCGGGCCCGCCGCGCGGCGAGCCAGCCGGGCAGCTCACCGCCCGACGAGCCGCCGCCGAGGCGCCTCGCGAACACCCGGGCGAGCCCCAGCTGGACGAGGTAGCTCGTCAGGATGACCGAGAACGCGAAGAGCGCGCGGATGAGTCGGACGGCGAGCGTCATGTGCGGCGAAAGGGCCGCACCATGCTACCGCAGGGGCCGCGCGGGGCCAGCCATGCTCGCCCTCCGGGGCGGAATTCACCCGGAGGGGGGGCCGTCCGCCGGCGGCCTTCGCCGCGCCCAGGAGCCCTGCCGCGAGCGCAGGCCAGGACCGCTCAGGAGAGCGAGTCCTTGATCGCCTTGATCGGGCGGGCGCGGACCGACTTGCTGGCCGGCTTCGCCGCGAACGTCATCGGCTGCTTCGTGAACGGGTTGATGCCCTCGCGCGCCTTGGTCGCCGGCTTCTTCACGACGCGGAACTTCGCGAAGCCGGGCATCGTGAAGATGCCGTTCTTCTTGAGCTCCTTGTAGGCGATGTCCGTCAGCGCCTCGAGGATCGCCTTGACCTGCTTGCGCGAGACCTCGTTCTCGCTGGCCTCCACCACCGCGTTGATCAGCGCGCTCTTGCTGAGCGACGTGCTCTTCTTCCCGTCTGTTTTCTTCGCCGCCATGTCTTTTCCTCCGGAGGTTTGTGCCCTCTCGCGCGCCAAAGGAAACACAACGGCCGCCGCAGATCCAGTGTCGAATCGTCGATCGGAGCTACAAAAACAGGGGTTTCCTGCCCCGGGGGGCGCGCCCTCGCGCCGGAAGGGCGGCCGGGGGCTTGCGCCTTGGGCCTCCAAATCGCCTGAAAATCGGCCGAAATCGACCGTTCTTCGGCCCGCGCGCGCCCGCCTCGAGGGCAGCCCGAGGGTGGCTGTTCGGGTCAGAGATCGCCCGATCTCCTTCCGTTGAAGGCGATCCGGGCGTGCGGGTGCCTGCTGACGGCGGGGCCACTCGGGCGTGGAAGCGGTCAGGGCTGGCCGGAATGCCGGCGAACGGGGCTAGCCGCGGCTCGCGGCCGAGCCCGCGCCCCACTTCCGCTTCGCGGAGAGGCCCAGGATCGTGAGCGACTGGGCGGCCTGCGTGAACTCCATGACGTCGCCGAAGCCGACGCTCACCGAGTGGATCGGGCCGTCGAAGAAGAGCCTCGCGTCGTGCGTCTTGCTGCGCACGACGAGCGAGGCGCCCGGCTGGATCAGGGCGTGGCGGAAGCGGTACTGCTCGCCGTGCGGGGTGTAGGGCTCGCGGACGACGAGCTGGAGGCGCTTCGAGGTGAGCGGCAGGACGCGCCCGCCGGCCGAGCGCTGCGCGGCCGTGGAGCCGGCCGCGGGGCCCACCCAGAAGCCGCTCGACTTCTGCTCCTCCTCGGCCCGGCCGAGCCGGATCACGTAGCGCGACGTGGCCGCGGGGGAGACGTGGCAGAAGAGCGCGTCGTTGAGGACGCGCGCCGTGGCGAGCCGGTCGTTCACGGTGACCTGCATGCGGGTGAGGACGGTGCTGCGGAGCGAGCCGCGCAGCGCCTTCGAGATCGCCTCGGCCGCCTCGCCGCTCGTCGCGCCGCAGAAGAAGCCGACGGAGTGGCCGGGCGCGCTGTTGATGCCGAGGATCGGGACGTCGCCGACGTGGTGGGACGCGCTGAGCAGCGTCCCGTCGCCCCCGACCGTGATCACGAGATCGAGGCCGTCCGCGTCGAAGGACTGCACCGCGCCGACGAGGAGCTCGACCTTGGCGCCGAGGGCGTCGAGCGCCGCCTTCACCTCGCGCACGGTCTGCTCGTGCGCGTCGTGCGAGGCCTTGAGGCGCGCGACGGCGGCGTCGCCGGTCTCGATGAGGTGCGTGATCCGCGGGTCCTTCCGCTCCTCGCGGTAGATCCTCCAGGCCGAGCGCTTCACGACGAGCGCGACGCGCGGCGGGCGCCGCGGCGCGGGGGGTTGTTCCGGCATCAGAGCTCCGCGAGGCGCCGGAGCGCCACCTCCGTCTTGGCGTCCTCGATCTCGCCGCGCCGGGTGAGCTCGATCGCCTCGTCGAGCGGGACGACCGCGATGGCGGCGAGCCGCTCGAGCGGGGAGCCGTCCTCCGTGGGCTGCCCCTGGCGCGCGGGATCGACCTCGACGTGGAAGTAGAAGTGGCGCTCGCCGACCATGCCCGGCGCCGGGAAGCTCGGCGGGCCGAGCGCGCGGAGCGCGGACGGGTCCACGTCGAAGCCGACCTCCTCGAGCAGCTCGCGCACGGCCGAGCGCTGGAGGCCCTCGGCGCTGCGCTCGTCGACCTCGACGAGCCCGGCGGGCAGCTCCCAGAGCGCGCCGAGCGTGGGCTTCTCGGGGACGGGGCACACCGCGGGCGAGCGGGTCGCGGCGGGCGGCCGGAGCGCCGAGCGGAGGTACACGTGACGGCGGCCGTCGGCGCCGCGGTAATGCGGCGCGATCACGACCGCGTCGAGGCGCTCGCGATCGACGCTGTCGTACGTGAAGGGGTCGCTCAGCGATCCGTCCGGGAACTCGACGCGGAACACCTGGCGCCGCACGTTGAGGAAACCGGGAGGGTCCAACGATGGAATCGTCTGGACCAGCCTGAGCGCGAGCTTCGGGAAGGGAGGTAGCGGCATGCGTCGAGGCGCGCAGCATAGCGCCAAACGACCTCGGATCGCGATGCGCGCCGCCCGGACGCGGTGCGGTGCGTGACGATCTCCCGGCGCCGCCGTGACGCGCCCGTGGCGCGGCCCGGCCTGGAGGGCCTCAGCCGAGCATGCCGCGCGCCTTCGCGATCGCCTCGATCTCCGGGCGGCGCCGCTCGAGCTCCGGCACATCCTTGACCGGGAGGAAGCGCGAGGCGACCCCATCGCGCGGCACGCGCAGGAATCGGGGCTCGAGCGCCGCCGTGATCTCGCCGAGGAGACGCTCGAACTGGATGGCCTTGCGGTCGCCGATCTTCTTCTCGACCTCGACGTAGGTCCACTCCATCTGGAGCGAGCCGAGCGCCGCGGCGCTGACCAGGAACGTGTTCGTGTTGAACACCGGGACCGTGGCCGGATCGAAGCCGTGGGGCAGGCGGAACTCCTCGGTGATGATGCGCCTCCCGTTCCAACGCACCGGGCCGCCGCCGCGATCGCTGCCGACCTTCTCGACGACCTCGACCGTGAGGGGGTCGCCGTGGGCGAGGTGCCAGCCGAGGATGGCCGGGTCGACGCTCGCGCCGAGGTTGTCGAGGTTGGCGATCCAGACCGTCTTGCCGCCGCGCTCGAGGAAGCGGGCGAGCAGGCCGCTCCGGCGGAGCGCGTCGGGCAGGTCCCCGTGGCCGGTGGCGTACACGCTCGGCTCGCCCTGCTCGTCCACGAACAGCGCCCCCTCGGGGGTCAGGCGCAGCGAGACGTTCTGCTCGAAGGTGGCGCAGCGGTCGCCGTCGAGGCGCGCGCCGAGGGCGTCGCGGATCGGGCGCTCGGTGGCCTCGCTCGTCATCAGCCACAGGGGGACGTGCACGCCCGGGCGGCCGGCCAGCCGCTCGAGGTGCACGTTCTCGCCGAGCCGGAGGTCGAGGAAGGTCCGGCCGGGGAGCGCCTCGACCAGCGCCTTGACCACGCCGCCCATCCGGGTGGCCATCCCGCCCGCGAGCACGCAGAGCGCCACCTCGCCCCGCCCGAGCGCCTCGAGGCCGATCGCGCGGTAACGCTCGTGCTCGGCCGTGCCCTCGACGGGGGCGGCCACGATGTCGCCCGGGGTGGGCGGCTCGACCCGGCCGGGCAGCCGGTTGCGCGCGTCGCGCTCCACGCCGATCGTCGCCGCCCACTGCGCCAGGCGGGACCCGTCGAAGCCCCGGTCGTGCAGGCGCTTCAGAAGAGAAGCAGGGAGAGAGGAGATCTGCTGTGCGAGGGACACCGGAGTCCCAAAGCACGGGCAGGACGCCCCGGCAATACGCCGCGCCGCGCAATCACGCGTCAGGCCGGCTCAGCGGAGCACGAGGACCCAGACGTCGTAGAGCGCGTGGGTCCAGACGGCCGGCGCGAAGCCGCGGAAGACGTAGATCCCCGTGAGCACGAGCCCGCACACCAGGCGGAACACGAACGACGGGGCGTTCCAGGGATCCCCCATCGATCCGACATAGTGCCAGCCGGAGAAGACGGCCGCGGCCGCGATCGCCCAGCCGGCCATCAGGACGATGCCCTGGAGGCCCCGGCCGAAGAGGACCTTGATCCCGAGCGCGCCCAGCCCGTAGAGGCCGGCGCGGAAGGCGATCTCCTCGTAGAAGCCGGCCCCGAGCGACATCACGACGCCGGTGAAGATGTCGTTCGACGCCGCGGGGGGGCCGAGCCGGAGCGAGCCGACCACATAGGCGCCGGCGAAGCGCATCAGGATGGCGTAGAGCGCCCCCTCGGTGGCGAGCAGCGCGAAGCGCCGGGTCTGGAGGGCGTGGCCGCGGCCGAGGAGGGAGAGGACGAGGACGAACACGGCGCCGACGGCGAACGTGAGGCCGGCGTAGAGCGGGAGGCTCTGCTTGGCGAGCGCCCTGAGCTCGGCGGTCACCGGGTCCGCCGCGTTGCGGATCGGGAGGAAGGCGACGCCGAGGTGATAGAGGATGAAGATCGGCATCGTCAGCGCCAGATCGGTCAGCGCGTCGCTCTTCGCGGTGGGCTTGTCGCCGGCGGGCGCCGGGCCCGGCCGGGCGAGCTCCGATCCGGCGCCGCCCATCAGCGATCCGATCCGACGTCCGATCCGGCGTCCGGCCCGGCGCCGCCCATCAGGACGGCCTCAGGCGGTACACGATCACCAGCACCTCGGCCGACCACATGACGAGGTTCAGCACGAAGGGGGTGTCCCTGAGGATCTCCTGGGTGGGGCTCTCGGCCTTCGGGCGGCCGGCGACCAGCTGGAGGAACCGGATCACCCCGAAGAGCGGGTGGATCGTCGTGAGCCAGAGGTAGGGGTTCTGGAAGAACCGCTGCGTGTCGTGGTCGAGCGTGTACGCCAGGTAGGTGCCGATGGTGGCGATGCCCGTCGCGGCCAGCGCCAGCGTCAGGGCGCCCGGCGTATAGGCGTCGAGCGCCGCGCGCTGCTTTGCGGCGTTGACCGAGGCGAGCTCGTGGCGGCGCTTGCCGAAGCCGAGGAAGAGCGCGAGCAGGGCGGTGCACGCGATCATGAAGCCGGAGAGCGGCGTCTTCGTGGCGAAGCCGCCGGCGAGGACGCGCAGCACGAAGAAGACCGCGATGCAGCCGACGTCGATGTACGCGATCTTCTTGAGCCGGAACGAGTAGGCGACGTTGAGGACGTAGTAGCTGGCGGCGACGGCCGCGAAGAGCGGCGGGCCGAGCAGGCTTGCGCCGAGCGCGATCACCGCGAGGCCGACCGCCATCGCCTTGGCGACCGGGATCGGCACGCGGCCCGAGGCGATCGGCCGGTACCGCTTGACCGGGTGCACCCGGTCGGCCTTCGCATCGACGATGTCATTCAGGACATAGACCGCGCCGGCGAGCAGGCAGAAGATCACGAACGCGCCGATCGCGCTCTTGATGATCGACGGGTGGGTCAGGTGCTTCGCGAACACCACCGGGGCGAGCACGAAGAGGTTCTTCACCCACTGATGGGGCCGCAGCGCGCGGATCATCCCGCGCACGCGCCAGAGCAGCGTCCCCCGCGGCGAGTCGGGCAGGAGCGGCGGCTGCGCGATCAGGCTGCCCGACGGGGGATCACTCTCCGGGGGGCGGGAGCTCTGCGTCGCGGGGCCGCGCGGGGGCGACGAGGTGAGGTTGCCCGCCGCGGCCGCGCCGAGCGAGCCGTCCGGCCCAGCGGGCGCCGGAACCTCGGGCGCGCCGGCGTCGTCACGCGCGCCGGCGTCGTCACGTGCGCCGTCAGGAAAACCTGTGGGAGTGTGGCGAGGAAGGGGCCCCGAGGCGGTCACAGCAGGCCGAGCATACCTGGGCGCACCGCGGTGATCCATTCTGCGACATGGAAAACAGCGGTCGTACCGCGGTCGCCTGAGGCCGGGCGGCGGAGCCGGGCGAGGACCGGCCCAGAACCCCCGGGACATAAGGTGGCGCGGCGCACCTGCGCCCGCGGGTCGGCGGGAGCGCGTCGCGAATCCGGGTTCGCACTGGCCAGATCGGCTCGTGGAACGCAAAATGCGCATCCCCGCAGGCGGGCCGTAACCTCGTGCTACCATCGCCCGTGATGACATCAGCGCTCTCGGTCGCGCGTGAAGCTTCGCCTCTGCTCTTGAAGCTTCGCTCTGCCGTGGAGCAGGCCCTCGAAGGGAAGCCAGAGGCCGTCGAGCTGGCGCTCATCGCCCTGCTCGCCCGGGGGCACGTCCTCATCGAGGACGTGCCCGGCGTCGGCAAGACGACGCTGGCCCGGGCGCTGGCGAAGGCGGTCGGGGGCGAGCTCCGCCGCGTTCAGTTCACCAGCGATCTCCTGCCCAGCGACGTGCTCGGGGTCAGCGTGTTCGACCAGCGGATCGGGCAGTTCGTCTTCCGCCAGGGGCCGATCTTCGCGAACGTCCTGCTCGCCGACGAGATCAACCGGGCGAGCCCGCGCACGCAGTCGGCGCTGCTCGAGGCGATGAACGAGGGCCAGGTGTCGATCGAGGGGACGGCGACGCCGCTGCCCGAGCCGTTCTTCGTGCTGGCGACCCAGAACCCGCAGGATTTCGCGGGGACCTTCCCGCTGCCGGAGTCGCAGCTCGACCGGTTCATGGTGCGGATCCGGATCGGCTACCCGCCGCCGCAGGTGGAGATGCGGCTGCTCCTCCAGGGCGGCGAGCCCGATCGCGCGCGGAACGTGCCGCAGGTCATCGATCCCGCCCAGCTCGTCGCCCTGCAGCGCGAGGTCGACCGCGTCGAGCTCGACTCGTCGCTCGCGACCTACCTGCAGGCGGTGCTCGCGGCGACGCGATCCAGCCCGACCCTCTCGCTCGGCGCGTCGCCGCGCGCCGGCATGAACCTCGCGCGGGCGGCCCGGGGGCGCGCGGTCCTCTACGGGCGCTCGTACTGTATCGCGGACGACATCCACGACCTCGCGGTCGCCGTGCTGGCGCACCGCGTCCGGCTATCGGCCCACGCGGAGGGCTACATGCCGACCCGCGACGAGTGTGAGGCGGCGGTTCGCGACCTCGTGGCGCGGGTGCCGGTCCCGCTCTGAGGAGTGGGTGATGAGCAGCACCGAGGATCGCGAGCGGGGATCGCTCCCTGCCCATGCCCGGAGCCCCGAGCGCTCCGACCCGGTGCTGCGCAGCTCGGTCCGGACGAGCCGGCCGAGGCGCGAGCGGCCCCCGGTCGAGCAGCGCCCGCTCTTGCCGGCGCGCGGGGAGAACGCGTCGCGGTGGACGAGGCTCCTGCTCGCCCTCAGGCCGCCCCGGAAGCTCAAGTTCACCCGGGAGGGGAAGTACTACCTCGGGATCACCCTGGGCGTCGGCTTCGCGGCGATCAACACGGGCAACAACCTGCTCTACCTGCTGCTCGGGATGCTGCTGTCGCTGATCGTCGTCTCCGGTGTGATGAGCGATCTGTCGCTCCGTCACCTCACCGTCACCCGGCGGCTCCCGGCCCGCGCCCAGGTGGGGCGGGCGCACCTCGTCGAGATCGAGGTCTACAACCACAAGAAGCGCGTGCCGTCGTACGCGATCGAGGTGGAGGACCTGCGCGCCGGTCAGCCGGCCGACAAGCGCTGCTTCTTCCTGAAGATCAGCCCGTCGAGCGCGCAGGTGGCCGCCTACCGGCGGACGCCGGCGAAGCGCGGGCGCGACCGGCACACCGGCTTCCGCATCGCGACCCGCTTCCCCTTCGGGCTGTTCGAGAAGTCGCGCGAGGTCGAGGCCGAGGGGGATCTCATCATCTACCCGGCCGTCGATCCGGTCCGGCTGCCGGTCGAGGAGGCGGGCCGGCGCGAGGGCGGGGCGAGCCTGAGCGGGCGCGGGGGCGGCGACGAGACATTCGGGCTCCGGCCGATGCGCGAGGGGGACGACCCGCGCGACATCTACTGGAGGAAGAGCACGATGCGCGACCAGCTGGTCCTGCGCGAGCGGACCCGGGAGACGCGGCCCGACGTGCAGATCGTGGTCGACACCGTGCGCCCGGCGGCGGAGGGTGACGGGTTCGCGCAGGCGTTCGAGCGGAGGATCCGCGAGGCGGCGTCGCGCGCGGTCGCCCACATCAAGCGCGGCGACGGCGTGGTCGTCGCGACGACGCTGGGCGAGCGCGTGCGCGGCGATCGCACCATGGGCTCGGACGGGATCCTCCGGTTCCTGGCGCTGCTCGAGGCCGTGGACGAGAGCCGGATTCCGGAGATCAAGGCCGAGCGCGCCGCCCGGGCGTCCCAGCGAAAGGCCGCCTCCAGCGCGGGACCCACGAGCGGCGAGCGCCGCGCGAGCTCGCCGAGGACCGCTTCATGAGGTTCGGCATGGTGCACCGGGTGATGACCGACGCGCTCGCGGCGCTCGGCGTCATCGCCCTCGTCGCGAGCGGGCAGTTCAACCGCTACGTGAGCTGGGCCATCCTCATCGGCCTCGGGCTGGCGCTCGTCGTGCGCGAGTCGTGGCAGCGCCACCCGGCGCTCCGCCACCTCGACACGATCGTCCTCCTGCTCGTCATCGCCGCCCAGGTGTTCCGCATCGTCGTCACCGACGCGAGCGTGCTCGACGTGCTCGTGGAGTTCGCGGCCGCGCTGCAGATCATCCGGCTCGCGACGCGCAAGGGGGCGGCGCACGACCAGCAGGTCATCGTGCTGGCGCTCCTGCACCTCATCGCCGGGACGGTGCTCGGCGGCGGGCTCGGCTACGGGCTGTGTTTCCTCGGCGTGCTCGTCGTGGCGCCGGGCGCGCTCGTGCTCAGCCACCTGCGCCGCGAGGTGGAGGGCAACTACCGGCAGGGGGCGCGCGACCGGACGGGGCTGCCCGTCGACGTGCCGCGCATCCTGCGCTCGCGCCGGGTCGTGGGGCGCTCGTTCCTCGCGGTCACGTGCCTCCTGTCGATCCCGATCTTCGTCTTCACCGCGCTGCTCTTCGTCATCTTCCCGCGCGTCGGGCTCTCGCTGCTCCTCCTGAACCGCGGCCACACCGGGCGGATGATCGGCTTCTCCGGCAAGGTCGACCTGGGCGCGGTCGGCGTGCTCCGCAGCGACCCCAAGCTGGCGATGCGGGTCGAGATCCCGGATCTGCCGGAGCCGCCGCCGATGCGCCTCACCATGCACCTGCGCGGCACCGCGCTCGACGCGTACGACGGGCGCACCTGGACGCAGAGCGAGAGCTTCAAGCGCCCGGCGGAGAACGACGCGGGGCTCGTGCCGATCGAGCGTTACCCGGATCCGGCGGTCGACCCGGTGATGCGGATCGACCTCGAGCCGATCGACCCCCCCGTGATCTTCCTCCCGCCGAACGCGACGGGGCTCCGGTTCAAGCACCGCGGGCAGCTCGGGGTCGACCCGAACACGATCGCGCACCGCGGGCCCGAGGGGGAGTTCAGGTACCAGCCGGTGGACGACCGCGGGCTGGTCTACGACGTGTTCCTGTCGCGGAAGCGGGCGCCGACGTTCCAGCGCCTCGCGGCTGCCGAGCGGCGCCGTTACCTGGAGCTCCCGAAGGACATGCCGTCGCGCATCGTCGACCTCGCCATGGCGTGGACGCAGGGCCTGGAGCGCCCCGTCGAGCGGGCGCGGGCGATCGAGGCGCGCCTGCGCACGGAGTACCGGTACGATCTCGCGTCCCCGTCGGGGCAGGACCCGCAGCCGCTCGACCACTTCCTGTTCGAGTCGAAGCGCGGGCACTGCGAGTTCTACTCGTCGGCGATGGCGATCCTGCTGCGCGCGGTCGACGTGCCGACGCGCAACGTGACGGGCTTCATCGGCGGCACCTACAACCGGTTCGGCCGCTTCTATGCGGTGCGCCAGGGCGACGCGCACTCGTGGGTCGAGGTCTTCCTCGACGGCGAGGGGTGGGTGACGTTCGACCCGACGCCGCCGGCGGACGCGGCGCCGAAGAGCGAGCTCGTCGGGGTCTGGGCGTACCTCCGCGACTTCATCGAGGCGACGAGCCAGCGCTGGGATCGGCACATCGTCGGCTACGATCTGAACCAGCAGGTGAGCCTGTTCCAGACGCTCACCTCGCGCTACCGGCGGACGGGATCGAGCGGCGAGGCCGCGCTGTCGACGCGGCGGCTGCTCGCCGTCGCCGGGGTCGCGCTCGCGGTGGGCGGCGGGCTCCTGTACTGGCGCTTCCGCCGCGGGCGCCGCGGGCGCGAGGAGGACCGTTCGGACTCGGGGCGCACCCCGAGCTCGATCCTGGCGACCGCGCTCTACGAGAGCCTGGAGGCCGCCATGCTCGCGCAGGGGATCCCGCGCCCGCCGAGCACGCCGCCGCTGCGCCACGCCGAGGCGCTCGGGCGCGTGGATCACCCGCTGGCGCGCGAGGTCCTGACGCTGACGCAGGTGTACCTGCGCGCCCGCTTCGGCGGGGCGAAGCTCACGGAGGACGACAGCCGCGACTTCGAGCGGCGGGTCAAGGCGCTGCGCTCGGCCGATCTCCGGGCGCTGCCGCCGGCCGAGTCGAGGCTGCACGCGTCGCCGTGATCGCGGCCGGCGCGGCGGCCAGCGGAGGGCGCTGCGCCGGGCGCCTCAGCGGCGCCGCACCGGGCGCCTCGCGATGAACGCCTGGCGGATGCCGGCGACCGCGCGGCGGCGCGGGCCGCCGGAGACGAACGGATCCTCCTGGGCGAGCTCGCCGAGCCGGTCGAGGAACGACTGCGCCACGACGCGCTCGCCGAGCAGGCTGACGACGTCCGACTGGCCGCGCATCGTGGACGCGAGCACCGCCGCCGTCGACGTGTCCGGCACGGCCGCGGCCGAGAGCGCCTCCAGCACGCGCCGCAGCGGCACGATCGACTGCGCGGTCGCCAGCTTGCGATCCGAGGCGCCGAGCGGCTGCGGCGCGTACTCGAGCCAGACGCCGGCGACGTTCAGGTGGCCGAGCAGCTTCTTCGACCAGCGCGGATCGATCTCGACGTGGAGCGGCCGGACGTCGGCCAGCGTGGACAGCGCGAACTCGCCCGGCTCGCCGGCGAGCGCGAAGTCGCGCAGGAGCGGCGCGAGCTTGCGCTCGTCCTCGAGCAAGCTCGCCGCGACCTGGCCGCGATCGAGCAGCGGGATCGGGATCACGAGGACGTCGGGCCGCTCGCCGCGCGTGATGCGCGCCGCCCAGACGCGCCACGCGATCGCCGGGGACCGCACGAGGATCGCGGACCTGGGGTCGAGGCTGCCGTACGCCTCGTCCGTCCAGACCTCGGCGGCCGCCTGCTCGCTGCGGTCGGCGGCGAAGCCGGCCTCCTCGCTGGTCAGCGCGACCAGCGTCATCTGGAAGACGACGAGCAGCGCGGCGCCGCTGCGCGCGAACGGCACGCGGGTGCCGAGCAGCGCCCGCACCGCCGCGTGCGCGCCGAGCGCCGAGCCGGCCGCGATCGCGGCGACCGCGAGCGAGCGGAGCGGGGTGAGCGGGTCCGCGGAGAGCACGCCGGCCGCCCGCGCGGGCAGGAGGGTGTCGAGCGCGAGCAGCACGAGGAACGGGGCGGCGAGCCAGCGCGCGCGGGGGCGCAGGAGCGCGATCGCCATGCCGGCGGCGGCGATGATCAGGGAGACGACGCCGATCTCGCGGCTCCACGCGGCGAGCGCGGTGGTGCGCGCGCTCGCGACGTCGAGCGCGGCGAGGCTCCCGGCCGTGAGCGCGCGGCCGATGTCGGCCCACGCGCGCGGCGCGAGCGGCCGGAGCACGAGCGGCGCGAGCAGGAGCGCTGCGGCGAGCACCCCGGCGCCGGCCGCGGCGGCGAGCAGGCGCCGGGGCGGGCCCGGGGCCGGGGCGCCGCCCTGGCGCCCGCCGGACGCGCGGCCGGCGTAGAGGACCGCGCCCGACGCGGCGAGCGCGGCGAGGCCGGCCGGCGGGCTCTCGGCGAACGTGACCCCGAGGGCCGCGCCGAGCGCGATCCAGGCGCGGCCGGCGTGCCGCGCGTGCTCGGCGCAGGCCGACGCGAGCGCGAGCGCCGCGAGCGCGCAGCAGGTCGCGAGCATGGCGCCGCCGCCGACGGTCGCCTCCCGCTGCCAGGTCGGCGACAGCGCCGCCGTGAGGACGGCGATGGCCGAGAGCACGGAGGCGAGCCGCGGGCTCACCCCGGCGGCGGGCGCGCTCGGGGCGGCCCCGGAGGCGGCGGGCGGCGCGGCGGCCTCGGTCGCGCGCGGCGCGGCGGCCTCGGTCGCGCGCGGCGCGGCGGCCGCGGCGGGGAGCCACGCGGCCGCGGCGGGGAACAAGAGCTCCGCGGCGCGGCGGAGCCTCCGCCACCATGAGGACCCGGCGAGCGGCGAGGGGCGCGCGGATTCCAGCAGGAGCCGGCGGACCATCGCGTAGAGCAGGCGCGACGCCAGCCCGAGCGCCAGCGCCGACCCGAGGGCGGCGCGGAAGGTGCGCGAGCCGAGCGGGATCAGGCTCAGCGCCTGCGCGAGCGGCGTGGACAGGCCGCCGCCCACGCCGACCGCGACGAGGCCGAGGTCCCGGACCGCGCTGAGATCGTCGCGCCACTGCCCGGACGAGGCGGCGCGGGCCAGCGACAGCCCGAAGGGCAGCGCGGCCGACAGCAGGGCGAGCGACCGATCGAGCCAGCAGCGTTCCTCTCCCGAGCTCACCGGCCGGCCATGCCAGATCGGCCCCGGAACGGCCAAGTTCCCGCCCGGCGGCCGGCCGCGCCCCCGCGCGCGGACGTCGCCGAGGGCGCGAGCATCGGAGAGGCGGTCCATGGCGACCTGGGCTAGAGTCGCCCCTTCCACGGAAACTCGGAGGTCGGCTCGTGTCCCGTTTCATCGATGAGCTCAAGAGGACGCACCGCTGCGGCGAACTGCGCACGGCGGACATCGGCAAGGAGGTCGTGCTGTTCGGCTGGGTCGCGAGGCGCCGCGATCACGGAGGCTGCATCTTCATCGACCTCCGCGACCGCACCGGGGTGACGCAGATCGTCTTCGACGTGAGCTACGCGGGCGCGATCCAGAGCGAGCTCCAGAAGGTGGGAGGCGGCGAGGTCAAGCCGGAGCAGGTCGCCGAGGCGCACGCCGCCGCGGAGAAGGCCCGATCCGAGTGGGTCATCGGCGTCCGCGGCCTCGTGAAGAGCCGCGAGGGCAACGTGAACGAGAAGATCGACACGGGGGCCATCGAGGTCTGGGTCGCCGAGGCGACGGTCTTCAACCGGGCGGAGACGCCCCCGTTCGAGATCGCGGACGACATCGAGACGCGCGAGGAGATCCGCCTCCAGTACCGCTACCTCGACCTCCGCCGGGCCCCGCTCCAGCGGGCGCTCCGGATGCGCCACGAGGTCAACCGGGCGACCCGCAACTACCTGTCCGACCAGGGGTGCCTCGAGCTCGAGACGCCGTTCCTCGTGAAGTACACCCCCGGCGGCGCGCGCAACTTCCTCGTGCCCTCGCGGGTCTCGGCCGGGAAGTTCTACGCGCTCGCCGAGAGCCCGCAGCTCTACAAGCAGCTCTTCATGGTCGCGGGCTTCGACCGCTACTTCCAGATCGTGAAGTGCTTCCGGGACGAGGATCTGCGCATCGACCGGCAGCCCGAGTTCACGCAGATCGACGTCGAGCTCTCGTTCGTGAACCAGGACGACGTCTTCCGTCTCATCGAGGGGCTCGTCTTCACCATCTGGAAGGCGGCGCTCGGCATCGACCTGACGAAGCTCTACCCGTCGGGCCGCTTCCCGCAGATGCCGTTCGCCGAGTCGATGGCCCGCTTCGGCAACGACAAGCCCGACCTCCGCTTCGGGATCGAGCACGTCGACCTCACCGATCTCATCATCGAGCAGGGCGGCGGCGGGGTGCCCTTCTGGGTCGAGATCGCCGAGAAGTACCGGTCGGGCAAGCTGCGGCGCGACGTGCCGGCCGAGATCGTGAAGGGGCTCGTGATCCCGGCGAGCGCGAACCTGTCGCGCCAGCAGACCGAGGAGCTCGAGCGCGGGCTGCGCGACGTGAAGGGGTTCCGGGGGCTCGCGCGCGCCAAGCTCGCCGAGGACGGCTCCTGGACGCAGTCGCCGCTGTCGAAGTCGATCACGCCGGAGCTCCGGCAGAAGCTGAACGAGGCGCTCGGCGCCAAGCCGGGCGACATCCTCTGCTTCCAGTTCGGCAAGACCGACGTGGTGCACACCGTCATGGCGAAGCTCCGGGTCGACGTCGCCAAGAAGATCGGCCTCATCCCGGAGTACGGGCATGGAGACCAGTGGAGGTTCCTCTGGGTGACGAACCCACCCCTGTTCGAGTACGACGAGGAGACGGGGCGCTGGGCGGCCGCGCACCACGCGTTCACGCGGCCGATCGACGAGCACGTGCCGCTGCTCGAGAGCGATCCGGCGCGCGTCGAGTGTTACCGGTACGACCTCGTGCTGAACGGGTTCGAGATCGGCGGCGGCTCGATCCGGCTGCACGACCCCGACGTGCAGGCGCGCGTCTTCAAGACGCTGGGCATCGACGAGCGCGACGCGCGCGACAAGTTCGGGTTCCTCCTCGACGCGCTCCGCAGCGGCGCGCCGCCGCACGGGGGCATCGCGCTCGGCATGGACCGGCTCTCGATGCTGCTCAGCGGCGCGCCGACGCTGCGGGACGTCATCCCGTTCCCGAAGACCAACCAGGGCACGGACCAGATGACCGGCGCCCCGGTCGCCGTGGACGCCGCGCAGCTCGCCGAGCTCCGCGTGAAGACGGTCGTGGACGAGCCCCGTCCGGCCGGCGCGGCGAGCGCGACCGGCGCCGGCAGCGCGGGCGCTTAATCCCAGAGCGCGTTTTCCTCCGTCTCTGGTCACGCACCACGGAGCGGCGGTCCCCCGCACAGGAGACGGGCCCAGATCGGCGTTTTCGGCGCGGAGGCGCACTCCTGTGCGCTGAGCACCGAAAACGCCGAGGTGGGCCCGTATCCGAAGCGGGTGCCCGCCGCTCCATGGCGACCGGCCATGCTCACCGGGTACGACACGACCTCGCCGCGCGCGACCATGTCGCGCGGCCTTTCTGTTTGCAGGCCGCGCACTTCTGATAGGGTAGGTCCGTCATTCCTTCCCCATGGGCTCCCCGGCGCGCGTCCTCGTAGTCGATGACAGCCCGACCATCCTGAAGGTCGTCAGCGCCATCCTGGCCCGCCACGGGTTCGAGCCGACCGTGGCGCGCGACGGGCTCGCGGGGATCGAGCTGATCAAGAAGGGGCCGAAGTACGACCTCGTCCTCCTCGACTTCGTGATGCCGAGGATGAACGGCTACGCCTTCTGCCGGGAGCTCCGGTCGAACCCGTCGCACCGCACGGTGCCCGTGGTCCTGATGAGCGCCAAGGGCGACAAGATCCGGGGGCAGTTCGTGCAGCAGACCGGCGCGGTCGACGCGATCACGAAGCCGTTCGACGCGCGCGCGCTGGTCGCGGTGATCGAGGGCGCGCTCGCGAAGACCGCGGAGGGGCGCGCGCGGCCCGTCCCCGAGGGCGCGAAGATGCCCGACGAGGACACGATCGCCGAGAGCGTGCGGCCGAGCCTCGTCGCCCGGCACATGCGGCAGCGCGCCGGGGTGGACTTCGCCCAGCAGCTGGCGACGGCGATGACGCCCGCGATCATGGGCCTGTCGCCCGAGGCGCGGACCAACGAGGCGGCCGTGATGCAGGCGGTCGCCCGCGCCATGACCAGCGAGGTGGTCTCGATGCTGACGCTGACCCTGCGCGACACCGACTCGCCGCCGGACGCGAAGGAGGTGATGAGCGGCGACGTCTCCGCGATCCCGCTCGCCGAGATCCTCCAGCTGCTCCAGATGCAGCGGCAGACGGGCGTGCTGCGGGTGGTGACGAACCGCGCGTCGGTGACGATCTCGCTCCGGCAGGGGCTCATCGATCTCGTGCAGGCGCGCAACTCGTCCGACGAGTTCAAGCTCGGGCGCTACTTCATCGAGCGCGGCCTCGTGACGCGCGAGCGGATCGAGGTGATGGTCCGCGAGAAGCGGCCGAACGTCCTGCTCGGGCAGGTGCTCGTGGAGGCGGGCTTCGCGACGGACGAGGATCTCGTCGAGGTGCTCGAGCGCCAGTCGAGCGAGCTCATTTACGAGGTGCTGCGCTGGCCGTACGGGCGCTTCTCGTTCACGCGCGAGCCGTTCCGCCCCGAGGTGGAGCAGGCGCGCCTCGGCCTCCCCGTCTCCGCGCTGGTGCTCGAGGGCTTCCGGCGCGTCGACGAGTGGCGGCTCATGGAGGGGACGATCAACTTCGACCAGGTGATCGTCGTGGACCAGGTCGCGCTCGACGGCGTGGGCGAGAACAAGCTGACGCGCGTCGAGGAGCTCGTGCTCGGGGCCGTCAACGGCTCGCGCACGGTGAACGAGGTGATCAAGGAGAGCGCCGTCGGGTCGTTCGACGCGATCAAGACGATCTACCAGTTCCTGCAGTCGCGCGTGCTGAGGACCAGGGCGCCCTGAGGCGCCGCGGCCGCGCGGAGGACAGCGCTGCGGCAGCCCGCGCGTGTGCCGAGGACCAGGGCGCCCCGAGGCGCCGCGGCCGCGCGGAGGACTGAAAGGGCGCGCCTTGCGCCGGGCGCGCTGCGCGAGCGGACGCCCGCTCGAGCGGGCCACACTCCGCGCTTCGGCGGCAACAGCACGCGGCGCTCAGGTCGCCGCACGGGGGGCGTCACGCTGAGCGCACATCGCAGCGGAGAGGGCGGGATTCGAACCCGCGGATCAGTTTCCCGATCGCACGCTTAGCAAGCGTGTGCCTTCAGCCACTCGGCCACCTCTCCTGGTTGTCAGGAAGGCCCGCCCGACACGTGCGGAGCGCACGGCCGAGGCGAACCTCGAAGCTCGGAGTTTAAAAGAGCATCCACCCGGCGGTCGCACGGGGCGGCAGTCGAGGGAGCGGCAACATACCTCAGAGGTTCTCGCCGTGCACAAAAGATCGTGAGGGGAAACGCGCCGGCGCCGCACCGCCCCCGCGCGGGACCACAGGAGCGGGCGAACCGCCAGGCTCGTGCCCAACGACGACATCGGTCGATCGGCGAATTGTTATGTGGTTTATATTACATTTTGAGCGCTGCTGGGTGCGCTCCTGGGGCGCGGCGCCACCTCCGACACGCAGGCTGCGGCGGGATGCGCGGCGCCGCCTCCGACTTGCGGGCTGCGGCGGGATGCGCGGCGCCACATCCGACACGCGGGCTGCGGTGGGCTGCGCGGCGCCGCCTCCGACACGCGGGCTGCGCGCGCGCTGCCGCGGGCTACACGCGCGCGGCGGCGAGCGCCTGGCCGAAGATCTTCGCCACCTCGTCGATCTGCGCGGCGGTGATGATCAGCGGCGGGAGGAAGCGCACCACGCTGCCGTGGCGGCCGCCGAGCTCCACGATCAAGCCGCGGCGCAGGCACTCGCGCTGCACGCGCGCGGCGAGCTCCGGGTGCGCGGGGCGCGCCCCGCGCGCGTCCGGCGCGGCCGCGGCGTCCACCAGCTCCACGCCGATCATGAGGCCGCGGCCGCGCACCTCGCCGACGCACGCGAACGCGCCGCCGAGCGCGGCGAGCTGCTGCTGGAGGCGCGCGCCGAGCTCCGCGGCCGCGGCGTCGAGGCGCGCCTCGCGCAGCACCGCGAGCGTGGCCGAGCCCGCCGCCATCGCGAGCTGGTTGCCGCGGAACGTGCCCGCGTGGGCGCCCGGGCGCCAGGCGTCGAGGCGCTCGTGGTAGACCACCACCGACAGCGGAAGCCCGCCGCCCAGCGCCTTCGACAGCACCACCACGTCCGGCTCGATGCCGGCGTGCTCGAACGCGAACATGCGGCCGGTGCGGCCGAAGCCCGTCTGCACCTCGTCGAGGATCAGCGGGATGTCGTGGCGCGTCGCCAGCGCCCGCAGCCCCTTGAGCCACGCCGCCGGCGCCGGGATCACGCCGCCCTCGCCCTGCACCGCCTCGAGGATGATGGCGGCCGGCTTGGGCACGCCGCCCTCCGGATCGGACAGCAGGTTCTCCAGGTAGGCGAGCGAGGCCGCGACGCCGGCGTCGCCGCCGAGGCCGAACGGGCAGCGGTAGGCATAAGGATACGGCGCGAACTGGACCCCATGCAGGCTGGAGCCGAGCGCCACCTTGGGCCCGAGGTTGCCCATCAGGGTGAGCGCGCCTTGTGTCATGCCGTGATAGGCCCCCTGAAAGGCGATCACCGTGCCGCGGCCGGTGGCGGTCTTCACCAGCTTCAGCGCGGCTTCCACCGCGTCGGCCCCGGTGGGGCCGCAGAACTGGATGCGCGCGTGGCGGGCGAAGGCCGAGGGCAACGCCGCGAGCACGTCCTGCATGAAGCGGTCCTTGACCGGCGTCGTGAAGTCGAGCGCGTGCAGCGGCAGGCCCGAGCGGAGCGTCCGCTCGAGGACGTCGAGCACCGCCGGGTGGTTGTGCCCGAGCGCCAGGGTGCCCGCCCCGGCCAGGCAATCGATGAACACCCGGCCCTCGACGTCCTCCACGTACACGCCCTGCGCGCGGGAGAGCGCCAGCGGCAGGCGCCGCGGGTAGGTGCGGGCGCTCGACTCGTGCTGCCGCTGCCGCTCGAGCAGGGGGTGATCGCCGAGGTCGTAGAGCGCGCGCCGCCGGTGGCGCTCGGCCAGCTCGGCGGCGAGGCCCGCGTGGAGCGGCGCCCTGGAGACCGGCGGCGGATGGTCCACCGCAGACGACATGGAAACTGCAGACAGGCTCATCGGGTGCTCCCTCGTGAGAAGAGTTGCTCGACCTCGTGTGTTCCGGGGCGCGCGCGCAGATCCAGGGCCTCGAGGGCCGCGCGCACGCGCGCATGCACCTCGTCCCCCTGCACGGCGGCGAGGTGATCGCCGGCGACGATCGCCGCGCGCGCCGCCCCGGCCGTGTAGCGCTGCCAGTCGACGGGCGGGCCGCCGTGGCGCGCGATCGTCTCGTCGCTCCACCACGCGTGGATCGGCGCGCGGAGGCACCGCGGCGGCAGCTCGCTCACGAGCGTCGCCGCGCCGCGGAGCAGCGCGTAACGGTGGTGGAAGGCGGCGGGCGGCACGTCGGCCGGCAGCAGGCCGTGGGACTGCGCCCAGCGCACGGCCTCCGTCACCCGGTCGCCGCCGCCGAGCCCCCGCAGCCGCCCGCGCAGCACGTCGAGCTCCGCCGGCGGGAGCTGGCGCCACTGCGCGCCGCGGTCCGTCTCGAGGTACGCCGCGAGCTCCTCCACGGCGTCCGGCTCGCCCGCCGCGTACAGCTGCGCGCGCGGCTGCGTGTCCAGGATGCCGAGGAACGCGACCCGCTCGCCCTGCTCCTCCAGCGACCGCGCGACGGCGAGCGCCAGCACGCCGCCGAGGGACCACCCCAGCAGCAGGTACGGCCCGCGCTCCTGCCGCTGCCGGATCTCGCGCGCGAGGTGCTCGACGATGCGCGGGAGCGAGACGGCCTCGGCCTCGCACGGAAGCGCCGGGCCGAGCTCGAGCCCGAGCACGGGCTGGTCGTCCCCCAGGGCGTCGGCGAGGCGCCGGTAGGCCGCGACGTGCCGGCCCGTGGGGTCCACGCAGAAGAGCGGCGGGCGCGATCCGTCCGCGCGCAGCGCCACGACGCCCGGCGCCGGGCGCTCGGCCTCGATCCGCCGGGCGAGGCCCGCGACGGTCGGCGCCTCGAAGATCGCCGTCAGCGACAGGGAGCCGCCGAGCGCCTGCTGGATCCGGTGCATCAGCGGGATCGCGAGCAGCGAGTGGCCGCCGAGCTCGAAGAAGTCGTCCTCGACGCCCACCTGCGGGCGCCCCAGCACGTCGGCCCAGATCGCCGCGAGCGTCTCCTCGACCTGCGTCCGCGGCGCGACGTACTCGCGCCGCCGGCGCGCGGCGGGGCTCGGCAGCGCCTTGCGATCCACCTTGCCGTTGGCGGTGAGCGGCAACGCGTGCAGCAGCACGAAGTCGCCGGGGACCATGTACTCGGGGAGCCTCTCCTTGAGGAACCCGCGCAGCGCGGCCTCGTCGAGTGATCCCTCGCGGGGCACCACGTAGGCGGCGATCGAGCGCCCGCCCGCGCCGTCGTCGCGGGCGACGACGACCGCCTGCCCGACGCCGGGGTGCTCGCGGACGCGCGCCTCGACCTCGCCGAGCTCCACCCGGAAGCCGCGGATCTTCACCTGGTGATCGCGCCGGCCCATGAACTCGACGGCGCCGTCGGGCCGGTACCGCGCGCGATCGCCCGTGCGGTAGAGGCGCGCGCCCGCGGCGAACGGGTGCGGCACGAACCGCTCCGCGGTGAGATCCGGCTGGCCGAGGTAACCGCGCGAGAGCCCGGCGCCGCCGAGGTACAGCTCGCCCACCGCGCCGGCCGGCGCCGGCTCCAGGCGCTCGTCGAGCACGTACGCCTCGGCGTTGGCGAGCGGGCGGCCGATCGGCACGGAGTCGCACCCGCGCGCATCGCCGATCTCGGCGAGCGGCAGCACGAGCGCGCCCACCGTCGTCTCGGTCGGCCCGTAGTGGTTGACGACCGCGCAGCCGGTCGAGAGCGCCGCGATCCGCTCGGCGAGCGCGAACGAGAGCGGCTCGCCGCCCAGCACGAGGAGCCGACGCGGCAGCACCGCCGCGCCCTCGCCCGTGTCGAGCAGCGCGCTCAGGTGCGACGGCACGATCTTCAGCACGTCGAGCGGAGAGCGCCGGTAGTACGCCGCGAAGAGCCGGCCGTCGGTGGCGGTGGCGTAGTCGATCACGTGGAGGCACCCGCCGGACGCGAGGGCGCCGAAGATGCTCGTGTTGCCGAGGTCGGCGCTCAGCGTCGAGACGGTCGCGAAGTGCAGCCCCGGCTCGATCGCGAGCGCCTCGCAGAGCGCGCGGGTGTAGCTGGCGACGCCGCGGTGCGTGACGGCGACGCCCTTGGGCACGCCCGTGGAGCCCGACGTGAAGACCACGGACGCGAGGTCGTCGAGGTGCACCGGCGCGGCCGGGTTCACCTCGGGGTCCTCGTCGAGGAGCGCGGCGTGCGCGGCGTGATCGAGCGACAGGACGGCGCCGCCCGCCGCGGGCAGCCGGGCGACGTCAGGGAGGTTCGTGACCAGGAGGGAGAGGCCGGCACACCGGATCTGCTGGCCGAGCCGCTGCACGGGCGCGTGCGGGTCGAGCGGCACGTACGCGCCGCCGGCCTTGAGGATGCCGAGCAGGCCGACGATCATGTCCGCGGAGCGCTCGCAGCAGAGGCCGACGGGGCTGCCGCCGCCCACCCCGCGCCGGCGGAGGTGGTGCGCGAGCCGGTTGGCCCGGCGGTTGAGGTCGCGGTACGTGAGCTCCTGATCGCCCGCGACCACCGCCGGCGCGTCGGGCCGCCGCGCGGCGTGCTCCTCGAACGAGGCGTGCAGGCACCGCGGCGGCGCCGCGTCGCACGCGGCGCCCCGGCCCGCCGCGAGCCGCCGCGCCCGCTCCGCGGGGCCGAGCAGGCCGAGGCGCCCGGCCGGCGCCGACCAGGACGCGGCCGCGCCGCCGAGCAGCGCCAGGTACTGCTCCGCCATGCCGGCGACGCCGTCGGTCGAGATCCGGCGCGCGTCGTGCCAGAGCGCGAGGCGCACGCCGCCGGGCCCGCGCTGGGCCGAGAGCGCGAGCTTGAGCCCGCCCGCGCCCGCGCACTGCCGCTCGACGCGCCACGAGAGGCCCCCCGCGACCCAGGGCTCCGGGAGCGTCACGAGCTCGAAGCCGACCGCGCCGGAGAGCGCCCCGCCGTCGGCGAGCGCGCCGGGGTCGACGTACTCTTCCTCCTCCGCCGCCTCCTCGACGGCGGCGTGCGCCCTCCGCACCAGGTCGGCGAACGCCGCAGCATCCTCCACGCGGAACGCGACCGGGAGCCACTTCGCCACCGGGCCCATGAGCTCCTCGACGTCCTCGATCCGCCGCCCGGCCGAGGCGACCGCGAGGACGAGCTCCCGCGGTCCGCCGAGGCGCGCGAGGTGCACCTCTAGGGCCGCGAGCAGGGCCGAGGCGAGCGAGGCGCCCTCGCCGCGGGCCAGCGACTCCAGCCGGTCGGCGAGCGCCGCGTCGATCTCGAGCTCGACGGCCTCGCCGGCGGCGCCGCCGTCCTCCGCGGCGCGCTCGAAGGGGAGCACGACGGGCGCCCCCGCGGGGGAGCTCGCCCTCTCCGCGGAGCCGACGAGGTCGTTCTGCCACTCGGCGAACTGCGCGTACTGCACCGGCGCGTGCGCGTCGCCAAGCGGCCGCCGCTCCCCGCCGGCGGCGTAGGCCTCAGCCAGCTCGCGCGCGAGGAGACCCAGCGTCCAGGCGTCGGCGCAGAGCGCGGGCGCCGTGAGCAGCAGGTCGTGCCGCCGCTCGGAGCGGCGCACCAGCGCCACGTCGAGCAGCGGCCCGCGCTCGAGATCGAACCCGCGCCGCGCGGCCTCGCGCCAGAGCGCCTCGACGCGGGCCTCCTGCTCCTCCGCCGCGCGGCCGCCGAGGTCGACGGCGCGCCACGAGGGCGCCGCCGCCGCGACCACCTGCAGCGGATACTTGAGGCGCGCGTCCCGGCGGAAGGTCGTCCTCAGGATCTCGTGGCGGGCGACCACGTGGTCCAGGGCGCGGGCCAGCCGCGCCGGGTCGAGCGGCCCCTCCAGCCGGAGCAGGCCGCGCGCGGCGCACGCAGCCCCGCGCCGGTGGAGCGCCCAGAGGGCCCGCTGCTGCGGCGACAGCCGCACGCCCTGCACGCTCGGCGCCGTCATCGCGCTCTGCATCGTCATGACGCCACCGCCCCGAGCTCGTCCTGCGCCACCATCTCGCCCATCGCGACCACGATCTTCCGCGGGCCGGAGAACGGGTCGCGGGCGTGGGCCACGAGCATGTTGTCGAGGAGCAGGAGGTCGCCCTCCCGCCACGGGAACCGCACAGCGCAGCGCTCGTAGGCCTCGCCCAGCGCGCGCGTCGTCGCGGCGTCGATCGGCGCGCCGTCGCCGTAGAGCACGTTGCGAGGCAGCCAGTCCTCGCCGAGCATGGCGAGCAGCGACTCGCGCACGGGGGCTTCCAGGTACGCCGGGTGGTGGAGCTGGACCTGGTTGAAGAACACCCACGCGCCGGTCCGCGGGTGCTGGATCACCGCCGGGCCGCGCTGGCTGATCCGCAGCCGGCCGCCCTCCCGCCACTCGCACCGCATGCCGCCCGACCGGCAGCGCTCCTCCACCACCGCGGGATCGGTCGTGTGGAAGAAGTCCTGCCAGGCGACGTCGAAGCCGGGCGTGAAGTTGCGCACGTAGAGCAGCCCCGACCGCCGGAAGCGCTCGCGCACCTCGGGCGAGAGCGCCTCGTGGAGGCGGCGGCAGTCCACGATCGGCGTCGCGCCGCCCTCGGGCGAGGCCTGCACGCAGAAGAACCACTGCTTGAGCGGCCAGCGCGGCAGGTGCGAGCTCTCGTTGTGGAACAGGATCGCCCGGTCCGCGGGGTACGGCGTCGAGCCGTAGACGTGCCGCCCGGCCTTCTCCCGCGGCAGGTCGCCGTACTCGCCGAACAGCTCGCCGGTGACGGCCTGCGCGACCTCCTCGAAGCTCGCCACCGACCGCAGCGAGAAGCCGCGGAACAGCACGGCCCCGTGCCGGTGGAGCTGCTCCTCGATGAACCCCCGCTCCGCGCGGGCCCAGGCCGCGAGATCCACGTCGTCCATGGCCGGCTGGATCACGAGCGGCAGCGGCCCCTCGCCGAGCGTGCCGGTGGAGACCAGCGCGCCGGGCTCCACGTCGACCCTGCGCGGGGTGATGCGCCGCAGGCCCTTCTGCCGGCCCTCGTCGCGCGCGCGCCCTTCCATGATGCGTTCCTTCCTTTCTGCAGCCGCGAGCGCCGTCACGCGGCGGTCGGGGTCGTCCACGACGGCCCGCAAGAGGGCCAGGAATTGCGCCGCCATCGCCGCGATCGTCGCCGGCTCGAACAGGTCGGCGCGGTACTTCCACGCGATCGAGATCCCCTCGTCCGTCTCCTCGGCGAACACCCCGAGATCGAACCGCGACACCTCGCGATCGAGCTCCACGGCGCTGAAGCGGACGCCGGGCAGCGCGATGTCGGTCGCCGGCGTATTTTGCAGGACGAACAGGGCCTGCACGAGGGGGTGGCGGCCGGGCTCGCGGGCCGGGCGCACGGCGTCCACGACCTGCTCGAACGGCAGGTCCTGGTGCACGTACGCGTCCAGCGTGACCTCGCGGACCCGCCGGAGGAGCTCCCGGAACGTGGGCTGGCCGCCGAGATCCGTGCGCAGGACGAGCAGGTTGACGAAGAACCCGATGAGCCCCTCGGTCTCCTCGCGGCTCCGGCCCGCGACGTCGGTGCCGACCAGGAGATCGGTCTGGCCCGAGCGCGCGAAGAGCACGACGTTGAACGCCGCGAGCAGCGTCATGAACAGCGTCGCGCCCTCGCGCCGGCCGAGCGCGCGCACCGCGTCGGCGAGGCCGCGGTCGACGGCGATCGTGTGCCGCGCGCCGCGGTAACTCGCCGCGGCGGGCCGCGGGTGATCCGGGCGCAGGTCGAGCGCGGGCGGGTGCCCCGCGAGCCGCTCGCGCCAGGCGCCGAGCAGCGCCTCGCGGACGGCGCCCTGCATCCACCGACGCTGCCAGACCGCGAAGTCCGCGTACTGGATCGGCAGCGGCTTCAGCGCCGGCGGCCGCCCGGCCTTCACGGCCGCGTAGAGCTCGGCGAGCTCGGCGACCAGCACGTTCAGGGTCCAGCCGTCCGCCACGATGTGGTGCACGACCACGACCAGCACGAGCTCGTCGTCGCGGAGCCTCACCGCGGTCACCCGCAGGAGCGGCCCGCGACCGAGATCGAACGGCCGCTCCGCGCGGGCCGCGGCCAGGCGCTGGACCGCCGCGCCGCGCTCCGCGGCGGGCATGGCCGACACGTCCACCACCTCGAGCTCCGGCGCGCCCTCGGGGGCGATCACCTGCACCGGCTCGCCGCCGGCCACGCCGAACGTGGTCCGCAGCGACTCGTGGCGCCGGACGAGCGCGGCGAGGCTCTGCTTGAGGACCGCGAGGTCCAGCTCCCCCTCGACGCGCACGGCCGCGGTCATGTTGTACCCGGCGCTGCCCGGCTCGAGCTGGTCCAGGAACCACAGGCGCTGCTGCGCGAACGAGAGCGGCAGCGGCCCCTGCCGCGGCGCCGGGACGATCGGCGGCGCCTCGATCGCCGCCGCGCCGCCGTCGCGCCGGGCGCGCCGCTGATCGACGTCGCGGGCGAGCTCCGCCACGGTGGGGTGGTCGAACAGGCTGCGGAGCGGCAGCTCGACGCCGAGCGCCCTGCGCACGCGCGACGCCACCTGCGTGGCGAGCAGCGAGTGCCCGCCCAGCTCGAAGAAGCTCGCGTGCACGCCGATCCGGTCGAGCCCGAGCACCTCGGCCCAGATGCCCGCGAGCACGTCCTCCGTCGGCGTCCGCGGGGCGGCGGCCGCCGCCCCCGCCGGCTCGGCCGCGGGCGACTCCGGCGCCGGCAGCGCCTTGCGGTCCACCTTGCCGCTCGGCGTGCGCGGCAGCGCCGCGAGCGAGACGAACACCGGCGGCACCATGTAGTCGGGCAGCGTTTCCTTAAGGAAATCGCGTAGATGCTCCGGCGCCGGGGGCGCGCCGGCGGCGCCGACCACGTAGGCGACGAGCCGCTTGCCGGACGGGCGCTCGTCGCGGACCGCGACCACGGCCTCGCGGACCTCGGGGTGCTGCTCGAGGCGCGCCTCGATCTCGCCGAGCTCGATGCGGAAGCCGCGGATCTTCACCTGGTGATCCCGCCGCCCCAGGAACTCGACGGCGCCGTCCGGGAGGCGCCGGCCGAGATCCCCGGTCCGGTACATGCGCGCGCCGGGGATCCCGCTGAAGGGGTCGGGCACGAAGGCCTCGGCGGTCCGGGCGGGGTCGTTCAGGTAGCCCCGCCCCACGCCGACGCCCGCGACGCAGATCTCGCCGGTCGCGCCGACGGGCGAGAGGTCGTCGCCCGTGACGAGGTGGAGCCGCACGTTGGGCACGGGACGGCCGACGGGCACACGCGCGAGCTCGGGCCCCGGGGCCGCCGCAATCACGTGCAGCGCCACGTCGTCGGCGCACTCGGCCGGGCCGTAGGCGTTCACGAGCGGGACGCGGGGGTAGCGCTCGAACCACCGGCGGCAGAGGTCGGGCGTCAGGGCCTCGCCGGTGGGCAACATCCACCGCAGGCGCGCGAGGGTCGGCGCGTCGCGCGCCTCGCGCACGTCCGCGTCGGCCGCCACGAGCTCCCGCAGGAGCGACGGGACCAGCTCGAGGACCGTGATGCCCTGCGCCTCGGCCTCCTCCACGAGGCGCCGCGGATCGCCCGCGATCTCGTCGGGCACGATGTGCACGCGACCGCCGCAGAGCAGCGCGGTCAGCAGCTGCCACACCGAGATGTCGAAGCACTGGGACGCGGTCTGCCCGATCACGTCCGAGGGGCCGAGCCCGAGCGCGGGGATCTTCCCCCACACGTTGTTGAGCATTCCCGCGTGCTCGACCATCGCCCCCTTCGGCACGCCGGTCGACCCGCTCGTGGTGATCACGTAGGCGAGGTGGCCCGGGCCGGTGAGGTGCGGGAGATCCTCCGCGGGCCCGCGCTGCGCGGCGACGCGCTCGCGCGCGACGAGCCGCGGCCGCGCGGGCTCGGGCAGGTGCGCGAGCGCCCGCGCGAGGCGCGGGACCCACGCCTCCGAGGTCAGCACCACGGGCGCGCGGCTGTCCTCGACGAGGCGGGCGAGGCGCTGCTCCGGCTGGCGGGGATCGAGCGGGAGGTACACGCCGCCGGCCTTGAGCACGCCGAGCAGCGCGACGAGCAACTCGAGGTCGCGCGCGTCGAGCACGGCCACGATCGTGTCCGGGCCGACGCCCTCCGCCCGCAGCGCGTGGGCCACCTGGTTGGCGGCGCGGTTCAGGGCCGCGTAGGTGAGCCGGCGACCCCGGGACGAGGCGGCCTCGGCGTCGGGCGTCCGGCGCGCCTGGGCCTCGAAGAGCGCCACGTAGCTCGGCGCGGGGGGCTCCGCGCCCGCGGTGGCGTTCCACTCCACGAGCAGCTGCCGGCGCTCGCGCTCGCCGAGGAGCGAGAGCTCGCCCAGCCGGGCCTCCGGGCGGCGGGCCATCTCCGACAGGAGCTGGACCAGGTGGCCGAGCATCCGCTGGACGACGTCGGGCTCGAACCAGCGCCGGTCGTACGAGAGCCGGATCCCGAGCCTCGATCCCGGGTACGCGACGACCGTCATCGGGTAGTTCGTGTGGACCCGGTCCCGCTCGTAGGAGAGCTGGACGTCGCCCACCTGCTCCCCCAGCCGGGGATCCTTGGGCGCGTTCTCGAAGACGACGAGGCTGTTGAACAGCGCCTGGCCCTTGGGGAGCTCGCTCCACCGCTGGATGTCGAGCAGCGGCGGGTACTCGACCTCGCGGACCCGGTAGTTGTGGGCGAGGAGATCCTTGAGCCACGCGAGCAGCGGCCGCTCCGGCGACACCTGCACCCGCAGCGGCAGGCTGTTGATGAACAGGCCCACGATCGTCTCCACGCCGGGCAGATCGGTCGGGCGGCCCGCCACGGTCACGCCGAACACGACGTCGCGGCGGCCGCTGTAGCGGCTCAGGAGCAGCGCCCAGGCGCCCTGCACGAGGGTGTTGGGCGTCAGCGCGTGCTGGTGCGCGAGGCCGACGAGCGCCTCGGTCATGTCCACGGGCAGCTCGACGAACTCGTCGCTCACGCCGGCCCCCGCGGGCGGCTCCGCGCCCTCGGGGAAGGCCCGCTCCACGCCGAACGGCGTCGGCTCCGTGAAGCCGCGGAGCTCCTCGCGCCAGAACCGCTCGGCCGCCGCGAGGTCCTGCCGCGCGAGCCAGGCGATGTAGTCGCGGTAGGGGCGCGGCTCGGGCAGCTCGAGCGAGCGGCCCTCGCCGAGCGCCTCGTAGTACGACAGGCACTCCATCATCAGCACGGAGAAGCACCAGTCGTCCGTGAGGATGTGGTGGAAGCTCCGCACGATGCGGTAGGCGTCCTCGGCCACGCGGATCAGCCGGATCCGCATCAGCGGCGCGCGCGTCATGTCGAGCCCGGCGGCGAGCTCGGCCTCGAGCGTCTCGGCGAGGCGCTCCTCCTGCTCGGCCTCGGTCTGGCCGCGCCAGTCGAGGACGTGGATGACCTCGGCGAGGTCGATCTCCCGGTGGACGATCTGGAGCGGTCGCTCGAGATCTTTCCAGAGGAACGACGTCCTCAGGATGGGGTGCCGCGCGACCACCCGCCGCCAGGCCTCGATGAGCAGGCCGGCGTCGAGCGGGCCGTGCCACACGTAGTGCTGCTGCATCAGGTAGATGCCGGAGCCCGGGTTCAGGAGGGTGTGGAAGAGCATGCCCTCCTGCATCGGCGAGAGCCGGTAGACGTCCTCGATCCGTGACGCGTCCGGCAGGGCGCGCGCGATCTCGTCCGGCGTGAGGCCGCACAACGCGAACCGGGACGGCGGCGCCTCGGGCGCTGCGGGCGGCTCTGCCGACGGCGCTCCGGCCTGGTGCGGCCCCGCGGCGGGAACCGCGACCGCAGCGGCGGCGGGAACCGCGACCGCAGCGGCGGCGGGAACCGCGACCGCAGCGGCGGCGGCCACCGTGGGGTGCTCGAACAGGTGCTTCGGGCTCAGCTTGATGCCGCGCTGGTTGGCGCGCGCGATGACCTGGAGGCTCCGGATGGAGTCGCCGCCGAGGGCGAAGAAGTTGTCGTGGATGCCGACCCGCTCCACGCGCAGGATGTCGGCCCAGATCTGGGCGAGCGTCGCCTCGACCTCGTTCCGGGGCGCGACGAAGCCGCCGGCCTCCGGCGCGCCCGCCCGCCCGGGCTCGGGCAGCGCCGCGCGGTCGATCTTGCCGTTCGCCGTGAGCGGCAGCGCGGGCAGCGGCACGATCGCGCTCGGCACCATGTAGTCGGGGAGCTGCAGCGCGAGCCGCGCGCGGAGGGCGGCCACGTCGAGCGCCGACGCGCCGTGGCCCACCACGTACGCGACGAGGCGCTTCGCCCCGCCGCCGTCCCGCGCCACGACGACCGCCTCGCGCACCTCGGGCTGCGCGCGCAGCTGCGCCTCGATCTCGCCGAGCTCGACGCGGTGGCCGCGCAGCTTGATCTGGTGGTCGGTGCGCCCGAGGAACTCGATCGCGCCGTCGGCCCGGAGGCGCGCCCGATCCCCGGTGCGGTACAGGCGGCCGCCCGGAGCGCCCCCGAACGGATCCGGAACGAAGCGCTCCGCCGTCAGCTCGGGGCGGGCGTGGTAGCCGCGCGTCACGCCGGCCCCGCCCAGGTAAAGCTCCCCGGTCACGCCCACGGGCACCGGCTGCATATTTGTACCCAGGACGTACGCCTGGGTGTTGGGCAGCGGCCGGCCGATGGGCACGGTCGATCCCGACCGGTCCGCCGCGGCCCCGATCTCCCACGTGAGCGAGCCGACCGTCGTCTCGGTGGGTCCGTAGTGGTTCAGGACGGTGCAGCCCGGCGCGAGCGCCTGGATCCGGTCGATGAGCTCCCAGCTCGAGGCTTCCCCGCCGAGCACGAGGCAACGCCGGGGCAGCACCCGCTCGGGGCGCGCCGCCTCGAGCAGCGCGGTGAGGTGGCTGGGGACGATCTTGAGCGCGTCGACCCCGTGCCGGCTCATGTACTCGGCGGTCGCGTCGGGATCGAAGATCCGCGCCTCGGACAGGACGTGCAGCGTGCGGCCCGAGCAGAGCGCGCCGAAGAGCGACGTGTGCCCGAGGTCGGCCGCGACGGTCGAGACCAGCGCCATGCCGCCGCCTTCGGGGAGGGGCAGCCGCGCGAGCACGCCGCGCACGTAGTTCGCGAGGTGGCGGTGCTCCACGGCCACGCCCTTGGGCCGCCCCGTCGAGCCCGAGGTGTAGATGAGGTAGGCGACGTTCTCGGGCCGCGCCGTCGCGCCGAGCGGCGCGTCGGGCTCGGCCGCGATCGCGCCGGCGTCGCGGTCGAGGCAGAGCAGCGCCGGCCCCGGCGCGTCGAGCGCGGCGGCCCACGGCTCCCGGGAGAGCACGACCCGCGCGCCGCTGTCCTCGATCACGGCGCGGAGCCGCTCGCGCGGGAACTTCGGGTCGACGGGCACGTACGCGGCGCCCGCCTTGAGCGCGCCGAGCAGCCCGACGATCATCTCCGCCGAGCGCTCGACGCACAGGACGACCCGGTCCTCGGGCCCCACGCCGAGCGCGCGCAGCCGGCGCGCCAGCTGGTTCGTCCGCCGGTCGAGCTCCCGGTAGGTCAGGGCCGTGTCCTCGCAGACGACCGCCAGCGCGTCGGGCCGCGCGGCCGCGTGCGCCTCGAAGAGCTCGTGGACGCAGGCCGCCGGGAAGGCCGCGGCCGTCGCGTTCCAGTCGACGAGCAGGCGCCGGCGCCCGTCGCCGCTCACGAGGGGCAGCTCGGCGAGCCGCGCCTCGGGCCGCGCCGCCGCCATCGCCCCGAGCAGCGCGCGGCACTGACCGAGCAGGCTCGCCGCGGCGTCGTGCGCGAGGCGGCGGCGCTCGTAGCTCACGATCAGCGCGAGCTCGCGGCCCGGCTCGACGATGAGCGACAGCGGGTAGTTGTTGCGCCCGGCCGTGAGCAGGGCGCCGCCCTCGCGCCCGCCGCCGGGCCGGGGCAAGGCGCGGACGTGCACGTCGAGCGACGCGCCGCTCACGTCCTCCTCGGGGTAGCTGTCGAACACCACCAGCGTGTCGAAGAGCGACCGGCCGCCGGGCACCTCGCTCCAGCGCTGGACGAGCGACAGCGGGGTCCACTCGTGCTGGCGCAGCTCGCTGTTCCGGTCCTGCAGCCGCGCGAGCCAGCCGGCGAGCGGCGCATGTTCGTCCACGCGGACCCGCACCGGCAGGGTGTTGATCAGGAGGCCGACGATGGCGTCCGCGCCGGGGAGCTCCGGGGGGCGGCCCGACACCGTGGCGCCGAAGACCACGTCGGGCTCCCCGCTGTTCCGGGAGAGCACGAGCGCCCACGCGCCCTGCACGAGGGTGTTCGGCGTGACGCGCAGGCGGCGGGCGCAGGCCGCGAGCGCCTCCGTCTCCGCCCGCGAGAAGCGCAGCTCCTGCTCGGCGCAGGGGAAGCCGCCGTCGCCGTCGCGCGCCGCGGCCGCCGCGGGGCCGGCGTCGAAGGGCAGCGGCGTCGGCGCGTGAAACCCGGCCAGAACATCGCGCCAGAACCGCTCGGCCGCGCCCTCGTCCTGGGCCTGCACCCACCCGAGGTACTCCCGGTACGGGCGCGCCCGCGGCAGCTCGGGGATCGCGCCGCGGACGAGCGCCTGGTAGGCGAACAGCGCCTCGCGCAGCAGGAGGGCGAAGCTCCACCCGTCCAGCAAGAGGTGGTGATGGCTGTTGATGAAGCAGAAGGCGTCGTCCTCGAGCTGGACGAGCGTGAGCCGCATGAGCGGCGCCTTCAGCAGGTCGAAGCCGGCGCGCCGGTCCTCGGCCATGAGCGCGGAGAGCGCCTCGTCGCGCTCGCTCGCGGGCAGCCCCCGGAGATCGCGCCGCGCCACGGGGATCGCCGCCCGCCGGCGGACGACCTGCACCGGCCTCTCGACGCCCTCCCAGACGAAGGCGGTGCGCAGGATCGGGTGGCGCTCGGCGAGCGCCTGCCAGGCGCGCTCGAAGGCGTCCTGATCGAGCCGACCCTCGAGCACGAAGCCGATCTGGACGAAGTACGGATCGGCGGACCGGTCCGAGACCGCGTGAAAGAGCAATCCCTGCTGGAGCGGGGAGAGGTAGTGAATCGACTCAACGTCTTTCTTCTGGTTCGCCATGGCTTCAGTCCAGTCGTTCCAAGATGGAGTCGAGCTCGTTCGGCGCGAGCGCGACGTCAGGGAAGTCCGAGGGCGTGTAGCCGCCCGCGTCGGGTGACAGGCAGTGCGCGATCAGCTCCCGCAGGGCGTCGCGGAAGAGCGCGCCGACCTCCGCCACCGTCTCGCGCCGGTACCGCGCGGCGCTGTAACGGAAGGTCGCGTCGAGCCGGCCGTCGTACACGGCCGCGTCGATCTCGATCTCGTACGCGAGCGGGCTGCGCGGGTCGTGCTCGGGGCCGGGCGACTCCGCGGCCAGGGAGAACCGCGCGCCCGCGCCGAGCACCTGATCCCACTGCCCGAGGTAGTTGAACCCGACGCCCGGCGCGGGCAGGCGGCGCAGCCGGTCCGCGATCGCGCCCGCGCCGAGCTCGCGCACCGCGCCGTACGGGAGGCCGCGCCTCGGGACGCGGCGGAGCTGCTCCTTGACCGCCTTGAGC
The DNA here is from genome assembly GCF_051519095.1 of Sorangium sp. So ce131. Classification (NCBI taxonomy): domain Bacteria; kingdom Pseudomonadati; phylum Myxococcota; order Polyangiales; family Polyangiaceae; genus Sorangium; species Sorangium sp. So ce131. Next base: position 12,740,717 of record NZ_CP150455.1, on the reverse strand, counting down.
GCCGCGCCCGGCGCAGCGTCCGGCGCGACGTCGAGCACCACCGGGTAGGCGGTCGTGAACCAGCCGACGGTGCGCGAGAGGTCGAGCTCCTCGCCGTCGAGCCCCTCGCGCCCGTGGCCTTCGACCTCGACCGCGACCACGCGCTGCCCGGTCCACCGGCCGAGGGCCAGGGCCAGCCCGGCCAGGAGGAGCTCGTCGACGCGCGTCCGGTACGCCTCGGACGCCGCCTCGAGCAGCGACCGCGTCTCCGCCCCGCTCAGGGCCACCTTGAGCGTGGCCATGGTCGACTCGGCGCGATCCCCGGCGGGATCGTCGACCGGGAGCGGCGCGACCCGATCCCAGGGCAGCCCGAGCCAGAAGGCCGCTTCTTCCTGGAGGGCGGCGTCCTGCGCCGCGGCCTCGAGGCGCTCGGCCCACCGCTTGAACGAGGTGGTCCGGTCGGGCAGCTGCGCCGGCGCGCCGCGCCGGGCCTGGTCGTAGGCGGTCTGGAGGTCGTCGAGCAGGATCCGCCACGAGACGCCGTCGACGACGAGGTGGTGCGCGATGAGCAGCAGGCGCGCCGGCCGGCCCGGCCCGAGGTCGAACGCGACCACGCGGAGCAGCGGCCCCGTCGTCAGGTCCAGGCTGGCCTGCCACCGGGCCGCGTGCGCCTCGAGCACCCGCGGCTGCTCGGCCTCGGGCACGCCGGCGAGGTCCGCCCGGTGCACGGCGGCGTCGATCTCGCCGGGCGCGTGCGCCTGGCGGAAGCCGGCCCCCTCCGGCACGTAGCGCAGCCGCAAGGCGTCGTGATGGGCGAGGAGCGCCTGCACCGCGGTCTGAAGCGCCGGCCAGGCGAGGGGCTCCGCGATCGTGAGCAGGAGCGCCTGGTTCCAGTGGTGGGGGTTCGGCAGATCGCGCGCGAAGAACCGCCGCTGGATCGGGGTCAGGGGGACGTCGCCCGTCGCCGGCTCCTCCCCGGCGGGCGCCGCGGCGGACGAGGCGGCGCTCGCGGCCGCGGCCAGCGCGGCGAGCGTCTGGTGCTGGAACATCTGCCGCGCCGTCACGCGCAGGCCGGCCTGCTTCGCGCGGGAGACGACCTGGAGGCTCAGGATCGAGTCGCCGCCCAGCTCGAAGAAGTTGTCGTCGCGGCCGACGCGCTCGCGGCCCAGCACCGCGGCCCAGATCTCGGCGAGCTGCGCCTCGACGGCCGCCGCGGAGGCAGCGTCCGGCGCGGCGTCGAGGCGCGCTCCTGACTCGTCGAGCTGCGGTGCGGGATCGATCGGCGGCGCGGCCTCGGTCGGCGGCGCGCCCTCGAGGGCCACGCCGGCGCGCGGCGTGGCCTCGGTCGGCGACAGCGCGAGCGCCGGCAGCGGCAGCTCGCCGAGCCGCGCGGTCGGCCGCGCCGCGATCGCCTCCAGCAGGGCGCGGAGGTCGTCCGCCATGCGGCGGATCGTGCGCTCCTCGAAGAGCTCCGTGCTGTACTCGAACGAGCCGCTCAGCCCCTCCGGCGCGCTCGCCATGTGGAGCGACAGGTCGAACTGGGCGCTGCCCGGATCCACCTCGACGTGCCGGAGCTCGAGGCCGGCGAGCGGCAGCGCGCGCCGCGGGGCCTCCTGGAGCGAGAACATCACCTGGAACAGCGGGGTATTCCCGAGGTCCCGCGCCGGCCGGAGCGCCTTCACGAGCCGCTCGAACGGCAGGTCCTGGTGCGCCTGCGCCGCCAGCACCTCCTCCCGCGACCGCGCGAGCACGTCGGTGAAGCGCGGATCCCCGCCGAGGTCCGCCCGCAGCACGAGCGTGTTGACGAAGAGCCCGATGAGGCCCTCGACCTCGACGCGCGTGCGGCCCGCGATCGGCGTCCCGACGCAGAGGTCCGTCTGGCCGCTGTAGCCCGAGAGCAGCGCCTGGAATGCGGAGAGGAGCAGCATGAACGAGGTGACGCCCTGGGCGCGCGCGAGCGCGCCGAGCCCCTCGGAGAGCTCGCGCGAGAGCTCGAACGCGAGGCGGGCGCCGCGGTACGAGCGCGCGGCGGGGCGCGGCCGGTCGGCGGGCAGCCGCAGGACCGGCGGCTCGGCGCCAAGCCGCTGCCGGAAGTACGCGAGCTGCTGATCGAGCGCCGGGCCCGCGAGCCAGGCGCGCTGCCACCGCGCATAATCGGCGTACTGGATCGGCAGGGACGGCAGCGCCGCGGCGCGGCCCTCCGCGTCGGCGGCGTAGAGCTCCGTCACCTCGCGGACGAGGACGTTCATCGACCAGCCGTCCGACACGATGTGGTGGAGGACGACGAGCAGGAGGTGCTCGCGCTCGGCGAGGCGCAGCAGCGCGATCCGGAAGAGCGGCCCGCGGGTCAGGTCGAAGGGCCGGCTGGCCTGCTCCTCGAGCAGGCGCCGCGCCTCCTCCTCGCGCGACGCCTCGGGCACGCCGGCGAGATCCACGACCGCGATCGCCGCCGGCAGCGCGTCGCGCACGACCACCGCCGCCCGGCCGCCCTCGTCCACGAACGTGGCGCGCAGCGACGTGTGCCGGTGGACCACCGCGGCGAAGCTGCGCTCGAGCCGGGCCACGTCGAGCGGGCCGAGCAGGCGCACCGCCGCCGGGACGTTGTAGGACGCCGCGGTCTCCTCGAGCTGCGCGAGGAACCAGAGGCGCTCCTGCGCGAAGGAGAGCGGCAGCGGGCCGCCCCGCGGCCCCGGGACGAGCGGCGGCGCCGGCGTGGACGCCGGGCCGCGCCGGGCCGCCTCCACCGCGCGCGCCTGGGCGGCCACGGTCGGCGTCTCGAAGAGCGCGCGCAGCGGGAGCTCGACGTCGAGCACGCGGCGCACGCGCGAGAGGATCTGCGTCAGCAGCAGCGAGTGGCCGCCGAGGTCGAAGAACGAGTCCTCGACAGAGACCCGCTCCACGCCGAGCACCTCGGCCCAGATCCCGGCGAGCAGCTCCTCGGTCGCCGTGCGCGGCGCCACGTGATCGAGCGCGTCGCCGGCCTCGGGGGCGGGCAGCGCGCGCCGGTCCACCTTGCCGTTCGGCGTGCGGGGGAGCGCCGGCAGCAGCACGAACGCCGTCGGCACCATGTACTCGGGCAGGCGCGCCGCGAGCCACGCGCGCAGCGCCTCGCCGGACGGCGCGGGAGCGCCTGCGGCCACATAGGCGACGAGCCGCTTCACGCCGGGCCGGTCCTCGCGGACGACCACCACGGCCTCCTGCACGGCGGGGTGCTCGGCGAGCCGCGCCTCGATCTCGCCGAGCTCGATGCGGTAGCCGCGCAGCTTGACCTGGTGGTCCCGCCGGCCGACGAACTCGATGGTGCCGTCGTCGCGGTAGCGGCCGAGATCCCCGGTCCGGTAGAGCCGGCGCCCCGGCGCCTGGCTGAACGGGTCGGGGAGGAACGCGGCGGCGGTGCGCCCCGGGTCGCCCAGGTAGCCGCGCCCGACGCCGACGCCGCCCACGTACAGCTCGCCGCACACGCCGACCGGCGCCGGGGCGAGCAGGGGATCGAGGACGTAGAGCCGGAGGCCGTCGACAGGCCGCCCGATCGGCACGTGCGCCTCGTGCGCCGCGGGCGGCGCCGCGATCGCGTGCAGCGCGACGTCGTCCGAGCACTCCGCGGGCCCGTAGGCGTTCATGAGGGGCACCGCGGGGTAGCGATCGAGCCAGGCCCGGGCGAGCGCGGCCGGGAGCGCCTCGCCGGTCGGCAAGACCCAGCGCAGCCGCGCGAGCGCGGGCGGCGCGGGGTGCTCGCGGGCCGCGTCCAGCATGCCCTGGAGCACGGCGGGGACGACCTCGACGACGGCGGTCCCCCGGCGCTCGAGGTGCTCGAGCAGGCGGGCCGGATCGCGCGCGATCTCGTCGGGCACGATGTCGACCACGCCGCCGAAGAGCAGCGCGGTCAAAAGCTGCCAGACCGAGATGTCGAAGCACGCCGACGCCGTCTGCGCGATGACGTCGCCCGCCGCGAGGCCGAGCCGCGGGAGCTTGCTCAGCATGTTGTTGAGCATCCCGCGCCGCTCGACCATCGCGCCCTTGGGCACGCCGGTGGAGCCGCTCGTGTAGATGACGTAGGCGAGGCTCTCGGCGCCGCCGCGCTCCTCCGGGTCCTCGTCGGACGCGGCGTCGCCGGGGGCGCCCTCGGTCGCCTCGATCGCCTCGAGCGTCGCGATCGCCGGCCGGAGCGGCTCGGGCAGCAACGCAAAGGCTCTTTCCAAAGCCCCGCGGTGCCGCTCGCGCGTCAGCACGACGCGGGGCTCGCTCGACGCGAGGATCTGCGCGACGCGCTCGGCCGGGTAGGTGGGGTCGATCGGCACGTAGGCGCCGCCGGCCTTGAACACGGCGAGGATCATGGTGAGCAGCGGGAGGCCCCGGTCGTCGAGCAGCGCCACGCGCTGCTCGGGGCCGACGCCCAGGGCGATGAGCGCGTGCGCCGCGCGGTTCGCCTCGCGGTTCAGCGCGGCGTACGTGCGCCGCTCCTCCGCGCAGGTCGCCGCGACGGCGTCGGGCGTGCGCGCGACCTGGGCGCGGAAGCGCGCGGCGTAGGAGGAGAGGTCTTCCTCGGGCGCGGGCGTCGTGTTCCACGCGACGAGGGCCTGCTGCCGCTCGGCCGGCGTGAGCAGCGGCAGGTCGCCGAGGCGCGCGCCGGGGTTCGCCGCCATGCCCTCGAGCAGCGCGCGGAGGTGGCCGAGCAGGCGCGCGGCGAGCTCGGGCCGGACGCGCGACCGGTCGTAGGAGAGCTTGAGGGGCAGCTCCACGTCCGGCCACGCCATGATCGTGAGCGGGTAGTTCGTGTGGACGCGGTCGCGGACGTCGGCGACCCGGAAGACGATCCGCCCCTCGCGGAGCGCGGGGTCGACCGGCGCGTTCTCGAACACGAAGAGGCTCCGGAAGAGCGGCTGCCCGCGCTCGATCTCGCTCCAGCGCTGGACGTCGACGAGCGGCGTGTGCTCGTGCTGCCGCAGCCCGAGGTTCTTCTCGAGGAGCGCGGCGAGCCACGGCAGGAGCGGCTGCTCCGCGGGGACCGGGACGCGCAGCGGCAGCGTGTTGATGAAGAGGCCGAGGATGGACTCGACCCCGGGCAGCTCCGGGGGGCGCCCGGCGACGGTGACGCCGAAGAGCACCTCGGGCTCGCCGCTGTAACGGCTGAGGAGCAGCGCCCAGGCGCCCTGCACGATCGTGTTGAGCGTGAGGCGGTGCCGCTGGGCCAGCGCGCGCAGCGCGGCCGTGGGCTCCCTGCCGAGCCGGACCGTGAGGTCGGCGATCTCGCCGTGATCCGCGGCGTCCGCGGCGTCCGCGGCCCCCGCCGGCGCGGAGCGCTCCTCGAACCCGAGCGGCGTCGGCGCCGCGAGGCCCTTGAGCGCGGCCCGCCAGAACGCCTCCGCGGCCTCTCGATCCTGCCGCGCGAGCCAGTCGATGTAATCGCGGTAGGGGCGCGCCGGCGGCAGGTTGGGCGTCTCGCCCCGCACCCGGGCCTCGTAGTGGGCGAGGAAGTCCATCATCAGGCTCGACGTGCACCACTCGTCGAGGAGGATGTGGTGGAAGCTGTGCACGAGCTCAAACGTCCGGTCGTCCAGCTGGACGAGGCGCAGGCGCATCACCGGCGCCTTGCCGAGATCGAGGCCCCGATCGAGCTCGTCGCGGAGCTCCGCGGCGAGGCGCGCCTCCTGGGCTTCGCCGGCGAGGCCGCGGTGATCGAGCACGTCGAACGGCAGCTCCACCGCCCGGTGCACGACCTGGAGCGGGCGCTTCTGGCTCTTCCAGACGAAGGAGGTGCGCAGGATAGAGTGCCGCGCCACCACGTCCCGCCAGGCCGCGACGAACTCGTCCCGCCGCAGATCGCCCTCGATGCGGTAGCGGTTCTGCATGAGGTACACGCCCGAGGAGGGGCGGAGCAGCGTGTGGAACAACATCCCCTCTTGCATCGGGGAGAGGGGATAAACGCTCTCGATGTTGGCCGAGGGATCAGGCTTCTTGGACACGGTTCACCTCTGGAGCTCGTCCAGCAGATCGCTCCACTCTTCCGCGGAGAGGCCGGCGTCGGGGGTCTCGGGGGCCGGCGGCGGCGCGGGCTCCGGCGGCGGCTCGGCCGACACGGAGAGCTGCGCCGCGGCCTCGGCCACGGTCGGGTTCTCGAAGAGGAGCTTGGGCGAGAGGCGCAGCCCGCGCTGGGCGGCGCGCGCGATGACCTGCAGCGTGACGATCGAGTCGCCGCCCAGCTCGAAGAAGTTGTCGTGGGCGCCCACCTGCGGGCGGTGCAGCACCTCGGCCCAGACGTCCGCGAGGATGCGCTCGGCCTCGGTCCGCGGCGCGACGTAGGGGCGATGGCCGAGCGCCGCCGCCTCGGGCGCGGGCAACGCGCGGCGGTCGACCTTGCCGTTCGGCGAGAGCGGCAGCCGCTCCAGAACGACGATCGGCGCCGGCACCATGTACGCCGGGAGCGCCTCGGCGACCCAGGCGCGCAGCGCCTCCGGCCAGCCGCGCAGCGCCTCGGGATCAAGCGCCGATCCGTCGCGCCCGGCCACGTACGCGACGAGGCGCTTGCCGCCGTGCGCCTCGTCGCGCGCGACCACGACGGCCTCCTGGACGTCCGGGTGCTGGAGCAGCCGCGCCTCGATCTCGCCGAGCTCCACGCGCAGGCCGCGGATCTTCACCTGGTGGTCGATGCGGCCGAGGAACTCGATGGCGCCGTCGGGCCGGTAGCGGGCGAGATCCCCGGTCCGGTACAGCCGCCCGCCCGGCGCGGCCCCGAACGGATCCGGCACGAAGCGCTCCGCGGTCAGCTCGGGGCGGCGGTGGTAGCCGCGCGCGAGCCCGACGCCGCCGATGTAGAGCTCCCCGGCCACGCCCGCCGGCACCGGCTGGCCGTGCTGGTCGAGCAGGTAGATCTGCGTGTTGGCGATCGGGTGTCCGATCGGCACCGACGCCGAGGCGTCGCCCCGCCGGCACGCCCAGGCGGTCACGTCGATGGACGCCTCGGTCGGGCCGTAGAGGTTGTGGAGCTCCGCCGAGAGCCGCTCGAAGAACCGCCGCGCGAGCTCGGAGGGGAGCGCCTCGCCGCTGCAGATCACCCGCCGCAGCGACCGGCACGACGACACCTCGGGCGTCTCCAGGAACGCCTGGAGCATCGGCGGCACGAAGTGCAGCGTGGTCACGCCGTGCCGGGTGATGAGCTCCACGAGCCGCTCGCCGTCGCGGTGGTCGCCGGGGCGGGCCACGACCAGCGCGGCGCCGGTCATCAGCGGCCAGAAGAACTCCCAGACCGAGACGTCGAAGCTGAACGGGGTCTTCTGGAGCACCCGATCGGCCGCGGTGAGCCCGTAGCGCTCCTGCATCCAGCGCAGCCGGTTGAGCAGGCCGCGGTGGCTGTTGCCCGCGCCCTTCGGCCGCCCGGTCGAGCCCGAGGTGTAGATCGTGTAAGCGAGGCTCTCCGGCGACACCGGCGCCGCGAGGTTGCCCGCCGGCTCCCGGTCGATCTCGGCGCGATCGGCGTCCAGGCAGAGCACCTCGGCGCGGTGCGCCGGCAGGCGCGAGGCCACCGGCCACTGGCTCACGAGCACCGGCGCGCCCGCGTCCTCGAGCATGAAGGCGATGCGCTCGGCGGGGTACTCCGGGTCGATCGGCACGTACGCCGCGCCCGCCTTGAGGATGCCGAGCAGCCCCACCACGAGCTCGACCGAGCGCTCCGCCGCGATGGCCACGAGCCCGTCCGGCCCCACGCCGCGCCGCCGGAGCGCGCGCGCGACCTGGTTGGCGCGCGCGTTCAGCTCCCGGTAGCTCAGCCGCCGCTCCTCGAAGATCACCGCGACCGCGTCGGGGGTCCGCTCCGCCTGCGCCTCGATCACCTCGTGCACCGGCCGCTCGTCCCCGTAGGCGCGCTCGGTCGCGTTCCACTCGGTCGCGACGCGCCGCGCCTCGATCTCGCCGAGCAGCGACAGCTCGCCCACGCGCGCCTCGGGGCGGCCGACGAGCTGCCGCAGCGCCGCCTCCACGAGGCCGAGCAGCGCGGTCGCGCCCTCCTCGTCGAAGCGCCGCCGGTCGTACGAGAGGCGCAGCTGGAGCTGGCCTCCCGGCAGGACCCCGAGGGTGAGCGGGTAGTTGGTCTGGTCCGCGAACGCGACGTCGCGGACCGCGAGCCCGGGCAGGCCCTCCTGCGTCCGGGGATCGGCGGGGTAGTTCTCGAAGACGAGCAGGCTCTCGAACAGCGGCTGTCCCGCCGGGACGGCGCTCCACGCCCGCGCCTGCGCGAGCGGCGTGTGCTCGTGGCGGCCGAGCTCGGTGGTCGTCGCCTGGAGGTCGCGCAGCCAGCCGACGACCGTGGCGGCCGGCGGCACGGCCACGCGCAGGGGCAACGTGTTGATGAAGAGCCCCACCATGGACTCGATCCCCGGCAGCGGGGCCGACCGCCCGGCGACCGTGATCCCGAAGAGCACGTCGTCGCTCCGGGCGGCCCGGCTGAGCACGAGCGCCCACGCGGCCTGGACCAGCGTGCTCGCCGTCACGTGGTGCTGCTGCGCGAAGCGCACGAGGCGCGCCGTGGCCGGCTCCGACAGGGCCGCGGTCTTCGCCCCGTACCCGCCCGCCCCCTCCGCCGGCGGCACGCGCTCGAGCGGCAGCGCCGTCGCCGCGCCGAACCCCGAGAGCGCGCGCCGGAAGAACGGCTCCTCGGCGCTCGCGTCGCGCTCGCGCAGCCAGGCGATGTACTCGCGGTAACGCCGGCGGGCCGGCAGCGCGGCCGCGCGGCCGGCGCGCAGGGCGTCGTACGCGGCGAAGGCGTCCTGCAGCACGAGCGCCGCGGACCAGCCGTCGAGGAGCAGGTGGTGGTGGCTCCACAGCACGACGTGGGCCTCGTCCCCCACGCGGAGCAGCGCGAGGCGCATCAGCGGGCCGCGGGCCAGGTCGAAGCCCCGCGCGCGATCCGCCTCGATCCGCGCGGCGAGCCGCGCCCGCTGCTCCTCGGCCCCGGCGCCGCGCCAGTCCTCGAGCTCGAGCTCCACCGCCGCGGCCGCGCCCGCGCGCCGCACGATCTGGAGCGGCTCGTCGGCGCCCTCCCACGCGAAGGTGGAGCGCAGGACGCCGTGGTGCTCCACCACGGCCTCCCAGGCCCGGCGGAAGGCGTCCGCGTCGAGCGCCCCGAGCAGCCGGCACGTCACCTGCTCGACGTAGACGCCGGTGCCGGGCTCCCAGAGGCTGTGGAACAGGAGGCCTTGCTGGAGCGCGCTCAGCGGGACCACGTCCTCGACGTCGCGGCCGGGCCCGACCAGGCGGTCGAGCCGGCGCTGATCGAGCCGCGCGAGCGGGAAGTCCGACGGCGTGACCCCGCCCGCGTCGGGCCTGCGGCAGTGGGCGGTGAGGTCGCGCAGCCGGGCGGCGAAGTCCTCGCTCAGCCGCTGGATCGTCTCCGGCCGGATCCGGGCGGCGCTGTGGCTCCACGTGATCTGGAGGCGGCCGCCGACGATGGCCGCGTCGACCTCGAGCGCGTACCCCCGCGGCGCCCGCGGATCGCGCTCGGCGCCGGGATCGCCGTCGGCGAGGGCGAACAGCGGGCTCGACGCGAACACGTCGTCCCACTGCCCGAGGTAGTTGAAGCTCACCTCGGGCGCGCGCTGCGCCCGGAGCGCGGCCGCGCGCTCGCCCTCGCCGAGGTAACGGAGCAGGCCGTGGCCGGCCCCGGCGCGCGAGGCGGCGCGCAGCTGCTCCTTCACGGCCTTGAGCGCCTCGCCGCACGAGGCGCCGGGCGGGATCTGGAGCCGCGCGGGGTAGAGGCTCGTGAACCACCCGACCGTGCGCGAGACGTCCGCGTCGGCGAGCGCGTCGCGCCCGTGGCCTTCCAGCTCGACGAGCACGGCGCTGTCCCCCGTCCATTGCGCGAGCGCGCCGGCGAGGGCGGTGAGCAGCAGCTCGTCGACCCGCGTCCGGTACGCGGGCGTCGCCTCGAGCAGCGCGCGGGTCTCGGCCTCGTCGAGCCGGTCGGTGCGGCGCACGGTGGCGCCCTCGAGCCCGGAGCCGGCCGGGTCGTCCGCCGGGAGCGGCGCCGCCGGCCGGTCCACGTCGGCGAGCCACACGTCCGCCTGCCGCGCCACGCCCTCGGACGACGCGTGCGCCGCGAGGCGGCGAGCCCAGGACCCGAACGCGACGGTCCTCTCGGGCAGCCGGCACGGCTCGCCGGCCGCGCGCTGGAGGCAGGCGGTCTGGAGATCCTCGATCAGGATCCGCCACGAGACCGCATCGACGACGAGGTGATGGGCGGCGAGCAGCAGGCGGCCGGGTCGACCGTGGCCGAGGTCGAAGAGCACCGCGCAGAGCAGCGGCCCGTCGGCCAGATGGAGCCGCGCCTGCCGCTCCCCCGCCGCGCGGGCCAGCGCCGCCGCCTGCGCTGCGGCGGGGACCGCCGAGAGGTCCACGCGCACGACCGTCGCGCCCGCAGCGCCCCCAGCGTCCGCGTAGCGCTGCCGCCACACGCCGCCCTCGCAGGTGAACCGCAACCGCAGCGCGTCGTGATGCTCCGCCACGGCCGCGACCGCGGCCTCGAGCACCTCCAGGGCCACCGGCGCGCGCAATTCCAGCAGCACCGCTTGATTCCAGTGGTGCGGGTGCTGCCCGAGGTGCTCGAAGAACCAGCGCTGGACGGGCGTGAGCGGCACGTCGCCCGCGAGCGGCTCGGCCGCCGCGCTCGCGGACGGGGCCGCCGTGGCCGCGGCGGCCAGCTCGGCGACGGTCTGGTGCTGGAAGATCTGCCGGGGCGCGATCGAGAGGCCCGCCGCGCGCGCGCGCGCGACGACCTGGAGCGCGAGGATCGAGTCGCCGCCGAGCTCGAAGAAGTTCTCCCGGACGCCGACCGCATCGCGGCGCAGGAGCTCCGCCCAGATCCCGGCGAGGGCCGCCTCGGCCTCGGTCCGCGGGGCCGCGGGCTCGCCGGCGCCGTCCAGCCGCGGCGCGGGCAGCGCGCGGCGATCGATCTTGCGGTGGGGCGTGCGCGGCAGCTCGTCGAGCAGGACGAACGCCGACGGCACCATGTAGTCGGGCACCTGGTCGCGCAGGGCGCGCCGGAGCTGCTCGGCTTCGACGCCCGGCCCGGCGGCGACGTAGGCCACGAGCCGGCGCTCGTCGGACCGTTCATCGCGCCGGTCGTCGCGCACGACGACGACCACCTCGTGCACGCCGGGCTGCTCGGCCAGCCGGGCCTCGATCTCGCCGAGCTCGATCCGGAAGCCGCGCAGCTTCACCTGGTGGTCCACGCGGCCGGCGAACTCGAGCTGCCCGTCGGCCCGAAAGCGCGCGCGGTCGCCGGTGCGGTAGAGCCGCTCGCCGGGCCGGGTCGCGAACGGGTCGGGCACGAAGCGCTCCGCCGTCAGATCGGGGCGGCGGTGGTAGCCGCGCGCGAGCCCCTGGCCTCCCAGGTACAGCTCGCCGACGACGCTCACGGGCGCGAGCTGCCCCGCCGCGTCCAGCACGTAGGCCCGCGCGTTCGCGATCGGCCGGCCGATGGGGACCGCGACGGCATCGCCGGCGCCGGCGGCCGTCAGATCGCAGGCGGTCGCCACGACCGTGGCCTCGGTCGGCCCGTACGTGTTGCAGAGGCGCACCCGCGGCGTCACGGCGGCGCGCCAGGCGCTCACGCGCTCGGGCAGGGCCGCCTCGCCGCCGATGATCACGAGCCGCAGGCCGGGCGGCACCGCGAGCCCCGCGGCGACCTCCGGGGCCAGGCGGTGCCAGTACATGGTCGGCAGGTCGAGCACCGTGACGCCCCACGCCGCGCACGCGTCGAGGAAGCGCTGCGGCGACTCGAGCATCACCTCGGTGCGCAGCACCAGCGCGGCGCCGCGCGCGAGGCACGGGAAGATCTCCTCGGCGCTCGCGTCGAAGCTCAGCGACGCGAACTGCAGCACGCGGTCCGAGGGCGCGATCTCGTAGAGCGCCGCCGCGGCGTCGACGAAGCCCGCGAGCGCCCGGTGGGGGACGACGACGCCCTTGGGGACGCCCGTCGATCCGGACGTATACAGGATGTACGCCGCCTGCTCGGGCGCCGGCTCCCCCGCCGGCGGCGCCTCGGGCTCGCCGCCGAGGGAGGCCCAGCCGGGGTCGAGCCGGACGAGCTCCGGGCCGGCGGGCAGCGCCTCCGGCGCGTCGCGCCCGGTCACCACGACGCCGATGCCCGCGTCGGCGATCATCGCGGCGGCGCGCTCCCGCGGCGTGTTCGGGTCGATCGGGACGTAGGCGCCGCCGGCCTTGAGCACCCCGAGCACCGCGGCGATCATCTCGATGGAGCGCGGCAGGCACACGCCCACGCGGACCTCGGGCCCCACGCCGAGCCGCAGGAGGCGCTGCGCGAGCTGGTTGGCGCGCCGGTCGAGCTCCCCGTACGTGATCGACCGCTCCTCGTGGACGACGGCCGCCGCGTCGGGGGCGAGCGCCGCCCGCGCCTCGAATTTCCGGTGCACGGCGCGGGGCGCGTGGTCCGGCGCCGCGGCGACGTGCGCGGCCGCGCCCGCAGGGGCCTCCGCGGCCGCGCCTGCGAGCGCGCCCGCGCCCGCGCCCGCGGCCGCGCCCCACCCAAGCGCGCGGCGCTGCTCCTCGGGCGAGATCATCGGCAGCTCGGACAGGCGCGCCGCCGGGTTCGCGGCGGCGCCCTCGAGCAGCCGCGCGAGGTGCGCGGTCAGGCGCTCGATCGTGGCCTGGTCGAACAGGTCGGTGTCGTACTCGACCGCGCCGGCGAGGCCGCCCTCGTCGACGGCCACCTCGAGCGACAGGTCGAGCTGGGCGCCGCCCACGTCGAGGTCGAGCAGGCTCACGCCGAGCCCCGGGATCTCGGGGGCGCCGCGCAGCGCGGGCTGCAGCGCGAAGAGCACCTGGCAGAGCGGCGCGCGGCTCAGATCGCGGGCGGGGCGCACGGCCTCCACGACCTTGTCGAACGGCGCCTCCTGGTGCGCCTGGGCCTCGCGGACCGTCTCGTTCACCCGCCCGAGCAGCGCCGCGAACGTCGGATCGCCGGCGAGGTCGGTCCGGAGCACGACGGTGTTGGCGAAGCAGCCGACGAGCCCCTCGAGCTCGGCCCGGCTCCGGTTCGTCACCGGCGTGCCCACGCTGACGTCGAGCGCCCCCGTGTACCGCGAGAGCAGCGCCTGGAACCCCGCCACGAGCGCCGCGTAGAGGGTCGTGCCCTCCCGCCGCGCGAGGGCGCGCAGGTCGTCGGCGAGCGCGCCGGGCAGCCGGAAGAAGTACCGCGCGCCGCGGTAGCGCTGGATGGCCGGCCGCGGCCGGTCCGTCGGCAGCTCCAGGAGCGCCTCCTGCCCGGCGAGCCGCCGGGTCCAGAAGGCGAGCTGCGGGGCGAGCGCGCCCGACGCCACCCGCTGGCGCTGCCAGTGCGCGAAGTCCGCGTACTGGAGCGGCAGGTCCGGGAGCGGGGACGGCGCGCCCGCGGCGAACGCCGCGTAGAGCGCGGCGAACTCCCCGAGGACGAGGCCCGTGGACCACCCGTCGAAGGCGATGTGGTGGACCACCCAGACGAGGACGTGCTCGTCCTGCTGGAGCCGCGCGAGGAGCAGCCGCAGGAGCGGGCCGCGCGCGAGGTCGAACGGGCGCCGCGCCTCGCGCTGGATGAGGCGCCGCAGCTGCTCGTCGCGCTGCCCCTCGGGCGAGCCGGTCAGGTCGACCCGCTCGAGCCGCGCCGCGCCGTCCGGCCGGACGATCTGGGACGGCTCGCCGTCGACGACGTCGAACGTGGTGCGCAGGATCTCGTGCCTGCGCACGATCTCGGCCACGCACCGCTCCGCCACCCCGACGTCGAGCGCGCCGGTCAGCCGCACGGCGGCGGCCAGGTTGTACGAGGCGCTCTCCGGCTCGAGCTGGGCGAGGAACCAGAGCCGCTCCTGGGCGGAGCTCATCGGGAAGACAAAGACGTCGTCAGCAGCCATGAAAGAACCTCAGTGGGCCGGAGCCCGGTACGGCTCGGCCATCGCGACAAGGACCTTGCGCGGGCCGCGGAAGGGCGCGCGGCCGTGCGCCACCAGCATGTTGTCGACGAGCAGCACGTCCCCTGCTTGCCAGGCGAACTCCACGGCGAGCCGCGAATACACGCCGCGGATCTCGTCGAGCACGGCGCCCTCGATGGGCGAGCCGTCGCCGTAAAACGCGTTGCGGGGCAGGTCGTCTTCGGCGAAGACCGCGAGCAGCCCTTCCCGCGCCGCGGGATCCAGGTTGGAGACGTGGAACAGGTGGGCCTGGTTGAACCACACCTGCTCTCCGGTCCGCGGGTGGGCGGCCACGGCCTGGCAGACCTGGCGCGTGCGGAGCTCGCCGTCGTCCTTCCACTCGCAGGTGATCCCGGCCTGGGCGCAGAAGCGCTCGACCTCGCCCCGGTCGGTCGTGCCAAACACCTTTTGCCACGGCACGTCCAGGCCATTGCCGTAATTGCGCACGTACATGACCTTCCTGGCCGCGAAGCGCTCCCGGATCGGCGCGGGGATGCGCCGGAAGACCTCGCGGCTGTCCGCGAGCGGGGTGCTGCCCCCCTCGGGCGCGGCCTCGGCGCAGTGGAACCAGATCTTGAGAGGCCACTCGAGCGTGTACGACTGCTCGTTGTGGAGCGGGATGTGCTGGTGAGCGGGGTACTCCGTCGACGTGTAGATCTGGCCCTCGAGGCGGGAGCGCGGCGTGGAGCCGAAGGTGTAATCGAGGAGATCCGGGGTGATACGTTTGACGAAGCCCTCGAAGTCGGCGAGCGAGCGGACCGGGAAGCCGCGGAACAACACCGCTCCACGGGCGGTGAGTTCCTGCTCCGCGCACGCCCGGACCGCGGCCGCGAGCTCGGGCGCGGCGGCGCGCCCGAGCGGGCTCACGACGAGCGGCAGCGCCGCGCCGGGGAAATACGAGCGCGAGAGCCCGTCCGCCCCGGCCCGCGGCGCCTCGCTCGAGGAGAGCGCGCCCGCGTCGATCACGACGACCTGCCCTCCGCCTGCGCCGCCATGTGCTTGCGCAGGCTGAGCGGACGCATGTCGGTCCAGACCTCTTTGATGTACTCGAGGCACTCCGCCTTCGGGCCGCTCTTGCCCGCGTCGCGCCAGCCGAGGGGGTTCTCGCGGTACTCGGGCCAGATCGAGTATTGCTCCTCGTGGTTCACGACGACTTTGTAAATGGTGTTGTCTTCCTGTTCTTCGTTCGCCATGGGGTCCTCCGTTCGAGATGGGATGAGCGATGTCACGGGCGGTCGGGGACGAGCCTGAGCGTGCTCACGGCCGGACCTGCCAGGAGCGGCAGCGGGCGGCCGTCCACCCAGGCGCGCTGCTGATCGCGGTAATGGGGTGAGCGCGGGTCGCCCGACTGCCCGGCCGGCATGTGCAGGATCCCGTCCGCCTCGCGCCCCGGGGAGACGACGAGCCGCTCGCTCGCGCCGAGCGCGCCGCTCGCCATGCGCACGCAGAAGCCGCAGCCCGCGAGCGGCTCGTCGGGCATGTTGAGGAGGGCGCCGAGCTCCGGGATCGCGCCGAGCGGGTGCGCGATCTGCACCCGGCTGACCGCGCCCCACGCGATCTGGTCGAGGGGGCGCCCGCCGCGCTGCCGCTTCACGTCGTCCGCGGCGCGCTCGAGGGCCGCGAGGACGAAGGCGTCCCAGCCGCCCGCGGGCGCGGGCACGAGATCGGGCGACCGCTCGGCGAGCGCGCGCTGGAGCGGCGTGTCGATGTCCGTCAGCGCGAGCTCCTGGTCCGGCTCCGCGGCGCGGCTCGCGCCGAGCCACGCGGCGAACACCTCGTCGGCGAGCGCGCGCCGGAACCGCACGAGCAGCGCGAGGCCGACGCTGGACACGTCCGCGCGGCCGTCCCACGCCGCCACCGCGCGCCGCGCCTCGGCGAGCGCCGGCCGCCGCTGCGCGGCCTCGCCGCCGAGCACGCGCAGGGCGAGGTCGCGGTAGAAGCCGTAGAAGTCGGCCTGCGTGTCGAGCTGGAGCTGGAACAGGTCCGCCTCGGCGACCGGGCGCGCGGCGCGCAAGCGCTCGGTGATGCGGTAGGCGCGGTAGCCGTTCGCGTAATCGCGGCCGAGCGCGGGCGCGCCTGGCGCGCCGGGCGCGCCGCCGGCGAGCGGCATGCGCTGGTTGGCGTTGACGAGGTACCCGGACGGCGGATCGACGACGCGCGGGAGCGACGCGGGGGGCAGGTAGCCGTCCCAGCCCGCGCGCCCGTCGGCCCAGGAGACGCTGACGGAGCCGTCGAGCCCGCGGCGCCGGGGCATGCGCCCGGTGACCGTCCAGGCGATGCGGCCGCGCCGGTCGGCGAGCAGGACGTTGCACCCCGGCCCACCGGCGCGCGTCGCCACCGCGACGGCCTCGTCGACGGTCCGCGCGGCGTCCATGTCGAGGAGCCCGACGTCGACCGCCTCGGGATCGAGCGCCGCCCAGCGCACCGCGACCGGGCGGCCGAGCAGCGGCCGCGGCGCGACCGGTCCCCAGATCGTGGCGCGCATCGCGACGGGGACGTCGGGCTCGCCGCGGACCTTGATCGTCTCCTCGGCGACCTCGAACCGCCGCCAGCCGGACGGCGTCCGGTACTCGTCCGGGCGCGCGGGGCTCACGTCGAGCCGCACGAGGTCCATCACGTCGCCGTCGAGGCTGGTCAGCCCCCAGGCGACGTGGCGGTTCGTGCCCACGATCATCATCGGCACGCCGGGCATCACGACGCCGGCGACCGCCGTGTCGCCGTAGCGGAGCTCCGCGCGGTACCAGAGGTTGGGCGCGCCGAGCTCGAGGTGCATGTCGTTCGCGAGGAGCGCGCGGCCGTCCCGCGTCCGCTGGCCGGCCACGACCCAGCCGTTCGAGCCGACGGGCGCCTCGCCGGCGGCGGCGCTGAGCACGCCGCCGAGCACGCCGCCGGCGCCGAGCACGCCGGCGCTGGCGGAGCGGTCGCCGCGGCTGCGCGCCACGAGCGCGCGCAGCTCCTCGGCCGGCAAGGGCGGCAGCGCGCCTGCCTGCGCGCCGAGCAGCGCGCTCGTGTAGGGATCGGCGCCTTCGAACAGGAACGACACCACGCGCGGGGGCAAGGTGTGGGTCAGGACCGTGCGCGTCCGCTCCTCTTCCTCGCTGAACGCGAGGGTCCGGAACATCTCCAGCACGACGAGCACGCTGTCCTCCGACCGCCACGGCTCGGGCCGATACCCGAGCTGGCCGATCTCGAGCGGCAGCGACGCCGCGCTCCGGAGGTAGGCGTTGACCCCCTCGGCATACGCCTCGAGCGCGGCGCGCTGGGCCTCGGGGAGGCGCGCCAGGATCGCCGACGCGGCCCGCGGGACGCCGAGAAGCCGCTGCCGGGTGTCGGCCTCCACGAGATCGCGCCCGAGGATCTCGGCGAGCCGCCCGGCGCTGCTCCGGCGGAGCAGGTCCATCTGGAACAGCCGGTCGCGCGCGGCGACGTACCCGAGGGCGCGGAAGGCGTCCTGCCGCGAGGCAGCCTGGATCGTGGGGATCCCCAGGCCGTCCGACGCGACGGTCACCGCCGCGCCGAGGCCTGCCAGGGTCGCCGCGCCGGCCTCGCGCGCCGCCGCGCCAGCCTCGCGGGCCTCACGCGCCGCCGGGGCCGCGGGGGCCGGCGCAGCGCCCGGCTGAGCGCAGCCGGCGGCCAGGAGCGAGACGAGCGCCGACGTGACGAGGGAACGAGCGGAACGGAGCGAACGCATCGGCCGCCTCATGCCCCTTGCTCCGCCGCCGTCACGGCCTCGCGCGCCGCCCGCGGCGCCGCGCCGCCGCTTGCGGAGGGCCTCGGCGCCTGCGTCAGGCGGCCGTAATCGAGCCGCACGCAGCGATCGGCGACGCCGAAGTACTGGTCGTCGTGGGTGATGACGAGCGCGGTCTTTCCCTGGGCGCGCAGCTCGGGCAAAAGCTCCGTGTAAAAGACCCTCCGGAACTGCGGGTCCTGGTCGGAGGCCCACTCGTCGAAGACGTAGAACGGGCGATCCTCGAGGCAGGCGGTGAGCAGGGCGAGGCGCTTCTGCTGGCCCTGGGACAGCCCGCTCACGCGCAGGGCGCCCTGCTCGACGCGCACCCGGGTGTCGAGCGCCAGCCGCTCGAGGTAGCGCCGCGCGCGCTCGTCGAGATCGGGGCCGGTCAGCCCGAGCAGGTGATCGAAGAGGTGGTAGTCCGCGAAGACGACCGAGAAGAGCTGCCGGTACTGCTCCCGGTTCGTGTCGTCGACGGGCACGCCGTCGAGCCGGATCTCGCCGGTCTCGGGCGCATAGAGGCCGAGCAGCAGCTTCGCGAGCGTCGTCTTGCCGCTCCCGTTGCCGCCCACGAGGAACACGAGCTCGCCGGGCTGGAAGGACAGATCGATCGGGCCGAGCTGGAAGTTCCCGTCTTCCTTCTCGCGGTAATACTGGTGCGTGACGCCGACGAGCTCGAGGCGCGTCCACGCGCCCGGGGCCGCGCCCTCCGGGCCGCCGGCGCGGAAGGCGCGGCGCGGCTCTGGTGCGGGCGCCTGCGCCTCCGCCGCCCCCGGCGCGTCGACCTCCGGCGAGAGCGAGAGCCCGAGCTCGTTCACCTTGCCGAGCGCGATGCTGGCCCGCGCGAACGCCGGCAGGAACTCGATGGTCTGCGCGAACGGCGTCATCAGGAAGAGCATCGCCAGCACCACGCCGGTGACGGCGGGCGCGGTCAGCCCTGCCCAGCCCGGAAGGACGAACACGGCGAGCCCGAGGACGGCGTAAAAGAGCAGCGTCCCCCAGCCCATCGCGACCGCGTACTCGGTCGTGCCCGCGACGAACTCCCGCTGGTACGTGGCGACGCTGCGCCCGAGCACGTCCGACAGGAACGCCCGCCCGCGCCCGCCGTGCATCTTGAGCTCCTTGACCCCCACGGTGAGCCCGCGGAAGTGCTGGAAGAGGGCGTCGTTCGTCTCGCGGGCGCGCGAGAAGGAGCGGAGCGCGCGGTCCTCGTGCGCGCGGAAGAGCAGGGCGCCGACCGCCATGGCGCCCAGCACGACCGCGAGCGCCCACCACGAGATCCGGCCGATGTAGGCCAGGCAGCCGAGGACGGTGGCGACGTTGACGCAGACGAAGGGCAGGTAGACGTAGGCCTGCGCGATGGCGGTCGGATCGTCGCTCAGCGCCGCCAGCAGGCGGTGGGCGCCGAGCTCCTCGATCCGGCGCAGCGGCGCCTCGAGGATGCGCCGGGCGATCTGCGCGCGCAGCTCCGCGATCATGGCCTGTCCCAGCCGCGTGAGCAGCACCTGGGAGACGGCCTTGCTCAGCACGCCGAGCGCGCCGAGCCCCACGAAGGCCCACGCGAGCGCCGCGGACGGGCGGCCCTCGGCGGAGAGCGCCTCCTCGACGAGCGCGATCACGCCGGCGCCGGTGAGCCCGCTGATCACGCCGGCGGCGACGGCGAGCGAGAGGAGCCGGACGTCGCGGCGCACCAGGAAACCGAGCATGTTCATCTCCCCTTCCCCCTCGAGCCGCTCTGCTCGCCCGCGCCGTCGTCCGGGCTCGCCGGGGCGCGCGTGCCGTCGGCGCCGGGGAGCCGCCGCGCGGTCCGCGGCAGCGCGATCAGCGCCGGCTCCGGGCCCGCGGGCGGCTGCCCTGCCGGCTGCGGGGCGCGCCCCGCGAGCGTGGTGAGCGCGGCGAGCGCGTGATCGACGCGCTCCGCGAGCGCCGCGACGGTCGGCCGCTCGAAGAAGTCGCGGAGCGAGAGCTCCACCTGGAACGTGTCGCGCACGCGGTTCAGGATCTGCAGGGCGAGGAGCGACTCGCCGCCGAGCGCGAAGAAGTCCTGCTGCGGGTCGACGCGATCGAAGCCGAACGCCCGCGCCCAGATCGCGGCGATCTCCGCGGCGGCGTCGCCGGGCGGCGGGCGCTCACGCGCGCTCCCGGCGGAGGCGTCGCCGCCGGGGCCCGGGGCGGCGCTGCGGGCGGCGCCGGCGCCGAGCTGCCGGGCCAGGGCGGCGCCCTCGTCGTCGCTGGGCAGGCCATGGAGCGGGCGGACCGAGACGACGACCTGCGGCAGCGCCGCCTGGCCGAGGACGTGGTGGAAGACCTGCTGGCCCTCCGCCGGGCTCAGGCCGCCGCCCGGCGTCACGCCGTCGATGCCCAGGGCCAGGAGGCGCGCCTCGGCGCGGGCCGCCATGCCGACCTCGCGCCAGCGGTCGAGGTTCACCGACACCGTGTACGGCCCCGCGCTCCGCGCCGAGGCGTGCGCGAACGCGTCGAGGAACGCGTTCGCGGCCGCGTACCCGGCGCGCGCGAGGCCGCCGCTCAGCGCGGTGGTCGAGGAGCAGAGCAGGACGAAGTCCGCGCGGCACTCGCGGGCGATCTCGTCGAGCACCAGGGCGCCGAGCGCCTTCGGGGCGAGATCCGCCTCCAGGGCGGCCGCGGTGAGGCGCTCGATGAGGCCGCCCTCCGCGACGCCGGCGGCGTGGATGACGCCGTGCAGGACGCCGAAACGGTCGAGCGCCTCGCCCAGCGCGGCGCGCATGCCGGCCCGGTCGGCGACGTCGGCGCGGAGCGTCAGCACCTCGGCACCGGCGCGCTCGAGCGCCTCGATCTGCCGGCGCTGGGCGTCGGTCGGCGAGGAGCGGCCGACGAGGAGCAGCCGGGCGCGCGCGGTGCGCGCGAGGTAGTCGGCGACCGCCAGGCCGATGCCGCCGAGGCCGCCGGTGATCAGGTAGACGCCGCGCTCGCGCAGCAGCCGCGGCGCGGCGGGCGCCGCCTCGAGCGGGAAGGGCTCGACGGTCGGCGCCCAGCGGTGGGGGCCGCGGTAGGCGGCGACGGGCTCGCCGGGCGCGGCGTGCGCTTCGGCGAGGATGTGGTCGACGAGCCGCTCGGCCTCGGCGGCGACGGGCGCGCCGGGCGCGGCGGGCGCGGTGGCATCGAGGTCGAGCACGCGGCAGCTGACGTGCGGGTACTCCAGCGAGACGCTCCGGCAGACGCCGAGCAGCGGCGCGTGCTCGGGGCGGAGGGTCTCCCGGCCGGTGAGGTCGTGCAGGCCGCTGGCGAGCGCGATCAGGCTGGCGCCTTCCGGCTGCCGGCCCAGCATGCGCGAGAGCCAGAGCAGGCTCAGGGCGCCGCGGCGCTGGGCGTCCCGGAACGTCTCCGGGCCGAGCTGCGCCCCGGCGGCGTCGGCGAGGCTGAAGGCGTGCACGATCCGCGTGGGCCGCGCGGCGGCCGCGCCGAGCTCCCGGGCCAGCGCGGCGTAGTCGTCGGGCTGATCCGGGCGGAGGGCGAACACGCTCGCCGCGGCGCGCTCGAAGCGGTGGCCGGTCCGGACCCGGGTGACCCGCTGGCCGGTGCTCTCGAGCCGGGCGAGGACGCGGAGGCCGAGCTCCTCGTCGTCGACGAAGACGAGCCAGTGGACGTCCTCGGTCGGCGGCGCGACCGGCGCCAGGGGGGCGCGCTTCCACGACGGGATGTAGAAGGCGCGGGACAGATCCGTTGAGGCGGTAAACGTTGCGTCGGAGCGCCCAACCTGGGTGGGCCGGACCTCAACCTGGGTCGGTCGGACCTCAACCTGGGTCGGTCCAACCTGGGTCGGTCCAACCTGGGCGCGCGCCGGGACCGCACTTCCTGGGGCGGCGGGCCGATCCACCCAGTAGCGCTTCCGCTCGAACGGGGTTGCGGGCAGCGCGACGCGCCGCCGCTGTCGCCCGGCCTGCAGGCCCGCCCAGTCCACGGCGGCGCCGGCCACCCAGAGCTGCCCGACGGCATCCAGCAGGGTCGCGCTCGCCGCGCCCGGGCCCCAGGCGTCGCGCGCCGCGGGCAGCGACGGCACCGCGAGCGACCCCGCGGCCAGCTGCCGGCACAGCGCGGTCAACGTCTGCCCCGGCCCGACCTCGAGCAGGATCCGCTCCGGCTGGGCCGCCAGGGTCCTCACGCCGTCGGCGAAACGGACCGTGCCCCGGACGTGCCGCGCCCAGTAGCCGGGATCCTGCGCCTCAGCCGCCGTGATCCACGTCCCCGTGACGTTCGACACCCACGGGATCCGCGGCACGCGCAGCGCAACCCGCGCCGCGACCTCCCGGAATCCCTCCAGCGCCCCCTCCATCAGGTGGGAGTGGAAAGCCCGCGCCATGCGCACCCGGCGTGTGTCCAGCCCGCGCGCCGCGATCTCGCGCTCCACCCGGCGGATCGCCGCCACCCCGCCGGACAACACGCATTGACGCGACGCATTAATCGCGGCGAGGGCGATGTCGTCGCCGAGCCACGCGGCGATCTCGCCTTCCGGCGCCGACACCGCGAGCATCGCGCCTTCCGGCGTTGCCTCCATCAGCCGCCCGCGGGCGGCGACCAGCGCGAGGGCGTCGTCGAGCGACAGGCACCCGGCCACGCAGGCGGCCACGAGCTCGCCGACGCTGTGTCCGAGCATCGCGTCGGGCACGAGGCCCCAGCCCATCCACAGCCGGGCGAGCGCGTACTCGACCACGAAGAGGGCCGGCTGGGTCATCGACGTGTGGTCGAGGCGCGCCGCGGCCTGCTCGAGGCGCTCGGGCGCGGGGAACAGCAGCGCCCGGAGGTCCTCGCCGAGGTGGGGCCGAAGGAGCTCGGCGCAGGCGTCGACCTCGGCCCGGAACACCGGCTCGGTCTCGTAGAGCGCGCGCGCCATGTCGGGGTGCTGCGCGCCCTGCCCCGGGAACAGGAACACGACCGGCCGCGGTCCGGCCGCCGCGGGCCCGCCCGAGCGCACCGCGCCGCCGCGGTCCCGGAGCGCGCGCGCGGCCTCCTCGCGCGTGCGGCACGCCACGGCGCGCCGGTGCGCGAAGGCGCGGCGGCCGAGCTGCAGCGTGTGCGCGACGTCGGCCAGGTCGAGGTCCACACGCGCCTCGAGGTGCTGCGCGAGCGCGTCGGTGAGGCGCTCGAGCGACGCGCTCGACCGGGCCGACAGCACGAGCAGCTCGCACGGGCGCCCCGCGTCCTCCGCCGCCGGCACGGGCGGCGCCTCCTCGAGCACGACGTGGGCGTTGGTGCCGCCCAACCCAAAGGAGCTCACCCCGGCGCGACGGGGCGACTCGGAAGGCGCCCACTCCGCGAGCTCGGTGGCCACGTAAAAGGGGCTGCTGGCGAAGTCGATGGCGGGGTTCTGCTCGCGGAAATGCAAGCTCGGCGGGATGCGGCGGTGCGCCAGCGAGAGCGCCGCCTTGATCAGCCCCGCGACGCCCGCGGCCGCGTCCAGGTGCCCGATGTTCGTCTTCACCGATCCGACCGCGCAAAAGCCCTTCCGGTCGCTGCTCGCCCGGAACGCCTCGGTCAGCGCGGCGATCTCGATCGGATCGCCGAGCGGCGTGCCGGTGCCGTGCGCCTCCACGTAGGTGATCGAGCCCGCGTCCACCCCCGCGGCCACGTGGGCGGCGCGGATGGCGCTCGCCTGCCCCTCGACGCGAGGCGCGGTGTAGCCGACCTTGGCCCGACCGTCGTTGTTGACCGCCGACCCCTTGATCACCGCGACGATCGCGTCCCGATCCGCCAGCGCGTCCTCGAGCCGCTTGAGGAGCACCACCCCGACGCCGCTGCCGGCGACCGTGCCCCGGGCCTCCGCGTCGAACGCCCGGCAGTGGCCGTCGGGCGAGCCGATCGCGCCTTCCTGGTACAGATAGCCGACCTTCTGCGGGATGCTGATCGAGACGCCGCCCGCGAGGGCCAGGTCGCAGTCGCCGCTCAGCAAGCCCTGGCAGGCGAGGTGCAGCGCCACGAGCGACGTCGAGCAGGCCGTCTGCACGGCGATGCTCGGCCCCTCCAGGTTCAGCTTGTACGAGACGCGCGTGGTCAGGAAGTCCTTGTCCAGCGCGAGCAGCGCCGCGATGTCCGCGGCCGACTCCAGGCGCGCGCCGCCCGGGAACAGGTGAAACAGGTAGTCGTTCAGGCTCGATCCCGCGTAGACCCCGACCCGCCCTCCCGCGCGCTCGGGGTCGATTCCGGCGTTCTCGAACGCCTCCCACGCGCACTCGAGGAACAGGCGGTGTTGCGGATCCAGCGCGGCGGCCTCGCGGGGCGTGAACCCGAAGAGCTCGGCGTCGAACAGGTCGATGTCGTCGAGCACCGCCCGGGTCCTCACGTAATCCGGTCGCGCCATCAGCGCCGGCTCGACGCCGGCCTCCCGGAGCTCGTCGTCGGTCAACACGGTGACCGACTCGACACCTGCGCAGAGGTTGCGCCAGAACGTGTCCACGTCGCGCGCGCCCGGGAACCGGCCGGCCATTCCGATGATCGCGATGTCCAGCCCGGGACGGGCCTCGCTGCTGCCCTGGGTCGTCATTTCTTGCTCTCCACGCCGCCGCGCCGCCGCGCGAGCAGCTCCCCGCGCCGCCGCTGCGCCGCCCGGGCGCGCTCGCGATCCCGCTCGTCCTCGTCGGCGCGGCGCGCGGGCTCGGCCTCCGGGCCCGCGCTCAGGGCGGCCGCGAGCGACGCGATGGTGGGGTGTTTGAACAGGTCCAGCATCGCGACCTCGCGGTTCAGCTGCTCGCGCAGGCGGGTCCGGACCCGCGCGACCAGGAGCGAATGGCCGCCCAGGTCGAAGAAGTTGTCCTCGACGCCGATCCGCGAGGCCAGCAGGACTTCCTGCCAGACCGCGGCGATCGTGCGCTCGAGCTCGGTCCGCGGCGGCGTGGCCGCGCTGGCCGACACCTCGCCCTGCTCCTCGGGGAGCGGCAGCGCCTCCCGATCCACCTTGCCGTTCGGGTTGAGCGGCAGCGCGTCGAGCGCCATGAACGCGGACGGGATCATCACCTCGGGCAGGTGCTCGCGGAGGAACTGCCTCACGGCGTCGCTCCGGGGCGCGCGATCCGGCGCCGGCACCAGGTAGCCCACGAGCCGCCGGTCGCGATCCGGACCGCCCTTGAGGGCGACGGCCGCGTCGCGGAGGTCGGGGTGGAGCCGCAGGCACGCCTCGATCTCCGTGAGCTCGACGCGCAGCCCGCGCAGCTTCACCTGATGATCGACGCGCCCGAGGAACTCCAGCGTCCCGTCCGGGAGCCGGCGGGCCCGATCGCCCGTCCGGTAGAGCCGGGCGCCGGGTTCACCGCTGAAGGGGTCGGGGGTGAACCGCTCCGCCGTCAGGCCCGGCTTCTGCCAGTACCCGCGCGCCACGCCCGCGCCGCCGATCCAAAGCTCGCCGGGCACGCCGACCGGCAGCGGCTGACCGTACCGATCCAGCACGTGGAGCCGCGTGCCCGGGAAGGCGCGCCCCAGGGGGACCAGCGCTTCGGGAGAGGAAGCGGCCGGGGGAGCGCCCTCGAACCAGGCGCTGTCGATCGTCGCCTCGGTCACGCCATAACAACTCAGGATGCGTGTGTGCGGGGCGCACCGCGCGCGCAGCCGCGCATAATCGCGCATCGACCACGCATCCGATCCCACGATGAGCAGCCGGAGGCTCCCTGTCCCCTCTCCTGCTGTCCCCTCCCCCTCTGTCCCCTCCCCCTCTGTCCCCTCCCCCTCTGTCCCCTCCCCCTCTGTCCCCTCCCCATCGCGGTCCCACTGCGCGAGGAGCAGCTTGAGCAGCGCCGGGACCAGGTCCACCACGGTGACGCGCTCGCGGCGGAGCAGCGAGGAGAGCGCGGCGGGATCCAGCGCGGCCTCGTGCGGCGCCACCACGAGCGTCCCGCCCGAGCACAACGCGCGCACCCAGTCGGCGGTCCACACATCGAACGCCGGATTCGCGAGCTGGAGGACGCGCAGCTCCTCCGCGGGGAGCCGATAGACCTCTCGCCAGGCGGCAAAGGCGCTGGCGAGCGTCCGGTGCGTCACCATGACGCCCTTCGGGCGCCCGGTGGAGCCGGACGTGTAAAGCACGTAAGCGAGGTGATCGAGGCTCCGCGCGGGCGCTGGATCGAGCCGGGCGGGGGAGGCGGCGATCACGTCCGCGTCGCGATCCAGGCAGACGACGGCGGCGGACGTGGCCGGGAGGCGCTCGCTCGGCGCGCTCCGCGTGATCAGCACGGCGACCGCGGCGTCGGCGAGCTGGAAGCGGAGCCGGTCCGGGGGGTGTGTGGGGTCGAGCGGCACGTAGGCGCCGCCCGCCTTGAGCACGGCCAGCACGCTGACCACGAGATCCGCCGATCGATCGAGGCAGACGCCGACCCGCGTCTCCGGGCCGACGCCGAGCCGCCGGAGGTGGTGCGCGAGCCGGCTCGCCCGCTCGTCGACGGCCGCGTACGTGAGCTGCTCGTCCCCGTGGATCAGGGCGACGGCGGTGGGGCGGCGGGCGGCCTCCGCCTCGAAGAGCGCGTGGACACACGCGGAGGGCGCGGCCACCCGCTCCGGCTGCCCTGGCGACAGGAGAGGGTCGCTCGCGCCGAGCAGCGAGAGCTCGCCGAGCCGGGCGTCGGGCCGCGCGGCCATCGACTCGAGGACGACGCCGAGGTGCTCGGTCAGCCGGCGGATCGTCGCGGCGTCGAAGAGGTCGGTGTTGTACTCCCACGCGGCCCGGGCGCCGCGGCCGTCGCGGCCGTCGGAGACGACGTCGAGCGCGAGGTCGAACTGGGCCGTGCCGGTGTCCAGCTGCTCGGCGGCGATCGCGAGGTCGGGCAGCGCCGGCGTGGGCGGCAGCGGCGGCTGCATCGAGAACATGACCTGGAACAGCGGCGAGCGGCCGAGGTCGCGCGCGAGCGGCAAGGCCTGGAGCACCCGCTCGAACGGCACGTTCTGGTGCGCCTGCGCCTCCGCGATCGCGGCGCGGACGCGCGCGAGCACGTCCGTGAGGCGGGGATTGCCGGACAGGTCGACGCGCAGGGCCAGCGTGTTGATGAAGCAGCCGACGACGCCCTCCAGGGCGACCCGCGGGCGCGCAGCGACGGGCGCGCCGACGCAGAGATCCGTCTGGCCGGTGTAGCGGTGGAGCAGGACGAACAGCCCTGCCGCCAGGGTCGCGAACAGCGTGGCGCCCTCGCGCCGCCCGAGCGCGGCGAGCCGCTCCACGAGGTCCGGCCGAAGCGCGAGCTCCTCGCGCGCGCCGGCGTACGTCTGGACGGGGGGCCGCGGCCTGTCGGCGGGGAGATCGAGCGGCGCGACGGGCCGCTCGAGCCGCTCGCGCCAGTAGGCGAGCTCGTTGTGGTACGCGCCCGCCCCGTCCTGGGCCCGCTGCCACAACGCATGATCGGCGTACTGGAGCGGCAAGGGCGCGAGCGCCGGGGCGCCGCCTGCGGCGAAGGCGCCGTACAGCGCGACGATCTCGCGCAGGAGGACGGCCATCGACCAGCCGTCCGTGGTGAGGTGGTGGCAGGTGAGCGCGAGCACGTGCTCGCGATCGCTCACGCGGACGAGCGTCCAGCGCACGGGCGGCGCCTCGGCCAGATCGAACGGCCGCCGGGCCTCGTCCTGGAGGATCGCGCGGAGGAGGGCGGCGCGCTCTCGCTCGGGGCGGTCGCTCAGATCGCGCGGGTGCAGCGCGACGGGCGCGGCCGGGAGGATCTCTTGAACGGGCTGCCGGCCGACGGACGGGAAGCGGGTGCGCAGGGCCTCGTGGCGGGCCGTGATCGCGGTCAGCGCCTGCTCCAGCGCCCTCGGATCGAGCGCGCCGGCGAAGCGCACGGCGGCCGCGACGTGGTAGACGGGGGCGCCGGCGACCAGCTGGTCGAGGAACCACAGCCGCTCCTGCACGAACGACAGCGGCACGTGCTCCGGCCGGGTGGCGGGCGCGAGCGGCGCGAACGGCGCGGCAGAGGCAGCGGATCCGGTCTCGGGCGCGCCGCGCCGCCGGGCCTCGATCCAGGCCGCGAGCGCCGCGACCGTGGTCGACTCGAAGAGCTGCGCCGGGCCCACATCGACGCTCAGGGCCTCGCTCACGCGGGCGCTCACCTGCATGGCCCGCAGCGTGTCGCCGCCCAGGCTCAGGAACTCGTCGCGGCGGCCGACCCGCGCCCGGCCGAGCACCTCCGCCCAGATGGCCGAGAGCGCCGTCTCCAGCGCCGTCTGCGGCGGGTCGTCGGCCGGGGCCGGCGCGCTCCCGTCGGCCCCGGCGGGCGCGCTCCCGTCGAGCGGCGATCGCCAGACGACCTCCAGGGAGCCGTCGAGGAGCCGCGCGCGGCACTCTTTCCGCTGCACCTTCCCGCTCGTGGTCCGCGGCAGGCTGCCCGGCTTGATGAGCACGACCTCGTGCGGCGTGACCTCGTGCCGATCCGCCACCGCGGCGCGGACCGCCGCGGCCACGTCCGCGAGGTCCGCGGACGCGCGCCGGCTGAGCTCCTGGACGACGACGAGGCGCTCCTCGCCGTCGAGGTCCACCGAGAACGCCGCGCCGCCGCCGGCGCGCAGGCCCGGGTGGCTCTGCTCGGCGGTGAGCTCGATGTCCTGCGGATAGAGGTTGCGGCCGCGGACGATGATCAGGTCCTTGAGCCGGCCGGTCACATAGAGCTCGCCGGCCGACAGGAACCCGAGATCGCCGGTCCGGAGATAAGGCCCTTCTCCGGTGGAGAGCCTGGCGCCGAAGGTCGACGCCGTGTCCTCCGGCCGCTCCCAGTAGCCCTGAGCGACGCTCGGCCCGGCCACCCAGATCTCGCCGACGCGCTCGTCGGCGCAGGGCGCTCGCGTCTCGGGGTCGACGATCGCGACCTGCTCGCCGGCCGGGGATCGGCCGCATCCGACGAGCGCGAGGCCGGCTTCCGGATCGCGCGGGCCGAGCGGGTCGAGCGGGTCGAGCGGATCGAACACCGCGCGGCCCTGCTCGAGCGCGGCCCGGTCGACGGCGCGCACGACGGGCGGCGCTTCCGGCGCGCCGCCGGTGACGAGCAGCGTCGCCTCGGCCAGCCCGTAGCAGGGATAGAACACGTCGCGCCGGAACCCCGACGGCGCGAACGCGTCCGCGAAGCGGTCGAGCGTCGCGGCCCGGACGGGCTCGGCCCCGTTGAAGGCCACCTTCCACGAGCGGAGATCGAGGTCGGCGCGCTGCTCCGGGGGGATCTTGCTGACGCAGAGCTCGTAGGCGAAGTTCGGTCCGCCGCTGGTCGTGGCGCGGTAACGCGAGATCGCGGCCAGCCAGCGATAGGGCCTCATCAGGAAGTGCTCGGGCGCGAGCTGGACGCACGGCACGCCCATGTAGAGCGGCTGCAAGATGTTCCCGATGAGCCCCATGTCGTGGTGCGGCGGCAGCCACCCGACGATCACGCTCTCCTCGGTGTGCCCGAAGGCGCGCTGGATCATGAGCTCGTTGCACAGCAGGTTGCCGTGCGTGAGCACCACGCCCTTGGGCGCGCCGGTCGAGCCCGAGGTGTACTGGAGGAACGCCACGGTCGCGTCGGTCACGCGCGGCGGGCAAAAGCCTCCTTCCAGGCCGTCAGGGAGGTTGTCGACGGCGAGGCAGCGGAGCGCGCTCAGCTCGGCGAGGCTCGGGTCCTCACGGAGCTGCTCCACGGCGGCCAGGAACAGCTCGGTGGTGAGGACGACGCGAGGGCGGCAGTCGCGCGCGATCGCCAGAACACGAAGCAACCCGCGCTTGCGCTGCGGCAGCGGGACCGGCACGGCGATGCACCCCGCGTAGAGGCAGCCGAAGAACGCAGCGATGAAGTCGAGGCCGGGCGGAACCAGGATGAGCGCGCGCTCCCCTGCCGGCGCGTGCGGGCCGAGCGACGCGGCGATCGCGCGCGCGCGCCGATCCAGCTCGCCGTAGGTCATCGAGCGGGCGTCGAGCTCCCCATCGAGCAGGAAGGTGTAGGCGTGCGCGGTCGGGCGCTGCTCCGCGCGGCGCTGGAGCAGCGCGACCAGCGTGGCGGGATCGGACGCCGCGCGACCGTGGATCGCGCGCGGATGTGATCGGTTCGGTTCCATCACTTCCTCAGCCCTCGAATCGAAAAGAAAGGCGGCTTACGAAGCCGGCGCGTGCAGCTGGCGTTCGCCCCGCGAACGCGACGACGCGCCGCGTTGCGAGCCCACGTAAAGACCTGCCCGGCGAGCATCACGGCGGCTGCCAGAACCGACCGGGGTTGCCTTGTTGAAAATGAAAACGATTATTATTTTCTTGGTGGCGGGGGTATGGAACACATCTGGGGGATGCGTCAAGCGGAAAATTTCCAGATTTGGTTTTCTATCGGGGATTTACGGGTGAAATTGACTTTGGTTTTCAACTCCGGTACCAGGGGATCCGGCGCGGACATGATCCCCTGCCCGCCTCTCAGGACCCCGCACGCGCCGGCGCCTCTGCGGGCCGATGGTTGACGCGGTGACGCAACGCTCTTTCGCCCTTCCAGGCCTGCTTGCAGGCGCCTTGGCCTTCCTGCTGCCCGGCATGCGCATGGCGGCGCACGCCCAGGAGGCGGGCGCCTCGGGGAGGCCTGCGCGACCGGGCGGGGGCGGCCAGGGCGAGGCGGGCGCGCCGGGTGCTGGATCAGGGGGCGGCGAACGTGCGCCGACGGCCGCCGGCGACGGACGGCGGATCGAGCCGCCGCGGCTGGTCGAGTTCGCGGAGCCCGCGTATCCGCCCGGGGCGCGCGCGGCGCGGCTGGAGGGCAAGGTCGTGCTGAAGCTCCTGGTCGACGCGGCGGGGCACGTGGCCGAGGCGGAGGTCGTCGGGCCGGCCGGCCAGGGCTTCGACGAGGCGGCCCGCGAGGCCGCGCGCCGGCTCCGGTTCACGCCGGCGCGCCGCGACGGCGCGCCGGTCGCCGCGCGGATCCTGTACGGGTACGAGTTCCGGCTGCCCGAGGCGCCGGCCACGGGGGGCGACCCAGCCGGCGGCGCCGGCGACCTCAACCAGGTTGCGGGGGCGCCCGGCACCCAGGTCAACCCCGGCAGCAGCAACCCCAACCAGGTTGCGGCCGGCAACCTCGGCAACCTCGGCAGCAGCAACCCCAACCAGGTTGCGGCCGGCAAGGGTGCGGCCGGCAACCCCGGCAGCAACCCCAACCAGGTTGCGGCCGGCAACCCCGGCAACCCCAACCAGGTTGCGGCCGGCAAGGGTGCGGCCGGCAACCCCGGCAACCCCAACCAGGTTGCGGCCGGCGGCAGCCCCAACCAGGTTGCGGCCGGCAACCCCGGCATCGGCAACGGCAACCCAGGCACCCCCAACCAGGTTGCGCCGGTTGCGGCAACCCCGGGCACCCAGGTTGCGGCAACCCCGGGCACCCAGGTTGCGGCAACCCCGGCGGCAACCCCGGGCGCCCAGGTTGCGGCCACGGCGCCCGCGCCCGTCGAGGTGACCGTGCGCGGGTCCTCCGTGGTGGAGCGCCTCCGGCAGTCCGCCCAGACGGTCACGGTCATCGACACGGAACAGGCGCAGCGGCAGGCCGCCGACATGGGCGAGGTGCTCGCCCGCACCGAAGGCATCGGCGTGCGGCGCACCGGCGGGCTCGGGTCCTCGACGCGCTTCTCGCTCGGCGGCCTCTCGGACGACCAGATCCGCTTCTTCCTCGACGGCGTCCCGCTCGATTTCGCGGGCTACCCGTTCGGCATCGCCAACGTGCCGGTCAACCTGATCGATCGCGTCGAGATCCACCGTGGCGTGGTCCCGGTCCGCCTCGGCGCCGACGCGCTGGGCGGCGCCGTCAACCTGGTCACCGACCAGGACGTGCGCGGCACCCACGGCGCGGCGTCCTACGAGGTCGGGTCCTTCGACACCCACCGGCTCACCGCCACGGCGCGACACCTGCACGAGCCGAGCGGCTTCTTCGCCCGCGTGAACGGCTTCTTCGACTACGCGCGGAACGACTACCCGGTCGATGTCCCCGTGCCCGGCCGCGACTACGTCCGGCGCCCCGCCCACCCCTACCGCTTCCACGACGCCTACCGCGCGACGGGCGGCGGCGTCGAGCTCGGCTTCGTGAACCGGCCCTGGGCGCGGCGGCTCCTCCTGCGCGCCTTCGTCTCCGATCACCACAAGGAGCACCAGCACAAGTTC
The DNA here is from genome assembly GCF_051519095.1 of Sorangium sp. So ce131. Classification (NCBI taxonomy): domain Bacteria; kingdom Pseudomonadati; phylum Myxococcota; order Polyangiales; family Polyangiaceae; genus Sorangium; species Sorangium sp. So ce131. The sequence continues at coordinate 12,708,976 of NZ_CP150455.1, read as the reverse complement.
GGCGTCATGGAGGTGCCCTACGGCGCGGTCACGAGCGGCGAGATCACGCCGGGCGCGACGCTCCGGTACGAGCACGTGCTCGGCCGCGGCGTCGCCCTCGACGCGACCTTCGGGTACACGTACGGGCGCGCCACCTTCCTCGACGTCAGCACGTGCACCTACGACTGGTTCGGCCAGTGCGAGCAGGGCAAACCAGGCGAGATCGACGACAACTCGCCGCGAGACCAGGTGTTCTGGTCGCACAGCGGCTATGGACGGCTGAACCTCCGCTACCGGCCCCACCCCGAGCACGCGCTCCAGATCTCCGTCTCGCCGACCTTCTTCACGCGCACGGGAGACGAGCGCAGGCCGAAGAACCCCGCGGGCCGCGACCCGCTCACGGCCGAGCGCGATCTGGTCGGCTGGGTGCACGGCGTCGAGCACCAGCTCAACCTGCTCGACGACCGCCTGGAGAACCTCCTCTTCGCGAAGGAGTATGTGCAGCTCCTGCGCTCGGAGGAGAGCCTCCAGGGGCTCACCGACCGCTTCCGCCGGCGCGACCGCGACACCCACCGCTTCGGCGCCGGCGACGGACTGCGTTACCGCTTCAGCGAGCAGCTCTACGCCAAGGCGTCCTACGAGTGGGCGACGCGGCTCCCGAGCCCCGACGAGGTCTTCGGCGACGGGGTGATGATCCGCGAGAGCGAGGGGCTCGATCTCTCGCCGGAGACGAGCCACAACGCGAACCTCGGCGTCGCGCTCGACGCCCGCGACACCGCCTGGGGCGCGTGGCGGCTCGACGCGAACGGCTATCTCCGCGAGGCCGACGACCTCATCGTGCTGATCGGCAACGGGCAGATCTCCAGGTACGAGAACGTCTTCTCGGCGCGGGCGCTGGGGGTCGAGGCCGCCGCGGGCTGGACGTCGCCCGGCGAGCACCTCGCCCTCGACGGCAACCTCACCTACGAGGACTTCCGCAACACGTCGAAGGAGGGGAGCTTCGCCCGCAACGCGGGCCAGCGGATGCCGAACCGGCCGTGGCTCTTCGCCAACGGGTCGGCGCGCGTCGAGCTCCGCGAGGTCGCCGCGCCGCGCGACGAGCTCGCGCTCACCTGGAGCACACGTTACGTGCACGGGTTCTTCCTCAGCTGGGAGCAGGACGGGCGGCGCAAGGACAAGCCGCGCGTGCCGGCGCAGCTCCTGCACTCGCTCGCGCTCACCTACGTCGCGCGCCTCGCGCCGCGCACCCTGAGCCTGACGGTCGAGGGCCACAACCTCACCGACGAGCCGGCCTTCGATTTCTACGGTGTCCAGCGGCCCGGAAGGGCTTTCTTTTCCAAGGCGACGCTGGAGATGTGACGGAGAGTCAGGAGAACCGATGAGGACGATCTGGGACAGCATGCTGGCGTCGAGGCGCACGAGGACCACGCTCGGCACGCTCGGGATCCTGACCGCTGCGCTCGGCAACGGCGGCTGCGAAGAGGGGCCGACCGACCCGATCGGCGGCGGAGAGGGGCCGACGAACCCGAGCGGCGGCGGCGGGGGCGGCGGCGGCGGCGGGAGCGTCGACAGCGGCGTGCCGGCGTTCCTGATCGGGACGCGCGTCTGGGACGACACCTCGACGACGTCCTACTTCCAGACGGTCCCGTCGCTCGAGCAAGGCACGGAGGTGGACCTGGCCCAGGCGCTCGAGCTGCCGGGCTCGGCCAAGCTCTACTCGCTCGACGAGCTGGGCTGGTTCGCCATCGGCGGCGGCGACGCGCCGACGATCTCGCGCTACACGCTCGACGCGCGAGGCGCGCTCGAGCAGGAGGGGGCGAGCATCAGCCTGCAGCCCTTCGGCGTGCAGGACCTCTGGCCCACCATGTACTTCGTCTCCCCGACGAAGGCGTATTACCCGGATCGCCACGGCGAGCAGCTCATCGTCTGGAACCCCACGACGATGGAGATCGCGGGGCGCATCGCGCTGCCGGAGACCACGCGCGACGGCTACCTGGCGCTGTACGGCTACGCGTCGTTCCTGCGCGGAGACAAGCTCCTCTTCTCGGTGGGGTGGTTCGACTGGGAGCAGAACGACACGATCCTCGCGGAGACCGGGCTCGTCGTGATCGACACCGCGACGGACACCGTGGCGCGGGTCGACGTCGACGAGCGCTGCGGCGGGATCACGCACGCCGTCGAGACGACCTCGGGCGACGTGGTTTTCGTGAGCTCGGCGCTCGCGGGCGCGGCCCATCGGCTCGACCGGCTGCCGACCGAGCCGTGCGCGCTGCGCGTGCAGAAGGACGCGGACGCCTTCGACAAGGACTACCTGCAGCCCCTCGGCGAGCTGACGGACGGCGCGATCGCGGGCGAGCCCATCCCCGGCGGCGGCGACAGCATCTTCCTCCGGGTGTTCGACGAGGACCTCGCCACGGTCGAGGAAGACAGCGTGACGTGGGATCTCACGGGTCAGAAGGCGTGGCGGTGGTGGCGGTGGGACACCGCGGCGAACGAGGCCGCGCCGGTCGACGAGCTGAGCCCCGGGACGTCGGACGTCTCCTGGTTCCAGATCGATGGCCGGGTCTTCGGGACCGAGACGACGGACGACTACGCGGAGACCACGCTGATCGAGCTCACGGCCGAGGGGGGCCCGAAGCGCGGGCTGACGACGCCGGGGTTCCTGCACGGCGTGGCGAAGGTGAGGTAAAGGGCGCAGCGCGCGCGGCGCGCCGCGCGCGAAGACAGGGTGTTCGTCGATGTCCAAGAAGCTCTCCCGCCACGCCTTCACGACCTTCTGGGACGTGCACGCCTGGACCGGCGTGATCGGGGGGCTCTTGCTGTACGTGATGTTCCTGTCGGGGGGGATCGCCCTGTTCCGGGATCAGCTCGCGGTGTGGGAGGAGCCGATCGCGCAGCAGCGGTCCGCCGCGGCGCAGGGGGGGCTCGAGGACGCGCTTGATCGCGGGCTCGCGGCGGCCGGCGCGGCGCCGGAGCAGCTCTGGTTCTACCCGCCGAAGGACGGGCTGGGCGCCGCGAAGCTCCGCTACTACGCGGAGGGCGCGGAGACGTCGGCGTGGATCCACGAGGGGCTGGTGCCCGAGCGCGAGCGGCTCTCGAGCTTCCTCTTCGATCTCCACTACCTCTGGCACAAGGCGACCGGCGAGTGGCTGTATTACCTCGCCGGGTCGCTGTCGGTCGCGCTGCTGCTCGCGCTCGCGACCGGGGTGCTCATTCACCTGAAGGATATCGTCCGGCAGTTCCATCAGTTCCGGCCGGAGAAGACGCGCCGTGTCCTGTGGTCGGACATGCACAAGGTGCTCGGCGTGATGGGCCTGCCGTTCCAGGTCATGTACGCGTACACGGGCGCGTTCCTGGTGTTCGGCGGGCTGCTCTTGCAGGTGTTCACGGGGCCGGTGTTCGGGGGCGACGTCCTGCGGGCGGAGCGCGTGGCGTGGGGAATGACGTTCGCCCAGGAGGGGGGGCCCGGGGTGCCCGCGCGCAACCTCACGCTGGACGAGCTCACGGCGCGCTTGCGCGCGGTGGAGCCGCGGCTAAAGCCCGAGGCGTTTCGCGTGCGGCACCGCGGGCTCGACGACGGGATCGTCGAGGTGCGCGGCCCGATCGAGGGCGTCCCGTTCGGGCGCGGGCTGGTGCGCTTGCGGGCGACGGACGGCGCGATCCTCGCCGCGGACACGCCGAGCACGGAGGGGGCGCGGGGGAGCGTGACCCGCTGGATCAACGGGCTCCACTTCGCCGACTTCGGCGGCCCCGTCCTGCGCGTGTTGTTCTTCGTGATGGCGCTGGGGACGTGCGCCACGATCCTCACGGGGAACTGGATCTGGGTCGCGCGGCGGGAGGCGCGGCGAGCGAGCGTCGGGAACCGGCTGCTCGCGCGGCTCACCGCGGGCGTGGGCGCGGGGACGTTCGTGGCGATCGCGGCGCTTTTCCTGGCGAGCCGGGCGTTTCCGCTCGGCTGGAGCGGGCGCGCGGCGGCCGAGGAGCTCACGTTCGTCGCGGCGCTCGGGCTGTGCGTCGCCTGGGCGCTCGCGGCGCGCGACGGCGGGGGGCTCTTCTGGCGGCAGCTCGGGGTCGCGGGGCTCCTGCTGCTGCCGGTGCCCGCGCTCGCGGCGCGCTGGTCGGGCGCGGGCCTGTTCGGCGCCGGGCCGAAGGTCGCGGCGGTGGTGGCCGTGGACGTGGGGCTCCTCGTGGCGGCGGCGGCGCTCTGCGCCTCGGCCTGGGCGCTGCGGCGGGCGGCGTTGCGACGGACGGCGCGGAGGGTCGCGCCGGATGGGGAGGCGGCGGCCGTGGACCAGGGCGAGGCGGGGCTCATGCCGGAGGGGCGGCCAGCGTACGCGCGCAGCGGAGGCTCGCTTGGGTGAGACCGGGAGGACCTGGATAACCGGGAGGACCGACCCGGGGAGGACCGACCCGGGTTGCGCCGAGAGGACCGACCCGGGTTGCGGCGCCGAGAGGACCGACCGGGGTTGCGCCGCAGCCGGGCTACCCGGAAGGACCGACCCGGGTTGCGGCGGGAGGACCGACCCGGGTTGCGCCGAGAGGACCGACCCGGGTTGCGCCGAGAGGACCGACCCGGGTTGCGCCGCCGACCCGGGTTGCGGCGGCGGGACCGACCGGGGTTGCGCCGAGAGGACCGACCCGGGTTGCGGCGGCGGGACCGACCGGGGTTGCGCCGAGAGGACCGACCCGGGTTGCGGCGGCGGGACCGACCGGGGTTGCACCACCGACCGAGGTTGCGCCACCGACCGGGGTTGCGGCGGCGGCGGCGGGACCGACCGGGGTTGCGCCACCGACCGGGGTTGCGGCGGCGGGACCGACCGAGGTTGCGCCACCGACCGGGGTTGCGAGGCGGCCGGCCGTGGTTGAGACGGCCTCGATCCTGGCGGCGTACCTCGCGTTCGCCTTGCTGCACGCGGCGCGCCCCGAGCGCATTCCGTTCGGCGTCGCGGCGAGGCTGCGCGGGAAGCGCGCCTGGAGCGCCGCGGCGCGGGGCCTCGCTGCGGCCGCCTTCGCGCTCTCGGTGTGGCTGTGGAGCCGCGCCGAGGCCGGGCCGTCAGCGATCCTCGTCGCCTTCACGGCCCTCATGGCCGCCGCCAGCCTCTTCGTCCTGATCGCGCCCGTCTGGCCGCGTGCCGCGTGGATCCCTGCCCTCCTGTCTCCGCCGGCCATCGCGGTGCTCTCGTCCGTGGGGGCGTGCCATGGGTAGCCAGCAGCTCGCCCGGTCCGCCCGGCTCAACGCCGCCCTGCGCGTGTTGGCAGCGCTCGTCGGGACGCTTCCAATCGCCGTCCTCGGGGGCGCCTGCCTCTCGCGGTTCGCCCCGCTCGCCGAGGAGGCGCGGTTCATCCTGGGCTACGCGCTCGCGGTCCCGCTCTGGGTCGGGGCGATGTGCCTCGCGTTCCTGGCCCGCAGCGCCGCGCGGGCGTGGGCCGTCTGCGCGGCAATCAGCGCCCTGCTCGGGGCGCTTGCGTATGCAGTCCCACAGTAAATGTCCACCCGCCGAGCGGTCAGCGCTCGTGGGTGGTCAAAGAGCGGTGCCCCGATCGCGACCAGGCCCGCCCCGGCCGCATCCCGGCGGCGCGCGCGTGCTCGGCGACCACCCGCGATAGACTGCTCTCGATGCGGGCACGATCGAGATCACGCGCCTTCCTCCCCCGGCTCGCCGCCGTCGTGCTCGTCCTGGGAGTGCTCGGCTGCCGCCGGTCAACGACGGCGCCCCAGGGGAATGAGGCCGGCGGCGCCCCGACAACCGCAGCGCCTTCCGCCGCGGCGCCTTCGGCCGCAGCGCCTTCCGCCGCGGCGCCGCCCCCCCCCGCCGCCTCGGAGGAGACCGGACCGGCGTCCCCGCCTCCGTTCGACGTCGACGCCTGGCTCGCCGCCCGCGGCCTGACGTGGCGGCCCGACAAGAGCTGCTGGTCGAGCATACCGGTCGCGGGCGCCCCGCTCCTCAACGCCTGCAGCTGCGATCGAGCCCTGGAGATGCCGGGCGCGCCGCACGAGGTCCTCGTCTGCACGCTGGGGCACGAGCAGCCCGTCTCCGCCGCGTTCCCGTTCGTCGAGCACACGGTTCTTTACGTGAAGCACGAGCGCAGCCTGCGCCCCGTGCTCGACCTCCCGACCGCGGCGTCGATCGAGGAATGCCCGCCCAACGTCGCGGGGTGCCGCGCGGAGATCGCTCCCGTCGTCGACGGCGACGCCATCCGCTTCGTGGACGCCCCGCGGCCGCGGGGGGTGACCGCACCGACCTGCGACCAGGCGATCGCGTCGGTGGAGAGGGACCTCCGCGAGCTCCCCGAAGCGAAGCGCGCCCCGCTGCGCAAGGTGCTCGCCGGGTACCGGCAGATCTGCGGTGCCCGCGGGCGTTACCGCTGGCGAGATGGCGTGTTTCGCCGCGCCCCCTGAGGGCGCTCGGCCCGACCCCGGTCGCATTGACCGAGGAGGCCTGCGCGTGGGAGATCGCCCGGTCCTGCCCCGATGACCTTCGTCCCGCTGCAGCCGCCCGATCTGCCCCCCATCCGCGCGCGAGGGACGCCGCGCTGCCGCGGCTGCGGTCTGCCGCGGGCGATGTGCCTCTGCGGCGCGCTGCCCCGGCTCCCGGTGCGCACGCGCGTCGTGCTGCTCACCCACCGGGTGGAGCGCACCAGGAGCACCAACACGGGCCGGCTCGTCGCGCGCCTGCTCGACGGCGCGGAGGTGCGCGTGCGCGGCGAGATCGCGCCGCAGCCGCGCCCGCCGTTGCCGGAGGGGCGGAGGCTCGTGCTCTTTCCGTCGCCCGGGGCGCGCGCCCTGTCGCCCGAGGACACGCGCGGCGAGCCCGTGGTGCTGCTCGTCCCCGACGGCAACTGGAACCAGGCGCGCCGGGCCCTGCACCGCGATCCCGACGCGCGAGGCGCCGAGCCGGTCACCCTGCCGCAGGGCGCGCCGAGCCGTTACGGCCTGCGGCGCGCTCCGCACGAGGGCGCCCTGTCGACGCTGGAGGCCGTCGCGCGCGCTCTCGGCGTGCTCGAGGGCGCGGCGATCGAGCGGCGCATGATGGAGGCGTTCGATGTGTGGGTGCACCGCGCGACGCGCGTGCGGCTCACCGGGACGCTCGAGGGTGGCGCGGAGGCTCAGAAAGCGGAGGACGGCGCCGAGGCGCTCCGGGTCTCACCACGTCACGAGCCAGAGAGCCCGTGAACATCCTCCGCGCCCGTCACCGGAAGTTCTGCACCGCCCAGACGCTCCCGTCCGCGAAGGTGTGGAACCCACAAGCCACCTCCGTGTAGGAGGTGCTGCTCATGTTGATGTAGTGGCCGTGCTTCTCGAAATCCTCGCCGGGTCCTTCATCCCACATCAGCTGCAAGCAGGGGACGATCATCGACTCGGCCGGGCCGCCCCAGCCGGGGCACTCGTTTTGGGCCCTCTCGTCGCAGGCGCCGAACGCGCCGTGCGCCTGGCCGGTGTTCCCATCGGACTCGGACTCTCGATCGGAGCACGACTCCGCCTCGACCCAGCGCCCGAGGGGCGGCAAGCCGAGCGTGGCGCGGTGCCGGTTGATCGTATCGACACACAGCTCCGCCACGCTCGTCGGTCCCCCGGTGCCGCTCGTCCCGCCGGCGCCGCCAGCGCCGCTCCCGGAGCCGTTGTCGTCGCCGCCCGCCCCACCGGTACCCCCGGCGGGTGAGCCGCCGCTGCCGCCTCCGCCGGTGCCCACGACGACCGAGCCGCCGCTGCCGCCTCCGCCGGTGCCCACGACGACCGAGCCGCCGCTGCCATCACCGGGGGAGCCGCCGGTGCCGGCAGCGGTCGAGCCATCACCGCCGGTGCTCGGCCCGCTGCCCGGATCACCCACGTGGCTCCCGGCGCCGGCGCCGCTCGATGGCCCGCTGCCGTCGCCCTCGATCGGCACGCCGCCCAGCTCACCAACACAGCCTGACAGCACAGAAGCGATGAGCGTCGCGGCGAGCGCGAGGGTACATGAGCTGTTCCAAGGGGTAAGCATCCGTTGAGTCTATGGGCATTCCAACTCACGCTCAACCAAGACCCGTCGCAGTGGACTTTTGCACGTGCGATCGGTTCAATCGCAGTCGATATTGCCACGCTCGCAAGGAGCGTGTCGGAGGTGGTGCGCCGCTACGGCGAGGCCACCGAGAGCTCGGGGCACCCGCGTTCAGGCGACCTGGAACAGCGAGTCTTCCAAGAACCGCAGGAGGAACGTCTTCGCGAACGGACCGGGGAGCGCCACGTGACCGCCGAAGATCGCGAACTGGTGCCGTGTGTCTCCGTGTGCGCGCATGTCCTCTCGCTCCTTGAGGACATGATCCCAGAGCGGGTTCGCCCCCTTCCTGTAGCCCTGCTCGCTCTCGGGGAGCGCGGAGACGCGGGGCAGCGGCGCTGTCGTGCCGCTCGTGGTCTGGATCGTCCGATAGATGGCTTGATGGTACGCGACATTGCGCCCGCTGCCCGCCATGCGGAGCCGCGCCTCCGGGCGCGACGTGACCCATCGCGCCACGCTGGGGCCGGAATTTTTCGCTCCGAGACAATCAAACGCGTACACCTCGTCGACGCGGCCGATGTTCGCCGCGAGGGCGGGGTACATCGCGCCGCCGCCGAGGCTGAAGCCTGAGATCCCCAGGCGGCCGAGGCGGACGTTGCCCGTGCTCCGGCAGATGCGCTGCGAGGCCCAGAGGAGCCGGATCGCCCCCTCGCAGAGGGACGGCAGCGAGGCGCCGGCCGCCGTCCCGTAGCTGGAGCCGCTCTGCCAGGGATGCAGCATGACCACGGCGCGCCGGCTGCGGACCAGCGCGTCCTCGAAGCCGCAGCGAATGAGGTTGTAGCCGGTGCTGCCGTCGATGTAGTCGCGCTCCCAGAACTGCGCCGTGGGGTCGCCCTCCTCCTTCGGCTTGAGGAGATAACGGGCCAGCGCCGACATCTGGTGGGGCTGATCGAGCCGCTCGTACTCGTAGTTCCCGGGCCGGAAGAAGACCAGGCACGACGTGAACCCGTTCGTGAAGCCAGCGCATACGTCCGGAATGCTCGCGAACCAGATCAGCGGCGACGCGCTCGTCGAGCCGAGCACGACGAGCTGGGTGCCCGGCTTCCGCTCGGCCTCGTAGTAGCCCCACCCGCCGGCGTAAGCCCTCCAGAACCCGGTGATGTCCACGAAGTCCGTGCGGATCTTGATCGCCGCCGAGCCGTGCACGTTGGCCGCCCCTCTCAGGTCCACGAGCGGATGCGGCCCCGCGTAGCTCGGCTGGCTCACCGGGCTCAGGCGCGTACCGCCGTCGACGACATCGAACTCCTGCTGGGCGCGGAGGACCTCCAGCGCCAGCGCTCCGGCCGAGACCGCGACCGTCGACGAGACGCCTTTCCTCTCGGGCGCAAAGCCCTGGACCGGACCAAACGAGGCGGAGAAGCTCGCCTTCAGCGCGACCCGCGCGACGCCATCGGCGATCGTGTACTCGCGGCGGCCCGGGGCGCTCCCGTCGAGCGTGACCCCGCCGCCGTCGAGCTTCACGTCCGCGTGCGCCTCGGGCAGGAGCGCATGGTTCGCGTTGTCCCAGGTGATCGATACCTTGAGCGTCATCCTTCCTCGGCGTCGTCAAAAGGTCCATCCACGATCCCCTCCAAGGCGATCGCGGCGAGGTGCGCCTCGAAGACCAGCGTCTCGATGACGGGCGGCGGCGCGGCGACCGGCGGCGCGGGGGGCTCCAGGGGCAGGCGCTCCAGGAACGCGAGCACGTCGGCGAGACGCTCGCCGAGCAGCGATTCGTGGATCCAGTCGACCGCCACCGTGAGCCACGCCGGCGGCGCGATCGCGCCCGCCGGCGGCCCGGTGAGCGCGGGTGATCCAGGGCCGATCCCCGGCGGCACGGCCTCGGGCGGCATGAGCAGACGATCGCCCGGATGGATGAGATCCGGGGAACGCCCCGCGTCAGCAGGCTGGTTGAGCGCCCAGATGTCGCGCCATCGATCGGCGCGGCCGAGGTAGCGGCGCGCGACGAGGCTCAGCGTGTCGCCCGGCTGCACGATGTAGACGTCGGGCGGCTCCCACCGGGCCGCCTCCCCGGGCGGCGGGCCGCACTTCGGCGGCGCGAACTCCGGGAGCTCGTACGGCCCGCCGAGCACCGTCACCTCGCGCTGCGTCGCGTCCGCGTGGAGCGTGAGCACCGCCTCGCCGCCGGGGCGCAGCGACCACGGGCCCGAGGCGTCCGCGAGCGACAGATCTCCCCAGCGGATCGCCTGGCCGAACACGTCGGTGCGCGTGACGACCATCAGGTGCTGGCGCGCGCCGTCGGGCAACGAGATGGACTCGGCCGCCTTCGCGAGCGTGCGGACGTGCCAGTCCTCGCCTTGCGGCAGCGGCCTCGCGCGGCGCGGCTTCTGCTCCTGTCCTTCCAGCCGACGCCGCAGCTCGGCGAGGCTCTCGACGGAGGCGCGCCCCACCCCGGGAGGCGCGGAATCAACCCGCGCGATGCCCTGTGCGTCCGTCGTCTTCGTGATCGAGCCGGCCGGCGTGGACATCACGACGCGTACGCCGGCGAGAGGCGCCTCGAGCTCGTCGACCAGGCGGAGCTCATAGAACGACAGCGCCTCATCGGGTGGCGCCCCTCGGTCGGGTGGCGCCCCTCGGTCGGACGGCGCCGACGGCGCGCGCTCGCCCTGCGCCGCGGTCCCGGCGCGGTCGCCGGCGCGGGGGATCGCGACGCCGGCGACCGCGCCGGCGCGGATCAGCGCGCCGAGCTCCTCTCGCAGCACCTCGCGCTCGTCGTACGACGAGCACGGAAAACGCGCCCTCGCGACGTCGCGATGGAGCAGGAAGCTCACGAGATCACGCCGCGCGAGGGGATCGGTGAGCCAGCGCGCCGCCAGCAAGAAATCGAGGTGCTCGGGGGGGACCGGCGCGCCGGCCGGCGCGTCGTCCAGCCCGCGCCACACGAGCTCGATGTCGCCGCCGATCCCGGGCAGCCGCAGGCGTCGAAAGCAGGACATGGCCGCATCCTACACGAGCCTCGCGGCTCCGGCGCCCTGCCGCGGCCGGGTGGCGGCCAAATCGGACCTCACGAGCCGGAGCGCCACGCCTCTTCATCTCTCTGACGTGAGCGCCGCAGCGCCGTCGTGATCTTCCGAGAGGACCGGGAATATCGTGCAGAGTCCGCCAGAATGGATGGAGCTGACACCACGAACAGCGTGCGATCTGCCCAGCCTCGCGAGGCGCTTTCCGCCGAAAGGGCCGTCCTCGCGCGGGGCGAGCGTGCATAATGCCGCCTGATGACGACGACGCTGCCCAGGCGACGCCTGCTCGAAGGGCTGCTGGCGATCGGGGCCGTGGGGTGCGCGCACGCGCAGGCCGCGACCGCTGAGGGCGATCGGCCGGAGGCGCCGGACAGCGCGTGGAAGCGCGTCCGGGACGAGTTCGCGCTGTCGCCGGCGTGGATCCACATGACGGGCTTCCTGCTCGCCTCGCACCCGCGGCCGGTGCGCGAGGCGATCGAGGCGCTGCGGAGGCAGCTCGACGAGAACCCCGTGGACGCGCTGCACGGGCACGACGACACGTCGCCGGTGCGCGAGGCCGCGGCGGCGTACATGGGCGTCAGGGCCGCGGAGATCGCGCTCACGGACAGCACCACCATGGGGCTCGCGACGCTGTACCTCGGCCTGCCGCTCAAGGCGGGCGACGAGATCCTCACGACGGTTCACGATCACTATTCCACGCACGAGTCGCTCCGGCTCGCCGCGGAGCGGACGGGCGCGTCGATCCGGAAGATATCCCTCTACGACCGGGCCAGCGCGGCCACGGCGGAGGGCATGGCCGGGGCGATCGCGCGGGCGCTCACCCCGGCCACGCGGGTCGTGGCCATCACGTGGGTTCACTCGAGCTCGGGGGTGAAGACCCCGGTGCGCGCCATCGCGGACGCCGTCGCCAGGGCGAACCAGGGGCGGACGCCGGAGGAGCGCATCCTCGTGTGCGTGGACGGCGTGCACGGGTTCGGCGTCGACGACGTGACGATGGCCGACCTCGGCTGCGACTTCTTCGCGGCCGGCTGTCATAAATGGATCTTCGGGCCGCGAGGCACGGGCGTGCTCTGGGGCAAGGCCGAGCTCTGGCCGAGGCTCCGCCCGAGCATCCCGCACTTCGGCGAGGAGGGATACATGGCCTGGCTGCGGGGGCAGCCGGCGCCGGCCACGAACGCGAACATGATGTCTCCCGGAGGGTTCCACTCGTTCGAGCACCGATGGGCGCTGCCCGCGGCGTTCGCGTTCCACAGGCGCATCGGCAAGGACAGGGTGGCGGAGCGCATCCACGCCTTGAACCGCCAGTGCAAGGAGGGCCTCGCGGGCATGAAGCACGTCGCGCTCCACACGCCGCTCGACGACGGGATGTCTGCGGGGCTCGTCTGCTTCGAGATCGCAGGGATGACGCCGGCGGCCGTGGTGGCGAGGCTCCGCGAGAAGAGGATCGTCGCGTCGACAGCGCCCTACGCGACATCGTATGTCCGCGTGGCGCCGAGCCTGGTCACGTCGGAGGCGGACGTCGAGGCGGTGCTGCGCGAGGTGCGGGCGCTGGCGTGATCGGCGGCGGGCGCGCCCGGGAAAGGGCGGGGCGGCGGCTCAGCGGATCCCCTCGAAGGCGCGCTGCAGGGCGGCCTGTCCGCCGCGCTCGACGACGTCGCCGTGCGCCACCACGATGCGCTCCGGCGCCCACGCGAGCATCCGCTCGACCGCCGCGCCCACGGCGGCGCGATCGCGCATCATCGAGCGCGCGACGCGGGAGGGGCCGAACCGACCGTACGCGCCGTTCAGGCGCATGAGGAGGCGCGTCGGGAAGTGGGCGCTCTGCGTGATGTGAAAGCAGACGTCCCAGAGAAAGAGGGTCCTGCTCGGCCGGTGGAAGAACACCACCTCGTCGAGCTTGGGCATGCCGCCGACGGCGACCTGGTCGACCTCCGCCGACCAGAGCGGGTCCGGCGCGTCGCCGAGCGCGCCGCTGAACGCCACGTCGGGGCGCTTGCCGTGGAGCCCCGGGCGGCCGTAGAGCCGCGCCCCCGGGAACGCGCGCGCCGCCGGCGCGAGGCCGAGGTGGTGCATCAGGTTCGGCGCCACGATCGCCCGCACCTCCCCGAGCGCGCGGATCTCGTCGGCCACCTGCTCGACGCTCGGGAGCGGCGAGAAGAGGAGCAGCCCCCCGTCGGCGAGGCGGAGGATCGGAGAGCGTAGCGGGAAGTGGACGCCTGGGAGCTTCAACGTGTCTTCCGCGGCCCAGAGGTCTTGATCGAGTCGTCGCAGCATGCTCCAATTGGTAAATCTGCTTGACCATTTAGTCAAGTAGGTTGACCATCATGACCAAGCACGACCTGGATCCCGGCGACATCGCGGAGCTCGAGCGGCGGAAGCGCGCGAGCCTCGGCCAGCTGCTCATCCGCTCGGCGCGGCTGCTCGACGAGCGGGCGATGGCGCGCATCGCGCGGGGCGGCGCACCCGGGTTGCGGCGGGCGCACACCGCGCTCTTGCCGTACATCGACCTGGACGGCACGCGGCTGACGGACCTGGCGGAGCGCGCCCGGGTGACGAAGCAAGCGGTGAGCCAGCTCGTCGAGGAGCTCGAGGCGGCGGGGGTCGTGGAGAGGACGCCGGATCCGGACGACGGGCGGGCGAAGCGGGTGCGGTTCACGCCGCACGGCATCAAGGCGATGCTGCACGGGCTCGGGGTGCTGGAGGAGCTGGAGGAGGAGCTCGTGCGAGCCGTGGGCCCGATGCAGGTCGCGTCGCTGAAGAAAGGGCTAACGGCGCTGCTCGCGGCGCTCGAGACGATGACGACCTGACTGAGGTTGGCCTGGCGACGACGACCCGACTGGGGTTTGCCCTGGCGACGACGACCCGACTGGGGTTGGCCTGGCGACGACCCGACGACGACCCGACTGGGGTTGGCTTGGCGGGTCGACGACGACCTGACTGGGACGACGACGGCCTGACTGGGGTTGAACCGACGACCAGCCAACACCCGGCGGACGACCTGACTGGGGTTGAACCGACCGCGGTTACAACGACGACCTGACTGCGGTTGAACCGACTGGGGTTGGGGTAAGGGAAGGGGAAGGGAGGGCGTCCAACCGGACCAGGGGGTGGCGGCCGCCGGCCAAATCCCACGGCCGCCACCCATGACGGTCAGTAAGTACTTGATATCGCTGCTCTCTGCCCTGGCACGGATGTTGGTATAGCCCTCAGGCCATGAGCCAGCCCCGCTCCATCATCCCCGGCGCCACCTATCTCCTCACCCGCCGTGCGCTGCGCCGTCACCTGCTCTTCCGGCCGGACGCCGCCATCAACCAGCTCGTCCTCTATACGCTCGCCGTCTCCGCACGCCGCTTTGGCATTCAGGTCCATGCCCTCTGCATGATGTCCACCCACCTTCATCTTGTGATCACCGACACGCTTGGCGTGCTGCCGAAATTTCTGCAGTTCTTCCACCGCCTTATCGCGCTCGGGACCAAGGTGCTCCGTGCATGGGAGGGCTCAGTCTGGGATAACGCGCCTACCAGCGTGGTCCACCTCCTAACCCCAGCGGCGGTGGTGGAGAAGATTGCCTACACCATGGCTAACCCAGTGGCCGCAGGCCTGGTCGAACGAGCCGGCGACTGGCCAGGCGTCAAGGTGCTCGTGGACGAGCTGGGCGGAGCGTTGATCGCTAAACGCCCTGAGGCATATTACGATGCGGCCAACCCGCAGTGGCCCAATGAAGCGGAGCTTGCGCTCTCGCTGCCGCCGTGTGTCGCGCAAGACGCCGCGGACGACTTTCGCCAGAAGGTTCGCGCCGAGCTCGAACGACAGGAAGCGGACGCGCGCGCCGAGGTGGAGCGGCAGGGCTTCGGGGTCCTCGGCGCCGAGCGCGCGACCACTGTCTCGCCATATGAGCGCGCAACGAGCGATGAACCGCTGCGTGACCGCAATCCCACATTTGCGGTGGGCCGCGAGCAGCCGGGGGTACGGCAGCGCGCCGCTACCGCGTTGCGCGCTTTTCGTGCGGCATACCGCGAGGCGCTGGCGCAATGGCGGATCGGCGTGCGTACCGTCGTGTTCCCGGCAGGAACTTGGTGCATGCGGGTGCTTCATGCGGTGTGTGTCGAGGATGTCGCGCAGGTCGGGGACGTCGCGCCCTGGATGCAACAAACGTGAGATGCCTTGGGCTGGTGAAACCGCGGGTCGACGCTGACTGGGATAGATCGAGCGACGTTAAGCCTGGATTAGCTCGCGCGTGCTAACAAACGATCCCAACCTGGGCCAGGTTGTGTGTGCGCCCATAATTAACGTTAGTCAGGGTGCTAGTTGCAGCCGCATAGGGCCACCTGACGGCGTTTTTTGCAGGGTCATGGGGCCAGTTCGGGACGCCATGGTCGGGCTCTGAGACGGGCTCCTTCCGATGGCGGCGCGGGTCGCCGTCGGAAGGAGCCCGATGTCCTACCGAGAGCTGATCATGGTAGCCCGGGCCCCAACTCGGGTCAGGTTTCTGCTGCTGCTGGTCCCTGCTGCTACTGCTGCTTGCCCCAACCCGCACCAGGCTGGTGGTGCTGCTGCGGCTGCCGCTGCCGGCCATCTAGCCACCCCAACCCGGGCAGGTCGCCGCCGCCGCCGCCGCATTTACCGCCGCATCCGCGCATTTACCGCCGCAAACCCGAGTCAGGTCTCCGCCGCCACCCCCCCCGGGTCGCAACCTGGTCAGGTTGCTGGCCGCTAACCTGAGTCAGATCGCCGCAGTCAGATCGCCGCCGGCCGCCGTCGCCCCGCCGCCAGCCTGGGTCAGGTCGCCAGGTCTCCCCGCCGAACCTGGGTCGGGTCGTCGTCGTCGTCGTCGAACCTGGGTCGGGTCGTCGTCGTCGTCGTCGCCCCGCCGAACCTGGGTCAGGTCGTCCTCGTCGTCGAACCTGGGTCGGGTCGCGTCGTCGAACCTGGGTCGGGTCGTCGTCGTCGCCCCGCCGAACCTGGGTCAGGTCGTCCTCGCCGGGTCAGGTCGCCAGATCGCCCCGCCTAACCTGGGTCGGGTCGTCCCCTCGCCCCGGTCGTCCCCCCGGTCGTCGTCGCCTCGGGGTCGTCGTTGCCGGGGTCGGGTCGTCGCCGCCGCCGCGTGCGTCGCCGTATGGCGCCGCGCGTTACGGAGCCTGCGTCGCCTGCGCGATGATCTTCTTCACTTCCGACAGCATCTCCTCCGTCTCGACGTGCTGCGCTCCCTCGGCAAAGTACGCCTCGAGCTTCTCCGAGCCTGGCTGGATGGCGCCGCTCGCCTCGCGCACGACCACGCGGAAGATCGGCCGCTCGGCGGTGCCCTGGAGATCCACGCTCCCGTCGGTCGGCAACGCGTCACCCTCGTACACCACGATGCGCTCGTCCCGGAACAGCTCGCGAAGACTCGAGAGCTGCTCCAGGCTCAACCGCCCACTCACCGCCGTCACCCCTCGGGCCCCCTCGAACGTACCCCCCAGATCGATCCACAGGACCGTCTGCTCGCCGGCGCCGTGGCTCACCTCGAGCTGCGCCCAGGGCGCCGGCGGGATGTCGGACCCGCGATGACCGGCGCAGCCCGTGAGGCACAACGCGCCCCACAAGCAGCCGGCCAGCGCCGCCCTCCTAGCACGTCGTGATCTTGCCGCCATTGCTGGTGATATTGAAGCACGGATCGACGTCGAACATCGTGTTCAGGATCCGGTTCGCCTCGTCCCTCGCAAAATCCTTCATCGTCGATGAGCTGTGCTGCGCGTCCGCCTCGAAGGCATACCACCACAGCCACAGCACCTGGTAGCCCGCCGCGCCCCGCCCGCTCGGCGACGCGAAGCCCGAGCAGCCGTCCAGGTAGCTCTCGTCGCACGAGGCGCTCTTCGCAGGGCACGCGTTGGAGCCGTCGTTGCCGCTGTGGCCGCACCAGTCCGCGTGCCGCGCCTCGTGGATCAGCGTCCCGGCGCGCTCCACCACGTTCTCGTTGTAGAAGAACGGCATGTAGAGCTCGGTGTAGTTGTCGACGAACGTCCCCCAGACCGTGTACGCCCGCTTGCTCCCGTCCCCGCACCGCGCGTCCAGCTCGTCGAACTCACGAATCGTGTAGTTGCCGCCCCAGCGCAGGATGTTGCCGCCGAAGTCGTTCGTCTGGATCGCCTCGTTCGGCGACGCATAATTGACGAGCTGGATCGCCTGGAACGTGCGCGCCAGCGGCCTCCTCAGATCACACGCGGCCTCCCAGCCGAAGCCGTCGTCCCAGTCCCCCTTGTCGAAGTCGTAGGCGTCCCAGTAAAAATCGATCCACGGCTGTGTGCACCAGAAGCCCTTCTGCACCGAGGGCTCCGTGTTCCTGATCGTGTCGCACGTGTCGGCGCGGGCCTCCGAGGCAAGGCCGAACAGCAGGCAGAACGCAAGGGTCGCTTTGGTCGTCGTTCGCATGGTCAATCCCTCATCGAATAATGGCCGGGGTGTCGGTCCGAGGCGTCACGCGGAACGCCCGTGACCCGGGCTTCTCCGGCTGCGCCGGTCGACCGGCGTTCGGGCTCTTGTCGGTGGAGTCGGCCACGTCCTCCGCGAGCGCCGTCCGCGCGTCGACGAAGCGGATGCCCCCGACGTCGACGCCGAGCGCGTACAGGCTCGCCGCCGCCGGCCTGCGCAAGAGGCCGCCGTGCGCGTAGATCGCCCGCAGCTCGGCCGCGGCGCCCAGCTTCTCCAGGCCCACGATCGCGCGCAGGCGAACGCGGTACTCGTCCGCGAAGAGGTGCTCGTCCTCGACGGGCTCGGGGAGCGGGGTCGTCGCGATCTCCTCCAGCGGGCCGATGCCGTCGCGCTGCCCGAGAGAACCCAGGAGGTGCGCCGCGCGCCAGCGCATCTCGCCGGGCCTCGCCGACTCGGCCCTGTCCGGCGGCGCAGACAGCGACCACGCGTCGTAGACCTCCACGACCACGCGGACGACCTCCGGGCCGAGCGCCCTGAGCTCCCGCAGCGAAGCCGCGTAGGCGGCCTCGTTCCCGAACTCTCCCATCAGCGCGAGGTGCCTGTTCACCATCGCCCGGATGCACTCCCGGTCGCACTCGAGGGCTTGCGACTCCACCCCGGTCTGCTCCGCCGCGTCCCTCTCCTCGGGCGCGCCGCAGCCCGCGGCCAGCGCGAGGAACACGAGCATCATCGACGTTCTGGTTGAGGCCAATCTCATGCTTTCACCCCTGATCCTGTTCATGAAACAACGACCGTTGCGCCGTCGACGGCCCCTCGGCGGCAGCGCCTCCACGCCGGCGAGCCCGCACGCTGGCCGCGCCCGACCGAGAGGGAGGATGTCCACCGGGCTCTCTCGTTATCCCCCGCCGTCGTCGAGGGAGCCGCTCGACCGAGCGACGCAACAACTCGGATGACGCGATCGACCCGGATGATTCAGTCGACCCGGACGACCTCATAGCAACCGTCGGGCCACGTCCCGCATGCAGCGCCGGTCGGCCGGACGGGCGTCGCTCACACGCGCGGTCTGGACGCTACGACCGGGAAAACGCGGCGTTCGTTCAGGGAGCGAGCCCCGCGCCCAGCGACGGCTCGACGAGGGGCGGGCCGCCGCGGACACCCGCATGGAGGCGGTGGCCTCCATCCCATGAGGGCTCACCCCTCCACCACCGCCCCCGAGGCAGCGGGTATGTCCCCGCGCGCACGCGGGCGGCGACGCTCGCCGTCACCCCACGCCCCGCACCCAGCGCCGATCGGCCTCCGGCACCACATCCTTCGGCACCGTCGCTCGCTGCGGCGCCGGCAGCACGCTCGCCGGACCGCACCCACGGAGCCCCGACGCCCACGCGGGGTTCGCCTCGGCCACGCCTCGGATGTAGCAAGGCGCCCCCGCCGGCGCGGCCAGAGCCGCGGTCCAGAGCGTGCATTCCGGCTGGCGGCGCAGACGGACCGCAGGCCCGCCTGATACCCTGACGCGATCTTGTGAGGGGAGACCGATCCGATGAAACCTGAGACCGTCGATATCCTCGATCCCGACCTGTACCTCGCGGGCGCGCCGCACGAGCGCTTCGCGCTGCTCCGCCGGCAGGCCCCCGTCTACTGGCACCCTGAGCCGGCGGGCAGGGGGTTCTGGGCGATCACGCGCCACGCGGACGTCGCCCGCATCTCGCGCGACCCGGCCGCGTTCTGCTCGGGGCGCGGCCTCTTCATCGAGGACTTTCCGCCGGGGGACATGCGCGCCAACCCCGATGTCATGATCATGATGGACCCGCCCCGGCACGGCCGGTTCCGGGCGCTGGTCAACAAAGGGTTCACGCCCCGGGTCATCCAGCGCCTCGAGGGGCGCGTGCGGGAGCTCGTGAACAGCCTCATCGACGACGCCCTCGCGCGGGGCGGGTGCGACTTCGCCAGCGACATCGCGGGCGAGCTGCCCCTCTCGGTGATCCTCGAGATGCTCGGCGTCCCGCGCGAGGATCAAGGGCAGATGCTCGACTGGACGACGCGGTTCTTCGGGGCGAGCGACCCTGAATACGGCGTCACGCCCGACGAGCTGAAGGCGGTGCTCCACAACATGAACGCCTACGCCCACAAGCTCGCGGAGCAGCGGCGGAACGCGCCCAGGGACGACATGTTGAGCCTGCTCATGGCCGCCGAGGTGGACGGGGAGAGGCTCTCGTACACGGAGTTCGGCGGCTTCTTCAACCTGCTGCTCACGGCCGGCCACGACACCACGAAGAACCTCCTCTCGAACGGGATGCTCACGCTGCTCGAGCACCCCGACCAGCGCCGGCGCCTGCTCGAAGACCCCGCGCTCCTCCCGACGGCCATCGAGGAGATGCTGCGCTTCACGCCGCCGGTCTACTACTTCCGGCGGTCGGCGGTGCGGGACACCGAGATCGGCGGGCAGCGGATCGCGGCCGGAGACAAGGTGGTCCTGTGGTACGTCTCCGCGAACCGCGATGAGGAGGTCTTCAGCGATCCGCAGACCTTCGATGTCGGCCGTACTCCCAACGAGCACCTCTCCTTCGGCGTCGGCCCCCACGTGTGCCTGGGCCTCGCGCTCGCGCGCCTGGAGGCTCGCGTCGCCTTCGAGGAGCTCTTGCGCAGGCTCCCCGAGATGGAGCTCGCCGGGCCGGTCGTGCGGCTCCGATCGAACTGGGTGAGCGGGGTGAAATCCATGCCGGTCCGGTGCGCGCGAGCCGCGGGATAGCGCCGTCTCCACGCCGCACCGATGCAGCACGGCGCCGGCAGGGGACACGAGGAGGTGCGTCCTGCTAAGAGCTCCTCCTCGCACGGAGGCGTGGGAAGGACCGTGTCGTTGGCCTGCAGTGCGATCGGGTAGTCACCGCCGGTGTGGGGACAACCATCACAGCGGAACTCGCTGAGCAGATCATCCGCGGCGAGATTGCAGTCCATGTAAGGGACACGTCCGAGCCGGGTGCGCTCGGCCAGCTCGAGGGCCACCGCCGTACGCTCGGCGGCGCCGCGGCGGCCCGGCGCTGACGGCGGGGCGGCCGGCGGCCGGCGATGACGCTGCGCGCCCGTCGCCCCGACCTGGGTCGCCCGCCCGACGTGGGCCGGGCCGCGTGTGCACCCTGGGTCACCCGCCCAACGCCGTTCGGCCGCGCGGCGTAGCCTGCGTCGGATCACCCAACCTGGGTCGGATCACCCCGCCGCGTGTGAGCTGCGCAGGGTGCGTGTCGTGCAAGGAAGCCGCGGCGCATCGCGTGTCGGGGAGGGAGATGCAACGAGAGACAATTCGAACATGTACATTCGACGCTTGCCAATGAATCCGGTTTAGGACACCTTATAAAGTGCCGCCCAGCCCTCGCCTGGGCCTCGTCTCGTCATCCGATCGACACAGGTCGATGCGCGGATCATCCGCGTCCGCGTCAACTGCTCGGCAAACAAAGCTCCCGGGATGGTCCGCACAAAGCCGCTTCGATCCGAAAGGAAATTTGTGCTCGCGATGAACGATCGAGAGGGCGCTCCGATGATCCGGTGGGATCGCTCGAGCTCGGCCTCCCGAGCGCGACGCGAGGGCGGAGCTCCGTGCGGCGCGCGACGGAACTCTTGAGACGGGAGAGATCACCGCACCATGAAGAAGAACACTCGTTTTGGCATTGGATGGGCTACGGTCCTTGTCTTCGGCTTTGCGCTGGGCGTCCCCGGCACCACCAAAGGTGAGTCCGTCCACGATCGCGGCTCACGCACGGGCGGCGCCGCGATCAACGTGGCCGAGCTCACGGTCCTGGACGTTCAACAGGCGTACAGGAGCAATCAGTACACGGCAGAGGAGCTGGTACAGGCCTACCTCAACAGGATCGGGCAATACGAGGGGTCCTACAACGCCTTCACGTCCATGAACCCCAACGCCATCGCGAAGGCGCGGGAGATCGACAGGAGGCGAAGGGCTGGCGAACCCCTCGGCCCGCTGGCGGGGATCCCCGTGGTCATCAAGGAGTCCATGGACCACGTCGGCTTGCCCTCGACGGCCGGATGGGCACCTCTGAGCGCCCAGGCGGCGGGCGGCGTCAATCTGTTCCCCAGAAAGAACTCCGTGGTGGTCGACCGGCTGATCGGCGCGGGGGCCATCATCCTCGGCAAGACGAACATCCCGGCGTTCAGCGACGATGGGACCCGGGCGGACAGCAGCTGGGCAGGCCCCACGTACAACGCCGTGAACAAGCTCCTGGCGCCAGGGGCGAGCAGCAGCGGGACGGCCACCGCCGTGGCCGCCAATTTCGCGGTGCTGGGGCTCGCCGAGGAGACGGGGGGCTCCATCCAGAACCCCGCCGCCGCCCAGAGCCTCGTCGGTATCAAGCCGACATTCGCCCTCGTCCCCACGGCGGGCACCGTACCTCTGGCCAGCAGCACGAGGGACGTCATAGGGCCCATCGCGAGGACCGTGCGCGACGCCGCCCTGGTGATGGATGTCCTCGCGGGACCCAGCCCGGAGGATCCCAAGACGGCCGCTGCCGGCGGACACCTGCCCACGGGCGGGTACACGGCTCGCCTGAGCGAGACCGCCCTCAGCGGGATGCGGATCGGGCTGTACGGTCCGGGGTGGCGGCTCGACGCGCTGTCGCCGGAGACGGAGGCCCTGTACGCGCAAGCCGTCGAAGAGCTCGAGATCGAGGGGGCGACCGTCGTCGACGACCCGTTCGCCGGCAGCGGCTTCGCCGAGCTGGCCCTGCCCGGCGCGCCCTACGACATGCGAGGAACAGAGTCGGTCGCGTACGACTTCCAGCGCTACCTCAAGGGGGTCACGTTCGGCGGGGTCACGGTGGGCTCGATCGACGGGCTGGCGGCGATCACCGGGGTATCTCCGTTTCAGCAGGACGGCGGGCCGCTGTCCTGGTACGTCGACGAGCTCCCCGTGCTGGCAGACTCGCTGAACCAGCCCGATCAGGCGCCCGACCTGTCCGGGTTCTGGGCCTTGCGGAGCCAGTATCTGAGCGTCTTCGACGCTGTGATGGCCGCGAACGATCTGGACGCCCTAGCGTTCCCGCAGACCTATGGGACGGTGCCGAACCTGTCAAGCTTGGACACCTACCCCGCGACGACGGAGTCCGCGATCAACATCGCCGGGCTCCCGGGCGTCGTCGTGCCCGCCGGCCAGTACAGCAACGGGGCGCCTTTCGCGCTGATCTTCGTGGGTCCCCTCTGGAGCGAGCCTGCCCTGCTGGGGTTCGCTTACGACTACGAGCAAGCGACCCACCACAGGATCGAGGCGACCCTCTCTCTGTAGCGGGCGCACGGCAGGCCACTTCGCCGGCAGGTCACGGCGAGGTCAGGCCTGACGAGGGCTGCGTGGACGGGGACGGCTGGGCCTGGGGACCGCCAGCTCGCCGTGGTCGCGCCGGAACACGGCCGGAAACGGGTCGAGCCCGGCGCCGGGATCTCGGGAGCGGCGCAGGGAGGCCGCCGGCGGCTCGGGAGGGGTCGCGGCCGGAGGGGTCGCCGGGGGCCCGCGCTGCACCGCGCGCCGCCCGCCGCGCCGCGATCGCAAGGAACCACGCCGCCCGGGGGAGTGACGGGCAGCCGCGGTTCGATGGGATCCCGGCGAGCGAGCGCGCTGCCTGGATACAGCCATCACGGTCTCATGGGCACGCCGCGGAGCCGCGACGCGTCGCCGGTGTCGCCGTGGACACGGCCCCTTGGCGAGCACGACCGCCGTCGCAGACTACCGCTGAGGATAGAACGGCGGATGCGTCGGGTACTGCGTGATCCCCGGGTACTGCACGATCACCGGGCGCTGCGTGATCACCGGGTACTGCGTGATCACCGGCTGCTGCGTGGTCACCCAGTGCTGCGTGACCAGCGGAGACTTCTTCGTCGGGCAGACCTCCTTCTTCGGCACGAAGACGTCCTTCTTCGGCACGAAGACGTCCTTCTTCGTCGGGCAGACCTCCTTCTTCGGCACGAAGACATCCTTCTTCGGCGGCAGCTGCGTGATCTGGGGAACGTAGGCCTGTCCAGGCAGCACGAGCAGGTCGGTGCCCGCCGTGAAGCCCCCGGGCATGGGATCCTCCGTCGTGGCGCTGCCGGGGTCGGCCTCGCCCTCGATCGCAGCAGCGCTCGAGTCGACGCTCTCGATGTCCTCGCCCATCTCGCTGTCAGGCATGTCCGCCTGCTCGATCGCGCAGCCGGTCATCGCGGCCACAGCCACCATCAAGAACGACGCTCCGCAGAGAATTGAACGCATGTTTCCTCCATCGATGTCCCGTGGTTGGACCTTCCGGTCCGTGGACATCTTGCTTCGGACATCAAGCACCCGGCGTGCCTGTGTGCCTCTGTGCGCAGGACGCCTGTGTCGACCGATCGCGTCCACGCCGTCGCGCGCCAGGGAGAATTTGATGGATCTGCGGTGACACTGGCGCGCTCACCGAACGTTCATGTCGGCGCGGTGTCATCTACATTCCTGCATCGGGACGAACGGGACTCCGCTGGCCGAGGCCGGCGCGGCGGGCGTCGGGAGCGTCGTCGCGGCGCATCGTCGGGAGCGCGCGCGAGCGGTCGTGCTCAATCGCACAGGGTTCTTGCTGACGCGGAGATCGAGCGCGGTGTGTGAAATCGTCGGTCGGCACGGGCCGCACACGCGGCGTGTCGCCCGCGTGGCTGTCTGTGCTCCCGGCTGCGCGGTCGGCCCAGACCGAAGGCCTCGGCGCTGCGCGCTCCCTGGCCCGCGCGGCGGACGCCGCTGTGGGGACATGCCTCTGGCCGCTGCGCTCTGCGCGGCGCTGCCTGATGAGCTGGGGCGCAGCCGGTCGATCGAGCTCACTCGAGACACTGCGGTGTTCCTCGCTCGCTCTCCCTGGCTCGGGCCGGTCGCGACGTCCGTTTGACAGCGCTTAATGCCAGGCGCGTCTCGCCCCGGCGACCGGATTTCCCAGGGGCGCCCAGGACGCACTGGCGTGTCGTCTCGCCCGGACGCGCGGCGCCTGATTATGCCTCGGACTGCGCGCTGCTCGCGCGGCTTCGTGCTGTCCAACTGCGCTCATCATATGCTGGGAACAGCATGGGGCCAGCATGACGGATCCGCATCTCCCCTGTCGTCGCAGATGTTCTCGTGCGCCGCAGAGGACGAACGTCGAGGACGCAGGGGGTGGCGCTCGTCCTAGACGGCGCCGTGGGCGTGCTCCCGCCCTGGCCGGACCGCTCCCGGGCCAGCGGTCCAGATGTCCCCTTGGGCGGCCTCCCTCCGCTCCCGCCCCTCGATGCTCGACGGCGCCGTCCCGCCGTGACCCCGAGAGCGACAAACGGGCTGAACCAGCCTGAGACGAGCAGGATTCAAAGCGCCAAGGACGCCAAGGACGCCAAGGACGCCAAGGACGCCAAGAAGAAGAGAATACCTTGGCGTCCTTGGCGCTTGATTTCTCGCTCGAACTACATGATCGGTGCCCTAGAGGGCACCCAGGTCAGGATTGTCGGCGCTGGTCAGGTACGACGTGGAATAGGACCTGTGCGTGCGGGCGGCGAGCCTCCCGACGTTGTCCCAGAGCTGGATGATGTCCGTCCTCCGGTCGTTGTTGACATCGCCGGCGACGAACTGCAGCGCGGGGCCCAGCCTCCAGATCCCCGAGGTGTCGGAGTAGGCTTGATACCCGATGCCGTCGGATCGCCAGATGATGATCTCACGAAAGCCGTGGTGGTCCCACACCTGGAAGACGTCCGTCTTGCCGTCGCCGTCCGCGTCCCCGGTGAGCCACTCCACGGCCCCGGCCCCTGCGGGCATGAGCGAGCTCCAGCTCGTCGCATACCGGCTCCCGTCCGAGGGGTGCACGATCATCCCCAAGGTGCCGTGATGGTCCCAGAGCTGGACGATGTCCGTCCTCCTGTCGTTGTTCACGTCCGCCGCGAGGAACCTGAGGGCCCCGG
This sequence comes from Sorangium sp. So ce131, assembly GCF_051519095.1. Classification (NCBI taxonomy): domain Bacteria; kingdom Pseudomonadati; phylum Myxococcota; order Polyangiales; family Polyangiaceae; genus Sorangium; species Sorangium sp. So ce131. Next base: position 12,683,679 of record NZ_CP150455.1, on the reverse strand, counting down.
AGCCCGCCGCCACACCGCTCGTGTCGCCGTACATCGCGTATCCCGCGCCGCTCGAGCGCCACACGATCAGGCCGAGCGAGCCGCCGTTGTCCCACAGCTGGAAGACGTCCGTCTTGCCGTCGCCGTCGGCGTCGCCGGTGAGCCACTCCACGGCCCCGGACCCCGCGGGCATGAGCGAGCTCCAGCTCGTCGTGTACCGGGTCCCATCCGACTGGTGCACGATCATGCCCAAGGTGCCGTGATGGTCCCAGAGCTGGACGATGTCCGTCCTCTTGTCGTTGTTCACGTCCGCCGCGAGGAACCTGACGGCCCCGGAGCCCGCCGCCACACCGCTCGTGTCGCCGTACATCTCGTATCCGGCGCCGTTCGAGCGCCACACGATCAGGCCGAGCGAGCCGCTGTTGTCCCACAGCTGGAAGATGTCCGTCTTGCCGTCGCCGTCGGCGTCGCCGGTGAGCCACTCGACGGCCCCGGAGCCCGCCGGCATGTCGTCGGAAGACCACGCCGGAACGTGCCCGGCGCCGTCCGAGAGGCTCACGGACATCCCCAGCCTCCCGCCGACGTCGCGCAGGTGGACGATATCCGTCCTCCCGTCGCCGTTCACGTCGACGCCGGGCAGCCGCCTGTCGAGCATCCCCAGGTACCAGCTCGACCTCCCGTACACCGACTGAGCTCCGGCGATGTCCGTCGCGCTGAGCCGCCCGGAGCCGTTTCCACCGCTGTTGCAGTAGTGCATCGTGGATTCACGGTCATACCAGGTGGCGTAGGTGCCTCCCATGCTGACCTCGTCGGTCCTGCAGTACTCGGGGTCGTCCTCCCGCACATCCGGGTTGTCGGGGCGGGCGTGCTCGTGATCGAAGCCGAGCACGTGGCCGAACTCATGGACCGCGATGTACTCGATGCGGCCCCGGGGTGTGTCGGCGCCGACCGCGATGCTCACGCTGTTGCCCTGCCAGGGTCTGAGGAACGTAGCGTTCATTCCCACCCCCGCGCGACCTCCGCTGCCCCCGTCGGCGCTGGCGTGCACCAGGACACGAACGAACCTCTCCGTGCTCCAGGTCGGGCACCGCCCGAAGCCGGTGAACGCCACGTTCGTGTACCGAGCCCAGGTATTCTGGAGGGCGTTCACGATGATGTTCTTCTCCGCGTCAAAGCCAGGCTCGACCCAGCAGACCGGGACCGTGCTCCGGTTCTCGGTCCACAGGGTCGCTCCGCTCCGCACGTAGAGCGCGCCCTGGGTCTCGGCGAGCTCGACCTCCTGGCCATCGCTGCCGATCACCGGGCCGTTGCAGCCGGCGAGGAGGAGCCACGCCAAGCTGAGCGGCATCCATCTCCGGAGCCTCTGGGACCCGTGTCCTCGCTCGAGACGGGCAGGTTCGAAAGCACAATTTTCCGCGATGATGCTCATGGGTCAACCCTCATGCACCCGTGTACGGGCAGCGTTGGATCGCCCTGGACCGAGTGGGACATGCCCAGGGCTGGTCTTCACCGGCGCCCGGAGCCGCCGCGCTGCTCGGCGCTGACGCGGCCTCCAGCGCGGCGTCTCCGCCGGCGCTGGAGCGGATTGCAGGCGGTGTGCCCATCGCGGCCCGCGGAGGACACCCGGGGTGCGCGCACTCCGGCACACGGCGAGTCTCCTCCAGCGGATCGCCGTGTCTCTTTTCAGAGAGTGCGTCCTCTCGAGTGGATCGCTCCTCTGGTGCGCCCTACGCTCACCGCATGCGCGCAACGGTCATCGTCGAGGGACGATCGGCCCGGGCGCTCGCGGCGCGCGGCTAATCGCGGCGCCGTCGCCTCGGCGCCGCGCGCCGGCGGCTGACCTCCAGGCCGCGGCCGAGGCTGCGCAGGACGAGCAGGCCGCCGCCGAGCTCCGTCTGCGCCAGCGCGCGGGCGACCTCCGGCCGCACGCCGGTGAGGATCGGCCGGGAGCCGAGCAGCTGGATCGCGCGCGCGAGCCGCTCCAGGGCGGCGGCGCCGTCGGGATCGAGCGCGTCCGTGCCGGTGACGTCGAGGACCACGTGCGCCGCCCGCTGCGCGACGATGGCGGGCAGGAGCCGCTCGCCGAGCTCGTCGCCGCGCTCGGCGTCGAGGCGGCCGATGAGCGGCACGGCGAGCGTGCCCCGGCCGACGTCCAGGATCGGCGCGGAGAGCGTGAGGATCTGCCGCCGCTGCTCCTCCACGAGCGCGAGCGAGCGGTTCAGCTCGTCGATGAGCCGGCCCTGCTCCTCGACCTGCCCCTCGGCGCGCCGCTGCGCCGAGACGTCGAGCTGCTGCACGAGCACCGCGGGCGCGCCGGTCACGGGATCGGTCGTGCGGCGCGCCTCCACCTGGTGCCAGCGCTCGCCGGCCGTCGTGTGGACCCGGACCTCCCCGGTCCACGGCGCCTCGGCGGCGATCGCCCCGCGGATCGCGGCGGCCACGCCGTCGTCCGGGAACGCCGCGTCGATGCGCGGCGCGTCGCCGAGCGCGCGCAGCGCCGCAGGGTTGTGGAAGAGCACCGTCCCTTCCTCGTCGACGACGCTGACCAGGACCGACGAATGGCGGACCGCCTCCACACCGCGCACCATGGAGGCGTCGATCCCCGGCTGCCGCGGCAGCGCCTGGAACAGGATGGCGAGCCGCCCGTCATCGAGGCGGATCCCCTGGCCGTGGAGCGTCACGGTGGCCGGCTCCCCGCGCGGGTAGAGCGTCCAGTCCTCCACCACCGTGCCGCCGTCCGCGATCACGCGCATGTAGCCGTCGAGCCGCGCCCGGGCGGCCGCAGAGAGGTCCGACAGATCGCGGGAGCTCAGATCGGCGCGATCCGAGGCGCGCCAGAACTCGAGGCCCTTCAGGTTGGCCCACTGGAACCGCACGCGATCGTGATCGTAGATCCAGGTCGGCAGGATGGATAAGTCGAGGGCCGAGAGGCGCTGATCGAGGAGGCTCATGGCGGGGCGAGGCTTCATACGACGCGCCGGGCCGCCCTGCACGTGCGCTCGCCCCCGGCGCGGACCCGTCCAGCGAGCCCGCCGTCGCGTCGTTCAGCGCCCGGGGGTGGTCTGACTGGAATCCGCGCGCGGCCGCCGCCCGGCGTCCGGGCGTGGTCGGACTGGGATCCCCGCGCGGCCGCCGTCCGGCGCCTCGAGGGGTTGCCATCGCGCGCCTCGAACGCGAAGAAGGCCTGGCGGGGAGGAGCACATGGCGACGATGACTCGGTTCCATCAGCAGCCGACCGGCGACGGCGGGCAGCAGACGGCCGGAGACGGCGGGAAAGAGCCCGAGGCGCAGCCCATCCTGCGCCAGCGCGGCGAGGAGATTCAGCCGTACGGGGCGCTGGCGCGTTATCCGCTCGGGCTGAGCGACGATGTGCGCGCGGCGAGCGTCGCGGCGCTCAACCAGATCCTGAGCGACACGATGGTCCTGCGCGATCTGTACAAGAAGCACCACTGGCAGGTATCGGGCGCGACCTTCTACTCGCTGCACCTCCTGCTCGACAAGCATTACGAGGAGCAGGCCAAGCTCGTCGACGAGGTGGCCGAGCGGGTGCAGACGCTCGGCGGGATCGCCGTCGCGATGCCGCACGACGTGGCCGAGATGACGCGCATCGAGCGGCCGCCGCGCGGTCGCGAGGAGGTGCCGGTGCAGATATCGCGCCTGCTGGAGGCGCACGAGCAGATCCTGATCGAGGCGCGTGAGGCGGCCGGCAAGGCGGCGGAGCGCGGCGACGACGGCACGGACGACCTGCTCGTCAGCCAGGTCGTCCGCGTCAACGAGATGCAGGTGTGGTTCCTGTCCGAGCACCTCGTGGACACGCCGCTCGTCCGGGCGCGGTAAGCCGCGCGTCCGGGCGCGGTCCGCGGGGGCGCGCAGGCGCGCCGCCTGCGCGCGGCTCGACGAGCGGCCGTGGTCCATGGCATGACGGGCCTCATGGCCGAGCGCTCCGTCTCCATTCCCATCGCCGAGAACAGCCCTGTATCGGGGGTGATCCACGCCCCGCGGTCGCGGGCGAAGCGCTCCGGCGTGGCCGTGGTGCTCGGCCACGGCGCCGGCGCCGACATGAACGCTCCCCTCCTGGTCGACGTCGCCGAGCGGCTTGCGGCGCGCGGGCACAGCGTGCTCCGCTTCAACTTCGTCTACAAGGAGCTCGGCCGGAAGGCGCCCGACCGGCCGCCGCTGCTCGAGAAGGCGTACGAGGCGGCGATCGCGCGGATGCTGGAGGACAGGCCGGAGCGCCTGGTGATCGGCGGCAAATCGATGGGCGGGCGGATCGCGTCGCTGCTCGCGGCCCGCGGCGTGCGCGCGGACGGGCTCCTGTTCCTCGGGTATCCGCTCCACCCCGCGGGCAAGCGCGCCCCGCTGCGCGACGAGCACCTCCCCGCGATCCCCGCGCCGCTGCTCTTCTTTCAGGGCACGCGTGACCCGCTCTGCGACCTCGCGCTCCTCCGGCCCGTCCTGAAGCGCCTCGGCAAGCGGGCCACCCTGCACGTCATCGAGGGCGGCGACCACTCGCTCGAGCTCCTCAAGTCCGCGGGCCGGACCAGGGAGGACGTGCTCGAGGAGATCGACCTCGCGATCGACGGCTGGCTGAAGGCCCGAGTCCGCCCGGAGACGCCGGCTCCGAAGAAGACGCCGGCTCCGAAGAAGACGACGTCAGCCCCGAAGAAGACGACGCCGGCACCGAAGAAGACGTCAATGCGCCGCGCCCGCGCGGATTGACGAGCCGCGCCGCGGGTTCGAGAGTCGAAGGGCGCGGGCCTCCTCGCGGCGCGCAGCAACGAGACAAGGAGGACACGATGGACTTCGAGGTGGCACCGCTCCCGTACGCCAAGGACGCGCTCGAGCCGGCCATGAGCCGGGAGACGCTCGAGTTCCACTACGAGAAGCACCACAAGGGCTACATGACGAAGCTCAAGAGCCTGATCGAGGGCAAGCCCGAGGCGGGGAAGAGCCTCGTCGAGCTCCTGCGCACGAGCTCGGGCGCGGTGTTCAACAACGCAGCTCAGGTCTGGAATCACACGTTCTTCTGGGAGGGCATGAGGCCGAACGGCGGCGGCCCTCCCCCCTCCGGCGACGTGGGCGACCTCGTCGCGGGGCTCGGCGGCTGGGACAGGTTCCGCAGCGACTTCATCGCGGCCGGCGTCGCGCGCTTCGGCTCGGGCTACGCGTGGCTCGTGCTCGACGGCGGCAAGGGCAGGATCGTCGACACGCCGAACGCGGAGAACCCGCTCACGGCCGGCGCGACGCCGCTGCTCACGTGTGATGTGTGGGAGCACGCGTACTACCTCGATCACCGCAACAACCGCCAGGGCTTCCTGGAGGTGTTCCTCGACCGACTCGTGAGCTGGGACTCCGTGGCGAGGAACCTCCGCGCCGCGGCGTGACGCGAGCGCATGGCGAGCTGGGCAGCGATCAAGGACTGCTTCGACAAGGACCGGCAGCATTTCGTCTACCTGCGGGTCGATCCGGCGCGCGTCGTCGGCCGGGCCGTCGATCCTGCGCCGGCCAAGGCGGGCGTGCACTATTTCCGGCTCTGGCTCGCCGACATGCACCTCTCGAAGGAGATCGCATGGATGAAGGAGCTGATCCCGGCGGTCCACAGCGTGATCCAGCTCGACTTCGGCGGGAGGCCGGGGCTCGAGATCGCGCGCATCGCCGACACGAGCGCGCTCAAGGCCGAGGAGGGGGCGACGAACATCATCAGCCGCAACCGGCTGCTCACGCCCACGCTGCCGTTTCAGGGCGGCACCCTCGCGATCCAGGCCGGCCTCCTCTCGCTGCCCGGCAAGAACTACCTCGGCGGGTTCCTGAAGACGCTGAGCAGCTTCTCCATGCTGCTCGCCGCGCCGCAGGTCTCCTCGGTCCTGGCGCTCGCCGCGCCGCTCGGCGAGGGCATCCAGGAGCTCCTGTCCGGCGACGCGGGCGGCCGCCTGCACCTCGGCGTCCTCGAGTCCTGCGCCGCGGACGACCTCCGCTCGACCTACATCGCCGCGATCCGGGCCACGGCCGGGCAGATCCGCCCGGACAGCCTGTGGGTCGTGGACGATCGGCTGTACACGGGCAACGCGAGCGACCGCGCCCCGCTCACCGGCTTCGACCACATGCTCCTCCGCCTGGAGCTCTTCACGGAGCGCGACGACTGGGATCAGCTGAAGTCCATCGCCGAGCCGTACGCCGCGATGCTCGACGCGCTGGGCGAGGGCGACAGGGGCAGGGCCGAGTCGAGCCTGCGGCAGGCGATCGCCGCGGCGCTCAAGGCGCCCGAGCTGACCCAGGCGGACCGCCGCCGCGTCCCCGAGGCGCTCAAGAAGCGGTATGTGGAGTCGCTCGGCGCGCTGCGGCTCCCGGCGCTCGGCGACCTGGGCGACGAGCAACACGCGGCGTTCAGCGGCGCGGATGGCGCGGCGCTCGGCGGCGCGAGCGACGTGGGGCTCGGCGCGCTCCTGCGCGACGTCACGCCGGCGGAGGAGGCCGCCCGGCAGGGAGAGCTGAGCCTGAAGGAGGCGCTGGCCGGGATCTGAGGCGCTGCGGCGGGCGTGTGTCGCGCGCCCGCCCTCGCGCGTCACGTCACGCCCAGCGCGGCGCGCCCGGCCTTTCTGTAGAGCTCCTTGAGCGCGCTCAGCTTCCCCGGGTCGATGTCGTGCTCCATGGCCACCGCCTTGAGCGGGCTGCCGGAGAGGAGCTTTCCGATGGCCCGCTCCACGTCGTCGACGTCCATGGTGGGCGGCAGCCTCGGCGCCTCCTCTGCCTGCCTGTCGACGCCGGCGGACGGCGCCGCGGCGTGGTCCTCCCCGTGCGATCGGATCTCGGGCGGCGCGGGCTCCGGCGTGTGATCCGCGTCGCGCTGCGCGCGCCTGCGCGCCGCCGGGAGCCGCACCGCCGGGTCGCCGAGCAGGATGTAGCCCGCGAGATCCTGCCGCAGCATCCACAGGTGACCGAGCCGCGCGGCGTCCGGCACGTGCGCGGCCCCCTCCCTCTCCGCCTTGTCGTAGAGGCCGTTGAGCTCGAAGCTCGTGAGGAGGGACGCCTTCAGGAGCTCCCGGAACGAGCTCCCGATCCGGCGCGCGTTCAGCGCGGTGCGGACGAAGTCCACGAACTTCGAGGGGCGCGACACCGCGCTGCCCGTGTCCCTCTCCTCGAAGCTGTAGGTCCACGCCAGATCGATGTGCCCCATGACGGCGAGCGGCCCGTTCGGGTTGGCCAGCGCCGCCTGGGGCAGCCGGGCGATGAACGGCCGCTGGCCGCTCGGGGGGAGCCCCGCGAGGACCGATTCCGCCGGGCCGCGGAACTGGTGGCTCTGCCTGAGCCGCTCGAGCCAGTGCCGGTACGCGCTCGCGTCCGGCGTCCCGGCGCCGTAACACGCCAGCATGAACCAGATGCCGCCCGGCAGGAACGGGGCGTCGCCGAGGTCGCCGCCGGTCAGCTTGCCCGCGTTCCCGAAGCTCATCGCGCCTTGCAGGTCGCGCTGGTCGCCTGCGGCGCGCCACCCGCCGCGCGGGGCGCCGGCGCCGTGGCTGACGGTGAACAGCACCGTCGGCTCCGGGCGCTTGACCACGCCGAGGAGCTCGTCCGGAGAGGGCTGGCTCTGGCTCCCGAGATCCGCCGCGTCGAGCTTGTACTTCGCGAGCTGCGCGATCGCCGGCCGCGTCAGCGACCGGTAACCCATCATCGTCGCGGCGGTGCCGTCGTGCACGGTGAAGAACTTGGCGCTCGCGGCGGCCTCGGCGCGCGCCTTCTCCCAGCGGAGCACCTTGGCCACGTAGGCCTCGTAGGCGCGCTCCTCCCGGAAGCACAGCCGTCCGACGAAGCCGTCGGTCGACTGGTGCTGCTGGAGGGCGAGCGGCACCTCGTGCAGATCGCCGAGGAGGAGCTGATACCGCGGCAGCTCGTGCGTGAGCTCCACGCTGGCGTCGAAGTGCTCCTTGCGCCAGCGGGCGGCGTCCTCCGGGGGCATGCCGGGGGGCACGCGGAAGATCTTCACCGGGTGGCCGCCCTGCGCCTCGCGCCGCGCGTCGATGAGCGGCCGGATCAGCGCGAGCAGCCGGTCCCCCGCGGCGCCCGCGGGCGCGATCACGCCCCAGCGCTGCTCCACGAGGTCGTCGGGGTCGTGCGTCTCTTCCCAGAAGTGCGCCGCCTGGGCGCCCGGCGCGCTCGCCGCGTCCTGCTGCGCCGCCGCGCCGCCGGCGAGCCCGTCCTTCAGGACCGGCTCGGTGTCGTCGTAGGGTGTCAGGAGGAGCTGGAGATCATTCGCTGTCTGCATGGCGCTACCGTCCCCTTTCCGCTCGCCGCTGCCGCCGGCACGCGGCATGTCAAAATCGTATGAGGTGCTTAGGCGTGATCCCAATCGAGGCACCCAGCCCACGCCCGGGGCTACTGCGTCAGTCCCGTGCGGGTGTGGCGGAGGATTATCCCGCTGGGGTTGTCGTCCGACATGTGGACGCCGACGATGAACGAGGAGCCCGCTTGACCCCAGATCCCGTTGAGAGAATCCGTGGTCGTGGAATTGAGCCGCAGCCACGAGATGCCGTCGAAGTGAAGGAATGAGCCGCGGGAGCCGACGGCGAAGGCGTCCTGAGGACCGGTTCCCCACACGCTAAGCAGATCGGCCGATGTGCCCGAGTCCATTCTCTGCCAGCGCTGGCCATCGTAGTGCACGATCACGCCTTCAGAACCGACGGCGAAGACGTCCTGAGCACCGCTGCCCCACACGCCGGACAGATCGAACTCTGTGCCCGACTCCAGGACCTGCCAGCGCTGGCCATCGTAGTGCACGATCACGCCTTCAGAACCGACGGCGAAGACGTCCTGAGCACCGCTGCCCCACACGCCGGACAGATCGACCTGTGTGCCCGACTCCAGGACTTGCCAGCGCTGGCCATCGTAGTGCACGATGATGCCGCCGGTACCGACGGCAAAGACATCGTCAGGACCGCTGCCCCACACGCCAAGCAAATCTTCCGTTGTTATCGGTGCGCCCGCGCCCGTCAGGATACGCTGCCAGCGCTGACCATCGTAGTGCACGATGATGCCGCGGGTACCGACGACAAAGACATCGTCAGGACCGCTGCCCCACACGCCATACCAATCTGCCGATATGCCCGGGTCCATGATCTCCAAGCGCTGGCCGTCGTAGCGCGCGATCGCGCCGGCGGAGCTGACAGCAAAGACGTTCCGAGGGTCGCTGCCCCACACGCCAGACCAGGGTGGGGAGATGTTGGAAGCGATCGTCTCTAAGCGCTGGCCGTCGTAGTGCACAATCGTGCCCGCTGAGCCGACGGCAAAGACATCCTGAGAATGAGGGCCGCTCCCCCACACGCCGCGCAGGGTGTCCGACATGCCTATATCGATGCGCTGCCAGATCCGTCCGTCGTAGTGCACGATCCCTCCGCGATCACCGACGGCAAAGAGGTTCTCAGGACCGCTACCCCACACGCCATACAAAGATTGCCCTATGCCCACGGACAATCTCTTCCAGTCCTCGCCATCGTAGTGCCAGGTCACTCCCTCGACGCCGACTGCATAGACATCCTGAGCACCGCTACCCCACACGCCATGTAGAGACAGTGATAAGCGCATCTCTATGCTCGTCCAGGCGTCGCCGTCGAAGTGCGCGATCGTACCGTTAGAACCAACGGCAAAGACATCCTGAGGGCCGCTGCCCCACACGCCGAACAGATCGTACGCTGTGCTCGACTCCAAGCGCTGCCAGCGCTCGCCGTCGTAGTGCACAATCACGCCGCCAGAACCGACAGCAAAGACGTTCCGAGGGTCGCTGCCCCACACACCAAAAAAGTCGACCGATACGTCCAACTCTATGTCCAGCTCCATTCTCTGCCAGCGCTCGCCGTCGTAGTGCACGATCGTGCCACCGGAGCCGACAGCAAAGACATCCCGAGGACCGCTGCCCCACACACCAAAAAAATCGACCGATACGTCCAGGTCGATGCTATGCCAGCGCAGACCGTCGTAGCGCACGATCGCGCCCTCAGCACCAACAGCAAAGATGTCCCGAGGATCAAGCCCGGTGCCCCAGACAGCGTTCAAATCAAGGCTCGTCCCGGACTCTTGCGCGCGCCAGCCCCAGAACCCGCATGGCTCCGTCGTCAAGCTGTCGCACGCTCCGGCGCAGCCGGGGCGGCCGAAGTCGTAGCTCAGGTCCGTGCAGGAGGCGTAGACCGGCGATTCCCGATCGCAGACCTCCTCCAGCGACACCTGCGCGTCGCCGCAGTGCGCGACGCAGTCGTCGCGGCAGTAGCCGCCGTCCTCCGAGTTTCGCCGCCCTGCGCAGCGCGCTCCGATGGGATCGCCGTCGTCGTCGCCGCAATCGCACTGCTCGCCGAGGGCCACGTCGACGATGCCGTTGCCGCACGTCTCGTCGGACCGGCAGTCGGCGCTGCAGCCGTCGCCCTCCTCGATGTTCCCGTCGTCGCACACCTCGCCGCGGATCGTGTCGATGGTGCCGTTGCCGCAGCGCCTGTCGGACCGGCAGTCGGCGCTGCAGCCGTCGCCCTCCTCGATGTTCCCGTCGTCGCACACCTCCCCGACGGCCTCGTCGACGACGCCGTTGCCGCAGCTCCGGCACCGGAGCTCACCCCCGGTCGCGTCGCACACGTAGCCGTCGGGGCAATAACTCGCGCCGCACGGCGTCCCTCCCCGCTGCAGGCATGCCACGACGGCGACGGCCAGGGCGAGCACCAGCAGGGCCGCCCCGGCATGACGAAACACACCTCCCGCCGGGCGGCGGCCCGCGCCGCTCCCCCTCGCCTGCACGGATGACCTCGGACTCGGCATCATCTCCTCACCCTCGCTCCTGCCCCGTCGCCGGGGGATTGTCCCGCCGCCCTCACGCCCGCGCCGTGCCAGGCGACCCGCCCGCATCAGAACGAGAGACGCGCCGACAGGCCCGCTGCGCTGACCGACACCGCTGGCCCAAGCTCGATCGTGACCTCGCTCTGGTTCTCCGTCCGGCGCGACCGCGGCCGGTTGATGTAAACCAGGGTCGCGCCCGCGGTCAGGGCCGCTCCCCCCGCGATGAGCGAGCCGATCGCGACCCGGTTCTCCAGAAGGCTCTGGTCGTACTCGTCGGCGTCGCTCGCCGAGCAAACCGGCCCGCAGCGGCGCTGGAGCTCCCGCGCCGCCTCGTCGTGGTGCGCGCTCGCCTGCCACGCGAGCCCGCCGCCGAGCAACCCCAGCGCCGCGCCCCCTCCGACCACCGCCCACGGCGCCCACCACGCCTCCCACCGGCGCTCGGTCAACGTGGTGTCCACGCTGAGCTGGATATTCCCCGAGGCCCGCTTGCCTGCAAACACCACGACAGGCCTCACGACCAGGTAATACCCCTCCTTCTTCGCCGTCACGATGTGCTCGCCGGGGAGGACCTGCTGCCGCTCGGTGTCAGGGCCGACGAACCACGGCTTGCCGTTGAGGAACACCGCGGCGCCCGGCTCGTCGCAGCGGATCTCGATGGTGGCGAGATCCTCCTGCATGAGCGCCTTCATCAACGCGTGAGCCTCGGCCTCGCGCTCCGGGTCGAGCGCGCCAGGGCCCCATTGCAGCGCCTTCTGCAGGTTCTCGTAGGCCAGGAGCGGCAGCCCGATGTACTTGAGCAACCTCCCGAGGTAGAGCCGCAGCTCCGGGTGCTCCCAGTAGGCCAGCGCCTCCTCGTACTTCGCCCTCGCGGCCGCGAGCGACAAGCCCCGGTGCAGCTCCCGCGCCTCGTCATAGAGCTGCTGTGCCTTCCGCTGGCGCTCCGCCGACACGCCCTCGTACCACGGCCTTGTCCGCGGCTGCGCCTCGGGCCGCGGCTGCGCCTCGGGCTGCGACCGCGGCTCCGGCGGTGGCTCGGCGTGCGCGGGCGCCGCGCTCGCGCCGAGCAGCAACGCGCCCAGGAGCAGGTCCAGCCCGAGCCCCGCGCGTCCGACACCCTGTCTGCTGGTCAAGCGCATCACCCCCCCTCTCCCTTCGAATCCAGATCGGGCGGGAGCGGCCCGATCGTCTGCTCGATGTACTTCTCCAGCCTCTCCTTGGCGCGGCGCTCCTCGTCCGCAGCCTGCCGGGCCTGGTCCCGGGCGTCCCGCGCCTGCCGCTCGGCCGCCTGCGCCTGCTGCGCGGCCTGCCGGGCCTGCGTCTCGGCGACACGCGCCTGCGTCTCGGCGAGACGCGCCTGCTCCTCGGCGTCGCGCGCCACCGCCTCCGCCATGAGGGCCGACGTGGCCTCCGCCTCGGCGACCCGCGTCTGCTCCTCGGCGATCCGCCGCTGCTCGTCGGCGACGCCCTTCTGCTCCTCGGCGACCCGCTTCTGCTCCTCCGCTTCCCGCTGCGCCTCGAGCGCCTCGTTCCCCAGCCGACGGGCCCGCTCCGCCTGCCGCTCGGCTTCGTCGCGCGCCTCGACCGCGACGCTCTCCTTCTGCATCGCCCAGAGCCCCACCCCGGCGGCGCCCGCGGCGAGCGCCACCGACGCCGCCGCGATGAGGACCAGCCGGCGCCGCTGCGCGCGCTCCTTCGCGAGCCTCGCCTCCGACGCCTCGCGCTGGCGCAGGAGCTCGCGCCGCTGCTCCTCCTCGCGGCGCCGCTGCTCCTCCTCGCGCTCGCGCTGCTGCCGCTGCTCGGACACCCGCCGCGCGAGCCAGTCGTGGCCGATCTCGAAGTACCGGCTGCCCTGGTGCTCCTCGGCGTGGAGGATGGCCGCGCCCTCCAGGGCCTCGAGGATCGGCGAGAGCTCCTCCTCGGGGATGACCCGCAGGAGCTCCCTCTCCGTGCGCAGCGTCCGGCTGCCGTCCGCGGTCACGAGGTGGTCCTCCAGCAGGCGCTGTGCCGAGCCCCGCAGCGGGCCCAGCGCGTCGAGCGTCGCCTCGAGGTAGCCCCGCAGGATCGGCTCGGCCTCGACCTCGCCGGCCGCGCCGCCGCCCTGGGCGCGCCGCTGGAAGAGCGCGCGGCAGACCACCTGCGCGTACGCCGACTGCGCCTCGGCCTCCTCCGTCGCCGCCTGGCCGGGCACGCGCACCTGGAGCATCAGCGCGAGCAGCTCCTCGAGCCCCCACGCCTGCGGCGGCTCCCCCGCGGCCGCCGCCCGGCAGACCGCGGCGGAGAGCTCGCCGACGGAGAGCGGCCCCACGCGGAAGCCGTGATCGAGCAGGCGGCGGTGGTCGCGCAGCCGGTCGCGGAGCCGCCCGAGGTAGTCCTCGCGCAGCGAGAGCGCGACGCGCAGGTTGCGGAGCGGGAGCTCGACCAGGCGGTTCAGGCTGTCGAAGAACGCCTCGCACGCCTCGACGCTCCGGCTCGCATAGAGGAGCTGCTCGATCTGATCCAGGTAAAGGAGCGTGATCCGCGACGATCTGCGCGCCGCGCGCCGCGCCGCCGCGAGCAAGGCGTCCTCCGCCGACACGCCCTCGGGCGGCTCGCCCAGGTCGAGATCCACGTACACCGCCTGGACGAGCCAGCGCGTCGGCTCCTCGTCCTCGGGCCACGCGTCGACCCGCGCGACGGAGATGTCCTGCGCGTCGACGAGCGCGGGGATGACCGACGCCTGCATCAGGGAAGACTTGCCCGCGCCCGAGGGGCCGTAGACGGTGACACACCGGCTCGCGAGCAGGCGGCCCTGCAGGCGGTAGGAGATCTCCTCGCGCCCGTAGAACCGCCCCCGATCCGAGGCGCGGTACGGCCTCGGCCCGGGAAATGGGTTCGTGACGAGGGGGCTCACGGCGCCTCCGCCGGATCGAACTCCGCGAGCACCTGCGCGAGCTGCGCCGGGTTCTCGGTGATCGCCGCGATGCGGGCGGCGCCGGGCAACCCGCCGCCGTTCTTCCAGATCTGCACCTCGCCGGGCTCGGCGTCGGGCGTCAGGATGGCCAGGCTGTCCTTGGGCGCGGGGCGCTGGTCGTAGAGCCAGCGCAGCAGCATCCGGTGGCGCCAGTCGAGGATGGACAGCCCGAGGAAGAGCCCCGGCTGGATCCTGGGCCGCGCGAGGAGCTCCTCCATCCACGTGGGCGGCCGCAGCCCCTCCGCGCCGAGCAGGCCGTGGATGTGATCGTCGTCGGTGAGGATGGGCGGCGAGAAGATGTGCTCGGCCTCGGCGGAGTAACCCCCGTAGAGGCGGAGCACGACGATCTCGTTGTCGAGGTCGAAGCGCTTCGGCAGGAGCAGCTCCATCTTCCACGAGGCGGACCCGGCGGCGCGCTTGACGACGAGCGGCTTTCCGCTCGAGCTCATGCTGGAGGGCTGGATCGCGTACACCGTGCGATCCGGGTGCTGCGCCGCGACCGCGCGCTCGAGGTGCGGCCGCCAGAGGAGCGTGACGTGCACGCCGGGCCGGATGAAGCGCGCGAGCGCCTCGATGAGCGGCGGGAGCTCGGCCGGCGGCAGCTGCGTGAGCGATTTCTGGAAGAGCCACTGGAGGACGTCGTGGCCGAAGAGGAGCACGCAGCGCTGGGTCAGCGTGCTCAGCGACAGGCCCTCGGTCCGCGCGTCGCCGTTCTCCCGCATGAAGCTCGTGATGTCCTGCCGGAGCGCGGCGCGATCGTCGTCGAAGTCCCCGAAGACCATCGTGAAGGCGTCCTCGAGCAGGCCCTGGAGGGCGGGCGCGATGCGCCTCGGTCCCGGCGTCGTGGCCGGCTTCGAGACGCGCCGGCGCGCGAAGTTGAAGATCACCGAGTCCGAGCCGCGGAGGTACAGGACGGGCGAGAACGCCTCCGCGCTCGTCGCGAGCAGCGTCCTGCGCGCCGCGGCCACGGCGGCGCCGATGTCGCCGCACGTCCGGTCGGCGGCCGTGAGCGCGCGGTAGATCTCGGACGAGCAGGCGCGCGCCACGTCGGCCTGCACCGGCCAGAGGTGCGCCACGACCGCGTCCGCGCCCGCCCTCGCCAGGATCTCGGCGGCGCTGCCGAGCGCGCCGTCCTTGGCGCCCTCGCACGCCTCGAGCACCACGAGGCGCAGCTCCTCGCAGAAGCTAGCGCCGAGCTCCCGCCCGAGCGCCTCGGCGGTGACCCAGACCTCCTCCCCGTCCTCGTCCGCCATGCGCAGCACCGGCTTGCCCGAGGGGTCCACGCCGCCGTGGCCGAGGAAGTGGACGACGTGGGGGGTCTTGCCCCGCCGGAGCCGGTCGAAGAGGACACGCGGGCTGATGTCGGGGCCGGCGATGGGGTCCAGCCATTCGACGTCGCCCGACTCGATGGACGGCGCGAGCGCCTCCCTCAGCGCGACGAGGGCGTGCTCGTGGGCGCCGGGCGCAATGGCGAGGACGCGGACGGCGCCGCGGACCTCGCGCGGCTCCCAGGGCTCCGAGGAGTCGACGCCGCGGGCGAGCAGGATCCGGGGGTCTGTCCCCAGAAACCCCTCGGAGGTGCCCGGGCGGCAGAGCGCTTCCCAGGGCATGACCTGGAGCGCGCGGCCGCGGGCGAAGAGGCGCACGAGCAGCCGCTTCTCTCTCGTCTCCTTCGCCGCCTCGCCGAGCCGGACGAGGACGTCCCGCAGCTCGCCGTCAATGAGCTCGCCGTGGAGCGCCTGGGCGTCATTCACGGCGGCAGGGTCGAGCGGCTTTCCTCCCCGGACCGCGCGTCCCACCTTGCTGGCGAACACCTGGAGGGCGTCGATTCCGTGCTCCGGGAGCAGCGTGCGCGCAGCGGGCCGCTCGCCGCGGCTGCCGCGCGCGCTGACGCGGACGCCTTGACTGCTGGTGTCCAGCTCGAGCTCTAGCCACATCATGTTGCCCCCACCAGCACGCCGCGGGCCAGCCGCTCGCCTGCGATACGGGCGCTCAGGACGGCGCCGCGATCCCGTGACCCTGTACGAGCCCCGCGTGTATCGGGCGCAGCGATACCGAGCTCCGGACGGACCACGACGGCCGCGCTCCTCGCGGTTGTAATCGCGTGGGTCCGGTATTCGTCACGATGTGTAGGACGATGTGTGCGCCAGGAGACCGCAGCGCCGTCGCCGCCTTCTCCTGGCAAACACGGCCGTCAGGCACGTTCGCCCGACTGCCCCTCTCCCTCGCAGGAGATCAATTGTTCTCGCCGGCGAGCACATCGAGGTTGCCCGCCGCCCTCTCTGCATCTCCGCCCGTCACCCGGAGCGGCTCAGACGGCGACTCCCCGCCAGCGCCCGCG
The DNA here is from genome assembly GCF_051519095.1 of Sorangium sp. So ce131. Taxonomy (NCBI): domain Bacteria; kingdom Pseudomonadati; phylum Myxococcota; order Polyangiales; family Polyangiaceae; genus Sorangium; species Sorangium sp. So ce131. Next base: position 12,667,600 of record NZ_CP150455.1, on the reverse strand, counting down.
CGCATAGGCGATCGCGAGCAGCGCGCTGCGGCAGATCCAGTCGGCGGTGCTGCCCATCCACACGCCGACGAGCCCGTGGCCGAGGGTGATCGCGAACAGCCATGTCCCCCCGAGCCGCACGAGCAGCGAGCACACGAGCGTCACCGCGAGCACGGTGCGGGTGTCGCCGGCGCCCCGGAGCCCCATGCCCATCACGGTCGCGAACGCCATGAACGGCTGCGCCACGGCGGCCACGGGGAGCGCGCGCTCCCCGAGCGCGAGCAGCTCGGGGTCGCTCGAGAACGCGAGCAGGAGCGGGCGCGGGGCGAACGCGAACAGGGCGCCGAAGGCGGAGAGGGCCGCGATCGCCATGAGGGCCGCGATGAGCCCGGCCCGCGCGGCGTCGCGCGGCCGCTGCGCGCCGAGGCGCTGCGCCATGAGCGCCCCGGCGGCGATGCCGAACCCGTCCGCGGAGAGGAAGCAGACGGACTCGATGGCGATGAGCGCCTGGTTCGCGGCCATCGCCGCGCCGCCCAGCAGCCCGATGATGGCGACGAACCCCATGTAGCCGGCGTGGTAGACGGAGCGCTCGGCGAACGCCGGCGCCGCGACCCGGAGGACACGCGCGAGCGCCGCGGCGCTTTCCTTCCTGGCGGCGCTCCTTTCGGCGCTCCTTTCGGCGCTCCGGCCGGCGTGCGCGTCGCGGGCCGCGGCGGTGTCCGGCGCCGCGCGCAGGGGCAGCGGGCTCGCGCGCGACAGGAGCGCCGCGGTGAGCAGCGCCGCCTCGGCCACCATGGTGCTCGCCGCGCCGGCGGCCGCGCCGCGCACGCCGAGCGCGGGCAGGCCCAGGTAGCCGAAGATGAGCACGGCGCTCACCGCCACGTTCACGAGGTTGCCGATCGTGGCCACGACGAGCGGCGTCTTCGTGTCGCCGGCGCCCTGCAGCGCCGACGTCGCGACCGCCACGACGAACGCGAGCGGCAGCGCCGGCAGCACGACGTCGAGGTACGCCATCGCCTGCGCGACGACCTCCGCGCCGGCCTCGGGGAAGAGCGCGCGCAGGAGCGGGCCGCAGGCGGCGAGCAGCGGCAGCGCGACCGCCGCCCCGACCGCCAGCGCGAAGAGCAGCGACGTGCGCGCCGCCGCGGCCGCGAGCGCGCGGTCGCCCGCGCCCACGGCGCGCGCCACCACGGCGAGCGTGCCGGCGGACGTGGCGGTGAAGACCGAGACGATCGTCCAGGTGAGCGGCCCGCACAGCTGCATGGCGGCGAGCGCGGTCGTGGAGTGGCGCCCGACCATCCCGCGCCCGACCAGGAACACGAGCGTGAGCAGCAGCATGTGGGCGATCGCGGGCCAGGCGAGCCGCCACACCTGCGCCGCCAGCGCCGCGTCTTCCCTCACTCGGTACACGTCACCTGCCGGCGACGATCTACCGCATCGCCCGATCGTGGCCAGCACGAGGCCCGTTGGATCCGGGGCTGACGCGCCGCTCGTGCGGACGGGGCGCCGGCGAGCGCGCCGGCTCGACCAGCTCAGCCGTCGCGCGCGTGCCGCTCACCCCGCGCGGTCGGTCGCCTTCGGGGCGAGCCGCGCGTCGAGCGACAGGGGACCGGCCCCGACGAGCAGCAGGAACAGCGCCCCGAGCAGCATCGCCCAGTCCGTGCGCGACTCGTGCGCCATGGCCCAGAGCCCGCGCTTCATGAGGATCGGGAGCTTCGTCGTCGCGAGGGCGACGAGCATGACGGCGAGGAGCGGCACGGCCGCGAGGCGCGTCGCGAGGCCGAGCAGGACGAGCGTCCCGCAGAGGATCTCGACGGCGCCGACGAAGGGGCCGAGCACCTCCGGCGCGGGCAGGCCGATCTTGGCGAAGCGGCCGGCGCCGAGCTCGGCCGCGAAGAGGAACTTCTGGATCCCCTCGGACAGGAAGACGCTGCCCACGGCGAGGCGGATCAGGACCGTCGGCGCGGGGGCTCTCGTCTCGGCGATCCGGCGGAGCAGGTCAGGGCGGGGCGCGGCGCTCATGGCCGCAGGGTACCCGAGGGGCTGACCTCCATCCACCTACCCGGGGCCTTGCTCACGGCGGACTGCGTGACGCCGCCGGCCGTGAGAGGGCCCGCTGCCGAGGCGAGGGGCCGGGGCTCAGGGCTCGCGCGGGTTGCTGCGCGTGTCCTTCAGCATCACGTCGTGGACGCCGCCCTCGTGGATGCTGACCGCGGAGGCGACGGTCAGGCGCGCGCGCATGTACAGGTCGCGCAGCGTGAGCGCGCCGCAGTTGCACATCGTCGAGCGCACCTTGGCGAGCGTGACGTCGAGGTTGTCCTTCAGCTTGCCGGCGTACGGCACGTAGCTGTCGACGCCTTCCTCGAACTCGAGCTGATCCTTCTTCTTGCTGCTGTCGCCGTGGTCGTAGCGCTGCCAGTTGCGCGCGCGGTTGCTCCCCTCGCCCCAGTACTCCTTCATGAACTGGTTGTTCACGCGGACCTTGCGGCCGGGCGCCTCGTCGAAGCGCGCGAAGTAGCGGCCCATCATGATGAAGTCGGCGCCCATCGCGAGCGCGATCGTGATGTGGTAGTCCTGGCTGATGCCGCCGTCGGAGCAGATCGGCACGTAGACGCCGGTCTTCTGGAAGTACTCGTCGCGCGCCTTGGCCACCTCGATCACCGCCGACGCCTGGCCGCGGCCGATGCCCTTCTGCTCGCGCGTGATGCAGATCGAGCCGCCGCCGATGCCGACCTTGACGAAGTCGGCGCCGGCCTCGACCAGGTAGAGGAACCCCTCGCGATCGACCACGTTGCCGGCGCCGATGTAGCCGTGTTTGTAGTTCGACTTCACGTAGGCGATCGTGTCGCGCTGCCACTCCGAGTAGCCGTCCGACGAGTCGATGCAGAGCACGTCGGCGCCCGCGTCCATCAGCGCCGGCACGCGCTCGGCGTGGTCGCGCGAGTTGATGCCGGCCCCGACGATGAGCCGCTTCTCGCGGTCGACGTTCTCGAGCGGGTGCGCCTGGTGCGACTCGTAGTCCTTGCGGAACACCAGGTATTGCAGGTGCTGCCGCTCGTCGATCACGGGCAGGGTGTTGAGCTTATGTTGCCAGATGAGCTCGTTGGCCTGCTGCAGGTCGATGCCGACCCTGCCGCAGTGGATCGACTTGAACGGCGTCATGATCTCGCGCACGGGCGTGCTGAGCGGCGTCTTGCCGAGCCGGTAGTCGCGGCTCGTGATGATGCCGGCGAACCTGCCCGTCGGCGTGCCGTCCTCGGTGATGGCGATCGTGGAGTGGCCGGTGCGGTCGGTCAGCTCGAGCACGTCGGCCAGGGTCGCGTCCGGCCGCAGGTTCGAGTCGCTCACGACGAACCCGGCCTTGTAGTTCTTCACGCGCCGCACCATGGCGGCCTCTTCCTCGATGCCCTGCGAGCCGTACACGAAGGACAGCCCGCCGCAGCGCGCGAGCGCGATCGCGAGCTCGGCGCCCGAGACCGACTGCATCATGGCGCTGGTGACGGGGACGCTGATCGTGAGCGGCGACTGCCTCGGGTCCGGCGGCATCGCGCTCGGATCGGCCTTGAACCGGACGACGGGGGCCGTGAGGTCCACGTTGGCCGGGATGCAGTCTTTCGTCGTCAGGTTCGGGACGAGCAGGTACTCGCCGAAGGTCCTGCTCGGCTCATCGTAGATGAATGCCATGTCGGCTAGTAGTGCGGGCTCCCCGGCCTGTCAAACGCGACCAGGTTAGGCGCCGTACGCCGCACGCCTACATGGTGGGCTCGTCCAGGATCTCCGCGGCCGCGCCGCTGGCCTCGGTTGGGCGGCGCCGCGTCCCGCCGCGGCCGCGCGGCTCCCTCGGCGCCGCGGCGGCGCGGTCACGGCGCGTGGCGGTCGGGCGCGCGAGGGAGCGAGAAGGTGCCGCGAATCCGCTCGGCGGGTCGGTTCAGACGCGCGCCCATGGTGGCCTCGAAGGTGCCCTTCACGGGCCGACCTGCGCGCAGCGCGTCGCCGGCGCTACATCGATGCGATCCACGCGCGCAGGACGGCCTCCAGCGCCGCCCGCTTGGCCTCGACGTCCTTCGCGTCGCCGAGCGTCACGAGGCAGCGGTCCTTGGCGAGCCACTCCAGCAGGCCCGCCGGATCCGCGATCTCGAGCCCCTTCGCCGCGGTGTCCTTCACCTTGGCTCCGCGGTGGAGGATGAGCCGGACGTGATCCTTCGTGCGCAGGTTGAAGGTCGCGAAGTGATCCGTCGTCCGGAAGCTCGGCGCGTTCCACTTGATCTCCTCGCGGATCTCGGGGCTCACGCCGAGGATGATCTGCCGGACGGCCTCGATCTCCCGCTTCCGCGGGTGATCCAGCGCGCGCAGGAACGCGATCACGTCCGGGTGCACCTGCGCGCCGCCCGGCTCGAGGGGCGCCGCCTTCACTCCGGGCGCCCCGCCGGCCTCGCGCTCGGCCGACGAGCCCTTCTGCGTCCTCGCGCGCGGCTTGCTCTGCTTTCCGGGGGTGCGCGTCACGACCGACCGTATGCCTGCTCCAAACATTCGATGTCAATGGGCGCGGTCATGGGAACACAGTCGGCGTTCGCGGGATGGCGGCGCAACGAGGGCGCCTTCGACACGCTGTCGGCGTGCAACCTCGCAGGGCCAAATCCCATGTGCGTCCGCGGCTGGGAGCAGCTCGGCTGTCAGCACAACGAGCGCCGCGATCGGTGCGCCCTGTGGGGTGGTATTGAGCGCCTGCCGCGGCTCGCGACAGCGCTTCACGGCGTCGATCTGCCGGTCCCGGGGCGAGCCGCCCCTCGTTGCTCAGTCGAGCGGCACTGTGAGGGTGGCCCGGGCCGTCAGGTAATCGCGCGCGGCGAGCCCGCGCTCGCGCGCCAGGGCGAGCGGGACGGGCCGGTAGAGCACCGTCGCCGTGACCTTGGCCTCGCCGCAGCCCGCGGGGATCGCGAAGCCGTGCGAGGTCACCGCGCTGCCGCCCGGCGCGATGCGGTTGTCGCTGGCGATGTCGACGGCGCGGTGCTGCGGCGCGTGCCGCGCGCCCGACGGATCGACGAGCACCTTGGCGAAGGTGTAGCCCGCGGCGCCGGCGAGCGCGGCCGCGGGCTGGTCGTCGGCCGGCGGCGCGCCCACGGGCGTGCCGAGGTAGAGCACGTCGCCGTCCTGCGCCGGGATCGCGCGGCTCAGGGTGATCCCGCCGCCGTCCGCGGCGACCACGACGGCCTCGCCGACCGGCGCGTGGATCTCGAGGCCCTTGTCGGCGGCGTCGAGCAGGGGGTCCGCGAAGCGGCCGACGCCCGTGTAATCGTCGTAAACGCCGGTCGGGCGGACGATCCGCACCACGTCCCCCGGCGCCGCGCGGGCCGCGCCCTCCGGCCACGCGAGCTGCGCGCCGGCGAGGCTCGCCCCGCGGCCCAGCCGCCCCTCCGCGAGCGCGCCGCCCGTGTCGTGCACGGTCATGCCGCTCGACGGCGCCATGGGCGCGCCGCAGGCCTCCGCGGCGACGAGGAGCACGACCGCGCGCATCGGCTCTCCCGTGGGGACCGCGTGCCCCGCGAGGTCGCTCTGCAGGCGCACCGAGACCACGAGCTCGCCCGAGCGCGCCGCGGCGCCCTCGATGTGCGCCGCGAGCGCGCTCGCGACGAGCCGCGGAGCGCCCTCGAGCGGGCCGCGGAACGTGTGCGACAGGATCGTCCCCGGCGCGCGCAGGAAGCCGGCCGTGATGCCGGCGTGGGCCTCGTCGGTCACGTCCACGCTGCTCTTCAGCCACGTGATCTCGGGCATGTGGCACGACTGGCACTGCGCGTCCGGGCGGTTCCAGGAGCTCGCGGCCCACTCGGAGAACGTCTCGTGGATCGGCAGCCCGTCCGGCCAGCGGTCCGGGTCGAGCGCCGCGCCCGGCAGGAGCGCCGGCTGCTTCTGCTCGTGGCAGCCGCCGCAGTACGCCGAGGTCGAGTACTTGGGCTGGTAGCTCCCTCCCATGAACCTGTTCGGCACGTCCGGGCGCGGGCCGAACATCACCTGCTCGATCCTGCCGAGCGGGTTGTCCGCGAGCCGCTCGCGCGGGCGCTGGAGGATCAGCGCGCCGGCGACCCCGGGCGCCCTGGTCAGGTCGACGTCGCGGACTTTATGGCAGGGGTCGCAGTGGTCGCCGTTCTCGAACGCGACGCCGGTGGCCTCCAGCAGATCGCGCCCGCCCGCGGGGCCGTCGAGCCCCGCCGCGTGGCAATCGGCGCACGCCCCGAACGCCGCCGGGCGCGACGCCGCGGGCAGCGCGGGGTCGTCGCACGAGCGCTGCCCCTCTCCGCCGCACGACGGGTTGAGGTCCGGCAGCACGCCGGTGCCGAGATAACACCTCATGGCGGCCTCCGCGGCGCTGCCCGGGACGCGGCCGGCCTTCCAGCGCCCGCCCGCGGCCGCGCACGAGCGCTCGTCGGCGTGCGCGAGCGAGACCCCGGCGTAGAGGGCCTGGAGCAGCGGGTTCCTGGTCGCCCGCGCGTGCCCGGACGTGAGGAACTGGGCCACGAGCGTCGTGTGGCAGTGGCCGCAGACCCGCGTCGTGTTGTCGGCGGAGGCGTCGCCCGTGCCCGGATCTCCGTAGGTGTAGCCGCGCGTGTTGTCCGGCGCGTCCACGCGACGCAGGGAGATCTCCACCGGCGCCGCGGGGAGGGACTCGATCTCGATGCCGTCCGTGCGATACCCGATCTTCGCGGCGACCACGGTGGGCTGGCCCGGGATATCGCGCGTGAGCTCGATGGAGAACGCGCCGTCCGGGCCGGTCACCAGGGCGGGCTCTCCGCCGCCCTGCATCACCATGGCGCCTTCGAGCGGCGCCGAGCCGTCGGTGATCACGCCGGTCACCGTGAAGGTGCGGGGCAGCTCCTCGGGCTCGCCGCCGAAGCCCGTGGCGATGGCGCTCACGTAGGTGGTCGCGGCGGCGCTCGAGGCGGCGCCGCCCTCGCCGGCGCCGCCCTGGCCGGAGTGCGGCGGCGGTCCTCCGGAGCACGCGGCGGCGAGCAGGCAGGCGGCGAGCGCCGCGGGGAGCACGGGCGCTCGGAGCACGCTCAGGGGTCGCGATGCTGCTCGCGTCACGGGGACGGTCGATACGGTAGACCCGGCTCGATGGCGTGTCGAGCGCGCGGCCGGGCACCTCTCGGTGGTTGAGGCGGTGTTGCTCTCCGCAGAGCTCGCCTCGCTCGTGGTTCATCCTCGGCCTGACCTGGCCTACCCTGCGCGGCCCCGATGCCCCTCCCCGCCGACTTCGAAGCGCGCCTCTGGGCCGCTGCGGACCAGCTCTGGACCAACTCTTCCCTCCAGCCGTCCGAGTACGCGACGCCGGTCCTCGCGCTGATCTTCCTGAAGTACGCCGACCACCGCTTCGCCGAGGCCGAGAAGAAGCGCGCGTCCCCGCGCCGACGCCGCGGCGCCGGCAGGGACGACCACCGCGCCGAGGGCGTCCTCTTCGTCCCGGAAGAGGCGCGCTTCGGTCGCCTGCTCGAGCTCCCCGCGGGGGCCGACATCGGCGAGGCGCTCGACGACGCGATGAGCGCCATCGAGGCGGAGAACGAGCACCTCAAGGACGTCCTGCCGAAGGCCTACGGCCGCTTCGACGCGAAGACGCTCAGAGGGCTGCTCGAGCTCTTCGGCGCCATCCCGGCGAGCGTCGAGGGCGACGTCTTCGGGCGCATCTATGAGTATTTCCTGGGGAATTTCGCGCCGCGCGCGCTGCAGAAGGGCGGCGAGTATTTCACGCCCTACTCGGTCGTGCGCCTCATCGTCGCGATCGTCGAGCCGTACCGCGGCCGCGTCTACGACCCGTGCTGCGGGTCCGGCGGCATGTTCGTGCAGAGCGCGAGCTTCATCGCGGAGCACCGGGAGCGGGCCGCGGAGGAGATCTCGATCTACGGCGTCGAGAAGACCGCGCAGACGCTGCGGCTCGCGAGGATGAACCTCGCCGTACACGGCCTCTCCGGGGACATCCGCGAGGCGAACACCTATTACGAGGACGTCCACGAGCAGGTCGGCAGGTTCGACTACGTGATGGCCAACCCGCCGTTCAACCAGAACGCGGTCGACAGGGAGCGGCTCAAGGACGATACGAGGCGCTTCCCGTTCGGGGTGCCCTCGGTCGACAACGCGAACTACCTCTGGATCCAGCTCTTCTACAGCGCCCTTTGCGCCACGGGGCGCGCCGGGTTCGTGATGGCGAACAGCGCGAGCGACTCGCGGGGCAGCGAGCTCGAGATCCGGCGGAGGTTGATCCAGGCGGGCGCCGTCGACGTCATCGTCTCGCTGAGCGAGAGCTTCTTTTACACGGTGACCCTGCCCGTCACGTTGTGGTTCCTCGACAAGGGGAAGGCGAAGGGGGCACGCAAGGACAAGGTGCTCTTCATCGACGCGCGGCACATCTACCGGCAGGTGGACCGCGCTCACCGGGAGCTCACGGCCGAGCAGATCGAGTTTCTCGCGAACATCGTGCGGCTCTACCGCGGCGAGGAGCCCGAGAGCCTGCACGGGAGCCGCAAGCTCGTGAAGCAGACCTTCGCGAAGGGGAGGTATGCCGACGTGCCGGGCCTCTGCAAGGCGGCGACGCTCGCAGAGATCGAGGCGCAGGGCTTCAGCCTCAACCCGGGCCGTTATGTGGGCGCGGCGGATCGGGCCGTCGAGGATTTCGACTTCAAGGAGCGGCTCGAGCAGCTGAACGAAGAGCTCGAGCGGCTGAACGTCGAGGCGCGGGGGCTCGAGGCCAGGATCGCCGACAACGTCGCGGCCCTCCTGGAGACCGGATGAGCCCCGCGCGATGGCCGGAGGTGGTCCTCGGAGACCACGTCGATCTGCTCACCGGGTTCCCCTTCAAGAGCAGGCAGTACTCCTCGCAGGAGACCGATATCCGGCTCCTGCGGGGCGACAACATCGCCCAGGGTTACCTGCGCTGGGATGGGGTGAAACGGTGGCCGCGAGGGGACGCCGGCCCGTACCGGAAGTTCTTCCTGGAGGCCGGAGACGTGGTGGTCGCCATGGACCGGCCGTGGATCGAGGCGGGGCTCAAGTGGGCTGCCGTCGGCGAGCACGACGGTCCGCTGCTCCTGGTCCAGCGCGTCGCCCGCCTGCGCGGCCGTGACGGCCTCGCCACCCGGTTCTTGCGGTACGTGATCGCCGCTCCTGAATTCGTGGCTTACGTGAAGTCGATCACGACCGGCGTGAACGTTCCGCACATCAGCGGCCCGGACATCAAGAAGTACAGGTTCCACCTGCCCCCTGTAAAAATCCAGCATCACATCGCCGACGTGCTCTCGGCGTACGACGAGCTCATCGAGAACAACACGAAACGCATCAAGGTCCTCGAGGAGGCAGCCCGCTCGCTGTACCACGCGTGGTTCGTCAACCACCGATTCCCCGGGCATGAGCGGGCGAAGCTGGTCGCTTCAGCGATCGGCGACGTGCCGGAGGGATGGCCCGTTCAGCCGATCGAAGGAGCGTTCGAGGTCGCGGGCGGCGGAACTCCTTCCAAGGAGATCGACGTGTACTGGAGCGGCGGCGACATCCACTGGTATACGCCGAGCGATCTGACGGGCGCGCGCACGATGTTCATGGATGGCTCCGGGACGCGCATCACCGCTCGAGGGCTGGAGCGCAGCTCTGCCCGCCTGTTTCCTCCGTGGAGCGTCATGATGACGAGCCGAGCGACGATCGGCGCGGTGGCGATCAACACGACGCCGGCCTGCACGAACCAGGGCTTCATCACGTGCATGCCGAATCCGCGGTTCCCGCTGTACTTCCTCTATCACTGGATCAAGGAGAACGTGCCCGTCTTCATCCGACTCGCGACCGGCGCGACGTTCAAGGAGATCACCAAAGGGACGTTCAAGAAGATCGACCTCGTCGTACCCCCGGAGGCGCTCGTCGGCCGCTTCGAGCGGTTCGCAGGCCCCATCGGCGGCCAGATCCTCAACCTGGAGCGACGGAACAGGCTGCTGCGTTCCACGCGTGATCTCCTGCTGCCGCGCCTGCTCTCCGGCGAGGTCGACGTGAGCCGCCTCGACGCCCGCTGCGCGTGACCGCCCGAGCGCGCCGCTCACCGGGCGCCGGGGCCCTCGGGTCGCACCGTCGCGCGCGAGATCGCCCGGAGGAATGCGGCGCCGAGCTTCGCGGGGGGCGCGCCCTCCTCAGGCGCGGGCGGCGACGGCGCCGCGACCTCCGGTGCAGCCATCGGCGGTGGCACCGCGATCCCCGCGGTCACCCCCGGCAACGGCGCCGCGACCTCCAGCGCAATCATCGGCGGCGGCGCCGCGACCTCCGCGGTCTCCCTGGGCGCAGGCGCCGCCACCTCCGCGGTCTCCCTCGGCGCCGGCGCCGCGACCTCCGCGGAGGCCATCCGCTGCGGCTGCGCGACGTCGTCCCGGCCGCGCGTGAGCAGCGTCGACCTGTCGACGTCGAGCGTCGCCGCGCGCGGATCGAGGACGTGGGGGGGTCGCTCGAACGGCGTGGCCGCGGGCAGCGGTCGCGGGGGCCGATCCCTCGGCAACGACGGCTCCGCCGGCGAAAATGGCAGGACCGCGATCTCGGACTGCCACGGCTGACGCGTGTCGGACAGGGAAGCGGGCGCAGGCGCCGCGGCTATCGGCTCGGATCGCGCGAACGGCAGCGCGTCCGCAGGGGGGGCGCTCCGACGGGCGGATAGATCGATGGTCCCATCGAGCGGGTGGTCGCCCGAGCCGCGCTCGCCTTCGTCGCGGGGCGGACGGTACGCCTCGGGAAACGCGAGCGGGCGGCCCTTCGCCTCCACGCCGGCGTGGAGGTGGAGCGACGCGAGCTCGCCTTCGCTGGCCACCTGGAAGCTCCCGCGCCACACGACCGAGACGCGCATCCGGTCGGCGTCGATGAGCAGCGTGTCCGCCACGAGCGCGACCGGCCGGCCCGCCGCGAGGCCCGGCGCGGGGCCGTACACGCGCGCAACGCCGCGCAGGCCGGGGAGGCGGGACTGCGCCCGCGGGAGCGTCGGCGTCATCCCCTCGAACCCGATCCACTCGTCGCCGCGGAGGTAGTCGATGCGCTGATCCTCCGGCGCGGCGTTGAAGTAGGCCCAGGGGAAATCGACCCCGAGATCGGGGACGGGCTGGCGGAGCGCGGCCTCGTGCGCCGGGCCGAGCAGCGCTCGCCGCACCGGCCACGTCGGCGCGAGCGGGCCGAACCCCACGGGGCTCGGGCGGCGCCAGCCGTCGAGCACGTTCGGCGCGCGGGCCGAGCGCTCGGGCACGCCGACCGGGTTGTCGCGCACCCCGGGGCCGCCGGCGGCGAGCTCGTAGGCGAGCGGCATCGCCGCGAAGGGCGCGGGCGTGGGGCGCGCGGCGTCGGTCCAGCCCTGCACCGCGAGCCGCTTGTCCAGGAGCGTCGTCCGGTCGAGCGCCACGAGGAGGCGCACGCCCATGGACGCGACCGATTGCCCCTCCGGGGCGCGCGCGTGCCCGGTGAGGAGCACGTCGGCGCGCGCGCGGTACGGGACGAGATCGCTCGAAGCCACGAGGCTCGCCGCGGGGTTGTTGTCGCGGTGCATGTCGACGGGCACGAGCGGGTCGGGCTCGGTCAGGAGCATGTCGCGATCCTGCACCATGGCGAACGACGCCTTGACGACCGCGGCGACCCGGAGCTGCCCGGACACGCGGAAGACGACCGTCGCCGCGGCGACGTGGCCGACGGGAGAGATCGCGACGCGAGGCAACACGCCCGGAGTCACGTCACCGACCATAACACGGGCGCGCTCGCGGGGATGCGCCACGGCGTGGCCGGCTGGACATTTCAGCGCACGATCCTCCCCCGCGCGCGAGCTCGAACGTCGCACCCCGCGCGCGAGCTCGAACGTCGCAACGTCCATGCTGGCGTCGCCGGAGATCGGCGGGTCGCCTTGCGTCCTGACTGGCGCTCCCGGCGGCGCGTCTCCAGGTGTTCTGCGCCGCGGCTCCGGCAGGAGGGGCGGGCGCGCGGCGGAAGACCTCATTGCCGCCCCTCCGCGAGGCTTGACGTGGGCAAAAGTTCTGGGGTCTCCTATTCGTCGCGCATGCTCGCCCGCAATGCAGTCCCTGCCTGGAAGCGAGCGCCTGCAAGGCCGGTGGAGCACGCGGGCCCACGGTCGCGCGCGTCGCTGGACCGTCCGCGGAACGAGACCAACAGAGGAGGACCATCGTGCCCACGCTTCAGATCGACGGCCTGTCCGCGCCGCTCCGGGTCGTCCGTTACGCCGGCCGCGAGGCGATGTCCGACGCGTTCGAGTTCGAGCTCCACGTCGTCACCGACGACGCGCAGGTAGCGTTCGCCGACGTCATCGGCAGGCCCGCGGATTTCCTCTTCGACGAGGCCGTCGAGGGCTCGCGGCACGCGCGCGGCCTCATCCGCCGGTTCGAGTACCTCCACCACCACAGCCGCCACGCCACGTACCGCGCGATCCTCGTCCCGCGGGCGTTCCGCCTCACGCTGCGCCGCAACAACCGCATCTTCCAGGGCAAGACCGCGCCGCAGATCATCGAGGCGGTGATCGGCGAGGCCGAGATCGAGGCGCACACGCTCGCGCTCTCCGGCTCCTACGCGACGCGCGAGTACTGCGTGCAGTACCGCGAGACCGACTGGGACTTCATCAACCGCCTCATGGAGGAGGAGGGCATCTTTTATTACTTCGAGCACGGCGCGGAGGCGACGAAGCTCGTCATCGCCGACGGCCCTTCCGTGCACAACCCTATCGAAGGCGATCCCCGGCTGAAGCTCCGCAGGGACACGGGCGCGCTCGCCGCCGGCGAGCATGTCAGCAGCCTGCATTACGGGGAGGAGCTGAGGCCGGGCAAGATCACGATGCGCGACTACAACTTCAAGACCCCGAAGCTGTCGCTCGAGGCGTCGTCCAAGGCCGAGTCCGACGACGATCTGGAGGTCTACGACTACCCCGGGAACTACGCCGATCCCGGCGCGGGCAAGAGCATGACGGCGCGCCGGCTCGAGGCGCTCCAGGCCCCGCGGAAGACCGGCGAGGGTCACAGCAACTGCGCCCGCCTGACGCCCGGCAGCAAGTTCACGCTCGACGACGGCGTGGGCGAGGCGCTGCGCGAGGATCTGGCGCAGGAGTACCTCGTCACCCACGTCGAGCACGAGGGCCAGGACCCCCGCATGGTGGAGGGCGGCGACGTGGTCGCTTACTCGAACCGCTTCTGGGTGGTGCCCGCCACGGTGCCGTTCCGCCCCGCGCCGCGCACGCCGCGCCCGCGCATCTACGGCGTGCAGACCGCGGTCGTCACCGGCGCGGCCGGCGAGGAGATCCACACCGACGAGCACGGCCGCATCAAGGTGCAGTTCTTCTGGGACCGCCTCGGCAAGGGCGACGAGAACAGCTCGTGCTGGATCCGCGTGAAGCAGCCCTGGGCCGGTCCGGCGTGGGGCCACCTCTTCATCCCCCGCGTCGGCCAGGAGGTCGTCGTCGAGTTCGTCGAGGGCGACCCGGATCGCCCGCTCTGCTCGGGCGCGGTCTACCACGCGGCCAACGTGCCGCCGTACCCGCTGCCGGCGGAGAAGACGAAGAGCACCCTCAAGACGGAGAGCACGGTGGGCGGCGGCGGGTACAACGAGCTCCGGTTCGAGGACCTGAAGGGCAAGGAGGAGATCTACCTGCAGGGCGAGAAGGACTGGAACATCCTGATCAAGAACGACAAGAACCAGACGATCGGCCATGACGAGACGCTGGACGTCGGGAACGACCAGACGATCCACGTCGGCCACGACCGGAGCAAGACTGTCGACAACGATCAGATCGAGAACATCGGCGGCAACAAGACGATCAACGTCGCGAAGAATCACTCCGAGACGATCCAGCAGAACGAGAGCATCACGGTCGCCGGCAACGCGGATCTCACCATCAACGGCACGCGCTCGACGACCGTGGTCATGGCGCACGTGGAGAAGGTCGGACTGGCGCAGACAAGCACGGTCGGGGGAGCCTGGGCGAAGAACGTCGGAGCCGCGATGGCGCTGACGGTCGCCGGCGGCAAGGTCGAATCGGTGGGCAGCACCAGCCGCGAGACCGTCGGCGGGGATAAGACCACGGCGGTAACGGGAAGTTACGCCGTGAGCGTCGCCCAGAACCACGACGTGAACGTAACGAAGAACATGACGGTCGACATCGCGGAGAACAAGACGGAGAACGTCAAGAAGACCGTGGCGCTGATCGTCGGCGAGAAGCTCAAGGTGGAGGTCGGCAAAGCCATCATCACCATCGACAAGAGCGGCGACATTTCGGTGGAAGGCAACAAGATCACGGTCAAAGGCGAGGGGCCCATCGAGGTCTCCGGCAAGAAGCTGAAGGTCGAGAGCGACGGCACGATCGACATCAAGGGCTCCGGCAAGATCACGGTCAAGGGCAGCGACGTAGGCATCAACTGAGCGCGGGTGGAACAATGAGCGTCTTCGCCAATAACCGCTCCATCATCCATAAAGGGGACAGCGGTGTCCACACCGCGGCGCCGCCTGATGTATGCAAGACGCCCTCGCCAGGCGGGCCGGTGCCGATCCCCTACGTCAACATCGCCCTGAGCGGTGATCTCGCCAAGGGCACCAAGAAGGTCAAGATCGCGGGCAACCCGACCGCGAACGCAGGCTCCAACCTGAGCACCAGCAGCGGTGACGAAGCAGGCACGGCGGGCGGCGTCATCTCTTCGAAGTTCAAAGGGAAGCTGACGTGGGCGAGCACCAGCACGGACGTGAAGACCGAAGGCAAGGGCGTCGCCCGCTTCATGGATCCCACGCAGCAGAACGGCAACACCGGCAACACGGCCTTCCTGTCGACCGGGCAGATGAGCGTGTTCTACGCAGACGATTTCGAGGGCGCGTGTTCCATCTGTGGCCAGGATCCTCCTGCGCATCGCGTACCTGAGACGGCGACGAGCAAGAACAACATCAAGCAGCTGAGGGATAAGCTGCTCGCGCGCATCCAGCCCAAAATGCAGGCGCTCACCGAGTGCTACGCCCGCGAGATGGACTACAACCTCATCTACACTAGACTGGGTGACCTGAAGAAGGCGCAGAAGCGGTTGCCCGTCGACGCTCCTGCCCAGGAGAGCAAGAGCATCCAGGATGAGATCGATAAGCTGAAGATCGAGCTGAAGGCCGCCGAGAAAACCTGGAAAACATCGAAGGCTACCGCCGATAATGACACGCTCAAGCGGGTGACCAACGGGTACATGATCGGCTGCATCGTTTGCCGCACTCACGCCGAGCCGTTCGGCGCAATGAGCGGGAAGGAGTCGACGGCCGGCTTTCTCGCCGCGCTCAACGAACTTGGCTGGACGCCGTGCGAGACGTCCGTCTCCAAGGAGGAGTTTCCGACCATGAACCCGCGGATCCAAGAATCCGAGGCCAAGGTCGCGAGCTTCCAGAAGGCCTGGAAGGAGTGCGAGACGAACGGAGAGGGCGAGGAGGGCGCCAGACGTAGACAGCAGGGCGAAAGCTGGAATAAGCCCGGCGAGTGCGCTGCGGCCAAGCTCATCGGTCGCGCGGCGCCGCACCGTCCTCAGATGATGACCGAAGAGTGGTTCGATCCGGTGAGGTTGAAGTCGGTCAGCCTGACCTACCCGCACATCGACAACTCGCTGCGGGGCCTCTGGCGGAGGACGATCGACTTCCTGTATGGCAATATCCAATTCCGGCGTGTTCCAGGGACCTTCCAGGACGCCAGCACGGTCCCGTCCTGCAACACCTGTCAGACGATGATTCCCTTCCTGTCGTGTGACAACCAGAAAGCATGCGGGTAAGCCGGAATGTCCACGATTGACGACATCGTTGCCTTCGCCGAGCAGCGCAGGCCTGGGCTCAGGATGGACCTGGTCGAAGCCGACGAGGACGACATCGCCGAGCTCGAGAAGGTGGCTGGCCACCCGCTACCCGCTCGCTTCCGCGAGATGCTGCGCATCATGGGGATGATCGTCGAGCCCCTACGCCTCGCCGACGCAGAGTTCGCTATCCACGCGCTCATAGCTCGCTACAACGTACTCGAACCGAAGCATGATCGTCGATATATCCTCCTCGCCATCGACAAGGGCGAGATGTACAGCGATTATTACATCGATTGTATTCGGGGGACCGCAGAAGACGGTCCTATCGTGCGTTTCGACTATGAAACCGCGTATCCGCAGGCGAAAACCGTCTACAATTCGCTTTACGAGATGGTCTGGACGTCGGTCTTCAGCGATTTCGCGATAACGTCCCGCGAGCACCATCACAGCGGCTCCGTCGCCACCGAACGGCCCGCAGAGCTGCTCACGACCTGGCGGCAACTCTTGTCGAAGCTGGGCCTCCGCCCCCCGCTCGACGAGAGCCCTTTCTTCTGCGCGGTGGCGAGCGAGAGCGCGGCGGTCCTGGCGCGGTGGCTGCCTGGAGAGCCCTGGGTGACCTTCTCGATCGGCACGGAGACGAACGGCGAGATGGTACGCCTGCGCGAGACGCTGCTCGACGCCGTGCCAGCCGCAGCGCGCCGTCGCTAGTGGGCGACGATCCCGCCGCCGACGCTGCCGCTGTCGGCGGCACCATAGAGGACGGCCCTGTCCGCGGGCGTGCCCGCTCGCCACGCAGCGGCGAAGGCGTAAAAGGCCACTCCGAGCTGTACAACAGGCGAGGCCGCGCCGGCATCTCCCAGCGAGCCCGCGATGATCGACGTGCGGAACGGCTCCGGCATGAGCTCGGCGTTGCGCAGGTAGGCGTTGCTTAGCTCGCGCGCCCAGGGGCTCTCTCCCGTCTGGCAGGAGTAGAGGTGCTGCGGGCGAGGCTGTCCGGCGTTCAAGTGGCGCAGCTGCCGAAACATGGCGGTGAGGCCGACCGCGTGCATCGGGTTGCGTTTGTTGAACGGGAGGCTGTCCTGCGACGTCGCGCACGCGATGAGCCGGCCCAGCGGAGCGCCGAACCCGCTCGCCGCGCCCGCTCGGGCGAGCAGCACGAAGCCGGCGCCTTCGCCCGGGATGAGGCCGTCGGGGTTCGACTTGCCGAGCGTGCGCCCTCCGGCGGCGAGGTGCTGGAGCGAGGCGTGGTCGCAATGCGAGTCGACGCCGCCGACGAGGGCGAGCGAGGTCCGGCCGGAGGCGATCGCCGCAGCGGCCGCCTCGAGCGCGGCGAAGACGCCTGCCCGGCCGGCGAGGATGGGGCGGGCCGACCAGTCGAGCGGCAGCGCGGGATCGGCGGCGTCTCGCAGCCCGCGCGCGACGTACGCCTCGTTGAATGGCCGCGCGTCTCGCTCGGGCAGCGCGAGGTAACACGCGACGGAGGTCAGGCGCCGCGGGTCCAGGCCGGCGAGGCACTCGGCGAGCGCGCGCTGCCCGAGGAAGAGCATGCGCTCCTCGCGCGTCGTGGCCGGGTCGAGCGAGGAGAGGCGGCTCGCGCGCACCGGCTCACCGGCGGAGTCGGCGACGTCCGTGTCCGCGAACCCGGTGAGCCCGGCGGCGATGGCGCACTGGGTCGCGCGCGCGCTGAGCCCGAGCGGCGTGGCGAGGCCGAGCTTCACGAAGATGGGCGGGCTCATCGCGGCGCGTCCTCCCAGGGCTCGAGCCGGCGCACGACGCTGTGCTCGTGCTCGAACATGCCCTTCGGCAACCGGAACGAGGCGCGCCAGGTGAGCGTGAAGACGCCGTCGTCGGGCTCGATCAGGAGCGAATCCAGCGTCATCAGCTTGCGCTCCACGCGCCCGCGGAAATACCCCTTGAGCAGCACGCGCTCCCTGGGAACCTCGAAATGGATATCGCCGTTCGGCGAGACCCCGCTGACGGCCACGCGCTCGCCGCCGCGGAGGTAGCCGCGCACCTGCTGATCGAGCGGGGCGGCCTGGAAGAAGCGCACGTCGAAATCAGGCGGCCAGCTCGGCGCGAGCTCTTCCACCCACCGCTGATCGTAGGTGCCCCCGAAGCGGACGCGCGGCTGCCAGCTCCGCGCAATGGGCCCGAACCCTATCGGCGCGGGGCGGTCGCCGGCGGATTGGATGAGGGCCCGCGGGTCCTCGATGTTCGCCACCGGCTGGTAGAGCGCGTCGGCCGCCGACGTGAAGAAGCCGCGTCCCACCGGGTTCCTCGGCTCGTAGGCGCGCGGCGTGTGGTTGCCCGGCTCGGCGCCGCCGAAGGCGCGCTCGTAGACGAGCGGCATCGCCACGAACGGGCGGGGCGAGCCCGGCGTGATGGCTCCGCCCCCCTGCGTGAAGGCGCGCTCGCCGAAGACGGCGGCGGTCTTCACGAAATGCGGCGCGACGGCGAGGGTCACGTCGACGCGCTTCGCGGCCGCGCCCTTCGGCGCCCACGCCTGGCCGAGCAGCAGGACGTCGGTCGCGGGCCGGAGCGGCGCCGACTGGCCTTCGTAGCGCAGGCTGGATGCGTCGGGCGGGCCGTGGTGCTCGTCGTGGAGCTGCACCGGCCTCTGCTCCTCGCACGGCCGCGGCGGCGCGGCGCCGGGCCGCCCCGCGGGCGGCAGCTGGAAGCGCCCCGAGACGATCGCGAGCAGGAGATCGGCGCCGTCCGGCGCCATCGACGGCAGCGAGATCGCGGCGAAGGGCGTGAGGTTCTCGAGGTTCGGCATCGGTCGGTGTCAACGCTCCCGTCAGCGTTCTGGAGGGGGCAATGCCCCTAGCTGGACGTATCCGGGCGCTCGCACTTCGAAGAGGGGCTCGCCGCGGCCGCGCAGGCAGAGCTCGATCGCGGCCGCGGCGCGCGCCGCCTGGTTGCCCGCGCGGAGCACGTGGCGCAGCCAGCCGGGATCCATGGGTTTTCCGAGCAGGTGGCGGCTCCCGCCCGCGAGGCTCCGCGCGCGGACCCACGCGCCGAGGCGCCCGGCGTCGGGCCACGGGAGATCCTCGTCCGGGTCCATCGCGACGTCCTCGTCGTCGGGGTCGTCGCTTGGTCCGGAGGCGAAGCCCTGGGGCGGCTTGCCTGGGAGCTCGCCGGCGACGTCGGCGTTCGTGATGAGGGTGAGCGACCACGCGGCGAGGCGCGCGGTCTCCGCCTTGGCCGCCTGCGTCAGCAGCCACGGCGCCAGGGCCGGATCGCCGAGCGCGCCCGCGCCGACGATCGCCGCGCGCTCGGCGCCGCCGCGCGCCGCGAGCGACTCGACGAAGCGCCGCGCGTCGGCCGGCGCCATCGCGCGCGCGGCCATGTCGCTCGCGCGCTCGCCGTAACGCGGGCTCGCCGCGGCGAGCTCGGCGAGCGCCCCCGGCGCGTGGCCGTCGCGCAGCAGCGCCGCGGACCACGCGGCCCAGAACCGGCAGGCCTCGTCGGCGTCGGAGAGGCCGGCGCGGAGCTCGCGGCGGAGGTCCTCGCGGTGCAGCTCCCCGATCGCCCGGTACGCGCGGACGCGGAGGCGCACGTCGCGCGAGGCCGCGGCGTGCGCGAGCGTCCTCCCGAGGTCGCGCCGATGGATCGCGTGGCCCGCGACGCCGAGGAGCAGGAGCGGCGCCGGCGAGTCCGCGGCGAGCATCCCCGCCCACACGAGGCGGAGGCGATCGAACGGCAGAAAGCCCAGGGCCGAGGCGAAGGCGCGCGCGCGCGCCGGCTCCTCGGCGCCGGCGTCGAGCACGTGCGCGAAGCCCGCCCAGTCCTCGCGCTCGACGGCGAGGAGCGCCGCCGGGAACAGGACCGCGGGGTCATCGTCCTCGAGCGCGGCGAGGCACAGCTCCCATCCCAGGTCGCCCGCCGCGCGCAGGCCGTCGAGGTGGCACTCGAGCCGGTGGTCGAGCTCGCAGAGCTCGAGGAGGTCGTAGGCGGGGCTCCGGGCCGCCGCGTCGCGGAACCTCCAGCAGAATGCAGCCTCGGTCGCGTGCTGCTCCACGATCTCGGGGAGAGCGTCGTGTCCTGCGGCCGGGTTCACGACAGCTCAGTGAAGGCGATGTGGGCGACGTTGTAAAGGTGGTGCCGCCGTGCTGCGCGCGGATGCGTGGGGGATGCACGCGAACGGCGTGCGCGCGGCGAGGCTGGCGGGGCCGCCGCCCGCCAGCTCGGCTCCACCGCCATCGGAATGCCCCCTGGACGGCAGGGGACGGTGACGTTCGAGCGCGGCCAAGCTCGTGAAGGACCGGGGGATGCACGATGGCCGCAGAACAAGGCCGCAGGCTTCTCGGCTCCCGTGGGCCGCGCCATCAACCAGAGCCCTCGAGCAGGCTCGCCCCCGCCTGCCGCATCGAGTCGAACGTGTAGGTCCCCGCGGTGGGCTCGAGCTCGACCTCGAAGGTCTCCAGGACGCGCGCCAGCATCCCGTACATCCCGACTGCGAGCGCGAGCTCCATCAAGCAGCGGGGATTCAGGTGCCCGGCGAGGGCTTGAAACGTGGACTCCGAGACCTTGACGTTCTCCGTCATCTCATCCGTGAAGCGCAACACGAGTCGCTCTACCTCGGAGAACACGTCGGCGTCGGCGCCCCGCGGGACGGCCTCCACCTGCGCCGCGCTCACCCCGACAGACCGGGCGAGCGCGGCGTGCTGCACCCACTCGTATCGTGAGCCGGAGAGATGCGCGACCCGCAGGATGGCCAGCTCGCGCAGGCGCTGGTCGATCTCTGCCTCGCACAGGTTCGCGCTGGTCAGGGCGAGCACTTGCAGGGCGTTCGGCGTGTGCGCGAGCATGCCGAAGAGGTTCAGTGGCGGCAGCCTGGTGAGTCGTATGCGGAGCTCCTCGGGGAGCTCATCAAGCTTCACATAGGGCAGTCGAGCCATGCTTACCAGAATATCACCGTCCCCGTTGCCGTTCCAGAGCACGGATTCGAGAGCGCGAACGCGACGCACGATGCCCCTGATCCCACGTGCTGCTGGAGTGGCACGTGCCACCTGCTGGAATGGCACGTGCCACCTGCTGGAGTGGCACGTGCCACCGGCGCCCTCGGCATCGGCGGTGCGACCCCTCGGATCCGCGCACGCAGGGCAGGATGAAGCTCGTCGCCATGCTCATAGAGCCCAGGAGCATCCCCGCTTCCTCACTGCGCCCGGCGATTGCATAGACGAAAGTTCAGCTCGCATTCTGCGCGCTGTTGCCATAATCTGCGTATTGTCGCGGCATGGTGTGATGATGTGGTGCAGCGGTCGTTCGGGGGAGGGCGAGAAGGTATCGTCTTCCCCTGTCCCGAGCTCCGATTTGACTGGCTTCTATGGCAGCCTGCCCCAGTCGCAAGAGACGTGAATAGCCCAATGAGCAGCATGCGATCCGAGCAGTCTACGCGCTCTCGTGCGGGGGCGCCTGAGCGCACCGAGGTCGCGATCATCGCCGCGGGGGTCGTTGGCCTCTTCAACGCGTCGCAGCTCGCGCCTTTGCGCGCGCCGGAGGCGTCGAGGTCGGCAGGCGTCGCGGACGCCCAGGCGTGAGGGCAGGGGAATCACCGGGCATGGTGGTGTCGGGCCGCCGCCGGCGCGAGGCCCAGAGCCCCGAGAGCATCTGGCCAGAGGAGAGAGAGGCATTCCGTGGCAAGGAAGACCGTCTTCATGTTTTCGGGGCAAGGCTCCCATTACTACGGCATGGGCCGGGAGCTCTTCGAGACCCACCCCGTCTTCAGGGCCTCGCTGCAATCCCTGGACTCGCTGTTCCAGGAGCTCGGCGGTCCGAGCGTCCTCTCCGAGATCCATCGCGGCGACCGCACGGCGGCCGACTGGTTCGACCGCCTGTGCTTCAGCCACCCAGCGATATTCATGATCGAGCTCGCCCTCTTTGAGGCGCTCAAGGCGGAGGGAATCGAGCCCGATTGCCTTCTTGGCGCGAGCCTCGGTGAGTACACCGCCGCGGCCGCCGCGGGCGCGCTGAGCGCCGAGGAGGTCGCTCGCTGCATCGCGCATCAGGTGAAGATCATCGAGGCGCTGTGCCCTCAAGGCACCATGCTCGCGGTCCTCGGGGACGCGCGGATGTTCGAGCGGGAGCAGGTCTTCCGCGACAACGCGGAGCTCGCCGCGATCAATTTCGACCACCACTTCGTGGTGTCGGGCTTGTCCGACGACGTGTCGCGCATCGTCGCGTGGCTGGACAACACGCGGGTGATGCACCAGCGGCTCCCCGTCGCCTATCCGTTTCATTCTCGCTGGATGGATGTCGCCGCCGACCCGTACCGCCGTCACCTCGCGTCGCTGACCGTGCGCAAGCCATCGGTGCCGCTCATGTCGTGCGAGACGGCGGGGCTCGTCGACGTCTTGGAGCCGGCGCACTTCTGGCGCATGGTGCGCGCGCCGATCCGCTTTCGAGAGGCCGTGCGCGCGCTCGAGGAGGCGGAGAACGACGGGTGCCTCTATGTGGACCTGGGGCCCACCGGGACGCTGGCCAGCTTCGCCAAGCACAACCTGAAATCGGGGTCGCGGTCGGAGGCCATCACGGTGCTCAGCCCCTTCTCGCCAGGGTCCAGGGGGCTCGGGCGGCTCAAGCAGGCGCATCGTCGGGACGGCTCCGACGAGCGCTCGCCCGTGCGCGGCGCCCAGCCGGTCTCGCGGGAGGAGAAGAGGAAGGTCTACCTCTTTCCAGGGCAGGGATCGCAGGCGCGAGGGATGGGCGCGGAGCTCTTCGAGGAGTTCCCCGAGCTGACGGCCACGGCCGATCGGGTCCTCGGCTACTCGATCGCGCGGCTCTGCCGGGAGGATCCGGAGCGACAGCTCGATCAGACGCAGTTCACCCAGCCGGCGCTCTTCGTCGTCAACGCGCTCCTGCTCGCGCGCAGGAGGAAGAGCGGCGAGCGCCCCGCCTTCGTCGCGGGGCACAGCCTCGGGGAATACAACGCGCTCCTCGCCGCCGACGCGTTCGATTTCGAGACCGGGCTGCGGCTCGTCCAGGAACGAGCCGCGCTGATGGCCCGGGCGAAGGACGGCGGGATGGCGGCCGTGCTCGGGCTCGACGAGGCCACGGTCGGGAAGGTGCTGGCGGACAACAGGCTCGATGAGATCGCGCTCGCCAACTACAACGGGGCGCGGCAGTTCATCCTTGCCGGTCCCCGAGAGAGCGTGTTGAGGGCGCAGCCGTTGTTCCTCGGCGCCGGCGCCCTGGCTTATGTACCGCTGCGGGTGAGCGGCGCGTTCCATTCCCGGTACATGGAGCCGGCGCGGCGCGAGTTCGAGGGGTTCCTCGCGGGGTTCAAGTTCCGCCCGCTCGCCGTGCCGGTCATCGCCAACGTCTCCGGAAAGCCTTACGAGCCGGACCAGATCGCGCGCATGCTCGCGGAGCAGCTCACGAAACCGGTGCGATGGGACTGGACTCTGGAGTTCCTGCTCCGGCAAGGCGATCTCGAGATCGAGGAGGTCGGCCCCGGCAACGTCCTCACGAAGCTGCTCGCGAAGGTCCTGAAGGCCGGCGCCGCGGCCCCGGGCCCGGCTGTGCGCCTGGATGAGCAGGGGGGCGCGCCTGTCGGCACCGCGCTGCGCGCCACGAACGGCGTCGCGACGAACGGCGTGGCCCAGCGCTCGCTCGCGCAGGTCGAAGCGCCGCCGCCCGTGGTGCAGGAGGCCGCGCGTCGGGCGCCGGACGCGGCGCGCCCCCGGCTCAGCGCAGAGTCGCTGGGGAGCGCCGCGTTCAGGCAGGCCTACGGACTGAAGTACGCTTACGTCTGCGGTGCGATGTTCCGGGGCATCGCCTCGGAGCAGCTCGTCATCCGCGCGGCGCGCGCGGGCATCCTCTCGTTCTTCGGCACCGGCGGCCTCGACATGGCGCGGGTCGAGCAGGCGATCGCCCGCATCCAGGGTGAGCTCCGCGCCGGCGAGCCGTACGGGATGAACCTCGTCCACAACCCGAGGCTCCCGTCGATCGAAGAAGAGACCGTCGACATATTCCTGAAACACGGGATCCGCAACGTCGAGGCCGCCGCGTTCATGCAGGTCACTCCGGCCCTCGTGCGTTATCGGCTCAAGGGCCTCAGGCGGGGCGCGGGCGGCGCGGTGGAGGTGAGGCACCGTATCCTGGCCAAGGTGTCTCGGCCGGAGATCACGGAAGCGTTCCTCGCCCCCGCGCCCGAGCGCATCGTCCAGCGGCTCCTGCAGGACGGCAAGCTCACCGCGGAAGAGGCGCGGCTCGGGGCCGAGGTGCCGATGGCCGACGACCTGTGCGTCGAGGCGGACTCCGGCGGCCACACCGAGCATCGGAGCCCGATCGTCCTCCTGCCCACGATCCTCCGGCTCCGCGACCAGCTCGTGGAGAGGTACCGCGGTGGATTCAAGATCTGCGTGGGCGCCGCGGGCGGTATCGGCACGCCCGAGGCCGCGGCCGCCGTATTCGTGCTGGGCGCAGACTTCATCCTCACCGGATCCATCAATCAGTGTACCGTCGAGTCCGGCGTGAGCTCCGCGGTCAAGGACACGCTCGAGCAGATCAACATCCAGGACACTGATTATGCGCCCGCCGGAGACATGTTCGAGATGGGCGCGAAGGTCCAGGTCTTGAGGAAGAGCGTCTTGTTCCCGGCGCGTGCGAAGAAGCTCTACGAGCTATATCGACAGCACGAGTCGCTCGACGAGATCGATCCCGAGGTTCGCGCGAAGATCGAGCAGAGGTACTTCCGGAGGTCGCTCGACGAGGTGTACCGTGAGACCCGCGAGCACTTCCTGCGCGAGGACCCCCGGGAGATCGAGAAGGCGGACCAGGACCCGAAGCACAAGATGGCGTTGGTGTTCCGCTGGTACTTCGGCCATAGCCAGCGTCTGGCGATGGAAGGCGATGAGGGGAGCCGCGTCGATTACCAGGTTCATTGCGGCCCGGCGCTCGGCGCGTTCAACCAGTGGGTGAAGGGGACCGCGCTCGCGAGCTGGCGAAACCGCCATGTCGACGAGATCGCGCAGGAGCTTATGCGCTCGACGGCCGAGTACCTCAACCAGCGCTTCGCGGCGCTGTTCGCGTAATCCACCGTGGACGGGAACACGAAGAAGCGTTCTGCGCCGCGGGACGGTCGGGTGGCGATCATCGGGATAGGCTGCCGCCTGCCAGGCGCGCGGGACCATCACGAGTTCTTCCGCAACCTGTCGATGGGGGTGAGCTCCATCCGCGAGATCACCCCCGACCGGTGGGACCCTGCCGAGTTCTACTCGAGCGACGCCGCCGCGGCGAACAAGGTCATCAGCAAGTGGTGCGGGCTCATCGATGAGCCGTTCGCGTTCGATCACGAGTTCTTCAAGATCTCGCCCAAGGAGGCCAGGCTCATGGATCCCCAGCAGCGATTGCTGCTCGAGGAGGCCTGGCATTGCATCGAGGACGCGGGCGTCGCGCTCCGCGATCTCCAGCGCCGCCGCACCTCGGTGTATATCGGCGCGATCTCCGGGGACTACCTGCAGCGGGGCGCCGGTGCAGAGCCCCGCGTCGACAGCCACACGGCGCTCGGGAACTACGCGTGCATCCTCGCGAACCGGCTCTCCCAGGCGTTCAACCTGCGCGGAGCGAGCCTGACCATCGACGCGGCGTGCGCCTCGTCGCTCGTCGCGATCCACGAGGGCGTCGAGGCGCTGCGGCGAGGCGACGCCGACTACGTCCTGGCCGGCGCCGTCAACCTCGACCTCCACCCGTGGCGGTATATCTCGTTCTCGCGGGCGAGGATGCTGAGCCCCGACGGTCAGTGCAAGACCTTCGACAAGGACGCGAACGGGTTCGTGCCGGGGGAAGGGGTCGTCGTGGTGCTCCTGCGCCGCCTGGACGACGCCGAGCGCGACGGCGACTCCATCTATGGAGTCATCCGTGGCATCGCGGTGAACCATGGAGGCCAGCGGCTCACCCTCACCGCGCCCACGGTCGAGTCCCAGCGGGAGGTCATCGGCGCGGCCATCGCGCAGGCGGGCGTCGAGCCCGGGACGATCACGTACGTGGAGGCGCACGGGACGGGGACGTCCCTGGGCGACCCGATCGAGGTGGAGGCGCTCATCGAGACGTTCCGTGAGCGCACGCAGGCGAAGCAATTTTGCTGGATCGGCTCGGTCAAGACGAACATCGGCCACCTCGAGTCGGCGGCCGGCATGGCCGGCCTCGTGAAGGTGCTGATGATGCTTCGCGCGCGCAAGATCGCGCCGACGCTGAACATCCGCACGCCGAACCCGCTCATCCGTTTCGCGGACAGCCCGTTCAAGCTCGCGATGGAGCTCGTCGACTGGCGACCTGCAAAGGGCGGAGCCCCGCTCCGCGCCGGGATAAGCTGCTTCGGTTTTGGTGGGGTGAACTCCCATCTGATCCTCGAAGCGCACACACGCCGCGGCGCAGCGCGGCGCAGCGCGGCGCAGCGCGGCGGGCCGTATCCCTTCATGCTCTCTGCCCGGACGCGCGACGGCTTGAGCGCGCTTGTCGAGCGCTGGGGGCGCCACCTCCGCAGCGGCGCGCTCGCCGAGGCCTCGCTCGCGGACGTCTGCCACACGCTCGCCGCCGGCCGCGAGCACTTCCCGTTCCGAGTCGGAGGGCTGGTCTCGACCGAGGGCGAGGTCCGCGCGCTGCTCGACGCAGCCCCGCATCTCTCGGGCGGCGGCCGCCGCAAGCGGTGGTTGCTCTGCATAGGTGATGTCGAGCTCCCGCCGAAGGCGGAGCTGCGCGCGCTGCTCGCGACCCGGCCGTTCGCGAGCGCGCTGGAGGCGCTGGAGCAGGACGCGCGCGGCGAAGGAAAGGCCCGCCTCGCGCGGCTCCTTTCCGGCAAACGAGGCGCGGCGGAGCGGTTCCTCTTCGCCTACGTGCTGCGTGGCGCGCTCGCGCGCCTCGGCTTCAGTCCGGCCGCGATCTCGAGCAGGGGCGAGGGCTTGTGGGCAGCCCTCGCGATGACGGGCATGCTCGACTGGAGCGCCGCCGCTGCGCTGGCGGCGGAGGGGCCGGCGGAGGTCGCCCTGCGGCGGCCTGAGCTCCCGTTCGTCGACCCGCTGACGGGGCGCACGATCCACCAGGTTGCGCTCGACGCCCGGTACCTTCGGGCGTTGCTCGATGGGATTGGGGTGGAGAACGACGAGGCCTCGCGGCTGTTCACCAAGGCTCGGCTCCTCGCCAGCAGCCAGTACACGTTCCGCAGCTATCTGGACGAGTGGAACGAGGCCCTGCGATCGCGCGATCGCGGCGGCTGGGCGGTGCTGAAGGACAGCGAGCTTCCGTCTCGCATCGACGAGGACCCGATGAAGACACGCGTCCTCTCGCTCGCCATCCAGAACGCGCTCGACCGGCTGAACCGCAAATGGGGCTTCCCTCCGGAGCGCATCCTGGGCAACACCGAAGCACAGGAGCTGCTCGACCTGCTCGTCGATGGCGTCCTCTCGCATGACGATCTCCTCTCGCTCGTGACGGGCGAGGAGGAGCGCTTCGCTGTCGCGGCGAGCGAGGCCCAGCAGCGGATTCACCTCGTCGATATGAAGAAGCCCTATCCTGTCCTCCGGGGTCGCTGCAGGGCGCCCGCGGAGCTCGGCGACGTGCGCCGGTGGCTCGCGCGCGCGCTCGCTGAGCGCTCCTCTCCCGCGACGCCGGACGGCGGAGCGGTGCTCTTGATCGGCGCTGCGCACGGGCGGCCTTCGAGCCCTGATGTCGTCTCGATCGACCCGCGGGGCGGCGAGGGCGACCTCCTCGTGCGGCCGCTCCTGGGGATTTGGCTGCGCGGCGCCGACATCCGCTGGCAGCGGTGGTTCGAGAAGGGTCGCCATCGAAAGGTCCCGCTCCCCACGTATCCCTTTTCGAGCGAAGAGCTTGTGCTCGGGCCGGTCCTCCGCCCGCATTCGCGCGGCCCGGAGGTGGGGCAGACCGGCGATGTTGCCGCCTCCGCCTCGAGGCCGCCTGCCGAGCGCACGGTGGTCGAGGAGCGCCCCGAGCTCCTCTGGCTGCGGCCGCAGTGGCGGCGGGACGACGCCGTCGCGCCGGCGGAAGCCTCGGCCGGGGTGCCAGGGCCGATCCTGGTGTTCGATGCGGGCGGCGCGTCGGAGATCGCCGCCTCGTCGCTCGGGGCGCGCGACATCTACCGGGTCCGTCCGGGAGCGCGCTTCGGGGAGGGGGTGCAGGGCGCGTTCGTGGTGCGCGCGGCCGAGAAGGACGATTACGTCCGGTTGTTTGAGGCCCTCCGGCGCCGGGGGCCGCTGCCGTCGCAGATCGTTCACCTGTGGGATCTCGTGCCGGCGGACGCCCCCGACGACGTCGAGGCGCGTCTGGAGACCGGCGTCTACGGGCTGTTCCTCCTCACCCAGTCGCTGATGGAGCAGCGGCCGGAGCGCGCGGTTCAGGTCCTCCATGTCCACGCGCTGGAGCGCGGGCAAGTGCGCCCCGAGTCCGCCGCGGTCGAGGGGCTGAGCCGGTGTCTCCAGCGCGAGCATCCGACGATCCAGCTCCGGTCGCTCGCCGTGGATCACCCCGCTGACGGACACAGGGTAGGGCGTCGCATGGCGGCCGAGCTGCGCGATGCGCGGCAGGCCAGCGTCGTCCGGTACGACGGCGATGTCCGGCTGGTGAAGCGCTTCGAGGAGGTGACCGAGCTCGGCGCGCGCGCCCCGGCGCCGGCAGGCGACTCCCGCGGAGGCGTCCGAGCCGGCGGTGTGTACCTGGTGGTCGGAGGCGCGGGCGGGATCGGCCTCAGCGTGGTCGAGCACCTGCTCTCGACACCGGGCACGAAGGTGGCGCTCGCCGGGCGCTCGCGGGCCCGTGAAGACCTTGAGCGAAGACTCGCGCGCTACCAGGACGAGGGGGCCGACGGTGCGGCGCGGGCTGTTTACTTCCAGGCCGACGTGTCGCAGCCGCACGAGGCCCGCGCCCTGGTGCAGGCGGTCCGAGCGCGCTTCGGGCCGCTGTCGGGGGTGATCCACGCCGCCGGCGTGCTGCGGGACGCGTTCTTCCTGCGCAAGACGCTTGGCCAGTTTCGCGAGGTGTTCGCGCCCAAGGTGCTCGGCGCCTTGAACCTGGACGCAGCGACGCTCGGTGAGCCGCTTGATTTCTTCGTCCTGTTCTCTTCTCTCGCGTCGGTCACCGGCAACGTCGGCCAAGCAGACTATGCCGCTGCGAACGCCTTCCTCGACGCGCTCGCCGCCACGCGCGAGCAGCAAAGGGCCGCAGGCGCGCGCTCCGGGCGCACCCTCGCGATCAACTGGCCGCGCTGGGACGGCGCTGGGATGCGGGTCCAGGAGGATGGGAACACGATCTTCACCGCCCGTCACGGGATCGTGCCCATGCCCGTGGCCGAGGGGCTCGCGGCCCTCGATACCGCGCTCACCTCGCTCGAGCGTCCGCCGGGTCAGCTCGTGCTCATCCACGGCCATCGCGACCGCGCGCTCGCGCAGCTCGACGGCGGCCGTGGCGAAGAGCCCGTCCGATCGCTTCCGGCGCCGGCGCAGCGCGCCGAGGCGACGGGCGCTGCCGTCGAGCGAGCGACGGCTTATCTGAAGAAGGTCTTCTCGCAGCTCCTCGATCTGCCGGAGGACGATATCGACCCGAGCGTCGGGCTGGATGAATACGGCATCGACTCGATCCTGATCAGCCAGTTCAACGTGCATGTCGAGAGAGAGCTCGGCGCCGTCTCGAAGACGCTCCTGTTCGAGCACCGGACGATCGCCGAGGTCGCGTCGCACCTCGCCCGGCATCGCGCGCCCGAGCTCGACGCGGCGCTCGCCGTCACGTCGACGCGGGCGCCGGGCGCGCCTCCCCTCGTCGAAGCGCAGCGCGGCCCGCAGGCGGCGCCGGCGCCGCTCGCCGACGTGGGCTCCGAGGTCGGCCCGACCCCGACGAGCGCGGCGCGCCACACGCACCGCGAGGCGCCTCTCCAGGGCGTCGCGATCATCGGGATGAGCGGCCGTTACCCGATGGCCCGAGATCTGGACGAGCTCTGGCGTAACCTCGAGGCGGGGCGGGACTGCATCTCCGAGATCCCGCTGGAGCGCTGGGATTTCCGCGCTCGCTTCACCGAGGATCCGGAGGCGGCGCGCGCCGGCGGGATGTACTGCAAATGGGGTGGCTTCCTCGATGGGCCGGACCGGTTCGACCCCCTGTTCTTCAACATCTCTCCGCGCGAGGCGGAGCTCATGGACCCACAGGAGCGGCTGTTCCTCGAGGCGGCCTGGGGCGCGCTGGAGGACGCGGGCTACCCCGCGCGCCGGCTCGGCGACCCAGGTCGTCGCAGCGTGGGCGTGTTCGTCGGCGTCACCACGTACTCCTATCTGCTGCACGGCCCCGACGCATGGCGCAGAGGGAGCCAGTCCATCCCGACGTCCACACCCTGGTCGATCGCCAACCGCGTCTCGTACTACCTCGATCTCTGCGGGCCCAGCATGCCGGTGGACACGGCGTGCGCGTCGTCGCTCACCGCCGTTCACCTCGCGTGCGAGAGCCTCGGACGCGGCGAGTGTCGGGCGGCGATCGTGGGCGCTGTAAACCTGTACCTTCACCCCTCCAAGTACGACTGGCTCTGCCAGATGCAGATGCTCTCGCGCAGAGGCCGATGCCACGCGTTCGGCGAGCTCGCCGACGGGTTCGTTCCGGGCGAGGGCGTCGGCGCGCTCGTGCTCAAGCCGCTCGCGTCGGCGCTCTCGGACGGCGATCGCATCCTCGGCGTCATCAAGGGGACCGCGGTCAACCACGGCGGGCGCACCAACGGCTTCACGGTCCCGAATCCGAACGCCCAGGCCGAGCTGGTCA
This sequence comes from Sorangium sp. So ce131, assembly GCF_051519095.1. NCBI lineage: Bacteria > Pseudomonadati > Myxococcota > Polyangiales > Polyangiaceae > Sorangium > Sorangium sp. So ce131. The sequence continues at coordinate 12,637,073 of NZ_CP150455.1, read as the reverse complement.
AGCAGGCGCTACGGAGCGCAGGCGTGGACCCCCGAACCGTCGGGTACATCGAGGCGCACGGCACCGGGACGTCGCTCGGGGATCCAATCGAGATCACCGGCCTGACCAGGGCGTTCCGCGAGGCGAGCGGCGGCGAGCTGGCCCGCGGCGACTGCGCTATCGGGTCAATCAAATCGAACATCGGTCACCTCGAGTCGGCGTCCGGCCTCGCCGGCCTGACCAAGGTCGTCCTCCAGATGCGGCGCGGCCGGCTCGTGCCCTCGCTGCACGCCGAGCGGACGAACCCGCGCATCGACTTCACGGCCTCGCCGTTCCGTGTCCAGCGCGATCTCTCGGACTGGCCGCGGCTCGTCGTCCGCGAGGACGGGCGCGAGCGAGGGCTCCCGCGGCGCGCGGGGATCAGCTCGTTCGGCGCGGGGGGCGCGAACGCTCATGTGATCGTCGAAGAGCACCTCGGCCCGGAGCCGTTCGGACGCGGCGAGGAGGGGGGCGAACATCTCGTCGTGCTGTCCGCGAGGAACCAGGAGCGGCTCCGCGAGCATTGCCGCAGGATGGCCGCGTACCTCGGGCAGCGTGCCGGGGAAGTGCGCCTGTCGGAGATCGCGTACCAGCTCCAGGTCAGGCGCGAGCCGATGGAGGAGCGCCTGGCGCTCCTCGCCTCCGATCTCGGGGCGCTCATCGAGCAGCTCGATGCGCACGGCGCCGGCGGCGCTCCGGGCGGCCGCTTCTGGTGGGGTAACGTCGTCGCGAACAGGCGCGATCGAGAGGCGGCCCGCGCCGGCGGGGGGGACGCGGTCGCCGAGGCATTGAGCCGGCGCGATCTCGCGTCGCTCGCATCGCGTTGGGTTGAGGGCGCTGACGTCCCCTGGGAGGCGCTCCACGCCGCGCCCCTGCGGCACGTCTCGCTGCCAGGCTACCCCTTCGCGGCCGAGCGGTACTGGATCCCGGAGGTCCAAGGCGAGCCGCGCGACGAAGGGCCGCGCGCCGGGGGCGCGAGCACAGCGGAGCACCCGTTTGTCCAGGAGGGCGACACCTCCGCGGCGGTACCGCGCTTTTCGGTCGTGTTCACGGGCGAGGAGTTCTTCCTCGCCGACCATTTCGTCGATGACGACAAGATCTTCCCTGCGGTCGGCTACATCGAGATGGCGCGCGCGGCGATGGCCGCGCTCGGACGCGGTGTCCACCGGGTGAAGAGCAACGTCTGGCCCGCGGCGATCGCCGTGGCATCGCCGCGTCGCATTCACATCGAGCTCACCCCGACGTCTGCGGGCGCGGACTATGAGGTGTACAGCCTTGACCTCGACGGGGAACGGACGGTCCACGGGCAGGGCAAGGTGGAGTCCGACGCGCCCGGAAGCGAGCCGCGAACGTCGGGTGACGTGCTGGACCTCGCGGCGATCAGGGCGCGGTGCGACCAGCGCGTCGCCGCGGAGGACTTTTACCCGCGCATCCACGCGCTCGGCCTGCGGCTCGGCCGGAGCTATCAGGGCATCCAGGAGCTCAGGTTGGGTGAGGCGGAAGCCCTCTCGGAGATCCGGCTCCCGCGTCACCTGCAAGGCGGCTTCGAGCGGTTCGTGATCCACCCGTCGATCATGGACTCGGCGCTCCAGGCGACGATGGGGTTGATCTGCCTGCGCGAGGGTATCCTGGCGCTGCACATTCCCTTCACGATCGGAGACGTGGAGATCTCGGGCCGTACCCCGGGACGGTGCTTTGCTCATGTCGCGCTGAAGGCGTCGACTCCCAGCGCGAAGAGGTTCGAGGTGCAGCTCGCCGACCCGGAAGGCCGAGTCGTCGTCCGGGTCCGCGATCTCTGGCTGCGCCCATGGCAGAGAGCCGGCTCGCCCGTCGGCGCAGCGGCGCGGACCGAGGGCGTGTTCCTTCGCCCGGCGTGGGTCGAGGCGCCCCCGCGTCCGGCGGCCTCCGCCGGGGGCGGGGCGGAGACGGTGATCCTGCTCGCGCGCTCCCGAGCGGCGGGGCGGCTCCTCTCCGCCGAGCTCGATCGGCGCGCCCCGCGCGCGCGCCGGCGCACGGCCGTCGTGACGGCGGGGAGCACGTTCCACGCGGTGAGCGGGCTCGACCTCGAGGTCAACCCCGCCTCGGGCGCAGATTTCGAGTCGCTCCTCGCCGCGGTGGGCCCGAGCGGCGCGGCGCTCGACATCGTCCATACCTGGCCGCGCGGCGCGTTCACGGCGCGGGAAGAGCGAGTGCAGGCGCAGCTCGACGACGGCCTCTTTCCCTTGCTGCACCTGCTCCGCGCGCTCGGCCGGTCCAGCGACAAAGCACGGGTGCGCCTGCTCTGCGCGGTGCCCGGAGCGAGCTCCGAGGGGCAGCCGTGTTACGAGGCGCTCGGCGGGCTCCTGAGGACGGCCAGCCGTGAGAGCCCGCGAATCGCGCACCGCCTCCTCGAGCTGCCCGAGGCGGAGCTCGACGCGCTCGCCGAGGGGCGCGCGAACGGCGCCGCCTCGGCGCTCGTCGATGAGCTCCAAGGCGTCGGGGAGCCCGGACTCGAGGTGCGACAGCGCGGTGGCCACCGTTGGGTGAAGCGCTGGCTTCAGCTTCAGCCCGATCGCGATCGCGGAGCCACGCCCCTGCGGCGAGGGGGCGTGTACATCGTGACCGGCGGCGCACGTGGGCTCGGCCTTCACGTGGCGCGTTTCCTCGCGTCCGCGGTCGGGGCGCGCATCGTGCTCGCTGGCCGATCTGCGGTCGACGCGCGCGTGGCGTCCGCGATTCGCGACGTCCGCGCCGCCGGCGGCGAGGCGCTCTACGTGCGCGCGGACGTGCGGCGCGCCGAGGACGCCGGCGCCCTGGTCCGCGCGGCGAAGACCGCATGGGGCGCGGTGCACGGGATCATCCATTCCGCGGGGGTCCTGCGCGACGCGTTCCTCGTGAACAAGGACGACGTCGACGTGCGCGAGGTCATCGCGCCGAAGGTCTGGGGCGCGCTCCACCTCGACGGGGCGACCCGGGAGGAGCCGCTCGACTTCATCGCGCTCTTCTCATCCCTGGCCGGCGTGATCGGCAGCGTTGGCCAGGCGGACTATGCGTTCGCGAACAGCTTTCTGGACGCGTTTGCGACGTGGCGCGAGGGGCTCCGCCGCGCCGGCCTGCGGTCGGGCGCGACGCTCTCGATCGGCTGGCCGCTCTGGCGCGACGGCGGCATGCGCGTGGACGCGGCCACCGAGGAGTCGCTGCGGCTGAACTTCGGGTTGTCCCCGCTGGAGACCGAGGTCGGGCTGGCCGCGTTCTCCGCCCTGCTGGCGATGCCGTCCGGGGCCACGCTGTTCATCCCCGGAGATGCGGCGAAGCTGCGTGATCAGCTCGGTGCCGCGGGGGCGCCCCCCGGGGGCGCGCCGCGGCGCGACGAGCCGGACGCGCGGCGCGCGGCGGAACGTGTCGCAAAAGCATCGCCTCAGGATGGGAGCGTGACGCGCGATGCCCTCAGGCCGGCGCTGGAGCGCCAGCTCATCGAGGAAGCCGCGGCGCTCGTGAAGCTCGATCCCAGCAGGATGCGGTCGAACGCCGAGCTCGGCAGCTATGGCTTTGACTCGATCGCGTTCACCCGGCTCTCGAATCAGGTCAACCAGTCGCTGGGGACCGACATCACGCCCGCCACATTCTTCGAGCACACGACGCTGGCGGCGCTGGCCGACCACCTGCTCGGGGCGCATGCCGCGCAGCTCACGACACGCCTGCTCGCCCCAGCGGCCTCGAGCGCAGCGGAGGCAGGCGCCGTGGCCCGAGGCGCCGCGGAGGCGGGCGCCGAGGCCTCGAACGCCGTGGCCCCGAGCGCCGCGGAGACGCCGGCCGTGCCGTCAACGCAGGCGCCGTCCGGCGCGGTCGCGCGGGAGCCCGTCGCCATCATCGGGATGCACGGCTGGATGCCCCAGTCGGAGGATCTCGCGGAGTTCTGGCGACATCTCGAGGACGGCCGTGACCTCATCACCGAGATCCCGCCCGATCGCTGGGACTGGCGGGAGTACTTCGGCGATCCGCTCCGTGAGCCCAACAAGACGAACAGCAAATGGGGCGGCTTCCTCAAGGAGATCGACAAGTTCGACGCCCGCTTCTTCGGGATCTCTCCGCGCGAAGCGGAGCTCATGGATCCGCAGCAGCGACTGTTCCTGCAATCCGTGTACAAGGCCGTCGAGGAGGCGGGCTACAGGCCGTCGGATCTGGCGCGGCTGAGGACAGGGCTCTTCGTCGGGGTCGGGTCGTTTGATTACTACGATCTGCTTCGGGAAGCGGGTGTCCCGATAGAGGCGTACACGACGACAGGCATGCTCCACTCTGTCCTGGCGAACCGCGTCTCGTATCTGCTGAATTTCATCGGTCCGAGCTTCGCGCTCGACACGGCGTGCTCGAGCTCGCTCGTGGCGGTGCGATCGGCCATTGAGGCGCTGTGGGCGGGGAGCTGCGAAGTCGCGGTCGCGGGCGGCGTGAACCTCCTCATCTCGCCGATGATCTACGTCTCGTTCGCGCACGCCGGCATGTTGAGCCCGGACGGGCGGTGCAAGACGTTCAACAAGGACGCGAACGGCTATGTTCGCGGCGAGGGCGTCGGTGCCCTGATCCTCAAGCCGCTCTCCAGGGCCATCCGCGACGGCGACCATATCCATGCGGTCATCCGCGGCAGCGCGGTCAACCACGGCGGCCGAGTCAACACGTTGACCACGCCCAACCCGAACGCGCAATCGGAGCTCATCGTGCGCGCGCTCGAGGAGGGCGGCATCGATCCGGCGACCGTCGGGTACGTGGAGGTCCACGGGACCGGGACCGCGCTGGGCGATCCCATCGAGATCAACGGGTTGAAGAAGGCGTTCCGCGAGCTCCGGCGCCGCGCCGAGCGACCCGAGCTGACGGAGCCCCGGTGCGCCGTCGGCTCGGTCAAGACGAACCTCGGCCACCTCGAGAACGCCGCCGGAATGGCCGGGATCTTCAAGGTGATCCTGGCGATGAAACACGGTCGGATTCCCGGACATCTGCATCTCAGGGAGCTGAATCCTTATATCCAGCTCTCCGGGAGCCCGTTTCGCATCGTGAGCGCGACCGAGGACTGGCCGCGCTTCCGGGACGAGGGGGGCCGTGAGCTGCCTCGCAGGGCCGGAGTGAGCTCGTTCGGGTTCGGCGGCGTGAACGCGCATGTGCTCCTCGAGGAGCATCTCTCCCCGACCCGCGCCTCCGCAGACGACGGGCGAGAGCACGTCTTCGTGCTGTCCGCGCGCACCGAGGAACGGCTGCGCGAGGTCGCGCGGTCGCTCGCGCGGTTCTTGGACTCCAGCACGACAGCGCCGCGGGCGGAGGGGGGCGGCGTCGCGGGAGAGCAGGTCGAGGGCGCGCTGATCGCCGCGGCGGCCGAGCTGCTCGGCGTGCGTGCGGACGAGGTCTCGCGCGACGAGGCGCTGGAAGACCTCGGCTTCGACGCGTTCCGGTGCGAGCAGCTGTGGGAGCGCATCACCGGCGCCTACGGGGTGGAGCGCGGTGTCCTGGCGAGGGTCCCCTCCAGCACGCTCGCCGAGATGGCCCGCGAGCTCGTCGCCGCGCGCCCGGACATCGCGGCGCAGACCGGGGGCAGCCCCGCCGCGTCCGGAGCGATGCCGCTCCTGGATCTGGCGTACACGCTCCAGGTGGGCCGCGAGGCGATGGAAGAGCGCCTCGCCGTCGTGGCTCGCTCCACGCGCGAGCTCTCCGAGAAGCTCCACGCCTTCTCGCTGCGCGGGGAGCGCGGCGAGGGCGTGTTCCGCCGCCCGGTGAGTCCAGCGAACGCCCCTGCGGCGACGGCGGGCGAGGGGGCCGCGGTCGACGCGCTGCTCGCGCGGCGGGATCTGCGAGGCCTCGCGGCGCTCTGGGTCGGCGGCGCATCGGTCGACTGGACCCGTCTCCACGGCGCTTCCAGGCCGGTGCGGCTCTCGCTCCCGACCTACCCCTTCGAGAGGACACGGCACTGGCTCCCGCGGCGCGCCGCCCACATCGCCGGCACCCACGGTCCTGCGCTCGCCGACGAGGCCGACGAGGCCGAAGCGGGTGAGCTCTTCTCGGGCGAGGACCACGTGCGCGCCGAGCTTAGGGAGATACTCGCCGAGAAGCTGAAGATCGATGCCGGCGAGCTCGATGAGGACACGGAGCTCCGGCAGTACGGCGCCGACTCGATCCTGAACGCAGTGATCCTCCAGACGGTTCAGGAGAAGTTTGGGTGCCAGCTGCCGCTCAGCGCCATCGTGGAGCACCCGACGCTCCGTAGCCTCGCGAGCTTCGTTCATGCCGAGCTCTTCACCGGAGAGGAGGCCGCAGGTGGGCCGCGCGAGCGCCGCGTCCGGGAGCGCGCTCCGGCGCAGGCCCCCAGGCTGCCGCCCGAGCTCTTGCCCATCAACATCAAGGGCACCGGGCAGATCTCGTTCTGGATGCCCGGCGCCACGGGGCACCCCGTGGGCATCCAGAGCCTGTCGGACGCCCTCGGGCCGGATTATCCGGTCTATGCGTTCCAGGCGCGCGGGACCCACGGCCTCTCTATGCCGCAGCTGCTCGACGACATGGTCGAGCACTACGTGCATTGCATCCGGCTCGTGCAGCCGAAGGGGCCTTATGTGCTCGGCGGATACTCCTTCGGAGGGCTGGTCGCCCTGGAGACGGCGCGCCGGCTGCAAGCCGAGGGCGACAGGATCCGCCACCTCATCCTGCTCGACACCTACCCAGCGACGCAGGAGGTGTTCCGGCGCTATTTTGGGGGCGGGAAAGGAGAGATGGCGCATGACGGCGACTTCCTTCCGCTGTACCTCGTGAACTATCTCCTGAGGGTCAAGGAGAACCCCCACCTGCTCGTCAAGAAGGAGGACGTCGCCCAACTCCCGGCGCGCCTCCAGCTCGCCCAGCTCGCCAAGATGGCCGCGGAGCGGGGGAGCAAGCGGATGTCGGCCGATGACATCTTCCTGTTCCTTCGCGGAGGGCTCCTGTGCTCCGAGTTCTCGGAGGGGATCTATCAGCTCTACGAGAGCAGGATGAAGCCCTATGACGCGTCGGACGTGCTCTTCTTCCGGGCGATGGACGGGTTTGTCGGCAAGTCGAGCGCGATGTACTGGGGGTCCGTCAACATGCTGCAGGGCTACGACTACACCCAGCCGTGGCGAGAGCTGTTCCCCAAAGGCTTCCGGGTGGTCGAGCTCGACAACGATCACTTCAACATGCTCGAGGAGCCGACGCTCTCGATCGCGCTTCGCGCGATCAAGGAGGTCCTCCGGGATCCGCCCCCGGTCGACGCCGATCGGTTCGCGCGGTTCGACGAGGGCTTGAAGGGGGCGACTCGGCTCGGCCACGACCTCCTGGCGCGGCGCCTCCGCGCTGCGGGGGCGCTGCCCGCCCCGGGCGAGACCGTCCATCGAGGCGAGCTCAGGCGGAGGCTGCACGTCCTCCCGCGCTATACACGGCTGCTCGACGCCTCGATCGACATGCTCGCTCGTGAGGGCTACCTGCGCCGCGAGGATGATCGGCTCGCCGCAGGGCCCAGGCTCGCCGAGGCGGCGCTTCCGGGCGATGAGGCCGAGGTGGCCGCGTCGGCCGACGCGCTCCGCGCGTCGTGCCCCGACATCGAGCCTTGCCTGAGGCTCCTCACCGCCTGCCAGTCGGCCATCCTCGAGGTGATGGATGGCCGTCGGGATCCCGCCGATGTCCTGTTCCCCGGCGGCTCGACCGCCCTGGTCAGCAAGCTCAACCCCCGGGACGACCTTTACGGCCGGCTGCTCGCCGAGCGGGTCGAGGATCACGTGCGGCAACACGCCCGGCGCTACAGGCACGCCAAGGTGCAGATCATCGACGTGGGCGCCGGGGCCGGCGGGATGAGCGCGCTCCTCCTGGAAGCGCTGAAGCCGCACGCCTCGAGGCTGCGGTACCTCTACACCGACGTCGGGGTAGGGTTCCTGAACAGCGCGAAGAAGCAGCTCGCCGGGGCTTACCCGTTCGCCGAGTTCACGACCTTCGACGTGGGGAATTCGCCGGAAGCGCAGGGATTCGAGCCGTGGAGCGTGGACGTGGTCGTCGCGAGCAACGTGCTCCACGCGACCCGGCGGATCGCCACGAGCCTCGGGCAGTGCCGCCGCTTGCTCAAGCCGGGAGGGCTGCTCATGCTCAACGAGCCGACCCAGCGGCTCGACTTCAACACGCTCACGTTCGGCCTGCTGCCTGGATGGTGGCATTACGAGGACAGCGAGCTCCGGATCGAGGGCTCGCCCGTCCTGCGGCTCGAGGCCTGGACGCGAGCGCTCGAGGCCTCGGGCTTCCGTGACGTCGAGGTCCTCGATGTTCCGCTCGGTCCGCGGCACGAGCTGCCGCAGAGCCTCATCATCGCGCGAGCAGGCGCGGCGCAGAGAGACTGAGCTCCATGGATGTTAGCGCCCAGTCTCGATAAGGGTTCAGGCCGACATCTCGCTCGACATCCTTGATGGAGGGGGCACGTACCCCTGCCCGGGGGCATCGTCCACCGTGAGTGCAACAGGCGCCTCCTCGAGCCGGCCGGATATATTCCCGCGACCACCATCGAATTTCCTCGTCATCCCGCTGCGCACGATCATCGGCAGCGCGGTCGAGCTCGGCCACCACGACAAGAAGCGGACTTCCCCAGGCTGAACCGCGTCAAGTCGAAGGTGTACGAGCCGCCCTCGCTCGAGGTGGTCGACGCCGTGGTGGCCGCGGCGGCCCCGCACGTCCGTCCCGCGATCGCGCTCGCAACCTACGCCGGCCCTGAAGATAAGGAGGCCGTGCAGATCTTCACCCGGCGGTCGGCGTCGCCTCGGCGTCGCCGTGTGAATGGCCCCGGGAGGCCCATCAGGGAGCGCCCAGGCTCCTCGACGAAATCCTCAACGATTTCAACGGCCGGACCGCGAGAGGAACGGAAACGCGAGCTTCCCCTCCCGCTTGCTCGTCTTCAGCGTGGCCGTCGCAGCGCCCGGAGGGCAGCCCCAGAACGGCCCCACCGGACTCGCGGCGGGCATCAGCGCCCGGTTCAGCTCCGACGCCACACGCCAGCGGTTGCTCTCGTTGTTCGCGCCGTCGGTGATCTTCGACGCGAGGAGCTCCCATGTCCGCGCCCAGGGAGCGTCGCCCGAAGGCAGGCCGAGCGCGTCGGCGAACCCTCGCGGGTACCCGTAAGCGAAGTCGAACCCGACGAGGACACGGAGCCTGTCGGCGGCGAGCTCGCGAAGCCTCCCCAGGAGATCGTCGATACAGGTCGAGCGTGTCCGGTGATATCGCTCCCTGGGAGGTGAGCCGCGAACGAGCTCGCCGAGCCAGACCGCGTCCTTCTTCGGCTTGAGTCGCGTAGGTGCGCTGCTCGCGCTCCAGTCCACGAAGATGTAGGCGTCGAACAAGGTCATCGCGCCAGCTCCAGGGTCATCGTGCCCGCCTCACCCCGTGCAGCCCGCTCCGTCATCACCACGAGGACGCATGTCACACGCGGCACCTACTTCCCGCAGCACCTCTTGAACTTCCGTCCGCTGCCGCAAGGGCAGGGGTCTTGCCGCCCGATCGACGCCGCGTGTGCGCCGGGCTTGCGCCCTGCCTGCTCCGCCTTCAGCAGCGGATCGAGCACCAGCCACGTGGTGGCCGGTGTCCACGGCTGGTGCAGCGCCTCGGCGAGCTCGCCGGGCAGATAGAACTGCTCCGGCGCGCCACGAGCCGTGGCTGCGATGAGGTGCAGCGATACCAGCAGCTTCTTCCCGTCCGTGATCCCATCGGTCAAGGACATCAGCGGCAACGTGCGGACGAGCTCTTCGTGGATTGGATCATCGTCCGGCCGCTCGGCACCCGGATCGAAGTAGCGCTCGCCGATGCGGCGGACCACCGCCTCGATCTCCTCGGCGGGCACTTCAAGGAGCTGGGCGGTGACCTCGCAGCAGAGCTGCACCTCGCGGCCCATCACCTCCCGGATCCGCTTGGCCTGGGGCGTACGGGCGGTGCTGGGGGCCGCGTGAAGCGCCTTCACGATCTCGGCGCGGGTGTTCTTCGCCCGGGTTCCGATCGCGAGGAGCGCGAACAACGTATCGAGCAGCTCGAAGAAGCTCACGTCCTCCGCGAGCGCCCTCTTGTAGTCGGGCAGCATGAGCTTGCCGAGGCGCGCCGCCGCCCACGCGCCCTTGAGGATGAACGTGACCACGCCCGTCCCGGTGAGGGGATAACTGAACGCGGCCCGCGCTCCCTTGTGCTGGTCGGTGAGCGACACGTACTGCTCTCGGTCGGCGGTGATCGCGCCGAGGAGGGCCATGTGCCCCGCGGCGTGCAGGAGGTTCCAGTACGCGTGAAGAACCTCCTCGTCCTGAGCCCGGCGGCTGCGGCGCGTCCGGAGCATGGGCCCCTGCAGCGAGAGCTCCCGTCCCATGGCCAAGTAGAGGTCGAGGAACACCGGGCCGAGGAGCGGCTCCCAGGCCGCGACGGTGAGGAAGTCCTCCCGGCTCACCGAGTCGGACGCGACGAGGAGTCGCCGCAGCAAGCGCGCGTGCCCTCGCTCTCCGCCGAGCTGCTTCGCGAGGTCCATCCTCTCCCGGAGCCGGGCGACCTTCCGGGAGATCGCGTCGAGCTCGCCGCGCGTCACGATGGGGAGATCCCCGGCCCGCATGCCTCGACCGAGGCACGTGACGAAGTGGCCGCTCCGCGTGACGACCAGGAACGGGCCCTGCACGGGATCGTCGAGCGAGATCGCCACCCGCTCCACGCGCTCCGGCAGCGTGGCGGTGTCGAGGACAGCGCGGAGCAACTCCGGGTCTCGGTAGAGCTCGAGTGCGAGATCCACCTCGCTGCGCGGCAGGCGATCGAGGCGTGACAGGAAGTGCTCCGCGTGTTGCACGCCGGCCTGGGTACTCGCGCGGACAGGGAGGGACAAGTCCGCCATGTGCTCCGACCTTGCGCGCCGGAGGACCAGCCGCTGGCTACCTGCCCAGTCGTGAGGCGCGCGTGGGAGCAACGATGGGTGGTAATTTTTGATGAGCGGACGAAAGGGGTTATGACCAGGTGCTGATGGCCCCTTGGGGTCGATGCGAGTGTGCTCAGGAGGGCTGCGATGAGAATTTTCGGTAGCTGAACGGAATGCATGATGCCGGCTTGGCGCTGGACTGAATGTGCGTGCCCCGGCAGCGCGCAGCGAGATCGTCAACGCTCAGAGATCCGTGCCCGTGCACGACGCATCCGGGCGATGCATCACCAGGTCACGGGCTACCGAGAGAGTTCGTCGCAGGGCGACGGTAAATCCTGGCCGCGAACACAGCGAGCTGCGTCAAGCAGCTAGGCCCGGAACCACGAACCTGTCGTACCAGAAATTTGCCAGAACCTGCGTCCAGGCCTGTCCACTCCCGTCAACGTCCCGGACGGCGCGAACTGCTCGATATCCTTGTAGAAATCAGCGGAGGAGAAGGGATTCGAACCCCTGGTTGAGTTGCCCCAACGGCGGTTTTCAAAACCGCTGCCTTCGACCGCTCGGCCACTCCTCCAAACACCCAGATCGACTAGCTTTTCTGCCCCTTCTGCCGCCCCCTGTCAACGCCGCCCTTCCCCTCCCCTCTCCCCTTCCCCTCTCCCCTTCCCCTCTCCCCTTCCCCTCTCCCCTTCCCCTCTCCCCTTCCCCTCTCCCCTTCCCCTCTCCCCTACTTCCCTCTCCCCTCCCCCGCCGTTCCCCCCGTCCCCGCCCCCGCCATCACCTCCGCCAGCCACGTCTTCGCCCCCGCGCACGTCCCCGCCGCCTTCACCGCCCCCACCCCGCCCGCGCCCCCGCTCCCTCCCCCACGTCGCTCGTACGGCCCCGCCACGATCGCCATGTCGCTCCCGCGCGCCGTCCACGCGATCGGCCCCAGCGCCTGGCGCATCCGGCATCCTTTCCCGAAGCGCCGCTCGATCAGCCGCCCCGCCTCTGCCGCGTCCGCCGCGCTGTCGAACCGCAGCCGCCACGCGAGCGCGAACTCGCGTCGGCTCGGGTCCTCCGGGTCGTCCCGGCGCGCGACCGCGAACCGGTCGCCTCCCCACCCTGCGGCCGCGCCGATCGCCGCTTCCCTATGCGCGTACGCCGCGAACGCGATCCGGAGCGCCTGCTCGCCCATCACGTCGTCGAACACCACCCGGAACCCCGGCCCGAGCGCCGCCGCCGTCGGGACGCCCACCGCGAGGGCGGGCTCGCGGGTGGCGAGCTTCTCGGGGTGGAGCAGCTGCTCCGTCGTGTCCGGCAGCGCGCGCCACGCGGCGTCCACCGCGGGCCAGCCGCCCTGCCGACGCAGCGCCTGCACGAACGCGAAGCCGTCCGTGTACGGCGCGCCGAGCGACTCCTGCAGCACGATCGGCGTGTCGCCCACGGACGAGAGCGCCGTCGACATCGCCACGAGCTTCCGGAGCATCGACTCGTCTACCTGGAACGCCGAGCCGACGAGCACGTCGAACATCGCGCTCATCGCGTCGCCCTCGACGAGCGCGTGCACGGCGGCCAGCCGATCGCTGTCGCCGGCCTTGAACTCCAGCAGCGTCCCCAGCGCGAAGCTCTGGTCCTGGAGCGCGTGGACGAGCTCGTGCGCCAGCGTCTCGTCGGCCTCGTCGTCGCTGAGGTCGTCGACGAGGTACATCGTCGCGTCTTCCGGCTCGTAGAAGCCGGCGATGCGGCCCTCGAGCAGGCGGTACATCCCTGCGGTGAAGTCGTAGTCGGCCGGGATGAGCTCGAGCGCCGCGAGCGCCTCGCCCTGGTGGTCGAGCACGCCCTCGGGGATCTCTCGCTCGACGTGGGCGCGCACCCGGTCGAGGATCTCGCTGCGGGCGAGCACGCGGCTCGGCACGTCGCGGCGCACCGGCAGCCCGCGCGCCTTCGCGACGCGCGCGAGCGCCAGCGCGACCTCCGGATCGGCGGCGCGTTCGGCGTCCTCGCCCTTGCCTTTCCCCTCGCCTGCCTTCCCTCCCGCTTGTGCCTCCGGGGCCGCGGCCCCGCCCCCGGGGGCCTTCGCGCTCGCCGCCGGCGCCCGCGCCGACCCTGGCGGCGGCGCCGGCTGCGCGCAGCCGGCCAGCATCGCCGTCCCTGCGAGCGCGACCACCGCCGCGATCGCCGCCGCCGCGCGCCCCCGGAGCCTCCCGGGCCGCGCCCTCTCCCGCTGCGCCTCGTCCGCCGCGGCGCCCGCCGCGCGATCGCGCTGGATCACGCTTGCTCCCCGGCGGGCGCGCGGAGCGCGCGGATCGCCTCGGCGTAACGCGCCACGCGCGCGTCGAACGACAACGTCTCGCCCGGCGCCACCGCGCCGAACACCGCCGAGCCCGCGACGAGCGCCCTCGCCCCGGCGGCGACGACCTGCCCCGACGTCGACGGCGCGATCCCGCCGTCGACCTCGAGCACGGTATCGAGCCCCGCCTCATCGATCATCCGGCGCAGGCTCTGGAGCTTGGGGATCGCGCCCGGGATGAACTTCTGCCCGCCGAACCCGGGGTTCACGCTCATCACCAGGATCAGATCGAGATCGGGCAGCACGTGCCGGATCGACTCCTCCGACGTGTGGGGGTTCAGCACCACGCCCGGCCGCGCGCCCGCGTCCCTGACCTGCTGAAGGGTCCGGTGCAGGTGCGGCGACGCCTCGACGTGGACCGAGATCCGGTCGGCCCCGGCCGCCGCGAACTCGTCCACGTAGCGCTCGGGCTCCACGATCATCAGGTGGACGTCGAGAGGTAGACGCGTCGCGGCACGAACGGCCCGCACGATGAGCGGTCCGATCGTAATGTTTGGCACAAACCGCCCATCCATCACGTCGACGTGGACCCAGTCGGCGCCGGCGGCCTCGACGGCGCGCACGTCCTCGGCGAGGCGACCGAAGTCGGCGGACAAAATCGACGGAGCGACGATGATCTTCTCGTGACGCACGTGCTAGCGCTAGCAGGCGTGACGCGTGGCGGCTAGCGGGGGCGCTCGCGTGGGCCTCCCCGCGAACGCTTACGGAGAGCCAGGCGCGGCTGCTAGGCTGCCGAGGTCCACGCGCGGCCGCGCGCCGCGGCGCGCGGCGTTTGCCGAGCGAAGGTAGATCCCGAAACGTTCGAGTGAGGTGATGCATGGAGACACGGCCGCTGACGAAGCTCGACTACGACCGGATCGTGGGTGAGATCGATCGGTGGTGGGCGGGGCCGACCAGCGCGCTTGCGCACCCGATCTTCTTCTACGAGCTCGGCCGGCTCGCCCGCGTCGTCGAGGACCAAGGGCTGCTCGTCGGCTTCCTCCTCGGGTTCAAGTGCCCGGACGCGGCCGTGGGGTACGTGCACCTCGTCGGCATTCACCCCGACTACCGCCGCCGCGGCGTCGGCAGGATGCTCTATGCGGCGTTCGAGGAGGATTGTCGTCGCGAGGGCTGCCGGCAGCTCAAGGCGATCACGACGCTGGGCAACGAGGGGTCGGTGCGCTTCCATGCGGCGGTCGGCTGGTCGGCGGCGGAGGTCGAGGACTACGCCGGCCCTGGGCGCCCGCGGATTGTGTTCACGAAGGACCTCTAGCGTGAGCGTTGACGTGCTCTTCGTGCGACGTAGGCTCTCGACCTGGCACCGCGCGGTGCCGCGAGGTGCGGTGATGGGAGAAGGCTTTCGTGTTCGCGTGGTGTCGGTGGGCGTCCCCGGGTCGGCTGACGTGACGGCCGCCGCCGGCGCGCGCGGTGGATCGCCGTGAGCCGCAGCCCCGAGCTCACCGCGCAGCTGCGCGAGATCGGCCTGTTCGGGGGCCTGAGCGACCAGGTCCTCTCCGGCCTCGCCGACTCGCTCGAGCTCGTCGAGCTGCAGCCGGGCGCCGTCGCGTTCCGCGAGGGCGACAGCGGCCGCGAGATGTTCGTCCTGCTCGAGGGCGAGATGGAAGTGCTCAAGCGCTCGAAGCGCGAGGTCGAGGCGAGGGTCGCGGTGCTGGGCCCGAGCGACTGGTTCGGCGAGATGTCGATCCTCGACGTGATGCCGCGCTCGGCGACCGTGCGGGCGATCGCCCCGTCGCGCCTGATGCGCGTCACGGCGCACGACCTCGACGCGCTCTACCGGCGCGATCTCAAGTCGTACACGCTGCTCGTGCTGAACATCGCGCGCGAGATGTCGCGCCGCCTCCGCGTGGCCGACAGCCTGCTCGCCGAGCTCGTCGCGAACATGCTCGACGAGTACGCGCGGCCGCGCCGCCCCGCGATCTGAGCCGGCCCGGCCGCGCGGGGTCGCCGCGGCCGCGTCGCCCCGCGATCTGAGCCGGCCTGGCCGCGCGGGGTCGCGGGCCGGGCCGTTGGTGTTGTGGCGATGCCGCTGGCGCCGCGGGCGCCGGCATTCAGCCGGCGCCGCCCTCAGGCGCCGCCTTGACCGATCGCGCCGCTGGCTCCGCCTGCGCCGGCCCCACCGGCTCCGCCTGCGCCGGCTCCGCCTGCACCAGCCCCACCGGCTCCGCCTGCACCAGCCCCACCGGCCCCACCGGCCCCGCCTTCGCCGGCCCCGCCTTCGCCGGCCCCGCCGGCTCCGCCTTCGCCGTCCGGGGTTTCGGTGGGTGCGGCCGCGCCGCCGGTACCGCCCGGATCGGTGTTGCCAGCTCCGTCGCCGGCGTCCCTTCCTCCGCCACCGCCGTGGTCGATCTCGTCGTTGTCGGTCTCGCCAGACGAGAAGCTCCCGCCGGTTGACCCGCTCCCGGCGCCCAGGCCGGTGAGGGGGGGATCGGGTTGTGGGTTGAAGCCACAGCCCGCGAGCACCAACCCGAACCCAAGGACGACAAGCTTGTGCATAAGGTCTCTCCTACAGCACCGTGCGCCTCCGCCACGCGGCTGCGCAGCTCTGCTTGCGGCTGCGCAGCGCTCCTTCCGGCAGGAGCGCGGCATGCGGCGCGGCCGTTCGCCTATGTTGGCGCGCGCTCGCGGCGAGGGCCACAGCCCTTCAGCGCCGCGCCCCGAGTTTCCTCACCCGCAATCCACGCTGCCAGCGCCCCCTGTGCCGCAGTCCTGGCCGCCCTGACCGCCGCCATCGCCGCCGCCGCCGCCATCGCCGCCGCCGCCGCCATCGCCGCCGCCGCCATCGCCGCCGACCCCGTCGCCGCCGCCGCCATCCCCTGGGTCGCCGCCGGCCTCATTGCCGCCGCCCCGACCGCCGCTGCCCGGATCGCCGATCCCTCCGCCGTTCCCCGTGGAGGATGGCGGGTGGCCAGCGGCGGCTCCTCCGCCGCTGGACGCGCCGCTGGCGCTGTCCTCCGCCCCGGCACCGGTGCTCCCGCCGATCGGCGGCGTGGGAGGGTCCATCGGCGGCTCGGGTTGCGGATTGAACGAGCATCCGACCGCGATGAGCACGGAAAGAACCAGCAAGCTTCGCATGGCGGGTGCCCGGATGCTCGCAATCCACGTGCCACGCACAAAACGCTGGGAAGTTATGGGGTTAGGCGGCTGTTGATCCGGCCCGCAGGCACACTCTGGCACGCCGCCGGGGCGGGTGGATCCGACAGCGCGTGCCGGTCCACGCGCCGGTCCACGCGCCGCACGCCGCGCGCCGCGCGGTCGCGCCCGGTGCAGGGGACGTCCACGTGTCCACGACGGCGGCTCGCGGTATGGTGCGGCGTGATGTCGGAAGACCTGGGAAGCATCGCGTCGCGGCTCGATGAGGTGCGGCGTCGCGTGGCGGACGCCGCGGCGCGGGCCGGACGTGCGCCGGACGAGGTGCGGCTCATCGCGGTGTCGAAGGGCAAACCCGCGGACGCCATCCGCGCCGCCTACGCCGCCGGGCAGCGCGATTTCGGCGAGAACTACGCGCAGGAGCTCGAGGAGAAGGCCGAGGCGCTCGCCGATCTCGACGGGATCGTGTGGCACGCCATCGGCCGGCTCCAGCGGAACAAGGCGAAGGTCGTCGCGCGCGTCGCGCAGGCCGTGCACTCGGTCGACCGCGAGGAGCTCGCCGTCGAGCTCGACCGGCGCGCGGCCGCGCACGGCCGGACGCTCGACGTCCTGATCGAGGTGAACGTCGGCGGCGAGGACACGAAGGGCGGCTGCGCGCCCGGCGACGTCGGGCCGCTGCTCGCCGCGGTCGCCCGCTGCGCGCACCTCCGGCCCGTCGGCCTGATGACCATCGCGCCGTTCAAGGAGGACCCGGCCGACGTCCGCCCGTTCTTCGCGGCGCTGCGCGCCCTGCGCGACGCGCACGGCGGCCAGGCGGCGCTGCCCGAGCTGTCGATGGGCATGTCGCACGACGTCGAGGCCGCCATCGCCGAGGGCGCCACGCTGGTCCGGGTCGGCACCGCGATCTTCGGCGCGCGCGGCTAGCGGCGGGACGTTAGACTCCCCGCGATGCAGGCGAAGGCGGCGCGCAAGGTCTCGGTCGGCGTCCGCGTCGGCGTCCGCGTCGGCGTCGGCCCCGGCGTCAGCCTCGGCGCCCTCCCGGCGGCCGCGGCGTGCGTGCTGCTCGCGCTCGGGTGCGGGCCGGGCGCGATGCCCGCGTCCGTGCGCCACCCGCTCGTGGGCAGCGTCGCGCCGGAGTTCGAGGCCGAGACCACGGCGGCGGCCACGGTGGGCGTCCCCGGCTCGCGGAGGACGCGGGTCACCGTGATCGACTTCTGGGCGGCCTGGTGCGGCGCGTGCAGCCGGACCATGCCGGCGCTCGACCAGCTCTGGCGCGAGCGCAGGGCCGACGGCGTGGCCGTCATCGGCGTCAACGTCGACGACTCGGAAGCCGCCGCGGACGCCGCCGCGCACGAGCTCGGCGCCACGTTCCCCATCGTCGCGGACCCTGGCCAGCGGCTCTCCGCCACGTACGGCGTCGCGCAGGTCCCGCTCACGTTCGTGGTCGACGCCGCGGGCACCGTGCGCTGGGTCGGCCGCGACCCCGCGAGCGCGCGCCGCGCCGTGGAGGTCCTGCTCGCGGAGCAGCCCGGCGGAGCGCGGCGCAGATCGGCCTTCGAATGAGCGCGACCCGCGGCGGCGGGCGCCGGCGGCCCGCGGGCGGCGACGCGCCGACGCTCTTCGACGCCGCCCTCCAGCGCGAGCCGGAGCTCAAGGGCGCGGTGCCCCTCGCCGAGCGCATGCGCCCCCGCGCCCTCGCGGACGTCATCGGCCAGGGCCACCTGCTCGGCGAGGGCAAGCTCCTCGCCCGCGCGATCGCGGCCGACCGCGTCCCCTCGATGATCCTCTGGGGCCCGCCGGGCGCCGGCAAGACGACGCTCGCGCGCGTCATCGCGCACACCACGAACGCCCGCTTCGTCCCCTTCAACGCCGTGCTGGGCGGCGTCCCGGAGCTCCGCGAGATCCTCGCCGAGGCGCGCACCGCCCGCTCCTACGAGGGCAAGCGCACGATCCTCTTCGTCGACGAGATCCACCGCTTCAACAAGGCCCAGCAGGACGCCTTCCTCCCGCACGTCGAGGACGGGACCATCACGCTGATCGGCGCGACCACCGAGAACCCCTCGTTCGCGGTGAACGCGCCGCTCCTCTCCCGGTGCAAGGTCTTCCGGCTCCAGGGCCTCGACGCCCCGGAGATCGTCGAGCTCCTGCGCCGCGCCCTCGCCGCGCCCGCGGGGCTCGCCGGCGCGATGGACGCCGACGACGACGCGCTCTCGGCGATCGCGGCGCTCGCGCAGGGCGACGCGCGCAGGGCGCTCACCACGCTGGAGATCGCCGCCGACGAGGCCGCGCGCGCCGGCGTCCCCCGGATCACGCGCGAGCTCATCGCGGGCGCGAGCGAGCACAAGACGCTGCTCTACGACAAGGCCGGCGAGGAGCACTACAACGTCATCAGCGCCTTCATCAAGTCGATGCGCGGCTCCGACCCCGACGCCGCCGTCTACTGGCTGATGCGCATGATCGAGGCCGGCGACGACCCGCTCTTCCTGCTGCGCCGGATGATGATCTTCGCCTCCGAGGACATCGGCAACGCCGACCCGCGCGCCCTCGAGCTCGCGGTCGCCGCGGACGCCGCGTTCCGGCGGATGGGCATGCCGGAGGGCCTCTACCCGCTCACGCAGGCGGCGCTGTACCTCGCCACCGCGCCGAAATCGAACGCCTGCAAGGTGGCCTGGCAGTCGGCGCAGGCCGCGGTGCGCGAGCACGGCGCGCTCCCCGTCCCGCTCGCGCTGCGCAACGCCGTGACGCGCGTGATGCGCGACGAGGGCTACGGCGAGGGCTACCGCTACGCGCACGACGAGCCGGGCGGCGTCGCGCTGGGCGAGACCTACCTGCCCGAGCCCCTCGCCGGCAGCCGCTTCTACGAGCCCACCGATCGCGGCTACGAGCGCACCATCGGCGAGCGCCTCCGCCGGCTCCGCGGCGCGGGCGGCGGCGAGGGCGAGGGCGGCGGCTGAGCGGCGGCGCCGCGGCTCAGCCGCCGCGCCCTCGCCGCGCGCCCGCGGTCAGGCCTCGTCGCCCCCTGCGCCGGCGAGCGCCTGCGTGAGCTCGCTCAGCGCGTGCTGGTCTCCCTTGCTGCGCGCCACGCCGATGCCGTCGCGGAGCCACGCGCGCCCCTCGTCGACGCGGCCGATCTTCACGAGCATCGTCCCGCACATCAGGTACATCGGCACGTACGCCGCGTCGATCGCCCGGAGCGCGTCGAACGTCGCGAGCGCGTCGTCGTGGCGCTCCTGGCCCGCGTACTCCAGCGCGAGCGCGTACCAGTGGAAGGGATCCTTCGACCCGCCCTGGGTCATCTTCTCGAGCATCAAGAGCCGCTTGCTCACGTCGCCTCCACAACGCCGATGTACGGCAGGTTCCGGTAACGCTCGGCCCAGTCGAGCCCGTAGCCCACGACGAACTTGTCCTCGATCGTGAAGCCCAGGTAGTCGATCGGCACCTCGACCCGCGCGCGCGCCGGCTTGTGCAGCAGCGCGCAGACCTTCACGCTGCTCGGCATCCTCGTGCGGAAGAGCTGGAGCAGGTGCGAGATCGTGAGGCCCGTGTCCACGATGTCCTCGACGAGGAGCACGTCCTCGCCCTCGATCGGGCGGCTCAGGTCCTGCGTGATCTGGACGACCCCGGTCGTGGCCGTGCCCTCGCCGTAGCTGCGCACGCCGAGGAACTCGATCCGGGTCGGGAGGTCGATCTGCCGCGCGAGGTCGGCGGTGAACACGAAGCTCCCCTTGAGCACGGAGACGAGCACGAGGCGCCGCTCCGCGTAGTCCTTGGTGATCTGGGCGCCGAGCTCGCGCACGCGGGCGCCGATCTGCTCGGCGGACAAGAGCGTCCGGACGTTCGCCATGCGGCCCGCTAACACCGCGGCGACGCCGCGACCAGCGCGGCGGGAGGCCCCCCGCCCGCGCGCGCCGGATCCAGCGGTCATCCTTCCTACCCGCGCTCGGTCGCCGCGACCTGCGGACGCCCGGGCCAGAACTGGGCTAGGCTCGCGGCCGCCCGCGATGCCGCTCCCTCCTTCACCTCCTTCGTCTCCTTCGCCCGACGCCCCCTCGCACCTCACCTCGCGTTACTCGCTCGACGTCCGCTTCTGCGAGACGGACCTGATGGGCGTCGTCCACCACGGCAGCTACGTCGCCTACCTCGAAGCCGGCCGCATCGACTGGCTGAAGCGGCGGGGTCTCTCCTACGACGAGGTGGTGCGGCGGGGCATCCACCTCGCGGTCGCGGAGATGCGGATCAAGTACCGCCAGCCCGCGCGCTTCGGCGACCGCCTCGTCGTCGAGACGACCTGCAGCGAGATCCACCGGGTCACCGCGCGCTTCACTTACCGCATCTTCCGCGACGAGACGCGGATCTGCGACGGTGACGTCCTGCTCGCGTGCCTCAGCTCGAGCCTCGTCCTGACGCGGCTCCCGGACGACCTCGCCCGCATCCTGGCGAGCCCCGATCCGACCGCCGCCGGTTGATCGGGTCGCCAGAGCGGCCGGCGGTCAACGTTCACCCGGCAGCCTCAGCGCCGTGCGGGGCGACGTTCACCCGGCGGCCTCAGCGCCGCCTGGCAGCGTTGATCTGGCGGCCTCAGCGGCCGTCCGGCGCGCCCGCGTCGGCCCCGCTGCTGCGGACGAGGCGCGCCGGCATCTCGACCGTCTGCGGCGGCTCGATGCTCTCGCCGAGGAACGTGCGCCACTGGACGACGTAGAGCCCGCGGGACGGTCCGACGACGTAGCGCTCGCCCATCGGGGGCACCGCGACCGCGGGGATGCCGTCGACGAGCAGGTAAAACAGCGTGTCGGACTGGTTGACCGCGACGAAGCCTTCGCCGGGCGCGCCGGGGTCGCCGCTCGGCGGCAGCGCGAGCGGCCCCGTGCGGATGGCCGCGAGCTCGTCGCGGTTCAGGAAGACGCCGCCCTGCGCGGAGGGGAGCCCCGAGGCCGCGTACGCTGCGCTCGGCGGCGGCATGAGCAGGTCGGTCGAGACCAGATCGGAGCGCCGGGTGGCCGACGTGACCTCGAAGCCGACGCCGCCGCCGCCCTGCCAGGCGTAGCTCGCGGCGAGCGGCACCTCGCCGGCCGCGCACTCGGGCGACTTCGGATCGACGCCGAGGATCTCGAGCAGCGCCCGGCAGAGCAGCGGCCCGCCCTCGCCGGCCTCGGGCACCTTGCCGAGCTCAAGGTAGAGCGCGCCGAGGCTCGCGTTGATCTCGACCTTGCGGACGGTGTGCCCGAGCCGCGTGCCCTCGCCGACCGGCCGTGCCGAGCCGGCCGACAGCGGCGTCACGTCGACGCGGCGCTCGGCCATGAGCGTGCGGAGCGCCCCTGGCGGCAGGACCCGGTACTGGTTCAGGCCCGGCCAGAGCAGGACCTCGCCGTAGACGTCGTTGCGGGCGCGGAGCTCGGAGCCGGCGGGCAGCGGGAGGGCCCGCGACGTGAACGCGATCCGCATGCGGCCCGTGTCCGCGAGGTCGATCCTCCACGTCAGCTCGGTGAGCCGCTGGGCTGCGCGGATCCCGTCGGCCGCCACCTCGGGCGCCTTGAGCGGCTGCGGCACGTCGCGCCACCGGAAGGCCGCCTCGAGCGTGACGCCGGAGAGCTCGCGCGCCGACAGCGTGTCCTGCGGCAGCGGCGCCGCGGGCGGCAGCGGCACGGGCGACAGCTGGCCCGTCTCGGACAGGATGAGCCGGCCGTAGTCGTCGGACACGAGCGTCACGCCGGCCTCCGGCGTGGACGCGTCGACCAGGTCCGGCTCCTCGTTCGCGAGCGGCGCGGGCAGGATCTTCGCGTTCGGGCTCGCGCCGGCGTCCACGGGGCCTTCGGGCTGCTGGCGCGTCGGGTCGCACCCGGCGGCGAGCAGGAGCCCCAGGACGGCCCCGCGCGCGCGGCTCACGGCTCCCGCTCGAACGTGTGGATCACCTGCACCCGCGGATCGAGCGGCGGCGGGTCGGGCGCGCACTGCGTGTCGAGGAAAACCGCGGCGGCGCGGGGGTGGCATGCGAGCAGCAGGTTGCAGTTCGCCGCCTCGTTGTCGAAGGCCGCGATCACGCGCCCGATCCTGGCGAGCTCCGGGGCGACGCTCCGCTTGAACGCGGTGTCGGGCATCTCGAACCGCGGCTTGACGACCAGCTCCGTGCCGATGACCCCGATGGGGAACCCGAGGTCGCGGAGGCTCGCGAACGAGCCGAGCGCCATGTTCGGGAGGTCGCGCCCGGTGAGGTACACGAGCGTTGCCCCCGCCGCGTGGCAGTCGCGCGCGTACTGGCTTGCGCCGGGCACCTCGACGTCGTGCCGGATGTGGGGGTCGCTGAAGAAGCGTGCCTTCCAGAACTCGAACGCGTGCAGGTGCAGCGACTCGTCGAGCACGCCGAGCCGTCGCAGGTTCTCCTGGAACCCGTACACGATCCCTTCCGGCGCCGCGCGCTCGAGCAGCGGCGCGATCTCCGGGTGCTTGCGCCGCCACTCCTCCGCGAGCTCGTGCAGGATCGCGACCACCCGCGGCCGGTTGTCCATCAGGGTCCCGTCGAGATCGAACACGATCACCGGCGGCCCCTCCGCCCGATCGCCCGCGCGTTCGACGATGGAGTCCAGGAGCCGCGTCCGCTCGGCGGCGACGAGGCGCTTCTCGTAGAACAGCGTGCTCAAGGTCGTCCCGCAGCGAAAGAGCGCGCGTCCCGCGCCGCTCCTCCCGGCGAACCCTAGCGCGAACTCGCGCTCCCCAGAAGCCGCGCCGTCACCCCGCGCCCCCGTCCGCCGGCCCCCCGCTCCCCTTCGCCGGTAGGCGTAAGTGTGCAGAAACATCCTACATTGTTGGCCCCTTCGTTCCGCCCTCTGTAGCATTTTCCACATCGGGACCGTTCGACTCCCGAAGGAAGGCCCATGCACAACCGCATCAAGACCGTTCTGGCCCTGGCGCTGGCGCTGCCCGCTGTGGCGGGCTGCTCGAAGACCCCCCGCGATCGCCTCCAGGGGCGCTGGAATGGCGAGGCGATCGAGAACGTCCCCGGGGATCAGCTCGCGAAGGCGACGGGATGGGTGAAGGGCGCGGCGATCGAGTTCAACGGCAACAAGGTAACGGTGACCGTGCCCGCCGAGACGCCGCGCACGGGCACGTTCAAGGTGACGAAGTCCGACGGCGATCAGGTGACGGTTGCGTTCCTTCGTCCCGAGGGTGGCCGCGACGAGGCCGAGTTCCGCTTCGCCACGGACCAGACCCTTCGCTGGGACATCGGCTCCGGCCGCGCGATCCTCCTGAGCAAAGCCGCGAAGAACAACTGAGGCCGGCCGCCTACCGCCGCACCTTCTCGCGCCGCACCCGCGTGAGCCACCGCGCCTCGCCGCCGGCTCCCGTGTCGCGCGCGAGCATCACCACGACGTCCTCCGAGAGCGGGCCGGTGAGGCGCCGCCGCGCCTCCTCGATCGAGCGGACCTCGACGCCGTTCACGGCGAGCAGCCGATCGCCGGGCTCGACGCCCGCCTCCTCCGCCTCGCTCCCCGGGGGCACCGCCGCCACGACCACGGTCCGGCGCTCCTCGCCGAGCGTCACCGCCAGGCTCCCCGCGCCCTTCGGCTCCTGCCGCGCCCCGTCCCCCGGCAGCGCGATCCGGACCCGATCGGTCGTCCTGCCGGCCCGCACCTCGACCGGCGGCGACTCGGCGCGCCCGAGATCCGCGCTGTACGCCTCGATCACCGACGTGCCCTCGGGCACGCCGCCGAGCTTGAACCGCCCGTCCCGGTCGGTGAGGACCACGCCCGGCGGCAGCGGGCCGAGCGGCAGGTACGTCGGCACGCGGTCGCGCGCCACGCGGGCGCCCGCCACGGGATCGCCGCGCGGGTCGGTCACCTGGCCGGCGACCTCGCCCGCCTCGGACAGGTCGATGCGCCCGAGGTCCGCGGGCCGGTCGGCGTCGCCGGCGATCGCGACCCGGAGCGTCGCCGGCGCGAAGCCGTCGCGGCTCACGGTCACGCGCGCCTGGCCGGGCGCGAGGTCGCCGATCGTGAAGGCCCCCTCCGCGTCCGTCGTGGCGCGGCGCGGCCCGGTCGGCGAGAACAGCGTGACCAGCGCGCCCTCGAGCCGCTCCCGCCCGCCGCGCCCGGTCACGACGCCGGTCGCCCGGAGGGCGGGGCTCATGTCGAGCCGCAGCTCCTTCGGCGCCGCGTCGACCTGCTCGACGCGCGGCGACTTCCCCGAGCGCACGAGGCTCACCCGGAGCGGCAGCCCGGCGGCGTCGGGCAGCACCGCGTCGCCGTCGTCGTCCGTGAAGAGCGTCTTCCTGAGCGGGACCGCGACGTCGAGCGACAGCACGCGGATCTCCACGCGGTCGAGCGGGTAACCCCGGTCGTCGGCGACGTGGATCGCCACTGTCTCGCGCACCTTCGGCAGGACGACCTCGATCTCCTTGCGCTCGCGCTCCGGCACCTCGACCACGAGGCGCGCCACGACGTCCGCGGGCGACTCCGGCCGGGCGACCGAGAGCAGCACCTCGTCCGGGACCGCGGCGAACGCGAACGTCCCGTCGTCCGCGGAGTACGTCACCCGCTCGAGGGATCCCGCGGTCGCGGCGAGCTCCACGCGCGCGCCCGCGACCGGCTTGCGGTCCTCCTCGAGCACGCGGCCCTCGAGCAGGCCGCCCTGGCGCATCACCACGCGCACGTGGGCCTCGCCGCCCGGCTGCAGCGTCACGGTCTCGCTGATCGTCTCCACGTACTCCGGGTGCCGGACGATCGCGTGGACGCGCCCCGGGGTGATGGGCTCTGCCCGGAAGGTGCCGTCGCCGCGCGTGACCCACGGCTCGCCCGATCGCACCGCCGCGGCCGGGATCGACACGTCGCCGCGCGGCAGATCCGGGATCGGGCCCGGCATGACGCCGAGCTCCCCCGCCGGGATCAGCGGCGCCGGGCCGGGCAGGGCGCGCTCGAAGTGCTCTTCCCTGAACTCGGCCATCGCGGTGCTCTCGTCGATCGGCATCCCCTCGGCGTCGGCGCCGACGACCTCGATCGTCGCGCCCGGGACGGGGTAGCCGCGGTCGTCGACGACCTCGCCCACGATCGCGCCGCCGCGGAGCAGCGCGATGTGGACCTCGGTGGCGCCGTCCCCGACCTGCACCGCGTTCCTCGGCACGAAGCCGGCCGCCAGCGCGGACGCGCTCGCGTACCCCGGCGAGATCGGCCCCAGCGTGACGGCCCCGTCGTCGCCCGTGCGGCCGTGCAGCGGGAACGCCGACAGCCCCTGCTCGACGAGCACGACGTTCGCGCCCTTCACGCCCGGCGCGTCCTCGCCGTCGCCGTCGGTCACGAGCAGCCGGACGTGGCGGCCGGGCCCGAGGACGAGCTTCACCTCCTTGCCCTCGCCGCGCCGCACGGGCACGGCGAACGCGGTCGCGCTCACCTCGGCGCCGCGCCGCGCCTTGAGGTCGTACACCCCGTCGCGCAGGCCGGCGATCCGCGCGGCGCCGCTCGCGTCGGTGACCGTGCTGCGCGCCGGCCAGAGGCCGGTGCCGGCGGCGAGCACGGTCGCGCCATCGGCGGGCTGCCCCGCCGCGTCCACGACCCGCACGGTGAGCGCGCCGAGCCGATCCATGCGGATCCGCAGCGGCAGCGGCCCGGGCACGATGCCCGTGCGCACCGTGTCCTCGAAGCCGAGGGCCGACGCGCGGACGACGTAGGGCGCGGCGCCGAGCCGATCGAACCGGGCGCGGCCGCCCTCAGCGGTCGTCGCCACGAAGGGGAGGGGATCGGCGGTCGCGACCGTGACCTCCGCGTCGTCGAGGGGCCGATCGGCGTCGTCGACCACGAGCACCTCGAGCACCTTCGCGGGCCGCAGCACCAGGTCGACGGCGCGCGGCCCCGGCTCGAGCGCCGCGCGCGTCGAGGCGCGCGCCCGCTCGGCGCCGTACGCCAGGATCCAGGCCTCGCCGGAGGGCAGCCCCGCGAAGCGCGCCTCGCCCGCCGGATCGGTCCTGAGCTCGCCGGCGAAGTAGGCCCGGTCCTCGCGCAGCGCGAACACGCGCACCGTGGCGTCCTGGATCGGGCGCCCCTGCTCGTCGCGCACGGTGGCCGTGAGCTCGGCCCCGCGCCCCTCCACCCACGCGGGCACGGGCGGCGCCGGGACCGGCGCGCCCGGCAGGAAGCGCGGGCCGAGATCGCGGAGCGTGGTCGCGGCGAAGAAGCAGACCAGCGCGGCGATCGCGGCCAGGACGGCGTCGAGCCGCGACCGGCGTTCGACCCGGGCGGCGTCCGTTGCGGGTTGATTGTCCTGCTCGGCCACGGCCTGGATTCTCTACCCTGAATCCGGGCAAACGCCGAACATGGCGCCGCCGTTCCCGCGGCACGTCAGCGGCCCGAGGTCGGCCCCCGCGCGCGCGATCAGGCCTGGCGGTCGCGGTGCTGCGCGATCACGGCCAGGATCTCCTCCTCGGAGAGGAGGTGATCCGTCGCCTTGGCCTTCGTCAGGATCGCGTCGACGAGCTCCTTCGAGGGCTCGATTTTCCGCTGCCTGAGCCAGTAGTTCACGTTCGAGGCGCCGGACATGTAGCCCACGCAGATCTCCTGCTTCCTCCCGAACATGCCGGCGGGGACGCCGGAGTAGATCCGGTCGGCCATCCAGGAGTCGCCCTTCGACTCGGCCTTGATGATGGCGGCCGCGTGCACGCCGGTCGCGGTGCGGAAGGCGTCCCGTCCGACCAGGGGATAGTTGATCGGCACCTGCCAGCCGACGGCCTGCGCGGCGGTCGTGCAGTACTCGAGCAGGTGGGTGAGGTCCTGGTGCTCCAGGAGGCCGAGGAGCTTCAGGTTGAGGAGGATGAGCTCCATCGCGGCGTTGCCGACCCGCTCGCCGATGCCGAGGGCGGTGCCGTGCACCCGGTCCGCGCCGAACTGGAGCGCCCAGATGGCGTTCTCGAGCGCGAGCCCGCGGTCGTTGTGGCCGTGCCAGTCGATGCCGACGGTCGCGCCGGCGCCCGCGACGATGGCGCGCGTGAAGTTGATCAGGTTGCGCACCCCGTCGGGCGTCGCGTGCCCGACGGTGTCGCAGAGGCAGAGCCGGGACGCGCCGTGATCGATGGCGACCTTGAAGAGCGTCGCCAGCACCTCGGGGCGCGAGCGGGTCGTGTCTTCCGTGACGTAGGCGACCGGGAGCCCGGCCTTCACGCCCGCGTCGATCGCGGCGGCGCTCCGCTGCGCGATCAGGTTGACGTCCCACTCCTCCGCGAGCTGCCGGATCGGGCTGGATCCGATGAAGGCGTAAATCTCGACCGGGATGCCCGCGCGCTGGGAGATCTCGATCATGGGCGTGATGTCCGAGACGACCGTGCGGCCGGCGCACGCGATGCGGAGCGGCAGCTTGTGGTCCGCGACCTCCTTGCACATCCGGAGCACGTCCTCGAACGCCCGCGGCGAGCTCCCGGGCAGGCCGACGTCGGCGATCTGGATGCCGATCTTGGCCATCAGGTGGAGCAGCTTCAGCTTGCCCTCGATGTTCGGATCGGCGACCGAGGGGTTCTGCAGGCCGTCGCGCAGCGTCTCGTCGAAGAACGTGATGTCCTTCGGGATGAGCCGCCCGACGCGACCCAGCTCGTTCCAGTCGTAGATGAGATCGGTCGGGATGCCGGCGGTCGCGATCGCCATGCTCCGAGTATAGCGCCGTCTGCACTGCCGAGCGCGAAACGAAGCCCGGTTGAGGTGCGCTGCATGACGCAGAGCGCAGGCGAAAACACGGGCGCTTCGGCAATGCGTGCTCCGTCACAACGAGGACACCGGCGCGGATCGGAGAGGGCAGGGGAGGGGGCGATTCGAGGAGGCGCCGAGGTGGACGGCGTGTTGAGGACGACCGCACGCCGAGGAGGGCACCTGGACGACCGCGCGCCGAGGACGGCGGCTGAGCAAGGATCGCGCGCCGAGGACGGCGGCTGAGCAGGACCACGCGCCCAGGATGGCGGCTGCATCGGGCCGCGCGCCCGGGGTGGCGCGCTGCGCCGCGCGGCCCTCCCGGTGAACTTTTCCGGCCTCCGCCCGCGTGCTGCGGTGCGCTGGCCCTGCGCGCCTGGCAGGCCTAAGCTTGGCGCCACAAACGATGTGGCAATCCCTTCCTGAGTTCGGGACCGGCGTCCTTTACGCCATTCTGATCACCGCGGCGTACACCTTCGCCGTGGGGCTCGCGTCGGCGCGCGGGCGGCCGCGGCTGCTCCAGGCGGCGCGCCTCGGCGCCTACGGCACGATCGCGCTCGTCGGCCTGGCGGTGCTGGTGCTGGCGTACGCCTTCGTCAGCCACGATTTCCGCATCGCTTACGTGGCCCAGTACAGCGACAGGTCGATGACCACGCCGTACCTCATCGCCGCGCTGTGGGGCGGGCAGGACGGCTCGCTGCTCTGGTGGATGTTCCTGACCGCGCTGTTCTCGGGCGGCTGCGTCTACTGGCTCCGGCGCCGGTACCTGGAGCTCCAGCCGTACGTCATCGCGACGCTGATGAGCGTCCTCATCTTCTTCTCGGCGCTGATGATCTTCGCCGTGAACCCGTTCCGGACGAGCATCGCGGGCGCCGCGATCGACGGCAACGGGCTGAACTACCAGCTCCGCAACTTCTACATGATCATCCACCCGCCGAGCCTGTACATCGGCTTCACGAGCGCGGCGGTCCCGTTCGCGTTCGCGATCGCCGCGCTCGCCACGGGCCGCCTCGACAGCGAGTGGATCGTGGCGACGCGGAAGTGGATGCTCTTCTCCTGGCTGTTCCTCTCGATCGGCAACGTGCTCGGGATGCTCTGGGCCTACGAGGAGCTCGGCTGGGGCGGCCCCTGGGCGTGGGATCCGGTGGAGAACGCCGCGTTCCTCCCGTGGCTCACCGCGAGCGCCTACGTGCACTCGACGATGATCCAGGAGCGCCGCGGCATGCTGAAGGTGTGGAACGTCTCGCTGATCTGCGGGACGTTCTTCCTCACGATCTTCGGCACCTGGCTCACGCGCTCGGGGCTCATCGCGAGCGTGCACTCCTTCGCCCAGTCCGGCATCGGCATCTGGTTCGTCGGCTTCATGGCGGTGATCGTCGCGACGTGCGCCGCGCTCATCGTCTACCGCCTGCCGCGCCTCCGCAGCGACGGGCAGTTCGAGTCGATGCTCTCGCGCGAGGCCGCGTTCCTCTTCAACAACTGGGGCCTCTTCAGCATCATGATCTTCATCGCGGTCGCCACGGTGTGGCCGCGCATCAGCGAGTGGCTGCTCGACCAGCAGTCGACGCTCGGGCCCACGTTCTACAACACGTGGCTCCCGCCGATCGCGCTGGTCGTCTTCCTGCTCATGGGGGTCGCGCCGCTGCTCGGGTGGCGCAAGACGTCGCCGGAGCTCTTCCGGAAGAGCTTCCGCTGGCCGGTGCTGGCGGCGGTGGTCACCTCGGCGCTCCACCTCGCGCTCGGCAGCTCGGCGGGCTTCGCCCCCTTCGTCGCCGTCGACCCGATCTACCCCGGCCCGCTCGGCGACGCGCTCGCGAAGCTCGCGTCGACGTACCCGTTCTTCACCGTGATGTTCGCCGCGTTCAACGTCGCGGTCGTCGTCCAGGAGTTCGCGCGCGGCATCGCGGCGCGGCAGAAGCGCGGGGGCGAGTCGCTCTTCGCCTCGTTCTACAACCTGGTCGCCCGCTCGCGGCGCCGCTACGGCGGCTACATCGTGCACGTCGGCATCGCCGTCATGTTCATCGGCTTCGCCGGCCGCGCCTGGGGCGTCGACAAGGAGGTCAGCCTCCACCCGGGCGAGGAGGTGCGGGTCGAGGAGTACCGCCTCGTCTACACCGGGCCGCGCATGGAGGTCGACAGCGAGAAGCGCATGGTCTTCGCCGATCTCGAGGTCGAGCGCCACGGCAAGTGGGTCGAGCGGATCAGCCCGGCGAAGTACATCTACAAGGCGACCCCGGAGGCGCCGTCGACCGAGGTCGCCAAGCACATCACGCTGAAGAACGACCTCTACGTGATCATCGGGATGGCGAACCCCCAGACGAAGGTCGCGTCCTTCCAGATCCACGTGAACAACCTCATCTCGTTCATGTGGATCGGCGCCGGGATCCTCGTGTTCGGGGCGCTCATCGCGATGTGGCCCGACATCGCGCTCGAGGAGGCCGGCGCGTTCGGCTACGTGCGGGCCGCCGGGTCCGTCACGGCGTCCGTCGTGTTCGCCTTCGTGCTCGCGGGCGGCCCGGCGCAGGCCTACGGGCACCCCATCAAGGAGGGGCTCGGGCGGCCGATCGTGGTCGAGCCGGACCGAGCGGACGGCGAGGGCCGCGCCTCCTCGCGCGGTGAGGCCGCTCACCCCGGGCGTACGCCCGGGGCCGATGCCATGTTCCCGACGGCTGCGGACCCGCAGCGAGCCTTCGAATGAGCAGCACCCGAAAACTGATCCACGGCATCACCCTCCTCGCCGCCGGCGTCATCGCGCTCGTCGTCCTGCTGCGCTCGCCGGAGTTCGCTCACGGCCAGCAGCTCGGCCAGGGCATGGACCGGACGGGCGTCGTCGGCATCCAGAACGAGACCGAGCGCAAGCTGTTCTGGAGCTTGATCTGCACGTGCGGCTGTCCGCGCGAGACGCTCGGCACCTGCACCTGCGGCTTCGCGCACGAGCGCCGCGACGAGCTCCGCGAGGCGCTCGCGGAGGGGCGCTCGGTCGAGGACATCCAGGCCGCCTACGTCGAGCGGTTCGGGAGCGCGGCGCTCGCGGTCCCGCCGAACAAGGGGAGCCAGCGGCTGCTCTTCCTGTTCCCGCTCGCCGCCATCGCGCTCGGCGCCGGCCTCGTCGTCGTGACGCTGCGCCGCTGGAAGCGGCGGAGCGACGAGGCGGCCGCCGCCGCGCGCGCCTCGACCGCCGCCCCGGGCGCCGGCGGCGACGATCGCGTTGCCCCCGGCGAGCGCGACCGCTACGACGACAAGCTCGACGACGAGCTGAAGAGCCTCGACCGCGAAGACCGCGAATGAGCGCCGTGAAGACCGCCAAAAGCACCGCCGCCGCCACGGTCGACGAGACCGCCCGCACGGCCTCGGACACGCCGCTGGAGCGGCAGATTGTGCGCCACGCCCGGTACGGCGTGCCGCTCGCCGTGCTCGTCCTCGCCGTCGGCGCGGGGCTCCTCGCGGGCCCGCCCGGGGTGATCCTCGTGCTCGCGGGGGGCGCCCTCGTCGGGGTGATCGCCATCCTCTGGGCGAGCCTCCGCGTGCTCGTCGGGGAGACGCCGCTGAGCGGGGCCGACGCCTACGCGCTCGGCGCGCCGAGCGCCGAGGAGGAGCAGAAGCAGGCCGTCCTGCGCGCGCTCAAGGACCTGGAGTTCGAGCGGAGCGTCGGGAAGATCAGCGACGAGGACTACGCCGAGCTGGTCGCGAAGTACCGCGCCGAGGCGAAGCGGCTGCTCCGCCTGCTCGACGCCGGCGCGCAGCCGCGCCGCGATCAGGTCGCGGAGCTCGTGGCAAAGCGCCTCCGGCGGGCCGGGATCCAGGACAGCGACGGCGGGCCGGCGGAGACGGCGGCGGGCGAGGCCACCGCCGTGGACGACCGGGAAGGCGCCGCCGCGGAGGCGGCGTCGGCCAAGCGGAAGCGGGACGGCGCCGGGCAGGCGGCGGCGCAGGAGCGCGATCCGGAGCCGGCGACGGCGACGGCGGCGGAAGGCGCGGGCGACAAGAGCGAGGAGGCTGCAGCGACGGAGGCGGGTGAGACGACGCGCGCCACCGCGTGCGCGGTCTGCGGCACGGTGAACGACAACGACGCGGTGTTTTGCAAGAAGTGCGGGACGAGGCGCGCGCCGAGCGCGCCGGTGGCAGAGCAGGCGGCGCTGGACGAGGCCGCCGGCGGCGACGCCACGAACGAGAGCGGGAGGGCCCCGTGATGCGCTGGACCACATGCGCCGCGCTGGCCGCGATCACCTCGCTGGGCGTGACCGCGGCGGCGGACGTTCAGGCGCAGCCCGCCGCTCCGGCGCAGCCCGCTGCGCCCGCGAAGCCCGCTGCGCCCGCGCAGGGCGCCGCGCCCGCGCAGGGCGCCGCGCCCGCGAGGCCCGCTGCCTCGGCGGCGCCCGCCGCTCTGGCGCAGCCGCCCGCGGCGAGCCAGGGCGCGGCGTCCCAGCACAGCCCCATGCCGCCGAAGAGCGCGACGCCCGGCGCGGCCCCGAGCGCCGCGGCGGCCGCAGGTGCGGCGGGCACGGCGACGGACGCCGGTGCGGCCGACGCCGGCGCGCCCGACGCTGCGGGCGCTCTGCCGCCGGGTCATCCCGCGGTCGGGGAGGAGCTGCCCTCGGGCCACCCGCCGGTCGAGGCGGCGCCGCAGGAGGGGAGGCCGCGGCGCGCGGAGAACCTGTCCGGCCTGTTCGAGGCGCCCGAGGACGGCGTTCAAGATGTCCCCGGCCTTCCGCCCGGCGTCCTCGTGGTCACCGTGCAGGACGCGGACGGCAAGCCCGTGCCTCACACGACGTTCGATCTCGACATCCTTCAGAGCTCGGTCGCCAGGGGCGACTCGCGCCAGCGCGTGACGAAGGAGACCAACGAGTCGGGCACCTTCCGCTTCGACGACCTCACCGTCGGCGCCGGCACGACCTACAGCATCTCGGTCACGCGCGACGGCGGCAAGTTCTCGCTCCCGCATTTCGGCCTCGGCGCCGAGGCCGGAAAGCGCGCCGTCCTCCACATCTACGACGTCTCGCCGGACGTGAACAACCTGCTCGTCGGGATGCAGGGCATCGTCTACCTCCAGCTCCGGCAGGACTCCATCCAGGTGGAGCAGCTGTTCCAGGTCTACAACCTCGGTCGCGTCGCCTGGCTGCCGGACGTCACGTTCTCGCTGCCGCCGAACTACAAGGCGTTCAACAAGACCGACAGCATGGGCGAGGTGCGCTTCGACGAGGTGAAGGGCACGGGGGTCGCGCTGCGCGGCACCGTGCCTCCTGGTCGGCAGGAGGGGCAGTACCGCTGGCAGGTCCCGCTCGACGGCGAGGAGCGCCAGACCATCCGCATCGAGCTGCCGCCGCGCATGGCCCAGATGCGGGTGATGGCCGAGGCGTCGAAGTCCATGACGCTCGCGGTCGCGGGCTTCCCGAGCGCGCAGCGCGTCCAGAACCGCGACGGCAAGAAGATCCTGATCACCGAGAAGCAGAGCATGCGCGCCGACGGCGGGCTGAGGACGCTCGAGATCACGCTGGGCGGTCTCCCGACGCCGGGCCCTGGCCGGTGGATCGCGCTGCTCCTGGCCGGCGCGACCGTGATCGCCGGCGCCGCGGTGAACTTCGTCCGGCGGCGCGACGAGGACCGCGGCCCCGACGAGGAGGAGCGGCGCGAGCTGCTCGAGGCGCGGGACGCCTTGCTCGACGAGTTCGTGGAGCTCGAGCGGGCGCGGCAGCGGGGCGACATCGGCCCGAAGACCTACGAGCGCGTCCGGACGGCGCTCCTCGACGCGCTGGCGCGCATCGTGGGGATGATCGAGTCGGCGGCTCCGCCCAAGAAGGCTGCAGCTGGCCCGGGCGGGGCGGGCACCACGCGCAAGGCGGGCGCTGCCGCCTCGCCGCGCTCGTGAGGTGGGGCCGGCGCGGATCGTCGGATCGATGCCGGGCTGGAAGGCCGGTCTCGCGGCGGTCGCAGCGCTCCTGATCCTCGGCGTCGTCGTCCTGCTCGCCCGCTCGCGCGCGGGGCCGCCGGCGCGCTGCGCGCCTGGGATGGTCCCGCTCGGCCCGCGCTGCTGCGGGGAGGGCCAGCGCCTCGAGGCCGGCCGCTGCGCGGGCGCGCCGGGCCGCTGCGCTGCCCACCTCACGCCGACCCCCGCGGGCTGCGCGGCGCCGAGCGCGACGGTGCCGATCGCCGCCGGAACGTTGCGCCTCGGTCCGAGCGACTGGGAGGCGCAGGGCATCGTCGGCGCCGCGCGCGAGGCGTTCGTGCCGGCGTTCTCCCTCGACGCCTTCGAGGTCACCGAGCAGCGTTACGCTGCCTGCGTCGCCGCCGGGGTGTGCCCGCCGCTCGGGCTGCGCGGCGAGCCGGGCCTCCCCGTCACCGGAGCCACCCTCGACGAGGCCGCCCGTTACTGCGCCTTCGCGGGCGGCTCGCTCCCCTCGCGCGATCAGCTGGCCTTCGCCGCCGCGGGCCCGTCGGGCCGTCGCTACCCCTGGGGCGACACCGGCGCGGTCTGCCGGCGCGTCGCCTTCGGCCTGAAGGCGGGTCCGTGCGGATGGGGCGCGACAGGCCCGGAGCTCGCCGGCTCACACCCCGACGGCGCCGCCGCCCACGCGGGCGGACGTCTCTTCGATCTGGCCGGCAATGTCGCCGAGTGGGCCGCCCCCGATCTCGCCGGCGACACGATCTCGGGAATTCACGGCGGATCGTGGGTCGACGGGGCAGCGGCGGCGCTTCGCAGCTGGAATCGGCGGCTTGTCCCCGTATCCACCCGTGCCCCGGATATCGGCTTCCGGTGCGCCTATGCGCGCTGAGCTCTCGGGAGCTCTCGCCGGCGGCTCGGGGGGAGGGGGGGACATTTTCCGACCGCAAAACAGTCCGGAAACACGCTCCCCTCGCTCCGGATTGAGTTACAGTCCCCCTTCCCAATGACTGTCGCGCTTCTCTCGATCGGGACCGAGCTAACCCGGGGCGAGATCATCAACACCAACGCGGCCTGGCTCGCCGCCGAGCTCACCGCAGCGGGCTTCACGGTCAGCGAGGCCAACACGGTCGACGACGACGTGGACCGCATCGCCGCCGCGGTCCGCCAGCTCGCGAGCGCGCACCGCCTGGTGATCGCCACCGGCGGGCTCGGCCCGACGACCGATGATCTGACCGCGCTTGCCGCCGCCCGCGCGACAGGCACCGACCTTGTGCGAGACGAGAGCACGCTGCTCGCCATTCGCCGGCGTGTCGAGGGCCGCGGCAAGGTGATGAACGCGGGCCACGAGAAGCAAGCCGAGGTGCCCGCGGGGTCCGAGATACTCCCGAACTCCGCCGGGACGGCGCCCGGCTTCGGGGTCCACCTCGGCGAGTCCACGGTCTTCTTCCTCCCGGGTGTCCCGCGCGAGATGAAGAGCATGTTCGCCGATCAGGTGCTGCCGCGCGTCCGCCCGGCCGCTCCGAACAACACCTTCCAAGTTCGCCTGCGCACCTATGGTCTGCCCGAGTCCGCGCTCGGCGAGCTCCTGAAGGGCGTCGAGGAGGCCCACCCCGGCATCACGCTCGGCTACCGGGTGCATTACCCGGAGGTGGACGTGAAGGTGCACGCCCACGCCGGCACACACTCGATGGCGCACGAGCTCGCCCTGAAGGCGACGGCCGAGGTCCGCGCGCGGCTCGGCACGGCCGTGTACGGCGAGGGGGACGACGCGTTCCCGGAGATGGTCGGGCGCGCCGTGCGCGCGCGCGGCTGGCGGCTCGCCGTGTCGGAGTCGTGCACGGGCGGGCTCATCTCCCACCTGCTCACGAGTTATCCGGCGAGCGATTACCTGGTTGGCGCCGCGGTCACCTACGCCAACAGCGCCAAGACGCGGCTGCTCGGCGTCGCGGAGGACACCTTGCGCGGCCACGGCGCCGTATCGGCGGAGGTCGCCGCCGAGATGGCCCAGGGGGCCCGCCGCCTCTGCGAGGTCGACGTCGCCATCTCGGTCACGGGCATCGCCGGCCCGACGGGCGGCACGGCGACCAAGCCGGTGGGCCTTTGCTACTGGGCCGTCTCGCACCCCGGCGGCCTGGTCGTCCGCGATCGCGTGTTCTCTGGCGATCGCGAGGAGGTCCAGCTCGGCGCCGCCTACGCCGTCCTGGACCTCCTCCGCCGCATCGCCGGCAACCTGCCCGAGCGCTGACCGCCCGCGCCTCGGCCCGCTGACCGCCCGCGCCTCGGCCCGCTGGCCGCCCGCGCCTCGGCCCGCTGGCCGCCCGCGCCTCGGCCCGCTGACCGCCCGCGCGTCGGTCCGCTGACCGCCCGCGCGTCAGTTCGGCGCTGCGCGCGTGAACGACAGCGCCGCGCCGCCCCGGTCGATCTGCACGGTGTCGCCCTGCTTGAACTCGCCGCCGAGGATCCGCTTCGCGAGCTCGTCCTCGATGCTCCGCTGGATGGCGCGCTTCAGCGGCCTTGCGCCGTACTGCGGATCCCACCCTTGCTCGATGAGGTAGCCCTTCGCCTCGGACGAGATGGTGAACTGCAGCCCGCGTCGCTCCAGGCGCTTCCTCA
The DNA here is from genome assembly GCF_051519095.1 of Sorangium sp. So ce131. Taxonomy (NCBI): domain Bacteria; kingdom Pseudomonadati; phylum Myxococcota; order Polyangiales; family Polyangiaceae; genus Sorangium; species Sorangium sp. So ce131. Next base: position 12,600,609 of record NZ_CP150455.1, on the reverse strand, counting down.
GCAGGTCGAGCTGGATGTCGACGATCTTCTCCATCTGCTCGCGCCCCAGCCGCCGGAACACGATGAGATCGTCGAGGCGGTTCAGGAACTCCGGGCGGAAGTGCTTCCGCACCTCCTCGATGACCGCGCTCCTCACGAGCTCGGCCTTCTCGTCCGCCGGCAGGTGCGTTCGCTCCTCGATCGCGGCGGCCGCGGGGGTCCCGAGGTTGGATGTCAGGATGATGATCGTGTTCTTGAAATCGACCGTGTGCCCCTGCCCGTCGGTCAGGCGTCCATCGTCGAGCACCTGGAGCAGCGTATTCCAGATGTCCGGGTGCGCCTTCTCGATCTCGTCGAACAGCACCACGCTGTACGGCCGCCGCCGCACGGGCTCCGTGAGCTGGCCGCCCTCCTCGTAGCCCACGTACCCGGGCGGCGCGCCGATCAGGCGAGCCACCGCGTGGCGCTCTCCGTACTCGCTCATATCGAGCCGCACCATCGCCCGCTCGTCGTCGAACAGGATCTCGGCGAGCGCGCGCGCGAGCTCGGTCTTCCCGACGCCGGTCGGCCCGAGGAACAGGAACGATCCGATCGGCCGCCGCTCGTCGCCGAGGCCCGCCCTCGAGCGCCGGATGGAGTTCGCCACGGCGCGGAGCGCGTCCTCCTGCCCGACCACACGCCGGCGCAGCTCTTCCTCGAGGCGCAGCAGCTTCTGCATCTCGCTCTCGAGCATCTTGGACACCGGGATCCCGGTCCACTTCGAGACGACCGCCGCGATGTCCTCGTCCGTGACCTCCTCCTTCAGGTAGCTCTGCTTCGACTGCACCTGCGCGAGCGTGCCGCGGATCGACTCCAGCTGCTTCTCGATCTCCGGGATCTTCCCGTAGTGGATCTCGGCGGCGCGCCCGAGATCGCCGGCCCGCTTCAGGCGTTCTTCCTCGAGCCTGAGCTCCTCGATCTGCGGCTTCAGCTTGCGCAGCTCCGAGATGAGCTCCTTCTCGCGCATCCACTGCGCCCGCATCGCGTCGCGTTGCCCCTGGAGGTCGGCGATCTCGCGCCGCACCTCGTCGAGGCGCGCCTTGCTCGCCCTGTCGCTCTCGCGCTTGAGCGCCTGCTCTTCCATCTGCAGCTTCAGCAGGTCGCGCTCGACCTGATCGATCGGCGTGGGCAGGCTGTCGATCTCCATGCGGATCTTCGACGCCGCCTCGTCGACGAGGTCGATGGCCTTGTCCGGCAGGAACCGCTCGGTGATGTAGCGATTCGACAGCACCGACGCCGCCACGAGCGCCGCGTCCTGGATGCGGATGCCGTGGTGGACCTCGTACTTCTCCTTGAGCCCCCGGAGGATCGCGATGGTGTCCTCGACGCTCGGCTGCTCCACGAGCACCTGCTGGAACCGCCGCTCCAGCGCCGCGTCCTTCTCGATGCGCTTCCTGTACTCGTCGAGCGTGGTCGCGCCGATGCACCGGAGCTCGCCGCGCGCGAGCGCCGGCTTCAGCATGTTCGCCGCGTCCATGGCGCCCTCGGCCGCCCCGGCGCCCACCAGGGTGTGGAGCTCGTCGATGAACAGGATGATGCGCCCGTTCGAGCCCTCGATCTCCTTGAGCACCGCCTTGAGCCGGTCCTCGAACTCGCCGCGGAACTTCGAGCCTGCGACCATGGCGGCGAGGTCGAGCGCCGCGATGGTCTTGTCCTTCAGCGACTCGGGCACGTCGCCCCCGACGATCCGGTGCGCGATGCCCTCGACGATGGCTGTCTTGCCCACGCCGGGCTCCCCGATGAGCACCGGGTTGTTCTTGGTGCGGCGCGAGAGCACCTGGATCACGCGGCGGATCTCCTCGTCCCGCCCGATCACCGGGTCGATCTTCCCCTGCCGGGCGAGCTTCGTGAGGTCGCGCGTGTACTTCTCGAGCGCCTGGAACTTCCCCTCCGGGTCTCGATCCGTCACGCGCTGGTTGCCGCGCACGGACGCGAGCGCCGCGAGGAGCTTGTCGTACGAGAGCCCCAGCCGCTCGAAGATCGACTGGATCTCCTTGTCCGCCTTCACCCCCGCGAGCAGCACGTGCTCTGTCGAGATGTACTCGTCCTTGAGCGCCTTCGCCTCGTCTTCGGCCTTTTGCAGGACGGTGAGCGCGCGCCGCGACAGGTTCGGCTCGGCGCCGCCGCTCACGCGAGGATACGTGTCGATCTTCGCGTCGAGGAGGCGCAGCAAGCCCGCCGGATCGGCGCCTGCTTTCTGCACCAAGGGGGCGCCGACGCCGCCGTCCTGGTCGACGATCGCCCTCACAAGGTGCTCGGGATAGAGCTCCGGGTTGCCCCGTCGGCTGCCGAAACCGACAGCCTCGCGCACGGCCTCTTGGGCCTTCGTCGTCATTCGGTCGATTCGCATGGCACCTCGAAGCTAAGGCGCCCCCCTCGTCTAGCAAGGGTCCGGCCAAGCAAGCAGCTTGCCAGGATAACGAGCGAACGCGGCAGCACGATAGCGGGAGAACGCGGCAGTCAGCTCACGCCGCCGCGCCCCCGCGACGCCGGGTCCGGCGACCGCGGCGCGCGCCTCCGCGCCGCCCCGGTGCCGGCGTCCCGGACGTGTCAGATATCGAGGTTCTTCACGTTGAGCGCGTTCTGCTCGATGAAGTTGCGCCGCGGCTCGACCTGATCCCCCATGAGGATCGTGAAGAGCTCGTCGGTCTTCACCGCGTCGTCGATGCGGACCTGGAGGAGCGTCCGCGCGTCCGGGTTCATCGTCGTTTCCCAGAGCTCGTCCGCGTTCATCTCGCCGAGGCCCTTGTACCGGCTGATCGAGATGCCCTTCTTCCCCCGCTCTTCCAGGTAGTCGACGAGCGCCTCCCCGTTCTCGATGGTGTCCTCGCCGCTCGAGGTGCGGGCCCGGTAGGGCGGCGCCCCGACGGATCGCAGGTCCTGCTCGATGGACCAGGCCTCCTGGTACTCCGGCGAGCCCACGAGATCCCAGTCGATGACGCTCCTCCGGGCGCTCGCGCCCGGGCGCGGCACGACCTCGATCCGGCTCGTCCCGTGCTCGGTGTCCCGCGGCGTCGCCAGCGTGAGCGGGAACAGGTCCGGATACCGCTGCTTCAGGTACGCGCGGAGCGCGTCCGCGGCCTCGGCGACCTTCTTCGTCTCCCGCAGATCGTCCCGACCGAGCCCGCTCGATCGCAGCACCGCCGCCACGATCCGCGCGTCACAGCGCTTGTCGATGTTGGAGAGCACCGCCCGGAACCGCTTCAGCCGCTGCGCGAGCCGGTAGAGCGGCTGCCCCGCGACGCCGCTCTGAGCGCCGCTGGCGACGAGCTCCAGCCCGTCCACCGCGTTGCCCACGAGGAACTCGTCGAGCGCGGCCTGGTCCTTCAGGTAGAGGTCCCGCTTCCCCTTGCGCACGCGGTAGAGCGGCGGCTGCGCGATGAAGAGATACCCCTTCTCCATGATCTCCGGCATCTGCCGGAAGAAGAAGGTCAGGAGCAACGTGCGGATGTGGGAGCCGTCGACGTCGGCGTCCGTCATCAGGATGATCTTGTGGTACCGGAGCTTGTCGATCTCGAACCCGCCGGCGTCGTTGATCCCGCAGCCGAGGGCGGTGATCAACGTGCCGACCTCGGCGGAGCTCAGCATGCGGTCGAGCCGAGCCCGCTCCACGTTCAGGATCTTGCCCTTGAGGGGGAGGATCGCCTGGAAGTGCCGGTCGCGGCCCATCTTGGCGCTGCCCCCGGCGCTCTCGCCCTCGACGATGTAGATCTCGCTCTTCTCCGGGTCCTTCGACTGGCAGTCGGCGAGTTTGCCCGAGAGCGACGTCACGTCGAGCGAGCCCTTGCGGATCACCTCGCGCGCCTTGCGGGCCGCCTCGCGCGCCTTGGCCGCGACGACCGCCTTCTCGATGATCTTCTTCGCGCTCTGCGGGTTCTCCTCGAAGTACTGCGCGAGCTTGTCGCTGACGACGGCCTCGACGATGCCTTTGACCTCGCTGGAGACGAGCTTGGATTTCGTCTGCGAGTCGAACGACGGGTCCGGGTGCTTGATGCTGAGCACACACGTCAGCCCCTCGCGCGCGTCCTCGCCCTGGAGGCCCTGCTTGAGCTCCTTGAAGAGGTTGTGCGCGCTCCCGTAGTTGTTGATCGTCTTCGTGAGCGCGGCGCGGAGCCCGGTGAGGTGGGTGCCGCCGTCCTTGTTGTGGACGTTGTTCGTGTAACAGAAGATCGCCTCGGTGTACGAGCCGTTCCACTGCAGCGCGACCTCCACGCCGACGGGCGGCGCCGCCGCGCTCCCGCGGCCGTTTCCGCCCTCGCCCGGGGCGCCGATCTCGTGCTGCGACACGAAGCTGATCACCTCGTCGTGAATCGGCTCCTTGGTCTTGTTGAGGAGCGCCACGAACTCCGAGATGCCCCCCTTGTACTCGTAGGCTTCCGCCCGCCCGTCCGGGCGCTGGTCGTCGAGGTGGATGACGAGCCCGGCGTTCAGGAAGGCGAGCTCCCGCAAGCGGCTCGCGAGCACGTCGAAGCTGAACTCGACCGCGCTGAAGATGATCGGGTCGGGCTTGAAGGTGATCTTCGTCCCCGTCTTGTCCGTCACCCCGATCGCCTTGAGCGGCGCCCTGGGGACGCCCCGGGCGTACTCCTGGAACCAGACCTTTCCTTCGCGCTTGATCTCGAGCTTGAGCCACTCGGAGACGGCGTTCACGGCGCTGACGCCGACGCCGTGCAGGCCGGCAGAGACCTTGTAGCTGGAGTTGTCGAACTTGCCGCCGGCGTGGAGGACGGTCATGACGACCTCCGCGGCGCTCACGCCCTTCGCGTGCATCCCGACCGGGATGCCGCGGCCGTTGTCCTCGATCGAGACCGAGCCGTCGAAGTGGACGGTGACCCTGATCTCGGTGCAGGCGCCGGCGAGGTGCTCATCGACGGCGTTGTCCACCGCCTCCCAGACGAGGTGATGCAGCCCCGATCCGTCGTGCACATCGCCGATGTACATGCCGGGGCGCTTTCGCACCGCTTCAAGGCCCTCGAGCGCCGTGATGCTGTGGGCGTCGTACGAGGGCTTGGTCAGGTCGGTCGACTGGCTGAGGGTGGGTTCCGTCATCTCGGTCCTGGTGGCGCGCCCGCCGCCTCTCACCGGGGGCGCAGAGCGGCTCAGGCCGCTCGAATTACCGGAGTTCTTGCAGTGGAGGGGCCGGTTGCGATGGCAGCTCGCGGTGAGGAGACCCGGGGGCCGCGGCCGCGGCGCCGGATCGATTCAGAGGCCACGAGCGATCATGCGCGGACCGCTCGCCGATGCCCCCGTAAAGACCGCGGAAATGTAGCCGAAATCAGGCCCTCGGGCAAGCGTTTCGCCGGGTCCGGAGGCCCCCGTAACACGGTATTTTCAGCGCCTCCCGCGGGCGCGTCCGGAGCATTCCAACTCGTGGGCTGGACGGGAGGATCAACACGTCTGGCGGCGCGCGCGGCGCCGCGTCCGAGCGCGCCCGCCGGCGCTCAATTTGCACCTCGCGCTGCACCTCGCGCTGCACCTCGCGCGGCCCCCCGCGCCGCGGCCGCCTCAGCGGCCCGCGCCGCCCCGTGCCGCGGCCGTTCCAGCGCCCGTGCCCTCACCGGGCCGCCTCGGCCGCCGGCGTCAGCTCAGGGCGCCGCCGTCGACGTGAAAATCGCGCCGTTCCGAGGAGGGCACGCCCGGGGCCACGATGAGATCGCGCCGCGTGGTGGTCAGGAACACCTGCCCGCGCGCCATCCCGAGGAACACGAACAGCGCCTCGGTGCGGTCCGGGTCGAGCTCGCTGGACACGTCGTCGAGCAGCAGGATCGGCTCCACCCCGCGGACGGCCGCGATCGCGGCGGTCTCGGCCGCCTTGAGCGACAGCGTGAGCGCCCGGTGCTGCCCCTGGGAGGCGACGACCCGGGCGGGGTGGCCGTCGAGCTCGAGCACCAGGTCGTCGCGGTGGGGCCCGAACCCGGCGCTCGGCCGGTGCGCGTCGCGCCGCCGCTGGTCGCGCAGCGCCTCGCGCGCCGCCTCGGCGTCGCCGGCGCCGCCGGGTGCGTACCGCGCGGTCAGCGTGAGGTCCGGCGCCGCGATGCGGGCGAAGGCCTGCGCGAGCTCCGGCGAGAGCGCCTGCACGGCGGCCTCGCGGGCGCGCGTCAGCGCCGCCCCGTGGACGGCGCAGAGCTCCTCGAACGCGTCGAGCTCGGCGCTCGCCTGGGCCGCCGACCCGGCGCCGCGGTGGAGCAGCTCGTGGCGGGCGCGGAGCGCCTGCGCGTAGCGGGCGCGGTGATCGGCGCTCTGGGGGTCCATGAACAGCGCGAGCCGGTCGAGCAGCGTGCGCCGCGCGCTCGCGGGCCCGGTCGAGAGCGCGAGCTCCTCCGTGTGGAACGCCACGACCGGCGAGCGCGTCGCGAAGCTCGCGAGGCTCGGCGGCCGGTTGCCGTCGATGCGCACGACGCACCGCTTGTTCTCGACGGCCGCGGTCTGCTCGCGCGCGAGCGGCGCGAGCTCTGCCCGCCGCTCGACGAAGCGCGCCCGCACGCTCGCCACGGTGGCCCCGTGCCGGACGAGCTCCGCTGCCCGGTGGGTGCGGAAGCTCCTCGAGGTCGCGGCGAAGTAGATGGCCTCGAGCAGGCTCGTCTTGCCCTGCCCGTTGTTGCCGGCGATCACGTTGAGGCGCGGCGCGGGCTCGATGTCGACGCGCGCGAGGTTCCGGAGCTCGCGCACGTGGAGCCGCTCGAGGAGCAGGCTCGGGGGTCGTTCGTCGTCCGGCGCGCTCAAATCCGCATCGGCATGATGACCGCGACGTAGCTCTGCTGGCTCGACTCGCTGCCGGGCCGGATCACGGCGGGGTCGAGCTCGCCGGAGATGCCGAGGACGACCTCCTCGTCGTCGATGGCGCCGAGCACGTCGAGGAAGTACTTCGCGTTGAACCCGATGGTGACCTCGGGGCCGCTGTAGTCGACGGCGAGCTCGTCGAAGCCGGCGCCCGTGTCCGGGCTCTCGCTGGTGATCCGGAGCGTCCCCGGCGCGATCGACAGCTTGACCCCGCCGGTGCGGTCGTTCGCGGCGAGCGCGATGGCGCGGAGCGCCTCGGCGAACTGCACGCGGGGCGCGCGGACCGAGCGCTCGGTGACCGACGGGATGACCTGCTGGTAGGGGGGGAACTGCGCGTCGACGAGCTTCACCGAGAACTGCATCCCGGCGATGTTGAAGAACGCGTTCGGCCCGCTCTGGGTGATGGCGACCATCGGCGTCTCCTTCTCGGCGCGCGCCTCCTCGGCGAGCCGGCGCAGCTCGGTGATCGCCTTGAGGGGGATGAGCATGGTGGCGGTGGCGGAGCTGCCGGAGACGGTGGCCTCCATCTTGGACAGGCGGTGCCCGTCGGTGGTCACCATCCTCACGCGGTCGCCGGCCCACTCGAAGAGCGCGCTGTTCACGTGGGCGCGCGTCTCGTCGGTGGAGATCGAGAAGTGCGTCCTGGCGATCAGCAGCGCGAGCTGCTCGACCGGCAGCTCCAGCGTGGGCGCGTCCTGCGACGGCGCCGGCAGCTGCGGGAACTCCGAGCCGGGGAGCCCTGGCAGCGTGTAGCGCCGCGGCGATCCGACCGCCTTGAGCGAGGTGTGTGCGCCCTCGGTCGTGGTGATCTGGACGGGGCCATCCGGCATGGCTTTGACGCGCTCGAGCAGGTCCCTGGCGGGGACCGCGACGGAGCCGCCGGTCTTGATCTCTGCGTGCGTCTGGCCGGTGACCCCGAGGTACAGGTCGGTCGCGGCGACGCGGACGGCGTTGCCGTCGGCGGCGAGCAGGACGTTCGCGAGCGCCGGCATGGCGCTCTTCTTGTCCGCAACGCCTTGGCAGCGCGCGACGAGGCGAAGCAGATCTTTCTTGGGGATCACAAGGTCCATGGCCGACTCCGGAGCCGCTCCCTTTAGCAGGGTTATCGCCCGGGCGTGCCCGGGAAATGAGCGTTCCTGTGACCTTGCGGGATGCCTCTTCTTTCCATGAAATAGATAGATAAAGACAACGTCTTCGTCGTAGACGCTGTGGAGGGCGGGGATAACTCAGAAACGTGAGCAGTTCCGGTAACTTACAAGCGAACGCCCTGGGGCAAAGTGGACGTCCTCAGGGGTAGGAGGACAGGGGAGAGCTGGCGGGCGACGTTTCTCCCCCGTTTTCCCCCCAGGGATCTCGGGGGGGTTATCCCCAGGATCCCGGCGGGGCGCTGGGAAGGCGAGCTCGAGCGGGGCGACCGTCCGCTGCTTCGGGGCGGTTGAGGAGTTCCGAGCGACCCAGGGATGGAGTAGTGCAAAATGTACGGACTTGAGTTCGGTGCGGTGCATCCACTGCGGTAACCACCACGACGTCGCGGCCGTCGTGTGTCCGGCGACCGGGCTCGTGGTGGAGCCCAGCGGGGCGCCGTCGTTCCGAGGAGCGCGTGTTCGCGCCCCGATGCCTTCGTCGCCCGCGGTTCCTCGGCCTGCGGTACCTCCTCCGAGGGGGCTGGGTCCTTCGCCGGGCGCGGCGTCGCCAGCCGGGCCGAGCTCATCACGTCGCCGCAGCCTCGCGGCGCCTCCGCCTGTACATCGCCAGCCGGCGCCGCCCGCGCGGTCGTCCTATGCCGACCTCGCGATGACCTCGCGGACGAGGGCGGAGGCTTCGGGGGTGCCGTCTTCCGGGCGCTCGCTGCTCGGCCATGTGATCGGCGACAAGTACGGGGTCACCGCGATCATCGGGGAGGGCGGCATGGGCGCGGTCTACGAGGCGGAGCACCTCCAGATCGGCCGGCTGGTCGCTGTCAAGGTGATGCACTCGAGGGACACCTCGAGCCGCGATGCCGCCGCGCGGCTGGAGCACGAGGCCCGTGTCGCGGGTCGGATCGGCCACCCGAACATCTGCGAGGTCTACGACATGGGGCGGCTCCCTGACGGCAGCCCCTACCTTGTGATGGAGCGCCTCCATGGTGAGACGCTGGCGCAGCGCATCGAGCGATGCCGCGTCGTGCCCCCCTACGAGCTCGTGGACATCATGCTCCAGGTCCTCTCGGCGCTGGTCACGGCGCACGAGCGGGGGATCGTCCACCGCGACCTGAAGCCGGACAACATCTTCCTCTCGGAGCGCGCGGGCATGTTGCCGGTTGCCAAGCTGCTCGATTTCGGCATCTCGCAGGCCGAGGGTCTGGACGGGGCGGGGATGGATCTGACCCGCACCGGGATGGTGATGGGCACGCCGTACTACATGGCGCCCGAGCAGGCCCGGGGCGACGTGGAGCTCGATCACCGGCTGGATCTCTGGGCGGTGGGGGTCATCCTCTACGAAGGTCTGACGGGCCAGCGACCTTTCGTGGCTCGCAACTACAACGCGTTGCTCGTGCAGATCCTCACCCTCTGGCACCGTCCGGTGACGGAGCTCGAGCCTGCGATCCCGCCCGGCCTCTCGCGCCTCGTGGACCGAGCGCTGGCGAAGGCGCGGGAGGAGCGGTTCCAAAGCGCTCGGGAGTTCCAGGAGGCGCTGCGCCGGTTCAGGAGCCAGTCCGCGGCGTCGCCGAGGCGGCAGCCGGAGCGCTTGGCGGTGAGGAGCGTGGCCGGCGATCAGGGCGAGGATGGGACGATGTTCTTCGCCCGGGTCGAGGGCGCGGAGGAGCTCGGCGGCGAGAGGATCAGGGCGGCGGAGTCTCGCGGCGCGCTGCAGAGACCCTCGCAGCGACCGCAGGCGGCGCTCGACAAGGGGTTGCAGCTGCACCAGAGCGCGTGGTCCTCGAGGAGCTCCAGCGCGGTGAGCGGGGTTCCGGCGCGCCGGCGAAGTGAGCCGGCGGTCGAGACGGGCGATGTGGTTGCGCGGGACGACGAGGTGGAGGACCGACCGACCGTTCCGGCCTTCAGGCCGCTCGCGAAGGGTGCCGAGCTCCTGGACGACGCCGAGGCGACCGTGGTCGACCCGCCGCCATTTCCGGACGAGATCACCACCCTCGTCCGGGGAGATGTCCGCGCGCGGGGCCGCGACCAGGGCTGACGGGGCAGGGGACGGAGCGAAATGACGGCAGGAGGTACGATCGAGCGGGTGGTGGTGCGTGGCGTCGTGAAGACGTACGGCTCCACGGCGGCGTTGCGTGGGGTCAACGCGACCATCGAAGCCGCGTGTTTGACGCTCATCGAGGGCGCGAACGGCTCTGGCAAGTCGACGCTGCTCGGGATCCTGGGCACGGTGATCCGTCCCACGTCGGGTGCGGTCACGTACGAGCCGCTCGGCGAGGACCCCGGCCAGGTTCGTGGCACGATCGGCTGGTTGTCTCACGAGTCGCTGGCCTACCCGGACCTTTCCGGTCGCCAGAACATCGAGCTCGCGGCCCGCTTTCACGGGCTCGACGCGCAGGAAGCGTGGGAGCAGGCGGAGGAGCGCTTCGAGCTGGGGAGCTTCGCGGTGCGCCCGCTTCGAACCTGCTCACGGGGCCAGCGGCAGCGCATTGCCCTGGCGAGAGCGCTGGTCCACCAGCCGTCGCTGGTGCTGCTGGACGAGCCGACCACCGGTCTGGACCGCGCCGGCGTTGCACGGCTGCTGGTCGTGGTCGAGGCAGAGAGGGCCAGGGGTTCCACGGTCGTCGTGGTATCACACGAGCCCGAGATCTTCCGCGATCGAGCCGCGGCCCGGCTGGTGCTCGAACGGGGTCGCGTCGTCAGCGGTTCAGCCTGACCTTCCGGTAGGGCAGGGCAGTTTCACGTGAAACGTGGGGTGCAGCTCATCAGGCGCGTGCGACGGTGCAGCTCCGGTGCTGTTCCGGTCTACCGCGCCGAGGAGCTGTACGAGCAGCAGCAGCGGCGCGCATTGCCGTGCCGCGCAGTACCTCGTCGGCTGCATTCATTGCTTTTCCGCGCGGGTCTGGAGGACCGAACCCGTGGAATCGAGCGAGAAATGAGGCGCCAAGACGCCAAGAACGCCAAGGGCGCCAAGAAGAAGGCGATGTGCTGGCGCCTTGAGATGCGTGCGGCCAGCTCGTGCGGCAGCGGAACGCCGCGTTCCTGAGCACGCGCCACGCCACGATGCTGAACCACACCTCGTCGTCGCTCTCTCGGGCGGCTGCACGCGCCGGCTGGAGCTCTTCGCTCCTTGGGTCGGACGGCCGGGTCCGCGCCGTGCATCAGAGCCGGATGCGACGCGGCATCACGCTGGGCGCCCTCCAGGAGTGACCATACCTCGGCCCTGCTCCGCTGCGCGGCAGTCGGTCTGGCAAGCGCATCGGCCGGTGCTTGGAGGTTCCAGACCTGCTCGAATGGAGACCTCGGGACGCAGGCAGGCGAGCTTGACGAGCTTGTGGTGCACCTCGATGAGAGAGGCGCCGGTCGGCGGGGGTACTCGGCGTTGTCGAGTGTCAGGCGCTCTTCGCGCGACGAAGCGCTCGCGCCGCTTCCGCACCGTCTAGCTGCCCACCTGCTCGGAGAGCGCGACCAGCGCGACCTTGGACAGCACCTGCTCGGCAGGGCGATCATCGCCAGCTCTTCTTCTTGGCGCTCTTGGCGTCCTTGGCGCTCTTGGCGTCTTATTTCTCGCTCGATCAACGTGATCGGCCTTCTAGCCGGTTCAGCCCGACCAGCACGACGGCCGCAGGAACCACGGCGCACCAGGTCCAGGTTCGCCAGCCCGGGTCCGACAGAGAAGAGGAGCGCACCGGCGCTCTCGCGACTTCCAGCGAGAGCGTGCGGCCACACCGACGCGCGGCGAGGTGAGGGGAGAGCGGTTCGCTGAGACGGAACAGCGCCGGGGTCCGGGCCGAACCGAGCTGACCTGAGCAAGCTGATAGGCGTCTGCCGCGGATGTCCCGTCCAGACCCGACCCGATCGGCTTCAGGGCGCAGACCGCGTCGCCCCGCGCTGTCAGAGCAGCGATCAGCGCCACGGAAGTGTGCGTCTTGCCACCCCCGATCCCCGTTCCGGCGACGGCAACCCGTAGCTGCGCTGTTTCACGTGAAACAGGTCGGTCCCTCGTCACCATGGCCCTGCGGAACGCTGCGAGCGCACGGTCGACGTCTGTCTTCCTTCGAGAGCAACACGCCGGCCGTGATGCGGAGACGCGAGATACCGGCAGGCGACGTGGGCAGCCGGGTCGCCTCAAAGACGATCCCGTCGAACAAGCCCGCCCACCCCCGCAGCGAGCGACGCCGACGACCCGCTCAGAGGCAGAGACGCGACAGCACTCGCTGCGCCGCCGTCATCGACGCCGGCGCCGTAGGAGCACCGCGCGGCATGGTGATAGCGCCCGACGTGACGCCGAGCGTCTCGAGCTCCTCGGCATTGGTACCCGTCGATGCATCCGGAGCCGCGGGCGGGTTGAGCACGACGACCGGCAACGGCAGCGCAGGGGCGAGCGTTCGCAGCGCCAGCAGGCAGCAGGCCACCTCGTGAAGGATGCCTAGCCGGTCCAGCCCGACCAGCACGACGGCCGCAGGGGCCAGGGCGCGCACGAGGTCCAGGTTCGTCAGCCCGGGTCCGAGAGGGGAGAGGAGGGCGCCGGCGCTCTCGACCACCACGACAGGCGCCGGCTGGTCGCTGATCCACCCGGTCGCGACGTCCAGCGAGATCGTGCGGCCACACCGGCGCGCGGCGAGGTGAGGGGAGATCGGCTCGCTGAAACGGAACGGCGCTGGTCCAGGCCGAACCGAGCTGACCTGAGCAAGCTGATCGGCGTCTGACGCGGATGTCCCGTCCAGGCCCGACTCGATCGGCTTCAGGCCGCAGACCACGCCGCCCCGCGCTGCCAGAGCAGCGACCAGCGCCACCGAGGTGTGGGTCTTGCCAACCCCGGTCCCCGTTCCGACGACGGCGACCCGGAGCTGCGCTGTTTCACGTGAAACAGGTCGGTCGCTCATCGCACGGCCCGGCGGAACGCTGCGAGAGCACGGTCGACGTCTGCCTCCGAGAGCAACGCGCTGGCCGTGATGCGAAGGCGCGACGTGCCGGCAGGTACCGTGGGCGGTCGGATCGCCTGAACGAGGACTCCCTCGTGTGCAAGGCGCTTCGACATCTCGACGGCAGCGCCGGCCGACTCGAGGATCCAGGGGAGGATCGGACCCGCCGACCCCGGAAGCAGCGGGGCCCCCATGGCACGCAGACCGGAGCGGAGCTGACGCGCTGCCGCGGCAACCCGCGCGCGTCCGGCGTCGTCGGCGGCTGCTCGACGAACCCGGTCCACCGCAGCCAGGGCCACCTTCGGGCTGATGCCGGTCGAGAAGACGAAGCTCCTGGCGCGGTTCCAGAGATAGGTCCGCAATGTCGAGGAGCCCGCGACGAAGGCGCCGTGCAGCCCGAGCGACTTGCCGAGTGTACCGACGAGGACGTCGGGGCGAACGCCCATCTCGGCGCACAAGCCCGTTCCGCGAGGTCCGCAGATGCCGAGGGCATGCGCCTCGTCCACGACCAGCGCGGCATCGTGGGCGTCGCAGAGCTCGCGCAGCCGGCGCAGATCGGGGGTGTCGCCATCCATGCTGAAGAGCGATTCGGTCACGACCCAGCGGCGGCGAGCGCTCGCACCCCGGAGGAGGGCTTGTTCGACCGCCTCGGTGTCGAGATGCCGCACGACCTCGATCCTCGCGCCCGAGAGTCGGCAGCCATCGATGAGCGACGCGTGGTTCAGCGCATCCGACACCACCACGTCCCCGGGTCTGGCCAGGGCGGTCACGGCACCGACGTTGGCGGCGTACCCCGAGGAGAACAGCAACGTCGCCTCCACGCCGAGCCAGCTCGCGATCTCCCTCTCGGCCACCAGGTGCGCCTCGTGTGTTCCGCTCACCAGGCGGGACGCGCCCGCACCGCTCGCGGCGCGGCACTCCGAGGGCCAGGGCAGGCCGGCGTAGCCCAGGTAGTCGTTCGAGCACAGGACCAGCATCTCCGCGGCCGCCGCGGCGAGCGGGGGCACACGAAGCAAGCCGGCGCGCTCCAGCTCCGAGAGCTCTTCCTCGAGATGGCGCAGGGGGTTCAACCCCGGCGGGGTAGGGCAGGGGGGGTCGTGAGCTTCTTTCATGGGTGCAGACATGCCGCCCCTATGAGCAGCAGAGCGGCGGCAGGGATGGGGATGGTGAACGGGCAGGACGGCGCGGCGTCAAGGCGTGCTGTCGTTCGCCTCGCCAGGCGAGGCCGCCGGCTCGGAGCCGGCGCCGAGCGCCGCATCCACCCGTCGCAGAATACGGCCGAACGCATCCCGCGCGCGCCCCGCGATCGCCGCCGCTCGCGTGCGCTCCTGCTCCAGGTCGTGCGCAAGCGCCATCGCGGCCAGCAGCATGGCCTGGGGAGTCACGGCGCGACCAGCGGGCACAACGGCAGCGAGCTTCTGATCGACGACGGCAGCCAGCCGCTGGAGCTCCTCATCGCTCGCGGAGGTCACCACGCGGTAGGTCTGACCACCCACCCGCAGCTGCACGGTGCGGCGCGCCATAGCCCCCAGACGCTACCACGAACCCCACCCGACGCGGAGGGCGCGCTGCACCGCAGAAACGGAGCGATTCGCTGGTGAGCGCAGCAGAATGCGCGCTTCCGAAATGTTCAACGACCCGGGAGCGCCCCCGCACCACCGCAGAATGGCGCGCGCGCCTCTGCAGCGCGCTGTAGCATCGCACCAGCATGCTCACGGCGCGCCGCACAGCTGCCCTGATCACCGCGTTCCTCGGGACCTTCCTTGCGCAGGGTCCGGCGCGCGCCGAGCCACAGGCGAGCGCCGGGCTCACCCTGGGCGTCGCAGGCACGGGCACGGAACGGCACTTCTGGGACACGACCCTCTTTCACGCGGGCGTGCGCGGCGACGTCCTCTTCGGTCGTGAAGGCAACGACGACTTCGGCGTCGGTCCCTACGCGGAGGTGCTCACCCATGCGTTCGACGAGATCCAGCTCGGCGCGGGCGTCTCTGCGCTCGCCCCGGTCTTCGACCTGTTTCCGCTGGTCGTCTCCGCCGGCCTCTACGGCCGGTGGAGCGAAGACGGTGGAGGGCTCGAGCCAGGCGTCGCAGCGGCGGTCTTCTGGGGACTGCGCAGCCACAACTTCCACTCGAGTTACGGGATGAGCAACGGGCTGCTCGCCCAGATGCGCCTCGGGCTCGGCGCCTCCGGGGAGACCGCCGTCGTCCTCGCGGCCCAGCTCGACGTTGCGGTGCTGGGCCTTCCGTTCGTCTTGCTGGTCAACGCCCTCCAGGGTCCGTCACCCGAAGCGACCCCCCTCCGCCGCGCGGATCGCGCGCGGTGAGGGCGCGCCTCGACCGACGCGCCCCCGCGGGCAGGTCCTAGCGAGTGAAGCTGTCGAGGTGCTCGCGGCAGCTCCTCCCCAGCTGGCGGCAGTCCGCGACGCCGGGCCGGCCACGCGGGCAGACGCCCGCCAACTCGTCCAGGTCCTCGCAAACGTCGGACCCCGCCCCTTCGCCGCTGCAGCACTCCGGCGGGTGCTCGATGCACCCGCCGCAGCCGAAGCAGACCCGGATCGGGTAGGCCCACTCGACGGTCTCCATCTCCTGACCGCCCAGCGTCCTGCCCTTCAGGACCACCGTCGAGACCACCTCGATCGCGCTCCCCTCCTCCAGGACCCGATCGCGCAGCGTGTCCATGGTCGCGCCGTCGATCATGAGGACCTCCGTGCAGTTGTAGCCGGGATCGTTCGCATTCCCGGGATCCACCGTGCCCGAGACCGGAACCTCGTACTCGCCCACCACGCCGCCCGTGTTGTCCAGGATGCGCACCTCGGCGGCGTAGAGCTGCACGCGCGAGGTCTCGGTGCGGAGGACGTCCGAGTCGCCGCGCTGCACCATCTGGTTGCCGACGAGCAGCACCGCGCTGTGCGAGTAGCCGCTCGGATACGCGGCATCGACCTCGTCGTAGGTCAAGAACGGCTCGTCGGCGCTGCACTCCGTGGTGCAGGACTCATCCGGCACGATGCGCATGCGGATGAACAGGCTGCTCTCGTTGTCCGCACACGCGGACGCGAGCAGGCCGCCCGACGCCGTGACCAGCATGAGCGCGCACAGCCTCCTCGCGAGGCCGCCGGGCGCTGCGTTCACGGACCCTTCTCCTTGATCAGACATGGCAAACGCCTCCACCGCGGAAAGAAGCTCCAGCGGCGACGACCGGGGGACCGCTGGCGCGATTCGCCCCTGTCTGAACGTGCTGCCGAGCGGATCCGCGACCCGGCGAAAAGAGTAGCGGGTCCGCCCTCCGGGCTGCAAATTCGCGGTAGCCGCTCGGTAAGCGGCGCCGCCGCGCATCGCAGGGACCACCCGTGAGTCCGAGATACGCTACGATGAGCGCGGTCCGATGAGCAAACCCGAGGAGAGCGCGGCCCGCGGCGCGTGGAGCCGCCTCGCGATCACCGAGCGCGCGGAAGGCGTCCGCATCTCGGTCCAGGTGCGGCCGAGATCGTCGCGCTCGGCCATCCTCGGGGTGCGCGAGGGAGCGCTCGACGTCGCGCTGACCTCGCCGCCCGTCGACGGCGCCGCGAACGCGGAGCTCGTCCAGCTGCTCGCGCGCGCGCTCGACGTGCGCCGAAGCGACGTCGAAATCGCCCTCGGCGCGAGCGGCAGGAGCAAGGTCGTCGCCGTCCGTGGGCTCAAGGAGACCGAGACGCGAAGGCGGCTCGCCGAGGCGCAGCGATGAGGGACAACGTCGTCCGGTTCGAGAAGTGGGAAGGTCTTGGCAACGACTTCATCCTCGTCGAGGCGGTCGCGATGACCCCCGAGGCGGCCCGGCGCCTCTGCGACCGCCGGTTCGGCATCGGCGCCGACGGCGTGCTGGTCATCGACCGCGAACGGCCGCGGATGCAGGTCTGGAACGCCGACGGGAGCCGCCCCGAGATGTGCGGCAACGGGCTCCGCTGCGTGGCGGCCTACCTCGTCTCCAGAGGAACCCCGCAGAAGGCCCTCTCCATCGCGACCGACGCCGGCGACAAGCGGTGCGAGGTCACGCGGGCGGGCGATCGCTTCGACGTGCTCGTCGACATGGGCCGCGCCCGCACCGCCGAGCCGCTCGTGGTCCGCGCGCTCGGCGCGGAGCACCGGTTCGCGAGCGTGGACGTCGGCAACCCGCACGCGGTCACGTTCGAGCCCTACGAAGAGGACGTGATCGATGAGCTCGGGCCCATCGTCGCGACCACGCCCGCGGAAGGCGTCAACGTCGAGTTCTGCCGCGTGAGGCCCGCCGAGCAGGGCGAGGCCGCGCGCATCGACGTGACCGTCTGGGAGCGCGGGGTGGGGCGCACGCTGGCGTGCGGCACGGGCGCCTGCGCCGTGGCCGTGGCCGCGTGCGCGCAGGGCCGCGCGGCGTACGGAGCGCCGCTGCGGGTGGTGCTGCCGGGGGGCTCGCTGCGCGTGACCGTCGCCTCCGGGTCGCTGGAGATGCTCATGCAGGGCCCGGCGCGTCGGGTGTTCTCGGGCGAGGTGGTGATCGCGTGACCGCCTCGCCCGAGGGGGTATGGAGCCCGAGCCGCGCGCCGGTCCACGAGATCTCGCTCAAGGTGCTCGCGGTCATCGCGGACGAGGCGACCCACACGTTGTTCTCGCGCGTCATCCCGTCGGACGAGCTGATGTTCGCGAGCGACCTCGCGGAGGGGATCGCCCTCGCCGAGAGCGGCCCGCCGGACGTCGCGTTCGTCGACGTCGGCCTCGGCGACGGCGCGGGGCTCGCCATGGTGCACCACCTGAAGGCCATCGCGCCCGAGGCGACGGTCTTCGCGCTGGCGACGCGGGCGGAGCTCGAGTCGGGCGCCCACGCCGTCGCGCTCGGCGGCGCGGGGCTGTTCCTGCTGCCGCTCGGCGGCGACGAGGTGCTGAACGCCGTCGGCTCGGTGCGGCTGCGGTTCGCCGAGCGGGCCCTCCGGATGCAGCTCGAGCACGAGTCGGCGCGGAGCGCGCGCGCGGCCGGGTGGATCGCCCGGGTCGCGGAGCTCGCCGACGCGCGGGACCGCAACGCGGCGGCGCAGCAGGTCGCCGAGGTGTTCGTGGAGGCGACCGCCGCCGCGGCGGCCGCGGTGTACCTCACCCTGGGAGAACGGTCGAACGAGCTCGCGCGGTCGGCGCTGAGCGGACCCCTTGATCGCGCGCCGGCGTACGGGACCGAGGCGGACATCCTCGACTTCGCCCGGCGGGAGCAGCTCATCGTGGTCCCGCTCGCCCTGCGCAAGCTGACCGCGGGGCACCTCCTCCTGCAGAAGGAGCCGGGCCGCAGCTCCGCCTTCCCCTCGGTCCGGCGGCCCGACAGCGGGAGCATCTCCACGCCGCGGCGGGCGCCGCTGCTCGACGGCCTCGTCAAGCTGCTCGCCACCCAGGCGACGACGGCGCTCGCGCTGCTGGCCGAGCGCGAGCGCTCGGCGGGCGGCGCCGCGATGAAGGACCCGACGTCGAGCGCCTACTCGTTCGCCTACTACGTCGACGTCGCCGGCCGCGAGATCGACAAGGCGAAGCGGTACGGCCGCCGCTTCACCATCGCGACCATCGTGATCGAGCCCGACGCGCCGGCCGCGCCGGAGCGCCCGGGCGACCTCGCGTTCTGGAGATCCGCGCCGGCGGCGCCCTCGAGCGCGCTGAACCCCGGTCAGGTCGCCGAGCACCTGCTCCGAGCCGTGCGCGACACCGACATCCTGGCCCGCGTCGACGAGAACGAGTTCCACCTTCTCATGCCCGAGACGGCCGGGCTGGAGGCGCACGCCTGCCACCGCCGGATGCTCTCCCGCGTCGCCGGGAGCGAGAAGCGCGCGGGGTACCTGCCGAAGGGGCTGCTCGTCGGCGTCGCCACGTTCCCGCACGACGGGCAGGGGCTCGCGCAGCTGCTCCGCGTCGCCCGCCGGCGCGCCGAGGCGACCAAGTCGTCCATCGTCCACCGCATCCCGCAGGACCGGCGGAGCCTCGGCGAGATCTTCGGCATGCTCGTGCGGGAGGCGCCGGCCGCCGAGGACCCGGTCGCGATCGCGGCGCCTCGCCCGCTCGATCTGTCGGTCGCCGACACCGTCCTGCTCGCGACGTCGGTGGTCAAGAACGCGCTCCGCGGGGGCGCCGTGTTCATCCTGGTCGCCCACCACGACAGGCTCAGCCTGGGCGCGGAGGTGCGGGCGCTGCTCGGCCAGTCCCGCGAGGACGTGGTGCTGCACGCGCTCGACCTCCGGTCCTCGCCGGGCTGCGACGACATCGAGGCGCTCTGCGTGCTGGCGGAGCACGGCGCTTACGCGCTGGTCGGGCGAAACCAGGGGGGGTTCGTGCGGGGGATCCACGCGGCCGATCCGCTGCTGGCGGACTTCCTCGCCGAGCGGCTCGGCCGCGCGGCCGGGCTGCGGGTCTTCGGCTGATTCGGAGGGTCGATCCAGTGTCTCGCAGGGTGCTGCTGGTTGACTCGGACATGGATGCGCTCGGCGCGCTCGCGTCGGCGCTGAGGGCGCGCGGGCTCACCGTGACGAACGCGAACGGCGCGTTCGAGGCCGTCGAGCAGGCGTTCAAACGACGGCCCGACATCGTGCTCGCCGCCCGGTCCGTGGACGAGGACAGCGCGCTCGCCGACGCGTTCGCCGCCGTGCCCGACCTCGCCGACACGCCGATGCTGTTCCTGGTGGACGACGCCGACAGCAAGATCGACCCCGACGACGTGCTGCGCAGCGACGTCGACCACATCGTGTCGCGCATCACCGAGGCGTCCCCGCGCGGGTCCAAGCCGACCGCGCTGCAGGAGATCCGCGGCGACCTCCAGCAGGTGCCGCTCGTGGACCTGCTGCAGCTGCTCGCCATGAACCGCCGGAGCGGCGTCCTCGGCATCACGACGCCGGCGGGCGGGGGCGAGCTCCGGCTCTCCGGGGGCGAGGTGATCGACGCCGTCTACCGCCGCCTCGAGGGGGAGAAGGCGCTTTACCGGCTGCTCGGCGAGCGCGACGGGCACTTCGCGTTCTCACCCGGCGAGCCGGCGAGCGTGCGCCGGATCATGGCGCCGACCTCGCGGCTCCTCATGGAGGCGCTCCGCCAGGTCGATGAGGTCCAGCGCCGGCGGGCCGAGCTCGCCCCGAACGGCGAGGCGTTCCTGCTGACCGAGCCCCCGAGCGACGACATCGACCTGTCGCCTCTGCAGAGCAGCGCCGACGAGGGCGCCGGCGACACCGTCGCGGGGGATCCGGAGGAGGGCGCGGACGTCGGGTTGCCCTCGGTTCCGCCGTCGCTGCTGCACCCCAGCGCGCCGAGGGGCCGCGCCGGATCCATGCCGCCTCCGCCGACGCTGCGCGCGGCGGAGCCGGTCGCGCCCAAGCCGGAGTCGACGCGCGCCTCGGCCGCGCCGCCCGCCCTGCTGATGGGCGCAGACCCGGCGGAGCGCCTGCTCGTGGCCGCGAAGGTGACGGCGCTGCTCCAGATGCCGCACAACCTGGACGAGCTGCTCGACGAGATCAGCGCGCCGGATCTGCTGATCCTCGAGGTCCTGATGGAGCTCACGGCGGCCGGGAAGATCCGCCGCATCTCGCTCGCCGACCTCACGACGCCCTTCGCCCCGCCGGAGCAGTTCGCGGTCCTCCGATCGCTCGTGACGCGCCTCTCCCGGCCGGGCTTCGCGCCGCCGCCGCACCTCGTCCTGGCCGCGAGCGCGCGCCGCATGACGACGCTCTCCCACGCCGTCCGCCGCATCGCCGACGCCGCCGTGCCGGCAGAGCCTCCGCCGCACGCGCCGCTGCCGCGGCCGCTCGGGGTGATCCGGCTCGGCGAGGGCGTCGAGCTCGCCCTGATCGGCCTTCCCGTCGAGGACAACATCGCCCCGACATGGCCGCTCGCCCTGCACGGCGCGGCCGCGGTCGTCCGGCTCGATCACGCCGGGACGGACGCGCTGGCGGCGCATTGCGAGGCGCTCGAGCTCATGATGCTTGAGGCAGAGGTGATGATGGGTCCGCTCGATCTCGCCTCTCCAGGACAGATCGCGCTCCTGGTCCGCATGGCGCTCGAGGCCGCCGCGGGCGTGTAACATGCGGCGGAGAGCGCCTGATTCGAACGGATTTCCCGGCTCTCGTCGCAGGAAACACGTCGCGCTGTGAGCCGCCTACAGCGTTGCTGGGGCGCGTTTCTGCTATCGTCGGCCGCGCCTCGCCTCAGAAGTCCGGCGGGGAGAGGAGCGCGATCGTGCTTATCGGAGTCCCCAAGGAGATCAAGACACGTGAGTACCGCGTCGGCATGACGCCCGCGGGTGTCCGGGCCCTGGTCGGGCACGGGCACAAGGTCCTCGTGGAGTCCGGCGCCGGCGAAGGCAGCGGGATCTCCGACGAGGCCTACGGGCGCGCAGGCGCGCTGATCGTGAGGTCGGCCGCGGAGGCGTGGAGCGCCGATCTCGTGGTGAAGGTGAAGGAGCCGCTCCCCTCCGAGTACGGCCACTTCCGCCAGGGGCTCCTGCTCTACACGTACCTGCACCTGGCCGCCGAGCCCGATCTCACGAAGGAGCTCGCGAGGCGCGGCGTGACCGGCGTCGCGTACGAGACGATCCAGCTCGAGGACGGCTCGCTGCCGCTGCTCCGGCCGATGAGCGAGGTGGCCGGGCGGATGGCCGTGCAGGTCGGCGCCTCGTGCCTCGAAAAAGAGCGGGGCGGCAAGGGCGTGCTCCTCGGCGGCGTGCCGGGGACGCGGCGCGGGCGCGTGGTGATCCTCGGCGGCGGCGTGGTCGGCCGGAACGCCGCGACGATCGCGGTCGGGATGGGGGCGCAGGTCACGGTGCTCGACGTGCGCGCCGAGACCATGAGCTACCTCGAGGACGTGTTCGGGGGCGCCATCGAGACGCTCTACTCCAACGCGGAGAACATCGAGACGATGTGCGAGCGCGCCGACCTCGTCATCGGCGCCGTGCTCGTGCCCGGCGCCAAGGCGCCCCTGCTCGTGACCGAGGAGCTCATCCGCCGCATGGAAAAGGGCACGGTCGTCGTCGACGTCGCCGTGGATCAGGGGGGCTGCATCGCGACCTGCCGCCCGACGACCCACGACAACCCGACGTACGAGGTGCACGGGGTCGTGCACTACTGCGTCGCCAACATGCCCGGCGCGGTCTCGCACACGAGCACCTGGGCGCTGACGAACACGACCATCGGGTACGCGGTGGCGATCGCCAACCAGGGTATCGTCGCCGCCGCCAAGGCCGACCGGGCCGTCGCGCTCGGCATCAATACCCACGGCGGACACGTGACCTACGGCCCCATCGCGGCAGCGCACCGGCTGGAGTACGTGCCGGTCGAACGCGCGCTCGGCTGACCCCGGAGCGCGTGACACCGTGCCGATAGGGAAAAGGAAGAAAATCGCGATTATCGGCGGGGACGGCATTGGTCCGTCCGTCACCGCCGAGGCCAGGCTGCTGCTGGAGCTCTACCAGGCTCGAGCGGGGCTGCCGATCGACCTCTGGGAGCTGGATCTCGGCGCCGATCGGTACCTGCGCGACGGGACCACCTTCCCGAACCAGATCCAGGTCGCCATCCAGCGCGAGTGCTCCGCGGTGCTGCTCGGCGCGCTCGGCGACCCGCGCGTGCCCAACCTCGAGCACGCGCGCGACATCCTGTTCGGCATGCGCTTCGGCTACGACCTCTACGCGAACGTGAGGCCGATCAAGGCGCTCTCGGACCGGCTGGTCCCGCTCAAGGGCCGGACGGCGAAGGACATCGACGTCGTCGTCTTCCGCGAGAACACCGAGGGCATCTACGTGGGGATGGGCGGGCAGTTCAAGCGCGGGACGCCCGACGAGGTCGCGATCAACGAGGACGTGAACACGAGGAAGGGCGTCGAGCGGATCATCCGCGCGGCGTTCGACTACGCGCGGGCGACCGGGCGGACGCGGGTGACGATGGCGGACAAGTCGAACGCCATGCGGCACGCGCACGAGCTCTGGCTGCGCGTCTTCCACGAGGTGCGCGCCCAGTACCCGGAGATCCAGTCGAACCACGTGTACGTGGACGCCCTCTGCCTCTACCTCATCCAGGATCCGTCGCAGTTCCAGGTGATCGTGACGAACAACCTGTTCGGCGACATCGTGACCGACCTCGGCGCGGCGCTGCAGGGCGGGCTCGGGATGGCCGCGAGTGCGAACGTGCACGCGTCCGATCCGGCGCGGGTCGCGCTGTTCGAGCCGGTGCACGGGTCGGCGCCGCCGCTCGCCGGCAAGGACGTGGCGAACCCGTTCGCGGCCATGCTGACCGCGGGGCTCCTGCTCGCCCACCTCGGGTGGCCCGAGGAGGAGCGCCGCATCGAGCGCTGGATCTCCCAGGCGCTCGACGAAGGCAAGTGCACCGTCGACGTCGGCGGGGCGCTCGGGACACGGGCCGCAGGCGCCTGGGTCCGCGACCACATCGCCACCGAACTCTGAGCGGCGGGCACCCGCTTCGGATACGGGCCCATCTCGACGTTTTCGGTGCTCAGCGCACAGGAGTGCGCTTGCGCGCCGAAAACGCCGATCTGGGCCCGTCTCCTGTGCGGGTGCCCGCCGCTCTGCGACGCATGCTGCTGGAGGGGGATGGAGAACGCTCCACGCGGGGCGGGGCGGGGTCAGCGGGAGGGCCGGGGGCAGCGGGCGGGGCGGTTGGGGGCGAATCGCCGAGAATTTAGCCGTTCGATCCTGCTGTGATACGGGACCGCCAATGGGCGTAGGATCGACGGCGGTGGAGCACGGGGGACCCGAGAGCGACGCAGCGGGCGAGGCCCGGCACGAACGGCTGGGCGGGGCGCGGGCCGAGTTCGTGGCGAACCTCGGCCGCCGCGTCGCGGAGCTCCGCGCGCTGGTCCGGCGGATCGAGGCGGAAACGGACGCGCCGCGGCTCGCAGAGGAGCTGCAGCGGCGCCTGCACTCGCTCGGCGCCGGAGCGCGCCTCCTGCGCTTCGTGCGGGTCGCCGAGCGGATCGCCGAGGGGGAGTCGCAGATCGTCGCCGCGAACGGCGCGCGGCTGACCGGCGAGACGGCCGCGGGGCTGCGCAAGATGCTCGAGGAGCTGCCAGCGCTCGCCTGGGGACAGTCGGCGATCGGCGAGCGCGCCGCCGCACCGCGCGCGCACGCCGCGGCGAGCCAGCAGAGCGCGCAGGGCGTGCAGAGCGCGAAGGGCGTGAAGAGCGCGCAGGGCGCGCAGAGCGCGCAGAGCGCGCAGGGCGCGCAGAACGTCGCAGCGCGGCAGGGCGCCGCGGAGGCCGCCGGGGCGAGGTCGCAGGGCACGACCTGGATCGCCAGCGTGGGCAACGGGCGCGCGCTCGCGCCGGCGCTCCCGGAACCCGCGGTCGAGGACTCGAGCTCGCTGCCCCGCGGAGCGGAGGCGCCGGCGGCCGCGGCGCAGGAGGCGCCGGCGGTCGCGCGGATCGACGCGCCGCTCACGGCCCTGGTCGTGGGCGCGGCGCCGCTCGCGGACGCGCTCGACGCGGGCGCGGACGGCGTGGGGCCCTCGTTCGAGGTGGAGCGGACCGAGGACCTCGAGACGGCCATCGATCTCGCGCGCGCGTTCGCCCCGGATGTGGTCCTGCTCGACGCGGATCTGCCGGGGGCGCGCGGCCTCGCCGAGGCGCTCGGGGGCGATCCGCTGACCGAGCTCTGCCCGGTCGTCGCGATCGGACGCTTCGCCCGGCCCGAGGAGGCGGCGCCCTACGTCGCGCTCGGCGCCGCGCGCGCGCTCGCGAAACCCGTGTCGCCCGACGCGCTCCGCCGCGCCGCCGCGGAAGCGGCCGCGACCTACGTGCGCCGCGAGGCCGCGCGCGAGCCGCTCGGGGACGTGAGCCTCGACGCGCTCGGCGCGCGGCTCGCGGAGGAGCTGCGCCGGGGGCTGTGCGACGCGGCGGAGCCGCGGAGCCGCGGCGCGCGCGTGGACCTCGGCGACGGGGCCGAGGTGCTCGCGGCGCTCTGGGGGGCGGTCGCGCGCATCCGCGACCTCGTGACGATCCGCTCGCAAGGGGGCGTGCGGTTCTCGCCGAGCGGCCCGGAGGGCGCGCTGCCGCTCGCGCCGTGGATGGCAGCGCCGGGCGCGCCGCTGGAGGAGCGCGAGCGCGCGCGGCAGCACAGCGAGATCCGCGCGAAGGCGCCGGCGCGCGGGGCCGGGGCGTCCGCCGCAGCGCCGGGCAGCGCGGAGCTCGGCAAGATGGACATCGTGGTCGCGGACGACGATCCGGCGGTGACGTGGTTCCTCGCCGGCGTGCTGCGGGCCGCCGGGGCGACCGTGCACGAGGCGCACGACGGGGCGCGGGCGCTCGACCTCGCGTACCAGACGACGCCGGACCTGGTCGTGAGCGACGTGCTCATGCCGCGCCTCGACGGCTTCGCCCTGTGCCGGGCCCTCAAGCGCGACGTGGCGCTGCGCGACGTGCCCGTCATCCTGCTGTCCTGGAAGGAAGACCTGCTGCAGCGCCTCCGCGAGCTCGGCGCCCAGGCCGACGGCTACCTCCGCAAGGAGGCGAGCGCCGCGGCGTTCGTGCAGCGGGTGCACGAGGTGCTGCGCGGCAGGAAGCGCGTGGCCGAGCGCATCGCCGCGGGCGGCGAGGTGCGCGGGCGGCTCGACGGCATGACGACCCGGACCCTGCTGTCGCTCTCCTGCGCGCACCGGCCCGACGCGCTCGTGTCGGTGCGCGACGCCGCATTCCTCTACGAGGTGCTGCTCAAGGACGGCCGGCCCGCGGGCGCGACGCGGACGGCGCCGGACGGGGCGTTCCACCGCGGTCCGTCGGTGCTCGCGGCGCTGCTCGGCGTCGGCTCCGGCCGCTTCGCGGTGGCGCCCGCGCCCGAGAGCGAGCTCCAGGCACCGCCGCGCCCCGGCTTCGAGGGGACGCTCGCGGAGCAGCTCGTGCCCGCGATCGCGGCCGCCCGAGCCGCCCAGCGGCTGCTGCATGGGCCGCCCCTGATGCAGGTGGAGCGCGTCATCCTCGATCTGGAGGGCATGGGCGGGGCCGCGGACGCGACCCCGGAGCCGGCGCGATCGCTCCTGCGCGCGCTCGCCCGGGGGGTGTCGCCGCGCTCGGTGATCACCTCGGGGGAGTTCGCGTCCAGCCTGGTCGAGGACGTGCTGAACGACGTCGCGGCGCGCGGCGGCGTGCGGCGCGTGATCAGCCGCGACGGCGAGGACCTGCTCGGCCCGGCGGTGGCCTACGAGGAGGAGACGCTCCGCGGCGTGCGGCGCGCCCCGGAGCGCACGGCGCCGGCCTCAGCGCCGCTGCCGGAGCTCGACGACGGCGACGACGTCGCGCCGTCGAGCCGCGAGCCGATCGAGATCGCCGAGGACCAGGTCACCGTGGTGCCCGGCTCGGTGGCGCCGGTCGCAAGGGTGCCGGCGCCCGGCTCGTCGGCGCCGATCTCGGTGGTGTCGGCGCCGATCTCGGTGGTGTCGGCGCCCGGCTCGTCGGCGCCGATCTCGGTGATGTCGGCGCCCGGCTCGTCGGCGCCGATGTCGCTGGACGACGAGGACCAGACGAACGCGCTGGCGGGAGCGCGCGAGGTCGAGGCGAGGGCGCTGGCCAGCGCCCGCATCCCGCGCGAGTTCGCGGAGCTCCAGGGCGACGTGCTCAGCGCGGGGGCGACCTGGACCACGCCCGCGGAGGCCGCGGCGATGGCGAGCGCGACGCCGGCCGTGCCGGGCGTCGCGCCGGCGCCCCGCAGGAAGGAGGCGGCGCTGCCCGCGCTGGAGTACCCGCGGCCCGAGCGGCTGCTGACGCTGGGCTCGCTGCCGCCGCCGCCCGTCGTCGAGGAGCCCGCTCCGGCGCCCGCCCCGCGCAAGGCGACCGACGCGCCGGCCGCGCGCGTCGCGGCGCCGCCGCCGACGCCCGCCCTCGAGGAGTCGCCCACGCCGCGCCGGGTGCGCCGGCCGTCCGCCTACGTGCCCACGCCGCAGCCGCCGACCCGGGACAGCCGCTTGACCATGTGGGTGCTCTTCGCGGTGGCGGCGTTCATCTTCGCGGTGGGCGCGAGGCTCTCGCGCGACCACGAGCTGCAGAGCGCCCCGCCGCCCGCGCCCGCGCCGAGCCCGCCCGCCGTGGAGCCCGCGGCCGCCGTCGCGCCGGGAACGGGCGCCGCGGTGCCGTCCGGCGCCCCCGTGGCGGCCGCCGCCGCGGCGCCGGCCGCCGCGGCGCCGGCGCGGGCCGCCGCCGGCCCGGTCGGGGAGACGGCCGACAGCCCCGTGCTGCCGGAAGACCTGCCGCTGCCCGCCGGGGAGAAGGTGCCCGAGGGGCACGGCCTGCTCGAGGTGATCGCCGGCGCGGGTGACACGCTCTTCGTGGACGGGCGGAAGGTCGGCACCGGCAGCGCCAAGCTGCCGCTCGCGCCCAAGGACGGCGCCTACGAGATCCGGGCGAAGCTCCGGGACGAGGAGCGCGTGCGCTTCGCGCTCGTCAAGCCCGGCCGCCTCACCCGGCTCCGCGTGTCCCCGCCGTGGCGGCGCTGAGCCGCCCCCCGGGCGCCGCGCCGCAGCCGAAATGACCGGAGCTGCCGCCGGCGCCCGGGCGCAGGCAGGGCGCGCCGACCGTGGTAGAGCACGCCCCATGCGCGCCCGCGTGACCAGAACCCCCCCTCGCCCTGCCGGGCTCACGCTGCTCTCCGCCGCGGCCGCGCTCCTCTCCGGCTGCACCGGCTGCGAGACGTCGACCCGCGATCTTCCGCCCGGCGCCGGCGCCGTCGCGGCGGCAGCGTCGGCGAGCGCCGCCGCGCCGCCGCTGCCGCCCGCGCGCGAGCTCGTGCACCTCGTCGACGAGCTGCCAAGCTGCGACCTCGAGCACCGGGGGCTGCTGCTCGACACCGGCGCCGGCGCCCTCATCGGGCGCTTCGCCTGGCAGGGGGTCGTGCCCACCGGGATCCACGCCGTCGAACACGACGGCTCCACCTGGGCGCGCATCTCGGAGCGGCAGATCAAGCTCACCTTCGTCCTGCCGTCCGCGAGCCCGATCTTCGTGTCCACCCGCGCGGTCGGGCTCGCCGCCAAGTACGCCACCGTCGCGCTCGACGACCAGCCCCTCGGCACGCTCCGGTTCCAGCGCGACCAGATCCGCATCGCCTCGACGCCGACCACCACGCTCCCCGCCGACCCCGGCCTGCACACCCTCACGATCCGGTTCTCGGGCCGGCTGCGCGAGGGGGAGTCGTTCGCCGACCTCGACTGGGTCCGCGTGGGCATTCCTGATGAAGATCCGGCTACTTACGGCCCTCCGACCCTGCGCGACGTCGTCGCGCCCGCCGCCGCGCTCTCGGGGGTTCCCCACCGGTCCATCGCGCTGCGCGCCCCGGGCGCCGTCCGCTGCGCCTTCCGCCCGTCCAAGCTGACCCGCCTCCGCACCGCCGTCGGCGCGCTGGGCGCCAGCGAGGGCGACGCCGAGATCCGCATCCTGCGCGACGGGCAAGAGCCGCTCGTGCTCCACCGCCTCCACGTCGAGGGCGGCGACAAGGCGACCTGGACCGACGTGGAGCTGCCGCTCGCGCCGTTCGCGGGCTCCCTCGTCACGATCGAGCTCCGCGCGACGGCCGCAGCCCGCGGCGGCCGCATCCTCTTCGGCGACCCGGTCCTCGCCGGAGCGCCGGAGCCGCCGCCGTCCGTGCCGGCCGCGCGCGCCGTCGTGATCGTCGCCCTGAACGGCGTCGAGCGGCCCGATCTGCCGCCGTGGAGCGGCCGCCCCGAGCCGAGCCTGGTGACGCTCTCGGACCTCGCGACGTCCGCGACGACGTTCGATCACCACCGGGCCCCGAGCACGGTCGTCGCCGCCGTGATCGCGTCGCTGCTCACCGGCCTGCCGCCGCCGGCCCACACCGTCACCGACACCGGGGCCCGGCTCCCCGCCCGCATGACCACCATCGGCGCCATCGCGAGCGACAGCAGCGTCCGGACCGGGTTCTTCACCGGCGTCCCGACCACCTTCCGGGCGTTCGGGTTCGGGCCCGGCTGGTCCCGCGTCCTCGAGCACCCGCCGACGAGCGGCGATACGGCCACCACCCCGATCGACGCCGCGACCGCCTGGATCAGCGAGACCGTCCGCCAGGACGCCGGGAACCGCCTGCTCGCGTTCGTCCACGCGCGGGGCGGCCACCCGCCCTGGGAGGTCAGCCCGAAGGAGCTGCACGCCCTCAAGCCCACCGAGTACGCCGGGCCCATCGAGCCGCGCCGCGCCGCCCAGGTGCTGGCCCGGCTCCGGAACCGCCGCCGCGACGTCCTCAGCCCCGACGATCGGGACCGGATCCGCGACCTCTCGACCATCGCGCTCGCCGGCCAGGACCGCGCCCTCGGGAACCTCATCGGCACCCTCAAGGCCGCCGGCCTGTGGGAGGAGACCCTCTTCATCGTGACCGGCGACCTCGCGAGCGGGCGCTCCGACGCCGCGCTCTACGCCGAGGGCCTCGATCTCCAGGAGCCGTTCCTCTCGCTCCCGCTTTATGTCCACTTTCCCGGCGACCTCTACGCCGGCCAGCGCGTCGCCGCCCCGACGGAGATCATCGACATCGCGCGCACCGCGGTCGCCGCCCTCGGCCTCTCGTTCGCCCGCAAGCCGCTCGGGAAGGACCTGGCCTCGGTCGCCTCCGGGCTCGAGGGCGTCGAGCGCGACCCCCAGATCGCCGCCCTCGGCGACCGCTACTCGTCGCGCTGGGGCAACCTCGTGCTCTCGGGGCGACTCGGCGTCCCCCCGTTCCTCTGCGACCTCGAGGTGGATCCGACGTGCGCGTTCAACCGCCGCGACGTGATGCCGCTCGCCGCAATGTCGTTATTCCGGCGGACGGTGACGTTCGACCTGTCCGTGCGCGCGCCCGCGGCCCAGCGCGAGCCGGCCACGATCGACGCGGAAACGGCGGCCGTGCTCAACGTCTGGGGCGCGCAGTGAGGGGCGCGGGCGCAATGAGGGGCAGGGGCGCGCGATGACGGCGCGCCGCCGGGGCGCGACCGGAGCCCGCTGACGACGCCCGGCGGCGCGCCGGAGCCGGGCGCGCGCGAGGGCGTCCGCGACATCGCGCAGGCCGCGCGAGCGCGCGTTCCGACAACGTCATCCTGCCTCGCTGCGAGGCAGGATGCCCCGCCGCGCGCGCAGCGCAGGGCGCGGCGCGCGCGCAGCTCGACGTATGCCCGCGCCCGCGCGTGCGTGGGGTGCGCCCGCCGCGCGCGCATCGGCGTGCGCGTGATCCGCGCGCCCGGCGCGCATCGGCGTGCGCGTGATCCGCGCGCTCGGCGCGCGGTGGGCGCCTGGCACGCTTCGCGCAATCGCCGCTGACCGCACAGGGCCAAGCGCCTCGACGGCGCTTCATCTTTCCGTGAGAGGAGTCCCCGCATGAAGGCGACCGACCTATTGAAGGAGCAGCACCAGGAAGTCGACGAGCTCTTCGAGCGCATCTCCCGCGCCGGCGGCAACGACATCCGCGCGCTCCGCGACGAGCTCGTGACGCGCCTCGTCGGCCACTCGGCCATCGAGGAGGAGATCTTCTACCCCGAGACCCGGGAGGCGCTCGGCGCCTCGCCCCTGATCCCGACCTCGTACGAGGAGCACTCCCTCGTCCACATCATGTTGCAGAAATTGCTCAGCGCCGAGCCGGGTGACGAAACCTTTCACGCCAGGCTGGGCGTGCTCAAGGAGCTCGTTCAGCACCACGTCGAGGAGGAGGAGCGGGAGCTCTTCCCCCAGGTCGAGCGCGCCATGGGCGCCGAGCGCCTCGAGCAGCTCGGGACCCGCCTGGAGTCGCGCTTCGACCAGGTGCGCGAGGGCAAGGTCGAGCAGATCCTGAGCCAGGCGGTTGCGAGGAGCATGCCCGCCGCCCGAGGCCGCGCGCAGGCGCAGAAGCCAGCGGCGCGCAAGGCGGCAGCGGCCAAGCGCCCGGCCGCGAAGCGCGCGACGACGCAGCGCGCCGAGCCGGCGCGCGGCGCCCAGAAGGGCCGTCGCGGCGCGGCGGCGGGGCGCGGCGGCGCGGCGGCGGGGCGCGGCGGCGCGGCGGCGGGGCGCGGCGGCGCGGCGGCGGGGCGCGGCGGCGCGGCGGCGGGGCGCGGCGGCGCGGCGGCTGGGGGACGGAAGAAAGCGGCCGAGGCGGCGCCGGCGAAGACCGGACGGGCCGCGCCCGCACGGAAGACGAGCCGACCGGCGCCGGCGAGCACCGGACGCACGGGGCGCAAGGGCGGCCGCACGAGCAACGCGTCGACGCGCTGACGATCAGCGGCGCGAGGTCCGTCCGGAGGGGACGGCGGGCCCTGCGCCGGCGTCGAGATCGAAGAGAGGAAGTGTGCCGCCCGCCTTCGGGGCAGCCGCCTTCGGGGCGGCCGTCCTGAGGGCGGCCGCTTTGGAGGCGGCGTTCTCGGGCGCGGCGGCCTGCGCGGCGACCTCCTCCAGCAAGGCAGGGTCGTCGTGGCCGACCGAGTTCACCCGCGTCGAGACGGCGCGCGCCGCGAGGGTGCCGGGAGGCGCCGGCCGGAGGAGCGCCTCGACGCGCTCGAGGTCCTCGCCGCCGCCTTCGCCGAGCCAGAGATCCACGTCCCCGGGCTCGAGGAGGACCGGCATGCGGTCGTGGACCGGCGCGACGTCGGGGCTCGCGGCGGTGGTGAGGATGAGGAAGCGCAGGTCGACCTGCCCCGTCTCCGGGTCCTTGGCCGGCTGGTACAGCCCCGCCATGCGCAGCAGCCCGCCCGAGGCAGGGTGGAACCACGTCGGGCGACGCGCGCCCTTGGGTCCGGTCCACTCGTAGAAGCCGTCCGCCGGCACGACGCAGCGGCGCGCCGCGAACGCCCCGCGGAACGTCGGCTTCGTCCGCGCGCTCTCGGCCCGCGCGTTGGCGAGGAGCGACGTCCCCGCGCCGCCCCCGCCGAAGCGCCCGGTGAAGCCCCAGAGCGCCGGCGCGAGCGCGCGCCCGCCGTCCTCGGCGCGCAGCACCGGGTGGACCGTGGAAGGAGCGATGTTGTACCGCGGCCGGTAGAGCGCGGCCGCCCTCGGGTCGGCGCCGAGCGCCCGGCCGGGCGGCCGCCCGTCGGCGCTCGATTTGAAGGACGCTTCCAGCATGGCCACGAGGGCCGCAAAGTCAGGGACGGCGAGGGTGAACCGCGCGCACATAAGACTAGATTAGCGCGTTCGTCGCGCCTACAAAGGCGGCCCGGACGTTGGAGGAGGTCGCATGGTCGACAGCTTTGGCACGAAGAGCACGCTGACGGTTCAAGCCGATACGTACACCTACTACAAGCTCCCCTCGCTCGCGCAGGGCGGCGCTTCGCTCGACAAGCTCCCCTTCTCGCTCCGCATCCTCCTGGAGAACCTCCTCCGCCACGAGGACGGGCGCGTCGTGCGCAAGGAGCACGTGGAGGCCGTCCTCAACTGGGACCCGAAGGCCCGCCCCTCCCAGGAGATCGCCTTCCACCCGGCGCGCGTGCTGCTCCAGGACTTCACGGGCGTCCCGGCCGTCGTCGATCTCGCGGCCATGCGCGAGGCGCTCGCGAAGCTCGGCGGCGACCCGCTCAAGATCAACCCGCTCCAGCCCGTCGATCTGGTCATCGACCACTCGGTCCAGGTCGATCGCTTCGCGTCCTCCACCGCGCTCAAGGTGAACGCGGCGCTCGAGTTCGAGCGCAACGAGGAGCGTTACGCCTTCCTCCGCTGGGGCGCGCAGGCGTTCACGAACTTCCGCGTGGTGCCGCCCGACCAGGGCATCTGCCACCAGGTCAACCTGGAGTACCTCGCGGGCGCCGTCATGCGGCAGGGCACGCTGATCTACCCGGACACGCTCGTCGGCACCGACTCGCACACCACGATGATCAACGGGCTCGGCGTCGTCGGCTGGGGCGTCGGCGGCATCGAGGCCGAGGCGGCGATGCTCGGCCAGCCGCTCTCGATGCTGATCCCCGAGGTCGTCGGCTTCAAGCTCCACGGCAACCTGCCCGAGGGCGCCACCGCGACCGACCTCGTCCTCACCGTCACGCAGATGCTGCGGCAGAAGAAGGTGGTCGGGAAGTTCGTGGAGTTCTACGGCCCCGGCCTGAGCGCGCTCTCGCTCCCGGACCGCGCCACGATCGCCAACATGGCGCCCGAGTACGGCGCGACGATCGGCTTCTTCCCGGTCGACGAGGAGACGATCGCGTACCTGCGCTTCACCGGCCGGCCCGCGGCGCTCGTCGCGCTCGTCGAGGCCTATTACAAGGAGCAGGGGCTCTTCCGCACCGACAGCACCCCGGACCCGGTCTTCAGCGACACGCTGTCGCTCGACCTCGGCCAGGTCGAGCCGTCGATCGCCGGCCCGAAGCGGCCGCAGGACCGCGTGCCCCTCCGCGACGCGAAGCGCACCTTCCGCGCCTCCCTCCAGGGCATGCTCGAGAAGGAGTTCGCCGCCGCCGACGCGCCCGCGGTGAAGGCGTTCCTCGAGGAGGCGACCGGCACGGCGGCCGCGCGCGCGCCCGCGCTCGAGAAGATCATGCGGCCGGCGGACATCACCGAGGGCGACGCGCGCTACACGCTGCGCCACGGCTCGGTCGTGATCGCCGCGATCACCTCCTGCACCAACACCTCGAACCCGGCGGTCATGCTCGGCGCGGGGCTGCTCGCGAAGAAGGCCGTCGAGCGCGGGCTCTCGGTGAAGCCGTGGGTGAAGACGTCGCTCGCGCCCGGGTCCAAGGTCGTGAGCGACTACCTGCGCCAGGCGGGGCTCCTGCCGTACCTGGAGGCGCTCGGCTTCCACCTCGTCGGCTACGGGTGCACGACCTGCATCGGCAACTCCGGGCCGCTGCCCGACGTGATCGGCGACACGGTGAAGAACAACGACCTCGTCGTGGCGAGCGTCCTGTCGGGCAACCGCAACTTCGAGGGCCGCATCAACCAGCACGTGCGGATGAACTTCCTCGCCTCGCCGCCGCTCGTCGTCGCGTACGCGCTGCGCGGCGACGTCGACGCCGACCTCTTCAACGAGCCGATCGGCCACGATCGCAACGGCGAGCCGGTGTTCCTCCGTGACATCTGGCCGAGCTCGACCGAGGTGAACGAGGCCATCCGGTCCGCGGTGCGGCCCGAGCAGTTCCAGACCCAGTACGAGAACGTGTTCGCCGGCGACGAGGAGTGGCAGAAGCTCTCGATCCCGGGCGGCCAGACGTTCGCGTGGGACGACGCCTCGACGTACGTGCGGCGGCCCCCGTTCTTCGAGGGGCTGTCCAAGGATCCCGAGCCGCTCGGCGACATCCGGGGCGCGCGCGTGCTCGCGCTGCTCGGGGACTCGGTGACGACCGACCACATCTCCCCGGCCGGCAACATCGCGAAGAACAGCCCGGCCGCGAAGTACCTCGTCGAGCACGGCGTGAAGCCCGCCGACTTCAACTCGTACGGCGCCCGCCGCGGCAACCACGAGGTGATGATGCGCGGCACGTTCGCGAACATCCGCCTCAAGAACCTGCTGCGCCCCGGCGAGGAGGGCGGCATCACGGTGCACCTGCCCGACGGCGAGAAGACGACCATCTACGACGCGGCGATGCGGTACAAGGCGGAGAACACGCCGCTGCTCGTCATCGCCGGCGCCGAGTACGGCACCGGATCGTCGCGCGACTGGGCGGCCAAGGGGACGAAGCTGCTCGGCGTGCGCGCGGTCATCGCGAAGAGCTTCGAGCGCATCCACCGGTCGAACCTGGTCGGCATGGGCGTGCTCCCGCTCGAGTTCGCGCTGGGCGAGGACGCGGCGACGCTCGGGCTCACCGGGCGCGAGGTGTACGAGATCGACGGCATCGCGGACAACCTCGCGCCGGGCAAGAAGCTCACCGTCGTCGCGACCGGCGAGGACGGGGCGAAGAAGACGTTCACCGTCACGGCGCGCATCGATACGCCGAACGAGGTGGACTACTACCAGCACGGCGGCATCCTCCAGTTCGTGCTGCGCAGCCTGGGCCAGAGCGCCTAGCGCCCTCCTCGGCCCCCCGCCGCCGCTCCCCCGCCGCCGGCCCCGCGGCCGCGCGGGGAGCGGGCGTGCCCCGGAGCCGGGAGCCTCGCGCGCCTGCTGACGCGCGTGCAGGGTTCAGCTAGACCCTGCTGCATGCTCGATCCCCGCTACGTCGCTGATCACCTCGACGAGGTGCGCGCGTCGCTCGCCCGCCGCTCGCCCGCCGCCGCCGCCGCCCTCGGAGACGACTTCGCCTCCACGGTGAGCTCGCGCCGGTCGAAGATCCAGGAGCTCGAGCGGTGGCAGGCGGAGCGCAACGCGGCGAACGACGCGATGGCGCGCCTCGACAAGAAGTCGCCGGAGTTCGCGGCGAAGCGCGACGAGCTGAAGGCGCTCTCGTCGAAGATCAAGGAGGCCGAGCAGGTCGTCTCCGAGCTCGAGAAGCGGATGACCGAGCTGCTCTCCGGCGTGCCCAACCTGCCGGATCCATCGGTGCCCGTGGGCGCGGGCGAGGGCGACAACGTCGTCGTCAGGACGTGGGGCGAGAAGCCGAGCTTCTCGTTCGCGCCGAAGGACCACTGGGACATCGGCACGGCGCTCGGGATCCTCGACTTCGAGCGGGCCGCGAAGCTCTCGGGCGCGCGCTTCACGGTGCTGATGGGCGCCGCGGCCCGCCTGGAGCGGGCGCTCATCTCGTTCATGCTCGACCTGCACACGCGCGAGCAGGGCTACCTCGAGGTGCTGCCGCCGTTCCTCGTCAAGGGCTCGGCCCTCTACGGCACGGGCAACCTGCCCAAGTTCGAGGCGGACCTGTTCAAGACGCACAAGAGCGACCCGGACCGGGCCTACGACCTCTACTTGATCCCGACCGCGGAGGTGCCGGTCACGAACCTGCACGCCGACGAGATCCTGGACGGCGCGTCGCTGCCGATCGCGTACACGGCGTACACGCCGTGCTTCCGCAGCGAGGCGGGCAGCCACGGGCGCGACGTGCGGGGGCTCATCCGGCAGCACCAGTTCGACAAGGTCGAGCTCGTGCGGTTCTCGACGCCGGAGGACTCGCCGCGCCAGCACGAGCTGCTCACCGCCCACGCCGAGGAGGTGCTGAAGCGCCTCGGGCTGCACTACCGCGTGTCCGCGCTCTGCACGGGTGACCTCGGCTTCGGCTCGCAGAAGACGTACGACCTCGAGGTGTGGCTGCCGGGCCAGGGGGTCTACCGGGAGATCTCGAGCTGCTCGAACTTCGGGGACTTCCAGGCGCGCCGCGCGCAGATCCGCTACCGGCCGGAGCCGAAGGCGAAGCCGCGGCTCGTGCACACGATGAACGGGTCGGCGCTCGCGGTGGGGCGGACGGTGATCGCGATCCTCGAGCAATACCAGCAGGCGGACGGGACGGTGGTGGTGCCGGAGCCGCTCCGGGCGTTCATGGGGTGCGAGGTCCTCCGCGGCAGGTAACGGCCCATGGCAGCGGCGGACGAGGAGACCAAGCGCGAGCTTCCGGAGGCGAGGAGCGCGCGCGACGGGGGGGAGGGCGAGCGCCGTGCGTCCACCCCCGCGGAGACCTCGATGGCGCTCGCGCGGCGGCGGCTGCTCGAGCTCTGCAAGCGGCACAAGGACGAGCTGATCGACGACTGGATTGAGAACGTCCTGGCGCTGCCGCCGGAGCGGGGCCGGTACACCGATCGGCCCGTGGGCGAGGTGACGGAGAACGTGCGCTCCTGGCTCGCCGCCTTCACCCGGATCCTCGAGGACGGCAGCGAGGAGCTGCTCGACGAGTTCATCACGCACCTCGTCGAGCAGCGCTACGCGACGGGGTACTCCATCAGCGGTCCTTTGATCGCGGCCTCCGAGTTCCGCACCGCCGTCGCCGGCGTGCTCGACACGCGGCACGACGACGCCGACGCGGACGGGCCGTCGACGCTCGACGTGCTGCGCGCCGTCGACGCGCTCCTGCTCCAGTTCGAGCACCGCTTCGCCGAGGCCTACGCCCAGCGGTCGCTGTTCGCCTCCGAGGAGCGCTACCGCGAGATCGTCGAGCTCTCGTCCGACGTGCTCGCGACGATCGACCAGGAGGGGATGCTGACGCGGCTGAACGTGCGCTTCGAGGTGCTCTTCGGGCACTCGCGGCAGGCGTGGATCGGCCGGCCGATCACCGCGCTCGCGGTCGCGGCGGACGTGCCGGTCCTGCGCGCGCTCGTGACGTCCGCGTCGCGGGCCGAGGCGCCCCGGGAGGCCACCGTCCGCTGCGCGACGCGCGCCGGCCTGACCAAGGTGATGACGGTCAGGATCACGCGGCTCTACGGCGAGGACGCGTCGCTCGCGCTCATGCGCGACGTGACCGAGGAGGTGGCGCGCCGCGCGCAGATCCTGCACAGCGAGAAGCTCGCGTCGATCGGGCAGGTCGCGGCGAGCGTCGCCCACGAGCTCAACAACCCGATGGCGTGGGTGATGGCGAACCTCGAGCAGATCCGGAGCGGGGCGCACAAGCTCGTGTCGGCGGCGCGCCCCGTCGCGTCCGGCTCCTACGAGGATCTGCTCCGCGCGATCGATCTCATCGATCGGTCCTGCCACGAGGCGCTCGCCGGCGTGGAGCGGATGCGCGACATCGTGACGGACCTGAACCTCTTCTCGAGCAGCAGCGAGCGCAAGCCGGAGCGGGTCGACCTGGTCGACGTGATCGAGCTCGCGCTGCGGATGACGGGGCCGCAGCTGAGCCAGCTCTGCCGCATCGAGCGGCGGTACGGCGAGATGCCGCCGCTCGTCGGCTACCCGGGCAAGCTCTCGCAGGTGTTCGTGAACCTGTTCATCAACGCGGCGCAGGCGATGCCGAACCGCCCGCGGGACGAGAACATGGTGCGCGTGACGACGCGCTTCGACGCCGGGGTCCACCACGTCGAGGTGGAGGACAACGCGCGCGGGATGACCCCGGAGGTCGTCGAGCGGATCTTCGACCCGTTCTTCACGACGAAGGAGGAGAGCGCGCGGCCGGGGATCGGGCTCTGGGTGTCGCGCAACATCGTCGAGGAGCAGCACGGGACGATGACGGTCTCGAGCAAGCCCGGCATCGGCACCGTGTTCACGATCCGCCTGACCGGCCTCGACCCCGCGGATCTGCCCGCGCTGCGGCCGCCGCCGGAGCCCCCGCGCTCGTCGTCGCGCGGGACGATCCTCTTCGTCGACGACGAGCCGATGCTGCTCAACGCGTTCGCGCGCGCGTTCGAGGAGCGGCACGAGGTGCTCGTGGCGAAGAGCGGCCACGAGGCGCTCGACATCCTGCGGTCCCGCGCCGGCCGGATCGACGCGATCGTGTGCGATCTCCTGATGCCGCAGATGAGCGGGATGGCGCTCTACGACGAGATCGGCGAGCGGTTCCCGCAGCTCCAGCCCAAGATGGCGTTCATGTCGGGCGGGGCCTTCACGCAGGCCGCGCGGGCGTTCGTGGAGCGGGTGGACAACCCCAAGATCGCGAAGCCGATCTCGCTGGACGATCTGGAGCGGGTGATCGCGGACCTCCTGAGCGGAGGACAGAAGCGGGGGAGCTGATGGGGGAGGCGAAGGAGAGGGCCGTCCGGGCGCGCGCGAACCTCGCGCGTTTCCGGCCAGGGCAGCGCGAGGGCTTTTACGAGAGCTTCTTCCAGCGCGCGAACCACCCGACGCGCCCGCTCGCCTTCTGGATCCGCTACACGCTTTTCAGCCCCGCGGGGCGGCCCGAGGCCGCGGAGGGCGAGCTCTGGGCCGTCTACTTCGACGGCGAGTCGGAGCGCCACGCGGTGGCGAAGCGCGAGGTGCCGTTCTCCGGCCGCTGCGCGTTCGCCCGCGACACCTTCTCGGTGACGGTCGACGGCGCCGTCCTGGGCCCTGGCAAGCTCACCGGCGCGGCGGGGGAGGGCGACTCGGCGATCGCCTGGGACCTCTCGTACGAGGGCGGCGGGGAGCCGCTCCTGCTGCTCCCCGCGGCGCTCTACAACGCGCCGTTGCCGAAGGCGAAGAGCCTGGTTGGCGCCCCGCTGGCCGTCTACCGCGGCGTCGTCCGGGCGTTCGGCCGGGACGTGGACGTCTCGGGCTGGGTGGGCAGCCAGAACCACAACTGGGGGACGAAACACACGGACCTGTACGCCTGGGGGCAGGTCGCCGGGTTCGATAGCCACCCGGACAGCTTCCTGGAGGTCGCGACCGCCCGCCTGAGGATCGGGCCGCTCTGGACGCCGCGGATGACGCCGCTGGTCCTGCGGCACGGGGGCGAGGAGATCGCGCTGAGCTCGATCGGCCGAGCGATCCGCGCCGAGGCGTCGTTCGACTACTTCACCTGGACGTTCCGGACCGAGACCGACCGGCTGAGCGTGGAGGGGCGCATCTCCGCGAGCGCAGGCGACTTCGTGGGCCTCGCGTACCGGAACCCTCCGGGCGGCGTGAAGCACTGCCTCAACACGAAGATCGCGGCCTGCAGCCTGACGTTGCGGCGGAAGAACCTGGGCCGCGAGGTGGGCGTCGAGACCCTGACGACCGCGCGGCGGGCGGCGTTCGAGATCCTCACGGACGACCGCGGCCACGGCGTGACGATCCGCGCCTGACCCGGGGTGCTCTAGGGCGGATTACCCCCGTCTCTGGTACATGCACAGACGCCATGAGCCTGAAGCATCCCCGGACCATCCTCGTCGCGCTGGACAGCTCTCCGAGGGCGTCGCTCGTCCTCGCGGAGGGCGTGGACCTCGCGCAGAAGCTCGGCGGCAGCCTCGTGCTCGTCCGCGCGATCGGGCTCCACCACGCCATCCCCGTCGAGGCGCTGAACGAGTCGCCGACCCGCGTGCCGGAGATCCTGGAGCGCAACGACCGGGAGGAGCTGGAGCAGCAGGCGCGCGAGGCGCCCCCCGGGCTCGTCGGGAAGGTCGTGGTCCACGTCGGCGTCGCCTGGGAGGTGATCTGCCGGACGGCCGAGGAGGAGAACGCCGATCTCATCGTGATCGGGTCCCACGGCTACTCCGGCATCGACAAGCTGCTCGGCACGACCGCGGCCAAGGTCGTGAACCACACGCGGCGATCGGTGCTCGTCGTGCGCGAGCGGCCGACGGACTGACAGGCCCGGCGGGCCTCAGGGGAGCTTGGCGATGAGCTCGTCGCCGAGCCGCGGCTGATCGATCTTGCCGAACCAGATCCGCCAGGTGGCCTTCATGAAATCGACGCCGCCGACGGTCGCGCTCGCGCCGCCCGCGGTGATCGTGGTCGTCTTCGCCGCCGGGTCGTACGTGATGGTGACCTCCGTGCCCTTGGCGAGGTCGCCCTTGAACGCCGCCATGAACCGCCCGACCTTCGCCTCGTCGACGTAGCCGTTCGCCGCGTAAGCGTCCCGCAGCGCCTTCACGATGCTCTCGCGGTCGACGTCGCGCAGCATCGTCAAGACGAACCGCTTTTGCGTGTCCATGTCGACGACGGCCTGCTTGGACTTCGTGGCGGGGAGCTGTTCCATGTAATGGCTGATCCGATAGACCTCGACGGTGATCGGACCGACCGCCCGGACGCGGACGGAAGAGCCCGTGAGCGTGTCGCTCGGTAACGCGAACAGGCTCGCGACAGCCAGGAAGATCGCGGCGAACGCGGCGAGAAACGCTGGAGATCTGCGTTGTGCGAGCAGCATTGGACTCACCTCCGCCGGCATGGCCGGCTGTGCGGCGCGCAAGGTCCGGGCGCCGCGCTCCGGGGAACACCGCGGAGGGACGAGCAAGCGCCGGGCCGCGGCCGGTGGGACGCAGGGAGCCGCAGGCCCGCGGGATCGCGGGATCGCGGTGAGGCCCGAGATCTTTTTCCAGCTCGGTCCGTAGAAGTCGCGCGTTGCGGGGGCCGAGGAGAGCGCGGCGGACGACGGGGTCCGCCGGTGGGGCCCCGCCTGCCTTGCGGCGGAAGGAGCTTGTCGATGCGAACGATGCTCGCGGCGTTGCTGATGGGATCTGCGGTCACGGGGTGCGCGGCGAGCGCCGCGGCGCCGCCCGGCGCGAGCGCCGCCGCGGCGCCGGGCGCGCCGGCGCCGCGGGCGGTCGAGGCGCGGCAGGGCGGCGCGCAGGTGGCCGCGGCGGCGCCGGAGGCGGCCGCGCCCCGCCCGGAGGTGGCCGCGGCGGCGCCGGAGGCGGCCGACGAGGCGCGCCGGGGCGCCTGGATCGGCGCCGCGGGCGCGAGCGACTTCATGCTGCCGGGGACGCGCGAGACGCAGCTCGGCGTGTGGGTCGACGTCCCGGCGGGCCGCCGCGCGGCGCGCGCGCCGGCGGCGGTCGCGCTGCTCGTGGACACCTCGGGATCGATGCAGGGGGCCAAGATCGAGCACGCGCGCGCCGCGGCGCAGGCGTTCGTGGACAGGCTGGCCGACGGCGACGTCGTCTCGCTCGCGTCGTTCTCGGACGCCGCGGAGGAGCGCGTCGCGCCCACCGCCCTCGGCCCGGCGACGCGGGCGGCGGTCGCGCGCGCGATCGCCGTGCTCGGCACGGACGGCAGCACCAACCTGTTCGACGGCCTCCGCCTCGCGGAGCGGCACGCGGTCACGGCGCCGGCGACACACGCGGTCCGGCGCGTGGTGCTCATCTCGGACGGCCAGGCGAACGTGGGGCCGTCGTCCCCCGACGTCCTCGGCGCGCTCGCCCAGCGCGGCGTGGACCGCGGGGTGCAGGTCACCGCGCTCGGGGTCGGCGCGGACTACGACGAGCGCACGCTCAACGCGCTCGCGGTCGCCTCCAGCGGCCGGCTCTACCACCTCACCGAGGCGCGCGAGATGTCCTCCGTCCTCGAGCGCGAGCTCGCCCTGCTCCAGGCGACGGCGGCGACGGAGGCGCTCGTGGAGATCGTCCCGGCGCCCGGGGTGGAGCTGCTCGGCGTTGCGGGCGAGCGCGCGGAGCGGTCCGGGCGCGCGCTCCGGGTGCCGCTCGGCACGATGTTCGGCGGGCAGCACCGCGAGCTGCTCGTGCGGGTGCGGGTCACCGCGCCGCCGTCCGGCTCCCACCCGCTCGCGAGCGTGCGGCTGCACTTCAACGACCCCGCGAACGGCAACGTCGCGCGCGTGCAGGAGGTGGTGGCCCGCTACGACGTGACGAGCGACCCGGCCCTGGTGGCCGCGCGCGAGAACGAGCAGACCCAGACCCTCGCGGCGGTGGTCGAGACGGGCATGATCGCGCTCGACGCGGCCCAGCAGGTGAACGCCGGCGATTTCAGCGCGGCCGAGGCGAAGCTCGCCGCCGCCGAGGACCGGCTCCGGAAGCAGGCCGAGCGGGCGCAGTCGGCCAGGGAGAAGGATCGCGCCGCGCGCGCCGCCTCGGCGATGGCCAGCGCGCGGAAGACCGCGCGCGCGACCGCGGCGGCTCCGCCCGCGGCGCGCCGGATGGAGGCGCTCAAGATGAACGACGTGGCGATGGAGCAGCTGGGCCGTTGAGCCGCGCGGGCGAGCGGCGCCTGCGCC
Organism: Sorangium sp. So ce131; assembly: GCF_051519095.1. Lineage (NCBI taxonomy): Bacteria > Pseudomonadati > Myxococcota > Polyangiales > Polyangiaceae > Sorangium > Sorangium sp. So ce131. Next base: position 12,558,454 of record NZ_CP150455.1, on the reverse strand, counting down.
GGTTCACCCGACCGCGCATCCATCATGCACGCGCATGCATGCGTCATGCACGGGTTGACCGAGCCCTGCCATCATCGATGAGCCGGCGTATGGTTGATCAATGAATCAACGTTGATGATGTAGATACACCATAGAGCATGATGGATGGCCGCCGCGTGGCCCTCGACACGGCGCCGCGTCCCGTGCGACATGGTCCCGGTCCTCCGCCGCTGTCGCCCTCTGCACCCGGCCTCGTCCATGAACCCGAACGCCTTCCCGGACCCGCGCGCCGCCGCCGTGCGCGGGCTCTGGTCGCTCGACCCGGCCGTCACCTTCCTGAACCACGGCTCGTACGGGGCCTGCCCGCGCCCGGTGCTCGAGGCGCAGCAGCGCTTCCGGGACCAGCTCGAGCGCGAGCCGGTCCGCTTCTTCCTCCGCGAGCTCGAGCCGCTGCTCGACGCCGCGCGGGCGGCGCTCGCCTCCTTCGTCGGCGCCGACCCGGAGGACCTCGTGTTCGTGCAGAACGCGACGACCGGCGTGAGCACGGTGCTGCGATCGCTCGCGCTCGGGCCGGATGACGAGCTCTGCGTCACCGATCACGAGTACAACGCCTGCCGCAACGCGCTCGACGCGGCGGCGGCGCGCGCCGGGGCGAAGGTGGTGGTCGCGCCGGTGCCGTTCCCGCTCGAGGCGCCGGAGCAGGTGATCGAGGCGGTGCTCGCGCGCGTGGGGCCGCAGACGCGGCTCGTGCTCGTCGACCACGTCACCAGCCCGACGGGGCTCGTGCTGCCGGTCGCCCCGCTCGCCGCGGAGCTCGCGCGCCGCGGCGTGGACGTGCTCGTCGACGGGGCGCACGCGCCCGGCATGGTGCCGCTCGACCTCCGCGCGCTCGGCGCGGCTTACTACACTGGCAACTGCCACAAGTGGCTCTGCGCGCCGAAGGGCGTGGGGTTCCTCCACGTGCGGCGGGACAGGCAGGGCGCGGTCCGGCCGCTCGTCATCAGCCACGGCGCCAACTCGCCGCGGACCGACAAGTCGCGCTTCCTGCTCGAGTTCGACTGGACGGGCACCGCCGACCCCACCGCGGCCCTCTGCGTCCCCGAGGCGATCCGCGCCCTGGGCGCGCTCCTGCCCGGCGGCTGGCCCGCGCTCCAGGCGCACAACCGCGCGACGGCGCTCGCCGCGCGCGACCTCCTGTGCGAGGCGCTCGGCTGCGCGCCGCCGTGCCCCGACGGGATGATCGGCGCGCTCGCGGCGTTGCCGCTCCCCGACGCGGCGTGCTCGCCGCTGCGCCTCGACCCGCTCCAGGACGCGCTCTTCGCGCAGTGGGGCATCGAGGTGCCGGTGACGGCCTGGCCCGCGCCGCCCCGGCGGCTGATCCGGATCTCGGCCCAGGTCTACAACGACCGGCCGCAGTACGAGCGGCTCGCGGCCGCGCTCCGCGCGCTCGTCTGACTCTGCGGCGCGGGGCGCATCTCTGCGGCGCGGGGCGTATCGCCGGCGGCAGGCCGCTCGCTAGGCGCGGCGGGCGCGCGCGGCCTCGCCGATCGCGTGCGTGATGTGCCCTTCCAGCTCGCCCGGCGGCAGCTGCTCGGACTCCACCACCACGAGGCGCGCCCCGGCGTCCTCGGCGAGGAGCTCGAACGTCTGCGGCGCGCGGTCGTGCAGATGGCTCGGCAAGATGATCGCGAGCGGGCGGAGGCGGACGGCCGTCCCCCACGCAGACGCCGCGTCGCAGGAGCGGACAAGGAAACGTGCCCGCGCTGCAACCCTGCGGCAACGGGCCAGAAAACCTGGGCTGCAGTCGAGCGCCAGCACGACGGGGATCCTGATCAACTGACTGCTACTAGGGGGCTCCGACATAGGAAGATGCTACTCCGGCGAAGCGCGATTGCGCGTCCTCTAATCCCGCATAACCGATACAGAGCTTTCCCGAAATGGAAAACAACATGATCGACAGGCCGTGTAAGCAGACACGCGTCTTTTTGGTGTATTAGGCAACGTTCTGTGAGCGCAGGATATTTGAAATGAACGCTGCGAGAAGGGACGAGCCAGCGCACTACCGCGCACGGCTGCGGCCGGCTCGTTCGTCGCGGGCGCGGCTCGCCGCGGCGAAGCAGGTGTTGGAGACGCGCTCAGCGATCGAGCCTGAATGAAATGGTGTGCCGTGGACGGAGTCGTTCCCCGGTCGACCCCGGCGGATTCCTGAGGGATCCCGCACATGTAGCGCGGAGGCCGCGCGATTGGACGCGCGAGGTCTGGAGAGCGCCGCGAGGACGAGGCCCGAGGCGCGCGGGACGTAGGGGGCGCTGTCATCGGCCGCGCGAGGGGCGCACACGCTAAACCGGTTTTGCGTACAGGTGCTGTCGGCGCCATCGCAAGGGCGCGACGGTGGCTGCGGTCCGCCGAGGAAGGGCTGCTGCCGGGGAGTCGGCGAGTCCACGTGAAAGGAGATCGTGTGTCACACGCGCGCCAGGGGCGAGTCGATCGCGCGCGGACACGCTCGCGCAACCGTCCGGTCACAATGCGTGTCCCAGCCGGCCTGGACATCAAAATGTCCAGTCGCGCGCCGCGCCTCCCGGCCGACGGCCAACCCTGCACCACGGCGTCGAGCGCGCTGAGCCCTCGGGTTTCTCCGGCGACGGTGATCGGGTCATGTGCCTCACAGCGGCTCGCGAGCGCGCCCGGCGCGGCGCCGGCCGGCGTGTTCCCGCGCGTCCCGGTGGAACGAGCGGCGAAGGCGGCGCCGAGCCGGCGCGGCTCGGCCCGCTCCGGCGGGCCCGGATCCCTCGCGAAAGCCGGCGGCAGCTGCAGAGGAGCGGCCGGGAGGAGGCGAGAGAGAGGATGGTGTCGAGCTGGTGGCTGCAATTAAGGACTGCACCCTATCATTTCATCACCTCGCTTGAACAGGGCAGCGAGAGTGGTTGCATCCCCGCCGGTACGCCGATGTCACGACGACTCGGAGGCATGGCCCTACGAATCTGAAGTAAAGGCGGATTTTTCCAGCACTACCGATGAGAGGTGGAGTCCAGTGGCCTCGGGTGCGGCCTGGACGCGCAGTTGTCCTCGGGGCCACCCGGACGCGCGGCCTGCCGCCCGGACGCGCGGCCTGCCGCCCGGACGCGCGGCCTGCCGCCCGGACGCGCGGCCTGCCGCCCGGACGCGCGGCCTGCCGCCCGGACGCGCGGCCTGCCGCCCGGACGAGCGGCCCTCGGCGATGGCGTCGCTCCGGCCACGCGGGGCTGGCCGGGCGGGCTGCTCGCGGGGCGGACGCTGGGGCGCGCGTGGTATATGCCGGCCCCATGGCGCAGGTGCACGGCGGCAGGCTCGTCTCGAAGGCCCTGGCGAGGCACGGGGTGACGCACCTGTTCACCCTCTGCGGCGGGCACATCCAGGCGATCTACGACGGGTGCCTGGACGACGGGATCCGGGTCGTCGACGTGCGGCACGAGCAGACCGCCGGCCACGCCGCCGACGGGATGGCGCGGGTGACCGGGCGGCCCGGGGTGTGCGCGGTCACCGCGGGGCCGGGCGTCACGGACGTGGTGACCGCGGTGGCCAACGCGCAGCGGGCGGGGATCCCGATGGTGGTCCTCGGCGGGGCCGGGCCGCGCGCCCTCGCCGACATGGGCTCGCTCCAGGACATGAACCACGTCGAGCTGATGCGGCCCATCACCAAGTGGAGCGCCGCCGTCCCCTCGACCGACCGCATCCAGGAGTACGTGGACTCGGCGTTCCGCGTCGCCCAGGCGAACGTGCCGGGGCCGGTCTTCCTCGAGCTCCCGCTCGACCTCCTGATGAACTTCGCGGGCGACGAGGCGCCGGCGACCGCGCCCATGGCCCCGCCCCGCCCCGGCGGGGATACGGCCGCCGTGGCGCGGGCCGCGGCGATGCTGCGCGAGGCGGAGCGGCCGATGTTCCTCGTGGGGAGCCAGCTCCGCTGGTCGCCGCGGCCGGACGCGCTGCGCCGCTTCGCCGACGCGGTGAAGGCCCCCTTCTACCTGAACGGCATGGCCCGCGGCGCGCTCCCCCACGCGCACCCGGGGCTCATGAGCCGCTCGCGCCGCTTCGCGCTCTCGCAGGCCGACCTCTGCGTCGTGCTCGGGACGCCCTTCGACTTCCGCCTCGAGTACGGCCGCGCGATCAGCCCGGCCGCGAAGGTCGTCCAGATCGACCTCGACGGCGGCGAGCTCGGCAGGAACCGCCGCGTCGACCTCGGGATCCACGGGGACAGCGGCGTCGTGCTGGAGCAGCTGCTCGCGGAGGTGCCCGAGAAGAACGCGGAGGCGTGGCTGCTCGCCGTGCGCCAGGCCGAGGAGAAGTCGCGGGCGAAGATGCAGGCGGAGATCGAGAGCGAGGGCGATCCGCCGAACCCGCTGCGCGTCTGCGCCGAGGTCGGCAAGCGGCTCGGCAAGGACGACATCGTGATCGGCGACGGAGGCGACTTCGTGGCCACGGCGGCGAACGTGCTGAAGCTCTCGTGGCCCCAGCTGTGGATGGACCCCGGGCCGCTCGGGACCCTCGGGGTGGGGCCGGGCTACGCCATGGCCGCGAAGCTCGCCCGGCCCGAGGCGAACGTGGTCCTCGTCTACGGCGACGGCTCGTTCGGGTTCCACGCGCTCGAGTTCGAGGCGATGGCGCGCCAGGGGATCGCGGTCGTGAGTGTCATCGGCAACGACGCGGCCTGGACGCAGATCCGGCGCGGGCAGGTGGAGCTCTACGGCGAGGGGCGCGCGCCGGCGACGTCGCTCGCCCTCACCCGGTACGACCGCGTGGTGGAGGCGCTCGGCGGCTTCGGGGCCTACGTGGAGCGCACGGAGGAGCTCGGGCCCGCGCTGGACGAGGCGTTCCGGTGCGGCAAGCCGGCGTGCGTCAACGTGAAGATCGCGAAGAGCGACTTCCGCAAGGGCGCGATCAGCGTCTGACATCGTGGAGCTCCGGTTCGTCCCCCCCGATCTGCAGAGCCTCGACGGGCTCGACTCCGAGGTGCTCGCGTGCGCCCCGTTCAGCGACGCGCTGCCCGCCCACGGCGTGGCCGGGCTCTGCGACTGGCGGCTCGGCGGCCGGATCTCGGACCTCCAGCGGCAAGGCCTGATCACCGGCGAGCTCGGCGAGATCGTGATGATCCCGTGCAAGCCGCGCATGGCGTTCGACAAGCTCGTCCTGTTCGGCGCCGGCCCGCGCGCGGCGTTCGACGAGGCGGTCTTCCGCGACGTGGTGCGCCGGATGCTCGCGACCATGGGCGGGCTCTGCACGCGCGTCGCCGTGGTGGAGCTGCCGGGGCGGCACGACGGGCTCATCCCGGCCGAGCAGGCGGCGGACGCGCTCCTCGACTGCGCGGGCAGGGACCGCGGCGACAACGTGTGGACCCTCGTGGAGCGCGCCGAGGGCCGGCAGCAGATCACCCAGCACATGATCGAGCAGCGCCGGCGCGTGCGGCGAGCGTTGTGATCGAGCAGCGGCGGGCGCCCTAGCGACGGCGACGTCAGGCGGGCTGCTTCGGGAGCTCGAGGGTGAACGTCGCCCCCTCGCCGGGGCGGCTCTCGACCTGGATCGTCGCGCCGAGGGCGTCGGCGATCTGCCGCACGATCCACAGCCCCATGCCGAAGCCGCTGTAGTTCTCGCTGGAGACGGCGCGCTCGAAGCGCTCGAAGATGCGGGCCTGCTGGTCCGGCGCGACGCCGATGCCGCGGTCGCGCACCGTCAGGCGGGCGCGGTCGCCGAGATCCTCCACCTCGAGGTCGATGGGCTTGCCGGCGCCGTACTTGACGGCGTTCGAGAGGAGGTTCGTGACGATCTGGTCGAGCCGGAGGCGATCCCACCGGCCGGTGAGCGCGGGGGGCGCGGACAGGACGACAGGGCAGGCCGCGGCGGAGAGCTCCTCGCGGAAGCGCTCCAGCGCCTCGTTCACCACGGCCGTGAGATCGACGTCCTCGAGCTCGAGCTGCAGGCGGCCCGCGGAGATGCGCGAGATGTCGAGCAGGTTCGCGATGAGCCGCGCGAGCCGCTCGACCTGGCGCTTGATCATCTCCAGCCGCGGCGTCGCGCGCTCGGCGGTGAGGCCGCCGCGCTTGCCGGCGCGCAAGAGGCCGTCGATCTGGAGCTGCATCGGCGTGAGCGGCGTGCGGAGCTCGTGGGAGGCGATCGTGAGGAAGTCGTCGCGCGCGCGCACCGCGAGCTGCGCCTCGCGGTAGAGCCGGGCGTTGTCGACCGCCAGCGCCGCGCGCCGCGCGAGATCCTGCGCGAGGTCGAGATCCACCGCGTCGTAGCGGCGGTGCGTCGACGCGAACGAGAGCGTGCCGAGCGTGCGGCCGCGCGCGGTGAGCGGGACCGTGAGGTGCGAGGCGAGCGCGAGCGCGCGCAGCGCCTCGTAGTGCGCCTCGTCGAACGAGATCGCCCGGACGAACGAGTCGGTCACCTTGGGGATGAGCTCGGGCTCGGCCGTGCGCAGGACCTTGCCGATGCCGCGCCCGGCGGAGTCGGCCGTGATCTTGCCAAGGAGCTCGGTCGCGGCCGCCATGGCGGGATCGGCGTGGGCGGTCACCTGCCGCTCGATCGCGCCGGACTCGTCCTTGAGGAGGAGCACGCAGATCGAGGCGAAGTCGGGGAGCGCGACGCGGACCACGCGCCGCAGCGTCTCCTCGAAGTCGAGCGACTCGCCGAGGATCTGCCCGGCCGAGACGAGGATGCGCTGGGCCTCGTGGACGCGGCGGCGCTCCGTGACGTCGCGGGTGACCTTCGCGAAGCCGCGGAGGCGGCCGGCCTCGTCGAAGAGGACGCTGATCACCTCGTTCGCCCAGTAACGCATGCCGTCCTTGCGGACGCGGTAGCCCTCCTGGACCGATCGGCCGGTCTCCACCGTGGCCTCGAGCTCCGCGGCCGGCCTGCCGAGCTCGACGTCCTCGGGCGTGAAGAGGACCGAGCAGTGGCGGCCGACGATCTCGTCGGCGCGGTAGCCGTTGATGCGCTCGGCGCCCGGGTTCCAGCTGGCGATGCGGCCCGCGGGGTCGAGCATGAAGATGGCGTAGTCCTGGACGCCCTCGACGATGAGGCGGAACCGCTCCTCGCTCTGCTTGAGGCGCCGGTCGGCGCGCGCCTCGGCCGCCTCCATCTCCCGGCGGAGGAGGAGCTCGCGCATCCTGCGGTTCTCGTCCTCGTAGTGCTTGCGGCGCAGCTGGGCGCGCAGGCGCGCCTTGAGCACCGTGAGCTCGCCGGACTTCGTGACGAAATCGTCGGCGCCGGCCGAGAGGGCGTCGAGGATCGCCTTGTGGTCGTCGCGGCCGGTGAGCATGAGGAGCGGGATCGGGCGCCACGCGGCGTTCGCCTTGATCCGGAGGCAGGTGGCCGGCCCGGAGAGGCCCGGCATGACCATGTCGAGCAGGATGCCGTCGACGCGCGCCGCCGTGAGCCGGGCGAGCGCCTCCTCGCCCGACTGGGCGAGCACCGGCAGGTAGCCCTCCTCGCGCATCGCCGCGGCCACCTGGTGCAGGTACGTGGGGCTGTCGTCGACGATGAGAATGCGCTGCGTCGGCGCATCCGAGGGGCGGTTCATGGGCGCCTCCCGCGCAGGCTCCGGCGAGCGAACACAGCCATCACGACGTGGGGCGCGACCCTGGCCGAGCCGGCGCAGCAGGGCACGACGAGCCCCCGTGGCGCCACGACCCTCATTGGCCACCCGTGCAGGTTGCCATGTGTTCTCCCCCCCGCCGACACGAGAAGCCTACCTGGCCCGTTGGACTTTGCGTACAGCATCCTTGTCTTACCAGACGTCCGCCGCGTGCAACGTTGCGACCCGCACCGGTGCCCGGGAATCCAGGAATTCAAGCGACCACCACGCCTGCCGCGCTCAAGTGATCGGGGAGCGCCCGGGTGAGGACCAGGACAGACCCACAGCTGAATCAGGGACTTCACGATTGACAGCTGGAGCAGTTTTTCGATAGGCGTCACAGGCTGTCGGCCGGGCGGGAGCTGCGTTTGGCCCGTGGCGCCGCGCGACAGGGGCTGTCTCGGTGATGCCGAGAGAGGCGTGATGGCGCGGCGCTGCGGAGCTCTTGCCGCGTCGACCGGCCCGTGTCGACCGGCGGCTGACCGGCTGAACGTGGTTGCGCGGCGGCGTGGAGTCGGGAGATCACGGAGGCCGCGAGTCGCTCACCCCTCGTCGATGACCTCGATCATCGCGGCGCGCGCGGGGCCGCCGGCGGGGAGCCAACGGCAGAGCTCGTCGACCCCTACGTCGTCGACCACGCGGCGGAGCTCCGCGCGCGCGGCGGCGAGGTCGCCCCGCGCGGCGAGCGCGTGCGCGCGGGTGATGCGGTAACGCTGGCGCACCTCCGGCGGCTCGCCCCGCTGGCCGTCGGTGCGGCCGACCAGCGCGAGCGCCTCCTCGCCGGCGCCCGTGCGCACGAGCACCGCGGCGCGCGCCCCCCGGACGAGCGGACGCACCTCCGCGGGCGCGCGCGCCTCGTCCAGGACCGCGAGCAGGCGCCGGGCGCCCTCGATGTCGCCGGCGCAGAGCTGCCACTGCGCGAGGTGGCTCCAGGCGAGCATGCGCATGCGCGGAGGGATCCACTCGGGCGGCACGTCGCGCAGCGAGGCGGCGGCCGCCTTGTAGTTCCCCTCCCACGCGAGCGACTGGCCGATGATCTGCGCGGCGTAGGCGTAGATCGCCCGGGGATCGTCGCGGCGCGCCGGCGGGGCCAGCGCGGCGCCCGCGGCCGGGCGCCCCGGCCGCCGGAGAGGCCGCGCGGGCGGGGGCGCGACGGCCTCCTCCGCGGCGCGCGCGGCCTCTCCGACGGCCGGCCGCGCGCGCCGCGCCCGGCGGAGCTCGCCGCCGAGGAGCAGCAGCGCGGCCCCGGCGGCGAGCCCGCTCGCGGCGCCGAGCGCGAGCGGGCTGGCGCGCCACCCGGGGAGCGCGCCCTCCGCGAGCCCCACCGACGCCGCCCCGGACGCCGCGAGCAGCGCGGCGGTCAGGACCGGCCTCACGGCGCTCGTCACGGGCGCGCTCCAGCCCGGATCGGCGCGGGCGCGCGGCGGGCTCGGCGGGCCGGGCGCGGGGTCACCCGGCGCTCTCCTCGGGCGGGCCGGCGGCGCGCGCGACCTGATCGGGGCGGACCGCGGCCGGGTCGAAGCGCTGCGCGGCGGCCAGCATCTTGGCGAGCGTGGGCTCGAACGGCGCGTCCGGCGTGCGCTTGAAGCGGAGCGGGTTGATGCGGGCCACGACGAACGCCCGCAGGTAAGGGCTCTCGAAGCCGCGCGCCTTGAGCCCCTCGATCGCCTGCGCCACCGCGTCGTCGAGCTCGAGGAGGAGATCGGCGCGCGCCTTGCGGGTCTCGAGCGCCTCCGGGAGCGGCTCGTCGAGGAAGTGATCGATGTGCCGGAGGACCGACTGGTAAGCGCCGCCCGAGAAGCGGGGGCGCTGCTCGTAACAGAGGCCGAGCGTCAGCAGGCTCGGCTCCTCGAACTCGAGGCGGAACTCCTGCTCCGGCCGCGGGTCGAGGTCGGCGAGGGAGCGCGCCATCCGCGTGACCTCGAGCGCCTTCTCGCGGATGTTGTGCGCCTTCTCGGTGTTGAGGGCGAGGATGCGGTAGGCGATCCGCTCGTCCGGAAGCACCAGCGCGACGGCGCTCTTCGCGCCGAGGCGCGCGAGCGCGGCGCGCCGGTGGTTGCCGTTCGGCGTCCAGTACCGCCCCTCGCCGGGCGCGGCCGGCGCGGCCCGGCCCCTCCCGGACGAGAGCGGCGTCCGCACCGCGATGATGGGATCGAGGAAGCAGTCGAGCTTGTCGATGACCTCGCCGAGGCGCGCGACGTGCGCCTCGGAGAGGTCGCGCTGGAACGGCGTCGGCTCCACCCGGTCGAGCGGCAGGCCGGCGAGGATCGCCCACGCGCCGCCGACGGGCTCGCGGTAGGTCGCGAGCACCGCGCCGCCGTCGCTCCGGATCGCCTCGGCGAGGGCGGCGACGTCCGGCGGCGGCGCGCCCGCGGCGAGCTCGCGGGCGTCGAGGCCACGCGCGCCCGCGGCGGCCGCGGCCTTCTTCCGCCGCGCGCGCGGGGCGGGCGCGGCGCCCGGCTCCTTCGGCGCCCGCGGCTTGGCTGTGCGCTTCGCGGCCATCGGTCCTCCTCAGCGGTCCCTGAGCATGATCCTGGGATCGACGCTCGTCGGCCCTCTCATCGTGTCCGCGATCGCCTGATGGAAGCGATCGAGCCGCTGATCGACCGCGTGGAACACGGTCCCGTCCGGGTACCTGCCGTCCGCGTCGGCGACGCCCGCGGGGACGCCGGTGAGGATCTCGATGCCCTCCTCGACGGAGCTCACCTCGAACACGCGGAAGCGGCCGGCCTCGATCGCGGCGATGACGTCGGCGCGCAGCATGAGCGCGTCGCGGTTCGCGCTCGGGATGAGGACGCCCTGCTCGCCCGTCAGGCCCTTGGCGGCGCACAGGTCGAAGAACGCCTCGATCTTCTCGTTGATGCCGCCGACGGGCTGCACGCTGCCCTGCTGATCGACGCTGCCCGTGGCGGCGAGCTCCTGCCGGATCGGGACGCCGGAGAGCGCCGAGAGGAGCGCGTACAGCTCGCTCGAGGAGGCGCTGTCGCCCTCGATGGGCTCGTAGGTCTGCTCGAAGACGAGCGAGGCGCCGAACGACAGCGGGCGGTGCTGGGCGAACCGGGCCGCGAGGAAGCCGTTCAGGACGAGCACGCCCTTGCTGTGCAGCGGGCCGGACATCTCGACCTCGCGCGCGATGTTCACCGGCCCCTCGCGGCCGGGGTAGACGACCGCCGTGACCCGGCAGGGGCGGCCGAACGTCTGCGGGCCGTCGGACAGCACCGAGATCGCGTTGACCTGGCCGACGTGCCGGCCGGTCACGTCGATGCGGATCGTCCCGTCGGAGAGCATCTCGTGCACGTGGTCGCGGAAGTGGCTCCCGCGCCGGCGGGCCGACTCGAGCGCCTCGTTCACCTCGGGGCCGTCGACGACCTTGCGGCCCCGGCGCTGGGCCCGGTAGCCGGCCTCGGTCGCGACCTCGGCGATGAGGCCGAGCTGGGCGCTCACCTTGGTCTGGCTCTCCGCGAGGCGGCCGCCGTGGAAGAGGAGCGCGGTCACGCCGTCGGCGGTGAGCGGCGGCAGGCCGCGATCGTGCGTGAAGCCGGCCAGGAACGAGGGGTACGTGACGAGCGCCTGGTCGAGCGAGATCGTGGTCTCGAAGCGCGCCTGCACCTTGAAGAGCTGCGAGAACTCCGGGTCGGCCTCGTGCAGGTCCTGGTAGAGCTGCGGGTTCGTGACGAGGACGACCTTCACGTCGATCGAGATCGGCGGGAAGAGCAGCTCCTCGGCGGTGCCGCGGAAGTACGACGGGTTGTGCTCGGGCACGATGAACTTGCCGGCGAGCAGGCAGGCCTTGAGCTGCTCGTAGAGCGCCTCGTTCTTGAGGAGCGCGCCGGCGGGCAGGATGAGGAAGCCGCCGGCCGCCTCGTGGAGCGCGCCCGCGACGGCGAAGCCGGGCTCCGGGGGGAAGCCCGAGTCGGGCGGGGCGTGGGTGCGGCCGAACAGGGCGCTCAGCGTGGGGTAGGGGACCTCGACGACGGGGGCGCCGGAGTCGGGGGTGTGCTCGGTGAGCAGGGTCGGGACGACGACGCCGCGCGGGAGCGTGGCGCCGCCCTCCTCGCCGCGGGCCTCGTCGACGAGCCGGCGGAACTCCTTCGAGACGACGGTCTCGACGTCCGCGAGGAAGGCGCTGATGTCGTCGCGCCCCTCGAAGCGCGCGCGCACCGGCTGGAAGCAGCCCTTCACGCCGTCGCTGAGCAGCTGCTTGACGACGCCGCGCAGCTCGACGTCCGCCTCGTCCTGCACCGTGGCGAGCCGGATCTCGAACTCCTCGACGGAGCCGGCGATGGTCAGCAGGGCCTCGCTGTCGGGCGCGCTCGAGGCGTCCTCGAGCGAGGTGATCTGCACCTCGTCGTCGCCGCGCACGAGGTCGAGGCCGAGCTCGCGCGCGGCGCTCTTGAGCTGCTCCTCGAGCCGCCGCTCCTCGGCGTTGACGCGGCGCTGGATCTTGGCGCGCGCCTGCTTGAAGCGCTCGCCCTCGGTGGCGCCGCGCAGGGCGTCGACGAGCTTCTCGTGGAGCTCCTCCATCGCCTCGACGAAGGGGCGCCCCTCGCCCGGGGGGAGCGACAGCACCGTCGGCTCGCTCGGGCGGTGGGGGTTCGGCAGGAGGAGGATGTCGTCGGGCGTGGGGCGGCTCGCCGCGATGCGCTTCGCGACGGCGCGCGCGCAGAACGTGCGGCCGGTGCCGGGCGCGCCGACGACGACGACGTGGAACCGGGGCTGGCGGATGTCGAGCCCGAAGGCGAGGGCGGCGAGGGCGCGCTCCTGCGAGCCGATGCCGGCCGACAGCGGCGCGACCTCATCCGTGCTGGAGAAGCGGAAGCTCTGGGGGTCGACGATCTTGCGGCACTCGCTGGCGGACAGCTTGCGGGCGACCATGGCGGCGCACCATAGCGCCTTTCGCCGCCCGCTGGCGCGGAGCGCGCTCGGCGCGGTCCACGTCGCGCCGCCGCGCCGCCCTTGGGCGCGCCGCCGCGCCGCCCTTGGGCTCTCTGGGCGGGGCTCGCGGCGCCCGCGCGTCAGGCCTTCGCTCCGCCGGTCAGCCGATCGAGCACGACGAGGAGGCGGTCGACGTCGAACGGCTTCGCGAGCACGCCGGCCACGGCGCCGCGGATGTTCGGCTCGTTCACGCCCGAGAGCAGGAGGACGGGCACGTCGACGCCCGCGGAGGCGAGCGCCGAGAGGAACTCGTCGCCCGTCATCTCGGGCATCACGTAGTCGAGCAGCACCGCCCGAGGCCGCGCGCCGCACGCCAGGCGATCGAGCGCCTCCAGCGGCCGCGTGAAGCCCTGCACGCGGTAGCCCTCGTCGGAGAGCAGGTCCATCAGCGAGTCGACCACCGCGGCGTCGTCGTCGACCACGAAGATCTCGGCCCGCGAGAGCGACGCGGCGCCGGCCAGGGAGGTCGAGCTCGGCGAGCTCATCTCATTTCCCTTGATCGCTGGCCTTTTCCGCGCATGGGGCCCGCAAATCATACCAGACGGCCGCCGCGCCGGCATGCGCCGCGCCGCGCTGGCCGCGCTGACCGCTGCAGAGAGCCTGGCGCACCGCACATCTCGGCAGAAGGCCGAAGCTCGCTCAGGACGGAGTTTTCCCGAGGAAATGGGCTTGCCGCCGCGCCGCTGCTTGCAGATCGTCGAGCACCTGATACCCCTGTAAGGTTCCTCCCAGGACGACCCGAGCGGCTTGACTTGGATCGCTCACGGGTATCGAATTGTGGTCCGAAGGACATCCCAATCCCCCTGTGGTCATCATGGCGGAAACCCCTGCTAGCAAGCTGCACATTTATCTGATCGACGATCACCCCGTCGTTCGCGAAGGCTTCGCTCGAGCGCTCTCGGACGAGCCGGACATGGTCGTCGTCGGCCAGGCTGGGACAGCGGCCGATGCGCTGCGCGAGACGGCGAGCTGCAAGCCAGACGTCGTGCTCGTCGACCTCAACATCCCCGACCGGGACGGCATCGAGCTGCTCGGTGCGCTGAGAGCGCAGCTGCCGCAGGCGAAGCTCCTCGTGCTCAGCGGGTACGACGACGAGTTCCGCGTCGCGGAGGCGCTGCGCGCCGGCGCGCAGGGGTACCTCGTGAAGACCTCGAAGCTCGAGGAGGTCATCGAGGGGATCCGCCGGATCGCGACGGGCGGCGCGCCGCTGTCGTCGAGCATCGCGGGCGCGGTGGTGCGCGCGATGCGCAAGCCGGCGAGCGAGGGCTCCGGCGGCCTCGACGCGCTGACCCCGCGCGAGCGCCAGGTCCTGCGGCTGCTCGCGGCCGGCGTGTCGACCCGGGAGACGGCCGCGCGGCTCACGATCAGCCCGAAGACGGTCGAGACCCACCGCGTGCGCATCTACGCGAAGCTCGGCTGCAAGAGCGCCGTCGAGCTGACCCGGATCGCGGTCCGCACCGGGCTGATCGAGGCGTAACGCGGTCGCCGCGCGCGGTGTGGCGCCGGCCGCTCACCCGGCGGCGGCGCGCTTCTTCTTCGTCGACTTCCTCTGCGGCTTGGTCTTCGGGGGCGCCTCCGGCGCCGGGCTCGCGCTCGCGCGGCGCTTCGCTTTTTCGAGGAGCCGATCGATCCGCACGCCGTCGATGGTGAGCCCCTCGATCGTGCAGCCGACGATCTCCACCTCGCGGAGGTCCGACGCCTCGAAGCGGGCGCGGCGGAGGTCCACGTCGGACCACCGGGTGTCCGCGGCGTCGGCGTCGTGGACGCGGGCGCCGGCGAGCGAGACGTCGTCGAGGGAGGCGCCGGCGAGGGTGGCGTTGTGGAGGCGCGCGCCGCGCAGGTCCACGTCGTCGAGCTCGGCCTCGGTGAGCGCGGCGTTGTGGAGGCGGGCGCCGGCGAGCGAGACGTCGTCGAGGGTGGCGCCGGCGAGGGTGGCGTTGTGGAGGCGCGCGTCGCGCAGGTCCACGTCGTCGAGGGAGGCGCCGGCGAGGGTGGTGTTGTGGAAGCGGGCGCCGCGTAGGTCCACGTCGTCGAGCTCGGCCCCGGCGAGCGCCGATCCGAGGAAGCGCGCGCGCTCCGCGGGCTTCCGGGCGTGGTCGTCGGCGGCGTCCGCGCCGGGCTGCGCGATCGGGGGCTTCCTGGCCATGGGGCCATGCTAGCGCTAGCCGCAGGCCGCGCGCTCGCGCGGCCCGGAGAGCCATGAACGCACACGAAGGCTTCGTCCCCCACCACGCCCTCGTCACCGCGCCGTCCGCGGCGCCTGCCCGCTGGATGCTCGTGCTGCACGGCATCTTCGGCTCGGGCGCCAACTGGCGCACCTTCGTCCGGCGCCTCGCCGAGTCGCAGGCCGAAGGCGCCCCCCGGCCGTGGGGCTTCCTCCTGGTCGACCTGCGGGCCCACGGCATGTCGCAGAGCCCGCCGGCGCCGCACACCGTCGCGGCCGCCGCCGAGGATCTGCTCCGGCTGGGCGACCGGCTCGGCGTCGACGTGCGCGGCGTGATGGGCCACTCGTTCGGGGGCAAGGTGGCGCTCGCCTACCTCGAGCGCCGGCTCGACGAGCTCGAGCGCGTGTTCCTCCTCGACTCCGATCCGAGCCCCCGGGAGGCGAGCGCCGGCGCCTCGGAGAGCGCGAGCGTGCTCGATCTGCTCCGCTCGATCCCGCAGCCGATCCCGTCGCGCGAGGTGTTCCTCGAGGCCGTGCGATCGGCCGGGTTCAGCCGCGGGATCGCGGAGTGGCTGGCGATGAACGTCCGCCGCGAGGGCGACGGCTTCCGCATCCGGCTCGACCTCGACGTCATGAGCGATCTGCTCGCCGACTACTTCGCGCGCGACCTGTGGCGCGCCCTGGAGGCCCCGCCGAAGCCGCCCGGCGCGGGCCGCGAGGGGCGGCGCGTCCACGTGGTGCTCGGCGGCCGGTCCACGGCGATCCCGCCCGCGTCGCGCGACCGCTTCGAGGCGCTCGCGGCGCGGGCGCCGTGGCTCTCGGTGCACGTCCTCCCGGGCGCCGGCCACTGGGTGCACGCCGACGATCCGGACGGCCTGTTCGAGGTGCTCCGGGCGGCGCTCTAGGAGACCGGCCGCGCGCGGCCGCGATCCAGGCTTTCCGCCCTGCTCTCCCTCCGCTATCCGCTGGGTCGACCTATGCGCATCGCGACTTGGAACGTGAACTCCATCCGCACCCGCCTCGAGCAGCTCACGGGCTGGCTGGTCCGCGCCGCGCCCGATGTCGTCTGCTTCCAGGAGACGAAGGTCGAGGACGGCAGCTTCCCCGAGGCGGCGCTCGCGGAGGTGGGGTATCGCTCGGTCTTCTTCGGCCAGAAGACGTACAACGGCGTCGCGATCGCCGCGCGCCACGGCCTCTCGATCGACGACGTGAAGAAGGGCCTCGACGGCGACGAGGAGGACGTCGCCCGGCGGATGATCGCGGCCACGGTCGAGGGGGTCCGGGTCATCAACGTCTACGTGCCCAACGGCCAGGCGGTGGGCACGCCGGCGTTCGTGTACAAGCTGGCCTGGCTGGAGCGGCTCCGGCGCGAGCTCGACGCGCGGTACCGCCCGGATCAGGAGCTCTTCATCTGCGGCGACTTCAACGTGGCGCCCGAGCCGATCGACGTCGCCGAGCCGAAGAGGTGGGAGGGCCAGGTGCTCTTCCACCCGGACGAGCGGGCCGCCCTGCGCCGGGTGATGGAGTGGGGGCTCGTGGACGCCTTCCGCGCGGTTCACCCGGCCAAGGCGGCCTACAGCTGGTGGGATTACCGGATGGGCGCGTTCCGGCGCAACAAGGGGCTTCGCATCGACCTCGCGCTGATGACGCGCCCGCTCGCCGCGCGCTGCACCGACGTGGCGATCGACACCCGCCCGCGGGAGCTCCAGCGCCCGTCCGATCACGCGCCCGTCGTGGTCGAGCTCGCGGACGGCGCGGCGCCGCCCGGAGCCGCGTCGGCGGTCTGAGCGCGGGCGGCGGTCAGCGCGGGGCGGCCGGCGGCGCCGGGCGGCGGGCGCGGGGCGGTCGGCAGCGCGACGCCCCCGGCGGCGTCGTGGGCGCGCCCGGCCGTCAGCGCGGGTCTTCGGCCTGCGTCGCGGGCGCGGCCGGCGCGAGGGCTCCGTCGTCCACCGTGCTCGCATGCGCGGCGGGCTCCGGCGTCCCCGCCGTCGGGCTGGCCGCGCCGGCCGCGCTGGTCGCGCCGGCGGCGCACGCAGGTCGGGCGACCGACTCCTCGACGCACGCGCCGCGCATCGACGGGGGGCACATCACGCGGATGTGGAAGTGATCGTTGTGCAGGTCGGCGTCCCTGGGGCTCATCATGGCGACCGCGGCGCGGAGCCGGAGCTCCTCCGGCACGCGCTTCTTCGCGGCGTAGGCGAGCAGCCGCGCCTTCAGCGCGTCGGTGACGAACAGGTACTTGACCCCCGCCTGCTTGTCCTGGAGCAGCGCCTCGACGAGCGCCCAGTTGCGCATGTCGTCGAACCGCGCCCCGGGGAGGCCGATGGCGTTGCCCTTGTCGTCGAACGCCACGAACCGCTCGGTGCGCAGCGTCTTGCCCTTCGAGTTCACGACGTAGAAGCCGACGTCGGCGTCGCGCCCGGTCTGGTGGGAGTTGTGCCCGTCGAGCGCGCCGCCCGTCCTCGCGGAGAGGTCTCCGACGAGCAGCGCCGAGTCGCCGTGCTTCTTGGCGACCTGGAAGGAGGCACGCCGCAGGGCCTTGACCAGCACGGGCAGCCCCCACGTCCTGGCGCCGTCGCGCGTCTTGAGGTGCCTCGACGACCGGAGCCGCACGGCGCCGGTCAGGCGTCCCCGGTTGGGGGCGCCCTTCGACAGCGGCTTGCGCTCGTCGGTCTCGGCGGCGGTGCCGCCGCGCGCTGTGCGGGTGCTCTCGACCCGCTTCGCCGCGCGCCTCTTGGACGGGCGCGGGTCCTGCGCGGCCTTCACCTTGGCGCCGGCGCTCCGGGCCGACGGGGCTGCGTCGTCGGCGGACGCCGAGCCCTGTCGCGCGCCGCGCTGGTTGCCCTGGGAGGTCTTGCCCGGCTGCTCCGCCTGGTCTGGCGCCTTGCCGGGCGAGGCGCCCTGGGCGGGCGTTGCGGCCGAGAGCGCGACCAGGAGGGCGGCGGCGACCGGGGCGCGGGAGGCGAGGAGGCGATCGCGGAAAGCGCGGAGCAGCGGCATGCGGGGGCGGACCCTACCGCGCGGCGTCGAGGGCTGAGAACTTCTTTTCCTGGCTTCTCCGGCAGGGCTCGGCCGCCCAGGGCGCGTCCGCCGCGCCGCGCCGCGCCGCGCCGCGAGCGCGCTGCGGGCCGCGGGCCGCGGGCCGCGAGCGCCTCCGGGCGGCCGACGGCGGGACGAGCTCAGCGAAATGGCGGCAACGGGAGCGGCCCGGGAATCGAGCACGGCATGTCGACGACGCCTTGACACAACCGCTCCGGTGCGGTTAAAAGCGTGCCGCGTGCCCCGCGGGGAACGCAGGAGCGCCCGTAGCTCAGCTGGATAGAGCGTCGGACTTCGAATCCGAAAGTCGCCTGTTCGAATCAGGCCGGGCGTGCCGGGCTCAACGGGCGGATGCGAACGATCCGGCGAGATTCCGGGAATGTGGTACGGGTTCGGTTAAGTTGACAATTTGTTCGGGCCATTAGCTCAATTGGTAGAGCAGTGGACTCTTAATCCATTGGCTGAAGGTTCAAGTCCTTCATGGCCCACCAAGGATACGCTGAGGATCTCGCGATCCTCATCAAGACCGAGTTGCTCCGCTGGACGATTCGTCGAGCGGACCGATCAACCTGGTCGGTAGTCCAGGCGAACACTTCGCCGAAGCCGTCGCACACCTGCTCGGCCTCGCGGATGTAGCCCTCCGTCGTCGTGCACGACGTGTGGCCGGCCCGGCTCCTGAGCTTGAGCGGGTCGTCCCCGCGTACGGCCATCCAGGTGATGCCCGTCGCGCGCAGGTCGTAGAACGTGATCTGCTTCCGCGTTCTGTCGTTCGCGAACAGGTCGGGCTGCGTGACGCCGGCACGCCGAGATCGCGCTGCTCGACGAGCTCCTCAATGGGCTCACGCGTGACCTTCGCCCTCTCGAGGTCGCCGAGCGCTGGCAGCACGTAAGCCCTGAGGCGCGAGCGGTCGGAGCTGACCGAGGTGAGGCCCTGCGCTTCGTGCATGGACAGAAGAGATCGAGGGCAGACGTTTCCTAAAGGCTCTGCCGGCGATCGTCACTCCCGGTCCGTGTAGGCGATCGTGCTGATCAGCGCGTTCTCCGCCTGACGCGAGTCGAGCCGGGTATGCTGCACGACGATGGGAACGTCCGATTCGATCACGCTGGCATAGTCCGTATCGCGCGGGATCGGCTTGGGGTCGGTCAGATCGTTGAACCGGACGTGCCGGGTGCGCCTCGCTGGAACGGTCACCCGGTATGGCCCGGCGGGGTCGCGGTCGCTGAAGTAGACGGTGATGGCGACCTGCGCCTCCCGGTCCGATGTATTCAACAGGCAGGCCGTCTCATGGCTCGTCATCTGCGGCTCAGGCCCATTGCTCCGGCCTGGGATGTAGCCCTCTGCGATTGCCCAGCGCGTCCGCCCGATCGGCTTGTTCATGTGCCCTCCATCCTGGCTCCTCTTCCGGCGCCGCATGCCAACGTCGAGCTATTCGATCGCCGGGCCACGAGATCGAGTCCATGCCTCCGCGCTCGTAGGCCTGGCTCATCAGATCGAGCGACAGCGCCGAGATGAGCACCCCGGCGCCGAACGCCATGACGGCCGCGACCTGCCGCCTCGGGAGCTTCACGGGGTATCCGATCCCAGCGCCGATCAGCAGCGCTGAGCCCGCCAGCAGGCCCCAGAGCCCTGCCTCGATGGCCTTCCCCATCATCCCTGCGCACTCCTCCAGCGATGGCCGCGTCGACGCAACCGCCGCGCCGGCGCGGCTCTCCCCGCACGACGGGAGGGCGTCCTGGCGCGGCCTGCGCATCGCTGGAAGGATCGGCGGAGCATGGAGAAAGAATCGAGGATCGCGATCTACGGCGCCATCGGCGCCAACGTGGCGATCGCGGCGGTAAAATTCATCGCCGCCGCCGTGACCGGCAGCTCGGCGATGCTCTCCGAGGGCGTGCACTCCCTCGTCGATACCGCAGACGGGCTCCTCCTCCTGCTCGGCAAGCACCGGAGCGCCCGCCCGCCCGACGCCGAGCATCCGTTCGGCCACGGCAAGGAGCTCTACTTCTGGACGCTGATCGTCGCCATCATGATCTTCGCCGCGGGCGGCGGCGTCTCGATTTACGAGGGGATCTTGCACCTCTTGCACCCGCGCCCGATCGAGGATCCGACGTGGAACTTCGTTGTCCTCGGCGCAGCGGCCGTCTTCGAGGGAACGTCGCTCGCCATCTCGATCCACGAGTTCAAGAAGAAAGACGGACAGGGCTACCTCGCGGCGATGCGGTCCAGCAAGGACCCGACGACGTTCACGATCGTCCTGGAGGACTCCGCGGCGCTCGCCGGGCTCGCCATCGCCTTCCTCGGCGTCTGGCTCGGACACCGCCTGGGAAACCCCTACCTCGACGGCGCGGCGTCGATCGGCATCGGCCTCGTGCTCGCCGCGGTCGCGGTCTTCCTCGCCAGCCAGAGCCGTGGACTCCTCGTAGGGGAGAGCGCGGACAGGGAGCTCCTCGCCGCGATCCGCGCGCTCGCCACGGCAGATCCTGGCGTGTCGGCGGTGGGGCGGCCCCTGACGATGCACTTCGGTCCGCACGATGTCCTCGTCGTGCTGCGCATCGAGTTCGACGCCGCGCTCACGGCTTCCGGGGTGGCGGAGGCGATCGAGCGCATCGAGACGCGGATACGGAGCGAGCGGCCCGACGTGAAGCACATCTACGTCGAGGCCAGGTCGCTCCACCAGCGCGCGGGGACGTGACGCGTTTGCGGAGAGGCCGCTATGCTCGACTTGACCCTGGGGCTGATCCCGCTCGCCGGCGCGGCCACCAACGCGATTACAGCGTTCGTCACGACCGAGTGCCTCGGGCACTACGTGGATCGAGCCCTCGACAGCCCGGACAAGCCGCCTCCTGCCCTGTCGATCCAGGACATCCTGGACGCCATGACCTCCCTCTTCACTGCGCGAGCGCGGTGGGCACGCGGTACATGGATCGAGCCCACCCCGCGGCTCCTGGCGCTGAAGGACGAGCTCCTCGGGAGCGACGCGGCGTCACCACCAGAGTCGCCGGTGTTTGCGGCGGGAGCGTATCGCCACGGCCGCCATGGCCCCCACGGCGATCACGGCGGCCGCCGCGACGGCGACGCGCCGGGCCGTGTGCTCTGCCTCGCCCTCGATGCCGCCCCACCTCGCCTTGGCCGCGACCAGGTCGCGCGCGAGCCGCTCCTTGCTGTGCTCGATCTGCTCGGCAGGCCCCGCGGGCGCCGCGGAACCTGCGTCGGCGCTGACGTGACCTCGCTCGCTGAGGGGGCGGGCGACCCTCTCCGTATCGAACCGGATTGCGCTGGATGGATCCATGGGTCTCGTGCTGCAAGGGCTATTCCCCGCCTGCGCACGCCCGAGAAGGCCGGCCGCCGCGAGCGCCGCCGCGGCCACGCCCGCCGCCGGGAGCCACCGGCCGCGCCGTGCGCGCCGCCGCTCGGCCGCGAGCCACCGCCCGGCGGCCCAGAGGAGCGCCGCGCCGGCCGGCGCCGCGGCGAGCGCCGCCGCCTTCGCGGGCGGCAGCACGTAAACCTCCTCGGGCGCCGGCAGGTACACACGCTCGGGGTAGTCGCCCGCCGGCCCCTCGGGGCCGTGCAGCGTCGCCATGCGCACGACCTCGGCCAGGTGCAGCGCCCGCCGGTCGGTCGTCTGCTGGATCTGCTCGCGGCAGCTGAAGCCGTCGGCCACGACGAGCGTGTCCTTCGGCGCCGAGCGGACTGCGGGCAGGAGCACGCGCTCGCCGCACTGGATCGAGACCTCGTACTTGTCGCCCTCCTCGAAGCCGAAGGCGCCTGCCATGCCGCAGCAGCCCGAGTCGAGGAGCTCGGCGTCGAGGCCCATGCCGCGGAGCACGTCGCGCTCGCCGTCCATCCCCAGGATCGCCTTGTGGTGGCAGTGGCCGTGCACCACGGCGCGCCGGTCGAGCCGCGGCAGCTCGCGCCCGCGCGGACCGAGCAAAGGCCGGCCGGGATCGCCGTCCGGCGCCCCCTTCAGGAAGTCGCCGAACAGGTGCGTCAGCTCCCGGAGCCTCGACGCCAACGGGTCGTCGGGGAAGAGCCCGTGCAGCTCGTCGCGGAAGACCGAGACGCAGCTCGGCTCCAGGCCGACCACCGGCACGCCGCGCGCGATCGGATCGCGCAGCGCGCTCATCACGTCGCGCAGCATGCGCCGGGCCGTCTTCAGGAAGCCGAAGTCGTAGAGCGGCCGGCCGCAGCAGAGCTTCTGCTCCGGGACGATCACCTCGTAGCCCGCCCACTCGAGCACCTCGGTCGCGGCGATCGCGGTGTCCGGGAAGAAGTGATCGTTGAACGTGTCCGGCCAGAGCAGCACCTGCGGGGCGCCGGCGTTGCGGCGCGGCCGGCCGTGGAACCACTGCCGGAACGACGTCCGCGCGAACGGCGGGATGCTCCGCTCGGGCGCGATGCCGGCGAGCTTCTTGGCGATCGCGGCGAGCGCCGGCGTCTGCGTGACGAGGTTGGCGAGCCCGGGCACGCGCTGCCCGAGGCGCGCCCACCAGTGGATGAGCCCCATCGAGTACGCGGCGCGCGGCCTGAGCCGCCCCGCGTAGTAGTGCGACAGGAACTCGGCCTTGTACGTGGCCATGTCGACGTGGACCGGGCACTCGCCCTTGCACCCCTTGCAGGCCAGGCACAGGTCGAGCGACTCCTTCACCGCGTCGTCGCGGAAGCCCCGGAGCTCGCTCCCCTCCAGCATCTCGAAGAGCAGGCGCGCCCGGCCGCGCGTCGCGTGCTCCTCCTCGTGCGTCACCATGTAGCTCGGGCACATCGTGCCGCCGCCGTGGCGTCGGCACTGGCCGACGCCCACGCAGCGCAGGGCCGCGCGCGTGAAGTCGCCGTCGTCGTCCGGGAAGCGGAAGTGCGTCTCCACGGCCGCGGAGCGGAAGCCGGCGCCGAGGCGCAGGTTCTCGTCGACGCGGTACGGGTCGACGACCTTGCCGGGGTTCATGCGCCCGTCGGGGTCCCAGGCGGCCTTGAACTGGCGGAACGCCTCGATGAGCTCCTCGCCGTACATCTTCGGCAGGTACTGCGCGCGCGCCTGGCCGTCACCGTGCTCCCCGGAGAACGAGCCGCCGTAGCGGACCACGAGCTCGGTCGCCTCGTCGAGGAAGCGCTTCCAGTTGCGGATGCCCTCGGCCGTCACCACGTCGAAGTCCACGCGGCAGTGCACACACGCCTGCCCGAAGTGGCCGTAGAGCGCGGGGTGGTAGCCGTGGCGATCGAACAGCGCGCGCAGGTCGCGGAGGTAACCGCCCAGGTTGTCCGGGTGCACGGCCGAGTCCTCCCAGCCGGGCCACGTGTCGGGCTCGCCCGGGACGCGCGAGGTCGCGCCGAGCCCTGCCCTGCGCACCTCCCAGAGCGCCTGCTCCTGGTCGGGGTCGTCGTACAGCTTCATCGACGGCGGGTTCGGCCCGCGCGCGAGGGCGTCCATGGCAGCGTGCGCCCGCGCGTCGGCCTGCTCCCGCGTGTCGCCCCCGAACTCGACCAGGAGGAAGCCGCGGCCGTCCGGCAGGTAGCGCAGGTAGCGCTCGTTCAGCCCCTTCTTGTGCATGTCCGCGATGAGGCAGTGGTCGATCCCCTCGAGCGCGATCGGGCCCGAGCGCAGCACCTCGGGCACGTGGTCGCCCGCGGAGAACACGTCCGGGTAGCCGAGCACGACGAGCGACCGGAACCTGGGCCAGTCGACGAGGCGCAGCGTGGCCTCGAGCACCGTGACGCACGTGCCCTCGGTGCCGACCAGGGCGCGCGCCACGTGGAAGCCGTTCTCCGGGAGCAGCTCGTCCAGGTTGTAGCCCGATACGCGGCGCGGGATGCGCGGGTAGCGGGCGCGGATGAGCTCCGCGTACCGGTCGCGGATGGCGCGCAGCGCGGCGTAGATGCGCCCGCGCCGGCCGCCCTCGCGGACGATGGCGTCGAGCTCCTCCTCGCTGGTCGGCCCCACGCGCAGCCGCAGGCCGTCGTAGGTCAGCACCTCGAGCTCGTGCACGTTGTCGACGGTGCGCCCGCCGAGGACCGAGTGCACGCCGCAGGAGTTGTTGCCGATCATCCCGCCGAGCGTGCAGTACTCGTGGGTCGAGGGGTCGGGCGCGAACGTCAGGTCGAGCTCGTTCGCGGCCTTGCGCAGCGCGTCGAGCACCGTGCCCGGCAGGACCCGGGCGCGCTTGCTCGCGCGGTCGAGCGCGAGGACGCCGCGCATGTACTTCGAGAAGTCGAGCACGACCGCCACGTTGCACGTCTGCCCGGCGAGGCTCGTGCCGCCCCCGCGCGCGAGGATGGGCGCGCCGTGGCGGCGGCACGCGGCCACGGCGGCGATCACGTCGTGTTTGTGGCGCGGCACGACGACGCCGATGGGCAGCTGCCGGTAGTTCGACCCGTCGGTCGCGTAGAGCGCGCGGTCGCCCGCGGTGAAGCGGACCTCCCCCTCGATGGAGCGCGAGAGCTCGGCGGCGAGCGCCTCCACCTCGGGCCCGGCCGCGGGCGCGAGCCGCACGCGCTGCTCGCCAGGCAAGCGGATGACGCCGCGATCGATCTCGCGCTGCACGGGCTCGGAGGGCCTGCCCTCCGCCGCGGATCTCCCTGTCTCCTGCTCGACGTGTTGCATGATTTCCCCCTCACACCGCGGGCTCACACCGCGAAGCGCTCGGCGTCCGCGCGCCGGAGCGAGAGGCCCATCCCGGGGCGCGACAGGTCCGGGGCGAGCGCGCCGCCCGCGGGCGCCGCCGCGCCGTCGAAGAGCATCCGCTCGATGCGGACGTGATCGTGAAAGAACTCGAGGTGCGCGAGCCGCTGCACCGCGCACGCGGGGTGCAGGTGCAGCGACGGCGCGCAGTGGCCCGACAGGTCGAGCGAGCGCGCCTCGCACAGCGCCGCGGCGGCGAGGAAGCCGGTGATCCCGCAGCGGCTCGCGTCCGCCTGCAGGACGTCGACGGCGCCGGCGTCGAGCATGCGGCGGAAGTAGACGAGATCGTAGCCGTACTCGCCCGCCGCGACGTCCATGCCGGCGGGCGCCCGGTCGCGCAGGAGGCGCAGCCCGTCGAGGTCGTCCGAGGTCACGGGCTCCTCGAACCAGCGGACGCCCTCGCCGGCGAACCGCTCGGCGAAGGCGAGCGCCTGCTTGCGCGCGTAGGCGCCGTTCGCGTCGACGAACAGCTCGGCGTCCGGGCCGATGGCGCGGCGCGCCGCGCGGACGCGCGCGAGGTCCATCGCGGGGTCGCGCCCCACCTTCATCTTCACGCGCGGGATGCCCGCGGCGACCCAGCCGACGAGCTGCTCCGCGAGCTCGGCCTCCGTGTACGAGGTGAACCCGCCGCTGCCGTAGATGGGCACCCGGTCGCGCGCCGTGCCGAGCAGCACCACGAGCGGCACCCCGAGCAGGCGGGCCTTCAGGTCCCACAGCGCGGCGTCGACCGCCGCGATCGCCATCTGCGCGATCCCGGGCCGGCCGAGGTTGCGGATGCTGCGCACCATTGCGGCCCACGCGCCCGGCACCGCCATCGCGTCGCGCCCGCGCACGACGCCCGCGAGTTTGTCGGCCACGAGCCGCGCCGCCGCGACGTCGGCGTACGTGTAACCGAGCCCGCGCTCGCTCCCGGCGGACGCGTGCACGACGACCAGCGTCGTCTCGCGCCACTCGAGCGTGCCGTCGGACTCCGGCCGGTCGGTCGGGACGACGTACGCGGCCACCTCGATCCGCTCGACCGGGACCGCCGCGTGCTGCCTGGGGTCGGCCATCGTCAACCCCGGTGCGGGATCCAGCTCTCGATCATGTCCCGGTACGCCTGGCGGATGATCCCGCGCGCGCCCGGGTCGCCCCGCAGCAGCGCCGTCGTGAGCATCCTCGCCTGCTTCACCGTGATGTGCGGCGGCAGCGGCGGGACCTCCGGGTCGGTGACCGCCTCGACCACCACCGGCCGGTCGACCCGGAAGGCCTCGTCCCAGGTGCGCGCGACCTGGTCCGGGCGGTCGACCCGCACGCCCGCGAGCCCGAGCGCCTCGGCGTAGGCCGCGTACGGGAAGTCCGGCAGCGTCTGGGACGCCTCGAGCTTCGGGTCGCCGCTCATCACGCGGAGCTCCCAGGTGACCTGGTTGAGGTCGCGGTTGTTGAGCACCAGCACGACGAGGCGCGGGTCCTTCCACTCGCGCCAGTACTTCGCCACGGTGACGAGCACGTTGATGCCGTTCATCTGCATCGCGCCGTCGCCGACCATCGCGACGACCGGGCGGTCGGGGTAGGCGAACTTGGCCGCGACCGCGTACGGCATCCCGGGGCCCATCGTCGCCAGCGTCCCCGAGAGCGACGCCATCATGCCCTCGCGGATCTTGATGTCGCGCGCGTACCAGTTCGCCGACGAGCCGGAGTCGGCGGTCAGGATGCACCGGTCGGGCAGCCGCGGCGACAGCTCCCAGTAGACCCGCTGCGGGTTCAGCGGGTTGGCGTCGTTCATCGCCCGCGCCTCGAGCACCTTCCACCAGTCGGCGACGCTCTCCTCGAGCCGGCGCCGCCACGAGCGGTCGGTCTTGAGCTTGAGGTAGGGGATGAGCGCCCGCAGCGTCTCGGCGCTGTCGCCGATCAGGTTGACCTCCATCGGGTAGCGCAGGCCGAGCATGCGGCCGTCGATGTCGATCTGGACGCCGCGCGCCTGGCCCTCCTGCGGCAGGAACTCCGGATAGGGGAAGCTCGAGCCGACCATGAAGAGCGTGTCGCAGTTCGCCATCATGTCCCAGCTCGGCTTGGTGCCGAGCAGGCCGATCGCGCCGGTGACCCAGGGCAGGTCGTCGGGGAGCGCCGCCTTGCCGAGCAGCGCCTTGGCCACGCCGCACCCGAGGATCTCGGCGACACGCGCGACCTCGGGCGCGGCGCCGAGGGCCCCCTGTCCGATGAGCATGGCGACCCGCTTGCCGGCGTTGAGCACGTCGGCCGCGCGCCTCAGATCCTCCTCCTTCGGCACCACGCGCGGCGAGCAGTAGCCGAGGCCGGTGTGCACGGTGCCGTGCGTGTGCGGGGGCTCCTCGACCGCGTCCATCTCCTGGACGTCCTTCGGGACGATGACACACGTGACCGTGCGCTCCGCCCGCGCGATGCGCATCGCGCGGTCGATGAGGTGCCGGATCTGCGCGGGAGAGGACGCCATCTGCACGTACTCGTGCGCGACGTCCTTGAAGAGCGTGACGAGATCGACCTCCTGCTGATAATGCCCCCCGAGCGCGGCGCGGTCCTGCTGGCCGACGATGGCCACGACCGGCTGGTGGTCCAGCTTCGCGTCGTAGAGCCCGTTCAGGAGATGGATCGCGCCGGGCCCCGAGGTCGCCAGGCACACGCCGACCTCGCCGGTGAACTTCGCGTGGGCGCACGCCATGAACGCGCCCATCTCCTCGTGCCGCACCTGGATGAACCGGAGGTCCGGAACGCGGTGAAACGCGCCCACGATGCCGTTGATGCCGTCGCCCGGATAGGCGTAGACGCGCCGGACGCCCCACGCGACGAGGCGCCTCAGCAGGAACTCGCCGACGGTCTGGGCCATGAGTCTTCCCCCCCGCGAGCTCGAACGTGAGCCCGGCCCGGCGAGGCGTGCGACATCCGTGCCGCCTCGCCGCGCTGCGCGCTGCGTGCGCGGTACGTGCCACGGCTGCGCGTGCGAGCGGCCGCTGCGCGCGCGGGCGCAAGGGATGCATTCCGCGGCGCGCCGGGCGCGACCGTCAGTGGACGGCGTGCCGGTTGAACGGCGCCTCGCGGATCCTCAGCTCCAGCTTCCTGAGGTCCTCCTCGGTCACGAGCACGGCGCCCTCGCGCACCGCCCGCTGGACGCGAGGATCACCGCAGTCGAGCGGCAGGCGCCTGCGCGGATCCACCACCTCCTTCGCCTCCTCGCACCTCCTCGGCCTGGTCGTGAGGAAGCCCTCCAGGATCTTCTGGCGGAACGGCAGGAATACATCGGTGAGCGCCTGCGAGATCGGCCAGCGCGGCCCGTCGGGGCCGGGCTCCAGGCCCGACGATTCGTCGACGTGAACGAACCGACGCGAGAACGGCCAGGTGATCCCGTCGCCGAGGTCGTCCCCGTTCGAGAGCTCGTGGCACCCGCCGCACGACTGCGCCGTCGCGCGGTCGGCGATGTGCTCGGGGAGCAGCGCGCTCCCGATCGCCGTCAGCGCCGTCTGGACGTCATTCCGGAACGAAGGGTCCATGAACGCGGCGTAATCGTTCGTGTCGGGAAAACCGCCTTGCGCGACGCTCTGCCCCGAGTTGAACTCGTCGGGGACGTCGTAGGTGAACCCGTTGATGTCCGCGATCGCGAGCGACGCCACCTGCGCGGTGAGGCTGCTCTGGAACGCGGGCTGGCGCGGATCGCCGAAGGACGACGACCAGAGCTCGGGATAGGGGTTCGCCTTCGTCGTGATGGGGAGCATCGCGAGGCGGCAGGCTCCCCGCGCGGCGTCCTCGCACCGGCAGTCGTTCACCAGCTTGAACTCGCGGAGCATCCACTTGCGCTCGATGAACGAGTTGGTGCGGATCTGCCCCATCGAGTTGCCGTACCCGCCGGAGCTCAGGTTGGCGCCGTAGTGGTCGATGTGGACCACCGGCGCGAACCCCGGTAGTCCGTCGAAGTAGAACTCGCGCAGCCTCTTGGCGCGCGCCTCCACGTCGTCGATCGCGGTCAGGTCCGACCAGAACTCGGCGACGGGACGGCAGGCCTCGACCCCGCACTCGGGGTGCGGGTTGGGCAGGACCGCCTCGAAGATGAGCAGGTTGCGCGGGTCCCCGCCGAACCTCGGCACCCCGGACTGACGGGCATACACGATGCGGTACTCGCCGCACGTCTCGCCGCTCCTCGGCGCCAGGTCGAAGCGGTTGAACAGCCCGATCGGGATGTACGCCTCGGGCTCCCCGGCGTCCTTGAACGGGTCGGTGAGCGCCTCGGTCCCCTCGGCGCGCGGGCAATCCCAGGGGAACTGGTTGAAGGAGGCCACCCCGCCCGTGAGCTCGTCGTCGCAATGGGGCGACCACGGCACGACGCCGCTCGGCTGATCGTTGAAGGTATCGAACCACTGGTTGAACAGATCCGTGGGTGTGGTCGGCGCGCCGGACTGCGCGATGAGCTGTCCGAGCACCTCCTCCAGCGGAAAGTGTCGGACGATCTCCTCCTCGGTGACGGCCAGGGACCGGAGGGGATCGATCGGCAAGGTCAGACCCTCCGCGAGCTCGCCCGTAGGCGGCTCGGGCGCCGACGGCGCCTCCTCGACGAAACACGCGGCGACCCCGGTCGTCGCGAGCAGCGCCCCGATGCAGACGAATCGAATTGATCTTGCGTACATACACGTCCTGTAATTTTTCAGGGTTGTAAGCAGGCGCGGGCAGAATTCGCATGATAAATGGATATCCGCCATTTTCATAGCGCCGAGCGAGCGCGTGTATTCTCCGGCGTCACGCGCTCGACACAGAGCGCACCGCGCTGCGCGGCTGCGCTGCGCGACGGCACGGCATCCAGGAGTGACGGCGGCCGACGATCCGCGTCGTCGAGGGCGGCGGTCTCCATGATTTGGCCGCGTCTGGCCGCGTTGCCCCGCCCCGTCCCGAGCGCTAGACCGCGCCCGCCATGCCCCTGCCCGTCTCTCGCGACGACATCCGTGCCGCCCACGCGCGCATCCGCCCGTACATCCGCCGAACCCCGGTTCTTTCCGTGCCGGACGGCGCCTTCGGCCACGACGGCCCGGTCAGCCTCAAGCTCGAGTTTCTCCAGCACGCGGGCACCTTCAAGCCGCGCGGGGCCTTCAATGCCCTGCTCACGGCCGAGATCCCGCCCGCGGGCGTCGCCGCCGCGTCGGGGGGCAACCACGGCGTGGCCGTCGCGTACGCGGCCCGCAAGCTCGGCGTCCCTGCTCGCATCTTCGTGCCCGAGATCTCGAGCCCCGCCAAGGTCGAGGCCATCCGCCGCTTCGGCGCCGAGGTGGTCATCGGCGGCCAGCGTTATGCCGACGCGCTCGTCGCCTGCGACGTTTACGTCGCCGCCACCGGCGCCCTGTCCATTCACGCTTACGACGCCCTCCCCACCATCCAGGGCCAGGGCACGGTCGCCCTCGAATGGGAAGAGGACGGCCCCGGGCTCGATACGGTCCTCGTGGCCGTGGGGGGCGGCGGGCTCGTCGCCGGCATCGCGAGCTACTGGGCCGGGCGCGGCATCAAGGTGGTGGGCGTCGAGCCGGAGGGATCGCGGGCGCTCCACGCCTCGCTCGAGGCCGGGCGCGCCGTGGACGTGACCGTGGAGTCGATCGCGGCCGATTCGCTCGGCGCGCGCAACACGGGCCCCCTCGTATACGCCATTGCTCGCGAGGCCGTGGACCACGTGGCGCTGGTGACCGACGCCGCCATCCGCGACGCGCAGCGGACGTTGTGGCGCGACTACCGGATCGCCGCCGAGCCCGGCGGCGCGGCGGCCCTGGGCGCGCTCCTCGGCGGGGCCTATCGGGCGCGGTCCGGCGAGCGGGTCGGCGTGCTGCTTTGCGGGGCCAATGTCGAGTTGAGCAAGCTCGCGGGCGCCCTGTGATCGCGGCCCTCGAGGCGAGGCGTCAGACGGCGCACGGCACGCCCGCGAGCTTCGCGGGGCTCATCACCCAGAAAATGCGCTCGATCCCGTCCGCCGAGGCGTCGATCGTGGCGAGGGCCACCCGCTCGTCGCCGCGCGAGACGAGCACCGAGGGCTGGCCGTTCGTCTCGAGCCACGTGAGCGTCGTGTCGGCCCAGAAGCGCGCCGCGAATCCGGCGAGGAACCGCGCGACCCGCTCGCGCCCGACCACCGGCGCGCGCGCCGCCAACCGCGCCGCGCCGCCGCCGTCGCTCACCGAGGCGACGTCCGCCGCGAACAGCGCCTCGAGCGCCGCGTGATCCCCGCGCTGCGCAGCCGCCACGAGCGCCTCGAGCAGCCTCCGCTGATCCGCCTCCTTCACGGGCGCCCGCCGCTCTTCGGCGAGGTGCTTCCGCGCGCGCGAGACGTGCTGGCGGACGTTCACCTCCGTCAGGTCCAGGATCTCGCCGATGCGCTCGTAGGGGTAGTCGAACGCCTCGCGCAGGACGTACGCCGCGCGCTCGGCCGGGGTGAGCTTCTCGAGCAAGACGAGCACCGCGAGCGCGAGCGCCTCGCGCCGCTCCGCCCCGAGCGCCGGATCGACGCGCGTGTCCACCGGCTCCGGCAGCCACGGCCCCACGTACGTCTCCCGCCGCACGCGCGCCGACTGCACCACGTTGATCGCCAGGCGCGTCGTGGTCGTCACCAGGAACGCCTCGTGATCGAGCACAGCGCTCCGATCGGCCGCCTGCCACCGGATCCACGCCTCCTGCAGCACGTCCTCGGCCTCGGCCACCGTGCCGAGCATCCGATACGCGATGCCGAAGAGCTTGCCCCGCACCCCCGTGAAGGCCGCCGCCGCGCCCGCGAGCTCGTTTCCCCCGGCCGCTGTCGGCGGCGCGATCATTTCTTCGCGACCCCTGTCACAGGGTGATCGGGTGCCCGGTCCTGGGGTGCGAAAGGCAGGTTGCCCATGAACATCGTCATCCTCGGCGGCACAGGTCTCATCGGAAAGAAGCTCCACGCGCGGCTCGCCGCGCAGGGCCACCACGTTATACCGGCGTCGCCGTCGACGGGGGTGGACATCCTCACCGGCGCCGGGCTCCCCGAGGTGCTGCGCAGCGCCGACGTCGTCGTCGACGTCGTCAACTCGCCCTCCTTCGAGGACGCCGCCGTCCTCCGCTTCTTCGAGACGGCCGCCCGGCACATCCTCCCCGCCGAGGCGGCCGCCGGCGTCCGCCATCACCTCGCCCTCTCCGTCGTCGGCGCCGATCGCCTGCCCGAGAGCGGCTACATGCGCGCGAAGGTCGCCCAGGAGCGGGCCATCCAGTCCAGCTCCGTCCCCCACACCATCCTCCGCGCGACGCAGTTCTTCGAGTTCATCGGCGCCATCGCGAACAGCGGCGCCGAAGGCGACACCATCCGCGTCACCAGCGCGCGTTTCCAGCCCGTCGCCGCCGCCGACGTCGCCGCCACGCTCGCCACGCTCGCCGCCGCCCCGCCCGCGAACGGCATCGTCGAGCTCGCCGGCCCCGAAGCCTCGGGCCTCGACGATTTCGTCCGCCGCTACCTCGGCGCGAAGAAGGATCCCCGCCGCGTCGTCTCCGACCGGCAAGCGCCATATTTCGGCGCGTTGCTCGACGACGCCTCGCTCACGCCGGGCGCCAATCCGCACCTCGGCGCGACGCGGCTCGAGGAGTGGCTGGCGAGCGCGTGAGCGCGGTGGGCTACGCGATACGGCAGGCCTCTTCGAAATCGAGGCGGGGGTTGCGCGGGTAGAGCTTCGCCGGATCGCCGTGGCCCAGGTTGATGAGGAGGATCGAGCGCCACGGCACGTCGGCGAGGAACGCGGCGTCGACCTTCTCCCGGTCGAAGCCGCCCATGGGCCCGCAGTCGAGCCCGAGCGCGCGGGCCGCGAGGATCAGGTAGCCGGCCTGGAGCGAGGCGTTCTGCAGGAGGAAGAACTCGCGCTGCTCCGGCGGCATGCCGGCGAGGGCCTCGCCCATCGTCGGGCGCGCCGGGAAGAGCTTCGGCATCTTCTCGTGAAAGCGCGCGTCGTAGGCGATGATCGCGGTGACGGGCGCGCTCATGGTCTTCTCGACGTTGCCCGGCGCGAGGCAGGGGCGCAGGCGCTCCTTGGCCTCGGGGCTCTTCACGAAGACGACCCGCGCCGGAACGCTGTTGGCCGCGGTCGGCCCGAGGCGCAGGGCCTCATAGAGGCGGTGCAGGGTCGCGTCGTCGATGGGCTCGGCGAGCCAGCCGTTGTGGGTGCGCGCTTCGAGGAGGATCTGCTGGAGGAGTTGGTCGCTCATGAGGTTTGCTCCGTGGTGCGTGGTCGAGGTGGGGCGAGTCGCTTCGTGACATCCGGCGTCAGGCCGCGAGCGCGGGCTCGCCGGCGCGGGCCTCGGCCTCGGGCTTCGGGGCGCTCGCGAGCCTGCGGCTCTCGGGGCGCAGCGCCCAGGAGGCGGCGGCGACGGCGACGAGGACGAGGGGCGTCATCACCTGGCCGGCGGGGTCGCCCACGGCGGCGTGGGAGGCGGCGGCGCCGGTGAGATCGAAGAAGATGCCGGCGTACGCCCACTCCTTGAGGCGCGGGAAGCGCGGGGCGAAGAGGGCGACGGCGCCGAGCACCTTCCATACGCCGAGGAGGGTGGCGAGGTAGGCCGGATAGCCGAGGCGCGTCATGACCTCGACGACCTGGGGAGAGCGAGTGAGATCGGCGAGCCCGCCCGCGGCGACGCCGAAGCCGAGGAGACCCGTCGCGATCCAGTAACCGATGGTGCGTGCCTTGTCGTTCATGAGCGAGCATTCTGAGGCGTGGCCACGCCTGTAACAATGCATCAACAGTTGGAAGCACCTGCCAGGATTTGATCCAGATGGACGACCCCCTCGAGACCTCCGAGCTCCTCGCCTTCTCGAAGACCGTGGAGGCCCGATCGTTGTCTCGCGCCGCCGCCGAGCTCGGCGTCCCTCGCGCCACCATCAGCCGCCGCCTCGCGCGGCTGGAGGAGCGGCTCGGGGTGCGCTTGCTCCGCCGGACGACGCGCAGCCTCGCCCTCACCGACGCGGGCGAGGCGCTCTACCGCCACGCCCGCATCGTGCTCGACGCCGTCCGCCACGCCGAGGCGAGCGTGCGCAAATCCGATAACGTCGTGCGCGGCGAGCTGCGCGTCTCGGTGCCGCCGACGATGGGCGCGAGCTTCAGCGCCATGATCTGCGATTTTGCGCGCCGGTACCCCGAGGTCCGCCTCCACGTCCACAGCACGACCCAGCACGCCGACCTCCAGCGCGGCGGCTACGACGTCGCGCTCCGCGCGAGCACCGCGCTCGAGCCCGGCCTCGTCGCCCGGACGCTGGTGCACATGCCGCTCCTCGTGGTCGCCTCGCCCGCGTACCTCGAGGCCCGCGGCACGCCGCGCACGCGCCGCGATCTGCGGAGCCACCGCTGCATGATGGGCTTCGCCCGGGGGGAGCTGCCGCAGACGCACTGGCCGTCCTCCGGCGGCAAGTTCCAGGTCGAGGGCGTGTTCTCCACGAACGATATGGACCTGCTCTGCGACGCCGCGCTGAAGGGGCTCGGCATTGCGCTCTTGCCGGAGCGGGTCGTGCGCCCGCACCTCGAGAGCGGCGCCCTCGTGCACGTGCTGAAAGGCGCGGTCGAAGCGGACTCGCACATCGCGGTGGTCTACGTAGAGCGGGAGTTCATGCCGCCGCAGCTCCGCGCCTTCATCGACGCGGTGATGGCGTGGGGCGGGGGGGATCTCCTCCCGCCGGCGGGCGCGCCGAAGCCGAAGCGGGCGGCGAAGAGCGGCCTGCGCCCGCGCGCGAGATCGCCCGGCGACACCCGGCGCGCCTCCAAATGACCTCGCACCGCAGGCTGGGGGGTGCGGGATAGGTCCCGATTGAAGCGCATTGGCGCTTCCCGGCCGCGCGCCGGTGTGTGGCGCTCCACGAGCAGATCCATTTCGACGATCCCGAGTCCAGGGAAGTATGTCTCCGCTCAGGGCTTGAGCGGCGGGGGCTCGTCCGGATTCGTGAACGCAGCCCCGGCGAAGCGCTGGGTGCCGTCACAGGTCGTCACGACGAAGCGGTGCGTGCCGGACGCATAAGGATTCTTCTTGCAGTTCGTCGTCTCGGGACACTGCGCGGAGCAGAGCCACCCGCTCCACGCCGGCGGGCGCAGCCGCGCGCCCGGCTCGAGCCGCACGCATTTCGGAGCCGGCCGCCCGCAGGCCTCGATCAGCGCGACGCGCGACGCCGGGCCCGGCCCCCAGGCGCCCGACGCCTGCGATTCGATCGTCACGGTCGACGCGAGCTCGACCGACGTGCTGCCGGCATTGGCCACCTCGAAGGCGCCCGGCTGTGCGAGGTTCGTCACCGTGACGGCCGAGGGCGCCGCGTCGCTGGACGCAGCCTGCACCGACGCGGCGGACATCGAGCCCGCGACGCGCGATTCCGTCCCGGGCTTCGCGTGCGGGCAGCCCATGACCAGGGCGGCGCTGGCGACCCCTGTGGCGACTGCGAACCGTGCATGACGAACGTCCATGATGATCCGTCGTATCGAGAGCGTCGAGGCAGGTACTTAGGACCATCCCACGCCACGGCCGCCGGAGCAAGGACGTCCTGCGCTCTGCGAATAGACTGGATAGGCCGCCCACGAAGCCTTCGGCGACCCGGCTCGTGCGCGAGGGTTTGGGTCGGACCTGCAATCTGCAAAATTACGAGCTCCGCGAGGGTGAGGGAATGCCAACGATTCCGAAAAAGGGCGACCGCGTCGATTTGAGATTGCCGGAAGAACGCACGGATGGCTTGACATCCGCGATAGCTCTTGCGAGCCTCGAGCATTCCACCGAAAAGAGGGATGCATGAGCCAGCACGCCGCGCTTCAGAGGAAGAGCGAGACCCGGGCGTCCAGCGCATCGAGTGACAACGCGCTGCTCCGCCGGCCCGCCATCGTGGAGACCGACGTCGCGCCGCCGCAGGCGACACTGGCGGAGAGCGCGAAGCGCCCCGCCGGCGAGCCGCTCCCCGGTCGCGATTTCAGCCGCGTACCGGCGGTGAGCGCCCAGACAGGCGCCGGCTCCGGGGCGGCTGCTCTCGACCAGACGCCGTCGCAGAAGAAGGTCGAGATGCAGGCCCACTCGGGCTGGGGCGCGTCCCGCACCGCCAACACGAAGGCGATCTCCGCGTCGGGCGCCGGCACGGTGACCACGACGTACACGCCTGAAGGCAAGGACAAGAGCACGAAGATCGTGTTCATCCAGGTCATGCGCGAGCTGCTCGACGGCAAGCCTGCCAAGCCATCCGAGAGCGACGTGGACTTCTCCTACCAGGACGCCGACACCACCGGCGACTTCTACCATGTCGACTACGTCGCCGGGGAGAAGGACCCTTACTACAACGGCGATGACACCTCGGACTTCGGCCCGCAAGGAAACGCGCTCACAGGCACGGCCGCCTCGACGAACGATACGCCGCACTATGACGACGCAGGGTTTCCGGGGACCAGCTCGACGCTCCTCTACGAGTTCCGGACCGCGGCGTTCAGCGCCGCCGGCGAGGACGCCGGGACGTATTACGGCTACGCCGACTGGACCTACACCAAGGAGAAGGGCAAGCCGGAAGCGACGGCCGTGACGGGCACCGCCTCCGGGGCGCCCGGAGCGAAGTTCGACGCCGCGGTCAGCCTGTTCAACAGCAATCATGGCTTCACGATGCCGGGCAAGGGCGGGCTGGGCACGCTCGCCACCCTCGGCATCGTGCTCGGCTCGCTCGCCGGCGCCGCCGGGATCGGCGTCGGCATCGCCGCGGCGGCCGGCGCCTTCAGCAACCGACGCAAGGGCGACCAGGCCGCGCCGACGGAGCGCACATGAAGCCGCAGGCAGCCGGCCGCGCCCCCCCGTCCGAGGCGCTCGCCGCGCTGGCGAGCGGGGACGAACGCGATCTGCGGAGCCTGCAGATCAAGCTCACCTATGTCGGCTCGCAGAAGAAGCCCGTGCCCAGCGTCGTCATCATGACGACGCACCACCTGGCCGTGCTGGACTGGTTTCTCGACCTGCAGACCGACGGGCTCCGCTACGAGAACGACACGACGGCGCTGCTCAACTTCACCGTTTCTCCGCGGGAGATGAAAGGCATCGTCGCGGCCCTCTCGGCGATGGGGGACGCCCTCGGCCGCAGCGACGCCGCATCCGCGGCCCTCTCGCTCATGGCAGCGCTGCGCGACTCGCGGCTCGGCTCGATCTCCGCCGAAGCGCTCCTCGATCGTCAGACCGCCGCGGCGGTCATCGACGCGCTCGCCGCCGCCCTCGATGCGCAGAACGGCGTCGGTCGAGCGGTGCTCGATGCGCAGAGGGGAGCAGCTTTCCCGGACATCGGCGCGGCCAAGCCGTGAGCCTCGGAAGCCCGCAGGCCGAACCTCGCGGGCGCTGCCTCACCTGCAGCGCAGCGGTTCGGGTGCCTCCGCCGCGATGGGGCCGCACCGCTGCCCGAACGACTGCTCACACCGATAGTACTCGCTCGTGGCGCCGCACTCGGCGTCGACGCCGTAGCCTTCCGGCGGATCGGAGCCCAGACAATCGAGCGCGTTACAGTCCAGGGTGCCCGTTCCATCGAAGAGCTGCTCGGGATCCGGCGTCGCGGCACCGTCGCAGTTATAGTCGAACGTCGAGCCGCCATGGGCGGGAGGCGCCATCGGCTCGGCATGGTAGGCCTCCGCGCCGGGGTGAGCGGTCGCTTCGTTGGGACCACAGTCGTCGCTCGAGGTGACGTAGGGACCCGCGCACGCCTCATCGCCCCCTGGTGGCGCATTGCACGCCTCGACAACGGCATTCCGGTCGCCGTGAGCGTCGGAGTCGGCGTCGCAGTACCAGGCGATCTCGTCGCACCCGCTGCCCCCCGCTCCACCGCTGCCCGCCGGGTCCCCGCCAGCCCCGCCGCCGGCAGCTCCCGAGCCCCCGCCGCCGGCAGCCCCCGAGCCGCCGCCGCCGGCAGCCCCCGAGCCGCCGCCGCCGGCAGCTCCCGAGCCGTCGCCGCCACCTTGTGTGCCGGCGCTCGTCGAGGTTGCCCCGATGATATCTCCGAAGAGGTCCGAGTCCGGTCGGCCGCAGCCGGCGCTCACGGCCGCGGCGGCGAGCACGAGGGCGACCCGAGCGCAAGGCTCGACCGCAAGCATTCGAGAGCTCCGAGTCCTCATGCCTCAGTATAGATCGCGCACCCCGTGCCCCTCAAGATGCATGGATCTGTCCGTACGGTAGCCTGAACCACATGCCGCGTGCGGAGCCCGATCCACCCGCAGCGATAGGACGCGAGTCGATGGACGTCAGAGGGCTCTGTCCATAAGCCGAAGCCGCAATGAGTCCGCTGGTTTACGAGCCGAAGCCGCGGAAGATGGGCCAGGGACGAGGTCCGGCAGCATGCTCTCGGGCCACGAGCTCGCCCACGCCATTCAGAATGGATGTGCTTCCTGTACGACCCGGAATCCAGAGCTCATGCGAGGCGTCGCGCCCGAGGGGGCGACCGGAGGACCGCGCCGTCGTCGAGCTCTCCGACGGCGCCTGGGCGCGCCCGGAGCCCATCGATTCGACAAAATCGTAATGAAATCGGGCAGAAAGAGAGCGCTTCGACGGCGGGCGAGTCCAGGTTCGCGGGGTCGCCGCCGAGGTGACGCCGCCGCGAGGGCGGGGCCTCATCGCGCCGCGCCCAGCGGACGCGAGCGACGCGCACGAAGATCAACAAATTCGAGTATTTGCCTCGAAAAAACCATAGCGATGGCGCGGGCTCACGCGAGGTTCCCCAGGCCCCGGACCGGGGGCGACGCGATCGTGCTCGTCGCGCGCATCCAATGACTTGAGCGCGCTGGAGCCATTTCGCTTCCCTTTTTGTTCTTGACAGAAAGAAGAACGGTCAGGTATCTGACGTGAATACCACATCGGAGTAGCTCGGCGTAGTGCCTCCGCATCACGGGTAGTCGGCGTCAGTCTGGTCTCTTCGCGAGGTAGCCTCTGCTCCCCGATTCGGTCCGGTGTCGCGAGTTAACGTCTTCTCCGCTTGACAGCTCTACGTAGTGCGTTGCGCCAGCGGCCGTGCTGGGGTGGTCGTGACGGTCGCGTGACGCCCCTCGTCCTGGGGTGATGACGAGCGAGGGCGCCGAGCGGAGCTCTGCTTCGAACGATCAAGACGGCAAGCCAAGGAGGAGGGATCATGCCAGCCGCTGTCAGTTATCCGGGGGTCTACATCGAGGAGCTCCCGAGTGGTGTGCGTACGATCACCGGCGTCGCCACGTCGATCACCGCCTTCGTGGGCTGGGCGGCGAAGGGGCCGGTCGACAAGGCAGAGCTCGTGTTGAGCTGGCCCGACTTCGAGCGAAAGTTCGGCGGGCTGAACCCGCAGAGCTACCTGGGCTACGCCGTTTACCACTTCTTCGCGAACGGCGGACAACGAGCTTACATCGTTCGCCTGGCGGCGTCCGGCCTGGCCGCGGCGGACAACGCGCAGGCGGGGGCCGTCACCCTGGACGGGAAGCTGACCGTCACGGCCAAGAACCCTGGCGCGTGGGCGAACGACTACGCCATCGTCACCAAGAAGCAAGCCAACGATCAGGCGCGCTTCCAGCTGAAGGTGGTGAGCCTCAAGGAGGACAAGAAGGGCGTCACGGTCGAGGTCTTCGAGAACCTCTCGATGAAACCGACCGACAAGCGGTTCGTCACCAATGTCCTGAAGAACGAGTCGAGCCTCGTCGGAGCCGCCGTGGTCGGCGCCGCGACCGACCCGCCGGCGGATACGGTCATCCCCGCGTCGGGCGAGATCCCGGCGGCTGCCAAGCTCATCGACGGCAAGGACGGCAAGGTGCTCGAGCCGAACGACGCGGCCTTCGAGACCGCCCTCCAACCGGTGAGCGGCACCGGCGGCGTCTTCCTCCTGGACCGCGTGGATCTCTTCAACCTGCTGTGTGTGCCCGGAGAGACCAACGCGGCGGCGCTCTCGACGCTGGAGAAGTTCTGCCGTGATCGGCGCGCCTTCCTGATCGCAGACGCCGCCGCCGACGCCTCCGTCACCTCGCTGGAGAACGGGCCCGACGCCAGCCTGACGGGGGACAACGCGATCAACGCCGCCCTCTATTTCCCGTGGCTCGTCGCGCCCGATCCGCTCCAGGAGAACCGCCCGTCCAAATTCCCTCCCTCGGGCTACGTCGCCGGGCTCTACGCCCGCACCGACGCCGCCCGGGGGGTCTGGAAGGCGCCGGCCGGCACCGAGGCGAGCCTCACCGGAGTGCTCGGCGTCCACACGCCGCTCACGAACGCCGAGAACGGCGTGCTGAACCCGAAGGCGATCAACTGCATCCGCAACTTCCCGGTATACGGCACGATCGTCTGGGGAGCGCGCACCCTGCAGGGCAACGACGAGCGGGGCTCGGAGTGGAAATACATCCCGGTGCGCCGCACGGCGCTCTTCATCGAGGAGAGCCTGTACCGGGCGCTCCAGTGGGTCGTCTTCGAGCCGAACGACGACCCGCTCTGGGCGCAGATCCGGCTGAACGTGGGGGCGTTCATGCAGAACCTGTTCCGGCAGGGCGCCTTCCAGGGCAAGACGCCGCAGGAGGCCTATTTCGTGAAATGCGACAAGGAGACGACGACCCAGAACGACATCAACCTCGGCATCGTCAACATCGTCGTCGGGTTCGCGCCCCTGAAGCCGGCGGAGTTCGTCGTCCTCAAGCTCCAGCAGATGGCTGGACAGATCCAGACTTGACGGAGGCATGTCATGGCTCAGTTCAGCGTCAACGCGTTGCGCTTCGACCCGTACAAGAACTTCAAATTCCGGATCAAATGGGACGGCCGGTACGTGGCGGGCGTGTCCAAGGTCTCCGGGCTCAAGCGCACGACGGAGGTCGTCAAGCACCGCGAAGGCGGCGATCCTTCCAGCAGCCGCAAGTCGCCCGGGCGCACCGAGTACGAGGCGATCACGCTGGAGCGCGGCGTCACCCATGACACCGAGTTCGAGCGGTGGGCGAACAAGGTCTGGAACTTCAGGGCAGGGCTCGGCTCCGAGGTCTCGCTGAAAGACTTCCGCAAGGACATCATCCTCGAGGTCTACAACGAGGCGGGGCAGCTCGCGCTCGCCTACAAGCTCTACCGGTGCTGGGCGTCGGAGTACCAGGCGCTGCCCGATCTGGACGCCAACGCCAACGCGGTCGCCATCCAGACCCTCAAGCTCGAGAACGAGGGGTGGGAGCGCGACGTCGAGGTCCCGGAGCCGAGCGAGCCCACGTTCACCGTACCCGCCGGATGACGTGTGATGCGAGTGCCCGACGCTCACGAGCTACTCGACGCGTGGGAGCGCGGCCTGAACCAGCCGCCGGTCGTCCGCGCGCTCTTGCTCCTCGCCGGCGCGTGCCCTGACGAGACCTTCGACGAGCTCTCCGAGCTCCCCCTCGGAGAGCGCGACCGGCGGCTCCTGGACCTCCGTGAGCGGCTCTTCGGCCCGCAGCTCACCGCGACGGTGACGTGCCCAGCGTGCGGCGAGCGGCTGGAGGCGGGGCTCACCGTCGCAGACATCCGGCTCCGGCCCGACGACGCGGCGTCGCTCGCGAACGACCTCGAGGTCGACGGACACCGGATCGTGTTCCGCGTGCCGACGAGCGGCGACCTCCTGGCCGTCGTCGGTGCGTCCCGATCCGAGCGCCACGCGAGGCTGCTCCAGCGCTGCTTGATCGAGATCCGCGGCGCGGGCGGGGAGGCCCTGCGCGTCGACGCGCTGCCCGCGCCGGTGAGGCAGGCGCTGAGCGCCCGCATGGCCGCCGCGGACCCCCAGGCGGACGTGCAGCTTCGGTTCACGTGCTCGGGGTGCCAGCACGGCTGGGGCGCGCGCTTCGACGTCGCCATGTTCCTCTGGCAGGAGCTCGACGCCTGGGCGCAGCGGCTGCTGCGCGACGTGACCTGCCTCGCCCGCGCCTTCGGCTGGCGCGAGGCCGACGTGCTCTCGCTCAGCCCCACCCGCCGACAGATCTACATGGAGCTCTGCCAGGCATGAACCCGCCTTCCGCGCCCGCCGAGGGTGATTTCCTCGATCGTCTGCTCGACAGCGCGGCGGGCACAGCGACGGTCGTCGAGCCGCGTGTGCCCTCCTTGTTCGAGCCGGCGCAGGGGTTCTCGAGCGGCTCCGCGCTGCGCCACGGCGAAGAGCCGCACGGAGCGAGTGAGGCCTTCGGCCCGCCTCAGGCGGCCGGCGCACCGCGCGCGAGCGAGCCTCGCCCCGTCCCCTGGGCGGAGGCCCTCGCGCCGCGGCCCGAGCCGCGCGAGGGCGTCGAGAGAACACGGTCGGCCCCGGGCGCGTACGCCGGAGGAGGTGTGCTGGACGCCCGCGCCGGAGACGACCTCCAGCGCGGCTCGTCGCGCGCTCGGCCCGGGCCGCCGCTTCACCTTGCGTCCGACCCGGGCCTGGGTGGAGAGACTCGAGAGATCCCCGAGCTCGGCGCGCCCGCGCCCGCCGCGCCGAGCGCCTCGACGCCGGATCGGCTCGGTTTACTCCCAGACCCTCGACGCGCCGGCCCGTCGGCCCTCCTGGCGCAGAGGATGGCGGCGCCGGGCGCGGATCGAGGCGCGCGGGGCGGTGAGCCGCGGACACCGGGGCAGCCGTCGCAGGGCGCGCCGCGCCAGCGGGCCTCGCGCGCGGCGAGCCCGGTCATCGACGCGGGCGGGGCGCTCGTGCCCCACGCGACGCCCTCCCTGCGCCGCGCCGTCGCGCACGCGCTCCCCCCGGACCGCCAGCCCCGGTCCGCTGCGCTCCCGGAGAGCGCGCCGATCGACCGGGAGCCCGTGGTGAATGTCACGATCGGACGCCTCGAGGTGCGCGCCGTCCAGGAGCCGCGCAAGGCGCCCCGTACGGAGCAGCGAGGACCTCAGCCGATGAGTCTCGAGGACTATCTGAAGGGACGAGCAGGTGCGCGATGAGCAACTCCCTCGCCATCGCGGCCACGACGGCGACCCTGCGCAACCTCCTGCTCACGCAGGTCCCGCTGCTCGACGCCGATCTCTCCGACCTCGAGGTCACGACCAGCCCGCCCGATCTGGCCCGCAAAGGGGTCACCAAGGCGCAGCTGAACCTGTTCCTGTACCTGACTACGCGGAACGCGGCCTGGCGCAACCTCGACCTGCCGCGGCAGGTTCGCCCGGGTGAGATGGGGGCTCCGCCGCTCGCCCTGGACCTCCATTACCTGATCACGGCCTACGGCAGGGGCGAATCCGATAACGATTCCGTCAGCCATCGCGTCCTGGGCAGCGCGATGAGCGCGCTCCATGACCGTCCCGTGCTCATGCCGGGCGAGATCGGCGGTGCGCTCGCGGGCAACGATCTCGGCGAGCAGTTCGAGCGGCTGAAGATCACGCCGCTCCCGCTGACCCTCGAGGACATGTCCAAGCTCTGGACGATGTTCCAGAGCCAGTACCGCGTCTCGGTCGCGTACGAGGTCACGGTGCTCTTGATCGACAGCCGCTCGCCGGTGAGGGCCCCGCTCCCGGTGCTCAAGCGCGGACCTGCGGATCAAGGTCCGGTCGCGTCGGCCACAGCCGCGCCTGCGCTCACCGGGCTGCGCCTGCCGCGATCGCAGCCGGCGGCGCGGCTCGGCGAGGAGGTCGTCCTGCTCGGCGAGCGGCTCGCGACCGGCGACGCCGTGGTTCGCTTCACCAGCTCGCGGCTCGAGGCGCCGATCGAGCTCGCCCCCGCCGCGAGCGCCGGCGGCGAGCTGAGCGTGCACCTCCCCGACGAGGCCGAGGACGCCGCCGCGCTCTCTCGCTGGGCTCCGGGAGGGTACACCGCGGCGCTCGTGCTGAGGGCGCCGGGCGCGCCGACCGTGAGCAGCAACGAGCTGGCCTTCGCGCTCGCGCCGCGGATCACCGTCGCCCCGGCGACCGCGGCCCCAGGGACGGTCAACCTCACGATCACGTGCCGGCCGCGCGTCGTCCCCGGCCAGCGCGTGCTCCTCCTGTTCGGCGACCGGCAAGTGGAGCCCACGTCGATCAGCACGCCCGCCGACACGGCGCAGCCCTCCACGCTCGCGTTCAGCCTGCCGGGCGTCGCGGCTGGCGCCTACGTCGTGCGCCTCAGGGTCGATGGGGTGGACAGCATCCCCGTGATCCACGCGGGCACCCCGCCTCTGCCCTCGTTTGATCCAGCGCAAAGGGTGACCGTGGCATGAACGACCTCGAGCGCTGGCACTCGTTCAACGACGTGTACTTGTCGGACGCGCTGGCCTGGCTCCGAGCGCGCCTGGAGCACCTCGAGCCGCAAGGGAAGCCGCCGGAAGCTCCGCCTGAAGCGCCGCCGAACCTCGTGCCTCGGCCGGTGCCCCCGGCTCGTCCCCGCTCGCTGCGCGGGCGCCTGCTGGACGCGATCGACAGCGTCCGCGACGCGCTGCCGGCGGAGACCGCGGCCGAGGGACGGACCGAGGGCGCGCGGGCTCCCGATCGGCACATCCCGATGCCGGCCTCGATGGCCGACGCCGAGCGGGCGGAAGCGCCGCCCGCGCTGGTCGTGCTGGCGCGCCGCCTGGGGCTGACCGATTTCGAGCGCTTCACCCTCCTGCTCTGCGCCGCGATGGAGCTCGACACGCGGATCGGTCCGCTCTGCGCCCGGGCCCAGCAAGACGCGACCAAGCCGTTCCCGACGTTCGCGCTGGCGCTCGCGCTCTTCGACGACCCGGCCTGGGAGATCGTCTCGCCCGAGCGGCCGCTCCGCCACTTTCGCCTCATCGAGATCAACCAGCCGGGCGCGCAGCCGCTGCTGACGAGCGCAATCAAGGCCGACGAGCGGATCGTCAACTACCTGAAGGGGCTCAACTACCTGGACGATCGGCTGGCGCCGCTCCTCATGCCGGTGCGGACCGGGACGACGCTGTCGCCGCCATCGCAGCTGGTCGTCGTCGAGGGCATCGCCAACCACCTCCAGCGCTTGGGCGACGGCGCGCCGGCGCCCGTGGTCCAGCTCCTCGGCGCCGACGGCCCGAGCAAGCTCCTCATCGCGAACCAGGCTGCCGCCCGCCTCGG
This sequence comes from Sorangium sp. So ce131, assembly GCF_051519095.1. Classification (NCBI taxonomy): domain Bacteria; kingdom Pseudomonadati; phylum Myxococcota; order Polyangiales; family Polyangiaceae; genus Sorangium; species Sorangium sp. So ce131. The sequence goes on along the minus strand of NZ_CP150455.1, from coordinate 12,514,143 downwards.
GCTGACCCTCTACAGGATCTCGGCCGACGCGATCCCCGCGCCGACCGGCGACCACGAGACGTTCGTCCGTATCTGGCAGCGGGAGTGCATGATCTTGCCGCTCGCGCTCTACGTCGATGCCCGCGACCTGGATCGCGCCGGCAGCCCGCAGGCCGCGATCGTCCGGCGGTTCTTGATGCGTCAAGAAGGCGTGGTCTTCCTCGACGTCCGCGACGCCTGGCACGACGTCGGCCGCGAGGGCGTCCAGGTGGACGTGGTCAAACCCACGCCGCTCGAGCAGGAGGTCGCCTGGGCGGCCGCGCTGGGCGGCGAGGGCAGCGCGAGCGCCGCCCAGCTCGCAGGGCAGTTCAGCTTCGATCTGCAGACGATCGAGAGCATCGCCGCAGCGACGGGCGCGCGCCTGCGCGACGGTCGCGAGGGGCTCCCTGAGAGGCTCTGGGCGGAGAGCCTGCGCCGCGCGCGCCCTGCGCTCGACCAGCTCGCCCAGCCGCTCGAGCCCAAGGCCACGTGGGACGATCTCGCGCTGCCGGCGGCGGAGCAGTCGTTGCTCCGCCAGATCGCCGGTCAGGTGAAGGCGCGCCGGGTCGTCTACGACGGCTGGGGCTTCCGACAGCGGATGAACCGAGGGTTCGGGATCAGCGTCCTCTTCGCGGGCGAGAGCGGCACCGGCAAGACGATGGCGGCCGAGGTCATCGCCAACGACCTCGGCCTATGGCTCCATCGCATCGACCTGTCGGCCGTCGTGAGCAAGTACATCGGCGAGACCGAGAAGAACCTGCGCCGCCTGTTCGACGCCGCGGAGGACGGCGGATCCATCCTCTTCTTCGACGAGGCGGACGCGCTCTTCGGCAAGAGGAGCGAGATCAAGGACAGCCACGACCGCTACGCGAACATCGAGATCAATTACCTGCTGCAGCGCATGGAGGCGTACCGCGGCCTCGCGATCCTCGCCACCAACATGAGGTCGGCGCTCGACGGCGCCTTCGTGCGGAGGCTGCGTTTCATCGTCAACTTCCCGTTTCCGACCCAGGTCGAGCGCACGGCGATCTGGCGCAGGGCGTTCCCGGCCGAGACGCCCGTCAGCGGGCTCGATTTCCAGCGCCTCGCGCGCTTCAACCTCGCGGGCGGCAGCATCCACAACATCGCGGTCAACGCGGCGTTCCTGGCGGCCCAGGCGGGCACCCCGGTGTCGATGCCGCTCGTGCTCGAGGCCGCGCGCATCGAGCTGCGCAAGCTGGACAAGCCGATCAACGAGGCCGACTTTCGATACGTCGAGGCCGCCGGGAGCGGGGTATGAGGCTCAACGTTCATATCGAGCAGCTGGTGGTGGAGGGGCTCGACATGGAGGGCCAGGAGCCCCACCGCCTGAGAGCTGCCTTGCAGCAAGAGCTGGCGCGCTTGCTGGCCAGCGGCGGCCTGGAGGCCGGGATCCCGGAAGCACGCAGCCTGTCCTCGGTCACGGGGCCGGAGCTCCGCCTCGGGCGCGACGACGGCGCGCGGCGGTGGGGTCGACAGATCGCCGCGGCGGTCTACGCCTCCCTGGGATCTCCTGCGCCGGAAGGCGCGCCGCCGGGGAGGAGCGATGTGGTCCACGACCCGTCGCCAGAAGCGCGAGACGCCACGAGCGCGCAGCGCACGAGCCCACTTCAGGCGAACTCGCCCAGCCCCTGAGCCTCTACCATGAGCACTTTCCCCGGTTCTCCTCGTCTGACCAAGGGTGGCATCGTCTTGCTCGATCCGATCACGGCGGCGGTGGTGCGCCTGATCGTGCTCCAGTACAACCCTGACACGGTGACCCGCACGCTGCAGGTCCAGGGGGCGTCGGAGCAAGCCGACCACTCGGAGGCCCTGCGGCTGAAGGGACCGCCGGTGGAGACGATCAAGCTGGACGCGGAGCTCGACCTCACCGACCAGCTCGAGGCCGGGGCAGGCCAGAACGGCCTGCACGCGCAGCTCGCGGCCCTGGAGACCATGGTGTATCCGACCAGCGCGCAGCTGAGCGCGAACAACGCGCTCGCGCAGGCAGGCACGCTCGAGATCATGCCGATGGAGGCGCCGCTCCCGGTGTTCGTGTGGAGCAAACACCGCGTGGTCCCGGTGCGGTTCACCGATTTCTCGATCACCGAGGAGGCCTTCGATCCGGAGCTGAACCCGATTCGCGCCAAGGTGAGCCTCGGGATGCGCGTCCTCAACGTCCACGACCTCGGGTTCCAGCACAAGGGGGGCAGCCTGTTCATGACGTACCTGCAAACCAAGGAAAGGCTCGCGAGCCTCGTGCCGAGCGGCACGTTCCGGGCGCTCGGGATCGGAGGGATCACGTGATGAATTCCATTCAGGACTTCCTGAGCGCCGGCCTGCCGCCCACCGCGATCTTCCCGCCCCAGAGCCGCTACGCCTCCGTCGGGACGAGCACGTACACGGCGCCGGACGGCAGGGTCATCGTCCACCTCCGGCGGCGCTTCGTGCCGCCGCCCGAAGGCTTCGGCCTCCTGCAGGAGCACGTGGTCAAGCAGGGCGAGCGCCTCGACAACGTCACCGCCAGGTACCTCGGGGACCCGGAGCAGTTCTGGCGGATCTGCGACGCGAACAGGGCGACGCGCCCCGACGCGCTCCTGGAGGCGGTCGGCAGCAAGCTGCGCATCACCATGCCTCGAGGGATGGTCGGACCGGCGTTATGAACCGAGGGTTCTACCTGTCCCTCCGCGTCGGCTCGTTCGCCGCCGACCCAGCGCCGCAAGAGGTGATCGAAGCGCTCACGGAGGTCCAGGTCTCGTCCTCGGTGGGGGCGCAAAGCGGCTTTCAGTTGAAGTTCACGCTGGGGAGGAGATCGCTCATCACCACGACCCTGCTGCCGTCCGGCTATTTCGATCCGCGGCGCCGGGTGATCATCTCCGTGGTCGTCCAGGGGACGCCCTCGGTCCTCATGGATGGGATCATCACCAAGCAGGACGTGACCCCCAGCAACGTCCCCGGCCAGTCGACCCTCACCATCACGGGCCTCGATCTGACGGCGCTCATGGATTTCATCGATCTGACCGGGATCCCGTACCCGGCCATGCCGCTGTTCGCCGTCGTCAACCTCATCCTGGCCAAGTACGCGGTGCTCGGCGTGATCCCGGCCGTGATCCCCAACGTGATCGACCTGGTCTCGAACCCCATCGAGCGGTTCATGAAGCACCAGGGGACGGATTACTCCTATGTGACCCTGCTGGCGAGGCGGTACGGGCACGTGTTCTACCTGATCCCGGGGCCCGAGCCCGGGCAGAGCCTCGCGTACTGGGGGCCGGAGCTCGGGAGCTTCTTCCCGACGCAGCCCGCGCAGTCCATCGACCTGGACGCGGCCTCGAACGTCGATTCCCTGTCTTTCTCGTACGACGGCCTCGTCGCGAGGCAGTACATCGCCACCATCCTGGAAGAGAACAGCAAGGTCCCCATACCCGTACCGATCCCGAACATCGATATCCTGAAGACGTCTCTCGCCCGGAAGGCCCCGACGCCGCTCAAGAGCGAGCTCGCCGGCGAGCTCAGCAACCGGCCGGTCGCCGAGGCGGCGCTCATGGTGCTGTCCAAGCTGACCGCGTCCGCCGATGCGGTCAGCGGCAACGGGCAGCTCGACGTGCTCCGCTATGGGCACGTCCTGGCCGTCAGGAAGAAGGTGGCCGTCCGCGGGGCTGGGATTTACTACGACGGGTTATACAACGTCACGAGCGTCACGCATAACATCAAGCGGGGCGAGTACAAGCAGAGCTTTTCTCTGAAGCGCGACGGCGTCGTCTCCTCTATCTCGACGGTGGACACATGACGGAAGACGGTCCCAGGTACTACGGGCTCTACCGCGCGACGGTGGTCAACAACGTCGACCCGCTGCAAAAGGGCCGGATCCAGGTCATCGTCCTGGGTCCAGGCGGCCCTCTCCCGTCGACGTGGGCGATGCCCTGCATGCCGTTCGCGGGGACTCAATCCGGCGTGTACGTCGTGCCGACGATCGGCGCGGGCGTGTGGATCCAGTTCGAGAAGGGCGACCCGGATTATCCGGTCTGGATCGGCGGGTGGTGGGGATCGGCCGCGGAGGTGCCCACGATGGCGCTCGCCGGCAACCCGGCGAGCCCGAGCATCGTACTGCAGACCACCGGTCAGAACTCCATCGTGATCAGCGACATTCCCGGGCCGGCCGGCGGCATCATGCTGCGCGTGGGCGGCTCGTCGGTGCTCATCAACCAGACGGGGATCTCGCTGATCGCGCCGAAGGTCGAGATCACCGCGGCCACGATCAACCTGACCGGCGTCACTGACGTGAACCAGGGCGCTTTGAAGGTGACTTGAAGGAGAATGGTATGCCGGGTTTCATTCTTCATGCGGGTGCCGTGGTGCAGTGCGTCCATGCCGGGGTGGCTCAGCCGGTGACCGCGAGTCCGCGGGTGACGGTCTCGGGCCAACCCGTCGTGACGATGGCCAGCACGTACACCGTCGCGGGCTGCACGTTCCCGGCGATGACGAGCGGGGCTCAGCCGCCCTGCGCCACGGCCCAGTGGACGACGGCGGCGACGCGCGTCACGTCGATGGGCCAGCCGGTGGTCCTCCAGGACAGCGTCGCGACCTGCGTACCCACCGGGACGCCACTCCTCGTCACCACGACGCAGCCGCGCGTCTCCGCGATGTGAGGGTATCATGAACATTGATTTCCCGCTTCACTTCGACGACAAGGGCCGCACCGCGGCGGCCGCTGACGACGACCATGTCCGCGACATGATCGAGCAGCTCTTGTTCACGAGCCCGGGCGAGCGCGTGAACCGCCCCGATTTCGGGGCCGGCCTCCTGCAGATGGTGTTCTCGCCGAACAGCGCAGAGCTCTCCGCGGCGCTGCAGTTCGCGCTACAGGCGGCCCTGGCGCGCTGGCTCGGCGACGTGATCGACGTCGCGGGGCTGGACGTGACGAGCACGGACGGCACGCTGAACGTCGTCGTGGCGTACACCGTGAAGAAGACCGGCGAGGCGCGCCGCGAGACGTTCGCGCGAGGGGTCGTGTGATGGAGCTCGACGCGCTCTCCTGCCGTGTCGACGAGCGGCGTAAACGTCTGTTCGGCAACGCCGACTGGAACGGGATCGATTTCCTGGACGTCTCCGACGACCAGAGGTCGCTCTGCGTGCATTTCTTCGGGAAGCCGCCCGAGAACGTCACCACGTCGAACGTCCGTATCGAGGGTGGGCGCCGCATCCGCGACGTGCGCGCCGTGAGCGTGGAGATCGACCGCTCGCACGACCCAGAGCGCGATGACTGCTTGCGGATCACGCTGGACCGGGCCGGCGACTTCTCCGTCTATCGCCTGTGCCTGGTCGAGCGCGTCGACCCTGCCCAGCGAGGCGAGGGCGAGGGCGGCTCCGGCGAGGAGGCGCCTTGGCGTCCGCTGTCGGGGATCGATCCGCGCTACGCCTGCATCGACTTCAGCTTCAAGATCGATTGCCCGAGCGAGCTCGACTGCAAGACGAAGCCGCCGTGCCCGCCCCCGGTCCGCCCTGCGCCGGAGATCAATTACCTCGCGAAGGACTACGCGAGCTTCCGGCAGCTGATGTTCGACCGGCTGGCGCTCACCCTGCCCGACTGGCAGGAGCGGCACGCCCCCGATCTCGGCGTCACGCTGGTGGAGATCCTCGCCTACGTGGCCGATCACCTGAGTTACTACCAGGACGCCGTGGCGACCGAGGCGTACCTCGACACCGCCAGGCTGCGCACGTCGGTCAGGCGCCACGTCCGGCTGGTGGATTACGCGATGCACGAGGGATCGAACGCCCGCGCGTTCATCACGGTGTGGACCAGCACGGATCTGGCGCCGCTCAGGGCGAAGGACTTCTACTTCATCACCGGGTTTCGCGGCATAACGCCTGTCAGCGGCGGCGTCGTCGACGAAGCATCACTCGAGCTCGTGCCGCGCGATCGCTACGAGGTCTTCGAGCCGCTGGTGGCCGACCCGGAGGAGGAGCTGACGTTCCGGGCGGCCCACAGCGAGATTCGCTTCTACACGTGGGGTGATCACGAGTGCTGCCTGCCCGCCGGCGCGAGGCGGGCCACGCTGCTCGACGACGCCAGGGCGGACGAGGCCGAGGCGCCGGGCGCCGACGAGGTCTCCGAGGCCGGCCTCAAGGCCCCCGGCACCGCGCGCGTCCTCGACCTCAGGGTCGGCGATGTGCTGATCTTCGAGGAGATCGTCGGCCCGAGGACGGGAAACCCGGCGGACGCCGATCCCACGCACCGTCACCCGGTGCGCCTCACCCGGGTGACGCCGGGCGTCGACGGGCTGCTCGGGAGGCGGATCCTCGAGATCGAATGGGGAGAGGAAGACGCCCTGCCGTTCCCGCTCTGCCTGTCGTCGCGGCTGCCGACGCCGGATTGCCGGCGCATCGGCGATGTGAGCGTGGCGCGGGGCAATGTCGTGCTCGTCGATCACGGGCGGACGTTGGGCGAGCCGCTCGGACCGGTCGAGTTCGTGGAGAAGTTCGAGCAGTGCGCCTGTGATGGCGCGGTGATCAGCGCCTCCCGCGCGCCGGCCCGCTTCGCGCCCAGGTTGAGCCGCGGCCCGCTGACGTTCGCCGAGCCGCTGCCCGGGACCGGCCCGGCCGCTCATCTGCTGACGCAGGATGTCCGGCGCTCGTCGCCCCAGATCTCGCTGACCGAGCAGGTCGGCGACGAGGGCACGGCGAGCGGGCCGGCCTGGTCGCCGCGCCGCGATCTCCTGGCCAGCGGCGCGGACGATCGGCATTTCGTCGTCGAGACGGACGACGCCGGCAACGCCGACCTGCGCTTCGGCGACGGCGAGCTCGGGCGCGCCCCGGACGGCGGATCGCGGTTCCGCGCGGCCTACCGCGTGGGCAACGGCCCGAGCGGCAACGTCGGCCGGGACTCGATACGCTTCCTGGTGCCGCGGAAGATCAAGCTGAGCGCCGACAGGATCGAGCCGCGCAATCCCTTGCCCGCGCGCGGCGGTACCGCGCCGGAGCCCACCGACGAGGTCAAGCTGATCGCGCCGAGGGCGTTCCGGAGCCGGCTCGAGCGCGCGATCACCGCGGAGGACTACGTGGAGCTGGCCCAGCGGAGCGCGAAGGTCCATCGCGCCGCGGCGGAGCTCAGGTGGACGGGGAGCTGGTACGAGGCGCGGGTGGCCGTCGATCCGCTGCACGCGACCGAGGCCGACGCGCGTCTGCTCGGGGAGATCGAGGCCAACCTGCTCCGGTACCGGCGCATGGGGCACGACCTCGCGGTGGTGCCGGCCCGGCTCGTGCCCCTGGCGCTCGCGATGGACATCTGCGTCCTGCCGAGCTTCGACCGCGGCCACGTGAAGGCGGAGGTGCTCAAGGTGCTCAGCAACCGGCCCCTCGCCGGCGGCAAGCTGGGGTTCTTCCACCCCGACAACCTGAGCTTCGGCGAGCCTCTCCGTCTGTCGCGCCTGGTGGCCGCCGTGAAGGCGGTGGGAGGCGTGGAGAACGTGAAGGTCACCGAGCTCAGGCGCTTCGGCGAGCCCCAAGGCCGCGAGATCGAGGACGGCATCCTGCCGATCGGGCCGATGGAAGTAGCCCAGCTGGACGACGATCCGAGCCTGCCGGAGAACGGCTCGATCAGGCTCACGATGCGAGGTGGACGATGATACTCCCCTGCGGTTGCTGCGAGGGCACGGAGGTCCTCACGCCGGTCAGCACGGCGAACCGCTGGCCCGGAGAGCTGCCGGCCGGGATCCCCGCCGGGCAGGTCCCGAGCCGCCTCACCTACCGTGTCGGGACACACGCGACGTTCCTGGAGACGATGCTGGCGCGGCTCTCGAGCGCAGACCTCCCGGAGCTCGCGGGGCTGAAGACGCGTGAGCTCTGGGATCCGGGGGTGGCGCTGCTCGACGCGTGGGCCGTCGTCGGCGACGTGCTCACCTTCTATCAAGAGCGCATCGTCAGTGAAGGCTACCTGCGCACGGCGACGGAGCGCCGCTCCGTGCTCGAGCTCTCGCGGCTCGTCGGGTACACGCTGAAGCCGGGCGTGTCCGCGAGCGTCTACCTCGCGTACACGCTCGAGAAGGGCGCGGCGCCCGTGGAGATCCCGCCCGGGACACGCGCGAGCAGCGTGCCCGAGCCCGGCGAGCAGCTCGAGACCTTCGAGACGGCAGACGCCTTGGAAGCGAAGGTCGCCTGGAACGAGCTCAGGCCCCGGCTCACGGAGCCCCAGACCGCCTCGTCCGTCGTCGAGAAGGGCCTCTTCGTGAGCGGCGCGGTCACGAGCCTCAAGGCGAACGACCCGATACTCGTCAGGCGGTATGGCACCTTCGAGCTGAGGCGGGTGCGAGAGGTCGCGGTCGACCACGAGAACAAACTCACCACGATCCTGCTGCACCGCCTTCCGTCGGACGACGCCTCCACGTCGGACCCCGACGCTGCCCCGGAGGACGACGAAGAGGGCCCGGAGGACCCGGAGGAGGGCCCGGAGGACGACGAGGAGGGCCCGGAATCCACGCCCGAGTGGGGAGGGTTCGCCGGCGTCGTCAAGAGCCTGACGTTGCCGCCGTCGCTGCAGCCGCCGAACGCGCAGCAGCTCGAGCGCGACGTCACGAAGGCGCTCGCCAAGAAGGCCGATGCGCGCCCGAAGCTCCTCGCCTCGCTGGAGCCGCGGCTGCAAGGCTCGTTCTACGCCACGCTGAGGAACCTCCCGGCCGAGGCGGACGTGTCGATCGAGGCGCACGCCCTCCGCGTCTCTGCGGCGCCGTTCGGCCACAACGCGCCCTTGCGGCTGACCGCTGTGAGCGGAGGGGTACCGGTCTTTCACGAGTGGAAGTTGAACGATCCGTGGAACGAGACGTCGGGGGTCATCATCGGAGTTGCCCCCGCCTCGATGACGGCGGTCGATTATCACACGCCGAACTCCCTGTATCTCGACAACGACTACGACCTGCAGCAGGGGACGTGGATCGCCATCGAGAAGTCCGGGGCGGCCCCGATCATCGTCGAGCCAGGCAGGGCTACCCTCGTGCGACGATCGCTCGCCGCTTACGGCCTGAGCGGCAAGACCGTGCAGATCAAGCTGCCCGACCACCTGAGGTGGGTCCTCAGCGACGACGATTTCACGCCGGTGCGGAGCACCCGGATCTACGCGGGCAGCGAGCGGCTCACGCTCGGCGATGTCCCCATCACCGAGCCCGTGAAGGGCGCGACGATCGAGCTCGCCGACGTGTACGAAGACCTCGATCCAGGGCGCTGGCTGATCGTGACCGGCGAGCGCAGCGACATCCTGGACGCCAACGGAGACCCGGTGAAGGGCGTCAGGGCCGCGGAGCTCGTGATGCTCGCCGCGGTGGAGCAGAAGACGAGGCTGGGCAGCTGGTCGAAATCGTACAACGGGCCGAGGCCGGTCGAGGGCGACACCATTCACACGTTCATCACGCTGGCGGAGCCGCTCGCGTACGAGTACGAGCGCAGCTCGGTGAGGATCTTCGGGAACGTCGTGCGCGCGACGCACGGCGAGACCCGCAAGGAAGTGCTGGGCAGCGGCAAGGCGGCGACGAGGCTGCAGCAGTTCGCGCTGAAGCAGCCGCCGCTCACCTACGTCTCCGCCCCCACGGCGTCGGGCGTCGAGACCACGCTGGAGATCCGGGTGAACCAGGTGGCCTGGCACGAGGTCGACAGCCTCGCGGCGCTCGGGCCGAACGACAGGAGCTACGTCACGCGGGCCGACGACGACGCCAACACCACGGTCGTGTTCGGAGACGGCGCGCACGGCGCCCGCCTCCCCACCGGCGTGGAGAACGTGAAGGCCACCTACCGCACGGGCATCGGCGAGCGAGGCAACGTGAAAGCCGGGCAGATCTCGCTCCCGACGGACAAGCCGCTCGGCGTCAAGGAGGTCATCAACCCTATCCGGGCGTCCGGCGGCGCCAACAAGGAAGATCGCGACGACGCGCGCAAGAACATCCCGCTGCCCCTCCACGCGCTGGATCGGCTGGTGTCTGTCCAGGACTACGAGAGCTTCGCGCGCACGTACGCAGGCGTCGGCAAGGCGTCCGCGGCGCGGCTCAGCGATGGGAGCACGCAGCTCGTGCACGTCACCATCGCCGGCGCCGGCGACGCCCCCGTCGAGCCGACGTCCGATCTGTTCCGCAACCTGGGCCTGTCGCTGCGCCGCTTCGGCGATCCGAACCTGCCGATCCGCCTGGGCCTGCGCAGGCGGCTGGCCCTGGTGCTGAGCGCCAAGGTGAAGGTCGCGGCCGACTTCGCCTGGGAGCACGTCGAGCCGCAGGTCCGCGCGGCGCTGCTCGAGAGGTTCGGGTTCAAGCACGTCGAGCTCGGCCAGGATCTGCACCTGGCCGACGCGATCGCGGTCATCCAGGCGGTGCCCGGCGTCGACTACGTCGATGTGGACGTGTTCGACACGCTCTCGGAGCAGCAGCTGATCAAGGGCTTCGACGCCGCGCCCGACGAGCCAGGGCTCGTCCTCAGGCTCCTCGACCGGATCACGGTATGGGGCGCCAGGCGGACGAGCGGCGGCATAACTCCGGCCGAGATCGCCTACATCGCGAGCGACGTGCCGGAGACGCTCATCCTCCAGGAGCTGAAGTCATGACCCGCTCGATCCATCGCTTGTACGAGCTCTTGCCCGCCGTGCACCGCGCCCGCGACGCGGAGCAAGGGTATCCTCTGCGGGCGCTGCTCAGCGTCATCACGGAGCAGGTGAACGTCGTCGAGGACGACATCGCGCGCGTCTACGACAACTGGTTCATCGAGACGTGCCAGGACTGGGTCGTCCCCTTCATCGGTGATCTCATCGGGTACAATCCCGTGCACGACCCGGGCCGCCCGTCCGACGAGGGGCCCGCGTCGGGCGCGGCCCGCGACAAGATCCTGATCCCGCGGCGCGACGTGGCGAGCACGCTGACCAACCGGCGCCGCAAGGGGACGATCGCGCTCCTCGAGGATCTGGCCATGCAAGTCGCGGGCTGGCCAGCGCGGGCGGTCGAGCTTTACCAGCTGCTCGCCCGGACGCAGCACCTGGACCACGTGGTTCCCTCGCGCGGGCGCACGGTGGACCTGCGCGACGCCGCGGCGCTCGATCACCTCGGCGGCCCGTTCGATCCCGCCGCGCACCTCGTCGACGTGCGGCGGATCGCGTCGCATCGAAGCGTCGGGCTCCACAACATCCCGAGCGTCGGCGTGTTCGTGTGGCGGCTCAAGCAGTACTCGGTGACGCTGGCCCCCGCGTATTGCCTCGAGGCCGAGGGACCGCAGTTCTTCATGTTCAACGTCCTCGGCCACGACACGCCGCTCTTCACGAGGCCGGAGCCGGAGCGCGACCGCAGCCAGATCGCCCAGCCGATCAACCTGCCGGTCCCGATCCGCCGCCGCGCGCTCGAGGAGCGGGTGGCGGATCGGCCGCTCAAGACGCAGGCCTCGGCGGCGTACTATGGCGAGGGCAAGAGCATCGCGATCTACGCTCCGGGATGGCCGACCAAGGGGGCCCCTCAGCCCATCCCCCGCGAGCGCATCGTCCCGGCCGACCTCTCGAGCGGGCAATACCGTGCGCGGCGCGATCACGTGGGGCTGGATCCGGCGACGGGGCGCATCGTGTTCCCCGCGACGCAGCTGCCCAAAGCCGGCGTCTGGGTCACGTACCACTACGGGTTCAGCGCAGACATCGGCGGTGGCGAGTACGACCGGCCGCTCTCCCAACCATTGAGCTTCACGCTGTACCGGGTCGCCAAAATCAAGGAGGCGGGGGCCGGCTTCGACAGCATCACGGGCGCGCTCCTCCAGTGGCGCAAAGACCAGGAGGCCCTGGGCCCCGAGCCGCCCGGCGAGGCAGAGCGGCGCGAGTGGAACGACCGGCGCGCGCGGCTCAGGGCGGCCGTGATCGAGATCGAGGACAGCAGCGCCTACAGCGAGCGGCTCCGGATCGAGCTCGACGCGGGCGAGAGCCTGCAGATCCGCGCGGCGAACCGGAAGCGCCCGGTGATCCGCATGCTCGACTTCGTCGCGGACCAGCCCGACGCGCTGCGGATCTCCGGCAAGCGCGCGAGCCGTTTCACGCTCGACGGCATCCTGGTCACGGGCCGCGGGATGCAGATCGTGGGGCCGGACCGGGGCGACGGCGAGCGGCTCGCCGAAGGGGATCTGTGCGACGTCACGCTGCGCCACGTGACGCTCGTCCCCGGGTGGGGGCTCGAGAGCGACTGCAAGCCGAAGCGCCCCAACGAGCCGAGCCTCGAGCTCCTCGGCTCGGGGGCCAAGGTGGTCGTCGAGCACAGCATCATCGGATCCATCGTGGTCGCGGCGGACGAGGTGCAGACCGATCCGGTCGCGATCCGGATCTCCGACAGCATCGTCGATGCCACGAGCGCGACGCGATCCGCCGTCGGCGCGGAGGGCGGGGCGCTCGCCTTCGCCAGCCTCTCGATCCTGCGCAGCACGGTGATCGGCACGGTGAGCGCCCACGCGGTACTGCTCGCCGAGAACTCGATCTTCACGAGCCGCGTCCTCGTCGCGCGGCGCCAGATCGGCTGCGTGCGGTTCTGCTACGTCCCCGCCGGCTCGCGGACGCCGCGCCGTCACCATTGCCAGCCGGATCTGGCGCGCGCGGCGGTGGACGGCGCCGATCCTCCGATTCCAGAGGGCGAGAGGCCCGCCGCGAAGGAGCGGGAAGAGGCGAGGGTGCGCCCGCGCTGGAGCAGCCTGCGTTACGGCGTGCCGACGTACTGCCAGCTGGCCTCCGATTGCGCGGACGAGATCAAGCGCGGCGCGGACGACGAGTCGGAGATGGGCGTGTTCCACGACCTGTTTCAGCCACAACGTGAGGCGAACTTGCGCGTGCGCCTGGACGAGTACACGCCTGCGGGCATGGAAGCTCGTATTCTATTCGCGGATTGATCGAGGAGAGGACCATGAAAGGCGACTTTACGCGTGACACTTTCGACGCCAAGAAGCATTTCAGCCGCGTGCTCAGGCAGCAGGGCCGGGTAGAGCTCGATGCCGACGCGAACGAGCAGACGGCCATCCTTCTCCATTACATCCGCACGCTGGCCGCGGACATCCTCGGTCCACACGCCGGCCCCGCCTCGAGCCTCGGCTTCGAGCTGCTCACGAACGGAACGGCGAACCTGCAAGCCCGGCTCTCGGCCATGGAGCCCGACGAGGCCCGGCGAAACGTGCTCTTGAAGGCGATCAACAACGGCGGCGACGCGATCATCGCCCCCGGCCGATACTACGTGCAGGGGATCCTCGTCGAGTGCGACCGGCCGATGCTCTATACCGAGCAGCTGGGGTACCCGTTCAACAACGAGACGACGATAGAGGCGCTCGGCGAGTTCAGGGGGAGCATCCTCGTTTACCTCGATGTCTGGGAGCGATTCGTGACGTCCGTCGAGGACGACTCGATCCGGGAGGTGGCGCTGGGGGGGCCTGACACCTGCGCGCGGGCGCAGGTCGTCTGGCAGGTCAAGGTGCTGCGCGACTCGCAGGTTCCCGACGAGCGGGTGTTCAGCTGCGACGCGGTGAAGAGCCTCTCGTCGCTCGGGACCGGGCGGCTCCGCGCGCGCGCCCGGCGCGACAAGCCGTCCACCGACCTGTGCGTGATCCCCTCGGAGTCGAGGTACCGTGGCGCAGAGAACCAGCTGTACCGCGTGGAGATCCACAAGGCCGGCGCGGGCACCGCGGACGGATCCGGCGCGACCTTCAAATGGTCTCGCGACAACGGATCCGCGATCTTCGCGATCACGTCGCTCGCGGGGACGACCGCGGTCCTGGGGAGCCTCGGCCGGGACAGGCATTCGAGCCTCGCCCCGGGCGACTGGGTGGAAGTGATCGACGACTCGGTCGTCTTCGGGGAGGCGGCCGGACCCCTGGCGCAGGTGGAGACCGTCGATCGCGACACGTTCAAGGTGACGCTCAGGACGCCGGCCGGCGCGCCGGCGCTCCCGAGCTACTCCGAGGCGGATGCCGTCAAGAAGCACGCGCTGCTCCGCCGCTGGGACCACGCGGGCAAGCCGGAGTTCGGCGGGGCGCTCCCGGTCGTCGAGCAGCCCGATAACGACGAGGGAAAGAAGAAGGACTGGCTCGACCTGGAGGACGGCGTGCAGATCTGGTTCGCGAAGGGCGGCGCGTACCGCGTCGGCGACTACTGGCTGATCCCGGCGCGTACGGCGACGGGCGACGTGGAGTGGCCCCGCGAGACCGACGCGGACGGCGCGCCCGTCGTCGACGAGGACGGCAATCCTCTGAGCAAGGCGCGGGAGGCGAACGGCCCGCGTCACTACTTCGCGCCCCTCATGCTCCTGCCTCGCGCGCGCGACGAGTCCGGATCCGAATCCGAATCCGGCGCCCGGATCCCGACGGACTGCCGCTGCCGCATCAACTCATTGCCTTGTTACCCGTACGCCTTCTCCGGGCAGGCCGTCGGCGGGGACAACCTCTGAGGGGTTGAGCGTGCGCGCGGTATGGTCGTTCTGGAGCAAGCCGTTCCTGGCCCACTACCATCGCTCGTGGGCGAGCCCGCGGCATCATCTGCTCTCCTGGGTGCTGTCGGTGCGGACGGCGATGCGTCACTATCGTCCGACGGCCCTCTACACGGACGACGCCGGCGCGCGCATGCTCGTGGACGGGGCGGGGCTCGAGTTCGACGAGGTCCATACGACGCTGAACGCCATCGCCGAGGTCGATCCGGAGTGGTGGGCGCTCGGCAAGCTCTACGCCTACCGCGCCCAGTCCCAGCCGTTCGTCCACATCGACAGCGACGTGTTCCTGTGGCAGCCCCTGCCGAGTCGGCTCGACGCCGCCGACCTCATCGCGCAGAACCCTGAGCCGTTCGTCGTCGGCCGGTCGTACTATCAGCCGGGGGTCTTCGAGCGCGCGCTCGGCCGAACCGCCGGCGCGTGGCTCCCCGAGGAGTGGCGGTGGTTCCGCGAGAGCGGACTGCCCCAGCGGGCGGAGTGCTGCGGCGTGTTCGGCGGCCGGCACGTCTCCTTCGTCCAGCACTACGCCGAGCGGGCCATCCACCTCATCGAGCGAGCCGAGAACCAGCCCGCGTGGGCGACGCTCACCGACAAGATCTCCCACAACATCCTGTTCGAGCAGTACCTGCTCTCGGCGTGCATCGAGTACCACCGTGCCCACGAGGCGTCAGGGTACCGGGGCGTCGCCATCGACTATGTGTTTCCGTCGATGGCCGCGGCGTTCAACGCTGACGTCGCCGCGCGAGCCGGCTACACGCATCTGATCGCCGACGCGAAGCGGAACCCGGAGCTGGCGAGGCGCCTCGAGGTGCGCGTGGCGCGCGACCATCCCGCCCACTTCGAGCGCTGCCAGCGCGCTGCGCCGGTCCAACCCGGCGCGCGTCGCAAGGGTTTCGCTTAGCCCCTGCGGCCACCCGCGCCGGGATCCGTAGAGAGCACCTCACGCCTGAGCCCGGCCGTGTCCGGGCGTGCCCTCCCGGGAGCGAAGTTCCGCTGTTCCGCGACGTCCCGGCATGTTGTCATGCCGGCGCCGCCGCGCTTCACCTTGCGAGCCCGACCATGACCGCCCGCTACAACCTGCTGTCGCCCGAGCTGAAGACCAACCCCTACCCGGCGTACGCGGAGATGCGCCGGAGCGCGCCCGTGTGTCAGGTGGACCCGGGCGGCATGTGGGCTGTCACGCGGCTGGACGACGCCCTGTTCGTGCTCAAGAATCCGCAGCTCTTCTCGTCGCGGGGCTTCGGCGCGGCGACCAACCCGCCGTGGCTCGGCGGCAATCCGTTCTCCGAATCGATGATCACCCTGGACCCGCCCCAGCACGGGCGGCTGCGCGGGCTCATCTCGCGGGCGTTCGGCGCCTCGGCCATGGCGCGGATGGAGCCGCGCGTGCGGGCCTTCGCCGAGCAGACCGTGGCCGAGCTGCCCCTCGGCGAGCCCGTGGACATCATGCCTCCTTACGCCCTGCGCATCCCGACCAGCGTCATCGGCGACATGATGGGGCTCTCCCCGTCGCTGCACGCGCGCCTCAAGCGGTGGGCGGACCTCATCACCGGCGGCGTCACCACCGTCCGGCCGGACGAGCACGATCGCAAGCAGCTCGCGCGGGACGCCGTGGCGGAGCTGCGGGGCTGTTTCGGCGAGGTCCTGGAGGCGCGGCGGCGCGAGCCCGCCGAGGATCTCGTGAGCGACCTGCTGCAGGCCGAGGTGGACGGCGAGGCCCTGACCCAGGGCGAGCTGATCGCCTTCATGGCCCTGCTGCTCGTGGGCGGCATCGAGACCGTGGTGCACGCGCTGGGCGCCGCGCTCCTCGTGCTGCTGGAGCGGCCGGAGCTCTGGGCGCGGCTGCGCGCGGACCGCTCCCTGATCCCTGCCTTCATCGAGGAGGTGCTGCGCTACGAGCCGCCCGTGCACGCCGCGCCGCGCACGACGACGCAGGAGGTGGAGCTCGGGGGCGTGACGCTGCCCAGGGGCGCGCCGCTCCTCGTGCTGCTGGGCTCGGCCACCCGGGACGAGGCCCACTTCCCGGACGGCGATCGGTTCGACCTGGAGCGGACCGGCCCGAAGCACCTGCCGTTCGGCCACGGCGTCCACTTCTGCCTGGGCGCGCCGCTGGCGCGGATGGAGGCGCGGCTGGCCCTGGACGTGCTGTTCGATCGGGTGGGCGGGCTGTCGCGCGGCGCCGAGCCGATGACGTGGCACCGCACGCTCGTGGTGCGCGGCGTCGGCTCGTTGCCCATCGTGTTGCACCCGGCCTGAGCGGCGCTCCGCCGACCGCTGACCCACCGGCCTCCTCCGCATCACGGTCGGGCGCGGAGGTCAGCTCGTGTGCCGGAAGCGACGGAGCCGGAGGGAGCTGAGGAGCACCGAGACGCTCGACAGGCTCATGGCGGCGCTCGCGAGGACCGGCGACAGGAGCCAGCCGGTCAGCGGGTAGAGCGCCCCGGCGGCGACCGGGATGCCGACCACGTTGTAGATGAACGCCCAGAAGAGGTTCTGGCGGATGGTCCGCAGCGTCGCGCGCGCGAGCCCGAGCGCGGTGGGCAGGGCGGCGATGCCGCCGCGGAGCAGCGCCACGTCGGCCGCGGCGACCGCGATGTCGGCGCCGCTCGCGACGGCGATCCCCACGTGGGCGCCGGCGAGGGCGGGCGCGTCGTTGATGCCGTCGCCGACCATCGGTACCGGGCCGTGCCGATGTGCACCTCCCGCCCGTCGATGCGGGCGACCACGCCGCGACCGGCGTCGGCGCGGAAGTCCTCGGGCGCGGCGAGCGGGAGGCTCCTGGCACGCGCGCGCGCGCCCTCGACCAGCGCCTTCGCCACGGGGTGCTCGCTGCCGAGCTCCGCCGACCCGACGAGCCGCAGGAGCTCGTCCTCCGGGACGTCGCCCAGCGCCTTCACCGCCGCGGCCGCCCCGCCGTGAGTGTGCCCGTCTTGTCGACGAGGACGGTATCGACGCGGCTCGCGGCCTCGAGCGCCGTGCCGCCTTTCACGAGCACGCCGAGCTCCGCGCCGCGGCCCGTGCCCACGGCCACGGCGGCGGGCGTCGCGAGGCCCAGCGCGCAGGGGCAGGCGATGACCAGGACGGCGACGAACCGCTCGACCGCGGCGGCGAGCCCCGCCGCGCTCGGATCCACCGCGACCCACGCGACGAACGCGATCGTGGCGATGCCGAGGACCACCGGGACGAAGATGCCGCTCACCGTGTCGGCGAGGCGCGCGATCGGCGCCTTCGAGCCCTGCGCCTGCTCGACGGCCTCGACGATGTGGGCGAGCGCGGTGTCGGCGCCGGTCTTCGTGATCCGCGCCGTGAGCTGCCCGCTCTGGTTGAGCGTGCCGCCGAACACGGCCGCTCCGGCGCGTTTGTCGACGGGGAGGCTCTCGCCCGTGAGCATCGATTCATCCACGGCCGAGGCGCCGGAGACGACCTCACCGTCGCTCGGGATCCGCTCTCCGGGGCGGACGCGGACGAGATCGCCGGGCGCGAGATCGGCGGCGGGGATCTCCTCTTCCCGATCGCCGCGCAGGCGTCGCGCCGTCCTGGGCTGGAGCGCGACGAGCCCGCGCACGGCGTCGGTGAGCCGCTTGCGGGCGCGCGTCTCGAGCAGCTTGCCGAGCAGGACGAAGCTGATGATCGCCCCGACCGCCTCGAAGTAGACGTGGGGCCGCGCGCCGTGCTCGGCGTGGGGGAAGAGCTGCGGCGCGACGACCGCGACCGCGGAGTAGACCCACGCGGCGCCGGTCCCGAGCCCGACGAGCGTGTTCATGTCGGCCGCCCGGTGCCGGAGCGCGATCCAGGCGAGCCGGAAGAACCTGCGGCCGGGGCCGACGACGACCGCGGTCGCGAGGGCGAGCTGGACGAACCGGCCGATCGTGCCGTCCGCGCCCGGGATGCGGCCGTGCGACATCCCGAGGACGAGCAGCGGGACCGACAGGGCGAGCGATACCACGAAGTCCCGAAAGAGGACGCGCCGCTCGCCGTCGAGGCTCTCCTCGGCGGCCGCTGCTCGCGCCGCCGGCAGGGCGGCGGTGCTGCCCTGCGAGGCGCTGCTCTCCGGCACGTTGTAGCCCGCGCCTTCGATC
The DNA here is from genome assembly GCF_051519095.1 of Sorangium sp. So ce131. Lineage (NCBI taxonomy): Bacteria > Pseudomonadati > Myxococcota > Polyangiales > Polyangiaceae > Sorangium > Sorangium sp. So ce131. Next base: position 12,495,599 of record NZ_CP150455.1, on the reverse strand, counting down.
GCGGCGACGAGGGCCTCCCTGGACGTGGCGGCCCGGTCGAACGCGACCGTGGCCGTACGGGTCACGAGGTTGGCCTTCGCGTCGCTTACGCCGGCGGTCGCGAGCAGCGCGCGCTCGATGCGGCGGACGCAGGCGGCGCAGGTCATGCCCTCGACGGGCAGGTCGATGCGGCGGACGGCGCCCTCGCCGGTGTCCTGGGGGCGGGGATGGAGACGGATGCGGTCGACATGATCACCTCGCTTGTCGACGGTGCAGACGCAGGGACACCCCGCGGATTACAGCGCGAAGGAGGGAGCGCACGGCGGGCTCGGCGGCGCGGTCGGCCTCTTCAGGCGGCCCCGAGCGGAAGCCGGGGTCAAGGCGGCGGCGCGGCGGCGCGGTGTAATGAACCCCGATGGCTGCGTCTGCGGGGTGAGCGGCCCGTGGGTCGCCGAAAGGAAGACGTCATGAAAGAGACCCTGCTCCAGGTGGACGGGATGAGCTGCCCGTCCTGCATTCGCCACATCAACAGCGCGCTGCGCGAGCTCGACGGCGTCGACAAGGTCGACGTGCGCCTGCGCGAGGGCACCGTCGTGGTGCGCCACGATCCGGAGAGCGCGCCCGCTGCCGCCCTCGCCGAGGCCGTGCGCCGGGCCGGCTACGACGTGCGCCCCCGCGCCGCCTGAACCGCACGTGTCGCCCGGGGCTCGTGGCCCGATGAAGACCAGGTCACGAGCTCCGGCGCGTCCACCCTCGCAGGAAGTCTTCACGCTCATTCTCGCTGGCGGACGACGGATCGGCGCGGCGCGCGCATCCGCGCCGCAGAGCTCGCGTGTGATGCGGTCGAGGGGGCCTGACGCGCGCCGCTGTTTTCCTCGGATCTGCGCGTCCCGCACGTCACACCCCGCGCATCACAAAGGGATGGCCGGCCTGACCAGCGAGGTCACACTGTCCTCGTACCTGGAGGTAGAAGTGAATCTTCAGAGGGTGTTCATCTTGTCCAGCCTGGGGCTTTCGTCGGCCTGCTCCGGGGTGGATTCAGAGGTCCCTACGGCGTCCGCGCCGTCCTGTCAGGCATCCCCGGACTGCGGTTCCACGCCCGACACGCCGCTGTGCGACATGGAGGGCGGCGTGTGTGTCGCGCTCCCGCCCGGCTCCCCCATCGGCGTGAAGGATGGCAGTCCGTCCTCGGTCGCGCTCGTGCCTGTCTACGAGCCGGACAGGCAACGTGAGCCGACCGATCTTGCGTTCAACCCCGATCGCCCCGAGGAGCTCTGGGTCGTCAACCGCCGGGACGACAGCGTGATCATCATCACGAACCCCGGCGCGCCCGGCAGCGAGTCGGTCCGGCTCCGTGACCCTGCCGCCTCGCATTTCATGGATCGGCCGCCGGCGCTCGCCTTCGGCGCCCCGGGCACGTTCGGCGCCTGCGGCGACAACAACAACGGCGGCGATTACTTCATGGGTCCTTCGCTCTTCTCATCGGACCTCGCGATCTTCGCGGAGCCGACCCCCGACGGCCTCGGGTCGCACCTCGACATGCTCCACTCGACCTCTTTCTGCAAGGGAATCGCTCACGAGCACGCCAACGTCTACTGGGTCTTCAACGACAACGATCACTCGCTCGACAGGTACAACTTCGCCCACGACCACGGCCCGGGGAACGACGACCACGCCGACGGCGAGATCTACCGTTATGTACCGGGCGAGGTGCTCGGGATCGAGGACGCGCCGAGCCACCTCTTCTACAGGCCCGAGGACCGCCACCTCTACGTCGCCGACACCGGGCACAAGCGGCTGCTGAAGCTCGACACCACGAGCGGGACCCCTGGAAGCAGCTTCGATGGAAGCGAGCACGTCCGGGCGCGCCAGCACATCGACGGTGCCACGCTGGTCGAGCTCGTCCCCCCCGGCACGCTCGAGGCGCCGAGCGGCATCGAGATCCACGAAGACCTCGTCTACGTCTCGGATCACGCGACCAGCCGTCTCTACGCCTTCGACCTGACCGGCCAGCTGGTGCGCACCCTGGATACGGGCCTGCCCGCGGGCTCGCTCGCCGGGATCACCTTCGGGCCGGACGGCAAGCTCTACTTCGTCGACGTGCTGTCGAGCCGCGTTTACCGCATCGATCCCGTTCTCTGAGGCGAGCGGCGCGAGATCGGCGCGCCGGCGACGGCCGCCTCGGCCGTGCAGCGTCCACGCCATCCCGTTCTCTTCGAGCGAGCGTGCCTCGGCGCGCAGGCGCGCCACACCTGAGGCCAGCTGGCGATCGAGGCGCAGAGCGTGTTGCTGAGGGCGACGCGACGTGGGCGTCCGCCAGGAGCGACGAAGGCGCGGGGCGGTCGGCTCCCGGCGCGTTGCGGTCGGGTCTTGCGGCCGGGCGGCGCCGGATCGCAAGCTCCACGCATGGCGCGTCGCTTCAACACGGCCGGGCCGTGCCGCCCGGACTGGCACTACATGATCCCCGCGGAGAGGCGCCTGCCCGAAGCGCCCGGCCTGGTGGAGCAGATGGGCTACTTCGTGGTGCATGCGCCGCGGCAGACGGGCAAGACCACGGCGCTGCGGGCGCTGGCGCAGCGGCTGACGGCCTCTGGACGCTTCGCGGCGCTGCTCTTCTCGTGCGAGGAGGGGGAGGCGTGGGGCGACGACATCGGCTCGGCGCAGCGGGCGATCCTGCGGGAGATGGATCTGCAAGCCGAGGTGGAGCTGCCCGCGGAGCTCAGGCCGCCCGCGATGTCGCTCGCGGGGGACGAGGGGTTGCTCCGGGCGAAGCTATCGGCCTGGGCGCGCGCGTGTCCGCGGCCGCTGGCGCTGTTCTTCGACGAGGTCGATGCGCTGCGCGGCCAGAGCCTGATCAGCGTGCTGCGCCAGCTCCGGGCCGGTTTCGCGAGCCGTCCAGTGGACTTCCCCGCTTCGGTGGCGCTGTGTGGCCTGCGCGACGTGCGCGAGTACAAGGCCGCGAGCGGGGGGGACCCGGGCCGGCTCGGCACGGCGAGCCCGTTCAACATCAAGATCAAGTCGCTCAAGCTCGGCAGCTTCGATCCCGATGAGGTGCGCGAGCTCTATGCGCAGCACAGCGCGGAGAGTGGTCAGGCCTTCACCGAGGAGGCCATCGAGCGCGCTGTTGCGTTGACGGCCGGCCAGCCCTGGCTGGTCAACGCGCTCGGCCGTGAGATCGTCGAAGAGATGGCCGTGCCCGCGGACGAGCCGATCACCGCGGCTCATGTCGAGGCGGCGAAGGAGCGGCTCATCCTGGCGCGCGCGACGCACCTCGACTCGCTCGTGCACCGGCTCATGGAGCCGCGCGTGCGGCGGGTATTGGAGCCCGTTCTGGCCGGCACCTACGAGGGCGGGGGGGATACCTACGACGACGACCTGTCGTACGTGCGCGACCTCGGGCTGGTGGCGCCGGACAACCTGCTTCGGATCGCCAACCCGATCTACCGCGAGGTGATCGTGCGCGTGCTGGCCTCGCCCGCCGAGGCGAGGGTGCCCGCCCCGCCGGCGCGGGCGTTCATGCTGCCCGACGGGCGGCTGGATCTGCTGCGCATCCTGCGCGAGTTTGCCGAGTTCTGGCGAGAGCACGGTGAGGTGCTCGCGGCGGGCATGCCGTACCACGAGGTCGCGCCGCAACTCGTGCTGATGGCGTACCTGCAGCGCGTCGTGAACGGCGGCGGCTACGTGGACCGGGAGTACGGGGTGGGGCGGGGGCGGATCGACCTGCTCGTGCGCTGGCCCCATGTGGCCGCGGACGGGACACGCGCGGTGCAGCGCGCCGCGCTGGAGCTCAAGGTCTGGCGCGAGGGGGAGAAGAGCCCGCTGCCGAAGGGCCTCGCGCAGCTCGACGGGTACCTCGCCCAGCTCGGGCTCGACGAGGGGGTGCTCGTGATCTTCGACCGCAGGAGCGCGGCGGGTGAGATCGAGGAGCGGACGCGGTTCGAGGAGGCGGAGACGCCGTCGGGGAGGCGGGTGACGCTGCTGTGGGGGTGAGGGGGCGCGGGCGGGCCGTGACGGGCGGGGCCGCCGTCGGGGCGAGCCGGCGCAGCGGCCCTGGTGGGCGAGGGCAGCGCTCGCCCCTCCCGCCCCATGCGCCGGCGCGGCCGATCCGTCGCGCCCGGACGTCGCTTCTCGTCTAGACTGCCGCTCGATGGCCGCCGAGCTAGCCAGGCACGCCGCGCCGGACCAGGCGCGGCAGGCCCTCCCGGAGAGACCTGCCCGCCGCTGCCCCGTGTGCGGCGTCCGGTACCCGCTCGACTTCCTCGTCTGTCCCATCGACGCGACGGCGCTGGAGCTCCAGGGGGTCACCGCCAGCGACCCGATGGTCGGCGAGCTGCTCGCCGGCAGCTTCTGCATCACGGGCGTCATCGGCGCGGGCGGCATGGGCCGCGTCTACGTGGCCGAGCACATCCGGCTCCCGAAGCGCTTCGCCGTCAAGGTGCCGCACGAGCACTTCGCCAGCCACCGCGAGGCGATGGCGCGCTTCGAGCGCGAGGCGCAGACCATCGCGCGCGTCGGCAACGAGCACGTGATCGACGTCGTCGACGTCGTGCGCCTCAAGGACGGCCGGCCGTGCATGGTGACCGAGCTGCTCAAGGGCGAGGACCTCGGCAGCCTGCTCGATCAGGTCGGCAAGCTCCCGCTCCCGACCGCCATCACCATCTCGCGCCAGGTCTGCCGCGGCCTCGCCGCCGCGCACGCCGCCGGCGTCGTCCACCGCGACCTCAAGCCGTCGAACCTGTTCCTGCTCCGCCGCGACGGGGGAAGCGTGCACGTGAAGATCCTCGACTTCGGGGTCGCCAAGGTGATCGACGGCGCCGATCTCACCCGCACCGGCTCGGTGGTCGGCACGCCGCAGTACATGGCCCCGGAGCAGGCGCGCGGCTCGGCCGAGGTCGACTCGCGCGCCGACATCTACGCGGTCGGCGCCGTGCTCTACCGCATGCTCACCGGCGAGCGGCCGTTCCCCGAGGAGGAGCCGGCCCGGACGTTGACCCGCCTGCTCACCGAGGACCCGCGGCGCCCGCGCGACCTCGACAAGACGATCCCGGAAGGCCTAGAGGCGCTCATCCAGCGCGCGATGGCCCGCACGCGGGAGGACCGGCCCCAGTCCGCGCAGGAGCTCGATCGCCTGCTCGCCGACTTCGACGTGCAGGACCCGTTCGGCGCCGCGCGCGCGCTCGGCCTGACGAACGCGATGCGCGAGAGCGGCGCGAACGACGAGATCGCCACGGTCGTCGTCCCGAACCCCCAGTCCCAGGGGGCGGACGACGTGACGCGCAAGGCGCGGCGCGCCCGGCCCGTCGCGGTGCTGCTCGCCGTCGGCATCAGCCTCGCCGCCGGCGCGGCCGTGCTCACGAGCGCCGCGATGGTGATCCGCATGATCTACCGCATCGCCGAGCGGCAGCCGCTCGGCCCGACCGAGCTCGTCATCGTCGCGGGCATCGCGGGCGGGCTGACGCTGCTCACCTTCATCGCCACGTTCCAGGTCCTCTTCGGCCGCTGGCGCAGCGCGCCGGCCATGGAGCGCCTCGGCCAGGGCCTGATGTCCGCGCTCCTGTGGCTCTTCGTCTCGTGCGGCGTGCTCGCGCTCGGCGTCGCCGCCTACAACGCGTTCGCCCTGCCGCTCCCTGCCCAGTGGCTCGCCCCGACCGACTGGCTCGGCTGGATCAACGTGGGCGTGGTCGCGCTGCCGACCCTGGTCGCCCTCGTCGCGCTGCTCCTCGCGCTGCGGCGGGTGACGCGCGTGTCGTAGCGCCGCCGCCTCGCCCCGCCGATCGAGGCGCCTCGACGTGCCGGACGCCGCGCGTCCGCGACGCCTCACCGCGCTCGCCGCCGTCGCGCTTCACCGCGCTTCGCCGCCGCTGCGCCTCGCCTCGCCCGCGCCTCGCGAGAGGGCTCCCGAAATCTGCTCATCCCGCGAGCGCGTCAACATTCTGCCATGGTTTCGACAGCTTGTAAATAGGTGCTTCGATAGGCGAGATGAGCTCTCCGGGCGACCCGCGAGGGACCCCACGAGGAGGCGAGATCATGACCGCGCGATTCAAGCCCGAGGTGTACGCCATCGATTTCGGTACCTCCAACTCGCTGCTCTCGGCGGCGAGCGCCGAGGCCACGTGTCCGCCGATCCCGCTCGACGGCGCGGCGGCCGATCCCACCGTCCTCCGGAGCCTGCTCTTCTTCGGACAGGAGCGCTTCTCCTGCGGCGCCGCGGCGATCAGCGACTTCGTCGCGAACGGCATGCAGGGCCGCTTCATCCGCTCGATCAAGAAATACCTCCCCGACCGGAGCTTCTCGGGCACGCAGATCGGCCACCGGCTCGTCGCGATCGAGGACCTGATCGGCCGTTTCCTGCGGGAGATGCGCGAGCAGGCGAACCGCCATTTCGAGGCGGACGTCGCGCGTGTCGTGCTGGGCAGGCCGGCGAAGTTCTCGACCGATCCGGAGGACGATCGCCTCGCCGAGGAGCGGCTCGGGCGGGCGGCGCGCCTCGCCGGCTTTCGCGAGGTCCACTTCTGCCCCGAGCCCGTCGCGGCCGCGCACGACTTCCGCCTCGAGCTCGGCCGCGGCGCGACGGTCCTCGTCGCCGATTTCGGCGGCGGCACGTCCGATTACACGATCGTGCGGATGCGGCCCGAGGGGTTCGCGGCGTCCGACGTGCTCTCGCTCGGCGGCGTCTCGGTCGCGGGCGACGCGCTCGACGGCAGCCTCATGCGCCACAAGATCGCGCGCCATTTCGGCGCCGAGGTCACCTACCGCGTCCCCCTCGGCGCGAACCAGCTGACGATGCCCCGCCCCATCGTCGAGAAGCTCTGCTCGCCGGCCGACATGACCGTGCTCCAGCACCGCGACGTCCTCGCCTTCCTGCGCGACGTCAAGGCGTGGTCGCTCGGGGCCGAGGACCGGCAGCGCATGGACAACCTGCTCTGCCTCGTGGAGGACTCGCTCGCTTTCCGGGTGTTCGACGAGATCGAGCGCAGCAAATGCGCGCTGTCCGGCGCGCCGGAGGCGGAGTTTTCCTTCGATTACCCGTCAATGCACATCCGCGAGCGCGTCACGCGGGGCGAGTTCGAGGCCGCGAGCGAGCGGCAGATCGACGCCGTCCTCCGCGCCCTGGACCAGACGGTCGAGGACGCCGGCCTCTCGTTCGAGGGCATCGACGTCGTGTGCTGCACCGGCGGGACGGCCAGGGTGCCGGCGCTGCGGCGCGCGATCGCGCACCGCTTCGGCGAGGGCAAGGTGAGGCAGCTGCGGAGCTTCCACTCGGTCGTGCAGGGCCTGGCCGAGCGCGCGCGCGGCGTCGCCGCCGCGTCCGCCTGAGCGCGCGGCCGCGCCCGGCGATGCCGCCGCCGTGCTCGCCGTGCCGGCCTCGTCGCCGCCGCGCCACCGGGGATCACCCTCGATGATCCACGGGAACGCCTCCCGGAGCGCGCGCTCCATCAGGCCGCCGTAGCTGTGCCCGGCCCCTTCGGCGTGGAGGACACGCGCGGTCACGCCGCCGCGCTCGAGCGTCTCCTGCGTCTTGCGCGCCTGGGCCGCGCAGTCCGCGCGCCCGCACGCGAGCAGCACCCGCGCGCCCCCGCCGCCGCGGAAGCGTCTGGCGGTTCCGAGGGTCCACTCGCCGAAGCCGCCGTAGCCGCCCTCGATGAGCGCCGCCCGCGCGAAGCCGGCGGGGTGTCCGGGCAAGAGCAGCGCGCCCATGATCGCCCCCTGCGAGAAGCCCGCGTAGATGGGACCGCGGAGGTCCACGCGATCGCCGAAGCGCTGCGAGAGCGCCGAGACCGCCGCCGCGACCTCGCGGCCCAGCGCGTAATGGTCCGGGTAGAAGAAGATCTGGCCGCCGTCCGGCGTCCTGGTGTCGATGGGCTTGCCGCGCGGGCAGAGCACGTACCCCGCGCCCCGCACCATCACGCGCCACATGTCGCAGTGCCACTCCGGCCGGTCGCCCGCGCCGTGCGCGACCACGATCACCGGCCGCGGGCCGTCGCCGCGCGGGGGCACCACCACCGCGGGCCTGAAGCCGGGGACCTCGAGATGGACGAACGCCGGCTCCTCCGCGGGCGGCGGCGGCTCCGGCTCGGGCTCGGGCCGATCCTCCGGCGCGTCGAGCGACGCCGCGCTGCGGCCGACGGGGTCGGCGAGCGTCGCGCGCGCGCACCCCGCGGCGACGATCGCGATCGCGAGGAGGAGCGGCCCGCGCGGGCCGCAGAGCGGCAGCTCTCGTCGGCTCATGGCGCGTCAGAAGCTGAACGCCGCGAGCACGAGAATCAAGCTGAGCAGCAGATGCCCTATCCCGAAATACATCGAGCACCTTCGCGGGCTCGCGGCAGCTCGCGGCGCCTCGAGGCAGATCGAGCGCGAGCCACAACGTGAGACATTGCCTTGGAGGGGAAGGGTGGGCCAAGGGGGACAGTCGCCCACCTGTTCGCGTCGCGCGCGACGTCGGCTCTCGCGTCGCGCGACGTCGGCTGTCGCGTCGCCCGCGACGTCAGGCCGAGACGAGCACGATGCGGCTCACCTCCGGCGGCGCGCCGATGCGCGCGGGGGGCCCCGCGGTGCCGAAGCCGCGGTTGATGTAGAGGTGCGCGCCGCCGCGCTGGTACAGCCCGGCCACGTAGCCGTGCGGGAGCACCAGGTCGGCGGGCCGGACGACCAGGTTGACCTGGCCGCCGTGGGTGTGGCCGCTGAGCTGCAAGGCCACCTCGCCGGCCGCCTCCGGGAAGAAGACGGGGTTGTGGCAGAGCAGCACGCGGGGCAGGTCGCGGGGCACGTCGGCGATCGCCTTGCCGAGGTCGGGGCCGCCGCCGGGCAGCCGCATCCGCGCGGCCCACACGTCGTCCACGCCGAGCAGCGCGAAGGCGCCGCCGGCGTCGCCCACGACGCGCCCGCGGTTGCGCAGCACGTGGGCGCCGCCGCGCTGCAGCGCGTCGAGCGCCTGGTGGATGCCGGCGAAATGGTCGTGGTTGCCCGGGATGGCCGCGACCCCTTCCCGGGCGAGCGGGCCGAGCCTGCGGGTGAGCCGCCCGAGGTGCTCCGCGTAGCGCGGATCGTGGTCGATGAGATCGCCCGTCATCACGATCAGGTCGGCGCGGGCCTTGCGCACGAGATCCTCGGCGGCGCGCATCTCCGGCTCACCCACGAACAGCCCGAGGTGGATATCCGATAGCTGCACGATGGAGAAGCCGTCGAGGCTGCGGGGCAGGCCTGGAATCGGGATGGCGATCTCCTCGATGACGTAATCGTGTCGTCCGAGCAGCGCCCCGTAGACCGAGCTGCCGCTGCCGATGAGGAACGCCGAGCCAGCGGCCGCGTGCGCGAGGAACGCGCGGCGGGGGAGCGCCGGCTCGCGCGCCGCGGGCGCCGGTTCACGCGGCGGCGGTGCCGGCTCACGCGCCGCGGGCGCCGGTTCACGCGGCGGAGGCGCCGGTTCAAGCGCCGCGAGCGCCGGTTGGGGCGCGCCGGGCTCTTCCCGCGCGTCGTCCGCCGCCGGCGTCCCGCCGTCCGCCGTGCGGCCGGCCGCGCCGGCGCGGGCGAGCGCGGTGCGCCCGCTCCAGGCGAGCAGCCGCCCGAGGTCCACCACGGCGAGCAGGACCGCGGAGATCACGATGCTCAGCGACACCACGCTGCCGGTGATCCCCAGCCCGCGGAGCGCGCCGTCCGGCAGCGCGCCGCGGCCGACCCGCGCGGCGATCATCGCGATCGCCCCGGCGGCGAGCACCCCGGCGAGGATGCGCCGCCCTCGCCGGTCCAGGCCGAGCAGCCCGGAGGCGCGCCGGTGCACGTACAGCCCGAGCGCGGCGAGGACGACGAGGATGACCAGAAAGAAGGCGGCGAAGCGCATGGCGAGCTCTGCGGGTAGGTGAAAGGCCGAAGCCTAATCGATCTGCGGCGGCCGGCCAGAAGGCCGCCCCGCGGCGGCCCGGCGGCGACGGCGGCCCCGCGGCGGCCCGGCGTGGCTCATGGCGCCGCGCGTCGTGCGGCGCCTCCTCGCGTCAGCGGCGATCCGGGAGGGCTCCGGAGTGCGCCTCCGGAGCGCGCCGCGGCGCAGGGAGAGCGCCCTCGCCGCCGGCGCGCGGGCCCCGGAGCGCCGAATACCACATGATAAAGACTCTTAACGAAATGGTCAGTTCGGTTTACGAAGCGGTCGCGCTGCCCACTCGCCTGGATACCGCAGCGATCGGCCGCTGCGCTCGCAGGGCAGAGCCTGTCCTCCGGCGCCGGCGCGTCATCACAAGTCGGGAAGCTCCGCAACGTCGGGCCGGATGCGCGGGGGGCGCGATCGAGGGACACGGTCGTTTTATCGGCGTGAAAAAATCACCGCTCAGCAGATTGTAACGAGGTTGCGCGGGGGCGGCGCAGCGGTCGTTTGTTCTTGCCCCTCCGGAGGCGTTGGTCTAGAGTCTGCCCGCAAAATTGAACTCTTGAGTTCGTGCTGCTGAACTGTTGAATTGGCCTGTGTTGTAGATGCTGTAATGAAAGGCTTAATATGCTGAGAACGAATGCGCATCAGCTGGGACTGGCGAAGTGGGCTTCGGTCCTCCTCCTTGCGACCGTCTCCGCGGCGGCCTGTTCGGGCGATAACGGGGGCAACAACGGAGACGGCGGCTCGGGCGCCGGTCAGCCGAGCGGCACGGGCGCTGGCGCCGGTCAGCCGAGCGGCACGGGCGCTGGCGCCGGTCAGCCGACCGGCCCGGGCACGGGCGCTGGCGCCGGCCTGCCGAGCGGCTCGACGAGCACGGGCGTCGTCGACCCCGGGAACTGCACCTCGCCGGTCGACATCGCGACCCCGAACGGCAACCCCTTCGAGGGCGCGGAGCTGTTCGTGGACCCGGGTTATGTCGCCAAGGTCCAGTCGTCCATCGACAAGACGACCGACACGGCCCTCATCGAGAAGATGAAGAAGGTCCAGTCGATCTCGACGGCGTTCTGGCTCGACCGGATCGAGGCCGTCAGCGGCCTGTCGGCGCACCTCGACGCCGCGCTCTCGCTCCAGAATCAGCTCTGCAGGCCGGTCACTTCGGTCATCGTCGTGTACGACCTGCCGAACCGCGACTGCTTCGCCGAGGCGTCGAACGGCGAGCTCCGCGTCGAGAACGGCGGCGTCGAGCGGTACAGGAACGAGTTCATCAACCCGATCAAGGCGATCCTGGCCGCGCACCCGAACCAGCGCATCGTGGCGATCATCGAGCCCGATTCGCTCCCCAACATCGCGACGAACCTGGGGATGAAGGACTGCACCCCGGAGACGGAGCAGGCGTACCGCGAGAACGTCGCGTTCGCGCTCAAGGAGCTCGACATGCCGCACGTGTACCAGTACATCGACGCGGCGCACTCGGGCTGGCTCGGCTGGCCGGACAACCAGGAGAAGGGCGCCCAGATCTTCTCGGAGGTCATCACCGCCGCCGGCAATCCGCCGAGCGTCCGCGGCTTCGCGACCAACGTCGCGAACTACACCGTCCTCCGTTACTCCGAGGGCGAGGAGACCTACGACCAGCAGTTCAACCCCTGCTTCGGCGAGTACGACTACGTCACGCAGTTCGGCGAGGCGCTCTCGGCGGTGGGCCTCGGGGACAAGCACTTCATCATCGACACGAGCCGCAACGGCCGCGGCGGCATCCGCGAGGACTGGGGCTACTGGTGCAACAACATCGGCGCGGGCATGGGCGAGCGGCCCAAGGCGAACCCGGGCGGGGCGCCGCGCCTCGACGCCTTCTACTGGGTCAAGCCGCCGGGTGACTCCGACGGCACCGCCGACAAGAACGCCGTGCGCTACGACCTCTTCTGCGGCTACGAGAACGCGGATCAGCGCGCGCCGGAAGCGGGCGTGTGGTTCCACGAGTACTTCGTGGAGTGCGTGAAGAACGCCAACCCGCCGCTCTGATCGGCGCCCCCCTCCCGCGCCGGGCTGTGACGAGCGCGCTCCGGTGAGCGCGCTCCGCGCCGGCCGCCCCCCTCGACCCTACCGAACACCTCGCCCAGACGCGTCGCCCAAAGACGTCGCCCAAACGCGTCAACCGAGACCCCGCCCCGCCGGGCGGGCACGCCCCGCCGGGCGGGGGCTGCGCGCGCCTCGCTGTGGCATGGTGGCGCGCGGTGCTCGACTCGATCACGCTCGACCAGCTGCGCACGTTCATCGCGGTCGCCGACGAGGGCAGCTTCTCGGCCGCGGCCCGGAAGCTCCGCCGCGTCCAGTCGGCCGTGAGCCACGCGATGGCGAACCTCGAGGGCCAGCTCGGGGTCGTGCTCTGGGACCGCTCGACGCGGATCCCGGCGCTCACCGAGCACGGCCGCGTCCTGCTCGACGCCGCGCGGCGGGTGTGCGCCGACGCCGACGCGCTCAGCAGCGCGGCGCAGCGGCTCGCCGGCGGCCTCGACCCGCGCGTCTCGCTGTGCGTCGACGCGGTCTTCCCGCTCTCCGCGCTGGTCGAGCTCTGCGTCGAGTTCGCGCGCGCCTACCCCACCGTGGAGCTCGTCGTGCATACCGAGACCATGGCCGCCGTGGCCGATCGGGTCCTCGACGGCACGTGCCAGATCGGGGTCGTGGGGCCGGCCGCGGCCGCGGCGGCGCAGCCGCTCGAGCGCCGGCACGTCACGTCGGTGCGCATGCTCCCCGTCGTCGGCAAGGGCCACCCGCTCGCGGCGGCCGAGGGGCGCGTCCCGACCGAGCGGCTGCGCGAGCACGTGCAGATCGTGCTGGGCGAGCGCGGCGACGCGCGCTCCCCGGAGCAGGCCGTCCTGTCCCCGCGCACCTGGCGCGTCGTCGACCTCCAGACCAAGCGGGAGCTGCTCTGCGCGGGGCTCGGCTGGGGCAACCTGCCGGAGCACATGGCCCGCGACGATCTCGACGCCGGGCGCCTGGTCCACATCCGGCCGGACGCGTGGGGGGACGACGAGTTTGTCCTGCCGCTCGCCGTGGTCCACCGGCCGGGGCTCGCCATGGGCCCCGCGGGGCGGTGGGTGCTGGCGCGCCTCGTCGAGCTCTGCCGCGACCATGTCGGGCGCGGCGTCAGAGCGCGAGCCGCGCCATGAGCTCGTTCACGCGGATCGCCGCCGCGACGCTCCCCGTGTCGTGCGCGTAGTCCATGGCCGCGAACAGGTGCGTCTGCTCGAGGTCGAGCCGCTCCGGGGAGCGCTCGAGCAGCGCCACGTAGTGCTCGAAGAAGCGCCGCGGATCGAACGTCGTCCGCTTGAGCACGGCGTGCCGCACCGTCGCGTGCAGCGCGAGGCGGCCCGCGAGCGGCTCCTGCACGAGGCTGAGGCGGCGCAGCGACGCGAGCGCGTCGCCGGCGCTCCGCCCCGCCCGCGAGAGCGCCGCGAGGGACGGCTCGTCGATGTGGTCGCCGCTCGAGTGCGCCAGCACGGCGAGCATCCGGCGCGCGGGCGGCGCGAGCCTGCGGAAGGCCCAGGCGACGAGCAGGCCGACCTCGGGCAGGTCGTCCTCGTGGTCGATGACCCGCACGCGGTCGACGCCCCCGGCCACGAGCCAGCGGCGGAGCTCGTCGACGCCGGCCTCGCCGCTCTCGACGATCGCGTTCGCGAGCTCGAGCGACACGGGGTTCCAGCGGAGCAGGCGGGTCAGCGAGGCGACCGCGGGGAAGGGGCTGCGCCCCGAGGTCACGAGCGGCGCGATCACGGGAAAGATCGAGACGCCGGCCACGAGGCAGCGCCGCGCCGTGATGACCCAGGTCACCGCCTCGCCCCGGAGGGCGTCGAGCAGCTCGGCCACGGCGCGGTCGTGCTCGTGGTTGTCGAGCACGATGAGCATGTCGCCGAGCGCCTTCAGGCGGCGCCGCAGGGCCGGCACCGACGGCGAGGCCCCGACCCCGAAGCGGATCGAGAGCATGCCGAGCAGCGTGCGGGTGTCCCAGGCGCCGACCCGGAACCAGTGGATGCCGCCCGGGAGCTCGCGCGCGAGCTGATGCCCGAGCGCGCACGCGAGCGTCGACTTGCCGCTGCCGCCCGTGCCGACGAGCGCGATGCGCGCCGGGCGCGAGGCGCGCGCGGTCGCCGCGAGCGTGGCGAGCTCGCGGCTCCTGCCGCGCAGCGAGGGAGGGCGGGGAGGGAACACGAGCGGCGAGGCGGCCATCCCCGCGCGAGCGTACCAAAATGCGCGCGAGGCGCCGCCGCGCTTTGCGGGGTCGCCGCCGCGCTTTGCGGGGTCGCCGCCGCGCTCTGCGGTGGCGCCGCCGCGCTTTACGGGGTCGCCGACGTCTCCCGCAAAAGCTGCGCGATCGCGTGGGAGATCGGCTCGGGGGACATCGACGTGAGGCGGATCCGGCGGGGCTCCTCTCCAGGCCGGCCGAGGAAGAACGCCGGTACGCCGCGGATCTGGAGGCGGGTCGCCTCCGAGCGCGCCGCCTCGAGCTGCGCATCGACCTCCGCGCTGCCCCGCTGGGCCAGCGCCCGCGCGGCGTCCACGTCCGGCAGCTCGGCGAGCACGCGCACGAGGAGGTCGTCGGTGATCGCCGCCGGGCGCTCGCGCGCCTGGAGCCGGAAGTAGTGGTCGACGAAGTCCCAGAGCTGGTCCTGCATGCCCACGGCCGCGGCCATGCGCGCGGCCCGCACGGAGCCCGGCCCGAGGAACGTGACGTTCATGAACACGACCTTCACGTGGCCCGGCCGCACGTGCCGCTCGACGATCGCGGGCAGCACCTCGAGCGCCGCGTCCCGGCAATGCGAGCAGCGGAGATCGGAGAACTCGAACAGCGTGAGCGGCGCGCCCGGATCCCCGAGGACGTTGCCGTCCTGGGGAATGCCGGAATAGAGGCCGAGGTGCTCGCTGGCGGCGCCGGTCCCCTCCTGCGAAGGCGCCTCGTCCACGCCCTGGCAGGCCGAGATCCCGAGCAGGGCCGCCGCGAGCCACGCGCCGCGCCGCGCCGCGGAGCCACGGTGGGAGCTGGATGCATGAGAGAGTTCGTGTCGTTTGATCGGCTCAGGCTTCATGTCAGCCCACACGGCATGAACCGTACCCCGGCGGGCTGCGCGCCCCGGACGCGCTCGCGCGCGCGGCGCCCTGAGTTGGCCGGAGAGGCCGAGAGGCAGGGAGAAACCCCCTGGAGAACTCCGTGTCTCCCCGTCGCCCTGCGGTCTCACCGGCAGAAGAGCGCGCGACTTCGCGAGCCTGTCCGTAACCCACGCTGCGCGACGTCCTCCAGGCGAGGCGGGGCGCCGCGCCCTCGACGGCGCAGGAGAGGGCGACCCGAGGCCGAGCGCGCCTCGGCGTCGGGGCACTTGCGTGCCCCCCATGTCATCCGCAATGCTCGTGCGGTCCCTGCGTGTCCTCGGAATGTCCTCAGCTGCGCGCGAGTCCTCAGGCGCCACGGTGCGACCGTGAACGGGTCGACCCTTCCAGCTCGCGCGGCGGCGTGTCGGACGGCCGCGCGGGCGCGCCCCTGGATGAGCCCGCACGGCCGCCCGAGGCGGCGGCCAGGCAGCTGAGGGAGCAGGCGCAGGGCGCGCTCTACGAGCTGCTCCGCGGCCTCCAGGAGGCCGCTCTGCCCGGCGGCGACCTCGTCGGCGACGGCTCCCCCGCGGCGCGGCGGCGCCTCCACGCCGGGCTCGTGGCCGCGCTGATGCGGCTGATCGTCCTGCTGTACGCGGAGGCGCGCGGCCTGCTCTCCGGCGTGTGCGGCGGCGGCGCGCCGCTCGCGCGGCTCTTCGCGGAGCTCGAGGAGGCGCGGCGGTGGGGCGGCGATCTCGATCGTCGCCACGGCGCGTGGGCGCACGTCGCCGCGATCGGCCGCGCGCTCGTCGACCGGGAGCCCCGCGGCGCGCGCGGCGGCCTCCTCGACCCCGACGCCTGCGCCTCGATCGAGGGCGGGCGCTGGCTCAGCGACGGCCTCGTCCACCGGCTGCTCTCGGCGCTCCTCGTGCAGGACGGCGCGCCCGTCGATTACGGCGCGCTCGAGGTCGAGCACATCGGCACGCTCTACGAGGGCCTGATCGCCTTCGACCTCGAGATCGCCGCGGGCGAGTCGATGGCCGTGCTGCCGTCCCACGCGGTCGTCGATCTGGAGGCGCTGCTCGCGCTCCCCGGGGGGGAGCGGGTCGCGCGGCTCGAGGAGGCGCTCGATCTGAGGCTCGGCGCGCGCCTCGCCGCCAGCGTCGCCGCGGCCGGCGCCGTGGACGAGCTCGCGCAGGCGCTCGCGCGCCGCGCGTCCCCGCGGCTCCCGGGCCGGATCGCGCGCGGCGCGCTCTACCTCCAGCCGGGGCAGCTCCGGCGCCGCGCGGGCTCGTACTACACGCCGCGGGAGATCGCCCGGCGCGTCGTCGAGCGCGCGCTCTCGCCGCTGCTCGAGCGGGGCGGCCGGCCGCCGCTCCCCGGCGAGATCCTCGCGCTCGCGGTGTGTGATCCCGCGATGGGCTCCGGCGCGTTCCTGGTGGAGGCGTGCCGCCAGCTCGCCGCGCACCTCGCCGCCTCCTGGGAGCGCGCCGGCGCGACGCCGCTGCTCGCCCCCGGCGAGCCGCCGCTCTGCCGCGCGATGGCGCTCGTGGCGGAGCGCTGCCTCCACGGCGTCGACCTCGACCCGCTCGCGGTCGATCTCGCGCGGCTCTCGCTCTGGCTCGTCGTGCAGGACGAGCGCCTCCCGCTGAGCTTCCTCGATCGGAAGCTGCTCTGCGGCGACAGCCTGCTCGGCGCCGAGCGCGCGGAGGTGGGCGTGTTCCCGGCCAGGGCGTCGTCGCGCGGCGGCGCCGCCGGGGAGCGGCGGGCGCGGCAGGCGTCGCGGCGGGCTCCCGCGGCGGCGCCGGCGGCGGACGGGGAGCGCGCCGCGGCCGCGGACCAGGCGGCGCTCGACGCCTGGATGGCCCTGTGGTTCTGGCCGCAAGAGGGCGAATTCGCTCTGCTTTCGCCGACGCCGGACACGTTCGCGGACCACATGGCTGCCGCCCGCGACCCCGCCGACCGGCGCGGCGCCCTGTCGCGCCGCATCGCCGAGGAGCGCCGGTTCCTGCACTGGGAGCTCGCGTTCCCCGGCGTCTTCGACCGCCCGGCGCCGGGCTTCGACGCCGTGATCGGCAACCCGCCCTGGGTCGCGTACGTCGGCCGGGCGGCGCAGCCGATCGAGCCCGCGGTCTTCAACGTCTACCTCCGCAGGAACCCGGCCTTCCACGGCTACCGCTCGCTGCACGGGCTGTTCGTGCGCCGGGCCGCGTCGCTGCTGCGGCCCGGCGGGCGGCTCGGCCTCGTCGTCCCGACGTCGGTGTCGGACCTCGAGGGCTACGCGCCCACGCGGCGCGCCCACGACGCGCTCTGCGCCGTCGACCCCGACCTTCCGAGCTTCGGCAGCGACGCGTTCGAGGGGGTGTTCCAGCCGTGCATGGGCCTGCTCTCGACCCGCGCCGCGCCCTCGCCGCCCGGGGCCGCGCCGCCCCGCGCCGCCGCGCCCGCCGCGTGGCCGCTCGCGCGCTCGGACCTCGACGCCGTGTCCCGCCGGCTCCTCGAGCGGCTCGGCGCGCTCCCCCCGCTCCCGGCCGCCCTGTTCGGGGAGCGCGGGTTCCAGACCAGCGCCGAGGACGCCGAGCGCATCCGGCGCTCGGACGCCCCCGCGCCGCCCTACACCTGCCCGATCCGGGAGGGCGCCGACGTCGGCGAGCTCATCGCGCGCGCGCCGCGCCACCACGTCGATCGCGACGGCGTGAGGGGCCGCTTCCGCAAGGACGAGGACTGGAAGGCGGTGCGCCTGCTCATCCGCCAGACCGCCCGTTACCCGATCGCGGCGCTGAGCGACGGCCTCCCGTTCCGCAACTCGATCCTGGCCGGCTTCTGCGACGCGACCTGGAGCGAGTTCGCGCTGCTCTGTTATCTCAACGCCTCGCCGGTCCGGTGGTGGCATTACACCCGTCACCGGGACGCGCGCGAGGGCATGCCGCAGGTGAAGATCGCGCACCTGCGCGCGATCCCCGCGCCCCCGCCCTCGCAGGCGGGCCTGATCGCCGCGCTCGACGCGCTCGGGCGGGAGCTCGGCCCGGCCAACGCGGGCCTGCCCCCCGACGCCCGGCGCCACCTCGACGGCCTGGTGGCGGACATGCTGGAAATGACCGACGAGGAGCGGCGATGTGTCGCGCGCTGGGCGGCGGCGACCCCGCTGCCGCGGCCGGAGGGATAGCCGCCGCGCCGCCGGGGGCGCGCGCGGCGACGCGCCTCCTCCCTGCGCCGGGCGCGCGCGGCGACGCGCCTCCTCTCGTCATGGCACCGGGGCGCGCGCCGGCGAGCCTCCGAAGAATCCGCCGTTGAATCAGAATCCGCCGTTGAAGCCGGGCGCTTCCTTCAGGTCCGGCGCTTCCTTGTGGTTCAGGTTGAACAGCACGCTCCGGAGATCATCCAGATCGAACGGCTTCTCGAAGACCGCCGACGCGCCCAGGCTGCGCGCCGCCGCGTGGAGGTAAGGGTCGCCGAAGGCCGTGATCAGGATGACCGGCGGGCGCCGCCGCACCTCGGCGAGCCCTTCCAGGATCTCCATGCCCGAGAAGCAGGGCATCTGGATATCGCTGACGATCACGTCGATCGGCGTCGGCGGCTCCTTCCCGCCGAGCCAGGGGGCGACCTTGTCGAGCAGCTCGAGCCCGTTGCGCGCCTCGGACACCTCGAACCCGTCCTTGCGGAGCGCCATGGCGAGGGTGAGCCGCATGTCGTCGTCGTCTTCCGCCAGGACGAGATGCTGGCCTTTGCCGAACAAGCCGCAAGGCGGAACCAGGGGCTTATCGCCAATCCAGCTTTCCGTCAGGTTCATGGCAACCTCTCCTTACTTCGCGTCTGGCTCTCGTCTCTCCGGCCGTTCACCACGGCCATCGGAGCGCATTCCGGTAGAATTTTGCAGCGCGCGTGCCACGCTCGCGGCGGCCTGCTGGCAGGCGGACTCGACACAGTGGGGACGCGCGCCCGGGACCCGCCTGTGAGCAGCGCAGCGCCGCGCGGGCAGGCACCGCGCCCGTGCCAACAGGGGCAATTTGCCGCGCGAGGGGCAGATTACGCCCACGTGGTGGGGCAATTCCGTCTCGTATCCCGGCGGGTGATAGGTGCGATATGTAATGGATTGTGCGCGGGATGCGGTCGCGCGGTGGGGTTCCACGGAGCGTGGAGAGGGCGGAGGGTAGGGCCAGCGCTGTCGGCCATCGAGGCGGGTCGCTCGGCGCGTGCGCTGGCCCGGGGGGCGCTATCGTTTACCGGTCCGTGCGGGTACCGGTCCGTGCGGGTACCGGCCCGTGCGGGTCAGTCGCGGTGCGGCGCGCAGAGCAGGCCGTTGTTGTAGTTGTCGAGCGTCTTGCTGAGCGGCTCGCCGGTCACCCACGGGGTGTTCTTGCCGCTCTCCTTCACGTTCGTGCCCAGCGGGTACTTCTGGAGCCACGCGTCGGCCGCGGCGATGGTGCCCTCGATGCAGCTCGACTGGTTGCCGACACCGACGTTGAGCTTGGCCACGATGAGGTGCTTCGCGATGATGTACGTCACGTCGCCCTTGGTCGCGCGGCTGATGATGTCGAGGAGCTGGGCCTTCGTGTACGTCCTGCCGCCGATGGTCAGCTGATCGACGCGCCAGGCGCCGGGGTGGTTCTTCCAGTAGCCGGGGGTGCCGGTGCCGGGCGCCGCGACCGGGCAGGCGCCGCAGTCCGCGCTGCAGCTCGCGCAGTCCTCGGTGCCCGCGGTGCAGGTGCCGTCGCCGCAGACCGGCGGGCAGGCGCCGCAATCGGCGCTGCAGGTCGAGCAGGTCTCGCCGGCCTCGCAGACGCCGCTGCCGCAGACCGGCGGGCAGATGCCGCAGTCGCTCGGGCACTCGAGGCAGTTCTCGCCGGCCTCGCAGGTGTCGTTGCCGCAGACCGCGGGGCAGGCGCCGCAGTCGCCGGCGCAGGTCGAGCAGTTCTCGCCGCTCTCGCACACGTTGTTGCCGCAGACCGCGGGGCAAGCGCCGCAGTCCTCGGAGCACGCGCTGCAGTCCTCGCCGGCCTCGCAGGTGCCGTTGCCGCAGACCGGCGGGCAGGCGCCGCAGTCGGCGGAGCAGGAGCCGCAGTCCTCGCCGGCCTCGCAGGTGCCGTTGCCGCAGGAGGCGGGGCAGGCGCCGCAGTCGGCGGAGCAGGAGCCGCAGTCCTCGCCGGCCTCGCAGGTGCCGTTGCCGCAGACCGGCGGGCAGACGCCGCAGTCGACCGCGCACGTGGAGCAGCTCTCGTCGCCGCCGCAGACGCCGTTGCCGCAGGAGAGCTGGTAACCGAAGTCCACGGTGAGGAGGTCCTGGGCCCAGCCGAGCGAGACCGTGCCCGCGTTGTCGAGGACGCCGTCAGGGTCCGCGGTGGGCTCCTGTCCGGCGAGCGGACCGCTCGTCATGAAGTTGTCGGCGGTGATGACCACCGAGTAGGTGCCCGCCGGGATCGTGTCGAAGAGGTAGAAGCCAGGCTGGCCGGTGTAGGGGCTGAAGCCGGTGACCGTGAAGTCGATCATCTGGCCGCCCTGGAACAGCTCGACGCGCACGCCGTTGACGCCGAGCTCGCCGGTCTCCGGCTCGTAGAGCCCGTCCGCGTCGCTGTCGAGCCAGACCGTGTCGCCGATCGACGAGTACGTCACGTAGCCGAAGTCGGCGTCGGTCACGTTCTCCCCCGCGTCGAGGGAGACCCCGAGCGGCTCGGCGCCGGTGGTGAGGAGGTGCCCGAGCGGGAGCGTCGCGTCATCGACGCTGACGACGTAACAGCCCGCCTCGAGCTCGCCGAAGCGGTAGGCGCCGGCCGCGTCGGTCGCGGTCGTCTTGAGGGGGGCGCCGTCGGGGGTGCCGTCGCAGCTCGCGTCGCCGAAGAGGTCGACGACGACGCCGGAGATGCCGAGCTCGGAGGCGTCTTGCAGGCCGTCGGCGTCCGCGTCGAACCACACCTGGTCGCCGATCGAGCCCTTCGGCGTCGTGTAACAGACCTCGAGGAACGGTCGATAGGCGAGGTTGGTGTGGGCGGCGCCCTTGTACGAGGTGACCCCGAAGGCGTCCTCCTCGAGGAGGACGCCGTAGTTCGGCGACACGCCGCTCACCCACTCTTGTACGATCCCGGTGAGGTTCACCTCGCTCCACCCGGTGACGTTCGGCACGAACGAGGTCAGCGCGACGGGATCGATGCCGCCGAGGTTGTTCCAGGTGACGGTGTTCTCGCTCCAGGGGGCGAGCACCTCGTGGACGCGCACCGTCTGGGCGGTGCTCGTGTAGGTCAGGGCGTAGAACTTGGCGGACGTGACGAGAGAGCCGGCCGGGATGGGGCTCAGATCGAAGCTGAACAGCGCGCGCTTCTCGCCGACCGTGCTGGAGTACCCGGTGTTCACCTCATGCGGTTGGTTGACGGCGTATTTCGGGTAGAAGCTCCAGATCTCGGCGTTGTAGACGTTGCCCAGGGTGCCCCGCTTGATCACGGTGCACGTGGGGGACGGCGCAGACGTGTTGGCGAGGCTCGTGGCGGTGATGAACAGGGTGGCGAGCGCGGCGGAGGAGGCGATTGCAATCTGCTTCATGGGTAGCTCCTTGAGGTCCTCACGAGTGAACCACTGCTGGAGCGTCATCCGAAGGGCAGGCGCCATGACGCATGGGTCAGGCGAGGTCGGTTTCGCGGGCTCCGGTCGGACTGGGCCCCGCGGGGCTGATCGGGATCAGATCAGGTACGCGGGCGCCTTGGCTTCGAACGGAGAGCGGATGCGCAAGGTGACAGTGTTTAAGATAGCAACTCAGAGTTTAAAGTGTCCAGAATTATTTGATGGGAGACGCGAGAAAACATCGATGTCTGCCGTGACAGTTCTGGGCGCTCGAGCGGCGCATGAGTGACGCTTTTGGGCGCACTCGCGGCGCACTCGCGGCGCACTCGCGGCGCACTCGCGGCGCACTCGCGGCGCACTCGCGGCGCAGTCGCGGCGCGCTCGCGCTGGCAGGCAGGGAGCGCAAGGGGCGAGCGCGCAGGCAGCATCGGACGGCAGGTGTGGCAGCGCACTGCGAGGCTCCCGAGCCCTCTCCGAGCCTCCGCGAGGCGACAGGGCTGAACGGGATACGATCAAGCACGCAGGTGTGCCTGACGAGATTTGATGCTGAGTGCGCACGGGACCATTTTTCAAGATAACGAATCCAGGTTTCGCGTGTCTAGATCCTTTTTCGAGGCGCGCGGTTTTTTGCGGTCTGCGGTGCGCCGGCCCGGTGTGTCCCCGCGGACTACCCGGGTCCCCTCGGGCGGCTGTCGCCCTCGTCCGTCTCGTCCATCTCGTCCGTGTGGCCTGCCCGTCTGCGTCGCTCTTTCCAAGGGCGTGGGCCATGGGCATGGGCACGGGCGCCGCCGCGCGGGCGCGCGGGCGCGCGCCCGCGCGCTCGCCGCCCTGGACGAGGGGGCGCGCGACGCCCGCGGAGCGGCTGCCTTCACGGCGGCCGCGCGACCTCGCAGCCGCCTGCCGCCCTCGCGCGGGCGCTGCTAGGGTTCGGCCGTGGCACGCTCGCTGCTCGCCTCGCCGGCCCTGCTCCTCGCGCTCCTCGTCGCTGGCGCCACGCCGCGCACGGGCGCTGCCCAGGAGCCGCCGACCCTGAGCGGGTCGTGGACCGCGAGCGCGCTCACGGAGCAGTGGTCGATCGCCGCGTGGGGGGACGCGTGCGGGCCGCGGCCGCAGCCGCAGGGCGCGCCGGGCGGCGCGGTGCAGATCCGGCAGCAGGGGTCCGAGCTCTCGATCTCGGGCGCCGGGCGCTCGTGGAGCACCACCGAGTGCTGGGAGCAGATGCCCGGGCTCGCGCGGAGCACCCACTCGGCCTCGGGCAACGCGCGGGCCTGGCAGACGCGCTGCACGACCCCGCCCAAGGACCCCCGCCGGGCGACCGTCACCACCTCCACGCAGGCGACCGACGCCCGCATCACCATGACCGAGACGGGGCAGTACCAGTTCATCATCCAGGACACGACGTGCAGCGCCTCCGTGACGAGGACGCGGACCTACACGCTCGTCCAGCGCGAAGGCGAAGCGCCGCCCGCCGCGAGCGCGCCGCCCGCCGCGAGCGCGCCGCCCGCCGCGAGCGCGCCGCGGGCCGCGCCCGCTGCGTCTGAGGCGAGGCCCGCCGCCCCGCGCGCCTGCGACGCTCCCGGCGAGCCGGCGCGGCTCGAGGTCACGCCGTCGCGCAAGCTCATGCGGCCGGGCGAGCGCTTCCAGTTCCGGGCGCTGGTCATGGACGCCGAGGGCTGCGCGCTCCCGACCAGACCGACGTGGTCGATCGCGCCGGGGCCGCTCGTCTCAGCCGCGACGGTCGACGCGACCGGCGCGCTCTCGCTCGGCGCGGACGCGGGCGAGGGGAAGCTCGGCCTGGTCGCGTCCGTCGCCGGCAAGGGGGTGACCGTCGCGATCGAGGTGACCAGCCCCGATCGCTACGACGCGCTCCTCGCGACGAGCGGACTGAACGATGCCGGCGAGAGCGACCAGGCGGCCATCGCGGTGATCGCGGCCGGCACCATCGGCGGGCGCACGACCGCAGGCGAGGACGTGGCGCGCCAGCGCAAGAACCTGTTCGTCGCCATCGTGGGCGGCGTCGCGGCCTGCCTGGGGTTCGTGGGCCTCATCCTGCTGCGCCGCGGCCGCCGCCCCGCGGCCGGTGATCTGGAAGGCCCGACCTCGACCGGCACGGGCGGCGCGGGCGCGGACGACGTCGCCGGGGAGCGCGACGGCGCGGGCGTGGAGGAAGGGCCGGAGTCCTCCGGGGCCGCGACCGAGGCCGCGGCCGCGCGCGGCGCAGCGACGGCGGCCGCGCCGGTCCGGCCAGCATCGCAGGAGCGTGGAAAGATCTGCCCTACCTGCGGTGAGCATTACCCGGGCGCAGCGATGTTCTGCGGGAAAGACGGCACGCAGCTCGTGCCGCTCAACTGAGGCACGTCGTCTCGAGCCGGGCGCATTCGCGCCTCACCGGCCGCATTCGCTGCTCGCCGGCCGCGCGCTGCTCGCCGGCCGCGCGCTGCTCGCCGGCCGCGCGCTGCCCGCCGCGCGCCGCGCTGCGGTGATGACGCCGACGCGCGCTGCGTCATCCCGCGACGCCGCGTCGCGAGAGGGGCGCCGGCGCCGGTCGCGATCACGAAAAAAGGACGTCTCCTTGATCGGTCTCGCGCGGTGCCGCTATCCTCCGTCGGACGACCAGGCCGCGACGAGCATGCGCGTGTGTGGTCATTGGACCCAAGCCCGCAAGCCGGAACGGGAAGGGCGACAGTCGCATGAAGATTACATGTGAGTCGTGCCAGGCGAAGTACACGATTGCCGACGAGAAGGTCGCCGGCAAGACGGTCAAGATCAAATGCAAAAAATGCAACCACGCGATGGTCGTCCATGGCGTGAATGAGGCTGCTCCGGCTCCAACCGCGTCGCAGGACGCCACCTTGGGCCAGCAGGGCGACCTCGCGGAGGACGCCGACGCCGGCGGGGCGTCGCCGGCCGAGTCCGACGAGTGGACCGTCAACGTGGCCGACGGCGACGAGCGGACCATGACGACGGCCCAGCTCGCGGCCGAATACGCGCGGGGCGCCCTCAGCAACGACACGTACGTCTGGAAGGACGGGATGAGCGACTGGCTGCCGATCGCCAGCGTCCCCGAGCTCCAGCAGGTCGCCGCGCAGAGGAACGCGGCCCCTGCAGCGGCGGCAGCGGCTGCGCCGGTCGCGGCAGCGGCGGCTGTGCCTGCGGCGGCGGCTGTGCCTGCGGCGGCGGCTGTGCCTGCGGCAGCGGCGCCGGCCGCGGCAGCGGCGCCGGCCGCGGCAGCGGCGCCGGCCGCGGCAGCGGCGGCTGTGCCTGCGGCAGCGGCCGCGCCGGTCCCGGTGGCTCCGGCTGCGGGCGGGCTCAAGTTCGGCCCGGAAGGGACCGTCGTCATGAAGGACGGGATGAAGGAGCCGCGACGCGGCCCGTTGCCGGCCGCGGGCGTGCCCGCGCCTTCGCCCGCGGCGGCGTCGTCTCCGATCGCCGCCGCCGCGCCTGCCGCCGCGGCAGCGACGGCTGCTGCGGTGGGTGCCGAGCCAGCCCCGGCCCCGGCGCCCGCCCGGGCCGCGCGGCGCGCCGCCGGCCCGGCCGCGGTCGACGTCTTCAGCGCCGCCGAACGCGCGGCCGAGCCGGCCCAGCCCGCCCCGCAGCCGGCCGCGGACCGGCACGTGGGCGAGCGCAACGAGAACTCCGTCCTCTTCTCGCTGTCGGCGCTCACCTCGCCCAAGGACACGGCAAAGTCGGCGAAGCAGGACGACGGCCCCCCCGGCCGCCGCCCCTCGAACCGCCCCCCCGCGAGGAACAACGGGCGCACCGGCGTCGACGATCTGCTGAACCTCGGCGGCGGCGCCATCGCCTCGCCGATGCTCGCGCCGCCGCCCCTGCTCGCGCCGGTGGCGGAGTCGCGGCCGTCGTCCCAGTCCGTGCCGGCGCCCGCCAAGTCGTCCGTGCCGCCGGCCCCGCTCTCGCCCCTCGCGATGCCGGAGGCCCCGCCCGCGAAGAGCAGCCGCACCGGCCTGATCGTCGGCGCGCTCGCCGCGCTCCTGGTGATCGGCGGCGTGGCCTTCTTCTTCATGCAGAAGCCGGCGGAGGAGGTGCCCGCGGCGGCGACGCCGGAGCAAACGAACACCGCCCCCACCGAGGCGCCGAAGCCGGCCGAGCCCGCGACGCCGCCGCCGAGCGAGCCCGCGGCCGCCGCCACGCCGTCCGCAGCGGAGACCGCGCCGCCCGCCGAGACGGCGGCGCCGTCGAGCGAGCCCGCGGCCGCCGCCGCCACGCCGGCGCCGGGCCCGGCGTCCCACGGCGCCGGGGCCAAACCGGCGGACAAGCCTGAGCCTGAGCCGGCGCCGGCGCCGGCGGCCCCCGCCCCCGCGGCGGAGAAGCCCGCGGCGGAGAAGCCCGCGGCCCCGTCCGGCGGCGGCGGCGAGTTCAGCCGCGGCGCGGCGACCTCGGCCCTCGGCGGCGCGGCGTCGTCGGCCAAGAGCTGCAAGAAGGCCGGCGGCCCGACCGGGACCGGCCGGGTCAAGGTCACCTTCGCGCCGAGCGGCAGCGTGACCTCGGCCGAGGTGCAGGGCGCGCCGTTCGCCGGCACGAGCGTCGGCGGCTGCGTCGCCAGGGTGTTCCGCGGGGCGCGGGTGCCTGCCTTCTCCGGCGCCCCGGTCACGGTCACGAAGTCCTTCTCCATCAACTGAACGCCATCCACTGAACCCGCGCCACACGGCCGGAGCCGGCGCGACCGCGCGAGAGGCCCCGGCCGTGCGCCGGAGGGCGTCGTCCGCCCGGGGGCGCGACGGCCAAGCCGCAGCCTGGCGGGCTTGTCCCCGTGCGGTCCGGATCCGTCTCGTCCAGGCAAGGGAAGTCGCCGAGCCCAGGCTCCATGACCGTACGGGTGCGTGCTGATAACGCCTGATCTGTGAGCTGGAGTTTCGCCCGGTACATCGGGAGAGCGACGTCTCCGTAGATCCGCCGGCGAGCATGCGGTCGGATCCAACGCCGACGACCGGTGCTCCCGAGGAGCTCGGGCCTGTCAATGCCATCACCACGAAGGCACTCGCGGAATAGGAATGCAACGATGTTGCCTGGAAGGGGACTCCATCGAGAACTCAAGAACGCGAATTGTTGCTCCGAACGGCTCGGGCACGTGCCACCTCGATGAACTGAACTGCCGGCGGGCTTACCCGCGGCGCTCCTGGAAGCTCTGGTGGGCGATGAGGCTGCCGCCGACAGTGCGCGTACGGTGTGGCCGGGCTCCCGCTCGCGGCTCCTTCCGCGTAGCATCGTTCTCCATGACGCTCGTCCTCCGGAGCAGCGATCCTGACCTTCGCGATCTCGCCCAGGGCCGGCCGGCGCTCGCCGACGCCCGCACCGGCGTGCCCTCCGGGCTGCGCCTCGTGCGGTGGATCGGCGCGGGCGGCATGTCGGCGGTGTTCCTCGCCGAGCGGGATCCGACCGTCGCGTCGAGCCACCTCTCGGACATCGCGCCGATGCTCCTGGCCGTGAAGATCGTCAAACCCGAGACGGCGCACGGGCTCGCTCGGCTCGGAATGAGCAGCGCCGACCTCGCCCTCCGTGAGGTCGAGGCGCTCGTGCGGGTGAGGAACCTGCGCCCTCCGAGCGAGTTCGTGATCGGCCTGTATGGCAGCGGCAGCGCGCTCGTCCAGCCCGAGAACGATTCGGCCCTCGCTCTGCCCTGGATCGCGCTCGAGCACGTCGAGGGATCGAGCGCGGGGACGACCCTCGCCGAGCGGATCGAGTGCGCCGGGGAGGGCGGCGTCGACCCGGTGCGGGCTCACCGGCTGGCGCGCGGGATGATCGAGGGCGTGCGTGTGCTGCACCGGCTCGGCGTCATCCACCGCGATCTGAAGCCCAACAACGTGTTCGTCGCCGGCCCCGTGGACGTCGAGACCCCGAAGATCGCCGACTGCGGCATCGCGCGGGTCGAGGGGTTGCGGCTCGCCACGGTGCAGGCGATGACCCCGGGCTACGGCGCGCCCGAGCAGATGCTCTCGGCGCTGCGGCCGAACGAACGGAACCCGCTGGTCGGTCCGTGGAGCGACGTGCACGCGCTGGCCGCGACCCTCTTCTTCGTCATCGCAGGCGAGGACTGGTGCCGCTCGGAGCCGGCCTGGAACGCCGGCGAGCGTCGCAGCCTGCGCACCTCGCGGCGGCTGCACAAAGGGTTCGTCGCGGCGGACGACCTGCTCGACGCGCTCGACACGGCGCTCCGCGCGGGCGCGTCGCCGAAGCTGCCGCCGGGGACCTGGGATCGAGAGGGAGCGGGCTTCTACGAGAAGCGCGCGCGGCAGCTCTTCGGCGCGTCGATGTTCGGCGACGCGCCGGCGCGGCATGCGACCGTCGAGGAACTCGCCGCAGCGGTCTTGCCGCGGCTCGAGGCCATGGCGGCAGGATGGGTCGAGGCTGAGAGCAAGGCGCAGCGGCCGGTGACGCAGTTCCGGCGAACCCGGATGGTCCCCTCGAACGAAGGGGCGCAGGCCGCCCTCGAGGTGATCCCGCCGCCTCCGATCACGGGCGGGCGCGCGCTGCAGCTCGCGCCGGGCGAGGTCGTCTTTCAGCCGGGGAGCTTCGCCTTCGCGTGCAGCGGCGGCAGGCTGTACTGCTTTTCTCAGCGCGAGCCGCAGCTGTTCGAGGTGGCGGTGCCCGAGGAGGTGCTCCCGCACCTGGCCGCGACGCGGTGGCTCGCGCGCGGGCCGGGCGGCGGCGTGGCGCTGATCGGCTCGGCGCACGTGGTCCTGTTTCGCGGCGCTGATTTTGCGCTCGCGCCCCTGCCGCGCCGCGCGGGAGGAGGCGCGGTCGGGCCCATTGTCGCCGTGCTGGGTGATGGCCGTGCGTTCGGTGTCGTGACGGCGGACAGCGGCGAAGGCGGGCCGGAGCTCTGGCTGTCGCAGGATGGGGAGCGGTGGAGCGAGCCGTCCCTGCTGCTGCTCAACGGCGAGGCGCACGCCGTTTCGTCAGGGCCGCTCGGCTTCTTCGTGGCGGGCGGCTTCCAGGGCAGGGGCGCCCGGGCGATCTGGCTGGGCTACGACGGCAACACGCAAGTGTTCGCGGCGAACGGGAAGCCTCCGCTGGAGGTGGCCGTCGCGGGCGCCGATCGCGGGGCATGGGCCGCGGGGGCGGGGGTGGTGATGCGCTTCGACCAGAGCGGCGCTGCGGTCGAGACGTCGGAGGGGGGCGGCCGGCCGGTGGCCATGGGGCTCGACGAGGAGGGGGTGCCGTGGCTCGTGACCGAGCGCGAGGTGCTGCGGCGGCACGGCGCGGGGGTGCCCATCTGGAAGCGCTACCACGCGCAGGCCGAGGGCGAGCCCGCGCTGGTGGCGATCGGGTTTCATCCTACCGGGGTGCGGGTCGTCGACGCGGTCGGCGGCGGGGTGGTGCTGCGGCCGGCGGATTTCGCGGCGACGTGGCCGCTCCAGGGGTGAAGGGGGTTTCGATCACCGCCGTGAGCCGCGCATGCGGGCTCAGTCCGCGCGCTCGCGCCGGCCTTCCAGCTCCGCTTCGAGCTCGTCGCGCAGTTTCGCCTTGAGCTCCAGGCCGACCCCGGTCAGGTCGGGGAAGAGCACGCTCGCGGTCATCCCCTGGCTCGCGAGCTGCCTGCGGATGCCGTCCGCCGCGGCGCGGGGGATGATCACCTTGGTGAGGAGCTCTCTTCCGGACGAGGCCTCGGCGGCGAGGATCGGCGCCAGGTGATCGAGCGCGAAGTCGTGGTCGTTTCGTGAGAGATAGACCGAGAAGATGCCATGCTGCCGCTCGATGCGCGCCACGTCGAGCGGAGCCCGGAACACGACGAGCGCGGACTCGGCTGCGGCTGGGGTGGCCGCGGCGTCGTCGCGGGGCAAGAGGTTCGACACCGGCGTGAAGAACGGCGGCGGCCTGCCGCCGAGGAAAGAGCGGAGGTTCTCGATGCGGAAGGCGCCTTCCGGGAGACGCCGGCCGAGCGTCGCGAGAAATGGGTAATCCGAGAGGTTGAGTCGAAAGATGGCCGCGTCGTCGGGCGAGCGCTCCGAGAGCGCGAAGAACGCGGCGACGAGCGGGTTATAGGTCCAGTCGAGCAGGCGGGTCGGGACGCCGTGGTGCTGAGCGAGGCACAGGGCGCGCCATTCGTCGGCGAGGATATCCGGCTCGCCGCGCGCCGCCAGGCGAAAGCGGCGCGCGATGTCGCGTTCGAGCTGGCCGAGCCACTCACCGTCGGCGGGGGCGAGCGGAGGCGAGGTGCGCTCCACGTCGCGGTAGAGCGTCGGCACGAGGCTCCACGCGGCGCTCGCGTGGCCTCGGTAGCAGAACCGCGCGCCGGGCGCGGACTCGAGGAGCGCCATAAGCTCCGAGAGGCGGGTGATCTGGACCGTCTGCACCGACGAGATGGTACGGCAGGTGCGGCGCTCGTACCAGGGGCGGGTGAGAACGGCTCTAGCTAAGCCGGAGCGGTTCGGGAGGCAGCCCGGCGCGACCCAGGGGGGACCATTCCCAGGCACGGCGAGGAAAGCGCCTGTTGAGCGCAATTTCAGATCACATCGGCAGAGTCCCCGTAATTCATCGGCGGAGCCCCGTCGTCCGCGCGCAGCGCCCGTGGGAAGCCATCGATGTCGCGCATTTCTCCAGTTGGCCCGGCGTAACCCGCCCCGAGACGATTCGCTCCAGGTCGACGAGCAGCACAGGCGCGCGTGTGAAGTGCGATTGAGAAATGAGAATGCTTCCGTTGTCGTAATTGCTTGGCATCGGCCGATCTCATCACACGAATCGCATCTTGAATTGACTGTCTTTCCCATGGCCAACCTGTCTGTGGCCTGCTAGCGAATCGGCCTCGCAGGCGAAGCGCCGCCGAGCCCGTGCTCGGTCAGGCCTGGCCGCAGCTTGTCCCTCCGCGCCGCGGAGGATCTACGCCGTCACGACGGCCGGCCGCACCGGCCGACCAGGAGGAGCGTCCATGGGCGTGCACGTGATTCTCGACATCGATCCGCGAGGCATCGACGAGGCCGAGTGGGCAGCCGTCTGCGAGGAGACGCTCGCGCTCCTTTCGGCATGGCAGCCGCGCCTCCTGGGCCGGGGCTGGCGCACGATCGACGGCGTGCGCGTGCCGATGTACACGCGCTCACTTCGTGGTGATGTCGACGATCCCAAGCTGGCGCACTGGTCCGTGGCTGGCGACCGCGACAGCCTGCAAATGGCGGAGTGCCAGTCGTTCTTCCACGACCTCGGCCGGTACGCGGCGCGCCGGGATCCATGCCCGGACGATGACATCGTCGTCACCGCCGCCATGCCGGACCGAGCTGACACCAGCGGCCCCGTGCGCGTCTTCGGCGGCAAGACGCAGGGCTGCCCGTACCATTTCGCCTTGCTCGCGGCGGCGATGCTCGTGGAAGAGCGTTTTCCGCGGCACGCGATGGTATGGGGCGACATCGATCGCGGGCAGGCGGAGGAGGCCAGGCGGCTTTCGGCGCCGATCCTCGGCCGTGAGCTGTCGCTGCCCGTGCGCGTCGACGCCTCGCGGTTAATCGAGCGCTTGCGCGCTCGCTACGAAGCCGACGCGTTGACCGGCGCGTTCCTGCGTGTGTTCCTCGGTGAGGTGGACGAGAAGCTCGACGCCATGCTGGGCGCGTTTCCGGGCGAGGACGGCGCGCGCGAATGGCGGCGTGAGCTCGCCGAGTCGAAGTCGCCGACCTCGCCCGAAGCCACCCGCCTGGTGATCGCCTGTTACCGAGCAGGCTAGTTGATGGCCGGAAGATCCGGCTCCGTGATGGCCATCGTCGACCCGGATCTCCGCTCACCGCGGCTGCAGCGGGGCGAGGGGTCGGGTGACTTCGGTGCTCGCGGAGCGTCGAGGCCCTCAGTCGAGGTGGGTGGGGAGGCGGTCGTCGCCGTCGAGGACGGCGCGGTGGCGAGCGAGGGAGTCGCATAGCCCGTCGATGTGGTGGAGCACGACGTCGACAGCGTAGAGGCGAGGGCACAGCGGATCGGGGTCGTCCGGGTAGCTCACGGTGAGCGCGTCGCGGGCGAGCGCGAGGGCAACGACGAGGGCGGCGACTGCGCTGCCCTCGACGTCGGTCCGCCGTGTGTCCCCCTCGGCCAAGGGGACGGGGTTCATCCGGCCTCCTCGGCGTCCAGTTGCAGGATGCGGCTGAGGACATCGCGCTCGACGAGCTTGCGCTTCTTGCGCGCAGCAGCGCGGAGCGCGGCCGTGGCGAGCCGGTCGGTGTCGCGCAGGCTACCGGCGGCGGCCTCGTGCAGCATCGCGATCGCGTCCGAGGTGAAGAGCTCTTTCGTGCAGCCGACCCGGCCGAGACGTACACGCAGGTAGTCGGCCGTGTCGTCCGGCGTGAGCGGGTCGATGGTCAATCGGTAGTGGAGGCGCGAATACAGGGACCGATTGCGCCGCACGCGCAGTCGCTCGCCGAGCTCGGGCAGTCCAAGCAAGACGAGCGAAAGCAGTGAGCGGCTATCCCACGCATAATTCAAGAGTATGTGGAGATGGTCGAGCGTGTCCTGATGAAGCAGGTGGGCCTCATCAAGGACGAAGACCGGGAATACGCGCTCCTTCGCGAGTTCCTCGACGTGCGTGCTGACCGCGTAGAAGACGTCTCCCGCGGTGCTGCAGCGAGCCAGACCGAGCGCCAGACAGAGCTGTCGATAGAAGTCCCGGCGTCCAAGCGTCACGTTGGCGCAGTAGGTCAAGCGAAACGTCTGCGGCGAAAGGGCATGACGGAGCGCGCGGAGCAGACACGTCTTGCCGACGCCTGGGTCACCGGCGAGGAGCACGCTCTTTCGAGCGTGCACCGCCTCGATGAGCATCTCGAGGATCATCTGCTTGGACGGGGGGAGCCAGAGCTCGCCGTCCTCGACCTCCTTGGAAAATGGCTCTGCGCTGAAGCTGAAGTAGCTGCAGAAGTCCATGCTCACCCCTCCTCATCATCGTGGGGCGTTCGGCCGAGCGCCTTGTCGAGGAGCGTTTTCGGCGGGTCAAACGGGACGCGTGCCTCGTGAGCGACGTCGAGGTTGCAAGCCGGCCGCGGGCGACGGGCGTTCTTCACCGGATCCACTCGGTGCAGGGCGAAGCGTTTGCCCTCGTGCTCGATCCAGGGCGGCTCGTTCGGCGTGACGAGGCACCGCGATACCGTGACGAGGTGGCCGGCGAGGAAGCCGAGGTCGGTCTCCCAGTCCTCTCCGTCCATCGAGAGCGTGCTGTCACGCCGGACGCGCCGACGGGCTTGGGTCGTGAGCGCGTCGCGGAGCTTTCGCTCGTCGAGATCGTCGGTGACGCGGGAATACTCCTCGTACACCTGCGCAGGGGATTTGCCGAAGAGCGCCGCGTGCGGGGTGCGGTGGTAGTGCTCGTCGACCCAGGCGTAGAGTCGGACGTTGAGGTCGTGCAGCGAGCCGAGCGCGCCGGTGAAGTCCACGCACCTCTCTCGCAACGTCCTCCAGAAGCGCTCCATCTTGCCGCGCGCGGGGGCGTCGTAGGGACGGGCGTGGATCAGGGTGGTGCCGAGTCGCTCGCACGCAAGGTGCAAGGTGTGCCCGCGGTAGGTCGAGCCGTTGTCCAGGTAGAGGGCGTCGGGAGCGCCGTGCTTGCGCAGCGCCCGGATGAAGAGCGCCAGCATGTCGACCTCCCGCTCGGCGCTCATCGCCTCGATCGCGAGGATGTACCGCGAGGCATCGTCGAGCAGCGCGTGGATCCGCACCGGCGCCGGGCTGCCGTTGACGAGTATCGGTGACGCGTGACACACGTCGCCGTGCCACAGTGCGCCCGGGTGCTCGGCCTGCCAACGCAGCCGCACCTTCCCGCCCGTGCGATCGCGCAGCGCGACGCGGTCGAGGTGGTGTTCGGCGTACAGGCGTGATCGACGTCAACTACTCTTGCCGGTCAGCGACAACTATTTTTGCCGGCCGCAGCCAGGTCCTTCCTCTCGTCGCCGTCCCACTTCGCCCCCCTCGCTCTCGTTCGTGTAGTTGTCGTCACCTCCGCCGTAGTTGTCGTCGCGTTCCCCGCCCTGCTCCCGCCGCTTCCTCGCGCACTTCCTCCTCGTGTAGTTGTCGTTCCGTCGGCCTCACATTCCCTCGCGCCCACGCCATCGAGGCCTCGGCCGCGCGCCCGCAGTGGCGACGCGGTGCCCCGACGCGCCCCCGCGCCCCCACCGCCGTCCCAGCGCGCCACGGCCATTCCGTTCATCCGCCCTCCTTTGCCACTCGCATCGCTCGTCCTCCCGCGCCCACGCCATCGAAACCTCGGCCGTGCGCCCCCCGTGGCGGCACGGTGCCCGACGCGCCCCGCGCCCCCACCCCGTCGCAGCGCATCGCCGCGGTCTCTCTCATCCCTCGTCCTCGCTGTTCCTCTTGCCTGCGTTGCGCTTCTTCGCCTCCTCTGCCCGCACGCTCTTTCGCTCGATCTCGATGATCGTCGCGTGGTGCACGATCCTGTCGACCGCCGCCGCGGTCGCCATCGGCGTCTTGAAGATCCGGTCCCACTCGCTGAAGACCAGGTTGCTCGTGATGATCAAGCTTCGGCGCTCGTACCTCTCGGCCATCAGCGTGAAGAGCACCTCCGCCTCCTCCGCCGTCTGCTGCACGTACCCCAGGTCGTCGAGCAAGATCGCGTCGAAGACGTCCAGCGCCCGCAGCGCGCGCGGCAAGCTCAAGTCGCGCCGGGCTGCCAGAAGGTGCTGCACCAGCTGGTAGGTCGGCGTAAACAGCACGCTCCTGCCCGTATCGATGAGCGCGTGGCCGAGCGCGCAGGCCAGATGGCTCTTGCCCACGCCGGGCATCCCGAAGAGCAGCACGTTGCCGGCGTGGTCCACGAAGTCGCCTCGCGACAGCTCCTGCACCCGCAGCAGCGCCGACTGCGGCACGCGCGTCTTGTCGAGCGTGTCGAAGGTCTTGCCCGGCGGCAGCTTCGAGGCGCGTCGCAGCCTGTCGGTGCGCCGCTCCTTGCGCCCTGCGGCCTCGAGCTCCAGCACCTCGGCGACCACCCCGAGCGCCTCACCGTGGCCGCCGGCCACAAGCCGCCGCACCAGCTCGCCGGCCGCCGTCGGCAGCTTCCACTCCGACAGCAGCGCCGTGATCCGAGCCCCCATCTCGGGCGTGTACGTCAGGGCGCTCATGACGCGCCTCCGGCCGCGAGCAGCGCGTCGTACTGACCGAGGTCGGGCGCGCCGATGCGCAGCGCGGGCACCGCCGGTGTCTCCGGCTGCGCCAGCGCCTTGACCGCAGCGTAGTCAAACGCTTCGCCCCGCTCAAGCAGCGCCGAGAGCGCCTGTTCCACCGCCCGCTCCCCCGTGCTCGCAGCCAGGTGCAGCACGCGCACATACTCCACGTCGGCGCGGTCGCCACGCCGCTCGCGAAGCGCGTCGTAGGCCCGCCGGAACACGAGCGACGGGAACAGGTCCTCGCGGTAGCGATACGCCGCGAAGGCGCCGGGCTTGCGCACCAGCGACCAGATCACGTGCCGGTAGTCGATGCGATGGCCGTACTCGCCGCGCAGCCGCGGCATCGTCTCGACCAGCTTGCCGGCGTACCGGACCTCGACGACATCGGCGAACAGCCGCGCCTCGACCTCGTGCCCGATGAGCCGCGAGGGCACCGAGTAGATCCGACCCGCGACCGGGATGGTGCTCCACTTGCGCACTGCGACGACTACCCGCGTGTACTCGGGCACGCGGCTGGAGGGCAGTGGCCTGAGCGCCGCACGCTCCTCGGCCAGCCGCGCCTCACGGCCTCGGTGAAACTTCTCCTCGACGACGCGCCCGACAAATGCCATGTACGCCTCGACGGTCAGGAAGTCGCGGCTGCCACGTAACAAGAGCGCCTGCTCCAGCGCGCTCTTGAGCAGGTGGTGCGCCTTCTCCACGACTCCATTCTCATGCGACTCGCCGGGCTGGATGCGCGAGGCCTGAAGGCCGTAGTGCTCGACCACCTCGGCGAACCGCCGTGTCAACGTGCGACCACCCGTCTTCACCAGCTCGTGCGTCGCCGCCGAGAGGTTGTCCAGACGAACCCTCTCGGGCACTCCGCCGAGCGCCCACAGCCCGCCCTGCAGGCCCTTCACGAGCGCCTCGAACGTCTCGCCGAACGCGAGCTCGACGAAGCGCCAGCCGCTGTAGGCGAGCACGAGCTGGAAGAACAGGTGCACGAACAGCTCGCCGGCGATGGTGACGCCGAGCTCGGTGGCGTGGGTGAAGTCCATCGATGCCATGCGCCCCGGCGTGTGCTCCTGCGGGAAGTAGACTTCCTTCTCCGGCCCGTGCTGCGCACGCCACTCCCGTACGCGCCGCTGGAGCGTGCGTAGCTGCCCTGGCTCGAACACGCCCGGCTTTCTGCGCGCAAGCTCCTCGAAAATCGTCTTCGCCTCCAGCTCCCCCTCCTTGTCCGCGACCAACAGCGGCTCGATCTCCGTCGCCCACACCTCGACGAACGGGTCCGGTCGCGTGCGCCATGTCCGCGGTTGCTTCGTCTCCGAGGGCAGCGGCCCGCGCTGCCACGTCCGCGCCGTCCTCTCGCTCATCCCGGCCGCCGCAGCGGCCGCCTCCAACGTCTTGCCTTCCATCCGCTTCTTTCTCAGCACGCGGACCTGCCTGTCGCTGACCATCCGGGCTCCTCGAGCCCCGGCACCCGGCCGGAGCCCTCAGCTCCGCACCGTCGCACAGGCCGTCCGCACGGCCGCCACACCGGCAAATCTAGTTGTCGCCAGGCGGCAGAAGTAATTGTCGCTGATCAAGGCGTCGCACCGTGGTGGCGGAGATGGCGTCCTTGTCGATCCGGCCCGCCGCGATCAGGGTGTCGAGGATGAGCGAGACCGAGGCGCTCGGGTGCTCTTCTCGAATGTCGAGCAGCATCTGCCGTTGCTCGGGGGTGAGCTCGCGCGCCCGTCACTTGTCCTTGCGGGGCTGGGGGCGCAAGCCTTCGAGACCTTCGGCCTTGTACGCGTAGTACCAGCGCTCGAGCGTGGGCACCGAGTAGGTGCGCGGAGAGTGGGCGCGCGGGGGGCGAAACCGCTGTTTGCTCAGGTCGGCGAGCGCTTCGGCGAGCTCTCCGCGGTCGAGCTCGCGGTGCATGAGCGAGCCGATGATCTCACTGCGGTAGAGCGCCACCGCTTCCGCGTGGTCCTTCGGCGTGAGGGGGTCTTGCACGTCGTGTCCTTTCCGCGCCGGTGACACCGCACCGGCCGCACAGCCATCCAAGCGCAAGGCGTCCCGCCGACCGAGGATCCAACCGGGTGGGGCCCGACATGAGTCCGGCAAGCACGCCGCTCGCCATCACGCAGCCCGCGCGGCGCCGGCCATGACGGCGGCCTCGGGGAACTCGGCCGCACAAGGCGCCATCGCGACGAGCGTCATCGCGGCCCGCTCGGCCCGCTGCCGCAGTGACGCAGCGAGGGGACTGGGGCGGACCGACGGAAAGAGGCGCCCCTGGTCGATGGCGAGCAACCAGCGCCGCACGGTCGCCCAGCTGTCGGCATCGAAGCTGGCAGACCAGGGGCTGACTCGTCGCCGCACCTCGCTGAGCGCTGCACCGGCGGCGCCGACGAGCAGCAGGGCCAGACCGATCGCCGTCGCGGCGAAGTGCCGTCGTGGTGCGACGCCCCGCGGTACGACCGTGATCGTGGCGCCGCAGCGGCGGCATCGATAGCGGCGCGTCTCGATCGTGACGAGCCCGCCGCGCTCGCCGGCAGCCAGCGGCCCGCGCACCTGCCGCGACCGCGTTCCGTGACCCCACAGCCCCAACCCGGCCCCCAGCGGGCAAGCCGCGGCGCCGCAACGCGGGCAGCGGGCTGGCCGCGCGCGCTCTACGGTGGGCGGTGAAGCGAGCCAGCCTTTGACATCGAGGTCCAAATGGACGATCTGTTGAGGGCTCCGCTCTTTCAAGCGATTCGGAGCACGACGGGAGGGGGCACGCGGCCAAAACGAGCTCCTCCCGTCGCCTATTTTGTGGCCGGCGCCGCGCCGATGCTCTGCTCCTGCCGCTGACCTACCTCGTTGGTTACGCGGACGGGTGAAGAGTCGTGTTGGCAATTTTTGATGGGTGAACGGAATGCGCCACGCCCGCTACGGCATGGGAGCCGCCACTCGCCGCTGCTGTCGTTTCAGCAGGAGCTACGCTGAGAATTTTATCTTGCCCAGCGCAATGCGTGACCAGGGGACGTCCTGACAGCTTGCCGCCCCCGGACATCGCCGCCATCGAGCATGATCCGCCTCCGCGATGGCGCGCTGCGGTGGGCCGGCCGCCCCGCCATCAAAGAGCTGGGTCGACCAGCGCACCATCGGCATCAACGACGGTGCTCAGTAACATCGCCTGGCTCAACACGGGGCGCGGTCTGCGTGACGCGTGCCGGCTCGCATGCCTCGCGCCGGAGGGCCCGCGTTTCTCCCCTGAGGATTTCGTCGCGGCCCTCGCGTGGACGTGGGTCGCAGTGCCGCCTCCCGCGCGCGAGCCGCTCGCCGCGTTGTGCAAGCCGCCGGGGGCGCCGCACACCGTCGCATCGCTGTTGGCTTCTTTCTTCCTCGACCTGATCGCGATGGGACGGCGCCTCCGCATTCACATCGAGCCAGCCGCGCTCGCCGCTGACCTCTCTGCGGTCTTCGGCGATCGAGGTTCCGCGCTCGCGGAGCAGCTGCGCGAGGAGAGTGCTAAGATCGAGGCGCAGCTCCGCGAGCACGCGGACGTCCTGAAGACCCTCCTTGCGGAGGCTGGCGATGTTGCCCGTGACGACACGGATGCGCTCGCGGTGCTCCGCTCCGCGGACGCGATGGGCCCGAAACAGCGGACCTGGGTGCAGGCGATGGCATGGCGCGTGATGACGGAGCTCGTGCACTTCCGTGACGGGAATCCAAAGATGGCGGAGGGCCTCGACGACGCGGCGCAGGGGAAGCATTTGCTCGTACGGATGCTGGCCGAGCAGCCCCCGGTGCTCACCGAGGACGCGTGGGAGGGTATCCTCGCGGAGAGCGAGGCAGAGGTCATTGCGTGGCGGATCGCGCTCGTCAGCCTGCGCATCAGCGAGCTGCACGCATCGCAGGTCTGCCGCGCCTTCCTCGAAAACGCGGAGCTCCGGGCCTACGCGATCGGCATCGGTCGTGACGAGCGGGCGATGCGCGAGCTCGGTGAGCTCGCCGCCAAGGTTCGCGCCGGCAGGGGGAGTGAGCATCGATGACGCCCACCCCTCATGACGCCCTGTTCAAGTCGACGTTCAGCCAGCCGGCGCACGCGGCCGGGGCGCTCCAGCAGGCGCTGCCGGCGGCGTTGGCCGCCCGCATCGACTTCGCGTCGCTAACGCTGCAGCCCAGCAGCTTCATCGATGAAGCGCTCGCGGCGAGCCACAGCGACCTGCTCTTCACCGCCAGGCTGGATGGAGCGTCGCGGGTCCTCTACGTGCTGTTCGAGCACCAGAGCACGACGCACCCGCTGATGGCGTTTCGGCTGCTCGCGTACATGGTGCGGATCTGGCAGGGCTACCTGGAGCGCCACCCGAACGCGACGCACCTCCCGGCGATCTTGCCGGTGGTGCTGCACCACGACGAGACCGGCTGGAGCGCTGCGGTTTCGTTCCAGGATCTGCTGGACGCGCCGTCGGGAGCGCTGGCGCTGATGGCCGAGCATGTGCCGCAGTTCCGGTTCGTGCTGGACGACATCAGCAAGGAGGAGGACGACGCGCTGCGAGCGCGGTCGATGACGGCGCTGGGGCGGCTGGTGCTGTGGTGCTTCCGGCACGCGCGCGATCCTGACGAGCTGGTGGCCCGTCTGTCGGCGTGGCGGGAGGTGCTCCGCGAGGTGCGTCGGGCACCCGACGGAGTAACTGCGCTCAAGCGCGTGTGGCACTATATTTTCATCGTCGTCAACCCGCCCCGGCCCGAGGAGCTGCTGCGGAGGCTGCTCGTGGCGGCGGGACCGGAGTTCAAGGAGGAGATGGTGACCATTGCAGACTACCTTCACGAGCAGGGGCGCCTGGCGGGCGAGCGAGAAGGCCGGCTGGCGGGCCACCTCGAGGGGCAGCGGAGCGCGTTGCTGAAGCTGCTCGGGCTGCGCTTCGGCGAGCTGCCGGAGCCGATCGAGGCGCGCATCGGCGCAGCCGATGCCGTGCAGATCGATGGCTGGCTCAAGCGCGTGCTCACGACGCCCACGCTCGACGACGTCTTCAACGAGCGCTGATGCGGATTCTTCGCGTGTGATGCCGCCGGTGCCAGCGACCGCGCTGCGCCTGACGCCTAGGTCGCACGCTCACGCTGAGGCGGTGGTGATAGCCTGGCGCGGTGCGACGTGCGTTGCGTACGTCAGGCGGGCGGCGAGGGCGGCGATGGCGAAGAGCGCGCGGCTCGACCGGAGTTATGCCGAGACGGACGAGGCAAAGGCGGAGATGCGCCGGATGTGCAGGGGCACACCGGCGGGGTGACAGCGGTGGTGTTCTCGCCAGATGGCTGGCGTTCTCGCCGGAGGGCAAGCCGCTCGCCTCGGGTCTCGAGACTGTGGAAAGCGCGTACGGGTGCCCTGCTCGAGACGCTCGAGGTGTCCACCGACGCGGTGGTTTCGGTGGCATTCCGCCGGATGTCGATGTCCTTGCGTCAGCTGGCGTCGACAGCTGCATGGTGCTCTTCGGCGGCCGCGCCTCCGGGGGCAGCCGACTTGCTACACTTTCTATGGTGAGCCGTAGTACGACGCCGACCCGATCCTGTGCGTGGCCAAGGATGCCGTATCGGAGCATTGACGCACCCCGTCGCGTGCCACGGGACGGTTATGGTCCCGGTCCGCCGGCTTGGATGTAGTGAACGCCAAATCAGCAAGCTCGGCGAGCAACCCAGACACCCTGGTCCTCACGGTGGATCCCCAGCCGCCGTGCCCAGCGCCGACGCTTCCGTCTGAGATGCGCTCGTCCGCCCCCTCGGATCCATTGGCACGTTTCGTTTCCTGCGGATGCTCTCCTGGATGGCTTCGACCTCCGCCTTAAACTTCACTCGCTTCAGACGACCCTCCAGCTCGTCAAGATCCTTCTTGAACTGATCGCGCGCCGCCGCGGCGGCGCGCTCGGCCTCCCGCGCTTCATCCTCACTCCCCTTGGCCCTGGCTTCACTCTCCTTGGCCCTGGCCTCACTCTCCGTGGCCCTGGCCTCGCTCTTCCTGGCCAGCGCGGCCTGCGCGTTCGCCGCCGCCTCCTTGGCCTTGATGTCCTGTGTGTACTTCCAGCCCACTGTAAAAGCGAACGCCATAACGACCGGCCCCGCAGCCCCCATCAGCATCTGCATCCTGCTCCGCCGCTCGACCACGCGGCCCCGCCGGACGAACGCCTGCGCCCGCTCCGACAGCGCGACCCGCCCCGCGCGCGCGAGGTCCTCCGCCGCGATCAGCCGCCGCTTCTTCCAGAGCAGCGAGTCGTCCCGCTCCGCCGCATACCGCTCCGCAGCCTGCTCCAGCTCCTCGGCCAGCGCGCGATCCCCCCGCGCCTCGTTCACCCATCCGCGCAGCGTCCCCCATTGCGACAGCAGCGTCTCGTGCGCCAGCGTCAGCCCCGACTCCGCGCGCACCACGATCCTCGCCTGCTCCAGCGCCGCGACCACCTCCAGCGCCGCCGGCCCCACCTCGCGCGCCAGCGCCTCCAGCGTCCGCTCCGCGCGTGTCCCCTGGACCGTGGTCATGGCGAGCAGCACCGCGCGCACGCGATGCTCCGGTACCCTGGCCGACAGCGCCTGCGCCGTCGCGTCCGCATGCCGCTCCAGCGCACCCCCGATCCCGCCGATCGCCGTCAGCCCCGCGCGCGTGATCTTCTTCCTCTCCCGATCGCGCTTCTTCCACAGCTCCGTCAGCGCGAACTGCACGAGCGGCATCGCCGCGCGCGCTTCCCTGAGCTGCCTCGACACCTCCTCGCGCAGCGCCTCATCCTCGAACGTAACCCCGTACGCCTCCAGCGCCTGCTCGATGATCTCCCCCCACGCCTTGTCGCCGACGGGCGCGATCTGAAGCAACCCCCGCGGCAATACCCGCCCGAGCTCCGGCAGCGCCAGCAGCGGATCGAGCAGATCCCGCCGCGCCGCAACCAGCGCGCGCACGCCCGGCACGGGCGGCTCCGCGATGGCCGCGAGCAGCCTCGCCGCCCACGCGGCCGAGTCCCCGCCGCTCACCGTGACGAGCTCTTCGAGCTGATCGACGACGAGCAGCGTCCCGCGCGACTCCGTCTCGGCGCGCAGCGCGAGCGCCGCCGCCGCCTGCTCGGGCGAGCGCGCCGCCGCCTCCGGCACAATCTCGCTCAGCGCCGCCGCGATCGCGGCGCGCGGGTCCGCGCCGGGCGACGCGACCCGCACGTCCCACTGCTGCATCCACCCGCCGAGCCTGCCGTCCGCCGCGACGGGCGCGACCCCCGCGCGCGCCAGGCTGCTCTTGCCGCTGCCCGAGGGCCCCACGATCGCCACGAGCCCCCGGCTGCGCAGCATCTCCACCGCGGCGGCGACATCGGCCGACCGGCCGAAGAACACGTCGCGGTCGTCCTTCTCGAAGCGCCCGAGCCCGCGGAACGGCCCTGCCTCCTCCGGCGGCAGGCTGCGCGCCCGTCCGCCGATCTCCCCCCGCAGCCGCTCGAGCGCGACGGCGACGATCTCCGCCGAGCGCGGGCGCCCCTCGCGCGCGGGCGAGAGCAGCGCATCCACCAGCTTCGCGACCCCCGGCGGCACGCCGGGCGCGACGTCGCCGAGCCGCGGCGCCGCCTCGCTGCCGTCCAGCACCTCCCCGCGCAGGCCGCCCCGCTCGCCCGTCGCCAGCACGGCCGGCAGCTTGCCGGTGATGCACTCGAAGAGCGTCGCCCCGAGCGCGTACAGATCGCTCGCGGGCGTCGCGGGCAATCCCTCGCCCACACACGCCGGATCGATGTACCCCACCGTCCCGCTCGGGAAGATCTCCCCGCTGCTCCTTCCAGGCCCCTCGGCGCCCTCGACCGTGGCCATGCTTAGCGTCGACATGTCGGTGCCGAGCGCCTCGGGCGGCAGGTGGCTGAGCCGCACGCGCATGCCGCTCTGCTCCTTGCCACGCCGCCTCCGCCCACCGCCGAAGGCGATGCCGAAATCGATGAGCTTTACCTGACCGTGCGCCTCGAGGATGTTGTCCGGCTTGACGTCGCGGTGCACGAGGCCGGCCCGATGCACGGCCGACAGCGCCGATGCCACGGCGGCGCCGATGGACAGCACCCGAGCGAGCGGGATCGTCTCGCCCCTCCGGACG
The DNA here is from genome assembly GCF_051519095.1 of Sorangium sp. So ce131. Lineage (NCBI taxonomy): Bacteria > Pseudomonadati > Myxococcota > Polyangiales > Polyangiaceae > Sorangium > Sorangium sp. So ce131. The sequence continues at coordinate 12,452,989 of NZ_CP150455.1, read as the reverse complement.
CGCTTGGCGAGCGAGTCGCCTTCCACGAGCTCCATCACGAGGCCCACGACCCGCGGATGCTCCGGATCCTCGACCAGGCGGTGGAACCGGACGATGTTGGGGTGCTCGACCTGGCACAACAGCCTCGCCTCCTCGATCACCTGCGCCCTCGGCTGCCGCGCTTCGTCGGGCGCGAACAGCTTGATGGCCACCCGGCGAACCTCGATCTCCACGTCGCCGTCGCGGTAGATCTCCCGGGCGAGCACCACGGGCGCGAACCCGCCCTTGCCCAGCTCCCTCACGAGGTGGAAGGGACCGAGTCGACCTGGATTCGCTCGGTCGAGCAGGCGCTCGAGCGGCTTGCGTCGGTCGCGGTCAGCGTGGATCATGTTGAGTCGCTCCGGTGCGCGGCCGAGAGCGCGGCGCCGGAGTCCTGAAGCGACCGGCAGCGCGCCTCCCGACAGCGCCGCTCACGCCGGCTCGGGTGCAGAGGAAGCCGGATGAGAAGCTCGGCCAGCTCCCCAACCTCCCCGCGCGCTACGCCCGGCGCCGCCGGCAGAGCAGCCCCGCCAGCGCCAAGCCGGCGAGCCACCCGGCGCTCCCCTCCTGCCCCCCCGGCCTGGCCGCGCAGGGCCCGATCACGCCGCTCCCGACCGCGAAGAACTTCTCGGGCTCCACCGCAACCTCGGTCGGCGGCGCGCCCGGCCCGTCGCCGTTGCCGTCCGTCGGGTCGTCGCTGAGCGGGGCGCCGAGCGCGCCCGCCGCCGCGATCTTCGCCTGGTTCGCGACCGTGTTCGGCGCGTCCTCGTCGACCGTGACCGAGAAGCGCACCGTGACGCTCTTGCCCGACGTGATGCCGCCGCCCTTCTCCGGCTCTGCCCCGTCGCCGAGCCGGAACCGGACCGTCCGCGTCTGCGCATCGTACTCGCCGAGGTCGTCGCCCACCGTGTCCGTCTGCTTCCCCGCGCCGGGCCCGTCGACGATCTCCAGCGATCCCGGCACGAACGTCACGCCCGCGGGCAGCGGATCGGTCAACACCACGTCCACCGCGTCGTCATTGCCGCTGTTCAAGGCCTTGATGCGGTACTCGATGACGTCGCCGCGGAACGTCGGCGGCCCGCTCACGTCCGTGGCCACCTTGGTCGACTTGCTGAAATCGGGGCCGAAGTTCGAGATCGACGTCACCCAGCCCGCGAGGAAATAGAGCTCCTGGCTGCTCGTGGCGATGATCGTGGCCCGCTCCTGCCCGGCCTTCAGCTTCGCGCTCACGTCCACGATGTCGATGTCCATGCCCGACATGCTCTGCGGCGTGCCCTTGATCCTCGGGAGATCGCCCTCCACCGACACCGGCTGGCCGAGCGCCGAGCGGGTGCCGTTGAAGAAGTTGTCCGCGGGGTTCATCGCGTCGCTCAGCGCCTCGGCCACGTCGGGCCTCGCCGGGTTCGCAGGGTTGAAGAAGACGCTGTCGCCCGAGTTCGTGTTGTCGCCCTCGAACGCGATGATGCCGAGCTTCGCGGCGAAGCCGCTGTCGGGCGCCTTGAAGCCCGACAGCTCGACCCGCTGCGAGTTGCCCGTCGAGACCCGATCGAGCCCGTCGAACAGCGCCAGGTTGCGCGGCGGCGAGTTCGGCGCCTCGTAGAACACCACCATCCACCACGCCACGAACACCACGTCGTCGTCGGCGTTCCTGACGTCGACGACATCCACGCCGCCCACCCGGTACGCCCCCGGGCCGCTCTCCTTGACGATCGCGGTGACGTCGGCGACCGACTGGTAATTGTGCGTCTCGTCGGGCTTGCCCTTGTTGATCACCGTCTCGACCGAGTCGATCGCGGTGATCGGGCCGTCGAACCCGCCCTCGTGGTGGAGCTCGACCTCGGTGTCGACGCCGGCGGTGTTGCGCGCCGCCCAGTACAGGAACGCGTGCGTCACCGTCGCGCCGTCGGGGAGCTCCAGCACCGCGGTCGTGCGCGCCATCTCCGGCGAGATGTCGAGGTTCGCCTCCGCCCTGCCGTCCTCGGGGGAGTCGGAGCGCCAGAAGAGGTCAGGCCCGGACTCGACGGTCGACTGGCCGCAGTCGCCGAGCGTGCCCGCCGCGGGCGCCGGCGTCGACGAGCGGCACTCCTGCCCGAGCGAGCTCCCGATGAGGGCAAAGTCGCCCGGCTGATCGACCTGCACGCGCAGCTTGGGCTCGGCCGTCGCGCTCGCGGACGTGAGGCCGATCAGCGCGAGCGAAGAGAGGCCCGTGATGCTCAACTGCTTTCTCATCGATTCTCTCCGGTTCCGGCCTGCGGCTTGTATGCGGCCTTCTTGATGATGTTGAACTGGACGCGTCGATTCCTCTGTCGCCCTTCATCGGTGGCGTTGTTGTCGAGGGGCTGGTCCCGTCCGTAGCCCTGGGCCGTCAGCCGGGTCGAGTCGATGCCGCGGCGGACCAGCGCCGCCAGGACCGAGTTGGCGCGGTTCTGCGACAGCACCCGGTTGTGCTCGTCGGTGCCGCGGTCGTCCGTGTGCCCCTGGATCTCGATGAGGATGATCTCCGGGTGCTCCAGGAGGACCTGCGCGACCTCGTCGAGCAGCGGATCGCTCTCCGGCTTGATCGTGGCCTTGTCCGTGTCGAACTGCACCTGCTGGAGGATCACGACCTGCTTCTCGGTCACCCGCACCGCCTTCGGGCAGCCGTGCTTCTGCGGGTCCGGGTTCGCGTGGCCCTTCTCCCTCGGGCAGGCGTCCGTGTCGTCGCGGAACGTGTCGCCGTCCGTGTCCGGCGGGCAGCCGTGCTTCGTCGGATCGTCGCTCGGCAGGCCGGCCGCGAGCGGGCAGGCGTCGACGGCGTCGAGGATGCCGTCGTTGTCCCGGTCGAGCGGCGGCGGGCAGCCGTTCTTCTTCGGGTCGTCGCTGCGCACGCCGGGCTCGAGCGGGCAGGCGTCGTCCGCGTCGAGGATGCCGTCGTTGTCCCGGTCGGGCGGCGGCGGGCAGCCGTTCTTCTTCGGGTCGTCGCTGCGCACGCCCGCCACCTGCGGGCAAGCGTCGACCACGTCGGCGATGCCGTCGCCGTCCCGATCCGGGGCCGGCGGGGGCTGCTCCGGCGTGAAGCCGACCATCGCGACCACGCGCAGATCCGGCGTGCCGATGCCCGAGGTGAGCCCCGGACCCACACCGAGCCCCGCCTCCATGAAGGGGAGGAAGCGGTACCGCGCGCCCACGAGCAGCTCGGCGTTGATCGAGCGATCGCTCACGTCCTCGAGCACCATCGCGGTGCTGAGCTCCGGCCCGACCTGGAGCCGGTCGTCGGCGGCGAGGAAGCCGACGCCGCCGCCCAGGGTGAGCATCGTCCCCTGCGCCACGCCGCCGAACGACTGGGAGCGACGGAGCTCGGCGCCCACCGCGGCCGACCACACGAGCCGCTCGATCCGGCCGCCGGCGACGACGAACGGCATCCCGCGGACGCTCCCGTCGCTCACGAACGAGTCGTCCGCGCCCGTGGGCAGCCAGAGGTACGCCCCCACCGCGACCTGGAGCGGGTCGTGGTAGGCGCCGTAGAGCTGCACCCGCGCGCCGAGCCGCAGGTCGCCGAGCTCCGCGCCGCTCGGGGAGGCGAACGCCCGGCCGCCGCCGCTCGGGCTCTCGCCCGACTGGAGGGCGGTGAGCGGCGCGTCGAGGTTGAAGACCACCTTGTTCCAGAGCGGCAGCGACGCGTTGAGCCGGAACGTGAGCTGGTCGCTGACCACCGCGCCGAGGTCCGCCCCGTCGCGCTCGCGCCGGAGGACGAGCGGATTGCTCGCATAGTCGGCCATGAGCATCACGTGCGGCGTCAGGTGGCCCGCCGAGAACGCGGACGGCACGCTGAACAAGCGGTCCCCGGCCGGCGCCGGGACGAAGCGGTTCAGGGCCAGGCCTTCAGGCTCGAGCGGCGCCTCCTGCGCGCGGGCAGGGGTCGGCGCGGCGGCGAGGGCGGCCAGGGCGGCGGCGAATGGAACGAAAGACCAAGGTCTCATCGAGGTGGCACCCTGCATCGGCGGGTTTCGCATGACGATATAAGACGCTGTCGCCGACGAGTATACAGGTCGGAAATAGCGTCGTCGCCGGCGACGAGCGACATGGTCTCCATCTTCGTAGGACCTCTGCGCACCTCCCCGGACCCTCTGAACGAACGAGAGGTTGTCTCGCCGCGCGCTCGTCGCTTCATCGCAGCTCGCCCCGGCCGCGCCGCCGACCCGCTCGGCGCGCGCGCCTGTCGACCCGCTCGGCGCACGTTCGCCGCCGACCCGCTCGGCGCAAGTTCGCCATCGACCCGCTCGGCGCACCTCGCCATCGACCCGCTCGGCGCGCGGCCGGCCGGTCCGCTCGGGCGCGCCGACACGCGGGCGGCCGGAGCGCGCTGCAGTGCGCTCCGCCGCGCGACCCGGGGGTGATCCCCGAGCGCGCTGCGGGCGGCGCCGGACCGCGCCGCGGCTCGCCTGCGTCGGGGCGCCTCTGAACGCCTGCGCTCGGGGCGCCGAGCGGCTATGGTGGCTGCACACCGCGATGGGCACCCTCCTCAAGCGCGCGCTCGACCAGGCGGCGGTCTGGCACCGGGCACAGAAACGCAAGTATCCGAACGCGGACGTCCCCTACATCAGCCACCTCGCCGGGGTGGCGGTCCTGCTCGCGCGCCACGGCTTCGACGAGGAGGTCGTCGCGGCCGGCGCCCTGCACGACGCGATGGAAGATCAGGGGGTCACGTTCGACGAGCTGCGCCAGCGCTTCGGCGAGCGGGTCGCCACGCTCGTCCTCCACGTCACCGAGCAGGACAGGTCGCTGCCCTGGGAAGACCGGAAGCGCCTGTATCTCGAGGCGTTCCCCAAGAAGCCCTGGGACGCTCAGGCCATCTCGCTGGCGGACAAGATAGATAACTTCCAGTCCATCATCGTCTGCTCGCGCGAGCACGGCGACCCATGGCCGATGTTCAAGCGCGGCAAGGAAATCCAGGTCGCCCGGTTCGAGGAGCTGCGGGCGATGTCGCGGGCGCTGCCACCGCACCCCCTCATCGACGAGTACGAGGCCGTGCTCGACGAGCTGCTCTCGCTCCGCTGAGCCCCGCGCCGGCCCCGCGCCGATCGAGCGACGACATCGACCCACGCCGCGGGGATCCGTCAACCATGGTGAGCAGGGCAGGCACCTCGGCTCCGTCCCGGGCAAGGCCGCTCCCGCCTGATTTCCCGGTCTGCGCGGCGTTCCAACGCATCTTGCACGGTGGATGAGGCCCTCTCCCCGGCACATCCGATGCACCACCGGAGACAGCGCTCCTCCAAGGAGGGACCGATGAAGCTCCTGTCTCCCCGCCTCCACGGCTACGTCGATTACACGGTCGTCGTCCTGCTCGCGCTCGCGCCGCTGACGCTCCGCCTCGATCCGGTGCCGGCGTCGGCCTGTTATGTCGCGGCCCTCGGGCACTTCATCGTGTCGCTGCTGTCCGACCACCCGCTCGGCGCCTCCGGCAAGATCCCGCTCGCGGTGCACGGCGCGCTCGAGCTCGTCCTCGGCGCCGGCCTGCTCGCCGCGCCCTGGCTGCTCGGCTTCGCCGCCCCCGGCCGGGCGCGGACCTTCTTCGTGGCCGCCGGGATCGCGCTCGTGACCCTCGCCGTCTCCACGAGGATCCTGGCCGGCGCGGACGCCCGCGCGTCGCGTTACGATCGCTACGACCGCTGAGCCGCGCGGGCGGCGCTCAGCAGGCGGAGAGCGCCGCCTGCGCCTCGCGCATCACCTCGGGCCAGGCGGGATCCGGGCGCGACACCTCCAGGGCGATCGCCAGCGGATCCTCGCCGGCCTCGATCGCGAGGCGCGCGGCGGAGGACCCGGTGAGCAGGTCGAAGGCCGGGATCGTGTCGACGTACTCGTACCGCTCGGTGCGGAAGCGGAACTGCTCCGGCTGCTGCCGCCGGGCGAAGGCCGTGAGCGCGACGTAGGTCGCCACGGGGCGGAAGGCGCGCGGGTCCGTGACGTGGATCTGGACGCCCCCGCAGATCGCGCCGGCGTGCTTCTGGAACGTCGGCCGGAACGTGAGCGGCCGCGCCACGAAGCCCGGGAGCGCCGTGGACGCGAGGCGCGCGGCGAGATCGCGGCCGTCGAGCCACGGGGCGCCGACGATCTCGAACGGGCGCGTCGTGCCGCGCCCCTCGGACAGGTTCGTCCCCTCCAGCAGGCAGCCGCCGGGATAAACGAGCGCGGTGTCCGCCGTCGGCATGTTGGGGGAGGGGAGGACGAACGGCCGGTCCCACTCGGCCGCGAGTGCCTCGCGGCGCAGGCCCTGGACGGCCACGACCGAAAGGCCGCAGGCGACGTCGCCGAGCGGGATGCCCTCGCGCCGCGCGAAGAGCGCGAGCAGCTCGCCCACCGTGAGCGCGTGGCGGATGGGCACGGGCTCGAGGCCCACGAACGAGAGGAACCCCGGCGCCTGCGTCGCGCCCTCGACGCCCTCGGCCGCGCCGCCGATCGGGTTCGGCCGGTCGAGCACCACGACGTGCACGCCCGCGGCCTGCGCCGCCCGCAGCGCGAGCAGCGCCGTCCAGACGAACGTGTAGTACCGCGCGCCGACGTCGGCGAGATCGACGAGGAGCACGTCGATCTCCGCGAGATCCGCCGCGGAGGGCGAGAGATCCTCGAAGCGGTCGCCGTACAGGCTGACGATGCGGGCGCCGGAGCGGGCGTCGACGGCGCTGCTGACCGCCGCCATGTCCTGGGCCTCGCCGCCGTAGCCGTGCTCGGGGCCGAAGAAGACGCGCGGGCGCACGCCGAGCCGCTCGAGCACGGCGGCGATGTGGGTGAGCTCGCGGTCGACGCTCGCGGGGTGCGCGAGCACCCCGAGGCGAGCCGACCGGAGGCGCTGGAGGAGCGGGAGCTCCGGGAGACGGTCGAGTCCGACGTGCACGACCACGACCTACCAAGGCGCGCGCGGGCAGTCCATTTGTCCGCGCCGGATTCTCCGGGAGGGGGGCGGCGCGGCGCGGAAACCGCGGCTCAAGGCTCGGGCAAGGGCGGCGCGTCCGGCTCGACCTCGAGCTCGGGCGCTTCCAGGGCGGCGTCGTCGCCCGAAGATCCGTCCGAAGGCCCCGCCGGCCACGGATCCTTGCCGTCGTCGCGCAGGTGGATCTGCTCCAGGTAGAGCCCGTCCGGCGGCGCCGTGATCCCCGCGTCGCGCCGGTCGCCCGAGGCGATCGCGCGGGCGATCGCGCCGGGCGCGAGGTGGCCGCGCGCCACGTCGATCAGGGTGCCGACCAGGATGCGCACCATGTTGTGCAGGAACGCGTTCCCCTCGATGTCGAACCGGACGACGCGCGGGTCCGCGGGGTCGAGCGACAGCGCCACGTCGTAGATCGTCCGCTGGGTGGAGGTGCGCTCGTCCACGCTCGTCCGGAACGCGGCGAAGTCGTGGGTGCCCTTCGCGGCGGCCGCCTCGGCGCGCGCCCGCTCGATCGCGTCGTCCGTGAGGCCCTCGACGCGCCAGGCGCGCCGGATGAGGAACGGGTCGCGCACCTGGTCGCGGAGGATCAGGTAGCGGTAGCGCTTGCGGAGACTCTCGAAGCGCGGCGAGAACCCGACGCGCACGACCGAGGCGCGCCGGATCACGATCTCGTCCGGGAGGTGGCGCGCGGTCGCGAGGACCCAGCCGCGCGGCGGCAGCGGCGCCGCGGTGTCGAACGCGACGCGCTGGTCGCGCGCGTGCACGCCCGCGTCGGTGCGGCTCGCGCCGCGGACCTCGCGGATGGCGGGGTCGATCGCGCGCAGCGCGCCGAGCAGCTCCCCCGCCACCGTGCGCTGGTCGCGCTGGCGCGCGTAGCCCGCGAAGGGGCGCCCGTCGTAGGCGACCGAGAGCAGGATCCCGCGGCCCGATGCAGCGATTCTCGCCACTGCCCGATGATGGCCGCGGGCTAGCCGCCGCTCCCCCCGCCGCCGCCCCCGCCGCCGTCGCCCGAGCTGCCCCCGCCGCCGTCGCCCGAGCTGCCCCCGCCGCCGTCGCCCGAGCTGCCGCCCCCGCCGCCGCCTCCGGAGCCGGACGCCGACGTCGTGGAGGCCGCGCCGCTCAGGGGCGCGTACCCCCTCACGCACTCCCGGTTGACGAGGCCCTCGCTGTTCTTGCAGCACTCCTCGGGGGGCGACAGCTTGCCGTTCACGACGCAGGACGGGAACTGGTGGCACGCGTCCGCGTCGTTGTTGTTCAGGATCCCCGTCTCGGGGTCGACGTTGTTGGTGCAGGTCGGCGTGGTCCCGTCCTCCACGGTGCACGCGGCGCCCTGCGAGGCGAGCGGCGCGAGCGCGAGGAGGAGCAGGCTGGCCATCCGGAGGGAGAGCGTTCGCATCGGCGGCTTCCTATTGCTTGATGGTGAAGTTGATCGGCACGTTCACCACGACGCATCCGCTCTGCGGCGGAGGCAGTGATTTGCCGCGGAAACGGCCCAGGACGCAAGACGCAATCTCGTTCGAGCCGACCGAGTCGTTGACGATCGAGGCGTTGCACACCGCGCCTGACGAGCCGACCTGCACGCTGACCGTCAGCTTTCCCGAGACCTCCGAGGTGCGCAGCGCGCGGTTGTAACAACCCTGCGCGGAACGAGCGAGCCCGAGCACCGCCGAGTCGAGCGCGGGCGAGCCCACCCCGTCACCGCACTTGCCGGTGCAAGGCCCCTTGCCGGTCGTCGACGGTTGTCCCGTCGCGACCTTGCCGGCGTCCACGCCGGCGTCCTCGACCTCGTCGACGGGCGGCGGGGGCGGCGGCGGCGCGAAGGGCGGCGGGTCCGCCGGCTTGGCCTCGGCCGGCGTGGCGGCCGTCGGCGCGGCGGCCGTCGGCGCCGGCTCCGGGCGCAGCCTCCAGTACAAAAGGCCCGCGATGAGCGCGGCCAGCACGACCATTCCCGCGATGTAGAGCCCAGTGTTGCTGGATTTTCCTGGAATCTGCTGAGACGGCGGAGGCATCGATGCGGACACGTGAGAAGTCCTCCCGGAGGAGCGCGCGGGGGGCGGCCGCGTGGGCCGGGTCCTCCGTGCGCCGGAGCCGAGACGCGGGCGCGTCCGGCGGGGCCGAGTCTACAAGGGAGGGCAGGGGAGCGCGCCAGGAAACTGGATGCGCGCGGGACGAACGCGCGGGGCCGCGCGGCGGGCAGGTCCGCGGTAGCTCGGCGGCAGCTCCGCGGCGGGTCGGCGGGTGCGGCAGGTTCCGCGGCGCCTGCGCGGCAGATCCGCGGGCGCCTGCGCGGCAGCTCCGCGGGCGCCTGCGCGGCAGCTCCGCGGGCGCCTGCGCGGCAGGTCAGCGGGTGTAAAACGACACGGCGGTGTCGCCGTACGTGCGGACCGCGTCGCGCGTGAGCCCGGCGATCTCCGGGGAGGGGTCGCGCCGGGCGTGCTCGAGGACGAGGCGCCCCGCCGGGGCGAGCAGGCCGAGGGGCCCGGCGAGGCGCGCCGCCGCGGCGACGGCCTTCGCCAGGGCGGCGTACGGCGGATCGAGCAGGACGAGGTCGAAGGGGGGCTCGTCGTGGAGCAGGTCGAGCGCGCGCTCGACCGGGAGGGGGACGACCCGCGCGGCCTCGCCGAGGCCGAGCGCGGCGAGGTTCTCGCGGAGCGCGGCGAGCGCGGGCCGGCCGCTGTCGACGAAGACCGCGCGCCGCGCGCCGCGCGAGAGCGCCTCGATGCCGAGCGCGCCGGTGCCGGCGTAGAGGTCGCAGACGAGCGCGTCGGTGACGTCGCCGAGCGAGGAGAAGAGCGCCTCGCGCACGCGGTCCGCGGTCGGCCGCGTGCCCTCGCCGCGCGGCGCGGCGAGCCGCCGCCCGCCGAGCCGGCCGGCGATCACCCGCATGGTCGTCGCCCCGCCGCCGCGGGCCCCGGCGCGCCGGTCACCAGCGGTAGGTCACGTCGAGGCCGCCCGCGTCGAGGCTGACGCTCGGCTGCACGGTCAAGCCGGGGCGCACCGTCGACCGGCCCTCGCCGCTCGTCACGAGCAGGTAGGCGCCGACGCCCGCGGAGATCGCCGCCAGCGGGTAGAGCACGATCTGGAGCGCCGTGTGGGTGTCCGCGCGCTCGCACAGCCCGATGCCGGCCTCGACCGTCCGCGTGTCCGCGGTGACGTCGCCCCGGATGGCCTGGCGTTGCTCGCGCGCGCAGACGTCCTCGACCTTCCGGTCGAACAGCGCGCGGTAGGCCTTGAACCGCGGGTCGCTCGGCACGGTCGCGACCTGGATCGAGCTGATGACGGCCACGGTCCCGAACACCGCCCCCGCGCCGAGGCCGACGAAGCCGCCCACCCGCTTCCAGCTGGGCTGCGACGACTCCACGGGCATCTGGCTGAGCGCCACGTCCGTGGTGGCGACGGGCTGGACCACGACCGACGCCTCGGCGTCGAGGAACCCCGGCGATTTGACGAGCACCCGGTGGGGCCCGGTCACGACCGTGAACGTCGCCTCGCCGTTCTGCACCGCGCCCGCCGGCTTGCCGTCGATGAGCACGCTCGCCTGCGCCGCGCCCGTCCTCACGCGGAGGGAGCCCTTCGGCGGCCCGCCGGTCAGCGCCGCCACGGCGTCGGCCGCGATCTTGCGGAGCGTCTCGTCGTTGCCCTCGGTGAGGTTCGCGCTGTGCTTCACCGGCACGTTCGCGGCCGGCTTCCCGCGGCTCCACAGGTGCAGCTCGCCCACGACGCTGGTGCCCTCCTTGCGGACCACGCCCCAGAGGTAGCGGTCGCTCTTGATCTGGTCGGCGATGCGGCTCTGGCACGCCGCGTCGGGCACGTCGCTGCACTGCAGGCTGAGCGTCAGGACCTCGAGCGAGAAGTCGCCCTCGCCGACCGACCAGCCCGGGGTATCCTTGATGGCCGAGCGGAGCGCCTTGGTGAGCGCGTCCGCCTGGTCGTAGGCGTCGTCGGTCCGGAGGGCGATGACGGTGATCGGCAGGGCCGACGCCGACGGCTCTGCCGCCCGCGCGGCGCCGCCGCGGGAGAGGCAGGCGGAGAGGGTCAGCACGGCTGCGAGACCGGTTCTCTGTGCGCGCGTCATCCTGCGGTCCTGAGCTCCACGCGCCCAAGTTACCCGGCCGGCGGCCGGGAACGCAATCTCACTGGGCCCGCGCGCAGCGCGCGCGTTTTTCGTTTCGCCCACGATCGCGCTGTGTCAGAGCTTTTGCAGCGCTGGCCCGCGCCGCAGCGAGGCCTGCAGCACGCATTGGGCCGGTCCATGAGAGTCCCCCGACACATCTTTCGCGAGTACGACATCCGCGGCGACGCCGAGCGCGACCTCACGAGCGAGCTCGCGCGCGCGCTCGGCGCCGCGTTCGCCCAGCTCCTCCGCCGCGAGGCGGCGGGCGCGGCGGCGGGCGCGGTGAACAGCCAGGGCGGGGCGGCGGCCGCGGCGCCCCGGGTCGCGGTCTGCCGCGACGGCCGCCTCTCCAGCGACCGCCTGTTCTCCGCGCTCACGGACGGCCTGCGCGCCGGCGGCGCCGACGTGATCTCCGCCGGCGTCGGCCCGACGCCGCTGCTCTACTTCGCGGCCCATCACCTGCATGCGGACGGCGCGATCATGGTGACGGCGAGCCACAACCCGGCGCCCGACAACGGGTTCAAGCTGATGCGCGGCAAGGCCTCGTTCTTCGGCAAGGAAATCCAGGCGCTCGCCGACCTCATCGAGCAGGGCAGCGACGGCGGCGCCGGCGCCGCGCCCTCGCCGCCCGGCTCGTTCTCCGAGGTCGACCTCGAGGCCGACTACATCGCGGCGGTGCGCGCGGCGTCCCGCCTGTCGAGCACCGACGTCCGCTTCGTGGTCGACGCCGGCAACGGCGCGGCCGGCCCGCTGGGCACCCGCACGCTCGCGGCGCTCGGCTTCTCGCCGGACGCGCTCTTCTGCGACATCGACGGCCGCTTCCCGAACCACCACCCCGACCCGACGGTGCCCGCGAACCTCGCGGCGCTGCGGGACCGCGTGCTCGCGACCGGCGCCGCGCTCGGCATCGCGTGGGACGGCGACGGCGACCGGCTCGGCGTGGTCGACGAGCGCGGCGAGGTGCTCTGGGGGGACAAGCTGCTGCTGCTCTTCGCCCGGTCGCTGCTCGCCGAGCGCCCCGGCTCGGCCGTGCTCGGGGAGGTGAAGTGCTCCGAGACCCTCTACGCCGACATCGCCGCGCGCGGCGGGCGCCCGGTCCTCTGGAAGACGGGCCACTCCCTCATCAAGACGAAGATGAAGGAGGAGGGCGCGCTGCTCGCCGGGGAGATGAGCGGGCACATGTTCTTCGCCGACCGGTGGTTCGGGTTCGACGACGCGGTGTACGCGTCGGTCCGCCTGCTCGAGATCGTGGCCCGCGAGGGCCGGCCGCTCAGCGCGCTGCTCGCGGACGTCCCGGAGACGTTCGCCACGCCCGAGATCCGCGTCGACTGCCCCGACGCGGTGAAGTTCGAGGTCGTCCGCCGCGTGACCGACCATTTCCGAGGCGTCCGCCCGGTGGTGGACATCGACGGGGCGCGCGTCGACTTCGGCGGCGGCGCCTGGGGCCTCTGCCGCGCCTCGAACACCGGCCCGATCCTGGTGCTGCGTTTCGAGGCCCGCTCGGTCGCGCGGCGCGACGAGATCCGCGCCGAGGTCGAGGCCGTCGTCGCCGCCGCTGTCCGCGAGTCCCTCGCCGCCCCCGCCCCGTGACCAAGCCCGACGTCGAGCCGCAGAACGAAGCCTGGACCATCCGCCGCGTGATCACCTGGGCCTCGGGTGATCTCAAGAAGCGCGGCGCGTCCTCGGCGCGCCTCGACGCCGAGCTCCTGCTCGGCAAGGTGCTGGGCATCGACCGGGTCGGCCTGCTGATCGACGCCGACCGGCCGCTCGACAAGGCCGAGCTCGCCGCGTACCGGGACCTGCACCAGCGCCGCCGCGCCGGCGAGCCGGTCGCTTACCTGCTCGGTGTGCGGGAGTTCTACGGCCGCCCGTTCCGGGTCGATCCGCGCGTGCTCATCCCGCGCCCGGACACCGAGATCCTGGTCGAGGTCGGCCTCGCCCGGACGCGGCGCATCGCCCTCGCCGCGCGCGTGCTCGATCTGTGCACCGGGTCGGGCTGCGTCGCCATCAGCCTCGCGTGCGAGCGGCCCACCAGCCGCGTGCTCGGCGTGGACATCTCGGCCGGCGCGCTCGCCGTCGCCCGCGAGAACGCGCTCCGCCTCGGCGCGGTGAACGCGGGGTTTTTGCGCGCGGATCTCTTCGCCGGCCTGCCGCCCGGCCTCCGCTTCGACCTGATCACCGCGAACCCGCCGTACATCCCCGACGGCGACGTGGGCTCGCTGCAGGTCGACATCCGCGGCTACGAGCCGCACCTCGCGCTCGCGGGCGGCGCGGACGGGCTCGACGTCACGCGCCGGCTCGTCGCGGGCGCGCCGGCGCTGCTCGCCGGCGGCGGCGTGCTGGCGGTCGAGGTCGAGGCGGGCAAGGCGGGCGCGGTGGCCGAGCTCTTCGCCCGGGCGGGGTTCCGCGACGTCGTGAAGAGCCTCGACTACGGCGGGCACGAGCGCGTCGTCGCCGGCGCCTTGCCCTGATCGCCTGCCGCGCCCTGGATCCTCGCGGCGCCGGGGCGCGGGGGTGGGGCCGGGCCGCGCAGCGCGCGCGCGCCTGTGCGGCGCGGTGGCTGGCGTGCCGGTTGCACCGCCTGGCGCGGCGGCGGGGGCGGACGCTCCGTGGCGCGCCGGGCGCGCTGGCGGCTGTCTGCTCCGTTCCTCCGCGCGTGTTCACCCCGTCAGGCGGAGAGGTGTTTCATGAGGCAGGTGGATCCCAGGCCCGAGAGCTCGACGGCCGATCTCGTGAAGGAGGCGATCGCCGAGGCCAAGGAGCTGATGCAGGTCGAGGTCGCGCTGGCGCGCGACGAGATCAGCGAGGAGATCGCGTGGGCGAAGAGGTCGGGCATCGCGCTGGGCGTGGCGGTGGCCGCGGCGCTGATCGGGCTCGCGCTGGTGCTCGTCGCGCTCGCGCTCTCGATCTCGCCGTCCCCGATCCCGGCGCTCCTGCTCGGGCTCGGGTTCGTGGTGCTGGCCGTGGTGGTGGGCCTGGTCGGGTACACGCGGGCCCCGAAGCGGCCGCTCGAGAGGACCCAGGAGCGCGTCGCGGCGGACGTCCGGGTGCTGCGGGAGCACGTCGCATGAAGCGGATGAACGGCCAGCGCGAGGCGTTCGAGCGCAAGGCGGACGAGCTGCGCGAGCGGCTGATGCACACGATCGAGGCGATCGATCAGCGGCGGCACGAGCTGCTCGACGTGGGGGCCGAGGTGCGCCGGAGCGGCCCGGGGGTGGTCGTCGGGGGGCTCTTGCTCGCGGTCATGGGCGGCGCGGCGGTGATCGCGCTGGTGCAGGACGTACGCGCGGGCGCGCGGGGCGAGCGGCTGCGCGGCGAGCGCATCCGGGCGCTGGTGCGCTCGTGGCGGCACCCGGACTGGGTGGCGGCGCAGGGCAAGCCGAGCGTGCCGCGCGAGATCGGGCGGAAGATCCTGATCGGCGCGGCGTCGTTCCTGGCGATGCAGCTCATCCGCCGCGGCATCCGGCTCACGCTGGCGACGCCGGGCGGTGAGGCGCTGCCGCGCGGGAAGCCGCCCGAGCTCCGGGCCTAGGCCTGCTGCGGGGGATTGGCTCGGATCAGGAGAAAGAACGCCAAGAACGCCAAGGGCGCCAAGGACGCCAAGAGGGGAGGGGAAGGGCCTTCCCGGCATTGGCTCCCCTCGTCACGTCTCCGGTTTCCTGGCGCTCTTGGCGTCGTGACGGTTCACATCCCCAGCCAGACTTCCCGCAGCAGGGCGGGGCAGGCCGGCGCTGGCGCGCGGCTCAGGGGTCGGTATAGAGCGCGGTCCGCCACCCGAGGTAGACCCCCGTCTGGCGCACCGACGAGCTCCACGTGTAATCGGCGTAGAGCCACGGCCCCATCGACACCTTCCAGAGCCGTATCCCTTCGTAGAACGCTCCGATGCCGATGCGGGCCGGCAGGGCGCCGTCGATGGCGTCCGCGTCGTCGTCGCCGGCGTCGTCGGCGGTCGTGTAGGCCACGCCGGTGCCCGCGTCGAGGGCGACGCCCGCGTCTCGCCAGGGCCCTCCGAGCGAGAAGAGCGGGAAGACCTCGGTGTGGAACATGAAGCCGCCGGCGAGGGAGCCATGGTCCGCGGAGCTCAGGAGGTGCCCGCCGAAGGCGCCGCCGAACGTGAGCCAGTCCGCGAGCGCGCCGCCGATCCAGACGTAGCCTCCCCCGCCGATCCCGACGCCGGTCGCGGTGTAGTAGCGCTCGTATCCGATCTTCTGGACGTCGTTCGGGAAGCCGGCGGCGCTCCCGAGCGCGACGCCGGCGGAGATCCCCACGGCGAGCCCGCCGCGCCGCGCCGCCGGCCTCGGCGCGAGCAGGGGGTCGGCGGCGGGCGCGCGTGGTTCGCCGGACACCGTCGAGGCATCGCTGGCCGGCTTGTCCGCTGCGTCGGCAGGTGATCTCTCCGTCGTGGAGGGCGTCGCGGGTGCGGTCTGCTGCGCGGCCGCGGTGGACTGGAGCAGGCCGATGCCGAGGAGCGCCGGCAGCGCGGTCGCTCGTCCGAGGTGGAGAGGCGTCGCCATGAGCTCCCTTCCTAGTCGATGACGGGGGCCCCGGGCATCGCAATCCGGCGAGCGCTCGCCGGCCGGCGCGCGGGGCCTCGCCCGCTGGCGTCGACCTTGCCCTTCCCAGCGCCGGCAGTCGTCCCTTGCTGGTACACGGACAGGGGCGGAGGTCATCTGGACAGGGGCGGAGGTCATCTGGACAGGGGCGGAGGTCATCTGGACAGGGCGGAGGCCATCTGGACAGGGGCGGAGGTCATCTGGACAGGGCGGAGGTCATCTGGACAGGGGCGGAGGTCATCTGGACAGGGCGGAGGCCATCTGGACAAGGGCGAGGATTATCCGGACATCGTGAAGCGGTTCTATGTCCGCGGGTCACGACCGCGCCTGTCCGGATGACCCTTCGCCCTTCCTTGTCGCGAGCAGACCGAACTCGCAGAAGACCCACGCGGGGCTGTCGTTCGCCCCGCTCAGTGCTCTCCTGCTTCGTACGGCTCAACGTCGACCTGCCCGCCGCGCTCCCATGCCGCTCGCTTCCCGGCGCGGCCGCATCCGCTGCTCAGGCTGGCCCGAGCGCGCTATGCTGCGCCGCTCATGAAGTACTCTCCCTGCCTGCTCCTCGCGGCGCTCCTCGCCGGCGCGTGCGGAGGTGCGGAGGCACACCGACCGGTTCCCACGATGACCGCGAACTCCTCACCGTCCCCTGGCGCGACCAGCGCCGCGCCCACCCCCGCGGACCGCGACCGCCCCGCGTACCCGCCGACCCGCGTCGATCCGGTGAAATACACCCTGCACGGGGTGGATGTCGCCGACCCGTACCGCTGGCTCGAGGACGACGCCTCGGCCGAGGTGCAAGCGTGGATGAAGGCGCAGCAGGCGTTCACGCGCGCCGAGCTCGACAAGCTCCCCGAGCGGGGCGCGATCGCGTCGCGGCTCAAGCAGCTCTTCTACATCGATGCGGTCTCCGCGCCGCGCCACCGGCGGGGCCGGTACTTCCTGAGCCGGCGGCACGCGACGAAGGAGAAGTCGATCGTGTACTGGAAGCAGGAGAAGGGCGGCGAGGAGCGCGCGCTGCTCGACCCGAACACCTGGTCGGACGACGGCAGCGTCTCGCTGGGCGGCTGGGAGGCGTCGTGGGACGGCAAGAACGTCGCCTACAAGGTCCAGAAGAACAACTCCGACGAGGCGACCCTCTATGTGATGGATGTCGCCTCCGGCAAGCGCTCCGAGGTCGACGTCATCGAAGGGAGCAAGTACGCCTATCCCTCGTGGACGCCGTCCGGCGACGGCTTCTATTACGTCTGGCTCCCCACCGACCCGTCGATCGCCGTCGCCGACCGGCCCGGATACGCCGAGGTGCGCTTCCATCGCCTCGGCCAGGACCCGCAAAAGGATCGGGTCGTGCGCGGCAGGAACAGCGACCCGAGGACCTTCCTCGGCGCGAGCCTCTCCAAGGACGGCCGCTTCCTGGTGCTCACCGTGGCCCACGGGTGGACGTCGACGGACGTCTACTTCCGCGACCTCCGCAGGCCGGGCGGGCAGGCCGCGGACCGGCCGCTCGTCGTCGGGAGCGACGCCCATTACAACGTCGAGGTCTACAAGGACCGTTTCTATGTGCACACCGACGAGGGCGCGCCTCATTACCGCCTCTTCGAGGTCGACCCGGACAGGCCGGAGCGCGCGGCGTGGAAGGAGATCGTCCCGGAGCGCGCCGACGCCACGCTCGACAGCGTCTCCGTCGTGGGCGGGCACCTCGCGCTCGGCTACCTCAAGGACGCCTCGAGCCGCGTCGAGATCCGCACGCTCGACGGCAAGTTGACCCGCGAGGTCCCGCTGCCCGGCATCGGCACCGTCGGCGGCCCGTACGGGCTGCCCGACGAGGACGAGGCGTATTTCTCGTTCGAGTCCTTCACCTCGCCGCAGGAGATCCACGCGACCTCGATCAAGACCGGCAAGACCGAGCTCTACGCGCGCATCGAGGTGCCTGTCGACCCGTCGCCCTACACCGTCGAGCAGGCCTTCTTCCCGTCCCGGGACGGCACGCGGGTGTCGATGTTCATCGTGCGCCGCAAGGACCTGAAGAAGGACGGGAGCGCCCGCGCGCTGCTCTATGGATACGGCGGGTTCCAGATCTCGCAGACTCCCTCGTTCACGGGGTCGATCCACCCGTGGCTCGAGCGGGGCGGCGTGTACGCGGTGGCGAACCTGCGCGGCGGCGGCGAGTACGGGGAGGCGTGGCACCGGGACGGGATGCTGCTCAAGAAGCAGAACGTCTTCGACGACTTCATCGCCGCCGCGGAGCACCTGATCCGCGAGGGGTACACGCGGCCCGAGGGGCTCGCGATCCAGGGCGGCTCGAACGGCGGCCTGCTCGTGGGCGCCGCGATCACGCAGCGGCCGGACCTGTTCGGCGCGGCCCTCTGCAGCGTCCCCCTGCTCGATATGGTGAGATACCACCTCTTCGGATCCGGCAAGACGTGGATCAGCGAGTACGGGTCCGCCGACGATCCGGAGCAGTTCAAGGCGCTTTACGCCTACTCCCCCTACCACCACGTCAAGCCGGGGACGCGGTACCCGTCGGTCCTGTTCCTGTCGGCCGACAGCGACGATCGGGTCGATCCCATGCATGCGCGCAAGCTCGCCGCGGCCCTCCAGGCGGCGAGCGCGGGCGGTCCGGTCCTGCTCCGCATCGAGCGGAACGCCGGGCACGCCGGGGCGGATCTCATCCGGGCGGCCGTCGAGAAGGGCGCCGATCAGATCGCGTTTGCGCTCGCGGCCACGAGCGCGCCGGCGCCGGCGCCGGCGAGCAGATGAGCTGCGGCGGCGCGCCCGATGCGGCGCGCGATGGCGAAGCGGCGCGGGCCCGCGTCGCTGCGCGGTGACGGACGGGCTCACGGCGCTGCGCGGTGACGGACGGGCCCGTGTCGCCGCGCGGTGACGGACGGGCTTGCGGCATCGCGCCGCGACGGCTAACAACGCGCCGCTGTGCGGATGCTTCACCCCGGAGCCGGGTCGTCGCGGCGCGGGCCTTTGACCTCGCGCCCCCTCGCAGCCGCCGCGGCGGCGGTGGCGGGGGATCCGCGCGCGCCGGCGGCGGAGTTCTCGGATCCCGCGGCGGTCCTGGCGCGGCTCATGGATCTGCACGGGAGCATCTCGCTCGCGCGCGAGCTCTCGCTCCTCGACCGCCCGCCCGCGCCCTCCGCGCCGGCGGCGACGGAGGGCGCGCGCGCGGCGGTCCGGGCGCTCGCCGCCGATCGGCTGGGCGAGCTGACGGCGGCGCTGGATCAGCTGTTCTCGGCCCCGTTCCAGCGGCGGAACAAGCTGCCGGACGCGCCGGCGGTGCTCGCGACCCTGGAGCAGACCGGGGCGCTCGTGCCCCCCCGCGGGCGGGGGGCGCTCGCGTCCGCGGCCGGCCAGCTCTGGGAGCCGTTCGGCGAGCTCGTGACCCGCGCCCTCAACCGCGTCCGCCAGGAGACGCGCGCCCTGCGCGAGGAGCTCGCGCCGTCGCTGCGGGCGCTCGGCCCGGCCGCGGCGCGGCTCGAGCGGCTCGACGCGGCGATCGCGAGCGCCACCCAGAAGCGGCGCGAGCGCGCGCTCGGCGAGCTCGTCCCGGGCCTCTCGCGCTGCTTCGCGCGCGGCTTCAGGGCGGCGGTGCTGGCGCTCCCGGAGGCGGTGGAGATCGATCACGTCGCGGGCTGGTTCGGGCGGGATCAGTGGCTCGGGCGGGAGGTCCAGCGGATGGAGCTCGTCGTGCAGGCGGTGCTCGCGCACGAGGCGGGCAGGCTGCTCGCGCTGGTGGACGGGGCCGCGGCGGGCGCGCCCGCGTAGCCTGCCGGGGGCGCTCATGATGTGGCTGGCGACGGCGCGGCAGTGGACGACGCGGCTCCTCGTGCTCCTCACGGGGGCCGTCGGCCTCGCGCTCGTCGCGCGCGCGGCGCTCGTGTACCGCGGGGCGGACCCGCTCGCGTACGGCCTCGTGCTCCTGATCGCGCTGGGGCTCGTGCTCGGCACGCTCGAGCTCGTCGTGCGCGCGGGCCGCGCCGCCCGGCTCGGGCGCGAGCTCGCGGCGCTGCCGCGTCCGGCGACGCGGGCCGCCGTCGAGCGGAGCAGCGCGCCGCTCCGCGCGATGCTCGAGGCGCGGATCGCCGGGGTGCCGCTGTCCCCGGCGGTCGCCTCGTTCGCCTCGTACCTCATCGGCCTGCTCGTGATGATCGGGCTGCTCGGCACGTTCCTCGGCCTGTTCGAGACGCTGCGGGGGGCGCGCGAGGCGCTGACGCTGAGCGCCGACGTCGGCGCGCTGCGCGAGAGCCTGGCCGCGCCGATGCAGGGCCTGTCGCGCGCGTTCGGCACGTCGGCGGCGGGCGTGGCGGCGTCGGCGATGCTCGGGCTCGGCGCGGTGCTCGTGCGCCGCGCCGAGGCGGGGGCGGCGGCGGCGCTCCACGCCTACGCGGCGGGTCCGCTCGCGGGGCTGACGGTCGCGGGGCGGCAGCTCGCGGCGCTGGAGGCGCTCGCGCGGCAGGGCGAGGCGCTCCCCGCCGCGGCGGCGTCGCTGGGCGAGGCGACCTCGAGGCTCGAGCGCCTCGAGGAGCGGCTGCTCGCCGTCCAGGTCGAGGGTGCGCGCCAGGCCGCCGCCTCGTTTGCGGGCGCCGCGACCGAGATCCGCGCCGACATCGCGGCGGGACTTCGGCAGACCGCCGACGTCGCGGCGGGCGTGGTGAAGCCGCTCCTCTCGCAGGCGGTGGAGCGCGCCGGCGCGGTCGCGTCCGGGTCGCTGGAGGCGCTCGCGCGGCGCCTGGAGGAGGAGGCGCTCGCGCGGCAGGCGGCGGACGCCGCGTCCGCGGCGCGGCTGGAGGGGCAGGCGGAGCGGCTGGCCGGGGTGGTGCGCGGCGCGATCGAGCGGCTGGAGCAGGCGCAGGCGGCGCGGGCTGCGGAAGCGGCGGAGCGGCAGGCGGAGCTGGACGCGGCGCGCGCGGCGCACCTGACGGCGCTGGGCGAGGCGCTGGCGGGCCCGCTGACGGAGGCGGCGCGTGCGGCGCAGGCTGCGCCCGAGGCGGCGGCGCGGCTGATCGAGGAGGCGTCGGGGCGATTGTCGTCGCGCGCGGAGGCGGACCGGGAGCGCGACGTGCGGCTGGATGTGCTGCTGGAGCGGCTGTCGGAGGCGACGGCGGCGATGGGTGGGAGCACGCGAGCGCAGGCGGAGCGGGTGACGGCGCTCGCGGAGTCGGCGGAGCGGAGCGCGGCGGAGCGGGACGCGCGTGCCGAGGCGCGGATGCAGGCGATGGCGGAGGCGGCGCGGGAGCTGCTTGCGGAGCAGGCGTCGCGGCTCGCGGCGTTCGAGGAGCGGCTGGAGGGGGCGCGGCGGGAGGCGGCCGACGGGCTGGCCGAGCGGCTCAGCGCGCACGCGCGCGGCCTGGGCGAGGGCCTGGAGCGGCTGGAGGGCGGTGTCGCGTCGCGGCTGGAGCAGCTGGAGGGCGGTGTCGCGTCGCGGCTGGAGCGGCTGGAAGAGCGGGCGGCGAAGCGGCTGGAGCAGCTCGACCGGGAGGCTGCGTCGCGGCGGCGCGAGCTGGAGGCGGAGTCGTCGGCGCGGCTGGAAGGGCAGGCGGAGCGGCTGGCCGGGGTGGTTCGCGGCGCGATCGAGCGGCTGGAGCAGGCGCAGGCGGCGCGGGCTGCGGAGGCGGCGGAGCGGCAGGCGGAGCTGGACGCGGCGCGCGCGGCGCACCTGACGGCGCTGGGCGAGGCGCTGGCAGGGCCGCTGACGGAGGCGGCGCGTGCGGCGCAGGCGGCGCCCGAGGCGGCGGCGCGGCTGATCGAGGAGGCGTCAGGGCGATTGTCGTCGCGCGCGGAGGCGGACCGGGAGCGCGACGTGCGGCTGGATGTGCTGCTGGAGCGGCTGTCGGAGGCGACGGCGGCGATGGGTGGGAGCACGCGAGCGCAGGCGGAGCGGGTGGCGGCGCTCGCGGAGTCGGCGGAGCGGAGCGCGGCGGAGCGGGACGCGCGTGCCGAGGCGCGGATGCAGGCGGTGGCGGAGGCGGCGCGGGAGCTGCTTGCGGAGCAGGCGTCGCGGCTCGCGGCGTTCGAGGAGCGGCTGGAGGGGGCGCGGCGGGAGGCGGCCGACGGGCTGGCCGAGCGGCTCAGCGCGCACGCGCGCGGCCTGGGCGAAGGCCTGGAGCGGCTGGAGGGCGGTGTCGCGTCGCGGCTGGAGCAGCTGGAGGGCGGTGTCGCATCGCGGCTGGAGCGGCTGGAAGAGCGGGCGGCGAAGCGGCTGGAGCAGCTCGACTGGGAGGCTGCGTCGCGGCGGCGCGAGCTGGAGGCGGAGTCGTCGGCGCGGCTGGAAGGGCAGGCGGAGCGGCTGGCCGGGGTGGTTCGCGGCGCGATCGAGCGGCTGGAGCAGGCGCAGGCGGCGCGGGCTGCGGAGGCGGCGGAGCGGCAGGCGGAGCTGGACGCGGCGCGCGCGGCGCACCTGACGGCGCTGGGCGAGGCGCTGGCAGGGCCGCTGACGGAGGCGGCGCGTGCGGCGCAGGCGGCGCCCGAGGCGGCGGCGCGGCTGATCGAGGAGGCGTCGGGGCGATTGTCGTCGCGCGCGGAGGCGGACCGGGAGCGCGACGTGCGGCTGGATGTGCTGCTGGAGCGGCTGTCGGAGGCGACGGCGGCGATGGGTGGGAGCACGCGAGCGCAGGCGGAGCGGGTGGCGGCGCTCGCGGAGTCGGCGGAGCGGAGCGCGGCGGAGCGGGACGCGCGTGCCGAGGCGCGGATGCAGGCGATGGCGGAGGCAGCGCGGGAGCTGCTTGCGGAGCAGGCGTCGCGGCTCGCGGCGTTCGAGGAGCGGCTGGAGGGGGCGCGGCGGGAGGCGGCCGACGGGCTGGCCGAGCGGCTCAGCGCGCATGCGCGCGGCCTGGGCGAGAGCCTCGCGGCGACCGCGGCGGTGGTGCGCGAGGCCTCGGAGCTCGTGCGGGCCGGCGGCGCCGAGATGACGGCCGTCGCCGAGATGTTCACGGCCGCGGTCGACCGCTACCGCGACGCCAGCGATCGCTGGCTGAACAACCTCGGCGCCATCGAGGACGCGATCGAGCGCCGGGAGCATGGCGAGGCCACGGATCTGCTCGGCGCTTACCTCGACCAGACCCGCGAGGTCTTCGACCACTCGCTGCAGTTCCAGCGCGAGCTCTTCTCCGAGCTGCGGGCGCTGAGGAGCAGGTCGAGCTGATGCGCCGCTTCGGGCCTTCGCCCGCAACTCGAACCCCGCGCCGCCCGCGCCAACCGCGCCGCGTGTTCGTCCTCGCGCGGCCTGCCGGGAGAGCCCGCCGATGTCGCTGATGCCCGCGGAGGACGACGCCTCGGAGCAGGCGGCGGTCTGGCCGGTCTTCGGCGACCTCATGGCCTGCCTCTTCGGCCTGTTCGTGCTCTTCTTCGTCTGGGCGATCTCGTTCCAGGTCGACCTGACCCGCGATCTCGCGGCCGAGCGCGCCACCCGTGCGGCCGAGCGCGTGCGCCTGGAGGCGCTGGAGCGCGCGCTGGCCGGACCGCTCGCCGAGGGCCGGATCACGCTGACCGAGGGGCGCATCGGGATCCGCGGCAGCATCTTGTTCGAGCTCAACTCGGCCGAGCTCCAGCCGGAGGGCGTCGCGTTGCTCGACGCGCTGGCCGACCCGCTCAAGGCATACCTGGAGCACCACGACGAGCTCATCATGGTGAGCGGCTTCACCGATGATCGCCCGCTGACGGGCTCTTCCCGTGGCTACGCGGACAACTGGGAGCTCTCGGCCCAGCGAGCGCTCACGGTGACCCGTGCGCTTGCGGCCGCGGGGGTCCCCGACGAGGCGCTGTTCGCTGCCGGCTTCGGCGAGAGGCACCCGGTGGCGCCCAACGACACGAGCGAGAACCGGGCGAAGAACCGCCGTGTGGAGATCTCGCCGATCCCCCGGCAGGGTTCGCGATGACGTCCGTGTTGGATTTTTCGCTTGGGACTCCGCAACCCGGGTCGGTCCCACCGCAACCTGGGTTGGTTTCGGCGCAACCCGGGTCGGCCCCGCCGCAACCTGGGTCGGCCCCGCCGCAACCTGGGTCGGTTTCGGCGCAACCTGGGTCGGCCCCGCCGCAACCTGGGTCGGCCCCGCCGGGGTCGGCCCCGCCGCAACCCGGGTCGGTTTCGGCGCAACCCGGGTCGGTTTCGGCGCAACCCGGGTCGGTTTCGGCGCAACCCGGGTCGGCCCCGCCGCAACCCGGGTCGGCCCCGCCGCAACCCGGGTCGGCCGGCGCCGCGGCGGCCGCGCGCCTCGCGGCGCTCCGCCAGGCTGGCGCCGACCGCTTCGACCCGCCGGGCTACCGGTTCGTCGAGGCCCTCCTCGAGCGCGCCCGCGCCCTCGACGGCGGCGCCCGGGCCCGCCTCGACGACCGCGCCTCGGCCCGGCTCGCGGCGCTCGAGGCCGCCTTCCACCACGCGCGCGCCGAGGCGCTGGCCGAGCTCCGTGCCCTCGCCGACGCCGGCGTCCCGGACGACGGCGCGCTCGCCGCGGCGCTCGATCGCGGCGAGCTCGCGGCCGTCGTCCGGGCCGCGCGCCGCCGCCTCCGCGAGCGCGTGGCCGAGCGGCAGACGACGACCGTGCCCTGGCTCGCGCGGCTGCGCGGCGAGGTGGCCGCGCGCGACGTGCGCCTGCCGGAGCCGCTCGCGCGCGACCTCGCCGAGCTCCCCTGCGACGGCGACGTCGTCGAGCGCCGGGTCAAGCGAAAGGCGCAGGCGCTCACCAGCGCGCTCTCCTCGGCGCTCTTCCACGAGTCGCTCGTGAGCGCCCGCGCGACGCTCGCCGTCGCCCGCGCAGCCGACAACCTCCCGGAGGACGCCGGCCCCTACAACGCCCAGGTCCTCGCCGCCCGCGCCCTCTGCGCCGCGGAGCGGCTCTCCGACCACTACCTGCGCGCCCTCGTGGCCGGCCTCCAGGATCTCGGCGCCCTCGCCGCCGCGCTCGAGCCGGAGCCCGAGCGCCCCGCCCGGAAGAAGGCCGCGCCGCGCTCCGGCGGCGAGCCCCGTTCCCGCCGCCCGGCCTCCCCAAAAAAAGCATCACTCGTCCGCGGATCGCGATAGGTAGGTAATCCCCATGCCTCGCTTGCCGCGCCGTTCGCTCGCCGCCCCCGCCTTCGTCTTGCTCGCCTCTTCCTGCGCGTCCACCTCCGACAAGGTCGAGAGCGCGCCGCCGGAGCCGCCGCTGAAGCCGTGCGGCACCGAGGTCGTCAGGCGCGGCGACGGCTACGACGGGGCCGCGCGCGAGTGCATCTGGCAGGCCTACAAGGACCGCGAGCCCGCCGTGTTCACCACCACCCGGTACACCATCGAGGGCGACCCCATCACCTACCGCCTCGAGGTCACGCTCACCGGGGTCGTCGTCGTCGTGAACAGCAAGGATCGCTACGCCCAGCAGGGGACCTTCCGCCACACGTGCCGCAACCTGGAGCGCATCGCGCAGGACGGCACCGAGAACCGGTTCGGCTTCGCGCTGAGCGCCTGCGCCGGCGGCGGCGCGGACCGGTTCGCGGTCCCGTGACGAGCGCGCCGCCGGGCGACCCGGCCGCCGGCCGACCGCCGGGAGGTGCTCCCGACGGCGCGGCGGCGCAGGAGGACGGTGACGGCGGCAACGGAACCGCGACCTGCGCGCGCCCCGCGCCGCCGCCGGCCTTTGCTCGGGCAGCCACGGGCGGGTGCAGGCCGGAGCCTGATCTGGTAGACGCGACCGATCCTTGGCGCGTAGGCTCCCAAGGCATCGGAGCGGGCATCGACATGAGCAGACGAAGCCTCCTGTTTCGCGCGGTCGACTCGAGCCAGGCGCCGGAAGAAGCCTCGTCGACAGCGCCGCCGGCCGCGCCGCCGGCGGGACCTCCGGCGGTGCGGCCGGCGGTGCGGCCGGCGGTGCGGCCGGCGGTGCGGCCGGCGGTGCGGCCGGTGGTAGACGAGCGCCGGTCGCCCGGCAGAGCGTGCCCGTGAGCAAACCCGGGGCAAACGCCATGCAGCCGCACCTCGTCGTCGAGTCCGCGGGGCTCACCCACCCGGGCATGGTCCGGGACACGAACGAGGACAGCTTCGCGATCCTGGAGTCGCGCGGGCTGTTCCTCGTGGCCGACGGCATGGGCGGGCGCGCCGCCGGGGAGGTCGCCTCGCGGATGGCGATCGACACGGTGCGCGACTTCTTCGACGACCCGGACTCGACCTGGCCTGTCGCCGTCGGCGTCGGCCCGCCCACGGTGCGGAGCTCCGAGGCGCGTTACGTCGACCAGGGGCTCCCCTTGCTCGTCGCGGGCATCCAGCTGGCGAACGGCCGCATCTACGCCGCGGCCCGGCGCGATCGCGAGAAGCGCGGCATGGGCACCACGTTCGTCGCCGCCCTCGCGCGCGACAGCCACGTCGCCATCGCGCACGTGGGCGACAGCCGCGCCTACCGCCTCCGCGATCGCCGCCTCGAGCTGCTCACCCGCGACCATTCGCTGGTCAACGAGTGCATCCGGCTGGGCCACCTCCTCCCGGAGCAGGCGAGCTCGTTCCCGCTCCAGCACGTGATCACCCGCGCGCTCGGCACCGACGAGGCGGTCGAGGTGGAGACGCGGATCGACTCCATCGAGAGCGGCGACGTCCTGCTGCTCTGCTCGGACGGCCTGTCCGGCGTGGTGTCGGCGCAAGATATCGCCAGTATCCTGGAGGAGCACCCCGACCCGCGCAACGCGGCGTCGCGGCTCGTCGCGCGCGCCAATGAGAACGGCGGCCCCGATAACGTCACGTGTGTCGTCGCGCGCTGGCGCTCCGGCCCTGGCGGCGCCGCCCGGCGCTGAGCGGGCGCGGCGCGGCGCGCGGCGACGCCCATGTCGTCCTGCGCGCATTGCGCGCGGGTTGCCCGCTTTTCCATAGAACATCATATGCCGGAAGGCGCGCCACCGTGTTAATGCCGGCGGGGCATCACGATGGGCGCGCGAACGAACGGATCCTCGGGGCTGCAATCCATGGCGTCCACCTCCACGAGCGCGGTGGCGGCCAGGCCGGGCGCGGGCGCGCGGCGGGGCAGGCCGGCCGCGCCCCCGCAGCAGCCGGCGGAGCCCCGGCCGGCGCCCCGGCTCCTCGAGGCGGCGCGCGAGCCGGACTTCATCGAGGTGCTCGGATCGCGCGAGCACAACCTCCGGATCGACCGGCTGGAGGTGCCGAAGCGCAAGCTCGTGGTGTTCACGGGGGTGAGCGGCTCGGGCAAATCGAGCTTGGCGTTCGACACGCTCTACGCCGAGGGGCAGCGGCGTTACGTCGAGACGCTGAGCTCCTACGCCCGGCAGTTCCTCGGGCAGCTCGAGCGCCCGCAGGTCGAGCACCTGCGCGGCCTGTCGCCGACGATCGCCATCGAGCAGAAGAGCGCCTCGAGCAACCCGCGCTCCACGGTCGGCACGATCACCGAGGTCTACGATTACCTGCGCGTGCTCTATGCGCGCGCCGGCGAGCAGCATTGCCACCTCTGCGGCAAGCCGGTGAAGGCGCAGAGCTCGGAGCAGATCGTCGAGGAGCTCTTCGCGATGCCGGAGGGCACGCGGTTCGTGCTGCTCGCGCCGCTCGTGACGCACCGCAAGGGCGAGTTCAAGGACCTCTTCGAGGAGCTCCGGGGCCGCGGCTTCGTGCGGGTCGAGATCGACGGGGCGCAGCACCGCCTCGACGACCTCCCGCGCCTCGACAAGAAGCTCAAGCACACGATCGCGCTCGTGGTCGACCGCCTGGTCGTGCGGGCCGACGAGCGGCAGCGCATCACCGAGGGCGTCGAGCTCGCGCTCCAGGAGGGGCGCGGCGAGCTGCGGGTCGAGCCCCAGGCCGACGACGGGGCGGGCGCGCGCCGGCGCCGCCCCGAGGCGCCGCTCCTGTTCAGCGCGGCGCGCTCGTGCTGCGGCCAGAGCTTCCCCGAGCTCTCGCCGCAGAGCTTCTCGTTCAACAGCCCCCTCGGCATGTGCGGCGCGTGCAACGGCCTCGGCACCCGCCTGGAGGTGGATCCGGCGCTCGTGATCCCGGACCCGTCGCTGTCGATCCGGGACGGCGCGATCGCCCCCTGGGCCTCGGCCATGGCGCGCGGGGAGGGCTGGACGTTCCGCATCATCGACGCCGTGTCGAAGGCGTGCTCCGTCGACCTGGACACCCCGTGGCGCAAGCTCGGGGCGAAGAAGCAGGAGATGGTGCTCTACGGCCTCTCGGGCAAGCGCATCGCGGTGACGTGGGGCAAGGAGGGGACCGAGACCCACGGCACCTGGGGGATGCGCTTCGAGGGGGTGATCCCCAGCCTGATGCGCCGGTTCCAGCAGGCCGCGTCCGACTCGGCGCGGGACTCGTACCGCAAGTTCATGAGCGACCGCCCGTGCGACGCCTGCGGCGCCCGGCGGATGCGCCCGGAGTCGCTCGCGGTGCGCGTCGCGGGCAAGGGCATCGCCGACGTCACCGGGATGACGGTCCGGGACGCGTACGAGCATTTCGCGCGGATGGAGCTGCCGGGCAGCCGCCAGAAGATCACGGAGGGCGTGCGGCGCGAGATCTCGACCCGGCTGAGCTTCCTGCTCAACGTCGGCCTCGATTACCTGACGCTCGACCGCGCCGGGCCCACGCTGAGCGGCGGCGAGGCGCAGCGCATCCGGCTGGCGAGCCAGCTCGGCAGCGAGCTCTCCGGCGTGATGTACGTGCTCGACGAGCCGAGCATCGGCCTGCACCAGCGCGACAACCAGCGCCTCATCGAGACGCTGCGCCGCCTGCGCGACCTCGGCAACACGGTGCTCGTGGTCGAGCACGACGAGGAGACGATCCGCGCCGCCGATTACGTGGTGGATTTCGGCCCCGGCGCGGGCCACCTCGGCGGCCGGGTGATCGCCGCGGGCACGCCGGAGGAGATCGAGCGCGACCCGGAGAGCCTGACGGGCGCGTACCTCGCGGGGCGCACGCGCATCGAGGTGCCGGCGGCGCGGCGCGCGCCGCGCGGCTGGCTGGAGATCCTGGGCGCGTCCGAGCACAACCTGAAGGACATCGACGTGCGGTTCCCGCTCGGGGTGCTGCTCGCGGTGACGGGGGTGAGCGGCGCCGGCAAGAGCTCGCTGGTGAACGGGATCCTCTTGCCGGCGCTCGGCCGGGCGCTGCACAACAGCACCGAGCCCGTCGGCGCGCACCGCGCCATCAAGGGCCTCAAGGCGCTCGACAAGGTGATCGCGATCGACCAGAAGCCGATCGGCCGCACGCCGCGGTCGAACCCGGGGACGTACACGAAGGCGTTCGATCAGATCCGCGACCTCTTCGCCGAGCTGCCGGAGTCGCGCGCGCGCGGCTATGGCCCGGGGCGGTTCAGCTTCAACGTGAAGGGCGGCCGCTGCGAGGCGTGCAGCGGCGACGGCATGGTGAAGGTCGAGATGCACTTCCTCGCCGACGTGTACGTCCCGTGCGACGTGTGCGCCGGCAAGCGGTACAGCGCGCAGACGCTCGCGGTGCGCTACAAGGGCAAGAGCATCGCCGACATCCTGGACACCAGCATCGAGGATTGCCTGAAGCTCTTCGAGCACCACACCGCGCTGCGGCGCGTGCTCGAGACGCTGGTCGAGGTCGGGCTCGGGTACATGAAGATCGGCCAGAGCGCGCCGACGATGAGCGGCGGCGAGGCGCAGCGGGTGAAGCTGAGCCGCGAGCTCGGCAAGAGCCAGACGGGCCGGACGCTCTACGTGCTGGACGAGCCCACGACGGGCCTGCATTTCGAGGACATCCGCAAGCTCCTCGGGGTGCTCCACCGGCTGGTCGAGGCGGGCAATACGGTGGTGGTCATCGAGCACAGCCTCGACGTCATCAAGTGCGCAGATTGGGTGATCGACCTCGGCCCGGAGGGCGGCGCCGGCGGCGGCCGCGTCATCGCCGAGGGGACGCCCGAGGACGTCGCGAAGGTGGCGGCCTCGTACACCGGTCAATTCCTGCGCCCCCTGCTGCGTGAACCCGGCCGGGGTTGAGGCAACCCGACCGCGCGCGGCGACCGCGAGCGGCGTTCCCCGCGGCGTCTCCGGCGGGCGTCTCCGTCGCGCTGTGATTGTCGCTGGTAACTAAAACTTCATTTCTGTCTCTCCCTCCAGGCTCTCCGCCGCCCGGCGCGATAGCGCTGCTGACGGATTTGTTCGATGCGCTTGCGTCGAGGAACCACCGCGGGGATCATGAACGCCATCGTTCCCTGAGGTGCGCGAGCACCCCACTGGCTCCTTCATAGATCCACTGCAAATTCCCACGTCGACCGGGCTACCACACACGCCGCCGTGCTCGACGTCCGTCACCGGGAGGGCCCATGCGATTCACGAAGCATTCTCTTTATCTCGGCCTGAGCCTGTCGCTGGGCGCCGCCTCCGCGGGGGCATGTTCCGCGAGCGGCGCCGCGGCGCCCGCCGGCCCCGGAGGCCCGTCGAGCGGCGCCGGCGACGGCGGCTCCGGCGCGGGCAACGGCAGCACGGGCGGCCTCGGCGGCGATGACGGTATCCTCGGCGCCGGCGCGAGCGACCCCGGCGAGCCCCAGCCGGACCCCGCGGCCGACCCGAAGACGTGCGCGGAGGCCGCCTCGCTCAAATCCTACATCGGGTGCGACTTCTGGCCGACGGTCACCGCGAACAACGTCTGGTCGATCTTCGACTACGCGGTCGTCGTCGCGAACGCGGGAGAGGAGGCCGCCGAGATCGAGGTGATGCGCGACGGCTCCGCCGTGGCGCAGGCCGAGATCGCGCCCAACAGCCTGGGCAAGATCTACCTCCCCTGGGTCCCCGAGCTGAAGGGCCCGGACATGGACAAGTGCAGCAGCTCCGTGCCGATGACGAGCTCCGTCCGCGTGAACGGCGGCGCGTATCACCTCGTCTCGACGCGGCCGGTCACCGTCTATCAGTTCAACGCGCTCGAGTACAAAGGCGAGGGCGGCCCCACCGGGAAGAGCTGGTCCTCCTGCCCCGGGAACAGCGTCTGCCCGAGCGACGGCGCCGCGATCGGCTGCTTCTCCTTCAGCAACGACGCCTCGCTGCTCCTCCCGAGCACGGCGATGACCGGCAATTACCGCATCACCGGCAAGGAGGGCTGGGTCAACGCCGAGATCGGCGGTTACATGACGATCACCGGCACCAAGGACGACACCACGGTCACCGTGCAGGTGGCCGAAGACGGCTGGGTGCTCGCCGGCGGGGGCATCCCCGAGACGGGCGGGGGCGGCATCTTCACGTTCGAGCTCGGCGAGGGCGATGTGGTCGAGATCCTGTCGGATCCGTACTCGGACCTCAGCGGCAGCCTGGTCACCGCCACGAAGCCGATCCAGGTGCTGACCGGCATGTCGTGCACGCAGTCGCCGTACGGCGTCTTCGCGTGCGACCACATCGAAGAGTCGGTGTTCCCCGCCGAGACCCTCGGCAAGAACTACTTCGTCACGGTCCCCACCTCCCCCGGCGGCCAGGTCATCGGCCACGTCGTGCGCCTCTACGGCAACGTGGACGGCACGCGCCTGAGTTACCCCTCCGGTCGACCGGACGGCGCGCCGACCACGCTCAACGCCGGGCAGGTCGTCGACCTCACCGTGGTGCGCAGGGATTTCGAGATCTCCGGGGACCACGAGTTCGCGGTCAGCTCGTTCATGCTGGGCGCCGCGCTCGCCGACCCGAACGCCACGGTCTCCCAGCAGAAGGGGGATCCCTCGCAGAGCCTCGCCACCGCGGTCGAGCAGTACCGCACCAAATACGTCTTCCTGGCTCCCAGCGATTACGACGAGAGCTACGTCGACATCGTCCAGCCGGTGGATGCGACGATCACGCTCGACGGCGAGCCGGTCGCCGAGCGGCCGACCCAGATCAGCTCCGGCTTCGGCATCACGCGCGTCCCGCTCGGCCCCGGCAACGGCGGCGCGCACGTGCTGACCGCCTCGGCGCCCGTCGGCATCCAGGTGATCGGCTACGGCGCCTACACGAGCTACCAGTACCCGGGCGGCCTCAACCTCGTCGCGATCGCGCCGCCGCCGCCGCCGCCCCGCTGATCCCGGGCGTTCGCCGGAGCCCCGCGCCGGCGGCCGAGATTGTCTTTCCCGGCCGCCTGTTCTAGCACCGCCCGCATGACGGCCCGACAGCGCGTCACCGCCCGGAGCGCCGCGCTGTTCGTGGTCCTGGCCAGCACCGCGTTCGCCGTGAGCGGCCCGCTCGCCCGTTCCGCTCGCCCGCTCCACCCGCTCTTCGTCGCCTTCGGCCGGGTCGCCCTCGCGGCGGCCGCGCTCTCCCTGCTCGACGTGCGCGGCCTCGCCCGCTCGGCCGTGCGCCTGTCCATGCGCGAGCGCGCGGCCGTGCTCTGCGCCGGCCTGCTGCTCGCCGTGCATTTCGCGCTGTTCCTGTGGGGGCTCGACCGCACGTCGGTCCCGGCGGCGGTCTCGCTCATCTCCCTCGAGCCGCTCGCGGTCGTGCTCTGCGCGTGGGTGTTCTTCGGCGTCCGCCCCACGCGATCCGAGCAGGCCGGCGTGCTCCTCGCCACCGCCGGCGCGGTCCTCGTCGCGCGCGGCGCCGGCGCCGGGGATCACCGGCTCTCGGGCGACCTCATGGTGGTCGCCTCCACCCTGCTTTACGGGCTCTACGTGTCCTTCGCCAGGGCGCTCCGGGACGCCCTGCCGGCGCGCAGCTACGCGGCCCTCGTCTACGCGAGCGCGGCGCTCTTCCTCGCCGCGGCGCTCCCCGTGGCGCCCGGCGCGCTCGAGGGCGTCGCCCCGCCGCCCCGGCACGCCGTCGTCGCCGTCGCGGGGCTCGCGCTCATCCCCACCCTCGTCGGCCACACCGCGGTCCAGGCCGCGGCCCGCCGCATGTCGCCGGCCATCGTCGCGCTGGTGTCCCCCGGCGAGACGCTGGGCGGCATCGTCATCGGCGCCCTGTGGCTCGGCGCCGTCCCCAGCGCCACGGAGGTCGCGGGCGCCGCGATCATCCTCGTCGGAGCCGTCGTCGCCATCCTCGGATCGCGATAGGGAGGAATTCGGGACACCCGCCCTCGGAGCTTGACTGTCGATGATTCGAAGGGAGGCTCTCCGCATGTACGGGGGGCTGCTTCGAAACATCCTGTTTCCACTCTACGAGACCCGGTTGCGTGGCAGAGAGACCCTGCCCGCGCTCGCGGAGATCGAGCTCTCTCAGTGGCGCTCCGCGGAGCAGCTCCGCGAGCTCGGCTGGCGGCGGATGCTCGCCGCGCTCCACTTCGCCGAGCAGAACGTCCCGTTTTATCGGGCGCGGTTCGCCGAGTACGGCGTGCGGGCCGCCTTGGTCCAGTCTCCGGACGACCTCCTGCGGTTCCCCGTGCTCACGAGGGCGGACCTCCGCGCGCACGGCCGGGAGCTCGTGGCCGAGGGCTTCGTCGGCCGCCTGCACGCGAGCGGGACGGGGGGCTCCACGGGGGAGCCGGTGCAGTTCCAGTTCGATCACCCCACCTACGAGCGCCGCGTCGCGGCCGCCATGCGATCCGACGGGTGGGCGGGAGGCCGGCTCGGCGACAGGGAGGTCCACCTGTGGGGGACGTCGTTCGGGGAGACGCTCGCGAAGCGGGCCAAGCGCTCCCTGCACGAGGCCGTCCTCCGCAAGAAGCTGATCTGCGCGTACGATCTGTCCGAGCGGCGGCTCGCCGCGGCGCTCGACGAGATCGCCCGTTACCGGCCGGCGCTCATCATCGGGTACACGAACGCGCTGTACCAGGCGGCGCGTTACGCGCTCGCGTCGGGGCGCGCGCTCCCCGCCCCGCGCGGCGTCGTCAGCAGCGCAGAGCGCCTGTTCGTGCACCAGCGCGCGACGATCGAGCGCGCGTTCGGCGCGCCTGTGTTCGACCGGTACGGCTGCCGGGAAATGATGCTGCTCGCGTCGGAGTGCGAGCGGCACGCGGGCAAGCACATCAACGCCGAGGGCGTGTTCATCGAGCTGCTCCGCGACGGGCGCCACGCCCTGCCGGGCGAGGCGGGAGAGGTCGTCGTGACCGACCTGCTCTGCCGGTCGATGCCGCTCATCCGCTACAAGAACCAGGACGTCGCGGTCGCCGCCGCGGCGCCGTGCGCGTGCGGCCGCGGGTTGCCGATGCTCGCCTCGGTCGAGGGCCGGGTCCTCGACCTGCTCGTCGGCCCTGACGGGCAGCTGCTCGCCGGGGAGCTCTTTCCGCAGCTCATCAAGGACCAGCCGACGATCGCCCGTTACCAGGTCTACCAGGACCGGCGGCGCGCGATCACGGTCAGGCTCGTGCCCGGCAAGGGCTTCCAGCCCGAGACCGCGACGCTCATCGAGCGCACCGTCCGGCGGCACCTGGGCGAGCGCGCCGAGGTCCGGATCCAGATCGTCGACCGGATCCCCCTGACGAGCAGCGGCAAGCACCGGGTCACCCTCTCCGAGGTCCCGGTCGAGCTGAACAGGGGCACCTCGGGCTGAACGGCGGCGCGGCGCCATGGCACCGGCAGCGGAACCGTCCAGGACCGGGCGGCGCCCGCGCCCTCGGCGCCCCGAAGCGCTGGCGGAGCCGCGCGGTCCGGGGTATTGGGCAGAGCAGTACGATGTCCGACGTGCAGCGACCGCTCCCGCCGAAAAAGGACGTCGCGCTGGCCCTCCTCGAGCGAGAGCCGAGCGTGTTCATCCACCTCGACCCGCGCAGGCCCGGCGTCTCCGTCCCCAAGTGGTTCACGGGACAGCCGCAGCTCATCCTGCAGGTCGGCCTGAACATGGCGATCCCCATCCCCGACCTCAAGGTCGACGACGAGGGCATCAGCTGCACCCTCTCGTTCAACCGCGCGCCCTTCTGGTGCCGCCTGCCGTGGCACGCGATCTGGGCGCTCGTGAGCGAGGACCAGCGCGGCATGGTGTGGCCCGAGGACATCCCGGCCGATCTCGCCGCCCAGAAGCAGCAGCGGCCCCCCGTCGGCGCCCCGCAGAAGCCCACGAAGAGGTCGCGCCCCCGGCTCGCCGCGGTCGCGCCCCCCAGCGACGACGACCGCAGCGCCGAGGCCGCGCCGGACGACGCGCCCGCGCGGGGCCGCGAGGCCTCGCCCGCCGACCGCCGCGGCGCCGACGAGGCCTCGCCCGCCGACCGCCGGGAGGCCGGCGCGCCGTTGCGCGCTCTCTCGCCCGTCCCCGCCCTCGCGCCGGTGCGGTCCACCGAGGACGGCGAAGACAGTGAATCTGGCAGCTCCGGTGAGCCCGATCCCAGGCCGAACCGAGAGCCGGGCAAGCCGAAGCGGGAGCTGCCCCCCTATTTGCGCGTCATCAAGTAACGCTATCGCTTGACGGTACGGCGCGGCCAAATCAACTGTGGCCCGCCATGCCTCGACCAGTGAAGCGCGTCCTCACGGCGCTCGGTCTCCTCGCCGCCGTGGTCGCCCTCGAGTTCGGCTTCGAGACCCTCCTGCCCGACGCCGCCTGGCGGCAGCTCGCCCTCTTCGCGATGGTCAACGTCATCGCGGCGCTCTCGCTCAATGTCATCAACGGCATGGCCGGCCAGTTCTCGATCGGCCACGCCGGCTTCGTCGGGATCGGCGCGTACACCGGGGCGATCGTCGCCGGCAACCTCCACCAGCACCTCGGCGGCGGCGACCCGGGCTTCGGCAACTCGTTCCTCGTGATGCCGGCCGCGCTGCTCGCGGCCGGGCTCGTCGCGGCCCTCTTCGGCCTCGTGGTCGGCCTGCCCAGCCTCCGGCTGCGCGGCGACTACCTCGCCATCGTCACCCTCGGCTTCGCCGAGATCTTCCGCCTCACGATCGCCACCTCGAACAACCTCGGCGCCGACCAGGGGGTGATCGGCAAGGCGCTCGGCGCCCTCGGCGGCCCGATCGGCTACGCCGGCCCCGACGACACCGGCGTCCCGCAGTACGCCGGCCCGTTCTGGATCTTCGGCGCCGTCGTGGTCGCGACGATCCTCGCCTGGCGGCTCAAGTTCTCCGGCTGGGGCCGCGCGCTGCGCGCGCTCCGCGAGGACGAGATCGCCTCCGCCGCGGTGGGCGTCGACCCCACCCGCTACAAGGTCACCTCGTTCGTCATCTCCGCGGCCGGCGGCGGCATCGCCGGCGGCCTGCTCTCCTCGATGCGCGACGGCAACCCCACGGTCCAGCCCGACCAGTTCACGTTCAACTACTCGTTCGACGCCATCACCATGGTGATCCTCGGCGGATCGGGCAGCGTGAGCGGCTCCATCGTCGGCGGCGTGCTCGTCACCTTCACGGTGAAGCTCATCGAGCAGCTCCAGGGCCTCGACAGCGTGCTCGCGCTGAAGGCCGCCTACCCCGCGCTCGACCTCAACGCGCTCCGGATGGTGCTCTACGCGAGCATCCTCATCGGGCTGATGATCCTCCGCCCCGAGGGGCTCTTCGGCGAGCGCGAGATCGTCGGCTGGCGCCGCGGGCGCAAGAAGCCCCTCCTGCCCGGGGCGCCGGCCGAGCCCGTCCCGGCCACGACCGGGCCCGAGGCGGCCGCAGGGCGCGCCGGCGGGGCGATGACCGGCACCGCCGTGGAGCGCGAGATCAAGCCCACCGGCAGGGAGGAGCTCGAGTGAACCTCGACCTGAAGCACGTGACCAAGCGGTTCGGCGGCCTCAAGGCCGTCGGCGACGTCTCCTTCTCGGTGCCAGAGCGCTCGATCTTCGGGCTGATCGGCCCGAACGGCGCCGGCAAGACCACGGTGTTCAACCTGATCACCGGCGTCTACAAGCACGACGAGGGCTCGATCCACTTCGGCGGCGCCGACCTCGCGCCGCTCAAGCCGAGCCAGATCGCGCGCCTCGGCATCGCCCGCACGTTCCAGAACATCCGCCTCTTCGGCCAGCTCACGGTGCTCGAGAACGTGCTCGTCGCCTGCGAGAACCTCCGCCGGTCGACGCTCGCCTCGGCCGTGCTCCGCTCGCCGTTCTTCTACAAGGACGAGCAGGAGATGACCGAGCGCGCGCTCTCCCTGCTCTCGGTCTTCAAGCTCGAGGACATGGCGGACGAGATCTCGACGTCGCTCTCGTACGGCAACCAGCGCCGCCTCGAGATCGCCCGGGCGATGATGCTCAAGCCGAAGCTGCTCCTGCTCGACGAGCCCGCCGCCGGCATGAACTACGGCGAGGCCGAGGGGCTCAAGCAGCAGATCCGCTGGCTCCGCGACACCTTCGAGATCACGGTCGTGCTCGTCGAGCACAACATGCAGGTCGTCATGGGCGTGTGCGAGGAGATCCACGTCCTCGACCACGGCGAGACGATCTCGCACGGCACGCCCGAGGTCGTGCGCAGGGACCCGAAGGTCCTCGCGGCGTACCTCGGCGAAGAGGTCGAAGGCGAGGCGGCCGAGCCCGGCCCGACGCCCGGCCGGGCGGCAGAGGAGCCCGCATGAAGACGTCCCACCCCACCCGACAGCCCCCCGCCGCCGCGCTGGGCGAGCCCCTGCTCGTCATCGAGGACCTCGCGGTCAGCTACGGCGGCATCAAGGCGCTCAAGGGCGTCAGCCTCGAGGTGCGGCGCGGCGAGATCGTCGCGATGATCGGCGCGAACGGCGCCGGCAAGACGACCACGCTGAAGACGATCGTCCGCCTCCTGCCGATCGCCGCCGGCCGCATCCGCTACGACGGCAAGGACCTCGCGGCCGTCTCGACCGAGGAGCTCGTCTCCGCCGGCGTCTCGCTCGTGCCGGAGGGCCGCGCCATCTTCTCGAACCTGACCGTCCGCGAGAACCTCGAGCTCGGCGCCTGGTCCCACAAACACGGTCCGACCATGGCGGAGACGCTCGAGGACGTCGTGCGCCTCTTCCCGCGCCTCGGCGAGCGCATGCACCAGCAGGGCGGCACGCTCTCCGGCGGCGAGCAGCAGATGCTCGCGATCGGCCGCGCCATGATGGCCCGCCCCGCCATGCTGCTGCTCGACGAGCCCTCGCTCGGCATCGCGCCGCGCCTCGTCGCCGACATCTTCGAGTCCATCGCCAAGATCGCGGCGTCAGGGACCACCGTACTCCTCGTTGAGCAGAACACCCGACTCGCGCTCAAGTACTCGACGCGCGCCTACGTGCTCCGTACTGGGCAGATCGCCATGAGCGGCGACTCCAGGGATCTGGCCGCGAACGAGGAGATCCGAGCCGCCTACCTCGGCGGCTGAGCGCCCCGGATCCGCCGCGGATCCGGGGCAAGGCGAATGTAAAGCGCCGGTGTTTCGGGCGCGTATCAACGCGTCGCGTGATCCGCTCAAGCGCGATTGATATCGCGCTTTGCCCTCGATGGGGTATGGTTCGCAGGACCAGGCGAGATGATCCGTTTCTCGCGTCCGCGTTCAGACCTTGCCGCCAACGGGGGATACCCATGGAGATTCAGAGTACGACCCGCGTTCTGGTGATCGACGACGACGCCAGCAACTCCCAGCCGCTCGTCCACTTCCTCTCGTCCCGGGACTACACGGTGGAGACGTGCTGCGGGCTCGGCCATGCGCGTGACGTGCTCGCCCGCTGGCGCCCTCACGTGATGGTCCTCGTGCCCCGGGTGGAGGCCGCGCTCCACGACGAGATCGAGGAGCTGCGCCGCATGTCCCCGCGCGTGCCCGTCGTGGTGCTCACGCTCGCGGACGGCCCCGAGCTGATCCTCGACATGGAGGCGTTCGCGCCCACGGTGCCCGCGTGCCCGTCGCGCGGCCTCGCGTACATCGAGTCGGCGGTGGCGGAAGCGTCCGCGATGGCCTGACCGGCGCCGTCGGAGGCGCGCGCGGCGCCCCGCCGCGCGCCGGCGCCTCGCCCCGCCCCGACGGCGCCCGCCGCCTCACGCGGTCGGGGCGAGCTCGTCCGGCAGCCCGTCGAAGAACTCCTCCACCATCGACGCGAGGAAGGCGCGCACCGGCGCGCTCGCGCACAGGCTCCGCACGACCGGCCAGGTCGCGGCCGCGAGCGCGTCGAAGTCGAGCGCGGGCGCGACGCCGAAGCGCGCCAGCACCTCGCCGAGCGGCTCGCGCGCGTGGGCCGCGACGAACGCCGCGGTCGCCTCGTGGAGCCGCCGCCGGAGCGGCCCGTCGCGCAAGAGCTGCGCGGCGACGTCGGCCCCGAGCTCCTCCGCGAGCGCGGCGCTCTTCGCGTCGAGCTGGCCGAGGAGCGCGCTGAGCTCCTGGTCGAGCGCCCACGCCGCGACGTGCTTGCGCAGGGCGATGAACGGGGGCGTGTCGCCCTTGGCGATGAGCGTGTCCTGCACCTGCCGCATCGCCGTGCGCGAGAAGCCCTGGAGGAACCGCCGGATCTCCGGCTCGAGCCGCCGCTCGAAATCGCCGCGCAGCGCGCCCATCGTCTTGCCGACCCCGCCGAGGCCGAAGGGGGCGACCCGCTTGAGGAGCGCCGGCAGGCCCCACTCGGCGAAGAACGGGTTCACCTTCTCCGAGAACTCCTTCAGCGTGTCGTAGAGGACGTCGCGCATCACCGCGTCGAGCGCCTGGCTCTCCAGCACCTCGCGCACCAGCCGCTCCGGCACGAGCTTCGGCTGCTCCAGGATGCGGTCGAGCTTGTCCTGCCCGCCCTCCGGCATGAGCTCGCTCGCGCGCCGCCGCTCGGCGCGCCCCGCATCGAGCAGCGCCGCGAGCGCCGCGGCCGCCGCCGGCCGGACCGCGCGCCGGAGCGGCTCCTCCGCCGCCAGCGCGTCGAGCGCGCGCGCGATCGCCGCCGCGTCGGCGAGCTCTCCGAGCGGCGTCGCGAGCAGCGCCGCGAAGCCGGCCGGCAGGCGCTCGCGCCAGTCCCGCGCGGCGGCCTCCGACACGAGCCGCGCCTCGAGGAACGCGATCTGACGGGCCTTCAGCTCCTGGAACAGCGCGCGGCTCACCGGGGAACTCACCGGGAACGGATAGCCCCACGCCCGCGCGGGCGCCAGGCTCAGGTGGGACCGGCGGCGCGGGCGCGGCGTTCCTGGAAGAACCTCCACGTCGCGCCACACTGTGATCGATGCCTGTTCGGCAAGCGCCCTACTGAGAGGGTGTATCTAGGGAAAACCCCTTACGAAGGGCTCTTTACTCAGAGCGTTCGTATCAGGGAATTGCTTACTCGAAGCGTCGCTCGCATGCATGAGCCCGCCATGAAACGCGGCAAAACGCCGCGCCCGCGGGGGGCGCCGCGTTGTCTGCGGTTGTCATGGCGGGGAGAGGAGCGGCAGGGAAACAGTCAAATTTACGGAGCGCATGACAGAGAGTTGCAACGAATTACAAGTGCATGACAACTTCGGATTCGGCGGGTGGTACGCGTTGGGCACCCGTCAGCCTCCGCAGGAGTGAAGACCGGCTATCCCGCCGGATCACACGACTGCCCGGCACCCGCTGGCGGGAGGTGCGCCTGATGCTCTCCCTGCTGCTCTGCGTGCTCTACTTCGGTGTGCTGCTCGGTCTCAGCGCCTACGGCCTGCACCGGCTGCACCTCGTGATCCTCTGTCGTCTCCACCGCGCGAAGCTCTCGCGCGCGCCGGAGGTCGCGGCCCTGACGGATCGCGACCTCCCGGCCGTGACCATCCAGCTGCCGCTCTTCAACGAGTCGACGGTCGCGGCGCGGCTGCTCGACGCGGTCGCGCGGATGGACTACCCGGCCGACAAGCTCGAGATCCAGGTCCTCGACGACTCGACGGACGAGACGCAGGGCCTCGTGCGGGCCCACGTCGAGCGGCTCCGCGCGCAGGGGATCGACGCGGTGTACCTGCACCGCACGAACCGCGTCGGCTACAAGGCGGGGGCGCTCGACGCGGGCCTCAAGGTCGCGAAGGGCGAGCTCGTCGCGATCTTCGACGCCGACTTCATCCCGCAGCCGGGCTTCGTCCGCGCCATCGTCGGCCACTTCGAGGATCCGTCGATCGGCATGGTGCAGACGCGGTGGGGCCACCTGAACCGCGACGTCTCGATCCTGACCAAGGTGCAGGCCCTGATGCTCGACGGCCACCACCTCGTCGAGAACCGCGCGCGCTTCGGCGCCGACCTCCTGTTCAACTTCTCCGGCACCGGCGGGATGTGGCGCAAGGACGCCATCCTGAAGGCCGGCGGCTGGCAGCACGACACGCTGACCGAGGACCTCGACCTGTCGTACCGGGCGCAGCTCGCGGGCTACCGCTTCATCTACCGCGAGGACGTGGTCTCGCCGGCCGAGCTGCCCGAGGACATCTCGGCGCTGCGCGCGCAGCAGTACCGCTGGGCCAAGGGGACGGTGCAGACCGCGCGCAAGCTGATGGCGCGGGTGCTCACGGCCGAGCTCTCGCGCGGGCAGCGGTTCGAGGCGTTCTTCCACCTCAC
The DNA here is from genome assembly GCF_051519095.1 of Sorangium sp. So ce131. NCBI lineage: Bacteria > Pseudomonadati > Myxococcota > Polyangiales > Polyangiaceae > Sorangium > Sorangium sp. So ce131. The sequence goes on along the minus strand of NZ_CP150455.1, from coordinate 12,412,228 downwards.
GCCGCACTTCGCCTACCCGCTCCTGGTCGTCCTGAGCGTGCTCCTCCTGCCGGCGCTCGTCCTGTTCCCCGCCGCCGACACGCTGACGATGCTCGCGATCGATCTGCCGCTCTGCACGGCGACGACGGGGTCGCTCGCGGCCTTCTACATGCTGGCCGAGACGGCGCAGGGCCGCTCGCGCTGGGGCGCGGTCGCGCGCCTGCCGATGCTGATCGCGCTCGGGACGGGGCTCGCGCCGCACCTCTCGAAGGCGGTGATCGAGGGCCTCCGCAGCATGGCCGGCGAGTTCGTGCGGACGCCCAAGCAGGGCGACAACAAGGGTCGGTACAAGGTGCGCACGGACCTTCCGATCACCGAGGGGTTGCTCGCGCTGCTCTCGTGCGGCGCGGTGGTCGCGTCGATCGAGACCGGGCACTACTTCGCCACGCCGTTCGCGGTGCTCTTCGCGGTCGGCTACCTCTACGTGGCGTTCCTGGTCGGTCAGGAGCAGATCGCGCGCGGGCGCGAGGCGACCTCGAGCGCGCCCGCCGTCTCGAGCGACGCGCCCGTCGTCGGGGCCTGGTCCCGGCAGGGGACGAAGGATCGTCCTCTCGGCGACGTCGCCGCCTGAGCGGATCGCGCCCCGCCGCCTGCGCGGCGCGCGTCTTGCCGCCTGAGCGTCGCGCGCCCCGCCGCCTGAGCGGCGCGCGACCACCGAGCCCATCCAGTCGGGCGAAGCCTGCATACCCCCTAGACCTCCCCGACGCGCGCTGGCATCCTGCCTCGAGCCGGTCGGGGACCCGCACGCGGCCGTTCCTGAACGGTCTTCAGGGGTTGCGGCGCGTCCCCCGCCGGCAAGGGGCCATGGGGGTGTCATGACGAAAGCCGAAATTGTTCAGGCGGTCTACTCCCGACTAGGGGGGTTCTCGAAGAAGGAATCCGCCGATCTGGTCGATCTGGTGTTCGAGACCATGAAGGAGACCCTGGGCCGCGGGGAGAAGATCAAGATCTCTGGGTTCGGCAACTTTGTGCTGCGCGACAAGCGCCAGCGGCAGGGCCGCAATCCTCAGACCGGCGATCCGATCCTGATCACGGAGCGCCGCGTCCTGAACTTCAAGGCGAGCCAGATCCTCAAGCAGGCCCTGAATCCGCGCGAGACGGCCTCGGCGGCCGAGGAGTAGACCGCTTGGCGGTGCGCCAGCAGCTTCCGGCGAAGCTGTACTACCGGATCGGCGAGGTGGCCGGCATCGTGGGGGTCGAGCCGCACGTGCTCCGGTACTGGGAGACGGAGTTCCGCTCGATCCGCCCGCAGAAGTCGGCGAAGGGGCAGCGGGTCTACAGCCGGCGCGACGTCGAGACGCTCCTCAAGGTGAAGGAGCTGCTCTACTCCCACCGCTTCACGATCGCGGGCGCGCGCCGCAAGCTGCGCGAGGGCGGCATCGAGCCGCCGGGCCCCGACGCGGCCGCGAGCAGCGAGGAGGTGCAGCGGATGCGCGCGGCGCTCGTCGAGATCCGCACCGAGCTGGTGGCGTTGATGGATGAGCTCGAGCGCTGCTGAGCCCCACGGCGCAGCGTCGGCGGAGCGCCACGACGTCGCCCCGGCGGAGCGCCACGGCGTCGCGCCGGGGGAGCGCCACGACGTCGCGCCGGGCCTGGAGCTGCGCCTCGCGCTGCCCGCAGGGGCGCGCGAGGCGCCGCCGGAGGCGCTTCCCGCGATCGACGTGTCGGCGATCCCCGGGGCGAAGGTGACGCTCCGGCGCGGCGTCGAGGCGGACGGGCTCTCGCTGCGCGCGGTCTGCGCGACGGCGCCGTCGCGCCGGTGGGCGACCGGGGTCGAGGAGCTGGTGCTCGACCGGGCCTCGGGGATCACCCGCGGGGCGCTCGGGGTCTCGATCGAGCGGTGGGATGCAGGCCCGATCCGCGCGACGGCGCAGCGGTTCGAGCAGCCGTTCGAGGCGGCAGGCCGGGCGGGCGCGCGCGCCGTGGCGGTCCGCGGCCGGCACGTGCTCGGCTTCACCGGGAGCGAGCACGACGCGGCGCTCTGCAGCATCGTGTGCGTGGAGCCGGCGCTGGAGGCGGGCGCCCGCTGCGGGCCGCTGCTCGACGCCGCGGCGCTCGAGGGCGCGCTCGTGGGCCCGCCCGACCCGGACTTGCTCGTCCGGACGATCCTCTACGCCGCCGAGCATCCGCTCCCCGCGACCGCGTCGTTCGGCCTGCTCGCGGCCGCAGCCGTCACCGTCCTCCTCGCCCGCCGCCCCCGCCCTTGAGCGTCGGTCGCCCGCTTCGGAGACGGGCCCATCTCGACGTTTTCGGTGCTCAGCGCACAGGAGTGCGCTTGCGCGCCGAAAACGCCGATCTGGGCCCGTCTCCTGTGCGGGCGACCGACGCTCTGCGACGCGCGTACAGACGCGGAGGAACGCTTTGGATGGGGGAGGGGATCAGAACGGGATGTCGTCGTCGTTGCCGCCGCCGTAGCCGCCGCCGAAGTCGTCCGCGGGGGGGCCGGGGTCGGCGGGCGCCGCGGGGCGACCGCCGCCGCGGTTGTAGCCGCCGCCGGCCGGACGACCACCCCCGGGGGCGCCGCCGCCACCGCCGCCACCGCCGCCATAACCACCACCACCGCCACCGCCGCCGCCGCCGCCGTAACCGCCGCTGGGGGCGCCGCCGCCGTAGCCGGCACCCTCGCCGCTGTAGCCGCCGCCGCCGAACGCGCCGGCGTCGTCAGCGACGCCGCCGCCGCGGCCGCGGCCGCCGCCCGTCAAGAGGACGTTGTTCGCGATGACCTCGGTCTTGTAGCGCTTGTTGCCGTCCCGGTCGTCGTAGCTCGAGGTGCGGAGCGAGCCCTCGACGAAGATCGAGGAGCCCTTGCTGAGGATCTTGCCCAGGGCCTCGGCGCGCTTTCCCCAGATCACGACATTGTGCCAGTCGGTCCGCTCCTTCCGGACCTTGTCGCGATCGAGGTACGATTCGGTCGTCGCGAGCCGCAGGTTCAAGACGGCCTGGCCTCCCTGGGTAAAGCGGAGCTCAGGGTCGGCGCCCAGGTTGCCGAGCAGCATCACGCGATTCAAGCCTTCGGCCATCTTGACTCCTTCCCTCCACGGGGGGGCAGCGCACCTCGCGCTGTCCGGACAGCGCCCGTTTCACTCCCCCATGGGAGCCGACGCGTCAAGGGTCGCGGCGCGCCCCGAGGCGCGCTGCGCGCCCGGGCGGCAGCGCCGGCGCCACCTCGGCGGCGGCCCGCCCGGGCCGGCGTCGCTCCCGCCCGTTCGGCGCCCGTTCCTCAACCTGCCTCACCGCCCTACCTGATTCCCCGCCCGCGCCCGTCCGTTCCCCCGTTGGGTCACCCGCCCACACCCGCCTGCGCGAGGAGGTCGGACAGGAGCAGCCGGGCGATCGTGAAGTAAAGGATGATCCCGAGCACGTCCACGAGGCTCGCGATGAACGGCGTGGAGCTGGTCGCCGGGTCCAGGCCGAGGCGACGGAGGAGGAGGGGGAGCATCGCGCCCACGGTGCAGCCCATGAGGACGATCGCCATCAGCGTCGCGCCGACCGTCAGGACGAAGCCGGTGCCGTCGCCCCAGAGCCAGACCCGGAGCATGCCGACCAACGCGAGGATGAGGCCGAGCACGACGCCCTGCCCGAGCTCGCGGACGAGGACCTTCGCCCAGTCGCCGGTGCGCAGGTCGCCGATGGCAAGGCTGCGGATGATGAGCGACGACGACTGCGAGCCGGAGTTGCCGCCCGTGGAGATGAGCAGGGGCACGTAATAGGCGAGCGTCGCGACGGCCTCCAGGTCCCGCTCGTAGTGCCGGAGCGCCTCGCCGGTGAAGAACTCGCCGATGAACAGCACGGCGAGCCAGGGGGCCCGCTTCTGGATGAACGTCCAGAAGCTCGTCTTGAAGTAGCTGTCCTCGATGGGATCGACGGCGCCGAGCCGCTGCACGTCCTCGGTCTGCTCCTCCGTGAGGACATCCATCACGTCGTCGACCGTGATGACGCCGAGCAGCTTGCGGTCCGCGGAGAGCACGGGCAGCGCGTTGAAGTCGTACTTGGCCATCGTCCGCGCGACCTCCTCCTGATCGGTCTCGGGGCTGACGGCGAAGACGTTCTCGGTCATCACGTTCGCGAGCTTCTCGGAGGGCGAGGCGAGCAGCAGATCGCGCAGCGACACGACCCCGATGAGGTGGCCCCGATCGGTGACGACGTAGACGTAGTAGATCGTCTCGGCGTGCTCGCCGACGGCGCGGATGCGCTCGATCACGTCGGCGACCGTGTGGTGGATGCCGACCGAGACGTAGTCGGTCGTCATGAGCCCGCCGGCGCTGTCCTCGGGCCACTTGGCGAGCTCCTCGACCTCGGCGGCGGCCTCGGGGTCGACCTGCTCGAGCGTCGAGAGCAGCGTGCCGCTGACCTGATCCGGGAGGGCCTCGATGAGATCCGTGCGATCGTCGGCCGCCATCTCGGAGACGATCGGCGCGATGCTCTGGACGCCGATGTGCTCGACCAGCGCCTCCTGGGTCTCGCCGTCGAGGCGCTCGAAGATCGGGGCGGCCTCCTCGGCCTTCAGCGCCATGAGGACCTTCGCGGCCTCGGCGTCGTCCAGCAGGCCGATCAGGTCGGCGAGGTCCTCGTCGTGGATCTCGTCCAGCAGCTCGGAGAGCTGCGCCGGGTCCTCGGCGAGGAGCTGCCGGACCTCCGGGACCATGGCGAGAGCGACGCGCATCATGCTCGGGCACTCACCACAACTCCGCCCTGCTGGGAAGCGGCTGCTCCGACCGGCGCGCCGACCGAGGCCGAGGCGGCTCGATCGACGTCGGGGCCACCCCGGGTCCAGTGCCAACTCAGTTGGCGACGCCGCAACCGTGGTGACAGATGCCGCAGCTTTCCAACCCCGCGGAGCGCCCGGGCGTTGATGGCATGTGGGTTGCTTATGGGCCACAGGCCAGACCGAGCGGGGCCGCCAGGCCGAATTGACAGCGTTCCGCTCAGGTCCCTAGCATCGGGCTCCCGTCGAGCCGCGGATCGCCTACGAGCATTGGCCCGCCGTCGGCGGGCCTGGTCGGTAGCTTGATCGCCGCGCAACCGGATCGGTGGTCGAAAGGAAAGTCGAACAATGACGCGGATAGAGCGTGAGAGGAGGCGCCCGTGGTGGGGCGCGGCGAGGCTCGCCACGGCGAGCCTCCTGATCGGGGGCACGGGGAGCGTCTTCGGGTGTCTGGACCGCCCGATCGCCCCGAACGAGCCCCGCACGACGGCGACGATCGTCGAGCGGCTGACGCAGAGCTCGGTCGACAAGATCGATCTCGTCCTGGCCATCGACAACTCGGGCTCGATGGCCGACAAGCAGGACATCCTCGCCCTCGCGATCCCCGACCTCGTCTCGGGCCTCGTGAACCCGGTCTGCGTCCACGCCGAGGACCCCTCGCAGCCGGTTCAGGAGGTCGACTCGCCGAACGACGACTGCCCGGCGAACTACAAGCGCGAGTTCGAGCCGATCAAGGACATCCACATCGGCATCATCAGCTCGAGCCTCGGCGGCCACGGCGCGAGCTCCTGCCCGGTCAGCGCGAACATCTCGAACAACGACTTCGGGCGGCTCCTCGCGCGCGAGACGGAGACCTCCGCGGTCAACGATCTCCCGACCTACCTCGGCCTCGGCTTCCTGGCCTGGGATCCGGATCAGAAGCTCGCCGGCATGCCCGAGGTGCCGGACGCGAACGACGGCGAGGCGGACATCGAGCGGGACTCGGCCAATGACCTCAACGACACGTCGCTCGTCGGCCAGCTGACCGCGATGGTCAAGGGCACGGGGCAGTCCGGCTGCGGCTTCGAGGCCCAGCTGGAGAGCGTGTACCGCTTCCTCGTCGACCCGGAGCCGTACCAGGAGATCGTCGTCGAGAACAACCTCGCCGTGCGGAAGGGCCGGGACGAGACCGTCCTCCAGCAGCGCAAGGACTTCCTCCGGCCGAGCTCCCTGCTCGCGATCATCATGCTCACGGACGAGAACGACTGCTCGATCCGCGAGGAGAGCCGCAACTACCTCGTCGCCGAGACCAGGAACAACTTCCGCCTGTGGCGGCCGCGCTCGGAGTGCGCCGCCAACCCGAACGACAAGTGCTGCAGGTCGTGCAACCAGGACCCCCCCGAGGGCTGCCCGGAGGATCCGACGTGCGTCGGGCCGGACGGGAAGGCCGCGAAGCTGACCGCCGAGGAGGACCCGGTGAACTCGCGCTGCTGGGATCAGAAGCGGCGGTTCGGCTTCGACTTCCTCTACGAGATCGACCGCTACACCAAGGCGTTCACCGAGGTGCAGCTCACGGACCACGCGGGCCACACGTTCCAGAACCCGATCTTCAGCGACCTGCTCCCGAACGATCAGGACACCAACGTCCGCGATCCCGGGCTCGTGTTCTTCGCCGGGATCGTCGGCGTGCCGTGGCAGGACATCGCGCGCCAGACCGCCGAGGGCGTGCCCGACCTCCTGCGCGGCCTCGACAAGGACGGCAATCCGGTCGGCGGGTTCAAGAACGCCGATGAGCTCGGCCTCAAGATCAACGACGGCGTCGGCAGCGCCTGGGACGTCATCCTCGGCGACCCCGCGAACAACGTGCCGCCGGCGGATCCCTTCATGAGGGAGTCGATGGCGCCCCGGTCGGGCACGAACCCGATCACCGGCGACGCGATCGTCCAGCCCGCCGACACGGGGTGGAACAACATCAACGGCCGCGAGTACACGATCCCGGCGTCGAGCACCGGCGACCTCCAGTACGCCTGCATCTTCGACCTCATCGAGGAGCACTCCTGCGAGGGGACGAACCAGAGCTGCGACTGCCGGGAGCCGGAGATGAGCACCGACACCAACGACAACCCGCTGTGCAAGCCGGCGGAGGGGAACGATCAGGCGCAGCCGGCCGACCGGACGACGACGCAGGTCAAGGCCAAGGCCTACCCGGGCCTCCGCGAGCTGCAGCTCATCCGGGAACTCGGGCCCCAGGGCATCGTCGGCTCGGTGTGCCCGAGGCAGCTCAACAACGCCAACGAGCGCGACTACGGCTACCGGCCGGCGATCGGCTCCATCATCGATCGCCTGAAGCTGGCGCTCCGCGGGCAGTGCCTGCCGCGCACCTTGACCCCCGATCCGCAGTCGAAGCAGGTCTCCTGCCTGATCCTCGAGGCGCGCAACTCGCAGGGCCAGTGCAATTGCGAGGACAAGCCGGCGCGCATCGCGGTGCCGGATGATTCGCCGCACAAGGCGGCGAAGGACAAGGTGCTCGAAGACCCGCTCGCGGAGCCGGCGGGCTGGGACTGCGTGTGCGAGATCCTGCAGCTCGAGAACGAGGAAGCCGAGGCGTGCAGGAACGACGCCGGCGATAACGTCCAGGGTCCCAACGGACCGGTCCACGGGTGGTGCTACGTCGACCCGTCGATCAGGGTCGGCAACGCGGAGATCGTGGCCAGCTGCCCGCCGACCGAGCAGCGCATCATCCGGTTCACGAACGAGGGCGAGGCCCAGCAGGGGGCGACGCTGTTCATCACCTGCTCCGGCGAGTAGCCGACGGCTGAACGGCTCGGCGCGCGGGGCGCGATCGCAAGATCGCGCCCCGCCGCGCTTTTGTGCCCCCGGAGCGCCGACCGGCGGGGCGATGGGGGGGCCGCCCGGGTTTTGTGCTAAGTACCGGGCTCCGTCGTGGCGGCACGCAAGAAGATTCTCATCATCGAGGACGAGCCCCACATCGTGCTCGGGCTGACGGACGCCCTCGAGTTCGAGGGCTTCTCGGTGGCGTCCGCGTCGAAGGGGAAGGACGGCGTGCTGCTCGCGCGGCAGGAGAAGCCGGACGCGATCCTCCTCGACCTCATGCTCCCCGACACGAACGGCTTCAAGGTCTGCGAGGACCTGAGGCGCTGGGACGCGTTCGTGCCCATCATCATGCTGACGGCCCGCGGCCAGGAGATCGACAAGATCCGCGGCCTCGACGCGGGCGCCGACGACTACGTGACCAAGCCGTTCAGCGTCGGCGAGCTGATCGCCCGGCTGCGGGCGCTGTTCCGCCGCGCCGCCCGGCCCGCCGAGGCGGCCGTCGAGGTGTTCACCATCGGCAACGTGCAGATCAACACGACCGCGCACACCGTCACGCGCGGCTCGCGGTCGGAGCAGCTGTCGTTCTACGAGGTCGAGCTCCTGCGCCTCCTGCACGAGCGGCTGGGCCAGCCGGTCTCGCGCGAGGAGATCCTCCAGAAAATCTGGGGGATCGAGGCCGGGCCGTCGAACCGCACGGTCGACAACTTCATCGTGAAGCTGCGCAAGAAGATCGAGCGGTCGCCCGACAAGCCGGAGCACATCCTCACGGTCTACGGCTTCGGCTACAAGCTCGCGCCGTAGCGGCTAGCGGCGCGGCAGCACGTTGCGCAGGTCGCAGGGCACCGTCACGGCGGCGTCGGTGACGCGCTTCGGATCGAGGTCCGAGGGGCGCGCGCTCTCGCGGAGCTGCCGCGCCTCGAGGTGGAGCCGCACGAGGCCCGGGCTGCCGGTGTCGCCGGCGTACCCGACCACGTCGCCCGGATCGAGGCGCGCGCCCGCCACGACGCCGGGGCCAGGGCGGTCGAGGTGGCCGTGGAGCACGACGTACCTGCGCGCCCGATCGCCCTCGCGCACGGCGTGCACCGTGGCGACCGTGATCCCGGCCAGCTCGCCGACGAAGAGGACCTCGGCCTTGCCCTCCTGGCCGTCGAGCTGGACGGACACCACCCGCTCGCCCCGCGCGGCGGCGAGATCGACCCCGCCGGCCCACGACGGCGGCTCGGGCCGCGCGGCGCCGATCGCCGCGACGGGTGCCCCTTGCGGCGGCGCGCCTGCCTGGGGCGCGCCGTCCTCGACCAGGAGGAACCCCGGCGGCTGCTCCGGCGCGCCGACCGGGAACATGTAGGCCGCGGCGCTCGCCGGGCGTTCCGGGCGGCGCGGGATGTGCTCGACCGTCCCGGCCTGAGCCTGCGCCTGGCCGCGCGCGCCGGCGCCGGCGAGGCCGGAGAGCGCGGCCGCGCCTCCCGCGGCGAGCGGCGCGCCGGGCGCGGGCAGCGGGATGCACGCGGCCCCCTCCGGCACGGTGCGCGGGCCGCAGGGCGCCGCCGCGCCGGCGGCGCCGCGGGCCGCGGCCTGAGGGACGACCGAGGGCGCCGGCGGCGCGGGGTCCGCGAGCCCGCCGAGCGCAAGGAGGAGGGCGGACGCCGCGGCGCCGCGCACGAGCGGGGACGGGGAGAGGGCCGCCCTCGCCGGGCGGTCCTGCGGTGAGCCGGGCGCGCGCATGTCCTCCACGGTCTACCGCATCGGGCGCAGCTGGCGAGCCCTGGCGAGCGCGGCGCGGCGGCTCCTCCGTCGCACGTCGCGCGCGCCCGTACGCCGGCGCCGCCGCGCTTGAGCGCGCCGGCGCCGGCGCGAGCGGCCCGGGGCTCGCGCGTTCAGCCGAGGTCCCCGGGGCCACGCCCGCCGTGGACGGGAATTCGGGGGAAACAGACCGTCGCTGCCTGCCGGCTTGCGGAGGCGGCGCGCTGTTGATAGCTCCTCTTCGTGCAAAATCGCCAAGCCATCGAGACGACCCTGAACAAGCTGTTCGACGCGGAGCGCACCGCGCGACGGCTCCACGACGACCTGGCGGCCATGCCCGGCGATGTGCTGCTGGACGTCCTCACCGACGCGATCGCGGCCGCGGGGCGCGAGGGCGACGACGACGAGGCGGCGCTGCGGCTCGTGCGGATCGCGTCGCTGCTCGGCGAGCACGAGGGCCCGCGCGCGATCGACGCGCTCATCGATGTGCTGGCCTCGGAGCAACCGGAGGCGCGGCAGGCGGCCGGCGAGGAGATCGAGTCGCTCGCCTACGACCGCTTCAAGGAGGTCGCCCAGGGGATCGAGCGGGCGCTGAAGCGGCTGCCGGTCGGATCCTCGGCGCTGCCGGAGCTGCCGTACCTCATCGCCGAGGTGCCGGAGCCGGGCGTCCCGAAGCTGATCGGCCAGTTCCTGAGCCACAAGGATCCGGACGCGGTCGCGGCGGCGATCGAGACGCTGGTCGAGATCGGCGACCCGACGAACGCGCCGCTGATCGAGCCGCTCGTCGGCGACAAGCGGACGGTGGAGCTCGCGGACGACGGCGGCGAGGCGACGTCGGAGGTCACGATCGGCGAGCTCGCCGAGGAGGCGCTCGGCCTGCTCGCGCCGTACGAGGAGGAGGACGGGGTCGCGTAATGATCGGCCCGCCGCTGAGCCCGGCGGACGCCGTGTTGTTCGAGAACGCGGTCGTCCCGCGCTACGTCTCGTTCTTCGCCTCGCTGGCGATCGAGATGATGCTGCCCTCCGAAGCCGCCCGCGTGGTCCATTTCGGCTGCCGGACCGGCTTCCCCGACCCGATCGTCGCCGACAAGCTGCCCGGCGCGACGCTCGTGGGCGTCGACGGCTCCGCCGCCGCGCTCGAGCTCGCGCGCGCCAAGGCCGCGCTGCTCTCCGGGATGAACGCGAGCTACGTGCTCGCCGACGGCCTGCCCACGCCGCTGCCGGACGCGAGCTTCTCGCACGCGTTCACGCTGCACCCGGTGTGCCGCTCCAGCGAGCGGGCGCAGCTCCTCGCCGAGCTGCGCCGGGTCCTGGTCCCCGGCGGCCAGGCGCTCATCGCGCTGCCGCTGCGCGGCTCGTTCCCGGAGATCGCGGACATCGCGCGGGAGTGCGCGCTCAAGCAGGACCTCTCGGAGCTCGGCGCCGCGGTCGACGCCGCCGCGGCGAGCCGGCCGACGATCGAGACCATCGCCGAGGAGATCGAGGACGCGGGGCTCGACGAGGTCGAGGTGGACGTGCAGCTCATCGCGGTGTCGTTCGACAGCGGGCGCGAGTTCCTCGAGGATCCCATCTCGAAGCTGATGGTGCTCCCCGAGGCGACGGCGATGCTCGACCTCGAGCCGCAGATCATCGACTCGATGCTCAAGTACCTGCACCACGCGGTCTCGAAGTACTGGTCCGAGGGCGTCTTCGAGCTGACCGTGAACGTCGGGTGCGCGAGCGCGCGGCGCCCGCTCGGCTAGGCAGGCGCGGCCGGGTCTCTAGCGGTCGTGCCCTCCGCCGCCGCGGAGGCCGAGCTCGTCGAGCCCGGCGAGCGCGGCGAGCGACACGGGGTGGTAGGGGGGGCGCGGCGTGATCGGCTTCTGCACGTCGCCCCCGCGCTCCTCGATGAGCCGAGCGCAGAGCGCGAGGCACCACTTGCCCTGGCACCAGCCGGTGCCGAAGCCCGTGTAGCGCTTCACGGACTCGATGTCCTTGTAGCCGCGGTCCATCGCGGCCTCGAGCTCGTGCAAGGTGACGTCCTCGCAGCGGCAGACGAGTGTCTTCATGCGCCTAGCTTAGTCGGCCGCGCCGCCGTCGCCGCAGCGAAGGCGCCGGCGCGCCGCCGGTACGGGGTTCCCCCGGGGGACGCGAGCGGCTATATGCCCCACATGCCGCAGAAACCCGCAGTGAGAGCCAAGAAGAAGCGACGCGACACCAAGCGCCTGGCGAACTGGCGCGCCAAGAAGGAGCTGGCGAGCGCCCAGCAGACGCCGGCCGCCGAGCCGGCCGCAGGCGCGCAGCCCCGCAGCTGAGCCGCGAGCGCCGGCGGAGCCCGGCGCTCAGTTCGCCGGCTCGTCCTCCTCGTCGTCGTCCTGGTCCTCGTCGACGCGCGCCGGCGCGGGGGGACCCTTGCGCCGCGCCGCGCGCACGGTCGCGACCTCGGCCCGGGACGGGTTGATCACCAGGAATCCATGGTCGGCGTCGAGGAGCGCGACGTCGCCGGGCGACGCCCAGCGGAATGCGCCCGCCACCTCCACGATCGACGGGACGCCGAGGAGCTGGAGCAGCACGACCGAGCGCGGCCCGGACCGGTCGCTCAGCGCGACGCCGACCGGGTTGGCCCGGGCGGAGATCAGCAGGTCGAAGACCGTCAGCTGGTCGCCCACGAGCACCGCCTTCGAGGGGAGCTCGGCCCGCGCGTCCGGGGTCGCCAGCATCAGGATCGCGTCGCAGAGGTCCTCGATGTCGCGGGCGCGGTCCTGCAGGAACGGGTCGCCGACGATGCCGTTCGCTGCCCGCGCGACCTCGCGGGCGACGGTCCCGAGCGCCTGCGCGACGCTGCGCCCGCTCGCCGTGAGCTCGAAGGCGCGCGCGCGCAGGCGACCGTCCCCGATCATGAGGAGGTACGTCGAGAGGAACGCCGCCTCCTGCGCGAGCCCGCGCCGCGCCGCGCGGGCGTTGAGGTCGATGAGCGCCTTCTCCGCGATGTCGAAGGCGAGCCGCAGGAGCTTCGGATCCCCGCGGCCTTGCTGGGAGCCGAGCGACGAGCTGGCTGGCCGCCGCAGGGCCGCGATCGCGCCGAGCGCGCGCCCCGGGACGACGGGCAGCCCCGGCAGCGTGACCTTGCGTGTGCCCCCGCCGGTGCGCCGCCGGCGGTCGCGCAGCTCGTCGAGCACCTGCGCGTGGCGCGCGCCGGCCGCGATCGGCGCCGTCAGGGCCATGACGAGCTCGACGTCGCGCGCGGTGAAGGCTTGATCCCCCGCCCGCTGGACGACGAGCGCGCCGAGCGGGCGGCCGCTGCCCAGGATGGGGGCGGCCAGGAACACGGGGAACCGCTCCTCCTGGAGCTCGGGGAACCCGCGGTAGCGCTCGTGCTCCGTCGCCTGGACGACCGAGATGGGGCGCAGGCACTCGACCGCCATGCCGGTGATGCCCTGCCCCACCGGGAGCCGCACCGTGCCGCGCGCCTCGCGCGGGAAGCCGACGTTGCCGCGCAGCACGAGCTCGTCGCCGTCGCCCTCGAGCAGGTAGAGCGAGGCCACGTCGGCGCCGAGGATCGCGGCGATCCGCTGCGGCGCCTCGTCGAGCAGGAGCGACAGGGGCATCGGCTTCGCCACGAAGGCGAGGTACTCCAGGACGAGATCCAGGCGCTCTTCGCGGCGCACCTGGATCCTCGCCGAGGCGACCGAGGGCGGCGCCCCGTCGCCCGGATCCGCGCCGTCGCCCGGAGCGCGCGGCGCGGAGGGGCCGCGGCCCGCGCCGGGCCCGTCCGGCGCGCTGTCCCGAGGTGTCCCCGGGGAGCGCTCCGCGTCGAGCGGCGCCTCGGGCGGGCTCGCGATCGCCTCGAGCTCCGTGGGCGGATGGGTCGCCTTCGGATCGGTGCGCGACGACATACGACGATCGCTATCATACACGGCCTCTGGAGCGCACTTTCCGCGCGCCGTCGGCCGGCGTGCCGGGATCAGAGCGTCCGCAGGTCGACGGGTCCGTCCAGGGGCGGACGCTGCATCGCGCCCAGCGCCGAGACGCGGGCCCGCGGGGCCACGGCGGAAGCGGCGGCCGCGAGCTGCCCGCCGCCGCCCGCGCCGATGGCGGTGATCGCCCCGCGGAGCGGCGCGAGCAGCGAAGGGGCGGCCTGGGCGCTGCTCGCCGCCACGTGGACGACGCGCGCCGCGGGCGGCAGCAGCAGCGAGCGCGGCGCAGGATCCAGCCCGACGCCGTGCCCGTCGCCCTCCAGGAACGAGCCCACGGCCTCGAGCGTCGCACGGTACATGGCGATCTCGGCGCGCGCGGCGCCGTCGAGCGGCCCGCGCGGGATCCGCGCGCCGGCCTCTCCGAGCGCTTCGTGCAGGGCGCGCGCGAGCGCCTCCGCGCGCTCGGCCGGCCCCTCGACCAGGACGAAGCGCGGCGAAAGGCAGCCGCGCTGATCGAACGGCACGACGTCGCCGGCGATGTCCCGCGCCGCCTCGGCGAGCGCCGCGCCGGGGCCGACGACGGCGATCCCGAGGCCGGCGCCGTGCCCGCGCACGATGACGCCGGGGCCGGCCTTCGCCCGCAGCGCGGCGACGGTCTGGTCCGTCCCGTAGATGTGGAGCTCGGCGAGCGCCTCGGCGCGCTCTGCGTCGCCGAGGGCGCCCTCGCCGGCGTCGCCGGGCGCGCGCGGCGCCGCGCCGCCGAGATCGAGGTCGGCGACGAGCGCGACGGCGCCGCCGGCGCGGGCGAAGGCCTCGTCGGCCTGCAGCGCACGCACGAGGAGCTCCGCGACGACGGGGTCGCGGCGGGACGGGCGCACGAAGACCTCCGGCGCCGTCGCGGTCGCGACCGCGATGGCCCGCAGCGGCGCCGTGCAGACGTTGGCGGCCAGCACCACATGACAGCGGCGCGCGCGCCCCGACGCCGCGACGAGGGCGTCGAGCTCGCCGCGCGTCGGGTCGACCTCGAGGTGGCGTCCGAGCGCCAGCGCGACGCCCTCGGGGGAGAGGCCGCTCGTGAGCGGCAGCCGGCGGCGCGCCTCCTCGCCCAGCGGGTCGCGCGGGTCGGCGATCCGCGCGCCGGCGGCGATCGCGCGCTCGACCCGGGCGCGCCGCGCCGCGCCGGCGTCCATCACGGGCCGCCGCCGAGCATCTGGTCGAGCGCGATGGAGCAGCCGCGCGGCGGCGCTCCGGACGCGCGGCCGAGGAGCTCGACGCCCTCGTCGGTCACGCGCACGCGGTCGGCGGTCTGGATGGCGACGGCCGAGTCGACGTTCGCCAGATCCACGATCCGCGCGAGCCCGACGGCCCCGGCGGGCAGCGGCGCGAGCGTCTCCGGGTCCACCGCGGTGACGCGCGCCCACGGCGGCGCGAGGTAGCGCCGGGGCGCCTCGCGCGCGGCCGCCCCGGCGCCGCCGGCGCGCGCGAGCGCCGCGGCGAGCGTGCCCTCGTAGAGCTGGCTGGAGAGCTCCGTCATGCCGTACTCCCCCACGATGTGCGAGGGCGGCACCCCCAGCGCCCGCGCGATCGACGCCCGCAGCTCCTCCGCGGGCACCTCGCGCGAGCGGCCCTTGTAGCCGCCGGTCTGCATGACCCGGCTCCCCTCCGGCAGCAGCGCCGCGCCGCCGGGCGGCAGCGCCTCGAGCAGGTGCACGAACGCGAACGAGGTGCCGAGCACGATCGCCGGCTCGCCCGCGGCGCGCGCCTCGCCGCACGCGCGGGCGAACCCCGCGGCGTCGAGCTCGCCGCCGCGCACGTGCCAGCTCGCCGGCCCCGAGAGGCGCGCGGCGAAGCGATCGATCATGAAGCCGAGCGACGAGTCCGGCACCTCGTCGAGCGGCGGCGCGAGGATGAGCGCCCGGAGCCGATCTCCATCGGGCCACAGCAGGCGCTCGCCCCACGCGAGCGCGGCGAGCTCGTAGGTCGCGGTGGTGCGGAACGCGTGCTCGCCGCGGGACGCCGCGCCGAGCGAGGTGCCGCTCGTGCGGAAGACGCGCTCGTCCGCCTCCGGCGGGTGGACCGCGACGCGCGCGAACCGGAAGACGTCGCACGGCACCGCCGGGATCTGCTCGGCGCGCTGCAGCGCGTCCACGTCCACCCCGCGCGCCCGGAACAGGCGGGCGACCGGCGCGCAGCGCGCCGCCTGGTGTCGGGCGAGGGCGAGGGCGAGCGCGTCGAACGTCTCCGGCGTGTCGCGCGGCGCGTCCGGCGCGCCGCGCGCGTCCGCCGCGCTTTCCCGCGAGGCCGCGGGGGCCGCGCCGCCGCCTCCGGGCGGGCCCGGCGCGCCCGGCAGGAGCGATGCCTCGATGAACGCCCGCGCGCGGCGGTGCAGCGCCTCGCTCGCTTGCTGCGCCTCGCCCTGGTCTGTCGGTCCCACGGCGACGGGGATAGCACGCGCCGGCCTGGGCGTAGGCGCGCGCGCGCTATGTTGGCGCTGGCGCTGGCGCCGTGGGTGCAGGCGCGCGCTCGCGCCTACGTTGGCGCCGCGAGCACCCGCGCGAGCGCCTCGGCTGCGGCCGAGAGCAGCGGCTCGGGGATGGTGAGCGCCGGCGTGAGCGTCAGCGTCTCGCCGCGCGCCCCGCCGGTGAGGACCAGGTAGCCCTCGGCCAGCATGCCGCGCATCACCCGCAGCCCGAGCTCGGGGCTCGCGAGCTCGACGCCGACCATGAGCCCGGCGCCGCGCACCTCGACGACGCCGGCGGCGCCCGCGAGCGACCCCCGCAGCGTCGCCTGGAAGCGCGCGCCCACGTCGCGCGAGCGCGCGGTCAGCTGGCCCGCGTCGAGCGCGTCGAGCGTCGCGAGCGCGGCGCTCGACGCGAGGGGGGACCCGGAGTGCGTCGACGTGTGCACCACCTCGGCCTCGCGCGCCCACGCCCGCATGATCGGCTCGGGCGCCACGCACGCGGAGATCGGGAGCCCGCCGCCGAGCCCCTTGCCGAAGCAGAGGATGTCCGCGGGCGCGCCGATCGCGCCCGTGCGCGTCACGGCCCCGGACCGCCCGAGGCCGGTCCAGATCTCGTCGGCGATCACGAGCGCGCCGCGCCGGTGCGCCGCGTCGCAGATCGCGCGCACGAACCCGTCCGGCGGGACGACGCAGCCGCCGCGCCCGAGGATCGGCTCGAGCAGCACCGCGCCGACGTCGCCGCCGCGGAGCGCCGCCTCGACCGCGTCGATCGACCGCGCGGCGCCCGCCTCGTCCCGGGGGTACGGCGCGAACGTCACGCGCCGGTTGAGCTGCTCGGCGAAGGGCGCCCGGTAGCTCTCGCGCAGCCCGCAGGCCGCGAGCGGCGCGTACCCGAGGCCGTGGTACGCGCCCTCGAAGGCGACGAGCCCCGGCCGCCCCGTCGCGAGCGCCGCCGTCTTGATGGCCGCCGTGACGGCGTCGCTGCCGCTCTGGCCGAGCAGCGCCATCGGCGAGGGCCCGGGGTGCAGCGCGGCGAGCCGCTCCAGGAGCGCGACCTTCACGTCGGCCGAGTACACGTCGCCGAGGGCGAGCGTCAGCCGGGACAGCTGCGCCTCCGCCGCGCGCCGCACCGGCGCCGCCGCGTGGCCGAGCAGCAGCGCGCCGAAGCCCGCGCAGAGGTCGACGTAGCGGTTCCCGTCGACGTCGTGGATGTTCGAGCCGCGCCCGTGCGCGAGCACGATGGGCAGCATCTCGGCGCCGCTCTTCTGCGCCCGCGCCTCGCGGCGGCGCCCGAACGCCGGGCACTCGACGCGCTCGAGCCGCTCGAGGGCGCTCCGCGACCGGGGGCCCGGCGGCGGCGCCACGATCTCGGGCAGCTCCGCGCGCTCGTCCAGCTCGTGGCCCTGGTCGCTCTCGCCCGGCGCCGCCGGCAGCGGCGCGTCGCTGTTCGGCATCGTGTCCCTCTGCAGGTCGCGGTGAGCCGGGGGCCCCGCGCTCAGGCGCACACCCGGTTTCGCCCGCTGTTCTTCGCGTGATA
Source organism: Sorangium sp. So ce131 (assembly GCF_051519095.1). Lineage (NCBI taxonomy): Bacteria > Pseudomonadati > Myxococcota > Polyangiales > Polyangiaceae > Sorangium > Sorangium sp. So ce131. The sequence continues at coordinate 12,395,036 of NZ_CP150455.1, read as the reverse complement.
GAGGCGCTCGTCGGCGCGCTTGATCAGGTCGTTCGCGGTGCGATCGCCCTCCTGCAGCAGCGCCACGCCGACGCTGATCGTCACGCGGATGCTGTCGGCCTGGAAGACGAAGAGGTGCTCGGCGACCTTCTGCCGCAGGGTCTCGCCGAGCGCCGCCGCGCCCTCGATCGAGGTCTCCGGCAGGATGATGGCGAACTCCTCGCCGCCGTACCGCGCAAAGACCTCATCGCGGCGGATGCGGCTCTGCACGATGCGCGCGACCTCCTTCAGCACGAAGTCGCCGGCCAGGTGGCCGTGGACGTCGTTGATGCGCTTGAAGTGGTCGATGTCGAACAGGAGGATCGCGAGGTCCCGCTCGTGGCGGCGGCCGCGGATGATCTCGCGCTCCAGCGCCTCGTAGAGGTAGCGCTTGTTGTGGATCTGCGTGAGACCATCGATGATGGTCATCCGGTAGATCTCTTCGTGGTATTGCGCCTCCACGTCGGCGCCGGACAGGAACTTGAAGATCGTGGGGCCGATCTTCACCCGGTCTCCGTTCTTGAGCACCACCTCGCGGGAGATCTGCTCGTCGTTGCAGTACGTCCCGTTGGTGCTCCCGTCGTCGACGACCATCCAGGCGCTCGGCCGCTGCTCGAAATGGGCGTGCCGTCGTGACACGGAGTCGCCGTCGAGCACGATGTGGTTGTCCGCCCCTCGGCCGACGCGCGTCGGGTTGTGCTCCAGCACGAACCGCTTGCCGAGCAGCGTGGGCTCCTTCGTGTAGATCACGACCAGGCAGTCGGTCGTGTTCTTGCTGCCGCCGCCCGGTGGGGGCTGGACCACCTGCGTTACACGAGTCTTTTCGTCGAAGTCGTTCACGCGCGCTCAGCCCAACCCGTCGTGCGACCTAGCCTCGCCACCTTGCGAGCACTCTCCGAGACGGAACCTGCCCGGGCGCGGCTCTTCGGTCGCGATCCGACGGCTCGAAATGCCTTAGCTCGCCCAACATCAAAGGCTACTGACATGCCCCGACTCCCGTCAAGACGGCCATCCGGGCGGAGCCGTCTTCGGTGCTTCTTCCGCCCCCCCACACCGACAGCGGCGTACGTCGTCCTCTGCGCTCCGCTGTCCCCTTCCACGCTCTCGGCTTGTTCCCCACACGCCGTCCCACCCCCGCCGCCGCTTGCTAGGCCCCACATCCCCTGTGCTCGCTCGTGCGCCCTGTGGGGCATTGTGCGCCCGCGTCGCGGTGAACGCGCCGCCGCGTTGCCACGCGCAACCCGCGTCACCGACGACGCGGCTCTCTCTATGCGTTCTCCGGGCGCGCCGCCACCCATCCGGCAGACCGTTGAGCCGGCAGGACAAAGAATAGTTCGCTGGGGCACGATGTGTCTGTTCGGCTGACATGCCCGCGCTCTTGCGCGAGGATCGTCCACGAGTTCTGCCTCAAAACCAGGGCGCATCACAACGCTGAACTGAGCGCTGCGCGCAGGGCGATGCGCGCGCCGCAAGCGGACGTCGGCGGACGTCGGCGGACGTCGGCGGACGTCGGCGGACGTCGGCGGACGCCGGCGGACGCCGGTGCATGTCCGCGGACGTCGGCAGACGTCGCCGCACGCCGCTGCGCCGCCCGGCGACGCGCGCTGGCCATTGGCCGAGCAGCGCCGGTTGGTTGACTTGGCACACGAGGTGCGTAGGATAGTCAGGCGTCGCGGCGGAGACCTTCCCCCCCCAGGTCCGCCGCGACGTTTTTCCATTTCAGGTTGCGCAGCGCCGCCGCTGGGGCGGGCGTCCTGCGTTCGCGAGAGATGGCTCCTGCGAAGTCATGCTCCACGAGATGTGGAGATGCTCCGTCTTCGCTGAAATCCGCGGCGAAGCTCCCGAGCCTGGATTGGAGCGGGTCACGCGAGCGAGGGGAGCGTCGCGCGCAGCTCTCCGCGGTCGAATACCCAGAGCTCGCCGGGGCGCCCTGGGATCCATGTCTCGTTGGCGGTGAGCGGGGTGGTCGCGACCACGGCGACGCGGTCGTTCGGGCTCGTGACGGTCGAGAAGTCGACGCGCACGTCGTCGTCCACGAGCGTTGCGACGCCGAACGGGGCCTTGCGCACGATGTGACAGAGCCGGGTGGCGCAACGGGCGAAGAGGTGGCGCCCGTCGCCGAGCAGGAAGTTGAACGTGCCGTCTTTGCCGAGCTCGCCGCCGAGCGCCGCGATCGCCTCCCAGAGCTCGCTGGTCCGGCGCGGATAGCCGGGGAACGCGCTGCGGAGCCCTTCCAGCAGGTAGCAGAACGCGTGCTCGCTGTCGGTCGTGCCGATGGGGTTGAAGCGGCCCAGCGCGCGCCGCCGGACGCGAGGCAGCGTGCCGTTGTGCGCGAAGACCCAGTGGCGTCCCCAGAGCTCCCGCACGAACGGGTGCGTGTTGGCGAGGAGCACGTCGCCGCGCGTGCGGCGCCGGATGTGGCCGATCGCGAGCAGCGTCTTGATCGGCGTCTCGCTCAGGAACCGCGCCAGCGGGCTCTCCGCAGCGGGGCTCGGGTCGAGGAACACGCGCGCGGCGCGCCCCTCGAAGAACGCGAGCCCCCACCCGTCGGCGTGGGGCCCGGTGCGGCCGCCCCGGTGCCTGAGCCCGTTGAAAGAAAAGACGATGTCGGTCGGGACGTTGCACTCCATGCCGAGGAGCTCGCACATGCTCGCCGCTGTACGATATCACCACGGAGGGGGACCGAGGGCGCCGAGCGATCGCGAGGCGCCGGCGCGACCGCGCCGCGGCGCGTCGCGCTGGTCGCGCTCGTCGAGCGACGCCGCAGCGCCGCGGCCCTACCGCGCGGGGTCGCCCTGCAGCGACGCGCGCGGGACGCTGTGGACGAGGTCGATGACCGCCTTCACCGTGTCGACCGGCGTCTCCGGGATGATGCCGTGGCCGAGGTTGAAGATGTGCCCCGCGCGCCCGCCGGCCTCGGCGAGCACCGCGCGCGCGCGGCGCTCGGCCACCTCGCGCGGCGCGCAGAGCAGCAGCGGATCCAGGTTGCCCTGGATGGCGCGATCGTGTCCGATCCGCCGCCACGCCTGATCGAGCGGCGTGCGCCAGTCGACGCCGATCACCGTGCCGCCGGCGTCGCGCTGCGCCTCGAGCAGCGACCCGGTGTTCGTGCCGAAGTGGATGACCGGCACCCCGGTGGACTCGAGATCCTTGAGGATGTGCCGCACGTGCGGCTGCACGTGCTCGCGGTAGTCCTCGATCGAGAGCGAGCCGACCCACGAGTCGAACAGCTGCACCGCCTGCGCGCCCGCGGCGACCTGCGCGCGGAGCAGGCGGCGGACGACCTCCGAGATCTTGCCCATCAGCGCCGACCACGCCTCGGGATCGCTCCACATCAGCTGCTTCGTGAGGCGGTAGTCGCTCGATTTGCCCCCCTCGACGAGGTAGCTCGCCATCGTGAACGGGGCGCCGGCGAAGCCGATGAGCGGGGTCTTGCCGTCGAGCTCCTTGCGGATGAGCCGCACCGCCTCGAGCACGTAGCCGAGGCCCTCCTCGGGCTCGAAGACGCGCAGCCGCTCGATGCCGGCCCGGTCGCGCACGGGCTCGTGGATCACCGGGCCCTCGCCCTTCGCGAACTCGAACGGCGCGCCCATCGGCTCGAGCGGCAGCAGGATGTCGGCGAAGAGGATCGCCGCGTCCATCCCGAGCCGCAGCGGCTGGAGCGTCACCTCGAGGGCGAGCTCGGGCGTCTTGCAGATTTCGAGCAGCGTGTACTTTTTCCGGAGCTCCCGGTACTCGGCCATGTAGCGGCCCGCCTGGCGCATGAACCAGACGGGCGTGACATCGGTCGGCTCACGCCGGCAGGCGCGCAGGAAGCGATCGTGCATGGAAGGCTCCGGAAGGGTCGAGGGTCGCGTCGGGGCGTACCTTCATGTCCGTTCGGCCACCGCCCGGCAATCGGTTTCTGGGAGCGCGGCAATCGGTTGAACCGCCTGCGGCAGCGGGCGACACGCCTGCGGCAGCTGGCGAAGCGCCCGCGGCAGCTGGCGAAGCGCCTGCGGCAGCTGGCGACGCGCCGCGGCGGGCGGCCGGGGGGGACCCAAGCGCCAGCGCCTCCGCCGTGTAGACTAGGACCATGGCGCGTCCTTCCAGACCTCCCGGTTTTGACATGACCTACAGGCCCGAGAAGCGCATCGCGTTCGGGCCGCCGCTGAAGGAGCGCCTGCCCGCGCTGCTCTACTTCACCTTCGCGATCGCGGTCTCGGCGGTGATCGTCTACGGCCAGAACGCTCCGTCGAACTCCGCGGTGTTCCAGTACGTGGTCGAGGGCGATCGCCACCGGCTCGTGTCCTCGAGCGTCTGCGCCATCATCCTGTTCGTGAGCGCGCTCGCGGCGGTGCTGCGCGAGCAGATGCGCGGCGTCGTCGTGCACCCCGACGGGATCGAGCTGCGCGAGCTGCTCGGGTTCGGGCTGCCGCGCGTGCGGCGCTTCGCGTGGTCGCAGATCGATCGGATGTCGGTGCCGCCCGCACAGGCGGGCGGGAGCGGCAGGGGCGCCGCGAAGCAGGACAAGCCGTCGAGCGGCATCCGGCTGGACCTCTGGGACGGGTCCCGCACGTGGCTGCCGGACGTGGGGGACAAGCTCGCGCTGTCGATGGTGCTGGAGCGGGTGGCCCTGGCGCGGGCGATCCCGATCGAGGGCGGCACCGGGATGCTCGACGACCTCGGCAACCCGCTGCAGGACGACGGCTGAGCGCGCAGGGGCCGCCGCGCGCCGGCGGCTCAGGCGGGAGCCGACGCGCCGGCGGCTCAGGCGAGAGCCGACGCGCCGGCGGCTCAGGCGAGAGCCGACGCGCCGGCGGCTCAGGCGGCGCCGGCGCCGGGCCTGCGCCGCGCGAACTCCTCGCGCACGCCCCTCCGGAGCTCGGGATCGAGCAGGAGATCCGCGCACGTCAGCGCCATCGCCTTGGCGGCGATCAGCATCGCGTCCTGGCCGGCGGGGCTCGCGGCGCACGCGGCGAACGCGTGCTGGTGGCAGGTCGTCTCGCCCTTCCCGCAGATCGCGATCCAGGGGTGGATCGCGGGGAGCGCGTGGGACACGTCGCCCATGTCGGTCGAGCCGGTGCCGACCGCGGGGTCCATGTCGACCGGCGAGCGGCCGAGGGCGCGCAGGTGCTCGCCGAAGCGGCGCGCCATCTGCCGGTTGTTGACCATGTTCTTGTACCCACCCTGAACGACGATCGCGAGCTCCACGCCGCTCGCCATGGCCGCGCCGCGGGCGCAGCGCTCGACGATCGCCTGCACGCGGGCGAGCTCCTCGGTGTCGAGGGCCCGGACCGAGAACTCGGCCACCGCGACCTCCGGGATGATGTTGACCGCCTGCCCGCCGTTCTTGATGAACCCGTGCACCCGGACGCCGTCGCGGAAGTGGACGCGCTGGCCGTCGATCAGCCGGAAGGTGTCGAGGCAGGCGGTGAGCGCGCTGTTCCCGTCCCACGGCGCGAGCGCGGCGTGCGACGGCTTGCCGCGGAACTGGAGCTCCAGCCAGGTGCTCGCCAGCGTGTCGTGGGCGAGCAGGTCGCGGTCGAACGGGTGGAACATCATCGCGGCGTCGACGCCCTCGAACGCCCCGGCCTCGAGCAGCCGGATCTTGCCGCCGCCGCCCTCCTCGGCGGGCGTCCCGACCAGATCGATCGTGCCGGCCAGGGCGTCCTTCTGCCGCGCCAGCGCGAGGAACGCGCCGAGCGCCCCCGCGGCGATCAGGTTGTGCCCGCAGGCGTGGCCGATCTCCGGGAGGGCGTCGTACTCGGCCAGGATGGCGAGGTGCGGGCCCTCGCCCCGCCCGACGCGCGCGCGCAGCGAGGTGGGCATGCCGGCGAGCCCGCGCTCGACCTGGATGCCCTTCTTCTCGACGGCCTCGGCGAGCCACGCCGCGGCCTTGTGCTCCTCGAACCGGAGCTCGGGGTTCGCGTGGATGCGCGCGGCGACCTCGCGGAGCTCGGGGGAGAGGTCGTCGATGTCCCGCTGGATACGGCTCGGATCGAGGTTCATGGGCGGGCGATACTACCCTGGATCCCCGCGGCCCGCCTGGGCCATGGTGGCTCCGGCGGGCGGGCGTCGCCGCCGCCAGCCCTCCCACGGAGTCAGGATCCTCGAATGAACGGACCGCGCTGCTCTTCGCTCCTCCTCTCCCTCGCGGCGCTCCTCGCGCCCGCGGCGTGTGACGCGCCCGGGCGCGCGCACAAGGAGGGCGCGCCGGCGGCCTCCACGGCCGCGGCGGCAGGGCCGGCCACCGGCGCCGCGTCACCAGCCGCGAGCGCCGCGTCGCCCCCGGCGAGCCCGGCGCGCGTCGCGGTCGACGCGCGGGCGATGGGCACGAGCCTCGTGCTCGCCGCTTACACGAGCGCGGCGATGGACGAGGCGGCGGTGAGGTCCAGGCTGGAGAAGGCGATCGGCGAGATCCGGAGGCTCGAGGCGCTCATGACGACCTGGCGGCCGGACAGCGAGCTGTCGCGGGTCAACACGTCGGCTGGGAAGGGCGCGGTCCCGGTGAGCCCGGAGTCGCTCGCCGTCATCGAGAAGAGCCTCTGGATCAGCGAGCGCTCCGGGGGGGTCTTCGACATCACCTTCGAGGCGATGCACGGGCTCTGGAAGTTCGACGAGGACATCGACGACAACGTGCCGCGCCGGGACGACGTCGAGCGGGCGCGGGCGCTCATCGACTACCGGCAGATCAAGATCGATCGGGCGCAGCGCACGGTGATGCTGGGCAAGCCGGGGATGCGGATGAGCCTCGGCGGCATCGCGAAGGGCTACGCCGTGGACGCCGCGGCGGGCGTGCTGAGGGCGGAGGGGCTCTCGTCGTTCCTGGTCCAGGCGGGCGGCGATCTCTACATCGCCGGGAAGAAGCCGGACGGGTCGCCGTGGCGGGCGGGTATCCGGGACCCGCGCGGCAAGGACACGAACGACTACTTCGCGATGATCGAGGTCGAGGATCACGCGTTCTCCACGGCGGGCGACTACGAGCGGAGCTTCATCAAGGAGGGCAGGCGCTACCACCACATCATCGATCCGCGGACGGGGTTCCCGGCGTCCGAGAGCCGGAGCGTGACCATCTGGGCGAAGGACGCGCTGACCGCGGACGCCGTCGACGACGCGGTGTTCATCCTCGGGCCCGAGAAGGGGCTCGAGCTCGTCGAGTCGATCGACGACTGCGGGGCGGTCATCGTCGACCGGAACAACAAGGTGTGGGTGTCGAAGCGGCTCGGCGGGAAGGTCGAGGTGCTCCGCCAGCCGACGGACGGGTTATAGGCGGGGCGGCCGGCGCACGCGAGGTGGCCGGCGCGCGCGAGGTGGCCGGCGCGCGCGAGGCGGCCGGCGCGCGCGAGGCGGTGGTTCAGGCGCCGGGGCTGGTCGCGCGGCGGCGCTTCATTTCTCGAAGAGCTCGTCCAGCGTCCTGGCGACGAGGATCCGCTCGGCCCACACCTCGAGCCGCTCCCCGGACGCAGCGAGGACCTGCGTCCGCGCCGCCTCGGGCACCTCTCCGAAGCGCACCCGCAGCTGGCGCAGCAGCACGGCGCGTTGGCCCTCGTCGAGGCCGGAGCGCCGGCCCTCGTCGAGGCCGGAGCGCCTGCCGTCGTCGAGGCCGGAGCGCCGGCCCTCGTCGAGCGCCGCCTGGCGTTCGCGGGCCTTGATGGCCTCGAGCTCCGGGTTGCCTTTGCGCTCCAGCGCGCGGATCACCTCGCGTTCGGCCGTCGCTCCGTCGAGCAACGCACGGACAGGGACCGCACGCACCAGGCACGGATCCTCGATCGTCGCGTCGGGTGCGAGCGGAATGAACCGCGCCTCGGCCGCGGACCACTCCGCGACCTCACCGCGCTTCACGAAGATGGCGAAGACGCGGCGCACGCCCCGGGCGATGAGATCCTCCGCCTTCTCGCGCACGTCCCGCATCGACTGCTCGTTGACGATCTCGAACGAGAGCTCCTCCAGGTAACGGCGCCCGGTCACCGGGTCCGTCCCCGCCCTCCGGACGGAGAGGTCGGTGGCGAAATCCGAGCCCTCGTCGACGCGGGTAATGAGGTCGGCCGCGCCGATGAAACCGGGCTGGAGGTGCGGTGCGATCAGGAAATCCAGCCGCACCTGCTGCTCGGCGTGCGGCTCGAGCGACGGCGCCGCGACGACCTTGCGCCCGCGGATCATCTCGTCGCGCGTGACCTCCGGCTTCACGAGGTGCTCGTCCACCGGCGGGAAGCGGGCGCGCTGCGAATCCGAAGGCGGGAGCCGGGCGCTCGCGCCGCCCCGGGCGGCCGGGGCGAGCAGGAGCGTGGCGCCATTCGGCTTGGGATCCATGGCGAGAAGGGTAGCACGACGACGTCGCGAGAGGCGGCGGCGTGCCGGCGCGCGCGACGCAGGGATCTTCCCCGGAGCGCCGCGGGGCGCCCCGCGGTGCGCAGCGCTCGCCGCCTCACCGGCCCTTGTACACGGGCCTCCGCTTCTCGGCGAAGGCGCGCAGCGCCTCGAGCCGGTCCTCGCTGCGCAGCGTCTCGTCGTAGTGCACCCGCTCGATCTCCAGCCCGAGCTCCAGCGGCACGTCGTAGCCATCCTCGATCGCCCTGAGCGCCGCGGCCTGCGCGATGGGCGCTCCGCTCGCGATGGGCTCGATCCACGCGATGGCGTCGTCGACCACCGGCGTCCCCTCGGGGGACACCCGGTTCACGAGCCCCCAGGCGAGCGCCTCGGAGGCCGCGAGCTTCCGGCCGAGCAGGATCATCTCCTTCGCCCGCGCCTCGCCCACGACCCGCGGCAGCCGCTGCGTGCCGCCGGCGCCAGGGATGATGCCGAGCGACGTCTCCGGCAGCGCGAGCTCCGCGTGCGGGGCCGCGACCCGCAGATCGCAGAGCAGCGCGAGCTCCAGGCCGCCGCCGAAGGCGACCCCGTTGATCGCCGCCACCACGGGCTTCGGGCTCCGCGCCAGCACCCCGAGCTCGGTGCGGTAGAGGCCCACCTGCCGGCGCACGTCGTCCGGGCTCATGCCCTGCCGCTCCTTCAGGTCGGCGCCCGCGCAGAACGCCTTGTCCCCGGCGCCCGTGATCACGAGCGCGCGCACCTCCGGATCGGCCACGAGCTCGCGCCCGAGGCGCCCGAAGGCGAGCAGCGCGTCGCGGGAGAGGGCGTTGCGGCGATCCGCGCGATCGATGGTGAGCACCGCCACCGCGCCGCGCCGCTCGAGCTTCACCGGGGAGGCTTCCGACATGGAGCCTGCCTAGCCGACCGCCGCGGCGCCGCCAAGGCGCCCGGTCACTTCCCGTCGGCCTTCTTGCCCTTGCTCGCCCCAGCCTCGAGCTTGCCCAGCCGCGTCCTGATCTCGGCGTTGTCCCGCCGGAGCGCCTCGAGCTCGTCCCGCAGCCGGTCGATCTCGCGCTTGCCCGACCCGCCGAGGTCGCGCAGCACCTCGCGGATCCGGCGGCGCACCCGGCCGTCGAGATCGCGGTCGAGCTGCCGCTGGAGCGCGCCGCGCGAGCGGCCGTCGCCGAGATCGCCGAGCGCGCGCGCCACGTCGACCCGGAGGTACGGATCCGGCTGGTCGAGCAGATCCTCGAGGATCTCGCGCGTCCGCCGATCCCCCGAGAGCTTCGGCAGCGCCAGGATCGCCGCGCGGCGCCCGCGCGTCGGGACGCCGTAGCGCGTCCGGGCGGTCAGGTGGGGCACGGCGCGCTCGTCGCGCAGGTTGGCGAGCCCGTCGATCGCGCCGCAGCGGATGACCTCGCCCCACGACGGGCGATCGAGGATGTCGATCAGCGTGTCGAACGCCGAGCTCTGCCGCGTCGCGCCGAGCGCCCGCGCCGCCTCGGCCTCGACGAGGTAACTCGCGTCGCGCAGGGCGAGCTTGGCGAGCGCCTCCGCCGCCTTGGCCGACCGGAACTGGCCGAGCGCGCCCGCGACCGCGCGGCGCACCTTGGGGTGCTCCGCGCCCACGTTCGCCTCGAGCAGCGCGAGCGCCGCGCTCGACTGGAGCGCGCCGAGCGCGCCCGCGGCGGCCGCGCGCACCCCCCAGAACTCGCGCGCGTCCGCGAGCGACTGCCCGAGCGCCCGGGTCGTGGGCGGGTCGTCGCGCCGCGAGAGCGGCTTCGCGGCGAGCATGCGGCCGCGCGCGGTCGGCGCGTGCGCGAGCTGGGCCCGCAGGAGATCGCCGGGCGCGTCGACCTTGATCTCGCCCAGGATCCTGAAATCCGGATCGACGATCACGAAGCGCGGGCGCCGCGCGATCGGGATCGCGAACGTGTGCGCCTGCTGATCCACCCGCCGCACCTCGCGGCGCACGGCCGATCCCTTGCCGTCCGCGAAGCCGAGATCGAGCACCAGGTCGAACGCGAAGACGGGGGTCGACGCGTCCGCCTGGAGCGCGTGCTCGCGGCTGTGCTGCCCGGTCGACTGCGTCTGCTTCACGGTCACGACGCACTGGTCCCCCTCGATCTCGATCTTCACGTCGAGCTCGGGGTGGCCGGCGCGGAAGACCCACTGCTCGAAGAACCGCTCCAGCGACCTGCCGCTGACGTCCTCGAGCGCCCGGGCGAGATCCCGCGTCTCCGCGACCCCGCGCGCGTGGCGCGTCAGGTACGTGTTCACCCCGCGCCAGAAGAGCTCGTCCCCGAGCTCGCGGCGGAGCAGGTGCAGCACGAGCCCGCCCTTCTCGTAGAGGTGCCGATCGAAGACGTCGAGCGGCGCGTCGTAGTCCTGACAGACGATGGGCCGCCGGTAGCGCCCGCGCGCCTCGCCCAGGTAGGCGTCGAGATCGACCTTCAGGCCGTGATCGTACTCGTCGGCGCCGCGGTGGTGCTCCCGGTAGACGTGCTCCATGAACGTCGCGAACCCCTCGTTGAGCCAGCCGTGCGACCAGTCGCGGCAGGTCACGAGGTCCCCGAACCACTGGTGCGCCAGCTCGTGGGCGATGAGATCGTCCGACGAGATGTCGAGCGCCGCCCGCTCGTCGAGCAGGATGTGCTCGTACATCGTCGTGGCGGTCGTGTTCTCCATCCCGCCGAAGATGAAGTCGCTCACCACCGCCTGCGTGTACCGGCGGTAGGGGTACGGGACGCCGAGCTTCTCGGCGAAATGGCGGATCATGTCCGGGGTCCGCGCGAAGGTGCGGCGGCCGTCCTCCTCGCGGCCCTTCGGCACGAGGTAGGCGAGCGGGACGTCGCCCGCCGCGTCCTCGATGCGGGCGAACTCGCCCGCGACCAGCGTGAACAGGTAGCTCGGGTGCGGCTCGTCGAGCCGGTACTGGAAGACGCCCGCCTTGTGCGACTTCGCGTCGCTCAGGAGCTCGCCGTTCGACAGGCACGTCCAGCCGGGCGGCACCTCCGCGCGGAGCTCCGTCGTCTGCTTGACGTGGGGCTTGTCGATGCATGGGAAGATGTGGCGCGCGTCCTCGTCCTGACACTGCGTCCACACCTGGCGCGGGCGGTCGGGGACGTGCTCGTCCGGCGCGAGGAAATACAGCCCCCGCCGCGGCGTCGCCCGGTAGCGGACCAGGATCGAGGCCTCGGCCTCCTCGAGCGGCACGGCGACGCGGAGCGTCTCGCCGTCGTACGTGTGCTCGGCCGGCTGGAGCGCGCCGCCGCCCGCCTTGCCGGCGCCGCGCCGGGGCTTGCCGCCGCGCGCGGCGCCGGCGCTGATCTCGACCGCCTCGATCTCGAAGCCGATCGCGTCGAGCGCGATCTCGCGCGCGGCGGGGTCCACGCGGACCGCCTCGAGCCGCGCCGCGCCGCGGATCGAGCGCTCCGCGACGTCGAGCGCGAGATCCAGGGCGATGTGCCGGATCGTGAAGGGGCGGGCGCGCTCGTAGACGCGCTTCGTGCCGGCGAGCGTGAAGGGACGGGACGCGGCGCCGAACTCGGACGATGACAGCGCGGAGCCGCAGGCGCAGCGCGCGTGAAGCCGGTACTCTAGGGACATCTCCGCGGAGTTTCGTCGGGCCGCGCCCGCGCCTGCAAGCAAGAACTGGCGCGCCTGGGCGGGCGGCGCGCCCGGGCGGGGGGCGCGCGCGGCGCCGCTCAGCTCGCTTTCAGCCCGTCGAGCACCTCGAGCGCGAGCTCGTATTTGCCGAGCGGGGGCATCAGGTACGCCCCCTGCACCCGGTCGCGCACCGCGAAGAGCATCTCGCGGGCGATCCTCACCCCCTCCTTGCGGGCCTCCGGCCCGGCCGGCACCTTGCGCATCCGCTCGCGGATCTCCTCGGGGATCTGCATGCCGGGCACCTCGTTGTGGAGGAACTCGGCGTTCTTGTGGCTGACGAGCGGCAGCACGCCGACGAGCACCGGCATCTTCAGGTGCTCGATCCGCCGCAGCACCTTCTCGAGCAGATCCTGGTGGAAGACCGGCTGCGTCATGATGATGTCGGCGCCGGCGGCCCGCTTGCGCTCCAGGCGCGCGATCTCCTTGTCGAGGTCCGGGGCGCCGGGCTCCATGCCGGTCGCGAGCAGGAACGACGTCTTGCCGCCCGGGATCGGCTTGCCGGCCGGGTCGAGGCCGCGGTTCATCGTGCTCGCCATGTGGAGCAGGCCGATCGAGTCGAGATCGTAGACCGCCGTCGCCTCCGGGTAGTCGCCGACCTTCGGCGGGTCGCCCGTGATGACGACGAGGTTCTTGATGCCGATCGCGTGCGCGCCGAGCAGGTGCGCCATCTGGCCGATGAGGTTCCGGTCGCGGCCGCAGACGTGGAGGATCGGCTCGATGCCGTAGCGCTGGAGCAGGAGCGAGCAGAAGGCGAGGTTCGTCATCCGCGCGGTGGCGCGCGGGCCGTCGGCGACGTTCACGACGTCGACGCCGCTGTCGATGAGCATCTTGGCGGCGCTCAGCGCGCCCTCGGGGTCGAGCCCGGGCGCGGGGTTCACCTCGACGGACACGACGAACTTGCCCGCCGCGATCTTCGCCGCGAGGGGGCTCCGCTCGGCGAGCGGCGTGGGCTCGAGCCCGGCGGGCGTGTCGATCGTGATCCGCGGGCGCGCGGCGGGCCACGCGTCGTCGCGCGCGGCGGCGCCGCGGAGCATCCGGGCCGACTTGGCCATCCACCGCACGTGCTCCGGCGTGGTGCCGCAGCAGCCGCCGATCATCGTGGCGCCCGCCTGGATCATGCGGCGGGCGAAGACGTCGAAGTACTCGGGCGTCGCCATGTACAGGAGGCGGCCGTCGACCGTGCGGGGCAGGCCCGCGTTCGGCTGCACGCAGAGCGGGAGCCCCGCCGCCGCCATGCGCTCGGCCATCGCGAGCGAGAGCTGCGGGCCGTCGCCGCAGTTGACGCCGAGCAGGCTGATGCCCCAGTCGCGCAGCGTCTGGGCGACGCGCTCCGGCTCGCTGCCGTCGGCCACGGCGCCGTTCGTGTCGAACGTCATCGACGCGAGGATCGGGAGCCCCGGCGCGGCCTCGCGCGCCGCCTCGATGGCGAGCTTGATCTCGTCGAGGTGGCGGAACGTCTCGAGGACCAGGAGGTCGGCGCCCCCCTCGGCGAGCGCGCCGGCCTGCTCGGCGAAGGTGGCGGACGCGGCGGTGAGGTCGTGGCGCGCGGCCACGCCGGGCACGAGCCCGGTCGGGCCGATCGAGCCGGCCACGTACGCGTCGTCGCCCGCGACCTCGCGGGCGATCCGCGCGCCGGCGAGGTTGAACCGGCGCACCTCGTCGACGAGCCCGTAGCGCTCGAGGCGGAACCTGTTCGCGCCGAAGGTGTTCGTCTCGATGACGTTCGCGCCCGCCGCGAGGTAGTCGGCGTGGACCTTCTTGACGAGCTCGGGGCGCGCGACGTTGAGCTGCTCGAAGTTCTGGGTGACGAACACCCCGCGCTCGTAGAGCAGCGAGCCCATCGCCCCGTCGAACACGAGGATCGAGCGCTGGATCGCGTCGAGGAACGGTGCCGCCGGTCTCGTGGGGGACATGCGCGGCATCCTAGGGACGCCGGGGCCGGCCAGGAAGGGGTCCTGACGCAGCTTCCGGCGCGGCCCGGTTGACGGCGCGCCCAGGATCTCGGTACGCAGATCGCGAGATGAGCACGCCCCGACGATGGCTCCACGCGCTGGCCCTGGCGGTCTCCGCCGCTGCCCCCCTGCTCTCCGCGCCCTCGGAGGCGCTCGCATGGCACCCGCCCGTGCACACCTCGGACGCGGGCGTCGACCTCCACCTGTGGAGCGCCAGCTACTGGGGCACGGCGGTCGCCGCGGTGCCGTTCGTCCAGTTCGAGCCGACGCCGGACCTGTTCATCAACCTGAAGTTCCCGCTGGCGCTCTCGCTCGACGGCCCGGGCGACCTGGACGACCCGCGCGACCAGTCGCGCGCGGGGCTCGGGAACCCGACGTTCACGATCTATTACTCGGACATCAAAGGGAAGCTCACGTGGTACGCGGGCGGCCGCGCCGGGCTGCCGCTCGGCATGGTCGACGACTACGACTGGCGCTGGTCCCTCGCGCGCGGGTCCGAGGCGATGGCCTACTACGACCTGCACCTCTGGGCGCGGGACTCGCTCCCGTTCGGGGGCCTCGGGGGCATCGAGTACCGCTTCGGCCGCGCCTTCGTGCTCAGGGCGGGCGGCGACCTCACGTTCTTCCTCCCGATGCGGGACCGCGGCGCGCGCGTGGGCATCGACGGCATCGACGACTCGGACGACCTCGACGTGGTGTTCCAGGCGAAGGTCGAGCCCGAGCTCCAGAGCCGCGCGGGCTTCGGCGGCGGGCTCTCGCTCAGGACCGTGTGGGTCCCGTCGTCGATCTACGACGACCGGGGCCAGGTCTCCCTGATGCCGTACTTCGTGTACGACAGCCAGAAGAGCTTCTTCATGCGCGCCGGCCTGCTGCTCGCGCTGGACGAGCCGCTCGGGCCGGCGTTCGACCGGGGGCGGTTCGACCGGCGCGGCGTGGCGTCGTTCTACCTCCAGTTCGGCGGGCACATCGACTGACGGGGCGCCACGTCGGGGTCGTCCTCCTCGCGCCGTGAAAGTGACCCGCGCATGACCCGTCGCCGCGCCATCGCCTGGGGCGCCGCCGCCGCCGCCCTGATCGCGCTCTGGCTCTGCTGGCGCAAGCTCAACGAGTTCCCGCCGGACACGACGCCGGCGGGCGCCTACCTCCGGATCGCCTACAGCCTCGGCGTGAACGATCCGCGCGCGTGCTTCGCGTACCTCGAGGACCGGGCGCAGCACGCGGCCTACACGATCCGGGACTACCGGCGGAAGGCGAGCGAGCGCATCGAGGCGAGCTACCCGGAGCCGGAGCGCTCGCGCCTGCTCGAGGAGTACCGGGCGCACGCGATGGCCGAGGACGGGGCGGACGTGTGGGTCGACATGGCCGTCAAGCAGGGCTTCCTCGCGCGCCTCCGGCGCGACCTGTCCGGCATCGCCAAGGTGGAGGTGACCGGCGAGCGGGCGACGGTCGAGACCGCCCGCGGCACGCGGTACGCGTTCCGCCGGCGCGACAACGGGATCTGGGGGCTCACGCTGTTCACGGCGGAGCTCGTGGCCGAGGCCGAGCGGGCCGCGAGGGACTGGGACGTGGTGGAGAAGGCCGCGCTCGATTACGAGCGGGCGCGCTGACACGGGCCCTTTGCCAGGTCGCTTTGTTTGTCAACAGTTTTTACTATGGTGATCCCTGCCAAGACTTCATGACAGGTGGAACTAGGGCCGCGGCGCCGCCGCGATCTCGCGCCGCAGCGAGCGATCGAAGAAGAACGTCCCGAAGGGGACGATCGACGAGACGAAAGCCAGCGTCGAGCGGCTGAGCGGCCAGCGGTGCTTGGCGGCGGCGCGGAGCAGCGCGGCGAGGAACAGCACGAAGAGGAGGCCGTGGGCGCTGCCGACGACGCGGACGGCGAGGGGCAGCCCGGCGAGGTACTTGAGCGGCATCGCGATGAAGAGGAGGACGAGATAGGACAGGCCTTCGAGGATCGCGACGAGGCGGAGCTGGCGCAGCGCGGTCATGACGAGACCGTAGACCAGCCGGGCGGAAGGAGCACGCGATCCACCGCACGGTCGTCGAGGTGCATGCTCCTCCCCGTTGCCGGCGGCGGGGCGCCGCCTCTTGGGCACGTCCCGGGGGCGACGGTCAGGGCGCGGCCGACGAGAAGACGATCTGGCTGATCGTCTCGGCGCGGATGTTAGTGAGCATGTCGTCGAACTCGCCCCAGTACAGGTTGCCCGCGCTGTCGCGGCCGAAGTTGTCGAACTTCGGCAACCCGTGGTTCGTGAGCAGGATCATGAAGAGATCGCGCGCCGGATCGGGATCGATGACCATGAGCGTCCCGGCGCCGCCCGTCTTGCTGTAGGCGGACGTCGAGGTGAACGAGCCGCCGGGCCACGCGCCCGCGTTCCAGAGCTCCCAGCCGTACCCCTTGTTCGCGTAGAACAGGTTCTCGGCGTACGTGAGGCTCGCCGTCGAGAGCCCGACTCCATCCGTCTGGTTCGTGGCCATCGCGTCGATGGCGGTCGGCGAGAGCAGGCTCCTCGTGCAGCGCTTCTTCTTCTCCGGGGACAAGGGAGAGTCTAGGCACCAGGTCCTGTAGTCGCCCCGGTCGAGGAGCATCTGGGCGAACTTCGCGAGATCCCACGCGGTCGAGAACAGGCCGTCGCACCCGGTGAGCTGATCGCGGAGGCCCGAGGCCGGGGTCGGGATCTGCGTGGTCGACTCGAGGTGGTAGTCGGTCTCGTCCTGGACCTCGCCCCGCAGGTAGCGCCCCCGGATGGCCGAGTAGGCCGTGCCGACGAAGCGAGCCTGCTTCTCCGGCATGTACTCCGACGGCCTAAAGGTCGTGTCGTACATCTCGAGCGGATCGAAGATGTACTTCTTCATCAGCTTCTGGAGCGAGCTATTGCCGACCTTCTCCAGGACGTGGCCCAGGATGCGGTAGCCGAGATCGCTGTAGAGGACCTTCTGGTTCGGGCTGTAGTAGAGCGGCGTATCGAGCAGCGTGTGCCACGGATCCGCGTCGTCGAGGACGCCGTTCTCGGGGTCGCCGAAGTAGTCCATGTCCTCGCCCGAGGCGTACCGCATGAGGTCCCGGACGGTCGCGGTGCTCCCCTCGGGGTCCGACGACATCGCGAACTCCGGGAAGTACGAGATGACCGTGTTGTTGATGTTGAAGCCCGGGAAATCACCGGACTCCTGCATCTTCATCGCCAGGAAGGCGGTGAACGGCTTCGTCATGGATTCGAGATCGAACATCCCGTCCGCCGGCATCGGCTTCCATGACATCCCGGGGACTGCTTCGTTCAGGCCGTCCCTCTGCCCCACCGCCTGGTGGAGCACGATCTTGCCGTGGCGGGCGACCAGGATGACCGCGCCCTTGATGTGGTCGTCGAGCACCGCGTCCTCGAGCTCGTCGACCGCGCTTTGCAGGGCGGCGCGGTCCATGCCCACCGACGATGGACTGCCGTAGACGAGGCTGCTGAACGGGGGCAAATCAATCGATGGGATGTCAATCACTGGTTGCGCGTGAGCAGAGGGCGTCGACGACAGGTAAGCGACGGACGCCGCCGCGAGCAAAGCCAAGCTCTTCGATTTCATGGGATGGATCACTCCTCGCCGGGTGCTGTCGCCGAACCTCGCGCGCCACCTCGCACGATGCGGGGATCACGGGTCGTCTCGGCTGGGGTGGATGCGCTCCCGGCTCGCGCCCCCGACTGGGCCTTATCCATCTCTCGTGCCATCCGCCGACGGACGACGTCACGCGCACTTGCGCCGCGCGCTCATGACAGGTGCGGCGAAGTCATGATGGCACCCGCGGTGGCACGCGTGCCTGTGCCATGCGTGTGCACCGGCGCGCGCTCCTCGCCGCGCCTGCGCCGCGCGGCGGATTACTGCTTCTGGAGCCGCGCCATCGCCTCGTCGACCGAGAGCAGCACCTGCTCGGTCTCGTCGAGCGCGTTCGGCCAGTGCGGCGAGAAGCGCAGCACGCCGTCCGGGATCGCGCACGCGACGCCGAGCCGCGTGAGCTCGCGGTAGAGCTCCACCACGGAGGCGCCGCCCGGCGGCCTCACCCCGAGCGAGCACGATCGCAGCGCCGGCTCCTCCGCGCGCAGGCTCTCGAAGCCGCGCGCGCGGAGCCCCTCCTCGAGCGGATCGTTGAAGCGGTTCGCGTGCGCGTGGATCACGTCGACGCCGAGCCCGAGGATCAAGTCCACCGCGGCCTCGAGCCCCGCGAACCCGGCGGCGTTGAGGTTGCCGCCCTCGACGAAGTCGGCGCGCTGCCGGATCGGCCGGTCGTAGCGGAGCTTGCCGGGGCCCTCGAGCAGGAAACTCACGCCGTCCTCGTGGCTCAGCCAGCCCGCGACCACGGGGCGGAGCGCCGGCAGGCGCTCGCGGCGGATGTACAAAAAGCCCGTGCCCTCCAGGCCCATCAGCCACTTGTGGCCGCCGCACGCGAGGTAGTCGATCCCCGCCGCCTCGACGTCGAGCGGCGTCGCGCCGGCCGCCTGGACCGCGTCCACGCAGAGCTCCGCGCCGTGCGCTCGGCAGAGCGCGCCGATGGGCGCGAGCGGCATCCGGAGGCCCGTCTGGAACTGCACCGCGCTCACCGCGACGAGCCGCGCGCCGCGCCGGAGCTCGTCCTCGAGCCGGGCGAGGCCCGCGCCGCTCCCGTCCGCGAAGCCGCCGAGCGGGAGGAAGACGACGTCGAGGTCGAAGAGCGCGGCCGCGCGCTGCCAGGGCGTCACGTTCGCGGGGAACTCGCCCTCGAAGAGGATCACCCGGTCGCGCGGCCGCCACGGGAAGCAGAGCGCGACGTCGGAGAGGCCGCGCGTCGTGCTCTGGACGAGCGCGATGTCCTCGCCCGCGGCGCCGATCAGCCGGCCGAGCTTCTCGCGCAGGCGGGCGCGCTGCGCGTACCACGCGGGGAACGCGGCCGCCCCCTGCGCGGCGTAGTCGTCGAGCAGCGCGATCATCGCGAGGCGCACCGGCCGCGACGGGGGCGAGATCCCCGCGTGGTTCACGTAGACGAGCGGCGCGAGGTGCGGGAACAGCCCGCGGTCGCCGAGCTTCGCGGCGAAGGCGCGATCCTTATCGACTTCGGCGGTGTGTCGCATCGGCTGGTCTCCCCCGGCGCTCGCCGCGCACCTTGGCCAGGTAGCGGGGCGGCGCCCCCTTGCCGGCCGCCGGCGGCACGAGGCAGTGCGGCTTCGTGCCGATGAGGTCCGCGCGGCCCGCCTTGACGAGCGCCTCCCGCGCCTCGTCGTGGTGCGCCGGATCCCAGTAGAGCAGCAGCGCCTTCTGGAGCTTCTTCTCCCGGAGATCCTTCGCCGTGTACACCGGCTCGCGCGTGAGCGGGTCGATCCCGGTGTGGTACATGCACGCGGCCATCGACATCGGCGTCGGGATGAAGTCCTGCACCTGGCGCGGCCTCATCCCGTTCTTCTTCAGGTACACGGCGAGGTCGACCATGTCCCGCAGCGTCGAGCCGGGGTGCCCCGAGATGAAGTACGGGACGAGGAACTGGTTCTTGCCGGCCTCCTCGCTCGCGCACCGGAACCGCTCGGCGAAGCGCTCGTAGCTCTCGATGCCGGGCTTCTTCATCTTGTCGAGCACGTCCTTCTTGTTGTGCTCCGGGGCGACGGAGAGCTGGCCCCCCGTGTGGTGCGCGGCGAGCTCCTCGATGAACTCGGGCGACCGCTCGGCGAGGTCGTAGCGCACGCCGGAGGCGATGAAGACCTTCTTGATCCCCTCCTCCTCGCGCACCGCCTTCATCAGATCGAGCAGCGGGCCGTGGTCGGCGTTCAGGTTCTCGCAGACCTCGGGGTGGACGCACGAGAGCCGGCGGCAGGCGTTCTCGATCGCCTCGTCCTTGCACCGCATCTGGTACATGTTCGCGGTCGGCCCGCCGAGGTCGCTGAGCACGCCGCGGAAGCCGTCCATGCGCCGGAGCGCGCGCACCTCGCGCAGGATGCTCTCCGCCGAGCGCGACTGGATGACCCGGCCCTCGTGCTCCGTGATCGAGCAGAACGTGCAGCCGCCGAAGCAGCCGCGCATCGTCACGACCGAGTGCTTCACCGTCTCGTAGGCGGGGATGGGCGCGTCGTACGACCAGTGCGGCACCCGGGTGAAGGGCAGGTCGTAGAGCGCGTCCATCTGCCCCGTCTCGAGGGGGAAGGCGGGCGGGTTGAAGTAGACGGCCTCGGCGCCGTGCGGCTGGAGCAGCGGGCGGGCGTTGCCGGGGTTCGTCTCGAACTGGAACGCGCGCGACATCTCCGCGAAGGCGCGCTTGTCCGCGGCGACCTCCTCGTAGCTCGGGAGGAGCACCGGCTTCCCGTCGGCGACGTAGCGGGAGCCCTCGATCTGCTCCCACTCGCCCTTGCGCATCGGGAAGGCGGTGCCCCGGACGTCGCGGATCGACCGGACGGGCTCGCCGCGCCGGAGCCGGTCGGCGACCTCCCAGACGGCCTTCTCGCCCATGCCGAAGATGAGCAGGTCGGCCTTGGCGTCGAGCAGGACCGACCGGCGCACCTGGTCGGACCAGTAGTCGTAGTGCGCGATGCGGCGGAGCGAGGCCTCGATGCCGCCGAGCACGATGGGGACGCCGGGGAACGCCTGCCGGCAGAGGTTGGCGTAGACGATCGAGGCCCGGTTCGGGCGGAGCCCCACCTGCCCGCCCGGCGAGTACTGGTCCTCGCTGCGGACCTTCTTCTGCGCGGTGAGCTTGTTCAGCATCGAGTCGAGGTTGCCCGCGGTGACCCCGACCATGAGCCGGGGGACGCCCATGCGGAGGAGGTCGCCCGTGTCCTGGTAGCCCGGCTGGGAGATGATCCCGACACGGAAGCCGCGGCCTTCCAGGAAGCGCCCGATGATGGCCGCGCCGAAGGCCGGGTGGTCGACGTAGGCGTCGCCGTTGACGATCAGGATGTCCAGCGCGTCCCACCCCCGCGCGCGCATCTCCTCCCGGGTCGTCGGCAGGAAGGCGGTGAGGTCGCGGGGGGCGGCGCCGGCGCTGCGGCGGAGCTGGAGGAGGGGCACGGCGCCGTCACCCTACGGGCCGGGGGGGCGGTCGGCAAGGTCGGCAAGGGGACGGCCCCGGCCGGCCGCGCGGCGGAGGGCGCCCGCCGGCTCGGGACCGGCGGGAGGAGGCACGGCCGAGGACCTGGGCGCGGGAAAGCCGCCGCTCCCGGCGCCCTGCGGGGGCCGGCGCGACCGGTCGTCGGCGCCCGAGAGGGCGGCGCCCGCCGGGCCGGGCGAGGGGCGCTGTAGGCGTTTTCCGCGGCGAATTCGCACAAATTACTCGGTGCCTCGCGAGTTGCGTCTGAATTCCGACATGAGGCGCGCCGGCGAACTCATGACGGGACATGAGGGCTGGCGCGCCGCGGGGCCGCGGCCGCCGCCCACGCAGCGAGTCGCCCCGGAGAACAAAAAGCCTTCAAAACAAGGGTGATCCGCGCGCGGGGGGCCGGTTCCCAAACGACCTGGAGTGACCAAGGGCAAAAATATATGTGGGATCTCAATCCGATCATGCGCGCAGCGACAAGCGTCAGAGCTTCAACTTGGTTCACGAGGCGAGCGTCTCCTTTCTCCGCCGGTTGGTCCGCAGCTCCGGCGTCGGACCGAACGATCTCGAGGATGCGCTGCAGGAAATCCTCATGGCGGTTTACAAAAGGCTGAATACCTTCGACGTGAGCCGCCTCCTGAACGCGACCCCGGCGGCGCGCGAGGAGATCGAGCGCGATGAGCTCGACGAGCTCGACGAGGACGAGCCTGTGGAGAGCGAGGAGGTGTCGCTCGAGGAGGCGCTCCTGCGGATCAGCGCGCTGCGCTCGCGGCGGGCGTGGGGGCCGCTGCACGGCTGGATCTTCGGGATCGCCTGGCGGCAGCTGAGCCGCTACCGCGACCGGGCCTATCGTCGCCGCGAGGTCCCGGCGGGCCTGCACGGCAACGTGGTCTTCGCCGCCGTCGACATGCGGCCCGGCGTCGAGCACCACATCGCCGAGGCGGAGCGGGCCCAGGTCGTGGACAGGCTGCTCGCCAGCCTCGTCCCGCAGCGGCGCGTCGTGCTGGTCATGCACGACATGCTCGGCATCCCGGTCGTGGACATCGCGCGCGAGCTCGGGATCAACGAGAACACGGCCCAGAACCGGATCCGCCTCGCCCGCGAGGACTTCCGGGCGGCCGTGAAGCGGCTCAGCGAGGAGCAGCGGAGGGCGCTGCGCATCGGCGAGACGCCGTTCGCCGGCGAGGCGACGACGCCGCGGCGGCCGGCGCCGAAGCGGTGATGACCTTACACGAGGTAGTAAGCCGCCGCGCCCACGGGCCTCTCCGAGAGGGCGAGCGCGGCGCAGTGCTCGCAGGTGTTCGCGGGGCCGAGCAGATCGTAGGCCTTGCGAACGGCCTTGAGCGTCGCGGAGTCCTCGTCGTCGTCGGCCTCCATGAAGCAGCGCTCCATCGGGAACCAGTCGCCGAACCGCAAGCGCTGCATCCCGCTCAGGAGGTCGGGCCGCACGCCCGCCAGGAAGACCGCGACGCCCTCGGTCGACGTACCCCGGAGGAAGCGCTCCAAGAGCTCGAGGCAGACCGCGTCGGGATTGCGCAGCCGCTTGAGCCTCATCACGAGGCAGCGCGTGCCCTGCGAGCGCGCGAGCCGCAGGGCGTGATCGAGGTGCCGCTCGAGCTCCGGGGCGGCGCCGAAGAAGAGCTCGCCTTCGAGATCGTGGATGCTCACGGCGGTGCACCTCGGGTCCGAGCGCGTCCTCTCGCGCACGACGCGCTCGTCGGTCACGACCAGCTCGGCGCGCTTCAGCTTCGCCGCGCGCGGCACGAACAACACGAGCGAGAAGCCGACGCCGATGAGGATCGCGAACTCGACGCCGATGACGAGCGCTGAAAGCCAGGTCAAGGCCAAGAGCGCGGCGTCGTAACGAGACGCGCGGACGACGTAGCGCAGGCGCTCGACGTCGATGAGACGCGCAGCGGCGACGACGAGGAGGCCGGCCAGCGCGGCCTTGGGGATGTAGTGGGTGAGCGGGGCGAGCAGCAGGACCATCACCGCGACGAACCCGGCGGTGTACACCCCCGAGAGCTTCGTGGCCGCGCCTGCCTGGTAGTTGATCGCCGACCGGGAGAGCGACCCGGCGCCCGGTTGGCAGCGAAAGAACGCGCCCGTCAGGTTGCCGACGCCCTCCGCGAGGCACTGCCGGTTGAGATCGAGCGTCTCCCGGGTCTTGTGCGCGATGGCCTTGGCGATCGCCAGGGTCTCGAGCAGACCCAGGAGCGCGATGGCGAAGGCGCCGGAGGACAACTTGCCGAGCCAGGTCCACTCGATCTCCGGGATGTGAGGTCGCGGGAGGCTCGCGGGCACCTCCTCGATCAGCGCCACAGCGGCCTTGCCCGTCGCGCCGGGCCGCGACCACCCGAGGAGGTAGGCGCACACGCACACCGCGAGCAGGACCAAGAACGTGTCGAGCTGCGGCAGCTTGTAGCGCCTGACCAGCTTGCGAGCGATCACCGAGAGGACGACGCTCCCGGCGGAGATCGCCAGCGCTTTGCCGCTGATGGCCCCGCCCTGGGTCAGCGTCAGCCACAGCCGATGGAACACGTGCTGGTGGCCCGTGCCCTGGCTCCGGAGCCCGAGCGCGCTGGCGATCTGCCCGACGATCGTCAGGATCGCGGCGCCGCTCATGAAGCCGGTGATCACCGACTCGGAGATGTACCGCGTCAGATCCCCGAACCTGAGCAGCGAGATCGCGATCTGGATGACGCCGATCATCGCGCTCAGCAGGAACATCGCCTCGTACGCGTCCAGGCGAGCTTCGGGGTCGATGAACGACAGCGCGCTGAAGGTGACGAGCGACACCGCCCCCGTGGGCCCGTTGATGAGGTGGGACGAGGACCCGAGGATCGACGCGACCGCCGTGAAGACGATGGCCGTGTAGAGCCCGAAGCGGGGGTCGACGCCCGCCACCAGCGCGTAGGCCATGCTCTGCGGGAGGGAGATCACCGCGACCGTGACGGCCGCTTGCAGATCGCGGCGCGCTTCGCTCACGCCGTAGCGCGCGGCGCGGCGCGGGCTCTCCTGGTCGCTCGCGCGGCGCTCGCCTGGGCTCTCGCCGAGGCGCGCGAGCCCAGGCGCGCGGCCCGGGTCCGTGGGGCTACCTGGGCTTGGGCTCGTAGACGGTCTCGATGATCCCGTTCTCGGCGAAGAATTTGTGCTGCGCATCGTCCCAACTCTCTGCGATTGCCGTGATCGGAAACAGGTTTACCCGAGGGAATCGAGCCCCGTGCTTCTCGAGCACCTGTTGCTTGAAGGGCCGGTAGCCGCTCTGCGCGATGATCTCCTGCGCCTCGTCCGTGAACAGGAAGGCGAGATAGGCTTCGGCTGGCGACTTCAGGTCGTGCTTGGCGACGTTCACGTCGACCCACGCGACGGCCGGCTCCGCGAGGATGCTGATAGGAGGGTAGACGAGCTCGAGCTCGCCGCTCGCCTCGGCGACCTCGCGGAGCGCTTCGTTCTCCCAAGCGAGGTGGACGTTGCCGAGCTTCTCGACGGCGAAGGCGACGGCGGCGGCCCGCGCGCCGGCCTCGAGGAACGGGGCGTGCTCGTACAGGGCCTTCAGGTAGGCCCTCGCGTCCGCCTCGGTCCCGCCGCGCTGCAGCGTCGCTCCCCAGCCCGCGAGCGCGCTCAGCTTGCCGTTCCCGGAGGTCTTGGGATCCGGCGTGATCACCTCGACCCCAGGCTTGACGAGGTCGGGCCAGTCGCGGATGCCCAGCGGGTTCCCGCGCCGGACGACGAACACGATCGTCGAGTAGTAGGGCTGCGCGTTGTTCGGCAGGCGCTGGGACCAGCGGTCGGCGATCAGGCCGTGCTTGCGCAGCGAGTCGACGTCCGAAGGCAGCCCGAGCGTCACCACGTCGGCGGCGTGCCGCCCGGCGATCACCGACCGAGCCTGCTGGGACGAACCGCCGTGGGACTGCTTGATCGAGATTCGCTTCCCGACCGCCTCCTCGTACCTGGCTTCGAACAGCGGGTTGATGCGCGCGTAGAGCTCCCGCGTAGGGTCGTAGGAGACATTCAACAGCTCGACGGGGGCCCTTCGCTCGACGTTCTTCGCCGCGATCGCGCCGACCGCCAGGACGACGAGCACGATCGAGAAGATGTTGAGCGCGCGGTTCGTCACCACGGGAACCCCAGGGCTCGCGGCCGGGAACCCAGCGACGAGGAGAAGGGAATGTCTTCTATAGCGGATGTTTCATCTTTTATAGCGGACGATTCCGAGGGGCTCCAGCGTGATCGTCATGTGTTCGTCGCGGCCATGTGACGCACCTGCACGCGCCTCTCTGGGGCGAGATCCAGAGCGCTTGCGGGGAGTCTCGGCCTGCTCGGCCTCGACCGACGCACGGTGAGGGATGAGCTCGCCATGGCGGACCGGGGAGACCCCGGTGAGCCTCGCCCGCCGGCCCTACTCGTACTGGACCGACTCCGCCGCGTTGCTCCGCCCCGCGCCGAGCGCCGGGTAGAGCGAGGCGGCGAGCGCCACCGCCGTCGCGCCGAGCGCCGTGAGCAGCCCGTACTCGGGCGGGATGCTGAACTCGACCTCGAAGCTCGACACCGTGCGCAGGGCGCCGAGCGCCGCGGAGCCCATCGGGATGCCGAGCACGACCGCGAGCGCGCCGCCCATCGCGCCCACGAGCGCGCCCTCCATCAGGACCATCCGCCGGACCTGGCCGGCCGTCATGCCGAGCACGCGGTTCAGCGCGAGCTCGCGGCGGCGCGCGTGCAGCGCCAGGACCATCTGGTTCGCCACGCCGATCGCGGCGAGCACCGTCGTGAAGCCGAGGATCATGTCGAAGATGACGAAGTCGCGCCCGGTGGCCTTCTTGCGGATCGCCTCGATCTCGGTCCCCGTCTGCATCCTGACGTCGAACACGCGCGGCACGCCGGCGAGGATCTCGTCCCACGGCGGCGTCACGGGGCCGCCGCGCCCGACCGCCGCGCCGGTCACGGGGTCGGCGAGCGCGATCGTGTGGCCGATCGCGCTCGCGTAGGGCGAGATGACCGGGTAGTCGGCCGCGTCGATGACCGCGTAGGTGCGCAGGTTGCGGTAGGCGCCGGGGGCGTGCACGTAGCCGATGTCGTCGGTGACGCCGACGATCTCGAGGCGGCGCGCGCCGGCGCGGCCGCTCACCTCGAGCAGGTCGCCGACGCCGACGTCGAAGCGGCGGGCCATCATCGTGGAGACGATCACCTTGCCCGGGCCGAAGCGGCGGCTGACGGCGATCGCGTCCTCGCGGCCGGCGGCCTCGGCGAGCGCGCGGAGCTCGGCGGACGGGACGGCGTAAGCGACGTTGGGCCACGGGGTGCGGCTGGAGAAGCGCGCCGCGACGAGGCGATCGGGCACGTTCGGGAGGAAGCTCTCGGCGTGGCCCATCGGCGCGTCGGGGTAGAGGAACGTGTACGGGGCGATGGCGCGGCCGGCCCAGGCGGAGACCTCCTCCTTCAGGGCCGCCGTGGCGATGTGCAGCGCGAGCAGGAGGGCGAAGACCATCATCACGCCGCCGATGCTCCAGGAGAGCTCGTGGCCGCTGTGCTGGACGCGGCGCTCCAGCAGCAGGCGCTCGGCCGCCCAGCGGCGCGGCGCGAGGCGGACGGCGAGCGCGCCGAGGCGCGCGACGAGATCGGGGACGAAGACGATCGCGGCGAGGAACGCGGCGCAGACGAGGCCCGCCTCGATGACGAAGAACGCGAACGACCCGAAGGACTGCCGGAAGAAGGGGCGGAGCAGGCCGTAGACGAGCACCATGAACGGCAGGGCGAGCAGCGTGACGCCGCGCATGCGGCGCCGGAGGCCGGCGCCGCCCTCGAGGAAGCGCGGGCGCAGGGTGCGGGCGATGTCGAGGCGGAGCGCGTCGCGCACCGGGCGGAGCACGCCGAGCAGCGCGGTGAGGGCGCCCGTCGCGCAGACGAGCAGCATCGCCGTCCAGGGGAGGCGGATGGCGTGGAGCGGGATGCGGGCGCGGCCGGTCGTCGTGATGCCCGCCTTCGCGGCGAGGTACGCGAGCGGGATCGACGCGAGCAGGCCGAGCGCCGCGCCGCCGAGGCCGAGCAAGAGGGCCTCGAACACGAAGACCGCGGCGACCTGCGGGGGCAGCGCGCCGGCGCTGCGCAGGAGCGCGATCTCGCGGCGCCGGCGCTCGACGGCGACGTTGAACGTGAAGAAGACGATGAGGGCGCCGACGAGGAACGCGGAGAGCGACCCGAGGCGGATCGCGGACCGCATGATCTCGTAGTCCTCGTGGGTCTCCTCCTGGGCGTCGGCCGCGGCGATGAGCTGGCCGTCGGGGCGGAGGCCGCGCAGGGTGATGGTCTGATCGCCGAGGACGGGGAGGTCGGGGTTCGTGATGTAGCTCCTCGCCTCGACGGCGCGCGTGCCGACGTCGAGGATGAGGACGACGTTGACGGTGGCGGTGCCGAGGGCGACGCCGAGCAGGGCGGCCATGGCGCCGAAGCGGTCGGCGCGCAGGTTGCGCAGGGCGAGGAGGCGGACGAGCGGCTGGAAGAGCGCGCGGAGGAGGAGCATCAGATCCCGAGCTCCTTCAGGCGGTCGTGGACGGCGGCCGAGGTGACGGCGGGGCCGGCGAGGGCGGCGTCGTGCAGGAGCAGGCCGTCGCGCATGAAGACGACGCGGTGGGCGCGGGCGGCGTCCTCGGCGTTGTGCGTGACGAGGAGCATCGCGCTGCCGGCGTCGCTGAGCGCGTCGGCGAGCAGGGCCATGATGCGGCGGCCGGTCGCGATGTTGACGTTGCCGGTGGGCTCGTCGGCGAGCACGAGCGCGGGGCGGCGGACGAGCGCGCGCGCGATGGAGATGAGCTGCATCTCGCCGCCGCTCATCTGCGAGGGCAGGTGCTCGGCGCGGGCGCGCATGCCGACGCGATCGAGCATGCGCGAGGCGGCGTCGTGGTCCGGCGCGGCGCCGTCGATGAGGTACGGCAGGACGATGTTCTCGTAGCCGGTGAGCGTCGGGACGAGGTTGAAGAACTGGTAGATGATGCCGATGCGCCGGCGGCGCAGGAGCGTGCGGCCGTCCTCGTCGAGGGCGGCCATGTCCTCGCCGAGGACGCGGACCTCGCCGCGGTCGGGGCCCTCGAGGCCGGCGACGCACGAGAGCAGCGTGCTCTTGCCGACGCCGGAGGGGCCCATGATGGCGCACATCTCGCCGGCGTGGATGTCCAGGTCGACGCCGCGGAGCACCTCGATGGGCGTGGCGCCGAGCGCGTGGGACTTGTGGAGGTTGCGGACGCGGAGGACGGGTTCGGCGGAGCTCACGGGAGGGATAGCGAAATGGTCTACAGGATCTCCGCGCGGCGTTCATCACGATCGGGGGGCGGTCCGGCGGCGCGGGCGGCCGCGCGAGGGCGCTCGCCGCCGCGGCGCCGCGGCGGCGAGCGCCCCGTCAGTGCTCGACCTTCACGAGGAAGGCGTCCTGCCCTGTCTCGCTCACCAGCGTCGCCGACCCGAAGGTGAGCGTGCCGGCGAAGCTGCCGGCAAGCACCGCGCTGCCTCCGGCAGAGACGGCGAGATCGCTGACGGTCTGGCTGCTCGCGTCGCCGTAGCACCCGGAAGCGAGGAGATTGCCGCCGGGATCCAGCTTGACCAGACACACGTCCGAGGAGCCGGCGCTCGAGAGCGTGCCGACGCCGAAGTCGAGCGTGCCCGACAGGGAGTCCGCGACCGTGATGTTCCGCGCCGCGTCGACGCCGAGGCGCGGCCAGAGCGGCCTGTGCCAGAGATAGTTGCCGGCATCATCGAACTTCGCGACGACGGGGATCGTCCGGCTCGTCCCGTGGGTGGGCGGCGGGGTGACCGGCCCGCCGCCGAGGTCCGTGCCGACCACGACCGTTCCTGAGAACACCATGTCGCCCATGGCATCGAGCGCGACCTGAGCGCCATGGTCGCCGTACTCGGTATTGCAGTACTCCTGGCGGGAGAGCTCGTCGCCTGCAGGGCCGAGCTTCAGCGCCACGAGGCAGCGAGCCATGACATCGTCGCTCGGAGGTCCGACGTAGCGGCTCATGTCGCCGACGGCCGCGATCTCGCCCGCAGGACCCACGTCGACGCCGCTCAGGCCGTCGTTCAAGGGACCTCCGGTATCCATGCTCCAGACGGTGTCTCCGGTCGCGCCCGAGAGCTTCGCGGCGAAGGCGTCGAACTCACCGAACATCGAGATCTCGGCGGAGAGCGGCGCTGCCCCGCCGAGGTCGTACGTGCCGCGGAACGAGCCCACCAGGATCACGTCGCCCGCGCCGTCCACCGCGATGTCGTTCGCGCTGAAGATGTGGCCCGTGTCGGAGATCGAGCGGGTTACGCTGAGGAAGCCCTGGACCCAGATGCTGTTGCCCGACGGATTGAGCTTGACCAGGTAGTTGAACGACATGTAGGGCCCTCCGGAGACGCGCAAGCCGTCCCCGAAGTCCACGGAGGTATCGCCGTACGACCCGAGGAGGACGATGTTCCCGGAAGCGTCCGTGTCGATTCTGTACGCGGCGGTCTCTCGGCCCGGGAACGTCTTCGCGAAGACGAGATGGCCGCTCGGATCGTACTTGGCGACGAACGCCTCGGGAAAGTCGGGCCACTCGGGATCATCGCTCACCTCGGGGACGAGCACGCCGGCGCCGAAGTCGACAGGGGTAGAGAAGCGGCCGGTGACGATCGTGTTGTCCATCGCGTCCACGGCCACGCTGCTGATCGTGACGCCGGCGAGCCGCTTGGCCCAATGCACGGAGATCTCGCCGGCCGCGCAGCCGGTGCCGCCCTCGTTCACCTCGCCGTCGCAGTCGTCGTCGACCGGCGTGTCGCAGGTCTCCACCGACGGCAGGATCTCTCCCTCACACGGGCCCAGGGCCGTGCCCAGGGCGTCGCAGGTCGCGACCCCGGCGGCGCAGAGGCCGACGCCCGCGGTGCCCGGCGGGCCGGAGTAGCAGGGGACAACCTGGTCCGGCAGGCAGGCGCAGCCGGCGCCTTCCTCGTTGACGGCGCCGTCGCAGTCGTCGTCGACCGGGGTCGCGCACGTCTCGGCCGCCGGCAGGACCTCCCCTTCACACGGGCCGAGGGCCGTGCCCAGGGCGTCGCAGGTCGCGGTCCCGGCGGCGCAGAGGCCGACACCCGCGGTGCCCGGCGGGCCGGAGTAGCAGGGGACAACCTCGCCTGGCAGGCACACGCAGCCGGCGCCCTCCTCGTTGACGGCGCCGTCGCAGTCATCGTCGACCGGGGTCGCGCACGTCTCGGCCGCCGGCAGGACCTCCCCTTCACACGGGCCGAGGGCCGTGCCCAGGGCGTTGCAGGTCGCAGTCCCGGCGGCGCAGAGGCCGACGCCCGCGGTGTCCGGCGGGCCGGAGTAGCAGGGGACAACCTCGCCTGGCAGGCACACGCAGCCGGCGCCCTCCTCGTTGACGGCGCCGTCGCAGTCGTCGTCGACCGGGGTCGCGCACGTCTCGGCCGCCGGCAGGACCTGGCCGAGACACGGGCCGAAGCCGCTGCCGTCCTCGTTGCAACGGGACTTGCCGGCCTGACATGCACCGACGCCGACCGTCTCGATGCTGCCGCCGTAGCAGAGGACCTCCGTCCCCGGGATGCAGACGCAGCTGGGGTCGCCCTCGTCCGACGTGCCGTTGCAGTCCTCGTCGCCCGGGGTGGAGCAGCGCTCGGGCGACGGCAGCACCTCGCCCTCGCAGGGGCCGTAGTCGGTGCCGGACTCGTTGCACGTCCGCTGCCCGGCCGTGCAGTCCCCGATGCCCTCGGTGCCCGCCGGGCCGGAGTAACACGCGATCCGGGCGCCGGGTTCACAGACGGTGCCGCTCGAGCTGGAGGTCGTCCCGCCGCCGCCCGCACCGCCGTCGCCGCCGCCGCCCGCACCGCCGTCGCCGCCGTCGCCGCCGTCGCTGACCGGTCGACATCCCGCCATCGAGCTGAGCAGGAATAGCAGCCAGAGACGCCGCTGGAATGCAGCAGCCACGTTGCTCGAACGAACCAGGAGACCTTTGCTCGCACGCATGCGCCCTAGGATGCGCTAGACGCGCTCCTCGTTCAGCGCGTTGAGCCTCCGGACCATCACGAACAAAGCGCCGTGGCTCCAGGCCGCGCCGCTCCGCTCCGACCGCAGCCGGCGAGGCCACGGGGAGCTGCACGGATGTCCCTCTCGCCTTGCGGCCTCGGTCCCTGTGTGGTGGTCCCGGCAGGAGGAGCCATTGCCACCGGATCCAAGCTGGCCAGGCAGACGCCCGGGCAGGCGGCGCGCTCGGGCGTGTCGTCGAGAAGCCATCATGGGCGCGTGGCGTCCGCAACGCCGGCCCTGCTGGCTCGTCCCTGGGCGACACGGTACCAGGAAGATGAGTCGATGTCTGCTGTCGCTCTCGGAGGAGCAGCCCGGCAGTCAACGCGCGTGACGAGGTGGCTTGACGCCGCCACAGGTCGGATACGCCATGCCTCCACCCTACGCTCACCCCGCCTGCTCGCCGGGAGCGGAGCTCTGGCAATTTCGTTCGACGGAGCCGCGAGCGATCGGCGTAGCGTATCTGCATGATCCTGCGACGCGATCGTGTCCTCTCCAGCACGTTGATCTTGCTCCTCGCGTGTGGCCTCTCCGGCTGCGGGAAGTCCTCCACGCGACCTGCGGCTGCGCCCGAGGCCTTCACGCCGAGGCGGTCCGCGGACGATGTCCTCCTCGCAGCGAAGCTGTCGCCCGACACCGCGCCTCGCGTGGCGCTCGAGCTCCACCGGCTCGACGCCTACGCGGTGTGCAACGCGGCGCAAGCGCGCCTCTCCGCCGACGTGCGCGCGAGCGCCGACGTGCGCGCGAGCGCCGACGCGGGGCCGAGCGCGCTCACCGTGGGGAGCCTCGTCATCGGCGGCCTGGGGCTCGCGGGCGGCCTCGTCACCACCGCGCTCTCGGCGGGCCTCGAGGCGAAGCCGATCCCGGCGGACGCGCCGTCGCTCCCCGACGCCGAGCCGCCGGAGGTGGACGGCAAGACCGGGGTGATCGTGGCGGGCGTCGTCACCAGCGTCGTCGTCGCGGGCGCGGTGGCCGGCGTGCTCCTGCTCGCCGGCGGCGACGACGATGATGACGCCCAGAAGCGCAAGCTCGACCTGGGCTCCGCCGGCTCCGCCCCGCGCGGCCTCCTCGGCGCTGTCCGCGCCTTCGAGGCCGAGTGCCCCGACGACCCGCCCGAGAGCGCGCTCGCCACGTGCATCGACAAGGCCCGCGCCCTCAGGACCACCTGCGCGAACCAGCCCTGAGCGGCGCCGCCGGCGCCACGTCGCCGAAGGGCGCCCTGGCCACCTGGGCGCCAGCGTGGGACCTTGCGCGCGAGCACGAGGGAGGACGCATGCTCACGCTCCTCGGGGTCGCGGTCGTGGTCGCCGGCTTCGTCGCCCGGATCAATCCGCTCCTGGTCGTCGCGGCGGCGGCCGTCGTGACCAGCCTCGCGGCGGGGATGAGCCCGGTCCAGGGGATCTCCGCCTTCGGCAAGGCGTTCAACGACAACCGTTACGTGAGCCTGGTCTGGCTCGTCCTGCCGGTCATCGGTCTCCTGGAGCGCTCGGGCCTCCAGGAGCGCGCGCGCGCGCTGGTCTCGCGGGTGAAGACGGCCACGACCGGACGCCTGCTGCTGGTCTACTTCGTCCTGCGACAGCTCAGCGCCGCCCTCGGCCTGACCTCGCTGGGCGGCCACGCGCAGATGGTCCGGCCGCTGATCGCGCCCATGGCCGAGGGCGCGTCCGAGAACCGGTACGGGCCGCTGCCGGACAGCGCGCGCTTTCGTATCCGCGCCTGGTCGGCGGCGGCCGACAACGTGGCGCTGTTCTTCGGCGAGGACATCTTCATCGCCATCGCGTCCATCCTGCTGATCAAGGGGTTTCTCGAGCAGAACGGGATCATCGTCGAGCCGCTCCAGGTGTCGGTCTGGGCCATCCCCACGGCGGTCATGGCGCTCCTCGTCCACGGGACACGGCTGCTCCTGCTCGACCGGCGGCTCCAGCGCGAGCTCGCCCGCAGGGACGCCGGGGAGGCGCGCGAATGATCACGCTCGATCTCGGCTACGCCGTGGCAGGGCTGTTCTTCGCGGCGTCGGCGATCCTGAGCGCGCTCGACCGCGAGCACCCGACGCGCTGGAGGAACAGCCTCTTCTGGGGCCTCCTGGCGGCGAGCTTCCTCTTCGGTTCACGCCTGGGCGACCTCGGGAACGGGGTGCTCGTGATCGCGCTCGTGCTCCTGGCCGGCCTCGGGGGCCTCGGGCAAGGGCGCGCCGCCACCACGACGCGCGAGCAGCGGCTCGCCGACGCCGAGCGCCGCGGAGACCACCTCTTCCTCCCGGCGCTGCTCATCCCGGCGACCGCCCTCCTCGGCACGCTGGTCCTGAAGAGGATCGAGATCCACGGAGCCCCCTTGCTCGAGCCCGGGCAGGCCACGTTGATCTCGCTCACCCTCGGCGTCGCGCTGGCGCTCGCGGCCTCGATGGCGTGGCTGCGACCGCCGCTGCTCGCCCCGTTGCAGGAAGGCCGGCGCCTGCTCGACGCGGTGGGCTGGGCGGCGATCCTGCCCCAGATGCTGGCCGCGCTCGGCGTCGTGTTCGCGGCCGCCGGCCTGGGCGACGTGGTGGGGGAGTTGACCGGGAACGTGCTCCCGCTCGGCAGCCGCCTCGCCGCGGTGGCGGCCTACACGGTGGGCATGGCGGTGTTCACCGTGATCATGGGGAACGCGTTCGCGGCGTTTCCCGTCATGACCGCGGCCGTGGGGTTGCCCCTCATCGTGCGCCGCTTCGGCGGCGACCCGGCCATCGTGAGCGCCATCGGCATGTTGTCCGGCTTCTGTGGGACGCTGATGACGCCCATGGCCGCGAACTTCAACCTCGTGCCCGCCGCGCTGCTCGGGCTGCCCGATCGCGACGCCGTGATCAAGGCCCAGCTCCCCACCGCGCTGCTCCTCCTGGCCGGGAACACCCTCCTCCTCTACCTGCTCACTTAGAGCGGCGGTCACCCGCTTCGGATACGGGCCCAGATCGACGTTTTCGGTGCTCAGCGCACAGGAGTGCGCCTCCGCGCCGAAAACGCCGATCTGGGCCCGTCTCCTGTGCGGGTGACCGCCGCTCTGGGACGCATTGCTGGAGACGGATGAGGACCGCGCTAGAGGCCGAGATCGGTCAGGCCGGGGTGATCGTCTGGCCGGCGGCCTAGCGGCCAGTGGAACTTCCGGGCTTGCTCCGGAATCTGCACGTCGTTGATGCTCGCTTCGCGGCGGCGCATCAGGCCGTGATCGTCGAACTCCCACTGCTCGTTGCCGTGGGAGCGGTACCAGTTGCCGCTGTCGTCATGCCACTCGTAGGCGAAACGCACCGCGATCCGGTTGCCCGTGAACGCCCAGACCTCCTTGATCAGGCGGTAGTCGAGCTCGCGCTGCCACTTGCGGTGCAAAAACGCCTCGATCGACGCGCGGCCCTCGAAGAACTCCGCGCGGTTGCGCCAGCGGCTGTCGACGGTGTACGCCTGCGCGACGCGCGCGGGATCCCGGCTGTTCCAGGCATCCTCGGCCATCCTCGCCTTGCGAGCGGCGGTCTCGGCGGTGAACGGGGGGAGCGGCGGGCGTGAACCGGTAGCTTCCTGGCTCATGGGGCACCTCGACCAAAGTTCGTCGAATCCGCCGACGATGGCAACCCCTTGCTCGCAGCCCCCGGTGGCCCCGCGGAGCGCCGCGCCCCGCCTCGCTCAGAACACGGCCTTGAGGTGCCCGCCCACCGTCGTGAGCACCAGCGTGTACGCGCCGTTGCCCAGGTCGTGCTCCGACTCCGTCACCGTGCGCGGCAAGATCCCCTGCACCCGGACGTCGCCCGAGAGCGACACGCGATCGCTCAGCTTGAAGATGCCGCCGACGTCGCCGATCAGCCGGTGCCCGTCCGGGGACGCCACGTCGATCGTGGTGTCCGGCGAAGCGGCCGACTGATACCCGACCGACGCGGTCGCAGTCACCCCGTCGGTCAACGCCACCTTGGCGCCGGCCTCCACCCACACGGTATCATTCCAGCGACGCGGCAGGGTGACCGTGACCCGGTCGGTGATCCCGAGCTTGGGCTGGGCGAGGTCCGGCGAGGTCGCCTCGACGACGAAGGCCTTGATGTCCGAGTAGAGCACGTAGGAGAGCAGGCCATCGATGCTGAGCCGGTCGTTCACCCGGTAACCGACGCCGGCGGTGAGGCGCTTCGGGAGCGTGAACGAGAGCACGGCGTCGCCCTCGACCAGCGGCTTGTAACGCAGGCCCTGCTCGCTCAGGTCCTGCGTGAAGAACGGGTGGTTCATGTCGATGGCGAACTTGCCTTTGTACCGCATGGCCGCGCTGTGCTGGTAGGTCAGGCCGAAGCGGAGATCCTTGCTCGGGGTGAAGGCGAGCCCGACGTGGAACGAGGCGCCGTGGGAGATCGCCTGCTTCAGCGAGATGGAGCGCGCGAGCACGTCGAGCTCGCGCAGCTCGGACGATGCGTCCGGGCCGAAGTCGTTGTCCTGGTTGAGGTAGGCGAGGCCGTCGCGGAACTCGTTCAATCCGGCGAAGTCCTGCACCTTCGAGAGCTCGGCGAGGCCGCCGACGTACGAGACGCCGGCGCCGAGCGCGAGCTGCTCGGTCAACGTGAGGCCGGCGGCGGCGGTGAGCGAGCTCGCCACGATGAACGCCTGCCGGAGCTGCCAGCGCTGCGCGCCGTCCTCGGGGAAGCTGAGCGCCGCGGCGTAGGGGACGTAGAGGCCGACGCCCACCGTGAGGCGGTTCGGGATGGCCGGGATCGCCAGGAACGCGTTGCCCGTCGGCGCCACCGGGGTCGTCGAGACCGCCTCGGCGCGGCCGGCCTTGCCCGGATCGGCGTTCGCCGGGTCGAGCGGGAGCTTGAACTGCAGGGTGTCCGGGGTCTGGTAGGCGCCGCGCCGCTCGCGCTGGTAGGTCGCGTGGCCGACGATGAGGCCCGCGCCGAGGAGGAGCTCTGGCCGCTTCACGCCCGCGAGCGCGGCCGGGTTCCAGAACACCGCGGCGGCGTCGGCCGACGTGGGGCCCGAGGCGCCGCTCGTGACCCAGGGCGCGTCGATGCCCGAGGCGCGCGCCTCGCCCGCCGTCAGGCCGACGAGGCCTGTCGCGAGCGCGAGCGCGGCGAGTTCACGTCCTGTCCGGCGGCGGGTCCGCGGGGTGGGCAGAGCTCCTGACATGCGACGGGTCCTCACGGTGGGTGGGCCGGCTACTGGATCCGGGTGAGGGTGAGAGAGAGGCGATGCGGGCTCGGCTTGTCGCCGACGGCGATCTGGTAGCGGCGCCCCTCGTCGTCCTCGAAGTAGAGCGCGTCGCCCGGCTTGACCTCCACCTTCTCGTGGAGCACGTCGCCGTCGATCTCCTCCGTCGTCGACCGCTTCTCGGCGAGCGCGGCGTCCGCGAAGAACCCCGGGTTCTTGTAGGCGTACTCGCGCACGGGCGCGCCCTCCGCGTCCCTGCGGATGTCGTCGGGCGCGACGAAGTAGAGGTAGTCGCGCTGGCCGGCGACGCCGCTCTCCGTGCTCCGCTGGTAGAGGTAGAAGTCCGCGTCGCCCGCGGCGTTGTCGTTCAGCTCGATCGCCATGTCCTTGAGGAGCAGCGCGTCCTTCGCGAGGTTCTCCTTGATGCTCGCGACGAGATCGGACGTCTTCACGCCGACCGGCACGTCGCGGACCGTCACCTCGAGGTCGGCTTCGCCCTCGGCGAGGCCGCCGTCGTGCAGGCGCGCCTGGGCCACCTCGACGAGGATGTCCCAGAAGTAGGACGGCGCCGGGCGGCTCTCTTCCGGCACGACGATGCTCTCCTCGACGGCGATCGTGGTCCAGCCGCGCTCGTCGATGCAGACCGCCACCGGCTCGAACTCGCCCGTGGAGGAGCCCTGGGGCCCGTACTTCGTGCAGTGGTCCTCGATCTGCGCCGCCCGGAGCTCGCCGGCGCGGGCGAGGATGTGCTCGAACTCCCAGGGCGGCTGCTCCCATACGGGCGAGTCGCCGCGCGGCGCCGGCTCCTCGCTCGTGCCGCCCGGCAGGTGCATCGGGCTCTCGGGGATGGCCATGGTCAGCTCGCCGATCGCGAGGTGCTTCGCCAGGCCGTTCAGCTCCAGCCAGTCCGGCTTGCTGAAGTCGAACATCGACGCGACCTGGCCAGGGGTGCTGTTGACGCTCGCCACCGCGGCCGCCGTCGCGTCGACCCCCTTGTAGGGCAGCGCCTGGACGTTGACCTGGACCGTCATCGTGAAGTCGTCGAGGGCGGCCTTCACGCCGGAGGTCGCCTTGATGAAGCCGGGGTGCTTCGGCCCGTCGGGGTCGTCCGGGTCGAGCGGCGCCGGGCCGAACTGCGCGGCGAGGCCGGCGAAGTCGGTGACGACGTCGTACAGCGTGACGGGGATTGCGTTTGGCGCGACGGGGTAGACCCCGTCCGGGTGCTCGCTCGTGGGCAGCCCTTTCCGCAGCTGGGTGTTCGGGTGCGTGCTGACCAGGTTCTCCAGGACGGCCTGGGCGGTGATCTCGACCGGGATGATCCGCTCGTTCTCGTCCGCCCCCACGAGGTCGGCGAGGATCTTCGAGGTCGGGATCCCGACGGCGTTGCCGACGCCGAGCAGGTACTCGAGGCTCGTGCCGCGGAGGTCGGCGCTCTCCGGCGTCATGTTGAGGAGCCCGACGAGGTTCCGCGCCGCCGGGGAGAGCGCGTCGACCTCCGCGGGCGGCATGTACATGACCCGGAGCAGGGCGTTCTCGATGAGCGCCGAGATGTCGAGATCGAGCAGCCAGATGCCCTCGAGCGTGGGCCGCGGCAGGGCCTTGAGCTCCTCGAGCGTGAGCTTCTTGGAGAAGTTCTTCGCGTCGAACCGCAGGAACTCGAGCGTGAGGGCGCGGCTCTCGTTCACGCCGAGCGCCGGCGGGGGCGCCTCCTGCTCCACGGTGACCGCGTCGACGCAGCCGGGCACGGCGCACGAGAGCGCGGCCGCGAGCAGGACGCCGGGCCGGGAGAGCCGGCGGCGGGCGGGCAGGGCGGGGCGGGCGGCGGCGCGGGCTTGCGGGACGGGCATGATCAGAGCCTCTTCACGTCGGCGGTGATCTCCACCGGATCGCTGCTGTCGGGCACGTGGAAGTGGACCTCGTAGACGGCGGCCTCGTCGTCCTCCATGTACAGCGTCGTATCGCCCGGCGGCAGCCGGTATTTCTCGCGTGTGGTGTCGGCGACGCCGTCGAGCGCCTTCGTCGAGACCTTGCTCGCCTCGCTGAGATCGGGGCTCGTGTAGAAGCCGGGCTTGGCGTAGCCGTAGGGGCGCGGGGCCTCCGCGCCCTGCTCCGGGGGCCGGAGGTCGTCCTCGGAGACGAAGAACAGGGTCGGCGCGCCGCCCGGGGCGCCGCGGTCATAGAAGAAGTCGAGGGCGTCGCTGTTGACCCAGTAACGGCCGAGGATGATCTCCGCGATCTCCTTGGATTGGCGCTGCAGGGTGTGGCGGAGGCCGGTGATGATCTGGTCGGCGCTGTAGCCGAGGCCCACGTCGTCGAGCGCGTAGGTGGGCTGGACTTTGCCATCGAGGATCTCGGCGTTGCCGTCGCCGGTGGGATCGTGGATGGCGACCTGGGCGACCTCGGTGAGCAGCTCCCAGAAGAACTGCGGATCCGGTATCGGCGGCGGCGGGTCGGAGATGTTGCCGGTGAAGACCGTCCAGCCGCGCGGATCACCGCCCTGGCCGATGGTCACGCCCACCTTGCACATCCCGCCCAAGCGGAAGTAACACCCGGTGAACGGCGCGCGCTCACCGTACGTGAGGTAGGCCGCCTTGCCCACGATGTGCTCGAGCGAGAACGGGGGGGTGGTCCACACCGTGTTCGCGCCGACCGGCATGTCGGGGGAGTTGGCCTTGCAGGCGGGCGTCTCCGTGCACGGCGGCACGGTGGTCGGCAGCTCGCCCAGCGAGATCCGGATATCGATCGTCGGCATCGGGGCGATGCCGCTGATCTGAAGCTTCTCCGCATCTTCGAAGTCGAAGCGGAGCGGGGCCTCACCCTCGCGGAGAAACATGTCGCCGGCGCCCTTCGAGAGGTCGACCCCCGCGACCCGGCGCAGGCCGGACTCGGCGATGACCTTCATCTCGAAGTCGGGCAGGAGGACGTCGCTCTTCGTCGTGAACGTGTCGTCGTCGCGGACGAGCACGCCGGGATGATCGTCGGAGCGCCCGAGCCTCTCGGAGAGCGGCTGGAGGTCGTGCAGGGCCTCGTAGAGGCTGACGGACAACGTCACGCCGTCCGGATCGGAGATGGCCGGGTGCGTGGCGAGCAGCTGCTGCTGGAGCGCGAGGATGAGCTTGTCGAGCGGCACGACCGGGGCCGTCCGGTTGTCGCGTGTGGCCGTCGGCGGGGGCTGCTCGGCCAGATCGAGGGTGATGCTGTCGGCGAGGACGTCGGCGAAGTCGAACGCGAAGGTGCCCGGGTTCTCCTCGAAGATCTGCTGCAGTCCTTCGAGCGACGTCCCGGTCACGTTCGCGTTGGCGGGGGTCATGCCGAGCAGGCGAACGAGCGCGAACGCGGGTGATGTCCGCCACTCCGGCCCGAAGCTCTGGCCGAGCGGGGTCAGCGCGCAGTCATGCTGAGGGTCCGGGTCGTCGTGGTTCCACGAGGGGCCGCACGCGTCCCGGATCTGCTCGAGCGCGTTTCGCAGCAGCCCGGTCGTGTCGACCTCGAGGGCCGTGATCCGCTTGGCGCCCTCCTCCCCGAAGACCTGCATCGCCGTCTGTTTGTTCAGCTTGATCTGGACCGACGGGATCTCCGCGTCGTCGATGCGCATGCGGAACCGGTTCGGCTCCTCGATGACCGGGCCGCCGCCCTGGCCGCCCTCGCCGCCGGCGCCGCCGGCGCCGCCCTGGCCGCCGTCATCGCCGCACGCGGCGAGCGCCGCGAGCAAGAGGAGGGGAACGAGGCCGCGGCGCGCGGCGCCGCGCCGGGAGGCGAGTGCGGGCGGGGAGTGCGTCATGCGAGGGCTCCTCGTCGAGGGATCTGCTCGAGATCCGCTGGAAGAGACGCCCGATGCTACCGGACTTCGACGCGCTAGCCCACTCTGCCTTCGAGATCGTCCTGCGCGTTTCCTGCTGCCTCGGACGGCACGGACGGCTCGTTCGGTGCTGCGACAGGTGGTGAAGGGGCGGACGCAGGCGCACCCACGAGACCGCGCGTCCGGTCGAACAGCGCGCGCAGCAGCTCGAGGCTCGGCTTGCGCTTGCGCGCCGCGATGGCGAGGACCTCCTCGCGGACCGCGGCGTTGATCGGGGTGGCGATGTCGAGGGCGGCGCCGCGCGCGACGACCTCGCCGTTCAGGAAGTCGACCGCGGGCGGGCGGCCGCGCTCGATGGCGGCGAGCATCGAGGAGCGCATGCGGCGGTACCGCGCGCCCACGGCGAGGAGCAGCGCGTGCTTCGCGAAGAGCCCCGGCGAGCCCACGGCGGTGCGCTCGGCGTCGGTGAGGGCGATCCAGTCGAGGTCGATCGTCCCCGCGACCTTCTCGAGGCGCACGCTGGCCGCGCGCGCGACCTGCACGGTCTCGGTCATGACCTCGAGCGCGAGCCGGCGGACGAAGCGGTGCCGGAGGAGCGCGCCGAGGCGGTCGCCGCCGACGGTGCCGAGCGAGGAGATGGCGCAGTTGATGGCGAGCTTCGACCAGCGCGCGCCGGCGAGGTTGTCCGTGACGGTGGTCGGGCCGATCGCCTCGAGGATGCGGGCGAGCTCGTGGAGGCGCGCGTCGCTCGCGCCGTCGAGCCGGCCGAGGACGAAGCCGCCGCTCGAGGTGCGGTCGTACACGCCGGGCTCGACCATCGAGGCGCCCCACGCGATGATCCCCCCGAAGGTGCGCTCCGGGCCGGCGATCCGGGCGATGCGCTCCTCGCAGAGGCCGTTCTGGAGGCAGATCATCGCGCCCGCGGGGGCGAGGTGCGCGACGACGCTGCGCGCGGCCTCCTCGACCTGCGGCGGCTGCGTGGCGAGCAGGATGTAGTCGAACGGCCGCTCGCCCGGGCCGAGCTCGCGCAGGGCGCGGCCGCGCACCGTGCCCGGGCTCGCCTCGCCGCGCACCCGGAAGCCGGCGGCGTTGATGGCGTCCGCGATGAGCGGGTTCGTCGTGAACGCGGTGACGTCGTGGCCCTGCTCGAACAGGTGCGCGGCGATGATGCCGCCGATGCCGCCGCAGCCGACCACGAGCAGCCGGGGCGCAGAGGAGGAACGGGCAGGGGAGGAGCCCGGGGGGAGGTCGGAGGGGGAGGGCGCAGAGGCGGGAAGGGAATCGGTGAAGCTCATGGAGGAGGCCTTACCACTGCGGCGGGGCGGGCTCGACGGGGGTGCAGGGGAGGGGGGAAGGGGACAAGGTGGGCGGAAAAGTGTGAGGGGAGTGGACGGCGAAGGGGGCGGGTCCACCGGGAGCGCCGGGGATGTGCGGTGGCAGCTCGAGAGAGCCTACAAGCGTCCGCAGCGCGTCAGGCGTGTGGAGGAGGTGGTGTCGGGCGCTTTTCGCGGCAGCTCACGAAGACATCACGCTCCGGTGTCCCCCGCTGCCTGGAGCGCCTCGAGCAGGCGCTGGAAGCTCGGGATGTGGCCGGTGCGCGCGCAGCGCGACCGCAACGCCTCGAAGTAGGAGGGCTCGATCACCACGCCCGGGCGCTGCTTCGAGTAGCGGTAGCTGCGCTCGGTGAGCATCGCCTTGAGATACGCCAGGTGGAAGCTGGCCCGCGTGACGTAGCCAGCATAAGCCGGCATCTGTTCGGGATCCTCTGCGCTCACGTCATAGAAGCGCTTGAACTCGACGAGTTGACGCGATTGCGGGCCTGCGCGCAGGAATCCGTCGTGTCCCAGGAACCAGGTCTCGATGCAGCAGTGCTGGACGATGATGCGAATTGTGAGAGATGGATTGGTCCTCGCCATGCGAGTGCCTCGGAGCTCCTCCTGCACGGCGCGGTCGACCTCGGCGTAGCGGGCCTCGTACGTATCCTCGTCCGAATCGATGCAGATCCAGAACTCCTGGACGAGGCCCGGGTGCCCGTCGATGTCCCGGAGGAGGCCCGCGATCCTGCGGTAACACGAGGGATAGCCCTTCCCGCTCACAAGGACGTATCCATCGGCGGTCAAGTCCGCCACGTTGGGCTCGCGACGCAGCGCTGGGAGCCGGTGGCGGAGCCAGGCCTCGTAGACCCTCGGCTCGGTCTCGGCGCCCTCGACGAGGAGGACGAGGTTCATCCCTGGACCCCGTGCTCGTACTCCGGCAGGTTGATGAGACGCGTGAAGCGATCCAGGTGCGAGCGCTCCTCGGCCATCGCCGGGATCCTGCCTGCGTCGAGCACCCGCACGCGGCTCCCCTTCCGGGTGACGATCTTCCAGTGGCTCGGCGGGATCTGCTCGATGATGTAGGGGTGGTGGCTGGTGAGGATGAGCTGGAGGTCCGGCGCCCGGCTCAGGAGGAAGCGCGTCACGGCAGGCAGGCAGTTGACGCCAAGGCTCGACTCCAGCTCGTCGATGAGCACCACCGTGCCGGGAGGAGCGAACGACAGGTGGACGAGGAAGGATAGATAGCGCTGCATGCCGGAGGACATGTCGGCGAAGTAGACCCACTCGTCGACGCCGGACTCCTTCACGGCGAGGGCAACGCTGTAAATTTTTCCCTCCGCGAAATCCGGCCCGAGGGCGTAATAGCGTCGGACTGCGAGCCGCTCGACGGTCGGGAACGCGTCCAGGAACGCCTCCTCAATCCCGGCGAACGTCCCTGGAAACACCTCCTGGAGAAGCTCGGCCTTGTGGTGCAGGGGCAACGAGAAGTCCGCGCCGAGATCGGCAGCGGAGGGATAACGTTGCTTCTGATGCTCGAATGAAGATCTGAGCTGCACTCCGTGGCTCGGTAACGTCTCGAGCGCTCGATAAATGCAGCGGGAGAACGCCACGTAGAGCGGTTGCATCACCGGGTCCTCCTTGAGGACGGCGATCGCGCTCTTCGCCCGGTCCAGCTTTGGAATTGCTTGCGCGTTCAGAAGAAAGCGCTCTGGCGTACGCTCCACGAGCGGCCGCTCTCCCTGGTGGATCCGCTCACTCCTGACGAGCGGGGGCTCGGCGGCATGCAAGGCGCCTTGGTCTTCCGAGCCTATCCATACACGCGGCTCCAGCTCGGCTTCCCAGCGGTACGTCACGCCTTCGTGCTCGAAGCCGATCGCGAAGCTCGCCCCGCGAATGGCCTCGATGTGTTCACCCGCTTCTTTGTCTCCGAGCGCGACCGCGCAGACCTGCTCGATTGCCCGTACAATCCGCGTCTTGCCCGCTCCGGACACGCCGACCAGCAGGTTGAACGGCTCGAGCGCCATTGGTTCGAGCGTCCAGCCATGCTGCGCGCCCTGGAGCTCGAAGGTCAGGATCCTCATGCAGCGAGGAGTCTACGCGCTCGTCCCATCCCGGCCAACCCGGGAGCCCTGCCGGGATTCCCGCGGGCGGAGCACGTCCCTCGGCTTGTCGGTTCGCCCCGACGCTTTTCCCCCCGCCTGACGGGTCGGCCCAGCGCTCTCGGAGCCCGAGCTTGCCCTCTCTGTGTCCGCGGGCGTACCAGCGCCTAGATTGTGGAGCGGGAGACGGGATTTGAACCCGCGACGTCAACCTTGGCAAGGTTGCACTCTACCACTGAGTTACTCCCGCAGACGCCGTCCCCGCGAACCGGGAAACCACGTCTTTCGGCGCTTGCCCGGGATCCCGGGCCTGCGCCGAGGCACCCGCGGAGGTCGCCTCCGCCGATGCGTGGCGGGTGACTACCAACCGGCGTTGCCCCAGTCAAGCACGGAAGCGCACGATCCGAAGCCCTCCCGACGGACGGCGCGACCCGGGCGTTCCCAAGCTGCCCGCGTCGGCCCCCCGCTCCCGGGCCGTGCGCGTCGCGCTCCGTCGCCGCGCGGGGCCCCCTCCTGTCCCGCCGCTCCCTCAGTCGGCCGGCGCGAGCACCTGGATCGCCCTCGGCTCCAGCGTCACCGTGAGCGGCAGGCGCCCGAGCGGCTCGCCGTCCACGTCGAGCAGGAACACGGGCTCGACGTCGCGGTTCAGCAGCGTGAGCTCGATGCGGTCGCACTGGAAGTGGCGGACGTCCGGGTGG
Source organism: Sorangium sp. So ce131 (assembly GCF_051519095.1). Taxonomy (NCBI): domain Bacteria; kingdom Pseudomonadati; phylum Myxococcota; order Polyangiales; family Polyangiaceae; genus Sorangium; species Sorangium sp. So ce131. Next base: position 12,350,965 of record NZ_CP150455.1, on the reverse strand, counting down.
CGGATGTGCGACCCCGTGTACATGCCGGTCGACACGGCCGCGAAGCGGACGGGGGGCGCGCCGCCCAGGTCGATGACGTCGAACACGCCGTCGTCGGCCCTCGCCATCGGCGCGACCTGCATGCCGCTGCCGAAGAAGCGGCCGTTGCAGATGGCGACGTTGCGCGTCGCGAGCTCCAGCTCGCGGGTCTCCCCGCGCAGCGCCGCGACACAGCGCACGCGGCCGACGCGGCTCCGGACCAGGCCCCGGAGCGACGCCATCGTGTACGCGAGCGTGTTGCCGAGCGCCCTCGACGTCTGGCTGACGATCTGGTCGACCAGGCCGCCCATGCCCGCGGACAGGACGTTGATGAAGAACGCCTCCGCGCGCTCGCCGCCGTGCGTCTCGTACGAGATGCGGCCGACGTCCAGCGGGCGCGCGCTGCCGCTCGCGATCGCCGTGCAGAAGCGGTCGAGCCGGCGGTTCAGCTTCAGCGTCCGGCAGAGATCGCCGCCGGTACCCGCGCCGATGATCCCGAGCCGCGTGCCGGTGGCGCCCCGGTCGCGCGCCTGCATGAGGCCGTTCACCACCTCGTGGATGCTGCCGTCTCCGCCGACCGCGACGACGGTCTCGCGGCCGTCGAGCGCGGCCTCGCGCGCGAGGTCGACGGCGTGGCGCGCGCGCTCGGTGCGCGCCACGTCGACCTCGCCGAGGATGCGCCGGATGGGCGCGAGCATGCCGTCGAAGATCTTGCCGGTCTTTCCGCCGCTCGACTGCGGGTTCACGATCAGGAGGGGGCGCATGCGCGCACCGATGCTAGATGCCGCGGGCAGCCCAGGGCGAGGTGTTTTTGTGGCCGACCGCCGCGCCTCCGCCGGCGAGGCCCGCGCGCCCGCAGCCCGCGGAGGGGCCGCGCCCGGCGCGCCGCGGGCATCCCCCGGCGCGCCGGCGGGCCTGGGGCCGCGCCGGTCAGAGCTGCTTCGTGCAGCCGCAGCCGCAGTCGTCGCTGAAGTAGGTCCACCCGGGCTCGCAGACGAAGCGGATCCGGGCGCACTCGTCCGCGCTCTTCCCGACATACTTGGCGAGCGTGCTGTCCGTCCCGCAGCCCGGCTGGCTGACCGTACCCGGCGCGCCGCCCGCGTCCATGTCGCCGCTGACGCCCACGTTGCCGCGCACGCCCGCGTCCTCCAGGGCCGGCGCGCTGCCCTCCTCTCCGCTTCGCGCGGTGTCGGCCGGCGGAGGCGTGATGGGCGCGCCGGCCGGGGAGCTCTGGCAGCCCGCGGCGAGCGAGCCGATCAGCACGAGCCACGTTGCAGAAGAGAGAAGCTGGTGTCGCATGAGGGGGGTCTCCGGCTGGTAGAGGTCAGCGGCGCCCGGGCGCGCTCACCCGTGCATCCCCGAGTGGCTCGAGCGGATGCCGTGCGGGAGCGCGATGTCGGAAGGGCCCTTGTCGCGCGCCGTCCTCGCGGCCCCGGCGGTCGCCGGGAGCGCGGCGCCCCCGTTCTGCTCCTTCTCGGTCTTCGGCACGTCGGCCCCCGTGTCCTCGGACGACTTGGCGCCCGTGCGCTTCCCGTCGGGCGACCGGTGCTCGATGATCGCGTTGATCTCCGCCCCGAGGAGCACCGCCATCGAGGAGATCCACATCCAGAGGAGCAGGATGATCACGCCGCCCAGCGTGCCGTAGCTCACCTCGTAGCTGCCGAAGCGGCTGACGTAGAACGAGAACCCGAGCGACGCGATCGCCCAGAGCACGACGGCCACGACGGAGCCGGGGGTGATGAACTTGAACTTCTGCTCGACGTCGGGCAGCACGTAATACAGCGCCGCCAGGACGCCCATCACGATGAGCGCCGAGACCGGCATGCGCAGCCAGAGCACCACGGTGCCGAGCGGGCCGAGGTGCTCGGCGACCGCCGGCGTGGCGACCGCGAGCGCCGAGGCGATCGTCAGCAGGACGGCGCCGCCCAGGGTGACCAGCAGGGCGATGCCGCGGCGCTTCATGAAAGAGCGGCTGTCCTCGACGCCGTAGGCCGCGTTGAGCGCGTCCATCAGCGCGATGACGCCGCCCGAGGCGGCCCAGACCGCGCCGAGGGCGCCGACCGTCAAGAGCGCCGGGCTCTGGCCCTCGGTGAGGGCCTGAAGCCGCTCGCTGAGGATGTTGGCCACGGCCGGCGGAGCGACCTGGTAGAGCTCGCGGATCAGCCTCGCGGACTCGGCCGGATCGATGACCAGGCCGGCGAGGGCGACCGCGAAGAGCAGGAACGGGAAGATCGAGAGGACACCGAAGAAGGTCAGCGCAGCAGCGACGGTGTCGACCTTGTCCTTGACCCACTCCTGCTTGATGTCGTTCAGAAAATCCTTCCAGGGGATCTCTTTTCCGGGCAGGTGCATGACGGACCTTCACTGCAGGGGCGCGCGGGGCGCCGTTGCGTTCTTCCTGGGCGGCATACGCCGGGGTGGTGGCCGCCTGTAAGAGAGCAACGCGAGTGCCAGGCCGAGCGCGGCGACAACGGACGCGCCAGGATGGCCGCCGGTCCTGGCCCGGGACCAGGCCAGGGGGTCCCGCACGCGCCGGGTGTTCGCCGGGGTCACCTCCGCGTGTGGCGCGAATTGCCCCACGCGGCACAAAGGCCACATCACGCCGAGGCCGATCGTGGGCTGGCCGCCGGCCGCCGCCTGGCTGGGGCTCCCTGCCCAGGGCAGGCGCCGGCGCGCTGCCCCGGGTAGGCGCCGGCGCGCCGCGCTCGGCGTCGTGGATCGGGGTCAGGTCGCGGTCGATGGCGGCGAGGGCCGGGGGCCGCCCCTGCTCGGCGGCGAGCGCGACGCGAGCGCGATGCGAGCGCGATCATCGAGACCTGGCATGGGGATGGTGCCCCCGTCGGGCTGCGTCATGCTCAGGGGCCCTCGCCACGAGCGGTGATGGAGGCACTGCTGCACGACGCCGGAGAGCTCGCCCTCCCCGTCGGCGTAGACCTCGGAGATGCGCTTGCCGGGCAGGTCGTCGCCGTCGCCGATGCGCGGAGCGTCTCAGTCCCTCGCAGGCGACACGGGACACAGGCGAGCACGATTCGCGCGCACGGTTCGGTGAAGGGCCGGTGGTCCGGCCGCATTCAGGAGGAGAGAGGCGAGCCCCGGGGAACGCCGCGGCTCACGCGCTCCAGATGAGCAGAATCATTTGAATCGGTAGGAGTCAGGCGAACACGCCTCCACGGTCCGCTCACGAAGATTCTTTGCCACAGGTCGTCGTCGACGACGACCCTCGAGAATGTTCCGACGCAGCCTAGCGTTGTAACAGAGGCCGGCCGAGAGGAGGCTGGAGCTCGAGGGCTGCCCCTGCCCTCGGCTCGTCGTCAGGCCGCGGAGCACGGGCTCGTCGAAACGACGCGTCAAGGTTCGCGACCGGCAACCCGCTCGGTTGCCGCTGCCGGCACGCCGCTGCCACAGGATCCACGATGCAAAGCGAGAGAAAGCTGCGACTTCGACGCCTGCTGCGACACGGGCTGCGCCGCACCCTGATCCTGCCGATGGACCACGGGGCGACGCAGGGGCCGCTCGCCGGGCTGGAAGACATGCGGGCTGCGCTCGACGGTCTCCGCGGACAAGAGGTGGACGCCGTCGTGCTCCACAAGGGCGCAATCAAGTGGACCCACGACCTGCTCTGCGAGCAGCGACAGCTGTCGGTGATCCTCCACGTCAGCGCGTCCGTGCGGATGAGCCCGCGGGCCGACTACAAAGTGCAAGTGGCCACCGTCGAGGAGGCGCTGCGGCTCGGCGCCGACGCGGTCTCCGTCCACGTGAACCTGGGCACGGACGGCGATCACGCGATGCTGGAGACCCTCGGAAGGGTGGCCGAAGGCTGCGATCGCTACGATCTGCCGCTGCTCGCCATGATGTACCCCCGCGGCCCGGGCGTGCGCGAGTTCGGAGAAGCAGAGGTCGCGCTCGCCGCGCGGGTGGGGCAAGAGCTCGGCGCGGACCTCGTGAAGGTGAACTACACGGGCAGCGCCGAGTCGTTCCGCCGCGTGCTCTCCGGCGTGACGGTGCCCGTGCTGATCGCGGGTGGAGAGCGGAAGGAAACCCCCGGCGAGCTGTTCGAGATGGTCCGCGCCGCCCTCGACGCAGGGGCGTCGGGCGTGGCCGTGGGCCGGGCCATCTTCCAGTCGAAGACGCCGGCGGCCGTCCTCCGTGGGCTGCACCGGCTGGTCCACGAGAACGGAACCGTCGACGAAGCCAGGCGAGAGGCAGGGATTGCAGCATGAACGAGACACGAGACGTCGCCGCGAACAAAGAGCTGTGGTTCGAAGTCGGGCCCCACACCACCACCTCCACGCTGGACAAGGTGTTCAATCTACCTTACGACGCCATCGTCGTTCCAGCCGAGCTGCTGCCGAAGATCGAGAGTGTCACCCTGCCACAACGGGTCCAGCTCGCGGTGGTGTGCGACGACGTGGATCCGCAGGCCGAGCTGCTGGCCCGACCCGCGCTGCGACAGAAGCTGAAGTACATCTTCACCCGGCGTCCCGAGCACCTCGAAGCGTGGATCTCCCGCCGCGACGTGACCGTGGGCCTCTGGTCGAACGTCGACGATCGTCAGAGCCTGGATCGCGCGGCGGAGCTGGCCGCTCGGGGCGGTGTCCTCGTCGTGCAGTTCGCCGATCCGACGAACATCCCGCTCGAGCTCGTCCTCGCCAGGGCGGAGCCGCGGGGAACGAGGGTGCTGAAGAAGGTCGCGACCGCCGAGGACGGCGAAGTGAGCCTCCTCACGATGGAGAGAGGCAGCGACGGCATCGTGCTCCGCTCGGACGAGATCGATGAAATCGTGCGCCTCGGCGGTGCTCGCGAGCAGGCGATGACGGTCCAGTACGCCTTCGAGGATGCCGTCGTCACCAAGGTGCAGCACGCCGGCATGGGAGATCGCGTGTGCGTCGACACCACGTCGGAGCTGTTCCCCGACGAGGGCATGCTGCTCGGCTCGACGTCCTCGGGCGGCCTGATGGTCTGCAGCGAGACCCACTACCTGCCTTACATGAACCTCCGCCCGTTCCGGGTGAACGCCGGGGCGCTGCACCTCTACGTCTGGGGCCCCGACCAGCGCGCCGTGTACCTGTCGGATCTCCGCGCCGGCGACCAGGTCCTCGTGTTCGACGGCAAGGGCCGAGGGCGGCCGGTGACCATCGGGAGGCTCAAGATCGAGCGGCGCCCGCTGCTCCTCGTACAGGCCACGGTGCGCGACACGCCCGTCAACGTGTTCGTGCAGGACGACTGGCACGTGCGTCTCTTCGGCGCCGGCGCCGAGATCCGGCCGTCGAGCGAGATCCGCCCGGGAGATCGCCTGCTCGGGTACGTCGACCAGCCTGGCCGGCATGTCGGCCTGCGCATCCGCGAGACCATCAAGGAGCTGTGAGCGCCCCGGCGAGCTCGACGAGCCGTGCGCAATCGTGCGCGTGACCTGACTGCTTCGATCTCCACGGAGGATCCATGCTCGATCAGAAAGAGATCGTTCGACGCATCTACCTCGATCTGGTGAACGACCCCGACTGGGTCGCTCGTTATCTTCGAGACCCCCGGCAAACGCTCCGCTCGTACGGCATCCAGCCGGAGAACGAGGCGAGGCTGCTGCACATCCTGGCGTTGTTCTGCCCTTGAAGGCGAGGCAGAGGCCATGATCAAGAAGAACAAGTACCTGGACTACCTCCCGAAGTCCGCCGCCATCGGCCGGCACTTCCCGGCCGACCTCCGGGTCCCCGTCGACTTGTGGGACGAGGCCCGCCTCGCCGAGTACCACCGGGATGTCCTGTCCGAAGTCGTCGAGCACGCCTACCTCAACGCCCCGTTCTATCGCGAGAAGTTCGACCGGGCGGGCGTCGGTCCGGGCGATCTCCGGAGTCCTCGGGACCTCGCCAAGCTCCCTTTCACCTTCAAGGACGAGCTGCGCGGCAAACCCTATGCGCTGCTCGCCGTGCCCAGGGACCAGGTCTGCCAGGCGCACCTGTCGACCGGCACCACGCAGAGGTCCATCGGCGATCACATCTACACGCTCTATAGCTGGGACGACATCTACGTGAACGAGCTCGCCATCGAGATGCCCGTCATGGTGCCGTGGCGGATCGGCGACCTGATCGCCAACGCGTTGCCCTACGAGATGAGCTCGGCCGGTATGGCCTTCCACCGTTCTTTCCAGCACAACTGCGGGGCGGGCGTGATCAACGTCGGCAAGGGAGGCTTCTACTCCGACCCGCTGAAGACCGTCTTGGCCGTGCGCGACCTCGAGGCGCGCGTGTTGCTCACCACGCCGTCGTACGCGCTCCAGCTCGCGGAGGTGGCCGTCGAGCACGGGCTCGACGTCCGCCGCGACCTGCGGCCGAAGCTCCTGTGGCTCACCGGGGAAGGCTGCTCGCACGCCTACCGGCGTCGCCTCGAGGACATCTGGGGCTGCCCCGCGCTGGCATACTACGGCTCGCTCGAGTGCGGGCCCATCGGCGTGGAGTGCACGTTCCAGGACGGCTACCACCTCGCCGAAGGGCACGTGTACGTCGAGATCGTGGAGCCGGACACCGGTCGCGTCTTGCCGCCGGGCACGGTGGGCGAGCTGTGCGTCACCGTGCTCTACCGGCGGGCCGCGCCGTTGATCCGGTATCGGGTCGGCGACCTCGGCTACATCGAGACCGAGCCCTGCCCGTGCTGCGTCGAACGACAGCGCCTGGTGCTGCGCGGCCGGCAGGGGGACCAGATCCAGCTCGGCGAACGGAGTTATTCGCCGTACCACGTCGAAGAGATGCTCTACCGGATCCCCGAGGTGGGGAACAACTATCGGCTGCTCGTCGATCGCGACGGCCTGACGGTGGAGGTCGAGCTGCGCCCGGGCAGCGGCGACCCGGCGAGGGTGGCCGAGAAGATCCGCAGCCGGCTCGACTGCCACTTCGGGGCCGTGAAGGCGGTGGTGCCGAGAGATCGCATCGAGCGGAGCGGGGGGAAGACCACGCGCGTGTTTTACCAGTACGAACGCGGAGACCACACATGATCATCGACTGCCATGCCCACGTGTCGAAGAGTGACTACGGCAACGCCGACCTCCTGGTCTCGATGCTCGACGAGGCCGACGTGAGGGGCGCGCTGGTGTTCCCGGGCGGCACCATGGACGTCCGGAAGATGACCCTCTATGTCACCGGGGAGCTCGAAGCCGAGCAGCGGATCCCCAACGAAGCCGTGTGGGACGCGCTCGCCGCCTATCCCGAGCGCTTCCGGGGCTTCGTGGGGGTCAACCCTCTGGACGAAGACGAGGCGTTCGCCGCCCTCGAGAGGGCCAGGAGCCTGCCCGTGGTCGGGGTGAAGCTCAACCCGCTGGCCCACAAGTTCTCGTTCTCGGGCGACGTCATGGACGCCATCGCCGAGCATTGCGCGGTGAACGCCCTGACGATCTACTCGCACTCGCTGTTCGATCCGGGCGCCAGCACCAAGCGGTACGGCGCCTTCGCCAGGCGCCACCCGAACACGAGGTTCATCCTCGGGCACCTGGGGTTCGGTCCTGCCGACGTCCATGCGATGGACCTCGCCCGCGACCTGCCCAACCTGTTCCTCGAGTCGTCGCTCGCCAACCCCCTGGCGCTCTCCGAGGCGGTCCGTCGCGCCGGAGCCCACAAGCTGATTTACGGCTCCGAATACCCGCTCAGCACCCCGAAGATCGAGCTGTTCAAGGTCCGCGAGCTCCCCGCGGCGTTTCGCGAGGCCATCGTGGACGGCAATGCTCGGCGGGCCATCCCGCGGCTCGAGGGCTGGTCGTGAACGCCGAACGCCGGTCGGCGATCGCGGCGTACCTCGAGCACCGCGGCAAGCTGTCGGCTCGCTTCGCGTCGGCCGAAGACCTCGAGCGCCTGCCGATCGTCCTGACCAAGGACGACCTGCGACGCAACTACCCGTGGGGTCTGCTCTGCGTTCCGAAGGAGCGCGTGCACCAGTACCACGAGTCGTTCGGCACCACGGGCGTCCCGATCGCGAGCCCGCTCACGCGCGAGGATCTCGAGGCCTACGTCGAGCAGATCCTCCTGACGCCGTTCGACCTCGGCCGGGGGGACCTCGTCCTCGTCCGTTTTCCCTATGCGATCTCGGTCCCCGCTCACCTGTTCCACCGCGCCGCCCACGCGAGGGGAGCAGCCGTCGTGGCCGCGAGCAGCTACAGCGCCATCAGCCCACCGGCGCGGGTGCTGCGGCTCGTGGAGCAGCTGGGCGCCACGGTGCTCGCCTGCTTGCCCTTCGAGGCCGTCCGGCTCGCGCATTTCGCTCGCTGGCAGGGTTACGAGCCGGGAAAGCACTTCCGGACCCTCCGCGCCGTCTGCACGGCCGGCGAGGTGCTCGGACCGGCGATGCGGCGGTACATCGAGTCGCTCTGGGGAGCGCCGGTCCATCAATTCTACGGGTCCACGGAGGCAGGCAACGTCGCCTATTCGTGTGGCCGGGGGAGCTTGCACCTCGCCGAGCCGTTCTTCCGAGCGACCATCGTCGACGAGCCCGGTCGATCGGCGCGACCGGAAGGGCGGCCGGGGACGTTGGTCCTCACCACCTTGCGCAAGGAGGCCCTGCCGCTCTTGAAATACGACACCGAAGACTGGGCGACGTTGAACCCCGCCGAGGCCTGCGGGTGCGGCGACGCTCACGCGGTGCTCGAGATCCTGGGCCGCCGAGGGGAGCATTACGACTTCGCTCCCCCTGGCGGGAAGGACGGCGCGCTCCGGATCCTCCACACGAGCGTCAAAGAAGCGATCTACGGGCTCGCTCTGGAGCGGGGAACATCGCCGTTCTTCCGCTGCGAGCGGATGGGCGAGCGTCTGGTCATCCGCTTGGAGTCGGAGGCCCCGGATCCGGTGGCCGAGCGCTGGCTGGAGCAGCGCCTCGGCGTGGACGTCGAGCTCCTCTCGGTCCGCCCAGGCTCCCTCGTGGACATGGCGTCGCTGTCGACGACCGAGCTGGTGCAGAAGCCCAAGTACTGTCACTGAAGGAAGGAACGCGCAGAATGTCCATGGACATATCGTACGAAGAAATGGTGGCGCGCAACCTCGGGGTCCTCTCGGCCGCCGAGCAAGACAAGCTCCGACGCTCGCGCGTCGGGTTGCTGGGCGTCGGCGGCGTCGGCGGCATGAGCGCGGTGCTGATGGCCAAGATGGGGTGCGGCGAGATCGTCCTCTACGACGACGATCGGTACGAAGCATCCAACCTCAACCGGCAGATCCTGGCCACCACCGCGACCCTCGGCATGCCGAAGGCCGAGGTGGCTGGAGCCGCCCTGGCCCAGCACGCCCCGGCGGTGTCCGCGAGGGCGCACGTCGAGCGCCTGCGCGACGAGGAGGCGATGCGCCGAGCCTTCGGCGGTCTCGACGTGCTCGTGGTGGCCGCGGACAACCTCTCGACGGTCGTGCGCGCCACGCGAGCCGCGCGCGTCGAGGGCATCCCGGCGATCGTCACCGGTCCCTTCGGATGGAAGTGCTTCGTCACCACCGTCATGCCCGACGGCCCCGACTACGAAAAGACGATCGGCGCTCCCTCGGCTGGCCGCCCGATGACGGACGACGTCGCCCGGGAGGTCGATCGCTTCCAGCGGGAGTTCTTGCTGCATACGAAGGGCTTCACCAGGGAGATGGGGGAGCGGATGCGGGACTTGTCGGCGCCCATCGTGACGCTCGCCCCGGTGGTCAACCTCACCTCGTGCCTGGCCGTCGCCGAGCTGGCGAAGGTCCTGCTGCAGCGAGGCCGCATCTTCGCGTTCCCCCACTACCTGGCCCTCGACCTGCTCACCGGAGCGCCCTGGTCGGTGCGGGACGTGGGCTTCGCCGCCCGAGAGAGCCTCGAGCAGCCGGCGGCCCACGTCTGAACCCCGAGGCAATCACGGCGGCCCGAGGCGACGCGGTACTGATTCCGCCTGTCAGAAGTCTTGGCAGGGATCACGGCGAGAGAAGAGAGATTTTAACGCAAAGGCGCAAAGGCGCAAAAATACAGAGAAATTCTGGTTTGCGTCTTTGCGCCTTTGCGTCTTTGCGTTGAAATCTCTCGGGATCCCTGGCCAGACTTGTGATGCTCGGAACTAGCTCATCGCCTTCCCGATGAACTCGTGCAACGCTGGATCGACGCCGTGCTGGTGCTTCATCGACGGCTCCTCCTGGTACATCCGGTTCAGCGATCTCTCGATCTCGGGGTTCTTCCCCGTGAACGCGTCGATGAGCTCCCGCATGCGCCGCACGATCTGCTGCACCGGCTCGCTCTTCGGATCGGAGCCCTTCTGCATCTCCGCCCGCATGTCATCGTAGATCGTCGTCCACGCGTTCTCCGCCTCGCGCATCTTCTCCGGCCCGAGCGCGTCCGCGCGCTGCTTGAGCTCCGCGAGCTGCTCTGGGGTGTAGTACTTCTCGATCATGGTCATCACCTCGATGGTCTGAAGGAGCTGCTCCACAGAGACGTCCTCCCCCGCCCGGAGCACGCGGGCCAGCCCCTCGAGCCGCGCGCAGAGCTTCTGCTCCAGCGCGATCTGCTCGCGCAGCCGCGACAGGTGCAGCTCGATGGTCTGGAGCGGAGAGAAACCCTCCTTGCCCAGACACCCGCTGATCTGCTCCAGGCTGAAGCCGAGCTCGCGCAACGACTTGATCTGCTGGAGCCTGGCGACGTCGCCCGCCGAGTACATCCGGTGCCCCGACGCGGTGCGATGCGACGGGGACAGCAGCCCGATCTCCTCGTAATAGTGGAGCGTGCGGACGGAGAGGCCGGTCTGCCTGGCGAGGTCGCCGACTTTCAACGGTGCTGAACGCATGGTGCTTCCCCTGTTTCCGGGGCGGGGGAGGACGTCCATGCCCCGGAGGCTAGGTCCTCACGTAACGTGAGGATCAAGGCCAGACCTCCACTTTTTTTTTCGCCCGCGCCGCGGCGTCGCCCGGCGCGGCCCGGTCCGGAGGCCTCGCCGGCGGAGGTCACCGCATGCGCAGCGTGTACCTCTCGACCGACCGGTACTGGGGCGGCCACTCCATGTCGAAGCCCTGCTCCGCGGCGGCGTGCCGCGTCCAGTACGGGTCGAAGAGGTGCGCCCGCGCGAGCGCGCACAGGTCCGCCCGCCCGGCGGCGATGATGCTGTTCACGTCCGCGTAGCTCTGGATGTTGCCCACCGCGATCGTCGGCACCTTGGCCTCGAGCCGCACGAGCTCGGAGAGCGGCGTCTGGAACAGGCGGCCGTAGACCGGCTTGCTGGACGGGTCGGTCTGCCCCGCCGAGACATCGAGGATGTCGGCGCCGTGCTCCCGGAACATCACGGCGAGCGCGACGAGGTCGTCCGTCGTGAGCCCGCCCGGCGCCCAGTCGGTCGCCGAGACGCGGACGCTCATGGGTTTGTCCGCCGGCCACGCGGCCCGCACCGCGTCGAACACCTCGAGCGGGTAACGCATCCGGCCCTCGATCGGGCCGCCGTACTCGTCCGTGCGCCGGTTCGTGAGCGGCGAGATGAAGCTCGCGAGCAGGTAGCCGTGCGCGCAGTGCAGCTCGAGCAGGTCGAACCCGGCCTCGTCGGCCCACCTCGCCGCCTGCACGAAGTCCGACGTCACCTGGTCCATGTCCGCGCGATCCATCACCTTCGGGACCTGGCTCCCGGGGAGGTACGGGATGGCCGAGGCGCTGAGCAAGGGCCAGGCGCCGCGCTCGAGCGGTTGGTCCATTCCCTCCCACATCCGCTTCGTCGCGCCCTTGCGCCCCGCGTGGGCCAGCTGGACGCCGATCCGGGCCCGGCAGCGCGCGTGCACGAAGTCGACCACGCGCCGCCACGCCGCCGCATGGTCGGGCCGGTAGAGCCCCGCGCAGCCGGGCGTGATGCGCGCCTCGGCGCTCACGTCGGTCATCTCGGTCATCACGAGCCCCGCGCCGCCGAGCGCGCGGCTGCCCAGGTGCACGAGGTGCCAGTCGTCGATCCGCCCGTCCTCCGCCGAGTACTGGCACATCGGCGACACCACGACGCGGTTCTCCAGCACCAGCGACCGCAGCCTGAGCGGCGTGAACATCGGCGGCGGCGGGGCGGCGCCCTCGGCCACGACGCGCGCGCCCGACTGCGCCTCCGCCTTGCGGGCCACGTGCGCGTCGACCTCGCGCACGAACGCGGGATCGCGCGCCTTCAGGCCCTCGTGCGTCACGCGCAGGCTCCGCGTGAGCAGGCTGAACGTGAACTCCACCGGATCGAGCGCCATGTAGCGCTCGGTGTTCTCGAACCACAGGAGGCTCACCTGCGCGGCCCGCTGGAACGCGAGCACCTTGGGCTTGCGCTCCGCCTCGTAGGCGGCGAGCGCCTCGGGCACGCCCGCGTGCCGGCCGAGGCTCTCGGACAGCGCGATCGCGTCCTCGAGCGCGAGCTTCGTGCCCGAGCCGATCGAGAAGTGCGCGGTGTGCGCGGCGTCCCCGAGCAGCACCACGTTGCCGTGGCTCCAGCGCTCGTTGTGCACCGTCGGGAAGCTCCGCCAGACGCTCCGGTTCTTGAGCAGCCGGTGGCCCCGGAGCTTGTCCGCGAACAGCTCCTCGAAGTACGCGATGGTCCCGTCCTCGTCCGCGCGATCCAGGCCCGCGCGCAGGAACGTCTCCTCCCGGCACTCGACGATGAACGTGGAGCGCTCCGGCTCGTACCGGTACGCGTGCACCCGGAAGAGGCCGTGGCGGTTCTGCTCGAAGTAGAAGGTGAACGCCTCGAAGGGGAACGTCGTGCCGAGCCACACGAACCGGTTCGGGCGGACGTCGACGCGCGGCCCGAAGCGGCCTTCGTAACGCTCGCGGATCCGGCTGTTCACCCCGTCGGCCGCGACCACGAGGTCGCTCGCGGCGACGTGGGCGTCCACGTCGGTCACCTCCTCCTCGAAGCGGAGGACGACGCCGAGCTCCCGCGCGCGCCCCTGGAGGATCGCGAGCAGCCGCTGCCGCGACAGGCCGCTGAAGCCGTGCCCCGTCGAGACGAGCACGCGCCCGCCGAAGTGCGCGTGGAGCTCGTTCCAGTGGGCGAGGCTCGCCCGGATCGCGTCGTAGGTCGGGCGATCGGCGTCGGCCAGGTGATCGAGCGTCGCGTCGGAGAACACGACCCCGAAACCAAAGGTGTCGTCGGGCCGGTTCCGCTCCACCACGACGATCTCGCGCCGGGGGTCCCGCTGCTTCGCCAGGAGCGCGAAGTAGAGGCCCGCCGGTCCGCCGCCCACACACGTGATCCTCACCGCCCTTGCCCTCCTCCGTCCCCGCGGACGTCCCTGTGATCCGCGCCGGAGCCTACACGAGAACGCGGGGGCCGAGCGCCGGCGCGCGCCGCGCACGTCGGGCCGCCGCGCACGTCGGGCTCCCGCTCGCTCCCGCTCGCCCGGGCGGGCGTGTAGCGTAACCGCACGCCGCGGCGGCGCGGCGGCATCGCGGAGGGGATAATCCGAGCGCGCCGTCCCGGCAGGGGACAGGAAGAGACAGGAGAGGATGACATGAACGCAGAGCGGAACTTCCCGGACTGGCAGGAGCTGTATCGGACCACCCCGAACGAGAGCCTGCCCTGGTACCACGAGCGCCTGGACGCCGATCTCGAGCAGGCGCTCGAGCGGTGGCATGTCGCGTCCGGGCGGGCGCTCGACCTCGGCACGGGCCCCGGCACGCAGGCGCTCGCCCTGGCCGGCCGCGGGTTCGAGGTCACCGGCAGCGATCTCTCCCATGCCGCCGTCGAGAAGGCGGCCGCGCTGGCCGCGGAGCGCGGCGCCTCCGTCCGCTTCGTGCAGGACGACATCCTGGACAGCCGGCTCGCCGAGCGGTTCGATGTGGTCTTCGACCGCGGCTGCTTCCATTGCCTCCCGCCCGAGCGGAGGGCCGACTACGCGCGCACGCTGGGGCGGCTGGTCGCGCCCGGAGGGATGTTCTTCCTCAAGTGCTTCAGCGTGCTCGAGCCGTGGGACGGCGGGCCTTACCGGTTCTCGCCCGAGGACATCCGCGAGGTCTTCGGGGAGCGCTTCGAGGTCCTCTCCGTGCACGAGACGGTCTACCAGGGCACCCTGGACTCGCTCCCTCGCGCGCTGTTCGTCGCGCTGAAGCCGCGGTGAGCGCGGCGGGGCGTCCGGCGCCCCGCCGCATGAGCAGGGCGCTAGCGGCCCAGCAGGGCGTCCATCACCCTGTTGTAGGTCTCCTTCTTCTGATACTGGTCATTGAAGAGCAGAGACTGAGAGCTCTGCCCGTTGCACAGCGCCCCGCTCCAGCTGTTGAGCCACGACCTGCCGTCGTTGATCCCCCAGAACGTGATGCCGACGCACTCGGGCATCAAGAAGCAGGCCTCGACGATGTCGTGGTAGTACGTGAGCTGCTCCTCCGCGGTGACCTGATTGCTGCAGCGGTTGATGTCCATCTCGGAGATCAGCACCTCCAGGCCCAGATCGGCGAAGCGCCTCAGGTTCGCCGCCACGTCCGCTCCGCCGGCCTCGTTGTTCGGCGGTCCGATGTGCATCTGGAACCCGACGCCGTCGATCGGGACCCCGCGCTCCACCATGCCCCTCACCATCTCGTAGACGAAGTCGGCCTTCTCGTTCCGCGCGTCGATGCTGTAGTCGTTGTAATAGAGCTTGGCGGTCGGGTCTTGCTCTCTCGCAATCTGGAAGGCGAGGTCGAGGAACCTCTCCCCCAGCGCGTTGAAGAACACCGAGGGCCTCATGCGGGGGTTGCCGACGCCGGTGTCGCTGTCGGTGATGACCGCTTCGTTGACCACGTCCCAGGTGTGGACCCGGTCCTTGAAGTGCCCCATGACGTTCTCGATGTGCCGGCGGATGGCTTGCTCCACCTGCGTCGCCCCGCTCAGAGAGCTCGCCCATCCCGGCAATTGGTTGTGCCACACCAGCGTGTGGCCCTTGATCTGCATCCCGTTCTGGACAGCCCAGTTCACGATGTTGTCCGCAGAACCCCAGCTGAAGCTCCCCGGGTTGGGCTCCAGCGCGTTCCACTTCATCTCGTTCTCTGCTGTCACGTAATTGTGCTCGGCGGCGGCGACGCTCTTGTAGCCGTTATCATTGAGGCCGGAGCCGGAGATGGCCGCGCCGATCAGGATCGGAGGGTTCGCCTTCTCGCCGGCCTCCCTCAGCGTGCTGGCGCTCGCGGCAGGAGTCCTGACGGCAGGGCCGTCATTGCCGCCGGTGCCGCTGGTGCCGGTCGCGTCGCCGCCGCCGGTGCCGCCCGTCGCGCCGCCGGTGCCGCTCGTGACGCCGCTCGTGCCGCTCGTGACGCCGCTCGTGCCGCCGGTCGCGCCGCCGGTGCCGCCGGTCGCGCCGCCGGTGCCGCCCGTCGTTCCCGCGCCGCCGGTCTCCCCTCCCCCTCCGCCACCGCCGTCCGAGCAGCCGGTAGCACACAGGAATGCAGAGAGTAGAAGGGTAAGGGGTGTTGACCTCATGCTCGCGTCCTCCGAATGGAAAGAGTCTTTACGAACTCCCGCAGCGTGGTGCCTTGATCATCGCTGGATCCACCTCGCGCACGGGCGGCACCGAGGTGGTGCCGAGCGGCAGTAGCGCGACCGCCGACCCCCAGCCTACAGGTTTACGAACGCGGGCTCGAGAGACATGGGTCTCCGAGGCAAAAATTTCGGGGTTGTTCTAAAATTCCGCTTCGGCGGCAACGTGTGTCCAGGGGCGAATCGGTAGGACACGCCACACTTTCATGGTCGCGCCGTAAGATGAAGCATTCGCCGTGGGATCGTCGTGAATGTGAAAAACACGGGTGTGAGCAATGTTCGTTACGGCGCGCCGATCGCCTCATCGATGCTGCGCTTGGCCTTTGCGCCGCAACCTGGCGTGGCGGCACGCCACCTCCAGCCTGCACCAGCTCGCCCGGATGCGTGCTGCCGCGCGCCAGATGCCCGTCGTTCCATCCCCGAGCACCAGCACAAGCTGACGAAACAAGGCACGTGTCTTGCGCAGCGCCGCTGGCGCTCGATAAGCAGAAGAACACATGGCCAGCCGACCGGTCGCAGGGTCGTTGATGGCCGGCGCTCAGCTCATCGAAGACACCGGCGTCGACGGGTCATTCCGACGGATGGGGTCGCTCCTCCACGGCGTGGCGGGTCTCCGAGGTCGACGACATGGGCAGGACCAACGGCGGCGTCCAGACCCTCAGCAGGACGTGCAGCGAGCAGCAGTGGTTCAGCGCGGCGATCGAGCCTTTCGGCCGCGCGGGAAGCCGAGGTACGAGCTCGACAAGAACAAGTGGGTGGACTGGACGGCCCCGACCCTCCCGTAACGGCAGGGCGCAGGCGGCGGCCGGCCGCGCGGGCGCCGCGCCCGGCGAGGAGGCAGCGTCCGAGCAGGCTGAGGCCGCGGCGCGTTCACGTTATAGTTCCCCCGTGATGCACGAGGCGGCGTCCCTGGATCAGGCGCCGGCGGGCGGGATCGTCCTCCGGTGGCTCGTGGGCCTGCGCTGGGCGGTGTTCGCGCTGCTCGCGGCGACGCTGGCGGCCAGCGAGGCGCTGTTCGGCTACCACGTCCGCTACGGCATCGCCGTGCCCATCCTGGCGCTGGCGGCGGGGCTCAACCTCGTCCTCGCCCGGCGCGTGCGCTCCGAGCAGGGGGCGCAGCGCTCGCTCGTCGCCGGGGTGGTCGCCCTCGACCTCGTCGCGATCGCGGGGGTGCTCGCCGCCTCGGGCGGCGCGGGCAACCCGTTCAGCGCCCTCTTCTTCGTGCACGTCGCGCTCGCCGCGGCGCTCCTGCCCGCGCGCACGACGTTCGCGCTCGCGGCGCTCGCGGCCTGCCTGTTCGCGGCGCTCTTCGCGCTCCCGTCGGGCGCGTGTTGCCCGAGCCACCCGGAGCACGGCGCCTTCTCGGCCCACCTCTACGGGATGCTGCTCGCCTTCGTGCTGAGCGCGTCGCTCGTCGCCTACTTCCTCCTGAAGGTCCGCCGCGCGCTCGACGCGAGCGCGGCCGAGAACGCGGCGCTGCGCCGGCGCGCGGAGGAGGCCTCGCGCTTCCAGGCGCTCGGCGCGCTCGCGGCCGGCACCGCGCACGAGCTCGGCACCCCGCTCGGCACGATCGCGGTGCTCGCCGAGGAGAGCCTCCGCGAACCCGCGTCGAGCGACGAGGCGCGGCGCCGCGCCCGGACGATCGCGGAGCAGGTCGAGCGCTGCCGGGTGGTGATCGCGCGGATGCGGGCGGACGTCCGTGCGGACGAGCTGCGCGCCGGGGTCGAGGTCGGGGAGGCCGCCGTGCGCGCCGTGCAGGCGTGGCGGGCGGCGCACCCCGGCGTCCCGGTCGAGGTGCGCGGCGAGCTGGCGCGGCGCCGGATGGTCCCGCTCGACGCGGCCGACATCGAGGCGGCGCTGTGCGCGCTGCTCGACAACGCGCTCCACGCGAGCGGCGCCGGCCCCGCGGCCGCCGAGCCGATCGTGGTGACGGTCGGGGACGAGGGCGGGGCGCCGGTGATCGGCGTCGAGGACGGCGGGCCGGGCGTCCCGGCGGGCCTCGAGGGGCGGCTCGGCGAGCCGTTCGTGACGACCAAGGCCCCCGGCGAGGGGATGGGCCTCGGGCTGTACCTCGTGCGGACGTTGATCGAGCAGGTCGGCGGGCGCCTCACGGTGTCGGCGCGGCAGGCTCCGGAGCCGGGCGGCGCGGGCGCCGCGCGCGGCACGCGGGTGGCGCTGCGGCTCGCGCCGGTGGATCCATGACCGCGGAGCTCGCGGGCGACCCGACGCTGCTGCTCGTCGACGACGACGCGACGTTCCGTTGCGCGCTCGGCGAGGCGCTCGGCAAGCGCGGGTTCGCGGTGTCGCTCGCCGGCAGCGCCGAGGAGGCCGCGGCGCTCGCCCGCGGCCAGGAGTTCGAGTACGCGCTCGTCGACGTCCGCATGCCGGGCCAGAGCGGGATCGACCTCGTGGGGGCGCTGCGGAGCATGGATGACGGCATCCGCATCGTCGTGTTCACCGGGTACGGCACCATCGCGAACGCGGTGGCGGCGATCCGTGCGGGGGCCGTCGATTACCTGACGAAGCCGGTGGATGTGGCCCGGTGCGTGCAGTCGCTCCTCGGCTTCGCCCCGGCCGAGGTCGAGGGGAAGGGCGAGGACCTGCCGTCGCTGGAGCGGGTGGAGTGGGAGTACCTCCAGCGCGTGCTCGCGGACTGCGAGGGGAACATCTCCGAGGCGGCGCGCAAGCTCCGGATGCACCGGCGCTCGCTCCAGCGGAAGCTCTCGAAGCGGCCGCCGCGGTCGTGAGCGGGGCGCGCCGCGCCTGAGCGGGGCGCGCCGCGCCGCGCGTCGCCGTGAGCGCTTTCCGCGATCAGAGCCGGTCCGTCCCCGGAACTTCAGGGAGGTCGGCGACCGATTGGACGGCCGCGGCTCACGATGAGGTTTCGCATGAACGAAGCAGCCACGGCCCCGGGCCCCTCCACGGAGGTGGAGCGAGCGCGGGGCCAGATCCTACGGAGCGGCATGGGGGAAGGCGGCCGAGTGCTATCCTCCGCGGTGGAACCCATGTCGGAGCGAGCGCTGGAGCTGAAGGAGATGACGTTCGCCGAGGCAGCTGCGCTCGATCCGGACCGCCACCCGGGCGAGCTGGAGGAGGGGAAGTGGGTTCCGATGACGAAGAACACGTGGCGGCACGGCGAGCTGATGCTCAAGGCGGGCATGGTGCTGGCGCGGTACGCCGCCGAGCACCCCGGGTGGAGCGTCGCCGTCGGCGATCCCGGCACGAAGCTGCGGCATCGCCCCGACGTGCTGCGCGGTCCGGACGTCGCCATGGTGCGCGCCGAGCGCAAGCCCGCTGGGCGCGGTGAGGCGGGCTGGCTCGAGGGAGCGCCGGAGCTGGCCGTGGAGATCGTCGGCGACGCGCAGCCCATGGCGAAGCTGATGAAGAAGGCGACCGAGTACCTCGCGGCCGGGGCCCGCATGGTGTGGGTCGTCGACGGCGAGACCGAGGTCGTCGTGGTGCTGACGCCGCCGGATCACGTGCGCGTGCTGGGCGCCGGCGAGGTGCTGGAGGGCGGGGAGGCGTTGCCGGACTTCCGGTGCGCGGTGGCAGCGCTCTTCGAGTGAGGTGCCGCGGAGCGCGGCGTCCCGGACAAATACCCTGTCGCGACACAGCGCCTTTCCGGCGGCTCGTCTGGCGCGCTCTGTCCTATCATCGCTGCCATGGACGCGCCCTTCGACGTCACGATCGAGAACGGTCTCTTCTTTGACGGCAAGGGCTCCCCGCCCGCGGCGCGGCACCTCGGCCTCCGGGGCGGGAAGGTGGCAGCGATCAGCGAGGCGCCGCTGCCGCGCGGGCCCGGGACTCGGGTGCTCGACGCCCGCGGGTGCTGGGTGACGCCGGGGTTCATCGATCTGCACACCCATTACGACGCGGAGGTCGAGCTCGCCCCGTCTCTGTCCGAGTCGCTGCGCCACGGCGTCACCACCGTGGTCTTCGGGAGCTGCAGCCTGAGCCTCGCGATCGGCACGCCGGAGGATCTCGCGGACCAGTTCTGCCGTGTGGAGGCGATCCCGTACGAGGTGGTCCGGCCGATGCTCGATCAGCGGAAGACCTGGAGCACGGTCACCGAGTACTTCGAGCACCTCGACACCTTGCCGCTCGGGCCCAACGTGAGCTCCTTCCTCGGGCACTCGGCCGTGCGAGCGCACGTGATGGGCATCGAGCGCTCGCTCGACCGGGGCGTGCGGGCGACGGAGGGCGAGCTCGCGCGCATGGAGGAGATCCTGCGGGAGGCGCTCGACGCGGGTTATCTCGGGATGAGCGTGATGACGCTCAAGTGGGACAAGATCGGGGGCAGCCGGCCGATCCGCAGCCGCCCGCTGCCGTCGACCTACGCGCCGTGGTCGGAGTACCGCCGGCTCTGCCGCCTGCTCCGCGAGCGCGGGCGCATCTTCCAGGGCGTGCCCGACGCCGCGACCAAGGTGAACATCGTCCTGTTCATGCTGGAGAGCGTCGGTCTCGCGCGCAAGCCGCTCAAGACGACGATCATCTCGCTCATGGACCTGCGCGCGGACCGGCTGCTCTACCGCCTCGCCGGCCTCGGCGCGCGGATCGCGAACACCTGGCTCGGGGCCGACTTCCGGCTCCAGACGCTGCCGGAGGTGTTCGATCTCTGGGCCGACGGCATCGATCTCGTCGTGTTCGAGGAGTTCGGCGCCGGCGCGGCGGCGCTGCACCTCACCGACCCGGCGGAGCGCGCCCGGCTGCTCCGCGACCCCGCGTACCGGGCGAAATTCCGCTCGCAATGGCGGTCGAAGCTCCTGCCCAAGGTCTTTCACCGCGACTTCAACCATTCGGAGATCCTGAGCTGTCCCGACGAGCGCCTCGTCGGCAAGTCGTTCGCGCGCATCGCCGAGGAGGAGGGGCGCGACGTGGTCGACGTCTTCCTCGATCTGGTGGCGCAGCACGGGGCGGCGCTCCGCTGGTACACGATCATGGGCAATGATCGGCGCGGGCCGCTGGAAGACATCATCCGTCACCCCGACGCGATCATCGGCTTCTCCGATGCCGGAGCGCACCTCCGCCAAATGGCCCATTACAATTTTCCATTGCGCATGCTCCGGCTGGTCAAGGACGCAGCCCGGGAGGGCCGCGAGATCATGCCGGTCGAGCGGGCCGTCCAGCGCCTCACCGCGGAGATCGGCGACTGGCTCGGGATCGACGCGGGCAGGCTGGAGGTCGGCGCGCAGGCGGACGTGGTGGTGCTCGATCCCGGCGGCATCGACGGCGACGTGGACCGGGTGGCCGAGGCGCCGGTCGAGGGCTTCGCGGGCGTCGTGCGCATGGTGCGCAGGAACGAGCGCGCGGTGCGGGCGGTGCTGGTGAACGGGCGCCTCGCGGTCCGGGACGGGCAGGTGCTGCCCGAGGTGGGCACGACCCGGGGCTACGGGCGGCTGCTGCGGGCGAGGGGCTGACGTGGCGACGAACCTCTCAAAGGGTGATGAGCCGTTCGAGCGTGATGACTCCCCCGCGCTCTCCGCACCGGACGTCCGTTATAACGGATGATTCGCTTGACAGGCTCCCCCCCGGGTCGTCGACAATGCCTCCATGACGGTCATCGACGAGCTGCTCCGCGCCAACGAGGCCTACGCTTCCCAGTTCACCAAGGGCTCCTTGCCCCTGCCGCCAGGCCGCAAGGTCGCGATCGTCGCGTGCATGGACGCGCGCCTCGACCCGGCGCGCGCGCTCGGGCTCGAGGAGGGTGACGCCCACGTCATCCGCAATGCGGGCGGGCGCGTCGTGGAGGCGCTGCGGAGCCTCGCCATCAGCCAGACCCTCCTCGGCACGGAGGCGGTGGTCATCGTCCACCATACCGACTGCGGGATGCTCACGTTCACCGACGAGGGCATCCGTCGAAAGCTGCGGCAGACCCACTCCGCGGACGCCGATCACGTGGCCTTCCTGCCGTTCTCGGACCTGGACGCATCGGTCCGCGACGACATCGCGATCTACCGGAGCTCGCCGCTCGTGCGAAAGGACGTCCCCGTCCGCGGGTTCATCTACGACGTCCGCACCGGGCGGCTGCGCGAGGTCGAAGCGAGCCGCGGGTAGGCTCGACAAGGGGTGGTCCAGGGGGCAGCGGCCAGGCGGGTGAGCGGAGGCCGCGCGGCCCGATCGGGGCGCGGTGGAGCGCTCTGACCGCGGGGCCGCCCCTCGCGTGGTAGCTTCCCCCCGTGAACCTCTCGTTCAACACCGCCGGCCCCTGCGTCCCCGGCGAGCATTACATGCTCCCGCCCGAACGCCGCCTCGGGCCGGTCCTCGACCTGATCGAGGAGCGCAAGTACTTCACGCTCCACGCCGGCCGCCAGACAGGCAAGACCACCAGCGCCCGCTGGCTCGTCGAGCACCTGAACCGCGGAAGCAGCTTCCGCGCCGCCTGGGTCGACGTCCAGATCGCCCGCGAGGAGCCCGATCCGGCAAAGGCCTTCGAGGCCGTCCTCTACGCGCTGGACACCGCGGTGGACCGCGACCTGCCCGACCTCGGTCGCCCCGCGGACGACGTCCGCCACGTCGATCCCGCGAGCACCTTCCTCCTGCGCTACCTGCGGGATCTCGCGGCGCGCAGCGACGAGCCGCTGGTCGTGCTCTTCGATGAGGCGGACGGGCTTGTGGGCGCGACGATGGTCTCGTTCCTGACGCAGCTCCGGCAAGGCTACCTCGACCGGAGCCGGATCCCGTTTCCGTCCAGCGTCGCGCTCATCGGCCAGCGCCAGGTGCGCGACTACGCGCTCGCCATGGAGGAGCGGCGCACCGTCGCATGGCTGGGCACGACGTCGCCCTTCAACATCACCGCCGAGGCGATGACGCTCGGCCCCTTCAGCGAGGCCGAGGTCGCCGAGCTGCTCGCGCAGCACACCACCGCGACCGGACAGCGCTTCGAGCCCGAGGCAACGCGACGGATCTGGGAGCTTGGACAGGGGCATCCGTGGCTGACCAACGCCATGGCCGACCAGATCGTCCGCCGCGACGTGCGGGATCGTGCCGTCCCGATCACGCCCGCTCACGTGGATGCGGCCAAGGAGACCCTCATCCTGGAGCGCCGTTCTCACATCGACTCGCTCGTCGCCCGCCTGCGCGAGCCCCGGGTGCGGCGCGTGCTCGATCCCATGCTGGCCGGCGGCCAGACGGAGAGCGACGTGCTCGACGACGATTTCTCCTACGTCCTCGGCCTGGGCCTCATCCGCTTCCACGGCGGGCGCTTCGAGATCGCGAATCCCATTTACCGCGAGGTCGTCCCCCGCGCGCTGACGTTCATACGCCAGGCGCAGATCCCGGCCGAGCCCGCCGCATACGTCCGCTCGGACGGCTCGCTCGACATGGACAAGCTCATCACCGATTGGCAGGCATTCTGGCGCAAGGACGGCCACCTCGCCGCGGAGGGGTTCGGCTACCGCGAGGCCGGCCCGCACCTGATGCTGATGGCGTTCTTGCAGCGGATCGTGAACGGCGGTGGACGCGTGGAGCGCGAGTACGGGCTCGGGCGCGGGGCGCTCGATCTGCTGATCTGCTGGCGTGAGGAGCGCCACGCCATCGAGGTGAAGGTCCGCCGCGACACGGAGACAGAAGCCGACGCGCTCGATCAGGTGGCGCGGTACCTCGACCACGCGGGGCTCGGCGAGGGGTGGCTCGTGATGTTCGACCTGCGCAAGGAGCGGTCGTGGGCAGAGAAGCTGTTCGTGCGGGAGGTGGCGCACGAGGGGAAGACCGTGCGGCTCGTGGGGTGCTGATGTCCGCCATGGCGCCGCCACCCGCCCGACCCGCCCGCCTCCCCGGGACCCGTTGGTTTCGGCCTCCCGGACCCCTGGTACGCGATCTGCCATGAGCGCCGCGCATGGGAGAAGCCGATATCACCTTGCGCCACCTCGTCCGGAGGCGCCCCGAGGACCTGGTGCGCGCCCTCGTCCCTGCGGGGCGCTCCGTCGAGATCCTCGGCCTGGTCGACAGCCAGGTCACGAACATCGAGCGTCGCCTCGACAAGGCCCTGCGCCTGACGATCGACGGCGAGCCGCGGGTGCTGCACGTCGAGTTCTGCTTCACGCTCCGTGACGACGTTCCGGATCGCATCTTCGAGTACCTCGGCTTCCTCTTCGCCGCGCTCCGGCTAGAAACCCCCGGAGAGCCGGTGCCGCCGCTCGAGAGCGTCGCCGTCGTTTTGTCGGGCCGCAGGCGGCGCTTGCCGGCGACGGGCAGGCGCCGCATCGCCTGGCCGGGGCGGCCGTTCAGCGGCGCGCATTTTCGCGTCGACGCCGTCTACCAGCGCTCCGTCGGCGAGCTGCGGGCGCGGGGCAGCTTGCTCTGGCTGGTGTTCGCGCCGCTCGCGCGCAACGCGACCGCGGCGGCGCTGCGGGAGGTCGTCGCGGAGATCCACGCGGGGGCGGCGACGGCCGAGGAGCGGGCCGAGCTGTACGCGGCGCTCCTGGTGATGGCGACCATCGATCCCTGGGGGCATAATCTGAGGAAGGAGCTCGTCAGCATGGTGGAGGACAAAGAAGAGGGGCTGCTCCGGCGTACGCCGATCATCGGGGAGATGATCCTCGAGGCCGAGCGACGAGGAGAGCAACGGGGGGAGCTTCGCGGAGAGCTTCGCGGGGAGCTTCGCGGGGAGCAACGAGGAGAGGAGCGCGGCGAGCAGAAGGCGATCGTCGCGTTGCTCGGTCGCCTCTTCGCGCGACGGATCGGGCGGCGACCGACGGCCGAAGAAGAGCGGTCGATCGTCGAGCGAGCCCGCGCGATCGGCGCGGGCGAGGTCGAGGACGCCTTGCTCGATCTCGAGGGCGAGGCGCTGGTTCGTTGGCTGGCGGAGCCGATTCGCCGCTCGTGACGTCCGGCAGGAGGAGAGCTCTCGGCGCTCCTGTCCGCTGATGTGTGGCTGCGATTTGCAGCAACCGCGCTGGATGGCATTCGTCGAACCCACGCTGGAGGTTGGCCGGACCGTCCTCCGGGGGTGACCGCGCAGGCTTTGATGGTGGCCTCGCCACCATGGATTGATGGCCGGCCCATCATTCCGTGGTGGCGAGGCCACCATTCCGTGGTGGCGAGGCCATCCTCGACGTTGAACGCGCCAGGAGACCTCCACGGCCCCCCCGGACGCCGCCGATCACGAAGCGCGCCGACGCCGCCGGCACCGCGCGCCGCCGCCGAGCGCTCGAAGGGCGCGAGGCCGATACCGCCGAGCC
The DNA here is from genome assembly GCF_051519095.1 of Sorangium sp. So ce131. Classification (NCBI taxonomy): domain Bacteria; kingdom Pseudomonadati; phylum Myxococcota; order Polyangiales; family Polyangiaceae; genus Sorangium; species Sorangium sp. So ce131. Next base: position 12,326,350 of record NZ_CP150455.1, on the reverse strand, counting down.
CGCCATCGCGTCGGCCGCCTGGTCGCCCCCGGTGGGCGGGCGGGCCGCGGCGCCGCCGACCCGCCCTCCTCCGCCGTCGCGGCGGAGGCGCCGCGGCCGCTCCCGCGATCCGATCCGACCAGGGCATCGACGCGCGCCGTGCGCTAAGGGAAAGCGATGCCCTACAAGCCCATCGAGTCCTACGGCGTCATCGGCGACATGCACTCGATCGCGCTGGTCGGGATGGATGGATCCATCGACTGGTGCTGCCTCCCCCACTTCGACTCGCCGAGCGTGTTTGCCGCCATCCTCGACGACAAGAAGGGCGGCAGCTTCCTGCTCGCGGCGGCGCACGAGGCGTCGCGCAAGCAGATGTACATGCCCGACACCAACGTGCTGCTCACGCGGTTCCTCGACGCGGACGGCGTCGGCGAGGTGTGCGACTTCATGCCGATCCACCGGGACACGTACGGCGCCTACCGCCGCGGCATGCACCAGATCGTCCGCGTCGCGCGCGCCGTCCGCGGCGCGGTGCGCTTCCGGCTCTCCTGCCGCCCGGCCATCGACTTCGCCCGCCGCCCCCACCGCGTCCTCCTCGACGACCCGCGCGGCGCCGTCTTCGACTCCGATGGCCTCGACCTCGCGCTGATCAGCCCGGTCCCCCTGAAGAGCGACGGCGACGGCGGGGTCGTCGCCGAGTTCGTCCTGGAGCCCGGCCAGTCGGCCACGTTCGCGCTCCGCCAGGTCGAGGACTGGACCGCGAACGCCGACCTGCTCGGGAGGCCGATCAACGGCGAAGACGCCCTGCGGCGCACCGTCGACTTCTGGCGGAAGTGGCTCGGCAAGTCGCGCTACCGGGGCCGGTGGCGCGAGATGGTCGACCGGTCGGCCCTCGTCCTCAAGCTGCTCACGTTCGAGCCGACCGGCGCGATCGTCGCCGCGGCGACGACCAGCCTGCCCGAGGCGATCGGCGGCGTGCGCAACTGGGACTACCGCTACGTCTGGGTGCGCGACGCCGCCTTCACCCTCTACGGGTTCCTCCGGCTCGGCTACACGGAAGAGGCCGCGCGTTTCATGGAATGGCTGAGCGCCCGCGTCTCCGAGCGGGACGGCCCCACCGGGCCGCTCCAGCTCATGTACGGCGTCGACGGGCGCCACGAGCTGCCCGAGGTCGCCCTGACCCACCTCGAAGGCTACCGCGGCTCAAAGCCCGTCCGGGTCGGCAACGGGGCGACATCGCAGCTCCAGCTCGACATCTACGGCGAGCTCATCGACTCCGTATACCTCTTCGACAAGTACGGCTCTCCCATCTCCTACGATTTCTGGCGCGAGCACCGGCGCATGGCCTACTGGGTCTGCGAGAACTGGGAGCAGGCGGACGAGAGCATCTGGGAGGTGCGGGGCGGAAAGCGGCAGTTCGTCTACTCGAAGCTGCAGTGCTGGGTCGCCCTCGACCGCACGCTCCGGCTCGCCGACAAGCGCTCTCTGCCGCTCGACCGGCCGCGGATCGCCCGGGCGCGCGACGACATCTACGAGGCGATCATGGCCCACGGCTGGGACGCGAAGCGCAAGACGTTCGTGCAGGCCTTCGGCTCCGAGGCGCTCGACGCGAGCAACCTGCTCATGTCGCTCATGCGCTTCATCTCGCCCACCGATCCGCGCATCGTCGGCACCATCGACCGCACGCTCGCCGAGCTCGCGAGCGACACGCTCGTCCACCGCTACGAGATCGGCAAGGGCGCCGGCGACGGCCTGACCGGCAAGGAGGGCACGTTCAGCATCTGCACCTTCTGGCTGGTCGAGGCCCTCGCGCGCGCCGGCCGCCTCGACGACGCGCGCTTCATCTTCGAGAAGATGCTCACGTACGCCAACCACCTCGGCCTGTACTCCGAGCAGATCGGCTCGAGCGGGGAGCTGCTCGGCAACTTCCCGCAGGCGTTCACCCACCTCGGCCTCGTGAGCGCGGCGTTCTACCTGGATCGCGCCCTCGGCCAGGGCGGCTGACGGGATCGCCCTCGGCCAGGGCGGCTGACGGCGGGCTCCGCAGCGACCCGCGCGCGGTCCCCGCCGGCGCCGGCGGGGACCGCTCACGGACGAGCGGCGGGAGGGGCGGAGAGGGGCGCCGGCAGCCTGGGATATCCAACCCCAGGCTGCCGGCGGTCCGGAGCTCCAGCGCAGCGAGGAGGGCTGGAGCGGCGCCGCGGGAGCCGGAGGCGGGGAGCCTCCGGCGCGGGCCGGCGCGGTGCGATCAGCTCAGGATCACCAGAACCCGCCGAGGCCGCCGCAGCCGAAGCCGCCGAAGCCGCCGAAGGTGGGGATGATGGCCGTGGTGCAGCTCGTGAACGACGACACCACGGCGCCGCCGCCGAAGCCGCAGCCGAGGCCGCCGAAGCCGAGGCCGCCGAAGCCGAGGCCGCCGCCCCAGCCGAGGCCGCCGCCGAAGCAGCGCGAGCCGTCACGCACCTGGCTCGTGTCCTGCGCCACGCCCGACTGCGTGATGGCGCCCGTCTGCCCGACCTGGCCGACCTGGCCGATCTGCGCAGGCCCGGTCTGCCCGACCTGGCCGATCTGCGCCGGGCCGTGCTGCCCCACGTCGCCGCCCTTGCTCGGGTACTTGCTCGGGAGCTCGCCCTTGGTCGGGTACTTGCTCGGGAGCTCGCCCTTGCTGGGCGCCATCTGGCCGTACATCGGGCCCTTGCCGAGGGGCTCCATCGGACCCTTGCCGACGACACCCTTCGAGGGCGGCAGGCCCTTGCTCGGCGGCAGACCGAGCTTGCTGGGTCCCTGCTGGCCGATCTGGGCTTGCGCCTGGGCCGCGAACCCGCCCCGCTCGGCGTCTTCCAGCGCAGCGGACGCGGAGTCGATGGACTCCTCGTCGAGCGCCATCGCGTCCGTGTCGAGGTCCTCGTCGGCCGCGTCGACCGCGCACCCGGCCCCGAGCGCCAGAACCATCGCGAGACCCATCATCTTGCCGTGAATCGAGATCATTGATCCTCCCCGGTGTCCCTCATGAGCCTTGCGGCCCCCGAACACCTTGGCTCACCGAAGAGCAGGCTGTGTGCCTTGCGCTGCTGTGCAGAGGCTGCCGCTCCGAGCCGGCGCGAATTCGCGTCTGCGTCCGCGAAATAGGCGCTCCTCGGATCTGCGCCCCCTTGGGACTTCTCCGCGATCGCCGCGCGGCCAATCCAGGCGCGGCGCGCCGCGCGCGCTGCATGAAGCGGAGTGCGCGCCCGGCGCGGCCGCGCGCGGCGCCGCGCGCGAGCGCAGGTGTCCTCCCGATCGATGGAAACGCCCGCCGGACCAAGAAAGACCGAACGCCGCCCGCGGCGTCGCCGCGCCGCGCGCGCCGTCCTGGGGAGACTCGCGCGCTGCGCCCGGCCTGCTCAGCGAAGCCCAGGCCGGCACGTTTGTGCATCGGCGCGTCCGCCGGCGCGGAAACATCGACTCTGGCCAGAACCATCCGCTTCCGCTGGACTCGAATCCTCCGCGACATAACCGCGCCGCCGCCGTGCCCGCGCCCGTCCGCTGCGGCGCCCGCCTCCGTCCCTGCGCCCGCACGTCCGGCCGGGTCACCTGTCCGCGACAGCGCGGGGGCCTCCCATCGGGGACGTAACGTCCACCTCAACTTTTACGCTGGTATTGCACTGGTACCCTGCGCGGGCCGAACTGCGCTAGATCGGCCAGCGAGGTCTTCCCATGATATCGACACGTTCCTTGGCATTCTTCGGCTTCTTGGCGTCTGGGCTCGTGGCTTGCGGGCCCGCGGGCGGGGACGACCGCGCGGGCGGCGCCGGAGGCTCGGCGGCGTCCGGGGGGAGCGGCAGCTCCGTCAGCGGCAGCACCGGGACCTACGCCGGCACCACGACGAGCAGCACGACGAGCAGCACGACCGGCGGCGGCGACGCGGCGAGCAGCACGACCGGCGGCGGCGACGCGACGAGCAGCGGGACCGGCGGCGACGCGGCGAGCAGCACGACCGGCGGCGGCGACACGACGAGCAGCACGACCGGCGGCGGGGATCCGGATCCCGGCGCCGGGGAGTCGCCGGCGTGCGCCGGGCTGAACAACGGCTCGGGCACGACCATCCCGTGCGCGACGACGGCTGACGGCAAGGCGGTGTGTTTCGGATCGACCACGCCGACGACGCTCAAGTACGACGACGGCACCGACGTGACCGGCGTCGCCCAGGTCTCGGCGAAGGGCTTCACCGAGGAGGCGTGTGTGCTGCTCGAGACGGGCGCGGTGCACTGCGGCCGGCACGCCCAGATCTCGAGGACGCCGGTGGTCGCCTCCGGGGCGACGATGGTCTCGGGCGGCCTGAACCACGCCTGCGCGATCGTCGGCAGCGCCATCAAGTGCTGGGGCGAGAGCGTGCCCGCCGACGTGACCTTCAGCGGCGAGGCGCCCGTGCAGGTGGCCTGCTACTACCACGGCTGTTGCGCCGTGACCGACGCCGGCAAGCTGACCTGCTGGGGCGAGAACAACGGCGGCATGCACGGCACCGGCGACACGACGGCGCACACGACGCCCACCGCGCCGAGGACGGTCCCGGGCAGGGCGATCTACGCCGGCCCCGGGCAAGATCACATGTGCGCGGTCTTCGAGGGCGGCAAGGTCCAGTGCTGGGGCCAGGACTGGAACAAGCAGCTCGGCGGCCTCGGCGCGTCGTCCGACCCGGGCGTCACGCTCGTCGAGTCGGGGGCGGTCGCGGTGGTCGGCGGGCAGTTCCACGTCTGCGTGCTCCTGTCGAGCGGGCAGGTCCAGTGCTCGAGCGGCGGCCAGTCGGAGGGGGCGGGGCTCGACATGGGCCGGCTGACGCCCGTCGCGGGCATTTCGAACGCGGTCGCCCTGTCGGCCGGGAAGCACTACAGCTGCGCCCGGCTCGCGGACGCGTCGGTGCGGTGCTGGGGCGCGATCAGCCACGGCGCCACCCCCGCCGCGATCAGCGGCCTGACGACCCGCGACTGCCATTGAGCTTCGAGCGCGGCGCGCGCCCTCGGCCGCGGATCCCGGGCGCCCGCGCCGCCCGGCGGCGCCGTCGACCGCCGCGCCGCGCGTGGAGAGCGCCAGGAGGTGAAGAACACCCCTTGGCGCTCTCGGCACGTCGACGATCGTGCTATCCGCCTCTATTGGTATGCCAGCTATCTAAAATGGATGTCGTACCCCTTGCGCTGGACCTTCCTTGATGCTCCAGTGCGCCTCGTTGTCGGAGATGGGGAGGGAACTTCTGTAACTGTAAGTTGTCGCACGGCTCCGAATGAGCCGGGGCGGTAGGCCTTTGGTGTCGTCCGGGACGCTGGCTGACCAGCGCGATGGGCGTTGGCCGACCGGCGACGCGCCGGATCGAGTCGCCTTTCACACACGGTTGCAGTGCCGGCGCGCCGCGGTCCGCGGGCGCCGGGATCGAGCGGGAACATGACCCAGGGTCGCATCACGGCGGTCGCAAAGTATCTTCCGGAGCGCGTCGTCACGAACGGTGAGCTCGTCGCGCGGTATCATCTGTCGTGCTCTGCGGACTGGCTGCAGCGGACGACCGGCGTCCGGGAGCGGCGCTTCGCCGATCCGACGGAGACCACGCTGTCGATGGCGGCGGTGGTGCTGCGGCAGCTCATCGAGGCGGGCCAGCTGCGCGATCCGTTCGTGGACGCGCTGATCATGACGGGCGACGACTGCGCGCGCGGGGAGGCGAGCGGGGCGGCGCTCGCCGCGTCGATGGCCGGCCTCGCGCCCGAGGTGGCGCTCGACGTGTGCTCCGCGCACGGCGGCTTCGCGGCGGCCCTCGACACCGCGAACCGGCACCTCGACGGCGGCGCCCGGCGCGTGCTCATCGTGTCGAGCGAGGTGCGGTCGTCGCGGCTGCGGGCGCGGCCGGCGTGGGCCGGGCAGGACCTCGCGGCGCTGCTCGGCGACGGCGCGGCCGGCGTGCTGCTCGAGCCGGGCGGCGGGCTCGGGGTGGAGGCGTCGGCGCGCGGCGCCGGGCTGCCGGGGGCGCCCGGCGCGCCGGGGAGCGAGGGCGCGGCGCGGGGCGGCGCGGCGGCCGCGTGCGACGTGGCGCAGGGGGAGGACGGGCGCTGGCCGTTCAGCGGCGTGCACCGGCTGTCGATCGACGTGAGCCAGCGCGCGCTCGCGGAGGCCGGCATCGGCATGGACGCGGTCCGGTGGCTGGTCGCGCACCAGCCGTGGCTCCCGCTGCGGAAGCTCCTCTGCGAGGAGCTGGGCGTGTCCGCGGACCAGCACTACAGCAACGTCGAGCGGTACGGCGACACCGCGTCCGCGTCGCTCCCGCTCTGCCTGACCGAGCTCGTCGAGACGGGGGCGCTCCAGCAGGGCGACCGCATCCTGCTGCTCGGCATGGGCGCCGGCTCCGCCAACGCGCACGTGCTGCGCTACGGCGCAAGCCCGATCGCGAGCTGAGCAGGAATGCGGCGGCCGAGGTCGAGCCGACCGAGGTTGAGCCGACCGCAGGTTGAGCCGACCCAGGTTGAGCCGACCCAGGTTGAGCCGACCCAGGTTGAGCCGACCCAGGTTGGGGCTCCTCAGCCGAACCGCGGGTAAATCTCCTCCTCGAACAGCGCCTTCACCCGGTCCGAGGGGGCCTCGGCCACGAACTCCGCGTAGTCCTCGCGCACCGGCACCTTGTAGCTCCCCCGCCACGGCGCGACCGCGTTGAGCCACGCCGTGTGCTGGGTGATCCCCGGCCGGAACGCCGGGTGCCCCAGCTTGCAGAGCGGGCCGCGCGCCAGGTTCGCGGCGTCGAAGATCCAGACCTCGGCCCGGCGCGCCGTGGTCACGAGCGCGACCACGTAGCCGTCCGTGTCCGCCCCGCTGCCGCCCCGCCGCGGGACGAACTGGAGCGAGCTGAGCCAGGAGCCCACACGCTGCCGCGGGAACTCGTAGCGATCCTCGATCCGCATCGCGCGGTGGTTGAACCGGAACAGGCTGTCCGGGCGCCCGCCCTCCTCGCGCGCCCGCCGGAGCGAAGGCAGCGGGAGCGCGCGGTGCGGGTGATCCGCGTAGAGCCGATCGACGAACTCGGTGGAGAGCTCGTCCCAGATCCCGCCGCCGTGCCAGTAGACGTTCTCGACGCGATCCGGCGGCATCCACGACGCGCCCGCCTCCCGGTGCGCGTAGAGGCCGACGCGCATCGCGCGCTCCGCGTCGGCGAACACCGCCTGATCCACCACCCGCTCGGCCGCCGCGTCGAGCACGTACCGGCCGATGCGGTTCACGTCCGCCGGCCCGACCGGGAGCAGCCCCCGCAGCCGCTGCGCCGCCGGCGCCCGGCCGTCCGCGTGCCGGTCGAAGGCGCGGATCCAGTCGCCGTACTCGGTCGCGCAGTTGTGCGCGGCGTGCACCGTGATGTGGTCTCTCGCGTCCTCGTAATCGACGAGGAAGTGCAACGTCTCGAGCGGGACGACGATCTTCTTCACGACGACCTGCCCGCCGCCGGGCCGCAGCGCGTCGCGCCGCACCAGGTAGAAGGTCGTCGCCGGCTCCTGCGGCAGCGTGAGCAGCGCCCGGAGGAGGCGCTCGACCCCGGGGCTGTCCGGGAAGTGCTGGATCGCCACGCTCTCGAGGCCGATCCGCAGCGCCGTGTCCGCGAGCACGATCCAGCGCCGCGTCAGCCCGAGCTGGTGCACGCTCTGCTCGATCCGCACCGGCGCGCCGCCCGGCAGGACGAGCTCGTGCCGCTCCGGCTCGTTGTGGCCGTCCCAGCGCAGGAGGTGCACGAAGTCGCCCGCCGCCTCGGTGAGCGGGACCCCGCCGAAGCGCGCCGCCTGCCGCGCGACCGCGCCGCCGGCATCGCGCGGCGCGCCGGGGCGGAAGCGCGCGGGCAGGAGCTCGATCGCGCGCTTCGCGAGCAGATCGAGCCGGTCCGCGCCGGGCCGGAGCCGCTGCTGCTCGAGCATCGACGCGGCCGCCGACGCGAGCCGGTCCACGGAGCGCGGGACCGCGCCGCGCTCGTCGCTCAGCGGCAGCGACGCGACGAAGAGGTTCACGAGCGAGCGGCCGTAATTGACGCAGAGGAGCTCGCCCCGCTCCGCGTCGAAGCACGGGTGCGAGGTCGTCAGCGTCATGGGGAACGGGTGATCGACGGGCGCCGCGGGATACCACGCCGTGTTGCGCCCGACCGGCGTGACGAGCTCGAGCGTCGCCGGGTCGATCTCGTACGGCCGGCCCGCGTCGGACGTGACGAGGAGCCGCGCGGGCGCGCGGCGCGCGTGCATCGGCACGAGCGCCGCGCTCAGGTGGTTGCGCAATCCGAGGTGGCGCGAGAAGCGGAGCAGCCCGGCGTCGCGGAAGCCGAGCTCCTCGAAGCGCGTGCCCGGGCGCGAGGCCGCGTCCGCGTGATAACACGGCGTGCGCGCGAGCCTCGAGGTGATCCGGACCGGCCCGCCGTCGGCGAAATCGAGCCGGTAAATCATGCCATTGCCGTTGAGGACCGGCGCGCCGTCGCCCCGCGGCGACGCGCTGACCACCGAGCCGACCGGCCCGGTGACGAATACATGCCCCGTGAGGTCCCGGGGCACGCCGCCCCGAGGGGACGCGTGCGAGGCGTCGAGCTCCGTGAGCGCGACATTCGTGAGCTCCTCCGCGCTCGCTGCCAACAATGCATCGGGGACGCGCTGTCGCATGACGACCTCGGTGGTGGTGATCACACCGTACGCCAATCCGAGCGCGGCGGGGGTACGACCGTGATGCACACCGCCGAAGTCGACCGTTCGTGCGGGACGGCTCCCGCCTGGGACGGATGCCGGGCGTGGCGCTGCATTGCCGCACGGCCCGCGCGATTGCCTCTGATTTCCATGGTGTGACGGCGGCGCGCTGCGGCTTGCGGAGATGCAACTCGGCCTCCATCTGTACACGTGCAAGGAGGCACATGTTCGATCAGGGCCTGACCGTACTGCGGATCCGGGGGATTCCGGTCCGGTTGCACATCACCTTGCTGATTTTCCTGCCGTACGTCGCGTATGCGGCGGCGTCGCAGTTCTCGCTGGTCGCGCGGTCGCTCGGGATAACACGCGAGGCGATGCGCCTGCCGCCGCTCGCCTGGGGCGCGGTGCTCGCGGTCGGCCTGTTCGTCGCCATCCTGGCGCACGAGCTCGCCCACTGCGCGGTGGCGCTCCGGAACGGGATGCGGGTGCGCTCGATCACGCTGATGATGCTCGGGGGGGTCTCGCTCATCGAGCGCGAGCGCCCCGAGCACGAGGCGTGGATGGCGTTCGCCGGGCCGCTGATGAGCTTCGGTATCGGGGCCGTCAGCTACGTTGCCTATCGCGTGCTCCCGGCGCCGGCGGAGGTGCGCGTGGCGCTCCTGGCGTTCGCGATCACGAACGGGATCCTCGGCGCGTTCAACTTGCTCCCGGCGTTCCCGATGGATGGCGGCCGGGTGCTGCGCGGGCTGCTGCTCCGCCGCCTGGGCCCGGCGCGCGCGACGCGCGTCGCGACCACGACCGGCCGGGCGATGGCGGTGGTGTTCGGGATCCTGGGCCTGCTCTCGTGGAACCTGATCCTGGTCCTGATCGCGGCGTTCGTTTACATGGGCGCCTCCGCCGAGCAGGCGCGCACGAGCGCGCGCGATCTCCTCCGCGGCCTCCCGGTCGCGCGGTTCATGACCGACCGGCTCGGCGAGGCGTACGCGGACGAGGACCCTCGCGCGGTGGCCGAGCGGCTGCTGCGCCAGAACCTCGTCGGCGCGCGGGTGCTCGACGACCCCAGGGACGGCCAGGATCGCCGGGAGATCGGCGTCGTCACGTTCTGGGATCTCGCGCGCCGGCTGGAGCGCGGCGCGACGCCCGCGACGATCGGCGCGGTGATGCCGGTGGACGTGCTCCGCGCGCGGGTGGGCGACGACGCGACCCGATCGATCGAGGCGCTGGCGAGCGGGGAGGCGAGCGCGGTCGCCGTGCTCGACGAGGGAGAGCACGTGATCGGCCTGGTGACGCCCGCGGAGATCCAGCGCGCGCTCGCGCTGGCCGGGGCGCTCGGCGTGGCGCGCGGGCCGCTCGGGTGAGAGGCGAGGGGGCGGCGAGAGGGGAGCCGCTGAGGCGGGTCGCCGGGCGCGCCCGTCACCGGAGCGCTCGAATCGACGCGGCGTGCGCTGGCACTCGCGTTGCTGAGCCGGGCCCCGAGGAGCAATGACGTGAAACAGAGCAACAACGTGCCTTCACGCGCGCTCGCGCGGGGGCGAACACGGGTCCACGCCGGAGCCGCGATGAGGTCCGCGCTGAGGGCGGCGGCGCTCGGGGCGAGCGCCTGGCTGCTGATGGGATGTTTCGGCACCGCGGGGGCCGAGGGGTTCGTCGTCTCCGGCCACCCGGCGGTCCGCGCCGAGGTCGTCCCGGTGCAGATCACGGCCTATCCGCGCGTGTACTTCCGCGGGGCGTACGCGTACCTGGTCGACGGCGCCTGGTACTACCCGACGAACCGCGGCTGGGTCGTCTTCCAGGAGGAGCCGGACCAGCTCCGGCGCTACCGGCAGACGTACCGGTCCTCGCCGCGTTACGTGCCGGAGCGCGAGCTCAGTTATCCGCGCGAGCGGGGGAACCGTTACTACACGCCGCGATGACGGGGGCGGCGAGGCAGACGCGAAAGGGGGGGTCCAGGATGAATCAGGAGAACAGGGTGTTTCCGATCTGCAGCATGGCGCTGTCGAGCCTGCTCGCCGCGGGCTGTATCCTCGACGTGAGAGACGATCGCCCCCGCCCCGCGCCGGACCGGCTCGGGAGCCTCACGGTGGACTGGACCGTGGGCCGCCGGAGCGACGCGCGGGCCTGTGTTCGTGAGGGCGCCGGCGACACCGAGGTCGAGATCATCGTCTACCGGGGCGACCGCGAGGTGGCGAGAGAGTTCGCGCGCTGCGAGGACTTCAGCCTGACGGTGGATTTGCCGCCGGACGAGTACAAGGCGTATGTGACGCTGGTGGAGCGGGGGAGCGATCGCCCGGTGACGACGACGCTGCCGCTGGAGGAGATCGACATCGTGAGGGGCGCGGCGCTCAACGTGGATGTCGACTTTCCGGCGACGTCGTTCCTCCGACGTTGAGCCTCCGACGTTGCGCGAGCAGCGCGGCTGGGGCGGCGCGCGGCGTGGCTTCCGCGGCGCCGGTCAGGTACCGTGGCGCCATGATCCGCGGTGTGGTGGAGCCGGCCCGGCTCGGGCAGGTGGTGCTTCCGGACGGTCGGCGGTTGGGTTGGGCGGAGTGGGGGCCGGAGGATGGCGTCCCCGTGCTGCTGTGCCCCGGGGGCGCGACGAGCCGGTCGATGGGGTTCGGGGGCGACGTGGTCGGCCGGCTCGGCGTGAGGCTGATCTCCGTGGATCGCCCGGGGCTCGGGGCGTCGGACCCGGCCCCTGGGCGCACCCTCGACGCCTTTGCGCGGGACATCGGGCAGCTCGTCGAGGCGCGGCGGCTGTCCGGCGCGGCGGCGGTCGGGTTCTCGGCGGGCGCGCCGTTCGCCCTGGCGTGTGCGGCGGCCGGCGTGGTGCGCGGCGTGGCCGTGGTCGCGGGGACCGACGAGCTGGCGAGCCCGGCGCTCGCGGCGCTGCTGGCGCCGGACGTGCGGCGGCTCGTGGAGATGGCGGCGTCCGACCCGGGGCGCGCGGAGGAGTTCTTCGCCGGGTTCAGCGCCGAGGCCATGTGGAACTTCGTGATTCCCACGCTCGCGGACGTGGACCGCGCCGTGTACACCGACCCGGTGTTCGAGCGCGTCTACCGGCGCGCCATGGATGAGGCGTTCTCCCAGGGCCCGGCCGGCTACGCGCGCGACACGGTGCTGACGATGAGCCCCTGGCCGTTCGACCCGGCGAACCTGCGCGCGCCGGTCGACCTGTGGTACGGCGCGCGGGACACGAGCACGGTCCACTCGCCGGACTTCGGTGCTTCCTTGGCCGCGCGCCTGCCTGCGGCGCGGCGGCGGCTCCTCCCGGAGGCGGGAGGGGCGCTCTTGTGGACACACGCCGAGGAGATCCTGCGCTCGCTGCTGGAGCGCACGCAGGAGAAACAGGGCCTATCGCCCGTGTAGCCGGAGCGGCGCGGGCGAGGGCGAGCCAGACGCCGCTCGCGCCGAAGTACAGGCCCTTGAACCCGTCGGCCGGCGCCGGCTCCTCGAGGTCGTCGACGTCGCGCGGGTGCACCGGCCAGTCCTGCCTGGCCCGGACCGCCAGCGCCTCCGCGGCCCACCGCCGCAGCCAGGCTCGCGCCCGCCCGGGGTCCCAGGCCTCGGGCGGCGGCGCGACGTGTCGTTCCGGGATGTAGAGCGTCATCGTCCTACGCAGCTCCTGTGTCTCTCTGGCATATCGCCCTGGCGACGTCGCGGGAGAGCACGGCCACCAGGCGATCCAGCCCGGGCAGCTCGGGCCTGTTCTCGATCACGTGCTCGTTGTGCAGCGAGGCCAGGCCGTGCCACGCGGACCACGCCATGACCGCCAGCTCCAGCCGGCGCTGCGACAACGCCTCGGGCCGCGCCGCCCCGATGAGCGCCGCGAGCGCCGCGAGCAGCTCCCCCGCGACGTCGTGCAGCGAGCGAAAGCGCTCCCGATCGCCGATCTCGGTGAGAAACATGACGCGGTAATGCGCCGCCTGCGCGGTGGCGAACCGCATGTGCGCCGCGCCCCACGCGGCGACGCGCGCCTCGGGCGACAGATCGCCCGCCGCCGCCGCGGTCACGACGTCGAGCAGCTTGCGAAACCCCTCCTCGGCCACGGCCGCGAGCAGCTCGGCCTTGTCCTGGAAGTGGTGGTATGGCGCGCCGTAGGTGACGCCGGCCCGGCGCGCCGCCTCGCGCAGCGAGACGCCGGCCACGTCCCCCTCCGCAATCAAGCCGAGCGTGGCGTCGAGGAGCGCGCGGCGCAGATCGCCGTGGTGGTACGGGCGCTTCGCGCGCTGCTTCGGGGTGAGGACCATGACCCGCATTCTACGCGCAGCTCGAGCTCGACCATTCAGATCGCGCCTGGCGCATGTAGTCGACGGTCTTCGGATCGAAGTCGAAGGCGACGACGGGGAGATCCGGTTTGCCCGCGGCTTCTGCGGCCATCGCGCACCGGTACGAGATATTGAACAGGCCGAGCAATCCCACGACCGGCGGGGTCGCCGTCTCGATCTGGGTCTTCAACCGGCTGGTCCGGGCGCTGCTGGATCAGCCGGGGAGGGCGGCGGTCAGGTCCAGCTCGACCAGCTGACCGGTGAAGCCGAGCGAGGCGACCCCGAGCAGGGTGCTGGCGGTGGCGAAGGCCGGGCCCAGCGCCGAGTCGTTCAGTCGCTGCCACACCGCGCCCAGCACCTGGTTGTCGTCGCTGACCACGTAGATCACCGAGCGCACCACGTCGGCGGGCTGCGCCCCGGCCGCGCTCAGGACGGCCAGGGCGTTCGCCGCCACCTGGTCGGCCTGCGCGAGGTGGTCCCCCGGGCCGACCAGGTTGCCGTCGGGGTCGAGGGGGCACTGGCCGGCGAGGAAGGCCAGCCTGCCGGCCTCGACGATCGTGACGTGGTGATAGCCGGGAGTCTGGTGGACGTCGGGCGGATTGATCTTGTCGATGCGCATGGGGAATAGGGATACCAGTTCGGCCTGTCAGAAGGCTTGGCAGGGATCACGGTGAAAGAAGAGAGATTTCAACGCAAAGGCGCAAAAATACAAAGAAAATTCTGGTTTGCGCCTTTGCGCCTTTGCGCCTTTGCGCCTTTGCGCCTTTGCGTTGAAATCTCTCGGACTCCCTGGCCGACCCTGAGAGGCGCGGAACTAGCCCAGCGCGGGTCGGGTCTCGGGTCGCGAGGCCGCGTCGCGGTCGCGCGCGCGGAGTCCATCGATGAACATCGACACGAGGCGAGGGATGCGGCGGGTCGCGTCGGCGCTCTGCGTCGCGGCGAGGGAGATCGCGGTCACCATGCACACGACGTCGTCGAACTCGACGTCGCGGCGGACCTCGCCGGTGAGCTGCGCGCGCGCGACGAGCCGCCGCCCCTCCTCCGTCGCCGCCTGACAGCCCGGCGAACAGCTCTGGAGGACGACGCCGAACGACGCGGCGAGGCCCTCGTACCGGCTCACGTGGCGCACGAGCTCCTCGATGAAGGCGCCGAGCGCCTCGGCCGGCGCCGCGGAGGCCGCGAGCGAGCTGCTCTTGTTCGTGAGCGCGAGCAGGCCGTCGTCACACGCGGCGGCGAGGAGCGCCTCGCGCGTCGGGAAGTGGCGGTATAACGTGCCGATGCCGACCTTCGCGCGCCGCGCGACGTCCTCCAGCGACGCGGCCGCGCCCCGCTCGGAGAACACGGCGTCCGCCGCCGCGAGCAGCTTGTCGCGGTTCCGCTGCGCGTCGGCGCGGAGCTCGCGCCGGGGCGCGTCGTCACGAGGATCCTTCGGGGTCTTGGCCATTCCCTGCACACCGGAGGATACCTCGGGATGTACGCGGAGGAAACCTCGCTTCCGAGCGCGGCGGCCGCGCCGCGCTCGCAAAGGGGCGCCGCGGGCGTCACCGGACGTCGCCGCGCGCGGTCGTCGCCCGGGCGCTGGCCGAGGACACGAACGCGCGGATCTCCGGGATCATCACGTCCGCCGCGTCCTCGAAGAAGAAGTGATCCGCGTCGGGGAGCTCGATCGTCCGGTGGTGCGGGAACGCCTCCTCGAAGCGCGCGAGATCGTCGCGGGGAAAGCCGACGTCCTTGAGCGCCCAGAAGAGGAGCGCCTCCTTGTCCGCGAGCCGAGGCAGGCCCGCCTCGACCTCGGCGAAGTACGCGGTCGCGGCGGTGATCTGCCCCGGATAGAAGGCCGCGATGCCGCGGCGGTCGAGCGGGCGGAAGGGATGAAGATAGACGTCGGCGACCTCGGCGGGCAGCTCCCGGACGATTCCGTTCTTGATCCCCAGCGAGGCGAACGCGTTGAAGTTCACCTGCGCGAACTCGCCGAGGGGGCCGCCCACGAGGATCGAGAACTTGCCGCGGGGCGTGCTCGTGCTCGTCGGCCACGCCCACGTGCTCCCGAGGACGACGCGGCGCACGAGCTCGGGACGGCGGCCGGCGAGCCCGAGGCCGATGGGGCCGCCCCAGTCCTGCATGACCAGGGTCACGTCGCGGAGGCCGAGCCGGTCGACGAACTCCTCGACGACGAGGCTCTGCTCGCGCGGGGTGAAGCCGAACCCGGCCGGCGCGTCGGACAGGCCGAAGCCCGGGTAGTCGAGCGCGACGCACCGGTGCGAGCCCCGGAGCCCGCGGACGAGATCGCGCCACTGGAACGACCACGCCGGGTTGCCGTGCAGGAAGAGGAGGGTCTCGCCCTCGCCCTCGTCCACGTAATGGATGCGCGCGCCGCCCGGGAGCTCGACGAACCTGTGATCGGCGTCGAACATGGCGCGCGGGATCTCGAAGGCGAGGCCCTGGGCGCCCCGCGGCGCGGCGCGTTCGCTGGAGAGCGCGCCGAAGAGGCCGACGAGCTCGAGCGCGCCCAGGAGCACGATCGCGGCCGTGCCCGCGCGGAAAGGCCGCGGGCGTCCCGCGCGTCGCGGCCGCGGGCGCTCGAGGAGGCGAGGGACGAGCAAGGCCAGCGCGGCAGCGACGCCGAGCACGGCCGGGAGCGCGGCGGCGGCGAGGCCGCGAGGGCCCGCCGCGGCCATCGCCAGGAGGACGCCCGCCGCGAGCCCGGCGAGCACGGCCGCCAGCATCGGGCGCGGCCGCGCGAAGCGCTCGGCGAGGGCGCGGTAGAGGAACGCGGCGGCGACCGCGACGAGCCCACACGCGGGGGCGACGACCGCGTACCGGAGCGCGGGAAAGAAGGCGATGCCGCGCGCGTGCGGCGCCGCGAGGACGGCCGCCGTGGCCAGCAAAACGACGATGGCGGACGCGGTGAGCCCGGACCGCAGCACGCGGAGGGCGTTCACGCCGGTCCGTCGCGTGGTCCTCGTCTCGGGTGGAGTCGCTCGATCTTCGGTCATGGCTTTCTCCTTCAGCGCCGCTGCGCTGATGAGCCCACCATGCGCGCCACCTCATCATGCGTCCAATACATGGTATTCATCTGCATCATGCAGGATGGACATGACATGCAGGAGCTGGCCGCCCTGGACCTCAACCTGCTGGTGGTGCTCGACGCCCTGCTCGCGGAGCGCCACGTCACGCGCGCGGCGGCGCGTGTCGGCATGACCCAGCCGGCGTGCAGCCACGCGCTGGGCCGGCTGCGGCGCGCGCTCGGCGATCCGCTGCTGGTCCGCGGGACGCGCGGCGCGATGCTGCTCACGCCGCGCGCCGAGGCGCTGGCGCCGGGCCTGCGCGCCGCGCTGCAAGGCCTGGCCACCGCGCTGCGCGGCGAGGCGCGCTTCGATCCTGCCACCGCGCGGCGCCGCTTCCGGATCGCGGCCGGCGACTACGCCGAGCTGGTGCTGCTGCCGCCGCTCCTGTCGATCCTGGCCCGCGAGGCGCCTGGCATCGACGTCTGGATGGTGCCGCTCTCGCTGACGCGGGAGGGGGTGGTGGCGCAGCTCGCGTCGGGCGCCGCCGACGTCGCGATCGGCCCCCCTCGCGGCAGCTGGCCCGACGGCCTCCACATCCGCGCGCTCTTCGAGGAGCGCTTCCGCTGCGTCCTGCGGCGCGGCCACCCGGCGGCGCGCGGCCGCCTCACCCTGGACCGCTACTGCGCGCTCTCGCACCTCCTGGTGACGCCGCGGGGCACGCCGGGCAGCTTCGTCGACGACGCGCTCGCGGCGCTCGGGCGCAGCCGGCGCGTCGCGGCGGCGGTCCCGCACTTCCTGGTGGCCCCACACGTCATCGCGTCCACCGACCTCGTGGCCACCCTCGGCGCGCGCATCGTCGACGCCACGGCGGCGCCGCTCGGGCTCTCGGTGCTGCCGCCGCCCCTCGAGCTCGCCAGCTTCTCGTTCGCGCTGATCTGGCACCGGCGCACGCAGAACGATCCCGCACAACGGTGGCTGCGAGACCAAATCGTGAAGGCAGCTTCCTGACGGGTACCCCGAGCGCCCATTTGATGTAGGGTCCGCCGTTATGCGCACCCGTCACCGAATCGTGCTGGCCTTCACCTCGGCCGCCTTGTTGTCGCTTATTGCCTGCGGCGATGATACCGACGCTGATCCTCTGGCCTCAGGCGGCGGCGGCGCTGGAGCCGCGGGCGGCGGCGGCGCTGGAGCCGCGGGCGGCGGCGGCGCTGGAGCCGCGGGCGGCGGCGGCGCTGGAGCCGCGGGCGGCGGCGGCGCGGGCGGCGCAGACCCCCAGGCCACGGGCGGCGGCGGCGCGGGAGCCGAAGGCGGCGGCGGCGCGGGCGGCGCGGACCCCCAGAGCGCGGACGACATCCTCGAGCAGCTCCAGACCGTCGAGGGCGTCACGGTCGAGGAGCAGGACTCGGAGATTCCGGGCTATCGCTACTTCGTCCTGGAGATCGACCAGCCTGCGGATCACGGCGATCCGGACGGGGCGCGGTTCCGTCAGCGCCTGGTGCTCCACCACCGGGACGCCGCCGCGCCCACGGTGCTCGTGACCGAGGGATACATGATCTGGCCGGAGTACCAGTGGCTCGACGAGCCCGCCGCGCTTCTCGACGGCAACCAGATCCGCGTCGAGCACCGCTTCTTCACCCCTTCGCGCCCGGAGCCTGCGGACTGGTCGAAGCTCACCATCGAGCAGGCCGCCGCGGATCTTCACCGCGTCGTCGCGTCGCTGCGGCCCTTCTACGAGGGCAAATGGATCTCCACCGGCGCGAGCAAGAGCGGGATGGCCTCGGTGTACCATCGCCGCTTCTATCCCGCCGACGTGGACGGCACCGTGGCTTACGTGGCGCCGCACAGCATGGGCAACCCCGACGCGCGTTACCTCGAGTTCCTGGCCGAGCGCGGCGACCCGGCCTGCCAGGCCGCCCTCCGGGAGTTCCAGCGCGAGGTGCTGCTGCGGCGCCCGGCGATGCTTGCGCGCATGGAGGCCGAGGCCGCGGACGAGGGCTTCTCCTACGATGCGCTCGGCGTCGAGCGGGCCCTGGAGACCGCGGTGGTCGACGCCGTCTTCGCCTTCTGGCAGTACAAGGACGCGAGCCTCTGCGATGTTGTCCCGACCCCGGCGTCGGATGACAACGAGGTCTGGGCCTTCCTCGACGAGGTGAGCCAACCCGCGTTCTACGCCGATCCCTCCATCCCCGAGTTCGAGCCGTACTACTGGCAAGCCGCGGTGCAGCTCGGTTATCCGGCCATCGCGAGGGATCACATCGCCGATCTCCTCGTGTACCCTGACGCCGACACGGCCGCGTCGTTCATCGTCCCCGGGCCTGGCAAGACGCCGGTGTTCGATCCCGAGGCGATGCCGGACATCTCCGGCTGGCTCGCGGCCGAGGGCGAACGGATGATGTTCCTTTACGGCGAGAACGACCCGTACACGGCGGCCGCCTTCGACATCGGGGCCGCCCGCGACGCGCACCGCTTCGTGGTGCCGAATGGCAACCACGGCTCCCTCCTCGCCGATCTCCCGCCGCCCGATCGCGACGTCGCCTTCGCCTCGCTCGCGGCCTGGGCGGGCGTCCCGTCGATTCAGCTCGATCGCGGGCGCGCCCCCCGCACGCTGCGCCGCGACCGTCGCTGGCTCACGCGCTGAGCGGCGGGCACCCGCTTCGGATACGGGCCCATCTCGACGTTTTCGGTGCTCAGCGCACAGGAGTGCGCCTCCGCGCCGAAAACGCCGATCTGGGCCCGTCTCCTGTGCGGGTGACCGCCGCTCTGGGACGCATGTAGCAGGGGCGGAGGAAGACCGGTCTAGATACCTCCTCCCCAGCTTCGCCCCCGATCGCCCGACCACCTTGGGGACTCGCCGGGGGCCGGGCAGCCAGGCTAACCCGGGCGCGGCGCGCTCCCCCCGCGCAGGCTCAGAGCCAACCGAGCAGGAGCTTCGCCCCGCTCGCGAGGACTCCGGATACAGGGAGCGTGATCAGCCAAGACAGCACGATCTCCCCGACCTTCCCCCACCGCACCTCGCGCGCGTTGTTCTTCAGACCCGCCCCGATGATGGCCCCGGTGGACACGTGGGTCGTCGACACGGGAAGACCGTGCCACGACGCGAGGCTGACGAGCGTCGACGTGACCGCGCTCGCCGCGAGCGACTCGGCCAGAGGGAGCGGGGTGACCTTCCGGGCGAGCGTCTCCAGGACCGACGCGCCCGCCACGAGCCCGCCCGCGGCCATCGCCGCCGTGACGAGCAGAAAGACGAGCGGCCGCCCGCTCTCCGGCGCGACCGCCGCCGCCGCCACCGTGCCCAGCGCGGCGATCTTCGGGGCGTCGTTCCAGCCGCGGGCGAAGCCCACCATGCCGCTGCTGAACCAGTGGATCGCGCTGGCGACCATGGAGCCGGTCGCCGCGGCGATGGCGGGCTGCGCCTCGCACGCGCCGCCGTACCCGGTGACGATCGTCGCCCCGGCCGGCGCGGCCGCGCTCATGGTCAGCGCGCCCGCCGCGCCCCCGAGCTGCGCGGGCTGCTGCGCAGGGACCACGCAGACGCAGGCGCTGGAGTAGCGCCGGACGAGGCGGGTGACCGGCCAGGCGAGCAGGAAGACGACCGCCAGCGAGAGGACCGGGCTGAGCGCCAGGGGCTTGGCGAACTTGTCGACGAGGAAACCCCACCGGATCCCCGCGCCCGAGAACGCGACCAGCCCCGCGCCGAGGAGCGCGCCCGTGATCGCGTGTGTCGTCGAGACCGGCAATCCGGACTTCGTGGCGATGAGGACCCAGCCGAGCGCCCCGAAGAGGACCGCGACGAAGAACCCGTGGTCGAGCGCAATGCCCGCCTCGAACAGGCTGCGGCTGAACTTGTCCACGAGCGCCCCGGAGATCCAGTAGGACACCACGGCGCCGCACGCCGTGGTCACGGCGGCCCAGATCAGCGCCTGCCTCGGCCTCGCCGCGCCGAAGCCCACGAGCGTGGCGACCCCCTTGCAATTGTCGTTCGCCCCGTTCGCGAACGCGAGCACACACACGAACACCAACAGGACGAAGACCATCGTGACTCTCCCACCGTGACGAGCTGCCAGCGCCGCAAAGACGTTTGCCTCTCCGGGCGCAGCGCGGGATCGCTGTCCGTACCGTACGTGTCCCCGAGCGACGTGTACAAGTTGCTCGGCGGGCCGCTCATCCATGGAGGCACCCGGAACGACGCCCGGATCACGCCGTGGCCACGCATCGGCGACGAGCCCTCCCCGCGCGAGCCTGGCCCGTACGGGACAGATCGCGCCCCGTGATCGGGCGCCGGTGCGCCCTGCGGCCGTGACATAGCCTACGGAGGCTGGACACGAGCCGACCCAGGACAGGTCACGCCGGACGAGCCTGGGTCCGCCCGGCGCCGCGCGGGCGCCACGAGGAACATGATGGGCGTGCTCGTGACGCACGGGCGCAATCTCGGTCGGACGACCCAGGGTGCCTTTGTGGAAGTTCTAGGAATGTGCTGTTTCGAGGCAGAAGCCATGAACGCCCGGGCCGTGGTGGGCCGTCCGCGCGTTTCTCGGTTGTTCGAAGGATTCTTTGCTTCTCCGGGACTTGCTCGTTGAGAAATTACGAGGTACCGTCACACGACTCCGATTCGAGGAGATCCTGTTCAACCCGACAGGAGATCCGCGTTGAATCGGGGCGTATCGCGGAGAGAGCCCGGCTGCGCCGAGCTCCCTCCGGAGGGCGCAGCGCGCCGCAGCGTCGACGGCGAGAGGGCGAGAGGGCGAGGCCTGATCGCGTTCGCGTGAGCTCCTCGCTGGGGATCGGCGGCGCGCGTCCGTCCTTCAGATAGCGCAGGCCTGCGCGGAGCGAGCGCGTCTGCCGCTCTCGGCAGGGTCGTCGCCGCGCGCTCCTCTCGGGCGCGCACGTCCCACAAGGAATGAAGCACAAGGAGTTCATCTCATGAAGAAGCTCACCATCCTGGCGTCGCTCGCCGTGCTCTCGATGTCGGGCAGCGCCATGGCGATAGCGCCTACGGCGGGGCGCCAGATCCTCATCGAAGGGGTGCCGTCCGGCACAGGGCAGTTCCTCTTCTCGGGCATTGACGGCTCCGATCCCGTGCTGGCCCCGAACGGGACATGCGTGTACAACCTGATCTGGACGGCCCCCCCTCCCTCGACGGCCACCCGCGTCTGCGTGGTTCTGGAGGCCGTGACCATGACCTTCCCGAATTGCATGGTCAACATGACGACGGACATCACCAGCGTCATGTACGCCGGCGATGGCTTCACCCCCATCTGTAGCGGCTTCCGGGGCCCATTCCCGCCGTTCCCCGCCACCGCCTTCTCCAACGCCATCATGGTCCTCGGCGAGTCGCAGGGGACGCCGTCCGTGAACGGCATCATTCAGATTCCAGTCTTCCCGTTCTTCGGCGCCCAGTCCATCACGTTTGCTTGACTCGGCGCCCAGTAAACACGTTTGCTTGACTCGGCGCCCAGTCCATCACGTTTGCTTGACGCCGCGCGCGCCGCGCCGGCGTCGGATGAGGGGGCTTCCGGGGCCGGGCGGAGCCGGGTCCCGGAGGCCTCCTCGATGCGCCGGTGATCGCTGCCCGTGTCCGCGGTTGCCTCGCGCCCGGGGGCGAGCGGGAGCCGCTGTGGAGCGCCCCGCTCCTCGCCGTTGTGACATCGCTGCGAGCGCCGCAGCTCCCCACACATGACCCGATGGAGACATTCTCATGCAACCCCCTGCTTTGCCTCACGACGCTCCCCGACGATGGCCGCTCTGGTGCATGCTCGCGGCGCTCGCCGTCGTCGCCGTCCTGTTCTTCCGGCCGAAGCACGAAGCGCCCCACGCCGCGCGACGCGAGCCGGCGGCCGCGGCGAAGCGCTCGGCCTACGTCAACCGCGCGCAGTGGAGGCTCCCCGCCGCGCGCCCTGCCGAGCAGGTCCCCGAGCTCTCGTCGCTCTCCGGGACGGTGTACGACCTGACCGGCGCCCCGCTCGCCGGGGCCGCCGTCGCCGCGACCACGTACGAGGTCGCCGGCAACTTCCCGACCACGGCGGCCTCGGTCCAGAGCGACGAACACGGGCGCTTCGAGCTCCGCGTCCCGAACGGCACGTACAACGTCATCGGCAACAAGGAGGGATACGGCCCGTCGCTCGCCATCGCGCATAGCGGCGACGAAGTCTCCCTCATGCTCCCGAGGAGCGGGATCGTCGAGGGGCATGTCTACAACGAGCGCAAGGAGCCGATCGCGCGGTTCACGGTCGACGTCATCACGATGGCCCCCGACAGCACGGCGGCGCCTGCGCCCCTCCTGTCGAAGCGCTTCGAGGGGCCGGACGGCGCCTTCCGCCTCGACCAGATGCCTGGCTGGCCGGTGATCCTCAGGGTCACGGCGCAAGGCCACGCGCCCGCGTTCTCCTCGCTCGTCCACGCCAAGGCCGGCGAGACGCACGACGTCGATCTGACGCTCTCGGGCGGGTGCACGCTGACGGGGACGGTTCGCGACGAGAAAGGCGCGCCGCTCGCGGGGGCGTTCCTCGACGCGGAGACGCGCGACGCCGCGGGCGCCGCGAGCCAGGGGTCGATGGACGCCGCGAGCCAGGCGCAGAGCGACCTCGATGGCCGCTTCCGGCTGGAGCACGTCCCTCCCGGCGAGATCCTGGTGCGCGGCTACGCCGCCGGCTACGCCGCGACGACAACGGGCGTCCACGTCTCCGTGTGCGACGAGCTGGCGCCGATCGAGCTCGCGATGTCCACGGGCGGCAGCATCGTCGGCGTGGTCCGCGGGAGCGACGGCAAGCCGCTCGCCGGCGCGAGGCTCGTGGCCTCTCACCGGAGCATCGGCTTCGTGAACACCGTCACCGACGCCCAGGGGCATTATCGCTTCGAGCAGCTCCCGCCGGTCGTGGCGCGCCTGGAGCTGCTCGACACGGCGCAGCACACCGTGGTGCACGTGGGCGTGAAGGAAGGGCAAGCCGTCGAGCGGAACCTCGCGCTCTTCCCGAAGGGGTCGGGCGAGATCCGCGGGCGCATCACGTCCGGCGGGAAGCCGCTGCAGGGGATCCAGGTCCAGGTGGCCTGCAACCAGGGCGAGGGCGGGCTCGACATCCGTTCTCCGACGACGGACAGCGACGGGACCTACCGGGCCACGGCTCTGCCGGACGGCGCCTACATGGTCATGGTCACCTCGGCCGGTCGCGCCATGGCGGCCCACGTGCGCGGCGGCGGCGTCGCGGAAGCGGATCTCGACGTGGCCGAGTTGCCCAGGCCCGCCGACGCCGCGGTGGTCCCGGCGCACGTCACCAGGAACTGAACGGCCCGCCCAGCGCGCCTCGATCCCCATCCCCGCGCGACGACCCGCCTCGAAGGCGGCGAGCCACGGCTCCCGCCAGCCTCTGAATAGACCACGCGCCCACAGATTTTGTCCGGGTAATATTGACGGCTGGATATTACCCGGGTAAATACCTCGGCCATCGCGCCGGAGGAGGGCGTGCGGCATGGCTGGGATTCATCAACCCCATTTCACCGCCTTTGCGGGCGCCCGCCGGGTCGCGGCGGGCGAGCTTTCGTGCGTGTTGCGGACGGCGAGGGCGCTGCTCGACGAGGGCGGTCACGCCCCCGTCCTGATCTTCGACGACAGGACAGGCGAGCAGGTCGACGTGAGCTTTCGCGGCACGGCCGACGACGTGCTGAAGCGACTCGCAAAGAACGCGGGCAAGGAACGGCTCCAGGACGACCCCGGCCCTGCGCCCGCCGACGCGCCGCGCGGCCCGGGCCGGCCGAGGCTGGGTGTCGTGGCGCGCGAGGTCACGCTGCTGCCGCGGCACTGGGACTGGCTGAACGCCCAGCCCGGCGGCGCGTCCGCCGCGCTCCGCCGGCTCGTGGACGACGCGCGGCGCGTCAGCGCCGGCAGGGACCGCGTGCGGCGCGCGCAGGAGGCGGCGTACCGGTTCATGTCCGTCGTGGCCGGCAACCAGGCCGGCTTCGAGGAGGCGGCCCGGGCCCTGTTCGCGGGGAAGCAGGCCGACTTCGACGCGTCCATGAGGTGCTGGCCCGCCGACGTCCGCGATTACGCGAGGCAGCTGGCCGCCGCCGCGTTCCAGGGCGAAGGCCCGCCGGAAGGTGCGCCATGACCCCGCGCCCGACGCCGTGGAAGGCGTTCCTCGTCTTCCTCGGGCCGCTGATGCTGAGCAACATCCTCCAGTCCCTCTCCGGCACCATCAACAACGTCTATCTCGGGCAGATGATCGGGGTCCGGGCGCTCGCGGCGGTGTCCGCCTTCTTCCCGGTCCTGTTCTTCTTCATCTCGTTCATCCTGGGGCTCGGCACCGGCGCCTCGGTGCTGATCGGGCAGGCTTACGGCGCCAGGGATCTCGGGAACGTCAAGGCGATCGCCGGCACGGCGCTGTCGGTGGCGCTCGTCGGGGGCCTCGCGGTGTCGCTCTTCGGCGGCGCCTTCACCCAGACCCTGCTCGCGCTGCTCGGCACGCCCGCCGACATCCTCCTCGACGCGGCGGCGTACGCGCGCGTGATGCTGCTCACCCTCCCCGGGTTGTTCGCGTTCCTGCTCGCGACGGCGATGATGCGCGGCGTGGGCGACACCGTGACGCCGCTCCTTTCGCTCGCCGTATCCACCGCGGTGGGGCTCCTCGTCACGCCGGCGCTCATCCGCGGCTGGGCCGGGCTCCCGGCCCTCGGCGTGACGAGCGGCGCCTGGGCGTCGCTGGGCTCCCTCTTCGTGAGCCTGGCCTGGCTCGCCGTTCACCTGCGCCGGCGCGGGCACCCGCTCGCGCCCGACGCCGCCCTCCTCCGCGCGTTGTGGGTCGACTGGAGGCTCCTCCGCGCCGTGCTGCGCATCGGGGTGCCGTCGGGCGTGCAGATCGTCGTGATCGCCCTGTCCGAGGTCGCCGTGTTGTCGCTCGTCAACGGCTTCGGCTCGGACGCGACGGCGGCGTATGGCGTCGTGACCCAGGTCCTGAGTTACGTCCAGTTCCCCGCGATGTCCATCGCCATCACCGCCTCCATCCTCGGGGCCCAGGCGATCGGCGCCGGCCACGCCGACCGGCTCGGTGAGATCACCCGCGCCGGCCTCGTGCTCAACCTCCTGATCACGAGCGGCCTGGTCGCGCTCACGCTCCTGTGCTCGCGGGCGATCATCGGCCTCTTCATCACGAGCCCGTCGGTCCTCGAGCTCGCCCAGCGCTTGCTCCACATCGTCCTCTGGAGCTCCATCCTCCTCGGCATGGCCGGCGTGCTCGCCGGCGTGATGCGGGCCAGCGGGACGGTGCTCGCCCCAACGGCCATCTCGATCTCCGGCATCCTGGCCGTCGAGTTGCCCGTCGCGTACCTCGTGAGCCGCCGGATCGGCATCGACGGCGTCTGGCTCGCCTACCCGGCCGCCTTCGGGGCGATCCTCGCCATGCAGGCGATCTACTACCGGCAGGTGTGGCAGAAGCGGGCGATCCGTCGGATGGTCTGAGGCGGGCCGAGCGGGAGGGGCGGCGACGTCACTTCGGGAGCTTCATTACGGTGCCACCGGCGCTGTTCGTCCAGTAGACGTGTTCGGCGTCCAGCGTGATGCCCAGCGGGTGGTCCTGCCCGCGCGCGAGCGTCTCGGGCTGGCCGCCGCCGAGCGGCACCCTCTTCACGGTGCCGTCGTCGTTGGTCCAGTAGACGTGGACGGCGTCGATCGCGATGTTCCGCGGATTGCGTTGCTCCGCGGCGAGCGCGACGAGCTCGCCGCCGGCGATCGGCGCCTTCACCACGGTGCCTCCGTCGTTGGTCCAGTAGACGCTCTCGGCGTCGACCGCGATGTCCCGCGGCTTGGCCTGTCCGTCCGCGATCATGACGAGCTCGCCGCCGGCGATCGGCGCCTTCATCACGGAGCCTCCCTCGTTCACCCAGTAGACGTGGGTCGCGTCGACCGCGATGCCGCGCGGGGAGTCTTGCCCCGTCGCGACCGCGACGACCTCGCCGCCGTCGACCGACACCTTCATGACCGTGCCCTGGTCCTGGCTCGTCCAGTAGACGTTCGCGGCGTCGGCCGCGATGCCGAGGGGGTACGTCTGCCCGTCCGCGAGGATGTCGAAGTCGCCGTCGAGCGACGCCCTCACGATGATCTCGAGGCCGGAGTCCGTGAAGTAAATCGAGTCGCCGACCAGCGTGATGCTCCGGGGGGAGAACGGGGGGTCTCCTTCGAAGAGGAAGGCCGTGTTGCCGCCGCCGACCGGCACCGTCATCACCTTCCGGGCGACGGAATCGACCCAGTAGACGACGGCGTCGTCGACCGCGACGTCCAACGGCTCGACCCCGCCCGACGCCAGCACCAGGGGCTCGCAGCGCGACTGCACGCACGGCTGTCCAAGGCAGTAATGCTTGCAAGCGCCGCAGTGCTCCGGATCGGAGCTCGTGTCCACGCAGACTCCGGAGCAGGAGGTCTGGCCTTCGTCGCAGCCGGACGAGCCGCCCGTGCCCGCGCTCGCGCTCACGGCCGCGCTCGCGGTCGCGCCCTCGCCCCCACCTCCTCCGGCGCCCCCGCCTGAGCCGGAGGTACCCGCGCTCGTGGCATTGGTGCTCGAAGCGGTGAAGTCCCGCACTTCGGGGTTACACGCGACGGCCAAGGTTAACGTGCTCATCAGGAAAAAGCGCTTCATGCGGGCATTGTACACCGAACACCTCTCCGGCGCGGGCCGCGCGCACCCCGCCCGCCGCGGGGCGCCTCGCGCGCCTTGCGTCGGCGGGCGCTGCCGGCGAGCGCGCCGCCGGCAGCCCACGTCCGGAGGGGCCACCTTCACGCCGCGGCCTCAGCGGTCCGGCACCGTGTCCCTGCGGCCGACCGACGCGGCGCGCAGGGCGGAGATCTTGGCGTCGACCTCGGCGGGCGACAGGATCGCACCCTCGGCGAAGTACACCCAGTCGGCCTCTTCGTAGTACGTGCGCGCGCTGCGCTGGGACGTGTCGAGCTCGTCGAACCAGAGCTGGAAGCTCAGGTACTGGCCCGCTTCCGGGACGAACCTGGCCGCGTGTGTCGCCACCTGTACCCCGTCGATGGTGTAGGTGATCGACGAGCTGGTGACCTGGAGCACGAGCGTGTGCCAGCCCGCGTAGCTCGCGGAGACGTGGTCCGACACCTTGTCGGTCGTCGTCTCCCACGAGGTCAGCCACATCGTGCTGTTATTGCCCTGTCCCCAGCCGCCGTTGGGCATGTACTCGAAGTCTTGCTCCGAGTAGTTCGGGTCGTTGTCGACGTAGTCGGTGATCGTGAAGAATGTCTCGATCGGCTTGTCGCCGAGGAAGCGCGAGCCGGAGAGCGGCGTGTCGTAGAACTTCATCCTGGCGGCGTAGGTGCCGAGGCCGAACTTGCGGTCGGCCGACATGATCTCGGCGTGCGAGCTGCCGGTGGGGCTGCCGTTCGTGGTCGCGGTGAGCCGCAGCAGCTTGTTCGCGGCGCTCGAAGGGTCGTTGAGCAGGGAGATGTTGGACGGCAGCCACTGCGCGCCGTCCACGCCGGGCCCGCCCGACCAGCTCCGCAGCGACCACCAGGCGAGGAAGCGGCTGTCGCTGGTGCTCGTGTAGCTGAAGTCGTCGAAGAACTCGGCCGCGACGGCGCTCCCGGCGGTCGTCGTCGCGCTCGCCTGGTTCGACGCGGGCGACTCGCCGCCCGTGTTCGCGGCCGTGACCTTGAAATAGTATGTGGTGGACGCCGAGAGGCCGGCGCTGGTGTAGCTGGTCGAGGTCACGCCGGCGGCGATCCGGTTGGCAGTCCCCGGCGTGAAGCCCGGCGTGGTCGACCGGTAGACGTTGTAGCTCGCCGCGCTGCTGCTTGCGGACCAGCGCAGGGAGATGGCGCTCGAACCCGCCGCCGTGGCCGCGAGCGACGTCGGCGCCGCGGGCCGCGACACGGCGGGCACGCCGGCGTCGCTCGGCGACGTCCCGCCGCGCACATCGCCCGTGGGCGCGGAGCCGGCGGAGCTCTCGCCCGGATGGCACGCGATGGACATCACGACGACGAGGCCCAGCTGCGCGAGGTGGGCGCCGCGGCCCCGCGAGAGGCCCGCCCTCCTGCCAGGGGGCGCCGAACGCGCGCACTCGCCCGTTCGCTCCTTCTGCTGGTCGCCCTGCGGAAACTTCGATCGCGATTTCATCAAGCGCTCCTCTTCTTCTTAAGGATGTACTCCTGCTCTTGGAAAGAAACCGTGTCGGCAGACTGGCCGCGATTGACGCGTTCATGCACAGGGCGCGCCGACATGGCCCCTTCGTCGAGCGCACCTGGTCCCCAGGGTGAATGCCGGCGCGGACGCCTCGCCTTCGGGAAATCGTCGCTGGACGGGGACATCGGTACTGCACCGCTCGGCGGCGGGGCGGCTCGCATGATGACACGAGTCGACGCGGCGGACGCGGCTGTCTGGTTCGCGATCCTGTGGAGCAGCCGTCTCCTCGCCTGCCGGCGACACGGTCGCGAAGCTCGGATGCCCACGGAAAGACGCCGAGACGCAGGGATGTTAAAAAAAGACGACGGTTGAACGAGCGACAGCGGGGTTGCCCCGGGGGAAGCCTCGCCGGATAGACGACAGCGCCCTACTTCCGCGCCTCGCCGAGCCGCGCCGCCTGCGCCGCGAGGTAATCCCGCTCCGGGATGCTCGTCGTCCGGCTCGCCGCCCTCCGGTAGTCCGCGATCGCCCCCTCGCGATCTCCCGCCCGCTCCAGCAGGTGCGCCCGCGCCGCGTCGAGCCGGTGATTCCCCGCGAGCCGCGCGTCCTCATCGAGCGCCTTCAAGAGCTCGAGCCCCGCCGTCGGCCCGTGCACCATGGCCGTGGCGATCGCGTGGCTGAGCGTCACCATCGGATTGTCCGTCATCTGCATCAGCACGTCATACAGCGCCAGGATCTGCGGCCAGTCCGTGTCCTCGGCGCGCGCCGCCTCGTCATGCACGGCCGCGATCGCCGCCTGGAGCTGGTACTCCCCGACCGGTCCTCCCTGCAGCGCCGCGCTCACGAGCGCCACGCCCTCGGCGATCGCGGCCTGATCCCACAGGCTCCGGTCCTGCTCCGCGAGCGGGATCAGCTCCCCCGCCGGCCCTGTCCGCGCCGCGCGCCGCGCGTCGGTCAGCAGCATGAGCGCCAGCAGCCCCGTCACCTCGCCGCTCTCCGGCAGGAGCGCGTGCACCGCCCGCGTCAGCCGGATCGCCTCGCTCGACAGGTCGGTCCTCTGCAGCTCGGGCCCGGAGCTCGTCGTGTAGCCCTCGTTGAAGATCAGGTAGAGCACGTGCAGCACGGCGCCGAGCCGCGCGTCGCGCTCCTCGAGCGTGGGCATCTGGAACGGCACGCCGGACGCCTTGATGGTCTGCTTGGCCCGGCTGATCCGCTGGGCCATCGTCGCCTCCGGGACCAGGAACGCCTTCGCGATCTCGGCGGTCGTCAGGCCGCCGACCGCGCGCAGCGTCAGCGCGATCGCGGAGGACGTCGAGAGCGCCGGGTGGCAGCACATGAAGAGCAGCGCGAGCGTGTCGTCCTGCTCGGGCGTCTCGTCGCTGTCGGGGGCGAGGGCGACCTGCAGCTCGGGCGGCGCCAGGCTGACCACGAACTGCTCGCGGCGGCGGCGGGCCGCCTCGCTCCGGACGTGATCGGTGGTGCGCCGCGACGCCACCTGGATGAGCCAGGCGCGCGGCTCGTCGGGCACGCCGTCGCGGGGCCACTGCGTGGCCGCCGCGAGCAGCGCCTCCTGGACCGCGTCCTCCGAGGCGGCGAAGTCGCGGAACCGCCGGAGGACGGCGGCGAGCACCTGC
Organism: Sorangium sp. So ce131; assembly: GCF_051519095.1. Lineage (NCBI taxonomy): Bacteria > Pseudomonadati > Myxococcota > Polyangiales > Polyangiaceae > Sorangium > Sorangium sp. So ce131. The sequence goes on along the minus strand of NZ_CP150455.1, from coordinate 12,296,691 downwards.
GGCGCGAGGTCGCGCAGCAGGTGCTCGGCCCGGGCGTCGCGGGGCGTCGAGGTCACACGAGGTCTTTGGTGGGCGGCGGCGCGCTCATCACCTCGCGCACCTCGATGGCCAGGTTGAGCGGCGCGCCGCCGGGCCCGGGCGCGGCGGACGCCTCGGCGGCCAGCTCGTAGGCGCGCTCCGGGCTGTCGACGTCCACGATCCAGTACCCGGCGAGGAACTCCTTCGTCTCCGGGAAGACGCCGTCGGTGACCGGCTTGCCGTCCTTCCCCGCGCGCACGACCTTGGCCTGCTCCGGCCCAGCCAGGCCTTCGGCCGCGACCAGCTCGCCCGACGCGCTGAGCTTCTTGTGAAAGCGCTTCATGAACGCGATGTGCGCGTGGAGGTCCTTCTCCGGCCAGCTGGCGATCTGGTACGGGCCCCCGCACGGGGTGTGCATCATCATCATGTATTTCATGGTCGGCTCCCTCTCATCGCAGGCGCCCCGGGGCGGGGCGCGCTTTCACGGCTAGGTCGTGGCCGAAGGCGGGTTCTCGACATCCCGGGCGACGATAGCGAAGAATTTTTTGGACCGGGACCGTGGACGAAAGTGGGCGGATGTAGGTGTGCCAGGCCGGCAGGAGTGTGGTGCTGGCGCAGCCCTCGAACGGCCGCCGGGAGGTTTCCTCAGCGCTGGAGCTTCGCGACGAGCTCTTCGAGGCGGTCGTAGCTGAGGCCCGCGCCCTCCTCCATGCCGGAAGCGAGGACCGCGTCGCGCACTTCGACCGACGGATACTGCGTCGTGACCGTGAGCCGCGTCTTGCTGCCCTCCTCGGTGAGGACCGACGTCACCACCGAGAGGGTGTCCGGGAACTGCTCGAAGATCTCGGTGTACACGAGCCGGCTCGGCGGCGTGATCTCCCGGTACTCCCCGTGGAAGGCGGCCTCACCTCCGGGAAAGCGGTTGACGAAGCGCCACGCGCCGCCTGGGCGAAGATCGATCTCGCAGACGGGCACCGAGTAGCCCTCGCTCAGGCAGCCCCACCACCGCTTCACGTGCTCGGGTTTCGTCATCGCCTCGAACACGAGGTGCCTCGGCGCGTCGAACAGGCGCGTGATGCAGATCTCCTGCTCCGATGGGGTCGTGACCTTGAAGCTGTCCCTATTCGCCGCGCTGCTTGCGACCATGGCTCTCCTCCTTCGCTTGCACTTCCTGTAGATACCTGTCCAGCCGCTCGACCCGCGCTTCCCAGAGGTGCCGGTAGTGCTCGGTCCAGTCGGCCACTTCCTTCAACGGGCCCGCTTCGAGCCGGCACCGCCGCCACTGCGCGTCACGCCTCCGCGTGATCAGCCCTGCGCGCTCGAGCACCCGGAGGTGCTTCGACACGGCGGACATGCTCATGCCGAAGGGCCCGGCGAGCTCGGTCACCGCGCATTCACCCGAGACGAGACGGGCCAGGATGGCCCGGCGCGTCGGGTCCGCCAAGGCTGCAAACGTGGCGCTCAACGGGTCGGCGGGCATACGCTATAAACCATCAGGTTAATTAACCTGATGGTTGAGTACATCGCCGGCTTGAGCTTGTCAAGGAGGAACTCCCCCGAGCGGCGCGGCCATGGGGCTCGGGTCTGCGTGCGTTTGCGGGTTCCACGGGGCACGGGCCGCGCTGAGCCATCACACGCCGGGATGAGCCCCGCAGCGGCTCAGGCGTGGGCAACCACGCAGAGGCGGCAAGGGGGTCGGCTGGCCAGCGCTTTGCTGGTCCGCCGCGGCGCGGCGCGGCGCGATGTCGATGGTCGCAGCGTGTTGTGTCGTGCCGGTCCTGGAGTCATCAAGGCGGATCCGTGACGTCCTTTGCGGCGTTCGCCGTGACGGCCCTGGCGAGCCACCGATCGAGCACGGCTGCGTCCGAGCACCCGAGGATGCGTGCGCGCGTCGCCTCGTCCGCAGGGATGCCACGCGTCGCGAGCACCGCCAGGATCGCCTCCGCCTTGCCGGACTTGTGCCCCTCCGCGAGCCCGGACCTGTGCCCCTCCGCGAGCCCGGACCTGTGCCCCTCCGCGACGCCCTCCTGGCGCGCCACCGCGAGCGCGCCGCGCGCGTCCTGCTCGGCCATCTTCGCTCGCTCGTACGCCTCCCACTCCTCGGGTGAGAAGGTCGCGGTCCGGGCGACCTCGAGCGCATCCCGGAACGGTCCCTCCGACAGCGCGGGCGGCACCACGTTCAGGTTCTTCGCTTCCCGGAAGAAGTAAGCCCACTTGTCGACGAGCGTCTCCGGCGCATCGCCGGCCGCATACTTGGGCAGCTCGAGGAAAGCATACTGCACCTGCGACAGCCCTCGCCCGCCGCTGTGCTGCTCCTGCATGCGCCACCGGCTCAGCATCGGCACCTTGAGCCGGCCGCGCTCGTCCCTGTCGGTCCAGAGGTTGAAATTGCAGATCGTCACGCCGACGACGTCGCACAGCGCCGGATACTCATCGGCGTTGCGGAGCTGCATGACATAGGCCTTGCTGGCGTTGTAGACGACGCGCTTCTCGAACCCCTCGACCTTGAGGACCTGCATCTCCACGACGAACCGCCGTCCGGTCGCGTCCGTGCACTTGACGTCCACAATCGAGAGCTTCAGCTCCGCCACGCCGACGTGCTGGTCGCTGCTGAGGTGCTGCACGTCGAGGATGCGGCGCTCGCCGTCGAGCTCGAGCAGGTGGTTCAGCAGCGCGATGAGCAGGGGCTTGCGTGCCTCGGCTCCAAAGATCCGCTTGAAGACGAAGTCGGTCTTGGGGTCGGCGAAGACGGGCTGCACGGAGAGGTTCTACGCCCGCCCGGTGCGGGGTGCAACGAGGCGCAGGTGGGCTGGGCGCGACACGCATTGCCCGTCTGCAGCGCCGTTTTCCCGAGGTCGAGCGAACGCTACGCCGACGACGGCGGCAGCTGGAAACGCTGGGATCCTTCCGCGCCGACGTGGGCCGCAGCAGGCTCCCTCGGCTCGATCGCGCGCGCGATGGCCGACGCGACACGTTTGTAGAGCTCGAAGAACTGGTCGTCTCCGAACCTGGAGCCGCTGTGAAAGAGGCCCGCGTTGAGCGGCGGGCCGGGGATGAGCTCGTCCTTGCGGTCGTAGTGGCCGAGCACGTCGGCGTGATCCGCGACGCAGATGCCCCCGAGACCGCCAGGGCTCGCCGGATCCAGGATCTGGCAGGCGCTGTTGACCACCCCGTCGCTCGCCCCGAGATCGAAGCTCGGCACGTCCACGTCGGGGCACCGGATCGCCGCGTCTGCGTGCTTCGTGAGGAGCGCGAGCGACGCCTTCATGGATGACGTCGCCTCCGCCGCGCCGTGCTCCGCGGTGAAGCGGCGGAGCTCGAGGAAGAACGCGTCCGCGTCTCGGGACGCCTGCTCCGTCGCGAGGGTGGTCGTGACGAAGCAGGTCACGGGCACCCGCCCCTCGGAACGACAGCTCTGCCGCAGCCGCGCCATCGAAGCCGGCGAGAGATCGTCGATCAGGTCGCGGTTCTGCCAGAGCTGGAACAGGAACTTCGCCGTCTCGGGCTTGGACGACAGCATGCCTCGCGCGATATCCACGCTGCCCGGGGTGCGCACCACGAGGTCGGCGAGGATCAACAACATCCGCGCCACGGACACGGCAGAGCGCAGGTTCTGCTTCGGCGACCGGACGAACCTCGCCACCTCGCTGGTGGCGAGGTACGTCCCGTGAAAGGGCGACGCGATCGCCGTCACCGACGCGATCTTGCCGCGCACCCGCGCGGCGTCGCCCCACGAGCCGCCGTCGTTGGAGATCGCCTCGGCGCAGGTGAGGAGCTCGGCGTCGACGCCGCCCGCGCTGTGGCCGACCAGGTGAATGCGCCGCGCCCCGTCGAACTGCGCGTCCAGCGAGGTGAGCCAGCGCAGCAGGAACTCCTGCCGGTGGGCGAGGCGACCCATGGGCAACGTGCAGCACGGGACCACCGGCACCGGGCGGCCGAGGCGCATCTCGAGCGCCCCGCGGATGACCGAGATGACCCGCTCCGCGAAATAATAGAACTCGCCGACCCGGCCGAAGCCCAGGAAGCCGGGCACCAGGACGACGACGTCCGCTGTTTGTGTCGACATGCTTGGACCTCCTCCACGACGAACGCAAGTTGTCTCCGCCTCCGGCGGCCGAGCGCGGCACGGCGCGCCCGCCGCTGCGCAGCGCGGACGCGAGGCTCAGAACGGGAGACTCGGCAGCTTCGACTTCGCGAACACCTCCCAGAGATCCCCCATGAACATCCTCCCGAACCGCCCGAGCGCGGAGAGCTTCTCGAGCCGGTCGTCGGTCCCGTCCACCCTGAACGTGGTGAGCTGCGCGAGGAAGTCGGGGAGAAGGATGTGCAGGACCCCTGTGGCGACCACCGGATCCGACCGGCTGTGCCCCTCGCGGATCACGGTGAAGAGCGTCGTCGTGTCGGACCAGACGTCGAACCCCGGATCGTCCAGCACCTCCTTGGTGCCGTCGAGCAGGTACTGCTTGCCGTCCGCGCCCACGAACGGCAGGGCATAGAGCATCTTGCGCTCGCGGGGGTCGTCTCCCTTCACGAACAGGTTGAACACCCCGTTGACGACCTCGGCGCCGTCATGGTCCGTGATCCCGTCGACGTGCAGCCGGCCGTTCGCGACGCCCGCGTGTGTGCTCTCCGAGATGAAGTGATCGAGATCAGGAATGGTGATGGTCAGCGTGAACTGCATCGACGAGCGCACCCGCCGGCCGATCGACTCGGCGCCCCGGTAATCGTCCGTCGGCGCATGGCTGAAGTGGAAGAACCCCTTCATCGTCTCGGTGAAGCTCAGCGTGAGCGCCTTCGTCTCCGGCAGCGCCGTGCCGCCGGCGGGGATCACGACGCGCCTCAGCGGATCCTCGATGGGGCGGGCGGCGGCGCGCTCCGGGGCCTGCCAGCTCGATTTGCCCGGGAGGCGACGGATGATGGCCTCGATGTTGCGCTCCGCGACGGCCGCGATGGTCGACGATGGATTGACCCCGGTCGACGCCGGCAGGAGGGCGCCGTCCAGCACGTAGAGGTTCTCGTAGCCCCAGACCTGCCCGGTCGGATCCGTGACGCCCTGCTCGGGGTCGTCGCTCATGATGCAGCCGCCCAGGTTGTGGACGGCGACGGGCTGGTGCAGCACCTCCCAGAACGGGCTGCTCACGAGCTTGCCGCCGAGGGCCCTGGCCACGTCCTTGCACAGCCGCTCTTCCATGGAGTAGAGGCCCAGGTTCGCGAGGGAGTTCCACTTCACGCACAGCCCGCGATCGATCGGCCGGAGCTTGATCTGCCCGTCGGCCCGGTCGCGCCCCATGGCCAGGAGGACGGCGGCGTTCGAGCCCGTCACGCCCAGATGGCCGCGCATCGCCTCCAGCACCCGCCGCTCGATGTCGTCGCGGAGCAGATCCCCGGCTCCGCGGAGCTGGCGGGCTTTGCTCTCGATGAGCCCGAGGAGCTGGGCGACGGCGCGCGGGAAGCCGCCCTCCTCGAGGACGAACCAGATCTTGTCCTCGCCCGTGCCCCGGGAGAACACGATGCCGGTCGTGATGGTCGGACCGCTCGTCGGCTTGACGATCTCCTCCGGGCACACCGCGAGCGCCAGGAAATCGCCGTTGGCGGAGTAGCCGTGGCCGAGGCGCGCGCTGATCCGCGGCAGCGTCCGGTGATCGTCGCGGCAGCGGAGCAGGAGCTCCGTGGAGTTCACCGCCCCCGCGCAGACGAACACGCTCGTCGCCTCGACGCCCGCAAGCAGGCCGCCCTGGCGCTGATCCTTGTAGGTGACCGCGTAGCCGGAGGCGGTCGGCGCGATGCGGACGACCTCGCATTGCGTGTAGACGTCCGCGCCGTGACGCTCCGCGAGGGCAAGGTAGTTGTGGTCCAGCGTATTTTTGGCGTGAATGTTGCAGCCGACGTCACATTCACCGCAGTGATTGCAGCCGCTCTGCGGCACGCCGAACTTGTTCCGGTGGACGACGCCCGGCTCGCCGAGGTCGACGGCGATGTTCGGATAGAAGAACTGGTCCTCGCGCTTCAGGGCCTTCGCGACCTTCTTCATGAGCAGGGCCTTGGCCGGCAGCGCGCCGCCGGCCGCGCCGATCGGCTTGATGTCGAGCATGTAGCCGACGAGATCGAAGTACGGGTCGAGCGCCTCGCGATCGACGCCCTTCGGCCAGCCCTTGGCGAAGACGTCCGGTTCCGGCCGGAGATGGACGTTGGCGTAGATGAGGGAGCCGCCGCCGTAGCCGGCCCCCTGGACCACCAGCATCTCGTTGATGGGCTTCACGTCGAACAGGCCCTGACCCTCCCGCCAGAGCCACCCTTTCGACAGGTTCCCCCAGTCGCGGGGGAAGCTGTGCATCGGGTAACGGCGCCCTCGCTCGAGGATGGCCACACGTTGACCCGCCTGGGCGAGCCTGCACGAGGCCACGGCGCCACCGAATCCCGATCCGATGACCACGGAATCGTAATGCATACCCAACGCCCCTCCCTGCACCCGGTGGTGCTCGGCGCGCCAGCATGAGGAGGACGACCGGGCCGCGCCCGTCGTCATGGCTTAGGCCAACCCCATCCAGCCCACCATGGATTACCATGGTCGACCTTGCATCAAAAGCATAAAACAACACGCGGCAGGATCCTGACAACGCGCTGTGCGCCGCCTCTCAGCCGCTCAGCCGCTCAGCGTCGCGATGTTGCCATGACGTTTATCCACACTGGATCGAGCGCGGGCGCGCCCCGCCGGACTGGCGCGCACGATGGGCCGCCAGCGAGCTCGCTGCGCGCGCCGCGCTCTTGAGGAGGACCGAGGCGCGCCTTTCGTCGTGATGTGGTGAACGGTTGACGGTTCGCCGCGAGGGCGGCATCATCGCCTCAGACGAAGCTGGAGCAGGCGCGCTTGAATGGGGAGCGCGCGCCGTTGCTCCGGACGCCGCGGTCCGATGCGCGCGTCGCTGGCGGTCCGCCAGCACGACAGCTCCAGGGCGAGGGTGCCCTCGAGCACGAGCCGATACCGTCGAGGGCGAATCCCCGGAGGAGGTACGATCTCATGTCCATGCAGGTGCAGGTCAACAGGACAGAGCTGGGCGCTCACGCCGCGAGCGGCGCGACGGCAGCGGCGCGCCCCCGGGCAGCGCCGTACGTCTCGGGCGCTCGCACGGACCGTGGTTTCCAGCGCGAGATCGCGCTCTTCACCCACGAGGGGGTGCCGGACGCCGAGATCTCCGAGCACTCCTTCTCCACGGGCGACAAGCTCGGCCTGAGGCTCGCGCGGTTCAAGCGCGCCGAGAGCGATGATGTCGTGCTCCTGATCCACGGCCTCACGACGTCGACGGACATGTTCATCATGCCGGAGCACTACAACCTGGTCCGCTACCTGCACGACCACGACTTCACCGACGTCTGGTCGGTGGATTTCCGGATGAGCAACCGCCTCCCGTACAACCTGACGCCGCACCGGTACAGCTTCGACGACATCGCGCTCTTCGATTTCCCCGCCGCGATCGCGACGATGCGCGAGCACATCGGCGATCGGCGCATCCACGTGATCTGCCACTGCCTCGGCTCGGTCTCGTTCATGATGGGCCTGTTCGGCGGCTCGATCCAGGGGGTCACCAGCGTGATCGCCAACAGCGTGGGGCTGACGCCGCGGGTGCCGGGGTGGTCGAAGATCAAGCTCAGGCTCGCGCCGTTCTTGGTGGAATCGGTCCTGAGCTTCCCCCACCTGAGCCCGCAGTGGAGCAACGACCCGGTCCTGAGCCGCGGGAAGATCTTCTCCAAGATCATCTCGGCGTTCCACCGGGAATGCGACGTCCCCGCGTGCCACATGCTCAGCATGATGTGGGGCACCGGGTGGCCGGCCCTCTACAGCCACGAGAACCTCCACGAGGTCACCCACCGCCGCGGCGGTGATCTGTATGGCGGCACCAGCATGAATTACTACCGCCACGTCTACAAGATGGTCCAGAACGACAGCCGGGCGGTCAAGTTCGACCCGAAGGACCCGAAGTACAGGGCCTTGCCGGACGATTACCTGTCGAGGGCGCCGGAGATCCGGACGCCGGTGCTCTTCGTCACCGGCGCGAACAACCGGGTCTTCACCGACTCGAACGTCCTCTGCCACCAGCGGCTCGAGAAGGTCGTGCCGGGCAGGCACCGGCTGCACGTGTTCCCGGGCTACGGGCACCAGGACGTCTTCATGGGGAAGAACTGCGACAGGGATATCTTCCCGACGTTCGTCGAGTACTTCCGCGAGCATCGGCGGTAGTCATTCCTGTCGGTCTGCCCCGGGGCCCGGGATCCGGGGCAGACCACGACAGGGCGGCGGCGGCCGGAGCCGGCCGCCGCCCCGAGGACCGCGCCTCAGGCGGGGGTGGCTGCGTTCTTCAGGATGTAGCGCGAGAGTCGTTCCGCCGACGCGCGGTACCCCTCGTAGATCAGGCGGCGCGCGATCGGGTGCACCGCCCGGACGAGGAGCCGCGGCTCGTAGTGCACGCTCCACCGCAGCAGGGTCGCGCTCGCGCCGAACGGCTGGAGCTGGATGTCCTCCACCATCCTCCGCATCAGCGGCAACGTCATCGCGTCGATCACAAAGCAGAAGCGGCTGCCCGGCTGCCAGTCGATGAAATGCTCCCGGAAGGTGACGGCGTGGAGCTCGAGCTCGCGTGTGGAGCCGACGCCGTGGGGCTGCGGGCTCGTCCACCTGCAGTCGACGAAGCCTGTGATCCAGTCGCGCATGCCTTCCGGCCTGGCGAAGATCTCGAAGACCCGGTCCGGCCGGGCCTGGAGCAAGGACGCCACCTCGATGCGGAACGGCGCGCGGCGCGTGAAATCTAGATCCGCGGGCGCGAGCTCGAACCAGACCGGACGGAGGGCGCGCCTCGGACCCCTCGCGGGCGAGCGGGCAGGGGAGGGCGTGGACCGGCCGGCGTGCGGCGCGACGTCCCCGAGCGTCGCCGTCATTCGCCGGCGTCCGCCTGGGCCGACGAGCGGGCTCCGTTCGTGCCGGCGCTGCGCGACAGGGCAGCGGACGCGCGGACCGCGTTGGGGTCGATCCGGCTGCGCCGCTTCTCGTCCTTCACGGTCTTCGTGTGCATGTAGCGGTACGCCCCCTGCGCGATGCACACGTCGTCGACCTGGGAGACGATCTCCTCCAGCACGGGCTCCGTCATCTTGTCCGGATCCATGCCGCAGTAGAACATCAGCTCGCAGAAGCGCTTGCTCGGGTCCCCTTGCGCGAGGTAATCGGACCGGATCGCCTTCACGTAGATGGCGATGAAGGTGAAGCACCCGGATTTGTCGCGATGCTCCAGGAAGATGGAGTAAAGCCGGTTGAAGAGCGGCTCGAACCTCTCCGCCGGACCCAGGACGATGAACATGCGGGTCGGATCGCCGACCGACGAGTCGAGGATCCGGTCGGTGAACGTCTCGATGTTCTTGGTCGAGGCGTAGCGCGGGCTGAGGACGACGCCCGCCATTCCGAGGTACTTCACGGCCACGTCGAGGCCGGTCGGGAGGCGCCCCGCGTACAGCCCGAGGGTCTGCAGGTAGCCGTAGGCAGCCTTGTTCCAGAGGGATTTCACGGGGCTCTGGGGCACCTCGTGGTAGCTCGAGAACTGGCCGATCCGGACGGACGTGCCGAACACGGCATAATCCAGCCAGACGCCGCGCTCCATGAGCGCCTGGCCGGGGTCGCGGATGAGCTGTCCGGCCTCGTCGAGGAACTTCTTGAGGTCGGTATGGAGCGACCTCTGGTTCTTCAGGATGACGTTGAACTTGTCGATCCGGATGACGTCGAGCGTGAGCGTCGCGATGACGCCGTGCTGGCCAGCGCCGGCCAGCACGCGGTAAAACTCGTCGGGGCGCTCGGTCCGGCCGCAGGAGACGACCTCGCCCTCGTGGTTCACGTACTCGAGCCGCCGGACGTTGTCGACGAACATGCCGAAGCGGTGCGACGCGGGGCTGATCCCGCCGACCGAGGCGAAGCCGCCCGCGGTGATGTGGTTGTGGTCTCCGATGATCGGGAGGCCGTACCCCTTGCCCGTGAGGTGGAGGTCGAGCTCGGCGAGCACGACGCCCGACTGGACGGTGACCGTCTGCTCGGCCTCGTTCAGCTCGAGGATCCGGTCGAGCTTCTCGACGACCAGGACACACCCGCGGTCGGCGAGCACCAGATCGTTGCTCGAGTGCCCCTTGCTGCGGATCATCAGCTTCTGGCCGAGCGCTCGTGTCTCCTTGACGGCGCGCACGATGTCGTCGGTCGTCATCGGCAGGTAGATCTTGAACGGGTACTTGGGCTTGATCTGCGGGGCGCCGACCCGCTCCCAGTCATAGCCGAGGCTATCGAGGCTATCATGGCTGAAACCTTCGTGGCTCGTGTGCTTGTACGGTTGGGACATGGACACGCCTCCGCCCTTGGTTCGAGCCTCGGTCCCCGAGCCTCGAACCTCGATCTCGCTCTACGAATCCCCACGTTCTGAGTCAGGGCACGGTCCTTCTCGACCAGCCGCTGACGAGCCGATGCGGACGTCGCCGACCGCGCCGTGCCGCACCTCCGCCGCTGCCCCGCTGCTCGCGTCCCGGTGAAGGACGCTCCACGGCTATCCCCGAGCTCCCCCCGGGTAGCCGCCGCCATGACAGCAGGCTTTCAACGTTCCCCCTGCCTGCGGTCGTGTCATCGACGCCGCAAGGCTTCTTCCTTCCGCGTCTCTGATAAAGAGAGTACAAGACGCATTGCGCAGGTGTCAATGTATCCTTTGTGCGCTACCGTGCTCAATGCTATCCGCCCGCGGCGGAACGGGGCAATGGAGCACTGCATTTGAGCAGTGGAGGGAGGATCTTTATGCCGATAGCCTTTGTGACGGGCGGGTCCGGTTTCGTTGGACGTAATCTGATCGCGGCGCTCCGCGCGCGCGGAGATGGGGTGCGCGCGCTCGCGCGTTCGGACGCCGCGGCGGCGGCCGTGAGCAGGTCGGGCGCGGAGCCCGTGCGCGGCGACCTCGACGACGTGGAGGCGCTCCGGGGAGGCATGCAGGGCGCGCAGGTGGTCTATCACGCGGCCGCGCTGGTGCAGGACTGGGGGCCCAAGGAGGATTACCTGCGGGCCAACGTCGCCGGTACGGAGCACGCTCTCGCCGCGGCCAGGGCCGCCGGCGTCGGGCGGTTCGTGCATGTCAGCACCGAGGCCGTCCTCCTCGGCGGGGAGCCGCTCGTGAACGTGGACGAGCGCCGGCCGCGCCCGCCGAGCCCGGTCGGGCTCTATCCGCTCACGAAGGGCCTCGCCGAGGAGCGCGTGCTCGCCGCGAGCTCTCCGGAGCTCACCACCGTCATCGTGCGCCCGCGGCTCATCTGGGGGCTCGGGGACACGTCGTTGCTGCCCCAGTTCGTGGAGGCCGTCCGCGCAGGCAAGTTCATGTGGATCGACGGCGGCCACGCCCTGACGTCGACCTGCCATGTCAGGAACCTGTGCGAGGGGATGATCCTCGCGGCGGAGCGGGGCCGCGGCGGGGAGATCTATTTCCTTACCGACGGGCCGCCGATCGAGACCCGGGAGTTCGTCACCAGGATGCTCGCCACGCAGGGGGTCGACGCGGGGTCGCGCAGCGTCCCGAAATGGCTCGCGGCGGCGTTCGCGCAGCTGGCCGAGTGGACGTGGGCAGGCCTGCGCCTGAAGGGCGCGCCGCCGCTCACCCGCACGGTCGTGCGGCTCTTCGGGGAAGAGGTCACCGTCAATGACGAGAAGGCGCGCCGCGAGCTCGGTTATCGGGGCACCGTCTCGCGCGAAGCCGGGCTCGAGGAGATGGCCGGGGCGAGGGCGGCCGGGGCGAGCAGGGCCGAGGCGAACCAGGCGCCGGTCGCCGCGGCGTGAAGCGCGCGGTCACGCCCGCGCCGCCGCGAGGCCGCGCAGCGCGCCCATCGTGAGCGCCTGGAGGTCGTCGAGGTAGCCCGGCGGCGTCTCCATGCCGGTCACGACGAGCCTCCAGTAGAGCACCGCGGGGAGCAGGTCGAGGACGAGGTCCACGTCGATCGTCGCCGGCAGCTCGCCGCGCGCGATCGCCCGCCGCACGAGCGCTTCCCCCATCGCGCGGCGCTCGACCTGCAGGGTCCCGCGGATCGCCCGGGCGAGCGGCGCGGACCGCCGCATCTCCGAGTGCAGATCGGGCAGGATCCGGCGCACCAGCGGGCGCCGCAGGAGCCTGTACGCGCCCTCGAGCAGCGCGCGGACGTCTCCCTCCAGCGAGCCGGTGTCCGGCACCTGCGCCACGCGGATCCCGCTCTTCAGGAGCAGCTCGGACGCCATCGCCAGCTTGGAAGGCCACCGGCGGTAGACCGCCGCCTTCCCGACGCCGGCGCGCCTCGCCACGGCCTCGATGCTCAGGGCGGCGTACCCGACGCGCGCCCACTCCCGGAAGAAGGCGGCCGTGATCGCCGCCGTGACGTCCTCCTGCAGCACCGCGGCACCGGCAGGGACCCGGCGGGCTTTCTCGTTCATTTCTCCCCCTTAGCACGTCGATACGGTTGCGTTCCATCGTGGAGGGGTTATGGTTCATACGACGGAACGAACCCGTTCCATCGTCGCACCCCACGGAGGGCTCTCCCATGGCCGAAGCATCACGCACCGGACACGACACCCCGTTCGCCGCCACGTTCAGGCGCGGGCTGGAGCGACTCGTCAACAAGGACACGGCCGGCTGGGTCTCCATGTTCGCCGAGGACGGCGCCATGGAGTTCCCCTTCGCGCCGCCCGGCTATCCAGAGCGGCTGGAGGGGAGGGCGGCGATCGCGGAGTACATGCGCGGCTACCCTGACATCGTCGATCTCGCCTCGTTTCACGTCGAGGCGTTTCACCAGACGGTGAACCCGGACGTCGTCATCGTCGAGTTCTCCACGAGCGGGCGCGCGATCCCTACGAACCGGCCCTATACGATGCGGTACGTCGGCGTGATCACGATGCGCGGCGGCGAGATCGTCAACTACCGTGATTACTGGAACCCTCTTGTCGCCGCGGCCGCGCTCGGCGGCGCCGAGGCGATGGTGTCCGCCTTCGCCCAGGAGGCGCGCTGAGATGGACCAGCCGACGATCCTCGTGACGGGCGGCACGGGCAAGACGGGCCGGCGTATCGTCCAGCGCCTCGCCCAGCTGGGCCATCCGGTGAGGCTCGCGAGCCGGTCGGGCCAGGCGGCACAGGGCGCCGGCGCCGCGCGCTTCGACTGGAACGACGCCGCCACCCACGGCCCGGCGCTGGCCGGGGTGGGCCGCGTTTACCTGGTGGCGCCCGTGGGCGCGCCGGACCCTTATCCTGTGATGGCCGAGTTCATCGATCGCGCCTTGAAATCGGGCGTCCGCCGCTTCGTGCTCCTCAGCGCCTCGTCCCTGCCCGAGGGCGGGCCTGCCATGGGGGCGGTGCATCACCTGCTGCGGCAGGTCGCGCCGGAGTGGGCGGTGCTGCGGCCGACGTGGTTCATGCAGAACTTCTCCGAGCAGCAGCACCGGGCGACGATCCGGGACGAGGGGCGGATCTATTCCGCAACCGGGCGAGGCCGCGTGCCGTTCGTCGACGCCGACGACATCGCCGAGGTCGGCGTGCGCGCCCTCGCCGACGAGCGAGCGCACGACACCGATCACGTGATCACCGGCCCGGAGGTGTTGAGTTACGGCCAGGTCGCCGACGTCATCGCCGAGGTGCTCGGGCGGCCGGTGCGGCACGTCGACCTCTCGGAAGACGCGCTGGCGGAGCGTTATGCCGGCCTCGGCATGGAGCCGGCCTACGCGAGGCTCCTCGCGAGCATGGATACCGCGATCGCCGGCGGCTCCGAGGACCGGACGACCGACACGGTCGCGCGGGTGACGGGCCGCCCGCCGCGCTCATTCAAAGAGTTCGTGCGCGCCGCCGCGGCGGCGTGGCAGCGCTGACCGCGCCGCGGCGTGATCGCGAGGGTGATGGGTCGAGTCGCCGCTCGGCGTGGCCGCGAGGTCGATGGGGTCGAGTCACCGCGTCTCTGCGCCGTGGTGCGATATCCGTGAAGCCTGTAAACGACCGGAGCTGCGCGTCGCGAGGGACAACCGGCGGCGGCAGGGACGATGGCGGGGTGATATGCTTCACGATCCGGCGCGACCTTGCGCGGGCGCTCACGCCCGGCGGGCCGACGCAGGCACGGAGGAGCGATGTCGGAAGCAGGTTCTCGGAGATTCGAGGGCAGGGCGGCGATCGTGACGGGGGCAGGTACGGGCGTCGGGAGGGCCACCGCGCTGGCCTTCGCCCGGGAGGGGGCCAGGGTGGTTGTGGCCAACCGCCGGTCCGACGCGGGCCAGGCCGTGGTGGCGGAGATCGAGGCGCTCGGCGGGGAGGCGCTCTACGTGCAGACCGACGTCTCCCGCCGTGAGTCCGTGCAGGGCCTCATCGAGGCCGCGCTGGCGCGTTACGACAGGATCGACATCCTCATCAACAACGCCGGCGTCCTCGGGCAGATGGCGCTGACCGCCGATGTCACCGAGGAGCAGTGGGATGAGGTGATGGACATCAACCTCAAGGGCGCCTGGATGTGCATGAAGTACGCGATCCCCGCGATGGTGCGGCAGCGGCGTGGGATCATCGTCAATGTGGCCTCGTCGGCGAACCTGCGGACCTACCCCTACCTGTCGGCCTACTCGGCGAGCAAGGCGGGGATGCTCGCGATGACCAGGGTGGCCGCCGCGGAGTACGCGAAGGCGGGTATCCTGGTCAAATCGCTGTGTCTGGGCGCCGTCCGCACGCCGATGATCGAGCCTGGCGTAAAGTACGCCGGAAACGAGGCGGCGGTCGCGTCGATGCACCTGGTCGACCGCATTGCGGAGCCCGAGGAGGTCGGCGAGGCGATCGTCTGGCTCTGTTCCGATCAGGCCTCCTTCGTCATCGGACCTGCGCTGGCCATGACCGGCGGCACCGAGCTCATGTGACCGCCCCCCGTGCGAGCGCTCCCCACGACCACCGCGCCAGCGGGTGGGGGCGGGCTCGCCGGCGTGGCGCGGGCGGGCGCGCTGGAGCACCGAGCGAGGTGCCATAACCTTTCAGCGGGCTCCACGTCTCAGGCGCGCCTTGTGTGGCGCGCACCATAACGTCTCAGCCAGCATGGCCCGAAGCGAGACATGCCGGGCGGTGTCTCAAGCGCAAGCGCCCTCGCCCCCGCCTAGGCGGATGGCCAGCGCCCGCCCGCGCCACGCCGGCGAGCCCGCCCCCACCCGCTGGCGCCCCGCCGTCGAGGCGCCCCCCCGGTGGAGCCCCCGTCACCCCCCGGTCGACCGCGGAATCGTGAGCCGCACCCGCGTCTCCCCGCGCGGCCCGTCCTCGATGGCGATCCCGCACCCCGCGTGCGCCGCGATCGCGTGCGCCGCGATGAGCTGCAGCGCCGGCGGCCGCCCCTGCGCCACCGCCTCGAAGTCCCGGCTCAGCACCACGCTCCGCGCCGCCGCCGGCAGCGGCGGCCCCGCGTCGTCGAACGAGATGTCGATCCCGTTCGCCCCGTCGACGAGCGTGACCACCACCTCGCTCCCCGGCGGCGACGCGCTGATCGCGTGGTCGAGCAGCGCGTGCAGCAGCACGGTGAGCGCCCCCTGGGGCACCACCTCGTGCGCCGCCTCCGGCGACTCGACCACGACCCGCACGTCGTGGCGGGCCGCGCGCGCCATGTCGTCCTTCACGACGTCGCGCAGGACGTCGGCCACGTCGCCGTGGCGCGGGAACTCGTGGAGCGGGCACGCCCCGAGCCGCGCGAGATCGCTCACGATCTCCGAGGCCGCCGTCACGTGGCGCCCCACGGACGAGGCCGTCTCCCCGACGTCGCCGCCTTGCCCCCGGAGCGGCGCGATGTCGCGCCCGATCGCCGACAGGATCCCCCGCAGCTGGGTCCCGAGCACCCGCAGCGCCGCCACGAGCACCGCGACGCTCTCGCCGCTCGGCGGCAGGTGCGACACCGGATCGCTGCCGCTGAGCCGCGCGACGACGCCGGCCAGCGTGCCGCGCTCGCGCTCGCGCTCGCCCTCGGCCCGCGAGAACACCGCCGCGAGCTCGCGCGCGTAGGCCTCGCCCTGGGCCTGCGCCGCGGCCAGCTCCTTCTTCAGGCTCTCGACCTCCAGGCGCTGGAGATCGACCTCGGCCGGCAGGGTCAACGTCTGCATCAGCCCGTCGAGCTCGAGCTTCCCGCCGTAACGCACCGCCATGCGCGACAGCCACACCCGCTCGGTCTCGAAGTTCACCGGCGTCTCCGGGCCGAGGTTCACCCGCACGCTCACCTCGTCGCCGACGCGGCGGATGCTCAGCTCGGGCGCCCCGGTGATGCTCGTCGGATCGCCGCCCTGGGCGATGAGCACCTGGAGCATCCGCCGGAGCTCGGTCTCGTCGCCGAACACCGTCGTCCCTTCGCCCATCTCGATCTGCACGCGCGCCTCGGGCGCGACCTCCCAGAGCAGCGCCGTCAGGTCGACGCGCCCGCGCCGCCCGCGCGGCATGGGCCGGCCGTGGAGCGAGGCGAGCATGCTCACCGCCTCGTCCAGCCGGTTGAGCGTGCCCTCGACGCCGCCCGAGCCGTCGTCCGTCGACGGCGGCGGAGGCGTCGCCTCGGTCGCGATCATCCCCACGCCCTGGCGGAGCTTCTGGGCGGCGCTCCGCGCCTCCTGCGCCAGCAGCCACGTCAGCTCGGGTCGCGTCAATCTGTCGCTCGTCACCCTGATGGCCCTCTGTCCGCGCGTTCCGCGGAATCGCGCGCCATGATGCCAGACGTGGCCGTGCCCTGCTACGCTCATTCCCGTTCACTTCGTCCGATGCCGCTTCGTTCTTCCTCCTCGTCCTCCTTCTTCGTGACGCGCCTCGCTCGTTTGTGTGGCGCGCGCAGCCTGCGCCGCGCCGGCGCGGCGGCCGCGGCCCTCGCCCTGACGGGCGCCGCCTGTACGACGAGCGCCCCGAACCCCTTTCCGTCGTCCGCCGGCGGGTCGGGCGGGGCCGGCGGCGGCGACGGCGGCGAGGGCGGTGAGCTGGCCCCGGCGGACCCGACGCTGGGCGGCCCCTGCGTCGACGACGGCCAGTGCGAAGACGACTTCCCGTGCACCTTCGACGCCTGCGACGCCACCGTCGGCCGGTGCCGCTTCACCCCGGACGACACCGTTTGCCAGAACGACGTCTACTGCGACGGGGTCGAGCGCTGCAGCGCCCAGCTCGGCTGCACGCCGGGCGAGCCCATCGGCTGCGGCGACGAGAACTCGTGCACGATCGACGCCTGCGACGAACCGTCGCAGACGTGCACGACGGCGCCCCGCGACGCCGATCTCGACGGCGACCCCGACGGCCACTGCGGCGGGGGCGACTGCGACGACCTCGACCCCGCGGTCTCGTCGGCGCAGCCCGAGGTCTGCGGGAACGAGCGCGACGACGACTGCGACGGCGACGCCGACGAGGGCGACTGCGTCTCCCCGGAGCACGACGTCTGCGCCGAGGCGCTGGAGATCTCGGCGCCGGGCGCGTACGCGATGACCACGGCGGGCGCCGCCTTCCACTACGCGAGCTCGTGCGGCCTGCCCCGCCCCCTGACCACCCGCGACGTCGTGGCCGCGGTGATTGTGCCGCCGGGGCCGCTGGTCGACGTCGAGGTGACAGCGCGGACGGAGGGCACCGACGTGGCGGTGACGCTCGCTGGCCAGTGCGGCGACGCGTCGACGGAGCTCGCGTGCGGGGGGCCGTTCCCCGCGGCGGGCGGCGGCAAGGTCGCGAAGCTCCGGGGCCGCGGCCTCGGGGATCCGGCGCGGCCCACGGCGCTCCCGGTCTACGTGACGACGGCGGAGGGCGCGCCCGTCGTGCTCGACGTCGCGTACCTGCCGCCGGCGCCGCTGCCCGACAACGAGACCTGCGGCACGGCGGCGCCCCTCGAGCCGGGCGTGCCGGTCCTGGCGACGATCCTCGACGCCGCGCGCGATCTCGGGTCGGCCTGCGAGACGGAGCTCGGGGAGCTCGTCTACTCGTTCGAGCTCGCAGAGCCCCGGGACGTCGACGTGTACGCGGTCTCGACGGACGGCGACGGCGCGCCCTCGCTGTCGCTGCGGACGGGCGGGTGCGCGTTGCCGGAGGACGAGCTCGCGTGCCAGACGGCGCCCGCGCCGCACCTCTTCCGGCGCGCGCTGCCCGCGGGCACGTACGCCGTCGCGGTCTCCGCGAGCGCGCCGACGTCGGCGCTCGTGACGCTGGAGCTCTCGCCGCCGACCGAGCCGCCCCCGGACGAGGGCTGCGAGGGCGCGGCGGTGCTCGAGCCGAACCGCACCACGAACGTCTCGCTCGCCTCGCATCAGGACGACATCGACCTCGGCTGCGGGCCTCGGGCGGTCGACGCCGCGTACACGCTCGAGCTCGGGGTCGCCTCCGACGTGCTGCTGGTCGAGCGGCTCTCGAGCGGCGACACCGGCGCGATCGCCCTGTCGGCCCCGGCGTGCGGGGGCGAAGGCGACGTGCTCGCGTGCGGCGAGGGCGCGGTCACCCCGCTCCGGAGCGCGCGGCACAACGTCCCGCCGGGCTCGTACCGCGTGGTGGCCGAGGCCCAGCTCGGCCAGCCGGTGAGCGTCACGGCGTTCGTCCGGCCCGCGGTCGCGCCCACGCTGGTGCCCTTCTCGGACGTGTGTGAGGGCGCGCTGGAGATCCCGGAGTCCGGCGGCTTCTTCCAGGGCAACACCACGAACGCCGCCGCGGACTTCGACGCCGGCTGCGACCGCGCCGGCACGGAGGACCGGGGCGCCCCGGACCAGCTGCTCAAGCTCACGCTCACGGCGCCCCGGCGGGTGGTGCTCGACATGGCCGGATCGAGCTACGAGACGTTGCTCTCCGTCCGCCGCGGCCCGAGCTGCCCCGGCGTCGAGATGCCGCTCTCCTGCACCATCGGCACGGATCCCCAGCGGAGCTTCCTCGATCTCTCGCTCGATCCGGGCGTCTATTATCTCCAGATCGACGGCCACGCCATGGCGCGCGGCCTGTGGTTCCTCGACGTGCGCGTGGTCGATCCCTGACCCCGCGGCCCTTTACAAGCTCCCCCTGTCCCTTGCTAACGTCGCCGTGATGTTCGGCCGCATCTCCGCGATCGCCCTCAACACGTACCGGGAATCGCTTCGGGCGCGCATCCTCATCGGCCTTTCGGGCGTCGCGTTCGCGGTGGCCTTCTACTCCATCATCGTCGGCGCCTACACGCTCCGCAACGGGGCGCGTGTGGTCAGCGACCTCGGCGTCGCGTCGCTCTCGCTGTTCAGCATCGCGGTCGCGGTGATCATCGGGGCGACGTCGCTCTACCGCGAGCTCGAGCAGAAGACGATCTTCCCGATCCTCGCCCGCCCCATCCGCCGCGGCGAGTACCTCGTGGGCAAGTACCTTGGCACGTTGCTCACGCTCGCGGTGTTCATCCTCGCCGACGCCGGGCTGGTGTTGCTCATCAGCGCCGTGCTGGGGGGCCGCCCGGTGGCGCTCGTGGCGGGCGCGGGCGTCGCCTCGCTCGTGGTGCTCGGCGTCGCCGCGTGGCGCTCTCCGCTGGCGCGCACGTACGGGTTCATCCCGTGGTCGGTGGTCTTCCTCGCCCTCGGCGTGATCTTCTCGTCCGTTGCCCCGACGGAGCGGCGCGTCGTGCTCGGCGGGAGCGCGCTCACCTTCCTCGAGGTGGGCATCGTGGCGGCCTGGGCGACGTTGTTCTCCTCGTTCTCGACGCCGTTCCTGTCGTCCTTGCTCACGCTGGGGGTCTTCCTGGTCGGGCGCAACGCCGACTCGCTCGCGCAGATGCCGGTGAAGTACTTCGGCCCGCACCTCAGCGCCGCGGGGCGCGCCCTCTCCCGGGTCGTGCCGAACCTGCAGATCTACGTGCCGCCCCGCCCGCTGCTCGCGGGCGAGGCGCTCGACGCGAACCTCGCCATCTACCTCGGCTGGGCGGCGGTCACCAGCGTCGGCTGGGCGCTCGGCCTGCTCGCGGTGGCCGCGTTCGTCTTCAAGAAGCGCGACTTTCTGTGAGGCTCTCGCTCGTGCTCGCCGTCCTGCGCGGCTTCGCCGTCGCCGGCTTCCTCGTCGGCGCGGCGTCGCTGCGCGTGGTCGCCGCCGGCGAGCGGGAGATCGCGGAGAGCACGGCCGCGCTGCGCGCGGGGGACCCTCACGCGGCGGCGCTGCACGCCCGGCGGGCGGCGGGCTGGTATGCGCCCGGCGCGCCGCACGTCCGCGTCGCCTACGAGCGGCTGATCGCGCTCGCGACGGCGGCGGAGGGGCTTGGCCAGGCCGACACGGCGCTCTTCGCGTGGCGCGCGGTGCGCACGGCCGCCCTGGAGACGCGGTGGCTGACGACGCCGCACGCCGAGGATCTGGAGCAGGCCAACGCGGCGATCGCGCGGCTCTCGGCGGCCGCGCCGCGCCCGCCGGGGACCCGGACGGAGCCCGCCGCCGAGGTCGCGCGGGAGCACCTCGAGGCGCTCGCGCGGGACGACGCCCCGCGGACGGGCTGGGTGGTCGCGCTGGTCGCCGCCTTCGCGGCCTGGGTGGCTGGCGCGGTGTGGGTGGTCCGGCGCGCGGTCACGGTGACCGGGCAGTGGCTCTGGCCGCGGGCGTTGCCGGGCCTGGCGGTGTGTGCGGTCGGGGTCGCGGTTTGGCTGCTGGCGATCTGGCAGGCGTGACGCCGGCCGCGGCGCCAGCGCAGCCGGACGTGCCTTGGCGCGAGCAGGACCGCTGACGGGCGCGAACCAGCGAGAAGTGCGGTGTTCTGTCTGGCGCGGCATCTCCCCTGCCGATGACGTGGTGTTGTGCCTGCGACGGCCCATGAGCGTCCCCGATGGAACGAAGCGCTCCGACATCCCGCGATGTGGCGTCATCATGAGTCCCTGAGTCTCTCGGTACCAAGGAACAGGCGCTCGGCGGCCGGGGAGCGCCAGGTCTGCGATATCCTTTGCGGAAGGTGTGATGAAGGTGGCGAAGAACGGGCGAGATACGGAAGAGATACGGAAGGGGAGTAGATGAAGTCAGGCTCTTCCCGAGCAGTTTTGTGGAACTTCGGGATTGCTGCCACGCGTCCGCATCCGCAGGATAATTCGCACGTTCGTGAAAGAGCGTGCGGACCATGACCGGTCGACCGCTCGAGCCCTGATGGCGGGTCCGAGCGCCACACCGGCTTCCCACGCTGGCAAGGGGGCGAGATGGCGATGCTGGATGACGGCAGGATCAGGATCGATCGCAAGGGGATCTTCGTGGACGGGACGCCGGAGCTCAGCGCCCGTCCTTACTGCAACGTATCGCGCGAGGCTCGCCGGATGGCGCTCGATGTCGGCCACGACGGATCCGCGGCGTCCAAGGAACCTTCGTCGAACCGCTGTCCAGAGCCTGCTTCCAGCATCAGGTACGTCACGCGGCAAGAGATGGAGTCCGAGCACCCCGGGGTCTATGCTGCGCTTCCGTCCCAGTTTCGTGATCGGTTGCCTGCGCGGGTGCGGGCGTCGCCCCAGAACTCGAGGATTTTCCGGGCCGGGTTCGATGTCTTCCCTGGCCTCGTCACGGACCTCTTCGACCGTTTGAGGTACGTCGAGGGGACCGAGTGGCCCATGTGGAAGCTCGTTGGCGCGTTCTATCTCGTGAAGGCGCGCATCGGCGAGAGCGCCGCGCGGCACGCGGGGGAGAAGATCTACTCGACGATGCCTTGGCCGCCGCAGGTCAGCACGATCGCCGACGCCTTGCGGTTCACCGAGACGGCGTACTTCGAGTCGCACCTCAGGGCGCCCCGGTGGCTTGCAGGTTGCTGGCGCGTCGTGCGCGAGACGCCGACGTCCATGGTGCTCGACGACGACACGCCGTACCCATGCCACCTCAACGAGGGCGTCATTGCGGGGATCTCGCGCGCGTTCTCGCGGCAGAGGCCGAGGTATCGAATCCTCGACGAGGCCGGGGCGAAGCGCGCGGGCGGGACCGTCACGCGGTATGAGATAGAGTTCACGCCGGCCTGACGGCCGCGCGCGGCGCGGCGTTCGCCAGGGCTGCAAAATTAGCGGGCTCACCCGGACGAGCCGCAGCAGGTCCGCTGGGCCAGGAGGCGATCGCCGCCCGACCGAGGCTGGGGGCCCGGCGCCGACATCGTATCCATGCTGAGCACACCGAGCGTCCGTGAGCGCCCTGTGCGAGCGCCTGCGACACCGAGCTCGAGTGGTGATCGAGCTGACGGTTCATCGCGAGCGGGCGGATTCGAATTGACATCCTCGATGTGAGCGCTCACAATCGATACATCCTTCGGCGTTGCTCTGAGTAGGTCGTCATGCGCACCGGGACCTTCGTCCCCGGTATCGGCTCCGTTCGCCCGATCGTCGCGGGCGTGTGTGGTGACGGCGCGCTCGCGGGGGCGGCGGTCGCGCCCTGACGCGCAGAACGAACTTATCCGCTCCGCGCGCATCTCGTTCGAGATTCATCCGCAGCGGCAATGGCCAGTGTGGCGGCCCCTCGGGAGCCTTCAGCGTGCGGCGAGCGACCCCGACCTGAGCAAGGGCAGCGTCGAGCATCAGGCAGACTCGATTTTTACTTACTTAGCAAGACGAGGAGAACACGATGAGATTCGGAACCAAGCAGGCCTTGCTTGCGGCGGCGATGGGCATGGTCGCCGTGTCGTGTGTCATCGACCCCGATGAGGCGTACGACGCCGAGACCGAGGAGGGTGCTTCGGTCGACGACGCCATCACGGTCGATACGAGCGCGGTCTATACGATCGTCGGCACCCAGAGCAACAAGTGCGTTGAGATCCGGGGCGGGAGCACGTCGAGCTCGGCGGCGGCGCAAATCGCCACCTGCAACGGCACGACGCGACAGCAGTTCCGCGCGGAGTCCATGGGCGGCGGTTATTTCCGCCTCAAGAACGTGAACAGCGGCCTCTGTCTCGGGACGAACGGGGGCTCGAACGCCGACGGCGCCACCATCGTCCAGTCCGGCTGTGGCACTGCCGGCAGCCAGCAATTTCAGTTCGTCGATGTCGCCACCAACGTCCAGCGCATCATGGTCCGCAGCAGCGGCAAGGCGCTCGACGTCATGGGCCTGGCGACGGCCGACGGCACCGGCCTCCAGCAGTGGAGCTGGGCGAACGGCGCCAACCAGAAGTTCTCGCTCAGGGTCGTGGGGACCAGCACTGGCACCGGCGGCACCGGCGGGTCCGGCGGCACCGGCGGTTCTGGCGGCACTGGCGGCACCGGCGGCACTGGCGGCACCGGTGGTGGCGGCGGGTCCGGCGGGACCGGTGGTGGCGGCGGCTCCAGTGCTGGCGGCAAGTTCGTCGGCAACATCACGACGAGCGGCGCCGTGCGCGACGGCTTCTCGAGGTACTGGAACCAGATCACGCCCGAGAACGAGGGCAAGTGGGGCGAGGTCGAGAGGACCCGCGGCTCGAAGAACTGGAGCAGGCTCGACGCGATCTACAACTACGCGAGGTCGAACAACATCCAGATGAAGGCGCACACCTTCGTGTGGGGTGCCCAGCAACCCAGCTGGATCGCGAGCCTCTCCGCGTCGGAGCAGCAGGCCGCCGTGAAGGACTGGATGCGGTCGTACTGCGCGCGTTACCCCGAGACGAAGTACATCGACGTCGTCAACGAGCCGCCGCCCCACACCACGCCCTCGTACAAGAACGGCATCGGCGGCGACGGCGCCAGCGGCTACGACTGGATCGTCAACTCCTTCAAGTGGGCTCGCGAGTACTGCCCGAACGCGGTCCTGATCCTCAACGACTACAACAACATCGAGTACGAGAACGACCACAACAACTTCATGAGGATCGCGAGGGCGGTGATCAACGCGGGCGCCCCGGTCGACGCCCTCGGCGCGCAGGCCCACGACGCCTACAAGCTGAACACCACCACCGTGAAGGGGTACATCGACAGGCTCGCCTCCCTGGGCAAGCCCGTGTACATCACCGAGTACGACATCGGCCTCGCGGACGACAACCAGCAGAAGCGGGTGATGGAGGAGCAGTTCACGATGTACTGGAACCACCCCTCCGTCAAAGGCATCACCCTCTGGGGGTACATCGTCGGCGCCACGTGGCGGGACAACACCGGCCTCCAGTATTCGGATGGCAGGATGCGGCCGGCCATGAGCTGGCTCATGAGCTTCCTCGGCCGCTGACGGGCCGGCGGGAAGGAGAGAGACCGCAAGGGCGCGAGGGGCGCGAGGGAACAGAGAACCACTCTGTGCCCCTCTTCCCCTCGCGTCCGTTGCGCCCTGCGGTCCTCTGCACATCTGCTGATTATCTCGGTATTTCCACGCGACCCGTGCTTTCGGACCAGCCACCTCACGGCGGTTCAGCACGCTCGTCCGTCGCCGATTCGTGTTCGCCTGGTCAGATCTTCTCCCAGCGCCCGCTCTCGGCGGACCGGAAGAGCGCGTCGATGACCCGCATGTTGCCGACCGCGACCTCGATCGGGTTCTCGACGGGGCCGCCCGTGCGGACGGCGCGCGAGAACGCCTCGCTCTGCAGCTGGTACTGGTCGACGACGGGGAACGAGACGACCTTGGCCGAGCTGCAGTTCAGCGCCGAGCCGTCATCGAGGAAGATCTTGCACGGCTGGTCGGCGGGGGCGTTGAGCGGGATCTCGATCTCGATCCGACCCTTGGTGCCGAGCGCGTTCACGCGCTGGTAGGCCACCGCCTGCGTGGTGCACGAGAACGTCAGGTGCGCGCCGCCGTAGTCGAGCAGGCCCGAGGTGAGGCGGTCGGTGCCGAACTCGGGATCGCGCTCGACGAGCGCCATCGCCCGCGCGGGCTCGCGCCCGAACAGGAAACGCGACGTGTTCACCGCGTAGCAGCCGATGTCGTAGAGCGCGCCGCCCCCGACTTCCTTCCTGTTGCGGATGTCGGCGGCGTCGCGGTTGAAATACGAGAACGCCGCCTGGACGCTGACGAGGTCGCCGATCTGGCCGCTTCGCACCCATTCCCTGGCCTGCTGCCACTGCGGATGGTTGCGGATCATGAACGCTTCGGCGATCAGCTTGCCCGTCTCCCGCTGGACGGCGACCAGCGTCTCGGCGTCCGCGGCGCCGAGCGCGATCGGCTTTTCGCACAGGACGTGCTTGCCGGCGCGGGCGGCGCGCGCCGTCCACTCCACGTGCAGGTGGTTGGGCAGCGGGTTGTAGATGGCCTCGATCTCCGGATCGTCGAGCAGCTCGTCATAGCTGCCGTACGCCCTCGGGATCCCGAGCGACTGCGCGGCGGCGCGCGCCTTGCCGATGTCGCGCGACGCCAGCGCGGCGAGCTGGGTCAGGGGCCCCCGCTTCATGCCGGGCAGGCTGACCTTCAACGCGAAGTTGCTCGCCCCGAGGACGCCCCAGCGCACGGGGGTGAGGTTTTCGTTGGACTTCGGATCCTGGGCAGATGTGGACATGGGCACCTCGCTGCTCGCGACGCTAGCGGCCGACGGAACGCCTGTAAACGCTCGACGTGAGTCGACAGCGGCGGGAAGCCTTCGCTTGTCGGAATTGAACCGAGCCGCGTGAGCGTTCACAGTCCCCCTCGGGGCGACCGTCTCGGCGTGCCCAGGACCGGGGCCGCCGCTGAAAGTGGCTGCTTCGAGACGGACCTCACACTTTCCAGTAGCTGGCTACAGCTGTCGGAGAAATCCGCTCATGAAAAGTAGACGTCGATGTTCTCACACCTGGAATCTCCACTTCGGGCACGACGCACAGGTCACCCTGGGCACCCGCCACGCCGAGACGATGATCGGCGTCCTCGGTCTCTGAGCGCTTCCATCCCGGACCGATCGCCGCGGCCCCCGGCATCGGTGTTCAGCCAGAGAAATTGCGTTAATTCCATTGTTTCCATGCTGGTCCGCCTCCTGGTTCCAGGTTGACGCACCGCGCAGGAGGAGGGCCGCGCACGCCGCGGGAATCTGCGGTGCGCGGCGCCTGCTGATCTCGGGGACCCGCGGTGCGGCATTGCAAGACGCGGGGCGCGACACATCGATCTCGATGGACCCAATCCCCGGAGCAGCGATGTCAGCGCTCCGTTCTGGAGGTAACGAAGTTCATGAAGAATCAGATCAAGACGATCCTCTTGCTAGGCGTGCTGTCGGCGATCCTCATTGCCATCGGCGGGTCGCTCGGCCCGGGGTACCTCGTCTTGTTCGGTGTGCTCGCGCTCGCGATGAACCTGGGCGCGTATTTCATGTCGGATCGCATCGTCCTCGCGATGCACCGGGCCGCCGAGGTCTCGCCCTTCGAGGCGCCGGGCCTGCACCGGATGGTGGAGGAGCTCTCGCGTCGCGCGGGCATCCCGAAGCCTCGCGTCTTCGTCATCCCCGACGCCCAGCCGAACGCCTTTGCCACCGGCCGGAACCCGGAGCACGGCGTCGTGGCGGTGACCGAGGGCATCCTGCGGCTCCTCAGCGAGCGTGAGCTGCGCGGCGTGCTCGCGCACGAGATCGCGCACATCAAGAACCGCGACATCCTGGTATCCACCATCGCGGCGGCGTTCGCGTCGGGCATCACGTGGGTCGCCCACGCGGTGAGCTTCGCCGGGGTGTTCGGCGGCGGCTCGGACGACGACGAGGGCGCGAGCCCCCTGTCCGGCCTCGCGCTGGCGATCGTCGCCCCCATCGCGGCCACGCTCGTGCAACTCGGCATCTCGCGCTCGCGCGAGCTCATGGCCGACGAGACCGGCGCGAAGCTGAGCGGCGACCCCGAGGCGCTGGCCAGCGCGCTCTCGAAGCTGGAGCGCGGCGCCGAGATCATCCCCTCGGAGGCCGCGCGCCCGGCGACGGCGAGCCTCTTCATCGTGAACCCTCTCACCGGTGCGGGCTCCCTGCTGCGGTGGTTCTCGACGCACCCGACGACCGAGGAGCGCGTGAGCCGGCTGCTCTCGATGGCGGCGAGCGTCGGGACGGCGCGGGGCTGGACGCGGGCGATCGCCTGACCGCGGGCATCGCCCGCCCGCAATGGCCGAACGCTGGTCCTGCCGTAGCCTGCTGTAGCGAGCGAGCTCGGGCGTTCCCGCGCCATCTCGCCGCGGCGTGTGGGCCGCCGCGTGCGCTCCCCGAGGTGCGTGCGTGACGCATGCGTGACGCGCTGCGAAGAAGGAATACGAGCCACCCGGTCGACGTCAGACCGGCCGAGCGCGGGGCGCTCTGGAGCGCCTCGGCTCGCTTCGCGCTGCACGGATCGCCACCGCATCGCGTCACCTCGAGAGGCAGGATCAGACATGAAGAAGCTCGCTCTCATCACCTCGGCGTTCGCCGCGCTCGCCGCCCTCACGGCCGCCGCCGCTCCGGCCGCCGCCGCTGCCAGGGAGACCCCGGCGGCGGCCGCGGACGCGGCGCACCACGGTCGCGGCAAGGCGCGACCGCACTTCCCGATGGAGGCGGCCAGGTTCAGCAAGCGCGTTGACGAGCGGATCGCGAAGCAGCGCGCGAAGGTCGAGGCGAAGATGGAGAAGCGCGGCGTCCCCGCCCCGCGCCGCGCCGAGGTCCGGAAGGCGCTCGACGACCTCCAGGGCAAGGTGCGCGCGGCGGTCGACCGGGCCGCCAAGGACGGCGTGATCACCCACGACGAGGCGAAGCAGGTCCGCGAGATCACGCGCGCGGCGCGCAAGGCGATCGCGGAGCAGCTCGGGCTCGAGAAGAAGCACGACAAGAAAGAGAAGCGCGAGAAGGGCGGGAAGAAGCGGCCGGCCAGGGGCCGGATCATATCCGTATAGCCCCACCGGACGCCGTCCGACGCTCGCGCGAGCTCTCGGGCACACGGCGCGCCTGCGCAGCCGCGCACGCCGCCGTAGGTGCCCGCCCACAGGTGTTGGCCCCCGCCTACAGCCCGCAACCCACGCCCTGCGCCGGCGGCGCGCCCGCGCCCCGCGCGCAGGTGGATCTCCCTGCTGGTCCAGCGCGTGCACCAAGCGCGTGCACTCAACGAACGCGCGCTCCGCCGGCCGCGATCGACAGCGGCCGTCGAGGGAGGCGTGTGTTCGATTCGGACCAACACGACTGGAGAGGGTTGTCATGAGCACTATCGAGAAGGGTACAGCGCTCGCGCTGTCGCGGCGCGCGTTCATCTCGGCCACGGCGGCCGGCGTGGCGGGTGTCGTGACCGGGATCGAGGGTGAAGCCGAGGCGCAGGCGGCGTACAAGCCGCGCGTCGGCGGCATCACGCTCACGGCCGCGACGATGGACCAGCTCAGGAATTCCATCAGCCTGGGCGGCTATCAGATGCTGAAGGTGGTCACCGGGTGGGGGCTGCACGGCCGCTCGATGACCGATCCGGCGACCATCTCGGAGGTCTGCTCGCTGACGCCCATCACCCTCGTCCGGACGGTGACCGGCGACAGGGGCCACGTCGACCCGAACCAGGTCGAGGCGGAGATCGCCCCGTGGTACGCGGCGAAGGCGAAGAAGCGGGATCTCATCATCGAGCTGGGCAACGAGCCCAACACGGTGAACGATCCGGGCGGGACAGGCGATTTCTGGCGCGGCCAGAGCCGCCCGTGGAAGGAGCAGTTCATCTGGGACAACAGATATTACCTGACGCAGGCGATCGCCCGCTGCCGGCGGCAGTTCCCGCTGGCCAAGATCGTCACCTGTTCGCTCGCCCCGCGCGACTTCCTGGACATCGAGTGGTTCTTGCAGATCTACCGGGAGGGCGCCGACAGTCCGCTCCTCACGGCCGACTACGTCGCGTTGCACGCCTACAACGGGCCGGGTGAGAGCTGGTACCATGGCTACGATCTACCGCTGGTGCTCAGGCTCTACGGCAGCTACGCGCCCACGAAGTCGTGGATCCTGACCGAGGTGGGTCTGCACACCGACGAGTCGCGGGCGCAGAAGGGAGAGCGCATGGCGGGGCTCCTGCACTATAACGAGAGCAACCCTGTCCTCCCGTGGAACGTCTGGGGATCCTGCTACTTTCACCTCAACCTCGATCACGGCGGCAACCCTGCCCCCGGCGACAGGGCCGCGGCGTATTACGGGGACGGGGACTCGGCCTACGCGCGGCGGGTGAACGCGGGGAGGACGCGGAGGACGCCGATCGGCTGGTTCGACGCGATCGATCCGGGCACCGGCGTCGCTTCCGGGTGGGCGGCCGACCCCGACACGCCGGCCAGCGTGGGTGTCCACTTCTACGCGAGCGGACCGGGCATCTCCGGCCTCCGGTTCGTCGGCGGCGCGGGCGCGGACGTGCCGAGGCTGGACGTCAATCAGCACCTCAACATGGCGGGACACCACGGGTTCTCGTTCCGGATCCCGGACGATATGCGCAACGGAACCGAGTACAGGCTGCACGCCTTCGGCCTCGACGCGACGGGCGACGCGAACGCGGAGCTCTCGGGCTCGCCGAAGGTGTTCCGCCTCTAGGTTCGCTGCGGGACGCCGCGCCGAGCTCCTCCGCTCTCGCCTCGACGGCGCGCAGGCGCGCCGTTGCCTCCCGCGCTCGGCGGGCGTAGAACCTCTCCGTGCAGCCCGTCTTCGCCGACCCCAAGACCGACTTTGTGTTCAAGCGGATCTTCGGCGCCGAGACGCGCAAGCCTCTGCTCGTCGCCCTGCTGAACCACGTGCTCGAGCTCGACGGCGAGCGCCGCATCCTCGACGTGCAGCACCTCAGCGGCGACCAGCACGTCGGCGTCGCGGAGCTGAAGCTGTCGATCGTGGACGTCAAGTGCACGGACGGGACCGGACGGCGATTCGTGGTGGAGATGCAGGTCCTCAAGGTCGAGGGGTTCGAGAAGCGCGTCGTGTACAACGCCAGCAAGGCGTATGTCATGCAGCTCCGCAGCGCCGATGAGTATCCGGCCCTGTGCGACGTCGTCGGCGTGACGATCTGCAACTTCAATCTCTGGCCGGACAGGGACGAGGGCGGCCGGTTCAAGGTCCCGATGCTGAGCCGGTGGCGCATGCAGGAGCAGCACGGCGGCGAGCGAGGGCTGTCGCAGGTGCAGTATGCCTTCCTCGAGCTTCCCAAGTATGCGGCCGGCGATGCGCCGGAGACGCTCATCGACAAGTGGGCTTACTTCTTCCGTGAGGCGAAGAACCTGAACGTGGTGCCGCCCGCGCTGTCGGAGGAGCCGTT
Source organism: Sorangium sp. So ce131 (assembly GCF_051519095.1). Classification (NCBI taxonomy): domain Bacteria; kingdom Pseudomonadati; phylum Myxococcota; order Polyangiales; family Polyangiaceae; genus Sorangium; species Sorangium sp. So ce131. The sequence continues at coordinate 12,266,660 of NZ_CP150455.1, read as the reverse complement.
CCGGGATGCGCTCGAGGTCGCCCGGACAGCGACGTTCTCTCCCGAGGAGTGGGACGCCTACGAGCGGGCGAAGATGGCCGAGCAGGACGCGCGCGGCGCGCTCGCGGTGGCGCGCCAGGAGGGGCACACGGCCGGCAAGGCGGAGGCCATCTTGGCGGTGCTCGCGACGCGTGGCATCCCTGCGGACCAGGCGACACGCGCGCGCATCCTCGGGTGCTCGGACGCAGCCGTGCTCGATCGGTGGCTCGCCAGGGCCGTCACGGCAAAGGCCGCGAAGGATGTCGTCGATCCACCTTGATGGCCACGAACCGTCGAGGCGTGGAACGAGCCCAGCGGAAGATCTGCTCGGCGTAGTCTGCAGTCCCTGGGAGGAGCCATGATCCCAGGGACATCTGTCCGAAGCTGATCATGGCTCCACCTCCTGCAACCACACGAAGAACGTGGGTTCCAGCTCAAGCCGCCGCTTTGCCTTGTCCGCGAGGTGGTGGTCCGAGAGGAGGCGCGCGCTGTGCGCGTCGAGCGTCCCCCGCTCCTCAGGCGGCATCGCCGCCAGCTTGCGCAGGAGCTCGCGCACCTCGTCCGGGAGGGCCGCCCAGCGGGCCTGGTAAGTGAAGAGGTCGGCCACGCTGTCGAGCACCTTGTCGCGGAGCGCCTGCTCGATGTCGTCGGCCTCCATGCGGTAGCGGCCCTCGGCCCGGAGCGCGTCCAGCGCGTCGTGGCAGAGGAGCTGCGCGATGAGCGGCTGTCCGCCCGAGAGCGCGACGACCCGGGCGACCGCCTCGTCCGTGAGGGTGATCTCGTCGCCGAGGGGCGTGGTGACGAGCCGCGCGATCTCGGCGGCCGTCATGGGGCCCAGGCGAACGGGCTGGAACGTGGCGAGCAAGGCCGGGGGCGACGCGTGTGACACGTCGGCCGCGAGCTCGCGCAGGGCGGCAGGTGATCCCGCGATGACGCCGCGGAGCCCGTCGTGGTGGCGTGACTGGAACAGCGCGCCGAGCTGGCGGCGCAGCTCGGGCGCGCCGGCCAGAACCTGGGCATCGTCCAGCAGGAGCACGTAGCGCGGCTCGGGCCCACGCGCGCGGAGCTGCTCGAGCCGGCGGAGGATGGTCCGATCCACGCAGGCGTACGGGTCGCCCTCGGTGGGCTCGCCGGGAGCGATGAGGTGCGCGAGGTCCGGCAGCAACCTGTCCAGCCTGCCGGCGTACTGCTGGAGCGAGAGGTAGACAGCGGTGCCGCTGAAGCGGTGCGCGAGCTGGTGGAGCAGCGAGCTCTTGCCGATCCGCATGGCCCCCAGGAGTGCGATGGAGCTGCGGTCGAGATCGCGGACAATCCAGGCGATCTCCGCGTCGCGCCCATAGAACTGAGCGGGGTGGTGGATGGGTGGGCCGGCGATGTACGGGTTGTCAGGCACGAACGTGACGCTGAATGGATCCGTGCGCGAGCTGCCGTCCGGCGAGGTCACCGTGATCGAGAGGACGGCGGTGCCGGGCATCGGCACGTCGGCGCGGATTTCCGCGAACGTGGCGTCGGCTCGGTCATCGCGGTGGAGGTGCGCCACCTGGGCAGGATGGCGGTGCCCCGAGCCGAGGTGCAGCTCCGCGGAGATCGAGGCGCCGGGGGGAAGCCCGTCGATGCGGACCGGGAGCATGGCGGAAGGTCGCTTGCCGCCCACCTGGACGGCCAGCGTCACCTGGAGCCGGGTGAGCGTGATCGTGTGCTCGAGCGCCTCGGGAGCGTGCGGCTCGCGCGCGATCGTGGCGCGGGGGCGCCGCCGGCGGACCAGGCCACGGCGGGCGCGCTCCGCGGCAAGCGCGGCGGCGCAGTCGGCGTAGGTCGCGAGGCCGAGCGCTGCGAGATCGGGTGGCTCACCGGCGAGGGCGCGCTGCACGAGGTCCGGGCGCTCGAAGAGCGGAGCCCAGAGGTCCGGCGGCATGACGCGAAGGTCGGCGACCAAGCGTACGAGGGGGGAGATGTCGCCGCTGCCGGTGAAGAACGGCGTTCCTTCGACGTAGGCGAGAGCAGCGTCTCCGACGGCATAGAGCGCCGCGATGCACATGCCGGTGCGCGCATCCCAGAGGCGAACGGAGTGGTCGTCCGAACCGGACGCGAGCGTGGTGCCGTCGGGAGAAAAGACGACGGAACCGACCGAACGTCGATACCCCGAGAGAGTCTTTCGGAGCTCGCCTGTGCGTGCATCCCAGAGGCGAACGGAGTAGCCGGACGAACCGAACGCGAGCGTGGTGCCATCGGGAGAAAAGGCAACGGGCCAGACCGAACCTTGATGCCCCGAGAGAGTCTTTCGGAGCTCGCCTGTGCGCGCGTCCCAGAGGCAAACCGAGTCGTCGTACGAACCGGACGCGAGCGTGGTGCCGTCGGGAGAAAAGGCGACGGGCCAGACCGAACCTTGATGCCCCGAGAGAGTCTTTCGGAGCTCGCCTGTGCGCGCGTCCCAGAGGCGAACGGAGTGGTCGTCCGAACCGGACGCGAGTGTGGTGCCATCGGGAGAAAAGGCAACGGAATAGACCGGATCTTGATGCCCCGAGAGAGTCTTTCGGAGCTCGCCTGTGCGCGCGTCCCAGAGGCGAACGGAGTGGTCGTCCGAACCGGACGCGAGCGTGGTGCCATCGGGAGAAAAGGCAACGGAATCGACCGCATTTCGATGCCCCGAGAGAGTCTTTCGGAGCTCGCCTGTGCGCGCGTCCCAGAGGCGAACGGAGTGGTCGTCCGAACCGGACGCGAGCGTGGTGCCGTCGGGAGAAAAGGCAACGAAATAGACCGACTCTTGGTGCCCCGAGAGAGTCTTTCGGAGCTCGCCTGTGCGCGCGTCCCAGAGGCGAACGGAGTGGTCGTCCGAGCCGGACGCGAGCGTGGTGCCGTCGGGAGAAAAGACAACGGGCCTGACCGAAGCTTGATGCCCCGAGAGAGTCTTTCGGAGCTCGCCTGTGCGCGCGTCCCAGAGGCGAATGGAGTGGTCGTACGAACCGGACGCGAGCGCGGTGCCGTCGGGAGAAAAGACAACGGAGAAGACCGCATTTCGATGCCCCGAGAGAGCCTTTCGGAGCTCGCCTGTGCGCGCGTCCCAGAGGCAAATCGATTGGTCGCCCGAACCGGACGCGAGCGCGGTGCCATCGGGAGAAAAGGCAACGGACAAGACCGCATCTTGATGCCCCGAGAGAGTCTTTCGGAGCTCGCCTGTGCGCGCGTCCCAGAGGCGAACCGACTGGTCGCCCGAACCGGACGCGAGCGCGGTGCCGTCGGGAGAAAAGGCAACGGAATAGACCGTATTTGGATGCCCCGAGAGCGTCTTTCGGAGCTCGCCTGTGCGCGCGTCCCAGAGGCGAACGGAGTGGTCGTTCGAACCGGACGCGAGCGTCGTGCCATCGGGAGAAAAGGCAACGGAATAGACCGGGTCTTGATGCCCCGAGAGAGTCTTTCGGAGCTCGCCTGTGCGCGCGTCCCAGAGGCGAACGGAGTGGTCGTTCGAACCGGACGCGAGCGCGGTGCCATCGGGAGAAAAGGCAACGGACAAGACCGCATTTTGATGCCCCGAGAGAGTCTTTCGGAGCTCGCCTGTGCGCGCGTCCCAGAGGCGAACGGAGTTGTCGTCCGAACCGGACGCGAGCGCGGTGCCGTCGGGAGAAAAGGCAACGGAATAGACCGCATTTTGATGCCCCGAGAGAGTCTTTCGGAGCTCGCCTGTGCGCGCGTCCCAGAGGCGAACGGAGTTGTCGTCCGAACCGGACGCGAGCGTCGTGCCATCAGGTGAAAACGCAACCGCGTTCACCATGTGCTGATGGCCGTGGAGAATGAGCCGGACGCTGCCGGTCACCGCATCGAGCAGGTGGATCATGCGGTATGAGGTGCGCGCCAACCACCTGCGATCCGGGGACCAAGCGATCGCCGCGCCTCCACCGTGGCACTGGTACACCGCGGTGAGCAAGGTATCGGACCCGCGGTCGTTCCCTGCGAGCCCCCCTGGCACGTGCGCATCGTCCAGCACGATCACCCCCTCGCAGTCCGCGCCGTCCCACCGGACGCCTGCGGTCGACGCATCCACGAGCGAGGCGCCGAAGAGATCGGCGTCACGAGCGGATGCCCCATCGAGCGCAGCGCCGTCGAGCACCGTGTGATCGGCCTTCGCGCGGTCGAGCCGCGCCCCGCGGAGGTCAGCGCATCGAAGCCTTGCCTGCGAGAGGTTCGCCCCCGTGAGATCGGCTCCGGCGAGCGAGATCCATGGTAGCTCGACCCCGGCGAGCTCCGCGCCGGCCAGCTCGCACCCGCCCGGTAGGTCCTTGTCCAGCGCCTCGCCCAGCGCTTCTCCCTCGCCCACCTCGCCACGTGCCGCATGGTAGATGGCCAGCAAGGCATTCTCGCTGACGCGCCGCCGGTAACCCGAGGCGAGCACCGCCCGCATCGCTTCTTTGCTGCGCGCCCAGCCCTCGAGACCGGAGAGGAACGCGACCACCTCCGGCGTGAGCCGCGGCAGGTCGAGGGCGTCCTCCCGGCCTGCGTCGAGCCGCTCGGCGATGTCGACCGCAAGGAAGTACTCGAGGAACGACCGGTGCGCGAAGCGGAGCCGCCGTCCATCCGCGTCGAACGCCAGAAAGACCGTCTTCCGGATCTCGTCCCCGGCCGGATCGAGGGCCGGCGCCTCGCCGCTCAGCACGTCGAGCATGACGCGCGCGACCTCCTTGTACGTCGCGGCCTCCCGCCCCGAGGCGAAGAGCTCCCGGGCCAGCGAGCGCGCGAACGCGAGGCGCTCCGGGTGCTTGACCTCGCGCTCCTGCTCCCGCCGGCTGCCGAGCCACTCCTCGGCAGCCATCTCGTAGAGCCGGGTTGCGCTCATCCCCTCGGACGACAGCTTGTCGCGGTGCTGGACGATGAGCTCGAGCAGCGCCGGTCGCCTGGCGAGGCTCTCCAGGTCGTGCACCTTCGCGATGCGCCCGAGCGTGGCCTCGGCCTCGGTCCGGGAGGGCGCCGCCTTGCCGACATACTCGACCACCTCCGCGCGATCGAGCTCCTGCAAGCTCACGACCTCCAGCGACGGCACGGCGCGGAGCGCCGCGTCCCTCTGCTCCACCGAGCGGAACAGCGTGCTCCTCGTCGACAGCACCATCCGCGCGCGCTCCCCGCGAAATGCCCCCGTCAGCGCGGCGACCAGCCCCTCGGCCTCGTGCGGTGCAATCTGCATCTCGTCGACCCCATCGAGCAGCGGTATCGCCATCCCGAGGTCCACCGCGAGCCGCAGCGCCTCCACCGGCAGCTCGGGCAGGTGCCGCCCCGCCAGGGTCGCGAGGTCCGGCCGCATCCCGCGCAGCGGCAGCAGCACCGGCGCCGGCCGCCTGTGCCCGTGCTCCAGGTAGGCCCGCGCCAGGGTCGCAGCCCGTCGCGCCATCTGGGTCGACTTGCCCGTGCCGAAGTCCCCGAGCAAGAGCGCGCGGCGGTTCGCCGCGAGCACGTGCTCGATCGCCTCTGCCACCGAGAGCTCCTCCCCCGAGGCGAGCCGCGCCCGGCCCGCGACGAAGCGGCGCTCGCGGTCGTCGGTCCACTCCGCGATGCACTGCTGCGCGTGCGCGCGCAGCGGGTCGCGAACCAGGGTGTCCACCGCGGCGCGGAGCTCTACGACCTCGGCTCCGGGATGCGCCGCCATGGAGCCGTCCACCGGGTCGAACAGGTGGAGGGCGCCCCCGAGAGGACCGAGCGCGCGGGCGATGTCGCCGAGGCATGAGTCCTGCCGCGCCCCGGCCTCAGGGCCGAACGCGACGACGAAGGAGCCGTCTCCAGCAACCCCCAGGACGACATCCACGATCCGCGCCCCTCCTGCGGTGCCACGGTAGAGCTGGTTGACCTTTGCGAGTCCGCACCGGCATCCCGTGAGCTCCAGGTAGCGCGCTATCAACCTGGCATCAGGACCTGGCTCGGGCGGCTGTCCATGTCCGTCCCGCAGGCGCATTGGATTGAGGATGCGCTGCGCCGCGAGCTGCTGGAGCACCTCGTCCGGCGTCCGCGCAAGCCCGGCCGCAGCGCTTGTGGCCTTCGCCTGCGGCGCCGCCCCGAGGTCCCGCAGGATCCGCACGAGCTCCCCGTGCCCGCCGTCCGGGTTGGCATACGCAATCAGCCGTATCCCCGCATCTTGGAGCGTGCGTCTGCGGTAGGGGGTCAGCTCCTGGGCCGGCGCCAGCGCGAAGTGCTGCGGCGGCTGGCCCCCGGAGAGCGCGCGCACCTGGCCGAGGATCGCCGCGAAGTCGTCGTCCGCGAGCCCATACCCGACGAACAGGATCGGGCAGGTGTTGAAGAGCGCCCCGAACGCGGCCTTGAGCCTCGGGTCCGCGTACATCGCGCGCTCGTACTGCTCCCGCGTGAGCACCCATGTCGACCACTCGGGCAGCGTCCCGTGCAGCTTCAGGACGAAGCCCCGCCTCGTGGCGATATCCCCCGTCGCCTGCGCGAGCACCGGCCACCGGCCGCCGAAGGCTCTCTCCAGCACGCGGTCGATGCTGGTCGTCAGCACCGCACGGAGCCTCGGCGCGAGCGCGGCGATCGCCCTCGCGAGCTCCGGCTCATCCGCGACCTCGTCGGCCAGGTGGCGCTCGATCGTCCTGTTGAACTCGACCTCCCCGAGCGAAAGCTTCGCCGCGGACAGGGCGTCGATGTACTTCGCCTGGGCCGCGAGCTCGGTGATCTCCGCCAGCGTCGCCGGGTCGCCCCCGCGCAGCCTTGCCCGCTCGGCGACCAGCTCCACGAGCCGCTTGCGCCCGGGCAGCCCCGCCGCCATCGACACGCCGGCGCCCGCGAGCACGACGAGGTTCCCGCCGTCGCATGCCGCTCGCAGGTCGTCCAGCGCCGGATCTCCCTCCACGGCAGGCGAGGATACGTCATCCTGCCGCTGAGCCTCCATCCTTCAGCTGCCGAGCGGCCGATGTGCGGGATCGCTCGGCGAGATCAGCGGCTACCCGCCGGGAGCATCCCGACGCCGCGCCGAGGTCGGCCCGGATCGAGGCCACCCTTAGGCTGTGACCGCGAGGCAAGAGATACTGCCGCGCTTCTCACGCCGAAGCCTGAGGCTTCCCCGGCTCGAACCGCGCCCCGAGCTGCAGGAGCCGGCCGAGATCATCGGCGTTCCGCCAGGTCTCGACGATCTTCCCGTCCGCGATCTGGTGAATGAACATCGCCGTGAACCGCTGCGGCCGGCCGTGGCTCGGTATGCCCAGGAAGCTCTCCTGGGCGCACGTGTTCGTGGCGCGCACGACCACCTTGTCCCCTTCGGCGATCACGTCCTCGATCGTCCATTCCTGCTGGATGGCGCCGAAGGTCCCGAAGAGCGTGCGGATCCCCTCCGGCCCCGCGGGGAGCGCGGGCGGCCCGCCGTGCATCCTCCAGGACGGGGAGATCATCTCGCAGAGCTCCTCGATCTTGTGTTCGCTCACGAGCTCGAGAAACCGCCGCGCGATCGCCTTGTTGCTCTCGATGGAAGACATGGCTGCACTCTCCTCTTGTCACGCTGACAGTGAATCGCCGCCGGGCCGGGCCGAGCCGGCTCCTTACATCCTGGCCCATGTGCCGCCGGGGATTGTCGCAGGCGGGCATCGCGTCCGATGCCCCCCTGATGCAGGTGCGGTGCCGGACGCCGCAGCCCGTCGCCCCAGCCAGGAAGCGCCCTCCCTGCGCAGCGTCGCGCTCGACGCGCCCGCCTGCGCGACCGGCCCTGATGCCGCCCGCCACCACCGATCTGGAGGGCCGCGCCTCCAGGACGACGCCGGCGCCCACGGCCCCCAGCGCCAGGAACCCGGGACAGCAGGCGAAGGCCGGATCCCAGCGGCCCAGGGCGCCGCCCCGGCGAGCCCAGGCATCGCGCCAGCACCCGCTGGCGTCCGTCGCCCCCTTGCTGGGCTCTGCCCCGGACACGCTGGCACAACGCCTCGGCCCTGCTGTCCACAGCTCCCCGGCCTGCTGGCATCGTTCCCCGGCCTGCTGGCGCCGCTCGCCGGCGCGCTGGTCACCCTCCCCGGAAGTGCTGGCCGCGCGCCCTACCTCCGCCGCGCCGGTCCGCGGCGCTGCCGGGCAGCTCCCCCGACATGCTGCGGCAGCTCCCCGGCAATTCTGCACCAAAGGCTCCTCCCACAACGCGCTGTTCGTGCTCTCGGGTCGCCCCACAACGCGCTGTTCGTGCTCTCGGGTCGTGGCGTCTCGACGGCTCATGCTACGACGGCGCGCTGGCCACCACATGTCTGGAGGTAGGGGATGGGAATCGAACTCTCGAAAGAGCAACTGGCAATCCTGAAGGAGACGAGGGCGGTCGCGACCCCCGCGGAGTTCCAGGCCCTCCTGGATGCGGCGCGCTCCGAGATGGACCGAGTCGTCCGCGAGGTCATGGAGCCGAGTCAGCCCGCTTCAACCACGTTGATCGAGCTCCGCGATCTCTACCTGGCCGTGGTCCATCACGAGGCCGCGCTCGCGACGAGGGCTTACGGCCCCGAGCGGCGCGCGCTGTTCCGCGGCGCCATTCAGCTGCTCGACACCGCGAACCTCTGGTTCGGCGAGGGCAAGCGCACCGGCGCTTACCAGGTGCGGACCGTCGAGCACGTCCTCAAGGCGAGCCGGCCCTGGCGAGCGCGGCTCAAGGCCTACGCGGAGCAGGCGTTCGTCTTCGAGCCGGAGCTCGCCGAGCAGTTCGCCGACGTCAACACGAGCGGCACCATCGAGGAGGAAGTCAGCGATCTCGGCATGTTGCTCCGGCTCGCGACCCAGCACCGCGCGCGCCTCGCCCCGGTCGGCCTCACCGAGGAATTCCTCCGGGAAGGGGGCGTATTGCTCGACGAGGCCAGCGGCCGCGACCTGCTCGGCATCCTCGGCCTGAGGAACCGGGAAGAGGCGCTCGTGCTCCGGAACACCATCGTTACCTACGCCACGCTGCTCGGGAGCGAGGCGCGCGCCGCCGGCATCAATGCCTGCTGGGACAGCCCCGAGGCGAAGCGCCGCTTCGAGGCGGCCTCGTTCCGCAACGCCCTGCGCCGCCTCCGCCCGAGGCGCCGCGGCGCCTCCGCGGCCGCGCCGGCGCCCGCGCCAGCCCCGCCCGGAAAGCCGGCTCCGGAAGAGCCGCTGGCCGACGAGCCGGCGGGGACGCCGATCTGACCTAGCTACGAAGCCGCCGCGCGCGGCGCCTCCCCGAGCAGCTCGAGCCGCGCAAGGCTCCCGCAGGTCTCCGACAGCGCCCGCATCAGCCGCAGCCGGTTGTCCCGCACCGCCGCGTCGTCGGTCATCACGAACACGTCGATGAAGTACTGGTGGAGCAGCGGCGCGAAATCCGCCACCGCCTTGAACGCCGCGTCGTACGCGCCGCCCTTCACGTCGGCCGCGATCCGCTCGCGCAGCTTGAGGTAGCCCTCGAAGAGCGCCGTCTCGCTCGCGTGCACCTCGCCGCCGAACGGCGCGACCGGCTCGCCCGAAGGCGCCTTGTCGGCGATGTTCGTGGCCCGCTTGAAGACCTCGCCCACCCGCGCGCGCACCTCCGGGCTGAGCGCCTCGATGGCCCGCACCCGCGCCCTCAGATCGAGCGGCCGATCCGCCGCGACCGGCAGACACGCGGCGACCGCGTCCTGCGGGAGCCGGTCCGAGAGCAGCCCGCGCAGCCGCTCGGCGAAGAACTCGCCGAGGCGGGCGGCGAGCTCCTCGCGCGCGACGTCGAGCGCGACGCCCGCGTAGCCGTCGTACGCGGCGCTGAACGCCGCGCTGAGGCGCAGATCGAGATCGCGATCCAGGAGCGTGCGCAGCACGCCGAGGCAGGCGCGCCGCAGCCCGTACGGATCGGCGGTCCCCGTCGGGATGAGCCCCACCGCGAAGCAGCCGACCAGCGTGTCGAGCCGATCGGCGATCGCCACCAGCGCGCCCGCGTGCGTCGGCGCGGTCGCGTCCGCGGCGCCCTTCGGGAGGTAATGATCGCGGATCACGTCGGCCACCTCGGGGCTCACCCCCTGGGCCAGCGCGTAGGTGCGGCCCATCTCGCCCTGGAGCTCGGGGAACTCGCCCACCATCAGCGCCACGAGGTCGCACTTCGCGAGGTGCGCCCCCGAGGCGGCGGCCATGAGCGTCGGCTCGGGCAGCATCAGCAGCAGGCCGAGCTCGCGGGCGAGCCGCTCGACGCGCTCCGCCTTCGCCAGCACGGTCCCGAGCCGCTTCTGGAACACGATCCCGCCGAGCTTCTCGCGGCGGTTCGCGAGCGGGATCTTCACGTCCTCCCGGTAGAAGAACTGCGCGTCCGACAGGCGCGCGCGCATCGTCGTGTCGTTGCCGCGCCGGATCTTCTCCGGCGACTCCGCGGTGTTGACCACCGCGAGGTACCGCGGGAGCAGCTTGCCGCTCTTCGCGTCGCGCACGCCGAAGTACCGCTGGTGCCCGCGCGCGACCTCGAGGATCACCCGCTCCGGCAGCTCGAGGAACTGCTCGCCGAACCCGCCCACGATCACGTGCGGCTCCTCGACCAGCGAGAGGTTCTCGCCGATCAGGAACTCGTCCTCGATGAGCACGCCGCCGGCGTCCCGCGCCGCGGCGACCAGGCGCTCGCGCATCAGGCTCGCCCGCGCCTCGGGCTCGACGATCACGTGCGCCGCGCGCATCGCCTCGACGTACTCCTTCGCCGAGCCGATCGCGATCTCGCCCGTCGAGAGGAAGCGGTGGCCGCGGCTCACGCGCCCGCTCCGGATGCCGGCGATCTCGACGGGGATGACGTCGCCGCCGGAGAGCGCGATCAGCCACTGGATCGGGCGGCCGAACGCGAAGTCCCCGTCCCCCCAGCGCATCGACTTGCGGAAGGGGATGGCCGCGACGAGCGAGGTCAGGACGCCGGGCAGGAGCTCGGCCGACGGCTTGCCGGCCTCGCGCCGGGTGCCCGCGAGGTACTCGCCCTTGGGCCCCTCGACGCGGCGCAGATCCGCGACGGCGCAGCCGAGCTTCTGCGCGAACGCCTCGGCCGCCTTGGTGGGCGCGCCGTCCTTGAAGGCCGCCTTCACGGGCGGGCCCGTGACCTCCTCTTCGAGGTCCGGCTGGCGCGCCGCGACGTCGGCGACGAGCAGCGCGAGCCGCCGCGGGGTGCCGAGCGCGCGGATCGCGCCGTGGCGGAGCCTGAGGTCGGCGAGGCGCTTCGTCGCGAGCTCCGGGAGCGCGCGGAGCGCGGCCTCGACAAACGATGAGGGGAGCTCTTCGACGCCGATTTCGAGCAGCAGATCGCTCGCTTCTTTGGACATGGGACCGCGGACGCTACCCCAGAACCGCCCGTCCGGCGAGGCGGTCGAGGCGGGCCATCGACCCCACGTCGTCCGGCCCCGCCCCGCCCCGCGTCGCGCCATCCCGCCCCGCGCCCCCCGTCCCGCCCGCCCCGCCTCCGTCCGCGGCGCGCTGCGCCTCGCCGCGCGTCAGCGCGCCTTCGCCGCGTCCTGCAGCGCGCGTGCGAGCACCTTCTTGAAGGCGTCCGCCTCGCCCCCGTTCGGCTTGCCCTTGCGCCCGAAGCGGCTCGCCGAGCCGACCCGGACGACGCACTGGACCGCCCGCGTGTACCGCCGGGCCGCCTTCGCCACGGTCCGGTCGCCCGGGCCGGACGACGCCGAGACGGCCGCTGCGAGCTCGTTCAGCGTCTTGTCGATCGGGGGGCAGGCCTCGGGCGCGCTGGGCAGCTCGAGGGGCGGCGGCGCGGGGCAGCAGCGGGCGCGCAGGACGGCGAGGGTGGCCATGTCGTACCAGCCGAGCACGGCCCACTCCTTCACGGCGTCCGAGGCCCGCCCGTCGCCGCTCTCGGCCGCTTGCGCGAGGCGGGCCTTGAGCGCCGCGACGCCTTTCATCGGGTCGACCTCGCCGCAGACGAACGACAGCTGCCCCGCGGTCGCCTCGTCGACGCTCGCCTTGGGAAAGAGCGGCGCCAAACATGCGGCGATCTCGCCCGCGGCCGCCGCGCCGGCGCCCTCCGCGGCTGCGTCCGCAGCGGCCGCGTCCGCCGCGCCGGCGTCTCCGGCGGCTGCGTCCTCCGCCGCCGGGGCGCCCGGCTGCTCCGGCGCCGCGCACGCGGCCGGGGCGGCGGCCGACCCGGAAGCGAGCGCGGGGCTGGGCGGCTGCGGCGCCTCGGTGCGGTGATGGCGCCACCAGAGCACGGCCGCCGTGAGGGCGCCTGCGGCGAGCATGGCAACGGCATACAGGGCCAGCCCTGCCTTCCGGTGCGCAGCGGACGTCGCCTCGCGGCGCGCGCCGGGCGCCGGCGCGATGGCCGGATCTCGCGGCGGCGCGTCTCGGTTGAACGTGCCAGCGGGCGCGGTCGATCGGGCGGGTACGGCCGACCGGGCGTGTGCGGCCAACCGGGCGTGTGCGGCAGAGCGTACGTGCGCGGCCGATCGGGCGGGCGGGCCGGATCTCGTGGACTCGCCCGATCTGGTGGGCGCGGCGGAGCTGATGGGCGCGGCCCCGCTGGACGTGATGGCGAACAGCTCCAACGGCTCCGCGTCGAGCTCTTCGTCCCCCAGCAACGGCACCCGCCCGACCGGCGGCCGCGGCCTCCTCGGCTCGTCCCGTTCCGGCGCGAACGCCCGTGCGGCGAGGAGCCGCGTCTGCTCCGCCTGCGCGCGCGGCCCTCCCATGACCGGCGGCTCTGCCGGCGGGGGTGGCTCGCTGCCGCCCTCCGCCGACGCCGCGGTGGCGAGATCGCGCAGGCCCGACGGCCGTCCCGGCGGCGCTCCCGGCAGCGCTGGTGCTCCCGGCAGCGCCGGTGCTCCCGGCAGCGCTGGTGCTCCCGGCAGCGCTGGTGCTCCCGGCAGCGCTGGTGCTCCCGGCAGCGCGGGTGCTCCCGGCAGCGCCGATGCTCCCGGCGGAGCGTCCGAGGGGCGCTCCGGCGCGTCGGGCAGCGGCGAGATCGGGATGCCCGGGAGCGACGCCCGGAGCCCGAGGGTCGCGAGCCCGTGGAGCGGCGCCGCCGTCCGGCGCGCCGCGGGGCCCGGGCTGGGCGGCGGCAGCGAGCTCGTGCGCCCGTGCGGCAGCGGGCTGCTCCGCGCCGGCGGCGCGCTCGACCTCGGGCGCGGCGGCGCGCTCGACGAGGTCCTCGCGCCGCTGCTCGACGGGCGCGGCGCGGGCACGGTCCTCGGCGGGGCGGCGAGCGCGTGCTCGTCGAGCGGCGGCAGCTGATCCAGGCCGGCGCCCGGCCGCGCCGCCTCGATCGCGCGGCGCAGCTCGGCGATCTCCACGATCCGCTGCGCCGGATTGCGCTCGAACGCCCGCTCGAGCACGCGCCAGAGCGCGTCGTCCAGCCTGCCGGACAACGTGATGATCCGCGGCGGCGCGCCGGCGCCGATCTTCCGGCGCAGCTCCCCGTCGCTCTCGGCGGGGAAGGGGAGCGTCCCGGAGAGCGCCGCGTACAGGGTGACCGCGAGCGCCCACGTGTCGTCCCGGCGCGACGGCCCCTCGCCGGCGGCCCGCTCCGGCGAGCGGTAGCTCACGAAGACCGGCGTCGCGAGCGGATCGGAGAGCCACCCCCGGGACGTGCACGGCTCGTCCTCCAGGATCACGCACGCGGCCGACAGCCGGCCGTGCACGGTCCCGCGCGCGTGCATGTTCTCGATGCGCTTCGCCAGGCGCACGACCCAGCCCGTCGCGTCCCTGTCCGGCAAAGGACCGGCGCGAGCGATCCGGGCAGCGAGCGTCTCCATACGGGCGCGTCAGCCTAATGCGGCGCCCGGCCGCGGACCACATTGTGGCTGTCGCGCCGCGCGCCCGATCGCGGGCCGCCCGCCGCTTGCGGCCAGTGCGCGCCGGGCCGCCGTCACCCTTCGATCACGTCCGCCATCGAGTAGCGGCCGGGCGGCTTGCCGTGCAGGTGCCACGCCGCGCGCAGCGCGCCGCGCGCGAACAGGTCGCGGCTCGTGGCGCGGTGCGTGAGCTCGAGCCGCTCGCCGGGGCCGAGCAGGTGCACCGTGTGGTCGCCGATCACGTCGCCGCCGCGCACCGCGAACACCCCGAGCTCGTCGGCCCGGCGGGGCCCGACGTTGCCCTCGCGGCCGTGCACGTCGGCCAGCGCCTTCGCCGCGGGCTCGTCGGCCCCGGCGCGCGCCGCGCGCACCGCGTCGGCCAGCCGCACGGCCGTCCCGCTCGGGGCGTCCACCTTGGCGCGGTGGTGCACCTCGACGATCTCGATGTCGTAGCCGGGCCCGAGCCGCCGCGCCGCGCTCGCCGCGAGCTCCGCGAGCACGTGGATGCCGATGCTCGTGTTCGGCGACCAGAGCACGGGCACGTGCTGCGCCGTCTCCTCGAGCAGCCGCTCGCACGTCGTGTCGAGGCGCGTCGTGCCGCTGACCACGGCGACCTTCGCCCGCGCGGCGAGGTGCAGGAGCCGCGGCAGCGCCTCGGGCCGCGAGAAGTCGATCACCACGTCGGCGCCGAGCAGCCCGGCGCTGATGTCGTCGCTCATCGCGACGCCGACGTTGCCCGTGCCCGCGAGCTCCCCGACGTCGCGGCCGATGCGGGAGGACCCGCGCGACACGATCGCGCCCACGATCTGCGCGCGCTCGTGCGCGGCCAGCCGGACGATCGCCTGCCCCATCTTGCCGCTCGCGCCGTGCACCGCCACGCGCAGCAGGCGCTCGCCCTCGGCCGCGGCGGTCTCCACCAGCGCGCCCACCGGGACGCCTCGATGATCTCCGTTTGATTTCACAACGCCTCGCGCCTCGCCTCGATCCGCTTCATCGCCTCGGCGATCTGCTGCCGCGTCGCCTCGCCGGCCGGCAGGAGCGGCAGCCGGACGGCGTCGCTCATGCGGCCCATGGCGGCGAGCGCGGCCTTCGCCGGCGCCGGGCTCGGCTCGACGAACATGAGCCCGTGCAGCTCCAGGAGCGCGAGGTGCGCCGCCCGCGCGCCCGCGAGATCACCGGCCAGGAACTTCCGGGGCACCGCGCTGACCTCGCGCGGCAGCACGTTCGACGTGACGCTGATGACGCCCTGCGCGCCGAGCGCCATCATCGCGACCGTCAGCGCGTCGTCGCCGCAGAGGATCGTGAGCCGGTCGCCGAGGCGGCGCGCGAGCTCCTGGCAGCGGAGCACGTTGCCCGAGGCGTCCTTGATCGCCACGACGTTCGGCGCGGCCGCGCAGATGCGCTCGGTCGTCTCGGCGGACAGGTCGCTCGCGGTCCGCCCGGGCACGTTGTAGAGCACGATCGGCCCCGAGATCGCCTTGGCCACCGCGAGCGTGTGCTCGCGCAGCCCGTCCTGCGAGGGCTTGCTGTAGTACGGCATCACGACCATCACGCCGCTCGCGCCCGCGGCGAGCGCGGCGCGCGAGGCCGCGATGGTCTTCTTCGTCGAGAACGAGCCCGTCCCGGCGATCACCGGCACGCGCCCGCGGGCCGCCGCGACCACGCGCTGGACGACCACGCCCGCCTCGGCCTCGGTCAGCGTCGGCGACTCGCCGGTGGTCCCGCACGGCACGAGCGCGCTGACGCCCCCGGCGATTTGCGCTTCGACGAGCGCGTCCAGCGCGTCGACGTCGACGGTCTCGCCATCGGGCGTGAACGGCGTGACGATGGCGGTGATCGTTCCCGACAAGGGGAGCTGCGTCATGATGGACGACCATGATCGCCACCCGGGGGGCGCGTCAACAGGGGAGGCCATGCAACCCGTGGACTCCACTCATTTCGCGCGCTCCATCCGGCGCCGGTGCGACGCCCGCCGCCGCCTCCCGTCACCCGCCGCCGCCCGCCGCCGCCTCCCGTCACCCGCCGCCGCCCGGCGGCGATCGGACCGGGCCGTGGACGAAGGCGGCGCGCGCCGACGGAAGCCCGGCGGGCCGGACGCGCGTGGGCCGGCCCCTGAACGGCCTGCGCGGATCTGCTATCCTGCCTGTGTGGCGCCTCGCTCTCCCGGAGGGCGTATCCGGGCGCTCCCGGGCGCCTGAGCCAGGCCCCTGAAGAGGCCTCCGCAATGGATCTCAGCCAGTACATCAAGAGCATTTCGAGCGCGGCCAATGCCATCCTGGAAGGAATGGCGGTCACGTTTTCCCACCTGTTCCGGGAGCCCATCACCGTCCAGTATCCCGACAAGACGGACCGCCCTGTCAGCGAGATGCTCCCCCCGCGTTACCGCGGCTTCCTCGAGGTGCAGATGGACATCTGCACCGGCTGCAAGCGCTGCGAGCGCGCGTGCCCCATCGAGTGCATCGCGATCGACCTGGAGAAGGATCCGGCGACGAAGAAGCAGGCGATGAGCCGCTTCGACATCGACATGGGCAAGTGCATGTACTGCGGCCTCTGCGTCGAGGCGTGCAAGACCGAGTCGACCGGCGCGATCCGCCACACGCGCGAGTTCGAGGGGGCCGCGCCGACGCTCGACCACCTCACGTTCCGCTTCATCCCGGACGGGCTGGTGCCGCTGTACAAGGCGCCGAAGGACCTCGGCGAGGTGCCCGTCGGCGAGTACGGCCCCCACGCCCGCGAGGCCCGCGAGCGCGCGATGCGCGACAACCCCGCCGTGCTGGAGGAGCTGCGCGCCATCTGGCGCCGGGAGAACGCCAGGAAGAAGGCCGCCGAGGGCCCCGCGGCGGAGGGCGCCGCGGCGGAGGGCGCCGCCGCCAAGAGCGCCGCGGCGGAGGGCGGCGTGGCCGGCGGCGCTTCGGCCGAGGGCGCCGCCGCGGGGGGCGCTGCGGCGGGCGGCGCCGCGGCCGGAGCGGACGCCTGAGCTCAAGGCGTTCCCCTTGATGGGGGGTAGGCAGCGGTCTAACGTCCCGGTCCACCCACATGCCCCCCTTGAGCGCACTGGTCTTCCTCGGGCTCGCCGCGCTGACGCTCGGCTCCGCCGGCATCGTGGCGTTCTCCAGGAACATCATCCACGCCGCGCTGGCCCTGCTCGGCACCTTCCTCGGCATCGCCGGGCTCTACGTCACGCTCTCGGCCGACTTCATCGCGGCGGCGCAGGTGCTCGTGTACGTCGGCGGCACGCTGACGCTCATCCTGTTCGCGGTGATGCTCACGAGCCGCATCGAGGACATGAAGGTCTCGAACCCGCGCGGCGGCCTCGCCGTGGCGTTCGTCCTGGTGACCGCCGTGCTCCTCGTGCTCGGCAGGGTGGCGACCCGCACCCCCTGGCCCGCCGAGAGCAGGCCGGCCATGCCGTCGACGGCCAAGCTCGGCCACGCGTTCCTCGGCGAGTACCTGTTCCCGTTCGAGCTCGGCTCCATCATCCTGCTCGCCGCGATGATCGGCGCGGTCGTGCTCGCGCGGCGGGCCGTCCGGCGCTCCTGGGAGAGGGAGTAGGCGCCGTGGAGATCGGGCTCGTCCACTACCTCAGCGTCTCCGCCGCGCTCTTCGGCCTCGGCCTGCTCACCGTGATGACGCGGAAGCACGCGGTGGGCATCCTCCTCGGCGTCGAGCTCATCCTCAACGCCGCCGCGCTGAACTTCGTCGCGTTCGAGCACTTCGTGGCGGGCGGCGTGTCGGGCCAGGTGTTCACGATCTTCATCATCGTCCTCGCCGCGAGCGAGGCCGCGATCGCCCTGGCCATCGTGCTCCAGGTCTACCGGAGCCACCGCAGCATCATGGCCGACCGGCTGACATCGCTGAAGAACTGAAGCGAAAGCGGCGCTGCGCGCGGAGGGCGCCGCGCCGCAGCGCGGGCGCGCAACGCGGCGCGCCGGGCGCGCCGCGCACCCGGCCGCCCACCTGGGGACACACTTGACACGGCAGCGATCCGCGTCGCCCGGTGGAGCTCAAGCGCACCGACAAGCAGGAAAAACCTGACCTGACCCCGCCTTGCTAAGGCCCTGTGGACGACCCACGTTCGAATCATGCAGAACCTATCCAAGTCGGAGCTGGTGGGGTTCGTGGAGCTCGAGGTCGGGTCGCTCGCCGTGCAGGTGCCGATCCGCGCCGCCGCGGCGGCGACCGAACTCCCGCTGGCATCATTCGAGGCAGAAGGGGACAACTGCGCCATCCTCGTGCGGGGCGACACGTCCTCGAAGGCGGTCGAGGTCGCGCTGCGCAACGCGGCGCAGGAGGCGGTGAAACATCTGTCGAAGAAGCTGCTCAACTAGCGCGGAGCGGCGGTTCCGCGGCCCAGGCACGACGGGCTGCGGGGCGTTGGTCCGCGTCGTGCGGCGCCGCGGGCACCGGAGCTCTCCGAGGCTGGGCGACGGAGGCGCGCGCGACATCCGAGGTGAATTTCGGGGCGCACATCGTGCTACGCTGCGCCGCGAAATCACCCGTGAAGCTCATCATCCAGATCCCTTGCTTGAACGAGCGCGATACGCTCGCGCAGACCTTCGCGGACCTGCCGCGATCGATCGACGGCGTGGACGAGATCGAGGTCCTGATCATCGACGACGGCAGCACGGACGGGACGAGCTCGCTCGCCGAGCAGCTCGGGATCCACCACATTGTCCGTTTCGCCAGGAATCGCGGGCTCGCGGCCGGATTCATGGCGGGCATCGACGCGTGCCTGCGGCTCGGCGCCGACATCATCGTCAACACCGACGCGGACAACCAGTATCGCGGCGTGGAGATCCCGAAGCTCGTCGCCCCCATCCTCGCGGGCCGGGCCGACCTGGTGATCGGCGACCGGCAGACGGACAGGATCGAGCACTTCTCGCCGATCAAGAAGGTCCTCCAGCGGTGGGGCTCCCGGGTCATCCGGCGCCTGTCGGCCACCGAGGTCGCCGACTCGCCGAGCGGCTTCCGGGCGGTGAGCCGGAAGGCCGCGCTGCAGCTCTTCGTGCACAACCGCTTCACGTACACCCTGGAGACGGTGATCCAGGCGGGCCGCCGCGGCCTCGCCGTGGAGAACGTGAAGATCACCACGAACCCGAAGACGCGCGAGTCGCGTCTCTTCCGCTCGATCCCCGATTACCTGCGCCGCGCCGGTCCTGTCATGTTCCGGGCTTACGCCATGTACCGGCCGGTGCAGCTCGTGGGCTGGGTGGCCGCGGTCCTGCTCGTGTTCGGCCTCGCGCTCGGCGTGCGTTTTCTGTACTTCTACCTGCTCAACCCGGATTACAGCGGTTACACGCAATCGCTGATTGTCGGCACGGGCGCTGTCGTCGTGGCGTGTATCCTGGTCGCCGTGGCGCTGCTCGCGGAGCTCATCGCCGCCAATCGCCGCCTCGTCGAGGAGGTGCTGATGCGCGTGCGCCGGATCGAGACCGAGCTCGCGCAGCGGGGGCCGGGCCTCGGGCTAGAGGGCATCCAGACCACGGGCGCGGCGCCGTGGCGCAACGAGGGCGCGCAGGCGCGCGCGAGGTGACGGCCATGCCGGAGAACATCGTCGGCAACCATTACGACAAATACGGCACGAAGAACCCTGTCGCGCGGCTGCTGATGAGCGGCTTCCTCGACACCGTCACGGATCTCTACCGGAAGGCGGCGCCGCGCAGCGTGCTGGAGGTCGGGTGCGGGGAAGGCAGGCTCGCGCACCACCTCGCGACCTACGCGCCGCGGGCCGAGCGGTTCGTGGCCACCGACGTCTCGCTGGAGCGCGCCGCGCCCGACGTGGACCCGCTCATCCAGTTCCGCGAGGCGTCCGTCTACGCGCTGCCGTTCGAGGATCGCGAGTTCGATCTGATCGTGTGCTGCGAGGTGCTCGAGCACCTGGAGGATCCGGCGCGCGCGCTGCGCGAGCTCCGGCGCGTCGCGGGCCGCTGGGTGATCGTGAGCACGCCGCGCGAGCCGCTGTGGCGCGCGCTGAACATGGTGCGGGGCCGGTACCTCGCCGATCTCGGCAACACGCCCGGCCACATCCAGCACTTCGGCCGCCGCGACCTCGTCGCGCTCGTCGGAAGCGAGCTCGCCGTGCGCGAGGTGAGGAACCCGGTCCCCTGGACCGTCCTGCTGGCCGAGCAGCAGTAGAGCGGCGGTCACCCGCTTCGGATACGGGCCCACCTCGGCGCTTTCGGTGCTCAGCGCACTGGAGTGCGCTTCCGCGCCGAAAACGCCGATCTGGGCCCGTCTCCTGTGCGGGTGACCGCCGCTCTGCGATGCGCGCACGAGGGGCCGGGGGGAACCGCTGTAGCTTCGGGCGGGCGGGATCAGCCTTCGGTGTCCTCTTGGTCGTCGTCCGGGATGGAGTCCGGTGGCTCCGCGGGGGGCGGGTCGTCCGTGGCCGGCGCGTCGCCTGGCGCGGGGGGCGGCGCAGCTGCCGGGGCGCCGCTGCGCGGCTGCTTCCGGAGGTAGACCGTGTAGGTCTTGAAGCGCTCGGCCGAGAAGAACGCGGCGTCCAGCTTCGGCGCCTTGCCGCGGCGGCTCGCGTCCTTTCCGAGCACCACCGCGTCGGCGGCGTCGAGGAGCGCGGCCTGCGCGTCCTTGTCGCTCGGCCACGGCTGCGCGGGCTTCGGCCCCTGGCCCTTGGGCGGCTGCAGCTTGGGGAGGATGTGCAGCGCCTCCACCGGGTAGAGGCCGTCCGTGTAACCCGGCGCGTTGAGCGCCAGCACCTGATACGGTAGCTGGTCGGGGGGCGGCGGCTCCTTCGGCATGGTCACGAGCTCCAGCGTGCCGAAGCGGCGCTTCTGCGTCGCCGAGCGGTGCACGAGCTCGTTGAAGAGCACGGCGGCCTGGAGCGTGTCCGGCGGGCGCTGGTTCGGCGGGTACAGGATGTGGGTGATGCCGACGCTGCGGTAATGGTCGTAGAGCTCGCGCGGCCCCCGCACCGGCTCATAGAAGATGAGCGACTGCCACGCCTGGATGTCGAAGATGATCTCGCGCTCGATGCCGAGCGTCGTGCGGTAATTGCGCGCGAGGATGCGCGCGTCCGGCGGCGTCGCCTGGGTGATCGCGCGGTGATCCGAGCGGAACTTGAACCGCTGCGCGTCGCTCCAGCGCTTCTCGTACGTCGAGCTGATCATCTTGACCGCGCTCTCCAGCCGCTCGGCGCCGGAGTAGAACGGCACGTCCCCGCTCCACAGGACCTGGAACAACACGAGCGGCACGAGCCCGAGCCGCGCGACCGTCCCGAGCTGCCACGTGCGCACGAGCATCGCCGCCGCGGCGGCGATCGGCACGGCGAGCAGCGCCTGCAGGTACCGGTCCGCGGTGTAGGTGTTGCCCCACACCCAGATGCCCGCGAACGTCGCGAAGGCCGCGAGCGCGGGCCGGCGCCGCCCGCGGATGATCAGCAGCGTCGGCAGGAGCAGCGTGAAGAGCGAGCCCATCGAGGGCACGAACCGCGTGAACGAGTAATGCGGAGAGAACGAGAACGTGAAGAAGTTCTTGACCGCGATGAGCTGCCGCTCGACGCCCTTGCCCTTGGGCAGGTAAGGCGCGTTGGGATACCCCTTCTCCATGAACTCCGCGGAGCGCGCGTGCTGCGGGTACGACCGCGTGAACACGCGCTGCGCCATCGGGTAAACGGGGTTGTTGTAATAGATCGTGTTCTTCACGAAGTGCGGCGCGGCCGTGCCGAGCGCCACGCCCGAGACGATGAGCCCCGCCACGAGCACGCGGCGCGCCGAGAGGAGCGGCCGTCCTCGCGCCGCGCGCCGCTTCGCCGCGCGGTAGGCCGCGCGCCCGAGCAGGTGCGCGGCGCGCGGCACGACGACGGCCGCGGCCATGCCGAGGTGGTAGACGGCCTGGTACTTCACCAGCATCGCGCCCCCGAGCGAGGCGCCGAGCAGCACCGCGTACCGCCGGTCGAAGCGCTCGCGGAAGCGCATCGCCGCGAGCACGACCGGCGCCGCGAAGAAGCCCAGGAAATGGTCTGCCGAGCCGCCGGGGTTCTGGTCGTAGACGAACAGCGACGGGAACAGGAAGAACGCCGCCCACAGGCCCGGGACGCGCTCGCCGTGCAGCAGGTACCGCGCCAGCGCCGCGACGCCGATCACCTTCCACAGGACGAACACGAGCTCCAGGTGGAGCGCCATCATCCACCGCTGCTCCACGATCATGCCCGGGACGCTGAAGCCCCAGGCGTAGAGCATGCTGGCGAGGTGCGGGAAGGCGCGGTTCACGTCCCCGTAGAACGGGATGATGCGGCCGGCGCGCGCGTAGTCCTGCCCGATCGGCAGGTGGTACCAGCTCGCGTCGAAGTTGATGGCCTCGGGCGTCAGCGACTCCAGGTAGAGGAGAACGAGGCACAAGGCGCCCGCGCCGGTCGCGGCGAGCCACAGCCAGCGCATGGCCCCTCGCGGCGTCCTCGCGGCGTCGAGGTCGCCCTTCAGCCGCGCGAGCCAGCCCGGCAGCTCCAGGGCGCCGACCGCGAGCAGCGCCGCGGGCATCACGATCCCGTACCAGGGGCGGATCCAGCCCGCCGCGCCGGCGAGGTAGACGCCGAACACGAAGGCGATGATGCCGAGCGTCGCGCCGAACAGGCCCTCCTCGACGGGCGGCAGGTGCACGAGGCGGAGCGCGCGGCGCAGCAGCACGAGGCCGACGCCGAGGCTCGAGAGCAGGAAGAACAGCGAGTAGCCCCAGAGCGGCGCGAGGCGCCACAGCAGCCAGCGCTGCACCGGGATGTGCCCGTGGACGGTGATCGCGTAGACGGCGAGGCCCGCGAGGCACACGACCGCCGCGAAGGCGCCGCGCAGGAGGCGCGGCCGGGGCGCGTCCGAGGTCAGGGCGGCGCGCAAGCGGGCGAGGGGTGAACCGGGCGTCAGGGCAGCACGCAGGCGGGCCAGCATGAGGGGGCGCGCATCCTAGCGAGGAGGGGCGCGCCCGCAAAGCAGCCGCGCCAGGAGCCAGCCGCCCACGTCGACGGCGAGCGACGTCGCGCGCGAGAGGACGGCGGCGCCCAGCGCCGCGGCGGGGCCCACGGCGGGAGCGAGGCCGACGGAGAGCAGCGCCTCGCGCACGCCGATGCCGCCCGGCGTGGCGAGCGCGAGGAAACCGACGATCGGGGCGAGCACGAAGAGGCCGGAGCCGCCGAGCGCCGCGCCCGGGGGGGCGCCGACCGCGAGCGCGGCGCAGGCGCCGTGCGCGGCCCAGGTCAGCCAGTACGCCGCGTGCAGGAGCGGCAGCCCCGCCGGCATGAGCGGCCCGCGCCCCTCGGCCGCGAGCAGCTTGCGCAGGCGCGCGGGCGCGCGGGCGCGATCCACCGTCATCAGGGCGACGAGCAGCGCGCCCAGCGCGAGCAGCACCGGCAGGCTCCACCGGCCGATGAACGCGAGCGCGCCCGCGACCTGCTCGCCGCCCGCCGCGAGCAGGCCGAGCCCCACGATCGCGCCGACCGCGACGAAGCTGACCAGCTCGACCGCGAACGACGACCCGACCACGGCGCTGGTCGTGCCGATGCGCGGCGCGCCGAGCATGCGGATCAGCGGCACGCCGACCTTGCCGGGGATGTACCGCGCCGCCTGCGACTCGACGTGCAAGGCGATCGCCGGCCAGCGGGGGATGGCCCGGCCGGTCAGCTCCTCCAGGAGCCGCGCCCACGCGAGCCCCAGCACGACGGTGCCCGCCGCGAGGGGCAGGAGCGAGAGGGCCACGAACGCCGGGCGGACCTCGATGGCCTCGCCGCTCTCCCACCTGCGCGCGAGGTCCCGCGCGGCGAGCCCGATGAACAGCGCCGCCGCGACCACCATGACGGGGCGCAGCGCGCGGCGCACCTTGGCGAGCGGGCCGGCGGCGCCCCGCATCGGATCGGGCGCGCCGGGCGCGAGGTTGGGTGGACCGGGCGCGAGGTCGGGCGCGCCGGGCGCGAGGTCGGGCGCGCCGGGCGCGAGGTCGGGTGGACCAGGCGCGAGGTCGGGCGGATCAGCCGACGTCATGGTCATCGAGCGTGCGGGTGAGGTGGCGGGCGAGGCGTCGCGGGATCGACGAGCGCGGCGGACCGGCCGTCACGCCGGAGCGCGCCTCGCCACGCAGAAGACCGACAGCCCGAAGCGCGGCCGGTACCCGCGCGCGATCAGGTCGACCTCGGCGCCCAGCACGGCGCCGAGCGCGGACGCGGCGAGGCCCGACTTCGGCGAGGGCTGCTTCGGGCTGCTCTTGCCCGGGCGCAGCTTGCGCGCGGCGCTCCACACGGCGCGCGAGCCGACCGCGGCGGGGAAGAGCAGCTGGTTGAAGTAGGCGCACGCCTCGACGTGGAAGGCGGGCGGCAGGGCGGCGCGGAAGCTGCCGGCGGTGTACCGGCGGAAGTGCTGCAGCGCGCGGTCGTGATCGCTGAACAGCCACGGGTACGCCGGCACGGTGGCGACGAAGATGCCGCCAGGGCGCAGGTGGTCGTGGATCCAGAGGAGCGCGGCGCGGTCGTCCTCGATGTGCTCGATCACGTCGAGCGCGCAGATCACGTCGTAGCGCCGGTCGAGCTCGAACGGGATCCCCGCGCTGTAGAGCGTCCGCGCGACGCCCGACCTGGCGATGGCCTCCTGTCCGAGCGGGCTCACCTCGATCGCGTCGACGGCCCCGAATTCCGTGAGAACACTCAGGTTCTGGCCGACGCCGGCGCCGACCTCCAAGAGCTCGATGGGCCGCCGCGCCGGGCTGAACTCACGCACCAGATGGGACAGCAACCGGGCCCGCCCCTTCCTCAACCAATCCCCGGATTCCTCGGAGTACTGCTCGTACGCTGTCGTTTCCATCCACGTCTACTGTTCTGGTTGCGGGGTCGGCGCTTCCTGCGGAGCTGACCCCGGCTCGGGAGATGTTTCTGCGGGCGTCGGCTCGTCGGCGGCCGGCTCCGCCGGCGTGCCGGACCCCTCGAGCGTCAGGTCGTCCACCTTGGGCTGCTGCTGCTTGCGCGGCCTCTTCGGCGGCGGGGGCGCGCGCCGCTTCTTGGGCGGCGCCGAGGCGGTCGCGCTGGCGGCAGGCTGGCCAGGGTCGACCGCCGGCGCGGCCGACGCGGCGCCGGTCGGCGCAGGCGGCGACGGCGCCGGCTCGGGCTGCGCCGGGGCGGGGGCGGCGGAGGCGCTCGCGGACGTCGGCGTGTCCCGCGGCGGGAGCTGCGAGCGGACGACCTGCCAGACGACGGCGCCGGTCAGGGCGATCAGCAGGAACGCGCCCCAGCGGACGAGCCGGCGCCGGCGCGAGCCTGCGTCGAACTCGGGGTGCGCGCCCTCGTGCGCCATCCCGCTCACGCTCGACGACTTCACCCACTGGTCCGGCGTTCCGCTGGAGGGCAGCGCGCGCTCCGGCGAGGTCACGGCCGGGGCGACCTGGGGGCGCGACGGCCCCGCGCGCAGCGAGGCCGGGGCCGCGGCGATCCCGGCGTCGACCGCGGGCGCCCGCGCGGCGGCGTCGCGCGGCGGCTCCATCGGCGCGTGGGCCGGCGGCGCGTCGGGGGCGAGCGCCGGCGCGGGCGGCTCGGGCGACCGCATCGAGGGCGGCTGCGCTGCCGAGGGCGCCTGCGCCGCGGGCGAGGGGTCTGCCGGTGCGTCCGGCGCGGCGGGCGCGGCGTCGAGGGGCGTCGGCGCCGCGAGCGCCGGCTGCGCGGGCGCCGAGGGGACCTGCGGGGTGAACGTCGCGGGCGCCGCGGGGGCGAGCGCTGCGGAGCCCTGCGGGGTGAGCGTCGCGGGCGCTGCGGCTGCGGGCGCCGCGGAGGCGAGCGCGGCGGAGGCGAGCGCCGCGGAGTCCTGCGGGGCGAGCGTCGCGGGCGCTGCGGCTGCGGGCGCTGCGGAGCCCTGCAGGGTGAGCGTCGCGGGCGCCTCGGGGGCGAGCGCCGAGGGCGCGGGCGCCTCCTCCGTATCGTGGACCAGGTCGCCCTCGAAATCCTCGACGTCGATCTCGAGCGAGGGTGCGCTGCCGGAGCCCGGCGCAAGCTCGGCGCCGTTCGCCCGCGGCGGCGCGCTCGCGAGGCCGACGTCGACCGCCGCAGGGGGCACAGCCACCGGCTGAGCGGAGCGCGGCGCCGCGGTCGAGAGCGGCGTGTCCGTGGGGCGCGGCGCTCCGGCGGGAAGTGGTGGTGCGGCGGACGGCGGCACGCCCGTGCCGCGTGGCGCCCTCGGGGGCAGCGGCGGCTTGGCCGAGGGCGGCACGCCCGTGGGGCGCGGGCTCCCCGCGGGCAGCGGCGGCGCGGCGGAGAGCGGCGCGCCCGTGGGGCGCGGCGCACCGGTGGGCAGCGGCGGCGCCGCAGAGGGCGGCGCGCCCGTGGGGCGCGGCGGCAGCGGCGGGCGATCGCCGAGCCGCGCCGACAGCGGCGCGCCCTCGCTGGGCGGAGGTCGCGCCGAGGGGCGCTCGCTGCGCTGCGCCGGGAGCGGCGGCCGCTCGCTGGGCCGCGCCGGAGGCCTCGCGCTCGGCCGCGCGGGCAACGGAGCCGCCGCCCTCTCCGCGGGCCGCTCGGCCGGCCCCGGCTCGGGCGGCCGCGCCGCGTCCGCGCCGGCGGGATCGGCCAGCCGGGGCAGCGGCGGCGCCTTCGGGATCGCCGAGCCCGTCGCCGGCCGCGGCGGGGCCGGCGGCGGCCGGGTCGGCGCGGGCCGGGGCGCCGTCGGCATCGGCGGCGGCCGCGGCGAGCTCACGGCGGACGAGGTCTCGGTCGACAGATCGGCGATGCGCGCGAGCGACTCGGCGAGCTCGCGCGCGCTGTCGAACCGGCGCTCCGGGTCGCGGTCGCAGGCGCGCGCGAACCACGCGTCGAAGCTCGGCGGCAGCTCCGGGTTCACCCGCGAGGGGACCGGGATCTCGCCGAGCGAGATCTTGATCAGCAGGTCGCCCACCCCCTCGCTGTCGAACGGGAGCTGGCCCGTCACGCACTGGTAGACGATCACGCCGAGCGCCCACAGGTCGGCGCGGTAGTCGACCTCGCGGAGCCCCTTCACCTGCTCCGGGCTCATGTAGTGCGGCGTTCCCATCAGCGTCCCGACGGTGGTGCGCTGGATCGCCCGCTTGCCCTGCCCCTTCACCTTGGCGATGCCGAAGTCGAGGATCTTGACGACCTCCTCGTCCTCGTTCGCGGAGATGAAGAAGTTCTCGGGCTTGAGGTCGCGGTGCACGATGCCGGCCCCGTGCGCGCGGGTGAGCGCGCGCGCGACCTGGGTCACGATCTTCGACGTCTCCTGGAGCGTGAGGCGCTGGCGGCGCGCGAGCCGCTCGAAGAGGTCCTCGCCCTCGAGCAGCTCCATCACGATGAACGGCTGCTCCCCCTCGATGCCGTGATCGATGATCTGGACGACGTGCGCGCTGCGCAGCTGGGCCGCGGCCGTCGCCTCGCGGCGGAACCGCTCGCGCGCCTCCTCCTGCTTCGCGAGCTCGGGGTCGATCAGCTTGACGGCGACGTGCGTGCTGAGGGCGAGGTGCTCGGCCACCCACACCGAAGCTTGCGCGCCCTGCCCCACGGGTCGGATGAGGCGGTAGCGCTCGCTCAGCACCTGACCTGCTGCGATCGACACGGCGGCAAAAGCCTACGTCGAGTGGAACATCTGTGTCGAGTTCCTGCGCCCTGGTCAGACGGCCGGACGAACCGTTTCCTGCATCAACGCGCGCCACTCGTCATGGGTGAGCTCTGGATAAATATAGTCGCCCTCGAAATTTGTATGGTGCAAGAGGAGCCGGGCGACGCGGACGATGTTCCCCGCGACGTCGCCGCCCTGCGCGGCGTTCGCGAGGGCCTCGGTCGCCTCGCGCAGCGCCGTGTGGTGTTTCAGCGCGACCTGGACTTCCTCGGCGAGGCCGCAGGCCTGGAAATGCGGGAACAGCGCCGCCTCCTCGTAGTGCATGTGCCGCTCCAGGGGGCCGCGGAGGAACACGAGCAGGCTCTCGCGTTCGGCGGTCGCTGCCTCGGGGGAGCGCTGCGCCAGCGCGATCAGCGCCGCGGCCATCTCCCGAGCGCGGTCTTCCTCCTGGAAGAGCTCGGCCACCCTCCGGTCCAGCTCCATGACGTGCGCGCCCCCGTAACGCAGATCCGGGGAGGGGTCGAGCGCGCCGCGGCGCGGGTCAGTCGCGCGGCTCGGACCGGGCGCGGACGATCGAGGCGAGCCGGCCGACGACGCCGTTCGCGACCATCGTGAGCACCTGCTTCTCCAGCGCCTGCCGCTCGCTCGGCCGCCCGCCGAACGAGATGCGCGAGCGGGCGGTGGGGCCGCCGACGACGCGGCCGACCACGGTGCAGCTCACGCGGTGGACATCGCCGCGCGTCGACGAGGTGAACTCGACGATCCGCGCGCTCAGCACGACCGACTTCGCCTTGCCGAAGTCGGCCTTCTTCGAGGCGCTGGTGAGCAGCCCGCGCAGCGCGCGGGCCCGCTGGGCCTGGCCTTCGCCCGCGGGCACATCGACGCTCTTCCACTCGACCTTGGTCTCGCGGGCGAGGGCCAGCGTTGGCGAAGCCGCCAGCGTGGTGAGGGCCACCACCGCCGACAGCAACCATCTCGGCGCGTACCACATGCCGGCACGCTAGTGGGCCGCGCGATCGCCGGCCAAGTTCTCGCGCCGGGCCTCGCGCGGCGCGCCCCTCCGGCGCGGGGCGGCCTCCCGGAGCGGCGATCGCCGGGGCCTGCGCGGCGATCGCGGGCTCTGCCGCGGCCATCGCCGCGCTCGCGCCCCGATCGGGCCCGCGCTATGCCGTGGGCTGGAAACGAGGACCGATGGAGCGGAGCTCGCCTGGGGGAGATCGACGGGAGGGACGTGCGCGCGCTCGCGCGGCGCGCTGGTGTGGGCGGCGTGGAGGGATCGCGGCGCTGCTCGCCCTCGCGGCGTTGCCCGCTCCGGCCCTCGCGCAGGCGCCGCGGCCTGGCGGAGCCGAGGCCGGCGCCGCGAAGGCGCCCACCGGCAGCGCCGCGAAGGCGCCCGCCGGCAGCGCCGCGAAGGCGCCCGCCGGCAGCGCCGCGGGCACGCCAGCCGCCGGGGCCGCCAAGACGCCGCCGTCCGCCGCCGCGAGGACGCCGTCCGCCGCCGCGGGCGCGCCCGAGAAGCGCGCCCCCCTCGTGCCGGTGTACCGGTGGACCGCCGCGACGCCCGACGAGATGCTCGGCGCCGCGCTGGCCCGGGCGCGCCGGGGCGGCGACGACGCCGGCGCCGGGCTCGTCATCGCGGCCTCGCTCGCCGATCGCGCGGCGCGCGGCCGCGCCGCCGAGGGGCTCGCGCAGATCGCGGCGTCGGACGCGCCGGTCGCCGACGACGCGCGCTGGCTCGCCGCCGCGCTCGCCCCCGAGCCGCAGCCGCAAGCGTGGCCCGGCGTACGCGCCGTCTCGTACGACGCGCCCCCGGACACGTCGGGGCTCGTGAAGGCGTTCGCCATCCTCGGGCCGTTCCAGGACAACTCCGGCGGCGGGCTCGCGCGCCGCGAGGGGCCCGAGGCGGAAGGCCAGCGCTTCTCCGACATGAGCGCGCGCTACTCCTGGGGCGTCTACGACGTCGCCTGGCGCCGGGTGCTGCCCTCGGCGGCGACCGCGCGCGGCGTGCCGCTCGACCTCTACATCCATCCCCGCGGCGAGAGCTGCACGTTCCTCGCCTCCCGCGTCACCGTCCCCGCCGCGCTGGATCACAAGCCTCTCCTCGCCCACGTCGCCGCGACCGGCGCGGTGCGCCTCGTGTGGGACGGCGCAGACGTCGCCGCGAGCGAGGCGGCGCACCAGCGCCTCGTGCTCGACCGCATCGCCGCGCGCATCGAGGCCCCCGCGGGCGATCACCTGCTCGCCCTGAAGGTGTGCACCGGCGCGGTCGCCGACGCGGGCCGGGTCCGCGTGCGCTTCACCGACGAGCAGCGCCGGCCGGTGGCGCTCGCGACCTCGTCGGACCTCACGCCGCTGCGCCTGCCGCCGCCGGCGCCCTCGAGCGCGGCCGTCGTGAAGACGACGCTCGACCGGGCGCTCGACGCCGGCGCGTCGCCCACGCTGGATCAGACCCTCACGGCCGTCGTGGTGCGCACGCTGGCGGGCGCGGACGACCAGCGATCGCCGCGGGCGCCCGGGCTGCTCGACCGCGTGACGCAGGCGCCGGGGATCTCCTCCGACGCGCTCGCCCTCGCGGGGTGGGTGTCCCCGTTCGGCGCGAACCGCAGCGGCTGGCTCGAGGCCGCGCGCGCCCGCGGCCTCGCCGAGAAGGACCGGGCCTCCGCGTCGTTCGCGCAGCGCCGGCTCGTCGCCGCCCACCTCGGCTCGGGCCGGGTGGACTGGGCGTTCGCGGCGCTGCGCGAGGACCCGCTGCGCGCGGCGCGCGACCCCGAGGCGCGCGTGCTCCGCGCGCTCGCCAAGCGCAAGCTCGGGCCCGCGGGGCTCGCGCAGGCGGCGCTCGAGGAGCTGCTCGCGGTCGAGCGCGAGCAGAAGGACCGGACCCCGGTCGTCGTCTGGCAGGAGATCGCGGACGCCGCCCGGCGCGACCCCGCGCTCGCGCTCCGCGCCGCGCGCAGGCTCGCCGAGATCGCCCCGGAGTCTCGGGGCGCGGGCTACGTGCTCGCGTTCGAGCCCCAGGGCGGCGCCGCGATGGAGGTGGCCGCGGCCGGCGCGCTCGCGCTGCAGACGTCGGCCGACGACGTGATCCGCATCGGCCGCGCGCTCCACGACGCCGGCCGCCCCGCATGGGCGCGCGAGGTGCTGTTCTACGCCACGCAGGTCGCGCCGAACCAGCCCGCCGCGTTCCAGGCGCTCGCCGCGGCCCGGCAGGGCGCGGCCGCGCCGTCGACGTTCGCGACCGCCGCGGCGAACGCCGCGCTCGCGCGGGCGCGCGACCTCACCCCCGGCGACCCCTACCTCCGGGCCGAGCTCGCGCTCCGCCTCGGCGAGGGCTCGGCCGGCGCGGGCCCGTCCGGCGCGCCGGGCGCGGCGGGTCGACAGCGCATGCGCGACGAGCAGCACGTCGTCGCGCCCGAGGTGTTCCTCGCGCGGGCGCGGAAGAGCCCGGCGAAGAAGGGCGAGGTGGCCGATCGGCAGCTCCACTGGGTGCGCGTCGTGACGTACCACCCGGACAAGCGCGTCTCGCAGCTCATGCACTACGCGCGCGAGATCGTCATCGAGCCGCGCACCGATCAGGATCTCTACGAGCGCGACATCCCCGTCGAGGGCGAGGACAACGAGCTGCTCTTCGCGCGCGTCCACCGCAAGGACGGCACGGTGGCGCAGCCCGACGAGCAGGGCTCGGGCGGGGCGCGGCCCTTCGTGCGCTGGCCCAAGCTCACGACGGGGGACGTCGTCGAGGTCGCGGTGCGCTCCTGGACCGCGGGCCCGGTCGGCCGCCGGGGCGACGCGCCGTTCTATTTCATCGACTACGTCGGCTCGACCGACACGCGGCCGATCCTCTACAACGAGGTCGTCGTCGACTCGCCGAAGAGTGATCCTCTGGCGATCGACGTGCTGAACGGCAAGGCCGAGCGGGTGCTCAAGTCCGAGAAGGAGGGCCGCGAGGTGACGCGGTTCATCTGGGACGACCCGCCCGAGGTGCCCGAGGAGCCGCTCGCGCCGCACCTCGCGGAGGTGCTGCCGGTGGTCGTTGGGTCGACGTTCCACGGCTGGCACGATTTCCGCGAGTGGTACCGGGGCGCGGTCGCGGGCTTCACCGAGCCCGACGACCAGGTCCGGAGGCTCGCGGCCGAGCTCACGAAGGGCAAGGCGACGCGCGAGGAGAAGCTGCGGGCGCTCTTCGATTTCGTGGCCGACGACATCCGTTACGTGAACTTCGTGTCGGGCGAGTGGTGGCTGCCGAACCGCCCGCAGGAGCTCCTCGCGCGGCGCCAGGGCGACTGCGACGACAAGGCGATGCTGCTGATCACGCTGCTCAAGTCGATCGGCATCGAGGCGACGGAGGTGCTCGTGCAGACGCGCTACACGGGCCAGCCGTCGCTGCTCCGGAGCGAGGTCGCGGCGATCCCCGTCTTCGATCACGGCATCGCGTACCTCCCGGGCCAGGGCGGCGCGCCGGGCCTGTGGCTCGACGCGACGAGCCCGCAGAGCCGGCTCGGGCCGCTGCCGGCGATGGATGCGCGCACGCTGGCCCTGTTCGTGGACGACGGGCCCCCGAAGATCGTCGAGACGCCGGCGAGCTCGCCCGCGGATCACGGCGTCGACGCCGCGTGGACGATCGCGCTCTCGCCCTCGGGCGCGGGCGAGCTCGCGGCGAAGGAGCGGCACATCGGCGACGCGGCGTTCGAGCTGCGGTCGAACCTGGCCGAGGCCGACGCGCGGGCGCAGTGGGTCGAGCAATACCTCGCCTACGGCTGGTTCCCGACGGTCGACGTGAAGCCGAAGGTGTCGTTCCAGGCCGACCTCCCGAGCGGCGCGGCGTCGCTCGAGTACGAGGCGGTCTCCGAGGGGCTCGCGCGCCGCGAGGGCGCGGAGCTCGCGGTGCCGCTCTCGGGCACGACCACGCTGACGTCGCAGCTCGCGCCGCTCGTGAAGCGCACGCTCCCCGTGGTGCTCCCGCCGAGCCTCGCGCCGCGGCACCACCACCGGACGATCACGATCGTCGCGCCCCCGGGGTACACGTTCGCCGAGCTCCCGCCGGGGGGCGACGAGAACGGCGGCGAGTTCGGGCGCGCGACGATCTCGTTCGCGAAGGTGCCGGGCAAGAACGCGGTGCTCGTGAAGGAGCGGGTCATCGTGGACCAGTCGACGATCCCGGTGGCGCGTTACGCCGCGTGGCGCGGCTGGCTGCAGCGTGTCGACGGGCTGCTGCACCAGATGGTGCGGCTCGTGCCTCTTTCGGCGGCGAACAAGCCGGCGCGGTGAGCGAGGCGCGTGGGGGGAGGAGCCGTCGGCTCGAGGTGGCGCCGCGCGGCGGGCTCCCTCCCTGGGGGCCTGAGGTCTTCGATCAAGGACGAGGTGATAGAGAGCTGGTGCGCGCCGCGTGCGCTCGAGGACGACCGTGGCTCCTGACAAGATCATCGCGCTGTTCGGAACCATGTTGGTGCTGGCTGTGGTCCCTGGGCCCAGCGATGTCGCGGTGGTCGCCAGGTCCGCGGCCTCCGGGTTCACGCACGCGCTGTTCATGGTCGGCGGGATCGTCGTCGCCGACCTCCTGTTCATCGTGCTGGCCGTTTACAGCATGGCGGCCATCACCGAGCTCACGGGCAGCCTGTTTGCCCTGACGAAAGTTGCCTGCGCGGCGTACCTCATCTGGCTAGGCGTCGGCCTGTGGAGGGCCAAGCCCGAGGGCGTCGCCTTTGGACAGGCATCCAAAGCTGCCCGCTGGTCCAGCTTCCTCGGCGGCCTGTCCATCACGCTCGCGGATCCGAAGGCGATCCTCTTCTACATGGGCCTGTTCCCCGCGTTCATGGACATGTCCAGGGTGTCCCTGGCCGACACGGCCCTCGTGATGTCGATCGCCACCGTCGTCGTCGGCGGGGTGAAGATCGGCTACGCGTACGCTGCGGAGAGAGCCGCGGTGTTCTTCGAGAACGCCAGGGCGAGGCGGCGGATGAACATCGCTGCTGGTGCCGTCATGATCGGGACCGGCATCTACCTGCTGCTGCGAGGATAGCTCATGTCCAGCGGTGGCCTGAACGCCGGCCGTGCAGACGGCGGTGGAGGGCTCGTCTCCTCGCCGTCGGCACGGATGCTGAATGGCCAGCGCGTCAGGCGATGAGCCGCTAACCTCTCCGGGAGGCCAGCCATGGAACATGCGACGCGGAACACGATGCAGGCGATTGCAATCGACCGGTTCGGCGGTCCCGAGACGCTCGTGCGACGAACGCTCCCCGTGCCGACCGTCGGCCCGGACGAGGTCCTCCTTCGCGTCGAGGTCGCGGGGGTGGGCGAGTGGGATCCCTTCGAGCGCGAAGGGGGATACGCCCAGATGCTCGGGGTTGCACCCCAGTTTCCGTATGTGCTTGGCTCCGAAGGGGCGGGGACGGTCGTCGCGGTCGGCGAGCGAGTCCGCCGCTTCCGCGAGGGGGACCGGGTCTACGCGCTCGGCTTCCTCAACCCCAAGGGCGGGTTTTACGCCGAGTACGC
Organism: Sorangium sp. So ce131; assembly: GCF_051519095.1. Taxonomy (NCBI): domain Bacteria; kingdom Pseudomonadati; phylum Myxococcota; order Polyangiales; family Polyangiaceae; genus Sorangium; species Sorangium sp. So ce131. The sequence goes on along the minus strand of NZ_CP150455.1, from coordinate 12,232,912 downwards.
CGCGGTGCGCGCGGATCTCGTCTCCTTCCTCCCTGGCAAGCTGACCGTCGAGCAGGCGGCGGTGATGGGGGGTGTCGGGATCACCGCGCTGCGCGGCCTGGACGACACGCTCGGGCTGAAGCAGGGGGAATCCCTGATGATCTTCGGCGCGAGCGGCGGCGTCGGGCACATGGCGGTACAGCTCGCCAAGCGGATGGGCGCCCGGGTGCTCGCGGTGGCCTCGGGCGACGACGGCGTGGCGCTGGCCGACCGGCTGGGGGCCGACGCCGCCGTCGACGGGCGCAGAGAGGACGTGGCCGCCGCCGCCCGTGCGTTCGCGCCCGAGGGGCTCGACGCCGCCCTGCTCGCCGCCTTCGGCGAGGCGGGCGAAGCGGCGCTGAGCGCGGTACGCGACGGCGGGCGCGTCGCTTACCCGAGCGGCGTCCAGCCGGAGCCCCGGGCGCGCTCGACCGTTCGGCTCAGCAACTACAACGGTGAGCCTGATGCGGAGATCATCGAGAAGCTCAATCGCCTCATCGAGCCCGGCCCCTTCGAGGTCCACGTCGCCCGGACTTTCCCGCTGGCTCAGGCCGCCGACGCCCACCTCGCCCTCGAGCGCCACCACCTCGGCAAGCTCGCGCTCCGCGTGGCGGGCTGATGTGGACGCCATTCTGGTGAAGCGCTCGCTCCTCGACGGCGAGGACCCCGATCGCGCAGGGACCAGGCCGAGCGCCGGCGCGGCGCCCGCCGGCCGGAGACAGCCGCGTTGCGCCGTCGCGGTTGGTACCGTTCTGGCTAGCCGCATGTCGTCAACGCACGCACGCACGCGCGCATGCGCATCCGCGCCACAGGCTGCCCAGGGGAGGGGCCCTCGCCATGTCGCTCGAAGACTACCGACGCCCGCGAATGATCGTTCTGCGCCCGCGCTCGACCGCCTACGAGGCCGCGCGGGCGATGGCCGACAACCACGTCGGCGCCGTCCTGGTCCACGATGACCAGCACATCGTCGGCCTCGTGACCGACCGCGACGTCGCGCTCGAGGTCGTGGCAGGCGACCTCGACGCCCACAGCACGCCGCTGCACGACATCATGTCCGACGAGGTCGCGACGCTCGAGATCGGCGCGTCGATCGACGACGCCGTGCGCGCCATGCGCGATCATGCGTGCCGGCGCGTGCCGCTCACCGAGCACGGTCGGCCGGTCGGCCTCGTGACGCTCGACGACCTGCTCGCCGACGGCGCCATCGACGCCGAGACCGCCGGCTCCATCGTGAAGGCGCAGCTCGAGGTGGCCGCCCGCTTCAAGCCGGAGGGCGCCCTGCACCCGGAGGAGCCCGCGCGCCCGGAGCACTCCCGCCGGCGCATGCGCGCCCTCACCCGGCGCAAGGCGCGCGCCGACAGCGCGTACGGCCGGCTGCTCCATGCCGTCGAGCGGCACAGCGGCCTCCAGACCCGAGAGCACGCGGAGCTCGCGCTGCAGATCGTCCTCGGCAGCCTCTGCCGACGGGTCACGCCCCAGGAGGCGCGGCACCTCATCGCGCAGCTCCCTTCCAAGCTCCACCCGTCGCTCGCCCCGTTCCTCGACGGACCCGACAAGCACATCACCGCGGACACCATCGAGGGCGACCTCGCGCGCGAGCTGCACATGGACCGCGAGGCGGCCGGCTTCGTGATGCAGGCGATCTGCGAGGCGATCGCGGACAGCGTGTCCGCCGGCGAGATCGAGGGGTTCCGCGGCCAGCTCCCGCTCGACATGAAGGACCTCTTCCCGCCGACCCCGCTCCGCCGCGCCGGTTGAGCGCGGCCCGCCGCGCGCGGTACGACGTGCCGCCGGCGGCGCGTCGGCCCGCCGCCGGCGCGTCGTCCCGCGCGGGGCGCGTCAGGCGACCGGCGCGGGCGCCGCGAGCACCTTGCCGACGACGCTGAGGAGCTTGTCGGCCGTGAACGGCTTCTTGAGGACGGTCTGCGCCCTGCCGCCGAGCTTCTGGAGCAGCTCCTGGCGCTGCTCCACCGCGCTCATGATCACGACCGGCATGCCGTCGAGCCGCTGCTCCTGGCTCACGGCGGCCACGAGGTCGAACCCGTTCATGATCGGCATCATCAGGTCCACGAGGGCGAGATCCGGGCGGGCGTCGCGCAGGTACTCGAGCGCCTGCTTGCCGTCGGGGAACGTCACCACCGTGTACCCCTCGTCCTCGAGCAGCCCCTCGATGCACGCGAGGAGATCCGACTCGTCGTCCACCACGAGCACCGTCGTCACGGTTCCTCCTCGCCGTTCAGCCCGCCGGCAACGCGCGCCTGCCCCGAGAGGATCTGCTCCGCCGACCGGAACGAGTTCGCCACCTCGATCCCGTGACCGGTGATGACGAACTCCCGGATCGACCGGTCGTAGAGGCTCTCCCGCATCTTCATGACGGAGATGAGGCGATGGATCTGCGACCTGAGCTCGACGTAGCGGAGCAGGATGACGTTCTCGACGACGTTCCCGAGCTCGGCGTTGGGCATCCTGATGAGGGGCGTGAACAGATCGAGCTCCTCGCTCACGAGCGTCGTCACGTCGAGCATCCGGAGCTGGTTGGTGAACGCCGACAGGAACCGCGGCATCCGGTCCGGATAGACGGACGCGGCGCGGAACCCCTCGATGCCGTCGATGAACAGCCGGCGCCGCGGCTTCGGGGCCTGGCGCAGGAGCTCGATCAGCTGTTCGGCCAGCGAGTCCATCATGTGCTCGAGCGGCGGCTGCCAGATGAGCCGGATCGTGCCCTTCTTGACGTGCGTCTCCAGGTCGATGCCGACCCGGCGCGCCTTCTCACACAGCCGCGGCGGCGGCTCGTAGAAGCCGAAGTAGACCCCCTCCTCACCCCGCCGCGCGCCCTCGACCAGGAACGACAGGCCGAGCAGCGTCTTGCCGGTGCCGGGCGCGCCGAGCAGCGCCGTCGCCGAGCCCGAGAGCACGCCGCCCTCGATCATCGCGTCGAAGGTCTCGATCCCGAAGCTCATCCGCTGGCGCTCCTCGGTCGCGCTCTCCCGCGGGCTGTCGAACTGGATCTCGACGCGCGGGTGGATGACTATCCCGGACGTGTCGATCTCGACCTCGTGCTTGCCGCGCAGGCAGTCGCTCCCGCGGAACTTGTGCACCGTGAGCTCCCGGACGGCGCGCGGCCCGATGAGCTGATCGGTGAGCTCGATGATGCCGTCGACGAGCGCGTTCTCGGGGTGCGTCCGCTCCCGGACGCTCGAGAGCAGGAACGTCGTGCAGGCGCTGAACGACGAGAGCCCCTGGATCTCGTGGATGAACTCGCGGAACGCGAGCGCGCTCAGCGCGCGCTGCTCGACGCTCTCCAGCCCGTCGATCACGAGCACGTCGGTGCCGCGCCGCTCGCGCAGGGTGCGGCGCAGGAGGTCGAGCAGCCCGGACAGGCCCTGGTCGCGGAGCGCCGGGTAGCCGCTGATGTAGTAGATCCGGTCGGGGATCGCGGCGGCGTCGAAGAACTTCATCCCGCCCAGGTGGCGGATCATCTTGCTGTGCGACTCGACGAGCAGCGTCACGTAGACGCACCGCCCGGTCGGGCTCCTGCGCACGTGCTCGAAGCAGAGCTGGTTGCCGAAGATGGTCTTCCCGCTCCCCGGCGGCCCCATCAGGGCGTAGGTGCCGTTCTGGAGGAACCCGCCCTTCAGGATGTAATCGAGCCGCGGGATGCCGGATTCGAGCCTCGGGACGCCGGCGCCGCCGCCCTGGTCCCCCTCGCCCCCGGACGGGCGCCCCTCTGCGCCGGGCGTGTCGTCGTGTCCTCTCGTCATGGCTGCTCCGACGCCGCGGCGGACGCCTCCTGCGTGACGGGCAGGCGCACGACGAACGCCGCGCCGCCGCCCTCGGGCGCCTCGATGGCGATGTCGCCGCCGTGGGCCCGGACGATCTCCCGCACGATGTAGAGGCCGAGGCCGAGGCTCTGCGATTTGTAGGTCGACGCGACCCGCTTGAACGGCTCGAAGATCCGCTCCCGGTCCTCCTCGGCGACCCCCGGCCCGTGGTCGCGCACCGAGAGCCTCGCCGCCTTCCCCTCGCGCGCGAGCGAGATCTCGATCCGGCCGCCTCCGCCATATTTCAGCGCGTTCGTGAGCAGGTTGTGCACGACCTGCTCGATGCGCGCGCCGTCCCAGAGGCCGTGCAGCGGATCGCAGGGGAGGATCGAGACCTGCGCCCCGGCGGCGCGGGCCTGGTCGGCCATCGACTCCGCGGCGTCGTGCACGATCTGGCAGAGGTCCTGCGGCTCGAGCTCGAGATCGAGCCGGCCGGCGCGGATCCGGGTCACGTCGAGGAGGTTCTGGACCAGGCTGGTCAGCCGATCGATCTGGCGCTCGGAGATGTCGATCAGCTTCCCGAGCTCGGAGGCCACGCCGTCCGCGGGCACGCGCAGCCGGAGCCGGTGGATCGTGAGGAGCAGGGCGTTGAGGGGCGACCTCAGCTCGTGCGCCGCGATGGAGAGGAACTCGTCGCGCGCCGCGAGCGCCGCGCGCGAGTTTTCCGCCGATCGCGAGAAGGCGGTCACGTCGACGAGGGTGAGCGCGGCGAGCCTGCGGTCCTGCGCGATGGAGTCGCACCGGACGACGATCGCGACGTCGCCGCCCTCGAACTTCCAGCGCGTCAGCGACGGGCCGAACGACTCGCCCCGCGCGGCGCGGGCCCGCGGCCGCTCGTGCGGCGCGAGCGGCTTGCCGTCGGCGTCCACGACGTGCGGGGTCTGTCCGTCGAGGTCCTCGAAGGCGAACGCGACCTCGAGGGCCGGCTCGTTGGCGAAGATCACCCGCGCGTTCCGGCCGACCTCCATCAAGACGAGCCCGACCCGGAGCGCCTCCGGGGTCGGGCTTTCGAAGGACATGGGTGCTCTCACCAAGTTCATTCCCCTCGCTGTTGCGCGGCTTTCGTCCGACGTCGGAGGTCCACGTCGGCGCCCCCGCGCGTCCGCTCCTCGTCACGTTCGGCGTTCGTGTTTGGCGTTGTCGTGTGATGCCTGCTCCAGGCGCTTGCAATCGCCGGACCGGCCTCTCGCTCGAGGAGAAAGGATGAGTCTGCGAGGGCGTCGAAGCACGGCTGTGGCGTAACGCCATTGGCGAGGCAGCTTTGGGCGAGCGGCTCGCTCAGACCGCCGTGGAAGCGCCGATCTGGGCGCCGTCTTCCCCGCCGCGAGCAGGCCAGCGCCGCGTGCCGGCGTCGAGAGGCCGGCCCCCCGGCGGCGCCCGGGCGTCGTCCCAGTCCCCGGGCGTCGTGCTGCGTCCCGCCGTCGTGCTGCGCCCGGGCGTCACCCTGGGTCCCGGGCGTCGTGCTGCGCCCGGGGGGCGTTCTACGTCGTCCTACACTTGCGGCCAGACGACGCCGCGCGCGCGCAGATCGGCGACCATATCCGACAGCGTCTCCACCGGGTCGCGCGGGGTCCATCCGAGCTCGCGCCGGGCCTTGGTCGCGTCGAGGTACCAGAAGTGCTGGCTCATCTCGGCCGACACCGGATCGACCGGCAGGTCGATCGGCAGCCGCTTCCGCGCCCGCTCGATGAGGTGCGCGCCCGCCTTCGCGAGCGCGATGCTGCGCGGCAGCCGCAGCGCAGGGGCCGGGACGCCCGAGACGCGCGAGAGGCGGTGGAAAAATACATCCAGGCTCATGTTCGCGGCGCCGAGCAGGTAGCGCTCGCCGGGGCGGCCCTTCTCCATGGCGAGCACCATGCCGTGCGCGGCGTCGCGGGCGTCGACGAAGGAGAGGCCGCCGGCCGGGATGAAGGGGATCCGGCGCTCGAGGAAGCTCACCACGTCGCCGGTCGAGGCGCCGTGGACGTCGCCCGGGCCGAGCAGGATGCTCGGGTTCACCGCGACGACCTCGAAGCCCGGCCCGTTGCGATCGAACGCCGCGCGCTCGGCGTAGAGCTTCGAGCGGTAGTACGGCCAGCCGGCGATGAGGTCCACCGGCGGCGGCGCCGTCTCGTCGCGGATGTCGTCCGGCCTCCTGCTCACCGCGACGACGCCGCTCGTGCTCGCGAGGACCACGCGCTTCACCCCCGCGTCGCGGCAGGCGTCGAGGGTGATCTTGGTCCCCTCGACGTGGGTCCGGTACAGCACCTCGGCGTCCTCGCGGCGCCGCGACACGCGCCCGGCGCAGTGGAAGAGCGCCTCGCAGCCCTCGGCGGCGGCGCGGACCGACGCCGCGTCGAGCACGTCGCCGCGGCGGACCGCGACGCCTTGCGCGGCGAGCGCGCCCGCCTCCCCACGGCAGAGCGCCACCACGTCGTGGCCCGCCCCGCGCAGCTCCGTGACGAGGTGCGAACCCAGGAACCCGGTCGCGCCGGTGACGAGGTAGCGGCTCATGCGAGGTCGAACACCTTCTGGAAGGTCTGGAGGAGGGAGATGTCGTTCGATTTCACGAGGCCCGTCATGAACTCCATCGGGCTCGGTGTGTAGGCCTCGCGCACGATCTTCGTGAAGATCTCCGGCGTCGTCTTGAGGACGCAGTCCGCCTGCTGGCTCGGCTTGCCGAGCCGCGCCTCGCAGCCGGCCGGATCGATCCGCAACGTCCACTTCGCCTCCTCCTCCGTCCCGAGCGTGACGTAGTAGGTGATCGGCTGGGTGACCCGCCCCGCGACGTATTTCGTCTCGAGCTCGCGGAACAGGACCGTGAGCGGGTGCTCCTTCGTCCCGGCGGCCTGCTCGATGTTCTCGAGCCGGCGCAGGTCGAGGGCGCCCCCTTCCCGCAGCCGGATCACGGCGAGCTGCGTGAGCTCCGCGACCTTGCGGCAGGCCATCGCGTACTTCATCCCGGCGGTGAGCCGGCGGAGGTCGGCGATCTCGAGCGGCGGCCCGATGCGCGCGACGACGTCGCGGCGGATCGGGATGCTGCGCCCCTTGGGGAGCGCCTCGAAGGTGCCGCCGAGGTAGAGGGGCAGGATGTCCACGCCGTGCGTGAGCGCGAGGTGCCCGATCGCCGGCTTGAACTCCAGGATGCTGCCGTCGGGGCTGCGCGTGCCCTCGGGGAAGAGCAGCACGGTCCGCCCGCGGTCGAGGATCTCGCCCGTCTGGCGCAGCGCCGTGCGGAGGCCGCCCTTGCGGTCGAACGGCGCCAGGTTGGTGAGGTTCTCGAAGTAGGCGCGCCGCCAGCGGTTGCCCTCGAAGAAGTAGTCCTGCGCGGCCAGCGAGACGATGCCGTCGCCGTAGCTGCCCAGCGCGTACTTCACGAGCCCCATGTCGAGGTGGCTCGCGTGGTTCGAGACGACGATCGTGTGGCGGTTGTACGGGATGAACGCGCGGCCGTAGACCTTCGGGCGCATCACGTTCCCGTAGAAGCCGGACTGGACCTTGTTCATCCAGTGCTTGGCGAAGTCGGCGACGGGGCGGGGGATATGGATCGGCTCCTCGCCCGGCTTGTGCTTCGTCGGCTCGGCGGCCGCGGCGCCGGCGTCGTGCGCGAGGGCCGCCGCGCCGGCGCCCTCGACCGACGCGGCCTCCGCGGCGAGGCGCGCGACGATCGCCTTCACCTCGGCGCGCTTCACCTGGCCGGACGCGGCGCGCGGCAGGTCGGCGTCGTGGAGGTGCACGATCGTGGCCTGGCTCGGCTTCGGCAGCGCCTGGATCGCCGTCCGGAGCGCGTCGAGCGCGCGCTCGTGCTGCGCCGCCCGCGCGAGCGCCTCGTCGCCGTCCGGCGGCGCGGGCGGCGCCTCGGGGACGGCGAGGCAGGCGACCTGCTCGCCGCGGCCGACGTCGACGCCCACGATCGCGAGCTCCCGGACGTGCTGGACCTTGCCGAGCTGGCGCTCGACGTCGGCCGGGTACACGGGCTCGCCCTTCGCCGGCGTGATGACCTCCTGCTGGCGGCCGACGAGGACGAGCCGCCCCTGCTTGTCGAGCTTGCCGAGGTCGCCGGTGTGCAGCCACCCGTCCGCGTCGAGCGCCTGCTCGGTGGCGCGGGGGTCGTCGGCGTAGCCCTTCATGACGTTGGGGCCGCGCGCGAGCACCTCGCCGACGCCGCTCGCGTCCGGGCTCGCGATCTTGATCTGCACGCCGGGGATCGGCTTGCCGACGTTGCCCGGGGCGCCCGACGGCGAGGCCTTGGCGAGGGTGAGGAGCGGCGCCGCCTCGGTCAGGCCGTAGCCCTCGGTGAGCGGCAGGCCGAGCCCTCGGAACAGCGAGGCCGTGTTCTTGGGGAGCGCCGCGCCGCCGGAGATGAGGAAGCGGACGTTGCCGCCGAGCGCGTCGTGGACGCTGCCGAAGAAGAGCCGCCCCGCGTTGAGCCCGAGGCGCCTCCCGAGCATGCGGTTCAGCTCCATCGCCCAGTTGAAGGCGGTGGCCGCGGCGGGCCCCTGCTCCTTCACCCGGGCGACGATCCGGCGCTCCAGCATCTGCCAGAGCGCCGGCACGCCGACCATCGCCGTGACGCGCGCCTTCTTCAGCGCCTCGCTCAGCCGGTCGGCCGACGGCTCGTCGAGGTAGATGATCCGCGCGCCCTGCGACAGGGGCAGGAGCAGGCCGCAGGTGACCTCGAAGGTGTGGTGGAGCGGCAGCACGCTGAGCACGCGGTCGCTCGCCTTGAGCGGGAACACCGGGGCGAGGGAGGCGAGCAGCGCGGTGAAGTTGCCGTGGGTGAGCAGGACGCCCTTCGGCTCGCCGGTCGTGCCGCTCGTGTAGACGACGCTCGCGACGTCCTCGCTGCCCAGGCGCACGTCCGGAGGCGCGAGCCCCTCGCCGGAGGCCGGGCCGAGGTCGGCCGCGCGGCCCTCGGCGAAGCCGGCGAGATCGAAGGCGGCCAGGTTCGGCAGCGCCGCCCGCACGGCGGCGCCGAGCTTCGCCTCCACGCCGCGGTCCCAGAGGACGACCTTCGCCGTCGACGAGCGGACGATGTCGGCGAACGCCTTCGCGTCGAGCCCCGGGTCGATCGGGACGGCGACGGCGCCGGCGCGGAGGATGCCGAAGTAGGTGACGGGCCACGCCGGCTGGTTCGCGCCGGAGAGCGCGACGCGGTCGCCGCGGCGCACGCCGAGCGCGGCGAGGCGCGCGGCCGTCTTGCACGCGGCGTCGCGGAGCTCGCGGTAGCTCGTGCGCGACAGCCCGTCCTGCTCGAGCTGCTGGAGGGAGAGCGCGTGGTCGTGGCGCTCGGCGATCTCGTCGAGCAGATCCACGAGGCTGTCGTAGGCCCGGAGCGGCTTGATCTCGCGGCGGAGGAGGTTCTCCATGAGCGGGAAGGCCCACTTCTCCAGGCCGGGCAGGTGGACGGTCCACATCCACTCCCGCCAGTCGATCGCCTCCGGCGCCCAGATGAAGCGCGCGCGCTCCTCGGCCGGCATGCGGGCCATCGCCGCGCGGGTGTTGGCGCAGGAGAAGACCCAGTCCGCCTCGGCGACGAACGGCAGGAAGACCTCGAGCAGGGCGGCGGTCTTCTGCTCGGCCCTGGCGGCGCCCTCCAGCGCGGCGGCCGCCGGCTTGAGGAGGGCCGCGGCGGGGCCGACGCCCGCCGTCTTGAGCAGGCCGCCCAGGCCGCGGAGCGCGCCCTCGATGGTGCGCGCCCCGTGCGCGTTGTACTGCTGCCGGCTCAGCCCGCGCGGCTCGAAGCGGGACGAGACGATGTCGAAGATCGCGGTCTTCTTCCCCTCGAACACCTGCCGCCGCTTGTAGAGCCCGGCGAGCTCCAGGTAGCGCGTCACCCGACAGCCGTTCGTGTCGGTGGTCCCGTACTGGTACACGGCGGGCGCGCGCCCCTCGATGAGCTCGCAGAGCGAGGCGATCATGCCGCTCGCGACCATGTCGACCGGGATGATGTCGAGCCGCACGTCGTGGTCGCCCGGGAACTGCACCTGGCCCTTCGAGGCGAGGTAGAGGTACGGCGCCGAGGTGTTGATCCCCTCGTTCCAGCCGGTGAACGGGAACTCGACGGCGGTCTCGACGACCGCGGGCCGGACGATGGTGAAGGGCAGCCCGGAGCTCGCGAGCACCTGCTCGCCGATGCTCTTCGTGTAGGTGTAGATGTTGGTCCACCCCCAGAAGAGCGCGCGCTCCTTGCCGGCCTCGACGAGCCGGTCCTTGATGAACTTGCGCTTCACCCTGGCGAGCTCGTTCTCGAGCGCGGCGCCGCGGCACGGCTCGCCGCGCGAGGTCAGGTTGGCCTTGGCCTCGTCGAGGAAGGCGCTCTGCCGGAAGGCGTCCTCGCACCGCTGCCGCGCCTGCTTCACGAGGTCGAGGCACTCGCCGATCTCGCGCTGCGGGTCCCAGTGGGATCGATCGAGCGTCCGCTTCGGGCAGGCGGCGCCGAACCACGTCTCGCCCGCGGCGCGGGGGAAGGGGATCTCGGCCGGGTGGTTCTCCTCGATGAGCCCGGAGCGGTACCCGGCGACGAAGCACGTGCTCGTGTGCATCACCTTCGCGCCCAGGGTCCGCGCGAGCTCGACGAGGTTGCTGATGCCGAACGCGTTGACCTCGAGCGCCTCGTCGAGCGGGGGGTTGAAGTCGACGACGCCGGCCACGTTCACGACGGCGGCGATCTTGCCGGTGAGCTCCCCCACGCGGTCGCCGAGCCCGAGCAGCGGCTGGCCGACGTTGCCGTTCATGGGGGTCACCTTCTGCCGGAGGTACTCCTCGAAGGCGGGCCCGGGGTGCTGCTCGCGGATCGGATCGAAGACCGGCGAGGTCGCGATCTGCGACCAGAAGCGCTCCTCGGGCGACTGGTTCTCCTTGGCCCGGACGAGCAGGTAGATGTGGGCGATCTCGGGGAACCGGGCGAGCAGCATGGCCAGCCAGACCTTGCCGAGGAACCCGGTCCCGCCGACCACCACGAGCTGTTTGCCCGAGAACACATGGGAGGGAACCAGCGGCGGGACCGCCGCGAGCTCATCGCCGCGCGCTCCGCCCGGCGGCGTCAGCTCCACCCCTTTGGCTCCCGCCCCGTTCGTAACACCGAGTTGGCTCATCGAGACTCCAGGAAGGCCGCTCAATTCGCGCCTGGGCCAGAACGCGTCAAGGGTGAGGTGCCGCGAACCCGGATTCGCGCCGTCCGGGCACGCCGAGTGCTCGTCATTTGCCTCCCCGACCGGCGCCCCGGCGGCGGCTCGGCGAGGTGGCGCCGGGCGCGGACCCCAGCGCTGACCAGGCGCACGTCGATCTGCCGGCCGGCGTGACAAGCCGGGCACGCTCAGCGTAACGCTTGCCGGTTCAGGGCGGGCGGCTCAATCACTGCGCCGCATGATCTTCGGAGCGCACCAGTCCGTCGCGGGCGGCCTTCATCGCGCGGTCGCGCTGGCGGGGGAGGATCGCTGCGAGGCGGTGCAGATCTTCACCAAGGTCTCGGGCCAGTGGCGGGAGCCCGCGCTGAGCGCGGACCAGATCGCGGCGTTCCGCGCCGCGCGCGCGTCGTGGGCCGGCGCGGGCCGGGCGCTCGCGCACGCGAGCTACCTCATCAACCTGTGCGCGGACGACGCCGCGATCCTCGAGCGCTCGCGGGAGGCGCTGTTCCAGGAGCTCGCCCGGTGCGACGCGCTGGGGATCGACTTCGTCGTGTTCCACCCGGGCGCGCACCGCGGCCTCGGCGAGGAGGCCGGGCTCGATCGCATCGGCGAGAGCCTCGCGATCGTGCTGTCGCGGGCGAAGGGGCTGACCGCGCAGCTGTGCATCGAGAACATGGCCGGGCAGGGGTCGACGCTCGGCGACCGCGTCGATCAGATCGCCGCGATGATCGAGCGCGCCGGGCCGGAGGGGGCGCGGCTCGGCGTCTGCATCGACACGCAGCACGCCTTCGCGGCGGGGCACGACCTGCGGAGCGAGGCCGGGTACGAGCGGTTCTGGGGCGACTTCGGCCGGCTGCTCGGCCTGGACCGGCTGCGGTGCATGCACGTGAACGACTCGAAGGCCGCCCTCGGCCAGCGGCTCGATCGGCACGAGCGGATCGGCGACGGAGAGATGGGCCTCGCGCCGTTCTGGCGGCTCGTGAACGACCCGCGGCTCGCGCGTGTGCCGGCGGTGGTCGAGCTGCCGCCGCTCTCGAAGGAGCGGCGCGGCTACGCGGAGGAGCTCGAGCGGCTGCGCGCGCTCAACGGCGCGGCGGAGCCGCCGCGGCCGGCAGAAGCGCCGGAGCCGCCGCGGCCGGCGAAGCGGAGGGCCCGCGCGCCGCGCGCGTGAGGCTCACGGGCGCGGCACCCGGTGCGGCACCCGGACGCCCTTCTCGTCGGCCACGCGGGCGGCCGTCTCGTAGCCCGCGTCGGCGTGGCGGATGATCCCCATCCCGGGGTCGATGGTGAGCACCCGCTCGAGCCTGCGGGCGGCGGCCTCGGTGCCGTCGGCGACGATGACCATGCCCGCGTGCAGCGAGTTGCCGATCCCGACGCCGCCGCCGTGGTGGAAGCTCACCCAGGACGCGCCGCCGGCGGTGTTCGCGAGGGCGTTGAGCAGGGCCCAGTCGGCGATGGCGTCCGAGCCGTCCTTCATCGCCTCCGTCTCGCGGAACGGCGACGCGACCGAGCCGCAGTCGAGGTGGTCGCGCCCGATCACGAGCGGCGCCTTCACCCGGCCGGTGCGCACGAGCTCGTTGAAGGCGAGCCCGACCTTCGCGCGGTCGCCGTAGCCGAGCCAGCAGATCCGGGCCGGGAGCCCCTGGAACGCGATCCGCTGCTCCGCGAGCTCGATCCAGCGCCGGAGGTCGGGATCGCCCGGGACGGCCTCGAGCACGGCGCGGTCCGTGGCGAGGATGTCCTCGGGGTCCCCCGAGAGCGCGACCCAGCGGAACGGGCCCTTGCCCTGGCAGAACAGCTCGCGCACGTACGCCGGCACGAAGCCGGGGATCTCGAAGGCGTCCTGGCAGCCCGCCTCCATCGCGCAGGTGCGGATGTTGTTGCCGTAGTCGAAGACCTCGGCCCCGCGCCGCTGCATCGCGCGCATCGCCTCGACCTCGAGCCGCATCCCCGCCTTCGCGCGCGCGACGTACCCCTCCGGATCGCGGGCGCGGAGCGCCGCCGCCTGCTCCAGCGTGAGGCCCGGCGGGACGTACCCGACGAGCGGGTCGTGCGCCGCGGTCTGCTCGGTGACGAGGTCCGGCGTGACGCCGCGGCGGACGAGCTCCGGGTAGACGTCGGCGGCGTTGCCGCAGAGCGCGACGGAGCGCGGCGCCCCGCGCCGGGCGCTCTCGAGGACCACGTCGAGGGCCCGGTCGAGGTCGTCGATGCGCTCGTCGACGTAGCGGGTGCGCAGCCGCTTCTCGATGCGCGCGGGATCGATCTCGACGCCGAGGCAGGCCATGCCCGCCATGGTCGCGGCGAGCGGCTGCGCGCCGCCCATGCCGCCGAGGCCCGCGGTGAGGACCCAGCGCCCGCCGCCCGGGACGCGCGCGGCGTGCGCCTTGCGCGCGGCGACGAACGTCTCGTAGGTGCCCTGCACGATGCCCTGCGAGCCGATGTAGATCCAGGAGCCCGCGGTCATCTGCCCGTACATGGTCAGGCCGAGCGCCTCGAGCCGCCGGAACTCGTCCCACGTCGCCCACCGCCCGACGAGGTTCGAGTTCGCGAGCAGCACGCGCGGCGCGTCCGGGTGGGTGCGGAAGCGGCCCACCGCCTTGCCCGACTGCACGAGCAGCGTCTCGTCGTCCGCGAGCTCCCTGAGCTCGCGGACGATCACGTCGAACGCCTCCCACGATCGCGCGGCCTTGCCGGTGCCGCCGTAGACCACGAGATCCTCGGGCCGCTCGGCGACCTCCGGATCCAGGTTGTTGTGGATCATCCGGAGCGCGGCCTCCTGGATCCACCCCTTGCAGCTCCGCTCGCTCCCGCGCGGCGCGCGCACCACCCGGGCCCCCTGCTCTCCGGTCGCCATGCTGTCGTCTACCCTAGCCGATCCGGATCGACCAGCAGACCGGCCGCCGCGGCGTCGCCCGGACGCCCCGCGGCCGCGGGCGTGCTGTAAGCCTGCTCCGCCCGGACGGCGCCTCTCCAGGACAGCCGGCCCCGTCCGAACCGGGGTATGCTCGCCCCGGGCGCGCGCTGCGTCCGTGTCCGGGAGAATCCATGATCTCGACGATCCGTTCGGCTCTTGCACGTTGCCCGATCGGGGCCCCTTCGCTCGCAGCCCTGGCGCTCGCCGTCGCGAGCGCGGGGTGCAGTAAGGTCGGGTGCTTCGAGTGGACTGAAATCGAGGGGGAGTGCCCCTCCCAGGAGGAAGCGCTCGCCTACTTCGGCTCCGAGTGTGGAGGCGAGGTCGAGTCCGTCGACAGCGAGCCCGAGTACGACAGCGGCTACTGCTGTTACGACATCACGAAGGGCGACGGGGACTACTACGAAATCCCCTGCCTGTAGCCATCGCCGCGCCGGGCGCGCGCCCCGGGACAGCTAGGCCTCGTCCGGCGCGCCGCCGTCGAGCTCCCGCAGCGCCGCGAGATCCCGCGCGGCCATCTCCTCGACGTCGCCGGGAGGCTCGCGCGGGTAGGCCAGCGCGACCTCGCCATCGTGGAGGTAGACGTGCTGGCCGTCGATGCACCCGTGCGCGCCCCCCGCCGCGTGGAGCGCGGCGACCGCCTCGCCGAGCCGCGCGTGGTGCCCCCGCGCGAGGGCGCGCGGCTCGTCCGCGAGCGCGCGGCCGAGCGGCGGCGCCACCCAGACCTCGCCGGCGTCGAGGTCGACCCGCAGGACGACCGGCAGGGCCGCGTGGCCCGCGCGCGCGAACGCGCGGGCCCGCGCGAGCGTCGCGTCGTCGAGCTGCAGCACGAGGACGTCGCGGTCGAGCCAGAGGTCGCGCCACCGCCCTTCGACGTCGCGGCCGTCGCCGGCCTCGAGGGTCGCGCCGAGCCGCGCGGTCGCGGCGGGCGGGGCGTCGCTCGCCCGGGGCCGGGCGCTCGCGCGCGACCTCGCCGGCCGCGCGCGCGCGGGCCAGGCGAGCGCGGTGAGCGCGCGGCGCGCCTCGAACGCGTCGGCGGGCCGCGCGGCGGGGTCCTCGGCGAGCAGCGCCGCCACGATCTCGTCGTGCGCCGGCGTGAGGTCCGGGTGGATCTCGCTCGGCGCCGGATCCAGCCGCCCGCGCACGGCGGGCGCCGGCGGCTCGCCCGTGAGCAGCTCGGCGAGCACCGCGCCGGCGCCGTACAGATCGCTCGCCAGCGTCGCCGGCCGGCCCATGCGCTGCTCCGGCGACATGTACGCGAAGGTCCCGATCGCCCCGGCGGTGGCGGTGGTGGAGAGATCGCCGAGGTGCGCCGCCCCGAAGTCCGCGAGGTGCGCCGTCCCGACCTCGTCGAAGAGCACGTTGCTCGGCTTCACGTCGCGGTGGAGGATGCCGAGCCGGTGCGCCTCGCCGAGCGCGGACAGCACCGCGACCGCGATCTCGACGGCGCGCGCGGGCGCGACCGGCTCCCCGCACAGCCGATCGAGCAGCGAGCCGCCCGCCATCCAGGCGAGCACCATCGCCGGGCCCTCGGGGTGGTACGCGCGCAGCGCGACGACGTTCGGGTGCCGGAGCTGCGCGAGGGCGCGCGCCTCGCGCTCGAACCGGAGCAGCGCGTCGCGCCCCGATCCGAACGCCGCGCCGGCGAAGATCTTCACGGCGACGCGCTCCGCCGTGATCCGGTCGCGCGCCTCCACCACGCGTGCGTGCGGGGTGGCCATGATCTCGCGCAGGGTCTCGTAGCGCCCGAAGAGGAGCGGCGCGGTCGACGGGCCGCGCGCCGGGCCCGCGGGGGGAGGCGCCGCGGTGGGGGAGGGCGCCGCGGTGGGGGAGGGCGCCGCGGCGGGGGAGGGCGCCGCGGCGGGGGAAGGCGCCGAGGCAGGGCGGCGCGCCACGTGGCCCCGCGGCGCGAGCGCCTCGTCGCCCGGCCCGTGCGCGGCGAGCTGGGCGAGCTCGTCGCGCACGGTCCGCGCGGCATCCTCGAGACCGAGCTCGCTCAGGCAGCGGCTGAGCAGCGGCAGCGAGCGGGCGCGCTCCCCGCTCCGGGGCGGCAGCTGCTGCAGCGCCCGCACCGCCGCCTCGGTGCGGCCGTGGCGCGCGAGGAGCTCGCCGAGGGCGAGGCGGGCCGCCGCGTCGTCCGGGCGGCGGCGGAGCGCGGCCTCGAGCACCCGCGCGCCGTCGGCGGGGCGGCCGGCCAGCTCGAAGCTCTCGGCGGCGCGGCACGCGTCCTGGGCGGCGGTGAAGGCCTCCGCGGCCGCGGCGTGGGCGCCCAGCCCGGCGAACAGCGCGCCGGCGTGGCGGGTGAACCCGCGCGCCGCGAGATCGGCGGCGACGCGCAGCGCGGCCTCGCGCGGCGCGGCGGCGGAGAGCAGATCGAGCGCCTCGCCGGCGAGCGCGTCGTCCCCGCCGATCGCGGCCATGAGCGCCGCGCGGGCCGGGTCCTCGGCCGCCAGCGCTTCCCGGGCGGCGCCGGCGAAGTCGCAGGCCCGCTCGAGCAGCTCGGACGCGCCGGCGTGATCGCCGGCCGCCGCGAGGAGGGCCGCGCCGCGGCCGCGCTGTCCGATCGCAGCGAGCTCGGCCGCGCGCCGTCGCAGGTCGTCGTACGCCACCCTGACGTCGGTCGGCAAACGGTCAGTGAGCGGCGATGCGCGCGCGGCCGATCACGGAGAGGTCGAAGCGCACCTCGCCGAGGTCGACCCCCGACGCGCTGAACGGCGCCTGCCGCGTGCGGTGCACGGCGACGGTCACGTTCGCCGGCAGCGGCCCGAGCGTCGACGGATCGAGCAGGGAGCCCGGGATCACGCCCCTCCCCGCGTCCTTGAACGAGCACCGGACGGCCGCGCCGCGCGCCGAGGTCACGTCGACATAGATGAGGTCCTGCGCCCTGCCGTCCTCGTCCGCGCGCCACTGCACGACCGCGCCGACCCCCGCGTCGAGCGCGACGCCGTCGGCCAGCTCCACGTCCCCGATCCGCACCTCCTCGGGGCCTGCAGGAGCGTCGGCCTCGAAGGCGAACCGGTCGAGCAGCGCCGAGCCGGAGCTCTCGAAGACGTACCGGGCCGGCGCCGGCAGGTCGCTCGTGGCGTCGCGCGACGTGTAGAACACCCCGAAGACGAGGTCGCCCACGTCGGGGAAGGCGCGGGCGGCGAGCGGCATCTCGGTGCTCTCGGTCTTCATCGTCACGTCGCCCGCGTCGAGCAGCTCGATCGACCCCAGCGAGCTCAGGCTGATCGCGGACTCGTCGTCGGCCGCGGGCGACAGGACCATGCAGCTGCCGGCGGCCGGGAGATCGAGCGGCGAGCCGACCACCCGCTCGGCGAGCTCGGGGTCGACCGCCGAGGAGAGGCGCATGAACTTCGCGGAGACGTTGGTGACCGACCCTGCGCCCTCGGCGGCCGCGCTCGGGAGGGCCGCCTCGTCCGCCTCGACGGGAGAGGAGGTCGAGTCCACGTCCCGGCTCAGGTTGATCGCGCGCTCGACGAGAACGACGCCCTGGGTCATCGCCCCGTTCGCATCGGCCGCGTCGCCCGCGACGGGCGCCGAACAGCCGACGAGAGCCGCACCGGCCAGGACGAGGCATGCACTGGAGAGGGCGCCATTGGGACGCATAGATCCGAGTCTAAGGCCGGTCCTCCGGGCGGGCAAGCGCCTGCACGAGCTCGTAAAAAAATGAAAGATTTCACGTTCTTGCGGCTTTGTTCCGGGCGCCCTGGACTCGGCTCCGGCCAGGTCAGAAGGTGACCGTGAGGCCGCCGCCCGGGGTGAAGGTCGCCTGGTCGAGCGCGACCTGGGCGCCGGCGAGCTCGCCAGCGACGTGGTGGTAGGCCGCTGTGACCTCCAGGGCGACATGCACGTGACGGAACCCGCCGCGCACCCCCAGCACGAACCCGACCTCCAGGTGCCGGCCTGACACGTCGGCGAGGGGGCCCTCGGCCGCCGATCCGGCGGCGGGCAAGCGCACCTCGCCGCCGAGGAGCTCGAGCCCGAGCCGCGGCCCGAACCACAACGCGTAGAGGTCCGCGTCCGACTGGAAGCCGAGCAGGATCGGAACGTCGATCCCCGCGCCGTGAGCGCGGCTCCCCTCGGCGCCGGCGCCGGCCCCGCGGGCGAAGAGCGCCGAGGCGCCGAGCCCGATCGACAGCGTCGGCTCGCCCAGCGAGAACGCGTGGCGCCCGTCGAGCCGGAGCGCTCGGCCGGTGTACGTCAGGCCGGCCTCGTTGTCGCCCTCGATGCCGACGCGCGCGCTGACCCAGGGGGCAACCCCCGGCGCGACCGTGAGCTCGGAGAGGCGCCGCGGGGCGGCGTCCTCCGCCGGGGCGCCCTCGGCGCCAGCGCCGGCGCCCGGCGGAGCGGCCGTCGCTCCTGCGACGACCGTCTCGCCGGAGACGCCGCCGCCGAAGCTCATGAAGCCAGGGCGCAGGGGATGGGCAGGATGGAGCAGCGGGCCGCTGCCATGGCAGCCGGCGCAAGCGCCCGCGAGGAGCAATACGGCCCAGCGTCGGGTCACGTCGCGACCCGGACGCCACGTTGATTCGACGAAGCCGGCGGAGCCATGCAAAGCGCGGCCCGAGAGGCGGCGCGCTGTTCGAGGAGGCGCGCTACTTCCGGAAGCGCGACGGGTAGTTGTTGGCGGCGGCCCTCTTCTGGAGATCGGCATCGTCGGGGTGCAGTTTGAGCGCGCGCGCGATGAGGGTCTCCTCGGTCTCCACGATCTGCGGGTTGGGCAGGCAGCACTCGACCGGGCACACGGCCTGGCAAGCTTCGTGGTCATAGAACCCGACGCACTCCGTGCACAGCTCGGGATCAATCACGTAGATCTCATCGCCCTCGCTGATGGCCTCGTTCGGGCATTCCGGCTCGCAGGCGCCGCAGTTGATGCAGTCTTCAGTGATGTAAGTCGCCATGGCCTTCGCTTCATTCTCCGGGGTCAACCCCGGTCCGCTCGTTTGTAGAGGCCTGACCGCAGGGTGTCAATTCGGGCGGACCCACGCGCCGGATCGGCGCGGCAGAGCCGCGGCGCGCTTGCGCGCGGGCGCCCCTGCCGGTACTAAGCGGCCCTCCTGATGCTCCGCCTCACCGGGTCTGTGCTCCTCGTCGTGATCGTCGGCGCCGCCCCGCTGCTCGCCGCGTGCGGCCCGCAGATCGGCGACGCATGCGCGTCGTCGATCGACTGCGCCCAGCAGGAGCAGGAGCTCTTCTGCGACAGCACCCAGCCGGGGGGCTACTGCACGGCCTTCAACTGCTCGCCCGACAGCTGCAGCGGGAGCAGCGTCTGCGTGGCGTTCAATCCGGTGCTGGATCAGGCGTGCGGCGCGCTCGAGAGCGCTCGCTGGCCGCGCTTCGAGCGCACGTTCTGCATGGCCACCTGCGACGACGACGACGACTGCCGCGACGGCTACGCCTGCGAGGCGCTGCACAAGCTCCGGGACCTCGCCGAGATCCAGCCGGGCGAGCGCAGCGCCGTCATCGTCGACGCCGAGCCGGAGGCCTCGAAGGCGTGCCTGGCCAGGCGAGGCGCTTCGAGCCAGACCAGCGAGCCGCCGCGCGAGCCCGACGAGGTGCCCGGCGTCTGTGGGCCCGCTCCGGGTGAAGGCGGCGCCGGCGGTGAGGGCGGCGCCGGCGGTGCGGGTGGTGCGGGCGCTGAAGGCGGCGCCGGTGGCGAGGGCGGCTCCGGCGGCGCTGGTAACGAAGGCGGCGGCGGCGGTCCGGAGGGCGCGGGCGGCGGTCCGGAGGGCGCCGGAGGCGGTGGGGGTGCCGGAGGCGCGGAGGGCGCGGGCGGCGCCGGCGGAAGCTGAGCGCTCCTCGGGAGCGATCCGGCTTCGCGCGTCCGCCGTGCTAGCGTTCGTCGCGTGTTCGGACCTGCCCCAGCGAAGAGGACGCTCCAGGCTGCGCTGCGCGACGTCGCTTCATCGAAGCCAGCCGTGCGCGCGGAGGCGGTGGGGGACCTCGTCTCGTACGTCGACACGGCGCGGGAGCAGGTCCTGCGCGCCGTCGAGGGCGCGCTGCGCGACGACGTGCACCCGTCCGTGCGCGCGGCCGCCGCCATCGCGCTCGCCGACACGAAGGCCGGCGAGGCGCTGCCCGCCCTCCTCCTCGCCGTCGAGGACGCCGACGCCCACGTCCGGCAGATGGCGATCACCGCGCTCGGGGAGATCGGCGATACGCGCGCCACGGGCCGACTCCGGCGCGCCCTCGCGGACGAGCGGCCCGAGGTCAGGTTCCAGGCGGTGATCGCGTTTCCACGCGTCTGCACCCAGCGGGAGGACGCGATCGAGGCGGTCGTCCAGGCCACGCACGACGACGACCCGCTCGTCTGCCACGTCGCCCTGCGCGTGTTCGAGGAGCTCGGGGAGACGCACGGCGACCTGCCCCCGTCGGGCCTCTCGCGCGCGCGGGCGCTGCTCGAGCACCCCTCGCCGCTCGTCCGGGCAGCGGCCGCGGTCGTCCTCGCGCGCTTCGGCGATCCGGCGGGGCACCCCGTGCTCGTCGATGTCGCGGAGGGAAAGCTGCGCGGCATCGACCACGAGGACGAGGCCGCGGCCATCGAGCTCTGCGGCGAGCTCGGCCTCGCCGCCGCCCGGAGCGCCCTGGAGCGGCGCGCCTTCGGGCTCAGGCTCGGCTTCGGGCGCGATCCGCTGCGCTGGCACGCGCGCGTCGCGCTCGCGCGGATGGGGAACGAGCGCGCGGTCCGCGAGATCCTCAGCGACCTCGGCGCGTGGGACCGCCACCGCCGCACGCTCGCCGTCGCGGCCGCCGGGCGCGCCCGCCTCGAGGCGGCCCGCCAGCCGATCGCGGCGATGCGCGGCGACGAACGCAAGGCCGACCAGGGGGCCGTCGAGGAGGCGCTCGCCGCCATCACGTCCGCCGCCGCGAGCGCGCCGGGCTCGCCGTCGCCCCCGGCCAAGTAAGGCAAGGTGGATCCATGAACGACGAACCCCAGTTCAGCGAGGCCGACCTCGCGCCGAGCCCCGAAGAGCGCGCCGCGTCGCGCCGCCTCCTGATCGATCGCGCCGCCGCGAGCACGGCCGCGCTCGCGGCAGGCGCCTGGGCCGGCGGGATGGTGGCGCTCGGCGCCTGCGCCGCCCCGTTCGTCTTCCGGCTCACCCCGGCCCCGTACTCCGGCGACGCGATGACCGCGGCGTTTGCCCGCTTCGATCAGCTCGCGCTCGGCGCCGCGGTGATCCTCCTCGGCGCCGAGGTGGTGCGCACCTGGGCCGCCGGACGCCGCGGCGTGGGCCCCGCGGCCCGCGTGCGCCGGGTGCTCGCCATGGTGATCGCAGGCTGCGCCGCGTACGTCGGCCTGGCGCTCACCCCGCGCATCGCGGCGCTCCACCGCGACGGCGCCCGGCGCGGCGAGGGGGAGCTCGGCATGGAGCTCGAGCGCGCCCACCGCCGCGCCGAGCTCGCCGGCAGGGCGGAGGTGTTCCTGGGCGCGAGCCTGGTCGTGCTGCACGTGTTCACGCTCGGCGCGCGACGCCCCGAGCTGGACGACGAGGAAGCGGACGCGCCGCTGCCGCCCGGCCCGCGGTGAACCAGGGAGAGACCAGGTGCCGCGCGACAACAAGCTCTACAGCGGCTTCGTGAGCCACGACTACATCCTCACGTTCTCGATCGCCGACGAGGCGAACCGGGCGCGCCTCGTCGCGCTCTGCGCCGGACCGTGGCAAGGCGACGAGGTGACGCTCCATACATGGGAGGTGTCCAACACGCTGAGCCCGGACCAGATGGAGCAGGCGATCCTCGAGCTGATGGGCGACGCGGACCGCGCCGCCTACTACTACCTGTCCGACAGCAAGCGAATGTTCCGCGTCCTCCTCGGTTGAAGGCGGCGCGCCGGCGCGGCGGCGGTTGAAGGTGACGCGGCGGCCGGGCGGAGGCGCTCGCGCCGCGCGGCGGGGGGCGCTCGCCGCGCGGCGGGGGCGCTCGCCGCGCGCGGCGAAGGCGCCGCGACCGCCGCCGTTTCGCGGTATGGTCCGCCCATGAGCGAGCTGGAAGCCGCGCCGCCCGGCGCCTCGACGACGCCCGCCGCCGACGTCCCTCCGCCTCACGACCCGCCGCTCCGGACCAGGGAGCTGGACGACGAAGGCTTGCTCAGCGTCCTCGGCGACGACGGATCCCTGGACCCCGCGACCGACCCCGGCGTCGGCGACGCGCTGCTGGTGCGCGCCTACCGGGAGATCAAGCGGCTCCGGCTGCTCGACGCGCGGATGCTCCTGCTCCAGCGCCAGGGGCGGGTCGGCTTCTACGGCGCGTGCACCGGCCAGGAGGCGACGCCGATCGCGGCGGCGCTCGCGCTCGAGCCGTCGGACTGGATCTTCCCCGCGCTGCGCGAGAGCGTGATGATGCTGGTGCGCGGCTTCCCGCTCCGCGCATACGTCGCCCAGGTCTTCGGCAACTCGGGCGATCTCCTCAAGGGGCGCCAGATGCCGTCGCACATGAGCGGGCGGCAGGTGAACCAGGTCTCCTGGTCGAGCTGCATCGGGCCGCAGCTCCCGCAGGCGGTCGGCGCCGCGTGGGCCGCGAAGCTGCGCCGCGACCGCACGGTGGTCGCGGCGTTCATGGGCGACGGCGCGACCAGCGAGCCCGACTTCCACAACGCCATGAACTTCGCGGCCGTCTTCAAGGTGCCCTGCGTCCTCATCTGCCAGAACAACCACTGGGCGATCAGCGTGCCGACGTCCCGGCAGACGGCCTCCACGACCATCGCCGTGAAGGGGCGGGCGTACGGCGTCCCGTCGGCGCGGGTCGACGGCAACGACGTGCTCGCCGTCTACCGCGCCGTCTCGGAGGCGGTCGCGCGGGCCCGGGCGGGCGGCGGGCCGAGCTTCATCGAGGCGCTGACCTACCGCGTCGGCGCGCACTCCTCGAGCGACGACCCGAGCCGCTACCGGTCCCAGGAGGAGGTCGACCGCTGGACCAAGCGCGACCCGCTGCTGCGGCTCAGGCGCCACCTCGCGGCCCGCGGCCTCGTGGACGACGCGGCGGAGGCCACCCTCGAGGAGGAGCTCAACGCCGAGATCGCCGCCGCCGTCGCGGACGTGGAGGCGATGGCCCCGCCGGCGCGCGAGACGTTGTTCGACGACGTCTACGCGGAGCTGCCCTGGCACCTGCGCGAGCAGCGCGCGGAGCTCCTGCGCTGCCCGAAAGCGCCCGCGCACGGCGGCGGGCGCTGACGCGACGCCGACCGGAGAGGATTTCCCCTCGGGGCGAGGTCGTGTAAGCCCGGCAGCACCCAGGGTACGGCTCGCGGTCGCGGGCGCGGCCTCAGGGCTGGTCAACCAGGGGCTTGCCGGACGGACCCCAGCGCCCCTATCCCAGTCTCCGAAGCGCACAAAAGGACAAGGATGAAGACCTACGACGCAATCGTCATCGGCGCCGGCCCCGGCGGTTATCCCTGCGCCATCCGGCTTGCCCAGCTCAAGCAGAAGACGCTCTGCATCGAGAAGGAGCAGCCCGGCGGGGTCTGCCTCAACTGGGGCTGTATCCCCTCCAAGGCGCTGATCTCCGCCGCCCACCTCTACGAGAAGTCGAAGGCGGGCAGCTCGATGGGCATCAAGGTGAGCGGCGTCGAGCTCGACCCCAACCAGATGCAGGACTGGAAGGAGGGCATCGTCAAGAAGCTCACCGGCGGCGTCCGGTCGCTGCTCAAGGGCAACGGGGCCGACCTGCTCACCGGCACCGCCACGATCGTCGGGCCGAAGCGCGTCGACGTGACGCTCCCGGACGGCTCGGTGGAGCAGATCGAGGCGACCAAGGCGATCGTCATCGCGACCGGGGCGACCACCATCGAGATCCCGACGTTCAAGTTCGACGGCGACGCGATCATCGGCGCGAAGGAGGCGGTGAGCCTGCGCCGCATCCCGAAGCGGCTGCTCGTGATCGGCGGCGGCGTCATCGGCCTCGAGCTCGGCATGGTCTACCAGGCGTTCGGCTCGGAGCTCACCGTGGTCGAGGCGCTGCCGGAGCTGCTCACGGGCGTCGACCCCGACTGCACCAAGGTCGTCGAGCGCAAGATCGAGAAGCGCGGCGGCAAGATCTACAAGGGGGCGAAGGCGCTCGGGTACGAGAAGCAGAAGGACGGCTCGGTCGGCGTGAAGATCCAGGTCGACGGCAAGGAGCAGACGATCGTCGTCGACACGGTGCTGGTCGCCGTCGGCATGCGGCCCAACTCGAAGGGGCTCGGCCTCGAGAAGGTCGGCGTGACGGTCGACCAGCGCGGGTTCGTCCCGGCGGACAAGGCGGGCCGCACGAACATCCCGTCGATCTACTCCGTGGGCGACGTGAGCGGCCCGCCCCTGCTCGCGCACAAGGCGTCGAAGGAGGGCGAGATCGTCGCCGAGGTCATCGCGGGCCACAAGGCCGAGAAGGACTGGGTCGCGATCCCGGGCGCCATCTTCACCGATCCGGAGATCGCGACGGTGGGGCTCACCGAGGCGGAGGCGAAGGCCAAGGGCCTCGAGGTCACCGTCGGCAAGTTCCCGTTCTCGGTGCTCGGCAAGGCCATGGCCATGAACGAGACCGAGGGGTTCGCGAAGGTCGTCGCCGACAAGAAGACGAAGCAGGTGCTCGGCGTGCACATCGTCGGCCCCGAGGCGAGCACGATGATCAGCGAGGCGTCGCTCTCGCTCGAGATGGCCGCCTTCCTCGAGGACCTCTCGCTCACGATCCACCCCCACCCGACCCTCGGCGAGTCGCTGATGGAGGCCGCCGCCCACGCGATGGGCGCCGCCATCCACATCGCAAATCGCTAGAGCGGCGGTCACCCGCTGCGGATACGGGCCCACCTCGGCGTTTTCGGTGCTCGGCGTACAGGAGTACGCCTGCGCGCCGAAAACGCCGATCTGGGCCCGTCTCCTGTGCGGGTGACCGTCGCTCTCAGTCGCGAGGGGCGGGGGAAGGCCGCTCAAGGGGGGAGAGCGGCCTGCTCGGGGCGGCTTCGCGTCGCGGAAGGGGAGCTTCCGGGACAGGAGACGCCGCTGTGTCAGTCGCGGAGGAAGTGGCAGGTGTAGCCGCCGGGCTGCTTCTCCAGGTACTTCTGGTGGTACTCCTCGGCGCGGGTGAACTGACCGGCCTCGACGATCTCGGTGACGATGGGGGCGCGCCACTTGCCGCTCCGGTCGACGCGCGCCTTCACCTCCTCGGCGACGCGGCGCTGGTCCGGGGTCGTGACGAAGATGGCCGAGCGGTACTGCGTGCCGACGTCGTTGCCCTGGCGATCGCGCGTCGTGGGATCGTGCATGCGGAAGAACCACTTCTCGAGCAACTCGGCGTACGAGAGCTTCGAGGGATCGAAGACGATGCGCACCGACTCGGCGTGGCCGGTGCTGCCGGTCTTCACGTCCTCGTAGGTCGGCGCCCTCGTCCGGCCGCCGGTGTAACCGACCTCCGTCTCGAGGACGCCAGGGATCCCCCGGAGGATCTCCTCCATGCCCCAGAAGCAGCCGCCGGCGAGGATGGCCGTCTCGAGCGTCGCCTTGCAGCCGGCCGGCTCTCCCGCCGAAGGCATCGCGCAGGCGTTCGCCCCGGCGGCCTGCGACGGCGCCCCGGCGGCCTCGCGCGGCGCGCCGCCACGGCCCTTGAACAGGGCGACGTAGGCGCCGTAGCCCTCGGCCTCCAGGCGATCCACCGGGATGAACCGGAGCGACGCGGAGTTGATGCAGTACCGCAGCCCGGCGGGCGCGGGGCCGTCCTCGAAGACGTGACCGAGGTGCGAGTTGCCGCTCCGGGATCGCACCTCCGTGCGGACCATCCCGTGGGCACGGTCGACGCGGGACACCACCCGCTCCGGCTCGACGGGGCGCGTGAAGCTCGGCCACCCCGTGCCCGAATCGAACTTGTCGAGCGAGGTGAACAGCGGCTCGCCGCTCGCCACATCCACGTAGAGCCCCGCGTCGTGGTTGTTCCAGAACGCGTTGCGGAACGGCGGCTCGGTCGCGTCGCGCTGGGTCACCTCGTACGCGAGCGGCGTGAGCCTCTTTCGCAGCTCCTCATCCGACGGTTTGCGATAGGTCTTGTCCGACATCGTTACAGCCTCCTTGGACTCCTGAGCGGCCTCGCTCGCGTGGTGCGTCTCGCGCGCGCGACGGCACGCGAGGGCGGCGCACGCGAGCAGCACGAGCGCGAAAAGACGAGCAACGCGGGGAAACTTCATGGTCCACCTGGCCGGTCGAGCGTAGCGCACACACCTTCCCTACGCCGGACGGCGCCGCCGGTTTCGCGCCGGCTGGCGCGCCGCGCGCGCGTGGCCGCCGCGCGCGCGGCCGCGCTCCGGCGCCCGCCGCGCCCGCCGGCGCCGGGCTACGGGCCGCCGCTCTCCAGGGAGGCCTCGCCCTCGGCGGCGCGCCGCTCGAAGCAGTCGTCGGGGATCTCGCGCGCGCTGCGGATCAGCCGGGTCGCCTTGATGAACGCCGACGTGATCGGGTCGTGGTAGCCGCTCGCGCCGTGCAGGCCGGGGACGGCGCGCTGATAATGGCGGGCGACGCGCCCCATCATCGCCTCGCGGACGTACTTGCCCACCATCGACGCCATCGCGACGCAGAGATCCGAGGCGTCGCTGTCGCGGACGAAGGCGATCTCGCCGAGGCCGGGGAAGCGGTAGGCGCTGCGGGCGCGGCTCTCCTCGACGACGAGGTGCAGCCTCCCCGCGAGCGGGCCGAACGCGGCCCCGTACTTGCCGAAGCCGCCGACCTTGCCGCACACCGCGAACACGTCGACGCCGGCGAGGGCGCGCAGCTCGAGGATGAGCCGCTCCATGGCGTGAAGATCCAGCACGAACCGGTTCTTGCCCGCGCGCGCGCCGTCGTTCATCCGCTTGGCGCAGATCAGGATCGAGCGCACGGCGACGATCTCGACCCCCTTCTCGGCGAGCTTGTCGAGGTCGCGGCCGATCGCGCGGAGCAGCTTGTCGGGCGCGGCGAACGCCTCGCCGTCCTCGGACCAGCACTGCTCCTCGACGTGGCTGGGGCACGGCGCGCGCAGCGCGGCGCCGTCCTCGAGCGAGACGGCGTGGAGGAGCTCGCCCACCGACGACACGGGCCCGGCGCGGCCGCAGCCCCGCGCGACCAGCGCGCGCGCCCAGGCCTCGCCGAGCGAGACGTCGCCGTGGGCCACGAGCTGCTTCGAGTCGCCGAGCCGCTGCGCGAGCGCGCCGCGCGGCGCGCGGCCCGCGGTCTGCCAGCCGGCCTCCGTGACGCGCGAGAGGACCGCGGTCACCACCATCGGGCCGAGGCGCGGGCCGAGGCCGTTCTCATCGACGCCGATGCGGTAGCGGACGGAGGGCTCGCCGGACGGCATGCCGGCCCCTTGCCACACGGCGCCGCCGCTGTCATCGCGCGTCTCTCCAGCAGGCGGTCCGCCGGCTTCCAGGCGGCCCCGGGGCTGTGCGGCCCCGGGGCTGCGCGCGGGGGCAGGGCAGCGCAGGGCAGGGCAGAGCCTGCTCCGCGGCGCGCGGACCGCGCACGCGCTCACGGACGACACCCCGCGCGCCCGAGGCCGCCGCGACAACCGTGTGGTCGACGAAGCGCGCTTCGTCTAGGCTGCGCGCCCTTCGGGGGAGCACGATGAGAGAGGTTGCCCGCTCCCTGAAGAAGCTGCTCCACCGGATCGCGTACGGCGGGCTCGGGGTGGTGGGCGCCCTGCTCCTGTCCCGCGCCGCCTCGCTCACCACCCAGTGGATCCTGTCGGCCGTGGTCGGCCCCACCGCCGTGACGGCGTACGTGCTCACGACGACCCACGCGAGCACCGTCGTCGCGCTCGTGGCCGTGGGGCTCGCCGCGTCGCTCGCGAGCCGCGCCAGGCTGTTCGACCGGCCACGCGGCCGCGCGGCCGTGGCCAGCGCGCTTTCGGTGCTCGGCGTCGCGGCCGGCGCGCTCACGGCGGCGCTGGATCTCGCGAGCGGGCTCGGGCCGGTGGCCGCGCTGAGCGCCGCGGCGTTCGCCTTCGCCTCGCTGCTCGCCTGCGCGAACCCCGTCGTGTGGCCGATCTGGCAGATCCGGGGCCGCTTCCTCCTGCTCCTCTCGATCACCGCCGCGATCTCGGTCGGGCTCTGCTTCGGCGCGGCGCTGCTCGGGATGCCCCGGCTGAGCGCGGTGCTCGTGGGCGCGGGCGTCGCCGTGCCCGTCCTCGCGATGATCGGGCGCGTGCAGATCCGGCGCGCGATCCGCCTGGCGTTCCTGCTCGTGCGCCACGCGGTGTGGCCCTCGCTCGTCAACCTCTCCACGGTCGCCGTCTACCCGCTCGCCCTGCACAAGGCCATCCCGCTGCTCGGCGAGTCGCGGGTCGGTACCCAGGTGCTCTGCTGGTCGATCATGCCGCTCCTCACGACGAGCTCTCAATCGTTCGCGAGCCGCGCCATCACGTCCGGCGCGCTCAGCGGGGTCGGCAGCGAGGCCGAGCGGCGCGCGAAGGCGCTCTCGGCGTGGGTACGGACGGTGCCGTTCACGCTCGGGATCGGGGTCGCGATCTATCTCCTCTTCGTCATCCACGTGCCGTTCCTGCCCTTCACGGGCAGCGCGCGGGACGATCTCCCGTCCACGTTCCTCGTGTCCGTCGTGGTGCCGGCCATCTCGGATCCGCTGTGCTTCTATTTCGCCAAGTCGTACCGGAGCCGGTCCCTGGTCCTCGGCAGCGTGCTGAGCAGCGCGGCCGTCGCCGCGGCGCTCCTGCTCTGGCCCGCCGGCGTGCTCGATCGCTTCGGCGTGCTCGGCCCGTCCGCGATCGTCGCGGTGCTGCGGCTGGCGTTCCTGTTCGACGTGCCCGGGCTTCGCCGCGTGGCGTACGCGGCCCTCGGGCTCCTCCTTCTGGGCTACGCGGCGACGTTCCTGCTCTAGGGCGAACGCCCGCGCCCGCGCCGCGCGCCGCGCCCAGAGCGAGCGCCCGCGCCGCGCGCCGCGCCCAGAGCGAGCGCCCGCGCCGCGCGCCTTTTCTCCGGCTCCCGCGCGTGCGTCGCATTATAGTCATCGCCCGATGCTCATCCTCCCGGTGCCCTGCCTCAGCGACAACTACGCCTACCTCGTGGCCGCGGACGGGCGGCGTGAGGCGATCGTCATCGACCCGTCGGAGGCCGCGCCGGTCGTCGCGGCGCTCGAGCGCGCGGGGCTCGGCCTCTCCGCCATCGTCAACACGCACCACCACCACGATCACGTCGGCGGCAACGAGGCGCTCCGCGAGCGCTACGGCGACGTCCCCGTCTTCGCGCACGCGAGCGACGTCGGGCGCGTCCCGGCGCAGACGGTGCGGGTCGAGGAGGGAAAGCCGGTCGAGGTCGCCGGCCTCACGCTCCAGCCGCTGCACGTGCCCGGCCACACGCTCGGCGCCGTGTCCTATTGCGTCGAGGACGCGGTGTTCACCGGAGACACGCTCTTCATCGCCGGATGTGGCCGCATGTTCGAGGGCACACCGGAGGTCATGCACGCCTCGCTCTCCAAGCTCGCCGCGCTCCCGGGGCACACGCGTGTCTTCTGCGGTCACGAGTACACCGTGAACAACCTCCGTTTCGCGGAGACGGTCGAGCCGGACAACCAGGCTGTCCGCGACAAGCTCGCCGCGGCCCGCGCGGCGCGCGAGCGCGGCGAGCCCACGGTGGGGAGCACGATCGCCGAGGAGCTCGCGACGAACCCGTTCCTGCGGTGCAGCGAGCCGTCCGTGCGGGACCGATTCCCCGGCCAGACGCCGCCCGACGTGTTCGCCGCCGTGCGGCGCGCGAAGGACAATTACCGCTGACTCACGGCGTCGCGGCCGGGCCATTCGACTCGTATTCCGCTCGCGCCCGCCGCCTGATTTCTATACGACTAGGCCCATGGACTCCCGCGCTCCCATCTTCGGGTTCAACGACGCGCGCGACGCGATCGTGCGCACCGTGGTCGAACGGGTCGTCAGCGCCACGAAGGATCCGCTGCTCGCCATGAACGAGGCGGCGTACCAGGAGGCGAAGCGGCTCGAGGGCTCCCGGAAGCCGCAGGACGTGCGCGAGCTCGCCGAGTGGCAGAAGCTCGCCCGCTCGCTCGGCCGCATGGAGGACGCCGAGCGCCGCCGCCGGCTGCGGGAGCTCTCGGAGGAGTACGCGTGGGACATCGCGGGGAACTTCGACCGGCGGGTCTACCAGCTGTCGTCCCGGCTGCTGCCGCCGGTCGTCAGCGCCCTGCTCGCGCCGCGGAAGCTCATGACGGTGGTCCGCGACCCGCGCAAGCTCATCAGCCTCGAGCTGCTCGCCGACCGGGTGCTCGTCGAGGGCCCGCTCGCGAAGCTCCGATCGCTCGTGCGCCGCGGCACGGCCGTCTATGTCCCGACGCACCTGTCGAACATGGACTCGATCGTCTTCGGCTACGCCCTCGAGCGCGCCGGCCTGCCGCCCGCCACGTACGGCGCCGGGAAGAACCTCTTCACGAACCCGGTCCTCTCGTTCTTCATGCACAACCTCGGCGCCTACCGCGTGGATCGGCGCATCCGGCACAACCTTTACAAGGACGTGCTGAAGACGTACTCGGGCGTGCTGCTCGAGCGCGGCTACCACTCGCTGTTCTTCCCCGGGGGCACGCGGTCGCGCTCGGGCGGCGTGGAGCGGCGGCTGAAGCTCGGCCTGGTCGGCAGCGCGTTCGAGGCCTACGCGCGGACGCTGCAGAGCGGCCGCGAGCGCCGCATCTTCTTCGTCCCGGCGACGATCAACTACCTCATCACGCTCGAGGCCGAGACGCTCATCGCCGATTTCCTCTCCGAGGCGGGCAAGGGGCGCTTCATCATCGAGGACGACGAGTCGAGCCGGATCGGCCGGGTCGCGTCGTTCCTCCGCAAGCTCCTCGCGATGAACGCCGCGGTGGTCATCCGCTTCTCCGATCCGGTCGATCCGTTCGGCAACCGGGTGGACGAGCTGGGCCGCTCCTTCGACGCCCGCGGCCGCGAGGTGGATCCGGCGAGCTACATGAAGGACCAGCACGGCAAGGTGGTCATCGACCCGGCGCGGGACGCCCAGTACGCCCGGGAGCTCGGCGAGGAGATCTGCCGGGCGTACGCGCGCGACACGGTCGTGATGGCGACGCACGTCGTCGCGGCCGCGAGCTTCGCCCGGCTGCGCAGCCAGTCGCCCGCCGCGGATCTCTTCACGGTGCTGCGCCAGCGCGACGTGCTCACGGTGCCCCGCGACGACCTCGCGGCGGACGTGGTCGCCCTGTGTGATCGGCTGCGCGCCCTCGAGCAGCAGGGATTGATCGTGCTGGGCGAGGACGTCCGGCTCGGCTCGGGCGGCGACATCGTCGAGCGCGCGATGCGCGCCTTCGCCGGCTACCACTCGGCGCCGGTGCTCGACTCGCGGCCGGACGGCGTCGCGATCTGCGACACGAACCTGCTCTTTTATTACCAGAACCGCCTCGCCGCCCACGGGGTGGCCTGGGACGTGATCGCCCCGCCGGGGGTGCCCACCGGGCTGCAGGTCCAGCCGCCCTTGCCGCAGCTGGCGACGCCGTCGCCGGCGGCGCCGCGGGGCGCCGACGGCGGCGCGGGAGCGCCCCGCGCCGGCGCTGCGGCCGGCGCTGCGGGCGCGGGGTCGGCGAACGGCGCGGGAGGTGCTCGGTGAGCGCGCGTCCGGCGCCTTCGGTCGGGGTCATCGGCGGCGGGTTCTGGGGGGTGGCGCTGGCGCTCTCGGCGAGCCGCACCGGGGCCGAGGTCCTCCTGTTCTCCCGCCGGGAGCACCCGCAGATCAACGACGGCCCGCGGATCGTGCGGGACTACGCCGAGGTGGCCCGGGCGCGGCTGCTCGTGATCGCGGTGCCGTCGAACGCGGCGCGGACGGCGCTGCGCGCGCTGGGCGATCACATGGACGGCTCGCACCTCGTGATCCACGGCGTGCGTGGCCTCGAGGGCGAGGCGCTGAAGACGGTCTCGGATCTGGTCCGCGAGGAGACGCCGGCGCGCCGGGTGGGCGCGCTCGGCGGCCCGGTGCAGGCGGATGAGCTCACCGAGGGGCGCCCGTCGGCGATGGTGTGCGGCTCGCGGTTCCCGGAGGTGCACGCCGCGGTGACGGCGGCGTTCCAGTCCGACGCGCTCCGCGTCTACACGACGCCGGATCTCCAGGGCCTGGAGTGGGCGTCGGCGCTGGTGGGCTGCCTGGCGATCGGCGTCGGCTTCGCCGAGCAGGCGGGCGCCGGGCCGGGGCTGCTCGCGGCGCTGATCTCGCGGGCGGTGGACAGCGCGGCCCGCATCGCCGTCGCGGCGGGCGCGGAGGAGCGGACGGTGCTCGGGCTCGGCGGCTACGGCGACCTGCTCGCCTCGATCGCGCTCGAGGGCCGCCCCGAGGTGCTGCTCGGCAAGGCCCTCGCGCGCGGGCGCACGCTCGACGAGGCGGTGGCGGAGGCGCGGCTGCGCGTGGAGGCGATCCCGCTGATCCCGCGGATCGTGGCGTTCGCGAAGGAGCGGAAGGTGGACGGGGGGGTGTTCGAGGCGCTCGATACGATCCTGCGAGGCGCCGAGCCGAGGGCGGTGCTCGACCGGATGTTCGCGGCGTGAGCTGGAGCGGCGCTCACCCGCTTCGGAGACGGGCCCATCTCGACGTTTTCGGTGCTCAGCGCACAGGAGTGCGCTTCCGCGCCGAAAACGCCGAGTTGGACCCGTCTCCTGTGCGGGTGAACGCCGCTCTGTGGCGCATGTACCAGGGCGGTGAGGGGGATCAGGCCGGACGCGGGGCCAGCGGGCTGCCGGCGGCGGCGGCGATGCGGCGCGCAAGCGACTCGAAGTCGCGCCGGCAGTCCTGCACGGCGGCGGCGCTGCTGCCGATGGCGCCGTCGGCGGGCGTGAGCAGGAACATCGGCTTCCGCGCCTCCTGCGCCATGGGCATGAGGCTGCGGTAATACCGCAGGATCGCGAGCTGGTACGGATCAGGGCTGGGCACGTCCCCCTCCTCGTCGAGGAGCGTCTGGCGGTAGACTTTGGGGATCTTGGGGATCCATCGCTGGTGTGCCCTCGCGGGATACGCCTCGCGCGCGGCGTGCTGCAGGATGACGTACCCGAGGGGGCGCATCTCGCCCCTGGGTACGGAGAGCTCTTCCGGGCGCGCCTTGTTGTCGAGGCGCCTCTCCCAGCCGCGCCGCCAGGCTGCGAGCGTCGGCCGGTGGAAGGCGCTCATGATCCGGAACGCGTCCGCCGCCTCGTCCGGGCGGTCGCTCAGGCACTTGTCCCAGGCCTCGGCGAGCCGGTCCTCGAAGAGGCCGAGGCCGAGGTCGCCCGGGACGAGCGAGAGCGAGCGCCACAAGTTGGCGGGCTCGAAGGTCGCGGGTGGAGAGCCGTTCGCGGCCAGCTGGGCCTGCGCGACCGCGATGCCGCGCCCGAACCGGTTGACGAACCCCAGCACCTTCGCAGCCTCGGCGACGATGGGGTTGCGGTAGGCGGTGCCGTGCGGGAACCGGCGCCGCTCTCGATGAGCCGGCGCAGGTCGGTCACGGGCGCGAGCCCAGCATAAGGGGGCTCGCGGGCGTCCTTGAGTCCTGTGAACTGGGCATCGCGGATAGGGTAGAGCGGCAATTGGCTGGCTGGCGGCCATCAAGTCTCCGTAGCAGGAACTCGGACCGCTCGTCCGGTATCGATCTCGATAGCGGCGGGGCGGTCGGACCGCCCGTCCGGTATCGATCTCGATAGCGGCGGGGCGGTCGGACCGCCCGTCCGGCATCGATCTCGATAGCGGCGGGGCGGTCGGACCGCCCGTCCGGTACCGATCTCGATAGCGGCGGGGCGGTCGGACCGCCCGTCCGGCATCGATCTCGACACCGGGAAGGCGGTCGGACCGCCTTCTGGATGACGATCCTGACAGTGAGGCGGCGGTCCGAGCGGCTCGCCGGCGCTGCGCTGTCGCCAGGAGGGGCGGTCCGAGCGCTCGAAGGGCGTGCCTCCAGTGGAATCGGACCGGTCAGACCGGTCGGCGTGTACGTTATGTGCGCGGTCCGCGGATCCGGGGAGCGGCGAGGCCGACGGGAACGGCCGTTCCAGACCGTTCTCGTCGCGTGCGTGGTCTCGGACCCGAGGCGGCCGGCCCTCACCTCCACCCCGCCGCGAGCCGCAGCCCTCCCGCCGCGTTACTCCACCGGCGCTCCGCCGTCTTCGAGGCCCAGCCCGTTTTCTCCCGCGGGCTCTCCCTCCACCGCCTGGTCCGTCGCGCCATCCTTGACCGGCCCGGCGCGCCGCGCCCCGCCGCGCCCCGCGAAGAGCGACGGCGCGATCGCGTCGTAGTCCCCCTCGGCCCAGCGCAGGTACGTGACGCCGCGGCGGCACTGGTCATACGCCCGCACGAGCAACGTGAACGCCCGCGCGCGTCGCTCGGCCGGATCGACGGCCTTGGGCGTCGGCAGCCCCGGCTGATTCCGGGCGCCGAGGGCCACGAGCAGCTCCGGACCGAGCTTCGACGCGCGCTCGACCTCGGGCCACTCCACCGTGGTCCTGTTCTTCACGGTGTCCCACGCCTCCCCGAAGAGCGCGGCCAGCGCGACCAGATCGTTCGCCGTGTCGAGGTGGCCGTTGCCGCTCCGGATCTCCGCGACGCGGCCCGCGTCGACGAAGCCCTTGTGCGCGAGGGCCTCCGCCGCGACGAGCAGGTCCGCGCGCAGCGCGGACGCCTCGTCGAGCAGCGGCTTCAGCCCGTCCTGCCCCGGACCGGCGGGCAGCGCCAGGAGGTGCGCGTACCAGGCGGCGAGCGCGTAGCTCATCAGCTTGTCCAGCGCCTCGATCGGGAACCTGGGCAGCTCGTCCACGAAGCGGGCGCGCAGCGCCTTGAGGTGCGGGACGGCGCCCACCGCGACGGCGACCGCGCGCGGGATGTCGACGTTGATGGGGACGACCTTCTCGATTCGCTCGAGCTCCGGCTCGATCTGCGCGAACGCCTCCGCAGCCTCGTTGGGCGCGCTCGGTCTGGCCGGCGCTGACTTCTTCGGTCTCGGTCTTGCCACGATTCCTCCCTTGTGGTCGAGGCGGTTTGCACAGCACGGACATCCGATGTCCAAGCCAGCTCCCCCACGGCAGTTTGTCGAACGGGCATGCTACCCGGAGCCGCCGGAAGCCCGTCAACAGCCAGGCACGGGCATCGCGCGACGGATTATTGCCTCGGCGCGCTTCGCGCGCTCCTGGACACGCGTTCGCTCACAGGCCTTCTCCTCCGCTGGAGGAGCCGAGCGACGCGGCTACTGGAGCCGCCGAGCGACGCGCCGACTGGAGGAGCTGAGCGACGCGCCGACGCGCTCACTCGTTCGCGAGCGCGAGGACGGCCTGCGCCACGCCCGTGACGACCTTCGCAGCGCGCGCGTAATCGAGCGTGTCCGGCGTGTCCTTGTCGGTGTGGTAACGCCGGTTCCGCAGGAACGCCGTGTCCGTGACCATGACCGCCGGGTAGCCAGCGTCCCAGTAGCTCCGGTGGTCGGACCAGTCCACACCCTGGACGAGCGCCGGGGCGCTCAGCGAATGGACGGGCAGGTCGGTCGCGCCGCGCATGGCCCCCTTGACGAGGCGCACGAGCGAGAGCCCCTCCAGATTGCCCACCACGGCCACGAAGTTTCCCTTCGTGGGATAGAGCATCGCGAGCGGCGCCAGCGGGAACGCCTGGCTGCCCTCCTCGTCGGTGAAATACCCGATCATCTCCAGGCTGATCATCGCCCGGACCGCCACGCCGGCCGCGCGCAGCGCGCCCGCATGGTGGGCGCTGCCCATGTGCGCCGAGCGGAAGTACGGCGGCTCCTCCAGCGTGAACGCCACGAGCTCGACGTCGCTGCGGAGCGGCGCCCGGCCGAGCATCCGCCCGAGCTCGAGCAGCCCCGCCACGCCGCTCGCGTTGTCGTCGGCGCCGGGCAGGTCGTTCGCCGCGTCATAGTGGGCGCCGACCACGACGCGCGCGGGCGAGGCCGGGCCGAACCGGGCGAGCACGTTGCGGTAGGTCCGCCCCTCCACGTCGTAGAGCTGCTCGGTGACGCGCCCTCCGGCGGCCCTGAGCTCGTCGCCGAGGTACGCCGCAGCGCGGTCCAGCTGCTCGATGTGACGATGGCCCCGCGGGTGGAACGTCTCGACGAGCTTGTGGACATCGCGCTCCAGCCGGGCCGGATCCGCGGAGAGCTCCGGTGCGGACGGCGGGCGCGCCGCGACGAAGGGCTGGCTGACGCAGGCTCCAATGACGCCGAGGCCGGCGAGGAGCAGCGCTGCGGCGGCCGCGAGACGCCGGCCGTAGCGGGGACGAAGTCTTGTAATGGAGCGCGCCTCTTCCAGGGTCGTCGCCGCGTTCATGGTCAACGAGAGGGCGGACAGCTGGAGGATGTCCCCGGTTCCTGTCGTGGCGTGCGAATCGGTGGGCGACTCACGATTCGGCGAGGACGTCCTCGGCGGAGGTCGCGGTCACCGCGCGGGCAAGCCAGCGCGCGAGCGTGGCCGCCTCCGTGCATTCCACGACGCGCGCGCGGACGGCGTCGTCGACGGCGATCCCGCGCGCCTCGAGGATCGCCAGGACCGCCTCGGCCTTGCCCCTCGCAAGCCCGGCGCTCTCCCCGCGGGCAAACCCGGCGCTCTCCCCCCGGGCAAACCCGGCGGCCTCGCCCTCGGCGCGCTTGGCGGCGACGAGCTCGCGCACCTGCTGGATCTCATCCATC
Organism: Sorangium sp. So ce131; assembly: GCF_051519095.1. Lineage (NCBI taxonomy): Bacteria > Pseudomonadati > Myxococcota > Polyangiales > Polyangiaceae > Sorangium > Sorangium sp. So ce131. The sequence goes on along the minus strand of NZ_CP150455.1, from coordinate 12,196,452 downwards.
ACCTTGCGGTAGGCCTCGAGCTCGGCCTCGGTGAACGTCGCCTCGTTGGCGAGCTCCAGCGCCTCCCTGTGCGGGCCATCTGGCAGGTCGGGCGGCACCTCGGTCAGCTCGGGCGAGTGGACGAACAGCCACGCCCACAGCTCCGCCCCCGTCTCCGGACGCCGCCTGGGCAGCTTGGGCAGCTCCAGGAAGGCATACTGGACCTGGAGCAAGCCGTGGTTGCCGGAGCGCCGCTCGGTCATGTTCCAGCGGCTCAGCATCGGGACGCGGGGCAGCTTCGCGGCGTCCTGCTCGGCGTCCGGCCATATCGCGAAGTCGCAGATCGAGATCGCCACCACGTCCGCCAGATCCGTGTACGGCCTGCCCATCTTGAGCTGACCCACGTAGGCCTTGCACGCGTTGTACACGACGCGGTTGATGAAGCCGGGAACATGGATGAGCTGCATCTGCACAACGAACGTGGCGCCCGATCGGTCCTTGCACTTGACGTCCAGGATCGACAGCTTCGCCCCGGCGACGAGCGGCGCCTGTTCGCTCGGCAGGTACTCGATGGCATCGATGGTCCGGTCGCCCTGACGCTCGAGCAGGTCGTTGAGCAGACCCCGGAGGATGTCCGGCTGGGTCGCGAAGATGCGCCGGAAGACGAAGTCGTTCTTCAGGTCTGCGAAGGCCATGCCCAAGCTTGGCCGGCGCGCTGGCGGCGAGGCAAGGGGCAGCACGCCGCGCCGTCTGGTTCCTCCGCGGCGACCCGGCAGCCCGCGCCGAGGACGAGCCCAGCCGCGGCGTGCGGCGAAGGAGCAGGGCTGTCGATTCCGTGACGAGCCGGGCCGCCCGAACGCAATTCATGAAGTGAGGGTTGCGAGACGCGGCGGTGCGGGGGCGCGCGGAGGCCTATCGCGCGCCGAGGTGAGGTGGTGTTGGAACCGGAGAAGGTGCTCTTCGAGGCAATCTGGCGAGACCATCGGGAGATGCTCGCCACGTACCTGCTGTACCTCGGCGTGAAACGGCAGGATCTGGAGGACGTGTTGCAGGAGGTGCTCCACGGCGTCTACCTCGGGCTGAGCCGGTTCGATCCCGCGCTGGGCACGATGCGCAGCTGGCTCATCGGCATCGCCACGCACCACTTCACGCACTACCGGGACAGAGCCCATCGCCGCCGCGAGGTGCCCTGGTCGCCCGGATGGTTCGAGCCCCTCGTCGACGAATCGCCGAGCCTGGATGCGCTCGCCGTGGCCAGCGACGAGCGCGAGGCGCTCGCCGAGCTGCTCGCCGAGGTGCTTCCGGAGCGACGCGCCATCCTCGTCGCGCACACGATCCTGGAGATCGACATGGGCGAGATCGCCCAGGCGCTGGCCATCCCGGTCCAGACGGCGTGGAGCCGCCTCCGCCTCGCGCGCAGGGACCTCGACGCCGCGGTCGCGCGACGGCGAGCGCGCTGCCGCACCCGCAGCCGCGGATGGGACGAGGGGAGCCTCGTTCTGCCTGGCTGCCTCGAAGTCGGGCGGCCGGCGGCACCTCTCCGCGATGGGCTGCGCGACCGCCTGGGAGACTGGCTGCTCCACCGCCTCGGAGACCTGGGCCTCGGCACACCCGCGAGGGCAGGGACCTGGGGCGCGTCCGCCCTCGGCATCGCGAAGCCCGTCTGCATCGCTGCCGCAGCGGCCGCCGTCGCGGCCGGCGTTGCGACCGCGCCCGCGGAGCCGGCGCCGGTGCTCGCGCAGGCGGGCGTACACGCGGCGGTCACCCGGCGTGCTCCACCCAGCGCGCCGCCCGCGCCTCGCCCTCGCGACGCCGCAGCAGCGGCGGACGCGGAGGCCAGCGCCGCGCCTCCTCCGGCGCCGCCGGCCGGCTCAGGCGCCCGTCGCATGCGCGAGCGCCCCGGCGACGGAGCGGCCCGCCTCGCCGAGGAGCGCCGGCTCATCGAGAAGGCCGCCGTCATGCTCCGGGCCGGTCACCTCGCCGAGGCATCCGAGATGCTCGAGCATCACACGCGGCAGTTTCCGCGCGGACAGCTCGCCGGACGGCGGGAGGTGCTCCTGCGCGAGCTCAACGCCGGAAGCGACATCGAACACGCCACCGGAGACAACACCCCGTGACGCCGCCGAGGATCGAGCCCGCGCTGCCCTGAGCCCACGCTGCGCCCGAGCTCGGCGCATGCTGCCCGCTCCTGCCGTCCTGCTGCCGGGCTTCTACTGGACGAAGCCGAGCATCTCCGCGCCCGCGCCGGCCTGCCCTGCCAGCTCCGGCAGGTCTGCTCGCCCGCCGGCGCCCCCCTTGCCCGGTTCACCGACGCCGAGCGACAACGTCCCCAGGACCTTCGGAGGATCGAGCAGGTACGCGATCCCGATCGACGGGCCGCCCAGCCCCCCGCCGCCGTGGCCGCCGTTCCCGCCCTGGCCGCCGCGGCCGCCGTCACAGCCCCGCAGCGAGCCGCTCCTCGCCGCGCCGCCGGTGCCACGGCTGCCGCCCTCCCCGCCGATCTGGCCAGCACCGCCGCGGCCGCCGTCACCCCCGTCCGCAGCAGCGAGCGTCGTGTCGTGCAGCGTCACGCCGTCGCTCAGGCTGATCAACGCGATGCTCGCACCGCCGTAGCCGCCTCCTCGGCCACCGCGGCCGCCGCAGCCGCCGCCGCCCCCCGAGCCGCCGCTCGCGCCGCCCTTCGGCAGCGCCGGCGACATGCCGCAGAACATCACCCCGCCCAGCGTCCCGCCGCCGCCGCCGCCGCCCTGACCGAAGAGCCCCCCCGCGCCGTCCGTGCCACGGATCCCTTCCCAGCCCGCGCGCGTGATCATGCCGCGCCCGGCGGCGCCGCGGCCCTGCGCGCCGTGGCTGCCCGAGTTGCCCTGCCTTCCATCGGTGCAGTCGGCGCCGGCCGTCTGGCCTTCTCCTGCTTGCCCCCATCCCATCGCGTTCGAGATCGGCTCCGGCAGTCCGCCGCGCCCATCGTCGCCGCTGCTGACCGCGCCGTCGCCTCCGGCGCCGCCGATGGTGTCGCCGTCGTCGCAGGTCGTTGCCGCGGCCGGCGCGCCCGCGACGACATCCGCAGAGCAGGCGTCGCCCCCCCTGTGCCCGTCCGCGCCGCTCGCGGCGGCGCCGTCGCCGCCGTCCTCGCCGTCCTCGCCAGGCGCGCCGCGCCCCGCGACGAGCGCGCTGCGGAGGAACGTCACGGTCGCGCCGGGGAGCACCAGCGCTGCGATCGACGAGCCGCCCGGCTGCGCCGCGTCGGCGGCCTGGGCGAGCACGTCGGCGACGACCGACGCGCCGCTGCCGCCCTCGAGGCGCAGCGGGATCAGGTCCGGCTCCGGCGCGAGCACGGTCTTCGTGTGGTCCCCGATGAAGGTCCACCCGCGCGCGCAGTCGAGGCCGCCCCGGATCTCCGCGCCAGCCGGGATCTCGACGGCCTCCGGGAACGTCTCCGCGCAGGCATAGACGCGCCGCGCGCCCTGGCGCGAGCGCTCGATCGCCCGGCGCATCGTGCGCACCGGCAGCGCCCGCGTGCCCGGGTTCGCGTCGTCCCCGAGGCTGCTGCTCGCGAACACGCCGCAGCCGTCCGTCGGCGCGGCGTCGATCGGATCGTCTCCGCAAGGAGCGCCGCCGGGGCTGTCCGGCGCGCTCGGCGGCGCGCCCGGCGCCTCGGGAGCCACCTCGCCCTCCGGCGCGCCGGGCTCGCCGCACGCGATGTGCTCGGCGCAGTCGTACGGGTAACACCCGCACACGCTGACCGCGCTGCCGCACCCGAGCATCACCCACGTCGCGGCGACGAGCGCGCAGCGCGCGGCAGCCCCCCACCTCGCGCGGGCGTCCCCCATCGCGGGGCAGCCTACCACACCGCCTGGAGGGTCACGCCGGGCGACAGCCCCGTCGCCCCCGCGGTCATCGGCGTGAAGCCGGCCGTCGCGCGCGGCGGCGCCGCCGGGGCCCACCAGTACGACGACACCGAGAGCGCCCCGAGCGCGCCGCTCGCGACGAGGACCGCGACGGCCGCCGCGCCCACGCCGTCGCGCCGCGCGATGAGCGCCTCCTGGTGCCTGCACGCCCCGGAGAAGCCCGCGCCGTTGCACGCGCCGCGTCCCCCGCGCTCGCGGACCTCTGCGGCGCGCTCGTCGACGACGCCGTCGAGCACCTCCGCGGCGACCCAGAACCCGGCGCCGAGGACGGCGCCCGCCGCGGCGGTCCCGAGGGCGATGCGCCGCAGCACGTCGGCCCCGTCGCCTGGGTCCGCGGGCTGCGCGGGCCCGGGGTGGAGCTGGAGCGCGTTCACGCGGGCCGACGGCGCCGGGACCGGCGTGCTCGCGGCGAGCGCGAGCGTCACGCTCGACGAGGCGCCGCGCACCGCCTCGATGCCGGCCACCGCGTCGGCGTACCCCGCGAGCCTCGCGCGCACCGTGTGCGGTCCGGGCTCGACGAAGACCACGTGCACCGGACGCGGCGCGCCGAGCGATCTGCCGTCGAGGAGCACCTCGGCGTCGCGGGGGCTCACGGCGAGGAACAGCGCGCCGACCTCGCGCTCCGCCTGCGCCTGTCCAGCCTCGAACCGCCGTTGCTGCTCGACGGGGAGCGCGCTCCGATGATCGAGGCTGAAGCGCAGGTGCTCCGCGGCGTCCCGGTGCGCGCCGAGCGCGAGCTCGCACAGGCCGAGCTCCCCGGCCACCTCGGCGCGGGTCGCGGGCGAGAGCGGCGGGCCGCGGCGCTCTTCCAGGGCAGCGCGGTAGGCCAGGGCGGCTTCGCCCCACCGGGCGGCGCGCCGCGCCTCGTCGCCGCGCCGGATGGCGTCGCGCGCGCCGGCGTCGGCCGCCGACGTGGTCGGGGCGGCGGGCGCCGGCGCGCGAACGCGACCGGACGCGCCCGGCTCCGCCGACGCGGCCAGGGACGACAGCGCGAGCGCGGCGCTGAGGGCAAGCGGCACGGACCGCCGTCGACGCGACATGGCGCCATCCTAATCCAGCGTCGCGTGCGCCGTGTGCTCCTCGCTCGGAGAGCCGCCGGGTCTCGGACTCGGACCCAGCCCCCGACAGGCCACCGCGCGGCGTCCTGGCGCTCCACCGCGAGCTGTCGTCGTCAGCCGTCCTGCTTCTTCGCGCCCGCTCCGGCCGGGGCCGCGGGCAACGTGGGGCCGTCGCAGCAGCGGAATCCCGTGGAGTAGTCGTGATAAGTCGGCTCGTGGGCGATCGTGGTGAAGTAGCAGCCCGGACCGAGCTCGCTGGTCGTGCTGAAGAAGCCTCCCATGAACACGCCGTTGCCCTCGTGCCACGGCTGGTCGCGGCGCTCGACGCCCTCGACCGCGAGGCGCATCACGAGATCGTGATCGACCATGTCGCTCACCCACTCATGCAGGTTCCCGATCATGTCGTGGACCCCGAGCTCGCTCGCGCACCCGGCGTGGTCGCCGCTCCTCGCCAGGAATCCGGGCTTCTGGTCGAGCTCGGGGCTGTTGAAGTGCCTCTCGTAGCTCCACCCGCCCGGCGGGTGCTCGCCGAAGACCTCCCGCAGGAGGTGCGCTTTCCCCGTGTTGCACCGCCCGCGCTCGCCGCGGGGCCCGTACGGGTAGCGGTGGACCCCGTTGCCGCGGCAGGCGCGCTGCCACTCCCGCCGCGTGCAAAGGCGCTTGCCGGCGGCGACACACGCGGCCTTGGCCTCGACGCGGCTGATGTACGCCTGCGGAAACACGCCGGGCCCGCTGCGGGCGACGTAGAGGACCCCCGGCTCCGGCCGCTTGTAGTGCGGGTGCACGGCGAGCTCGCCGCCGGCGTCGGTGACGAGGTGCGCCTCGTACCGATCGATGCAGAAGCCGCCCACGGCGGCCATGTCGGCAGGGCACGCTCCGGGCGCCTGGAGCGGCAGGGCGGGCAGCCCGGCGCTGGCCGAGCTGGGCGGGGGCGCCCCGGAAGGCGCCGCGCTCGCCCGGCTCCCGACCGACGCCGGCCCGACGGGGGCGCCGCCCAGGATGGCCGCGCCGGCGTGGGCGCTGCCAGCGGGCGCAGCCGACGCGGGCGCCGGCGCGGCGGACGCGGGCAACGCGGCCGCGGCGAGGGCCGTCGGCAGGGCAGCAGGGGCGGCCTCGGCGGAGGCGCCCGCCCTGCTCGCAGCGCTGCCGCCGCCGTCGCCCGGCGCGGCGCACGCGGTGAGCCCCATCAGGGCAGCGAGCCAGCCTGTGGGGGCGACACCCGCCAGGCGGCGTCCGGGGAGCGTAGGTCTGTCCGATAGGAGGGCCCGGCGAGGAGCGCGGGGCGGCGCGGTCGGCACGAGGGGGAGTGTACACGCGCCCGGCCCTTGCATCGAAGACGACGCTGTCGACCCCCGCTGTTCCCCACGACGAGCGCGAGCAGACGCCCGACCAGCCGCTCTACATGCCCCCCGGCTGAGCGCACGGATCGGCGACGGCGCCGCAGCTCGCCTCGCAGCTCGTGCAGGTGCACTCGTACACGGCCTCGTACCTGCTCTGGGCGTCAGGATGGGCCTCGTTGCAGGCGGTGAAGCACTCCGGCTGCGGATCGCTCTCCATGCAGGTCCGGGCGCACTCGAGCCAGACCCGGCAGGTCGCGTTGAGCGCGCAGGCCGTCATACAGCCGTTCTGCGCCGCGCAGCTCAGGCACTGCGTGCCGCTGCCCGAGCCTCCACCCTCGCCGCCCTGGCACGCGCTCAGGCAACCGGCGAGCTCCGGGTCCACGTTCTCCCCCGTCAGCGTCTGGATCTGCTCGCACGACGCCCCGTTCACGCACTCGGCGGCGCACTCCGCCGCCGGATCCGAGCAGTCGTAAGGGACGAGGCTGCATATGGGGACGTCGCACTCCGCGGCCTTCGTGCAGGCCTGATCACACACGGTCTCGCCCCCGCCGCCGCCCCCGCCGCCGCCTCCGCTCGCGCTGCTCGACGTCGTGGTCGCGGCCGAGGTCGTCGTCGACGCGCCCGACGTCGTGCCGCTCGTCGTCCCCCCGCCGCCGTTTCCACCGCCCCCGCCGGGGTTCTCCGGCGTGTCGTCCGAGCACGCCGTGAACGCCGCGGCCGCCGCGACACAGATCACGCACACCAGAGAAGAAGTACGTCCGCGCATCTCCGCTCTCCTTTGGGCACGCCGCGGGTGGTCCACGTAGAATGCCCCCAACGCGGCGCGATCGTTCGCCTACTTCCCACCCCCGGCAAGATTTTTCTCCGGCGGGCGCATGGCCCGAGGTGAACGTCCGCGCCCCGAGAGCGCCCGCGTCCGGCGCGCCTCGGCGCGCTCACGCCCGCCGGCGACGCCCGGTGTGCTCCCCGCCGGCGCGTCGACGCGCCGCCGCGCCCCTCAGTCGGATGCCGGCGACAGCGCCCCGAGGTCCGCGCCGCCGCGCTTGCTCCCGAGCAGATCGTGCGCCGGCACCTCGCGGGCGTCGCCCTGCCCGAGCAGCATCTTCGACGTCCGCTTCGGCCTGAAATCCGGCCGGTTCGGGTTGAGCTTCCACCAGCCCCCCTCGAGGATCACCCACGGCTCGTCGCTCGCGCGGACCACCTCCGCCGCGAACCGCGCGCGCGTGATGCCCGTGACCGCCCGCGTCTCCGCGAGCGACGTCGCGAGGCGCTTCAGCGCGGGCGGCATCCCGCCGTAGCTCACCTGGTTCACCACGTTGTGGCCCGCGTCGAACCGGTAGATGCCCGTGCTCAGCACCTCGATCGAGGCCGAGGCGTCGTTGATGAACACGTTGTTCCTGAGCCGGCAGCCCCAGCTGCCGTTGCCGCACTGGAGCGCGGCCCGGCCGCCGTTGTTCATGATCACGGTGTTGTTGCGGATCAGGTTGTTGCGGCACCCGAAGAGGGGCAGCGCCTCGGGGCCGCTCACCTGCTCCGGCGCGCTGGGGCCGGGCTCCACGTACGCCTTGTCGAACGGGTTCGCGTCGTCCCACTGCGCGATCCCGCCCGCGAGGTTGCCATAGAGGAGGTTGTTCTGGATGAGGGAGTCCGACAGCCCGGCGAGGTTGATCGCCCCGCCGCCGGCGCGGCCGTTGCCGTTCATCACGTTCTGCTCGATGATGAAATTGACGCCGCGGCCGTCCGGAAACCCGTGCTCGCCGAAGCGCTCGGCCGCGAGCTTCATCAGCCCCGCGGCCCAGGCGCGCGTCGGCTCCTGCGGTGGGTAGCTCCGGAACGACGGGTGCTTCATCACCTCCTCGAGCGACACCTTCGGATCGAGGTTCGCCTGGAACCCCCCGGCGTTGTTGCCGAAGAACACGTTGCGCCGGACCACGTAGTTGTCCGAGCCGTCGGACACGTAGGCTCCGTGCTCGCGCGCCGAGAAGGCGAACAGGTTGTCCTGCAAGAGGACGGTGTGGCTGTCGGTCGCGTGGAACCCCCACATCCGATGGTGATGCGAGAAGCTGCCCACGACGGCGATGTGGTGCGCGAGCTTGCCGGTCTCGCCGAACGCGCCGTCGACCATGATGCCCGCGCGCGGCGCGCCCGCGCTCTGCCGGCCCGGCTCGCTGCTCCCGGCGAGGTTGAACCCCTCGATCACCACGTGGTGCGCCGCCTTGAGGTAGATCATCCAGCTCGGGTCGAGGGCGCACGCCTGGTTGATCACGACCTCGCCCGGCCTCCCCATCGCCTTGAAGTGGATGAACCGCTCCTGGCCGGCGCTCGGCTTGTCGCCGACCGAGAACCCCGCGTAGGTGCCGGGCAGCACGGCGACGAGGTCGCCGCCGCGGGCCGCGTCCGCGGCCTGCTGGAGCGTCGCGAAGGCGCGCGTGACCGGGACCTCCTGCGCCTCGGCCGCCGCGCCGCGCGCGTTCAGGTCGAGCGGGGCGACGCGGATCGTGGCGGGGGCGGGCGCGCCGACCACGAGGACGCGCTCGTAGCGCCGCTGCAGCTTGAGCGACTGGCTCACCCACACGTCGGAGTCCCGCGTCGTCACGAACGGCTCGGCGGCCGTGGGCGCCGGCGGCCCCGGCGGCGCGGACGTCGGGGCCGGGGCCGGAGCGCCGGGCTTCTTCGCCGGCGGCGCGGGCTGCGCTGCCTCCTCGGGCGGCGGCGCCGCGACCTGGATGGTGGGGCCGCAGGCGGGCGCGGCGAGCGCGACGAGCGCGCCGCCGACCAGCGAGCGCACGCGCGGGCAGCGGCGGGCCAGAAGCATGACGCGTGTCGGTCCCCTCATCTCGACGCTCCGGCGAAGGCCGCCCCTCCGCGGCGCGCGGGCTCTGCGGCGGCTGTCCCTGTTTACCGCGAAGCGCACACCTCAGCCAGACGAGCCCGCCACGCGCGGGGCGGCCGAGCTCGCCCCGCGGGGGCGCGCGAGGGCGCGCTCCGTCCAGGCGGCGCGTAGTACGAGGTGCGACACCGCCGTCCAGCGGCGGCCGCCGCGGAGGCGCGCCGCGTCCGTTTGCTTCCTTCGCTGCCGTTCCTTTGGTACGAAGGGCCCATGAAAGCGCTCCCCTCGCTCGTGGGTGTTGCTCTTGCTGGCGCCGCCCTCGTCGCATTCGCGCCCGAGGCGCAGGCGAACATCAAGAATCCGAACGACCATCCCGACTACACGGCCGAGCTCGAGCCGCACGGCAACCTCGCGTTCTGGCGCCGCGACTACGGCTTGCCCCGTTACCGCAGGTACCGGGACTTCGACACCGAGTTCGGCGTCGGCTTCAGGGCGACGATCGAGCTCGGCGATCCGGCGTTCGTCCCGAAGATCAACAACACGGTCGGCATCTCGTTCGGCCTGGATATCACGAACTGCCGGGGCTGCTACGAGGACTTCACGCTGATGAGCCCGGTCACCCTGCAGTGGAATTTCTTCTTCACCGACAAGTGGAGCGCCTTCGCCGATCTCGGTTTGCTCCTCCGGAGCGACGGCTTCTACCGGGACGTGTGGCTCGACTTCGCCACCATGATCGGCGGCCGGTACCACTTCAACGACGATGTCGCGCTGACGATGCGCGTCGGGTACCCGTTCGTCAGCGTCGGCGTCTCGTTCTTCACCGGCTGAGCCGCTCCCGGCGGACTCTGCGGCGCGCCGCGCCGCCCGGGGCGCTGCGCTGGCCGCCCGGCGGCGGCGCGCGGCCAGGATGGGGCGGCGGCGGCGCGCGGCCAGGATGAGCAGGCGGCGGCGCGGCGCGGCCAGGCGGCGGCCTGCGCGCGCCTCCGCGCCGCAGGCGTGCGGGGCGGGCATGACGCACGTGCGGACGCGCCGCACCCTGGTTAGACTAGCCTGAGATGGTCGGCTGGTATTTCGTTGGCGTCCTCGGTCTCGCCCTGCTGATGGTGGTTCACGAGGCGGGGCACTACTTCGCCGCGCGCGCCTACGGCATGCGCGTCCTGAAGTTCTCGATCGGCTTCGGACCCACCTTCTTCAAGGTCGTCCCGAAAGACGGGTACTTCTGGTTCACGACCGCGGCGGACAAGATCCGCGTGCGGCTCTGGCGTCACGACCCGGTGAAGCACGGCCCCACCGTGTTCCAGGTCGCGATGATCCCCTTCCTCGCGTACGTCCAGATCGCCGGGATGAACCCGATGGAGGAGGTCGATCCCGAGGACAAGGGCAGCTACGCGAACGCGAGCCTGGTGGGCCGGATCGCCGCGATCTTCGCCGGTCCGCTCGCGAACTACGTGTTCGCCTCGGTGCTCTTCTTCGCGAGCCTGATGACGGGCGGCAAGCACTACCGCCAGACCGAGATCGGCGTGGTCGCCGGGATGCCGGCGGCGGCGGCCAACCTGAAGGACGGCGATCGCATCGTCGAGATCGACGGGACGCCGGTGCAGGACTGGGAGAAGATGGCGGAGATCATCTCCAGCAGCCCGGGGCGGCCGCTCGACCTCGTCGTCGAGCGCGGCAGCGAGCGGATCCCGGTCACGATCACGCCCGCGAACGACAAGGGCGCGGGCCGGATCGGCGTGACGGCGATCGGCCCGATCCAGCGGGCGCCGGTGACCGCCAAGGAGGCCGCGGTGCTCGCGCTGACGAAGCCGCCGAAGGTCGTGCAGGGCCTGATCGTCGGGCTCGGCCAGGTCATCACGGGCAAGGTCGACGGCGAGCTCGGGGGCCCGAAGCGGATGATCGAGGAGACCGCGCACGCGGCCAAGCGCGGCTGGGCCGACGGGCTCGAGTTCCTCGGCATGCTCTCGGCCTACCTCGGCGCGTTCAACCTGATCCCGTTCCCGGCGCTGGACGGCGGCCGGCTGATGTTCCTGTTCTACGAGGCCACGACGCGGCGCCGGCCCAACGCCCGCATCGAGGCGCACATCCACCTCGTGGGCGTGTTCATGCTGATCGGGCTGATGCTCTACGTCACGGCGAACGACTTCGGCCTCGGCTCGAAGTAACATCCCGCGCGTGACGCCGACGCCGCCCGCGCGGGGTCCGGCGCCGGCCGGGCGCCTCGCTCGCGCGGCGCCCTGGGTCCCGCTCCTGTTCCTGGCCGCGCGGCCTACCGCCGCGCTGGCGGCGCCGCCGGGCTCCGGCTCGTGGTCCGACGACGACGAGGCGGTCTTCGACGTCCCCGCGCCGCCGACGCTCCCCGCGCTCACGCGGCGCGATCCCACCTTCACCTTCGAGTACACGGCGGCCGTGATCGAGCCCGACCAGGGCAGCGCGGGCGGCGGCAAGAGCGCCTTCGCCTGGTACTCGCACGGCGAGCTCGAGATGCCGGTCGTCCCGCGCAAGTGGTTCGTCGGCGTGGTGCACGACTCCGCCGCCGCGAGCGTCCCGGGGGTCGAGCGCTCGATCCAGCTCGGGAGCCCCGAGCTCTACGCGCGCGGCGTCTGGTCGAGCGTGCGCGGGCTCTCGTCCGGCGGGGGCTTCGGCGTCGTGATCCCGACGCCGCGCGAGGTCTCGCCGGCCGAGGAGGAGGTGCTCAGGACGGCGCGGGTGGTGCGGCCGTGGGACGAGACGCGCTTCCGGGATCTGACGATCACGTTCCGCCCGTGGTTCGACATGCGGCACATCACGGGGCCGTTCATCTTCCAGCTCCGGCAGGGCCTCGACTGGTCGCTGGTCGCGCGCGGCCTGTTCTCCCGGGAGCGCCGCACCGACATCCGGGCGCACACCGCCTTCTACTTCGGCTACCGGCTCGCGCGGCCGGTCGGCCTCGGGCTGGAGCTCTGGGAGGTCTACCAGCTGACCGAGGGCCTGCCGGACAGCAGGCGCGCGACGTTCGCGATCTCGCCGAGCATCCGGCTCATCCTGGCGAGCAACGTGCAGCCGGCGCTGAGCGTGCTGCTCCCGATCGCGACGCCGCTGCGGGGCGACGTCGACTCGTACTACGCGGCGCGCCTGAACGTCAGCTTCTCGTTCCTGCCGGGCGCGCTCCGGCCGGCGCCGCCCCGGTGAGCGCGAGCGCCCCCGCGCGGCCGAGCCGGCCGGCGGAGGGGATAAGGCGCGGCGATCTCCTCCGAGCGCGTGCATCCAGGGCGGCGGGTGGGTACCCTGGGCGCGTGGTCACTTCGGCATGGATCTGGCGCGGTCTGGTCCTCGCGGCGCTCGTCGGGCAGGCCGGCTGCTCGACCCAGCTCGTGAGCTTGAACGAGGGCCCTCGCGAGTACGTGGCGACGGACTACGAGTACGTGCTGCGCGCCTGGACGCGCACGGAGCACCTGATCGCGCTCTCCGAGCTCGACAACTTCCTCACGGCCACCGCCACGTTCGAGTCGTGGGACTTCCGCTGGGCCTACGTGGTCCGCTACGCGCAGGACTACCGGCTCACGATCGAGCAGCGCCAGAAGCTCCTCGAGAAGACGCTGGAGGAGACGCACCAGCGCCACCAGTTCTTCGTCGCGATCTTCGGGGGCGAGCGCAAGTACAACGACCTCGCGACGCAGGACAGCGCGTGGATCGTCCGCCTGATCGACGACACCGGCAACGAGACGGCGCCCGAGGAGATCATCGCGATCACGAAGCCGAACGCGCTCGAGCGGACGTACTTCCCGTACAACACGGTGTGGCGGCGCGCGTTCCGGATCCGCTTCCCGCGCGAGACCGCGCAGGGCCGGCCGACGATCTCGCCGAACGCGAAGTGGTTCGGGCTCCGCTTCGCGGGGGCGCAGGGCAACAGCGAGCTCGTGTGGCAGCTCAACGAGGACGAGGAGCCCGCCGAGCCCGTCGACGTGGACCAGGAGGCCGCGCGGCGGCCGCGCCCGGTGCGCACGGTCGCCGACCGATGAGCGGCCGGCCCGCGCCGGGCTGAGCGCGGCGAGCGGCGCGTCGCGCGTCGCGGGCGTCAGGGGTCAGGCGCGCTCACGCGCGCTCAGGCGCGCAGCGAGACGGCCTGCGCGAGGATGGAGAGCAGCTCCGGCGTGCTCTCGAAGAGCTCGCGCAGCACGGGGTGGTCGGCGATGAGCACGAGCGCGCCGCCGGCGGCCGCGCGGGCGATCGACGGCGCCGGCTGGCCCGCGAGCAGCTCGGGGGCGAACAGGAGCTCCCCGGGCCTCGCCCCGCCGGCGACCTCCTGGGATCGCTCGTCGACCAGCTCGAGCGCGCCGGCCCCGACGAGCACCAGCCCGGGTATGGGGTTGCCCGCGTGGATGAGCTGCTCGCCGGGCTCCAGGTTGCGCAGGCGCAGCCGGCCGAGGATCCGGCGGAGCAGCGTCTCCTCGAGCTCGCCGAGCGGCCCCATGGTGGCGCCGGCGAGGGCCTGGAGGCGGTCGGCGACGGCGCGCAGCTCCTCGAGCACCCACGGGCAGGACCGGAGCGCGTCGTCGATGGTCGCCTGGTCCCAGATCGCCACCCGCGCGCCGCCCGCGCCGGCGACGACGCGCAGCGGGATCCCGTCGTCGAGCGTCCCGCGCGACGGCACGAGCGTCCTGATGGCGGCGCGCGCGGCCGGCGTATCGACGATGTTCGCGCACACGGAGGCCTTGCCGTGGAGCACCAGCGCCGCCCCGGAGACGGCGAGCTCCTCGTCGGGCGCGAGGTCGCCCACGTGCGCGGCGCGCGCGAGCTCGTCGTGCATTTCCTCGGGCAGGTCGGCGAACGCCTCGATCTGCTCGAGGTCGCGGCCGGTGATCGCGGCGGCGCGCTCGCCGCTCGCCGCGGCGAGCCCCGGCACGCTCTCCGGGGCGAGGTCGGGCGCCTCGACGGCCCTCGGCTCGGGCGGCGGCTCGGACGACAGATCGAGCGCGCTCGCGAGCAGCGTGAGGTCCTCGCCAGCGTCCGGCGCGGGCAGCGCCGCCGCGGTCGGCTCGGGCGGGCCCGCGGCGATCTCCTCGAGCAGCGCGTCGCGGTCGCCTTGCGCGCCGGCCGCAGCGGCGCGCGACGGCAGCGGCGCGGTGGCGGGCTCCGACGAGGCAGGTTCGTCGGAGGCGGGCTCCACGGAGGCGGGCTCCTCGTCGAGCGCGATGTCCGCATCGTCGAGCACCTCGGCATCGACCACAGGCTCGGCCGTCGGCTGCGTCGACGCTTGCGGGCGCAGCGCCGGGTCCTCCACGGCCTCGGACGCGGGCACGCCCGGCGGCTGCGTCGGCCCAGCGTCGTCCTGGTGGGCCGTCTGCGGCGCGAGCGCCGCGACCTCGCGCAGCGATCGCGACGGCGGCAGGGCTTCGATCTCCGGGTCGGAGAGCTCGACGACGACGGTCCCCGCGGACGTCGGCGCGGGCGTCGGCGCGGGCGTCGGCGACGACGCTTCTGCGGCCGCCGGGAGCTCGATCTTGTCGTCCCTGCTCGCGGGGACGGCGGTGTTCTTCGCCGGGATGCTGGTGGCGGAGGTCCCGAGGTGTCCGGGCGGCTCGTTGCCTGGCTGTGTCGCGGGCCGAGGCCGCGTCGCGGGGGGCACCGGGGGGCGCGCCGAGATCGGCTTGCGCTTGAGCGTGAGATCGAGCGGCGCAGCCGAGGTGATGACCTCGTCCTCATCGCCGACCTGCGGCGAGGAGGGCGGCCGGCGCGCCACCAGGTAGGTGTCGCCGCTCGGCGTCATGGTCGCCTGCGCCGGCCGGGGTGGCCCGGCGGTCTCCGCGTCGTCGGACCAGGGATCGAGGATCGGCTCGCGCGGCTTCCGCCTCGACACGCCGGTCCTCGCTGCCGGGGCGGCCGCGCCTGTGCGGGCCGGGGCGGGCGTCGCGCCCTGATCCTCGACGACGATCGCGCCCCCGTCCTCGTCTTGCGGCTGCTGCTCGCTGGGCGCTGCCGAGGTGGAGGGCGGCGACGGGGGCGTCGACGCCGCAGGCGGCGGCGCAGCGGGCGGCGACGGGAGCGTCGACGCCGCAGGCGGTGGCGCAGCGGGCGGCGATGACGGCGCCGTCGCGACAGGCGGCGGCGCAGCGGGCGGCGATGACGGCGCCGTCGCCGCAGACGGCGGCGCAGCGGGCGGCGATGACGGCGCCGTCGCCGCAGGCGGCGGCGCAGCGGGCGGGAGTGGGAGCGCTGAAGAGATCGCCGGGGTCGGCACGGGCGGCGCAGCGGGCGCCGACGAGGGCAGCGGCGGCGCCGCCGGAGGTGGAGCCTGCGGGGGCGGAGGCGCGGCGGGTGGGGGCGGAGGCGCGGCTGACGCCGACAACGACGGCGCAGGAGGTGCCGGCGGAGGCAGCGGCTGCGGCGGCGCATAGGGCGGCGGCGGTGCGGCGGACGTCAGCGTCGCTGGGGCAGGGGACGCCGGCGGAGGCAGCGGCTGCGGCGGAGGCGCATAATGTGGCGGCGGTGGGGCGGACGCCGGCGTCGGTGGGGCAGGGGCCACCGGCGGAGGCAGCGGCTGCGGCGGAGGCAGCGGCTGCGGCGGAGGCGCGTAATGTGGCGGCGGCGCGGACGCCAGTGGAGCAGGGGCCACCGGCGGAGGCAGCGGCTGTGGCGGCGGCGCGTAATGTGGCGGCGGCGGCGCGTAATGTGGCGGCGGCGGCGCGTAATGTGGCGGCGGCGGCGCGGACGCCGGCATCGGTGGGGCAGGGGCCGCCGGCGGAGGCAGCGGCTGTGGCAGAGATGTGTAGGGCGGCGGCGGGGCGGACGCCGGCGTCGTTGCCGCAGGGGCCACCGGCGGAGGCAGCGGCGGTGCAGCGGAGGCCGGCGGAGGCAGCGGCTGCGGACGCGGAGGCGGCGCCGGCGGAGGCAGCGGCTGCGGCGGCGAAGGCATGATCGCGGCCGGCGGAGACAGCGGCTGCGGGCGCGGAGGCGCAGCGGGCGAGAACGGCGGCGCCGGGGGTTGCGGCCGCGCGGATGCGAAGGACGGCGGGTGGGGCGCCGGCACCGGCCCGAAGGACGGTGGCTGCGATGTGGGGGCCGGCGCCAGCCCGAAGGACGGCTGCTGCGGCGGCGCCGACGCCGGTCCGAAAGGCGGCGGCTGCGGCGGCGCCGACGCGTGTCCGAAAGGCGGCGGCTGCGGCGGCGCCGACGCGTGTCCGAAAGACGGCGGCTGCGGCGGGGCCTGCCCGAAGGACGGAGGCTGCGGTGGCGCCGACGCCGGTCCGAAGGACGGCGGTTGCGGCGGGGCCTGCCCGAAGGAGGGCGACTGCGGCGGCGCCGACGCCGGTCCGAAGGACGGCGGCTGCGGCGGCGCCAGCCCGAAGGACGGAGGCTGCGAAGCCGGTCCGAAGGACGGCGGCTGCGACGCCGGTCCGAAGGACGGCGGCTGCGGCGGCGCCGGCAGTGCGGACGGTCCTGACGGGGGCGGCTCTGCGATGAACCTCGGCAGCGGCGGAGATCGCATCGCCGACGGCGCCAGCGGAGGCAGCAGCGCGCCGAGCGGCGGCTCGCTCAGGGGGCGCGCTCCCAGGGGCTGCGGAGGGCGCGCGGAGTCCGAGCGCCCCCGCTCCGGCAAGGGGGGCAGCACGCCCAGCGGCTCCGGCGGCACCGACGAGGGAGACGGGTGAGGCGGAGCCGACGACCGCGACAGCGGTGGCGGCGAGGACACGTACGGTACGGCCGGCGCTGCTGTCGGTGGGGTCGGCGGCGCGACCGGGGCGAGCGGCGGCGTGTAGTACGCGTACTCCTCCAGCGACAGCAGCGGCTCCGTGACCATGGGAGCGCGGAACGACGGCGGCGCCGGCGGCTGCGACCCATGAAGCCCGCTCGCCGACGGCGTCGGCGCGAACGGAGACGCGGGCGGCGGCTGGCTCCGGTAAGTCACCCCGGTCTGGGCGGCAGGCACCGCCAGCGGCGGCGCGGAGGGCGCGACCGGCGGCGGATAGTACGGCGCCCCTGGCTGCTGGGGCGGCGCGGCCGGCGGAGGATACGAGCGCGGCGCGACGGGCTGCGCGCCCGGCGGGAACGGCGGCGGCGGAGCCGACGGCGCGGGCCGCGCGACCGGGGCGCCCGGAGGCTGCTGCGCTACGGGCGGCGTGAGCGGCGGCGTGAACGGCGGCGGGGACGGCGCAGGCTGCGAGGCGCTGCCCGGCGAGACGCCGGTCGGCGCGGAGGGATACGGCGCGATCCGGGCGACGGCGCCCGGCGCGCCCGCTGCGCCCGGGGGGGGCGGCGGCAGGATGCGCGCCGGCGGCACCGGCGGCACCGGCGGCACCGGCGGCGGCAGGCGCTCCGCGCCCGCGGTCAGCTCCGGCTCCGAGATCGGCTCGAACAGATCGATCTCGATCGAGGGCATCGAGGCGCGCAGCTCCTCGGTGAGCGACCGGCGGCGGCGCCAGGTCTGCTCGTCCGAGGGCGGCCCATCCTCCTCGTCGGCAGGCGGGTCCTCGTCGGCGGTCTCGCTGGCGATCGTCTCCAGCAGGTCAGGATCACTCGGCTGCCCGAGCTCCGAGGCCATCACCTCCTCGAGCGCCGTCGCGCAGAGGCCGATCTCGGAGGCGCGGAACGGCTGCCCGGCTACCCCGGCCGCCTCGGCCGCGCGCCGCAGCCACACGATGGCGTCGCGCCGCTCGCCTCGCGCCCACAGCGCGGTGGCCGTGGAGATCCCCCACACGACATCTTCATCGTCATCAGGGTGCGGTTCGGGGAGGGCGACCACGCGGTTCGCCATGAGCAACACCACCTATCACAGGCCCCACAGCGGCCGTTTGCCCCATCGTACCGGGCGAGCCGACGTCCCGATTCGAGCGTCGCGCGAGCCCACGGCGCGGAAAAGCCGCGCCACCAGGAGCTTAACCGCCCTCGATACGGCTCGTACAAATTACGGCACCGGCGGCAGCCTTTCGGCCCCGCCTCGCCGTCCACCGCCGCTCGGGCCCGCCGCCGACGCGGCCCGGCGCGCCAGGCCTACCCGGCGCGTCAGCGCGGCCCGGCGCGCCGCCGCTCCTTGACCCGCCGCTTCTTAGACCCGCCGCTTCTTCACCCGCGGCGCGCGCACCCGCGGCGCGCGCCCCGCTCGGCTCAGGTGGACCGCCGCCCGTTCACGCGCCGGGGGCCGCAGCCGAGCACCGCCGCCCGCCGGCACATCTCGTCGACGCCGTCGCGCGACGCCTCCTCGCCGGGCATGCGCCTCGCGAGCCAGCCGATGAGCGTGAGCCCCGCCGCGCGGGCGTCTGCGGGCATCGTCCCTTCGTTCAGGAGGCTCGCGATCTGGGCGATCAGACGCGTGCGCGTTTCCTCAGGCGCCATCCTGCGTGCTCCATGAAGCATTCCAGCGGGAAAGTCAAAACAACCGCCATGCTCGAGCGCGGGCCCCGGCGGCGGAGAGGGCGGTGCCATGGCCGCTCCGACATCACATCCCGGCTCGCCTGCTCGCATCGATGGGCACCAACACGCGCCGCACGGCGGCGTCAAGTAAAAAACGACGGGCTCAGATCGGCGCGATCAGGACCTCGCGATCCTTGGCGCCGTTCGCCGGCCCGACGAGCCCGCGCTTCTCCATCGCCTCCACCAGCTTGGCGGCGCGGTTGTAGCCGACGCCGAGCTTGCGCTGCAGCCACGAGGTCGAGCAGCGCCGCGTGTCGGCCACGATCCGCACCGCGGCGTCGTACATGGGATCGGCCTCCGCGTCGGACGTGTCGGGCTCCTCGCCGTCCTCGTCCCGCGGCCGGAGGATCGCCTCGTCGTAGACCGGCTCCCCCTGGAGCCGCAGGAAGTCGGTGATGCGCTGCACCTCCTCCTCGGAGCAGAACGGGCACTGCACGCGGCGCGTCTCGTTCGATCCGTTCATCTTGATCAGCATGTCGCCGCGGCCGAGCAGGTGCTCGGCGCCCTGCTCGTCGAGGATCGTTCGGCTGTCCACCTTCTGCGCGACGCGGAAGGCGACGCGCGTCGGGAAGTTCGCCTTGATCATGCCGGTGATCACGTCGACGCTCGGCCGCTGCGTCGCGAGGATCACGTGCATGCCGGCGGCGCGCGCCTTCTGGGCGAGCCGGGCGACGCTCGCCTCCACGTCCTTGCCCTGCTGCATCATCAGGTCGGCGAACTCGTCGACCACGATCACGATGAAGGGGATCTTCTCCGGCAGCGCCGCGTCCGACCCGTCCTTCGCCGCGTCGACCTCCACCTCGGTCCCGTCCGCGCCGATCGCGGTCACCTTGGCCGGCGGCTTCGGCGGGCGCGCCTCGCCGCGCTGCACGCGCTCGATCCACGCGTTGTACGTCGTGATGTTCTTCGTCCCCGCGTTCGCGAACAGCTGGTAGCGGCGCTCCATCTCGTCGACGGCCCACTTGAGCGCGTTCGCCGCCTGCTTCATGTCCGTCACGACCGGCAGGAGCAGGTGCGGGATGCGATCGAACGGCGCGAGCTCGACGACCTTGGGATCGATCATCAGGAGCCGGAGCTCCTCCGGCGTCTTGCGGAAGAGGAGGCTCACCAGCATCACGTTGAGCCCGACGCTCTTGCCGGCGCCGGTCGCGCCCGCGACGATGACGTGCGGCATCGACGCGAGGTCGGCGAAGTACGGCGTCCCGATGATGTCGCGGCCGAGCACGCACGGCAGCGGCGCCTTCATCTCGAGGAAGCGGCGATCCTCGACGAGCTCGCGCAGGTTGACGGGGACGCGGTGCTCGTTCGGGATCTCGAAGCCGATCCGGTTCTTCCCGGGGATGGGGGCGACGATGCGGACCTTGCGCGAGAGGCCGAGCGCGAGGTCGTCCGCCAGCCCCGCCACCTTCGAGACCTTGGTGCCGGCGGCGGGGGAGACCTCGAACGTCGTCACGGTCGGCCCCGGGTGGATCTCCTCGACCTTGCCGCTGACGCCGTAGTCGGCGAGCGTCTTCTCGAGGAGCTGCGCGGTCCCCTTGAGCTGATCCGCGTCGAGCTCCCGGCGCCCGCCCGCCGCGGCGTCGAGCATGTCCGTCGTCGGCAGCCGGAAGCCCGCCCCGACCGCCGGGACGACGCGCGTCACGCTCGCCTTCTCGCTCATGAGCGCGCGGCTCGTGTCGACGATCGTCGGCCCGGCCGGCTTCTCGGCCCGCGGGCGCTCCGGGGCGCCGGCCGCCGCCTCGCGCGGCGCCGTCCTGGCCTCCGGCTCGCGCGCCTCGCGCAGGGGCTCGCGCGCCTCGCTCACGTCGCGCAGGGGCTCGCGCGTCTCGCGGAGGGGCTCACGCGCCTCGCGGAGGGGCTCACGCGCTTCGCGCGCGGGCGCGCGCTCCTCGCTCACGTCGCGCAGGGGCTCGCGCGGCTCGCGCGCCTCACGCACGACGCGCGCGGGCTCGCGCGCCTCACGCACGGGCAGGATGGGCGACGGCGTCGGCACGTCGCGCGCGGGCTCGCGCGCCTCACGCACGGGCAGGATGGGCGACGGCGTCGGCACATCGAACACCTCCAGCTCCACGAACCTGGTCGCGATCTCCTCGTCCCCCGGGGCGGGATCCTCGAGCTCGGCCGCGCCGTCCTCGTCGAGGTGCGCTTCCTCGTCGAGGCGCGCCTCGCCCTCGTCCAGGGCCGCGAACGCCGCCGGCTCCGCCGGGCGCGCAGCGGCGCGCCGCGTCGCCTTGCGCGGCGCCGGCTCGCGCGCCGAGGCGCTGCGCTGCGCCGGCCTGCGCGGCGCGGCGTCCTGGCGCGCCGGCTCGCGCGGCTCGGCGCCGCGGAGGTCCACCTCGCGCTCGTCGGCGTCCTGCTCCGCCTCGTCGCGCGGCTCCTCGATGCTGTGGATGATCACCTCGCGCGGCTCGGCGCTGTGGATGATCACCTCGCGCGGCTCGGCGCCGTGGATGACCACCTCGCGCGGCTCGGCGCCGTGGATGACCACCTCGTGCGCCTCGGCGTCCTGCTGCGCCGGCTCGCGCGGCTCGGCGCCGTGGATGACCACCTCGTGCGCCTCGGCGCCCTGCTGCGCCGGCTCGCGCGGCTCGCGCGGCTCCCGCACCTGCGCCTTGCGCCCGCGCCGCGGCTTCGCCGGGGCCGCCGGCTCCTCGGCGGCGGCGCTGCCCGGCGCGCTCTTCCACAGGTCGAGCGCCGGCGCCGCGGCGCCCGCCGGCTCGACGGGCGTGGTCCTCGCGGCGGGATCCGAGAGCGGCTCGTCGGCGTCGTCGGCCAGCGCGGCGATGATCGCGTCGGGGCTCGAGTTGCGCGCGATGATCGGCGGCGCCTCCGGCCCCGGCGCCCCCGCGCGCCGCTCCAGATCCCGCGCCGCGGCCCACGCCCCGAAGAGCGCGCGCACCCAGCCCGCGATGCGCAGCAGGGCCGCGATCGCGATCTGCTCCGACCGCTGCGCGAGCTCGATGAACGAGAACGTCGCGCGGCCCATGAGGATGAGCGCGACGATCGTGAGCCCGATGATGTACGAGCCGATGTTCGAGAAGAGCGACCGCAGCACCTCCCCGAACAGCTCGCCCACCGCCCCGCCGAGCGGCATCGCGCCGAACGCGACCGCCAGCGGGAAGGCCACGTGCGCGAGCGCCGCCAGGACGATCACCACCACCACGTCGCCGCTCAGCCGGAACAGGCCGGCGTTCGAGCGCTTCGACCCGAGCAGCGGCATCGCCAGCACCGCGAGCTCGAGCGGGACGAACCACGCGATGACCCCGACCGCCTCGACCGCCGCCCCCGCGAGCGCGGCGCCCACAGGGCCGACCCAGTCCGCGCCCGAGACCTCCGGCCGCAACGGATCCGCACGGAACGAGGCCAGCGCCAGCGCGCTGTACAGGGCCGACACGAGGAGGACCAGCGCCGCCGCATCCCGGGCGTAGCTGTGCCCCCGCGGCCCGGCAGGGCCCGCGCCGGCCGCCGGGACGGTACGCGCAGCGCCGCGGGCCTCGGACCGCAAGGGCTCGCCAAGACCGACAGCGGGCTGGGCACGGCGAGGAGCGAACAAGGGGACGTGCATGCCTACCTGAACCTACTTTGCTCACATATGCGTACTCGCACCCGGGGGCAAGAAGTCTGGGCAGACTGGAACCGGCGGAGCGTGTTGCACCGGGGCGCCGCGCATGAGCTCGCCAGGAGCGGGCGTCGCCGGCGCGCGGGGGCCGCGGCGGCGCGGGCGAGAGGGTGGACGCCGCGGTGAAGTTGTGGCCGCATTTCGCGCGAATCTGCCTGAGTTCACTTGATCTCGGCCGTGAAATTCTTTCAAACAGGGGGCGGCGAGCGGTACCATCGCGGCCCTCCTGGGACGTGCATGGAAACTGTCGAACGAGCAGGGCGGCGCGTTGGCGCTGCGGGCCTACTTTTGCTGTGCCTCGCGACCGTGAGCGCGGGGCTCGCGACGAGCGGGTGCCGCGTCAACGAGAACGACATCCATCGCTGGGAGTCCACGGCGCACGGGCCGGACAAGCTCCGGGCCGTGTTGTTCCACGACAAGTACGACACCGCGCTGCGCGTCGAGGCGGCCACCTCGCTCATCCGCATGAAGCCGCGGCAGGGGCGGCGCGTGGGCATCGGCCTCCTCGTCGAGACGCTCGCGAGCATCGCGCCCGAGTCCCGGCAGCCCATCGTGGCGGCGCTCGTGCCGTCGATCATCGCCGAGCTCAGGAAGCCGCCGCCGGTCGCCGAGCCGGGGAAGCCGGCCCCGCCGGACACCTCGTTCCCGTACAAGGACGCCGCGTACGCGATGCTCACGTCGGATCGGACCGCGATCATCGCCGACGAGGGGCTGAAGGAGGGGCTGAAGGCCGCCCTCATCGACTGGGCGATGGCGGACTTCGAGCACCGGCTCGTCGACCGCTCGCAGGCGTACGGCATGGAGCAGCTGCTCCGGCTCATCGGCCCCACCGCGGTGGCCGGCCTGCCGAAGCTCATGACCCGCGAGGCGGCCCGGCTCGACCAGATGGCGTCGCTCGTCGCCGAGCTCGGCGACGCCGCGACGAAGGAGGCCGCCTCGGCGAACCTGGTCGCGATCGCGAGGTTCGTCTCCTCGGACGACTGGATCAAGCTCAAGAAGCCCGAGCTCGAGGCGGCGAACGCCGCGTCGAAGCTCACGCCCACCGAGAAGCAGTTCGAGGCGCAGCTCGCGCAGTACCAGGAGGAGGAGCTCTTCCGCGTCTTCGGCTCGATGAAGAAGCTCGGCGGCCGCCCGTCCGTGGACTTCCTCCTCGGCTTCGCCGCGAACAAGGACCAGCCCGAGAAGCGCCGCCAGGCCGCCCTCGCCGCGCTCGAGGGCCGGCTCGACCGGAACAACCCGAGCGACATCCAGCGCATCCTCGAGATCGCGACCGCCGACGCGCCCGACGTGGTCCTCGATCAGGCCTTCCGCCGCGTCAGCGAGATGCCGCGCGAGCTCGTCGTCGAGAAGCTCTACGGGCTCTTCAAGACCGACAAGTGGAAGATCCGCCGCACGGCCGCCACGACGATCCTGAAGATGTCGACCGTGAAGCACGTGGACGAGTTCATGAGCAGGCTCCCCGACCCGAAGGGGTTCGCGATGCCCGAGGCGCTCACCTACGGGGCGTATTTCGGCGACCTGAAGGAGGGCTCCCCCCTCGAGGCGCTGAAGAAGCATTTCACCGCGGGCCCGGCGCCGGCGCGGGCCAGCGCGATCGCCTACTACTTCACGTACGGCACGGCCGCCGATCTCCCGGCCGTCAAGCCGCTCGAGGGCGACACCACGCGGGCGCCGGTCTGCGACGCCGACCCGGACTGCAAGTGGGCGTGCGAGGTGGCAAAAGAGGGGTCGAACGAGCGCGAGGTCCGCGACGTGAAGACCATCGGCGAGTTCGTCCAGCTCTGCGTCGTGCCGGCGATGCAGCAGCGGCAGCCGGAGCGCGAGAAGGGCGAAAAGAAGTGACGCGAACGCCGGCGGCGAGGCCGAGCGCGATCAGGTGCTTGCAGGGAAGAGGCCGGGAGGAGGCTTCCCAGCGCAATTCATCCTCCGTTATCGTTGGGTAGAGATGAGCGCGGATCCGAACAAGAAAAGCGCACGGACGTTCCAGTGTCGCGATGTCCTTTGGGAGACGTTCGAGCAGATGGCGCGCGAGCTCGAGTGCTCCATCGACTACCTCATCAACGAGTCGATGAAGCAGTACGCGCGGCAGCGAAGCTACAGTCCGCGCACGCCCTTCCCGCCGCCCGCCAGGGTCGACGGACCTCCCGGCGCCGCGCAGGCGTCCGCGCTCGCGCAGCCCGGCGCGCTCCCTCCCAACGCGACGCCCGCGCCGCCCGGGCTGGTCGCGCCGGGCTCGCCGCCGCCGTTCGGCGGCGCCGTCTCTCCGATGGCCGGCGGCCTGCAGCAGCCCGCGGGCGGGGCGGCCTACGGCGGGGCCGGCGCGCCGGCCTATGGCGCGCCCTCGCCCCCGTACGGCGTGCCGCCCGTGGGGCCGGCGCCGATCCCGACGCCGGTCCCGGCGGTCACGCCGCCGCCGCCGGGGCAGGTCCGCGGCGCGCCGCCGCCGCCGCCGCCGCCCGGCAACACCGCCTCCGGCGGGAAGCGGCCCAGCCTCCCCGTTCCGCCGCCCATCCCGGGCCGCGTCGGCGGCCCGCCGCCGCCGCACAGCGTGACGCGCCTCGGCGGTCCGCCGCCGCTCGGCGCGCCGCCGCCCCTGCCGTCGCAGGTCACGAACCCGGGCGGGCGCCAGAGCATGCCCGGCCCGAGCGCGAGCCGCTCCGGTCCGCCGCCGCCGCCCCCGCCGCCGCCGATCAGCAGCGCGACCGGGTACGCGCCGATGGCGCCGCCGCCGCCCCCGCCGCCGTACGCCCCGCCGCAGGCGTCCGGCAGCATCCCGGGGCCCCCGCCGATGATGCCGAGCGCGGCCCCGCCGGGGCCGGCGCTCGCGGCGTTCTACGCGGGGCAGCGCTTCGTCGTGAACAAGGACCGGTTCATCATCGGGCGCGGCAAGCAGTCGAGCGATCTGACGATCAAGGACCCGAACGTGTCGCGCCAGCACGCGATGGTCGAGTTCCTGAACGGCCAGTACTACATGGTCGACATGGGCTCGACGAACGGCGTCGAGTACAACGGCCAGCGCATCGCCCGGAAGGCCATCGTGGAGGGCGATCTGTTCCGGATCTGCGACCACGAGGTGCGCTTCTCGTACCGCTGACGGCGGCCGCGCCGTGATCTCCGCCGGGAGCTTGGCTCGCGCGCGGGCGTCGACCTAGGATCACGCGCCACGATGGCGATGGCGAAGCGTGGAGGCGCCGCGGCCGGCCCGCGGGGACTGCGCCGCCGCGCGCTGCGGGGCGGCGCGGCGGCGGCCGTGCTCGGCGCGGCGATCTGGGGCGGGGTGGTCTCCGCCTCGCAGCTGCCGCCGTGGGTTCCGGCGGGCGACGCGCCGCTGCCGGCCTGGGTGCGGAGCGCGCGCGTGCTCAAGCGGGACCAGCCGCTGTTCGAGGCGCCGGGCGAGAGCCCTCGGCGCCGCGGCTCCGTCGACCGCAACGTGCAGCTGCCCGTCTTCGCGGCGCGGCGCGCCGACGGGTGCCGCGGGCGCTGGCTCGAGGTGGGCGCCACGGCCTGGGTCTGCGACGACGCCGTGGAGCTCTCCGCGGCGGGCCCGATCAACCCGCTCGTGCGGACGTGGCGCGAGATGCCGGACGGGCTCCCCTACCGGTACTACTTCGTCGGGCCGGACGGGTCGTTCGGTTACCGCCGGGCCGAGGCGGCCGACATCGAGGAGCCGGACGTGCAGCTCGAGCCCGGCTTCGCGGTCGCGATCGTCGAGGAGCGGGTCGAGGGCGGGTCGCGTTACGGCCGCACGAACAGCGGCTTCTGGGTGCCGATGCGCGATCTCGGCCCGGTGCACGCCTTCGCCTTCCGCGGGGCGGAGATCCCCGCGGGCGCGGCGCAGATCGGGACCGCGTGGGTCGTGTCCGAGCGGGCGCCGCTCTTCGCGCGGACGGGGGCGGGCTTCGCGCGCACCGCGGAGAGCAAGGCGCGGTTCGAGCTCGTCCCCTACCTCGAGGAGGCGCAGGGCTCCGCCGGGAAGCTCGCGCGCATCGCGGAGGGCGACGGCGCGGCGTGGATCTCGGCGCGCGATCTCCGGCGGCCGTCGGCGTCGGCGCCGCCGCCCGAGGTCGACGTCGAGGCGGGCGAGCGCTGGATCGACGTCGACCGCGCGACGCAGACGCTGGTGGCCTACGAGGGGCGGCGCCCCGTGTTCGCGGCGCTCGTCTCGACGGGCAAGGGCGCGCCCGGGTCGACGCGCGTCACGCCGGCCGGCACCTACCGCATCTGGGCCAAGCTGCTCACCTCGGACATGGACAACCTCGAGGACGAGGGCGCCGAGCGCGCCTACCGCATGGAGGACGTCCCCTACGTGCAGTACTTCTCCAAGGGGGTCGGGCTGCACGGCGCGTTCTGGCATCGCTCGTTCGGTCAGGTGCGCAGCCACGGCTGCGTGAACCTTTCGCCCCTCGACGCGCAGCGGCTGTTCTGGTGGACATCGCCCCGGCTCCCCGCCGGATGGACGGCCGTCCTCCCCACGGCGCACGAGCCGGGCACCGTGGTGCGGGTGCGATGACGCTGCGGCGCGGGTAGAGCGCCGCGGCGCGGGCGGAGAGCGCACCGCGGCGTGGGGCGCAGGGCGCCGCGGCGTGGGTGCAGGGGGCGGTGAGGCGAGGGCGGCAGTCGGCCGCGGCGTGGGCGGATCTCGCCGCGGCGTGGTGATCGGGGGCAGGACAGCGGCGCCGGGCCCGGCGGGCCTGGCGAGCGCAGCTCAGCCGATCTTGTTCTGGAGGAAGAACGCGATGACCCAGGAGAGGAGCACGAGCGACTCGATGAGCGCCAGGCCGAGGATCATCGGGGTCTGGATGCGGGCGGCGGCGCCCGGGTTCCGCGAGATGCCCTCGAGGGCGGCCGCCGCGGCGCGGCCCTGACCCATGGTGCCGCCGAGGGCAGCGATGCCGATCGCGAATCCGGCAGCGACGGCGAGCCACGAGTTCGAGTCGAACTTGTTCGACGCCGCGCCCTCCTGCGCCAGCGCCATAGCGGGAACCAGTGCCAGCGCGGTGGCGACAACGGCGGACAGCGACAGCTTGCTCTTCAGCGACATCCGAATCTGCTCCTTTCAAGCCACACAGCCCGCGTGGGGGCCGTATGCGTATCTTCTGCCTGGGTCGGGGGCCGCGTCGGCGGTCCCCCTGCGTGGATCTGGGATCGCGTTCGCGGCCCCTTCTGCTCTGCTACGTCGTGGATGCGTCTCCGCAGTCCACCACCGACCTTCGGGGCGACCCATCGACAGCGGGGCCCCTCTAATCCGAATTTCGAGGGTTGGCTAGCCTTCTCTTCATCCTGGGCGCTGTTCCTGCAGGGAGCCGAGCTCAACCCTGCACGGGCGGCCAGGCAGGACCTCAGTGGTGATGGTCCGCCTTCTCCGTCGCGAGCCCGATGTAGATGCAGGTCAGCAGGGTGAACACGAGCGTCTGCACGACGATGACGATGATCGCGAGGAACATCAGCGGCACCGGGACGAACAGCGCGATGAGCCCGAGGAAGATGCTCGCCACGAGGTGGTCGACCCCGATGTTGAGCATGAGCCGGATCGCGAGGGTCACCGGGCGGACGCAGGTGGAGATGAGCTCGATCGGGAAGATGAGCGGCGCCAGGTACCACTTCGGCCCGGCGAGGTGGGCGATGTAGCCGAATCCGTTCTCCTTCAGCCCGTAATAGTTGAAGGCGACGAACACGACGATCGCGCAGCCGAGCGTGATGTTGAGGTTCGAGGTCGGCGGGTTCACGCCGGGGATCAGCGCCGACGCGTTCGAGAAGAAGATGAACGCCGCCGAGGCCCCGACGATCGGGAAGTACTTCTTCGCGCTCTCGGGCCCCATGACGTCCTTGGCCATCGTGTAGAAGTAGCCGAAGAACGCCTCGAAGAACGTGCGCAGCGTGAGCTTGTCCTCGGGGACCACGGACTCGTTCAGGCGCCGGTACTGCCCGCGCACCTCGCTGGCGAGCAGCACGAAGAGCACGATGACCAGGAGGCTCATGAAGATCGGCTCGGTCCCGCGGTAGTCCACCGTGTGGTGGCCAAGGAACGTCTTGCCGATGTTGCGAGCGTTCTCCCGGAGGCCGGGGAGCTGCGCCAGGAGATACGTGAGAAACCCTGTATGCTCAGGCATGGCTTTCGTCGTCTTCGTCGTCGATGCGCTGCGCCGCGCAGCTGTGCCGGCACGGTCGCGGGCGCTGGCGAGCTTAGGGGGGGATTCGCCCTCGGACGAGGGGGCCTCGCCTCTACCACAACTCGTTTACGATGGGCACCCTGGAGCGCGCCGGGTCGACCGCGCGTCGCGCGCCCGTCCCGCGCCGCGGCACCGCGGCCGGCGGGCGGTCAGCCGGACGCGCCCGGCGGGGTGCCGCCCTCGTCCTCCGGCGGCTTCGGCCCGAACAAGGTCCCCAGGGTGATGCCGACGACGAGCGAGGCGTAGCCGACCATCAGGGCGAGGCCCGACACGGTCCCGCTCTTCAGGATCAGCCACACGCCGCCCATGAGGCCGGTGAGCTTCACGATGGCGATGAGCGTCCAGGACGCGGTGCGCCCCCGGCGCGAGAGGAACGCGTCGACGATGCGGGCGAAGACGTAGAGGTTCGCCGTGGCGATGGCGCCGCCGAGGGCCACGCCGAGCGCCGCGCGCGCGCCGTACGCGAGCAGCCCGGCCACGCTCAGGGCCACGGCCGTGCCGGCCACCCACCGGAGCACCGCGCGCAGGGTCGCGTCGAGCCCCTCGGGCCCCTTCTGCCGGCTGCCGGACGACTCCGATCGATCAGCGCTCATCGTGCTCCTCCGCGGGTTGCCGCTCGCCGCCGCCCTGCGGGGCGCGGCCGGTGTCGAGCCGGCGGTCGTCCTCCGGCGCGCGCTCGTCCTGCCGCGGCCTCCGCTCGTCGTAGAGCGGCGCGGGGTTGCCCTGCTCGCGCTCCTCCCGCGCGGCGACCGCCTGCATCTCCTTCCACGACCGGTGGACCGCCTTGCCTGCGGCCCCGAGGCCGAAGAAGAACCAGAGCACGGAGAGGTACGGATCCGTCCCCAGCTTCGCATCGAGCCATCGGCCGATGAACAGGCCGACCAGGATGCTCAGCACCACCTCGAGACCGACGGTCCCGTAGCTCCCGACGGCCTTCCATTCCTGCTTCATCAGGGGATCCAGTCACCCCGCGTTACCTGGGTGCCTCGGGTCGCGATTACAAGCGGTCCTCGACGGGGTCAACCGCCGCGCGCCGACGATTCCGGCGCTCCCGGCGCTCCCTACGGTTCCGCCGCGCCGCGGCGCGCGATCAGCGCCTCCAGCGAGGCCCGCATCGCCAGCATGGCCTTGCCGCGGTGGCTCACGCGGTTCTTCTCGGCCTCGGCGAGCTCAGCCATTGTCCGCCCGTAGGCGCCCACGACGAACAGCGGGTCATAGCCGAAGCCGCCCGTGCCCTTGGCCTGCCTGCTGATCCAGCCCTCGCAGCGCCCCTCCGTGACGATCGGCTCGCCGCCGGATCGCGGGTCGAGCAGCACCATCACGCAGCGGAAGCGCGCCCGCGGCCGGTCGTCCGGCACCTGCTCGAGGGCCGCGAGCAGCGCCGCGTTGTTCTCGGCGTCGGTCGCGCCCTCGCCCGCGAAGCGGGCGGAGTAAACGCCCGGCCGGCCGCCGAGCACGTCCACCTCGAGCCCCGAGTCCTCGGCCAGCGTCACCATCGCCGACCGGAGCACCCCGGCGCGCGCCTTGAGGAGCGCGTTGTCCAGGAACGTCGCGCCGTCCTCGACGACCGGCGGCGCGGTCGGCAGCACCTCCGCGAGCGAGCGCACCTCGATCGGGAGATCCGCGAGCAGCGAGCGCAGCTCCACGAGTTTCCCCCGGTTCGAGGTCGCGGCGAGCAGGCGCAGCGGATCCCCGCTCATGCCGCCCTCCATCGGCCCGGCTGGAAGAGCCCGGCGAGGTCCACGCCGGCGTCGGAGAGCGCCCGCTCCTGCGCGCGCGCGAGCGACGAGACGCCCGCGAGCGCGAGGTCGACCATGCGATCGAGCTCCGCCCGGGGGATCGCCTCGTCCTCGGCGGTCGCCTGGACCTCGACGATCGCGCCGGCCGCGGTCGCCACGACGTTCATGTCGACGCGCGCCGCGCTGTCCTCCGTGTAGACGAGGTCGAGGGCGAGCCCGCCTTCGAGGTGCCCCACGCTGATCGCCGCGACCTGGTCGCGGAGCACCGGCGCCCGGAGCGCCCCGGCCGCGCGCAGCCGGTCGAGCGCCAGCGCGAGCGCCACGAACCCGGCCGTGATCGACGCGGTCCGCGTGCCCCCGTCCGCCTCGAGCACGTCGCAGTCGATCGCGATCGTCTGCTCGCCGAGCTGCTTCAGGTCGACCGCCGCCCGGAGCGCGCGCCCGATGAGCCGCTGGATCTCCTGCGTGCGGCCGCTCGGGGCCTTGCCGCGCCCGTCGCGCGCCTCCCGGCGCGCCGGGCTCGACCGCGGGTGCATCTGGTACTCGGCCGTGAGCCAGCCCGCGCCCTTGCCCACCATCCAGGCGGGCACGGTGGGGTCGACCGACGCCGTGCAGAGCACGACCGTCCTGCCGGCCCGGTAGAGGACGGAGCCCTCTGCGTTGCGGTGGAACCCGGGGATCATCTCCACCGGGCGGTGGGCGTCGAGCGCGCGGCCGTCAGGGCGACTCACGAGCGCCGCCTTAGCACAACTCGGGCGTGGCACGCGCGGCGCCGCGAGGCTGCGCGCCCGCGAGGCCGCGCGCGGCGCCGCCGCTACATGCCGAACCAGGGGCCCGGGTCGATCACCTCGGCGCCGCGCCGCAGCTCGAAGTAGAGCTTCGCGCCGTCCGGCCCGCTCGCGGCCGTGCCCACCCGCGCCCCGCCCGCGAGCTGATCGCCGGCGCGCACGTCCGCGGCGCCGAGGTTCGCGTACACCGAGTAGTGCCGCTCGCCGTGGTCGACGATCACGGTGAGCCCGTAGTCCGCGTAGGTGTCGGCGAACGCCACCCGCCCGGCGGCCACGCTGCGGACCGGCGCGCCCGCGAGCGCGGTGAGCTCGACGCCGGGCCCGCCGGCGCCGCGGCGCGACACCTTGCGCACCTCGGCGCGCCCGGCGATCGGGAAGGGGAGCCGCCCGAGGAGCGAGCGGAAGCCGGCGCGGCGGTCGAGCTCGGCGGGCCCCACGTCCGCGCCGTAGATCGCGAGGTAGTCGGGGCGCACGCTCGTCTCGAACGCGCGCGAGAACGCGGCGCGGCGCTCCTCCTCCTGGGCCAGCGCGATCCGGGCGCGGTTCATCGCCTCGCGGTGCACCTCGAGCGGCGCGCGCTCCGCGCCGAGGCGCGTGAGGCGGTCCGCGAGCTCGGCGCTGCGCCGGGTCAGCTCCGCCTCGCGGGCGAGGTCGCGCTCCAGGGCGAGCCGGGTGCGCTCGACCCGGGCGGCGTGATCCACGAGCGCGTCGAAGCCGCCGCCCACCGGGAGGAAGCCGGCCCGGACGTGGCGGTAGTACGCGCGGCCGCGCGCGAGCATGCGCCGGCGGGTCAGCTCGAGCGCGGGGCCGATGGACTCGATCTCCGCGCGCAGCGCCTTCTCCTCGGCGTCGAGCTTCGCGAGCAGCCGATCGAGATCGTTCTCCGCCAGGGCGGAGCTCGGGCGCGACGCCGGGGCGCGCGCGGCGCGTCCGTCCGGCGAGGCCGGCGCCGGCGGGGGCGTCGGGCCGAGCGCCGGGACCTCCGCGCCGCTCGTGGCGGCGCCGGTGAGCAGCGCCAGCGCGAGCGGCGCGATCCGGGCGCGGCGCCTCACACCGCCACCATCTTGCGCAGCGTGAGCAGCGCGGTCGCGGCGCCGAGCGCGGCGCCGAGGGTGACCATCCCCAGCGCGACCGGCCACGGCAGGAACGAGGGCGAGACGCCGAGCAGGTTGGCGAGCTCGTGATCGAAGCGGCCGCGCACGATCAGGAAGAGGGCGCCCAGCATGAGCAGCGCCGCGGCCGCGCCGGCGGCGCCCTGCGTGGCGCCCTCGACGATGAACGGCCGGCGCACGAAGCCGTCGGTCGCGCCGACCAGCTTCAGCACCTCGACCTCGATCTTCCGCCGGTGCAAGAGGAGGCGCATCGTCGAGCCGATGACGCTGACGACCGCGCAGAGGACGATCGCGGCGAGGCAGGCGCTCGCGGCCACGCCGCCGCCGAGGAGCGACGAGAGCCGCTCCGTCCAGCGCTCGTAGGTCTCCACCGTGTCCACGGCCGGCAGGGCGCGCAGCTTCACGGTCATCGAGGCGAGGGCGTCGTCGGAGATCTCGTCGGTGAAGCCGACCTCGAGCGACGCGGGGAACGCGCTCGGCGGGAGCGCGGCGAGGGCCTTGTCGCCGTCGTCGCGGACCACCTCGCGGCGCGCCTCGGCGCTCGTCACGAGCCGGACCTTCTTCACGCCCGCCGTGCCCTCGAGCGCGCGGGTGAGCTCCGCGGTCTCGGCCTCGGTCGCGTCGTCGCGCAGGTAGATCGTGGCGCGGCCGGCGCGCGACCAGCGATCGCGCACCGTCACGAGGTTCGTGACCACGAGGAGGGCCGAGGCGAGGCACACGAACGCCACGGCGAGCGAGAAGATCGACAGCGCCTGCAGGCGCCAGTCGCTCCTCCCGGCCCGCCAGGTGCGAAGCCACCTCCGCCGATCGTCACGCTCGCTCGTCTGCATCCGCTTCCCTCATCCGTCCCTTGAGGCCGCGCCCGGCGCTACGCCGCGCCGCGCACGCCGCTGTCCATGTCGTCGCCGAGGTCCACGTCGACGCCGCCCTCGTCCTCGAGCGGGCCGTGGCCGAGCCCGTGGGGCACGTCGGTCGCCTTGCCGTCGTCGAGCACCACCACCCGCCGCGGGCGCACGTCGAGCAGCGTCCGATCGTGCGTCGCGAACAGGACCGTCGTGCCGGTCTCGTGGATGTCCTCGAAGAGCCCCAGCAGATCGATCGCGAGCTGCGGGTCGAGGTTGCCCGTGGGCTCGTCCGCGAGGATGAGCGCCGGCTCGCCGACGATCGCCCGCGCGATCGCGACGCGCTGCTGCTCGCCGCCGCTCAGCACCTGCGCCCGGTCGCCGCCGCGCCCGGAGAGGCCGACGCGCTCGAGCGCCTCGCCGACCCGGGTCCGGAGCAGGCGCGACGGCAGGCCGAGCACCTCCAGCGCGATCGCCACGTTGTCGAACACCGTCCAGCTCGGGACCAGCTTGAAATCCTGGAACACGAAGCCGATGTTGCGCCGGAGCGCGGGGATCGACGTGTCCGTCAGGCGCGCGATGTCCCGGCCGAGGAACAGGATCCGGCCGTCGTCGACGCGCTCGGTGCGGTGCACGAGCCGGAGGAGCGTGCTCTTGCCGGAGCCGCTCGGCCCGGTGATGAACACGAACTCCCCGCGCTCTATGGAGAGCGACATGCCGCGGAGCACCGGCTGGTCCGCGCGGTACGACTTATATACGTCCTCGAACACGAGGATCGGCCGGCGCGCGGCGGACGCGTCGTAGCGGTGACCGGGCCGGAGCGCCGGACGAAATGTGCCTTGCGGGGGGGGCGCCGCCATCGGACCCTTCACCTATCAGCCCGCGCGGACACGGAAAACTTTTCGGCCGAGGCCGGGGCGAGCGCCCGCTCCGGATCGCCTTCTTCGGCCTCCCGCTGGCGGCGTTGCTGCTCCACCACGACGGCCACGAGATCGCCTTCGCCGCGATCTCGCGCGCCGACGCGGCGGGGCTCCGGCGGGCCCGCCGCGTCTTCGGCGAGCGCCTCGCGCTGCGGCCCGACGTCCGGAGCGCCGCGCTCAGGTCCCGGGTCGAGGCGCTCGCGCCCGACCTGCTGGTGAGCTGGTTCTGGACGACGCGCCTGCCGATGTCGCTCGTCAAGGCGGCGCGGCTCGGGGGGATCGGCGTGCACCCCTCGCTGCTGCCGCGCCACCGCGGGCCGGACCCGACGTACTGGGCGATCGCGTCGGGCGACGTCGAGAGCGGCGTGACGG
Organism: Sorangium sp. So ce131; assembly: GCF_051519095.1. Lineage (NCBI taxonomy): Bacteria > Pseudomonadati > Myxococcota > Polyangiales > Polyangiaceae > Sorangium > Sorangium sp. So ce131. Next base: position 12,162,388 of record NZ_CP150455.1, on the reverse strand, counting down.
CGCACCGCATCGAGGCGGAGTACGACACCGGGGACATCCTGGATCAGGAGCGGCTGCCCATCGATCCGGGGTGGACCGCCTGGCAGCTCGCCCGCGCCCTGGACCGCCCGAGCCTGCGTGTCCTCCGGCGCACGGTCGCGCGTTTCGCGCGCGGCGAGGAGGTGGCGGGCACCGCCCAGGATCCGGCGCTCGCGACGAGCGCGCCCGCGCCGGACGACGAGGCGTGCGCCATCTGCTGGTCGTGGCCGACGGAGCGTGTCCTCCGGCACATCCGCGCCCTCGCGCCGGCGCCGGGGGCGTGGACCGAGATCGAGGGCGCCTGCGTCATCGTGCTGCGGGCGACGCCGGCGGCGAGCTTCCCTTCGGCGCTCGCGCCGGGCGAGGCGGTGGCGGAGGGCGGGGTGGCCCTCGTGCGGACCGGCGACGCCGCGATCGTGCTGCTGGAGGGCGAGATCGAGGGCGAGCCGGCGTCGGCGGGCGCGCTCGCGGCCCTGGTGGCGTCGGGCGCGCGCGCCGCCGGCGCGTGACCGAGGCGTCGGGGCGCGCTCGGCGTCCCGGGTGGCGCCGCCGGCGCGGCCGCCTGGCCGGCTTGTGGGCCATCGAATCCTGCACCTCTGCGCGCGCGACCGCGTAGGATGCGCCCCTCGGAGGATTCATGTCGGAACCCGCGCAGCTTGCGAAAAGCGCCCGCGAACTGCTCGCGGCGGCGCTCAACGCGCTCCAGTCGAACGGGGTTGTGTCGCCTGAGATCGAGGCGCTCGCCGAGCCGATAGCGCAGGCGATGGGCATCATGCACCGCATCGAGCGCGCCGGGGGGCAGACCCTCGACGGCAGCGACATCGCGCTGGGCCACGTGCGCGACGTCCTGAACCGCCTGCAGAGGATCACCGTGCCCGACCCGGTGGTCGACGTGCTGATGGAGCACGTCGCCAGCTCGCTGAGCAAAGTGCACGCGCTTACCAGGATGCAGGCCTCCGTCGCCACCGCGCCCGTGGCGGTGGCGGTGGCGGCGCCTGTTGCGGCGCCCGCTCCGGTCGCGGTTGCGGCGCCCGCGCCTGTCGCGGTTGCGGCGCCCGCGCCTGTCGCGGTTGCGGCGCCCGCGCCTGTCGCCGTAGCGGCGCCCGCGCCTGTTGCGGCGCCCGCGCCTGTCGCCGTAGCGGCGCCCGCTCGGGTCGCTGTTGCGGCGCCCGCTCTGATGGCCGCGCCCGCTCCGATGGCCGCGCCCGCTCCGGTGGCCGCGCCCGCTCCGGTCGCCGTGGCCGCGCCCGCTCCGGTCGCCGTGGCCGCGCCCATCGCGTCGGCGACCCCCGCGGCCTTCCAGCAGACGCAACGCTCGCCGCAGCACCCAGCCGCGCCCGCTCCGGCGGCGGCGGCCCCTCCGCCCTTCCCGCAGGTGCAGCACGCGCCCCAGCACCCGCCGGCTGCACCGGCACCTGCGCCGGCGCAGCCCGTGCACCCCGCCGCGCCGTTCCCGGTCGCGGAGGCGCCCGCGGCGGCCCACCACGCCGCGCCGCAGGCCGGCGAGAACCGCGCGCCCGCCACGGTCATCGACGTCGAGCTCGGCGCTTTGACTCCATCGAATTTCTACAAAGGGCTCGCTGGCAACGACGTCATCGACAACGGGGGCATCTTCGTCGCGACCTACAAGATCCCGCCGATCGGCTCCGCCGTGACCCTGCGCGTCCGTTTGCCGGGCAACTACGAGTTCACCGCGTCGGCGACGGTCCGGTGGACGCGCGAGGCCGGCGGCTCCAGAGACTCGGCGGAGCCCGGCTTCGGCGCCCGCATCACGCAGATCTCGGCGGCGGGCCGCCAGCTCGTCTCCCGGTTCACGCGCAACCGGGAGCCGCTCTTTTACGACGACCTCTGACATCTTCAGCATCGCATCACCCGGTGAACCTGCCCCCCGCGCGCGCCGGCTCGCGAGCGAGCCGGCCGCTCCATCGCGCCGCGCCCCTCGTCGCGGCCGTCTCCCTGGCCCTCCTGGCGCTCCTCGCGCCGCGTCCCGCCCGGGCGACCGGCGACCCGGACCTCGCCTTCTGGACCTTCGAGACCGATCACTTCCGCGTGCACCACCCGCAGGGCCTCGCGCCCATCGCGGCGCGCGTCGCCTCGCTCGCCGAGGCGATCTACGGGCGCGTCGAGCACTCGCTCGGCTACGCCCCGTCGGAGCGCACCGAGATCGTGATCACCGACGACTCCGAGATCGCGAACGGGTCCGCCAGCACGCTCCCCTACAACGCGATGCGCCTGCTCGTCTCGGCGCCCGAGGACACGTCGACGCTCGGCGACTACGACGACTGGTACCTCGACCTCGTCACGCACGAGTTCACGCACATCGCGCACATCGACAACACCTCCGGGATCCCCGCGCTCCTGAACGCGATCGTGGGCAAGTCGTTCGCGCCGAACCAGGTGCAGCCGCGGTGGATCATCGAGGGGCTCGCCGTCGTGAGCGAGAGCCGCCACTCGAGCGGGGGCCGCATGCGCTCGAGCATGTTCGACATGTACCTGCGCGCCGACGTCCTCGAGGACAACATCGCCGGGCTCGATCAGATCTCCAGCGTCCCGTTCCGCTGGCCGAACGGCAACCTCTGGTACCTCTACGGATCGCGGTTCCTCGGCTGGATCCTCGACGTCTACGGCCCCGACACCCTGCGCGCCGTCTCCGCGGACTACGGCGCGTCGCTCGTCCCCTGGGGGATCAACCGCGCCATCCGCCGCGCGACCGGCAAGACGTACGTCGCGCTGTACGAGGGCTGGAAGGACCACATCCGCCGGCTCTACGCCGAGCAGATCGCGGCCGTCGAGGCGCGCGGGCTCCGCGAGGGCGCGCGGCTCACCCACCACGGCCGCACCGTCCTCTACCCGCGGTTCGTCCCGCCCGCCGCGCGCGGGGCCGCGCGCGGCGGCGACGAGATCGTCTACTTCCGCGACGACGGCCACGACCGCCGCGGCATCTACCGCCTCTCGCTCGCCGCGCCCGCGCCCGGCCGCGAGCGTGAGGAAGAGCTGGTCGCGCGGACCAGCTCGGCCTCGAGGCCGGCGTTCACGCCGGCCGGCGATCTGGTCTTCACGGCGCTCATGCCGTGGCGCAACGAGTACTACCGCGACGACCTCGTCTTCCTGCCGCGCGGCGAGGCGGCGCCGGACGGCGACGAGCCCGCGCGGCGCCGGATGACGCGCGGCCTCAGGGCCTCGGCGCCGGACGTGAGCCCGACCGGCGACCACATCGCCTTCTCGCTCAACAGCAAGGGGACCCGCTACCTCGAGATCGCGCGGCTCTCCCCGGGCGGCGCCCTCTCCGACCAGCGCGATCTCGTGCCGAGCGCCCGCTTCGAGCAGGCGTACTCCCCGTCGTTCTCTCCCGACGGCAAGCTCCTCGCGTACAGCGCCTGGACCGCCGGCGGCTACCGCGACATCCGCGTGGTCGACGTCGCGACCGGCAGCTTCCGCCAGATCACCCGCGACCGGGCCCTCGACACCAACCCGGTCTGGTCGCCCGACGGCGGCACCCTCTACTTCTGCTCCGATCGCACCGGCATCTCCAACGTCTACGCCCACGACCTCGCGGCGGGCACGCTCCAGCAGGTCACGAACGTGAAACTCGGGGCCTTCCACCCGGCGATCAGCCCCGATGGGAAGACTCTGATTTATGTCGGATACACCTCGCTAGGCCACGACCTCTTCGTCATGCCGCTCGATCGCGCGCGCTTCCTTCCGGCGCCGCCGCCCCCGAGCGACCGCCCCGATCCCGCGGCCGCGGCCCCGCCGGCGCGCATGCAGCGCTACCCCTACAACCCGCTTCCCACGCTCGCGCCGCGCGCGCTCACGCTCGACTACGCCCCTGGGACCTACGGATCGAACGCGCTGACCGTGTCCGTGAGCGGCGCCGACATCGTCGGCCGCCACGCGGTTTACGGGGTGATAACGGTGCAGCCCGACGCGCCGGCGCCGGACATCCTCTTCGGGTACAACTACGGCCGCCTGCCGATCGATCTCGGCCTCCGCGCGTACCACGCGATCGCGCCGCGCCGGGGCTATCGCATCGGCGGCCGCGACGTCCCCTACGACGAGCGCACCCTCGGGATCGTCTCCGGGATCTCGTACCCGATCCGCGGCGAGTTCGCGCGGCACACCCTGAGCGCGTCGTTCAGCGCCATCGCCTTCAAAGGGAAGCTCCCCATCGGCGCCGGCCTCGATCCGTACGCGCCCCGGACCGTCCTCCCGCCGCAGGGCACGCTGAACGTCGCGCACATCGGCTACGCGTTCTCGAACGCCGAGGGCTCGGCCGACGCGGCCGGCGCGGCGCGCGGGATCTCGGTGAGCGCCGGCCTCGATTACGCCGGCCGGGAGACGGGCAGCAGCTACTCGACTTATGCGTTCTCCTCGGGCCTCACCGCGTACGCCGCGATGCCCTGGTCGGGCCACCACACGCTCGCGTACCGCGTCGCCGGGGCGGTCTCCGGCGGCCGTTACCCGCGGGGCGCCAGCTACGCGGTCGGCGGGTACGATCTCGAGAGCCTCACGCTCGCCGATACCCTGCTCACGGGCGTCACCAACAGCTCGTTCACGCTCCGCGGCTACGCGCCGGGGGTCGTCGCCGGCCGCTCCTATTTCACGCAGACATTCGAGTACCGCGTGCCGATCGCGCAGCCCGATCGCGGCCTCTCGACGCTGCCGATCTACCTGCGCCGCGTCGACGCGAGCGTCTTCCTCGACCACGGCGGCGCATTCAACCGCTTCGATACGGACGACGTCGCGCTCTTCAAGAACGGCAGCCTGCTCTACTCGCCCCAGCTGCACACGTCGATCGGCGGCGAGCTGTGGCTGAGCCTGAACCTCGGCTACGTCCTCTCGTCGCAGCTGCGCTTCGGGTATGCCTACGGCCTGAGCCCGCTGGCGCTCCCCGGCGGCCAACTCTACTTCGTCGCGACGAACTCGTTTTGACCGCGCTCTCCTGCCGGAAATTTTGCCCTCGCGCGGCGCATCGTCGAGGGTGCTCGGCCATGCGCCGCGCCCTCCTCGCCCCGTGCCTCCTCGCCCTCGCCGGCTGCGGCCTCGCGCCGAGCAACTCCCAGCGCCTCACGGAGGCGGCGCTCGAAATGAACACGGCGGCGCGGTTCGGCCGCATGGATGTCGCGATGGAGCGCGTCGGCTCGGGCGCGCGCCAGGATTTCATGCGCCGCCACCAGGGCTGGGGCACGCGCCTCCGCGTCGTCGATGTGGAGTTCGGCGGCTTCGAGATGCTGAAGCGCGACGAGGCCGACGTCTATCTGGACGTCCTCTGGTTGCGGCAGGACGAGGCCACGGTGCGCGCCACCAGGATCGCCCAGCGATGGCGCGACGAACGTGGCCACTGGCAGCTCGTCGGCGAGGAGCGGCGCGACGGCGACACGGGGTTGCTCGGCGAGCCTCCGCCCGACGCGGAAAAGTCCGCAGGAGAGGCGGCGAGCGCGGGCGACGGCGTCCGGCAGCCCGGCCTGGGCTTCCAGACGCGCGTTATCCGGGATGAATGAACGCGGCCAGAGGCGGCCGCGCGCAGCGCGCGTGATGCGTGTGGGGGGCCGCGCCGCGGCGCAGGTGCGCTCAGGGCGCGGCGCACGACCGGACGAGCCGCGGCGAGCGCCGGGCCGGTGAGGGCGGGGGCCGCGCCATCGCGGCGACCCCCGAGCCGGCCGGTGGGCCGGCCGCGACCCCGGTCAAGCAGCCGGCGCGGCGCTCGCCGGCGCGGCGCTCTTGGGCGCCCGCGGCTTCTTCGTCTTGCCGGCGACCTCCGGCGTGGCCTTCGCCGCCTTGTTGCGCTTCGCGCGCTCCTTCTTGGCAGCCTGCGCCTTGCGGCGCCTCATCTTCATCGACTGGCGACGATCGCGCTTGCCCATGTGCTTCAATCTCCTCGAGGTCAGGGGCGCGGGCGCGGCATGATGAAGACCAGCTCGCCAGGCGAGCCCCATCCTGCACCGGTGGATGGCCTACCGCGGGGCCCCTCAAAGGGAGGCGCAATGTGCCCAAGAGCGGGGGGAAGCGCAAGGGCCAATGCGCTGGGAAGCGCAGTTCTCGCCCTAGACGTGTGCGCAGTATCCGGTTGTTCCGGTTGTATCGATGAGCTCAGCCGCCGACGGCGCCGTCCAGCGCGACCTCCCGGCCGCGCACCTCCAGCCGGTACCGCGAGTTGACGGTCTCGATGTAGAAGATCTCGCGCCCAGCGAGACGCAACACGCGCTTGACCGGCGTCGTCACGTATTCATGCATTCCGTCGGAAAACTCGATGACGATGACCGAGCCTTTCCGTGGTGCACGGACGAGCCGGCCAACGACTGCGCGCGATCCCCGGCCGAGCTTGCGGAGCACAACCTGCACAGCAGAGATGCTAGCACGCAGAACTCGGCCGAGCACAAGCTGCACAAGCAGGGCCTCGAGCAACTAGGTCCCACCCCGGCCCAGGGTGTCCGGCTGCCTCGGAGCGGTCCAGACCTCCGGCGCCGCGGACGGCCGCAGCCAGCGCGGCGCTTGCTCCAGGGCGGAAAAGTTCTGTAAATACGTTGTTTCAGCAGTGCGTCCTTCGCCCTACAATGCAAGTCCATCGACCCGGTGCGTCGTCAGCGCTGGAGCGCCGGGCGGCCCGGAGCGCCGGACGGCCGGAGCCATGGGCGGGCGCGCTCAGCGGGTGGGCGAGCGTCGCCCCCCTCCTCGCGGTCGGGTCGACCCTCCGCCCTGCCCCTGCCGGCGAGTGCGATCCGGCGCGGCGGCGCTTCGTGACGTGCAGCGCGCGCGTGTCGTGCGCCTCGCCCGGCGTCAGCGGCGCTTGGCCGTCGCGCCGCTCCGGTCGTTGGGATCGGTCACGCCGGGCGCGCCCTGGTCGGCGAAATAGGTGCGGAGCATGTCGCACGCGACGTTGGTCGCCTTCACCCGCCACTTCGCGCCGTTGGCGACCATCACCGAGATCGCGACCTCCGGCTTCCGGCTCGGGGCGAAGCCGACGAACCAGGTGTAGAACGGCCCCTCGGGCGTCGGCTTCGTGAGCGTCCCCGTCTTGCCGGCGACGCGGATATCCGGGAGGTAGGAGCGGCCGTTGCGATCGTGGAACGAGCGGTAGCTCGTGCCGTTATCCACCGTCGCCTCCATCATCGAGGTCACCGCGCTGGCCGTGCTCTCATCCATCACGCGCTTCAGCACCTGCCGCTCCGTCGCCCCCGTGTAGATCTCTCCGAGCTCGTCCTTCACGCTCGAGACGACGTGGAGCCGGATCATCTCGCCGCCGTTGGCGATCGTGGTCGCCAGGTTCGCCCCCTGGAACGGCGACAGCGTCGTATTCCAGAAGCCCGCCGCGGTGCGCGCGAAGCCGAGATCGTCCTCGGGCAGCGAGATCGTGCTCGGCGCGACCTTCACGTCGAACGGCGTGTCCTGCCCCCAGCCGAGCTTCGCGGCCACGGCGCCGAGCTTCTCGTGATCGAGGTTCTTTGCGGCGAGCCGCGCGAACACGGTGTTGATGCTCCGGCCCATCGCCTGCGCGAGCGTGGCGCAGTACTTGTCGCGCCGCTTGTTGTCGACCATATCGGCCGGCCGGATCGAGTGCTCGCCGCCCGAGTAGCACTGCTTGGTGTTCGGGCTCAGGCCGGCCTCGACCAGGGCGGTCCCGGTCACGACCTTGAAGATGCTCGCCGACGGCGCGGTGGCCTCGGCGGCGACGTCGTGCAGCGCGCCCTCGTTCACGTAGCTCGCCCAGACCAGCACCTTGCCGGTGCGGATGTCGGTCATTACGACCGCGCCCTCCGGGACCTGGCCTGCCCGGAGATACCCGAGCGCCGCGCGCTGGTACTTCGGGTTGACGGTCAGCTCCGCGATCCGGTCGCCGTGCGCCGGCGCGGTCGGCGGCTCCCGGCGGTCGTCGATGCGCGTGAGGTCGAGGTCCGTGAGCGGCGGCGGCGTCACGGTCCGCGTGATCGTCGGCCCGCCGGCGGTCGTCTTCTTGGCGAGCAGCCCCCCGAGCTGGACGTCGTGCTCGCGCAGCATGGGGAGGGTCACGGCCACGAGCCCCACGGCTGCACCGACGGCGATCCACTGACGCATGTCGCGCATGGCCCGACGGGTACCCCGCCGCGGCGTCCTGGGCCAAAATTGAGGCGCGCCTGGCTCGCTCCCCGCGGGCCGCGGCGCGGCGCGCCCACCGGGAGCAACGCAGGCGTTCGGTTCGTTGGAGGGCAAACGATCGTGAGGCGCGGCCGGGTCGCCGGCCGGGACGACGAGGGACGCGCGCCGGGGACGCGCGCGGCGAGCGCCGGAGCTAGAAGGCCACGTGGAGCCGGGCGCCGAGCTCGTGGAGCGAGTGCGCCTCGGCCCTCTGCACGGTGTTGCCCGGCACGCGGAGGATGTTCTCGTTGGAGCCGCTGCCCGGCGTCACGTAGGCGTTGTAATTCACGCCGAGCCGGACGTTTCTCGTGTGCCAGTAGTTGGCGGCGAGGCCGATCTGCAGAGCGTCGATGTCGGTGCCCGGCCCGGTGTCGGCGCCCGGCGTCTTCTCGTCGTACGCGCCCTCGCGGGACGCGCCGTCGTACGTCGCGTTGATCCCCGAGAGCAGCGCCGCCACCTCGAGCCCCGACTTCGGCTTGTCGACCGGCTTCGACAGATCGATCTTCGTGGGGCGCGGGGTGAACCCGGGGTCGCCGTTGACGTAGGCGTCACCCAGCGGCCACGCCGAGAGCTGCACGTACCAGCCGAGACCCTTCACCTGACCGAGCCGCTCGGTGTTGGTGAGCTGATACCCCTCGACGGCCTCGCGGGTGTTGTTCGCGACGTAGTACGCCTCGGCCCGCAGCTCGACGATGCTGATGGGCAGCCGGAGCTCGCCGCCGATCGCGTTCTGCGCGCCCGACGGGATGACGTGGATCGGCCGACCCTGCGAGTCCGTATAGCTGGCGCCCCAGAGCGTGTAGCCCTGCCCCGTCCTGATGGGCGTGTAGTCGTAGCCCACGAACTCCTGGTCGCGCTCCCCGTGGCGCGCGCTGAGGCCGATGTGCGCCTTCGCGAGCAGCGCCTTCTTGTCGCCGCCGAAGGCGAAGGGACGGGCGGCCACGCGGGCGACGAAGTCCGGCGGGGCGTCGACGCCCGGCCGATTCTGCCCGTCGCCGGTGAGCACGCCGACGCCGTAGACGAGCGCCCTGTCGGCGACGTCGCCCCAGATCGCCAGGCCGATGTCCTTGCCCTCCGGGAACGCGAAGCTCCGGACGCCGATGCTGCGCTCCATGAACGTCGCGCTGGTGTCGCTCGTCTGGTTCTCCAGCGAGAAGAACGGCGAGTGCTGACCGAACAGGAAGTTCAGCGCCGGCAGCACCGAGTAGTTGATCCAGACGTCCACAAGCACGGCGTTCGCGGTCGTGGCCTCGACCGGGGCGAAGCGCGCGCTCCCGGCCGTCGGCGCCTGGCCCACCGCCCCGGCGGAGTTCTGCGTCCTGCCGTTCGTGTTCGCGAGCCCCTGGCCGCCGAACTCGACGTCGAGGTCGAACGACCACTTCTTCAGGAACTCGCCGGCGAGCTCCAGCCGCGCGCGGCGGACGAAGAAGCGCGGCTGGAGCGCGCTCCCGCCGTTCACCGCCGTCACGTCCGATACCCCGGCGCCGAAGCTGCTGTAGAAGTCGAGGTTCATCCTCCCCTTCGGGTAGAGCCGGAAGTAGTCGTTGGCGTCCCGGAGGAAGAACCCGCCGTGCCAGCCGGCGAGGGGCAGCTGCTCGGTCACCGCGGCGGCCTCGCCCGTCGGCGCGAAGACCTGCTCCGGCGGCGGCGGCGCTGCCGTGGTCGCGGCCGCTCCGGCGGGAGGCGGCGCGGGCACCTGCTCCGCAGGCGGCAGCAGCGGGTCAGCGGGCGCAGGCGCCGGGGCGGCGGGCGGAGTCGCGGCCGCACCCGCGGGCGCCGGGGCGGCGGGCGGCGTCGCGCCCGCGGGCGCCGGGGCGGCAGCCGGGGGCTGCGCCGGAGGCGGCTGCGCCGGGCCTTGCGGCGCTGGCTGTGCTAGCGCCGACAGGCTCGACAGCGTAACAGTCATGCCCACCAGCGCCGATGTAGCTATCCTCATGCATCTCTCCCTTGCGCGGCACGCCCGCGTGGTTCATTCCGCCACGCATTCCATCGCAGAATTATGACCAAGACGTTACGGACCCGTGTAGGTCACAGGACGAGCGGGCGGGACAGTCGCATGCGACGTGAGCGGCACCAAGGTCCTTCTTGCAGGCGGCCGGCTAGTGTTGCCGGAGCAGCAGGGGGACGAGACCTCGGAAGGGCGGCTGGATGACGAGCAGCGTGCGGATCTCGGCGGACGTCGAGGTGCTTGACAGCGGCACCTTGGTGGCTCTCGCCGGGCCAGGGAACGAGAACCTCAAGCTGATTGCGCGTACGCTTGGCATCGAGTCGGGCGTCCGGGGCAACACCATCCGGCTCGCCGGGGACGCGGACAAGGTCGCGCTCGCCGAGCGCTGCCTCGCCGAGGCCGCGCAGATGTTGAGGAGCGGCGTGACCCTCGACCCGCAGGACTACGTGCGCGGGGTGCAGGCGCTGCGCGACGACCCGGCGATGACCCTGCGTGAGCTCTTCGAGGACGTCGTCCTCATCTCGGCGCGCCGCCGGCCGATCTCGGCGAAGGGGCTCGCGCAGAAGCGTTACATCCAGGCGATCCGATCCCACGACCTGACGTTCGGCATCGGCCCGGCGGGCACCGGCAAGACGTACCTCGCGATGGCGATGGCGGTCCACGCGCTGCTCGAGCGCCGCGTGAAGCGGATCATCCTGACGCGCCCGGCGGTCGAGGCCGGGGAGCGGCTCGGCTTCCTGCCCGGCGATCTCGCCGAGAAGGTGAACCCCTACCTGCGGCCGCTCTACGACGCGCTCCACGACATGATGGACGCCGACAAGGCGCAAGGCCTGGTGACGCGCGGTCAGATCGAGGTCGCGCCGCTCGCGTTCATGCGCGGCCGCACGCTCAACGATTGCTTCGTCATCCTCGACGAGGCGCAGAACGCGACGAGCGATCAGATGCGCATGTTCCTCACCCGCCTCGGGTACGCGTCCCGCGCCGTGGTGACGGGCGACGTCACGCAGGTCGATCTCCCGCACGGCGCGCGCAGCGGCCTCGCGGAGGCGCGCGAGCTGCTCGCCGGCATCGAGGGGATCGCGATCTGCTCGTTCACCGAGGTCGACGTCGTGCGCCACCCGCTCGTGCAGCGGATCATCGTCGCGTACGAGCGGCGGGACGCGGACGTGGCGCGCCAGCGCGAGGAGCGGCGCGGCGAGGCGGGGCGCGGCGCGCGCGGCGGCGCGGGCGTCGAGGCCGAGGCAGCTGCGCCGGCGCGCGCGGAGGCGGGCGAGCCGGGACAGACCGGCGGGGACCGCTGACGCGGCGGCGGCCCGTCGGGGCGCCGCCGCCTCGCCCGGCGCGCGGCGCCCTCTCAGCGCGCGGTCATTTCTTTCGCAGCGCCACGGGGGACTCGCGCACGAGCGTCGCGTCCGGCCCGGTCACCCGGATCTTCCCCTGGATCACGTTTTCCTTGAGCTCGCCGACCAGAATGCCGGTCATCGCGTTCGGCGCGCGTGGATCTTCCGGGAAGACGGAGGCGCGGACCATGCCGTCTTCGACCTTGCCGACGAGGGTCGCGTCGCCGAGCGCCCCCTTCGCGGTGCCCTTCAGCTCACCGCTCGGCGCGACCGTCAGCGTCACCGTCCCGGCGCCGGCGGCGAGCTTTCCGTCGTCCTTCGTGCGCACGGCGTCCTTGACCTTGGGCGGCAGCACGACGTTCCCTTTCTTGGCGTCGTAGCTCCCCTCCCATGTCCCCTGCCATGGCGCCGCCGCGTGCGGCTCTCCCGCGTCTGCGGGCGCGGCCGCGCTCGACGCGCCCGCGGCGGCCGAGCCTTCCGGGGGCGGCGCGGCCGCGGCGCTGGGCTGAGGCGGCGGGGGCTCGGGCCGCTCCGGCTCACTCGGGCGCGGCGGTCCCTCCTCGCACCCCGCGACGAGGGCGAAGGCGAAGGACAGGAGGAGCGCTCGGGCGCCGCCGCGCGCCCGGCGAGCTCGTGTTCTGGTGGGATTCACGCGAAGGCTTTTATTACGTGCCGGGCTCGTCGTCGCGTCGATTTGACGGGGCGGCGGCGTCGACGCCCGGCGGCCCCGGTCACGAGGGCTCGCGGAACGCGAGGGTCCAGTGCCGGTCGCTCGTCTTCTGCGCGCATTCGGGGGGAACTCCGAGCGAGCGCAGCATCTCCCGCAGCTCGTCCAGCGACAGCGCGGCCCGTAACGACGCATCGAAGAGGGATCGCTGGTACGCGGTGTCGCTCGCAGCATACGTGTGGACGAGGGCCGCGAGCGTCGCCTCGTCCTCTGGGCGAACCAGGTCGCGCACGAACAGGAGCCCGCCGGGCCGGAGGACGCGCACCATCTCGCGCAGCACCGCCGCGGGCTCCGGGATGTGGTGGACGACGCTGTTCGACACGACGGCGGAAAACGTCTTGTCAGGCACGGGCAGCGCCTTGGCGTCCTCGAGCGCGAGCTCGATGGCGCCCGCGAGGCCGGCCCGCTCGACGTGGCTGCGCCCGAGCTCGAGCATCGACGCCGAGAGGTCGATCGCCTTGATCCGCGCCGTGGACACGCGCATGCAAAGCGCGATGGGCAACAGGCACGTCCCTGAGCCGACGTCGAGGGCGTACGCGAGATCAGGGGCGTGGGAGAGCAGATCGTCACAGAACGCCGCGTTGACCGCGGCGTGATCCATGCTGTCGTAGGCGCGCGCGTCCTCTTCGGTATCCATGACCTCCGGCTCGAGCGCGCGCGCCAGCGACATGCGCGCATCCTTCGGCGCGCCCGAGGCGCGTGTCAACGGGGAGTCGATCTCAGGGCATTCCCGGCCGCCAGGCCGCTGTCCATGAGGTCGTCGCAGCCGAGGTCGTCGAGGCGCGCGGGTGAGCGCCGGCGCCGCGATTCCGAAGAGCTCGGCGGCCGCCGCGCCCGCCCGGGGAGCATCGGAGCAGACGCCCGCGCAATCCCGGGCAGAGCATCGGATGACATGCGGAGATCTCGACCGGCGGCGCGCAGCGGCGCGGCGGCCACCGCGCGCCGCCGCGCGCCTGCCGGCGCCGCCTCGGGCCACGGCCTGCCCCGAGACGCGGGAATAACGCCGGATGCATGCGTCGTGGCGGGCAGCCGCGCCGGACGCCCGCGGCCGCCCTGCCTTTGAGGTGCGCGACGCGTGAAGCGCTCTCGAGTCGCCGCCGCGCGCCGCCCGTCGGGCGCCGATATCTGCGATCCCCGGCTGTCTCCTCCTGCCAGGGGGCGTCCTATGACGCTCGTCGGCGGGCCTGTCGTGTGCCCAGGGCGTGCAATGTAGCCAGGGCCTGGCCGCCTGTGTGCGGTGGCCGGGCGCTCTCACCCCCTGGGCCGCGTGCATCAATGGTTTGGGCGGGCCCAGCGAGGGAGGGACGACGCTCCTCGCCGCTGTGCGCGCGCTCTCATTGCCGCCCGCGACGGGCGCTTATCCCGGGAGCGGGGCCGCTCGGTTCCATACAGCTCTTACCCGACCGGAGCAGCGAACACCCCAGACAACCATTGCCGCAGTGCAGCGTGAGCGGGAGCGGAGAGGGGGATTGACTCGGCTCGGGCCGTCCTGTGCGGGGGAGGGGTCTCGGCCATCAATCAACGATCGCCGGCGCGCCGGGCCTTTTCTCGGCGGCTCGACCCCTGTCGAGCAAAGCAGCCCAGCCGTTCGCGGCCGTCCAATGAGCTCTCCGATTGAGCCCGCCCGCAGCGCCTATTGAAAGAAAAGACGGTCCTCCGGCCTCAATTCGCTTGACCGGACAAGTGGCAACGGCATAGTCGTATCGAGCCGCCGAGCTGGATTCGGCGACCAGGGAGAGCACATGGCAACGGACGCCTTTTCACAGCAGATTGTAAACCTCGTGCGGAAGATGCCGGACGAGGCGATCCTCGCGCTCGTCAAGAATCAGCTGGGCGCCGTGACCGGGGAGACGCCGTTGGTTCCTCCTCCGGCGCCGCGCCGCAGCCGTTCGCGCGCCCGCGCTGGAGCGGTCCAGTCCAAGACGTCTTCCGTCGCGGCCAAGCGCGGCGCCGCGCCGAAGCGTCGGCCTGGTCGCCCGCGCAAGTCGCCCGCCGCGTCGGCGGAGCGGCAGGAGACGCTCGAGGCCGTCGAGCGCCTCGTCAAAGCGAGCTCTGGCATGAGCGCGAGCGAGGTGGCGAAGCAGGCGGGTATCCCGCAGACGCGCGCCGCCGCAGCGCTGAAGGAGCTCAAGCTGGAGAAGCGGATTTTTCAGGGGGGCGACCGTCGCTTTGCGCGTTATGCGGGCGACGCGAAGACCGCCGAGCAGGCGAGCGCGAACGCACGCAAGAACGCGGCGGGGCCCGCGCCCGTCAAGAAGCCGAGCGCCAAGGGGGGAAAGAAGCGCGCCGTTCAGGCTGCCGCGCCGGCGAAGTAGGTCTGGCAACCACTCTGCGCGCCAGGGTCACATGGACAGGCGATGTCGTGCGTTCCGTCCTACGTCGCTGTCCCGTTCAAGACGGAGATCACGGCGGGCTCCATGTGAGCCCGCTATCCTCCGAGACGGTCACATACCAGCCGCGACGCGATGTCCCGGTGACGTCTGCCTGGAGCAGCATCAAGAGCCGATTTCCAAAAGAGAGGAGTGCGCCCAGCTCGATCCGGCCGCGCTCGCTCTGACCTTCGCCGATGGTCCTCTGGAACTCGTACAGCTTGCCCCCGTCCGTCGAGTGCGTGAGATAGAGGCCCCACCGCGTTGCGGTGCGGGCGGTCATCACGGCCGCGACCCCCGTCCGTGTGGGGACCGAGGCGACCCACCGCTCGTGCGGCTCCAGCCAGGGGCGGAACGGCGCTTTCTCGGCGAGGATGCAAGCGCCATCGAGACCACACGTGGCGAGGGTGGTCTCTCCATTTGTGGGTGAGATGACTTCCACCGTGACTCGGTCGGCGCCACAGCCGATCGCCGCCCGCGGGGCGAGCTTCGCCGGGAGCTTGATCACGGTGGTCTGCTGCGCGGAGACGGCGACGAGGACGTTCCTGTCCGGCGGCTGAGGCACGAGCTGGATCGACCACTCGGCGACATCACACGCCGGTGTCGCGGAGAGCGCCGCCGTCACGGCCGGGCTCATCACGAGACCGGCGATGTTTCGAGGTGCCTCGAGCGGCTTGCCCGGCGCGGGTACGGGGCGCGCGAGGAGGTTGCGACCGCGCACGGAGAGCAGCGCCGGCGGGCGGCCATACGGTATGGGCAGCGCCTGCTCCTGCGGGGGGAGCGCGACGACCGGCGCCGGCGCGGCCCCGGGGGGGCCGGCGTAGACGAGGGCTGCTTGCCGGGGCTTCGGCTCGATGAGGAGCGCGGCGCTCTCGGCCGACAGCACCGCGGGCACGGCGTCCACCGGCGGCCGCGCGCCGCGGCTCTGCGCGGGCAGCGCGACCGGCGACGGCGCCAGGAGGTCGGCCGCCTCGACCGGCGCGAAGAGCAGGCTCGGCGGCTCGATCGCGGGCTGCGCTCCGGCGGCGCCGCGCGCCGCGGGGGCGGCGGGAGGGCGCGGTCCGACGGCGAGCACGGTGGTGCCGTCCTGTCCGACCGACCAGGTGGACCACCCTTCGCGCGGGCGCCGCAGCGCGCGCCAGGTCCTCCCCGCGTTCTCGGTCACGAGCGCGATCGCCTCGGTCTCGATCTCGCCCGCCACGACGGCGCGCTTCTCGTCGAGCACGAACACCCGGCGCCACCGGGTCGACGTCGGCGCGAGCGCCGAGTTCAGGCCGCGCGCCTGGCCGACGGCGGTGGTGAGCTCATCCGCGGACGCCGCCCCCTGGGGCGGCGGGACATGGATGGGCGCTTCTTTTTCCCTCTTCTTGCACCCGACCGACAGCAATGCGGCCAGTGCGATCGCGGTCGCGCTCACGCCGGCGCGGAGCATCGACGCCCCCTTGGCTCGTGCCACCCTGGACTCCTGCGCTGCGTTGTCGGGCTCCCCTGGACAGGCGCGCCCGTTACTCGATCGGCTCCGGATCCATGCAGCAACGGAAGCCCGTCGAGTAGTCGTGGTAGCCGAAGGAGTGCGCCGTCGTGGCATACTTGCAGCCCTCGCCGTTGCGCGTCGTGTCCATGAAGTAGCCGCCGCGGAACGTGCCGCTCGGGTCGTCGACCCACTCGTGGAGGTTGCCGACCATGTCGTACACGCCGTAGGCGTTGGTGCAGCGCTCCCGCTCGCCCGTCGGCAGCAGCGCGTGGGACAGCTGGTTGACGAGCGGGTTGTTCATGGCCGTCGTCCAGAGCGCCTCGGACTTCAAGTCGAGCAGCGCCGCGATCTCGGCGACGGGGTGCACGGGGCGCTCGTCGTCGTTGCACACGGCGCGCTCGCGGAGCGCGCCGTAGGGGAACGTCGTGTCCTCCGGCCCGCGGCAGGCGCTCACCCACTCGTCGGTGGAGCAGAGGCGCTTGCCCGACGCCGCGCACGCCATCTTGGCCTGTCGTCCGCTGATGTACCCCTGCGGGATCACGCCCGGCCAGGACACCGCGCGCACGCGGCGCTCCTGGCCGTCGATCGGCTCGAAGGGCGACCAGGGGCGCTCGCCGCCGGGGGTCCGCTCGACGAGGGAGCTCTCCCAGCGATCGACGCACACGCGATCTTCGACGAGGGCCATCTCGGCGGGGCACCGCGTGCTGCCGCCGGTCGAGGCGAACACCTGGCCCGCGTTGACGTCGCGGCGTACCGCGGGCTCGGGCGTGACGTCGTCCTTGATCGCGGCGAGCGCGCTCGCCTTGGCCTTCAGCGGCCGCTCCACGAGGGCGGCGACGTCCGCCTCGAGCGAGGCGCGCACCAGGAGCCGCGGCGTGACCTGCTCCGCCGTCGACGAGCCCGGCGCGCAGCCGGCCGACGCGACGAGCAGGCCAAGCAGGACGCCGCCCCGGCACGAAGGCGCCCCCGACGAACGGGGACGGGAGGTCGCCAGGGGCGGTCGGGAGAGGTCCTTGGCCACGGAGGAGCCGAGGATCCCTTTCTGCCATCTCAAATGCAACCGAATACCGCGCTCAGGGATCCCCCGAATGCGCGCCCAGGAGAGGGCGCGCACGCCCCGTGGCGCTGGAGGTGCGCGGCGGCTTCAGCGAAGCCCAGACTTCCTCTGGAGCGGGTCGGATGTCAGGGTAAAAGAACCGCGAGAGCAGAGAGGGCGCTGGCTGCGCCCATCATCCTGCCTCCGTGGGTGGGACCTGCTCAGAAGCTCATGACGGTCTGGTAGCACGCGCTGTAGGCCGCGCGGCAGGTGAGGTTGTTATCCGCCGCGAAGCCCTCGTTCATGCAGTCGGCGAGCTCGGTCACGCCGGCCTCGCTGAAGGGGTTCAGATCGACAGAGCACTGCCCGGGGTTGAACGACTCGTCCTCCTGCGCGATGCACTCCTCGGTGATCCCGTTGCAGAGGTCATTCGCCTGGTTGGGGCAGGCGTTCTCGTACATCTCGTTGAGGCACTCCTGGACGGGATCGATGTCGCACTCGTACTGCACGCCGATGCCGCTCAGGCAGGCCGCGAGATCCGCCGCGTGGCTCGGGGCGAACAGGGTGAACGCGCGCTTGCAGAGCCGGTAGCCGATGGGCTCCTCGTCGCGGTCTTCGCCGCACTGGCTGTGGGCGCCGCTCGCCGGCGCGACGGCGAGATCCTCGCACGCCCTCACGTCCACGTTGGTGCTGTCCCGCGCGTCGACACATGCCCCGCCGTCGCTGCCGCCGCCGCCGTCGCCGCCGTCGTCGCCGCCCCAGCCGCCGTTGCCATCGTCACCGCCGTCGCCGTCGCCGTCGTCGCCGCCGTCGCCGTCGTCGCCGCCGCTGGAGGTGGTGCTGCTGGTGGTGGGCCGGTCGATCGGGTCGTCGGGGCCGTCGGACGTGATGACGCAGCCGCCGTAGGCCGCCGCCGGGAAGATCAAGGTGAGCGCGAGAAGACGATGACGAGCAAGCATGGTGTCGTTACCTCCTACATGTCGGGGAGAGCTCCCCAGCTTGAACCGTTCGACTGAACCTGGGCCGCTCCTATTCCTGCCGCAATCCTGTTCTTTTCCACGGCGCGCCGGCGAGGGGCCCGTCCCGCCCCGTGCGGCGAGCGCGCCGCGTCGCCGCCGTGCTCGGAAGTGGCCGTTGCTAAAGGCTTTTCTGCGTGTCAAGCGAAATGTCGGGAACCCGCGCGGGTCTCGGGGCGCCTCGGGGCGAGAGACCAGCTCGCTCTGGGATCCCGACGCGCGTTCAGGACAATCTGAAAAGCTGCGCAGGGGAAGCGGGCTCAGGCGTAGAAACTGAAAGGTACCGGAAGGATCGCGCTTGCGTGCCGTGGCCCCCGCTGGTAAGCACCGCGCTCCGTTTTCCCGGGCGATCGGGTGTCCTCCCGGTCTCCCAGTAGAAGAGCCGTAACGGCGCTTCGATCTCAGCTCCGCTCCTTCGGCCGCCGTGGGAACCCCCCCGGTGACGCGGGGGAGGTTCTCGTCCCGTGGACGTCGGGCTGTGACCGGAAGCGTACGACGGTGCAACCGGTTCGCAGTGAACCGAAACCCGGTACGGAGAAACTCCGCCCGCCGGTGTCGCGAGGTGTCTCGAATGGTAAGCAAAGCCAGTGCGATGTTTTCGCGGATCGCCCCGCGGAAGGCACGCATGATCGCCGATCTCGTCCGGGGTCGCGACGCGGACGAGGCGATCCAGCTGCTCTCGTTCACGCAGAAGAGCGGCGCCCCCGTGCTGCGGAAGATCATCGAGAGCGCGGTCGCGAACGCCCAGCAGGCGGGCGCCGACATCGACGCGCTCTTCATCAGCAAGGCCACCGTCGACAAGGGGCCGAACAAGTTCAACCGCCGCTGGCGGCCGCGCGCGATGGGCCGTGCGACCCGGATCACCAAGGGCGTGTCGCACATCGTCATCGAAGTCGACGAGAGAAAGTAAGTAGAGGACCTGCCGCTATGGGACAAAAGACCCATCCGTATGGCTTCCGCGTCGGTGTCATCAAGACGTGGAGCAGCAAGTGGTACGAGGACGGCGCCGCGTATCAGAAGTGGCTCCACCAGGACATCCGCATCAAGCGGGCGATCAAGCAGTACCTCTACAACGCGAACATCGCCGGCGTGGAGATCGAGCGCGCGGCGAACCGCGCGAAGGTCATCGTCTTCACCGCTCGCCCGGGGATGGTGATCGGCAAGGGCGGCAAGGGGATCGAGACGCTGAAGAGCGGCAACATCGGCACCGCGTCGAAGGGCGAGACGCTCTTCCCCGGCGTGTCGTCGTTCACCGACAACGAGGTGTTCATCGACGTGCAGGAGGTCCGGAAGGCCGAGACCAACGCGCAGCTCGTCGCCGAGAACATCGCGACGCAGCTCGAGCGCCGGATCGCGTTCCGCCGGGCGATGAAGAAGGCGGTCGCCACCGCGATGAAGTTCGGCGCGAAGGGCATCCGCGTGCGCTGCGCCGGCAGGCTCGGCGGCAGCGAGATGAGCCGCGTCGAGACCTACCGCGAGGGCCGGGTGCCGCTGCACACGCTCCGCGCCGACATCGAGTTCGGCCTGGCCGAGGCGCGGACGAAGGTCGGCATCATCGGCGTGAAGGTCTGGATGTTCAAGGGCGAGGTCCTGCAGCGTAAGGCGCGCCGGATCCAGTAGAGGGATTGCAGAATGCTGTCTCCGAAGCGAACCAAGTTCCGCAAGATGCAGAAGGGGAACAACCGCGGCCTGGCCACGACGGGCAGCGACGTCTCCTTCGGCGACTTCGCGCTCCAGTGCGTCGAGCCTGCCCGCGTGACCGCCCGGCAGATCGAGGCGGCCCGTATGGCGATCCAGCGGCACGTGAAGCGCGCCGGCAAGCTCTGGATCCGCATCTTCCCGGATCGTCCGGTGACCAAGAAGCCGCTCGAGGTCCGCATGGGCGGGGGCAAGGGCGCGCCCGAGGAGTGGTGCGCGCTCGTGCTGCCCGGCCGCGTGATGTACGAGATCAGCGGCGTGAGCGAGGAGACCGCCAAGGAGGCCTTCCGGCTCGCGGCGCACAAGCTCCCGATGCAGTGCAAGTTCCTCGCCCGCGGGCTGACGTGAGGTAAGCGATGAAGGCGAAGGATTTGCGTGAACGCACCACCGAGCACCTGCGCGAGCTCGAGAAGTCGCTGGCGGCGGGCCTGTTCGAGGCGCGGTTCAAGAATTTCACGAATCGGCTGAACGACACGGCGACGATCCGCAAGGCGAAGCGGGATCTCGCGCGGGTGAAGACGATCCTCACGCAGCGCGCGCGTGCCGAGGAGAAGGCGTAGCCATGGCGAAGAAGAAGGCAGAACCCCAGCAGCCGGTCGCTGCGGCGCCCGAGCTGGCGGCCGCTGCGCCTGCTGCGGCCGAGACCGAGGCGAAGGCGCACGGCTTCCGGCGCAAGCTGGTCGGCAAGGTGACCAGCGACAAGATGAACAAGACGGTCACCGTCGAGGTCATCCGGAACGCGCTCGACCCTGTGTACAAGAAGTACGTCCGTCAGCGGGAGCGCTACAAGGCGCACGACGAGACGAACCAGTACAAGGTGGGCGACCGCGTCGAGATCACGGAGCATCGGCCGATCTCCCGCGACAAGCGGTGGCTCGTGACGAAGCTCGTTGCCCGGCCGGTGGAGGAGTAGCGCCATGATCCAGGTGTCGACGCATCTCGAGGTCGCGGACAACTCCGGCGCCCGCATCGTGAAGTGCATCAAGGTGCTCGGCGGCTCGCGCCGCAAGTACGCCGGCCTCGGCGACATCATCGTCGTGTCGATCAAGGAGGCGCTCCCGGGGACGAAGGTGAAGAAGGGCGAGACGGCGCGCGCCGTCGTCGTCCGCACCGCCCGCGAGTACCTCCGCTCGGACGGCAGCTACATCAAGTTCGACGGCAACAGCGCGGTCCTCATCAACAAGGAGAAGGAGCCGATCGGCACCCGCATCTTCGGGCCGGTCGCCCGTGAGCTCCGCGCCAAGAAGTTCATGAAGATCATCTCGCTCGCGCCGGAGGTCCTCTGATGAAGCGCCTCAAGGTCGGTGACCTCGTGCAGGTCATCAGCGGCAAGGAGCAGGGCAAGCAGGGCCGGATCACCAAGATCATCGCGGACGAGGACCGCGTGGTCGTGGAAGGCCTGAACCAGGTGACCCGCCACCAGCGGCCCACGCCGCGCAACCAGGAGGGTGGGAAGATCACCAAGGAGGCGCCGATCCACGCCTCGAAGGTCATGCCGGTCGATCCGGCGACGGGCAAGCCGACGCGCGTGAAGGTCCGCGTCGGTGAGGACGGCAAGAAGACGCGCGTCGGCAAGAGCGGCAGCGCGATCGGTGTGGGCTAGCCATGGCGGACAAGAAGGACAAGGACAAGGCGGCCAAGGACGGCAAGGGCAAGGAGAAGTCCGACAAGCCCAAGCCGCAGCAGGCCAAGCCGCAGGCGCCCGCCAAGAGCAAGGAAGCCCGGGGCGCCAAGAAGGGCGCCGAGGCCGAGGCTTCCGAGCCGACCGAGGCGCGCCCGCGCGACCCGAACTACACGCCGCGGCTCCGGACGCACTACCAGAAGTCCGTCACGGCCGCGCTGTCGAAGCGGTTCGGCTACAAGAACCCGATGATGGTGCCCCGCCTGCAGAAGGTGGTGATCAACATGGGGCTCGGCGCCGCGGTGCAGAACCCGAAGATCATCGACTCGGCGGTCGAGGACATGCGGGCGATCTCCGGCCAGAAGCCGGTGGTGACCCGGGCCCGGAAGTCGATCGCGACGTTCAAGCTGCGCGAGAACCTCCCCATCGGGGTGATGGTGACCCTGCGCGCCGAGCGGATGTGGGAGTTCGTGGATCGCCTGATCTCGTTCTCCCTGCCGCGCGTCCGCGACTTCAAGGGCGTCAGCCCGAAGGGCTTCGACGGCAAGGGCAACTTCACGATGGGCCTGCGCGAGCAGATCATCTTCCCCGAGATCGACTACGACAAGATCGACGTCGTGAAGGGGCTCAACATCTCGTTCGTGACCACCGCGAAGACGGACGAGGAAGGGCGCGCGCTCCTCACCGAGCTTGGCATCCCGTTCCGGCATTGAGGGATTTTCGATGGCCCGTGCAAAAGAGTTTGCGAAGCTGAACCGTCCGCCGAAGTTTTCCACGCGGCTCAAGAACCGTTGCAAGGTGTGCGGGCGCTCGCGCGCTTACTACCGCGACTTCGAGCTCTGCCGCGTCTGCCTTCGGTTGTTCGCGCTCCGTGGTGAGCTCCCTGGTGTGATCAAGGCCAGCTGGTGATTCTATGATGACCGATCCCATCGCCGACATGCTGACCCGCATTCGCAACGCGGCGCTCGCGCGGCACGACCGGACCGAGGTCCCCGCCAGCCGCATCAAGGCGGCCGTCGCGGAGATCCTCAAATCTGAGGGCTTCATCGCCGACGTGCGCGAGACCGAGGGCGAGGGTCCCAAGAAGCTCACCATCGTGCTCAAGTACGGGCGCGACCGGCAGAGCGCGATCGACGGCGTGCGCCGCGTCTCCCGCCCCGGGCGCCGCGTGTACGTGCGCCACGACAGGATCCCGCGCGTCTTCAGCGGGCTCGGGATCTCGATCCTGAGCACGTCCCGCGGGCTCATGAGCGACAGGGATGCGCGCCGT
The DNA here is from genome assembly GCF_051519095.1 of Sorangium sp. So ce131. NCBI lineage: Bacteria > Pseudomonadati > Myxococcota > Polyangiales > Polyangiaceae > Sorangium > Sorangium sp. So ce131. The sequence continues at coordinate 12,139,759 of NZ_CP150455.1, read as the reverse complement.
CTGAAGGTGGGCGGCGAGCTGCTCTGCGAGGTGTGGTGATGGAAGCTCAGGCGAACGCAGCGCAGACCGCGGGCGGCGACAGCCGGCTCGCGCCGAAGACGTCGCGCGTCGGCAAGCGGCCGATCGACCTCCCGAAGGGGGTCACCGCGACGATCAACGGGCGGAAGATCGACATCAAGGGCCCGAAGGGCCAGCTGTCCCGCGCGATCACCGACAAGGTGGAGCTCAAGCTCGACGCGGGGAAGCTCCACGTCAGCTCGGCCGCGCCCGGCCGCGACGGGTCGCGCCTCCAGGGGCTCACGCGGGCCCTGGTGGCCGCGATGGTGAAGGGCGTCGCCGAGGGCTACGAGCGGACGCTCGAGCTCAAGGGGACCGGCTATCGCGTCGAGCTCAAGGGGACGACGCTGAACTTCGCGCTCGGCTTCTCCCATCCGGTGACGTTCGCCGTGCCCACGGGCCTCACCGCGACGATCCCGGCGGACTCGAAGGGCACGGTCCTGATCCTGACCGGCGCCGACAAGGAGCTCATCGGGCAGACGGCCGCGACCATCCGCGGCTTCCGGCCGCCGGAGCCGTACGGCGGCAAGGGCGTCCGGTACCGCGGCGAGCGCGTGCGGGAGAAGGCTGGCAAGGCCGGCAAGGGCGGCAAGAAGTAAAGGCAGGCGGCGGCGGGTGCGCCGCTGCACTGAGGGACGAGACGGTCATGGGCATGAAAATCGTCGGTCGGGAGCGCCGGAAGCTCCGCATCCGCAAGAAGGTCTCGGGGACGCCGGAGCGCCCGCGCCTCAGCGTCTTCCGCAGCACGAAGCACATCTACGCGCAGGTCATCGACGACGTGAGCGGTCAGACGCTCGCCCACGCCTCGACGCTGTCGAAGGACCTCAAGGGCTCGCTCGACGAGGACAACAAGGTCGAAGCGGCGAAGAAGGTCGGGGTGCTCATCGCGAAGATCTGCAAGTCGAAGCAGATCGACAAGGTGGTCTTCGATCGCAACGGCTACCTGTATCACGGGCGCGTGAGCGCCCTGGCCCAGGCCGCGCGCGAGGCAGGTCTCGATTTCTGACTCCCACAGCCGCGGCCCTCGAGGGGAGGGCGGCGGGCGCGGTCAACTGCCGCGGCGGAGAACGTGATAGAGGACGGTTATGGCGTTCGATCATGTCGACGAAGAGAAGCTGAAAGAGCGAGTCATCCACATCAACCGCGTCGCCAAGGTCGTCAAGGGCGGCCGGCGTTTCAGCTTCTCGGCGCTGGTCGTGGTGGGCGACGAAGCCGGGCACGTGGGCGTGGGCCTGGGCAAGGCCAACGAGGTGCCGGAGGCGATCCGCAAGGGGAACGATCAGGCTCGCAAGAACCTGTTCCGCATCCCGCTCGACGGGGTGACCATCCCGCACGAGTCGTTCGGCCACGTCGGGGCGGGCAAGGTCCTGCTGAAGCCGGCCAGCCCCGGGACGGGCGTCATCGCCGGCGGCGCGGTGCGCGCCGTCGTCGAGTCGGCGGGGATCCACGACGTGCTGTCGAAGTCGCTCGGCACGAGCAACCCGCACAACGTCGTGCACGCGACCGTCGCGGCGCTCCGCGGCCTCAAGAGCCCGGAGAGCGTCGCGGGCAAGCGGTCGATGCAGCTCGACTCGCTCGACTACCAGCGCCGCGGCGGCACGATCACCGCGGGCCGCCGGCGCGCGAGCGTGGCTCCGCCGGCGCCCGGCGCCGCGCAGGGCGGCGGTGAAGGAGGCTCGCAGTGAAGCTCCGCGTTCGCCAGAAGGCCAGCACCATCGGCACGGTCGAGCACACGCGCAAGATCATCAAGGGGCTCGGCCTCCGCGGCCCGGGCTCCGAGGTGGTCGTCGCGAACACGCCCTCGTTCCGTGGCATGGTGAAGAAGGTCCTCCACCTCGTCGAGGTGGAGGAGGTCGCCGACGAGGCCGCCTCGGCCAAGTCCTGAGACGCAAGACTGTCATTCCAGCGGAGTTGCCGCGTACGGAAGTGTGAAACATGGACATCCTCTCTAAGCTTCAGGCCCCCGAAGGCGCCGTCACGAAGAGACTCCGCGTTGGCCGCGGCGTGGGGTCCGGCGTCGGCAAGACCGCTGGACGCGGACAAAAAGGGCAGAAGGCGCGGGCGGGCGGCAACATCAACAAGAAGCACTTCCAGGGTGGACAGACGCCGATCCAGCGGCGCCTCCCGAAGCGCGGCTTCCGCAACCCGCTCGCGGACGTTGTGGTCAACGTCAACGTCGGCGACCTCGAGGCGTTCGACGACGGCGCTCAGGTCGACGTGACCTCGCTCCGGGAGAGCCGCCTCGTGCAGGGGCGCTTCGACGTCCTGAAGGTCCTCGGCAGCGGCGAGCTCACGAAGAAGCTCACGGTGACCGCGCATCGCTTCTCCAAGGGAGCGATCGAGAAGATCGAGAAGGCGGGCGGCAAGGCGGTCGTGCTCACGGCGCCCGCTGCTCAGGACAGCTCGACCGGCTCCTCGTCGTCCTAGCCAGCGCGCAGGCGCACCCCCCCAAGCCAAAGTCCAGGATCGCTCATGGCCAGCCTCGCGGGAATCACCAACTTCCACAAGATCCCCGAGCTCCGGCGGCGCGTGATCTTCACGCTGGTGATGCTCGCCGTCTACCGGGTCGGAGTCTTCGTGACGACGCCCGGCGTCGACCGGAACGCGATGCGACAGTACGTCGCGAAGCAGTCGGGCGGGCTCCTGAGCTTCCTGAACATGTTCTCGGGCGGCGCGCTCGAGAACCTGTCGATCTTCGCGCTCGGGATCATGCCGTACATCTCGGCGTCGATCATCATGCAGCTGATGGGCATGGTCTATAAGCCCATCGACGAGCTGCGGAAGGAAGGCGAGCAGGGGCGCCGCCGGCTCGACCAGTACACGCGGTACGGGACGGTCGCGCTGTCCCTGTTCCAGGCCTTCTCGATCGCGAAGATGCTGGAAGGCCTGTCGAGCAGTGAGACGGGGGCCGGCATCGTGAACACGCCCGGCATCGGCTTCCAGCTGATGACGGTCATCACGCTGACGACCGGGACCGCGTTCCTGATGTGGGTCGGCGAGCAGATCACCGAGCGCGGCGTCTCGAACGGCGTCTCGCTCCTGATCTTCGCGAGCATCATCACGGGCATCCCGCAGCAGGTCGGGAACTACTTCTCGACGAACGCTGGCGATCTGCAGCCGCTCAACATGGCCGCGATCGCCGCGTTCATCGTGCTCATCATCGGGGTCATCGCGTTCTTCGAGAACGGCAGGCGTCAGATCCCGATCGTGTACTCTCGGCGTCAGGTCGGCCGCCGGGTCTACGGCGGCCAGACCGCGCACCTGCCGCTCAAGGTGAACACCGCCGGGACCATCCCGCCCATCTTCGCGTCGTCGCTCCTGATGTTCCCGGCGACGCTGGCGAACATGGAGGTGCCCGGCGCCGACAAGCTCCAGGCGATCATCAACCGCGGCGACTGGGTCTTCAACACCGGCTACGCGCTGCTCATCGTCTTCTTCTGCTTCTTCTACACGAACGTCACGTTCCAGCCGGTGGACGTCGCGGAGAACCTGAAGAAGCAGCAGGCAAACATCCCCGGGATTCGCCCAGGCAAGCAGACGGCGGACTACATCCACCGGGTGATCCAGCGGATCACGTTCGGCGGCGCGCTCTACGTCGCCGCGGTGTGTGTGGTCCCCTCGATCGTCGGCAACCTGCTGCGGGTTCCGTTCGGCTTCGGAGGGACGTCGCTCATGATCGTCGTCGGCGTCGCGCTCGACACCGTGAACCAGCTGGAGGCGCACCTGATCACGCGGAGCTACGAGGGGCTGACCGGCCCCGGCGCCAGCCGCATCCGGGGACGCCGGCTTCCGGAGGCGTGAGGAGGGCATGATGATCTTGGTTCTCGTGGGTCCTCCTGGCGCCGGGAAGGGTACGCAGGCGAAGCTGCTGTGCGACCGCTACGGCATCCCGCAGATCTCGACCGGTGACATGCTGCGCGCCGCCAAGCGGGCCGGCACGCTCGAGAAGCGGTACCTGGACATCATGGACTCCGGCGGGCTGCTGCCGGATGAGGCCGTTATCGGGCTCATCGCCCGTCGCACGGTCGAGCCCGACTGCAGCCGCGGGTTCCTTCTGGACGGATTTCCAAGGACCGTGCCCCAGGCAGAGGCGCTCGACCAGCTGCTTGCCAGCCAGGGCGGAAAGCGCATCGACGCGGTGATCCAGCTGGATGTCCCGCGCTCGCTCCTCGAGGAGCGGCTGATCCACCGCCGGACCGACAAAGGCAGTGGACAGATCTATCACCTTGTCTATAATCCCCCGCCCCCCGGTGCGGAGCTTGAGCATCGGGCCGACGACCGGCCCGAAGCTGTCGGCATGCGTCTCGACGCGTACGAGGCCATGACGGCCGCCCTGCTGCCGTTCTACGAGGAGAAGAAGCTTCTCCTTCGTGTCGACGGCGTCGGGAAGCCGGAAGAAGTCACGCAGAGGGTGCTGTCGGTCCTCGGCCGACCGAGCTCGGGTGGAGAATGAGGCGAACGAAACAGACCAGACCGCCGAAAGAACCGAAGGGCGACAAGCTCGAGTTCGACGGCGTGGTTCAGGAAGCCCTGCCGAATGCGATGTTCCGCGTCAAGGCGGACAACGGCCTGGGCGTCCTCGCTACCATCAGCGGCCGGATGCGGCAGTACTACATCAAGATCCTGCCGGGCGATCGCGTGACCGTCGAGGTCTCGCCGTACGACCCGAGCCGAGGCCGGATCACGTACCGGCACAAGTAACATCTTTAGAGGAATCTGGAGGCTCCCCGTGAAGGTGCGCCCGAGCGTCAAGAAGATCTGCGACAAGTGCAAGGTGGTGCGGCGGCGTGGTGTCGTTCGGATCATCTGCGAGAACCCCCGCCACAAGCAGCGCCAGGGGAACTAGCTCTTTCGGCGGAAGCCCGCCCCCGTTTGGTTTGGAGTAACCATGGCTCGTATCGCTGGTGTCGATCTCCCGCGTCGGAAGCATATCGCCTATGCCCTGCCGTACCTGTACGGCATCGGGCGCACGCTCGCCTTGCAAATCTGCGAGCGGGCCAACATCCCGGAGAACAAGCGGGTCGAGGAGCTCAGCGACGCTGAGGTGAAGGCGATCCGCGACCTCCTGGACACCGAGTACAAGGTCGAAGGTGACCTGCGGCGCGAGGTGCAGCTCAACATCAAGCGGCTCATGGACCTCGGCTGCTACCGGGGGCTCCGGCACCGGCGCGGCCTCCCGGCGAACGGGCAGAGGACGCATACGAACGCGCGCACCCGGAAGGGACCGCGCAAGGGCATGTTGCAGCGGCGTCCAGCCGCGACGAAGTGACGAGCGGGGATTAGGACGCCATGGCGCAAGCGAAGACGGCTGCCACCAACACCAAGGCCAAGCAGAAGAAGAAGGTCAAGAAGAATGTCGCCGCGGGCATCGCGCACATTCAGTCGACCTTCAACAACACGGTCGTGACGATCACGGACATCAACGGCAACGCGATCGCGTGGTCGTCGGCTGGCGCCCGCGGCTTCAAGGGGTCGCGCAAGTCCACGCCGTTCGCCGCGCAGCTGGCCGCGGAAGAGGCGGCGCGGCGCGCTCAGGAGCACGGGATGCGCTCGGTCGCCGTGTTCGTGAAGGGGCCAGGCGCCGGGCGCGAGAGCGCGCTGCGCGCGCTCCAGACCGCTGGCTTCAAGGTGACGCTGATCCGCGACGTCACGCCGATCCCCCACAATGGTTGCCGGCCGCCGAAGCGGCGCAGGGTTTGAGGTAATTCACGATGGCTCGCTACATTGGTCCGGTCTGCAAGCTCTGCCGCCGCGAGGGGATGAAGCTCTACCTCAAGGGGGAGCGCTGCTACACCGAGAAGTGCGCGTACACGCGGCGCCCGTATCCGCCCGGCCAGCACGGCCAGGGTCGCATCAAGCTGAGCGAGTACGCGGTGCGCCTGCGCGAGAAGCAGAAGGTGCGCCGCATCTACGGCGTGCTTGAGCGGCAGTTCAGCGGGTACTTCCAGGAAGCCAACCGGCGCAAGGGCCGGACGGGCGAGGAGATGCTCGCGCTGCTCGAGCGGCGCCTCGACAACGTGGTGCACCGGATGGGCTTCGGCTCGTCCCGCGCCGAGGCGCGCCAGCTCGTCCGGCACGGTCACGTCCACGTGAACGGCAAGCGGCTGGACATCCCGAGCTACGTGGTTCGGACCGGCGACAGGGTCGAGCTGACCGAGGGGGCGCGCAAGTTCAAGAGCGTCCTCGCGTCGGTCGGGGGCGCAGACAAGCGCCCGGTCGCGAGCTGGATCGACGTGGATCGCCAGGCGTTCACTGGCGCGGTCAAGGGCGCTCCGATCCGCGAGGATCTGAACGAGCCGGAGATCCGCGAGCAGCTCGTCGTCGAGTACTACTCGCGCTGAGCGCGAGGGCGGCGCGGAGGACCGCGGCGCGCGGGCGCACCTCTCGGGGTGCGCTCGCTCGTTGCGGGCTCCCCCTCTGCGTCGCTGGCCTGCGCTCGGCGCAGGCGTTGGGAGCCAAGGATGCGGGCAGGAGGCGGCGCCGGACCGGTCGAGTGCGGCCGCGGCGTGAGACCTCCGCGCAAACCTCATGAAGGAAGGAGATCGTCATGACGATGAGCAACCCGAACCTGACGATGATCGCCCGGAACTGGCGCGATCTCATCCGCCCCAAGGGCATCTCGGTCGACGCGGAGAGCGGGACCCAGTTCTACGCCAAGTTCACGTGCGAGCCGCTTGAGCGCGGCTTCGGCATCACCATCGGCAACTCGCTGCGCCGGGTGCTGCTCTCCTCCCTCCAGGGGGCGGCCGCGACGGCCATCCGCATCGAGGGCGCGCTCCACGAGTTCACGACCGTGCCCGATGTCGTCGAGGACGTGAGCGACATCATCCTCAACGTGAAGGAGGTCGTCTTCAAGGCGGCCACGCCGAAGACGTACTCGGTGCGGATCGACAAAGAGGGGCCCGGGCCCGTGTACGCGCGCGACATCCAGCTGGTCGACGGGCTGTCGGTGCTCAACCCCGACCACCTCATCGCGGTGCTCGACAAGAAGGGGCCGCTCGCGATGGAGCTCACGGTCAACGTGGGCCGCGGCTACGTGCCCGCCGAGCGGAACAAGACGCCGACGATGCCGATCGGGACGATCCCCATCGACGCGCTGTTCTCGCCCATCCGCAAGGTGAACTACACCGTGCAGAACGCCCGCGTCGGGCAGGTGACCGACTACGACAAGCTCACGCTCGAGGTCTGGACCAACGGCTCCGTCTCGCCGGCGGATGCCGTCGCCTTCGCCGCGAAGATCTTGAAGGAGCAGCTCTCCATCTGGGTCAACTTCGAGGAGAGCGAGGAGACGAGCTACCAGGCGGTGATGAGCGACGACGAGCCGCTCAACGAGAACCTCTTCCGTTCCGTCGAGGAGCTCGAGCTCAGCGTCCGCTCCGCGAACTGCCTGCAGAACGCGAACATCACGCTCATCGGCGAGCTCGTGCAGCGGACGGAGCAGGACATGCTCAAGACCAAGAACTTCGGTCGCAAGTCGCTGAAGGAAATCAAAGAGATCCTCGCGAACATGGGGCTCTCGCTCGGGATGAAGATCGACAACTGGCCGCAGCTCCTCGAGCGCTGGAAGGCGCAGCAGGCGCAGGCGTGAGTCGGTACTGAGGGAACGTCATGCGTCACAAGAAAGCGGGCAGGCAGTTTGGTCGGGATACCTCCAGCCGCAGGGCGATGCTTCGCAACCTGACGGCGAACCTGATCACCCACGAGCGGATCGAGACGACCGACGCCAAGGCGAAGGAGCTGCGTCGCGTCGCCGAGCGGCTCATCACGAAGGCGACGCGGCTCGGCAAGGTCGCGTACACCCAGCACGGGGAGCTGAGCCCCAGCGACCGCGCGCGCCGGCTCCACGCCGAGCGGCTCGTGGGCAGCTACATCCCTCGCTGGGGGGTCGCGACCGACGGCAAGAAGGTCGACATCATCGCCAAGGTGATGATCGACCTCTCCAAGCGCTTCGAGGGACGGCCGGGTGGTTACACGCGGATCATCAAGCTCGGACCGCGTCGGGGCGACAGCGCGCCGATGAGCCTCATCGAGTTCATCGACGCGCCTCCGCTGGCGGACGAGCCCGCACAGGCCGCAGAGCCGGTCGCCGCGGCGGAGCCGGCCACCCCGGCGACCACGGCTGGCTGAGCTGACGCAGGCGGGCGCTCCGTAGCGCCAGCCTGTGTGAAGACACGCCGGGAGAGCACTGTGCTCCCCCGGCGTGTTTGCTTTTGTGCGCGCACCTTGTGCGTCGCGCCCTCAGGAGGCGCCGTCCTGCCTCGGAGGTTCGGGCGCGGGCGCGGGCACAGAAGGCACCGGCGGCTCTGCCGGTGCGGCGTTTGTCGGCGGCTCTGCCGGCGCGGCGTTCGTTGACGGCTCTGCCGGCGCGGCGCTCGTTGACGGCTCTGCCGGCGCGGCGTTCGCGGGCGGCTCGGCCGTGGCGGCGTGGCGGGTCGGCACGTCGAGCGCCGGCGTGGGCGCGGCCGCCGCGTGCGGCGCTGCGGGGGCGGAGCCGTCGCTTGGCAGGGGAGGCGCCGGCGCAGCGACCGGCAGCGGTCCGGGAGACGCCGGCAGCAGCGGTCCGGGAGACGCCGGTGGATTGGCGGGGGCGGTGCTGGCCTGCCTTGCAGAGGACGCAGGGTCGCTCCGGCGGCGGGCGATGAAGACCATCGCCAGCAGCGCCGCGAGGCCCACCGCTCCTGCAGCGACGTGGCGGTTGGTCTGGCTCTTCCGCTCGGCGACCTTGTCCGCCAGCGACGCCAGCGCCTCCCTCGCGCCGGCGTGGGTCGGGTCGAGCTCCAGCGCGCGCTCGAGCACGAACTTGTCCGGCGCGCCGCGCTCGATGAGGAGCACGCCCTCGAGGTACGCGATCTCGGCCTCGATTTGCTTCGCCTGCTCGCCGGTGGGGTCGAGGCGCAACGCCTTGCGCATCATCGCGAGCGCGTCGTCGCGCCGGTCCGCGCCGAGCGACCTCGCTCGCTCGACGTAGACGCCGACCATCTCTTTGCGCCTGTCGAAGAGCGGCGCGCGCGCGAGCACCTTGTCGAACGCGTCGGTCGCCTCGGCGAGCTTGTCCGCGCTCGCCGCGGCGACACCCTCGTCCATCAGCTTGTAGACCTCCGCGAGGCGCGCGCGGTCGTACGTCGCGAAGAGCTCGCGCGCGACGCGGTCCCACGTCCAGTCGCGCGGCGGCTTCTCGCCGGTCAGGTTCAGGTAGGCGTCTCGGAGCTGCCAGATGCCGGGCTCCCCGATCGCCGAGATGGCCTCGCGGGCAGCGTCTCGCAGCCGCGAGCGGTCGCTGTTGCAGAAGCTCAGGATCACGCGCATGGCGTCGACATCGCGGACGCGGCCGTAAGCGCGGAGGACGTCGGCCAGGATCTGCGTGTCGTTCGACGCGATCGCCTCGCCGGGGATCGCCCGGCCGAGGAGGTCGAGCTGCTTGCTCGCCCATCGCTGGACGATCTTCGCGTCGTGCTGCCGCGCCTCGATCAACGCCGGGACGGCCTTGTCGCGCAGCTTGGCGATCTGCCGCTGCAGGTCGATGCGGAGCAGCTCGCCGAAGTAGGCGTGCAGCGCGATGAGCTCGCGCACGGCCGGCGTGGTACCCGCGGCGACGAGCATCCGCTCCATGGCGAGCAGCTTCACGACGTCGCGCCACGCGCTGTCGCGCGGCCGCGGCATCGCCAGCATGAAGTCCAGCCAGTCGCCCTCGGACTCGTCCTTCTCGTCGGCCTTGGCGTCTTTCCTCGCGTCGCCGGCCTTGGCGTCTTTCTTCGCGTCGCCGGCCTTGGCGTCCTTCTTGGCGCCATCGGCCTTGGCGTCTTTCTTCGCGTCGCCGGCCTTGGCGTCCTTCTTGGCGCCATCGGCCTTGGCGTCTTTCTTCGCCCCCCTGTCGGCCTTCGCGTCCGCCGCCTTCTTCTTGCCGTCGCGTTCGTCGTCGCCCTTGTCCGCCTTCTGCGCCTTCCGCGCCTCGCGGCGCGCCTCGGCGAGCACGCGCGGCGCCGCGTCCCGATCGAGCGAGCCACGGATGTCCTGCACGCGAAGCCGCACCGCGTCGACGATGCCGGGGATCGGCTCGTCGAGCGCTGCGCGGGCGCTCTCGCGCGCGCGGGTGTCCTGGGAGGTGATCTGGTCGAGCACGCGATCGAGCTCGCGGATCGCGGTGATGTCAGGCTCTGGACGGGTGATCGGAGCGAGCCGCGGGAGCGGCGGGAGCGCAGCGGACGCCGCAGCGCCGGCGGCTGCCGCGCCGGTCGCAGCGCCCGCGGCGCTCGCGCTCGCCGTGGCGCTCGCGTTCACCGTGGCGCTCGCGGCGCGCTCTCCCGCGGCGTGCACCGGAGACGGCGCGAGCGACGTCGCCGCCAGCAGGCTCAGCCATACGAGCGACGCGCTGGCCGCTGTGCCTCGCCGCGAACGCAGCGCGCCAGCGCCCCTCGGTTCCAACGGGCTGCGTCCCAAGTCCCTCAATCCGTGATGCGGAAGTCGAAGAAGTCGCCGGAGAAGCCGCGCCACCGGACGTCGACGCGCTCGACGCGCGCCGCGCTCGGGCCGCGGTTCGCCCAGGCGATGAGCTCCTTGAGCTCGTCCTCCTCCCCCTCGGCAAGGACCTCGACGCTGCCATCGGTGCGGTTCTTCACCCACCCGGTGAGGCCGAGCCGCTTGGCCTCGCGCTGCGTGGAGGCACGAAAGAAGACGCCCTGGACGCGACCGCGGACGAACAGCTGAACCTGTTTGAGCCCCATGGAACCAGCTTGACTTAGCCGCGCATCCCGAGGGAGGCAACTTCGGGGAACGCCCGGGGGCGCCGGGGGGTTCGCCCCCGCCGTTCCGCACGGCCGCGGCCCGGGCGACATGTCTCCCCGCGCATTGACAGAGCAAACGCGCTTGATAGAGTCGCCGCCCATCGGCAAGAGCAGCCCGCCGATCGAACGACATGAACTCGAGGGGCGCCGGCCGCGAGGCGAGCCCTCTTCCCCCTGGCGACCCGCCGACATCGACGACATGGTCGGCCCCGCCTCGGGCCCGACCCGCTAGACCCCCCCAACCAGAAACCATCGACCGACGGCCACCGCGCCCTTGACAGGGCGCGCCCGTCGTATCCTGGAGCTTTCCGACTCATGCACCTCAGGGAACTGAAGCAGAAACCGATGGCCGAGCTCGTTCAGATGGCGAAGGGGCTCAACATCGAGGGCGCTGCCGGGCTGCGCAAGCAGGAGGTCATCTTCGCGCTCCTGCAGGCCCACGCGGCCCAGGACCAGCCCGTCTACGGCGAGGGCGTCCTCGAATGCCTGCCGGACGGCTTCGGCTTCCTGCGCGCCCCGGACTACAACTACCTGCCGGGTCCGGACGACATCTACGTCTCGCCCTCGCAGATCCGGCGCTTCAACCTCCGCACCGGCGACAGCGTCAGCGGCTCCATCCGGCCGCCCAAGGAGCGCGAGGCGTACTTCGCGCTGCTCAAGGTCGACAAGATCAACGGCGAGCCCCCCGAGGTCGCCCGCGACAAGATCCTGTTCGACAACCTGACGCCGCTCTACCCGCAGCAGAAGTTCAACATCGAGAACGGGACGAAGAGCTTCTCGACGCGCATCATCGACATGCTCTGCCCGATCGGCAAAGGGCAGCGCTGCCTCATCGTCTCGCCCCCCCGCGCGGGCAAGACGGTCCTGCTCCAGCAGATCGCCAACGCGATCTCCGCGAACCACCCGGACACGACGCTGATCGTGCTGCTCATCGACGAGCGCCCGGAAGAGGTGACCGACATGCAGCGGACCGTGAAGGGCGAGGTGATCAGCTCGACCTTCGACGAGCCGCCCACGCGGCACGTGCAGGTCGCCGAGATGGTGATCGAGAAGGCCAAGCGCCTCGTCGAGCACAAGCACGACGTCGTGATCCTGCTCGACTCGATCACCCGCCTGGCCCGCGCCTACAACACGGTCGTCCCCCCGAGCGGCAAGATCCTCTCCGGCGGCGTGGACTCGAACGCGCTGCACAAGCCGAAGCGGTTCTTCGGCGCCGCGCGCAACGTCGAGGAGGGCGGCTCGCTGACCATCGTCGCGACGGCGCTCGTCGACACGGGCTCCCGCATGGACGAGGTCATCTTCGAGGAGTTCAAGGGGACCGGTAACAGCGAGATCCACCTCGATCGCAAGCTGATGGAGAAGCGGATCTTCCCCTGCCTCGACATCAACAAGAGCGCGACCCGCAAGGAAGAGCTGCTCCTCCCGGAGTGGATCCTCCAGCGCGTGTGGCTGCTCCGCCAGCTCCTGCACCCCCTCAACGTCATCGACTCGATGGAATTCCTCCTGGACAAGGTCAGCCGCACCGAGACCAACCAGGAATTCCTCGAGAGCATGAACCAGTAGTCGCTCGTCCTAGGGGCGCTCCCGGTACGCCCAGGGAGCGCTCCCTCCGGATCGAGGCGTCGAGCAGCGGCCGCGCGCGCGCTTCCGCGGGCGAAGTCGTGTTAGCGTCCCCTGGTGACCGCGAAGGCGGAGCAACGCACGAGGGCGCTGCAGGCTCGCATCGAAGAGCTGGAGGCGCGGCTCGCCCAGGCTGACAAGACCGTGCAGGCGCTCCGGGACGTCGGGCTCGCGCTCGGCAGCACCCTGGATCTCGATCAGCTGCTCGCGCTCATCCTGAACAAGATCACCGAGCTGCTCGACGCGGACAGGGCCACCCTGTACCTCCTCGACGAGCAGCGCCAGCGGCTCTTCTCGCGCATCGTCATCGGCGACGAGGCGCGCGCCATCGAGCTGCCCGTCGGCGCCGGGATCGCCGGGCACGTCGCCAAGATCGGGCGCACCATCCGCGTGAAGGACGCCTACCGGGACCGCCGGTTCCAGCGGGAGTGGGACGAGGTGACCGGGTACCGCACCCGCTCGATCCTCGCCGCGCCGATGAAGAACCACGTCGGCCGCACCATCGGCGTCATCCAGGTGCTGAACAAGCACGAGGAGAGGGAGTTCTCGGTCCACGACGAGGAGCTCCTCAGCGCCCTGGCGACGCAGGCCGCCGTCTCGATCGACAACTCGCGGCTGTTCCTCTCGGTCATCCAGAAGAACACGCAGCTCGTCGAGACGAAGGAGCAGCTCGAGCACCGCGTGAGCGACCTGAAGCTCCTCTTCGAGCTCGAGAGCGCGATGGGCCGCGCGACCACGATGGAGGACCTCGCGCGCGCGGTCATCACGGAGGCCGGCAGGGCGTGCGAGGCGCGCGCGGGGGGGATGCTCGTCGACGAGATCGAGGGCGGGCTGGTCCTCTACTTGTTCGACCTCGCCGGGCTCGAGGAGGGCAGCCCGATGTCCCGCAGGTCCGCGTCGAGCGAGGAGCCGGAGGGCGTCGTGGACGCGGGCCCTCCGAAGCTGGAGGCCACGCGCATCGCCATGAGCCGCGGCGAGGGGGTGATCGGGCGCGCCATGGCGCACAACGAGGCGGTGGTCTTCTCGCTCAACGACAGCGCGGACGGCGCCGGCGGGGAGTGGGACAGGCCGGTGTCGCCCCGGCTCGCCCAGATGCTCGGCGTGGAGCTCACGACGGCGATCGCCGTGCCGCTCGAGGGCGAGGACGCGGTGCCGATCGGCGCCATGGCGCTCTACAACTCCAGGAAACCACAAGGTTTTTCGAAGGACGACCGCGCGCTCCTGCGGCTCGTGTCGGCCAACGCGTCGACGGCGCTGCGGCTGTTCCGGTCGCGCCTCGAGCGGGAGCAGAGCGAGCGCCTCACCACGATCGGGCGCCTGCTCTCGGGCGTGATGCACGACATGCGCACGCCGCTCACCGTGATCAGCGGCTACGTCCAGCTCATGGCCGCCGCCGAGGACGCGGCGACGCGGGAGGAGCACGCGCGCCTCGTGCTCAAGCAGTTCGACGTGATCAGCGCGATGCAGCGCGAGGTGCTGGAGTTCGCGCGCGGCGAGCGGAGCATCCTCGTGCGCAAGGTCTACCTGACCAAGTTCTTCGGCGACATGGAGAAGCAGCTCGAGCACGAGCTCGCCGGGACCGGCGTGACGCTCGCGCTCGAGCTCGAGGACCGGGGGACGGCGCGCTTCGACGAGGCGAAGATGACGCGGCTCCTGCACAACCTGGTCCGCAACGCCGTCGAGGCGATGCGGCCGGGCGGGGGGACCGTGACCATCCGCGCCTACCGCGACGGGAGCGCGCTGGCGATCAGCGTCGCCGACACCGGCAAGGGGATCCCGAAGGAGGTCCAGGGCCGGCTGTTCCAGTCGTTCGTCACGTCGGGCAAGCGCGGCGGCACCGGGCTTGGCCTCGCGATCGTGAAGAAGATCGTCGACGAGCACGCCGGCACGATCGTGGTCGAGTCGTCCGACAAGGGCGCGAAGTTCACGATCCGCCTGCCGCAGGAGAGCGCGTCCACGCGGCCGGCGCCGCCCCTCGACGAGCCCGAGGCCCGGCCCGCCGCGACGGGCGGCGACGCGGCGAGCCGGCCGGGCGCGAGCGCCGCGTCGGCCGCCCAGGAGGGCGGCGCCCGCCGCCGGCCGGCGAGCTCGGCCCCCCCGGCGAGCGAGCGAGGCAGACGCTCGAGCAGCGGATCGGGCGCCTAGCGGCCCCGGCGCTTGCGCGAGGCGCGTTCGACGAAGAGACTCGGACGGTGCCCCAGCTCCGCCTGAAGCTCCTCGAGCCGCACCGGACGTCGCTCGAGAAGTGCGTCTACTGCCCCAAGCTCTCCCGCGCCGCGTGCCCCGTGTCCAACGTCGAGGCGAACGAGACGGTCACGCCCTGGGGGAAGATGTCGATGGCGTACTTCGCCGGGCGCGGCGACGTGCCGCTCGACGCGGGCCACGCGGATCCGGCCTGGGCCTGCTCCGGGTGCTACGCGTGCCGCGAGCGCTGCGACCACAAGAACGAGGTGGCCACGGTGCTGACCGACGCGCGCGCGGAGTTCTTCGCCCGCGGGCTCGCGCCGGAGGGCGCACGGCGCGCCGCCGCGCGGTTCGAGGCCCGCGAGGACGCGCGCGGCGGGGAGCTCGACGCGCTCGCGCGCGCGGCGGCCGGGCCGGCCGCGGTCCAGGCAGGGCCGGCCGCGGTCCAGGTGCTGCTCGGCTGCGGGTACGTCCGCCACGCGCCGGACGTCGCTCGCGACGCGCTCGAGGCGACCGAGGCGCTCACCGGCGCCCCCGTCCGCCCGGTGCGCGCCTGCTGCGGGTTGCCGCTCCTCTACGCGGGCGACCGGGCGGGCTTCCTGGCCGCGGCGCGGCGGCTCGCCGAGGAGGTCGCGCAGGGGGAGCGCTTCGTCGCGGTCGACCCCGGCTGCGCGCGCGCCGTGCGCGTCGAGTACGCGCGCGCGGGCGTGAGCGCCAGGGCGCCGGAGCTGTTCGTCGATCTCGCGCGGGCCTCGCTGGATCGGCTGCAGCGGTCGTCGTCGGAGCGGCGCGTGCGGTACCACGATCCCTGCCAGCTCGGCCGCGGGCTCGATCGCTACGACGCGCCGCGGGAGATCCTCGCCCGCATCACGGGGCGGCCGCCCGAGGAGTTCATCCACCGCCGCGAGCACGCCGACTGCAGCGGCGGCGGCGGCCTCGTGCCCGCCACGCGCCCCGCGTCGTCCGCCGCCATCGCCGACGGCAGGATCGCGGAGCACCGAGCGCTCGGCGGCGGGCTGCTCGTGACCCACTGCGCGCAGAGCCTCCGGCGGTTCAGGACCCGGGGGGAGCCGGCGGAAGATCTCGCGAGCCTCGTCGCCCGGGCCGTCGCGCCGCGATGAGCGCGCGCCCCCAGACGGCGCTGGCCGCCGTGGACGACGCGCAGGGCGGCGCCGCCGGCCCGGCGGGGCGCGCGCCGCACAAGCGGCGCACCGTCGCCGGCAGGCTCCTCGCGAGCTACCTCGTGGTGCTCGCCGCCTTCGCGCTGACCGTCGGCTGGAGCGTGCAGGCGCTGCGGGCCGCCTCGCGCGACGCCCAGCTGCTGCGCGCCGGGTACGTGCCGCTGCTCCTGCGCATCGGCGAGGTCCTGGCCGAGCAGAACGTCTTCAACGCGCAGCTCAACCACATCACCGCCGCGAAGAACCCCGGCGACGTGCGCGAGTGGATCGAGACCGCCCGGCGGACCCGGCCGCTCACCTTCTCGCTCGTCAAGGACGCCGCCCGGGCGCTCGCCGTGGCCGACGAGCGGGCCGCGAGCGGGGACGCGAGCGCCGCCGGGCAGGCGGCCGCGTCGTCCGGCGTGCGCCGCTTCGGCGAGGAGGTCGCGGCCGAGGTGACGGCCATCGAGCGGCTCGTGGGCGCCAGCCCCGAGCGGTTCTCCCAGCTCTTCCAGGCGCTCGCCGTCGGCAACCGCGAGCTCGCGGAGCGGACGCGCGACGAGCTGGTCAAGCGCGAGGCCGAGGGCGCGCAGCGGCTGCGGGCGATCAAGACCCGCGTCGAGGAGCAGATGGAGAGCCTCACCGCCGAGGCGCGGCGGCGGGAGGAGCGCTCCATGCAGCTGCTCGTGGGGCTGGGCGTGCTGACGCTGCTCGTCGGCGTCGTGATGTCGCTCTACGCGCGGCGCGTGCTCGCCCCGCTCACCGCCGTGACCGAGCGCGCCAACGCGGTCGCGCGCGGGGATCTCACCCCGAAGCAGGTGCTTGCCACGAACGACGAGATCGGCGAGCTCGCGACCACGTTCGAGGGCATGGTCGCCGCCATCCGCCGCGCGCGCGCCGAGCTCGTGAACGCCGAGCGGCTCGCGGCGATCGGGAAGATGGCGGCGCACGTCACGCACGAGATCAGGAACCCGCTGTCGTCGATCGGGCTGAACCTCGAGCTGCTCGAGGAGGAGGTGGCCCGCGCCACCGCCGAGGGCACCCCGGACGAGGAGCTCAGGCCCGTGATGAAGGAGTCGGCGCAGCTCGTCACCGCGATCCGGGCCGAGGTGGACCGCCTGTCGCGCATCGCCGAGCAGTACCTCAGCGTGGCGCGCCGGCCCCGCCCGCGGCTGGAGCCGGAGCGGGTGGACGATCTGGTGCAGGAGCTCCTTTCGTTCGTGCGTCCCGAGCTCGATCGTGCCGGCGTCGCGGTCCGGGTCGAGGTGGACGAGGAGGGCCCCGAGATCCTCCTCGACGAGTCGCAGATCCGGCAGGCGCTCCTGAACCTGATCCGCAACGCGCGCGAGGCGATGCCCAAGGGCGGCGAGATCGTGGTGAGCGTGAGCTTCTCGAGCGGCGCCGCGACCCTCACGGTCGACGACACCGGGGCCGGCGTGCCGGAGGAGCTGCGGGCGTCGATCTTCGACCCCTTCTTCACCACGAAGCAGCGCGGCACGGGGCTCGGCCTCGCGGTGACGCGGGACATCATCGAGGCGCACGGCGGCACGATCGCGTGCGAGGCGCGCGAGGCAGGGGGCACGCGGTTCCGGATCACGCTCCCCGCCGGAGGCGCGCCGGCCCAGGGCCGCGCCGCGGAGGCGAGCGCGCCGCCGTGAGCCTCGCCGGCCGCCACCGGCGCGGCGGGGCGCGGACCGGGCCGGCGCGCCGCTCTTCAGCGCGGTGGAAGCGTCCGCTGCTCCAGGTACTGGAGCGCGAGCCCCATGAGGAGGAAGCCCACGACGGCGAACAGGATCGCCGCCAGCACGTAGACCAGCGTTCGAAACGTCCGCGCGGGCGGCTGCGCGGGCGGCTGCGGCTCGAGCGGCGCCGGCTCTTCCGAGACCGTCGCCCCGACGTTGGCCGTGCCGATGCTCGGTATCGTGCCCATGCTCGGCCGCGCCGGCCTGTAGACGAGCGTCGGATCCTGGGTGGATGACCCGGCGGAGCTGTCGTCGGCGAAGTTCGGGAGCTCGTCCGGCGCCCTCGCGGGCGGGGCGAGCGGCAGCGAGAGCTCGGCGCCAGCGTTGTTCAGCACCATGGTCCCGTTGGGGCCCGTCCACTGCCTCGGCGGCTCCGCCGGGTAGCCGCCGACCGCGTGATGCTGGCCCTCGGCGTGGAGCGGCGGCGGCTCCCTGGCCGCAAAGGCGGACCCCAGGTCCGCCTCGCTCGGCGCGCGCACCACGGTCTCGACGAGCGCCGCCGGGTCGGTCGCCGTGCGGATCAGGATGGGGTCCACCGGCGGGAACGCACCCTTCATGGAGGGCATGGGCCTGCGCGACGCGCCCGGCGGCGTCACCGGGGGCATGCTGCCGGGGATCGACGACGGGTGCGGCTGCGACGACATGGCGCTGGACGGCTGGCTCGAGGCGCCCCGCGGCCGCAGCTCCCGCCACGCGCTCAGCCCCTCGACCGCGCTCTGGAAGCGATCCCCGGGCTCGCGCGCCAGCCCCTTCGCGAGGAAGGCCTCGAGCCGCGGATCGACCGGCCCGTCCATCACCTCGGCGAGCGTCCGCGCGTCGGTCTTCTGCTTCATCTCGACCATGATGAGGAGGTTGCGCGCCTGGTAGGGCAGCTGGCCGCTCATCGACTGGTAGATCATCGTGGTGCAGGCGTAGATGTCCGCGCGGTGGTCGACGGTCTTCGCCTTCCCGATCTGCTCGGGCGGCATGAACGAGAACGTGCCGAGGCTCTGGCCCATCTCGGTCAGGGTCTCCCCGCCCATCTCCTTCGGCAGCTTGGAGATGCCGAAGTCGAGGATCTTGACCCGCGTGGACCCGTCGGGGCGCGCCTCGAGGAACACGTTCGACGGCTTCAGATCGCGGTGGATGATCCCGGCGCGGTGCGCGTCGGCGAGGCCCATCCAGACCTGCTCGATGATCGGGTGCAGCTCGTCGAACGCGATCGGCCCCGTCCGCTTCAGGCGGTCGATCAGCGACTCGCCTTCGAGCAGCTCGAACACGAGCACGATGCCGTGCTCGGGGTCCTCCTCGACGTCGAGGACCTGGGTTACGTGGTCGCTGTTGATGGAGCCCGCGGCGCGCGCCTCGCGCCGGAACCGCTCGGCGGCCGACGACTTGGCCTTCGAGTCGGCGCGCAGGAGCTTGATGGCCACCTGGCGGCCCGTGCGGATGTTCTCCGCCGCGTACACCTCACCCATTCCGCCGCGTCCGAGCTGGCGGATGATGCGATAGCGGTGCGCAACGACGGTTCCAGCTTCGATCTCCAAAAGCGCCTCGCCCGAGATTATCCCCCGCGCAGATGCGGGGGATCAAATTCTCCGGCGCGAACGAGGCGACCCGGCCATAAGCCCTCCGGCCTCCGCCGCCTCGGCCCATCCCCCGGACGACGACCGAAGCGCCGGATCGAGCTCTTCCGCAGAGTCTGCCTCGCGGGCGCGGGCGACGGGCGCCTCGGCCATGCGGGGCCACGGCGCCGGTCGCAGGGGCGGCAGCGCGCCCCTGCGGCTGGCGCCGCCGCGGGCGGGCTACTCCTCTTCTTGCTGGCGGAGCTTCGCCACGACGCCGAGGTCCTCCAGCGTCGAGGTGTCGCCGGTCAGCTCGCGGCCGGCGGCCACGTCCTTCAGCAGCCGGCGCATGATCTTGCCGCTGCGGGTCTTCGGCAGGGCGTCCGTGAAGCGGATGGCGTCGGGGCGCGCGAACTTGCCGATCTCCTTGGCGACGTGCTCGCCGAGCTTCGCCTGGAGCTCCGGTCCGGGCGTGAACCCGGGCCGGATCGAGACGAACACCACGAGCGCCTGGCCCTTGAGCTCGTCCGGGCGGCCGACCGCGGCCGCCTCGGCGACGGCGGGGTGAGAGACGAGCGCGCTCTCGATCTCGGCGGTCCCGATGCGGTGGCCCGCCACGTTCAGCACGTCGTCGATCCGGCCGACGACCCAGAAGTAGCCGTCCTCGTCGCGGCGCGCGCCGTCGCCGGTGAAGTAACAGCCCTCGACGTCGCTGAAGTACTGCTTGCGGAAGCGCTCGTCGTCGCCCCACACCGTGCGCAGCATCGAGGGCCACGGCTGCTTGAGCACGAGCAGCCCGCCCTCTCCCGGGGCGACCGTCTTGCCGTCCTTCGTCACGACGTCGGGCACGACGCCGAACATCGGCAGCCCCGTCGAACCGGGCTTCGAGGGCGACGCGCCGGGCAGCGTGGTCATCATGATCGCGCCCGTCTCGGTCTGCCACCAGGTGTCCACGATCGGGCAGCGGCCGCCGCCGATGGTGCGGTGGTACCAGATCCACGCCTCGGGGTTGATCGGCTCGCCGACCGAGCCGAGCAGCCTGAGGCTCGTGAGGTCGCTCTTCGCGGGCCACTCGTCGCCCTGGCGCATGAAGGCGCGGATCGCCGTGGGGGCGGTGTAGAGGATCGTGACGCCGTGCTTCTCGATCAGCCTCCAGAAGCGGCCCCAGTCCGGGAAGTTCGGCGCGCCTTCGTACATGAGGCACGTCGCGCCGTTGGAGAGCGGCCCGTACACGATGTAGCTGTGCCCGGTCACCCAGCCGACGTCTGCGGTGCACCAGTAGACGTCGTCGTCGCGCAGATCGAAGACGTACTTCGTCGTGACGTGCGCGCCGACCAGGTAGCCGGCGGTCGTGTGGAGCACCCCCTTGGGTTTGCCGGTCGAGCCGCTCGTGTAGAGGATGAACAGCGGGTGCTCGGCGTCGACGGCGGTCGGCTCGCACGACGGCGAGGCCCCGGCGAGCAGCTCGTGCCAGAACACGTCGCGGCCCTGCGTCATCTGCACCTCGCAGCGCTCGCTGCCGAGGTGCTGGTACACGATCACGTGCGCCGCGCTCCTCGCCTCCGGCTGCGCGAGGGCCTTGTCGACCGTGGCCTTCAGCTGCACGACCTGCCCGCGCCGGTACGCGCCGTCCTGGGTGATGACGACCTTGGCCTGGCTGTCGTGGATGCGGTCGCGCAGCGCGTCCGCGGCGAAGCCGCCGAAGACCACGGTGTGCACGGCGCCGAGCCGCGCGCACGCGAGCATCGCGACGACCACCTCGGGCACCATGCCCATGTAGATCGCGACCCGGTCCCCCTTCTCGACGCCGAGGCGCCTCAGCGCGTTCGCGAGCAGCACCGTCTCGCGGTGGAGCTGGGCGTACGTCAGCGTGCGCGTGGCGCCGTGCTCGCCCTCCCAGATGATCGCGGCCTTGTTCTTCGTGGCCGTGGTCAGGTGGCGATCGAGGCAGCTCTCGGTGACGTTGAGCGTCGCGCCGAGGAACCACTTCGCGTGCGGCAGGGACCAGTCGCTGGTCTTGGTCCACGGCGTGCGGAACACGAGGTCGCGCGCCTCGCGGCGCCAGAACTCGTCCGGATTCTCGAGGCTCTCGCGGTAGAGCGCCTCGTAGGCTTCCCGCGATCCGACGCGCGCACGACGCGAGAATTCGGCCGACGGCTCGAACCGGCGCGTCTCCTTCAGCAACGACGTGATGGCATCCTGCGACATGGTCACCCCTTGAGGGGACGGCGGAGCCGATCCCCGACCCATGTTGAGAGGGGACGGCGGAGCCGATCCCCGACCCATGTTGAGAGGGGACGGCGAACCCGAGCCCCGGCCTATGTTGAACGACACGGCGGAGTCGAATCCCGGCTCCCCGTGAGGGGGTGCGAGAATACCTCCGTCGAGCCGCAGAACAAGGAGGGAAGGGGGCGAGCGTCCCGGACCGGACTGCAGGGGCGCGGCTCGGTCACCAGAACGCGTACCCGGCGTGCAGGCTGCCTCCGAGCTGAAGCAGCACGGACGAGTAGAGCGTGATGTCGCCGTACACCTTGTCCGTGTAGCTGATGCCGCGCGACGACTGGAAGTAGCTGTCCAGCGAGAACCCGAGGAGCACGCCGCCGAGGTCGAGCTCGACCCCCACCTCGGAGAAGACGAACGCGTTGATCCCCGAGGCGCGCTCGCACATGCCCTCGCCATCGCAGACGTCGGACCCGTCGGGCCCCTTGATGCTGTCGAAGCGCACCGCGTCGTAGGTGAGGCCGCCGCCGATCGAGCCCACGAAACGCCAGGTCTGCCCGGGGGTCATCAGGCGGACGTTCAGCCCGAGGCGCGTCGAGCCGAGCGTGTAGCTGGCGTTCGGGTAGGCCCGATCGG
Organism: Sorangium sp. So ce131; assembly: GCF_051519095.1. Lineage (NCBI taxonomy): Bacteria > Pseudomonadati > Myxococcota > Polyangiales > Polyangiaceae > Sorangium > Sorangium sp. So ce131. The sequence goes on along the minus strand of NZ_CP150455.1, from coordinate 12,117,818 downwards.
CCGACCCGGTCGCGATGTTCGCGTACTGGAGCATCGCGTCGAACGCCGCGGGGGTGTTCACCCGGTAACCCACCCGGATCGAGCCAGCGCCGCCGCTGTTCACCGCCGGCTTCGGGAACGCCTTGGGGTGGCTGAGCGGCCAGAGCAGCGAGGCCGCGCCGATCACGTAGTAGCCCTGCCGCGACACCGGGATCGGCGCCAGCTTCGGAGGCGGCGGCGGCGGAGGCGGCGGCGTGACCGTCTGCGACGCCGGCGGGGAGACGGCGACCCTGTCCGGGGTCAGCGCGAGCTTCACCTTCTTGTCGCGGTCGCCGCTCGCCACGGTCACGTTCTGGTCCGCGCTCTTGTAGCCGTCGGCGCGCGCGCCGATGCGGTGCACCCCGGGCCCGAGCTCCACCACCCGCGTCGCCGAGGACGAGGGCGGCTGCTCCTCACCGTCGATGAGCAGCGCCGCCGTCGGCGGGCTGAGCTCGACCGTGACGTGGGCGAGCAGCGCGCGCATCTCCTCGATCGCGCTGCGCGCCGTCTTCTCGTCCGCCTCGTCCATCGTGTCGCGGTGGTGCGCGAGCGCGCGCTCGAGCGCCGCGATGGCCTTCGGGTAGTTGAAGAGGGCCTTCTCGGCGAGCGCGATGTTGAAGAGCGGGCTGGCCTTGGGCTTCTCCTTGTAGGCCGCCTCGAACTCGACGATCGCCGCCCGGTAGTTCCGGTCCTGGAACAGCTTGATGCCGTTCTCCATGTGCTGCCGGTACGGCTCGACCTGCGCGTGCGCGGGCGAGAGGTGCGCGGCCACGCCGAGCATCGCCGCGCAGAGCGCGATCCGGAGTCGTCCGTGCGATCTGGCCAACGCCGCCTCAGTCGACCTTGAGCTGGAGCCCAGCCGCGACGCCCACCGGCTTTTCCGTCGCGACCACGGGGGGGGCCTGGGTCGGCGCGGCGGGCTTCGCGCCGGCGCTCCTCGGGCGCGCTGCGAACGGGAGCGCCTTCGCTTTCCGGGCGCTCGGCGCGGCGGTGGGGGGCGCCGCGGGCGCCGACGGCCCCAGCGCGGGCGCCGACGCAGCGGGCGGCGCCGCCGCCGCCTCGACCGCAGGGGGCGCCGGCGTCACCACCGGCAGCGGCGTGAGCTGAACCTCGATCTGCTCCTTGCCGGCCTGGAGCGTCACTTCCTTGTCGACCGGCGTGTAGCCGGCGGCCTCGATCCTCACCCGCTTCGTCTCGCCGGTGCGGCCGCGCAGCGTGCGGTCGGCGAGGTCTACCCCGTCGACGCTGAAGCGAGCGCCGGCCGCGTTCGTCAGGAGCTCCACCGCGACCTGGGCGGGGAGCGCGGGCGCGGCGGCCGCCGCCTCGACCGCCGGCGCCGGGCGAAGCGCGTAGAGGGCTGCGCCCGCGAACCCGCCGGCGAGCGCGACCAGCGCGACCGCGACCAGCGCGCGCCGCCGTGGCCCCCGCGCGCCGACGCGGCCGTTGCTCGACCAGCCCACCTTCGAGCCGCTGCCGTGCGCCTCGAGCGTGGGATCCAGCGCGATGTCCGAGGTGCCCGGGGTCCGCTGCACCGGCGTCTGCCCGTTCGCGCCAGGCGCGTTCGCCGTGAGCGCCCCGAGCTCGTCGCTCGAGCTCCGCCGCGACGTGAGCAGCCCTCCGGCCGACGCGACCAGCGCGTCCAGGAACTCCCGCGCCGACGCGAACCTCGCGTCCCGATCCCGCGCGAGCGCCTTCGCGATGACACGCGCGATCGGCTCCGGGACGGCCGGGTTGCTCATCCGCACGTCCGGCACGTCCTTCATGCAGATGTTCACGATCACCTGCTCGTACGAGTTGCCGCTGTGCGGCGGGTGCCCGGTGAGGCACTCGTAGAGGATCGCGCCGACCGCCCAGAGATCGGTCCTGCCGTCCACGTCCGGCAGCGCCTGCGCCTGCTCCGGCGACATGTAAAAAGGCGTCCCGAGCACCGTGCCCTGCCGCGTCAAAGTGTGCGGCTGCACGCCGCTCTCGCGGCGCACCTTGGAGATGCCAAAGTCGAGGATCTTCGCGAAGTTAGGGTCGTCGTCGCGGTCGACCAGGAAGATGTTGTCCGGCTTGAGGTCGCGGTGGACGATGCCCGCCTCGTGGGCGCGGTGGAGGCCGCGGAGGAGCTGCGCGGTCACGTGGAGCGCCTCGCCGAGATCGAGCCGGCCGCAGCGCCGGATGCGGTGGCCCAGGTCCTCGCCGCGGAGCAGCTCCATCACGAGGAACGGGACGTCGTCGGCGAAGCCGGAGTCGAAGATCTCGACGATGTGGGCGCTCTCGACCGCGCTCGCCGCCTGCGCCTCGCGGTGGAACCGGGCCACCGCGTCCTTGTTCCGGGCCAGCTCGGCGTCGACGAACTTCATCGCGACGCGCTTGCCGATGGTGGTGTTGACCGCCTCGTACACCATCCCCATCCCGCCGCGGCCGATCGCCCGCACGATCTCGTACTTCTGCACCCGCTTTCCGACGAGTGGCCCCTCGACCGGCTGAAGCGCTGCGGCAGTGGTGTCGGGGCTGCTAGGCATGGCGGTTGCGGCTCGGGGAGGCGGACGAAGCCCAGGAGGCCCTTTGGACGAACCGTATCAAAGAAAGCTACGCCCCGTCCCCGCGCGGCAGCTTATCACCTGGCCGCCGCAGGGGGCACCTTCGTGGGCGGAACGTTCAGGGCGTGCCTGACATTTCTCCCATCACACATCGACCGCCTGCCCCCCTCAGCGGGGCAGGGTCGGCGCGTCCGCGCGCGGCGGCTCGTTCAGGCGCGCGTCGAGCTGGCCCTTCTTGTCGAGGGCCGACAGCTCGCTGAACCCGCCGATGCTGTCGCCGTTGATGAAGATCTGAGGGACGGTGCGCTGCCCGGACGCCTTGACCATCCAGGTGCGGAGGTCGTCCCGCCCCTCCACGTTGATCTCGGTGAAGCGCACCTGCTTCTGGGTCAGGAGGCGCTTCGCCATGGCGCAATACCCGCAGTACTCGGTGACGTAGATGGTGACTTCGGCTGCTTGCATGAGGTTCTCGTCCTCTTTCCTTTCTCGGGATGGCCGAAGATGCAAGTGCGCACCGCGCCGCGTGAGGTAGGCTGCGCGCATGCCTGAAAAAGAGGGGACGATTCACCTCGATCGCTACACCAGCGACGCGAAGCAGGTCGTCGCCGGCGCTCAGCAGATCGCGGACGAGCGCCAGCACGCCGAGGTCGCGCCGCTGCACCTGCTGATGAGGTTGCTCGAGCGAGACCGGGGCGTGTCCGAGGTGTTTCGTCGGGCGGGCGCCGAGCCGAACGAGGTGCTCCAGCTCGCGGAGAACGCGCTGAAGAAGCTGCCGAAGGCGGGCAGCGGGGTGGCGTACGTGAGCCCGCGCCTGCTCGATTTGCTGGGGCGCGCCGAGCGGGAGGCCACGCGGGACAAGTCGGCGAACGTGGGCATCGAGCACCTGCTCCACGCCCTCGCCCAGGAGATCCGGGGGCCCGCGGGGGAGATCCTGTCCTCGTTCGGGATCGGCCCCGGCGCGTTCCGGCCGCACCTCGGGGCGCTGGAGGCGGCCTCGCGGGAGCCGTCGCCCGCGCCGGCCGGGGCGTCGGAGCCCGGCCAGCCCGCGCCCTACACGCGGGATCTCGTCGCCGACGCCCGGGAGGGGCGGTTCGACCCCGTCATCGGGCGCGACCTCGAGGCGCGGCGCCTGCTGCAGATCCTCGAGCGGCGGTTCAAGAACCACCCGCTCATCGTCGGCGAGCCAGGGGTGGGCAAGACCGCGCTCATCCGGGGCCTCGCCGACCGGATCGCCCACGGCGACGTGCCCTCGAACCTGGCGGGTGCCCACCTCTACGAGCTCGACACCGGAGCGCTCGTCGCCGGGGCCAAGCTCCGCGGCGAGATCGAGCAGCGCCTCAAGGTGCTCGTCGATCGCCTGCGCGGCGCGCAGGACGCCGAGAGCATCCTTGTCGTGGAAGACCTCGACGCGCTCTTCGGCCAGGGGGTGCAGGGGTCGGGGGTGGGAGAGCTCCTGAAGCCGCTCCTGTCGCGCGGGGAGATCCGGATCATCGCCACCACGACGCCGGAGGGCGTGCGGAAGATCAACGATCGCGACCCCGGGATCATCCGCCGCTTCTCGACCATCACGCTCGACGCGCCGAGCATCGATCAGGCGACCGAGATCCTGCGCGGGATCGCGACGAAGTACGAGGCCCACCACCGCGTGCGGGTGGGCGAGAGCGCGATCGCCTCGGCGGTCGCGCTGGCCAAGCGGTACATCTCGGATCGCGCGCTCCCCGACACGGCCGTGGACCTGCTCGACGAGACGTCGGCGCGCAAGCGGGTGGAGGTCGACGGGGTGCCGGCGGAGCTCGACACGCTGACCCGGCGCGTCGAGGCGCTCCGCGCCCAGATCGCCGCGCTCGCGGACGACGACGACAAGCTGAGCGTCCAGACCCGCGCGCGCCTGGAGGCGGAGCTCGCGGAGATCGATCCGAAGGCGCAGGCGATGCGCACCCGCAACGCGTCGCGCCGGGGCGTCATCGCCGCGTGCCAGGCGATCCGGCGGGAGCTCGTCGCCGCGACGGACGCCCTGAAGGCCGCCCAGCGGGACAAGGCGTTCGCCAAGATCGGCGAGCTCGAGCACGTGACGATCCCCGAGATCAAGCGGCGTCTCCAGGCGGCCGAGGAGGCCGCGCAGCGCGAGGGGGTCGCGCCCACCTCGAACGTGGTCAGCGAGTCGGACGTGGCCGCCACGCTCAACGAGTGGACCGGCATCCCGGTGGCCAAGATGCTCGAGGGCGAGGCCGAGAAGCTCCTCAAGATGGAGGAGCGGCTCGCGCAGCGCGTGGTCGGGCAGGATGAGGCGGTGCGCGCGATCGCGAAGGCGGTGCGCCGCGGGCGCGTCGGCCTGCGCGATCCGGGCAAGCCGATCGGCTCGTTCCTGTTCCTCGGCCCGAGCGGCGTCGGCAAGACGGAGCTCGCGAAGGCGCTCGCGGAGTTCCTGTTCGACGACGAGCAGGCGCTCACCCGCATGGACATGAGCGAGTTCATGGAGCGCCACATGGCCCAGCGCCTGATCGGCGCGCCGCCCGGGTACGCCGACAGCGAGCAGGGCGGCTTCCTCACGGAGGCGGCGCGGCGCAGGCCGTACAGCGTGCTCCTGTTCGACGAGGTCGAGAAGGCCCACGCGGACGTGTTCAACCTGCTGCTCCAGATCCTCGACGACGGCCGGCTGACCGACGGCCGCGGGCGCACGGCCGACTTCTCGAACACGGTCGTGATCATGACGTCGAACATCGGGTCGAAGCGCGTGCTCGAGACCGACGCCAAGCTCTGGGCCACGGAGGACGGCCGCGAGGCGATCCGCGACGTGCTGCTGGAAGAGCTGCGCGGGTTCTTCCGCCCCGAGTTCCTGAACCGCGTCGACGACGTCGTCGTGTTCAAGGCGCTCAGCAAGGAGGATCTCCGGGGCATCGTCGACATCCAGCTCCGGCGCCTCGAGCGGCTGCTCACGGACAAGGAGATCCGCCTCACGCTCACGGACGCCGCGAAGGCGCGGCTCGTCGAGCTCGGCTACGAGCCGAGCCTCGGCGCGCGCCCGCTGAAGCGGGCCATCCTGCGCGAGCTCCAGAACCCGCTCGCCGAGACGATCCTGGCCGGCGGTTACAAGGCCGGGCAGACGATGCAGGTCGACGTGTCCGAGGAGAAGTTCGTCTTCACCAAGGCGTGACGCGCGGCGGATCGGCCGGTTCTCAGCGCCGCTTCCGGCTGCTCCGGCGCCTGGGCCCGGCACGTGGGTCGGGCCCGGGACGTGGGAACGCGCTCTGGCTGAGCCCGTCGACCTGAGCCCGGCGAGCGGGCAGGGGAGGCCTCCGGCGGCTCGGCCCGCGGGCGAAGATCCTGGGCCCCGGGGGCAGCGAACCACTTGCCAAGGAGCGCGAGGTCCGTATACTGCCGCTCCCTCGCTCACCGGGCACTCGGATCGAGAGCCGTTGCGCGGCGTGCGGTGAGAGATCTCGAGGGAATCGCGGTCCCCAGTTGAGGAAGACGCACCATGTACGCGGTCATCAGGACGGGCGGCAAGCAGTATCGGGTCGCCGAAGGTCAGAAGCTCCGGGTCGAGAAGCTCACCGGCAACGCGGGTGACAAGGTCACCTTCAGCGAGGTCCTCCTCGTCGGCGGAGACTCCCCCAAGATTGGCAGGCCCCTCGTGAGCGGCGCCTCCGTCGCCGCCGAGATCACCGGGCAGGACCGCGGCAAGAAGATCGTGGTCTTCAAGTTCAAGCGCCGGAAGAACTACCGTCGCAAGAACGGCCACCGCCAGCCGTACACCGAGCTCAAGATCACCGGCATCACCGCCTAGCAGGAGAAGTAGAGATGGCTCACAAAAAAGGCGGCGGCTCCTCCAGGAACGGCCGCGACTCGAACGCGCAGCGGCGCGGGGTGAAGGTCTACGCCGGGGCGCCCGTGCGCGCAGGCAACATCCTGGTCCGCCAGGTCGGCTCCTCGCTCCACGCCGGCCACAACGTCGGCACCGGCCGCGACTTCACGCTCTTCGCCCTCATCGACGGCGTCGTGAAGTACGAGTGGAAGAGCAACACCAAGAAGCAGGTGTCGGTCTACCCGGCTTCCTGAGCCCTGTTCACGCGGGTGAGCCCTCGATCAGGGCCACCCGCTGGACCAAGTCGCGCTCCCGACCTATCCAAGCGCGGTGACCACGTACAAGCTCTTCGCCATCGACGTCGACGGGACCCTGGTCCGTCGAGATGGCTCGATCCACGACGAAGACCTCCTCGCCATCGCTCGGCTGCAGGCCGCCGGCGTTCCGGTCTCCATCGCGACCGGCCGCCTGTACTCGGGGACGCGCGACGTCGCGCGGCGGGTCGGTGTGATCGGTCCCATCGCGTGCGTCGACGGCAGCCACATCGTGCACACCGATGGGGACGCGCACCTCTACTCGCGCACGATCTCCGGCAACGAGGCTGCCCTCCTGCGCTCGATCACCGAGCGGCACGCGACGGCGTGTTTCCTCTTCGCGCAGGACAGCATCGTCCACGACGCGTCCGGCACGCCGCATGTCCACTACGTCCGGGGCTGGTCGCACGCCATCGCCGAGGTCGAGCGCGTCTCGTCGCACCCGTACTGGGAGCACGATCACGGCCTGCTCGCGCTGGTGGCGGTCGGGACCGAGCCGCAGATCGCGGCCGCGGTCGAGGAGATCCGGTCCGAGCTCGGCCAGGCCGCCTCGGTCGTGTCGTTTCCCTTCATGAACGACGGCCGCACGAACGTCTTCGCGATGATGGTCCGCGCCGCGGGGTCGACGAAGGGGACGGCGATCACGTGGCTCGCGGAGCACTACGGCTGCACGCCGTCCGACGTGGTCGTCGTGGGCGACTGGCTCAACGACGTGCCGATGTTCGAGGTCGCAGGTCGCTCCTTCGTCATGGGCCAGGCGCCCGAGAACGTGAAGCAGGCCGCGACAGACCGCCTCGAGGCCGACGGCCTGCGGGGCGGCGGGATCGCCGAGGCGATCTACCGCGCCTTCGGCCGCTGAGCGCCTCCGGTCGCCGAACGCGCCGCTGTCGCCGAACGCGCGCGCTGAACGTGCTCGGGTTGCTGAGCGCCTGGACGCGTCGTGCGGGGCAGCGCGGCTGCTCGCTCAGCGCCGGGCGCGTTTCACGGACCAGCTAGGGAGGGGAACGTAGGGAGGGGGAACGTACGATCGCCGGCGATGGCGCCGGCGGGCATGCGGGAGCGCTGCGGAGAGCGCTCCCGGTGCGCGTCTCGATCAGGCCTTGCGCTGCGCGGGCTGGGCCGCGGCGGCGAGCTGCTGCTGCTGCTGCTGCAGGTACTGCGCGACGGCGCGCGAACGCTCGATGGCGAACTGCTTGACCTCCTTGTTCGGAGAGCCAGCGAGCGCGTTCAAGAGCTTCGTCACCTTCTCGAGCTGGCGCGACTGGAAGAGCGCCTCGAAGTAGTTGTTGGCCAGGCGCACGTCGCGGCTCATCTTCGCCTCGTGCGGCTGGAGCAGGCGGACCACCGCCTCGAGGTCGTTCTTCTGCCCGTACAGCGCCGACAGGCAGAGCAGCGCCAGCGGGTCGTCCGGGTTGTGGTCGACGGCCTTCTTCGCGTACTCGACGGCCTTGTCGCGCGTCTCCTCGTTGGCCGCGTAGAAGCCCTGGATCGCGATGTACGGCGCCGCCGTCTTCTTGTCGGCCGAGAACTTCTCGATCTCGGCGACCGCGCTCGCCTCGTCGCCGCGCTGCTTCAGGTACTGGAAGAGGTAGGCCCACGCGTCGATACACCCCGCGTCGATCGCGATCGCCTTCTCGATGAACTCGCGCTCCTTCGCGTCGTCCTTGCGCGCCTGGTAGAGCTTCGCGAGGTGCAGCGAGGGGTAGGGGTTGTCCTTGAGGAGGTTCTGCGCCCCCTTCAGCGTCCCCTCGGCCTTGTCGTGTTTGTCCTGCGAGAGCTGCGCGATGCCGAGCGCGAGCCAGTCGTCGCCCGTGCCGCCCTTCGCCACCACCTTCGAGAGCACCTGCTCCGCGCGCTGCAGCCGGTTGTGCTTGAGGAGCTCCTGCGCGTAGATGCGCCCGCGGTTCAGGTCGTCAGGCTGCTCGGTCCAGTGCTTCTCGAGGCCGGCGAGCAGGTCCTCCAGGCCGATCGCGATCGGGCGCCCCTGGTCGTCCTGCACCTGCACGGCAGGCCCATTGAAGCCGAGCAGCTGCCACATCTGATCGACGGTCACCGCCGTGGGGCCCTTCTCGAGCAGGCCCTTCAGCTCGTCCGTCGGCTTGTTCATCGGGATGACGATGAGCGCGTTCCCCGGAACCCCGTTCGGAAACGCGCTCACGGGCGCGACGATCGCCGCCCCTCCGCTGATATTGAGCCCAGCCGCCTGCTGCTGTCCGTTGGTCGTCATCGTCGATGCTCCGAGATCTCGCCCCCACGCGCGCCGAGGGGCAGGAATCGCCCAGCCTCGCCCCGGTACCCTGCGCGCCTGAATGGGGGCCGTCGTTCGAGTAGAGGGGGCGCGAACGCTAGCAGGGGGCGTCCACCCGGGCAACGGGGGAGCTCTCAGCGCGCGCGCCCTGGTCAGCCCGGCTGCGCCGGCGCCGGACGCGCTCCACGAGAGCCGCGCCGCTTCTCCTGCCCGCGTAGCCGTTCCCCGCGCGGCCGTCCCCGCGGCCGCGGCGCTTGGCGCGCCCTCGCTCGTGGGATCGCCGCCGTTGCCCTTGTGCTCGTCGTCCTCGTCGCTCTTGCCGTCACGGACGCCCATGTCGCTCGCCCTCTCCGGCGCCGTCCTAGTCGAGTCGCGGCCCGGCGGCGAGTGCCGGCGTGGGCTCGCGCAGCGGCCCGACGGCGGGCGTCGCTCTGGCGCCCGCCGCGGCGCGCAACCGCTCCGCGAGGTGGGTGCGGCGCTCCTCCCTGCGGGTCTCCGCCAGCGCCAGCGACACCGCCCGCGGATCCGCGACGAGCACCACGAGCCGCTTGCCGCGCGTGACCGCCGTGTAGATGAGGTTCCGCGAGAGCATGACGAAATGCTGGGTGAGGATCGGCACGATCACGGCCGGATACTCGCTGCCCTGGCTCTTGTGGATGCTCGTCGCGTACGCGAGCGTCAGCTCGTCGAGCTCCGCTTCCTCGTAGCCGACCTCGCGATCGTCGAAGCGCACCATGAGCTTCCGCTCCTCGGCGTTCACGTCGATGACGAAGCCGACGTCGCCGTTGTAGACCTCGCGATCGTAGTCGTTGCGGAGCTGCATCACCTTGTCGCCGAGCCGCAGCGTGCGCGCGCCGCGCGTCACGCTCGGGCCCTCGGGGTTCAGCGCCGCCTGGAGGCGCGCGTTCAGCGCGATCGCCCCCGCCTCGCCCTTGTGCATCGGCGTCAGCACCTGGACGTCGCGCCGCGGATCCAGCCCGAACCCCTTGGCGACGCGCTCGGTGACGAGGTGGAGGATCAGATCCGCGGCCGCCTCGGCCTCGGTCCGCTCGATCACGTAAAACTCGCCGCCGGGCCCGCGCGCGCCCTCCGGCGGCTCGCCGTCGTGGATGCGGTGCGCGTTCCGGACGATGAGGCTGCCCTCGGCCTGCCGGAAGATCTGCGTGAGGCGCACCGTGGGCACCTCGCCCGAGGCGATCACGTCCCGCAGCACCGCGCCCGGGCCGACCGACGGGAGCTGATCCACGTCGCCCACCAGGACGAGCCGCGCCGCGTCGGCCGTGGCCTGGAGGAGCGCGTCGGCGAGCGCGAGGTCGAGCATCGACGCCTCGTCGACCACGATCGCGCTCGCCTCGATCGGCCGGCCCCGCTGGCGCCCGAACTTGCGCTGCTTCGGGTCGAACTCGAGCAGCCGGTGGAGGGTGACGGCCTCGCGCCCCGTCGCCTCGCTCATCCGCTTGGCGGCGCGGCCGGTCGGCGCCGCGAGCCGCACGGGCAGCCGCGCGCGGTCGAAGAGCGCGAGGATGGCGCGGACGATGGTCGTCTTGCCCACGCCCGGGCCGCCGGTGATGACCAACACCTTGTTCCGCGCCGCCTGCTCCACGGCGGCCCGCTGCGCGGGCGCCAGCGAGACCTTCGTCTTCGCCTCGAACGCCTCGATCGCCGCGCCGACGCCCTCCGCGAGGCGCGCGTCGCCCGCGCCCGCGTCCTCGCCGCCCCCGAGCAGCGCGCGCATCCGGCGCGCGAGCCGCACCTCGGCCTCGTAGAGGTCCTTCGGGTAGACGGCGACCCCGCCGGTCGACAGCTGCTCGAGCCGCACGTGGCCGCTCGCCGCGAGCGCGTCGATGGCGCTGTCGACCTCGGCGGCGTCGCGCTCGAGCATCGTCGCGGCGAGCTCGGCGAGCTCCGGCCGCTCCGCGAGCGTGTGCCCGCGCGTGGACAGATCGACGAGCGTCTGCAGCACGCCCGCCTGCGCCCGCTCCGGCGAGTCGGCCCGGACGCCGATCGAGCGCGCGATCCGGTCGGCCGTCTTGAACCCGATGCCCCACACGTCGAGCGCGAGCCGGTAAGGCGAGCGGGAGACGATGTCGATCGCGTTGGGGCCGAACCGCTTGTAGATGCGGCTCGCCAGCGCCGGGGACGCGCCGTGCGCCTGGAGGAAGATCATGATGGCGCCGATCGCCCGCTGCGACGCCCACGCCTTCGCGACCGCCTGCGCCCGCCGGTGGCCGAGCCCCGGGACCTCGGCGAGCCGCTCCGGCGAGCGGTCGAGGATGTCCAGCGTCTCGGCGCCGAACGCCTCCACGATCCGCTTCGCGTACGCGGGGCCGATCCCCTGCACCATGCCGGACCCGAGGTAACGCTCGAGCCCCTCGAGCGTGGAGGGGGCGATCGGCAGCAGCGTCTCGACCTTGAGCTGCTCGCCGTGCTTCGGATCGCGCCCGTAGCGCCCCGTCGCGCGCACGCGGGTGCCAGGGCCGACCTGCGGGAACACCCCGACCCAGACCTCGGGCGCGGCGCCGGCCGCGACCTCCACCCGCAGCACCCGGAAGCCGCTCGCCTCGTTCTCGTAGGTGACCCGGACGACCTCTCCCTCCACGGTCACGGATCCGTCGCCGGCCACCTCCCTCGCCGAGAAGAGCTTCTGCTGGCCCGCGCCGGCCGCGGCGTGCCGCTCGCCGGACGGCGCAGGCCGCTCGCCAGGCGGCGCAGGCCGCTCGCCGCGGTCGTGCGGCTGCGGCGCGCCGTTCGGCGCCAGCGCGGCTGCGCCCGGGGCCCCGACGCCTCCCGAGGGTGCCCGCTCGGGGCCGCCGCTCCGCTGGGACCGTTGCACGAGGGGAGCATGTAGCCGTAGGCGCGCCGGCGGCAACGCCCTCGTGCGCGGCGGGTCGTGATAGTCCTCGGCGGTGCCGGAGCTCCCGGAGGTCGAGCACGCCGCCGCGTCCCTGCGCCGCTTCCTCACGGGCGACGCGATCACGTCCGCCGAGGGCGACCGGACGCGCGTGTTCCGCGGATCGAGCCCCGACGTCTTCGCGCGCGAGCTCCCGGGCCGCACGCTCGAGCGCCTCGCGCGCTTCGGCAAGTACCTCGTGCTGGAGCTCGACGCCGGCGTGGTGCTGCTCAGCCACCTCGGCATGTCCGGCAAGTGGGTGCGCCGCGCGCCGGGAGAGCCCGCGCCGGGGCACAGCCGCGCGCGCCTGCGGCTCGCCTCGGGCAGCGTCCTCCACTACAGCGATCCGCGGCTCCTCGGGCGCCTCGCGGTGCTGCGCGGGGTCCTGCCGCGCGACATCCCCGAGATCGCCGCGCTCGGCCCCGATCCGCTGCGCGACGGCATCGACGTCCCCGCCTTGACGCAACGCGCGCGGGCGAGCGCGCGCCCCGTGAAGGTGATCCTCATGGACCAGGCGGTGATCGCCGGCCTCGGCAACATCCAGGTGACCGAGGCGCTCTTCCGAGCGGGCGTGCACCCATCGCGGCCGGGCTGCTCCCTCTCGCGCGCGGAGGTGGCCGCGATCGCGGCGGGCATCGAGGCGTCGATCGCGCACACGATCGCGGCGCTCGGCGCGGGGGAGATCGCCTACCTGTCCGAGTCGAGCGCGACGCCGAACCCGTTCCAGGTCTACGCACGCGCGGGCGAGGCGTGCCCGCGTTGCCGCGTTGCGCTGGAGCGGCGCACCATCGGCGGGAGGACCAGCGTCTTCTGCCCGCGCTGCCAGCCGGAGCGCCGCCGCGCGCGGCCGCGCAGGGCGCCGCAGCGCTGAACACACGTCGCGTGGAGGGCGCGGTGCGAGGCGGAGCCGCGGTTGGCGCGACTTCGGCGTGTCGCTATAGTGGCGCCGCGATGGGGCGCAGCACCTTGGTTTCCGTCCTCTGCGCCCTCGGCATCGCGGGCTGCGCCGGGAGGGCGCCGGAGGCGGCGCGGTCCCGAGAGAGCCTGCTGCGCGTGGCCGCCGCGGTGTCGGCGGAGCCGGGCCATGGCGCGCCGGCCGCCGCCCCCGGGGCCGCCGCGGAGGAGGCCGCGGCCGCGGAGGAGGCCGAGGCGCACGACGACGGCGGGGAGGTCGACGACGACTTCGAGCCGCCGGCGGAGCCGGGCGTCGGCGCGGTGGTGCACTCGCCGCTCGCGTCGATGACGGAGGCCCAGATCGAGGAGCTTCTCGCGAAGGACCCGGCGGCGCTCGGGCCGATGTCGCTCGGCCCGACCAACGCGGGCGCGCTGCTCAACGGGGTCCGGATGCCCGAGGACCCCCGGTGGGAGCTCGTCGACCCGAACCACGCCTGGGGCACGCGCGAGACGGTCGAGTCGCTCGAGCGCGCGATCGCGGAGGTGCACCGGCAGCACCCGGGGAGCCCGAAGCTCTACATCGGGCACATCAGCGCCCGGAGCGGCGGCCGGCTCTCCCCGCACAAGAGCCACCAGGCCGGGCGCGACGTCGACATCAGCTACTTCCTCGACGCGCGGCACCGCTGGTACCAGCGCGCCACGGCCGCCAACCTCGATCGGGAGCGCACCTGGGCCTTCGTCCGCGCGCTCATCACCGAGACCGACGTGGAGCTCATCCTCATCGACTCCAGCGTGCAGCGGCTGCTCAAGGAGCACGCGCTCAAGATCGGCGAGGACAAGGACTGGCTGGACGAGGTGTTCCAGTTCGGGTCGAGGAAGCCGCGCCCGCTCATCCGCCACGCCCGGGGGCACGCGAACCACATCCACATCCGGTTCTACAGCCCGGTCGCGCAGGAGTCGGCCGTGCGCGCGTACCCGCTGCTCGTGAAGCGCGGGGCGATCAAGCCGACGACGTACTACGTGCGCCACACGGCGAAGAAGGGGCAGACCCTCGGCTCGCTGGCGCGGCAGTACGGCACCACCGTGGAGGCGATCAAGCGGGCCAACGGGCTGCGTTCGACGGCCATCCAGGCGAAGCGCGTCTACAACATCCCCCGGGCGGGGGGCGGCCCCGCCGCGCCGCCGCCCAAGCACGTCACGGTGCCGCCGCGGCGGCTGCCGCCCCCCAGGGCGGCGGAACCGCCGCTGCCCGAGCGCCGCGACGACGTCGGTCCGGCGCTGGGCGGCTGAGCCGCTCAGTGCTTCACGTCGACGACGAGCCTCGCGGGCTTGCTCAGCTCGAGGACGCGGTAGCGGTTCGGCGACGAGACCCCGAGCACCCAGGTCACGTCGGCCTCGAAGTCGCACGTGCGCTCGAGCTCCTGGATCACGCCGAGCGAGAGCTTCCGCTCGCGGAACGGGATCGTCGGCTTGCCCGCGTCCGTGTGCGCGGCGGCGGGGGTGATGCGCACGCTGAGCCAGCCGTCGCCGGCGAGCTCCACCACGTCGCCCGAGCCGCACTGCCGCACCGGCTTGTCGATGTACTCGATGTGATAGCCAGGGACGGCGTCCCCCTCGAACTCGAAGACGACCCGGTCGTAGCGCTCGTGCCGGGCCGCGCGCACGTCGCGCAGGACCGCCACCTGCGCGCCGGGGCGCGGCTTGTCGGTGTCGCCCGCGGTGCCCTCGAACGCGTCCTCGTCCGCGGGATCGCCCCGCTTGGGGGGCCGCGGCGTGGGCGGCTCGTCGTCGACCGCCGGCTCGGCGGAGGCGCGTGTGTCGATCGGCGTGACGTGCGGGACAGGCTGAGCAGGCTCGCTGCCGGCGCCGCCGCGGCACCCCGCGGCGAGCGACGCGGTCGCGGCTGCGAGCAGCAGGGTCGCGGTCCTCATGAGGGCCCTTCATGGCGCCACGGAGGTCGCTCGTCCACTCCGGCGAGCGCCGGTTCCGGCGAGCGTCGGTGAGCGGCGGCGCCCCCGGCCGGGCGGCGCGCGGCCGCGCGGGTCAGCGCGCCGCCGCCCGCGCCTGGGCCAGGATCTCCTCGAGCCGGGGCACGATCTCGTCCACCGCCCGCGCGCCCTTCACCGAGCCCTCGATCCGCAGCGGCGTGCCGCGGCCGTCCTCGCCGGGCACGACGAAGAGCGGGATCATCTTCGACGCGTAGCCGGCCGCGGCGAGCCGATCCCGGTCGCGATCGAGGTCGAACTCGAGCAGGCGCAGCGCCGGGAAGGTCGCGTCGAGCCGGCCCGCCTTCACGGCGTCGTGGAACCTCGTGCACGGCTCGCACCACGACGCGCCCACGTAGACGACGAGCTCGCGGCCCTCCCGCCGGGCGCGCTCCCGCGCCTCCTGCACCAGGGCCGGGACCTCCGCCGCGCCCTCCGGGGCGAGCTCGATCTCGGCCCGCGACGACCCCGACCGGGAGGCGTCGCCCCTCGAGCAGCCCGAGAGCGCCGAAAGGAAAAGGACCACCGCGATTTTCCCCACACCCCAGCGCCGGCCATGACCGCTCACGTCGTCGTCTCCTCCCCGCGGCGCGCTTCCCGGGCCGCGGCGCTCATGGACGTACCCTGCGGAGCGCCTCAGGGCAGCACGAGCTTGATCGAGAAGACGTAGTCGACGTTGACGGGCCGGCCCTGGAACGTGATCGGCCGGTAGCGGCTCGCCGCGAGCGCCGAGAGGACCGCCTCGTCCAAGTGCGGGAGACCCTTGATGATCCGGCACCCCTTGAGGCGGCCGGCCGTGGTCACCACACACTTCGCGATGGCCGTCCCCTCGACGCGGGCCTGCCGCGCCTCCCGGGTGTAGGTCACCGTGGGCGCCGAGATCGGCACGGGGCGCGTCATCCCGCTCTGGAACGGCAGGATCTCGGGCGCGGTCGCCGCCGGCGCCGCCGCGGCCGGCGCAGCCGGAAGCGGCGCGGGCGCGCCCGGGGGAGGCTCCGGCGGTCCGGCGGCGACCGGCTCCGCGGCGACTGGCCCCGCGGCGACTGGCCCCGCGGGCGGCGGCGCCTCGGCCGGCGGCGCGTGATCCGGGGCGGGCGCGCCGGCGGGACCCGGCTCCCTCGGAGACGGGAGCGCCGGCGCGCCCGCGAAGGCCGCCTGGAGCTCCACGGAGGCGGTCTCGTCGCCGGGGCGCACGACCAGCGTGGCCGGCCTGTAGCCGGATTTGGTCAGCTGGAGCTGGTACTCCGCCGTGCTCCCGGCGCCTTGCAGCACGAGCCGGCACGGCGTCGCCAGGCAGACCTCCGTCCCGCGGTCGGAGACGCGGGCGCCGGGCGGCGCGCTCTCGATCCGCACGATCCTGAACTCCGCCGCCGGGCCGGGCTCCCTGCCGGCCGACGTCTCGGCCGGGACGGCGATCGGCACGACCGCGGGCTGGAGCGCCGCGGGAGCGCTCGCGGCGTCCGGCGCACGCCCGCCGAACGCGAGCACGAGCGCCCCGCCGACGGCCGCCGCGACGATCGCCACGAGGGAGAGGGACAGCGACCGGTGACGAGCAGGGACGACAGGGCCGCTGAACGTCGGGGGAGCCTGGGGCGGAGAGAGCGAGTCGAGCGGCGGCCTCGAGATGGCCCGCACGCCGAGATCGAGCGGCGGCGGCGAGACGGCGGAGATGCGCGGCCCCGAGACCGACGGCGCCGGCGGCAGCGTGGCCCCGGGCTGCGACGCGGGCAGGCGGTCGGGCGCGGACGCCCGCGACATCAGATCGACCGGCTCGCCCGCCGCGCTCTTCAGCGCGAGCAGGCACTCCTTCATCGACTGGAAGCGCCGGTCCGGGCTCTTCTCGAGACACCGCATGACGATG
Source organism: Sorangium sp. So ce131 (assembly GCF_051519095.1). Classification (NCBI taxonomy): domain Bacteria; kingdom Pseudomonadati; phylum Myxococcota; order Polyangiales; family Polyangiaceae; genus Sorangium; species Sorangium sp. So ce131. The sequence continues at coordinate 12,101,275 of NZ_CP150455.1, read as the reverse complement.
GCCTCCATCGCCGGCGACACGAGCGCGCCTTGCGCGCGCGCCGCGAGCGGGGGCGGCGGCTCGCTGACGTGGGCCATCAGGGTCGCCGTGGGCACCTTCTTGTCGAACGGCACCTTGCCGCAGAGCATCTCGTAGAGCAGGACGCCCAGCGAGTAGATGTCTGCGCGCGGCGAGAGCTCGTTGCACATCGCCTGCTCTGGCGCGGTGTACTTGGGAGACCCGATGAACAGGCCCTTCTGGGTCAGCTCCTCCTCCAGCCCGGAGACGTCCTTGACGAGGCCGAAGTCGAGCACCTTCACGAAGTCCTTCTCGTCGCCCTGATCGACGAGCAGCACATTGCTCGGCTTGAGATCCCGGTGCACGAGCCCGAGGCCGTGCGCCTCGGCGAGCGCGCGGCAGATCTGCCGCGCGATCCGGCTCGCGCGCGCCTCCGGGAGCGGCGCCTCGTCGTGGAGCACACGGTGGAGCGTGCGCCCGGCGATGTACTCCATCGCGATGAAGTAGATCCCGCGTTGATCGTCCCTGCCGTAATCGAACACGGTGACGGAGTTCGGGTGGGTGAGCCTCGCCGCGGTGGCGGCCTCGCGCGAGAAGCGGCGGAAGAACTCCGGATCCTGCTCGCGGCGCTCATCGGGGCAGAGGAGCTTGAGGGCGCAGAGCCGCCCCAGCGCAGACTGCTCTGCCCGGTAGACCCTGCCCATACCCCCGCGCGCGATCAGCGACACGATCCGATATCGGCCTGCGATCGTCGCGTTGATAAGCGGGTCATGACCGCCGCCCCTGGCCGCACCCATGGATCTCACTATACGCACGACGACGGGCGCACCGCTACTCCGACTCTGACGTTCCGGCGCCCGAAGCTCGGTTCCGTCCTCCCGGCCCGCGTCGGGCTCGTGCTGCGCTGGCGGCCATTCCGTGACCCTCTGCATCTCCTCGATTCAAGCTTGGTTGAACCCTGGATCGGGGCGGTTAAGGAGAGAGCGCCGACATATTGCGATCGGGTTTCGCGCCGGGGCGAGGCGCCGTCCCGCGCGCGGGACTGCCGGCATGGTGGCGCAGGCCGGCGGCCCCGAGGCGGACACCCCAGGGGCGGGGTATCGCCGCGGAAATAGCGCGTTCGGTCCGGAACTTGGGGCGGGGGCCGCTGTCGATCCTGGGCGTGGACGCGGTGCTCCGCGGCACACGCGGCGTACGCGCGCCGCGCGCCGCGCGCCGCGCGTGCGCCGCGGAGCACGGTGACGGCGGGCTCTTCCGGGCTCGCCGGATTCATGCCGCTCGCCGCCGGGCTGCGCTCGCGCGCGAGCAGGGAAAGGGCTGGTTTCAGATGGACACGTTCAAGATGGCTCCGACCATGGCATCCTCGAATCCGTTTCTCAGCAACCTGCCCTTCAGCCCGTGTCCGGCCAGCGACGCGGATGTGCCCGAAGACGCACCGGAGGGGTCTTATACCTACACGCTGGTGAAGAGCGCGCCCGCGCTGCCCGCGGAGGAGTGCGAGACCGAGGCGCTGGCGGTCGAGGTGATGATCCGGTGGGGCGACAACCTGCTTCACGTGGCGCACCTGACGCCGCCGCGCGCCTTCCATGTGGGCGCGGAGGACGGCGCGGCGGGCGCGTGCGACTTCTTCGTGCCGGCGGAGCGGCTGGGCGCGGCGAGGGCGCCGCTCGTGCTCGTCGGCGGCGACGGCGAGGTGAGCGCCGTGATACCGGCCGGGGCGTCGGGCACCCTCGAGATCGGCAGCGCCAGGATGACGGTCGCCCAGGCGATCGCCTCGGGGCACGCCGGGCCGTGCGCGGCGCTCGACGGGGCGCGGCAGATCGCGCTCCCGCTCGGCGCGCGCGCGAGGCTCGATCTCGGCGGCTTCACGTTCGAGGTGGCGGTGGGCAGGGCGGGCCGGCGCGTGGCCGGCAAGGCGGGCTTCGACCGGCGCAGCCTGCCCTTCACCGGGCTGTCGATGCTGCTCCACGTCGGCCTGCTCGCGACCGCGGCCGCGTTCATGCCGCCGCTCGCCATGGCGGACGAGGGCGGCGTGACCGCGGAGCAGGCGTACCTGATGGCGCGGGCGCTCGATGCAACCGCCGAGCGGGAGCTCGCCGAGGCGAAGCAGGACGCGGAGGCCAGCCGCCCGAACGAGCGCGAAGGCGGCACGGGCGCGGCCGCGATCGGCGAGTCGGGGAAGGCGGGGAGCGAGACGAGCAAGAAGGTGGGCGGACGCTGGGAGATCGCGGGGCCGAAGGACAACCCCGACGTGCACATCTCGCGGGCGCGGGCGCTCGAGGACGCGGGGAACTTCGGCCTGAGCGGCATGCTCCAGGCCGGGTTGGCCGGCGATCCGAACGCGCTCACGGCGCCCTGGGGCGGCGTGGACGCGCTCGGCAACGGCCCGAAGAGCGCGCTCGGCAACATGTGGGGCGAGACGATCGACGAGGCGGGCGGCGCGGGCGGGCTCGGGCTGACCGGCATCGGCGAGAGCGGCGGCGGTCGTTATCTGGGCGTCGGGATGGGGGCCATCGGCACCATCGGTCGCGGCGTCGGCCTGGGCGACGGGCAGGGCTTCGGCCCTGGCAGCGGCGGATCGCGCTTCCTCAGCGGCCCCGGCCACAAGGTGCGCTCGCCGCGCATGACGATCGGGTCGACGGTGGTCTCGGGCCGGATCCCGCCCGAGGTCATCCAGCGCATCGTGCGGCAGAACTTCGGCCGCTTCCGGCTCTGCTACGAGAACGGGCTGCGCAACAGTCCGAACCTCGCCGGACGCGTGTCGGTCGCGTTCGTGATCGGCCGCGACGGCGCGGTGTCGAGCGTCCAGAGCGGCAGCTCCGACCTGCCGGACGCCGGCGTCACCTCCTGCGTGGTGCGGGCGTTCTATGGCCTGTCGTTCCCGCCGCCGGACGGAGGCATCGTGACGGTGACCTACCCGATCCTCTTCAGCCCTTCCGGCAGCTGATTCCGTCCTTCCGGCGGCGGGCGGCTCCGACCGCCCCCCGACGGGACGCGAAGGCGTCGCCGACGGGGCGCGACGGCGTCGCCTCTGCGCGCGGCGTGTTCTATCGTCTCGGCGTGATCGCCCTCTCCCGTCTCCTGAGCACGCTCGGGCTCGCGCCGCGCGAGCCCGACAAGGCGCTTCGAAACCCCTTCCTCGAAGGCAACTACGCCCCTCTCCGGCGCGAGACCGAGCGCGACGCGCTCGAGCTCGTGGCCGGAGCGGTGCCGGCGGCGCTCGCGGGCACGCTCTACCGGATCGGGCCTGCGCCGCGGTTCGATCCGCCCGATCCCGTCCTCCATCACTGGTTCGAGGGCGACGGCATGGTGGACGCCTTCCGCTTCGGCGACGGGCGTGTCGCGCATCGCCGCCGCTGGGTCCGCACCGACAAGCTCCGCTGGGAGGAGCAGGCGGGGCGGGCCCTCTTCGACGGCATGCGCGCGTTCGGCCGGCGGATCCCGCTCGAGGGCTGGAAGGCGCTCGGCTTCACGCCCGCCGAGCTCGTCGAGCTGCGCCTGCGCACGTTGATCGGCCTGCCGCCGCGCGAGGACCAGCTGCGGCGGATCATGCGGGCGCACGACCGGAGCAACACCAACGTGCTCAAGCTCGCCGGAAGGCTGCTGACGCTGATCGAGAGCGCGGCCGCGCACGAGCTCGACCCCGAGACGCTCGCCACGCGCGGGCGCTTCACCTTCGGCGGGGCGCTGGAGGCGCGCCCCATGGTCGCCCACCCCAAGGTCGATCCGGAGAGCGGCGATATCTATTCCTTCGGCTACTCGGTGCGTCGGCCGTACGTGACCTACGATGTCTTCTCCCCGGACGGCGCCTTGCGCTCCTCGCGCGAGATCGACGTGCCGTTCCCGGCCATGATGCACGACTTCGCCGTGACCGCGACCCGGGCGCTCTTCTATCACCTGCCCGCGACGATGCGGGAGGAGAACATCAGGTCCGACAACCCGGTCCGGTGGGAGCCCTCGGAAGGCGCGCGCATCGTGGTGGTCCCGCGGGACGATCCGGCCGCGCCGGTGCGCGTCGTCGATCTCCCTGCCTGCTTCATCTACCACACGATGAACGCCTTCGACGACGGCGGCTCCGTCGTGCTCGACGTGGTGCGGTATCCGCGTCTCCCGCTCTTCGACCTCGGCGGGGAGAACCCGAACCCGCCGATCTCGGAGAACCCCGACGGGCGGCTCACCCGGCTGCGCATCGACCTCGAGACAGGCGTCGTCAGCGACACCCTGCTGGACGAGGCGCCGGTGGAGTTCCCGGTCATCGATCCCCGGTTTGCGGGGCGGCCCTACCGGTACGGATGGATGGTGTGCAGGCGTGGAGACAGCGACGGCCGAGGGCATCACAACGCCATCGCGCTCTACGATCACCTCGAGCGCCGCGGCCGCTACCGCGAGCTCGGGCGGTCGAGCTTCACGTCCGAGCCGATCTTCGTTGCGCGCGGGAAGGACACGCCGGAGGGGGAGGGGTGGCTGCTCGCGGTGGTGTACCACGCCGAGACGGATCAGAGCGATCTGCTCGTCCTCGACGCGCTGGCGATCGAGCGAGATCCGGTCGCGGTGCTGCGCTGCCCGCACCGGATCCCCTACGGGTTTCACGGCTCGTGGGTGGAGCGCGGCTGAGCGCCGCGCTCCTTCCGCCCGGACGGCGCTACCGCTCGCCGCCCGCGGCGGCGCGCTGGCCGACCGCCCGCTCGGCCTGCTCGATCTCCCGTGCCCGCTGCTGGATCATCACCCCTTGCGGCGGCCCCTGGAAGCGGCGGCGCTCCAGCCCGAACCAGACGGCGGCCGTCACCGCGAACACGATGAGCATGATCACAAGGGCCTTGTCGTTCGGCGGCTGCACGCTGACCACGATCAGCATGAGGCAAGCGAGCACGCTGATGATCGCGAGCGGCCGGTACAGGGGGCCGAGGTCCCATGGCCCCATGGTCACCCAGGTGCGGCCATAGGCGCGCACGCCCATGATCGTGGGCATGACGTAGGAGATGTAGAGGAAGATCACGCAGACGGCCGTGATCGTCGAGTAGACCGGCGTGTAGACGGTGAAGCCGACCGTCAGCGCGCTGACGACCCAGATCGCGGTCGCCGGCGTGCGGAACTTCGGGCTCACCCGGCGCAGCTTGTCCGACAGGGGCAGCCCACCGTCGCGGGCGAACGCGAACGTCATGCGCGAGGCCGACGTGACGGTGGCGAGCCCGCAGAGGTACTGGGCCACGCAGATCCCGGCGTAGAGCGCGATCCGGAGCTTCTCCGGGATGACGTTCTCCATGATCCAGAAGAAGACGCCGCCGCCCTTCTGCGCGGCCTCATCCATGTTCGGGATGGCGAGCACGATGGCGCTCAGCATGAGCCAGCCGAAGATGCCGGAGACGAGCACCGCCCTGACGATGCCCCGCGGGACGGTCTGCGCCGCGCCGATCGTCTCCTCCGACGTGTGCGCCGACGCGTCGTATCCGGTGATCGTGTATGCGGGCAGGAGGAAGCTCAGCAGGAACAAGAGGGTCATGCTGTCCGTCTCCGGCCAGACGTCGCCCCCCTTGGGGCCGCTGTAGTTCGTGAACGTGACGAGCCGCGCGAGGTCGATCTGCGGCGCGTAGGCGAGCATCGCGATCGTGAGGATCACCGACACGACGAGGATGAGGTATCCGCTGAAGTCGGTGAGCAGGGTGGTGACGCGGATGCCGAGGTGGTTGAACAGGGCCTGGGTGCCGGTGATCAGCGTGACCCCGACGATCTGCATCTGCAGCGCCTGATCCGGGGCCATCTCGGCGCGGTTCACGCCGAACAGCGGGCCGAGCGAGTCCATCATGAACAGGTAGGCGCCGACGTTGATGGCCGCGAGCACGGTGACGAGGCCGATCAGGTTGAACCACGCGGTCGCCCAGCCGAAGCCCCGGCCGCCCAGGATCGAGGCCCAGTGGTACAGGCCGCCCGCGGTCGGGAACGCGGACGCGACCTGGCCCATCGTGAGCGCGATGCAGAGCGCGAGCGCGCTGCAGACCGGCCAGCCGATGCCGACGCCGGCGCCGCCGACGCTGCAAAGGCCCATCTGGAACGAGGTGATGCCGCCGGCGATGATGCAGATGATCGAGAACGAGATCGCGAAATTGGAGAACCCGCCCATCCGGCGCAGGAGCTCCTGGGCGTAGCCCATGTTGTGGAGGGTCTTCACGTCGTCGGCGATCACGCCCTCCACGCCGCGCGGCCCCTCGCCGTCGCGCCGGCCGGCGTCCCCCTTCGTCTCACCGCTCATGAGCTGTCCCTTTCTTCAACGGGTCCAGAGCCCGGGTCCGCCGATGAGCCCGGCGGGCCCTCGTCCAGGATCGGCGCCGCTCGGTGGCGGTCGGGTTGGCCCATGAAGGCGGGGGGCGGGAAGAAAAGAACAAGGATCTTCCCGTCTTCCTCGCCTTCATGTGAGCTCTCTCTGGGCAAACACGACCCCTACCCTCGCCCGGTGAGGCTGAGCCTACATGGGGGTGCGTGCGGCTGACCAGCGCGCTGCGCGGAGCGTTGCGGGTATCTCGCGGCCGGTGGGCTGACGATGCGCGAAACCTGCCTGTCGTGATCCCGATACGCGATGGCGCGGCGAGCGCGGCCAGGCAGCGCGGCGGCGCGGCGAGCGCGGCCAGGCAGCGCGGCGGCGCGGCGGCGCGACGAGCGCGGCCAGGCAGCGCGGCGGCGCGGCGAGCGCGGCGCGAGCGCGGCCCAGGCAGCGCGGCGTGCGGCTGCAGCGCGGCCGGCTGCTACGCTCTCGCCGCCCGATGGCCGCCATGAAGGTTTCCCCGCTCTCGCGCCGGCGCGCGCTGCTCGGCCTCACCGCGCTCGCCGTGCCCTCGTGCCGGTGCAGCAACCCGCCGCCGCCGGCCGCGGAGGCTGGATCGGCCGCAGGAACTGGATCGGCCGCGACCGCCGGATGGAAAGAGCTCGCGTTCGAGCCGGCCGCCGGCGAGGGCGAGGGCCCGCAGCGCGCGCTGCTGCTCGCGCCCGACGGCGCGGCGGCGCTGCCGCTGCTGGTCGCGCTGCACGGGCGCGGGGAGGCGGTGCGCGGCCCGGAGGTGGGCGCGCGCGGGTGGCGAGACGACTACCGCCTGGACGCGGCGCTCCGGCGGCTCGCCTCGCCGCCGCTCACGCCGGAGGATCTCGGCCAGATGGCGACGCGCGAGCGGCTCGCGCAGCTCAACGCCTCGCTGGCGCAGCACCCCTACCGCGGGCTGTGCATCGCCACGCCGTTCACGCCCGACCTGCGCGACCGCTCCGCGGAAGGCGCCGCGGGCTTCGGGCGGTTCGTCGTCGAGCGGCTCCTGCCGCGAGCGCGCGCCGAGAGCGGCTGCCAGGCGGCGCGGGAGGCGACCGGGATCGACGGCGTGAGCCTCGGAGGCCGCCTCGCGCTGCTCGTCGGCCTGTCGCACCCGGACGTCTTCGGCGCGGTGGGCGCGCTGCAGCCGGCGGTGCGCGCGAGCGAGGCGGAGATGTTCTCCGCGCTCGCGCGCCGGGCCATGGAGCGCCGCCCGGTCGCGCTGCGGCTCGTGTCGAGCGAGGCCGACCCGTTCCTGCCCGCGATCCGGGCGATCAGCGACCGGCTGCGGCAGGACGGCGTCGCCCACGAGTTGCTCGTCGTGCCCGGACCCCACGACTACGCCTGGAACCGCGGCCCGGGCGGCATCGAGATGGTGCTCTGGCACGAGCGCGTGCAGCGAGGGTTGAGCCCGCCGTGAGCGCGGCGGGCCCGGTGCGCCATGCTCCTGACCAGGCGGAGGGGGTCTCGGGAGCGCCGCCGCGACGAAGCTGGGCGTGGCTGTGGCCCTGCCGTGATAGCTCGTGAGCCTGCCCACGTAGCGCGTTGACCGATGGAGGCCCTGCTCTGCTTTCGATCTTGGTCCAGCGTGCACTGGCGAGCTCGTGTCGCTGCCTGAACACTACCGCATGTTCGCGAAAATGGCTTGTCGCGCAGGGGTCCAGAACCCAGGGACATCGAGATTCTTCAGCTGGCCGTCCACCCTGCTCAAGACCGTCTCTTCATAGTCCAATGACAACGTCGCTTCTCCTTCGAACTCGCGAAGAACGCGCTCGGTAACCTGGAGCATTCGGGTGATGCCAGACTCGTACTCGTTGAACTTTTTGATCTGAAACATCACACAAATGCCAGGGAGCGTGATCCCGGTGCCCTCCGGTTGCCCCTGGTCGTCGTAGCCAATGCTGATGGTGGCCCCGTCGATGAGGATGAATTTTGATATTGGATCGATGGTCGAGCGAGATTCTGACGTGATCGCTTTGCGTACAAGGTCGGGGTCGAGTGCGCGATTTCTGTTGCGAATGGTCAGGAAGTGGTTGATGGCCATCAAAGATCTCTTTCTGTGGGAGGGAAGACGCGTGTAGCGCTTCCTCTCTCGATGACTAGACCTTCTTTGAGACCTGCGATGGTCTTGTTCTCGATGATGCCTTGGACTGTTTTAGGTCGGCTCCGTCATGTCCAACGAGTGATCAAACGGCTGGTGAAAGTCAAACTCTTCGCCAGTGGCCACATCGTGGTAGATCCATTGTTGCGAGCCTACTTTTGTAGCGCGCCCCAGCCGTTGGTCTATCAGGATCGATTCAAAAGAGAAGCTGTGCGAACCCGAGCGCCCCATTCCTAGCTTGATGCGATATCGGCTGCGATCTTTCTTCAGCGAAACGGCTTCCAGTACGATTGGGCCAGTCCCGCGAGCGAGGGCGTACTCTGATTCTGTAACATTCACCGGCGTTCGCACGCCTTCGTGTGTGACAGAATCGACGCTGCAAAAGATGATGCGCCTAATATCCCTCGGTGGAGATGGGTCGCCCTTCTTCCATCTTCCAGCTCCGATCAATTCCACTGCATCCCCTGCGTAGTCGAAGACGAGGTCGACCTTCCTGCGCTCGTAAGCGCACACGAAGCGCAAGACTAGACTTTCGTGAAGGTCGAACTTCTCGAGGTATTTCTCCGGTTCTCGATGAAGTGCTAGCATTATTGGCCTGTGTAGGGGATGTGGGTTTTGAACTGAAAGTCAGGATCGGTTTCCGGTACCACGTTGCCGTTCTCATCGAGAAATCGGCCAAGCTCGTCTTGCATTCGCCAGTAGCCCAGCTTGAGCCTGCCCCATACTCCTTGACTTCGTGGATCAGGTCGCATGATCCCCGGAGGATGGCGGCCACGCCGAGGAGCTGGATCCCCAGCTTGAGCGTCCTGTTGCCGAGCTTGCGCGCATCCTGGTCCTCGTAGGCCTCGACGGCCTCGACGGCGTTCCTGGTGAGGCTAACCAGGGGATTGTACCTCTCGTTGAGGGTTTCGAGGAGGTCGAGGACGCCGCCGCCCTTCTCTTCCGTCTCGCGCTTGATCTCGACGACCGCCTGGCCGATGTTGTTGGCGGCCAGCGGGATGCCGATGGGCATCATGTACAGCGTGTTGGTGAGCATGTCCTCCGCGGTGCTGCGCGCCGTCTCGTACAGGCCCTCGACAGCGCCGAGCACGCCCAGGGGAAGGCTCCAGCGCTCCAGGTCCCCCTGGTCGTCCGGGCCCTCGTCGTCGCGGCAGCGCCCGCGCGGCCGCGCGGGCGCTGCCGCGGGAGAAGCGCGGGGTCCGAACCTCGCAGTTGTCTGATGGTTGAACGACCACGGCCGCTGCCGTACGTGCCAGCTCCGCAGCGGGTACTGCTCGAGCGCACGGCGACGACGGGAATCATCGAGCTCCGCCGCTCGCCGGATGGTGCGGTGAGGTTCACAGGCACGCGTGCTCGGCCTGAGATCTAGACGGCGCTCGCAGGATGAGCTGGGCGGTCCCCCCTGCTCAACACCTCCGCCATGATTGCCGCCCGCGACCTCAATGTCCGCGCGGAGCAGGTTTTCTCAATCACGGTATCAGGTCGTCGTGAATCCATGCAGACGTGTCGGGGTGCGTGATCGGCTCGCGCTCCGCGATCGCTCCGCGGAGGGCGCCATAGGCTATAGGCCGCTCGTCATCGAGCGGCTCCTGTCTCGCGGAGCAGCTCCTGACTCGCCCGCGTCGAGGACGGCTGCCAGGCGTTGCGGGAGGCGACCTGAAGCCGCCGCCCTGGGGGCGTCGAAATGGTGCTCCGGCACGGGCGCGCTCGGCGGTGTCGCGCCCGCCGCGCGCGCGGCGGGCGCGGCGCACATGCCCCTGACCCACGCCGCCGAACCGTGTTACTCCCTCGGCTAACGACGTGGCCGACCCGACCCGCATCGCCCGCGCCGACAGCGCGATCGACCCGCCCTCCGTGCGCGAGTGGCTGAAGCCGCTCGAGAGCGCCGGCCAGCGCCGGCACACCAGCCCGAAGCGCGTCGGCGGCAAGGCGGCCGCGCTCGGGCGCCTGCTGCGCGACGGCTTCCCGGTGCCGCGGGGCTGGGTGCTGGAGGCGCGGTTCTTCACGGAGCTCGTCGATCAGCAGCTGCCGAAGGGGCACGACCTCGCGACCCTGATCCGGCTGTCGGGCACCAAGGCGGGCGTCGACCGGGCGGCGCGGGCGCGCGACCGCATCCTGAACGCGCGGTTGCCGGAGGCGCTCTCGGCCGCGCTGCGGTCGCTCTGGCAGGCGGTCGAGCCGGAGGCGCCCTGGGGGCTCGCGGTGCGGTCGAGCGCGACGTGCGAGGACGCCGACGAGACGTCGATGGCGGGGCTCGCGACGTCGGTGCTCGGCGCGCGCGGCGAGCGCGAGATCGAGGCGGCGATCCGGCAGGTCTGGGCGAGCGCGTTCCTGCCCCGCGCGCTCGCGTACCTCGCGCACGCCGGCGTTCGCGACGTCGCGATGGGGGTCGTGCTGCAGGTCGTCGTGCGCGCCGAGGCCGCGGGCGTGCTCTTCACCGCGCCCCCGCCCGGGCTCGAGGGCGAGCACTGGCGCGCCGGCGAGCGGCTCGTGAACGCGACGCTCGGGCTCGGCGCGCCGGTCGTCGACGGCGCCGCCGCGGCCGACACGATCCGGATCGCGCGGGCCAGCGGCGCAGTCGTCGCCTCGGCGGTGGCGCAGAAGCGGCGCGCGCTCGTCGTGGGCGCGGCGGGGCTCGAGGAGGTCGCGGTGCCCGAGGCGCGCGCCGAGCAGCCGGCCCTCGGCGCGGCCGCCCTGCAGCAGCTCGCCGAGCTCGCCGAGCGGCTCGAGCAGGGCGGCAAGGGCCCGTTCGACGTGGAGTTCGCGGTCGAGGCGGCGGCGGACGACGGCGCCGGCCGCCCGGCGGACGGCGCCGCAGGGCGCGAGCATGGCGAAGCCTCGCCGCCGGGTCGCGAGGACGGCGAAGCCTCGCCGCCGGGTCGCGAGGACGGCGAAACCTCGCCGCGGGCGCACGAGGACGGCGAAACCTCGCCGCGGGCGCACGAGGACGGCGAACCCTCACCGCGGGTGTGGCTGCTCCAGGTGCGCCCGGTGAGCGGCGGCGGCTTCCCCGAGGGGGGCAACGCGGAGACGATCTGGTCGCGCGCTAACGTGAGCGAGGCGCTCCCCGGGGCCGCGACGCCGCTCACCTGGTCGGTGGCCCGCGCGTTCTCCGACCGGGGCTTCCGCGAGGCGTTCTCCGCGCTCGGGTGCCGGGTGCCGCGCGGCGCGCGCCTCGTCGCCAACGTGCACGGGCGCTTCTACCTGAACCTCACCGCCTTCATGCAGATCGCGGCGCAGGTGCCGGGCCTGTCGCCGCGGGCGCTGCTCGGCATGAGCGGCGGCGCGAGCGCGGAGCTCATCGCGCGGCTCGCCGAGCAGAGCGAGGGCGCGTCGCGGCGCCGCTTCTACGCGCGGCTGCCGCTCACGGGCCCGCGGCTCTTGCTCCGGCAGGCGCGGCTCGAGCGGGAGGTCGCCGCCTTCGAGGGCGAGGCGCTCTGGGCCCAGCGCGCCCTCTCCGAGCTCGACATGACGCTCCTGCCGGACGACGCGATCGGCACCACGCTGCGCAGCGTGTACCTGCTGCTCGAGCGGACCGGCACGCTGATGCTGCACTGCGCGTCGGCGTCGCTCGCGAGCCACCTCGCGCTGTGCAAGACGCTGGAGCGGGTCGCGCGCCGGCGCGCGTCGGCGCGCTCGGCCGCCGGGGAGGAGCCGCTCGAGGACCCCGCCGGCCGCGCGGAGACCAACATCGAGCACCTCGCGCAGGTGCTCGCGGGCGGCGTGCGCGAGCTCGACAGCGCGGGGCCGGGCATCGAGCTCGCCCGCGTGGCCGAGCTCGTGATGGCGGATCGGGCGGCGCGCGAGCGGCTCTTCGCGGGCGAGGTGAGGGGGCCGCGCGACCTGCCGGAGGGGCCGGCGCGCGACGCGCTCGCGCGGTTCCTCGAGGTGCACGGCGACCGCGCGGTGCGCGAGGCGGAGCTCGCGACGCCGCGCTGGCGGGAGGACCCGGCCCCGGTCATCGCGATGCTCACCGCGTCGCTGCGCGGCGCGCCCGGCGATCCGGAGCGCGCGCTGGCGCGGGCGCGCGCGCTCGCCGACCGGGAGATGGCGATGCTCGAGACGCGCCTGCCGTGGGCGGAGCTCGCGCTCGTGCGCGCGCTCGTCGGCCGGGCGCAGCGCTACGTGCGCCTGCGCGAGCGCATGCGCACGTGGGTGACGCGCGTGCTCGGTATGCTGCGCAAGGTCGCGCTCGACATCGACCGGCGCCTGCGGCGGCTCGAGCCCTCGCTCGCGCCGGGGAGCGTCTTCTTCTGCACCTACGAGGAGCTCGTGTCCGCGCTCTCCAGCGGCCGCGCCGACGTGGCCCACGTGGTGCGGCTGCGCCGGGCCGAGCACCTGCGCGACGCCGCGCGCCCCGACCCGCCGCCGACGTTCATCGGCCGGCCGCCGCCGGTCGTGCTGCCGCCGGCGTCGGGCGAGCGCCTCCTCGGGCTGCCCGCGAGCGCCGGCGTCGTGGAGGGCCGCGCCCGCGTGCTCGAGCCGGGCGCGACGGCGCTCGACGCGGTGGAGCCGGGCGAGGTGCTGGTCGCGCGCACGACCGACGTCGGCCTCTCGCCGCTGTTCCTGGTCGCGGCCGCGGTGGTGACCGAGCTCGGCGGTCCGATGTCGCACGCCTCGATCGTCGCGCGGGAGTACGGCATCCCCGCGGTGGTGAACGTGCCGGGCGTCACGCTGGCGATCAAGACGGGCGACCGGCTGCGGATCGACGGCGATCGCGGCGTGGTCGAGCGGCTGATCGAGCGCGACGAGCGCGCCGCGCCGGCGCCGCCCCGGGCCGGCGCGCTCGCCGGGGCCGCGGGCGCTCCGGCCGACGGCGCGGCGCCGCTCGCGTCGCCGGCGCCGGTGCCGGTCAGGTAACCGGTGGTCGCGGCGCGGTGGCGCGTCGGGCCGGGCGACGGCCCCACCGTGGCGGACGCGCTCGCGCGCGCGGGCGCCTCGCTGCGTGATCCGGCGGCCGCGGCGGCGCTGTCGGGCGCGGCGGCCGAGGGCCGGGCGTTCCTGAACGCGCGGCGCGCGCGCCCGGCCGACGTGGTCTCGCCGGGCGACGAGCTCGCGGTGTGGCCGGCGCGGCGCGGGGCGCCTCCGCCGCAGGTCGAGGTGCTCGCGCGCTGGGGTGAGATCCTGGTCGCGTCGAAGCCGGCGGCGTTGCCGACGGCGCCGGAGCGCCGGGGCACGCGGTCGCTCGTCACGGAGCTGGCGGAGCTGCTCGGCCTGCCCGCGCCGCCGCACGCGGCCTCGCGGCTCGACGTCGGCGTGAGCGGCGCGGTGCTGTGCGCGACGGGCCCGCGGGGCCAGCGGCACCTCGCGGCGATGCGCGAGGCGGGCCGCGTCGCGCGGGTCTACGTGGGCATCGCCGGGGGGCGCCTCGAGGGCGCGGGCACCTGGGACGCGCCCATCGGCGCGGCGCGGGCGCGGGGCGGCCGCAGCCTGCCGGTGGTGGGCGGCGTCGGCGCGAAGGAGGCGGCGACGCGGTACCGGGTGATCGCGGTGGCCGGCGGCGGGGCGCGCGCCGCCACGCTGCTCCGCCTCGAGCCGGTGACGGGCCGCATGCATCAGCTCCGGGTGCACGCCGCGCACGCGGGCGCGCCGCTGCTCGGCGACCGCGACCGCGGCGGCGCCCGCGCCGTGACCGCGGCGAGCGGCCGCGTGGTGCCGCTCGATCGCGTCGCCCTGCACGCGCTGTCGGTCGCGGTGCCGGACGAGCGCGGCGAGCAGCGCGCCGCGCTTTCGCCGGTGCCGGACGAGCTGCGCGCGCTCTGGGAGTCCCTCGACGGCGACGGCTCCGCGTGGGAAGAGGTGCTCTCCACGGCGCCCGAGGCGGCTCTGCCGCCGGAGGCGCGCCCCGGCCCCCGATGAGTTTGCCCCGCACCTTCACCCGCGCTGCCATGGCGGCCCTCGCCGGCCTCGCGCTCGCCGCTGCCGGCGTGGTCGCGGTGGCCGAGCCTTCCGACCCCCCGTCCCGCGCGGGATACGCGCCGGATCCTGCCGCGCCGCCGAGCTCGAAGCAGTGGGTGTTCGAGGTGCTGCACGCGAAGGGGAGGAGCTCGATCGTGCGCGTGCGGCCGGTCTCGCTGGGCAAGCCGGTGGCGACGGCGCGCGTGATGGGCCGCTTCGCGATCGAGCTCTATGTCGGCCAGGAGCTGCTCGACCGGATCCGCTTCAACGTGCCGCTCACCGGCGACGCGCCTGAGAAGCCGTCCGGGGTCCTGTCCCGCCGGCCGACGTTCGACGAGGGGGTGACGGCGCGGCTGCGCGTGCAGATGGCGGACAACCCGCGCGCGAGCTGGGCCAAGCTGGTGGATCGGAAGACGGGCGTGGAGGAGCGCTTCGTGTGGCCGCCGGAGCCGGACGGCCGTCTCGTGCCGCTGGATGCGCAGCGCGCGGCGGCGCTCGACGGGGGTGCGCCGGCGGACGCGGGGCAGCTGCCCCGGCTGCCCGTGGACGCGGGGTGGGTGGCGGACGCGGGGCGGTTGCCGGTGGACGCGGGCTGGTCGCCCGACGCGGGGCGATTGCCGGTGGATGCGGGCTGGTCGCCGGACGCGGGGCAGCTGCCGGTGGACGCCGGGGAGCTGCCGGTGGACGCGGGCTCGCCGCCGGCGGACGGCGGGAGGCCGCGGGGCAGGTAGCCGCGCAAGAACCGTCGGCGGCGACTGCGGCAAGGTTTCCCTTCCGAGCCGCCGGTGCGGTACCTTGTCGCGCATGCAGGACCGCCCGCTTGCTGTGATGGCCTCGTTTGCTCTTGCTGCTCTCTTGTCCGTGGCGCCGGCCACGGCCCAGCAGCCGTCTGAGTCGCCTGCGGCGCCCGCGAAGGCGCCCGCTGCTGCCTCTCCGGCGCGCACGGATCCCGAGGGGCGGAGCGGCATCAGCCCGTACATGGAGCAGGTCCTGAAGGGGCAGGCGTCGTTCGTGGCGCGCGACATCCCCGGCGCGATCGCGGCGTTCCAGGAGGCGATCAAGCTCGATCCCGCGCGGATGCTCGGCTTCTACCGCCTCGGCGAGGCGATGCTCGAGTCCGGCAACCTCACCGAGGCCGAGACGGCCTGGACGACGGCGCTCGGCAAGAAGGGCACGGACGAGCTCCAGGCGAAGGTGCTCTTCTGCCTGGCGGACCTGCGCGAGCGCCAGAAGAACTGGCAGGGGACGAAGGACGCGTGGGGAGCCTACGCCACGTTCCTGACCAGCAACCCCAAGGCGGGCGGTTACCCCGCGACCGCGGCCGAGCGGCAGAAGCAGGTCGATCGTCGCATCAAGGACGAGAAGGACTACGCCGCGGTGAAGGAGCGCATCGTGCAGCGCGAGGCCGAGCGCCAGAAAGAGGCCGAGGAGAACGCGAAGAAGGACAAGCTGAACCGGTAGTGTTCGGCGGCGCGGCGCTCGCCGCGCAGCGTTCTTTGACGGCGCCCCCGCGCGCGCCCGGGGCGCCCTCTACCCCCTACGCCAGCCGTCGCCCGCCTGAGGCCCCGCCTCGGTCCACCGGTAAAACCCCTCGCCCGTCTTCTTCCCGAGCCGCCCCGCCCGCACCATCTGCCGCAGGATCACCGGCGGCCGGAACTGCTCCCCGATCTCGCGGTGGAGGTGCTCCAGGATCGCGAGCCGCACGTCCAGCCCCACGAGGTCCGTCAGCTTGAGCGGCCCCATCGGGTGCCGGTACCCGAGCTCCATCGCGCGGTCGATGTCCTCCACCGACGCCACCCCGGCCTCCAGCATCCGCATCGCCTCCGCGCCGAGCGCCACGCCCAGCCGGCTCGTCGCGAAGCCGGGCGTGTCGCTCACCACGATCGGCGTCTTGCCCAGGCGCCGCGCCACCGAGAGCGCCGCCGTCACCGTCGCCTCGTCGGTCTCCAGGCCGCGCACGACCTCGAGCAGCTCCATCACCGGCGGCGGGTTGAAGAAGTGCAGGCCGATCGTGCGCGCGCCCGCCCCGAGCCGCCGGCCGAGCTCGGTGATGCTCAGGCTCGACGTGTTCGACCCGAGCAGCGCCCGCTCCGGCGCGGCCTCCTTCGCCCGGCCGAGCACCTCCACCTTGAGGTCCATCCGCTCGGGCACCGCCTCGATCACGAGGTCGACGCCCGCCGCCGCGCGCGCGAGATCCGGCGCGGCGACCAGCATGCCGATCATCTCGCTGCGCGCCTCGTTGAGCATCTTGCCCTTCTGCACGAGGCGATCGGTCGAGCGCTTGATGTCCTCGATCGCCGCGCCGATGCGGGCCGCGTCCACGTCGTGGAGGTGCGTCACGTAGCCGGCGACCGCCGTGACCTGCGCGATCCCCTGGCCCATCGTGCCCGCGCCGAGCACGAGCACCGCGCGCATCCGCGCCGCCGCCGGGTCCACGGCCGCCTCGCTCACTTCGGCGGCGCGGGGGCGGACGGCTTCGCGACGCCTTCCTTCTGCCGCGCTTCCATCATGCGCTTGCGCATCCGGTCCACCTCCTCGGGCGTCAGCTTGCGCAGGTTCGCCGAGCCCGAGGCCGCCGGAGCCGCCGCCGCCCCGCCGGGCGCCCCGCGCTGGGCCTCCGCGGCGGCCGGCCTGGGCGTGGCCGGCTGCGCGTCGGCGGCGGCTGCCGGGCGCGCTGCCGCGGGCGCGGTCCGCCCCTCCGGGGCGCCGTCGCTGCTCGTCGCGAGGAACGCGACGCCCGCCACCACGAAGAGCGCGAGCCCCAGGGCTGGGACCCAGCTCGGGGTGGGCGGCTCGTCGGCGGGCAGCGCGTGGGCGGGCTCCCCGTCGAAGGCGTGGTGGTCGTCAGCGTCGTGCGCCGCGGCCGCGCGGGGGTCGTGATGGGCCGTGCTCATGCGCGGGAGAGTTGCCGCACTTCGCCGGCGGTGTCGAGGGGGTACCACGCCCGGCGCGGCGCGCTCGGCGGCGCCTGGCCCGCTCGGCGGCGCCGGGCCCGCCCGGCGCCGCCGAGCAGTCGCGCCCGGCGCCGCCCGAGCGTGCTCCGAGCGCGCCGCCCGAGCGCGCTCAGCTCGCGAGCTTCCGGTGGCTCTCGAGCGCCGCGCGCTGAT
Organism: Sorangium sp. So ce131; assembly: GCF_051519095.1. Taxonomy (NCBI): domain Bacteria; kingdom Pseudomonadati; phylum Myxococcota; order Polyangiales; family Polyangiaceae; genus Sorangium; species Sorangium sp. So ce131. Next base: position 12,083,883 of record NZ_CP150455.1, on the reverse strand, counting down.
CCTCGAGATCCTCGCCGTAGACGGCCTCGATCGCCTCGGCCGCGAGGCGGTGCTGCCGCTCCGCCAGGAGCTTCGGCAACATCCCGTACGCGGCGTCGCGGATCAGCACCGTGCAGAACTCGAACCGGTGCTCGCCCATCCGCGACCAGATCCGCTGCGCCTCGCCGAAGCGCAGGTGGTCCACGAGCGCCGAGGCGTCCGGGATCATCCGGGCGAGCACGCGCGTGTCGAACTCCCGCCCGAGCACCGCCGCGGCGATGACCGTCTGCTTCGTCCGGGGCTCGAGGCGCTCCAGCCGGGCGACGAGCAGGCTGTTCATCGTGCGCGGCGGCATGAACCGGCTCGAGCGGGCGGTGTCGTGGGCGGACCCGTACCGGCCGTCCTCCAGCCAGTACGCGAGGATCTCCTGCGCGAAGAACGGGTTGCCGGCCGCGGTCTGGCCGATCAGCGACTCGAGCATCGTCGGGAGCGGACCGCCGAAGAACGGCTCCGCGAGCGACAGGAGCCGCTCCGGCGGGAGCGGCGGGACGTCGATGCGCTGCGACGCGATGCCGGGCTCGAGCGGGATGTGCACCTCGGCCTCGCCGGAGGCCCCCGGCCGCGCCGAGCAGATCACCGCGAGCGGCAGATCCCGGCACGCGGCCGTGATCGCGCGGACCGCCTCGAGCGACGTCGGATCGGCCCACTGCGCGTCGTCGAGGTGCACCACCACCGGCTGGAGCGAGCTCTCCGCGACGAGCAGCGCGGCGAGCGCCGCCACGGCGTCCCCGCGCCGCTCGGCCTCGCCGCCCGGCGCCGCCGGATCGTCCTTGCGCAGCTTGAGCAGCCGCGCGAGCGCCCCGCGCGAGCGCTCGATCCCGTCCCGCACCTCGCTCCAGCCCTTGGGCAGCCGCTCGAGGAGGAGCTGGAGCGCGAGGTCGAGCCCGGCCTGCTTGGCGGACTGGCCGATCTCCGACGAGATCCCGAGGTACTCCTTGAGCGCGAACTCGAACGCGTAGAGCGGGCTCTTGAGCGTCTGGTCGCAGCGCGCCTCCATCCAGAGCAGCGGGCGCATGTCCATGAGCTGCGCGCGCTGGTGGCGGTAGCTGTGTACGAGGTAGCTCTTGCCGATGCCCGCCTCGCCGACGATGTACACGACGCCGGCGGAGCGCCCCTCGAACAGGGGCTCGAGCGCGCGCGTGAGCCGCTCGAGCTCGGACTCGCGGCCGATGGGGCCGAGGTCGTAGAACTCCTCCTGCACGGCGATGCGCCGCCGCTCGAGCGAGTAGACGAGGATCGGCAGGTCGAACCCGTCGAACCGGAAGATGTTCTCGGTCGACCACTGGTGGCTCGCCTCGCCCGCGAGGAAGGCCCGCTCGTCCGCCCAGATCGACGACGGCGCGGCCTTGCGCGCGATCTGCGCCGCGAGGTGGACGGAGCGGCCGAGGCAGGCGAACTCGCGGCGGCCCTCGCCGCCGAAGAAGCCGACGAGGCAGCGCGCGCGGGTGATGCCCACCGCGATCCGCGGCACGCCGAGGCCGTTGCTCTTCAGCTCGAGCGCGAAGTCGAGGGCGCGGTCGTGGTCGCTCTCGTGCGCGACGGGCGCGCCGAAGTAGAACATCGCGCCGAAGCCGCGGTCGGTCACGTTCATGCCGGCGAACGTGGCGCCGTACATGGCCGCGATCTCGTGCAGCTGCTGGATGAGCTCCGTCGGGCTCGCGATCCGATCGAGCGAGAGCGAGACCGTCGTCACCTCCCGGATCTCGCCCTCCGGCGCGAGATCGCCCGCGCCCGGCGGCAGGAACGCCGCGACGTCCGCGCCCGCCGGGGTCGACGTGACCGTCAGCGAGAGGGGGCCGGCGAGATCGGGCTCGTCGAGATCCGCCACGCTCTCCCGCGCGCTCGCGGCGGGGAGGCGCTCGCGGAAGCTGCGATCGAGGTGGAGCTCGCTGTCGTCCGCCCCGCGCTCGCTGGCCTGGCACGCCTCGATCGCGGGGCCGTAGAGCAGGTAGTACGCCCGATCCTGGGCGATGCGCACGATGGTCCAGTGGACCGTGCCCCACGCGAGCCCGATCCTGAACGGCATCTGCTGCGCCCCCACCGCGCCGAGCGCGCGCCGCGCGGCGAACTCGAGCAGGCTGCGCCGCATCGCGAGGGCCGCGCTGCGGGCGTGCCGGGTGACGTTGCGCCCCGGCCGGTCCGGGAAGAGCGCGGTGAACCCGCCGGCCGGCGAGAACGCCGCGACGAACCCGCCCGATTGGTGCACGGCCTCGAAGAGCGGATCGAAGAGCGGGCGCAGCGCGTCCGGATCGACCGACTGACGGGCGACCGTCTGCTCGGCGAGCTCCACGACGGCCGGGAGCGAGACATGCAACACGGCCGCGTCGAGCGCGCCCGCGTACTGCCCTTCGGCATCCTGTTCGAGGATGAAGTCCGGGACGAGCGGATTCATGTCCAAACTGTATCGAGGATCGCTCCCCGACACGAGCGCGGCGGGCGGCGGATGACGGCCCCCCGGCGGACGCGCCCGAGGAGCCGCCGGGGAGGTTGCTCCGGAGGGAGTGAAGCGTGGTGGGAAGGGGTCGATCTCCGGACGACGGCTCCACAGGAAACCGCCACCCTGGACATCACCAGGAGGACGCGGGGACGAGGCGGGAGGTGAAGAACACGCGCACCGTGCCGAGCTCGAGGCGCGGGCCCGCGAGCGTGAACGGCACCCGGCGCGTCTCGCCGGCGAGGCGGAGGGTCAGCTCGCCGCGCGGGGCGTCGAGCGCGCCGGCAGGGGCGGACGGCGAGGACCCTTCCCCGGCGGACGCGCGCGCGATCTCGACCGTGTAGCGCCCCTTGGGGAGGTTCCGCAGGGCGAGGGTCTCGGCGCGCGTGCTCGTCGCGTCCCGCGAGCGCACGGTCAGCGACCGGACGGTGGAGCCCATCCAGGAGATGCGCCGACCCTGCTCGTCGATGAGCGCGAGGTCGAGGTCGGCGCCGCCCGCCCACGTGGCGCTGAGCTGCACGTCGCCGGACAGGTCCACGGCCGGCGCCGGGTCCTGCCGCGCGAGCTGCCGGTCGACCTCCGTCTGGATGGAGCCTGCGACGTCGCGGCGGAGCTGGCCGGCGAGCTCGCTCAGGCCGCCCTCGCCGGCGCAGCGGATCGCCGCGGCGACGAGCTTCGCGTCGGCGGGCGCGAGGTCGGCGAGCGTCACCCGGTGCTGGCAGGCGAAGGCGGGCCGGCCCGCGGCGTCCCAGAGCTCGACGAGGCGCCCCTGGATCCCCTTGTCGCCGGGGCGCACGTCGGCGAGGCCCCCGAGGATGCGCGCCGCGCGGTCGCGGTCGCCCTGGCGGGCGGCGAGATCGGCGCGCGCGATCAGCGCGTCGGGGTCGAGCGCGTCGCGACCGCTCCAGCGCGCGGTCAGCTCCTGGGCCTCGCCGAGCCGGCCGGTCGTGGCGTAGAGCGCGTAGAGGCGCGCCGTCCGGTCGCGGCTGTCCGGCGCCGCCGCGAGCGCCGCCTCGGCGTCCGGCGTCTTCGCGGCGCTCTCGACGGCGAGCGTGCTCGTCGCCTCGAAGCTCACGTTGCGATCGAACACCCGGCGCATCGGCACCATGCGCCGCGCCGGGCGGCGCGACCACGTGTCGGAAGGGTCTGGCGACGGAGGCTCGAGCGGCGGCGTCGCGAGCTGCGGCGACGCCGGGGCGGCGGTCGTCGGCGCGGGGCGCGGCGCGTCCAGGTCGCCCTTCGCGGGAGGGGAGAGGTCCATGTCGAGCGGCGCCGACCGAGGCGCTGCCGCCGGCGCGGCCGGCCTGGGCGGCGCGGCGGGCGCTTGCCAGCCGCGGCCGCCGCCGCCGAGCCCGCTGCCGGTGATCCCGAGCCCCTCGTCGTCGTGCTTCTTCTTAAGGCCCCTCGCCACGGCGCCCGCCGACGCGGCCTTCTCCTCGAAGAGCGCGTCGGCCTCGGCGGCCGCGCCGTCGGCGGCGACGTCGTCGGGCTGCTCCCCCTCGGCGTCCGCGCTCACGCTCTCGGCGCGCTCTTCGCCCGTGAAGGCCGGGGCGACGCCGCCTCGCTCGAGGCCGAACGCCTTGAACATCGCCTCGCTCTCCAGGACGAGCAGCGACGTGAACCGGCTCGCCACGGAGAAGCGCCGCGACAGCTCGACGATCGCGGGCCGCTGCGCGTCGCCGCCGGCGTCCTCGAGCTCCGCGATCCTGGCGGCCGCGTAGAGGCGCGGGACGAAGGCGTTGCCCGCGCCCGTCCGGGCGACGATGCTGACCGGGTACGTCTGCTCGAAGCGCTCGCCCGAGACGCGGCCGCGGAGGCGGATCGCGCCGGTCACGTCGGCGCCGGAGCTCATCCGCGCCACCACGAACGCCTCGCCGCCCGCCCGGATCGGGTCGAGCCGCGCGGGCGTGACCTGGGTGAGGCCGGGCGGCAGCTCGATCTCCGGATCGCGCAGCACGAGGCCGTAGGCCGCGCCGAGGGCGGACTGCGCCGCGCTCGCGAGCGTCTGGCCTGGCACGTAGGGGACCATCACCCCGCCGCCGCCCCGCGCGAGCGCCCGGAGCGACGTCGTGTCCGCGTCGCTCCCGAGCGCCACCGCGACCACGGCGGCGTCGTCCGCGGGGACGGCGCCGCGCACCGCGGCCTCGAGGTGCGCGGGGCGCGTCGGCCCGACCGAGGGCGTGCCGTCGCCGAGGTAGAGGATCCGCAGCTCCTTGCCGCCGAGCGGGCCCGCGGCCGCGCGCGCGGCGATCATCGAGGCGGCGAGGTCGCTGCCGCCGTCGGGCTCGATGCGGCCGAGGAAGCGCTCGACCTCGTCGGCCGACGCGGCGCCGGGCGCCATGGGCCGCGCGGCGCCGCCGCCGTCGGCGCTGCCGCCGCCGCCGCCGCCCAGAGCGCGGCAGAGGGTGTCGCACGCGAGGACGACGACCTCGTCGCGCCGGTCCATCTCGCGGACGATCGACGCGGCGAGCCGCGTCGCGCGGGCGAAGCGCTCGCCGACCATGGACCGGCTCGAGTCGACGACGATCGCGTGCAGGCGCGACCTCGCCTCCTCCCAGCGAGGGAGCCTGGGCCGGATCGCGATGGCGACGTACGGCGACGGGTCGCTCGCGACGGCGCGCGCCGCGGCGAGCTCCGCGTCCTGCGCCGCGCCGGCGCTCGCCTGCGCGCCGCGCGCGGCCGGCTTCGCGGCGCGCTTCGGCGGCTCGTTCGCCGCGGCGGGCTCCGGCGGCTCGTTCGCCGCGGCGGGGGTCATCTTGTAGGCCCACGCGGTGACCGGCCGATCGCGATCGGGGAGCGCGTACTCGACGGTGAGATCGCCGGCAGGCGTGAAGCCCTGCGCCTGCATCGCGCGCCGGTCGGCCGCGCCGTCCGCGGGCGCCGGCGCGAGCTCGTAGCCGCGCGTCTGCACGCCGAACGCGCGGTCGTGGCCGAGCACCTGGAGGTCGAGCGAGAAGTCGCCGATCGCGGTCGTGCCGCTCTCGTCGTGCGCGAGCGGGTAGGTGAAGCGCCGGACGCCTCCGGCCTGCTCGACGAGCTGCGTGTAGGTGAGCACGACGCGGCGCGAGCCGCGCTTCGGGATGGGGAAGATGCGGAGCTCGAACCGGCCGCCGCGCTGCCACTCGAGCAGCGCGGGATCGCGCCACGGGCCGGGCACCCAGATGATCTCCTCGCGCGGCTTCGGCGCCTTGGGGGCGGCGTTCTGGATGACGCCGCGCCAGATCGCGGCCCCGCGGTCGCGATCGACGAACGCGCCCTCCATGAGCTCGCCGTCCACCTCGAGCGCGAGCCGCTCGACCTGCGCGCCGGGCGGCAGCGGGAAGCGGAAGATGCCCTCGAGCTCCTCGTCGGTGTCGTTGGCGAAGGTCTCGTCGATCTCCGTCCGGGCGACGACGTCGACGATGCGCACCTTGACCGCGTGCTTCGCGAGCCGCACGGCCCGCTCCTTCTCCTGGGTGCTGCCCGGCTTGCGCGCCCTGAGCTCGCCGAGGCCGCGGAGCGCCGGGGCGCCCGTCTCCTCGGCGGACTCCTCGCTCCACGCGAGCGTGTCGGCGAAGCGCGCGGCGCTCGCGACCTTCGGCGCGGCGCCCTTCGCGATCGTCGCCTCCTCGCCGGCGCGCACCTCGACGGGCTCGCCCTGGTCGCCGGCGACGCGCACGGCGCCGCGCGCGACCTCGACCGAGGCGCGCTCCGGGCTCGCCGTGATCGCGAGCTTGGTCCCGAGCACCTCGATCGTGCCGTGCGGCACGTCGACCCGCGCGGGCGGGGCGCCGGGGGCGGGGGTGACCTCGAGCACGACGGCGCCCGCCTCGACGCGCGCCTCGCGGGCCGCGCCGGCGCCGATCCACACGCGGGAGCCGCGGTCGAGCGCGAGGGCGGAGCCGTCCTTGAGCGTCACGTGCGCGCGCGTGCGCGCGTCAGTGCGCAGGGTGGCGCGCTCGGGGAGCGCGGCGCCCGAGGCGAGCGGCGCGCAGGCCCCCGCGGCGTCGCACGCCTCGAGGCCGCCCGACTTGTCGGACGAGGCGCGGGCCACCGACGCGACCGTGCCGGCCCAGGGCGATCCGGTCGCCGTCGCGACGGTCGGCGTCTCCTGGCCGCCGCGCAGCAGGACGACGCCGGCCGCCGCCGCCGCCGCCGCGAGGGCGGCCGCGGCGAAGACGGAGCGCCGCGTGAAGGCCGGGCCGCGCGCGCGGCGAGGCGCCGGCGCGGGCGCGGTGCGCTCTGCGATCGTGGAGCGCGGCCCGCCGGTGCGCGCGTCGGCCGCGGCGGGTTGCGGCTCGGTCGTGTAGGACCGCCTTTCGGCGATGTCGGAGCGCCCTTCGGCGATGTCGGAGCGCCCTTCGGCGATGTCGGAGCGCCCTTCGGCGATGTCGGAGCGCCCTTCGGCGATGTCGGAGCGCCCTTCGGCGATGTCGGAGCGCCCTTCGGCGATGTCGGACCGCCCCGCGGCCGCCTCGGACCGCCCCTCCACCACCTTCAGGACAGCGCCGCTCGTCGCGCCCTCCAGCGGGCGCGCCGCCTCGAGCCGCCGGAGCAGCGCGTCGGCGAAGTCGCCTGCCGGCCGGAAGTCCGCGCCCGCGGCCGCCGCGACCTCCGCGGCCCTCGCCGCCTCGTGCCGCAGATCGCGGCACGCGTCGCAGCCGGCGATGTGCTCGTACAGCGACGCCCTCGCCGTCCCGTCGAGCACCTCCGCGATCTGCTCCTCGACCTCGCCGCAGAGCCCAGCCGTACCCGTTCCTGTCGCGCTCATCGCCCTCACTCCTCGCCCAGCTCGGCCCTGAGCCGGACCAGCGCGCGGCTCACCCGCTTGCGCGCCGCCGCCTCGTCGATCCCGCACGCGATGGACACCTCCTTGAAGGAGAGCCCCGCCTCGAAGCGCAGCACCACCGCCTCGCGTTCGCTCGGCTTCAGCTTCGCCAGCGCGGCGCGGGCGCGCTCGGCCCGCTCGCGCTCCACCGCGAGCTCGCTCGCGTCCGGCCGCGGTCGCGTGTCGTGCACGAGCCGCAGCCGCGCCTCCCGCCGCGCCTTGAGCTCCGTGTGCCGCCCGCAGAGGCGCCGGGCGATCCCGAAGAGCCAGGCCCGCACGCTCCCCTCGGCGCGGTACTGGGGGAACGCGTCGAACGCCGCGAGCAGCGTCTCCTGCACCAGCTCCTCGCTCTCCGCCTGCGACCCGGTGAACGCCATGCACAGCCGGCCCAGCGGCACGGCGTACGCCCTGGCGCAGCGCGACAGCGCCTCCCGGAAGTCGCCCGCCCCGATCAACCCCTCGATCGCGCGCGCCTCGTCGGCCCGCGCGTCGCCCTCCGAGCCCACGAGCGCTAACCCCGCTGCCATCGCTGCCTCATCGCCAGCCATGTGCCCTCGTCCCCCCGGTTCGTGACCGGATTTCTCTTCGACCACGCCCCCGCCCACCGCGACCACGCCCCCGCCCACCGCGACCACGCCCACCGCCCCCGTCCCCCCGGACGGAATCCTGTGGCCGCTCCCACCGTACACGCCGGCGCGGCCTTTGCCTTTTGCAATACGATCCCAGCCGCAGCAGAATCGGCAGTCGCCTCAGGAGCCGCGCTTATGAATGAGACAAGCCTCTCCGTTCCCTCGAAGGCCGCCGCGCCCGGCGATGCCGGGCCGAGCGCTCCCGTTGACACCTCGCCTGTGAAGCGATGGAGACGGTCCCTGGCCGCGGCGCTCGCCGCCCTCGCGGCCTGCGCGCTCTTCGCGCCCGCGGCGCTCGGGCAGGGCGCGCCGGACGACGAGCAGGCCGAGGAGTCCGAGGACGAGGACGTGGCCCCGCCGCCGCCGGCCCCGAAGGCGCCCAAGAACAAGAGGAAAGGCGCCGCGGCGGTCCCCGCCCGGGCGGACGCCGGCGGCAAGGACCGGAAGGCGGGCCCCGCGGAGGCGAAGCGCGGCCCGGCCGACAAGGCGGAGGCCTCGGCCGAGGAGCGCGCCGCGCGCGGCGTGGCGGTCATCGAGCGGGGCGGGCAGGTCGTCGGCCTCGGCGCGGTGCTCGCCGGCGACGGGCGCGTCCTCACGGCGCTCTCGCCGCTCGGCGCGGGCAACGACCTCTCCGCGCGCTTCGCCGACGGGACCACCGTGCGGGTGAAGCTCGGCTACCACGACCGCGTGTGGGATCTCGCGCTGCTCGTGCCGCAGACCGGCCGGTGGACCGAGGGGCTCACCGCCTCGTCGCGCGATCCCGTGCGCCCGGACGCGCAGATCCGCTCCTTCACGGCGGCCCGCGGCAAGGTCGCGGCCGTCCCGCTCGTGCTCCGGTCGCACCGCGCGCTGATCGGCGGCGACGACCGGCAGCTCGACGACGCCATCGAGCTCGGGTCGCGCATCTCGCCGCTCGACCTGGGCGCGCCCATCGTCGACGAGGACGGCCGCGTGGTCGCGGTGCTCGGCCGCGGCTGCGCCCCGAACGAGGGCAAGCCCTGCACGCCGGTCGCGTTCGGGGCGCCGATCAGCGCCATCCGGTCGTTCCTCCGCGCCGTGCCGAAGGACGCGGTCCAGCCGGCGGCGTGGCTCGGGATCCAGGGGGTCGGCGAGGCGTCGCCGGTGGCCAAGGGGGTCCGCGTCACGGTGGTCCACCCCGAGAGCCCCGCGGACGAGGCCCGCCTGAAGGGCGGCGATCGCGCGGGCAGCGACATGATCCTCGCGGTGAACGGCGTTCCGGTCACCTCCCCGGAGGCGCTCGCCGACGCGATCCGCACGCACGCGATCGGCGAGAAGGTCCCGCTGATCGTGCTGAGCGGCGGCAGGTACCGCGAGGTCACGGTCCAGCTCCGCGCCGCCCCGGATCCGAGGGCCGCCGGCGCGATGAAGCCGGCCGCCGCCCACCCGGGCGAGCTCCCGCCGCCGAGGCCGGGCGCCACGACGACCGAAGAGTACCGCAAGTAAGCGAAAAATGATGCTGCCCCGCGCGGGGATTTTATAAGCTCGGCGCTCGGGCGCGATCGGGTTGACACGTCGTCAACCGAACCTCCAGGATCGGGCTTGAGCGGCTCGACCCGGCGCGCTCGCGGTGTTCAATCAGCCTCCGCCCCGCGCCCCGCGCGCGGGGCCTTCGATCGGGTGATCCGTGTCCCAAACGTTTCGAATCGAGGTGGCCGGCGAGACGAACGTCGGGCGCAAGCGCAACCACAACGAGGACAACTTCGGCATCATGGTGGAGTACGGCCTCTTCATGGTCGCCGATGGGATGGGGGGTCACGCCTCGGGCGAGGTCGCGTCGAAGATGGCTGTGGACGCGATGCAGGACTTCTTCGCCCAGACGCAGGACGACCCGGAGCGCACCTGGCCCTACAAGATGGACAGGTCGAAGGGCTATGAGGAAAACCGGCTGATCACGGGCATCAAGCTCGCGAACCTGCGTATCTACGAGACGGCGCAGCGCGAGGCGAAGAAGCGGGGGATGGGGACGACGTTCGTCGGCATCTTCACGGCGAACGACGGCGTCTACGTCGCCCACGTCGGCGACAGCCGGGTCTACCGCTTCCGCGACGGCAAGCTGGAGATGCTCACCGAGGACCACTCGCTCCTCAACGACTACATCAAGATGAAGCGGCTCACGCCCGAGGAGATCGCGAACTTCCCGCACAAGAACGTGATCGTGCGCGCGCTCGGCATGAAGGACACGGTGAAGGTCGACACGCGCTTCGAGGTGCCGCAGCTGAACGACCTCTACGTCCTCTGCTCCGACGGCCTCTCCGGCCCGGTGAGCGACAACGAGATGGCGCAGATCCTCTCGGAGAACCAGGACATCCAGGTCGCGACGTCGAAGCTGATCGAGCGCGCCAACGAGAACGGCGGCCCCGACAACGTGACGTGCGTCCTCGTCCGCTGGACGCAGTGAGCGGCGGGCACCCGCTTCGGATACGGGCCCACCTCGACGTTTTCGGTGCTCAGCGCACAGGAGTGCGCTTCCGCGCCGAAAACGCCGATCTGGGCCCGTCTCCTGTGCGGGTGACCGCCGCTCGGTGACGGCCGTGCGGAGGGGGAGCGCCGCTCGGTGACGGCCGTGCGGAGGGGGAGCGCCGCTCGGTGACGGCCGTGCGGAGGGGGAGCGCCGCTCGGTGACGGTCGTGCGGAGGGGGAGCGATGCTCGGCGGCGGTCGCGCCTGGGGAGCGATGCTCAGGGCAGGGTGGTGCCGCTCCAGGGGACGAGCACCAGGAAGACGAAGGCGATGAGGGCGAGCATGAACAGGCTCGTCATCAGGTACGTGGAGCGCGGCGAGCGCGTGGTGCTCCAGCCGTCGCCGTAGAACTTGCCGCGCGAGCGCGTGCGGATCCGGCGCTGCACGCCGCGGAGCAGGCTCGGCGGGGCGGCCGGGGGCGCGCGCATGGCGCCGCGGAGCAGCTCGCGGAGGTCGACCTCGTCGACGAGCGGCAGGTCGCCGTCGTCGGGGAGATCGCCGTCGTCGGGCAGGTCGGGCGACGCCGCGGGCGGCGGCGGCGCGTCGTCTTCAGCCCCTCGCGCCGCGCGCGCCGTCGGGGGCGTGGGGCGGCTGCCGCTCTCCACGCCGGAAGCGGCCGGCTCCTCGGCTTGCCCCGTGCGCCTGGGGTCATCCGCTCCGCTCATTTCCCGCCTCTCACCTTCTCCCCCATCACCTTCTCGACCAGCGCGCGGAGCTGCCCGCGCGCGCGGTGGATCCGGCTCTTCACCGTCCCGTCCGGCAGCCCCGTGATCGAGGCGATCTCCTCGTAGGACATGTCCTCGACGTCGCGCAGGATGAGCGCCTCGCGGAACTCGGGATCGAGCTGCCCGATGGCGTGCTTCACGACGGCCTCGAGCTGCATGCCCTCCACGAGCTCGTCGGGGCGGCTCACGTCGCCGACGCTCACGCCCTTGGCGGCCGACAGCGGGACCCGCTCGGCCATCGCGTCGATGTCGTCCTGGGCGCCGGCGTGCCGCCGCGAGAGGTACTTCGTCCGGTTCTTACAGAGGTTCACGGCGATGCGGTAGATCCAGGTCGAGAGCTTCGACTCGCCGCGGAAATGGTCGATCGCCTTGAAGACCTGCACGAAGACTTCCTGGGACAGGTCCTCGGCCTCGTCACGCCGGCCGAGCATGCGGTAGACGAGGGCGAAGACGCGGCGCTCGTACATGACCACGAGCTCGTTGAACGCGCCCTCGTCACGCGCGACGAGCCGCGCGATGAACTGCGCCTCGGCCGCGTCGAGGTGCAGGGCGGCGTCGCGCGCGGGGTCCACGTCGGCCCGGGGCGGCGCGCCGCGGCCGCGCGGCGCTTCACCAGAGGCCGGAGAGCCGCGCACGCGGGCCGCTTCACCAGGGGTCGGAGCTCCGCGTTCGCGGTCTCCTTCATCACTCGCCACGCCGTCCGGTCCTCCAGGATCCAGGGGCTCGCGCCCGCCGCGCGGCAGGGGCGGAGCCTTCGGTGAGACCACGGTAAACAACCCCGGCGCGGGCGCGCCAGACAATAGCGAGCAGGCCGACGCGCCGGGCGCGCTCGAGGCCGAGGGGGACAGCGGAGGCGCCCCGCGCGCGGGATGGACGATGCTGAGGAGGGTGCGGATCGCCCGCCACGATCCCCCTTGGAGGGCGCGGGCGCTCGACAGGTTCCGGCGCGTGGATTCGAACCACGATTAGGGGATTCAAAGTCCCCCGTCCTGCCCTTGAACGACGCCGGAGTGCCGCGGGGCCGGAGCTGACCCCGCGCGGCGCGCACCTTAGCGCGAGTCGCGCGGGATGGCACCCGTCCCGATCCAGGAGCCGCGACCGCGGGCGGGATAACTGATGCCGCGCGTGGTGTCCGCCTCGGAACGACCTCGGCGCAGGCGGAACTGCCCGCGCTCGCGGCGGCCCACGGGCGCCGGCTTCAGCGCGGGTGCCGGGGCTTTCTCGGCGCGCGGCAGCGGCGCCGCGGCCGCGGCGGCGCCCCAGACCGAGGCCGCGGCGGCGTCGTGGGCCGGGGCCGCGGCGTCGTGGGCCGGAGCCGCGGCGGCGTCGTGGGCCGAGACCGCGACGTCGTGGGCCGGAGCCGCGGCGGCCGCTGGCCTGGCGAGCTCCGAGGCCTCGGGGCGACCGACATGGACGGCGGCGGCGGCGACGCCCCGGGCGACGCCGGCGTGCGCCGCCGGCAGGGCCGCCGCGCCGGCGGTCCGGGGGCCCGGAGGCGCGAGCGCGCTCAGCGCCGAGAGGCCGAGCGCGAGCACCAGGGCGGCGCTGCCCGCGGCGAGCGAGATCGAGCTCCGGTGCGCGCGGGCGCGGCGCGTGATCGTCGACCAGACGCCCGACACCCGGCCGCGCGACGCCCGGTCCGCCGCGCGCGCATCGCGCGCCGGCCCGGGCCGCAGCTTGAGCGCGCCCGGCCTCGCGGCCCCGGGGCTCGGGAGCGTGTCCGGTCCGCACGAGGGGACGACCGGGAAAGACGCTGGAATCTCGAGGGAAATCGGCGGCGAGGGCGTCTCGTGCTGCGCCGCCGCCTCGGCCGGCGGGAACCGGCCGAGCGTGAAGGCCTCCGCGCGCCCGTCGTCGCTCGACGCAGGGGCGCCCAGCGAAGGACGGGGCGCGACGGTCCTGAGGTCGTCGGGCGTCAGCGCGAAGCTGAGCGGGCCCGTGGACTCGACCCCCTCGCCCGCGGCGGAGAGCGCGCAGGCCTCCGCGGCCGGGGGCGGCTGCGAGAGGGTCCAGCCGAGCGCCTTCACCTCGCCCGCGGGCGTCCAGCACTCGAGGCCCTCGCGCCACACGCGCGTGCCGTGGGGGAGCGCCCCCGTCTCGAGCGCGCGCCACAGCGCGACCGTGCTCATCGCCTCGAGCCAGTCGCCGTGGTCGACGCACCACGGCCTCGACTCCGGGAGCTCCTCCGCCACGCCGCCGGCCTGCGAGCTGAACGGCATCGTCGGGGCGCTGCACAGGCTCGGCTGCGCTCGCCTGCGCCCCTCCACGCCGCTCGACGCCGGCGAGCCGCCGTCGCAAAGCCCCTCCACCCTGCTGTACGCCGCGCTCGGGCCCATCGCTTCTCCGTCACGCTTGCGGCCGGCCCACCCGATGTGCTTCCGGGTGCACCACCGCTGCTCTCGTGCGTCGGTATCGGATGCCGGCGGGGTGGGCCAAGAAAGTGCGGGACGTGCGGGCGCCGGGATCCTGCGCCTTCGAGCAGGCGATCGCGGCTGGGCTGCGCCGCTGGTGAGGCGAACCGCGCCGCGGGGAAGGCAGGCCGCGCCGCGGGGGTCGCGGCGCGTTGCGGTCAGAGACCGCGCCGTTGATCGGGCTGAGCTGTGCCGCGGGTGAGGCCGGTGCGGGTGAGGCCGGTGCGGGTGAGGCCGGAGGCGAAGCGGGTCAGAGGTCGGTGTAGTTGTCCGAGAACATCGCGCGCTGGCCGAGGAAGCTGATCTCGAGCATGCCGCCGATGTCCCGCTCGCCGTTCGAGAACCGGGTGATGCTGAGCGCCGGCATCAGCCGGATGAGGCCGCGGTAGTTCGTGCCAGCCGGCGCGCGCGCCAGCGTGACGTAGACCGGGGCGCGCAGATCGATGCGGACGTCGGCGGGCGCGTCGTCGTTGAGCGCGACCGCGACCCGCGCGCCGGCCGCGGCGCGGAACGTGGCGTTCGCCACCTTGTCGACGAGCCCGGCGTGCGCCGTGATCGTGAGCTCCTGGCTGTTGATCGGCCTGCCGAGCACCTCCTGCCGGCAGCGCTCCGCAGGGGTGTAGGTGGGCGCCTGGTTGATCGGATCGACGCCCGTCGCGACGTCGCCCGCGCGCGCGCACCACGAGAGCGTGTCCGTCGATGCGGTCCAGCGCGACTCGAACGCGATCTGCCCCTCGAGGGTCGGCGCGAGCTTCGATCCGCCCTCGCCGATGTAGACCGCCGCCGCGCCGACGCTCCAGGGCAAGGCGATGAGCTCGCGCGGCACGTACGTCGGCGGCAGGCTCTCGTCGCGCCGCGCGGGGCCCGGGGCGAGGTAGTTGAACTGCGTGCGGCCGATCGCGCCGCCGGCGTAGAGGATCAGCGGCGGGTACGCCGAGCTGCCCTCGCCGTGGAAATCGAGCCGCGCGAACGAGGTGGACAGACGCAGGCTGCCGATGGGCGCATCGCCGGTCGCGCTGGCCTCGCTGAAGCCGATCAACGTGGCGAGCCCGTTCTGGGTCGCGACCTCGGCCTCGATCACGGCGCTCACGTCCCAGCCGGTCGGATCGGTCACCTCGCCGAACCCGGCGAGCACGCCGAAGCCGACCCGCGCCAGCGCGCCGCCGTCGGAGCGGCCCGTGACCTCGGCGGGCACGAGGTAGATGAGCTGTCGTTCCGTCGCCGCCGGCTCGATCGGCGCGCCCGCGACCGGCGCGATCGGCGCGACCGGCGCGATGGGAGCGCTCGGGGGCCGCACGGGCGCCGGGGCGGCGTCCGGCGGCGGCGCGGCGGGCGCAGCGTCGGTCGGCGCGGCGGCGGCGGGGGTGCCGGGCGCCGCGACGGCGGGCGGCACGGGCGCGGCGGGCGGCGGGGCGCCGGGCGGCGCAGGGTCGGACGGCGGCGCCGCGGGCTGGGCGAACACGGGCGCGGACAGCGCGAGCAGCGCTGCGGGAGCCAAGAGCAGCAGGGACATTCTCATGGCGTCACCTTGAACTTGAACGTGAGGCCCTCGGCGCCGCTCGACGTGTCGTAGTCCGCGCGGGTGCTCTGGTTCGTCTTGGGGTCGAAGGCGAAGATCTGGAACTTGCCGCTGCCGTTCCGAACCCTGAAGCGGAATATGTAGTTGCCGGGCTCCAGGTCGAACTCGGGGAAGACGGTGTTGCGGATCGAGAACGGCTTCACGCCGGCCGGATCCGCGTCGGGCGCAGGATCCTCGAACAGGTAGCCGACGGCGCTGAGGTGGTATTCGTCGCTGTGCAGCTTGAGCTTGATCCTCTTCATGGCCGAGCGTGATCCTCTCACACGCGCGCGGCACGGTACAGCGGCGAGCGCGGCGGCCGGTCCCGGGAGCAGCGGTTGCGGAGAAGAGGCTAGCCGCAGCGGCCGCAGGACCTGTTGCAGAACCCGCGCATCCAGGTCTCGTTGCACTTGCCCCACCCCGCCTGCTGAGCGCAGGTGTACCGGCTGTCGGGCGGCGTATCGGTGCAGGTTCCGCCGCCTGTGGTGGTCCCGCCGCCTGTGGTGGTCCCGCCGCCTGTGGTCGTGCCTCCGCCCGTGGTGGAGCCGCCGCCCGTGGTGGAGCCGCCGCCCGTGGTCGTCCCGCCGCTGCCGCCGCCCAGCTCGCCGTAGCCCGCGGAGTAGTCCGTCTCGCACACGTGCCGCGACGCGAAGGAGCGCATCTGGTCGAGCTGCGCGCCCGTCGCGGTGCCGTAATCCCACCCCATCGCGCCGGCATAGCCGTTCGCGTAGAAGCTCTCGAGGAGATCCTGGTACGGGACGCCGCTCAGGCTGGCGATCGGGAACTCGCCCATGACAACGGGCTTGTCGCCGACGCCGAGCTCCTCGGGAGAGAGGTAGTACGGCCACCACTCGTTGACCCAGTCGTAGATGTGGAACTGGTAGAAATCGATGTTGACCCGCGACCAGGCCTTGCCCCACTTCGCCGCCGCGCCGCCGACCGTCACCAGCGCGGAGCTCTCGGCCTTGAGCGCGTCGGTCGTGCGCGCGACGAACCGCTCCATCTCGGCGTGGCTCACCGCGTCGAGCTCGCTCATCGGGGTGTAGCTCGGGTCGCCGTAGGGGTTCCGGCCGCTGATCGCCCACTCCGGCTCGTTGATCACGTCCCACGCGACCAGCCGGCGCCGGTAGGGGCTCCCCTCGGCGGCCCGCGCCAGCGGCCGCACGACGTTCGCGATGAGGCTGTCGAGCTTGCTCGTGCTCCTCACGATCGGCGCGAGGCCCGGGATGTGGATGCCCGAGCTGTCGTGGCTCGGCCGGAAATTGTCGAAGGAAAAGAGGCAGAGCATCAGGTAGACGTCCTGCCGCTCCGCGAGCTCGAGGGCCTTTTGCAGGTCCGCCACGGCGGTGCCGCCGAGGCCGAGCGGGGTCTCGGAGCCGTCGAAGCGGACGCCCTCCCCCCTGAACTCGGGGAACACCCACCAGCGGATGACGTTCGCGCCGTGCGCGCGCATGTCCGCGAGCTTCGCCGCGTGATCGGCCTGGTTCGCCGCCACGCCCCGCACGTTCCACCGGGCGATGCCGCCGAAGTCGCCCCCGAACTGGTTCCAGGCGTAGTTCACGCCGTACATGAAGCGGCGCCTGTCGTTCCACGTGATGCCGCCGTTCGGCGCGGGGCACTGATCGCCCACCACGGCGGCTTCCACCACGTCCACGTCGTCGTCCCCGGCGTCGCCCGCCGCGACGCAGGCCGTGGCCGCCACGGCGAGCAGACAGGGGAGCACGCCGCGCGCCCAAGTTACACTTGCCTTCAACATAAGAGAATGTCCTCCAAGTGCGCAGCCGCCCGGGAAGGCTGGCTGTCTTCGTCGCCGAGCACGTCAGAGCAAGCGGCGGACCGCCGCGCCGCAGCGCTCGGCTCCTTGGATGAAACCGACGTTGTTTCAGGCGGTTACATGAGTACTGGAACCATCCTCAAGGAGGGATTGCCTGTGTCGTTGAACTTAACCGGTTCACCTGGTGGAGGTTTGATCCACCAGCCGGGCTCCTTGGGACGGCCGATCTCGGCCGCAGCGCGCGTGGCGCGGCGCACGCGCGGCTGAGCGCACGGACGAAGGCCCCCACGCGGACCCCCCCCCGGGGACCCTCTTGCCCTCCGGCGCGGCGACCGCCACGCTCGCCGCATGAGCCGCCGCTTCAACACGGCCGGGCCCTGCCGTCCCGACCTGCACTACATGATCCCCGCGGCTCAGCGCCTGCCGGAGGCGCCGTCGCTCGTGGACCAAGCGAGCTATTTCGTCCTGCACGCGCCCCGTCAGACCGGCAAGACGACGACCCTGCGCGCGCTCGCCGAGGAGCTCACCACGTCCGGCCGCCACGCGGCGCTCCACTTCTCGTGCGAGACGGGCGAGACGGCCGGCGACGACTACGCGGCCGCCCAGCGCGCCGTCCTCGACGCCATCCGCCAGCGCGCCGAGCAGGCGCTGCCGGCCGAGCTCCGTCCGCCGCCGTTCCCGCCGGCCTCGGACACCGGGCTGCTCTTGGCGGCGCTCCGCGCGTGGGCCGAGGTGTGCCCGCGCCCGCTCGCGCTCTTCTTCGACGAGATCGACGCGCTCCGCGGCCAGGGCCTGATCAGCGTGCTGCGCCAGCTCCGGTCGGGGTTCCCCGAGCGGCCGGTCCACTTTCCCGCGTCCGTCGTCCTCTGCGGCCTGCGGGACGTGCGGGACTACAGGGCGCAGAGCGGCGGCGACCCGTCGCGGCTCGGGACCAGCAGCCCGTTCAACGTCAAGGTCAACTCCCTTCGTCTGAGCGACTTCACGCTGGATGAGGTGCGCGCGCTCTACGCGCAGCACACCGACGAGACCGGTCAGCTATTTACCGATCCAGCGATCGCCCGCGCCATGGAGCTCACCGGCGGCCAGCCGTGGCTCGTCAACGCGCTCGGGCGAGAGATCGTCGAGAAGATCAAGGTACCTCCCGGCGAGGCGATCACGGCGGCGCACGTCGAGGAAGCCAAGGAGCGCCTCATCCTCGCGCGCGCCACCCACCTCGACTCCCTGGTGGCGCGCCTGATGGAGCCGCGCGTGCGCCGCGTCCTCGCGCCGCTGCTCGAGGGAGGCTTCGCGGGCGGCGACACCTACGACGACGACGCGCAGTACGTGCGCGACCTCGGCCTCGTCGCGCCGGACAGGCCGCTCCGGATCGCCAACCCGATCTACCGCGAGGTGATCGTCCGCGTCCTCGCGAACCCCGCAGAGGACGCGATCGCCGTCGACCCGCGCGCGTTCGTCCGGCCTGACGGGCGCTTCGACGTCGCGCGGCTGCTGCGCGAGTTCGCCGCGTTCTGGCGGGAGCACGGCGCGCTGCTCGCCGGCCGCATGCCCTACCACGAGGTGGCGCCGCAGCTCGTGCTCATGGCGTACCTGCAGCGCGTGGTGAACGGCGGCGGCTACGTCGACCGGGAGTACGGCGTCGGCCGCGGCCGCATCGACTTGCTCGTGCGCTGGCCCTACACCGGGGAGGACGGGAAACGCGCGTGGCAGCGGGAGGCGATCGAGCTCAAGGTCTGGCGCGACGGCGAGAAGGACCCCCTGCCGAAGGCGCTCACCCAGCTGGACGCCTACCTCGACGGGCTGTCCCTCGACACCGGCGTCGCCGTGATCTTCGACCGCCGGCCCGCCGCCGACCCCGAGTCAGGCACCCGGTTCGAGGAGGCGCTCACGCCGTCCGGGCGCCGGGTCACGGTCCTCCGCGCCTGAGGGAAGGCGCATGCAGCTGCATCGCCGGCCGTGCAGCCGCGTCGCAGGGCCGCGCAGCCGCGTCGCAGGGCCGCGCAGCTGCGTCGCCGGACGTGCGCCCGCGATCATCGCCGCACGATGAACATCGCCGCGAAATACCCGTCCGTGCCGTGCTCGTGCGGCAGCAGGCGGAACGCGTCGCCGCCGCCCGACAGCTCCCGCGCGAGCTCCGCGTCGAACGGCGCCGGCTCCAGCCGGACGCCGAGGTCGTCGTCCGCCGGGGCCGCGAGCCGCGCGACCACGGCCTCGCACTCCTCGCGCAGCACGCTGCACACCGCGAACACGAGCCGGCCGCCGTCCCGGGCCCGCGTCGCGGCGCGGCGCACGATCGCGACCTGGAGGTCAGCGAGGCGCGGCAGGTCGTCGGCCTCGCGGCGGAGCGCGATCTCCGGGCGCCGCCGCAGCGTGCCCACCCCGGAGCAGGGCGCGTCGACGAGCACGCGGTCGTAGCCCTCGGGCACGTCGCCCGCGCCCACCGTCCAGTCGACGGCGTACGTCGCGCGCACGAGCGCGGCCGCCGACCCGAGCCCGCCGCGCGCGGCGGCGTCTGCGCCGCCGGCCGGCACCCCGGCCTCCGCGTCGCCGGCCTGCGCGCTCGCGCTCTCCGAGCTCGCCGGCGGCGCGCTCAGCGTCGCGCGGAGCTGCGAGAGCTTCGCCGGGTAAAGATCCGCCGCGTCCACCGCGCCGCCGGGGAGCACGGCGCGCGACAGCAGCCAGGATTTATTGCCCCGGCCGGCGCAGGCGTCGAGCACACGCTCGCCGGGCAACGCGCCGAGCGCGAGGGCGAGCGCCTGCGCCCCCTCCTCCTGGCCGATCCACGCCGCGCCGGCGCCGGGCAGCCGGCGGAGGTCGCCCGCGCCGCGCGCCAGGATCGCCCGCGGCGAGACGCGCCCCGCCTCGAACGACGCGGCGGGCGCGGCGGACCGCAGCGCCTCGAGCCAGGCGTCGCGATCCTCGCCGGGCGCGAGGCAGATCCCGGCCGGCGGCGGCACCGGGCCGGCCGCCAGGAACGCCTCGGCGGGCGCGCGGCCGAGCGAGCGGCGCAGCGCGCCCCGCAGCCACCCCGGCGCCGAGGCGACCACCGCGGCCGCGAGCGGCGGGCGCGCGCCGCCCTCCACGGCCGCCGCGAGCCGGCGCAGCACCGCGTTCGCGAACGCCCCGACGCGCGGCCCGGCGACCGACTGCGCGCCCGCCACCGCCTCCGAGACGGCCGCGAACGGCGGGACGCGATCGAGGAAACAGAGCGAGTACGCGCCGATCAGCACGTGCGCCCGCACCAGCGGATCCGTGGTCCAGCGGCTCTTCGACGCGAACTCGGCGATGCGCGCCTCGAGCGCCCCCTGCGCGCGCAGGACGCCGTAGACGAGCTCGGTCGCGAGGCCGGCGTCCCGCGGATCCAGCCCCGGGGCGCGCCGCAGCTCGGCGTCCAGGGCCGCGGACGCGAAGGCGTCCGAGCCCCACACCCGCGCGAGCACGCGCGCCGCGACCGCGCGCGGCGCGCTCTCCCTCGGCCCCGGCGCGGCGCCGCGCTCGCCGTCCGTGCCGCGCCCGTCCCCTTTCGCCCGGTCAGCCAACGAGCTCCTTCAGCTGCCCCTGGATCACGTCCCAGCGGCGCTCGACGTCGTTCTTGAAGGCGATGCCCATCAGGCCGATGAGCACCACGAGCCCGAGCAGGCTCGCGATCTCGCGCACCCTGAGCGGCAGCGGGCGGCGAAGCACCGCCTCGAACGTGAAGAACAGGAGGTGGCCGCCGTCGAGCACCGGGATGGGCAGCAGGTTGATGAGCCCGAGGTTGATCGAGATGACCGCCATCGCCCAGACGAAATAGCTGACGCCCTTCGCGCCCTCCTCGCCGATCACGTCGTACACCGTGATCGGGCCGCCCAGCGTGGAGATGCTGACCTTGCCCTCCATGATGCGGACGATGCCGACCACGATGAACCGGATGACGTCGTACGTCTCGTCGACCGCGCTCTCCAGCGCGAACCGGAACGCCGACGGGCTGTCGACGTAGGGCTCGGCCACCATCGGCGACCAGTTCGACGCGCGCAGGTAGAAGCGGGGGCGATGCTGGCCGTACTCGTCGATCCAGTCCTCGCGGCGGAGCTCGATCGTGCCGCTCTTGCGCTGGCCCGAGCGCTGCCAGGTGATCACGTGCGGGCGGTCGGGCGCGGCGAACAGCCGCTCGACGAAGGTCGACCAGGCGGTGACCTCGACGCCGTCGACCTCGGTGATGCGGTCGCCCGGCCGGAGCTCGGCGCCCCACTCGGCCGAGCCCTCGGGGACCTCGGCGACGTAGAGATCCGCCGGCTCGATGCCGGTCCGCGCGAGCAGGTCGCCGTGGCCCGACTCCGGGGTCAGCGCCGCGACGCCCGACTCGTAGACCGCGAGCTCCGCCAGCCCGCCGAGCGCGCCGTGCACCGGGACCGGGCGCAGGTACGTGACGGGCACCGTCGCGCCGCGGTTGTCCTCGAGCGCGAGCTCGAGGTCGGCGAACGTCTTCACGGGCGTGCCGCGGACCTCGGTCACGACGTCGAAGGTGCGGAGCCCGGCGCGGTAGGCGGGGGAGTCGGGCCGCGAGACGCCGACCACGGCGGCGGGGCGGCTCGGCTTGATGCCGATCTCGCCCACCCGGTCGACGATCTCGAGCGGCTTCTGGACGAGCTTCTCCTCCGGGACGACCGTGACCTCGACGTGCTCCTTGTTGCGGAACACCTTGAGCCGGAGCTCCTGGTTCGGGCTCTTCTGCACGGCGCGGTGCAGCTCGGCGAAGGTGCTGACGCGCTCGCCGTCCACCTCGAGGACGCGGTCGCCCGGCTCGAGCCTGCCCTCGGCCGGGTGCCCCGGCAGGACGACGCCGACCGTGGGCGGGACGAAGCGGGTCTCGCCGATGAAGACCGCGAAGTAGAGCAGCACCGGGAACAGCACGTTCATCGCCGGCCCGGCCATGACGATGATCACGCGCTTCCAGAGCGCCTGGGACTCGAAGGTGCGCTTGCGATCCTCGGGGAGCACCGCCTCCTGCCGGTTCTCCTCGAGCATCTTCACGAAGCCGCCGAGGGGAAGGAGCGCGACGCAGTACTCCGTCTCCCGGCCCCGGAGCCGCAGCACCCGGGGCCCGAAGCCGATCGAGAAGGTGAGGACCTTCACGCCGAAGATCTTCGCGCACACGAAGTGGCCGAGCTCGTGCACGAAGATGAGCACCGAGCAGAGCAGCGCGAAATACAGGAGGTCCACGGCGGGGGTGTCTTTACGCGAGGCCGGGCGCGGCGACCACTGGCACGGGAGCACACGAGCGGCCCCAGCAGAGGGCGCGTTCGGGCCGGGGAGGCCGGGCGCCGGGGCGGCGCGGGCGCAGGACGGGCCCGGCGGAGGGGCCGTCGGCTGCCGGAGGGGCCGTCAGCTGCCGGAGGGGCCGTCAGCCGATCGACGACCGCGGCGGCGGCCGGTCGACGCCGTCGGCCTGGGCGCTCGCCCGGTAGAGCTTCTGCCGCGCCCGCCGGATCTGGACGGCCCCGTCCACCTCCTGCTCGGCGCGGAACCGCTCCTCGAGCGCCGAGAGCAGCTCCTCCGACCAGGGCTTGCCCTCGGACGCCTCCAGGGCCTCCATGAGGAGGCGCGTCCGCGCCTGCTGCTCGGTCTCGGCGCGGTACCGCTTCCGCTGCACCAGCAGGACCGCCACCCAGGCCCCGAGCGCGACGGCGACCGCGCCGAGGAACCACGAGAGCATGTCGACGAGCTGCGCGCCCCCGTCCGCGAGGTCGCCGAGGCGCGAGAGCGTCGACTCGCCCTGGGACCTGCCGCTCCGCTGCTGGATCTCCACGAGCGCCTCGTTCGCGCCGGCGACCATCTCGCGGCCGAGGACACGCGCGGTCGCGCCCAGCGCGCGCTGGAAATCCTCGCTGCCGAGCACCGACGTCATGCCCGGGCCGAGGTTCTCCGCGATCACCACCTGGAGCGCCGGGCCGAGCTGCTCCCGCAGCGCCGCCGACACGGACGGCCCGACGTCGACCTCGTCGAGGCTCTCCTTGAGCTGCCGGACGCTCACCTCCAGGAGCGATCCGGTGAAGCGCGAGAGCTCGCGCTTGCCGTCCTCGCTCAGCGCGCCGTCGAGGGCCCCGTCCATCGCGCTCTGCACGACCCCGCGCATGTACTGCGTCGTGAGCGCGTTGATCCGCGCCGCGCGATCCGCCTCGCTCAGCGAGGCGAGCGTGCCGTCGATGAGCCCAGCGATGAGCTGCCGCTGCGCCGCCCTCATCTCCGGGCTGGCCATCATCCGTTCGAGGCGGCGCTTGGTCTCCGCCTCATCCATCTTCTCGATCGCCGCGTCGATCGCCGCCGGCGTCTGGCTCCTGGCGACCTCCGGATCCGCCGAGGAGGCCCGCACGGGGATCGCGCACCCGGCGGCGCCGAGCAGCAGGGCCGACGCGGTCGCGAAGGTGAGGAGAACGCCGGGTCGAGCGCCGCAGGTACGCATGAAGAGGCGTGTTGCATCGCCGGTGCCTCCCGAGGCGCTCGCCGCGCCGCCGCCGCGCGAGCCGGCGCGCGGCCCCGGGAGCGCCAGAAACGCGCGGGATCGCCCCGGGGCGAAATGTCACACGGTGCAAATCTGGATCAAGGGCCGCGCGGGGCCGCGGGCGCGGCGCATCCGTGTTATCTCACGAGGGAAGTCGGCCGGCGCCGCGGCCGGAATCAGAGGCTCCTTGCGGCGTTTCCTGACCGATTCTCGCGATGTGCCCTGACACCACCTGCGAGGTCTCCGTATGAAGCACACGATTGAGCACGATCTGAACGACACGGAAGCAAAGCTGGCGGCCGAGCGAGCGATCGCGCAGTACCGGGAGCGCTACGCGGAGTACGAGCCGTTCCTCCTGTGGCGCGACGACAAACGCGCCGAGCTCGGCTTCTCGGTGAAGGGGGTCAAGCTGAAAGGCTCCATGGAGCTCCGCCCCGGCGCCTTGGACGTCGATCTCGACGTGCCCTTCCTCCTGCGCCCCTTCAAGGGCGTGGCGATCGCCGCGATCGACAAGGAGGTTCGCCACTTCATCGAAGAGGCGCACAAGGAGCGGAGCCAGAAAGCGGGCTAGTCCCGCGCGTCAGAGATCCTGTCAGGATCTCTGTTCGCGCACCCCGGCGGCGCGCGCGGCACCCCTGCGTCAGAGCACATGTCGGGACCTCCGAGCGCCGCTCCCCGGCGGAGGCGCGCGGAGCCCGCGCTGTTTCCCCGGAGCTCCGCGCCGCCGCGGCGGCCGTTTC
This sequence comes from Sorangium sp. So ce131, assembly GCF_051519095.1. Lineage (NCBI taxonomy): Bacteria > Pseudomonadati > Myxococcota > Polyangiales > Polyangiaceae > Sorangium > Sorangium sp. So ce131. The sequence goes on along the minus strand of NZ_CP150455.1, from coordinate 12,059,808 downwards.
GAGGTCGGCTGGCCGACCTGAACAGGCAGCCAGGCTGTTCCGCCGTGGACATGAGCGCCCGGCGGGGTTATGCTGCTGCAACACAGTATCATCTTCGCCGGCCGAAGCGCGCCCCGCGCCACCACTCACTCCAGCGCTCGGCCGGCAGAGGACTGTGCTCCTGAGCCTCCGCCCTCCTTCGCGTTCGTTCGGGGGGATCAGGGCGACGCGAGCGGGCGCACCGCCGTCAGCTTGCGCGAGGCGAGCACGGTGTGGATCGCGGTGATGCGCCCGCTCGGGTCGACGTCGCAGTGGACGACGTACCGGGGAGCCAGCCTGTCGGCGGGGCCGTGGCGCTCGATGACGAGCGCGGGGAGGCCGTTCAGGAGGCGGAGCTCGGAGCGGAGCGCGAGGCCGCCCCAGTTCTTGCTCACGCTGAGGTAGAAGCGCGCGACGCGGTCCTGGCCGACGACGACGCGGCGCGCGGCCTTGTACTCGCCGTTCGCGTCGTTGACCATGCGGACGCCCTCGCCGAGCAGGGCCTCGACGGCGGCGACGTCCTGCGTCGCCAGCGTCTGGAAGAAGCGCACGAGCGCCGCGCCCGAGCGCTCGACGAGCTCGGGCGTGGGGCGGCAGCGGTCGCGGTCGCGGTCGTAGGGCTCGAGGGCGCGGCGGGCGCGGTGGTGCGTCGTCTTCACGCTCGCCTCGGACAGGGCGAGGGCGGCGGCGGTCTCCTGGACGGAGTAATCGAAGACGTCGCGGAGCAGGAGCACGGCGCGCTGCTGCGGGGTGAGCGCCTCGAGGGCGATGAGGAACGCGAAGGAGGCGCTCTCCAGGAGATCGTAGCGGCCCTCGGTGCCGTCCTTGCCGGGGATCTCGAACGACGGCGGCTCGGGCTCGGCCTCGATGGGCGAGGGGAGCCACGGGCCGTCGTAGGGGCGGCGCTTGCGGCGCCGCAGGACGTCGCGGCCGAGGTTCAGCGCGACGCGCGTGAGCCACGGGCGCACGGGCTCGTCCGCGCGCGCGGGCGGGCGCTCCAGCGCGCGCACGAACGTCTCCTGCACGATGTCGTCCGCGTCGGCGGCGCTGCCGGTGAGCCGGTAGGAGAGGGCCCAGAGGAAGCGCTCGTGCTCGCGGTAACTCGCCGCGACGAAGCCCGGCGGCGGGGCGGGCGCCGCGCGCGGGGCGGGCGCCGCGCGCGGCGGGGCAGGGGAGGCCGTGGTGCTGCTCATGGAGCGCCCAGGTAACCCTGTCACGCCGCGTGGTCGAGCGCGCGGCGGGCGAGGATGGCCGCGGCGGCGTGGCGCGCGCTGCCGAGGCTCGCGTCGGCGAGCATGCCCGTGGGGCCGACCCAGTCGCCCGCGACGAAGAGCCCGTCGAGGCCCGGGACGTGGACGCCCGGGCGCGCGGCGTAGCCGCCGCCCTCCGCGGTGACCACCGCGTTGGAGACGACGAGCGAGGGCAGGAAGCGGCGCTCGACGAGCACGTCGCGGTAGCCCGGCTGCGCGCGGGCGAGCAGGTCGTCGAGCTCGCGCTCGGCGTCGCGGCCGGCGAGCTCGGGGCCGTACTGGACGGCGTGGATCACGGCGCCGCCCGGAGGGGCGAGCCGGGCCGCGTCCGAGTGGAGCGACAGGTAGAGGGGGCGGTCGACGCCGAGCGCGACGCGGAAGCGCGGGCGCGGCAGCCTGGACAGCGCGACGTCGAGGCACGCGGCGTGGACCGGGATGGCGCGCTCGGCGTACGCGGCGAGGGCCGGGACCTCGGGCGCGAGCGCGGCCGCGGCGCGCGGGCTCGCGGCGATGAGCACGGCGCCGGCGCGGAGGCGGGCGCCGCTCGCGAGCTCCACGGAGGAGACGGCGCCGCCCTGGAGGACGACCTGCCTGGCGCGCTCCCCGGTGATGATCTCGACGCCGGCCGCCGTCGCGGCGTCGCGCAGGCCGTCGACGAGCGTCTTCCAGCCGCCGTCGAGGTAGAGCACGCCGTGGCCGAGGGCCTGCTGCACCTGGGCGAGCGCGGCGCCGGCGCTCTGGCGCTCGTCGGCGCAGTAGGTCGTCAGCCGGACGAGCATGCCGACGAAGCGGCGCACCTCGGGCGCCCGGAAGGCGTCGCGGAGCCAGGCCGAGACCGGGACCGACGCGAGCGGCGCGGGGTTCGCGGCGGCGAGGCCGCCGAGGACCCGGCTCATCTCGAGCTTGGCGGCGAGGCCGAAGAGGCCCGTGGTGAGCAGCGACAGGGCGCCGGACGGCATGGTGTGCAGGACGCCGCCGTCGAGGGCGAACGCGCCCGACGTGGGCGGCGGCGCGCCGGTGAACCGGACGCCGAGGTCGCGGAGCACCTCGTGCGCCGCGCCGCCGCGGTAGAGCGCGTGCGCGCCGAGGTTCAGCGAGAAGCCGCGGCTCTCCTGCGTGACGGCGCGGCCGCCCGGCGCGTGCGCCTTCTCGACCAGGGCGACGGAGCGGCCCGCCCGGCCCAGGTACGCCGCCGCCGCCAGCCCGGCGAGCCCGCCGCCGATCACCACCACGTCTTTTGTAGTGTTCATCACGTATTCCCTTTCCTGGCGGTACCACGCTCGAGGGGCCGGAAAGGTTACCTGGGTCGTGACGATTTTTTCGGAGGCGGCCCGGGCGGGGGTCAGCGCGCCGGCCGGCGCGGGGAGGGGGTCATCCGCGACGCGCGGCGGCGGGCGCCGGCCGGCGGCCGCGCGCGCCCCCGCCGTTCACCGGCGCGGACGAGCGGGGTGTCGACGAGGTGCTCGGACAGGAACCACACCTGCATCTCGTGGGTGCGGAGGACGTCGCTCATGAGCAGATCGGCCGTGCCGTCGTCGCCGCGCTCGGTCGTGATCGTCACCGCCTTGCGCACCTCCGCGACGATCACCTCGTGGGCCTCGAGGAGGCGCGACAGCTGGACGGGCACCTGCTCGCGGCCTCGCGGCGGGCGCTCGATCTTGGTGCTCTCCGCGACGTCGTGCGCCATGGCCAGCGCGATGCCGCCCAGGGTCTGGATCCGCTCGCCGAGCGCGTCGATGAGCGTGGTTTGCTCCTTGAAGTGTTTATCGAAGAGGAGGTGGAGCTGGTAGAAGGTCGGCCCGGCCACCTGCCAGTGGTGCTTCTTGTACATGTCGCGCAGGACGAGCGTGTCCGCGAGGATCTGATTGAGCACCTTGACGCTCGTCGCGCGCGCCTTCGCGCTCAGCGCGAGCGGATAGTCGACGAGCGTCCCGAAAGGCTGGATTTCTCGGCTTCGCTGCCGGAGGAGGGGCTGCGCCTCGCGCGCCTGCACTCCTCCGCTGTTCCCACGTTGCCGTCGCTGGCTCATCGCGCTCATGGTCCCCTCCACGTCGATCGGTGCAGTCGGTATCTAAGGCGGAGGTGCGCTCCGTCCAAGTCTCTCGCCCCGGGGCCGCGCTCGCGCGAGGCCCCACGCGCGAGGGGATCCCGCGCGCGGACCGCGGGAGGCGCGCCGCGGCGGGCGGGGGTGCCTCGCGGCGCGTCCCGCGATTGGCGTCGGGCCGGGATTTCGTGCAAAGTCCCGCCCAGCATGAAACGGCTCCTCATCACCAGCGCGCTCCCCTACGCGAACGGTCACATCCACATCGGCCACCTGGTCGAGTACACGCAGACGGACATCTTCGCGCGGTACTGGCGCATGACCGGGCGGAGGTGCATCTACCTCTGCGCCGACGACACCCACGGCACCGCGATCATGATCCGCGCCCGGCAGGAGGGGCGGAGCGAGGCCGAGGTCATCGCCGACATGAGCGCGGCGCACCAGCGCGATTTCGCGGCGTTCCAGATCCGCTTCGACCATTACGGGAGCACGAACTCCCCCGCGAACCGCGCGCTCTGCCAGGAGATCTGGGCGTCGCTGCGCGAGCGCGGGATGGTGACCACGAAGGACGTCACGCAGCTCTTCGACCCGAAAGAGGGGATGTTCCTGGCGGACCGCTTCGTCAAGGGCACATGCCCGAAGTGCGCCGCGCCCGATCAGTACGGCGACAGCTGCGACAAGTGCGGCGCGACCTACGCCGCGACCGATCTCGTCGAGCCGAGGAGCGCCCTCACGGGGGCGCGGCCCGAGGTGCGGAGCGCGCAGCACCTGATGGTCGCCATCGAGCCGGAGCGGCCGTTCCTCTCGACCTGGACGCAGGGCGAGGGGCGGATGCCGAAGGAGATCGCGAACTACCTGGCGGGCCACTTCCTGTCGGAGCCCCTCCGCGACTGGGACGTGTCGCGGCCCGCGCCGTATTTCGGGTTCGAGATCCCCGACGCGCCCGGCAACTACTGGTATGTCTGGTTCGACGCGCCGATCGGCTACATGGCCGCGAGCAAGGAGTGGTGCGACCGGGAGGGGGAGGCGTTCGACGACTGGTGGCGCTCGGAGGAGACCGAGATCGTCCACGTGATCGGCAAGGACATCGTGTATTTCCACACGCTCTTCTGGCCGGCGATGCTGAAGAGCGCGCGCTTCACGCTGCCGTCGCGGGTGCAGGTGCACGGGTTCCTGACGGTGAACGGGGAGAAGATGTCGAAGAGCAAAGGCACGTTCGTGCTCGCCTCGACGTACCTGAAGCACCTGGATCCGGCGTACCTCAGGTATTACTACGCGAGCAAGCTGAGCTCGAAGGTCGACGACATCGATCTGAACCTGGAAGAGCTCGTGAACAAGGTGAACGCCGAGCTCGTGAACAAGGTCGTGAACCTGGCGAGCCGGTCGTCGCGGTTCGTGGCGCAGACGGGGCTGTCGGCGGCGTACCCGGACGACGGGGGGCTGTTCGCGGCGGCGGCGGGCGAGGCGGAGGCGATCGGGGCGGCGTACGCGGGGTTCGATTACGCGCGGGCGACGAGGATCATCGTGTCGCTGGCGGATCGGGCGAACGAGTATGTCGACCGGATGCAGCCGTGGGCGCTGGCGAAGCAGCCGGACCGGAAGGCGGAGGTGCAGGCGGTGTGCACCGTGGCGCTGAACCTGTTCCGGCAGATCGTGATCTACCTGGCGCCGGTGCTGCCGAAGCTGGCCGACGACGTGGCGCGGCTGCTCGGGTGCCCGATGGACCGGTGGGAGCTCGCGAAGACGCCGCTCGTGGGGACGAAGGTGGCTGCGTACGAGCACCTCATGAAGCGCGTGGAGCCGGCGGCGGTGGAGAAGATGATCGCGGAGAGCAGGCCTGTGGAGGAGACGACGGTGGAGAAGGCGGCGGGGACGGGCGGGGCGGCGGGCGGGGGAGCGGCTGGCGCGGCGGCAGCGCAGGGAGCGGCGGCGGGCGGGGGCGCGGCGGCGGCGGTCGAGGACGACGGCGCGGCGCTCGCGAAGGAGCCGCTCGCGGCGGAGTGCTCGATCGACGACTTCACGAAGGTCGACCTGCGCGTGGCGCGCATCGTGGCGGCGGAGCATGTGGCGGAGGCGAAGAAGCTGCTCAAGCTCACCGTGTCGCTCGGCGGGGACGTGAGGCGGACGGTGTTCGCCGGGATCAAGGCGTATTACAAGCCGGAGGATCTCGTCGGGCGGCTCGTCATCGTGTGCGCCAACCTGGCGCCGCGGAAGATGAAGTTCGGCGTCAGCGAGGGGATGGTGCTGGCGGCGGGGGACGAGACGGTGCACCTCCTTTCGCCGGACTCGGGGGCGAAGCCGGGGATGCGGGTGCATTGACGCTCCGCGTCTTCTCGAGGAGGTCGGCGCGGCGTCGCAATGGCGCGCGGCAGGTGATCACAGCGTCGTTGCCGCCGCTGTCGGCGCAATAGGCGGACAGCAGATCGGTGTGGATCCTCCGCGCCGCTGCCCCTCAGTCGACACGATGTCTCCTGTTCTCGGCCGCCGCGCTGAACCGTGTGCCTGGCCTGACAGCAACCGCCGCGCCAGCGGCGAGGCAGCGCGATCGCGCGGGCAAATGACCGCGTTCCGGATCGGACCCTCGCGGTGGAATAACGAGGGGTCGCGTCGCTGAGCCGCCACGGCATCCGACCGCGACCCGGGCGTGTCGTGGGACGGCGCGCGGGCCGCACGCGCGGGCCGCATGCACGGGCCGTACGCGCGGGCCGCACGCGCGGGCCGCACGCGCGGGCCGCACGCGCGGGCCGCACGCGCGGCGGCTCGCAGGTCGAGCGCGCCGCTGGGTCACAGCCATGCATCGCCGGCAGGGGCACCACGGCCATACGACGTACGGGACGGCCGGCGGGCGGCCCGCGCGCGCGCCCGCGCGCCGTCCCACGACACGCCCGGCGGCGAGCTCGCGAGTCACGGGATACGGCGCCGGCGCGGTGGGTGCATCGGGCCAACGGAGCAACGGAGCAACGGAGCCGGCGGTGCCCAGGCGATGGCGCCGCGCGCGCATGCGCTGAAGAGGATGCGCGATTACACCGCCGCTCCGCGCAGAGGCGAAGGCTCATGCGCCATGTTGGAAACGATCCTCGAAACACGCTCTCTGGAAGACCCTTGACACCCGACCAAAACTCGCGACATGTCATGATCATGCAGCACGGCGAGCGTAACTCCGGTCCTCACGCCAATCCCGGCGGCGAGCGCCAGCACCACCCCCGCCTCGTCGCCCGTGACGAGGTCTTCCACGAGATCGACGACCTCTTCCGGAGGGGAGCGACGTCGGTCCTCGTCACGGGCACCCCCGGCGTCGGCAAGAGCGCGATCCTCGCCAGCTATCTTCAGCGCGTCGCCGCGGCCTCCGAGGTGGATCGCGTGCGCGGCGTGCTCGCCGGCGCGAGCCGCCACATCGCCCGCTGGGCCGAGCAGGTCGAGCGCACCGTGCGGACGGAGGAGCGCTGGGCTGTCGCCTCCCATTTCTTGAGGACCAGCGCGCTCGACCGGCCCGAGGTCGTCGCCCGTTCCATCGCGACGCAAATCGAGGATCGGTTCATCGACATGCGCGACGAGCGGGCGGCCCCCGACCGCCGCCTCGCCGAGCTCCTCGAGCGCGTCTCGAGGCGTGTCCTGGAGCCCGAGGCCATGCGCCTCCTCCTCGTCATCGATGACCTCGACGAAGCCGAGGACGAGAGGGGTTATTCCGATCTCGCCCGCCTGCTCCCCGCCCCGCTCCCGCCGCGCGTCGCCTTGCTCGCCTCGTCGCGCCCCACCACGAGCCTCACCTGGTTCATGCGGTATGCGCCGGCGCACGTCGACCTCGACGCGCCGCGGTGGAGCGCCTCGAACCACGCGGCGTGCCGCGCCTACTGGGACGGCGTCGTCAGGGAGCTCAACCTGCCGCCGCACGTCGCCGACAGGGCCGTGCAGCGGGCCCAGGGCAACATGCTCTACTCCGTCGAGCTCGCCGAGTGGCTGCGGCGGCTGCCCCCTGAACGCCGCCTCGTCGAGCCGCTCCCCCGCACGCTGCGCGGCGTCTTCCTCAAGCTGTGGGGTCATGTGAACCGCCTCCCCGCGGAGCCGGAGGCGCTGGTCAAGCGCAGCCTCGCGCTGCTCTGCGCCGCGCCGTCGCCGCTCCCGCTCTCGTACATCGCCGCGCATACGGGCTGGGGCAACCGCCTCGACGCGACCACGTTCCTGCGTGTCGCTCGCCCTTTCCTCCAGCGCTTCGCGAGCCCCGGCGTCGAGGACACGTTCCGGCCCTTCCACGACGAGCTCCGGACCCTGATCATGGAGCAGCTAACGAACGAGGCTGCCGCATCTCCACCCAGCCAGCACCACGCCGCTGCGGCGCCGGCTGCGCCGCATCCGTCTGCCCCGTCGGCGAGTCATCCAGCTGCGGCGGCGGCTGCCTCGTATCCTCAGGTCGCGGCGCCGGCCGTGCCATATCCGTATGGTCAAGCGGCGGCGGCTGCCTCGTATCCTCAGGCCGCGGCGCCGGCCGCGCCGTATCCGTATGGTCAGGCGGCGGCGGCTGCCTCGTATCCTCAGGCCGCGGCGCCCGCTGTGCCATATTCGTATGGTCAAGCGGCGCCGGACGCACCCCACCCGGCCGCCGTGGCCCCGGCCGAGTCCTATCCTCCAGCAGCGCCGGCGGCCGCGTCCGGCCGGGACGCTGGGGCGCTGACCGCGCCCTCCCATGCCGCGGCGACGCCGGCGCCTCAGGCGTCCGCCGGCGCGCTGAGCCGCGAGGAGCTGCTCCGCAGCATCGCCGAGGCGAAGGAGAAGGCCATCGGCCCGATCTCCGGGCGTCATGCGTTCCTCGTGGGCGTCCGTCGCTACGACGATCGCAGCATCGGAGACCTGCGTTTCTGCGTCGACGATGTCGTGGCGCTCGGCGGCGTCCTCAAGGAGACGCTGGGCTTCAACACCGTGCTCTCAATGCATGATGACGTCGAGGACGACCGCTTCCTGCCCCTGCGCAACCGCGTCAAGAACGAGCTGATCCGCCTCGCTCGCGGTCTCAAGCCCAATGACATGCTCCTGGTTCACTTCTCCTGCCACGGCACCTTGATCGACGGCAAGCCGGTGCTCCTCTTTCGCGACACCGGCCAGGAGGCCCTCGCGGAGTCGTCGCTCCCGGTCGAGGACGTGAAGAAGATCCTCCTCGAGTCCCCCGCCCGTCGCAAGATCCTCTTTCTTGACGCCTGTCACGCGGGCGTCAACCTCGGCCGGAACATCGGCGGTCCGACCCTCGATCCTGCCTTCGTTCACAACGTCTTCGAGCTCGCCGAGGGGCTCGCCGTCCTCGCCGGCAGCACGTCCCAGCAGATCGCGCTGGAGCGCCCCGAAGCGAAGCGGGGCGTGTTCACCTCGTTCGTGATCGAGGGCCTCCTCGGCAAGGCTGACCGCTCCACGCCGTGCAAAGGCTTCGTCACCGTCGATGACCTGAGCTATTTCGTGACCGACGCTGTCCAGCAATGGACGCGCGAAAACTGCCTCTCGATGCAGATTCCGACCGCGAGGGTCGAGGGGACGGGGAGCATGATCCTCGCCGACTTCCGAGACAAGAAGGCCTGACGAGCCGCTCCGCGGCCACACTTTGCCCTCCAGCGCACACCCGGGCCGGCTCGTCGGATCTCCGCTCCGTCCCTAGAGCGACAAACGGGGTGAACCAGCCTGAAGCGAGCAGAATTTCGCAGCGCCAAGGACGCCAAGGCGCCAAGAGCGCCAAGAACGCCAAGAAGAAGACAATATCTTGGCGTCCTTGGCGCTTCATCTCTCGCTCGATCAACATGAGCGGTGATCTACAGATGTGCCGCGCGCGCCACGGCTGCGGCGCGCGCGGCTCGTGAGCCGGAGGCCGGCTCCTCAAGGTACACCCAGGCCCTCAGTACCGTTCATCAAGCGTTGGCTCCCTCGCCGCCGTCATAGGGGTCGTAATCCGGAGCGATGTTCCTCCTGGTGTCGACCGTCGATACTCTCGGCGGCGGTTGGCGCCCGTCGAGCGCCTCGGCGATCTCTTCGCGGCTGAGCGGGCGCAGCGCGCTGACCACGCGGACCTTTCCGGCTTCCGGCACGGTGAACCAGCCATCGGACGGGACGCGCGCGGTCGCGCCGGCCGCGACCCGAACGCCCTCGCCGTCCTCCGGGTAGATATGGACGATCCGACTGAGCTCGGCGACCACGGCGAGGTAGACGTAGGCGTCCCGGTCGCTATCTCCCTGCGCAGCGATCATCGTGCCCGCGTTCACCACGAAGATCTCCGTCACCTCGCTCGGAAGGCTCTCCACCACGCCACCTGAAGGATCGATGGCGATCAAGATGTCCCAGTGCAGGCGGCGAAACCCGCTGCTCGGCGTGGCCTCGGAGCTCTCGCTCTCGTTCGTAGAGGCCGGCTCTGCCGGCGCTTGCGTCGGCTGTTCCACAGGCATACTCGTCAGGAAAGTGCTGTCGGTCGGCATGGAATATTCTCCTGGATGATTGATGTGAACGTTCGAGCAACCAAACAGACGCCACCTCACTGACGCAAGCGAGGGCGCTGGGACCAGGCCCTCCTTGCATCCGCACCTCGGCCGGCGACGGTCGCGCTCACAGCGGTGCTCTCGCCGGTCTCGCGTCGACGTTCAGGTGCTTCAGCGCGAGGCGCAGCGAAACCCGACGCCGGTGAGCACGTTTCCGCGCCCCAAGCGTCCCCGCGACACGCCACGTGACGTCGTTTCGGGCAACGACCACGAACCGCCGCGTCGGACGCGCACGTCGTCCACGGGCGACGTTGCGGGCGCCTCCACCACCGGATCGATGCAATCGCCGCATGCGGGATAGTACGGAAGCAAGAACTGGTCCTGCACCCATTCCTCCACGTTCCCGCCCAGGTCCCAGACGCCTTCCGGCGTCCTGTCCTGCGGCGCGGTGCCGACGTCTTGAGCCCCCTTCGAGATGCCTTGGCAGGCACCGTTGTCGTACCGGTCGAAGGCGACCCCGTCGCAGCGGGGCGGGGCCTCGCCCCAGGGGAACCTGCGCGACGCCGCTCCTCGCGCGGCGAACTCCCACTCGGCCTCGGTGGGGAGGCGCTTTCCTCGGGCCTTGCAGTAGAGCGCGGCAGCGTCCCAGGTCACCTGGACGACCGGCTTGCGCTCCGAGCCCTGCCGTGGCGCAAAGTGGTTGCCGGGCTTGTAGACCAGATCCGAGTACTCGGGGAAGACGTCGACCAGCAGGATGCCGGGCGCGGAGGCGTCCGCCGCGGGATGGACCACGTAGCGCACGATGCCGTGCTCCGTGTCCTTCTCCACCTTGAGGGTCGGACCGAGCAAATCCAGCCAGGCGGCGAAATCGGCGTTCGTGGTCTCGTGGGCGTCGAGGTAGAAGGGAGATACGGTGACCTCTCGCGCCGGCTGCTCGCGGTCGAGCAGCGCCCGTGTGCACGCGGCGCCGAGGCGCTGGCACTCGGCCTCGATCTCGGCGGGCGTGCTCCCCATCCTGAATTTGCCGCCCGCGAGCCGGACCATGCCGGACAGCTGGATCGCGCCGTCGCCGCTTTCGGCGAGGGGCAGGCCAGAGGGCGCGTCGTTGCTCTCGGGGACCGGGCCGGAGGACGCGGCGCTCTTTCCACGGAACAGACCGGAGGCGGCGGTCGCGAACAGGGCGGGGAGCGTGAGCGCGCCGAGGAGGAGCCCTGTCCGCCTCCGTCGCGCGGGGCTCTCCGCGGTCGCTCCCGGCAGGACGCGCGGGCCCGCCACGAGGGCGCGCAGCCGCCTCCACGGCGCGTACGGCGCGGCGCTCGTGTGTGGTTCATCGGGACCGGAACGGCCCGCCTCGCGCTCCGGCGCACGGAGCCCTGCGGCAGGGGTCGGGAGCGTCCCCGGGCGGGTGAGCTCGGTGTCCCTGGCGGCCGTCGTGTTGCCCCGAGGAGGCGCCTCCGGGCGGGTGAGCTCGGTGTCCCTGGCGGGCGTCGCGTTGCCCCGAGGAGGCGCCTCCGGGCGGGTGAGCTCGGTGTCCCTGGCGGGCGTCGCCTTGCCCCGAAGAGGCGCCCTCGGGCGGGTGGTCGCGCCCCGGAGGGCTGCCTCGTCCAGGAGCCCAGGGGCGCCTTCGGGCGGGGCCGGCACCGGCGCCGCCGGCCCCGGCGCGGCGGCCGGCGTCGTCGCGGCCTGGCCGCCGTCGCGGCGCATGGCCTCGGCGACCTGAGCCATCTCCGGGCGCAGCGACGGAGCTTTCGCGAGCATGCGCCCGATCAAGAGCGCGATGTCGCGAGGGAGCTCCGGGGCGACCTCTTGCAGCGGGCGCGCGTCCTGGAACAGGTGCAGGCGCAGCACCTCGGCGGACGGGCCGACGAACGGCGGCCTCCCGGCGAGCAGCTCGTACAGGACCACGCCGAGGGCGTAGACGTCCGAGCGGCCGTCCACCAGCGGATCACCGGCGCATTGCTCGGGCGACATGTACAGCGCGGTGCCGAGCACCGCGCCCGGCGCCGTGAGATCGGCGCCCTCGCCGGCGAGCCGGGCGATGCCGAAATCGAGCAGCTTCAGCCGCTCTCCGCCCGGCGCCTCGTCGTCCGCGACGAGCATCATGTTGGAGGGCTTCACGTCGCGGTGGACGATCCCGCTCCGGTGGACGGCCGCCAGCGCGGACGCAGCCTGGCGGGCGATGTGGAGCGTCTCCGGGAGAGCGAGCCTCTTGCAGCGCGCCACGCGGCCGCGCAGCAGCTCGCCGCGGAGGTACTCCATGAGGATGTACGGCTCGCCCCGAGGCGTCTGGCCGAAGTCGAAGATCTTCACGAGCCCCGGGTGAGCCACCCGGCTCAGCGCCCTCGCCTCGTTCTCGAAGCGACGAAGTTGGCTCGCGTCGCCGGCGAAGTGGCTGGAGAGCACCTTGACCGCGGCGAGCTGCCCAATGCCCTGATGGACCGCCCGATAGACGACCCCCATCCCCCCGCGCCCGATCTCCTCGTCGATGCGGTACTGTCCGATGCACGATCCGATGAGTGAATCCACGCTGCGCCTCGGGTCAAACTCGGTGGCATCGCGCCGATCGGATGATCCCTATAACGGCGAATTGCGCGGGAAAAAAGATGGATCCAAGGGCCGGCGTGCGCGCCGCCACCAGGGCACGCCAAGGCATGCCGCCCATGCTGTAATACCCTTCGGGGTCGGCTGGTGGAGGGCTGAGGGCGACGCGCGCTCGGTGAGCGCGACGTCACCCGCGGAATCGCTGCACGTCGAGGCCGTGATGGGAGATCCATCGATAGATCTGCTTGCGCGACCGGCGCATCGTCCGCGCGATGTCCGCCACCACGCCGCGGTGCGCGCGGAGCAGCTCCTCGAGTTGTTCCCGGCCGGGCGGAGGCTCCCTCTCGTCGGCGTCGCTGCGGTCTTCCTCCTCCTCGGCGGGCGGCCTGCGGTCCGCCGGAGCGGGCCGCCCGCCGGCGGTCGCCCGCGGCGCTGCGGCCGCCTCGTCCTGCGGCGCCGCGGCGGCGTGGCCGGGCGCGGGCTCCAGCCGGTCGGCCACGAGATCGAGGTCCAGCACCTCGGCGTCTCCGCCGCGGATGCGGAGCTGGGCGGCGAGGGCGAAGAGCTCGCGGACATTGAACGGCCACGGATGCAGGAGCAGTGCCTCCGCCAGCGCGGCGCTGATCCGCGGGCGCGGCGCGCCCAGCGCGTGCTCGAGCAGGGGCAGGATGTCCTCGCGCCGCTCGCGGAGCGGGGGGATCCCGAGCGGGAACTCCGAGAGCCTCGCGAAGAGATCGCCCCGGAACCGGTGCGCTGCGACGTCGACCTTCAGGTCGCGGTTCGTCGCGGCGACGATGCGCACGTCGCAGGCGACCGGCGCGGTCGCCCCGAGCGGGAGCACCATGCGGTCCTGGAGCACGCGGAGCAGCTTGGGCTGCACCGCTTGCGGCAGGTCGCCGACCTCGTCGAGGAAGAGCGTGCCCCCCTCGGCGGCGCGGAACAGCCCCGGGCGCGCCACGGCCCCGCTGAACGCGTTGGCGAGGTGGCCGAAGAGCTGGCTCTCCGCGAGGCCTTCGGGGATGGCGCTGCAGTTCACGGCCACGAACGGCCCTCGCCGCCTGCTCGCGTCGTGCACGGCGCGCGCGACCACCTCCTTGCCGCAGCCGCTCTCGGCGAGGAGCAGCACGGTGACCGCGGTGGGGCCGACGCGGTGGATGGCCGCGCGCAGCGCGTGGATCGACGGGGCGTCGCCGAGGAGCGACGGCACCGGCGCGTCGGCCTGGCGCTCCGCCTCGGCGCGGACCACGAAATACGAATCGCCGATCGAGAGGACGTCGCCGTCCTGCAGCAATGCCTCCTCGACGCGCCGCCCGTTCACGTGGGTCCCGTTGCGGCTCTTCTCATCGACGACCCGCAGCCGGCCGAGCGCGTCGGCGTGGAGCGTCGCGTGGAGCCGAGACGCGCGGCCGTCGCGGGGCAGGGGGATGCCGCTCCTCACGTCGCGCCCCATCTGCGTGGCGCCTCGAGACGGCGTGAAGACGGCTGGCGGGCGCAGGACGCCCTCGCGGGAGTAAACCAGGCGCAGGCGGAACACCTGCGTCAGGCCGCGCAGGATCGCGGGCGCCTTCTCCTCGGTCGTCGCCTCGGTCCTGACGTCGCGTGGCCTGTTGCTGCGGGGGACATCCTCGGCCATGCACGCGACAAATAGCGCATTGAGGAGGTCGTCGGGGACGCCATCGGCCTCACCGGAAGCTGTCCGTCCCGCGACGGTGCGTGCGAAAATTACATCGAAGATGGAATTGGCGGGCGCTCCACGGGCGTTCGTCCTCTGGGTTGCGGCGCCTCGTCTGCAAGGGACCGCTGCGTCCGCGGGTCGACTGACGTGCACGGATTCGAGGCCGCGCCACCCGGGCGCCGCCGGGCCCCGAGGAGGTTTTCCGCCACCGATCCAGGGCAGCGGCGCACCGGCCGGCCGTGTGTGTGCCGGGTCATGGGACCGCCCGCGGGCCGCCCGCGGAGCGGGCATCGAGACGGGTCGGTCCCCCTTGCCTCGACCCCGTTCAGCGGCTCACGACGCGGAGCCCCGGTCCGCTCCGCCCGGAGCCCGCTCCCGCCCGGTCGCGGCGCCCGCGCGGTGAGCGTCTGGGGCGAGCGGTCCAGCGCTCGTGCCGAGCCTCTGCTACCTTCGCGAGTATGGCCGTGAAGAACAGGCCCTCGCCGATCCTCATGGCGCCGGCTGCCCAGGGCGGCGCCGCGCTGCGCTTCCCGCCCGCGGAGCGGCCGCCGGTGGACGAGCACGTCGTGGTGCCGGAGCTGACCCGGGACGAGCTGATCCGTGGCCGCCGGGTGGTCGCCCAGCCGGCGCTCGAGCCGCACGGGGATGTGCACTCGCTGGTCAACGCGGTGATCGGCCCGCACGTGCGCGCGGGGTACCGCCCCTCGGTCGATCTGCTGACGCGGGTATCGAGCGGCTCGAACTTCGCGACCGACCTGTCGATCCGTCGTGAGGGGACGGATCCGGAGACGGGTCGGCGTTACCTGGAGGAGCTCTCGTTCGAGATCGTCAACGAGCAGTCGATGCGGGACGTGCGCGAGAAGGCCGAGGACCTGCTCGCGCGGGGCGTCCGGCGTTTCTTTGCCGTCTTCGTCAAGCGCGGCGGGGTGGCGGAGTGGTCGGCGGCGAAGGGTGAGTTCGAGCCGCTCGATCTCGACGGGGCGCTGGACGATCCGTGTTTCGTGCGGCCGTTGAAGGTGCGGGCGCTGCTCGACATGGCGGCGGGGGAGGCCGAGATCGCCCGGGCGCTCGAGCAGAAGGGCAATCCGGAGATCGAGGCGATGAAGCAGCGCGCGGCGCGCGAGGGCCAGCGCGAGGTGCTGCTCGATCTGCTGCGCGTGCGCTTCGGGGAGCTGCCCGCGTCGGCGCTCGCGCGGATCGAGTCGGCGAGCGCGGAGACGCTCCAAACGTGGGCGAGGCGCCTGCTCACGGCCGGCACGCTCGACGAGGTGCTCGGAGCGTGATGGGCCCATTGCGCGGATGATGTGCCCGGACGCGCGGCGGCGCGTCCTGGGCCCGATGTTCGCGGCCCCTGTCGCCGCCGCGCTCCCTTCAGCGATAAGGCCCTACCGCCGCCGCGCCCGGCAGCTTGCAGGAGCCGCTCGCGCAGGAAGGGTGTCCGAACCATCCAGCGATCCACTTCCTGTTGCCCGAGAGCATGTGGAAGAACCGCTCTGCCACCTTCGAGAGCGTGTCGCCGCTCAGCCAGTACGACCATTCGCGGTAGCCCTCGAGGGCCCAGAGCGCGATGATGAAGGCCGCGGGTCCGGCCCAGACCTCGCCGCGGTCGCTGACCACCACGAGGTCCTCCCCGAGCCAGGGCACTTCCCCGAACCGTGTCGCTGCCTCGTCCGACCCCGCGGCCATGAACTCGATCTCGACGAGGGCGGCCTGGTGCTCCATCCAGTGGCGGCACCGAACGCACAGCGCGCAGTCCGCATCATAAAGTACGGTAATCCGCTTCATCATGGCTTTTATGCCCGCGCCTCGAGCCTCATCTGCGGCGCCACCGGCGGCGGCAGCACCGCGAGCTTCGCGCGCCGGCGGATCCGGTGAAACACATACAGGTTCCCGAAGTGCATGCACGCGAGCGAGAGCAGCAAGAGCCCCAGCTTCGACGACAGCACCTCGATCCCTTCCGCCACGGTAGCCGAGCGGTCCGCCTTCAGGATGAGCGACGCGTACCCCAGGTTCACCAGGTAGAACCCCACCACGAGCAGCCGGTTCACCGCCTCGGCCATCCTCGGGTTGTCTCCGAACACGTCCTCCAGGAACACCGCTCCATTCTTGAACAGCGTCCGCGCGATCCAGATCGTCAGCCCGACGCTGATGACCGCATAAGCCCCGTACACCGCGATGATATAGCCCTCGAAGGTGCTTTCCATGGTTCGTCTCCTCGACACCCCCTCTCAGCAGCCCTCGTGCCACGCCCCGGATCCGCGCGCGCCGGCGCCTCCGACGCGCGCCGCCGCCCTCTCCCGCCTCCGAGCGCCGTCCCGCGCCCACCCCTCGCCGCCCCGCGCGCCCACCTCGTGGACGATCCCCTGCCCACGCCGTGGACACCTCCCGCTCGCCCCCCCTCCGCTCCCGGCGTTATCGTGACGTGACACCCTCCACCCCCCGAGCCTGTGAGACCCCTCGTCGCCCTCGCCTACTATCCGCTCTGGGCCGTGGCCGTGACCGTCGCCGTCACCGCCCTGCGCCTCGGGCGCAACGTGGGCCGCGGCCTCGTCGCCCTCTGCTTCTTCCTCGCGTTCTGGGTGACAGGCCTCATCCTGCTCGAGACCGACGGCACCCTCGCCCTCGCCGAGCACGTCCTCCCGAGCGGGATCATCGTCGCCGCGGGCCTCGCCCACGCCTATGCCGACGTCGCCGGCGCCTCCCGCCGCCCCGTCGCCCTCGCTTACGCCGTGAGCGCCGCCGTCGCGCTGCTCGGCGTCTCCTCCCCGCGCCTGCTCTACGGCCCCGGCGCCCGCTCGCCGGGCCCGCTGTTCTTCCCGCTCGCCGTCGTGATGGCCGTCGCCTCCATCGGGGTCGGCGTCCACCTCGCGCGCTCGATGCTCGCCGCCCGCGGGCTCCAGCAGCGGCGCATCGCGGCGCTCTTCTTCGGCAGCGTGCTCGCGACGCTCGGGGGCGGCTTCGTCGTGGTGCTCCGTGTGCTTGGTCTCGGCGACGTGCTCCTCGGCGCGCCCGTCTTGCTCCTCGCCATCCTGCTCGTGGCCTACGCCGTGCTCATCGGCGAGCTGGGCCGCTCCCGCCGCGTCTTCGCCCAGGGGCTCGCCTACGCCGGCCTCACGGCGCTCCTCTCGTCGCTCGGGCTCGTCGTCTTCTTCAAGGTCCTGCCCGCGCTCGCGCCCGGCGCCGGCGCCTCGCTCCCCTGGCTCGTCTTCGTGGTCTTCCTCGCCGCGCTCCCGTCCGATCCGCTGCGCATGTTCGTCGTCGAGCACCTCGGGCGCCGGCTCTTCGACCGGCCCATCGGCGTCCGCGACCTCGCCGAGGAGATCGAGCGCGTCGAGGTGCGCGCCGATCAGGCCGAGCGCCTCGCCGAGCTCGGGCGGCTCGCCAGCGCCGTCGCGCACGAGATCCGCAACCCGCTCGGCGTCATCGCCGCGCAGACGAAGCTCCTCGAGCGGCAGGGCGCGAAGCCCGAGACCGTGGCCTCGCTGCGCGCCCAGGTCGACCGGGCGAGGCGCTTCCTCGACGACCTGCTCCGCTACAGCCGCCCGAGGCCGCTCGAGCTGAGCGAGGTCGACGCGCTCGCCGCGCTCCGGCTCGCGGCGACCCAGGTCCGGCAGATCGTCGGCGAGGGCGCGCCGCCGATCGAGATCGCCGCCGCCCCCTCCGGCCCCATCTTCGTCGAGGCCGACCGCGGCGCGTTCCTCGACGTCGCGACCGCGCTCCTCCAGAACGCGGCCATCGCGCTCGACGGCAGCGCCGAGGGGCGGATCCGCGCGGGCGTCGCGCGCGGCGAGGGCTTCGTCACCGTGTGCGTGGAGGACAACGGCCCGGGTGTGCCGGAGGAGATCGAGGCGCGGCTGTTCGAGCCGTTCGTGACGGGCCGCGGGCGCGACGCGAAGCACCCGGGCACCGGCCTCGGTCTGGCCGTCGCGGCGCGCTGGCTGGAGCGGCACGGCGGCTCGCTGCGCCACGAGCGCGCCCCGGGCGGCGGCGCGCGCTTCGTGGCGCGGTGGCCGGAGCGGGCGGCGCGGGCGGGGTGAGAGGGAGGGCGCGGTGGCGGCCGGGGCCGGGGGGGGCGAGAGCGGGGTGAGACGGTGGCCGGAGCGGGGGAGGAGCGCGGGGGGATGCAGGGGACGCAGGACGCGCAGGCGCACCGGACAGGCCTGGATCCGGGCCTGGTCCGCGCGGTAGGGTCAACCGTGACCGAGGCTGTCCTGCTCATCGACGACGACCCGGGGTTCCGCGACGCCTACCGCGAGCTCCTCGCGCAGGAGGGGTACGCCGTCGCCGAGGCGGGCGCCGCGCCCAAGGCGCTCGCGGAGCTCCGCCGGTCGAGCGCGCGCCTCGTCGTGCTCGACCTGATGCTGCCGCCGTCGGGGCGACCCGAGGAGGGCGCCGCGCTCGCGGAGAAGATCCTCGCCGAGCGGCCCGCGGCCAAGGTGATCGTCGTCTCGGGCGCGGGCGAGACCCCGCTCGCCCTGCGCCTCGTCCAGCGCGGCGCCTACGACTTCCTGGCGAAGCCCGTCGACCCGGACGTGCTGCTCGCGGTGGTCGCGCGCGCGGCGGCGCGGCTCGAGCTCGAAGATCGGGTGGCGGAGCTCGAGCGGACGCTGACGTCGCGCGAGGGCGACGCCTCGGCGCTGCTCGGGCAGTCGCCGGCGTTCCTGGAGGCGAAGACCCTGTGCGAGCGCGCGGCGCCGACGGACGTGCCGGTGCTCATCACGGGGGAGTCGGGGACCGGCAAGGAGGTCTTCGCCCGCTACCTGCACGCGCGGAGCCGCCGGAAGGACAAGCCCTTCATCGCCGTCAACTGCGGCGCGCTCGCGGAGGCGCTCCTCGAGTCGACGCTGTTCGGCCACAAGAAAGGCGCGTTCACGAGCGCGATCAAGGACGCTCCGGGCCTGTTCGTCGAGGCCGACGGGGGCACGCTCTTCCTCGACGAGCTCGGCGACATGCCCCCTTCGCTGCAGGTGAAGCTCCTGCGGGTGCTCGAGACGGGCGAGATCCTCCCGGTCGGCGCGGCGCGCCCGCTGACCGTGGACGTGCGCATCGTGTCGGCGACGCACCGGCCGCTCGAGGTGATGATCGCGGACAGGACCTTCCGGGACGACCTTTACTGGCGCGTGCGGGGCATCGAGATCGCGCTGCCGCGGCTCGCGGACCGGGTGGGGGATCTGCCGCTGCTCGCGCAGCACTTCCTGAACGTCTCGCGGGCGCTCGTGCCGCGCTCGCCCGTGACGACGATCTCGCCGTCCGCGATGCGCCGGCTCGAGGCGTGCGACTGGCCCGGCAACCTGCGCGAGCTCCGGCACGAGATGCAGCGCGCGCTGGTGATGGCCGGGGGCAGGGGGGAGATCCTCGAGGAGGACCTCTCCCCGGCGCGGCGCGGCGGCGCGCCGGCCGCAGCGGGCGCGGGCGTGGGCGCCGCGAGCGAGGAGGCGGCCGAGGGGGCGACGCTGGAGGAGAAGATCGCGGCGCTGGAGCGGCGGGAGATCGCCGCCGCGCTCCGGGCGACGCAGGGCAACCGGAGCCAGGCCGCGGCGCGGCTCGGGCTGTCGCGCCAGGGGCTGCTCAACAAGATGGATCGTTACGGGCTGAAGTGAGCGCGGACGGGATGATCCGAGCGGAGCCCCGCTGCCGGTCGGCATCCGGCCGGCGCGCAGCTCCCTGTCTGCCGGCGGCGACAGGGCAGCGCGCGGCGCGAGGGGCCCTGACGGGGAACGCGGCCAGGATGACCACCTCGTAGGACAAGGGTCAGTTCAGCACGGCTCGTCGGCGTCTGACTCCGGGGACGCCGGGCTCTCCGGGGACTCCAGCGACGGATGGGCTGGCGCCGTGGAGTCGCCGGCAGGTCCCGGCAGGGCATGAATCAGGTCGCGAAACGCTTCGTCCTGAGGCAACGGGTGAACGTCGGCGCTCTTGAGCTCTGCCAGGCGCCGCCTCTCGGCCCCGAGCTGGATTGCTCGCGCCAGCAGGGTTCGAGCGCGCTCCTCATCGCCAAGGAGGAACGCGACGTAGCCAGCGTTTCGGAGGGTGAACGGGGCGTCAGGCCTGCGATTTATCACAGCAGAAAAGCTCGCGCCTGCCTTTTCAAGGAGCGGGCGGGCGATTTCAGCATCGTTCCAGTGTTGCTTGGCCTGTCTTAGCTGAGCAAGGCCGATATTGCTGAATGCGTGTGCAACGAGGTTTCTTAGGCTCGTCTCCTTGGCATCGTTGAATCGATGTACGATCTCGAGGCTGGCGGTCAGCCCCTCATCGGTCCGATTCAAGGCATGAAGCTGGGCGCCCTTGTTGAGCAGCGCTCGAGCTACCTGCTCGCGCAACGTCGCTCCGGGCGCGTCGCCGAAGCGGCGCACCACCTCGTCGTATGCCGCCAGCGCCTCTTCGCCTCGCTCCGACGCGCCGAGCCGGACGCCCTTGTAGAGCAGAGCGCGCGCTACCGGCTCGAGCAACGTCGCTTCGGGCGCATCGCCGAAGCGACGCACCACCTCGTCATATGCCGCCAGCGCCTCTTCACCTCGGCCCAGGTCCGCGAGCTGTGCGCCTCTCATGAAACTCGCTCGCGCTACTTGCGAGCGAATGGACGGCTCCGGTGTGTCGCCGAACCGGCGGCGTACCTCATCATAAATCGCCAGCGCCTCCTCGCCTCTCTCGACGTCGCTGAGCTGAGCCCCCTTCATGACCAGCGCCCGCGCGACCTGCTCTCGCAGCGATAGCTCCGGCGCATCCCTGAACCGGCGGAGCACCTCGTCGAAGGTCGCGAGCGCCTCCTCGGTCCGTCCGGCGGCGCCGAGCAGATCGCCTTTCTCGACCAACGCTGTCGCGACCTGCTCTCGCAGAGGTATCTCCGGCGAGTTCCTGAACCGGCGGAGCACCTCGTCAAGGGTCGCGAGCGCCTCCTCGGTCCGGTCGACGGCGCGGAGCAGATAGCCCTTCGCGACCAACGCTGTCGCGGCCTGCTCGCGTAGAGACAGCTCCGGCGCGTCGCTGAAGCGCCGGAGCACCTCATCGTAGGCTGCCAGCGCCTCTTCAGCTCGGTCGGAGATGTTCAGGATGCCGCCCTTGTTGACCAGCGCCTTCGCGACCTGCTCGCGCAGCAACAGCTCCGACGCGCCGCTGAACCGGCGGAGCAGCTCGTCATATGCAAGCATCGCTTCTTCGAGTCGGCTGGAGGCGCTGAGTTGAATGCCTTTGTTGAGCAGCGCGCGAGATACCGTGTCCCTCAGCGACAGCTCCGGCGCATCGCTGAACCTACGGAGCACTTCGTCGTATGCGGCCAGCTCTTCTTCGATCCGATTCAGCTTGCCAAGTTGAATGCCTTTGTTGAGCAGCGCGATCCCTACTTGTTCGCGCTGTTCAAACGCGGAAGCGTCGCCGAAGCGAGCAACCGCTTCATCGTACGCTGCGAGCTCTTGCTCATCGCGCTTCAGATCCCCCAGCGCGATGCCCTTGCTTACAATCGCAGCCGCGATGACGTTCTGTGTGTCTGGATCGCGTACGTCGCCGAAGCGGAGCACGATGCCCTCGTAGCTGGCAACGGCCTCTGAGAGCCGATTTCGCTCGGCCAGGAAGTTGGCGTAGATGAGCTGGAGCGACGGATCGTCCGGATTCTGCAGAATCATCTCCTGCAGGTCTCTCTCGTTCTTCAGCTTCCGGAGGAGCTCCTGCTCGACTGCAACCCTCTCCGCGTCTCCCATGCCGCCCAGGTTGTCTTGCGCGTCCTCCGGGCTCTCGCAATCGAGGCACTCGGCGAACTGCTCGAACGCTTGCGCAAGCGAGCCCGTCTCGTTCGTGGCCTGCTCCTCGACCGCGATCTTCTCGCCGTACGCATAGAAGCTCTGGTGGGGGATCCGCACCATGTTGAAGTACAGCTCGAGATCGCAGACGTCCAGCTTGTACGCCTCTCGGAACATCCGCTCGAACGCGCCTCTCGCGCGCGCGACCCAGTGCCGCTTCAGCGACTCCTCGCTGTTCTCCACCCGGGATAACAAGGGGAATAGCGGCAACGGCCGAGCGTCCGCCGACACCCTCCGCTCCTGCACGGACTGCCAGCCCGCCTCCAGCACGCCGCGCAGCGACTGCTCGTTGGGCGAGAACACGAGGACCAGCTTGTCCGGGAGCATCATCGTGCAGATGCTGCCGATGTCCGTCACCCCTGTGCGCGAGTCGATCAGCACGTAGTCGTACCGACGCCCGAGCTCCACGGCCAGCATCGGGAATACCTCGGCGTAGGCGTCGTAGAACGCCTGCCAGTCAAACCGGCGCACCCGCTCGGGGTAAGCCTCGTCGAACCGCGCCGCGGCCATGAAGTGCATCTCGGCCAGCTGCGCCCGCTTGACGTTCGGATTCCTGAGGCGGACCCGGTAGAGGTATCCCGGAGAGCCTAGAAGCTCGGCGATGATCGCCCGCACCCGCTCCTGTGCAGCCGGCTCCTGGAAGCCCTCGCCGTTCGGGTACTCGCGCTGGAGCCGCTCCTGAAGCGCGTGGAAGAGCTCGATGACTCCATCCTGGAGCCCGGAGGGCGCGTACCGACTGAAAGAGCTCTCCTCGGAGGTCAGGAAATAGCGATGCAGCCCGGGCGCCTCGAAGTCGAAGTCGAGCGCCAGGACCTTCTTGCCCCGCTGCGCGAAGAGCGCCGCCACGTTGGCCAGCGCCATCGAACGGCCGACACCTCCCTTGAAGGAGTAGAAGGTGATGACTTGCCCGCGATCACGCTTACGCATCACGTCTTTGTTCAGGCTGCCCAGCGATGCGGTCCGGGCGCCGCCAGCGAGCGCAGCGGCCGGCGGCGAGGCGGCCCGCTCAGCTTCGGGAGATCCACGTCCGGGAGACGGCGTCGCAGCGCTTGCCGCGCCTCCTCCGCCCATGGATTGCCCGGATCATTGAGCCAGGCTGCGAGCACGGGTTGTGCGCTCGGCTGGAGCCACATCCCCTGGAGGAGCGGGCCGGGATCCTGCCCGAGAGATCTCGCCCGCTGCATGAGGAGCGGGAGCTCCTCCGCGGCGGCCTTCGGGTCCTGGAGGCGCAGCCCGATGAACGCTCTTGGCTGCCAGGCCGTCGGCCCCTCGCGCCACCAGCACATCCAGAAGTCGCGCACGTCGGCGATCCCTGTGGGCTGAGATACGGCCAGCGCGGCGAGGGCCGCGCGGCCAAGCACCGCCGTCGGATCGGCTGCGAGCGGGGCTTCATGCCGTGCGAGCCAGGCACGCAGCGGCGTGAAAGCGCCTGTCAGCGCCAGCCGCGGAACGATCTCGAGCATGCCGCGGATCACGGGTCGAGCGGCCTCGCTGATCGGAGAGGCCTCCTCGCTCTTGAAGTACGATGCGATCGCCTCCTCGAGCCGCAGCCGAAAGCCCGCGTCTGCGCGCGCGATCACCTCGAAGACCTCTTCCGCCCCCTCGCCGCGACGGTCGTCGAGCGGCGGTCCTTCCGCATCAGGTTGCGCGAGCCTCCGGCAGAGGAGCGAGAGCAGCTCCGGGCCGGTCGCGGCAGACTGAACGGCGTCGATCCAGGCGTCGGGCGGCGTGTGGTTCATCGAGGCGCGCTCCTGCGCAGGAAGGGACGCGTGCTCCAGTCGAAGCTCGGGACCGCCATGCACTCGGCGTTCATCGTTCCGGCGGGTGTAATCTCGGCGATGACCTCGGGCAAGCCGGGGCCGTCGTCCTGCATGTCACGGGCGTATCCCCACGGTTCGCCAGGCCGGTGTTCGCTCTCCGGCCGGGCGCGCCAGTCCGGCTCCTGAGCCCCGGGGCGCAAGCCGTCGAAGAGTGTCGGCAGCGCGAAGAGGGCGCCGGCCGCACGGAGGGCTCCTATGGGAACCTCAACCCGGAGGACGAGCCCACCGGCGGGTTTCCAGGGGAGCCCCAGTCGCCGCAGCGTCTCGTCGGAGCTCGTGGGGATGGAGTTCCCCGTCGCGCCGAAGGTGAGCCAAGCGAAGCGGGCCCTGGGAATGACCTGGAAGTGATCGCCGGCCGTCAGCGTATCCGCCAGCTCCCCTGGGACGCTCCCCTCGGCCCACGCCGAGCCTGGAGCGAGATCGTAGCGACGGGTCCGGCTGAACCAGCCCGCAGCAACATGGTTGATCCCCTGGGTCGGCAGATGCGCCTGCTCGGCTGCCGTAAGCGGACGCAGGCGCTGCAGAGAGCTGATGACGTGCAGCAGGAGCGCAGGCCCAGCGAGGCCTGCAGGGGCCGTGTCGAGCGCGCTCTGGACGGCCGCGAGCTCCGCCGCGCCGTACCAGGCGTCTTCCCGCACGTTCCACGCGATCCACGCCGCTGCACGATGGTCGGCGCAGAAGGCGATCCATTCAGCCGGACTTTGCGCAGCGCGTACACGGGACGCGTATGCTGTCGGCAGATCGTCCAGGTGCACCCGCCGATACTCTCACCCGCGCCTGCGTCGGGCAAGCTCCCGCCGGGTCGCTGTAGTGCGGCGCAGGAACCGGCAGCCGCCACGAGGGCCAGCAACTGGCCCGGCAACCTGCGCGAGCTCCCTCACGAGATGCGGCGTGCGCTGGTGATGGCCGGGGGCAGGGGAGAGATCCTCTGAGGAGGAACTCTGTCTGGCACGGTGGCGAGTCCGGCGCGGGTGTGATGCGATGCCATGCGAAAAATTCAGCCTACGAAGAATGCTGCGAGGGGGCGCCAGCCTCCAAAAAAACATGAGCCGCGCCGGGCGCAGGCCGGCACTGAAAGGACCGAACGCGCGGCTCGCCATGATGGTCGCCGACGGCTCGCCCGTCGCGAGCGGCGGGCGCCGCGCCATGAGCCACTTTCAGGAGGAGTCATGTCGCTTGGCCGGATCATGCTTGCAGGGTGCCTGTCGCTCGTCGGGTGTGCGCTCGTCGCCTGTGGGAACACCGACGCGGATCGGTATGGGGAAGGGCATGGCAACGTGGTCGTCGTCCCGCCGTCGGACTCGCCCGAGGGCGACGGCTGCACGCTCACGCAGGGCTACTGGAAGAACCACGAGGAGAGCTGGCCGACGTGGTCGCTCGTCATCGGCGGGGTCGAGTACTCGCAGGAGGAGCTGCTCGAGATCTTCCGGACGGCGCCGCGGGGCGACACCAGCCTGATCCTCGGCCACCAGCTGATCGCGGCGCTGCTCAACGTGGGGAGCGGCGCGAGCGACGCGGCCCTCGACGGGGCGCTCGCGGAGGCCGAAGCGTGGATGGTCCGCAACAAGGACGCTGACGGCCGGCTCCCGTACGGCGTCAAGCGGGGCAGCGAGGCGGAGGAGGCGGTCTCGCTGGGGGACAAACTCGCGGACTTCAACGAAGGCGGCATCGGCCCCGGCCACTGCGACGACGGCCCCGGCAGCAGCTCCGGGGATCCGGGCGGCACGGGCGGCGGCTCCTCGGGGGACCCGGACGACGGCGCGGGCGGCTCCGGGGATCCGGACGGCGGCGAGGGCGGCTGCGGCGCGCACGACGGCGGCGACAGCGGCAGCGGCGGCGACGACGGCGGCGGTGACGACGGCGGCGGCGACGACGGCGGCGGCGACCCGAGCGGGACCGGCGGCGGGTCGTCCGTCGGGACGTGCGCGGCGGCCTGCGGCGACGGCGCTGCGGCGTGCGCTGCCGGATTCGCCTGCATCGAGGGGTGCTGCGCGGCCATCGTTCGCTGAGCTAAGCGCTCGCGGCGGGCGCGCAAAGTCACGGTCGAGCAACACGAGGCTCCACGTCCACGGCGTCGAGCGTCCCTTCTAAATTGTTCGCGGACTCGATTCGACTCAGCCAATTCAATCCATCGAGAGCACGGGCGAGATCGACAGCGCGCCGAGCTTGTTGGGAAAACGCCTCTCGAGCGCGCTGTCCGCGGGCAGCGGCGCGGAGCCGAGCACGTCCGCGCAGCTGCCGTCGCAGCCCTGGCAGAGCGCCACGCCGCCCTCGGCGGCCAGCTCGAACGCCCCCTCGCGATCCGCGGCGACACGCAGGAACTGGCCGACCTCCGGCATGACGAAGGTGCTTATCGTGTCCGACCGGAGCCGGATGACCTCGGGCTCGGCGCACGCCGCGCTGGACCACGTCGCCTCCGCGTGCAGCTCGGTGCGCGTGGGCGGCATGTTCAGCTCGATGTCGTGCAGCTCTCCGATCCGCGTGAGCGCGAACCGCTCGCCGAGCGCAGGCAGCCAGTGCTCCCCCCGGACAGCGCCGATCGCGGGGACCCCGCCGCGGAGGAGCACCTCGCGCCCGCTGCCGTCACACGCCACGGCGCGCAGCCGCGCCCCCTCGGTGACGAGCCTGACCGGCGCCTCCGTGCTGAAGACGCGCTCGCCGGAGCCCGCGCAGGTCGGGCCGACCTCATCGGTCGCCGCCAGCGCGTCGCCGGCGCAGGCCCAGACCGGGCGGCAGGCGGGGATCTGCGACCGCGAGAGCAGGGTCGACCAGACGGTCTCCAGCTCGACGCCGTAGACCGCCTCGAACTTCGCCGGGAAATGAAGCTCCGGGATCGAGCGCGAGACGCTCTGGTAGAGCTCTCGAAACTTGGGTACGCCGCCGTGCTCGTCGAGCAGGTGTGTCACCAGCGCGCCGGCGAGGACGTAAGCGAACTGGCCGCCGGATTTCGCCCCCTCGAACACCTCTTGCCAGCTCCGCGACCGATCGGGAGGGCTCCACGGTTGACACGAGAGCGCCACGGCGAGGCCCTCGCCGAGCATCGCCGCGCTCTGACCCCAGCGCGGGGTCACATAGGCGTGGATCAGCTCGTGAGGATCGAACGCGCGGCTCGTGCGGAGCTCACCGCCTTGATAGCAGCCGCTGCTCCCGCCCGGGCACCCCGCGTGCTCCTCGAAATCGGCCTGGTCGAGGAACTTGTAATAGTCGATGACGGCGTCCTCGGGCCACGCGATCTCGAGCTCCGACGTCATCTGCTCCAGGTGCCGCTCGAGGGCGGCGTGCACATCGCTGCAGGCCCGCTCGTCCCCCTCGCGCGCGTGGTACCGGAAATGCGCGGAGCTCGACGTCACCCCGCCGTCCCACGCGACGTCGAACGAATCACAGCCGGGCAGCGCGACGAGCATCGTCGCGACGCCGGAGAGCAGTCTTCGATTCATGACGAACAGCTCCTGTCCCGCGGCACCTCCCCCGCGGCGCGACCGCCGTGCCTGTCTCGTCCGCCGGAGGAGGTGTCGTCTTGGTTGGGTCGAGCTCCGGCGCGCGCCTCGCGCGGAGCACCTCGTTCGAGGTTATGGCACGGGGTGCACGCGCACGGCGCCGAGCCCGAGCGGCGCGCGCATCTCGAGCACGGCGCTCTCGAGCCGCGGAAGCATCGTGAAGCTGATCACGTCCACGCAGCCGGCTTCACAGTCCTCGCAGAACGCCGCCACGCCGTCGGCGCTCGCGCCGAGCTGCCGCTCGCCGTCGGCGAGCACGTGCACCTTCTGCCCGGCCTCCGGCATCACGAACGTGCTCGTCGCGTCCGGGGGGAGCCGGACGGCCTCGGGTTCAGCGCAGGTCGCGCTCGACCACGCCCCCGCCGCGCGGAGCTCCGTGCGTGTGGGCTCCGCGCCCGTGGTGATGTCGTACCCTTCGCCGATCCGCGTGAGCGCGAACCGCTCCCCCAGCGCAGGCCAGAAGTGCTGTCCTCGAAGCGCTCCGAGCTCGGGCTGCTCGCCGCCCAGGAACACCTCGCGTCCGCCTCGATCACACGAGACGGCGCGCAGCCCCGGGCCCTCCGTCAAGAGCACGCTCGGCGAGTCCGTGCGGAAGACGCGCTCTCCAGAGCCCGCGCAGGTCGGCCCGACCTCGTCGACCTCCGCCAGCTCGTCGGCCGCGCAGGCCCAGACGGGGAGGCACACCGGGATCTGCACGCGCGCGAACAAGCCGGACCAGACGGACTCGAGGCTCGCGCCGTAGACAGACTGGAACACGGACTCGATGTGAGAGGCCGAGCTCGACGCCGAGACGCCCCGGTAGAGCTGCTCGAACCGGGACATCCCGCCGCGCTCGCTGAGCAAGTGAGTCACCAGCGCGCCGGCGAGCCGGTAGCTGGAGAGGTCGGCGTCCCGGACCCCGGCGAAGGCGTCCTGCCAGGCGACGCCCTGGCCGACGCGGCCCCACGGCCGGCACGAGAGCGCCACCGCGATCCCCTCTCGGAGCAGCGGCGCGCTTCCGCCCCAGTGCGGAGCCGTGTAGGCGTGTATCAGCTCGTGCGTGTTCATCGCGTGGGGCGACCGGATCCCTGCGCCCGAGTAACACGACTCGAGGTGCTCCGGGCACCCGGAGCTCTCCTCGTAATCGCGCGCGTCCCTGAACTTGTAGTAGTCGATGACGGCCTCGTCGGGCCAGTCGATGCCGAGCTCCGCCGTCATCACCTGCAAGTGCCGCTCGAGCGCCGAGTGGACGTCGCTGCATGCGCGCTCGTCGTCCTCGCGCGCATGGTAGCGAAAGTGGGCGGAGCTCGACGTCACGCCCCCTACCCAGTCGACCTCGTGATCACCACAGCCGGGCAACGCGCTCGCCGCGAGCGCGAGGCCGAGGATCCTGCGTCGATTCATGGTGGACCGAGCTTAGCTTGCGGGGGATCGAGGATCACTGGCAGAAGACGTCGTCGTGGGTGAGGCGGACGCCGGCCTGGACGTCGAGGGACTGAGCGTAGAAGCGTCCGCGGGCGGAGGGAGAGGAGGGAGAGCTCGCGGTCTCGATGAGCAGCCGGCCATTGGGGGCGACGACGACGCCCCAGAAGTCGGCGGAGAGCCTGGCCTCGGCGCCGGCGAAGCCGAGGTAGAGCGGCGCCGGGACGGTGGCGCCCGCTGCGCCGGCGACGCGGGTGACGGAGCCCTGGAAGACGAGCTGGTCTCGGACGAAGAGCTGAGCGCTTCCGTCGTCGGGGACGATGATCTGAGCCTGCGGAGAGAGCTCGAGCCGCTCCATGGTGGTGACGCCGGGGGCGAGGGTGAGCTTGGCGCGCGACTTGACGACGACGTTGCCGTAGCTGCCCTGGGCGATGGCTTGAGTCTGGTTAGGCTCCAGGAGGACGCCGGGCCCTGTGCCGACGGCCGGCAGCGCGGGGAGCTGCGGGCGCGGGAAGTCGGCGTCGGCGACGATGGCGCCGACGGTGACCTGGTTTCCGAGCTGGAAGGGCCCGCCGTGGTGCAGGCTGGCGAGCGAGGCGCGGTCCATCACGGTGATGGCGGGCAGGCTGAACACGTCGCCGAGCCGGACGTCGTTGCGCAGGGTGGTGGGGAGATTGCCCACGCTCATGGCGGAGCCGCGCACGCCGCCGTCGGCCGCGACCTCGACGCGGTCACCGAGGGTGAGCGAGCGGGTGGCGAACAACGTCGGCTCGGAGGCGACGTGGACCTGCTGAGCGAAGGTGACAGCGCCGTTGTCGTTGGTGGCGGTCCACTCGACGACGCTGGTGCCCGCGGGGAGCGAGGCGCGGCCGTCGACCACCGGGATGGAGGCCGGCGCGCCGTTGACCGACACCACGCGCCCGGTCACCGCCGGCGCGCCGCCGTTGCACGGGTTGACCGCCTGCGGCGCCTCGAGCGTCACCGCGCTCGCGCCCGGCTCGCAGCTCCTGATGTCCACCTCCGCGGCCGGGCTCACGAACTCCGGCAGCGTCTCGTCCACCACGGTCACGACCAGGTTGTCGTACGCGTAGGCCCCCGCCGCGTCGAACGCCTCGAGCACGATGGAGTGTTGTCCGATAGGCAGGCTCACCTGCGCCGAGCTGCCCGTCGCGATCGTCGCCTTGTCCTTCGACCAGAGCAGCCGGCTCAGATCGCCGTCCGTGTCGGTCGTCGCCGACCCGTCCAGGATCACCGCCGCCTCGCACGAGGCGTCCGTCGCGGCGATGAGCTGGTCCGCGCCGGCGCGGGCGATGGGGGCCCGGTTGTAGACCACGTCCGAGGCGCCGAACACCGAGCCCTCGACGCTCCCGCCGAAGATTTGACCGCCGAACTGGAGGCTGAACGTCACCTCTCCCGTCTCCGTGTCGAACGTCCCCGTGACGGCCCTCTCCGAGTGGACCACGACCGTGTGCCGGACGCCGTCGATGAGCCCCGTCGCGTGGTACTCCGTGCCTTCAGGGATGGAGAACAGGAACAGGCGCTCGCCGTCGATGGACGCCGCGAAGGAGTCGACGGGCTGCGCCGTGAACACGGTCAAGCCCGCGATCGAGCGGTCCTCGTACTCGAAATCTTCATACTCGACCTCCAGGTCGTTGATCCGGATACGGCACCCGTGGGTCGGGCTGTTCGCGCAGGTCGGGTCAGGGACCTTCAGCGACGCGTGCCCCCGCTCGACGCTCACGCTCCTCGACTCGCCGCCGACGACCACGGATCCGACCGCGACGAGGCTGACGTCGAAATCCGGGCTGAACGGGGGGCCGGGGAGCGCCTCGAGCGGCTGGCTGCTCTGATCGAACGCGTGGTCGCATTCTCCCGGATGCACGGCGTCGCCATGCAGCTCGCTCGCCTTGGGTACGGCCCGGCAGCTCGGCTCGCCCGGCGCGGGGGCGGGATTGTAGACCGGATCCAGGCCCTGGCAGAGCTGGAGGCTGCACGCGGCCTCGGGCGTGATCGACGCTTGATCGAAACACGTCCAGAGGTCGTTCCGGCCGGCCATCGGGATCCACTGCACCGAGCCGTCTGGGTTCGTCGCGATCCTCCGGCACTCCAGGTCGCCCTGGTCGTTGATGGCCACGTCGGCGCAAAGGGTGACCTCGGCGGAGCAGTAGACCTTGTCCGGCTTGACGGAGCGGACGGGCTCGGGCGCCCCATCACACGCCGCGCCGGCCGCGCCGCACACCATGGCTGCGATTATCTTCCATCGATTTGACATGAGTTCCTCTCTAATGGTCTTTCGTCGGGGCTGACCGCGACCGCTCGCGCGGCGGCCGCCCCGCGGAGGGAGAGCGCGCGGTGAGCCGCAGGCGCCTGGAGCGCCCGCGGCTCACCGCTGCGCGTCACTGGCAGAAGACGTCGTCGTGGGTGAGGCGGACGCCGGCCTGGACGTCGAGGGACTGAGCGTAGAAGCGTCCGCGGGCGGAGGGAGAGGAGGGAGAGCTCGCGGTCTCGATGAGCAGCCGGCCATTGGGGGCGACGACAACGCCCCAGAAGTCGGCGGAGAGCCTGGCCTCGGCGCCGGCGAAGCCGAGGTAGAGCGGCGCCGGGACGGTGGCGCCCGCTGCGCCGGCGACGCGGGTGACGGAGCCCTGGAAGACGAGCTGGTCTCGGACGAAGAGCTGGGCGCTGCCGTCGTCGGGGACGATGATCTGAGCCTGCGGAGAGAGCTCGAGCCGCTCCATGGTGGTGACGCCGGGGGCGAGGGTGAGCTTGGCGCGCGACTTGACGACGACGTTGCCGTAGCTGCCCTGGGCGATGGCTTGAGTCTGGTTAGGCTCCAGGAGGACGCCGGGCCCGGAGCCGATGGCCGGCAGCGCGGGGAGCTGCGGGCGCGCGAAGTCGGCGTCGGCGACGATGGCGCCGATGGAGACCTGGTTTCCGAGCTGGAAGGGCCCGCCGTGGTGCAGGCTGGCGAGCGAGGCGCGGTCCATCACGGTGATGGCGGGCAGGCTGAACACGTCGCCGAGCCGGACGTCGTTGCGCAGGGTGGTGGGGAGATTGCCCACGCTCATGGCGGAGCCGCGCACGCCGCCGTCGGCCGCGACCTCGACGCGGTCGCCGAGGGTGAGCGAGCGGGTGGCGAACAACGTCGGCTCGGAGGCGACGTGGACCTGCTGAGCGAAGGTGACAGCGCCGTTGTCGTTGGTGGCGGTCCACTCGACGACGCTGGTGCCCGCGGGGAGCGAGGCGCGGCCGTCGACCACCGGGATGGAGGCCGGCGCGCCGTTGACCGACACCACGCGCCCGGTCACCGCCGGCGCGCCGCCGTTGCACGGGTTGACCGCCTGCGGCGCCTCGAGCGTCACCGCGCTCGCGCCCGGCTCGCAGCTCCTGACGTCCACCTCCGCGGCCGGGCTCACGAACTCCGGCAGCGTCTCGTCCACCACGGTCACGACCAGGCTGTCGTACGTGTAGGCCCCCGCCGCGTCGAACGCGCTGAGCTTCACGCGGTGCTCCCCGATCGGGAGCGACGCCACGATGCTCGGACCGGAACCGAGCGTCGCGGAGTCGGTCGACCAGGTGATCGCGCTCAGGTTCCCGTCGGCGTCCGTGGTCGCGCTGCCGTCGAGCGCCACGGTCGCCTCGCAGGAGTCCACCGCCGTCACGGTCTGATCCTCCCCGGCGACCGCGATCGGAGGCCGGTTGCCGACCACGCTCGTGGTCGCCAGCGCCGTCCCGCTGACGGACTGGCCCGCGACGGTGCCGCCGAACGACATGCTGAGCGTGATGGCCCCCGACTCCCAGTCATAGGTGCCCGTGACCGCCGACGTGGTCTGGACGCTGAGGGTGGCCCGCTCGCCGTCGACCCTGCCGGTGGCGTTCAGCACCGTGCCGCTCAGCATCTCGAAGGCCACCTGCGTCGTCCCGCCGATCGGGAGGGCGAGGCTGTCGACAGGACCGGCGAGGAACACCTTGAGATCCTCGATGCTGTGCCCTTCGAACGAGAAGTTCTCGTAACGCACCTCGAGCGCGTTCACGCGCACGCGGCACTGGCCAGGCGGGCTGCTCGCGCACGTCGGATCGGGCGTCTTCAGCGAGATCGAGCCTCCCTCGACCTGCACGAGCTGGGTCGACCCTGCGATCTCCAGCGAGCCCGAGCCCGCCAGATCGCCGTAGAAGTCCGGGCTCGACGGCGCCCCCGGGATCGCGGGGTCGAACTCGAGCGGCTGGCCGCTCGACGCGGTGCACTCCCCCGGCTGCACGCCGTCGTTCGGGTTGGCCGGATCGTCCAGGACCACCGCCTCGCAGCGCGGCTGGTCGACCGGGAAACCCTGCGAGTTCGTGACGACGGGGTTCATCACCGGGTTCAGCCAGTTGCACTCCCGCTCGCACGCTTGCTCCGGCGTCATCTCGGCCGGATCGAAGCACACGGACTGCCCTTTCCCCTCAGGAGACTGCGGGTGGAGCACGGTGAAGCCGTTCGCGTCCCGCTCGACGGAGAGGCAAGCCACCGGGATGCCGTCCTGGTTCGGGATCCAATCCTGACATTGCGTCTTCTTGACGGAGCACCACACCCTGTCCGTCGGCTCCTCATCCCCCCAGGGCGGACCCCAGTCGACGTCGCAGCCGGCGCCTACCAGCGCCAAGAGCCAACCTGCCGCAAGAATGCTATGACGTTTCATGATCAACCTCTTCCTGTAAGCTCATTCCGTTGTGTGAAAGAGACACGTGTCCACAGGCGCCGGCCTGTGAGGCCGGCGCTTCGAGGAGCTAGAGAGTCCGACCGGCGCGCCCTCGCCGCTGACGGAGCTCGCGCTCGCCGCTGACGGAGCTCGCGCTCGTCGCTGACGGAGCTCGCGCTCGTCGCTGACGGAGCTCGCGCTCGGCTTTGGTCCGCGCCTACTCGCCGAGCGCGCCCGGGAGCTCCGAGCGGTCGAACTGCCGCGCCTGCTCCGGATCCAGCATCCCGAGCACGCGTGATCGCGTGAACTGGTTCAGCCGATCCATCAGGAAGTCGCCGCGCGGGTGCCCCACGAACGACAGGCCGTGCTTGCGGTGCTCGGTCAGCACCACCGCGATGGCCTGCTTCTTCTCCGGCGCGACGCCCGCGCGCTCGCAGAAGGCGTCGAGCTCCCGCGCGACCGCGCCTTCCAGCGACGCGATCATGCCCTTGAAGCCCAGCGTCGGCGTCGCGGCCCGCCGCGCGGCGCTGTCCGCGCGCTCGTCTGCCGCCGGCGTCGCGGCCGCGGGCGCCGGCGGCGCGTCCGGCCCGTCCGGCGCGCCGAGGCGCGCGATCCTCGCGCCGAGCCCTGCGTTTGTACCCATCACGCCCGCTCCGAGCGCAGCTCCGGCCAGCGCGACGGCCAGGCCGACCTTAGCAATTCTCATGGCCCACCTCGAAAACCCGGGCTCCGCTCGCCCGTCCTGCGCTCCTCACGAAGCGCGTCACGGGGCTGATGTAACACCGGCTCTCCGGGCCGCTCGTTAGATGAGTGTTAGAACCCAGGTCGCGTCACGGACCACGTTCAAGCGCAGCCGACGTCATTTCATGCGATTACGGCAGACAGGGCCGCTCCCGCGGCCGGCTCCGCGTCAGGCCGCTGCGTCGGGAAGGAGCGACGGCCAGCTCCGGGGCGGCTTGAAGCGGTACGACGGCGCGGGACCGTCGATAACGTGCTCGACCTCGTCGAGCCGGCTGCCAGGCAGCAGCACCCCGCCGAGGGCCTCCCGGACCTGCGGTATGCGCGCCGGATCGAAGCCCATTTCCTGCGACGCGATCGCGTCCACCACGCTCGGATCGAGCCCGCCGATCAACAGCCCTGCGCGCACCGGCGTCGCCCCGAGCGGCCCCTCGCCCTCGCCGGCGACGATGCCGTCCACGATCGTGAGGTATCGCCGCTGCGGCTCCCCGCGCAGCGCGCCTTCCCGGCTCGCGAAGAAGAGGATGCGGTTGAGGTCCAGGATCGTCCGCCAGAGCGTGTCGTTGCCCTCCCAGCTCCCGTCGATGACCTTGGGCGGCGCCGCGAGCCGCGGCGCGCGCGCGACGAGCGAGTGATCGCCCGGGAGAGGGAGCCGGCTCAGCTTGTCCTCCACCACGTCGGCGAGCGCCTGCGGCCTGTCGAACTCGTCGCCGCCCACCGACGGATCGCCCTCGGTGAAGTGCGGGAGCCAGTACTTCTCGTTGGTCAACCCGATCACGCTCTTCAGCGCGAGGGTGACGCCCGTCTTCTTGTGCGTCTTCAGCTTGGGTAGATTGATGACGACATCCGCGTCGAGCACCGTCTGGGGGATGCTGTACTCGTGCCGCTCTCCGGCGTGGTGCGGCACCGGCGTCGCGTAATGGCTGCGATGGAACCGGAGCGCGGAGGGGCGCGGCGCGCCCGCGCGGGCGAAGAAGCTGTCGCGCCCGAGGTCGACGACCCGGTAGCCGCCGGGATCGCCGGGCAGGGGGCGCCGCAGCAGCAAGCCGAGGTTCCAGGAGCGGCCGAAGCGGCGCACGTCGTCGAGCGCGAAGACCGGCGCGACCCGGAAATAACGCAGGTCGATGAAGTCGACGTCGTGCCCCTGCGCCTTCAGGTGGTCGATCACGTCGAAGATGCCGAGCGGACCGGCGACCTTCTCGATCTCGCAGCCCTCGACCGGCGAGTCGACCACACGCACCCTCCCGCGCGGGCCGGCGGCGCGGAGCGCGTAGTCGAGCACGGGGCGGAGGAGCGAGCCGTGGGTGCTCGAGGCGGCGAGCCGCTCTCCGGTGATCTTCTGGTGGAGGTTCTTCGACGAGACGAGGTTCGGCTTGATGATGACGCGATCGCCCGGCGCGATCAGGTCGCCGAGCGGGTTCCACGCCGGCGTCCCGGCGCGGGCCGCGTCGAGGCCGAGCCGGCGGAAGAGCGCCTCGACCGCCTCGTACACCGGGTTCGGCGGGCCGTAGGGCGCCGCGTCGACATACCCGAGGCCCGGCCTCGATACCGTGACGACGCGGCTCATCGTCGCTGCCATCGGGAGCGCCTCGTCACCCGCCCGCGCCGTTCTCGCCGGGCGGCACGATCACCGCCGGCGCGGCGCGCTGGAAGTCGACGTTCAGGCGCGAGACGCTCGCGAGGTGTTTGCCCGTGCGGACGAGCTCGATGTCGTCCGCGAACTCGACGTCGATGCGCATCCGCTCGCCGAGGTACTGGCGGAACGTCGCGAGCACCTCCTCCAGCACCTGCGCAGAGAACCGCCCGCCCTTGACGACGCGGAACGTGATCGCGTCGCGCTCCTCCTGCACCACCTGGAACCGCTTGATCGCGTAATCGAACTCCTTGAGGTAATGCGCGAAGAACGAGCTCGGCAGGTAACGCCCGTCCGTCCCGCGGATGATCGACTGGACCCGCCCCTCGATGCGCCCGATCCGCGGCGCGCCGCGGCCGCACGGGCACGGCGCGGCCGGATCCATCGCCTCCGCGAGATCGCCGATGCGGTAACGGACGAAGGGCATGCAGAAGTTGTTGAGATCGGTGATCACGACCTCCCCGATCTCCCCGGGCGCCGCCGGGCGCCCGTCGCGGAGGATCTCGACGATGTACCCCTCGGCGACGACGTGATGGCCCTCGTGCGCCTCGCACTCGTACGCGATGCCCGAGAACTCGCGGCTGCCGTACTTGTCGAAGACCTTGCAGCCGAACGCCTCCTCGATGAGCCGGCGGCTCGGCAGCGGCAGCGTCTGCGCGCTCGACATGATCGCGCGCGGCCGGGCCGCGACGTTGCCGGTGCTCTTGACGTAATGGGCGAGGAAGTCGAGCGCCTCGGCGTACCCGTCCATGAGCACGGGCTGCACCTCGGCGATCGTCGCGATCATCTTGCCCAGGTTGTCGTCGGACAGCTTGAAGACGGGGATGAACGTCCGGTTCGACAGGATGGCGTCCGCGCGCTCGCGGGCCACCTGCGATTTGGTCATGCCGATCGTCTGGTGCCAGAGCCGCACGCTCGGGTCGCCGAACCGGTAGCCCGTCCACTCCTGCGCTCGCAGCGTGGCCGCCCAGCGGA
The DNA here is from genome assembly GCF_051519095.1 of Sorangium sp. So ce131. Taxonomy (NCBI): domain Bacteria; kingdom Pseudomonadati; phylum Myxococcota; order Polyangiales; family Polyangiaceae; genus Sorangium; species Sorangium sp. So ce131. Next base: position 12,023,301 of record NZ_CP150455.1, on the reverse strand, counting down.
ACTCGAGCTGCGCCCGGTCGGCGTAACACACGAAGGGCTCGCCCGTGGAGCCGCTCGTCGTGATCCGCAGGACCTGCGATTTGTCGTGGTTCTCCGACATGATGTCGAAGTAGAGGTGGCGCCGGATATCCGCCTTGGTGAGGAACGGCAGCTTGTGGAGGTCCTCCTGGCCGCGGATGTCCTCGGGCCGGAGCTTGAGCTCCTGCATGCGCGCGCGGTAGTACGGGACGTTGCGGTAGCAGTGCCGGAGCAGCCGCCGGAGCTTCTCGTCCTGGAGCTCGCGGGTCTCTGCCGGCGTGAGCCACTGGGTCTTCCGGAGCGTCTCGTAATAGTGCTCGACGTCGCGCGTGATCATCCAGTGGGTGTGGTTGAACGCCGCGAGGTACGCGCGCCACCGCGCCGTGACGAGCGGATCGCGCGCCGGCGAGCGATCGACGACCGGGTGGCGGCGGAGGTACTGGGCGGCCGTGTCCGTCGGGATGTGGTCCACGCGGTACTCCCACACGGCCTTGCCGAGGTCGTAGAACGCCTTGGCCACCGCGCCCACCTCGGCTTTATCGAGGAAGGAGACGCCCTGCCTTCGCTGCTCGAAGATCGTCTCGACCTCCTTGTACGAGTAGCCCTTGGCGTGGGCGGCGACCATGATGAACGACTGCCAGTAGAAGTAGCTGCCCTTGTACGTGAGCAGGTCGAGGAACACCTCGCGGGCGCACATCACGAAGCCGCTCTTGTTGTCGTGGAGCGACATCCCGAAGGTCTTGTTGAGGAGGTAGTTGAGCCCGCGGCTCAGGTGGTACCGGCGGTCGCGGCGCCGCCCGACGGCGCTCCTCCAGCCCTGGACGACATCGACGCTGTGCTCGTAGAGCTCGCGCCGGAGGCGCAGGAGGTCCTCGGGCTGGTACTGGAGGTCGGCGTCGATGATGGCGACGAGCTTGCCGCGCGCGGCGCCCGCGCCGGTGCGCCACGCCGCGGTGATCCCGCGGTTCTGCGGGTGGAAGCAGCCGACCACGAGCCCTGGGTGCGCGGCCATGAGGGCGCGGATCGTGGTCGCGGTGCCGTCGGTGGAGCCGTCGTCGACGAGGAGGAGCTCCCCCGCGAGGTTGCCCTCGCGGAACACGCCGAGCACGCGCTCGGTGAGCTCGGGGATGTTCAGCTCCTCGTTGAGGCAGGGCACGATGACGGAGAGCTCGATCGGCGTCTCCGGGGCAAGCTCACGTTCGGTGTCGGACATGGTGGTGTCGCCTGGTTTGCCTGGGATGCGCCGCGCGCCGCGCGGCAGGAGGTTCACAGGGGGACGCAGCGGAAACACGCGCGGATCGGCAGCGCGTCGTGCGGGGCCGCGCGGCGCTCGGTCACGCGGAAGTGGCAGGAGAGCAGGCGGCCGAACTGCTCTGGGGTCCACTGGTGCAGGTGGTAGACGTCGCCGCCCCACTGGATCCGGTCGCGCAGGAGGTGTCCGACGGGCGTGCGGCGGACGAGGCCCTTCAGCCGGTTGATGAGCGGGTCGTTCGGCACGGTGATCGCCGCGACCCCGGCGGGCCGGAGCAGGCGCGCGAGGGCGGCGAGCACGGCCTCGGGGTCGACGGTGTGCTCGAGGACCTCGGTGCAGATGATCCGGTCGAAGCTCGCGGCGGGCAGGTCGAGCTTGTCGACCTCGCCCTTGAGGAAGCGGGCGTCGTAGCCCGCGAGGTTCTTGCGGGCGGTGGCGAGGAAGACGTCGGAGACGTCGATGGCGGTGATGTGCGCCCGGGGGAACATCCGCAGCACGTGCCCGCCGCCCGAGCCGATCTCGGCGAGATCGAGGCCCGCGCAGTCGCCGAGCATCTCGCGGATGATGGCGAGCCGCCTGCGCTCGATCAGCCGGATCGGCAGCGGGGCGCGGTCGTAGTAGTCGTCGATCGGGTGCTCCCGGGCGAGGCGGTCGTTGAGCGCCTCCACGTCGAGGTCGCCGGCGGCGTTCGGCATGGCGGCCCCATAGCACGGGGGCGCCCGAGCCTCACCCGAGGGGGCGCGCGGCCGAGCTGAGCGGGAGCGCGCGGCCCCCGGTAGCGCGGCCGCGGGCGGGGGGGCGCGGCGCACGGCGCCAGCCAGGCAGGCAGGCGCGTCGCGCGTGACCACGTTGACAGCCCCGAACAGGCGCCTGAGCTCCCGTTAATTTTACACCTGGAGCAGACAGCGGAGCGCGGCGGCCGCGCCGCGGATCGCCGCGGATCGGAGTGCAGGTCTCACACCGTACGAAGCATTTGCACGGGTCGCGGAAACTTCGGTCGATGCTGCGGATAATTGTGATTCTCGATTGGCACTTTTGTGTCGCCGATGATTCGATGTTTGATATGATATGTTCGTCGCAGCCTTCGGGTATGCTTATCTTACGCAACATCCGCGGCTGATCCTGAGTTGGCCTTGAAGATGTCCGTTCGGCGCTGGCCGGCGGACGGCTCGGTGACAGGCGCAGCCGCGCGATCTCGGCGTTGCCGAATGGAGGAGAACCTCATGAACCGTGCACATTCGTCGGAGCTCTCGATGCAGCGAGGCTCGCTGGCCAGGCCCACGAGCGGTGAGCCGCGCCGCGCGGCGAGGAGCGAGCTACTCGACGGAGCGGCGCGCGCGCATCGGAGCGAGGCTCGTCGTGCGGGGTATCTTCGTTGGTCGGCTTGCGCGCTCCTCGGGGGGAGCGCGCTGCTCGGCGGGTGCGTCGCCGGGGAGGCCGGCGGCGACGAGCTGAGCGACGACTCCGTGATGGCGCTCGACGGCGATCTGACGGCCGAGCTCGGGTACTCCGTGGACTGGGGCAGCTTCTACTGCGCCACGGTCACGGTGTCGAACGCGGGGGCGAGCCCGGTCGCGAGGTGGACCGTCGTCGCCGACATCGGGAGAGCGAGGGTGAGCAGGCCCCGGGGTGCTCAGATCGCGACGAGCGGCACGCAGCTGACGGCGACGCCGCTCGACGGCAGCGCGCAGCTCGCGCCTGGGGGCTCGGTCGAGTTCAGCTTCTGCGGGAGCGGCACCGCGCGCCCGAGGATCACGTCCGTGACCGGAGAGGGCGTATCGACCGGCACGGGCGGCAGCGGCGGCAGCGGCGGCAGCGGTGGTGCCGGCGGCAGCGGCGGCAGCGGTGGCGCCGGCGGCAGCGGTGGTGCCGGCGGCAGCGGCGGCACGGGCGGCAGCGGCGGCACGGGCGGAACGGGCGGCAGCGGCGGCAGCGGCGGTGGGACCGGCAGCCCGTCGGGGACCGCGCCGAGCGCGCTGCCCACCGCGCGGGAGGCTTGCCCGACGATCGCCACGGGGACTCTGTCGTTCCTCGGCCGCGAGGTGCGCGTGTGGGCCGGCGCGCGGTCTGCCACGCCGGCGCCGGTGGTCATCTACTGGCATGCCACCGGCTCCAGCCCGCAGGAGGCGCTGACCGGCCTCGGGCAGACGGCCATCAACGAGATCACGAGCCGCGGCGGCGTCGTGTTCGCGCCGAACGCCTACGACGGCCGCGGCGGGCAGGACGGCACCCGCACCACGGGCAACAACGTCTGGTACGTGGGCGACTTCAACACGACCGACGAGGCGCTCGCGTGCGCCATCCAGCAGCGCAACATCGACACGAGCCGCATTCACGCGCTCGGGTTCAGCGCGGGCGGCCTGCAGACCTCGTGGATGGCCTACGCGCGCTCGAGCTACGTCGCGAGCGTCGTGTCGTACTCTGGCGGCAAGACGAGCTTCGGCTGGCCGGGTCTCCAGGACACCAGCAACCCGCCCGCGGTCATGGCGGTCCACGGCGCGGCGGGCTCCGACGTCGTCGGGATCGACTTCGCGCAGACCAGCGCGGCCCTCGAGAGCGACATCGAGGCGAAGGGCGGCTTCGCGATCGACTGCAACAGCGGCGGCGGGCACCGCATCCCGTCAGGCATCGCCGCGTCGAGCTGGCAGTTCCTGAAGGACCACCCGTACAAGCTCCGCCCGGAGCCCTACGCGGCGGGCATCCCGTCGAGCTTCCCGACGTATTGCACGATCCCGTGAGCCTCGGCTGGGCGGCGGGGGCCGCTGCCTCGGCGTCGACCGCAGGGCATCAGCGGCCCTGACATCACGGGGTCTGGGCCCACGATCTCGAACGCCGGCGTCCTCCTCACCAGTACAGTATCTTCGCCACGTTCAATGTCGCCAGCGACACCGGCCCAGAGGCCGACACCACCTGCCAGGACCAGCTCGCCGTGGTCCGGCGGTCGCGGCGCACGGGCGGCGGCCTGAGCGGCGGCTGAACGGACCCGTGGGTTGGTTCCTGACATGACGTGACGCACCGTCAACGCTTTGGCCGCGCCCTCCCCGCGGCGCGGCCTGGCACACCGCCCCGAAGCGGCTCCACATCCCGACCCGATCGGAGGTATACGCCTGCGGCATATGCCTTCGACGTCCCTCGCAGATCGCCTGAGCGGCGTGGAGCGGCTCTGTCTGCCCGTCTGGGTCTTCGACCTCGAGCGAGGACGCATGGCCTGGGGAAACCGCGCCGCGCTCGAGATCTGGCGCTCGCCGAGCCTCGAGGAGTTCCTCTCGCGCGACTACTCGGACATGTCCCCGGCGACCCGCACCCGCAACGAGGGCGTCCTCCGCGCGGTCAGCCAGGACCGAAGCGCGTACGTCGAGCACGGCTTCACCTTCTATCCCCGAGGAGAGCCGCTGCATCTCCGCTGCGTCATGTCCGCCGTCGAGCTCGACGACGGCCGCCTGGCCCTGCTCATCGAGGGCCACGTGCGGACCGAGCCGCAGGACCCGAGGGTGCTCCGGAGCCACGAGGCCCTGCGGCACGTCTCGGCGATGGTCGTGCTCCTCGACCCGGCCGGCGCCGTGCTCGTGATGAACCCGGCGGCGCTGCGCGCGTTCGGCGAGTCGAGCGCGTTCGCGGACTGGTTCGAGGACCCGGGCGCGGCGGCGCGCATCCTGCGGGTGGCGGAGACGAACGGGGTCCTCGACGAGGAGCTCGCGGCGCGGACGAGCCAAGGGACGCGCTGGCACGCCGTGGAGGCGCGACGGACGAGTGATCCGGCGACCGGCAAGCACGCGGTCGTGGTGCATCAGGTGGACGTGACGGAGCGGCGGGAGCGCGAGGCGCTGATCGAGGCGCAGCAGCACGAGATCCTGGAGCTCTCGGCGCCGCTGCTCGACGTGGCCGAGGGGGTCCTGGCCGTGCCGATCGTCGCGGCCTTGACCGAGGCGCGGTGCGCCGAGCTCGAGGGGAGGCTGCTCGCCGGCGTGGTGGAGCGAGGCGCGCAGGTGGTGATCTTCGACGTGACGGGCGCGACGGCGGCAGGAAGCTCCGGGCTCTCGCAGCTCCTGCGGCTCGTCAGCGCCGTGCGGCTGCTCGGCGCGCGGGCGGTGGTGACGGGGGTGAGGGCGGCGATAGCGACCGAGCTCGTCCAGACCGGCGCAGAGCTCGCGAGTGTACCGATGATGCGTTCCCTCAAGGACGCGCTCGCGGCGGCGCGGGCGCGGGCGCGGCAGCGGCCTGCGCGGCGCTGAAAACGGTCCACCGGTCAGGGCGCGGAAGGTAACACCTCCGGGGCGTCGCCCGATCAGCGCGGCCGCCGCAGCGCCCCCCTCGTGACCGGCTTTTGATCCGCTTCGACAGCGGCCGCAGCCGGCTCCGTCCTAGGCGACGTCGGGCCGTGTCATCAGCGGCGAGCGCAGGTGCAGCTCCAGGTCGGCGGTGGTCAGGGGCAACGTGACCCAGGTGGCCGTCGCGGTCCCCGCGTCGGCGTCGACCGCCACCCGGACCCGGTGCGGGCTGGTGATGACGTGGAGCTCGGCGACGAACGTCCTGCCCTGCCAGGCGCCAGACGCGACGACGGGCCGGCCGAGCGGCGAGCTCTCCCGCCAGGCACCGTGGCCCACCTCGAGGTCGAGGAGCGACCCGAGCCGCAGGAGCCACCCGGCGTCGGTCGGATCGACGACCACCGTGGTTCCGTCGGGAAGCGCCGAGCTCGCGGCGGAGGCGTCGAGCCTCGCCGTGACGGAACGCTGCGGGCCGGCCGAACCCCGTACCTGCGCGAGGGACAGCCCTCCCAGCCGGTCGGCGAGGAGCTCGTCATCGTGCGAGCCGTCCGGATGGCCGACGCCGGGGAGCAGGCACTCCCATACGGCGTCGAGCACGTCCTGAGCGTGCTGGACCTCCTGCTGGGCGCCGGTCACGGCGACGACCAGGTCGTGCGACGGGACGACCACGCAGTGCTGGCCGAATGCGCCCTTGCCGTGATAGCCGTGGCGCGACATCCAGAACTGGTAGCCGTAGCCGCAGAGAAAGTCGGGGCCGTCGTCTCCCTCCGCCTGGTGCCGGCCGTCGATCTGCCGGCTGGTCGCGAGCTCCACCCACGCGCGTGGGACGAGCTGCTGCCCGTTCCAGAGACCGCCGCGCAGCAGCAGCTCGCCGAAGGCGGCGACGGCTTCGGTCCGCAGGTGCAGACCGTGGAACCCGAAGGCGGCGCCGCTCGCGACGCGGTCCCACTCGGCGTCCTCGATTCCCATCGGCTTGAAGAGGCGCTCGTCGAGCAGCTCCGGGAGCCCGACGCCGGTGACCCGCTCCACCATCCGGGCCAGGATGTACGTGGTGCAGTTATCGTAGGTGTGCCGCGTTCCCTCGGGCGCGTCGAACGGCACGCGCAAGAAGCCCTTCACGAGGTCGTGGGGTTCCAGCCCCCAGGCCTCGGCGAGGCTGTCCGTGTCGTGTCCGGCCGTCATGGACAGCAGGTGGTGAACGGTGATGCGGCGCCCCTGCTCGGAGACATCGGAGGGGACGTGGTCGGGCAGGACGTCCACCACCCGGTCGCAGAGGGCGAGCAGCCCGTCGGCCATCGCGAGCCCCACGGCGATCGACGTGAACGACTTGGTCAGCGAGTAGAGAAGGTGCGGGCGCGCGGCCGAGTACGGCGCCCACCACCCTTCGGCGACGACGTGCCCGCAGTGCACGACCATGACGGAGTGGCACTCGACGGAACGGTCCTCGAGGCGGTCCAGCATCGCGGCGATCGAACGGGACGATACGCTCGATGCGGCCGGGGTCGAACGCGGCAGCAGCGTACGCTGAGACGACATCCCGACACCGTAGCCGCAGTGGGCGCCATGGTGGAGGATTTGTTGAACGCCTTCACCACCGGGCCTGGAGCGCCGCGGGGTCGAGTCAGGTAACCAGCGGTTTTCTTCTCGCGCGCGACGTTGATCAGCATGGCGATGAAGCCCTTGTCGCCAGCGCCGTGCACCGTCGGAGCCAGCCGGATGACACTGCCACGCACTCCACGCTTCGCAGCGTCGACCACGAGACGTTCGGCCTGCAACCGGACCGCGAGCGGCGAGCTCGCCGGCGACTCGTCCGTCTCGAGCGCGACCCTGCCGGGCCTCGAAACCACCAGCGTGCCGTTCGTGCCGACGAACGCCTTGTTCGTGCCCGCCATCGCATCGAGCATCGCGCTGATCGCGTCGCGATCGATCTGGTAAATCCTCGGGAAGTCCGAGAAATCTATGTGAAACGCCAGATGGATGGTCGCATCGGTCGCGCGGACGCCCTCGACGAGGCATTTCGGGTCCCTGATGTCGCCGCGATAAACCTCCACGCCCTGCGCCTTCAACTTGTCGGCGCCCGCATCGCTGTGTGCCATGCCGAGGACGCTGTGGCCGGCCTCGCGCAGCTCCTTCGATCTCGGCAAAGCCCGCTGGCGCTGGCGAGCGGCAAGGCTCCGGCAGCGCGTAGCGCCCCTGCTTCCAGAGCGTTCGGGCGATCCCGACGGAAACCGCGTACCCGGTCGAACGCGGAATATGCGTAGGTTCCGTATTCTTGACGGGTCTTGCTCCGCCGATCCTCCTACCGTGGCCAGCCGTGGGCCTTACGACCGCGAGGCGGGGGCGCTACGATGAGCTCAGCCTGTATGCCGGTCCATGCGATCCGAATCGAAGAGCGCCTCTGGTCGAGCGCGTCGCCGCTCCGGAGGCACGAGTGGCGCACCATCACGACCGATATCGTCTCCGGCGAGCCGCCCTGGCCCTCGCGCGATCCCTGCACCCTCATCGCGGGCTGCGATGACAGGCACCTCCACTTCGTCTTCACCGGAAGCTCCCGCTCGGCTGACGCCCTCGCCCTCCCGCGAGCGGACATCGCACCGCTCGTGGGCGAGTACATCGGCCTCATCAAGAAGCTCTCCGGGGGCGACCTCCACTCCGCCCAGATCGAGGCCCTCGATACGGCCAAGCGCGTCGTCCACGACGTCGGCGCAAGGCGGATCGGCGCCCTCCTCCCCGACCTGAGCCCGAGCTTCGAGACGCGCCGCCGCTTCTTCACGCTCGTCGTCTCGCTCACCGTCGACACGACGCGGCTCGTCTCGCTTCCGGCGCATCCGCAGGATTCAAGGCACGTGCGGTAGCGGGCGTCGGCAAGTCGGGCGTGCGTTCCCGCGGAGTTCGTGCAAGTGTCGCTCCGATGCAGATCCGCTCCTTTTCTCCTCATTCATCCGTGAACATACTTTGCGTCTCGATGCTCCTCGCCATCCCTCTCGCCGCCGGCTGCGGCGATGACGGCGGCGGCGGGGGCGGCGGTGGCGGGACGAGCTCGACCGGCGGCACGGGCGGGGAGGGCGGGGGCGGGACGAGCTCGAGCGCCTCGACGACGGGCGGGAACGCGGGCGGCGGTGGAGGCATGGAGTGCGGCCCCGACGTGGACGCGCCCGAGGAGGTGCTCGCCGGCGATACCGATCCAGAGGCCGGGATGTTCACGCTGGACGAGGCCCTGGCCGATCTCCCGGAGGGCCCGGGGCCGCTGCGCGCGATCATCGAGACCGACAAGGGCGCGCTCACCTGCGAGCTCTTCCCGGACGAGGCCCCGAACGCGGTCGCCAACTTCGTCGGGCTCGCGCGCGGGCGCCGGCCCTGGCTGGACCCGGCGACCGGCAGCTGGGTGAAGCGGCGCTTCTACGACGGGCTGACCTTCCATCGCGTGATTCCGGAGTTCATGGCGCAGGGCGGCGATCCGCTCGCCACCGGCGAGGGCTGGCCAGGGTACGAGTTCGCCGACGAGATCTCCGCGCGGAAGCATCGCGCGGGGACGCTCGCTTATGCCAATGCCGGGGCGGACACCAACGGGAGCCAGTTCTACGTCACGGAGGTGGTGACGGACTGGCTGGACGGCGCATACACGATCTTCGGCCAGTGCGCGCCAGTCGAGGTGGTCACCGAGCTGACGCATGTCGAGACCGATGCGAACGACAAGCCGGTCGTGGCGCTGGGCCTGAACAAGGTGACGATCACCCGCTGCGCGCCGTGAAAGGCGCGCGCGCGAAACGTCACGCCGAGCTTGTGCGCCCACGGCGCGGCCCATGCGGGTAGGCGCTCCGTCGCCCGCCGCCTGCACCAGTCGAGCAGCGACAGGAAGCTCTCGCGAACTCAGCAGCAATTACACACAAACTCGCGAGCTCAGCAGCAATTGGCTGCATGACAACCGCCGTCATCGTGTCATCTTGCCACAACCGTGCGCGGGCGCGCACCCTTTCCTGGAAAATTGCAGTGTGGCTTTCCAGGGGTGAGGAGGAACGAGTGGTGAGAGTTCGAGCTTGCATGACGGGTCTTCTCCTCGCCGCCGGCTGCACCGGCGAGCTCGGCGGAACGGCACTCGAGGGAACGACGCCCGACGGAACGACGCCCGACGGAGCGACGCTCGACGGCACGACGACGGACAGCCCCGCGGCACCCCCGCCGCCCGCCGCCATTCCCCCGGTCCAGATCGCATGCACCCACGTCGGGAGCGGCAAGGACTACCAGGTCGGCCCCGGCAAGGAGTTCGCGACGATCGGCGATGTGCCGCTCGAGTCGCTCGTCGCCGGCGATACCGTGCGCATCTTCTGGCGCGCCGAAGGGTACCACGAGAAAATGATGCTCGGAGGGCAGGGGACCGCAGAGCAGCCGATCCGGGTCTGCGGCGTCCCGGGGCCGGGCGGCGAGCTGCCGGTGATCGACGGCGAGGGCGCCACCACCCGACCCGAGCTCGACTTTCCCTTTGACGGCCACCAGGTCAGGGGGCTCGTCATCGTCGGCCACAAGCACGACGACTCGTACGAGCTCCAGCCCAGCCACATCACGATCGAAGGGCTCGAGATCAAGAACGCGTCGACCCCCTTCCGCTTCACCGACAAGGCAGGGTCGGCGGCGTCCTACGCGAGCAACGCGGCCGGCATCTTCGTGGAGCGCGGCCACCACGTGACGATCCGCGGCTGCGAGGTGCACGAGAACGAAAACGGCCTCTTCATCGGCACGGGCGGCGGGGAGATCCTGGTCGAGGACGTGCTCATCGAGTCGAACTACATCCACGACAACGGCGGCCTGACGGACGATAACGAGCACAACGTCTACAACGAGGCGTCCAACGTCGTTTACCAGTTCAACCGCTTCGGCCCCACGCGCGGCGGCAACGGCAACAACATCAAGGAGCGCTCGGCCGGCGTCGTGATCCGCTACAACTGGATCGAGGACGGCGCCCACCTGATCGACCTCGTGGACGCGCAGGAGGCGACCGACAACATCGAGACCTCGTCGTTCCACGAGACCTTCGTCTACGGCAACATGCTGCTCCGCACCGGCTATGGCCCCTCCATGATCCACTATGGCGGGGACAGCGGTCAGACCGAGTACTACCGGAAGGGCACGCTCCACTTCTTCTCCAACACCGTCTTCGTCAAGAACGAGGGGTACCGGGACTACGAGCGCTCCGCGGTGTTCGAGGCGTCGACCAACGACGAGCGGATCAATGCCCGGAACAACGTGTTCGCCAGCAGCCAGGGGCCGACCGACATCCGCGCGGTCACCTTCCTCGGGGACCGTGGCAACGTGGCCGCCGGGATCCTCACCCTCGCCGGGAACTGGGTCACGCAGGGGTGGACGGCGTTCGATCCGGTCCCGGGCGTCAAGGTGCTCGGGAAGGTGGACGGATTCGACGGCTCGATCTTCGGCGTCGACCTGCCGTTCGCGTCGGTGCAAGACAACGACTTCATCCCGGCCGCGAGCGCGCCGCTCGTCGGCGCCGGCGCCGCGCTCGACGGTCTTCCGGCGGTGGAGCACCAGTATGTGCTGCACCAGCAGGCCAACGCGCGCAGCGACGGCCCGAAGCTCACCATCGGCGCGTTCGGGCCGTAGCCAGAGCCCGCTGGCAGCGTTGCGCTCGGCGGTGTGCGTGACGGGGTAGAGCCGGTCCACCGCCCACCGCTGCGAGCGGCGCGCGCTCCCCCTTCCGGTGCGGGAGGAACACGTCGGTGAGCGCGGGGGACAGCGCGCTCGACCCGTCGATCTGCACGAAGCCGAGCGAGCTCGGACGCTCCTCGCCCTCGGACCGCGAGGCCTCCGCGCCCGTTGCGCTAGAATCTGCGCAACCTCCTCGGATTTGCGCAACGTGCGCAGACCCGGGTCGGAGCGCGGGAGCTCCCTGGCGGCCGCCCGGGGTCGGAATGCTGCGCACGCGACGCGGGATCCTCCTCGATGGATCCCGGGGCACAGCGCCTGCAATGCGACCCGACAGCGCGCGAAGGCGCTCGAGGTCACCGCCGACCTCAGCGCACGTGGCGCTCGACCATCGCAGCTCGCCGGCGGAGCAGGGAAGCCCAGCTCCGCCTGATCATCCACCCTTTTCGAAGAGAGACGAACCATGAAGATCACCCACTGCGTTCTCGTTTCGATGGCTGTCTCCCTGGTCGCCTGCGGCCCTCAAGAAGAGGTCGTGGAAGGCGCTGCGGCGCCCATCACGCTCTCTGCGACCACCCTGACCGGGGAGCCCTTCGTCGTCGAATTCCACGAGGAGCACCGCGGTTTGCAGGAGAACAGCTGGCGCGCCGTGGCGCGCGGCGAGACGTACCACGTCGAGAGCGCCACGATGAACGACGGCGGCTCGCTCGAGGTCCGCGACGGGGCGGACCGCTGGCTGAACCTCACCTGGACCGACGACGGCCACATGTCGCTCACGCGGTTCGATGGCCTGACGTCCTACACGAACTCGGGGCAGCTGGTCGCCCCTGAGGCGGTTGTGTCGGAGCAAGCGGTGATGCTCGCCCTGATCGAGCCGAGCATGATGGAGAAGCTCCTGGGCGAGAGGAGCGCTGCCACCGCCGAGGACGACACGCTGGGTGAATCTCAGCAGGCCCTCTGGAGAATCGGTGTCATCTCGGTGTGTCCGGGCGCGGCTTGCAGCGAGGGCAGCTACACCTGCTGCTGCAAGGTGGGTGACCGCTGCGTCACGGGGAACAACGGGTGCTGGTGCGAGCCCGCCACGCGGACCCAGGGCTAGCTCCGCGCGGCGGAGATCCCGCTGCGGATCGCCGAGGCGCGGAGCGAGCACCTCGCCCGCACGGGATGGCGAAGGCCGGGCGGGCGCAGCACCGCCCGAGGTCGCGCGCCATCTCCTGGTCCACGGGGCGAATCGACAGGCCGGTCTTGCCGCCCCGGCACGCCGCGCGCAGTCACCGCGGGCGACTGCCCTCCGAGCGCCAGCCCGGCCGGCGAGCGTCGCTCGCGCGGCTCGCTCCGCTCCGAGGAGCGACCAGGAACGAGGCTCCCCGGCCGCCACGGCCGGCCATCCGACCAGTTTCTCTGGAATTGTACAGCGAGCTTGAAGCCGGCCGGGAGGCTGGAGGCAGAGGCAAGGCAGGAAACCGACGCCGGGCTCGATTGTGATAGCAGCGAGATGGCGGATCGCGTGCTTTCGTCGTGGTGCCTCGCGGCGGACGGGACCCTCGGCCGGAGGTCGGGGTGAACCTCGCCGCGCGGCCTCATCTCGTCGCCCAGGCCCGGGCGGAGGAGCTGCTCCCGCCTGGCGGCGATGGCGGTCGGGGCGAGTCGCTGCCCGACGACGACGACGTCGCCGCGCCGCCGTCGCCCTGCCCACCGGCGATCGCGCCCAGCGCTGCCGGCGCGGCGGCGCTGGACATCGAGGCGCTCTACCGCCGCCACCATCGCTTCGTGTTCCGCCTCGCCCTCCGTTATGGCCGCGGCAACGTGGCCTGGGCCGAGGACGTGACCCAGGACGTGTTCCTCGATCTGATGAAGGCGCTCGCGACGTTGACCGAGCGCGACGGCCTCGAAGGGTGGCTGTACCGGGCGACCTCGAACCGCTGCTTGAACCGCCTGCGGCGGGATCGCTTCCTCGCGCTCCCCGTGATCCGCTGGGTGCTCGGGCAGGCCAAGGCCGAGCCCCGCCCGCTCGACGAGGTGACCATCGCGCGCGACGACCTGCGCCGCGCGCTCGAGGCGGTCGGCAAGCTGCCCCCGAAAGAGCAGGTCGCGTTCTCGATGTTCTACCTCGACGGCAAGGATCAGGAGAGCGGCGATGCCCCCGGGGCCGCGGAGCAGGGCGCGACGTCCTCGATCGACGAGGCGCCGCCCTGGCCTGAGGCGGGGTCGTGCTGGGGCGGGGAGCTGGGCGACGGCTCCGTCTGCATCGACAGCTCCGTGCTCAAGGATCGGGCGCACCAGACGTGCGTGAGCAGCGGCGCCGAGCTCGCGGCGTTCGATTACGAGCGGAACGACCCGCGACTTTGTCCCCCAGGTCAACGACCCGCGTTGCGCCGACGGGGAGATGACCAAGGGGAAATTCGCCTGCTGCGCCGTGCCTCTCCCGGTCCACTAGCCGCCCGAGGTGCTGCGGCGGCGAGCGCCCTCGACGAGCAGCGCTCGCCGCCGCGGGCTGGGTGCCGGTGCTGCGTGAGACTGGGCCTGCCCGCGCGAAGCCGCCGCGAAGCGGCGCAGGAGTCCGGCCATCCCTGGCCGGCCTTCTGGCGGGCGGGACTACCGTGCCGGCAGCGTGAGCACCTGAATGCGCTTCCCCTCGGCGAACGCCACGGCGAACACCTTCTGAGCCTGCTGGGAAGCGCCGGCGAGCGCCGCCGCGTCCACGTGGAAGTGCGCCGCGTCGGCGCCTTGAGGGAGCGTGTTGACGTTCACCGAGGCCCAGCCGAACGAGCGGTCACGGTGGCCGAACGCGAGGACCGTCAGGAAATACGGCCTCTCGTGGTCCTTGAGCCGCGCCGGGTCGGGCACCCAGGCGCCCTCGACCCCTCGCGAAGGCGCCGTCGGATCGGCGCGCAGGATCACCGCCTGCGGATCCGGCGCGATCGCAGGGGCAGCTCCGAACCGCACGAGATCGGCGGGCCGCCGCCCGGACACCGAGGTCGCGACGCGCTGCGGGTCCTCCGCCAGCTGGAGCACGTCCACCGGGCTCAGCACGTGATCCAGCCACAGGAACACATGATAGGTCGCGGCGTGGGGGGGCAGGCCGAGCTGCGCCGCCAGATCCACGTTGAACGAGCCGCCCTGCGCCCTCCCTCCCCCGGAGGGCGGCGCTCCCTCGGGGACCATGACGACGACCGGAGGGGACTTCTCCTGGAGCAGCTGCGTGCTGAAGATCGCTCCCCTCGCGGTGTCCACCGCGACGACACGGATGGGCCGGGGGAGCTGCCCCCCGTAATAGTCGAGGAGCGGCGGCGTCACGCGGTACGCGCCGGCGAGGACCACGGTCGGCCCCAGCCGGCCTCGACCCGGCACGAGCGCGAACCCGAGCTCGTCGCCGGTCTCGCTCAGCGCTGGCGTCTGGGGCAGCTTCTTGAACCAGATGGGGCTCGGGGCGTCGATCGGTTCGGCCATCGTCTCCTCGCGTCTCTGCAGGGGCTCTCCGGGGAGCTCGGTCTTGGGCTGCTGCTGCGCCTCCACGGGCGCCGAGCGGGGCTTCGTCTTCGCTGTTCCATCACACGTCATCGCCGCGGCGCCCGCGAGCACCAGCGCGGCGTACCCGATCCTCCGTCGTTTTCCGGGGAGCCCGCGAGCTCCGGGGCCCCCTGCCTGACCGGCCGCCATCGTCTCAGTAGGCGGCCGCCGCGTCGACCGGCGGGCTCGTGAAATCGCGGGACAGCAGCGATCCCGTGCAATGATCACAGAAGTCGAAGACGAACTTGAAGGCGTCGTACATGACGCACCCGTCGGTGTTGTAGCTGCAGTGGTTCCCGGTCTGGAAATACCACCGGTTGTTCGCGTCCTGCGCGTTGTTCCCGCGCGTCGTGGGGGCCAACCCGAGGAAGTGCCCCGTCTCGTGCAGCGTGGTTTGCCGCGCCGAGTCGTCCACCTGGCCGGGGTAGGACTGCTCTCGCCACCGCATCCCGATCAAGATCCCGTGGTTGGTCTTGTCGCCGGACCACTCGTCGAGCGCCTTGAGCGTGGCCTTGAGCTTGATCTTGTCGACGGTGACGCCGCCGGTGACGATCGTCGACAGGTCGACCTTCAGCTTGTGATCCAGCCCATCGAGGACGAGCTTGACCTTGTCCGCGGCGAGCTGGGTCCACCCTCCCAGATCGGTGTTCTGGTAATATGCCGAGTCGAGCCACTCGGCCGGATCGCTGAGATCGAAGGTGAACCCGCTCAGCGTCTCGGTGGACGTCTTGGCGACGCCGTTCCAGTCGGCGTTGGCGTCCCATGACCGATCCACGTCCTGCGTCGCGTCGCCCGTCTGTGCCTCGATGAGCCCGATGTTGAGGGTCAGGGGGAGGTTCCCGCCGAAGTTGTTGCCGTGCCAGGTGCCGATCTGCGAGTCCTTCACCACCGACGTGAACGGCTTGATGACGACGCCGCCCTTGCGCGTCATCTTGATGAACGCCGCCCCGAATGTCGAGGCCACCCCGGCCTCGTCGAGGCGGTCCGAGTAGTCGGTCCCGTCGTAGCGCTTCATGCACACGACCGTGTAGAAGAGCTCTCGCCAGATCTCGATGTCCTTGGAGACGCTCTTGTCCGGGACGAGCTTCTTCGGCGGCGGCGCCTCGAGCGGATAGACCGCGACCTTGAACTTGTGGCCGCCGCGGATCGAGAGCTTGAGCGCGCTCGACTCGACCTCGCCCTTGTCGTCGGTCTTGACCGCCGCGTCGGTGTCCTTGGGCTTGTCGTGCTTGCTCTTGTCCGGGATGTCCGCCTCGTTGCCGGCGTCGGGGACGAGCGAGAACATCAGCTCGACGTCCTTGAGCGCCTTGCTGAGCTTGGCCTTGGCCTTCAGCTCGCGCCCGTGCTCCGGGTGGCTGACGTCCGCGGCCAGGTTGACGTACTGCTTGTAGTCGGCGGTGTCGGGCTTGACCCAGGCGAGCTCGACCACGGTGAACCGCGCCACGTCGCCCAGGGTCTTCTCGGCCTTGGCGAGGCCGCCGACGGGCCGGTCGAGCCCGAGGTGCAGCCACGTCTGCCGCAAATCGTCGCTGGCCGCGGCGCCCTCGACCCAGTACGTCGCGTCGCCCGTGAGATCCGCCTTCTTCAGCTTCAGCGGCCCCGACGAGAGGTCTTGCTTCAGGGTGCCGCCCGTCTCGGCGTCGTAGAGCTTGAGTGATCCGGAGGTGGCCTTTTGCGCGAGGATCACCTCGTAGTCCGCGGCGCCGGTCGTCCAGAGCGCGTCATCGGGCTTCTTCACCACCACCTTGGCGCGGCCGTGTTTGCCCCCGTCCTGCACGACCAGGATACGGCCCTTCTTGACCTTCCCCTCGTCCGTCAGCTTGGTGTGGGTCGGGGCGTCGTCGTCCGCGAACACCTTGGAGTGCGCCTTCTTGGCCGAGTAGGCCTCGAGCTCCAGCGCGATCACGGCCATCGGCGACTCGGCCGGGTTCTTGTCGAGCCGGATCTTCTGCTTGTCGGCCGGCTCCGGGTCCTTGAGCGTGAACGTGACCTTGAGGGCACCGGCCTTGGCGCCCCGGAGATAGAGCTCCTTCGCCTTGCCCTTCGGGAGATCGTCCTTCGTCAGATCGGCCGTGAGCTTCGTGGTGCACTTCGCGTCGAGGTACACCTCCGCCCCGTCCGGGGGATCGAGCTCGACCTTGGCGCCCGTCTCGTGCGGGTGCTCGGCGTTGGTCTCGGAGAACGAGACCTCGATCCGGGTCAGATCGGCGTAGATGGGGTCCTCGCTGCCGACCTTGTGCGCCGCGAGCTTGCGATCGAGGAGGACGACCTTGTACTCGACCTCGATCTTGGGGGTGACCACGTTGACGGGCTCGACCTCGACCGTCAGCACGCGATCCTCGCCGGCTTCCAGCTTCACGTTGGGGATGGCCGGCACGAAGAAGTCCTTCTCGTCGTCGGACTTGAGGGCCACCTCGATCGTGTACTCGTCCGCGGCCTGCGTCTTGAGGTCGGCGAGGCCGGTGTCCCCCGCGGTCTTCGCGTTCGCCGTGGCGCGCTTGTTCACGCCGGTGATCGTGACCGTGGCGTCGCCGAACAGCTTCGTGGCCTCGCCCTTCTTGACCACCTTGACCTTGAGCTTGGGCTTGCGCGGCAGCGAGAAGCCGAGATACGCGACCTCGCCTTGCGACAGCCACACGTCGCTGCTCGTCGCCTCCGGGGCGTCGTAGGCGTCAGGGAGCTTGTCCGGGAGCTTCGCCGTGTACTTCTGGGCCTCCATCGGGTCGAACCGGGCAAACCCGTTGTCCTCGGTCGTCTTCTGGCTGCCGGAGACGTCGACCACCACGCCCTTCACCGCCTCGCCGGCGTCGTCCATGACATGGACCCAGAGCGCGCCCTTCTTGAGCGCGCACGGCTGCTCCACCCCGCTCTGGCCGAGGTGCTGGTCGGCCCGCGTGCAGCCGAGCTTGTTACCGCAGACGACACAAAGAGGCATGCCGGTTCCCCCTCTCCTGGTTACGAGCGCTTCGGGGATGTGGAGGCCATCACCAGCGGCCTTCCCCCCGCGCGCGCGGCGAAGCGGTCGCGCACGGCGGCCACCTTCACCTCGCCCGGCAGCTCCGGGCTGGCGAGGATCTTCTCGGCCCAGGCGCGATCCGGGGATCGCTCGAGCCGCTCGCCGAACTCGAGCATCAGCTCGATGAGCACCGCCGTCGGGCCCTCGGCGTCGATGCCGTGGCGAGCGGCCTTCTCGATGCCCTTCTCGACGAGCACCGCAGTCCCGTCGTCGCCGAGGGTCCGGTATCGGTCGGGGTGCTCCTCGGCGATGTAGGCCCGCATCCGCGCGGCGAAGCGCCGCTGGGATTCGGCGCGGAAGACGGCCACCTGCTCCTTGCGGATAACCAGCATGCGCGCATTTTCACGCTTATCATGCGCCTCTCACAGGGTCAACGACGGCTCCTCGGCGCGCGCCGCGGCTCCTCGGCTCCCCGATGGGCGCGCCGGTGACCGCCGTCGAGCTGCGTCGTGAGCCCTGAGCGGGCTCGAGGCGATGTAGAGCGTACCGCCGCACGGCGTGCCGGCGCACTGCGTTATCGCAGCGCGGCCTGCGCTCGTGCTGCCATTCCGCGCCCACCCTCCCTCGACTCCAACGATGAGCGGCTCCCCGGACGGCGGGACCGCTGTCACCCTTGATAGAAGCAGGCGCCCGGCGCTATCGACAGGAAAGCTCGGTGCCTGCGAGCCAAAGTCAACGGACTGCACGTGAGGCTCCAGCGGCGAATCGGTTCCGACGCCCTGCGCAGCCGAGTACACGTTGTACCCAGCGAGCTCGGCGTCGCCGCTCGCGAGCGGCGACGCCAGCCGTACGGGTGCATCGATGGCCTCGAAGGCTTGAATCTGCGCGTCAGATAGGCACGCGTCGCCGGCGTCCGCGCCGCCCGCGCAACGCAGCGCCGTCACGTCGAGCTGCCTGCTGCAGCTTACGACATCGCCGATCACGCCGTCGGCCAGACCATCGAGCGCATCGCATTCATCCAGCACCGCGTCCCACACGAGCTTGCGCTTCGCCGCGCTCGGGAACGCCCCTGGAGCCGACAACGCCTCCAGCATCGCGGTGAGGCCAAGCGCCATGTTAAAAACGAGCAGGCCGATCCCGCTCCGGCGTGCGACGATCTCCGTCGACCATGCCGTCGTTCGACGTGGCTTTGCATGTTCGCAAAGCGACTTGGCGCCGGTGCGCGTTGCGCGGCAGCTCACCCGGCCTCAATGTCAGCGCATGCGAATCGCCATCGTCGGTCCCGGCGCCATCGGGAGCTCCTTTGCGTATGCGCTCGCCCGTGCGGGCCACGACGTCACCGTCGTCGCGCGCGGCCAGCGCCTTTCGTGGCTGCAGCGCGAGGGCGCCATCGTGCTTGGCTCGGGCGAGCGCGCCGAGGTGAAGGTGCACGACGCCCTCGACGCGTCGACGGCGTGGGATCTCGTGCTGGTGACGGTGCTCGCGCCGCAGGTCGCCGCGGTGATGCCCGCGCTCCGCGCCAGCGCCGCCCGCAAGGTGATGTTCATGTTCAACACCTTCGAGCCGATCGCCCCGCTGCGCGAGGCCGTGGGCGCCGAGCGCTTCGCCTTCGGCTTTCCCGGCGGGGTGTTCGCGCTGCTCGTCGACGGCCGGGTGCACCCGCAGATCCGCCGCGGCACCACCTGCTCTGACGCGGCGTGGGCCGAGGTGTTCAGCGGCGCAGGCATACCGACCGTCGTCGAGGCCGACATGCAGAGCTGGCTGCGCGCGCACGCCGCCATGGTGGTGCCGCTGATGGCCATCGGGACGAGCGTGCGCGCGCGCGGCGACGGGGTCTCGTGGCGCGAAGCGGCGGCGCACGCCGTGGCCTTCGAGGCTGGCCTGGACATCGTGCGCGCGGTGGGGAGCCGCGTCCGCCCGCCGGTCCTCGGCGCGCTGGCCCGGCTGCCGCGCTTCGTCCTCACGGCGCTGCTCTGGGCGCTGAGCCGAACCAAGATGCTGCGCGATCTCGGCGCGCTCGGCGCGGCCGAGCCGCGGATGTTGATCGACATGATGCGCGCGGCTGCCCCGGCGCTCGCGGCGCCGCTCGAGGCGATTCGGCCGTGAGGCTTCAGCCGAGTTGACGGCGAAGCTCGTCCTCGATCTCGCGCACCACCACGCGCACCCGCGGCGTCTTCTTGGCGTCGCGGTGAAAGGCCAGAAAGACCTCGATCGAAGGAGGTTGCTCGTCGGTCTCGAGGCGCACCAGCCCGTCGAGCCCGAGCCCTTGAGCCTCGCCGAGCAGCCCGATGCCGAGACCAGCGAGCAACGCCTCTTCGATGGCCGTGATCGAGCTCGAGCGAAAGACGAAGCGAGCCGCGCCGTACGCCAGCAGCCACTGCTGCTGCGGCAGGCGCTCCAGGCCGCGGTCGAAGCCCACCCAGTCGTGACGGCTCGCCGCGTCGCGGCCGAGCCGAGCTCCAGGCAGGCGCCGCTCGACGTAGCTGCGCGAGGCGAACAGGGCGACGCGGGCGCGCCCCATCGGCCTTTCGACCAGCGTGGCCGACCCGGTGCGGGCGAGGCGAATGCCCACGTCGGCCTCTCGGCGCGCGAGGTCGGCCAGGCGCGACTCCGACGAAAGCTCGAGCAGCAGGGCCGGGTGCTTCACACGGAGTCGGGCCAGAACTCGCGTCATCGCTCGCACGAGGCCCTCGCTCACCGACACCCGCACGGTGCCGGCCACCGTCGCGTCACGGGCGTCGCGCTGCAGCGCCTCGAGGCCCAGCTCGAGGTCTTCTCCCAGCCCCACCAGCCCGAGCGCCTCGGCGTCGACCTGTACGCCCGTGTTGCCGCGATGCACGAGCGGCCGCCCCAGCGCTCGCTCGAGCGCCTCGATGCGCCGGGCGATGGTCGACGTGGCCACCCCGAGCTTCTTGCCCGCAGCGAGAAAGCTCTTCTCGCGGTGAACGGTGAGGAGAATGCGCAGGTCGTCCCACGAGGGTCCGTCCGTCGGCATGGCGTGGGGCTAGGACGCCCAAACGCCGTCCGAAAGTCAAGCCGCTCGCGCCGGCCATGGCCGTGAGCCCGTTGTACGGCGGCGGACCCCGAGCTGGTATTGCGCGACGAGAGGCGGGTCGATCCTCGCGAGCGCTGACGCGTCTTTCGGCAGCGTGGTCCACTGGAGCCAGGAGGTAGGGCGCGATGCAGCCGAGTTGCGACTTCCAGACTTCGTTGAGGTGCTTGCGATCGGTGATGAGGCCACAGCCAGCCTTCGAGGCGGCTCAGCGCGCCGTCCTCCCGGAATCGTACGTTGCCACACGATCGTGTCCAGGTAGTTTGATGAAATTTTGCGCCGTGAACAGAGCGCAGCTCAGGCGATTTCCGCTGTAGATCGGAGTGCGGGTCTCACACCGTACGAAGCATTTGCGCGGCTCGCGGAAACTTGGGGCGACGCTGCGGATATTTGTGGTTCCTGATTGGCAGTTTTGTGTCGCCGGTGATCCGATGATGATACGATATGTTCATCGCGTCCTTCGGACGTACTCGTCTTACGCACCGTCCGCGGCTGAGCCTGAGCTGACCCTGAAGATGCCCGTGCGGCGCTCGCCGGCGGACCGTTCAGGGACCGGAGCGGCCGCGCGAACTCGGCCTTGCCGAGCTGGAGGAGAACCTCATGAACCGTGTACATTCGCCGGAGCTCTCGACGCAGCGAGGCTCGCTGGCCAGGATCACGAGCGGTGAGCCGCGCCGAGCGGGGAGCGAGCGGCGCGACGGAAGAGCGCGCGCGCATCGGAGCGAGGCTCGTCACGCCGGGTGTCTTCGGTTGTCGGGATGCGTGATCCTCGGGGTGAGCGCGCTGCTCGGCGGGTGCGTCGCCGGAGCGGCCGGCGGCGCCGAGCTGAGCGACGACGCGGTGATGGCGCTCGACGGCGATCTGACCGCCGAGCTCGGCTACTCCGTGGACTGGGGCAGCGGTTACTGCGCCAAGGTCACGGTGTCGAACTCGGGGGCGAGCGCGATCGCGCGGTGGACCGTTGTCGCCGATGTCGGGACAGCGACGGTGAGCAGGCCCCGGGGCGCTCAGATTACGACGAGCGGCACGCAGCTGACGGCCACGTCGATCGAGGGCAGCGCGCAGATCGCGCCTTCGGACTCGGCCGAGTTCAGCTTCTGCGGGAGCGGCAGGGTGCGCCCGAGGATCACGTCCGTGACCGGAGAGGGCGTGTCGACCGGCACGGGCGGCAGCAGCGGCACGGGCGGCAGCGGCGGCAGCGGCGGCGCGGGCGGCAGCGGCGGCGGGACGGGCACCCCGTCGGGAACGGCGCCGAGCGCGCTGCCCACGGCGCGGGAGGCCTGCCCGACGATCGCCACCGGCACGATGTCGTTCCTCGGCCGCGAGGTGCGCGTGTGGGCCGGCGCGCGGTCCGCCACGCCGGCGCCAGTGGTCATCTACTGGCACGCCACGAGCTCCAGCCCGCAAGAGGCGCTGGCCGGCCTCGGGCAGGCGGCCATCAACGAGATCACGAGCCGCGGCGGCGTCGTGTTCGCGCCGAACGCCTACGACGGCCAGGGCGGCAAGGACGGCACGCGCACCACGCTCAACGACGTGTGGTACATGGGCGACTTCAACACGGCGGACGAGGCGATCGCGTGCGCCATCCAGCAGCGGAACATCGATACGAGCCGCATCCACGCGCTCGGCTTCAGCGCGGGCGGCGTGCAGAGCGCGTGGATGGCGTACGCGCGATCGAGCTACGTGGCGAGCGTCGTGTCGTACTCGGGCGGCAAGACGAGCTACGGCTGGCCGGGCCTCCAGGATGCGAGCAACCCGCCTGCCGTCATGGCGGTCCACGGCGCCGCGGGCTCCGATGTCGTCGTGATCGACCTCGCCAAGACCAGCGCGGACCTCGAGCGCGACATCAAGGCGAAGGGCGGCTTCGCGATCGATTGCAACAGCGGCGGCGGGCACAACATCCCGTCGGGGATCGCCGCGTCGAGCTGGCAGTTCCTGAAGGATCACCCGTACAAGGTCCGCCCGGAGCCCTACGCGGCGGGCATCCCGTCGAGCTTCCCGGACTATTGCGCGATCCCGTGAGCCCCGGACGGGCAGCGACGCCGCTGCCCGTCCATCGACGACGCGAACGCCCGGGCGAAAGCTACTGCGTCGCGGCGCAGCGGAACCCGGTCCACGAAAGCGCCTGGTTCGACACGTTGGCGCCGCGCGCCGCGGCCCGCAGGGCAGCGGCCGACGCGGACATCGCGTGCCCACCGCGTGTCACCCGCTCATCGCCGCCGTCCGGGCTGCTGACGCATAACGGGTCGGCGCGCGGCACGCCCCCCCAGCAGCTCGCATTCGTGTACTGCGCCCATCCGTCCGCGACCCACTCCTCCACATTCCCCGCGAGGTCGTAGAACCCGCCGGTGGGCGCGAAGGTTCCGACCAGCCCGCCGCCGAACTGGAACCGATCCATGGCGGGATGGCATTCGTTCCAGGACGCGCGATCGCAGGGCGTGTCCACAGCTCCCTGGGGCGGTTCGTCGCCCCACGGGTACACACGCGGGACCGGCCGCCCATCGCTCATCGCCTTTGCCACGAACTCCCACTCGGCCTCGGTCGGCAAGCGACCGCCGTCCCACACACAGAATGCCTGCGCGGTCCACCAGTCTGTATCCACCATGGCATAGAACGGGTGAGGACTCGGCCCATCGATCGGACGCGAACCCCACGGCCCCTCACCATGCAGCACCGGATCCCGAACTTCCCCGGTCCAGGGGATGCTCGCCCCGCCCGGATACGCGATGGCCCCGGGCGGCGCGGGATGGCCAGCTTCCCAGAACCGCCGGAACCGGGCCACGGTGACCTCGTAGGCGTCGAGCACGAACGGCCCCACCGTGATCGTGGGCTGAGCCGGTGTGGCCCCGGTGGCCAGCGGGTCGTCGCCCAGGGTGAACGTGCCGCCCGGCACCTCGACCATGCCGCAGCCGCGCTCGTCGGGGGTGTCGCGACAGCTCCGCTGCCGTGAGGCGAGCGGCTCGCACCGACCGCGTGCGGTGCACGTCTGCCCAGTCGTACATGCGCCACAGGTGCCGCCGCACCCATCGGGACCGCAGGTGAGTCCGGAACACGCTGGGAGGCAACCCGCGTCGGGGTCGCTTCGATCGTCAGGAGCGTCTTCCACGTCCCTTTCGACCGTGCCGCCGCAGGCGGCCATCGCACCGCACATCATCCATGCGATCCAACGACGTTTCATTCTCTTCTCCGTCGAAGCGGATGCCCGCGCCGAGCGCCGCTCGGCGCTCCTTCTTCGAGCCCTGCCTCGAAGAGCTATCGCGTGGTCACGCAGCCCCGGCGCGGACGTCAGCCGGCGAGCCGCCCTCCCGGCCTCAGCGCGTCGTAGTCGCCGCCGTCGACCGCGGGTAGCTCCCCAGCACCTTCACCATCTCGCACTGCGCCCGCAGCCGCTCTATCGCCTCCGCCACGCGCGCCTCGCTCCGGTGCCCCTCCAGGTCGACCAGGAACACGTAGTCCCAGTGCTTCTGCCGGCTCGGCCGCGACTCGATCCTCGTCAGGTTGATCCCCGCCTCATCGAAGATCGCGAGCACCTTTCGCAGCGCGCCGGGCTCCTCCTGCACCGAGAAGACCACCGACGTCTTGTCCGCGCCCGTGGGCGGCGCGTCGCCCGCCGCGATGACGATGAACCGGGTCGCGTTCTCGGGGCGGTCGTGGATCCGCTCGCGCAGGAGCGGCAGCCCGTAGAGCTCGCCCGCGCCGCGGTTGCCCACGGCCGCCGCGGTGGCGTCGGCGAGCGCCTCGCGCGCGGCGGCGGCGGCCGAGACCGTCTGCACGATCTGCGCGCCCGGCAGGTGCTTCGCGAGCCAGAGGCGGCAGTGCGTGAGCGCTTGCGGGTGGCCGTGCACCCGGCTGACGCCGCTCAGCCCGGACGCCTTGCTGAACAGGCAGTACGCGACGTCCAGCACCAGCTCCTGCCGGATCTGGAGGTCGCTCTCGATCAAGGCGTCGGCCGTGAGCGTCACCGACCCCTCGGTCGAGCTCTCGACGGGCACGACGCCGCAGGCCGCCTCCCCCGCGCGCACCGCGTCGAAGACGCCCTCGATCGTGCCCGTCTCCCGGTAACGCGCCGCCAGCCCGAACAGGTGCCGCGCCGCGACCTCGGCGAAGGCGCCCTCCGTCCCGGGGAACGCCACCTTCATGGGCTCCTCGAGCGACAGGCAGGCGCTCATCACCTCCCGGAAGATCACGCGGATCGCGTCGCGCGGGAACCGGCCCGCGCCCTTGGCCTGGAGCCGCGTGAGCACGCGCCGCTCCCGCTCCGGATCGTGAAACTGCGTCGCGTTCGCCGCGCGCTTCGCGTGCGCGACCTCGACGGCCACCTCGGCCCGCTCCGCGAGCAGCTCGAGGATCCGATCGTCGATGCCGTCGATGCGCACGCGAAGCTCGTCCAGGGTCGCCATGGAAATTTCCACCTCGAAAAGGGCCGGCGGCCATCAAAGCGCAGGGGGCGGCGCTCCGCAAGGCTCGCCGCCGCGGCCTGATCGCGCGCGACGGACGCGCGCGTCGCGGCGCGACGGACGTGCGCGTCACGGTCCGTCGCTGTTCGCCGCGTGTCCGTCGCCGGCGAGATCGCCTGTCTCGCCGGGCTCGAAGCCGATGAGGTCCGGCTCCGGCGAGAGCGCCACCCCGAACCGCTCCAGCACGCCGCGCCGCACGCGCCGCGCGAGCTCGATCAGCTCGGCCGCGGTGGCGCCGCCGCGGTTCACGAGGGCGAGCGTGTGGCGCGTGGAGATGCCCGCGGCGCCGTGGCGCGTCCCCTTGGCGAAGCCGGCGCGCTCGATCAGCCAGGCCGCGGAGAGCTTCACCCGCCCGCCCTCGGCTGGGTACTGCGGGATCACCTCGCCGGGCGCGAGCACGCCCGCCGCCGCGATGCGCGCGACGGCTGCCGCCGCGGCGCCGGCCCCGAGCGTCGGGTTCATGAAGAACGAGCCCGCGCTCCGGCCGTTCTCGTCGTCCGGATCGAGCACCATCGACTTGCCGCGCCGGAGCGCGATCACCGTGCTGCGCACCTCGCCGAGCGGCGGCGCAGCCCCGCCCGCGCGCGCCCCGAGCGCCCGCGCGAGCTCGGGGTAACGCACCGTCGCCGCCCCGCCCGGGCAGAGCGCGAACGTCACGCCCGTGATCACGAACCGGCCGCGCCACGCGCGCTTGAACCGGCTGTCGCGGTACCCGAAGCCGCAGTCCGCGCCGGCGATGATCGCCGTGGCCCCCGTCGCGCGGTCGATCGCCCGGACCTCGGCGATCGTCTCCGCGACCTCCTGGCCGTACGCGCCGACGTTCTGGATCGGCGTCGCGCCGACGTCGCCGGGGATGCCCGACAGGCACTCGACGCCCGCCCACCCCTCGTCCACCGCGCGCGCGACGAGGTCGTCCCACCGCTCGCCCGCGCCCGCGCGCACGAGCACGCGGCGATGCGCGCCGCCGTCACCCTGCGCGGCCTCGCGGCCTTGAGCCCCCGGCTGCGCTCCCGCGAGGTCGGCCTCGATCCCGCGCACGCGCACGCGCAGCACCAGCGCGTCGACGCCGCGGTCCGCGACGAGCAGGTTCGATCCGCCGCCCAGCACGAACAGCGGCACGCCCCGCGCCTCGGCGAAGCGGAACGCCTCGACTACGGCGGACTCGTCCGCGGCCTCGGCGAAGAAGCGCGCCGGCCCGCCCACGCCGAGCGTGGTGAGCGGGGCCAGCGGGACCGACTCGTGGATCTCGAGGCTCAGGGCTTCTTCTCCGTCTTCTCCGCCCCGCCGCCGGGCCCCGGCTTGGCCGCGGCCCCCGTCGCCCCCGGCTTGGCTGCCGCCCCGGCCGGCCCCGGCTTGGCTGCCGCCCCGGCCGGCCCCGGCTTGGCCGCCGCCCCGGCCGGCCGGGCCACCCGGATGCCCGCCATGAAGCCGCTGTCGACCGCCTGGACCCGCTCCACGAACGCCTTGTACTCGCCGGCCGCCACCGTCCCCGTCGGCAGGCTCAGCGCGAAGTCTTCCTCGATCACCGCGCCGTAGCTCCCCTTGCGCGACGCCTCGAGCCCCGCGTGCTCCACGCGTACGCCCTCGGGCGCGCGCGCGACCGTGGAGCCTGCCGGCAGCTCGATCCTGCGGCGCACGTGGTACTGCAGCGCCGTCTCGATCGCGAGCGCGCTCTTCCGCGCGCCCCGCGACGCGTACGTCGCGCCGAGCGTGCCCGTGAACGACCGCGGGAAGACGAGGTGCACCGGCTCCAGCCCCGGCAGCGTCCACGCCGCCGCGTCCTTGCCCTCCGGCCGCGCGAAGCCGTGGATGGTCACGGCCGCGCGCAGCGCGACCTCCCACGAGCCCTCCGTCGACGAGACGACCACGTCCTCCACGTCGGCCCACGGGAGCCACCCGAGCACCACGCCGCGGAGCATCTCGCGCCGCGCCGTCCCGACCACCGTCTCGAACGCCTCCGACAGCGACTGCGCCGCCCGGCCGTGTAGCAAAATCGTCAATGTTCCCGAGGCGTTGCCCTCCGCGTCCACCACGAGCCGGAGGTCGACCTCGTCGCCCGTCTCGCCGCTCGCGCCCGCCACCGTGACCAGCTCGCCGCTCGGCAGCATCGCCGCGCGGCCGCGGAGCTCGGGGCTGATGCGCCCGGGCGGCAGCGGCGGGCCCTCGACGTCGGCGTCGATCCACACGTCGCCCCCGGGGAGCCGCGCGATCACGAGCGGGTGGCGGAAGCGCCCCGCGTGCGGCGGGAAATCCGCCGACGAGCTGAACGGCTCGGTCTCGGCGATGGCGAGGTCGGCCCGGACGCCGAGCTCGCGCAGCGCGCGGTAGATCACCCACGAGCGGCTGCCCTGGCCGAGCTCGATCATCGTGCGCGCCGTCGTGCGCTGCGGCCCGCCGCCGAGCAGCGCCGCCAGATCCGAGAGCTCGGCGCCGCCGGCGATCTTCACCGCCTTGCCCGCGGCCCCGACCACCCGCTCGAGCAGCGCCGGCCCCGGCGCCGCCTCGCCGCCCGCCGCCGCCTTCGCCCAGCGCGTCATGTACGGGTCGCGGTCCTCCAGCGCGCGGATGTTCTCGTCGATCGCCGCCGCCACGTGGGCCCACGTCTGCGTGCCCAGGCTGACGCCCACGCCCATCTCCACCCGGGGCACGCCGTCCTCCATGCGCCGCGGCGGCTGGTCCTTGAGCCGCCAGACGCTCACCGTGGACGCGCCCTCGGCGCGCTGCTCCGCGGCGCCGAGCAGCGGGTGCGACCAGATCGCGAGCGGGAGCGACGTCGGGCGGCGCACCTCGATCTCGGCCTCGCGGACGCTCGTGCGCTCGGGCAGGAGGTCCCACGTGTCGAGCACGAGCTGCCCGCTGTCGCCCGGCAGCACGTAGCCCTCGGTGACCTGCTCGACGTAGTCGCCCTGCTCGAGCTGCGAGAGGTCGCTGTGCTCCTGCGCCGCGTTCGACGCCGCGTCGGGCGCGAGGATGCGGCCGTCGCGCTTGTGGATGCGGCGGCGCAGGAGCCGCGGCATGCCGCGCCCCTCGATGAGCGGGCCGTAGGCGACCGCCCCCTGCGCCACGTCCGTCGTGCCGGAGACGCGGCGCAGGTCGTAGGTCACGTAGTACACGAGCCCGTCGGGCAGGATCGAGAACCGCTCGACGTGGCGGAGCACCGCGATGGCGGCGCCGGGGAGGAACGCCTTCGCCTGGTCCTCCAGCACGAGCTTGCGCCCCGCCGCCTCGAGCGCCGGCGCCGGGTCCGGCGTGAGCTCGAGCGCGCGGGAGATCGGCGCGATGCCGGCCGGGGTGTCGCGCGCGACCGCGCGGTCGCGGGCCAGCCGACCCCGGGCCGCGCGGGTGTTGCCGCGGCCCGCGGCGAGGCCGAGCGCCTCGAGCATCACCCGCTCGCCGGGCGCCATCGCGTCGTAGACCGCGAGCGCGCCGCGCAGATCGCCCTGCGCGACGCGCTCGGCGAGCTCCACGCCGCGCAGGGCGCCCGGCGCGCGGCGGAGCCGGCGGAGCCGGCCGATCTCGGCGAGCGCCGCGGCGTGGTCGCCCGTGCCCTGGAGGGCGAGCAGGCAGGCGGCGCTCGAGCGATCGAGCCCGCCGCCGCAGGCGGCCTTCACGGCGTCGGGGCCGGCGCGGCCGTGGAGGGCGTCGTCCACGTCGGCGAGCAGCGCCGAGCCCGGCGCCGCCGCGGCGAGCTTCGTGTACGCGGCCTCGGCGACGTCGGTGACGCGGGCGCGGTGCGCCGTCACCGCGAGCGCCGCGAGGACCATCCGGTCGGCGTCCGGCACCGCGGGCGCGCTCAGGCCGGCGCGCCCCGGGGGCGCGACCTCTAGGCCGAGCTCCCGGAGGGCGTCCATGAGCCCCTCGCCCGCGCCGGCGCGGCGCTCGGCGAGCTCCGCCCGGTGGCGCCGCGCCTCCCACGACGCCGGCCGCGCCGCGAGCACGCGCTCCGTCGCGGCGCGGGCGCGCTCGATGATCTTGGTGTCGGGCAGATCGTCGACGCGGCGGATGGCCCGCGCGTAGAGCAGATCGAGCCGCGGCGAGGGCGGGGTGTTGTTCCCGTCGCGCCCGCCGCGCCCGTCTCGCGCGCCGGCCGCGGCGGCGCCGGGGCCCTGGCCGGTCGGCGCGCTGGCCGCGGCGGCGCCGGGGCCCTGGCCGGTCGGGTCGAGGAGCCGCTCGGCCGCGCGCGCGTCGCCGGCCGCGAGCAGCGCGGCGGCCGCGAGCGCGAGGTCCGGCTCGCGGCGGGCGCCCGCGGCCGCGAAGGTGAGCTCGACCGGGGCCGGCCGCGCCGCGGCCGCGGCCGCGGCGTCGCCCGGGCGGGGCGCGCGGGCGCGGAGCGGCAGGCCGTTCTCGCCGTAGGCGCTGAGCTCGATGGCGCCGCCGTCGCCCTTCTGCGCGACGCGGACGACGACGCGCAGCGCGCCTGCCTCTGCCTCGACGGTCGCGAGCCGGAGGACGGGCGCGCCGCCGGCCTCGTAGCCGCGCCGGATCGCGGGCACGCCGCCGACCTCGAGCACGGCCGCGGACGGCGAGACGAGCGCGAGGCTCACCCGCTGGGCGACCGGGTTGTGGAGGTCGACCACCACGGCGCGCGTCCCCTGGAGGGCGCTCACCGCGTCGACGTCGATCGCGCACGCGTCCGCGCGCACCGCGACGGGCGAGGTGCTCTTCGCGAACGGCGCGACGCCGGGGTAGGAGCGGGCGAGCGGCGCGCCCGGCGCGGAGCTCACGGGCGACGGCCCGGCGAGGCCGCGGAGGGCCGTCCACTCGAGCGGGCCGACGACGGCGGCCTCGCCCGCGCAGCCGCGGCGCGCCCCCCACGTGGCCGCCGCGGCCTCGTCGCCGACGTGGAGGGCGATGCGGTGGAGCGCGCCCGCGATGACGCCGCGCGCGAACGGCATGGC
Source organism: Sorangium sp. So ce131 (assembly GCF_051519095.1). NCBI lineage: Bacteria > Pseudomonadati > Myxococcota > Polyangiales > Polyangiaceae > Sorangium > Sorangium sp. So ce131. The sequence continues at coordinate 11,993,238 of NZ_CP150455.1, read as the reverse complement.
CGGCGCGCCGCGGCCGTCGACGTCCGCGAACGCCCAGGCGCGCTGGAGCCTGCGGGTGACCTCGGGGAGCGCGTCGCGCGCGCGGAAGGCGATCGCGGGCGCGTCGCCGCCGGCGCCGAGGACGAGCGCGTCGGTCGAGGCGATCACGGCCGCGAGCGCGCCCTCGGCGCGCGGCTCGGCGACGGCGCGCTCGAGGGCGTCGAGGTAGGGCGCGGCCGAGGCCGAGCTCGCGATCTCGGCGTCCAGCGCCGCGGCGAACGAGGCGACGAGCGGCGAGGCGGCGGCCTCGGTCGGGGCCGCCGCGGGCGAGGGCGGGACACACGCGGCGCCCGCGGGGCCGGCGAGCGCCGCGGCGAGCGCCAGGGCGGCGCGGCGAGGGGCGTGAGGGCTGACGGAGCGACGGCCGGTGGTCCTGGGGCTGCGAGGCTGGGTGGTCACGATCGGCGTCTCCGTCTCCTGGCTCCCGCGCGCCCGCGCGGCGGCGCCTGACCGCCGTTCCTTACGGGCCGGGGATTGCGGGTGCAAACGTGATCTTCGGGGGGCGGCGTGGGGCAGCCGACCCCGGAGGGCGGCTGCCTTTCAGCCTGAGGTGCCGAGCCTGGTCTGCAGACGAGCCTGCCGCCGGATGACCCGGCCGGGGCAACGATGCGCGCGACGCTGAGGGCGGCGCGGGCGACTCCGCTGGCGGCGCAGGCGACCCTGACGAGGGCGGATACGACGCAGGCGGCGACGCAGGCGACCGTGACGAGGGCGGATGCGACGCTGACGGCGGCGCAGGCGACCGTGACGAGGGCGAATGCGACGCAGGCGGCGGCGCAGGCGACCGTGACGAGGGCGGATACGACTCCGAAAAATCAAGGACACGGCGCGGACTTACGCCGCTTCGCCTCGATCCGGGCCCGTCCCGCAGATCCTCCTGCGCCAGCCTCGTCGTCCTGCTCCCGGAGGCTCACCATGCCCGAAGAGCGGCATTCACCGTGCTTCCTCGCGGCCGGCCTGCGCTTGGCGTGTATTGCCGAGCCATGCGCTGCTGTGCGCGAGGGAGGACGCGATGAAGCCGGTTGCGCGAAGCGTCGTGCGGGCGTTGATTCCGCTCTTCATGTTCTTAAGCTGCGTGCTCGCGCAAGCCGGATGTACGTGCGCGTCCGAGATCCCGCCGGTCCGTTCTGACGGCATCATCGCTTGCCGGACGCGCGAGCCGCGCGACCCGGCGAACGCCGGCAGGACGCCGGCGGTGAAGACCGTCGCCGCGGGCGTCACCATGGCGACCCTCTCGGTCGCGAGCTCGGGAGAGGCTGCGGTCGTCATGCCGTTGAGCGCCGTGCGCGGGCGCGCGGGCGTGGAGCCGCGGCTCGCGCTCCGGTACGACGGTGCCGCCGGCGAGGGGGTGCTCGGGCTGGGATTCTCCATCGCCGGACTGTCCAGCGTCACCCCGTGCCCGAAGAACCGCGCGCAAGATGGCGGCGAGATCCGCGCGGTGAGGTTCGACGGCGACGACGCGCTCTGCGTCGACGACAGGCGCCTCGTCGCGGTGGGGCGAGCGCCGGGGACCGTCGAGTACAGGACATTCCCCGACACGATGGTCAGGGTGGTCGGACATTACGCCGCGGAAGGGGACGCGCCCGCGGCGGCGCTCTTCTTCGAGGCGAGATTGCCGTCCGGGCTCATCGTCGAGTACGGGAGCAGCGAGTCGAGCCGGCCGCTCGCGCTCGGCGGCGTCCCGCGGGCGTGGCTCGCGACCAGGGCACGCGACGGCCGCGGGAACGCCATGACCTACGATTACTGCGTCGCGGAGGCCGAGGAGGGCTTCACGGCGGAGGTCGCGGTTGACGAGATCCGGTACACGAGCTTCGAGGGAGAGCCGGCGCTCGGGCCGTCGCGGGCGGTGCGGTTCGTGTACGCGACGAAGGAGCCGGAGGAGGTTCGCACGCAGTACGCGGGCGGCATGGCGCTCCAGCGGTCGCTGCGCCTCGAGGAAATCCAGATGCTCGGCGCGGGCGATGCGCTCGTGCGGCGTTATGGGTTCACGTACGAGAAGAGCCCGACGACGAGGCGGGCGCTGCTCACCGAGGTCGAGGAGTGCGCGGGCGACGGCGTCTGCAAGCCGCCCACGCGCTTCCAGTACAGCCGCGGCGAGACGGGGTTCAAGGAGATCGCGACCGGCGTCCCGGAGCCGACCTCGACGAAGGCGAGCCCGATGCTGTTCGACATCGACGGCGACGGGCGCGACGACCTCGTGGTGCCGGACACCATCGCCGGCCTCAGCACGCCCGGGAACCCCGTGACGAGCTGGATCGTGGCGCAGAGCCGCGGGCCGACCGGCGCGGAGGCCGAGCTCGCGCCCGCGACGTTGGCGCTCTTCGAGGACTGGCCGGTGGTCGCCGATCCGGTCGGGTCCGCCGATCCGACGCTGATCAGGCCGGAGCTCGGCACGGCCATCGACTATGACCAGGATGGCCGGATGGACGTCTTGCTCCATGACGTCCACGACACGAGCACCACCTGGCGCGTGCTGATGGCCCGGCCGGACCGGACGTTCGAGGTCCACGACACCGGCATTCGCCGTCCGTTCCCGCTCGGGCTCCGCCCCATGCCGCCGGGGCTCAGTCTCCCCGAGGGCGCGATGCACCTCGCCGACGTGGACGGCGACGGCGCGCCCGACATGATCCAATGCGACGATCACGCCCGCGAGCTGACGCTGAATCCGCTGGAGGCGACGTGGACAGCGCATCTCTGGAGGCCGGCGCGCGACGGGGAGCCCGCGGGCTTCGACCGGAGAGGAGAGTCGCTCGAACCGCTCAACGGGTTCCCCTGCGAGATGGAGATCCAGACCCTGGACGTCAACGCCGACACCAAAGTCGATCTCGTCGCGGCGACGGTGCTGACGTTCAGCGACAACACGATCCTCCCCGACTCGACCTATGCCGCGGTCACCCGGCGGCACGACGGGACGTGGGAGGTGTTCAACACGAGGCTCCCTCAGGTCGGCTCCGGTCGCACGGTGTTCCTCGACGTGAACGGGGACGGCCTGCCGGACGCGGTGCAATCGGGCTTCAGCCACCACCGGCTGCGCACTATTTTGAATACGGGAGGGACCTTCGACGCGGAGCGGGTCGACAGCCTCGGCCCGGTCCTCTTCGATCTGGACACGTACTTCGGGCGCGCGACGCCCCTCGACTACAACGGCGACGGCAGACAAGATCTGCTCATGCCGGTGCTGCCGGGCATCCTGCCGGGCTCATCGCTCGACCTGCCCTCCTGGGCCATCTTGGAGGCGACGGGCGCGCGCGAGGGGCCGACGTTCGCGCTGGTCGACCCGAAGCTGCCGCTCCAGGCGATGGCCGGCAGCTACGCGCCTCCGCTCGCGGATCCGTACGGGCCGCGCGTCGGCGACCTGAACGGCGACGGCGCGCAGGACGTGGTGCTGGTGGACGGCAGCGTATTCAAGGTATTTCAGAACCTCGCGGCCGATCAGGATCTGCTCGTCGCGGTCTCGGACGGGATGAACACGCACGAGCCGGGTGAGGCGGGGTTCGTGCCGAACGTGAGTATTTCTTACGGGCACCTCACGGATGTGTCGGTCACGGACGACCTGGATGCGGGAGATCCGGAGCGGGAGAGTTTGCTCTACGTGGCGCGGGGCGACGCGGCGAACGGGTGCGACTATCCGCGCCGCTGCGCGGTGGGGCCGAGGCGGGTCGTGAGCGGTTACGCCGTCAACAACGGCGCCGACCGGCCGCGGCGGTTCGAGGTGCGGTACCGCGACGGGCGCTACCACCGGCTCGGGCGAGGGTTTCTCGGGTTCGGAGAGCGTGTGGTCGTCGAGATGGAGACCGGGGTGGCGGCGGCCGAGCGCTACGACAACGTGACGTTCGATGAAGAGCTCCAGGTCTTTCCGTTCGCGGGGCAGGTGAAGCAAGAATGGCGCTGGGCCCCGGGGCTGCCGGGCCAGCCCAGGCCGGACCAGATCGAGATGTCGTTCCTCGATGTGAAGCGGGAGCTGGTGCCGACGAGCGAGGGGGCGACGTTTTTCACGCTCGCGACCGAGCGCCGGCTGCGGAGGGCGCAAGGGGCCTATCCGCCGGAGAGCGGTGAGGCGCCCACGCCCGAGCGTACGTCGAGCAGGTCGAGCGCGGCGGCGGCGAGCACGGCGCGACGATGTTGCGCGACTCGGTCGCGACGGTGACGGACTTCGATGCGTTCGGCAACGTGCGCGGCGAGGAGGTCTCCTCCCGCGGGGTCGACCTGACGCTGGAGGTCACGCGGACGTACAAGAACGACACCGGGCGGTGGGTGCTCGGGCAGCTCCAGACCGAGAGGGAGTGCAGCGCCGCGGCGGGGCGCTCGCAGTGCCGCACGCTGGTGCGGACGACGACGGACCACGGAGAGGTCGAGACGGAGTCGATCGACAGCGACGAGGGCATCGCGGACACGAAGCTCGACATCGTGTACGCGCGGGACGCGTTCGGGAACATCACGGGCGTGACGGCGGAAGACGCGTTCGGGCACCACCGGTCGTGGAGCACGGAGTACGACGCCGAGGGGATGTTCCCGGAGAAGCACGTGAACCCTGCCGGCCACACCACGCGCGTGGAGTACGATCCGGATCTCGGGGTGCTCGTCAGGCGCGAGGATCCGAACGGGCTGGTGACCGAGTGGAGGCACGACGGATTCGGCCGGCTCGGGCTGGAGATGCGGCCGGACGGCACGCAGACGACGGTGGCGCTGTCGCGCACCAAGGACGGCGGGCCGGCGGGAGATGCGTGGCGCTTGACCCAGCGGACCACGACCGCCGGGGGCGCCGACGACGAGGTCGAGGTGGACAGCCGGGGAAGGCCGATCCGGTGGTGGTGGCACGGGCCTTCCGCGGAGGGCGCCCGGGAGGCGCCGCCGCGGCTGATGCAGGAGATCGCCTACGACGCGCGCGGCGAGCACATCGCGCGGCGCTCGGTGCCGGTGCGGGAAGGGACGCCGGAGCGCGACATGCTCTATGATGCCTACGAGCACGACGCGGTCGGCCGGGAGGTGCGGCACACGACGCCGTGGAAGGCGGTGGTGGAGACCGAGTACGAGGCGCTGCGGGTCCGGGTGACCGATGAGCTGGATCATGTGACCGTGGTCGAGAAGGACCCGCTGGGACGAACGGTGGCTGTCACCGACGCGGCGAGGGGCGTCACGCGGTATGACTACGGTCCATTCGGGGTGCTCACCACGGTCACCGATCCGGGCGGCGCGGTCACGACCACGGTGCACGACGCGTTCGGCCGCGTCCGGCGGCGCGACGATCCGGATCGGGGCACCGCGGTCGTCACCAACGATGGATTCGGGGAGGTCATCACAAGCGCTGACGCGCTCGGTCGGGTGACGACGTTCGAATACGACGCGCTCGGGCGCACCCGGTCGCGCCTCGACGAGCACGGCGCCGAACGAAGGACGACCACGTGGGCCTGGGACACGGCGGCGCACGGCATCGGCAAGCTCGAGATGCTCGCGAGCCATGACGGGCAGAAGACGTACACATACACCGAGGTGGGCAAGCTCGAGACGGCGACGCTCCGCATCGACGGGGAGCGCGCGGCGCTGAAGGGCAGGCTCGACTACGACGATTTCGGCCGTGTCGAGACCATTGCATACCCCGCGCCGGCCGGCGCGGCACCGTTCGTTGTGGCGCACGACCACGATGCGCACGGGCACGTGGTCGCCGTACGCGACAGCGCGACCCGCTCGGCCTACTGGCGCCTGACCGACGTCGACGACGCGGGCCGCTTCCGCGAGGAGGCGTTCGGCAACGGCGTCGTCACCGAGCGGAGCTACTACGCGGACAAGCAGCGGCTCAAGAGCGTGCTCACCCAGCGCGGCCAGAGCGGCGCGGAAGCGGTGCAGGACCTGGACTACGGCTACGACGACCGGCTGCACCTCACCCGGCGCACCGACGCGCGCCAGCCGCAGCACCGGCACGAGCGCTTCCGATACGACGCGCTCGAGCGGCTGACGTGCGCGTACTTCAGCGCCACCGAGAGCGCGTCGGCGCCGTGCGAGCTCAGCTACGACTACGCGCCGGACGGCAACCTCACCTTCAAGTCGGACGTCGGCGAGCTGCTCTACGACGACCCGCCGCACCCGCACGCCGTCACGGGCGCAGGCACGGCCACGAGCAGCTTCAGCTACGACGCTGTAGGCAACCAGATCGCGCGTCCGGGCGGCGCGACCGTGCGCTACACGCCCTTCGATCTGCCGGAGAGGATCACGGAGGGCGTCAGCACCGTGACGTTCGCCTACGACGGCGACCAGCAGCGGATCCGCAAGACCACGCCGGACGAGGAGACGATTTACTTCGGCGACCTGTACGAGCGCGTCACCGACGCGGCGACGGGGAGGGTCGAGCACCGGTACCACGTCCACTCGCCGGAGCGGGTGGTGGCGATCGTGACCCGCGGCGGAGAGGCGCCGGGCACGCGGTACGTGCACATCGACCACCTCGGCTCGGTCGACGTGCTCACCGATGAAGACGGCGCCGTGGTCGAGCGACGGAGCTACGACCCGTTCGGGCAGCGGAGAGACCCGGTGTGGGGACGGCCGCCGCCGGCGTCGTTCGAAAGCACGACGACGCGGGGGTTCACGGGGCACGAGGGCGATGACGAGCTCGGGCTCGTCAACATGAAGGGCCGAGTCTACGATCCCAGGATCGGGCGGTTCTTGACGACCGATCCGCTCGTGCAAGCGCCGCTGTCGGGTCAGAGCTGGAATCCGTACAGCTACGTGCGCAACAGCCCGCTCAGCTACGTCGACCCGAGCGGGTTCCAGGCGGAGTATGAGAGGCCGCCAATCGATCCCGAATACCACAAGGATCCCGAGGTGCAGAGGATTCAGGGGTCCGGATGCTGGGGGATCGAATGCAGCCATCCATTTTATCACCGGGCCGAAAGCTCATCGATAGAAGGCTCGCGCGAGGCCGCGGAGGTCGGCGCGACAGCGGCGCCCGTCGACGTGGGCACGACCGGCACCTCGTCCGGGCACATGCCGCAGCCGATGACCACCGCGCCGGAGCACGCGGGCGCGGGCGGCGTGGCCACCCTCGTTGGCCAGGGCATGCTGGGCGTCGCGGAGGGCACGCGCGACGTCGGGGTGGGCATCGGGCGGCTGCTCGTGCTCAACGCGCTGACGCTCGGGATCTACAGCGGCTACGAGTTCGCCGACGCGATGTGGAGCGGCTTCGAGGAGGACGGGCTCTTCGGCGCCGTGAACGCCGTGAACCCGCTCTACCACATCGGGCGGGGCGGCGCGGATACGGCGCTCGCGATCGGCCGGGAGGATTACCGGGCGGCGGGCGCGGCGGGAACGAAGACGCTGTTCCTCGCGGCTGCCACCGTCTTCGGCGCGGGGAGGGGCCTCGCGGCGGTGGAGGAGTCGGCGATCGCGGCGGGGGCCGCGAGGGGACCAGCGGCGACGCGCGCGCTGGCGCAGCAAATCGCGGCCGTCGAACGGGCACCAATGAATTTCAACAGGACGGTTACGGTTCTAGAGACCGCAGAAGGACGGACACTCGTTGCAGGAGGAGCCAGTGATCTGTCTGCTGCCCAGATTGCAGAGGCACGTAGGCTAGGGCTGGTTCCCGCGCCGCCGATGCCGGGCTTTCACGCAGAGAAGACGGTGATCGCTGGTGCGGGAGAGCTGGGATTAACCCCGACAAGGGGAGCCACATCTACCATCATCTGCAGTGGTCCGGGAGGATGCGCTGATTTCCTCCGTGGCCTGGGAGCCACAGTCGGGAAGTACACGTACCAGTTCTGAGGTCAGCACCATGATGAACCAAGACGAGCTAATTCATGCCTTACAACAGCGAGCTAAGAATCCGATGCTGCGAACGGACTATGCAGATCGGGCTTGTCCTGAGTTAGCTGCGCCAGCCTCGCCACACGTCGTAGCCCAGACTGAGTCTGTTCTTGGCTTCCCGCTACATCCCCTGCACAAGCGTTTGCTAACAGACGTCGGCAATGGTGGCTTCGGTCCTGGCGATGGCCTCATTGGTCTTCCAGGCGGACGTTTGGATGATGATGGCCAGTCCATCGTCGAGCTTCGGCATGTCTTGTGGAGCGGTCCGGAGAAGGCCGGCCTACCAGACAACGTCGTCGCCTTGTGCGACTGGGGGGATTCGATCTGGTCTTGCATCGACGAGGAGACAGGGAGCGTGCTTACGCTGGACGCGAGCGGCCTTACCGAAACACCCTGGAGTTTGCATGCCTGGCTAGTTGACTGGCTTAACGGACAGAGTCTATTCGGCAAGATGTTCGTGTTTCAAGAGCGAATGATAACCAATCCATTCACAAAACAGTTGATCGTGGCAAGAGCGCCGGCTAGCGCCATCGGTGTTCCGTACAAGCGCATCTAGTCTGAGCAGCTTATCGCATGGATGAAGGTGTCGCTGACGTCAGTGTTCTGCAGCGAGACTACCGGCCGTTCGGGGAGCCAGACAGCGCGACCCGCTTGGCCTACTGGCGCCTGACCGACGTGGACTACGCGGGCCGCTTCCGCGAGGAGGCGTTCGGCAACGGCATCGTCTCCGAGCGGAGTTACTACGCGGACACGCAGCGGCTGAAGAGCGTCCTCACCCAGAGCGGCCAGAGCGGCGGGTCCACGGAGCAACGGCCGGCGGTCCTGGGGCTGCGAGGCCGGATGGTCACGCTCGGCGTCTCCGTCTCCTGGCGCCCGCGCGCAGGCGCAGCCGCGCAACGGCGCCCGACCGCCGTTCCTTACGGGCCGGGGATCCTGGGGGCAAACGCGATCTCCGGGGCGGCAGCGCAGCCCGCGCGCGGCCCGCGCGAGCCCGGAGGGCAGGGACTCGAGCAGCTCGTCCCTCCTCATGAAGATGAAGGAACTCCCCGCAACGACGATGAAGGAGCTCTCCGCCGGCTTCCGGGTCGCCCGCCGCGCCGTCGTTGACGCGAGGTGGCGACCGGCATCGCCGCCCCGGGCGCCCGCGGCAGCTCGACGTCGGAGCGCCGACCCCCCACGAACCGGAAATTGGAGCTCCAACGTATTCCTCAATCCTGCGTCGCCGCCGGACCCGGCCGGAGCGCTGCGCGCGGAGATCCCGCCGGACACGGCAGCTCGCACGACGCACTCCGGCGACGCTGCCCCGCTCGCCGCGCCGCTGCTTTTCTGCACTCCACCTGGAACCGAAGACCGTCTGCGCCGAGCTCCTGCCATCTGCACCGCAATGGAACAGGGTGCATGGAAATCCCCGTGAACCCTGGGTTTCAGAAAGCGTAACGCCATTCGCTCGAGCGCATGAATTGATGATCAAACAGTCCCGACCCGGGGATACTTACTCGATGCCGGCGCTCCGTACCGTCGCCCCACACCGGAGCGTTTCCCGGCAGTCTCCTTCCTGAAGAGCTTGTCCGTCCAGAGCGCGTGCTGAACGACGTACCCCGAGCCGGGGCGCGCCGAGCGCAGCGGTCCACGATCAGCACGCCCCTGCGAGCATCCTGACGAACGATCGTCCTCGACGCGGCCGCCAGCCAGGGAGGGCGTCCGGGGGCGACGGCGTGATCCAGCAACCCGGAATAGCGATCTCACTCGCGGAGAGGTGCGTTCGATGCGAAACATAGCTTGTTCGGTGGCCCTCACTCTGGCGGCCGCGTCCGTCGGCTGTTTTGCCACGGGGTGTGTCGGCGACCTCGGAGGCGGCTCGCTCCCCTGGGGCGACGACGGCACGAACCCCGGCAGCGGCAACGGCAACGGCAACGGCAGCGGCAACGGCAACGGCAACGGCAACGGCACGAACCCCACCGGCGGCGGCCCCGGCACGAACCCCACCGGCGGCGGCGAACCCGGCACCCCGGCGGCGGCGTGTGAGCGCGGCTTCAACGAGCTCCCGGACGGCAAGGGTGGCTTCAACGTCGAGGCCGTCTGTCTCCCGCCCGGCAGCTTCGACCGGGCGGTCTCCCTGAAGGCCTTCCAGGAGACGGTCTATCCGCTCCTGCTCGACAACTGCTCGGGCTGCCACAGCACGTCGACCGACGCCCAGGCGCCCATCCACGCCGACCTCAACCCCGAGCTGGCGCACGAGTACGCGCTCACGCGCGTGAACTTCAGGAAGCCGGTGGACTCCAAGCTCGTGGTGCGCATGGGCATCGACCGCCACAACTGCTTCGGGCGGGACTGCAAGGACGCGAACGCGCAGATGCTCGCCGCCGTCGAGGCGTGGGCCGCCGCCGTCGCGCCGACCCTCCCGGAGACCCCGCGCCCCATCCCGGCCGGCGAGACCATCACCGTGGATCAGGTCAAGCGGTGGATCCAGGCGGACAAGGCCACCGTCGCCGCGGCCGACGCGGAGTTCATCAAGTACACCTCGCTGCACGAGATCCACAACAAGGGCGCCACCGCGGAGGAGCTCAACGTGGCCCGCGTGGGGCTCTCCAAGGCCCTGAACTCGACCGCGCGCTGGGCTCCCGTGATCGTCAACCCGGTCGACGTCAGCGAGAACAAGGGCATCGTCTACCGCTTCGATACCCGCAACTACTGGGGCTACAACAAGGGCGTCACGAAGCTCCACTTCGGCGGGTCGGACGACGACGTCTTCTTCGGGAGGACCAGCGTCAACTACCTGGGCGAGCGGGTCGGCTCCGACGTCACCACGCGGGAGAAGTACCGGTACAAGGCCGAGGTCGAGGAGGACCCGAGCTTCGCGAAGCTCGTCTGGGGCCGCATCCGGGCCGGCAACGTGGAGGGCGCCACGGACAGCGAGGTGCTGCCGCCGTACACCGACGGCTTCAAGGACGCGGACGGCTACATCGAGGCGAGCCAGCTCGTCTACACGGTGACCCGCCCCGACGTGTACAACGCCATCATGGCGATCCCCTGGTACGCCCAGGACCTCGAGGACGAGCTCGGCGTCATCAAGGACGAGGGGATGAAGTCGTACGAGTACATGGTCACGAAGCAGGCCATCACGATCGACTCCCGCATGTACTGGCGGGCGCGGACGAAGAGCGGCGGGTTCTACTGGAAGACGTGGGACGTCTTCACCGGGCAGCTCGAAGGCAACGTGCAGACGATCGAGCAGGCGTACGAGCAGGGCCAGATCCGGTTCCCCTTCTGGGCGCACCCGATCCCGAAGTTCATCGCCGGGACCGGCGGCGGCGTGACCGCGGCCTCCCTGAGCTTCGTCGCGACCCTGGCGCAGCCGTTCAACTCGGAGCCGGCGGGGTGCGACGGGCAGCCGAACTACGGCGGCTCGCAGTTCCTGAACTGCCGCTACTACACCGGGACCGAGGGGCTGCAGCAGTCGGCGGAGGAGGTCATCTGGGATCTGCCGAACGGCCTGCAGGGCTACTCGCTGTGGGGCGGCTTCAACCAGCGCCGCGTCGACGCCTTCGTCAACATCGTCCGCGATCCGCGCATCACCCGGAACGACGCGGACGCCGTGATCACGAGCCGGATCGGCTTCGCCAGCACGGACCGCCGCCTGAACACCGGCAGCGCGTGCATCGGCTGCCACGCGGACGGCATGAACCGCGGGAGCAACGACCTGCGCGACTGGCTGGACAACGAGGGCCCGCTCCCGAAGGGGGAGCACGGGGTCGACAGCTGGATCGACGATCCGGAGGTCGTGGCGCAGGTCAAGGAGCTGTACCCGCCGTCGACCGTGATGCGGCCGCGCATGGAGGACGACCGCCGCGTCTACCTGGCGGCGGTGTCGAAGATCAAGAGAGAGATGATCCTGGGCACGGACAAGAACGTGTACGTGGAGCCCACGATCTGGACCATCGAGTGGGCGCAGAACTTCTACAGGTACGCGCCGACCCGGTCGAACTGAGCCGTCGCCCTCCGCCGCACCCGCCCCCGACGACGGCTGTCGTCTTCACGACGGCGCTTGTCTCCAACAGCCGCTATCGCCTCCAACAGCGGTTGTCCCCTGCGCCTCCAACAACGTGATCGTCGCTCGGCCGCGCGCGCGGTCCATCGCGCCGCGGCCGACCCTACGCGCCGGCCGCCGGACCGTAGTGCGCTGGCCGCCGGCGCCGCCAGGCAAGCTCAGCGATTGTGCCCCGGCTGCACGCCTGCAACAAACTGGACCGCGCCGCGCGCGCTCTGGTAGGGGGCCTATCATGATCATCGCGCTCACCGGACAGAAGGGTGGGATCGGCAAGAGCACCACGGCGGTGAACCTCGCCGTGGCCGCGCTGGCGAAGGGCCGGCGGGTGCTGCTCGTGGACGCCGATCCCCAGGGGACCGTCCGTACGTGGGGTGACGTGGCCTCCGAGGCGGGGTACGAGACCCCGACCGTCCTGGCCATGGGCGCCTCGATGCACAAGCCGGGGCAGCTGCCCGAGCTCGCCGCAGCCTACGATCTCACGGTCATCGACTGCCCCCCACGACACGGCGAGATCGCGCGGTCGGCGCTGATGGTCGCCGACGTCGCGGTCTATCCCTGCGGCCCCACGGCCGCGGACGCCTGGGCGCTGACCGCCGCGATGGAGGTGTTCCGGGAGGCCTCCGCGCTGCGGGGCTCGCTCAAGGGCTGCATCCTCATCACGCGCAAACAAGGCCGCACGGCGCTCGGGAAATCGGCGCGCGCGGTGCTCGAGACGTCGGGGCTGCCGGTGCTCTCCACCGAGCTCGGTTACCGCATTGCCTATCAGGAGTCCCTCGCCTGCGGGCAAGGGGTGACGGGCTACGCGCCGCGGGACGCCGCGGCCAGAGAGATCACCCACCTTTTCGAGGAGCTGGAGGACATCCACCATGGGCAAAAAGCAAGTCGCGGTCTCGCTGAGAAAGCCGCCGTCGCCTGAGAAGGTCGACGCGTTCGTCGCGGGCGGCAACGACGAGAAGCCGGCGGCCGGCGGCGTGAAGCCGAAGGCCGTCGCCGAGGTCCGGGCGCACGACGAGAAGCCGGCCGGAGCGGCGCTCGGGCAGGCGCCGGCGGCGCAGCCCGAGGCCGCGCAGGCCGAGTCGGCGCAGCCCGAGGCGGCGCCGGCCGCGGCGGCGAGCGCGGCGGTCCCGCCGCAGCCGCTCGCCACCACCTCGGAGCCGCCGGCCGTCCTGCCGCCGATCGTCGGCGCCGACGGCCGCTCGCGGCGCGCGGTCACGATCTACCTGCCGGACCCGCTCGCCGACCGCTTGCTGCTCCACTGCATCGAGCACGACCGGGACATGAGCAACCTGGTCGGCGAGGCGGTGCAGGTCCACCTCGACCGACGCCTCGGCCCGGCGTCGGTGTCGGCGGCCCCGGCCGCGGGCGTCGAGAGCGCCGCGCGCGACGGGGGCCCCGCAGGCCCGAGCTACCGCGCGGAGCCGTTCCGCGCGGAGCCGTTCCGCGCGGCAGACGCGGGCCCGAAGGGGCGGATCCGCCGGGCATTCCAGGTCGGCCGGGCGCTCATGGCGCTGTGGCGACAGCGGCCCCTGGCGAGCTGACGGGCGCGCGGAGCCCGGTTGCCAAGTCGGGTTTCGCTGCGCCATGGTGCTCGGGACGTCAGCGCCGCAGCGGCCGCTGAGCGCCAGGACCAGCGATGACCCAGCACTTTCCTCACGGCGGGACGACCCCCCAGGGGCGTAGCGATCAGGAAGCGCAGATCGCATCGGAGGCCGGCCGCGCCCTCCACGCGGTCTTCCTGGAAGCGCCCACCGCGATCGCGATGTTCCGCGGGCGCGATTTCGTCATCGATTTCACAAACCGGCTCGCCCACCGCCTGCTCGGCGAGCGGCCCGTCGTGGGCAAACGCCTGCTCGACTGCGCCCAGGAGCTCGCGGGATCGCAGGTGTTTCAGCTGCTCGAGCAGGTCCACGCGTCGGGCCGGCCCGCCGCCGCGCGCGAGCTCCTGATCCTGCTTGATCGCGGCGAGGGCGGGCTCGCCGAGGGGTACTTCAACGTGACGCTGCAGCCCATGCCGGCCGCGGCCGGCGGGCCCGAGAGCGTCGTGCTCTTCGCGGTCGAGGTGACCGATCAGGTGCTGGCGCGGCGCAGGAGCGAGCAGCTGGCGGACGAGCTCGAGCACGAGCGCCGCAAGCTGGAGCAGATCATCCGGCAGATGCCCCACGCGGTGTTCATCGCGGAGGCGCCCTCGGGGCGGATCGTGATGGGCAACACCCAGGTGGTCGAGCAGCTGCGGCAGTCCTTCGTCGCGTCGTCGAGCATCGAGGAGTACACGGCGTACCAGGGCTTCCACCCGGACGGCCGCCCCTACGCCCCGCACGAGTGGCCGCTCGCGCGCGCCGTGGCCCGCGGCGAGCTCGTCCAGTCCGAGCCGGTGGAGATGCTGCGCGGCGACGGCACGCGCGCCGTGATCGAGTACAGCGCCGCGCCCATCCGCGACGTGTCGGGGAAGATCGTGGCCGGCGTCGTGGTCGGCGTCGACGCGACGGACCGGGTGCGCGCCCTGCGCGAGGAGCAGCGCCGCAGCGAGCTGCTCAAGGGCCTCGCCGAGGCGTCGCTCGCCGTGAACTCGGCGCCGTCGGTCGAGCGGACGCTCGCGGAGATCACCGAGCGGGCGCGCGCGCTCATCGGGGCGCACCAGGCCGTCATCAGCATGACCGACGACCAGAACTGGGCGCAGGCGATCAACGCGGTGAGCCTCTCGGACAAGTACGCCGCCTACCGCACCTACGAGGGGAGCCCGGACGGGCGCGGCATCTACACGCAGGTCTGCGCGTTGAACCGGCCGTTCCGCATGACCCAGGCCGAGCTCGAGGCGCACCCGGCGTGGCGCGGCTTCGGCGAGGAGCGGGACCGCCACCCGCCGATGCGCGGCTGGCTCGCCGTGCCGCTCAGCGGCCGCGACGGCAGGAACCTCGGGCTGCTCCAGCTCTCGGACCGGTACGAGGGCGAGTTCACGGCCGACGACGAGGCGATCCTCGTGCAGCTCGCGCACCTCGCCAGCGTGGCGATCGAGAACGCGCGGCTGCGGGAGCAGGCCCTCGCCGCCGAGAAGCGCTTCCGCTCGATGGTGGAGGCGACCGCGGTGGTGGTCTGGCAGACGACGGCCGAGGGCCAGGTGGTGGAAGACTCGCCCTTGTGGCGCGACTTCACCGGGCAGAGCTACGACGAGTGGAAGGGCTACGGGTGGCTCGACGCGGTCCACCCGGACGACGTCCCCCGCGCCGAGGCGGCGTGGCGGGGCGCGGTCGCGTCGCGGGGCCGCTACCACGTGGAGTACCGGCTGCGCCGGCGCGACGGCTCGTGGGCCCACACCGTCGCGCGCGGCGTCCCCCTGGTCGACGACGACGGCACGATCCGCGAGTGGGTCGGCTGCAACGTCGACGTGAGCGATATCCGGCGCGCCGAGGAGGCGCTCCGGGTGCAGAACGAGCTCATGCGCACCATCACCGAGAACGCGACGCTCGGCCTGCTCATGATGGACGCGCGCCAGCGCTGCACGTTCATGAACCCGGCGGCCCAGGCGATCACCGGCTTCACCTTCGACGAGGTGAAGGCGACGGATCGGCCCCTGCACGAGATCGTGCACCACACGCGGCCGGACGGCAGCCCCTATCCCATCGAGGAGTGCCCCATCGACCGGGCGCTGCCGGAGAAGAGCCAGACGCGGGGAGAGGACGTCTTCGTCCGGAAGGACGGCTCGTTCTACGAGGTCGCGTTCACCGCGAGCCCCATCCTCGACGGCGGCGTCCCGGTGGCCACGGTGATCGAGCTCCGCGACATCACCGAGCAGAAGCGCGCCGAGGCGGAGCGCGAGCGGCTGATCGCCGCGCTCGAGCGCAGCAACAAGGAGCTCGATCAGTTCGCGTACGTGGCGAGCCACGACCTGAAGGCGCCGCTGCGCGGCATCGCGAACCTGTCGCAGTGGATCGAGGAGGACCTCGGCGAGGCGCTCGCGGGCGAGTCGCGCGAGCAGATGAACCTCTTGCGCGGCCGCGTGCGCCGGATGGAGGCGCTGATCGACGGGATCCTCGATTACAGCCGCGCGGGGCGGGTGCGCCACGAGGTGGCGCCGGTCGACGTCGGCCAGGTGCTCGCGGACGTGCTCGAGCTGATCGCGCCGGGGCCCGACGCGACGGTCGACGTCGAGCCGGGCATGCCGGTGCTGCGGACCGAGCGGGTCCCGCTCCAGCAGGTGTTCCTGAACCTCATCAGCAACGCGCTGAAGCACGCGCAGCGCGGCGACGCCCGCGTGCGCGTGGGCCACCGCGACGCGGGCGCGCTGCACGAGTTCTTCGTCGAGGACAACGGCCCGGGGATCGCCCCGGAGTACCACGATCGCATCTGGAATCTCTTCCTGACGCTGCAGGCGCGCGATAAGGTGGAGGGGACGGGAATCGGCCTGTCGGTGGTGAAGAAGATCGTCGAGAGCCGCGGGGGCCGCGCCTGGGTCCGATCGGCCCCCGGCGAGGGCGCGACGTTCCATTTCACCTGGCCGAAGCGCGACCCGAGCGAGCGCTGACGCGCCGGTCTCGGCAGTGCCCCGGCGCCAGAGTGGGCGGAAGGCGGACAGCCTCGGCGCCCGGCGCCCGCCCTCGTCGCTGGAATTGGTGTTGAACCGCGCGGACCGGTGGTCCAAGCTCGAACAATGGGACACCCCGGGAGACCCTGTGCGCCGTGTGGGCGCGCCGGTGCGTGCCCTGGCGCACGCGCGACCGCAAGACCTCCGCGGCGGTCGCGCTCCTGCAGCGGCAGGGACGGCAGCGGACACAGCGCGAAGCTTGACGTTCACGTCCTCTTCGCCAATGGAGAGTAGGGAACGATGAGCGTAGAAGAGAAGCTCCTGAACATCCTCCTCGTCGAGGACGACGAGGTCGACGTGATGAACGTCCGCAGGGCGTTCAAGCGGAACAACATCTCGAACCCTCTCTGGGTGGCGGGGAACGGGGTAGAGGCGCTCGAGCTCCTGCGCAGCGGCGTCATTCCGGTGGAGCGCCGGCTCATCCTGCTCGACCTGAACATGCCAAAGATGAACGGGATCGAGTTCCTGCGCGAGCTGCGGGCCGATCCGGATCTCGTGGCCACGTCGGTCGTGGTATTGACCACATCGAACGATGATCGCGACAAGGTGGGAGCTTTCAATCTGAACGTCGCCGGATATCTCCTCAAGCCGGTCACGTTCCTGAGCTTCGTTGAGCTCATGGCGGCGCTCAACAAGTACTGGCGTCTGGTCGAGCTGCCTTAGAGCGACGGTCACCCGCTTCGGATACGGGCCCACCTCGACGTTTTCGGTGCTCAGCGCACAGGAGTGCGCTTGCGCGCCGAAAACGCCGATTTGGGCCCGTCTCCTGTGCGGGTGACCGCCGCTCTGTGACGTTTGTACCCGTGCGGTGGAGGAGCTTCACGGCATGGTGCGCGGCGCGCGGCGCCCTGGCCCTGGCCGCACGTCCCCGGGTCGTGCTGCTCCACCCGCTCGCGATGGAGCGCGAGCGTGCGGACGCTGCGGCGATCGACGCGGCGCTGTGCGCGATCCGGACGGCGCACGAGCTCAGGCACTACGCCTCGCCGGCCGACAGCGATCGTGCGGCGATGGCGCGACGGCAGCGAACGGACGAGCACCAGGGAAGGGGGCCTGCCGAGGCCCAGCCGGACCAGGATGTCGCGCCGCTTGACGACGGCGGGGCCGCCTCGGCCCACTCGCGGTACCAGGCGTGGAGCGAGCGGAGCGCGTCGGCGTGCTCCCGGCTGTCGACGACCGCCCTCTCCGTCGCCGCCTCGCCCATCGCCTCCTAATCCGCCGTCCCGGCGGGACGCGATCAATCGCAGGTCCGGGTGACCGGGTCGCAGAAGCACGAGACGCATTCGTCGTGCGTGGAGCACGTCTCGCCGCCCAGGGCAGAGCCCGCGCAGGAAGGGACGGACGGCGCCTCGGGACAGAGGGAGTCGCCCATGGACTCGGCGACCGAGCAACCGCCACACGCCAGGCCGAGACAGTCCGCCGTCGCGACGGCGGTGAACGAAGGCGCGCCGCAGTGCTCTGCGCTCGTGCAGGTCTCGACCGGGTTGCCCTGGTAGAGGCAGCCGACGAGGCAGGAGCAGTTGGCGTCCTCGGAACAGTCTTGATACTGCTCGCAGCAGAAGGCCTTGGCGCATGCGATACAACCGTCGTCCGCCGCGGTCAGATCGCAGGACGGGATGCCCTGGGGCCTGTATTTCGGCGGCTCGAAGGAAAGCGGAGCCCTCGTCGTGCCCGTGTCCTCGCACGTCGTACCCACGACGTTATGATCTTGCAACTTCAGCGTGAATATCGCGTCATTGTTCGCCGCGACGATCGCAGCTTGCATGTCGCCTCCGCATACGTAGTTGACATAGACCATATGACACGCGGTCGCTTGGATGGTACACTTCCACCTCGTCTGGCCCTCGGGGCACTCTGCCCCCAGGTTGCACGCGGGGAGGAGAGAGAGCGCGACGATGGCCCCGATCAGGGTGGACCTGCATCCACTATACCTGCATCCGCGAGATCCGACGGCTTCAACCCGTGCCGCTGACATACGCAGACTCCATACTGGATTTTTTTGTTCCAGAGACATAGGACTCCATCGGGGGGCGTGCAGCCCATAGAGAAGCACTCCTCATGGTGGAGACATCTGGGATTATTCCGGGTTCGATAGGAGAACCATTCTCGCTCGGCGTCGCACCCGACCAAGGCCAGCACAAGAGCAGCGAGGACGGAGAGGGGCGCCGTTCGGCGCTTCCACATGGACACGGGCACGCGGCGGCGAACGCCTGCGCCCTGCGCCGCATTCGAGTCTTGGACGCCATGCTGCTCGCGGCGCCCCAGCGCCCTGAGGGCGAGGGCAACGACAGCCGGGACGAGGACGGCGAGCGCGGCGAAACCTCTCATGGCGACCCCAGGCCGTACTCTATTCGGGCGCGGCTTCGTCGGTCAATCGGCTTTCAGCTCCTGGAGCGCAACACCGCGGCACGCCCTCCGAGACCGAGCATACCGAGATCGAGACGCTGGTTCAGATGGCGCAGATCCTCGCGATGGCCACGCAAGGGTCGACCAACCCTTGGGCCGCTCGTCAATCCCCCGCTCGTTGCGGAGCGAGGTGTTCGGGCGCAACAAGGACCGCTGCCAGTACTGCCGGCTCGCGCCTACCGGACACGGCGCGACGTTTCACTTCGACCATGTCCGCCCGCGCAGCCGGGGCGGCCCGACGAGGCTCGACACTCTGGTGCTCCAAGGCCAGAATTGCAGCCTTCGCACGCCGGACAAGAACGCGGCGGGCGAACCCGACGCGGGGCAGTCGGTGACGCCCTCCCACCCATTGCAGCAGGCGTGGGAGCAGCGCCTCGAACCTCGACCGGATGGGGGCTGTGTGGGTACGACGCCCGTCGGCCGGGGAACCGGCGCAGCCCTTCAGAGGAACGCAACGGTTCCACGATTCGAGCGAGCCTGTCGGAACACGCTCGATCTTGTCTCTACGGGCTGAAGCTCGAGCGCCTCCGGATTGCGTCCCTCGCGGATCTGCTGAATAGAGGGACGCATGCGTCTCCCCAACCTCCGGACCGGCGTCGCGCTCACGGCGCTGCTCGGCCTGCTCTCGACCGGCGGCTTCTGCGTCCTCGATAATCCCGGCGGCCCCCCGCCTTCCCCTTCCTTCGCGTGCGCCGACGGCGCGCCGCCCGCGGACGGCGAGGCCACCCTGTTCTTCAGCGATCCGGAGGGCGGCGCGACGCCGCTCGCCGCGGACACCGCGCTCCCGCTGGAGTACGGGCTCCAGGGCGGCCAGCACGTGACCGTGGGGATCCGGCACCACGCCGCGACCGCCGGCGTGTGGAGCTACCGCGTGGCGTTCGAGCGGGCGGCCGCCGACGAGGCGCCGCCGGGCGCGCCCGTGCTCGAGGGGGTGAACACGATCGCCGTGAACACGTGCGCCTCCGGATGGACCGAGACGCTCACGCCCGTCTTCATCAACATCGTGGACTCCGGGACCGCGGACGGGTCGGGGAGCATCCCGAACGCGCGCGGCGTGCTCCGCGTCGTCGCGACCCACACCGACACGGACGAGGAGCTGTCCGCCGAGATCCCCGCGCAGATCGACACCGACGGGTGACCGGGCGAGCGCCCGCCGCTCGGCCCGGCAGGCCCCGCTACTTGCCGCGCTTGACCACGCCGAGCGCCCGCTGCGCCGCCTTGAGCGCCGCCTGCGCGTCCTTGCCCTCCGCGCCCTGGAGCGCCGCGACGATCGCGGCGGCGACCTCGCGCTTGCTGTGCGGGTGTACGTCCGCGAGCTTCAGGTAGAGCTGCGCCTTCTCCGGGAACTTCTCCGGGAAATCGGCGTCGCCGCGCCGCGCCTCGAGCCGCTCGAGCAGGCAGGCGGCGACCGCGGTGTCCTCCATCTTCTTCAGCGCGTCGATCGCGGCCGCCCGCTTCGCGAGCTCGGGACGGGCCTCGATGAGATCGACGAGCGGCGCGAGCGCCACCGGGCCGAACGCGCGGATCGCGTCCGCCACGATGCCGGGCTTGTAGCCCTCGGCGTACGCGGCGAGCAGCTCGCCCAGGCCGCGGACGTCGCCGAGGTAGCCGAGCGCGTACGCGGCGATCTTCGCCTCGCGATCGTCCTCGCCGCGCGCCGCCAGCGTCCGCACGAACGGCTCGACCATCTCGACGTCCCCGAGCTGGGCGAGCGCGTGGGCGGCCTCCTCGCGCACCCCGCGGGCGGCGTCGGCGTAGTAGGCGCGGCGGAGCGCCGGGAGCGCGGCGAGGTCGCCGAGCTCGGCCAGGGCCTTGAGCGCCTCGAGCCGCTCCTCCTTGGTCGGCGCCGCGCCGAGCGCCTTCGCGAGCTCGTGCACGCGCTCCATCCGGGCGGCGCGGCGCGCGCGCGGGTCGACGCCGCCCGGCGCGGCCACGCCGCCCGGCACGGCCACGCCGCCCGGCACGGCCACGCCGCCCGGCGCGGCCGCGCCCGACCCGGCCGCCTCCGCGGCCTCGAGCGCGTCCCGGGCCAGCGCCCGGAGGCCCGCGTCCTTCGAGTGCTCCGCGACCCGGCCGAGCATCGCCGCCGCCTCGGCGCGGGCCGCGCCGCCGGGGTGCTGGGCGACGGCCTGCAGCACCCGCACCGCCGTCAGCTTCGCCATCCGGCCCGCCTTCGCCGTGAGCGCCCGCTCCGCGGCGCTGACCGCCTCGGCGCCGAGCGGCGCGAACACCCGCGACAGGACCGGCGCCGCGGCGCCGTCCGCCCAGATCGGGAAGAGGTCGGCGACGAGCTCGCTCGCGGGCAGCGCCTCGTAATGGCGGGCGTAGTGGACCGCGGCGACGTAGCGGCTCATCGCGCCCGCCGCGCGGCGCCGCGTCACCTCCTCGGGCGGGAGCGCCTCGTCGGGCCGCGCCACGAGGACGCTCTCGTAGGCCGGCGCGCGCTCGGTCGCGGCGCGGTCGATCTGCGTCGCGCCGGCGA
The DNA here is from genome assembly GCF_051519095.1 of Sorangium sp. So ce131. Classification (NCBI taxonomy): domain Bacteria; kingdom Pseudomonadati; phylum Myxococcota; order Polyangiales; family Polyangiaceae; genus Sorangium; species Sorangium sp. So ce131. The sequence continues at coordinate 11,971,893 of NZ_CP150455.1, read as the reverse complement.
GCCGGACGAGCGCCATCTCGAGCACCTGGTAGAGCTTGATGAAATCGTCGAGCCGATCCGCCGGCTCGGGCCGCCCGGGCAGGCTCTCCAGCAGCGCGGCCTGCTTCTCGAGCCGGAGGTCGCGCAGGCGCGCGGCGAGCGGGGCCGTGGCGCGCGGGCCGAGGCCGGTGAGGCCGGTGGCGAGCGCCTCGGCGAGCTCCTCGCGCACCTCGCCGAGCGCGATGGCCGCGGGCGAGGCGCCGGCCTCGCGCGCGGCGACGTTCCACGCGGAGCCGTCCAGCGGAGCGCCCCGCGCCGCGGCGCCCTGATCGATGACGGGGCGCAGCTCGAGGCCGAGCGGGCCCTCGACGATCGCGGCGAGCGGCCACAACGTGGGCAGCGCGGCGTCGATGCCGACGTCGCCGAGCAGGGCGCGCAGCCGCGCCTCGCGGAGCGCGCCGGCGAGCCGCTCCTCGAGCGCCGCGTCGTCGGGCAGGTGGACGGCCTGGTCCTTGTCGTCGACCGCCGAGAGCCGCGCGCCGCGCGCGAAGAGCGTGTCGATGCGCACCGCCACGGGCAGGAGGTCGGGCGCGAAGACGTCCTTCCGGTGCTCCTGGAGCGCCGCGAGCGCCGCGCCGACGTCGGGCAACGCCCGCGCGAGCACGGCCTCGAGCGCGGCGGCGTCGAGCGGGCGCTTGTCGCCGAGGTCGCTGAAATCGACGCGGAGCGGCGGGTAGCCGGGGTAGGTCGTGCCGCGCGCCCCGGCGAGCACCTCGCCGGCGAAGCTCCGCTTCGGCTCGGTCCGCTTCGCCAGGAAGGCGGGGAGGATCTGCTTCTCGCTGAAGTGCCGGCCGGACTCGAGGTCGACGAAGCGGCTCTCCCGGATGACGAAGTCGTCGCTCGTCGTGCGCGTGGAGAAGGCGTACTCGATCAGCGTGAGGCCCTCGGCCGGCTTCCGGTCGGACGCCTTCCACGTCTTGCCGACGAGCTCCTCGACGTGGCGGTCGTCGAGCGGCTCGCCCGCGAGGTGCTTCTCGAGCTTGCGGGCGGTGAGCAGGAGATCGGCCAGCAGGTTCGCGTAGGCGACCGCCGGGAGCGCGCCGCGGCGCGCGCCCGCGGCCGCGGCAGCGCCCGCGGCTGCGGCAGCGCCAACCGACGGCCCGCGCAGCAGCGCGGCGAGGTCGAGCGTCCGGGCCGAGAGCCGCCGGAGGCGGTTCTCCCGGAGCCCCTCGGCGAGCTTCTCCATCTGCTCCACGCGGTCGACCCCGACCGCGGCGACGCCGGCCACGGCGAGCTCGCGCACGAGCGTGCCGACCTGCTCGACGCCGGCCTTCATCAGGGCCGCCGGGCTCGCGCTCCCCTTCTTCACGCTCCTGCGCGCGGCCTCGCCGCCCGGCGCGCCCGCCGGCGCCGCGTCGCTCACCACGAACGCCTCGGGCGCGCGCGCCCAGGCGACGAGCAGCGCCGCCGCGTGCTTGCAGAACGCGGTGTTGAAGGTCCGCGCCGGGCAGGTGCACCGCCCCTTGAACCCGGGCGCCGGCGCGTCGCTGTAGACGAGCGTCACCTTGTAGGGCGCGGCCCCGGAGCCCTTCGCCTCGCAGAACAGCTTGTTCTCGTAACGCGCCAGGTTGAGGAGACTGCCGCCGTCGTAGAGCAGCGCGCCCTTCTTGAGCTCCCCGGCGTCCTGGATGAACGCCCGGAGCTCGCCGGCCCCGATGCGCTTCACCTCGCCCGGCGCCGCCGCGCTCACGTCGCCCCCGCAGGCGACCGCGCCGGACCCCACGCCGAGGTGCCCTGATCCTTGCCGGCCACGACCGTCGACATCGGCCGAGGAGCCTACCATGCAGCCCGGGGCGAGGGCCCAAACCCCGGCTTTGCTGGACCCCGTCGCCCCGCCGTTGCCCCGCCGTTGCCCCGCCGTTGCCCCGCCGTTGTCCGCCCGGCGCCGCCGTCGGCCGGGCGCCGTCGCGTCGCCGCGTCGTCGATCCGGCTCCCGGCTCGCCCGGCTCAGGGGGACGGCGATCTCACGCCGACAGCTGCGCGGCGCGCTGCGCCTCGCCGAGCCGCGGGTAATCGGTGTAGCCGCGCGGCCCCTCGGAGTAGAACGTCGCGACGTCCGGCGGGTTGAGCGGCGCCCGCCGCGCGAGGCGCTCGGGCAGATCCGGGTTGGCGAGGAACGGCGCGCCGAAGGAGACGAGGTCCGCGGCGCCCGCCCGCAGCGCCTGCTCCGCGGCCTCGAGCGTGTAGCCGCCGTTCGCGATGAGCGCGCCGCGGAACCGCTCGCGCAGGGCCGGCGTCACCCGCGCCGCGGCGCCCTGCGCCCCGGCCGCGAGCGGCTCCACGACGTGCAGGTACACGAGCTTGCGCGCGGAGACCTCGGCGGCCACGTGGCCGAAGAGCTCCACCGGGTTCGAGTCGCTCATGTCGTTGTAAGGGCTCGTCGGCGACACCCGCAGCCCGACGCGATCCGCGCCGAAGACCCCGGTCACGGCCTCGACGACCTCGAGCAGGAACCGCGACCGGTTCTGGACCGAGCCGCCGTACGCGTCCGTCCGGCGGTTCGCCCCGTCGCGGAGGAACTGATCGATGAGGTAGCCGTTCGCGCCGTGGATCTCGACGCCGTCGAACCCGGCCGCCTTCGCCCGGCGCGCCCCCTCGGCGAACTGCCCCACGATCCCCGGGATCTCGCGCGCCTCGAGGGCGCGCGGCGTGCTGTACGGCTGCGTCCCCTCGGGCGTGTGCGCGTGGGCGTTGCGGATGGCGAGCGCCGACGGCGCGATCGGCGCCTGCCGGCCCGGCTGGAACGACACGTGCGACGCCCGCCCGACATGCCAGAGCTGCAGGAAGATCCGCCCGCCCGCCCGGTGGATGGCGCCGGTCACGAGCCGCCAGCCCTCGACCTGCTCGTCCGTGTGGATCCCCGGCGTGCGCAGGTACCCCACGCCCTCCGGGCTCACCTGCGTCGCCTCGCTGACGATGAACCCGGCGGAGGCGCGCTGCTCGTAATACAGCGCGTTCAGCTCGGTCGGCACGTTGCCCTCGCCGGCGCGGCAGCGCGTCAGCGGCGCCATCACGACGCGGTTCGGCAGCGCGAGAGATCCGAGGGCGAACGGGCTGAAGAGCAGGTCGGACGAGGTGCTCACGGTCGATTCTCCTTGTGAAGTTGCTTTCAAAACAGAAGTAGCGTTCGTTTCGGAAGCATCTTGCGTCCACGCTTCCCTCTGTCAAGGCGCTTCCTTTTTGGTAGTGAATTGGTCATGCTGACGCCGAGGGACGACGAATGAAGCACTCCAGCGAGCACCTCTGCGAGAAGTTCCAGGCGGCCATGGACGTGCTCGCGCGGCCGTGGAACGGGCTCATCATCGCGACGCTCGAGGGCGGCGCGCTGCGCTTCGGCGAGATCGGCGAGCGGCTCGACGCCATCAGCGACCGGATGCTCTCCAGCCGGCTGAAGGAGCTCGAGGCGCTCGGCCTCTTGGTGCGGCGCGTCTTGCCGGGGCCCCCGGTGCGCGTGGAGTACGAGCTGACCGACGTCGGGCGAGGATTCCACGACGTCGCGACGGCGATCTCGCGATGGGGGGAGCTGCTGACCGCCGCGAGGTCGCCGCGCGGCGGCGCGAAGGGGACCTCCGCGCGGCGGGCCCCGAAGGAGCAGCAGGATCGGAAGGAGAGGACGGCGCGCGCGACGACGGCGCCGAAGCCCGCGGCGAAGCGCGCGCCGGCGCGGACCACGTAGGCGAACGTGACGGTCGCCACGACAGCGTACGATCATTCCTGATCACGATCGGGGATTACCCGAGCTCGCTTTGTCGCCTGGCGTCATGGCATCGCTGGATGTGCTGGATGCTTGTTGCCGAGGTCGTTTAATTCCTTGCCGATGGGGGGCAACGATGATGAAATCCGAGGGCTTCGTGCGCTCGGATCTGCCGGTGACGCGGGGCGCTGACGCGACGGTATTCTTCTGAATGTCGCGGTGGATCGTCGTAGGGCCATGGAACACCAGCGCCGACCCTCCGGGATGAGGCTCGCTCACCAGTTCTGGCTCTCGCTCGTCCTCCCGATCGCGATCGCCATTGCGCTGTATGCCGCGTTCTCGTCGGCGCACCGCCGGCAGATCCTGCGGCAGGAGGCCACGGAGGAGCTCCGCAACTACGCCACCCTGCTCCAGGCGTTCGTCGAGAGCGCGCTCCAGCGCAACGACATGGCGCTCGTCCGGCGCCGGGCAGAGCACTTCGCGCGCGCCGACCGGATCCTGGGTGTCGCCGCCTTCACCAGGGCGGGCGAGCCCGTCTTCATCACGGAGGCGGTCGCGGCGGATGCCGCGCGCCTCGGCGAGGTCGCCGCGCGGGCGTTTCGCGAGGGGACCGACGTCGAGGAGGTGTCCAGCCTGGGTGGGCAGTCGGTGATGTTCCGGAGCGTCGTCATCCACCCGAGCAGCGCCAATCCAGAGCTGGTCGCCGTCCTGGTGCGCGACCGCCACTACATCGAGCTGCTGGAGAGGTCCCTGAATCGAGGCCTCGCGGTCACCGGCGTCGTGCTGCTCCTGGTCAGCGCGGTCGTGGCCTGGCTCGTGGGGCGCTTCACGGTCGGGCTCCCGGCGCGCTCGCTGCTCGCCGGGGCCGAGCGCGTGGCCAGCGGCGATCTCGACGCCGCCGTGCCCGAGAAGGGCGCGGAGGAGCTCTCCCGGCTGGCCATCGCGTTCAACACGATGACCCAGTCGCTCCGGGAGGCGCGGGCGCGCGCCGAGCGGGAGGAGATGGCGCGCCTCGACGTGGAGCGCCGGCTGCAGCAGGCCCAGGCGCTCGCCGCCGCCGGGCAGGTGGCGACCTCGCTCGGCCACGAGATCGGCTCGCCGCTGAACGTGATCCAGGGCCGCGCGCGCCGCGCGGCCGACTCGCCCGGGTGCCCGGAGCACCTGCGCGCCGAGCTCGAGACCATCGCCCGGCAGTCGGAGCGGATCACCCGCGTCGTCTCGCGCCTCGTTTCCCTCGCCAGGCCGACGCGGGCGCAGGCGAACGAGAGCGATCTGCTGCGCGTGGTCGAGGACGTGATCGCCTTCGTCGGCCCCGAGTGCAGGAAGCGCGGTATCGAGACGAGCGTGGTGTGCTCCGGCGACACCGCGGAATGGGCGCGCGTCGCCCTCGACTCCGATCGTCTGTTTCAGGTGGTGTTCAATCTTTGCCTGAACGCCATCGAGGCCCAGGAGGACGGCGGCGAGCTCGTTGTGCGTGTCCTCCCCGAGCACGACGGCCCGGGGGGCGCTCGCGCGGTGTGCTTCGACGTCGAGGACGCGGGGCCCGGGGTGCGCGCCGAGGACATGGGCCGGATCTTCGAGCCGTTCTTCACGACGAAATCGACGCGCGGCGGCAGCGGCCTCGGGCTCGCGATCGTGCAGGGGATCGTCCAGGAAGCGGGCGGCTCGGTCGAGGTCGTCGCCTCGGCGTCGGGCGGGGCGCGCTTCCGGATCACCCTGCCCACCGACACCTCGGGGTCGCCGGCGAGCACGAGGCCGGCGAGCACGGAGCCGGTGATGATGGAGGAAGGACAGTAACGATGAGTTCGAGCTCACCGAAGGTGCTGATTGTCGAAGACGACGACGACCTCGGCCGGTTCGTCGTTGACATCGCGGCAGATCACGGTTACCACGCGACGCATGTCGCCGACGCCATGTCGGCCCTCCGGCTGCTCCCGTCGGGGAATTTCGAGCTGCTGATCACCGACATCCGCATGCCGGGCATGGACGGCATCGAGCTTATCGCGCGAGCAAAGCAGCACGATCCGTCCATCGCCGTCATCGCCATCACCGCCTTCGGCTCCGTCGAGACCGGGATGCGCGCCCTGCGGGTCGGTGCTTCCGATTACTTATCCAAGCCATTTCGTTCCGACGAGCTGAGCTCCCGTATGCGGCGAGCGCTGGAGCGCCGCGCGCGCGACATGGAGCACGCCCGCCTCCAGCGGCAAGTCGAAGAGGTGTTGCGCCGCGGCAAGGCCTGAGACGGCGGCTCACCGGCGCCTCGCGGCGCCGCGCTCTCCGCGGGCCTTCGAGGCCACGTCTCCCGAACCGCGCCCTAATGTCTCCGGGGCGCGCTATCGTCGTCGTCACGTCAGGAAGGTATCGATGCAACCGAACAACATCGCGGCGGCACTGAAGGACAAGAACGGGAACGGCGCGAGCAAGGCCAAGAAGGCGCCGCCCCGCAAGCGCGGCGCCGACGGGCTCGACCTGAACGTGCGGGAGATGCAGCTCCAGGCGATCCTGGAGGTGCTGAAGGCGGTGAAGGCCGGCAACTTCTCCGCCCGCGTCGGCATCGGCGAGGTCCCCGGGACGATCGGTCAGATCGCCGAGGAGGTGAACGACGTCGTCCAGCAGCTGCAGACCGTCGGCTCGGAGATCACGCGCGTGGCGCGCGAGGTCGGCACCGAGGGCAAGCTCGGCGCGCAGGCCGAGGTGCAGGGCGTCAGCGGCACGTGGAAGGACCTCACGGACAACGTGAACGTCCTCGCCGGGAACCTGACGAACCAGGTCCGCAACATCGCGGTGGTGACGACGGCGGTCGCGAACGGCGACCTGTCGAAGCAGATCACGGTCGAGGCGAAGGGGGAGATCCTCGAGCTGAAGAACACCATCAACAAGATGGTGGAGCAGCTGCGCGCGTTCGCGTCCGAGGTGACGCGCGTCGCGCGCGAGGTAGGCACGGAGGGCAAGCTCGGCGCTCAGGCCGAGGTGCGGGGCGTCAGCGGCACGTGGAAGGACCTCACGGACAACGTGAACGTCCTCGCCGGGAACCTGACCAACCAGGTCCGCAACATCGCGGTGGTGACGACGGCGGTCGCGAACGGCGACCTGTCGAAGCAGATCACGGTCGAGGCGAAGGGGGAGATCCTCGAGCTGAAGAACACCATCAACAAGATGGTGGAGCAGCTGCGCGCGTTCGCGTCCGAGGTGACGCGCGTCGCGCGCGAGGTAGGCACGGAGGGCAAGCTCGGCGCTCAGGCCGAGGTGCGGGGCGTCAGCGGCACGTGGAAGGACCTCACGGACAACGTGAACGTCCTCGCCGGGAACCTGACGAACCAGGTCCGCAACATCGCGGTGGTGACGACGGCGGTCGCGAACGGCGACCTGTCGAAGCAGATCACGGTCGAGGCGAAGGGGGAGATCCTCGAGCTGAAGAACACCATCAACAAGATGGTGGAGCAGCTGCGGACGTTCGCCGCGGAGGTGACGCGCGTCGCGCGCGAGGTCGGCACGGACGGCAAGCTCGGCGGCCAGGCGCAGGTGCCCGGGGTCGCCGGCACGTGGAAGGACCTGACCGACAACGTGAACCAGCTCGCCGGCAACCTGACCAACCAGGTCCGGAACATCGCCCTGGTCACGACGGCGGTCGCGAAGGGGGACCTGTCGCAGAAGATCACCGCCGAGGCCCGGGGCGAGATCCTCGAGCTGAAGGACACCATCAACAAGATGGTGGAGCAGCTGCGGGCGTTCGCGTCCGAGGTGACGCGCGTCGCGCGCGAGGTAGGCACGGAAGGCAAGCTCGGCGCTCAGGCCGAGGTGCGGGGCGTCAGCGGCACGTGGAAGGACCTCACGGACAATGTGAATGTCCTCGCCGGCAACCTGACGAACCAGGTCCGGAACATCGCCCTCGTCACGAAGGCGGTCGCGAGCGGCGACCTGTCCCAGAAGATCGCGGTCGAGGCCAAGGGGGAGATCCTCGAGCTGAAGGACACCATCAACAAGATGGTCGATCAGCTGCGCGCCTTCGCCGCGGAGGTGACGCGCGTCGCGCGCGAGGTCGGCACGGACGGCAAGCTCGGCGGCCAGGCGCAGGTGCCCGGGGTCGCCGGCACGTGGAAGGACCTGACCGACAACGTGAACCAGCTCGCCGGCAACCTGACCAACCAGGTCCGGAACATCGCCCTCGTGACGAAGGCGGTCGCGAGCGGCGACCTGTCCCAGAAGATCACGGTCGAGGCGAAGGGGGAGATCCTCGAGCTGAAGGACACCATCAACAAGATGGTCGATCAGCTGCGCGCCTTCGCCGCGGAGGTGACGCGCGTCGCGCGCGAGGTAGGCACCGAGGGCAAGCTCGGCGGCCAGGCGCAGGTGCCCGGGGTGTCGGGCACGTGGAAGGACCTGACCGAGAACGTCAACGTGATGGCGTCGAACCTCACCTCGCAGGTGCGCGGCATCGCCAAGGTCGTGACGGCGGTCGCGAACGGCGATCTGCGCCAGAAGCTGGCCCTGGAGGCCAAGGGCGAGATCGCGTCGCTCGCGGACACGATCAACGACATGACCTACACGCTCCGGGTGTTCGCCGAGCAGGTCACGACGGTGGCGCGCGAGGTAGGCATCGAGGGCAAGCTGGGCGGCCAGGCCAAGGTGCCCGGCGCCGCGGGCACGTGGAGGGACCTGACCGACAACGTGAACCAGCTCGCCGGCAACCTGACGACGCAGGTGCGCGCCATCGCGGAGGTCGCGACCGCCGTGACCAAGGGCGACCTGACGCGGGCCATCTCCGTCGAGGCGCAGGGCGAGGTCCTCCAGCTGAAGGACAACATCAACCAGATGATCTCCAACCTGCGCGACACGACGCGGGCGAACCAGGAGCAGGACTGGCTGAAGACGAACCTGGCGCGCTTCTCGGGGATGATGGCCGGGCAGCGGACCATCGAGGCGCTCTCGCGGCTCATCATGTCCGAGGTGACGCCGCTCGTGTCGGCGCAGCACGGGGCCTTCTATGTGCTGGAGTCGGAGGACAAGCACCCGACGCTCAAGCTCACGTCGAGCTACGCGTTCCAGAAGCGAAAGGGCATCTCGAACCGGTTCGCGCTGGGCGAGGGGCTCGTCGGGCAGTGCGGCCTCGAGAAGAAGAGCATCGTGGTCACCGACCTGCCCGATGACTACATCCGGGTGAGCTCGGGCCTCGGCGAGGCGCCGCCGCGCAACATCTGCGTCTTGCCGGTGCTCTTCGAGGGCGGCCTCAAGGCGGTGATCGAGCTGGCGAGCTTCCAGAACTTCACGCCCATCCACCTCACGTTCCTCGAGCAGCTCACCCAGTCGATCGGCGTCGTGTTCAACATGATCGGCGCCAGCATGAGGACGGAGGAGCTGCTCCAGGAGCTCCAGAGGTCCAACACCGAGCTCGGCTCGCGCTCGCAGGAGCTGGAGGAGAAGGCGTCCGAGCTCGAGATCAAGAACCGGGAGATCGCCCGCGCCAGCGCGTCGCTGGAGGAGAAAGCCCGGGAGCTGTCGCGCACCTCGAAGTACAAGTCCGAGTTCCTCGCGAACATGTCGCACGAGCTGCGCACGCCGCTGAACAGCCTGCTCATCCTCGCCAGGATCCTCGCGGACAACGAGGAGCACACGCTCACGCCGAAGCAGGTCGAGTACGCGAAGACGATCGCCGCGGCGGGGCAGGACCTGCTCCAGCTGATCAACGAGATCCTGGACCTCTCCAAGATCGAGGCCGGCAAGATCGACGTGAAGACCCAGCGGGTGTCGCTGTCCGATCTGGCGGAGTACGTCGAGCGGAGCTTCCGGCAGATCGCGGAGCAGAAGGAGCTCGAGTTCTGGGTCCGGGTCGCGACCGGCGTCCCGTCGACGATCATGACGGATCTGCAGCGGCTCCAGCAGATCCTGAAGAACCTCCTGTCGAACGCGTTCAAGTTCACGTCGTCCGGCCGGATCTCGCTCGAGATCGAGGTGGCGAGCCGGGGGCTCGTGTTCAAGCGGGACACGCTGATCAAGGCGAAGACCGTCCTCGCGTTCGCCGTCACGGACACCGGCATCGGCATCCCGCCGGAGAAGCAGACGCTCATCTTCGACGCGTTCCAGCAGGCCGACGCCTCGACCAGCCGCACCTACGGCGGCACGGGCCTCGGCCTGACGATCAGCCGGGAGCTGGCCAGCCTGCTCGGCGGCGAGATCTCGCTGAACAGCACGCCGGGGCTCGGCAGCAAGTTCACGCTGTACCTGCCCGCGGAGCGGCCGGAGCTCAAGACGCCGAAGGCGGCGCCGCGCCCCGAGCTGCCCGAGCCGATCGCGCCGCAGCTCGCGAACGGGAGCGGCTCGTCGGTCGCGCTGGCGGGGCGGACCGTGCTCGTCATCGACGACGACGCGCGCAACGTCTTCGCCATCACGAGCCTGCTCGAGCGGCGGGGGGCGCAGGTGCTCCTGGCCGAGAACGCGCGGCACGGCATCGAGATCCTGCGCGACACCGATTCGGTCGATATCGTGCTGATGGACATCATGATGCCGGAGCTCGACGGGTACGAGGCGACGCGCGAGATCCGGACCGATCCGCGCTTCAGCGATCTGCCGATCATCGCGGTGACGGCCAAGGCGATGCCGGAAGATCGGCAGAAGTGCCTGGACGCCGGCCTGAGCGACTTCGTCGCCAAGCCGGTGGACGACGCGCGCCTCATGTCGGTGATGCTGCACTGGCTGCAGCCTGACTGAGCGACGGAGCCCGACGGTGTCTTCCGCTCCCGTGGCCACGAGCATCCTCCTCGTCGACGACCAGCCAGAGAACCTGGTGGCGCTCACGGCGATCCTCGGCGAGGAGAGCTACCGGCTCGTGACCGCGGCGAGCGGGAAAGACGCGCTCCTCAGGATCCTGTCCGAGGACTTCGCGGTGATCCTGCTCGACGTGCGGCTGCCCGACATCGACGGGTTCGAGGTCGCCTCGCTGGTGAAGCAGCGGGAGCGGTCGCGCCACACGCCGATCATCTTCCTGACCGCGGCGGCGGACGATGTCTCGGCCATCTACAGGGCGTACGCCGTGGGCGGGGTCGACTACCTGCTGAAGCCGCTGGAGCCGGAGGTCGTCCAGGCGAAGGTCGCCGTCTTCGCCGAGCTCCACCGGCGCGGCGAGCAGATCAAGGAGCAGGCGGAGCTGCTCCGCAAGGCCGAGCAGCGCCGGCGCGACGCCGAGGTCGAGGAGCTCCGGCGCGCCGCGCAGGCGCGGTACCAGAACCTCGCCGACGCGATCCCGCAGTGCGTCTTCACGGCGAAGCTCGACGGCAGCGTCGATTACGTGAGCTCGCGGTGGCTCCAGTACACGGGCCTCGCGTTCGAGGCGCTGCGCGGCTGGGGCTGGCAGGCCGCGGTGCACCCGAACGATCTGACCCAGTTCGTGGGCAAGTGGCGGCTCAGCCTCGAGTCGGGCGATCCCTTTCAGGGCGAGTGTCGCCTCCGGTCCGTGCACGGGGTCTACCGGTGGCACCTCTGCCAGGCGGTCCCGGAGCGGGACGTGTGGAAGCGCGTGGTCGGCTGGCTCGGCAGCTTCACCGACATCGACGACACCAAGCGCCATGAGCAGGAGCGGATTCACCTCCTGACCCGGGAGCGCGCCGCCCGCGCCGAGGCCGAGGCGGCGGTGCGCCGGTCGGAGCTGCTCGCCGAGGCGTCGAGCTCGTTCTCGGCGTCGCTCGACGAGGACAGCGTCGCCGCCGCCCTGACGCGCCTCGCCGCGGACCGCATCTGCACCTGGTGTGTCCTCGATCTGCGCAAGGAGGGCGCGCTGCGCAGGACCGCGGTCGCGCACCGTTCCCGCGAGGCGGCGCGGTCCATGGAGCAGCGCATCCCGCGGGATCTCGTCGCGGAGGCGGGCGGCATCGGCGCCGTGCTGGCGAGCGGGCGCCCCGATCTGCGGGTCGAGTGCGCGCCCCGGGACGTCGCGCAGGCGCTCGACGTCGGCGACGGGGCGGCCGTCCAGGAGCTCGGCGCGAGCAGCTACCTCTGCGTGCCGCTCGTCACGCGCGGGGACGTGCTCGGCGCGCTCAGCCTGGTCTGGGTGGAGCCGGGCGAGCGCTTCGATCCGCCGGATTTCGCGGTCGCCGTGGACCTCGCGCAGCGCGCGGCGCTCTGCCTCGAGAACGCGCGCCTCCTGCGGATGATGCGGGAGGCCGTCCAGATCCGCGAGGATTTCGTCTCTGTCGCGTCGCACGAGCTCAGGACGCCGCTGAGCGCGCTGGTCTTGCAGATCCAGGGGCTCTCTCGCACGATCGCCCGATCGGGCGGCGAGCTGCCGGCCGCGCAGGTGCTCGCGAAGCTGTCGCAGGCAGAGGGGCAGATCGAGCGGCTCACGCGGCTCATCGACACGCTGCTCGACGTGACGCGCATCAACAACGGGCAGCTCGAGCTCAGCCTCGAGGACGTGGACCTGTGCGACGTGGCGCGCGAGGTGGCGGTCCGCCTCGCGTCCGAGGTGGAGCGGGCGGGTTGCGCGCTCGAGCTCGATCTTCCGGCGACGGCGGTCGGCCGGTGGGACCGCCTGCGGCTCGATCAGGTGGTCACCAACCTGCTCGTGAACGCCATCAAGTACGGGCGCGGCAAGCCGATCCAGCTGCGGGTCGCGGTCGACGGGGAGTCGGCGGTGCTCCAGGTGATGGATCAGGGCATCGGGATCGAGAAGGAGTTCATCGGCCGGATCTTCGGGCGCTTCGAGCGGGCGGCGCCGACCAGCTCGTACGGGGGGCTGGGTGTGGGCCTGTACATCGTGGATCAGATCCTCAAGGCCCACGGCGGGTCGATCCAGGTCGAGAGCGCGCCGGGCGTGGGGTCGAGGTTCCAGGTGGCGCTGCCGCTCCCGTCCCGGGACGCCGACCCGTCCGGGCCCGTAGGCGAACGCCCGGAGCCCTCCGTGACCGGCCCCGCGGGCTGAGCTGCCGGTGAGGGCGCCGCCGCGGGCGGGGCCTCGCGAGCGGGGCCTTCGCGGGCGGGAATTTCGCGGGCGAGGCCGTGGCGGGCGGGGATTTCACGGGCGAGGCCGTCGCGGGCGGCGCGCCGGGGTGGCGACAGCGTGCACAGCGCGAAGCGCGGAAGGCCGCAGCGTTGCGCCACGGTTGCAACCGGGCGTTTCAACCGTGAAAGGTGCGCGGCAAACACCCCGGGAAAACGGCGATGGCCGCCTGGGCTCATCGGTTGGCCTACCTCGTGCAACCTGTCCGTAGCAGAGCGCCCGGAGCGACCTCCGGGGGCATCCCTCGCCACCCACCACGGAGACACGAAGGCACGAGCAAACCAGAGCCGTGCCTTCGTGCCTCCGTGGTGCCTGTGTGTTTCTCGGTCAGGCCCGCCTTCGCGGGCGGCGCGAGGGGATCTCCCGGGTGGACACTATCACGTCCGGACGGGCGCTTCAGGGCTCCTGACCTTCACATGCAGCGATGCGTGGAAGATCAAAACAGTTTATAGGTGAGTCCTCCGCTGCACGACGTGATCGATCCGCCACCACAATCGGTAGTTCAAGTGAAACTTTCAATCAGCCTAGTTGGCCCCTCGATCAGCTCCGTGAGCAGCACTGGTCCCGTCCTGGTCAAGTCGCCCTCGCTGGAAGAGGCCTACCGCGCGCGCCGTGCGGACGCGCCTCGCCCGGCCGGGACGCGCCGGCGGGGCTCGGCGGGCGCTGCCCGGGGCGCAACGACGCGGAAGCGCGCTGCCAGCCGGCGCGCCTGAGGAGCGCGCGGCCGGCGTCGAGGGCGACGCGCGGCTGGAGAGAGCGCCTGGACGGCGCGCTTCGGGCGCGCGGGCCAGGCGCTTCTTCGTTTGTTTCGCTTACTTCGCCTCGGCCTCGATCAGCGGGCCGAGGTCCTGTCCTCGCATGATCCGCTCCACCACCTTGACGAGGAGCTTCGGTGTGCAGCCGAAGCACGGGGTCCCGAGGGCGGTGAGCCGCTGGGCCATCTCGTGGTCGTACGAGGGTTTGCCGCTGTCCGAGAGCGCGAGCAGGCAGACCGAGCGCACCTTGCTGTCGGCGAGCTGGCGCATCCTGGCGACGAGCTCCTCGGCGTTGCCGCCCTCGAACAGGTCGGTGATCAGGATGAGCAGCGTCTTCTCGGGGCGCTCGATGAAGTTCGCCTGGGCGTAGGCGACGGCGCGGTTGATGTCCGTGCCGCCGCCGAGCTGCGCGGTGAACAGCACGTCGACCGGGTCGACGAGCATCGGAGTCACGTCGACGACCTCGGTGTCGAAGAAGAGGAGCCTCGTGCGGAGGACGTCGAGCGAGGCGAAGATGGCGGCCATGATGGAGCTGTAGACCACGCTCTCACCCATGGACCCGGACTGGTCGACGAGGATGGCCACGTCCCACTCGTGCCGCCGCGTCTGGTTGGCCCAGAAATAGAGTTTGTCCGGGACGAGGCGGCGCCGCTCCGCGTCCCAGCCTCTCAGGTTCCTGCGGATGGTGCGCTTCCAGTCGAGGTTCCTGAGGACGCGCAGCGGGCTCTGCGTGTTGCGCCGGAGCGCGCCGAGGACGGCGGTGCGGACCTCGGACTCGAGCGCGCGCCGGACCTCCTCGACGACCTCGCGCACGATCTGCCGGGCGGCCTCCCGGGCGGCGTCCGGGATGAGGCCTTTGGCGCTCATGAGGGTGGCGACGAGCTCGATGTTCTTCTCGAGGAAGGGCAACGTCTCGGGCTCGAAGAGGAGCTGCGTCAGGCCTTTCCGCTCGATGGCGTCCTTCTGGACGAGCGCGACGACGTCATGGCTGAAGAACTCGCGGACGGCCGCGAGCCACTCGGGGACGTACGGGCGCGAGCCGCCCAGGTTGCCGGCGCGCTCGTCGTAGAGGAACGAGAGCGCCCGGTCGAGGTCGCCGAGCCGCCGCGGGTCGACGTGGAGCGCGGGCGCGGCGCCGCCGAGGCCGCCGAGCTGGAGGCGCGGGTCGACGCGCTCGGCCTCGGGGCCGAGCGCGAGGCGCCAGCGCAGGAGGACGTCGCGGTCGGCGTCGGAGAGGTCGCCGGAGGCGGCCGGCGGGGCGGGGGGCGAGGGCGGGGGAGGGGATTTGCGGGCGCTCACGGCGGGGGGTGATCATCGGCGACCCAACCCGGGTTGGCAACCGCGAGCCGGGTGGGGGAGCCGACCCGGGTTGGGGTTGGGGGGAGCGGGGGAGCCAACCCGGGTTGGGGTGGGGGAGCGGGGGAGCCGACCCGGGTTGGGAGAAGCCGACCCGGGTTGGGGAGCCGACCCGGGTTGGGGCAACCGCGATCCGGGCGACGCGATCCAGTTGGGGCAATCGCGATCCGGGTAATGCGACCCAGGTTGGGGCAACCGCGATCCGGGTACCGCGACCCAGGTTGGGGCAACCGCGATCCGGGTACCGCGACCCAGGTTGGGGCAACCCAGGTTGGATGACCGCCCGACCCAGGTTGGGGCGAACCAACCCAGGTTGGGTGACCCGCGGGCTGGGCGACCCGCGTCAATACATCAGGTTACCCTGACCGAGCTGGAAAGTTATGTTGGACCCGAACTGGTCTCGCGCGTTCTGGACCCGCGAGATGGCCGTCGAGATCCGGCTCTGCCGCTGCGACCAGGTGGTCGCCGCGAGGCCCGCCGCGATCTCGCTCTTCGCCTCCTGGAGGCGGGTCTGCGCGACGGAGTGCAGCGGGGTGGCGCCCGCACCCACGGCGAGGACCTCCAGCGCGTCGTCGATCTCGACCCTGGCCAGATCCATCAGCCCGAGCTGGATATCTGCCCTCGTGTTGTGGAACTGGTTGACCAGCGTCTGCGCCGCCTGCAGGCGCTGCTTCGCGATGTCGAGGTTGAAGGCGGCGCTGAGCACGCGGAGGAACCGCCCCATCTTGTTGATGTCGTCGCCCGTGAACGAGATCGGGGTGCCGAACTGCGCGGTGAGCTCCGCCGCGGCCGGCGACGCGCTGAACTGCGGCCCGATGTAGAAGGCGACCGCCCCCTCGATCGTGGGGCCGAACGCGTTGGTGTGGAAGAAAGGCGGGTTGTCCACCGCCTCGATGACGGGCGGCGTGTTGAACTTGCCGTCGCCGAACCCGTTGAGGAACCCGGCGTCCACGACGTCGATGTTGGGCGTGGCCAGGTTCTGCCCGCCGAACCCTCCGTCGAACGCCCCGATGCTGCCGGTCGCCGGGGCTTTCCGGGTCCCCGTGTCGAAGTTGCGGTTGTGCCCCGTCGACTGGTGGTTCGCGCCCCCGTTGAAGTGGCAGACGTTGCAACGGCCCCGCGCTGGATCCATGAACGCGAGCCGCCCGTCGTTCGCCTCCGGATCGGAGAGGTTGACCTGCTGGAGATTGAGCTCGTTCGTCCTGCCGAGGCTCAGCTGGAAGGCCTCGGTGAGGTCGAGCTCCTGCGCGGTCGGGAGCCGGAACGCCACCCCCGGCTGGCGGCCGAGATCGGTCGGGTAGTGCTGGGTGACCGCCCCGGTGAGGAACTCGCGGAGCGAGCCGTTGCCGGGGGCGCCGTCGCCCGACCAGCCCGTGCGATGCACCGGCGGGTTCGTGGAGCCATCCGCCAGGTCGGGCGCGATGGTCAGCGACATGGACAACGTGTGCGGGACCCCGCGCAGCACGAACTTGTTGGGGAGATCCTCGAACCCGTCCACGTTCTCGCGGATGAGCCCGAGCGCCCTCAGGTCCGGCGTCTCGAGCTCGGCGAGCGCGGGATCCAGGTCGGCGACGAACAGCGGATCGAGCGGGTTGCTCGCGGCGAGCGCGTCGATGAAGGGGACGTCGAGCGTGAAGTTGTTCGCGACGGGGTGGCAGGTGCCGCAGGAGCGGCCGTTGCCTTCGAACGTCTCGCGGAAGAAGATGTCCGCGCCCGCGCAGACCTGCGCGGAGACGAGCCCGGCGATCACGCGCGGATCCTGGGCGCACAGGTTGAGCCGATCCTGCGCGGTGAGCCCGCTCGACACGGCCTCGACGTCCTCGGCGTCGCTGCCCGGCTCGGGCTCGGCGCACGAGGTGATGAATGCGGTCGCCAAAGCTGGGAATAGGCCCAAGAGCCTGGACCAAGAAAACGGCATGTAGATCTCTCCCTGCTATCGTTGTTCTCTGCTCGGTACCGTGCGCCGTACGCGGAGAGGCCGCCGCGCTCGCCGGCGCTGCACGCGCCGAGCGGGCCGGGGGAGCCCCGGCCGTCGGGCGCACGTCGCCGATCGCCTGGGCTGCGCGCCTGGCGCCTTGAAGACGTGTGAGGTGATCGAGCTCTCTGCGTCGAGATGCGAGGCCGGCCGACCTTCGCCCTCCATCACAGGCACGTCGCTCGTCGCCTGGACGTCGGGGCCGGGTCGGCCGGCGGTCGCGTTATCAGTACATCGCCTCTCCCATGCCACCAGGTCGCACAGAGCCGCTGGCGTCAGGCGCGGCGGTCACACCGCCGCAGCGCAGGAGCGAAGCGTGTCGACTTGGGGTGTGCCCGGCATGGATATCAGGTCTTCCCCCAGCGTCAAATCCATTTATGGATAGACCGCCCGGGATCACGGTATTCACGAGACGCCGGGCTCAATGGCTCGGACACGGCGTGAATCCGGAGCTGCAACTTAAGGATTCTTAACGATGCAGCTTCATACTTTTTAACGTACCCATGGCGCTTCTGTTGTTGACACGGGGCGACTCGACCCCGGCTGGGACGCGGCGACGCGGGCGATCCTCAATCACCCGACGAGGGGTGGACACGCGGCGAGATCGGCAGTCCCCGAGCGCCCTCACAAGAGCTCGTCCAGGTCGTCCATCGCCTGCGAGAGGTCCTCGCTCATCTCCTTCAGCTTCTCCCGGTCCTTCTCCAGCAGCACCGCCTGCGCCGCTCGGGCCTTCTCCCCGAGCTTGCGCGCCGCGAGCACGTTCTCGAGCAGGTACCGCCGCTCGGTCGGCCCGAGCCCCGCGAACGCCCGCCGGAGGATCGGCAGCGTGTCCTTGAAGCGCTCGGGCGCGATGCCCCCGAGGAAGGCGTCGAGCGCCTCGACCACGGGGCGGCTCTTCACGAGCACGAGCGCGTTCACCTCGAAGAAGCCGGCCAGGAACGACGCCGCCGCCTCGGGCGGGACCGCGCTCCCGAGCCGCAGGCCGACGATCCTGGCGACCTCGGCGTCGTCGATCTCCTGCGCCAGGTAAAGCAGCCCGCACGCCATGCCGGACGCCGTGGGGTTCACCGCCCCGCTGTCCACGAGCCCCCGCGCCGCGTCGTACCATGCCTGCCGGTCGACGATCGGCTGCGACAGCGCCACGTCGTGCAGCGTGCGCAGCGCCTCCTTGGCGCCCGCCACCGCCTCGTCGCTGCCCGTGCACCCTGCGTGCACGCGCAGGACCGCGCGCGCGAACGTCTTCTCCAGCATCGGCGCGATCACGCCGTCGCCGAGCGACGACAGCGACCGCGACGAGCCGAACGACGCGAGCCCCGCGAACGCGCGGCACGCGCGCGCGAGCGACGGCAGGTCGGTGTCGCCCGCGGCGAGCTCGTCGCACGCCCGGAGCGCCGCGGCCACGACGCGCGCGCTCGACGCGAGCACCCCGTTCAGCAGCACGTCGGCGGCCTCGCCCGTCGTGTGGCACGCCCCGAGATCCTCCTCGAGCAGCCGCGTCGCCACCTGCTCCAGCGTGTCGCCGAGCACGATCTTCTCGACCAGCGCCACGTCGGTCGCCGGCGTCCACTGCGCCTCCCACGTCTCGTGCAGCTCCCTCAGGATCTCGTCCGGCGGCGCCCCCTGCGCCGCCGGCCCGCGCCGCCTGCTCGCGCCGCCCGCGCGCCGCGCGCCCGCGTACGCCGCGTAGGGGATCTTCGCGATGCGGAGCCGGTGCAGGAGCACGCTCGTGCCGACCTCGACCTCGTTGGTCAAGGACAGCCGGAACGACTCGGGCGCGTCCGTGGCCGGCAGCCTGCGCTCGCGCACCTCGCGCCAGAACTCCTCCTGGAGCGAGTTCTTCCCGATGCGGCCCCCGACCCGACCGACGTTGCGCCCGATCACCGCCGGCCAGAGGAAGCCGTCGACGTGCGTCGCGTCGCCACGGCACATCGTCGCGATCGTCGCCTCGCGCACCTCGTCGAGGCCGGGCTCCGCCTTGCCGCGGTGCTCGGCGAGCGCGACCGCGAGGCGGAACGCCTCGATCGTGTCCGCGAGCGAGGCCATGAACCCGCGGAGGCGGAGGTGCTCGGTGAAGTCGATCAGCACCTCGAGCGTGGCGCGCCGGAAGTCGCCGCCGGCGTCGTGGGCGCGCTGGTAGTACTGCGGCGCCCGGTTGCCCGCGCCGTAGCCGAGCTGCTCGGAGAGGCGCGGGAAGCTGAAGGGGACCAGCGTCGCCGCGCACGGCACCGCGGCCGGCAGCCGCGCCTCCAGGGCGGGGTCGACGTCGCGCGCGGCGAACGCCGCCGCGTGCGCCGCGCCCAGCACCGCCGCCACCTCGTGCGGGGCGAGGTCCGGCCCCATGCGCTCCAGCAGGTAGCGCGCCATGTATGCGTCGCGCGCCCGGTGCACCAGCCGGTCTCCCTCGGCGCGGGCGAGGTCCGCGTACGCGAGCAGCGCCTCGCGGAACGACCGCGGGTCGTAGCGGGGCGCCTCGAACGAGGCCTCCCAGAACTCCTCGAACGAGCGGAATCCCCGCGCCCGCGCGCAGGCCTCGTAGAGGCTCTCCGGCTCGCCCTCGGCGCTCGCGGGCGCGTCCTCCTCGTCGCCGGCCTCGTCTTCGTCGCCCTCGCGATCCTCCTCGTCCCCGCCGTCCGCGTCGCCTCGGCCCGCGTCGCCCCGGCCCGCGTCGCCCCGGCCCGCGTCGCCCCGGCCCGCGTCGCCCTCGCGCTCGTGGCCGCCCGGATCCTCGGCGTCGTCGTGGCCGACCAGGGCGCCCTCGAACGGCGCGAGCGCCACGCCGACGGGCACGTCGATGAGCTCCACGCGCGCGCCGTGCTCGAACGCCCACTTCACCGCGACATACTCGGGCGAGTACGCGGCGAACGGCCACAGCGACGACGCGGGCGTGCCGTCGGTCCGGTACCCGAGGATCGCGACGGGGGGCACGGTCTTCGGGTCGACGAGCGCCTCGAGCAGCGGCGTCGCGTCGCTCGGGCCCTCGACGAAGATCACCTTGGGGCGCACCTCGTCGAGGTAGGCGCGCAGCGCCGCGCTCGAGCGCGGCGAGTGGTGGCGCACCGGGAAGAGATGGACGGCGGCGAGCCGGTCGAGGTTCATCGGGGCTGCCTCAGGGCGCGAGCCGCTTCTTGGAGGCGGCGTAGAACTCCTTCCAGAGCCCCGGGCGCGCCTTGGCCACGGTCTCGCAGTACTCGCGGACGGCCTTGAGGTCCTCGCCCCCTTCCTTGCTCACGGCGCCGAGCAGCGAGCGCGAGAGGTCGTCGGCGGTCACCTTCCCGGTGCCGAAGTGCTGCGCGAGGATGCCGCTGTTGAAGAGCACGCTGATCGCCTCCGCCGTCGACAGCACCGAGCCGGGCGTCTTCACCTTGGTCTTGCCGTCCTTGGTCATGCCGGCCCGGAGCTCCTGGAACAGGGTGACGAGCAGCTTGGCGAGCTCGGCGGGCGGCTCGACGCCGACCTGGTAATCGCCGCGGAGCTCGGCCTCGCGCTTCTGCACGATGCGGATCTCCTGCTCCAGGTCGTCGACGACCGGGACGGTGATGAAGTTGAAGCGGCGCTTGAGCGCGGCGCTCATCTCGTTCACGCCGCGGTCGCGGGTGTTGGCGGTGGCGATGAGGTTGAACCCGCGCTGCGCGGACACCACCTGATCGAGCTCCGGGATCGCGACCTGCTTCTCGGACAGGATGGAGATGAGCGCGTCCTGGATCTCCGACGAGGTGCGGGTGATCTCCTCGAAGCGCGCGAAGCGCCCGTCCCGCATCGCGCGGAGGATGGGCGAGGGCACGAGCGCCTTCGGCGACGGCCCCTCGGCGAGCAGCATGGCGTAGTTCCACCCGTACTTGACGTGCTCCTCGCTGGTGCCGGCGGTCCCCTGGACGACGAGCGCGCTCGTGCCGCTGATGGCGGCGGCGAGGTGCTCGGAGAGCCAGCTCTTCGCGGTGCCCGGCTCGCCCACGAGCATGAGCGCGCGGTCGGAGGCGAGCGTGGCGAGGGCCACCTGGACGAGCGCGCGATCGCCGATGTACTTGGGCGTGATCGCGACGCCGCCGACCGGCTTGTCGCTGCCGAGGATGTAGGTCTCGACGGCCCTCGGCGAGAGGCGCCACCCGGGCGGCCTCGGCGCCTTGTCCTCGGCGGCGAGGGCCGCGAGCTCGTGGTCGTACTTGGTCTCGGCGGGCTGGCGGAGGTCGCTCATGGGGCGGGTCGAGGCTACCGCAGAACGGGGCGGGGCTGCACGGCGCGGTCTCCGACGCGAAGGAGCCCACCGGCGAGGGCGCTGCCAGCGGCCGGTCTGCCGGCGCGAGCTGTCATCGCGTGTAACCGCATGTAATCGCTGGTGCGTTGACTTACATCTTTCTGTCGAGCAGCCTGCGCGCGTCATCGGCCCTTCTTTATCGGGAGCGTCTTTCATGCGACGGGCGAACTGGCTGGCTCGTTTGGTGGTCTTTTGTGGTGTGGTGTTGCTGCTCGGCCGCGGGCATGGCGGGCTCGCGCTCGCCGGGCCCCTCGAGACGCCGAATTCACCGCCCGAGTCTCCGGGCGACCGTTCCGCGCTCTTCACGATGCCGATGCGGGCGCCCAGCGACGGCGGGCAGCTCTCGGCGGGGCACCTCGCGGCGGCGGAGCCCATCGAGGACCTGGGAGCGCCGCACGGCGAGATCGTGCGCCCCGACGAGGCCCGGGTGGTCGCGTTCGAGGGCGCCGTGCTGGAGATCCCGAAAGGCGCCGTGGAGGAGCCGGTGCGGATCACGATTCGCCCGCTCCACCAGGCCGAGGTGCGGCCCATGGGGCGCGCGATGGTCAATGTCACGCCCGGGGGGCGGGCGTACCGCTTCGGGCCGCATGGCCTCAAGTTCAAGAAGCCGGTGCGGCTGACGCTGCCGTACGACGAGGGCGCGATCCCGCCCGGGATGACCTCACAGCACGTGACGGGGTTCTTCTTCGACGAGGCGCTGGGCCAGTGGGAACCCGTCGCGAAGGCCGATGACCCCGCGACCGCGGGGGGCGCTGCGAAGGGGGCCATGGCCGCGAAGGGCGCCATGGCCGCGAAGGGCGCCATGGCCGCGAAGGGGGCCATGGTCGCGAAGGGCGGTAAGCTGACGAGCCTCACCGATCACTTCACCGATTTCGTGAATGCCACGCTCGCGATGCCGGACGCGCCGGGGACGCGCAGCTTCGATCCCAACAGCATCAAGGGGCTCGCGCTCCCGAGCCCGACCGCCGGCGTGACGTTCATCGAGCCTCCGGAGGCGAGGTCGAGCGGCGCCGCGCAGCTCAGCCATCCCATCGTGGTCCCGCCGGGCCGCAACGGCATCCAGCCCGAGCTCGCCATCGAGTACAACAGCGAGCTCCGCGGCGGGTGGCTCGGCGCCGGATGGGACCTCAGGCTGCCCCGCATCGAGATCGACACGCGCTTCGGCGTGCCCACGTACGCCGCGGACGAGACGCCGCGTTACCTGCTCGACGGGAGCGAGCTCGTGCAGGCCAATGGCGGCGCCTGCGGCGATCCATGCCTGTTCCGGCGGCGGGTGGAGGGGCCGTTCGACCGCATCCTGCGCCGCGGCACCGGGCCGAGCAGCTACTTCTGGGAGGTCACGGACAAGAAGGGCACGGTCCATGTCTACGGCCGCAGCGCGGGCGCGCGCCTCGATGACCCGGAGCCGGCCGAGGACCAGCCGCGCAACGTGTTCCGCTGGTACCTGGAAGAGGTCCGCGACACGTTCGGCAACCAGATGCTGATTCACTACGATCGGGACGTCGACGACGGCCCGCCGCCGCGCATCGAGGTCCACCCGGAGCGCATCGAGTACACGGCCAACGCGGCGCAGGGGGTGAACGCAGCTTACTTCGTGGACTTCGTGTCCGTGGCCGGACGGTCCGACGTCACGTTGAGCGGCAGGCCAGGCTTCCTTGAGCAGACGAGCGAGCAGCTCGCGCGCGTGGACGTGCGGTTCGGCGCCACGTTGATCCGCCGCTACGCGCTGGAGTACGCCGAAGGCGAGTTCGGCAAGCTCCTGCTCCAGTCGATCGCGGTCTCGGGCCGGAACAGCCCGAACCCCGACGGCACGTCGTCGAGCAAGGAGCTTTACCGCCACACGTTCGACTACTTCACCGCGCCGCGCACCGAGTCCGGAGAGATGGCGGCGTTCGCGCAGGCGGTCGAGGCGTGGGGGCAGGCGAAGGCGCGGGACGGCCTGTCGCGCTCGGAGGACACGACCGCGGGCGGCAGCGCGTCGGTCGGGCTGGGGATCGGGATCTTCTCGATCTCGGTCGGCGGCGGCGGCTTCTCCGGGAGCGAGTCGGTGCGCAAGAGCGTGTTCGACCTCAACGGCGACGGCCTGCCCGACTTCCTGTACGACGGCGGAGAGGCCGGCCTGAACTTCCTGCGCGCGCCGCGCCACGGCCATATCGCCCTGACGGGCGTCCCCGGGCTGTTCGAGGACAACCTGGGCTACACGGATCGGTCGGGGTGGAACGTGCAAGCCGGGTTGAACCTCGCGGTCGTGGGCGGCTCGGTGGCCTACACGCGGAGCTCGACCGAGGACGAGCAGGTCGTCTCGGACATCAACGGCGACGGCTATCCCGATCTCGTCTCGGTCGGCGCGCTCGGGGCCGTCGAGGTCGCCTTGAACGACCGGCGCGGCCGCTTCGGGACCAAGACGCCGTGGGGGCAGCTCGACACGAGCGGCGTGCCCGCGGGGCGCCCCGACTTCGCGGCGGCGGCGCGCAAGGACTTCCACCCTGCCGACCCGCTGCTGCGCTGGATCGCGCCGTTCGAGGGCGACATCCGCATCGGCGGCGCGCTGCAGAAGCAGGAGGCCGGCGGCGACGGCGTGCGCGTGGAGATCGTGCGCAACAGCGAGGGAGAACCGCTGTTCGAGGACGTGATCGCGGGGGACGACGTGTCTCCTTGCGCCATCGGCGCGGGCGAGTGCGGCGGCGGCGTCCTGACGACGCACGTCTCCGCCGGCGACCGCATCTACGTGCGGGTGAGCGCGGCGCCGCAGATCGACCCGGAGAACCCCGTGGACACGGCGGCCGATCTCCTGGCGTGGAGCCCGTCGATCACCTACGAGGTGGACGCGGCGCTGCTCGATCGGATCGGGCCGGACGGCGCGCCCCTCCACCGCTTCGATTACGGCCAGGACCACCGGCTCGCAGGGCGGCCGGAGGTGCCGTGGGTGGCGCCCGCGGACGGCACCGTGCGCCTCACCGGCGATCTGATCAAAGAGTCGACCACGAGCGACGACCTCTCGGTCGAGATCACGAAGGAGAGCGGCGGCGCGACCACGACGGTGCTGCCGCCGCACCGCGTGGACGCGGCGACCGTGGG
The DNA here is from genome assembly GCF_051519095.1 of Sorangium sp. So ce131. NCBI lineage: Bacteria > Pseudomonadati > Myxococcota > Polyangiales > Polyangiaceae > Sorangium > Sorangium sp. So ce131. The sequence continues at coordinate 11,947,755 of NZ_CP150455.1, read as the reverse complement.
TGTCGGGCTCTCGCTCGCCGCCTTCCTGCCCGACGTGGTCCCCGTGAAGGCGGGGGATCGCCTCCGGATCCGCGTCCGATCGGACGTGCCTGACGACCCGGCGCTCGTGACCTGGAGCCCTGTTGTCCGCTACGAGCGGTATACCCGCGTCGATCGCGCGACCGGCGCTCCCCGGGAAGGGGCCGTGTCGTGTGGCGTCCAGCCGGGCGGCCGCACGGCCTGCACGCTGGACAACGACGGCCCCGGGGACGCGCCGCTGCCGCTGTCGCTGATCGAGCGGAATGCCTATGTGGCGATGCCCGTGACGAGGTGGCTGCCGGGGGCGCACCGGACGCCCTGGATCGCGCCGAGCTCCGGCACGGTGCGGCTCCAAGGCTCGGTGTTCGTGCCGGGCACCAACGTGTCGCTCGAGCGGCCGATCACCGTGCTCGTCCAGGGCGTGCACCGGCTGTTCCACAAGCAATCCTTCGTCGCGCCGAGCAGCAGCGGGATCACGGTGCCCTTCGCCGTCGACCTGGAGGTCGAGGCGGGCGAGCCGGTCTACGTCTCGCTGCACGCCAGGGAGGTGCCCCTCGGCGCCTCGCTGGTCGCGAGCATCGACGGCGAGGGCGTCCCGGTGAGCTTCCTCGTCCCGGATCCCGCGGCCGAGGCGCTGATCGACGGCGTCCCGCGGGACCCTCTGGCCGGCGGATTCCACGGCTGGTCGGTCGGCTTCGCCAACGGCGATCGCGCGTTCTCGGAGGCGGACATCGTCTTCCCGACGCGCGCCCCGGAGCTCGGCTTCACGCTCGCGGTGCCGCTGCCGCACGACGACGCGCCGCCGGTCTGGGGCGCGGCCGCGTCGGAGGCCTTCCTCGGCGGCAGCGCGGTCAAGCCGTCGGTGGTGGGCAAGATCGGGCGAGGCGGCGCGGCGCTCGGCCGGCTGCGCAGCGCGGAGACGTGGAACGCCGAGGTCAGCGCCAACCTCGGTCCGCTGGGGGGCAGCTACAGCTTCGGCAGCACCACCTCGGATCTCGACCTGATCGACATTAACGGCGACAGGTTCCCGGACAGCGTGACGCGCGAGGGCGCGGTGCTCAACACCGGCGCGGGCTTCGGGCGGCGCGACAGCTGGTCGCTGCCGGAGGCGCTCCGGCGCACCGAGCACCGCACGATCCGGGTGCAAGCGGGCGCCTCGGTCACCGTGGACGAGGACGATCAGACCATCAACAAGACCGGGAGCGACGGCTCCTCCAAGGGGTACATCCGCACGTCGTTCAGCCTGGGGACCAGCTACGGCCTGTCCGCCACACACGTGGATCTGGTCGACTTCAACGGCGACGGCCTGGTCGACCAGGTGGCGCAGGACCCGGCGAGCGGGTCGATGACCGTCGCGTACAACCTCGGGCACCGGTTCACCGCGCCCGTCCCCCTGCAGCGGGAGCGCTTCGAGCGGAGCGATTTCGACGCGGGGGACCTGCGCAACAAGCTCCGCGGCATCCTCGATGAGTTCACGGACGCGGCCGGCGTGGACGCGGTGCGGCTGGAGGACACGGGGGCGAACAGCGTCGGCCTCGGCGCGGACGTGAGCGTGGCCTCCGTCGGCGCCGGCTACACGTACACGACGGCGCGCACGGTCGTCGATTTCGTCGACGTGAACGGCGACGGGCTGCCGGACAAGGTGATGAAGTCGCCCGAGGAGGCGTCGTTCCGGGTGCAGCTCAACCTCGGCAGCTCCTTCGCAGCGGAGGAGCAGTGGCCCGCGGGCGCGTGGAGCGTCCCGATCGACCCGCCGGAGTACACGTTCATGGGCGGCGGCGACGCCATCGGGTTCCGCCGGTCCGAGAGCTACGAGGGCAGCTTCAAGGTCGAGGTCTGCTATTTCATCTGCGTCGGAGGCTCGGTGTTCTACTCCGAGGGCAACGGGTCATCCCACCTCGGGTTCGAGGACATCGACGGCGACGGCCTCGCCGACCACGTGCTGAAGCGCGACGGCGACGCGACGGTGTACGCGCGCATCAACACCATCGGCAAGGCGAACCTCCTGCGCCGGGTGAACCGGCCGCTCGGCGGGAGCGTGGAGCTCGACTACCGGCGCGACGGCAACCTGGTCGTGCCGAGCGAGGGCGCGGTCGACGAGGTGGACAGGACGCCGCAGGTCGACATGCCCTCCGGCCAGTGGGTGCTGAGCGACGTGACGGTGCACGATGGCGTCGAGGGCGCGCCGGGGGTGCACGGCGTGCACACGTACAGGACGCTCATCGAGACGCACGCCGACGGGATCTACGATCGGGACGAGCGCACGCGCCTCGGCTACAGGCTGCTCACGACGACGGCGCTCGGCGCGGGGGAGGGGGACGACGTGCCCGCGATGTCGATCAAGGACGTCGAGTACCTCAACGACAGCTTCTACCGGCGCGGCCTGCGGGCGCGATCGACCCTGCGCGACGGCGACGGGCTGCTCTTTACCATCGAGGAGATCCTCTATGCCCAGCCGCCCGCGGAGCTGATGGCGGGGGTGCTCGGGTCGTTCTTCCCCAAGGAGACGAGCCGGGCGACCGCGTACTACGAGGGGACGACGGATGATCCGACCGCGCCGCACAAGCGCGCGAGCGAGACGCGAACCTTCGACGCGTTCGGCAACCTGACCGACCTGCACGTCGAGGGCGAGGAGGCGACGGACGCGGACGACGTGTACCAGCACGTCGAGTACCTGCACGACGAGGCGGCGCACATCATGAAGCCGAAGCTCGTCGAGACGAAGGACGCCGAGGACCACCTGCTGCGCAAGCGCACCGCGACGTACTGGCCGGGGACTCGCGCGCTGGAGACCGTGACCAACGTCGTCTCCGGCGGCAAGCGACCGGACGGGACGCCGTACGCGGGGGCCGAGGCCACCTGGCATTACGATTACGACGACCTCGGCAACCTCGAGTCGTCGACGGATCCGAACAGCTTCGCGCTGACGTACAGCTACGACGAGGCGACGCATAGCCACCTCACGTGCGTGCACGACAGCTTCGGGTACCACTCGAACAGCGTGCCGAACCTCCTCTATGGCACGGTGGCGCAGGAGACGGACGTCAACGGGCACACGATGGTGCACCGGGTCGACGACTTCGGGCGGCTGATCGAGGTCTGGGGGCCGAGTGATCTCCCGGAGCAGGCCAATCTGCCGGTCGGGTGCGCGCCGGCCACGATCTATAACCCGGACGAGCCTCCGGCGGCGGGCGAGCCGACGGCCCGGTTCGAGTACGCGCTCCAGCCCGATCAGACCGCCGCGCTGCCGGTGTGGGCCAGGACGAGCCACAAGGACGTGGACCACCCCGGCGATCCGATCGTGACCGTGGCGTTCGCGGACGGGCTGGGGCGCGTGCTCCAGACCAAGAAGGACCACGAGCGCGACACCGGCACGGGCACGGAGCTCGGGATGACGGTCAGCGGGGCCATCGCGTTCGACGCGCTCGGCCGCGTGGTGGAGCAAGGGCAGCCGGGCTTCAGCGCCGAGCCGGACACGACGTTCGTGCCGCTGGAGATGCTGCGGCCGACGCACACGCGGTATGACGTGATGTCGCGGACGCGCGAGGTCGCGAAGCCGGACACGAACGCGGACGACGACTTCGCGCGGACCGCGACCGAGCACTCCCTCGTGGAGCTCGAAGGACAGCTGCTCTTCCAGGAGATGGTGATCAACGCGAACGCCAAGGTGCGGAACACGTACCGGGACGTCGGCGGGCGGGTCGCCGCGGTGGAGGAGTTCAACCGGATCAACGGGGTGGAGACGCGGATCGTGACGCGTTACCAGCACAACCCCCTCGGCGAGCTCGTCCGGGTGACGGACGCGCGCAACAACGCCACCCTGGCCACGTACGACACCACCGGCCGCATGGTGGAGCTCGTGAGCCCCGACGCGGGGCGCACCGAGTGGCGCTACGATCTGGTTGGAAATTTGCGCGTGAAGCAGACGGCGACGCTCGCGGCGCGCGGGCAGCTGATCCGGTACGAGTACGACTATAACCGGCTGCGGCGGATCGACTATCCGGTGACGCAGGACGTGCTCTACACGTATGGCGAGCCGGACGACGCGGGGGACGAGCAGGGCAACCGCGCGGGGCGAATCATCGAGGAGACGAGCGCCGCGGGCAAGCGCAGCTACCGTTACGACCGGTTCGGCAACACCGCCGAGCTCACCTCGGAGTTCCCGCGGCTGCGCGAGCCGCACCTCGGGCCTTACCAGGCCACGATGCGCTACGCGTACGACGCGCTCGGCCGGATGCAGGAGATCATCTTCCCCGGCTCCGGGGAGGAGATCGTGCGGTATGGCTACGACCACGGCGGTCTGCTGATCTCGGCGGTCGGAGAGAACCAGCACGTCAACCCGCAGCACCCGAACGAGCCGCAGACGACGGAGTACCTGCGGCACATCGGGTACGACGAGTTCGGTCAGCGGGTGCGCGTGGTCACGGGCAACGGGGTCGAGACGCGCATCCGGTACGACGAGTCGACGCGGCGGGTGGAGGAGGTCGACGCGGACCACCAGAGCGAGCAGATGCGGATGATGGGCCGGCCGCCGAGGCCGTTCCAGCGGCTGCGTTACCAGTACGATCTCGTCGGCAACATCCGGGAGCTGAACAACCTGGCGGCGTTCGACGCCAGCGTGGGCGGCAGCGTGCTCGTCGCGACCACGCACCAGCGGTTCGACTACGACGATCTGAACCAGCTCACGGCGGCGTCGGGCGACTACCAGGAGCGGAGCAACGAGCAGCAGCGGTACGCGCTGGGCATGAAGTACGACGTCCTCGGCAACGTGACCGAGAAGGGCCTCGCGGTCGACCGGTACGAGCCGAAGCCCCCGCCCGTGCCGGCGGGCCAGGACCCGTGGAAGTTCGGCCACGAGATCCGCGAGAAGACGTACCGGAACGTGTACCGCTACTTCAGCCCGCGGCCGCACGCGCCGCGCGAGGTCGACGAGTTCGTCGTGGCGGAGGCGCAGCCGCGCCTGCGGGAGCTGTTCTACGACGCGAGCGGCAACCAGATCGAGTGGAAGTACCGGAACAACCCGCACCGTACGCTGGCGTGGGACGACGACGGCCGGCTCGTCTCCGTGCGGGAGAACAACCAGGATCTCTCGCGTGCGCTCTACGACGGCGCGGGCGAGCGGCGCGTGCACCTGCACCTCGTCGCTGGCCAGGAGGAGACCGCGTACGTCGACCAGCACCTCGTGCTGCGCAACGGGCAGTACCCGACGAAGCACATCTTCGCGGGCGACACGCGCATCGCGAGCAAGATCGACGCGGACTTCTTCCAGGAGCCGCCGGTCCTCTACTACCACCCGGACCACCTCGGCAGCACGCAGTACATCACCGACCAGGATCAGGCGCTGAGCCAGCACGTGGAGTACCTGCCGAGCGGAGAGCTGTGGGCCGATCAGACGGACTCGCGGTTCCAGAACCGGCAGCCGTACCTGTTCAACGGCAAGGAGCTCGACCTGTCCACGGGGCTCTACCAGTACGGCGCGCGCAGCTACGAGCCGCGGCTCGGCGTGTGGTTGAGCCCGGATCCGGTGCTGTCGGAGTACATGACCGGCAAGATCAACGGCGGGGCGTACCGGCCGATCAACCTCGGGCTGTACACGTACACGTGGAACAACCCGCTCGTGTTGACCGATCCCACCGGGAAGTGGCCGACCGCGGAGGACATCGACGCGGGCCTCGCGCGCGCAGGGGACACGATCCTCGGCTTCACGTACGGATTCGCGCTCGGCGCGACCCCCGTGATCGGCAACGTCGTCGGCTTCCTCCCGCCCCCGCAGGACAGCGAGTCCTTCCGGATCGGCATGGGCGCGGGTCAGATGGCCGGCGGCGTGGTGCAGATGACGGTCGGAGGCGCGGTCGCGGGCGGCTCGGCGGCCGGCGGCACGGCGGCCACCATCGGCTCGGGCGGCACGGCGGCCCCAGCGGCGGTCCCGCTGACCGTGGCGGGGGTCCAGGTCGGGGTGGTGATGATGGCGAGCGGCCGCGCCGCCGTGATGCAGGGCGCGATGACGATGCAGATGGCGGCCACTGGTGGAAACAGCAGCGGTGTGCCACGCTTCATCGGGCAGCCGGACGGACAGCTCGTGGACACCACCGCAACACCTCCCGGGAGCTACTCGCAGCCGGGCGGCGGGCGAACCGACATCTTGCAGGGCGAGGACCACGGCGCCGGGCTGTCCCACACGCACGATCCGAAGGAAAACGTGAACCCGAAGACCGGTCAGAGGTTCGTCAACGGCCTCGAGAAGCCGGGCCGGCCCGTGTCGGCCGAGGACGTGCAGAACATCCAGTCGGGGGCGGCTCCCCCGGCGCCGCCGAAGGGGCGATAGAGCACGTTATGACGAGTCCTGTGTGTCGATTGGAGGGAGAGTCGTTGAGCGCCGTCACCGTGGACGCCAGGGTGGCCGCCATCCGATGGGACGTGGTGCCGTGGGGCCTGGTGCTCGATCTGGACGCTCCCCTGTCCGGAGCTCCCGAGGCCCCGATGCGGCGCGTATGGCTGCTCTTCTCCGGGGTGTCGGAGGTGTCGTGGCCGATCGAGGAGGCCCGCCTCCCCAACGGGTGCTGGCTGACGAGCGCCATCGCCAGCGCCGACGCGGGAGGGGGCTTTCGAGAGTACCGCTTCACGTCGCTGCTCCCCCGCTTCGCCGGTGATGTCCTGTCCCGCGAGCAGCCTCCGGGGGTCGTGGTGATCCGGGCCCAGAGGCTGGACGGCGTGGCCTCGATCGAGGCCCATCCCGCCAACGAGCATGGGGTGCCGTGGCGCGAGAGGGTCCGCCTCGCGTCGGACGAGGAGCTGGCGAGGGTGCTCGAGGCCACGTGAAGCCGTAATCAGCGCAGGCGGACGGGGAGCGCCTCCAGGCCCCTCAGCGTGGAGTTGCGGCGCCACGCGAGGCGCTCTCCGGTCAGGCGCAGGTCCGGATAACGGCGGAGGATCGCACCGATCGCGACCTGCCCTTCGAGGCGCGCGAGCGCCGCGCCCAGACAGAAGTGGATGCCGTGGCCGAACGCGAGGTGGCGGCTGTCGGCGCGGCGCACGTCGAGCCGGTCTGGATCGGGGAACTGCGCCGGATCCCGGTTCGCGGCGGCCAGGCCCAGGATGACCGGCTGTCCGGCCGGGATATGGAAGCCGCCGATCGACAGGTCGTCCTTCGCCACGCGGCCGATCCGGTGGACCGGGCCGTCGAAGCGCAGGAGCTCCTCGACGCCGCCCTCCATCAAGGCAGGCTCGCGGCGGAGGAGGTCGAGCTGATCCCGATCCCGCAAGAGCGCGAGCAGACCATTGCCGATGAGGCCGGTGGTCGTCTCGTGGCCGGCAAACAAGAGGAGCATGGCGTTCGCCCAGAGCTCCTCCTCGGTCAGGGTGTCGCCCTTCTCCTCGGCAGCGATCAGGGCCCCGAGCAGGTCGTCCTGCGGCCGGCCGCGGCGCTCTCGGATCAGGCCCCGGAGGTAGCGGCGCAGGCAGAAGGCGCCGCGAGCGCCGCGGAGGACGTCTTTCCACCGCGGACCCGTACCTCCGCCGGCAAAAACCGCGAGATCGTCCGACCAGAGCTTGATCCGATCCCGGCTCCCGACCGGCACTCCCAGCATCTCCGCGATGACGCGGATCGGCAGCGGGGCCGCGTACCGCTCGATCAGATCGACGGGCGCCGGGCCGTCGATCGCGTCGAGCAGCTCCTCGGCGATCCGCTGGATACGGGCGCGCATCCGCTCGACGGCGCGCGGCGTGAAGGCGCGGTTCGCGAGGGAGCGGAGCCGCGCGTGATCGGGCGGATCCGAGAAGATCATCTGCCGGGAGAGCGCCCGCGTCACCGGGCGGGCGATCCGCCGGAGCGGCGCCGGAACCCGGACCACGGCGTCGATCACGCCCCTCGAGGAGAGCAGAGGATGCTTCAGGGCCGCGGCCACATCGGCATACCGCGTGAGGAGCAGCGCGCCCGTCCTGGGCTCGCGGAAGAACGGCGCTTCGGCCCGCAGGCGGTGATAACCCGGGTACGGATCCTCCATCGGGTGGTCCGTCAGGAGCCGCTCGCCCTCGATTCCCCCGGCCATCGCGATTTGCTGGCTCCTTCCCTGTTCAGCGATTCTTAGCACGGATCGCCGCCGGCGTATCCCGCCGCGTGATAGATCCTAGTCTGCGAGCTCCACTGTCCAGCGGGCCGCTTCCAGGACGACGTATCGGATCGGACCCGCCGGGTCCAGAGACCAACAGGATCGGGAGAGCACTTCATGTCCAAATTGAATGGCAAGGTCGCCGTCATCACGGGCGGCAGCAGCGGCATCGGGCTGGCGGTCGCCCGGCGCTTCGTCGAGGAAGGCGCGTACGTCTTCATCACCGGCCGGCGCCAGGGTGAGCTCGACAAAGCCAGGGCGCAGATCGGCGAGAACGTGACGACCGTTCAAGGCGACGTCACCGACGCCGGCGACCTCGATCGGTTGTTCGCCGCGGTGAGGTCGGAGAAGGGCGCGATCGACGTCCTCGTCACGAACGCCGGCCTCGTGGAGAGCGCGCCGTTCGTGGAGGCGACGCCCGAGCATTTCGACAGGATCTTCGACCTCAACGTCCGCGGCACCTTCTTCACGGTCCAGAAGGCGCTGCCGCTCCTGGCCGACGGCGGCTCGGTCGTGCTCGTCTCCTCGGCCGCGGGCTACAAGGGGTTCCCCGGCTACAGTGTGTACAGCGCGTCGAAGGCCGCCGTTCGCTCCTTCGCGCGGACCTGGACCGCCGAGCTCAAGGGGCGGGGCATCCGCGTCAACAGCCTGAGCGCTGGCCCGATCGACACGCCGGCCCTCGTCCAGGCGAGCTCCAAGGAAGACGCCGATCGCCTGCGTCAGCTCTATGGCGCCTCGATCCCGCTCGGCCGTATCGGCCGGCCGGAAGAGGTCGCGTCGGCGGCGCTGTTCCTGGCCTCCAGCGAGAGCAGCTACTCGAGCGGCATCGACCTGATGGTCGACGGCGGCATCGCCCAGCTCTGACTGGCGAGAGCGCCCTGCCGGCGCCGCGCGCCGAGGTGTGGCAACCTCGAGCTCCCGGAGGAGCTATATGCGACGAGTTGCCATCTCCAGTGTATTGGTAGCATGCCTGTCGAGCTGCACGTCCACACCGGCCGAGCCGCCGTCCACGCCGGCCGAGGGGGACGCCGAGGGGCCTCTGCCGTCTGCGGCGTCGTGTCCGACCGAGAAGCTGACCTTCACCAAGGACACGGGGTGCATGAACGATGGATCCGTGGAGTTTTGCCTGCCGACGGGCGACGAGGCGCTCCTCGCCCGCGTGCGGGCCATCGCGCCCACGGTTCAGGCGGGCTCGTCGAGAGGGCGCGCCAGCTGCGATGTGCCGGCAGAGACGCTGTACATGTTCCCCACAGGAGAGGCCGAGTGCGTCGCGCAGCACGGCGCGCTCCAGGACGCGGCGTGGGACAAGGTCTGCCGCATCGCCGCGCTGCCCGAGGTGCGGGCGATCGTGCCGACGTGGTACGAATGATCGGGGAGCACCGGCGGGCTCAGCCAGCGGCGCTCGCGCTTCGCCTGCGGCGCTCGCTCGCCGAGCGGCGCGGGCGCGAGCGCGCGGATTGATGTAGAACGACGGCTCCGATGACGCCCTCGCATCCCACGCGCCACGAGGTTCGCCGATGAAGTTCGCGTTCGACAACACCTACGCCCGGCTCCCGGACCGCTTCCACGCGCGCGTCCACCCCGCCAAGGTCCGCGAGCCGCGCCTCGTGAAGGTCAACCGCGCGCTCGCGGAGGTGCTCGGGCTCGACGCGGATCAGCTCGCCTCGGCGGAAGGGGCGCAGGTGCTCGCGGGCAACACGCTGCCCGAGGGCGCGGAGCCGATCGCGCTCGCGTACGCGGGGCACCAGTTCGGCAGCTTCGTGGGGCAGCTCGGGGACGGCCGGGCCATCCTGCTCGGCGAGGTCGTCGGCAAGGACGGCAAGCGGCGCGACATCCAGCTCAAGGGCGCGGGACGGACGCCGTTCTCGCGCGGCGGGGACGGGCGCGCCGCCGTAGGGCCCGTGCTGCGAGAGTACGTCGTGAGCGAGGCCATGGCGGCGCTCGGCGTGCCGACGACGCGCGCGCTCGCCGCCGTGACCACGGGCGAGCCTGTCTATCGCGAGGAGGTGCTCCCCGGCGCGGTGCTCACGCGCGTGGCCGCGAGCCACCTGCGCGTGGGCACGTTCCAGTTCTTCGCCGCGCGGGGGGACCGAGAGGCGCTGGCCACCCTCGCGTCGTACGCGCTCTCCCGGCACTACCCCGAGGCGGTGGGCAGCGGCAACGACGCGCTGGCGCTGCTCGATCGCGTGATCGAGGCGCAGGCGAGCTTGATCGCGCGCTGGCTCGGCGTCGGCTTCGTGCACGGCGTGATGAACACCGACAACACGTCGATCTCCGGCGAGACCATCGATTACGGTCCGTGCGCGTTCCTCGACGAGTACGACCCGGCGAAGAAGTTCAGCTCGATCGATCACGGCGGTCGTTACGCCTTCGGGAACCAGCCGCGCATCGCCCAGTGGAACATGGCGCGGCTCGCCGAGGCGCTCTTGCCGCTCCTGGCCGACGACGAGCAGGAGGCCGTCCGCGTGGCGACCGAGCGCGTGCAGAGCTTCACCGGCCTGTTCGTGGAGGCGCACGAGCGCGTCCTGCGAGCGAAGATGGGCCTCGTGCGCGAGGAGGACGACGATCTCGCGCTCGCCGCCGATCTGCTGGAGCGCCTCGCGTCGAACGGCGTCGATTACACGGTCTTCTTCCGCCGGCTGTGCGCGTCCGCGGCCGACCCCGCCGCCGACGCGCAGGTGGCCTCCCTGTTCGCGGAGCCCGGCGCGTTCCGCGACTGGGCCGAGGCGTGGCGCCGGCGGCTCGCCCGGGAGGACGTCGCGCGCGTCGACGGCGAAGCGCGCGCGGCCGCGATGCGGCGCGTGAACCCCGCGTTCATCCCGCGCAACCACCGGATCGAGGCGCTCATCCAGGCCGCAGTCCTCCGCGACGACTTCGAGCCCTTCGAGACGCTCGTGCGGGTGCTCGAGCGGCCGTACGACGATCAGCCGGAGTTCACCCACCTGAGCGAGCCGCCGCAGCTGGACGAGCGCGTGCAGCGCACGTTCTGCGGCACGTGACGACTCGCTCGGGGGCCGTGTTCATCGCGCCTTCTGCGCGGTCCTGGCCCGTCCACCCAGCGACCCCGCAAATGTGCTGACGAACAGATCCTCGTCGTCCCGATCGCGCGCCACCACGAGACGTGTAACCACATCGCGGTAGCCGCCCTGGGCCGCCTCGGGATCGATCTCGCGGCGCCCGCGGCCGACGACGGCCACGCGCTGCCCTTCGGCGAGGATGCCCTCCTGCCAGCTGAGCCGCCAATCGAGCGCGATCCTCTCGCCTTCTTTCCTGTGGGTGCGAAGAAAGCGCAGGAGTCGCGCGGGGGGTCGTCTGTAGAAGCCGAGCGTCTCGGTCACGTCGAACTCGAGCAGCAGCGAGGTGTCGGCGGCGTGGACGACGGCTCGCCCCGTCTCGTCGTCGACCATGAAGGGAGCCGCGCCACGTCCCTCGATGAGCGCGGGGGGCCCCCAGCGTATGGGTTCGGGCCCGATGACACGCGCGGACCAGGCGGCGCACGCACGACCGGTGAGGGGCGCGATCTGCCTCTCCTCCCCGAGATAACCGGCCTTGCCCACGATGCGCCCGACGGCGCCGTCCGGGAAATCATGAATCGTGTGGAGCGGTCGCGCGCCCACGCGGCGCGCCATGGATGGCTCGGTCGAAAAGAAGCTCAAGAGTCCCATGCGAAGCCGTGTGCATCTTGCCCGGCAAGTGATCCTCGCGCAACGCTGGGATCGGCGGTGAACGTCCAGACCAGCGAGGGGTGACCGCTCCGTGTGCGGGTCCGCCATCCTCCGGGCAGCGGGACCCCCCTCGGTCGGGTCGCCTTATGCCGGCGGCTCTTACCGAGCTGCTCCCCCAGCGACGCGACCTCGCGCTCCGGGAAGTCGTGTGTCCACACGTGAGCGGCTCGTCCCGGCCGCCGAGAGGTACCCCAGCCTGGGTCGAGGTGCCCCAACCTGCGGCCTTCGGAGCGCTCCGCCTGGCCGCGATCGCCTTGCGAGACGCTCTTCTGTCGATCGCCGCGTCCGAGGTCGAGCTACGTTTCCCATCGATCCGCGGCGGCGCCGGCGCTCGGCGCGCTCGCCCCTGGTGAGGAAACCATGGAGAACGTTAGAGCAGAAGTCGCCCCCGCGGGGGCCGTGCGCCACCTCTCGACGCTGCCAGGGCCGCGGAGGCTGCCGTTGCTCGGCAACCTCCTCGAGATCCGGCCGACCCAGCTCCACCTCACGCTCGAGGGCTGGAGCCGCACGTATGGCGATCTCTATACATTCTGGCTCGGCCGCACGCCCGTCCTCGTGGTCAGCCGCATCGATCTCGTCCAGCGCCTCCTCCGCGAGCGGCCGAAGGAGTTCCGTCGCTGGAGCCCGCTGCAGGAGCTCATCGAGGAGCTCGGCTTCGGCGGCGTCTTCTCCGCCGAGGGGGACTCATGGGCACGGCAGCGGCGGCTCGTGATGGGCGCGTTCACGGCCGGGCAGCTGCGCGAGAGCCACGGCATGATCTCCACGATCACCCGCCGGCTCCGGGAGCGCTGGCGCGCCTCGGCCGCGCGGGGAGCGCCGGTCGACGCGCGGCAAGACCTGGCCCGTTACACGGTGGATGTGACCTCCGCCGTGGCGTTCGGCCTGGACATGAACCTCATCGAGCGCGGCACGGACCCGCTGTCGCACCAGCTCGACACGGTCTTCGCGGGGCTGAACCGCCGCCTCATGGCGCCTTTCCCCTACTGGCGGCACGTCAAGCTGCCCGCGGACCGGGCCCTCGACCAGGCGATCGTGGAGGTGCGCAGGCGGATGCTGGACATCATCCAGACGGCCCGCGCGGAGCTCGATCGGGACCCGGCGCGGGCCGCGGCGCCCCGCTCGCTGCTGGAGGCGATGCTCGCGGCGCGCGACGCGGACGACCCGAAGGTGCGGCTGTCGGACCAGGAGGTGCTCGGCAACGTGCTGACGCTGATGCTCGCCGGGGAGGACACGACGGCCGACACGATGGCGTGGATGCTCCACTTCATGGCGCTGCGCCCGGACGTGCAGGCGCGCATGCGGGCCGAGGTCGACGCCGAGCTCGGCGACACGGACCTGCCGGAGAGCCCGGAGCTCGCGCAGCGGCTGCGCTACATCGGGGCGGTCGCGCAGGAGACGCTGCGGCTGAAGTCGGCCGCGCCGATCCTGTTCCTCGAGGCCTGCGCGGACACGGCGCTCGGCCCGGTGCAGCTCGGCGCGGGCGCGCGGATGATCCTGCTGACACGGCAGGTCGGTTTGAAGGAGGAGAGCTTCCACGACGCGACATCGTTCTTGCCCGAGCGGTGGCTGACCCCGCGGCCGGCGGACGCCGGCAAGCACGACCCGCGCGCGGCGCTCGCGTTCGGCAGCGGCCCGCGCGTCTGCCCGGGTCGCGCGCTGTCGCTGGTCGAGAGCGCGATGGTGGGCGCCATGGTGGCGCGCGATCTCGATGTGTCGCTGGTCGACCCGGGGCGGCCCGTGAAGGAGCTGCTCGGCTTCACGATGAAGCCTGAAGGGCTGGTCGTCCGGTTCACGCCCCGCCGCCGCTGACGTCCCGCGGCGACGTCGATCCTCGCCTCTCTCGCCGCCGCAAGGGCCGAATGTACGTCGGAGCGCTCGGCGGCGAGCGCCGCCTCCACGACGTTGCGCCGTGTCCCAGGATCGCAGTCCGCGCCGTCAGCCCGGGCCTCGCAGCGCGTCGACCAGCGCCTCGACCAGCGCGCGCACCGGCAGCGAGGGCGCCCGCTCGCCCAGGAGCTCGAGCTCCTCCTCCTCGTCCTCGCCGCACGAGAGCTGTACGGCCGCGATGACGGCCCCGTCGCGCTCGACGGCCAGGTCGAAGATCCCCTCCTCGTCGCTCACCGCCTCGCCGAGCAGCGCCGACAGCCGGCGGCCCAGGAGCTCGGCCAGCGGCTCGTCCCCGTCGAGGCCCGCTTCGTCGGGCGCGATCGTGGCCTCGACCGAGCGCGCCGGCCCCTCGCTCACCTCGGCCCCCTCGCGATCGAGCCGAAAACGCAGGCCGCGCGCCTCGAAGAACCCCGTCGTCATGCGCTCGATCAAGGCACGTCGCGCGCGCCCGGGCAAGCCGGTCCGACCGCGAAATCCTCTCCTCCACCCGCCTCGCGCCCGGGGGGCGTCGCCCCCGGCGGCGCATCGACGAGGCTTGAGCCGGCGAACACACCCGCGCGCCGCCGAGCGCCCGCCGCGTCAACTTCGGGTTGACGCTGTATACAGCCGCGCGTTACGGCGTCGGGCGCGCCGCTGGACGCAGGGGCGTCGCCGTGCGTTATGGGTATAAATACTGAACTATATCGTATAGTTGCAGCGAATGCGGGCGCGTTCGCGCATGGCCCGTGCATTGCTGAGCGAATTCGCGACCAACGCCGCGCCGCGCCGCGCGCGTCCGGCGGGGCGCGCTCCTGGAGGCTTTCATGACGGACCGCTACGCCATCATCGGCAACCCCATCGCCCAGGCCAAGTCGCCGGCGCTGCAGACCGCCTTCGCCAAGCAGCGCAACCAGGACATGGTGTATGGCGCGATCCTCGGCGCGCTGGATGGCTTCGTCGCCGCCGTGCGCGAGTTCCAGGAGAGCGGCGGCAAGGGCATGAACATCACCATGCCCTTCAAGCTCGAGGCCTTTGCGATGGCCGACGAGCTGACGCCGCGCGGCCGCGCCGCCGGGGCGATCAACATGTTCACCTTCCGCGAAGGCGGCTCCATCCTCGGCGACAACACCGATGGCGTCGGCATCCTGCGCGACATCACCCACAACCTCGGCCGCAGCCTCGAGGGCGCGCGCGTGCTGCTGCTGGGCGCGGGGGGCGCGGTGCGCGGCGCCCTGCTGCCGCTCTTCGAGGAGCAGCCGGCCGAGGTCTTCATCGCCAACCGCACCGCCAGCAAGGCCGCGGAGCTCGCCGCCGAGTTCGGCGCGCAGGCGGGCGCCGTCAGGCTCGCCGGCGGCGGCTTCGCCGACATCGCCGGGCGCTTCGACGTGATCATCAACGGCTCCGCCTCGTCGATGACCAACGAGGTGCCGCCCCTGCCCGCCGGCGTGTGGGACAAGGGCTCGCTGGCCTACGACATGGCCTACAAGAAGGAGCCCACCGCCTTCGTGCGGGCTGCGCAGGCGGCCGGCGTGGGTCAGACCGCCGACGGCCTCGGCATGGTGGTCGAGCAGGGCGCCGAGTGCTTCTTCCTCTGGCGCGGCATGCGGCCCGACACCGCGCCGGTGATCGCCGCGCTGCGGGCCGCCTGAGAGGAGCCATCTTCCGGAAGGCGCGCTGAAGCCGCGCGACGCCGCGCAGCGGCGGGATCGTGCAGCCTTGTTGCGGGATACAAGGAGATTGAAAAATTCGGATTGACGCGCTGCTTGGCTCCGCGTGATCTACGCTCGGGGCCTCGTGTTGCAGCGGTGGCGGAGCTGACCTGTCCGGGCCGCCGGTCGCCGCTGTCTCGACGCCCCAGGAGGATCACCATGAAGCGCATCTTCTGGGTGCGGCCCGCGATCGTGGCCGCCGCATGTCTCGCCACGCTCTATGTCGTCCAGGGCCGCGCGGCCACGGGCATGGGCGCCGGGCGCTGGACCCTGTTCGGCAAGGACATCGCCAACACGCGTCACGCGGCCGGCGAGAACGACATCGGGCCAGCGAACGTCGCGTCGCTCTCCGTGAAGTGGGCCTTCACCACGACCGGCATCGTCCCCGCGACGCCGGCCGTCGACGGGAGCGCGATCTACTTCCCGGACGGGGGCGGCAACCTGTACAAGCTCGACGCGGAGACCGGGCTCCCGATCTGGACGCGCACGATCGCCGGCCTCACGGGCACGGCCGACGCCATCTCGCGCACGAGCCCCGCGCTCCACGGCCACATGCTCTTCGTCGGCACCCAGGCCGGCGCGCACATGCTCGCCGTGGACAGCCGCACCGGCGATCTCCTGTGGAAGACGCAGCTCGACCCGCACCCCGCGGCGATCATCACGCAGTCTCCCGTCGTGCACGGCGGCCGCGTGTACGTGGGCGTCTCCTCCCGCGAGGAGCTCTTCGCGGCGGACAACGCGTATCCGTGTTGCACGTTCCGCGGCAGCGTGGTCGCGCTCGACGCCGTGACCGGAGAGCTGCTCTGGAAGCGCTACATGGTCCCCCCCGGCTACAGCGGCGGCGCCGTCTGGGGTGGCGCGCCCGCCATCGACCTCACGCGCCGCGCGCTCTACGTGACCACCGGCAACAACTACACCGTGCCCCCGTCCGTCGCCGCGTGCGCGGAGGCTGCCGGCGACGACCCCCTCGCCGCCGAGGCCTGCCTCGCGCCGGACGACTACATCGACGCCATGCTCGCGCTCGACCTCGATACCGGCGCCCTGAAGTGGGCGCGGCGGCTCCAGGGCTTCGATGCCTGGACGGGAGCGTGTTACTTCGGCGGCGACTGGTGTCCTTCGCCGAGGGGCGAGGATTACGACTTCGGCACGGGCTCCACGCTGTTCACGGCCGGCGCCGGGACGGAGCGCCGCGATCTCGTCGGCGCGGGCCAGAAGAGCGGTATTTACTGGGCGCTCGACCGGGACGACGGGAGCGTGGTGTGGAGCACCCTGGTCGGCCCCGGCGGCGAGCTGGGCGGCATCATGTGGGGAGTCGCCGTCGACGAGACCAGGATTTACGTGCCGATCGCCAACAACCGCCAGGTCGCCTACACGCTGCACCCCTCCGGGGAGGTCATCACGTGGGGCTCGTGGAGCGCGCTCGACCCCGCCACGGGCGACATCCTGTGGCAGACGCCCGATCCCACGCCGGGGGCGGAGTCCAGGGCGCCGCTGACGGTCGCGAACGGGGTGGTCTACGCCGGCTCGATGAGCGGCGACGTGCACGCGCTGAACGCCGCGACGGGCGCCGTCCTCTGGAGCCATCCGGCCGACGGCTCCGTCAGCGCCGGGCCGGCGGTGGCGCGCGGCGCGGTGTACTGGGGGAGCGGTTACCAGAGCTTCGGCATCGGCACGCCGGGCAATACGCTGTTCGCCTTCAGCCTGCCGTAGCGCCGCCCTGCGGCGCTATCGAGGCGCGCGTCCTCAGTCCGCCACGAAGCCTTTCCATCTCCGCAGGTACCCTGCGAACGTCTCGGAGACGCCGCGCTCGTAGAGCTCGGCGCGCGTGAGCGGCGGCCGCCTCGGCTGCCAGGCGGCGCCTTCGATGCGCTGCGGCCAGTCGGGGTTGGCGATCGCGGCGCGCCCCAGCGCGACCGCGGTGGCGCCCTTGTCGAGGAGCGCCTCGGCCTCGGCGCGCGTCCAGACGCCGCCGGCGACCACGAGCGGCAGGCTCGCGCCGACGACCTCGCGGAACAGCGGCAGCGGGTGCTTGTCCGGGCGTTTCTGCGAGGGTTTGCTCGCGTCCCAGAGCGAGAGGTGGAGGAAGTCGGCGCCGTCCTCGGCCAGCCAGCGGGCGAGCGTCAGGTTCTCGTCGAGGTCGAGGCCCTTGGCCTGGCCCCAGTCCTCGGGCGACAGGCGCACGCCGACCACGAACGATGCGGGCACCGCGGCGCGGACCGCCCGGAGGGTCTCGCGCAGCAGGCGAGCCCGGTTCTCCCACGCGCCGCCCCAGCGATCCGTGCGGCGGTTCTGGGTGGCGGACAGGAACTGGCCGAGGAGGTAGCCGTGGGCGCCGTGCAGCTCGACGCCCGCGAAGCCGGCGGAGAACGCCCGCGCCGCCGCGTCGCGGAAGCGGTCGATGACGAGGAGGATGTCTTGCTCGGTGGCGGCGCGGGGGACGGGGAGGTCCGGCTCGGCGACGGCGCTGGCGCTCCACGTGGGCACGCCGGAGACCTGGGGATTGGCCCGGAGGCCGCCGTGAAAGAGCTGGACGAGGCCCAGCGCGCCGGGCGCGGCGATCTCGGTCGCGAGCCGGCGCAGGCCGGGCAGCAGGCGATCGGCGAAGACGCCGAGCTCGCCCTTCCAGGCCTGCCCGTCCTCGGCGACGTGGGCGGCGCAGGTCTCGACGACGCCGAAGCCGCCGCGCGCGCGGTAGGAGAGCCAGCGCAGCTCGTCGTCGCCGAGGGAGCCATCGTCGTGGCTTTGCCCGTTCGTGAGCGGCGCGAGCCAGACTCGGTTCTTGGCGGTGAGGCCGTTCGGGAAGGAGAAAGGAGAGAGCAGCGGTGAGGTCACGGGGCGATGTGTAGCACTCACCGACCGTGCGCGCCGCGCGCGCCGCGCGCGAGTCGACCCGGATCAGCAGGCGAACCGCCATGGCGGTTCGCCTGCCGGCCCGGCTCCCGCAGGAGAGCTAGTAGCCCCGGACGAGTAGCCACCAGAAAGCGGGAGGTGGAGTGGACTTTGCGTGCTCCTCGACCTCCTCCTGCGCGATGAGCCGCTCGGCCTCGTCGCGGCGCACGCGGCCCCAGGCGACGATGTGTGGCGAAGGAGCGCCTCGCCGCTGATCTCCCGGGGAGCACCGGCCCGGACATCGACCTCCCGGGTGCGCGCGAGTACGCGCCGACACCGAGCCTCACTCTGAGGGAGCCTCCCTCGCAATCGCGCCGGAGGGTCGACGAGACTGCCGGGAAGGTGCGTCGTTCAACACGCCTCCTGCGCGGAGCGCGTGGCGAAATGCCGCAGTGGGGCGCGCGTGCAGCCCGCGCGTGGAAGGGAACGGCGGGTGATAGGGTGTCTGCATCGGGCTTCAGCGTAGTAGTTCGAGCTCTTCGCGGAAATGTGTTTTGACTAACGATCAGCTCGCCCGCCTGGATCGTGCTTTGCAATTGAGCAGAGCATGATTGAGCAGAACATGCATCGACACGCTGTGTTCGGATTGGGAGTGATGGGTCTCGCGCTGACGCTCGGCTGCGCCGGCGAGGCCGGAACAGCCGAGGCGCTCGAAGAGAGCGCCGAGGAGTTCTCGACGGCGCCGGGGGAGGCGAACCACGAAGAGATCACCAGCACCGCGCTGGCGTTCTTGAAGCCTGCCGTGCTCACCGCGCTGACGGCCGGCAATGTGTCCACGGACGCCCTGCTCGCGTTGAGCAACGCCGCCCACTTCGACGACTGCAACTTCAGCGGTGGCGCCGCCTTCGTCGCGGCGAAGCAAGCCGAGGCCGTGCGCGCGCTCGGCCCGAGCGTGCCGCTGCCGGACGGAGATGCCCTGGCCATCGTGGCCTTCGGGCATTCGCTCCACGCGTTGCAGGACTTCTACGCACACACGAACTGGGTCGAGCTCGGCGGCGACGTCCTCGTGGACCAGTCGCTCACCGCCTTCCCTCCGCTCAGGCCGTACTCCGTGGTGCCGTCGACGGGCTTCATCGTCGTGCAGGGCGGAAAGCCGAGGCACCTGGCCGTGGTCCGCGACGCCGATGCCCCGTACCCGGAGTACGCGATCGTGACGGTCCGCGAACGGCGGAAGACGGCCTATGGCCTTGTCTCGGGTACGGTCGACTACGAGCCAGGCAACCACTGTCCGCCCCCGGTCGCGATGACCCACGACGAGCTCAACAAGGACAAGAGCACGGTACCTGGTCGCACGGCGCAGCATCTCGCGGCGGAGTCGCTCGCGATCCGGCAGACACGTCATGAGTGGTGCCGGCTCAACCAGCTCGTCCACGACGCGTGGGGCGATGCCGGGACCGAGCGCCTCGCCGCGTGGGTGGCCGACCCGAGCGCGGCGCCCGACTGCTCCGCCGAGTGATGCGGGGGCGTCCTGGCACGCCCAGGAGCGCTCCGCGGGTCGACGCGCGGCGTACGGACGCCTGCCTCACCTTCATGGCACGCGGCACGAGCAGCCGACCGGCGTCACGGCGTCACGGCGCCTCGGCGAGCGCGGGCGCAGGTAGCGCTCAGTCCATCCCATCAGGCGCCCGGCAATCTCGCGTGCCCCAGGACGATTCCCAAACGATTCGCTCCCCCTCCCCGTAAGTGCTTGTTGCTCAATGCGGCATTACGATTGTGGTGCGCCGATCGTGACGCTTTTTGCCGATTATCAATTCGCCCTCCGCGCGCCGATTTGTGGTGGCCCATGCTGTCATGATGGAGTAGAGCCCCACTCCGATGCACAACCGCTCCGACCAGTTCTCCAAGAGCTTGCTGCGCGACGGGCTGAGCCTCGTTTCGGCGGCGGAGACCGAGGTAGAGGTCCTGGCAGCGACCCAGAAGATCGATGTCTACAGCGTGCCTGATCCCGCGCGGGCGGCGGAGCGCGCCGGGATGGGCCTGCTCGGCGAGCTCGCGGCGGAAGCGAGCCTGTTCGAGCCGTTTCACCGCACGCCGAGCCTCCGTCAGGTCCGCCGGTGCCTGCGCAAGCAGCTGACGTGGCACCACGAGCTCGAGCGCCGCGCCCGCTCCGCCGCCGGCTCGGCCGCGCTGGACGAGGACGCGGACGTGCCGCCGCAGCCGGCGGTGGACTTCCCGGCGCTGGTCGTCATCGGCACGGGGCGTCCAGAGACGGTGCTGGATGCCTACCGCTGCGAGCCGGTGCAGCCAGGCGTCTACCACGCGGTGCCGGGCCTGGTGATGCGCGTGGTGGTGCTGGCGGAGCTGCCCCGGACGCGCGCGACGTTGCTGCTGCGGTTGCTCGGCTCTGGCCGCCTGCTGCGCGAGGCGCTGGCGGATCTCGCGGCGCTACCGGACGATGCGTGGGAGAAGAGCATCGCCCAGCCGCTGCTGGTACACTTCCGGCTCGGAGGACAGGAGCCGAAGACCGACGAGGAGGACGAGGTGAGCGCAGAGATCCGGGCGTGGTTCGAGGATTACGAGCGGAAGCTTCGCTCCGAGGAGCGGAAGGTGGGCCGCGACGAGGGCCGCAGGGAAGGCCGCGACGAGGGCCGCAGGGAAGGCCGCGACGAGGGCCGGGCCGAAGAGGCGGCACGTGCCTTGCTGACCGTGCTCCGGGGTCGCGGCATCGCCGTGCCGGACGTCGCGCGGGAGCGTATCCTCGCCGAGAAGGATCTGCAGACGCTGGAACGGTGGCTTGAGCGCGCCGTCATCGCCGCGTCGCTCGCCGACGTGCTCGACTCGCCGACCTGAGCGATGCGCGACCAGCGCCGGCTGCCCATCGCATGAGCTTCGGCAGCGGCCTCTCAGGCGCGGCTCTGCCGCCCCGGAGCCGCTGCCTCCCTGGGCACCATCGCGGACATCGATCCGACGGCCGTCATCCACAGCGCGCCGCGCCGTCCCTCAGGACCTGATCGCGAAACTGGGTCGGGGTGAGGCCCGTGTGTTTCTTGAAGTTGGCGTTGAGCGTGGATTTGGAGCTGAAGCCGCAATCCAGCCCCAGGGCGAGGATCTTCTCCGCCGACAGGTCTCGATCGATCAGCCGCCGCTTGAGCTCCTCGACGCGGGCCAGGTTCACGACGTCGTGGAAGCTCTTGCCAAAGCGGTCGTTCAGGACCTGAGACAGGTGGTGTGACGGCACGCCGAGGCGTTGCGCCAGCGTGGAGAGCGTGAGGTCGGGGTCCCGGTATGGCCTCTCGCGTTCGAACAGGGCGGTGAGCTGCGACGCGATCTGCGTCACCTGGCTCTCCTTGAGCCGGGTCTTCTGGTACTTGGCCGCCACCGGCCGCACCTCGGCGCTCCCCGCGGCAGCCGGCCCGGCCTCCTCCGCGTCCGCGGCGCCCGCTGCGTCCGCCGCCCCCGCTGCCCCCGCTGCGCCCGCCGCGGCGAGCGGCCGCTCGGGCGGGCGACCCGGAGCTGCCGCGGGCGCCGGATCCTCGCCCCTCCAGGCCTCATTCGCGTTCGCTGCCCTCGCCGCAGGGACCGGCGCCCTCGCCTCGGGGCCGTCCCCCGGCGCCGGGACGACCTGCGGCTCGGATGCCGTCCGGTGGGCGATGACGTAGACGAGCACCATCAGCGCGGTGTGCAGATAACCCAGCACGGGAACGGGGCTGATCCGCGCGAACATCGACCCGATCCAGAGGACCAGCAACGACCCCAGGAACCACTGCAACCAGCGGAGGTTGATCCGGTCGGTGTTCGAGAACTCCCCGGCGACCGCGGCGCGGTAGCGGCGCACCGTCCAGAGCGCCGCCAGCAGGTAGACCAGCCCCTGGAGCTCCACCCCCCACTGCCAGAGGGCCTGATCCCAGGCGAGCACCCCAACGCCCTCGCGCATCGCCAGCGCGAGCTTCTCCTCGCCCGGCAGGAGGAACCGAGGAATGTTGTAGAGCGTGTACAGTAAGAATGGAAAAAGGTGGAGGAACTGAGCCTCCCAGCGCTTCGGCCGCGAGGTGAGCGCGAGCGCATAGAGGTAGAAGAGCGGTCCATAAAGCGCGGGCAGCGTGTCGATGGAGAGCAGCCATCGCGGGTCGCTCCGGAAAGCGCCCGACCGCACATACAGCATGTACACACACGAGACCGTGATGGCGGCGATGGGGAAGGCGAGGATGCGGTTCGCCGTCCGGTTCTGCCGGCGCACCCACAGGAGGAGGCATGTGAGCACCCCCTGCGCTGTCACGAGCAAGTACACCACATCGAACCAGCTCGAGAGCCTCATCGAGGTGGGGTCCTAGCACCTCGGCGGAACTGCCTCATGCCGCGCCGGACCGCCCGGAGCGCCCGGCGGATCGGCGCCGCGCGCATGCGTGGGCGATCCCGCGGTGCACGTCCCGGGTCCGACCTCATGAGACGGGACGCAGGGCCCGAGAGATTCGGGTCCGGTCTCAAAGGGCCAGGCGCGCCCCCGATGGCGGAGGCCCAGATCCCGGGTGTCCCAGCAAGGAGCGAATCCATGACCACCCGATCCGAGACCGCGCTGTCGCCGGCCATCCCACGCCCGGCCCTCCCTCTCATGCCGCTCGCCATCACCACGGGGCGCGAGCAGCCCCCCGCGGGATCGCCGCCCCGCGCCGGTAACTGCACAGAGTTCCAGTGCCGCCACGCCGAGGAGGCGCACGATCCGCACGTCCGCTCTCCTGTCGTCCGCTCCCCTGGAGAGGACGCGACCGGATCTCCTTTCGCGTCCGCCGCCGGCCCCTCGCGGCGCGCGCCCCGGGACAGCACCCGCAAGGGGACCCCCTTCCTCCGACGCACCGGCGCGATCGCCGCGCTCCTCGGTTCGCTCGCGCTGGCCGGGTGTTCTTCGGACCCGAACGGGCACACCCCGGCGCCCGCCGGCGACCCGCTCGACCCACCTGCCGAAGGCACGGCCTGGGTGATCCGCGATGCCCGACCCATCACGACCACGGACCCCGTCGAGGACGACGCCGACATGGAAGCCTTCGACGACCTCCTCGGCTCCGCGAACGTCGTGGGGCTCGGGGAGAGCGCCCATGTCCTGCACCAGCTCAATCAGATGCGGATCAGGCTCCTCAAGTACCTGGTCGAGAGGAAGGGCTTCCGCGCGATCGTCCTGGAGTCCGGGGCCGTCGAGGGACGGCTGGCCGAGAGGTACGTCCAGGGAGACCCGGACGTCACCGTCGAGGACGCCATGAGCGGAGGCTTCACCCACGGATCCGGGCTGTTCGAGGAGGTTCGCGGCATGCTCGACTGGATGAGGACGTACAACGCAAGCCAGCGAGACCCCGGCGCGAAGGTCCATTACTACGGCATGGACCTGACCGCGCACGGAGACGCCCCGGTGATCGCGTTGAGGCTCGTGGCGCCGTACCTCGCGACGGTGGATCCCGCCTACGCCGAGGCCGAGCTCAGCGAGCTCCTGGCGCTCGCCGAGAAGGCGAACGCGGTGACCGAGGAGGTCCGCCGGTACTACGAGGGCCTCGGCGAGGATCACATCCCGGGCAACTTCCTGGACGGCTTCACCTCGATCAGCTTCGAGCAGCTCAGCGAGGACGAGCAGGCGGCCCTGGAGCAAGGCATCGACCGGCTGAACGAGCGCCTCGCGGCGAACGAGGCCGCGTACACGAGCGCAAGCTCGAGCGAGGAGCACGCGCTCGCCGCTCACGCCGGCCTGCTCGCCAGCCAGATGATCCGGGACCTCCGGTCGAGGCAGGCGCACCCGCCGATCGTCTACTTCGACGAGAACATCGACGTCCTCAAGGTGATCTACCAGGACCGCCAGCCGGAGCTCACGATCGACGAGCGCCACTTCATGGAGCTCGACGACGTCGAGGCCTACAAGGAGTACTTCAAAGCGAGGGAGACGCGCGAGCTCGCGCTCGCCGAGAACCTCGCCTGGGCGCAGTCCCGTCACGGGAAGACGA
This sequence comes from Sorangium sp. So ce131, assembly GCF_051519095.1. Classification (NCBI taxonomy): domain Bacteria; kingdom Pseudomonadati; phylum Myxococcota; order Polyangiales; family Polyangiaceae; genus Sorangium; species Sorangium sp. So ce131. Next base: position 11,923,519 of record NZ_CP150455.1, on the reverse strand, counting down.
TGGTCTACGCCCACAACTTCCACCTGATGAAGGCCGAGGTCGACATCAACGTGGGCGACGTCGCCCTCGGGAAGGTGGGCTCCAAGAGCGCGGGCGAGTTCATCGCGGAGCGCTTCGGGGACGACTATGTCCTCATCGCGGGGACGATGGATACGCTCCTCGGCCCGACCGGAGCTCCGCTTCCGCCGGCGCAATGGCCGCCGGACTTCATCCCGACCAGCCGGTGCGATCGGTGCCTGGAGAAATCCCTGGCGGAGGCGGCGGAGGCGCGCGGCTCGGGCGCCCTGCTGATCGACCTGCGCACCGCCTCCGGCGAGGCGCGCGCGTGGCTGGAGGACGACATCGACAGCCGCTGGCAGGGCAGCTTCCAGAAGGTGAGCCCGCTCCGCGCCTACGACGGCGTCTTCTTCGTCAGCGGGGTCAGCCCGTCGCAGCCCTACGAGCCCGGCGGCCCAGCGGGCGAGTGAGCGACCGGCGACTCCGGCCCTTCACGCGAAGCACACCCAAAGTCCACGCGGCCGTGGCGCGGTGCCTTCGGGCGCACGGTAACAGCCGGCCGCCAGCAGGCGCGCCACGCGCGTGGCTGCGCGAAAGGAGCCATGACTTGATGAGATCCGCTCGATTCGCCGTGCTCTCCGCCTCGGCGCTCCCGCTGACCCTCGGGTGCTCGCAGCACCTCGGCGAGCAGGTGGGCGCGCAGGACCACGCGACGTCCGCGCCGCCGGTCATCGACGCGCGCGTCGAGACGGCGGCGCTGCACGGCTATGACGACGCGCCCCGGACGCCCGACGCGGACGACCCGGCGATCTGGGTGAACCCCAGCGCCTCCGGCGAAGGCCTGGTCATCGGCGTGCTGAAGGACGCCGGGCTCCAAGTCTACGACCTGGAAGGGAACGTCGTGCAAACCATCCTACCCCCGTACAGGCCGGCGGTCACGGCGCAGGACCCGCCCGTGCCCGGCGCGAAGCCCGAGGGCGGGACCGGCGCGTGCCCCGAGAGCGACTCGGGGGAGACCTACAGCCGCTTCAACAACGTCGATGTGCAGTACGGCTTCGAGCTGATCAAGGCGAATGGCTCAAAAGAGACGGTCGACATCGCCGTGGTGACCGACCGGGGCTGCGATCGGCTCCGGATCTATGCCATCAAGCCGCAGAGCTCGAGCGGGCCCCTCCTCGACATCACGGCGTCGAGCGCGCCGCGCGTCTTCCCGAGCCAGCTCGTTCAGCCGTCCTCGCTCCAGCCGACCAGCGAGTCGCCCGGGGTCCACGACAACGACCTGGACGACCAGAATACCGCTTACGGGCTCGCGCTCTACCGCCCCGAGGACGACGACGACGGGTACCGCGCCTTCGTGACGCAGCGGAATCGCAGCGTCGTGGCGGAGCTCGAGCTGCACGCCGCCGGCGGCGGCAAGGTCTCCTACAGCCGGGTGCGCGAGCTCCGGTTCAACCCGGTGTTCACCGTCCCCGGGGCGGGCGCCGGGAGCCCGTCGATCCAGTGGACGCCCTGCCGCGAGGAGCCCGAGAGCGATCCGCAGTTCGAGGGCCTGGTCGTCGACCAGCAGGAGGGCGTGCTCTTCGCCGCGCAGGAGGTGGTCGGCGTCTGGCGCGTGCCGCTCAGCGACGCGCTGCCGGCGACCGTCGACGTGCCGGCGAGCCGGCTGTTCGAGAAGACCCGCTCGTTCGGCGAGCCGTGGTGGGCTGTCCCGGACGACGGGGAGTACGCCTGCGAGGACGCGGCGCCGGCGACGCCGGTCGCCGGGACGATCGCGGCGCCCGGCAACCCCTCGGCGGGAGGGCTGCACCTGGAGCGGGACGTCGAGGGCCTGGCGATCTATTACGGCGACGACGAGGAGGGATATCTGCTCGTGTCGAGCCAGGGCGACAACACGTTTCACGTGTACGATCGGGAGTCCCCGACGGACCACCTCGCGGCGTTCCGCGTCGAGGGCACGGGCGAGACCGATGGTCACGACGTCGTGAACGTGCCTGCGGGCAGCGGCTTCCCGCACGGGCTCTTCGTCGTCCAGAACGGGCAGGCCAGCGGGCCCTCGTCCGAGGATCCGATCGACGGCTTCGAGTACGACGGCTCGACGCAGTTCAAGCTCCTCGGCTGGGAGGACATCGCGGACGAGCTGGATCTCGACGTCGAGGAGAACGAGTACGATCCTCGCGACCCGCACGACGACTGACGCTCTTCTCCGTCGGGCGGCTGCTCCCGGCTGCCGGCCGCGCGCCGCTGCGCGCGGCGCTCACGGGCGCCGATCGAAGGCGAGCTTGACGCCCAGCCCCACCATGATCGCGCCGCTCATCCGGTAGACCCGCGTCAGCGCCGTGGGCCGCGCGCGCAGCCACGCCGACAGCGCGCCGGAGGAGTACCCGACCAGCCCCTTCACCGCGAAGGTGAGCAGCGAGAACGCCACGCCGAGCAGGACGATGAGCAAGGTCGGGTGCTGGGCGTCGCCGGGGACGAACTGCGGCAGGAAGGCGAGGTAGAAGATCGTCACCTTGGGGTTGGACAGGTTGGACAGCGCGCCCTCGGCGAACAGCTTGGCCAGGCTCGCCGTCCCCGCCTCCGACAGCTCCAGCGCGGCAGCGCGCGTGCGCAGGAGGCGTACCCCGAGGTAGACGAGGTAGGCCGCGCCGACGAGCTTGAGGACGACGAACAGGGTCGCTGAGGCCATGAGGAGCGAGCCGAGCCCCAGCGCGGCCAGCGCCGTGTGGCCCAGCAGGCCGGCGCTGATGCCGCCCGCGGTCGCCACCCCCGCCGACGAGCCCCGCGCCAGGGAGCGCGACATCACGAGGATCATGTCCTGACCCGGCGTCACGATGACGACCAGCGACGTGACCAAGAAGAGGATGAACTGGGTGCCCGACATCGCGGCTGCCCTCCTTGCCGCGGATCCTGCACGGCCGGTCCAGGCGGACGCAAGCGCGCCGCCCGGGCGCAAGTGTGCTGTCTCGCGCGCGTCACGCTGGAGCGGATGCCCGACGATCCGCTCACCCCGGCGCGCGCCGGCTACTTGCGCGCGCCGGTCACCTGCACCTCGCGCAGGCGCGCCCGCTGCGCCGCGTAGCGCAGCTCGATCTCCGCCTGTTTCCCCGTCTCCTTGGCCGCCGGCGTCCCCCAGAGGTTCTTCCGCTCCTCGGGGTCGTTCGCGAGGTCGTAGAGCTCGAACCGGGCGCCCCCGGAGATCGTCAGCTTCAGGTCGCCGCGGAGGAACGACCGCCGCGCGTCGTTGTAGGGCCCGGCCGGCATGTCGATCAGCACGTCGTGCGCGGCGGCCTGCTCGCCGGGCGCGAGCAGCACGTCGGGCAGGAGCGACACGCCGGACAGGAAGTCGTCCGCGGGCGCGCCCTCGGCCGGGCCGGGGACCCGCATCAGGTCGAGCAGCGTCGGCGCGAGGTCGATGAGGCTCCGCCGCGCCTGCACGCGCGACGGGGGCGCGCCCGGGACGTGGACGATGAGCGGCACGCGCACGAGCTCCTCCCACAGCTCGAAGCCGTGGCGGAACATCTTGTGCTCGCCGAACGCCTCGCCGTGGTCGCTCGTCACCACGATCGCCGTGCGCTTGCCGAACGGCGCCGCCGCGATCGCGTCGAGCAGCCGGCCGATGTGTTTGTCGGTGAAGGCGACCTCGCCGTCGTAGAGGTCCCGCTGCGACGCCGTGCCGAAGCCCGGCGGGTCGTCGTGCCGGAGGTAGTCGGCGTGGGGATCGAGGTAGTGGACCCACAGGAAGAACCGCCCGCCCGTGTTCTCGGGCGCCGCGAGCAGCCGCAGCGCGGCGTCGGTCAGCGCGGGGCTCGTCGCCTTGTTGTCGACGTCCCACGGCGCGCCCTCAGGCGGCGCGGCCGACATGTCGACCACGTCGAAGCCGCGGTCGAGCCCGCCGAAGCTGCCGAAGTAGCGGTGCCCGTGCACGCTCATCGCGCGCACGCCCGCGCCCTTCAGGCGCTCCGCGACGAACGTGTCCTCCGCCCCGAACTTGTTGAAATGACCCCAGTTTCTGTGGGTCTCGCTCCCGTACTTGCCGATGAGCATCGGGCCGATGCTCTTGCCCGTGTACGACGCCAGCGCGTACGCGCGCTCGAACACCGTCGACCGGGCCGCGAGCGCGTCGAGGTTCGGCGACACGGGCCGCGGGTTGCCCGCGTAGCCGAGATCCCAGCGGAGCGTGTCGATCGTGATCAGCACGACGTTGAGGTCGGCCGGGACGCGCGCGGCGGCCTCGGGCGACGGCGCGGGGGCGGCGGGGCGCGCGGGGGTGAGCTCGGCGAGCTTCGCGGCGGTGAGGTCGCCGCCGGAGCAGTCGTCGTCGACGCCGTTGTCGAGGATCTCCTCGGCGAGCGGGTGGACGCGCGGGTTCCGGTCGTCGCAGTCGCCGCCGCCGAAGAGCGCGGCCGCGCGGTCGCCGTCCCGGTCGGCGGCGCGGCGCAGGATCGCGAGGCCCTTGCTCCCGAGCGGCGCGCCGCGCTCGATCGCCTGGGCGACCGCGGGCTCGGCGCCGAGCGACGAGGCGGCGCGCGCGGTGAGCCCGAGCGGCAGGAGGGCGAGGACGAGCGCGAGCGGGGCGCGCACGGTCCGGGCGGCGGCCTGCGCGAGGAAGGCGGCGAGCGCGACGACGAGCAGGATCGCCGGCGCGCGCAGGTCGAGCTCGGGGCGCTTGAAGACGCCGTAGATGCCGAACAGGCCGCCCTCGCCGGAGACGCCGCCGGTGGCCACGCCGAACGCGAACAGCGCCGCCGCGACCCCGAGCGCGACGCCGCCGGTCACCGCGGGGTCGACGCAGGCCGGGCGCCCGTCGCTGGCGTTGGCGAGGGCGCGCCGGAGGGGCGGCGTGAGCGCGAGCACGGCGAGGCCGGCGATCAGGCCGAGGCCGAGCGAGCCGGCGGCGATCGCGGTGCCGACGAGCAGCGGGGCGGCCTCGAGCCCGAGCAGCGCGCGGGCGAGGTGCGCGCACAGGGTCATCCAGAGGAACGCCGCGAGCACGGCGAGCGGCACGAACGCCGCGATGTCGGCGGGCCGGCCGATCGCGCGCAGCCGGAGCGACGCGACGAGCGTGGCGGGCGACGGGGGGCGCGAGGGATCGGCCGCGATCGCGGCGACGCCGGCGAGCAGGCCGGCGGCGAGCGCGACGGGCGTGATCACGCCGATGTCGGCGAGGTAGGTCGCGAGCTTCAGGGTGGGGTCCTCGCCGGCGCCGGCGACGGCCCAGCCGGCGTCGAGGGAGGCGGCGAGGGCGCCGAAGGCGCTGGCCCCGAGCGCGCTCCGGGCGAGCCGCGCCGCGAAGGCGCGGGCGAGCGTGGGGACGGCGGCGCCCGGCGCGATCGGGGCCGTGTTCACGCCGGGCTCCGCTTGCGCGCCATGGGGTGGGCGGCGTCGTAGACCTTGAGCAGGTGGTCGATCGAGACGTGGGTGTAGCGCTGCGTGGTCGCGAGCGAGGCGTGCCCGAGCAGCTTCTGGATGGCCCTGAGGTCGGCGCCGCCGTCGAGCAGGTGGGTCGCGCAGGTGTGCCGGAGCGCGTGCGGGTGGAGATCGCCCCGGCCGGCGCCGAGCGCGCCGTAGCGGTGGACGAGGTCCTGGACGCGGCGCACGCCGAGGCGCGCGCCGCGGCGGGACAGGAAGAGCGCGCGGGGATCGCGGCCGCCGGTCTTCGGATCGGCGAGCTCGTCGCGCCGTGCGAGGTAGCGCTCGATGGCGTCCACGGCGTGGGAGCCGAGGGGGACGACGCGCTCCTTGTTGCCCTTGCCGACGACGCGCACGGAGGCGCGGTCGGCCGGCCGCAGGTCGACGTGGTCGAGGTCGAGCCCGCAGAGCTCGGAGACGCGCAGGCCCGCGCCGTAGAGGATCTCGAGGACGGCGCGGTCGCGCAGCGCCTCGGCGGAGTCGTCGCCGGGGATCTCCATGACCTCGGCGGCGGCGTCGACGTCGAGGAAGGTCGGCAGGGGGCGCCGGACCTTGGGGAGGGCGAGCTGGGCCGCGGCGTTCTTGTCGACCTCGCCGCGGCGCTCCAGGTAGCGGAGCAGGGCGCGTGCGGCGCCGACCTTGCGGGCGATCGAGGCGGGCGCGTGGGTGCGCGCGAGGGAGCCCAGCCAGCTGCGGAGGAGGAGCACGTCGAGGCCCTCGACGGCCGGGGCCTCGCCGCCCGCGGGGGCGCCGCCGCGGGCCGGGGCGGCCTTGCGGGCGGCGGTTGCGTCGGCTTTCTCGCGGGCGAACCGCGCGAGCTGCTCGAGGTCGCGCCGGTACGCGTCCACGGTGTGGCGCGAGGCCCTGCGCTCGGCCGTGAGGTAGGTGAGGAAGCGCGCGATCGCGTGCTCCAGCGTGGTCCCGCCGGGTCGATCGCCGCTCCGCCGCGCGTGCATCACGGGTTTGCCCTACCACCAGGAGGCGGCGGGAGGCAAAGAGTCGCCGGGGGGCTGAGGCTGGGCGCGGGGGAGGCGGTGGGGGAGGGCGCGACCCGGGGGAGGCACGCCGCCGCTGGGCGGGGCACGGGCCGGGGGGCGATGCGGAGGGGGGGGAAGCTGGGTGATGAGGCGCGCCGCGGCGGGGAGATGAAGGCGCTCGCCGCGATGCTGCGGAGTGGGAAGGAGGAGGGAGAGGGGCGGCGCTTGGTTCTGGAGGTGCTTGGGGGCGAGCTGGGGTCGAGCGGAGCCGCGAGCCATTCACCTGCCCCCCTCTCTCGTCTTTCGTCTTTCGTCTTTCGTCTTTCGTCTTTCGTCTTTCGTCTTTCGTCTTTCGTCTTTCGTCTTTCGTCTTTCGTCTTTCGTCCCTCGTGCACGTCTTCGTGATCGTGATCGTGATCGTGTCTCTTCATCTCTCCTTCGTTCTTCGCATCCCGTCTGAAACTTTGCAGTCGTCCTCGTGCTCAACATGGTCGTACACGTGCACGCAATGATTGAGCACGAGTAAGAAGAGTCGATCACGATCACGATCACGAAGACGTGCACGAGAGACGAGAGACGAGAGACGAGAGACGAGAGACGAGAGACGAAACACGAGAGACGAGCGACGGAATGACGAGACGACTGACACCGAGCCGCTCGACGCACTGGCGCTCATTACGAGTGATCCATCGTCTGTTCGAGATAACCCCCTTCCAGCCGGATTGGCCTATCCACGACGCCTCAATTGCCCCAGACCGCCCAGGACAGCCTGGCTGCTCGGGATCCTGATGCGTTCTCCGCCCACGTTGTGGTAGAAAGGTCCGCCCGGGGGCACGGGCGCACGAGGAATTAGCGAAATGTCGAACGCAGCCGTGACCGAGCCGACCGTCGAGGAACCTCCGAAGCTCACATTCGGACAGACCATCCGGAGCCTTCCCCGCTCCTTCTGGATGGGCTGCACCATGGAAATGTGGGAACGGCTCGCCTACTACGGCGTGCGCGTGGTGATGCCGATCTACATCGCGCAGGCGGACGAGCCCGGAGGGCTCCACTTCAGCCAGCAGCAAAAGGGCACCATCTACATGATCTGGGCCCTCATCCAGTCGCTGCTCCCGATGATCACGGGCGGATACGCCGACCGGTACGGCTACAAACGCACCATCTTCATCACGGTCTGGCTGAAGATCTTCGGCTATCTCCTGATGGCCACCCAGCGGACCTTCTCCGGCTTCCTGCTCGGCGTGGTCGTCCTGGCGACAGGGACCGCCCTCTTCAAGCCCGGGATCCAGGGGACCCTCGCCCAGTCGATGAGCAAGTCCAACTCGTCCGTCGGGTGGGGGCTCTTCTACTGGCTCGTGAACGTGGGCGCGGCGATCGGCCCCCCGGTCGCCGGCTACCTCCACGGCAAGGGCTGGCCGTGGGTGTTCTACGGCTGCGCCGCGATCATCTCCCTGAACTTCCTCATGCTGCTCACCTACAAGGAGGTCGACTCCGGCGCCGACAAGACCTCCGACGCGTGGAAGGTCTTCAGGGAAACGCTCAAGAACATCTGGGACGCGCGGCTCATCACCGTCATCCTGCTGCTCTCGGGCTTCTGGCTGATGATGTACCAGCTCTGGGACCTGATGCCGAACTTCTACACGGACTGGATCAGCAGCACCTCGTTCGTGCAGAACAACCCCTGGCTCCCGACCTCGTGGCTCGACTTCAAGGACCCCCGCGGCGTCCAGCTCAAGCAAGAGAACGTGCTCAACATCAACGCGGTGTGCATCGTCCTCTTCCTCGTGCCCTTCTCCTACCTCGTGGCGAGGATGAAGGTCCTCCCGGCGATGACGCTGGGCATCCTCGTCGCCACCTTCGGCGTCCTCGTCTCGGGCACCACGACGTCGCTCTACGTCCTCTTCCTCGGCATCCTCCTCTTCTCGATCGGAGAGATGCTGACCGGGCCCAAGAAGGTAGAGTATTTCGCGCTCATCGCGCCCAAGGGGAAGAAGGCGCTCTACCTCGGGTACATCAACATCCCGTCGGCGATCGGCCCGGCCCTCGGCGCGCAGATGGCCGGCGTCCTCTACGGCACCCGGGGCGAGAAGGCGACGCTGGCCCTCCGCTACCTCGCCGAGAAGACCGACTATGCCAAGGGGAAGACCTGGGACGGCGACGTGGCGTCGCTCTCGTCATTCCTCGGGGTGTCGCGCCCGGAGGCCTTCAAGAAGCTCCAGGAGGTGCTGAACGTCGACGCGGTCGAGGCCACGCGCCTGCTCTGGGACACCTACCAGCCCTACGAGATCTGGTACGCGTTCGCGGCCGTCGGCGTCGTGTCGCTCGTGGGCATGCTGCTCTTCACGCAGCGATCGAAGAAGTGGAAGGACCTCGACGTGTAACAGGCCAGGAGCCTCGTCGGCAGATCCTTCTCCCGTATCCCGCCCAGCCAGCGCCGCCTACTCGCACCGCTCGCCGAGGATGTACCCGTGCTTGCAGATGCAGCGGCACTCGACCTCGAGCTCGGGCTCGTTGCACGCGGGCCGCACCTGCCGGGTCTGCTTCGCCACCCGGCCCTCGCGGTCCTTCACCGTCACCTCGATCTCGTAGTCCTGGTCGAAGACGTCGCGGCTCGACCAGTTGTTGTTACAGACGCCCACGTTCGCGAACGTCGAGATGTCCGCGTCGACGCTCGCCCCCCACCCGTCGCCGGTCGGCCTCAGGTTGACCGTCCTCGACTCGGACATGATCCGCCCGCTCCCGGTGTCGCGGATCGTGCCGGAGAGCTGGACGCCGCAGGCGCTCAGGTTCGTCGCGCGGGCGCCGAGGAAGATCACCCGCCCGCCCTGCGGCGGCATGACGATGTCCACCACGTCGCCGTCGCTCACCGGGCGCGAGACCTCGCTCGAGTCGAGCGCGACGACCTCCATCTGGATCTCCGCGCCCGGCTCGCCCAGGTACCCGAGCTTGCACATGTCCTCCGGCGGATCCTCCCCGTCGTCGGCGCACGCCGGCGCGGCGAACAGCAGCGCGACGCTCGCCGCGCATCGCAGGATCGCCGCGACCCAGGCCATCAGCGGTCCCTCCGGTCCGGCGCCGGCGCGCCGCCCTCGTCGTCCTCCGGCTCCTCCCGGGGGATCGGCGCGCGCGGCGGGCGCCGCGACGCCCCGAGCGAGCTCGAGCTGCTCGGCGGGGCCGACCACGACTCGATCACGTGCTGCGGCGGCGGGCCGCTGCGCCACGTCACGTCGGGCTCGACCGACGCCGGCGGCTCGCCGGACGCCTCGCTCCACTCGTGCAGCCCCGCCTGCGGGAACGGCGTGCGCTCGGCCAGGTAGGCGGCGAGCAGGCGGTCGCGCTCCCGCTCCTCCGCGCTCGGCGGCGGCGGCGGGTCCAGCGTCGGCAGATCGTCGGTCCAGGTCAGGTCCGCCTCGTCCGGGCTCGGGCCCGCCCCGGCGGTCGAGTGCGACCGGTACGCGTTCCGCTCGGTGGGCACAGGCTCCGGCGGGAAGGACGGGCTCGGCGACGTCGGCGGCGGCGGATCCATCGTGGGCAGCTCGTCGTCCCAGTTCCAATCGTCCGGATCTGCTCGGGAATCCGGCCGGCGCACCGACGGGCTGACCCGGGCCTCCGCGCCCTGCTCGGGCGGCATCGCGGCCGGCGGGCCGATCGTGGGCAGCTGACCCACGCCGTGGTCCGGCCGGGAAGGTTCGGCCTGCCGCGACGGGCGCGTCGGCGCCGGCGCGGGGATCATCGCGCCGTACCTCGACGACGGGACCGACCCGAACGGCCGCGAGTCGCGCGGCAGCCGCGGCGGAGGAGGCACCGCGGGCGCCTGCGCCGAGGCCGCCGAGGGGGGCGGCTGCGTCGAGATGAGGTTCTCGTTGCGACCGCGGTCGTCGCGCCCCCGCTCCCCCGGCCCCGGGCGCTCGACCTGCGACGGCGCGGGCAACCGGGGCTGCACGCTGGTCGGCGGCGCGGCCGGCGGCGAGCCCGCGAGCGGCCTGCCCAGCCAGGCGGCCTCCTTGCGCGACTGGACGGAGCGCGCCGCCGCCTCCTCGAGGTTCGGGCGCGATCCGCGCGGCGACAGCGTGTTGCCCGGCTCGGTCGGCGGGTTGCGCTCCTCGGCGAGCAGGGGCGGCGCGGCGGTCACGCGGGAGTCTGCCCCGGCCGTCCCCGCGGGGCCGCGCCCGGCGCGGAAGCCGAAGGCGGCGCGGATCGCGCGCTCGTGGTGGGGCTCCACCTCGACGGGCCGGACGATGAAACACGGCTCCGCGCCCGGCGCCCGCAGCGAGAGGTCGACGTCGAACGGCGCGCCGACGAGCAGGCCGTGCTCGTCGAAGAGGATGCGCACCGGGGGCTGCGCGAAGTGCGCGGGCGACGTCGGCGTCGCCAGGACGACGCCGAGCTCGCCGGTGCTCAGCTGGACGAGCGTCCCGGTCGGGATGATGCCGAGGGCGCCGATGAGCAGCTTGCCGATCGCGCGGTCGGTCGCGCTCTCGGCGCCGCTCAGCATCCGCTGGAGCACGGCGTCGAGCGAGGTCCCGCCGCCGAGGGCGCTGTCGAGGACCGGGAACGGCCCCGCCCGGAGCTCGGTGAACTGGCGGGCCGCCGCGAGGATGCGCGCGAGCACCGTGGGGCTGCGCCGGCCGCCGTAGACCGGGCCCTGCCGGCCGCCCGGCCGCAGCGCGAGCGCCTCGTAGGCGATCACGGTCCGCGTGATCGAGGGCGCGTGCAGCTTGCCGAGCGCCGTCAGCATGACGGCCGCGCTCGCGGGCAGCCGGTCCCGCTCCTCGTCGCTGAGGCCGCGGTCCACGAACGCGCGCGCCGTCGGATCCTCGAGGCTCGACTGCGATCCCGGGACGGCGCCCGTGAGCCGCAGCCGGCTCACGTCGTAGAGCAGCGCCGCCGTGACCAGGCTCCCGAGGATCCGCCGGTCGGTCGTGAGCTGGCGGGCGATGCCCAGCGCCACGATCGCGGTCGAGACGCTCTGGCCCGCCTCGTCCGGATCCGGGACCTTGCCCGCCGCGATCGAGAGCAGGAGGCGCGCGTCCTCCTCGGCCGCGGCGACGAGCTTCTGCGCGACGCGCTTCACCCGCTGCGGCATCGCGGGCTCCCCGGACCTGAGGGCCGCATAGAAGGACCGCATCACCAGGATCGCCGCGGCGTACGTCCGGCTGATGCGGCCGATGCGGGTGCCGTCGCCCTCGATGGAGCCGCCCGGGAACGGGCTCGCGAGCTTGCGCACCCGGATGCCGCGCAGGTTCGACTGCGCGAGGCGCGCGGCGCTGCTGCGGTCGCGCTGCGCGTCGGCGAGCATGCGGGCGAAGGCCGCGAGCTCGGCGCGGCGGACCGTCTTCTCGAGCACGAGCTCGGAGACGTCGCAGGCCTCGAAGAAGCTACCGAGCTCCAGGGCGACCTCGTACGTCTCGCGCGAGGCGCGGAGCATCTGGCCGTTGATGAACAGGGTGTTCCCCGCGAACACCAGCGTCGCGGCCTCGCTCCCCGAGAGCTCGCAGAACTGGGCGATGCCGTCGATCGCGGACGGCACCAGCGACAGCACGGCCTGGTTCGAGTCGCTGTGCAGGAGGCACGCCTTCGCGAGCCGGTAGATCATCTGGACCAGGCCGAGCGCCGCGCGCCTGCGCCCGTCGGCCTTCACGCCCGAGATCGCGGTCTCGCCGGTGCTCTCGGAGAGGTTCGCCTTCTCCTCGCTCACGGCTTCCTCCCGCCCCGGGGCGCCGGCTTCGTCGACGGCGCCGCGCTGCTGGGCGGAGGCTCGATCACCGGGATCTGCGGCACCGGGATCTGCGGCACCGGGCGCGCCGACGGGTTCATCGGGATCGAGCCGGGGCCCTGGCGGGCGCTGTAGGGCGAGGCGCCGGCGCCCGACGGCGGGGCAGGGGACATCGGCGGCCCGCCGGGGCGCGCGATCGACGGCGGCGACGGCGGCGACGGCGGCGACGGCGGCGACGGCGGCATCGGCGGCGGCGCGGCGGTCGGGCTGGACGACGACGCCGCGGAGGGCGGCGGGAAGCGCCGGCTGAACGGCACCGAGTTGGGCGGCGCGGAGCCGGCAACGCCGGGCGCGCCGGACAGCGGCGAGGCCATCATGGGCGGCCGGTAGGGGGGCCGCCCGGAGTCGCCCGCCTCGGGGCCCACGAGGCCCGGGCGCGGCGTGCTCCAAGGCTCGAGCTGCTCCGGCAGCCCGAACGGCGCGCTCGGGCTCACGCGCCGCACCGAGAGCGGCGAGTACGAGCGCGCCGCGCGCGAGGGCGGCCCGCTCGGGTCCACCGACAGCGGCGACGGCATCGACGCCGACGGCGGCCGATCGCTCGGCCGGGTCGGCGCGACGAGGCGCGCGGCGATCGCGACCGCGGCGCGGGCGGCCGCGTCGCGCACCGGCGGGGTGTTCCACCAGCGCGGCTTGGTCGCCTCCTTCACCGCGCGGAGCGCCTCGTAGCTCCGCGCCTGGCAGAGGAAGAGCGCGGCGAGCTCGCGGGTCTGCTCGATCGCCTCGGACGGGATGAGCTGGCGCTTCTCGAGCAGCTCGATCGCGAGCTTCTCGGCCCGCGCGGGGTTGAGCTGCGCGACGGTCTCGAGCCACATCCGGCGCTCGCTCCCGGGGAGGTCGTGGAACCCGGTCGAGAGGATCCGCCGCACGAGCGTCGGGCCCGCGGCGAGCACGCCGAGCTTGCCGATGAGGCGCAGGGCCTCGCGGCGCACCGGGGGCGCCGGGTCGTCGAGCAGCTTCTGCAGCTCGTCCCGCACGCGCTCGGCCGCGGCGCCCGGCGCGCCGTCGGGCGCCGCGGCGTCCGGGAGCTCCGCGAGCGCGCTGATGCGCACCTCGACGTGCGGGCTCGCGAAGCCGGCCTCCAGGGCCGAGAGCGCCGCGGGCGTCTTGAGCTGCGCGAGCAGCTGCACGATCGCCACGGCGAGGGGGACCGGCGCGCGCGCGAGCAGGTTCCCGAGCTCCGCCTCCCGGCCGGGCGCCCACCGCCGCATGTACACGAGCAGGATCTCGCGCAGCCGCTCGGACTGCACCGCGCCGTAGCACTGGCAGGCGGCGGCGAAGAGCGAGCCGTCCTCGAGGGCGTCGAGCGCCTGGGCGAGCCCGTCGACGATCGCGGGGTCGAGCGGCGCCACGCTCCGCGGGGGGCCGCCTTGCGCCGCGTCCCGGCCGCTCTGCGCCGCGTCCCGGCCGCCGTGCGCCGCGCCCCGGCCGCCGTGCGCCGCGTCCCGGCCCCCGACGCCGAGCGCCGCGCCTCGGCCGGCGCTGCCCTGCGTGACGGGGCGCGCCGGGCCGCCCTGCGCCGGGCTGCGGCCGGCGCTCGGCGTCGGGTCGCCCTGCGCCGCGCTCCACGCCGGACCGCCCTGCGCCGGGCCGGCGGCGGCCGCCGGCTCCTCCGGGCGGGCCTTCGCGAGGTCCTCGAGGATCGCCCTCAGCGCCTCGACCGGGAACATCGCCTGGGCGATCGTCCGGTCGACCCCGCGCCGCGAGAGCTGCTGCAGGGCGCCGCTCTGGCGCAGCTCCCGCGACGCCCCGCGGTGGATCGCGTCGAGCCGCGCGGAGAACGCGCGCCGGAGCATCGTCTGCATCTCGAACGCGAGCTCGTAGCTGTGGAGCACGATCTGGTCGGCGGTCCACGAGGTGAGCGACGAGGTCAGCCGATCGAGGTCGCCGTGCCGGACGCCGTCGACGTAGCCGTCGACGAACACATCCATGTACCGCTCGCCCCACTGCTCCGCGGGCAGGGCGATCTGGGCGCCGAGCGTGCTCCGGGTCAGCGGGTCGATCGCGAGCGCCGCGGCGGCCACGCCCGTCTCTGCGAGCGCGGCCTCGACGTTCCGCTGGAGCGCCCTGCCCGCGAGCGAGCTCTCGTCCCAGAGGCTCTCGATCTGCGCGAGGGCGCGCGCCCCGCTCGCGATCTCGCGGCACTGGTCCTCGAAGTCCGCGAGCTCGAGATCGCCCTCGGCGAACTGGTCGATCGCCAGGTACGCGATGTGCTCGAAGCGGCGGTCCCAGAGCGCCGTCACCGCGTCGTCGTCCTCGCCGACGCCGAAGCTCTGGTCGCGGAGCAGGATGGCGGCGAAATCGCGGAGCTCGGCCTCGGTGATGCCCGCCTTGATCTGGATCTTCCGGATGCCGTCGGCGAAGAGCTGGTAGGGGATGCGGTCGAACGGCGGCCGGTCGGGCTGCCAGATCGGCTGGCCGAAGGAGGTGAACGCGCTCGGCGTGACCTCCCAGCGGACGCCGAGGGGGTTCTGCGAGAGCGTGCGCGTGATCTCGTCGAACGCGAAGTGGATGCCCTTGTTCACGTGCGGGTGGCTCCACCCGTACTGGCGGATGTTGCCGAGCGCGAGCGCGAGCTGCTTCCAGACGCCGACGAGCCGCTGGCAGGTCTGCTCGGCCGCGGCGGCCGACGGCGGCTCGAGCTCCTCGTCGATCGCGTCGTTGCCGCGGACGAGCACGCGCGGCGCCTTCTTCTCGCGCGAGGGCGTCAGCTGGCCGGCGGCGTGCGCCGCGAGCAGCCGGCGGAGCTCGGCGCGCATCGCGCCGGCGCTCTGGAAGCGGCTGCCGCGCTCGAACGCGAGCGCCTTGTCGACGAACGCCACGATCTCGACCGGCAGGTCGGGCACCTCGGTCGCGATCGACGGCGCGGCCTGCGTCGCCGCGAGGAAGTACGACTCGGACTCGCTCCGCCCGCGGTTCAGGCGCTTGCCCGACAGCAGCGTGAACAGGCTCGCCCCGACCGACCAGAGGTCGGAGCGGCCGTCGATCCCGGACACCCCCATGGCCTGCTCGGGCGACATGAACGCGGGGGTGCCGAACGTGAGCCCGGCCCGCGTCGCCTGCCGCTCCGGATCGCGCATCCGGGCGATGCCGAAGTCGAGGACCTTCACGTTCCCGGCGCTCGTGACGAAGATGTTCGCCGGCTTGATGTCGCGGTGGACGATGCCGATGGAGTGGCACTTCTCGAGCAGGTCGAGCACGACGTCGAAGACTGGCAGCACCTGCTCGAGCGGCAGGGTGCCGCCCGCGCCGCTCGCGA
Source organism: Sorangium sp. So ce131 (assembly GCF_051519095.1). Classification (NCBI taxonomy): domain Bacteria; kingdom Pseudomonadati; phylum Myxococcota; order Polyangiales; family Polyangiaceae; genus Sorangium; species Sorangium sp. So ce131. The sequence goes on along the minus strand of NZ_CP150455.1, from coordinate 11,908,104 downwards.
GCCGCTGGAGCGTGGTGCCGGCGAGCAGCTCCATCACGAGGAACGGCTCGCCGCGGTCGCTGAGGTCGTCCTCGACGACCGCGACCCGCGCGGGGTGGTCGACCCGGTTCGCGATCTTGCCCTCGCGCAGGAAGCGATCGCGCATCTCGGCGTTGCGGGCGAACTCGATGTGGAGGACCTTGATCGCGGCGCGCGAGCCCTTCTTGTGGGTCGCCGCGAACACCGCGCCCATCCCGCCGACGCCGAGCAGATCGTCGAGCCGCCAGGTGGCGTTCAGGGGCGTCCCGATCCGCGCCGCGGCGGTGTCTACGAGGTTCTGCTCCTCGGCGTGCTGGTCGAGCGGGGCCATAGACCGGGCGTCGGATCAGGCCCGCATCGTGCGGGGCAGATCGTGAGTAAGCCAAGCCAGCATACATGGTTCCCGCGCCGGCGCGAACCATGACAAGCTCGTCCGCCCACACCGAATAAAGGTAGGAGAGGCGCGCCGCGGGGTGGCCGCGAGGGGCCGGCAACTCACGATCTCGGACCCGCTCGGCCGATAACGGACAGTCACCGACGATCGCGGCCACCGACGATCGCGGCGTTCGCGCGTCGTGCGTCGCGCGTCGCACCTGCGCCCGGCGCCTCAGCGCACGTCGCGGCGGAGCCCGGCGCCTCAGCGCACGTCGCGGCGGGGCGCGGCGCCGGCGTCCAGCTCCGGGGCGTCCTGCCATTCATGGCAGGTGGTGCGGTAACCGACGTCGGGCATGAGCTGCGCCCACTCCTCGCGGGTGAAGTTGCGCCCGGCATAGGCGCACGCGCGCGCCATCAGCGGGTCGGCCGCGATCGAGAAGACGCGCGCCGCGCCGTCGTTCGTCGCGGTCACGACGCGGGTGGCGTCGGGGCTGAACACGGCGTCGGTCAGCATGACGCCGGGGGCGCGGAGGGTGAGCGGCTCGCCCTGCCCGTCGATGGGGAGCACCCGCGCGCTGCCGTCGCTCGACACCGCCACCACGCGGGCGCTGTCGCTGCTGAACGCGACGGTCCGGACCGTCGTGCCGAGGCCGCTCAGGACGAACGGCTGGCCCTCGCCGTCGGTCCGGAGCAGCCGCACGTTGTCGTCGAGCGCCGCGATCGCGATGTGGTTCCCGTCCGGGCTCACCGCCAGGGCGGCGATCGCTCGGTCGCCGTAACCCGAGGGGATGACCCGAGGGGCGCCGCGGCCGTCTGCGGGCCACACCTTCACGTTGGGCCCCGAGGTCGCCACGATGTGCTTGCCGTCGGGGCTGAACGCAGCCCGGAGCAGCCCGGCGCGCTCGTCCCGCAGCAGGATCGGGTCGCCCGTGTTGCCGTCCTCGAAGACCCGCAGGATGCCGTTCCACGAGGTGGTGACGATCCGGGTGCCGTCCGGGCTGAAAGCGACGCCCACCACCCGGTCGTCATGGGTGCCGAGCACGATCGGCTGTCCCTTGCCGTCGACCCGCCACACACGCGCCGTCCTGTCCGCCGAGCCGGTGACCAGGCGGGCGCCGTCCGGACTGAAATCGGCGCTGAGCACGTGGTCCTCGTGCCCCTTGAGCACCAGCGGCGCGCCCGAGCCGTCGGCGCGGTGGACACAGGCCGTCTTGTCGGTCCCGGTCGTGGCGATCCGTGCCCCGTCCGGGCTGACGACGACGCTGGTCAGGGGCCCGGCGTGGCCGTGGAGGAGCAGCGGCTCGCCCGGCGCGTCGAGGCGCCACACCCGCGCCGTGCCGTCCTCCGACGCGGTGACGACGCTCTTGCCGTCGCGGCTGAACGCGGCGCTGGTCACGGCGCCCTCGTGGCCGCGGAGCACGGTCGGCATCCCCTTACCATCGGCGCGGAAAATGATGGCGGTGTTGTCCGCGGAGGCCGTGACCACCTCGGCGCCGTCGGCGCTGAACGCCGCGCTGCGCACGGGGCCCGTGTGCCCGCGCAGGACGATCGGCTCGCGCGGACCGGCGCCGGCGGTGAGGATGCGCGCGGTCCCGTCGCCCGCCGCGAGCACGATGCGGTCGTCGCGGGGGGCGTAGTCCGCGGCCTCGATCCCCTCGCCCAGCCCGTCGAGCGGCGTGGGGGCGCCCTGGCCGTCGGCGCGGACGACGTAGACCGTCCCGCTCAGGGCCGTGGCGAGGATCCGGCTGCCGTCGTGGTTGAAGACCGCGCGCCGGATGACCCGCTCGCCGAGCCGGACGACGAGCGGCGGCTCGTCGACGATGTCGACGCGCCACACGTGGATCGTCCCGTCGGACATGCCCGCGACCACGCGGCTGCCGTCCGGGCTGAACGCCACGCTGGCCGGCGCCCCGCCGCGCGCGGCGAGCGCGCGGTCCTCGTGGCCGTCGGCGTGCCACAGGCGCACGGTGCCGTCCATCGAGGCGGTCGCCAGCCGGCTGCCGTCGCGGTTGAAGGTGACCGCGACCACCCCGAGGCCGTGGCCGCGCAGCACGAGCGGCGCCTCGCGCCCGCCGGGGTGGAAGAGCTGCGCGGTGCCGTCCGCGGAGACGGTGGCCACGGAGCGGCCGTCGGGGCTGAAGGCGGCGTCGAGCACCGCGCCGCCGGGGCCGACGAGCACCTCCTGGGCGACGGCCGGCCCCCAGACGGCATCGCCGAGCGCCTGCACCACCGCCGGCCCCGCCGGCCTGCCGCTCGCCCGGGCGGCGAGGCCGGCCTCCACGGCGAGCAGGCGCGCGCGCTGCAGCCCGCCCTCGGCCAGCTCCTTGGCGGCCTGGGCCGCGAGCCGCCGGGCGTCCTTCTCGCGCGCCTCCTGCTGCGCCCGGATCCGCGCCTGCTCCTCCTTGCCCATCTGCCAGAGGAGCACGAGGGTCAGCGCGCCGAGCAGCGTGACGGCGACCGCGAGCACGCTGAGGAGCCGCCTCATCGACCGCTTCTGGCGCTCCGCGGCCACGCAGGCGGACAGGAACGCCCGCTCCTCCGTGGAGATGTCCCCCCGCCCGTCTGCCCATGACGTGAGCTCGGCCAGCGCCGCGCCGCCCACGAGGAAATCGTCCTCTCGCCCGCCCGCGATCCAGCGCACGAGCGGCTCGGTGATCGCGCGCTCCGCCTCGCGCGACCGGACCCACGCGCGGTCGAAGACGTGGCCGAAGATGCGGTTGCGCACGGCGAGGCAGGGCGGGCCCCCGGACCGCGGCCGCTCGGCGGAGAGGCCCGTCAGCCGCAGCGCGAGCTGGACCGGGTCCCCGCTGTCGGCGGCGATCCGCTCGCCGTCGAGCAGCCGCTTGTACAGCCCGAGGAGCTTCGCCGCGTGTGTCGGCCGGCGGTGGGGGCCGTGGGAGGAGCTGCGGCGGGAGCCGTCGCGGGAGCTGTAGGGGGAGCCGTGCGCGTCCAGGCACCGCTCCGCGTAGCGGAGGTTCGGGTCCTCGGTCCGGCCCTGGTCGAGGAAGCGCCGCGCCACGGCGTCGTCGACGCCGAGCCCCTGGAGCTCTCCGGTGAGGTCCGCGCAGAGCCGCTGGGTCATGTGGGGGTGCCCCGACGTCCACGCGAAGATCGCGTCGAGCAGCGCGTCGGGGTCGGCCACGAGCCCGTCGAGCCCGGCGCGGAACCCCCTCACCTCCGCGCAGGTGAAGTCGTCGAGCCGGATCGAGCGGCCGATGTTGAACGGCGCGCGCGCCGGATCGGCCGCGAGCTCCCACGGCGCCGCCGCCCCGAGCAGGCAGAACGTCAGCCGCGCGTTCGCCGGCCGCTCCGCCCGCCGGTTCACGAAGGCCCGGATCGCCGTGAAGAAGTCGTCCCGCGGGAACGGCAGAGACAACGTCGCGTCGATCTCGTCGAGAAAAAGGACGATCGCGGCGGAGATGTCCACGAGCACGACGTCCTCGAGCCAGCGGAGCCAGCAGTGCACCGGCCCGAGGTGCCAGTGCTCGTCCCAGAAATCGTCCGGCGGCTCGAGCCCGAGCTGCTCGGCGATCTCGGAGGCGATCCCGAGGTAAAAGCTCACCGGCGTGGCGGTGTCGGCGCCGAGGGCGCCGAGATCCACGCTCGCGCACTCGAGCTGCTCGGCGCGGAGCTGCCGCGAGACCCGGAGTCGCAGGCTGGATTTGCCGATCTGCCGGGTCGACAGCACATAGCAGAGCTCCCCGCGCCGCAGCGCATCGAAGAGCTCCCTGTCCGCGGGACGCTCGATATAGATGGCGCCGTCGCCGATGGTCCCGCCCGCCTGGAAGCGGCGCCTGTGATCTCCGGCGCTGGCCTTCGCCTGATCGAGGTCGGGAGGCGCCGAGAACGTCACGAATAGGACGGTGCCATGCTGCGGGGAGACCGTCAACGTCGCGGATCCCGCGGCATTAGCGTCCGTGGTGGAACATGAGCGGTGCCGCGCGCGCGGCGTCGGATCGTCGCGAGTTGGTGCGCGTGGTGGCAGGGTGACAGGATGGGCCTCAGCTCACTGACCTTGGGTGCAGGCTTGACGCCTGAGCCGGCGGGCGCGGCGATGCGGCGGCGCGATGTGTGATGGGCGCTGCGCGCGGCGATGCGGCGCGCCGGCGCGCGTGCGTCGATTGCGACGCACCTCGAAGACCCGCTTGCGCATTCAGAAATCGTGGACCTGGCCGCGGCCGCTGGTGTAGCGTTCGCGCCGTGCGAGGGGCAATGAACGTGGAGGAGCGGCCGCGCGATCGCGCCTTCGACCACGTCGCTGCTAGCTTGGGCTTGCGCTTGCGCTCCGCCGCTCGGCACATCCCCGGCTTCAATACGGATCTTCCCGACGCGTCGGAAGCGCTGACCGGAGCGGCTCACCAGGCGTCGCTCCCGGCGACAGCGACAGGCACTTATCCTACACGAGAGTTTCCAACATGGCCTCTGTCAACGTGCGCGAGCTCAATAAGCGATTCGGCCAGACCCACGTGCTGCGGGGGGTCTCCGTCGACGTGCCCGACGGCTCGTTCGCGGTCCTCGTCGGGCCGAGCGGCTGCGGCAAATCGACGCTGCTCAGGCTGCTCGCGGGCCTCGAGGAGGCCGACGAGGGCACGATCGCGCTCGGGGGGCGCGACGTCACGCGGCTGTCGCCGCGCGATCGCGATATCGCGATGGTGTTCCAGTCCTACGCCCTGTATCCGCACCTCACGGTGCGCGAGAACCTCGCGTTCGGCCTGAAGCTGCGCAAGACGCCGCCCGAAGAGATCGCGTCGCGCGTGGCGGAGGCGTCGGAGATGCTCGGGCTCGGCCCGCTCCTCGACCGGTACCCCCGGGCGCTGTCCGGCGGCCAGCGGCAGCGCGTCGCCATGGGCCGGGCCATCGTGCGGCGGGCGCAGCTCTTCCTCTTCGACGAGCCGCTCTCGAACCTCGACGCGGCCCTGCGCGCCCAGGTGCGGGTCGACATCCGGAAGCTGCACGACCGGCTCGGCGCGACCAGCGTCTACGTCACCCACGATCAGGTCGAGGCGATGACGCTCGCGGACGTGATCTTCATCCTCAACAAGGGTGTCGTCGAGCAGTCCGGGCCGCCGCTCGAGGTGTTCGCCCGGCCGCGGACCCAGTTCGTGGCGAGCTTCCTCGGCAGCCCGGCCATGAACTTCTTCGAGGCGCGCCTGGAGAGCCGGGGCGGGCGGTGGGCCGCTGTCCAGGGAGATCTCGCGGTCGAGCTCGATCAGGCCGCCTTCCCGGGGGCGCTCGCGCCCGGGCGGCGGGTGACGGTCGGCGTGCGCCCGCACGAGGTGGAGCTCGCCTCCGGGCAGGAGGGCGCGCCCTTCCAGGTGTCGATCGTCGAGGCGCTCGGGGCCGAGTCGTACGCCCACGGCACCGTCGCGGGGGCGCCGTTCGTGGCGCGCCTCGACCCCGCGGCGCGCGTCGCCAAGGGGGACACCGTGAGGATCGCGCTCCGCAACGTGCACCTGTTCGACGCGGACTCCGGGACGAGCCTCCGGGAGGCGTGAGGCGGCGGGCGCCGCGGACGTCGGCGCCGGCCCGCCCGGAGCCCCGCCGCCGGCCTGGTGTCCGCGGCGCCCATCACAACTCGGGTCTCGCGGCCATGGACGCCCGATCGCGACCCCGCTATCTCATGGACGCCATGCCGAAGGCGAAGGCCGAGGAGCCCCCGCCCGCCGCCGCGGCGGGGGCCACCAGCGCGGATCCCCGACGCCCGCGGACCGGAGACGCCCGGCCCGCGGCGGGCGAGCCGCGGCTGTCGCTGACGGGCGGCGGCGAGCCGCGGCTGTCGCTGACGGGCGGCGAGCCGCGGCTGTCGCTGACGGGCGGCGGCGAGCCGCGGCTGTCGCTGACGGGCGGCGGCGAGCCGCGGCTGTCGCTGACGGGCAGCGGCGATACGCGGCTGTCGCTGACCGGCGACGGCGACCTCCGCGGCACCCTGCTGCCGGGCCAGTCCGCGCCGGGGCGGCGCCTCAGCCGGGCGTCCGCCGAGAAGCTCTGGCTCCCGCTGCTCGGCCCCGTGCTCGCGCTGCTCGTCATCGGCGCGGTCGCCACGCTCGAGGCCGCGCTCGACTGGAGCATCCCGAACCCGCCGGCGATCCTCTCGATGATCATCGTCTTCGCGGCGTTCAGCGGAGGCCTGTGGGGCGGCATCATCACCGCCCTCATCTCCTGCATCTACTTCGCGATCTACTTCTCCGAGGACGGGATGCCGTTCTCGTACAGCGCCGACAACCTGCTCCGGGTCATCGTCTTCGCGGTCACCACGCCCGCCATGGCGGTGATGGCGAGCATCGCGAAGCGGCGCGCCGACGCCATGGGCGAGGCCTCGCTCGAGAACGAGCGCGAGCACTCCGCGAGCCTGCGCGCCCTGCTCATGCAGCGCCAGGCGGTCGAGGCCGAGCTCCAGCAGGCCAAGGAGGCCGCCGAGGCGGCGAGCCGCGCGAAGAGCGAGTTCCTCGCCAGCGTGAGCCACGAGATCCGCACGCCGATGAACGGCATCATCGGCATGACGTCGCTCGCGCTCCAGACCGAGCTCACCCCGGAGCAGCGCGAGTACCTCGAGATGGTCAAGATCTCGGCCGACGCGCTGCTCGCCATCATCAACGACGTCCTCGACTTCTCGAAGATCGAGGCGGGCAAGCTCGAGATCGAGCCCGTCGCCTTCGACCCGAACGAGATCATCGGCGACGCCGTGAAGACGCTCGCGCTCCGGGCCCACGAGAAGCGGCTCGAGCTCGCCTTCCAGGTCGGCCCCGAGGTGCCGGAGGCGCTCGTCGGCGATCCGCTGCGCCTGCGCCAGGTGATCGTGAACCTCGTCAGTAACGCGGTGAAGTTCACCGACGCCGGCGAGGTCCTCGTCCGCGCCTCGATCGACTCGCGCGTGCCCTTCACGCCCGAGGAGGAGGGCGGCGCGGAGGGCGTGAGCTCGCCCGGCCTCTACTCGGGCGAGGCGCTCGGCGACGTCGTGGTGCTCCACGTGCGCGTCATCGACACGGGCATCGGGATCGCCCCCGAGAAGCAGCGGCTCGTCTTCGACGCGTTCGCGCAGGCGGACGGCTCGACGACCCGCAAGTACGGCGGCACGGGGCTCGGGCTGACGATCTGCGCCCGGCTCGTCGAGATGATGGGGGGCAAGATCTGGATCGAGAGCGAGCTCGGCAAGGGCAGCACCTTCCACTTCACGCTCCAGCTCCGGGCCCTCGACGGCGCCGCCCGGTCGCGCCGGCCCGACCTCCCGGACGAGCTGCTCGGCACGCGGGTCCTCATCGCGGACGACAACGCGACCGCGCGGCGCATCCTCGGCGAGATCGTCGAGGGCTGGGGGATGAAGCCGGTCCTCGTCGACTCGGGCGCGGCGGCGGTCGCGGCGCTCTCGGAGGACTCGGGGATGTGGGCGCTGCCCTGGGGCAAGCCGGGGGGCAACGCCGCGGGCGCGGCGAGCAGCTCGTTCGGCCTCGTCCTCGTCGACGCCCGGATGCCCAAGGTCGACGGCTTCGCGGTGGTCGAGCACTGCCGCCGGCGCGAGATCCTGAAGGGGCGCACCATCATGATGCTCAGCTCGACGTCCGCGCAGGCCGACGCCGCGCGCTGCCGCGACCTCGGCGTCCTCGCGATGGTCACGAAGCCCGTGAAGCCGTCGCACCTCCAGGACGCCGTGCTCCACGCCTTCGGCATCCCGACGCGGAGCGCGCTCCGGTCGGCCGAGGCGCGCCGCGCCGTGCCCGGGCCGCGCGCCCGCGGCCTGCGCGTGCTCGTCGCGGAGGACAACGCGATCAACCAGAAGCTGATGCGCCGCTGGCTGGAGCAGCAGGGCCACCACGTGCACATCGTCGAGAACGGCCGGCTCGCCGTCGAGAAGATCGCGACCGGCCAGTACGACGTGGCCCTGCTCGACGTCGAGATGCCGGAGATGGACGGCCTCCAGGCCGCGCGGGCCGTGCGCGCCCGCGAGCGGCGCGAGGGCGGGCACATGCCGCTCATCGTCGTGACCGCGTACGCGATGAAGGGCGACCGCGAGCGCTGCCTCCGGGCCGGCTTCGACGGCTACGTCTCGAAGCCGGTGCAGGTCGACGAGCTCTACGACATGATCGACCGGCTCGCCGCCGGGCCCTCCTCGCTGGAGATCGAGGACCCGGCGCGCCTGTCGCTCGGCGCGCCGGGCTCGTCCACGTCGCTCACGCCGGTGCCCTCGTCGGCGTTCGAGAACGGGCCGCCGAGCACCCGGTCCGACGAGCGGATGACCGGCTCGCCGTCCTCCATGGCGGCCCGGCCGATGTTCGATCGCACCCGGGCGCTGGAGCGGACGGGGGGCGACGCCGACCTCCTGCGCGAGCTCGCCGAGGTGTTCCTGGAAGAGTGCCCCCGCTGGATGGCCGAGATCGACGAGGCGGTGACCGCCGGGGACGCGCGCAAGCTCCAGCGGGCCGCGCACAGCCTGAAGGGCGGGGTCGACAGCTTCGGCGCGCGGAGCGCGTTCGACGCCGCCTTCACGCTGGAGAAGATGGCGCGCGCGAACCAGCTCGGCAGCCTGGCCGAGGCGCAGTTCGCGCTGCGCGCGCAGATCGACCGGCTGATCCCCGAGCTCGTCGCGTTCGTGCGCGAGGGGACGTCGGTGGAGCCCGCGGCGCCGTTCGAGCTCGATCGGCGCGAGGGAAATAGCGAGGTGACGTGATGGTGAGGGTGCTCGTGGTCGACGACTCGCCGATGGACCGGATCCTCTGCGGGGGCCTGCTCAAGAATCGCGGCATGGAGCCCTCGTACGCCAAGAACGGTGTCGAGGCGCTCCGGTCGATCGCGCGGTCGGCGCCGGACATCGTGCTGACGGATCTCCAGATGGCGGAGATGGACGGCCTGGAGCTGGTCGAGGCGATCCGCCGGGAGCACCCGTACCTGCCGGTGATCCTGATGACGGCGCACGGGAGCGAGGAGATCGCGGTGCAGGCGCTCCGGCGAGGCGCCGCGAGCTACGTCGCGAAGCGCAACCTCGGGACGGAGCTCGTGAGCACGGTCGAGAACGTCCTCGCGGTGGCGCGGCTCGACCGGCGGGAGCAGCAGCTGCTCTCGTGCCTGACGGCGACGGAGTCGCACTTCGAGCTCGACAACGACGTGGCGAAGGTGCCTGCGCTGGTGGGCCACATCGAGCAGAGCCTGGGCCGGATGCGGCTGTGCGACGAGACGGGCCGGATCCAGGTGGCGGTGGCGCTGCGCGAGGCGCTGGTGAACGCGATCGTGCACGGCAACCTCGAGGTCAGCTCGACGCTGCTCGACGAGAACCCGAAGGCCTTCTCGGCGCTCGTCGAGCGGCGCCGGTACGAGGGCCCGTACCGGGACCGCCGCGTGTACGTCGTGGCGCGGGAGACGCGGACCGAGGCGACCTACATGGTGCGCGACGAGGGGCCCGGCTTCGATCCCCGGGATCTGCCGGACCCGACCGACCTCGCCAACCTGGACAAGCCGAGCGGCCGCGGCCTGATGTTGATCCGCACCTTCATGGACGAGGTGCGCCACAACGAGAAGGGCAACGAGATCTGGATGGTGATCCGGTGCCGCTCGTCGGACGACCCCTGCGGCGAGCCCGACGGGGGCGGCGGCTGACGCGGGGGTGCCGCGGGGGCGCCGCGGCGGCTGACGCGGGGGCGCCGCGGCGGCTGACGCGGGGGCGCGGCGCGGCGGCGAGCGTCAGAGGCAGGCGTACACGGCGTCGAGCAGCGGCACCCACCGCGGATCGCCGCCGGCGCCGCTCGCGATGGGCTGGTTCGGCGTGTAGCCGAAGCCGAGCCCCGCGTCGGGATCGGCGAAGCCGAGCGCGCCGCCCGCGCCGGGGTGGCCGAAGGTCCGCGCGCCCCGCCCGAAGGGGCGCAGGGCGCTCGGGAGCATGAAGCCGAGCGAGAAGCGGCTCTCGGCGAGCAGGACGGCGTCGAGGCCGCGCGACCGCTCGGTGAGCGCCCGCTCGACCGCCTCGGGCGAGAGCACGCGCTCGCCGTCGAGCGCCCCGCCGGACGCGAGCGCGCCGTACATCCGCGCGAGGGCGCGCGCGTTCGCGTGGCCGTTCACGGCGGGGATCTCCGCGCGCCGGAAGCGGACGGTGTTCACGAGGTCGGGCGACGCGAGGTCCCGGGGCCTGGTGAAGGCGAGCGACGTGAGCGACGTCGGGTCGCGGAAGCTCGCGCCGAAGGCGCCGCCGAGGCCGTCGGGGCTCACGATCGTGGGCTGCACCTCGGCGACCTGCGCGTCGTGCTCTTCCCCGATGCCGATGTGGAAATCCAGGCCGAGCGGCGCCGCGACGGCCTCCCGGAGGAAGGCGCCCACGCTCCGGCCGCTCGCGCGGCGGATGAGCTCGCCGACCAGGAAGCCGAACGTGATGGCGTGGTAGCCGTGGCGTGCGCCCGGCTCCCAGAAGGGCGCCTCCGCGGCGAGCGCGCCCGTCATGGCCTGCCAGTCGAAGAGCGCGCCGGGCCCGAGCTCCGCCCGGATCGCCGGCAGACCGGCGCTGTGGTCGAGCAGCTGGCCCACGCGCACGCGCTCCTTGCCGGCCGCGGCGAACTCGGGCCAAGCGGCGGCGACCGGCGCGTCGGGGTCGAGCGCGCCCCGCTCGATGAGCGCGTGGGCGCACAGCGCGACGGCACCCTTCGTCACCGAGTAGACGTTCACGAGGGTGTCGCGGCCCCACGGCGCCGTCCGCGCCGCGTCGCGGAAGCCGGCCCAGAGATCGACGACCACGCGGCCGCGCGCGACGGCGGACACGGCGGCCCCGAGCTCGGGGAACCGCTCGAAATTCGCGGCGAACGCGTCGCGCACCGGCGCGAACGCAGGATCACAGACGCCCTGGATTGCGATGTTCATCACCCGTCCTTCCTCTGCGCCGGCGGGCTGGTCCTCGACGGCGCGCGCGGGCGCCGGCGCCGGCGCCGGCGCCGGCGGAGCCCTCGCGCCCTCGCGCCATCGCGCAACATCTGTTGAGCAACCTTGGTTGATGAGTACGGGCGCCCGCCCGGCGTGTCAACTCCATTTGCACAACCTTGGTTGCGCAGTACAGGCTCGCGCCGTGAAGCCCGCGCGCCTCGAGGAGGATCTCGTGCTGCTGTTCACCGCCATCGCCTCGGCGAGCAGCGAGGACGTGCTGCGCCGCATGGGGAAGGCCGGGTACGGCGATCTCCGGCCGAGCCATGGATATGTGTTCCAGCACCTGATCCCGGGCCCGGTGAAGGTGAGAGAGCTCGCCGCGCGGCTCGGGATCACGGCGCAGGGCGCCTCCAAGGCGGTGACAGAGCTCGAGGAGCTCGGGTACGTGCGCCGGCGCGTCGCGGAGGACGACCAGCGCAACCGGCTGGTCGAGCTGACCGAGCGCGGGTGGGCCGCGGTGGAGGCGGGGCGCGCGGCGCGCGCGGCGGTGAACCGGCGGCTGCGGACGCTGCTCGGGGAGGAGCAGGCGGGCGCGCTGCTCGCCGCGCTGCAGCGCATCGCCGATCGCGCGGGCGGGATGGAGCTCCTCTCCTCGCGGCGGCTCCGCCAGCCGCACTGACGATCGCGGAGACGCCGTGTTTGTAAAGCGGCTTTACCGCGCGTCGCGCCGCGCGCGGGCGCCCGCGGGCGCGAGCTCCTGGATGGCGGCCGAGAGCGACGCGTAGGTGGACAGCTCGCCGAGGTCGACGCCGACCAGGCTCCTCGCGATCTCGGGGCGCACGCCGACCAGGCACACCCGCGCGCCGAGCAGCGCGGCGGCGCGGCTGGTCCGGCCCAGCGAGTCAGCGACCTGGGCGTCCACGGACGGGACGCCCGTGACGTCGAGCAGCACGACGCGCGCCGCGTGCCGGGTCACCCCCGCGGTCACGTACTCGAGCACCTGCTGGGCGCGGCGGCCGTCGATCCACCCGATCATCGGCACGAGCAGCACGCCGGGCAGCAACGGGATGACCGGGCAGCCCAGCTCGCGCACGGTCTCGGAGAGCCTGCGCTCGACCTGGTAGGCTCGATCGAGGCTCGCGTGCTGCTCCGACAGCGACTGGAGCAGCGCGTCGCGCTCGAGGGCCGCGCCGAGGAGCGTCCCCCAGATCGCGAACGTGGCCTCGTCGCCGGCCATGGCGACGAGGGTCGGGCCGACGAGCGCAAGGACGCCCCAGTCGCGCTGGGCGGAGCGTATCGGCAGGAGGAACACCATGAGCTCGCCGCGCGTGGCCGCGGGCGGCAAGAGCTCCCGGGGCGGGAAGGCCTCCTGCGGACAGCGGCTGCCGATCGGGGGGGTCGGGCTGCCGTCGCGGCTGTAGGCGCCGGCGACGACGAGGCGCGCGCGGGTCTCCGGGTCCTCCCACAGCCCGAGGCAGCTCCAGGTCGCCGTGGTCGTCGCGAGCCACCCGAGCGAGCGCGCCTCCTCCTGGGTGCCGCCGAGCAGCGCGAAGCTCACGTCGTAATTGGTCCTCGCGAGGACCCCGAGCTGGTGGACGTGGTGTGTCTCGGCGTCGAGCCGGGCCCGCGCGATCGCGATGCGCGACAGCTCCAGGAACTCCTCGAGCCGCCCACCGGCGGCCGCGTCGGGGGGCGCGCGGCGCCGCTCGGGGGACCTGGCGAGCACGCGGACGATCGCGAGCAACGTCCCCACGTCGGGGGTGATGCCGACCGCGTCACGGAAGGCGCGCTCGAGCTCGACCGCCGGCGGCGGCTCGGCGCCCCGGAGCGCCGCGCGGTACCCGTCGATCACCACCGCGACCCCTGGCCACACCTCCGCCGGCGGCGTGCCGGGCGGGAGCGAGCGGGGCAGGAGGAGCAGCTCGACGAGCTGCCGGGCGAGGGCGTCCTCGGCGTCGCCTCCGTCGCCCTCCCGCGCGGCCTCCTCCCGCTGGAGGAAGCTCTGGACCACGCTGCACCCGCACGAGCTCCGCTGGACAAGCAGGTTCGCGGTGTGCACGCTCTCGGGCGGGACGGCCTCGCCGGCGAGCATCGCCGCGATGACGTCGCAGGCCGCGCTCCCCATCATCTCGAACCGCTGGCGCACCGTGGTCAGCGGCGGGTCCGAGCCCTGCGCCTCCACGATGTCGTCGAAGCCGACGATCGCGAGATCCTGCGGGATGCGCACGCCCGCGGCCTTCAGCAAAGGCAGCATGCCGATCGCGTTCTTGTCGGTGCCGAAGACCGCCGCGGTGCACGTGTGCCGCCGCGCGATCAGCGCCGGCGCGGCGTTCTGGCCGCCGGTGTACCAGTTGTTGTCGCTCTGGATCACGAGATCGGGATCGAAGGGGATGCCCGCCTCGGCGAGCGCCTCCTGGTACGCCGCGAAGCGCTGGCGCACGTCGTAGGCGTCGAACCAGCCGACGAACGCGATGCGCCGGTGCCCATGCTCGACCAGATGGAGCACCGCGCTGCGCATGCCGCCGCGGTTGTCCGGGATCACGGACGGGCAACCCGCCTCCGGGACGGAGGTGCCGACCGTGACGAGCGGCACCCGCGCGCGCGCGAGCGCCTCGATGCCGTGCACCTCGATGAGGACGATCCACCCGTCCACCTGCTGGCTGGCGAGCGAGGGCGCCCGGAGCTCGGCGGGCGTGCCGCGCAGCACCAGGGTGCGATACCCGCGCTCCTGCGCCGACTGGTGAATGCCTTTCAGGACAGGGTTCCAGAACGACCCGTCGAGGAACGGGGTGATGACGCCGACGGTGAGGGGCCGAGGCGCCCCGAGGGGCTCCGCGCTCGCCGCCGCAGGGACCGAGGATCGCGAGCGTGGCAGCACGCTGAGGCGCTGCCCCGGGGCCTCGGGCACCTCGCCCCACTGCTCCGGCACCACGACGCCGCTGTCCTGACCACCCTGACCCATCGTGTTCCAGTCCCTCTGCTGCCTCGTGGCGTGGAGCCCCCGGGCAACCTATCTGCGGACCGGGGCCACGGGCAACACGTGGCCGGCGAACGGGTGAGATGTCTCGCGATCTGGCGCTGATTCCAGGGGGAGATGCGGCGCACCTTTGCGCAGGTTTACGCCGCGCGCCCCGGCGCGATCCGGAGGAGCTCGAACTCCGCCACGAACCCTTCGTCGATCGGGCTGCACGCGTAAAGGCCGCACTCCACCTCGCGCGCGCCGTCGTCCTCGTGCAGGTGGGCCATGCGGAGCTGCGTCCACGACTGGCCATCATCCGAGCCCTCGACGAGGTAATCCGAGCTCTCCCGCCGGATCCGCAGCCAGAGCTCGCGGCGATCCCGGGGGAACGGCTGGGTCGACCAGTCGCTGTAGCCCGCGTTCGTCACCACCGTGCCGAGCCGGCTCGGGCCTTCCGGCTCGAACTCGACCGACGTCTTCAGCCAGCACGACGCCGAGAGCCGCACCATGAGCCCTGCCTGGTCGTACTGGTGCGCGGGCCGGAACCGCACGCGGGTGGTCATCACGAAGTCCCCGGCCGCGCGGGTGAAGAGGAATGGCCCGTTGTCGTTCCGGAAGCCGTAGTGTGTCCGTTGCCAGTAATCGGTCTTGGCCCCGGGCTCGACCACGAGCGCGCGGCGCGCCGGATCCGCCGCCCAGCGCGCCGGCGGGTTGCGCCACTCGAGCCGCGGATCGACGCTCGGTCCGGAGAAATCCTCTTCCAGAAGCAGTCCTGTCATGACGCCGGCCTCCGTGGTGGAACGCGCGCTGCGTCACGCCGCGCGCGGCGGCGCGGAGCCTACCACGGAGGCGAGGGGATCCCGCGGGCGGGCGCGGGCCGCGTCAGCGCGCGGATGCGTGCGCCGGGCGCGCGTCGCCGCCGCGTTACTGAGGCCGCCCCTGCGCGATCCAGCTCTCGACGAGCTGGATCTCCTCCGGCCCGAGCGAGGTCAGGCCGAGCGGCATGCCGCGCACCGCCGGATCGGCGTGCCCCGCCTCCTCGGCCTGGCGCGCGAGCAGCGCGGCGAGCAGGCGCGGGCGGCCGTCCGGCCCGGCGGCGAAGACGCTCCGCCGCTCCCCCTGGTCGTCGAGGTACCCCGCGGCGATGCCCTCGTAGGTCGCGAGGTTGAGCCCGCGCGGCCTGAACCCGAACCCCCCGGTGTTCCCGGGGCCGCCGTCGCCGAGCGTGTAATCGGGCTCGGAGTGGCAGTGCCTGCACGTCACGCGGAACACCCGTCGATCCACCTCCTCGTACGTCACCCGCCGTGTCAGCACGGGCAGCCGCGCGGGCGCGCTCGCCGGGGCGCGCGGCGCGAGCGGCGCGGTTGAGACGAACGCCGCGAGATCGCGCGCCTCGGCCGGCGACATCGGCACCTGGGGCATCGGCGTGCCGGGCTTCACCGCCGCCGGATCGAGCAGCCACGCGACGAGGTCGCCGGGCTCGATCCGGTCGCGCGTGTGCCGCAGGTCCGGCGCCAGGGCGAGCGCGGCGCGCGTCTCCTTCTCGAGCGGCTTCAGCGGCGCGACCGCGGTCAGCCCGTCGACCCCGGTGAACGCGTGGCAGGTGCCGCACCCCTTGGCCTCGTAGAGCGCGCGCCCCCGCGCCGCGCTCGCGCCCTCCAGCGAGGCGCGCGGCCGCTCGCGGCGGCCCTGGGCGAGGTACGCCGCGATGTCGCTCGCCTGCTCGGGCGCGAGCGCGAGCCGCGGCATGGTCGCGTGCAGCCGCGGCCGGAGGTCGCGCGGATCGAGCAGGAACCCGCGGATCCAGCCGGGCCGGAGCCGGTCGCCGATCGCCGCGAGCGACGGGACGTCGCGCAGCTGGATCAGGTTCTCGCTCCACCGGTGGATCGCCGCGGCCGGCGCCTGGAAGCGCCCCGCGGCGATGTCCTGATGGCACTGGACGCAGTGCGCCTCGCGCGGCGCCGCCGAGAGCCCGGTGCCGTCGTGGCAGCGGTTGCACTGGTACTGCTCGACGAGCCGCCGCCCGTGCTCCGGATCGCCGGCGGGCGCCTCGGCCGCGGCGGCCGGCGCGGGCGCCGCCGCGGGGCCGTCCTCCGCGGGCGCGGGCGCCGTCGCCGTGGGCTCGGGCCCTCGCGCGCCCTCGGCGGTGCACGCGGCGGCGCCCGCGGCGATCGCGACCAGCGCGGCGAGCGAGGCGAGCGAGTCGAAGACCGCGCGGGCGCGCATCGCGTCAGCTCTCCGGGCCGCCCGCGCGGCTCGTCCGGCAGAAGGCCGGGTTCTTCGCCATCACCTCGCAGCGGCTGGCCGCGGCGTCGTGGCCCGCGCCGTCGCCGGAGAGCGCGCGCAGCCGCGCCAGCGCGGCGTACGCCTCGGGGCTCGCGATCAGGTCCTTCTCCGCGAGATCGCCGAGCAGCTTGAGCGCCTCGCCGCGGTGCTCGGGCGCCCTGGCGAGCGCCTCGCCGAGGTCGGTCTGGAGCCCCGGATCGTTCTTGCGCTGCTCGTTAAGCCGGCGCAGCGCGCGGATCGACCAGTCGACGTTCGCCTTGCGGTCCTCGGCCGACGTCCCGCCCCACGCTCCGAGCAATTCCCGCGGCACCTCCGCGCTCACGCGCAGCGCGCCGTCGGCCCGCGTCGCGGCCACGGCGAGGATGCGGAACGCGCGGTTCAGCAGCGGATCCTTCTCGTAGGAGATCTGCCGGATCTCGGGGAACATGCGGATCACGCTCCCCGCGGCGGCGGCGAGCTGGCCGTCGCGCAGGGCCTTCTCGGCCTGGGCGACCCCCATCACGCGGTGATCGACGGCGGGCATGAACTCGATGCCGCAGGCCGCCGCGTCGCCCGACGGGACGATGGCAGACGCGATGAGCCCAAGACAAAGCGTGAGTCGTACGGCAGGACCTCTCATGAAAGACCTCCTCGGGAAGGCTGCGCCGGCGCGCCCCATCGCTCGTCGGGCGCTGCCGATCGACTGTGACAACGCTCGGGTAAAAAAGTTTGCTTCCCGGATCGCGCCGTCGCGGTCCGCCCGCGTCTCGCGCGTCTCGCGCGTCTCGCGCGTCGCGCCGGCGTCTCGCGTATCCCGTTGGCGTCTCGCGTATCCCGTTGGCGTCTCGCGTAACGCGATGGCGTCTTGCGTGTTGCGATCTCGTCTCGCGCCTCGCGCCTCGCGCCTCGCGCGCTGCGATGGCGGCCTCGTCGAGGGCGCCGCCGCCGGCGCCCCCGCCCGCCCGCCGCCGTTGTGGGCAAAAGTGCGTGGAGGCGTCGCCGGTGGTTGCCTCGGTGGGCGCCCCGGTGTCCAATGCGGACAACCCAAGGAGATCCGGCATGTTGAAGAAGCGACGCCGCGCGATCGCGGCCCTTCTGGCCCTGGCCAGCGCGCTCCCGGCGTGTACCAGCAACAAGAAGGCGGACTGCGCGAGCCCCGAGGTGTTCTGCGTCGGGCTCGTGACCGACATGGGCAAGATCGACGACAAGTCGTTCAACCAGTCGGCCTGGGAGGCGCTCCAGCGGGCCAAGAAGGAGCTCGGCGCCACGACGCAGTACATCGAGACGACGGATCCGAAGGACTACCCCAAGAACATCGCGACCTTCGCCGACGAGAAATACGATGTGGTCGTCACGTCCGGCTTCGGGCTCGCGGAGGCGACGAACGCCGCGGCGGCGCAGTTCCCGGGCGTGAAGTTCATCGGCATCGACCAGTTCCAGGCGCCCGGCGCCGAGAAGCCGAACGTGGCGGGCCTCGTCTTCCCGGAGGACCACGGCGGCTTCCTCGTGGGCGCGCTCGCGGCGATGATGACGAAGAGCGGCAAGATCGGCGCCGTGCTCGCCACCGACGCCGTCCCGCCGGTCTGGCGCTTCGGCGAGGGCTTCCGCGCCGGCGCGCTCCACGTCAAGCCGGACATCGAGCTCAGCGTCGTCTATCACAACGACGTCGGGTTCGATAAGACGTTCACCGACCCGGAGTGGGGCAAGACGACCGCCGTCTCGATGATCGACAAGGGCGTCGACATCGTCTTCGGCGGCGGGGGCAAGACGGGCAACGGCGCGCTGCTCGGCGCGGCGACGAAGAGCGCGTACGCCATCGGCGTCGACACCGACCAGTACTACACGGTGCCCGAGGCCCAGAAGGTCATCCTCTCCAGCGCCGTGAAGCTCATCACCGACGGCGCCTTCGACCTCATGAAGATGGCCAAGGAGGGCAAGCTGCCGAGCGGGAACTTCCAGGGCAAATCGGGGTATGCGCCCTATCACGATCTCGACAGCAAGGTCCCGGCCGAGGTGAAGGCGAAGATGGAGGAGCTCAGGAGAGCGCTGCTCGACGGGACCCTCAAGACGAACGTGCCGCCCTCGAAGCCGGGCCAGTGAGCGCGCCGGGATCCCGGGTCGCGCGCCTGCGAGAGGAGCTGACCCGGCTGCTCGACGCGCTGCGCCTCCCGGTCCTCTCGGTGTTCACCGCGATGGTCGTGGGCGGCGTCCTGATCGCCCTCTCGGGCGGCAACCCGCTCGAGGCCTACGCCGGCATGCTCGACGGCGCCTTCGGGTCGCCGCGGGCGGTGAGCGAGACGCTCGTGTGGTCGACGCCGTACATCCTCGCCGGCCTGTCGGTCGCCCTGGCGTTCCGGGGCGGGTTGTTCAACATCGGCGCCGAGGGGCAGCTCGCGCTCGGCGCGCTCGCCGCCGCGTGGGCGGGCCACTATCTGCCGCGGCTGCTCGGCGCCGGCCTGCCGGCCCTGGTGCACGTCCCGGCGACGCTCCTCTTCGGCGCGCTCGCGGGCGGGCTGTGGGGCGCGGCGCCGGGGTGGATCAAGGCGCGCTCCGGCGGACACGAGGTGATCAGCACCATCATGCTCAACTACGTCGCGCTCAACGCGGTCAGCTTCCTGCTGAACGGCCCGATGAAGGACCCGAGCCCCGGCAACGTGCTCTCGCGCACGCCGCTCATCGACGAGAGCGCGCGCCTGCCCGCGCTCGCGGAGGGCTTCCGGCTGCACTGGGGCTTCCCGCTCGCGCTGCTCGCGGCGGCGCTCGTGGGCTGGGTGCTGCGGCGCACGGCGTTCGGCTTCGAGATCCGCACCTCGGGCCAGAACCCGGACGCGGCGCGGTACGCCGGCGTCCGGGTGGGCCGCACCGTGATCCTCACGATGGCGCTCTCGGGCGCGCTCGCCGGGATCGCCGGGGCGATCGAGGTGAGCGCGCTGCACCACCGGCACGAGCTCGGGTTCTCGCAGGGCTACGGGTTCGACGCGATCGCGATCGCCCTGCTCGGCAAGGCGCACCCGGGCGGGACGGTGCTCGCGGCGCTCCTGTTCAGCGCCATGCGCAGCGGGGCGACGCGCATGCAGTACCTGACCCAGATCCCCATCGACGTGATCTCGGTCATCCAGGCGCTGATCCTGCTCTTCGTCGCGGCGGACACGCTCGTCCGGCGCATCTACCGGATCCGCGGCGAGCGCGAGCGGCTCGTGCTCACGCGCGGCTGGGGCGGCTAGGCGCTCCGCGAGGACGCGAGGACGCGAGGACGACCCATGGGATTTCGACGATACGGCTTCATCGCGGCGGTCGTGAGCGTGCTCGTCGCGGTCGTCGCGCTGGTGGGCGCGTCGCGCGTGCCGCCGCTGACGATCGTGGCCAGCATGGCGGCGACCACGCTCGCCGTGGCGACGCCGCTCACGCTCGGCGCGCTCTCGGGCGTCTTCTGCGAGCGCGCCGGGGTGGTCAACCTCGGCATCGAGGGCATGATGCTCTCGGCGGCGTTCTCGGGCTGGTTCGCGTCGATCTACGCGAGCTCGGTGCTCGGCGCGCCGGCGCTGCCGAGCCTGCTCGTCGGCGTCGTGGTCGCGATCGCCACGGGCGCTGCGCTCGCGCTCTTGCTGGCGGCGCTTGCGGTGACCTTCGCGGTGGACCAGATCCTCGCGGGGACGGTGGTCAACTTGCTGGCCGTGGGCATGACCGGCTTCTTCAACCGGCAGCTGTTCTTCGGGCCGGGCAGCGCGTTCGGCGGCCAGGTGCCCCACGCGCCCGGCGTCCTGCCGCGGATCCACCTCCCGCTGCTCGCGGACATCCCCGTCGTGGGCCCGGTGTTCGAGCAGCAGCCGATCGCGCTCGCGGCGATCGCGCTGGTGGGGCTGTCGCACCTCGTGCTGTTCCGCACGCGGTGGGGCCTGCGCGCGCGGGCCGTGGGCGAGCACCCGCGCGCGGCCGCGACGGTGGGGATCGACGTGGCCCGCGTGCGGTACGCCAACGTGGTGATCGGCGGCGCCATCGCGGGCCTCGGCGGGGCCTACTTCACGCTGGAGTCGGTGCCGTCGTTCGAGCCGATGATGACGAACGGCCGCGGCTTCATCGCCCTCGCCGCGATGATCTTCGGCGACTGGACGCCGATGGGCTCGTGGGCGGCCGCGCTCGTGTTCGGCGCGGCGCAGGCGTTCCAGATCAACCTCCAGCTCTTCCGCGACCTGATCCCGCCGTCGTGGGGGTTCCTGCAGCAATCGTCGGTGGTCGGGCTGGTCCCCTACCTGCTCACGTTGCTCATCCTCACCGGCGTCATCGGCAAGACCACCCCGCCGGCGGCCGACGGCGTCCCGTACGAGCCGGAGGGCCGGCGGTGACGCCCGTCCTCGAGGCCCGGGGGATCACCCGGCGTTTCGGCGGCGTCGTGGCGAACGACAAGGTCGATCTCGACCTGCACGAGGGCGAGGTCCACGCCCTGCTCGGCGAGAACGGCGCGGGCAAGTCGACCCTGATGAACATCCTGTACGGGCTCGTTCGCCCGGACGAGGGGGAGATCCGCCGGGGCGGGCGGCCCGTCGCGATGCGGTCGCCGAGCGACGCGATCGCGCTCGGGATCGGCATGGTGCACCAGCATTTCATGCTGATCCCGGTGTTCACGGTGGCCGAGAACATCGTGCTCGGCGCGGAGCACGTGCGCCGCGGCCTGCTCGACCGCCGGAGGGCGAGCGCCGAGGTGCGGGAGCTCTCGCGGCGGTACGGGCTCGACGTGGATCCCGACGCCCGGGTCGAGGATCTGCCGGTCGGCGTGCAGCAGCGGGTGGAGATCATCAAGGCGCTCTACCGCAAGGCGGAGATCTTGATCCTCGACGAGCCGACGGCGGTGCTCACGCCGCAGGAGGCCGAGGAGCTCTTCCGGGTGCTCCGCGGGCTGACGGCGCAGAAGGTCTCGGTCCTGTTCATCACGCACAAGCTCAAGGAGGTGCTCGCGGTCGCGGACCGGGTGACGGTGATGCGGGCGGGGAAGGTGGTGGGCGCCGCGGCCCCGGCGGAGACGGATGAGCGCGGCCTGGCGGCGATGATGGTGGGCCGCGAGGTCGTGCTGCAGGTGAACAAGGCGCCGGCGAGCCCCCGGGCGGTCGTGCTCGACGTGCAGGGCCTCAGCGTCGCCGGCCGGCGCGGCCACGGCGGGGGCGCCGACGTGGTCCGCGAGGTCTCGTTCTCGGTGCGCGCGGGCGAGATCCTCGGCGTCGCCGGGGTGCAGGGCAACGGCCAGACCGAGCTCGTCGAGGCGATCACCGGCCTCTTGCCGCCCCGCGGCGGGCGCGTGCTCCTCCGCGGCCGCGACGTCACCGGCGCGTTGCCGCGCGCGCTCATCGAGCGCGGCGTGTCGCACGTCCCCGAGGACCGGCAGCGCCACGGCCTCGTGCTCTCGTACTCGATCGCCGACAACCTCGTGCTCTGCACCTACGACCGGCCGCCGTTCGCCGCGCGCGGCGTGCTCCGCGACGAGGCCCGCGACGAGAACGCCGCGCGCTTGGTAAAGGCCTTTGACATTCGCGCGCCGGGCCCCGGGACGCCGGTGTCGGCGCTGTCGGGCGGCAACCAGCAGAAGGTGATCCTCGCCCGGGAGCTGAGCCGCCCGGTGGAGCTGCTCGTGGCGAGCCAGCCCACCCGGGGCGTGGACGTGGGGTCGATCGAGCACATCCACCGCGAGATCGTGGCGGCGCGCGACGCGGGGGCGGCGGTGCTGCTCGTGTCGGCGGAGCTCGACGAGATCCTGGCGCTGTCGGACCGGATCGCGGTGATGTACCGGGGCGGTATCGTGGCGACGAGGGACGCGGGCGCGGTGTCGCGGACCGAGCTCGGGATGTTGATGGCCGGGGTGCTCCCCGGCGAGGCGGCGGCGCAGGGCGCGGCGGGGGCGCAGGACGCGGCGGGGGCGCAGGACGCGGCGGGGGCGCAGGGCGCGGCAGGGGAGGCGGCGCCGTGAGGGCGGCGCGCGTGGCGCCGGTGCTGGCCGCGCCGGCGCTCCTCGCCGCGACCGTCGCCGCCGCGGTCGCGCCGGCGCCCTCGGCGGCGCCGGCCCCGGCGCCCTCGGCGCGCGCGGCCCCGGCGCCCTCGGCGGCGCCGGCCGCGGCGCCCCTGCCGATGGAGCGCTACCGCTACTTCCGCGCGCTCTCCCTCGACTTGCTCGGACGGCTCCCCACGCGCGCCGAGCTCGCCGAGCTCGAGTCGCCCGGCTTCGATCTCGACGCCTGGATCACGCGGCGCCTCGACGGCCCTGGGTATGTCGAGCGACTCACGCGCATCTACATGGATCTCCTGCGGCTCGAGCTCGGCCCGGCGGTCTCCTTCGCGCCGCGGGAGACGCTCCTCCACCAGATCCAGGTGCTCGGTCCGGACGGCAAGCCGCTCTACGTCCACTATCGCCAGAACCAGCGCCGCCTGAACCCGATGATCGACGGCGACTTCTGCTTCAGCCACACCGAGAGTGGCCTGACCGTGGCGAACGGCGCGCTCCCCACGGGGACGCCGATCCCCATCCCGCAGAAGCTGCTCGACGAGCGGACGACGCTCGTCCGCCCGTTCTGGCTTTACCGCGACTACCTCTCCGTCTCTCCGACGCAGCGTTACGGCGAGGGGTGGAAGGACCCTGACAGCGCCTATGTCCCGCTGCCGGAGCTCCTGTTCGGGCCGGACGGCAAGACGCCCGTCACCGAGATCCGCGTCTGCAAGGAAGAGGCGCAGACCGCCGACGTCGGCCACCTGTGGTCGAGCGACATCCCGCCCTTGAAGAAGGGCGCTCCGCTCCCGCCGGGCCGCACTCGCCCGCCGATGCCCGACGACCCGTACGCGAAGGCGCACCGGGGCGAGCCGATCTCGTGCCGGAGCGCGCTCGCGCCGATGACGAGCGTCGACTGCGGCTGCGGCATCGGCCTCGTCCACTGCATGCCCGGCATCGACTGGACGCGGGATCCGCGCGCCTTCTCGCTGCCCGCGCACGTCCCGCTCGGCATCGAGGACCCGATCCGGGTCGCGCCGCAGACGAGCTCCGGCTGGCACAAGTTCTGGTGGTCCCAGGAGGTGATCCATTTCATGCGGCACGTCTTCGCGGCGGACCGCGATTTCCGGGAGATGCTCACCGGCCGGTACACGTTCATCAACGGACCCCTGGCCCATTTCTACCTGTCGAGCGCGCGCTCGGCGTGCTGCGGTCAGCACAAGTACTTCGGGATGCGCGAGGACGAGGAGCCCCTGTTCCTGCCGAGCGCGGTGCCGCCGGTCGTCTTCCCGCACGACGTCTCCGACTGGACGTTCATCCCCGATCGCGGGCCGCGCGCCGCGGGGCTCGTCACGATGCCGGTGTTCCTCACGAAGTACACCTCGCGCCGCGCGCGCGGGGCGGCGCTCTACAGCGCGTTCCTGTGCAAGAGCTTCACCGCCGAGCACGCGGATCTCCCGCCCTCGAACGAGCCCGATCTCATGGTCAGGCCCGGTTGCGCCAGCTGCCACGCGACGCTCGAGCCCCTCGCCGCGTATTTCTCGCGCGTGGAGGAGACGACGTGGACCTACCTCCCCGCGGCGAAGTTCCCGATCGAGAACCCCGTGTGCAAGCTGAAGCCTGACGGCACGGCGAGCGGCGCGTGTCACCTCTTCTATGACCCTGCCTTCTCGAACGGCGAGCGCGGCGTGCTCCGGGGCGCGTATGCCTCGGAGGACCACAGCGAACGTGGCCCGGCCGGCGCCGCGGCCGACCTCGTGCGGTTGCCGGAGTTCGCGACGTGCGCGGTGGAGCGGGTGACCGAGGCGTTCCTCGGCCGGCCGCTGCGCGACGAGGACGAGGCGCTGCTGCGGTCGTTGCGCGATCGGTTCGTGTCGCGCGGCTACCGGATGCGCGCGCTCGTCGAGGCGATCGTCCGCTCGCCGGCGTACGCGCGCGTGAGCAACGTGCGCCCGGAGCTGGAGCGGGGCGGGGCGGAGCGCGGCGGGGCGGAGCGCGGCGGGGCGGAGCGCGGCGGGGCGGAGCGCGGCGGGGGCACGCGGTGAGGCGCGACCGGGTGATGCGCGACCGGGTGAGCCGTGGCCGCGCGAGGGCGCTCGCGGTCGCCGGCCTCGCGGCGCTCGCGGGCGCGTGTGCTCCGAAGGATGCGGTCGCGCCGCAGCCCGCCCCGCCGCTCCGGGAGACGGCGCGGGTCGCCCAGAGCCGGACCCCGAAGGAGGACCTGCGGCTGGTCCCGGCCGAGGCCTACCTCCGGACGTACCTGATGCTGTTCGGCGGCCTCGCGCCCGCCGAGGTCGAGCGCCGCGCCCGGGGCGGCGACAAGTCGGCGCTCTTCGACACCTGGGAGGACTACCTCGTGGCGCTCGGGCTACCCGACTACAGCCTGGATCTGCCGCGCGGCACGCAGACCAACGCGCTCATGATGGCGGCATTCGAGCGGCTCGGGATCGCGCTGTGCGACCGCGCGCTGGAGCACGACCTGAAGGGGAGCGCGCCCGTGCCGATCGAGCGACGGCTGATCTTCGCGTTCGACCTCCCCGCGGAGCACGTCGACCTGCCGGCGTTCGCGCAGCGCTTCGACGTGCTGCACCGGACGTTCCTGAGCTACCCGGCGCGGCTCGCCCCGCCGGACCGCGAGCGGAAGTTCTTCGCGCTCTACGAGGGGACGGTCGCGCGGCACCGCACGAAGGGGGCGCCGAAGTCGCGGTTCTCGCCGGAGGAGGCGGGGTGGGCGGCGGTCTGTTACGGGCTCGTGAGGCACCCGGAGTTCCACCTGTATTGACGTTCTGGTCCTGATGGCGGCAGGCGCCGCCTTCCTGCCCCGCGCTCAGCCGGCCGCCTCCCGGCAGAGCCGATCCACGCGCTTGAGCAACGTCGGGATCCGGTGAGCCCCGTGCATTCGCGCGACCCATCCCGCGGCGATCTCGGGCTCGACGCCCGCGGCGGTGACGAAGAGCGGCCGCTGGCTGCCGCCGCGGAGCACGGGGATCGCGAAGTCCGAGCCGGCGAAGCTGGTCTTGGAGACGCCGACGACGGTCACCTCGCGCGCGAGCGCCTCGAAGAGGTGCGCGCCGAGACCGGGTTTTTGGTCGTGCGAGAGCCAGACGTACCCATCGACGACGAGGACCGCGAGCGGCTCGGTGACGCGGCGGAGGACCGCGAGCAAGCAGGGGAGCTCGCGGCGGTAGAAGGCGCCTGGCTCGTAAGGGGCGACCTCGGTGATGGTTTCAATGAGAGACGTCTCCTCGGCGGGGTCGGCGAAGTCGCGGAAGAGCACGCAAGCGGCGGCGGCACCACGGGAGCCGTAGCTGACGTCGAGGGCGGCGATCATGGCGGCGGAGCGCTATCACTTTTTCAGGACCACGGTAGCCGGATCTTTTTCGAGGCAGCATGTCACCGGCTGCGGGCTGCGGAGTACCTCTCTAGCGAACGCCGGATGCACGCCGGTGGGAGCACGACGGAGGCCGGCAGCGCTCCGCAGCCGGGTGGCTCCGCAGGGCACCCACACGAGAAAGGATCACGTCATGTCCACAGCTCACCGCTCCCCTGAACGCGCCGACCTCCTCGCCCAGGTGGAGCGCATCAAAGAGGTCGCGCTACGCCATGCCGGCGACTCCGAGAGGGGCCGCACGCTCGCGCTCCCGGTCGTCGACGCGCTCCGCTCGAGCGGGCTTCTCAAGATGTGCGCTCCCCGCGAGGTCGGCGGCGGTGAGATCGACCCGCTCACCCATGTGGAGATCGCCGAGGCGGCCGCGCGCATCGACACGTCGACCGCGTGGTCGCTCAGCATCAACGCGTACTCGGCTGCGTGCGCGGGGGCTTACCTGCCCGACGCGGGCGTCGAGCGCGTCTTTCGACACGGCTTTCCGGTCGTCGCCGGCGCGCTGTCGCCCATGGGCACAGCGCGCCGGGTCCCCGGCGGCTACGTGATCCGCGGGCGCTGGGCCTTCGGGAGCGCCATACGGCACGCCGGATGGGTCATCTCGGTGGCCCTCCTCGCGCCGGAGGACGGGCAGCCGCCGGCCGCGGCGCCCGGGGTGATCGCCTTCCTCATCGAGCGCGAGCGCGTGCACATCGAGGACACGTGGGACACCGCCGGGATGCGTGGAACCGGAAGCGACCACTACCGGGTTGAAGATGCGTTTGTCGCCGAGGAGCTCACCTTCCCGTTCCCCAATGCCGCCGCGCAGCGCGGCGGCCTGGTCTTCTCGCTGCCGACGCTGCCTTCCGTCATGCCGGCGCACGTGGGTTTCGCGCTCGGCGTGGCCCAGCGCGCGCTCGACGAGCTCCTCCCGATGGCGTCGCGGCGGGTGAACCTGTGGACGTCGACGAGGGTGGCAGACTCGCCGGTCTTTCAGATGGACTTGGGTCGCGCCGAGGCCAAGCTCGCGGCCGCGCGCGCTTATGCCTTCTCGGTCATCGGCTCGGCGTGGGATCGGTTCAACGCGGGGGAGCCGCTCACGAACGAGGACAACTCGGCCATCCGGCTCGCGGGCGCGTACGCGACCGACGTCGCCGCGGAGGTCACGACGTTCGCATACCGGGCCGCCGGCGCGGGCGTGCTCTACGCGTCGTGCCCGCTGCAGCAATACTTTCGCGACATCTACGGGGCCACGCAGCACATCGCCGTATCCGACGACGCCTACCAGAGCTTCGGGCGGCTCAGGCTGGGACACGACGTCTCGCACATCCTCTTCGCGCCGCGACCCCCGCGCTAGCGGTAGCCGGTGACGTCGGCGGGCTTGCCGGCGTCCTGGACCTCGACGAGGTACCGCCACGCGTCCGGCTGGCTGCCGTCCCGATCGGTGAAGCCGTAGACGCGCGCCAGCTGGCCGCTCGACAGCGACTGCCCGGACCACCGGGCCACCTCCGGATCCGCCGCGAGCGCCGCCACCGCCCGGCCGACGTAAGCGGGGGTCTCCGAGATCGCGAAGTGGGGCTGCTTCGCGAGCGCGTCGCGCCAGCGCTCCTCGGTGACGCCGTAATGCCCCAGCATGATCTCCGAGCGCAGCCAGCCGGGCGTCAGCGCCACGGCGGTGCAGCCGTGGGCCCGCAGCTCCTCGGCCTGCGCGAACGCCATGCGGAGGACCGCGGCCTTCGCGAGATCGTAGAAGAAGGAGACGCGGTAGTGCCCTGCGTTGTAGTCCGCCGTGCCGTCCGTGATCTCGACGACCAACCCGCCCGGCCTCTTGATGAGCAGCGGCAGCGCGTGGTGGCTCGTGAGGATGTGGGTATCGACGGCCAGCCGCAGCAGCCGCATTCCGCTCTCCAGCGAGTGCTCCCACAGCGGCGTGTTCCACTCGAACAGGTGCTCGCCCCCCCACACGTCGTTGACCAGCACGTCGAGCCGGCCCTGCTCCCGTTCGATGCGCGAGACGAGCTCCCGCACCTGCTCGCGCTCCAGGTGGTCCACCTGCACCGCGATCCCCTTGCCCCCGGCCCGGTCGACCAGCTCGGCGGTCTCCTCGATGGTCTCGGGTCGATCCATCTCCGAGCGCTGCGCGCGCGTGGTGCGGCCCGTGACGTACACGGTCGCGCCCGCCGCGCCCAGCTCGACCGCGATCCCCCTGCCCGCGCCGCGTGTCGCGCCCGCGACGAGCGCCACCTTGCCCTGAAGTGCTTTGCTCATGCTCCGTCCGCTCCTTCCTGTCGAGGCGCGCGAGGGTCGCACGGGAATCCTGACACCCTCTGTCAGGTATTCCGGGGCCGCTGCGGCTGCTCCTCCTCCAGCCGCCGCTGGAGCGCGCGCCGGTTCACGCCGGGCCGCCGGGTGACCTTCGCGAGCGTCGGGCGGCCGCCGCCGCGCGCCCGGCGGCGGGATCGCGGCGCGCCGCGCGCCGGCCATTTCGATTGACGACCTCCATGTGAACGTTCACAATAGGCCCTAGGGCTTGGAATATGACGAAGCCCGGCGACGGAGGGGGGCTCGCCGTCGCTCTGGTCGTCGTGTCGGAACAACTGACGAAGTAGGGGCTTAACATGAATCACGCTCGTTCGAGCCTGGTTACTGGTCTTGTATTGTCGGCGTTGCTCGGGGCTTGCGGCGACGAGGAGGAGCCGGGGCTGTCGCCCTCTGGCACGGGGGCTCCGTCGTCGAGCTCCAGCAGCAGCTCGGGAAGCGGCGGCGCGGGCACCAGCGGCGGCGCGGGCACCAGCGGCGGCGTAGGGGGCGGCGGCGGCGAGGGCGCCAGCGGCGGCGGAGGGGGCGGCGGCGGTGAGGTCCCTGCGGTCTGCCCTGAGACCTACTCCAATCCTCTCATCTGGGAAGACCTCCCCGACGTGGAGGTCATCCGCGTCGGCGACACCTACTACTACACGGCGTCCACGTTCCACCATTCGCCTGGAGCGCCCGTGCTCCGCTCCTACGATCTGGTCCACTGGGAATACGTCTCGCACTCCGTTCCCGCGCTGGACTTCGACGCCTCGTACGACCTGCGCGGGGACAACTCCTATGTGAACGGGATCTGGGCATCCACGCTCCAGTATCGGAAGAGCAACGAGACCTTCTACTGGATGGGCTGCATGCACAACGTGGGCGGCGGCTGGGTCTTCACGTCCAAGTCCCCCGAAGGGCCCTGGGAGAAGCACAGGGGCGGTTGTTATTACGACATGGGGTTGTTGATCGACGACGACGACACCATGTACGTAGCCTACGGGAACAACACGATCAGCGTCGCCCAGCTGAGCGCGGACGGCTTCAGCCAGGTCAAGAGTCAGGTCGTGTTCCAGACGCCGGGCAACCTCTCCGGACCGCTGGAGGGCTCTCGCTTCTACAAGATCGACGGGGACTACTACATCCTCACCACGCAGTACGCGAACGGTGAGTACGTGCTCCGATCGACAAACGGGCCGTTCGGTCCCTACGAGCTGCGGCCCTTCGCGGTCAGGTTGCCCTACGCCGGCGCCGCGGGCTCCGGCGGGAGCCCGCATCAGGGCGGCATCGTCCAGACGCAGAACGGCGATTG
Source organism: Sorangium sp. So ce131 (assembly GCF_051519095.1). NCBI lineage: Bacteria > Pseudomonadati > Myxococcota > Polyangiales > Polyangiaceae > Sorangium > Sorangium sp. So ce131. The sequence goes on along the minus strand of NZ_CP150455.1, from coordinate 11,878,721 downwards.
GTATTACATCGGGTTCAACGATTCGTTCCCGGCCGGCCGCATCCCGGTCATGGCCCCGGTGACCTGGACCGACGGCTGGCCCTCGGTCACCCTGGTGGACGGCAAATGGGGAGGTACATACCCCTTCCCGAACCTGCCTTGCGGCTCGAACCGGGTGAAGCCGCCTCCAAGCAAGGATACCTTCGCGGAAGAGACCCTGCGCCCCGAGTGGGAGTGGAACCACAACCCCGACAACACCAAATGGTCCTCCGGGGCTGGGCTGACCCTGCAAGCGGCGACGGTGACGAACGATCTCTATGCGGCGCGAAACACGCTGACGCGCCGCATCGAGGGCCCCGTCTCGATCGCCACGATCGAGCTCGACTACAGCAGGATGCAGGACGGCGACGTGGCCGGCCTCGCTGCCCTGCGCGACGCGTCTGCGTGGATCGGGGTCAAGAGGGCCAACGGGGCGACGCGCGTCGTGATGACGAACGGGGTCACCATGAACACCTCCTGGACCACGACGAGCAGGGGCACGGAGGTGGCCGGGGCCGACGTGTCCGGCGGCAAGATCTGGCTGCGCGTGGAGGCCAACGTCCGCACGGACATGGGCGGCGCGCAAGCGCGCTTCTCCTACAGCACCGACGGCGCCCGGTTCACCAGCCTGGGCAACACGCTCAACATGAACAAGGACTGGCAGTACTTCCTCGGTTACCGCTTCGGCATCTTCAACTACGCCACGCAGTCTCTGGGCGGCTCGGTGAACGTCGCTTCCTTCGAGGTGACCAAGCCGTAATCTGCGAGCCGTTCGTCTGCATGCGCCGCCGCTCGTCTCGGCAGCCTTGCTGCCCTCGCCGGGGACCTGGTCCGCGGAGCGGGGTACCCTCCCGTCACGTCCCGTGGCAGCGGCGCGGCATGTCGCCGCGCCGGGTACCGGTGCTGCTGCGGGCCTACTGTTCTACCGGCGTTCGTAGAAGGTGAGGCTCACCCCGCCCGCCGCGGACCCCGGGTCGGAGCTCACATACGACTTCGTGTTGAGGATCGAGTACGGGCCGTCCGCGCGCGTCTCGAAGACCGGCACGAGCGCGCCGAACGGTCCGCAGTTCCTCACCACGATGACCTCGCCGTCGTTCGAGGACAGCGCGTACCTGGCGTCCAGAATCGTGCTCGCCCCGATGAGCTGGTAGTCCCCGCCTCCGGGAAGCACCGAGCCCGACAGGCCGCTGAGCAGCGTTCCGCCGGTGACCGTGCCCCCGGTGATGGGGATGATGTTGCGCGTGCCGCGCTTGCTCGCGCCGACGGAGACGGAGGAGCCGAGCGTGACGGACTCGGTGAACACGCTCGCGCCCCTCGCCCCGGTCTCCGTCGAGCACTCCCACGATTGATTGGGGACGCCCTCGGGATCCTTGAGCGTTATCTTCGGCTCTCCGGCGGCCACCTCGGCGATGTCGTAGACGTCGAGCTGGATCGTGCCCGCCGCGGCGTCGACGACGCGGGTGCCCGCGAACTTGCCCGTATTGAGCCAGGCGAGCGAGCTCGAATTCGCGACCTCGAAGTCGAGGACGATCCGGACGACCTCATCGCCGGCGGGCGCGACGCCGCAGGTCCGCAGGTAGATGACGCTGCCGTCGCTCGCCCTCAGGATGTTGATCTGCTCGAGCTCGACGGATCCGTTCGACAGCGTGAGCTCGAGGTCCATGCCGCCCGTGAGGAACGTGGCCTCGATGTTGTCGCCCGTGAGCGTGCCCCCCGTCACGTCGAGGAGGCGGCGGCGCCCGTACTGGGTGGTACCGACGTCGTGGGTCTCGCCGAGCTGGAGCGTCGCCCGGAAGACGAGCTCGCCGCGCGTGGGGAGCGGGATGCCGTCGGGCATGCCGCATGTCCACGAGGGATCGGGGACGATCGTCGCGTCGTGGTCGCCGCCGACGTCGCCGCCGCCGCCGCCGCCGTTGCCGCCGTTGCCCGCAGGTCCACCGGCTCCGGTGGTTCCGCCACCCGTGCCGCTCACGCTGGCGTCGCCGCCGGTGCCGGTCGTCCCAGCAGGATCGCCCGGCGCCGCGCCGCCAGAGCCGCTGGTCGTCGTCGCGCCGCTGCTATCCTCGCCGGACTCGCTGCACCCCACAGCGCAGACGCCAAGGATTCCAATCGTCAAGAGCTTCGCTGGCAGGTTCCAGGTCTTCATGGTCGGATCCATCCGTTCAAGAATGAGCGTGTCGTTCCCCAGCGAGCCCTCCGGCGCTGCCGCTGCCGGGCGGCGCCTCGGTCGTCCCATCCTTGCTGGAGCAGGCCAGCGCCGCGAGCACGCCGACCCCTGGAGCGGTCGCGCCGAACTTTCGAAGCGTTTCCGTTCGTCTCGCCTCTCAGTTTCGAAGATCGCCGTCCGTCGTCGCGTCACCCGATTCAGGCGACTGCAACGACCTCATACCCGAGTCCTCCGGATCGAGGCATAGGCATACCCGCCTATGTCTCGATGCGAGGCGTCAAGCCCACACCGGTAGATTGGTCGACCCGGGCGAGAATCAGATCTGCCGGCGCTACAATTGTGCCACTGGCGGCTCAGGGCGTGCCTCACTGCGGCCCGGGCGAGCCGGCGATGACCGCGGCCCGGCGCCCGCACCTCCTGACGCGGTGCTCCGAAGGGGCGTCGCCAGCCTCGTCCTCGCCGAGTTCGAGGATACCTGCATCCGGTCGATTGGATTTGACACTGGCCATGTGATCGCTCACATTTGCCAGGGGTATCCTTTTGCCTTGGTCTTGGCGGGGCGTCCTGCGCGCCGAGGCCTTCGTCCTCCCCTCCTTGTTGGCTCCCATTCCGTTCGTTTGGTCGTCGCGGAAGCGATTGCCGATCGACGGTGATTGGCGTTTGCCAAGGGTGATCCGCGAGAGAACACCATAAACCAGGATCCAGACGATGCCGAAACCAGGTGCTCGTTCCGCTCTTCCCGCCGTCGCCTTGATGGTCCTCGCGTGCTCGTCCGAGACGGGCTCGCCCCCCACGGGAGATGAAACGACCGGTCAGGGCGCGGGAGGCGGCGCGTCCTCCACGGGCGGGGCCGACGCTCCTGCGAGCGGCGGGGGTGGCGCGCCAGGTGGATCGACCGGGAGCGCGGCGTCGACCGGGGGCGGCGGCGCGGGGACCGGCGGCGCGGGGACCGGCGGCGCTGGATCGCCCGTGGGCAACCCGAGCCCTGGCTGCGGCAAGTCGGGGCGGCCCGGGAACGGAACGGTGACGGTCGACAACGATCACATCTACACGTTCCCGAGCAGCTACGACGGCAGCACCCCTTTCCCCCTCTTGATGGGCTTCCACGCCTGCGGCAACCCGATTGACCAGTTCATCAACCTCACGCGGGGGTCTGGCTTCGAGACGGACTACGTGCGCGCCGTCGGGAGGTCGTCGGACTCGGGCGGATGCTGGAACTACCGCGACGACATCGCCAAGGTTCTTCGCATCTACGACGACCTCATGGAGAACTACTGCATCGACATGGACCGTGTGTTCGCCACCGGCCACAGCTCCGGCGCCCAGATGATCGTGCAGATCTTGACGCACGAGCCCGACGCCGAGCACCTGAACTTCAGGGCGGTCGCGCCGGTCGCGGCCTCCGATTACGGCGCGCTGCAGGTGCCCACGCCCGTGATGTACATTCAGGGCAAGAACGACACCGTTCGCGGGGGGGACGGCGCGAGCACCGTCGCCAGGTTCCGCGCCGCCAACATGTGCGAGACGAGCTCGACGCCGTACGCCGAGGTCATGGGCTGCCAGAGCAGCGGCAGGGCGGTGAACCCCGGCTGCGTCTCCTACAGCGGCTGTTCGGAGCCGACGATCTGGTGCTCCCACGACGATCCCGCGTACAACAACACGAGCCATGGCGTGCCGTGCTTCGCCATCCAGGCCATGTACGACTTCTTCGCCGACATGCCGTAGACAGGGCTCATGACGCGCGAGCAGCGCCCGAGGTCTCAGCGTGACAGGCGCGTCGCCAGGTAGTGACGCATGGACATCGGCGCTCGGCCGAGCAGGCGCTCCAGCGTCGAGTCCACGGCGGCGAACTCGCGCTTCCGGCTCGCCGCGAACAGGCCGAGGAGCAGGTCGGCCCGTTGCTCGGGGACGCCGTGAGACATAAGGTCTGCTCTGAATGCTTGATCGCTGACGGTCACCCGCGTGATCGAGCGCCCGACGAGCTCCGACGCGATCGCGGCGATGTCCGCCAGGTCGAGGGCCGCGGTGGCGGTGAGCGGCGGCGTGAGCCCTTCGAGGCGCCCCTCGTCCGTCAGCGCGATCGCCGCCGCGTCGGCCAGGTCGCCGTGCTCGGTCCACGAGACCGGGCCGTCCTCCGGCGCGACGAGCTTGCCCGTCGTGAGGGCTCGCTCGAGGAGCATGAACCCGGACGCCGCGTAGAACCCGTTGCGGAGCGAGATGAACGAGACGCCCGACGCTTGCAGCGAGGCCTCGGTGGCCGCGTGGTCGCGCATGGGCGCGAAGGGGGACGCCGGGCTCGCGCCCATGTGGCTCGTGTAGAGGACGCGGCGGGCGCCCGCCGCGCGGGCCGCTTCGAGCGCGGCTCCATGCTGGCGCACCGCGTCCTCGCCTGCGCTGTTGACGGAGACGATGAGGACCTGCGAGGCGCCCTCGAACGCGCGGCGCAGGCTCGCGGCGTCCTCGAAGGCCCCTCGGCGCACGCGGACGCCGCGCTCGGCGAGCGCGCTGGCCTGCTCCGGCTCGCGAACGCTGACGCCGAGCCGAGCGGCGGGCACGCGCTGAAGGAGCCGCTCCACGACGGCTCGGCCGAGCTGACCGTTGGCTCCCGTGACGATGATCATGACAACCTCCTGCCGCATTCGGCGCAGCGACCCTGCGCGGTCATAACGAGGATCACGCGGCCTTCCATGCTCCGCGTGGCCCGGTGACGATGGCGCTCGCCACGCCATCGAACCTAGCGCCGGCGGCCGGAGCGCATTAGTGTGCTTGGAGGGAAGGGACTGTTGCCATGGACGCAAAAGTCGATCTGGACCTGAACGACGCCGCCCTCCTCGTGCGCGTCGTCCGGACGTGCAGCTTCTCGGCCGCAGCCCGCGAGCGCGGCGTGCCGGTCTCCACCGTGAGCCGGCGGATCGCGCGGCTCGAGTCCGCGCTCGGCGTGCGGCTCCTCGAGCGAACGACGCGGCGGCTCACGCTGACCGACGCCGGGCGCGCGTACTTCGGCCACGCCGAACGGGCGGTCGACGATCTCACGCAGGGCGCGGATCACGTCCGCGAGTTCCAGAGCGAGCCGCGCGGACGCGTGCGGATCGTGGCGCCGATCGCGCTCGGCGCCGCGGTGGCGAGCGCCGTCTGCACCTATCTCGCGAAGCATCCCCGCGTGTCGGTCGACCTCGAGATCGATTCGCGCCGGGTCGACCTCCTCGCCGGGAGCTTCGACATCGCCATCGTCCCGGGCCGCGTGGACGACACCGCCGATTTCGTGGCCCGAGAGCTCTGGCGGGCGACGCGGAAGCTGCTGTACGCGAGCCCGCGTTACCTCGAGGCGCGGGGCGTCCCCCGCCGGGTCGAGGACCTCGCGCGTCACGATTGCATCGCGGTGCACGTGACGGAGGGAATGGCCACGTGGACGCTCGGGCACGGGCGCCGGAGCCGACGCGTCACCTTCGAGCCTCGCTTCTACGTGAGCGAGTCCTCCGCCGCCTACCGCGCGACGCTCGCGGGCGTCGGCATCGCGATGCTCCCGGAGGTGTACTGCGCCGGGGACGTCGCCGCGAAGCGCCTCGTCCGCGTCCTCGAGGGGTATGAAGCCGAGGCCGGAGGCGTCAGCCTCCTCTACCGGGCGCATCGAGCCCTGACGGCCGCCGTCCGGACCTGCGTCGACCACCTCCTCGGGGAGCTGCCGTCGACCGATCCGGCGCGCGCCGGGAGAAGTGCTCCGGCGATTGCTCGGGAAGAACGCCGCACGAGCGTCGATCGGACGAACGGTGAGAGAGGTCGAGGAGGGGAGCGGGGTCAATCCTCGAGCGTGATCAGCCCGAGGAGGGGAGCGGGGTCAATCCTCGAGCGTGATCAGCCCGAGGAGGGGAGCGAGGTCAATCCTCGAGCGTGATCAGCCCGAGCCTGTAGGGCAAGCGGCCGTACTCCTCCCGAGAGTTCGGATCCCGCCCCTGGTAGAGGAACTGCATGTTGCACGGGTTGATGGTCATTCGCTCGTCGATCCCGGAGCGGACCATCTCGCCGTGGCTGATGTCGTCGGTCCAGTCCGTGCCCTCGAACGTCACGTTGGCGGGGCCGGCGAAGGGGTTCTGCTTCGTGTCGGCCAGCGGAGCCCAGGGGCCGTCGAGGCTCTCGGAGGTCCACGACCTGAAGAAGCGCGGGCTGTTGTCGAACGCCTCCACCAGGAGCAGGTACTTGTTCGATCCATCCACCTTGTAGACGTTGCTGGCCTCGAACAGGAGCCCCGCGCTGGGAGCCGTCATGACGACCTCGTAGCCATCGAAGTTCGGGAAGTCGTCGATGCTGACCTTCGAGCGGTAGAGCTTCCCGTCGTCCCGCGAGAAGAAGAGGTGGCAGTTGGCGTCGTCGCAGATGACCCAGAAGTCCAGCGCGCCGAGGGTGCTCCCCATGGCGCCCGGCTCACCCCGGAGCAGCGGCTGGGGCCGGCTCCAGCCGTTCATGTTGTTGATGTCGTCGTTGGTCGAGTACCTGCCGTTCCACTGGTAGATGAGGTACCACTTGTTGTGCGGCCGGAAATAGAAGACCTGGGGCGCGACCGTGCTGCCGGTGGGCCAGCCCGCCATGTAGTGCTGCTCGGCGGTGTTCGCCTGAGCGAAGTCCGTGAAGTTCAAGTACACCGACTGCCACGAGCCGTTGCCCCCCGTGGTGTCGAACACGGTGGCGAAGACGTGGTACTTGCCGTCGTGGAACACGATCGTCGGGTCCTTGACGGAGGCGAAGGTGCGCCCGGCAGGCGGCTTGGGGCTGATCACCGGACCCCCCGACTTCCACCGGAACGTGGTGGGCAAGTCGCAGGTCACCTCCGTGCCGCCTGCGCCGCCACCGCCGGCCGCCGGAGAGCCGCCGCTCCCCGCCGTCGGGTCGCCGCCCGTGCCCGTATCGCCTGCCCCGCTCGCGCCGGAGCCGGAGACCGGCCCGCCTGTGCCCGCTCCCCCTGTGCCCGTCGTGCCGCTGGCGCCCGGCGTCGGATTCTCCGTGCCGCCCGTTCCAGAAGCGGGCTGCTGGCCGTCCGACGCGTCGCTGCAGCCGGCGAGCGCCGCGACCACACAACCGAGGGCAGAGAGACGAAGGAGGGAACGGCACGGAATCGGGGGCCGGCGGGATAAATCGAAGTGAGTGATCATGCTGGTCTCCAGAGGGATGCCCAATCAGGGCAGCGAGCTCCTCAGAGCCCGACCGTTAAGGTGAACGCGCATCGCACATGAGGACGAGGGGCCCGGGGCACATGAGGTGCCTGTCCAGGGCAAGGCGGAAGAATACCCGGGCGTCGATTGTGAGCGTTCACATGATCGAGGTCAATCAAAAACGGGCGCGCGGCTCTCCGCGAGCTCCACGCGAGCTCCATCCGCGCGCAGCGGCGGCCGGCGGCGGTGCCCCGCGTGAGCTGACCCACGAGCAGGCGGCAGCGAGGCGTGGCGTGCGCGACGTCGACCCTGCTGGTCGCCGCGGCTGACGCGGCGCTCCAGAGCCCCCTGTCCTCCCTCGGGCTGGCCTCGGGCTCGAGGCCCCCGGCGGGTCGGTCGATTGAGATTGACACTGCTTATGTGAGCGTTCACAATCGGCGTGTAAGGTATCCTTTTGTCTGGTTCTCCCCCGAGACCGCGCGGGCTCACGCGGTGTCGCTCGGGCGCGAGCTCACGCGTTCACCTGGTGCTGGAATCGTTCGCCGTCGAACGATCGTGGACCAAACGTCGCAGGTCAAGCCGACGCCGCGCTCGATGACCGAGTGAAGGGGACAGATGCGGCGGATGGCCGTTGCATCGGCGCATTGTGCTGAGGGGGCTGCTTCACCACGAGAGCTTGGTCAGGAGACAATGATGGCCCGACCGTCTTTTTCGACGACCGGTTTGCCGCGCTTCAGGCGGGCGCTCGGCGCGGGGCTCTGCGCCGCGGCGCTCCTGCTCGCGGGGGGCACGGGCTCCCTGGGCGATGAGGGCGACGGCCCCGTTCCGACCGGTTTGCCGGGCGGGGCGGCGCCGTCGCAGGTCGCCGAGCGCAGCATGCTCCCGCGGCTGAGCCACGCGCAGCGGGAGAACACGGTGCGTGACGCCGGCGGCGCGTCGGGCTACCTGAAGACTGGCCAGTTCGTCGACGTCAAGATCACCAACAACAAGCTGCTCAACACGATCGGCGCCGCCGTCGGCTGCACCAACGGCCAGGGAGGCCCGCTCGACAACTTCGGCGACAGCAGCCTCGAAGGCGGGCTCGTCGATCCGATCATCGCCTAACCGGTAAGGTGGACATGCTCTCCTCGAGAAAATCAGCGCAACCGTCCTGGTGCGGGGGCGCGCTCGTCTTGATCGGGCTCTTCGCGAGCCCTTCCGCGCTGGCCGATTACCCGATCGCCTCGCACCGCTACCTCGCCGACCCGGCCTCGCTGGTGCACGACGGGCGGGTCTATCTCTACTGCTCGAACGACGACGACAGCGTCAAGGAGGACGGCTCGGACGACAGCTACAAGATGGCCTCGATCGTGGCCGTCTCGAGCAGCGACCTGAAGAACTGGACCGATCACGGGGAAGTGCTGCGCGTGCCCCGCGCCGCCCCCTGGGCGGCCCTCTCCTGGGCCCCGGCGATGGTGGAGCGCAACGGCACCATCTACATGTACTTCGGCAACGGCGGGTCGGACATCGGCGTCGCCTCGAGCGACAGCCCGACGGGACCGTTCACCGACGCGAAGGGCAGCGCCCTCGTGACCTCGAGGACCCCCGGCGCCTCCGGCCCCAACATGTGGCTCTTCGATCCGGGCGTCTTCGTCGACGACGACGGCCAGGCTTACCTCTACTTCGGCGGCAACGGCGAGCAGAACGCGCGCGTCATCAAGCTGAATGAAGACATGGTGAGCGTCTCGGGTTCGGCCATCGCGCTGACGGTCCCGTACTTCTTCGAGGCCGCCTGGATGCACAAGCGCAATGGCGTGTATTACCTGTCGTACTCGACAAACCCCGACAACGACATGCGGATCGACTACCTGACGAGCTCGAGCCCCACGTCCGGCTTCACGTACGGCGGCACGGCGGGGCCCCAGCCGCCGAAGAACAACAACAACAACCACGCGGCGATCTTCGAGTTCGGCGGCGCCTGGTACCACGCCTACCACAATCGCTCCGTCGCCACCGACGCCGGAGAGCCCACCAACTATCGCCGGAACCTCGCGCTGGAGTCGCTCACCTACGAGGCCGACGGCTCGATCGTGCCGGTGACCTACACGGAGGACGGGCTCCAGCAGATCGGGCGCTTCGATCCCTACGTGCGCGTCGAGGCCGAGACCTTCAACGCACAGCGCGGCATCGAGACCGAGCCCTGCGAGGAGGGCGGGATGAACCTCGCCAACATCAACGACGGCGACTGGGTGCGTCTCCGCGGGGTCGACTTCGGCGAAGGGGCGGAGAGCTTCCGTGCGCGCGTCGCGAGCGCCGCGCAGGGAGGCAACATCGAGCTGCGTCTGGACGCGCCCGACGGCATGCTTGCGGGCACCTGCGCGGTCGAGGCGACGGGGGGCTGGCAGGCGTGGAGCGAGACGTCGTGCGAGGTCGACGGCGCCACCGGCGTGCACGACCTCTACCTGGTCTTCACGGGCGGCGAGTCGTACCTCTTCAACGTGAACTCCTGGCAATTCGCGCCCCTCGGGGGCGGGGGAGGCGGCGGGGGGGGCGCGGCTGCAAGCAGCACGAGCGGCGCCGGCGGTGGCGACGGCTCCGGCGGAGGGCCCACGCCTGGTGCGGGTGGGGCTCCCCCGGACCCCGTGTCGCCCGCCCAGACGTCGGGGGGCTCCTCCGGCGGTACGTCGAGCGACGCCGGTTGCGGCTGCCGCCTGGCGAGCCGCGCTCCGTCCGGAAATGCCCTCGTGATGACAGCGCTGCTCGCGGCGTCCCTGGGGCTCCGGCGGCGCGGACGCCGGGCGGCCGGGTAGAGACGGTGATCCGGGCTTGAGCCCGGGAGATCGCGGCTGCGGCCGCCCGGCCCCGGTCGCGCCTCGTACGGCCAGGGCTACCGCGCGCCGACGCCCAGGTTCGCGATCATCGACATGCGCTGCGGCCCATCGCCGAAGCGCGTCCGCAGCCTGTCGAGGATCGCCGCGCCGAGCTCCCCCCAGCGCTCCTCGCCGAGCTTCCCCCGCAGCAGCACGATCACCGCGTTGCTGCGGCACATCGAGCGCCAGAGCTCCTCGGTCGACGGCGACTCCTGGGCGAGCTCGACCTCTCGCACGGACACGTCCCGGAAGCCCGCCGCCTCCATCTCGGCGCGGAACTCGCCGGCGTCGCCGAGCGGCGCCTTGCCGTCGCCGAAGGGCAGGTCGGGCAGCTCGGCGCGCAGGAACGAGGAGAGCTCGGCGAGGACCGGCATGCGCTCCATCGGCACCCAGCTCCCGACGACGGCGCGGCCGCCGGGGCGCAGCATCCGGAAGAGCTCGCGGAAGCCGCGGCCGCGATCGGGGAAGAAGATCAGCCCGAACATCGAGAAGGCGGCGTCGAACGAGCCGTCCTCGAAGGGCAGCGCCATGCCGTCGCCGACGCGGGCGTCGACCGCGAGCCCCGCGCGCGCGGCGCGCTCGCGCAGCCGCTCGACCATCGCCGGGGCGAAATCGACGGCGCTCACGCGCGCCTCCCTCGCGGCCAGCAGGGACAACGTGCCGGGGCCGGCGGCCACGTCGAGCACACGGGCGCCCGCGCCCACGCCCGCGAGCCGGAGCGCCTCGGCCGCGAACCTCTCGAAGAACGGGACGAGCTCCGCCGTGTAATCGTCGACGACCTTGTCCCACGCGACAGGGATGGAGAGCGGGCTCGCATTCTGCGTCATGCGAAGGTGCTATCACACCGGCGCCGAGCCGAGCCAGGCGCACGCGGAGCTGCCCGCCCGAGCCGCCCGGGGAGCGCGCCGGGTAGCCCGGTCCTCCGTCGGCGGCGCGATCCCACGCTGGGACGCCGTGTCAGGCGGGAGCCGGGGCGCCGGCGCCGGCGCCTCGGGCCGGGATGCCGAGCAGGTAGAGCTTCTTGAACTTGCCGCCCACCGATCCCTTCTCCCACCGGTAGCCGTCGCGCCCGAGGCCTTCCAGCAGCTCATCCAGGTCGCCGAGCGTGTAGGTCCTCGCGTTCGAGGCGGCTCCGTCCCATGCGAAGCACAGCGGGATGATCGGGACGAGGTAGGTGAAGACGAGCTGACGCCAGGTCAGGGGCCGCACGAGGGGCGTGATGAACAGGCACATCACGAAGTTGATCGGAAGCGCGAGCCACCAGAGGAAGACGGGAGGGGCGTTGTCGCTGATCTCGAAGATGCAGATGGGCTGTCCGCTCTTCTCGGCCGACTCCAGGATCTTCCTGGCGTCGGCCGGCCTCATGTGATGAAAGCTCCCGATCATCGTCCTGAGGCCCGGCGTCTCGCCGCCCATCCTCGTGGCGTCCACCGGGTCGGTCCAGTACGAGACGTTGCTTCCTTCCTGGCCGTTGATCCGCCTCGCCGCGTCCAGGTTGGGATACAGATCCGTGAGCGTCAGCTTGAGGCCGTCGAGGCCAGGCTTCTTGTTCAGGGTCTCGAGGACGTCGAGCATCGGTCCCCCGCTCCCGGAGCACAGGTCGATGATGCTGGACGCGCCCGACTCCTTCAGCGCCCGGGCGACGAGCTCCGCCACCTCGCCGCTCGTGCCCAGCGCCTTGTGCATGACCAGGATCAGGCGAGTCATGCAGGCCCGCAGCCAGTCTGGAAACCAGCTGAAGTCTTCCAGCTCGAACAGGTGGATTCGCTTCATTCACTCCATTCCGATGCGTCGATAGGCCAGGTGCAGCCGCCCGCGCGGCGGCATCGTCCACATGAAATCCGTTCCGGGCAAGCCCGTCAAGCACCGGACCGGCACCGTGCTCAGCTCCGGCTCGTAGTCCGGCGGAGTGGCTCGACGCGGGCTACGCATGGCCGGCGGCGCCCGGCGGCAGCGACACCCAGGCGCTGGTCCGGTCCGTGGAGTCGCTCACCGGGCTCCGGATGACCAGCTTCGGCGGCTGCCACGCCGGCAGCTCCTTCACGCTGATCGACTGCGCGGACGGCCGCGGCGGCGATGGCGCCCGCCCTTGAGGAGCACGAGCACCTGGTGAGGCGCCGCTCCGCCCGCCTGGCGAGCGGCGCAGACGGCGCGCCGCCTTGGGCGCCCCGGAAGCGACCGGCCGTCGGCACGAGCTCCCTGCGGCCCTACGCCGCCAGTTTTGCGTGTGCGTCAGCTTGCGGCCGCCGGACGGCAGGGGGTAGGTTCTTCGGAGGCGCTGCGCCGCTCGTCATGAGCCTGCCCCTCCCCCTCGGCATCTCCAACTTCCGTCAGCTCCGCGAGCTCGGCCTTGCCTACGTCGACAAGACCGCGCTCGTCTGTGAGCTCCTCGATCGACCCGGCGCCCAGGTGGTCTTGCTGCCGCGGCCGCGGCGTTATGGCAAGACGCTCAACCTCTCGATGCTGCGCTGCTTCTTCGAGCGGCAGGCAGAAGACCTCTCCGGCCTATTCGAAGGGCTTCGCGTCTGGAAGGCCGGCGAGAGCTACCGCTCCCATTTTCAGCGCTACCCGGTCATCGATCTGACATTCAAGGAGATCAAAGCTCCTTCTTGGGAGCAGGCGCTGGACGGGATCCGCCGAAAGATCCAGGCGCTCTTCCTTGAGCACAGCGAGCTGCTCGAGAGCGGCTCCCTGAGCGCGTGGGAGATGCGAGATTACCAGGCGATCCTCGACGGCTCGGCCGAGCTCGCGCTCTACGAGCGGTCGCTCCTGGACCTGTCGAGCTACCTGCGCCGCCGGCACGGCGAGCGGGTGATCATCCTCGTCGACGAGTACGATCAGCCCCTCCACGCCGGTTACGTCGGCGGCTATCTCCGCGAGGTCCTGGACTTCACCCGGGGATTCCTGGGCGCCGGGCTCAAGGACAATCCGCACCTCCAGCGCGCCGTCCTGACGGGCACGCTCCGCATCGCGCGGGAGAGCATCTTCTCCGGGCTGAATCACCTCGCGGTCTACAGCCTGCTCCGCCGCGAATTCCGGACGGCCTTCGGGTTCACCGAGCCGGAGGTCGAGGCCCTGCTGGATCAAGCGGGGCGGCGCGCGGATCTCGCGACGGTGCGGTCCTGGTACAACGGGTACGTCTTCGGGGGCGAGGTCGTCTACAACCCGTGGTCGGTCGTCAGCTATCTGGCCAGCGAGGACCGCCGCGCCAGGCCGTACTGGGTGTCGACGAGCACGAACGAGCTGATCCATGAGCTCCTCGAGCTCCACGCCTTCGCCGTGCAGCAACAGATGGAGACGCTGCTCTCGGGCGGTGCGATCGAGCAGCGGCTCGATGAGAACATCGTGCTCTGGGAGCTGCGCGAGCGGCCCGCAGCGCTCTGGTCGCTCCTCGTGTTCTCCGGCTACCTCAAGGCCGAGGAGGCGCCGGGTTGGCCCGAGGACGAGGAGCCGCCGTACCTGCTCTCGATTCCCAACCGGGAGGTGCGGCAGGTGTATACCGCGACGTTCTCGCGCTGGCTGGACGCGCGGCTGCGACGGCAGGGCGGGAGTCTGGATCGGCTGATCGCGAGCCTGCTGTCCGGGGACGCCGGCGGCTTCGCCAGGGAGCTCCAAGCATTTGTGACCGAGATGCTCTCGTACCACGATCTCGGTGGGCCGACGCCGGAGCGGGTCTACCAGGCCTTCCTGGTGGGCCTGCTCTCGGCGCTCGCCCCATCGCACCTCGTGCGGTCGAACCGGGAGTCAGGGCTGGGGCGCGCGGACGTGCTGATCCTGCCGCTTCGACCGGGAAGGCCGGGGGTGGTCCTCGAGCTGAAGGTGGCGGGACAGCGGACTCTTGAGGAGGCCCTCGAGGAGGGGCTCTCGCAGATCACGTCCCGCGGCTACGCCGTCGAGCTGCGCGCCGCCGGGGCGGCGCCGGTGCACGCGCTGGCCGTGGCGTTCGACGGCAAAGTAGTGCGGGCGCGCGCGGCGCCAGGTGCAACGCTTGACCCGGAGCCCTGAGGAGCGACCCGCGATGCGCCGCCACGACCCCTGCTCTTCCCCCGACGCCCTCCCGCGCCGCGCCCTGCTCAAGGCCGCGGCGGGCGCGGCCCTCTCGGGCGCCCTCGGCCTGCCGGCGCGGGCGCTCGCCGCGGGCGGCAAGGCGGAGGACGACTTCTTCGTCTTCATCCACGCGGCCGGCGGCTGGGACGTCACGCTGTGGGCCGACCCGCGGAACGAGCGCACGGGGCTCGTCGCCCCGGCGACGACCGACAACACCGACACCGCCGGGCTCCGCCTCTGGGTGGACGCGCCCGCGAGCGGCGACACGAAGACCTTCGCGCTCGTGCGGCCGCAGGGGTCGAACATCGCGTTCGGCCCCGGGATCGGCCGCCTCGCGGACCTCTACGACCGGCTCTGCGTCGTCAACGGGCTCGCGATGAACACCGTGAGCCACCCGGACGGCGCGGCCTTCTCGACCACGGGGCGGCACCTCAGCGGCGGGCGCGCCGTGTCCTCCAGCGTCGACGCGATCTGCGCGAGCGAGCTCGGCGCGGGCCAGACCTTCCCCATCGTCTCCGTCCAGTTCCCCTCGGCCGTCGTCGGCGACCGCCTCGATCGCCGCGCCGCCCCGCTCATGGTCGGCGAGATCGGCTCGATCAGCCGCTCGCTCTACCGCTCGCCGCACTACGACACCCCCGAGGATCGCGCCGCCGTCACCGCGCTGCTCTCCGAGGAGGCGCGGACGCTCGCCGGGCGCTCCAGCTACACCGAGGCCCTGAACGGCTTCGCGCTCCAGGCCGAAGGCCTGAACAAGATGCTCAAGTCGGGGCTCCAGGAGGTGTTCTCCAGGGGCCAGCTCGTCCGCGCGCACCCGGAGTTCAACTACCGGGCGCGCTTCGGCGTGGCGCCCGCCGTCAACGCGGCGTTCGCGCTGGAGGCGATGCAGCGGAACGTCGTCCGCTGCGTGAGCTTCTCGAGCAGCGGGTTCGACACGCACACGAGCAACCACCGTCTGCACGCGGCCACCCTGCAGGACCTCTTCGACCTCATCGCGGCGCTGCTCGGCTCGCTCGACAAGGCGCCGCACCCGACCAGGGCGGGCAAGAAGCTCTCGGATCACACCCACATCCTCGTGACCAGCGACTTCTGCCGCACGCCCCAGATCAACACCACGATGGGCCGCGACCATTACCCCAACAACTCCGCCCTGGTGATCTCGCCCCGCTTCCGCGGGAACCTCGTCTTCGGCAAGACCGACCCAGAGCAGCTCCTGCCGGCCCAGGCCAAGGTGTTCCAGGGCGGGCCGCGGCCGATCGCCCCGCCGGATCTGCTCGCCACCTTCCTGTTCGCCTTCGGCATCCCCCCGCGCGACCACCTGCGCGACGGCGAGGTCGTGCCGGAGCTGCTCCGGAGCCCCTGATGCGCCTGCGCAGGGCGGCGTGCCTCGCCGCGCTCGCGCTCACGCCCGCGCGCTGGCTCGCCGCGCTGGCGCCCGCCGGCGGCCTCGCCGCGCTCGCGCTGGCGCCCGCCGGCTGCGCCGCCGAGGCCGCGGCGCCGCTCGGGCAGCTCGCCGTGCGCCCCGTCGCGTGGCCGGCGGCGGGCGCCGAGCTCGGGCCGGTCCGCGCGGTCGCCGACGCCGGGGACCGCGTAGTGCTGTTCCACGACGGCGCCGCGGCGATCTTCGTGAACGGCGCGCTCGCCAGGGTGGACCGCGCGCCCCGCCGCTGGGTGGACGCCGCGACGCTCCCGGCGCCCGACGGATCCGGCACGTGGATCGTCGGCGTCGACAGCCAGGGGCAGCTGCTCCGGCTGCGCGGCCAGGGGTCGTTCGAGCCCGTCTCCGACCGCTACGGCCTCGAGCGCGCCGCGTTGCGCGCCGCGCGCGACCTCGGCGGCGGCGGCGCGGCCTTCGCGCTGGACGGCGAGATCGCGGTGGCCGACGGCGCCGTGGTGACGCGGTACGCCACGGGGCCGCTCGCGGCGTTCGCGGCGGGCGGCGGGCGCGTGGCCTTCGTCGCCGACGGCCTGCACACGCTCGACGCGGCCACGCGCGTGGTGCGGCGCTATTCGCTGCACGCTGACGCCGCCGGCCCTTCCGGCCCAGGCGGCGCCGCGCCGCTGCTCGCCGTGACGGGCGCGGGCGCGCTGCTCGCGGCGACGCCGGCGGCGCTCTACGAGGCGGACGGCGCCGGCGTGCTGCACGTCCGGCTCCGCGCGAGCGCCGCGCTCCACGGGCTCGCCGTCTCCGGGGAGCGGGTGTGGTTCGCCGACGGCGGCGAGCTCGGCGCGCTCGACGAGGACGGCGCGCGCGCGACCCGCGGCGCGCGCCTGCCGCGCGACGGCCGGCTGATCGGCTCGCCGAGCGGCGACGTCTGGCTGCTCGCCGCGGGCGCCCTCCGGCGCTTCGCCGCGGCGCAGGGCGCCGACGCCGCGGGCGGCGCCGGCGTCGACGCCGCGCGCCGCGCCGTCGCCGGCGGCGCGCCCGCGTGGGACGACCTCGAGCCCGTGTTCGCCCGGGCGTGCGCGCGCTGCCACGGGCCGCGCGGCGAGGGCGGCGTCGACCTCTCGACGCGCGCGGCCTGGACGGCGCTCCGCGACGCCATCGGGCGCCGCGTCATCGACGAGCGCACCATGCCGCCGCCGGGACACCCGCTGTCCGAGGCCGACCGCGCCCGGATCCGCGCGTTCGTCGAGAGCGAACGCGCGGGCGTCCGGACGCGGCCGTGATGCGCGCGGCCGCCGTCGCGGCGCGCGCGTCTTGCGCTACCCTGGGCGACCACCGCGAGAGGAGCGCTGCCTGATGATGTCGTTCAGCCCGGATCCACGCATCGCTGAGCAGCAGATGCACGCCATCATCTACTACCTCACCGGGTTCGGGTACATCGACGGCGACCTCGACGAGACCGAGAAGACCTTCATCCGCGGCTACATCCGGGAGCTCGTCGAGCAGCGGGCGCGCGAGGCGCTCGGCGACGACGCCCCGGCCAACCAGGACGTGATCGCGCGGTGGATCAACCACTTCCACGAGGTCTTCTCCGAGATCGACCACCAGATCCAGGGCCTCTTCACCGAGAGCGTCGCCGAGGGCGAGGACCCGAAGACCTTCGTGCTCGCGAGGATCAAGCTCCGCTGCTTCGAGCTGCTCGACGGCTTCGACGACGAGAGCCGCGAGGCGCTGCTCGCGACGGTCGACGGGCTCATGTACGCCGACGGCGTCGTCCACCCGAACGAGCAGCGGTTCCGCGACGACCTCTTCGCGCTCCTGTCCTCGGCCCCGGTCGAGCTCGACGACGTGGAGATCGAGACGCTCGAGCAGGGCGCGGTGGTGATCGATCCGGCCACGCGCAAGAAGGCGCGCGAGATCGATCACCCCTTCTTCAAGGCGTTCGAGTGGGACTACGCGAGCGATCCGGCCACGTTCGCGGAGCAGGCCAAGGTCGATCTCGACCTGATGCGGCGGTTCGAGGAGAAGCTCGAGGAGCAGCGCGCGCGCGGCGCCGGGCGGCTCGACGCCGCGCTCGATTTCACGGGCTTCGCCGGGCAGGCGCCGTTCCTCGACGGCCACGTCTACGTCGCCGCGCCGGACCCCGGGCAGGACTACGAGATCCTGGTCGTCGGCGACCTGCACGGCTGTTACTCGTGCCTCAAGGCGGCGCTCATGCAGGCGGACTTCTTCGCCAAGCTGCAGGCCTACCGCGACGACCCCGCGCACAACCCGCGGATGATGCTGGTGTTCCTGGGCGACTACATCGATCGCGGCAGGTTCAGCTACAACGGCGTCCTGCGCACGGTGATGCAGCTCTTCCTCGCCGCGCCGGACAGCGTGTACGTGCTGCGCGGCAACCACGAGTACTACGTCGAGCTCAACGGCCGCGTGCTCGCGCCGGTGCGGCCCTCCGAGGCGATGAGCTCGCTCGCGGCGATCGCCCCGAACGAGGTGTTCGCCGCGTACATGCGCCTGTTCGAGGCGCTCCCGAACATGCTGGTCTTCGACCGCATCCTCTTCGTCCACGCGGGCATCCCGCGCGACGAGACGACGGCCGCGAAGTGGAGGACGATCTCGTCCCTGAACGACCCCGAGCTGCGGTTCCAGATGCTCTGGAGCGATCCGAGCGAGGTCGACGCCATCCCGCCCGAGCTCCAGGCGGCGACCGCGCGGTTCCCGTTCGGCAAGCGGCAGTTCCGGAGCTTCATGCAGAAGCTCGGCTGCACCACGCTGATCCGCGGCCACGAGCGCATCCTCGAGGGCTTCCGCGTCGTCTACGACGACCCCGACTGCCGGCTGCTCACCCTGTTCTCCGCGGGCGGGAGGACGAACGACGACCTGCCGCCGACCAGCAACTACCGCGACGTCACGCCGATGGCCCTCACCATCCACCACAAGGCGGGCATCAGCCAGCTCACGCCGTTCGTGATCGAGTACGAGCGGTACAACGACCCCAAGTACAACGCGTTCTTCCGCGAGCAGCTCCCGCCGCTCGGCGTCCCCGCGTGACGCGCGCTCGCCCCTCCGGCCAGCGGCCCTGACCGGGCGGCGCAAGGTGGGATAACTCCCCCGGTCGAAACGCGCCCGGCCGCTCGAGGCAGCCGATCGGCCATGGCCATTGTGTGCCGCACATTCTGGCACAGAAAGGTCGATTGCTGCATTGTTTCCCTTTTGATTCACAGGGTTGGCTGCCTGGTACGCCCGGGGCATGCCGGTTGCAATTCTTCACGGAATGTCCAAGCGGCTCTCTCGATGTCTCGGTTTGTTTGCGTCGCTCCTGGTCGCGGCGGGCTGTCGTGTGACGGTGAACAACGGAGGCTCGGGAGGAGGGGATCCGGGCGGCGGCGGGTCGCTCCCGGGCACCGGGGGCGAAGGCGGCGGGGGCGGGGCGTTCCCGGGCACCGGGGGCGAAGGCGGCGTGGGCGGGGCGGGCGGGGCCGGCGGCGGAGGTGGGGTGGTGACGCCCGGCGGTCGGTGCACGCTGCCGGCGGACCCCGGCATCTGCGACGCGTATTTCCCGATGTATTACCACGACGCGGAGACGGGCGTGTGCCGGCCGTTCATCTACGGCGGCTGTGACGGCAACAAGAACCGCTTCGAGACCATCGAGGAATGTCAGGCCGCCTGTCCCACCTCGCCTGCCGGCCTGGATCGCTGCGAGGCGCCGGGGGATTGTGTCCTTGTCTCGCGGACCTGCTGCGCGGCCTGCGACCCGGTCGACGAGGGCTTCAGCGCGGTCAATCGAGGGTTGCTGGATGCCTATCGGACAGAGACCGGCTGCGGGGGTGTCGTGGCGTGTGCGCCGTGTCCGGAGGTGAACGAGTCCGACCGGACCTCTCAGTACTTCGCTGCCACGTGCGAGAGCGGCCGCTGCACGGTCGTCGACGTGCGCAGGTCGGCGCTGACGGAGTGCGCCGACGACGCGGACTGCGCGCTGCGCGACGGCGTCGACTGCTGCGAGGGGTGCGACGCGCGGGGGATCGTGGCCCTCAACCGGAGCGCCGACATCGAGGGCCTCGTCTGCAGCCCCGACCTCGGCGCCTGTCCTCCCTGCGCGCCCCATTACCCCGAGGGGATGCGGGCGGTGTGCTCGGCGGGCCGGTGTCAGCCGCAGATCGGGGGGGCGCCGTGACGATCGCCAGCGCGACCTCTCGTGCCGGCGTGCTCCGGCGCGCCGCCTCCGGCCTGGGCCTGCTCGCCGCGCTGTCGCTCGCGGCGGGCTGTTACGTGACGGTGAACGACGGCGGCTCCGCAGGCGGCGACCCGGGCGGCGGCGCGGGAGGCAGCGGCGCGGGAGGCGGCGGCTCGGGAGGCGGCGGAGCGCTGCCGGCCCGGTGCACGTTGCCGCAGGTGGTCGGGCCCTGCGAGGCGGCGTTCCCGAGGTACTGGCACGACCCGAGCACCGGCGTCTGCATGCCGTTCATCTATGGCGGCTGCGAGGGCAACGCGAACAACTTCGAATCTCTCGAGGCATGCCAGGAGGCCTGCCACGGCGGCAGCCCCGACATGGATGCCTGCGAGGCGCCGAGCGACTGCGTGCTCGCGGCGACGGACACCTGCTCCCCCTGCGATCCGGTGGAGGCCCGATCGTTCGCGGCGGTCAACCGGGCCATGAAACAGCAATACGACGACGCCATCGGGCACTCGGACGCCGTCTGCGAGGCTTGCCCGGAGATCGTCGAGGCCGAGCGCACGGCCCAGTACTTCACCGCGACGTGCGAGCGCGGGCGCTGCGTGGTCCTCGACGTGCGCACGTCGCCGCTGACGGAATGCTCCGAGGACGCCGATTGCCGCCTGCGCGACGGCGTCGGCTGCTGCGAGGGGTGCGACGGGCGAGGCATCGCCGCCCTCAACCGGAGCGTGGACCTCGAGGCGCTGGTCTGCAGCCCTGACTTCGGCGCGTGCCCTGCCTGCGCGCCCCAGTACCCCGAAGGGATGCGGGCGGTGTGCTCGGCGGGCCGGTGCCAGCCGCAGGCGGGCGCCGCGCCGTGACATCTTGACCGCGCGGCGCGCCCACTCCGGCCGCCCTCCGATCGTTCTTAGCTTGTTTAACTTCTTCTGTCGGACGGAGGGCCCGGTGTCCGCCGCGGTCGGACGCCGGCGCGCCGAGCGCTGCAGCGTCAATCGCCGTGCGCGCGCTCCCGGTTTCGCCTGCGCGGGAAGTGCGGCAAGGTGGATAAAGGGCATCCCGGAACGTCCATTGGGCGCCGCCACAGCCGCAGCGCGTCACCGGGGCGCGGAGCGGCGCCGCCGACGAAGTCCATGGCGGGAAAACAGCGCCTCTGCGGAGGCCGCGCGTTGACGGTGGGCTCGCTCCGTCCGTATCCTGCTCCAGGAAGCGCTTGTCTCTTCTTTCTTGATTGACCTCTTCGCGAAGGGAGCTGCCCGTGATTCGAAGCACCCCGAGGATCCTGCTCGTGGCCCTCGCGCTCGCCGGCGCGGCCGCGTGCTCGGGAAGTACAGGACGTTCGGATTCGGATGGGCCGGATCCCGTCGACGACCCCGGCGCCCAGGTCCAGTGCGCGCCCGGCGCCGCCGCGCCCGGCCCGACCCCGCGCCTCACGCGGCTCACACACGCCCAATACGACAACGCGATCCGCGACCTCTTCGACAAGGACATGAAGGCCTCGGCGGCCTTCCTCGAGGATCCGGCCTTCGAGGGGTTCAACAACAACGCGAAGGCGCTCCTCGTCGACGACCTCCTCGCCGGCGCTTACCGGAGCGCCGCGGAGACCATCGCGGCCGACGCCGTCGTGGATCAGGCCGTGCTCGGCAACATCCTGCCCTGCGCCCCGGAGGGCGACGGCGAGGCGTGCGCGCGGCAGCTCATCCGGGAGCTCGGCAAGCGTGTCTACCGGAGGCCGCTCTCCGCGGCGCAGGAGGAGGCGTACGTCGCCGCGTTCCGCCGCGGCAACGGCCTGTACGGGGCGGGCACGCCGTTCGAGCAGGGCGTCCGGCACGTGATCGAGGGCATGCTCCAGTCGCCGTTCTTCCTCTACCGCATCGAGCTCAGCGAGGAGCTCGACGGGGAGATCATCCCGCTCGACGGCTACGAGGTCGCGACCCGGCTCTCGTTCCTGCTCTGGAACAGCCAGCCCGACGACGCGCTGCTCGCGCGGGCGGAGAGCGGCGCCCTGGCGACCGCCGAGGGCGTCGAGGCCGAGGCGCGGCGCATGCTCGACGACCCGAAGGCGGCGCGTGTCATCGACGACTTCCACGGCCAGTGGCTCCAGATGAGCCGCTACGAGGACCTCACGAAGGATCCCTCGGTCTACCCGGGCTTCGACGCCGCCGTGTGGTCGGCGATGAAGGCCGAGACGCAGCAGTTCATCCGGCACGTCATCCTCGAGATGGAGGGCGACTACGCGGCGCTGATGACCGAGCCCGTCGGCTTCGTGAACGACAAGCTCGCGCCGATCTACGGCGTCGAGGGCGACTTCACGAGCGACCTCGTGGAGACGCCGCTCGACCCGGCCACCCGGGCAGGGCTGCTCACGCAGGCCGGTTTCCTGAGCGCGAACGCGTTCCCGGACCAGACCTCGCCGATCCACCGCGGGGTGTTCATCCAGCGCCAGATCCTCTGCGCGACGATCCCGGATCCGCCGCCGAACATCAATACAGAGCTGCCGCCCCGGCAGGGCGAGATCAAGACGACGCGCGATCAGGTGGAGGCGCTCACGTCCCCGGACACGTGCACTACGTGCCACGGCGTGATCAACCCCCCGGGCTTCGCGTTCGAGCACTTCGACCCGGTCGGGCGGTACCGCGCCGATGAGCACGGCGAGGTGATCGACGCGGCCGGGGCGCTGCGCGTCGGGGACGAGGAGCTGCGCTTCGACGGCGCGCTGGACCTCATCGCGCAGCTCGCGGAGAGCCCCGTCGCGGAGCGGTGTTACCTGTCGAACTGGTACCGCTACGGCAACGCCCGGCAGCTCTCGCCCGAGGACACGTGCACCCTCGAAGAGCTCGACGCGAAGCTCTCCGGGGCCGGGTACACCATCAAAGAGCTGCTCGTCGCGCTCACGCAGACGAAGACGTTCAGGTATCGAGCCGTGGAAGAGGTGGAGCAATGAATCGCAGAACGTTCTTGCGGGGCGCGGGCGGGGTGATGCTCGGTCTGCCCTTCCTCGAGTCGCTGCGGGCGCGCGACGCCAAGGCCGGTCCGGCGGACGCGCCGCGGCGGTTCATCGCCTTCTTCATGTGCAACGGCGTGAACATGGCCCGGTTCTTCCCGGCGACGCGGTACGGCGCGCTGACGGACGCGTCGTTCGCGCAGGACCGCGCGATCGCGCCGCTCGCGGGGTACAAGGACAAGCTGCTGATCCCGCGGGGCATCCACATGGTGCCGCGCGGCTTCGGCTGGGACGAGACCGCGGGCGACGATCACGCGAAGGGGATGGGCTGCAAGCTCACGGCGCAGCCGCTCGTCCAGGGCAGCCAGTATCCCGCGGGGATCTCGCTCGACCAGTTCATCGCGAACCAGCTGAACCCGCAGGGCAAGCCCGCGCTGACGCTCATGGTCGGCGCGAAGGTGCCCAACGTGCGCGGGCACATCTCGTACAGCGCCAGCGAGCGGCCCGTCACCGGCGAGAACAACCCGTGGCGCGCGTACCAGGCCCTGGTCGGCGTGACCGGCCTCGACACGGAGGCGCTCGAGCGGCTCACCAAGCGGCGCCAGAGCGTGCTCGACCTCGTGGGGCCCGAGTACGAGCTCCTGCTCGCGAAGCGGCTCAGCAAGTCCGACCGCGACAAGCTCGACATGCACTTCCAGCGGGTGCGCGACCTCGAGGTGGAGATGGACAACGCGGGCATCGTCCTCCCGCCGGAGCGCGTGGCCGAGATCGAGGGCATCAACCCGGACACGGTGTCGTACGACGCCGAGTTCAAGAAGATCGGCCGGATGCAGATGGACATCCTCGCGCTGGCGATCGCGACCGGCGCGACGCGGGCGGCCACGCTGCAATGGGGCTCGGGCGCATTCGGGCCCATCTTCACGTGGGATGGGATGTCCCACATGTACAACCACCACAAGCTCTCCCACGGCAACACCGAGGACGACGACTCCGGGAGCGAGGTGGCCGGTTACGAGCAGATGCTCTTCGACATCGACCGGTGGTTCGTCAACGAGTACGTCTATCTCCTCGATCGGCTCGCCAGCTACGACGAGGGCGGCCGCAGCGTTCTCGACAACAGCGCGGTCGTGTTCATGAACGAGCTCTCCAACGGCAAGTGGCACGACTTCCGCGATCTGCCCTATCTCATCGCGGGGAGCTGCGGCGGTTACCTGAAGACGGGGCAGTACATCAAGGTGACGCGGGAGACGGACACGGTGAACGACAAGGACGCTCCCCACAACAAGCTGCTGACGACGCTCGCGAACGCGGTCGGCTGCACGGCGGACGGCGGGGGCCCGGTCGAGAACTTCGGCTCGTTCGGCCAGCCAGGCGAGTTCGACGACCTCAAGGCCTGATCCGCCGAGGGCCTGCGCGGGCGCTGCGGATGCGGCGCCCGCCGCCGCGCCACCTCCGCAGCGAGCCGCGGCGCCGCGCTGCGTCGCGTGGCACATCCTCTGCTTCGGCTTCGTCCTCAGGAGAACGGCCCTCATGACGAACCGACCTTCTCGGCGGACATTCCTTCATACGGTGGGAGCAGGCCTCGCGCTCGGCGCGTGTGCGCGGAACGAGCAGGTGGGGCAAAGCGCCTCACCGCCGAGCGGGGGCGCTCAGGAGCCGCCGAAGGGGCCTCCGCCCGAGGCGCCCGGGCAGGACGACATCGCGCTGCCGGCCGGCGGCGTGATGCCCACGAGGCCTCTCGGGAGGACCGGGATCAACGTGAGCCTCGTCGGTCTCGGCGGCTTCCACATGGCGGTGCCCAAGGACGAGCAGGAGAGCACGCGGATCGTCCGCTTCGCCCTCGATCACGGGATCACGTTCCTCGACAACTGCTGGGATTACCACGACGGCGAGAGCGAGGTCCGGATGGGCAAGGCCCTGGAGGATGGGTATCGGCAAAAGGCCTTCTTGATGACGAAGCTCGACGGCCGCACCCGCGCGGTCGCCGAGGCGCAGCTCGAGCAGTCGCTCCGCCGGCTGCGCACCGACGTGATCGACCTCGTGCAGATGCACGAGATCATCCGGATGAACGAGCCCGCGCAGATCTTCGGGCCCGGGGGCGCGATGGAGGCGCTCGTGGCCGCGAAGAAGGCCGGCAAGATCCGGTTCATCGGGTTCACCGGCCACAAGGATCCGGACATCCACCTCGCCACGCTGAAGATGGCCGAGCAGCAGGGGTTCACGTTCGACACCGTGCAGATGCCGCTCAACGTCATGGATCCCCATTACCGCAGCTTCGAGAAGCTGGTCCTGCCCGAGCTGACGCGGCAGGGCATCGGGGTGCTCGGCATGAAGCCCTTCGGCGGCGGGGAGATCATCAAGACGGGCGCGGTGACGCCGATGGACTGCCTGCATTACCCGATGAGCTTGCAGACGTCGGTGGTGATCACCGGCTGCGACAGCATGGGCACGCTCAAGCAGGCGCTCAAGGCGGCCTACACGTTCCAGCCGCTCAGCAGCGAGCGCGTCTCGGCGATCCTCTCGCGCACCGCCGAGCTCGGCGCGAAAGGCAAGTACGAGCAGTTCAAGACCACCGAGCGCTTCGACGGCACGACCAAGAACCCTCACTGGCTCACGAGCGCCAAGGCCTGAGCGCGGGCGCGGCGCGATCCGCCGCATCGGCCGGCGCTCCGTTCAGAACCCGAAGGTGGGATCCCTCTCGGCGCCGCCCTTGCGGGGAGGCGCAGCGGGGGCGGGTCGCCTTGGCGGCGGCGCCGGCCTCGCGGTCGCTCGGCCAGGGCTGCTCGTGGGCTGTGGAGCAGGCGCCGCCGAGGCTGCGGGCGCGCTGCCCGGAGGGGAGGGCGCAGCCGGCTCAGGAGGTGCGCTGGCGCTCGACGACGTCGGGTCGGGCTCCAGGGCGTCAGGGGGCGGCGAGCCGGGCGCCGCAGGTTCTGGTGAAGGGAGCGCAGCAGGCTCTGCGGGGAGCGCGGCAGGCTCCGCCGCCGGTGCGGCGGGCGTGTCCGGCGTGGGCGAGCGGAGCAGGAAGACGGCGGCGGCGGCGACCGCGCCCACCGTGACGATGCTGGCGAGCACGGCGAGCAGCGCCCTCGGGTTGGTGCCGCGGTCCGGGTGAGGGGAGGAGAGGGCGCTTCCGACGGCCTCCAGGGTGCCGCTCGAAGGCTGGGCGCCGCTGCCGAAGGGCAACCTTCCGCTCGGAGGAGGCAACGTCCCGGTGGCGGCCAGCGTGCCGCCTGCGCCCACTGCGGCGCCAGCGCCCGGCGTGCCGCCTGCGGCCATCGCGGCGCCCGCGCCCATTGCGCTGCCTGCGCCCATTGCGCTGCCCGCGCCCATTGCGGCGCCCGCGCCCATTGCGGCGCCCGCGCCCATTGCGGCGCCCGCGCCCGTTGCGCTGCTGGCAGCCGCCGCGCTGCCCAGGGGGCTCGCGTTGTCGCTGCTCGGGGGCAGCGTGCCGGCGGCAGCGATCGTCCCGGTGCCGAGGGGCGTGCCCGTCGCTGCCGGTACGCCCGCGGCCGCGGGCGCGCCGATGCCCGCGGGATTGCCGAGGATGGCGGGAGTGCCGCCCGCGGCCGGCAGGTCGGCGATCACGGTGCCGCCCGCGACCGGCAGGCCGGCGAGCACGGTGCCGCCCGCGGCCATCGCGCCGGGGATGGACGGCATGGTCGCGCGCTTCACCGCCGCGGCGAACGCCTCGGCGAGCTCGCCCGCGCTCTGGAACCGCTCCGCCGGATCGCGCCGGAGCGCGCGCTCCAGGAAGCGATCCAGCTCGGGCGAGAGATCCGGCGCGAGGCGCGACGCGACCGGGATCTCGCCCGTGCAGATCTCGACGAGCACGTCGCCGAGCTCCTCGCCGGGGAAGGGCAGCTGGCCCGTGAGGCACTGGAACACGATCACGCCGAGCGACCAGAGATCGCTGCGCGGATCGATGGTCTTGCTCCGGCGCACCTGCTCGGGGCTCATGTAGTGCGGCGAGCCGATGAGCGTGCCCGTCTTGGTCGCGTCGGCGGACAGCGCCGTGACGGTCGCCTTGGCGACCCCGAAGTCGAGGATCTTGACGATCTCCTCGCCCTGGCACGCGATGAAGATGTTCGCGGGCTTGAGGTCGCGGTGGATGAGCCCCACCTCGTGCGCGCGGCGGAGCGCCTTGCACACCTGGTCCACGACGCGCAGCGTCTCCTCCGGCGAGAGGCGGCCGCGCCGCCGCAGGCGGGCCGCGAGATCCTCGCCGTCGAGGAGCTCCATCGCGAGGTACGGCGTGTCGCCCTCGAGCCCGTAGTCGTAGACCTGGACCACGTGGGGCATCCGGAGCTGGGCCGAGGCCTTCGCCTCCCGCTCGAACCGCGCGCGCGCCATCTGGGAGCTCGCGTGCTGCGGCATCATGAACTTGATCGCGACCTCGACCTCGAGCTGGAGGTGCCGGGCCACCCAGAGGAAGCCCATCGCGCCGCTCGCCAGGGGCCGCTCCAGACGATACCTGCCAGCGACGACGGTCCCGGCCTCAAGCGACAGCATGCTCGCGAGCCCTCCGCGCTCCAGCATCCCTGGGTTCAGGCCCCGGTGGTCTAGCAGAGGCGGTGGCCTCTGTCGCGGTGCTCACATCGAGACGCATCCGCCGGCATCATGCCACGGGCCCGGTGACGCGACGATGGCACGGCGCAAGGAGGCGGCGGAACGGGGCGCGGCGCAGCGGCGGGACCGGCTCGGAGGAGCGCCGGAGCCCGCGCGGAGCAGCCGGCGGGACCTCCGCGGGGAGCGCCGGAGCCCGCGCGGAGCAGCGGCGGGATCGGCCCGCGTGCGGCCCGCTGTGGCATCTCCTCCTCCCCCTATTCCCGCGCCGCGTTCGCCGCCGGGGCGCACGCGCTGCGCGGAAGAGCCCGTCCAGCCGGAAGGCCGGGGCCGGCGCTTCGCCGCTGTGGCGGGAGTCTTTGCGGGATCCGGTACTAAGCTTGCCCGCGGCATGGTCGACGCCTCTCCGATCACCGCCGTCCTGGGGCCGACGAACACCGGCAAGACCCACCGCGCGATCGAGCGCATGCTCTCGCACGACTCGGGCATGATCGGCCTGCCGCTGCGGCTGCTCGCGCGCGAGGTCTACGACCGCGTGACCACCCGGGTCGGCGAGGCGCGCGTCGCGCTCGTGACCGGCGAGGAGAAGCGCGTCCCGCGGCGGCCGGACTACTGGGTGTGCACCGTCGAGGCGATGCCGATCGACCTCGCGGTCGACTTCCTCGCGATCGACGAGATCCAGCTCGCCGCGCACGACCAGCGCGGCCACGTGTTCACCGAGCGGCTGCTGCTCGCGCGCGGGCGGCGCGAGACCTGGTTCCTCGGCGCCGACACGATGCGGCCGCTCATGTCGGAGCTCGTGCCGACCGCGAAGATCGTGCAGCACCCGCGCCTGTCGCGGCTCTCGAGCGCCGGCGCCGGCAAGCTC
The DNA here is from genome assembly GCF_051519095.1 of Sorangium sp. So ce131. NCBI lineage: Bacteria > Pseudomonadati > Myxococcota > Polyangiales > Polyangiaceae > Sorangium > Sorangium sp. So ce131. The sequence continues at coordinate 11,850,566 of NZ_CP150455.1, read as the reverse complement.
GCGCGCCTGCCGCCGCGCAGCGCCGTGGTCGCGTTCTCCACGCCGCAGGTCTACGAGATCGCCGAGCGGCTGCGCGCGCAGCGCGGGGGCGCCGCGGTCGTGCTCGGGGCGCTCTCGCCGCGCACGCGCAACGCGCAGGTCGCGCTCTTCCAGTCGGGCGAGGTCGACTACCTCGTCGCGACCGACGCGATCGGCATGGGGCTCAACCTCGACGTGCGCCACGTGGCGTTCGCGGCGCTGCGCAAGTTCGACGGCCGCGAGGTGCGCGACCTGGATCCCGCCGAGCTCGCGCAGATCGCCGGCCGCGCGGGCAGGCACCTCGCCGACGGCACCTTCGGCACCGTGGCCCCGCTGTCGCTCCCCGACGGCGTGGCGGCCGCGATCGAGATGCACCGCTTCCCCGCCGTGCGGCGGCTGCTGTGGCGGAGCAGTGAGCTCGATCGGAGCTCGATCGACGCGCTGCTCGCGTCGCTCCGGGAGCGCCCGCGCCTCCGCTCCCTGAAGCTCGTCGACGACGCCGAGGACACGGCCGCCCTGGCGCGCCTCGCCGAGGATCCGGCGATCCGCGCGCGGGCGCGGGGCCCGGAGGCGGTGGGGCTGCTCTGGGAGGTCTGCCGCATCCCCGATTTCCGCAAGCTCCTGTTCGAGTCGCACGTCGCGCTGCTCGCCGAGGTGTACGGGCAGCTCTCGGGCCCGGCGGAGGTGCTCGACGAGGGCTGGATGGCCGCCCGGGTGGCCGAGATCGACGACGTGGGCGGCGACGTCGACACGTTGATCTCGCGGATCGCGTCGATCCGGACGTGGACGTACATCTCGAACCACGCGCGCTGGGTGCGCGACGCGGGGACGTGGCAGGAGCGTACGCGGGCGATCGAGGATCGCCTGAGCGACGCGCTGCACGAGCGCCTGGTGCAGCGCTTCGTCGAGCGGGGCGGCCCGTCGCGGGGCGCGCGGGCGACGCCGCGGTCGCCGAGGCGGGCGGAGCCTGGGAGCGAGCCGGCCGAGGTGGCGGCGGGGCACCCGTTCGCGCGTATTGCGGCGCTGAGGGCGCTCTTGCCGTCGGCGCCGCTGCCGCCGGCGCCGGAGGACGATCGGGCCCGCTGGGTGGAGTCGATCGTGGGGGCACCGCACGAGCGCTTCTCGATCGACGTGGCCGGGAGGATTTACGACGGCGACGTGCTGCTCGGGCAGCTCGCGCGCGGCCCGACGCTGCTCTTGCCCGACGTGCGGCTCGCCCCGCTCGAGGATCTCGGTCCGGGGGCGAGGTCGCGTGTCCTCCGGCGGCTCGTGGCGTTCGCGCGCGATCTCGTGGAGGAGCTGCTCGGCGTGTTGCGGTCGCCCGAGGTGCGCGCGTTGCCGGCGGCGGCGCGGGGGATCGCCTACCAGCTGGAGCAGGGGCTCGGGACGGCGGCGGCGCGCGACGCGGAGGAGCAGATCGCGGAGCTCGCGGCGGAGGATCGGGCGCTCTTGAGCGCGCGGGGCATCGAGGTGGGGGAGCGGGTGATCTACGTCGCGCACCTGCTCCGGCGGCGCGCGATCGAGCGGCGGCTCGCGCTGTGCGCGGCGTGGTTCGAGCCGGCGCGCCTGCCGGCGTGTCCGGCGCCGGGCGCGGTGTCGGTGGCGGTCGCGAGGGGGGTGGATCCGCGGGCTTACGCGGCGATCGGGTACCCGGTGTTCGGGACGAGGGCGATCCGGGCGGATGTTGCGGAGAGGGTTCACAAGGCGCTCGCGAGCGGCGAGCGGGCGGAGAGGCTCTCGAGCTGGATGGGGTGCCCGGCGCGGGAGGCTCCAGGGGTGGCGGCGGTGCTGATGGGGTAGACGGGCGAGGGTGCCCGCTCGACGGCGTGCTCGAGCGCGCGGCGTGCCTCGACGCGGCGATCGCAGCCCGCGCCGTTCCTTGCGGCTCCGTGTGAAGCCAACGTATGGTTCGCCATGATCCGCAAGGCGTCGTTCCAGAATTTCAAAGCGCTGGCGGCGGTCGAGGTTCCGCTCTCCCGGTTCACCGTGATCGTCGGAAAGAACGGGTCGGGGAAGACCAGCGTCCTGCAGGGGATGCACTACGCGAGTCAGGTCGGCTTGCGACGAAAAGACGAGGAGAAGAATGCCAGCGTCAGGCTGGGCATGCTCTTCAGCGGGTCCCGTAGTCCCACGCGGCTCGTCACGGCGCGAGCGCGTGGTCCGATGCGCCTTGCGTTGTCCGACACGAACGGCGCCACGCTCACGATCGAGGCGCGGCTGCCGGCAGACGAGGATGCACCCTGCCAGTTCGCGGTCACCGTGGCGGGGGTGGACGAGGCATCGAGCGGGTCGATCGAGCTGCCGACCGACGACGCCCGCGAAGCGACCAAATTCCTCGACGCGCCGCTCGTCCGCCGCTTTGCTTCCACGGTTTACCTGCACCTCGACGCGGAGCGGATGGCTCACGCATCCGTCGCGGCGTCTTCGGAGCCTCGCCTCGAGCACGATGGAGAGCGGCTCCCCTCCGTATTGAGCTACCTCGCGGGCGCCGAGCCCGAGACCCTGGATGCCATCACGGAGGATCTGGCGAAGGTCGTCCCTCAGGTTCGCGGCGTTCGCACGCTCCCGGTGCCGGTCACGCGTCGCTCGCGAGAGCGTATCGTCATCGGCGATCAGGTGGTCAATCGTCCTGTCGAGGAGCAGGTGCCTGGGGTCCGGTTCGCGCTCGATATGGGCGGCGGTCGGCTCATCCCTGCCGATCTGCTCAGCGAAGGCACGGTGCTCGCGCTCGGGCTGCTGACGGTGCTCCGTCTGCCCAAGTGTCCTCGTCTGGTCCTGATGGACGACATCGACGGCGCCCTTCACGCCGAGGCGCAGGCGGAGCTCGTCCGCTGCATTCGATCCATCCTGGACGCCCGGTCTGACGTGCAGGTGGTCTGTACGAGCCACTCGCCCTACCTGCTCGATCATGTCGAGCTCGACGAGGTCCGCGTCATGGCGCTCGACCGGGAGGGGCACGCGCGGTGTCGCGCGCTGAACGAGCACCCGCAAGCGGATCGATGGCGCAACATGCTGCGGACCGGGGAGTTCTGGGCATCGGTGGGCGAGGAGTGGCTGCTGGAGGGGGCCGCGGATGAGCGCTGACGGCCTGTGGATCGCGGTGGCTTGTGAAGATGCGGCGCACCACGCGCTCGCGACGTTCCTCGCCGACCGTGTCCTGCTCGACGAGGCCGGACGGAGAGGCGCGACGTGGATCGACGAGGCGCAGCTACGCCACCTCCGCCATTACTGCGGGCTGGAGGGCGCCGCCGGGGCCGAGCCGTACTACCCGCTGAGCCGGGCCTCCAAGGACATCGACGAGCTCGGCCGGATGCCGCAGATCGGAGGACGCCCCGTTCGCCTCAACGGCCACATGCACGGGAGGCCGCTTCAGCCTGAGGCCTCGCTGTGGCGAAGGTTGTTCGTGCTGTTCGGCTCGAAGGAGCCACCGCCCAGCGCCGTGATCGTCGTGTGCGACACGGATGGCTACCCGCAACGCCTCGACGGTCTGAAGCAGGCGATCGCCTTCATGAGCGAGGAGTTCCCTCATCCTCTCCGGATTATCGCTGCGATGCCGGATCAGGACGCGGAGGCGTGGTTCGTCGCGGGCTTTGTGCCGCAGGGTGACGCGGAGCGCCGCCGGCTGAGGGAGTTGCTCGCTGCGCTCAAGTTCGACCCGACGGAGGAGCCTCACCGGTTGACCGCGCGCCCCAACGACAGCCCTGCGGATGCGAAGCGTGTTCTTCGCGTGCTCCTGGTCGGTGAGCATGAGTCCCGTCCCCCGGCGATGAGCGAGCTGCCCACCCTGTGCGAGCGCACGCTCGAGGACCTCGCGCTCCTGGAGCGGCGTGGAGCGCTGTGTGGCCTCTGTGATTTCCTCGGCCAGCTGCGGACCCTCTTCGTCCCGCTGTTCATCCCCGGTCCACCGCCCCTCCGTGGCTGATCTCGGCACGCGCGTGCCGGGGCGGTGCTCCGCGTGAGCCTGACGCAGGCCCAGCCGCCGCTGCGGAGCGGTCGCGCTCACCCCCACCGCCTGCTCATACCCGCGCGCTCCTCAGCCACGCGCCCAGGGTCCTGAGGCTCGGCCGCGCTCCGCGCGACCAGATCCCCACCCGAAAGAGCTTCGCCGCCATCACGTAGAGCCCCGCCGTCGCCGCGAGCGTGGCCCCGATCGCGACCGCGATCTGCCACGCCGGCGGATCCGACACGAGCACGCGCACGAGCATCGCCGTCGGGACGGTCGGAGGAAACATCGAGAGCGCCACCACGATCCCCGCGTCCGGGCTCGCGTGGATCGGCACCACGAACGCGAGCGGCATCATCACCGCGACCATCATCGGGCTCGCGAGCTGCTGCGCCTCGCGCACGTCCCGCGCGACGACGCCGGCCATGGCGTACACGCACACGCACATCGCGTACCCCAGCAGGAAGAACAGCGCCGCGTACGCCAGGCCCCCCGCCGGCAGACCCGCCGCCGGCGCGGCCTCGGTCGCCGGCAGCACCCGCGTCACGGCCCAGGACATGACCCCCCACGCCGCGACCTGCGTGAGGCCGAGCGCCGCGAACGCGGCGATCTTGCCGACCAGGAGGTCGAGCGGGCTCACCACGGACATGAGCACCTCGGTGATCCGCTCGTTCTTCTCGCGGACGATGCTGCGCATCACCTCGCCGCCGTGGTTCGCCATCGGGACGAGCACCGCGAGCAGCACGGCAAAGCAGAGCACCGCGTCGACGTCCCGCTCCGCGCCCCCGCCCCCCGCGGGCCGCACGCGCACCGTCTCGACCTGCGCGTCGCGCAGCAGCGCGCCGGCCGCCGCGTCGCCCTCCGCGCCCAGCCGGTCGCCGACGCGCTGGCGCGCGACCGCGCGGCCCACCACCTCCTCGATCGCGCCCGTCACCGCCGCCTCCGGCGCGCGCCGCACGTAGAGCCGCGCCTCGGGGTCCTCGCCGCCGGCCCGCGGCGACAGCGCCAGCACCGCCGCGGGCGCGCCCGCCCCGCGCGCGCCCCCGGCGAGCGCGCCGACCTCCCGCGCGAGCGCCGCCGCGAAATCCGGCGCCGCCGGGGCGCGCTCGATCTCGAGGCGCGGCGCGGGGGGCGAGAACCCCGGCGCCGCGCCGCGCGCCGACCCGAGCCGGCGCGCCCGGGCGATCTCGTCGTCGAGCGCCGGCCCGAGCCGGCCCGTCCCGTCGACGACCACGACGCGCGCGACCGACGACGCGCCGGCCACGAGGCGCGGGAGCGCCAGCAAGGCGCAGACGAACAGCGGCGTGAGCAGGGTGATCAGCGCGAAGCTCCGGCCGCGCGCCGCCTCCAGGTACTCTCGCTTGAAGATGGCGAAGGCCTTCATGACGCATGCTCCGCGGCGGCGTGTGCCCTTTGCGCGCGGCGCTCTCCCCCGACGCGCGCGATGAAGATGCTCTCGAGGGAGGCCCGGGTCACCGCGAAGGCCGACACGGGGACCCCCGCGCGGACGAGCGCCGCGAGCACGGCCTGGGGATCCGCGCCGGCCTCGAGCTCGAGCTCCGCGCGCCCCCCGTCGACCTCCCGGCGCCGCACGCCCGGCAGCCGCGACAGCGCCGCCCCGTCGCCCTCGAACGAGAGGCTCACCCGGCTGCCGCCGCCGCTCCGCTGCAGCGCCGCGAGCGGCCCCGCGAGGGCGACGCGGCCGCGATCGATGACCACCACGTCGTCGGCCACCTGCTCGGCGAACGCCGTCGCGTGCGTCGAGAGCACGACCGTCCGCCCCTCGGCCCGGAGCTCGCGGACGATGTCCCGGACGAGGACCACGCCCAGCGGATCCAGCCCCGAGAGCGGCTCGTCCAGGATCACCAGCGCGGGATCGTGCAGCACCGCCGTGATCAGCTGCACCTTCTGCTGGTTGCCCTTCGACAGCGCGTCGAGGCGCGCGCCGGCGTACTGCATGAGCTCGAGCCGATCGAGCCAGCGCAGCGCGGCCGCCTTCGCCGCGGCCCGGCGCATCCCGCGCGCGTCCGCGAAGAAGAGCAGCTGATCGAGCACGCGCATCGCCGGGTACAGGCCGCGCTCCTCCGGCAGGTACCCGATGTCCGGGCGGGCGGACACGCCGTGGGACCGCCGCCCGAAGAGCGCGATCTCGCCCTCGTCGGGCACGAACATCCCCGTGAGCAGGCGCAGCGTCGTCGTCTTCCCGGCGCCGTTCCTGCCGAGCAGGGCGGTGATCGCGCCGCGCCTCAGCGCGAACGACACGTCCTCGACCCCGCGGGCCTGCCCGAACGACTTCGACACGCGGCGGAACACGACCGGCTCATCCACGGGCGTCCCCCTGCGCGGCGGCGCCGTCCGCCTCGCTCAGCGAGAGCCGCTCGAACGCGTACTCGCGGAGGAGCGCGCGCCGGAACGAGTCGCCGTCGCGGAACCCCACGCGCCGCATGTGCTCGTCCACGTCGACGCGCCTCGCGCCGCACCGCTCGTAGAAATACCACGCGAACAGATCGTGCTCGGTGATCCCGAAGTCGCCGAGCGCCGGGTTCTCCCGGCCGCTCCGCTTCAGCGCGGCCGCCTTGCGCGCCGCCCGCTCGACGACGGCGCGGTACTCGCCGCGCACGCGCAGCTCGTCGGCCATGCGCTGCTCGACCGGCTCGGCCAGGGCGCGCGCCACGCCGTCGCGCGTCGCCTCGCTCGCCATCAGCCGGGTGAACGCCTCGCGGCTCAGGTGGTGCTCCTCGCGCCACGCGGTGAGCTGGGCCGGCTGGAGCAGCCCGCGCTCCCGGCGGAACGCCTCGGCCGCGCGCTCGAGCGCCTCGGCCCCGACCTTCTGCCCGCCGCGGCTCGCCTCGTTCACGGCGAGCGCGCGGAGCAGCGCGCCCTCGAAGGTGCGGGCATACAGGCCCACGTCGAGGCGGACCTCCTCGAGGAGCGCGTCGAAGTCGACCTGCTCCTCGACGGGCGCGCGCGCCGCCCGCGCGGCGGGCGAGGGCGCCCGGGCCGCCGCGGCGCTCGCGGCCGCGCGCTCCCACCACTCCGTCCGCTCGAAGTGGTAGTCGACGCGCTTCTCCGGGGCGTCCGGCGCGGCGAAGGGCCGCATCGCGCGCAGCATCGCGAGCGCGTCGAGGCGCTTCTGGTTGATCTTCCCGCGCGGCAGCCACGCGCGCAGCGCGCGCAGCGCGGCCTCCGGGAGATCCTGCTCGCGGGCGAGCTCGAGCACCCTCGGGTAACACCGATCGAAGTAGGGCAGGGCCTTCGCGATGTGGACCAGCGCGCCGGCCGTCTCCGCGTCGAGCACCGCCTCCTCGACGGCCGCGTCCAGCGTGCGGCGGATGTTCACCATCGCCTCGGAGCAGGCCCGGTAGCCGTCCTCGGCCGGGCCGTGGGCCACGGCGACCTCGTCGTCGTCCTCGATCGCGCCGCTCCGGAACGCCTCGAAGATCCAGCCGACGCCCTCCATCCCGAAGTCGGCGAGCTCGGCGGCGCGCAGCGCGCCCATGCTGGCGCTGCCGAAGACGTGGATGCCCTCGGACATCGCCCAGAGGATCTCCTTGTGCCAGACGGCCGGGATCCGCTCGAAGTACCCGTCGATGATGCCGATCGCGGTCGGCCGCTGGGCCGCGGCGCGGATCACGTCCCCCTGCGAGACCGGCGGGAGGACCACGGCGCCCGAGATCTCCCGCGCCTCGTCGGGCGAGAGCGTCGGACCGGTGAAGACGATGAGGCTCATGACGGCTGCTCCATCGAGGCGCGCGCCCGCGCCCCGTGCACGTATCCAGGGAACGAGTGGATCCCCTCGAGGCCGGGGACGACGACCTTCACGACCGGGATCCCGAAGCGGTCGTCGGTCAGATCGAGCGCCACGACGCGCTCGACGCCGGCGCGCTGGAGGCGGCGCAGCATCCAGCGCGCGTCGTCCTCGAACGTCTCGCCGCGGTGCTCGGCGGCCGCGCCGAACGGGCGCTCCGGCCGCTCCTCCTCGATCGTCCGCCGCGCGTCGCGGATCGCGTCGGGGGCGCGGTGGCGGTCGTACTCGTGCCGGAGCACGTCGTCGCGCGCGCCGGCGATCACCGTGACCCGCGTCTGCGCCGCCTCGGTCAGGGCGCGCAGGAGCGCCACGCCCCGCGTCGCGTGGCAGCCCATGCCCGCGCTCGCGTGCAGCGAGCGCATCCGGTCGTCGTCGCGCTCGACGATCTGGCAGAGGTACGACGGCATCCCGACGTCCGTCGTCGTCTCCCACACCCCGACGGCGACGCCGGCCTCCGCGAACTTGCCCAGCACCTCTCGGCACGCGGGGTCGTCCACCGTGCCCGGGTCGACGCGCGCGCGCCGCCGCCGCTCGTCGGAGAGCAGGCCGAAGAGCGTCGTGCTGTCGCGCTCGACCACCTCGGTGAGCGCGTGGCAGAGCGCCTCGAGGAGGTGGTTGCCCGACGCGAGGCCGTTCGTCGAGCAGCAGAACACCCCGGCGTTCACGCGGCCGCGCAGCGTCGAGTCGATGTGCACGGCCTCGAACGGCACCCAGACCGGCTCGTCCTGGAGCAGGTCGTGCCCCTCGATCCAGAGGAAGGGCATGTGCTCGTCGACCGAGGGCTGCGTCCGCGCGAGCTGGTCCACGTCGACGACCCGGTGCGCCCGGCGCATCTCGGCCGCGCTCGCGAGCAGGAGCGGCCGGAGGAGGCGCTCGGCGTGGTACGCCTCGATCGACTCCATCAGCGCCGACGCCTTCGCGGCGGCCAGCGTGAGCCCCTTGCCCTGCGTCACCGCGAGCGAGCGCGCGTTCGGCCGGCACGCCATCACCACGGGGATCCCGATGACGTCGAGCCCCGTCACGTTGGCGACCCGCGTGATCCCCATCTCGCGCAGGTGCGGCGCGACCCGCGCGATCGTCTGCTCCGGCGCGACGGAGCGGTGCGTCCCGTCGCGGAACGCCTTCGGGCCGGGGTCGGTCACCCCCGGCAAGATGTGGTTCGTCATGGCTTGATCCTCGCTGCCGCGGCGCGGCCCCCGGCGCGGCATGTCCGCCGCGTCGCCGCCCCGCTCGCACGACGGAGTTCGCGGGATCCCGCGGGGATCTTACCGATCGCGCGCCTGTAAGATCCCCGCCGCCGCCGGCGAAGACCGGAGTGCGACCGGACGCACGCCGTCCACCGCGGCGCGCTCCGGCGCCCCGGGGGAGGCGCGCACGGGTCCACGAACAACCCGGCCCGCCCGGGGCGACGGACCTCCCGGTCCGGCGAGCCTCGCGGGCCGCGCGGAGCGCGACATGGACAGCGGAAGAGCGCTGATCGAGCGGCTGACGCCGCTCATCGACGAACGCAGCGGGGTCCTCTCCAGGGTCTCTCGCATCACGTTTCCCCCCGGGTACGAGGGGCAGATGTTCGGCTTCTCGGCCGAGGTCGCGCGGCACGCGGCGCTGCAGCCGCTCCAGGTGTCGCTCTCGGAGCCGCTCGTCGGGCACGGCACCGCGCTCGACGAGACCACCGCGAAGGTGCGCTCCCTCTGCGAGGCGATCGAGCGGTACTGCTCCGTCATGTACCCGACCGCGGGCGTCCGCTTCGCGTCGCGGCGGGAGCTCGGCGGCGAGGCGATCGATCTCGGGCGCCTGCCCCGGGCGTCGGCGCGGGAGAAGGCGCGCGCGCGGCCCTTCGACCTCCCGCGCGAGCCGGGCGAGGACGACAAGCTCGCCTGGGTGCGCGGCTACTCGCTGACCCGCGCGGCGCCGCGCTGGATCCCGCTGACCGCGGCCTACATGGGGCTGCCGCTGCCGGTGTCCGAGCACGTGATCCTGCCGATCTCGACGGGGTTCGCCGCCGGGGGCGATCTCGAGAGCGCGATCCTCTCGGGGCTCTTCGAGGTGATCGAGCGCGACAGCCTCGCGCTGTTCTGGCTCCACCAGCTCCCGATGCCGCGCCTGTCCGACCCCGCGGCGCTCGGGCCCGGCGTGGAGGAGCTCGTCGAGCGCGCGGCGCGCGCCGGGATCACCTCGCACCTGTTCGACTGGACGACCGACGTGGGCGTGCCGGTGGTGGGGGTCGTCCAGACGACGGAGCGCGGCGCGCCGCACGTGGTCGCCATGGGCGCGTGCCGCGCGACCGCCGCGGCGGCCGCCCAGCGCGTGCTCGAGGAGGCGGGCAGCCTGCGCGTCGGCCTCGCCTACGCGGGGCGGGCGGTCTCGCGCGCCTCGTTCGACGAGGAGCCCGCGCGGCCGCCCGAGGATTTCGGCCTGCTCTACGCGGGCGAGGACGGGCCGGCGCGGTTCGCGTTCGCCACCGAGGGAGCGCCGGCGCGGAGCGCGCCGCCGCCGCCGCTCTGCCCGGACGGGGGCGACGCGCTCCGCGCCATCGTCCGCCGCCTCGCGGACCTCGACATGGAGGTGCTCGTGGTCGACGTGACCCAGCCCGAGATCCGCGACTTCGGGATCGTCGTGGTCAAGGTCGTCGTGCCCGAGCTCATGCCGATCACGTTCTCCCACGCCGTCCGTTACCTCGCGCACCCGCGCCTCTACCGCGCCCCGGAGTCGCTCGGCTACGGCGCGCGCAGCGAAGGAGGAATCGTCGATGATCCGATCCCGTTCTCCTGAGGGCGCCCCCGTCCTCCTGCTCCGCGGCGGAAACCTCGGGCGACGCGCCGAGCAGCTGCTCGCCGAGGAGGGCGTGCCCGCGCTGGTCCTCCCGGTCGACGCGCCCGCCTTCTCGGTCGACGGCGCGGCCGCGGTGCTGCTCGCGGCGGACCGGCCGTACCCCCGCGTCGCCGAGGCGATCGACGACGCGTGCTGGCAGCGCGGCGTCCCCTGGATCCAGGCCTACGCGCTCGCGCACGAGCTCGTGGTCGGCCCCGCAGTGATCCCCGGGCGCACGCCGTGTTACACGTGCTGGGCGCGGCGCGTCCGCTCCCTCGCGCCGGACGTCGCGGTGCACGACGCCGTGACCCGCCTCGCCTCCGAGCCGGGGGAGCGCTCCTGGTTCCGCGGCGAGCTCGCCGCGCTGAACGAGCAGATCGCCGCCATGGCCGTGGCGGAGACGCTGTCGCTCCGCGCCGGGGAGCGCCGCCCGCGCGCCCGCCGGCTCGGCCAGTGGTGGGACGGAAATGCTCTTTCCAATGTCCTGCGCTCCCGGCAGTTCGCGCGCCTCGGCCGGTGCGCGCGCTGCGCCGCCGGGGAGCAGGCCGACATGACGTTCCGCGCCCTCGAGGACCACTTCCGGCGCCGCCCCGTCGCGCCCCGGAACCCACCCCTGACGCCCGCCGGGAAGGACAGCTCCGATGAGCACGCAGCACGCTGAACACGACGGTTACACCGCGCGAGAGCTCGCGAAGGTCGCCGAGAACACCTGGGAGCTCCGCATCCCGGAGCGGCCCCGGTTCGTCGAGGATCTGCTCCGGGTCCGGGTAGGGGAGGGGCTCTGCCTGCTCGGCGGCCAGCCCCAGCTGCTCGAGGGGCGCTCGCTCGAGTGGGTGTTCGGCGCGTTCGTGCCGCTGCTCGACGGGACGCGCACCGTCCCGGAGCTCGCGGCGGCGGCGGGCACGTCGGTGCAGAGCGCGAAGGACGTCCTGTACCTGCTGCAGCTCCACGGCGCGCTCGAGGAGGGCAGCGGCGAGGGCGACGCCTCCGAGGAGGCGGAGGCGCGGTTCGGCGCGCAGATGGCGTTCTTCAGCCGCAACCTGCGCGTCACCGGGCTGTTCCAGAGCCGGTACGAGGCGCAGCGGCGGCTCGCCGAGGCGAGCGTGGCCGTGGTCGGGCCCGCGGCCGAGGCCGAGGTCGCGCGGGCGCTGCTGCTCTCGTCCGGCGTGGCGGCGGAGGTCGTCTCCGGCGGCGACGACGCGTGGCGCGCGCTCGCCGCGGGGGCGCCGCCGTCGCTCGTCCTGTTCCTCGGCGACCGCGCGGCGCAGGAGCGCTTCTTCCCCGTGGCCGCGGAGCGCGGGTGCGCGGTGCTGTACGTGGATCTCGACGCCTTCCGCGTCGGCCCGCTGACGCTCCCGCGCGTCTCGGCCTGCCCGCGGTGCGTGCACCTCCAGGTGGAGGACGACCTCGCGCCCGCGGCCCCGCCCGCGGCGCGGCGCCTCTGGGCGCGCGCGCTCGTGAGCCGGGCGGTGCAGGGCGCGATCGCGCACCTGTCGGGCATCGCCCCCGCGATGCCGCTCGAGGTCGTCGAGGTGTGGAGCCCGGAGGCGGGCGAGACGCGCGCGCACCAGGCGATCGGCCGCCTGCCCGGGTGCCCCGTGTGCGGCGCGCCGGCGGAGCCGCGCACGCTGGAGATGCGCGACGGGCACGCCGAGAACAGGGCGCTCTACTTCCACGACGTGGTGTCGCTCAAGCCGTGGCACATGAAGCAGCCGGCCGGCTACCAGCACCACCTCAGCGCCTCGGTGCGGCGGCTCCAGCGCTCGGCGCAGCGCGAGAGCCGGTGGGCGCGCAAGGTGCCCGTCCGCGCGCGCGGCGAGCGCGACGGCCGCGCGCCGCGCGCCGAGCGCCCGGCCGCCGGGCACCTCGACGCGCCGGCCCGCGCCGTGCTGGGTCCCTTCCAGGCGGAGCCGGCCGAGCTCGATCGCGATCGCGTGGCCACGCTCCTCCGCTGGAGCGCTGGCGGCGACGTCGTCCCGCTCCCCGGCGGCGGGTTCCATTACCGCCGCGCGATCGCCTCGGGCGGCAACCTCGGCTCGGCCGAGGTGTACCTCGCGGCGCGCTCGGTCCCGGGCCTCGGGCCCGGCGTGTACCACTACGTGCTGGCGGACGACTGCCTCGAGGTCCTGCACGAAGGGGCGCCGGACGCGGCCCTCGCCGCGAGCTTCGGCGCGGGCTCCGGCTGGGAGCGCGCCGACGCGGTCGTCGTGATCGTGAGCGCGGTCGCGCGCGTGTGCGCGAAGTACTTCGGCCGCGGGTACGTCTACACGCTGCTCGACGCCGGCGTCATGGCGCACCGGCTCGGCATGCTGGCCGACCACCTCGGCCTCGCCGCGGGCTTCGCGTGGGACTTCGACGACGCCGAGCTCGCCTCGCTCGCGCGCGTGAACGGCCGGGACATGGCCCCGGCGATGGCGGTGTTTCTCTCCGGAGCGCCGCGCGCGCCGCGCGCGGGAAAGGGGGCAACGTGAGCAAGGTGCAAGCGGTGGACGACTCGCTGTTCGCGACGACGGAGCGACCCTGGTCGGTCGTCGCCGCCATGATCGAGGGGACCCGGGCGCGCGCGGCCGGCGCGCCGCTCGCGCCGCTCGCGCCCGAACACGCGGCGCCGTGGCCGCCCGCGCGCGCCCGCGTCGCCCTCCCGGAGCCCTCGCCGCGGCCGGGCGACGGCCGCACCGTGGCCGAGCTGCTCCGCGCCCGCCGGAGCGGCGGCCTCGCGCCGGAGGGCATCGCGCTCGCGCCCTTCGCGACGCTGCTCTCGGTCACGGGGCGGGACGTCGCGGGCGCGTTCTTCCCCGACGCGAAGCTCGCCCCGCAGGTGTGCCCGGTGGTCTTCGACGTCGAGGGGCTCGCGCCCGGCGCGTACCGCTACCGCCCTGACGTGCACGCGCTGGAGGCGCTCGGCCCCGCCGACCGCGACGCCGTGCGCGACGACGTGCTGCTCCAGTGGGAGCACGGCGGCGCCGCCGCCCTCCTGTTCCTCGTCGTCCCGCTCGCGTCGTGGCTCCGGCGGTACGGCGACCGCGGCTACCGCGCCGCCGCGATGAGCGCGGGGTGGGTGGCCGACCGCCTCTACGTCGCGGCCGAGCACCTCGGGCTCACGTACTCGGCGAGCGGCGGGTTCGCGCCCGCCAAGGCCGACGAGCTCTTCGGCTTCGACCGCGTCGAGCGGACCTGCTTCTTCTCGTTCGTCGTCGGCGGCGCGCGGCGGCGCGCGGCCGACGTTGTCGGCGGCGCGCAGGGCGCCGCCGGGGGCGTCGCCGACGGCGCGCAGCGCGACGCCGCGGGAGGCGCGCAGCCATGAGCGCCGCGATCGCGATGGCGGCCGCCGGGCCGCGCGAGGGCGCGGCGCGAGGGCGCAGGTGGCGGCTCGAGCGCTGGGGCACGGCGCGTGTCGCCGGCCTCAGCGCGGACGTGCTGCCGGCGCTGCGGCTCGCGGGCGCGGCCGCGGCCGACGAGGCGCTCGCGCGCGCCGAGGCGGAGCTCGAGGCCGCGCAGCGGGCCGCGGCGGAGCGGGCGCACGCGGAGGTCGGCGGCTGCGAGGACCGGGAGCTCCGGCGCGCGCTGCTCGACGTCAAGCGGCGGCTCTTCAACGGCAAGCCGGCCTCGCTGCCGGCCGCGGTCGCGCAGGGCGCCTCCGAGGCGCTCCGGGGCGAGCTCGCGCGCGTCGAGCGGCTCTCTACCGCGCGCGCGGAGGCGAGCCGCGCCTTCGAGGAGGCGTTCGCCGCCGGGTGGCAGGCCGCGTCGGCCGCGCTCCGCCGGTGCCTCTCGGACGAGGCGGTCGCGCGCGGGATGCTCCTCTCGAGCCCCGATCTGCGCTGCGCCGCCGAGCACCTGCTCGCGCGCCCCGCCGGCAAGCCGCCCACGGCCGCGGAGCAGATCCGCGAGGCCGCGCTCGCGCGCTACGTGTTCCGGGCGGCGACGCGCACGACGCCCTTCAGCTCCTTCGCCGCGGCGGCGCTGCTCGACTGGCACGACGGCGACCTCGATCTCGATCTCGATCTCGATCGAGGCCTTGCGCGCGCGCGCCCGGGCGAGCTCACGTACGAGAGCCGCCCGCAGATCCACGCCGGCGCGCTCCAGGCGTGGCTCACCCGGACGCTCTCGCCGGAGGCGGCGGCCCGGCTCCCGCTGCGCCTGAACCCGCTCCGCTACCGCGACGAGGGCGCGCCGCCCGCGCTCGTGTTCGCGCAGGCCGGCGTCGCGGCGGACGCGCCGGGGGCCGCCCCGCGCCTCGGGTTCGGCCTGTCCTCGCTCGACCTAACGCCCGGCGTGGAGCGCGTGCTGCGGCTCGCCGCGGGCCGGAGCGAGGTCGAGGCGGCGGCCGCGCTCGCCGCGGAGGGGCACGACCCCGCGGCGGCGCGCCGGGTCCTTGCCGAGCTCGTGCGGCTCGGCGTGCTCGAGCGCGTCCTGCCGCGGCCGGGCGCGGACCCGTCGGCCCTCGAGGCGCTCGCGCGCGCGCTGCGCGGGATCGACGCGGCCGCCGCCGATCGGGTCGCGCTGCTCGCCGGGCACCTCGCCCGCTACGGCGGCGCGCCCGCGAGGGAGCGCGCCGCGGTGCTCGCCGCGATCGAGCGCGAGCTCGGCCCCCACGGCCAGCGCGCCGCGCTCGTCGAGGACGTCTCGGTCCGCGGCCTCGCGCCGGGCGACTTCCCCGCGCCGCCGGCCGATCTCGCCGCGGACCTCGAGCCGGCGCTCGCGCTCGCCCGCGCCAGCGCGTCGCGGAGGACCCACCGCCTGCTCACCGAGGCGTTCCTCTCCGCCTACGGTCCGGCGGGGACCTGCAATGACGTCCCGCGCTTCATCACCTCGGTCGTCACGAACGGCGCGCTCATGCGGGCGCTCCGCTTCTCCCAGGACCCGATCGCGTGGATGGCGGCGCCGCTCGGGCGCGCCGTCGCGTCGGCCGAGGGCGACCGCTGCGCCCTCGATCCCGCGCTCTTCGAGGCGCGCGCGCTCCCCGCGACCTGCGATCGGCTCGCCGTGTCGGCCTTCGTGCAGCTCGCCGCGCGCCCCGGGTCGCCGGACGTCGCGGTCGTCCTCAACGGCCTCCAGAGCGGCCGTTACAAGTACCTCTCGCGCTTCCTCGCCGAGGGCGACGCCGCCGCGAGGGAGGCGCGCGCGCGCCTCGCCGCGGAGGGCGGCCCGCGCCCGGTCGAGATCGACGCGGGGCTCGGCCTGAACTTCCAGCTCCACCCGCCGCTCACCGCGGCGGCGATCGAGCTGCCGTTCGAGGCCGTCGCCGAGGATCGCCCTGCCGTGCGCCTCTCCGAGCTCTCGCTCCGGTACGACCCGGCGGCGTCGGAGCTCCGCGTGTGCTCCCTCGCGCTCGGCTGCGACATCGAGCCGATCCACCTCGGCTTCCTGCGCGACACGAACCTCCCCGACCCGCTCTTCGTGCTCCGCGCGCTCTCGCCGCGCATCGCCGACGAGACCGTCGCCGAGCGCGCCGACCTGTACAACCTGCTCGACGCGCGCGATCTCGCGGCCGGCCGCCGGCTCCGCGACCACCGCCCGCGGCTCGAGGTCGGCCGCCTCGTCCTGGAGCGGGCGCGGTGGGCCGTCCCGGCGGAGGAGATCCCGCGCAAGGCCGCAAGTGAGCGATACAGCTCGTTTTTCCGGCGGGTCGCCGCGTTCCGTCGCGCGCGCGGGCTGCCCGAGCGGGGCTTCGCGCGCCACGTCGCCTCCGGCGGCGGCGCGGTCGCCGCGCTCGCGGCGAGCCGCATGCTGATCGACTGGAGTAGCCCCGCGACGCTCGCGGGCCTCGACCGCCTGCTCGGCCCCAAGGACGCGGCGGCGCCGGGCTGGCTCGTGATCACCGAGCTCCTGCCGGAGCCCGAGGCCGCGCCGCTCCGTATCGGCGGGCGCCCGCATGTGGCGGAGCTCGTCGTCCAGCTCCGATGGGAGGCCGACCGTGCACCGTGACCGCTGGCTCTACGCGCAGATCTTCCACGACCCGGGCCCGGGAGGCGCCGCGACCGACGCGCTCGTCCGCGAGCTCGTCGAGCCCACCGCGCGCGCCCTGATAGCGGAGGGCGCCGTCGATCGCTTCTTCTTCCTGCGTTACGCCGAGGGGGGGAACCACCTGCGTTACCGCGTGCGCCTCGCCGACGACGCGCGCGTCCCGGCCGTGGCCGCGCGGCTCGAGGCGGAGCTCGCCCGGGTCGGGGCCGCGGCGCGCCTCGCCTGGGCCACCTACGAGCCGGAGACCGAGAAACACGGCGGCGCCATGGGCCAGGAGATCGCCGAGCGGCTGTTCTTCGCGTCGAGCCGGCTCGCGTGCGCCGTGATCGCGCGCACCCCGGGCGGGACCGCTGGCCGCGCGCTCGTGGCCGCGTGGGCGCTCCGCGAGCTGTTCGCCTGGGCCGGGTACTCGGGGGTCGAGCTCCGCGTCCGGCTCGGCGACTACGCCGCGTACTGGCACCGGTTCGCGTGCTCCTGGATCGGAGAACACGCGCCGCTCGAGCCGAGCCCGGTGGCGGCCTCGGCGGTGCGTACCCTGCTGGACGGCCCGCCCTCCGGGCTCGCATCGCTCGCGGGCGACGAGGCGCGCCGGTGGTCGGCCGAGACGTCGGCCGGCGCGGCCGCGCTGCGTGCGCTCGCGGGGGCGGGGGAGCTCGAGGCGCCGCTCGTCCGGGTGGTCTTCAACCTGGCCCACACGTTCCACAACCGCCTCGGCCTGGGGATCCTCGAGGAGCCCTTCGTGGCCGCGCTCGTGTCGCGGGCGCTCCGCCACGAGGGCGAGCGCGAGGGGGCACGCGAGGGGGCGCGCGAGGGCGCGCGTGAGGGGGCGCGCGAGGGCGCGCGCGACGGCGAGGTGCCTCGTGCGCTCCCTTGATCCGCCGGCGGCCTGGGCGCTGATCCTCGAGGCGACCGGGCGCCGCGCGCCGCTCGTCGTGGTCGCCCCGGGCGGCGCGGCGCCGCTCGCCGCCGCGTGGCGCGACGCCGTGCGCGAGGCGGGCGTCGATTGGATCGAGGCGCCGGGGGTCGATCCCTCGGCGCCGCGCCCCGGCGAGCCCTTCGGCTTCTGGCTCGACTGCGCGGGCGCGATCGATCCTGCGCGCCCGCGCGCGTCCTGGCTCGAGCCCGTGCGCCGCGCATACGCGGATCCGTGCGGGCCGATGCTGCCCGACGGCAACGCCGTCGCGTTCGCGCTGCTCGGGCAGCTCTCGCCGCTCCTGAGGCGGCCTTCGGTGCTCGCCCTGCGCGGCCTCGAGCGCGCGACGGACGACGACCTCCTCGTGCTCGGCTTCCTCGCGCGCGCGCTCGGCGCGGCGGGGGTCGTGCTGGTCGTGTTCGCCGAGGCGTCGTGGGACGACGCCGGCCTCGAGCGGCGGCTGTCGCGCGCGGGCGAGGTCTCCCTTGCGCGGGCCGTCGCGCCGGACGCCTCGCCGCGGCCCGCGCCGGACGCCTCGCCGCGGCCCGCGCCGGACGCCTCGCCGCGGTCCGCGCCGACGCCGGCGCGCCGCGCCGAGGGCGAGGCGGCCGGCGTGGCGCTCTGCGCCGCGGGGGCGCTCCACGAGGGCGTCGCGACGTTGTCGGCGGCGCTCGCGGCCGCGCCCGAGCCGCAGGCGCCCGAGCGCGCCGAGGCGTGGCTCCACCTGGCCATGGCGGCGCTGCAGACGCATGCCCCCGAGCTCGCGCTCCGGGCAGCCCGGATCGCGCGGACCGCGGCGGATGTGCCGTCGGTCCGGAGGAGGGCGCGCCGCGTGCACATGGCGGCCCTCCGCCAGGCGGGGCAGGCCGAGGCGCTGCGCGAGCTCGGGCTCGCGGCGTACGCCGAGAGGGAGGCCGCGCCGGATCCCGGCGAGCGCTTCTGGCTGCACCTCGACGCGGCGCTCGGCTGCTCGATGCTCGACCCCGAGGGCCGCCACGAGGCGCTGCTCGACGTGATCCTCGCGGGGCGCGACGTCCCGGAGGGCTGCCGCGCGACCGCGCACCTCTGGAAGGCGGCGCACGTCTTCGCGCGCGGGCGCCCTGCCGAGGCGGCGACGCTCGTCGTCGAGCGGGAGCGCGCCGCCGAGGCGGCGGCACTCCAGGAGCGCGGCCTCGCCGGCATCGAGGCCATGGGCGACGTCACGCGCGCGCTCTTCGTCCGGGCGCGCCTCGGGGCGACGCTGGAGATCGCGGGCCGCCCGGCCGACGCGATCGCGCACCTCGAGGTCGCGGCCGAGCGGGCGCGGTGGTGCGGCGAGCGCGCGCTCGCGGCGCTCGCGACCGCGGAGGCGGTGACCGCGTGCGCGGCCCTCGGCGAGCGCGCCCGCGCCGAGGCGCTCGTCGCGCGCGAGCGCGCGGCCTCGACGCCGGGCGAGCGCGCGGGGGAGAGGCCGCGGCGCTCGCTGCTCGAGCGGCGCGCGCGCGCTCACCTCGCGATCGCGCGCGGGGCGTCGCTCGAGGCCCGGCGCGAGGCCGAGGCGCTGCTCGCCGAGGCGCGCGGCCTCCCCCCGCAGCACGCGCAGGCCGCCTTCGCGGAGTGCTGCGAGGCGGTGTACCTGCTCGCCGACGCGGCCGCGCTCGAGGGCGATCGCGAGGCCGCGCGCGCGCTCGCCGGCGCGGGGCTCCGGCTCGCCGCCGACGCCGCCCCGGAGGACCGCCCGAGGCTGCGCGCGCGCGGCGCGCTGCGCGCCGAGCGGCTCGTGAAATCGAATGTAAGAGACGGCGATCACCCCGCGTAGTCCTGTTCAGCGGGGGCCAGCGCAGCCCGGAACGGGCCGCGATGGAGCGATGTAGCCGGAGCTCGCCACACCCGTGCTCTACATCGCCCGAAGGCCGCTCATGGCGCGCGGACACGCCGTGTCCGCGCTCGATGTGGCGCACTCACGAGGAGACAGACCATGAAGAAGGAAGACAGGAAGCTCAACGACACCGCTGCTGAGATCCGGACGGAGGCGCAGATCCTCGACGCCGTTCGCGACATCGAGCTCACGGTGCGCGAGATCCAGGAGAACCCGAACAAGCTGATCGCCGCGAAGGTCAGCACGCTCAGCTCGCTCTGCACGAGCGCGTGTTTCTCCTCGGCGAGCACCATCTCGACCAACATCGAGGATCAGGGGACCGACGGCGAGGTCGCCGAGCGCATCCACGAGCGCGCGCTCGCCGACGGCTGAGACAGCCGAGCCGGGGAGAGCCGGCCGGCCGCCGCGCCCGCGAGGGCGGGACGGCCGGCCGGCTTGCCCTTTTTTGTGTAGTATCTGCGCGTGTTCACTCCGAAATCAGGTGCCGGGCGCCTCGCGCTCGCCGCGCTCTCCGCGCTCGCCGTCCTCTCCGCGTGCGGGGGCGCCGAGCGGCAAGACCCCCAGTTCGCGGACGCGACCGCGGTCCCGCTCCCCGGCCCGCCCGGCGCCGCGCCGCTCGACGCGCCCGGCGGCGAGCCCGAGGAGCTGCCCGGCGTCGACACGTCCGAGCTCGTCCGCCGCGAGCGCCACACGTGGTGGCAGCTCGTCTCGCAGCTCTACGCGCCGTGCTCCGATCAGGCGGTGTCGATCGCGCAGTGCGTCCGCGAGTCGCGCCCGTGCGCGGCCTGCGTGCCCGCCGCGCAGCTCGTCGCCGACAAGATCCGCGGCGGCGCGAGCGCGGCGGAGGCGCAGGCGGCGTACGGCGTGAGGTTCGGGCCGAACGTGAAGAAGATCGATGTCGCGGACTCCCCTGCTCGCGGCCCCGAGCGCGCGCCGGTCCAGATCGTCGTCTGGTCGGACTTCGAGTGCCCCTCGTGCAAGCGCGCCGTCCCGCTGGTCGACGAGGTGTTCGAGCGCCACGCGCCGCACGTCCGGCTCGTCCACAAGGTGTATCCGCTGCGGTCCCACCCGCACGCCGAGGCCGCGGCGCGCGCCGCCGTCGCGGCCCACGGCCAGGGCCGCTACTGGCAGATGGAGCGCCTCCTGTTCGAGAACCAAGACCGGCTCGAGGAGGCGGATCTCCTCGGTTACGCGCAGAAGATTGGGCTCGACCTGGCCCGGTTCCGCGCCGACATGAAGGGCGACGCGGCCGCGAAGGTGATCGAGCGCGACAAGGCCGAGGCCGACAAGGCAGGTCTCTCGGGGACGCCGTTCATCGTCGTGAACGGGCGCGAGTTCGATCTGGCGCTGTTCAGCCTGCAGGGCGAGCTGGATCGGTGGGTGGAGACCGAGCTCAAGATCGGCGGCGGACGCGAGGGGGCGGCGCCGGGAGCGGTCACGGAGAACGGGGCGCGATAGGCGCGTGCGCCGCGCGAGGGCGGCTGTAGAGCCCTCTGCTCCACGCCTACCGCCTGGCCGACGCCGCAGGCGCGTTCGGCGGCGGCGCCAAGCTTCCGGCCGTCCTCGACAAGGAGTCGGCCGAGGTCGAGGCCCGTCTGCAGAAGGTCTGCGAGCACTTCTTCGCCGACGATCCGGAGCTCGGTCCCGTCCTGCGACGTCTCAGCGCCGGCACGGGCTACCTCGACAGCGCTTACGACCTGCTCGGCTACGCCGACATCTACCAGGCCAAACACGACATCGTGTCCAAGGATCCGCTCCACTACCGTGCGGCCGATCTCCCTGACGCCCGGAGGCTCGCGTCCCAGATCCTCGCCGCGCTCGGCGCCGCGCTGAGCCCCGGGGCGCGCGAGGCGTACGACCTGCTCCAGCGCGCGTGGACGCTCGCAAAGCCGCTCTACGTCGAGGTCCAGGAGCTCGGGCTGCGGTTCCTGCGGTACGAGCCCCAGCGCGACGCGCGGTTTCCGTCACTCTACGTCGTCGGGCGGGCCGGCCAGGGCCGGAAGAGGACGAAGAAGGAACCGGCGGCGCCCGGGGGCGGGGACGTGACGCCGGGTACCGGCGGCGGGGCGGCGCCCGGGATCAACGGCGGGGCGGCGCCGGTGACCGACGGCGGACCTGCGACGCCATTGCCTGCGTAGCTGGACGGATCCAGGGCGGAGGTGTCCGCCGGTGCAGGCCTGCGGTCTCGATCGAGGTTCCGGCCGGCGTTGCAGCTCCCCCGGCTGCTTCGCCCGGGGTCCCGGGCGGAGCTGCAACGCTGCGTGTCCTTGCACCGCCTGATGCCGTTGCGACCGAGCCGGCGTCCCGCCGCCCAACGCTACTCGACCGGCACGACGAGGAGCTTGCGGTCGCCCGACACGAAGACCACGCGGTCGTCGGGCGTGGCGGCCATCGAGATCGCGTCCCGCCTGCCTTCGGGGCTGATCGGCGAGTCCGGCAGGTCAATCGTCGAGAGCTCTGGATACTGCGCGTCGCCTGTCACCTCGGCGTTCAGGTCGTAGACGACGAGGCGCGGACGGCCGCCGTTGTCCCTGTAGGCGAACGCCCTGCTCGAGTCGCGCGACGCCAGCGCGACCCCGCCGGGCAGGTTTCCGGTGAGCGACAGCGCCCGGCTGTACACGATGTAGCGCTGCAGGATCACCCGCGACGCGTCCCCGCTGACGCTCACCGCGACGAGGCTGTGGGCGGGCGGGCCGTAGCTGAACGTGTTGGTCAGCGAGTTGAATATCTGGACGTTCTCCGGCGGAGAGAGCCCGTTTCCGCCTACGTAGATCCTGCTGCCATCGGCGCTCGCGCCTGCCAGGCCCATGAAGAACGAGCCCGCGCCGGAGAGGCTGGTCCGCGGGGAGCTAGCGAGCATGTCGTACAGGTACGCGGGCGAGAAGCCGCTGCACATCGCGTACTGGGACATGATGAGCAGATGTCCGTCGTTGGAGGCGTGCACCTGGTCCAGGTACGCTCCGCAGTGCGGATCCGGGAGCCCGGCGCGCGCCGTCGCCCGGAAGGGGGAGACACCGAGCGGGATGTCGTTGACAGCGTCCTTGGTGGTCGCGATCAGCGAGCGGCCGTTCGTTGCCAGATCGAGGTCGGTGAGCTCCGGCAGCGTATAAGGCGCCTCGACCGTCCAGGTGCCCTCGGCGAACCGGTACCGCTCGATCTGCTGATCGAGGCGGTTCACGGCGTACAGCGTCTGCCGCTCCGCATCGTAGACGAGGCGCCGCCGCGGGCTCGGCGCGCTGAGGGCCTGGTAGCGCATCTCGGTCGGCGCCAGCACGACGAGCTCGGCGTCCGTGCTCGTGATCTCCGCAGGGTTCTTGATGCTCACCGGGTAGCGGCCCTCCGGCAAGGCCGGATAGTTGAACGTGAGCTGCGTGTCGCTCTCCGGGACGAGCGGGCCTATCTCGGTCGTGCCCAGCACCACGGTCAGCGTGGTCCCCGGCGCGTTGAAGTTCACGCCGCGCGCGATCAGCCTGCCGGGCCGACCCGCGGTCCCGATGTACGGCGCGACGAACCGCACGTGCGGCAGCACGAACGGCTCGACGACGGCATAGTCGACATGAACGCCGAAGCTCCTCTCGAGGCTGCTCCCGGGGCGCGAGGTCCTGAAGACCACATCGCCCGAGAGCTCGGTGCCCGCCGGGAACTCCGTGCCGGCGACGGCGACGCCGAAGCGCGCGGGGCTCACGGCGGGGTCGGAGGGCGGCGTCACCGTGAGCCACGGCGGCGCCTCCGCGACGCTGACCTGCGCGCCGTTGAAGGTGGCCTCCACCGTCTGCACGGGCGGCGCCGCGCCGCGCGCCATCGCGACGAAGCGGAGCGCCGCCGGCACCGCGGAGATCGCGAGCTCCGAGTCGGTGGCGCCCCCTCCGCCGGCGGCCCCTCCGCCGGCGGCCCCTCCGCCGGCGGCCGCCTCTCCGCCGACGCCCCCTCCGCCGGCGGCCGCCTCTCCGCCGACGCCCCCCGCTCCGCTGGCGGTCCCTTCCCCGCCCGCTCCCCCGCTGTCCTCCCCTTGTCCTCCGCCGCGGGTCTCGTTGGTACATGCCGCGAGAGACGAACAAAGCAGCACACACATCACGATGTGGGTTGAACCCTTCATGGATCTCCTTGCACCGTCCCCGGGAGCAGGGCCCCGTTCTCTTCGCTGTGCCCTCGAGGGCAGGCGCGTGAGGCGAGGCCGCAAAGCAACGTCGTCTGCCGATCAGCGAACACCCGCCCCGCCTGTGCCTGCGAGCGGCTCCACGCCGCGCCGCGTCCTTGGCGGCGAGCTGCGGTCTTTCGGTCGGCGTCTCGGTCCGGCTCCTGGATGGCAACCTCCGCGCCACCGTCATCGACCCGGGCGGCAAGCCAGGCCCTGGCCCCCTCGGCGCAGGCCGAGCGCGTGACCCGAGGCGTGAAGCCTCGCGTGCGACCGCCGTAAATGCTGGCGCCGTGAACAGCACTCCTCCTTGGATGCTCGCCGCGCCAGCTGGGACCAGACGGCTCCTCGTCGGGAAAACCAACGCAGCTTTTGATCAAACGGATCGATCCGCTTGATCAAACGATCCGATTCGACCGGGAATGACGGGGCGCGATCGTCCCGCCAGCGCGGCCGGAGCGGCGACGATGTCGTGCGCGGGAGGGGGGGCGGCGCCGGCAGACGGCGCGCCGCGCCATGAACGCGGCCGAGGCTCGCGCGCGAGGCAGCGGGCGTCGGGGCGTCGAGGACTCGGCAGGAAGCGCGGGCGTCGCGAGCGCGCCTCGACCGTTCCTCTATCACAGGGCTTGCAAGAAGCGTCGTAGTGGGTCGAACGCTGCGTGAGCCGGATCGATGCCGCTCGCCTGCGAGAGCGCCTGGTGAAACCGGAGGCCGGGGTCCGCGCACATGCCCAGATAAGCGCGGAGCCAGCCCTTGTCGGCTCGCGCCTGAAGCGCGTGAGGCGATCCAGCACAGACGACCAGCGCGTCGACACACGCGGAAAGGCTCGTATTGCTGACTGCCTGCCGACACAGCGTCTCGATGCAGCCGGGAGACACGCCGTCCGGCGCGAAGAATGCGCCGACCGGACGAGCGCTCCCCGAGAGCTGCCCGTGCTTCGGGGGGCCGCTCTCGCCCAGCGCGGCGAAGGCCTTGGACGCGATTGTGTGGGCCTCGGCGACGTTGTCCTCCGCATCGAGGACCAGGCCCACGGAACGGGCGAAGCGAAAATTCGGGTCTGATGCAGCGAGCGCGGCCAGCGCAGGCAGATCATTGCGTCCGCTGCCGTGCCAGCAGGTGAGCCCTGTCCAGATCGAACGGCCCGCTACAGCTTCGCAGACGGCGCGCTCATCTCCACCTTCGACAAGGAGCAAGCCGAAGGGCGCTGACGGAAAGGGCTGATTGGCATGGCGGCTCATCCGCGGATCTCGACGTCCATGCGGCCAGCCGCCTCGACGAGGGTCCGGTCGTACACAGTTGCGGCCGTGTGGTCGCCACGTCGGTCCAGCCTGATTACCCGGAAGCCGTCGTCGTCGAGCGCTGCGAACGCTCGGCATGCCGCCTGGATGCACTCCTCCGAGTGGGTCGTGGCGAAGATCTGGAGGTCGCGCTTCCTGGAGATCGTCGCTACCCAGCGCCATACCGGCTCCAGGATGGAATGATGAAGCCCGTTGTCGAACTCGTCGATGAAGTACGCCCACCCCTGATCCGCAGCAACCGTGAGCCCCATCTCGAAGCAGCGCCGGAATCCGTCGCCCATCATCGCGATGGGAAGGAGTGGAACGTCCCGCCCCAAACGCACGAACAGCTCCGCTTGGGTGCCCGAAGGCGCGAGGAGATCGACTCCGGACACCTCTGTGTCGATCTCGCGCAGTAGGTCGAGGAGCTGGGCCTCATGACCAGCTTGCTTCAACCTCGAGAAATTACGGATCTCAAGATCGCCGATATGTGCTCCTGGACGGCTCCACGTCGCAGCAAAATCTGCAATTCTCGCAGGTAGCTTGAGTCCGGAGCTCACCGAATGGATCTTCTCGTCTCGACGGTGTCCGTCTTTTACCACGCGCATGTCGATTGACCACCTTGGTCGCGCAGGCGCGGATTCGTCTGTGTCTTCGTCGATCACCACGGACGTGGCCTTTGCCTTGTGCAGCTGGACGGTCGTGCTTCGACTGCCCGCGAGACGCGCGGTCAGCGTGAACCCTTGTTCCGCATTCTGGTTCCTGAATAACGGAAGCCAGAACCGGTCGTAGTCCCGCACAGGTGTGTCCGGCAGCCGCTCCTGCTGGCGCCACAATATCGCATGCGCCGCATCGTCGGCGTCTCCGGCGATGGCGAGCGACTCCAGCAATGCCGTCTTGCCGCAGTCGTTCTTCCCGATGATGAGGTTCACGCGCGCGAACCCGTCGACCTCCAGCCGACGGATCCCGCGGAACCCTTCTACCTGGATCGCCTGGATCATGGAGCTTACTTAGCAGGCTGCCGTAGGTCCGGGCGAGCCTCCGCCCGCGCCGATCGCGCCGCCTGACATCCACCGCCACAGCTCGTCCGTCCTCGTCACGGGCGGCCGCTCGCCTCACCCCCGCCGGCCCCTCACCCCAGGTACCGCAGGATCGCCTCCGTCACCCCCGCCGCCACGAGCAGCAGCAGCCCGGCGACGCCGCAGATCAGCGTGAGCTTGTCGTCCCGCCAGCGCGGCCGGAGCGGCACGATGTCGCGCTCCGGCAGCACGACGGCGCGCATCGTCGCGTGGATCGGCAGCCCGCCCGGCCGCGGCGCGACCGGGACGTGCGGCGGCTGGACGAGGCCCATGTTGATGAACCGCGTCACGCCGGCGCGCAGCCGGTCGCCCATGCCCGGGAGCGCGCTGCCGATCGCCACCGCGCGCAGCCACGGCGCCCGCTCGAACGCGCTCTCCATCGCGAGCACCCCGAACAGCTGCCGCAGCCGCAGCATCAGCGCCCGCACCTCCGCGAGGTGCTGGAAGGCGCGCGTCCGCGCCTCGGGCGGGTCCTCCGAGCCCACCCGGGCCAGGCAGTACGACTCCAGCCGCGCGTTCAGGCCCTCGAGCTCCTCCAGGATCCGCGCCGCCGCCTTGTCCACGGGCGTCTCGAGCGGGAGCGTGAAGCCCCACGGCTCCTCCCGCCCGCGCTCCGCCGTCCACTGGAACACCTCGGCGAAGCCCCAGAGCGTGTCGTACCGCGACAGCACCACGTACGCCGGCACGTCGGCGCGCAGCGCGCGGCTCACCTCGACCAGGTACGCGCGCATCCGGTTCGCGTACTCCTCGAGCCCCCGCTCGTCGAGCTCGATGAACTCGGCGATGCTGAGCACGACCAGGATGCCGTCGATCGGCTCGCGCGGCCTCGACCGGAGCAGCTCCTCGCACAGGCTCGCGAGCTCACCGGGCTGCCGCCGCGGGCCGACCACCGACGCCTCCGGCTCGATGAAGAGCGCCTCCTGCGCGAGCCAGTACGAGCACCGCGCCCCGGGCACGCCGATCTGGAGCGGCGCGCCGCCAGGCGGCCAGGTGAGGTTCATCGCGCGGATGACCGTCGAGCGGCCCGAGCCGGGCTCGCCCAGCACGAGGTAACAGGGGACGGCGTGCACGCCCTGCGAGCTCTCCGGGTGCGCCTGCTCGATCAGCGCGTGGACGCTCGCCAGCTCGTAGACGAAGGAGCCGCTCATCGCACCCTTTGCGCGATCGTCCACGCGAGCGCGCCCGCGCCAGCCAGCGCCACGATCGCCGCGACCACCCGCCCGACCAGCGCCGACTGCCAGAGCGGCAGGTTGGGCAGGTGCTGGACCGCGACCCCCTCGACCCGCACGGGCCTGAGCACGCCGCCCTTCCAGTCGCGGTCCGGATCCACGCCGAGCTTCAGCGAGAGCTCGCGGCGGATCCGCAGGAGCTCGTCGGTGCTCTGCCCCGGCAGACCGTAACGGCCCCGGAAGCCGAGCCCGAGCACGCAGGCGTAGGTCGCCATCACCACCTGCGGGCCCTTCCGGACGCGCTCCAGCCGCTCGAAGAACTCCACGCCGGCGTTGTTCGTCATCCACCGCGTCGCCTGCAGCGGCCGCTGCGCCCAGACCGGCCAGAGATCCGGAAGGGACATCGCGAGCTCGTCCGCGAGCGCCGCGATCGCGAACATGCCGTCGTCCACCGCGGCGATCGGCAGCTCCCGCGAGAGCTTCGACTGCTTGAGCTCCTCGAGCAGCAGGTTCGCCTGCCGCAGGACGTGATCGGCCGGCGGACGCCGCGGGGATTGGCGGAGCATGCAGAGCCAGAGGAGCATCTCCTCACCGAAGACGCCGATGGAGGTTTCCACGCGGTCGCGAGCTTACGCCGGGCGCGCGCCGAGCGTCGAGCGCCGCGCGCCTCCAGGGCGCGCACCGGCCTACGCGCGTCGGCCGCGCACCGGCCTACGCGCGCGCCCCCTCAGCAAGCCGCGCCGCCGTCGCGGTGACGCCTCCGCGACGGCGCCGTTGCGCCCGCTCCGTCCCGGCTCACCCCGCTCAGCGGGCGCACCGGAGCGTCGACAACGGGGGGGCGCGCCCCTATGCTCCCGCCGCTTCTCGGAGCCCCCTCCGAGAGCAGGCAGGGACGCGCGGTCGCGGTCCCCTTGAGGAGAGGTCATGTCGGAGATCCAGAGCGTCATCGCGCGCGAAGTCATCGATTCGCGCGGCAACCCCACTGTCGAAGCCGAGGTCATCACGGTGAGCGGCTCCGGCCGCGCGGCCGTGCCGAGCGGCGCGTCGACCGGCGAGCACGAGGCCGTCGAACTCAGGGACGGCGACAAGAAGCGCTTCCTCGGCAAGGGCGTGCTCACCGCGGTGAAGAACATCGAGACGGTCCTCGGCCCGGCCATTCTCGGCATGGATGCGCTCGACCAGGCCGAGCTCGACCAGGTGCTCATCAAGGCGGACGGCTCCGCGAACAAGTCGAAGCTCGGCGCCAACGCCATCCTCGCCGTCTCGATGGCGGCCGCGCGCGCCGCCGCCGACACGGTCGACCTGCCGCTCTGGCGCTACCTCGGCGGCGCCGCGGCGCGCGTCCTGCCGACGCCCCTCATGAACATCCTGAACGGCGGCGTCCACGCGGACAACGGCCTCGAGATCCAGGAGTTCATGATCGTGCCCTACGGCGCCGAGTCGTTCGGCGAGGCGCTGCGCACCGGCACCGAGATCTTCCACACCCTGAAGGGCCTGCTCAAGAAGGACGGCATGGTCACCGCCGTCGGCGACGAGGGCGGCTTCGCCCCGCGCCTCGCGTCGAACCGCGCGGCCCTCGAGTACGTCGTGCGCGCCATCGAGGCCGCCGGCTACCGCCCCGGCGAGGACGTCGGCGTCGCGCTCGACTCCGCCCTCAGCGAGTTCTACGACGCGAAGACCGAGCGGTACACCTTCGACAAGCAGCAGAAGACCCGCGAGGAGGTCGTCGCGATCTACGAGGAGCTCGCGAAGGCGTTCCCGATCGTGTCGATCGAGGACGGCGTCGCCGAGAACGACGAGAAGGGCTGGCGGCTGATCACCGAGCGGCTCGGCAAGAAGGTCCAGCTCGTCGGCGACGACCTCTTCGTCACGAACCCCGCGCGGCTCGCGAAGGGCATCGAGGACGGGCTCGCCAACGCCATCCTCATCAAGCTGAACCAGATCGGCACCGTGACCGAGACCCTCGAGTGCATCCGCCAGGCGGGCGAGGGCGGCTACCGGTCGATCATCTCGCACCGCTCGGGCGAGACCGAGGACACGTTCATCGCCGACCTCGCGGTCGCGACCAACGCGGGCCAGATCAAGACGGGCTCCGCGTCCCGCTCGGATCGCGTCGCGAAGTACAACCAGCTGCTCCGCATCTCGTACGCGCTCGGCGACGGCCAGATCTACGCCGGCCGCGCGCCGTTCCGCCGCTTCGCCGCCCAGGGCAGCGCCCGCTAGCTCGATCCGTCGGCAGTCCGGCCAGGGGTCCGGCCAGGCATGGCCGGGCCCCTGCGCCGCCCCGCCCCGGCTCGCGAGACCGGGCCGCCGCCGCGCCGACGGCGCCGCGGGGCCCGGCTCGCTGCCGCTGTCACCAGCGGTCGCCGCCGCCGCCGCGCCCGCCGCCGCGGCCACCGCCACGCCCGCCGCCGCCGCCGCGCCCGCCGCCGCCGCCACCGCCACGGAAGCCGCCGCCGCCGCCGCCGCCGCCGGGCCCGCCGGTGCGCTCGCGCGCCTCATTGACCGTCAGCGCGCGGCCGTCGAGCTCCTTGCCGTGCAGCGCGGTGATGGCCGCCTGCGCCTGGGCGTCGCTCACCTCGACGAAGCCGAAGCCCCTCGACTGTCCCGTCATGCGATCCGTCATCAACTGAACCGACAGAACGTCGACCCCGGCCGCCTCGAACGCAGTGCGCAGGCTGTCTTCCGTCGAATGGAACGCCAGGTTCCCCACATAAAGCCGCTTGCTCATGTCTGCCGCCAATCCCGTGCACGATCTCCGCTTCCCTCGCGGGCGGCCCGGATCGCGCTGCGGGCCGCTCACGAATTATGCTCCCCGATGCCGGCCGTCACCCCACGTTCGGAAGAGGCAACCACGTTGCAGCAGGCGGCCGGATCGGAGGTCGAGGACGAACGAGCCTTGAGGCGCTTCGGAAGCTACCGGCCGGCGACGAGGCGCGCAAGGTATTCCCCCAGGATCGCCGGGCCTGCCGGATCACGGACCAAGCGGGTCGGTCGCACGGCCCTCGACGCGCGCCGCGCGTCGTACCGTCCGCGCTCCACCTCTGGCCGGCAGACCGCGAGCCCAGGCGTCCTCGCGCGCCGGCGGGTCCTTGCGCGCCGGCGCGTCCTCGCGCGCGTCGGCGCCGGCTTGTCGGGTGTTTCCTGCATGCAGGACGCGATCGTGGCCGGGGCGCCGGGCGCGCCACGCCCTGAAGGAGGGGTCGAGCGGGGCAGGCGGGGAGATACGAAAGCACTGATCTTTTCTACTCCCGTCCTCCGCCGCGCCCACGTGCCGAGTGAGCGCGTGTGGGTCGCCGCAGACGCGGAGAGACCAGGGCCCGCCCTGTCCCGCGCTTCAGCGCGGGCGGCCGGGCGTGGTACCCTGGACTCTCCGGCGTTCATTCTGGAGGTCAGACCATGAGACCACGCGTGTTCTCCGCGAGGGCAAGCTCGCGCAAGGTGCATCGAGGGACGCTCCTCCTTGCCTTCGCGGCGGCGATCGCGGCGCCGATGGCGGCGTGCTCGTCGGGGGGCGGGACGAGCGCCGCGGGCAGCGGCGCGCAGGGCGGCGGCGGCTCGGCGGGCAGCGGCGCGGTGGAGGGGCTGGTCTCGCTGCGCATCGACCCGGCCGCCGCCTCGGTCGAGCTGGAGTTCGGCGGCTCCGCGGCCGTGGAGCTCAAGGCCGTCGGCCGCTTCGAGGACGGCGCCGAGCGCGACGTCACCGACCGGGTCGCGTGGAACGCCGACGCCCTCTCGGCCAGCGTCAGCGACGGCCGCCTCTCGACCGACACGCCCGGCCTCGTCCGGGTGATCGCCGCGAGCGGCGGGGTCACGGCGACCGCCGAGGTCACCGTGAAGCTCGTCGGCGAGCTCGCGCTGCCCGGCGCCCCGGACGGCGCCTCCGCCGCGCTCGACGGCGCGCCCGAGGCGTCGAGCGCCCCCTCGATCGCGTACCCGCTCGACGGCGCGCTCTTCCCGGCGAACATCGGCGCGGTCGAGGTCCAGGTGAACAAAGCCGGCGCCTCGCAGGCGGTCGGCAGGGTCGAATTCTCCGGTGATTTCATCGACTTCCGCGTCGTCGGCGCGTGCGAGCCGATCCCGGGCACCGACGGCTGCGCGATGGTCCTCTCCCCGGCGGTGGTCGCGCAGCTCGTGAGCGCGAGCGACGGCGAGACGATGGAGACGCGCGTCCGCCTCGCCGCCGAGGACGGGAGCGCGCTCGGCGAGAGCGACGCCATCGACGTCCGCTGGGCCAGCGCGACGCTCTCTGGCGGCCTGTATTACTGGCGCACCAACGGAACTGCGCTCCAGTCGGCCGCGATCTACCGTTACGACCTCGACGACGCGGCGAGCCCGCCCGAGCTGTTCTGGTCGAACGAGCAGTCGCCGCCGCTGGCCAACGGGCAGGAGAAGCCGTGTATGGGTTGCCATGCGCTCGCGCAGGCGGGCGACAAGATGGCGCTCACCTTCGGCGGCAGCGGCCCGTCCTCGTTCGCGCTGGTGGACGTCGCGACGGCGGAGATGATCGCGGTCCGCAACGAGGATCCCGACGGGTTCGCGACGATGACCGCGTTTTCTCCGGACGGCGAGCTCATGGTCAACGCCTTTCGCGGCGTGCTCACGCTCCGCCGCGCCGACGAGACGCTCGAGGCGCTCGGCGACCTGTTCCCCGACGAGCCCGAGCGCCTGACGCAGCCGTTCTGGTCGCCGACCGGCAAGCACCTCGCCTTCGTCGCCTGGCGGCCCAACGAGAACGGGGCGGGTCCCGAGCTCTACGGCGACACGGTCCGGGGCGCGCAGATCCTGATCGCGGGCTCGGACGGATCGACGGAGTTCGAGGCGCCGAGGGCCCTTGTCCCTCGCGAGCAGGGCAAGAGCCATTATTACCCTGCCATCTCCGACGACGGCGCCTGGGTGGTGTTCAACACCTCGAGCTGCGACGGCCCCGAGGGCAGCGGTTCTGTCGGCGTCGATCCGTGCGACACCTACGACGACAACTCCGCGCGCCTGCGCATCGTCCCGGTGGGCGGCGGCGCGCCGGTCGATCTCGCGCGGGCGAACGGCGCCGACACCTGGGCGAACTCGTGGCCGCGCTTCGGCCCGGGCCATGACACGTACCGCGGCAAGAACATCTACTGGGTCGCGTTCTCGTCGCGGCGCCCCTACGGCCTGCGCCTGCCCGGGTCGAGCGACGGCTCGACGAAGCCGCAGCTCTGGTTCGCCGCCGTGGCGCTCGCGCCGGGCGGGGAGATCCAGGGGGATCCGAGCTTCGCCCCGGTCTGGATGCCCCAGCAGAACGACGACATCACCGATCCGACGGGCAACCACATCCCGCAGTGGGCCGAGAAGGCGCTGCCCGTGCCGCGCTGAGGCGGGCGCTGCCCGTGCTGAGGCGGGCGCTGCCCGTGCTGAGGCGGGCGCTGCCCGTGCTGAGGCGGGCGCTGCCCGTGCTGCGCTGAGGCGGGCGCTGCCCCCCGTGCCGCGCTGAGCCCTGCGCCGCGTCCCCGCCTGCGCTGCGCCTCGTCCTCACCCCTGATCCCGCTCCTGCCGGGCGCCGTTCACGCGGCGCGCGCCGCGGCCACGGCCGCGCGGGGCTGCACGACCCCCCAGCCTTGCCGCTCGAGCGCGATGCCTGGCAGCCCGCGCGCGGTCTTCATGAGGATGCGCCGGCACTGCTGCGGTGAGAGGCGCGGGTTCGCCTCCAGCATCTGCGCCACCACGCTGCTCACGATCGGCGCGGCGAAGCTCGTCCCGTCCACGTGTTTGTAGTGCCCCGAGATGACCTTCTGGTCCTGCAGCTTGGCGGCCGCGAGCTGCCGGACGAGGTACGGCTCGCGGCCGGCGATGGCGTCGAGGTCCGGGTCGACCCCCGCGTGCTGGACGAGCAGCCCTGGCAGATCCTCGTCCCTGGCCCGATCGAGCAGCGAGAGCAGCTGAGCCTGCGCCGCCGTCGGCGTCCCCGGCAGGATGGGCGCGGCCAGCCAGATGGCAGGCGCGATGATCTCCGGCTTCTGCAGCCCGTCGAGGGTGAGCCCGTACGACGAGTGGTAGTTCCACGAGCGCTCCCCGGCGCCGCCGTCGTCGAGCCCGCCCACGGCGATGACGCTCGGCGCGCTGGCCGGCGGAAGGACGTTGTGCGCCGCCTCGTGCCCCGCGTTCCCCGCGGCCGCGACGACCACGATGCCTTCCCGCGTCGCGTCGTCCGCCGCGCGCGACAGGCTGCCGGTGAGGTACGACTCTTCGTAATCCCCCCCGCACGAGATGTTGAGCACGCGTATCCCGTACTGCTCGCGGTGCGCGATCACCCACGCGATCCCCTTGCGGATGTCGTCGTGCACGATGCGGTGCGCCGACCCCACCTTGACGAGCACGACGTTCGCTTCCCACGCCAGCCCGCGGAAGCGCCCTTCCGACAGCGCCCCGTTCCCCGCCGCGACCACCGAGGTCATCATCCCGTGCCACGACGACACGTCCGCCCGCTCGAGCGCCGCGACTCCGTTTTCGGGCGCGAAGATATCATGGTAGGCGAGAATACGATTCCTCGGCGTCACGAGGTCCGGGTGGGCGTAGAACCCTGAGTCGATGAAGGCGATGGTCACCCCCCGTCCCGCGCACCCCGGCTCCGCGTGGAGCCGCTCCGCGACGGGCAGGATGCGCCGATGTTCGATCCCGTGATCACCCACCGCCGCATTCTCTCACGATTCCCGCCCCCACCCAGCCCGATTCGCCCCCTGCCAGGCGCCGTGGCCGACCCGCCGCCTCGGGCGGCCGTGGTCGCCTCGCTCGCCGGCACGCTGGTCCGTGCCGCCGCTTTCGGCAAGGAGGCGGCCGGCGTGGTCCACGAGGCGACCGGCCGGCTGCTCCAGTGTCCTGGGCCCCGCCCCCCGCACCAGCTGCCACGGCCGGAGGGACCTCCGGCACGCGGCGGACGTCGCCGGCCGGGGGGCGGCGCGGAGGACTAGCGAACGGCGCGCAGCAAGCCGAGGCGATACGGGAGCTGCGAGTATTCGCCGCCCGAGCTCGGATTGCGCCCTTGATACAGGAACTGCAGATTGCAGGTGTCGATCGTCGCGGTCTCGTCGTTGCCATCGCGGATCAGCTCGCCATGGCTGACGTCGTCGCTCCAGTCCGCCACGCCCGACGCGAAGGTGACGTTGTTTTGACCTGCGAACGGCGTGTTCCAGGTATCCGCGAGCGGGGTCCACGCGCCGTCGAGGCGATCCGCGGTGAACGAGCGATAGAACCTGGCGCCCGTCGGGCCGATGGCCTCGAGGATGGTCAAGTACTTGTTCATGCCTTTGATCTTGTACGTGGAGCTCCCCTCGAACAGGTTGTAACGATTCGAGTCCTGAAGGGCGACCGAGACGGGGCCGAACCCGCTCGGGAAATTCGTCCGGGTGGTCTGGCTGCGGTACATCCGACCGTCATCGCCGGTGAAGAAGAGATAGCAGTTGGTGTCGTCGCAGATCACCCAGTAATCGATGGGCAGGCTCGGCATGCCGGCCGGCGTCGACGAGAAGAAGTTCTGGGGCCTGGTCCAGGTCTCCGGGCGGCTCGGGTCGTCCGTCGTGGAGAACTGCGGCGGCTGGGATTGATAGATGAGGTACCACTTGTTGTGAGGCCTGAAGAAGAACATCTGCGGCGCGCACCGGTAGCCGCTGAAGCCGGGCGTGCGATCCATGTAATAGTGCGACGCGGACGAGGCCTGGGACCAGTCGGCGAAGCTCAGGTGAGCCATCTGCCAGTTACCGGCCGTGTTCGCCGTGGTGGCGTAGATCTGCCAGCGATTGTTGAAGAAGGCGACCGTCGGATCTTTGATGGACACGATATTGTGAGTCGAGTCGGACTTCGGGCCCACCAGGGCGCCGCTCGACTGCCAGCGGAAGGTGGTGGGCAGGCCGCAACCCTCGCCGCTGGAGCCGCCCGAGCCGCCCGAGCCGCCCGAGCCGCCCGCGCCGCCGGAGCCGCCGGAGCCGCCGGAGCCGCCGGAGCCGCCCGTTCCGCTCGAGGTCACGGGCGTGATCCGGAATTGTTGATTGGTGCCGCCGTTCGACGTCCACTGGACCAGGGCGGTGCCGTCGGCGGTGCCGCGGTTGTATACGTCGAGGGCCTTGCTGCTCTGGCGCCCGGTGATGCGCACGACGCCGCTGGCGACGTCCGCGAACGACCACTGCTGGTTCTCGCCGCTCCAGCAGGAGTATTGCTGGATGCGGGCGCCGTCGCTGGTGGAGGCGCCCGTGACGTCCATGCAGCGGTTGCTGTTCACGTTGCGGATGCGGTAGTAGCTGCCGCCTGTCGATTCGATGCGGAACTGCTGCCGCGTCGAGCCGTTGCAGCTGGCGATCTGCAGGGCCGCTCCGTCAGCGGTGCTGCCTCCAGCCACCTCGACGCATTTCCCGCTCTGGACGCCGACGATCGTGTAGGTCGCCGCGGTGTCGATGGCGATGCCTTCGGCTGCCTCGTCGAACTCGTAGATCCCTTCGTCGAGCTGCTCGGCGGAGCCGCACGCGGTCGTGGCGGCGAACACCGTGGCCAGCGACCACCATCCAAGTCGGATTCTCATCATCATCCTCTCCTCTGTTCGGCGGCAAGCAAAGTGGCAGGCAAGACACATTCGAAGGCGCCCGCGATCGGCTGCGCAGGCCCTGGCCTTGCGGGCAGGCTCCGTCGAGCCCGCGATCAGGCGGGCGAGCCTGCGCAGCGATCTCCGGGCGCGCGGCGCTCGGGGGATCCGCGCGCCGGCGCGTTCGGCGTCAGCGTCCCAGGTAGCCCATCAGCCAGGACATGGCGGGGCGCATCTGGCCGCTGCTGCTCATGAGCCCCGAGTTGGACACCCACGTCTGGCCGCTGATGTAGCCCCAGAGCGTGATGCCTCTCACGCTCGGATGCTCGTAGAACATGGGGAACTGGCTCTGCATCACGTTGAGCTGCTGCGTGTTGTCCGCCAGGTTGATGTCGTACTCGGTGATGTAGACCGGTAGACCGGTGCCGGCGAGCCGGTCGAGGAAGTTCCTGACCGTGCTGGTCGACATCGAGAACGCGGCGTGGGCTTGCGCGCCGATGCCGTCGATGGGAGCCCCCGCGGCCCGGATCCGGTTGACGATGTTGATCGTGTTCTGGTTGTCGCTGCTGTACTCGATGTTGTTGTAGTCGTTGAGCAGCAAGGTGGCGTTCGGGCAGTACTGCCGCGCCCATCGGAACGCCTGCACGATCCAGTCGTAGCCGCTCGCGCCCGCGCCGCCGAGGGCGTTCATGTACACCGGGGTGGTGTGCGGGGGCGGCTCGTTCACGACGTCGATGATGGCGACGTCCGGGTAGCGGTTGCAGAACGCTTGGATCCACTCTTCGACTTCCGCGCGTTGCTCGCTCTGCGACAGACCGGCGAGCCAGCCCGGCTGCTGGGCGCCCCAGATCAGGGTGTGGCCCTTGTAGGGGATGCCGTTCGCGCGCGCGTAGTCCCGGACTCGGTCCATGCCGGACCAGTTCATGACGTCCCGCGTGGGCTCGACGGAGCCCCACTTGCCCTCGTTCTCCGGGGTGATCTGGTTCCAGTACCGGATCAGATCCGATCGCACCTGCCCGCCGGTGGTGATGTTGCCGACGAACTTGCGGCCCCCGCTGCTGCCTCCCGAGCCACCCGAGCCGCCCGAGCCTCCGGAGCCGCCCGCGCCGCCGGAGCCGCCGGAGCCGCCCGTTCCGCTCGAGGTCACGGGCGTGATCCGGAATTGTTGATTGGTGCCGCCGTTCGACGTCCATTGGACCAGGGCGGTGCCGTCGGCGGTGCCGCGGCTGTATACGTCGAGGGTCTTGCCGCTCTGGCGCCCGGTGATGCGCACGACGCCGGTGGCGACGTCGGCGAACGACCACTGCTGGTTCTCGCCGCTCCAGCAGGAGTATTGCTGGATGCGGGCGCCGTCGCTGGTGGAGGCGCCCGTGACGTCCATGCAGCGGTTGCTGTTCACGTTGCGGATGCGGTAGTAGCTGCCGCCCGCCGATTCCATGCGAAACTGCTGCCGCGTCGAGCCGTTGCAGCTGGCGATCTGCAGGGCCGCTCCGTCAGCGGTGCTGCCTCCAGCCACCTCGACGCATTTCCCGCTCTGGACGCCGACGATCGTGTAGGTCGCCGCGGTGTCGATGGCGATGCCTTCGGCTGCCTCGTCGAACTCGTAGAGGTCTTCGTCGAGCTGCTCGGCGGGGGCGCACGCGCCGAGCGCGAGCGTCGCCACCAGGGGCCATCGTTCAAATCGCATTCTCATGAGGTTCTCCTGTGCTCAAGCGGGCATGCCGCAGGTTGTGAACGCCGGCATGGAAGCTCCGAACGCCCGACATCGTCTCGTTGGCATCGCGCCTCGTTCGACTGGCCATGTCATGCTCGTGAGCGACCCGGTGAAGCACCGCGGGCGTGCGGATCTCCGTGGAGACGGGATCTCGCGCCCAGCGCTGCTGAGGCGCGACCACACTGCCCGCGGGCTCACCGCCACCCGCGTCCGTGACGACCGAGCGAACGGGACCGATGCCGAGATCGATCGGCTAACGAAGGTCTCGGGGCATGACCGCCCCCCAGAACGAAGCAAGCGAATACCGACAGGTCCTAATGTGAACGCTCACATGGCTGATGTCAACACCCGCGAGCTGCGGAGTGAAGGCGCCCCCTTCGATTCATAGACAAAGTTGTGAATCTGGTGTTGCTTTTGCAGTGAGATCGGATCGCATGGGACGTGTTCTGTCGATCCGAGGCGGTCCGCAGACGGGGGACACGACGTATCCGAAGCGTTTGGATAGCCTTCTCCTACTGCCTCACACCACCGAGGAGCTCCCCTTACAAGCGAGAGCGCTGTTGCTGAGGCTGCTCGCGAGCGTCGTCGTCGAGAAGCTCGAGGACGTGATGCCGCTGATCGACGCGACAAGCTGCAGGCGGGCTGGCCCCGCGAACGGCTGGATGTGCTGCTGGCCGACGCGTGGGCGCCCGGTGTCGTGCGCGCACTCAAGAAGCGGCGAGAGAGCTGCCCGGACGAGGCGCGCGTCGTACCTCCCTCCGCCGGCGGCGGAGCAGATGAGCGACGCCAGCAAGTAGGCACCGCGACCTGTCTGGACGACCTCCTCCAGTTCCGGCAGGTTCATCCGCATGAGGTCCTTCATCGCGACGATGGTCTACGATCTCCACCCCGACACCCCCCCGGAGTCGAGGAAGCTCCTCCGCGCGCACCTCGTCGCCCGCCGCTGGCAGGACCGCCACGACGGCGCCCCGATGCCGCAGTCCGCCGTCTGGATCCGCCGCTCCGCGGAGGACGATCAGACGACCGACGACCTGCACGCCGCGTGCGCGCGCGACCTCAGCGACGCCGCCGCCGCGGTCGCGCAGTCAGGTCGCCCCATCCAGGTGATGCGTGTCTGGATCCAGGTGAGCGGCGCCGGCACCTACGGCCTCGCGAGGCCCGCCCCCGCGCCGCCCGCGCCGACCGGCTGAGCGCCGCCGCCGCGCTCCGGACAGCCCCGACGAGCCCGCGCCGCGCGCGCACCCGGGCGCACGGCAGCGCGCGCGCCCGGGCTCACGGCAGACGGTCAGCCGTGAGCCCGGCCCGCGGCCGTCACTTGACCTCGAGGCCGCAGTTGATGAACTTGATCGTGGTGTCGATCCGGAAGTGAGAGTCGGTCACGTGCCGCTCGGCGAAGAAGAAGTCGAGCTGGTACTTCTTGCCGAGCTCGAGCCCCAGCTCGTCGAGCCTCACGACCTTGGTCTGCTCGGCGTGGATGCCCCCGAGGTCGACGACCTTCTTGCCATTGATGTACGTGAAGACGTCATCGTCGCCGGCGAACGTGAACTCCTCGCCGCCCTGGTACTCGAACCCCATGTGCATCTCGAACGTGAAGTGGTAGTTGTGTTCCCGCCCCTCGTTCCCGAACAGCTGATCATCGACGGGGAAGAACAGCTGGTTGTCGTACGTCCACACGCCGTCTCGCTCGGGGTCCTCGAACTGGAGCGTGACGTTCATCGGCGAGTTCACGCCCTCGACGTCCCGGAACCACTGATCGAAAGCCTCCTTGCCGGTCGTGGTCTGCGTCCCGGTGGCCCCTCCGATGTAGATCGGCTTCAGGTCCTGTCCGAGGTCGTCGCTGACGATCTCGTGGTCGTCGCAGTTATCGCACTTGCCGGAGTGGGCGGGCTCCATGTCCGGGTGCGTGTCGTGGAAGTCGCGGACCCGGCCGGTGAACTTGCCGTCGCAGGACTCGCCGACCTCCTGCCCCTCCGGCCCGCCGCCCCCGGCCCCCCCGACGCCCGGATCCTCGAGCCACTGGCCACCGCCTTGGCCGCCGCCGTAGTCCCCGCTCGTCGCGCCGGGCCCGCCCTGCTGCGTCCCGCCGGAGCTCGCGCCCGGATTCTCGACGCCGCCGCCCCCGCACGCGACCAGCGTCCCCATCATTGCAAGCGCCGCCACACAACCGACCGTCTTATTCATCACAGACCTCGCTCTAAGGTGCCGCCCCAAGCCGTGCGGCAAAGTAGCATAAATGCTCCCATGAGGTGGGTTGACGTGGCGCGTTATCTCACAGGTTCTGCGCGGCGGACGCGTCAATCCTGGCGGTGCACAGGGCGGCATCCGCGGATGCGCTGAGCCTGGTATTTTCTCCTGTCGGCGCTCGCCGCGTGGGCGGTCGCGCACGCGACGCAGGTGAGGCCGGACGGCTCCCAGGCCGGCTGGCGGCCAGGAGCGGAATCCGTTGGCGGCGGCGGTGGTGCGCAGCGGAGCACGTCTCGGGGGGCCGGCGCCCGCGAGGGATGGCCCACGGCCTGCAAGGCATGAAGCCACACGTGACCGCGCGCGACCGCGCGTGAGCCCGCGTGAGCGCGCGTGACCGGCAGACCGCCGCAGCGAGCGGAGGAGACCAGCCGATCCTCGGGCCACACACGGCCCTCGGGACTCATCACCACGACTCGTGGCGCTCGACCGGACGCGGAAGGAGAAGCGACAGTGAGCGATCAGAAGCGTGACGACTCGAAGCAGGCAGGCACCGGCGGGAGCGCCGTGCAAGGCACGCCGTCGGAGGAGGTCGGGCACGGCGTCGGCCTCGATCCGCCGGCCGCGCCGCCCGACGAGGACGGGGACCCGAAGGATGAGGCCTATGCGGACCGCCCCGCGCGCAAGCAGACCGGCCCGTCGATAGCAGACGAGTCCGACGCCTCGGCGATCCAGCGGCCGCCGGCC
This sequence comes from Sorangium sp. So ce131, assembly GCF_051519095.1. Classification (NCBI taxonomy): domain Bacteria; kingdom Pseudomonadati; phylum Myxococcota; order Polyangiales; family Polyangiaceae; genus Sorangium; species Sorangium sp. So ce131. The sequence continues at coordinate 11,810,404 of NZ_CP150455.1, read as the reverse complement.
GACTCCTGAGCACACACACTCCCCACCTCGCCTGAGCGCCTGTGGCGATCGCCCGCTGCCGAGCCCTCCTGAGGCTCTGCGCGCCGCGCGAAGCAGCGATGGGCCGCCGCCGGCGGACTCCGCGGCGGCGGAATCCGCGGTGGCGGCCGTGCCGCTGTGTCCGGCCCGCGCGCACGAGAGGCTCGACATCCGGGCACGCTCGGAGTACGCGGAGGGCCGCTCGCACGGGAGCGAGGCAGGTGGGGTGTGGACCACGAGACGCGGACCGAGATCGAGCGCGGCCCGAGCGCCGCCGACGCGCAGGAAGCCCGCGATGCGACCGAGGCGAGCCCGCCGTCCGCCCGCTGGCAGACAACGCCGTCGAGCCACCCGCCCGCCGCTGAGGCGTTCTGCCCCATCTGCCGCGAGCCCATCGCCGCCGGCGTGGTCCTTTGCCCCGAGTGCGGCGAGCCGACCGACGTGGCCGCCAAGCCGGTCCGGGCGCCCTCGATCCCCGATGCCCCCCAGGGCGCGAGCTGGCTCGCCCTGCACTGGCGCCCGCTCGTCACCATCGGCGCGATCCTGGCGCTGATCAGCACGGGCGGGGCGCTGCGGTACCTCGCGCCCCACCGGTTCTCGGCGCCCCGGGCCGCGTCGCCGACGCCGCCGCCGGCCCCGGTCTGCGGGACGCCGTGCTGGAGCGGCGAGGCGTGCCAGGTCGGCCGCTGCGTCTGGCAGCGCCCGAACGACGTCGGCCACCTGGTCGACGCGCCCTCCGTCGCCGGGCCGTTCTCGCTCCCGAAGGACACGTTCGACGCGCTCCCGCTCGATCGCGACCGCTTCGTCGTCGCGCTGTTCTCCGGCCTGGAGGTGCGCAGCGCCCGCACCGGCGAGGCGCTGAGCCTCGTCACCGAGGCGCCCAACGTGCGCCGCCTCTACCGCGTGGGCGACGTCGTCTACGCGACCTCGCCGTCGCGCATCTACGTCATCGACGCCGCCACGACCCGGCTGCTCAAGACCATCGAGCTCGGCGAGGCCGTGGGCGACGTGGTGGTCGGCGCCTCGGGCCGGCGCGTGCTCGCGTCGCTCCCGTCGGCGCACGCGGTGGCGATCCTCGCGACCGAGTACCACGCCGAGATCGAGCGCATCCAGTTCGGCGACGACGCCGTCGGCCCCGTGGCCGTCGACGACAGCGGCACCCGGGCGATCACGACGACCGGCCAGCTCCCGCAGCACGGCCAGCGCGAGCCGGCGTCGGGGGGTGTCGCGTACCCGTTCGACCCGAGCCGGCTCGGCTCGGAGCAGGACCGCGTGCGCACGTCGATGGTCGGCAACCCGGCCAGCGCCCTCATGAGCCCCGACGGCTCGGTGGGCTTCGTCGCCCTCCGCGCCGAGAACACCCTGGTGCCGCTCACCTGGCTCCCCTCGGGCGCGGTGCGGCAGGAGGCGCGCATCACGACGTGCCGCGAGCCCGAGCAGATCGAGCTCGTCCGGAGCGAGCGGCGCGCGATCGTGCGCTGCAACGAGGGGCGCGCGATCCAGGTCTTCGATCTGGCGAAGCGCGAGCTCCTCCGGGCGGTCACGTTCCCCGGCCGCGCGGTCGACCTGGCCGTCTCCCCGGACGGGGCGCAGGTGGTCGTCGCGCTGAGCGGCGACGGGGCGGGCTCGGTGGCGCTGGTCGACCTGAAGACCTACGCCGCGAAGGTCCACCCCCTGAGCGGCGAGCCGACGCGGCTCCGGCTCGCCCCGGACGGCGGCTCGGCGCTCGCGCTCGGCGACCGCGGAAAGCTCGCGTGGGTGCTCCAGTGACCGACGAGCGCCGCGTCCCGTGCCCGAGCTGCGGCGCCCGCATCGTCGAGGGGGCGCGCAAGTGCCGCAGCTGCAAGGCGTGGATCGGCGAGCGCCCCCGCGGCAGCTCCGCCTCGCTCTCGGGCCGCGAGCCGCGCCTGGCGCGCGCGGCGGTGTCGGTGGCGAGCGGCGTCGCGGCCGTGATCATCGCCACGTTGACCAGCCTGAAGTCGCCGGTCGGCGAGGCGCCCCCGCTGACCGCGCTCACGCCGGAGGGCGCCGCGTCGCCCGACGCCGCGGTCGGCGCGCCGGACCCGGCGGCCTTCGGCCCGGACAGCCCCGAGGAGTCCGCGCCGTCGCCGCCCGAGCCGAAGGGCCGCTGGCGCGCCCGCGAGGTCCGGATCGGGGATGTTCATCCGCTCGACGTGGTGTTCAACCCGAAGGGCACGTCGATCTACGTGAGCGCCGACGACGCCTCGCTGCGCGAGTACACGCTCCAGAGCGGCGAGCTGATCCACAAGGCGTCGGTCCCGGCGCAGGGCGACCACATCCGGCTCCTGTTCGACCGTTACGTCGCGGTGCTGCGGCACGAGGACGCCGCGCGCATCCCCGTGATGGACACGACCGCGTGGGACCGCGATCCGGTCCTGCTCGACGTCGGCCGGAGCCCTGGCGACATCGTGGCGCTGCCGGACGGCCGGACGGTGGTCGCGGCGACGACGGACACGAAGCGCGTGACGAAGTTCGAGCTGCCGACGGGCGTGCGGCTCGCGAACATCACGCTCCCGCACGCGACGGGGCAGCTGTTCCTGGTGCAGGCCGAGGGGAGGCCGTACCTCGCGGCGCTCGGCGCGCTGACGCACGCCGGGCGGCCTGCGGGCGCCTGGATCGACCTGTTCGATCCGAGCGAGTCGCCGTTCGGCGCGACGCGCCGGAGCATCCCGGTCGGCCGCGAGCCGCGCAAGGGCGATATCTCCCTCGACGGGGGCGCGGTGTTCTTCCCGGATCGGCTGTCCAACACGGCGATCCTGCTGCGGGTCGCCGGGGTGACGGAGACGAAGAAGACGCCGGTGGGCGTGGGGCCGACGGCGGGCTTCCTGCTCCACGGAGACCGTTACGGCGTCACGCTGAACGCGGAGACGAGGACGGCGAGCGTGATCGATCTCTCGACGATGGCGGTGACGAGCACGCTGCCGCTGCGCGGGGTTCCTCGGACGGGCGTGACGTCGCCCGACCGGAAGATGCTGTTCGTGGCGCTCGGCGGCACGGAGTGGCCGCCGTCCGGGAGCGGCGTCGCGGTGATCGCGGGGGATCCGCCGCGGGTGGTCGCGTCGCTGCCCACCGGCAAGGGGGCGTGCGCGGTGGCGGTCTCGAAGGACGGCGCGCGGGCGGCGGTGGCGGCGTACTGGGATCGGTCGATCACGGTGCTCGAGCAGTGAGCGCCGCGTAAAGCGGGGGAGCAATCGGCGTTGCGCACGGACGTGTCGGGTCGACCGTCGTGTCCACCGCGATCCCGTCGTCCGCGATCGGACCCGGGGGACTCTACCCGGGTCCGCTCACCGACGCGGTCGGCAACCTCATTGGGCTTGTGGAGGTGCCGGGAGTCGAACCTGCCCGATGTCGAGCAGAGGCTAATGATGCCGGCCGTTCGCTGCGACGAGCGACCGGATCGCGAGCGCCTACCGGCGCCGACGCCGGAGAACCACCGCAGAGGCGACCAGCCAGAGAGCGGCGGCGAGTCCGCCGTTCCCGGCGCTCGCGCCCGTCCGGCAAGAGCACGAGCCGCCCGGGTCGGCGCCGTCCGCGCCGTTCCCACCCGAGCCACCGGCAGCTTGCGTGCTGTCCGCGTTACCACCGGCGCCGGGGTCGCCACCGCTGCCTGTCGTCCCGGAGGGATCGACGCTGCCGCCGCTGCCCGAGGTCGTGCCCCCGGCGCCGCCGCTGCCGCCGGCACCGCCTCCGCCGCCTCCGTCGCCCCCGTCACCCGGCATGGTGGGTCCGGTAAACCGCCACCAGTTGAACTTGAAGAGGTCGCCGTTGCCACCGACGAACTTCAGGAACAAGTCGTGTTTCCCGCTGCCCCCGCTGACCGCGCAGGTCTTGGTGGTCCAGGACGACGCGCCCGAGACGTCGCACGTCCCGAGCAGCGTGCCGTCTTGACTGTCGAGGTGGAGCTCGATCTTCGCGTTGCTGGCTGCGGACGATACCCGAGCCTCGAAGGAGGTCACGCCGTCCAGGAAATCGACGTTCTTCACCTTGATGTAGTCGCCATTGCTGATGGACGTGACGTTCATGCCGGCGCCGGTGTCGGTGCACACCTCGGTCTTGAGCCCGGACGAGAAGGCGATGGTCTCGGCCTCGACTTGCTTGAACGGATCCAGCGTGGCGACGGCGGCCGGTCCCTGCGTGGTCATCGTGAGCGCCGGAATGCTGCCGTCTGCGCCGTAGGTGAACTCCTCCACGCAGACCGAGCGCTTGAAGTCACCGCCGCCCGGCAATGCGCTGTTGTGATAGAAGAAATACGAGTGTCCCTTGTAGTCGACGATGCCGGCGTGGTTGGTGAAGGTGCGGCCAGCGCCCATGATGTCGCCGCGGACGGTCCAGGGCCCGGTCGGACTGTTGCTGGTCGCGTAGCTGATCTTCTCGCTCCCGGCGATGGCGGCGTAGACGAGGTAGTACAGCGACCCTCGCTTGTAGAACCACGGCCCCTCGGTGAAGCCGCTCAACGACACGTTGGTGATGCTCCCCGAGGTGCTGATCATGTCCGAGTTCAGCTTCACGTACCGGAGGGTGCCGTTCCCCCAGTACATGTAGGCCTGTCCGTCGTCGTCGACGAACACCGTCGGGTCGATGTTGCCGGATCCGTTCTGGGCCAGCTCCCTTCCAATCGGGTCCGTGAATGGGCCTGCCACATTGTCCGATACGCCCACGCCGATCTTCGCGCCGGTGGCGTTGTTCAGCGGCACGTAGAGGTAGTACTTGCCGTTCCTGAAGATACCCTGCGGCGCCCACGCATCGCCGGTTCCCCAGCTGAAGGTCCTGTAGCTCGCGGGCGAGCCGTGGTCCGTCCAGTTGACCATGTCCGTGGTGGAGTACAACCTCCAGTCGTTCATGGTGTAGAAGTTGTTCACCGACACGTCCTCGTCGTGTGACGTGTAGAGGTACAACCTGCCTTCGTGCACCATGGGAGCGGGGTCGGCCGTGTAGGAGGTCTGCACGATCGGGTTGTCCGCCCGAGCGGGGGAGGGGATCGCGGCGGCGACGGCCAGCGCCATCGCCGACAGGGTCATTCTTCTTGCTCGGGACCACGTTGTATTCAGGCGCATGTTGAATCCTCACGCGAGCGGAATTGCCGGCGCCCCGCACCCCTGGTGCTGATTCGACGGAGGCGCCATCAGAGGAGAGGATGGCCCGCGCACAGGCACGCAGGACGACCCACCCAGGGCAAAGCACAAGTATACCCCTTTCGAGATGTGAACGATCACATTCCTGGTGTCAAACCCAATCGACCGGCCCGAGCAGGATCCTCGAGCCCGAAGGGGGACAACGCTGGCGGCCTCCTCCGGAGCGCCGCGTCACCGGCGGGGGCGGGCGCCGGACCGCGGTGATCGACGGCCCGATGCGCTCGATGCCGACCTGCGCACGGACGGCTGGCGCTCGATGCCGCAGGCGGCCGGCGCCCTGGGTACCGCCTCTCGTGCGCGGCGACTCGAGCGCGCGCTCCGGTCAAGAGTTCGCCCCGGTCAGCAGCCGATTTTGCCTGGCGTCGACGATGTGAACGATCACATGTCGAGCTGCGATGGGGTGGTTGAGCTTGCCCTTCATCGGATCAGAAGACGCCGGATATCGCGTCGGGCGTATCGCCACTGCTTCAAGGGCGAGCCACGAGCACGGGGTGCTGCTCCGTCTCATCAGCAAGTGGCTGCACGAGTACTACTTCCGCCTGTCAGAAGTGTTGGCAGGGATCACGGCGAGAGAAGAGAGAATTCAACGCAAAGGCGCAAAGACGCAAAGACGCAAAAATACAAAGAAAATTCTGGTTTGCGCCTTTGCGCCTTTGCGTTGAATTCTCTCGGGATCCCTGGCCAGACTTGCGAGTCACGGAGCTACCCGGCCTACCCGACCAGATCCAGCCCCTCAGAGCTCACGAGGATCGCTTGGTCTCCCTTCTCTCGTTACAGGGGCGAATCGTCCGTGCCGGCGCGGTCGAGCGATGGGGGCACGCCTCCCAGCGCGGCGATCTCGGGAATGTTCCGGGTTGACTGTCCACAGGGGCGGGCCGATACCTTTCCCATGCGGAAGGGGAACATCCCGACCCTGCTCGGAGTCCGGCGACCCTCGTGAACCGCCCGCTCCACCGCGCCTACGTCATCGCGCTGGCAGCGCTCGCCGCATGCCGTGGCGGCTCCGGTGCGCCGGACGCCGGGCCCGCGCCGTCCTCCGAAGCGGGCGCTCCCGCGCCGTCGTCCACCGCCGCCGCGCCGGCCGCGAGCGCCGCGGCCTCGCCGGTCGCGCCCCCCGCGGCCTCGCCGGACGCAGCGGACGCGGCGGCCTCGCCGGACGCGGCCGACGCGGCAGCAGCACCGGACGCAGCGGCGGCCGCGCCGGACGCGGGATGCAAGCTCCTGCGGGGACCACTCGCCCTCTCGCTCCGCGGGCCGGCGCTGCTGTGGGCCCCCGACGAGGCCGCGCGCGCGGACTTCCGGATCATCTTCAACCGCGACGGCGTGGCCCACCACGTCGCGCCGGCGTTCGGCGGGCTGCCCGGCGCGAGCGCGCCGCGCGAGGCGGCCGCGCCCGACGCCGGGGCCGCGCCCGACGCCGGGGCCGCGCCCGACGCCGGGGCCGCGCCCGACGCCGGGGCCGCGCCAGGCGACGCAGCCGCAGCGCGCGCGTCCTGGCCGGCATGCGCGATCGCGGCCGGGTTCACCTTCTGCATGGACCACGGCGGCACGATCCGGAGGACCGCGATGTCCGGCGGATCCCCCGCGCTCGTCGGCGCCGGACGCCGCGGAACCGGGATCTCCGCCATCCCGCTGCCGGGGGGGCGCACGCTCCTCGCCTTCCTCTCGGACCGGATCACCACCGAAGGCGCCGTGACCCAGGCGTTCGCCGTGCTCGACGACAGGGCGGCCGTGCCGCTGTCCGCGGAAGGCAGCGGCGCGACGTTCGTCGCGCTCGCGCCCTGGAAAGGGAAGGTCCTCGCGATGTACATCGACGCGCGCTCGGCGCTGACGCCGGTCCACGCCCGCACGCTCGGGCTCACGGCGGAGGGCAAGCTCGAGCTCGGGCCCGACGCGGTGATCTTCGTCGGAGACGCGGGCGAGTCGCGCATGGGCGGCGCGCTCGCGGTGGGCGCGGGCGGGCCGGCGTTCGCCCTGCTCCCCGCGTCGAAGGACATCGCCGCGTTCGGCATGGCGGCGATCCGCATCGACGACGCGCCCCGCGACGACATGCCCGCGGTCTGGTCGCTCTACCCGAACGGGCTCAGCCCGGCGCCGATCGCGGCCACGCAGGGAACCTCGCCGATCCACGTGGCCCGGGTCCGGCCGAGCGCCCGCGAGCCCGGCGCGCGACCCGTGCTCGAGATCGGACAGCTCGACGGCGAAGGACGGTTCCTGCCGCGCTGCCAGGCCGCGCAGGCGGGCTCGTTCAAGCACGTGGCGATCGAGGCCGATCGCGACGGATCCCTGTGGATCGCGTACACGACGGGCTCGGGCACCTTCGTCGAGCAGCGCGCCGCGCGGCCGTGATCCGCCGGGCCGGCGGTCCGACCAGGGGCGCGCCGCCGGCGCTCAAAGGCAGCAGCGGAAGCCGATGTTCGGATCGTGCGTGGTCGCGTCGCGGCCCTCGCGCGCGCCGCAGCCGACCTTCGCCTTCTTCTCTTCCGCGCTCCACGCCACCCACTCCGGATCCACCTCCGGATCCGGCGGGTTCAGCGAGATGAGCGAGCCGCCGCGGACGAGGCACGTGCCGTCCGGATTGCAGGAGTTCTCCCACTCGGCCACGTTGCCGCTCATGTTGTAGAGGCTCGACACCCCTCCTACACACATGGGCACGGGCGGCGACGGGGACGGCGGCCCAGGCTTCAGCGAGATCCCGTCGGTCGTGAGGTCCTGACACCTCGACGGGAGGTGCTCGTCGCCGTACGGATAATCGTTCACCCCCTGGCCGGAGCACGCGTTGTACCACTCGCTCTCCCGGTGGTCGCTCGACGCGGAGGTCGCGCTGGTGCCGCCGCCGATCTTGCCGCACAGGTGCTTGCCCACGTAAGCGCAATAGGTGTACGCGTCGCACCAGTCGACGTACGCGACGGGGACCCTGCCTTCGGTGTACGGCCAGCCGCTCGTCGGCGGGTACGTGTTCGCGGCGCACCGAGGCGGCAGGCCCGCCAGCACCGGGTTCGCCGTGACGAAGCGGTCATACTCCTGCTTCGTCACCTCGTACGCGTCGATGCAGTACGACCCGCCGCCGGTCACGGGCGCGATCACCATCGACGCCGGGCACGCGCAGACGCGGTTCGTGGTGTCGCAGATCCCCGTCTTGCAGTCGGCGTTGGCGGAGCACCGCTGCCCCGGGGGGCACCGGGTGCCGCACTCGGTCCCGCCGCAGTCGACGTCGGTCTCACGGCCGTTCTTCACGCCGTCGCTGCAGGTCGCCGGCAGGCAGACCTCATCGAGGCAGACGAGCTCGCGGCAGTCGGTCGACCCGGAGCACGCCGCCCCCGGCCTGCAGCCGGCGCAGAGCCCGCCGCAGTCGACGTCGGTCTCCTCGCCGTTCTTCACGCCGTCGCTACAGCTCGGCGGCAGGCACCGGTTGGTCACGCAGCTCAGCGACTCGCAGTCCGCGCCCACCGCACACCGCTCGAGGTCGTCGCACGCCGGGCACACCGGGTTGTCCCCTCGCGGCGAGGTGACACCGCCGCCGCAGTCGACGTCCGTCTCGCTGCCGTCCTTCACCCGGTTCGTGCAGCTCGCCGCCGCGCAGGCGTTCGCCACACAGCGCGTCGAGTAGCAGTCCGCCGGCGTCGCGCACGCCTGGCCCGCGAGGCAGGGGACGCAGGCGCCCCCGCAGTCGATGTCGCTCTCCTCGCCATCCTTCACGCCGTTCATGCAGGGCGGCAACGGCGCGCCGCCGCCAGCTCCGCCGCCGCCGCCAGCTCCGCCGCCGCCGCCAGCTCCGCCGCTGCCGCCTCCGCCGCTCATGCCACCGTCGCCGCCAGTTCCGCCGCTGCCACCACCGCCGCCCGTGCCGCCTGCTCCGCCACCGCCGCCCGTGCCGCCGCTGCCGCCGCTGCCGCCGCTGCCGCTCATGCCGCCGTCGCCGCCCGCTCCGCCGCCGCCGCCGCCGCGGCCACCGTCGCCGCCCGTGCCGCCGTCGCCGCCGCCCGTCGTGGCGCTGCTGGTCGTCATATGGACTCCCGGCCTGGGAGGTGGCTTGTCGTCTCCACTGCTGCACGAGGCAGCCGCGGCGAGGACCGCGAGGGGTATCAGGATGAATGACGAGCGGATCATGGCGGTATCTCCCACTGCGCTGTGAAAATTTCGGATGCGAGCGTCCAGGTTACGCGACCGCCGCGTCTCGTCGCAACGACCCAGCGAGGCCGCATCGAGGACGCCCGCGCCGGGATTCCGGTGAGAGCGCCGGCCGCACGGCCCTACCTCCCGGCCACGCAACCGCCGAGATCCACACGCCTTCTGCCCGGCGTACGCGCCGCCTGCGGCCGCGGCCGTCGACGCGGAGCAGCCGCCGAATTGCCCCGACCGCCCGGTGAGCCGGCGCCGCGCGCCGTGTGCAGGCCGGCGCCGCGCACCGTGTGCGACCCTCGCGGTCCAGGGCCTTGCGCGCGCTCTCGAAGACCATTGTCCCGGCGGGCGAGCTCCCCTCCTGGCTGTTGCGCGAACCGCCCTGTTGGCGTACAGCCGTGTCTCTGGAACTGTGAATCCATTCCTGTCATAAATCTTAAGGAGTCCACATGAGACGAAATTACGTGCCCGCGGGCATTCTGCTGTCGCTGATCGCGCTCGGCGCCGCTGGCTGCGGCGACGGCAACGGCGGCCCTGGCGACACGGAGGGCGCGTCTTCCGGCGGCGGAGGGCAGGACGGCGCGGGCGGGGGCACCGGCGCGGGGGCGCCGACGTCGAGCGTGAGCGCCGGCCCGGGGAGCTCGACGAGCACCGGCGGGAGCGCGTCCACGAGCAGCGGTAATCCCGGCACGACGACCGCCACCTCGTCCACGAGCGGCGGCGGCGCGGGGGTGAGCTGCAGTTACCCGTCGGGGTACACGGACGGCTCCATCACCTGGTATACGCTGGACATGGGGTCGACCGAGGTGAACTGCAGCTACCAGATCACGGGGCGGAACCCCGATGTCGTGGCGCACGTCCCCTTCGGCGGCGGCCAGTACTTCGCCGCCATGAACACCGCCGATTACGACAGCGCGGCGATGTGCGGCGCGTGCGTCGAGGTCACCCGGGACGACGGGCGCAGCGTGCAAGCCATGGTCGTGGACCAGTGTCCGATCGCCACGAACCCGAAGTGCACGGCGGGCCACATCGATCTCAGCAAGAACGCCTTCCTCCAGATCGGCGAGGAGCGCGAGGGCTACCTGGGGACGACCCACGGCGGCGCGGCGGGGAAGATCTCCTGGAAATACATCCCGTGCCCCTCGGCCGGGGACGTCTCCTTCCGCCTCAAGGACGAGGACAACCGCTACTGGAACGAGATCCTCGTCGAGGGGCACAGCCACCCGATCGAGAAGGTCGAGGTCGAGATCAACGGCGCGTGGCAGGCGGCGACGCGGCAGTCGTACAACTACTGGGTCGTCGGCGACGGGAACATGGGGGCGCCGCCCTACCATGTCCGCGCCACCGACATCAACGGATCGACCGTGGAGGCGAGGCTGGAGCTGAAGGGCGGAGCGCAGAGCGCGGGCGCTCAGCTCGCCGCGTGCCAGTGACGATCGCCGCGGCGCCCTGCCCGGGGAGGGCGGCCGCGCGGCCGCGTGGCCGCGCCGCCGGGTGACCGCGCGGCCGCGCCCGGCGCGCGCTGCGCGATCCGGCCGGGCGCGCCTGCCGGGCCGGCTCAGCCCACGGTCATCGCGAGCTTGCCCTGCACGCCGCCCGCCTCGAGCCGGCGGTGGCCCTCGCGCACCGTCTCGACGCTCAGCGCGCCGAGGTCCTCGGTGCGCGCCGAGCGGACCTGGCCGGACTCGATGAGCGCGAGCAGCGCCGAGAGCTCCTCGCGGTAGATCTCCCAGTCGGCCGGCCCGCCGGAGGCGGCGCGCGCCCCGAGCAGCTCGAAGTGCAGGCTGGCCGACCGCGCGAACAGGGGGCTCTTCTGCGCGTCGAACACCGGGAACGCGCGCTCCTCCGGCTCCTCGACGAGCGTGACCACGCGGCCGCCGAAGCCGATCACCTCGCACGCGAGCCGCTTCATGTCGCCGCCCACGAGGTCGAGCGCCACGTCGAAGCGGCGGCCGCCGTTCGCCGCGATCGCTCGCTCGGCCAGCTCCGCCGGGGTCGCGCCGCGGTGCGAGATCACGCTCTCCTTCGCGACGCCGAGCTCGGCCAGGTACGCCGCGCTGCGCTCGCTGCCCGCCGTGGCCACGATCGAGGCGGCGCCGAGGCGGAGGCAGAGCGGGACCGCGAAGCTCCCCACGCCGCCGCTCGCGCCCGTGATCAGCACCGACTGGCCGCGCGAGAGCGCCGCGTGGCGGACGATCGCCTCGTAGGCGGAGAGCCCCGCCGTCGGCACCGCGGCCGCCTCGGTCCACGAGAGCCCGGCCGGCTTCTTCGCCACGAGCTGGGCCGGCACCGCCACGAGCTCGGCGTACCCGCCGTTCGCCTGCGGGCCGCGCGAATCGCCGACGAACGCGCAGACCTCGTCGCCCTGGGACAGCCCGCCCACGCCCTCGCCGACCGCCTCGACCACGCCCGCGGCGTCGTGGCCGAGCACGAGCGGCAGCGCCCCGCCGAAGTGGCCCGCGCGGCGCTTGTAGTCGACCGGGTTGAAGGACGCGGCGCGGACGCGCACGAGCACATCGCCCGCCCGCACGAGAGGGGCGGGCAGCTCCGCCTCGTAGAAATGCTCGACGCCGCCGAACTCGCGAAGAAGGATGGCTCTCATGGGGCCACTCTGCCACGCGCGCGCCCGCCGCCAAAGCGCTCGATGCCCGATCGCGCCGCGCGTCGGCCGCGCGTCGGCGCGCGTCGGGCCGCGATCGGCGCCGGCGCCGGCGGCGCGGACGGCGCCGGCGCGCTGCTCTGGTAGGATCGCCGCCGCCCTCGGCAGGCCGCCGGCGGGCTCCCAGGAGAGCTCCGTGCACGACCCTCGACCCGATCATCCGTCGCTGCTCACGGTCGACGACTTCGAGCGCGCGGCGCGCGCGCGCCTCACCAAGATGGCCTATGACTACTTCCGATCTGGCGCCGACGAGGGCAGGACGCTCCGGGAGAACCGGAGGGCCTTCCGCCGGCTCGAGATCCACTACCGCGTCCTCGTCGACGTGGCCGAGCGGGACACGCGCGCGACCCTGCTCGGGACGAGCGTGCCTTTCCCCATCCTCGTGGCGCCGACCGCCTATCACGGCCTCGCGCACGAGGGCGCCGAGATCGCCTCGTCGCGCGCGGCCTCGGAGCTCGGGACCATCTTCACGCTCTCGACGCTCTCGACGACGAGCCTGGAGGCCGTCGCGGCGGCGTCCCCGGGGCCGAAGTGGTTCCAGCTCTACGTGCACAAGGACCGCGGCCTCACGCGCGCGCTCGTCGAGCGGGCCGAGTCCGCCGGTTACCAGGCGCTGATGCTGACGGTCGACACACCGATCCTCGGCCGCCGGATAGCGGACGTGCGCAACGGCTTTGCGCTGCCCGAGGGGCTCGTGATGGCGAACCTCGCCGACGCCGCGGCCGACGCCGCGGCGGCGGACAAGGGCTCGCTGCTCGCGGCCTACGTCGCCTCGCGGCATGACGCCTCGCTGACGTGGCGCGACGTCGAGTGGCTCGGCGGGCTGACGCGGCTGCCCATCTTGCTGAAAGGCATCGTCCGCCCGGACGACGCGCTCCGCGCGCTCGGCTGCGGGGCGGCGGGCGTCGTCGTCTCCAACCACGGCGCGCGGCAGCTCGACGGCGCGCCCGCCACGATCGAGGTCCTCCCCGCGATCGCCGACGCGGTGGCCGGGCGCGGGCTGGTGCTGATGGACGGCGGGATCCGGTGGGGCACCGACGTGCTCAAGGCGCTCGCGCTCGGCGCCCGCGCGGTGCTGGTCGGGCGCCCGGTCCTGTGGGGGCTGGCCGCGCTCGGCGGCGAGGGGGTCGCGCGGGTGCTCGCGACCCTGCGCGACGAGCTGTCGACCGCCATGGCGCTCGCGGGTTGTCCCACCCTGGAGTCCATCGATCGCGACCTGATCCGCCGGACCCGGAGATCGATGCCGGCGCCGTGAGCCGGACTCCTCAACGTGCGTCGCGCGAGCGCGGAGTTTTACAATGCAGCGCCGCCCGCGCGGCGACATGCCCACGGAGGCGCGCACGGGAGCACGCAGACGCACACGTTGAATTGCTGCGTTCGTCTCCGACTCGAGGCGTCTGCGACGCAAGAAAGGGTGGCGACCATTCAGCCTCACCCGTACACTCGGACCCTGTGACGGGCGCAGTGACTTCGAGGGCGCGTTGGCGGGGGCTGTTCACGCGGGGCGCCGGCGCCGCGAAGGGGGCGCCGGATCCGGAGCCGGCGGACGCGACCATGGGGATTCGCCTCCGGCGCTTCGCGGGGCCGGCCGCTTACCTCGACCAGGTGTCGTCGCTGCGCATTGCCCACCTGACGGATCAACACGTCGGCCGGGTGACCTCGATGAAGGTGCAGCGCGCGGCCGTGGCGCTGGCGAACCAAGAGCGGCCCGACCTCGTGGTGCTCACGGGAGATTTCGTGTGTCACAGCCAGCTCTACCTCGATCAGCTCGAAGAGGTGGTGCGCGGCTTCCAGGCGCCGGTGATTGCCGTGCTGGGGAATCACGATCACTGGTCCGGCGCCGACGCGGTGAAGCGCGCGCTCGGTCGGGGCGGCGCCGCGGTGCTCTGCAACGCGAGCACGGTGATCACGCTGGGCCACGAGCGGCTCCAGGTGGTGGGGCTCGACGACGCGTACACCGGCCACGCGTCGCGTGAGAAGGCGGTGAAGGGCATGCGGCGCGATCTGCCGACGCTGGGCCTCTCGCACATCGCCGAGGAGGCGGACGGCCTCTGGCGCCACGGCATCCCGCTCGTGCTCTCGGGCCACACGCACGCCGGCCAGGTGACGGTGGCGCGCCTGAACGAGCTCTCGATCGGCAAGATCGCGGGGCACCGGTACATCCACGGCCTCTACGGCACGCGCAGGCGGGGCGAGCCCGGCCAGGGCGCGGTGTACGTCGGGGCGGGCATCGGCGCGGCGGTGATGCCGCTGCGGCTCGGCGAGCGCGGCCAGCGCGAGGTGGCCCTGTTCGAGCTCGGCAGCGAGCCCGGGGCATTCGACGAGCACCACGCGGAGCAGGTGCCGCACCGGGGGCGCAGGCCGTCGCCGGAGCTCATGGCGCGCCGGGCGGCGCGGGTGGCGAGGAACCGGGAGCGGCGGGCGCGAGGGTAGCCCGCTTCGCCGCGGTCTCAGGAGAGGTGGGGGGGTCTCGTCGCCGGCGTGATCGTCCTCCCTGCGTGGCTGGAGTGGCGCGATCGCCGCCGGTCCTTGAAGGCGGCGCCGCCCGTGCCGAGCTCGTGAGCCTCCGCTCCGCCCCGGCGAGCCCCGCCCCCGGCGCGCGACAGTCGCGAGCTGCGCTTCAACCGAGCCGGATCGGCGTATGCGCCGGAAGCACAAATTGAACATTACCGGCACGATTTGAAGGATTCGATCTCGTCATTCAAGACGGCGCTCAACTTCGGGATGACAGCCTCACGCGCGACAATTATGGCGCGGCTCCCGCCATAGTTCGTCCGCGCATAAACGCAAATTTCTGCAGGTACCCGGTTCACGAGAGACGACGCTCGGTTGTTCATCTCGTGAAGATCGGGCTGAGCATACTGCGAATACGCCATCCGGCCTTAGAAGTTCGCGTGCTCCCAGAGACAGAATTTGCCTGCGGGGCAACCGTGATAATCCGGCCCGACGGCCTCCAAAGCCGTCGTGTCGGGGATGCCCGACTCGATTGTCGCCGCCTCGACTGCCTCGGCGAGCGCTCCGGGGTCTTCCCCATCGGCGACGCATCCGGTAGCCGCGAAGCCGCCGAGCAGAGCGCATACAAACATCCCGAGCTTCATGGTCTTGATCATCTGGGATCCTTTCGTCGCGAGCGAAGCCGCCGAGCCGATCTATGCATCTAGACAAGCACCTCCGGGGCAGGAGAGCCCATGGCTATCCTTAATCAGCGGTACAACTGGCAGTGCCGGGAGGGCTCGTCGCCTGCGTCGGCGATGTGTGGCGCGGGTACTACGTCGTTCCGTCCAACCGGTTTCGCTTGAGCATCGCGTGTCTGCTGATTTTCCGTGTGCCCCGCCGCGTCGGTCGCGCTCATCGGAGCGCTCCCGGCGGAATTTTTCAGCGTGGTGTGGGTAATATTGCACAGCCGAGTGAACTCGTTGGATCTGTTGGCTTTTGTATGTCACGGACCGCCCGATCGGATCGCGCCCGGACCGGCCAAGCGGATCGCGGTCGAGCCCCGCTCGGACCCTGCGAAGAGGGGGCGCGGTGCTCGCTCACGTCAAGGGGCCGCTCCGCGGAAATCCTAACGGATTCGAGTACTTGACGTGAGCTGCGCGCCGCGCGGTGGAAGGGCAGGTACGGGGTCCACCACGCTCGTGGTGCTGCGCCCACCTCAGCTTTCTTGAGGGCCGACCTACGAAAAAGCGATTGGATCGCTGGCGGCCCGAGGAGGCAGACTTCTTCCCACGCGGGTGACGAAGCGCCCAACGAAGCGCGCCGACCCTTGACGACGTGCTTCTCCCACCATCGGCAGGACGGCGCCGTCCGGATGGACGTGTACGTCCATATCTTCACCGGCGCACGAGAGTGAAGCGTATCATGGCATCCAAAGAGCAGAGCAGGAGCTTGAGCACCGTCCTCCCGGCCGCGGTTCGAGGGGCGCTGGCTGGCCTCTCGCTGTCCATGTTGCTGTCCTCGCTCGGTACGAGCATCGCCAACGTCGGCCTACCGACCCTGGCGAACGAGTTCTCCGCCTCTTTCCAGGAGGTCCAGTGGATCGTCCTCGCGTACCTCCTCGCCATCACCGCGCTGATCGTCACCGTCGGACGGCTGGGCGACATGACCGGACGTCGGCGGCTGCTGCTCGTCGGGATCTCCTGCTTCACAGCCGCCTCGGCCCTGTGCGGCTCCGCGTCTGCGCTGTGGCTGCTGATCGCCGCCCGAGCGGCGCAGGGCGTCGGCGCGGCCGTGATGATGTCCCTCGCTGTGGCGTTTGTCGGCGAGACGGTCCCGAAGGCAAGGACCGGCAGCGCCATGGGGATGCTTGGAGCGATGTCCGCGATCGGCACCGCGCTCGGCCCTTCACTCGGCGGCGCCTTGATCTCCGTAGCGGGGTGGCGGGCGATCTTCTTCGTCCAGGTGCCGCTGGGTGTCCTCGCGTTTCTCTTCGCGCATCGCCACCTGCCCCTCGACCGCCGGGGGCGGCGCGATCGCTTCGACGTGATCGGCACGCTGCTGCTGGCTCTGACGCTCGCTGCCTATGCGCTCGCCATGACGATCGGGCGTGGCCGCTTCGGCGCTGCCAACATCGTGCTGCTGCTGACCGCCGCGGTCGGCGTGGGGCTCTTCGTGTTCGCCGAGGCCCGAGCGACCGCGCCGCTGATCCGGCTCACGATGTTCCTCCGCGCGGAGCTGAGCGCGAGCCTCGCCATGAGCATGCTTGTCTCGACGGTGATGATGGCGACGCTGGTCGTCGGTCCATTCTATCTCTCTCGTGCGCTCGGGCTCGACGCGGCGCTCGTCGGAGCCGTCATGTCGGCTGGCCCGCTCGTCGCTGCGTTGACGGGCATGCCGGCGGGACGTATCGTGGACCGTGTCGGCGCACAGCGCGTGACCGTCGTCGGTCTCGTCGGCGTAGCCGCCGGCTCGCTCCTCCTGTCCATGACACCAGCGAGGCTCGGCCTCCTAGGCTACGTCGTCCCGACCGTCGTGAGCACCGCCAGCTATGCCCTGTTCCAGGCGGCGAACAACACCGCGGTCATGACGAACATCCAACCGGACCAGCGGGGGCTCGTCTCCGGGATGCTCAATCTGGCGCGCAACCTCGGCCTCATCACCGGCGCATCCGCGATGGGCGCCGTGTTCGCGCTCGCCTCGGCGGCGAGCGACATCACGAAGGCCAGCCCCGAGGCCGCCGCCGCCGGGATGAGGGTCACCTTCGCGGTCGGAGCGATCCTGATTGTCGCCGCGCTCGCGGTCGGGTTTGGATGCCGTACCTTCGCGACACGCCCGCCCGGGCCTGCTCGCCCCGGGGAGGCGTCGTGACGCGACCCGGCAGCGAGCCCAGCTACGATTTCTCCCCTGATCGAACGATCGACGCGGCGACGGTCAGCAAGGGGTCCTGCGCGCGGCTCGCCAGATGCGCGAACAGGACTCGCACCGACGTCTGGCATTGAAAGAGAAGCTCGACCTCTCCCCGCGCCTGGGCCTCACTTGCGGCGTCGTCGTGCAGCAGGCCAACCCCGGTCCCACCCGCGATCAGCGTGCGCGTGACGTCGTTGCGATCGACGCTGATGATTCGCTTGGGCCGGATTTGATTCCTCTTGAACAGGCTCTCCGCGGCCCGTCCGCAGCAGGCGCTGGATGTGGGATAGATCCACGGCAGGTCCGCGAGCGATCTCCAATCCGGTCGTTCGGAGGCCGCGACGAGCCCCGGAGGCGCTACGACGTAAATTCCGAATCGAGACACCTCGATGGTCGCCAGCTCCGGATCGGGCTCGCCGGATTCATTGTAGAAGCCAGCGTCCAGGCTGCCGTTGCGTATGCCAGCGAGCATGTCCAGCGAAGTGCCGTGCTTGAGGGCCACCTCTACTTCAGGGCAGCGCTTCGAGAGGATCGCGACGAGCCTCCCGACTGCCTCATTGTTCGAGTTGCTACCCGCGCCGAGGCGGAGCTTGCCAGCGAGATGACCCTTCATGCGCGTGGCCTCGTCCATCAACTCTTGGTGAGCGGCAAGCGCTTGCTCCGCCTTGGCGAGGAGCCGCTCGCCGTCGCTGGTCAGGCTCATGCCCCGAGGCGTGCGTTCGAACACGGCAAGGCCAAGCGCGTCCTCGATCGCCTTGATATGCGCGCTCACCGCGGGCTGGCTCAGGTGCAGCAGCGCCGAGGCGCGCGTCACGCTGCCTTCGCGAGCTACAGCGACGAAGGTCTTGAGCTGATAGATGTCCATCTCGTCCTGTTCTGGTTCCCCCTGGCCGTCTGCGAGCCGGGCGTGACGAGCACGCCGAGCAGCTCGACGTCGGGGTGATCGGCGAGCCAGAGCAGCGTCATGACGTCGTCCGGGTCCGAGGTCCCCATCTCGAACCTCATGCGCCGCATGACCGCTACTCTATCAGAATCCCGGAGGACCCGACGGCTCGCGGCGGTTCGCCCCCGCGGCATCGTCCCGCCAGGGATCCCTGGCGCGCGGGGCTACGGCAGATCCGCGCAGGCGCCCGGCTGGTCGACGGAGATGCCGCTCGCGGCCGCGACGCAGGCGTTCGAGTACGTCTGCCCGTCGCAGCCGCACACGGGCGCGAGCTCCTTGGTGCAGGCCTCGGGCTTCTCCGCGCAGGTGCCGGGCGCGTCCGCGCGCCCGCACACGTCGTCCGGCTCGTACTTGCAGTAGAGCCCGTCCGCGCAGACGTGCGGCCCGCCGAGCCGGAAGCCGCCGCAGCTCTCGCCGACACCCACGACCGTGAGGCCGCACTCGCCCATGCTCTTGACCGACACGCCGGCCATCGCCGCGACGCAGGTGTTGCCGTACGTCTGGCCGTCGCAGCCGCAGACCGGATCGTAGATCTGGGTGCACGCCTCGGGCGAACGCTCGCACGTCCCGCTCCGATCGTAAGCGCCGCAGTTCGCCTCGGGGGCAAAGTCGCAATACAGGCCCTCGGCGCAGCGGACGCCCGCGATGCCGCCGCACATCTCGCCGGGCTGCGCGGCCGGCGAGCACGCGCCGCCGGCGCAGGTCAGGCGGAGCGCCACGTCGGCGGCGCCCCGGGACGAGAGGATCTGCACGACGTACGCGCCGGTGCCCCGGCTCGTCCAGGTGGCCGCGGTGAGCGCCTGCGAGCGCCCGCGGCGCTGGAGCACGCTCAGCCGCCCGTCGCTCGCGACCTCGTAGATCGTGAACGCGAGCGAGGCGTCCGCCTGGCCGCCGCCGGGCGAGAGCTCGAGCGTGATCGCCTTGCCCACGCGGCTCGTGAAGTGCGCGTAGACCGGGGTCCCGCGCGTCACCCTGACGTGGTTCTCGCCGTCGAAATACGCGGGTATCACGGAGATGTCGCTCAGCCTGAGCGCGCCCTCGGTCGCCCCCGTCTCCCCTAGCTCCGCTGTCGCGGCGTCGTCGGGTGATCCCGTGCAGCCGACGATGGTTACAGCGAGAACGGCACCCAGAACATTCACCCTCTTCATGATCGTAAACGCTCCTCATGAAGAGACGAGCCCAGCGCGCTGGGCGTCTCCTCGGAAATGCGGCTCGTGTGCGCGCAGGGCGAGGCCAGCGCGGCCAGCGGCCAACGCGATCGAGCGCCCGCGGCCTCCTGCCTCCGGCAAGCGGTCGCTAGGACCCGGTCAGGGATCCGTCAATCACCGCCGGAGCAAGCCCGGCGAGCGGCGCCCCTAGCGCGGCTGTCTCCGCCCTGCGTCTCTCCGCGATGTCGCTGTGCCCTCCATGGAGCCGAGCCCTCGCTCGACCTGGGGCGGCAGTGGGTCGGTATGTCCGCACTCCAGCGCCTCGATCATCGCACGCTTGATTCATCCGTCGTCAGCCCATCTCGTCATCCGTCGTCAGCTCATCACGACTCCGTCGTACCTGCTGTGAGCATCCGTCGACAGTCGCTCTGCAGTCAGCCTGCAATCGTCTGTCGTCTACAACGTCTGCAATCAGCGTTCCCTGCGAGAAGTGATGAGGTCGCTCGATGACGTCTCCGGGAGAGCCGCGGCTGCCATGAATCGCCGGCGGCACCTCCGTACCGGGCATGACGGGGGCGGGCCGACGGGGCGGGCGGCGCGTGGAAGCGCGCACCTCCTGTTCACGCCGCACACGGTGTCATGAGGCGTTCCGCCACACCGCGGCGCCCGTTTGCGACCGCTCCCCCTTGGCTGCGAGGCACTTTGCTACGCGGAAGACCTGGAGGGGCGCCGCCGCGCGTGTTCAACGCGTCTGCTGCTCCTCTGAGACCTCGAGCGCTCCGGCGCGGCGGGAGGCGTCCGGCACGCCCGCGGCGTACGCGAGGAGGCGAGAGGAGGCCGAGGGTGGGAAGCATGCGGAGGCGCGGAGGCGCGGGTAGGCGTGGGGGAGGCGCGGGGAAGCGCGGACGAGGAGCGGGTTTTTCGTGAGCGGGCATGGAGACGCCTCTTGCATTCGCCGCGCGAGCGCGGCTAAGTCTGGGTCTGCTCGAATGGTCCGTCCCTCCGACAAGACCGCAAACAACCGAACCCCGCGGGAGCTGAACCGCTCCCTCGTCCTCGACCTCGTGCAGGAGCACGGCCCGATTTCCCGCACGAACCTGGCGCGGATGAGCGGCCTCACCAAGCCGACGGTCTCTGCGATCATCGAGGAGCTGCTCGAGAGCGGCAGCGTCCGCGATGTCGGGACCGAGTCGCGCGGCGGGCGCCCGGCGCGCCTCCTCGAGTTCAACGACGAGAGCGCGGCCTTCCTCGGCATCGAGATCGGCGTCGAGCAGACGATCGTGGCGGTGGCGGACGCGCGCGGGCGGCTCCGGGCGCGCCTGGAGCAGCCGGCCGTCCAGCGCGATCCGCAGCGCACCGTCCGAGACGTCGCCGAGCTCTTGCCACGGGTGCTGCAGCTCAGCGGCATCCCGCGAAAGCGGCTGCGCGGCGCCTGCGCGATCGTGCCGGGGCTGGTCGAGCGGCCGAGCGGCGTTTGCATTCTCGCGCCCAACCTGGGCTGGGAGCGGTTCCCGCTGCGCGCGGAGCTCAGCCGCGCGCTCCGGATGCAGGTGCCTGTGTACAACCTGCCTCAGGCGGCCGCGGTCGCGGAGGGGCAGCTCGGCGCGGCGCGCGGGCAGGCGTCGTACGCGTGGATCTACGTCGGGCTCGGCGTCGGCGCGGGCCTCGTCGTCGACGGCCGCCTGTTCTTCGGGATGCAGGGGTACAGCGGCGAGATCGGCCACTGCCGCGTCGCCGACGACGGCCCCCCGTGCGGCTGCGGTCGCCGCGGCTGCCTGGAGACGTTCACCTCGGTGATGGCGCTGCGGCGGGCGGCCGAGGCCGCGTCCGCCCGCTCGCAAGCGCTCGCCGCGCTCGCCCGGCCGCACGACGTCGGCGCCCTGGCGGCCGCGGCCGTGGCCGGCGACGAGGGCGCCCGCGGGATTTTCCTTGATGCAGGCGCGCAGCTCGCGCGCGGCATCGCCGTGCTGCTCAACGTGCTCAACCCCCAGCTCATCGTGCTCGGGGGCGAGCTGCTCGCGGCGTCCGACATCCTCATCGCCGGCGTGCGTGAGGCGCTCCCGCGCCACGCCGTCCGCGCCGGGGACGTGCCCGTGGTCGCGTCCCCGCTCGGCAGCGAGGCCGGCCTGCTCGGCGCCGTCCTGCTCGCGCGCGAGGGCTCGGTCCGCTCGCTCCGCCTCGTGCCCGACAGCGTGCTCCAGGACAGCGCGCCCTGACGCCGCGCCCCGACCGGCGAGCCACCCCATGAGCAACCTCGCGCTGATCGAGCAGCTCTATCGAGCCTTCAAGGAGAAGGACTACGCGGCGTTCCGGACGCTCTGCGCGCCGGACCTCGAGTGGATCCAGAACGAGGGGTTTCCCAACGGGAGGACGCACCGGGGCGTCGATGCCGTGGTGTCCGGCGTCTTCGAGGCGTTCGGCGACGAGTGGTCGACGTGGCGGTTCTCCCTGGAAGAGTGCCTGGACGCGGGGCGCTCCGTGATCGTGCTCGGGCGGTACGAGGGAGTTCACCGGAAGACAGGCAAGTCGTTCTCCTCGGCCGCCGCGCACGTCTACGATATCGAGGACGGGAAGGTCCGCCGCTTCCGGCAGTTCACCGACACCAAGGTCATCTGGGACGCGAGGGGGTAATCCCTCGTCCGATCTGGGCTGCGCGGTCCTGGGCTGTGCGGCGGAGAGCACGCCTTTCGCGTTGATGCCGCGCCACGCGGCGTGGTGCGGCCGGCGCCGGGGCGCACGAGGCGCTGCGCATTGCGCGGAGCGCCGCCCCAATTGCGCGAGCGCCTGCGCAACGTGGGCAGGGCCAGCCAGGCTCGCGCCGCTCGGCATCACGCGCGCGGAGCAGCCAAACACGCCGTGGGCGCTCGACGCGACGTGTGGCACGGAGCGTGATTAGAGGCCGGTCGTGGGGGAAAGCGGGCGTCGGGCGACGCCTCGCGACGACCTGTGGGGTGTCCGAGGCCGCTTCAACCCACACGACCCTGCGCCGGGTCACGCCCGGGGGCCTAGCGTCACCACGGGTCTTTCCAGACACCCAGAGCCACAAAGGATCGTGCCATGACCGACAGCATGCATCGCCTCCTCGCCAACACGCCTCGTCGAACGTACGGAGCCGCGCCGCTGCTCGCCGCGGTGTTCATGATGGGCTGCAGCGCCGCGACGACCGAAGCACAGGACGACCCTGTCCTCGACCCGCCCTCGGCCGCCGGCGGGCTGCGCTTTGCGAGCGAGCACGACGCCCTCGGATGGGTCGCCAGGCGGGCCGAAGAGCTCGACATGGGCACCACGAGGATCGAGCGGGACGAAGGCGGCCGGATCACCAAGGTGGCCGGCGTGTCGATCGGCTCACCCGACGAGATTGCCCTGGCGAAGGCGCAGCTGATCGGCGAGCTGGGGGGCGAAGGCCGTACGGTGGAGATCGCGGGGGAGAGCTTCCTCGTGGAAGACCAGGAGCCCGAGGTGATGGCCGCGGCCGCGCACTGCAGCGGTGGCCTCTGCACGAAGGACGAATCGTTCAAGAGCGACTACTGGCTGTACCGAGAGCTCGGCAGCCGGACCTCGGTGACGTCAGGGGGGTTCGAGACCCAGCGCAAGACGATCCAGGGCACCGGGTCCTACGAGTGCGTGGACCTTCCGGGGCCCCTGCCCGTCACCTGCAACGGCTACTGCACGTATCCGTCCGCCTGCCCTTCGGGTTTCACGCAAGAGAGCGTGGTCGGCTACCCCACGTGCAGGAGGACTTGCGTCGGCCAGGTGCGCAACGTGACGCTCTCGATTTCCATCGTGGGCTTCGAGTTCTTCGAGTCGAGCGGCATCCTCGTCCCCTCCATCCCGGAGCGGAGCGGCACGACCCACGACGCGAGCCTCGAGGTCAAGTACTGGGAGTATGGCGTTGGCATCGACTCCGTGATCTCCGACGCCGACGGCCTGTGCGGCTCGCATTCGACGTCGGGCCCGGACGGGTTCGTCGTCGCGAGGAGCCACTGGGGCAGCGTGCCCAGCACCTGCCAGTGACGTCTGCCTCGTCGCGCGGGCGCAGGTATCACTCGACCGCGCCGGGCCTGCTCAAGCCGGGGCCGATCGGGGCCGATGTGGGCCTTGCGATGACCTACCGGCGCCGATCCCGCCGTTTTTCATCACAAAACCAGCGCGCTCCGGAAACACTCACGGACATGGAGCGCTCCTCGTTTTTCGTGCAGGTTGCTCTCGTCCTCCTCGCATGCGCCTGCGGTGCCGGAGGCGACCTCGGACGAGAGGGCGGCGGAGCAGGCGAGGCGAGCGGCGGTCCATCCACGAGCGCGGCGGGCGCCGGCGGAGGTCCGTCCAGCAGCGCGGCGGGCGCCGGCGGCGGCCCTTCCAGCAGCGCGACGGGCGCCGGCGGAGGTCTCGGCCCTCACGTCGCCGAGCCGAGCACGCCGACGCGCGGCGGGACGATGACGTTCACGAACATCGGCGCGCCCGGCTGGTGGCCTCGCCGCATCGACCGCGAGCCCGGGGATCCGGCGTGCGACTACAAAGACGGCAGCGACACCTGGGGCGGGCACTGCTGCATGACGGAGCACCCCACGACGAGCGACAAGCTCGCTCCGTTCGACGAGGAGATGACCCTCATCATGAAGGCCATCCGCGTGAAGCAGCTCGCCGTCTACCAGCCCGGCGGGGACCCGGCCGCCTGGCAGATGGTCTCGTCGTGGGACGCGAGGAGCGGCGTGGGCTCGAACCTGCTCGTCACGGAGGGGCAAACCACGTCCGCCGACTTCACGGGCGACCTCACGAAGAAGGACTGCGTCACGTATTTCATGCAGGACAAGCCTTTTTCGTGCGGTGACGGCAAGGACTACTACTGCCCCGACGATCCGGGCGTCATGCACCTCGGCTGGGCGGGCTCGAAGCTCGTCGTCTTCCTCGCGTCGATGACGTTCGGCGACGCGGACGTCGAGCGATGCGACGGCGGCGGGCAGGGCCATCCCGGCCCGTGGGTCGCGTTCGTCGCGTCCGAGCTGATCCGCGACGGCGGCCGCAAGTGGAACGGGCTCTGCAACTGCTACTCGAAGACGGGCACGGTCGGCGACGGGTGCGGCGAGATCAACGTGTTCGAGGTCGTGATGGACAACAACGAGCACAGCAACCGCGAGTTCATGAGCACCGGTGTCCGCTCGTACCAGGAAGGGCACGTCGGCGGCAGCGTCTGCGGGGCCGGCTGTGACCGCGAGGCGTTCGCCGACGACGTGGAGGTCGTGGACGCGTGCGCGCAGGAGGCCTACGAGAAGGGGCCCGTCATCGAGGCCGGCGGGCGCTCGGACGGGTGCCCGACGTGGCGTCGGCCCATCGGCGATCGTTACTTCATGATCCTGCTCGACGAGGCGCAGCGAGCGATCCAGGTCGCGGTCTTCCACCCCGAGAGGATCCCCTCCGCCGCCGCCGAGATGCTCCCCGATCTGCCGGGCAGGCTCTCGCGCAGCGCGATCGACGCCATGATCTCGATGCGCCTGCCGGAGTGAGCCCGAGGGTCGGCCCCGGCGCGCCGACGGCCTGGACGACCCCGGCGCCGGTGAGCACCGGCGCGCGCCTCGAACCGCCGCCCGTCGGGCGCGTCGACCTCGAGCGGGCCGTCGAGCGGCACGACGAGCTTCACGAGGTGGAGCGCGTGGCGGCGGGTCGCCCCGGCGCCCTCGACGAGGTGCACGCCGCCGGAGCCGACGAGCGCCGTGTGCTCGCGCGCGATCACGCGCGACGGCCAATCACCCCGGCGCGCGCGGCGCAAGCGCGCAGCAGCGGTGAGCCGCCCCCGAGCACGTGAATCCGCAACGGGACGACGCGCATGGTCGTAATCCGTGCTGAGGCGCGCGAAGCGCACGTGCGGCGCTGTCCGATCGAGAAAACCTGCCTGAGAAAAATTGCCGGAAACTGTCGGCAAGACTGGCAGAGGCACGCTGGGTGCGGGTAGCATCTGCGCCCGTT
Organism: Sorangium sp. So ce131; assembly: GCF_051519095.1. Taxonomy (NCBI): domain Bacteria; kingdom Pseudomonadati; phylum Myxococcota; order Polyangiales; family Polyangiaceae; genus Sorangium; species Sorangium sp. So ce131. Next base: position 11,785,057 of record NZ_CP150455.1, on the reverse strand, counting down.
GGAGAGCGACACCGAGGCGGATTGGGGCCGCCCTGGTGTTGGCGCCATGGCCTCGTGCCGGAGGACTGGACGCATGTACAGGCTTCTTAAGCATTCCCTTGTCGGGTCGATCATTCTCATCTCCGTGGCGATTTTTTCCTGCGATCGGACGAGCCACCTCGGAGGGAGCTGCGAATCGACCTCGGATTGTGAGTCCGACACCCAGTACGCGCCTGGCACGGAGTGCTCCGAGAACAAATGTCAATGCGTCCAGGAGGGCCACACCCTGTGTTGTGAGCCCGGCGACACGGCTCCCGACTGTTTTCTTGCCTGCCGCCCATGCAGCGAGTGTCAGGAGGGGTGGTTCAGCTGCGCGCCGGGCACGGCCGGGACGGCGTGCGACAACGACGCGAAGTGCGCCGGCCCGCCGGATCCGCGCTGCGGCGTGGGGCGGTGCGTGGACCGGGTGTGCAGGGTGGAGATCTACGATGGGCCGCTGCCGTCCCAGGTGCGCGGGGACTGCATGCAGCTGGAGTGCACCCACGAAGGCAAGGTGGTGGCCATCGCGAACCCGGCCGACTTCTACAACGACGGCAACGTGTGCACCTCCGATCTCTGCTCGGAGAGCAACGAGCCTGTCCACGCGCCGTTCGACAACGGGATCAGCCTCAAGGACCTCTATGGTCTCGAGGTCGTCTGTTACGACGCGCAGACCTTCGACTGCATCGTCGAGGACGACGAGTGCGGGCCTCGCCGCATCTGTGTACCGGCCGTGGGCGGGCAGCAGGGCGGAGGCTTCTGCGCGCCCAGCCACTGCATCAACGCGCGGGTGGACGCGGACGAAGCCGACATCGACTGCGGGGGCGTCTGCCGGCGCCCGTGCGAGAGCGGGGCGCTGTGCGCCGTCCCGCAGGACTGCATCTCCGGCGTGTGCTCGGGGAGCCCGAGGACGTGCCAGAGCCCGTCCGAGTACGACGGCGCGCGGAACGGCTTCGAGACGGGCGTGGACTGCGGGGGCCCGTGGTCGCCGTGCCCGGACGGCGAGGGCTGCGCGGCGGGCGTGGACTGCGAGTCCGGCGTCTGCTGGGCCGGGGTGTGCGACGCGCCGACGTGTGTCGACGGCGTGAGGAACGGCGACGAGCTCGGCGTCGACTGCGGCGGGCCGGCGTGCCCGGCGTGCCCGCGATAGACACGCGCGATCAACGCGCGATCAACGCGCGATCAACGCGGCGGACGGCGCGGATGTGGCCGACGCCGCGGACGCGACGGCGACGCGGCGGACGCGGCCGACGCGGCGGCGGCGTGGAGCCGGGGTGTCGGGAAGCGTCGTTGACGCTGCGGCCCGGAGCGGTCATACCGGGGCCATGCCCAGGCTCGTTATCGAAGGCATGACGTGTGGTCACTGCGTCCAGGCGGTGTCGAAGGCGCTCGCGAAGGTCCCCGGCGTCACGCGGGTGGGCGAGGTGAGCCTCGAGCGCGGCGAGGCCGCCGTCGAGGGGAGCGCGACGGTGGAGGCCCTGCTCGCGGCCGTGCGCGACGCCGGGTACGAGGCGCGCGCCGCGGACTGACGCTCCGGTGCGGGGAGCCGCCGCTTTTGGTAGGGTGGCGGCCACCATGGCGAAAGAGCAGGGCGAGAAGGGGTTTCCGGAAGGGTTCCGGTGGGGCGCCGCCGCGGCGTCGTACCAGATCGAGGGCGCCGCGCACGAGGACGGCAGGGGGCCGTCCGTGTGGGACATGTTCTGCAAGAAGCCGGACGCCGTGTGGAACGGCCAGAACGGCGATGTCGCGTGCGACCACTACCACCGGTACGAGGAGGACGTCGCCCTCATGCGCGACATCGGGCTCCGCGCGTACCGCCTCAGCATCTCGTGGCCTCGCGTGCTGCCGGACGGCACGGGCGCGGTCAACGAGCGCGGGCTCGCGTTCTACGACCGGCTCGTCGACGCGCTGCTCGCGGCGGGCGTCGAGCCGCACGCGACGCTGTTCCACTGGGACTTCCCGCTCGCGCTCTACCACCGGGGCGGGTGGCTGAACCGCGACAGCGCCGACTGGTTCGCCGAGTACACGAGCGTCGTTGTCCGCAAGCTCGGCGACCGGATCAAGGACTGGATGACGCTCAACGAGCCGCAGGTGTTCATGGGCGCCGGCCACTACGAGGGCCGCCACGCCCCCGGGGACCGGCTGCGCTTCGCCGAGGTCTTGCGGGGGTGCCACCATGTCCTGCTCGCACACGGTAAGTCGGTGCAGGCGATCCGCGCGGCCAGCCCGGGGAAGTGCAATGTGTATTACGCGCCGGTCGCGCAGGTGAAGATCCCCGCGAGCTCGTCGCCGGAGGATCTCGAGGCCGCGCGGGCGGCCACGTGGGCGGTGGCCGCGCGCACCACATGGACGAACACGTGGTGGATGGATCCGGTGTTCCTCGGCAAGTACCCCGAGGACGGGCTCCGCCTGTTCGGCAACGAGCTGCCGGAGATCCGGAGCGGAGATCTGGAGATCATCGCGCAGCCGGTCGATTACTGCGGTGTGAACGTCTACTGGGGCGTCCCGGTGCGCGCCGGGGCGAACGGCGCTGCCGAGGTCGTGCCGCACCCGGTGGGATTCCCGATCACGGCCTTCGAGTGGCCGGTCACGCCGGAGTGCCTCTACTGGGGGCCCAAGTTCTTCTATGAGCGGTACAAGCGCCCCATCGTGATCACCGAGAACGGGCTATCGACCCGCGACTGGATCTCGCTCGACGGGAAGGTGCACGATCCCCAGCGCATCGACTACATGGCGCGCCACCTGCGCGAGCTCCGCCGGGCGATGGCCGAGGGCGCGGTGGTGAACGGGTATTTCCACTGGTCGATCATGGATAACTTCGAGTGGGCGCACGGCTACAAGCACCGGTTCGGCCTGGTGTTCGTCGATTACCCGACGGGCAAGCGGGTGCTCAAGGACTCGGCGCACTGGTACCGGGAGCTCATCGCGTCGAACGGCGCGACGCTCGGCGCGTGAGGGGGCGGATCAGGCGCCTCGGCGGCTAGGCCTTCTCCGGCGAGCGCAGACCAGGGCGGCCGCGGCGGCGAGCAGGCTGGCGAAGGCCCCTCCGGCGGCCCCTGCGGGGGGCCCGACGCTGCAGCTCGCCGTCGCGACGTCGTCGTCCGCGGGGGCTGGGCCGTTGTTGTCGTCGTCCACGGGGGCTGGGCCGTTGTTGTCGCCGTCCGCGGGGGCTGGGCCGTTGCTGTCGCCGTCCGCGGGGGCGGGGATCGGGTCGAGGCAGATCGGCGTGCCCCAGACGCTGTCGCCGCGAGGATCCGAGACCTTGAGCGAGAAGCAGGGGCTGTACGCCACGGTGCCCTGAGGGACCCTCACGTCGACCTCCGGCCGCTCGCCAGGAGGGAAGTCGATGGTCGCGACATTGAAGGCGTCGTGTCCGTCGGCCAGATTCGATCCTCCCGGGCCGTCGTCGACGACGGGGGTGTCGTCGGAGAGGAAGACGGTGCCGAGATACCGATCCAGGTCGAAGCCTCCTTGCGCGGCGGGCAGCTTCACTCGAGCCACGGTCTGCTCCCGGGTGCCGACCTCGCGGCAGCTGCCGCCGCAGCCGCCCGCGAGCGGGTCGCACTCGACCACCGCCTCTTCCTCCGTCCTCAGGGTCACCTCGAGGTCGCCTGTCAGGGCGAGCGCCGGGAGGCGCGTGTCGCCGGTCGTGAACGTGAACTCGACCGACTCCGAGCCTTCGGCCGTGGGCGGCCGCTCGAATTCCTGAGGCGCCAGGGCCGCCACGACCTTGTACTCGGTGTCCGGCGCGAGAGGCTCCACGGGCACCCAGCTCTTCGCCCCGTAGTCCGCGCTCCAGTCGGACATCGCCTCTCGCAGCGCCACCTTCGCGCCGCTCGGGTCGGTCATGACGACGTTTTGCACCTGGAAGAGCGAGAGCGCGTTGCGGCCGTCGCTGAGCCAGTTCGTGCCACGCAGCACGATGGCCGTGTCCACCGGCACACCGGTGCTCCCCGCGGCCGGCAACGGCTCCGCCAGGGTGAAGTAGACCTCCGGGACGGGCTCCGAGCAGGCCTCCGCGGCGCCGGGCACGAGCGCGGTGGCCATGGCGAGAGAACACGATGCGAGCAGTGTGAAGCGCAACATAGGCATAAGACCTCCTCGATCCCCTGCCGTTGCAGCTCCTGTGCCGATGGAAATTTCCCGAAGGCTGCGGCGTTCAGGGACGTGAGACAGCGCCTAGCTGTTGCACATTGTGCCACTGCACATATGTGTTGCGCCACTACGTAGGTGCCATTTGTGCCATGGCGTCGCCGGGCAGCCCTTCACCCGCCTCTCGGAGTCGGAGGATCCCGCTCCGCTCTCCGGACCGACCCCCTCCCGCACGTTGACCTTCATCCAGCCGAACGCGGCCCGCGCCGCCTGCCCCGGGGCGCCGCCCCCACCGCGAGGCGCGCGGCCGCTCCGTGCGAAGCGCCGCGCGGCCCCGCGCCCCGGCGGCGCGGCCCGGCCGCTCAGGAGGCGATCGGCTCGTCGCCGTCTTCCTCTTCTTCGTCGAGCAGGCTCTCGTCCCCGCTCGCCAGGTCGTACCCGTTCGGATCGAAATCGTCGAACATCGCCAGCAGGCGCTCGCTCAGCGAGTCCCACGTGTCCGGCGGCTCGCCCGTCTGCCGGTCGCGCTCGGCCAGCGCGAGCGCCGCCGCCACCGCCACGTTCAGCGGGCGCGCGTCCTGGAGCACCGCGACCTTCGCGGCGTCGCCGCTGCACGCGTAACCCAGAAGATAGGCCCGGTACACTTCCTCGTTCGTCTTGTCGCTCATTCCTCTTCCTTCGTTCCTGGCGTCTTTCGCGCTCCGGCAGGCCGCGCGGTGGGGCCTCCCGGCGCTCGGGACCGCGGCGCGAGCCTAGCCGATCCGGCGTGCCTCGGGGATGGCCCGCGCTCCGCTCGAGCGCGCGAGCCCGCGCGGCCGCGCGGACGCGCGGACGCCCACGAATCAGTTGCGCAGCCGATCGCGCAGCGTGCGCACCGCGCTGTCGATGCCCGCGTGGTGATGGAAGCAGCATTGCCCGATGCGCGGCTGGCACTGCGACGAGCGGAGCATCTCCAGGAACACGAGGGCGCGCGCGTCCCCCTCGAGCGCCGCCCGCTCGAAGAGCTTGTCCTTGCGGCGGCAAGGGGCCTCGCGCAGCGCCACGGCGATGCGCAGGGGCACGCTCGCGCGCTCGAGCACCTCGGGGCGGCGGAGCAGCTCCGCCGCGCGCTTGCCGCCCTGCGTGCCGCCGTAGCCGCTCACGATCTCGTAGGCGACGTCGAGGCCCTCGGCGCCGAGGCGGCGCTCCAGCGCCTCGAAGATCGCGTCGGCGCGGCCGTCGGGCCGGTACGAGCTCTTCACCGCGACGGCCGCGGCCGCGGTCATCACGTCGCGCTCCTTGAAGGCCGCGCGATCCTTCTCGAGCAGCACGAAGAGCGCGCGCTCCGCCTGCTCCCACCGCTTCGCCTTCACCGCCTCCACGAGGCGCTCGCGCTCGGCCGGGAGCTCGACGCCCTCGCCCGGCGCCGCCGCGGCGAGCGGCTCGCCCGACGCCGCCGCGGCGAGCGGCTCACCCGGCGCCGCCGCGGCGAGCGCCTCGCCCGGCGCTGCCCCGGCGAGCGGCTCGCCCGAAGCCGCCGCGGCGAGCGCCTCGCCCGGCGCCGGCGCCGACCCGGAGGCCGGCGTCGCCGGCACCTCCGGCGCGCTCGCCGCCGGCGCAGTGGCGGGCGCCGGCGGCGGCGTCCCGAGGGCGCCCGGCGCCCCGGCCGTCGGCGTCTGCATCGCAGCGGCCGCCTCCCGGAGCTCCGCGCCGGCGGCCGCCGGCGCCGGCGCGCCCGCGGGCAGCCCGCGCAGGAACACCGCGCCCGCGACGACGGCGGCGCCCGCCGCGGTCGCGCCCATGATCCAGCCGGGCCAGCGCCGCCGCGGCCGCCCGCCGCGGGTCGGTACCTCGCGCGCGGCGCCCGCCGCCTCCAGCACGGGCGCCCCGCCGCGCACGTCCGCGGACGCGCGCGGCGAGGCGCCCGCGCCGGCCGCCGCCTCGTCCGGCCGCGAGCCCGGCGCCGCCGGCGCGGCCGGCTGGAGCGCGCGCAGCGGATCGTGGAACGACGGCGACGACACGAGCGGGTCGCTCCAGCGGAGCAGGCCGAGCGCCTCGGACCTCGGCATCGCCGCGTCGAGCGCGACGAGCAGCGCGCGCGCGCTCGCGTAACGCGCCGCCGGATCCTTGCGCAAGAGGCACATCACGACCGCCTCGAGCTCGCGGGGGACGTCGACGCCCGGCGCGCGCAGCCGGAGCGGCGGCGGCGCCGCGGTGCACTGGTCGCGGAAGAGCTCGATCGGCACGATCGCGTCGAACGGGTGCTTGCCGGCGAGCATCTCGTAGAGGATCAGCCCGAGCGCGTAGAGGTCGGAGCGCGCGTCGACGTGATCCATGCCCTGGGCCGCCTCGGGCGCCAGGTACGCGAGCGTCCCGAAGACCATGCCGCTCAGGGTGATCCGCACCGGCGCGGGCGGCTCCTCGGCGCTGTCCGAGCCCGGCGTGGAGAAGCGCTCCAGCGGCACCTTCGCGAACCCGAAATCGATGACCTTCACGGCGCCGGTGCCGTGCTCGATGAGGATGTTGCGCGGCTTGAGATCGCGGTGGACGACGCCGTGCTCGTGCGCCGCGGCGAGCGCCGCCGCGATCTGCCGCGCGATCTCTGCGGCGCGCGCGGCGGGCACGGGGCCCTGCTTGATGATGCGGTCGAGCGTCGTGCCCCGCACGTACTCCAGCACGAGGAACCTGGAGCCGTCGGGCAACGTCCCGAAATCGGTCGCGGAGGCGATGTTCGGGTGCTGGATGTGCGCGCCCGCGATCGCCTCCCGCTCGAAGCGCGCGGTGAGCTCCGGCGAGCCCTTCGCCTCGGGCAGGAGCAGCTTGACGGCCAGCCACTTGCGCAGGTGCAGGTGCTCGGCCTTGTAGACCGCGCCCATGCCCCCCGTGGCGACGAGCTCGACGATCCGGTACCGGTCCGAGATGACCCGCCCGACCATCTCGGCCGCGGGATCCTCCGGCGGCGCGCTGCTCGCGGAGGGCGACGGATCGCCGGGGGCAGGGGGCGGGGAGGCGCTCACGGGAGGCGTGAACTGTCCGGCGAAGGCCGCCCCTTGTCAAAGGGGGATCGCCGCCGCGCGGCGCCGGAGGGCCGGGGATTGTAGCGGACCGCGCCGGACCGTTATCCTCGCGGGCGCACGCGGGCTGGAAGCGCCGCTCGCATGGCCGCGGCGGGCGAGAAAAAGACCGCCGCGCAGGACGAGGAGTTGGCCGCGATGGGGACGACGACAGGCCGGCCCGACACGTTGCCCGATCCATCGAGCGCGGCCCCTTTGCGGCGCCTCGACGCCCCGGCGCGCGAGGCGACCGTCACGTTCACCGCCGGCGCGGCCGAGGCGGCGCCGGAGGGGACCCCGGCGGCGCGATCGGCGCAAGTCGCCGGCGAGGCCGGGAGGACGGAGGCCGAGACGAGGGCCGATGCCTCGCCCCGCTCCCGACGGCGGGAGGCGGAGGACCCGCCCGCGTCCATCGGCAAGTTCGTCGGCCACTACGAGGTCATCCGCGAGCTCGGCCGGGGCGGCATGGGCAGGGTGGTGGTCGCCCGCGACACGCGGCTCGGGCGGCTGGTCGCGATCAAGTTCCTCAGCCGGCTGAGCGAGGCGCGGGTGCAGCGGTTCCTGGTCGAGGCCCGGGCCACGGCGCGCTGCAAGCACGAGAACATCGTGACGCTGCACGAGGTGAGCGAGCACGGCGGATACCCCTACATGGTGCTCGAGTACATCGAGGGGCAGAGCCTGCGCGCGTGGATGGACCAGCGCCGGCCCGCGGACGCCGGCGAGGAGATCTCGACGGCGCCGGTGCCGCCGAGCCTCGCGGTCGAGATGATGGCGCCGGTCGTGCGCGCCCTGGCGTGCGCCCACAAGTTCGGCATCGTGCACCGCGATCTCAAGCCCGAGAACATCATGCTGGACGCGTCGGGCCCCATCAAGGTGCTCGACTTCGGCATCGCGAAGCTGCGCGAGGACGACGCGAGCCCCGCGCGCCCGGCCCCGCGCGCGCCCCTCGCCGGCGAGCCGGCGCTCACCCGCGAGGGCGCGATCATGGGCACGATGCCCTACATGTCCCCTGAGCAATGGCGGGGGGAGGGGATCGACGCGTGCAGCGATCTCTGGGCCGTGGGCGTCCTGCTCTACGAGCTCGTGACCGGCGCGCACCCGCTCGCCCCGCCGCACATGGGGAACCTCATGCGGGTGGCCGAGCTCGACGAGCCCATGCCCAGGGTCGACGACGGCCGGCCGGAGCTCGGCGCGATCGGCGCGGTCATCGATCGCTGCCTGCGCAAGCGCAAGGAGGAGCGCTTCGCCTCGGCGCAGGAGCTCCTCTCCGAGCTGACGCGGGCCCTGCCCGGGCGCCACGAGGTCGTCCTCGGCGCGGACGAGAGCCCGTTCGCCGGCCTGTCGTCGTTCCAGGAGATCGACGCGGATCGCTTCTTCGGCCGCGGCCAGGAGATCGCCGGCGTGGTGTCGCGCCTCCGCAGCCAGCCGCTGCTCGCCGTGGTCGGGGCGTCCGGCGCGGGGAAGTCCTCGCTCGTGCGGGCCGGGGTGATCCCGGCGCTCAAGCGCTCCGGCGAGGGCTGGGACGCGCTGATCATCCGGCCGGGGCGCGAGCCGATGGCCGCGGTGGCCGATCTGTTCAGCCACCCGTCCGTGACGCTGCTCCCCGAGCTGCGGGGGCTCGATCCGCAGGGCGGCGCGGCCGCGCGCGCCGCCCTGAACGAGCGGCTGCGCGCCGAGCCGGGCTACCTCGGCACGGCGCTGCGCGCGTGGTCGGCCCGGGAGCGGCGCCGGCTCCTCCTGTTCGTCGATCAGTTCGAGGAGCTCTACACGCAGGGCTGCGACGCCGGAGAGCGCGGGGCCTTCCTCTCGTGCCTCGCCGGCGTCGCGGACGACGCCTCGTCGCCGCTCCGGGTGATCCTCGCGATGCGCTCGGACTTCCTCGAGCGCGCGGCCGAGGACCAGCACTTCATGGTGGCGCTGACGCGCGGGCTCGTGTTCCTCCCGGCGATCGGGCGCGCGGGGCTGCGCGAGGCGCTGGTCATGCCGGTGCGGGCCGCGCGGTACGAGATCGAGGATCCGGGCATGGTCGAGGGCATTCTCGACACGCTGGCGACGACCCGCGGGGCGCTGCCGCTGCTCCAGTTCACGGCGGCGCGGCTGTGGGACACGCGCGACCGCGAGCGCCGGCTGCTGACGCGGGCGAGCTACCAGGCCATCGGCGGCGTGGCCGGCACGCTCGCGAGCCACGCCGACACGGTGCTGGCCGGCATGAGCGCGCGCCACGCGAAGCTGGCCCGCACCATCTTCGAGCGCCTGGTCACGCCCGAGCGCACCCGCGCGATCGCGAGCCTGAGCGAGCTCCGCGAGCTCCCCGGCGGCGCCGAGGAGATCGAGCGCGTGATCCACCTGCTCGCCGACGCGCGGCTGCTCGCGATGGAGACGGGCGGCGGCAGCGCCGGGAGCACGGTGGAGATCGTGCACGAGTCGCTGATCGACAGCTGGCCGACGCTGCACCGCTGGCTCGACGAGAACCAGGAGGACGCCGCGTACCTCGACAAGCTGCGCGCGGCGGCCAAGCAGTGGGAGTCGAGCGGCCGCGCGGACGACATGCTCTGGCGGGGCAAGATCGCGGAGGACGCGCGCCGCTTCCGAGAGCGCTACCACGGCGAGGTGATGGAGCGGGAGCAGCGGTACCTCGACGCGGTGCTGCGGCTCGCCGACACCGTGCACCGGCGGAAGCGCGCGCTCATCTACGGGACGATCGCGGCCCTGTCGTTCCTCGTGGTGGCGGCCACCGTGGGGATCATCAAGGTGCAGAACCAGAACCGGGTGATCACCGAGCAGCTGCAGGAGATCCGCCAGACGGAGGAGAACCTCCAGAAGGCGCTCGCCGCCGAGAAGCTGGCCAGGGACGCCGCGGAGCGGGCGCGCAAGGACATCGAGGCGCAGCGGGAACAGGCGAAGCAGATGGAGCAGATGCAGCGGCAGAGAGAGGCGGAGAGGGCGAGGGAGGAGGCGGCGGGAGGGCGGGGGGCGGCGCGGAAGGTGCGGGGCGACGGGAAGCGCGTCGCGGCGGAGGCGGCGCCGTAGGGGCGGTCCCGGAGGTGTTCTGGCGCTCGGAGGGCGAGGCCGGTCACGTGGGCACCCATCACAAGGCCGTGTGGTGTCTCAGCGATCGCCTTCGCGAGCAGCTGAATGCTGAGCAGATGGCGTGCGGCCTGCTTTGAGCCTTTGAGCGGCAGCCGTTGATTCGCCATGCCGCAACCGCACGATTCCACGGCACGGGTCTTGGCTCGCGAGCGGGCCGGGGTGGATCACGGCAACAGCCGCCGGTCCACCAGGGGCGTCAATGGGCTCCTTCTTGGAGGCGCCTCCGGACCTGCTCCTGCACGTCGGCGGGGAGCGAGCGGAGGTACTCCTCGGGGAGGACCCGCAGCATCTCCAAGGGCAGCGCCAGGATCACCTGCTCGGGGGCGAGCCCCGCCAGCCGCTGCTCGGGGGCGAGCCCCGCCAGCCGCTGCTCGGGGGCGAGCCCCGCCAGCCGTTTCTCGACGGGCATCGCCTCCACGAGCTTCTGGAACATCTCTTCGTATCCCGGAAGCTCCTCCATGTTCGGCTGCTTCATCTTCGTGTCCCTCATCCACTGCTGGAGCCATCGGGTGGCCTCGCCCGACTCTGCCGGCCTGCGGCTGAACAGCCGCAGGTACTCGTCCCGCTCCGCCTCGGTCACCTCGTCGGTGACGACCACGTACGCAGTGTACATCAGCCCCTCGATCCGGCCATACCCGCCGCCCAGCGGCGTCAGCTTCCAGCCCATCCGCTCGATCTCTTGGCGCAAGGTCGGCGTGACCGACGCGACCACCAGCACCAGCGTCAGGTCGTCGCGCTCCGGCAGCTCGTCGAGGTGTGCCGTGTGGTACAGCACGCCGTAGCCCACCAGCCGCAGCAAGTCCCCCGGACGGAACGCGGAGTCGACTGGGCTCTTGTATTCCAGCACCGTCACCGCTCCGAGCATCGGCCACAGCATGCGGAGCACGCGTGCCTCGTGATCCTGCCGCTCGACGCCGATCCGGCGCAGCAGCAGGATGTCCGCGCGCTGCGGCTCGATGCTCAGCCTCACCTCCGACTGCACCTCGAAGTTGGGCGGCGCGCGTCGCTGAATCAGGTTCACGAACGCGAGGTGCCACAGATCGAAGGGCAGCTCCACGGGCGCCAGACTACTCGCAGCGGAGAGTGCCGGGCCAAGTCGGAGCCGCAGGCGTCGCAGCGGTCCGCCGCGCGCCTCCTCGCCCCCTCGCACCGCGCCGTCCGCCCGCCCGCCAGCCATCGCCGCCGCTCCCCCCGGCCTCCCCTGTTGAACCGCCGCCCCACCCGGGCCAAGGATGCGCCATGGCCGATCCCGTTCACGCCCTCGCCCGCGCCTTCAAGGAGGCCATCACCGCCGCCCTGGGCGCCGAGCACGCCGCCACCGATCCCGCGCTGCGCCGCTCCGCGCACGCCGACTACCAGGCGAACGTCGCCATGGCGCTCGGCAAGCGCGTGGGCAGGCCGCCGCGCGACGTCGCGGCGGCGATCGTGAAGGCGCTGCCGGCCTCCGGGCTCTGCAGCAAGGTGGAGATCGCCGGCCCCGGGTTCATCAACCTCACGCTCGAGGACGCCTACCTCACGCGCGAGCTCGCCGACACGGCGGGCGGCGGCCGGCTCGGGATCGCGCCCGCCGCGCAGCCGGAGACGGTGATCGTGGACTACTCGGGCCCGAACGCCGCGAAGGAGATGCACGTCGGGCACCTGCGCAGCACGATCATCGGCGACGCCCTCGCGCGCGTCCTCGATGCGCTCGGCCACCGCGTGATCCGCCAGAACCACCTCGGCGACTGGGGCACGCCGTTCGGCATGCTCATCGAGCACATGCTCGACCTCGGCGAAGGCGCCGCGGCCGAGGCGCTCTCCGTGGGCGATCTCGACGCCTTCTACAAGCAGGCGCGCGCCAAGTTCGACGGCGACCCTGCGTTCGCCGAGCGCTCGCGCCAGCGGGTCGTGCGGCTCCAGGGCGGCGACGAGCCGACGCTCGCGCTCTGGCGGCAGGTCGTGCGCGAGTCGATGCGCTACTTCGAGTCGGTCTACCGCCGCCTCGGCGTGACGCTCACCGAGGCCGACTTCGCCGGGGAGAGCTCCTACAACCCGATGCTCCAGGACGTGCTCGCGGAGCTCGGCCAGAAGGGGCTCACGCGCGAGAGCGACGGCGCCCTCTGCGTCTTCCCCGCCGGGTTCACGGGTAAGGGCGGCGAGCCGCTGCCGCTCATCGTGCGCAAGCAGGACGGCGGCTACGGCTACGCGACCACCGACCTCGCGGCGATCCGCCACCGCCTGTCGACCGTGGGCGCGCGGCGGATCATCTATGTCGTCGGCGCGCCGCAGAGCCAGCACTTCGCGATGGTCTTCGCGGCGGCGCGGGAGGCGGGCTGGCTGAAGCCGCCGGCGCGCGCCGAGCACGTGGCCTTCGGCTCGGTGCTCGGCGCCGACAAGAAGATGTTCAAGACGCGCTCCGGCGACACCGTGAAGCTCTCGGACCTGCTCGACGAGGCCGTCGAGCGCGCGCTGAAGGTGGTCCGGGAGAAGAACCCGGAGCTCGACGCCGAGACCGCCGGCCCGGTAGCGCGGTCGATCGGCATCGGGGCGGTGAAGTACGCCGACCTCTCCAGCGACCGGATCAAGGACTACGTGTTCGACTGGGACCGCATGCTGGCGTTCGAGGGGAACACCGCGGCCTACCTCATGTACGCGCACGCCCGCATCCGCTCGATCTTCCGCAAGGGCGGCGTCGCGCTGGAGCGCGGCGCCGGCATCACCCTCACCGATCCGGCCGAGCGGGCGCTCGCGCTCGAGCTGCTCCGGTTCGGCGCCGTGATCGAGGACGTGGCCGCCACGCTCGAGCCCCACCGCCTGTGCGTCTACCTCTACGAGCTCGCCGGGGCGTTCACGACGTTCTTCGAGCGCTGTCCGGTGCTCAAGGCCGACGGCGAGGCGCTGCGCCGCTCGCGCCTCGCGCTCTGCAACCTCACGGCGCAGGTGCTGGCGAAGGGCCTCGGCCTGCTCGGCATCGACGCCCCGGAGCGGATGTAGCGCGATGGATCGCCGGCGCTCCCTCTCCGGCCTCGGCGCCGCGGCGCTCGCGGCGCTCGCAGGGCTCGCGGCGCTCCCGGTCGCGATCGGGTGCTCGGCCGTGGGCGGCTCGCCCGCGCAGGAGCAGGAAGGCGCGGGCGGACCGCGCGCCGAGCCCCCCGCGGCCGGCGGCGAGGAGGACGGCGCCGGCGGCCTCGGCGCGCCCGACGACCCGGCGCTGGGCGGCACCGCCGAGCCGCCCCCGGATCCGAACGCGGACAAGGACGGCGACGGGTTCACGCCCGCGCGCGGCGACTGCAACGACGCGGACGCCAACGTGAACCCCGGCGCGATCGAGGTCGAGGTCACGGAGCCCGACGCGAGCGGCGAGGTCCCGGCGCCGGCGGACGAGGACTGCGACGGCGCGATCGACAACGTGGCCCCTCCGTGCGACGAGGGGCTGGCGCTCGCGGACTTCGATCCGATGAGCGGCGCCAGGGCGATCGACCTCTGCGCGGCCGCGTCCCGCGACGACGCGCGGTGGGGCGTGCTCTCCGCGAGGTACGTCCGAGGTGACGGCTCACCCGCGCGGCCGTCGGCCGCGGTGGGCCTCCAGGAGGGGTTCGGCCCCAACGTGCACGTGCAGCGCGGCGCGCGCCTGCTCGCGCTCTCGACGGGGCGCGCCCGCCTGCCCGGTCAGCCCAGCGCGTGTTCCTCCGACAGCTGCTCGAGCTACGGCCCCGGCGCCGCGCCGCCCGGGTTCCCCCAGGACAACCCCGACTGCCCCCCGTCCGACTTCATCCACGACGACATCGGCCTCGAGGTCGTCCTGCGCGCGCCGAAGAACGCGACCGGCTACGAGTTCCTCTTCAAATTCTACACCTTCGAATACCCGGAGTGGGTCTGCGAGGATTTCAACGACCAGTTCGTCGCGCTGGCCACGCCGGCGCCGCCGGGGTCGTACAACGGGAATCTCTCGTTCGACGACGCGGGCAGGCCGGTCAGCGTCAATATCGCCTTCTTCGATGTCTGCGACGGATGCCCGCGCGGCTCGGGCGAGCTCGCGGGGACGGGGTTCAGCCCGCTGACCGACGGCGCCACCCGCTGGCTGAAGACCCAGGCGCCGGTCCGCGGCGGCGAGGAGATCACGCTCCGGTTCATCCTCTTCGACACCGGCGACGATCGCTTCGACTCCACCGCGCTCATCGACGGCTTCCGCTGGATCGCGAGCGGCGGCACGGTGAGCCTGGATACCGCCCCCGTCGTCGACGCTCGCTGAGCGAGGCGTCTCTCCCCCGTCGCACAGGGGTTCTTCCCGCTCCGAGGTGCAAGCGACCGCGCGAGCCCGTCACCGGCAGTCCCCACACGCCCCTCCGCAGTCGACGGCGAGCTCGCCGCCGTTCAGGACCCCGTCGTCGCACGAAGGCTCCTGGCAGACACGCTCCCTGCACACGCCGGACGCGCAGTTGTCCCCGGCGAGGCACCCGTCCCCCGCGGGGCAGAGCGGGCACGAGCGCGTGCCGCAGTCGACGCCGGTCTCATACCCGTTCTGCACGCCGTCCACGCACGTCGGGGCCTGGCAGGCGCCCAGGCGGCAGACGCCCTCCTCGCAGTCGCGCCCCGTCGCGCAGCCGTCGCCGAGGCCGCAAGGCTCGCAGGAACCGCCGCAGTCGGTGTCGGTCTCTCCCTCGAGGTCATCGGTCGCACCGTTGCTGCAATGCGGCGGGATGCAAGCGTGCTCCGTGCAGGTCCACCCCTCGGGGCACTCGTCGCAATTCCACATCAGGACAGCCCCGGTATCTCCGCAGGAGAGAGAAAGAGGCGCGGTCAGCCCCAATGCAATGATGCGTCGAAGCATGGTGTTCACTCTTCTCGTTGATGGCCTGGTGGCGACGACGTTACATCAAGCCTGGCCACCAAGGGCGTCGATCTGGCCTGTTGCACGTGCATTTTGTGGCATTCCCTTGACTCGTTTCGATTTGTCAAAGAATCGACATGGGGAGATCCGGCGAGGGCGCGGGGGCCTCGATCGGAGGCGGAGAGAGGGAGAGGCACGGGAGCTCGGGACGCGAGATGGGCGCTCCACGGGGCCGGGCGCGCCGTTCTCTACGGATTCGATAGGAGGCCGCGGCGGCGCGGCGGAGCGCGGCGCCGACAGCCCCGCTCGGCGTGGCGTTGTTTGGGCAGAGGGGGAAGACGGGGGAAGAGGGGCCTGAAGACCGGCGGGTCGCCCGGCGAGCGGCGCTCCTGTCGGAGCGCGCGCCGCGCTCAGGGGCGGGCGGGGCCGCGGCGCGCCGCGATGAACGAGCGAACACAGAGCGCCACGTAACCCGCGGAGAGGACGCCCATCACGGACTGAGCGATGACGGCGGCCGGGCGCTCCAGGTCGCCGCCGGAGAGCAGCGTCGGCAGCTTGAGCAGGCCGGGGACAGCGCCGGCGAACCCGACGACGCCGAGCAGCGCGGACGCGTGCATGGCGTGCATGTGATACCGCTCCTGCTTCGCGAGCAGCCCGAGCCCGATCGCGGCGGCCCCGAAGCCCGCGGGGATGAGCGCCGTCTTGTGCGTCGCCCCCGTCGCCACGAAGCCGCCGACGCCGAGCGCGACGAGCAGCGCTCCATAACCCAGGGTCAAATTCGACATGTTCGACATGCGGTGCCTCCTTGTCCGAGCTCCCGGGATACCCCGGCCGGCGTGCGCCCGCCAGAAGGGCCGCCCGCTCGCCCGCTTCCTGGGGCCGCGGCGGTGTGCGCGTCGGCGCGAGCGCGCGAGCGGCCGCCGCCCACCCCGCGCTCGCCGCCCATCCCGCGCTCGGCGCCTACCCCGCGCTCGGCGCCCGCCTCGCGCTCGGCGCCCACCCCGCGCTCGGCGCCCACCAGCGCTCGCCGCCGACCCCGCGCTCGCCGCGCCGGCCGAGCCGGTGGGCGCCGCGGCGGGCAGGAGGCGGCGGCGTGGTTAGACTCCGCCGTCATGCTCGGCCTCTCCCGCTTGCGGGACAGCTTCGCCTACACCCCGCGGACGCTGGCGCTCGTCTGGCGCTCGTCGAAGGCGGCCAGCCTCGCGCTCGGCCTGCTCACCCTGGCGGCGGCCGTGCTGCCGCTCGGGGTGGCGTACGTCGGCAAGGCGATCACGGACGTGGTGGTCGCGCGCGACGGGCGCGCGGCGCTCGTGTGGGTCTCCGTGGAGCTCGGCCTCGTGGCGGCGCTCTCGCTCGTGCAGCGCGGGCTCTCGCTGACGCGGCAGCTGCTCGGCGCGCGGCTCTCGATCGACATCCACGCGCTGATCCTCGGCAAGGCGCTCTCGCTCGATCTGCTCCACTTCGAAGATCCCGAGTTCTACGACCGGCTCACCCGGGCGCGCCGCGAGGCGTCGTCGCGCCCTGCCTCCGTCGTGACCGAGAGCTTCTCGCTCGTGCAGAACCTGATCACGCTCGCCGGCTACGCCGCGCTGCTCGTGGGGTTCAGCGGGATCGCGGTGCTCGCGCTCCTGCTCGCGGCCATCCCCGCCACCGTGGCCGAGGCGCGCTTCTCCGGCGCGGCGTTCCGCCTCCGGAACTGGCGATCTCCCGAGGCGCGCCGGCTCAATTACCTCGAGCACGTGCTCGCCAACGACGGCCACGCCAAGGAGGTGAAGCTCTTCGGGCTCGGCCCGATGTTCCTCGAGCGGTACAAGGCGCTCGCCGCGTCGTTCTACCGGGAGGACAGCGCCCTCGCGGTCCGCCGCGCCGGGTGGGCCTTCGGCCTCTCGCTCCTCGGGACGGCCGCGTTCTACGGCTGTTATGGCGCCATGGCGCTCGGCGCGGCGGCGGGGCGCCTCTCGCTCGGCGAGATGGTCCTCTACGTCGCTTCCTTCCGGCAAGGCCAGCAGGCGTTCCAGGCCGTCCTCGCCGGCGTCGGCGGCATGTACGAGCACAACCTCTACATGTCGAATCTATTTCAGTACTTGAGCATCCCGACGAGCGCGCCGGCGACGCCGCCGCCGGCGAGCTCCGGCGAGGCGGCGCGGTCGCCCGCCGAGCGCGGCGACGGCGCGGCGCTCCCCGCCGGCGAGGCGGCGCGGTCGCCTGCCGAGCGCGGCGACGGCGCGGCGCTCCCCGCCGGCGAGGCGGCGCGGGCGCTCGCGGGCGGCGGCGACGGCCGCCCCGCCGAGCGCGGCGTGCGGTTCGAGGGCGTGGGCTTCCGTTATGCGGGGCAATCGCGGTGGGCGCTCCGGGGCATCGACCTTCACATCCCGGCCGGCGAGAGCCTGGCGCTGGTCGGGCACAACGGCGCGGGCAAGACGACGTTCATCAAGCTGCTCACGCGGCTCTACGAGCCCACCGAGGGGCGCATCCTGCTCGACGGCAAGGATCTCCGCGCGTGGGATGTCGACGCGCTCCGCCGGCGGATCGGCGTCGTGTTCCAGGACTTCAATCGATACCAGCTCAAGCTGCGCGAGAACGTCGGGCTCGGCAGCGTCGAACACCTCGAGGACGAGGCGCGCGTCGCGCGCGCGATCGCCCAGGGCGGCGCGGACGAGGTGGTCGCCGAGGTGCCCGGGGGCCTCGACGCGCAGCTCGGGCGCTGGTTCAAGGAGGGCGTCGAGCTGAGCGGCGGGCAGTGGCAGAAGATCGCGCTCGCGCGTGCGTTCATGCGCGAAGAGGCCGACATCCTCGTGCTCGACGAGCCGACCGCGGCGCTCGACGCCGAGGCCGAGCACGCCGTCTTTCAGCGGTTCCGGTCGCTCGCCAGGGGGCGGACCACGATCGTCATCTCGCACCGCTTCCCGACCGTGCGCATGGCCGATCGCATCCTCGTCCTCGACGGCGGGCGCATCGTCGAGGAGGGCACCCACGGCGAGCTCGTGGCCCATGGCCAGCGTTATGCCCGCATGTTCGCGCTCCAGGCGGAGGGGTATCTCTGACTCCATCGCGGCGGCTCGAGCGAGCTCTGCCTGCTAGGCTCGCGTCATGCGCGACACGCTCCCCAAGGAGGTCGGCCAGGCGATCCGCATCCTCCGGTTGCTGCGCGGGCTCAGCATGCAGGAGTTCGCGGAGAAGGCGCAGCTCTCGGCCACGTACCTGCGGCAGGTCGAGCGAGGCGAGCGGGATCTCGGCCTCGGCGCGCTCGGCCTGATCGCCCAGGGGCTCCAGTGCGACCCGCGCCTGCTGCTCCCGGGCGACGGCCGCAGCCCGGTCGCGTCGGTCGTGGCAGAGCTCTTCGACAAGGCGAACGAGACGCTCCAGCACGCGATCCTCTTCTTGCTCATCGAGCCAGACGATTCGACGCGGAAACAAGCAATGCTCGCCCTGGCCAGCGAAGATCCCGAGCGCTCGCGCCTCGCCGCTCCGCCCAAGTCGCGCCCGCCCGAGCGCGCCGCCTCGGGCCGCGTCCCTCCGTCATCGAGCCGGCGATCCGGCAAGTGATCACGCTACCTCGCCGACGCCGCGCGCCGCGCGCCGCGGCCCGCGCCGGTGACGCTACCGCGGGCATCGAACCTCTGTTAACGTTGCCACGACTCGATGTTCCCCGGCCCGTCTCCGGGGTCAACGACTCGAACCTCGTGCCGGAGGTCCGACGCTGTGAGCAGACCATTCTGGGTTGATCCAAGATTGCGGCGGGGATTGCGGACCGCACGCGCGCTTCGCTCCTCTTTCTTCCCGCGCTCGCGGGGTGAGCCCGCTGCGCGCGGCGGGGCGCTCACGGCGAGGGGCCCATGGTGATCCTGGGCCAGGAGTTCGCGGGCTACACCATCGTCGCCAGCCTCGACTCGCCCGCTCCGGCGGAGGCCTATCGCGCGCTGGACGCGGAGGGCCGCGAGGTGACGCTTTATGTCCAGGAGGATCTCGTCGTCGGCGCCGACACCTTCCGTGAGGAGCTCAAGCGGCTGCTCTCGCTGACTCCGGTGTTGCACGACATCGTGCCTGTGTTCCGGGGAGGCATGGAGGGTCGCGCCGGCTGGATCGCGGCCCGGGCCAGCGACGAGCCCTCGATCGAGGATCTGCTGCCTCGCCTTCGCCCCTGGGCTTACGATCTCCTGGTGGACGTCGCGGGGGCCCTCGGCCCGGCGCACGCGGTGGGCCTCTCTCACGGGGATCTCGGCCCGCACACGGTGGTGATCACCGGCAAGGGAGCCGTGTTGCTCAGGGCGTTCGGGCTCCACCGGCTGTTCGGGGCGCCGGTGGACGGCGTGGCGGACGCCGCGCGTTACCGGGCGCCGGAGCTCTTCGACGCGCGCATCATCGATCATCGAACGGACGTCTACGGCATGGGGATGCTGCTGTACTGCGCCCTCTCGGGGCGGCCGCCGTTCGAGGGGCGCGACGACCTCGACGTGTGTGCGCTGGAGGAGGTGCTGCCTCCGTTGCCGGGCGTGCCGGCCGCGGTGAACGAGGCGCTCGCCCGGGCCCTCGCGAAGGATCCGGACGCGCGTTTCCAGACGGTCCAGGCGTTCATGTCCGCGGTGCGGCCGCTTCTCCTCGCCGAGTCCGCGCCGAGCGGGCCTTTGGGAGCGCCGTCGTCGCCCGAGCTCTCGCCGGACACCGAGCGGAACGCGCCGGCGTCGATGCCGCGCGACACGTTGCCCACCGGCACCGTCCCGCCGCAGGCCGTCAGGCACCCGGTGATCGAGATCGCCGACCCGGGCAGACGCCGCCGTTTCCTTCAAGCCGGCGGAGCGCTGCTGGCCGTGGCCCTGGCGAGCGCCGCCGTCGCCGTCCCGCTGAGCTCGTATGTAGCCCAGCGCAAGGTGCCGGCCGCGGCAGCGATTGGTAGTCAATATTACAATAACCACACGCCGCAGGACATCGCGCTGGTTCCGCCGGTGCAATGTGATCCCGCTGCTCCTGCGGCGGTGCAGCATGGCGCCGTCGAGGGGCCGGTCATTCGATCGCAGGCCGCCGCGCATCGCTCTGCGCCCGCCTCGCTGGCCGCTCCCCGCGCTTCGCATGCGGACGGAAGCGCGCGGCAGCGATGGTACGGCGACCAGCTCTTCTGACAGCGGTTCGGGGGGGTTGCCCCTGCTTGGCAAACGACACCCCGGCGGATTGGGGCCGCCGGGATGTCCGCACCGCAGACCTCGTGCCGGAGGTCCGGGCGCGTGGCGAGCTTAGCCAAGCATTACGTTTACGGATCTTTTTTTCTCGGCTCTGAGAGAATTTTCTTCAGGTCGGCGGAAATCCCTTGGAGTTGTCCACTCCCGGATCCGCTGACCCAGGTTGAGGTTGCCGAGGTTGAGCCCGCCCGACCCGGGTTGAGGTTGCCGACCCAGGTTGAGGTTGCCGACCCAGGTTGAGCCCGCCGACCCTGATGTTGCCGACCCAGGTTGAGCCTGCCGACCCAGGTTGAGGTTGCCGACCCAGGTTGAGCCCGCCGACCCAGGTTGAGCCCGTTGACCCCGACCCAGGTTGAGCCCGTTGACCCCGACCCAGGTTGAGGTCCCCCCGCCGCCTCCGGGGTGACCCCGGCGGCCGGGGCGCGACCCGCCCCCCTCAGCGCGTCTACTGCACCGGCAGCGGCCGGAACACGTTCGCCCGGTACCACCGGAGCTCCTCGATCGACTCCCGGATATCGTCGAGCGCCCGGTGAATCTCGCGTTTCCTCGGCGCGGAGCTCCCCGGGTACCACCGGCGCACGAGCTCCTTGAGGGTCGAGACGTCCACGATGCGGTAATGCAGGAACGAGAGCAGCTCCGGCATGTAGCGCTGCAGGAACGCGCGGTCCTTCCACACGGAGTTGCCGCACAGGACCGCCGTGCCCTCGTCGCAGTGCGCCGCCAGGAACGCACGCGTCTCGGACTCCGCGTCGCGGACCGAGAGCGTGGAGGCGCGGATGCGCTCGAGGAGCCCCGACCGGGCGTGCAGATCGCGCACGAAGTCGCTCATCCGCGCGAGCACGTCCTCGGGCTGGTGGATGACGAGGCACGGCCCCTCGGCCACCACGGTCAGGTCGGGCTCCGTCACGATGGTCGCGATCTCCACGATCGCGCACGAGCTCTCGTCGAGCCCCGTCATCTCCAAGTCGACCCACACCATCCGCTGGGACCGGTCCATCATCGGCGGCGAGCATAGCCGATCCGCCGCGCCTCCGGTCCACGAGACCAGGCGCGACCAGGCTGCACCGGGAACGGGCCGTGTGCTAAGGACCGGCCGTACCCCGGCTCGGAGATCTCCATGCGAGACGTTTTCATCGTGGATGCCGTTCGCACGCCGCGAGGGCGTGGCAAGGCGGGCAAGGGCGCGCTCTCCGGCGTACATCCCCAGGAGCTGCTCGCGCAGACGCTCAACCGCCTCGCCGAGAAGACCGGGATCCGCAAGGACGACGTCGAGGATGTCGTCGTCGGCTGCGTGACGCAGGCGGGCGAGCAAGGGGCGTGCGTCGCGCGCACGGCCATCCTCGCGGCCGGCTGGCCGGACGTGGTGACCGGGGCGACGGTGAACCGCTTCTGCGGCTCGGGCGCGCAGGCGGTCAACTTCGCCGCGATGGGGGTCATGTCGGGCCAGCAGGAGCTCGCGATCGGCGGCGGCGTGGAGAGCATGTCGCGCGTGCCGATGGGCTCGGACGGCGCGCCCCTCGACGGCAACAACCTCGCGCTCCGCGAGAAGCTGGCGATGGTCCCGCAGGGCATCTCGGCGGACCTCATCGCGACGATCGAGGGCATCTCGCGCGAGGACGCGGACCGGTTCGCGCTGGAGAGCCAGCACAAGGCCGAGCGGGCCGCGCGCGAGGGGCGGTTCGCGAAGAGCCTGTTCACGGTGGTCGATCGCGACGGCAAGCCGCTCCTCGACCGGGACGAGCACCCGCGCGCCGGGGCGACGATGGAGGCCCTCGCGAAGCTCGAGCCGGCGTTCGCCGGCCTGGGCGCCACGCCGATGGGCCCGCGCGGCGAGACGGTCGACGCGCTGGCCCTCGTGCGGTACCCGGAGGTGCCGTCGATCCAGCACGTGCACACGGCGGGCAATTCGAGCGGGATCGTCGACGGGGCCGCGGTCGTGCTGCTCGCGTCGGGCGACTACGTGAAGGCGCACGGCCTCACGCCGCGGGCGAAGATCCGCGCGGTCGCGACGGCGGGGGCGGAGCCGGTGATCATGCTGACCGCCCCGGCGCCCGCGTCGGAGCGGGCCCTCAAGAAGGCGGGGATGCAGGCGCGCGACATCGATCTCTGGGAGATCAACGAGGCGTTCGCGGCGGTGCCGCTGCAGACGGCGCGCAAGCTCGGCATCGACCTCGACCGCGTCAACGTGAACGGCGGCGCGATCGCGCTCGGCCACCCGCTCGGCGCGACCGGCGCCTGCCTGATCGGGACGGCGCTCGACGAGCTCGAGCGCGCTGACAAGGCGACCGCGCTGGTCACGCTGTGCATCGGCGGAGGGATGGGCGTGGCGACCATCCTCGAGCGCGTGTGAGCCGCGCCGGCGCGGCGCTGGGGACGCCCAGCGACGGCGGGGGCCGCGTTCATGAGCACCCGCGCGGGGGCGGCGCCCGGCACGAGCATGGCCACGGGCACGAGCACGGCCGCGAGCATGGCCACGGGCACGAGCACGGCCGCGAGCATGGCCACGGGCACGACCACGACCACGACCACGACCACAACGGCGCCTCCCACGGCCACACGCACGACCACCGCGGCACGCCGCTCCGCCGGCTCGTCGCCGCCTTCGCGCTCACGACGTCGTTCCTGCTCGTCGAGGCGGCGATCGGGTGGTGGTCGAAGAGCCTCGCCCTCCTCGCCGACGCGGGCCACATGCTCGCGGACGCCGCGGCGCTGGCGCTCGCGATCCTCGCGCAGCGCATCGCCGTGCAGGCGCGGACGCGCGCGCGGACGTACGGCTTCCGGCGCGCGGAGGTGCTCGCGGCGTTCGCCAACGGGATCGCGCTCGGGCTGACGGCGATCTGGATCTTCATCGAGGCGGCCCGCCGCTGGCGCGCGCCGGAGGCGGTGCACGCCGAGGCGCTGACGCTCACCGCGGCGCTCGGGCTGCTCGTCAACGTGGCCGCGGCGCTGCTGCTCTCGTCCGGCGGGCGCGGGCACAACATCAACACGCGCGCGGCGCTGGCGCACGTGCTGTCCGACGCGCTCGGCTCGGTCGGCGCCATGGCGGCGGGGGTGCTCATCCTCGTCTTCGGCTGGACGCGGGCCGACCCGGTGATCAGCGCGGCCATCGGCGCGCTCGTGCTCTGGGGCGGCTGGCGGCTCGTGCGCGACACGTCCCGCGTGCTGATGGAGGGCAGCCCCATCGAGATCGACCTCGCCGACGTCGAGCACACGATCCGGAGCGTGCCCGGCGTGCTCGACTTCCACGACCTGCACGTCTGGTCGATCTCGGACGGGTTCAACGTGCTCACCGTGCACGTGGTGCTCGCCAAGGGGCACCACGGCACGGACGTGGCCGCGGCCGTGAGCCGCCGCCTGCGCGAGCGGCACGCGCTGGATCACTGCACGATCCAGCCCGAGCCGCTCCAGGAAGAGCGCCTCGTGACGCTCAGGCGCCCGGGCGAGCCGGCGCCGCGCGGCGGAGCCCCCGCGGGCAGCCGCGGCACCGAGTAGGCCGGCGGATCCGCCAACTCTACGTAAATATTGAGATTTGGGGTGCCCCTGGCGCGCGGCCGCGCCGGAGCGCCGCGCGACCGGAGCCGCTCGGCCCGCCCGTCACACCCCGCACGCGACGTTGTTGCGCTGGAGCCCCGCGATGCGCGCGTCGTCGAGCGCCTCGGCCTCGGCGAGCAGCCACCGGAACATCGCGTTGCCGATCGCCCGCTCCTTCCTCGTGTTGAACAGCCAGACGGCGGCGTGGCACATGTCGGCGTGGACCTTGGGGAACGCGAGGCGGCGGAACTCCAGGCCGACCAGCGCCGCCGCGCCCTCGTACTGCGTGCGGAGCGAGGTCCACTCGCGCCACTCCGCGAGCGGCGGGAGCGCGCGCGCCGCGTCGACCCGGCGGCGCAGGGCGTCGCACGTGAGCTCCACCTCGGAGAGGAGCTCGTCCCGGAGCCGCCGGCGCGTGCGGCCGATCGTCGCGCCGAGGTCGTTCCACTCCGCGTGCGGCACGCGCGCCGCGCGCAGCGCCGCCGCGAGGTCCTCCTCGACCGCGCGCGCGAGCGGCCCGAGCGCCGCCTGCGCGCCCGAGGCGCCGAGCGACCGCGCCCGCTCGCGGAGCTCGGCCTGGGCGCGCTCGTCCTCGAGCGCCGCGTCCCACGCGCCGCCGAGCCGCCGGAGGTCGTCGCCAGAGATCGTGCCGCCCGCCCGGAGCAGCAGCGCCGCGTGGAGCAGCACCGCCTGGCTCCACAGGTCGCCCTCGGCGACCTTCGCGGCGCACGGCTCGGGCGCCTCCGGCTCCGGGCGCGGCGCGCCGGCGCGCGCGGCGAGGGCGCGGCGCACGAGCGGGAGCGTGGCGCGGCGGCGGGGCGCGGCGAGCCAGCGGAGCCAGAGCTCGAGCGCGCCCGGCGCGGGCGCCTCGCCGAGCAGGCGCGCGGCGACCGCGCCGAGCAGCGCGAGCGCCCGGCCGCCGCCCTCGCGGGCGCGCTCGAGCACGGCGGCCCAGTCGCCGCGGGAGGCGGCCTCCGCGGCCAGCCAGCCCGCGGCGACGCGGCGCGCCTCGCGGGGGCTGGCGCGCTCGTCCATCGCGGCGACGCTCGCGAAGAGCGCCCGCGCGCCCTCCACGTCGCCGCGGTAGGCCGCGAGCATCGCGCCGGCAGCGACGCCGGCGCCGCGGAGCGGCGGCCGGCGCGCCGTGTCCTGCTCGGCGGCCGCCCCGCCGCGAGCGCCTGCGCCGTCGCGAGCGCCCGCGCCGTCGCGCGGCGCGCCGGCGCCCTCGACCAGGTCGCTCACCCAGGCCTCCGCCGCGGGGTCCGGCCTCCGCGCGCGGCAGAGCGCCCACGCGGCCGCGAGCGCCGCGCCGCCGCGCCGGTCCGCGCGCCACGTCCAGTCCGAGAGCGAGGCGACCCAGGCGGCCGCGCGCGGAAGCCCGAGCGGGATCAGCGCGAGGCGCGCGGCGGGCCAGGGCGCGAGCAGGACCGCGATCGGCGCGAGCAGCGGCGCGCACCAGAGCTGCCCCGCGGCGAGGCCGAGCGCGAGCGGGACCGCGACCACGACGAGGCCGAACCACGCGGCGGCGCGCCGCGCGCTCGCCCCGGGCGCCTCGAGGTGCGGCGACGCGCTGGGCGAGACCTTCCGCGCGATCACCTCGATGACGATCCGCGCGACCACCGCGAGGGCGAGCAGCAGGCCGACGCTCATCGCGACCTCCAGCCGAGGGCGGCCAGCGCCTCCGGCCACGGCGCGCGCGGGTCCTCCCCGGGCGGCTCCGGCGGCGGGAGCTCGCCGAGCTCGTCGTCGAGCTCGTCGTCGCGAGGATCGCGCGGAGGCCGCGGATCGAGCCGCGCCCAGACCTCGTGCGCGAGCCGCCGCTCCGGGTCCCGGAGGGCCGCCATCGCTTGCCGCACCTTGTCGGCCGTCCGGGCGCCGGGGCCGACCGGCGTCGGGTACGTCGCGGCGCTCGCGAGCCCGAGCTCGAGCATCCCGAGCAGCTTCTGCCCCTCGCGCTCGATCTCCGCGCGGCTCGCGCTCGGGCGCAGGCCGAGCACGTAGAACGGGTTGTCGCGGATGCGGCCGAGCGCGGCGTCCTTCACCGGACCCCCGACTCGTGGCCGAGCCGGCGCTTCTGCGCGTCGACCGGCAGGAGGCGCCAGAGCTCCTCGGTGATCGCCCTGAGCGCCGCCGCGTCCCCGCGCTCCGCCGCGCTCCGCCCGTCGCGCACGAGCTTCTGGGCGCGGACCAGATCCGACGCCTGGTGCGCCTCGGACGCGGCCTCCTCGAACATCCAGGCCCACGCCTTCGGGTGCCGCTGGAACGCCGCGCTGCTCAGGTTGCGCACGAGGCGGAGCTGCCGCTGGAGCTCGACCTGGTTCTTCTCGGCCCGCGCGCGCGCCACCCCCTGCGCCGCCTCCTCCAGGAGCGCCTTCTCGGTGCCCGACCCGAGCTGCGCGATCCACACCGACGCGTTCGCGACGGCGGCCTGCGCCTCGGCCTCGAGCTCGGGCCAGCGCTTGTCGGCCTCGGCCTGCTCGAGCATCACGTCGAGCTCGAGCAGCGCGCGCCGCGCCTTCTGCCCGGCGTCGGCGTCGCCGCCGCGCGCCGCCGCCACGTCGCGCTCCACCTCGCCGAGCGCGCACTCGACGTAGGTGACCTTGCCGAGCGCGTGCGGCGCGTCGCTGCGCAGCGCGCCCTCGCGCGCCGAGGCGAGCCGCGCGCGCATCGCCGCGAGCGAGGCGTCGAGCACCTCGGGCGCCGCCTCGGGGACGAGCAGGTGCGCGACGCGCTCGAACACGACCCCCTGCGACGGGATGAGCGCGCGCGCCGAGAGGTGCCCGCCCCGGTCGAGCTCGAGCGTGAGCTCGATCGGCGAGCCCGCGGGCAGGGTCGCGGCGAGCCCGGTCCCGTCGATCTCCAGCGTCCCGACCACGCGGCAGAGGTGGGCGACGTCGAGCTCGCCCTGCACGATGGGGATCTTCAGCGCGCACGCGCTCGACCCCTTCGGCACGCTCTCCACGCTGTGGTGCACGAACGTCCGCTTCGCCGGCAGCGGCGCCCCCCGCTCGAAGTAGACGCGCACGGTGTTGTCCGCGAGCGCGACCCCCACGGTGCGCGACAGCGGCGGGTCGCTGATCGTGAGGCCCTGGACGATGGTGATCGCCTGCGGGTGCACCGGCACCCTGGCGCCGTCGGCCGAGGTCGCCTCGACGCGGAACACGTTCGGGCGGCGCGGCAAGAGGTCGACGGTGATCACGAACGCCCCCTCGTCGTCGAGCGCGGCCTCGGCGCTCGTCCAGGCGTCGCCCTCGCGCGCGAGGCGGATCCGCGCGGGCGCGGGCCCCGGCCCCTCGACGACGCGGCCCACGACGTGGGGCGTCAGGTCCGACGACATCGCCGGGTACTGGAGCCAGAGGCGGCGGCCCTGCGCGTCCGGGCGCGGCATGGACGACGACGGCCGCGCGTCGAGCCCGGCCGTCGCCGCGTAGATCGCCGCCCCCTGCGCGACGAGCGTCATCGGATCGAGCCCCTCGCCGAACGGCGCGCCCAGCGCGCTCCGGACGCGCGCCCGGAGCGCCGGCATCACCGTCGGCCCGCCCACGAGCACCACGCGCGCGAGCTGCGACGCCTCGAGGCCGTGCGCCGCGAGCAGCCGCTTGCAGACCTCGATCGAGCGGTCGATGAGCGGCGCGCAGAGCGCGTCGAGCGTGGACCTCTCCAGGATCAGGTCGACGTCGACGGGCGCGCCGTCCACCTCGAACGCCGCGGGCAGGGCGAGCGCCGCCTCCTCGGCGCGGGTGAGCTCGATCTTGATCTCCTCGACCGCGAGCTTGAGCTTGCGGAGGGCGGCGGCGTGCCGCGGATCGGCGCGGCTCACGGTGACGCCCTGGGCGCGCGCGATCTCGGCGAGCGCCCAGTCG
The DNA here is from genome assembly GCF_051519095.1 of Sorangium sp. So ce131. Taxonomy (NCBI): domain Bacteria; kingdom Pseudomonadati; phylum Myxococcota; order Polyangiales; family Polyangiaceae; genus Sorangium; species Sorangium sp. So ce131. The sequence goes on along the minus strand of NZ_CP150455.1, from coordinate 11,757,447 downwards.
ACCACGGCCCAGTCGAAGTCGCGCCCGCCGAGGAAGTTGTCGCCGTCGTGCCCGACCACGCGGAGCAGCCCGTCGCGCGTCTCGAGCAGCGAGACGTCGAAGGTCCCGCCGCCGAGGTCGTACACGAGCCAGCTGCCGGCGGGCTCCTCCGCCGTCCAGCCGGCCGCGAGCGCCGAGGCCACCGGCTCCTGGATCAGCTCGACGCGCTCGAACCCCGCGAGGCGCGCCGCCTCGGACGTCGCGGCGCTCTGCGGCAGCTCGAAGAGCGCCGGCACCGAGATCACCGCCGCGGCCGGCTGGACCCCGAGGTGCTCGGCGACGTCGGCGCGCAGCGAGCGCAGCACCTCGGCCGCGAGCTCCTCGGGCTTCCTCGTCGCCTTCGCCGCCGCGAACGCGAGCGGCTGCGCCGTCCCCATCAGCCGCTTGAACTCCGCGCGGGTGTTCTGCGGGTCGCTCTCGAGGAACCGCCGCGCGCGCGCGCCGACCGTGACCGTCCCGCGCGCGTCGATCCGCACCACGCTCGGGGTGAGCGTCGCGCCCTGGGAGTTCCTGACCAGGGTGACCTTCTCGCCGTCGAACGCGGCCGCGGTCGAGTTCGTGGTGCCGAGGTCGATTCCGACGTAGAGCGGGCGTGCAGCCATCGGTGCAAGAATACACGCACGGAACCGCCGCCGCCCGGGCGAGCCCACGGAAGGTCGGGTGGGGCGTGCGGCCGCCGTCAGGATGGCTCCGGGCGCTCGTCGGCTCGGGACGCGCTGGCGGAGACCGACCGGCTCGGGCGAGCGCGCGGCGGCTGCTCGGGGCGCGGCGCGCCGCCGCTAGCCCGCGAAGAGCTGCGTCACCCACACCCGGCCGCTCGCGTCGCGCACGACCGCCACGCCGGTCCTCGAGTAGCGCCGGTCGAGCAGGTTGCCGCGGTGCGACGGGCTCGCCCAGATCGCGCGGTGCGCGCCCTCGGGCGTGCTCGAGCTCGCCACGTTCTCGCCCGCGATCGACGCCCTGTAGCCGGCCGCCTGGAGGCGCACCGCCGGATCGCCCGAGCCCACGTCGTGGCCCACGAGCTTCGCCTTGAGCATCTCCTCGGAGTGCGCCCGCGCCAGCGCGGTGAGCGCCGCGTCGCGCGCGAGCGCCGGCAGCTTCTCCGAGGCCCGCGCGGCGTTCATCATGCGCAGCATCGCGCCCTCGTCGTCCTGCGCCCCCTTCGCGGCCTCCTCGCCGGGCGCCGTCGCGCGCACGAACCGGCGCGGCGGCGCGCTCCCCGCGAAGATCATCGCCTCCAGCACGGGCCTCGGCCCGGTCGACACCGTCGCCAGCACCTGCACCAGCCAGCTCCCCGGCTGGTCCACCGCGAAGCTCGACCTGAGCCGCCCGCCCGACAGCGAGCTCACCACCGTCTTGGGCGCGCCCCGCGGCCCGAGCAGCACCACCTTCGCCGCGGTCGCGGGCACCCGCATCGTCCCTTCGAGCGTCACCCACTGCCCCACCCGCGCGGTGGTCGGCAGCGGCGACAGATCCGCGAGCGCGTCCACGCCCACCGCGGCCACGATCACCGTCCCGTCCGGCTTCCGGGCCTGCGCCACGCCGCACCGCCGCACCCCGAGCGTCGTCCAGCCCGCGAGCCACCCGTCGATCCGCGACTCGAGGTCCGCCGACCCGAGCCCCCGGCCGGTGATGGACCAGCCCCGCGGCCACGCGTGCGGGGCGCCCGCCGCGCGCAGCGCGAACGCGAGCTCATCCGGGGGCATGATGTCGCCCCCCTGGAGCTGCCGCTCGACGTTGCGCCGGGCGACGGCCGCGAGCGCCGCGTCCGCGCTCCCGCAGCGCGCCGCGAGCGCGGCGAGCTCCGGCGCGAGCCCCGCGGCCGGCTGCGGCGAGCGCGTCGTCGCCTCCCACGTGAGCGCCGGAGCCGCCGCGGTGGGCGCCGGAGCCGCCGCCGCGGGCGCCGGAGCCGCCGCCGCGGGCGCCGGAGCCGCCGCGGTGGGCGCCGGAGGCTCCGCCGCTGCCGCCCCGGCGAAGGTAAGCGCCGCGCCAACTCCGGCCTTGGCCCACCACGAGCGCATGCGCCTCGGCTAGCAGGTTTCCCGGCCCCGCGCCCGTCCCCCCCGGCGCCGCGCTCCGTCTACCTGCGCGGGCGTCCCGGGGCCTTCGCGTTGGGCCGCGGGCGTCCCGCCGTCGTCGCGTGGGATCGCGGTCGGTCCCGCGGTCTTCGCGTGGACGCCGAGAAAGCCGCGCGGCGCCGCGGGCGGCTCGTGCTACCGTGGCCGTCGCGCAGGATGGCTGAGGTCTCCAAGGCCGCGAAGGTCGGCGTGATGACGATCGTGCTCGCAGGCGCGGCCTACGGCGGGTACCGCTTCGTCTCGCGCGACGTGGGCGGCGGCAGCGGCTACCGGGTCTGGGCCACGCTGCCGGACGCGATCGGCGTGTCGCCGCAGTCGCGGGTGATGATCTCCGGCATCCAGGTCGGCGTCGTCGACAGGATCTCGCTCTACAACGGCGAGGCGCGCATCGACATCAAGATGAGCCCGGACGTCCCGCTCTACGAGGACGCGGCCATCGGCAAGCGCGCGACGAGCCTCATCGGCGAGTCGTTCATCGTGCTCGCGCCCGGCACCGAGGGCAAGACGCGCATCCCCGACGAGGGCAGGATCGTCCACACGATCGACGAGCCCACGATCCAGTCGATGCAGGGGCAGGTCGCCGAGATCCTCAAGGACGTGAAGGCCGTCACGGAGACGCTCAAGAACACCGTCGGCTCCGACACCGGGCAGGAGCGGCTCGCGCAGATCCTCGACAACCTCGCCGACGTCACCGAGCAGATGAACGCCACGGTCCGCGAGAACCGCGCGGGCGTCACGCAGACGATCAACAACATCAACCAGATCACGGGCGAGTCGGCGCCGCGGCTGCGGGAGATCCTGCGCAACGTCGAGCAGGTGAGCCGGGACGTCCGCTCGATGACGGCCGCGGTCGAGGTGCCCGGCGCGGACGGGCGGCCGGGCGAGCTGCGCAGCGCCGCGGAGCGCCTCGGCCGCGCGAGCGAGAGCCTCGAGTCGGCGATGCGGCACGCGGACAGCGTCGCCGCGCGGGTCGATCGCGGCGAGGGCACGCTCGGCCGCATCACCAAGGACGAGACGCTGATCAACGAGGTCGAGACCGTCGTCGAGGACGTCGGGGAGCTCGTCGGCGGGCTCAGCCGGTTCCAGACGGTGGTCGGCCTGCGGACCGACTACAACTTCCTGGCGAACACCATCAAGAGCTACGTCGAGCTCCGGCTCCAGCCGACGGAGGACAAGTATTACGTCGTCGAGCTGGTCAACGACCCCCGCGGCAAGACCGACTTCCAGCAGATCGACGTCGACACGACGAACCCGAACGAGCCCGCGCATTACCGCGAGGTCCGGACGATCACGACGAACGCGTTCCGGTTCTCGTTCCAGTTCGCGAAGCGGCTCGGCCCGTTCACCGGCCGGTTCGGCATCAAGGAGTCGACGGGCGGCCTCGGCCTCGATCTCCACCTGCTCGACGACCGGTTCGAGCTGCGCCAGGACCTGTTCGGCTTCGGCGAGGAGCTGTCGCCGCGCTGGCGGGTCGCGCTCGCGTACGAGTTCATCCGCAAGCTGTGGCTGCTCGGCGGCATCGACGACATCCTGAACAGCGATCGCCGGGATTACTTCATCGGCCTGCAGCTCCGGTTCAACGACGCCGACCTGAAGACGGTCCTGCCCTTCGCGCCGTCGAGCTTCTGACGTTCGCCGCCGCCGGCGCCCGCGCCTTGCTCCCGCGCCCTGCGCTCGCGCCCTGCGCTCAGCTGGAGGCCTCCGTCTCGACGCTCCGGCGGCGGCCCCGCCGGTCCGCCCGGGCGCGTGTGCTATAGCGCGGGCATGAAGCGCTCGCTTCTTCGCGGGGTGCGTGGGGGATATGCGTTCTTCATCCCGGTCCTGGCGATCGCCGCGGCCGCCGGGGTGGCGGCCTGCCAGGGGTGCAAGCCGCCGGCGCCCGGCGCCGTGAGCGCCGACGCGGACGTGGAGGCGAAGACGCCGACCGTGCGGCTCTACGTGCTCAGCACCGTGGCCGGCGCGCTGGAGCCGTGCGGGTGCACGAAGGACCAGCTCGGCGGCATCGACCACCTCGCCGCCTTCATCGAGGGCCAGCGCGACGAGGCGCCGCACCACCTCGTGGTCGGCGCGGGGCCGCTGCTCTTCGCCGAGCCCGAGGTGAAGCCGGAGCGCTCCTCCCAGGACGCCTGGAAGGCCGAGGCGATGGCGCTGGCCGCGCGGGAGATCGGCCTCACCGCGTGGGCGCCCGGCGAGAACGACTGGGCGCTCGGCGCGGAGGCGCTCGGCAAGTACACGGAGCAGGCCGGGGCGGTGCCGCTCGCGGGCAACATCGAGGGGGCGCAGGGCGTCGTCGTGCGCGAGGTCTCCGGCGTGAAGGTCGGCCTCATCGGCGTGAGCGATCCGAAGGGCCGCGCCGGCGCCTACCCGGCGGGCGTCAAGCCCGGCCCGGTGATCGAGGCGATGAAGGCGGGCGTCCTCGAAGCGAAGAAGCAGGGCGCGAAGGTGCTGGTGGGGCTCGCGGCCTTGCCGCGGGGCGAGGCGCTGCGGCTCGCGGACCACGTGCCGGAGCTGCACGTGCTCGTGCTCGGCAAGCCGAGCGAGCGCGGCGACGTCAACGACGGCGCGAAGCCGCCGGTGCTGATCGGGTCGACGCTGGTCGTGGAGACGCCGAACCACCTCCAGGCCGCGGCGGTCGTGGATCTCTTCGTTCGGGGCGGCGGCGACGGCGAGCTCGTGTTCGCCGACGCGGGCGGCGTGGCGAAGGCCGAGGAGCTCATCAGCCTGTCGGCGCGCATCCGGGAGCTCGAGATCCGCATCAACAGCTGGGAGGGCGACAAGACGGTCGCGGCGAAGGACGTCGCCGACCGGAAGGCCGACCTGGAGAAGCTCCGGGCCGAGAAGGCGAAGATCGAGGCCGCGGAGGCGAAGGTGACGGGCAGCTTCTTCCGCTACAGCGCGGTGGAGGTGCGCGAGAAGCTCGGCGCCGACAAGGACGTCGCCGGGCAGCTCCTGGCCTATTACAAGCGCGTCAACGCCCACAACAAGGAGGCCTTCGCCGACCGCGTGCCCGCGCCGCCGGCGAAGGGCGAGGCCGGGTACATCGGCATCGACGCGTGCACCAACTGCCACGACGAGGAGCGCAAGGTCTTCGACGCGACCGCGCACGCGCACGCCTACGCGACGCTGCAGGAGGACTTCAAGGAGTACAACCTGGACTGCGTGAGCTGTCACGTGACCGGCTACGGCAAGCCGGGCGGCTCCACGGTGACGCACAACGCCTCGCTGCAGAACGTGCAGTGCGAGGAGTGCCACGGCCCGGGCTCGCTGCACGCGAAGGATCCCGAGAAGAAGGGGCTGATCACGCTGGCGCCTCCGCCCGACAGCTGCGTCTCGCAGTGCCACCACCCGCCGCACGTGGAGGGGTTTGATCCCGTGGCCAAGATGCAGCTCGTCCTCGGCCCCGGCCACGGCAAGTGACCGCGGCGGGGCGCCGCGGCGCGGCCGCCCCGCAGGCTGCGGCATTCCCACGCCCCAGCGATCGCGCTACGTAGGCCGCCTGTGACCAACGTCTACGCCGTCGTGTCCCGCCCGGGCCCGACCGAGCGCGCGATCCTCGAGGAGCTCGCCGCGGGCTCGCCCCCGTTCGCGGTGCGCCGCCGCGCCGCGCTGAGCGCGACGCTCCGCTGCCTGGAGGGCGGCAGCGGCTCGCCGGTCGTCCTCCTGCACGGCCGCGGGAACGCCGCGACCACGTGGTTCCCGCTGCTCCCCGAGCTCGCGCGGCGCCACCGCGTCGTCGCCATCGATCTGCCCGGCTTCGGCCACGCGTCCTCGCCGCCCTTCGAGGGCGGCGGCTTCGAGGACGGCCTCCGCTTCTTCGTCGAGCCGGTCGAGGAGCTCCTCCTCGAGATGGACCTCGGCGGCGCCGCGCTCGTCGGGCACTCCCTCGGCGCGCTCGTCGCTGCGGAGATCGCGCTGCGGAGGCGCGCGCGCCCGCGCAAGCTCGCGCTCCTCGGGGCGATGGGCCTCGGGCCCGTCATGACGGCCTCGAGCCGGGCCTACTTCCGCGCCTCCCCGGAGCGGCTGGTCCGGGTGCTCGGCGCCGCGCTCTTCCGCCGCGTCCACCCCCCGCGGCCCACCCCGCTCGGCGAGCGCCTCGCCGCCCTGCACAACGAGCTCTACGCCGTGCCGGACGGCCGGGTCGCGCCCGTCGCCGCGTTCAACGCGCTGTTCCCCGCCTTCGGCCCTGTTCCCCACCGCCTGTCGCGGCTCGGCGAGATCGACGCCGAGACGCTCGTCCTCTGGGGCGAGCGCGACGACGTGTTCCCGGCGCCGATCGGCATCGCCGCGGCCGCCGCGATCCCCCGGTCCACGCTGCGCCTCCTGCCGCTCGGGCACGCGCCCCACCTGGAGGACCCGGCCCTGGTCCTGCCCGAGCTCACCGCGTTCCTCGCGCCCTGAGCGGCTCCGTCGCCGGTCGCCGGGCCGTGCTCCCGTCCAGGAAGGGAGGATCGCCGTCCAGGAAGGGAGGATCGCCGTCCAGGAAGGGAGGATCGCCGTCCAGGAAGGGAGGATCGCCGTCCAGGAAGGGAGGATCGCCGTCCAGGAGGGGAGGATCGCCGTCCAGGAAGTAGGGACTCGTCACCGGCGGTGGCTCTCCACGAGCTCGGCTGCTGGAGCGTTCTCGACCAGCCCATGAAATTTCGGGGAGGGGTCGCGCGAAGTGTCTAGGTCCACGATGATTCCAGCGACCACGCCGCCGTCCCTCCCGGCGTCCGACGGGCTGCCCGCGGCGTCGCTCGTGGGGGTGGGGACGTCGCTCGACGAGACCGCTGCCCTGCGGCCCGTGGTCCGCGCCGCGATCGCCTGCGTGCTGGGTGAGCGGGCCGACCACCCCGACGTCGAGGACTGCACCCACGAGGCGCTCGCCCGGGCCCTCGAGGGGCGCAGCCGGCTCCGCGACGGCGAGCCGCTGCGCCCGTGGGTGCTCGGGATCGCGCGCCACGTGGCGCTGGACGTGCTGCGCCGGCGCCGGCGCACGCGGCGCGCCGAGGCGCAGCCGTCGCACGACCCCGAGGCGCAGGGCGAGCTCCTCGAGGCGGTCGAGGACCCGGCGCCGGGGCCGGAGGAGCGCGCTTCTCAGATCGAGCGCGCCCGCCGGATCGAGCTCGCGTTGCAGAAGCTGGCCGAGCCCCAGCGCCGCGCGCTCCTGGCGTTCCACGTGGAAGGGCTCAACTACCAAGAGATATCCCGCCGGCTCGGCATCCCGCTCGGGACGGTGGCGACGTGGATCGCGCGGGGCAGGCGCTGCCTGGCCGAGGCGCTCGGAGAGTGATCGATGCACGACGACGACAAGCTCTCGCTGGATCTCGTTTGGCAAGCCGACGGCCACCTCACGGAGGTCGCGATCACCGCGCTCGGCGACGGCGAGGTGGCCCTCCTGCCGGAGGGCGCGCTCGCGCACGCCGGGCAGTGCCTGACCTGCTCCTCCGAGCTCGGCCGGTCGGCGCTGCTGTCGCTCCGCGCGGGGGAGGCGCTGCGCGAGCAGGCGGCGCCGGCCGCGCGGGAGAGCGCGGCGCCCCGCGGCGCCCTGCCGCTCCCCGCGATCGGCGTGGCCCTGACGCTCTCGGCGATCGGCGCCGCGCCGTCGCTCGCGGCCGGGGCGGGCGGGCTGCACGAGCGCCTGGCCGCGCTCTGGCATGCCTGCTCGGTCGTGGTGCGGACCGGCTGCGCCATCGCCGGGAGCGGGGCTCTTTCGGGGTGGCTGGCGGCGCTGCCGTGGATCTCGGCGGCGCTCTTCGTGATGGTGGGGCTGGGTGTCGCGGTGGCGAGGGGCAGGCAGCTCTCGCTGGATGGAGGGATGTGATGCGCTTCGTCTCGACCCGTCTCTTCTCCTCGCGGCTCGGCGCCGCTTCCCTCGGCGTGGCGCTCGGGGCGTCGGCCACCGGCGCGGCCATGGCCGAGGTCACCCGCAAGGGATCGTGGCCGGCGGCCGAGCCGAAGGTGAGCATCGAGGTGAGCGGCGAGCCGCGAAACGTGGCGCTCAAGCGCCTCGCGGAGGAGGCCGGGTGGAGCCTGGTGCTCAACGCCCCACCCGGCGACGTGGTCGATCTCCGCGTCGAGGACCAGCGGGCGGACAAGGTGCTCGAGCTCCTGCTCTCGGACGGAAGCTACGTCGCAACGCGCGACGGCGATCTGATCGCGATCGCGCCGGCGGCCGGGTCGCCGCGCCCCGCGGCCGGGTCGCCCCCCGCACCGCAGCCGCCGCAGCCGCCGCAGCCGCCGGGGCTGCCTGCGACGCCGCAGCCGCCGCAGCCGCCGGGGTTGCCGCAGCCTCCGGGGCTGCCGCAGGTGCCCGCGATGCCGCAGGTGCCCGCGATGCCGCAGGCGCCCCAGCCGCCGCAGGCGCCGGAGGAGGTGGACGACGAGGACGACGAGAACGCGGAGCAGGACGCCCCTGCCTTGCGCGGCCGGGATCGCTTCGTGACCGGCGGCAGTTTGCGGATCGAGAAGGGCGAGGTCGTCCATGACGTGTCGGTGGTCGGCGGCTCGCTCGACGTGTGGGGCACGGTGACTGGTGACATCGACGTGATGGGCGGCTCCACGCGTATCCACGAGGGCGCGCGGGTGCGCGGCGACGTGTCGACGGTGGGCGGGCCGCTCACGGTGGCGGACGGGGCCCGCGTCGACGGCGACGTCGACGTCGTCGGCGGCCCGCTCCACCGGGGCGAGCGTGCGCGCATCAAGGGCGACGTGAACAACGAGGTGAGCCCGGCCGGCGGCGAGGCGGGCGCGAAGGGCGCGACCGGGCTGGCGCGCAGGGCCGGCAGCGCCGTGACGCGCATGGCGCTCCTGTTCGCCTTCGGCGCCATCCTGCTGGCGCTCTGGCCGCGGCGCATGGAGGTGCTCAAGGTCGAGGTCGCCGCCCGCCCCATGCGGTCGTTCGCGCTCGGAGTGGTCGGCGTGCTCGGCGCCGTCGCGCTCGCCGTCGCCCTCTGCGTCACGTTGATCGGCGTCCCGTTCGCGGTGATCGGCCTTCTGCTCGCCGTCGTCGCCGTGGTCGCGGGCGGCTGCGCCGTGCTCGAGACCGCCGGGGCGGGCCTCTTCGGCCACTACACGAAGAACCCCTACGTGCACCTCGCGATCGGCTGCCTCGGCCTGCTGATCCTCGGCGCGATCCCCTACGTCGGCGACGCGCTCCACGCCGTCGTCGCCCTGATCGGCGCCGGTTCGCTCGTCGCGACGCGCCTCGCGGGCCTCATCCGCCCGAGGCCCCCGCGGTCCGAGGGCCCGACGGCCCCGTACCGCACGTCCCCCTGACGGACGCGCTGCTCGCGCCCGGCGCCCAGCGCGTCGCGGCCTGATCCAGTTCTCACCCCATCTCTCTCTTGTACATACGTCACAGAGCGGCGGTCACCCGCACAGGATACGGGCCCAGATCGGCGTTTTCGGCGCGCAAGCGCACTCCTGTGCGCTGAGCACCGAAAACGTCGAGATGGGCCCGTATCCGAAGCGGGCGACCGCCGCTCAGTGGACGCCGCCGACGAGCCAGGCTTGCGCCGGGACGAGCACCTCCTCCGGCGAGCCTCCGCCCTGCGACGCCGGGCCGGTCGTGCTGCCGTCGCCCATTGGCGTCATGCGGAAGCCGTGGTCGCCGAACACGAGCAGCAGGGTCCGCGGCGGCAGGCTGTCCATGAACCGCGCGACCACGTCGGCGACCTCCTCCGCGATCGCCTCGATGCGCTCCGCGAACGGGGGGCCCGCGGCGCGCAGGCGCGCCTCGACGAGGTCGAGCTTCATCAGCTCGCGCGACCCGACCCGCTCGCGCCGCAGCGTCGCCACGGCGCGCCCGCGCGCGATGGCGGGCTCTGGCTCGCTCGCGGGCGTCGCGTCGCGGAGCCCGTCCGGCCCGCGGGCGAGCAGCGCGATCTGCGCCGTCGTCGTGGGCGGCAGCGCCGCCCAGAGCAGCGACCGCTCCACCAGGATGGCCCGGTCCATCATGACGTCCTTGAGGTGCGCGGCGACCCGCTCGCCGAGGTCGAAGCGCATCGCGTCGACGAGCAGCAGCTTCACGCCGCGCGCCCCGTTGAGCCGGGCGATGCGGCCGGCGATCTCCGGGGCGTCGAACACCATGGGCGGCCGCTTGCCGGTCACGCGCAGCGCCGAGAACGCTTCCCGGTAGCTGTGCTCGAAGCTGGTCCTCCAGCTGTCGACGACGCCGCGCACGGCCGCGTCGGCCTCGCCCGCGAGCGTCGCGCCGAGCAGCGGCGTGTAGTGGGTCGCGAACAGCTGCTCGATGACCTTCACGGGCTTCGGGCCGCGGGCGTTGTCGAGCTCGACGGCGAGCGCGCGCCACTCGGCCGCGCTGAGGATCCGGCTGCGCGGCGCCTTCCGCTCCCTCCGCGTCGGCGGGAGCACCTCGGCGTCCGCCTGGGCTGCCTCGGCGGGCGCCGCGGCGGCCGCGGGCTCGTGCGCGCGCGGCGGCCGGAGGGTGGCGCCCGGGCCGCGCTCTGTCGCGCCCGGGCCGCGCTCCTCGGGCAGCGCGGCCGCCTCTGCGTTCGCCGCGGCGGCCTCGAACGCCTCGGCCATCGCGGACGGCGCGGCCGGTCCCGGGGCCGGCGCGCCGGCGGCTCGCCCCGCGCTTGGCACGCCGGCCGGCGCCTCCGGGCGGCGGAGCCTCGCGGAGCGGGGGGGCAGCACGCCGCGCGGCCTCCCGTCGCTCGAGATCGGCGACGTGGGTGATGCGGTCGACACGCCCGACACGGGCGGTGCAGGCGGCGCGGACCCCCTCGCGTCGGCCGCGGGCGCCTCCTGCGAGGCCGGCGCGGCCGCGCTCGGCTGTGTCGGCCGCGCCGGGCTGGCGGCGCGCTCCGGCTCGCGCTCTGCCGAGCCGTGCGCCTGCGCGCGCGGGAAGGCGGCGCTGTGCTCCCCGGGCGCGCGCCGCTCGACGAGCTCCGCGAGCGGCACCGGCGCGAGCACCTGCGCGCTCCGGTCGGCCTCGTCGAAGAGGAGGGCGACCTGCGCCTCGCGCGCCGCGTTCAGCCAGGCGAGGAGCGTCGCGCTGTCGTCCGGGTGGAGCGCGCCCCGCGCCCTGCCGGCGAGCCTCGGCAGGGCCACGGCGAGCCCCGCGGCGCCGAGCGCCATCGCGCGGAAGACCTGGTCGGCGATCACCGCCTCGAGCGCGGCGCCGGTCTCGACCCGCGGCGGCAGCGCGCCGCGCATGGCCAGCGCGAGCTCGACGGCCTCGTCGACGACCGCGCGGAGCTGCCCCTCCTGGGCCGCCGGGGCGCTCGCCCAGAGGAAGCGCCGCGCCCTGATCTCGCGCTCCGCTTCGGCGCTGCGCCCGCTCGGCGCGAAGCGGGCCATGCCGGACAGGGGCATCGGGGGAGACGGCGGTCGGCCCTCCTCGGAGGCGGAGTCGAGGCGGGAGACAGGATCGAGGCGCATCGCGCGGCACCCTCGCAGAGCTCGGGCAAATGGGCCAAGTTTCGGCGAGCGGGCGCGCGGCGCGCCGCTGTTCCGCCCCGGCGCCGGGCGGCGCGCCGCTGTTCCGCCCCGGCGCCGGGCGGCGCACCGCCCGGCCGGCCCGGCGCCGTTCAGCCGGACTCGCGCGCGGTCTCCGCCATGAGCGCGAGCAGCGCGCAGGCGATGGCGAAGCGGGCGTCGATCCTTCCCCGGTTCATCGACAGGTCGAGGGTGAACTCCTTGATGAAGAACCGGAACACCTGGGTCACCTTCGCGACCTCCTGCTGGTGCAGCTCGACGTGCCACTTGCCGATGAGGAGCGGGAGCAGCCGGCGGAGCATCGCGGCGCCGTCCTCCTGCATCAGCCCGACCGGCTGATCGTTGGGATCGAGGATGTCCCACGTATCGCGGACGATCGACTTGAGGCCTCGCGAGCGGAGGGTGCCGACCCGCTCGCCGGTGCGCGCGTCGAGGACGTCGAGGCACCGGTTCAGGGCGATGACCTGGCGCGAGCGGATCGTGAGCAGCGGTTGCGACTCCGACTCATCGCCGAAGAGGGTGAACTCCTGGCGGAGCTTGAGCAGCGGGTGCTTGACGAAGCACACGAGGGATCCGTCGGGCGCATAGACATAGAATTTGCGGCCGATCGACCAGAAAGGCCGCTTGATCGTGTAGGTGGGGTGCGAGAAGGGTTGCACCGCGAGGCCGCCGTACGCGGCCGGGACCATGGGGGAGGCGGGCTGCATTGCGGCGAGTAGGCCGGAGCGGCGCGCGTCGGTCAAGCGACGTCTAGGACGAGCGCCCGGCCAGCGTCCCTTGCGCGATCGCCTTCACGAGCTCTGGCTTGACCACCTTGCCCATCGCGTTGCGCGGCAGCGCCTGCACGACGATCGCGTCGCGTGGGACCTTGTAGGGCGCGAGCCGCTCCTTGGCCCAGGCGCGGAGCGGCCCGGTCGCGCACTCCGCCTCGCGCCCCGGCGCGGCGACGACCACCGCGACGACGCGCTCGCCCCACGCCTCGTCCGGGACGCCGACCACCGCGACCTCGGCGATCGCGCCGTGCTCGCGCAGCGTCTCCTCGATCTCGAGGGAGGACAGCTTGTATCCGCCGCTCTTGAGGATGTCGACCGAGGTCCGCCCGAGCAGCCGGAAGTAGCCGTCGGCGGAGCGCTCCGCGACGTCGCCGGTGCGGAACCAGCCGTCCTGGAACGCGGCGCGCGTCTCGTCCTCGCGCCCGAGGTAGCCCTTGAAGACGCTCGGGCCTCGGATCCAGAGCTCGCCGCGCGCGACCGCGGCGCCGCCGGGCTGGCCGCTCTCCCCGCCCGGCGCCCATCCCGACGCCGCGCCCGCGTCGTCGGTGATGCGGGCCTCGACGGTCGGGAGCGGCGGGCCGACCCAGCCTGCGCGCCGCGCGCCCGCGTCCAGCGGGTTGCTCATCCCGACGCCGATCTCGGTCATCCCGAAGCGCTCGAGCGGGATCGCGCCGGTGAGGTCGCGCCAGCGCTCGGCGAGCGTCACCGGCAGCGCGGCGGAGCCGCTCGTCGCCAGCCGGAGCGCCCGCGCCCCGGCGGCGAAGCCGGGCGCTCCGCCGCGGTCCACGTGCTCGAGCAGCCGCTGGTACATGGTCGGCACCGCCATGAGCACCGTGGCGGAGCGGCGCGCGATCTCCGCGGCGACGCGCTGGGCGTCGAAGCGCGGGAGCATCCGCGTCGCGCTGCCGGCGAGCAGCGACGTCGCGAGCGCGATGCACACCCCGTGCATGTGGTGCAGCGGCAGCGCGTGCAGCAGCACGTCCTGTTCGGAGAAGCCCCAGGCCGCGCGCAGCAGCTCCGCCTGCACGGCGAGGTTCCGGTGCGTGAGGAGCGCCCCCTTCGGCTTGCCGGTCGTGCCGCTCGTGTACAGGAGGAGCGCCGGATCCTCCGCGGCGAGGTCGGAGAGCGCCGACTCCGGCCCCGGGGCGGCGCGCTCGAGGTCCTCCACGCGCAGCACGGCGCGGCCCTGCGCGAGCGGGGCGGCCAGGGCGGCGAGGTCGTCGGAGACGATGACCCGGCGCACGCCGGCGTCGCCCGCGAGCCAGGTGAGCTCCGCCGGCGGGTACAGGGGCGACACCGGCATCGCGATCCCGCCGGCCAGGATGGCGCCGAGGAAGGCCGCGACCCACGCCGACCCGGGCGAGACGAGGAGGAGGAGCCGCTCCCCCTCGAGCGAGGCCGGATTCGCGCGCTCGCCTGCGCCGGACCGCGCGCTCGCGGCGAGCAGCGCGCCGCGGACGCGGAGGGCGCGATCCATGAGCTCCGCGAACGTGGTCTGCCCCCGCTCTTCCTCGACGGCGGGCCGGGCGGACGGGCGGAGCTGTGCGAGCCGTGCGATGAGCGGGGAGGCCATCGCGCGAACTCTCGCACGGCGGAGGTGCGCGGAGCCAGGCCGGTTGGTTACACTGCGTCGCCATGCGAGCTTGTGCTTCCCGGTCCAGCGCGATGCCCCGGTCTGCCGCCGTCGCCTGCCTGATCCTGGTCGCGGCGGCGTGCGAGGACGCGCCGAAGCCGCCCGAGCCGGGCGCGGCCGCCACGTCGGCCACGGTCGTGCAGGAGCCCGTCGAGCCGCCGAAGCCGAAGGGCATGCCCGAGCTCCTGGTCGACGACATGGGCCCCTACCTCGGCGGCCAGCGGGTGGATCTGGCGCAGAAGGAGGGGCCCGAGAAGCTCGCGAAGCTGGTCCGCGCGCTGCCGATCGAGGGCAAGCCCGTCACGCTGCTCGCCGACAAGAAGGCGAAGCCGAGCGCGGTGGCGGCCGTCGTGACCGAGCTCGGCGCGGCCGGCGCGCCGAAGGTGACCATCAAGACCGACGGCCGCGACGACCTCCCGAAGGAGATCACGGTGGTCCCGGAGGGGCGCGTCTCGAAGCCCCCGGCCTGCGCCGTCAGCGCGATGGTGCTGAAGGACCTCGCGACGGCGGTCTGGCCGTTCGGCGGCGGCATGGGCAAGCGCCAGCGCAAGGGGCTCGCCGGCCCGGACCTGTCGCACACCGGCGAGATCCTCACGAAGGACATCGCCGCGTGCAGCGCGACGGTGGCCTTCTTCTCGGCGGACGACGAGGTGCCCTGGGAGATGGCGCACAACCTCGCGGGCACCCTCCTCACCTCGGACGCGAAGAAGAAGCTCGATACGCTCGTCCTGCTCCGCTCTGCCCCGGTGGCCGGGAGGCCCGTGCAGCTCGGCGGAGGCTGACGTGCGCAGCGGCGGGGGGTCTGTCACCTCGATCACGCGCGCCCGCTGGGGCGGCAGCTGGCGGAGGGGGCGTCCGGCACGGCCGGGGCGCCGTGGGGAGCGTGCTGCCGGTTTCCAGCAGGGCGCGACTCCGTGCTCTCATGGCGCGTGCGGCATGGCCAGCCAGGGCGACACGGCACGTTCCGGCACACCACATCGCCCCGGAGGCGAGCGGAAATGCGCGCTCCGGTGCTCGCCGACGGCGCCGGCCTGGATCATGAATAGGGCGAGTCGCCGGTCCCCTGCGCCATCGGGGGCGTGACGTTCACGGGAGGATGGTTCGTACATGTCGAAGCGACTTCTTGCATCGGTTCGCGCGAGCAACAGGGGCCGCGTTCTCCGTCCCCGGGCCTCCCAGCCCCGCATCTCGTCAGCGCCGGTCAGCTCGGAGGGCGTGAGCCAGGCTCCCGAGCAGCCCGAGAGCGAGCAGGACGTCGCGATCGAGGCGGCTGCGGAGCGCTCCGCCGTGCCGCTGATCGGCGCCGAGGCGGAGGCGCCGGTGACGTTGCCGGTCGCGGAGGCAGCGCCCGCGGCGCCGCAGGTGGCGGAAGTGTCCGCGGCGCCGCCGGTGGCGCCCGCGGCGTCGCGGGTCGTGCAGGTGGCCGTTGCGCCGACAGCGGAGGCGGCGTCCGCTGCGTCGCCGGCCGTCCAGGCACCCGCTGCGCCGCCGTCCGTGAAAGCGGCCGCAGCGGCGCCGGCATCCAAGGCGCCGACCGCGCTGCGGACGGCTCCGGTGAACGCGAGCGACGCTGCGGTGACGGATGAGACGCTGGTCTCCGACCGACAGACCCCGTCCAGAAAAGACGGCGTGGAGGGCCGGCCGGCTGCCCTCGCGTCCGAGCCTGACGAGCCGGCGCCCGAGTCGGACGCGCTCGATCTGATCGATCCTTCCTCGCCGACGGCAGCGTTCTTCCGGGGCGACGAGGAGTCCTTCCCGCCGCTCACCGACGCTGCTGCCGCCGACCCTGACGAGCCCCTCGTGGTCGTGCACCAGCTGTCGCCTGAGACCCTCGCCCGCCGGGCGCGCCTGCGCCGGATCGTGGCGGCGGTCGCGGGGCTCGCCGGGGTGATCTCCATCGCGGTGGTCGCCAAGTCGGTGCTCTCGGCCAAGCCGTCCTCGCCTGCGCCGCTCGCGCTGGCGGCGCCTGCCCCGAGGCCGGCGAACATGGAGGCGAAGCTTGCGCTTGCGGCGGGGACTCCTGCGCCCGGACGTGAGAAGGCGGCTGCCCCGGCCGAGCCTGCGCCCGCGCCGGCCGCGCCTGCTGCGAGGGACGTGGCGGCCGCTGCCGATGCGGCGAAGACGACTGCGGAGGCGGAGAAGGCCGAGGCGGAGAGGGCCGCAGCAGAGAAGGCCGCGGCGGAAGAGGCCGCAGCGGAGCAGGCCGCAGCGGAGCAGGCCGCAACGGAGAAGGCCGCAGCAGAGAAGGCCGCAGCGGAAAAGGCCGAGGCGCCGGCGGTCAATTCCGAGGACGCGGGCAAGCTGAAGAAGGAGGCGCTGAGCTTTCTCAATCGCGGCCGGTACAAGGACGCGATCGAGACGTCTCGCGCGGCGATCGCGGCCGATCCGACCGACGCGCTGCCGTACCTCTACCTGGGCTCGGCGCTCCAGGACACGGGCAAGTGGAAGGACGGCCTCGCGGCGTACAGCGACTGCGTTCGCAACGCCAAGAAGGGCCCCGTCCACGAGTGCAGGGCCATGGGCGGCCGGAAGTAGGCTCAGCCGGGGCGGCGCGCGAGCTGCGCGAGGAACGCCGCCGCCGCGGCGTAACCGAAGACCACGCCGGTGGCGAGGCGGGTCGGATGCCACACCGGGTGGAGACCGAGATCCTGCGTGGCCGCGTCGATCGCCATCAGCGCGCCGGCCGCGATGAGGATCGGGCGCCACGCCGCCCTCTCCAGGCGGGGCCGCGCGATCGCGGCGCCGGCCGCGACGCCGGCGAAGATGCCAGCGCAGCGGCTGCAGAGCGGCATCATGACGCCCTCGAGCGCGATGGACCGCCCGGGCATGCGGTGGCACATCGGCGCGAAGGCGAGATCGAGCGCGGCGCCGAGCTCTCCGAGCGGCAGGCGGCTCCGCGCGAGGGGGATGCACCAGGGCAGGGCGCCGAGGAGCCCGAGCGCGCCCCGCGCGGCCCAGATCCGCGAGGGCCCGGTCCGCCGCGCTCTGCCGGGCGCCGCAGCCGCGGCGCGGTCCGCCGCGGCCGCCTGCTCCTCGGCGAGGCTCCCGCGCCCGGAGGGGCACGCGGCCACGTCAGCCCCTGTCGGGCGCGCTCTTGCCGAGGTGGCGCATCACCTCTTTCAGGTCGCTCCAGACCTCTCGCTTGGCGCTCGGCTGGCGCAGCAGGTAGGCCGGGTGAAACGTGGGCATGATCGGGATCGAGCCCTTGTAGAGCTTCCATGTCCCGCGGAGCTTCGTGATCCCCTCGGTCGTGCCGATCAGCCCCTGCACCGCGGTGGCGCCCAGCGCGACGATCACCTTCGGCTTGGTCAGCGTGAGCTGCGCGGCGAGGTAGGGGCTGCACGCCGCCATCTCGGCCGGCTCGGGCTTCCGGTTCTTCGGCGGCCGGCACTTCACGATATTGCAGATGTAGACCTCGTCGCGGTGGTACCCCATCGCCGCGATCATCCGGTCGAGCAGCTGCCCTGCCGGCCCGACGAACGGCTCCCCTTGCAGGTCCTCTTCCGCCCCTGGCCCCTCGCCGACGAACACGACCTCGGAGAGCGGGTTGCCGCGCGAGAACACCGTCTGCGTGCGGCCCTCGTGGAGCGCGCACTTCTGGCAGGTGCTGACCTCTTCCGCGAGGAGCACGAGCCGCGCGACGCGCTCCTCCGGCGTGCCCGCCCCGGACACGTCCACACGCGCGGCCCCCTCGGCGCGGGGCGTCGAGGTCGCGCCGACGGCAGGCCGGGCGGACAGCTCGGGACCCCGCGGCGCCTGCGCCGGAGCTCGCACGGCCTGCGCCGCTGCGCTGCGCTGCTCCTGGGGCGGCGCGAAGGCGCCGGCCGCGGGGGCGGGGCGCTGCTCCTGGGGCGGTGCGAAGGCGCCGGCCGCGGGAGCGGGGCGCTGCTCCTGGGGCGGTGCGAAGGCGCCGGCCGCGTGGGCGGGGCGCTGCTCCTGGGGCGGCGCGAAGGCGCCGGCCGCCCCGGCGCTGCCGCCGCGCGGCGCCGGCGGCGGCGCTTCCGGGCCGGCGAAGCCTCGCTCCGGACGCCGCGGGGCGGGCGGCGCGCCCTCCGGGGAGGACGCCCCCAGCGCCTCGTGGAGCGCCGACGGGTGGCCCGGCAGGCCTTCCGCCCCGGTCGCCGCGTGCCACTCGAGGAACGCGCGGACCGAGGCCGTCAGATCGGCGAGCTCTTCGCGCAGCGCTTCCATCGTCGCCCGCCGCCCCTCAGTGGCCGCCCTGCTGCGCGAGCCAGCGCTCCGCGTCGAGCGCGGCCATGCAGCCCGTGCCCGCGGCGGTCACGGCCTGGCGGTAGTTCCAGTCCTGCACGTCGCCCGCCGCGAAGACGCCGGGGATGTTCGTGCGCGTCGAGCCCGGCACCGTCTTCAGGTAGCCGTTCGGGTGGGTCTCGAGCTGCCCGGTGAAGAGCTCCGTCATCGGCGTGTGCCCGATCGCGACGAACATCGCCGCCGCCGGCACGACGTGGCTGTCGCCCGTCTTGAGGCTCTTCACGCGGACGCCCGTCACCATGTCGGCCTTCACGTCGAGCACCTCCTCCACGACGTGGCTGTAGAGGATCTTGATCTTCGGGTTCTCGAGCACGCGCTGGATCATCGCCTTCGACGCCCGGAACTCGTCGCGGCGGTGCACCAGCGTGACGCTGCTGCAGAGCCCGGAGAGGTACGACGCCTCCTCCATCGCCGTGTCGCCGCCGCCGATGACCACGACGTCCTGGCCGCGGTAGAGCGCCCCGTCGCAGACCGCGCAGGCGCTGACCCCCTTGTTCTTGAGCTTCTCCTCGCTGTCGAGGCCGAGGTAGTTGGCGCGCGCGCCCGTCGCGACCACCACCGTCTTCGCGAGGTAGAGCGTGTCCTCCACCCACACCTTGAACGGGCGCTCCGTCAGCTCGACCTTCGTCACGTCCGCCGTCACGATCTCCGTGCCCTGATGCGCGGCCTGGTCGCGAAAGCGCTGCATCAGCTCCTGGCCGGTGATCTTCTCGGGGAAGCCGGGGTAGTTCTCGACGTCCGTGGTGAACATGAGCTGGCCCCCCGGGATCAGGCCGCCGGCGCTGAAGCCCTCGATGAGGAGCGGCTTCAGGTTGGCGCGCGCCGCGTAGATGGCGGCGGTGAGCCCCGCAGGGCCGGAGCCGATGATGATCAGGTTGCGGACGTTCGCTTCGCTCATGATGGACGCATCTTATAGGCGCGACCGCCTGCCGCGTCGACCGCCCCGACGCCCGACGCGAGGGCCCGCTGCGGGGCGCGCGGGCGCGCGGCGGAAGCGTCGCGGGGCGCGTGGGCTGCGGGCTGCGGGCTGCGCGGCGGCAGCGCCGCGGGGCGCGCGCAGCCCGCTGCCGCCTCGCGCGGCCGGCCCGCCGAGCGGCCGCGCGCTCAGAAGCGTATCGTTCCGCTCAGACCGAACTCGTCCAGGCTGCTCTCGAAGCGGCCGCCGTTGACGCTCTGGAGGCTGCGGTAGCCGCTCGTCGCGTCGCCGGCGACGGCCTTGAGGTTGCCCTTTCCCCCGTTGTCCAGCGCACCGAACCACGTGTGCTGAAACGCCGCAGAAACATCGAGCGGGCCGACGCGCGCGGTCACGCCGCCGCCGACGCCGATCCGGTAGCCGAGGTGGAAGTCGAGGTTCAGATCGGCGTCGTCCTGCCCCTTGTTCTCGAAGAAGCCACCCGCCCGCACCGCGAGGAGGTTGCGGAGCACGACGAGCTCGCCGCCGAGCCGGACGCCCATCACGTCCCTCCAGCGGTGCGGGATGTCGGCGTTCACGGGCACGAAGCCCACGACGGTGCCCTGCACCGGGATCCCCTCGCGGAACCGGACCTCGATCGCGTCGACCGCGCTGTTGTTGGCCCAGGTGAAGTCGAGCTCCACGTCGAAGAGATCGTCGGCCATCGGATCGCGGACGCCGGGCGCGGCGGCGGCCCGCCCGGCGCGCGGGGCGCCGCGCGGCTTGTGGTACCGGAGACCGAGCTTCGCCTCCATCGGGATCGGGAGCCTCAGATCGCCCGCTCCCTCCTCGTCGGTGACGTTGCAGCCTGGCGGCTCGCCCCGGCACGGGTCCTCGTTCTTGACCCCGGCCGTCGTCCAGTAGCGGGACTCGATCGTGAGATCGGTCCTCGCGCGCACGGCGTCCTGCCACTTGAACCACGCGCCCACGTCGAGGTGGTCCGTCGCCGCCCAGCGCGCGCCGAGGACGAAGCCCGGGATGAAGAGATCGGCCGCCTTCACGCGCGTGCGCAGGTCGTTGTGCGTGTTGAAGTCGTCGCCCCCCTTCGACACGGTCGCCTCGCTGAAGTTGACGACCTCGATCGCCGCCGCGCCCCAGATGAAGCCGGCGCCCACCGAGAGCCCCTCCGCGAGCGCGACGCCGGCCGAGAGCGTCGGCAGCAGGATCAGCGCGTCGAGCGACGTGAGCAGGTAGCGCTGCGGCGAGGGCTGCGTCAGGTCGCCGAACGTGGGGTGCGTGTACGGGAGCGACTCGGGCCACGCCCGCCCGCCGACGCCGTGCGGCCCGAGCGCCGCGAACCCGAGGACGACCGTGTCGCTCACGCGGAACGCGGCGGCGAGCTGCGGGTTCGGGAAGACGCCGCCGTCGGCGCACACCTCCGGATCGGGCCCGCCCTCGCTGCCGGGCGCCGGGATCGGCGCCGTGAGGCTCGGCGGGACAGGCCTGCCGTCGGGGCCGAGGCGCGTGAAGCACTGCCCGAGCTGCATGAAGTGGACGCCCGCGTGCGCGCTGCTCCGCTGCGCCGCGAGCCCGGCCGGGTTGAAGTAGGCCGCGAGCGGATCGTCCGATCGCGCGACCCACGCGCCCCCGCGGCCGAGCTGGAGCACGCCGATCTCGGGCGAGTCGAGCCCCGACGACGCGCGCGCGGCCCCGGCGATCGCGAGCGCGGCCAGCGCGACGCCCGCGGCGCCGGCAGATCCCCGTCGGCTCATCTCGCCGCCGCCGCCGCCGCGCGGCGGTGCCGGCGGCCGCGGCGGTGCCGGCGGCTCACTTCACCGGCGACGCCTTGAGCGCCGCCTTGCCGTCCTTCACATAGACCGTGAAGCGCACCCGCGAGCAGTTGTGGCGAGCCACGAGCGCGTCCTTGTTGCGCTGCAAGGTCCCCTTGAACTTCTCGAAGGTGAGGGCGTTCGTGGGCTCGCCGCACTGCTGCTTGACCGACAGGAACTCCTCGTAGACGGCGTTCCACTCCGTGAGCTCGTCGGCGTCCGGCGCGCCGTCCTGCGGCGCGGCCGGCGCAGCGGCGGGGTCGGGCGCGGGCGCCGCGGCGGCCGCTGCGGCGGCGGCCGGCGCCTCGAGGGAGGGGCTCGAGCCGGACGGCGCCTTCGGCGGCGGCGGCGGCGGCGGGCGCCGCGGCGGCGGGCGCCCCGGAGCGCCCGTGGGGCCGCTGGCGGAGATCGCGATCGCCGCGTCCGAGACCTCCTCGATCGCCTCGACGGGCTCCACGGAGTCGCGCGCCGGGGGCGGACCGCTGAGCGGGTGGGACCCCGGGCGCCGGGTCGGGCTGCGCGGGCTCAGCACGGGCTTCGGGTAGGACGGGCGCGAGTCGGGGCGCGGCTCGCCGGGGGGGCCGAGCGGGACCGAGAACGCGCTCATCGCCGGCTGCGCCGGGATCGGGCCGAGCACCTGCTCGAGGTCGGCGGCCTTCCGGGGCGCCCCTCCCTTCACGGCCACCTTCTCGACGCCGTCGTTGATGTCGGCCGCGATCTTCCGGTAGGCGCCGCGGAACCGGCTCGGCGCCAGCACGTCGACCTCGCCCTTGGCGAAGCGCGCCGCCTCGGTCCGGAAGACGTGGAGCGGCCGCGTGTGCTCGAGCACGGAGAGCCCGAGCCCGACCGCGGCCGGGACGAGGACCGCGAGCAGCAGGATGAGCGCGGTGGGCACGCCGCTCTTGTCCTCGTTGCTCGCCTTGTCGAGGAACTTGAACGGCGAGTCGACCGAGTCCGCGAGGCGGCCGACCGCGTAGCCGGCGCCGAGCTCCCACGCCTCGCCCGGCAGCCGCGCGTAGACCACGCCGAGGTGCTCGCCGATGACGCGGACCTCGGACCGCCCCTTCTCGACGTAGTCCTTGTTGTCCTCGAGCTGCTTCAGGTCCTGCGTGATCTGGTCGAGGTTCGCCTTGTCGAACCCCTCGGGCGCGCCGGACGCGACGCGCGACCCCTCGGCGTAGAAGCCGACGGCGGCGCCGGTGCGCTTCGTGACCGCGCGGGCGAAGCCGTCGTCGATGATCTTCGCGCCGATCACGGCGCCGACCGGCTCGCCGTTGACGTCCTGCTCCACGGGGCGCGCCACGACGCGCAGGATGCGGCCCTTCCACACCCACGCGTCGTCGCGGATCCAGCCGTGGAGCGCGTCGGCGACGAGCGGGTAGCCGCCGAGCTCCCAGTCCTCGCGGTGCTCGAAGCCCACCGACGCGATCACCCGGCCGGCCGCGTCGACGGCCCACACGTGATCGAACTTGAGCTCCGGCGGCACCTCGTCGGTCGCGCTGCGCAGCGCGGCGCGCGCCTTCTCGCGCAGCTCCGCGCCCGGCTTGGCCTCGTTCGACGACTTGGCGAGCGCCCCGCGCAGGGCCGGGTTCAGCGCCACGCGGATGAGCGCGCTGGAGCGCTTCCGCGCGTCGTCGTTGAGGTACCACTCGACGGCGCTGGAGTCGGCGCTGAGCGACTCGCTCATCGCGCGGTGGCTCGAGCGGTTGTAGAGCTGCGCGGCGACGAAGAGGATGAAGACCGCGGCGCCGAGCGCGAGCGCGAGCACCCCGTACCAGAAGCGAGAGAGCAGCATGGCCTACTTCCCAGCCTCCGGGCTCGGGCCGCCGGCCTCGCCCACGACGACCGGCTCCTTGATGAACTGCTCGTCGGGCCCCTTCACGACCGCCTCGAGCGGCTTCCCGACCGGCTCGCCGTTGAAGTAGCCCTGCAGCGTGTACTTGCCGGCCTCGACCTCGAGCGTGAAGTTGCCCTGCCGGTCGGGGTAGCCGACGGCGACGGTCCTCGGCTCGACGACGATCCACGACCGGATGCTCGGGGCGAGCTGGTCGCGGATCTCGTATTTGCCCGGCCCCGGCGGCGTCCAGGCGCGGGTCTTGGCCGCGGCGGTCTCGACCGGCTGGAGCCCCTTGTTGCCGGTGTCGTAGAGCTTGTGCGGGAAGGGATCCTGGTTCTCGAACTGGATCTGCTGGCCCTCGGCCACGACGAGCGTCACGGGCGAGGTGCGGCCGCCCGCCACGACGACGCGGAGCGGGGTCTTGAGCGGCGCCCCTTTCTCGCCGAGCGCGGCGACGCACACCTCCTTCGGGGCGTAGCCGACGAGCGCGCGGACGTCGGCGCGCACGGTCGGCGACGGCTCGCGGAACGTGTACCGGTTCGCCTTCGGGTCCTTCGCCTCGTTCCAGACGGGGTTCAGGAGCTTGGGCACGCCGGTGACCTTGCCCTTGACCGCCACCGCGGCGAGGGCGACCCCGGGCGCCGCGACGATCGCGAGCGTCAGGGCCAGCCGCCGGATCACGCGCGAGCGGCCCGCGCGGTAGCTTGACGGACCAACCCGCGTCGCGCCGGCGTCCGGCCGTTGCTCATCGTGCTGCGCTCCTGCAGACCGAGGGGATCTCGTATCCATCGCAGGCCCGAAGCTACCGGAAGGGGAATGAGAACGGAAATAAAAGCCGGGGCGTCGGCGCGGCCTGCGGGGTACCGGCCGCGCGGGCGCGTCGCCCCGCGCCGCCCCGCACGCCCGCATGTCGCCCGCGTCAATCCGCGGGCGCCGCGGTGCGGCGTCGTGCGCATCGTTGACAGAGCGCACAAAAGAACTGCGGGCCGCATGAACGGCCCGCAGAGGAGAGATGTTCCGTACCGCCGAGGACGTGGGCCGAAGGACTTGAACCCCTAGCATAGCTGCTAGGTGGGAGCCTAAGTACCGCTTCAGGCTTCCCGGTGAATGGTTCCGGGCCTAGCTCACCACGGTATCGTTGTTGGCCCCCTGGTTCTCGCTTACTCGGGATTCAATCGTCCAGCGCCTCACAAAGTCGGCAGAGGGAACGACCAAAGGATAGTTCTCTCGGCGGCTCAGTCAACCGCTCCTCGTCGAGTTCGCGGGCGCTCGCGCGGCGGCGAGGCGCCGCCGCTCCGTCCAGGTACGCCGCCGGGCGACCGGCAGCGCCAGCGTGGCCGCCGCGCGCCGTTGCGCGCCGTCCACGCACCGCCCACGCGCCTGTCCACGCATCGCCCACGCATCGCCCACGCATCGCCCACGCACCGCCCACGCACCGCCCACGCACCGTTGCGCGCCCACCTCGCGGGCGATCAAGCTCGGTCGGAGAAGAGCGCGACGATGGAGGCGTGGATGAGCCCGTTCGACGCCACGATGTGGCCTATGTGGTAGTCCGGTGGACCCCCCTCGAGCGCGGTGATCACGCCGCCCGCGCCGCGCACGATCGCGCTGCCGGCGGCGACGTCCCAGACGTGCAGCCGGCGCTCCCAGTAGGCGTCGTAGGTCCCGTCGGCGACCATGCAGAGGTCGATCGCCGCGCTGCCGCACCGCCGCACGGCTTGCGCCTTGCGCTTGACGGTGATGAACGCGTCGAAGTTGTTGTCCGGGGCCCGATCGCGCACCGGCGGGAAGCCGGTCGCGATCATCGCGTGGTGCAGCGAGGTCGTGGCGCTGACCGCGCAGCGCTCGCCGTTGCGGCGCGCCTCGCCGGCGGCCCCCGGCGGCGCCGCATCGCGCGGCCGCTGGCCGGTCCAGCGCAGGCCGAGCGCGGGCGCGACGACGGCGCCGGCGACGGGCGTGTCGTCCTCCATCAGGCCGACGGACACGCACCAGAACGGGTGGCCGTGGACGAAGTTCGTGGTGCCGTCGAGCGGATCGACGCACCAGACGAGCCCCTCGCGGGCGGACGTCGGCCGCGACGCGCTCTCCTCCTCGCCGACCACGGGGACGCCCGGCGTGAGCTCGCCGAGCCGCGCGATGAGGAGCTCCTCGCTCGCGCGGTCGAACTCGGTCACGAGATCGTGCGGCGCCTTCTCCTCCACGCGCGGGCGCGCGCGGAAGCCGGCCAGCACGAGCGCCGCCGCTTCCTCGGCCACGGCGATCGCGATCCCGGAGAGCTCGGCGAGGTCGGCCGGACCGCGGCTGCTCATCGCGGCCTCGTCGAGAGCGCGTCGCGGAGCTTCTCGTAGATGCCGCCGAACGCCCCGTTGGACAGGAGCGCGATCGTGTCGCCCTCCTTCGCCTCGCGCGCGAGCGTCGCGACGATCACGTCCACCGACGCGGCCGCCTCCGCGCGTTTGTCCGCCCGCTCCAGGTCGCGCACCAGCCGGTCGAGATCGAGCCGCTCGCCCGCGGCGATGTCCGGCCGCCCGAGCGGCGCGAGCACGACGCGATCCGCCGCGCCGAAGGCGCGCGCGTACGGCTCCTGGTGGAGGGCGCGGCACGCGGTCGCGCTGCGCGGCTCGAACACGGCCCACAGCGCGCCGTCCGGGTGCCGGGACCGGAGCGCCCGCAGCGTCTCGTCCACGGCCGTCGGGTGGTGGGCGAAGTCGTCGTAGACGCGCACGCCGCGCGCCTCGAACAGGAGGTCCTGCCGGCGGCGCACGCCCTCGAAGCGGGCGAGCGCCGCGGTGGCGGTCGAGAGCGGCACGCCGAAGCCCTGCGCCGCGGCCGCGATCGCGGCGGCCGCGTTGCGCACGTTGTGGTGCCCCGGCATCTGCAGGGCGAAGCGCCCGGCCATCACGCCGCCCGCGTAGAGGTCGAACGACTGGCCGCTGTCGCTCGCCTCCGCGGGCGCCGCGAGCCAGTGCGGCGGCATGCCGTGGGTGTCGTCGCCCTCGAGCGCGAACCAGGCGACCTCCGCGCGCGCCGACCGCGACACCACGTCGACGACCCGCGGATCGTGCGCGGCCGCGACGACGAGCCCCGTCTCCGGGATCCGCTCGACGAACCCGCGGAACGCGGCCTCGTAGGCGTCCGCGTCGGGGTAGATGTCGATGTGGTCGTGCTCGATCGAGGTCACGACGCCGACCTCGGGCTGGTAGTGCCAGAACTTCGGCGTCTTCTCGAAGAAGGCGGTGTCGTACTCGTCGCCCTCGACGACGAACGGCGTCCGGCGTCGCGCGCCGCCCGCCTCGGGCGGGTCCGCCTGGAGCAGCGGCAGCCCGCGGCGGCCGCCGCCGCGCTCGCCGGCCGAGGGGGCGTGCTGCGGCAGCCGGAAGCTCGCGTCGAAGTTCTTCGGCAGGCCGCCGATGAGGAAGCCGGGGTCCCTGCCGGCCTCGTGCAGGAGCCACGCGCACATCGAGCTCGTCGTCGTCTTGCCGTGCGTGCCGGCCACGACGAGCGGCGAGCGGCCGGCGAGCATGTGATCGGCGAGCGCGTGCGCCATCGTGGTCACCCGCATGCCGCCGTCGATGGCGGCGCGCGCCTCGGGGTTCGTCGGCCGACAGACGTTGCCGATCACGACGAGGTCGGGCCGCGGGTCGAGGTGCGCGGGATCGAACCCGGTCATGAGGCGGATGCCCCACCGCTCGAGGGCCGGTCCCATGGGCGGGTAGAAGGAGACGTCGGAGCCGGAGACCTCGTGCCCCGCGGCCTTGAAGAGCCCCGCCAGCGCACCCATGCCGGTGCCCGCGACGGCGACGAAGTGGACGTGCATCGCGGCGCAGTGTGCCCGAGCGCCCTCGGAGGGCAAGGGGCTCCGGCGGGCGCGCTCACCCGCGAGCTTCCGACGACTCGCTCGCTGCCGCTGTCCTGCCTCGAGCACGCGCTTTACGGCTGCTTTGTGTTCTCCATCGGCCTCGGCGAGCTCTTTTACAGTGGCGCGCTGCGCTGAGCCGGAGCGCGCAGTCCGCAGGCCCGGCGCGGGCCGCGTCGGCTACTTCTTCACGAGGACGATCGCCCGCGAGCCGGGCGGGACCTTCCCGATGCGGACGGAGAGCCGCCCGGGCGTCGCCTCCGCCTCGACCGCCGACGGGTCGATCCTGGCGCCCAGCGCGAACACGCGCAGGAGCCGCGATGAGGCGGCGGGCGCCCGGCCCCCCAGGACGAACACCGTCCCGCTCCGCATCTCGACCTCGATCGCCTCCGGCGCATGTCCGGCCAGATCGAACAGGATCGTGATCGAGCGCTCGTCCTCCGTCACCTCGACGGGCGGCGCGAACGTGGCGGGCTCGGCCGCGGTGGGCCACAGGATCTGCAGCGTGTCGCGGGCGTCATCGCTGCTGGGCGCAACAAGGGCCGTGTTCCTGAAGAGCATCGTGCGTATTCCTCGAGCGCGCCCCCGCGCCACTCCGAATATTCATTCTGCGCGGCCCGTCAAGCGCCCCTCTGCGCCGTCGGATCACCCCACGAGGCGGATACGAGCTGTCCCGGCACATGGCCCCTCGCGCGGGTGACAGCGCCGCTGCAAAGCGCCGCGCAGGAGCGCCGCGAGCCCGCGATCATCGACACGGGGCTCCCGCCCGCAGCGCCGCTTCGCCGGGCTCCGGCGCGCACCGCCTCTCGTCAACGCGCCTCCAACGCGCCTCGTCAACGCGCCTCGGGGCGCGCCATCACGGCGGATCGACCAGCACGAGCGGCCTCAGCCGCTTCAGCGATCGCCGGCCGAACCCCTTGACCCGGAGCAGGTCCTCGACCTTCCGGAAGCGCTTGATCTTGGCGCGGAGCGCCAGGATCGCCGCCGCCTTGGCCGGGCCCACGCCGGGTAGGCGCATCAGATCGGCCTCCGTCGCGAGGTTCAGCACCACCTTGCCGTCCGCGGTCACGCCGCCGCTCGCCGGGGCGCCCGCGTCGCCCCCGCCCGCGGGCGACGGCGGCCCCGCCGCTGCGGCCTCCGCGCCTTGGGCGGCCCCTACGCCTTGGGTGGCACCCGCGCCTTCGGCCTCCTGTGGCCCGGCCGTGGGCGGCGGCGCCGGATCCGCGGCGGCGTGCGGCGGCGGGCTGCCGGCGACCATCGCCAGCCCGGCGGCCGCTTCGCCCCGGCGCTCCGGGAGCAGGCTCAGCGCGTGGCCCGAGCCCACCAGCGCCAGCGCGAAGAACCCTGCGACGTACGCGGCGACCTTGCCGCCGAGCGCGGTCCAGGCCGACTCCCGCAGCGCCGCGAGCGCCCGCTGCCGCCATGGACGCCGCGCGTCCGCCGTGTGTGTTTCATGAGTCCGCTCGTCTGACGAACCTTCCTGCTTCGATGTCGCTTGCATCGTGCCGCGCCTCCTCCTCGCGCGAAGGACGCCGCCCGCAGCGCACCCGCGCGCCGGCGCTCGTCCCCTCGGCGCTGCCGCTCAAGCGAGCGGTATGCCGGCGCGGATCGCCCGGAAAATGCCGTTGATTCGCCGGCTCTCGGCGCCCCCGGAGGCGGCGCCGCCATGGCGGAATCGACGGCCTGCTCGGGCGCCGGCGGACTGCTCGGGCGCCGGCGGCCCGCCCGGCCCGGGGGCGCCGGGGGGGACCGCTCGACGAGAGGTCGCCGTGTCTCGAGCCAGAAGCTCGGCTACCATCCGTGCTCCGGGCGCCCGGCGACCCGGCGGCGTTCCCTCCGCCCTCAAGGAGCTCACCACGAGGTCTTATGCCCTACGATCCCCCTCGCTTCGATGATCCCGGCCCCGCGGGTCGCTCGCGCCGAGCCTTCCTGGGCGGGCTCGCCGCCGGCGCCGCCGGCGCCGCGTTCCTCGGCCCCCACGCCGCGTTCGCCGACGCGATCCCGAGCCTCGCCGCCACGCCGCCCGCGGGCTTCACGCCGCTGTCCATCCCCGGAAAGGTCGTGAAGGTCACAAAGTCGAACTCGATGCAGCCGAACGGCCTCTGGCCCGACGCGTCCGCGGCGAAGGGGATGCTCGAGCGGGCCATGGCGGAGCTCACGGGCAAGGGCGATCTCGGCGCGGCCTTCGGGCGGTTCGTCCACAAGGACGACCGCGTGGCCATCAAGGCGAACGGCATCGCCGGCCAGAAGGGCGCGACCATGGCCACCAACAAGGAGCTCGTCCTCGAGATCGTGCGCGGCGTGGTCGCGGCCGGCGTCCCCGCCGAGAACATCATGATCTTCGAGCAGTACCCGTCCTTCCTCGCCGGCACCCGCTGCGCCGACCGCACCGCGAAGCCCGCCGCCGATTTCCCGGCCGGGATCCGCGCCGCCGTGCACGAGAACAAGGACGCGGTGATGCCGAGCATCTCGGTCTGCGGCATCCCCACCAAGTTCGTCCGCCCCTTCACCGAGGCGACCGCGGTGATCAACGTGTCGCTGATCAAGGATCACTCGATCTGCGGCTACACCGGCTGCCTCAAGAACATCACCCACGGCACGACCATCAACCCGCACTCGTTTCACGAGCACACCGCGAGCCCGCAGATCGCCGAGCTCTACGCGCAGGACGTCGTGAAGAGCCGCGTCCGCCTCCACATCACGGACGGCTTCAAGCTCATCTACGACCAGGGCCCGCTCGACAAGAACCCGAAGCGGCGTGTCCTGCACGAGTCGGTCTATGCCACGACCGACCCGGTCGCCATGGATGTGATCGGCTGGGGCGTGGTCGAGGGGTGGCGCAAGGAGAACGGGCTGCCCACGCTGAAGGAGGCGAGCCGGGAGCCGTCGTACATCCGCATCGCGGGCGAGCTCGGTCTGGGCGTCTTCGACAAGAATAAAATTGCGATGCGCGAGGTCCGATTGTAGCGGCGCCGCGGGATCCCCCCGCGGGGCTGCCGCCGACGAGACCCGCCCGCCACCGCTCGTGTTGCCCATGCCCCGCCCCACACCGACAGCGCTCTCTGCCATTCGCCGGGGGACCGCGCCGGCGATCCCGCTCCTCGCCTCGCTCGCCGCAGGGCTCGCCTGCACGAGCAGCAGCCCCCCGGCCCGGCCGCCGGGGCTCCCCCCGACGCCGGCCTCCGTCACCCGGGAGAACCCGGGAGGCGACGCGGCCGACCCGGAGCGGGCCGCGCTCGAGCGGCTGCTCAGCGAGCCGTGGGGCCAGATGTCGGACCATTACAAGACCCTCGCGGTGCCGCTCGCCGACCAGAAGAAGTGGCGGAGGATGCGGATCTGGCGGCACCCGACGCGCGCGAGCTACCGGTACGGCAAGGAGTATTACGCCGCCCTGACGGTCCTCTACACGACCACCTCGGGGCCGAGCGATCCGGACAGCTGCCTCGACGAGTTCTGGGCGAAGAACGCGCCGCTCGCGGACGGTTACGGCGTGCGCATCGGAGAGGCGCAGATCATCCGGACGACGCAGGAGATCGACGGCGAGGTGCGGCCGCTCGTGTTCAAGGTCGTCGACGGCAGCGTCGAGTCGGTGTTCGCGAGCGACGATTACGTGGGCGCGATCGCGGCCTACGAGTCGTGGCCAGGGACGTGCCTTGTGTCCGCCCTGGCCGTGAAGTCGAGCCACCACGCCGATCTCGCGCGCCGTGTGCGCGACCGCTGGATCGACGAGGGCGCGCCCAGGCTCAGGTGGCTGCCCCGCATCGCCGAGGCGCCCAAGCCCGAGGCGCGGTGATCGCCGAGGCGCCGCGCGGGGCCGCGCCCGTTCACGTGTCCAGCGGCGCCGCGCGCTCCGCGGTCCCCTGCGTGCCCGGCGACCAGAACGTGCCCTGGACCATGCTGTGGCAGACGACGAAGACGGCCGCGAGGAGCAGCGCGAGGGCGACCAGCCAGGGGACCCGGACCGGCGGAAGGACGCGGCTGTCCAGCGCGATCTCGCTCGTGCGGTCGCCCTCGGCCGGCTCCGGCGCGGGGGCGTGCCCGGCCGGGCCGCCGAGATCGTTCGCCGGCGCCGCCAGCATGGCGGCCATCGTCGTCTGATCCATCGCGTAGCGGGGCGGGGCCGCGGGCGCGCTCACCCTCACGACGCCGCTCCTCTCGGAGTGCGGCGCGCCGTACGGATCGCGCAGCGAGAGCGGCATCGGCGTGGAGGTCGGCGCCTGCGCCTGCACCAGCGCGGCGAACGCCTCCATCATCTCTCTGCCCGACTGGAACCGCGCCGCGGGATCGAACTCGAACGCCCTCGTGAAGAACGCGTCGATCCCGGGCGGGAGCTCCGGCGCCACCGCGGACGCCTTCGGGAACGTGGTCTGGCAGATGTGCCTCACCAGCTCGATGACGTTGGCGCCAGCGAAGGGGCACTGGCCGGTGATCGCGCGGTAAAGGATCACCGCCATCGACCAGAGATCGGTCCGGTAATCGACCTGCTTGGGCGCCAGGGCCTGCTCCGGGCTCATGTACCGCGGCGTCCCGAGGACCATGCCCGTCTTCGTGATCCTGTCGCGCGAGCAGGACGACTTCGCGACGCCGAAATCGAGCACCTTCACCAGCTCGTCACCGCCCGAGGACGCGAGGAAGACGTTCCCCGGCTTCAGATCCCGGTGGACCACCCCCGCGGCGTGGACCGCGTCGAGGGCCTTGCCGAGCTGCGTGAACATGACCGTCGCCTGCCCGAGGGGGAGCTTCTGCTCGCGATCGAGGCGCCGATTCAGGTCCTCGCCCTCGAGGTACTCCATCACGATGAAGGCCGCGCCGCGATCGATCCCGTAATCGTACGTCTCGATGACGTACGGGCTCCGGACGCGGGCGGACGCGCGGGCCTCGCGCTCGAAGCGCGCGAGCAGCGCAGGGTCGCTCGCCGCGAAGCTCCGGATGAACTTGATGACCACCCGCCGCCTGAGCTTGACGTCGAAGCCCAGCCACAGATCGCCCATCCCGCCGCCGCCGAGCCGGCGCTCGAGGCGATACTTGTCCATGACGGTTCGACCTTCAGCAGTCTCCGTCATGGCTCCGCACCTGCCACCCAATGCTCGGGACTGGGACAAGTGATCACCTGATTCCTGTCGAAGGGCCGACGTCAATGCTACTCCCAGATAGTGTATACCGCAATCCGTCCCTACCGCGCGCGGAAAACTTATCGAAACGTGCGGGTTCTCGCCGCACACACGGCGCTCGCTCCGCGCACGCCGCGCATACAACGCGGGTGCGCCGCGGCGAAGGTGGTAATCAAGGAGGAGCGGTGATCGTCAGGCGATGTGCGTCATGTGATGAGCCACATGGCGCGCGATGTCCGCGGAGGTGAGGCGAGCTGGGACTCCGCGGAGGTGAGGCGGGCTGGGATTACAGGATGTCGAACGGGTAGGCGCGATCCGCATAGGCGCGCACCGCGATCGCCTTGCGCAGCTCGTCGTCGTTCTTCTGGAAATCCGACACGTGCTGCCGGAGCCGCTTCTGCGCCATGCCGGTGAACACGGTCGTGAGGTCGATCTCCCGCCGCGCCCCCTCCTCGCCGCGCCGCTCGATGGCGCGCGTCGTGCGCGCGATGCAGGCGGCCATGCAGTAGAGGTCGATGGCCATCTCGGCGATGCGCCGCTGCACATACTGCATCTCGGCGATCTCCCGCCCGTGCTTCCGGAGCATGTCCTCGCTGTGGGTGGCGAGCTCGGCGGTGAACTCCTCGAAGATCACCGCCTCCCGGCTGAGCAGCGGGTGCGCCCTCGCCATCCGCTCGCGCCCGAGCACCGTCCGCGCCTTGCGGATCGCGAAGTCGCTGAGCAACCCGAAGCCCTTGATCGGCTCGCGCATCGCCTTGGCCACGTCCGCGAGCGCCTTGCCCGGGCCGCTCATCCCGGAGAGCGCGATGAAGCAGCGGAGGATCTCGTTCGTCCCCTCGAAGATCATGTTGATCCGCGCGTCGCGCAGGTGCCGCTCGTAGGGGTAGTCCTGCATGTACCCGATGCCGGCCGCGATCTGGAGCGTCTCGTTGACCACGAACCAGAGCGTCTCGCTCCCCATGACCTTGCAGATCGCGCTCTCGAGCGAGAAGTCGGGGACCTTGGCGTCGACGAGGCTCGCCGTCAGGTACGTGATGGACTCGAGCGCGTACGTCTGCGCGAGCATCGTCGCGATCTTGTCCTTGATGAGCCCGAAATCCCCGATGCTCCGGCCGAACGCGCGCCGCTCCTGCACGCGCTCGAGCGCCATCCGGAGGAGCGTGTTGCACGCGCCCAGGCACCCCGCCGACAGGCCGAGGCGCCCGTTGTTGAGCACCTCGACGGCGACCTTGAAGCCCTTGCCCACCTCGCCGAGCACGTTCTCGCGCGGCACCCGCACGTCGTCGAAGAAGAGCTCCGTCGTCGACGAGCCCCGGATCCCGAGCTTGTGCTCGTTCGGGCCGCTCTTCACGCCCATGCCCCGCTCCACGATGAACGCCGTGAGCTTCGGCTTCCTCCCCTCCTCGAGCGCCGAGGTCCGGGCGAACACCGTGAACACGTCGGCGAAGCCGCCGTTCGTGATCCAGATCTTCGACCCGTTCAGCGTGTAGTGCGAGCCATCGGCCGACGCCTCGGCGCGCGTCCTCATCGCCGCGGCGTCGGAGCCCGCGCCCGGCTCCGTCAGCGCGAAGGCCGCCATCCACTCGCCCGAGGCGAGCTTCGGGAGATACCGCTGCTTCTGCTCCTCCGTCCCGAAGAGCATGATCGCCTTCAGGCCGATCGACTGGTGCGCGCCGAGCGTGACCGCGATCGACGCGTCGAGCCCGCCGACCTCCTGCATCACGCGCGCGTACGCCATGTTGCTGAGGTTGCTGCCGCCGTGGTCGGCCGGGATCTGCAGCCCCATCAGGCCGAGCCCCTTCATCTCGTCGATGATCCGGGGGTCGATCGCGTGCTCGCGGTCGATCTTCTCGCTGTCGACGTTCGCCGAGAAGAAGCGCCGCACGCTCTCCAGGATCATCGACGTCGTCTCCCGGTCCTCGGCGGGCATCTCCGGGTACGGGAAGATGATGTCCTCGGCGATGATGCCGTGGAAGAGGGCCTTCATGAAGCTCTGCTCGATCGTCGGGGGCATCGGACCTTCCTCGTTCAGGGCGCAGGCTCCTGCGCCTCGCCACGGGCGCGCGGCGCGCCCGATCGGCTCAGTGCGCCCTCTTCGGCGACCCTGCCGGCTCCTCGGTCTTGCCGTCCTCGGCGGGCGGGGGCGCCTCGCCGTTGCCCGCGGTCGGCTCCGCGGCCGCGCCGCGCGCGGGTGAGGGCGCCGGGGCGGCGGCGCGCGAGGAGGCCGGCGCCGCGGCGCGCGAGGACGCCGGCGCCGCGGCGCTCCCGTCCTGCGCCGCCACGCCGGACGGCGGCACGGGCGTGGGCGTGGCCGGTCGCGCCGGGTGCGGCGTGCCCGTCGGCGGCGCGGGCGTGTGGCCGGCGCGCTCGTTCTCGCGCTGCCACGGGTACTTGATGCGCCCGTGGTACATGTTGACCAGCGTCGACGCCATCCGGGTCGTCATGATGCGCAGATCCTCGATCGTCAGGCCCGACTGATCGAGCTGCCCGGACGCGAGCTTCGAGAACATCACCCGCTGGATCATCTCCTCGAACTTCTTGTGCTCGGGGGGCCAGATGGTCCGCGACGCCGCCTCGATGGAGTCGACCAGCATCAGGATCGCGGTCTCCTTCGTCTGCGGCTTCATGCCGGGGTAGCGGAAGTGCTCCTGCGTCAGGTCCTTCGGGTTCCCCTGCTCGACGCACTTGTGCCAGAAGTACTCGACGACCTGCGTGCCGTGGTGGGTGTACGCGAACTCGACCACGGGCTCGGGGATGTTGCCCTCGCGCAGGATCTTCGTGCCCATCACGACGTGCGCCATGATCGCGTCGGCGCTCACCTCCGGCTCGAGATCCTCGTGCGGCGATCGCTCGCCCGGCGCGAGGTTCTCGATGAAGTACTTGGGCTGCACCGTCTTGCCGAGGTCGTGGTAGTAGGCGCCCACGCGCGTCAGCAGCGCGTCGGCGCCGATCGCCGCGGCGGACGCCTCGGCGAGGTTCGCCATCGCGCGCGCGTGCTCCCAGCTGCCCGGCGCCTCGGCCGCCATCTTCTTGAGCAGCGGCTGCTCCAGGTCGGTGAGGTCGAGCAGCTTCTCGCGGGGCACCTGGCCCATCGCGCGCTCGGCCGGCTCCCTGAGGCTCCGCCCGAGCATGCCGACGAGCAGCCCCCCGCCGACGCAGGCGAGCACGTTGGACCCGAGCCAGCGCCGCAGATCGGCGCCGAGGTCGAACCGGCCCTCGAACAGCACGGTGAGCGCGATGAACCCGACGGCGCCGGCGAGGCCCGCGAGGCTCCCCGCGATGAGCAGCTGCCGCGAGCTCTTGCGCTTGAAGAAGAACATCGTCGCGGCGATGCCCCGCACGAGCAGCACGGACAAGAGGACGACATCGAAGCGGAGCAGCGACGCGGCGATGAACGCGACGCCCACCTCGACGAGGAAGGCCGTCCGGCGATCGAACGCGATCGCCACCCAGAGCGGGAGCGCCGCGACGGGCATCCAGAACTCGGGCAGCGCCGTGAAGAGCAAGAGGAGCTTCGCGACGACGAGCGAGGCCGCCATCAGCACGAACATGCCCACCTGCGTGCGGAGCAGCCGCACCCGGTTCTGCCCGAAGCGCCGCAGGTAGACCGTCAGCATCAGGCAGACGATGAGGTGGATGACGTACGTGCTCGCGAGCCGCGCGCCGAGGCCGGGCCGCCGCTGGCGGCGCACCGTCTCGTACGCCATCGCGGCGTCATGCTCCTCGTTGTGCTCCGAGAGGACCGTGCCGCGCGGCACGATCACGCGCCCGTGCTCGTACGACAGCGTGAAGCCGCCGTCGTGCGTGTCGCGCTCGATCCGCGGCCCGTAGGGGACGCGCAGCGTGACCGGCGCGGGCTTGCCGATCTCCGGCGTGAGCGCCGGGATGAAGAGCTCGCCCACGTTGAGCACGGCGAAGAGCGCCGCGAAGAGGAGGCTCAAGACGAAGCCGGCGAGGGGACCTGCTCGGATACGCGTGCGCAGCATGGAACCGCTCGGTCTCGTCCGCTCGATGCGACCTTGCCATGGTTGACGGGGCGCGCTCGCGCGTCGCCCCGCGGTCACCGGACGGCCGCTGGCGGCCGCCGGTGTCAATGTGTAGGCGGGACCCTAGCAAAGATGCGGGGCCGAGTCAGCGGCGCGCCAGGGGCCACCCGCCGCCCGCGATGCTCCAGATGCTCCATGAAAACATCGGCTCGAGCAGACAATTGCCGTTCGGCGCAAAAGTTGCTACCCACAGGAAATGTCCCCGCTGCGGATGCTGCTTGAACGCCGCAGGAGCGTGGTGATCATGGGGGTCCTGAACCGCACGCCGGACTCGTTCTCCGACGGCGGTCGCTTCGCGGAGGAAGGCGCGGCGCTCGCGCAGATCGATGCGATGCTCTCCGAAGGGGCGGACATGATCGACATCGGCTCGGAATCGACGCGGCCGGGCGCGCAGCCGGTGCCGGACGACGAGCAGATCGCGCGCATCGGCGGCAGCGTGCGCGACGCCGCGCGTCGGGGCGCCGTCGTCTCCATCGACACGACCTCGCCGGCCGTCGCGGCGCGCGCGCTCGACGACGGCGCGGCGGTGGTCAACACCATCTCGCTCGACAGCGCGGCCGAGCTCGGCGCGCTGTGCGCGCGCCGCGGGGCGTCGCTCGTGCTCATGCACAGCCGCGGCCCGATGTCGGCGATGGCCGGCTTCTCCGCGTACCCGGACGACGCCTACGGCGACGTCGTCGCCGACGTGGCGCGCGAGTGGTTGGCCGCCGCCGAGCGGGCGCTCGCCGCGGGCCTGCCGCGGGGCGAGCTCGTCCTCGATCCGGGCCTCGGCTTCGCGAAGAACGCGCGGCAGTCGCTCGAGCTCTGCGCCCGGCTCGACGAGCTCTGCGCCCTCGGCTTCCCGGTGCTCGTCGGCCCGAGCCGCAAGTCGTTCCTCGCGCGCGCCGCGGCCGCCGAGGCCTCGGCGCGGGGCGAGCACGCGGGCGCCGCGCCGGAGCTCGCGCCGCCCGAGGCGCGCCTCGGCGGCACGATCGCGGCCGCGCTCGCGTGCGTCGCGCGCGGCGCCGCGGCGGTGCGCGTCCACGACGTGGGCGCCGTGCGGCAGGCGCTCGACGTGATGCGCGCGATCGAGCGCGCCGGCCCGGCGCCGCCACCGTCGCCGCCGTTCATCGACGGCCGGCCGCGGCGCGCCGGCGCTCCCCACGCCCAGGGGGCGCGCGGCGATGACTGAGGGGTTCTACCGCCTCTTCTCGGCCCGGCCGGCGACGCAGATCCTGAGGGACCTGCTCGACATCTTCATCGTCGCCTACGTCGTCTACCGCTCGCTGCTCGTCCTGCGCGGCACCCGCGCGATGCAGATGGGCCTCGGCCTCGGCATCGTCTTCCTCATCTACCTCGGGGCGAAGGTCTTCGGCCTGACCACGCTCCTGAACCTGCTCTCGTGGCTGCTCTCGTCGATCATCCTCATCGTCGTCGTCGTCTTCCAGAACGACATCCGCCGCGCCCTCATCCGCGTCGGCGGCAGCAACTGGTTCACGAGGGGGCGCGAGCAGCAGTCGCGCGTCATCGACGAGGTGGTCGCGGCCGCGACCGAGCTCGCCCGCCACCGCATGGGCGCGATCATCGCCTTCGAGCAGGACGCGAACGTGCTCGAGTTCGTGAAGAGCGACGGGATCCACATCGACTCGGTCGTGACCCGGGAGCTGCTCGTGTCCCTGTTCGTGCCCGAGTCGGTGAACAAACTTCACGACGGCGCGGTGCTCATCCGCGACCTCAAGATCGCGCGCGCCGGCATCTTCTTCCCGATGCCGGAGACGAAGATCCTCGACGCGAGCCTCGGCTCCCGGCACCGCGCCGCGCTCGGGATCACCGAGGAGACCGACGCCGTGGTCGTCGTGGTCAGCGAGGAGCGCGGCACGATCAGCTTCTGCTTCAGCGGCAACATCGTCTCGAACCTCGACGGCCAGTCGCTCCGACACGCGCTGCTCGGCCTGTTCGGGCGGACGTCGCGGCGGCGGCGCTTCGCGAAGAAGGTGGCCTCCGCCGGCCGCGCGAGCCTCCCGGCGCCGACGCCGACGCCGTCCTCGCCGGCGCGCGCCGCGCCGGTGGGCGCGGGCGGGCCGGGCCACGAGCCGGCCAAGCCCGCCGCCGCCAAGCCCGCGCCGATCGAGGGCAAGCCCGCGGCGCCGATCGCGAAGACGCCCTCGATGATGAAGGGGCCGGGCGACGCCGAGGCGCGGCCGGTGGGGAGGATGTCGACGTCCACGCCGATGCGCTCGGGCGCCGAGGCGCGCGCCCCGGCGGCGTCCAGCGCCGACCTCCGCGCGCCCGTGCCCTCGCCGACGCCCGCGCAGGACGGCGACCGCCCGTCGTCCAGCCGGCACGCCGTGGTCGACCTCTCCGCCGCGGCCGCGACCGATTCCCCGGTCCCGTCGCAGCGCACGTTCGTGCCGACCGGCCAGGCCGCGAGCGCGGCCGTCACCAAGGGGAGCGCGGAGGGGACGCCCCCGCGGGATGAACCATGACGCTCGCCGCCCTCCGCGAGGCGCTCCGCTCGGCGCTGCTCGACAACCTCGGCCTCAAGCTCCTCTCGCTGGCCTTCGCGCTGTGCCTCTACGCCTTCATCCACGGGGCGGAGAACGCGCAGCGCACGTTCTCGCTC
The DNA here is from genome assembly GCF_051519095.1 of Sorangium sp. So ce131. Classification (NCBI taxonomy): domain Bacteria; kingdom Pseudomonadati; phylum Myxococcota; order Polyangiales; family Polyangiaceae; genus Sorangium; species Sorangium sp. So ce131. Next base: position 11,719,041 of record NZ_CP150455.1, on the reverse strand, counting down.
CGCGTCGTCTCGGTCATCCCGCCCGAGTCGCGCAACCGGCAGCTCATGACGCAGATCCCGGACGTCGTCTCGGTGACGGTGCGGGGCTCCCGGACCCAGCTCGACGACCTCCGCGCCGACGACCTCGGCACGCTGCAGCTCGACCTCCGGGACGGCACGAAGACGCGCATCGAGCTCAACGCCGAGAGTTTCCACGTCCCCGCGGGGCTCACGGTCGAGCAGATCTACCCGCCGATGATCGATCTGCGCTGGGACGACGTCGTCGATCGGTCGATCCCGGTGCAGGTGCCGCGCACCGGGGACGCCGCGCAGGGGTTCCTCGTGAAGGGGATGGTCTCGATCGAGCCGCCGTCGGTCAAAGCCCGCGGCCCGAAGTCCATCGTCGAGACGATCCAGCTCGCGCGCACCGCGCCGTTCGACATCAACGGGCTCACGGAGGGCACCTACCAGCGGAACCTGGCCCTCGACCGGCCTCCGAGCCTCGTGGAGTACGACGCCGACAGCGTGATGGCGACGCTCGAGATCGGGCGCGAGCTCGCCACGCGGACCTTCGATCGCAAGGTCGAGGTCGTCGGCATGCCGCGCCTCGCGACCCAGCCGGAGTTCGTGCAGGTGAGGATCACCGGCACGCCCGAGGACGTGAACGCCGTCGTGCCGGAGGCGATCATGGCGCGCGTCGAGCCCAAGGCGGCGAACCTGGATCTGAGCCAGCCGGGCAGCACGTACCTGGACGTGCTGGTCGACGTCCCGCGGGTGACCGCCGAGGTGAACCCGCCGAGGGTGCTCCTGAAGTGGTGAGCGCAGGCGCGCGTGGCGCGTCGCTCAGCCGGGCGGCGCCTCGCCGCCGGCGCCCCGGGACAGCCCGAGCTCGTGGAGCAGCGCGCGCAGCTTCTCGGGCCCGCGCCTCGGATCGGCGAGCTTGAAGAGCGCGTACCGCTCCTCGTCGGTCAGCCGGCCGAGCGCGCCGTCGTCGGGCGTGCCGTCCGGGCCGAGCCGGTCGCGCAGCCGCGCGCCCACCACCTCCGCGGCCCAGTCGCCGCGCGCGGGCGCGTCGGCGAGCGGGGCGAGGGCGACGCCGGCGCGGTCCGCGAAGCCGCGGAGCACCTCGGCGTACACCGCGACGTCCTCGTCCGTATCGGCCGGCAGGTGGCACAGCGCGAGCCGCTCGGCGCGCGACAGCGCCTGCCACCCCGCGAGCGAGAGCTTGAGCCCGGCGAGATCCAGCTTGCGCCGCGCGGCCAGCGGCACGAGGTCGAGCGCGGCGTGCACGTCGCCCTCGAGCGCGAAGCGCCTGTACATGCCCCCGGTATAGCCGCGCGCCGGCGGGGACGCGAGCCGGGCCGCGCGCCGAGGTTGCGCCTGGGACGCGCGGCGCCGTTGCGTTAGCCTGGCGCCGTGCGCCGCTCCGGGCTCCTCGTCACGCCGACCGCGCTGCTCGCGTCCGCGCTCCTCGCGGGCGAGCCCGGCGTCGCGCGCGGCCAGGAGGCGCCGGGCGCGCCGCCGAGCGCGCCGTCGGCTCCGGTGCGGCTCGATCGCGTCGTGGTGCGCTGGCACGCGCCGGAGACGGGCGGCGTGCGCCGCCCGCAGTTCATCTTCGAGCGCGAGCTCGCCTTCGAGGCGCGCGTCGAGGCGCTCGCGGATCCCGACGCCGAGCCGGGGCTCTACCGCGATCGGCACATCCGCGCCGCGCTCGACCATCACATCGCCGAGACGCTGCTCGCCAGCCTTCCGATCTCGCCCGCGCCCACGTCCACCGAGGTGGCGCAGCGGGCCGAGGCGGCCCGGATCTCGCTGGAGCAGCGCGCGCGCGGCCGCGCGCGCCTCCTCGCCGCGGCGGCCGCGGAGGGGATCAGCTCCGATGAGCTCGACGCACTCCTGCGCCGCCAGGCGCGCGCGAGCCTGTACCTCGACCGCATGGTCACGCCGATGCTCGAGCCCAGCGACTTCGAGCTCAGGCTCGTCCTGCGCTCGGGCGCCACGCCGTTCAAGGGGCAGCGGTACGAGGACGTCGCCCCCGCGCTGAAGCGCTGGTACGTGGGGCAGCGGCTCTCCCAGGCGCTCATCACGTACTACCAGAACGCGCGCGCTCGGGTGACCCTGACCATCCTGCCCGCGGAGTGAGCACACGCGCGCGCCCGAGAGCAGCGGCGCGCGCGCGCCCGAGAGCAGCGGCGCGCGCGCGCCCGAGAGCAGCGGCGCGCGCGCGCCCGAGAGCAGCGGCGCGCGCGCGCCCGAGAGACGCCAGCTCCGGAAGACAGGGCAAACGCCATGAGCGCCGCGCGACGCTGCGCCGCCACATCACCAAGGCGCCCTCTGCGGCGCCGGCACTTCGGTCAGCCGCTTCGGTCAGCCCAGCCTGACCTGAATGAAACGACTGGCACATTCTGACTCTTGATATCGAAGGACGACTACGCAATACTGCAGCGTTGCCTGGTGTTCATTCCAGGCGACTTGGAGCGCGGGCGCTCCCGCGGTGTCGCGCGGGAGGGGGGTCCAGTGCGCCGTATCCGGATGGGTTGATCGCCGGGGTCACATGCCGGCGCTCGGCGTTGGAGGACGCGTTTCAACGGCAAGGGGAGAGAGCACGGGGCGCTGCCTCGTGGGCCGCTCGGAGGCGCGCGCGCGCCCGGCCGGCGCGCGGCGGCCCAGGCGCGTCGGGCTGCCAGCGGCGTCGCGCGCGGCCTTCGCCACAGGATGATCCCGGATCGCCGGTAATCCGAGGGAGCCCTCCCGAGGAGGTCCGAGCGGAGCAGCTCAGCGCGCTGCCGGCGACCGTGTGCGCCCATCGGCGGCGCGCGGGCGGCGAGGTCTCGACGCGACCCCGCTCTGCAGAGGACACGAACCACAAGCCCGGCCGCGCCCGGAGCGCTCGAGCTCCTCCGTGCAGCGGCCGCGCCGCTCCGGCCCCGGAGCAGACGGGTACGAGAGAGTGCGCTCGTCCCGCGGCGGCACCGACGACAGGCATCGTGAACAGACCTCGCAAGGAGTTATTCACATGGACACTGAAGGACGTTCGTTCAATCGACGGCATCTATTGCGGGGAATCGGCGGCGCCGTGACGCTCACCGCGGTCGCGCCCGCGGCGCTGCGCAGCTCGTCCGCCAGCGCGACCACAGAGGCCGTGCTCGCCGCCGGCCTGCCCGAGGTCGTGGGCATGTACTCGGAGCGGGTCGAGGACGTCTTCGCGCGCGTGCAGCGCCGCGTGAACGACGGCCTCTTCCCCGGCGCCACCGCGCTCGTCGCGCGGCGGGGCGTCGTCGTGGGGCACCGCGCGTTCGGCAACAAGGTCGCCGGCTGCACCGATCCGGTCACGCTCGACACGATGTTCGATGTCCTGTCCATCACGAAGGTGCTGGCGACCGCGGCCTCGGTCCTGGTGCTCGCGCAGCAGGGGAAGCTCGAGCTCTCGGACAAGGTCGCGTCCTACCTGCCGCACTTCGCCGCGAACGGGAAGGCCGGCGTCACCGTCCTCGACATGCTCCGGTACACGGCGGGGCTCCCCGTGGACAACCCGCCGCCCGAGGACGCGAGCGCCGACAAGGCTTGGCGGCTCATGGCCGAGACGCCGCTCGAGTACACGCCGGGCACCTCCGTGCTCTACAGCGATCTCACCTACCGCCTGCTGGGCCGGCTCGTCGAGGCCGTCTCCGGCGCCGACCTCCACAGCTTCGCGCAAGCCCACGTCTGGGGGCCGCTCGGCATGCACGACACGATGTACACCCCGCCGGCGTCGCTCGCGCCGCGCGTCGCGGCGACCGGCCACTCGAGCCGCCGCGGCCGCCTCGTGCGCGGCGAGGTGCAGGACGAGCACGACTTCGATCTCGGCGGCGTCACGGGCTGCGACGGCGTGTTCTCGACGGCCATGGACATCGCGATCTTCTGCCAGATGATCCTGAACCGGGGCAGCTACGGCGGCGCGCGGGTGCTCTCGCCCGGGTCCGTCTCCAAGATGGTGCAGAACCAGACTCCTCAGATCTCCGCCGCGGCGACGGACACCTCGCCCCTCAACAACCTGCTGCTCGCGCCGAAGGGGCTCGGCTGGGAGATGTGGACGCCGCGCTTCTCGCACGGCGGAATGCGGCTGTCGCCCGGATCCTTCGGCAAGGCGGGCGGGACCGGCACGTTCGTGTGGATCGACCCGGCGCGTGAGCTCTTCGGCGTCCTCTTGACGAACCACGGGCTGCCGGATCCGCTCGACGAGCCCGGCTGGAACCGCATGCTCGACAGCATCGGCGTCGTGGAGTTCTTCGACGGCGTGGTGGGCGCGGTCGCCGACGATTGCTGAGCGCCCAGCGAGGGCGCCGGCGGTCACGGCGCGGCACCAACGTGCTTTGCACCTCCGCGAGCGTGCCTTTCCCCGGGCGCCCGGCCTCGCCGCGGCGAGGCACATGCGGTGTGCCGCCGAGCAGCCGCGTAACGCGTTTCCTGGACCAAGACGCGTCCACCTGCGTTGCTGCGCAGTCGAGATTCACCCGTTCAGATACCGCGCCGAGCGTTGCGCTGTTGTGACGCGATGCGTCGTCGCGCAGACCGTGCCGGGAGCACGTCGAACGTCCACCTCCGGCGGCGGAGCCGCGAGGCGCGCCGGGGCGCGGCGCGCTGGGGAGACCGCGCGCTTCAATGGAGCTCGTGCGCGCGAGGCGCGAGGTCGCGCCATGCGCTCTCCTGGACGAGGGCGGACACCGCGCCGATACCGTGCTCGGACGTGGACTGAAAAACAGAGTTCGGGGTCCCGAAACAGTTCGCCCCGGCGCCTGCTGGGTTTCCTCCGCGGCCGAGTGCGCGCGCATTCCCGCGAGGCGCCGCGCCGTTCCAGGCGCGATGGGGACCTCTCGAGTCCCAGCCACGCCGCGCCGCGCGCCCCACTCTCGGCGATGCGCGGCGGGCATGCGGATTCTTGTGGCAGCACTTCACCTGCACGAGCTGGTTTTGGCGCGTCGCGTCAAGACGGGCGCCACCCCTGGCCCGGAGGCGAAGACTGATGCCAAAATTCGCGGCGATCGCGAGCAATTTCATCTACTTAACAATGACGCACCGCAGAAGGCAACAATCTTCTGTGGGTGCTTCGGAGACCTTTGACATGAACAGAACGTTCCTGTTAACTGTGCCCCCCGCAAGCCGGGCGTGTGTGGCGGCGGGAGGCTCTTCCCCACAGAGCCGTCCTTAGATTCTCTTTGCCGCTGCCGTAAAAGCGCGCTCGGCCCTCTAGCCAAGTCACCCCACCTCTAAAGAAGCACTCCAGCACATTTGGATAGGAGCGTCGTTCGATGACATCACTTAAGAGAGACAGGTCGTCGGTTCCCAGCAAGCGACTCGCGGGTCGGCGCGCCGCAGTCCGAGCCCTCGGACTGGTATCCGTCTCCGCCTTCTGCCTCACGGCGGCGCCGAAGTCCGCGCACGCCGTGGGAAGCGAGAACTTCGAGTGGCACTGGTACTCCCGCCTCGGCATGGCGTGGTCGGTCTACGGGCAGAGCGTCCAGGGGGCGTCGATGAACCTGCTCGGGTTCGGCATCGGCGGCCGCTACGAAGAGGGCGACTACTCCGAGCCGTCGTTCGTCGCGCACGTGGTGAAGGGCGCGACGCCGAACGACTTCTTCGTGAAGTCCGAGATGACCTTCGCCATCTGGCCGACGCACGGCTCCTTCATGCAGCCGTCGTCGAACGGCGGCGACACCATCGAGGTCGAGTTCAACCAGGCCTACATCGAGGCCGGCAACTTCCTCGTCCCCGGCCTCAGCGTCTGGGGCGGCGCGCGGTTCTTCCGCGAGCAGTACGCGCCCATCGGCGACTACTTCTACCTCGACGACCTCAGCGGCCAGGGCGGCGGCATCAAGTACGAGAACCTGAACCTCGCCATCATCGGGCACACGTGCTGCAAGCCGAGGTATGACGGGGCCGTGCAGACGGCGGCCCCCGGCTACGTCTTCGCCGCCGACCCGGCCAACCCGGACACGGGCACGGCCGAGGTCCGGAGGAACCGGACGATCTTCGCGGGCAACTACAAGTTCGAGTTCGGGGGCGAGGCCAAGCACCACGTCAAGGTGCACGGCGAGTTCCACCACCTCCCGGCCGCGAAGCAGGGGCCGGACCTCGAGGAGCGCGCTCCGGGCGACATCGGCGGCGTCATCGGCGCGAAGCTCCACCTCGGGCTCGGCCAGGGCAACTGGAGCGACACGGCCGTGCGCTTCGGCACCGGCATCGCCAACGGCGCCATGGGCGGCGGGAAGACGTACGCGACCTGGGGCGCCCCGAACGACGAGGGCACCTACGCGGGCTCGTTCGCCGTCGAGGCCGTCGAGCACGTCGGCTTCCGGATCGGCGACGTCGCCGCCCTGGAAGGCCTCGCCACGTTCCACTACGCGAAGGCCGCGTACGAGGCCGAGGGCGCCGCCGTCCCCACGAGCGTCGAGAACGCGATGGACTTCTCGGTCCAGGCGAACGCGGCGATCTTCGCGCACAAGAACTTCCACCCCGTCGTCGAGGCCTCGTTCCAGGGCCTGAAGGCCGGCGAGGGCGAGCTGGCGACCGCGGTCAAGGTCTCCGTCGTCCCGACCCTCGTGCCGACCGGCGAGCTGAGCACCGGCGCGCGGCCGCACTTCAAGCTTATCTACACCGCGGCCTTCTACAACGACGTGGCGAAGAACGCCCAGCTGTCCGGGTACCTCCAGAGGACCGGCTCCGGCTCGAACGTCGGCCACTACATCGGCGCGCGCACCGACTGGTACTTCTAGACCGACGCGGCGATCCGGTCCGCCGCTCCCCTCCGCTTCAACCAAGGCCAGCGCACCCCGGCGCCGCGATCGCGGCGCCGGCGGGGCGCGCCGTCACGCCGTGTCGCTGCGCGACTCGCTCGCGATCTCCTGCGAGGCTGGCCCCGCCTCCTCGTCGGACGTCGCCGGCGTCTCCGCGTAGTGGCTCGCGAACGAGCGCGCCGCGCGCCGCGTCTTCAGGAACTCCGCGAACGCCGTCAGCGTGTCGAGATCCCGCGGGCCGAGCGCCTCGGCGATGTCCCGGAGGTTCTTGCGCAGGCTCTCCACGCTCTTGCCGCGGCGAGGCTCCCGCACCTCCTCGCGCTCGCGCTCGCGCGGCGGCGGCTCGACGGCGGGCGCCGCCGCCGGCGTCTCCGGGCGCGCCGGCACCTCCGGCACCCACAGCGGCCGGGGGACCGGGTTCAGCGCGTGCGCGCTCAGCCACGCCTCCATGAAGATCCGCAGCCGCTCGCTCCGGAAGGCGAACCAGCGCTCCCGCTCCGGCCCGTAGGACATCAACACGTCTTTGAAGCGCCGGAACGCGCCCTTGCCGTCGATCGCCTGGCTGAGCTTCGCCTGGAGCTCCATGTCTTCCACCATAGGGATGTAGCGCTCCATCCACCGGTACTGCTCGCGCGAGCTCACGGGATCGATCCGGAGGTAGTTGGCATCGGCCGCGATCCGGGCGTGCATCTGCGGGTCGGCCACGCCATCTACCACACGCAGCACGTCGCCCGTGCCGAGGTGCAGGTACGAGTGCACCTCTGGGGCGTTGTTCTCGAAGGCGTCCTCCAGCGCCTCCCAGTCGATCGGGATGTCGCGAACGGCCGTCCCGCCGGCTGAAGCATTCTCGGTAGTCGGCATGTCCTCCTCGTCTCCATCGAAAGCAGCGAGGCGGCGGTGGGCTGGCCGCACGCCTCGGTTCAAGTGCACCAAGTTTGAACGGAATTGCGCCGTCGTCATAGGACTCTACGCTGGTTGGGGACTTTTGGGCCTAACTCTCGCAACCTAGGGTTGATTCCGTGATCCGGAAGCCCGTTCGGCCGCCGCGCAGCCCTCGGCCCGCCCCGCGCGCGGGCAGGCCGGCGGCCGCGCGGAGCGACCTTCCGGAGACCGCGGCTCAAGCGGAAAACACGTTGGAAATTCAGAGGAATCAGCGCGTTCTCACCGGCGCTCCGAGCGCGTCCGGGCGACGGCGTCCGCCCAGCGGCGCCGGTGGGCGGACCGCTCCGCGTCGCTCATCGCGACCTGGAAGGTCTGCCCGACACGGGACATGCGGGACGACTCCTCCTTCGTACGGAACAGCCCGGCCCCGACGCCGGCGAGCATTGCCGCGCCGCGGGCGGTTGTCTCCAGGTCCGCGGGCCGCTCGATAGCGACGTTCGCCACATCCGCCTGGAACTGCATGAGCAGGTCGTTCGCCGCGGCGCCGCCGTCCACGCGCATGCGGCGCAGCGGGTGGCCCAGGTCGTCGGCCATGGCCTCCACGAGATCCGTCACCGAGAGCGCAATCCCCTCGAGCGTCGCCCGGGCGAGGTGCGCCGCGGTCGTGCCGCGGGTGACGCCCGAGATCAGCCCGCGCGCGTCCGGGTCCCAGTAGGGCGCGCCGAGGCCGGAGAGCGCGGGGACGAACGTGACGCCCTCGCTCGACGGCACGCTGCGGGCGAGCGCCTCGATCTCCGCCGCGCTCTTGATCAGGCCGAGCCCGTCCCGGAGCCACTGCACCGCTGCGCCCGCGATAAAGGCGCTCCCCTCGAGCACAAAGACCACCTCCGAGCCGATCTGCCAGCCCACGGAGGTGAGCAGGCCGTAGCGGCTCCGGATCGGGCGATCGCCGATGTTGGCGAGCGCGAACGCGCCGGTGCCATACGTGCACTTGGCGTCGCCCGTCGCGAAGCAGGCCTGGCCGAAGAGCGCGGCCTGCTGGTCGCCCGCGATGCCGGCGATCGGGATGCCGTCGGGCAGGTGGGGGAAGCGGCGAGTCGCCGCGATGCGGCCCGCGGAGGCGACGATCTCCGGCAGGACGGGGCGCGGGATCTGGAGCAGCGAGAGCATCGCGTCGTCCCAGCCGAGCGTGCCGAGGCGCATGAGCAGCGTGCGCGACGCGTTGGTGACGTCGGTCGCGTGCACCGGCGCGCCGCCGGCCGCGTCGCCCGAGAGGCGCCACACGAGGAAGCTGTCGACCGTGCCGAAGCACAGCTCGCCGCGCTCGGCGCGCGCGCGCGCGCCCGGCACGTGGTCGAGGATCCACGCGAGCTTCGTGCCGCTGAAGTACGGATCGAGCACGAGCCCGGTCGTCTCCTCGACCGCCTGCTCGTGCCCCGCGGCGCGCAGCTCGGCGCAGCGCGCCGCGGTCCGGCGGTCCTGCCACACGATCGCCCGGTGGATCGGTCGGCCCGTCGCGCGCTCCCACACGATCGTCGTCTCGCGCTGGTTCGTGATGCCGATCGCCTTGATCGCGTCGCCGCCCACCGAGGCCGCGTTGAGGGTCTCGCGCACGGCGTCCTGAACGCTCTGCCAGATCTCCTCCGGGTCGTGCTCGACGAGGCCGGGCTCCGGGAAATGCTGGCGGAACTCGCGCGTGGCGCGGCCCAGCGTCGCGCCCGCCGTGTCCATGAGGAGGGTTGTTGTGCCGGTGGTGCCCTGATCGATGGCGAGGAGGTACGCGGAGTCCATGCGGCCGACTAACGCGGCGGCCCGGGCGCGCAAAGCCGAACCAGGCAGCGCGCCCACATGGCTGCCCGGATCCGGATGCCTGATATTATGTTCAGTATAGACCGAGGTGACGGCCGGGGCGCAGACCGGCCCGGCCGTGCGCCTGCTGCAGAAGGAGGAAGCTGCCGGTGGGGCGCGCGGCGCCGCGCCGAGCGCGCTGGACCGCTGCCGCTCCATGACCCCGGCCGGAAAGATTGTCGGGCCGTGCCGGGCTGGGTAATCTCCCAGAACCGATGGCCCGCCTCATCCTGCAGACCGCCGAGGGCCAGCAGGCGATCGAGCTCCGGCCCGTGAACTCGCTGGGGCGCCACCCGAACAACTCCATCCAGCTGCTCGACAAGATCGTCTCGAAGGAGCACTGCATCATCGAGCAGCGGGGCGACCACTTCGTCCTGCGCGATCTCGGGAGCCTGAACGGCACGTTCATCAACAGCGAGCGTGTCCGGGGCGAAGCGCCGCTGCGGCACGGGGACGAGATCGCGCTGGGATCCACGCGCGGCCGCTTCGACGATCCGGGCGCCGCGGCCGTGCCGGCGCCGGTCCCGGGCTGGCCCCCCATGGTGAACCCGCCTGTCGCGCAGCAGGCGCCGGTGGTGCACGGGTACCCGGCGCCGCAGCAGCCCCCGTACCCGCGCTCGCAGCACCCTGGGCCGCTCCCGGGCACGCCGGCGCCGCCGCCCGCGGGCCCGACGCGGCAGCCGCCGCCGCCGGTCGTGCCGCCGCCGCCGCTCGCCGCCGGCCCGGGCGGGACCGCGCCGCTGCCGGGGCGCCCGGGCGCGCACGGCGGCTCGTACGTCGCGCAGGGCACGCGCATCGACGTGAACGATCAGGCCCGGCAGATCGGGACGCAGATCGCCGCGGTCGACAAGGGGTTCCTGGCGTTCGATCGCATCGCGAACGACATGAACCAGCTGCGCGCCGACTATGAGCGGCTGCGCCTGTCGCACGAGCTGTCCCGCGAGATCGCCGCCGAGCGCGACACGACGAAGCTGCTCGAGAAGATCCTGACGAGCGTCTTCAAGTTCATCCGCGCCGACCGCGGCGTGATCTTCCTGCGCAACGACGGCGGCGAGCTCACGCCGCAGGCGATGCAGCGGCGCGACGGCACGACCGCGCCGATCAGCGTGTCCTCGACGATCCTGAACCACGTCGTGCAGGAGCGCGCCGCGGTGCTGACCCACGACGCGGCGATGGACTTCGCGGCGTCGAAGGGCAAGAGCATGATCCTGAACCGGATCAGCTCGGCCATCGTCGCGCCGCTCGTCGCCCCGCTGCAGCACAACAACGAGGTGCTCGGGGTGCTCTGGCTCGACTCGGAGACGCTCGCGCAGTTCCAGCCCAAGGACCTCGAGCTCGTGACCGCGATCGCCTACCAGGCGGCGATGTTCATCGAGATCAACATCCTCGGGAAGAAGATCGAGAACGAGATCGTGACGCGCGAGCAGCTGCGCCGGCTGCTCTCGCCGAACATCGCCGAGCGCGTCCTGAGCGGCCAGCTCGAGGTGAAGCAGGGCGGTCAGCTCGTCGAGGAGTGCACGGTCTTCAACAGCGACATCCGCGGGTTCACCCGGATGAGCGAGGACAAGAAGCCGGAAGAGCTCGTCGACATGCTGAACAAGTACTTCGAGCGGATGGTCGACACGATCTTCCAGTTCGAGGGCACGCTCGACAAGTTCATGGGCGACGGGATCATGGCGCTCTGGGGCGCGCCGGTCACCCACCGCGACGACGCGGTCCGCAGCGTGGAGTGCGCGCTGAAGATGGGCGAGGTGCTCGGCGAGTTCAACCGCGAGCGGCTCCTGATGGGGGAGCTCCCGCTCGCGGTCGGCGTCGGGATCCACACCGGGCCGCTCGTCGCCGGGTACATCGGGAGCTCGAAGGCGCTCAGCTACACGGTGATCGGCGACGTGGCGAACACGTCGGCGCGGCTCTGTTCGATCGCGCTCGCCGGTCAGATCGTGATCAGCGAGGCCACGTACGCGCAGCTCGGGGGCAAGTTCGAGACCGAGGAGCTCCAGCCCGCGCGGGTGAAGGGCAAGGAGAAGCCGCTCCGGGTGTTCAACGTGCTCCGGAGCCGGCCGGCGGCGCAGGTCCCGGCGAACGCCCCGTTCCACGCCGAGCCCACGAACGCCCGGCCTGAATGAGCCGAGCGCCGCGGCGCCCGGCCCCGCGCCGGCGCGCTGCGGCTCGTGAAGCGCGCGCGGAAGTGCGTGCGGTGCGTCAAAACACCGGCGTAGCCGTCCGCGCGCGGCGGCGTTAGGGTCCGCGCCGTGGCTGCTTCCATTCTACCCTTTGAGAAACCCGTCGCAGAGCTGATCGAGAAGGTGCGGGAGCTGCGCGCGCTCGCCGCCGCCGATCCGCGCTTCGAGCCGGAGCTCGCCCAGCTCGAGGACAACACCGGCCGGCTGGCGCGCGAGATCTTCGCCGGCCTCACGCCGATGCAGAAGGTCCTGCTGTCGCGCCACGCGAACCGGCCGTACACGCTCGACTACGTGAAGCGGCTCTTCACCGACTGGGTCGAGCTGAAGGGCGACCGGCGCTTCGCCGACGACTGCTCCATCGTCGGCGGGCTCGCGACCTACCACGGGCGGAGCGTGGTGGTGGTGGGCCACCAGAAGGGGCGCGGCGCGAAGGAGAACGTGAAGCGCAACTTCGGGATGCCGCACCCCGAGGGCTACCGGAAGGCGATCCGCCTCTACGAGATGGCGGACCGGTTCGGGCTGCCGATCCTCACGTTCATCGACACGATGGGGGCGTACCCGGGCATCGGCGCCGAGGAGCGCGGCCAGAGCGAGGCGATCGGCGCCGCGCTCGCGTCGATGGCGCGGGTCGGCGTGCCGATCGTGGCGACCGTCATCGGGGAGGGGGGCTCGGGCGGCGCGCTGGCGCTCGGCGTCGCCAACCGGGTGCTGGTGCTCGAGTTCAGCTGCTACTCCGTCATCTCACCGGAGGGCTGCGCGGCCATCCTCTGGAAGGACGGGTCCCGCGCGGACGAGGCGGCGGCGCGGCTCAAGATCACCGCGCCGGACCTCCTGCAGCTCGGGGTCGTCGACGCGATCGTCGAGGAGCCGACCGGCGGCGCGCACCAGGACCACGACGAGGCCGCGGTGCGGCTCGACAAGGCGCTCTGGGCGACGCTCACCTCGATGGACGCGCTCGGCCCGGAGGAGCTCGTCGACGACCGCTACCGTCGGTTCCGTAGCCTCGGCTCCTTCGTCGGCTGAGCTGCGGGCACCCGCTTCGGATACGGGCCCACCTCGGCGTTTTCGGTGCTCAGCGCACAGGAGTGCGCTTGCGCGCCGAAAACGCCGATCTGGGCCCGTCTCCTGTGCGGGTGACCGCAGCTCGGCGGCGGTCTTGCCAGGGGCGGGGGGGGAATCGCTCTGACGGCCCTCGTCTGCTGGGTGACGGGGCGGGGGCGCTGGGGCGGCGGGGCGGGGGCGCTCCCGCTGGCTCTTCCCGGGCGCCGGGGCTATACGGCTCGCGGATGGACTATGGCAAGGCGCTGCGGACGCTGGTGCTCGTGGGCGTCAGCGCCGTCGCCGTCGGCGCGGTCCTCTGGGTTCGGTCGAGGTTCAACGGGTCGGATCGCAGGGCGGCGCTCGGGGTCGTGCAGCAGTACCGGCCCGAGGGCGGGCGGAGCGTGCCGGAGGTGATCGGGGCGCGGCACCCGGGGAAAACGGCCGTCTGGGGGGCCGCCACCGAGTCGGGCTGCCTCCAGCACGTGCGCGTGCGCGCGACGATCGAGGGCGAGCCGCCGGCGCATTACGACTTCCTGGTCGACATCAACGGCCCCTCGATCCACCCGGGCAACCGCGGGGGCGAGGAGATCCTCGGCGAGATCGCCCGCGCGCCGGGCGCGTCCGCCGCGGCGCCGGGGGGGCCGTGAGCGTCCGCGTCGCGCTGGTGGGCTGCGGGCGCTGGGGGGAGAAGCTCCTGCGCGTGCTGTCGGAGAGCCCGCGCGCGCAGGTCGTGGCGGTGGCCGACCTCGACCGCAGCCGCCTCGCGCGGGCGCGCGCGCTCGCGCCGCGGGCGCGGCTCGTGCGCACGCTCGACGAGGCGCTCGCCGGGCGCGTGGACGCGGCGCTCATCGCGACGCCGGCGGCGAGCCACGCCGAGCTGGCGCTGCGCGCGCTCGAGGCCGGCGCGGACGTCTTCGTGGAGAAGCCGCTCGCCCTCTGCTCGGCGCACGCCGACCGCTGCGCCGCGCGCGCGGCGGCGCTCGGCCGCGTCGGCATGGTCGGGCACCTGCTCCGCTACCACCCCTCCGTGGTGCACCTCATCGCGCTCGCGCGCGAGCGGCTCCTCGGCGATCTCGTGAGCTTCAGCGCCGCCCGCCTCTCGACGGGCGGCCGCGGCGGCGGGGCCTCGTCGGCGCTCTGGACCCTCGGCCCGCACGATCTCTCGATCCTCTCGGCGCTCGATCCGAGCCCGCTCGCCGAGGCGCGGGCCCACGTCTCCCACGCCTCGCAGGGCGGCGAGCACGTCACGCTGGAGGCGCGCCTCGAGAGCGGCCTCGCCGCGCAGATCGAGCTCTGCTCGTCGAGCCCGACCAAGGAGCGGCGGCTGAGGCTCGCCGGCGCCGCACGCGTCGCGCTCTTCGACGACGTGCGCGCGCCCGATCGGCTGCTGGTGCTCGACGGGCGCGGCGCCGCGGCGGCCGCCCGCGCGGGGCTCGCGGGGATCGAGGAGGCGGGCGGCGACGCGCGCGCGCCGGCGGGGCGCGAGCTCCGGGTGCCGTGGCGCGAGCCGCTCTCGATCGAGATCGAGCACTTCCTCCGCTGCGTCGAGGACCGCGCGCCGCCGCTGACGCCGCTCGACGAGGGCGCCGCGGTCGTGCGCACCCTCGAGCGCGTCGAGGCGACGCTCGCCGCCGTCGCGCCGCGCGCCGTCGCGGCGGGATGACGGCGGCGAGGACGCCGGCCCTGCGGGCGCGCCGCCGGCCTGGGCCGCGCCGCTGCCCTTTGCACCGCCGGATCGGCGTGGTACGCCCGTCGGCCGGAAGAGGCACCATGGCGCAAGATCCGAGGACCACGCCCACTCAGGTCAAGGCGCCGCACGGCGCGCGGGTGATGGAGATTCACTGGGCCGACGGCCACCGCGGCGTGCTCCCGCACGAGATCGTGCGCGGGTACTGCCCGTGCGCGCACTGCCAGGGGCACGGCGGCACGATCAACTTCGTGCCCGGAGGGAACCTGGATCTCCGCGAGATCGAGCAGGTCGGCAACTACGCGCTCCAGTTCACGTGGGGCGACCGGCACGACTCGGGCATCTACACGTTCCGTTACCTGCGCTCGCTCTGCCAGTGCGACGAGTGCAAGCCGCAGTTCCAGCCGCCCAGGTCCAAGTGACCGCCCGCCGCGCCCGCCCGGCTCAAGCTGCTCCGCCGCGCCCGGCGCCCACGTCGCGCGCGGCGCAGGCCGACCGACGCCTCGACCCCTTCCAGATCGTCGACTCGTCCTTCGTCGCCGGCGCGGGCTCGCTCGCGTCGCTGCCCCCGCCGGTCAGCGCCGAGGTCGCGTTCGCGGGCCGCTCGAACGTCGGCAAGTCGAGCCTCATCAACACGCTCGTCGAGCGCAAGGGGCTCGTCCGGACGAGCTCGAACCCGGGGTCGACGCGGCAGATCAACCTCTACGAGGCGCGGGCGCGCGACGGCGCCGTGTTCCAGCTCGTGGACCTGCCGGGGTACGGCTTCACCCGGCGCTCGAAATCCGAGCAGGCGGCGTGGGCGGCGCTGATCGAGGGGTACCTGCGCGGGCGGGTCACGCTCGCCGCGGTGCTGCTCCTGGTCGACGCGCGGCGGGGGATCGAGGAGGACGACCTCGAGCTCATCCGCTTCGTCGAGGCGGCGCGCGGCGTCGCCCGGCGGCCCGTGGAGCTGCTGCTCGTGGCGACGAAGATCGACAAGGTGCAGCGCTCGTCCCTGCGGCGCGCGCTGGACCAGGTGGCCGCCGCGGCCCCGAGGACGGCGGCGGGCGCCCTCCGCCGCGTCGTCGGCTTCTCGTCGGTCACCGCAGAGGGCCGGCGCGACCTGTGGCTCGCGATCCGGCGCGCGACCGTGGGCGCGGCGCCGCCCGGCGGCGACGCGCCCTCGGAGGACAACACGCCCTCCGAGGACAACATGCCGGCCGACGACAACACGCCCTCCGAGGACGACGCGCCGCCCGAGGGCGGCTGAAGCACGGCGTCACGGGTGCGAGGATCGCGCAAAAACAGCGCGAAGCGCGCCGGATCGGGGCCAATGGGGGTATTGACCCGCCCTCTGACCCTCCATTAACGTGCGGCTCCTCCGGCTTCGCGGGGGAGTCAACAGAGCCGACGGTCGCGCTGTCCTCGTGGCACGCGGCTGCTTGCTAAGAAGCAGCCGATGTGAGCCACATTACACCTCACCGGCTGCCCCTACGATGCCCGACTACTTCGGCCAGGTCACGCACGTCCACACGTCGCTGACGCCGTTATGGTGGATCCCGCTCGTGCCGCTGCTCGGCGCGGCGGCGAACGCGCTGTTCGGCCGCGCGCTCCAGCGCAGCGCGTTCGGCCGCGGGCTGTCGCAGCGGCTCCACATCGGGAGCTTCGGCGTCACGCTCGTCGCCGTCGGGGCGATGCTCGTCGCCTTCCTGCTCGGGCTCGCGAGCTTCCTCCAGCTCGCCGCGCTCGAGCCGGGGGAGCGCGCTCTCTACAGCTTCGCCTGGCAGATGGTCCGCATCGGATCGCTCGACGTGAACTTCGCGTTCGTGATGGATCCGCTGAGCGGCCTCCTGACGCTGATCATCACCGGCGTCGGGACGCTCATCCACGTCTACGCCGCGTCGTACATGGAGGCGGAGCCGGCGTACTGGCGATTCTTCACGTACCTGAACCTCTTCGTCTTCGCCATGTTGCTCCTCGTCCTCGGGGACAACCTCGTTGTGATGTTCTTTGGCTGGGAGGGAGTCGGCCTCTGCAGCTATCTGCTCATCGGGTTCTGGTACAGGGACTACGAGAAGGCCTCTGCCGGCATGAAGGCCTTCGTCGTGAACCGCGTCGGCGACTTCGGCTTCCTGTGCGGCGTCGCGCTGCTCTTCTGGGGCCTCGGCGCCCGGTGGCTCGACGACGGCCGGTACATGTCCGACTACCGCGCGCGCTTCATCGCGGTGGCGGCCGATCCGCAGGGCGGCGCGGCCGAGGGCGGCGCCGCTGTGGCGCAGGGCGGCGCGGCCGGGGCGCAGGGCGGCGCCGCGGGCAAGGGCGCCGGGCGCAGGACGGCGCCGCTCGCCGCCGGCGCGAAGGGGTACCTCACGTTCACCGGCCACCCCGGCGCGCGTGTTTACCTCGGCGTCGCCGACGCCGCGCAGCTCGCCTCGAACCCGAGGGTGTTCGGCGTCGCGCCGTTCGTCCGCAAGGAGATCGACGCCGGGGCGCACTCGGTCGTGATCGTCCCGGGCGACGGCGCCGTGATCGCGGGCGACGGCAACGAGGTCGCCGCGATCGACCGCGTGCGGGTGGAGCCGGGCAAGGAGGTCGTGCTGGCGACCGTGGGCTCGACGGTCACCTTCCGCGAGATCCACGACCAGCTCGCGATCAAGGACGCGAGCGGCAAGGCGTTCCTCCGGGACGCGCTCGCGTCGAAGACGGTGTGGGGCGCCGGGCTGGTCACGCTGGCGTGCCTCTTCCTGTTCGTCGGCGCGGCCGGCAAGAGCGCGCAGATCCCGCTCCACGTCTGGCTGCCGGACGCGATGGCGGGCCCGACGCCGGTCTCCGCGTTGATCCACGCCGCCACCATGGTCACCGCCGGCGTCTACATGATCGCGCGGCTCAGCGCGCTCTTCGCGATGAGCCCGACCGCCAGCGGGATCGTCGCGCTGATCGGGGCCACGACCGCGCTCTTCGCGGCCACGATCGGCTTCTTCCAGCACGACCTCAAGAAGGTGCTCGCCTACAGCACGGTGAGCCAGCTCGGCTTCATGTTCATCGGGGTCGGCGTCGGGGCGTACTGGGCCGCCGTGTTCCACCTCCTGACCCACGCCTTCTTCAAGGCCTGCCTCTTCCTCGGCGCCGGCTCGGTCATCCACGGCATGCACGCCGTGGAGCACGGCGAGGCCGCGGCGCAGGACATGCGCAACATGGGCGGCCTCCGCCGCGTCATGCCGCGCACGGCGCGGACCTACCAGGTGGCGTGCCTCGCGATCACCGCCGCGCCCATCCCGTTCTTCGCCGGCTTCTGGTCCAAGGACGAGATCCTCTGGAAGGCGTTCGGCACCGGGAACACGGGCCCGATCCCGGGCCTGCTCGTCTACCTGATGGGCCTCGCGGCGGCGATCGGCACCTCGTTCTACATGTGGCGGAGCTACTACCTCACGTTCGAGGGGCCGCACGCGCGCAAAGAGATCGCGAAGGAGGTCCACGAGTCGCCGCCGGCCATCACGGGGGTGCTCGCGATCCTCGCGTTCTTCTCGGCGGTGTCGGGCGTCGCGCTCGGCTTCTCGAGCCACTTCGTCGGCGGGCACGGCGAGCCGCTGCTCGAGGCGTGGCTCGCGCCCGTGTTCGCCCGCGCCGACGTCTCGTTCGAGCGCCACGGGCTCGGGCTCGAGCTCGCGCTCATGGCGCTCTCGGTCGCCGGCGCGTTCGCCGCCTACTCGGCCGCCCGCGCCCGCTACGGCGCGCGGCGCGCCGCGAGCTGGGCGGAGGACGAGCGGCGGCTCCCCGGCTACCGGCTGCTCTCGAACCGGTACTACGTCGACGAGATCTACGCCGCGACGGTGGTGCGCGCGGTGATGGCGCTGCGCCTCTTCTTCGCCGACATCGACCGGTGGATCGTCGACGGCATCGTCAACGGCGTCGCGGTCCTCGCCCGGGCCGCGGCGTGGGTGACGGGCGCCATCGATCGCACCCTCGTCGACGGCGTCGTGAACCTCGTGGCCGAGGGCACGCTGAGCGCGGGGGAGCGGCTCCGCTCGCTCCAGACGGGGCGCATCCAGAGCTACCTCTATTTCCTCCTGGGCGGCGTCGCCCTGGTCAGCATCGTCCATTACTTCCGCCTCTTCTTCTGGTGAGCGGCGCCGTGGTCCTCTGCGCGGGGTACTGATGTCGAACCTCTCCAACCTGGGTCCTGGACGCGCCCTCGCGATCCCGGCTAGGTCCACCTCGATGAAGCTCCTCACCTGCTTGCTGGCCGCGCTCGCCGTCGTGCTCGGCGCGGCCTCACCCGCGCCGGCGCAGACGGCCGACGACGCCCGGACGCTCGAGCCGCGCGGCCGGATCGCGCTGCGCGCCGAGGCGCCCGGCGCGCCCGTCGAGCTCACCGCGGCGGGGCCGGGCGAGTACGCGGGCTCGTTCTCGATCGAGAACACCGGCGACGCGCCCGTGAAGGTGACGCGCGTGGCCGTGCGCACGTCGGAGGCCGACCCGCGCGTCCCGCCGGGCGTCAGCGCGGCGCTCGAGGGCGGCGGCGCCGCGGCGACCATCCCGCCCGGCGAGCGCCGCAAGGTCGAGGTCCGGTGGCGGGCGGCAACCGCGCGCGCGCGCGAGCTCTACGGCCACGTCGTCGTCGAGTCGGACGCGGCGGCGGCCGGCGCGGCCGGCCCGCTGGAGACGGCGCGGCCGCTGGCGATGGGCATCCACGCCGAGCGCGGGCGCGGCCTTGGCTTCGTCGGGGACCACCTCCTCTCGATCCTCACCTTCCTGCCGCTGCTCGGGGTGGTCGCGGTCTTCCTTGCGCACCTCCTGCGCTACCAGGACGACCGGAAGCTCCGGCTGCTCACCGTCGTGCTCATGGGCGTGAACCTCGTCCTGGCGGGGTGGCTCTACGCCGGCTTCGACCGGCGCTTCACCCCGATCGACGGGAACGACGGCTACCAGTTCATCGAGCACGGCGTCTGGATCCGCTCGCTCCACGTCGAGTACTTCGTCGGCGTCGACGGCGTGTCGATCTCGATGGTCCTCCTGACGGCGATCATCTCGTTCGTGGGCGCGCTCGCGAGCTACAGCGTCCACGATCAGCTGAAGGGCTACCTGGCCATGTACAACCTCCTCGTGACGGGGATGTACGGGGTCTTCATCGCCCTCGACCTGTTCCTCTTCTTCGTCTTCTGGGAGGTGATGCTCCTGCCGATGTACTTCCTCATCGGCATCTGGGGCGGGCCGCGGCGCGAGTACGCGGCGATCAAGTTCTTCCTCTACACGCTGGCGGGCAGCGTCTTCATGCTGCTCGCGTTCATCTGGTTCTACCTGAACGCGGGCGGCTCCTACCTGGTGGACGGCCAGGCGACCGCGCGCATCTTCTCGATCCCGGAGCTCTCGCGCGTCGCGTGGGCCGCAGAGGGGCTCACGATCCTCGGCGTCGCCGCGGTGAAGGTGGTCTGGATCTGGCTCTTCGTGGCGTTCGCCATCAAGATCCCGATGTTCCCGTTCCACACCTGGCTGCCGGACGCCCACGTGGAGGCGCCCACGGCGATCAGCGTGATCCTCGCGGGGGTGCTCCTCAAGATGGGCACCTACGGCATCCTCCGCATCAACTTCACCCTGCTGCCGGAGGCGACGCGGTGGGCCGCGCCGGCGATGGCGGCGTTCGGGGTGGTGAACATCCTCTACGGCGCCTTCTGCGCGATGGCGCAGAGCGACCTGAAGAAGCTCGTGGCCTACTCCTCGGTGAGCCACATGGGCTTCACCCTGCTCGCGCTCGGCGCGATGACGCCGCAGGGCATCCAGGCCTGCCTCGTCCAGATGTTCAACCACGGCCTGATCACCGGGATGCTCTTCACCCTGGTCGGCGTCGTGTACGACCGCGTGCACACCCGCGACATCGACAAGTTCGGCGGGCTCGCCTCGGAGATGCCGCTCTACACGGCGTTCGTGGGCTTCGCGTTCATGGCGTCGCTCGGCCTGCCCGGCCTGTCCGGCTTCTGGGGCGAGGCGATGACGTTCATCGGCGCCTTCCCGCGCTACCGCGCCCTCACGATCCTCGCCGCCATCGGCGTGATCCTCACCGCGGCCTACCACCTCTGGGCGCTCCAGCGGATGTTCCTCGGCAAGTTCCGCGAGTCGTGGCGCCAGAGCAAATACCTCGAGCCGTTCGGCGGGAAGTTCCCGGAGATCAGCCGGCGGGAGCTCGCGTCCATCGCCCCGCTCGCGGCGCTGATCCTCCTCCTCGGCTTCTGGCCGCGCCCGCTCCTCGGCCTCATCGACCGCGGGGCGCTCGAGGTGCACCGCCTCGTCGACAGGCCGGGGCCGTCTCAGGTCGCCGCCGCGGACGGCGCCGCGGCCGGCCGCGGCGTCCTCGCAAGCTCCAGATAAGCCGTGGAAACCCGCACCTTCGACAACCTCGCGAGCCTCTCGTACCTCGCGCCGGAGCTCGCGCTCGTCGCCGCCGCCCTCCTGCTCGTCGTGTGGGACCTCGCGTCGCCGGAGCGCCTCAAGGTGCCCGGCCTCGTGGCCATCAGCCTCGCGGCGCTCGGCTGCTCGGGCGGGCTCGGGGCGTACTTCTTGGCGAGCGACGCGGGGCCGTTCAACCTCTTCCACGGCCTGCTCGCGTTCGATCGCTTCTCGAACCTGTTCCGCGTGCTGCTCGCGGTCGTCACCGCGATCATCGTCCTCTTCTCGGTGCCCTCGAGGGCGCCGGGGATCGAGCCGGAGCTGCGGCGCGAGCCGGGCGAGTTCTTCACGCTGCTGCTCGTGCTCTCCCTGGGCATGAACCTCATGGCGGCGAGCCGCCACCTCCTGACCATCTACCTGTCGCTCGAGCTCGTCAGCGTCATCAGCTTCGTGCTGGCGGGCTTCAAGGTGAGCGACGCGAAGTCGAGCGAGGCGGCGCTCAAGTACGTGATCTTCGGCGGCGTGGCGTCGGGGATCATGCTCTACGGGATGAGCTTCCTCTTCGGCGCCACCGCGTCGATGCACCTCGGCGAGTGCGCGGCCCGCATCGCCGCGCTCACGGCGCAGGAGGGCAGGGTGCCCGAGGTCGTCTTCGTGGGCACGGCCTGCGTGCTCGCGGGCTTCGGCTACAAGATCAGCGCCGCCCCGTTCCACATGTGGACGCCGGACGTGTACGAGGGCGCGCCCACCCCGGTGACCGCGCTCCTGTCGGTCGGGCCGAAGGCGGCCGGCTTCGCGGTGCTGGTCCGCTTCTTCTCGGACGCGCTCGGGGCGCGCGGGATCGAGGGCGCGCCGCCCGGCGTCGAGACGCCGTGGCCGGTGCTCGCGGGCTGCCTCGCGATGGCGACGATGGCCGTCGGCAACCTCTCGGCGCTCGGGCAGGAGAACGTGAAGCGCATGCTCGCCTACTCGAGCATCGCGCACGCCGGCTACCTCTTGCTCGGCTTCTCCGTGTTCAGCGACGCCGGCGTCGCGGCGATCGTGTTTTACCTCGTCGCCTACTGCTTCATGAACCTCGGCGCGTTCCTCGTGGTGATGGCGGTGGCCGAGCGGCGCGGCGGCGACGAGACGCTCTCCGCCTTCCGGGGGCTCGGCCGCCGCGCGCCGCTCGTCGCGGCGGCGATGGCCGTGTTCCTGATCTCGCTCACCGGCCTGCCCCCGACGGCCGGGTTCGTCGGCAAGTTCTATCTCTTCTCGGCGCTGATCACCGCCGGGGGCACGTGGAGCTGGATCCTCGCGGTCGCCGGCGTGGTGAACAGCGTGATCTCTCTCTTCTATTACGCGCGCGTCCTCCGCGCGATGTACCTGGAGAAGGACGCGGCCGCCGATCCCGTGGCCGTGCGACCGCTGCTCGGCGCCGCGACGTGGGCGCTCGCGGTTCCGACCGTGCTGCTCGGCGTCTCCTGGGGGCCGGTCTACGATCTCGTCGCCCGCTCGCTGAGCATGGTGCGGTGAGGGCGTGCGGACACACGACGCGCGCTGAACACACGCTGAACGCGCGGAGGCGCGCGCTGAACACGCGCTGACCGGCGCGGGGAAGCGCGACCAAGCCGGCGCGTCCGACGCGCGTCCGGCGGCTGCGCGGCGTAGGCACTGCCTGCGATCCTTGCTAGGGTGCGCCGGCGTGGGCAGGACGCAGGACGCGAGATCCCCAGTGGAACGCTCTAGCCGGGGGGTTCGCCTCGTCCCGGGTGGCCTGGACATCGGCGGCAAGCTGGTGCCGCTCTACGCCGGCAGCCTGCATTACTGGCGGCTCGATCCGACGGACTGGCGCGCCTGCCTCGAGGCCACACGCGCGCTCGGCCTTCACCTGATCGACATCTACGTGCCCTGGGCCGTTCACGAGACGGGCCCGGGCCAGTTCGATTTCGGCGAGACCGACGCCCGCCGCGACGTCGGCGCCTTCCTCCGCCTCGCGCACGCGCTCGGGTTCTACGTCATCGTCCGTCCCGGCCCGCACATCAACGCGGAGCTCACCTGCTTCGGCATCCCCGAGCGCATCATCTGGGATCCGAGCTGCCAGGCCCGCTCGTCGCGCAACAACCCGGTCGTGCTCCCGATGCTGCCCTACGGCTTCCCGGTGCCGAGCTACGCGAGCAACGCGTTCCACGACGAGGTCGCGCGTTACTTCCACGCGCTCGCCCCGGTGCTGAGGCCGCACCTCTACCCGGACGGCCCGGTCGTGCTCCTCCAGGTCGACAACGAGGGCGCGCTCTACTTCCGCGACGGGGCGTACGACCAGGACTACCACCCCGACGCGATCGCCCTCTACCGCGACTTCCTGCGCGAGAAATACCGGACGATCGAGGCGCTCCAGCGCGCGTACGCGAAGAAGGCCGAGCCTCCGCCGGACGACGCCGCGGCCGCGGGCGAGGACCCCGCCGCGGCGCTCCTGCGCGCGGTGAGCCGCGAGCGCGCGGCCTCCGCGGAGGGCGACCTGCGGTTCGCGACGATCGAGCCGCCCGGCGCGTTCGACGCCGAGACGCCGGCCGAGCTCGCGCGCCACCTCGACTGGAGCGAGTTCCACGAGCACCTGCTCGAGGTCGCCATGGGCCGCTTCGCGAAGGCGCTCTCCGACGCTGGCATCGACGGGCTGCCCACGATGCACAATTTCCCGATGGGGCAGGAGGCGACGCCGCTCAACGCGGCCCGCATCTCGCGCGTCGTCGACCTCGTCGGCCTCGACTACTACAGCATCGCGAGCCCGAGCAGCCGCGAGATCATCGCGCGCCGCACGACCGAGCTCGCGGTGCGCTGCGACGCGCTCGGTCTGCCGCCGTTCGCGTGCGAGATGGGCGCCGGCTTCCCGCCGTTCTTCCCGGCGCTCGAGGAGCGCGACAGCGCGTTCGTGGTGATGGCGGCGCTCGCGTACGGGTTGCGCGGCTACAACATCTACATGGCGGTCGAGCGCGATCGCTGGATCGGCGCGCCGATCGATCCGCGCGGCCGCCCGCGCCCGTTCGCCGCCTTCTGGCGGAAGCTCTCCGCGGCGCTCGAGGCGACGCAGCTCCACACGCTGCGCCGCGCCGTCCCGGTGCGCATCGTCACGCCGCGCACCGAGCGCCGGCTCGCCCGGGTGATGCACGCGTTCGGCCCGGTCACCGGGGCGGCCTTCGCGGTCATGAACCTCGGCGCGCGCGACCGCTGCTTCGAGGACGATCTCGGGCTCGGCTACCCGCTCGCGGTGGAGCCCGACACCTTCGTGCGCGCGTTCGAGGAGGCGCTCGACGCGCGCGGCGTGCCCTACGCCCACGTGGGCGGCGAGGATTGCGACGTCTCGCTCGAGGGGGCGCGCTGGATCATCTGCGCCACCTCGGGCGGCCTGAGCCCGGCGCTGTTCGAGCGGCTCGAGGCGGCGGCGGCGCGCGGCACGTTGATCACGATCGGCCCGCGCGAGCCCACCTTCGACGGCGCCTTCCGCCCGCTCGCCGCGCCCTACGATCTGAGCCGGCTCCGCGCCCCCGACCAGCAGCTGCCGGCGCTGCTCCAGGACGACCCGGCCGCCGCGGACGCCGCGGTGTCGCGCGCGATCGACGCGCTCGGCCTGCCGGCCTTCGCGTGTGATCCGGACGGCGTGTTCGCGACGCTGCACGAGGACGCGTCCGGCGCGCCGCGCGTGCTCTTCCTGCTGAACCCGGGGGACGGGGACGTGGTGGCGCGCGTCACCGTGAGGGCGGCGCGCGCGACCGACCTGCTGGACGACACGCGCTTCGAGGCGCGGCGGGGCGCGCTGGAGGTGCGGCTCACGCCGCGCACCGTGCGGATGCTCGCGCTCGAGTAGCGGACGTCCCCGGCGCGCTCGGCGTCGCGGGAGAGCTTCGCATGCACGCACCGGCGCGGTTCAGCGAACGCCGACGTCAAGCCTACCGCGGCGGCGAGTTGCTGAAGCGCTCATCTCCCAATCACGGATTAACGGTGTTTGTCGGGTCGTCAAAGTAAAGGTGCGCGATGATCTGCGACGCCAAGTTTGCCAATCCGGGCGCGGTATCCTCGTCGTGTCCCGCAATGAAGAACTTGTATTCGGATTGCTCCTTTCTTGCGAGAGCGTCCTTGTCGGTGATGACTCTTCCCATCGTGTCCGAGTCGGGCAGCGACCGGCAGAATTCTTCCTTTTTGGGTACACTGGCGCCGGCCCGCTTGGCCGGCAGCTCCGCCCGGCGCGGCGCGCGGCGCGCGCCGTCGGGGCTCAGCGGTCGAACCGCAGGGAGTTGCCCTCCGCGTCGCGGAACCGGCCCATGCCGATCATGAGCATGTCGATCAGCGACCAGATGCCGAGCCCGCCGCACGTGAAGAGCTTCGCGAGCCCGAGCCCGGTCTGGCCGAGATAGAAGCGGTCGGCCCCCAGCGTGCCCAGGAAATACGAGAGCAGGAAGAGCGTGGACTGGCTCTTCGTCGGGTATCCGACGGGCGCGTCCCGCCGGAGCACGAGCCCCTGCGCGTCCCGCATGGATCCGGTGCCGATCAGGATGAGATCGATGAGGCTCCAGAAGCCGAACCCGCCGCACGTGAGCAGCTTCAGCAGGCCCAGGCCGGTCTGGCCGAGATAGAAGCGGTCGGCGCCGAAGATGCCGAGGAAGGCGGCGAGCAGGAAGGTCGTCGCCTGGTCCTTGTCGGACCAGACCGCCATCCCGTCGGGGGGAGGCCCCATCATCGGTCCGCCGCCGAACCCCGGCGGGGGTGGACCCCAGCCGCCGCCGGGCGGCCCGCCCGGCGGGCCGGGCGGCGCGCCCCAGCCGGCTCCTGGCGGCGGATACCCCCCGCCCGGCGGCGGGTAGGAGCCTCCGGGCGGGTAGCCGCCTCCGAAGGGAGCGCCGCCGGGCGGCGCGCCCTGGCCGCCCGGCGGGCCCGATCCCCAGCCCCCGTTTCCGCCCCCGTTCCCCCAGCTTCCGCCCCCTGGCGGGACCCCGCCACCGCTCGTACTCATCCGTGTTTCCTCCAGCGGACGCGCCGGACGCGCCGGACGCGCCGGACGCGCCGGACGCGCCGGACGCGTGCGTCCGCGGTCGTCTGCCAACCTGGACCTTATCCTGGAATCGCAGCGCCAGGTGAGCGCCGGGCGCGCGCTCGGCTCGTGCCACGCGAAAATTCCTGGTGTATGCCGGACGCGCACCCTACCTTGGCGCCGAGCGGCCGCCGAGCGTGCCGCGGAGGCAGGCGCGTACGGCAATGAACAACACCACACAGTCCGATCGATGGCTGTCGTTTGCGCTCCGGGCGGGGCTCATCGCGCTGTTCTTCTGGATGGTGAAGGGGCTGCTCGTCCCGGTCCTGCTCGGCGGGCTGGTCGCGCTCCTCGTCTCCCCGCTCCAGCGGCGCCTCGCGCCTCGGCTCGGCCGCTTCCGCAAGTTCGCCCCCTCGATCTTCACGGCGAGCGTGATCGTCCTCGTGTGCATCCCGCTCGCGATCATCATCATCGAGGCCTCGGCCTCGATCAGCCGCTTCTTCTCCCGGGACTGGTCCAACACGATCGAGCGCGTCCAGGGCATGCTGAACGACGGGCGGCTCTCGGGGCTCCTCAACAGGGCCGGCTTGTCCGGCGACGACGTCCGCAATTACGTCAGCAACCTGTTCCAGCGGGTGGGCAGCTCCATCGCGGGCTTCGCGGGCGGCATGGTCGCGGCGGTGCCCCAGACGATCGTCGACGCCTTCCTGTTCATCGTGGCGCTCTACTACCTGCTCCGCGACGGCGGCCAGCTGCTGCGCTGGCTGCTCACCCAGTCGCCGTTCCGGCACGAGGAGACCGACGTCCTCTTCGCCTCGATCCAGGAGACGGTGAACGGCGCCGTCCTCGGCCTGCTCGCGACGTCCGCCGTCCAGGGGACGTTGACCACCATCGCGCTCTTCCTCTGCAAGGTGCCCGGCGCGCTGCTCTTCGGCCTCCTGGCCACGCTGCTCTCGCTGGTCCCGATGATCGGCACCACGCCGGTGACGCTGGGCGCGGCCGTCTACCTGTTCTTGATGGGCCGCATCGGCGGGGGCATCGGCATGTGCGCCGCGGCGGTCGTGATCGGGCTCTCGGACAACGTGATCCGGCCGTGGGTCCAGAGCTCGCACGGCGGGATGCACCCGCTCATCGCCCTGCTCAGCATCTTCGGCGGGCTCGAGTTCTTCGGCGCCGCCGGCATCTTCATCGGCCCGGTCCTGGCCGCCATCGTGCTCTGGGCGATCAACACCCGCGCGAGCATCCCGCGCGCGAGCCTCCCCGGCGCGAGCCTCCCGCCCGCCAGCCTGCCGCCCGGCGCGAGCGTCCCGCCGAGCGGGAGCGCCCCGCCGAGCGGGAGCGTCCCGCCCCGCAAGAGCATCCTGTAAGCGCCGCGGCCCCGGGGCGCCCTCGCGCCGCGGGCGGAGCTCACCAGCGCTCGATGCGGTACCCCCGCCGCTCGGCGACGCGGCGGAGCCTGGGGTCGGGGTTCACGGCGACCGGCTCCGCCACGAGCTCGAGCAGCGGCAGGTCGCTGATGCTGTCCGTGTAGAACGTCGCGTCCTCGAGCCGGAACCCCTGCGCGTCGGCCAGCGCCCGCGCGCGCGTGAGCTTGCCCTCGCCGAGGCAGAGCGGCGGCTCCGCGCGGCCGGTGAAGCGCCCGTGCTCGTCGACCTCGAGCACGGTCGAGACGACG
Source organism: Sorangium sp. So ce131 (assembly GCF_051519095.1). Taxonomy (NCBI): domain Bacteria; kingdom Pseudomonadati; phylum Myxococcota; order Polyangiales; family Polyangiaceae; genus Sorangium; species Sorangium sp. So ce131. The sequence continues at coordinate 11,691,611 of NZ_CP150455.1, read as the reverse complement.
TGCTCGATCCCGAGCCGCCTGGCCAGCGGGCGCGAGACGTAGAGGGACGCGCCGGTCACGATGGCGCAGAGGTCCCCGGCCGCCCGGTGCCGCTTCACGGCCGAGCGCCCGGCGTCGGTGATGTGCGGCTCGACGCAGCGCCGGAACCAGTCGTCGCAGCGGGCCGCGAGCACGGTCTCGGGCATGCCCCGCAGCGCGAGCAGCACCCGCGCGGAGACCTTCTCGGCGTCGAGGATGCCGAGCGTGTACTGCCCGACCCAGTAGAGGGCCTGCAGGAGATCGCGCGTCGTCGCCTCGCCGATCTCGCGCTGGTACTTCACGTAGAGGCTCGCCGTCTCCTTGCGGAGCAGCGTGCGGTCCATGTCGAACAGCGCCGCGCGCCGGCGCCGCGCCGGCGCCGCGCCGCGCGCCGCGTCGTCGACGTGGGAGCTCACGGCGACAGACCGTAGCCGCGGGCGAGCGTCAGGGAGAAGAGGTTGCAGGCCGCATGGAACAGGAGCGGCGCCCCGATTCCGCCGGTGCGCGCCCGCAGCCACCCGAAGAGGAGCGCCGGGAAGAAGACGGCGAGCCGCGCGGGGTGGCGGATCGTGAGCACGTGGCCGATCGCGAAGATCGCCGACGCGAGGAGCCACCCCCGGCCGAGCGCGGCGCCGAGGACGCGGAGGCGCCGCGGGAAGACGCGGTCGAGGGCGCTCTGGAGGTAGCCGCGGAAGAACGCCTCCTCCGGCAGCGCGACCACGAGGAGCTGCGCGGCGATCTCGTCGGCGGGCTCGGGGGGCAGGCGCGGCACGAACGGCGCGTCCGCGCCCCAGTACAGCCGGTAGCCCAGCCAGAAGGGCGGGAAGGTGACCGCCGCGGCCAGCGCCGCCCAGGCGACGGCGTGGAGGGCGGCGCGGGCGAGCCGCCTGGCCGACAGCGGCACCGGCTCGAGCAGCCCGCCGAGCGACAGCCCGTAGGCGCGGATCGTCGCCTCGTCGTACCGCAGCACGAGCAGGTACGTCGCCGCGAGGAAGGTGAGGCCGACCAGCGTGCCGGCGTAAGTGCTCGGCGCGGCGTAGGAGACCGCCGTCACCGCGGCGGTCGTGATCGCCGCGGCGAGCAGCGCGCGCGTGGCCGTCGGCTTGGGCGGCCGCGGGCGCTCGCCGGGGGGCGCGCCGGCGTCGGCCGTCGCGTCGCTGGCTCGGGGGGGCACGTCGCGGCTCGGTTCGATGGGGGTCGGCGGTTGCAAGGCGTCCTTGTCGCGGAGGGGCGTGCGCGCGGGCCGCGGCGCGCACCACGGCGAGCGCCCGCGGCCGCTCGCGCCCAGCGTAGCCGCGCGCGCGCCGGTCCGCGACGGTCAGCGCCGCGGCGCCGGGAGGCCTGCGCTGCTCACCGGTCCAGCCACCGCCCGAATTTTAGCCTTCCGGGCCGGTCACGTTAGAGTGCGGCCGCTGTGGCGTTTTCTCGTCTTCGCAGTCTGCTGAAGCCGCTGGCCTGCGCGCTGCTCACGTCGGTCGCGACGTTCTGTCCGGCGCCCGCGACGGCCGCATCGCCTTTCCTCACCACGCCAGAAGCGAGCGTCGCCGAGGCCTCCCCGGCGTACCGCTACGCCAACATGACGGACGAGGAGGTCATGGCCGAGCTGGATCGCCGGAAGATCCTGTACCTCGAGGTCGCCCACGCGCCCGGGGTGCGCGCGCCGATCCGGCTCACCGGTCGGCTGAACGGGGTGTACTTCCACTCGGTGCTCCCGCCCGAGCAGCGCGTGACGAGCATGTTCGAGATCCTGGACGCGCGGCTCGCGCTCGCGCTCGACGATTTCGCGGCCGTGCTGGCGCGACACGATATCGACGAGGTCGTCCATTACACGATGTACCGGCCGAACGTGCCGATGCCGGGCCGCGGCGGCGCTGGCGACGACGGCGATCACGGGCACGCCGTCGCCGCGGCGAAACCCTCGGACGCGGCGAAGCCCTCGGACGCGGCGAAGCTCTCGGACGCGGCGAAGCTCTCGGACGCGGCGAAGCTCTCGGACGCGGAGAAGCCCTCGGACGGCACCGGCGGCGAGGAGACGGCGAAGCCCGCGCCGGCCGTCGCGATCGGCGAGAAGGGGGCGCTCGACCTCACGTCGAAGGGCTCCGAGGAGCGACCGCGGCGCCTGAAGGAGAAGGGCGCCACGGAAGCCGGCGCCAAGAGGGAGGCGACGGAAGCCGGCGCCAAGAAGGGCGCCGCGGAAGCCGGCGCCAAGAAGGGCGCCGCGGAAGCCGGCGCCAAGAAGGGCGCCGCGGAAGCCGGCGCCAAGAAGGACGCGACGGAAACCGGCGCCAAAGAGAAAGGCGCTGCGGCGAGCCCTGGGGATAAGAGGGCTGCGGGGGCGGCTCCAACGAAGAAGGGCGCTGCGGAAGCGGTCGCGAAGGAGAAGAGCGCCGCGGAGCCCGTTGCGAAGGAGAAGAGCGCCGCGGAGCCCGTCGCGAAGGACAAGGGCGTCGCGGAGCCCGTCGCGAAGGAGAAGGGCGCCTTGACGCCTCTTCGAAGCGCCGCCTCCAAGGCGCCAGATCACCGGCCGAAGATGACCGCGGCGCGCCGCGGGCCGGCGAAGACGGCCGGCAAGGCCGGCGCCCGCCGCGTTGCGCGCCGGACGACCACCTCGGGGCGGTCGGCGGCTTCTCCCGCCAGCCGCCGCGGCGACGTCGCGCAGCGCAGCGACGTCTCACAGCGCAGCGACGTCGCGCCGCGCAGCGACGTCACGCCGCGCAGCGACGCAGTCCAGAAGCCGCGCGGCGCGTGGGCGCCGCCCGGCACGCGCCACCCCGCCGGCCTCGCCATCGACGTCGGCGCGCTGAAGAAGCGCGACGGCACCTGGATCAGCGTCGCGCGCCACTTCCACGGCCGCATCGGGGACAAGACGTGCGGCGAAGGCGCCCCCCAGCCCGAGCTCCCCGAAGCGCGCGAGCTCCGGTCCATCGTGTGCGAGGCGGCCGACCTCGGGATTTTTACATACGTTCTCACGCCCAATTTCAATGCGGCGCACGCCGACCATTACCACATGGAGATCAAGCCCGGCGTTCGGTGGTTCCTGTACCACTGAGCGCAGGCCGCGCGGTCAGCCGCTCCGCTGTACAGCACTGAACGGCGCGCAGCGCGCGACACTGCACATCCGTTGATTGCGCGACACCGACGAATTAAGCGCTTTGTGCGCGCAACTCTCGCCGCGAGAGCGACGACCCCCTTCCCGAACGAAGGCGCCGGCGCTCCGCCGCGCGCCCCCGCAAGGGAGGTCGACGGACCATGGTGTTGACGAAAGACGGACAGCCGCTCCCGGGGACTTCTTACCGCCTCCTCAGGAGGATCGGGGCAGGCTCGTGCTCCGAGGTCTTCGAGGCGACCGGGCGCCGCGGCGAGCTGCGGGCGCTCAAGCTGCTCCGCGCGATGCATGACGGATCGAGCGAGGTCGGGGCGCGCCTCGTCCAGGAGGGCCGCGCGCTCTCGGCGCTGAGCCACCCGCACGTCGTCAAGGTCGAGGAGGTCGGCGTGACGAGCGACGGCCGGCCGTTCCTCGTCATGCCGCGGCTCTTCGGCGAGACCCTGCGCGAGCGGCTCGACGCGCGCGGCCCGCTCCCGACGGCCGCCGCGGTGCGCATCGCCATCCAGGTGCTCGGCGGGCTCTCGGCGGCGCACCGCGCCGGCATCGTGCACCGCGACGTCAAGCCGGCGAACGTCTTCCTCGCGCAGGCGCGCGGCGGCGCGCAGGGCGCGGAGGGCGCGGAGAGCGCCGTGCTGATCGACTTCGGCATCGCGAAGGTGAGCTGCGACGGCCTCGAGCCGTCGACGGGCTCGCATGTCCTCGGCACGCCCCGTTACCTGTCGCCGGAGCAGATCCTCGGCGGGGAGATCGACGCGCGCACCGACGTGTACGCCGTGGGCCTCCTGCTGTTCGAGGCGATCACCGGGCGAGGGCCGTTCCATGTGGTGGACTCGATGGCGGTGATGCGGGCGCACCTGAACACGCCGGCGCCGCGCCTACGCTCGCTGCTCTGGGTGCCTCCGGCGCTCGATCACGCGGTCGCGCGCGCCCTCGAGAAGGCGCCGGGGCTCCGCTGGCAAACGGCGGACGCCATGGCCGCCGCGCTCGCGGAGGTGCAGGAAGACGGGGGAGGGGAGGCGCCGTCCCGCGGCGGCGGAGAGGGCGCCGCCCCGCAAGGCGGCGAGCGCAGCGCGCGGGCGCGGCTCGCGGCCGGAGGTGCGCGATGAGCGCCGCCGCGGCGGCGCTCTCCACGGCGGACACGTTGCTCTACGCGCGCGGCGCCTCGCTCGCCGCCCGGGCGGCTCCCGGCGCGGGCCTGCTCCGCGCGGCGGAGCCGCTCGCCGGCCCGCGCGCGCGGCCGCTGCGCGCGCTCGATGAGGGCGCGCCGCTCCCGGGCACGCCGTACGTCGTGGTGCGCCTCCTCGGCCAGGGCGGCATGGGCGAGGTGTACGAGGTCGAGCACCGCGAGCTCGGCCGGCGGTTCGCGGTGAAGGTGCTGCACCGGAGCCACGCCGGCCGCCGCGACCTCGCGGCGCGCCTCCGCGACGAGGCGCGCGCGATCGCCCGCCTGCGCCACCGGAGCCTCCCCGAGGTGTTCGACCTCGGCGCCACGGCCGAGGGCCGCGCCTACTTCGCCATGGAGCTCCTCGAGGGGCGCGACCTCAGGGCCGAGCTCGCGCGCCTCGGCGTGGTCGCGATCCCGACCGCGCTCGGCCTGGTCCAGCAGGCCCTCTCCGCGCTGTCGCTCGCGCACGCGGAGGGCATCGTCCACCGCGACCTCAAGCTCGAGAACCTGTTCCTGTGCGACGACGGCACGCTCAAGGTCCTCGATTTCGGCGTCGCGAAGCTCCTCCACGCCGGCGCCTCGCTGACCGCCCCGGACGCGGTCGTCGGCACCCCGAGGACGATGTCGCCCGAGCAGTGCGCGGCCCTGCCGATCGACCCGCGCGCCGACATCTACGCGATGGGCCTCGTCCTCTACGAGCTCGTCGCCGGGCGCGGCCCCTTCGACGAGCTGCGCGGCAAGCGCGACGCGCTCCGCTTCGCCCACTGCGAGCGCGAGCCGCCCCCGCCGTCGCGCCTCGCGCCGCAGCCGATCCCGCCCGCGCTCGAGCGGCTGATCCTGCGCGCGATCGCGAAGGCGCCGGAGCACCGCTTCCAGACGGCCGCCGACATGGAGGCCGCCGTGCGCCGGCTGCTCGACGGCGCGCGAGGCGGCGGCGCGCCCGCGGCGCCCGCGAGGGAGCTCACCCCGACGACGAGCGACGCGGCCGCGGCGTCCGCCGGCGCGGGCGGCGAGGCGTCCGCCGGCGCGGGCGGCGAGGCATCCGCCGGCGCGGGCGGCGAGGCATCCGCCGCGGCGCCGCGCCGCCGTCCGCCCGCGTCGCCCGCGCCCGCGTCGCCCGCGCCCGCGTCGCCCGTCGGCGGTCCGCGCGGCGCCGCGCGCCTCTCGCGCCGCCCGCGGCCGCGATCGCATAAGGCGCCGCGCGTTTGCCCGATGCACCGCCGCCCCGGCGCGGCGCCGCGCGCCCCCGCGCGCTGGGGGGTCGCGCTCGCCCTCTCCCTCGCGCTCGCCCTCTCCCTCGCGCTCGCCGCGCTCGGGCTCGCGCTCTCGCCGCGCTGGACCACGCGCGCCGAGCTCGCGCCGCCGCAGCCGCCGCCCGCCGCGGCGCCCGTGCGCTCGCCTGTAAGGTGACCTCGTCGAGCCCGTTCTCCTGTCGACACCGCGCAATCGCGGAGTGGAGGCACCATGGAACGGATGCGGAGCATCGGGCGGGCTTGTTTGGCGATGTCGCTCCTCGCGAGCGCGGCCGGCTGCGGCGGCAGGGGCGGCGCGTACCCGGCGGCGGATCCCGCCTCGGCGGCCCACGGCGACGCCGTCCCGAGCGGCGCTCATGACGCGTATTCCGCCGCGCCGGCGGCCGCGCCGCGCGGCGCGGCGTTCGAGCTCGGCACGACCGCCTCGACCGACACGTCCGGTGCTTCCCCCGGCGCCTTCGCCCCGGCCTCCCCGAGCCCGCCGCCCGGCGCGTTCGGCGATTCCTCTGTCCCCGCGCCGAGCGCCGAGCGCGCCGAGGGCGCCGCGCGCAGGGCGCCGAGCAGCCAGATCGCGCCGGAGCCGATCGATCGCCCTGGCCTCGGCACCGAGTGGGGCGAGACGCGCGTGTCCCGCATCTCCACCACGCCGTTCCTCCGGGCCGACGTCGAGCGGCCGTTCGCGGTCGCGAGCCTGTTCTACAACGACGCCGAGGGCGCCCGCGCCATGGCGGCCGCCTCCGGCTTCCGCCGCACGTCGCCGCAGGCCTTCACGCTCGCCGGCGGCGCCGTCGCCGTCGGCCTGCGCGGCGAGAGCGGCGGCTTCCTCAGCGGCTTCGTGGCCGGCGAGAAGAGCCACGTCGTCGGCGAGGCCGGCCAGCGTTACAGCATCGTCCTGCGCAACCTCACGCCGATCCGCATCGAGTGCGTCGTCTCGGTCGACGGCCTCGACGTGCTCGACGGCCAGCCCGCCGCGTTCAGCAAGCGCGGATACCTGATCGACCCCGACGGTGAGCTCGAGATCGACGGCTTCCGCCAGAGCCTGGACACGGTCGCCGCGTTCCGCTTCGGCTCCGTCCGCGGCTCCTACGCGAACCAGAAGCACGGCGACACGAGGAACGTCGGCGTGATCGGCGTGGCGCTCTTCCACGAGCGCGGCGCGACGCCCTGGACGCCGGCGGAGGTCCGCCGCCGCGAGGACGCGAACCCGTTCCCCGGGCAGTTCGCCACGCCCCCCGGCCGCTGAGCCGCGGCCTTTCCCGCGGCCGCCCGGGCCAGCGCGGCGCCGTCCGGAAAATCAAGCTCCCGCTCCGTCGCCCGCCGGGCTACGCCTCGGCGCAGTGTCTAGCCTCTTGAACCCGTCTCAACGTGCGGCCGTCGAGCACGAGCTCGGGCCAATGCTGGTGCTCGCCGGCGCAGGATCCGGCAAGACGCGCGTGGTCACCGCGCGCATCGCCCGCCTGCTCGACCGCGGCATCCCCGCGCGCTCGGTCCTGGCCATGACCTTCACCAACAAGGCCGCGGCCGAGATGCACGAGCGCGTCGGCAAGCTCATCGGCTCCAAGGTCGCGAAGGAGCTGAAGGTCTGCACCTTCCACCGCTTCGGCCTCGACGTGCTCGGCGCCGAGACCCGCGCCCTCGGCCTGCGCGGCAGCACCTTCGCCATCTTCGACCAGGCCGACGCGATGGGGGTCATCCGCGAGATCCTCCGCGAGCTCCGCGCCGGCAAGAGCTACGACGTCGGCGCCATCCTCTCGCGCATCTCGAACGCCAAGAACGCCTTCCTCGACCCCGAGTCGTGGGCCGAGGCGCAGCGGCAGGGCAAGGGCATCGACGACTACGACGAGATCTCGATGCTCGTCTACCCGCGCTACATGGCCGCGCTGCGCGGCTTCCAGGCGTTCGACTTCGACGATCTCATCTGCGAGGTGGTGCGCCTCTGGCAGACCCGCCCCGACGTCCTCGAGCGCTGGCGGATGCGCTACCGCTTCGTCATCGTCGACGAGTACCAGGACACGAACCGCGCCCAGCTGGAGCTCCTGCGCCTGCTCGCCGGCGAGCACCGCAACGTGGTCGTCGTCGGCGACGACGACCAGTCGATCTACGCCTGGCGCGGCGCCGACGTGCGCAACATCCTCGATTTCGAGGAGCATTTCGGCGGCGCGAAGGTCGTCAAGCTCGAGCACAACTACCGCTCCCGCAAGCCCATCCTCGACGTCGCGAACGCCGTGCTCGCCAAGTCGACCGCGCGGCGCCACGGCAAGACCCTCATCGCCACCCGCGTGGAGGGCGACAAGGTGCGGTCGATCATCTGCGTCGACCCCGACGTCGAGGCGAGCTTCGTGGCGACCGAGTCGCAGCGCCTGCTCGAGCGCGAGGGCGCGCGGCCGAAGGACATCGCCGTGCTGTACCGCTCGAACCTCCAGGCGGCCGCGATCGAGACGGCCCTCAAGGAGCGGCAGATCCCGATCCGCATGATCGGCGGCACGCAGTTCTTCGAGCGCAAGGAGGTGAAGGACCTCATCGCGTACCTGCGCGTCTCGCTGAACCCGAACGACGAGATGTCGCTGCGGCGCATCCTGAACTACCCGGCGCGCGGCATCGGCGAGGTCGCGATCTCCAAGCTCAGCGCCCACGCGACCGCGCACGACACCTCGCTCTGGACGGCGGTGTCGCGGCCGCACGCCGTGCACGAGCTCGGCGCCACCGCGATCGAGGGCTGCCGCCAGCTCGTGCGGATCATCGAGGGCACGCGCGCGCGGTTCGAGCGCGGCGAGGCCTCCGCGGAGGTCTCCCGCGCGCTGCTCGCCGACGCCGGCTTCAAGGAGGACATCATGGCCGGCTCGTCCACGAACAACGCCGCGGCGCGCCGCTGGGGCAACCTCGAGGGGCTGCTCAACGTCTTCGCGCGCCGCGACGAGCGGGGGAAGGGGGACCGCGAGAGCTTCGGCGAGTTCCTGCGGCTGCTCGCCCTGCGCCAGGAGTCCGAGGAGGAGGAGGCCACCGACCGGGTGACGCTCACCACGATGCACGGCGCGAAGGGCCTCGAGTTCCCCTTCGTGTTCGTGATCGGCCTCGAGGAGGGGCTCATGCCCCACCAGCGCAGCCTCGACGAGCGCGCCACGGACGCCGCCCCGATCTCCGCCGAGGGGGACGCGGCGGGCCACAGCATCGAGGAGGAGCGGCGGCTCTTCTACGTCGCGGTCACGCGCGCCCGCGACCGGCTCTACCTCACGCGGGCCAAGCACCGGGGCTCGCGCGGCAAGATGGTGCCGCGCACGCCGAGCCGGTTCGTGCTCGAGATCCCGCCCGAGCTCCTGGAGGAGCGCGAGGAGCTCGCGCCCGTCGCGCCGGGCATGGAGAAGGTCAAGGCGGGCGCGGCGAGCGTGCTGGCCGCGCTGGCGATGAACCCCTTCGCCGGGGATCCGCCGCTCATCCCGCGCCGCCGGTCCTGACCGGGCCGCCGGCGCGGGACGCAGCGGTCGCTCAGATGGCGGCGCCCTCGGCCGCGGCGAAGCCGACGCGGGTGATCTCCGGGGCGCCCTTGCGGGCCACGAAGTCGCGGAAGCTCTCGCCCTCGGCGCGCGAGCTCACGTAGTACCGCGCGATCGCCGCGACCACCTTGGGCGTCTCCTCCTCGGGGATGCGGCCGTCGAGGCGCTCGCCGATGCGCGCGCTCGGGCCGCAGCAGCCGCCCACCCGCAGCGAGTAGTGCGGGCGCTCGACGCCGTCCTTGCCCTTCACCATCAGGCCCGTCATCCCGATGTCCGCCACGTGGTGCTGGCCGCACGAGTTCGGGCAGCCCGAGATCTTGATGTCGAAGTCGCCGAGGGCGGCCACGAAGTCGTCCGCCTCCTGCCGGCTGCCGTTCGGCACGAGGTGCTCCCGGATGCGCGCCCCGACCTCCATGCTCTTCGTGATCGCGAGCGTGCAGTAGTCGCCGCCGGGGCAGGTCACCACGTCGGTGATGTGCCCCGCGTCCGCCTCGGCCAGGCCGATGCGGGACAGCTCGCGGTGCAGCTCGAGCAGCCGCCCCTCCGGCACCCAGCGCAGCACGAAGTTCTGCGTGTTCGTCGCCCGCACCTCGCCGTTGCCGAAGCGCCGGGCGAGGTCCGCGAGGCTCTTCAGCTGCTCGCTGGTGATGTCGCCGAGCGGCAGCTTCACCGTGGCCACGCGGTAGCCCGCCTGCGTCTGCGGGATCGTGTTGGTCCGCTTCCAGCGCGCGAACGCGCCGTCCCCGAGCGTCTCGCGCAGCGGCGCGAGCGGGGGCGGATCGCTCTCCCGGTACCCGGCCACGTGGCGCGCCAGCTCGCCCGCGAGCGCGTCGCCCCGCGCCGCCTTGATGCGGTCGAACTCCTCGTCGAGCCGGCGCAGGAACTCGGCCTCGCCGATCTTGCGCAGCAGGAACTTGAGCCGCGCCTTCTTCCGGTTCTTCCGCTCGCCGTCCCGGTGGAACACGCTCACCACGGCCTCACACGCCGGCAGCACGTCGGCCTCCGGGATGAACTCCCGCCAGAGATGCGCGATCTCCGGCGTCGAGCCGAGCCCGCCCGCCACGTAGACGGTGAAGCCCTTGCCCTGATCGCCGACCTTGGCCAGGAGACCGACGTCGTTGATCATGATCTGCGCGTGGTCGCGCGCGCTGCCCGACAGGCCCACCTTGAACTTCCTCGGCAGCCGGCGGTTGTGCTCGTGGAAGAGGAAGTGCTCGGTGATCGCGTGCGCGTAGGGCGTCACGTCGAACACCTCGTCCTCGACCACGCCCGCGAGGTGCGAGGCGGTGATGTTGCGGAGCGTGTCGGCGCACGCGCCGACCGTCGTGACGCCTGCGCGCACCAGCTCGCGCTGCAGGTCGATCGTCTCCTCGATTTCCAGGTAGTGGAGCTGGATGTCCTGGCGGGTTGTGACATGCGCCAGCCCGCGACCCCACCTCTCGGTCACTTCCGCGAGGGCTTCGAGCTGCGCTGCCGTCAGCTGTCCGCCAGGGATCTTGATGCGCTGCATGTGCTTCACGTGAGCGAGCTGCGCATAAACCCCCATGGCCAGCCGCAGCGGGCGGAACTGGTCAGGGGTCAGCTCACCACGTTTGAATTTGGCGACGTTCTCGGCGTGTTCGTCGATGGCCGCCGCAAGGCGCTCGACCTGTTGCAACATGACTGATGCTATTCCCTATATTTCCGACGCGTCAAGTGCGACAATTCGCGCGCCGGTGTATGGCACACCTGGCTGCCGGAACCCATGAAGACCGACCTGCCCAACTCGACCGACGCCGTGCACGCGGGGGTGCCCCGTGCGCGCCCGTCCCACACCCTCGCGCCCGCGATCGCGCAGACCGCGACGTACACGTTCGCTGACACGGCAGACCTCGAGCGTTACTTCTCCGGCGGCGACGTCGATCCGGAGCGGCAGGAGTACGGCCGTTACGGCAACCCCACGGTGCGCGAGGTCGAGCGGCGCATCGCCGCGCTCGACCGCGCCGAGGACGCCGTGCTCTTCGCGAGCGGCATGGCGGCGGTGACCACCACGGCGTTCGCCCTGCTCAAGGCGGGCGATCACGTGATCCTCTTCCGCGACGTCTACCGCCGCACGCGGCAGTTCGTGATCAACGTGCTCTCGCGGCTCGGCGTCGAGCACACGCTGATCGACCCCGGCGCCTTCGATCAGCTGGAGGCCGCGTTCCGGCCGCGCACCCGCTTCGCGCTGAGCGAGTCGCCGACGAACCCGTACCTGCACTGCATCGACCTCTCGCGCTTCGCCGACATCTGCAAGAAGGCGCGGGTGAAGACGGTCGTCGACGCGACGTTCGCCACGCCCTACAACTCGGACCCGATCGGCCAGGGCATCGACCTCGTCATCCACAGCGCCAGCAAGTACCTGTCCGGCCACAACGACGTCCTCGGCGGCGCCGTCTCCGGGTCGAGCGCGCTGATCTCGCTGGTCCGGGACCTGCGGAGCGTGCTCGGCGGCATCATCGACCCGCACGCCGCCGCGCTGATCGGCCGCGGCATGAAGACGCTCGCGCTCCGGGTCGAGCGGCAGAACGCGACGGGGCTCGCGATCGCCCGCGCGCTCGAGGCGCACCCCATGGTGGAGAGGGTGTTCTATCCGGGGCTCCCGTCGCACCCGGATCACAAGGTCGCGGCCGCGCAGATGCGCGGGTTCGGCGGCGTCGTGAGCTTCCTCGTGCGCGGCGGGCGCGCGGCGGCGTCGCGCGTCGTCGACGGCACCCGCATCGCCGCGATCGCGCCGAGCTTCGGCGGCGTGGAGACGCTCATCGAGCAGCCGTGCATCATGAGCTTCCACGAGCTCGACGACGAGCAGCTCGCCGCCATCGGCATCTCCCCCGCGCTGATCCGCCTCTCGGTGGGCGTGGAGGAGACCGAGGACGTCGTGAAGGACGTCCTCGGCGCGCTCGACGCGCTGGCGCGCTGACGCGCGGCCGGCTCCCCACACCGCGCTAGCTCCCCAGCTTCTTCAGCTTCCGCTGCAGCGTCCGCCGGTCGATCCCGAGCAGCTTCGCCGCGGTGGCCACCACGCCGCCCGACTCGCGGAGCGCGGCGCGGATCGCCTCGCGCTCGAGCTCGTCGAGCTTCAGGCTGCCCGGCGGCGGCGTCGGCGCGGACGACGGCGGGGGCCGCTGGCGCTCCCGGAGGCCCGCGGCCTCGCGCAGCAGCCGGTCGGCGTCCACGGGCTTGCTGAGCAGCGTGTCGGCGCCCTCGCGCATCGCCGCCACCGCGAGCGGGATGTCCCCGAACCCGGTCAGCATCACGATCGCCGCGTCCGGCTGCAGCCTGCGGTACTGGGCGAGCGCGCTCAGCCCGTCCCCGCGCGGCATCCGGTAGTCGATGACCACGAGGTCCACCGGCTCGTACTCGAGCGCGACCAGGCCCTCGTCGATCGTCGCCGCCGTCCGCGCCACGACGCCGCGGCGGCGCAGCGCGCCCTGCAGCGTCGTGCGGAACGCGTCGTCGTCGTCCACGAGGAGCGCGGTCTCGATCCTTCGCGTCATCTTCACCTCACGCCGCCCCGGCGCGGCCGAGCGCCGGGCGGAGATCCGCGTCCGTGGGGCCCGCGGCCGAGTCGAGGCGCAGGCAGAGCGTCGCCTTGGCGCCGCCGGTCTCGACGCTCTCCATGCGCAGCACGGCGTTCATGCGGGAGGCCATCATCGAGCTGATGTAGAGCCCGAGCCCCATCCCGCCCTGGGACATCTTCGTCGTCTGGAACGGCTCCCCGAGCCGCCCGGCGATCTCGGGGGTGAGCCCCGGACCGCTGTCCGAGACCGCGATCTCGCACACGTCGCCGCGCTCGACCACGCTCACCTCGATCCGCTGCTCGGCCGCGTCGGCCGTCGCCTCCGCGGCGTTGGCGAGCAGGTTGACGAGCACCTGGCAGAGCGCCGGCCGGAGCACGCTCGCGTGCACGGGCCGCGGCGTGTCGAAGGCGAGCTCGCCCCGGTAGCCGAGCCGCGCGAGCTCCACCTTCGCGAGATCGCGCACGAACCGCGAGAGCTCCAGCGGCTCCAGGCGCTGGTCGAGCCGGATCTGCCCGCGCATCAGGCTGATGATGTCGCTCGCCCGCCGCGCCTCGCCGGCCACGGTCTCGGCCAGACGCGCCGCGTCCTCGGAGCCCGTCTCCCGCGCCACGTCGACGAGGTCCTTGCTCGCGAGCAGGATCGTCGCGAGCGGCGTGCTCAGCTCGTGCGACATGCCGCCGACCATGCGCCCGAGCATCGCCAGCCGCTCGTTCCGCTGGCTCTGCTGCCGGAGCTCCTCGAGCCGGTGCGCGTAGACCACGACGAAGAAGCCGAGGAACAGCGTCAGCGACGTGAGCGAGACGAGGTCGCCGAGCTGCCGGATGCGGTCGCTGCCGAGCGACGCGGAGCCGAGCGGCAGCGGCGCCGCGTGTGTGAGCACGCCGATCGCGGTCAGCGTCAGCAGGCCGACGAGCACCGTCGTGCGGCGCGGGCAGAGCAGGCCGGAGAGGGCGATGTGGAACGTGAGGAAGACGGCGAACGGGTTCTCCAGCCCGCCCGAGAACCAGAGCATCCAGGCGTTCGCGATCACGTCCCCCACGAGCTGGGCGCGCGCGAGGTCCCGCGCGGGCTCGCGCGCCGCGCCCTCGCCCCCCGCGAGCCGGCGCGCGCGGAACAGCCGGAAGATCCAGGCGAGGTTCGCCGCCGTGATCGCAGCGATGCCGAGGACGAGCGGCCCGAGCCGGAGCTCCGGCACGAGCTTCCTGCTCGCGACCGTCGTCGCGATCATCCCGGCGATCGCGACCCACCGCAGCTGGATCAGCCACCGATCGGCCGTCTCCCAGGACGGGGGTTTCGGCCCGGACAGAAGCACCGCGAGCCGGCGCCGCGCCGGGGGCGGCGAGCTGCTCTTGGCGGGGTCGGGGCCCACGTCAAGCGACCATGGCTGGGAGGAGGATTGCATCCGCGCGCGGACAGGGAGGGCTTTCCAGGGCGCCGTCGAGGTGCCCCGGATTCAAGTCCGGAGCAACCTGCCGACGCCGCCCTGCATCCCCTCCCTTGTACCGCGCACGCATGCTGCGGGCACGCTCGAGGTGCGCCCGGGCCCCCGCGGCGGAGGCGCCGCGAAAAACCCGGGCGATTTCGGTAACTTGGGATATGTGTGCTGGCTTACGTGAGCCGGGATTCCGAGGACGCCCGGCCCCTGCCGCTACTCGGTGTGCTGGGGCTTCGGGGCCGGCGGAGCCGCCTTGTCCCTGTGCGGCCGCTTCACGCGCCAGTCGTCGGCCGCGCGTTTCCCGTCGAACGGCGCCTTGATGTCCGCGGGCCGCGCGGCCTCGATCTCCTCGGCCCGCCCGCGGTTGTTCGTGTCGAACATCGTGAAGCTGATGAAGACCGCGAGGAAGATGACGGACGACAGGAAGATCAGGGTGTGGAACTTGTGGTCCCACTTGAGGTGCATGAAGATGAGGGCAACGACGCCCGCCTTCGCGGTCGCGATGAGCAACGCGAGGGCGAGGTTGGCCGCGCCGAGATCGACGTAGCTCGCCCCCACGGTGACGACCGTGAGCACGAGCAACGCGAGCCACGTCGCGATGTAGACCTTGAGCGGCAGGACGTGCGGCACGTGGTCCGTGCCGTGCCCGTGGCCATGTCCGTGCCCCTCAGCTGCTTCTGCGTGTGTCGACATGCTGTCCTCTGAGCCTCAGCCCACCAGGTAGAGGAGGGGGAAGAGATAGATCCAGATGAGGTCGACGAGGTGCCAGTACAGCCCCACCCCTTCGACCGGCGAATAGTAACGGCTCGAGAACTCCCCCCGCTGGTTGCGGATCAGGATCCACGTGATGAGCCCCATCCCGATGACGACGTGCAGGCCGTGGATGCCGGTCATCATGAAGTAGATGGCGAAGAAGGTCCCGGCGTGGGCCGTCGTGAACCCCTGCGCGGTGAAGTACTGCCCGGGCAGGAGGCCGTCGTGGAACTTGTGCGCGTACTCGAAGTACTTGATGACGAGGAAGACCCCGGCGCAGAGCAGCGTCACCGCGAGCAGCCGCGTCGTGTTCTTCCGGTCGCTCTTCTGCGCCGACCGGACGGCGAGCGCCATCGTCAGGCTGGAGCAGATGAGCACCACCGTGTTGATGCCGCCCATCACCTTGTCGAGGTGGTGGTGGGCTTCCACGAAGGAGTCGAAGAACCAGGTCCGGAAGATCGCGAACGCGCAGAAGAGCCCCCCGAACAGGAGGATCTCGGTGACCAGGAAGAGCCATACGCCCATCCTGCCCGCGTCGAACTGCGTGTCCGCGGAGTCGAAATGGTGGGCGACATGGAAGTCGGGGGACAGGACCTGCCCTGCCCCTTTCGGCCGCTCGGCGGCCTCGGCGTGCGCGCTCATGCGTTCTCCGTATTGAAGTCGTATGCGCCCTTGGTCACGACCGGGGTGCGGACGAAGTTCTCGGTGATGGGCGGGGAGACGGTGGTCCACTCCAGGCTGAGCCCGCCCCAGGGGTTCGCCGGGGCCGGCGCGCCGGAGCGCAGCGACTTGATGAAGCAGATGAGCATCACCAGGACGCCGGCGCCCAGGATCCACGAGCCCACGGTCGAGAAGGCGTGCAGCGGCTGGAACTGGTCGAGGTAGTTGTAGTAGCGGCGCGGCATCCCGCGGCTGCCCAGGACGAACTGCGAGAAGAACGTGACGTTGAACCCGATGAAGACGAGCACGCAGGCGATGGCGGCGAGCCGCTCGGAGTACATCTTCCCCGTGATCTTGGGCCACCAGTGGTGGAGCCCGCCGAAGTAGGCGATGACGGTGCCGCCCACCATCACGTAGTGGAAGTGCGCGACCACGAAGTACGTGTCGTGCAGGTGCAGGTCGACGCTGAGCATCCCGAGGAAGACGCCGGTGAGGCCGCCGATCGAGAAGAGGACGAGGAACGACAGCGCGTACAGCATCGGGGCGTTGAAGCTGATCGAGCCGCGCCACAGCGTGGCGGTCCAGTTGAAGATCTTCACCCCGCTGGGGATGGCGACGAGGAAGGTCAGGAACGAGAAGATGATCGCGGCGAGCTCGCTCTGGCCGGAGGTGAACATGTGGTGGCCCCACACGAGGAAGCCGACCAGGGCGATGGCGACGCTGGAGAAGGCGATCGCCTTGTAGCCGAAGACCCTGCGCCGCGCGTGGACGGCGATGAGCTCGCTGATGATGCCCATGCCCGGCAGGATCATGATGTACACGGCCGGGTGGCTGTAGAACCAGAAGAAGTGCTGGTAGAGCACCGGGTCGCCGCCGAGCGCCGGGTCGAAGATGCCGATGCGGAACGCGCGCTCCGCCATGAGCAGGAGGAGCGTGATGCCGAGGACCGGCGTCGCGAGGATCTGGACGATGCTGGTCGCGTAGATCGCCCAGAGCATGAGCGGCATCTTGTACCAGCCCATCCCGGGCGCCCGGAGCTTGTGCATCGTGACGATGAAGTTCAGGCCCGTGAGCACGCTCGAGAAGCCGAGGATGAAGACGCCGAACGTGACGCTGAGGACCGACGTCGTGGTCACCGTGCTCGAGTACGGCACGTAGAACGTCCAGCCGGTGTCGATGCCGCCCGTGAGGAGCGAGGAGAGCGTGAAGAGGGCGCCGATCCAGTAGAGGTACAGGCTGAGGAGGTTCAGCTTGGGGAAGGCGACGTCCTTCGCGCCGATCATGATCGGCAGGAGGAAGTTGCCGAGGGCGCCGGGGATGCTCGGGATGATGAACAGGAACGTCATCACCGCGCCGTGCAGCGTGAACATCTGGTTGTAGGTGTTCGCGCTCATGATCGTGGCCTTCGGCGTCAGGAGCTCGAGCCGGAGGATGAGCGCGAAGACCCCGCCCATCAGGAACGCGATGAACGTGCTGGCGAGGTACATCAGGCCGATCCGCTTGTGATCGACCGTGGTGAGCCACGACATGACCCCGCTCTTGGCCCGGATGTAATCGGCTCCGTGGCCGCCGTGGGGCGCCGTGTTGACGTCAAGGGTGGTTACGCTCTGCGACATGACTGCTTCTCCCCGGCGCTCACTTCACCGTCTTCAGGTAAGCGATGAGCGCATCCACTTCTCTGTCCTTCAGGAGCCCCTTGAAAGAAGGCATGACCGGCGGGTACCCGCGCACGATCTGGCCCTGCGGGTTGAACAAGCTCTCGCGGAAGTAGTTCTCGTCCGCCGTGACCTTCGACCCGTCCGCGAGCTCCTCCTCGCGGCCGAACAGGCCCTTCAGCGTCGGGCCCTGGATGCGCGTGCCGTCGAGCGAGTGACAGGTGGCGCAGGCCCGCTTCACGAAGAGCGCCTTGCCGAGCTCCTCGGGCGGGAGGTCGCTGTTGTTGCTCCCCTCGAGCCACTTCTCGAAGTCCGACGCCTCCAGCACCTTGACGGTGGCCAGCATGTCGGAGTGGCCCGAGCCGCAGTACTCCGTGCAGAGGAGCACCGTCTCGCGCACGTCCGTCGCCTCGAACCAGACCGACGTGTACGAGCCCGGGACCACGTCCTGCTTCACCCGGAACTCCGGGATGTAGAAGCTGTGGAGGATGTCCTTCGAGCTCAGGATCATGCGCACCGGGCGCCCGCGCGGCACGGCGAGCTCGTTCACCGTCGTCGTCCCGTCGGGGTAGGTGAACGTCCAGATGTACATCTCGCCCGTGGCGTTGATCTCGTAGGCCTCGGCCGGCGCCACCGAGGCGTGCACGTAGCCGCGCATGCCCACGAAGAAGAGCGCGATCACGATGGCGAGCGGGATCAGCGTCCAGACGACCTCGACCGTCGTGCTGTGGTCGATGGGGCTCGTCTTATCGTTCTCGGTGCGCCGCCGGTACTTGAGGGCGAACCACACGACCGCCCCGACGACCAGGATGAAGAAGAGGACGGAGACCCAGTAGGCCGCAGCCCAGCCGGCGTCGATGTGCTCCGCGAGCGTCGAGCCCTGTCGGGGCAACCAGAAGGAGCCGAGTTCGATCGGGTTGTTCATCACCATAGTTGTGGCTCCGCCACCTTGTATTCTAGGAAGCCTCGTTGGTTCGCGCCTGCAGGCGAGAACGGGAGCGTTCCACCCGCCAGAAGCGGATGAGCCAGAGGGCGAGCAGCGCGACGGTGACGGCGCCCGCCGCCATCATCAGCCGCTTCGTCGCGAGGACGTACCCCCGAGCGTTGGGATCGTAATGGAAACAGAACAGGAGCACCCGATCCCAGGCGCTCCCGACCTGCCCTCCGCCTGCTTCGCGCAGCGCGAGGCCGAAGTTCTTCTGGGGAAACGAGATGCCGTAGAGCGTGCGCGAGAGGCGCCCGTCCGGCGTGAAGATGAAGGCGCCCGCCGCGTGGGCGTACTGGTTCGTCGTGTCGTCCCATCGGTAGCCGAAGCCCACGGTGTCGGCGAGCGCGCGCACCGACGCCTCGTCTCCGACGAGGAAGTCGAAGCCGTCGCCGGTGACGGGCCTCCCGTAGGCCTCAATATAGTTCGCTCGCTTCTTGCGCGCAGCTTCGGGCGTATCGCGGGGGTCGAAGCTCACGACGAGGGCGCGGTACTCCTTGCCCGCGGTCCACTCGCTCTCCTTCATGGCCTGCAGCACGCCGTTCAGGACCAGCGAGCACAACATGGGGCACTCGAAATACCCCAGCACGAGGACGAGGGGTTTGTCGCCCGCCGCGTACCGCCCGAGCTCGACCGTCTGCCCAGACTGGTCCCGGAGCTGTAACGCGCGCGGGAGCTGGGCTCCCGGCCGCTCCACGATGTCGATTCCGGCGAGCTCAGGCGGGATGGTGGTGTCGGCTGCGCGCGCGCTCCGGGTCGGGGGGACGACCAGGAGCGCGCACAAGGCGAGCAGGGCGAACAGCGGGCGGGACATCACTGCGTGGGTGCTGCGGGTGCTGGGCTGGCGGGCTTGGGCGCCGCGCCTTCGGGCTTGACAGGCTTGTCCGTCTGGGGCTTGGCGCCCTCGGGCTTGGTGGCGTCGGCGGGCTTGGCGTCGCCGGGCTTGGTGGCGTCGGCAGGCTTGGCATCGCCGGGCTTGGTGGCGTCGGCGGGCTTGGCGTCGCCGGGCTTGGTGGCATCGGCGGGCTTGTTCGCGCCGTCGCCCTGCGAGGGCGCGCCGCTCTCGGCGTTCGGCGTCGCCGCCTCGTCGGGCTTCGTGTTGCTGTCCTCGGGCTTCGCCGGGTTCGGCGCCGCGCCGGGCAAGGGCAGGCCGATGCGCTTCTCCTGGTAGTCCTTGAGGGTGAGCGCGACGGCCTGATCGACCGGGATGCGGACGACGCCGTCCTTCTCGCTCGCCCACTGGTACCGGGTGAGCCGCTCCTGCTCCATGGCCCGCAGGCCGCGGAGGGTGCTGTTCGGCGGCTCGAGCACCTTGCTCGAGATCTCCCGCTCCATCGTCGCCTTGAAGATCTCGTTCACGAAGATCACGGTCACCACGAGGGTGATCAGCGTGGCCACGACGATCGCGAAGAGGCGCGCGTTGTTGGGGCGATCCGGCTCGGCGTGCTCACCCTCGATGTGCTCGCCGTGGGCGCCCTCGACGTGCCCCGCCCCGGCGTTCCCCGCCGCGGGGTTCCCCGTCAAGGGGTACACGGCCTTGGCCACTGCGGTCGCTGCTTTGTCGGTCGCTTTGCTCATGGCCGGCTCCTTCACGGGTTGTCGATCCGAGCCGCGTCGGCGAGGTGGGGGTCGTTCAGCGGATAGAGCGGGCTCTTCGCCGCCTGCATCGACACGACCCAGGCTCCCACACCCAGGGGGCCGAGCAAGCCGGCCAGGTCGATCCAGCTGAGGTGCGCGCCGTGGTGGTCGAGGTTCGGCATGATGAGCCAGTAGAGGTCGACGTAGTGCATCACGAGGAGGAGCACCGACGCCGCGCCGAGCACGACCGGGCTCCGCTTCGCGTGCCGCGACAGGAGGGTGAGGAAGGGCACGATGAAGTGCCCGAACAGGAGGACCAGGCTCACGGCCTTCCACGACCCCTCCCAGCGGTGACGGAAGAAGATCGTCTCCTCCGGGATGTTGGCGTACCAGATCAGCAGGTATTGCGAGAACGCGATGTACGCCCAGAAGATGGTGAAGCCGAAGAGGAGCTTCCCGATGTCGTGCTGGCGCTCGATGTTGCTCACGTTGCGGAGCAGCCCCGCCTTGTGGAGCGCGATCGTGATCAGCGCGAGCGCCGAGAGCGAGCTCGTGACCGCCCCGGAGAACACGTAGACCCCGAAGATGGTCGAGTACCAGTGCGGGTCGATGCTCATCAGCCAGTCGAAGGCCGCGAACGAGATGGTGAGGCCGAAGACGATGATGGCCGGGGCGCTCGACGCCCGCATCTTCGCCGTGGGCCGCACGTCGGCGCTCTCGTCCTGCGCGCGGGAGGTCCTGATGAACCACAGCGACAGGCCCGCCCACGCAGCGAGGTACACCGCGGCGCGGATGTAGAAGAAGGTCGGGTTGAGGTACGCCGCCTTCTGGCGGAGGATCTCGTCGTGCGCGGCCTCGGGGCCCATCCAGTGGTGGTAGATGTCGTGCGCGAGCACCGCGACCGGGAGGAACAGCACGGCGCACGCGGGCAGGATGCCGCTCATCCACTCCATGTGGCGCCGCGCGGCCGCGGACCAGCGGGCGCGCGTGAGGTGCTGGATGAGCACGAAGAACAGCGCGCCGAGCGCGATCGTCGCGATCCAGGTGAAGCCGGTGAGGTACGAGAACGCGAAGCGCTTCCTGTCGACGATCGCCGCGACCGCCGAGAGCACGACGCCGGCGATGGCGAGCGTCATGCCCCGCGAGACGAGCCGCCGCGCGACCGCCTTGTCGAGGACCTTCGCGTCCTCGGCGAGCGCATTTCCGTGGGACTTCATGGAGTTCCGCTCTCCTTCACGATGTTGCCCCGCTGTCCCTCCGGCACGTCGTCGATCCGCGCGTGCTGGCTGCGCTGGAGCACGCGCACCCACGTGACGATCGCCCACCGGTCACGGACCGGGATCTGCTTCCGATAAGAAGGCATGTTGCGCACGCCGTTCGTGATCACGTTGAAGATCTCGCCGTCGGGCAGGCCGCGCGCCCGGTCGGACGCGAGGTCGATCGGCGGCGGATACCCGCGCTTCACCACCATGCCCTGCCCGCTCCCGCTGTGGTCATGGCACGGCGTGCAGTAGATGTTGAAGCGATCCCGGCCCCGCCGGATCACCGCCTCGTCGACGGTGATCGGCGCCATGGCCACGAACGCCTCGCCGTCCTTGCCCGTGCGGAAGGCCTCGCTCTCGTCGAGCGAGCCCTGGGCCACCGTGCCCTGCACGAGCGGCCGCATCGCGCGCCCGTCCGGGAACAGCGAGGTGCCCTCCTCGGGCTGGAACTTGGGCTGCCAGTCCATGTCCCCGAAGAGGTGGATCGGCGGATCGCTGCTCGCCTGTCCCCGGCAGCCCGCCAGGGCGACGAGGAGGGGAATACACCAACGTTTCACGAGTAGACCTCCCTGATGCCCTGCGCCCCTACGCGCTGGAGGAGGTTGCGCGTCTCGGTCGCGTCGAACTTCGGGTCGCTCGCCTCGACGCTGACGAAGAAGGCGTCGTCGGTCGCGCGCGGGAAATTGGGGTGCGTCATGGTCGGGTGGAAGAACGAGGGCAGGCGCGAGATCGCGAAGAGCCCGAAGAAGCACGTGAGCGCCGCGAAGAGGACGGTGAGCTCGAAGAACACGGGGATGTACGCCTGGTACGAGAAGGGCTGCTTGCCGCTGATGATGAGCGGGTAGTCGTAGGCCTGCGTGTACCAGGCGAGCGCGATGGCGCTGGCGAGCCCCGTGAGCCCGCCGGCGAGCACGAACCAGGGCAGGCGAGACGGCTTGAGCCCCATCGCCTTCTCCAGCCCGTGCACGGGGAACGGCGTGTGCGCGTCGAAGTGGCTGTACCCGGCGTCCCGGAGCGCCTCGCACGCGTGGTAGATGTCCGCCGGGGTCGTGAAGTAGCCCATGATCGCGAACGTGGTGCCCCCGCCGCCCCCGCCGCTGTTCTCCTCCTGCTGCGCGATCTCGATCTTGCGCTCGATCTTGCGCTCGATCGCGAGCGCGGCCTTGCCGCCGTGCGCCGCTTCCTCCGCCCGGTCGTGCTTCGCGTACTCGGCCTCATCCTCGGGCACGTGGCCCTGCGGCGTGAAGTCGTTGTGGTAGCCGCGCTCGGGGTCCTTCTCGTTCTGCTCGTCCGCCTCCCGGGTGGAGGCGGGCTCCTCGGAGCGCTTCTCGCTCGGAGCGTCGCTGTCACGCTGCATGGTGCGCCTCGTCGTTGCTGTGCGAGCCGTGCGGATCGGCGCCCGGCGTGACCCCCTTCACCTCGCTGATCGCGACCATCGGGAGATAGCGGACGAACAGCAGGAACAGGGTGAAGAACAGGCCGAACGAGCCGAAGAACGTCGACATGTCCCAGAAGGTCGGGCGGAAGTAGGTCCAGCTCGACGGGAGGAAGTCCCGGTGGAGGCTCGTCACGATGATGACGAAGCGCTCGAACCACATGCCGATGTTGACCAGGATCGAGATGATGAACATCGCGGGGATGCTGGTGCGGATCTTCTTGAACCAGAACAGCTGGGGGAAGATCACGTTGCAGCTCACCATGGTCCAGTACGCCCAGGCGTAGGGGCCCATGATGCGGTTCGCGAACGCGAACCGCTCGTAGCCGTTGCCGCTGTACCAGGCGATGAAGAGCTCCATGCCGTACGCGTAACCGACCATGGTGCCCGTCGCGACGATCACCTTGTTCATGTTCTCGAGGTGCCGCATCGTGATGAGCCCCTCGAGGCCGAACGCCTTGCGCGCGAACACCATCAGCGTGACGACCATCGCGAACCCGCTGAAGATGGCGCCCGCGACGAAGTACGGCGGGAAGATCGTCGTGTGCCAGCCGGGGACGACCGACACGGCGAAGTCGAAGGAGACGATCGTGTGCACGCTGAGCACGAGCGGCGTCGAGAGCCCCGCGAAGATGAGGTAGGCCTTCTCGTAGTGGAGCCAGTTGCGGTGCGAGCCGCGCCACCCGAGGCAGAGGATCCCGAAGACGATCTGCTTCGTCCGGGTCGTGGCCCGGTCGCGGAGCGTGGCGACGTCGGGGATGAGCCCGACGAACCAGAACAGGGCCGAGACCGTCGCGTACGTCGAGACCGCGAAGACGTCCCAGAGCAGGGGGCTCTTGAAGTTCGGCCAGATGCTCATCTGGTTCGGGAGCGGGAACAGCCAGTAGGCGAACCAGATCCGGCCGAGGTGGGCCACCGGGTAGATGGCGGCGCACGCGACGGCGAAGATCGTCATCGCCTCCGCCGCGCGGTTGATGCTCGTCCTCCACTTCTGGCGGAACAGGAAGAGGATGGCGCTGATCAGCGTGCCGGCGTGGCCGATACCGACCCAGAACACGAAGCCGGTGATGTCCCACGCCCAGTTGACCGTGGTGTTCAGGCCCCAGATGCCGATGCCGGTCGCCACCAGGTGGACGAGCGAGCCGCCGAGGAGGAGCAGCAGGCTGATGGCGAGGGACAGCAGGATGAGCCAGCCGGAGGGCCGCTTGTTGAGGACGATTCCGGCGACCTTGTCGGTGATCGAGCGGAAGTCGTCCTTCTGCTGCACGAGCGGCGCCTCATCCAAGAGGGCGGCTCGGTCCGGGACCGGGGAGTGGCTGACCTGGAGGGGTGCTGTGGCGCTCATACGTCGGCGAGCTCCGGGTTCTTGTTGCGGATCTTGGCGAGGTAGGTGACCCGCGGCTTGGTGTTGATCTCCTCGAGCATGCGGTAGCCGCGCGGGCTCGCGGACGTCACGGACACCTGGCTCGACTGGTCGTTGAGGTCGCCGAAGATGATGGCCCGCGTCGGGCAGGCGCCCTGGCACGCGGTCACGACCTCGCCGTCCTTGATGTGCTCACGCCCCTCTCGCTTGGCCTCGATCTTGGCGTGGTTGATCCGCTGCACGCAGAACGTGCACTTCTCCATGACGCCCCGCGACCGGACGGTGACGTTGGGGTTGAACTGCATCTTCCGCTGCTCCGAGTCCGGCCTGCCGTATTCGAAGAAGTTGAAGCGGCGGACCTTGTACGGGCAGTTGTTGGCGCAGTACTTCGTGCCGACGCACCGGTTGTACGCCATGTCGTTCAGCCCCTCGGGGCTGTGGGTCGTGGCGGCGACCGGGCACACCTGCTCGCACGGCGCGTTCTCGCAGTGCTGGCAGGGGAGCGGCTGGTGGATGCTCTCCGGCTCGTTCGGGTCGTCGCCCTGGAAGTAGCGGTCGACGCGGAGCCAGTGCATCTCGCGCGTCTGGAGCACGCCCTCGGCGCCCACGACCGGGATGTTGTTCTCGGCCTGGCAGGCGATCACGCACGCGTTGCAGCCGATGCAGGCGTTGAGATCGATGCTCATGCCCCAGGCGTGGCCGCGCCGGCGGTCCGGCTCCTTGAACAGGCTGAAGAGCGACGGCACCGCGACCTGCTTCCGGGCGAACTCCGGGTCCTTCTGGAGCTCGGCGAGCGTCCCCTCGCGCGCGAGCGGGCGGCCCTCCATGACGAAGTGCTCCTGCGTGCGCGCGAGCGTCGCCGCCTCGCCCGTCTTCTCGACCGAGAAGCCGCCGGCGACCTCGAAGGCGTCGCTCTTCCGGAGCGGGACCACGTCGACGCCGACGCCGCGCCCGACCCGGAGCTGCGCGCGCCGGCCCTGGCCGACGCCGATCGTCACCGAGTCGTCCGCCTGCCCCGGCGCCACGACGACGGGGATGCGGACCTGGGCGCCGGCGCCCGACAGCGTCACGACGTCGCCGTCCTTCAGGTTGAGCCGCGCCGCCGTCGCCGGCGAGATCTCCGCGCCGTTGCCCCAGGTGAGCTTGTGCATCGGGTGGGGCAGCTCCTGGAGCCACCCGTTGTTCGCGAACCGCCCGTCCCACGCGTGCACGTCGGGCCGGAAGACGACCTCCAGCCCCTCGGCCACGGCGGGCGCGAACGCCCGCAGCGCCTCGACGGCGGCCTGCGGCGCGGCGGTGACCACCTCGTCGGTGAGCTGGGTCCCCGCGAGCAGGCCGTCGTGCAGCGCGCGGCGCAGGTCCTGATCGGTGCGCGCCGCGCCCTCGGCGGTCAGCCAGGTCGCCTTCACGAGGTCGTAGGCCGTCCGCGAGCCGCCGAGCAGCAGCTCGACCACCTCGGCGTCGGTCCTGCCGGCGAAGAGCGGCGCGATGAGCGGCTGCACGACGCTGGCCGTCCCGTCCTCCGCCCGGACGTCGCCCCACGACTCCAGCGGGTGCGCGCGGTTCAGGTGCCACTTCGAGCGCTCGCTTGTCTCGTCGACGTGCGACGAGAGGTGCACGCTGACGGGGACCTTGGCGAGCGCGTCGACGAAGCGCGCGTCGGCGGGCGCGTCGAAGGCCGGGTTGCCGCCCAGGATGAGCAGCGTCTCGACCTCGCCGCGCTCGATGGAGCGCGCGAGCTCCACGATCGCCTCGGGCCCCTCGCGCGACTCGTCGAACGGCGCCACGAGCCGGATCGCCTTGCCGGTGTTGTCGAGGGCGAGGTTGATGAGGTGCGCGAGGGCGTGGACCTCCTTCGGCTGCGAGCGCCCGGCGACGACCGCGCCCTGGCCGCGGTTCGCCGCGAGGTCGGCGGCGATGGCGGCGGCGTAGCGCGTGGCCTTCGCGTCGAGCCCGCCGGCCTTGCCCTCGATCGTCTTGAGCAGCTCCGGATCGAGCGCGACGCCGCGCTTCCCGAGCTCGCCCGCGAGCGCGAAGGTGAAGGCGGCGATCTTGCGGCTCTGGATCCGGAGCCGGTGGTCCGCCGACGCGCCGGTCACCGTGAAGGTGCTCTCGACGGCGTAGAGGCGGTTCATCGCCGCGGCGTCCTTGTCGACCGCGCGGCCGGCGGCGAACGCGCGCGCCTGCTTGATCGGGCTGCCGTCGGTGGCGAGCAGGTCGGCGTCGAGGGCGACGATGACGCGCGCCTTGGTCAGGTCGAGCGCCGTCTCGAGCGGCCTGCCGAACGCGAGCCGCGCGCCCTCCCGCGCCGCGTCGCGCGAGAAGGGCTCGTACCGGACGACGCGCGCCTCGGGCAGCGTCTTGCGCAGGTCGGCGAGGCGCGTCGCCAGGGTGGGCGAGCGGTGCGCCTCGGTCAGGATCGTGAGCCCCTTGCCGCCGCGGGCGCGCAGCTTGTCGCCCTCGGCTTTCAGGAACGTCGCCGCGTCGTCCCAGGACTTGAGGGTCGCGCCCTCCCGCGGCGAGGTGCTGCGGTCGGGGTCGTAGAGGTCGAGGACCGCGGCCTGCGTGTAGAGGGTGGTCGCCCCGAGGCTCTCCGGGTGCCGCGGGTTGCCCTCGATCTTGGTGGGCCGCCCCTCGTGGCTCTCGACGAGGACGCCGAAGGCGGTGCCCATCATGGACAGCGCCGTCGCGTAGAAGAGCGGCTGGCCGGGGATGACCTCCTCGGGCGCGCGCGCGTACGGGAGGATCTTCTCCTCCGGCCGGCGGCAGCCCACGAGGCCGCCGAGGGCGAGCGACGCGCCCATCAGCGAGAGGAACGTGCGCCGCCCGACGCCGCCCTCCGGCGGCGGCTCGATGGCGCCCGGCGGGAACTCGCGCCCGAGCGCGTCGATGAAGTCAGGCGAGCCCGCGAGCTCGTTCAAGCTGCGCCAGTACGTTTTTCCAGAGACGTCCTGGGCGAGGGGGAGGGGAATTCGTTTGCTCATCGGTGGCACCCCGAGCAGTGGAGCGGCGCCTGCACCTGACGCCCGGAGGTCGTGACCGCGGGCACGCGGTCGTCATAGGGTTCGGGGTTCGCGGGGATCCCTGCGGTCGCCATGACGGCGGTCGAGGGCGCCATGTCCATCTTGGTGACGTCGGCGGGATCGCGGAGGTTGGGGCCTGGGTTGCGATGGCACTCCAGACACCAGCCCATCGAGAGCGGCTGGACCTGCCGCACCTTGTGCATCTGGTCGATGCGCCCGTGGCAGCTCACGCACCCGACCCCGGCCGCGAGGTGGGCCGAGTGATCGAAGTAGACGTAATCAGGCAGGTTGTGGACGCGAACCCAGGGGATGGGCTCGTCGGTGGCCCAGCTCTCCTGGACGAGCAGGAGCTTCTCGCTGTCCCTCCGCACCTTGGCGTGGCAGTTCATGCACGTCTCGGTGGGGGGGACCGCGGCGAAGCCGGATACTTCCACGGTGTTGTGGCAGTACCTGCAGTCGATGCCTAGGTCGCCAGCGTGCAGCTTGTGCGAGTAGTCGACCGGCTGATCCGGCTGATAACCGACCTCTACATGTTTGTTGGTACCGTAGTACCAGAATCCGCCGATCACAGCGGCTCCGAGGGGCAGAACTCCGAAGAGGAGCCCGAGCGGAACCACTTTGTTGGCCCATCGTGGGAACAGGAACCGAGCCATAGGGTTGTATGGCGTCAGAGAGACGCGCGGGCGCAGTTATGGCGTGCTGGCCAGGTGCGACAAGACGGCAAAATGCCGCGTGACCGCGGCAGATTGCCGCGGGGGATGACGGAAGCCTGCGGGCGCGGCAGGTCGCCGCGGGGCGCGGCAGGTTGCCGCGCCCGCCGGGGTCGCTCCTTACGCATCGCCGGCGCGGATCGTCGATGACGCCGCCCGGGCGCCGGCGCGCCTGCGCCGCGCGCCGCGCGCCGCGGGTTCAGAACACGGGGGTGAACGCGCGCGGCGCTCGCTTCTTCCTGAGGCAGCGCGTCGCGCGGCTCATGTAGCAGACGGTGAAGGCCCGCCGCGGGTGGCCGCTCCGGTTCACGGCGGAGCAGTGCCAGAGGTGGTTGTGGATCATCAGGGCCTCGCCGGCGCGCGCCGGCAGCGCGACCTTGCGGGCGTCCGCGCCGGCGGCGCGCACGTGCGCGGCCGGGATCAGCCCGCCGAGCGGCGTCGCGAGGCCGCCCTTGTGGCTGCCCTCCAGCACCTCCACGCAGCCGCCGTCGGCGGGGGCGTCGTCGAGCGCGGTCCAGATCTGCAGCTCGGGGTCGCGATCGAGGCCCCAGTAGCTGCCCCCGTCCTGGTGCCACGGCAGCGGCGTCCCGCCGGAGGCGGCCTTGTTGAAGAGCACGGCCCGGTAGATGGCGATCTCCCCCTCGATCAGCGACCGCGCGATCCGCTCGAAGAGCGGGTTCTCGATCCAGGCGAGGAACAGCGGGTCTTTCTCGAGCTTCTCGAGCTTCCGGTACGACGTGCTCGGCCCCTGGTAGCCCTTGCCGTACGGCAGATCCTCGTATCGGCCCGAGCCGGCGTCGTGCTGGAAGAAGAGCCCGGGGTACGTCACGCGCCCGAGCATCAGGTCGTCGGAGCGGGCGCGGAGCGCCTCGATCCCGGCGTCGCCGAGGACGCGCCCGAGCCGGGCGTACCCGCGGGCGGCGTAGTCGGCCAGCGCGCCCGCGAGATCGAGCGTCCGCGCCTCGGGCAGCAGGAAGTCCGTCATCGCGCTCGCGCTCATCGCGCGTAGCTCGCATCCGTCCCGAGGTGGTCGCGGTGGAGCACGTCCATGCGCCGCGCCGCCTCGGGCGAGAGCGGGCGGGCCACGGCGTCGGCGGCGGCGTCGAGGTGCTCCGCCTGCGCCGGGCCGATCAGGATGGAGTCGACGACGTCGCGCCCCGCGAGCCAGGCGTAGGCCAGCGACAGCAGGCTCCTCCCCTCGTCCGCCGCCACGGCCGCGTAGCTGGCCGCGAGCTCGAACATGCGCGCGCTCCAGTACCGGCGCTGGTACAGGCGGTTGTCCTCGAAGCGCGAGCCCGCCTGCGTCGCCTCCGGCCCCGCGTGCCGCCCCGCGAGGAGCCCGCCGGCGAGCGGGTTGTACACCGCGGTGGCCAGCGCGTACCGCCGCGCGAAGGCGGCATACTCGACGTCGAGCTGGCGGATCAGCGCGTTGTAGAGCACCTGCGACACCGCGGGCCGCGCCTTGCCCTCGGCGTCGCGGCGCACGATCATCTCGAGGATCTGCCAGGACGCGTGGTTGCTGACCCCGTAGTGCAGGATCTTGCCCTGCTCGAGCAGGGCGTCGATCGCCGAGAGCGTCTCCTCGACGGGCGTCTCCGGATCCGGCGCGTGGAGATAACAGACGTCGACGTGGTCGGCGCCGAGGCGCTGGAGGCTCTCGTCGACGGCGCGGATCACCTGCTCGCGCCCGAGGCCCTCGGCCTTTCGCCGGACGCGGCGCAGCCCGACCTTGGTCGCGATCTGCACCTCGGCCCGCCGGCCCCGGAGCGCCCGGCCGAGGATCCGCTCGGACGCGCCGTCCTGGTACAGGTTGGCCGTGTCGAACGCGGTGATCCCCCGCTCGAGGGCGCGGTGGACGATGCGCTCGGCCTCCTCGGGCGGCGTGCGGCCGCCGAAGTTCATCGTGCCGACGACCAGGGCGGGCGCCGCGCCCGGACGTCGCCGCTCCGTCATGGAAGCCCCCGCGCGCGCGACCACGGCGTCCATCAAACCTGCGCGACGAGGAGCGCGATCACGTACAGGATCAGACATACGACCCACAGCGTGCTCAGGCGCGGCCATCCTTGCCGGAAGCCGTAGATGGGCGCGAGCGGCGGCACCACCAGCGCGACGACGCCGCGCCAGCGGGGGCCGCTCCGGAGGATGAGCCGCGCCGCGAGCGCGACGTGGACGGTTACCCAGGTGGCGAACGCCAGGACGAGCGTCGCGGTCACCGCGATATCCTTCACGGGCACGGGGCGAAGCCTAGCGTCACCGCAGCGCCCCGCCCCTGGAAATCAGCGCTCCGGGGAAGCGCGGGCGACCGGCCCTCCGCGCTCTCCGATCTCCGGCGCCGAGCCCGGCTCTGTCCCGCTACAAAATCCGGGCTAAGCTTGGTCCGTGCCTTTGCGCAACACGCCGTCTCTTCGTCCGGGCGCCCACCTCGCCGCGCGCGCCGTCCCGCTCGCGATCCGCTGCGGCACAGCGGTCGCGGGCGCCGCCCGCGCCCTCGTGGACCGCGAGGGCCGCCTCATCCCCCTGAGCCTGCTCGCCGGCGCCGTGTGCAGCGCCGCGGTCGGCGTCGGCGCGGCTCAGGCGATCTCCGCGCCGCCCGACACCCTGCCGATCTCCGAGGTGAAGCCGGGAATGAAGGGATACGGCCTCACCGTCTTCTCCGGCACCACGCCCGAGAAGTTCGACGTCGAGGTCATCTCGACGCTCCGCAATTTCCGCCCGAACCAGGACCTCATCCTCATCAAGACCCAGCACCCGCGGCTCGAGGTCGCCCGCACGGTGGCGGGGATGAGCGGCAGCCCGATCTATGTGAACGGCAAGATGATCGGCGCCTACGCCTACGGCTGGCTCTTCGGCGCGGAGGCGATCGCCGGGGTCACCCCGATCAAGTCGATGCTCGACGAGCTCGCGCGCCCGCTCCCGCGGGGGATCGCCCCGAAGGGCGGCGGCCCGCTGCCCGCGCCGGTGAGCGCCGTCCACGGCGGCGCGGCGCCGCACGCCGCCGCCGCGCCGGCCCGGCTGCGCAGCGGCCGCGGCTTCGTGGGGGCCGTCGACGCCTACGACCTCGCCGGCCACGCGGGGCAGATCGCCGCGCGCGTCGCGCCGACGATCGCCCCGCCCGAGTCGACGAGCCTCGCGCGTGCGTCGACGCCGGTGATGCTCGGCGGGCTCGGGGGCACGTCGCTGCGCATCGCGAGCGACCTGCTCGGCCCCATGGGGCTCGACCCGCTGCAGGCGGGCGGCGGCTCGTCGGCCAACCCCGAGCCGAGCGCGCCGACCCGGTACGTCGACGGCGGGGCGATCGGCGTCGAGCTCGTGCGCGGCGACATCTCCGCGATGGGCATCGGCACGGTCACGCGCGTGTCGGGCGACAAGCTGGTCGCGTTCGGGCACCCGATGATGAACGGCGGCGTGACCAACCTCCCCACCGCCATCGCCCGGGTGCACTGGATCCTCGCGAGCCAGAACCGGAGCTTCAAGATCGGCGAGGCGGTGCGGTCGGTCGGCACGCTCGTCAACGATCGGCAGGCCGCGATCGTGGTCGACAGCGCGGCGAAGGCGCCGATCTTCCCGATGCGCATCCAGATCGAGGGCGTCGAGGGCGCGCCGCACCCCACGTGGAACGTGGACGTCGCGCACGATCAGTTCATGGCGCCCGCCTTCGTCGCGATGGCGGTCGGCAACGCCGTCGAGGCGACGACGGCCGAGCGGCGCGACATGACCTGGCGGGCGACGAGCCAGCTGAAGATCGGCCGCTACGGCACCGTCTCCCTCGTCGACTTCGGCGCCGGGAACGGCACCCCGCTCAGCTCGGACGATTTCGTCCGCAG
This sequence comes from Sorangium sp. So ce131, assembly GCF_051519095.1. NCBI lineage: Bacteria > Pseudomonadati > Myxococcota > Polyangiales > Polyangiaceae > Sorangium > Sorangium sp. So ce131. Next base: position 11,660,356 of record NZ_CP150455.1, on the reverse strand, counting down.
CCGGCTCGTCCGGGCGATGGGCGCCCTGCTCAACAACCCCTGGGAGGACGTCTCGATCGAGCGCGTCGACACCCGGGTGAAGGTGACCTTCGACCGCGAGGTCGTCCTGCTGCGCGGCGCGAAGGTGCTCGAGCCGGAGATCGACGCGGGCGCCCCCGCGCGCATCCGCCTGGACCTCCAGCCCCACCACGGCGCGATCGAGTCGCGCGTCATCGAGGTGCCGGTGCCGCGCGAGCTCGCCGGCGGCCAGGTCGACATCGAGCTCGCGCCCGGGTACGAGGTGGAGCGCCCGATGGCGACGCCGAACAACGTCGCCGAGCTCGTGGCGATGCTGCCGCACCAGACCTACGACGCGGAGAGCGTCGTCGCGACCTTCCGGCTCCGGGAGAACGGCGCCGCCTACCGCGGCCAGGTCGCCTCGCGGCTCCCGCCCGGCGCGATGGACACGCTGCGCCCGAGCTCCACGTCCGACGCGCCCGAGACGTTCGGCGCGCAGGTGCAGGTCCCGGTCTCCCTCAAGCGCTTCCTCGTCGGGAAAGACACCGTCAGCGTCACGGTCCGTCCTATCCTCCGCTGAGCTCCTCCGCTGAGCCCCTCCTCCCTCCCCGCCGCCACCCCGCACAGGTCCGTCGCCCGCGATCCATGAGCACCCAGCGCTCCTCTCTTCCTCCCTCGTCGCCTCGCCCCTCCTCGCCCCGCCCCGTCGCCGCGCCCTCCGCGCGCCGGCTCCTCGCCGCCGCCGCGGCCGCCGCGTGGCTCGCGGCGTCCCCGGCCCACGCGGTGGGCACGCGCAGCTTCGAGCTCGAGTCGCTCGAGGACCTCAAGGGCGGGGACCTCACCGGGGTCAGCGTCGACTCGAACGGCAACGTGCGCGCCGGGCTCACGCTCGGCGCGACGCCGTTGCCCGAGGCGACGTCCATCTGGAGCTCCGTCGTGCTGCCGGACGGCACGGTGCTGCTCGGCACGGGCAACGAGGGGAAGATCTACAGCGTCTCCGGCGGCCGGGTGGCGCTCGCGGCCACGACGGGGCAGATGGCGGTCAGCGCGCTCGCGGTCGCGTTCGACGGCGACGTCATCGCGGGGACGTTCCCCGAGGGCAAGCTCTTCCGCCTGCCGCGCGGCGCCGGCAACGGCGGCCCGGCGAAGCTCTTCGCCGAGCTCCCGCAGACGGAGGACGTCTGGGGCCTCGCCTACGACCCCCGGGCCAAGGCGCTCTACGCGGCGACCGGCTCCGAGGGGAAGCTGTTCCGCGTCGACGGCGCGGGCAAGGCCCAGGTGTACTTCGACAGCGACGAGCCCCACCTCATGTGCGTCGCGGTCGGCGACGACGGCGTCGTCTACGCCGGCTCGAACGGCAAGGCGCTGCTCTACAAGCTCACGGGCCCCGGCCGCGCGACCGTGCTCCACGACTTCGACGCGGACGACGTGAAGGCCATCGCCGTCGCGCCGGGCGCGAAGGGCGGCGCGGTCTACGCGATCGCCAACAAGTACGCCGAGGCGTTCGCGCCCCCGCGGCGCAACCGGAGCGGGCCCCCCGCGCCGCAGCCCGCGCGCGCGCCGAAGCCCGGCAAGGGCACGCTCGTGCGCTTCGACCGGAGCGGCGTCGCGGAGAAGATGATGAGCGACGACGACACCCACTACGTCTCGCTCGGCCTCGGCGACGACCTGATGCCCTACGTCGGCACCGGCGCCGAGGGCCAGCTCTACACGGTGAGCGACAACCACGTGGCGCGGCTCGTCGCCGACACCGACGAGCGCCAGGTCGGCGCGTTCGTGATGGCGGGCGCCCGCAGGTTCGTCGCCACCACCGATCCCGCGGTGTTCCACGAGGTGAAGGGCGTCGGCGGCGCCGCCGCGGTGTGGACCAGCAAGGTGCTCGACGCCGGGCTGCGGGCCACGTTCGGGCGCCTGACGTGGCGCTCGGACGGCGCGCTCGAGCTCGAGACCCGGAGCGGGAACACCGACGCGCCGGACAGCACCTGGAGCCCGTGGTCCCCCGCGCTCGCCGCGCCGGGCGACGCCAAGAGCCCGCCCGCGCGTTTCGTGCAGATCCGCGCGCGCTGGAGCCGTGATCCCGGCGCCGTGCTCCGCGAGGTGAAGCTCTCGTTCGTGACCGACAACGCGCGCGCCGTGGTCACCTCGATCGACGCCGTCCCGAAGGGGCAGACGAAGCCGCCTCGCTCGAACCTCCCGCCGTCCGGCGGGGAGGCGCCGAAGCCGGTGAGCGCGCTCCAGGTGACGTGGAAGGTCGACAACCCGGACCAGGACGACCTCCGCTACCGCCTCTCCTACCGCATGGAGGGCCAGGCCACGTGGCGCAGCATGCTGAAGCCGGGCGAGAAGGTGACGCGCCCCGAGTACACGTGGGACACGACGGCCCTGCCCGAGGGCGAGTACCGCATCCTCGTCGAGGCGAGCGACGAGCTGGCGAACCCGCCCGAGCGCACGCAGCGCCACAGCCTCGAGTCGGGCACCGTGCTCGTCGACAACACGCCGCCGGTGTTCCGGGCGCTCGCGCTGCAGGGACGCCGGCTCACGGGCGAGGTCGCGGACGGGCTCGGCCCGATCGCGCGCGTCGAGGTCTCGATCGCCGGCCTCGAGGAGTGGCGGCCGATCTTTCCGACCGACGGCATCTTCGATGAGCCGGCGGAGCCGTTCAGCGCGGACCTCGGCGCCATCGTGCCCCCCGGCTCGCACCTGCTCGCGGTGCGCGCCTATGACAGCGCTGGCAACGTGGTCACCCGCGACATCGAGGCGCGGTAGGCGCGAGCCTTCCGCGCCGCCGGCAGGCGCGGGCGAGCCGAGCTCGGCGCGACACCGGCGTCATGCCTGCGCCAGAAGCCGGGGCGGGCGCGCCGCTCCTGCGCCCGCGGACGGTGGTGCAACGCGTCGCCTTGCGCTCTGCCCGCGCCGTCTCCGGGATCTGGCGAGGGCACACTGGCCCGGCATGTTCTATGAATGTCGGCGAGGGACATGATCAGTTCACCCCGCTTGGGCTTTTCTGGTGGATCTGGAATGAGCGCCCGTTACCTCCTGCTGGTCCCTGGGCTCGCGGCGGTGTTGTTCGTCGTGCTCACCGCGTGCGGGAGCGAGGACGACGCCGCCTACAGCGATGAGAGCGCAGTGTGGGGGGACGGCGGATGGGGGTCCGCTGGAACCGGCGACTACAGCTCGTTCTCGAGCGGCGCGGGCGGCGGCGGCGGCGTGGTGGAGGGGGACATCAACATCCCGGCGGGCGCCGATAACGAGAAAGATCCCTCGACGCGCTTCGCTCACCTCTGCGGTTCGGGCGAGTGCACCCCGGGGGGGGACCCGGGCGAGTGCGAGTCGAGCGGCGGTACGGGATCAGGGGCCTCCTCCGCGCCGACGGCGCACTGCCAGCTCACGCTGACGGGCAGCGGCGTCGAGCCGAGCTGCCTGCCGGCGGGCCACTTCGGCGCCGGCGACCCCTGTCAGACCGGCGCCGACTGCAAGCCCGGCCTCGGCTGCGCGGTGGTGGGCGGGCGGGGCGGCGTGTGCCGGGAGTACTGCTGCAGCAACACCGAGAGCTGCGCGCCTGGAACGTACTGCGACGCGCAGCGGATGGCCGAGTCGGCCGACGAGGGGCCGGACGCGCCCCGGATCCCGGTCTGCGTCCCCGCGGAGAACTGCGAGCTCCTGAACGACAGCACCTGCGCGGCCGGCCTCACCTGCACGATCGTGCGCGACGACGGGACCACGAGCTGCGTGGAGCCCGGCCCCGGGCGAGCGGACGAGCCGTGTCCCTGCGCGCCCGGGTTCGTGTGCTCGAGGCTGACCGACTCGTGCAAGCAGCTCTGCCGCATCGACGGCGGGACGTCCGACTGCGGCGTCGGCGCGAAGTGCCAGGGCGGCAGCGCGGTCTATCCCCCCGGGTTCGGGGTCTGCGTCGGCGGCGCGCGGTAGGCGCCCGCCATCTCTGCCCGCCAGAAGCCCGGCCAGGGGTTGGCCGGATCTGCGCCGCTTCTGCGCCGCTTCACGGCGGCCTCGCGCGGCCTCGCTGGCCGACGCCGCCCCGTAAAAAAATGGGTCGTCGCCTCGCCGCCGCGTGGATCCAGGCGGCGGGCGCGCGCTGCCGTGGTCATGCTGGGGTCGTGCAGCGTCCGCTCCTCTCGTTCGTCCTCTTTATCGGCATCTTCAGCGCCATCGTGGCCGGCGTTCACTACTACCTCTGGCACCGCCTGATCCGCGCGACCGAGCTCGGCCCGTCATGGCACCGCGCCGGCACGGTGGCCCTGGTGGTGCTCGCGTCGCTGGTGCCGCTCGGCCTGTTCCTCACCCGCTCGCTGCCGCGGCAGCTCGGCGGCGTCGTCGCGGGCGTCGTCTACACGTGGGTCGGGCTCGCCGTCCTGCTCTTCTTCCTGCTGCTCACCTCCGAGCTCGTCCGCCTCGGCGCCCACGGCGTCACGGCGCTCCTGCACCGGCCGTTCGACGGCGATCGCCGCACCTTCCTGTCGCGCACGATCGCGGGCGTCGCCGGCGCGCTCGCCGTGGGCCTCGGCCTCGCCGGCGCCGCGAGCGCCCTCGGCGACGTCGCCGTCCGCCCCCTGCGCGTCCGCCTCCGCCGCCTCCCCAGGGCGATGTCCGGCTTTCGCGTGGTCCAGCTGACCGACCTTCACATCGGACCGACGATCGGTCGAGCGTGGCTGGAGCGCGTCGTCGCGCGCGTGAACGCCCTCAAGCCGGATCTCGTGGCCATCACCGGAGACCTCGTGGACGGGTCCGTGGAGGAGCTCCGGGAGCACACGGCCCCGCTCGCCGACCTGCGCGCGACGCACGGGGTCTACTTCGTGACGGGCAATCACGAGTACTACTCCGGCGTCGACGCCTGGATCGAGGAGCTCGGCCGGCTCGGCGTGAAGGTGCTGCGCAACGAGCGCGTCTCGATCGGCGACGGCGATCACAGCTTCGACCTGGCCGGCGTGGACGACTGGAGCGCCAGCGGCATGGGCCGCGGCCACGGCCCCGACCTCGCGCGCGCGCTCGCCGGGCGGGACCCGTCCCGCGAGCTCGTGCTGCTCGCGCACCAGCCCAAGCAGATCGTGAAGGCGGCGGAGATGGGCGTCGGCCTGCAGCTGAGCGGGCACACCCACGGCGGCCAGATCTTCCCCTGGGGTCTGTTCGTGCGGCTGGATCAGCCGTACGTGGCCGGGCTGTCGTCGCACGGCGAGACGCAGATCTACGTGAGCCGCGGCACCGGCTACTGGGGGCCGCCGATGCGCGTCGGCGCGCCGTCCGAGATCACGCTGATCGAGCTCGAGGGCGCCGCCGTGACGGAGGCCTTCGCGCACCGGAGCCCGCCCGTTCACGGCGCGGGCGCGCCGGGTTCCGCTCGGTAGCCCGACGTGAAGGCCGGCGCGGCGCGGGCCGTTTCAGCGGGCGCCGCGCCGGGCGCGGCGGAGCAGGCTGAAGACGCGCGCGCCGAGCTCGGGGGCGCGGAACGGCTTCACCAGGTAATCGTCCGCGCCGCTGGCGAAGGCGTGGGCCATGTCCTGCGGCGAGGCGTTCGCCGTGAGGAAGAGGACCGGCAGCTCGCTGAGCCCCGGCTCCTGCCGCAGCGTCCGGCAGAGATCGATGCCGGTCATCCGCGGCAGGTTCCAGTCGAGCACCACGAGCTCGAAGGGCGCGCCGCGGACGTGCTCCAGCGCCTCTTCCGCGCTGGCCGCGGACACGACGACGAGCTCGACCGCCTCGAGCATCGTCGACACCATGTCGCGGATGTCCGGGTCGTCGTCGACCACGAGGACCCGGGAGCCTTTGCCCTTCAGCCGAGGCGGCGCCGGGCGCGTGGCGAGCCGGTCCGCCGGGCCGGCGGCCTGGGCGTGCGCCGGCGCGGCGGGCCGGGCCGCGGCGCCGGCCGCCGCCGCGCTGGCGAGCGCGGCCGCGTCGGTGTCGGGCATGGACCCGGGGCGGGTCGCCTCGGTCTGCGCGAAGTGGGCGAGCCGGCGCCAGTCGCGGGGCTCGAACGTGAGCCGCGCGCCCTCCGGCGAGACGGACGCGCACGCCGCGGCCGACGTGGCGCGCCGGTTCTCGCCCAGCTCGAAGATGGCGAGCACCCACTCGCCATCCGCGACGACCTCCCCCGCGGGCAGGCCGAGCTCGGGGTCACCGCCCCCTGGATCGCAGACGATCTGCTCGAACTGCTGCAGATCCGGAAAGCGGTAGAGGACGCTCCGCACCGCATGACGCTACACCCGCGCTAGCATCTCGCAAAGGGTCCGACTAAGCTCCGCGCCGCGATGTCGTTCCTGCGCTGGATGCCGCTGCTCCTCGCGCTGCTCTCGATCAGCGTCACGGGCTGTCCTGGGAATTCGGGTCCGAGCGACCCCAAACCTGCCCCGAGCCCGGAAGTCTCGGTCTCGCTTGCCGGCGTGGACACCTCCTCGCTCACGCCCCGCGAGCGTCGAGAGTGGGCCGCCCAAGTCTCCGAGCTGCTCTCGCCCTGCCCGGACACCCCGGTGAGCATCGCGCAGTGCGTGAAGGAGCAGCGCCCCTGCAAGGCGTGCCTCCCGGCCGCGCAGCTCCTGCTCCAGCAGGTGAAGGACGGCCGGTCGAAGAAGGAGCGCGAGGACGCGTTCCGCATGCGGTTCGACCCCGGCAAGGTGAAGACGCTCGTCACCGAAGGCTCGCCCGAGATGGGGCCGCCCGACGCGCCGGTCACGATCGTCGAGTGGGCCGACTTCGAGTGTCCGTTCTGCCGGCTGATGTCGCCGCTGCTCGAGGACCTCGTGAAGCGCTTCGACGGGCAGGTGCGGATGGTCTTCAAGTTCTACCCGCTCTCGGGGCACGCCCACGGCGAGCCCGCCGCGCGCGCGGCGGTCGCCGCCATGAACCAGGGCAAGTTCTGGGAGATGCACCACCTCCTGTTCGAGAACCAGGACAAGCTCGAGCAGGCCGACTTCGAGCGCTACGCGCAGCGCCTCAAGCTCGACATGGTGAAGTTCCGCGCCGACCTGGTCTCGCCCGACACCAAGGCGCGCATCGACAAGGACAAGAAGCAGGCCGACGAGGTCGGGCTCGAGGGGACGCCCCTCATCTACATCAACGGCCGCGAGGTCGACCTGCAGCTGCTCACGAACCCGGGCGCGGATCTCGAGGCGTGGTTGAAGCTCGATCTGGAGCTCCTCGGCCACACGCCGCGGCCCGCGCCGCCGAAGCCGGCGTCCCCGCCGGGCGCGACCGACACGCCCGCGGCCGCCGGCGCGGCCCCCGCGGGCTCCGGCAGCGTCGCGCCCGCCGCCGGCGCGGCCCCGGCGGGCTCCGGCAGCGGCGCGCCCGCCGCCGGCTCGGCGCGCACCGCGCCCGCCGCTGGCTCGGCGCGCACCGCGTCCTCGGGCGGCCCCGCGCAGCCCGCCCAGCCGAGGACACCGTGAAGGTCGCCGACCCGTGCGGCTGTTTCCCGACGGGCCGGCACTACCCAGGCATCGCGCACCTCCTCAAGGTGCGCGCCGTCGGCGTCGCCTCCGAGATCGACGCGGGCAGCGCGTGGATCGACCAGCCCATCGCCTTCATCGACGTCGAGACGACGGGGCGTGACCCCGCGGGGGACCGCATCATCGAGCTCGGCATCGTGATCGGCCGCGCCGGGGAGATCGTGACCCGCTACAACTGGCTCATCCATCCCGGGCGGCCGATCCCCGCGGAGAGCACCGCCATCCACGGGATCAAGGACGCGGACGTCGAGGGCAAGCCGTCGTTCGCCGAGGTCGCGGAGGAGATCCTCGCCTGCTTCCGGGGGGCGATCCCCGCGGCGTACAACGCTGCCTTCGATCGCTCGTTCCTCCTCGCGGAGCTCGAGCGCGTGGGCATGCGCCCGCCGGAGCCGCCGCCCGCGATGCGGCGGGAGGTCGACTGGATCGATCCGCTCACGTTCGCCCGCGAGCTCTACCGGAACGAGGAGAGCCGTGCCCTCGGCGACATGGCCGCGCGGCTCGGGATCACGCTGGAGAAGGCGCACCGCGCGACCGACGACGCCGAGGCGGCGCTCCAGGTCCTGTACGCGTTCGCGAAGGACCCGCGCGTCCCCCGCGCCTACGGTGGCCTGATCCAGGAGCAGCGGCGGCTCGTCCGCATGCAGGACGAGGCGCGGAAGCTCTGGCGCAAGGCGCCCGCCGCCGCGGATCCACGGACCCCGAAGCCGAGCTGACGTCATGGTCGACGGGCCGAAGCGACGCCTCCCTCTGGTCGGCGGAGCGCACGGCGCGGCGCCGCCCCCGCGGGGTGGGGCGGCAGGACCGGAGAGCGGAGCGCATGGCGCGGCGCCGCCCCCGCGGGGTGGGGCCGCAGGACCGGAGAGCGGAGCGCACGGCGCGGCGCCGCCCCCGCGGGGTGGGGCGGCAGGACCGGAGAAGCGCAGGCTCCCCGTGCTGCAGAGCAGCGGCGAGGACGAAGGCGAGGACCGCCCGCCGTGGCAGTGGATCGCGCTCGGGGCGGCGGCGATCTTCCTCGTGTGGCTGCCGCTCGCCGGGCTCGCGAACACGCTGCTGCTCCGGGCGCTCGAGCCGACCGGCGACGCCGCGACGCCGCCCTCGGCGCGGCTCGTGACGCTGGGGCTCATCAACGTGCTCGCGTTCGCGATCGCCGGCCTCGCCGGGGGCTACCTCGTGGGGCGGTTCGGCGGGCGCGCGGGGCGCCGCGAGGCCGCGGCGAGCGGGGCCGCCGTCGCGGCGACCGCCTGGGCGTTCGCCCTCGCCCAGGGCGCCCTGACGGGCGCGCTCGGGTCGGCGTTCCTGCTCGTGGTGCTGGTCGCGATCGGCGGCGCGGCCTCGTACGCGGGCGGCGCCTTCGGCCTGAGGCGCCGCGCCGCCGCCGGCGCGCCCCGACCGGGAGGATGAGCCGCGCGCGCAGCGAGCGCGGGGCCGCCGGCCGTCAGGCCTCGCCGAGCCGGCGGATCGGCGCGCTCGCCGCGGGCAGCGCGGCGTACGGCTGGGCCGTGCGCGGGTCACACGCGTCCGGCGCGACGTCGAGCAGCGGCCTGAGCGCGAACGCGCGCTCGCAGAGCCGCGGGTGCGGCACCTCGAGGTCCGGCTCCGCCACGGGCTCCCCCTCGATCCAGAGCACGTCGATGTCGATCGTCCGCGGCCCCCAGCGCACGGCGTCGGGGCGCGTGCGCCCGAGCGAGCGCTCGACGGCCAGGGTGCGCGCGAGGATCTCCCGCGCGGGCAACGACGTGGCGAGCAGCACCGCGGCGTTGACATAGTCGCCCTGCGGCGGACCGCCTGCGGGCGGCGACTCGTACCGCGGCGACTCGCGGAGCACCTCGAGATCGGGATCGGCGCCGAGCGCCTCGACGGCGGCGCGGAGGGTCCCGAAGCGATCGCCGAGGTTCGATCCCAGCCCGAGGACGACGCGCCGAGCGGAGCCCACGGCCGCGTTCACTCCCGCGGATCGGTGGCGCGGCGTCCACCGCCGATCCGCCGGCCTTCCGGCCGCGGGGGGAAGACGCGGCGATCCTCGGGGCTGCGGCGCGCGATGGGGGAGCGGCGCTCGACGGCGGGCTCGCCCGGCGCCGGCTGCCCGCCCCGCTTGAGCCCCACGAACAGGGCGCGCATCTCCTCGAACGTGGCCGGCATCTCGACGGCCACGGTCGCCGCGTGCGTCCGGCACAGGCTCAGCGCGCGCCCCTGGATGACCACGCGGGCCATGCGCGAGCGCGCGCGAGGATCCCCCGGCGCCCCGCCCTCGCCCGGCTCGCAGTCCTCACACACCGCACACCGCTCGATTGACTCGCCCATGAGGGAGCCTTCGCAGACCCCGGGCCGTCGGGCCAACTTCCTGGCGCCGCGGGCGGCGCGGCGGGGTCAGGCGCGGGGTCAGGCGTTCACAGACCGGCCGCGCGCCCGCTCCTCGGCCCACGCGATCACCCGCGCCGCGGGGTCCGTGCCGGTGAAGCGCCCGAGCTCCTGGATGCCCGTGGGGCTCGTGACGTTCACCTCGGTGAGCCGCTCGCCGATGACGTCGAGCCCCACGAAGTAGAGGCCGTCGGCGCGCAGGCGCGGCGCGAGCGCCCGGATGAGCTCGAGCTCGCGCGGCGTCAGCTCGGTCGCGACCACGCGCCCCCCGACGTGGATGTTCGAGCGGTGGTCGTCGTCGCGCGGCACCCGGAGGATCGCGCCGAGCGGCTCGCCGTCGAGCAGCAGGATGCGCTTGTCGCCCTCGACGACGGCCGGGAGGTACTCCTGGACCATCGCCAGGCGGTGCCCCTCGTTCGTCATCATGTCCGCGATGGCGCGCGCGTTCTTGTCGCGCTCGTTGATCTGCAGCACGCCGAGCCCGCCGGCGCCGTCGAGCGGCTTGATCACCGCCTGGCCGCCGAGCGCGCGCACGAACGCGTGGATCTGCTCGCGGTCGGCGGTGACCAGCGTCCGCGGCGTCCACTCGGGGAAGTTCTGCGCGTAGAGCTTCTCGTTCGCGTCGCGCAGCCCCCGCGGATCGTTCACGATGAGCGGGCACCGCCGCGCGCGCTCCAGCAGCAGCGTCGCGTACAGGTAGCTGCGATCGAACGGCGGGTCCTTGCGGATGAAGATCGCGTCGACGTCCGCGAGGCGGAGCCGGCGCGGCCCCTCCGCGAGATCCAGCGCGATGTACGGCGGCGCGTCGGTGATGACCACCGGGCGCGCCGACGCGTACGCCTCGCCGCCCTCGATCGAGAGATCGCGCGGCAGGCAGTGGTAGCTCTCATGCCCGCGCGCCTGCGCCGCCCGGATGAAGGCGAACGACGTGTCCTTGTCGTGCGTCACGCGGCTCAGCGGATCCATGAGGAAGACGAAACGCATGCGGCTCTCGGGGGTGAGGGTGGAGGGGGAGGTGAGGGTGGGGAGAGTGACCGAGGCGGAGGAGGCGGCGCCCGCCCGGGCGGGCGCCGGCGTGCTCACTGCATCGCGGCGAGGACGAGCTGCGTGCTCAGGTCGTCGCCGAGGTCCGAGGCGAGCGCGTAGCCGACGCCGCTGTCCTCGGCGGCGACCACGGAGTAGCCGTTGATCTTGCCGACGTACACGGGGCGCTCGCGCACCACGCGCGGCTGGAGGATCGGCTGCGCCTTCTGCACCGGGACCGCGCGCGAGTTGAAGAGGTAGACCGTGACGCGGTGGTTGCCCCGCACGACGTACTGGAGCAGCGCCGCGCGCCGGTCGCGCATCGTGTGCACGCGGGCGCCCATGAAGTTCACGGGCAGCGACTGGAACTGCGGCCGCCGGACCGGCACGCCGACGAACGGATCGAAGCGCGGGAGGTCCTCCGGGTTGGTCGTCTCGGGCGGGAGCGGCTGCGCGTGCTGCGTGACGAGATCGTCGAGCAGGACCTCCACGCTCTCGTTGCCCGCGCCCCCGACCTGCGCCTTCGCGACCTCCTGCGGCGCGGCCACGACGGCGGGCTTCTGCCGCGCCACGCCCACCACGAAGACGACGCCCGCTGCCGCGGCGAGCGCGGCAGCGTACCCCTTGTGGATGAGGCGCGGCTTCGGCTCCGCCTGCGCCGCCGCGCGGGCCGCGCCGCGCGCTTGCTCGTGCGCGACCGCCGCGGCGATGCGCGCCCTGAGCACGTCCGGACAGCCCGCGGGCTTCGCCCGCTTCAGGCTCGCCCGCAGCGAGCGCAACATCTTCACCTGCTCGAAGCACGGAGGGCACTGGACCAGGTGGGACTCGAGGTCGACCGCGTGGTCCGGATCCAGCTCGCCGTCGACGTAGGCCGACAGCGCGTAGTCGAACCGCGCGCAGCTCTCGATCGACTTCGCGGCGCTCATGCGACACCCCGCTTTCGCTTGCGATACGCGTCGAGGTCGGCGGGCGCCTCCTTCGGCGCGTCGTCGCTGACGATGCCCATCAGGACCGCGTGCTCGCGCAGCGTCTTCTGGAGGAGCTTGCGGCCCCGGTGGAGCCGCGACATCACCGTGCCGATCGGGCACCCCATCGCCTCGGCGATCTCCTTGTAGGAGAGCTCCTCGATGTCCGACAGCACCACCGCCAGGCGAAACTCCTCGGGCAGCTCGTCGAGGGCGCGCTGCACCTCCGCCTCCACGAGGGGCGTGAGCGCCTGGGTCTCCGGGTCGCGCATCGCCCGCATCGTCGTCGCCCCGACCCAGCCGTCGGTGAGCGGCTCGGCGTCGGGCCCGTCGAAGATGCCGCGCTCCAGCCCCCCGCGGCGGTACCGGTTGATGAACGTGTTCGTCAAGATCCGGAGCAGCCACGCTTTGAGGTTCGTGCCGGGCTCGAACTGATCCCGGGCGCGCATCGCCTTCACGATGGTGTCCTGGACCAGGTCCTCGGCCTCGGTCGAGCTCTTCGTCATCCGGCAGCTCACGCCGTAAAGCGTGTCCAGATGGCCGAGCAGCTCGACCTCGAAGGCGTCAGCGCGACCGCTGTCCGTTGCGGCTAACGAATAGTCCTGCGCTACGGACGCAGGTTTCTTGCTGAAGAAGAACGGCATGGGCTCGACCTGGGGAACAGGGGAGCACCCGGGGCTATTCCAGCCGGCTCCCGCCACTCTCCCCCTGACCTGCGGGTTCGTCCGCAGCGGAGGTTCCGTTGGGGGGAGCGGCGGGCTCGCCCTGTTCACCCGAGAGACCCTGGAGCCTCGCCTCCAGCTCGTCAATGCGCTGCGACAGACGCTTGACATCGGACTGGAGATCGCGGACCAGCCCGAGGCCCGGCAGGATGGAGAGGATCCGCTCGTCGACGGCCTGCTGCCACTGATCGAGCGTCTGCTTCGAGCTCTCGACGATCCCGCTCAGGCGCCCCTTCGCGTGGCTCGACCGGTCCGCGTCCGTCACGCCGGGCGGCTGCGACGGCGACGCCGCGGCCGGGGCCTCGGGCGCGGCGGGCTGCGCCGCGCCAGGCACCGCCGCCCCGCCCTCTCCAGGGGTCGCGCCGGGGATGAGCCGGCCGATGGGGCCCTCGCGCAGCTGCGACAGCAGCCGCTCGCCCCGCTCCTGGATCAGGTCCCGCAGCGTGCCGAGGGGGACCGAGCGCGGCTGCGACTTGAGGTCCTCCGAGATGATCAACGCCAGCGTGACCTCGGTTTTGTCCTCCTTGGTCGCGTTGTCGATGATCTGGACCTCTTCGCCGGCCCGCACCATCTCCCCGATCTGCTGCAGGGTGACGTAGCGGCTGTCCTTCGTGTCGTAGAGCTTCCGATTGGAGTAGCGCTTAATAACGCGACGCGGTACCTCGCCGCTTCCCAGGGTCTCCTTCGCCGTTTCCATCTCCTCTACGCCTCGAGTCGATTGGACCACCGACGGATTCCTCGCGCAAGGGAAGATCACTCGATAATCACTCAACAAAGAGGGGCCGCGTGGAGGAGCCGGCGATCGAGCTGCGTGACGTGACCGCACGGTATCCCGCCGGGAGGCTGGCGCTGGAGGGGATCTGCTTCGATGTGCGCGCGGGCGAGCTGTGCGCGGTGCTCGGGCCGAACGGCGCCGGAAAATCGACGCTGGTCCGGGTGCTCGCGGGGGCCCTGCGCCCGGAGCGGGGGGAGGCGAGGCTCCTGGGGAGGCCGCTCGCCGGCATGGACCGGCGGGCGATCGCCCGGTGCGTGGCGGTCGTGCCGCAGGGGATCCCCTCGGCGCCCGGGTTCACGGTGCGCGAGGTCGTGATGATGGGCCGCGCGCCGCACCAGGGCGCCTGGATGCGGGCCTCCGGCCGCGACGAGGAGGCCGTCGCCCGCGCGCTCGGCGCGTGCGACCTCGGCGAGCTCGCGGGGCGGCCGGTGGCCGAGCTCTCCGGGGGCGAGCAGAAGCGGGTCGCCATCGCCCGCGCGCTCGCGCAGGAGGCGCGGGTGCTGATCCTCGACGAGCCCGGGGCCCACCTCGACATCCGCCACGCGATCGAGGTGCACGAGGTCGTGCGCCGGGAGGTGGCCGAGCGGCGCCTCGCCTGCGTGGCGGTGCTGCACGACCTCAACGCGGCCGCCCAGTACGCCGACCGCGTGGCGCTGCTCAAGGCCGGGCGGCTCGTCGCCCACGGCACCATCGAGGAGGTGATGACCTACCGCCGGCTGAAGGACGCGTTCGACGCGGAGCTCTACGTCGGCGTCAACGAGCTCGACGGCAGCCGGTACTTCCTCCCGGTCCGCGGCGCGGCCGGCCCGCCCCCGGCCGGGCCGGGGCGCCTCCCGCCGCAATCTCGACCCCCTGAGCGGCGCGATCTATAAGCGGCCCCATGCGCGGATCGCCACGCCCTGGAGCCTCTAGCGCGCCCCCTCGCCGCGTCCTCTCGTGCCTCCTCGCCCTGGCGGCGCTGCTCGCCGTGGCCGGCTGCGGCCGGAGCAGGACGGCGCCCGAGCTCCTCAACGTCGTCGACGTCGTCCCGCGCGAGGTCGACCTCGGCGACCGCATCGAGATCCTCGGGACCAACCTGCCCACGACGGAGGCGAAGGAGGCGACCGTCACGTTCCGCGGGACGCTGCGGCGCCCCGGCCAGGCGCCCCTGACGCAGCAGAGCATCGAGATCGAGGGCGCGCAGGTCAGCAGCAACAAGGTCTCGCTGACCTTCTCCGAGGGGCTCGAGGCGCGCTTCGCCGGCCGCGGGGACGACGCGGTGCACACGACCTTCCAGGGGGACGTCGTCGTCGAGATCCCGGCGACCCTGGAGGGGGCGCTGCCCGTGGCCGGCACGGTGCGGGGCGTCACGATCGACTTCATCCCGCCGACCCCGCGCCGCGCCGTCATCGAGGCGCGCGAGAAGGAGGGCGCGCGCGCGCTCGAGTCCCTCGGCGTCGAGGTCGCGGCGGACGCGCCGCCCTCCGGCGGGCTCGTCGTCTCGCGCGTGCGCCCCGCGAGCCCGGCGGAGCGGGCGCAGCTCCTCCCCGGCGACGTCATCACGAGCTTCGAGGGCGTGAAGGTGCTCTCGAAGGGCGACGTGATCCCGAGCGGCCATGAGCGGCTCGCGTCCGTGGGCGTCCGGCGGGGCGGGGCGCCGGTCGAGCTCCAGATCTCGACCGAGGGGTTCCGCGCGAGCGCCCCGACCGATCTGCTCGGCGCCGGGATCCTCCTCGGCGTCGCCGCGGCGATCATCCTGCTCTTCATGGCGCCGACCGCGGGGATCATCACCTGGGTCGAGCGCCGCGTCTCGGCGCGGATGCAGTCGCGCATCGGCCCGAACCGCGCCGGGCCGCAGGGCTTCCTCGTGTGGATCGCCGACGGGATCAAGTCGATCCTGAAGGAGGACGTGATCCCGGCCGAGAGCGACCGGACGCTCTTCCGGCTCGCGCCCTACCTCGTCTTCGTCGGCGTCTCGGCCACGTTCGTGGTGATGCCGTTCGGCCAGTACCTCATCGCGGCCGACCTCGACATCGGCATCCTCTTCGTCATCGCCGTGACCTCGCTGGTCACGATCGGCCTCATGACGGGCGGCTGGGCCTCGAACAACAAGTGGTCGCTCCTCGGCGGGGTCCGCTCGGCGGCGCAGATCATCAGCTACGAGATCCCCGGCGCGGTCGCGATCGTGTGCGTCGTGATGATGACGGGCTCGCTGCGGCTCCAGGACATCATCGGCGCGCAGGGCGGCAGCGGGGCGTCGCTCCTCGAGGTGGGCGGCTGGCCCTGGTACTGGTTCGTCTTCCGCAACCCGATCACGTTCGCGCTGTTCTTCCTGTACTTCACGACGGCGCTCGCGGAGGGCAACCGCGCGCCGTTCGACCTGCCCGAGGCGGAGAGCGAGCTCGTCGCCGGCTACTCGACCGAGTACTCGGGGATGCGGTACCTGTTCTTCTTCTTCGCCGAGTGGGCGAACGTCTTCGTGATGTGCGGCATCGCGAGCGCGCTCTTCCTCGGCGGCTGGCAGATCCCCGGCGTGTCGCCGGCGCAGCAGGAGGCGAGCTTCGCGCTCCAGCTGCTCGGCGTGCTCCTCTTCCTGCTGAAGAGCTGGCTGCTCGTCTTCGTGGTCATCTGGATCCGCTGGACGCTGCCGCGCGTTCGGATCGACCAGATGATGAACCTCTGCTGGAAGTGGTTCGTCCCGCTCTCGTTCGGGGCCTTCCTGCTGACGGCGCTCTGGATGGTCGTCGGCGTGGACGTCAGCCCGACGGTCCAGCTCGTCATCAGCGTGGTGACCTTCGCGGTGTGGGCGTACCTGATGATCCACTTCGTCCGCAGGGTCCAGTACAACCTCCGCCAGGCGAAGGTCGCGCTCCACCTGAACCCGTTCCTGTGAGGCGACGTCCCCCGCCCCCGACGCCTTGCGCGTCGGCTCTGTAGAAGACGCCTTGCGCGTCGGCTCTGTAGAAGACGCCTTGCGCGTCGGCTCTGTAGAAGACGCCTTGCGTCGGCTCTGTAGAAGACGCCTTGCGCGTCGGCTCTGTAGAAGACGCCCGGCGCGTCGGCTCTGTTCATGACGCCCAGCGCGTCGGCCCTGTAAAAAAGCGCGGGGCCGGCGTCGCGTGTCGCGCGTCGCCGGCCGAGGGCTCGCGAGCGCAAACCCCGGTGCCACCTCGGCCGTGCGCTGAGGTATGCTGTCGGCGTGGCGGTCCCCTCGAGCCCGGCCTCTGATTTCTGCGCCGCGTGCGGCTTTCCGCTGCGCGGTCCGCGGTGCGAGGCGTGCGGGGTCGACCGGTCGCCGGCGGTCGCCCGCAAGCCGCCCTCGGCGGACGTGGACCGGGACGTGGGCTCGGTCGAGGCGTGGCGCACGCGTGATCCGGTGCGCTTCGTGGCCCACTGCGCCTCGGCGGAGGCGGGGACGAACGTCCAGACCACGACGCTGCAGGACGGCGTGGGGTGGATCGTCCCGCTCGCGGAGGCGACGCTCTTCGTCGCGCTCGACGCGGCGAACGAGCGGATGTCGATCGACGCGCCGATCGCGCGCGTCGCGGAGCGGCACCGGATGCCGCTGCTCCGGACGGCGCTGGAGCTGTCCGGCGGCCCCGAGCCGTTCCGGCTCTGCATCCGGGACGATCTCGTGCTGCTGCGCCGCGTCGGCCGGGTCGCCTCGTTCACGCCGGAGTCGCTGCGGCGCGCGCTGCGCGAGAGCGGCGAGGCGGCGGCGCGGCTCGGGGCGACGATGGCGGCCTGGTTCGACGCGCGCCCGCCGTTCTCCGAGGAGCAGCGGGCGAGCCTGACGTGGGCGTCGGCGGGCCGCGCGCGGCCGCTCAAGAGCTTCTCGTTCCCGCCGGGGCCGGGCCGCTCGGCGAGCGCGCCGTCGGTGCGGGCCGCCGCGGCGCCGCCGCCGGTCTCGGTGGTGCGGACGCCGCACGAGCCGCTCTCGGGCGAGCCCTCGGCGTGGGCCGCGCCCCCCTTGCCGCGCTTGCCGGAGTCGGTCGCGCGCCCCAGCCGCGACGTGGACGCGATCCCCGACATCCTGTCCCCCTCGCTGGCGTCGGTGCCCGCGCCGATCACGTCGAGCCGGAACGGCGGCGCGCCGCCCCGGGGCGCCATCCTCCCGCCGGCGCAGGACGGGGGCGCCGCGCCGAAGTCGCTCGGCGGCGTGGGGCACCCGCCGTCCGAGGGCGGCGCCGCGAAGCCGGCGCCGGCGTCCGCGGCGTCCGCGGCGCCTGCCACGTCGAACGCCGCGCCGCCCTCGCCCGAGCCGGCCGCGGACGCCACGGCGCAGGCCAGCGATCGCCGGAGCGCGCGCACCGTCCCTTTCCGCCGCTCGGCGTCGAACATGGCCATGGCCGCGGTGACGCCGGTGTCGGTGCGCCCGCCCGCGCTGCCGGAGGTCGAGATCGAGCCTCCCTCGCGCCGGGGTCTGCCGTCCCGCCCCGAGTCGCCGAACACGACGGCGGATCGGTTCTGCCAGCTGCTCCGCGACGCGCAGCTGCTCGGCAACGCGCTGAGCTTCCAGGAGCGGCCGGGCGTCATGGTGCTGCTCATCCGGTGCACGGTGTTCCGGGCGATCCTCGACTACGGCGACGCGCTGCCGGACGCGGTGGCGCACCTCTACCGCTGCACGGCGGCGGCGACCCGGGAGCTCGTCCAGGCGGAGGGCGGCGCGCGCCGCGCGAACACCGCGGGCGTGGCGGAGCCGGCGTTCGTGGCGATGGAGCGCCTCATCGCCGCGCGCGGCCAGGTGCCCGAGGAGAAGCCGCTGCACATCGACCCGCTCACGACGGCGGCGCTCGCGCGCGAGCACCTCGGCCGCTACCTGCGCGAGATCGAGCGCGCGCCGGCCGATCCGATGCTCCGCCACTTCCTCGCGATCGGCGCCCTGTCGGAGCTGCTCGTGCGCACGAAGCTGCCCGCCAAGACGGAGCAGCGGCTGCGCGACATCGTCGCGTACGCGCAGCGCGACGGCGCCAAGCCGGGCACGATCGATCTCCTGATGACGGCGCTCTCGAGGATCGTCGCCCAATGACGGGGCAGCTCGCGGCGCACGGCGACGGCGATCTGGCGCTGCTCCACGAGCGCGTCGCGCGCGCCCGGCGCTCGATCGTGGCGATCCGCGCGGGCGCGCTGTCGACGACGGGCTGGGTGGCGCTCGGCAACGGCGTCGTGGCGGCGAGCCGGCGCGGGCTCGGCTACCCGACGGAGGTCGCGCTGCTCTTCGACGACGGGCGGAGCCTCCCTGGGCGGGTGGTCGCCGCGGACGTGGCGCGGGACGTGGCGCTCGTCGCGCCGGGGGAGCCGCCCGGCGTCGCGTCGCTCGCCGTGCGCGCGCCGGCCGAGCCGCGGCTCGGCGATCGCGTCGCGGTGCTGAGCTGCCTCCCCGGGCAGAGCCTGCGCCTCGCCGTGGCCCGGGTCTGCCAGGTGCAGCGCAAGGTCGACGGCCTCTTGCCCGCGTTCGAGCTCGATCTCGCGGCGCCGCTCGGCGCGCCGGTGCTCGACGCGGACGGGCGCGTGCTCGGGCTGGTCGCGGCGCCCGTGGGCGCTCTGGGGGAGCTGCCCGGCCACAGCGTCGTGCTCCCGGCGGGCTCGCTCCAGCCGCTTCTCGCGCCGCTGGACCGGCCGCTGCTCGAGCTCCGGGACCGGGCGCCGGTGTACCGGTGTCCCGCGTGCGAGGAGCCGTTCGACATCGAGGAGGATCGCTGCCTCGGCTGCGGCCGGCTCCTGCCGCACGCGTTCGCGCCGTCGCCCGCGCGCGCGGGCGTCGAGCGGGTGATCCGGCAGGCCCTGTCGGCGCTCGGGATCGTCGCGAACCGGGCGCGCGTCGGCCCGCGGGCGTGGCGCATCGCGCAGCGGCCGTTCCCGTCGGCGGAGACGTCGACGCACGTGGACATCGAGATCGACGAGGCGGGCCGGCTCCTGATCCTGCGGGCGCCCGTGGTGGGCCTGCCGGCGGCGCACCACGAGCCGTTCTACCGGTTCCTGCTCACGATGAACGACCAGACGACGGGGGAGTTCCGCGTGTCGGTCGCGGGCGACGAGGTGTCGGTGTCGTGCGTGGCGTCGCTGGAGGGCTTCTCGGATCACGACGCGGCGGTGCTCATCGACGGGCTCGTGCAGATCGCCGACGAGTACCGGCGGACGCTGGCGGACACGTTCGAGGCGGCGCCGCGGTTCGAGTCGGCGGGGCGCTGAGGGCGGCGGGGCGCTGAGGGCGGCGGGCAGAAGGCGTTCGACGCGCGCCTGGAGCTTCCGTCGCCGGCACGAAGGTCTCCGACGTGCGCCCGGAGCTTCCGTCGCCGGAAGGAAGGCTTCCGACGCGCACCGGAAGCTTCCGTCGCGACGCGGGACGCGAATTTGCCGGGAAATTGGTCTCCCGGCGCGCGACCGACGGCGCCTCGGGCAAGGCCGAGCAGGCTAAGTACGCGAAACCTCGTGCTCCCGAGCGCGCCGGAGGGCTTCGTTTCCGCGACGGAAGCTTCCGGTGCGCATCGGAAGGTCTCCGACGTGCACCGGACGCCGTCGTTGGTATTGGGGATTACTACAGGTCGGTCGCGTCGGCTTCGTCGGCCGGCTCGACGGGCTCGGTCGGTGCGGCGGGAGCCTTGCGCTGGGGCGCCTTGCGGCTCGCGAGGCCGAGGCGAATCAGGTAGCCCCGCTTCTTGATGACGGCGCGGGCCGTGGTCGACCATTCGTCGAACCAGCCGCGCAGCCTGGAGAGCGCCTCATGCCGGCGCGTGGTCTCCGGGATCTCGGCCTGTGGGGGCAGCGGAGATGTCGGGCCGAGCGCCACGTCGACGAGCCCCTTGAGGCGCTTGCGCTCGGCCTTGTCGAGGCCGCGGGTCGCGAGGAACGCGACCGCCTTCTTGTCGCTCTGCTTCGCACCGGCGCGATCCGAGTCCGTGCCATTCTCGAGAGCGTCGAGCCGCGTGAGGAAGGTGGCGACTCCCTGTACGGCCGCGGTGCCGGTGGAGGGCGCGAGGTCCTTGAAGACATAAACGTACACGTCGGGATGACGCCGGCGGAGCGCGGCGCCGTAACGGGCGAAGTTGGGCTCGTCCCACTGGTCGAGCTCCGTGGTCGCGGCGCGCTGCGCCCTGGCATCGTCGGTATCAGGCGGTGCGCTGGTCTTCCGGGGAGCGGCGAGGACGTCGAGGAGGAGCGTGCGGCCCTCCAGGATATCGTCGTCGGTCATCCCCGCGTCGGCCATCGCCGTGCGAATCGCGGCGACCGCGCCCATTCCCGTCAGGAACTTCGTGGCGCGCTCCGGCGTGGCCTCGAGGACTTCATTCGAATACTCCATGCTGATTCCTCCCTGCCGACCGGCAAAGCCGGACGGCGGCAATGAGAGCGGAAGCTACAATAGGAGTTTCAGCCATTGGAAGAGGATTGTTGAGCGCTCGCGGCCCTGGAGCCGCCGGTTTTTTGCTCTCTCGACATCTCGGCTCCCCGGAGCCTCGGGGTTCCCTGAGGCGATGACTCGTGCGCCGAGGACGGATACCGCCCGGATCATGAAAAGCTGGTTTTCGACGACGACCCGGAGGTCGAGCGTGTCCCTTCGGTCGGTGCCGCCGATCCGCACATCCGGTCAGGGCAGGGCCGTCGTGATCACCTCCTGCATCACGCCGCCGCGGACCGACGGATCGCTGCATCCCGTGTAGTAACGACCCGATCTGTCGATGTTCGGACACGGGACGTCGCACGCGCCGGCGAGGACGATCGGGCCGCAGGGGACGACGCCCCCCGCGTCGTCGAGGTGCCCCGTGGCGCACTCCCGCCGGGCGGCGCGCGATGTCGTCGCGCCGGCGGCGTGATAACACGCGCGGATCGACGGGGTCGCGGTGAACAGGTTGCCCCAGAAGGCGCCCTCGATGTTCGGGTATGCCGCCACCTCGGCCTCGGGCACCAGCCTCCTCAGCGGGTTCTGCGGCGATCGCATCGAGATGACCACGTTCACCCCGAAGTAGTTGGCGCGACCGGCGATGCAGCCCGAGACGAGCCGCTGCTTCGTGACGTCGCCGAGAGGCTGCGCCGCCCACGACGGCTCGATGCCGAGGACGCCCGCGTAGACCTCGTGGCGCACGACGCCGCCGGCGTCCGTCCACGAGAAGCTGAACGCCTGCGTGGCGTCGAGCGCGCAGCTCACCACGTATTTCAGGAACTTCCGCGACAGCTCGCCCCGCTGGCCAGGATCCCGGAGGGCCTCGAGCGAGGCGGGATCCAGCGCAGCGGAGGTGAGCGCGTTGGGGATCAGCGCGTTCGGGATCAGCGCGTTGGGGATCAGCGCGTTCGGGATCAGCGCGTTGGGGATCAGCGCATTGTCTGTCACCAGCGCGCTCACCTCGGCGCCGAGGGGCTCACCGATATCCGTCTCCGCGACACAGGCCGCGAGGGACAACGTCGCCACCGGAATGGGCACGAGTCTACGTTTGAAGCTCATCATGGAATCCCTCCCATGATGACCAATACACTCCGTCGTCCGACGCCCGCAACAGCAGATTCCGCCGAAATACGAGCTCTGTCATGGCGGATACGATCCCGTCATCCTACGATTTGCCATCCATGTTCGTGATCAGGGCGCGCCCGGGATGCGTAATGATTCCCCTTCTCGAGATCGGCGCGCCGCCTGGCGGGCCGGAGGCGTATGGCGCTGGAGACGGGAGGAGAGCTCCAGCACGCGTGTGGATCAGGGGAGGGCGGTGGTGATCACATACGTCGTCGCGCCGTTGCTGCCGGGCGGATCGCTGCATGTGATGTAGTAGCCCCCCGACGGATCGATGTTGGGACACAGCGGGTCACACGCGCCGGCGAGGACGATGGGGCCGCAGGAGACGACACTGCCCGCGCCGTCGAGGTGCCCCGCGGCGCAGTCCCGCAGGGCGGCGCGCGCCGTCGCCACGCCGGCGGCGTGATAACACGCGCGGACCGACGGGGTCGCGGTGAACAGGTTGCCCCAGAAGGCACCCTCGATGTTCGGGTATGCCGCAATCTCGCCCGGGGCAACCAGCTTCCTCACCGGGCTCTGGAGCGAGCGCATCGAGATGGTCACGCTCGTCCCGAAGTAGTTCGTGCGGGCGGCGAGGCAGCCCGAGACGAGCCGCTGGCTCATGAGGTCCGTGAGAGGCTGCGTCGCCCACGACGGCGCGATGCCGAGGGCGCCGCTGTAGGTCTCGTTGTGCACGACGCCGCCGGCGTCCGTCCACGAGAAGCTGAACGCCTGCGTGGCGTCGAGCGCACAGCTCACCACGTACCTCAGGAACTGCCGCGACAGCTCACCCCGCTGCCCAGGATCCTGGAGCGCCGCGATCGAGGCGGGATCCAGCGCGTTCGGTATCAGGGCGTTCGGTATCAGGGCGTTCGGTATCAGGGCATTCGGTATCAGGGCATTCGGTATCAGGGCGTTCGGTATCAGCGCGTTGCTCATCGCCAGCGCGCTCACATCCGCGCCGAGGGGCTCACCAATATCCGTCTCCGCGACACAGGCCGCGAGGAGCAACGTCGCGACTGGAATGGGCACGAGTCTGTGCTTGAAGCTCATCATGGAATCCCTCCCCATGATGACCATTACACCTCGCCATCCGGCGTCCGCAACAGCAGCTTCCGTCGTAAAACGATTCCTGTCATGGCGAACACGATTTCATCGTGCCTTGATCCGCCATCAATGTTCGTGATCGGGGCGCGCCCGAGGCACGTCGTGATTCCCCTCCTCGAGATCGGCGCGCCGCCTGGCTAGCCGGCGGCGGATGGCGCTCGGGACGCGGGACGAGAGCTCCAGCGCGCGCTCGATCTGGCGCAGCGCCTCCTCCCGGCGGCCGCGGCGCGCGGCTGCGATGCCGCGCGCCTCGACCACCTCGATCCGCTCATGGCCCAGGGAGAAGCGCGCGGCGCGCGCCTCGAGCGCCTCCCACGCGGCGTCCTCGGCGCCCGCCGCGGCGAGCTCCACGGCAGAGCAGAGCACGTCCTCGGACGGCGCGAGGAGCGCGCCGGCCTCGCCGCGGGCGCGCGCCTCCGCCTGGCGGGCGCGGATGCGCGCCACCGCGGCGCGCGCCGCCTCCTCCTCGCCGCGGTGAAAACGGAGCCGCGCCTCGAGCAGCGCCACCACGGCGCGCCCCGGATCGCCCGAGATCGCGCGATCGAGCGCGAGCGCCCGCAGGACGTGGGGCTCCGCCGCCGGCGCGTTGTCGAGCAGGAGCAGGTACTCGCCGAGGTTGTACTCGCCCATCAGCTCGAGCGAGCGCTGCCCGAGCTCGCGCGCCACCGCGAGCGAGCGCTCCATGTCGGCGACGAACGAAGCCTCGTCGCCGCAGTTGGCGGCCGAGAGCGCGCGGACGTTGAGCGCGGCGCCGAGCTGGAGCTGGTCGCCGCGCGCCTCGGCCAGATCGATCGCCCGGTCGAGCGCGGCGCGCGCGTCGCCAGGGCGGCCGAGCCCCGCGAGGATGAAGCCGAGCAGCGTCAGGGCGATGACCAGCGTCTCGTAGCCGTCGTCGCCGAGGTGCGCCGCGATGGCGGCGGAGCGCTCGAGCAGCGCGGCCGCCTCGCCGTTGCGGCTGAAGCGGAAGGCGGACCGGCCGCACGCCAGGAGGAGGCGCGCCTCGAGGAGCGGCGATCGCGCCTCGGGCGGGAGCGAGCGCGCCTCCTCCACCCGCGCCAGCTCGACCCGCGCCTGCGACGCCTCGAAGTCGTCCATCCAGTCGAGCGCGGTGGCCTCGTCGAGGAGGAGCTCGATCCACTCCGCGACGTCGCCCGCGTGCGCGGCGAGCTCCCTCGCGCACGAGAAGTCCGTGAGCGCGTCGTGGTAGCGGCCGATGCGGTAACGCATCAGGCCGCGCCCGCGGTACGTGGCGCGGCGGTCGATCGACGTTTCGCCCGGCTCGCCCGGCTCGCCCGGCTCGCCCGCGGACTGCTCCAGGGCGCGGCTGTAGAGGCGCTCCGCGTCGGTGTAGGCGTGGCGCGCGCGGGCGCGCTCGGCGAGATCGAAGAACGAGCGCGCCGCGAGGCCGGCGAGGCCGGCCGCGCCCGCGTGGCGGGCGAGCTGCGCGATCCGCCGCTCCTCGCCGAGCCCCGCCGGGCCCGCTGCGTAGTACGCGGCGGCGGCGCGGTGGATGCGCCGCCGCTGCGCCTCCGGCACGGCCCGCGCCACCGACTCGCGCACGAGCGCGTGGCGGAAGCCGACCCGCCCGGCGCCGTGGTCCACGACGACGCGCGCGGCGAGCAGGCGCGCGGTGCCGACCCTGGCGTCGAGCGGGAACTCCGCGTCGGCGCCCTCCTGCGCGAGGAGGTCGAGCAGGCCCTTGATCTCGTCGAGGGTCACCTGGTCGCCGAGGAGCGCGATGAGGCGGGCGTGGCTGCGCAGCGCGGGCGAGAGGGCCTCGAGCTCGCGGCGCGCGAGCCACTCGATGAGCGGCAGATCGGGGAGCCGCTCGATCTCGTCGGTGGCGAGGTACCACGCCTCGCCCTTCGGGCTCTTGCGCACGATGCCCTCGCGCCGGAGGCCGCGCAGGAGCTCGACGAGCAGGAGCGGGATCGCCTCCGCGCGCGCCACGAGCTGCTGCACGGCGGACTCGGGCGCGCCCTCGATCGGATGGAGCAGCCGGCGGCAGAGGGCCGCCGCGCTCGCCTCGTCGAGCGGGCCGAGGCGGCGGCGCTCGCGGCGGGCGGCGCCGTCGCCCCACGCGCGGCGCTCCTGCTCGAGCTCGGGCCGGCCGAGCGCGCAGATCCAGAGCGGCAGGCGCGGCCCTGCGAGCGCGGCGTACTCGAGCGCGGAGAGCAGCGCGTTGTCGGCGAACTGGGCGTCGTCGACGACGATGAACAGCGGGCTGCGCGCGGCGGCGCGGCGGACGCCGCCGCCGGCGGCGACCATCAGCGCCGAGCGCAGCGCGCCCGGGGCCGCGTCGAGCCTGCGCAGCGCGGCCCGGAGCGGCGCGCCCTCGGCGCCGCGCGGTATCCAGCCGAGCGTGAGGGCCACGGCGGGCACGAGGTCGGTGCTCGCCGGCGCGAGCCGGTCGCGCAGCATCGTCGCGACGCCCTCGCGCGGCGGCGCGGGCGGCAGGTCGAGCACGCGCTCGAGCAGCTCCGCGAGCGCGTGATCGGCGTCGCCGAGCGCCGGCTCGCGGGCGCGCAGCGAGAGCACGCGGGCGCCGGGGGCCGCCGCGGCGAGCCGCTCCAGGAGCGCGCGGGCGAGGTGGCTCTTGCCCATGCCGGGCTCGGCGATGACGCTGACCACCGTGGGCACGCCCTCGGCCGCGGCGGCGAGCGCGCTCTCGGCGAGGGCCGCGAGCACCTCGTCGCGGCCGACGAGGGGCCACGTGTCGGGGTCGAGCACGTCCGGCGCGTCGTGGTGCGCGGCGGGCGCGGTGCCGGACGAGAGCGGCAGGGCGCCGGGCGAGAACGGCAGGGCGCCGGACGAGAGCGGCGGGGCGCTGGACGAGAGCGGCAGGGCGCCGGGCGAGAGCGGCAGGGCGAGGGCGCCCGACGAGAGCGGCGGGGCGCTGGGCGGGAGCGGCGGGGCGCTGGGCGGGAGCGGCAGGGCGCCGGACGAGAGCGTCGGGGCGCTGGGCGGGAGCGACGACGCGAGCGGGGCCGGCGCGTCGTGGCGCGCGGCGGGCGGAGCGCCGGACGCGAGCGGCAGGGCGCCGGACCGGGCCGTGTCCGGGGGATCGTGGAGCACGGCGGCCGCGGCGGGGGCGATCACCACGCCGACCGGATCGCCCGCGGCCGGGAAGCGCTCGGCGCGCGTGAAGAGCGGGCTGAGGAAGCGCCGCGTGCCGTCGCGTTTGGTCTGCACCAGGACGGGCGCGAGATCGACGCGCGCGCGCTCGCAGACGCCGAGCCGCACGAGCTCCTCGGCGGCGCGGCGGGCGTGGCGCGCGGGGTTCTCCGAGACGTCGGCCGCGAAGACGGCGGCGCACCGGCCGGTCGAGGCCCGGCCAAGCTGCCCGCCGAGCGCCTTCAGGCGCGCCTGGAGCGCCGCCACGTCGAGCGCGGTGTCGAAGAAGAGCAGCCCCACGGTGACACGGTCGCCGCGCAGCTCGCCGTCCGGCGCGGCCGCGGGCGGCTCCGGCGCCGCGGCAGGCGGGCCCGGCGTCCCCAGAGGCACATCCAGCATCGCCGCGGGCGGGCCCGGGCGTGTGCACCGCAAGGTCGGCGCCTCGCGCAGCGCAGCGTCGAGCGCGGCGCGGAGATCGTCGGCCGTGTCGAAGCGCTCGCGGCGGTCCTTCGCGAGGCAGCGGGCCACCACGTCCTCCACCGCCGAGAGGACGCTCGGCCCGCGGCCCGGCGCGCCGATGTGCGGCGGGCGGCGGCTCAGGTGCCCCTCCCGCACCAAGGGGCGCGGGCCCCAGAAAGGCGGGCAGCCCGCGAGCATCTCGAAGAGGATCGCGCCCACCGCGTAGAGATCGGCGCGGCGATCGACGTCGAGGAGGCCCTCCCAGAGCTCCGGGGCCATGTACTCGGCGGTGCCCATGCCGACGCCCTCCGTCGAGCTGTCCTGCGTCGAGGCGCCCTCGGGGCCGAGCGGGACCGTGAGGCCGAAGTCGATCAAGGTGACGTGCAGCGCGCCGTCGATGAGGATGTTCTCCGGCTTGAGGTCGCGGTGCAGGCAGCCGCGCGCGTGGACCGCCGCGAGCGCGCGCAGGATCGCCTCCGCGAGCGCGACGGCCTCGCTGACCGGCACCGGCTCCGGCAGGTCGACGAGGCGATCGGCCAGGGGAGGCGCGTCGATGTACTGCATCACCAGGTACGGCGCGCCGTCGGGGGTGCACCCGTGCTCGAGGACGGCGGGCACGTGCGGCCCCGCGACGCGCGCGAGCGCCGCGATCTCGTGCTCCAGGTAGGCGGGCGCGTCGTCCCGGTCGTCGCGGGGGACCTTGATCGCGACCCGCGCTCCGTCGCGCTCGCGCCCGGCCTCGAACACGATGCCGAAGCCGCCGCGCGCGACGAGCCGCCGCACCCGGTAGCCGCCGATGCGCGGGGCGGCGACGCCCGTCACCTTCGACGTGTCGGGCCCCCCTCCAGGGAAGCTGAGATTGCCGTGCAGCGGGCAATACCCCGTGATGCGGCGTCCGCACCCCGGACAACGCAGCACCGCGGGCGCGCCAGCCCGCTGCGGCTCTTCGCGGCGGAGAGAACAGGGCATGATGAATTTGTCGACTCGACGCGACACAGCGCGTCGCCGTCCCCCTGTAAGAACGCATAGCAGGTGCTCTGGAGTACGAAAATCGAAGAATCCCTGACGACCATGGAGGACCTCTTCGCGTGTGGTCATAAATGCATTCAGCGATGTCCGCGCGGGGGCGCGGGGCTGCCTCCGCCTGCGGTGAATTTCGCGGGATGAGGCGTCTTGGACACGACTCTGTCTCACGTCGCGGACGTCTACGGCCCTCGATAGTGCGGGTGTCTACATCCTTGTACAATCATTTCGCGGGAGGGCCGGTGTGTTCCCATCCCACTCGTCGCCCGGGGCGCGCAATCTCAAGGTCCGGAGAGCTCACGTGAGCTGAAGAGACCGTCAGTAATCACTCACGGCCTGGCCCTCGCACCCTTCACGTCGTCTCCGCGCTTCCCTCATCGCTCTCCATCAAGCCCTGCACGCACGTGTACCCGTCATGCGAAGACGGGAGACGCGATTCACGAGCATCGAACGAGGTGATGGGGAGAGCGCTGGATGTGAGCGCCGCGACCTCTCGCTCGCACGTCCCGCGCCTCTTTCGCGGGCGCCCCGCGGAGCCCGCCGCCGCGCTCGGCGCCGTTCTCCGCGAGGTCGGGGCGCGCGGGCGCCTCGGCGCCGCCCAGGACACGCCGCGCCTGCCGCGCGCGGCAGGCGCGGTGCACAGCGCCCCTGGAAAGTCAAGCCGGGCACCCCGCCGGCGCGTCCGCCGGCAGGGCGGCGAGGCCCGAGCTCGCCGAGCCCGCCGCGCCGCTGCTCCTCCGCGCAGCCCGCCCGCGCCCTCGCGGAACGCCGCATGGTAGGTTGCGCAGGGCCAGGCACGACGTTGCACGGCGCCCCCACACGACCGAGGTGATCATGAAACGAGAAAAGCGACTGACCAAGCGCGAGAGGAAGGCGCTCGCGCCGCCGCGCCCCGCGGCGGCGGCCGGCGGCCACCAGCACCAGCACATCCACTGCGTCGCCTGCGGCAAGCACCTCGATGCGGTCCAGTTCGGCGCCCAGGGGACGGCGACGTGGATCTCGTGCCAGCACAAGTCGACCTTCGCCTCCTGCGTCGAGTGCGTCGACATGACGAGGCGCCTCCTCGCCGAGCACGACCGCACCGGAAAACCCGTGCAGTCGGCCGCCGCGTGGCACTGAGCCGGACGCCGCGCCCGCGGCGCTGAGCCGGATGTCCCGGGCGCCGTAGGCGGACGTTCGGGACATGTCGTTTCGCACCCCACAATCTCTCGCCCGCGGCCTTAACGAAGCGCACACTCGCTCGCTCACCTCCCGGCCGTCCACCCCGGATACGCTTGCGCTCGGCGCCCTTTGCGCCAATGGTTTGCGCCCCTATCCATCTCGGAGGATTCTGCATGACGAAACCAATCCGCCGCGCGGGCGTCATCGGCGCGGGCGTCATGGGCAGCGGCATCGCCGCCCACTTCGCGAACGCCGGCGTCGAGGTCTTGCTCCTCGATATCGTGCCCCCGAACCTCAGCGAGGCTGAACGGAAGGACCCGGCCGCCCGGAGCCGGTTCGCGGCGGGCGGGCTCGAGAAGGCGCTCAAGGCGAGGCCCGCCGCCTTCTTCCACCCGTCCCACGCCCGCCTCGTGCGCACCGGGAACACGGAAGACCACCTCGGCGAGCTCGCCCAATGCGACCTCGTCATCGAGGCGATCATCGAGAAGATCGAGCCGAAGCGCGACCTGTTCGCGCGGCTGGAGAAGGTCATGCGGCCGGACGCGATCGCGGCGTCCAACACCTCCGGGCTGCGCATCGAGGAGATGATGCAGGGGCGCTCCGAGGACTTCCGCAAGCGATTCCTCGTCATGCACTTCTTCAACCCGGTCCGGTACATGAAGCTGCTCGAGCTCGTCGCCGGGCCGAGCACCGATCCGGCCGTCATCGAGCGCGTCCGGCGGTTCGGCGAGGACGTGCTCGGCAAGGGCATCGTCTTCGGCAAGGACACCCCGAACTTCGTCGGCAACCGCATCGGCACCCACGCGATGCTCACCGCCATCCACCTCATGCTCGAGGAGGGGCTCGCGCCCGAGGACGTCGACGCCATCACCGGCGTCGCCATGGCGCACCCGAAGAGCGCGAGCTTCCGGACCGGCGATCTCGTCGGGCTCGACACCTTCGCCCACGTCGCCGACAACTGTTACGCGGCGCTCGAGCGCGACGAGGACCGCGACGTCTTCAAGCTGCCCGCGTACATCCGCAGCATGATCGAGGCGAAGCTGCTCGGCGACAAGACGAAGGGCGGCTTCTACCGCAAGGCCAAGGAGGGGCTCGAGACGCTCGACCCCGCGAAGCTCGAGTACCGGCCGCACGGCGGCGACGAGGCGATCAAGAAGGCCACGAAGTCCTGCGAGAAGATCGAGGACCCGGCCGCGCGCGTGAAGAAGCTCGCCGGGGATCCCGGCAAGGCAGGGGCGTTCGCGTGGAAGGTGCTCTCCCGCTCGCTCGCGTACACGGCGCGGCGGGTCGGCGAGATCGCCGACAGCATCGTGTCCATCGATGACGCCATGCGCTGGGGGTACAACTGGGAGCTCGGGCCGTTCCAGACCTGGGACGCGCTCGGCTTCGCCGAGACCGTCGAGCGCATGCAGAAGGACGGCATCAAGCTGCCCGAGTCGATCCTCCGCATGAAGCAGAGCGGCGCGACGTCGTTCTACCGGGCCGACGGCGCGGTGTTCGACCTGCAGAAGGGCGAGTACGTCGCCCGGAACGTCGATCCGCGGAACGTGACGCTCGCGGGCGCGCGCGCGGCCGCGGGCGGCGTGAAGCCCGTGCTCGCCAACGACGGGGCGGAGGCGTGGGACCTCGGCGACGGCGTGCTCGGCGTCACCTTCAAGACCAAGGCGAACAGCCTCGACCCCGACTCGATCGGGATGCTCTCGCTCGCCGCCGAGAAGGCCGAGCAGGACTTCCGCGCCCTCGTGGTCTTCAACCAGGGCGAGCACTTCTGCGTCGGCGCCAACCTGTTCCTCGTGGTGATGGCCGCGGGCAACAAGGACTGGGACGCGATCCGGAAGATGGTGAAGGCGTACCAGGACGCGACCCAGCGGCTGAAGTACGCGACCGTGCCCGTCGTGGCCGCGCCCTACGGGATGACCCTGGGCGGCGGGCTCGAGCTCTGCTTCGCCTGCGACGCGGTGCAGGCCTCGGCGGAGACGTACGCCGGGCTCGTCGAGGTCGGCGTCGGCCTCATCCCGGGCGGGGCGGGGACGCTCAACATGCTCTGGCGGGCGTTCGAGGCGATCCCGGAGGGCGTGACGGTGAACAACTACGACATCGTGACGCAGGTCTTCAAGAACATCGCCCTCGCGAAGGTCGCGACCAGCGCGGACGAGGCGAAGGCGCTCGGCTTCTTCCGGAGGACCGACGGCGTGTCGTTCGACCGGGCGCGCCAGCTGTACGAGGTGAAGGCGCGCGCCGTGGGCCTCGCCGAGGCCGGGTACCACCGGCCGGTGCCGCGCGCGTACAGGCTCCCGGGCGAGAGCGGGATCGCGACGCTCCAGATGATGATCGACACGCTCGTCGCCGGCGGCCACGCCAGCGAGCACGACGCGAAGATCGCGCGCAAGCTCGCCGAGGTGCTCTGCGGCGGCGCGGGCGGCGCGGCGCGCGAGGTGACCGAGGACGAGATCCTCGAGCTCGAGCGGGAGGCGTTCGTCAGCCTGTGCGGGGAGCCCAAGAGCGCCGAGCGAATGCAGTACATGCTGATGAACAACAAGCCCCTTCGGAACTAGGTGAACGCCATGGTCGACGTCGTAATTGCAGAGGCCGTCCGCTCGGCCGTTGGCCGGGCCCACAAAGGCTCGCTCGCGCAGAAGCGCCCTGACGAGCTCGCCGGCGAGGTGATCGCCGCGCTGTTCAAGCGCGTCCCCCAGGTGAAGCCGGAGGACGTGGAGGACCTCGTCCTCGGGTGCGCGATGCCGGAGGGGGAGCAGGGGCTCAACGTCGCCCGCGTGGTGTCGCTGCTCGGCGGCATGCCGCAGGAGAGCTCCGCGATCACCATCAACCGGTTCTGCTCGAGCGGGCTCCAGGCGATCGCGCTCGCGGCGGGCAGCATCGCGATGGGGTCGGTCGACATCGCCGTCGCCGGCGGGGTCGAGTCGATGTCGATGGTGCCGATGACCGGCAACAAGCTGAGCGCGTCGCCGGAGGCGATGGAGCGCTGTCCGACGGTGTACACGCCGATGGGCATCACGGCGGAGAACGTGGCGAACCGGTTCCAGGTGAGCCGCGCCGATCAGGACGCGTTCGCGCTGAAGAGCCACCAGAAGGCGGCGGCGGCGCGCGCGGCGGGGAAGTTCGAGGACGAGATCGTCACCGTGAAGGGGGTGCGTTACGAGAACGGCAAGCGCGCGACCTTCGACTTCCGCACCGACGAGCTGATCCGCAAGGAGACGACGGCGGAGGCGCTCGCCGGGCTGAAGCCCTCGTTCGCGGCGAAGGGGAGCGTGACGCCGGGCAACAGCTCGCCGCTGTCGGACGGCGCCGCCGCCGCGCTCGTGATGAGCAAGGCGAAGGCGGACGCGCTCGGCGTGAAGCCGCTCGGCTACTTCCGCGCCTTCGTGACCATCGGCGTCGACCCCGCCATCATGGGGATCGGCCCGGTGCCGGCGGTGCGGAAGCTGCTCGCGAGGACGGGGCTGTCGATGGCCGACATCGACCTGTTCGAGGTGAACGAGGCGTTCGCGTCGCAGGCCGTCTACGTGCAGCGGGCGCTCGAGATCCCCGAGGAGAAGCTCAACGTGAACGGCGGCGCGATCGCGCTCGGCCACCCGCTCGGGTGCACCGGCGCGAAGCTCACCGCGACGGCGCTCCACGAGCTGCGCCGCCGCGGCGGCCGGTACGCCGTGGTCACGATGTGCATCGGCGGCGGCATGGGCGCCGCCGGCCTGATCGAGCTGGCCGGCGCGCGCGCCAGCGCCTGATCCCGGCCGGGGCGCGGCCCGCCGCGGCGCCGCGCTCCGGCTTCCCCGCGGCGGGTCGATGGCCTATAGAGCGGTCATGGGAACCCACCTCACGACCTTCCAGGGCTCGATCCCCGACGCCCTGAAGCGGGCCATCGAAGAGAAGATCGAGGGCTCCACCGCCGAGGTGACCGGCGGGGGAGGCCACTTCAACCTCGTCGTGACGGCGCCGGTGTTCGCCGGCAAGAGCATGCTGGAGAGCCAGCGGCTGGTCTACAGCGCCATCGCGCACCTCATGGCCGGCGACCAGGCGCCCGTGCACGCGATCGACAGCCTGAAGACGCGCACGCCGTAGCCGCGCCGCGAGTGACCAGGTGACTACCGGAGCGTGACGACCAGCCGGTAGTCGAACCGCGCCGCCTCGGCGCTCGGGTCCGGGGCGCGCACCTCCAGGTAGTACGTGCCGCCGGCGAGATCACGCGCGCCCATGTCGGCGGGGCTGACCGGCGACCGCCCGGTGCCGTCCAGCAGCGAGCAGGCGCCGCGGCCGCCGTCGTCGTCCGTCGCCAGGGCCACGCCGCGCCCGTCGAGCAGCGAGAGCACGCTGTCGAGCCGGCCCGACTCGCACGCCTCGGCGCCAGCCTCGATGATCTCCGCGCGCAGCGACGCGCCCCAGGGCGGGACCTCGATCGCGTAGACGTCGACGTCCCCGCCGGACCGGTGCGCGCCGGCGACGACGACGTCGCTCCCGGGGAGCGGCGTCGCGGTCGCGCGCTCGTCGTTCGGCTCCGCCTCGCTGCCCGCGTCGGCTTGGACGTGGACCTCCAGGGTGTAGGCTTCGATCGCGGCGTCGCCGGCCGCGTCCTCGACGCCGACGTAGTAGGTGCCGGCGGGCAGGGCGACCACGAGCGCGGCGCACTCGCCGATCCCGCCGAGGTCGCCGAGCTGGTCGCTGACGTGGATCGGGTCTCCGGCCCCGTCGAGGAGCCGCAGGGTCGTGTCGATCTCCTCGCAGCTCTCGGCCGAGGCGTCGAACGTCTCGAGCCGCACGACCGAGGCCGCGGTGAGCTCCAGCCGGAAGAGGTCGAGATCGCCTGCGGCGGAGATCGCGCCGCCGATCAGGTCGTCGCCGCGGAGCGCGACGGGGCTCGAGTCGGCGTCGCCCGGCGCGTCGTTCGGCTCCACCTCCGCCGTGGGCTCGCGCGCGCAGGCGCTGCTGCAGCCGTCGCCGCCCTCGGTGTTGCCGTCGTCGCAGCGCTCGGCGGCGCGCAGCAGGCCGTCGCCGCAGACAGGCGCGCAGGCGCTGGGCTCGCCGGCGCAGAGGAAGCCGTCCTCGACCGCGCACGCGGCGCTGCAGCCGTCCCCCGCGACGACGCCGCCGTCGTCGCAGCGCTCCAGCCCGGCGGGGATGGCGTCGCCGCACACCGTCTCGCAGGCGCTCGGCTCGCCGGTGCACGCGTAGCCGTACTCGGCCTCGCAATCCGCGCTGCAGCCGTCGGCGTCGGCCGTGTTGCCGTCGTCGCAGCGCTCGGTGCCGAGGAGCAGGCCGTCGCCGCAGAGCGGGCCGCAGGCGCTGGGCTCGCCGGCGCACTCGTAGCCCGCCTCGAGCACGCAGACCGCGCTGCAGCCGTCGGCGTCGGCCGTGTTGCCGTCGTCGCAGGACTCGGCGCCGCGCAGGAGCCCGTCGCCGCAGATCGTGGAGCAGATGCTCGGGGCGCGGGCGCAGATGTAGCCGGGCTCGATCGCGCACGCGGCGCTGCATCCGTCCCCCGCGACGACGCCGCCGTCGTCGCACGTCTCCGCGGGCTCCACCTCGCCGTTGCCGCACACGGCGGGCATGGGGCCGCCGCCCTGGCCGCCGGCGCCGCCGTCGCCGCCCTGGCCGCCGTCGCCGCCCTGGCCGCCGGTGCCGCCGTCGCCGCCCTGGCCGCCGGCGCCGTTGCCGCCGTCGCCCCCGCCAGAGCCGCCCGTGCTCGCCGTCGCGCTCGAGCCGGCGGCGGAGGTGCTCGAGGTCGACGTGGCGCCGCCCGAGCCGTCAAGCCCGCCGGCGCCGCCGCCGCCGCCCTCGCTCGATCCGCCACCTCCGCACGCCGGCAGCGCCATCAGCGCGAGCGCCGCGAGCGGTTTATTCCACCTCGATTGCAGCATCGTTCCCCTCGGTCGAATGCGCTGCGGGCGACGGTGGCCTCCCTCCCGGCGCGCCGAGCACGCGTCGCAGCAAGCCAAAGGGAATACCCGTCTCCGATCGCCAGGACAACTCTGGCCGCGGCCGGCGCCGGCGTCCGGCGCGGCCGCCGCCGGATCCCGCGGCCGCGCGGGGCGACGGCAGGTAATCCTCGGCACGGCGCGCCACCGGAGCGCGGGCCGCGTCGTCTGTTTGACACCGGAATTCGCGCGGTGGTACGTGGCGCTCAGCCCGCGAACCAGGTCGCGCCCACCCGATTGCGACCCTCACGAACCCGAGGACCTTCCCATGACGCCTCGCTTCCCATCGCTCTTCGCCGCCCCACCCACGGGCGCTCCCGCCGCGCGCGACGACCGCGCGCCGCCCGGCCGCGGCCGCCCCGGCTGGGCCTCCCGCCTCGGCGTCGGGCTGATCTCCGCGCTGCTCGGCGCCGCGGCCGCGGCCGCCCCCGCGGGCGACGCCGTCGCGGCCGAGACGCGCGCGGGCGACGGCGCGAACGGCGACGGCATGGACATGCACCTGTTCCGGCCGGCGGTCGACTCCAAAGGGCTCTTCTCGGTCAACGGCGCGGACATCCTCGGCGCGGGCGACATCAGCCTCGGGCTCGTGCTCGATTACGGGCACAACCTGCTGCCCCTGAACGACAACCCCTCGGAGACGAAGGTGATGCTCAATCACGCGTTCCAGGGGACGTTCCAGTTCGATTACGGCATCGCCAACCGCCTGGTGGTCGGGCTCTCGGCGCCGGTGGTGCTCAACGGCGCGAAGCGCGTGAACGACATCGGCCCGGGGCCCGGCGCCAACTACGACGACGACTCGCTCGACGCCCAGGCGCTCGGCAACCTCGCGGTCCACGTGAAGCTGCGCCTGCTCCGCCCCGATCAGGACGTGATCGGGCTCGCGGTCATCGCGCAGGGCGGCGTCGGCGTGGCCGGGGCCGAGGACTTCGCGTCGGACCCGGGCTTCTTCTACTGGCCGCAGCTCGTGCTGGAGAAGCGGCTCGGCGTGACGAACCCGTTCCGGGTCGCGCTCAACGTCGGCTACCGCGGCCACACCGGGAAGAACCCCGCGTTCGGCCTGAAGTCCGACGCCTCGGAGTTCCAGCTCAAGAACGGCGATTTCGCGTACTCCGACCTGCTCACCGGCGGGTTCGGGCTGAGCTACCGCGTCCTCACCCCGCTCGACCTCGTGGCCGAGACGTACCTGACGCAGCAGGTCGGCGGCGGCGAGAGCAGCAAGCAGAAGCTGTCGGCGGAGGCGCTCGGCGGCATCAAGCTCTTCATCGAGCGCAACAGCTTCCTCATGCTGGGCGCCGGGGTCGGGTACACGCCCGGGTTCCAGGTCGCGGAGCAGCGCGCGACGCTCGGGTTCGTCTTCGAGCCGTCGATCGGCGACCGCGACGGCGACGGCATCAAGGACGATCAGGACGACTGCCCCGACGAGCCGGAGGACTTCGACGGCTTCCAGGACACGAAGGCGGACTCGCCCCCCGGCAAGTACGGCTGCCCCGATCCCGACAACGACGAGGACGGCATCCTCGACGTCGACGATCACTGCGTGAACAACCCCGAGGACAAGGACGGCGACGAGGACGACGACGGCTGCCCGGAGGGGAGCGACGGCGACCGCGACGGCGACGGCATCCTGGACTCGCGCGACAAGTGCCCGGACGATCCGGAGGACCGCGACGGCTTCCAGGACAAGGACGGCTGCCCCGATCCCGACAACGACAAGGACGGCATCCCGGACAAGTCCGACCAGTGCCCGAACGACCCGGAGGACAAGGACGATTTCGAGGACGCGGACGGCTGCCCGGATCCGGACAACGATCGGGACGGCATCCCGGACGTGACCGACAAGTGCCCGAACGATCCGGAGACGTTCAATGGCCTCGAGGACGAGGACGGGTGCCCGGACAAGGGCAACGTCGTGATCGAGGAGAACAACATCGTCATCCTCGAGAAGATCCAGTTCGCGACCGGCAGCGCCGAGATCCTCCCGGAGTCGTTCGGGATCGTGCAGGCGGTGGCGGAGACGCTCAAGCACCACCCGGAGTTCACGATGATCGAGGTGCAGGGGCACGCGGACGAGCGCTCGGCCGACGCGTACAACCTCAAGCTGACGCAGTCCCGCGCGGACGCGGTCGTCGCGGCGCTCGTGCAGCGCGGCGTCAACAAGGGCGCGGTGCGCGCGATGGGCTACGGCGAGTACTGCCCGCTCGACCCGGCGCACAACGCGGCCGCGTGGGAGAAGAACCGGCGCGTCGAGTTCAAGGTCGTCCGGACCGACAAGGGCCCGACCAACGTGGAGCTCGGCTGCGCCCTGGCCCGCTCGAAGGGCGTCGTCCCGCCGCCGCCCTGAGCGGAGCGCGCGCCGCGCGGCTCGGACGAGCTCGCGCGGTGCGCTGTGTGCCGGGCGACCGCGCGCGGCGCTCGGATCTGGACAGCGCAGGTCGGCCCGGGAGAGAGTGGCTCCATGAAGGCCCGTGCCGCGCACCTCCTCGCCGCGGCGGCGCTCGCCGCGGCCGCCGCCGGCTGCATCGACACCGACGCCGCCGTGTTCGTCGATCCCTCGATCACCTCGCCGGCGGCGACGGTCGCCACGAGCGCCCTCGGCGCGCAGCTCGCGGTGAGCTTCACGCTCGAGCTCCACCTGGGCGCGCGGGCCAGCGGGCCCAGCCGGGTCGCGGTGCGGACCTTCGAGATCGCGAGCGCCGACCAGGAGACCTCGATCGTCGCGCCGCTCGCCGCCGAGACCACGACCCCGCTGCCCGTCGAGGTCGCTCCGGGCAGCGACGTCCGCGTGGCGTTCACCTTCGACTCGAGCGAAGGCGGCGGGCTGCTCCCGGAGGGCGTCGCGGCGGCGCTCTGCGCGGCGGAGGGGATCCGCGTCACGGGCGCGATCGAGGAC
The DNA here is from genome assembly GCF_051519095.1 of Sorangium sp. So ce131. Classification (NCBI taxonomy): domain Bacteria; kingdom Pseudomonadati; phylum Myxococcota; order Polyangiales; family Polyangiaceae; genus Sorangium; species Sorangium sp. So ce131. The sequence continues at coordinate 11,622,917 of NZ_CP150455.1, read as the reverse complement.
TCGCTGGAGGACGGGGCGACGCCGGTCGCCTCCGACACCTTCGCCGCGAGCTGCCCGTGACGCGCCGCGCGCCCGGCGGCGATCTCGGCGCAGGGCGCGCGCTGAAGAGGGCCACGGCGCGCGCGCCGCGCTAAAATCCGCCCCATGGCGCACGACGAGCTCACCCATCCTCCGGAGATCGACGCGGGGCGCGCGCACCGGCCGCCGGCGCACGACGACGAGCGCGACGGGGGCGCGCTCCAGTACTCCAGCGGCGGCGGCGGCGAGGGGCTCGGGCTCGACGAGGGCGGCCTCGCCGCGCTCCGGCGCGCGGTGGCCGCGTGGCGCTCCGGCCCGGTCGCCGAGGCGTCGGCCCGCTTCCCGCCGCGCAGCGAGCGCTTCACGACCTGGAGCGGCGTCGAGGTGCCCGACCTCGCGACTCCGGCCGACGCGCCGCGCGACTACGCGGCGGCGCTCGGGTTGCCCGGGGAGTTCCCGTTCACGCGGGGCGTCCAGCCGACGATGTACCGCGGCAAGCTCTGGACGATGCGCATGTTCGCGGGCTTCGGCACGCCGGAGCAGACGAACGCGCGGTTCAAGTACCTGCTCGCCGAGGGGCAGACGGGGCTGTCGACCGCCTTCGATTTCCCGACGCTCATGGGCTACGACTCCGACTCTCCGCGGTCGCTCGGCGAGGTGGGGATGTGCGGTGTCGCGGTCGACACGCTCCGTGACATGGAGGTGCTCTTCGACGGCATCCCGCTCGACCAGGTGACGACGTCGATGACCATCAACGGCCCTGCCGTGGTGCTGCTCGCGTTCTACATCGCGCTCGCCGACAAGCGCGGGATCCCGCGCAAGCGGATCGGCGGGACGGTGCAGAACGACTGCCTGAAGGAGTTCATCGCCCAGCACGCGTGGCTCGTCCCGCCGCGCCCGGCGATGCGCGTCGTGACGGACATGATCGAGTTCTGCGCGCGCGAGGTGCCGCGGTGGAACTCGGTGTCGATCAGCGGCTACCACATCCGGGAGGCGGGCTCGACCGCCGCCCAGGAGCTCGCGTTCACGCTGGCCGACGGGCTCGCCTACGTCGAGAGCTGCGTGGAGCGCGGCCTCGACGTCGACAGCTTCGCGCCGCGCCTCTCGTTCTTCTTCGACGTGCACAACGATTTCTTCGAGGAGATCGCGAAGCTCCGCGCCGCCCGCCGCATGTGGGCGCGGCTGCTCAAGGAGCGCTACGGGGCGAAGAAGGCCGAGAGCATGAAGCTCCGGACGCACGCGCAGACGGCCGGCGTCTCCCTGACGGCGCAGCAGCCCTACAACAACGTGGTGCGCGTGTCGCTCCAGGCCCTCGCCGCCGTGCTCGGCGGCACCCAGTCGCTCCACACGAACTCGCTCGACGAGACGTACGCGCTCCCCACCGAGGAAAGCGTGACCATCGCCCTCCGGACGCAGCAGATCATCGCCCACGAGAGCGGGGCCGCGAACACCGTCGATCCGCTCGGCGGGAGCTATTACGTGGAGTGGCTGACGGACCGCCTCGAGCAGGAGGCGCTCGAGTACATCCGGCGGATCGACGACATGGGCGGCATGGTGGCCGCCATCGAGAAGGGGTATCCGCAGCGCGAGATCGCGGCCTCGGCCTACCGCTTCCAGCGAGAGCTGGAGTCGAACGAGCGGATCATGGTGGGCGTGAACCGGTACGCGGCGGCGGGCGAGAAGACGATCCCCCTCCTGCGCATCGACGAGGAGGTGCAGCGGGTGCAATGCGAGAACCTCGCCAGGGTCAAGGCCGGGCGGGACCAGGACCGGGTGCGGGGCGCGCTCGCCGAGGTGCGCGAGGCCGCGCGCAGCCCGAGGACGAACCTCATGCCCCCCATCATCGCGGCGGCCAGCGCGTACGCGACCGAGCAGGAGATCTGCGACGTGCTGCGCGACGTCATGGGAACTTACAGCGATCCGGCAGAATTCTGAGCTCCCGGTGGCCCCCCCCGGGGGGGGACACCCGCTGCTTCGTGCGCATCCGCTCAGGTCGCGGAGCGTACGGCGGGACCGGGAACCCCCTCAATTCGTCAGGTTGACACTTCTCTACCTCGGCCGGTAGAGTGCGCCGGCGTCAGGATGCCGCAGTCGCGGCTCAACCGTGGCGCCGCCGTACGGTCTGCTGTTGTCGCTGCGCTGCGGCGCTGCGTGCTGTCGGTCGAGTGAGAGGATCGTCGCGGGCGACCGAGGTCGCCGCGAGGGAGCAAGCTTATGAAGAGTCGATCCATGTCGCGCCGCTTTTTTGCCCTGTCGGCGCTCCTGCTGTCCGTCGGCGCCACGGCGGCGTGTGACAACAAAGGGTCCGAGAGCCCCAGCAAGGACGCGCCGGCGGGCTCGGCCGCGCCGGGCGCGGGCGCCGGGGCGACGCCGCAGGGCGGCGCGAAGGCGGGCGGCGCGAAGCTGGTCACGATCTCCCGGGAGCAGCAGGCGTCCTGGGTGCGGAACTTCAACCCGCTGCTCGCCGAGGGGAGCGTCCGCTTCCCCACCCTCGCGGGCATCTACGAGCCGATGATCGTGTACAACACGATGAAGGGCGAGTTCGTGCCCTGGCTCGCGACGAAGTACGAGTGGGGCGAGGGGAACAAGAAGCTCACCTTCACGACCCGCACCGAGGTCAAGTGGTCTGACGGACAGCCCTTCTCGGCGAAGGACGTCGCGTTCACGTTCGGGCTCCTCAAGAAGTTCCCGGCGACCGACCTCACGGGCGTGTGGAAGTTCCTCGACTCGGTCGAGGCCAAGAACGACACCACCGTCGAGTTCACCCTCAAGGAGGCGTACGTCCCCGGGCTCCATTACATCGGTCACCAGCCGATCGTGCCGGAGCACAAGTGGAAGGACGTCGCCGACCCGGTCACGTTCACGAACGAGAACCCGGTCGCGACGGGGCCCTTCACCGAGGTGAAGGTCTTCCAGAACCAGGTGTACGAGCTCCACAAGAACCCGAACTACTGGCAGAAGGGCAAGCCGGGGGTCGACGGGCTTCGCTTCCCGGCGTACCCGGGCAACGACCAGGCGAACCTGGCGCTCATCAACGGCGAGGTCGACTGGGCCGGCAACTTCGTCCCCGACATCGACAAGACCTACGTCTCCAAGGACTCGCAGAACAACCACTACTGGTTCCCGCTCGTCGGCGGCACCGTGACGCTCTACCCGAACGCCACGAAGAAGCCGTTCGACGACATCAAGGTGCGCAAGGCCATCAGCATGGCCATCGACCGGGCCCAGATCGCCAAGATCGCGGTCAACGGCTACACGGTCGGCGCGGACGCGACCGGGCTCGACGACGCGTACTCGCGCTGGCGCAACGAGAAGGCGGTGGCGGCGGGCGACTGGACCACCTTCGACGTGGCCAAGGCGAACGCGCTGCTCGACGAGGCCGGCTACGCCAAGGGCTCGGACGGCATCCGGGCGAAGGACGGCAAGCCGCTGAAGTTCGACATCAACGTCGTGACCGGCTGGTCCGACTGGGTGCGCGCGGTCCAGATCACCACGCAGAACCTGAAGGCCGTCGGCATCGAGGCCACGCTGAAGACGTACGACTTCAGCGCGTTCTTCGAGGCGCTCCAGAAGGGCACGTTCGACATGTCGATGGGCTGGACGAACACCGAGCCCACGCCGTTCAACTTCTACCGCGATCTCATGGCCCCGGAGTTCGTGAAGCCGGTCGGCGAGATCACCGCGCGCAACTGGCACCGCTTCGCGGCCAAGGAGGCCGAGCCGCTGTTCAAGCAGTTCCAGGCCGCGACGGATCCGGCGGAGCAGAAGCGCATCATCGACGAGCTCCAGATGATCTTCGTCGAGAAGGTGCCGGTGATCCCGCTGTTCAAGAACCCGTCCTGGGGCGAGTACAGCACGAAGCGCTTCGTCGGGTGGCCCAGCAAGGAGAACCCGTACGCGAAGCTGTCGCCGAACAACTCGCCGGACTACCTGCTCGTCCTCACCGAGATCAAGGCGAAGTGAAGGCTGCTGGCGCTGCGCGCCTGGCGTCGTGTACGCCGCGCGCGTGGCGCCTGACGCCGCGCGCGTGGCGCCTGACGCCGCGCGTGTAGCGCCGCCGCGCGCGGGCCGGGTCCCGGCTCGCGCGGCGGGCGATTCCCCTCCTCTCAGCACAAACCTTGGCCGCTGCCGGCGCCGGTGCGAAGATCGCACCGTATGCTCCGTTCAGGCCTCATCGCACGTCTCGCTGCGCTCCTCTCCGGCGTCGCCCTCCTCGCCTGCGGCGGCAACCAGCACGCGGGCGCGGCCGAGTTCTGGGAGGGCGGCACCGTGGATCCCGCCGTGCAGGAGAAGCGCGAGCAGGATGGCGCGCAGCCGAAGGCGGCGCGCAGGCCGGTCTCGACGCCCGACGAGTTCAGCGGCGCGCCCGCCGTGCCCCAGGAGCAGGTGCGCTCCTGGGTCGGGGTGCGGCACGACCTCGGGCTCGCGCGCGCTGCCTCGCCGAAGGAGCGCTGCAGCTGCCTCGCCGTGGAGGTGGGCGAGGCGCGCGATCCCAGGTTCCAGTGGGCGGCCGGCGCTCCGGAGGTCGGGGGCGGCACGCTCGCGATCGCCCTGAGCGCGCGCGGGGTGCCCTGCCCGGGCGGCGCAGCGGACGAGGCGGATCGGCGACCGTCGATCTCGGCGGTCGATCAGGAGGGGAACGACATCGTGATCGAGGTCGAGGACCTGCCGCCGGGGCGGCCGCTCGCGACCGGCGCGGTCATCCCGAGGCCGGCCCAGGGCGGGGCGATCTACGTGAAGGGGAAGTCGTCGAAGGTGCCCTATGCACGCGCGCCCGGCGGGGCGCGCTGCAAAGTCTATTGACGCGAGCCGGGGGGCGGCGCGGCCCCGGCGCGGCAGGGCTCAGTTCGCGGGGGCGCCGGCGCAGATCCAGTCGTTGAACTTCTTGATGTCGGCCTCGGGCAGCGGGCCGCTCGGGGGCATCCTGCCGGTGTTGGCGCAGATGTCCTCGCCCAGCAGCTTGTTGATGAGGTAGCTCTCGCTCGGCATGCCCGGCACGACGAGCACCCGCTCGCGGCAGGTGCTGCTTCCCTGATCGACGAGATCGCCGGCGCCCGCGGCCGGGCGGAGGTCGAGCTGCGCGGCCGGCGGCATAGAGCCGCCGTGGCAGTTCTGCGTGGCGCAGGACCGCGCCAGGATGGGCTGCACGTCGGCGAACGACGCGGTGTCCGGCCCGCAGGCGGGATCGCTGGGGGCGCTGCCGCCGCCGCCCTCGCCCGGGGCAGCGCCGCCGCCGCCCTCGCCGGGGGCAGCGCCGCCGCCGCCCTCGCCGGGGGCAGCGCCGCCGCCGCCCTCGCCCGGGGTGACGGTGCCGCTGCTCGTGGTCGTGGAGCCGGTGCCGGTGCCGGTCCCCGTGCCGGTGCCGGTGCCGGCGCCGCCGGTGTCGCCGGGGTCGTCATCGGAGCAGGCGGCCGCCGCCGAGAGGCCGAGAGCAAGACACAGAATCCATCGCCGTGGAGCTTGAAGGTAGACCAAAGGACCTCTCCGCTGTTGGGTCACGCGGCGCCCGCCGCGTGAGCGACTGTGGCGGGCACACTAGGAGGCGCTGTGCGACGGCACAACGCAATTCGTGAGGGCGGTGGATCCTCGAGCCGCGAAGCAATGATAACGCTGGAATGAAATGGTGGCGCTGCAATGGAGAACAGCGCCGTTGCGCGGCGTCCGCCTGCGTTATCCGGCGAGCGCCCGCGAGGAGAGGAGCTCTCCCGGATCGCGCTCTGACATGTCCTCGAAACGCGGGAGCGCCGAGAGCCGGCGCGTCACCGTCGCCGAGGTCTCGGGGTCGCGCTGAAATACGACCGCGCGGCTGAGGGTCTGCTTCGACACCGCCCTGAGCAGCGACGGCGAGTGCGTCGTCGCCACGATCTGGCAGATCGGCGGCCGCGCCGCCCCCTCCAGCGTCTGCGCGAGCAGGCCGGCGCGCTCGGGGTGCAGGCCCGCGTCGGGGTCCTCGAGGAGCAGGAGCGAGCCCTCGGGCGCGGTGAGCACGCCGGCGATCTTGCCGAGCGCGCGCAGCGCGCCGTCCGGGAGGCACGGCGCGGGGACGCGGTGGCCGCCCTTCTCGACGAGCACCATCATCACGTCGCCGAGGCCCGTCTCTGCGAACTCGATGTCGTTGATCTCGGGCGCGACGATCTCCCGTATCCAGCCGAGCACGTCGTGTTTGTGATCGGCCTCCTCGCAGAGCCGGCGGAGCACGGCGGAGAGGTTCTGCCCGCCGGCGCCGAGGCTGTCGATCTCGTGCGGCACGTAACCCCTCATCCGCGAAGGATCGATGTCGAGCGACAGCGTGCTCCGCATCGCGACCTGGAGCGCGTTGCAGAGCGCGATCACGTCCGCGAGGCTCACGTCGTCGGCGCGCCCGCGGTGGTGCTCGATCTGCCCGAGCAGGCTGCGCCGCGCGGGGTTCTTGTCCGGAGACGCCGCCCTCATGCTGCGGATCTTCTTCGACGACGCCTTCATCACGCCGCCCGAGGCGAACCCCTCGAGCCCCTTCAGCGCGGAGGTGGGCGTGTCGAAGAGCGGCGCGCCTGCCACCTTTGCCTCCAGCGACTCGTGCTCCACGATCACGTCGGGCTCGACCTGACACGTGATCTTGTGTGTGAGCTCGTCCTTCCCGAGCGCCCATCGGCTCTCGATGGTGAAGGACTTCGCGCCCCGGTGCGTGGCCCCCTGCGTGCCGCCGCGCAGGCCCGGCCAGACCTCGCGCCGCCCGTCGACGCGGCCGCGGAAGATGTCGCAGATCGGGAGATCCAGCCCGACGCCCTGCAGGAAGCGCAGGGCGTCGAGGAGATTGCTCTTCCCGGAGCCGTTGGCCCCGATCAGCAGCGTGAGGGGGGACAGCTCCACCGTTTCATCGGCGAAGCTCTTGAAGTTCCTGAGTCGAATGGATGTCAGCATGCCTGGCCGCTCGCGGTCCTCCATGTAGCCAGGCGGGCGGCCGGATGTCCAGCGCCGGAAGGCCCATCAACGAAAGTCGATGAGCTCGATGTCGAACACGAGGAGGCCGGCGGGGGCGCCGGGGCGTGTCGGCTTTTCGCCGTACGCGAGCTCGGCGGGGATCCAGAATCGCGCCTTCTCGCCTTTCACCATCAGCTGTACGCCCTCGGTCCACCCCTTGATCACGCCGCCCAGCGGGAAGGTGGCCGGCTCGTCGCGCACGATGGAGCTGTCGAACATCTTCCCGTCGGTCGTCCAGCCCGTGTAGTGCACGGTGACGCGGCTCGTCGGCTTGGGGTGCTCGGTGCCCGTGCCCTTCTGGAGGACCTGGTAGGCGAGCCCGGACGTGGTCTTCTTCGCGGTCTTCGGCGCCGCCTTCACGTCCTTCGGCACGGGCGGGGGCTTCGGGGCGGGCGCGAAATCGAGCAGCTCGACGTCGAACACGAGCATGCCGGCCGGGGCGCCGGGGCGCGTGGGCCGGTCGCCGTAGGCGAGGTCCCCGGGGATCCAGAGGCGGCGCTTCTCGCCCTTGCTCATGAGCTGGAGCGCTTCCGTCCACCCCTTGATAACACCCCCGACCGGGAAGGTGGCCGGCTCGTTGCGCACGATGGAGCTGTCGAACATCTTCCCGTCCGTCGTCCACCCCGTGTAGTGGACCGTCACCTTGTCGTCCGGGCCGGGGTGCGCCTTGTCCTTGCCGGGCGTGAGCACCTTGAACGCGAGCCCCGAGGTGGTCTTCTGCGCGTCGGCGGGCGGCGCGGCCACGTCCGGCGGCGCGGGCAAGCCGGCAGGCTCGGCGGGCGGCGCGGGCTCGGCGGGCGTGGGCGCGGCGGTGGGCTCGGCCGGCGCGCTGGCCGTGGGCGGCGGGGACTCGGCGACCGGCTGCGGGCTTGGCTTCTGGTCGCACGCGGCGAGCGGGACGGCGAGCATCACAACAAGGAGAGCGGCGCAACGTTTCATGCGCCGCTTCATAGCTCGTTCGCGGCCACGGGCCGGTACTTTGTGCCGATCCGCCGAGCACGTCCGTCGCCGCGGAACCTCAACAACCGTCCGCGGCGCTCCCGGCGACGGTCCTCGACCTGTCTCCCTGGACGATCTAGCGTTCGCCCGCCATGGCGAAAGCAGTTTATTTCTTCGGGGCGGGGCAGGCGGACGGGGATGCACAGCAGAAAGATCTGCTGGGGGGCAAGGGGGCAGGGCTCGCGGAGATGACGCGGCTCGGCATTCCGGTCCCGCCGGGCTTCACGATCACGACCGAGGTGTGCAACGCCTATTACGCCGCGCGCAAGGCGCTGCCCGCCGGCGTCGAGGAGGAGATCGAGGCGGGGATCCGCCGGCTGGAGTCGCTGCTCGAGCTGAAGCTCGGGAGCCCGGACGCGCCGCTGCTCGTGTCGGTGCGCTCGGGCGCGCGCGCGTCGATGCCGGGGATGATGGATACGATCCTGAACCTCGGCCTGAACGACGAGATCGCGCGGGGGCTCGCGCGGCGCACGGGGAGCGAGCGGTTCGCGCTGGACGCGTATCGCCGGTTCATCCTGGCCTATGCGGACATCGTGCTCGGCGTGCCGCGGGCGCGGCTCGACGAGGCGCTCGGCCGCGCGCGCGCGCAGGCCGCGGCGCGGCTCGGCGTCGACACGACGCGCCTGAACTCCGCGGAGCTCGAGCGCAAGGTGCCCGACGCGATGCTCGACGCGGAGTCGCTCGCGGCCCTGGTGAAGCGGCAGAAGGAGATCGTCGTCGAGGCGACGGGGCAGCCGTTCCCGGAGGATCCGCGCGCCCAGCTCTGGGGCGCGATCCGGGCCGTATTCGATAGCTGGCATAACCAGCGCGCGAAGGTGTACCGGCGGATGCACGATATCCCGGAGGCCTGGGGGACGGCGTGCAACGTGCAAGCGATGGTGTTCGGCAACCTGGGCGACGACTCGGGCACGGGCGTGGCGTTCACGCGTGACCCCTCGACGGGGGAGAGGCGCTTCTTCGGCGAGTGGCTGCCGAACGCGCAGGGCGAGGACGTGGTGGCCGGGGTGCGCACGCCGCACCCGCTGTCGAGGACCGGCGCAACCGACGTGGACGACGCGAGCTCGCTCGAGGCGCGGATGCCGGGCGCTTACGCGGAGCTCGTCGAGGTGCAGCAGACGCTCGAGCGGCACTTCCGCGACATGCAGGATCTCGAGTTCACGATCCAGGAGAACACGCTGTATTTGCTCCAGTGTCGCACCGGCAAGCGCACGGGCGCGGCGGCGGTGCGCATCGCGGTCGAGATGGCCAAAGAGGGCCTGATCAGCCAGCGCGAGGCGATCTCGCGGGTGGATCCGGGCGCGATCGATCAGCTGCTCCACCCGAGCCTCGACCCGAGCGCGCCGAAGCGGCTGCTCGCGCGGGGCCTGCCGGCGAGCCCCGGGGCGGTGACGGGGCAGGTGGTGTTCACCGCCGACGAGGCGGAGCGGCGCGCGGGCCAGGGCAAGGCGGTGATCCTGGTGCGCGCCGAGACGTCGCCGGAGGACATCCACGGCATGAAGGCGGCGCGCGGCGTCCTGACGGCCCGCGGCGGAATGACCAGCCACGCGGCCGTGGTGGCGCGGGGGATGGGCAAGAGCTGCGTCGCGGGCTGCTCGGCGATCAGCGTGAGCCGCGACCAGATGGCGGTGACGCTCTACGACGATCACGGCCACGCCACCGGGACGATCGCGGTGAAGGCCGGCGACCTGATCACGCTCGACGGCGGCGCCGGCGCGGTCTACCTCGGGGCGGTGCCGACCGTCCCGGCGGCGCTGAGCGGCGCCTTCGGCGAGCTCATGGCGTGGGCCGACGCGGTCCGGCGCCTCCGGGTGAGGGCGAACGCCGACACGCCGCACGACGCGAGGACGGCGCGCAACTTCGGCGCGGAGGGCATCGGGCTCTGCCGCACCGAGCACATGTTCTTCGACGAGGAGCGCATCGGGGCGATGCGCGAGATGATCCTCGCCCGCGACGACGAGGGGCGGCGGCGCGCCCTCGCGAAGCTGCTCCCGTTCCAGCGCGACGATTTCGTGGGTGTTTTCCGGGAGATGGCCGGCCTGCCCGTGACGATCCGGCTGCTCGATCCGCCGCTGCACGAGTTCCTGCCCGAGGAGCCGGCGCAGCTCGAGCAGCTCGCGAAGGTGATGGGCGTCAGCCGGCGGGAGATCGAGCGCAGGAACGAGGAGCTCGCCGAGTACAACCCGATGCTCGGCCACCGGGGCTGTCGGCTGGCGATCACCTCCCCGGAGATCTACGAGATGCAGGCGCGCGCCATCTTCGAGGCGGCGTGTGACGTGGCGGCGGCGGGCATCGAGGTCGAGCCCGAGATCATGATCCCGCTCAGCATGACGCGGCGCGAGCTCGCCATCGCGCGGGGGCTCGTCTCCGCGGTGGCGGAGCGGGTGTTCGCCGAGAAGGGGCGTCGGGTCGAGTTCCGGTTCGGGACGATGATCGAGCTGCCGCGCGCGGCGATCGTGGCGGGCGAGCTCTCGGAAGAGGCCGAGTTCTTCAGCTTCGGTACGAACGATCTCACGCAGACGGCGCTCGGCATCTCGCGCGACGACGCGGGCCGGTTCCTCGGCGCGTACGTCGAGGCCGGCGTGTTCGCGAAGGATCCGTTCCAGTCGCTCGACGTGCCCGGCGTCGGGGCGCTCGTGGAGATGGGGCGGGACCGGGGGCGCGCGGCGCGGCCCGGGCTGAAGCTCGGGGTCTGCGGCGAGCACGGCGGCGATCCGGGCTCGATCGCGTTCTTCGAGCGGGCCGGGCTCGATTACGTCTCCTGCTCGCCGTTCCGCGTCCCGGTGGCCCGCCTCGCGGCCGCGCAGGCGGCGCTCGCGGAAGGGCCCGCGCGGGGGCCGCGCGCGACGGACTGACCCTCTCTGTCCCTGGACATCGAATAACGTCGTTCGCGGAGCGGCGCGACATCCGTTCTCACGGGCGCGCGAGCTCTCCATCACGAGCGCGTTTTGCGTCGCTGCGCGTCTGCTAGAACAGGCGCCTCGCCGCATTCCGCGGGTGTCTGGCTGGGTGTTCCTCTGGGCCCATGCTGCTTCACCGCGCGCTGGCGACTGGAGGTCTCATGCGTCGTGTTCGCGTCCGCGTCTCCGCTGCGCTGCTCGCCCTCGTGGGGGCGGCGACCTCAGGTGCTCTCGTCGCGGTCGGCTGTCATGCCGGGGGGCCGCGCGACGCGGCCGGCGGGGGCGGGGCGTCCGGGGGCGCCGGAGGCCTCGGCGGCGCGGGCGGCGGCGGCGGCGGGGCCGCGCCGACGGACGAGGGCTTCGGCGGGCTGCTCTCCTCCGGCGAGGACGCCGGATCCGCCGCGGTCGACGCCGCGGTGAACCCGTGCGGCACGGAGTGCGGTTCGGAGGAGCTCTGCGATCAGGCGCACCTCGGGGCCGACGACGACTGCGACGGTCAGGTCGACGAGACGTGCGCCTGCATCCCGGGGCAGGCGCACGCGTGTTTCATGGGGGATCCCTCGTACCGCACGGCGGAGGGGTGTTTTCCGGGCACCGCGCTGTGCGACGAGATCGGCGCGTGGGGGCCGTGCGTCGGCGGCCGCCACGCGACCGAGGGCTGCTTCAGCGAGAGCCCGCAGGGCTGCCACGCAATGCAGGCGCCGCCGTTCGCCGACGTGAACCTGAAGGAGGGGACTGGCACGTTCAGCGCGGACGCCGTGCCGGGCTCGGAGTCCTGGACGGTCGTTTGCCCGACAGGCATCGATCCGTGCCCCGCGGCGACCGGGGTGGATCCGGCGGACGATTACAAGCCGCTCCAGTCGGGCGAGTACAAGGTGACGTACACGAAGCGGCGCGCGGACGGCGCGGCGGCGTCGTGCGAGTACGCGCTCTACGTCGGCGCGCCCGGCCTGCGGGTCGAGCTCGAGTGGGAGCACGACCTCGGCGGCCGCGGGGTGGATCTCGACCTGCACGTGCACCAGCCGGGCGACGCGCAGCCGTGGCGGGTCAGCGGATCTGCGGCCGATTGCGGGTACAACAACTGTACGGTCGACCACATGGAGGGGGGCTCGTCGCTCTACTGGTTCAGCGACACCGCGGCGCCCCCGGACCCGGTGAGATGGCACAAGGATCCGGTGGAGGCGAGGAACACCTGCTACTTCGCGCCTCGCGGCGCCGGGCGGGCGTGGCGCGAGCTCGACCAGGGCTGCCACAACCCGCGGCTCGACATCGACAACATCACGTGCGACCCCGGCGTCACGGATCCGAACAGGGATGAGTTCTGCGCGCCGGAGAACATCAACATCGATTTCCCGCCGGTCGGGCAATGGACGCGGATCGGGGTCCATTACTACTCGGCCCACGGCGAGCGTTACCCGGTGCACCCGCGGGTCAAGATCTTCTGCCACGGCGCCCTCGGGGCGGATCTCGGCCCGACGGGGTTCCACGATCCGGAGGCGCCCGTCACGTTCGCGTCGAGCGAATCGAGCACCCGGTACTGGCTCGTGGCCGACGTCGCGTTCATCGATGGGGGCGAGTGCGGCGAGGACACCTGCGTCGTGAGGCCGCTCTACGAGGACGAGGTGATGAAGACCCCGCTGCTCACGACGCGGACGTCGGTGGAGTCGAGCTTCGGCCCGGATTACCCGCCGCCGCCCTGAGGGGAGCTGTTCTCCCTGCGGCCGCGGGCGCTGGCGTGGCCGCGGGCGCCTCGCGGCGGGCCGCGGGCGGCGGCGCCGGGCCCGCCGGCGCCCCGGCGGGCCCGGCGCTTTACAGGCGCGGCGGGGCGGTGCACGCTAACGGCATGGGCATCTTCGACCGCATGGGGAAGGTCATCTCGAGCAACGTCAACGCGCTCCTCGACAAGGCGGAAGATCCGAAAAAGTCGTTGGATCTCATCGTCGAGGAGATGAAGGATCAGATCCGCGCGGCCCGGAAGGAGCTGGTCGACGCGGTAGCGGCCGAGAAGGTGCTGCGCAAGAAGGTCGACGAGCTCGACGCCGAGGCGGACAAGTGGGAGAAGCGCGCGGAGCTCGCGCTGAAGGCGGGTGACGAGACGCTCGCGCGCGAGGCGCTGGTCCAGAAGAAGCGCGTCGTCGGCGAGCGCGACCGGGCCGAGGCGATGCGGGCGGAGCAGCGATCGGCCGTCCTCTCGATGAAGACGGAGCTCGAGCGGATGGAGGCGAAGCAGGAGGAGTTCCAGGCGCGCAAGGGCACGCTCGCGGCGCAGATCCAGCAGCAGCGCGCGGGCGGCGGCGCCGAGGGGCTCGGGGCGCGGGGCGGCTCCAGCGCGTTCGCGGAGTTCCGGCGGATGGAGGAGGCGGTCGAGGGGCAGGCGGCCCAGGTCGCGGCGTCGCGCGAGGTGGAGGAGGCGATCTCGGGCGGCGGACTGTCGGCGGCGGAGCTCGAGGCGAAGTTCGCGCGCCTCGAGCACGGCCGCGGGGCGGGCAGCGACGATCGGCCCGGCGGGTCGGCGGTCGACGACGAGCTCGCCGCGCTGAAGAAGAAGATCCGGATCGGGTCCTGAGGGCGGCGGGAGCCGCCGGGCAGGCGGCCAGCGCGCCTAGGTGCTTCGGCGTGAGACCCTCGTTCAACATCGCGGGCCCGTGCATCCCTGGGGAGCACTACATGCTGCCGCCGGAGCGCCGGCTCGGCCGCGTGCTGCGGCTGATCGAGCAGCGGAGGTTCTTCACGCTGCACGCCGGCCGGCAGACGGGCAAGACGACGTGCCTGATGTGGCTGGAGCGCCACCTCGGGGCCGCGGGAGAGCACCGCGCCCTGTGGATCGACCTGGAGACGGCGCGGGAGAAGCCGGAGGTGCCGCGCGCCATGACGGCCGTCCTGGCAAGCCTCGACCGCGCGCTCGCGGTCCGGCACCCGGGGCTCGCGCGGCCCGGGGCGGACGAGATCGAGGCGATGCTGCGGCTGCCCGACAGCGCGTTGCTCGTGTACCTGACGCGGCTGGCCGGGCTGGAGCCCCGGCCGCTGGTGGTCCTGTTCGACGAGGCCGACAGCCTGGTGGGCGAGGCGATGGTGTCGTTCCTGACCCAGCTCCGGCAGGGGTACATCGAGCGAAGCCAGGTGCCGTTCCCGGCGAGCGTGGCGCTGGTAGGACAGCGGCAGGTGCGCGACTACGCGATCGGCGCGGAGGACCCGACGGCCGTGTCGTGGCTCGGGACCACCTCGCCGTTCAACATCACCGCGGGCGCCATGACGCTGGGGCCGTTCACGGCGGCTGAGGTCGAGGAGCTGCTCGAGCAGCACACGGCGGCGACGGGGCAGCGGTTCGAGCCCGAGGCGGCGGCGCGCATCGCGGAGCTCGGGCAAGGGCACCCGTGGCTGACGAACGCGCTCGCGGACCAGATCGTGGGCTGGGACGTGGAGGATCGGAGCGTGCCGATCACCCTGGGCCACGTGGACGCGGCCAAGGAGACGCTCATCCTGGAGCGCCGCTCACATATCGACTCCCTGGTGGCGCGGCTGCGCGAGCCCCGGGTGCGGCGGATCCTCGAGCCCATGCTCAAGGGAGAGGTCCCTCAGGGGGATCTGCTGGACGACGATCTCGCCTATGTGCTCGGCCTCGGCCTCGTGCGGCTGCGCGGCGGTGCGGTGGAGATCGCCAATCCGATCTATCGAGAGGTGATTCCGCGGGCGCTCACATTCAGCCAGCAGGTGACCATCGCGAACCAGCCAGCGTGGTACGTCCGCAAGGACGGCTCGCTCGACATGGGCAAGCTGATGGCGGACTGGCAGGTGTTCTGGCGCAAGGACGGCTCTCTGGCCGTCGAGGGCTTCTCCTACCGGGAGGCCGGTCCGCACCTCCTGCTCATGGCGTTCCTGCAGCGGGTCATCAACGGCGGGGGGCGGATCGAGCGCGAGTACGGCCTCGGCCGCGGGGCGCTCGACCTCATGGTGTTCTGGAAGGGGGAGCGGCACGCGATCGAGCTCAAGATCCGGCGGGACACGGAGACCGAAGCCGAGGCGCTGGACCAGCTCGCGGGCTACCTCGACCGCGCGGGCCTCGGGGAGGGGTGGCTCGTGCTGTTCGACCTGCGCAAGGAGCTGACCTGGCAGGAGAAGCTCTTCGTGCGCGAGGTCGACCACGCGGGGAAGACGATCCGCGTCGTGGGGTGCTGAAGCGGACGCCCCCGTGCCTGCGCGGCGCCGCGCGATCCAGCCCGCGAATTGGCGAGAATTTGGTTGACCGAAACGGAAGGGTATCCGCAGGAGGGAGCGTGTGTTCCGCACGTATCCGGTCATTGCGACCCCCACCTGATTGCGGCAGAGCGGCGCGCGTGCGCCCCGTCTCGCTCCGGCCGACCCGCTGGGATACCCCACAATGCGACGATTACTCGAGCCTCGACGTGGTCCGCCGGTTTGAGCTCGAGGTCCGCGTCTGCCGCGCGCACACGGAGCCGTTCACGGTGGCGCCGCTCGGGGCGCGCATCGACGGCGACTATGCGGTGACGAGCGGCAGCGGCGGCCGGTACGTGGTCGATCTCGTCGACAGCAGCGCGCGGTTCGACACCTGCACCTGCCCGGACTTCCTCACGAATCAGCTCGGCACGTGCAAGCACCTCGAGGCGGTGCGCCGCGCGGTCGCGGAGCGCCCGTCGTGGCGACGCGCGCTCGCGCGGATCGACCTGCCGGCGCGGCCGACGATCTCGGTCGACGCGCAGGACGGGCTGCGGCTCGTCGGGGTCGGGGCGTGGCCCGGGGCGCTCCGCGCGGAGCGCGCGCGGCTCGTGCAGCCGGGCGGGCTGCTCAAGGCGCTCTCGGCGGGCACGACGGGCACGGCGGGCACGGAGGGAGCGCCGGCCCTCGCTGCCCGCGTCGTGCACGCGGCCGCGCCGGCGGCGGAGCGGCTCGCGGGGGCGGCGTGGCACACGCGCCGCCAGCGCCGCGTCGAGGCGCAGCCGGGCCGCGGCGCGCGCGGGGTGGAGGACCTCGGGCTGCCGCTCTTCCCGTACCAGCGGGAGGGCGTGCTCCACCTCTTCCGGAGCGGGCGGGCGCTGCTCGCCGACGACATGGGGCTCGGCAAGACCCTCCAGGCGATCGCGGCGTGCGAGCTGCTCCGCCGCCGCGGCGAGGCGCGGCGCGTCCTCGTCGTCACGGCGGCGTCGCTCAAGCACCAGTGGGCGCAGGAGATCGCGCGGTGGACGGGCGAGCGCGCGGCGGTGCTCGGCGGGTCGCCGCCGCAGCGCTCGGAGGCGCTCGCGCTCGGGGCCGCGTACACGGTGCTGAGCTACGAGCTCACGTGGCGCGACCTGTCGCGGCTGCAGGCGCTCGAGGCGGACGTGCTGGTGCTCGACGAGGCGCAGCGGGCGAAGAACTTCCGCACGAAGACGGCCGCGACCCTGCGCGCGCTGCCGTCGCGGTTCCTGTTCGTCCTCACGGGGACGCCCGTCGAGAACCGCCTCGACGATCTGTACGCGCTCCTCCAGCTCGTGGACCCGGCGCTGCTCGGGCCGCTCTGGCGGTTCAACGTCGAGTTCCACCGCCAGGACGAGCGGGGCAAGGTCGTGGGCTACAGGAACCTCGGGGCGCTGCGGGAGCGCATCCGGGGGGTGGTGCTCCGGCGCGAGCGCTCCGAGGTGCTGCGCGATCTGCCGCCGCTGCTCGAGCAGACGCGGTACACGCCGCTCAGCCGGGAGCAGCGGGAGCTCGACGCGGAGTACCGCGAGCAGGCGGCGCGGCTCTTGGCGACCGCGGAGCGCCGGGGGCTCACGAAGGAGGAGATGGACCGGCTCATGATGCTGCTCCTCAAGGCGCGGCAGGCGTGCAACGCGCTGGAGCTGTGTGATCCGAAGCGGGGGAGGAAGGCGTCGCCGAAGCTCGACGAGCTCGAGGCGCTCGTCGCGGAGATCGCGGCGCAGCCCAGCAGCAAGGTCCTCGTGTTCTCGGAGTGGGTCGGCATGCTGGAGCTCGCCGCGGAGCGGCTCGACCGGATCGGCGTCGGCCACCTCGTGCTGCACGGCGGCGTGCCCACCGAGCAGCGCCCGGCGCTCCTCTCGCGGTTCCGCGAGGACGAGGCCGCGCGGGTGCTGCTCAGCACGGACGCCGGCGGCGTGGGGCTCAACCTGCAGGCGGCGAGCTACGTGGTGCACCTCGACCTGCCGTGGAACCCGGCGCGGCTCGACCAGCGCACCGGGCGCGCGCACCGGCTGGGCCAGGCGCGCAGCGTGAGCGTGATCTACCTCTGCGCCGAGGCGGGCATCGAGCGGGGCATCGAGGGCGCGCTGGCCGGTAAGCGGGCGCTCCGGGCGGCGGCGCTCCGGGCCGACGCCGCGGTGGAAGATCTCTCGGCGCCGACTTTTTCGATGTTCCTGCGCGACATGCGCGAGGTCCTCGCGGAGGCGGGCGGGGGAGCGGCAGGGACAGGCGCGGCGATGGCGGGAGGGATGGCGGCAGACGCCGGCGCGGTGGTAGATGGAAACGCGGCAGGTGACGGGAGTGCAATCGTGGACGGAAGCGTGATGGTGGACGGGAGCACGACAGGAGAGGGGAGCGCCGCCGTGCGCGCGGAGGGCGGCGTCGCCAGGGCGCACGGCGCGCCGGCGCCGCTGCCCGGGTGGCTGGCGAGCGAGGCCGCTCCTGCGAACGACGCGGCGGTGGCCGCGGTCGTCCCCGCGAGCGACGCGGCCGCTCCTGCGAACGACGCGGCGGTGGAGGCCGCCGCTCCGGCGGCGCGGCTCGCCCGTGCGGCGGAGCCGGTCGCGCTCGATACGGGGGTGCGGGCGCGCCCGGCGGCGGAGGTCTCCCGGGCGAAGGCCGCGCAGCGGGCGGCGGAGGACCGGCTGCGGCTGGCGCGGGTGGTGCTGGACGCCGGGTTCGCCGCGGACGCGGCGCGTGCGGCCTACGAGGCGCTCGCCGAGGCGATCGCGGGCATGCTGGAGGGGCCGGCGCCCGAGTCGCACGCCGCCCTGGTCGCGGTGGTGTACCGCGACCTCGTGCCCGCCGGCGAACTGCCCGTCGAGGCCCACGCCGCGCTCGCGCGGCTGCACGACCTCGGCACCCTCGCGCGCGCGGGCGTGCGGCTCGACCCGGCGCTCGCCAGCATGGCCGTGGACGAGGCGACGACCTGGATCGGCCGGCTGGCCCCCTTGCACGCCCTCGATTAAGGCCGCGTCATGACGAAGCTCAGCATCGGTTCAAGCGAGGGGAGAGGCCTCGGCGTCTTCGCGCGCGCCCCCATCGCGCAGGGCGAGACGGTCGAGCGCACGCCGGTGATCGTGCTCCCGGACCCCCAGTGGGAGCTGCTCGAGAAGACGTCGCTCCACGAGTACTATTTCCTCTGGGGCGAGGACGCGGTCGCGATCGCGACCGGCTTCGGCATGTTGTACAACCACACGTCCGACCCGAACGCGCGACTCGTCAGGCACGTCGGGTCGAGGGAGCTGGAGGTCGTCGCCGTGCGCGACATCGCGCAAGGCGAGGAGGTCACCGTCCATTACGAGTCCGTCTGGTTCCCCCTGAAGTGACCACCTCTGCGGCGAGCGCGGGGCCTACCGAGGCATCTCGCCGGGCTCGTCGAGCCTGCACACCGCGGGGATCGGCCGGATGAACTCCTGCGCGACGCTGAACGTGTACGCGCCCTGGAAGGGGACGACCAGCACGTCGCCCTCCTCGATCGCCTCGGCATAACAGCGCAGCCCCCACACGTCCTCGCAGTCGCAGAGCGAGCCGCCGATGCGCACCGGGATCTCGCGATCCGCCGGGCGCGTGACGTTGACGACCGGGCAGTAGATCTGGAGGTACTTCTCCCAGCCGACCATGTTGATGCCGCCGTCGACGATCACCAAATCGTCGCGCTTCTTGTCCACGACGGTGAGCGCGATGTGCATGGCGTACGTCGAGACGATCCTGCCCGGCTCGGTGTAATAAACGCAGTCGACGATCGGCCTGAGGTGGTTGTCGATCGCGGCCCCGATCTCCCGCGCGTACTCGTCGATGGGAATCGAGCCCTTGATGTAATAAGGGTGGACGAACTCGGTGTCTTCGCCGAAGTGCGCGTCGGCCGCGCTGATCACCTGGCCGAGCGGGTGGTCCGTGGGGTAGTAGCCCTCCAGCCGGTGGGGCCGGTAGCCGCCGCCGACGTCGATGAACCGGAGGCGCGCGCGCTCCGCGGCGGTCAGATCGCGCGCGAGGCAGCGCCCCAGGTCCTCGATGATGAGCCGGTACGGGCTCGCGTCGCGGTTCCAGCTCAGGTGGAGCTGGACCCCCTGGAGGTCGACGAGCGGGTGTCGCTGCGCCTCCCGGACGCAGCGCGCGAGCTCGCCGAGCGGGATACCGAACTTGGACCAGGCGCCGTGGTGCGCGGTCGAGACGCGGACGCCGGCCCGGATCGGCCGGCCGAGCCGCGACGTCACCCGGCCGAGGCGCTCGAGCTCGCGGAAGCTGTCGAGGTGGACGATCGTCCGGTCCGCGTGGGCGACGGCGAGCTCCAGGTCCTCCTCGGTCTTGGCCGGACCGCTGAACAGGATCGAGCAGCCGTCGTGCTGGAGGGCCTGCCGGAGCTCGCGCCCGCTGGAGACGTCGAGCCCGTAGCCGGCGCGGACCGCGCCCTCCACGACATAGGGGTGGTGGTTCGATTTGACCGCGTAGAACGGCCGGTGCCCGCGCACGTGCGCGTCGAAGGCGCGCGAGAACGCGGCGAGCGCCTCGGCGAAGCCGCGGCCGTCGAACAGGTAGAGCGGAGTCCGGTGCTTCGCCGCCGCGTCGAGGATCGTGGCGCGCTTCTCGAGGATCTTCGCGGCGACGCTCGAGAGATCGCCGACAGGGTAGGTGTGGTCGTCGTCGAGCAGCTGCTCAACTCGGCGTCTCTTCGCGGCGAGGTCCTTGACGATCATCGGTGTAGTCGAAGTATTCAAGCAGCTTCCGGGCGGGCGCCAAGAGCTCGCCGCGCGGGCCGTAGAGCGGCAGGTTCGAGACGGCGCTGGCGAGGGTGGTCTCGGGCGGGCACGGCTGGCCGGGGCGGGCGTAGGAGAAGAGGGCGAGCTCGCGGTCGCCCGACAGCCGGCGGACATCCGGCCCGAGGTGGCGGACGCCGCGGTCGTCGAGCGCGTACAGGCCGGTCTCGAAGCCGCGGCGGACGACCGCCGCGCGGGCGTCGTCCGCCGGCGTGTGACCGTGGCCCGCCGGCGTGTGACCGTCGCCTGCCGTCCGTCCGCCGTCCGCCGGCGCGCTCACGACGTCGAGCGTCGCGCCGCGGTACGAGGCCTCCGGCAGCGGCGAGCGCGCGGGCCCCCGCGGCGGCGCGGGCGTGCGCTCGCCCAGGAAGGCCTCGAGGAACAGCGCGCCCGCGGGGACGCCGGACAGGAGCTCCGGCCGGGCGAGGAGCTGCGGCGTGGCCGCCGACATGCGCGGATTGCACTCGAGCAGGAGCACCCGGCCGCGGGTATCCACCATGAAATCGACGTTGGCGAAGCCGAAGAAGCGGCGCGCGTGGAGCAGATCGCCGAGCTTCAGGAAGATCGCGTCGAGCTGCCGCCGCAGCGCCTCCGGGAGATCCGGCGTCGGGATCCACTGGACGCCGGCGAAGACGTGGTGGTGGTCGTGCGCGCTGCCGGCGCTCTCGTTCGGGTAGTAACATTGCAGCCGCACGGTGGAGAGCGCCACGACCGCCGGGGTGACGAACACGGTGATCCCGTACGGGCTGCCGTCGACGAGCTCGCGCACGAGGTACCGGCTCCCTCGCGTCAGCGCGCCGCGGCGCGCGAGGGCGTCGAGGTCCTCGGGGCCGCGCACGAAGTAGGTTCCCTCGCCGCCCAGGGACGAGGGCTCCTGCACGACCGCCGGGCCTTCGACGGGCCAGCGCTCGGCGCTGCCGAACGTGACGGGGCCGCCCGCGGGCCGCGGGAGCCCGTGGCGCACGAGGAAGCGGTCGAACCAGAGCTTGTCCTCGAACCGCCGCTGGTGCGTGTACTCGGTGGCGATCAGGCGGACGCCGTGGCGCGTCGCCCATGCGCGTGTGCCGCGGGTGCAGGACGAGCTCAGGAAGAGCCCTGTCGTCCCGCTGCTCGCCATCACCTCGTGAATGTCCGAGTGCGTCAGGAGATCCTCGGTCGCGGGGTAGACGCCGAGATCGCTCCTGGAGAGGTGATAAGGCAGGACGCGCTCGTCCCCGAGGACCCGCCGGGCCCAAGCCTCCTCGGGGGTGTCGCGCGCGACGAGCGCGAGCAGCTCGACGCTGCGCACCCGCGGCAGGAAGAGGCCGTCGATGCCGCGCGGGAACATCGCGATGCGCAGCGGGGTGCCGCTCATGACCACCGCCACTGGGGGGTGTACACGTCGGTGGGGTGGGCCGGGCCGGATTGCGCGTAGAGCTCGATGCCTGTCGCGCCGATGTGCGCCACGCAATGGGCCATCACGTCGCGGTTCGCGTAGGCGTAAGTGCCGCCTTGGCGGCTGGACATGAGCCGGAGGACATCCTGCGGGCCGGGGTCGTCATGGTCGGCGCGGAGGCGGGCGATCGCCTGGATTGTGCGCGCGGTCCGGCGCTCGTAGGGGGCGCGCTCGCGGGCGCGCAGGGCCTCCTCGGTCGCGAGCAGGCTTTGGGGCCGCGAGACCGCGTTGGCCTGGAAGACGAGCGAGCCGGCCCGCGCGTGGAGCCGCCGGCGCAGCGAGCGCCGGCCGCCGAACTCGACGTTCTCCGCTGCGACGTCGCGCCCGGACGCGCGCGCCACGTTGATGGCGCAGCCGTCCACGAACGGCGACAGCGCGCGGGTGATCGCGCGGGTGTCCACGGCGCCGTCGAGCCGCCAGACGAGCCAGGAGGCGGCGCTGGTGAGCGCGCCCGCCGGCGTGTTCGCCCGCTGCACGTGCAGGGAGTCGACGGCGTGGACCTGCCGCGCGCTGAAGCCGAACGCGGGCCCCGGGATGAGGTAGGGGTAGAGGAACGCGAAGAGCGGCGCGGCGCCGGTGAGCGCGAACGAGGCGATCCGGGGTTTGTCGAAATAGCCGATCGTGTCCTCCTCGGTGTGCCAGAGGAGGACCGAGCCGTCCGTGCGCCGCAACATCCCTGTCTGACAGCCCGTGTTGTCGTCCTGCGCCCAGAGGGCGAGCTCATCGGCCGACACCGGCTGGCCATCGGCAACGAGGGGCTTTGCGCGCCGCTCGAGCCCGATCGCCTGGCCCCACGCGGCGAGGCACTCGAGGTACTCGAGGATGCCCGCCCGCACGGCCGCCGGCGTCGTTGCGCGCGCGGCGCGCCGCTCGAGGAACACGCGGCCGTCGCGGATGCTGCTGAGCTGCCGCTCCAGGGCGGCGGGGGCGACGCGGGCGATCCGCTGCTTGATCGCGGAGAGCGCGGGCTTCTTCAGGAGCGCGCCGAGGGCGCGGTGCGCCTCGACCATCGACGGCGCCTCGAGCGCGAGAACCTCGATGGGGCCGAGCCGGCGGCGCAACGCGAGGATCGGATCGGCGGCCTTCATGGGAGCGCGCGGCGCTGTACCACATCGACGTCGAGGCGGGCAGGGCGCGCGCCGTTCGAGGATTGGGACGATGGGCGGACGGGGAGGCCTCCAGCGGGGGCTTCGGGCCCCGGAGGGGCGTCCTGGAGTCGGCGCGGGACCTCCGAAGGTCAGGGTAGGACAAATGCCCCTGAGTGGTCCTTGGCACTGCGCGCGGGAACACCCGGCGTGCTTGACAAGGAGGCTTAACCGTCCGCTACGCTGCCTATCCACGATGAACCGGGGGGGAGATGGGCCTCGAGGGCCAGCGGCCTACATGAGGGAACCCGCCGCTGGGCCTTGCGCCGCAACGGATCGTGGCGTCTGGCATCGCCAGGGAGACGCGTCATGACGTCTGACGAGGAGAAGCGCCTTCTTGTATTGGCGGCCGTCGCCAAGCTCGGCGGCAGCGGGACGAAAAAGGATGTCCTTGATGCAATCGCCGAGGGTGACCTGATGCAGTTCTCGGAGCATGACTTGTTGAAGCGCACGTCGCGTGATGAGCTGACCTGGAGAAATTCGCTCGCCTACACCCGACTCGGTCTTGCTCGCGACGGCTACCTGACGTCCAGGTGGAACAACTGGGCCATCACCGAAGCCGGTCGCAGGCGTCTGTCCGAGCTGGCGTCTGCTGCGGCTGCTCAGCGAAGCTTTCAGCACATCAAGAGAGCGGCGCTGCCGCTTCTCGTCTCGATCGCCGAAGGCCAACTCACCTCAGACGAGGCGGCCTTAACTGGAGAGACAATCGGCTCTGAAGGAGCCGAAACGCAACGGTGGGGCACCTCATACGAGCGCGATAAGACGTTGCGGTCTGCCGCGATACGGATCCACGGGGCCAAATGCATGGCCTGTGGGTTCGATTTTGCTGCGCAGTATGGCGCGATCGGAAGCGGATTTATTGAGGTTCATCATACAAGGCCGGTGAGCGCGCTTGGTGGGTCGTCACGGGTCGATCCAGCGACCGATCTTGTCGTCCTTTGCTCGAACTGTCACAGCATTGTCCACCGGCGGAAAGGTGAACCGCTGTCGCTTCAAGACTTGCGTGAAACAATAAAAGCCAACCGCGATCTCTACCTTCGGCAGCGTGCGCGCGCCGATGCCCAACCCACGGCTGCTCCCGAAGGCCAGCTCCGCGGCGCCAGACGGCGCCCCTCCGTCGCCCGCGGGTGAGCGAACGTCCGGCGCGGTCGCAGAGCCTGCGCTCGCGTGCTCTTGGAGGAGTCATGCCGGTCACTTATCGTTGCACGAATTGCCGCTTCGAGGCCGACCTGGGGTGGTTCCATCACCATCGCTTTGACGACGGCTACTTTGCGACAAAGCTCCTCGTGTGCACACGATGCGGCACCAGCCATCAGGTCAGGATCGCTCTCCGCGCTTCGATAGGGGATCTGGCGAGGACCGGCCCGCGCTGCGACGTCTCGCTGGTCAACGTTGGCCAGCACCGAGCGCGGGTCCTCGCCGCCATTCGGGAGACTACCGGGGGCGGCCTGCACGACGCCATGCTGCGCGCAGCGCAAGTGCCCACGTCGCTGGTGGAGGACGTCGACCTCACCGAGGCAAACGAGATCCGGGCCAGGTTCGAGTCCGCCGGCGGTCAGGTCGACGTGCGCATGAGGCCTCCGGAGCCGGCTCCGCCGCCGATCCCGAAACAGAGAGACGAGCTCGGGGTCTGGGTGAGCCCGGAGGGCGGTGGAGAGCCGGCCTGGCAGGTCTGTCCGATCGAGGGCGAGCGGCGGGGGGAGTTCGGTGAGTTCGATCTCGAGGCTCAGTCCTGCTATCGGTGCGCGGCGCGGGGGACGCTCGTCAGCGAGATCCCCTCCGAGGTGAGCTGCTGCCCGCGCTGCGGAGAGGACGCTCTTCGTGCGCAAGGGGGGTGGATCACATGACGCTGGTCCCCAAGCGGCCCAGCCACGCAGCGGTCCTGACGGTCCGGGGTGCCGAGCGAGGCGAGGCTGCCCGGCCGCAGCACACCGCCAAGCCGCTGGGCGGATGCAGCGCGGGAACAGAAGCAGAACGGCTACTCCTTGCACTCGTTCGGCAGGCGGATTCTTTGACGGAGGCGATGTGACCGGCAGGGAGCGCGCGCGACTCTCCCTGGAAGGTCTGTCCGTGGGCGACACGTTCGGGGAGCAGTTCTTCGGCGAAGCCGAGGACGTGATGCCGCGGATCGTCGGCCGTGTGATGCCTCCCGCTCCCTGGCGGTACACGGACGACACCGAGATGGCGCTGTCGATCGTGGAACTCCTCGAAGAGCGCGGCGCGATCGATCAGGACGACCTCGCCATGCGCTTCGCCGAGCGGATGGACCCACGTCGAGGGTACGGGAAAGGCGCGTACGAGATCCTGAGCGGGATCCTGGAGGGCCGAAGCTGGAGGTCTGCTTCTCGCTCAGGCTTCCGCGGGATGGGCTCGTTCGGGAACGGGGCCGCGATGCGCGTCGCTCCCCTCGGGGCGTTCTTTGCCGAATCGTCCTTGCAGGAGGTGGCTGAGCAAGCCCGGCTCAGCGCCGAGGTGACCCATGCGCACCCCGAAGGCATCGCCGGTGCCATCGCGGTCGCGGTCGCGGCGGCTCTCGCCTGGCATCGACGCGCTGAACGCGGTCCGCTCGGCGCAGGCTGGATGGAAGAGATTCGAGATGCGGTGCCGTCCGGGTACACGCGGGACGCGATCGGCGAGGCGCTCGCGTTGCCGTCGGGCACCGCGACCATCGAAGCTGCAAAGACGCTCGGCAATGGCTCGGGTGTCACCGCGCCGGACACCGTGCCGTTCTGCCTGTGGATGGCAGCCTATTACTCGGACGTGTTCGAAGAGGCGCTTTGGCAGACGGTGAGGGCGCTCGGTGATCGTGACACCACTTGCGCCATCGTGGGAGGGATCTTGGCTCTGAAGGTGGGCATTGACGGAATCCCCCTCCGATGGCGCGAGGCGCGAGAGCCTATCCGATGAACCCTTGAGATTCGACTGATCGCGATGACGTTCTGCTGCGCCGCAGGCTTGCAGCTCTCGTGCGTGGCCGCGCCGACGCGCGGGGGCGTCCGCAGCAGCGTCGGCCACGTCCCCGCGTCCTCGCCGTCCGTAGTTGCTGGGGTTCGGCGTCGGGGTCGGCTCGCCGTCGCGCCCGTCCTCCGCGCCGCCGGGCAATCCGTCACCGCCCGTGGGGCAAGCGCCGATCCATTTACATGGCCGCCGTTCAATGGTAATCTCCCCGGCGCCATGACGAGACCGTCCGTACCGATTCATCCGATGTTTTGTGCACTGGCGCTCCTTGCGTGCGCCGAGCCCCAGCGCTCGCCGCAGGCGTTCAACGGCCCTCCGGTCCGCACGTATCCGCTGGTGGGCGGAAGCGCGACCAATGATCGTCCGGCTGTGGCGCTCTATCGTCGTATCGACGGAACGGACAGATGGTCCTGTACAGCAACGCTCATCGGACGGCGTATCGCCATAACCGCGGCGCACTGCCTTGGGCCCGGGACAGCGACGCTCACGTTTCAGTCGAACACAGGCGCTTTTATTGCTAACAGAACGGTGATCGCGACTCGAAGCATGCGAGACGATGGCGAAACCGGTGACACCGACCTCGCCCTGCTGGTTCTCGAGGCAACTGCTTGCAATGACACGATCGTGCCGGAGACGCTCGCCAGCGTCTACCCTTCCGCGGAAGCACCGATTGACGTCTTCGGTTTCGGTTGCACATCCAGGGCGGCCACCTGCCCCGGCGGTGTCGGTACGGGCGGCGGGTTCAAGATGGTGGTAAATGGGAATCTCGGGAAGACCGATATCCTGTGCCCAGGTGACAGTGGGGGTCCTGTCTTCAGCAATGGGGAGATTGTCGCTGTAAACTCTGGCTACTCTTGCATCACGGGCGATGACATCTTCGCGCGCGCAACTGTATCCGCTGACCCTCGCGACTGGATGTCTACTCAAATACGCGCACTGGCGCAGACGTACGGCTGCGGGGCTAGGCCATGCGCTGACGGAGAGGTGTACTGTTCATGCACTCAAACCTGCACAACGAACACCGCGTGGTGCTCGAAACAGAAAGACCTCGGCAATTGCGCGTCACCGCCGCCGCCGCCACCACCACCGCCGCCGCCACCACCACCACCACCGCCGCCGCCACCACCACCGCCGCCGCCGCCGCCGCCGCCAAGATGTCCCAACGCCGCAACCCCGTGGTGTGAGTGCACGCAGAGTTGCCTGAGGTCGGCGCTCTGTCGAAGGGCGGAGGATGAGGATCGTTGCCAATAGCCCAAAAGTTCGGCCCTGGAGCACCAATCCTGTTGAAAATCATCTAATTTCGATGGTTTACGCGGCCTCCTGCATCAGCCGCTGGGCCGGTGGAGCGCGGCCTATATGCTGGGACCCGCCGCCATGCCTTGCGTCGCAGATGATTGCGACGCTGGGTGGATGCGGCGCGGGCACAAGCCCAGATGCGCTCAACCTCGACGGTACGGAGAGAGCGTGGTCGAACGGTTGGCAGTAGGCGGATTGTTCCTGTCGGTGTCGCTGATGATCGATCTGGCGTACCTCGGCCTCGCAGCGCTCTGGATGAGGGCGCTGAGGATCCCGGTGACAGAGTACGCCATCGGGTATGGCGCAGCCATCCTCAGGGTCGGGGCATTCTCCTTGCGTGCCATCCCGATCGGTGCTTGGTTCAATCCATTGGTACACAGGCCGAGGCCGCTCGCTGGGGCTGGAGCAACGCCCCCTTCGGGCTCGCGAGACGTGACGGTTCGATATCTCGAGGACGCGTCCTTCGGTGTATCAGCCGGCCTCGCCCTGCTCTCCGCAGGCGTCCCCTTCGCAGCTGCCGCATTGCTTCTCGGGCCCGGCAATGCCGTCGTCACATCCTCGTCAGGCGCGCGCTCGTACCTGCTGGGCGCGCTTGACCCCCTGGCGGACGCGCCACGATACCTCGACGCTGCGCTCGAGGTGTATCGATCTGGAAATCACCGCGTAGTGCTTGGGAGTGTGGCTGCGATCATCGCAGGCATCAACGTGCTCTGGTCTCCGAGCAATGTCATGTCCCTGCTCAGCGTGACCTCGACGCGAGGGTGGCTCCAGCTTCGTGGGCTGATCTGGTTCGCAGCTAGAGCAGCTGAAGTATCCTGGACGCTCGGTTTCGTGGTCTGGGTAACGCGAGCATAATAGTGTCCTTGCCTCATCGCGGGCGCCCAGAGCACCGCACGGGAGAACGGCTGCTCGTCGGGCAGACGGACCTTCGGATCCTCTATCCGGCTATCTCCGCTGCATGACCCTGGAACGAGGGCTCGACACAACGTCCGGAGGAGATCGAACCTACCCGCGCGCTACGCTCGGCGCTACTTCGGCCCCGCCCGCCCGATCGCGATGACGTTCTGCTGCGCCGCCGGCTTGCCGCTCTCGTGCGTCGTCGCGCCGACGCGCGGGTGCGCCCTGAGCAGCGTCACCGTCAGCGTGATCCCCCACCCGTCGTTCGTCTTGAGCTCCGCGTGCCCGTGGCTGTCCTCCACGGCCAGGATGAGCCGCCCGAGCGGCTCCAGCCCCGCGGGCGCCGCCCCCGGCGCGGTCAACACGCGCTGGAGCGCCGACTCGGGCAGCCCGAGCCCGAAGCCCACGTCGAGGATCGACAGCTGCACGCCCTGCGGCGCCTCGCGGACCGAGACCACCGGCCCATGCCCCGGCAGCCCGCGGCTCGCCACGTCGGTGAGGAACGCCTCGAGCACCTGCGTGAGCTCGCCGCGGTGGCCGAGCGCGTGCGTCGCACCGCGGATCGGCTCGAGCCGCACCGCGCGCCCCGTCGCACGCGCCGCGCTCGCGACCGCGTCGGCCACCAGATCGCCCAGCTGGAACGCGCACAGCGGATCGGTCGCGTCGCGCGCCGCGAGCGGCCGCACGTTGCCCGACACGGGCGACGCCTGCTTCACCGGGATCAGCGCCGCAACATACCCCGCGATCCACGACGAGCCGTCCGACTCGCGCCGCAGCGGGCGCACCGAGAGCACCGCCGGCTCGGGCGAGGTGACGCTCAGCTCGATGCCCTCGTCGCTCGCCATCACGCTCGACAGCGTCACCGCGGCGCTGCCCGCGGCCGTGGCGCCGATGACGTCGCCGAGCGTGAGCGACCCCGGCGGCAGCGCCGCGCTCGCGCTCTCGGCCGGGACCGCGACCTCGCGCGCCTTCAGCCACTTCGCGAACGCCGGCGCGAGGAAGCGCACGTCGCCGAACGCGTCCGCGTAGAGCAGGCCGACCGGCGCGTTGCGCAGCATCGACCCGAACACCTGCAGGTCGTCGAGCGCGACGCGCGCCCCCTCGACGAGGTGATCCGTCGGCTCGTGGCCGCCGCCCGGATCCCCCTCCTCCCACGGCCCGCCCGCGCCCGCCTCCGCGGTGCGCGCGAGGCGCTTGCGGCGCAGGAGCAGCGCGAGCTCGCGGCCCACGTGCTCGGCCCGCTCCGGCTCCCGCGAGAACGTCGACTCCGCGACCGGGCCGCAGAAGAACACGTAGCCCTCGATCTCGCCGAACGCGATCAGCGGGACCACCACCGCCGGCATCTCCTGCTTGGTCAGGAAGCGGCGCGCCAGGCGGATCGCCGGCACGCCCTGCTCGCTGCTGTACGGCGGGCGCCGCACGTCGTGGCGCCGCTCGGCCACCAGGCTCTCGCCGTCCTGCACGTCGTTCCAGAACTTGAGGTGCCAGCTGCCCGGCGGCAGCTCCGCGACGAGCACGAGATCGGCCGGGTGCGCCTGCTCCGCGAGGCGCGCGACGCGCGGCCAGAACTCCTCGTCCGGCAGCGTGTGGACCCCCTGCATCCGGAACAGCGCGGCGCGCTGGATGAGCTCCGCCGCGCGATCCACCGCGCGCTTCGTGCCCAGCCCGCGCGCGATCATGATGCCCGCGAACGCGACCGCGAGGCCCGCCAGCGCGCTCGGCAGCGGCAAGAGGCTCGCCTCGACGCGCGCGGCGAGAAGGCTCTGGACCGCCGCGAGGGCGAACGCGGCGAGCAGCAGCGCGCTCGTCGCGACCAGGCTCCCGTAGCGGCGGCGCGCGAGCCACACGAACCCGCCCGCGGCCAGCACACACGCGGCCGCCGCCCAGATCGGCGCCTCGGCGCGCCGGCCGCCCTCGAGCAGCCCGCCGAGCACCGCAGCCACGCCCTTGGCCGGCGGCAGCGCCGACGTCGCGATCGCCTGGGGCGGGACGCCGCCCGCGCCCACCGCGACGACGGCGACGCGGCCCTCGAGCGCGCTCGCCGGCACCTGGTGCTCGGCGAGCGCGCGCAGGCTGACCGCGGGGACGCTCTGCGGCGCCTTCTTGATGACCCACGGCGCCGCCGTCACGCCGAGCGCGCCGAGCTCCGCTGCGCGCTCCTCGGCGGCGGGCGACGCGAAGCCGACCACCTCGCCCGCGCTGAGCCGGAGCAGCCCGGTCGGCAGCCGCACGACCGGCGCCGCGGCGCTCGCGGCGGGGGCGCCGGCGGACCGCCCGACGTCGCCGCAGAACCCGTCCGCCGGAGGGACCAGCAGCGCGCCGCGCGCGCGGCCGCCATCGAGCAGGCCGCGCAGCGAGCGCTCGCACAGGCCGTCGCGCAGGTCCTCGGGCGCGGCGGTCACGAGCAGCACCTGCGCGGAGGGCGCCTCGTCCGCGAGCGAGGAGGCGGTGAGGCCCCGCGCCACCCAGTCGAACCGCTCGAGCGGCGCGACGGCGGCGATCAGCGCCCCCGCCGCGATCGAGAGCACGTCGGGCCGGAGCCAGACGAGCCGCGCCGCGTCGCCCTGGGACGACATCGGTCGTGGCGTGCGGAAGGGCTTGGGGATCCGCGGACGGTGAGGCTTCGCCATAATCGCTGAAGAACGCAGCGCACCTGGGGGACGGGACGCCCAGTCAGCGCGAGCGTCGCACCGGAGGTGGTGCCGATACAATTGTCTACGCGCGCCCGCGACGCCAAATACATCGATCCCCCGAGGCCTCCCGCCGCCGCCCGCGCGCCCCCTCGCCTCGGCCGTTCGCCGGGCGCCCCCGCACCTGCGCCTCGCCGCGTGACCCGACGGATGCGCCTCGCCGCGTCACGCGACGGACGCGCCTCGCCGCGCGCGCGATCCGCGCCGGCGGAACAGGGGCGCAGCTCTAAATTTTGTTCGAGGCGAGGTGCGATGTGGTGCACCGCACTCGCCTCCGAGGCGCCGTGTGTTGCGGGCGGCGTGTGTGTCATGCGACGTCGGCAAACCCTGTCGATTGCGCTGGATCGGCCTGGAGGAAGCGGATTCAATCGCGAGAGCGTATGCCGCGCACTCCACGAGATCTCCGCTTCGGTCGCATCCTCGGTCTGCTGGTCCTGGCGAACAGCGTGGCCCTCTCGTCGTCGAGCTGCAGCTGCGGGTCGGGCGTGCAGATCGCCGATCCGTCCGGCGGCGGCGGGGGCGCCGGCGGCGGAGGCGGCGACGGCGGCGGCGGCGCGGGCGAAGGCGGGCGCGGAGGTGAAGGCGGCGCGGGCGGCGAAGGCGGCATCGGCGGCGCGGGCGGCGAAGGCGGCGAGGTGCTGCCCGACGAGCTGCCCGACTTCACCGAGGAGGAGCGCGAGCCCACCCGGGCGACCGACGGCATCCCGAGCCCGCTGCCGAACGTCTACACCGACAAGGGCGCCGCCGCGGCCGACGCGGAGTTCCGCGCGCTCATCGGCTTCCCCATCCGGAACGGCGACCGCCTCGAGCAGCTGATCGCGGACCTCTACACGCCGTCGAGCCCGCGGTTCCGCCAGTACCTCACGAGCGAGGCGTGGATCGAAGAGTTCGCGCCGCGGGAGCTCGACGTGCACCTCGTGAAGCTCTGGCTCGAGGAGCAGGGGATGAAGGTGAACTTCACGGCCACGAACCGGCTCCTGATCCAGTTCACCGGCACCGTGGCCCAGTTCAACGAGACCTTCGACACCGAGCTCAGGGTCCTGGAGCGGAAGAACCCGCAGGCGGGGAATCCGCCGTTCGACGTGTACGGCACCCTCGCCCGGTTCACCGTGCCCAAGTGGGTCTCCGATCGCATCACCGGCATCATCACCGCGGACCTGCCGGCGAGCACCGACCCGCTCCTGGCCGAGGCCGGGCAGATCGAGCCGGACCCGCCGGACAACATCGAGCAGGGCATGAGCCTGTCGCAGATCGCGGGCGCCTACGATCTCGACGACCTCTACGAGCTCGGGTTCAGGGGGCAGAACGTCAAGCTCGGGGTCGTGGTCGGCGCCACCTTCAAGTACAAGGATCTGCAGTCGTTCTGGCAGGCGCTCGGCGTGAACCGGGCGGACCCGCGGGTCGTCGAGACCATGGAGCCCGTCGCGACGCGCTACCTGGAGTCGACCCTCGACATCGCGTGGTCCGGGGGGCTCGCGCCGGCCGCGGAGCTCGTGGTCTACGAGGGGCCGGACGCGCGCAACACGTCGATGGTCTACGCGTTCAACGAGGCGATCGCCCTCGGCGAGGTCTCGGTCATCACCGACTCGTTCGCCCACCGCGAGGACTCCGAGCCGCCGGCCGTGCGGCACCAGTTCCACGACGCCGCGCGCATGGCCGCGGCGCTCGGGATCACGGTGGTCGCGGCGACCGGCGACTCGGCGCAGACCGACACGCCGTCGTCGAGCCCCTACGTGACCGGCGTCGGCGGCACGGAGCTCTGGCTCACGCGCGGCGGCGAGGTCGAGGACGAGCGCGCGTGGTCCCGCTCCGGCTCCGGCCCGACGCTCTCGTTCCCGATCCCGTCCTGGCAGGTCGGGGTCGTGGAGGGATCCGACGGCAAGCGCGCGGTCGCGGACGTCGCGATGCACGCCGCGTCGGAGTCGAGGCCCTACTGGGTCTACTACCTCGGCGAGTGGCGGCGGTACGGCGGGACGTCGTTCTCCTCGCCCACGTTCGCCGCGGTCGTCGCGGTCGTGAACAGCTACCGCGCCGAGCAGGGCCTGCCCAGCGTCGGGTTCCTCAACGCGACCCTCTACACGGAGCCCGAGGTGCAGGCGACGTTCCGCGACATCGTGGACGGCTCGACGGAGTTCTTTGCCGCGGGCCCGGGCTGGGACTACCCGACGGGCTGGGGCGCGCCGAGCGCGCTCGGCCTGGCCACCACGCTGCCGTAGCGTCGCGGCCCGCTGGCCGCAGCGGTCCGCGCGGCGCGCCGCGCGCGCGCCCGCCTGACCCGCCGGCCGCCGCCGCCCCGCCGCCCCGCCGCATGCTCGCCCACCTGCCGCTCTTCCCGCCGAACGGGCTCGATCGGAGCCTCCACACCGCCGTCCTGCTCGGGCTCGTCTTCGGCACGTTCTTCACCGAGACGCTCGGCTGGACGTACGCGGGCCTCGTCGTGCCCGGCTACCTCGCGACGGTGTTCTACGCGGCGCCGGTCACCGCGGTGTTCATCATCGCGGAGTCGATCGCGACGTACCTGTTCGTCGCGCTGATCGGCCGCTGGATCACCTGGACGGGCGCCTGGTCCACGGCGTTCGGGCGCGAGCGGTTCTACCTGTTCATCGTCGGCGCGGTGATCATGCGGCTCTTCGTCGAGGGCTTCATCGTGCCCGAGCTCTCGGCGCGCTACGACTTCGCGCACTCGCGCGAGCTCTACAGCATCGGGCTCGTCCTCGTGCCGCTCATCGCGAACGCCTTCTGGAACAGCGGCCTCGTGCGCGCGGCGCCGCGGCTCGCGGTCGTCACCACGCTGACGGCGCTCGTGCTCGGCCTCCTGCTCCGCACGACGAACCTCTCGGTCTCGCGCTTCCAGGTCCTCAACGAGGCCCTGTCGCTCGAGTTCCTCGAGCTGCCCAAGGCCCACATCATCCTGGTCATCGGCGCGCTGCTCGGCGCGCGCAACAACGTCCGGTACGGCTGGGACTACAACGGCATCCTCGTGCCCGGCCTGCTCGCCGTGGCCTGGTACGAGCCGACGAAGCTGCTCACGACCACGATCGAGGCGCTCGTCGTCTTCTACCTGTCGCGCTGGATCACCTCGGTCCGCCCCTTCTCCCGGATGCTGCTCGTGGGGCCGAGGCGCATGATCTTCGTCTACGTCCTCGGCTTCCTCCTGAAGATGGCGATCGGCTTCACCATGGCCCGGTACGCGCCGGGCCTGCAGATGGTCGACTACTTCGGCTTCGGCTACCTGCTCCCGAGCCTGCTCGCCGTGAAGATGTGGAACAAGGAGCACGTCGGCATCGTGATCATGCCGACGATCCAGGTGTCGTTCACGGCGTTCCTGGCCGGCAACGCGGTCGGCTACGCGCTCGTCGCGCTCGGCTGGGGCGGGGCGCCGCCCCTGCCCGCGGCCGAGGTGAAGCCGCCGCCGCGGATCGAGAGCGCGGCGCTCTCGCTCGTGCTCGCGGACACGGTGCCGCGCCCCGGCCCGCGCCCGCGGGCGGCCGCGGTCGCCGCCGACATCGAGGCGCGGCGGGTCGCCTACCGGATCGCGCACGACGTGCTGCAGGACGGCCGGCCGGCGGACGAGTCGCTCCGCGTGGCGGCGCGCGCGCGGCTCGCGGTGGCGCGGGAGGGCGACGGGGACCGGCCCTGGTACGTGGTGAGCGCGCAGCTCGACTCCCCCGACGACGCGCCGAGCGCGCCGCGCGCGGCGATCCGGCGGCGCGCGGGGGCCGGCGGGGCGCCGTCGCCCGCGCTCGAGTGGGTGGTCCTGGCGGCGCCCCCCGAGGTCGGCTCCGCGCTGCCCGCGGTGGCGCTGCGCGTGGCGGAGATCCTCGACGCGGCGGGGGTGGTGCTGCTGTCGCGCCACGGCGCGATCCGCCGCCACGACGAGGCGTTCGCGGGCGCGATGGTCGAGGCGCTCTCGAACCCCGCGGTGCTGATCGTCGAGCCGGGGAGCGGCGATCGCCCTGAGCTCAGCGTGGTCGGCTCGCCGGCGGGGCTGCCGGTGGTGCCGATCGGCGAGGGGCTCGGCGCCGAGGCGCAGCTCTCGTTCCGCCCCGCGGCCGAGCAGGCCGCGCGCCTCGCGGACGCGCCGCGCCTGCGGGTGCCGGCCGCCGTGGCGGAGGCGGTCGGCGCGCGCCTGCTCGGCGCGCCGGAGATCGTGCGCTGGGGCGGGACGCTCGAGGAGGAGCTCTCGAAGCGGATGGTGTCGCTGACCGAGGTGCAGCCCGGCCGCTTCCGGCCGCCGTCGATCGAGGAGCTGCGGCTGTTCGACGGCGTCGTGGTGCCCCGGATGATCGCGGCCGGGACGCGGCCGGACGGCGGCGCCGGCGCGGCGCGGCCGAGCGCGTGGGAGCGGGCGGTGCTCGGGCGCCTCGGCTTCCGCGAGGTGCACGTCGGCGGCGGCGAGGGCGCGCCGGCGGCGTGGGGCATCGCGGAGCCGGGGCCCGAGGAGGGCGGCCCGGAGCGGCGCGGCAACCCGGGTTGGTTCGTGCTTTCGCACCCGCCCGCGCCCGCGCCGCCGCCGAGGCCCGAGCGCCGCGCGGGCCCGGCGGCGACGATCGGCGGGATCCTGCCGATGGCGCCCTCGCCGGAGGACGTGCGGTCGCCGCTCACCGGCGCGATGCTCGTGGAGGTGCCGGCGCCGCGCTGGCAGATCGGGGCGTTCGGCGCGGGGCTCGCGCTCGCCGACGCGCTCTCGGCGCAGTCGCTGCTGCTCGCGGGCGCGGTGCCGACCGCGGAGCCGACGGGCGCGGCCGACGTGCGGCGCGCCGAGGGGGCGCGCAGCTTCTTCCAGCGCGCGCACGAGGTCTGGGTGGGCGGGGGCGGCAACGCGCTGTCGGTCCAGGCGATCGAGGCGGACCGGACCTTCGAGCGGGACGCGGTGATCTCGTTCGGGTACGAGGTCGTCCGGCCGGAGCACGTGCCGACGTTCGCGGGGCCGCTGCTCGAGACGCTCGACGACCTCGAGCTGCGCGTCGGGATCTTCGACGGCACGCGCGAGCAGGTGCCGTTCAGCGGCGCGACCGACGTGGCCATGGGCTACGCGAAGCGGTTCGCCGAGGGGCGGTTCGCGATCGTGTACCTGGGCAGCGCGGTCCGTCGCTTCTTCGAGCTCCGGCGCTTCGCGGTGCCCGGGCAAGGGGAGACGCGCCTCGAGGCGCGCCTCACGCGGCTCGGCGTGACGCCCGCGCCGCGCGACGTGGCCGAGCGCGCGCTGGAGCTCGCGTCGTGCGCGGTCGGCGCGGCGGGCGCGAGCGGCGTCGGCGACGACTGCCCGACGCGGGGCGTGCCGGAGGGCTGCAACCTGTCTGCTGCGATGGAAAATTTCCGACGTTATGCCACCGAGCGGAATCCGTACTACCTGAGAGCGCATTTCGTGGCGGCGGCGGGGGGACCTGAGGCGGCGGCGGGGCCGGGGACGACGGCGGCGGGGGCGAAGGCGGCAGGGCCGGGGGCGAAGGCGGCAGGGCCGGGGGCGAAGGCGGGACCGGGGGTGGCGCCGGATGCGGTGCTCGGCGGGGCGCGGTGCCATATCGAGCTCGGGCGCGACGTGGTGACGGGGCGGCCGTGGGTGATCGCGGCGCGGCCGGGGGAGGCGCAGATCCTGCCGATCGACGGCGCGCTGGTCGCGGTGCCCGGCGACGCGGTGCCTGGACGGGCGCGGCTCCGGCGCGCGGTCACGGTCGGCACGAGCGCGCTGCGGGTCGAGGCGGGCGGGGCGGCCCCGGCGGCCCCGGCGGCCCCGGCGGTCCCGGCGGTCCCGGCGACCCCGGCCGACGCCGCGACGCCGGCGTCCGCGACGCCGTCATCGGGCGCGTCAGCGTCGGGCGCGCCGTCGTGGGGTGCGCCGTCGTGGGGCGCGCCGTCGTGGGGCGCGCCGTCGTGGGGCACGCCGTCGTGGGGCACGCCGTCGTCGAGCGCGCCAGCGTCGAGCGCGCCAGCGTCGGGAAGCGCGGAGCCCGGCGCGGCCCCGCAGGAGGCGGCCCCGTGAGGGCGCCGGCGATCGCGAGCGCGGCTGCCGGCGCGGGCCGGCTGGGGGCGGCCTCGTGACGGCGCCGGTGAAGCGACGCGCGCCGACCGACCGCGAGGCGCCCGCGCCGCCGCGACCCGTGCGGCCGGGATCGCCGGCGCGGCCGGGGTCGCCGGCGCGGCCGGCGCGGCCGGCGCCGGCGCGCGGGGGCGCGCCGCGACGGGCGGTCAACCCTCGGTGGCTGATCGTGATGGCGGTGCTCGGGGTGACGGCGCTCGCGCTCGCGACGCTGCCGGGCGCGCCGCCGCTCGGCAGCGCGCTGCCGGCCGAGGACGAGATCCTCGCCTACCACATCGACCTGGATCGCGACCTCGTGATCAAGGTGCCGGCCGAGATCGACGCCGTGGAGGTGACGACCTGGGCGGGCGTGAAGGCCGACGCCTGCGACTCGTCGAGGCGTTACCCGTACGGCTTCATCGCGGCGTTCGTGGACGAGCGGGGCAAGGAGGTCGCGCGGCACGAGATCGACCTGGAGAGCCGGGTCAGCTGCGATCCGGATCGGCCGCTCGGCGAGGGCGAGTACGCGGCGCGGCTCGACCGCGGCGGGGGCGCGGTGACGGATCCGCGCTCGACGTTGCTCATCACGCACGACGTGCTCCCGCACGGCGGGCAGGTGCGGCTGCGGGCGAAGCCCGCGGTGGGGAGCGACGGCGCGCGCGCGTCGGCGGACCTCACGATCCTGTCGCGGCTGGAGGGGCGGTACCAGCGCGGCGAGGCGTCGCGCGCGCTGTTCGAGCAGAGCCTCGACGCCGAGGAGCGGCGGAACATGGGCCGCCGGGTGTCGGCGCTCGGCTTCGCGGATCTGCCGGAGCCGGCGAGGAAGACGCTGCTCCGGGGCTGGGCGCGGCGGCTCGAGGCCTCGGGCCGCGAGGGCATCGACTACGAGATGTCGCGGCTCCTCCTGCGGCGGTTCCGGATGCCGTTCCCGCGCGCCGAGGGCCGCGGCGCGTCCGAGTTCACGATCGGCGAGCGCCACGCGGCCGCGCTGAACTTCCGCGGCCCGGTGTCGCTCGACATCGAGGGCCCGCCGGGCCGCACGGTGCGGGTCGCGGACGGCGCGAGCGCGCCGGCGAGCGTGACGCTCGACGCGCACGGCCGGGCGACCGTGCAGCTCTCGCGCGAGGACATCCGGACGGCGGTGATCGACGGGGTCGGGCCGGATTTCGGCGTGCGGTTCGCGGCCCCGGAGGCGCAGGTGACGCAGCAGATCGGCGAGATCGTGCACCCGGCGATGCCCCCGCCCGGCGGCGCGGGCGCGCCCGGCGCGGGGCCGGCGGCCGCCGGCGCGGAGGAGCCGGCGGCGGCGGGCGCGGAGGAGCCGGCCGCCGCCGGAGCGGCGCTGGAGCCGGCCGCGCCGGCGCGGCTCCAGACGCCGCCGGACGTGCGCATCGTGCGTTACCTCGCGCTGAACCCGACCGAGCCGGTCATTGCGCGGATGGCGCCCGGGCAGGAGATCCTCGGGCTCCTGATCCGGACGGAGATCGAGACGAGCGGCGGCGCGGAGCAGGGCGAGGCGACGGTGGTGGCGCGGTGGGGCCCGGGGCCGGCGGAGCGGGCCGAGCTCAAGGTGACGCTCCCGCGCTCGCGCTTCGAGTGGTGGAACGACGGGTTCGACGCGTCCGAGCCGCGGCTCGCGCTCCTGCGCCCGCCCGCGGGCGTGGAGCGCGTCGAGATCACCGGGGACGTGCGGACGCGCATGCGGCTGCGCACGATCGAGCCGGGCGTGAACGAGACGCTCTACCGGCTGCCGTACCGGGTGCCGCTGCGCGAGGACGAGACGTGGCGTTACGCGCCGTTCGACGTGAGCACGTGGACCGACGTGCGCGCGGCCAACCTGGACGAGCTCGAGCGGAACGAGCGCTTCTCGGACCTGCGTGAGCAGGTGCGGATCGAGCGCTCGGGGGAGGGGGCGAAGTCCGACGCGGATCGGCCCGAGCGGATCCTGATGCCGGAGCACGCGCCGGTGCGCCGTCGGCTGCTCATGCCGGCGTGGCAGTCGGCCGGGGAGCCGTCGCCGGGCGACGCGTGGACGCCGCTCCTGGTCGCGAAGGACGTGCGTGTCGACGGCCAGGGGGCGCGGGCGGGGCAGCTGTCGGTGATCTACCGGGCGGCGCGCGGCGAGCTCGGCAAGGAGGTGGCGGTGCGCGTGGACGGCGAGGTGGCTGCGAGCGAGCCGATCGTGGCGCTGTCGGGCACGCTGCGCGTGGAGGCGCCGCCGGGCGCGCGCGAGGTGGAGGTGGAGGGGCTCGGCGAGGGCGGGGTCGCGTACACGGACGCGCCGCCGGCGAACGGCGGGGCGATCGTGCGACGGCGCGACGTGTTCGAGCTGACGCGCGGCCGGCCGATGACGTACCGGTTCAAGCAGGCGCCGGGCGAGACGTTGCACCTCGTGCTGTTCGTGGTGACGCCCGGGGAGAACGCGGACTACCGGATCCGGTACCGCATCGAGGGCGCGCGGCCCGCGTCGCGGGAGGCGGCGTTCTTCCGGCGGGTGACGATCCCGGAGGGCGTGCTCGCGGGCCGGGGCGGGGATCTCACGCGCGCGACGTTGTGGGAGGCGGCGACGGACAGGCGGGGCGCGGACGGCGTGGGCCGCGGGGTGATCCGGCTGGGCGACGATCTCGCGCCGGGCGAGCGCGTGGTGAGGCTGTCGCTGCTCGGGCCGCAGGCGGGCGACGTGGGGGAGACGGCGAGGGATGTCTGGGTGGGCGCGGTGCTGGTCGGGCAGGAGGGGCCGCGGCGCGACGACGGGCCGAGGCTGTGGGTGGAGGACGACCCGTGAGGCGCGGCGTGACAAATTGAGGTCGACGGCATCAATAGGAATGGTCGTCAGGACGATCGTGGGCCGTCACGAATCGAGAAGTGCCGATACGTGGTGTGCGGCGGGCCAGCGCCGGCTAGAACGCCGGGCACGTTGAGCGAGAGAGAGATGGAACGCCAAGGGCGCCAAGAGCGCCAAGAAATAAAATCTGATATCTTGGCGTCCTTGGCGTCCTTGGCGTCCTTGGCGTCCTTGGCGTCCTTGGCGTCCTTGGCGTCCTTGGCGTCCTTGGCGTCCTTGGCGTCCTTGGCGTCCTTGGCGTCCTTGGCGCCTTAACAGTTCGAGATCTGCTCGTTTTCAATGCCGCGCACCTGTCGATGCGCTGCGCTCCCGGTCCGGCTCACGCCTGTAGGAAATCTCGCATCGCGTCCACGACCGCCTCGGGCGCGCTGAGGTGAGGGCAGTGTCCGAGGTTGTCGATGACGCGTAGCGTGCTGTTCGGCAGTGACCTGTGCAGGTAAACCCCCACCGGGCGCGGAGCGATCACGTCGTCCGAGCACTGCAAGATGAGCGAGCGCGCGGTGTGCTTGGGAAGCTCGGCCCGGGAGTCCGTGAGGAAGGTCACGCGCGCGAAGTGCTTGGCGACATCCGGATCGTTCCTGCAGAACCTGCTGGTCAGCTCCTCGCCGAGCTCGGGTCGATCCGGCGCGCCCATGATGGTGGGCGCCATCGCGCTCGCCCATCCGAGATAGTTGCTGTCGAGCGCCTCGAGGAGCGACTCGACGTCGGCGCGCGTGAACCCGCCGACGTAATCGCCGTCGTTGATGTAGCAGGGCGATGGTCCGATCATGACATGCTCACGGAAGCGCTCCGGCGCCGCGATCCCGGCGAGCAGCCCGATCATCGTGCCGACCGAGTGTCCGACGAACACCGCCGGCCCGGTCGCGACCTCCTCCAGGATCTCGAGCAGGTCGCGCGCGTGCCCCTCGAGCGTGCCGTATTTCTCGCGGTCGTACGCGGACAGTTCCGAACCGCCGAGGCCGGCGAGGTCGTAGAGGATGATGCGGTAACGATCCTCGAACGCGCCGGTGAGCTCCCGCCACATGTTCTGATCGCACCCGAAGCCGTGCGCGAAGATCATATCGACGTCGCCTCGACCGAGGACGTGGATGTTGTGACGCTTGTGGATGCTCACGGGCGACGCTCCTTTGGTTGTGGCCGGAGTGGCATAACAGAGGGACCCGCGTCCCGCCACCCGATGGGAGCGACCGCCGCGGCCTCGTCCTGCTCCGGTGTCGCTTGGCTGTCCCTGTCCGTTCACGATCGCGCGCGCTCCGAACTGTTACGTTCCGGTTTCGAGCAGCGGAAAGGCTCCGTGGGCCGGGGGCTCCTTCCGGCCTCCAGCGCGATCTGCGAGGGAGATTCAGAGCAAGACCGTCGAGAGCGCCGTCCGAGCCGGAGGCATCGCGACCGAAGGGCTCCTCGCGCTGCGCCTCAATGACGCTTCAGCCTCCGAGGCGAGCGCGGCAGCTCGCCGCTGACCTCGTCGAACCTTTCTTGTGCTCACGTCATGCCACAATGTACGCTTCCCTTGGCTTCCTGGCCTCGTGCTGCTCGCCACGCGTGAGGAACAGCCTGTGGGCCCCGATGGCGGCGTCCCCGCGGGCTTGCCATGGGGTCTCCCGGAATTAGGAAGCGGTATATGAGCGCGAAGCAAGGGAGCGCGAAGCAAGACCAGCAGGCTGCCGGGCCCAGCGGCGCGGGTCGAACGGGCGAGCAGCGGCCGTCGAACGCCCAGAAGGATCCGCGGGACTGGAAGACGGGCGACGAGCCGATGACCGGCGCGCAGGCCTCGTACCTGCACACGCTCGCGGAGCAGCAGGGCGAAGAGGTCCCCGACGACCTGACCAAGGCGGAGGCGTCCGAGAAGATCGACGAGCTGCGGCGCGCCACGGGCGTCTCCGGCGGCGCGAAGGACGCTTCCGGCGTCGAGAACACGCGCAAGGACCCCGAGCAGTGGAAGACGGGGGACGAGCCGATGACCGGCGCGCAGGCCTCGTATCTCCAGACGCTCTCCCAGGAGGCGGGCGTGCCGTTCGAGGAGAACCTGACCAAGGCCGAGGCGTCGAAGCGCATCGACGAGCTGCAGGCGAAGACCGGCCGCGGGCAGAAGCCCGAGGAGTGACCCGAGGGGGCGCAGCTCGCCGAAGACCCCCCGCGCCCGCACCGGCAGGCAAGGAGGTGGCGAGCAGGCCCCTTATTGGCACGTGCCGTCGACGCACCACGTGTGGTCGCGACAACGCACGTCGCAGTCGCCGCAGTGCTCGTCGTCGGAGCGCAGGTCGACGCACGACTCGCCGCACGAGACCTCCGGCGGGACGCAGCCGCACGCGCTGTCGTGGCACTCGTCGCCGTCGTCACACTCGTCGTCGCAGCCGCCCGGGCGGCCTGATCCGCGGTCGGGGCCGGCATCGGCAGGCACGAGCACGTCGATGAGGGTGTCGCCGCACCCGAGGCCGGCCAGCTGGGTGACTACGGGCAGCCAGGCGAGCGCGGCGAGGTGTCGTGGCGCGGTGCGGGACGTCATGACGGCTGATCCCAGAAGAGACCGGAGCGCGGGAAAAAGGCTCAGGTTCTTGCGACAGGACGCCTTGCGGGCACGCGCTGCCGTCCGCCCGGGAAGGGTGCCGCTCGCGTGTCCCGTCACCGGAGCCCGGCCTCCAGCACCAGGTTGAAGGCGAGCAGCGGTCGGCCGAAGGGCACGTCCGAGCGGCCCAGCAGCCGGATCACCGGGCGGGGGGCGGCGATCCCCGAAAGCGCTTCGGCGCGCAGGGTCAGGATGGGATGGACCTGCCACCCGATGTCCCAGCGGGCGAACGGCAGCACGTACGCGGCGGTGCCATCGCGCCCTCGGGCGTCGCCGGTCCACGACTGTCCGTAATAATTCAGGAATCCGGCGCCGGCGCCGGCGCCTGCCCGCATGGCGATCGGCAGCTGCGGATCGATCAGGCCTATCGACGCGCCGACGCCGACCATGGCGGTCGAGATCCGCGCGCGCCCGATCTGGGCGTCGATGGTCGCAGGCACGATGGGGATGACCGCGATGACCTCGGCGTCGAGCCGGTCGGTGAACCTCCAGCGGGCGCCGGCTGCGGCGGCCCCTTCGGGGGAGATCGCGCTGCCCGGATGGAGCATGATGCTCGGACCCGCATGCAGCCCGATCGACGCGCGCCGCCCAGGCGCGGCGTCGGCGCCTCCCGTCCGGGAAGCGCCGGCCGCTCGGGAGGCCTCGGGCGCGAGCGCTTTCGGCGGGGTCGGCGGCGCCGGAGCAGGCGCGGCCCCGGAAGGCGCGGCTGACGCAGGCGCGGCCCCGGAAGGTGCGGCCGCCGCGGGCGCGGCCCCGGAAGGCGCGGCCGCCGCGGGCGCCGCCCCGGAAGGCGCGGCCGCCGCGGGCGCCGCCCCGGAAGGCGACGGCACATCGATCAGACGTCCACGCAGGAGCTCGACCGCGCGGAGCGCGAGCCCCGCCGCCTCTCCGCCCCGCTCCTCCGGTCGCGCCGCGACCCGGATCACGCTCGCGGACCCGGCGTCCCAGATCTCGACCGCGCGCCGCGCGCGATCGACGCGGAGCGCAGCGCGGGCCGAGCGCGCGCGCGCGAGCGCGGGGAGATCTCCCTGCGTGCTGACCTCGACCTCCACGATGATCCCGAGCGCGACGAGCTCGTCGAGCAGGCTCGCGGCGACCGGATCGGCCGCGCCCGGCAGGATCAGCAGCACGCGCACCGGCTCGGCCTGGCTCGGGCCTGCGCCGAGCGCGAGCGCGAGCGCCGCCGCGGCCGCGAGCGCCCGGGCCGTCAAGGGGCAGCCGCGGCCTGCGCGAGCGACGTGTACGCGCCGCCCGGGTGACGCTGCAGGTAGAGCGCCGCGGCGGCGCGGGCGCCCGCGGCGTCCCCGCGGCGCTGGCGCAGCTCGATGAGCCGGCCGAGCGCCTGCTCTGCGAGGCCGCCGCCCGGCTCCTCGTCGAGGTAGGTCTGGAGCCAGGTGATCGCGTCCCCCGGCGCGCCCAGGTGATCCGCGGCCAGCTTGCCGAGCACGAAGGCGGACCGCCCGCGCGCCCCGAGGCGCCGCGCCCGCAGCAGCGCCTCGCGGGCGCGCTGGAACTCGCCCGAGTGGCGCGCGGCGTCCGCGAGCTCGAGCAGATCGGACGCGCGCGCGCTGGCGAGGACGCGCTCGAACCCCTCGCGTTCCACGGCGGCCATCGCCTCGCGGTACCGGCCCTGCGCCGCGAGCGCGCGCCATCCGGGCTCCGCCGCGGCCCCGCGCTGGCGCTCGGGCGCAGGCGGGGCTGCAAGCGGCGCAGGCTGCTGCGCCGCGACGCCCGGTCCGGCCGCGGTGTCCTGGCCGGCCGTGCCTGCCGCCGGGGACGGCCCCTGCGCGGCCGGCGAGGCCGCGGGGGTCGCGGTCGCGGCGGCCGAAGGCGAGGTTTCCGCGGGCACGCCCTTGGAGAGCTCGCTCCGGTTCTCGGAGACGCTCACGTGCAGCCGCTCTCCCGGAACCAGCGTGCGCCCGTCGTCGAGCAGGGGGCCGCTCACCACGACCCGGCCCTCATGCAGCGCGACGTCCAGCCGATCCCGGTCCGGGTCCCAGGCGAGGTCGAACTCGGTCCCGACCACGGCGACCTTGAACGGGCCGGCCTGGACGCTCCACCGCGTGGATGGGCTCGCGTGGACGACGCGGGCGCGCAAGGCGCCGCGCTCCAGCAGCAGCGAGGCGCCCTCCGCGTCGGCCTGCGTCACCCGCGCGCGGGATCCCGATGCCAGCGTCACGACGGTGCCCTCCGAGAACGTGAGCGGGGTCGCCTCGCGGTCCACGGC
The DNA here is from genome assembly GCF_051519095.1 of Sorangium sp. So ce131. NCBI lineage: Bacteria > Pseudomonadati > Myxococcota > Polyangiales > Polyangiaceae > Sorangium > Sorangium sp. So ce131. The sequence goes on along the minus strand of NZ_CP150455.1, from coordinate 11,579,017 downwards.
GATCCACGCGCCGAGCTGGCCAGCCTCCGCGCCGGGCCCGACGACATACGTGAGCGCCGGCCGCTGCGGCAGCAGCAAGAGCCCGCCCGCGAGCAGGGCCGCCGCCGTCGCGAACACCGCCACGAGGCGGCGCGCGGGGCGGCGCCCCCGCGCGGACTTCCACGTCACGAGCGCGCGCCGGCGCGTTGCGTGGAGGCGCTCGGCGGGCAAGGCCCCGGCGTCGGAAGCGGCGCGGACCTCGCTCAGGAGATCTGCGCGCGATCTCATTGGTTTGTGGTCCATCGGTCCCCTTCCTCCATCCACCCGCGCAACACCGGATCGCGCTTCGCCAGGGCGGTGAACCGCTGCTCGGCGCGGGCGAGGCGCCGCTTGATGGTCGCGAGCGACACGCCGCAGGCGCTCGCCACGTCCTCGAGCGGCATCTCCTCGATGAAACGGAGCGTGAAGGCGATCTGGTCCTCCGCCGAGAGCTCGTCGAGCGTGGCATAGACGCGCCGGAGCGCCTCCCGGGGCCCGTGCGCCGGCACGGACGAGGGCTCCGGCAGCTCCTCGTCGCGTTGCCAGAAGAAGAGCCATCGCGAGAGGCGGCGGCGGCGGATGGCGCGGTGCGCCGTGTGGACGGCCACGGACGAGAGCCACCCTTTCACCGCCTGGCCGTCGCGGACCTGGTGGATGGACGTGAGGATGGTCGCGAACGCGTCGTGGACCAGGTCCTCGAGCTCGGGGTCGTGGCCCAGGACGCGCCGGATGAGCCGCTCCACGAGCGGTCCGTACCGGTCGAGGAGCATCGCGGCCGCCCAGGGCTCGCCGGCCGCGATCGCCTGGACGAGCTCGTCATCGGATCGCTCGGACTGCGGCTGCAACGAGACGACGTTGCGCCCCGGCGCGGGCTGCGGGGACGGCGGTTTCACCGGCGTGGCGATCGGGAGCGAGGGCACCTGAGGCATGAGAGCCCCGACGCGAGCTCGTCGGCTCAGGTTTTTTCCGGGCAGGGCGCGGCGGCGGCTCTAGGCCGGCGACCAGGCGCGGCGCCCGCGCGGCGGTGTGCCAGGCCGGTCGGGCGGACCTTACAGGGCCTCTGCGGGGCCGTTCATTTTCTTGAGCCGACGGCGGACGCTCCCGGCTCTCTATCTCACGAGCTGTCTTGAACAGCGGAAATGCAGCACCACGCATCCTTAAAGAGAGAAGGTATATCATGAGGCATTCGACTCTGTTCGGAGTCCTGTTCATCGGCATGACGGCGCTCAGCGGAATCGCCTGCACCGTCAGCGCTCCCACGGAGGGCACCGGTGAGGGCCAGCTGGCGGTTCGCAGCGTCCGCGGTCACCTGAAGTCCGGCGCGGCGACCTCGGTCGTCGCGGTGGTGGACCAGGCCGGCGTGGAGGGGGCGAAGACCTACTCCGCGCCGGTCGACGCGGAGGGCAACTTCCGGCTCACACTTCCCAAGAAGGCGCGGTATGTCCTTGGGTTCGTGGATGGGGACCAGGAGGGGGCGACCCTGCGATTCGCCTCCTCTGCCGGCGGTGAGGTCACCTCGCTGTTTCCGCTCGCCGGTCGCCCCGAGCGCACGCGCGGCCGCAACACGGGACACGAGTCGGAGGAATCGGAGGAATCGGAGGAAGAGGACGACGTCGATCTCGGTGACGTCGACGCGTCCGAGGGGGAGTGCGAGCACAACCCGCTCGAGCAGGTCGATTGGGACCACGATGGAAGCTCCGATTACGAGGACGCGGACGACGACGACGACGGCACCGCCGATGAGGACGACGAGGACAACCACCACGGTGGCTCGGGCAGCCATGGCGGCGGCAGGCCGGACCAGGGCGACGGCCATGAGTGCGAAGATGGGGACGAAGACGGCGGCGACGAAGACGGCGGCGACGGCGGCGACGAAGACGGCGACGACGGCGGCGACGAGGGCGAGGGCGGCGGCGGCGAGGTGCCCGAGATCCCGAGCCCGGGCTGATACGCCGCTCTCACGTGGCGTCAGCGCGCACGGACCGTCCGGGCGCTCGCGGCCATCGCGACGCCCGAACGCGCCCGCGGCGGCGCCCGAAGACGCCCGTGGCGGTGCGGCGACGGGAATGGGGCAGGGCGCGGGCTGCCAGACGTCGTGTTATGCGGCGAGCAGCTTGTCGTGAAAGAGCTCGAGGACCCGGTCGAGCGCGGCGCGCGTCGGCTCGCCCGGCGCGTCGATCAACGCGCCGGTCAGCACCGAGTGGTGCTTCTTGAGAGGCCCCTCGGGGTGCCCGTCGGCCTGCTCCAGCTCCACGGCGACGAACCCCTCCCCGAGGCGCTCGCGAAGGAACTGGAACCGCTCCGCCGGCACGAGGGGATCGCCGTTGAAACGAAGCCCGATCACCCGGAGGCCCTCTCGGTCGCAGCGCTGCGCCACCGCGTCGAGGGTCGCAGGATCGCAGTCGATGGTGCGCCGCCGGCTCGCCGTGAGCGGGATCGGGAGCGACGGCTGCGACATGACGGGCGCCAGCACCCGGGCGTCCGCCGCCATCGCGAGCGCGAACCCGCCGGTGAAGCACATCCCCACGACGCCCACGCCCGGCCCGCCGCAGCGCTGGTGCTCCGACGCCGCGAGGGCCCGGAGCCAGTCGACGACCGGCGAGGAGCGCCCCGTCGCGAACACGGTGAACTCCTTGCTGATGCAGGCCTGCACCATCGACGAGAGGCCGTAGAGCGCGCCCGAGACCTTCGATTCGAAGGGGTCGCGGCCGGCGGTCCCGAAGAGGTTCGGAAGCACGGCCGTGCAGCCGAGCGCGGCGACCCGGTCGGCGAACCCGAGCACCTGGGGTGAGATGCCCGGCATCTCGGTCAGCACGAGCACCGCGGGGCCTTTTCCCTTGCGGTACACATCGCGCGTGTCCCCGTCGTGCGTGAAGCGCTCGCGCTCGAAGGTGGCGAGATCGCCCTCGGGCGCCTTGGGTTTGCTCGGTGCGGTCACGACGGCACTGCACCACAAGGCCTGCGCGCGGTAAAGCCCCTGTCGCCGACAGCGGCCGTCCGTCAGGCCGCGGCGCGCGCGAGGAAGAGCCCGCGGCCGTAAGGTCCCTTGGGCTCGTACGTGGCCTCGAGCCGCGCCTGACGGAAGCAGTCGAGCATCTCCTCGGTGGTGAACAGGCCGAGCTCGTGGATCTCGCTCGCGCGCTCGATGCGCCCCGCGCGGCCGATCAGGTACTCGAAATGCAGGCGCGAGAGGCGCCCCTCGATCTCGGAGCAGCTCATCCGGCAGACGGTCACCCCCGGAGCCTCCACGGTCTTCACGAAGACGCGCCCGGGCTCGAGGGCGCCTGGGGTGAACCACGGCTCGACCAGCACGAGCCCGCCCTCGGCGAGGTGGGCGCGGAAGCGCGCGAGCGTGCGCTGGACGTTCTCCAGCGTGCGCGCGTAGCCGATGGAGCTGAAGAGGCAGAGGATCACGTCGTAACGACCCGGCAGCTCGAAGGAGGTCATGTCGGCCTCGACGACGGAGCCGTGGGGCAGCTTCGCGCGGGCGATCCGCACGAAGGTGGGGTTGATGTCCACGCCGTCCACCCGGAAGCCGTGCTCCTGCGCGAGCAGCCGGGCATGTTCGGCCGTGCCGCAGGCGACGTCGAGCAGCGCCTGCGCCCCCGGGTGGACACGCCGGATCACGGCCGAGAGCGACGCGGCCTCGGCCGCATAGTCTTTATAGTCCTTGTTGCCGGTGTGCAGGAGGTCGTAGAGATCGGCGGCAGACGAGTACATGGGGCATCCGTGGGTGAGGGGGCGTGCTGCCTGACGTCTTCAATGCACCATGCTCCGGTTCGGGAGGTCCAGCGATCAGCTGCTTCTCGTCTCCGCGCACGGCCGACGATCCGGACGCGGCAGCAGCCCCTCCATGACCAGCCCGCTGACGAGCCACGCGAGCTTCGCCGCCTCGACTGGCCGGTCGAACCGCCCGAGCTGCCCCTGCGTCAGGAGCACGGCGAGGCCATGCATGCTCGACCAGAGCACGAGGGCGAGCTGCATCGGATCGCCCTCGCGGAGCAGCCCCGCGGCTTGCCCCTCTGCGAGGGCGTCCATCGTCACCTGATGCCCCTCGGCGCGCGCCCGCAGGAGGTCCGGCGCGCTCTCGTTCACCGTGGCGTAGGGCGCATACATCACGCGGAACGCGGCGGGGCGCTCGACCGCGAAGAGGACGTACGCCTCCGCGACCGCGCGGAGCCGCGCGATCGGGTCCGCGCCGGCGGCGGCCACCCGCTGCGTCATGAGCGCCCCGAAGGCGCGGAAGCCTTCGACCGCGACGGCCGCGAGCAGCTCCTCCTTCGTCTCGAAGTGGCGGTACGGCGCGCGGGGGCTGACGCCGAGCTCGCGGCCGAGCGCGCGCAGGGACAGGTCCTCCACCCGCTGGTCCTCCAGCGCGCGCAGCGCTGCGTCGACGAGCGCCTGCCGGAGGTCGCCATGATGGTAGGTGCCGCGGCGTTTCTTCTTCGGGCTGGACATCTCATTCCTCGAGTATACAGTGCATACATGCCGAACGCGGACTCAGTCAGGGACACGTTACCGTTCCACCTGGCCGGCGCCTTCGCTCCCGTGCGCGAGGAGCGGACCGACCACGAGCTCGACGTGATCGGCGAGATTCCGGCCGATCTTTGCGGCACGTACGTGCGCAACGGGCCGAACCCCCGGACCGGCCGGTCGCCGGCGTGGTTCGCCGGGGAGGGGATGCTGCACGGCGTGCGCCTGGAGGGGGGCCGGGCGCGCTGGTACCGGAACCGCTGGATCGCCGGCGATTTCGCGCCGAACACGCACGTGGTCCGGCACGCCGGGCGGATCCTGGCGCTCGTGGAGACGTGGCTGCCGGTCGAGGTGACCGCGGAGCTCGAGACCGTCGGGCCGTACACGTTCGGCGGGGCGCTCGGCAGCTCGATGACGGCTCACCCGAAGATCTGCCCGCGCACCGGCGAGCTCCTCTTCTTTTCCCAGCGGCCCTCGCGCCCGCACCTCACGTACTACCGCGCAGACGCCTCCGGCCGCGTGGTCCACCGCGCCGCGCTCGACGTCCCGGCGGTGACGTTCATGCACGATTTCGCGATCACGGAGCGGTACGTCGTCTTCTGCGTGCTGCCGGTGCTCCTCGGCGACGTGGGATCTCCGGTGCCGATCCGGTGGGTCGACGATTTCCCTGCGCGCATCGGCGTGTTGCCCCGCGACGGCGGCAACGAGGACCTGCGGTGGTTCGACGTCGCGCCGTGCACGATCAGCCACACGGTCAACGCCTTCGAGGAGGGCGACGCGATCGTGCTCGACGCGGTGCGCGCGCCGCGGATCATGATGCCGCACGCGCTCCACCGGTTCACGTTCGACCTCCGCGCCGGCCGCGCCTCGGAGGCGGAGCTGGATCCGAGGTTCCTCGACTTCCCGCGGGTGCACCCGGCGGTCGTCGGCGCCCGCCATCGCCGCGCGTACACGATCGAGCTCTGCGACTTCGGCCCCGACGGCGGCTTCACGCGCACGGTCGCGCGCCAGCACGATCTCGAGACCGGCGCCGCGGTCGTCCACGAGTTCGGCGACGGGGTGATGCCCGGGGAGTGTGTCGTCGCCGCGCGGCCGGGGAGCGCCGCCGAGGACGACGCGTGGGTGATCCTGTTCGTCCACCGCCGCGACGGCTCCGCGGCCGAGCTCGTCATCCTGGACGCGTCGAGGTTCGCGTCGCCGCCCGTCGCGCGCGTGCGCCTCCCGTGCCACGTCCCGCTGGGGCTCCACGGCGAATGGCTCCCCGACGCGGGGGCGGCGCTGGCCTGAAGCGCGATCCGGGGCGGGAGCGCGCCCGAACGAGGGCCTGCTTCAGGGCTGGCTCAGCCGGGATCCGGGAACCAGTTTCCGTGGATCCCGTACGGAATGCGCCTGGGCAGCGCGACGGTGGCGAGCGCAGGGGCCGCGAAATCGGCGGCGTCGAGCACGACGAGGTCGCTCGTGTTCCGGTTGCGGTCGTAGACATAACAGATGGCATAGCCATCGTCCTCGTCGGAGCTCGGCGTCCTGGGGACGAAGATGCACTCCCCGCTGACGCGGCCTGGACCGAAATCGTGGACCGTACAACGGCCGGTCGTGACGTCGTACTTGCGGAGCACGCAGTCGGTCGGGATGCCGTTCACGATGTCGCAGAACTCGAGGGCGTACACGTACCGGTGCGCCGAGCCCGTGCGGCGGGCGTCGATGCGGGGGAACTCGACGTGCCGCGCGTCGAGCGGGGCTTCATGGACGACGCCCCGCTCGAGATCCAGCGTGTAGCGGAACAGCTGGGAGGGCCCGTCCAGATGGGGAGCGCGCACGACGTCGAGCACGATCGTCCCGCCTTCTTCGTACGCGTTGGCGGTGTGGACGATGGAGCAGGGCGCGATGGGGAACCAGCGCACCTCGTCGCCCCGGCCGTCGCGCGGCAAGACGCCGATGCGCGCGCCGTAGTCGTCGCTCCACTGGATCGGCACGGGAGTACGCCAGCCGTTGAACAACACGGGGAGGTCGAGCAAGAGGGCGTAACGCTTCGTGATCGCGAAGTCGTGCATGTAGGTGGGGCTCCCCACCTGGATCGGCTCCGACTGGACCAGCGCGCCGGACGCGTCGGCGCGGTAGTACGTGACGAACGGCGGCTGCAGGCTGTAGGCGAAGAAGAGCAGCTCTCCGGTCGAAGGGCAGATCTTCGGATGCGCGGTCATGCCGCGGGTCAAGCCGCCCGCGAAATCGAACGCGCCGAGGGTCTCCAGCTCGTCGCTGACGGCGACGGGGAGGGCCGTCTCGACCAGGGCCAGCATCTTGCCGGCGTGGCGAACGATGTTGGTGTTCGACGACGTCGGCGCGTCGACCCAGCGGTTTCTGTACCAGCGGGCCCGACCGCGCTCGAGGCGGACGCCGTGCAACATACCGTGGCCGAGGAACCAGGTGGGCGTCGGGCCGTTCCTTGGATTGGGCCCATTGCGCACGTAAGTGCCTGTCAGCTCCGGCGGCAGCGTCCCCGTCACGTCGAGGTCGTGCACGATGAGCTCGTCGAGCACCGGGGCGAAGTTGCCGGTCAGATGGAACGGGAGCGGCTCGGGCGATGCCGCGGATGTCGTGGTGGTCATGGAGGCAACCTCTGGGTTCAAGCGTTGACGTTGAGTCCGGAGCCATCGACTGCGCAGGCGAGGAGAACGCGATCGCCCGGGCTGGCGGGCGAGCCGGAGGCCGCGCGCAATGGCTCCTTCACCGCGGGACACAACGCGATGTCCAGCGGCGTGACGTGCGGCGCGATTGCAGCGCGCGCACGGCGAACCTCCCTGACGGCGAGCCCCGGCCCTGCGTGGCAGGGAGAGCGCCCGCAGCCGCCCGAGGGCGGCCACGTCGGCGGCCTGCACGCCGTGCGTGGAGGATGTCGGCGCGGATCTTCAGTTCACGAACAGGGTCCGTTCATGGCGCTCCCCTCGTCGTGGCCGTACCCGCTCCCCTCGGCCGGAGGAAATCGCAATGAGACACCAGCGTTCGTCGTGCGTGCAGGGTGAAAGCTTCTTCTCGGCGGGATGGGCGCCCCTGCGCACCCGAGGCCGATGGTAGCAGCTGCGAGGCGGGGCGCAACCCGGCGGGACGCACGAGCTTCGGCGCCGGCTGGGCGGCGGTCTTGGCTCCCGACGCCGCGGTTGGTCCTTCCACCCGACCCGCGCGATGCCGACCTACGTCGGCGATCGCCCCTTATGTGTCTGCCCAGATCACGCGGCAATCGTATGCCGCCATGAGCCGATCGGCGGTGACCAGGTGGATGTCCTCGACCTGCGCCTGCGCGATCAGGATTCTGTCAAAGGGATCCCTGTGATGCAGGGGAAGCACGGCGACCTGGAGGGCGTGTCGTTGCTCGATGGGCAGAGAGAGGTGGCCGAGGGCAGCCATGCGTGGAGGGATGTACTCGGCCGGCGGCGTGGGGAGCGAGAGCTTTCCGAGCGCATGTTTGATAACAATCTCCCACGCCGTCGCTGCGGAGACGTAGACGTCGTTGTCCTCCGCGACGAGCGTCTCCACCACGTCGCTCCGGATCCTCTCGGGCTCGGCGACGAGCCAGAGCCAGCAGTGAGTATCGAGGAGCAGCTTCATGTCTCACCGTCGAACGCCCGCTGCAGGTCCTCCGGTAGCGGCGCGTCGAAGTCATCGGCGATCTGGACCTTGCCGCGGTCCATGCCAAGCGCCGCGCGTCTGTCGGGCGGCGCGGCCTTCGGCTGGGAGGTGATGAGGACGATCACCTCTGCCGGACCTTCTGGAAGATCGGCAGGGAGCTGTAGCTCGACGCGGTGATCTGCGGGGATGACGATGGCGATCTTCGCGGCCTGCATGATACGTCCTCCTGCTCGCTCGCGGGCTCTGTCAGTCTAGCGACAACACTCCCCTGCGTCACCGAGTTACGCCCTCGGCGGGCCGGAGCTCTTCCCGGTGCCCGGCTCCCGGTCCGGTGTCGCGCTCATTCCCCCGGCCGTGCCGAACTTCGCGCGCAAGTCCATCCTGGCCACGCGGATCCGGAGACTCTGGAATGGCGGCGGTGAGCGCGACGCGAGGAGGCGGACCGGAGACGGCCGCCTCGTCGTGGGATGTACGATGGCGCCGCCTCACCCGGCGCGGCGGCGAGCTGCCGGTTGACGCGCGGCTCCGCCTCTTGAGACATTCCTCGCGCGCGGGGGACCTGCGCGCGGAGGTGTATGGACAGGGCAACAGAAAACGAGAGCAAGAAGATCCGCTACGCCGTCATCGGCCTCGGCAACATCGCGCAGGTCGCGGTCCTGCCGGCGTTCGCGAACGCCGCCGAGAACTCGGAGCTCGTCGCCCTCGTCTCCGGCAGCCGCGAGAAGCTCCAGGTGCTCGGCGAGCGCTACGGCGTCGCGGAGCGAGGCGGCTACGGCGATCTCGAGGCCATCCTGGAGCGCGCGCGGGTCGACGCCGTGTACATCGCCCTGCCCAACACCATGCACCGCGAGTTCACCGAGCGCGCCGCGCGCGCGGGCGTGCACGTGCTCTGCGAGAAGCCGCTCGCCATGACGGAGGAGGACTGCGCGGCGATGATCCAGGCCACCCGGCGCGCCGGCGTGAAGCTGATGACCGCCTATCGGCTCCACCTGGAGGAGGCGAACCTCAGCGCCGTCGAGATCGTCCGCTCTGGCGCGCTCGGCCAGGCCCGGGCCTTCACCTCGTCTTTCTCGCACACGGTGCGCCCCGGCGACATCCGCACGAAGAGGGAGCTCGGCGGAGGGGCGCTCTTCGATCTCGGCATCTACTGCGTCAACGCCGCCCGCTACCTCTTCCGGGAGGAGCCGATCGAGGTGTTCGGCACCTGCCAGCAGTCCGATGACAAGCGCGCCCAGGGCGTCGACGAGTCCACCTCGGCCACCCTGCGTTTTCCGAGCGGCGCCGTCGCCCAGTTCACCGCGAGCCAGGGGCTGGCGCCCGGGGGCTGGTACCACGTCACGGGCACCAAGGGCGATCTCCGCGTCGAAGACGCCTACTTTTTCCCGGGTCCGCTCAAGCACCGGCTCACGATCGGCGGCAAGACGACGGAGCAGACCTTCGAGAAGCGCGACCAGTTCGCGGCCGCGCTCGTCTACTTCTCGCGCTGCATCCTGGAGGACACCGAGCCAGTGCCGTCCGGCGTCGAGGGGCTCGCGGACGTCCGGGTGATGGAGGCCATCCTGCGCTCTGCCGCGAGCGGCAAGGCCGAGGCGCTGCCGCCTTTCGAGCGGGAGCGCCGGCCCGATCTGAGCCTGAGGATCAACAAGCCTGCCCTCGGGATCCCGGCGCCCGAGCTCGTGCCTCCCCGCCCCGAGGGCTGACCGCGCGGCCGTCCTCGACCGGACCGGCCAGCCTACTCGGTCGTGAACCGGTAGACGACCGTCTGCGTGTAGCGCTGGCCGGGCTTCAGGATGACCTCATCCTTCCAGGCCGGGACGTTGATCGAGTTCGGGAACTTCTGCGGCTCGAGGCAGAAGCCGCCATACTGGTCGTAGACGGCGCCGCCCTTGCCCTTGATCGACCCGTCGAGGAAATTCCCGGTATAGAACTGGACCCCGGGCTGATCGGCCTCGACCGTCAGCACCCGGCCGGTCTTCGGATCCTTCGCGCGAGCCACCTCACGCAGCTTGTGCGGGTCGCCGTTGACGACCAAGTTGTGATCGTATCCGACCGGCTTGCCGCCCACGGCCTTCAGGTCCTTGCCGATCGGCTTGGCCGCGGTGAAGTCGAGCGGTGTCCCCTTCACCGGCTTGACCTGGCCCGAGGGGACGAGGGTGGCGTCCGACGGGGTGTAGCTGTCGGCGTGCAACGTCAGCTCCTGCTCGGCGACGGAGCCCGAGCCCTGTCCCGCCAGGTTCCAGTAGCTGTGGTGGGCCATGTTGACGATCGTGGTCTTGTCGGTCGTGGCCGACATCTCGACCTTGAGCTCGTTCTTGTTGGTGAGCGTGTAGGTCGTGGTCGCGGTGACCGTGCCGGGGTATCCCTCTTCCCCGTCCTTCGAGACGTACGTGAGCTTGATGGACGGGCCGTCCGGCGTCTCGCTCGCCTCCGCGTCCCAGACGACCTTGTCCCAGCCCTTCTTGCCGCCGTGCAAGGCGTGGGCGCCGTTGTTCGCGGTGAGCTTGTAGGTCTTGCCCTCGAGCTGGAACTGCGCGTTCTTGATGCGGTTGGCCACGCGGCCGACCGTCGACCCGAAGTACGGGCTGTTCTTCAGGTACCCGTCGAGGTTGTCGTAGCCGAGGACGACGTCGGCGGTCTTTCCGGCCTTGTCGGGGACGTGGAGCTCGGTCACCGTCGCGCCGTAGGTCATCACCTTCGCGACCAGGCCGTTCGCGTTCGTGAGCGTGTAGAGGACGACCTCTTTGCCATCGGCGTTGCCGAACGGCGCCTTGGAGACGGGAGCGGGCTTTGTGTTCATCGCTTCACCACCTGTGGGCTCGGGTTTGGCGGCCGAGGCCGCGGGCTGCGTGTCCGTCGCGGGAGCTCCCGCCGTCGCTGCCGGCGGCTCTGCCGCAGGAGGTGCGTCGACCGCCCTCGCGCCGCCGCAGGCTCCCGCGAGCCACGCCGCCACCGTGAAACCGAACCACGATCTCATCCGGCCTGTCGCCATGATGTTCCCTCCTCCAGATTGCCATCGTTACGATGGTGAGACGCTCCCTACCACGTCGCTGGTGATGCGACCTACGCAAAACCGCCGGAGGCGTGGTGAAGGGGGCACCTGGTCAGCGCAGAGGGCGCCGGCTCGGCGCGAGCTGAAGACGTCCTTCGCGGATCCAGCGACTCCGACTCCGAGCCTGGCGCGACCCACGGGCTCTCGCGCTCGAGCCACGCGGCGAACGTCCGCGCCTCGGCGACGAGGTCGGGGCGCGGCGGCCGTGGGACCCGCCCAGCCCTCGGGTACGGCGCGACCGCCGCGGGGCGGCTCCGCGCGCGGCGCTCGGTCCGTCGGCCGAGCCCCCCGGGGCGCGATGCGGGGCGGGGCGCGGCGATCGCACCGGCTGGCAGGCTCCCGTGGCCCATGGCAGGAAGCAGAGGGCATCGCGGCCGCTCGAGCGCAGCGCGCAGCTCGGGCTCGACGTTCTATCTAGGAGCACCTTGGAGTCTCATTGGTTCACCTTCACCTTCGTGTTCCGGGCGGCCTCCGCGCTCGGCTGGATCGCCGTCGTCGCCGCGGCGCGGGCCCGTCGCGGCCCGCTGTACGCGAAGTTCATCGGCGTGCTCCTCGGCCTGCACACGCTGATCGCGTGCGCGCTCGTCGGCCACGTCGCGCCGTTCGCGCCGGCCTTCGTGTACCTCCAGGGCGCGGCGGCCTTGCACTTTTTCATGCTGTCGCGGCCGCGCATGCGCCCCCTGGCCTACCGGGCGCTGGTGAGCCTCCCGGCGTCCTACTTCGTGGCGGCGACGTTCCTCTCGCTTCCCTGGGCCATCGCGGCCGGGCTCGGGGCGACGCCGTACGGCCTCTGGGTCCCCTTCGCGCTCGCGGCCGTCGGGATCTTCCAGTCGCTGACCTTGCGCCGCGAGGAGGTCGATATCCTCGTCGACCGCGCCCCGGTGGAGGGGCTCGTCCGCCACGGCGCGCGCCGGCGCGGCCCGGGGGAGGGGGCAGGCCCTCGCCCGCTCCGCATTGTCCAGATCACCGATCCGCACATCGGCCCGTTCATGCCCGTCGCGCGGCTGCGCGGCATCTGCGCGCGCGCGGTCGAGCGCGATCCCGATCTCGTCGTGCTCACCGGCGACTTCCTCACCATGGAGTCGCAGGACACGGCGGATCACCTGGCCGAGGCGTTGTCCCCGCTCCGCGCCCTGGAGGGCCGCGTGTTCGCCTGTCCCGGCAACCATGATCACGAGTCGCCGGCCCACGTCGCGACCGCGCTCGCCCGGGTCGGCGCGCGCCTGCTGGTCGACGACGCGGCGCTCGTCGAGACCGGCGCGGGCCCGGTCCAGATCGTCGGCATGGACTACCATTATCGCGACCGGAAGGCGCGGATGGACGCCGTCTGCGCGCGGCACCCGCGCGTCCCGGGCGCGCTGCGGCTCGTCCTGCTGCACAACCCGGGCGCGTTCCGCGATCTCGGCGAAGGAGAGGGCGATCTCGTGCTCTCGGGCCACACCCACGGCGGGCAGATCGGGCTCGTCAGCCTCGGCCTCCCGTGGACGATCCTCCGGCTCTTCGTGAAGATGCCTGATCACGGCCTGTGGGCCCGCGGCCGCGATCGGCTGTACGTTCACCGCGGAACAGGCCACTACGGTTTTCCGCTCCGCCTCGGCGTGCCCGCGGAGGAGAGCGTGCTCAAGGTGCACGTCGCCGCGGGGGGCGCGCCGTATCGCTGAGGGGCGAAGGGCGTCGCGCGGCGCGAGGAGCACGCGCGGCGCGAGGAACACGCACGCGGCGCGAGGAACACGCGCGGCGCGAGGAACACGCACGCGGCGCGCGCGCTGGGCGTCGTGCGCTGCCATCGTGTTGCCACGGAGAGCGCCTCGCCGCGCCGCCCGCGTGTCCCCTGATCGAGCGGCCGCACGCGGGTGGACCGCGCGCGGCGCCTCCACTATGATCGCCGGGTGTCCGGGATCGCGCCAGGCATCGTCATTGCAGGCCGTTACCGCGTCGAGCGCGAGCTGGCGCGGGGCGCCATGGGGACCGTGTGGGTCGGACGGCACCTGCAGCTCGATGTGGATATCGCGATCAAGCTCATGGCGCCGGAGTACGCCGCCTCCGCCGAGCTGCGCGCGCGCTTCGAGCGCGAGGCGCGGGCCGCGGCGATGCTCAAGAGCGCGCACGCGGTGCACATCTACGATTACGGGATCGAGGGCGACGCGCCCTACATCGTGATGGAGCTCCTCGAGGGCGAGGACCTCTCGGCGCGCCTCGCGCGCGAAGGGCGCCTCACGCTGCTGGCCACGCTGAACATCGTCGAGCAGGTCGGCAGGGCGCTGCGCCGGGCGCACGAGCTCGGCCTCGTCCACCGCGATCTCAAGCCCGGCAACATCTTCCTCGCCCTCCAGGACGGCGAGCAGATCGCCAAGGTCGTCGATTTCGGGATCGCGAAGGCCGTGGGTCCGGTCATGAGCGTCCAGGCGACACGTCCGGGCGCGCTGCTCGGGTCGCCGAGCTACATGAGCCCGGAGCAGGTGCGGAGCAGCAGCCGGGTCGATCACCGCTCGGATCTCTGGTCGCTCGGCGTGATTGCTTACCAGTGTGTCACCGGCCAGCTCCCGTTCCCGAGCGGGGAGCTCGGCGACGTGCTCGTCGAGATCTGCACGGCGCCGATCCCGCTCGCCTCGCAGCTCTTGCCCGGCCTCGGCCCCGAGGTCGACGCCTTCTTCCAGCGGGCGCTCATGCGCGACCCAGCGCAGCGGTTCCAGAGCGCGACCGAGCTCGTCGAGGCCTTCGCGGGGCTGCCCGGTGCGCGCGGGCCTGCCCGCTCCCTGTCGGCGCCCGACGCGCAGGAGGCGGCCGCCGCGGCGCTGGGGATGGCCGCGGCGCTGGCATCGACGGCCAACGCGCGGGCGCCTTCGGGAGGCGGGCAGGGGGTGGCGCCGGGCGTGCAGGCGCCGTCTCCGGGCGTGCAGGCGCCGGCTGTACAGGCGTCGGCTCCGGCCGCGCAGGCGCAGGCGCCGGTCGCGCAGGCGCAGGCGCCGGCCGTACAGGCGCCGAGTGCACACGTGCCGTCTCCGGTCGCGCAGGCGCAGGCGCCGGTCGCGCAGGCGCAGGCGCCGGTCGCGCAGGCGCAGGCGCCGGCCGTACAGCCGACGATGCCCGCCGCGCAGGCGACGGTGCTCGCCCTGGGCCCGCTGCACCCGCCCGGCTCAGGCACGCTCTCGCCCTCGTCGCAGACGCAGCCCGACCTGCGGCCGCCGAGGGGGCGAGGGCGCGCGGGGCTCGCGGCCGGGGCGGCGATTGGCGCCGCGGCGCTGGCCATCGGTGGGCTCCTGCTCTGGCGCTTCGCGCCCGCGAGCGCCCCGGACGAGGCCGCACCCGCAGCGCCGGCGGCGAGCGTCGCTGGAGAGGCGCCGGGCGTCGCGTCCGCACGAGCGGTCCCCGCGGACCCAGCGGCGGACCGCAACGCCGCTCCAGCGCCCCCTGAGGCGCCTGCCGCGAGCGCGTCGGCGGGCGCTGTGCCCGGGAGCGCGTCCGCGTCCCCGGCGGCGCCGAGCGCGTCGGGCGGCCCGGCGGCGCCGACCAAGCCGCGATCTCCAGGGAAGCCCGAAGGGCGCCCCCCTGCAAACAACAGCGATGATCTGCTCAACCACATGTGACACCCGCCGCAGTCGCGGCCTCGCGCCGGGCGTACGTTTTCTCATCAGGTTCACGTGCGCCGCGGCGCTCGGGCTCGTCGGCTCGGCGGCGCACGCGCAGCAGCCCGCCGGCGCTCAGCCCGCGCGTGATCCCGTGGCCGCAGAGGCGCTCTTCAAGGCCGCGCGCGTGCTGGTCGAGAAGGGCGATGACGCGGCGGGGTGCCCGAAGTTCGAGGCGAGCCTCGCGCTGAACCCCTCTGCGAGCACCATGCTCAACATTGCCCGGTGCCACGAGCGCGCAGGCAAGCTCGCGACGGCCTGGCAGGACTACCACCGGGCCCTCACGCTGAACCGCGAGACGGCGGGGGAGCAGCGGCGGCGGGGCCTCGAGGAGCTCGCGCAGAAGGGGATCGCCGCGCTCGAGCCGCGCCTGCCGAAGCTCCGCGTCGTGGTGAGCGGCGCCCCCGCCGGCCTCGAGGTGCAGCGCGACGGCGCGATGCTCCCGGCGGCCGCGCTGGGCGAGCCGCTGCCGGCGGACCCGGGCGCGCACGAGATCCGCGCGAGCGCCCCCGGACACCAGGCGGAGACCCGCTCGGTTGCGCTCGCGGAGGGCGAGACGGTCACGGTCGAGCTCACGCTGCGCCCCGTCGCCGCGGGCAGCCCCGACAAGGCCGAGGCGAAGGTGCAGGGCGCGACGGGCGGGGGCGTCCCGACCTGGGCCTGGATCTCGGGCGCGGCGGGCATCGCCCTCAGCGGCGCGTCGATCGGGTTCCTGATCGACGACCTGTCCGCGATCGGCGCGCTGCGGGAGAACTGCCGCGAGGTCCGGGGCGGGACCTACTGCGAACCCGGCTATGACGTCGCGGCCGACAACGCGCGGAAGAACCGCGATTTCGCCCTCTTCGTCGGCCTCGGCGGCGCCGGCCTCGTCGCGATCGGGGCGGCGGTGGTCGGGATCGCGCGGTCGGGCAGGGAGCAGGATCCTGCGCCCGCGCCGTCGGCCGTCGCGCTCCCCTGGATCGCGCCCTCGGGCGCCGGCGCCACCCTCGTCGGGAGCTTCTGATGCGCACAGGTCATCGAACGCGGAGCTGTCTCCTCGGTTCCCTCGCCGCGGTCGCGCTCTCGCAGGCCGCCGGGGGCGCGTGTATCCCCGACGTGGAGCCGAACGTCTTCGTGCTGCCGCGCTGCGAGCAGGTCGCGCCCGCCTGCGGCCCGGAGGCCGACGAGAGCTGCTGCGCCGCGGGCGAGGTGAAGGGCGGCCAGTTCAACCGCACGGACGACCGCATCCCCGACGCCGTGTATCCGGCCACGGTGGCCGACTTCCACCTCGATCGTTTCGAGGTGACGGTGGGCCGGTTCCGGCGGTTCGTCGAGGGATATCCGGCGACGCGGCCGGCCGCAGGCGCCGGCGCGCACCCGCTCATCGAGGGCAGCGGCTGGGACCCGGCGTGGGATTCGCGCTTGCCCGCGGGACAGGACGAGCTGCGGGCCGTGCTGCAATGCGACGCCAACTTTCGCACGTGGACCGACGAGCCCACGGGCAACGAGGAGGCGCCGATCAACTGCGTGAGCTGGTATGTCGCGTTCGCCTTCTGCGCCTGGGACGAGGGCCGGCTGCCCACGGAGGCGGAGTGGACCTACGCCGCCGTCGGCGGCAACCAGCACCTCGCGTACCCGTGGGGAGGGGACGCCCCGAGCGACGCGCTGGCCGTGTACGGTTGCCCGACCGAACAGACGGTGTGCCCGGTCCCGCACGTCGGGTCGAAGTCCCCGGCGGGCGACGGGGAATGGGGGCAGGCCGATCTGGCGGGCAGCTTGTTCGAGTGGGTCCTCGACTACCACGCGGAGCTGGATCCGAACGCGCGCTGCATCAACTGCGCGCAGCTGAGCGACGGAGGCTTCGGCAGGGAGGCCCGCGGCGGCGCCTTTTCCCACGATGAGGTGCCGCTCAGCCCGGCGTACCGTCTCGGCGAGCCGCCGGAGAACGCCAACTCCTTCTATGGCATCCGCTGCGCGCGCGACGAGTAGCGGACCGGCGCCGGGCGGGTTCGAGCGGCGCCGGCTTGAATCCGCCTGAAGCGAGCAGAATTCAGAACCGCCGAGGCGCCAAGGACGCCAAGATACTGTCTTCTTCTTGGCGTCCTTGGCGTCCTTGGCGTCCTTGGCGCCTTGACATGGCCCGAGGCGGCTCCCCTCGTCAGTAGTCGCTTGCGTTCTCGCTCGCCAGCTGCCGCGCGGCCTCCTCCCAGGCCACGTCCTCCTCGTTCCCCTCCCACGAGATCGTGTTGCTCGTGCCGCGGCTGAGCTCGGATGTGTGGCTCATGGCCTCCACGTGAGCGGGGCCCATGACGAAGGCGAGCATGTCTTCTTCGCTCTCCCACACGCTGAGCGTGCGCAGCGTCGAGCAGGCCGTGGACCGGCCGGCCATCATCGCCACCGTGCCCTTGGCCGTCATGACCGCCTCGATCACGGGCCCCGAGACCTCCATCGCCGCTCCGTGATCCAGCTCGGGCTTCAGCGCGAGGTAGGTCGACGCGATGACGTAGCTGCCGGCGCGGACCTGCTTCGTCTGGGGGTCGACGCCGGGCCCCGACGGCTCGAGGGCCTCGAAGAAATCCGACTCGATCTTGCCTTTCTCGCAACCGCTGAGCGGCGAGCTCGATCCGTCGGCCGGCGGATCCTCCGCTCCGCCGCTCGAGCAGCCGAGAGAGGCCGCTCCGGCGACGCAGATGAACACCGACGCGACACCCCGAAACAACAGCGCATTTTTCATCGTAAAGCTCCTCTGTTCCTGGAACCTCAGGTGACATCACAGCGGTCGCACGACCGCGAAATACAGGTCGTCGAACGATCGGCCGAGCCTCTTCGAGTCGAAGTGATCCGCGAACCCCATCGCGGTGACGCGCACCCTGTCCGCGGAGGCGCGCGCGCCCTTCGAGGACGCCAGGGTGACGGCCCAGGAGCGCGCCCCGCCGGGCCTCTCGATCTGGAGGTACGTGTAGGCCCCCGCGTTCAGCCGCTCGACCACGCGGCCCTCGAAGCTCGTTTGCGCCTCGCTCGGCAGCGCGAAGCGCGAAAGGGGCCCCATGGCCCGTGACGCGAGGGCCTCCGAGGCGTCGGGGAAGCGCGCGCCGATGCCGAAGAGCAGCCCGAAGGCCGCCGCGATCAGCGCGGCGAGGAACCATCGGTGTCGTCGATGTCTCATGACCACGTCTCCTCTCTCTCTCTCGCACCAGGCGGCGCGGCACGTGCGACCCATCGTGCGTTCGCCGCCGCGGCGCAGCCCGCGCCCGCCGACGGCCGCGCGGCGATGGGCGATGAACGGAGACGGCAGGCGAGCCGCCGGCCTCCTGGCTCCCCCGGCGGCGGGCAAAAGCCGCCCGCGCCGCGCCTGCGACCGTTCATCGCGCCGCGCCGCCGTTCATGCGGCGCGGGCGACCGCTCGTCGCGCCGCGCCGCCGCCCGCGCCGCGCCTGCGACCGCTCATCGCGCCGCGCGCCGCGCGCCGCGTCCGCGCGCGGCGGCGTGCTAGCCTGTTCGCGCCGTGCTCTCCCCCAGCAGCGAACCCTCCCGGCCGTGCCCCGTGCTCATCCCATGGTCGGCCTTGTGGTTCGGAGCGGCGGCGCCGGCCGGGATCCTCCTGCTCTTGCGCCCCGACCTCGCGCGCTGGGACGATCCGACCTTCGATGTCGCGACCGTGCTGCGCAAGCTGGCCGGGACCGCGCTCTACACCAACGTGATCACGGTGGCGCTGGCCGCGACCTACAACCTCGGCCTCGCGCGGCTCCCGCTCGACCGGCTCGCCCGGCCCCTCCGACGCTTCCTCTACGTGGCGACGGTCCCCGCGGTGGTCATCCCCTGCACGCTCCTGAGCGTGCCTCTCTTGAACGCCATTCACTGCGACGTGGGCGGCGTGCCTTTCCGCCTCGCCATCCAGGGCATCCTGCTCAGTTATCTGTGGCTCGGCGGCTTCGCCACCTACGATCGCCTCCTGGCGCGCATCCGGAAGGAGCGGGACCTCGCCCACGAGGAGCGCCTCGCGGCGCAGGACGCCCGCCTGCGCCTCCTGCAGGCGCGGACCAACCCTCATTTTCTTTACAACAGCCTGAACAGCGTCATGAGCCTCATCCCCACCGATCCCGAGCTCGCGGAGGAGATGCTCGGGCGGCTGGCCGCGCTGTTCCGCTACGCGCTCGAGTCCTCGACGCGGCACGCGGTCCCCCTCGGCGACGAGATCGCGTGCGCGAAGGATTACCTCGGCATCGAGACGATCCGGTTTCGCGAGCGATTGCGGTTCTGCGTCGACCTCGATCCATCGCTGCGGGCCATCGAGGTGCCGCCGATGCTGCTTCAACCGCTCGTGGAGAACGCCGTCAAGCACGGGATCGGCGGCCGGGTGCGCGGCGGATCGGTGACCGTGCGCGCCGAGCTCGCCGGCGGCGATCTGCTGCTGTCCGTCCTCGACGACGGCCCCGGCCCGACGCCCGCGATCCGGCCTGGTACCGGCACGAGCCTCGCCGATCTGCGCGAGCGGCTGCGCCTGCTCTACGGAGGGGACGGCAGGCTCGTCGCGGAGGCTGCCCCCGGAGGCGGGTTCGTCGCGCAGCTCCGGCTGCCCGTGGTGCGGCCGTCATGACCGCGCTGCGCCCCCTGCGCGTCATCGTGGTCGACGACGAGGCGCTCGCGCGGGCGCGGCTCATCCGCATGCTCGGCCGCGTCGGGAACGTCGAGGTCGTGGCGGAGGCGGCCACGGGGATCGAGGCGCTCGAGCGGATGCGGGCGCTGCGCCCCGATCTGCTGCTGCTCGACGTGGAGATGCCGGGCATGGATGGCTTCGGCGTGGCGGATGCGGTCGACGTCGCCGACGCGCCGCTCGTGGTCTTCACGACGGCGCACGCGCAGCACGCCGCGCTGGCCTTCGACGCGGACGCGGTCGACTACCTGCTGAAGCCCGTGGCGCAAGAGCGCCTCGCGCGGGCCCTCGACAAGGTCGCGCACCGCCTGCTCGCGCGCGAGCGCGCGGGCGCGGGCCCGACCGAAGACGACGGCGGCGCTCCGCGCGCGCGACCGCACGTCGTCGCCGGTCGAGAGGCCGGCGGCGCGCCGCCGCTGCTCTGCGTCCACGACGCCGGGAGGATCCGCTTCTTCGATCCACGCCGGATCACCCGCTTCCACGCCGAGGACAAGTACACGACGTTCGCGCTCGACGGCGAGGAGCACCTCGTGCGCGAGAGCCTGAACGCGCTGGAGGAGCGCCTGTCGGGGCTCGGCTTCCTCCGCGTGCATCGCTCCGAGCTCGTCCGCGTGGACGCGATCCGGGCGCTCGAGCCGGAGCCCGGCGGCGCCGTCCTGCAGCTGTCCGATGGACAGAGCGTCTCGGTGAGCCGCCGGTTCCTGCCCTCGTTGAAGCAGGCGCTGGGGATCCGGTAGCGAGCGGGAGGCGGCGCTGGAGGCGCGCGGCTCCTCGATGTGTGTGGACGCAGCCCGGCACGATATCGGGAGCGATAGCCCGCAGCCCGCGCTGCCCGAGGGCCGGGCAGCTTCGGCCAAGAGGCTGCGGGGCGCGGTAGCGGGTCGAGGATGGCCTCCAGGGCGGAGACGACCTCCGGGTGCGCGTACTGCCTGGAGCCCGGCCGCTTCTTTGGGTCCTTCGCGCGCTGCTCCAGGAACGCGGCGCGCCAGCGGTCTTTGTTCCTCGCAAGCACATCGGGTTCCGGCAGTCGTTTGATCGGGATCACGCACCCGCTCCCTGGAGCGCCTGAAGCCGCTCTTCGACGTCGATGTACGAGAAGTACTCGGGGTTCTTCTCCTTGAGCTGCTTCTCGATCTCCTTGCGCCGCGCCGTGTCCCCGGATTCGAAGGCAGCCTTGCGTTCCTCGAGCAGGCGCGTGATCTCCTCGCCGAACGGCTGCGTGCCGTCGAACGCGGGGGAGAGCAAGATCTCCTCCACCGGGTTGTTCGCGTACAGATCCGTGGCGTCGTCGACCACGCAGGTCTTCCGCCCTCGATCGTACCGGCAGACGAACACACGCGCGCGGGGGACCGAACCGACGATGAAAGGCGAGTGCGTCGTGGCGATGATCTGGAGGTTCGGGAACAGGCTGAGCACGTCGCGCAAGAAGCGCTTCTGCCAGCGAGGATGCAGGTGGTTCTCGGCCTCGTCGATGAGGAGCAGCCCGGGCGTCTTGCACAGATCGGATGCGTCCGTCTCGCGCAGGACGTGCACGGCGTACATCTTGCCGAGCAGGCCGATCATGTGCTGGATGAGGTACGCGTTTCCGCTGCTCAGGTTGGAGAGCGGGACGAGCTGCCCGCTCTGCCGCACCATCGGCATGAAAGCGCGCCGGTCCACATGGCTCAGCTCCCCGTCGAGCACGCTCAGCTCGACGATGCGGCGTATGGTCTCGTAGAGGACCTCGCCGTCACGGCGATCGCGAGGATCCTCGCTGCCGCGCAGGTAATCGAAGGTGCAGATGAGCTCGGTCACCGCGGCGTTGCGCTGGATGCCTTTCAGGGCGTCTTTCAGAAAGAGCTTCGGCTCTTGCCGTGTGAGCTGGTTGATCGTGTATGCGTCCGTGGGTAATGCGGAGCGCCAGAAATCCACTACCCAGTTCGGGCAACCCTTCCCTTGCTCCACTTTCAAGGGAAGCATGGAGATGTCTTTGCGAACATCGCTGAACCCGTGCGTCCCTGGCTGCACCTAGCACTCCTGCCCGCGCATCGGACAGCTCCGGCGGCCGACCTCGCCGGCCGACGACGCAGCGCTGAGTTCACGGCGGCTGCTCGACAGCTTTCCGAGCTGGCTCACCGAACGGCAACAGCAGCAGCAGCCTGGGGCAGCGGCATGTGCACGGACAAGGCTTGAGCTGCTGCCTCATCCGCAGCGGGTGGACGTCGGACCGGTAGCTCGGGAACACTTCCGGTGCCCTGAGGGCGGTCGGACCGGTCCCTGGAGCTTGTTTTCAGTGTCCTGAGGCGGTCGGACCGGTCTGCGGCGCCTGGTTTCGATGCCGGAGGGCCGCTCGGACCGGTCATCGGCGCCTGTTTCGACCGCCCGAGGGCGGTCGGACCGGTCATCGGCGCCTGTTTCGACCGCCCGAGGGCGGTCGGACCGGTCATCGGCGCCTGTTTCGACCGCCCGAGGGCGGTCGGACCGGTTCCTGGGCCGTTGTTTCGAGGTCCGAGGGGCGGTCGGACCGGTTCCTGGGCCGTTGTTTCGAGGTCCGAGGGGCGGTCGGACCGGTCTGCCGAGATCGTTCCAGGTCCAGCAGGGCGGTCGGACCGTCGAGGGCGCCCTTTCTGCTGCGCGGCGGCCCTCTGCGGCCGTACGCCGCACAGACCGTGACCAGTCCTCCCGCACGCCCGGAATCCACGGCATGCGACCCAAGTATCCCATTCATCCCCCCGAGCTCCTCTCTTCGCCCGCCGACCCCGCGGAGCCGCCCTCCCATCCCGATCCCACCCCCGCGCCGTTCCCGGCGCCCTCGCCGCCCCCGGCCGCCGCGGCGCCGGCCATCGCCGTCGCCAGGCCCCCCGACCAGCGCGGACCCTTCCGCGCGGACGGGATCCGGCCCGGCGACCCGTACGAGCTCTCGCACGGGCATCCGAACTTCTGCCTGCCCAGCAGCGGGCGTTGCTCCGGCCCGACGCTGCTCGGCGGCACCGTCGTCGCCTGGGATCCCGCCGTCTCGGAGGCCGGCGTGCACGCCGGATACAGCCCCGCGCCCGAGCTGCTCTGCGCGCCCGACGTCGCGGTGGGCAACGTGCCCGACACCCTGGGCTGGGCGCCGGGCGCGCCGGCGCTCGCCGTCGAGTACGCCGACCTCGGCAGGGACGAGGCGCGCCTTGCACAGAAGATCGCGGACCTCTTGGGCGCAGGCACACGCTGGATCTGGGTGGTGCGCCTCGAACCGCCCCGGCACGTCGAGGTGCACACGCCCGGCGAGGTGCCGCGGCGGCTGTTCCCGGGAGAGCTGCTGCGCGCGCCCGGCGTGCTGCTGAACCCGGTGCAGGTCGAGGCGCTCTACGACCGGACCGCGGCGCAGCGGGCGCTCCTCGCCAACCTGCTCCAGCGCGAGGGCCACGCGAGCCTCGAGTCCCTCCGCAACGCAGGCCTCCGCGCCGGCCGCAGCGAGGGCCTGCGGCGGGCGGTGCGGGACGTGTGCGAGGTGCTCGGGATCGCCGTTCCGCGCGAGGACGACGCGGCGCTCGCCGAGCTGGACGAGCCCGAGCTCGCGGCGCTGCTCGACCGGCTGAAGCGCGAGCGGCGCTGGACGCTCCTGTAGCGCTGCTGAACGCGCTGCGAGCTCGATGAACACGCTGCGAGCTCGACCGCGCCGCCGGGGAGCCTTCCCCCGGGAAGCAGCAGGGGAATACGGCGGCGCGGGGCGCTCCAGGTCATGGCTGTAAGTTGATGTAGTCGTTCGGTTTTCTCGGAGCGTGTGCCCCCCTGCGGCCCGGCCCCGGCCACCCCCGGGGGGCGGGCCGTCGCACCTCCCGCGCCGACCGCGCCGCTTGCGCTCGCGACCGGAAATCGGATAGCCGGAGAACCCACGGCGCGCGGGGCGCACGGTCGGCATGGGGCAAGGATAATCGCGGTGGATCTCGACGCCTTCGCGCCCGCTGCCCGCCGCGCGCTGCTCGGCGCGGCGCTGGCGATCGCGCTCGGGGTCGCCCCGGGAGGGCGGGAGGCCGCCGCCGCGGAGCCGCTCGCCTGGGTCGCGCCCGACAGCGCGCGGGTCGTCGCGTGGCGCAGCGGACCCGCGCCGGGCGCCTCCGCTGCGCCCGCGGCGCCGCGCCCGCCCGCCGCGGTCGACCCGACGGAGGCCGTCGCGCTCGGCCCGGAGGAGCTGCTGCTCGTGCCGGTGGAGCCGGGCGACCGGCTGGAAGTGCGCGGCGCGATCGCGGGCATCGGCCTCGGGTCGGGCGTCGGGGACACGCCCGACGTGATCACCTGGATGCCGCTGCCGCCCCTCCAAGCGGGCGCCCGCGACTTCGCCGTGCCGGCCTGGTCGAGCGCGCGCTTCGCCGCCGTGCGCGCGGCCGTGCCGCGGGGCGCGCCGACCACGGAGGTCGCCGTGCGGGTCGCCGCGCGGGAGAGCTGGCCGCTCGCGTGGTACCGCCTCGACGAGGACGTCGCCGCCTGGCTCGCCGGCCGCGCGCCCGCGCCCGCCACGGCGCCGGGCGAGGCCGGCGCGCTGCTCCGCTGGGTCGACGCCGCGCGGGCGGCGCTGTCGCCGCCGGGCGCCGCGGGCGCGGCGGGCGCGGCGGCCGCGGCGGTACCCTCCGCGCCGTCCACATCGTCCACACCGGCCGCCGCGAGCCTCGGCTCCGCCGCGGCCGCGTGGCTCACCGCGCGTTACCTCGAGGAGTCGCTGCTCCTCCGGCCCCTCGTCGAGCCGTACTTCGTCGCGCGGCACGTCGAGGTGCACGGAGGCCACGATCGCACCGACCTCCCGGCCCTCGAGCGCGCCACGCCCTGGCGCTCGCTCGCGGCCGGCGCGCGGATCGAGCTCCGCGCGCCGGGCGCCGACGTGCTGCGCGTCGCGCTCCGGCCGAGGGCGTACGGGGCGACGCGCGTCGTGGTCCGCGCCGGAGGCGCCGTGGTCCGGGAGCTCGCCTTCCGCACCGGGCCGCGGCTCGCGGACGCCGCGCGCTGGAGAGAGCCGCGGTGGATCCGGGTGCCGCTGCCCGTCGACGCGCGCGCGGCCACCGTCGAGGTCGTCGAGGGGGAGCTCGCCGTCGCCGCCGGCGGCTTCCGGCAGCGCGCCGGCGTGGCCGAGCTCCTGGCGCCGCAGCGCGACCGCGCCGCGCTGCTCGACCGCGCGGCGCAGCGCGCCCCCGCCGGCGGTCGCGCGGAGGCGCTCGCCGAGGCGCCGCGCCTCCTCGCCGCCGCCGATCGGGCCGCCGCCCCCGACGCGGCGAAGGCGGCGCTCGACCTCGCGGCGCGGCCGGGCGTGCCGCCCCCGATCCGGGCGCTCGTCCTCTCGGAAGCGGTGCGGTGGGCGCCGTCTCCCGGCGCGGCGTTCGCGCGCGCCGCGCAGGCCTACACGGCGGCGCAGGGCGGCGCAGGAGCGAGCGCCGCGCCGCTCCAGCGCGCCGCCCTGTCGCGGCTCGCGGCGGCGCACGCCGATCCGGGCGCCGCGGGCGCGCCCTGGTCGACGCCGGCGGAGACCGCAGCCCCGGGCGGCGCAGCCGCAGGCCCGCACGGCGCAGCCGCAGGCCCGCACGGCGCAGCCGCAGCCCCGGGCGGCGCAGCCGCAGGCCCGCACGGCGCAGCCGCAGGCCCGCACGGCGCAGCCGCCCGCGGCGCAGCCGCAGGCCCGCACGGCGCAGCCGCAGCCCCGGGCGGCCCTGGCGCACATCCGGACGACGCCGCGGCGGTTTCGGCGCTCGGCGCGGCCCTCTCGCCGCCGCGCGACGGCCGCCGGCCGGCGGGGGCGCCGCTCGCGGAGCGGTACGCGCTCGGCCACGGCGACGTCGAGAGCGCGGCGCCCCTCGCGCGGATGGCCTGGGCGCGCGAGGCGCCCTGGGACGCGCTCGAGCCTCCCGAAGGCGCAACCGTATGGAGCTCGATCGCGCCGCCCCGCGACGCGCCGCCGCCCCCGCCGCCCGCAGCCGGCGCCGCACCGGAGCGCGCGGCCGCGGGCGCGCTCTGCGAGATCGACGCCGAGTCCGGGCTGCGCTGGACGCTCCTCGACGCCCCGCGCGCAGCGCTCACCGTCGAGGCGCCGCCCGGCGCGCACGCGCGGGTGCTCCTCCGGAGCGCCTCGAGCGAGGTGGTCCCCGAGTCGTCGGTGCTCATCGACGGCACGCCGGCCGCGGTGCACGGCGGCGCTGGGCTCACCTCGGTGGTCGCCGTGGCGCCCGGCGCGCGCATGTTCGAGCGGCCCGCCGGCGCGCCGCCGGTGCTCGCGCGCATCCCGCGCAGCGGCCGCGCGCCCTGCGCGTCGCTGCGCGAGATCACGCAATGGGCCTGGATCGACGGCGCCGCGACCTTCGTGTTGCCCGACCCGGAGCGCGCCACGGTGGCGCGCGTCGTGGTCGCGCCGCCCGCCGACCCGAGCGCGGCGGCGGGCGCGCCGGAGGCCACCGGCACGGCGGCGAAGACGCCAGAAGCCACCGGCACGCCGGCGGGCGCGCCCGAGACCACCGGCACGCCGGCGGGCGCGGCGAGCGCTGCCGGCGCTCCCCGCGGGCCGGGCAGCGCGCCGCGCGACGCGGCGAGCGCAGGCGGCGGCGGGCGCGTCCTCCGCGTGCGCGCCGGCGCCTTCGTCCACGAGGCGTGGGTGCGCGCGGGCGCGACGGGGACGATCGAGATCCCCGTGCCCGCCGGCGCAGGTGCGCTGCAGGTCGAGACCGCCGGCCCCACGCTGCTCCGCGCCGCCGTGCGCCTGCACCCGACCGCGCCCGCCCCGCCGCGCGTCGTCACGCCGGCGCGCCCGCCCGCGAGCGCG
Source organism: Sorangium sp. So ce131 (assembly GCF_051519095.1). Lineage (NCBI taxonomy): Bacteria > Pseudomonadati > Myxococcota > Polyangiales > Polyangiaceae > Sorangium > Sorangium sp. So ce131. The sequence continues at coordinate 11,552,831 of NZ_CP150455.1, read as the reverse complement.
CCCGTCGACGGCACGCTCGAGCAGATCCGGAGCGCCACGCGCGCCCTCCGCGCCGCTCCTCCCACGGCCCGCGCGGCGCTCCACGCCGAGCGGGCCGCCGCGCTCGACGCCCTCGGCTTCCCGGCGCTCGCCGCGCTCGACCGCGCCGCCGACGACGACGCCCTGGGCGCCGGGCAGCTCCCCGGCGCCGCGAGCGCCGGCGCGCCGCCCGTGACCGTGTTCTCCCTGCCGCCGGGCAGCCCGCCCGCCGTGCCGCTCGGCCTGCCCGCGCGCGTGCCGCCGCTGCCGCTGCCCGCGGACGTCGCGCCGCTCGCCGCCGCCCGCGGCGCCGTGCGGCTCGCCGGCCCCGCGGGCACAGCGCGCGGCGTCGCCCTGCTCGCCGGCCCCGCGGGCGGCAGCGCGGGCGCGGACGCGCTGCTGCTCGGCCTGCTCGCCGAGCAGGCCGGAGAGGCGCGGATCGCCGCCGACGCCTTCACCCGGATCGGCCTCACCCACCGCTCCGCCGCGGCGCTCGCCCGCGCCGCGAACCTCTCCACCGACGTCGCCGCCGGGGCCGCGACGCCCGACCGGCGGCTCACCTTGCGCGCCCTCGCGCTCGCCGAGCTCGCCGAGCAGGAGGCCGCCCGCGAGGCGGGGCTCGCGGGCCCGGCGCAGCGTCCGCCGGCCGCGCTGGCGCGGCTCGCCCCGGTGACCGGCTGGGACGCGCCGCCGCGCGCCGACGCGACGGCCGGCACCGCCTCGCTCGAGATCCGCGCCCGGGCCGAGCGCGACCTGCCGCTCCGCGTGCGCGTGCGCCGCGCGCTCGTCGACGCGCCGGAGCCGGCGCTGCTGATCACCGACGGCGCGCGCGCCGAGTTCCGGCTCGACCGCGCCGAGCCGGGCGCGATCGTGCTCGACGGCGTCTGCCGCGCGCTCGACCGCGAGGAGACCCCCTGCGCGTTCAACGTCGCGCTCGACGGCGCGCCGGTCGCGTGCTCCGCCGCGGCCGCGCCCATGACCGGCCGGTGCGTCGTGCAGGTGCCGAAGGGCAGCCACCGCATCGAGGCGCGGCCCCCGGCGGACCGGAGCGCCCTCGGCTGGATCCGCGCGACCGCGGCCGGCGCCGCGCAGCCCTTCTCCGGCCGCGTCCTCTCGACCTGGCAGGACATCGACCCCGCCCGCCCCCTGGAGCTCGCCTTCGCCGGCCCGACGGTGGTGCGCATCCGCGCCCGCGCCGCCTACGAGTGCGCGGCCTCGCCGCGCGGGCGCGCCGACGCCGCGAACGACGGCGATCCGGCGTGCCGTCCGGAGGTCGTCTCCGCGGCGAGCTCCGGCGTGCTGCGCTTCTCGGTGGCGCCGCTCGGCGCCGCGCCCGGGTCGGCCGACGCCGCGCCCGGGTCGGCCGGCGCCGCGCCCGGGTCGGCCGGCGCCGCGGTGGTGCAGGAGGGGATGATCGCGCTCGACGCCACCGAGGACCGCGCCGCGCGCCGCCTCGGCGTCACGCGCGAGCCGTTCTTCTGGCTCGGCGACGAGGTCGAGGCCCGCGTGGCCGTCCTCCCCGAGGGGCCGCACGTGCTGCGCATCGCCTCGCCGGCGGGCAGGGCGCTGCTGCGCGTGGAGCTCGCCGTCGCGCGCGGCGCGCCTCGCCCGCGCGAGCCGGCGCCGGCGCCGCCGCCCCTGCCGCCGTCCGCGCCGGCCGACGAGGTGCGGAAGCCCGCGCCCCCGGTGGGCGAGGACCCGGACCCCGGCCCGCTCTCGCTCGGCGCGTACCTGCGCTTCGTCGACAGCGAGCTGACCGAGGAGGATCTCCGCCTGCCGCTCCGCTTCCTCGAGCTCGGGGTCGACGTGCACCGCGAGCTCGCCCCGCAGCGCGCCTGGATCGCGGCCGCGGGCTTCGGGCGGCTGCGCGACGGGCCGGAGAGCTTCGGCGCCGAGGCGCGCTTCGACCTGAGCTCCAGCGGCTGGCTCCCCGGCGCCGCGCTGAGCGGTCGCCTCGTCGTCCAGCCGACGGACGGGGGCACCGCCGCGGGCGGCCGCGCGAGCGCGAGCGCGTTCTGGTCCATCCCGCTCGGCGAGCTCACGCTCTCGCCCTGGGCGGCCTTCACGCTGCTCGCGGTGGACGACTCGCTGCGGGGCGTCTCCGGCGCGGACAAGGACGTCTTCACGCCGTACGCGGCCGAGCACCGGACGCAGGCCTCGCTCGGCGCGCGGCTCCGGCACCGTCCGTTCGTCGACGCGCTCGTCTCGGCGGGCGCGTCGCTGCGGCTGAGCCCGGTGCCCTCGACGCTCGACCGCATCGACGCGACGCTCGACCTCGACCTCTTGCCGGGCCGCGGGCTGTCGCCGTGGATCCAGCTCGGCTGGCTCGCGAGCTACCGGCCCGTCAACGAGACCCGCGACGCCGCGTTCCTGCGCGACGCGTTCACCGCGGGGCTCACGTTCTGGAGCTGGCTCTCGCGCGGACACCGCGCCTCGATCGGCGCGGAGGGGACGTTCCTGTTCGACGTGCCGAGCCCGGCGCAGACATCGCCGCGCCTCTCGGCGCTGCTCTTCGCCCGCTGGGACCTCGCCGCAGGCCGCGGGCTCCGCGACTTCCCGCCAGCGGCGACGCCGTTCCGCGACCGGCTGGAGGAGGGGAGCGGCCGCATCGAGCGGGAGCGGCCGGCGGTCGAGCCGTCGTGGCAGGAGCCGTGACGTGGGAGGAGCCGAGTTCCGAGCGTCACAAGTCTGACCAGGGAGCCCGAGAGAATTAAACGCAAAGGCGCAAAGGCGCAAAGGCGCAAACCAGAATTATATTTGTATCTTTATATCTCTGTATTTTGCGCCTTTGCGCCTTTGCGTTTAATTCTCTCTTCTCTCGCCGTGAACCCTGCCAAGACTCCTGACAGGCGGAACTCGAGTGATCCCCCGCTCTTACGTGGCCAGCGCCCGCGGATCCCGCCGCTTCCCGCCCAGCCCCGCGCCCATCCGCGCCCTGCGCGCGGCGGCGACGGGACGCGCCGCGCGGGCTCGACCCAGCGCCGCGCCCTTGCGCCCGAGCGTGCCGTGGAGCCTGAAGCTCCGCCGCGGCTTCTCCCGCTCCTCCTCCGGCTGCGCCGCCCCGCGCCGCCGCTGGAGCTGCACCAGCGCGTAGCCGGCGAGGCCGTTCGCGAGCATGAGCGAGTTCGTGACCACGAAGACCCAGTTCTCGACCATCCAGCTGTAGACGACGAACCCGGACGACGCGGCCATCTGGCCGAGGAAGAGCCACTTGGAGACGCCCTGGCTGCTCTTGCTCTTCCACTGCTTGTAGACCTGCTTGGCGACCGTCAGGACGAGGATGATGGAGCTGGCCCAGCCAATGACTTCTTCCATGATCGACCGATGAACTCCCGCGCTCGCGACCCCGGCCGACGCTCCCCGGGCGCGCGCCGGATACCCTCACGTCCGAGAAAAAGAAAGCCACAGGGGCACAGGGAGCACAGCGCGTTTGTCCTCTTCCGCCGTGCTCCCTGCGCCCCTGTGGCTCGAATTCCCGCTCCCTGACCCCTCCGCCGCCGGCGGTCCAGCCCGGGTCAGCGCAGCTCAGCCCGGGTTGGCCCCGTTCGCGTGCTTCGCGTGGCTCGCCTTGTCCGCCGACGTCTTCTTGTAGCCCGCCGGGAGGAGCGCCTCATAGCCCTCGGCCAGACGCTGCTCGAACTCCGCCTTCAGCGCCTTGCCCAGCTCCTCGAGCTGCTTCGCCTCGACGGCCTCCTCCACCTTCGGGAAGAGCTCCTCTTCCTCCTCCTCGACGTGGTGCTTGATCAGCTCCTTCAGCGTCGTCACGCGCGCCTTGAACGAGACGTCCTCCGGATCGGTCGAGAGCAGCCGCTTCAGCGCGAGCTCGGCGATCGCGTGCTCCTCGTAGCTCTCGAGGATCAGGTCCTCCTTGATCTGCCGCACCGCGGGATAGAAGCTCTCCTGCTCGATCGCCATGTGCGCGACGAGCTCGTTGGCGAGCTCGGCCAGGAGGGGCCCCGGCTCCGATCGGCCGCTCTCCAGCTGCTTGAAGATCGACTCCACCTTCCGATGCTGCTTCTCAAGCAATGACGTAGCTTTCATGATCCATCCTCCTCGACATGCTCGCCGCGCCTCCGCAGCACGGCCCGGGGTCCTTCGCATCACCGCGCCGCCCGCGGAGACCTGAGCGCAAGCGCGTCGCGGGACTCCTTGGCGGCTCGGGCCGAGGGGGAAAGCGGACTCTCGCCGGGATTGCCCGTGCCCGCTTTCCCTCTCGGCCCGAACCGCCCGAGCTCCCGCCGGGCTTCGCTCTCTTCCTTCAGGGGCTCGCCGGGAGCTCGCCTGCCGCTCTGTCCGCGAGCAGGCACCACGAGCCCCCGGCGCGTCCGTCCGACCAGGAGACGACTTGCTAGTCGGTCTTCTCCTCGATCTTGTCTCCGGCCTTCTCGGCGGCGTCGCCCGTCGACTCCGCTGCGTCCTTCGTTTCGTCCTTGACGTCGCTCGCCGCGTCGTCGACGGCCTCGCCCGCCTTCTCGGCCGGGCCTTGCGGCTCGGGCTTGCTGCCCCCACAGCCGAACGCCATCGTGGTCAGGAGCAGCGACAGATACACTGTTTTCACGGTCCGATCTCCTCCACCGTCGCCTGCGCCCAGCGCTCGTCCGCTTCCAGGGCGCTTCCGGCGGCTCTTCAAGGGTCTTTACAACGCTTCGCTTGAGCGGATCCTGAAGAGCAACCCGCGGGCCAATCGAGGCCCTGAGCCCGCGCGCCCCCCGCCGCGGCCGGGCCCCACACCGGCCCAGAGCGCTGGTGAGACAGAACGCCTCGACCGTGGCGTCCTGCGACGCGCAACGGCCGCTCGCCCGCCGGCGCACGCGCGGCGCCCACCGCCTGGGCGGCCGCGCGGCGCCCCGCGCAGCGGCGCGGCGCATTCGCTTGGCCCCCGTGCCGATCGGAGCAAGAATCGACCCGGAAAGCGCCCATGATCAACGACATCGCCAGCGCGCTCAGCGCCATCTTCACCGGTGAGCGGGCCCGCCTGCTGCACGTCATCATCCCGGCGCACGTCCACGGGCACACCCTCGCGCTGCTGCGGGCCCTCGGCGAAGCAGGCCCGTCGCCCCGGCCGGTGTGGGTGCTGGCCGACCCGACCTACGGGCCCAGCCGGGGCTGGGCCGCCCGCGCGCGCTCGCTCGCGCGCGAGCTCGGCGCGCCGCCGGGGGCCGCGGACCCCCCCGGGCAGACCCCCCTGGCCGGCCCTCCGGGCGAGCCGCTGAGCGCGTTCGCGGCCGTGCTCTCCGACCACCTCGCCGCCTGCGGCCCGGACGCGAGCGCCGTCCTCGTGCTCTCGCCGCAGCACATCGACGACCCTCCCGCCTACGCCCGCGACCTGCTCTCCCTCGCGCAGCGCCCCGAGCTCTCGCCCGTGCGCTGGGTCGTCGTGGACCCGGTGCACTCGAGCGTCGGCGATCTCCTCGCGCGCGTCGGCGAGGGCACGTCGCGCGTCGTCTGGCCGGAGGCCGACAGCGCCGCCATCGCCGACATCGAGCGGCTGCTCACCGATCTCTCGGCCCGCGGGCGGCGGCTCCCCGCCGACCTGGAGGCGCGCATCGCGCCCGGCTCGCCCCTGCGCGCCCCCGACCTGCTGCCCGCGCGGCGCCTCCTCCACGAGGCCGACAGGTGCTTCCAGGCCGGAAGGCACGCCGAGGCGGCGCAGCTCCAGCAGCAGGCCGAGGGGCTGCTCTCGGGCCGCGGGCTCGGCGAGGAGGCCGTCCACGTCGCCATGCAGCGCGCGCGCTCGCTGATCGCCGCGGGCACGGTCGAGGAGGGGCACCGGGTGTTCGTCGCCGCGCTGAAGGAGGCCGAGCGGCGCGGGCTGCTCGCGATCATCCCCGAGGCCTACGCCTCGCTCGGCAGCCTCCACAGCAAGCACCGCCGGTTCCAGGACGCCGCGGAGGCGTACTCCCGCGCCGGGGAGCTCGCCGACCGCCGCGGGAGCCGCGAGTTCGCGGCGGACATGCACCGCTGCGCCGGGCACGCGGCGCTCAACGCCGACATGCCGGACGCCGCCGCGCAGTCGTGGCGGCGCGCGTTCGAGCTGCTCGGGGCCATGGCCCCGGCCGTGGGCGCGCTCGAGAAGCCGCAGCAGATCGTCATCCTCGGGCTCGCCCTCGCCGACGTGTTCGAGTCGCACGGCAACCTTCCCGCCGCGCGCGGGCTCCGGGGGCACGCGGAGGCCATCGAGACCCGCAACCCGCGGCGCTCGGAGACGTGGAGCTGAGGCGCCGGCCGGGCGCGCCGGAGCGCCCCGGGGCGAGGCGCCGCGCGGCGACAGGCGGCCCGCTCGCGCAATAACAGGCGTCGAGGACAACCATTGAGTCGCCCGGGTCTCGCCATGTCACCTCGCGACATGGCGTCTCCCAGGAGCGCTGCTCTTGCTCAACCAGGCTCTCCGTGAGGGCGGGGAGACGGGCAGATCGTCGGGATTCCCTCCCTGACTCGCCTCGATGGGGCTCGCGCGGCCCCACTCCCCTCTTCCACCAGGGCAGAGCGGGCAGAGGCGCGCCCCGCGCGCGCGCCGGTCGGCCGTCTGCCGGCGCCTCGCGCGCCTCACGCGTCTTGCGATTCCGGAGGCGATCATGTAGCGCAGATCTACGGTGCGCTCTCTCGAGGACCCCGTGCTCATCGCGACGCGCCCGCCGCGCGGGCCCCTTGCTGTCGTCCTCGCGCCGCCGCGAGGCGCGCCATGCACGCCGCCGCGAGGCGCCCCATGAGAGAGCGGCTCGAGAGCCTGCTCCTCGTCCTCGCCGTCGGCTCCGCCGTCGCGATCGGCGCGAAGCGCGTGGGGATCCCGTACAACGTCGCGCTCGTGATCGTGGGGCTCTTGCTCGTCGTCGTCGACGTGCTCCCGAACACCCCGATGGATCCGGAGGTCATCCTCATCGCGTTCCTCCCGGTGCTCGTCTTCGAGGGCGCCCTGTTCGCCGACGCCGACAGCCTCCGCAGCGCGAGCCGGCCCATCCTCGCGCTCGCCGTGCCGGGCGTGATGATCTCGCTGCTCGGCACCGCCGCGGTGGCGACCCTCGTGCTCGCCCTGCCGTTCGCGGTGGCGCTCCTCCTCGGCGCGCTGCTCTCCATCACCGACACCGTGAGCGTGCTGCTCGCCTTCCGGAGCGTCCGCGTCCCGCACCGGCTCGCGGCGATCATGGAAGGCGAGAGCCTCTTCAACGACGGCACGGCGCTCGTCCTCGTGGTGCTCGCCTCGCGCGTCGTCTCGAGCGGCGCCTTCCACGCCGACGAGACGCTCCGCGAGCTCGTGGTCGCCATGATCGGCGGCGCCGCCGTCGGCGGGGCGTTCGGCGCCGTCGGGACGGCCCTGCTCCGCCGCACGCCGGATCACCTGACCGCCATCCTCGCCTCCATCGTGCTCGTCTTCGCCACGGCCCTGCTCGCCGAGCGGCTCCACGCCTCGCCCGTCATCGCGGTCGTGGTCCTCGGCGTGATCGTCGGCAAGGCCGCGCGCCGCCTCCTCGAGCCCTCGCGCGTGCTCGCCCTCCAGGGCTTCTGGGAGACGAGCGGCTTCGCCCTCAACGTGCTCCTCTTCCTGCTCGTCGGCATGCAGATCCAGGCGGAGATGCTCCTCCGCGAGGCGGCCTCCATCGGCCTCGCCCTCATCGCGCTGCACGCGGGCAGGGCGGTCGCCGTCTACGGCTGCTTCGGCGTGCTGCGGGCCCTCACGGGCGAGGTCGTGCCGCTCCGCTGGCAGCACGTGATGCTGCTCGGCAACATCAAGGGCGCGCTCTCGATGGCGGCCGTCCTCAGCCTGCCGAGCGACATGCCCTACCGGGACCGCCTGGTCACGATCGTCTTCGGCGTGACGTTCGTCACGCTCGCGGCGCAGGCGCTGCCCTTCGCGCGGATCCTCAGGTTCCTGCGGGTCGCGATGACGACGTCCGACAGCGTGCTCGACGCGGCCAAGGCCACGCTCATCGCCGCGCGGCGCGGCCAGGCCGAGCTCGACGAGCTGCTCGCGGCGGGCCTCGTGTCCCGCAAGGAGCACGCCGAGCGCCGCGCCGCGTTCCAGCGCCGGGTGATCGGGGCGGAGGCCGCGCTCCAGACGCCCCAGGGCGAGGCCGTCCGGGACCACCTCACCGACCTCGCCCTGCTCACGGCGCAGAAGGCGGCGGTGCTCGACGCGGCCAGGCGGGGGCTCATCGCCGCCGACACCGCGAACGCCCACGCGAACGAGCTCGACCGGGCCATGGTGGAGCTCCCGACCACGCACGATCACGGAGGAGGCAGCTGACATGCGCGTGCTGATCGCGGGCGCCGGGCGCGCAGGGCTGAGCGTCGCCGTCCACCTCGCGAAGATGGGCCACGACGTGACCATCGTCGATCGCGACGAGTCGATCGCGAACAGCGCCTTCGAGCGCCACGGCCTCGTCTCGCTCGTGGGGGACGCGACCGACGCCGGGCTCCTCAAGGAGGCGGAGGTCGCGCGCGCCGACGTCGTCGTGGCCATGCTCCGGCGCGACGCCGACAACCTCGCCGTCGCGCTGCTCGCCCAGGCCGCGGGCGCCAAGCGCGTCATGGTGCGCATGCGCGACCCCGACTACCGCGGCGTCTACGTCCGCGCGGGCGTCCACCGGATCCTCTCGGAGATCGACGTCTTCATCGGCGCGATGGCGACCGCCATCGAGCACCCGGGGGTCCGGCACGCGATGGTGCTCGGCGCCGGCGAGTCGGTCGCGTTCGAGATCGACATCCCGGCCGACTCGGCGGTCGCGGGCCGCTCCGTGAGCGTCATCGCCGGCAGCGCCGGCTTCCCCGCGTCGTGCGTCTTCGCCGGGCTGTACCGGGCCGACGGCCGCATCGAGGGGCCGCGCGGCTCGTCGATCGTCGCGGGCGGCGCGACGGTGCTGCTCGTGGCCGCGCGCGACGAGCTCGCGGAGGTGATCGCGTTCTTCCACCGGCGCGATCCGGGGAGCAGGGCCCAGGACCGACCCCGCTGAGGAGCGGATGGACAGAGGATCACCCGGTCGTCGCTGAGGGTGCCGGGGGAGGCGCGCTCCCGTGAAAGAGAAGACAACCCCGACCTTCTCGCAGCCCGCCCCGCGCCGCGGCGACGCGGAGACGCAGCCGCGGTCGGCCGACGGCACAGCGCCATCGAGCCTCGCGCCGCCGTCGAGCCTCACCCCGCCGGTGAGCCTCACCCCGCCGGTGAGCCTCACCCCGCCGTCGAGCCTCACCCCGCCGTCGAGCCTCACCCCGCCGGTGAGCCTCACCCCGCCGTTGAGCCTCGCCCCGCCGTCGAGCCTCGCGCCGCCGTCGAGCCTCACCCCGCCGGGCCGCATCGACGAGTACCGGCTCATCAAGCCGCTCGGCAGCGGCGGCATGGGCGACGTCTACCTCGCGCACGACACGCTGCTCGACCGCATGGTCGCGGTGAAGTTCATCCGGGCGCAGGAGGTGGACGCGGCCTTGCGCGCGCGGCTGCTCGCCGAGGCGCGCGCGGCCGCGCGCATCCAGCACCCGAACGTCGTCAGCATCTACCGCGTGGGCGAGCTCCGCGGTCAGCTGTTCATCGTCTCGGAGTTCCTGCGCGGCGAGAGCCTCGACCGCGTCGACGTGCCGATGCCCTGGCAGCGGGTGCTCGAGCTCGGCGCGGGGCTCGCGCGCGGCCTCGCCGCGGCCCACCGGCGGGGCGTGCTGCACCTCGACATCAAGCCGGCCAACGCGGTGCTCACGGACGAGGGCGAGGCGAAGCTGCTCGATTTCGGGCTCGCCAAGCTGCTCGATCCGGCGGCGCGGCCCGAGCCGCTCGGCGCCGAGATCGACGCCGCGGCCGAGATGGCGGCGGCGCTGCTCGACGCGCGGACGAGCGTCGGCGGCGGCACGCCCCACTACCTCGCGCCCGAGCTGTGGCGCGGCGAGCTGGCCACGCGCCGCTCCGACGTGTACTCGCTCGGCGCGCTGCTCTTCGAGCTCTGCGCGGGCGCCCCGCCGCACGACGGCGTGCCGCTGCAGGAGCTCGCGCGCGTCGCCGCGAGCGCCACGCCCCTGCCCCTCGCCGTCGTCGCCTCGGGCGTCGACCCCCAGCTCGCGGAGGTCATCGACCGGTGCCTCGCGGTCGACCCTGGAGCCCGCTTCGCCTCGGGCGACGAGCTCCGCGACGCGCTGGAGCAGCTGCTCGCGCGCGGCCGGCGCGACGAGGCCGCCCCCGAGGGCAACCCGTACCGCGGGCTGCTCGCCTTCGACCTCGAGCACCGCGCGGTGTTCTACGGGCGCAGCTCCGAGACGGGGACGATCCTCGACCGGCTCCGCTCCGAGCCGATGATCGTCGTGGCCGGCGACTCGGGCTCGGGCAAGTCCTCGCTCTGCCGGGCCGGCGTGCTGTCGCTCGTGCTGGAGGGCGCGCTCGGCGACGGCCGCGCCTTCCAGGCGGCGATGATGGTGCCCGGCCGGCACCCTCTCGCCGCGCTCGCCGCCGCGCTCGAGCCCGCGCTCGGCGCCCCCGCCGAGCGCCTCCTCGAGGTGATGCGGTCCTCGCCCGGCTCGATCGCGCGCGACCTGCGCGCGCGCCTCGGCGATCACGGGGGCCTCGTGCTGTTCATCGACCAGATGGAGGAGCTCGCGACCCTGAGCAGCCCGGCCGAGGCGGCGCTCGTCGGCGAGGTCCTCGGCGCCTTCGCGGCGCGCTCGCCCTCGCTGCGCCTGCTCGCCACGGTGCGCGGCGACTTCCTCGCCCGCGTCGCCGGCGCCTCCGGCCTCGGCGACGAGATCGAGCGCGCGCTCTACCTGCTCCGCCCGATGTCGGCCGAGAAGCTCCGCGAGGCCATCGTCGGCCCGGCGCGCGCGAAGGGCGTCGCGTTCGAGTCCGACGCGGTGGTCGACGCGCTGGTCGCGTCGACCGCGCGCGCCGAGGGCGGCCTGCCGCTGCTCCAGTTCGCGCTCGCCGAGCTGTGGGACGCCCGCGCCGCGCCCGACGCGCCGCTCAGCAGCGCCGATCTCGCGCAGATCGGCGGCGTGGAGGGCGCGCTCGCCCGCCACGCCGACCGCGTGCTCGCCCGCATGCCGCCCGCCGTGCACGCGGCGGCCCGGCGGCTGCTCAGCGCGCTCATCACCCCGCAGAACACCCGGGCGCGGCGCGCCGAGGCCGAGCTCGCCGGCGACGACGCCGCGCGCGCGGCGCTCGAGGCGCTCGTGCAGGGCCGCCTCCTGTTCGCGCGCGAGGGCGAGCAGGGCACGGTCTACGAGATCGCCCACGAGGCGCTGATCCACGGCTGGGGCACGCTGCGCCGCTGGATCGAGGAGCAGCGCCACGAGCGCGCGGCGCGCCAGCGCCTCGAGGCCTCCGCCGCCGAGTGGGAGCGGCTCGGCCGGAGCCGCGACGCGCTCTGGAGCGCGCGCCAGGTGCGCGAGGCGAAGGGCCTCGAGCCGCACGACCTGCCGCCGCGCGAGGCGGCGTTCCTGCGGGCGTCGCGGCGGGCGGTGCTCCGGCTGCGCGCGACGCGCTGGGCGCTCGCGGTGGGCGTCCCGCTGGCCGGCGCGCTGCTCTACGGCGCGCTGGAGCTCCGCGCCGCGCGCGAGCTCGCCGCGCTGGAGCTCCGCGCCGCGCGCGAGCTCGCCGCGCGGGCGGACGCGCAGGCGGGGGAGGCGGCCGCGGCCTACGCCGAGGCGAGGCGCGCGGGCGCCCTGGCCGACGCGCTCCGGGAGCAGGCGTTCGCGGCGTTCGCGCGGCGGCAGCGCGACGAGGGCGAGGCGCTCTGGCAGCGCGCGCGCGCCCGCGCCGCGGAGGCGGAGCGGCACGCGCTCCGGGCGAGCCAGCGGCTCGAGGCGGCGCTCACGCTCGACGGCGCGCGGCACGACGTGCGCGAGCGGCTCGGCGACGTCCTTTACGAGCGCGCGCTCGCCGCGGACCGGGACGGCTACGCCTCGCTGCGCGACGAGCTGCTCCAGCGCATGACGACGTACGATCCCGGCGGGGAGCGCCGGCGGCGGTGGAGCGCGCCCGCCGAGGTGCTCATCGAGACCGACCCTCCCGGCGCGGAGCTCACCCTGGAGCGGTACACGGAGGACGCGGAGGGGCGCCGGGAGCTCGGGGACAAGCGGGTCCTCCGCTCGACGCCGCTCGCGCGCCTCGCGCTCGAGCAGGGCTCCTACCTCCTCACCTGCGAGGCGCGGAATCACGCCATCGTCCGTTATCCGTTCCTGGTCCGCCGCGGCGTCCCCCAGCGCCTCTCCATCCCGCTCCCGCGCGCCCACGACGTCCCCCCCGGGTTCATCTACGTCCCGCCGGGTCGCTTCCTGTTCGGCGCCGCCGACGACGACATGATCCGGCGGGCCTTCCTCTCGACGGTCCCGATGCACGAGACCAGCACCGGCGCCTACCTCATCGCGCGGCACGAGACGACGTTCGCGGAGTGGCTCGACTACCTCGCGGCGCTCCCGGAGACGTCGCGCGCCCGCCCTTCGATCCAGGTGGGCAAAGGCGCGATGGAGGGCGCGCTCCTCCTTCGTATGCTCCCCGGCGGAGTCTGGCAGTTGACGCTCCAGCCCAGGGTGCAGTCCTACACCGCGCGGGCTGGCGAGCCGATCGTCTACGCCGCGCGTCCGTCGCGGGCGCGCCAGGACTGGCTTCGTTTCCCGGTCTCCGGCGTCTCTTTCGCGCAGGCCGCCGAGTACGCTGCCTGGCTTGACGCGACGGGTCGTGTCCGCGGGGCACGGCTCTGCACGGATCTGGAGTGGGAGCGCGCCGCGCGCGGCGCCGATGGCCGCATCTTCCCGCACGGGAACCGGCTGTCCCCCGACGACGCCAACTTCGATGAGACGTATGGGAAAGAGAGCTCCACCATGGGTCCGGATGAGGTGGGCTCGCACCCTGCCTCACGTAGTCCCTTCGGGGTCGACGACATGGCGGGGAACGTCCTCGAGTGGGCGATTTCGTCGATCGAGGTCGACAAAGTTCTTTTGCGAGGAGGCGCTTACATTTATGATCAAACCACGGTCCGCAGCGACAATCGGACCGTTATCGACGGCACCTCTCTTGATCCGGTGATCGGGCTTCGAATCTGTGCCTCCTTTCCGCCGCCGTGACCTGTGACGATTCCCGCGGCGGCGCGGCGTCTCCGGACGTCGTCGCCGGGCGGTGTTCCTCTCGCGCGACTCGGAGCCTGATGGCCAGAGAAGGACTGTCGACGCAGGGCGTAGTGTGTCGTGCGTTGGGCGTTGAGCGCCGGGAGGCGATGTATGTTCGGACGAGGTGTTCTGTCGGGGCTTTCGATCGGGCTCGTCTCGCTGTCCGTCGGGTGCGTCGCGGAGCTCGAGGGTGTCGAGGGCGTCGAGGGCGAGGTGGAGATCAGCGAGAGCCTGGCTGCCCTGAGGGGGCTGAACAGCATCAACCTGAACGGCACCCAGCTGAACGGCACCCAGCTGAACGGCATCCAGCTGAACGGCATCCGCTACAACGGGATCCGCTACAACGGCGTCACGCTGAGCGCGACGCTCCTGCAGGGCACGCGCGCGAGCGACGGCCACCTGGTGAGCGGCGGTGATTTCATCGGCGCGGAGCTCGACGCGGTGTTGGAGGACCTGACGACGGTGGCCCTTCGCATCACGAACGTCGCGGAGCGCAATGGGATCACGTATTACACGGTGAAGTACGACAGGGGTGGAGGCCTCTGGGCGAACATCTGCGGCGAGGGCCTCGACGCGATCCCGGTGAAGGGGGTTTGGGACCCGGCGACCGGGGACTACTCGGACGACGGCGACAGCTTCACGTTCGGCTGCCAGGGCGCGGCGATCGGGAAGTGCGCGGAGTGGGGGTACCGGGATTGGCAGCCCGGGGAGGAGTGCAAGGGGAACCGGTGCGAGAGCAGGGATCTGTCCTACTTCCACAGGGCGTGCGTTCGCCTGGTGCGCGCGGATTACTGCGGCGACGGCGTGGCGCACACGAAGACCGGGACGGCGATCGACCTCTGGGATGCGCTTGACATCCAGAGCAAGACCGAGGGGACGGGCATGAGCCTCGAGGCGGAGTGGACGGTGGACGGGGCGGCGTGCGTCAAGCACACGCGCTGGCGGGGGCCCGGCGGCAGCAACCCGGATTACGATTACATCATGGCGCATTGTCCGGAGCGGTGGGCGGGGAGTGATCCGAGCTGCGGGGGCGTCTCGTCGACGTTCTATCCGCAGAACGGGTTTGCGACTCCGCTCGGTCAGCGGAAGCTCCTGCGCAACGCGTCGTACACGACGAACGTCTCTCCGTGAGGCGAGGGGAGGGCTCCTCTTCGCCCTCCCGGCCTCCCGTTCCGCGGCTTCCGCCTCCCGTTCCGCGGCTTCCGCCTCCCGCCTCCCGTTCCGCGGCTTCCGCCTCCCGTTCCGCGGCTTCCGCCTCCCGTTCCGCGGCTTCCGCCTCTCGCCTCCCGTTCCGCGGCTTCCGTCTTTCGTCTCCCGTCTTTCGTCTCCCGTCTCCCGTCTTTCGTCTTTCGTCTCTCGTGCTCGTCTCTCGTGATCGTGATCGTGATCGTGATCGATATTTTTCTTGCGCGTCTACGTGCGCCAGCATCCGAGTAGATAATGCCCGCGAGATGCGCTGGCAGACCCTCCGGATTGCTGATGATACTCGTGCACGATCACGATCACGATCACGATCACGATCACGATCACGAGAGACGAGCACGAGAGACGAAAGACGTGAGACGAAAGACGTGAGACGAAAGACGTGAGACGAAAGACGTGAGACGAAAGACGTGAGACGAAAAGATGGATCCGTGGAGACGGCGCCCGGTCGCCGCTCGATGCGGCGATCCATCACCCATCCACCCGCGTTCTCCTCAGCTCTTCGCGGCCGCCAGGATCGCCGCCGCATGCTCCTTGGGATCCACCTCCAGCCACACCTGCTTGATCGTCCCATCCTTCCCGATGAGGAACGACTGCCGCGCTGCGAGATCGCTGCGCAGCGGCACGCGGAACGCCCTCGCGACCGCCCCGTCCTGGTCCACGACCAGCGGAAACGGAAGCTCGTATTTCTCGATGAATGCCTGATGACTCTGCGCGTCCTGCCTCGACACCCCGTAGGCCTCGACCCCGGCAGCCTGGAGATCCGCCCACCCGTCGCGCAGCCCCTTCGCCTGGATCGTACAGCCCGGCGTATCGTCCTTGGGATAGAAGTAGACGAGCACCTGCTTGCCCTTCAGGCTCGATAGCTTCACCTCCTTGCCGTCGTGCAGCGTGAAGGTGATGTCGGGCGCGGCGTCGCCGGGCTTGAGCGCCGCGGCCTGCTCGGCCCCCGGCGAGCCCGTCGCGGCCGGCTTTTCGGCGGACCCGCCGGACGCGCTCGGAGCCTCCTGGCAACCCGCGGCGAGGGCCAGCGCCGCGAGCGCGATCATGGGGACAAGATGAGCTCTGGTTGTCATGGCGCGCATGATCCCACCGGGCCCCCGGAAGACGCAAGGGAGCGAGGGCGGCCGCAGCGCTCGGCCTCGCCCGCTATCCCAGCGCCCGCGCGGCGCGCGCCGCGCGCCGGAGCGATCGCAACACCACCACCTCCGACTCCCTGCCGCGACCCTCATCCCAGGATCGACAGCCCGGTCCGCGCCGTCTTCCCGGCCACCACCGCCGAGCCGCCCGCGCTGGAGCCGCGCCATTCCCCGCGGCTCCTCGACCCCCCTCCACCCCAAAAGGACCGAGATCGCGAGGCCCGACGCGGGCCCCATGCACCGCGCCCCGACCAAAAGCTCAGGTAGCACCTGATACACATTCTACGCTATACGTCCCTCTGCTATGCGCTGGACATCAGGCACACGCAGCTCGAACGTCGAAGATCGCCGCGGCATCTCCGGCGGCGCCAAGATGGGCGTCGGCGGGACGTTGCTCCTCCTCGCGCTCTCGCTCGTGTTCGGGAAGGACTTCCTCAGCCAGGTGGGCGCCGGTCAAGGCGTCTCGCTGCCGGGAGCCCAGGCGGAGCGCGCGAGCTCGCCCGAGGAGGAGCGGCTCGTCGACTTCATGCACTTCCTCATCGAGGACATCCAGGGGGTGTGGACGCAGGAGTTCCGCCGCATGGGGCAGACGTACCCGGACGCGAAGCTCGTGCTGTTCACCGACTCCGTGCGCTCGGGCTGCGGCTTCGGCGAGTCGGCCATGGGCCCCTTCTACTGCCCGGCAGACCAGAAGGCGTACATCGACCTCGGCTTCTACCGCGAGCTCAAGGCCCGCTTCGGCGCGCCGGGCGACTTCGCCCAGGCGTACGTGCTCGCCCACGAGATCGGCCACCACGTGCAGAACGTGCTCGGGATCGAGCGGCGCGTGCGCCAGCAGCAGCAGGCGAGCCCCGGCGACCGGAACGCGCTCTCCGTGCGCATGGAGCTCCAGGCGGACTGCCTCGCGGGCGTGTGGGCCCACTCGACGGCGAAGCGCGACCTGCTCGAGACGGGCGACGCCGAGGAGGCCCTCCAGGCCGCGTCCGCCATCGGCGACGACCGGCTCCAGAAGAGCGCCACCGGCAGGGTGAACCCGGAGACGTGGACGCACGGCTCGTCCGCGCAGCGGGTCGCGTGGTTCAAGCGCGGGATGCAGGGCGGGCGCGTCGAGAACTGCGACACGTTCGCGGAAGGCACGCCCTGACGGCGCCCGGCGGGTTACTGATAGAAATTGACCGAGCAGTGGTAATAGGAGCTCTTCACGGCGGGGTCCTGCGATTCGGCCTGCACCTTGAGGAGGACGCTGCGGGCGCCCTGGAGCTGCGTCTCCCGGATCCGCGTCGGCTCGTGCGGCTCCTCCATGCTGGTGGCCAGGGGCGCGAGCAGGCCGCCGCCCTCCGTGAGGAGCGACATCTCGAAGCCGCGGAGGCCGGAGCCCAGGTGCCGGACCTCGCACATCGCGCTCACCCACCCCATGCCGGGGGGCACGTCCACGCGGAAGATGTCGACCTCCTCGGGGGGGCCGACGAGGTCCCCCTCGACGCGAGCGATGTTGCGGATGGGCGACTCCGGCGAGACCGAGCCCAGCGCGAGCGGCTGCGCGGTGCCGACGGTGTTGTTCTCCCCGGCGCCTTGCTCCAGCTCGAGCAGCGGGCCCGCGCTGGCGTAATGGGTGATCATGTAGAAATCGTTCTCGCCGACAGCCCCGCTCTCGCGCCTGACGAAGAGCCAGTATTTCTTCCCGAGCTCGATCGGGGCCGCGAGGTGCGTGCTGCTCGCGGCGTCGACCTCGGCGAGCGGCACGTCCGGCGCGTCCGGATCGACGATGGAGACCTTGCCCGTCGGCGCCGTCGAGCCGCTGCCCTGCGGACCGCTCGGCATGATGTAGAAATCCGCGCTCATCCGGGTCCCCGGGATGTCTTTCTCGAAATCTTCGGGGACCGTGAAGCTGAAGACGTCGACGTCCTCCGGGTCGCGGAACGTGCCCCAGATGGCGGAGAGCGAGTATTTTTCGTCGGCCTTGAGGTACCCGATCGGCGTGGCCGAGCTGGACTCGTCGCTGCTCTCGTGGTCGCGGGTCTCGTGGTCGCCGGGTCCGTCGACGAGCGCGACGAGCGTGAGGTCATACCCGGTGACGCTCCTGCCTGGCAGCCCGCTGCAGTGATTCTCGGGACGCTCGTAGAAGGCGAAGCAATCGGCGATGCGGATGCAATATTCGCCGGTCTCGGGCAGGATCGTGAACAGGGTGCTCTCGAGATCGAAGAACTCGATGCTGTCGTTGTTCTCCGCGATCTGGGTGCCGTCCGCGGAGAACAGCGTCATGACGGTGTCGATGTGCTCGTCCCGGCGGCCGCCGGAGCCCACGGTGTTGATGTCGAGGTAGACTGCCTGGCCCTTGCGGCCGCGGAAAAGGTAGTAGTCCTCCTCCCCATTCAGCTCGAGAGTCGCTCCCTTCGTTCGAGCACCGAGCGCATCGAGCGGGAGACGTAGCGCGTTGGCGCAGCTGCGTTCCGGCGTGGAGCCGCCGCTCGTGCTCGACGAGCTCGTCTCGGCCGACGAGCTCGTGGCCTGGCTCGACGTGGCGGCGTCCGCGCCCCCACCATAACCGTCGCCGCCAAGGCCGGGGAGCGACGGGCCGCCGCTCGCGCACGCAGCGAGGAGGAGCGCGATGGCTCCTCCTGCGCCGATCCCCGACAAGAGTTTTCCCTCCATGGCCACCTTCATGCGCCGCAGAATAGCAGCCCCGAGAGAGTTGTCAGGGCGCACGCCAGGGGACGTCAGGGCAGGCCCAGGTATCTTCAGGACGGACGAATTCAGGACGCAGCGCGGGGATAAAAATAAACGTTGCAGCGATAAAAGGAGCTTGCCACGCCGACATCCTGCGACGCGGCCTCCACCTTGAGGACGATCCGGCGGGCGCCGACGGTGTGGGACCTTCGGATACGTGTCGGCTCATGCGCCTCCTCCTGGCCGACGGAGAGCGGCGTGAGGGGGGCGCCCCCCTCGTTCAGGAGCGACACCTGGAAGCCCCGGAGGCCGGACCCGTAATGCTGGGCATCACAACGGACGCTCACCCACGGCAGGCCGGCGGGCACATCCATGACGAAATGGTCGACGTCCTCGGGGGCCGAGACGAGGTCGCCCTCGATCCCGGCCACGCCCCCCGGCGCGGCCGACGATTGCTCGCTGTACGGCTCCACCGTGATCGGCGCGGCGATATCCAGGGTATCGTTCTCGCCGGAGCCTCGCTCCGCCTCGAGCGAGTTGCCCCAGCCGAGAGCGTGGTGAAGAAAGTAGAAGTCGTTCGCGCCAGCCGTGTCGCCCGCGCGCCTCACCACGAGCCAGTACTCCTTGCCGGGCTCGATCGGGACGAAGAGCAGCGTGCTGTTCGCACCCTCGATCTCGGCGAAGCTCACCTCCGGCGCGCCCGGATCCACGAGGGAGATCCTGCCCGTCGGCGCCGTCGAGCCATTGCCTTCCGGGCCGCTCGGCGTGACGTAGAAAAAGGCCGCGGCACGCGCGTCCGCGCGCCGCGGGACGAACTCGAGGGGGACGGTGACGCTGAAGACGTCGACGTCCTCCGGATCCTGGAACGTGCCCCACAGGTTCGACATCCGGTAAAATCCATCCTCGAGGACGTAGGTCACCGGCGTGGCCGAGCTGGATCCATCGTTGTCCCCCAGATCGATCGTGTTGCTGTCGCCCGGCTCGTCGTGAAGCTCGTCGACCCGGACCTCGTACCGGGTGAAGAGCTTCTCTCCGGTCGCGCAGTTGTCGTTCGGGCGCTCGATGAGCGTGGAGCAGTCGGCGACGCGGAGGCAATACTCGCCGTCTGCGGGGAGGATGGTGTGAAGGCGACTGTCGGAGGCGAGCTCATCGGTAATGTCGTTGTTGTTCTGCGCCAGCTGGGAGCCGTCTCCGTGGAACAGCGTCACGACCGAGTCGATGTACCGAGGGTTGAACGGAACCGCCGCGAAGCTCATGGCGTCGATGTCGACCTGGAGGACCTGACCCTTGCGCCCGTGAAAGCGGTAATGGTCCTGCTGCCCCTCGACGGCGAGGCGGCCTTCGGTCACCTGGCCGAGCTCCAGCGGGAGGGGATCGGCGCAGCTGCTGCCCGGGCCGGCGCCGCCGCTGCCCGCGCCGGACGAGCTCGCGGCCTGGGTCGACGAGCTCGCGGCCTGGGTCGACGAACTCGCGGCCTGGGTCGACGAGGCCGCGCCACCGCCGCCGGCGGCTTCGTCGGCCGGCTCGGGGGTTCCCGGGCACGCAATACAGCAGAGCGCGACGGCGCCGCCGGCAGCCACCCCGGCCAACCGTCTTCGTCGTGTGACTGAGGACATAGGCCGCAAGGGTAACAGGTCCCCTACATTGTTGCCCGGGGTACAAATGTGCTCTCGATGGTCCGGGCGAGGCGTCTCGCGCCGCGGTCTTGGACGGCGCACCGAGCGGCCAGACCGAGCGGGCAAGCCGAGCGGGCGCCCGGAGCCGGCGCGCGCCGCCGGCGCGATCCACGCGCGCGCCGGTGTCCCGGTGTACGCTGCTCGTCCGCCGATGGTCTCGCCGTACGGTGCCCTTCGCTTCCCGCCGCAACGCCGTTCCTCACCCGACGATCCCGCGCGCGGGGGGGCGCCGTGAGCGCGCGCCCGTCGCTGCCGTCGCTGGCCGACGGCTGGACCGCCGCGCCGCGGCCCCTCGCCGAGGAGATCGAGGACAGCCTCCCGCCGATCGAGGCGCGCCTCAGGCCGCGCGCGCTCGACGCGGTCATCGCGCGCGTCATGGCCGACCTGGGCGACGAGGAGCACCCGAGGCCCGCGCTGCTCGCCGCGCTCGCGCGGTGCGCCGACGGCGCGGTCGCCGAGGTCGATCGGCTGCGCGGCGCCGAGTCCGCGCTCGTGATCGCCTACCAGTCGGCCGCCACCCCGGCCGAGCGGCGCGAGCTCCTCGCCCGGCAGCTCCGCATCTGGGCGCGGGAGCGCGGCAAGAAGGCCGGCGGCCCGCCCCTCTTCGGCTGGCTCGCGGCGCGCCTCGAGCAGGCCGGCGACATGTCCGCGCTCGGGCGCAACCTCGACCTCGAGGCGGCCCAGGAGCGCTTCGCCACCGCGATCGCCGACCGCCTCGACGAGATCGAGATCGCCTACCACGCGCTCACCGACCTCGCCCGGCGCCTCGACGACCCGATCGACGCCCTGCACGTCGCCCGCGACGGCGGCGTCCTCCGGCTCGCCATGGCGCACGCCGAGCCGAGCCGCCCCGCGCCCGTCCGCCGCGCCGCCCTGCTCGCCGCCGTCGCCCTCCTGCACCGCATCCCGGCGCGCGAGCGGCTCGGCCACCTCGGCCTCGACGCGGCGCGCGCCGCGCTCGCGTGGTCGCGCGGCGTGGGCGCGTCCCGCTGGGTGCAGATCGCCGCCCTCGAGATCGGCGTCCTGCTCTTCCCGGACGAGGCGTTCTCGCTGCTCGCCGACCGCATCCGCACGCGCAACCCCGACGACAAGGACGGCCCTATCCTCCGGCGCAACGCCCTGCGCCTCCTCGGCGCCGCGGCCCGCCCCGCCGCGCCGGTGGTCCCGATCGCGGGCGCGGGCGCCGCGCGCGCCGAGCGGCCCGGGCACGCCGAGCCGCCGCCGGCGGAGGAGCACGCGCCCGACTCGGCCCCGCGGCTCAGCGCCGAGCCCGCCGGCGGCGCGGCGCGCGCCCAGCCCGCGGCCGCGCCCGCGGGCGCCGACCCGCTCTCGATCGCGCTGCTCGCCCGCGACGACCCGAGCGAGCACGTCCGGCAGGAGCTCGTGCGCCAGCTCGTCGCGCTCGGCGGCGAGGGCGCCCTCACGGCGCTGCGCGAGATCGCCGAGGGCGACGGGTCGCCGCGCGTCCGCGGCTACGCCATGCGGGAGCTCGCCCGCCACGCGACGGACCACGCGGAGGCCGCGCCGTTCGCCGAGCGCGCCGTGCGCGCGGCCCTCTCGAACCCTGGCCCGCCGCTCGCGTCCCGCGCGGCCCTCGAGGCGGTCCGCACCCTCTGCGCCGGGCCGTACGCCCCGCTGCCGGCCGCGACGTTCGTCGACCTGCTCACCGAGTTCGCGAGCCGCCCGGCGATCGCGCCGGACCTGTGCGAGGAGGCGGCCGCGGCGCTCCGGCTGCTCGAGGTCGAGAGCCGCCCCGTGGCCGAGTCCATCCGCCAGACGATCGTCGCCGCGGCCTCGGAGCTGCTCGAGGGCGAGAGCGCGCCGGTCGAGCTCCCGCGCGACGCCGAGCCCCGCGACATCGAGCGCGCGCTCGCGGTCGCGGCGCGCGGCGACATGACCTACTCGCTCCGGCGCCGGGGGCCGGGCCGGTACCTGCTCACGCGGGGCGAGCCGCGCGGCTTCCGCCTCTGGCGCCTCGTGCACGAGATGCGCACGCCGATGCCCGACAAGCGCAAGGGCTGGATCCACACGGCCGGCCGCCAGTTCGCGGGCGAGATCGTGGCGCCGCCCGTCGGCATGGCCGAGGTCACGCCGACGCGCGTCCCCGGCGAGCGCCACGTCTACCCGCCGGTCGGCGGCTGGGGGTCGTTCGTCCCGCGCATCGACGACCTGCTCGCCGCGGCCGGCCTCGTCCAGCGCGAGCTCCGCCTGATCACGGCGCGCGGCGCGATCACGGTGCGCGCGCCGGCCAAGCTGTCGCGCCGCCTGCGCGCCCGCGCCCTGATCACGCTGCGCTACGACCGGTACGCGCAGGCCCGCATGCGCGCGCTCGTCGCGCAGGAGCCCGCCGAGCAGAAGCGCTTCTCGCAGCTCGTCGGCGAGCTCGGCTTCTCGGTCGCGCTCGGCGACACGGGCGGCGAGGTCGACGGCCGCCCCTACGCCATCGAGCCGCACCTGCCGAGCAAGTACCTCGCGGTCGCGCTGCCGTCGATCTGGCAGATGGGCCGGGACTCGTGGCTCACGTCCCCGTCGTTGCCGGTCTGGATCGACGGCTTCTTCTCGTACCTCGTGTCGCCGGCGGGCAACGTCCCGACGCAGCTCGCGTGGGTCGCGTGGATCGTGCTCGCGTACATGATCCTGCGGGCCGCGTGGATCATGACGCAGATCGAGCGCGCGCGGCGGGGCATCCCGCTCACGATCGGCGGCTGGGGCACGCGGGGCAAGAGCGGCTCCGAGCGGCTCAAGGCCGCGCTCTTCCACGCGCTCCGGTACGACGTCGTCGTGAAGACGACCGGCTGCGAGGCGATGTTCATCCACGCGATGCGCGACCTGCCGGCGCAGGAGATCTTCATCTACCGCCCGTACGACAAGGCGACGATCTGGGAGCAGCGGAACATCCTGACCGCCGGGAGGAACCTCCGCGCGCAGGTGTTCCTGTGGGAGTGCATGGCGCTCCAGCCGCTCTTCGTCGACACGCTCTGCTCGGAGTGGATGCGCGACGAGATCACGACGCTGACGAACGCCTACCCGGATCACGAGGACATCCAGGGCCCCGGGGGCGAGGACGTCGCGCGCGTCATCGCGCGCTTCATGCCGACGGACGGCCTGTCGTTCACGACGGAGGAGCAGATGCTCCCGCTGCTCAAGGACGCGGCGCAGCGGCGGGGGACGAACCTCGTCGCGATCCCGCCGATCGACGCGGATCTGCTCCCGGTCGACCTGCTCGACCGGCTGCCGTACCAGGAGCACCCGCGCAACGTGGCGCTGGTGCTGGCGCTGGCGGAGCACTTCGGGGTGGATCGCGAGTTCGCGCTGGTCGAGATCGCCGACCACGTGATCCTCGACCTCGGGGTGCTGAAGACGTACCCGACGGTGAGCTACCGGGGCAGGAAGCTGACGTTCTCGAACGGGATGAGCGCGAACGAGCGCGCCGGGTTCATGTCGAACTGGACGCGGCTCGCGTTCGACAAACACGACATCGACGCGACGCCGGGCAAGGCGTCGGTGATGGTGGTGAACAACCGGGCGGACCGGGTCGCGCGGTCGCGCGTGTTCGCGCAGATCGTTGTCGAGGACATCGGGGTCGATCACGTGGTGCTGATCAACTCGAACCTCGGCGGGATGATGCAGTTCATCACCGAGGGGCTCGACGCGCGGCTGCGCGACATGACGATCACGGGCGAGGGCGGCAAGGAGCGCGCGCTCGAGCGCTTCGACGAGCAGATGAAGAAGGTGGGCGTCCCGGCGCGGCCGGGCGCGTTCGAGGATGATCTCACGCGGATGCTGCGGGCGCTGCCGGCGATCGACGAGGCGGCGGCGGCGGCGATCGTGGCGAGCCCCGACGTGGCGGGGAAGAAGGGCGAGCACGAGGCGATCGAGGCGGCGGTGAAGAAGGCGCTGGAGCCGCACGCGCCGCCGGCGGGGGAGGACGACATCCGCCCGGACATCGTGCACCACGCGGCGCGGCTCGCGCGGCGGCTCGCGCGGCGCGACAAGGCGCGGGCCGAGGTGGAGGCGGCGCTGTCGCGGGGCGCGGACGCCGACGCGAACCAGGCGTTCCGGGCGGCGTTCCGCGAGCTGTTCCTGGAGCGCATCGCGGTCCTGTGGAACGCCGACGCGAAGGGCGACAAGGTGATCGACTTCATCACGCGCGAGGTGCCGCCGGGCTTCGACGCGCGGCTGATGGGCTCGCAGAACATCAAGGGGACGGGCCTCGACTTCGTGTACCGGTGGCTCTCGATGGACCGGGTGAGGACGGCGATCCAGCGGATGCAGAGCAACGCGTCGGCGCGGCGCGAGGTGCTGACGTTCTTCCTGTCGTACTCGGACTTCGGCCTGATCGATCTGCGCGAGGCGCTCGCGGCGGTGCGCGCGGCCAAGGAGCAGGGCGGCGCGGAGTGGGCCGAGCACGCGAACCTGATGGAGGGGGCGATCCGCAGGCTCGAGGCGCTGGACAAGGAGAAGACGGCGGCGCTCGTGGTGACCGGCAAGACGGGGCTCGGGACGAAGGTGCTGCTGCGGGTCGAGCAGTTCGTGGACCACATGGACTCGGTGCGCCGGACGCGGTGGGCGAAGATCGTGATGGACGACCTGTTCGCCATGCGGATCGGCCACGGGCAGGCCGCGCTCTTGCTGCGCGAGATCGTGGGGCGGCAGAAGGGCGGGTGGCTGGCGAAGGACCTCGCGAAGTGGCTCGAGGCGCGCAAGGCGTGGATGGAGAGCCGGCGTAAGAAGAAGAAGGCGGAGGCCGCGGCGCCGCCGGAGGGGGCCGCGCCGGCGCAGGGGTGAGCCGGGGGAGGGGGAGGCACGGGAGCGAGGCGGGGGAGGCGAGGGCGGGGGAGGCGAGCGCCGTTGCCGCTGTGCCGGAGGCGATCGTGCTACGATGGGAATCCGTGATGGCTGCCGCCACCGCCGTTCAGTACAGCCCAGGCCGCCTCAGCGACGAGGCGTGGCTCGACCTGCCCGAGGACGAGCCGGGCGAGCTCGTCGACGGCGTGCTCGTGGAGGAAGAGGTGGCGGACTGGATCCACGAGACCGCCGTGATCTGGCTGATCCGGCTGCTCGGCGCGTGGGCGGCGGCTCGCGGCGCCTTCGTGGCTGGCTCGGAGCTGAAGTACCTCGTCCGCAAGGGCAACGGGCGCAAGCCGGACCTCTCCATGCTCCTGCCGGGACAGAAGCCCCCGCCGCGACGCGGGCCCATGCGGCGCCCGCCGGATGGGATGATCGAGGTCGTCTCGCCGCGGCCGCGCGACGTGCACCGCGATCGCATCGAGAAGCTGCGCGAGTACGCGGCGTTCGGCGTGCGCTGGTACTGGCTGCTCGATCCGGCGACGAGGATGCTGGAGATCTACGAGCTCGGCCCGGACGGGCGCTACGTCTGGGCGCAGGGCACCGCAGGCGGGCGCCTCGAGGTGGTGCCGGGGTGTGAAGGGCTGACGCTCGATCTGGACGAGCTCTGGGGCGAGCTCGACCGGCTGGGGGAAGAGGAGCCGGCGGAATAAGGCCGGCGTGGTGAGGAGCCGCGGCGGTGGAGCGCCGCGTCGTCTCGGGGCGGACGCCTCGCGCCCGGCGGGCGGATGCCCTAAGCTGTCCGCGATGGGACAGCCTGCGGCGCGTACCGGACTCTCGCCCGAGGAGTACCTCGCGTTCGAGCGGGCCTCCGAGCAGAAGCACGAGTACGCAAATGGCGAGATCTTCGCGATGTCGGGCTGCTCCCGGGCGCATAGCCTGCTCGCCGCGAACTTGCAGCGCGAGCTCGGCAATGCGGTGCTCGAGCGGCCCTGCGAGGTCCACACGTCCGACATGCGCGTCAAAATCACGTCCACGGGGCGCTACGTGTATCCCGACGCTTCTGTCGTCTGTGGTGAACCCGTGTTCGAGGACGCCGAGGTCGACACGCTCCTCAATCCGAACGTGATCGTCGAGGTGCTCTCGGATACGTCGGAGGCCTACGATCGCGGCGACAAGTTCGCACAGTACCAGAGCGTCCGCTCTATCACCGACTATGTGCTCGTCTCCCAGAAGGCGGTGCGCATCGAGCATTTCCAGCGGCAGCCGGACGGCAAGTGGCTGCTCTCGATCCTGGGCCCGGGCGCGAAGCTCGCGATCGAGTCGATCGGCGTGGTCATCGACGTCGATCGCGTCTACCTCAAGGTGCCGCTCGCGCCCTCCGAGGGCGCCGGAGCGGCGACGGCAGCCCAGGCGCGCGCTGCCCAGTAAGTCGGGCATCGAGCGGAGCGACTCGCGCCCGACCGCCGCGGTGCAGCGAGGGCGGCATCGCGGCCGCGCGCTCCCCTCGCTCCGCTCACTGCTCCGGCGCCGCGTCGGTATGCTCCCCGGCGTGCTCCGGCCGCGCGACCCTCCCGGGCGGGCCGCCCGTCATCGGATCCGCCGCCGCGCGCTGCTTGGCCTCCCAGCACCGGCGCTCATAACAGCGGACGATCGCCTCGCAGGCCTCTTCGATGGAGTCGGTGACGAGCATGAGCTCCATGTCCTTCGGCGCTATCTTGCCCTCCGCCAGCATCGTCTGCTTGAACCACTCGATCAGGCCCGACCAGAACCTCCGATTGAACAGGACAATGGGGAAGTTCTGCACCTTGCCGGTCTGGACGAGCGTCAGCGCCTCGAACATCTCGTCGAGGGTGCCGAAGCCGCCCGGGAAGATGACGAACCCCTCGGCGTACTTCATGAACATCGTCTTCCGCACGAAGAAGTAACGGAAGTTGACCGGGATCTGCACGTAGGGGTTCACCTGCTGCTCGTGCGGCAGCTCGATATTGCAGCCCACCGAGACGGCCTGCGCCTCGACCGCCCCGCGATTCGCCGCCTCCATGATGCCGGGGCCCCCGCCGCTGATGACGGCGAAGCCGTGTTCTCCGAGCCGCCGCGCGAGCTCGACGCACGCGGCGTAATCCGGGTCCTCTCGCCGCGTCCGTGCCGAGCCGAAGATGGCCACCGCGGCGCCCACATGGGCGAGCGCGTCGAAGCCGGCCACGAACTCGCCCGTGATCCGGAGTACCCGCCACGGATCGGTCTGCGTGAAGTCGGCGGCGGCGGGCTGCACGAGCTCCGGCCGGCTCAGGAGCTGCTCGTCCTCGGTCCTGCGCCCGGCGCGCGCCGAGCGGCTCAGGGTCGGGTTCGGCACCATGCCGGGCGAATCGGCGCCGCCCGGCGCGGCGGCGGCGCCGGGGCCCGGAGCGACGCCGCCCGGCGCCGCCGCTCCTCCGGAGCGCGGCGCGACGGCGTCTCTCCCCTCCCGCGTGGTCACAGGCTCTTGCCGTCGAACTGCGTGATCTTCAGCGCGCCCACGTCGACGTCGTCCAGGCAGCGGACGTTGATCGCGCACATCTCGCGCCCGTCGGGCCCCGTACCGCGGGCGAACGAGCGGATGCCGCAGACCGAGCAGAAGTTGTGGTGGATGACCTTCTTGTTGAACTGGTAGTCGGTGAGGACATCTCCGCCCGACAGGAGCGTGAACTGGTCGGCCGGCGCGAAGGCCAGGAGCGAGCCCGTCTTCGAGCAGATCGAGCAGTTGCACGCCCCGACCGGGGCGCTCAGGTCCGCCTTGACCTCGTAGCGAACCTTCCCGCAGTGACAGCCACCCGTGTAGGTCTTGAGTTCAGCCATGGGCGCATCGTGCCACCATCACCCGGCCGCGCAGCGCAAAAATGACGGCGCGGATCAGAAACCCGTGTCGCCCCGAGCCGGCGCGGCGGGAACGAACGTGAACGAGGTGCTCACGGTCGTCGCGCCCTGCTCCAGGCCAGCGAACTTCAGCTCTCGGTACACCCTGGTGAGGCACGCATCGAACGCCGGGCTCCGGACCGTCGACTCGGACAGGGTGATGTCGCTCACCGCGCCTGCCTGGTCGATCTCCAGCGTGACCTGGATGCTCCCTGCCGAGTCGGGCCGACTCGCGAGCTCTTGCTGGTAGCAGGCGCGCACCTTGCGCTTGGCCTGCGTTATCCCCTGCTTGATGATCTGGACATCCGTGCTCCGCGCGTTCTCCTCGGCCGCCCCGAGCAGCGCCGGCGCCAGGGCCTCGGGCTCGTCGGCCTGTACCTGCGCGGGCGGCTCGGGCAGCGCGGCTGGCTCCACGAGGAGCTCGCCCTCGTAGCGGCACGGCCCGTTCACGAGCAGGACCGCGACGCCGATCGACAGGCACGAGGCGATCGCGCCCAGACCGAAGATGCCGAGCAGGCGGCCGCGCGAGAGCGGCGCGAGCAGGGGTGGCGACCCCTCTCCCGCGGACCGGCGGAGCATCGCGATCTCCGCCTCGCGCTCGGCGAGCTCGAGCTCGCGCACCTCCAGCGCGGCGTCGCGCTCCCGGACCTTGGCTTCCAGCGTGTCGAGCCGGCGTCGGGCGGCCTCGAGCTCGTCCCTGTACTGCGACATGGCGCGATCCTAGCTCACCGCGCCTGGGCGTGACAGGCGGTCTCGCCGCCGCGCACAGCGCCGCCCCTGGCCCCGCAGCGCTCCAAGCGGCGGCGGCGCGCGCCGGCGGCCGCTGCGCCGCGGTGTCAGGCGCGGTGCGGCCGGCGCCTACTGCTCGTCGTAGTCCCAGGTCAGCCCGCCGTCGACGAAGTAGGTCGAGCCAGTCACGTAGTCGGCCTCGGCCGAGGCGAGGAACACGGCGAGCCCGGCGACGTCGTCCGGCTGGCCGAGGCGGCCGAGCGGGATCTGGCGGAGCAGCGCGCTCAGCTTGTCGCGGTCCTTGAGCAGATCGGCGTTGATCTCCGTCTCGATCGCGCCCGGCGCGACCGCGTTGACGGTGATCCCGGTGCCGCGCAGCTCCACCGCGAGCGTGCGCGTGAGCATGCGCAGGCCGCCCTTGCTGGCGCAGTACGCGGCGAAGTTGGGGAACGGCAGGTCCTCGTGCACGGAGCTGATGTTGATGATCTTGCCTGGGCGCTTGGTCTCCCGCAGGTGCCGGACCATGGCCTGGCTCCCGAAGAAGACCGCTTTCAGGTTGGTGTTCAGGACGTGATCATAGTCCTCCTCGGTCACCTCCCAGAACGGCGCCCGCTTCTCCATCCCGGCGTTGTTGACCAGCACGTCGAGCCGGCCGAAGTGTGCGACCACATCCTGGACCAAGCGCTGCACGCTCTGGACGGAGGCGACGTCGACGGCGAACAGATGACCTCGCCGTCCGGTCGCCTCGACCTCGGCGAGGGCCTCCTCGGCGCCTTCTTTGCTCTTGTGGTAGGTGATCGCCACGTCGGCGCCCTCGCGGGCGAAACGAACGGCGATGCTGCGGCCGATACCCCGGCTGCTTCCTGTGACCAGCGCGATCTTGCCTTGCAATCTCATGGCGGCCTCTCGTCGATTCGAGGGCGATTGTGCCCTCTCGCCCTGCCGTCGTTGCTCCGGCGGGGCCTTTCCCGCTTCCCGCGATCCACTCGCGCCTTCCGGCACGCTGCTCCTCCGGGGCGTGGCGTCTCGCCGACCGAAGGTTCTCTAGCACATCCGTTTGAGGGCCACGGGTCCTGGCGCCGTGTGGACGACGTCGTCCGCCGGGCGGCCGGCGCCGACGAGCCCGGCGCCGGAGCCGGCACCGGGCGCGGCGCCGAGGCATAGAATCCCCTCATGCGCATCGCCTCCCTGCTGCCGTCCGCGACCGAGATCGTCTGCGCGCTGGGCGCTCGCGGCGACCTCGTCGGCATCTCCCATGAATGCGACTTCCCCGAAGGCCTCTCGGGCGTCCCTGTGCTCACCCGCCCGCGGCTCCGGCCGGCGCGCTCCAGCCGGGAGATCGACGCCGCGGTGCGCGACGTCCTCCGGGACGCGCTCGCGGTCTATGACATCGATCTGGACGCGCTCCGGGAGGCGCGGCCGGACGTCATCGTGACGCAGGACCTCTGCGACGTCTGCGCCGTCTCGCTCGATGACGTCCGCGCGGCGGTCGCCCGGCTCGCGCGGCGCGACGTGCGCCTCGTCAACCTGCGGCCGGTACGGCTCGACGATATCTGGGCGGATGTTCGCCGCGTCGCCGAGGGGATCGGCCGCCCGGCCGAGGGCGACGCGCTGGCCGAGCGGCTGCGCGCGCGCGCCGCCGCCGTCGCGGCGCGCGCGGCCGCCGCGCCGGACAGGCCGCGGGTGCTCGCGGTCGAGTGGCTCGATCCCGTGATGATCGGCGGCGTGTGGATGCCGGAGCTCATCGCCCTCGCGGGCGGCGAGCCGCTCGTGACGCGCCCCGGCGATCACGCGCCCACGCTCTCGCCGGACGACCTCGCCGCGCTCGATCCCGACGTGGTGCTGATCAAGCCGTGCGGCTTCCCCCTCGAGCGCACCCTCGCCGAGATCGATCTCCTGCCCCGCGTCCTGCCGTGGTCGAGCTACCGCGCCGCGGCGCAGGGCCGCGTGTTCCTCGCCGACGGCAACGCGTTCTTCAACCGCCCCGGCCCGCGCATCGTCGAGTCGCTCGAGATCCTCGCGGCCTGCGTGCATCCCGGGCTGTTCGCGGGCGAGCGCCGCGCCCACGCCCGGTCGGTCGTGCGGCTCGACGCGGCGCTCGGGCGGCACGCGTTCGACGAGGGGTGACGAGGGTGACGCTGCCGGCGTCGCCGCCGCGCTCCCCGGACGCTGCCCGCTCCTCCTCTTGAAGCCACGCTGATTTGGGTTCAAAGTGCCTGGCTACGCTCCGGCGCACGGGCGGACCCGAGGTGAAGTGTCGCATGGCCGAGCACGAGACGAAGATCGGGGAGCACACGGTGCGCGTCGGTGAGGACGACGATACGCTGGAGCTGATCCTGCGAGGCGACGTCGCGCCGGAGCAGGTCCTGCGGATCTTCGAGTTCATCGAGCCATGGTGCTCAGGGCGGCGTTATGTGTTCGTGACCGGTGACGTGTCCCAGCTGGGCGCGATGGCCGCGGAAGCCAGGACGCTGGTGTCCCGCAACGCGCGCCGGGTGCCGATCCGGGGCGTCGTGTATTACCGCTCGAGCTTCGCGGCGAGGCTCCTCAGCACGCTCGTGATCCGCGCGTATGCGTTGGTCACCAGGGCGGACATCCCGCTCCACTTCGTCGACGGCAAGGCGGAGGCGCGGGTGTGGCTGGCGAAGCGGCGGGCAGAGCTCCGGGCAGAGGTGCAGGGCGGCACGCCGTCCAGGTGACGCTCCGCGTTCGCCGCCGATGAACCTCTCCCCGCCGCTCGGCGGAGGAACGGCGCGTTCATGGATGCTGCGAATTCGCGGAAGCTCGTTCTGATTCGAAGAATGGCTGTCTTGTCCCATGCGTCGCACCTGCGCGCACGTGCGCCCCGGTGCTTCGCCCCTCCACCGCCGCCGAACCTCGGGTATGCTCGGCGGCATGGCTTCGCGTCCCGCGCTGGCGTCCTTGACCGTCGCGCTCGGCGTCGTGCTCCTCCTGGGCGGCACCGCGCACTCCGCCGGCGTCCTGCGCGCCTTTGCGGCGAAGGGCATCCCGGGCGGCGACCGGGCCGCCTACCTCGCCTTCATCAGCCTCATCCACTGGACCGCCGGCGCGCTCGATGTGCTCGCCGGTCGCGGGCTGCGGCGCGGCGAGCCGTGGACGCGCGGCGTGCTGACGATCTCGGGGTTGCTCGTGACCGCCTGGGGCTGCGTGGAGCTCCCGCTCCTCGTCGATGCGCCGCTGCTCCTGCGGGTCATGCCCGTCCTCTACCCGGCGGCGCACCTCGGCGTCCTGGCGGCCCTGTGGGGCAGCGGCCGAACCTCGCTCGGGAACCACGGCTGATCTCCGCCCCTTCGGGCCCGGCGCCGCGGACGCTCGCGCGGGCGGGCCCTGCGTTTGCCCGGGCGCTCCCGGGCCGCGGCGGCAGGTGAGGAAGTGTGACGTCGTCGCGCGGCGAGGTATACCGAGGGGCCATGCAGGAGAGCGACCCCCCGGAACCCACGGCCCGCCGCACCGCCTCGCCGTTCCTCGCCGGCGACAGCGAGATGGCGCTCCTCATGCGCGAGCTCGACTGGTCGACCACGCCCGTCGGACCGGTGGAGCGGTGGCCACAGAGCCTGCGCACCGCGGTCAGCATCTGCCTCGCTTCGCGGCACCCCATCGAGATCTGGTGGGGACCCGAGTACGCGCGCTTCTATAACGACGCGTACCGCCCCATCCTCGGCGCGAACAAACACCCGCAGTTCCTGGGCCGGCCCGGCCGGGAGTGCTGGTCCGAGATCTGGCACGTGATCGGCCCGATGCTCGACGGCGTGCGCGCGACCGGCCAGGCGACGTGGTCGGAAGACTTCCAGTTGATCCTGTCGCGTAATGACTACCCGGAAGAGACCTATTTCACGTTCTCCTATGCCCCCGTCCTGATCGAGGACGGCACCATCGGCGGCATCTTCTGCGCCTGCGCCGAGACCACGGCGCGTGTCCTCAGCGAGCGCCGCCTCCGGGCGCTGCGCGCGCTCGGCGCGCAGCCGGCCGCGGCGGAGACCGTCCCCGTGGAGGAGACGTGCGCGCGCTCGCTGCGCACGCTCGCCGAGAGCGCCGCGGACGTGGCGTTCGCGCTGCTGTACCTGGTGGAGCCGGGCGGGGCGGCCGCGCGCCTCATCGCCGCCGAGGGCGTGCCCCCCGGCGGCCGGGCGAGCCCCGAGCGCGTCTCGCTCACGGAACCTTTGGAAATGACAGAGGAAAGCCGCGTGTGGCCGCTCGCGGAGGTCGCGCGGACCCGGAGGACCGTGCGCGTGGGCGTCCCCGCCGAGCGGTTCGGCGAGCTGCCCGGCGGCCTCTGGCCCGAGCCGTGCCGCGAGGCGCTCGTGCTCCCGCTCGCGCGCTCCGGGAAGAGCGCCGTGCAGGGCTTCCTGGTGGCCGGCGTCAGCCCGCGGCGCGCGCTGGACGTCGACTACGGCAGCTTCTTCGAGCTCGCGGCCGGCCAGATCGCCACGACGATCTCCGACGCCCAGGCCTACCAGGAAGAGCGCCTCCGGGCGGACGAGCGCGCCGAGCTCCTCGCCCGCGAGCAGGCGGCGCTCGCCGAGGCCGAGCGGCAGCGCTCGCGCCTCTCGACGTTGTTCATGCAGGCTCCGGCGGGCATCTGCGTCCTGCGCGGGCCCGAGCACGTCTACGAGCTCGCGAACCCCAGGTACGTCGAGCTCATCGGCGGCCGCGACGTCGTGGGCAAGCCCCTCCGCCTCGCCCTGCCCGAGGCGGCGGACGCGGTCGTCCCGCTGCTCGATCGCGTCTGCGCCACCGGCGAGCCGTTCTTCGGCAACGAGTTCGCCGTCTCGCTCGAGCGCGGCGGCGCGCTCGAGGAGTGCTTCTTCAACTTCATCTACCAGCCCATCTACGACGCCGCCGGCGAGGTCGAGGGCGTCGCCGTGCTCGCGTTCGAGGTGACCGACCAGGTGCGCGCGCGCCGGCGCGCCGAGCAGCTCGCCCACGCGCTCGCGGTCACCAACCAGGATCTCGACCAGTTCGCCTACGTCGCGTCCCACGATCTCAAGGCCCCGCTCCGGGGCATCGCGAGCCTGTCGGAGTGGATCGAGGAGGGGCTCGCCGACAAGATGAGCGACGAGGCGCGCCAGCAGATGCGCATGCTCCGCGGGCGCGTGCACCGCCTCGAGGCGCTCATCGAGGGCATCCTCAGCTACTCGCGCGCCGGGCGCATCCGCGACAAGGTAGGGCTCGTGGACGTCGGCGCGATCGTCGCGGAGTGCGCCGAGCTCCTCGGGCCCCCCGCCGAGGCGCGCATCGTCATCGGCGAGGGCATGCCGACGCTCCACGCCGAGCGCGTCCCGGTGCAGCAGGTGTTCATGCACCTCATGGGCAACGCGCTGAAGCACGCCCGGCGCGCGGACGCCGTCGTCGAGGTCGCGTGCGCCGACGCCGGCGATTTCTACGATTTCACCGTGAAGGACAACGGCCCCGGGATCCCGCCGCAATTCCAGGAGCGCATCTGGGGCATCTTCCAGACGCTGGAGGCGCGCGACAAGGTCGAGGGGACCGGCATCGGCCTGTCGGTCGTGAAGAAGATCGTCGAGACGCGCGGCGGCCGCGTCTCGCTCGACTCGGAGGTCGGCGCCGGCGCCACGTTCCACGTCTTCTGGCCGAAGCGCCTCAAGACGCCGTCGTGACCGGCGCGGCGCGCCGGGCTCACCCGTTCAGGAACCGCTCGCCCGGGGCCGGCTTGCGCCGCTCCGCGACGCTCGTGTAGGCGAACGTGTAGCTCGAGTCGAGCTCGGCGCGGCCCGCCACGCCGAGCTCGAGCCGGAAGGTGTTGCCCTCGAACCGCGGGAGCACGAACGAGAGCGTGGGCCCCTTCGCGTTGCGCCGCGGCTCGATGTCCGGGAAGCTCCAGCGCACGAGCGCGACGGAGCGGCCCGCGAGCTCGAGCCGGGCCTCGACCGTGCCCGCGGCGACGCGCTCGGGCGAGTCGTTCAGGACGAAGAGGTCGGCGCGGAACTCCTCCCCGCTCTTCCAGCCGAACTTCGGCGCCCGCGCGCTGGCGAGCGCCGGCCGGCACGCCGCCTTCACCGCGTGGTAGGCGGGCTTCGGCCGGTGCGGCCAGCTGACGAGGTTGTTGTTCGCGGCCGACGGCCAGGGCTCGTTGAAGCACCAGTTGAGCGCCATCGAGCACACCGGCTTCTGCCGGCGCGCCTCCTCGAAGATGAACTTGTACCCTTCGCACTGGAGGAGCTGCCCTCGCTCCACGAGCTCCTCCAGCGACCTCGCCGGGCCGAAGTAAAACGTGATGGTGGCCTCGCAGAGCCAGCTCCCGGGGTCCATGTTCCAGGCCCCGAACCCGTGGTGCGTTTGCCAGGCCGTGCCCTGCCGCGGCGGGAAGAGCTCGGCCTCGGGGATGAACGTCTTCAGGTACGCGACGTCCGAGGGCCCGGGACAGCCGAACTCGGAGTAGGCCGTGTTGCTCGCCGACGCGAAGATCTGGTGAGGCTCCCGGCCGTGCTCGTCGCGGAAGCGGTAGTCGCCGTGCCCCATCCCGTCGACCGGCGCGGTCGGGAGGAACGGCGTGTCGCGATCGAGCTCGTACGTCAGCTTGTTGAGCAGGCGCAGCGGCAGCGACTGATCGGTCATGCCCGACCAGACGTTGAAGAGCTCGTTGCCCCCGCACCAGAACGCGAGCGACGGGTGCTGCCGGACGCGCCGGATGGTGCTCTCCGCCTCCTGCTCCAGGACACGCAGGTAGCTCGGCTCGCCCTCGTACAGGTTGCACGCGAGGTGGAACTCGGTCCAGACCATCAGCCCGAGCTCGTCGCAGATCTCGTAGAACACTTCCTTGTTGATGATCGCTCCGCCCCAGGTGCGGAGCAGGTTGAAATGGGCGTCCTTCGCCAGCTCGAGCAGCGGCCGGTACACGCCCTCGTCGATGATCCCGGGGAAGATCTCCGGGCAGACCCAGTTGGACCCGCGCGCGAAGATCGTCCGGCCGTTCACCTCCAGCGTCACCGGCGGCCGGCTCCGGCTCTTCGGGAACCGCGCCGGCTCGTCCCAGGCGCCCTCGTGCATCACGAGCCGCACCCGGCGAAAGCCCACCTTCCGTGTGTGCACGACCGCGCCGTCCAGCAGGACCTCGAGCGTATAGAGCTCCGGCTCGCCCTCGCCGCTCGGCCACCAGAGCCGGACCCCGGCGAGCCGCGCCTCCGGCGTCGCGCTCGACACGACCTCGTCCCCGTCCGGGTCGAGGAGCCGGTACGAGGCGCCTCCGGCGCCGGGCTCGCTGGTCTCGATGCGCACGTCGAGATCGGCGGTGGTGAGGTCGTCGGACAGGCGGTAACGGAAGTCCACCGCGCGGAAGTGGCGCGCCGGGCGCAGCTGAATGCCGGTCTCCTGCCAGATGCCGCACGGGATCAGGCGAGGGTGCCAGTCCCAGCCGTAGCTCACGGGCGGCTTGTTCGAGAGGCGCGCCTGCGTCCGATCCTCCGGCGCCCTCGCGGCCTTGGGCGCGGGGAAGATCACGATGGAGAGCTCGTCGCCCGGCCTCGCGAGGTCCGTGAGATCGATCTCGAACGGCGTGAACATGCCCTCCTGGTCGTGGCAGAGCTCGCCGTTCAGGTAGACGCGGAAGCGGTAGTCGACGCCGCCGCAAAAGAAGATCACGCGCTCGCCCGGGCCGGCCTTCGGCAGATCGAGGCGCGCGCGGTAGACCCAGTAGACGTCCTCGGCGAAGCGAAATTGCCGGAAGTTGTCGCCGACCGTGTAGTCGGGGAGCCCCTTGGCCCTGGCCCAGTCGAGCTGCACCGCCCCCGGGACCACGGCGGGGACGAGCTCCGCGGGCGGCACGGAGGGATCGCTCGTGAACCCGACCTCCCAGGTCAGCGGGGCGAGCGGGTACGAGGCGGCGACGTGCGCGGAGGCGAGGCGTGAGGGGCTCGGCATGGGAAGGGCCGTCCATAGCGCCTCGCCGGGGGCCCTGGAAGGTGAAGACGGCGCACGGCGAGCGCCCGCCCCCGCGCTCCTCGGGTGCGATCGCGCCGCCGCGGCCCTGCGCCGCGGCGCGACGTCGAGGCGCGGTGTTCGCCGGGGCTCAGTGCTTGCCGAGGCGCCTCACGTCCTGGCCCGCGAGCAGCGCGTGCGCTTCCCGGAGCAGCCCGGGGATGCGGTCGCGGTGCGGCGATCGCGCGAGGACGCCGGAGAGGTCGAGCTCTCCCACGCGCTCGGCCCGGTTGCCAGGGTGCCAGTGCCCGCCGCCGCCCCCGAGCAGGTTGTACCGCATCTTGCCGTAAGCCTTCATGTCGAACGCCACCGCGTAGTTGTACAGCCGCAGGATCTCGTGGATGTTGACCTCCCCGGGGACCTCGTCCCACTCGGGCAGGCCGGCCTCCCAGGTGTCGAGCCACTCGCGGCCGAGCGCGCGCTCGAGCTCCGCGTCGAGCCGGCGCACCACGGGCTCGAGCGCCGCCTGGGCCTCGGCGGCGTCGGCGAGGTACGGCAGGACCTTCATGTGCTCGTCGAAATCCGACGGGCGCGCCGCGCCGACGCTGATCGTGTGGACCTCCGGGCGCGCGAGGCAGAACAGGTCATTGAACACGATCGGCGAGAGCGGCGCGCAGAGGCGCACCAGCTTGTCGCTCGGCTCGTAGAGCTTGCCGCCCTTGTCGGTGGGGCTGATGATGAACACCCCCATGTCCTGCGCCGCGGCCGCCTGGATGGCCGGCCAGGCGAGCTGGTTCACGTAGTACCAGTGCAGGTTCATGTAGTCGCAGCGGCCGTCCTGCACCATCGCCAGGATCACGCGCAGCGGCGCGTGCGTCGAGAACCCGACCCAGCGCACCCGCCCCTGCTTCTTGAGCTCGAGCGCGGCCTCGAGGCAGCCCCCCGGCCGCAGGGACCACTCGAGGATCTCCTCGTTGTTCACGCCGTGGAGCGCGAACAGGTCGACGTGATCGAGGCGGAGGCGCTCCATCGACCGCTCGAACGTCTCGACGAACCGCCGCGGATCCGCCTCCGGGCTGACCTTCGTCTGGACGATGATCCGATCGCGCGGCAGCTTCGGCAGGATCTGCCCGAGCTGCGCCTCGCTCGTGCCGTACCCCCGCGCGGTCTCGATGTGGTTGATCCCGAGCTCGATCGCGCGCGCGATGCACGCCTCGACGTTGCGCTGGCTCTCGGCGGAGACGCGGTCCGTGTCGCTCCAGGACTGCTGGTAACGCATGCCCCCGCACGAGAGGACGGGCATCTTGAGCTCGGTTCGGCCGAAGCGGCGATAGATCATGCGCCGCACTTTAGCCTCAGCGGCGGCGCCTCCGCACCTGGTCGGCCCGCCGGAGGCGCCGCAGGGCGACGAGCGCGAGCGGCGAGAGCAGCGCGAGCAGCCGCCAGGGCGACGCGCCCGCGGGGCTCAGCGCACACCCGCCGCCCGGCGCGCCGCCGTCGTCCGGCGTCCCCGGGCCGCCCGGGCCCGCGCCGGCGCCCGAGCTCCCCGAGCCCGCCGCGCTCCCGCCGCCGCAGCCGACCCCGTCGCAGCCGACGACGGGTGCGTCGCAGGGGCCGGTGCCCTCGTCGACCTCGCCGTCGCAGTCGTCGTCGAGGCCGTTGCACTCCTCCGGCGCGGGCTCGCCGGGCGTGCACGAGCCCGGGGCGCACGTGTCGGCCTCCCGCGCGCACATCCCGACGCCGCACACCTCGCGCACGCGCTCGTCCACCCACCCGTCGCAGTCGTCGTCGAGGAGATTGCATGTCTCGGTCGCGCTCGGGTTGATGTCGGGCGACCGATCATCGCAATCGTCCGCGGTCGGCGCGAACCCTTCGGGCGGGCATTTCGCCGTGACCGTCGCGCCGAAGAGGTCCCCGTGCCCGTCGCCGTCGGCGTCCTCGAACTGCGTGGAGACCTCGAGATCCTCGTCGGCTTGGCCATCGCAGTCGTCGTCGCGCCCATTGCAGAGCTCATCGTGATCGGGGTGGACGCTGGCGCTGTAGTCGTCGCAGTCCCCGGCCTGGCTGGTGTAGTCGGGCGGGGGAGCGCAAGCGACCTTGGTCGCGGTGGGGTCGCCGTATCCGTCGGCGTCGCGGTCCCAGTAATAGGTCGATCCGGCGCACCCGTACGCGAACGCGAGCTGGGCAGACGCCGCGCCGTCCCCGCGTGAGCCGTTGTCGCCGTTGCCCGAGAGGCCCCACACGTCGATGAGGACGCCGCCCGGCGTCGCCGGCGCGGTCCACCGCGCCTCGAAGCGGACGACGCCGCCGGACGCCCGCTTCGGCGCGCTGTGCAGGAGCTGGCGTCCGTCGACGAGGTGTGTCCCCTGCCCGTCGATCGCCGCGAGCTGACCTCCATCGGCGGTGAGGTAGATCCCGCCGACACTGCCGTTCACGGCGTCGATGGTCACCTGCAGAGTCGCCGTCTCCCCGGCCGCGGGGTTTCTGGGGGTCACGTCGATGGTGATCCCGGGCGCCGCGCCGCCGGTGTGGCAGCCGATGCACGCCGCCGCCACGCCGCTGCGGCGCGCGTGGGCCTGCGGCGCGGCCAGCAGGGTGAGCAGGGCCAGGCTCACCGCCGGCACCGGGTGGAACAGCGAACTCGTGCGCATGCGCCTCGCCACGCAGACCGGGCTCGCGAGCTCCGCGCGCTCCGCTGCGACGCTGAGGGATAGCCGCGCTCGCGGGGCGCGACAAGCGCGTCCACGTGGAGCGCAACATTGCGCCACGACGGTGCGCCACGACGGTCAAGAAGCGCTGGTTCCACGTCGCCGGGACGACACGTCTTCTCGTGGGGTTCGACGTGGGGTTCGACGCGGCGCGCCGCGCTACACGAACCGGACGTGCTGCGGCCGCGTCACGTCGCAGACCACGCCGTGGTACTTGAGGAGGCCCTCATCGAGCGTCACCACCGTCGCGCCGGCGGAGCTGGCGGCCCACAGGTAGACGAGATCGGTGGCGTTGGCGAAGGGCCTGCGCCCGCGCATCCGGCGCGTCAGCAGGGCGAGGAACTCCGTGATCGCGCCCTCGTCCGCGGGCGCGACCAGCGCGACGGCGAGGGTCGGGAGCGGGCTCGCGCTCGCCGCCGCGCGCCCGCCCTGCGCGCCCGGGCGCGCGGCGGCGAGGCGCTGCTCGGCGACGTGCACCTCCAGCCACAGCTCGGGCGGCGCGAACAGGCTCGCCGCGCCCGCGGCCGTCGCCTCGCGCGCGCGGCCCAGGAAGGCGCGTGCGTCGGCGTGCCCGGGCTCGGCGGGCTTCATCGAGGCGATGAGCACGGAGCTGTCGAGGACGAGCCGCACGCCGGCCTCACCGCGCCTGCGCCGCGGGGCTCACGCGCTGGCCTGATGCGACGGCTCGGTCGCCCCGCTCGCCGGGACGACGGCGCTCTCCCTCTCGGGCGCCGGCGACGCGATCGCCGCGGGCGCGGCCGCCTCGGCCCGCCGCTCCCGCCAGAGCATGTACATGCCGAGCGCGTAGATCGCGAGCAGCACATACAGGTTCACCGAGACCAGGAGCGGCGACAAATGCCCCTTGAACCGCTCGTAGACATACGGAAAATCGATGGCGGCCAGCGAGATCAGGAGCAGGAGCGCGCCCATCTCGAGCGGGCGCTCCTGCTTCGCCGCGCGATCCAAGGCGAAGAGCGCGGCCGGGAAGAGGTAGAGCACGTGGTGCACGTAGGTGAACGGGCTCGCCACGACCATCGTGACGAGCAGCGGCAGCAGCATCCGCGGCCACCGCGACGGGGAGGGGGCGCCGCCGCCCAGCCCCAGCGCGAGCGCGGCGCCGAGGAGCAGCAGGATGGTGACCACCGACGCGACCTTCACGGCGGCGGTGTCCGGCGCCAGGAGCCGCGTGTAGAAGCCCGCGAGCGAGAAGTTCGGCACCGTGCCCGGGTTGAAGAGGCCCGGGATCGTCGCGCCGTGCGACATCCGCGGCAGCCGCCGCAGGAACTCGAGCCACGCCGGCGCGGCGCCGAGCGGCAGCGAGACCAGAAAGAGGGCGGCGAACCCGGCCGCGAGCCCCACGAGCGCGCGGAGCCGCCGCTGGAGCAGCCAGGGCACCGCGAGGAGGATGGGCGTGACCTTGATCCCCGCGGCGACCGAGAGGGCGAGCCCCGCGAGCGTGTCCTTGCCCGAGAAGGAGAGCGCGAGCGCCGCGCAGAGGAACATCAGGACCAGGGGGTTGACCTGCCCCATCGCCAGGCTGTTGCGCAGGTTGAGCGTCCACGCGAGCAGGACGACGTAGGCGAGCAGCGACGAGGTGACCGCGGGCGCGCGGGCGGCGCCGTCCCTGCCCCGCGACGCGCTGCGGACGGCCACCATGGAGCACACCGCGGCAACCCCGCAGCTGACCACGGCCAGGCTCGACCAGATCCCCTGCGCGGTCGCGGGGCGCAACCGGGAGAACCACGAGAAGCCATAGGCGAAGAACGGCGGATAGAGATAGGGGAACGTCACCTTGTGGGGAAGGTGCTTCTCCGCGGCGATCCCCTCGAGGACCTTGACGTCGTACACGTCCAGTCCGCGACTGGCCGCGACCGCGGCGGTGTAGAACGACTTGAAATCGACCGCGACCGGCTGCTTGAGGACGATATCCAGGACGCAGAGCCAGGCCGCCCCTGCGCAGAACACGAAGGCCGCGGCGTAGCACCAGGGATCGCTCGACAGGCGCGCTTTCAGCGTGGCTAGGATCGCTGTCACGGAGCGCACGTTCTGGCGTGACACGCCCGGAAGTCAAGCCCGGGTGAGGTGGGGTGTCCACCTTTCAGGCCGGAGCGCTGGCCTTCCCGGCGCGCGCCTCTCCTCTGGCCGCCTGCTCCTCTCGCTCGAGCTCGTAGAAGAGCGTGCCGTCGTACATGCGGCGTAGCTGCTCTCGCGTCAGCTTCCCGCCGCGCCCGGCCAGCGCATAGAGGACCGTCCACTCGCCTGCCGACGCCAGGAACCCGAACACGTCGAGCATGTCGCGATCCCCCAGGGTGCGCGCCGCGAGCTCGCGCGCGTTCAGGGCGCCGTCGCGGTCCTTGTCCCAGCGCGAGAACAGCTCCTCGAACCTCTCGGGGTTGAACCTGCCGTCCTTGTCGTAGACCCCCGTGTCGCTCGCGTGTTTCCCCCTGTGGACGTTCTTGAGGGTGATCGAGAGGGTGGGGATGAACGACCTCGACGTGGTGGTCCCGAGGACCCCATTGATGAAGAGCGCGAACCACGCCGAGAGCGCCCGACCGATCCCGATTGCGCGGAGCCCCTCGTAGGTCTCGCGCAGCGTGATGATCCCGTCGTGGTTCCTGTCGAAGAAGGCCGAGTGCTTCTCGAGCGCCGTCATCTCCCCCAGCGCCGCCGGCCTGCTCCCGTACACGTCCTCGGTCGCCGACGCCGACACGAACGTGTGTGGGCCACGCCCCTCGCCGCGCGCCGCGCCGCCCTGGGACTGGGACGAGCTCCCCTCGGCGGAGGCCCCCGGCGGACTCGTGGGATCGAAGGTGCTCACCGCGCCGTTCTGTTCGTCCATGGTGCTCTCTCCCTTGCGTCCTCGGGGATACGCCCCCTCGCCGGCGCCGCAAGCACGGCGCGGGCCGTCGCGGCGCACGGAGAAGCCCGGGCAGACCGCGCCATCCGCGCGGCCGGCGCGCCGGCGGATGAGGCAAGTTGCCCCGCACGGTGGCCAATGATCCCAGGAGCACACCGCGGCCTCGCGCTGTTCCCTCGCTGCTCCGGGGCGCGCCGTCCTCGGCCGGCGGCGAGCAGGCGTCGTGCCGGGCGTCGATCCACGCCGCCGCTTCTCACCCGGGATCCCGCTGCCCCCCGCTGAGCCGGCGCGCCTGCGACGGCCTGGATCACGGGGCGCGGCCCGCCCCTGGGCACGATCTTGCTTGGGGCGTCGCGACGAGGTGGAACGATATGGCTACACTCTCGACATCTGCATGGGTACTGCATGAGCTCGGTTTGGCCGCGGGGTTCGGCGGCCCTCTCTTCGGGAGGCTGGCATTGCACCGGGCGGTCAGGGATATCCATTCCGAGGCCGAGCGGGGCAAGGTGCTCGCCGACGCCTGGCAGCGGTACAATGTCGTCAACGCGATCTCGCTCGGCACCGCCGCGTTCACCTGGTTCCTCGGCCGGGCGGTGATCTCGGGCCGGTCGATCGACGCGGAGACCCGCTCGCTCGTGCGGGTGAAGGACGTCCTGCTCGGCGCGACGCTCGCGACGAGCCTCGTCAACATGCTGAGCGGAAGGGAGATGAGCGCGCAGGCGCCCGGCCGCGCCGTGCCCGTCCAGGACGGCGATATGCCGTCGCCGCGTACGCCCGAGAAGGCCGTGGCGATGCAGCGGATCCTCAACGTCATGGGGCCGCTCAACATCGCCCTCACGGCGGGCGTGATCGGCGTGACCACGATCCTCGCCATGAAGTCCGGCCGCTCGACGAAATGGAGCTTCGTCTCCCGGCTCCTGCCCTGATCCACGCGCCTTCCGGGCGGCGCGCCCGTCGCCCGGGCTGACCGCCCGCGCCCGGCGGCCGCGCGACGCGCGCTCGATCGGTCCGCGTTGCGCTCATGATACCCTGGCGCAATGAGAGCATTCCCAAGAGCATTCACGATGGCGGCGCGCCTCGCGCTCGCCGCGATCGCCCTCGTCGCTGCGGGCTGCAGCAGCGGCCACGGCGAGGAGGGGTGTCCCGAGCTCTGCGAGCGGACCGCGGAGTGCCCGGGCAGCACCCTGGACGAGGACAGCTGCCTGGCGGCGTGTGACGAGGACACAGAGACCGCCGAGGAGGCTGGCTGCCACGACGCGCGGGAGTCGTACCTC
Organism: Sorangium sp. So ce131; assembly: GCF_051519095.1. Lineage (NCBI taxonomy): Bacteria > Pseudomonadati > Myxococcota > Polyangiales > Polyangiaceae > Sorangium > Sorangium sp. So ce131. The sequence goes on along the minus strand of NZ_CP150455.1, from coordinate 11,509,907 downwards.
GAGTGCCGCAACCACGCCGAGGACACCTGCGACCCCGCGCAGTACGAGGAAGAGTGCAGCATCCAGCTGGAGACGCTGGAGAGCTGCCTGGGCGCCCGCTGAGGGGAGGATCCCGCGGCTGCACGGCCCCGCGCGCGCCGTGCAGCCGTCGTGTTCGACGTCGGCGACGTCGGCACGTCGGCGACGTCGGCGACGTCGGCGACGTCGGTAACGTCGGATTACTCGAAGTCGTGGATCTCGCGCCCGCTCGGCAGCTCGTCGGGAATGAGCCGCGCGAGGTCCTTCGCGTTCGCGCGTGGATCGAGCAGCGCCTCGCCGACGAAGGCGACCAGCCACCCGATCTCGCACTCCGTGAGCTCGATCGGCGCCGCGAGGATCGGGTCGACCGCGGCGAGGACCGGGGCGAGCGGGCCCGTCTCGCCCTGCAGGTCCGGCGCGAGATGGTCCGTCGTGTACTCCGTGGCCGACGCGACGACGTCGAGGTGGTGGCGGATGGCGCCCTCCAGCGACGTGAACGAGCCATTGTGGAAGAACGTGGGCTGAAGGGCGACATTGCGCAGCGGCGACGTCCTGAACTTGTAACGATCCGCCGGGTTGCCCGTGACCTGCTCCAGCCCGAAGTCCTCGTTGGCCCCCGGCCCGTCGAACACGACGTTCGAGAGCGCCGGATCGTCGGTCGGGGCGATCTGCGGGACGCCGATGGCGTGCTGCTTGAAATCGCTGAACATCTCGTTCGACTCCCCCGACACCGCGTGGCAGCGGACGCAGCGGGCCTCGCCGAAGAAGAGCAGCGCGCCGCGCTTCTGCTCCTCCGTCATCGCGTTACGCTTGCCGCGGGCGAACCTGTCGATGGGCGCGTCGGCCAACGTGAGCGACATCTCGAACTCGGCGATCGCGGCCGCGATCATCTCGTAGGTGACGTCGCCCCCCCGCTTCACCTGCCTGAAGCTCTTGCCGAAGCGGCGGCGGTACTCCTCCGCGCCATTCACGCGCTCCGCCACCTCCTCGCGCACCAGATCGTGCGACGGCGGCCCCTCGTATCCGGTCATCTCCGTGATCTCGGTCGGCGGGATGAACGCCTGCGCGTCGAGCAGGTGCGGCAGGGACGACAGCGACATCCCCTCCGGCGAGGTGAACGAGAATCCCAGGCTGTTGTCGAACGGGTCGCCGGACACGGCGAAGAACCGCGAGTTCCACATCAGCGTCGGATAGAAGGCCGTGTTGATGACCGTGGGCGCGCGCCGCTGGTTGCGCGGGCCGCTGCGGCCCGGCCCGACGACGCCGTTGTTCTCGATCCCGATCGCGATAGATTGCGTGTCGGCGAAGCCCGCGGCCGGCGCGTGGCAGCCCGCGCACGAGTTGTCGTCGTTCAGGCCGAGGATGCTGTCGAAGAACAGGTCTCGCCCGAGCTTCGCGAGCTTGCGGTCGATGTTCCGCCCGAGACGCGACTCCAGGGTCGACTCGATCTCTCCGGTGAAGCCGTGTCGGTCGAGCGTCGCCGCGAGCGCGCGATCAAGGGGGGTGACCCTGGCGCGCGCCGGGCGCGCGAGCAGGAGCATGAGAACGAAGAACGCCGCCAGCGCGGCGAGCGAACGCCCGATGGATCGCAGGCTCATGGTGCCTCCAGGCTCCCCCGGCGGGGGAGGCGCACATCGCTGTACGCTGTGAGATCAACCAGTCCTGCTCAGGCGCTTGCCGAGCGGCGGCGAATTGAATGACGGCAATCTAATGTCGTAATGCGCCTGCCGGCAAGACGATTCTTCCATGATTCGGCGCGCTTACCGCGTATCCGAGGGTCTGAATACCGCGCTATCTGCGGTTGTGGCGCCCACATTGCAGTCGGCGAGCCGCCTCGCGACCGCCGCGCGTCCCGCTCGACCGACCCGGCGCGCGATCGTGCGCTTCCTCGCACATCCGCCACGCCGGCCGCCTCCCCGGCGAGCGGCTCCTCTCCGGGCCATCAAGGCCGGGGCGCGCGCTCGCCGCGCGTGGCGTCGGCGGCGGCGGTGCGTCGCCGTCGTCGTCGTCGTCGTCGTCGTCATCAACGGCGGCGCGGCGCGGCGACGCGGCGCGCCTCCGATGTCCCGTGATACCTCATGCTTTGTGGGGCGCGCTGGGCCGTCGTATGCTTGTGGTCATGGGGCGGACAGCACCTCTGGCGGATCCGACGGCGCTCGTGGGGGGCGCGCTGACCGGTGGATATCGGATCGTCCGTGTCCTCTCCGCGCAGGGGCACGGCGTCGTGTTCGAGGCCCGGAGCCCGTCCGGCCGCCGCGTCGCGCTGAAGGTGCTCAGGCCCGAGGTCGTCACCGAGGACACGCTGTCGCGGCTCAGCCGCGAGGCGAGCGTCACGTCGAAGATCGACAACGATCATGTCGTCCCGATCATCGACGCCGGTCACGATCTCGAGCGCGATCTCGCCTACCTCGTGATGCCGCTGCTCGAGGGCACCGACGTCGCCGCCCTGCTGGCCGAGACGGGGCCGCTCTCGCCCGACGTCGCCGTGCGCATCGCGCTCCAGGCGGCCGCGGGGCTCTCGGCGGTGCACGCGGCGGGCCTCGTTTACCGCGACGTCCGGCCCCCGCGCCTCTTCCTGGAGCGCTTGCCCCACGGCGAGATCCGGGTCCGCGTCTTCGGATTCGGGCTCTCGAAGGGGTATGACACGGCGGCCTCCAGCCCGGGCAAGGCGAGGAGCAGCGGCCATCACCGCGAGGCGTCGGGGCCGCGCGACCGCCCGGCGGACGTCCGCGGCGACGTGTTCGGCCTTGCCGCGACGCTCTACGAGATGCTGTGCGGCGCCTCGCCCTGGGCCGAGCTCGACGTCACGCCGGACACCGCCGAGCTCGGCCCCGCCGACACGGCCGCGGACGCGCAGCTCGCGTCGCTGGCGCAGCTCCCGTCGATCCAGGACCGCGCCCCGTGGATCGAGGCGCGGCTCGCGACCGCGCTCTCGCTCGCGCTGCACAGCGACGTGGACCGGCGCTACCCGTCGATCGAGGCGTTCGCCGAGGCGCTGCGCGCCGTCGGCGGCGGCGAGGAGCCGATCGCGGACGACATGCTGAGGCCGCTCGATCCCGAGCTGCGCGAGGCGATCGCCGAGCGCGCCGACGCCGAGACCGATCCGCTCGTCGGCCGCGAGCTCGGCGGCCGGTACGCGGTGCGCCGCCTGATCGGGCGCGGCGGCATGGGCGCCGTCTACGAGGCGGAGTCGCCCGACGGCCGGCGCGTGGCGGCCAAGGTCATCTTCCGGAGCGCCGTCGGGCAGGACGACCACGCCGTGCGCCGCTTCATCCGCGAGGCGCGCGCCGTGACCGCGATCCAGAGCCCGCACGTCGTGAAGACGTTCGAGCTCGGGACGGATCTCACGCTCGCGACGCCGTTCATCATCATGGAGCTCCTCCACGGCCTCGATCTCGCGAAGCTCCTCCGGATGCGCGGCCCGCTGGAGCCGGCGCCCGTCGTGCGCGTGTTCCTCCAGGCCGCGCGCGGGCTCGCGGCGGCCCACGCCGAGGGCATCGTGCACCGGGACATCAAGCCGGCGAACCTCTTCCTCCACGCGCCCTCCGAGGCCGTGATCCCGCGCGCGTCGGCCTCGGCGGCGCCGCCGCCGTCCGGGCAGCGCGCGTCGGGCTCGGTGGCGCCGCCGTCGTCCGGGCAGCGCGCCTCGGGTTCGATCGTGCCGCCGCCGTCCGGGCAGCGCATCTCGGGCTCGATCGTGCCGCCGCCGTCGGCGCAGCGCGCGTCCGGCTCGATCCGCCCGCCCGCCTCCAGCGATCGCAGGATCGTGCTCAAGGTCTGCGATTTCGGCATCGCGAAGCGCACGGGGGAGGGCGTCTCGCACGAGCTCACGCGCGCCGGCGGCGTGCTCGGATCGCCGATCTACATGTCCCCCGAGCAGGCGAAGATGGCGAAGGACGTCGATCGCCGCTCGGACGTGTGGAGCCTCTGCATCTCGCTCTACCAGGCGCTCTGCGGGAGCTGCCCCTGGGATCCTGACGCCTCCCTCGCCGAGCTCCTGCTCTCGATCTGCACCGAGCGCGTGCCGCCGCTCGCCGAGGCGGCGCCCTGGATCGACCCGGCCCTCGCCGCCGTCGTGCACCGCGGCCTCCACAAGGACCCGGCCGAGCGGTGGCAGAGCATGGAGGAGCTGAGCGCCGCGCTCGAGCCGCACGCCGACGGCGCCGAGATCGTCACGCTGGCTCAGCTCCGCGGCGTCGACCCCGAGCGCCGCGCCGGCGCCAGGCCGGTCGCGGCGCTGCGCCGCGAGGTGAAGCTCGCCCGCTCCGTCGAGGGGGAGGAGCGCTCGATCGGCGGCAGCTCGTTCACGGCGGCGCAGCCGCACGCGGGCGCTGCGCGGCGGCGCTTCGTCGGTGCCGCGGCCGTCGTGCTCGCCGCGATCGGCGGCGGCCTCGCCCTGCGCGCCACGACCGACGACGGCGTCGGCGCGCCGGCCTCGGCCGTCGCGGCGGCCGCGCCCGTCGCGCCCGCGCCGGCCGCGACGCCCGCGCCGTTCACGGCGACCTTGTCGCTCCCGAAGGACGCGACGGCGCGCGTCGACGGCGCGGCGCGCGACGTGAGCGACGGTCGGATCGAGCTGACGGGCAGGGCCGGCGACATGTTCGAGATCGAGGTGAGCCGCGGCGGCGCGACCGCGAAGGCGACGGTGTACATGCTGAGCGACGGCAAGGTCCACCCCGACCGCCTGGAGCTCCCGCCGAGCGCGACGGCCCCCGCCGCGAGCTCGGCCCTCGCCGCGGGGTCGGCCCCCGCCGCGAGCTCGGCCCCGGAGCCGGGCCCTCGCCGCGCAAAGCCGCGCCGCGCGCCGTCCGCCGCGTCGCCCGCGGACGGCGCGTCCACACCCTCTGCCGCCGGGGCGGCGACGCCGGCCCCGCCCGCGGTGATGCCGGTCGATCGGTGGTGATCCTCCGTCCGCGCGCCCCGCGCCTCTCGTCCGCGGCGTGGCTCGTCATCGCGGCGCTCGCGTCGCGCGCGTCGACGGCCCGCGCGCAGGCCCCGGTGCGCGCCCCGCCTGCCGCCGGCGCCCCGACCGCGCCGCCTGCCGCCGGCGCCCCGGCCGCGCCGCCTGCCGTGGCGCCGGCGCCCTCCGAGCCGCCGGCGCCCGCGGCGCCGCCCGCGCCGTCCGATCCGACCGCGCCGCCCGCCTCGGCCGACGAGGCGCTCGCTCGGGCCAAGGAGCTCTTCCAGAAGGGGAACGAGCTCCGCAAGATCGGCGACTGCCAGCGCGCGCTCGAGCTCTACGTGAGATCGCGCCAGCTCGTCGCGTCGGTCCCCAACACCCTCAACGCCGCGTTCTGCCTCGATCAGCTCGGGCGTTACGACGAGGCGCTCGAGCTCTACGAGGCGCTGCTCACCGAGTTCCGCGCGGAGCTCGGCGACGTGGAGCGCCGGGGCGTCGCGTCCGCGATCGCCGGGCTGCGGTCGCGGATCGGCAACGTGCTCGTCTCCTCGAACGTCGACGGCCTGGTCCTCGTCGACGGCAGGCCGCGCGGCCGGCTCCCCCTCGCCGGCCCGATCCGGCTCTTGCCCGGGGATCACACGCTCCGCGTGGTCAAGGACGGCTGGCGCACGTTCGAGCGGATCTTCGCCGTCAGGATCGCCGAGACCACCCCGGTCGACGCGAAGCTCGAGCCGCTCGCCAACACGGGCAGGCTGAAGATCGAGGACGACCGCCTCGTCGGGGCCGATCTCTACGTCGACGGCGCGCTGATCGGGCAGCTGCCGTGGGAGGGATCACTCGCGCCCGGCCCGCATTTCTACTCGGTGCGCAGGGGCGATCTCGGCTCCGCGCCGCGCGAGGCGAACGTCATCGCGGGGCAGATCGCCGTCGCCACGGTCGAGGCCGGCCCGCTCGGGCAGGAGCTCCGCGTCGTCGCGCAGCCGCTGAGCGCGGATCTGACGATCAACGGCGTCCCGGTCGGCAAGGGGCAATGGCGGGGCGCGCTGCCGCTCGGCCGCCACACCTTCGAGGCGCACGAGCCGGGCTATTTCGCGCGCACGATCCGCTCGACCGTCGACAGGGCGACGACCGGCGATATCGTCGTGCCGCTCGCCCTCGACGAGAGCCACCCGCGCTGGGGGCGCAAGGTCGGTGTCTTCCGGCTGGAGGGGGCGTTCGGCTACGCCTTCGCCACGTCGCTCCACAGCGGCGCCGAGCAGAGCTGCGACCGTTTCCGCTGCTCCGGCGCCTCGCGCCCCGCGGGCCTGCTCGCGGGCCTGCGCGGCAGCTACGAGTTCCCGGTCGGCGCCGCCATCGAGCTCACCGCGGGGTACGTGTTCCTCCGGACCGCGCTGGACCGCGCCGTGGAGACGACCTTCGTGTACCCGCGCGGGAGCGAGGCCAAGCTGCCGATCCGGTACGCGATCCACGACGACATCCACATGGCCGGCGTGACCGTCATGGTCGGCGGCAGCTATCGTTATGGGCTCGCCCCGTGGCTCGACGTCGGCGCCGCGCTCGGGCTCGGCGTGGTGCTCGCCGAGACCAGCGACGCGGTGTCCGGCACCGCCGCGGACGAGCGCGCCACGGTCGCCGTCGCCGTGCAACGCGGCGGCGTCCCTGTCCGCTCCGCGGCCCCGTTCGCGATGCCGGAGCTCAGGCTGCGGCTCCACCTCGATCGGATCAGCGTCAGCGCGGGCCTCGGCGTCGGCTTCTTCCTCGTCGACGGCCCGCCGCACGAGACGGGCGACACCTACGTGGTGGGCGCCGAGTGCGACGCGTCGAGCCCCACGGTCCACTGCGCGCCGGGCAAGAAGGTGGTGTTCGAGGAGATGGCCCACGGCACGTTCACGATGTTCTTTCCGAACGTCGCCGTGGGATACCGGTTCTGACCGCCGCCGCGGGCGCTGACCGCGGCCGCGGGCGCTGACCGCCGCCGCGTGCGCGGAGCTCAGCGGCTCGCCATATCGCGGGCGAGCCGCGCCTGCTCGCGCACGAGGTCGAAGAGGCGGGACGCGTCGAGCAGCGAGGTCGTCAGGCGGCCGAACTGGAGCACGTCGCCCACCGCGACCTCCTGCGGCTCGTTCTCGGAGAGCAGCTTGCCATTCACGCGGGTGCCGTTCTGTGAGCCGTTGTCGATGAGCACGAGCCGCTGCTGCGCGTCCTGCCGGAAATGCGCGTGCAGCTTCGACACCGACGGATGGCGCAGCACCACATCGCAGTTGCGCGTGCGGCCGACCGAGATCTGATCGGGATACGGATTGCCCTTCGCCTTGACGATCTCGAACACGTCGCTCGCCGGCCCGGGCGGGGGCGGCGGCTTCCGGTGCGCCGCCGGCGAGGCGGCGACCGTCCGGAAGGCGAAAGGCTGGCTGTCCGGTCCGGCCTCGGACACGACGAGGAGCAGGTTCGTCACCCTGCGTACGAAGCGGTCCCGAGGCATCACACGCGCGAGCTCGATGATGTCCTCTGATTCTTCCACGATGCGCCGAGTATAAGCCGATCCGGAGCGGTCGATCCGTCGGCGCGCATACCTTTGCTGCCCTGGCAGACGAGGGCATTGCGCCCGTCGCGGCGACCTTTGGTGACATCGCCTTGCCTTTCCTCATCACGTCGCGATGAGCCTTGAGCGTCCCGGCGAGTGGGCGCGGCGCGGGCGCGAGGTGTGATGTCGAGCGACTTCCGATATTTACCGTGTCACGGAATTTTGCGTCCAGCGTTGCCGGCATCTTTCAGGCAACACGGGGGTCGACACTGCCCGGACCTGGCGTACCGTCCGCGGCCATGCACGCACTGGTTCGTGGACGTATCTCGGTCAACCCGCGGGGGTTCGGCTTCCTGAACATCGAGGCCTCGCCGGAGCGGGGCGGCGCGCCCGGCAAGCCGGGCGGGGCGCCGATCGGCCCGGCGACCGCCTTCATCACGCCGCCCGACCTGAACCCGTTCCTCGACGGCGACGTCGTGGACGCCGTGGTCGCGGAGGCGGAGCCGGGCCGCTACAGCGCGTCGCAGCTCGCCCTGGTCCACCGCGATCGCACCGAGCTCTTCGGCACCGTCGTGTCGCACGCGAAGCGGCCGCACCTCCGGGTCGATCGCCTCGTCTCGAACACGGACTGGCCGTTCAAGCCGGGCAGCGCCGACGACCTCGCCGAGGGCACGGCGGTCGTCGCCTTCATCGACGGCGCGGCGGTCGTCCCGGCGCGCGTCGTCGCGCCGGGCGCCGACCTCGGCATCGAGCGCTGCCTCGCCCGCAACGGCGTGCACGCGGTCTTCCCGGCCGAGGTCGTCGAGGCGGCCCGCGCCGCCGCGGCGGCGCCGATCGAGCGCGAGCTCTCGCGCGGCCGCCGCGACCTGCGCGAGCTCACCACGGTCACCATCGACGCGCCCGTCACCACGGACATCGACGACGCCGTCTCCGTGATCCCCGCCGGCCCTGACGGCGCGCTCCGCGTGCTCGTCTCGATCGCCGACGTCGACGCGTTCGTCCCCGAGGGCTCGCCGCTCGACCTCGAGGCCCGCGCCCGCGGCACGAGCGTCTACCTGGCGGGCCGCGTCATCCCGATGCTCCCCGACGCCATCTCCAGCGAGGCGGCGAGCCTCCTCCCCGGGGTCGATCGGCTCGCGGTCACGGTCGAGCTGCGCATCGACGCCGAGGGCGGCGTCACCTCGATCGACCTCCACGAGAGCGTGATCCGCTCGCACGCCCGCCTCTCGTACGACGCCGTCGAGGAGTACCTGACCACGGGCCGCTCCGCCGGCGTCCCCGAGGCGGCGGCGCCGGTCGTGCGCTGGCTCCGCACCGCGGCCGCGCGGCTGTCGACGGTCCGCGCGGCGCGCGGCGGCGTCGAGCTCGACCGCGATGAGGCCTACGTCACGCTGGACGCCGAGACGCGCGAGCCGACCGCCGTCTCGCCGCGCGCGGACACGGGCGCGCACCGCCTCATCGAGCGGCTGATGGTGGCCGCGAACGAGGCCGTGGCCAGCTGGCTCGTGGCGCGCGGGCTCCCCTGCGTCTTCCGCGTCCACGACGAGCCGACCGAGGAGCGCGTCCGGGCGCTCGAGCGCTTCGCGCACAACTTCGGCGTCGAGGCCGGCTTCGGCCCGCGCCTGAGCCCCCGCGGCCTCGCCGCGTTCGAGGCGCAGTTTCGCGGCTCGGGGATCGCGCCGGCCATCCGCACCGTGCTCGGCAAGGCGCTCGGCCCGGCCCGCTACACGGCCGAGCCGGACCTGCACTTCGGCCTCGGCGCCCCGCTCTACCTGCATTTCACCTCCCCGATCCGCCGCTACGCCGATCTCGCCGTGCACCGCGTCGTGAAGCGTTACCTTCAGGGCCGGCGCGAGCAGCACGCCGACGTCGAGGCGCTCGCGTCGCTCGCCCACCACCTGAACGCCCGCGCGCGCAGCGCCGCCAAGGCCGAGACGGAGCGCCACCGCATGCTCGTGGCGCGCCTGTTCGCCTCCCGCATCGGCGAGGAGATCGACGGCAACATCGTGGCGATCAAGCCGTTCGGCCTCGTGGTCCAGATGGTCGAGTCCGGCGCGACCGGCACGATCGCGCTGGAGGCGCTGCCGGACGGCCCTTACCGGCCCGACGCCGCCGTCCAGGCGCTGATCGGCGCGAATCGCCGCTATGGCGTCGGCGAGTCGATCCGCGTCGCCATCGCGGCGACCAACGAGGAGCTCGGCCGCGTCGAGCTCGTTCCGGCGGGCGCTCGCGGCGCCTCCTGAAGGAGGCTCGACCGCGCCCGGCGCCGGTTACGGCGCCAGGATCGCGGCGAACGCGTCGGTGCCGCTCGCCTGGCGCTCGCCGAGGCCGAAATCGATCGTCCCCTCGGCCGTACCGCAGAGCAGGATGATCCCGGTCTCGGGCGAGATCGCCGCCGCGTTCGATTTCTGGTTGCCGGCGGCGCCGAGCACCTTCGCCCAGAGCGGCTCGCCCTCCGGGTCGAGCTTCGTGATGAACGCGTCGAAGCCGCCGCCGCTCGGCATCGGCCCGCTGCCGAGATCGACCACGCCCTGGGCCGAGCCGGTCACCACCACGTTGTCCTCCGCGTCCACGGCGATCGACGCGCTCTCCTGCGCCCCGTCGCCGGCGAACCACCGCGCCCACACGGGCGTGCCGTCGGAGGCGAGCGACACCACGAACGCCGTCTGCACGTCGTTGGCCGGGAGCGTGCCTGCGGGGCCGAAGTTGAGCGAGCCCGTGTACGTCCCGGTCACGACCACCGCCCCTGAGGGGGCGGCGGCGATCCCGGTGCCTTGCTGCGACGACGTGTCCCCGTAATCCGAGAGCCAGACGCTGTTCCCGCCGCTGTCGAGCTTCGCGATGAACAGGTTCGGTCCGAGCCCGCTGTTCCTCACCTGCCGGGATCCGAGGCTCAGGGTGCCGTTGTACCTGCCGGTGAGGAGCACGTTGCCCTCGGCGTCCACGGCGACGCCGGTGGCGAACTGGTTCGTGTTGTCCCCGTAGATCCTGGTCCACAGGACGGCGCCGCGCGGATCGTATTTGCGCACGAAGATGTCCGTGCCCCCGGCGCTCGTCGGGCAGACCGGGGCCGGCGGCGCCGAGCAGAACAGCGCCCCGCTGAAGTAGCCCGCGATCACGATGTTCCCCGCCGCGTCCACCGCGATGGATCGCAGCGTCTGGTCCGCGGTGTCTCCGATGGCGTGCGCCCAGCCGGGGGTCCCGTCCTGGTCCAGCGTGGCCACGAAGCTGTCGAGCGCGTTGACGCTGCTCAGCGCCTTGTCGCCGAACATGAAGGAGCCGTAGAACGTCCCGCCGAGCACGACGCCGCCCTCCGGCGTCACGGCGAGGCTGTTGAGCGTCTCGGCGCCGCTGCCGCCGAACCTCGCGCTCCAGCGGTGGGCGCCGGACGGGTCGAAGCTCGCGACGTACACGTCCGCGGTGCCGATGCTCACCAGGGTCTCGCCGCCGAGCTCGATCGTCCCCGAGAAGGTGCCGCCGATGTACAGGTTCCCCTGCGCGTCCACGCCGGCGCTCGTCGCGCTCTGGGTGTTCGCGTCCCCGAAGAGCTCGGCCCAGAGCGTCGCGCTGCACGCGAAGCCGTCGCAGTCCTCGTCGGTGTCGTCGCCGCACGTCTCCGCCGCCGGGGTCACCTGGCCGTCGCACGCCTCCCAGGACTTCCCCGAGATGTCGCACGCGCGCAGCCCTGCCGCGCAGAGCCCGACGCCCCTCGTGTCGTCGGGGCCGCTGTAGCAGGCCTCGAGCTGCCCCGGGGTGCAGACGCACCCTGCGTCGGCCTCGTTCGTCTCGCCGTCGCAGTCGTCGTCCACGGTGGTGCTGCAGTCCTCGGCCCGGGGGACGACGGCGCCTTCGCACTCGCCGAAGCTCTGTCCGTCAGGCTGGCACCGCTGCACGCCCGCCGCGCACTCGCCGACGCCCTCGGTGCCTTCCGGCCCCGGATAACAGGGTTTCTCGTCCCCGGCGCTGCAGTACGGCGCGCCTCCGCTGCCGCTTCCGGTGCCGCCGGTACCAGGTCCAGGGCCGGGCGGCGCCGGGTCCGAGCACGCTCCCGAGAGCGCGAGCGCGAGCGCAGGCCCGACGAGCCTGGATCCAGCGCGCAGGCTTGTCCTCGTGACCAGGAGAGGGCGAAGTTCCATGTTCGGCGATTGGGGCTTCAGTCGTCGCGTCGTGGTTTTTTCTTGGGTGGGCTCGGGGACCACTCGATGATGTAGGTCTTGGCGGGCGGTGGGCTGCCCGCCTTGGGCGCCAGCTCGTCCCGCGCGTTCGGGTCGATCGCCTCGGGCTTCTCTTGCGCCTCCTCTCGCGGCGGCTCCTTGTTGCTGTCCGACGGGGCGATCTGGACGGGCTTCGCGCTTGCGCTCTGCGCGGGCAGCAGATCGCCGCGGAGCGCGTCGCTCTGGGGCTCGTCGCGGAGCGCCATCCACGCCGCGATCGCGCTCGCGATCACGAGCGCCACGCTGCCGATCGCGAGGAGGATCACGAGCTTCTGCGGCCGCTTGTCCTGGGCGCGGCGCGGAGCCCAGCTGGCCGCGGGCTGCTCGCCGTAGGGCATGCTCGCGCTGTGCATCGAGGCGGGAGCGCCGTGAGAGGCGCCCGTGTTGTGCAGCGAGGCGGGCGCGCTCTGGGGCATGCTCGCGCTGTGCCTCGAGACGGGCGCGCCGTGAGAGGCGCCGGTGTTGTGCAGCGAGGCGCCGGTGTTGTGCAGAGCAGCGGGCGCGCCGTAGGACGCGCCGGTGTTGTGCAGCGAGGCGGGCGCGCCGTAGGACGCGCCGGTGTTGTGCAAGGAGGCGCCGGTGTTGTGCAGCGAGGCGGGCGCGCCGTAGGACGCGCCGGTGTTGTGCAAGGAGGCGCCGGTGTTGTGCAGCGAGGCGGGCGCGCCGTAGGGCGCCCCGGTGTTGTGCAGCGAGGCGGGCGCGCCGTAGGGCGCCGCGGCATTCTGCGGGGAGGCGCCGGTGTTGTGCAGGGCGGCAGGCGCGCCGTGAGAGGCGCCGGTGTTGTGCAGCGAAGCGGGCGCGCCGTAGGGCGCCCCGGTGTTGTGCAGCGAAGCGGGCGCGCCGTAGGGCGCCCCCGTGTTGTGCAGCGCGGCGGGCGCGCCGCGCGCTGGTCCGGCGTGGCTCGCTCCCGTGTTGTACAAGGCCGACGGCGGGCCGTTCGGCGCTCCGGAGCCCGCGTGCGCCATGCCCGGGGGGCTCCCCGGCGCCTGGGCTGGGTCCATGACGCTCGCGTTCGTGGGCCCTGGCGCCGCCATCGTGGGGGCATCCCATGCCTGCGTTCCGCTGCTGCCCAGGTTGGGCTCCGACCCGGCCCCGGGCGGCGGGCCCAGCTCGTTCGGCCTCGAGCCCGAGGGCGCCGGCGGCCGCGGCGGAGGCTCCGCCGGCGCGGCCGCGGCGGATGCCGCCGCGAGCATCGGCGGCACCTGCGGCGCGCCCGCCCACGGCAGATCGCCCGCGGCGAAGCGCGCCGAGGCGAACGGCGGCGCCTCCCCGCGCTGGAGGGCGCGCATGTCGGCCTGCATCGTGCGGGCGTCCGGGTAGCGCCGCTCGCGATCGAACGCGAGCGCCCGGTCCACGAGCAGGCACAGCCCCTGCGGCGTCTCCGGCGCGACGCTCGCGAGCGGCGGCGCGGCCATGGTCGCCATCTTGACGAGCAGCTCGGACTCGGTGCGCGCCTCGTGGATGCGCCGCTTCGCGATGAGCCGGAACATCGTCGCTCCGACGGCGAAGAGGTCGGCCCTGTGGTCGACCGAGATGCCCCGCACCTGCTCCGGCGCCATGTACGACACGGTCCCGAGCGTCGCGCCCGTCCGGGTCCGCATCGCGGTCTTCACGCCGTCGCGCATGCGGGCGATGCCGAAGTCGAGCACCTTGAGGCGCCCGCCGTTCTCGACGAAGAGGTTGTCGAGCTTGATGTCGCGGTGGATGATCCCCTGGTCGTGCGCCGCCCCGAGCACGTCGAGCAGCTCGTCCATGAGCCGCAGCACCTCGCCCGTCTCGACGTTGCCGAGCCGCTGGAGGCGGTCGGCGAGCGACTCGCCCTCGAGGAGCTCCATCACGAGGAAGGGCGCGCCGTCGTCGGTCGTGTCGATGTCGCGGATCTCGACCACGCCGGGGTGCCGGAAGCGATTGACGGCCTGCGCCTCCCGCTCGAACCGGGCGCGCAGATCCTTCGAGCGCGCCACCTCGGGGTGGAGGATCTTGATCGCCTCGCGCCGCCCGATCTTGTGGGTCGCGGCATAGACGGCGGCCATCCCGCCGATCCCGAGGAGGCGATCGATCGTCCACTTGCCCCGCAGGGTCGTCCCTACGCGCCTTTCGCAGGCCGCCCTCTCGTCGTCCATGCCCTGATCGAATGTCACCGCGAGCGGGATCGAGGTCAAGGTGAGAGCCGCCGCGGCGGCGACATCGCCGCCGCTGGCGCCGCCGAGCCTGCCGGCCGCGGACTCACTCCGGGATCGGGTGCACCCCGTCGCGCACCCAGGGCTCGATGGTCTGCCGGAACGCCGCCTCGGTCCGGAGCCCCGCCAGCACGGACGCGAGCCCCCACTGCAGCCGATTCACGAACGTGAAGTCCTGCGGCATCTTCGGCACGTGGGGGATGGTGGGCATCTTCTCGCCTTCCTTGAAGGCGAGCCCGCGGATGCCGCGCGTCAGGTATGCCACAGTCTCTCGGGCCTTCTCCGGGGAGCACTTCCATGTCCCGTGCGCACACAGAGGGACCATGAGCTCCATCGTGTAGCTCCGATAGAGATCCCAGCTCTCGTCGCGCGGGTCGTAGCCGAGCACCTCCACGCACGCCCGGTCGAACTCCTTCCAGTCTGCGTCCATGGCCGCGCGCATGTACCGTTTCATGCCGTCCACGAGGTCGGGCGGGAGCTGCTTCACGCAGCCGAAGTCGAGGATCGCGACCCGCCCGTCCTCGTGGAAGCGGTAGTTGCCCGGGTGCGGATCGGCGTAGAGCCAGCCGTACCGGAGCATCGAGCGGAACGTGAAGCGCCAGATGGCGAGGCCCGCGCGGTTCTTGGCCTCCTGGCTGCCGCGCTCGCAGAACTCGGCGTAGCTCATGCCGTCGACGAACTCGAGCGTGATGACCCGCCTCGTCGTCAGGCTGTGGTGGACGCGGGGGACGTACACGCCCTCGTCCCCGGCGTTCATGCGGCGGAACAGGTCGGCCATCTCCGCCTCGCGCGCGTAGTCGAGCTCGGACAGGAACACGTTGCGGAGCTCGTCGACCGTCTGCCGCGCGTTCAGCTTCTTGGCGATGGGCGCCATCATCGTCTCGAGCATCGAGATGCTCTTCAGGTCGTTCTCGATGGCCTTGTCCATGCCGGGGTACTGGACCTTGACGGCGACGCGCTCGCCCGCCTTGGTCGCGGCCCGGTGCACCTGCCCGATGCTCGCCGCGGCGAACGGCTCGCGCTCCCAGGCCGTGAACACCTCGTAGGGCGGGGCGCCGAGCTCCTGCGTCACCATCTGCTCCGCGGCCTCCGGCGACAGGGGCGGCGCCTTGTCGAGCAGCCTCTTCAGCGCGGACTGGAACTTCTCCTCGTACCCGGGCGGCGCGAGCCCGTCGATGTAGCTCGCCATCTGCCCGAATTTGAGCGGCAGGCCCTTCATCTCGCCGAGCGTCTTCAGCATCGCCTCGGCGGTCTTCTTCACTTCCTGGGCCATCCTCCGCCGCGCCTCGGCCTCGTCCTCCTCGGACCGCGCGCCGCCGAAGGCGCGCTTTGCGCCCTCGATCGCGAACGGGATCGTGCGCGGGGCGAGGCCGGCGAGGCGCGCGAGGCGCCCGAGCTTCGAGGTCGGCGGTTTGTCTCTGGGCTTTTCGTCGGCCATGCGGGATGACTCGTTAGGATAGCGTTATGGGCGCGGCGAGGTCATGCGCCGCGGCGGCGCCTCGGCGCCGCGCGGATCTTCGCAACCGGCCACATCGAGACGGTGTTCCTGAGCTGCTGGGCCTGCTCCGGGGTGATGTCCCCCTCCATGTAGACGCGGGGCCGCCGGTCCTCGACCACCACCCGCACCGCCCCGCGGCCGACGGGCGCGGCGCGGAGCACATCGACGATGTCGTCGAGCAGCCGCTGGGGCAGCCGACCCCGGAGCACCCGGACGTGGCGCCCCTCGACGCGGAGGAAAAACAGCTCGTTCGCCCTGAGGAGGGCCAGGAGCAGCGGGACCGCGACGGCGACCAGGGCGAGGGGGATCAGGAGAGACATGCGTGGCCGTCCATGACGAGGGCGCCTCCCCAGGCCCGCCGCGAGCGACGATCGTGGACCCGCGCCGGCCGTTGTCAACGCTGGACGCGGCGGGGCGCGGGGAGCGCTGCCGAGCGCGGCGCGGGCCTTGGCCCTGGCCAGCCCGGGTCGCGGTGCCTACCTTAGGGCCCATGACGAGCGCCGCGCCCCAGCCTGCCGCCATCGATCCGCGCCTGGATCTCCACGACGAGATCCACCGCCTGAAGCGCGAGAGGAACGCTGTCCTCCTGGCCCACTACTACCAGGACGGCGAGATCCAGGACCTCGCGGATTTCCTTGGCGATTCGCTCCAGCTCGCGCAGCAGGCCAAGAAGACGACCGCGGACGTCATCCTGTTCGCCGGCGTGCACTTCATGGCCGAGACCGCGAAGATCCTGAACCCCGACCGCATCGTCGTCGTGCCTGACCTGGAGGCCGGCTGCTCGCTCGCCGACGGCTGCCCTGTCGATCGCTTCCGCGCCTGGCGCGCCCGGCACCCCGGCGCGGTCGCGATCTCCTACATCAACTGCTCCGCCGAGGTGAAGGCGGAGAGCGACTACATCTGCACGTCGTCGAACGCGGAGAAGATCGTCCGCGCGATCCCCGAAGGGCAGGAGATCCTCTTCGCGCCCGACCGGAACCTCGGCCGCTGGCTCGTGGAGAGGACGGGTCGCCCCATGCGCCTGTGGCAGGGCAGCTGCGTCGTGCACGAGACCTTCAGCCTGCGCAAGATCGTGGCCCTGCGCGAGCGCCACCCCGACGCGAAGCTCATCGCGCACCCGGAGTGCGAGGAGCCGATCCTGAGGATGGCCGCGTTCATCGGGTCGACGACCGCGCTGCTCAAGTACACGATCGCGGACGACGCCAAGAAGTACATCGTCGCGACGGAGAGCGGCATCGTGCACCAGATGCGCAAGGCGTCGCCCGAGAAGGAGTTCATCGAGGGTCCGCCCGAGGGCAACTGCGCCTGCAATGAGTGCCCCTTCATGCGGCTGAACACGCTGGAGAAGGTCTATCTCGCGCTGCGCGATCTCGCCCCGCGCCTCGAGATGCCGACCGAGCTGCGCGAGCGCGCGCGTGTGCCGATCGATCGCATGCTGGCGCTCAGCTGAGCCCGCCGCGCGTCCGAGCTCACCGCGCCGGGCACACGTGGCGGCGCAGGGTGCAGATGTTGGTCCTCTCGCACGTGGTCGACAGCGTGAAGTCGCGGCACGGGCGCCCCTTCTCGTGGGGGCGCTCCCGGGTGGCGCGCACGGGGTGCGGGCGCGGCTCGTGCGCGACCGCGCAGGAATGGTCCCCCTCGCAGGGCACGGGCACGACGCGGAGCAGCGCGCACGCGCCGGCCTCGCAGTAGCAGACGATCCCCTGGTCGGTGAGCGGCGGCTGGCGGTTGAGCCGGGGATCGGACCCGCAGCGCTCGTTCGCTGGATCGTAGCCGCAGTCCGCGTCGCCGGCGCAGGCGGCCGCCTGCGAGCGCTCGGGCGCCGGCGCCGCCGCGGCGTCCGCGCCGGCGCGCGCCTCGCCCGGACCGCTCTCGCCAGCGGCGGTGTGCGCCTCGCCCGGACCGCTCTCGCCAGCGGCGGTGTGCGCCTCGCCCGGACCGCTCTCGTCAGTGGTGGCGCGCGCCTCGCCCGGACCGCTCTCGTCAGTGGTGGCGTGCGGGGCCCCGGGGGCCGCGCGCCCGGTTGGCTCGGCCGGAGCCGTCGGCGCGGGCGGCCGCGGCGATCCGTGCGAG
>NZ_CP150455.1:3842500-6382500 GCF_051519095.1 Sorangium sp. So ce131 | reverse complement strand
TCTGATGCCTGCCCGGTGCTGGAAGGTTAAGGGGACGAGTCAGCGCAAGCGAAGCTCTGAACCGAAGCCCCAGTAAACGGCGGCCGTAACTATAACGGTCCTAAGGTAGCGAAATTCCTTGTCGGGTAAGTTCCGACCTGCACGAATGGCATAACAACATCCCCGCTGTCTCGACCAGGGACTCAGCGAAATTGTATCGGGGGTGAAGATACCCTCTACCCGCGGCAAGACGGAAAGACCCCATGAACCTTTACTGCAACTTGGCAGTGATTTTCGGGATATTCTGCGTAGGATAGGTGGGAGGCTATGAAGCCGGGCTTCCGGGTTCGGCAGAGCCAACGTTGAAATACCACCCTGGGTATTCTGGAAATCTAACCTGGACCCATGAACTGGGTCGGGGACACTGCCTGGTGGGCAGTTTGACTGGGGCGGTCGCCTCCTAAAAAGTAACGGAGGCGTGCGAAGGTTCCCTCAGCCTGATTGGAAACCAGGCGTAGAGTGCAAACGCACAAGGGAGCTTAACTGTGAGACCGACAGGTCGAACAGGTGCGAAAGCAGGCGTTAGTGATCCGGTGGTTCTGTATGGAAGGGCCATCGCTCATCGGATAAAAGGTACTCTGGGGATAACAGGCTGATCGCGCCTGAGAGTTCATATCGGCGGCGCGGTTTGGCACCTCGATGTCGGCCCATCGCATCCTGGGGCTGGAGCAGGTCCCAAGGGTTCGGCTGTTCGCCGATTAAAGCGGTACGCGAGCTGGGTTTAAAACGTCGTGAGACAGTTTGGTCCCTATCTGCCGTGGGCGTAGGACACTTGAGAGGAGCTGCCCATAGTACGAGAGGACCTGGGTGGACGTACCTCTGGTGCGCCGGTTGTCCTGCCAAGGGCATAGCCGGGTAGCCATGTACGGAACGGATAACCGCTGAAAGCATCTAAGCGGGAAGCCGGCCTCAAGACTAGGTGTCCCGGGCCGCAAGGCCCCTAAAGACCCCTTGTAGACCACGAGGTTGATAGGCCGGATGTGGAAGCCGAGCGATCGGCGGAGCTAACCGGTACTAATAGGTCGTGCGGCTTGACCATACTTCTAAGGCAAACATCGAAGCCTCGCGCCCGGAGTTCGGGTGACGAGCAGCGCAACACAGCTGACGCTGACCTTGCGTGGAGGACCGTGAACGCGGGCTCCGCAGGGTTTTCAGTTGGACGCACCCACAAGTTTCCGGTGGTGATATCGAGGAGGTCACACCCGATCCCATACCGAACTCGGAAGTTAAGCTCCTTGGAGCCGATGGTACTGCTAGGGCAACCTAGTGGGAGAGTAGGACGCCGCCGGGATTTTCTCTTGACCTGCGCACAGCAGCACCTGCTGTGCGCAGGTTTTTTTTTGTCCTTTGTCTTCGGGCTTCCGGGCTTGGGTCTGGTTCGGCTGGCTCTGGCCGCGCTCAATGGCGCTGGTCCGGATCGCCCGGTCGCTGGGAGGGCGTCGCGAACTGCCCGGCCTCCGGCGAGGGTGCTCGTCGCGCGGCGCGGGGGACGGGCTGAACTCGCCTTGGACGTCGTGTCCCCTCCGTGCTGCGCACTCCGGAGACACGACGTATCCGGGCTCAAACAACAGCCCGTCCCCCGCGCCGCGCGACGAGCACCCTCGCCGGAGGCCTACCGTCAATCGAACGGGTCCGGCGCTCCACTCAACCGCCCTTCAGCCCGATGACTTGGCGCTAAAGGACGGTCCGTCGCCACACCGCACCTCTTGCCGGGGCCCTACCGTCAATCGAACGGATCCAGCGCTTCTCCCCAACCTTCTTTCCATAGTCCAATGGTAAGCGCCGGCGGGTGGGGTCGCGCGGCGGGGGCGGGCGGGCGCGCCGAGCACCGACCGAGGTGCCATAAGGCTTCAGGGGGCTCGAGGCTGCAGGCGCGCCTTGTGTGGCGCGCAACGAAACCTCCCAGCTGGCGAGGCCCGAAGGGAGACATGCCGGGCGGTGTTCCCAGCGCAAGCTCCCTCGTCCCAGTCTTGCCGATTGGCCAGCGCCCGCCCGCCCCCGCCGCGCGACCCCACCCGCCGGCGCGCCCCGCTTGGAACTACCCCCGCTCTCCTGAACGAGCGGTTGCGCTCCGGCACGCCGTGCGGGATGGCTCTTGCATCGACCCCACCCGCCGCTCTGGAAGGGCGACCCGTGGAGACGCACGGACGAGGAGCCGAGCTGACCGGCTCTGACGCGCTGCGCGATCGCCGCCGATGGCCAAGAAACGCTCCCCCGCACCCGATCCGCTGGCCCGCTTCCACCCCGCCACACAGGCGTGGTTCCGCGGCGCCTTCGCCGAGCCCACCCCCGCCCAGGCCCAGGGCTTCCCGCCCATCCTCGACGGCGCCTCCACGCTGCTGCTCGCTCCCACCGGATCCGGCAAGACGCTCGCCGCCTTCCTCGCCGCCATCGACCGGCTCATGGCCTCGCCCGAGCCCGAGCCCGCAGAGCGATGTCGCGTCGTGTACGTGTCGCCCCTCAAGGCGCTCGCCATCGACGTCGAACGCAACCTGCGCGCGCCGCTCGCCGGCATCGCCGCCGCAGCCGAACGCCTCGGACTGCCCTACCGCATGCCCCAGGTCGGCGTCCGCTCCGGCGACACCGCGCCCGAAGACCGCGCTCGGCTCGCGCGTAAACCGCCGGACATCCTGATCACCACCCCGGAGTCGCTCTACCTCCTGCTCACCGCCGCCGCGCGCGACCGGCTGCGCGCCGTCGAGACCGTCATCGTCGACGAGATCCACGCGCTCGTCGCCACCAAACGCGGCGCGCACCTCGCCCTCACCCTCGAGCGGCTCGAGGCGCTCCGGAGCGCGCCCCGACCCATGCAGCGCATCGGCCTCTCGGCCACCCAGCGGCCGCTCGACGAGGTCGCACGCCTGCTCGGCGGCGGCGACATCGAGGGCGCCGGTCCCGCCGCGCGCTTCGTGCCGCGGCCGGTGACCCTCGTCGACGCGAGCGCGCCCAAGGCGCTCGAGCTCCGCATCGAGGTGCCCGTCGAGGACATGACCAAGCTCGGCGAGGTCGCACGCGCGGGCGAAGGGCCGCTGCCAGGGGCGGCCGACCCGGCGCAGCGCTCCATCTGGCCGAGCATCCACCCCCGCCTCGTCGAGCTCGTCCGCGCCCACCGCACCACGATGATCTTCGTGAACAGCCGGCGCCTCGCCGAGCGCCTCGCCGCCGCGCTCAACGACACCGCCGGCGCCGAGATCGCGCTCGCCCACCACGGATCGATCGCCCGCGAGCAGCGCCAGCAGATCGAGGAGCGCCTCAAGGCCGGCCTCCTGCCCTGCATCGTCGCCACCTCGTCGCTGGAGCTCGGCCTCGACCTCGGCGCCGTCGACCTCGTGATCCAGCTCGAGGCGCCCCCCTCCGTCGCCGCCGGCCTGCAGCGCGTCGGCCGCGCCGGCCACGAGGTCGGCGGCACCTCGCGCGGCATCGTCTTCCCCAAGCACCGCGGCGACCTCCTCGCCTGCGCCGCCGCCGCCTCCCGCATGCGGCAGGGCAAGGTGGAGGCGACGCTCTACCCGCGAAACCCGCTCGACGTCCTCGCCCAGCAGATCGTCGCCATCGCCGCGATGGATTCCCTCCACGTCGACACCCTGTTCGCGCTCGTGCGCCGGGCCGCGCCCTTCGCCGACCTGCCCCGCGCGAGCTTCGAGGGCGTGCTCGACATGCTCTCCGGCCGCTACCCCTCCGACGAGTTCGCCGAGCTCCGGCCCCGCATCGTCTGGGACCGCGTGGGCGGCGCCGTGCGCGCCCGCATGGGCGCGAAGCGCCTCGCCGTCGTCAACGCCGGCACCATCCCGGACCGCGGCCTCTACGGCGTCTTCCTCGACACCGGCGGCGACGCCTCGCGCCCCGGCCGGCGCGTCGGCGAGCTCGACGAAGAGATGGTCTTCGAGGCCCGCGAAGGCGAGGTCTTCCTCCTCGGCGCCTCCTCGTGGCGCATCACCGACATCACCCACGACCGGGTCCTCGTCGTCCCCGCGCCCGGCGAGCCCGGCAAGATGCCCTTCTGGCGCGGCGACCAGGCCGGGCGCAACGCCGAGCTCGGCACGTCCATCGGCGCGCTCGCCCGACGGCTCGCCGCCGCGCCGGACGACGAGGCCGAGCGCGCCCTCGCCGACGAGCACGGCCTCGACGCGCGCGCGGCCAGGAACCTCGTCCGCTACGTGCGCGACCAGGCGGCCGCCACCGGCGAGGTCCCGAGCGACCGCGCCATCGTCTTCGAGCGCTTCGTCGACGAGGTCGGCGACTACCGCATCTGCATCCTCTCCCCGTTCGGCGGCCGCGTGCACGCCCCGCTGTCGACCTGCATCGCCGAGAAGTGCCGCCTCGAGCTCGGCCTCGCCGTCGACACCGTGTGGACCGACGACGGCGTCGTGCTGCGGCTGCCCGAGTCCGAGTCGCCCCCCGACGCGAAGCAGCTCCTGCCCCAGGCCGACGAGGTGGAAGACCTGCTCGTCCGCGGCCTCGGCGACACCGCGCTCTTCGCCTCGCGCTTCCGCGAGTGCGCCGGCCGGGCGCTCCTCCTGCCCCGCAAGTTCCCCGGCAAGCGCTCGCCGCTCTGGGCCCAGCGCAAGCGCGCCGCCGACCTGCTCGCCGTCGCGTCGCGCTACGGGTCCTTTCCCATCCTGCTCGAGACCTACCGCGAGTGCCTGCGCGACGTCTTCGACCTCACGGCGCTCGAGGAGCTCCTCCGGCAGATCGCCGCCCGCAAGGTCCACGTCGTCACGGTCGACGTGCGCGCGCCCTCGCCGTTCGCCGCCACGCTGCTCTTCGCCTACGCCGGCAACTTCATCTACGAGGGCGACCTCCCGCTCGCCGAGCGCCGGGCGCAGGTGCTCGCCATCGATCACGCCCGCCTGCGCGAGCTGCTCGGCGAGGCCGAGCTGCGCGAGCTGTTCGACGCGGACGCGGTGGCCGCGCTCGAGGCGTCGCTCCAGCGGCTCGACGGCCGCGCGCCGCTCAAGCACGAGGACCACCTGCACGATCTCCTGCTCTCGCTCGGCGATCTCACGCGCGACGAGATCGCCCGGCGCGCCGAGGGGCCCGACGCGCCGCCCGACGCCGCCCGGGAGCGCGCCGCCGCCTGGATCGACGCGCTCGTCCGCGACCGGCGCGCCGTCGAGATCCACCTCGCCGGCGAGCGCCGCCTCGCGGCCGCCGAGGACGCCGGCCGCCTGCGCGACGCCCTCGGCGTGGTGCCGCCGCCCGGCCTGCCGATCGCGTTCCTCGAGCCCGCCGCCGATCCGCTCGGCGAGCTCGTCGCCCGCTACGCGCGCACCCACGGCCCCTTCCGCGCGGAGGACGTGGCCCGCCGCTTCGGCCTCGGCCCGGCGCCGGTGTTCTCGGCGCTCGCGCGGCTCGCGGACCGGGGCCGCGTCGTCGAGGGCGAGTTCCTGCCCGGCGGCCGCGGCCTCGAGTACTGCGACGCCGAGGTCCTGCGCTCGCTGAAGCGCCGCTCCCTCGCCCGGCTCCGCGCCGAGGTCGAGCCGGTCCCGCCCGAGGCCTACGCCCGCTTCCTCGCCGACTGGCACGGCCTGCATCGCCGCCGGCGCGGCCTCGACGGGCTGCTCGCCGCGATCGAGCAGCTCCAGGGAGCGCCCCTCCCGGCCTCCGCGCTGGAGTCCGAGATCCTGCCCGCCCGGGTCGAGGGCTACCGCCCCGGCGATCTCGACGCCCTCTGCGCGGCCGGCGAGGTCCTCTGGCGCGGCGTCGATCCGGTCGGCGACGGCGACGGCCGCGTCGCGCTCTACCTCGCCGAGGCGTACCCCTACCTCGTCCCGCCGCCCAGCCGCGCGGAGGGGGCGCTCGCCGAGCGCATCCGCGCCGCGCTCGCGCGCCGCGGCGCCCTGTTCTTCTCCGATCTCTCGCGGGAGACGGGCGCGTTCGGCGCCGATCTGCTCGCGGCGATCTGGGATCTCGTGTGGGCCGGCGAGGTCACGAACGACACGCTCGCCCCGCTGCGCGCGCTCGGCCGCGAATCGCGGACGAGCGGCCGGCGGCGCGATCGCGATCGCCCCACCGCGGGCCGGGGGACGCCCGCGTTCCGCGCGCGCCGCGTCGGCCCGCCGGGCAGCGAGGGGCGCTGGTCGCTCCTCGCGCCCCCGGGAGGCTCACCGGACGCGCGCGCGCCCGGCGACGGCTCGCGCGCGCCCGGCGACGGCGCCGACGCGCGCGGGCCCGGCGCCGACGACAGCCCGCGCGCGCCCGGCGAGACCGAGCGCCGCGCGGCGCTCGCCCGCGCGCTGCTCGAGCGCCACGGCGTGCTCACGCGCGAGGCCGCGGCGGTGGAGGGCCTCGCCGGCGGGTTCTCGGCCGTGTACGACGTGCTCCGCGCGATGGAGGAGGCGGGCCAGGCGCGGCGCGGCTACTTCGTCGCGGGCCTCGGCGCCGCGCAGTTCGCGGTGCCCGGGGCCGACGATCGCCTCCGCGCCTGCCGCGAGCCGTCGGACGATCCGCGCACGCTCGTCCTCGCCGCCACGGACCCGGCCAACCCCTGGGGCGCCGCCGTCCGGTGGCCCGAGCTCCCGCAGCGCGGCGACGGCGCTCCCGAGGGCGCCGTCCGCGGCCCGGTCCGCCCGCAGCGGGCCGCGGGCGCGCTCGTGATCCTGCATGACGGCAGGCTGCTCGCGTGGATGGGCCGCACCGAGCGGAGCCTCACCACGTTCCTGCCCGAGGCCGAGCCGGAGCGGGGCGACGCGATCCGCGCCATCGCGTCGGCGCTCGCCGCGCTCGTCACCGAGGGGCGCCGGCGCGCGGTGCTCGTGGCCACGATCGACGGCGAGCCGGCGCACAGCTCGCCGCTGGCCCGCGCGCTGGCCGACGCCGGCTTCACGTCCGGCGCACACGGCTACCTCAAGCGCGCCCCGACGCCCGAGCGCGCCCCGTGGCGCCCGCGCGCGCTGCCCGGCGGGAACGCGCCCGACTGGGCCCGGCGCGCGGCAGCCGCAGGCCTCGACGGGCCGCTCAATGCGCTCGAGGACGTCGAGGGCTTCACGCCGCCGCCCGGGCTGCGCTCCTTTCCGGCCGCCGCCCCGGCGGCCGGCGGATGGCGGATGGCGCCGGCGCGCGCGACCGAGAGCGCAGCGGCAGAGGATGACGGCGCGCCGGACGACGACGGCGATCTCGCGCTGGACGACGACGACGACGCGCTGTTCGAGGAAGGGTAGGGGGCCAGCGATCGCTCGACGCGTCGAACCTCTCTCCTCTCGTCCCGCGCTTCGATGACCTCAGGACGCGCGTCCGAGCCACACCCCATCTTCGGAGAATGTCAAATCAAAAGAACCGCCGAGGCATCAGGCAGGGGCTCCCTGCGTGGTGCCTTGGCGGCTCTTCCTCGTTGCTGCGGCGCTTCGGCGACCGAGCGCCGCGATCCCGACGGATCAGCTCCCCTGGGTTTGCTCGTCGACCCTCCCATGTTGCTCACGGACGCGGCTTCTGCTGCGGCTCCCGTTCGCGGCGCTGTGGCTTCGTGCCTCGGCGCCCTTGCGGCCGATCTGGGCCATATGCTCGCGGTTCTGGCTGACCGCCTCGCCACCCTTGCGACCGGCTGCGCGCGCCTCTTCCGACGTGAACTCGTGCGCCGTGCCCTTCTCGTGGGCCGCCTTGCCGCCCTGGCTCGCGATCTGGCGCTGCTGCTCCGCGTTCATCGCCGCGAAGCCCCGCTTGCTCTCGCTGCTCTGTCCCATGATCTACTCCTCAACGATTGTTTGCAAGGTGAACGTCACCTACGAACGTGACTACCTGCTGCTTAGCCACACCGCGCCGGCGCCGCCGGCAACGCCGGGCAGCCGTGCAACGCGGGTGCCAGACGGGAGAGCTCGGAGGAGTCCGACGAGTGAAGGACCGCGGACAATTGATGACCATCCCGTCATCGCGACGTTCGTGTAGAGACATCGATGCGGCAAACTGCCTCACTGTGCGTGCGCCCGTGGTGACCCGCCTCAACTGCGGCGAGCTCAGCCAGGGCGGACCCGGACGTGAACTACGGTGTGTGTTTCTTGTTGAAATTCTCATCGCGACCCGCGCGCAGGCTCTTTGAGCCGGCGAGAGACTCGTTTCTGCACGGCACATCAGGTTTCACGGCGGGCTCACTACGGAATGGCCTGAGGAGCCAAGGTCCGAGAGGTGGCGCCGCGCCGGCGGCTCACGGCCAGGCCTCATCACATCAGCGCCGTTTTCCTGTCGAGCTGTGAATTTGTGCTCGTGCGGTGACGATCCTTGCGGGAGCTCCTGGCTCCGCGGTCGCTCGGCGACGTGGAGCTGGCGCGTCGCGTCTTGACATTGCGGTTCCGGTGCCGTCTCGTTGCAGCGCATCAGGCCTCTGGGCATTGGAGCGCGATGAGGGTGCTCCTGGGCGGCGGCGTGATGCCGCAGGAGAATCTCACGATGGCGCTTCCGATTCCGGGGGCTGGGCTCGACGACGGCCTGGCCTCCGCACCGAACACGACCAGCTCCCGCCGCCGCCCGCACAGCCGTTCTTCGGGGAGGCTCCGCTGGCCGGGCCTCGCCGCGCTGCCGCTCGCGCTGCTCGCGGGCTGCAGCGGGGCGACCGGCGCGGCGCCCGCGAAGGAGCCCGCGCAGGGCGCCGCGCCGGCGCAGCAGGAGCCCTTCGATCTGGACAAGGCGCTCTCCCGCGAGGCCGGGGAGCTGCCCGCCCGAGAGATCCGCGCCGGGGCCTGGTCGGCGCGCGCGCTCGCGGCCGAGGCGCCGAAGATCGTCGAGAAGGAGAAGCTCGTCTCGCTCGCCATTCCCATCGGCACCGAGAGCCATGTCGAGTGCTTCGTTTACAACACGATGCTCGACTCGGGCGAGGTGATACGGCAGTTCGTGGAGCTCCTGGACCCGGGCAAGGTGGAGATCGCGCGCATCGTCCCTTGGGAGATCAGCGTGCACCGCGACAGCCCGGCCGTGTTCCTTCAAGCCCTCTATTTCGCCCCGACCGAGGGCGGGAAGGCGGCCGGCCTGCTCAAGATCGCGATGCACGCGGACAAGTCGCACCCCGTCGCCTGCCTGCACGACGAGCTCGGTTATATCGGCACCTTCGAGCGGCTCGCCAAGGGGATCTTCGACTCGCTCGAGGCGAAGGACGCGCTGCCGGCGCCCGAGTACACCGAGACGCTGATCCTGCGCGCAGACAAGATGCCTATCGGATTCGAGACCAACGAATTGATCAAGGAGCCGGGCGGCCAGCGGCGCTGGTTCTCGCGCTCGACCTCCCTCTTGCCGAGAGATCCGAGGACCCTGGAGATCGAGGACAAGGCCTCCAACGTGCTCCTCGACGCCCAGGGGCGGATCAAGGGCGGCCTCTGGATCGAGATGGCGGGCGGCAAGGCGAACTACCGGATGGAGCTGTCGCAAAAGGCGGGCTCCCAGTACGAGTACGCGGGAGACGTCGAGGGCAAGAGGGTCCAGGGCTCGTTCGCCGCGGCGGGCAAATCAGGGCTGTCGTCGCCGGTCTCCATCGCCTCGGAGCTCGCGCGCCTCCTGAAGGACAAAGGCCCCTTCGACATCCGACAGCAGGAGTACGAGCCGGGCATGGACCCGACCAAGCCCACCGAGGTGCGTTATGCCCGCGACGCGTCGGGCGCCGTCACGGTCTCGTTCCGCACGATGCGCCTCACCGGCGCGCTCGCGCCGGACGGCCGCCCGGAGGCGTTCGAGATCTCCGCCGGTCCCCCCCGGCTGACGCTCCAGCGCGCCCACACCCGGGGCAAGCTGTAGGCCTCCCTCGGCGCGTCACCGCAGCGCGCCGGCCCAGCGTCACCCGAGCGCGCCGGCCCACTGCTCGGCGAGCGCCAGCGTCCGCGTGTTCTCGCGGCGGGAGAGGAAGCGCTCGCGGAAGGCCGGCGCGCCCGCCTTGGCGGCGCGGCTGAGCAGCCGCTCGCGCGCCTCGGCGATCGCCGCCCGCGCCTCGGCCGCCCTGCCGTTCGCGGCCAGCGACTCGGCGTAGGCGAGGTGGACGAGGGACTCGCCCTCCTCGACCGCGCCCAGCGACGCGAGGAGCGACATCGCCTCCTCCGCCGCGGCGAGCGCCTCGCCGGCGCGCCCGGCGCCGAGCAGCGCCTGGGACGCCACCGCGAGCGCCGCGGCGCGCAGCGGCGGGACGCCCTCGAGCGCGGCGGCGGCGGCGCGCGCCTCGCGCTCGGCCGCCTCGAGATCGCCGGAGACGAGCGCCGCCTCGGCGAGGTAGGTCCGCGACGTGCCCACGGCGCGCGGGTCGCCGTGCCGCTCCTCCTCCTCGACCGCCTGCCGCAGGGCCCGCCTGGCCTCCGCGAGCTGGCCGCGGTGGACGAGCACGTGGCCGAGGTTCGCGAGGGCGAGCATCGCGGGATCGTGCAGCCCCATGCGCTCCGCCTCGGCCATCGCGGCGCGCAGCACCTCCTCGGCGCGCTCGAAGGCGCCGAGCTCCGCGTAGAAGAAGCCGAGGTTGCTCCGCGCGACGCACGCGTTGCGGCGGTCGCCCGCGCGCTCGAACGCCGCGAGCGACGCCTCCGTCGCGTCGAGGCACGCGCCGAGATCGCCGCTCGCCAGGAAGCGCACCGACCGCGCGTAACACAGCCGCCCCACGAGCTCCGGGTCCGGCGCGCGCTGATCGCCCATCGCGCCGCTCAGCTCGTCGATCAGCGCGCCCGCCGCCGCGTAGTCGCCGCCGAAGGCGGCCATGCCGGCGCACTCGGCCAGGCAGACGAGCCGCGCGCTCCCGGCGCCCTCGCCGGGCGGCTCGCCGCTCGCGATCGCGGCCCAGCGCGCGACGCGATCGAAGTTCCCCAGCTTGCCCGCCGCGACCGCGGCCAGCTGGACCGCGCAGAACCACGCGGCGGAGCCGGGGCGGAGGTGCTCCGCCGCCTCGACGCCGCGCTGCTCGCCGAGCGAGAACTCGCCGCGCCAGACGTGGGCCTCGGCCTGCACGAGGCGCAGCGCCCCGAGGAGCTCGCCCGCGGCGCCGCAGCGGACGCCGCGCTCGGCGCGGTCGAGCGTGGCGACGAGGTCGTTGCCCCGCAGCGCCTGCGCGGCGGCGCGCTGGTAGAAGCCCGCGGCCCGCGGCGGATCGCCGCCGCGCTCGAAGTGCTCCGCGAGCAGCGCCGCGTCGTCCTCGCCCGCGCGCTCCAGCCACTCGCCCGCGAGGAAGTGCCCGAGCTCCCGGTCGCCCTTCGTGAGCATCCCGTAGGCCGCCTCCCGGATGAGCGCGTGCCGGAAGGTGTACTCGATCTCGCCGGCGCGGCTCTCCCCCCTGCCGCGCACGATGAGCTCGCGCCGCTCGAGCACGTCGAGCGCGCGCGCCACCTCCGCGCCGCCGAGCAGCGCCGCCACGCCGCCCTGCCAGAACGTCTCGCCGAAGACGCTCGCCGCCCGCAGGGCGCGCCGCACCTCCAGATCCAGCGCCTCGAGCCGCGCCTGCACCATCACGAGCACCGTCTCGGGCACGCCCGCGCCCTTGCCCTCCGCCGCGGCGCGGATCTGCTCCTCCAGGTAGAACGCGTTGCCGTCGGCGCGGTCGACGAGCGCCTGCACCAGCGCGTCGCCCGCGGCCTGGCCGAGCGCCTGCCGCACGAGCCGCTCGCTCGCCCGGCGCGTCAGCCCCGTGAGGCGCACCTCCAGCGCGCCGCGGTTCGCCCAGAGATCGCCGAAGACCTCGCGCACCTCCATCCGCCCGAGCGCCAGCACGAAGACGGGCAGCTCCCGCAGGTTGCGCAGCGCGCCGTCCACGAGCGTCACGGTGGGCAGGTCGCCCCACTGGAGGTCCTCGAGCACCAGGACCACGGGCCCGCGCGCGCACTCCGCCCGGAGGAAGTCCTCCCAGGCGGCGCGGATCTGGTCGTTCATGAGCACCGGGCTCCGCCGCGCGGCGCGGAGCTGCACGTCCTCCTCGTCCGGGAACGGCGCGCCCACGATCTCCCCGAGGAACGCGGCGATCCGGGGGCCGTCGCCGCGCGGCCCGACGCGCGCCCGGATCTTCTGCCGCCGCGCCGCGAGCGGCTCGTCGTCGGCGAGGCCGATCGCGCGCCGCAGCGCCTGCGCGAGCACCCCGAACGCGGAGCCGGCGCGCATCGGATCGCCGCGCCCGATCCAGATCTGCGCCCCCTCGCCGCGGGCGCGCAGGCGCTGGAGCAGCTCGTGGCGCAGCCGCGACTTGCCCGAGCCGGTCGGCCCGAGGACGAGCGCCGCGCTGGCCAGCGGCTCCTCGGCGCACTGGGCGAACGCCGTCTCGAGCAGCGCGATCTCCCGCTCGCGGCCCACGCACGCCGTCGGCTTGCCGAGCAGGAGCGGCGGCGCGTCGAGATCGTCCCGCTCCCCGCGCAGCAGCCGCCCGGCGCCGTCGGACGCGACGTCGAACCGGCTGCCGAGGAGGCCCGC
Source organism: Sorangium sp. So ce131 (assembly GCF_051519095.1). Taxonomy (NCBI): domain Bacteria; kingdom Pseudomonadati; phylum Myxococcota; order Polyangiales; family Polyangiaceae; genus Sorangium; species Sorangium sp. So ce131. The sequence goes on along the minus strand of NZ_CP150455.1, from coordinate 6,370,113 downwards.
CGTCACCTCGTCGATGTGGACCGAGGCCTCCCCGGCGGGCGCGCGATCCGCCGCGAGGAAGAGGACCGCGCGGTCGATCAGCTCGCCGACGGGCGCCCGCGGAGACAGCTCCGCCCGCCCCGAGACGAGCGCGACCGGCGCTCCCCCGAGCACCGCGCGCAGGGAGAGCGCGCAGCGCGCCGCCTGCGCCGCGAGATCGGTCGGCGCCCCGGCGCTGGAGAGCACGATCACCGGCGACTGGTCGGCGAGGATCTCGAGCTGCCCCCGGTAGCGCTCCGCCACCGCGCCGAGCGCCCGCGTCCGCCGGTCGCGCTCCTCGGCCGGGGGCGCCTCAGCCCCCTCGACGACCGCGTCGCGCGCCAGGATCAGGCTCACGACCTTCCGCTCGCTGCTCGTGAGCTCGCGCGACCGGGGGCCGCTGGACGAGGCGGTGGGCCACTCGAGCATGCCCTCGCCGAGCCCGGCGAGCGCCGCCGCGACCGCGTCGCCGTCGCGCGGGCGCTGGTCTCGGGATTTCGAGAGCATCGCGGCGATGAGCGCGTCGAGCTCGGGGGGGAGCTCCGCCCGGAGCTCCCGGAGCCGCGGCGGCTCCGTGAGCACGATCTTGAGCGCCACGGAGAGCGGGTCGAGCCCCTGGAACGGCGCGCGCCCGGTGAAGCATTTGAAGAGCACGCAGCCGAGGGAGAAGATGTCCGCGCGCGCGTCGATGTCGGGCTCGCCGCGCGCCTGCTCCGGCGCCATGTAGCCCGGGGTGCCCAGCATCGCGCCCGTCGCGGTGAGCCGCGGCTCGCCGCTCGCGACCCGCGCGATCCCGAAATCGATCAGCGTCACGCCCTCCACGGACCCGCCCGCGAGGAACACGTTGCTCGGCTTCAGGTCGCGGTGGACGATGCCCTCCCGGTGGACGACGCCGAGCGCCGCGGCGATGCGCACGCCCACCGTGACGCTCTCGGCGATGGTGAGCTCAGCCCGGGCGAGGCGGTGGGAGAGCGTCTCGCCCGAGAGCCACTCCATGGCCAGGTACATCTCGTGCGCGCCCGTCACCCCGTCGGCGATGTAACGCACGATCCCTGGATTCTGCAGCGCCGAGAGCGCCTTCACCTCGCGCGCGAAGCGGCCGGCCTCCGCCTCCCCGGTGCGCCGCAGGATCTTCACCGCGACCACCTCGCCGCTCCAGCGATCGCGCGCCCGGTAGACGTCCCCCATGCCCCCGGAGCCCGCGAGACACTGGATCTCGAATCTGTCGCCGACGATCTCTCCAGCGCGCATGGGCGACCCCAGCATACCCCGTCTCGCGGTCTGTCCGGCGGCGGGTTGGCGCCCAGGTGCGCGCGCGCGGGCGGCGTCAGGCGACTCCCCACACACGGAAATCGTCACCGAAAATTGGATAGATTCCGCCGAGGTTCCTAGGGTGCTCTCATGGACAAGAAAATTCTAGCCGCAACTCTCCTGCAGGCGCTCGCCCTTGCCCACGCCGAGCGGCGCGCCGAGACCCTCGACACGCTGGTCGAAAAGCTCCGTGTCCGCCGCAGAGACGTCCGCAGCGCGCTGACCGTGCTCCACCGTCAGGGGATGGTGGATGTGCTCCGCATGAGACTCACACTCTCCGGGTTCGCGATCGGCTCGGCGTTGATCGGACAGACGTTGCCGGCGCTCAGGCCCGCTCCGCGGTCGGCGATCGCCGCGGCGTGAGCTGCGGCGGGTGACCGCCGCTCTAGGCCTCGACGAGGCCCGAGCGGACGGCCAGCCGGGTGAGGTCGGCCACGCTGTGCGTCGCCACCTTCGCGCAGAGGCGCGCCCGGTGGGTCTCGACGGTCTTCACGCTGATCGACAGCCGCACGGCCGCCTCCTTGGCCGAGCAGCCCATCGCGAGCAGGCGGAGCACCTGCCGCTCGCGGTCGCTCAGGGCGGCCACCATGTCCCCCCGGGCGGCCGCGTCGCGCCGCTGGAGCGCGCGCACCATCGCGGCGCTCACGTCCGGCGACACCGCCGTGCGCCCGCGGACCACGGTGCGCAGCGCCTCCACGACGTCGGCCAGCCGGCTCTGCTTCGACAGGTACCCGTCCGCCCCGGCGCGCATCGCCTCCGCCACGCGGAACTCGTCCCGGTGCATCGAGAGCACGACGACGCGGAGCTCGGCGATGGCCTTGAGCTCCCGGATGAGCTCGGTGCCGCTGCGGTCCGCGAGGGAGGGCTCGAGCACCGCCACGTGGCAGCGGTGCAGCTCCTGCGCGCGCAGCGCCTCTCGCCCGCTCCCCGCCTGCACGACCGCGCCCACCCCCGCCTGCGCCGCGAGGGCGTACGCCAGCGCCTCTCTCACGACGTGCTGATCATCGACGAGCAGAACATCCATGATGAAACCCCCCTTGCCCAGGGGCCTTGTAACAAAAGGCTTCGTGTCCCATGAACCTGCTTCCTCGGTAAGGATCCGCCTGGTGACGCGGTGTTTTCGTCCAGGCCCGCGTTTGCTCCTCGCCGGAGCGCCTCGGACGAGCGCGAGAGGCGGCCGGCGGGCGCCGCTCCCTCGGCCGTTTCGTTTGCGCTAGATAGGCTGCCTCATGCCCCGCCTGAAAGGAGCTCTCCTCTCCACCCTCCGACACGACTCGGCCTTCTGGCGGCGCGCCCTCATCGCCGGCGTCGCGCGCGGGCCGGAGCCCTGGGTGCGCCACAGCCCGCCGGTGTTCGGCGCGATCTTCGCGGCCGCGCTCCCGGAGACGCGCCGCCGCGTCGCTCGGAACCTGCGCCGCATCCGCGGGCCGCGCTCCCGCGTCGTCGACGCGCTCGACACCGCCGCGGTGTTCGCCGCCTACGGGAGCTGTATCACCGAGGCGCTCCTGCTCGCGAGCGGCCGCGGCTACACCCTGACGAGGCGCTCGCGGGGCGTCGAGCACTACCGCGCGGCCGCCGCGGCCGGTCGAGGGGTCCTCGTCGCCACGGCGCACACGGGCGGCTGGGACGTCGCGGGCCAGGTGCTCGGCGTGGTGCACCCGGAGGGCGTCGTGCTCGCGATGCAGCGGGAGCGGGACGCCGAGGCGCGGGCCATCCAGGACGAGGCGCGGCAGCGCGCCGGCGTCCAGGTGGTGCACGTCGGCGACGGGCCCCTCGACGCGCTGCCCCTCCTCGGCCACCTGAGGCGCGGCGGCGTCGTCGCCATGCAGATCGACCGCGTGCCGCCCGGGATGCGCTGCCGCGAGGTCACCTTCCTCGGGGCCCGCTGGCGCGCCCCCGAGGGCCCGCTCGCGCTCGCCGCGCTGAGCGGCGCGCCGATCCTGCCGGTGTTCACGCATCGCCTGGGCTTCCTCGACTACGAGGCGGTCGTGTCGCCGCCGATCTGGCTCCCGCGCCGCCCCACCGAGGCGGAGCGCGACCGGGCGGCCGCCGAGATGATGGGCGCGATGGAGCGCTTCGTCCGCGCCCACCCGACGCAGTGGTTCCACTTCACGGGGGAGGGCCCGGTCGGGCCTGCGGAGGAGCGCTAGGGGAGCGCTAGGCGCTACAGGGGCCCTTCGGTGAGCCCGTGGACGAACTGCCGGACGCGGGGGTCGTCGCTCGCCTTCGCCTCGGCGGTGGTGCCGTCGAAGATGAGCCGGCCGCGGTAGAGCATCCCGACCCGGTCGGTGACCGTGAGGAGGCGGTCGAGGTCGCTCGAGACCATCACCACGGTCGCGTTCATCGCCCGCTGCTCGGCGCGGAGCAGCTCGAAGATGCGCTGCGACGTCACCGGATCGAGGCCGGCCGCCGGCTCGTCGTAGAGGACGATCTCGCCGCGCGCGATGGTGGCGCGCGCGACGCCGACGCGCTTCTTCTGGCCGCCGGACAGCCCGGCCGGCATCCGGTCCTCGAAGCCCGACAGCGACACCACCCGGAGCCGCTCCGCCACGCGCTCCTCGATCTCGTCCTCGCTGAGATCGTAGAGCCGCCGCAGGGGGAACGCGATGTTCTCGCCCACGGTCATGTAGTCGAACAGCGCGTTGTTCTGGAACAGCATCCCGAACTTGAGGCGGAACTGCTGGAGCTCGATCTCGCTGAGCGCGTGCACGTCCTTGCCGTCGACGAGCACGCGCCCGCGCTCTGGCCGCACGAGGCCGGTGATCGTCTTGAGCAGCACGCTCTTGCCCGAGGCGCCCGGGCCGATGAGCCCGTAGAGGCACCCGGCGGGGACCTCGAGATCGACGCCCCGGAGGACGGGAAGCCCCCCGAAGCTCTTCGTCAGCTGCTCGATCCGGATCATCGCGTCGCGCCTACGGTGGCGCGGGGCGGGGCGCGCGCGCAACCGTCAGTTGGCGGAGAACGTCGTCCGGGCCACGTCGAGCCGCGGGTGGGACGGGAACGACATCTGGCGGATCTGCGAGGAGATGCACCCCGAGACGGTCGGGTTCGACGGGCTCGTCGTGACGGTGACGCCGACGGCGCGGCCGTTCTGCACCGCGGCGCAGACGTTCACGGACATGCTCGACGGGACGTTGCACGCGTTCAGGTACGTGCCGCGGTTCAGCACGTTGCCGTAGGCGCCGGCCGTGAGGTCCGCCGGCCCGTTGTTGCCGAGCTTGTACTCCTCGACGTAGCGCGCCTGCGCCGCCTCGCAGCTCATGCCGCCGCCGAGGGTCGGGAAGCTGCCGCCGCCGCTCGGCCGCGCCCCGCCGGCGCGCGCCGCCCCCTTCTGCCCCTCCAGGCCGGCGTCGACCTCGATCGCGACGCGGTCGGTCGCGCCCTGTACGGCGAGCTCCCGCTGCTTGTTCGCGCGCTCGCGGTACCACCAGCCCGCGCCCGCGGCGAGGATGACGCCCATCAGCGCCATCCCGATCAGCGCCTTGTACTGGGTGCCCTGCTTCTCGGCCGTGACCACGGCCTCGAGCGCGCGCTTCTCCTGCACGATGTCGCGGTTCAGCTTCGCCTGCTCGGCGAACGGGGCGAACTCCTCCCAGTCCTGGATCGCGCGCTCCTCCGCGGAGAACGTGTCGCGCAGCACCTGATCGCCCGTGAAGGAGCCGGACGCGATCTGCTGGAGCAGCTCCACGGACGAGAACGGCCCGTGGTCCATGCCGTCCTTGATGACGACGTATCGCGGGCGCGGGTCGGACTCGAGCGCGGCCTTGAGATCCGCGAGCTTGCGGGTCGGGTCGTTGCCGGGCATGCGGTTCGGCTGGTTCACCGGGATCGCGACCGCGAACGGCCCGTCCCCGGAGACGGCCTGGATCTTCGGGAGCGACGGCGCGGACGGGACGCGGGGCTCCTCGGCGTGACCGGTCGGGGGCATCATCGAGAGGTTGATGTCGACCTCGAACTCGTCGTCGCCGTCGAGGTGCGAGGCGTCGGCGCTGGGCGGCTGCTCCGAGGCGCTCGGGACGATTTGATAGAGCGCCTGCGCGAGGGCGGCGAGATCCGACGGGCGGTGCTTGGGGTCGGCGACGAGCGACTTGCCGAGCACGGTCTCGAGGGCGGGCGGCAGGTCGGGGACCACGTCCGCCGGCCGCCGCATGCCGGGGCCGACGCTGCTGTTCGTGAGCAGCTCGTAGAGGATGGCCCCGACCGCGAAGACGCTCGCGCGCGCGTCGCCCTCGCCGCCCTTGCGCTCCTCGGGCGCGAGGCAGGCGCGGTCGCGCGGCAGGGCAGGGGGGTTGTGCGCGAGCTCCTCGATGACCTGGAGGGCGCCGCCCGCGCCGTACCCGAGGGACGAGGGGTGCACGAACAGGGTCCGCCCCTGCGCGTGGAGCGCGTGGAGCTGCGTGCAGAGCGGCACCGCCAGGCCGATGGCCTCGCGGACGTCGAAGCGGCGACCGGTCGCGCGGCGCGCCTCCATCTCGGCGCGGAGCGTGCCAGCGGGGATGGACATGCCGACGGGCAAGGGGGTCAGAAGAACGGGCTGGGCCTGAGCAGACATCGGGGAGCAACACTACGCCAAGACGGCCGGTCCGCTCAACGCCGCCACGCGGTTGTTCAGGTGCGCCGCGGCGGCGGCGCGCGGGCGTCAGCGTGCGGGGAGCAGCGTCAGCGTGTGTTGATGGCGTCAGCGTGCGTGGGCGGCCTCAGCCGTGCTGGCGGGGTCCGTCGGGACGGCCAATGTGTGCCCAGCGAAGAAGCGGAGCAGATCGTCCTCGCGCGACTTCGGCCAGCGCGCGTGGTTCAGGGCGCCTTTCTTCGCGGAGCAGCGGTTCCTGAGCGCGCAGTGGGGCTCGTCCCTGCCGGCCTCGTCGAGGCGCAGGAACGACGTCTGTGCGGAGAGCGCGTCGCGCGCGCGCAGCCACCGCTCGACCGACTCACACGGGAACACGTCGTCGCAGGCGCGGTAGATCACCATCGCGGGCGGCGGCGGGCCCGGGCACGCCCAGTCGGCCTGCGGGGCGTCGCTGCCGAACGTGGCGAACGCGGCGACGCGGTCGGCGCGCACCATCGCGTAGGTCGCGGCCATGTGGCCGCCGTAGGAGGAGCCGACGGCGTAGATGCGCCGCCGGTCGACGAGCTTCTGCTCGAGCAGCTGGTCGATGAAGGCGTCGACGGTGGCGACGTCGACGTTGCCCTCGCCGGTGTACTCGGCGTCGAACGGCGCGACCGCGGTGTACGTCTTCGTGCCGCGCTCGCGCTCGGTCTGGCTCGGGGTCTTGAAGGCGCGGCCCTGGGGGGCGAGCACGATGAAGCCCGCGTGCGCCGGGTCGCCGGTGAGGTTCCACGTGGCGCCGAGCTTGCGCAGGCCGGTCTCCTTGTCGACGGCGGTCGGGTTCTTGCCGTCGCCGTGGAAGAAGACGAGGAGCGGCAGCGGCGCGCGCGTCTCCACGCCGCTCGGCGCGATCACGCAGGCGTAGCGGGGCGACCCGTCGGCGTCGCGCGCCTCGAGCACGCGGGCGCCGCGGCAGGGCGGTCTGCCCAGCGTCTTGCGGAGCTCGCGCCTCGGTTGTCCCTGCTCGGCGACGCAGCTCCCCTCGCTGGGGGGGCGCGCCTCGGGCGCCTTCGGCGGTTTCGTCGGCTGCGAGGCCGGGGTGCGGCCGGCGTCGCGCGCGTCGGCGGTCGCGCGGGCGGCGCCGCCGTCGGCCGCGGCGGCGTCGGCGCCGGCGTCGCGCTCGAAGACGCCGAGCAGGTCGCCGCCGTCGACGCTCGAGGAGGGCGTGGAGCACGCGGCGGCGATCCCGAGCGCGGCGCCGGCGAGCGCGGCGGCGAGCAGGGCTCGGCCGCGCCGGGGGCGGGGGGGGGCCGGCACCGAGGTGCGTCGCGGGTGGCTCTCGGGTCGAGGTCGAGGCACGCGGGCACTCTAGTACGACGTTCCCGCAGGTCCGCCGCGATTTGCGGTGTTCCGTGGTTACGTCTCTCTCTCGGGCTCCTCGCTCGCATCGAAGCGCCGGGCCCGCTCGTCGCGAAGCTCGGCGAGTGCGTCGGCGACCGGGTCTCCCTCGACCGAGGAGGGGGCCGCGCTGGAGAGCGACCCGAGCACCCGCGCCAGCCTGCGCTCCTCGGGCGTCACGGACGCCACGGCGAGGACGATCCCCTCGGCCGGCCCCGGAGGGAAGTCCTCCGGAAGAGTGACGGCCAGCTGGTGGTCATCAGCCACGTTCACGTTGAGCTTGTTAGGCACGCACGGGGTCCCTCCACCGGACCATACCATGCGCCCGCGGGACGTCGCGACGGCATGCCCGGCGGGGGCAGGAGGGCGACCCTGCTCGGAGAGCGCTGCCGCAAGCTCGGTGAGTATCAGACAGAGCAGGTGATGTTCCACACCCAGTGCCCTTTCGTAAAGCGCGAGCGACTGCCGCAGAAGCACCTCCGCTTCCCCGCTCTTACCCTGTGCTCGCAGCACGATCGCCAGCCCTTGCAGCAAACCTCCGTAATTGGAATCCTCGGTGCCTACCGCCTTTTCATGAAGCGTGAGCGACTGCCGAAATAGCGTCTCCGCTTCCCTGTATTTGCCCTGCGCTCGTAGGAGCTTTCCTTTCTCATGGAGCGCGACCGCACGACTTTGGTCCGACTCCGTCAGGGCGAGCGCTTCGTCCCCCATCGCTTGCTCGCGGAACCGTATGAGCACACCGGCCCGCATCAGCTCCCCCGTCGCCTCCGCGCTGCCCAGCGCATCGATCACCGGCCTCGGAGCAGGCCGGCGGAGCACCGTCAGCGCGCAGGCCGCGGCCTTCGCCGCCTCGCTCAACCTCGACCACATCGCCGCGAGCAGCAGATCCGCCGTGATCTGCTCCGCTCCCACCGGCAGCACCGGCGCCATCAGCTCGGAGACCGGCGACTCCATGAAGCACCTCACCGCGCGCGCCGCTGCGTGCAGTAGCAGACCCCGGCGGCTCTGCGGCTGTCAAGCGCCCGGGAGGGTGCTGCCCTCAGGGCCAGTCACGTCGCAGGCGACTGCGACGCCCGCTCACGGGCGCGCCCAGAGGATGGGCGTCTGGTACACACGCAGCGCCTCATCCGAAGTGATGAGCGTTGCGTCCTCCAGCTGAGCTTGCGCCAGCAGCATTCGATCGAACGGATCGCGATGGTGCAGCGGATACGCAGCCGCCGTCCAGACGTGCGCCGCTTCGATGGCCAGCTTCCGGACCGTCGGATAGTCGAGCCACCACGCCCGGAGCTGCTCCGGCGGCAGGCTGCCTTCCAGCCGCCCGATGGCGTGCTTGATCGCGAGCTCCCACCAGGAAGCGACCGAGATCAGTATCTGCGCTCCGGGATCCTGGACTGCGTCGACGACCTCCCGCCGCAAGCGTCCAGGATCGGAGGCAAACCAGATTGCGACGTGCGTGTCGAGCAGCCACTTCAAGCTTCTTCTCCCTCGAACGCGCGCCGGATGTCGTCGGGGAGTGGTGCGTCGAAGTCGTCTTTCATGTTGATCTGCCCGAGCAACCCGCCCGCGACGGGTGCGACCCGAATCGGCGGCTGCGCCTCGCCGAGCGCGATGAGCTCGATCCGCTGCCCGCGGAGCGGCGAGAGGGCGGGCAGGGCGCGGACAATGGCGTCGTCCACGACGACGTGGAGCTTCAATGCTTGCACCCCCGTAAGATGGGCCATCGGGCGTCGAAGGTCCATTCTCCGGATGCGGCCAGACGGAGCGGGCGGGGGGCCGCGGGGGAGATGTCCCCATGGCCGCTCGCGCACGAGCCCTGGCCGAGGCCCCTCGCGTGACGGAACCCGATAGTCGAGTCCGGACGGGCTTGGCGCGACCGCGGGTGGAGGCAGGAGCAACCCGACATCCTTCGCATTCGCACCTCGGGCCCTCGGCGCCTGACGCCCCGAGAGGGCCGAGCAGCTCTGAGGAACTCCACATCAAGTGGCAGGGGGAGGCGCTATCCGCATCGAGGCGGAGACGCTCGCGATGCTCATGACGGAGTACAGAATGCGGGGAAGCGCATCCGGCGGCCATCAAAAGTAAGATGTCATACTTCAAGGTGTCGCCCGGAGGTGTTCGGCACACGTTAGCGTGCGGCGAGGCGCCACCGGTCGGTACTCTGAAGTAAGCCTTCTTACTCCAAGGTGCCGCCGGGAGGCGATCAGCGCGAATTGGAATGCGGCGAGGCGGCGCTGGGTGGCGGTTTGAAGTAAGCTCTCTTACTCCGAGATGCCGCCGGGAGGCGATCGGCGCGAATTGGAATGCGACGAGGCGGCGCTGGGCGGCAATTGACGTAAGGTGTCTTACTTCGATCCGCCGCCAGGAGGCGAGCGGCGCAAGTTGAGATGCGACGAGATGCCGCCGGGTGGCGATTTGAGTAAGATGTCTTACTTCAAGCCGCCGCTGGGCAGCGCGTAGGCAAGACGCCTTACTTCGAGGTGACGCCCGGCGGCGCTCCAGGTGAGCTCGCTGCGCCAAGGCACCCTCCGGAGGCGCTCACCGGAGCTCGGCGCTTGCAAGCCCCGCAACCCGCGGCGCTCGCGCAGCGCGCGGCCGGCGTCTCGGGCAGGGCCAGGCCCGGCCGGAGGTCAGGCGCGGGCGGTCGCCGACTGCGCGGCGTCATGGAGACCAGGATGCCCAGGATCTTCTCGACCTCGGTGATGGCGTCCTCGATCATGTCGATCGCCAGCGTCGACGCTAGACTCGCTGATGGCGTCCTCGTTCATGTCGATCGCCAGCGTCGACGCTGGCGAAGAGGCCGATCGACGTCGAGCGGAGGCGCTTCAGCTCGCCCAGGACCACACGCCGCCGTAGACCCGCGCGCCGCCGCAGCCCCCACGCCGCCCGCCTCGCCGCCTTCCCCGCCGCCGCGCCTCCCGCCGGGGACGGGACCTTGCCGTCGTCCGCCGGCTGCTTGCGGGAACCCCCTTCGTGGCTAGGCTGGGCCCACCATCCCATGACGCCCTTCGACATCCTCGTCGGCACCGCCATCGCCGCCCTCCTTGCCTTCCAGATTTACGTCACCGTCCGCGTCTTCCGCAGCCGGCTCTACGAGCCGAAGCAGAAGGTCTGGCAAGCGCAGCTCGTCTGGTTGCTGCCGATCATCGGCGCCGGCCTGGTCTTCACGATCCTCCAGGAGGAGGACAAGGCCCACCGCGACGCCTCCTCGCACCTCCGGAGCTGAAGCGCCGGGACAACGCGCCGCTCGCTCCCCTGCAGCGCGCCCCGCACCAGCTGACCCCGCTCCCTTCGCCGCCTCCCTCCTCCTCGCCCCTCTGGTCACCCCGGTGCATCCCGGCAGGGGACGGGGACGATCGATCAGGAAAATTCGGTTTCGCCCTTCGGTCTCGCGCCCCCGTGCGCTATGGCTCAGGGAGCATGGCGGACGACGTCTTCGGCATCGTCGGGACCACGCAGGCGGGTAATTTCCACGTCGAGCAGGTGGTCGCGGAGGGTGGGTTCGGCGTGGTGTACCGGGCGATCCACGCCGGGTTCCGCGCGCCCGTCGCCCTGAAGTGCCTGAAGGTCTCCGAGGCCCGGACGCCGCGCGAGCGCCAGCTGTTCCTCGGGAAGTTCCGCGAGGAGGCCCAGCTGCTCTTCCGGCTCTCGGCCTCCATCCCCGAGGTCGTCCGGCCGCTCCACGTCGACGTCCTCCACCTCAAGAAAGGAGAGTTCGTCCCCTTCCTGGCGCTCGAGTGGCTGGAAGGCGAGTCGCTCGACCGGGTCATCGACCGGCGGCGGCAGAACGGGGAGCCGCCGATCCCGCTCCACAAGCTGATGAAGATGATGCGCCCGATCGCGCAGGCGATCGCGCGGGCGCACCGCTTCCCGAGCCCGAACGGCACGGTGTCGATCATCCACCGCGACCTCAAGCCCGAGAACATCTTCATCACGACCCAGGAGGGGACGGAACGCCTCAAGATCCTCGACTACGGCATCGCCCAGGCCAAGACGCTGGCCGAGCAGGCGGTCGGCCGGGTGACCAACGGCGACCCGCTGAACGCCTTCTCCCCGGCGTACGGCGCCCCGGAGCAGTGGGCGCCGAAGCGGTTCGGGCAGACGGGAACCTGGACCGACGTGTGGGGTCTTGCGCTCACCATGGTCGAGGCGCTGGTCGGACGGCAGGTCATCGAGGGCGAGGCGCAGGCGATGATGGGGACGGCGCTCGACGTGAACCGGCGGCCGACGCCCCGGACCGAGGGGGCCAACGTCCCGCCGGAGGTCGACGCGGTGTTCGAGCGCGCGCTCGCGGTGAGCCCGCGCGACCGCACGCGCGACATCGAGACCTTCTGGTCGGAGCTGGAGGCGGTGATGGGGCTCCCGCCCACCTTCGGCCCGCGCGCCGCCACGCACGACGACGCCTACGCGCCGCCGCCGCCGCCCCCGCCGTCGTCGACGCGCGCGGCCCTGCCGATCAAGCGATCGGGGCAGGTCTGGCTGGAGACGCCGACGAACGCCGGGTCGCTCGAGATCGACCTCGACGTGGCCCCGGCCTCGCTCCGCGCGCAGCGGGGAAACCGCCGGGACGGCGCGGGGAACAGCGTGCGCCCGCCGCCGCCCTCGGATTCGGCGGGGCTCGAGATGGACCTGCCCGAAGGGCCGCCGCCGAGCGCGCGCGGCTGGACCCCGGCGGGCGCGGCCGGCGCGGAGGGCGCTCCCGGGAGCACGCGCGGCCGGGCCGGCGGCATGGGCCTCGCGGAGACGACCCCCGTCGTGGGCGGGCTCCCCCGCGCCGGCGGGATGGAGAGCACCCCCCCGAGCGCACGCGCGCGCGGCGGCGGGATCGGGATCGACACCATGCTGCCGCTGGAGGCGGCGCTCGGCGCCTCGCCGCGCATGCCGCCGCGCACGCCCCCGCCGCCGGCGGCGCTGCGCCCGCTCTCGGAGACGCCGGCGTCCAGGTACCGGCCCACGTCGCGCCCGGCGGACCCGCGGCCGCGCGCCCCGGCGCCGCCGAGCCCGCGCGCGGGGCCGACCCTGCTGCAGCAGCTCGCGCTGCCGGTGGCCTGCATCGTGTTCGCGTGTGTGATCACGGTGGCCGACCTCATCATGAAGAGCTCGGGCCAGGTCCTGAGCTTCGGACCGGTGCGCTCGTTCTGGGTCGCCGGCGCCCTGCTCCTCCTCGGCGTCGGGCTGTTCTTCTGGCGCATGCTCGGAGATCCCGGCGATGCCTGACCTGACCTCTGCAAGGGCGCTCGCGGAGCAGCGCGCGGCCGAGAGCGTGTCGGCCCGCTTCACGCGGGTCATGAACGCGTCGACCTCGCGCTTCGGCGTGCTCACCGACCCGCCGCTCGTGGCGCTCGCCACGGCCCTCTTCCTGCTCGCGTTCCTCGCGGCGATGGGCAAGGACGCGGGGCCGTCGGTCGTGCGCCCGCTCGGCGCCCTCGTGTTCCTGCCGATCGCGATCGCGCTCGTCGCCAGCGTGGCGCTCCGCGGCGCGCGGCGCGAGGTCGTCGCGTGGCTCGCGCGCCAGCCGTTCCCGGTGGAGAACCTGAACGCGGTGCTGAACGGCCTCGGCGAGGCGCTGGAGGTGAGCTTCGCCGGCGCGGTCCCCGACACGGCCGAGCTCAACGTCGCGCTCGACAAGGTGCACCCGGACGCGTTCGTCACGGGCGGCGTCGAGGACGCGCGCACGCTCGACATCCGCATCGGCGTGGTCGACTCGAAGCGCAATCCGGCCGCGACGAACCACCAGCGTTACACGCGCGTCCGCGAGCTCGTCGAGCGCGTGCTCGTGCCGCTCGCCGAGCGCTACCCGATCGAGAGCGTCCGCGTGAAGTGAGCCGCCGCGCCGGCCGCGTCGCCGCGAGCCGCGGCGGGCGCGCCCCCGGCGCGGTTCGCTCCTGGCCTTTCCCTTCCGCCCGCGTCCCCTGTATCGTCGCGGCCCATGACCGCCTCGACCTCCGAGAAGCTCCTCTCCGGTCTGGAAGCCCGGGGCATCACCCGCGCCAAGATCGGCGGCTTTGACATCGACGGCATCCTCCGCGGCAAGTACGTCTCGCTGGAGAAGCTGAAGAGCGCCCTCCAGAGCGGCTTCGGCTTCTGCGACGTCATCTTCGGCTGGGACATCGCCGACGTCCTCTACGACAACGCCAAGGTCACCGGCTGGCACAGCGGCTACCCGGACGCGCACGCGGTCCTCGACCCGAGCACCCTGCGCGACATCCCGTGGGAGCCGAACACCGCCGCGATCCTCGCGGACTTCCGCGACGAGCAAGGCGGCCCGCACCCCGCCTGTCCGCGCTCGCTCCTCCGGAGCGTCATCGAGAAGGGGGAGCGCATGGGCTTCTCCGCGAAGTTCTCGTGCGAGTTCGAGTTCTTCCTCTTCGAGGAGACGCCGCGCTCGCTCCACGAGAAGCGCTTCGCCGGCCTCACGCCGCTGAGCCCCGGAATGTTCGGCTACTCGTGGGTCCGCGAGGGCCAGAACAAGAAGCTCATGGCGGCCATCCTCGACGGCATGCGCGCGTTCGACGTCGAGATCGAGGGCCTGCACACCGAGACCGGCCCGGGCGTGTACGAGGCGGCGATCCGCTACGACGACGTGCTCCGCGCCGCGGACAAGGCCGCGCTCTTCAAGACCGCCATGAAGCAGATCGCCTTCGAGCACGGCCTCGCGGTGACCTTCATGGCGAAGTGGAACGCGGACCTCCCCGGATCGAGCGGCCACCTGCACCAGAGCCTCTGGAAGGACGGCAAGAACGTCTTCCAGGACGCGTCGTCGCCCGACCGGCTCCCGGCCGCGCTGCGCCACTACGTGGGCGGCCAGATCGCCCTCATGCCGGAGCTCACGGCGCTCTACTCGCCGACGATCAACACCTACAAGCGGTACGTGCCCGGCGTCTGGGCGCCGCTCACCGCGAGCTGGGGCGTCGAGAACCGCACGGCCGCGATCCGCCTCATCGGCCTCGGCACGCCGGGCGCGCGGGTCGAGTACCGGCAGACGGCCGCGGACATCAACCCGTACATCGCCATGGCGGCCTGCCTCGGCGCGGGGCTCCACGGCATCGAGAACGGGATCGAGCCGCCCCCGCAGGCCGCGGGCGACGCCTCCACCGCCGGGGACTCGCGCCGCGCCCTGCCGCGCACGCTCGCCGAGGCGACCCGGCTGCTCGAGGGCAGCCGCGCCGCCCGCGAGATCCTCGGCGAGAAGTTCGTCGATCACTATGTCCGCACGCGCGACTGGGAAGTGCGGCAGTACGAGCGCGCGGTCACGGATTGGGAGCTGAAGCGCTACTTCGAGGCGGTGTGATCATGAGCCAGTTCACGGTTTGGAGCTTTCCTACTCGCATCCTCTTCGGCGCCGGCGTCGTCGGGCAGACAGGCGCCGAGGCGCGCCGGCTCGGGGCGTCGAGGGCGCTCGTCGTCACGGACAAGGGCGTCGTCCGCTCGGGGCTGCTCGAGCCGGTCGCCGCGTCGCTGCGGCAGGCCGGCGTCGAGGTCGCCGTCTTCGACGACGTGCTCGGCAACCCGGTCGAGAAGAACGTGCACGACGGCGTCGCCGCGTTCCGCGCGGCCGGCGCCGATCTCGTCGTCGCCCTCGGGGGCGGCTCGCCGCTCGACGTCGGCAAGCTCGTCCGCCTCGGCGTGCACCACGACCGGCCGCTCGTCGACTACGACGACGCCACGGGCGGCGATCGTTTCATCACGCCCAACGTCCCGCCGATGCTCGCGATCCCGACGACCGCCGGCACCGGCAGCGAGGTCGGGCGCTCGGGCGTCGTGACGCTCGACGTGAACCACCGCAAGACGGTGATCTTCTCGCCGTACCTGCTCGCGAACGCCGCGCTGCTCGACCCGGAGATGACGCGGTCGATGCCCGCCTTCCTCACGGCCGCGACCGGCTTCGACGCGCTCACGCACTGTATCGAGGCGTACGTCTCGAAGGGCGATCACCCGATGGCCGACGGCATCGCGCTGGAAGGGATCCGCCTCGCCGCCGCGAACCTGGAGCGGGCGGTCACACACGGCGACGATCTCGAGGCGCGCGGCGCCATGATGAAGGCCGCGATGATGGGCGCCGTCGCCTTCCAGAAGGGGCTCGGCGCGTGCCACTCGCTCGCCCACCCGCTCTCCAGCGAGTGTGGGCTGCACCACGGCCTCGCCAACGCCCTGTGCCTGCCGCCGGTCGTCGAGTTCAACGTCGCCGCGGCGACGCCGCGCCTCGCCCGCGTCGCGGCCCTCCTCGGCGCGGCCGAGGACGCCGCCGCGTGCGCGGACGCGATCCGCGGCCTGCGCGCGCGCATCGGGCTCGCGGCCGGCCTCGAGAAGGCCGGCGTCGCGCGCGACAAACTCGACGCGCTGGCCGATCTCGCCGCCCAGGACGCCTGTCATACGAGCAACCCCCGCCCGTGCTCGCGCGAGGATCTCCGCCGCCTCTACGACGCTTCCTTCGCGGGATAGACGCGGTCGTTGGGGGCCAGCCTACCTCTGGTCGACGATGGATAAATGAGGTAGCAGGGGTGCACGATGACCGTCACCCCCAGCGAGCGAGCCGCCCGTCCCGCGACGTGCCAGATGTTCGAGACGCCGCTCATCGAGCGGTTTTCGCGGATCCACCCGCTCACGCCGTTCGTCTTCTGGATCCCGGTTTACGGGTATCTTTGCGTCCGCGCCGCCCGCCACGGCGTCGGCCTGCTCGCCGGGATCGGCCTCGTGCTGGCGGGCGCCTTCCTGTGGACGCTCGCCGAGTACGTCCTGCATCGGTACGTGTTCCACTACGTCGGGCCGCGCCTGTGGCAGCGCCGGATGCACTTCGTCCTCCACGGGGTGCACCACGACTTTCCCCAGGACGCCGATCGGCTGGTGATGCCGCTCGGCGCCAGCATCCCCCTCGGCGTCGTGTTCTACACGATGTTTCGCGTCGTCTTCGGCCCCGTTCCAGCGGATCCGCTGTTTGTCGGCTTCGGCCTCGGCTACCTCGTCTACGACGGCACGCACTATGCCATTCACCACTTCCGCATGAGCTCTCGCTGGGGGAAGTGGATCAAGCGCCATCACATGGTCCATCACCACACGGGGGAACACGCGCGGTGGGGCGTGTCCTCTCCGCTCTGGGACTGGGTCTTCGGGACGATGGGCAGCTCGCAGCCAGGAAAAGGCAGCTGACCGGGAGATCGGCGCGCGCCCGGGATCGCCGGTGATCGCCAGCAACGTGGGAATGGTTCGTCGGCGCCGCGGGTTGGGGAGCCCGTGAGTCGGTCGCGTCCGGGCGCTCGCGCGTCCGACGCGGCGGAGCTCTTCGGCGCTGGGCCGCGGCCGCTTCCCGTGGAGGAGGCGAAGGGATCGTTCGCGATCGAGGAGGCGAGGGGTTTTGGAGGAGATCGGCTCGACGCGCGCGCTCCCCGACGACGCGCGAGCGCGTCGTCGGGGAGCGCGCGTCGTCGGAGTGCGCGCGCACGTCAGCGAGCGCGCGGCGCCCGCCCAGGATCAGGCGCGCAGGGCCCGCCGGGCGCGTGGACGGAAGGACGGCTTGACACGCGGCCTCCGGGGCCCGAGGCGCAGCGGGCAGCTCACGGCGACGGGGCGGCGCCGCTCGCGGCGAGCGCCGCCGCGGCGGCCGCTTCCGATGCAGACAGCGGCCGCATCGCGCCCGCGTAGAAGGTCCGGAGCGTGTTGCGTCCGCAGTACGGGCACAGCCACGCCACGTCGAACCGGTCGAGGTGGGCATTGATGCTGTGCGCCGGCGCGATCTCCTTGCCGGCCTCCGCGGTGGCCGAACGACCTCGGGCAGCCCACCCGGCGGTGACGTGCCGGTGCTCGTCCAGGGTGGCTGAGAGGGCTGCCTGGCACTCGCAACGAGTGGAGATGAGAAACCGACTCATTCAGGACCGTCCTTCGTAGATGTTTCCGTAAAACGTGTCGGCATGCCGCGGTGCGGCGTGCTGGGAAAGATGCGCGTCCTCATATAAAGGGTGATCAGTTTGAGCTCAAGGGGTGTTAGCCTGGGTCCCGGTCGCGCTGGTGTGACTGGGGAAGGGGAGTTCATGACCGCTCGAAGTGCACGCCGTGCAGATCGAGAACGCGCGACGCCGGCCTCCGAGGGGGTCGAGGTCGTCGAGCCGCGCCGCCCCGGGCCGCGCCCTGTGCGCCGCAGCCGGATCCTCCTCGCGCACGACGCCCGCGCGACCACGTGTGATGCGCTCGCCCGCGCGGTCGAGGAGGCGGTGGCCAACGTCGAGATCGTGGACGCCTCGTCGATCGACGACGCCCTGCTCGCCGCGGCGACCGAGCAGTTCGAGGCGTTCCTCGTCTGCCTGGACCTGCCGCCGGCGCCGCTCGGCGGCGTTCGTCTCGCGAGCGAGCTCGTGGCGAACGACCACCCGGTCGTGCTCGTGACGCGGAGCCTGCGCTGGGTGCCGGCCGACAGGCCGGCGCTCCATCAGCTGCCGTGGATCCCGCCGGACGCCGGCGCCCCCGAGGTCGCCGACGCGATCGGGGCGGCGACCGGCGAGTTTGACAGCATGATCCGCACGCGCGCGCCGCGACCCGCCCTGCTCGGCGTGCCCTCGCTCCGCGCGCGCCGCTGAGGGGCGGCCGCGCGCGTCGCGGCGCCGCGGCCCGCGCCCTCTCGAGCGGCCCTCCATAAAGATCACGAGGTTCGTGGCGAAGGGGGTTGCCCTGCGGCGAGGGATTCGGTAGAAGCTCCTCCACCTCAAGCGGGACTAGCTCAGTTGGTAGAGCATCAGCTTCCCAAGCTGAGGGTCGCGGGTTCGAATCCCGTGTCCCGCTCCGAGGATCGCCGGCACCCTCCTGCGCTGGCGGTCCTCCTGCTGTTGGACTGCCTCTGCGCCGAGGGGTGACTGCTGTCGTCGTCGCTGCGACAGCTGCTGCGCTGAGCTCGGACGCTGCCGGCCTGCACGCGGAGGCTCGGCGCGGCATTCCCTGCATCACCTGACCCGCGTTCCGCCGCGGGCGGGTCGACGTCGCCGATCCTGCGTGTGCCTCTGCTCGAGGTGTGCTCGGTGGCGGGGCGAGGGGGGCGATCCGGTTTCCGCATTTTCGGCGGATGCGGCGCTCCTGCGCGGCTCCCGACATGCGCTCTCATCCGGCGGGATCCACGCACGGAGCGCGCGACGCGTGTTGCTCGGAGGTGACGGTGCCGCGGCCCTCTCCGTGGCACACCGCGTGAATAGCCGAGGTCGGATGTGGCGGCGCGGGCAGCACGTGGGGCTGGCCGGGGCGGGGCGGCTCCGGCAGTGGATGGCGCGGCGGCCGTCCTCGGTCCGCGCCCTCGGCTCGCCGCGGCTGCGCGAGGGGAGCGCGCCGGAGCCGCCGTGCAGCGCCGGAGGGCTGGACCTCCCGATGGGCGACGGCGGCTACGCGCTGCTGGCGCGCCTGTCGGCCGGCGGGATGGCCGAGCTGTTCCTCGCATGCCGGCGCGGCCCGGCAGGTATCGCCCACCCGGTGGTCGTGAAGCGGCTCCGCCCGGAGGCGCGGCGAGATCCGTCGATCGTGCGGATGTTCCTCTGCGAGGCCTGGATCAGCGCGAGGCTCCAGCACCCGAACGTGATCCGGTTCCACGACTTCGTCTTCCACGAGGGGCGGCACCACCTCGTGGTCGAGTATGTCCGGGGCTGCGACCTCGCCGCGGCCGCGCGCGCCTATGGCGCCGAGGGGCGGCCGTTCCCGCTCGAAGGGGCGCTCGAGATCGGCCTGGGCGTGCTGCGGGCGCTCGGGCACGCGCACGGGCTCCGCGACGACCGCGGGAAGCCCGTCGGCCTCGTGCACCGCGACGTGAGCCCGCAGAACGTGCTGCTCTCGGTCGACGGCGAGATCAAGCTCATCGACTTCGGCGTCGCGAAGATGACGGCGACGAGCGGGATGGACGAGCCTGACCCGCTCGGCCCGCTGCCTCCCTGCGCGGGGGCGGCCGTGTCGACCGGTGCCGGCACCGTGAAGGGCAAGCTCGGTTATGTCGCGCCGGAGCAGCTGCGCGGGGACGCGATCGACGCGCGGGCGGATCTCTTCGCGGTCGGCGTGATCCTGTTCGAGCTCCTGACCGGGCGGCGGCTGTTCCACCGGAGGGACGACGGGGCGACGATGCGCGCGGTGCTCTCCGGCGAGGTGCCCGCGATCACGCCGCTCCGCCCGGCGTGCCCGGCGCTGCTCGAGGAGGCGCTGCGGCGCGCGCTCGCGCGCGATCCCGACCGCCGCTTCGAGAGCGCAGCGCAGATGGAAGAGGCGCTCGCGGAGGTGCTCGTCGCCCTGCGCCGGGCGCCGGGCGGGCGCGACGGACCGAGCTCGAGCGAGCGCGGCCTGCTCGCGGGCCAGGAGCTCGCGGGGCTCGTGCGCGAGGTCGTCACGAGCGGCCGCGAGCGGCACCGGTCGCTGCTCGCGCGCGGCGGCCTGCGATCCGGCGGGCCGCGCGCGGCGCGGACCGACGCGCGGCGGGCGGCCGGGGCTCGCTCCTCGGTGGACCGCGGCGAGAGCGCGCCGCGGCCGGAAGAGCCGGGCGCAGGAGCGAGCCCGGCGGTGGAGGACGAAGCGCGCGGCGATCGCAGCGAGGCGAGGCGCGCCGCGACGCCGTGCTGGCGGGACACACGCGCGCCGCGGCGCGCCGGGATCGTGCCCTGGCTCGTGATCGCCGCGGTCACGTTCGCCGCGGGGGCGCTCGCGGGCAGGGCGATCGGCGCGCTCGGCGGCGGCGCTGCGCCGGCGAGCCGCGCGCCGCCGGGGTGACGCCGCGCGAGCGCGGAGATCGCGGGATCCCCGGGAGAGCTCCATTGCGCGGCGCTCGCGTGACGCGCCGGACGCGAACGGTCGTCTGCGGTGGCGAGGGACCCGACGAGCCCGCTAGCGTCGCCGCCTCCGATGTCCGCCCGCCGTGCTCTTGGCCGTGCCCTGGCGCTCGCCGCGCCGGTCGTCCCTCTCTTCCCGCTCCTCGCGCGCTCCACCCCGGGGAGCGCGCTCTCGTGCCCTCCGGCCGGTGCGCGCGAGCAGCCCGGGCAGCGGAGCGAGATCGGCGCGGCCATCGAGCGACAGCCCATCTGCGTCGGATCGACGGTCGCGAGCGCGGGGGAGCTCGGCGACGTCCTTTATTACCGCAGCTCGCCGGGCGAGCCCGGCAAGGTCTCCGTCGGGTACTACGCCTTCTTCTCGGAGGAGCGTCCCTGGGGCAACAACTGGCTCACCTGGGCGGTCCTGCCCGCGCTCGCCGTGGACCTCGTGTACACCCACGCGCTGTTCGTCGGCGCGGGGCTCCAGCAGCTCGCGTACGGAAAGGGCGACGTCGAGGGGTTCAGGATCGTCTTCAGCGTGGGGGAGGACGGGAGCCTGAGCGCCGACCGCGGGGTCGCCGAGAGCGGCTACCACCGGGAGGTGCGGCTCGATCGCGCCGATCTGCTCTCCATCGAGCCCGGGCGGCCGACGGTCTACTCGCGGTGGTGGAGCCACCAGCTCGGCGGACGCGGGGCGCGCCCGGGCGACCTCGTGTACCGCCGCTGCTACGGCGCGGGCGCGATCCGGCCGCTGCCGCCGGACGTCGCGCTCGACTTCCGCCTGGATCGGCGCGCCGCGCCGGCCCGCGTGGTCCCCGCCGCCGCGCTGCTCGGGCCGCGTGTCTCCCCTCGGCTGCGCGGTCTTCCCGCCGTCGATCAGGGCCTCGCGCGGCGGCCGAGCGTCGCGTTGTAGAGGGCGAGGAGCACGACGGCGCCCAGGATGGACATGAAGAAGCCCCCGCTCGACTGGTACGACGGGTAGAGGCCGAGGGCCCGGCCGATGAAGCCGCCGAGCAAGGCGCCGGCGACGCCCAGCAGCGTCGTCACCACGAAGCCTCCCGGGTCGCGCCCGGGGGTCAGCAGCTTGGCGATGACGCCGACGATGAGCCCAAACAGGATCCACAGCAGCACGGACATGGTTCGCTCCTCTCGACACGGGTCACGCCGAGGGGCGGCCCCCCCGGGGTCCGACGCGTAGACGGTCCAACGCGCAGACGGGCGATTGCGCGATGACGATTGCAGACGACGTGCCGGCCCCGATGCGCTCCCTCCGAGCGCGCAGGGCGCCGAGTGAGCGCGGAAGGAACACCGCGCGCGCCCGGGCGCTCGTCGCCGCTCGGCTCCTTTGCGCCTCGTCGCTCCCGGAACGCTCGCGCCCGGCGCGCTGCCCGGGGCCGCCGGCCCGCATGCCCGGGCGCGCGGCGCCTGAAATCGGCCTGCGGTCAGGATCCGAGGAAGGGATCGTGGCCCGCGGTGCCGGCGCGCGCCGGGCGGCGGTGCCCCACCCACGTCGAGGTGTACGCGGTCCGCGTGGTCGCGAGGTCGTCCGCCGATCCCGCCTCGCGCGGCGGCGGCGCGGGGCTCCTCGGGACGTGGTCGCTCGCGGCGTCCCGCGCCCGCCGGAGGGCGACGTGGGCGAGCGCCTCGCGCAACGCGCGCGCGCTCTGCGGGCGCTCGGCCGGGTTCTTCTGCAGGCATTGCAGGATCAGCGCCTCCAGATCGGGATCGATCGCCGCGTTCAGCGCGCTCGGCCGGGGCGGCGGGCACTCGATGTGCGCCGCGGCGAGCGCGACCGCCGTCGGGCGCTCGAACGGGAGCCGTCCGGTCGCCATCTCGAAGAGCAGCACGCCGCACGCGTAGAGGTCGCTCCGCGCGTCCACGGCCTGCCCGGCGGCCTGCTCCGGGCTCATGTACGCAGGGGTCCCGATGACGAGCCTGCCGCCGTCCTCGTCGAGCGCGGCGAGCCGGTGCGCGCCCGCGAGCGCGCCGGACGGGTCGTCGTGGAGCAGCTTCGCGGTGCCGAAGTCGAGGAGCTTCACCAGCTCGACCATCTCCCCGTCGTCACCGAGGCGCGGCACCAGGCGGATGTTCTCGGGCTTCACGTCGCGGTGGACGACGCCCGCCTCGTGCGCGTGCTGCAGCGCGGCGCACAGCTGGCGCATGATCGCGACGATGCGCTCCGCCGGCAGGATCGGCTCGGCGTTCAGGAGCTCGATGAGATCCTCGCCGTCGAGGTGCTCCGTGACCAGGTACCAGAGGCTCGGAGGCTCCGCCTCGAGATCGCCGGCGCGGGCGTCCGCGCCGCGCGCGGCGAGCACGGGCGCCGGCTCGCACCCGAAGTCGAGGACCCGCACGATGTTCGGGTGATCGAGCCGGCCCGTCGCCAGCGCCTCGACGTGGAACCGGAGCACCGCGTCGCCCGGCGCGGCGCCGCCGGAGCGCGATCGCGCGCCGGTGCGCGGCCGCTGCTCGGCGCCGCTCGATCCCTTTCGGCCTTGGCCCGCGCGGCGCGGCGGCGCGGCGAGGCGCGTCGTGCAGACCCGGAGGCTCGCCCGGCAGCCCGCGCCGCGCGCGGGCGAGGCGGCGCGCTCGCGGATGATCTTCACCGCGCAGGTGCGCCCGAGGCCGACGTGCCGCGCGCGGTAGACGCGCCCCATCGCGCCGGCGCCGATCAGCTGCTCGATGAGGTACCGACCCCCGAGCAAGCGTCCCCGGAGGAATCGCTCCGAGGACGGGAGCCCCGCGTCGAGGGGCGCGGAGGAGCGGAGGCAGTCCATGGCGCGTCCCACGCAGCAGAATGAGTGCCACCGCGCTGTGCGGACGTTTCACAGCGGCGCGCGGACGGAGCGGCCGGCGCGCGCCGCGGCGGCTGATTTCTTCCGCTGATGACGGCCTGTGATAGCGTGGCCCGCGAGGAGGCCTGAGTGCTCTTGAGACGATGGGTTCCGTTCGCTGCGGCGCTGCTCCTGGTGCTCCCGACGGGCGAGGTGCATGCCCAGTCGGACCAGGATCGGGCGGCGGCGCGATCGCTGGCCACGCAGGGCGCCGAGGCGTTCACGGCCGGCCGCTACGACGAGGCGATCGATCTATTGAACCGCGCCGAGGCGCTGGTGCACGCGCCGACGCACCTCCTCGTGATCGCGCGCGCGCAGGCGCGGCTCGGCCGGCTCGTCGCGGCGAGGGAGACGTACCTGAAGATCGCCCGCGAGGAGCTTCCGCCCGCGGCGCCGTCCGCGTTCAAGAGGGCCCAGCTGGAGGCGAGGGAGGAGCTCACCGCCGTCGAGCCCAGGATCGCCTCCCTGCGCATCGTCCTCGAGGGCGCCGCTGGCCGGACGATCAGCGTGAAGCTGGACGGCCAGCCCGTCGCGGACGCGCTGGTCGGCGTGCACCGCCCGATCGATCCCGGCAACCACGTGATCACCGCGACCCCGCCGGGCCTCGGCCCGATCGAGCAGGCGGTCACCGTCGCGGACGGCGAGCGGAAAGAGCTGAAGATCCCGATCCCGGAAGGCCCGGCCGTGGTCCCGCCGCCGGACGGACCGGGGGCGGGCCAGGGCGCCGGGAATAACGGGCAGGTCGGCTTTCCTCCCGAGGCCCCGCCCGGCGCGGGAGAGCGCAAGACGAACGTCGCGCTGCTGGGCGCGGGAATCGGGGCCGCGGCGCTCGGCGTCGGCGGCGTCGTGATCGGCTCGGTGTTCCTCGGGATGGGGAGCGCGACGCAGCAGGACGCGAACGATCTGAGCGCCTCCCGCGGCTGCGAGGCGCCGGGCGGTCAGGGCGCGACCTGCACCCCCGAGGTCGAGCGCCAGATCGAGCGGCTCGACAGCAAGGCGGCGTCGCAGCGGACGACGGCCGCGCTCGGCCTCGTCGCCGGCGGCGCGCTCCTGGTCGGCGGCGCCACATTGATCGTGATCGAGCTGACGTCGAAACCGGAGCGGCCGAACGCGGCGTGGATCGCCCCGTACGTGACCCCGACCGGGCTCGGGGTGCGCGGCGCGTTCTGAGCCGGGGGCTGAGCGGGGCGCGCTCAGTACCCGAAATCGCCTGGAACCCCGGGCTTCTGCGGCTTTTGCGGCGCCGTCGGCACGACCGGCGGCGGCTTGACGACGGGCGGGGTCCTCGTCTGCTGGGGCGGCTTCTGCACCGGGGGCGGGGGCTTCGCGATCGCCGAGGAGGCCGCCGGCGCGGCGCTGGCGCTGGGCTCGGCGGTGGGCGGCGGCGGCGGCTCCGTCGCGGTCGCGCTGACGATCGGCTCGGGCGATCGGGTCGGCTCGGGCGGGGGCGGCGGCTCCGTCGCGGTCGTGGTGACGGCGCTCGTGTCCGCGGTCGCCGAGCCCGTCGTCCCGCTCGAGCCGAAGGCGAGCCAGACGGCGAGCCCCGTGCCGAGCAGGGTCCCCCCCGCGGCGAGCGCCACGAACAGCGGCGCCTTGGACGGCGGGCGCGTCGCGCGGCCCGTCACGCCGGACGCCGCGCCCCACGAGTTCGCGGTCAGCTGCGGCGTGTTGCTCAGCCCCGGGGCCGTGGGGCCGGTCTGGTTCACCCACGGGGTGGTGGCGCTGGTGGCCGGCGTCGCGGTCGCGTCGGGCGAGGACGGCAGCGACAGCCGGTGAAACGAGGTCCGCCCCGTGTTCAGCAGGGCCAGGCTGGGCCGCGCCGCGGCCCACGCGAGCAGCGCGCTCTTGAACTCGGCGCAGCTCTGGAAGCGCGCCCCCGGCTCGCGCGCCATCGCCTTCTGGATGATCCCGGAGAACTCGGCGTCGAGGTCGGGCACGAGCTGCTGGGGCGTGGGCGCCGCCTCGAGGACGATCTTGAAGAGCAGCTCGTTGAAGGTCGCCGCGTCGAACGGCACCTGGCCGGTGGTCGCCTGGTAAAGGACCACGCCCATGGCGTAGATGTCGGTCCGCTGGTCGACCGGGTTCGAGCCGCGCGCCTGCTCGGGCGACATGTAGTACGGCGTCCCGACGACGGCGCCGGTGCGCGTCATGCTCATCTCCCCGCCGGCGAGCTGCGAGAACTTCGAGACGCCGAAGTCGAGCACCTTCACGAAGTTGCTGAGCCCGGCCTTCGTGGGGATGACGAAGATGTTGTCGGGCTTGAGGTCGCGGTGGATGATCCCGGCCGCGTGCGCGGCGCCGAGCGCCTCGAGCACCTGGACCATGACCGGGACGGTGACCTCGGGGCCGAGCCGCCCGGAGCGCTGGAGCTTGGCCCCGAGGGTCTCGCCGTCGAGGTACTCCATCACCATGTAGCGCGTGCCGTCCGGCAAGAGGCCGAGGTCGAGCACCTCGCAGATGTGGTCGGAGCCGATCCGCGCCGCGGCCTGCGCCTCGCGCTCGAAGCGCGCGACCGACTCGGCCTGGCTCGAGATGGTCGCGTGCAGCAGCTTGATGGCGACGCGGCGCCGGATGCGCACGTTCTCGCCCTCGAAGACCGCGCCCATCCCCCCCTGCCCGAGCAGCCGGACGATCCGGTACTTGCCGTCGATGATCTCGCCGATCAACGGGCTCATGACAGCATTTCCGGTTCGGAGAAGCGAATCACGCGACCAGACTAGCACGGCCGCCCGAGCGCAGCCTACGCCGTCGCGCGGCGCGTCGCGGCCGGCGCGTCGGCGCGGCGGCGCGGCGGCGCGGCGGCGCCGGCCGTGGGAGACCCGCTCCGGCGCATCGCCGCGCTCCGGCGCGCTGGCGCGGGGGATGTTCGTGATAACGTCGCCCACGTATGCCGGTTTACGAGCTATCGGTCGATGGCGCCCTGGTTCGCGAAGCCGAGAAGGTCGTGTCGCTGGAAGGACGCGAGTACCCGACGCTCGTGATGCGTTGGGAGTCGCGCCTGTTCGACCAGCCGTGGCTCACGACGGTGGTGCTGGACTACGTGATCGCGCTGCCGCCGCTCATCGTCGCGCAGGCGACGTTCAACGAGGTCAGGATCGCCGCCTTCACGGGGCGCGCGGGCACGAAGTTCCTCTACTTCGGCACGGAGATGAGCGCGAGCGTGCCCCGCATCGCGCCCGAGATGGAGAACGCGATCGCCCCGGCGGAGCTCTACCAGGAGTTCCGGCTCGACGAGCAGACGTGCCCGATCCCCTACCTGAAGCTGATCCAGGTCAGCCCGCGCATCTACGGGGAGGGGCTCCAGAACTACTACTCGCCGCCGATCAAGGTCGAGCGCTTCGACGCGGTGGCCTCGGCGGAGCACGTCGCGGACTTCTTCCCCAAGGTCGTGGCGAACCTCGACCCGGTGAAGGGGGCGACGCTGGTCGACCCCGCGCAGGGCCTGTGGACGGGCGCGCGTTTCCTCGGCGCCACGGCGATCGCCATCCTCCGGCAGGGCCGCGTGGTCGGGCTCCACCGCCGCACCGGCAAGACCGACAAGGACCCGATCCCGCCCGAGGTGAAGCGGCGCGACCCGCGGCTCGACGTGCGCAGCGACTGGGTCGCCGTGGACGTCGGGGCCGCGTCGACGGTCGTCGCCGTCCGCGGCGAACGCGGCGTCGCGGAGTTCGTCCGGATCGGGTCCGACGCGCCGCTCCGGGTGTCGGCGGACAACGAGAACCCGAGCGAGATCGCGTTCGAGGCGCTCGGCCGGACCACGAAGGCCTGGCGCGATCGGGTGATCCTGCCGATGACGCGCTGGGGGGACGTGCTCGTCGGGCACGCCGCGCGCGACATGCGCCTCCGGCCGGGGCCCGACCAGCACGCCCGCGCCGCGGCGTCGCTCCCGGCGCTCACGCTGCTGCGCGAGCGGACCGAGCGCGGCGAGCCGTTCCGGCTCCGGGGCAGGAGTGATCCCGACACGGCCGAGGCGCTGAAGAGGCCGGCGCCGCCCATCATCGACGAGGAGGGGATCGGCGCGCACGACCCGTTCGATCCGATCGAGCTCTACGCCTACTACGTCGGCCTGCACCTGAACCAGCGCTCGCGCGGCCTCTACACGCGCTACGCGATCACGATGCCGGCCGGGTGGTCGCCCGAGCGCCGCGCCAGCGTGCTCGTCGCCTTCCGGCGCGGCCTCTTCCGGAGCCTGCCTGCGGGCTTCTGCGAGTACCACGATCTCGACGTCCTCCAGGTCGTCGACGCGGGCCCGTCCGCGATCGCCTACGCCGTCCAGGCGTTCCGCACGTTCGGCATCCAGCCGCGGGACGGCGCCGTCCCGTTCTGCGCCATCGACGCCGGGGCCAGCGAGATGGGCATCACCTTCGGGATCTTCCGGAGCGCGAAGGCGCACGAGGCGGAGCAGGGGCTGGAGCGCGTGGTCGAGTACCTCGATCCCACGTCGATCCCGTGGCTCGGCGGCGAGCGGCTCCTGCACCGGCTCGCGTACCGCGTCTACGCGGCCAGCCAGGCCGCGATGCGCGAGCGCCGGATCCCGTTCGAGCGCCCGCCCGAGGAGGACGCGCTGGGCGGCGCGGACGAGCTCTTCGCGCCGTCGCCCGAGGCGCGCGCCAACACCTGGGCGCTCAAGGACGTGGTCCGCCCGCTGCTCGAGCAGGGGCCGACCGCGCCGGTCGAGGAGGGGATCGCGCTGCTCGGGCTCGACGGGGCGCCCGTCTTCATGCCGCTCTCCGTCGATCGCGGGGCGCTCGGCGGCGCGCTCGAGGCGTGGTTCCGGGAAGCGGCTACCGTGTTCACGCAGCACCTCGGCGGCGCGGTGGCCAAGATCGGGCGCGAGCCGGATCCCTACGTGGGGCTCCGGATCCTGCTCGGCGGTCGCCTCGCGATGAGCCCTCGCTTCGCGGAGCTGCTCTCCGGCGCGTTGCCCGCGGGCGTGCAGGTGCACCGCTTCAAGGAGCCCGACAAGGCGAACCTCGGCGCGCCCACCGTGAAGATGGCGACCGCGCTCGGCGCGCTGTCGCTGCGGTACGACCGGATCGGGGCCACGCTCCGCGCGGAGAAGCGCGACGCGTTCCGCTACCGCGTCGGGCGGGCCCGCCACGGGCAGCTCGCCGACGTCCTGGATCCGTCCGTCGACTACGACGCGTGGCGCGAGGCGGGCGCCTGCCTGAAGCCCCAGGTCGAGATCCTGTTCATGCCCGCCGAGGACGAGGGCGAGGTCGCCGCCGACGATCCGCGCGTGCGCCGCGCGGTCTGCACGCTCGGGCAGGGCGCCGTCGGGCAGCGCCTCTACGTCCGGGCGGTCGCGCCGGCGCGCGTCGAGGTCAGCGCGGGTCCACCCGGCGGCGAGCCGGGGAACGGGGTGCCGTGCTGGGCGATCCACCTGGAGACCGGCGCGGCGGAGAAGATCGGCGGCTGAGCGCATGGAGGCTCCGCGGGTTCACGCGCCACACGTCGGCCTCGATCCCGAGGGGGCGTGCCACGCCGCGGCAGCGCCGGTCGGCGCCGCGCGAGAGGCCGCGGACGGCGCGGAGGTCGCGCGGGACGGCGTCGCGCGAGAGGCCGCGCCGGCGCCGCGGGGCGACGCGTCGCTGCGCGAGCTCCGCGCCCTGCTCGACGCGCAGCTCGCGACGGCGAGCGCGCTGTCCGAGGCGAGCTCGCTCGCGGAGGCCGCCCCGCGCGTGCTCGCCGCGCTGGTCGAGCACCTCGGCTGGGACGTCGCGGCGCTCTGGTTCACCGAGCCGGAGGCCAGCGCCGCGGACGAGACGTCGGAGCCGGCCGCGCCCGCCGCGGACGAGACGTCGGAGCCGGCCGCGCCTGCCGCGGCCGCGGCGCCGGGCGCGCCCGAGGCGCTCCGCTGCGTCGCGGTCCGTGCGGCGGCGCACCTCGATGAGGAGGCGATCGCGGCGTCGCTCCGTCGCGCGGCGCCGCTCGCCGACGCGCCCGAGCTCGTCGGCGAGGCCTTGCGGAGCGGCGTCGCGGTGCTCCGCGCCGACGCGGGCGGCGCCGCCGCCGAGGCCCCGCGCGATCCGGGCGCGTGGCGCGCAGCGTGCGCCGTCCCGATCCGGGGCGCCGGCCGGAGCGTCGGGGTGCTCGAGCTGAGGTGCGCCGCGCCGCGCCGCGCCGACGAGGCGCTGCTGCGTGTCCTCTCGTCCGTGGGCAGCCAGATCGGGCAGGCCGTCGCGCGGCGCCGCGCCGAGCAGGAGGGCGCGCGGGCCGCGGGCGAGCTCCGCGCGCTCTTCCGCGCCATCCCGGACCTCTGCTTCCGCCTCGACGCCGAGCTCACGATCATCGACTACAGCGCGCCGCGGGGCACCGAGCTCTGCACCCCGCCGGAGTCGTTCCTGGGCAAACGCATGGCGGAGGTGCTCCCCGGCGAGGTCGCGGAGCGGCTCGAGCGCGCGCTCCGGGAGGCGCGCGAGGCGGGCTCCGCGGCCTCGTTCGAGTACGCCCTCCCGGCCCCTGATGGAGAGCGCCACGTCGAGGCGCGCATGGGGCCGTTCGGCGACGGCCACTCCCTCGTCCTCGTCCGCGACATCACCGAGCGCCGGCGCACCGAGGAGGCGCTCCGGCATCGCGACGAGCGCTCGCGCGAGTCGCAGAAGATGGAGGCGCTCGGGCGGCTGGCCGGCGGCATCGCGCACGATTTCAACAACATGCTCATGGTGATGCTCGGCTACGGCGAGCTCCTCCTGCGCCGGCTCGGCCCTGACAGCCCGATCCGGCGCGACGCGCTCCAGATCACGAAGGCCGGGGAGCGCGCCTCGGCGCTCACGCGGCAGCTGCTCGCGATGAGCCGGCGGAAGGTGCTGCAGCGCGAGGTGCTCGACATCAATGCGGTGGTGCTCGACATGCAGTCGATGCTCCAGCGCCTCATCGGCGAGGACATCGACCTGCGGACGAACGTCGGCCGCGAGCTCGGCTCGATCAAGGTCGACCGGAGCCAGCTGGAGCAGGTGCTGCTGAACCTGGTCGTGAACGCGCGGGACGCGATGCCCCGGGGCGGCAGGCTCGTCGTCGAGACCTCGCTCGGGGAGCCCGGCGGGAGCGCCGCGGCGAGGTCGCTCACGCCGGCGGAGCCGGACGCCGCGCCCGCCTCGGTGGGGCCGTACGTCGTGCTCGCGGTGAGCGACAGCGGCAGCGGGATGGATCAGGACACGCTCTCGCACCTGTTCGAGCCGTTCTTCACGACCAAGGCGGGCGGCAAGGGGACGGGGCTGGGGCTCGCGACGGTCTACGGCATCGTGAGCCAGAGCGGCGGCCACATCGAGGTCGAGAGCGAGATCGGCCGCGGCACGACGTTCCGGGTCTACCTGCCGCGCGTCGAGGATCGCTCCGAGGTGGCGCCGGCGCGGGCGCGGCCGTCGCCGGCGGGGGGGGACGAGACGGTGCTCGTCGTCGAGGACGACGACGCGGTCCGCAAGCTGATCGTCGAGGTGCTCGAGCGGCGCGGGTACGGCGTGCTCTCGGCGGCGAGCGGCGAGGAGGCGCTGGGCGCGCTCGCGCACGACGGCGTCGAGGCGATCGACCTGCTGCTCACGGATCTCGTGATGCCGGGGATGAACGGGCGCGAGCTCGCGGAGCGGGCGCTCGCGATCCAGCCGCGGGCGCGCGTGCTGTACATGTCGGGGTACGCGGACGACGTGCTCGCGGGGGTTGATCCGGAGCGCGAGACCGTGATGCTGCAGAAGCCGTTCACGCCCGAGGCGCTGGCGCAGCGGGTGCGGGACATGCTCGACCGGCGGTGAAGCCGAGGGGGGCGCGCCGCCGCGCACAGCCCCCCGCCGGCGCTCAGCTGCCTTGGATGGGCCGAGGATCGAGGAGGCGGCGCGAGCCGCGCCTCGCGTCGAGGATCGCCTAGGACCTGGAGCCGCTCCTGCGCAGCAGATAGAAGAAGTCGCGCGGCGACGGCTCGACGACGTACTCCTCGGGCTTGAACTGCACGTCCGGGATCAGCGCGGACGCGGCGCGAGGCGCGGCGTCCGCGCCGCGCGCGTACAGCAGGAAGCGCGGGTACGCGTGGTTCACGTCGAGCTCCGCCACGTCGTGCGCGCCGGCGGCCTTCATCCCCTGGGCCAGGGTCCGCGCGGTGACCGCCTCGCCGAGGCCGTAGAAGAGCAGCTTGCCCGTGGCGTCGAGGCCGAGCGCCGAGCGCCGGATCACCGTCTCGCCGCTCACGGTCGCGCCCCAGTCGCGGTTCGAGTCGTAGAGCGCCTCGTGCAGCTCGCCCTGCTCGACCAGGCACGGCGGCGTCTGGCGGTAGCCGGACATGCGCGGCTCCTCGCCGCGGAGATCGCGCCAGGTGCCGATGCGCACGGCGCCGCTCCGGTACAGCGCGATCGTGCAGGCGCCGTTGCGCGGCGGCAGGAACGTGTCGCCGTCGAGCTTCATCCCGTAGTGGCCGTGCATCGCCTTGAAGCCGCCGTTGAAGGCGGCGATGAGCGAAGCCGCGTGGGCCTCGGGGACGAGGCCGGGGCGGCGCTCGTCGGGGATGTCCGGCGAGAACGGCTCCTTCGTGCCCGCGACGAGCCGGAGGTCGACGCGACCGAGATCGATCGCCACCACGGCGACCGCGGCGAACGCGCGCCTCGGGTCGGGGTGCACGACGCTCTTCCAGAGCACCGGAGCGTCGCCCGGCCGGACGGCGTCGTCGATCGGCACCCAGACGCCGTCGCCCGTGGCCGCGACCCGGGCGAACGGCGGCTCGAACCGCATGGGCGCCGAGACCGACTCCTCCAGCGGCTCGTCGCCCGGCGCCATCGCCGGCCCGGCGGCGGGCGCGGGCTCCCAGAACGTCTTCGGCGCCGCGTTGCGGTAGCGGGCCTGGTTCAGGCGATCCGCGACGCCGTAGGCCACGTCCTCGGCCCACGCGACCGGGGCAGGGCCGACCACGGCCCGGACCCCGTCCGCGAGCGCCGGACCGAAGCCGGGCACCTCGTGGATGCCGTACCAGAGCGACTCGACCGCGATCGCGCAGATCGCGGCGGAGCGCAACACACGCTCGGGCAGGCGAGCACGGGAGCGCGGACGGCGCGGCGGCCCGCTGGCGTGGGATGACGAAGGCTTGTCCACGGCGCGCCGAGGGTACCCGATCGCGCGAGCAGCCCCAAGTTCCGGGCCTGTCGCGCCCGCCTCGGCCGGGCGCTACGGCTGGCCGTGCGCCATCGTCCGCGGGCCGTCCTTGAACAGGATCTCGATCTTGCCCCGGTCGATGACCTTCGCGACCACGCCGTCGCCGAACTTGCTGTGGTGGATGAGCTCACCCTCGCCGAAGGTGTGCGTGATGCGGTACGGCTTGAACGCCCCCGAGGGCTGCCCCGCGATCGCGCGCTCCCACGCCAGCGTCTGGTCGCGCTCGGCGCGCTGGGCGGCGGTGAGCCGCTCCGCGCCGCCCGCGCGCGGCGACGACGACGTCGCCCTGGGCTCGCTGCTCCGCGCGGACGCGCCCGCCGCGCGCGCGGCGGCGCGGCTCTCCCGCTCGCTCTTCGGCTGACGGTAGAGGTGGTGCGACATGCAGGTCTTGCACTCGACCTTCTTCACCACGTCGCCCACCATCGCGATGATCCGATGGGTCAGATCGAGGCGGCACTTGGTGCACCACGCGTCGACTTCGCCGCCCGTCCTAAGCTTCTTCGTCGTCACTTCTCCTCGCGGCGCCGGTCTCGCCCGGTCTCTTTGCTTCGGTCCTTGACGGTCACCTGGGCGTTCACCTCCGGCTTTGGCAGGCCGGAGGACCTCGGCTCGTCCTGGCTGTCGTCTCTCTTGGCCGCCTCGTTCGGGACGAAGCGGATCTCGGTCTTGATCTCGAACGAGAGCTTCGTCAGCACCTTCGTGATCTCGTCCGCGAACTGCGTGTGCTCGAGCACGTCCCGGATCTCCTTGGCGACGACCCGGTAGAGACCGTTCTTGGTCTCGTCAATCTGCGTGTAGAGGTAGTGAAGGACCTCTTTGGGCAGCTTGAGATCGCCCACGAAGTGCCGGAGGTTCTCCGGCCCCTCGCTGAGCTTGTCGATGCCGCTCTCGACCGCGCGCTCCACCACGCGCTTGAAGATCTCCGGGATGGCGCGCTCGAAGAGGCGCTTCTTCTCGCCTTCGCCTTCCACCTTGTCCCCTTCGTCGTCGCGGGGCGGGTCGGTGTCGTCGGCCATGGCTCGGGCTCCCCTAGCGGGACGGGACGGCCACGTCAATGCGGGGGTTCGGGCAGGATGCCGGCGTCGCACCATAGTCCATGGATCTGCCGGATTTCGATGCCGATGGGGAGCCTTTCGCGCGCGTCCCGCGAGCGAGCGAGCCCGCCCGTCGGCCGCGCCGCGCCTGGCGCGGCGGAAACCGCGGCGACCAGGACGGTCCCGGACGACCCTGCTCGATGTGTCCGTCCGGACGGCGCCGCTCAGAGCTCCTCGTAGGAGTCCATGTCCTCGTAAACGTCATCCTCCGGCGACCGTTTGTACGACTTCAGGATCCACACCTCGGCCGCGAACCGGCCCGCCCCGCGCCGCGCGCTGATCTCGACCGCGGCCTCGTCGTCCTCGAGCGGGCAGAAGGGGCGATCCGGCTGGACGATCGGCCACGGGTCCTCGCTGCCGTCGCTCGCGATCATGGCGCCGCGGCTGCTCCGCACGGCGACGTCGAGGTTGATGATCCCCGGGCCGGCCACGGCGAACACGCGGTAACACGCGCCCCGGACCGCCTGCAGCTTCTCCGTGACGATCGCCCCGCCCTCGGCCACCTGGCCCTCGATCGGCTTGGGCGAGAGCCGCCGCATGCCGTTCTCCGGACCGCAGAGCAGCGCGAGGCGGGTCACGTCCTTCACCGGGTCGCCGGAGAGCCGGAAGTTGCCGTAACAACGCACCCAGGGGCCGCCGACGCGCACGGGCAGCACCGGCAGATCCGGATCCCCGAGGGCGCCGGCGTCGCCCTCGGCCGACCCCGCGTCGGCGTCCGGCACGCCGCCGGTCCCGGCCGTGACCACCGGGCGCGGGGGCGCCGCCGAGAGCACGACCGCTGGGCCGGGCTTGCCCTCCCAGGGGCGCGGCTCGTCGCGGCAGCCCAGCGCGAAGAGGCCGAGCAACAGGGCGGTGGAGAGACGCGCGGCCCGCGGGAATGGAAGGGCGGTGGAGAGATGCGCGGCCCGCGGGAATGGAAGGGCGGCGCCGAGGCGCGCGGCCCGCGGGAACAGCAGGGTGGGGCAGGGGCGCCGGGACGACACCGCGCTCGCGCTCTTGCGCTAGAGTCCCGCGCGATGGAAGAGTTTTCTGAGCGCAGCGGCGCGCAGGCGGGCACGGAGCGGGCCTTTCGCGCGTGAGCACCGCGCCTCGATCGCCCGCGGGCGCCGGGCAGAAGCGCGCCCCTCGGCGACGCGCCGCGGAGCAGGACCGAGCGCTGGCTCCTCCGGCGGCGCCCGACGCGAGCGAGCGCGATCGCGACGTCGCGGCCGCGCTCGCCGCGTGGTTCGACCGCGCGGCGCGCGACCTGCCGTGGCGAAGGACGCGCGACCCGTACGCGATCTGGCTGAGCGAGGTGATGCTCCAGCAGACGCGCGTCGAGACGGTGATCCCGTACTACGAGCGGTTCCTCGCCCGGTACCCGACGGTCTTCGCCCTCGCCGCCGCCGAGATCGACGACGTGCTCTCGCTCTGGAGCGGCCTCGGCTACTACCGCCGCGCCCGCGTGCTCCACCTGGCCGCGCGCGAGGTCGCCGCGCGCCACGATGGCGCGCTCCCGCGCGACGTCGCCGCGCTCCGCGCCCTGCCCGGCGTCGGCGCGTACACCGCGGGCGCGATCGCGAGCATCGCGTACGAGCAGCCGGTGCCGCTCGTCGACGGCAACGTCGCGCGCGTGCTCTCCCGCATCGAGGGCATCGACGACGACATCCGCAGCGCCGCGGGCACGCGCAAGCTCTGGTCGACCGCGGAGCGCCTCGTGCGCGCCGCGGCGGGCAGCGTCCAACCAGGACGCTTCAACCAGGCGCTCATGGAGCTCGGCGCGACGGTGTGCACGCCCCGGAACCCGCGGTGCGAGGCGTGCCCGGTCCTCGGCTCCTGCGACGCGCGCGCCGCCGGGCGCGAGGCGGAGCTGCCCGTGATCTCCCCGAAGCGCGACGTCCCCGCGGTCGCGATGGTCGCCGCGGTGGTGCGGTCGGGCGACCGCGTGCTCTTCGTCCGGCGCGCCGACGGCGGCCTGTTCGGCGGCCTCTGGGAGCCGCCCATGGTCGAGGCGAAGGCGCTCGCGGACGCCCGCGCGCTCCTCGAGCAGGCGGGCGTCGAACCTGACGCGCCGCTCCGCGAGGTCGGCCGCGTGCGCCACATCCTCACGCACCGGAAGCTCGACGTGACCGTGGCGCGCGCCGAGGTGGCGGCCCCGTGGCGCTGCCGGGCAAAGCTTGCCGCCCCCTACGAGAAGGCGGCGTGGCTCGATCCGGGCGTGCTGGATATCGGCGTTTCCAAGCTCGCGCGAAAGGTCCTGTCCGCGGCGTCGGCGCCGCCCGCCGCGCGCCGGCGGCGGTGAACGCGCCGACGGCGGTGAACGCGCGGGCGGGCGGGCGCGCGCCTCGCGAAAGGCGCGGCCGGAGCGGCGCGGATCGCGATCGCGCGGCGTCCATGCTCCGCCCCGCTCCGCTGCGGGCGGGGAACGCCGCGGCGCGCCGACGGGCCGCGGCGACGCAGGGGCGCGGGCCAGGGCGAAACGTATATGTCGCCGTGGGACGAAGCCGGTCCTGACGCAGCGGCGCGGGGGCCGTGGCACGGAAGACGCTTGGTGAGGTGGCGGGCAGGCCCTCTAGCCTCGAGGCTCCGGCGGCGGCCGGAGCTCGACTCAAGCCTGGGAGCTCAGCGACATGGATGCGCGACGACGGACCACGGAGACGCTGCCCACGGCGAGCCCACCTGTGCGTTCCATGACCGTGATGGCGGACGACGGCGCGCTGTACGTGCTGCCGCTGTGCGAGCGGGTCGTGCTCGACGTGCTGGCCTACGAGGACGAAGGCCTGCTGGCCTTCATCCGAATCGACGGAGAGGTGGTCGCGGAGCTCCCCGTGCTCGGTCAGGCCTGACCGGGCCGGCCGCGCTCCGGCTGCCTGCCCGGCGGAGCGCCCCGCGTCACCGAGGCAGCCGCGGCGGCCGCGGCGCGCGCCCGCCGCGGTCCTAGTGCCGCCGCACGCGCTGCGTGACGGGCTCCTCGTCCTCCGCGTCGGACTCCGGCTCCGCGGACTCCACCTCCTCATCTTCCAGCAGGTAGGGGAGGTCGCCGTCGTCGTCGTCGTGCGACATCACCACGTCGCTGAGATCCTGGCCGCGGGTCGCGCCCTCGAGGAACTCCGCCCCGAGATCGCTCGCCAGATCGGCGGCGGCGTCGGCGGCGTCGGGGTTCGTCTCGAACCCGGTGCTGCCGGCGTCGTTCGGGTGGTGATGGTAGCCCCGGACCTCGTCGTCGAGCGTCGGGACCACGTCGCTGAGCTCGCTCCGCGGGGTCACCTTGCCGCGGAGGGGAGGCGACGCCTCGGTGTCCTGCAGGTCGGCCGCGAAGGGATCATCCAGCTCGGTCGTGTTGATCGGCGGCGCGGCGCGCGCGGCGCGTGCGCCGCGTCCGAGCGCTCCGGCGTCGTTTCGCGCCCATCCCGGGTCGCTCTGCTCTCCTCGTTCGCGGCGCTGCGACGGGCTCGGGCGCGGCGCGTGGCGCGCCGGCGGGTGGTGGGCGGTGCTCTGCCTGCCTCGGGTGCTCGAATTGCTCACGGCGGTCTCACCATGCAGGGTCCGGTCCGCAGGTGAAGCGGGCGGATGCGCGAAGGTCGGGAGCACGCCGCCGGGGGTGGAGCGCGGCGAGCGCGGCGATCCCGCAGCGGCGTCCCGCCGGGCCGCGCGGCGCGGGTCGGGCCGCGCGGCGCGGGTCGCGCCGGAGGCGCGGGCCAGCTCGACCCGCGGGGCGCAATTGAGCGTGCCGGCGGGCGCCACCTCGGGGTAGAAGGCTCGGGGCGATGCTGGATTTCCGGACCGGGCTTGCGCTCGCCGCCGTTCTGCTCGGGGCGTCCTCGGCGCGCTCTGCCGCGGCCGCTCCTCTCGCAGGGCCCGCCGCGCCGGCCGCGGAGGCGCCGCGCGACGACGAGGGCGAGGGCGCGGCGCTCGAGGTGTACCGCGAGCTCGCGCGGCCACCCGGGGCGGCGGCGCGCGTCGTGGCGACGGCGGCGCTCGGGACGGGGCTCCGGTTCAACAACCCCTACCGCCTGCAGACGCAGCTCGGCGGGACCGCGGAGTCGCTCTCGCTCACCGCGGGCTACCTCGACCTCGGCGCCGCGTTCTCGCTGGGGCCGGCGGACGGCGTTCAGCACGGGGGCGCGCTGCGCCTGTCGATCGCCCTCGGCGGCGTCCCGCAGGAGGCGGTCGCGCCGAGCTACTTCATCGCGTACCGCGGCCTCGATCGCGCGCTCGGCTACGGGCGGCTCGGCGCGTCGATCCTGGTCGAGCCCGACGTGAACGTCGGAGGCGAGCTCGCCGTGGGGCTCGGGTACTATCTGCTCGCGGGCGTCGCGCTCTCGGGCGAGATCGTCGGCAACCTCTTCTACGGCGCGGCGACCTACGAGGCGTCCTACACCGTCTATCCCATCGTCTCCGCGCAGCTCGGGCTCATGATCGACTACGAGCTTCTGCCATGAGCGCCCCGACGCGCGATCGCCGCGGCGCGCGCCGCCGGACGGGGCAGGCCGCGGGCCTCTCGGCGCTGCTGCTCCTCGCGTGCATCGCCCCGGTCGCTGGCGACATCGGTAGCTGCGGCCAGCCGGTCGAGGAGCTCGATGCGCGCAAGTTCTTCTCGTTCAAGGCGCAGTGGGACTGCGCGCGGTGCGCGGAGTGCGGCCTCGGCACGCGCGCCTGCGACGCCGCCTGCAGCTTCACGACCGCGCCGGAGTTTCCGTCCGGTTGCTACCCGCTGGTCCATGACGGTGAGGTGTGCCTGCACAGGTTGATGGAGGCGAGCTGCGACGAGTACCGCGGCTACGTGGCGGACGAGGGCGCCTCCACCCCCACGGAGTGCAATTTCTGCCCACTCGACGAGGCCCCGTGAGCGCGCGCCGCGCAGCCCCTTCCCACCGAGGCCTCGCGCGGGCCGCGCGCGCGCTCGCGTGCGCGGCGCTCGCCGCGGCGCTCGCCGGGTGCGCCTCGTCGAGGCCCCTCCTGGCGAGCCACGGCGACTATGCGGCGTACCGGGCGACCCGCGTGTCGAGGACGCTCGACGAGCGGCTCGCCGCGGCGTCGGCTTACCTGGCGCGTTACCCGGAC
Source organism: Sorangium sp. So ce131 (assembly GCF_051519095.1). Lineage (NCBI taxonomy): Bacteria > Pseudomonadati > Myxococcota > Polyangiales > Polyangiaceae > Sorangium > Sorangium sp. So ce131. Next base: position 6,331,982 of record NZ_CP150455.1, on the reverse strand, counting down.
GGGGCGTTCGCCGGCGAGGTGCGCGTGTACCTCGCGCGGGCCGAGCCGGTCTACTACGCCAGCAAGCGCGGGAGCGCCGCGGGCCTCACGGCGTACCTCGCGGCGCTGCCGCGCGGCGCGTTCAGCGCGGACGCGAGGTTCCGGCTCGGCCAGCTCATCCGCGCCCGCAACACCGGCGATCTGCTCTCGCGCGCCGCCCAGGAGACCGAGGCGCGGCTCGCGAAGGAGCGCGCGGAGCGCGAGCGGGTGCGCGAGGAGCTCACCGCCTGGCTGCGTCGGTTCCTGGACGGCGAGGCCTGGGGTCGACCCCTCGCGCAGGCCCCGGCGGAGGTGGTCGTCCCGTTCAGCCTGACGTTGCCCGCGCCGACGTGCGCGCCGGCGCCGGCGCCGGTCGACGAGCGCGCGGGCCCCGGCGCGCTCGTCTGCGCGAAGCGGATCGAGCTCCCGTTCACCGTGAAGGCCGAGGGCGAGGCCGCGCCCCGCGCGGCGCAGATCGAGATCGCGATCCTCGAGGACGCGGCGGGCCGCCCGATCGAGGTGGCCATCCGCGGGCCCGAGCTCTTCACGCGCCTCGAGGAGGCGCGCTCGGCCCGCGAGGTCGCCCCGGACGACCCGTCGGGCCGCATCGGCGGGATCTCGCTCGCGGTCGAGCTCGCGCGCGCCGTCTTCCAGGACCACGTCTCGGCCGATCCGTCGTGCGGCCGCGAGGTGGTGGCGCCCGTCGTGCTCCACCTCGAGTGCGGCGGCGCCCGCCTCGTGGCGCGCGCCGCGGCCGACGCGGGCGAGGAGGACGCGCTGACGATCACCGCCTCCGCGCCCGCGCGTTAGCACTTCTTGTTCTTCTTCTTCCCCTTCAGCTTCGCCGTGTTCTTCGGGCACACGTCCTTGATGGCCGCGGAGCGCTCCTTGTAGAGCGCCTTCATCTCCTCGAAGACGGCCGGCTGCTCCCGCTTGAGGTCCTTCGTCTCCCCCGGGTCCGCGACGACGTCGAAGAGGTCGAAGGCGTCGTCGTCGCCGTAGGCGATGAGCTTGTGGCGCCCGTGGACGAGCGCGCGCCGCCGGTCGTTGTCGCTCGTGCGCGGCAGGTCGACGACGACGTCGCGCGGCTCGGCCGGGGCGCCGTAGAGCTCGGGCACGAGGCTCTTGCCCGGGAAGGACGGCTCGGCCGGGGCGCCGGTCAGCTCCAGGATCGTCGGCGCGAGGTCGATCGAGCTGCGCGGCTCGTCGATCCGGCGCGGGGTGATCCCGGGCGCCTGGATCATCAGCGGCACGTGCGCGAGCACGTCCCACACCTCGAAGCCGTGGCGGAACATCTTGTGCTCGCCGAACGCCTCGCCGTGGTCCGCGGTCACGATGATCGCCGTGTCCTTGCCCCACGGCTGCTGCGCCACGAACTCGAGCAGCTTGCCGACGTGCATGTCGGTGAACTTCACCTCGCCGTCGTACTTGTCGCGGGCCTTCTTGCCGAACGGCTCGATCCCCTCGTGCGTCATGTACACGTCGTGGGGATCGAGGAAGTGGAAGTAGGCGAAGAAGGTGCCCGAGGTGTTCGCCTTGTCCGAGAGCATCTTCATCGCGAGCTCGAGGTGCCCGGGGCTCGTGACGTTGCGGTCGGTCGTGTTGTCGGCCGAGAGCCCCGGCACGATCTCGTACACGTCGAAGCCCTGCCGGAAGCCCGCCTTCTGATCGAAGTAGAAGTGCGCGTGCGCCGTCATCGTCCGCACCCCGGCCTTCTGCAAGAGCTCCGGGAACATGAGCACGCTGTCGGGGTAGTTGCCGAAGAAGTAGCCGCTGCGATCGACCTCGCTCGGGTACCGGCCGGCGAGGAAGCCGCCGACGCTCATCGAGGTGTACGAGGAGATGGCGTAGTGCCGGGTGTAGCTGACCGCGTTCTTCTCGAAGGCCGTAAGCGTCGGCGCGATGTCGCGGGGGTAGCCGTTCCACGGCATGTCCGCGCGCAGGCTGTCGATCGAGACCACGAGGACGTTCGTCTTCGCGCGCCGCCCGGCCGGCGCGCCCGCGGCGCCGCCCTCCTTCGCGGCGGCGGCGGCCGGCGCGGCGCTGCCGCCGCCGGCCGCCTGCGGCCCGGTCGCCGCGGGGGCCTCCTGCCGGCCGCTCGGCTCCGGCGCGCGCGCGGGCGGCGGCTGGCCGTCGCCTTCGCGCGAACAGCCCGGCGCGGTGCAGGCGAGCGCGAGCGCGAGCGCCCCCGGGAGGTGCCGGCGAGCCCTGCCCGCGCCCTTCCCGTGCGGGCGCGGGCAGGACGACGACGACGGCGACGGCGGCGGCGGGGCCGAGGTGCTCGCCCGTGGTCCTCCAGGCTCCCAGGCGTTCGTACGCGATGCGACCGTGTGCATGCCCGCGTCTTACTCCGACTCGCGCCGCTCCGCCAAAGCCGCACACCGCGGGCGACTTCCGCTATGCTCCGCTCATGGCGCCAGGTCCCCGGAAACCGCCGCCGCTGCCGCCCGCGGGCCGGCCGCACCCTGCAACGAGGCCGGGAGAGCTGGCGGCGCCGGAGCAGCCGAGGTCGCTCCCGCCCGACGCGCCGCGACGCGTCGGCGAGCACGTCAGCCAGGCGCTGAAGGACCACATCACCGAGATGGCGCTCGGCCTGCTCGAGGAGCAGATGCAGGCGCGCATCGTCCACTACCGCGCCGACCTCGCGACGAACCCCGAGCTCGACGCGGTCACCGCGCAGGTCGTCGCGCAGCTCAAGGTGATCCAGGCCTCGGCGAGCCCGGCCGAGCGCGGCGCGAAGAGCCGCGAGGCGATCCAGAGCGCGCACGAGAAGACCCTCGCCACGCTGCTCGAGCGGGTGATCCGCGAGGACGGCGTCTCGCTGCTCGTCGAGCGGCGGCTCAAGAAGATCCACAAGAACCTCGCCCGCCTCTTCTTCCAGTCCGAGCTCCACGAGAAGACGCAGGGCCGCGACGGCGCGGCCAAGGTCATCCACCACGGCGAGCAGGCGCTCTTCTACGTGCTGACCCGCTACAAGAACCGGATCGAGTCCGAGCTCGACGGCTTCGAGTTCGCCTCCGAGGAGGTGCGGGGGCAGTCGTTCGAGCTGCTCGCGAAGCTCACGAAGGACCTGCAGGACGCCTTCCTGGCGCGCCGGTCGAGCGAGCTTCGGCGGATCGTCTCGGTGGTGCACACCGTGCTCGTCGATTTCTTCAGCGTGCGGCTCGCCCCGAGCCTCGGCGACATCGCGGCGCGCGTCGTGCGGGACGCCCGCACGTTCGAGGGCAGGGCGTTCGCGTACAAGGTGACGAGCGACGCGTTCCCCCGCTTCCGCGCCGCGTTCGAGCGCCACCTCATGGTGACGCTCGTCGGCTTCGCCGAGGACGAGCTCGTCGCCCAGCTCGCCGACACGGCGGGCTCCGAGCGCGACGAGACGATCCTCTTCATCACCGACCCCCACCTCTTCAGCATGATCTGCGGCGAGGTCTGCGAGGGGCTCTACGAGTTCCTCTGCAACGAGGGCTTTCTCGACCTGCCGCCCGACTGGCGCCGCGCCTCGACGGCGCCCTCCGACAGCTGACCCAAGAGAGACCCACGGACACCATGAGACGGTTCGACGTCGCGCGGGCGGGCTCCCGCCTGCTCCTCGCCCTCACGCTGCTCGCCGGATGCGCGCGCGGCCCCGATGTGGACGCCTCGGGGCTCGCGCTGCGGCGGGTGGTCATCTACCGGAACGGCGTCGCGTACTTCGAGCGTCGGGGGCTCATCGACGCCGAGCAGGTGACCTTCCGGGTGCGCAAGGAGAAGGTCGGCGACTTCCTCGCGACGCTCGCGGTCATCGAGGCCGGCGGCAGCAGCGTCCGGAGCGCGTCGTTCCCGGTCGAGGTCGACGACGGGCGCGAGGGCGACGAGCCGACGCCGGAGCCGGGGCCCGAGGTGAAGCCCGCCGCGCCGCCGCCGAAGGGCGAGGGCGCGAAGAAAAAGGACGCGGACGAGCTCGAGAAGGTGAAGCTCACGCTCGACGGGCGCGAGCACGACCTCGTGGTCGGCTACGTGGCCGAGACGCCGGTGTGGCGGCCCTCGTACCGGCTCGTGATGGGGGCGGCCGGGGCCCCGGGCGAAGGCGCCCGCGCGCCGGCGAAGCAGGCGCACCTGCAGGCGTGGGGCATCGTGCAGAACCTCTCGGGCGAGGACTGGAAGGCGGTGAAGCTGTCGCTCGTGGCGGGCGCGCCGCTCGCGTTCCAGGCGACGCTCGATCAGGCGGCGATCCCGCCGCGCCCCGTCGTCAGCGACCAGGGCGAGGTGATCGCGTCCGTGCCGACGAGCGAGACCACGCTGGCCGCCGAGGCCGCGCCGCCGCCGCCGCCGCCGCCCGCGCCGGCCCCGACCTTCGCGCCGGGGGCGCCGCCGCCGCCCGCCGAGGCGGCCGACGGGTACGGGTACGAGTTCGAGGAAGGCGGCGCAGGTGTCGCGGCGCTGAAAGATCGGGCCGAGGTTGCCAAGGCCCCGGCGAAGCCCGCCGCCAGGATGAGCGCCTCCAGCGCGGCGCGCGCCGGCGGGGCGCACGCGGGGGCGCGGCGGGACGCGATGCCCGCCCGCGAGCCGATGCCCATGGACAACAAGGCGATGAACCCGTCGCCGCCGCGCAACATGAGCGCCCTCGCCGCGGTCGCGATGGAGGCGGGCACGACGCGCTACGACATCCCGTTCCCGGTCGACATCCCCGACAAGAGCGCGACGATGGTCCTGCTCCTCGCGAAGCAGGTCCCCGGCGAGTCGATCTTCCTGTTCGCGCCCGACGGCGGCGTGCCCGCGTCGAGCGCGCACCCGTTCCGGGTCGCGCGCTTCACGAACGACACGAAGGGCCTGCTCGAGCGCGGCCCGATCGCGGTCTTCGAGAACGGCGCGTTCCTCGGCCAGGGCATGGTCGAGCCGCTGCCGCCGGGGGCCACGACGACGGTGCCGTTCGCGCTGGAGCGGGGCCTCGCGGTCGACATGACGCGCGAGGAGAGCGCGGAGGGCGCCCGCCTCGCGAAGATCGAGGGCGGCGCGCTCGAGCTCGAGCGCGACTGGGTCATGCGCACGAAGTACGCCGTCCGCAACGGCGGCGACCTCGCCGCGAGGACGCTCGTGAAGCACCCCCGCCTCAACGGGACGCGCCTGCACGATCCGCCGAAGGGCACGGAGGACAACCTCGGCACCGGCAGCGCGCTCGTGCCGGTCGACGTGCCCCGCCGGGGGACGGCGGTGCTCACCGTGGACGAGCGGCGGGTGTTCCGGCAGCAGTACGACTGGCTCAGCCAGCTGGCCGACGACGCGGTGAGCGCTTACCTCAAGGATCCGCGCGCCGACGCGGCCGTCGCGCAGAAGCTCGCGCAGGCCTGGGACGTGCGCGGCAAGCTGCGCCCCGCGATCGACGAGCGCGACAAGCTGATCGCGGAGGCGCAGCGCCTCCACCAGCAGAGCGACGAGCTCCGGCAGAACCTCCGGGCCATCGAGAAGAACCGGACCGCCGACGCGCTCCGCCGCGACCTCACCGACCGGCTCGCGAAGGCGTCGGCGCGCCTCGACGAGATCACGAAGCGCGTCATCGTCCTCGAGATGCAGATCAGCGAGCAGCAGATCCGCTTCCGGGACATCACGAACGAGATCAAGCTGCTCGCGCCGCTCTCCCCCGTGCGCGCGGCGCCCTGATCACCGCGCCGGCTTGCTCGCGGCGGGCTGCCGCGCGGTGCCCGCGTGTGTCCAGCTCCGCTCCAGGCCCGTCGCGAGCCAGGCCACCTCGACGCGCTCTTCCCCGAACACCGCGGCGACGCGGTCGCCCCACTGCGCGGGGGCGGGGAGCTCGACGCTCTTCTGCTCCTTGATGCTCCCGAGCGCCTCCGCGCCGACGAGGAACGTGGCGATCCCCTCGCTCGCGAACGCCGACACCGCCGTGCTCGGGACGAACGGCGCGACCACCGCGCGCACCGCCGAGAGGTCGGTCGCGCGCTCGACGACCGCGCGCACCTCGTCGAGCGTCGACAGCACGAGCGCCACGCCGCCCGCCGCCTTGCCCTCGGCCGGCGCCGCCGGCGCCGCCGGCGCCTTCTCGCCCGCGGCCGGCGCCCCCGCGTCGCCCGGCGCCGGCGCGGGCGCCTTCTCGCCGCGCAGCCCGACGGCCGCGTGCCCGTTCACCTTCGGCACCCCCGCGAGCACGTCGAGCGTCAGCGGCCCCTTCCACGGCACCGCCGGCGGCGCCGAGGGCGGCTTCTTGGTGCTCACCTGCTCCCCCTTCTTGTCGCGGAGGATCAGCACGTCGTCGGTCGGCAGCGCCCGCGGCACGGTCACCCGCACCGGCCGCTTGAACGACCGCGGATCGCCCACGACGCCGGTGGCGACCGCGTAGGCCAGCGTCTCGGCCGAGGCCACGACGAACGACGGCGCGCCGGCGATGCGCGGCTCCGGATCGGCCGTGCGCAGCGACACGGCGCCGGGCGGCGGCGGGTAGATCTCCGAGCTCACGACGCGCCGATCCGGCTCGATGATGCGGGCGCCCGTCGCCACGAGGTCGACCAGCGCGCCCGACTGCGCGAGCACCTCGAGCACCTGCCGCGACGGCGGCGCGACGAGCAGATCGAGCCGCGAGGGCACCCGCTTCGACTTGAGCAGCAGCGCCGCCGCGAGCATGTCGCGCAGCGTGACGCCGGAGTCGCCCCCCAGCACGACCTGCGCGACCGGCTTGCCGGCGAGGTCGCGCACCGGCCGCACCGCGCCCTGCTCGTCCATGAGCAGGGGATCGACGGTGCCGAGGTCGATCGAGACGACCTCCTCGCACGGCGCGCCCGGGTCCGGCACGAGCGCGCGGTGGGCCTTCGACCGGCGCTGATCGCGGAGGAAGACCTCGGTCTTCTCGTCGCTCACGAACAGCGCCGCCGCCGCGCCCACCTGCGGCGCGATGCCGCAGAGCACCGCGCGGTCGCCGACCGAGAGCAGCCGCGCGCTCGGCCCGGCGAACTCGAGGATCACCGGCGCGTGGTGCTCGCCCTCGATGCGCCGCACGACCTCGTCGAGGTTCCTGCGGAGCAGCTCGAGCGCCACGTCGCGCGCGCACACGAACGGCCGCACCCGGCCCGAGAGGTGGATCTGCACGCTGCGCGGCGGCCTGAGCCAGACCGACCCCGTCGCCAGCGCCTGCCCGAGCTGGCTCGGGGAGACGACGAGCGACAGCATGCCGATGCCGCCGACCGTGGCGAGGCGCGGGTCGTCCGTGAGGGCGAGCCGCGCCGGCGCCGCGAAGCGCTCGAGGTGCACCGGCGCCGGGAACCCGATCCCCGGCCGCGCGATGGGGATGTTGTACGTCGGAAACTCGGGCGAAACCGAGTGCGGGCTGCCCTCGTCGATGTCCGCGAGCGAGCTCGCGTCGGCCACGCAGGTGCCGTCGTAGGCGACGGCGACCTCGACCGGCGTCTTCTTCATGCCCGTGGCGATGGCCTCGGCCAGCGCGCGCGACGGCGCCCTGGAGAGGATCACCTGGTCCACCTTGACCTGCACCAGGTCACCGCGAAGCTGAGGATCCGTCGCCCGCCCGGCGAGGATCTTCTGGGGCATCGTGCGGGGGGGATCCCCGGCTCGCGCACGCATAGATGTTGGATCGTCCTTGTTTTTGATGATCTGGATGGGGCGGCGCGCGCCGCCCCCGGACCACGTTGACGCCGTCCCGCCGGCGAGATCTGCTGGCGGGGTCCGCCCCCGGCCTCGCCGCGGGGCGAAAGAACGGCCGCACGTTAGCCGCTCGCCGGGACAAGGGTCAAGGCGTGCTTTGGAGCGGGGCCCCTGGGGCGGGAATCGCCCGGCTGGAGCCAGGATGCAAGAGGCAAAGCGCCCCGAGCCCGTCGCGCCGCTCGGCGCACCTCACAACCTTTCCGGTCTTGCCCGGCGCGGGCGGCGCGGGCCGGTCCGCTTCCGCACTCCGCGTGCTTCCACGTGTTCGCGTGGTCCCGCGTCGTTCCGCTTGGTTCCGTTTGGTTCCGCTTGGTTCCGCGAGGCTTGCGCGCGGGCATCCAGGTTTGTTTTCCCGTTCGTCCCCCGCTTGGGTAGTCTCGGCGCATGTTCCAGGCCGTGCTGAAGGAAGTTGTCGAGAACACCGAGGGTGGCATTGCGACCCTTCTCATGGATTTCGAGGGGATCGCGGTCGATAGCTACTCCAAGCCGGGCGCTCCGTTCGACATCAACACGATCGGCGCGGAGTTCAGCGTCGTGTTGAAGTCGATCCAGCGCGCCTCCGAGATGCTCGATGCGGGCGGGGCCGCCGAGATCGCGATCCAGGCGGAGAAGGTGACGACGCTGATCCGCGTCGTGAACGACTCGTACTTCGTCGCCTTCTCGATGACGCCCGACGCGAACATCGGCAAGGCCCGCTACCTCCTGCGCACCCGCGTCCCGGTGCTGCTGAAGGAGCTCGCCTGAGCGGCTTCAGGATCTCGGTCATCTCGGGCCCGAACCTGGATCGCCTGGGCAAGCGCGAGCCGGCGATCTACGGCACGGCCACGCTGGATGACATCCACCGCGCCGTCGAGGAGGCCGCTCAGGCCCACGGCGCCTCCGTGTCGTGCATGCAGTCGAACTGCGAGGGGGAGCTCGTGACCGCGATCAGCCACGCCGGCGATCGCGGCTTCCACGGCATCCTCCTCAACGCCGGCGCCTACACGCACACGTCGATCGCGCTTTACGACGCCATCCGCGCGGGCGCGATCCCCACCGTCGAGGTGCACATCTCCAACCCGGACGCCCGCGAGCCGTTCCGCCGCCGCTCCCGCATCGCGCCGGCCTGCATGGCGCGCGTCGCCGGCTTCGGTCCGAGCTCGTACGTGCTCGGGTTGCTCGGCCTGCTCGGGCATCTGGAGAAGACGCGCCTCGACGAAAGAGGTTGAACATGCGCCGTCACTCTGGTTGAAAGGCGGCAAACATCGATGGCCGAACGTCCTTCCATGAACATCAACCTGAAGCAGCTGCGGGCGCTGGTGCGCCTCCTAGAGAAGCGCAACGTGAGCGACTTCGAGTTCGAGGACGAACACGTTCGCATCCGCCTCACGCGCGGGGGCGCCTCGCCGCTCGGCGCGGCGCCGCAGCTCGCGCCCGCCGCTTTCCACTTCCAGAGCGCGCCGGCCGCGCCGCCCGCCCCCGCACCGGCGCAAGCCGCTGCGCCGGCGCCGGCGGCCGCGGCCCCCGCTGCGGCGCCCGCCGCGGCGAACGACGACGCGGTCACGTTCGTGACCTCCCCGTTCGTCGGCACGTTCTACCGGTCTCCGTCGCCGGACGCGCCGCCCTTCGTCGAGGTCGGCAGCGCGATCCGCGTGGGTCAGGCGCTCTGCATCATCGAGGCGATGAAGCTGATGAACGAGATCGAGGCGGACTGCACCGGCACGATCGTCGAGATCCTCGTCGACAACGGCAAGCCGGTCGAGTTCGGCCAGCGTCTCTTCAAGGTGCGGAGCAGCTAGCGCTGCCCGGGACGAGGGAGCCGTGTTCCAGAAGATCCTCATCGCCAATCGCGGCGAGATCGCGATGCGCGTCATCCGCGCCTGCCGCCTGCTCGGCATCCGCACGGTGGCGATCCACTCCGAGGCGGACTCCGCGGCGCTGCACGTCCGGTTCGCCGACGAGGCCGTGTGCGTCGGCCCGGCCGAGGCGGCGAAGAGCTACCTCAACGTCCCGCAGATCATCGCGGCCGCCGAGGTCACGGGCGCCGACGCGATCCACCCGGGCTACGGGTTCCTCTCGGAGAACGCGAAGTTCGCCGAGCTCTGCAAGAAGTGCCGGCTCACCTTCATCGGGCCGACCGCGGAGGCGATGCGGACCTGGGGCGACAAGGTGTCCGCGCGCGCGGTCGCGAAGCGCTTCGGCATCCCGATGCTCAGCGGCACCGGCGTGCTCAAGAGCCCGGCGGAGGCGGCCGAGCAGGCCGAGCGCGTCGGCTACCCGGTGATCCTGAAGGCCTCCGGCGGCGGCGGCGGCAGGGGCATGCGCATCGTCCGGGGCCCCGGCGAGGTGCAGCGCTCGTTCGAGATCGCGACGCAGGAGGCCCTGACCGGCTTCAAGAACCCGGACGTCTACCTCGAGCGCTACGTCGAGGCGCCGCGCCACATCGAGTTCCAGGTGCTCGCGGATCAGCACGGCGGCGTGTGGACGCTCGGCGAGCGCGAGTGCTCGCTCCAGCGCCGGCACCAGAAGGTCATGGAGGAGTCGCCGAGCCCCGCGATGGACAACGACAAGCGCGCGAAGATGGGCGACATCATCCGCGCCGCGATCCTCGAGACCGGCTACACGGGGCTCGGCACGCTCGAGTTCCTGATGGATGAGCGCGGCGAGCTCTACTTCATGGAGATGAACACGCGCGTGCAGGTCGAGCACCCGGTGACGGAGATGGTCACCGGCGTCGATCTGGTCGCGCAGCAGATCCTCGCCGCCGCCGGCGAGCGCCTGTCGCTGCCGGACACGCGCCCGTGGAGCTTCCGCGGCCACGCCATCGAGTGCCGCGTCAACGCCGAGGATCCGCGCTCGTTCGTGCCGTGGCCGGGGCTCATCACCGAGTACCACTCCCCCGGCGGCGTCGGCATCCGCGTCGACTCCGGCGTGTACGGCGGCTTCCGCGTGCCGAGCTCCTACGACTCGCTCGTCGCGAAGGTGATCGCGCACGGCGCCAACCGCGCCGAGGCGATCGCCCGGCTGCGGTGCGCGCTCGACGAGTTCATCATCGGCGGCATCCGCACGAACATCCCGCTGCACCAGGCGCTGCTGCGCGATCCCGACGTCATCGCGGGCAACATCTCGACCCACACCATCGAGCGCGTCGTCTCGCAGGGCTTCTGACCGCGGCGCTCCGGCGCCCGCGCCGCCGCGCCGCCGCGCCGCCACGCCCAGCGACGGCGTTCGCCCCGCGCGCATCGCCCGCTCCCGCGGGCGTGGCGCAGGCCCGTGGAGCGCTGCGTCAAAGGCGCGCCGGAGGCCCTCGAATGTTGGTCCAGAAACAGGTCGGGGATACGGTCCGGTGCTACCTTTCGCCGCTCGTGAAGCTGGGCGAGCAAACCCCTTGAAATAGAAAGCATTTGTCGCGGGTATGGAAGCGAACGCTGGTGTTCAGGTTGACTTCTCTTCGTGGGTCCAGGCCACCTCCGACGCCTCCGAGCTCGAGCTCGGGATCCCTGGCTTCGGGTACGCCGATCTCTTTGATCCTGCGAAGCTCGCCGAGCTGACCGAGCGCTTCGAGGCCTATTTCCGCGCGTCGGACGAGGGCGCCCACGCGCGCTTCGACGCGTACCGGGCCTTCGTGCGAGCGGAGCAGGCGGCGGCCTTCGGGGCCGGGGCCGCCGGGAGCGGCGACGCGGGCCGGCCCTCCCTCACCCCGGAGCAGATCTCCGAGGCGCTGCTCGCGGCCGCGCCGCACGTCGCGCGCTTCGTCGCCATGCTCTTCCGCGTCGAGCGGGAGGCGCAGGCGCAGATCGACGCGACGCTCGCGCGGAGCGACCTCTGGCGCTTCAAGGGCGAGTTCTCGAAGAAGCGCCTGTTCAAGGCGAACGCCGGCAAGGGCTGGCAGGGCACGCCCGTCGAGGCGGCGCACGCGGCGCGGCGGGCGCTCGCGGCCATGGGGGCGCCGGCGGGCGCGCTCGACAGCGGCTCCGACGAGGAGGAGCTCGCGGTCGCGCGCGCGACGCTCGCGCTGGTCGAGGTCGACGACATCGCGCGCAAGGCGGCCAAGGCCGGCGGCGCCCAGTGGACGGACGAGCTCCGCGGCCGGGCGGCGAAGGTGCGCGCTGCGCTGCGGGAGGATCCGGCGCTCGCCGAGCGCGTCGCGGGCGCTGTGGCCGTGGCGGGCGCGGAGCCGACCGAGGCCGAGGACGCCGCGGTCGCGGCGCTCGCGCTCGACGCGGTCGAGGCGTGGCTCACGGTGCGGCGCGCGGACGAGCACGACCCGGCGCGGCGCTGGCCGACGCTGAAGGCGCCGCGCACGCTCGACTACCAGGAGCTCGTGCAGCTCCACCGGAAGGGCGCGAACGGCAGCGGCGGCTCCGCGGAGCTCCTCGTCGGCCCGTCGCACGACCGGCGCGAGCGCGACGGCTTCGCGCTGACCGACCGCCGCGCCGGCCCGCGCGAGGTCGAGAGCCAGGTCGACTACTGCCTCATCTGCCACGATCGCGACAAGGACTCGTGCTCGAAGGGCCTGCGCGACAAGACCGGGGCGATCAAGTCGAACCCGCTCGGCGTCGAGCTCCAGGGCTGCCCGCTCAACGAGAAGATCAGCGAGATGCACTCCATGCGGGGCCGGGGCGACGCGATCGCCGCGCTCGCGCTCGTCTGCGTCGACAACCCGATGACGCCGGGCACGGGGCACCGCATCTGCAACGACTGCATGAAGGCGTGCGTCTTCCAGAAGCAGGATCCGGTGGACATCCCGCAGGTCGAGACGGCGGTGCTCACGGACGTGCTGTCGCTGCCGTGGGGCCTCGAGATCTACGGCTTCCTCACGCGGTGGAACCCGCTCGACGTGCTGCGGCCGCACGCGCGCCCGTACAACGGCAAGAACGTGCTCGTCGTCGGGCTCGGCCCGGCCGGCTACACGCTGGCGCACCACCTCACGCGCGAGGGCTTCGCGTGCGCGGCGATCGACGGGCTGAAGATCGAGCCCTTGCCGGTCGAGCTCACGGGCGACGAGACCCGCCCGCCGCGGCCCGTGCGCGACTTCAAGAAGCTCTACACGGAGCTCGACGAGCGCGTCCTCCTCGGCTTCGGCGGCGTGAGCGAGTACGGGATCACGGTGCGGTGGGACAAGAACTTCCTCACCGTCCTCTACGTCACGCTCGCCCGGCAGCGCCTGCTCCGGATCTACGGCGGCGTGCGGTTCGGCGGCACGATCGATCTCGAGGACGCCTTCCGGGTCGGGTTCCACCACGTCGCGATCGCGGCGGGCGCGGGGCGGCCCACGATCATCCCGCTCAAGAACAACCTCGCGCGCGGCATCCGCAAGGCCTCCGACTTCCTGATGGCGCTCCAGCTGACCGGCGCCTACAAGCGCTCGGCGCTCGCGAACCTCCAGGTGCGCCTGCCGGCGGTGGTGATCGGCGGCGGCCTCACGGCGATCGACACCGCGACGGAGCTCGCGGCGTACTACGTCGTGCAGGTCGAGAAGACGGCCGACCGCATCGACGCGCTGATCGCCGAGCGCGGCGAGAGCTCCGTCCTCGCGATGTTCGACGAGGAGGAGCGGGAGTTCCTGGTCGAGCAGCGGCGCCACGCCGAGGCGATCCGCGACGAGCGCGCGCGCGCCGCGCGCGAGGGGCGGCCGCCGCGGTTCCAGGGGCTCATCGACTCCTGGGGCGGCGTCTCGCTGGTCTACAGGAAGCGGCTCATCGACTCGCCGGCCTACCGGCTGAACCACGAGGAGGTCGCGAAGTCGCTCGAGGAGGGGATCCGGTACGTCGAGAACCTCGCCCCGGTCGAGGCCGTGCTCGACGAGCGCGGGTGCGTCTCCTCGCTCGTGTTCGAGCGCCAGGAGCTCGCGGACGGCAAGTGGCGGAGCGCGGGCGAGATGGTCTCGATCCCCGCGCGCACCGTGTGCGTGGCGGCCGGCACGAGCCCGAACGTCACGTACGAGAAGGAGCGCCCGGGCACGTTCGCGTTCGACAAGTGGCGGCAGTTCTTCCAGCCGCACCGCGCCTACGTCGACGAGGACGGCAAGCTCAAGGTGGAGCTGGCCTACCCGCGGGAGGGCTTCTTCACGAGCTTCAACGACGGCGAGCACGCGGTGAGCTTCTACGGCGACAACCACCCCCACTACGCGGGCAGCGTCGTGAAGGCGATGGCGAGCGCCAAGGACGCGTACCCGTACGTCGTCGCGCTGTTCCGCCACGACCTCGCGCGGCTCGACGAGGAGCCGCAGGCGGCGCGCGACGCGCGGCGGCGCGACCTGTTCGCCCGCCTCGACCACGACTTCGTCGCGGTGGTCGAGCGCGTCGAGCGGCTGACCCCGACGATCGTCGAGGTGGTCGTGCGCGCTCCCGCGGCCGCGCGGAAGTTCGAGCCGGGGCAGTTCTACCGGCTGCAGAACTACGAGGTGAGCTCGCCGGTGATCAAGGGGACGCGGCTCGCGATGGAGGGGCTCGCGCTCACCGGCGCGTGGGTCGACAAGGAGAAGGGGCTGCTCTCGCTCATCGCGCTCGAGATGGGCGCGTCCTCGCGGCTGCTCGCGGCGCTGCGCCCCGGCGAGACGGTCGTCGTCATGGGGCCGACCGGCACGCCGACGGAGATCCCCGAGCAGGAGACGGTGCTGCTCGCCGGCGGCGGGCTCGGCAACGCCGTGCTCTTCTCGATCGCGAAGGCGCTCAAGGCGCGCGGCGACCGCGTGATCTACTTCGCCGGCTACCGGCGCGGCGAGGATCTCTTCAAGCAGGACGACATCGAGGTGGCCACCGATCAGGTCATCTGGTGCACCGACAGCGGCGCGGAGATCGCCCCGCGGCGCCCGACGGACCGGCACTTCCGCGGCAACATCGTGCAGGCGATGAGGGCCTACGCGGAGCGGCAGCTCGGCGGCGAGCTCTCGAGCCTGTCGGAGGTCCGGCGCATCATCGCGATCGGCTCGGACAAGATGATGAACGCCGTGCGCGAGGCGCGGCACGGCGTGCTGGCGCCGCACCTCGATCCGAAGCACGTGGGCATCGCGAGCATCAACTCGCCGATGCAGTGCATGCTGAAGGAGGTCTGCGCGCAGTGCCTCCAGCGGCACGTCGATCCGGCGACGGGCAAGGAGACGCTGGTCTTCTCGTGCTTCAACCAGGATCAGCCGATCGACCACGTCGACTTCAAGAACCTCGCCGCGCGGCTCCGGGCCAACACGGTGCAGGAGAAGCTGTCGAACGCCTGGCTCGATCACCTGCTCGCCGAGCGCCCCGAGCTGCGGCACGTCTGACGGCGGCCTCGGGGGGCTCCGGCGACGCGGAGCTCCCCGGTGTCGACCTCCCGCACCTCCCGCGCCTCCCGCGGGCGGCGGCCCTCAGCCGCCCGGCGGGGGCAGCTTGATCTTCGGCTCCTTCGGGTGCCGCCGGTACAGGAGGACGGTCCGGCCGAGGATCTGCGCGACCTCGGCGCGGAGCTGCTCCGAGAGGGCGTCGGCGACGTCGTTCTGGTCGTCGGGGCACTCGGTGCCGAGCCGCACCTTGACGAGCTCGTGCTGCTCCAGGGCGGCGTCGACCGCGGCGACGACGCCCTCGGTCAAGCCCGCCTTGCCGAGCTGCACGATCGGGTCGAGGTGATGCCCCAGCGCCCGGAGGTGTCGGCGCTGCTTGCCTGTGAGATCCAAAGCGGTCGGCCTTTCGTGAGGCGCCGGCGCGGGCGGCCCCCGCACGGACCGCCGCCTCGCGGCGCGAGCGCGGCGTCATAGCGGCCCCGGGGCAGGAGGAAAAGGGCGCACGCGAAGCGCCCGAGATCCAGACGAGGTGAGTGTATGTGGGATAAAGCGACGGGCGGATTGATCAACGCGGGACGAGCAAGACGAGCAAGACGAGCAAGACGAGCAGGACGATAGATACGACGCGATGTGGACGCCGTGATCCGGCGCGCGCGTGCGCACCCGCCGCGCCGGGAGCTGCTTGGGGTTTTGCTTGACGTGGCTCCCCAACAGGCATCCCCTGGATCTAGCGGCCGGTGGTTCGACGGGGGGTCGAGCGCCGGATCAGCGGCGATATGGGCTCATCGAGCGAGCGAGAGGCGATGGCGGCGCAGGACGTGGAGCTCCCTCGGCTGGACGAGGTGACGGACCCGCTCGAGCTCACGGTCCACGACGAGATCAGCCCCTGCCCGTACCTCCCCGACGCCGAGGCGCGCATGCCGCTCCGCGTGCCGATCCGGCCGCTCACGCGCACGGAGTTCGACCGCAGGCTCGCCGCGGGCAACCGCCGTCACGGCAAGCTGCTCTACCGGACCCAGTGCCCCTCGTGCCGCGCCTGCGAGCCGATCCGGATCCTCGTGCGCGATTTCGTGCTCGGGCGCACGCAGCGCCGGGTTCTCCGCCGCGGCGAGCAGGTGGTCGACGTCGAGATCGGCCCGCCGGTGACCACGCGGGAGAAGGTCGCGCTGTACAACCTGCACAAGCATGGTCGGGGGCTGATGCGCGACGACGGCCCGCTCGGCGCGGCCGGCTACGAGGCGTTCCTCGTGGACAGCTGCTGCGAGACGTTCGAGATGCGCTACCGCGTCGAGGGGCGCCTCGTCGGGGTCGCCGTCGTGGATCGCGGGCAGGAGTCGCTGTCGGCGGTCTACTCGTTCTACGATCCCGAGCTGGAGCCGCTGAGCCCCGGCGTCTTCTCGATCCTGAAGCAGCTCGAGTTGTGCCGCACCTGGGGCCTCCGGTACCTCTACCTCGGCCTCTACGTCGAGAAGTGCTCGAAGCTGGTCTACAAGGCCCAGTACATGCCGCACGAGCGGCTCATCGACGGCCGCTGGCAGCGCTTCGACCGCCCCGCGCCCTCGTCGCCGCCCTGACGGGCGCTCGCGGCTGGATTTTGTGCGCGCGCGGCTTCACAACGCGCCCATGGGGAACCGCGCCTTCGCCTTCGCCGCCTGCGCAGCGCTCTCGGCCATGCTCGCCGCCGCGTGCGGCGAGACCCGCCCGATCGTCGACCGGGCGGACGCGGCGGGCGGCGCCGCGCCGGCCGATGAAGAGGGCGGAGCAGGGGGAGCGCCGCCCGGCGACGCCGGCTCGACCGCGAGCGGCACGACCGGCAGCGGCGGCGCGGCCGGCAGCGGCGGGGCAGGGTAGGCGGCGCCGGGATCCCCCGTGCCCCGGTTGTGTCCCCGCATCGCCGGGCCTAGACCGCTCGCGTGCATCCGCTCGCAGAGAAGGTCCTCGCCCGCGACCTGCGCGCAACCGCGCGGGCTTGCCGGCTCGTCGACGATCGGGCCGGCGATCACGCCGCGATCCTGAAGGATCTCTTCCCGCACACCGGCCGCGCCTGGATCCTCGGGGTGACGGGCAACCCGGGGGCCGGCAAGAGCACGCTCACCGACCGGCTGATCAGCGTCTTCCGCAAGCAGGACCGCCGGGTCGCCGTGGTGGCCGTCGATCCCACGAGCCCGTTCACCGGCGGCGCCATCCTCGGCGATCGCATCCGCATGCAGGCGCACTTCGGCGATCCCGACGTGTTCATCCGGTCGCTGGCGACGCGGGGCGCGCTGGGCGGGCTGTCGCGCTCGGCCGTGGACGTCGCGCGGGTGCTCGACGCCTGGGGCGCCGACGTCGTGCTGGTGGAGACGGTCGGGGTCGGGCAGGACGAGCTCGAGATCACGCGCGCGGCGCACACCACCCTGGTCGTGGCGGCGCCGGGCATGGGCGACGAGGTGCAGGCGATCAAGGCGGGCATCCTGGAGTGCGCCGACGTCTTCGCCGTGAACAAGGCCGATCGGGACGGGGCAGACGCGGCGGTGCGCGATCTGGAGCTGATGATCGCGCTCGGCGGCGAGGTGGCGAAGGCCACCGGCCGGGCGCGAGGGCACAGCGCCGCGGCGCTGCACGCCCGTGCCGCGGGGGCGCCGGCTCCGGGCGGCGAGCCGCCCGCGGGGCCGTGGGTGCCCGCGATCGCGCGGACCGTGGCGACGCGCAACGAGGGCGTGGCGGCGCTCGTGGAGCAGCTAGAGCGGCACCGGGCGTGGCTGCTCGGGACGGAGGAGGGCGCGGCGCGCCAGGAGGAGCGCCTGCGCGAGGCGATGCACGTGCAGCTCCGCGACGCGCTGACCGACGCGGCGGTCGCCGCGCTCGGGCCCGCGCTCGACGCGGCGGTGCACGCCGTCTCGCGGCGCGAGGTCGACCCCTACACGGCCTCGGAGCGGCTCGTGGAGGCGTTCCGCGCGGGCGCCGGTGCGGCCGCCCCGGGCGCCGGGGCTTGAGCCCGCCGGCGCCTGGGCCCGCCGGGGGCTCAGCCGCCGGGGTCTGAGCCCGTCGGGGCGCCTGAGCCGCCGGAGTCTGAGCCCGCCGGGGCGTCACGTCAGGCGCCGGGGCGCTGTATCAGCGCATGCACCGATCCAGCTCTTCGCGCTCGTATTTACAGGACGTGTCCCACTTCCGGTCGTCGCAAACCCATGTGTCGTCCTCGCACGCGAGGAGCTCGTCGTACCGGTCGAGGCAGCCGCGGCGGTCTGCGTCGACGAGCCTGTCGTCGTAGTGATTGAGGCAGTCGTCGTACTGGTGATCGCTGCACCCCCCCTCGCAGTCACACTTGGCATCGCAGAGGGAAGCCTCGGAGGGGCCGCACGCGGCGGTGAGGGAGCAGGCGAGGGCGAAGCACAGATGCAGGGCCTTCATCGCGCCAGTGTACCTCGCCGCGCCGGGCGCCGGCGCGAACAACGGCCTGCGGGGGACGCGCAGACAACGCGCCACGCCGCGCACACGCGCTCCCCACCTGCGCCCCAGGACACCCCGCTTGCGCAGGGGGCGTGTCGCTCACGCCGGCGCCGCGCGCCGGCGCGGGGCTCGCGGCGGCTTTCGCCCCACGTTCTCGGCGCGGAACGCGCTCGGACACACGTCGTTGATCCCGCAGCCGCCGCACGCGGGCTTCTTGGCGAAGCAGATCCGGCGGCCGTGGAAGACCAGCGTATGGGACAGCATGTCCCAGTCGCGCCGCGGAAAGAGGGCCCCCAGATCGCGCTCGATCTGCTCCGGCTTCTCGCTCTTCGTCCACCCGAGCCGCTGCGCCAGGCGCTGCACGTGGGTGTCCACCACGACCCCCTCCGGCGCTCCGAACGCGACGCCGAGCACCACGTTCGCCGTCTTGCGACCGACCCCGGGCAGCCTGACGAGCTCGTCGATTGTCCTCGGCACCTCGCCGCCGTGCCGGTCGACCAGATCGCGCGAGAGCCCCACGATGTTCTTGGCCTTCTGGTTGAACATGCCCATCCCGAGCCGCCTGAGCAGCGCGCTCACCTCCCCGGGGTCGGCGCCGGCGAGCGCCCGCGCGTCGGGGTAGGAGGCGAACAGGTGGGGCGTCACCTTGTTGACGAGCACGTCCGTCGTCTGGGCGCTCAGCACCGTCGCCACCAGCAGCTCGAAGGGGGAGCGGTGATCGAGCTCGCAGTGGGCGTCCGGGTGCAGCGCGCGCAGCCGCGCGAACGTGGCCTCTGCCGGCGGGCTGCGCCGCGCGCGCGCCGGCGCCGGGGGGGCCCCCTCGGCCGGCGGGCTGCGCCGCGCGCGCGCGGGCAGAGGGGGCTCACCCCGCGCGGTGCGGCGGGGCGTTATCGCTGGCTCAGCTGACGAAGGCGCGTTTCCGCGTCTCATGCTCATCGAGGAGCTTCTCGACGCTCGCGAGGGCGTTCTCCACCGACTCCTGCACCATCTGCAGCACCGTCGTCGCCGAGCCCTTCAGCGCCTCGTAGTACCGCTGCCGCTCGGTCGAGTGGATGATCGACGGGGGCAGGCCGGTGCGGAGCAGCAGCATGTTCATGAACAGCCGCGCGACCTTGCCGCTGTCGTTCGGGAACGGATAGACCCGGAGCAGATCGTAGTGCGCGCGCGCCGCGATCCGGATGCCGTTCCGCGTCTTCCGCGTCTCGGGGTCGTTCAGCCAATCGATGATCTGCCGCACTTTGTAGGCGATCTTGTCCGGCGGGGCGTACTCGTGGAAGTAGAGCCGGTGCTGGGGGATGTCCTTGCGGTATTTCACCGTCTTGATGTCCCCCTCCTCGGGATGGAGGATGAGGTAGAGCTTCTTCACGCAGTCGAGCGTGATCGGCGCGCGTTTGTTCGCGCCCTGCTCGCGCACGTACGCGATGGCCTCCTTGTGACGGCGGATGTCATCGTACGTTGGCTGAAGGCTGGAGTCCGTGACGAGCGGCGCCGGGCCGCTGAGCGCCGCGCGCAGCTCCTCGAACGTGTAGACCACGCCCTCAAGCGCGCTGTCGTGGTAGATCCACGACATATCGAGGCTGTCGATGTAGCGCTGCCGGAAGTCCTCCGTCTGCGCGTTCAGCCGCTGCTCGATGATCGCGCTGCGCTCTTCGATGGTGGCCCGCCGCGGCGGGGGCAGCATCGGCAGGGGGAGCGTGACGACTCGCGGCGTCTCCCTGAGCGGGGCGCGCCCCTCGCGGCCCACGCTCTTCACCTTGGCGCCCGGCCGCAGGAGCTTCTTCTCGGCAACGGGCCTGTCGCTGGCGCGCTGGGGCCTGTCGCTGGCACGCTGGGGCCTGTCGCTGGCGCGCTGGGGCCTGTCGCTGGCGCGCTGGGGCCTGTCGCTGGCGCGCTGAGGCCTGTCGCTGGCGCGCTGGGGCTTGTCGCTCGTCCGGCGCGGGCGCTCGACCTCGACGGCGGCCTCCTGCTCTGCGCTCTTGAGCCGCAGCTTCTTCTCCGTGAGCTTCGGCTGCTGGTCGTCGACCCTCAGCTTCTTCCGGAGCTTCGTCGATTTGACCGGCGCCGCGACAGCCCGCTCGGAGCGGGCGGCGACCTTCCGCCTGGTGAGCCTCGGCTTCGCCGCTTTGAACCGCGCGCTCCTCGGCTTCGTGGTCTTCGCGCTCCGCGCTCGCCTGGCGGCCGCCCTCGGCTTCGCCGCCCTCGGCTTCGCCGCCCTCGGCTTCGCCGCCCTCGGCCTGGCGACCCTGGCCCTTGCGGCCTTGGTGGCCCTCGCCCTGGTGGCCTTGGCCCTCGCCGTCCTGGCCTTCGTCGCCCGCGCCTTGGCCGCTCGCGCCTTGACCTTCGCGACCCGCGCCTTGGCCCTGGCCTTGGTGGTCCTGATCTTGGCCGCGCTGCGCGCCGACCGCGCCGACTTCGCCTTCGTCCTCGCGGCCGACTTCCTCGCCTTGGACGCGCTGGCGCGCTTCGCGGCCGCGCGTGTCGCCTTCTTCGCCTTCGCTGCCGGCGATTTCTTCCTGGCGGTCGTGCGGGCTGCCCGGGCCGGCGTGCGCTTCGCCGTGGCCTTGCGCCGCGCCGTGGCCGCCGGTTTGCGGGTCGTCCGCTTCGCCGTGGCCTTGCGCCGCTTGGCCGCCTTCACGGCAGAGGTGCGTCGCGCAGCAGGACGAGAGGCCGCAGCCTTGCGCTTCGGCTTGCGCGCGGCGGGTTTCGCCTTTCGCGCCCGCGCGGTCGAGGCTGCGCGCCTCGAGCTTGCCGCGGTGGCCTTGGTCGCTCTCTTCCGGTCCTTTTTTGAAGTTTTTCGGGTCTTCTTTGCCGCCATGGGCGTGCTTTCACACAATCGCTCAGGCTGCCCGCTGCGCGCTGCTGCGAGCTAACATACGATCCAAAGGGCCTAATGCCGGCCCGCAGCCTAGCAATTTGACGATTTATCCGTCAACCAGTCCGGTGCGGAAGTCGGATTAAAGCGACCTCCCTCGGCTGGATCTGTGCCGATCCAGCTAGCACGCGCTGCCGGAGGGCCCATGCGGCCGCCGCGGCGGGCGCCCCCGCCGGGCGAGCCGGGCTCGCGCGGGTCGAGGGCTCAGCTGTCGATGTTGATGCCGAGCCGCTGCCGCGCGGCGAAGTACTCCTCGCTGACCGCGTAGAGCACGAGCTCCTTGAGGCGCTCTTTCTGGGGCACAGCGGAGCTCGCGTCATCGGCCGCCTTGATCATTTCCTGCGCCAGCTCGAGGTCGTTGGCGAGGAGGAAGCCGGCGCGATCCGCCGTCAGGTCGATGCCGGACACCCAGCGCTTCAGGTCGATGGCGCCGGCCTGGAGGAGCTTGGTCACGACGCTCGCCAGCTGGTCGCGCGCCGGCCCGACGATGGTCGGCTCGAGGACCGCCAGGTTGTCCATCACCGGCCCTTCCAGCTCCTTCGCGATCGGGAACGTGGGCGAGATCAGCTTGATGCCGGCGAACAGCCAGGCGCGCAGGCCGGTGCCGGTCGGCACCAGGTGGCGGATGTACATGCCCGGCCGGTAATAGGTGAGGTGCCGGGCGGCGATGAACGCGGCGGCCTGGGTCGGCAGATCCATCTGGAGCGCCGCGGCGCCGAGCACGATGGCGGGCACGTGCGCGTGCAGGAACGAGACGCCGCCGCCGTCGTTCGGGTTCTGGAACGTGAGCGGCGGCGCGAGGCCCAGGACGCCCGCCGCGTAATAGAGCGTCTGCGACATCGGGTAGGGGTGCCGCGTGAGATCGAGCTGGTAGGCGAGCTGGTAGCCGAGCTCCTCCAGCGGCTGCCCGTTCTTCCTCAGCACGGCCGGCTCGATGACGCCGAAGATGGCGGTCAGCAGCGGATCCGCGTCGGGGTGGACGAGCGCGGCCGCCCACGTCTCCTCGTCGAGCGGCTGCTGCGCCGCCGCGGCCGTGTCCGGGCGCATGCGCCGGAAGAACCGCTCCTCGTCCGGCTCGGCGGCGCTCAGGCAAACGAGCGCCTGGCAGAGGCAGAACGCCGCGTCGGCCCGCTTCGTCTCCGTGTACAGCTTCCGGAGCAGCCGGTACGCGTCCGGCTTGTAGGGGGTGCGCCGCAGGATCGGGACCTGCGCGGCCACGGCCTTGTCGAGGTACTCCGCCGGGTTGCTCGCGTAGAGCTTCGCCAGGAGCTCGTTCCGCTCCTCGTGGTCCGGATCGAGCGTCTGCGCCGCCTCGTAGGCGTCGATCGCCTCGCTCATCCAGCCGAGCTTGTCCTTGTAGAGGGCGCCGAGCCGGTCGAACATCTCCAGCATCTTCGCCGTGTCGTTCTCCTCGGTCGCCCGGTCGAGCTCGACCTTGAGCAGGCGCTCCACGTCCTCGTAGTCCCCCTTCTCGGCGCGGAGCTCGATCGCCTCCGCGAGCGCCCGGGTGAGGGACGGGTCGAGCTCCATCACCTGGTCGTAGAACTGGGCCGCCCGGTCGAGATCGGCGAGCTGCCGCCAGCTCACGATCGCCGCGGTGTGCAGGTACTTCGCCTTCTGGCGGCTGTCGTCGATCTTGGCCGCGAGCTTGAGGACGATGTCGACGAGCTTCGACCAGTCCTTCTCCTCGCTGTAGAGCTGCATCAGCTTGGTCAGGATCCGCCGGTCGTCCGGGCGCTCGTCGAGCGCGGCCACGTAGCTCTTCGCGGCGCGCGTCCGGTCGTTCAGGTGCGTCGCGACGAGGTCGCCGATCTCGAGCAGGAGGGCGCTCCGCTCCTCGCCGGTCACCACGTCGAGCCGCCGGTGCTTGAGGCGCACCACCTCCTCCCAGTCGCCCTTCGCCTCGAACACCCTGGAGAGGAGCGCGAGCGGGGCGGGGGACTCGGGGAGGAGATCGGCGGCCTCGGTCAGCGGGGCCACCGCGCCGCCCGGGTCGCCGGACGCGAGCCGCGCCTCGCCGAGCCTGAGGAGGGCCTCCGCCCGCTCCGCGTCCGGCAGGCGGGCGCCGGCGCCGTCGGCGAGGCGCGCGTAGAGCTCCGCGGCCTCGCGGGCCTTGCCCGCGTCGAGGTTGATCTTCGCGGCGCGCGAGAGCGCCGCCGGGTCGTCCGGCGCGAGCGCGAGCAGCGTCTGCACGGTGCCGATCGCCTTGCCGCTCGATCCGCTCTTGCCGAGCGCGTCCACGTAGCGGAAGAGCACCTTGAGCCCCTGCTCCCGGGGCAAGGCGTCGGCCCGGTTCGCCAGCGACTCGTAGTGCCTCGCCGCCTCGATGAAGCGGCCCGCCTCGAACGCGAGATCGCCGGAGATCATGAGCCCCAGCACGCTCGTCGGGTCGAGGTCGACCGCCCTCGTGGCCGCCTCCGCGGCGCGCGCGTCGTCCTTCAGGCGCTCCCGGAGCAGGAGGGCCATCTCGCCGTAGAGGCGGGCCTTGGCGCGGTTGCCCTCCGCCACCTCGGCCTCGCGCGAGATGAGCTCGACGGCGCTCGTCGCGTCCCCCCGGGCGAGGTACGCCGCGCGCAGCGCCGAGGACGCGACCGCGTTCGTCGGCTGCGCGTCGAGCGCCGTCTTGTAGCGCTCGATCGCGCCGTCCCGGTCGCCCCGCTCCTCCAGCATCTTCGCCGCGCGGATCCAGAGGTCGGCCCTGCTCTCCGCGGTCTTGGCCGTCCGCGCGAGCGACTCGACCGCGCTGAGCGCCGCCGCCGCGTCGCCCGTCGCGGCCCGCACGTGCGCCAGCGACTCGAGCGCCCCGGCGTGGTGCGGATCGATCGCGAGCACCCGCTCGTAGGCCTTGCGGGCGCGCTCGGGCGAGCCGATCTGCTCGAGCAGCACGCGCCCCATCGCGAGCAAGAGCTCCTCGCGGCGCTTGTCGTCGGACACGATGCCGAGCTGCCGCTCGTAGAGCTGCACCACGTCCTCCCACCGCTCGAGCGCGCGGTAGTGCCGCCCGAGCGCCGCGAGCGAGCCCTCGTGGGCCCCGTCGATCTTGAGGATGGCCTCCAGCGCCTCGGCCGCCCTCGCGTGGTCGAGGAACTGCTCGTCGTGGAGGCCCGCGAGCCGCTCGTAGAGGTTGATCTTCTGGCGCGGCGTCGCGCTCAGCTCGATCTGCCGCTCGAGGTTCTGGAGCAGCTCCTTGTAGCGCTCGGTGCGGCTGTAGATGCGATCGAGGCCGCGCAGCGCGGTCAGGCTCTGCGGATCGATCTCGAGCGCCGCCTCGTAGCGGCTCGTCGCCTCGTGCAGGTCGCCGAGCCGGTCCTCGTAGAGCTCGGCGAGCTTGCACATCGTGTCGACCCGCTCCTCGCCCCGCAGGGCCTCGGCGCGCCGCTCGAGGATCCTGGCGTAGCCGGCGTGGTCCTCGACGCGCCGGTAGATCCGGAGCAGCGCGTCGCACGCCCGCGTGTGCCCCGGGTCCTCGGCGAAGATCTGCTCGTACAGGTCGCGCGCGCGGTCGCCCTCGCTCAGCTTGGTCTCGAGGATCTCGGCCGACGCGGCGCGCAGATCGCGCGCCTCTCCGGGCGTCGCGGCCCGGTCGGCGCGCGAGAGCAGCACCTGGCTGAGCTCCTGCCACTGCTGGGCGCGGCGGTAGACCTGCGCGAGGCCCTCGAGCGCCTTCCCGTTCGCCGGATCGAGCCCGAGCACGAACTGGAAGCACGGGATCCCGAGGTCCGGCCGCGCGATCTTGTCCGCGTACCAGGGCCCGAGCCGGTTGAAGAGCGCGATCTTCGGCTCGGCGGTCATCGCCTCGTCGGTGCTCGCCTGGCTCAGGATCTGGAGCGCCTCCGCCCAGATCTTCATGTCGCTGCCGGCGGCGCGCTCCAGATCGACGGCGTACGCGTCCTGCTCGGGGTCCTGGGCGAGCGCCTGGGCGAAGGCGAACACCCCCTGGTCCTTGTCGTCGAGCTCCCGCACGTAGAGGTGCCCGATCTCGTTCAGCGCGCGGGCGCGCTCGCCCGCGCTCCCGGCCCGCTCGCTCCGCTGGAGGAGCATCTCCACGAGCTCCTCGTGCTTGCCGAGCGACTTGCGGAGCTCCTCGAGCGCGCTGAAGGCGATGTCGTCGTCCCGGTCGAGCTCGAGCAGGCTCACGTACACGGCCTCCGCCTTGTCGTGGAGCTTCGCCTTCTCGTAAATGCGGGCCGCCCGGTAGAGCAGGAGCTTCTTGCCCGGGGCGGCTGCGCGCTCGTCGCCGGTCGCCTCGATCTGCTCGGCGGCCGCCGCGAGCGCCTCGGCGACGCGGGCCGGATCGGCGCCCTGGTCGACGGTCGCCTCGATGGCGAGCGCCAGGTCCACGTCGGCCGGGCTGGCGACGAGCCGGTCGACGAGCTCGTTCAGCTGCGCCTCGCTGGCCGCCGAGGCCGCCCCGCGCTGCTGCGGCTTGCCGAGCGGCTCGATCGCCTCGAGCGCGGCGCGGGCCCCCCTCGGCCGCGCGTCCGGCGACTTCGCGAGCAGGCGCTCGCACAGCTCGTCGACGTCCTTGCCCGCCCACCCGCGCGGCGCGATCGCGCTCGGCGCCGGCGGCGGCTGGGTCAGGTGCGCGAGGGCGACGTCGACCGCGGCGTCGCCCGAGAACACGGGCTTGCCGGTGAGCAGCTCGAAGAGCAGCGCGCCGAAGGCGTAGAGGTCGCTCGCGGGGCCGGCGATCTCGCCGCGCAGCTGCTCGGGGCTCGCGCTCCTCACGAGCTCCGGGCTGGCCCACGCCGCGCCGAGCCGATCGCCGCCGATGTCGATGAGGACGGCGCGCGGCTCGGAGCCCTCGCCCCGCGCGACGAGGACGTTCTCCAGCTTGAGCGCGCCGTGGACGAGGCGCCGCTCGTGGAGCGCGGCGAGCCCGCTCAGCACGCCGCGGAGCAGCGGCTTCGCCTCGTTGATGTGGAGCGGCCCGGAGCGCGCGACGCGCGCCGAGAGGGGCTGCCCGTCGACGGGCGTGTACGCCACGTAGGCCCGGCCGCCCTCGATCCCGGCCTCCACGCCGCTCGCCAGGTTCTCGTGGGCCACCTGCGCGGCCAGGCGGACGTGGGTCAGGAACCGGCGCGCCGCCCGCCCATCCCGCGTCCGCTCGCGCCGGAGCACCTTCAGCGTCCGCGGCTCGCCGTCGCGGGTCGCCGCGTAGACGAGGCCCCGCGGCCCCTCGCCGATTTTTCTCGTGACGATGTAGGCGCCGAACACCTCGCCGGCCGCGAGCTCCTCGGGCAGGCTGAGCCCCCGCGCGCCGAGGGCGCGGACGCGCGCGTCGACCTCCGCGCGCGTGGCGATGACGGCATCGAGCAGCGCCTCGACCGCGTCGATCTCGACGCAACGGTCGGTGAGCGCGCGCGCGAAAGAGGCCTTGGAGGCGCTGCCGCCGATGTCGGCCGGGTTGATGCCGAGGAGGTCGGACGACAGGGCCATCATTTCATCAAGCGAGAAGAGGCGCTCGAGCTCGCCTCGGACGATATCAATGGACATGGGTCTCCTCGGGCCGAGCCCTCGTGCCGGCGTGCGCGCGCGCTGCGGGCCTGCCGGTCGGCGGGGCGTGCGCCATGCTAGCGAAGCTTGCGGCGCCATGCGACCTCCGACGGGCGCTCGCCTCCCGCGCCGCGCGCCCCGCGCTCCCCGTCGCCGCGCGCGACGCCGAGGCGGCCGGCGCGGCGCCCGCGCTCTCGTCGCCTGTCGCCGAGAGCGGGTGGGGTGGAAGCGCGGAGTTCGAGGAACCCTGGAGGAAATTTGACAAGATCGCGGGCGATGTGCGAGCGGATGTCGGTGCGTCGCATAGCGCAGTTCCTGGAGCGGACGCTCCCCATCGCGGTGCTGGTCGTCGCGGTCGTGGGCGCCCCGGTCATGATCTTCTCGCCGCAGGGCCTCCCTCGTTTGCGGGAGCTCGAGAGGGAGCTCGCCGACGTCGAGGAGGAGAACGCCGAGCTCGGGCGGCAGATCGAGGCGCTCCGCGGCAAGGTGGCGCGCCTCCGGGACGACCCCACCGCGGTGGAGCGGATCGCGCGCGACAACCTGGGTCTCGTGCGGCAGAGCGAGGTGGTGTTTCAGTTCTCCCGCTGAGCACTCCGGGTCTCCGCTGGCCGCGCCCTTCTGGTATCGTGCGGCGAGTGTCGCTAGACCTGGGCCGCCTCCTCGTCTCCGCTGGCGCCGTCTCCAAGGCTGAGGTCGAAGCCGCCCTCTTCGTGGCGGTGCTGCGGGGCATCTCGTTCCCTCGCGCCCTCATCGACCGCGCCGCCATCACCGAGCGCGCCCTGGAGGAGGAGCTCGAGCGCCGCGGCGGCCTCGCGCTCCGGCAGGTCGTCGGCGCGCGCGAGCTCGTCGCGCGCCTGCCGCGCGCGATGTGCCGCCGCCTCGGCGCCGTCCCGATCCGCATGGACGCCGGCGTGGTCGACGTCGCGGCCGCCGACCCGCTGGATCGCCACGTCGCCGACGAGTTCAGCTTCCACCTCGGCGCGCCGGTGCGCATCTTCCGCGCGCCGATCGCGGCCGTCGAGGAGGCCATCCGCGCGCTCGATCTCGACGAGCGCGAGCAGGCGCCGCCCCGCGTGCGGCGGGCGACCCCGGCGTTCCCGCACGGCGCGCCCCAGTCGACCATCCCGCCGCCGCCGTCCTACGAGCTGCCCATCCCGCTCATCCGGCGCGCCGCGGTGCCCTCGTTCGACGAGCCGCCCCCGCACGAGCCGCCGAGCGGTCCGTCCGGCCGCCGGGGGGCGGCGCCCAACGGCCACGCCGCCCTGCTCGCCGACCCGCCCCCCTCCCAGGAGGAGCCGATCCTGCCGCTCCGGCACGCCAAGTCGTCGCCCGGCGCGCGCGGGTCCCCCGCGAGCGCCCGTCGCCCGCCGGACGCCGACCGCCGCGCCGGCGGGCGCGCGTCCGCCCGTCCGGCGGCCCGGCGTGAGCCCGAGGCCGAGCCTCCGGCCGTCTCCTTCCCGCCGCCGCCCGTGGAGATCTCCCCGGCCTTCAAGCTGCTCGCCGCGATCCTCCCGCAGACCTCGCCCGGCCCGGAGGGCGCCCCCGACAGCGGCGGGCGGGAGCCTGCCCCCTCGACGCGGCGCCTCGGCCGGCTCCCGCGCGACACCCTCTCCGCGCTCGCGCCGACGTCGCGCCGGGGCGCCGCCGACGCGGATCCCCCCTCGTCCCGCCGCGGGGGCGCCGCGCGCCACGACGCCGGTGGGCCGCCGTCGAGCCGCCGCGCGGGGCGGCTCCCGGCCCTGCCCCCCCCGCCGGAGACGGAGATCTCCGATTCCCTCGACGACGATCCGCCGCCGCAGCCCTTCGTCGATCTGAGCGACGTGATCGACGCGCTGTACCTCGCGCGCACGCGCGACGACGTCGTCCGGCTGGCGCTGCGGGGGTTGCGCCTGCTCGCCGTGCGCGTCGCGATCTTCGCCGCGCACCGCGGGGTGTTCCGGGGCTTCGCGTGCAACGCGGAGTTCGGCGACCAGGAGGCCCTGCGCAAGCTCACCCTCCCGATGGACCAGCCGAGCGTGCTCGCCACCGCCGTGGCGACCCACCTTTACGTGGGGCCGATCCCCGGCACGCCCACGCACGCGCCGCTGCTCGACGTCATGGTCAACCCGAGCCTCGACGTGGCCGCCGTCGCGGTCCAGGTCGTCGGCCGGCCCGCGATGATCCTGGTCGCCGACCGGATCATCGACACCTCCAGCGGATCGCGGCGCATGGTCGAGCTCGCGCGCGCCGTCGGCGAGGCGTTCAGCCGGATCCTCTCCTCGCGCGGCTGACCGCGGGCGGCGGTTCGCGCTACCGGCCGAGCCGCCGAGCCGCCAAGCTAGCCGGGGTCCGGGGGGAGAGCGAGGTCTGAGCGCCGCGATGAGCCGCAACGACGAGCACGAGCAGAGGGACGACGAGCGCGCCCGCTTCGAGGCGCGCCTCGCCGAGGCGAAGAAGAAGGCGCGGCCCCGCGCCGGCGTGCTCGCCGGCGGCCCGGGCGAGCTCGGGCGCGACGCCGACGATCTCTACGACGCGGCGACGCTCGAGGCGCTCGGCGTCGATCCGGCGCGCGACCTCGGCTTCCCGGGGCAGCCGCCGTTCACGCGCGGCGTCCAGCCGAACATGTACCGGGGGCGGCTCTGGACGATGCGCCAGTACGCCGGGTTCGGCACGGCGGCCGAGTCGAACGCCCGCTACCGCTACCTGCTCTCCCAGGGCCAGACCGGGCTCTCCGTCGCCTTCGACCTGCCGACGCAGATGGGGCGCGACTCGGATCACGAGCGCGCGCAGGGCGAGGTCGGCCGCGTGGGCGTCGCGATCGACTCGCTGGACGACATGCGCGCGCTGCTCCGCGGGCTGCCGCTCGACCGCATCTCGACCTCGATGACCATCAACGCGACGGCGGCGATCCTGCTCGCGCTCTACATCGCCGTGGCCGAGGAGCAGGGCGTCCCGCGCGCGAAGCTCCGCGGCACCATCCAGAACGACATCCTGAAGGAGTACGTCGCGCGCGGGACGTACATCTACCCGCCGGCGCCGTCGCTCCGGCTCATCCGCGACGTCTTCGCGTTCGCCGAGCGCGAGGTGCCGGAGTGGAACACGATCTCGATCAGCGGCTACCACATGCGCGAGGCCGGGTGCGACGCGGCGCAGGAGATCGCGTTCACGCTCGCCGACGGCATCGCGTACGTCGAGACCGCCGTCCGCGCCGGGCTCGACGTGGACGGCTTCGGCGCGCAGCTCTCGTTCTTCTTCAACGGCCACAACAACTTCCTCGAGGAGGTCGCGAAGTTCCGCGCCGCGCGGCGGATGTGGTCCACGATCATGGCCGAGCGCTTCGGGGCGAAGACCGAGCGCGCGCGCGCGCTCCGCTTCCACTGCCAGACGGCGGGCATGACGCTCGCGGCGCAGCAGCCGCTCGTGAACGTCGTGCGCGTCACGGTGCAGGCGCTCGCCGCGGTGCTCGGCGGCTGCCAGTCGCTGCACACGAACGGCTTCGACGAGGCGCTCGGCCTGCCGACGGCCGAGGCCGCGACGCTGGCGCTGCGCACCCAGCAGGTGATCGCCCACGAGTCCGGCGTCGCCGACTTCGTCGACGCGCTCGGCGGCAGCTACGCGGTCGAGGCGCTCACGAAGCGGCTCGAGGACGCGGCGTCCGCTTACATCCGGCGCATCGACGACCTCGGCGGGATGGTGGCGGCCATCGAGCAGGGCTACGTGCAGCGCGAGATCCAGGCGACGGCCTACCGCTACCAGCTCGACGTCGAGGAGAAGCGCCGCGTCGTCGTGGGGCAGAACGAGTTCGTGTCCGACGCGCCGCCCGTGCCGGTCACGCGCATCGATCCGTCCCTGGAGCGCGACCAGATCGCGCGCACGCGCGCGTGGCGCGCGGCGCACGAGGGCCCCGCGCGATCGGAGGCGCTCGCGCGCGTCGACGCCGCGGCGCGCGGCGAGGCGAACCTGATGCCGCCCATCCTCGACGCCGTGAAGGCCGGCGCCACCGTCGGCGAGATCAGCGACGTGCTGCGCGCCATCTGGGGCGAGCACCAGGAAACGCTCACCATCTGAACGCGGGTCAGCTCGACCGCGCATCTGAACGCGGGTCAGCTCGATCGAGCACCTGAACGCGGGTCACCTAGCTCGATCCCGCGCGCCGCGCGCCGTCCGGCGTACCGCATCGCGGTTGCAGGTGCGCGCGGCGCCTTTCAGGTTCGCAACGCAGGCAGGAAGATCCCGATGCCTGTCGGCGTGCAAGTGCGCGTCGCCTGAACTCAAGGGGTGTGATTTTCCAGTGTATCTGCCCGCGGCGATCTGTCCGTGTCGCGTGTGGCAAGAATTTTCTCGCCACAGAGTAAACCGGTGCGCTCACTTCGAAATTTTTTACAACCCGGAACCCTTTTTCTGAACGCCGGTCAGATTTGGCTATCCGACTGCGGGTCAAATCGGGTTAAGGCATTTGGGTCCCATCGAGTTCGCGTGGACAGCGTGATTCGCCTCCCCCGAAAGGAGCTTCAAATGCATCCTGCAAAGCTGCACGAGAGCAGTGTGGTCACCCGTAAGTTCGCCGTGGTGGTCGCTGGTTTTGCCGCTGTTGCGGCTGGTTGCTCGGCAGACGTCGTCGACGCCAACACCGAAGCAGTCGGCACCAATCAGCTGGGGTTCGAGCACTTCGAGCGGACCGTTTTCCGCGAGGCTGACACAGGCGTCTATATTGTGAACGGGGATACGCCGGTCGTAGATATCAAGCATCTGCGCGAGTTCTGGGAGATGCATGTGCGCGACGGTGCGCTGATAGTCAACACGTCAGGGGGGAGGGACGTTATCTGGACGGCGGCGCAGCGGCGCGATCTCTCCTACTGCGTGAGCACGAGATTCGGAGATCTCTACGAGACCGTCGTGGCCGCGATGGATGCGGCGACGCAGGCCTGGGAGGAGGTCACCGACGTCGATTTCATCCACGTGGAGTCCGCCGACTCGAGCTGCACCTCGAGCAACGGCGACGTCCTGTTCGACGTGAACCCCGTCAACACGGGCGGCCAGTACCTGGCGCGCGCCTTCTTCCCCGGCCAGTCCCGCCCGACGCGGAACGTGCTGATCGACCGGACGGCGTTCAACAGCACCCGGCCCACGCTGACGGGCATCCTCCGCCACGAGCTCGGCCACACCCTCAGCTTCCGGCACGAGCACACCCGGCCTGAGGCCGGCACTTGCTACGAGGACGACAACTGGCGCGCCCTCACGCCCTACGACGGCGCGTCCGTCATGCACTATCCCCAGTGCAACGGCACCGGCGACAGCACGCTGAACCTCACGCAAGACGACATCGAGGGCGTCCAGTCGCTCTACGGTCCCGCCAGCGGCGACGGCGGCGGTGACGGCGGCGGCGGTGACGGCGGCGGCGGTGACGGCGGCGGCGACGGCGGCGGCGGCGGCGGGGAGCCGATCACGGAGAACTTCAGCGGCCGTGTCGCGCGAGGGGCGTTCGACGCGGTGGGGCCCGCCGACGGGTTCGAGGTCGTGCCCGGGACGACCTTCACGGTGGTCATGACCGGCACCGGCGACCCCGACCTCTTCGTGAAGTTCGACTCCGCGCCGACCGCGAGGTCGTTCGATTGCCGGCCCTACCTCAGCGACGCGAACGAGACGTGCACCCTCGACGTGCCCGAAGGCACGACGAGGGCCTTCATCAAGGTGCAGGGCTACACGCCGTCGAACTACAACATCGAGGTGACCTACGCCGCGCCGGGGCACGAGGGTGGCGCCGGCGGCGGCGAGACGTCGACGAGCTTCGAGGGCACGATCGGGCGGCGCCACGCGGCGACCCACGGACCGATCTCGGTCGCTCCGGGGACATCGTTCCGCGCCGTCATGAGCGGCACCGGCGATCCCGATCTCTACGTGCGGTTCGGCGCGGAGCCCACGCTGGGCGCCTACGACTGCCGCCCTTTCCTCGACGGCGCGGACGAGACGTGCGAGGTGACGGTCCCCGACGGCGAGTCCGAGGCCTACATCCTGGTGCAGGGCTACTCGGAGAGCACGTACAAGGTCGATATCGACTACACGGCCCCTTGACGCCGGCGGCGCGTCGGCTCGCCGCCGCGGCCGGCCCTCGCCGGCCGCGGCGCAGGAGCCACGGCGCTCCCGGGTGGGCTCACCCGGAGCGCCAGGCGGCGCCCTTCTGGCCCTCCTCGCAGGCGGCCCTCGTCGTCGCCGCGTCGCCGAGGGGGAGCGACGTGATGAACTCGCGGTCTGCCGACACGGCCGCGTCACCCAGCACCACGAACGTCTCACGATCGTCCTGAACGACGAGCTGGTCGCTCAGGACGTCGTGGCTGAAGGCGGTGGCCTCGTCGAAGATCCGGACGCTCGGCGCCGCCTGGGCGGCCCGCCGCGCGATCCACGCCGCGACGGGCGTCACCAGCGCGCTCACCGGCGCGTAGGCGAGGGCCTCGCCGGTCGGGAGCCGGACGAAGCCCGGCGCGGCGCCGGCGCGGCGGAGCAGCGCGGCGCCGTGCTGCGGATCGAGGATCATCCGCCGGACCACGCCGGAGGCGTCGCTGAGCGAGACGTCCGCGTAGACGAGGCGACCCGAGGCGTCGAGCTCGGCGTACTCGCGGAGGACGCCGCCCGAAGGGATCGCGGCGCCCGCCGCGGGGTCGCTGCCCGCGCGTGTCGGCCGGGTCTCGCTCGCCATCGTCTCGGACCCATCCGGCCGGACCGTGCGCTCGACGCGGCTCTGCGCCCCGGTGGCGCCGTAGAACGTGTAAACCTTCGTCTCGGCCCGCTCGATCGAGCTCCCCGGGAGGCAGGCGGCTGCCCCTCCGGCGACCCGCTCCGCGGCCGAGCGTGTCCCGCCGTCGTCACAACCCACGAGCAGGCTGCCCGCGAACGCGACCGCGAACCACAGTGAGGTGCGTGTACCCATGCGCGGTATTCGCCACAGCCTCGGCTTTTATTTCATGGTCGCTGCGATTTTCATCGGGGGCCCGGGTGAGGGCCCGCGGGGCGCCCGCGCGCGAGCGGCGGAAAGCTGCGTTGTGCGGGAACACGCGCGCGAGCGGCGGAAAGCTGCGTTGCGCGGGAACACGCGCGCGAGCGGCGGAAAGCTGCGTTGCGCGGGAACACGCGCGCGAGCGGCGGAAAGCTGCGTTGCGCGGCGGGCACGCGGCGGAGACCTGCGTCGCGTGGCGGAGACCTGCGTTGCGCGGCGGGCGCGCGGCGGAGACCTGCGTCGCGTGGCGGCGACCTGCGTCGCGCGGCGGAGACCTGCGTCGCGCGGCGGGCGGCGTGCTGGCGAGAACCGGTGGCGGGCGGGGCGCGGCAAAAACCGGCGGGGCGCGGCGCGCCCGCGAGGAAATCGACCCCCGCGCCCCGGCGAATGATAGGCTGCACGCCCGGCTCCTTCTAAGGACGCTGCCGCCTTCCCATGCCGAACGAGACCCCTTACGCCCTTCCCGCCGCCTTCTTGATGGCCGTGCTGCTCGCGGAGTCCGCCGCGCTCGGCGGGTGCGTCGGAGATCCCTTCGAGATCGGCGGCGGCGCCGGGGGAGGGACCAGCGGCAGCAGCAGCGGGAGCGGCGGCGGCGGGGCGAACGACGGCGGCGGCGGCGCCGGCGGCCTGGGCGGCGGCGGCGGCGACGGAGGAAACGCGCCGCCGGTCCCGGTGACGTGGCCGGACTCGATGACGAGGCGCTGCTCGAACGGGACGATCGTGGTGACGGAGTGCCCGGGCCCGGAAGACCCCTTCTTCGGACAGGACGGGAACTACCAGATCCTCGTCCCTTCCTACGAAGAACGCGACGGCGACGTCGTGGCGGACTCGGTGACCGGGCTCGTGTGGGAACAGGCCACCGAGAACGTGTCGTACAACCTGGAGGGCGCCGACGTGCACTGCAAGGCGCTCGCCACGAACGCGCGCGGGGGCCGCACCGACTGGCGCCTGCCGACGCGGCGCGAGCTCGTATCCATCCTGGATCTCGGCCACTCCGCGGCCTTTCCGGACATCTTCACGAGCACGTTCCCGGGCGGCTTCTACTGGTCCGCGAGCGACGTGGTCGACGACGTGAAGCGCGCCTGGGGCGTGCGGGCCAGCGACGGGAACGTCTACTATCGCGAGAAGACCGATGTGGAGATGTCGCGGGCCCTGTGCGTCGCCGGCGAGGTGATGGCGCCGCCCGAGCTGTCGGCCGCCGACGGCGACCCGCGGGTGCTCGACACCACCACCGGGCTCGTCTGGCAGCGCAACGTCACCGGCATCGGGTACGCCTGGAGCGAGGCGCTCGCGCGCTGCGAGGCGCTCGAGCTCGCCGGCAAGGACGACTGGCGGCTGCCCAACGCCAAGGAGCTGCTCTCGCTCATCGACGATCGGCGGTCCGGGCCGGCGCTCGACGAGGGGATCTTCTCGGGCGCGCCGTCCGGCGTCTTCTGGTCCTCGACGCCTGCCCTGGGCAGCGCGGACGCGGCGATCACGGTCAATTTCTCGAACGGCGCGTCGCTGAGCGGCTCGGTCCGCGATCCGCGGCTCGTGCGCTGCGTCCGCTCCGACCCCCCCGCGAGGTGAGCCTCTCCGCCCGGCGCGCGCCGCCGGCAGGCGGCACCTGCGCCGTTGCTCGTGCGCGCCGTGGACGAGCGCGCGCGCAGGCCGCCCGCGCGCGCTCGTCCAGGGCGCGCGCGGGCTCGCGCCGCGTCGCTCAGCCCCCGGGCTTGACGAACTTCAGGACGAAGCGGTCGCTCGTGCCGCGCTTGTCGGCCGCCGCCATGGGCGAGGCGTTCCAGTCGCGCGTGTCCGCCGGCACCCGGAGGAACGTCGCCTCGGCCGCGAGCCGGAAGCCGGCCCGCTCGACCTCCTCGCGCACCACCTTCTCCTCGATGCGGTGGAGCGTCTTCACCTCGCCGACGCCCGTCCCGTCGCGCCCGCTGTGATCGATGAGCGCGAACACGCCCCCGGGCTTCAGCGCGCGGAAGATCGCGCGGTTCATCGCGGCGCGGTCCGTCTCCATCCACACCGTGTCGTGGTAGAAGAGGACGAAGAACACCGCGTCGAGGTCGCGGGCCTCGGGCGGCAAGGGGTCGTCGAACTCGCGGTCGACCCGGACCACCGCCTTCATCACGGGCTTCTTGAGCCGCTCGCTCCACGGCTTCTCGGCGAAGCGCTCGAGGACGAAGCGGTTGTTCTGCCCGTACACGACGCCCCCCGGCGCCACCGCCCTCGCCAGGAGCTCGGCCGTGTAGCCGCCCCCCGCCGCGAGCTCCGCGACCTTCATGCCGGGCTGGATGCCGAAAAAGGCGAGCATCTCCGCAGGTTTGCGGCCGGCGTCGAGCGCGCGGTCCGCCTCGGACCGGTCGGCGGCCTCGACGACGGCGCGGAGGGCGGCAGGCACCTCGACGGAGGTGACCTGCGCGGGCGCCGCGCTGCCCGCGCCGCCCGCGGGGGGCGCCGGGGCGGCCGGCGCCGCGTCCGGCTGGGCGGCCGGGGCGGGGGGAGGCGCGGGCGGCGCCGCGGGCGGCGCGGCGCTGCAGCCGGTGAGCGCAGCGAGGGAGAGGGCGAGGGAGAGGAGGGCTCGAGGGCGTCGCACGCAGCGCTGCTACCCGAGCGGACCCGGCGGCGCAAGCGAGCCGGCGGGCGAACGGGTCAGGGCAGCTGGACGACGGCGGGCACGGCGTCGGACACCGTGACCGAGAGCTGCCGGGTGCGGGTCGGCTCGACCTCGGACGTCGCGCGCAGGGTGAAGCTGCCGCAGGGCCAGCGGTACTGGCCCGGCGCCCGCACCTCCGCCGGGCCGCCCGAGACGAGCCACGCCTCACCCGCGTCGAGCTGGAGCGCCCCCTCGCAGGTCGGGGCGGGCGGAGCGCCCGCCGGGGGGGCGGACCGTTGCAAGGGCAACATCGCCGCGCGCGCCGCGGCGCCGATCACCGGCCGCACCACGGCAGAGGCGCGCAGCGCCGCCGCGGGGTGCGCCCCGCTCAGCCGCCCCTGGCTGACGCGCACGCTCGCAACGGCGATCCCCGCCAGCGCGGCGCACGCGATCGCCGCCGCGAGCAGGCGCTGTCGCTTCGCCCCGGCCACAGGGATCACGGCGCCGGACGTCGACAGCGGCGGCCTGGTCTCGTCCCGCGGCCGCTCCGACGCCACCTTCGCGGCCGGGCCCAGGAGCGGATCGAGCGAGCCCTCCTCGCCCGACGCCGGCGCGACCGCGTGGAAGCCGCCGCTCATGGGAGAGCTCGGCGGCTCGGGGAGCGCCGCGCTGGCCGGTTCGAGCGGCCCGATGTCTCCGTCGAGCGGCCCGACGTCTCCGTCGAGCGCCTGCGAAGGCCCGCCCGTCCGCCTCGTCACGCGCAGCGTGAAGGAGCCGGGCGCGCCGGCGTGCGTGAGCTCGCATCCTTCCAGGTCGTCGTCGGGCAGATCCGACGGGGGAGGGCCCGCCGGGCGCGACTCGGGCGGCTCCTTCAGCGCCGACGCCACGAGCGCCGCGAGCTCCTCCGGGGCGCCGATCTCGTGGCCCACCTCGCGCAGCGCCTCGATGGCCTCGAGCATCGCGCGCGCGTCGGGGAAGCGGTCCTCCCGGCGGGGCGCTAGGGCGCGCGCGAGGAGCGCCTCGAGCGCCGGGCTCACCTCGGGGCGCAGCTCGCTCGCCCGCTGCAGCTGCCCCTCGCGCGCCGCCGCCATCCGCGTGGTGGCGCTGGTCCCGGAGAACGGCCGCGAGCCGGTGAGCATCTGGAAGAGCACCACCCCGAACGCGAACAGGTCGGCGCGGGCGTCGACCTGCTCCCCGTCGAACTGCTCGGGCGGCATGTAGCTCGGCTTGCCCACCAGATCGCGCCGGGCAGCGTCGCCCGCCTCGCCCCGCGTGGCGATCGCCACCCCGAAATCCACGATCTTCACCTCGCCGGCGGTCGAGATGAGCACGTTCCCCGGGCTCACGTCGCGGTGCACCATGAGCCGCCCCTCGGCGGCCGAGCGCTCGTGCGCGTACGCGAGCCCCTTGAGCACCTCGGACGCCACGTGGAGCGCGACCGGCACCGGGACCACCTCGTCGTGCGCCCAGAGCCACCGGCAGAGCCGCCCGAGGTCCGTTCCGGACACGAGCTCGAGCACGACGTAGAAGTCGCCCTGCTCATCGATGCCGAAATCGAGCACCTGATCGATGTTGGGGTGCACGAGGCGCGTCATCATGCTCGCCTCGGCGAGGAAGAGCTTCCGGAGATCGTCGCTGCCGGCGTGCATCGGGACGATCCGCTTGATGGCGACCGGGACCTCCGCGCCATCCGGGTCGACCGCGACCGCGCGAAACACCTCTCCCGTCCCGCCGCGCGCCATCCGCGGTCCAACGGCGTAACGCCCCAGAACAACCCCCCTCGATGGCGCGCTCTCCACGATGAGGCGACTCTAAAGGGCACCGGGTGGGGGGTAAAGGGCCGACCGCCCTCGTCCATCAGAACCCGCCGCGTCCGAGTGCAGAAATCGACTCGTGGTGTCCATCGCTCCATCGGTCGTCCCCTGTCTGCCGGCCTGCGTCCAGCGCGTGCTGCGGCCGCGGCACGTCCAGAGCGAACCCACGGCGGCGCTGCGGTCGGACGGGCACCGGTGCAGTCGAGCGCGCAGGGTGTCGCTGGATCTGGGCGGGTCTGATACAAGTCCGCTCAGGACATGATGCGTACTGCTCTCTCTGATCCGTCCCCGGTCGTCTTCATCACCGGCGCTTCCGCCGGGTTCGGCGCGGCGATCGCCCGTCGCTTCGCTGGCCTGGGCGCCCGGCTGATCCTCGCGGCGCGCCGTTACGAGCGCCTGGAGGCGCTCGCGGCCGAGCTGTCGTCCGGCGGCGGCGCGGGATCGGCGGGCGACGACGGGCGCGCGCGGGCCGCGGCGGTCCATCTGCTCCGGCTGGACGTCCGCGACCGGGGCGCGGTGGACCGGGCGATCGCGGAGCTCCCGCCGGAGCTCTCCGAGGTGTCGGTGCTCGTGAACAACGCGGGCGGCGCGATCGGCCTGTCGCCGGCGCACGAGGCGGATCCCGACGACTGGGAGCAGATGGTCGACACGAACATCAAGGGGCTGCTCCACTGCACGCGGGCGATCGTGCCCGGGATGGTGGCGCGCGACCGGGGGCACATCATCAACATCGGCTCGGTGGCGGGCGAGACGCCGTACCCGGGGAGCAACGTCTACGGCGCGTGCAAGGCGTTCGTGGCGCAGCTCTCGCTGAACCTGCGCGCGGATCTGCTCGGCAGCCGGGTGCGCGTGACCAACATCGAGCCCGGCCTCGCCGAGACGGAGTTCTCGCTGGTGCGCTTCAAGGGCGACCGGGACAGGGCCGCCGCCGTCTACCAGGGGGTGAAGCCGCTCTCGGCCGACGACGTGGCCGAGGCGGTCGTCTGGTGCGCGACGCTCCCGGAGCACGTCAACGTGAACCGGATCGAGCTGATGCCCGTGATGCAGGCGTTCGCCGGCTTCGCCGTGAAGCGAGGTTGACCTCGGCCCAGGGACAGCCGGTCGAACTCGGGACGCCGCTCCCGGGTCGAGCCTGGCGACACGCCCGGGCAGCGGATCGAGCCGGATGACACGCCCGGACAGCGCCGGGCCCTGGCTCACGCCTGGTGCAGCACCAGCTCCAGGAGCCCGAGCGCGGCGCGCCTGCGGCGCCCCTCGACGGACTCGGTGGCCCCGACGCACAGCGGACAGCCGGCCTCATCGCAGCCGCACCCGGCGATGAGCTGCCGCGTCCGCGCCAGGAGCTCCTCCCGCTGCTCGTAGATGCGCTCGGCGAGGCCGACGCCGCCGGGCACGTTGTCGAACAAGAACAGGGTCGGATCGAAGACCCCGGCCACCTCGCCGTCCGGCGCGGCGTCGGGCGCCCGCGCCTCGCTCCCGTCCTCGAGCGTCTGGCCGATGTCGCGCGGATCACACATCAGCGAGAGCGTCGCGACCGTCTCCAGCGCCCGCGCGATGCCGCGCAGCCCGTCGATGGCGGTCGCGCGGCCGAGGCCGAGCTCCTCGCAGAGCGGCTCCGGCACGGTCAGCCAGAAAGACGCGGTGTGCATCTGGATGTCGGGCAAACGCACGTCGCCGTATCCCGTGTTCTCGTGCGTATAGAACTTGATCTTCTTGTACCCCACCACCTTCTCGACGATGCTCACCTCGCCGAAGGAGGCCCGCGCGCGGCCGAGCGGGGCAGTCGAGCCCTCGTCGAGGATGCTCACCTTGCGGTGGGTGAGCGCGGTCGTGAAGTAGTCGGGGACGACCTTGGTCACGAAGGCCTTGTGGTTCTCGTAGTCGAGCCGCTCGACCTGGTATTGCTCGCCGTCGTGCTGGTAGATGGCCTGTTCGTGGAGCATCGTCGGCGCGGCGCGCCAGTCGAGCTCCGCGAGCGTCTTGCCAAGGGCCTTGTCGATGATGACGAAGTTGTCCCAGCCCACCGATCGCAGGCTCACGTGGTTCGCCGGGTAGGCGTCGGTCGCCCAGTGAAAGCGATCGTTCGACTCGTGCACGACGCCGTTGTCCTGGAGGAACCGGAGCGCCGCCAGGGTGTCGTCGGCCAGCATCGCCGCGTAGGGCTCCCCCTTGAGGAACGGCAGCTCGAACGCCGCGCACTTGAGGTGCTGCACCAGGATCTCGGTGTTCTGCGGATCGATCCGGGCCGACTCGGCCGCGCGCTCGAGCAGGTAACCCGGGTTCCTCGCGAGGTACTGATCCAGCGCCGAGCTCTGCGCGCACAGGACGGCGATGCTCGTCTTGCCCCGCCGGCCCGCCCGGCCGAAGCGCTGCCACGTCTCGGCGACCGACCCGGGGTAGCCGGCGCAGATCACCGCGTCGAGCTCGCCGATGTCGATGCCGAGCTCGAGCGCGTTCGTGGCGACCACGCAGAGGATCTCGCCCTCGCGCAGCCCCCGCTCGACCCGGCGGCGCGTCTCGGGCAGGTAGCCGCCGCGGTACGCCATGATCGCGTCCTCCGCCCCGATCTCCTTGCCGACGCCCTCGCGCAGGTACTTCAGCATGATCTCGACCGAGTTGCGCGACTGGCCGAACACCAGCGTCGGCACGCGGGCGCGCGCGAGGTCGCCGGCGAGGCGCACCGCGCTCTTCAGGGTGCTGGCGCGCACGCCGAGCTCCGCGTTCACCACGGGCGGGTTGTAGAGGAAGAAGCGCCGCGGCCCCCGCGGGGCCCCGGACTGGTCGATGAGCTCGATCTCGTCGTCGGGGACGCCGAGCAGGCGGGCGGCGTGCGCCCGGGGGTTGCCGATCGTCGCGGTCGCGCAGAGGAAGGTCGGGCTCGATCCGTGGAAGGCGGCGACGCGGCGCAGCCGGGCGATCACGTGGGCGACGTGTGACCCGAAGACGCCGCGGTAGGTGTGGAGCTCGTCCAGCACGACGTAGCGCAGGCGCTGGAACGTCCGCGCCCAGTGCGCGTGGTGCGGCAGGATGCCGGCGTGCAGCATGTCGGGGTTCGTCATCACGATGGGGCTGCGCTCGCGCGCGGCCCGCCGGGCGTCGGCCGGCGTGTCCCCGTCGTAGACGATGGCCGGGATCGTGAGCCCCGCCTCGCGGATGAGCGCGTGCAGGCCGGCCTCCTGGTCCCGGGCGAGCGCCTTGGTCGGGTAGAGGTAGATCGCGCTGCCGCCCTGGCCCGAGGCGGCGCCCTCGGCGAGCGCGTCGAGCACCGGGAGGTGGAAGCAGAGGCTCTTGCCGCTCGCGGTCGGCGTCGCGACCACCACGTGCCGCCCGGCCCGGTCCACCTCCGCCGCGCCGCCCCAGCGCGCCGCCGCGAACGCCCGCGCCTGGTGCTCGTAGAGCCGGGTGATGCCGCGCCGCTCCAGCGCGCCGCGGAGCGCCGGCGACAGGGCCTCGGGCATCGGGCTGGTGCGCGCCTCGGCCGGCGGGAGCTCGCGATCGGCCGTCAGACAAGGGCGCACGTAGCCGGAGGCGAGCCACGACGCGATGACCGTCTCGACGCCGGTCTCGATCTTCCAGGGGGGCGACGGCATGACGAGCGCATACTAAACAGATGTGCCGTGCCGCCTCAACCGGTTCGGGCGCGCGATGGGCGAGCGCCGCGCAGCGGAGCGCGGCACGCCCCGGGTACAGCGCGGCGCGCCCCGGGTACGGCGGCGAGGGGACCTCGCGTGTCCGCGAACGAGATCCGCCGCCCGGGGGCGCGTGCGCGCCGCCGAGAGCCTGCCCGCCGCGCACACCGATCGACGCACCAAATGGCTCGTTTCCGCGCAATCGCTGGGAAGCGCGGATACGGCCTTCGCCGCGCGCGCGGGGCGCGCCGGCCATCGCTGCTGCGCTGACGGACGGCCGGCGGTGCGCGTCGCAGGCGGGCTAGGGCGCGGCCGGACCGGGGGCGGCGCTGGTGTGCCGGTTGCCTGAGGCTCGATCGGCCCGGCGACGGAGATCCGGCGTCGAGCCATCCATCCGCTCTTTGACCCGCCTGCCCCGCGCGCCTCGCGCGCCCGGCGCAGGCCACGAGGTGTGCAGATGAGAAAGACCGTGATCTTGACGCTCCTCGGCGCGTCGGCGGCGGGGTGCGCCGCGCGCGCGCCCGCCTTCCACGAGCGGCTCATCGCGTCGCAGGCGTCGATTCGCGCCGCCGAGGAGGTCGGCGCCGACATGATCCCGCGGGCGGACCTCCACCTCCGCCTGGCGCGGGAGCAGCTGCAGCGCGCGGAGCGGCTGTCGGCCGAGGGCGCCCGGGAGCGAGCGCGGCTCATGGTGATGCGCGCCCAGGCGGACGCGGAGCTCGCGCTCGCGTTCGCGCGCGAGGAGCGGGCCGAGGCGCTCGCGCGCGAGGCGCTCCACGAGGTCGAGGCCATCCACCAGCAGGGGCTCCGCTAGCGGGCCCGCGGAAGGAGGCGCGGGACCATGCGAAGCCATCGGTGGATTCTGGCCATCTTGCTCCTCGGCGGGCTCGCGGGGTGCGCGAGCGCGCCGCCGCCGGCGGAGCTCCTCCGCGCGAGGAAGAGCTACGAGCGCGCCCGGCAGAGCGCCGCGGCGGAGCTCGCGCCCGTCGATCTGCACGGCGCCCGCGAGGCGCTCGATCGCGCCGAGCGCGCGTTCACCGGCGACCTCGGCGCCGCCGAGGCGGGAGATCTCGCCTACATCGCGGAGCGCAGGGCGCAGCTGGCCGAGTCGCTCGGAAGCACGGCGGCCGCGGAGCGGCTGCGCGGCGCGGCGCTGCAG
Organism: Sorangium sp. So ce131; assembly: GCF_051519095.1. Classification (NCBI taxonomy): domain Bacteria; kingdom Pseudomonadati; phylum Myxococcota; order Polyangiales; family Polyangiaceae; genus Sorangium; species Sorangium sp. So ce131. The sequence goes on along the minus strand of NZ_CP150455.1, from coordinate 6,289,130 downwards.
GCGTACGGCGAGGTCCAGATCGCGCTGAGCAGGCGGGGCGACGCGGCGCCGGACCCGCCGCGGCCGCCCGGCGAGCCGGCGCCCCGGCCACCGGCGGCGCCGCGCGGCCGAGAAAGGAAGGCGCCGGACCGCGGGGGCGTCGCGGCGCACCCGCCGGCGATCCTGGACCGGCGGTGACGAGCCGCGCGGCGACGCCGAGCACGGACCGCGCGGCGACGCTGCGCCGGAGGTCGTTTGCTCCGCGCGACACCATCGCGTAGAAGCGAGGAGATGTCGTCCGACGCATCGCCCGCATCACCCGTGGCGCCCGTGCCGCAGGGACCTCACGCGCCGCCCGCCGCGCGCCCGACCGCCGAGGTGCCCGGGGGCGAGCGGGCCTCTCTCGTGTTCCTCACGGTCGTGGCGTCCGTCTCGTGCGCCGCCGATCTGGCGACGAAGGCGTGGGCGTACGCGCGGCTCGCCGGGTTCGATCCGAAGCGGGCGGGCGCGAAGACCTTCACGGTCATCCCGGGCCACCTGGATCTCATCTTCGCGCAGAACCCCGGCGGCGCCTGGAGCTTCCTGCGCAGCCTCCCGGACGGCCTGCGGCGGCCGTTCTTCCTGTTCGTGTCCGCCGCGGCGATCGTCTTCATCTACTCGATCTACCGGCGCCTCCACCGCGACCAGACCGCGATGAAATGGGGGCTCGCGCTCGCGCTCGGCGGCGCGATGGGCAACCTGGTCGATCGGATCCGCTACGGCTGGGTGATCGACTTCATCGACATGTACCTCACCCGCGGCGGCCAGGAGCTCCACTGGCCGACGTTCAACGTCGCCGACATCGCGATCGTCGCCGGGGTCATCCTGATGTCCATCGACATGATCGCCTCGGCCCGCAGCGCGCCGTCGCCCGACGCGCGCGATTCGGCGGACGCATGTGCCGGAGACGGGTGAACGCGGCCCTAGGGGAAGGGAGGCGCGCGCCTGGCCGGCGCGCCGGGCGCACGGGGGGCGCGGGCGACGGCGCTCGCGGAGGGAAGGCTTTGCGGGAGCGCTCGGTTTGTCGTAGAGGAACGCGTTCCGCATGACCGAAGACGCGACGCCGCGAGATCCTGCCGTGGAGACGAAAGGTGCCGACACGGAGCTGGGGCGCTCCGCACTCGAGCCGTCACCGGACGGCGAGCCGCTGGCCGCGGGCGAGCGCGAGGGCGGCGCGCGCGGCGCCGCGCCGGACGAGGGCAAAGACGACGACGTGGCCGCGCCGGCGGCGCCCGCCTATCGCCCATCGTACGTGTTCCTGCTCGCCGTCTCCGCGGTCACGCTCGCCCTCGACCTCGCCACGAAGTGGTGGGCCAAGGACCGGCTGGAGCCGCGGCCGCTCACGGATCTCGCCGAAGGGGCGCGGCCGTTCGGGCTGCGGAAGATCGAGGTGATCAAGGATCACCTGAACATGATCTTCGCGAAGAACCACGGCGGGGCGTGGGGGATCCTCGGCGACGAGAGCGAGGCGGTCCGCCGGCCCTTCTTCCTGTTGATCTCGCTCGCCGCGATCGTCTTCATCGTCTCGCTCTACCGGAAGCTCCACCCGACCCAGGTCGCGCTCAGATGGGGGCTGCCGCTCGTGCTCGGCGGCGCGCTCGGGAACCTCGTCGACCGGATCCGTTACGGGTACGTGGTCGACTTCATCCAGGTCCGGTTCACCCCGTCGTTCGTGTGGCCGACGTTCAACGTCGCCGACATCGCGATCGTCGTGGGCGTCGGGCTCATGGCGATCGACATGTTCACGCCGCGCCGCGCCGCGCTCCCGCAGAAGCCCTCCGGCGCGCCAGGGGCGAAGGCCTCCGCAGGCTGACATGCGCCCCGAGCTGTTTCGCCTGCTCGACGTCTCGTTCCCTGCCTACTTCCTGCTGCTGCTCGCCGGCTTCCTCTTCGCGACCGCGGTCGGCGCGCTGTGGGCGCGCCGGATCGGCGAGGATCCGGACGTGATCGTCGATCTCGGGCTCGCGTGCCTGCTCGCGGGCGTGGTCGGCAGCCGGCTCCTCCACGTCGTCGCCGACGGATACTTCTGGGATTACGTGCACCTGTGCACGGATCCGTCGCAGGTCGACTGGAAGGTGGAGCAGGCGCTCTGCGCGCCGCGGTACCACGGCGTCTGGGACGCCGCGAAGGGGGTCTGCCACCCGACCGAGCGCGACTGCTTCGCGTGGGCGAAGTTCTGGGCCGGGGGGCTCACGTACTACGGCGGCTTCATCGGCGCGTCGGCGGCGGCGTACTGGCTGCTCAAGCGCGACCGGTTCCCGTTCTGGAAGGCGGCGGACATGGCGGGCTTCGCCGTCCCGCTGGGCCTCGGGTTCGGCCGCATGGGCTGCCTGCTCGCCGGCTGCTGCTTCGGCCTGCGCACCGACGGGCCGTTCGGGCTCTCCTTCCCGCCGAACAGCCCCGCCAGCGAGGCGCAGTTCAAGCTGCACGAGCTCGCGAGCGCGCGGGCGCCGTCGCACCCCGTCCACCCGACGCAGATCTACGAGTCGGCGATGTCGCTCGCGATCGCGGCGATCTGCCTGCTCTACGTGCACGGGCGGAAGCGCTACGACGGGCAGGTCTTCGTCACGTTCCTGGGGCTCTACGCGCTCGGGCGCTTCGCGCTCGAGTTCGTGCGCGCCGACGATCGCGGCGGCCTCCTCGGCCTGTCCACGTCGCAGCTCATCGGGCTCGCGGTGGCCGGCGTCGCGGTCGCGATCCACGTGGCGCGGAGCCGGAAGCCGGCGCCGCCCGCCGCGCCGGTGCCTGCGGCCTGAGCGCCGCGCCGGTGCCTGCGGCCTGAGCGCCGCGCCGGTGCCTGCGGCCTGAGCGCCGCGCCGGTGCCTGCGGCTTGAGCGCCGCGCCGGTGCCTGCGGCTTGAGCGCCGCGCCGGTGCCTGTGGCCTGAGCGCTGCGCGATGCCTTGCGGCTTGAGCGCTGCGCCGGCACCCGGGCCGCCGCGCCGGCACCCGAGCCGCCGCGGCGGGCCGTCAGCCCTTGGAGACTTCCTTCTCTTTGCGCTTCTTGTAGGCGGCGCGCTGCGCGTCGGTCGGCGGCTTGCCGAAGACGTAGGCGAGGCCGATCGAGAGCACGTAGAGCAGGCACATCGGGATGGCCATGACGAGCTGGCTGGTGACGTCCGGCGGCGTCAGGACGGCGGCGATGACGAACGCGACGAACACGAACCAGCGGCCGAACAGGATGAGCTGGAGGTAGTTGATGACGCCGGCGATCGAGAGGAACAGCACGATCAGCGGGATCTCGAAGATGATCCCGAAGCCGAGCAGGAGCTGGGCGACGAAGTCGAGGTAGTCGCCCATCATGACCGTCGGCGTGATCGTGAGCCCGCCGCCCTCGACCGTGCCGGCCATGCTGAGGAAGTAGCCGAACGAGATCGGGAACGCCGCGCGCCAGCCGAAGAGGCCGCCGCCCACGAACAGGAGCGTCGAGAACAGGACGAAGGGGATGACGTAACGCTTCTCGCGGGCGTAGAGGCCCGGCGCGACGAACGCCCACAGCTGGTAGAAGATGAACGGCGAGGCCAGCGCGGCCCCGCCGATCATCGACAGCTTGAAGTAAGCGACGAACGCCGCCGCGGGCGCGCCGAAGTGGAGCGACGGATTGCCGGGGAGGTTCTGCTCCTTCCACGCCTGCACGTACGGGATGCTCAGGAAGTGCAGGAGCTTCTCGCGCAGCTCCCAGCCCACCATGCAGGCCGCGAAGAAGACCAGGACGCTCCGGACGAGCCGCTTGCGGAGCTCATCGAGGTGCTCCCAGAACGACATCGGCTTGTCCTCGGAGAGATCCTCCTCGGCCTCGCCGGTGCTGCCCGCGGCCCCTGCGGCGCCGCTCTTTGCTGCCGTCGCCTGCTCCTGGCTCATGACGCCGCTCCGCTCGCAGCCGCCGCGCCCTGGGGCGCCGCCGTCGGCTCTGCCGTGACCGCGGGCACCGCCGCGGCCGAATCCTTCGCGACCGCGGCCTCCGTCGCGGGGGCGGGGTCCTTCGCGTCCGCGGCCTCCGTCGCGACCGCGGGCGCCGTCTCCGCGGTGGGGTCCTTCGCGTCCGCCGGCCTGGACGCGCCGTCCGCCTCGGCCTCGATCTCGGCGCCGTACGCGTCGCAGCCGAGGACGGGGTACTCGCGCTCGCGGAGCGGCTGCACCATCGGCTCGGGCTCAGGCTCGGGCGGACGGATGCGCGGCGTGGCCGAGACGACCGTGCCGACGGACGCGGCGTCGACCACGGGCTTCACCAGCGTCTCGATCACGTTGACGCGCGACAGGGCGCGCAGCTCGCGGATCTCGCGCTCCAGGCCTTCCTGGCGGATGAGGTCGTCGATGCCGCTCTGCGACCGGAGCTCGGTCGTCATCCGCCGCAGCTTGGCGATCCAGCTCCCCGCCGACCGCATCATGGCGGGCAGCCGCCGCGGGCCCACGATCACGAGCCCGACGATAACGAGCACCACCATTTCGCCGAAGCTGAAGCCGAACACGAGCGCAAGCTAGCGCGCGCAGGGGCGGGGATCCATAGCGACCCTCACGCCGGCCGCGGCCGCGGATCGGCCTCGCGCCCGGCGAGAGCGGCCGGCGGCGTCGCCCCGCCCCGGGGCGACGCCCGGCGGCCGCCTGGCCGTTGCCCCTCCGCCTGCGGCCGCGCGAGCTGCCCGCAGGCCGCGCCGACGTCGCCGCCGCCGGAGTAGCGCACGATCGAGCCGACCCCGGCGGCGGAGAGGACGGCGCGGAACGCGTCGAGCCGCGCCGATCGCACGAACGGATCCACCCCCGCGCCGCTGTCCTTTTCCGCGGCGCCGCCGTCCCCGGCGCCGGGCGGCGAGGGCAGGGGAGCGTCGGGCGCGCCGATGGCGTTGTAGGGGATCAGGCTGAGCCGAGGAGAGATCCCGTGCTGCGCGGCGAAGCCGCGGGCGAGCGCGGCCAGGCACGCGGCGTCCTCGTCCGTGTCGTTCTGGTCCGCGAGGAGCGTGTAGGCCCACATGGGCGCGTGGCCCGTCGCGCGCGCGTGCTCGCCCACGGCGGCGAGCACCTCGTCGAGCGGGTGTGCGCCGTCGATCGGCATGAGCTTTCGCCGGCTGCCGGGGCGCACGGAGCCCAGCGAGAGGCCGAGCCGGACCGCGGGGACCTCGGCCGCGAGCCGCCGGATGCCGGACGGCAGCCCCGCCGTGCAGACCGTGATGTTGCGCATGTCGATCGCCTGCGCGCTCGGCTCCGAGAGCACCCGGATCGCCTGGATGACCCGGTCGGCGTTGGCGAGCGGCTCGCCCATGCCCTGGAACAGCACGCCGTGGATGCGCGCCGCGCCGCCGGCCGTAGCGCCGAGATCCCGGCGGATGAGCCGCACCTGCTCGACGATCTCCCAGGCCTCGAGGTTGCGCGTGAGGCCCATGCGGCCGGTGGCGCAGAAGGCGCAGGCGAGCGCGCAGCCGACCTGCGAGCTCACGCACGCCGAGTACCGGCCCGGCCGCTCGAGCGGGATGCGCACCGACTCCACCAGGGCGCCGTCCTCGAGGCCGAAGGCGTACTTCACGAACGGGTCCTCGGCGCTCGCCCGCCGCTCGACGAGCGCGAGCGTCCGGATCTCGCCCGCCGCGCGCGCGGCCTCGAGCGCGGCGCGCCGGACGGTCGCGGGCGCGCGGGCGGGCAGCTCGCCGAGCCGGTGCGCCAGCGAGACGATGCGGCGCGCGTCCGCGAGATCGATGCCGCACGCGCCGGCGAGGTCAGCCGGGAGCACGGCCTGGAGCGCGAGGCGAGGGCGGCGTTCGTCCGAGGTGCTTTCGGTGCTGCGATCCACGGGGGAGTACCGACTAGCGCGCCAGCGCGGCCCAGTCTACGGTCGCGCGCATGCTTCGCCCGGACCGCTCGACGCGGCGCGGTGTCGCTGCCCTCGCCGCGGTGCTCGCGGCGCTCCTCGCGCCGGCGCGCGCCGCGCGCGCGTCGCCGGAGGACGTGCTCGGCTTCGGCGCGCGCGCGAGCGCCATGGGCGCGACGGGCGCCGCGGTCGCGGAGGGCTACGAGGCCGTCTACGCGAACCCGGCGCTGCTCTCGCTCGCGCGCGAGCGCCGGCTGACGCTGGGCCTCGCGGGCGCGATCTTCGACCTCCGCGCCGGCGGACGGCGGCTCTCCTACGCGCCGCTGCGCGGCAGCGTGATCGGCGCGGCGGTGCCGGTCCCGTTCGGCGGCGCGCTCAAGGACCGCGTGACGATCGGCCTCGGGTTCTTCACGCCCTTCGACGTGGTGGTCCGCGGGCGCATCCTCTACCCGGAGACGCCGCAGTTCCCGATCGCGGACCGCACCCAGTCGGTCGCGGTGCAGGCCGCGCTCGGCGCCTCGATCGGCCGCGGCGTCCGGGTGGGGGGCGGCTTCGCGGCGCTGGCGGCGCTGTCCGGGTCGGTCGCGGTGGCGACCGACGCCTCGGGCCGCGTGGGCACCCTCGTCGAGGACACGCTCGTCGCGAGCTACGCGCCGGTCCTCGGCGCGAGCTACGACCTCGGCGCCTACCGCGTCGGGGCCACGTTCCGCGGCGAGCTCGTCGGGCGCTTCAACGTCGTCATCCACGCGGACGAGCTCGGGGGCCTCACCGTGCCGCCGCTCCACATCGCGGGGATCGCCCAGTACGATCCGGCGCAGATCGCGCTCGAGGTGGCGCGCGTGAGCGGCCCGTGGAAGGTGGCGGTCGGCGCGACGTACAAGCGCTGGTCGGACTACCCCGGCCCCGTCGAGGCGACGGTGCGCTGCCCCGAGGTCGATCCCGAGACGGGCGAGCCGTTCGCCGGCTCGTGCGCGGCGCCGGCGCCCGCGGACCCGGGGTACTCGGACACCGTCGTGGCGCGCGCCGGCGTGGAGCGCAGCCTCGCGCTGCGGCCCGGGGCCACGGCGCACGTGCGCGGCGGCGCCTTCTTCGAGCCGTCGCCGGCGCCCGAGCAGACGGGCGCCTCGAACCTCTACGACAACGCCCGCCTCGGGCTCTCGCTCGGCTACGGGCTCGCGCTCGCCGCGCCGCTGCCGCGGCTGACGCTGGACGTGTTCACCGAGGTGCAGCTGCTCCTGCCGCGCGCGCACCACAAGCAGGACGGCGGCGCCGGGGCGGGCGCGGCCGGCGGGGTCGTGCACACGCGCGGCGTCCTCGTCGCGGGCGGGACGACGCTCGGGGTGGCGTTCTGATGCGCCGGCCTTTCTACACCGCCGCCGCCGCCGCCCTGCTGATCGGCCTCCTGGCCGCGCGCCGGGCGCGCGCGCACGCGCCCGACACGTACGGGCTCGGCGCCCGGGGCGCCGCGATGGGCGGCGCGCTCGCCGCGGACGCGACCGATTTCTCGGCGGGCTACTACAACCCGGCGGGCCTCGCCGGCGCGACGGGCCTCGGCCTCTCGATCGGGTACTCCTACGCGTCGAACCACCTGCGCGCGAACGGCCGCGACACCGGCGCGCGCGACGTCCACGGGATCGCCGGCGGCCTGGTCGCGCCGGGCGAGGTGCTCGGCGTGCCGTTCGCGTTCGGCCTGGCGACGTTCCTGCCGGACGACGGGCTGTCGCGGATCAAGGCGATCCGCCAGGAGACGCCGCGGTGGGAGCTCTACGACGACCGGCTCTCGATCCTGTTCCTGGCCGCGAACGTCGCGGTGCGGCCGCTGCCGTACCTGGAGATCGGCGGCGGCGTCGCCTTCCTTGCGTCGACGCGGGGCCGCTTCTCGGTCACGGGCCGCGCCGACGCGTTGTCCCCGTACGACTCGGCGCTCCGCCACGAGGTGGACGCCGACCTCACGTCGATCCGTTACCCCCAGCTCGGCGCGCGGGTGCGCGCCGGAGAGCTCGGCTTCGTCGGGATCACCTACCGCGGGGAGGCGAAGCTCCCTCTCTCGATCGACGCGCAGCTGAAGGGGATCGTCGACTTCGCGGGCATCGAGGTGCCGCTCCTGTACGAGCTCGAGTCGCGCACGGTCGACGCGTTCCTGCCGCAGCAGGTCGTCGTGGGCGTGAGCTTCCAGCGGATCGAGCGCCTGCGCGTGAACCTGGACGTCGCGTGGGTGGACTGGTCGGCCTACGAGAGCCCCGTGGCGAGGACGCGGGCGCACCTCGAGGCCGAGCCGCCCCCCGAGGTGCCGCTCGATCTGCCCGAGGATCCAAGGCCGACGTCCGTGGTGCCGCTCCGGTTCGAGGACCGGCTCGTGCCGAGGCTGGGCGTCGAGTACCTCGCGTTCGCGGCGGGGGGGCCGCGCGAGGTGGCGGGGCAGGGCGGGCGGAAGGAGGAGCGGCGCGCGATCGAGGTCCCGCTCCGCGCGGGTTACGTCTACGAGCGCTCGCCGGTCCCGCCGCAGCGGGGCGCGACGAACTACATCGACGCGGACCGGCACACGATGTCCCTCGGCGCGGGCGCCGTCCTGAACCACCCCCTGGACGAGCTGCCGGGGTCGCTCCGGATCGACGTCCACGGGCAGCTGTCCGTGCTGCCGGAGGTGGTCGTGGAGAAGGACAATCCGGCCGATTTCGTGGGCGACTACCGCGCGAGCGGGACGATGGTGAGCCTGGGCGCGACGGTGACCGCGGCGTTCTGAGGCGTCGCGACGCACGCCGGGTCATCGGGCATGGGGATCTGTGCACGCCGGAACGCTCGCCGTGTCACTCGGCATGCGGATCTGGAAACGTCGGGACCTAGATAGGGTCACTTTGCATGCAGATCTGTAAACGTCGGGACACACGTAGGGTCACTTTGCATGCAGATCTGTAAACGTCGGGACACACGTAGGGTCATTTTGCATGCAGATCTGTAAACGTCGGGACACACGTAGGGTCACCGCCCGTAGGCCGGGGCGCGAGCGGCTCCTGCCGCTGCTTCTCCGGGCGCTCGCCGTTGCCTGTGCCGCCTCGCCGCTCGTCTCCTGCGCGACGTTGCCCTCGGACGGCGACGAGGGCAGCCTGCCGAACGCCGGGGCCGGCCCGTTCCGGGAGATCGCGCAGGCAGAGCTCGGCGGCGCCCGCGTGGCGCCGTACGTGATGGACGATGACGACCACTTCGTGCGCGACGTCTCCGTCGTCGATCTCGACGGCGACCCGTCGACGCTCGCGGCCGCCGGGTTCTTCGCCGCGACGCTCCGCCCCGAAGGCGCCCCCGAGGACGCGCCGCCGGATCCGCTCGCGCCGCCGAACGCCATCGTCCGCCACGACGCCGCGGACGGCCGCTCGTTCACGCGCGCGGCGGCGACGGTCCTCGCGCCGGAGCTCGACTGGGAGGGCGGCACCGTGGCGGCGCCGTCGGCGCTGCGCGTGGGCGGCGAGATCTGGCTCTACTACGCGGCGGCGGGCGGCGTCGGGCTGGCGCGCAGCGCCGACGACGGCGTCACGTTCGCGCGCGAGCCGGCGCCCGTGCTGGCGCCGCTCGCGCCGGACCGCGCCGGGTGGGAGCGCGGCGCGATCCCGGGGAGCCCCGGCGTGGTCCATCTGCCCGACGGCTCGTTCCGGATGTTCTACGAGGTCGCCGGCGACGGGGGCGCGTCCGCGATCGGCGAAGCGCGCAGCGACGACGGCGTCGTCTGGGAGCGCGTCGGCGACGGCGCCGCGCTCGCGCCGGCGCCGCGTCCCGGCGCGGGCGCCGGCGCGCCGGACGGCGACGGCGAGCCGTTCGACAGCGCGGCGGTCTCCGACCCGGCCCCGGCGCTCGCCGTCTCGGCCACGGGCCGGCCGATCCTGCGCGTCTACTACGCAGGCCGCGACGGCGCGGGGCGCTCGGCGATCGGCCTGGTCGCCCGGGTGGGGTACGACGGGCCGCTCCAGCGCGCCGCGGCGCCCGTGTTCGGCGCGTCGTCCCCGCTCGCCCCGCGCGCGCCCGCGGTGGTCGTCCACCCCGGGTTCTCGCTGCTGTTCGTCACGCAGGCGGCCGGCGCGCGCGAGGACCAGGGGTACCCCGCGGTGGCGGCGGGCGTCGCGCCGGCCGACGCCGCGCTCCCCCGGCCCGACCCGTGAGCGCGCGCGGGCTGCCCGTCGGCCGCGAAATCCCCCCGGATCGTCCGCCGGCGCTCACCGACCGTCGATGACCAGATCGCGGAGCGTCTCGTCGAGCTCGGCGCGCGCCATGGCCACGTCCTCGATGCGCTGGGTGATCTTCGCGCCGATCTCCTCCGACTGCCGGGCCACGTCGGCGAGCCGGTCGAGCAGGGTCTGGCGGAGCTTGCCGGCCTGCGGGGTGCGCTCGATGGTCCTCAGGCTCTCGCGCAGCTCGGCGGCGCGATCGATCAGCTCGGCGCGCCTCCGCCGCAGGGGGTCGAGCTCGGCGTTCGCCGCGTCGAGCGCGCGCCGGAGCGCGAGCGCGCGGTCCATCCTCGCGCGGAGCTCGGCCGGGAGGCTCGAGCCCTTCAGGTAGAGCGAGAGCCGCTCGCTGTCGGCCTCGACGAGCGGGATCTCGCGCTGCGACAGCCGCGTCTCCTCGACCGCGACCTTCTGGGGGACGCCGGGCGCGAGCTTCTTCTCGACGAGGCAGGCGTCCGGCGTCGCGTCCGTGCACCCGGGGAGGCCCTGCGGCTCGAACCCCGTCGCCCTCGCGTGCCGGAGGAGCAACGTCTCCGGCACGTCCCGGCCGGGCCTCACGTCGTAGACCGTCACGCGCCGGTACCGATCCTCCACGCGCAGCGCGCCGCGGGACAGCGACACGATCCGCACCGGCACCTCCGTGGTCATGCTCGTCGCGCGCACCTCCGTCGAGCTGTCGATGGCGTACGGGATCGTCGCGCTCTCTCCGGGCAAGAGGCGCGTGAGCACGCCCTCGCCCACGAACGTCCCGCCCGAGAAGATCGACACGGATCCGGGCTGGAGCCCGAGCGCGCTCCTGTTCTCGATCTGCGCGGCGCGGAAGGGGTGGGTCGCGCTCGCGGGCGCCGCGGGATCGGGGCGGAAGAGGAGGACGTCCTCGCCCGCCACCGGGCGGTTGATGAGCGTGATCAGCGCCGACGACTTCTTCGGGAGCGTCACCGGGTTCGCGATCGCGTACCGGAAGGCCCCGGCCACGGCGTCCACGCTCGCGGCGCCCTCCGGCGCCTTCTCCATCGCCTCGGGCGTGATGGCCGGCGCCCCGCGCTCCGGGCTGGGGGCCTGCGCCCGCCAGCCCTCCGCGGCGCTCAGCGAGACGCGGCGGTTGCGCTGCCGGACGTCCTCGGTGCCGCCGTCGGCGAGGGGCATCCTGGAGCCGTTCGAGCGCGTCACGAGCTCGGTCGAGACCCCGAGCTGGAGGAGCGCCGCGCGTACGGCCGCGGCGCGCCGGGCCGCGAGATCCTCCGCGCCCGCCTCGTCGGCCGACGCGTGCCCGTCGACATAGAACGTGCGGATGTGCGGGACGCTCTTGAGCGCGCGCGCGATCTCCTCGAGGAGCGGCCTCGCGCGCGGCGGGATGACGTCCGAGCCCTTGTCGAAGGGCACCTGGGTCAGGATCTGTATCTCGCTGCTGGCGAGGCGCACCACGTTCGGGCAGCCGCGCTGGTTGGGGTACGGGCTCTCCGAGCCGGGCTCGCGCGGGCAGGCGTCGTCGTGGTCGAGCACGCCGTCGCGGTCGGCGTCGAGCCCGGGCGAGCGCTCCGCGAGCACGGGGGCGCTCGCGCCGCCCTCGCCGTCGTAGACGCCCTTCAGCTCCGGCCGATCGAGCATCGTCGGCGCGCGCAGGTTCGACACGTAGGAGAGCGGCGCGCCCGTCGCGAGCGTCACGTCGACCTCGCTCCAGTCCTCGTCGCCGATGTTGCTGATGAGCGCCCACGCCTGGAGGAGCGCCCGCTTCTCCTTCTGCCCCTTGGCCGGCAGGATGACCCGGTAGGTGGCCTTCCAGGCGGCGGTCGGCACCGCGTACGCGATCGACACGGGCCGCCTGGCGGCCGGCGAGAAGACGAGCTCGACCTCGGCGGGATCCTCGGGCCCGCTGGCCTGCCCGGAGCGCGGTAGGAGCGCGCTCACGGTGGAGGGCGTGTCGTTCGGCCCGAGGTTCTGCTCGACGACCACCATGCTCTTCAGCACGTCGTCGACCTCGCGCTCCCGGAACCGGAGCGTGAGCCGCTCGCCCGACATGGCGCCGGTGCGCTCGAAGTAACCGAGGCCGTTCTGGTACAGGACGACGTGCCGCAGGCGGAGATCGGGCGACGGCCCTTTCGCCAGCGGCCCGGCGCACGCGCTGAGGGCAAGCGGGAGGATCGCGAGGGAGGCGAGCTTCATGGACGAGCTTTCCTGTCGGAGGCGTGGGAGAAGGGGCCGGCGGCGCCGGCCGCGGCGACGACGATGCCTCACCTGGCGCGCGGGGGCGTGGGCCGAAGCCGGATTCCGTCGCCTCGCGCCGGCTGGGGCTGGAGCCGGGGAGCCCCGCCCGCGGCCGGCGCACCGGCCGCGAGGGCCGTGCGGCTGGCGACGCCCGAAGAAACGAGCCACAAACGGGCGTATGCCGCCCGGCGAAGCGCTCCCCCCTGAGCCGCTCGACCCTGAGCCGCCGATCGACGCGCTCGTCGCGCTCGTGCGTGGCAAGCGGCTCGTGGTCCTCACGGGCGCGGGGTGCAGCACCGAGTCCGGCATCCCGGACTACCGGGGGCCCGAGACGCGGCGGCGCGCCCGGAACCCGATCCAGGGGCGGGAGTTCTCGCGCTCGGCCGAGATCCGGCAGCGCTACTGGGCGCGCGCGGTGATCGGCTGGGAGCGGTTCTGCCGGGCCGAGCCCAACCCTGCGCACCGCGCCCTCGCGCGGATCGAGCGCGGCGGGCTGATGGAGGGCCTGATCACGCAGAACGTCGACGGCCTGCACCAGGCCGCGGGCAGCCGCCGCGTGATCGAGCTGCACGGGGCGCTCTCCGAGGTCGCCTGCCTCGCGTGCGGCGCGGTGGAGCCGCGCGCCGCCCTGCAGGCGCGGCTGCTCGCGCTGAACCCCGGCTGGCTGCGCCTCGCGGCCGACCTCGCCCCCGACGGCGACGCCGACCTGCCCGCCGAGCACGTGGCCCGCTTCCAGGCGCCGGCGTGCCTGCGCTGCGACGGGCCGCTCAAGCCGCGCGTCGTCTTCTTCGGCGAGAACGTGCCGCGGCCGATCGTGGACGAGGCGTTCGCCCTGGTCGACGCGGCGGACGTGCTCCTCGTCGTCGGCTCGTCGCTGGCGGTCTTCTCGGGCTACCGCTTCGTGCTGCGCGCCGCGCAGCGGGGCATCCCGATCGCGATGATCAACCTGGGACCGGCGCGCGGCGAGGAGCTCGGCGCCGTGAAGATCGAGGCACGAGCCGGCGAGGTGCTGCCGCGCCTCGCCGAGGCGCTCTGCGCCGGCGCTGTCCGGTAGCGTCAGCCGAGCCGGTACATCACGTCGGTGCGGAGCACGTACTTGCACCCGCGCGTCACGGCGGCGCCCCGGTGGAGCCGCCGGTGCTCGAACACGAGCGCCATGCCGCGCCGCGGGGTGATGCTCCGGTTGCCCCAGAAATCGGTCGTGCCGCCCTCGAAGCCGTCGTTCAGGTAGATCATCGCGGTGAACAGGCTCCGCTCGCCGCTCGATCGCACGAACGACCCGTCGCCGTGCCAGTTGAAGTACTCGCCTTCACCGTAGCGGTAGCAGCGGAAGCGCTCGTTCAGACCGACGGCGAGGTGCTGGCCCCAGCTCCGCGGGGTCCACGGCGCGAGCCGCTCCCAGAGGTGCGCCGCGAGGGTGGGATCGTCGAGGAGGAGGCGGCGGTTGTTGCGCACCTCGAGGTCGATGACGCTGGTCCCCCCGATCGGCGCCTGCTCGAAGCCTCGCTCCTCTGCGAGGCGGATGAAGCCCGCGCACTCCTCGGGCGACAGGAGGTTCGACACCGTGAAGATGCGGAGATCCTCGGCGTAGGCGGTCCGTTCGGGGGTGGCGGTTCGTTCGGCGCGTGCTGCGGTGTGCATCATGCGGAGAGCGTGCGTCCGGGCGGACCGGATCCGGAAGGGCGGGACCGGGCAGGACCGGGCAAGACTGGGTAAGGCCACGCAAGGCCGGGCAAGGCCGCGCAGCGCGGGGTGGACGCGGGTGGACAGGGGCGCGTGGTATCGCCGATCATCGATCGCTCGTAGCGATGGCACAGGTCCCCAGGGCGGGGCGCGGCGCGGCGCCAGCGGTCCGGTTCAACCACACGCTCCTGCAGAGGGCGCGGATCGAGCTCGATCTCACGCAGGAGCAGGTCGCCGCGTCGATCGGGGTCGATGTCCGGACCTACCGCCGCTACGAGTCGGGGGCCGTCAACGATCCGCAGGGCGGCTTCTCGGTCCGGAGCCCTTCCCGGCGGCGCATCCTGGAGCGACTCAGCGCCGAGCTGGGCATCCCCGAGGCGGAGCTGCTCGCCGACGGCGCCGGGGACACGCCGGAGGCGGATCCGGCGCATGCGCCCAGTGAGGCGGCAGAGGCGCCCGACAGGGCAGCCGACGGAACGACGCCGCCCGCCACGCCCGGCGCGCCGCAGGGCACGGCCGCCCCGGCGTGGCGCCCCCTGCACGCGCACACGCTCCAGCGCGCGCGGCACTTCGTCGGGCGCGCGGACATCCTCGCGCGGCTCTCCGCGTGGGCCGGCGCCTCGACGCCGGATCCCCGGGTGATCGTGCTCCTCGGCGTGGGCGGCGCGGGCAAGACCGCGATCGCCGAGCGCTTCCTCCAGGGCCTCGGCGACGCGCCCAGGCCCGGCGGGGTGCTCGTCTGGAGCTTCTACGACGACCCGCGGACCGAGGCGTTCCTCGACCAGGCAGCGGCGTACTTCGCGCCCGCCGCGGGCGCCGCATCCGCGTCGGGCGCCGCGGTCGCAAGCCCGCCGAGGCCGGCGCCGCCCGGCGAGCAGCTCGCGCGGCTGAGGGACGCGCTCGGGCAAGGGCCGCCGCACCTGCTCGTGCTCGACGGGCTCGAGGCCGTTCAATCCGAGGGGGGCGCCGGGCGCGCGCACGGCGAGCTGCACGACGCGCTCCTCCGGCGGCTGCTCTGCGCCGTCGCCGCCGGGCTCGGCGGCGCGCGGGCGCTCGTCACGTCGCGGTTCGAGCTCGCGGATCTCGCGGCGTGGGCCGAGGGCGGCGTCCTCACCGTGAGGCCGGCGTCGCTCTGCGAGGGCGACGCCGCGGCGCTGATGCGGCGCTGGGGCATCCGCAGCGACGACGGCGCCCTGCGCGCGCTGGCCGAGACCACGGGCGGCCACGCGCTCTCGGTCGCGGTGCTCGGCTCGTACGTGGGCGCGTTCCTCGGCGGCGACGCGGGGCGGCTCTCCGCGGCGAGCGCGGCGCACCTCGCCGAGGCCGAGCGCGACGACGCGCTCGCCCGCCGGCTGAGCGCGGTGCTGTCGGCGTACGCGCGCGCCCTGCCCGCGGGCGAGCGCGACCTGCTCGCGCGCCTCTCCGTGTTCCCGGCCGGCGCGGGCGAGGAGGCGCTCTCCCAGCTGATCCGGGCCGGCGGCGAGATCGCGGGCGCCATGGCGGGGTGGGGCGCCGCGGAGCTCGCGCGTGGCCTCGCGCGGCTCGAGCGCCTCGGGCTCGTGTTCGCGGCGCGGCCGGGCGACCGCTGCTACTCGACGCACCCGTTCGTGCGGCAGCACTTCAAGTCGCTCCTCGGCGTGCCGCCGGACCGGATCCACGCCGCGGGGAGCGGCGCCCCGCCGCCGCGCCTCGACGAGGCGCCGCGCCGGGCGCCGCGGGAGCGCGGCGCGCTCGACGCGTACGAGGCCGTGATCGCGGAGCTCGTCGCGGCCGGGCGCGCGCGCGAGGCGCACGACATCTACGCGATCGGCCTCGGCGGCTTCGCGCACCTCGGCCTCAAGCTCGGCGACATGGCCCGCGGCGCCCGGATCCTGCGCGCGTTCGCCGGCGGGGACGATCCCCGGGGCATGCCGGCCTCGCTGCCCGCGCCGCTGCGCGCGTCGCTCGCGTACGAGGCGGGGCTCTACGCCGGCGCGCTCGGCGACCTCGCGTTCGCGTGCGTGTGTTACGAGGCGCACGACGAGATCGCCGGGGAGCTCGCGGGCGCGGCGCAGCGCGCGACGGGCCTGCGCACGCTGGCGTACACCGAGCGGCTGCGGGGCCACCTCGGGAGGGCGCGCGGCCTCGTCGAGCGCTCGCTGGAGATCGCCGAGCGCGGCGGGGAGCGGGCGCACGCGGCGCGCGCCGCGGCGCTGCTCGGCGCGGTGCTGCACGACCTCGGCGAGGTCGACGCGGCGGGCGAGCGCTTCGCGCGCGTCCGGCGGCTGGGCGACGAGCCGGTCGCGCGCCGGGCGCTCTGGGAGGCGGAGCGCGACCTCGCGCTAGGGCGGCGGGAGGAGGCGCGGGCGGCGACGCTGAAGAACCTCGAGGCGTGCCGGCGGCGCGGCTGGGAGGGCCACGTGGCGCACGCGCGCGTGCTGCTCGGGCTCGCGCTCGTGGACAGCGACGCCGCGGCGGCGGAGGAGCACCTCGGCGAGGCGCGCCGCTGGGCGGCCGCGACGGGCGAGGTGGAGATGGCGCTCCGGTGCAGCGAGCTCGCGGCGCGGATCGCGCTCGCGCGCGGGCGGATGGGCGAGGGGAGGCGGCGCGCGGAGGAGGGGATGCACGTCGCGGAGACGTGCGGGTTCGGGCCGTTCCGCGCGCGGCTCGCGACGATCGCGGCGCGGTGCGCGCTTGGGCGCGGCGCGGATGGCGAGCGCGGGGCGAACGGCGGTCGCGGCGCGGACAGCGGTCTCGGGGCGGACGGCGGTCTCGGGGCGGACGGCGGGCGCGGGGCGGACGGCGGGCGGGATGGCGACGGCGGGCGGGATGTGCCGGCCGCGGCGGCCCTCGCGGGGTCGGCCGTCGCGTGGGCCGGCGAGGACGCATGGGCGAGGGCGGACGCGCTGCACTGGGCGGGCGTCGCCGCGGCGCGTGGCGGGGATGCGCAGCGCGGGCGGAGGCTGCTCACCGAGGCGGCGGCGCTGAGGGCGCGCCTGCAGCACCCGGAGGCGGGGGCGTCGCGGGAGGCGCTGGCGCTGCTCGAGTGACGGGCGAGAGCGCGTTGCGTGCTGCGCGGGCGCGCGCCGTGCGCCGACGAACGGCGCGGGCGGTAATGTGCTTCGCCCGCCTTTCGTCATCGTGGAGGCGATGCGCTCGCTTACCATTTCGCTGCCGCCATCAGGTGATGTCGACCAGCCTCCGCGCAGCTTCCGCGATCGGTCGCGTCGGTTGCGTCGGCTGCACTCCTTTCTTCGTACGGAGCGTCCATGTCTTGGCGACCTTCCACCCTCACCACCTCGTCC
Organism: Sorangium sp. So ce131; assembly: GCF_051519095.1. Lineage (NCBI taxonomy): Bacteria > Pseudomonadati > Myxococcota > Polyangiales > Polyangiaceae > Sorangium > Sorangium sp. So ce131. The sequence goes on along the minus strand of NZ_CP150455.1, from coordinate 6,271,931 downwards.
ATCATCGCCCTCTCGCTCGCGCTGGGAGCACCGGGCTCCGCGCTCGCCGCGCCTGTCGTCATCGACGGAGACCCCGTGGCGCCGCTCCCCACGACGGAGGGCTCCGGCTTGTGCGGCGCGTACCACGCGTCGTCCGACGCCGTGGAGGACTTCGGCTACTTGGACACAGAGGATCTCGTCGAAGGGATCAACACGTTCATCGATGATAGACAGCCCGACCTCGTGAGCTTCGTGGTGGACACGCCGCTCGATCTCTCGAACAACTACGACGCCGGATCCCAGCTGAGCTTCGGCGACTTTCGCGACGCGGTCGCCGGCTGTCCGGCAGGGGGGTGCGACTTCGTCGAGAACGACCCCAACACGCCGTTCGGCATGCGCCTGCGCGGCTACCTGGCCGTGCCGCCCGAGCACGTCGATCAGCCGCTCCACTTCGGCATCTACGCCGACGACGCCGTGGCCCTCGTGATCTACGACGCCGAGCAAGCCTCCTATCCCGTGGTGGTGCGGCCGACGGCGCTCGGCAGACCCACCTGGCGCGTGACGAACACCGTCACGTTCACCCAGGAGGGGCTGTATCCGATCGAGATCCTTTATGTCGCGATCGCCGAGCATTCCGCGCTCGAGCTGTCCGTTCTGGTCGGTGAATTCGAGGATTTCGAGCTGGGCGCCACCGAGAACGGCAGCGTGAGCCTCGCGGAGTCCGGCTTCACGCTCGTCCAGCCGGCGTCGTTCCATCAGGCCTTGCCGGCCAGCGCCTCGACGCCGGACGAGGCCTCCTGCGCGCAGTGCAGCCGCGCGTTCGTCGGCCTGGCTGGAAACAACGGCTGCGCTGCGGGCGCCTACTGCAACAGCGCCGCGCTGTGCGCGCCGTGCACCCTCGACGCCTTCTGTGGGCCCAGCTGCAGCCCTTGCAACGGACGGAAGCCACGCTGCCTCGAGGTGGATGGGACGCCGGAGTGCGTGGGGTGCGTGAGCGACGCCGACTGCAAAGAGGGCGATGTCTGCGACCCCGAGGCGCACGCCTGCGTCGCGCCCTCCGAGCCCGGCGCGGGCGGCGGGGGCGGTGCAGGCCCGGCGTCCGGGCCGGGCCCGGCGGACGGCGACCAGGGGGGCTGCGTGTTCCGGGCCGGCGTGCCGGGCCAGCGCGACGGCGGGGTCGCCCTCGCGCTCGCGGGTCTCGGGATCGCGCTCGCTCGCTGGCGGCTGCGATCGTCCGCGCGGTCGGGGGCGCCCACGGGGAGAGCCTCTCGCTGAGCTGTGGCTGAGCTGCGGCGCGGGTCGCCCGCCGATCAGGCGGTGATCGGGTCGCGCCGCGGGATGCGCTGCAGGATGTCCGTCGTCTCGGCGCTGCGCTTCAGCCCGGCGAGGCGCTCGTCGATGTCGCGCCGCAGCACCGCCTTCATGACCGGCTCCAGCACCGGCGCGAGGATCCGCGGGCGCGCCGCGAAGTGGTAGCGGAAGGTGACCTGCGTCCGCCGCGGCGCCAGCGCCTTGAAGAGCCACGCGCCGGAGAACTGGCGGAAGACCGGCGGCCCCTCCACCAGGGCGATGGCCACCTGCTCTGGCGGATTCACGGTGATGTACCGGACCACCATGGCGAGCCCGTTCTTCGCCCGCACCCACACCCGCACGCCGACGGCGGGCTCGGCCGCGCCATCGCAGTAGCGCAGCTCGCGGACGAACGGGTCCCACTCGAGCCGGAGACCGTAATCCTGAGACAACACGAAGAGGTCGCGGGCGGGGGCGTCGATCTCGGCGGTGCTCTGGATCGTGGGCATGGGCGCGCAGGATAGGGTCGTGAGGATCGGGATGGCGAGAGCCCGCCGCGATGGCTGTTCAGATGGCGCCACGCAGCCGAAGCCGGCTCTCTGGATCGCCGAGGACGTCCAGGCAGTCGCCGCGGAGTGAGGAGGTGAGCTGGAGCCCTGGACGTGGGCAGAGTCCGCTGTCCCATCTCAGACCTCCGGCTCGGCGGCGGCCTCGTAGAGCTCGCGGACATCGAGCCAGACGCCGATGGACACGAGGTGCGCGGCGTCCCCTTCGCGCGCGATGGCGGACGTCCAGCCACCATCGATACCTCGCGTCCAGACCTCCACGCTGCGTTCCCGGTGCGACACGAGGACGTACTGGCGCAAGGAGGCGAGGCGTTTGTAGTGCTCGAACTTATCGCCTCTGTCGTACTCCTCCGTGCTGCGGCTCAGCACCTCGACGATGAGCGTGGGGTTCGTCACGGCTTGCTCGTCCTGGGCGTCGCGCTGGAGCGGCCCGCAGACGACCGTGACGTCGGGGTAGGTGGCGAGGCCGGTGGCGGGCACGCGCACGCGGAGATCGGCGTCGTGAGCCCGACACCGACCTCTGCGAAGCTCGGGAAAGAGGAGGCCGATGACCGCCGCCGCGAGGGCGGCGTGCTCGGGCGTGCCGCCCGCCATCGCGTAGATCTGGCCGTCGAGGTACTCGTGCTTGACGTTGCTGGACGCCTCGAGGGCCAGGTACTCGGCGTACGTGTGGTGAATGCGATGGGCCGGGGCCACCATGGCCACGCAGTATGGCACGGCGGCGCCGCCGCGCGAAACGAGCAGCCGGATGCGGCCTCCCTTGGTGCGGCATGTCCGCGCCGCCGGCGCCCTCGACGCGGCTGACCCGAACGGCTCGCGAGCCGGGGATTGCTGCCGCGCGGAAACAGGGCGGCCTCGTCTCCGCAGGCCAGCAGCGAACGGGCTTTGAGCTTCCGATTTCCACCGGATGACTTCAAGGCGAGATACCCGTCGTGCATCTTCATGGCTTCACCTGGTAGAGCTCGCTGATCCACGGGACCGCGCACCAGAGCGAGAGGTGGACCTCGGCGACGGAAAGGTAACGCGGCGGCAAGTCCTCGGGCAGGACGGAGCCATGAGGCCGAGGGGTGAGTTCCTGTTCGAGCGCCGCGTTCCTTCCCGGCGCGGCACGGCGCGGGCGCGCCGCCGGCTCGATCTCGTCGTGCGCGCGCGGAGCGACGACCGCGGCGCGCTGCGCGTGCACCCGGCCACGTGGATGCGGTGGGAGCCTGCAGCTCGGGTCCCAGGATCTCGCCATGCCCCGCGTGCTGGAGGCCGGCGGCCTGCGCATCCTGTTCATGGCGTTCTCGCCTCACGACGCGCCGCCCGAGCTCGACTTCGAGCGGGAAGAGGAGGAGCTCGGGGGTGCCCAACGTGCTCGCTGGACGCGACCTCGCGTGACACTAGGTGACCCCAGGTGCATGCACTCCGCCATCCTGGCGACCCCTTGTGCCTCCGATCGAAGCCACCTCGCCCTCTCCGCGCGGATCCGCGCCCCCCCGAGCACACATCCCACGCCCGTGTGGTCCACGGTTGCGTTCGCCTGCAGCTACGTTCCCGGGATGGCCAAAGCCAGAACCAACAAACAAGACACCGGGAAGGCGCCTTCGTCGCCTCCCAAGGCAAAGCCCTCCTACCGCGCTTGTTACGAGCGCTTCACCCCCGAAGCCCTCGCACTTCCGGACCGCGAGATCGAGGTCTGTCGCGCCGACGTGCGGATCGCCTTCGCCAACGTGAAGCAGGGCATCGAGGCGGTCTGCTCGGACCCGGCGCGGGTCCGGAAGGCGCTCCCCGAGCTGCCGCTCGATGACGTGCTCGCGCTGCCGGACCTCGGCCGGGCGCTCGTCTACGCCGCGACCCGCGTCACCGCCCGGCCGGCGAGCTCCCGCGAGATCGACGCGAAGCTCAAGATCGTGACCGAGCTGCGCGAGCCGATGCTCTCGCTCGCGGAGACCCTGGCGAGGCGCGGCCTCCTGCCGAGGGACGTCGTCGCGGAGATCCGGGCCGGCAGCGGCAAGTACGACCTGGCCAGCGACGGGATGGCGCTGGCCCACCTCTACGCGGAGCACGCGGGCGCGCTCCGCGGTAAACACCCCTTCACCGAGGAGGAGTTCGCGGAGCTTCAAGCCGCGAGCGAGTGGCTGCTCGACAACCTCACCCCCGACGGCGCCCGCCGCCCTGCGTCGAAGCAGCGCGGCGACGCCGAGAAGATGCGCGATCGGCTCTGGACCCTCATGGTCCGGCGCCACGCGGATCTCCGGAAGATCGGCTACTACTTCCGCGGCGATGCGTTCGAGGACGCGACGCCAAAGCTCCAGTCGCGCCTCGTGAGCACCGCCGCCGCCGAGGAGGAAGAGGCGGAGGAGGCGAGTGACGAGGAAGAGGAAGCCGAGGAAGAAGCTGACGAAGAGGACGACGCGGCGCCGTAAGGACGACGCGGCGCCGTACGCGACGATGAAGGGCGTCGTCGAAATCCTCACGCGCCCTCTCGCGCAGGAGCTCGGGCCCCGTTCGATGGACGCGAGATCCATGCGGGGACCAGCCATTCCTGGGAGCGGGGCCGCTGCCGAGGGGGTGAGCGATCAGTCGAGGTTCTGGAGCACGTCTTTGTTCAGGAACACGTCGAACAGCTCGGGGGCGCATTCGGAGTGGTCGCCGATGTCCTCGCGCCACTGCTCGAGATCGGCGTACCAGTCGCACTTCAAGGCGCGCCCCTCCCGGAGCAACTTCTCCAGATCCTTGGCGTGCAGTGCGCCCAGGTGCTCCTCACGGCCAGGGGGAGCCTTCGTGAAGTGCTCGAACCTGCCGGCAGGCTCCGTGAGCTCCAGGTACAAGCTCGGGTAGATCTCGCCCCAGACCTCGGGAGCGAAGGCGCGGAGGGCGCTGTCGACGAACGTGATGAGCGATCGCCCTCGCGGCCAGGGGATGCCCGCCCCCAGTAGTCGCTGACTTGCTTCTCGAGAAGATCGAAGCACTTGCGCGCGGTCGCCCCCTGGATCAAGCCGCCTTCCACGAGTAGCCCCGCTGCTCGAGGTAACGCTCCATGTTGCCGAGATCGCTGCGCCACAGCGCCGAGAGGGGGATCTCAAGGCGCGCCCCTCCCGGAGCAACTTCTCCAGATCCTTGGCGTGCAGTGCGCCCAGGTGCTCCTCACGGCCAGGGGGAGCCTTCGTGAAGTGCTCGAACCTGCCGGCAGGCTCCGTGAGCTCCAGGTACAAGCTCGGGTAGATCTCGCCCCAGACCTCGGGAGCGAAGGCGCGGAGGGCGCTGTCGACGAACGTGATGAGCGATCGCCCTCGCGGCCAGGGGATGCCCGCCCCCAGTAGTCGCTGACTTGCTTCTCGAGAAGATCGAAGCACTTGCGCGCGGTCGCCCCCTGGATCAAGCCGCCTTCCACGAGTAGCCCCGCTGCTCGAGGTAACGCTCCATGTTGCCGAGATCGCTGCGCCACAGCGCCGAGAGGGGGATCTTCTTGTCGACAATCGCGTGCCAGCCCACGTGATCGGGCTCGAGGGAGATGTTCTTGCGATTGTCGAGGTACTCCTGGTGCGCGCGTGAGACGTCGTCCCAGGTCACGATGCAGCGGCAGGTAGCGACGGCCGGCGGCACCTCGCCGAAGCGTGTCGAGACGGCGCATGCGCGGACATCACCGTCGAGGCGCTCCGCGAGGTCGCGGGCGCGGCTGTCGAGCGAGCTCCACGTCTTGTGCTTCGGCAGCAGCTCCTTCACCCACGCCTCGGCGAGGCGGCGCGGCAGCAAATAGCGACCGCCGGAGCCGTACACATCGAGCTGGAAAGGGGCGAGCCTGAGCCCGTGGGAGGTGGGCGGCGTGCGCATCGCGTGCTCGAGCGCGCCGCGCGGCACGCCGAACGAGATGGCGAGCCAGTCGAGCCCGATGCGATCCTCCCGGTGGAGCCGCTTCTCGAGTTCGAAGCGGTCGACGAGCTCGGCTCCGGCGCCGTCCGTCCGGCCGCGCACCTCGTCGACCGGCACGTCGAAGTACTCCGACGCGATCTCGACGGGCCAGATGGCTTTCATCGCCAGCGCGCTCTTCTCTTCGCTCGTCGGCATGTGCGTGATCCTAGGAGCGTACGCCAGCAGTGTCCAGGCGTGCTCCCGCTCGCCCTGTGAGGCGCTCAGCTCCTTCAGATGCAAAGGACGTAGTCTCTGCCCGTCATGTCGGGTCCGGCGGATGAGCGCGACGGCAGCGAACCCCGCACGGGTCGCACCCGGCGGCGTCGTGCTCGACCCGGGCGGCTTCCCCTGCGCGGCGGTGCCGGGCGCGTCCTGGATCAAAGGAGCTCGCGGAGCTTCAAGCCGCGAGCGAGTACCCTGCCAGCGCTCGCTCCCCTGCGCGCCGTCGCGGCACACGGTTTGCGTGAGATCCGGCGCGAGGGACGCGGCCGTCTCACGGCGGGATCGCCCGACCCGGGAGCCACGTGATGGATGGCGCATCCAGGGACATCTTCGTCATCAGCGATCTGCACATCGGTGACGGCGGCGTGCGCGACAACTTCGAGACGGGCGAGAAGACGCCGCAGCTGCGCGCGTTTCTCGACCACGTGGGCAGCGAGGGAGGCGAGCTCTTCATCCTCGGCGACCTCTTCGAGCTCTGGCAGATGAACCTCAGCCTGCTGCTCGTGAAGCGGCGGGCGCTCCTCGACCAGCTCGCCACGCTGAGGCTCACCTACGTGCCCGGCAACCACGACGTCGACCTCGCGCACTTCATCGGCACGGACTTCCTCCATCACCCCTTCTTCGCCCGCATGCGCGCGCCGTTCGTCCGGGAGCTCGGGGGCAAGCGGTTCCGCTTCTGCCACGGGCACGAGACCGATCCCTTCAACGCCGGGGACGACCCAGGCTTCGGCCGCATGCTCGCCATCTTCGCCGGCATCTTCGAGGACGAGAACGGCTCTCCGCTCCTCAGGAGCGGCGAGAGCGTGGAGGACGTCCTCGAGCAATTCGGCGACTCGATGTTGACGATCTGGAGGCGCGCCCAGGCGACGCTGAACCGCCGCGGGGCGAAGGGCGAGGTGCGCCCCAGCTCGGCGCTGACGCCGGCGCAGAGCCCGGATCGGCTCGGCGAACACGTGGTCGGGGTCCGCGCAGAGCTCGAGCTGGGCGCGCACGACGTGACGGTGCTCGGGCACACGCACAAGGCAGGTCGTATCGGCGACTGGTACTTCAACAGCGGCTCCTGGGCCGGCCCTCTCAACTCGTTTCTTCGCATCTCTCCGGACGGACATGTCCGCTATCTCGAGTGGAAGGACGGTCGCGCCGTCGAGCGCGAGATGCCCGTCGTGATCCCGGACGCCGAGCCCGGCCGCGCGCCCCGGGCGCCGGAGAACCCGGTGGCCGCGGCGATCTCCGCGGCGAGGACGCTCTTCCCGAAGCCGACGCGGCCGGAGCGCTCCCGATGGATCCTCATCGCTCAGGGCGCCCTCGCGATCGCCGTGGGCGCCGGCGTGCTGACGATCTCCGTCGGTCAGGGGTCGTCCGCGGGGTGGCGGCTGCTCGTCTCGGCCTTCGCTGTGTACGCGCTGCTCGACGGCTCCCTGTCGCTCTTCGCCGCGTCGCGCGCGTCGCGCGAGCCGCCCGTCCGACGCCTCCTCTCGCTCGTGCGCGGCGTGGCGAGCCTCCTGCTCGGCCTCGTCGTGCTCCGCCGCGGCCACGTGGTCGAGGTCTTCGTGATCCTCGTCGGCATCTGGGCGTTCCTCTCCGGCGCGCTGCGCGTCGCCGCGTCGGTCGTGCTCAAGGGAATGGTGGAGTCGAGGTGGCTCCTCGTCGTGGGGACCGGCTCGATGCTCGCGAGCCTCGTCCTGCTCTCGCTGCCCGCGTCGGCGGCGCTGCTCAAGTTCGCGCTGGCCGGCTACCTTTGCTACTACGGCGCGGGGGAGCTCCTGGCCGGCATCTTCGGGCTACGGTTGCCGAGGCGCGCGAGCTTCCGCCCGTCCGCGTGAGACGGATCGCGCGCCGCGGGACAGGGCTCCTACCCGCGCGCAGAAACACCCCCGGTTCACGCGCCGTTGATCTACGCTCCCGCCCGCCCCAGCCGTCCGGCGGCCGATCGGGCGGCGGAGCTGCTCTCGCGGCGCGACCAGGGCGCCGGCGGCTCTCACGGCGCCCTCCTCGCCCTCGCTGGCTCCCCGGCCTTCCCGCGCACCTCGGAGGTCGAGGGCCCCTCGGAGCTCCAGCCATGACGATCCCCCTCCCGGTCACCCCCTCCCGCGCCTCGCTCGCCGCGCTCGCGGGGCTCACCGCCCTCGCGGCGTGCGCTGCCTGCTCGCCGCCGCCCGCCGCCCCGCCGGCGCCGCCCCGGGCCGCGCCGCCCCCGGCCGCGGCCCCCCGGGCGGCAGCCCCCGGGCCGCGCCTCGACCAGATCCCCCGGCTCGATTTCAACTGCATCGCCGTGGAGCTCGACCTCCCGCTCTTCTGGATCGCCGACCGGAACGGCTCCGGCGCGGTCGACCCGGACGAGGTCGCCGCCCCCTGGCACCGCGACACGCCGCCGGCCTGGGTCGCCTCGGGGGCGTTCACGCCGGCGTTCCTCTCGGCCTACGCGGCGATGGCCAAGGTGAAGTCCGAAGGCCACCCGCGCGCCGGCCTCGACGAGGCCGAGCAGCGCCGCCGCGGCCTGGTGCTCGCCGAGCTCGCCGCCGGCCGGCCGTCGCTCCTCCACGCGGACTTCCGTGGCGCGCCCGCCGAGGACCGGGCCCTCGTCGGCCACATGCTCAAGGTGGCCGAGCTCATCGAGCAGATCCACGCGCGGCAGCGCGGCACGGTCGGCATGGCCAGCCGGATCCCCGCCGACGACCCCGCGAGCCGGGCGCTCTTCTGGCGCAACCAGGGGCCCTGGTGCGAGCAGCCGAAGACCCGGAACGACCCGGCGTGCAGCGCGATCCCGGGCAGCCCGCCGCAGAAGGTCGTCGGCGTCTACCCGGCGCGCCTCCAGGAGGACAAGAAGTTCTGCGCCGCGCTCGAGGCGCGGCCCGACCAGCGGGCGCTCCTGTCGCCCTTCACCGCGGTGGTCGAGGAGGGCGGCGCCCTCAAGGCCGTGCCGTACAGCGAGGCCTACAAGCCCGAGATGGAGGCGGTGAGCCGGGAGCTCAAGGCCGCGGCGGACGTGATCCAGAGCCCCGGCGAGGCCGCGTTCAAGGCCTACCTGCTCGCGGCGTCGCAGGCCTTCCTCGACAACCGCTGGGAGCTCGCCGACGAGCCCTGGTCCAGGATGAACGCCGAGAACTCGCGGTGGTACCTGCGGGTCGGGCCGGACGAGACCTACTGGGAGCCGTGCAGCAGCAAGGCGGGCTTCCACGTGAGCTTCGCGCGCGTCAACCAGGAGTCGCTCACCTGGCAGAAGAAGCTCGACCCCGTGAAGGCCGACATGGAGGAGGCGCTCGCGAGGCTCGCGGGCGCGCCGTACAAGGCGCGGAAGGTCGCGTTCCACCTGCCCGACTTCATCGACGTCCTCCTGAACGCCGGCGAGTCGCGCAGCCCTACGGGCGGGACCTCGGGGCAGAGCCTGCCGAACTGGGGCCGGGTCGTGGAAGAGGGGCGCGCCCGCACCATGGTCATGGCGAACTTCCTCCAGGACGACGACAGCCGCGCCGCCCTCCGGGAGGCCGCCGAGTCGCTCCTTTGCAAGACCACGATGGACACGGTCTCGCTCGATCCCGGCGTCGCGACGCTGGGCACGGTGCTGCACGAGGCGTCGCACAACCTCGGCCCGGGGCAGGGATACAAGGTGAAGGGCAAGGCCGGCAGCGAGATCTTCGGCGGCCCGCTCGCCACGATGCTCGAGGAGCTCAAGGCCCAGACCGGCTCGCTCTACTTCACGAGCTGGCTCGCCGAGAAGGGCGTCCTCGATCCGGCGCTCGCGCGCCGCTCCGAGGTGAGGGACGTCCTCTGGGCCTTCGGGCAGGCGGGGCAGGGGATGACGACGGCGGGCGGCGAGGCGCGGCACTATGGGCAGCTCGCCGCGATCCAGCTCGGCAGCCTGCTCGACGCGGGCGCGCTGGGCTTCCACCGCGGCGAGAAGGCGGCGAACGGCGAGGACCAGGGGTGCTTCTCGATCCAGGCGGACAAGCTGCCCGCCGCGGCGGAGGCGCTCGCGCGGACGGTGCTCGGCATCAAGGCGCGCGGCGACAAGGCCGCGGCGCTGCGCCTGCGCGAGACGTACGTCGAGAAGGACGGGGCCTGGAAGGCGCTCCGCGGGGTGATCGAGGAGCGCATCCAGCGCATGCCGCTCGGCAGCGTCGTCTACGCGATCGAGCGGTAGGTAGAACCGTGACCGCGGCGCAGCCCCACGAAGCGACCGTGTCCGCGGAGAGGGCAGCGCGGGCGCGCGGCCGGATCGAGCGGTGGGGCCTGCTCGCGCTGCTCGGCCTGCCGGCGCTCGGGCTCTGCGAGCTCGCCGCGCACGTCTACTTCAGCGGAAGGACACCGGATTTCGACGCGTGGCGCGAGGTGAAGGCCCCGCTCGAGGCGATGAAGCGGCCCGGGGACCTCGTGATCGTCGCGCCGGCCTGGGCCGATCCGGCCGCGCGCCGCGCGCTCGGGGACGAGCTGATGCCGCTGCGCGACGCGGCCAGGCCCGACGAGACCCGCTACGCGGCCGCCGTCGAGATCAGCGTGCTCGGGGAGCGCGCCGCGGAGCTCGAGGGCTTCCGCGAGGAGGCTCGTCAGGAGCACGGGCGGTTCGTGCTCCGGCGCCTCGTGAACCCGTCACCGGCCCGCGTCGTCCACGACTTCGTCGACCACGTCGCGCCGCCGTCGGCGGACGTGCGCCTCTCGGAGCCGCCGGCCGCGTGCCGCTGGAACCCGCGCGCGCGGATCGCGGCCGGCGGGCTCGGCGGCCACCCGACGTTCCCCGCCGAGCGCTTCGAGTGCCCGGGCGGCGTCTTCTTCAACGTCGGCGTCACCGTGATCGCGGACGAGGAGTTCCGCCCGCGCCGGTGCATCTGGTCCCACCCGCCGAGGACCGGCGAGATCGTCACGCGCTTCCGCGACGTGCCGCTCGGCGCCGTGATCCGAGGGCACGCGGGCATGTACTGGATCATCGAGCGCGAGCTCGCGGGCGCGCCGGTCACGCTGTCGGTGCGCGTGAACGGCGAGGCTGTGGGCGAGGCGACGCACGTCGACGGCGACGGGTGGGCGCCGTTCGAGTTCCCGCTCGGCGTCCACGCCGGCGCGGCGAGGGCAGAGGTGGAGTTCGCCGTGAGGACCACCGACTACGCCCACCGCCACTACTGCTTCGAGGCGGACACCCGATGACGCGAGCGGCGCCGCTCCGCCGGCTCACGCGGCTCGACGGCGCGATCGCGCTCGCGTTCGCGGCGGCGTACGTCGCCCTCCTGCTCGCGACCGCGGGCGACCTCGGTTACGCGCGGGACGAGGGGTTCTACTTCTACGCCGCGAACCGCTACGCCGCCTGGTTCCAGGCGCTGATCGAGGCGCCGCGCGCCGCGCTCGCCCCGGAGGTCGTCGATGGCGCCTGGTCGGTGAACCACGAGCACCCGGGGCTCATCAAGTCGCTCTTCGCGCTCTCGAACCTCGTCCTTCAGAAGCGGCTCGGGCTCTTCGCCATGGAAGGCACGAGCTACCGGTTCCCGGCGATGGTCCTGTCGGGCGCGGGCGTCGCGCTCGTGTACCTCTGGGGCGCGCAGGCGAGGGACCGGGTCGCGGGCGCGTGCGCGGCGGCGCTCTTCGCGATGATGCCGCGGTACTTCTACCAAGCGCACCTCGCGTGCTTCGACGCGCCGATCGTGACCGTGTGGGCCCTGTGCGCCTACTGCTACTGGCGCGCGCTGCGGGACGGCGGGGCGCGCTGGGCGGTGCTCACCGGCGTCACCTTCGGCCTCGCGCTCGACACGAAGCACAACTCCTGGTTCTTGCCGATCGTGTGCGTGGTGCACGCGGTCGCCCTCGAGCTCTGGGCGCGGATCGCCGCGCCGGCGCCCGCCCACGCGCCCGCACTTGCGGCGGAGGCCGCGGGGCCGGAGGCGTCCGGCGAGACGCCGCCGCCGAGGGCGCCGGAGGGATCCGCCCCGCTGGCGGCGCCGGGCGCGCCGGGGCCGTCGCTCCACACGCGGCGGTCGGTCGCCGCGCTCACCGCGATGGCGACGCTCGGCCCGCTCGTCTTCTTCGCGCTCTGGCCGTGGATCTGGCGCGACACGTTCTCGCGCCTGCGCGAGTACGCGCTCTTCCACCTGCACCACGAGTACTACAACATGGAGTTCCTCGGCCGGAACTACTGGACGCCGCCGATGCCGAGGGCCTACGCGCCGGTGATGACGGCCGCGACGGTGCCCGCCGTCACGCTCTGCCTCTTCGTCGTTGGGCTCTGCGCCGCCGCGCGCGAGCGCCTCGTGTACCCGCTCGCCCGCCCGGCGGCGCGGCTCGCGCCGGCCAGCGCGAGGCCCGCGCTCGCCGCGCTGCGCGCCTCTGCCGCGCGGCTCCGGCCGCCGGCGGACGATCCGGGCGGCACGGCGCTCCTCTGGTTCCTCGCCATCGCCGCCGTCTACGGCGCCTGGCTGTCGCCGAGCACGCCGATCTTCGGCGGCACGAAGCACTGGATGACGGCGTACCCGTTCATCGCCCTGTTCGCCGGCGCCGCCTTCTCCGCCGCGGTGCGGCGCGCGCGCGTCGGCCTCCGCGCGTTCGCCTTCGCGCGGCGCGCCCGGCCGGACGTGCGCCCGCGGCCCTGGCTCGCGCGGCTCGCGCGGCTCGCGCGCGGGACCCGCGGGCCGCTGCTCCCGGCGTTGCTCGGCGCGTCGGTCGTGGCGGCGCCGGTGGCCGAGACGCTGCACGCGCACCCGTGGGCGCTCTCGAGCTACACGCCGCTCGCCGGCGGCGCGCCCGGCGCGGCGACCCTCGGCCTGAACCGCACCTTCTGGGGGTACACCACCGGGGCGGTCGTGGCGTACCTCAACGAGCACGTTCCGCCCCGGGGGACCGTCTACATCCACGACACCGCCGGCCCGGCGTGGGACATGCTCCTGCGCGACGGGCGCCTCCGTAAGGACATCCGCGGCGTCGGGTCCGTCGCGGGCGCGGACTTCGCCCTCTACCACCACGAGAAGCACATGCTCGGGCAGGCGTACCAGGCGTGGGTCGCGTTCGGGACCACGAGCCCGGCCCACATCGGCGGGCTCGACGGCGTGCCGGTGATCCTGGTCTACCGGAACCCGGCGCGCTGAGCGCCGCTCAGCGCTTCTTCGCCGCCGCCTTCTTCGCCGGAGCCTTCGTCGCCTTCTTCGCCGCCGCCGGCGAGGCCTTCTTGGCGGGCGCCTTCGCCGCCTTCTTCGCGACACCGGCCGCGGCCTTCTCCGGAGATACCTTCTTCTCCGCCGAGGCGGCGGGGGCCTTCCTCACCGCGGCCTCCGCCGAGGCGGGGGTCTTCCTCGATGAGGCCTCCGCCGAGGCGGGGGCCTTCCTGGCCGCGGCAGCCGCCGGGGCGGGCGCCTTCCTGACGGAGGCCGGGGCCTTCCTCGCCGCGGCGGCGGTCTTCTTCGCGGGCTCCTTCTTCACGTCCCGCTCCGCCACGGCCTTGCCCTTCGCCTTGCTGCTCGCGGGAGGGCGCTCCTCCGCCGGCTCAGATGGTCTGCGCGCCTTCGCGCGTGCCGCCGGCTTCCCGTCCTGCGCCTCGTCTTCCTCCGCGACGTCCTCGTCCTCGTCGAGGTCGTCTTCGTCCTCGTCGTCGAGCTCGTCCTCGTCGAGGTCTTCGTCTTCCTCGAGGTCCTCGTCCTCGTCGAGGTCGTCTTCGTCCTCGTCGAGGTCCTCGTCCTCGTCCTCGTCCTCGTCGAGGTCGTCGTCGTCTTCGTCCTCGTCCTCGTCCACGACCGGCGGCGCAGCCTCACGGCGGCGGGAGGCGGGTGCGTCGCCGCGCAGCGGCGTCGAGGCCGGGCTGCCCGCCGCGACGAGGGCGTCCGGCGACTCGCCGAGCAGCGAGGCGATGTCGCGCGTGAACGCCGTCATGTGGCTCTCGACCTCGAGCGCGTCCTGCTCGGAGAGCGGGGTGAGCTTGAGCCGGAGCGTGCGGTCGCCCGCGAGCTCCCACGACGCGGCGCAGCCTCCCTCGCGCAGCATCCGCGAGGCGATGGCGTCGAGCCGCTGGCGCAGCCCGCCGCGCGCGCCGACGTCGACCTTGCGCGGCAGCTCCAGGCGGCGCTCCATCGCCGGGAGCGTCACCACCCGCGCCTCCACGAGGTCCGAGAGCTCGTCGGCCACCGCCTCCTCGAGCTCGAGCCGCGCGTCGGGATCGCTTCCCTCCACCGCGAACGTCGCCTCGCGGAGCTCCGGGTCGTAGGCCGTCATCTTGCCGCCGGAGCTCGCCGCCGCGCGCGCGAGCGCCTCGCGCAGCACCTCCACGGGCGCGCGCTTGCCCACCGTCGAGGCCACGTACCCGAGCATGTCGAGGCGCACCTGCACCGGGCCGCCGTCGTCCTCTTCGGCGCTCTCGGGCCGCGGCCCGAGCAGCGCGTCGCGCATCACCCGGAAGACGTCGCGCTTGATCACGTTGTCCTCGGTGAAGATGTCCTCGACGTGCTCGGACTCCATGAGCGTGCTCGTCAGGCTCGCGACGAGCTCCTCCACCTGGTCGTCGATCTCGTCGGTGCCGAAGGTGGTCGTCACCTCCCCGTCGACGATGGCCCAGGGCTCGAGCCGCGGCGCGATGATCGCGATGTCAGCGGACATCTTGTCCTCGAGCTCGCGCGCGAGCGCGGTCGCGCCCCCCCTGGCCACGAGGATGTGCCCGTGCGCCTTCAATGCATCGACGATGCTCGTGGAAAGTCGGCGGGAGAGATTGCGCTCGTTCACGAGGCGCGCAGCTTACACGTTTTGCGCGGCCTGGCGATACGAGACCGCGGGCCCGCCGCGCTCAGGGGTCGTTCTCGATCACCTTGATCAGCACGCCGCCGAGCCGCTCCGGGATCGCCGCGCGCGCCGCATCGGCTCCCCCCGACCGGACGCTGACGCGGACGATGAAGCCGACCCCGTCCTCCCGCTCGACCCCGATCCCGACACACCAGGGCTCGCCGCCGATCTTGGCCTTGAGCTCGTCCTTGGCCCGCCGGGCCGATCCCACATCGCTCATCTCGTTCACCTCTCCTGGACTCTCGCGCGAGGCCGCACCCCCGCGCGCTCATTCGCTGTATCCGACCGCCAAGACCTGCCACGTCGCGGGCGCGTCGGCGACATCGACGATGCTCGCGGCGAACAGGCCGCTCGCGGACGGCGCGAGATCCCCGCCCGCGACGGGGACATGGCTCATCCCGACGATCTTGCCGTCGGCGCCGTGGAGCGAGACGATCGCGACCACGGACCTGGCCACGAAGGCCGATTCGTTCGTGATCCTGCCCTCCAGCCGGTGGGGGCTCTGCCCGCGCCTCGGCGTGAACTTCGTGTCCGCGATGCTGAGCTTGGCGAGCTCCCCCCGGAAGGACGGCGCCGCCGGGGCGATCTCGGCCTTGAGCGCGCCCTGCGCGGCGGGCCTCTGGGCAAGGAACGCGCACGGCACCTTCTCGCCCGGCGGCAAGAGGCGCACCTGGGCCGCACAAAGGCCGGTCTCGAGGGCGACGCCGCCGGCGCCGTAGAGCGTCACCTTCGCGCTCGGGGAGCCGATGGGCGCGGTCCCCGTGTTGTGGATCTCGCCGAGGACGTGGTGGAGCTTCCCGGCGCTCGCGGGGAAGCTCCGCAGATCGCGGATCTCCGCGCGGATCACCGGCGCGGGGCCGGCGTCGCCGGGCGCGCCGAGGCCGGAGGCCGGCGCCTCCGGGGGCAACGGCGCAGGGAGCTCGGCGAGCCGGCCGGCGCCCTTGCCCGAGGAGGCGTAGTAGAGGAGCGCCGCGCCGACGAGGATGCAGACCAGGAACACGGCCCCGCAGCCGACGCCGAGGATCAGCGCGAGGTGCGACCGCTTCGGCGGCTCACGCGCCGGCGGGCCGTGGAAGCCTCCCGGCGGAGGGGCGCCGAACCCCTGCGGAGGTTGGCCGCCGCCGCCAGGAGGGCCGTAGCCGCCGCCGCCAGGAGGGCCGTAGCCGCCGCCGGGAGGGCCGTAGCCGCCGCCGCCGGGAGGGCCGTAGCCGCCGCCGCCGGGAGGGCCGTAGCCGCCGCCGCCGGGAGGGCCATGGCCGCCGCTGCCAGGAGGGCCGTAGCCGCCGCCGCCGGGAGGGCCATCGCCGCCAGGATGGCCCGGCGGGTAGCCGCCAGGGGGATGGTTCGCCGCGCCGCGCGGCGCGCCCTGCGGATCCATGGCGCCGGCAGTATCCGTAAAAGCGGCCCGCCGGATCAACCCCGCAGCGCGCCCGGCTTCAGAGATGCTTGCGCGCGATCTCGGCCCAGGTGCCGGTCGGCTCGATCTCGAGGTACCTGCGCCAGCACGGGCGCGCCTTCGCCGGATCGCCGACCTGCTCGTAGGCCATCGCGAGGTTGTAGTAAGCGTCCGCGAAGCGCGGATCGCTCTCGATCGCGCCGCGGAAATAGCGGATGGCCTCGGCCGCGCGGCCGCGCTCGAGCATCACGTAGCCGAGGTTGTACTGCGCCTCCGGCTGGGCGGCGTCGAGCTGGAGCGCCTTCAGGTAGAGCGCCTCGGCCTGGTCCTCCGCGTTGCGACGGAAGCAGATGTTGCCGAGGTTCGTGTAGGCGATCGCCAGCCACGGGTCGATCTCGAGCGCCCGCCGGTAGAGCGCCTCGGCCTCGTCCATCGTCGCGGGATCCTCGTCGAGCTGGCTGGCCTGCATGTAGAGCTCGTAGGCCGTGCGCGCGCGCTCCCTGCCCACCTTCGGGCGGAGCACGCGCACCACGTCGTCGCGCAGCTCCTTCACCTCGAAGTCGAGCACCATCTGCCCCGTGAGCGGCTCGAACGCGCCCGACGCGCCCCGGACCACGACCGCCTTGCCGTCGAAGGCGACGCGGAGCTCGGCGAGGGGGCGCGTCACCCTGGGCAGCGCGGCGCGGATGTTGTCGATCGCCCGCGCGACGTCGCGCAGGCGCACCTTGCGGGCGAGCAGATCGCGCGCGGCGCGCAGCGCGATCAGGTCCGAGAAGGTGTACGCGCGGCGCCCCCGCCGGCGGCCGCTCGGCGGCGCGATGCCGGCGCGATCGAGCGAGCGCAGCCGGCCGGGCGAGATCCCGAGCAGCCGCGCGACCTCCGGGCCGGTGAACATGTCGGTGACCGGCTCGCGCGACGCCGGCGCGGGGAGCGGCGCCTCCGGATCGCCGGCCTGCGGGGCGGGCGAGGGCCCCGTCACGCGCCCGCCGCCAGGGCCGAACACGACGTGGATCACCTTGTCGGAGTCGCCGGAGGCGGAACGGTCCTTCTTGCTCATCGCAGCGTCGCCGGCTCGGCGCCGAGGATCGGCCGAGGCAAAGCGTGTCGTGTGGAGCATACCCCGCCACGAGCCGGATAGCTCCCGTTCTTCACGTGTACACGTGCGTCAAGAGGGCATCGCATGTCGCTCCACGTTCCTATCACGCGCTCCTTTTTCGCGTTCCCAGTACGCGTTCCCAGTACGCGTTGCCTGTACACGTTCCGCGTTCCGCGTTCCGCATTCCGCGCGCATCACGCGCGCGAGGGCCGCGCCGTCCTGACCAGCACGCGCGCCGTGACGTCCACGGTCAGCGCGATCGCGGCCGCGCTCGCGCGCGGGGCGAGGCCGCAGCGGATCTCGGCCTGCAGCGGGCCGAGCGGGCCCCCCGCGCGCGCGGCCGCCTCGCGCTGCGCCACGCGGAGCGCCCGCAGCCGGAGGTGCGGGTCGAGCGTTATCGCCCGGTCGAGCGCCTGCTCCAGCGGCCCCGCGCGCGGTGTGTCCGGCGGCAGCGCGACCAGGAGGCTCGTCGATCCGTAATAGACGAGCGCGCCGCCCTCGTTCCGGGTGCTCCCCTCGCTCAGCACGTCGGCGTGATCGAACAGCGCGCACAGCCGCCCCGCCGAGCACGCCACGAGCTCGACGCGCCGGCGCTGGAGGAGCGGCGGACACTCGATCTTCGCCAGACCGGGACCAGGAAGACGCGCGCGGAGCGGCATTGCGATCGCGATCGTGGCATCGTCTCATCGACCGTTCCCAGAAGCGCGCGGCGTTTCTCACAAAGTTGCTGCTGCGATCAATTTTGTGCGGGACGCCGAGGGCGCGCGGGCCGCGGCGAAGTTGGCCACGCGCGGCGCGCCTTGCCAGGATGTGCCCCGCGCGAAGGAGCGCGAAGGAGCGACGAGCATGAGCTACACGGGCACGGAGCGCCGGAGGCACCGGGTCTTCATCACGCGCAACACGGAGTATCACGTCCGCGACGACGTCTGCGTGGCGGTCCGCGACCGCGCCGCGCGGAAGTTCAGGACGGCCCACCTCGCGCTGCACCTGAAGCTCCAGGGCGCGGTCCGCATCAACGAGAATGGCGTCGTGATCCCGGAGCCGAACAACGCGCGCGTCGGCGCGCCCATCTACTTCACCCAGGCGGACCCGGACGGGCTGGAGCGGCAGATCGTGACGAGCCGCGTGGAGCGCATCGAGCGGCCGGAGAGGCAGCTCGTGCAGCAGTACCCGTCGTGACGTGGTGAGGGGGTGGCGTCGCGGCGCGTGACGTCGAGGCGCGCGGCGCGCACCCCCGGCGACGCCGCGGCCCACGACGTAGCGGCCCGCGGCGCGGACGCC
The DNA here is from genome assembly GCF_051519095.1 of Sorangium sp. So ce131. NCBI lineage: Bacteria > Pseudomonadati > Myxococcota > Polyangiales > Polyangiaceae > Sorangium > Sorangium sp. So ce131. The sequence continues at coordinate 6,253,468 of NZ_CP150455.1, read as the reverse complement.
TGGATCGGCCGGGTCAGCCGATCAAGCAGAAGCCTTCGTAGTCGATGTAGCTCGTGATGGTCGGCGACTCGCCGCAGGCCGGGCAGTTCTTGTCGCGGCGGAGCTTGAGCTCGCCGAACTTCATCTTCAGCGAGTCGTAGGTGAGCAGCCGGCCGATGAGGGGCGACCCCTGGCCGAGGATCAGCTTCACCGCCTCGGTCGCCTGGATGACGCCGATGATCCCGGGGAGGATCCCGAGCACGCCCGCCTCCTGGCAGCTCGGCGCGAGGTGAGGCGGCGGCGGCTCGGGGTAGAGGCACCGGTAGCAGGGCCCGACGCCCGGCATGAAGGTCGTCACCTGGCCCTCGAAGCGGAAGATGGAGCCGTGGACGACCGGCTTCTTCTTGAAGACCGAGGCGTCGTTCACGAGGTAGCGGGTCGGGAAGTTGTCGCACCCGTCGACGATGATGTCGAACTGGTCGAAGATGCGGTCGACGTTCGAGCTGTCGACGCGCTCCTGGAACTTCACGACCTTCACGTCGGGGTTCAGGTCGCGGATCGCCGTCTCCGCGCTGTCGACCTTGGGCTTGCCCACGCGCGAGGTCGCGTGGAGGATCTGGCGCTGGAGGTTCGAGTTGTCGACCACGTCGGCGTCGACGAGCCCGAGCGTCCCCACCCCGGCGGCGGCGAGGTACAGCGCCGCCGGGCTCCCGAGGCCGCCGGCGCCGAGGAGGAGCACCTTGGCCGCGAGCAGCTTGGCCTGGCCCGCCTCGCCGACCTCGGGCAGGAGCAGGTGGCGGGAGTACCGGTCCCGCTGCGCGTCGGTGAGGTTCGGCGGCTGCTCGACCGGATAGTTCAGGTCCTTCCAGCGGACGAAGCCCGGGTTCGCGCTCTCGACGTTCGTGTAGCCGAGCTCCTTGAGCGTTTGCGCGGCGAGCGCCGAGCGCGTGCCGCCGGCGCAATAGGCCACGATCGGCGCCGACTTGTCCGGCAGCTTCTGCTCCACTTGCATCTCTAGGAAGGCTCTCGGGATCGAGATCGCGCCCGGGATGTAGCCGGCGCGGTACTCCTCCTTTTCGCGCACATCCAGGAGCACCGTCGGGACCTTGTCGTCGAGGCGGCGCTTGAGATCGTTGAGCGAGATCTCGCGGATGGACTTGCGGACGTCGGAGATGAGGTCGCTGTAGGTCTTGGGCATCGTGGCTCCTCGGAGACCTGGAGACTTAGGTGCGCGGGGCTACGAGTCAACCGGGATGTCGAGGGCGGCCCGCGCCGCGGAGCGGGCGGCGGTGCGCGGAGCGGGCGGCTGCAGTGCGGAGCAGGCGGCGGCGGCGCGGAGCGGGCGCGGCGGCGGGCTACCGGGTGCGCGGCAGGAGCTCGGGCCGCGCGCGGAGGGAGGCGAGCGGCTCTTCCTTCTGCATGCCGCCCGCGCACTGGATGCGCGCGGCGCGGCCGGCCGGGAGCACCTCGACGATCGTCGCCGGCTCGTTCTCCGCGGCGCAGAGGGCGAGCACCTTGGTGCCCGGGGCGAGGCGACCGCTGCGGAGCTGCTTGCGCGACAGCTTGACCTCAGCGTCGTCCGCGAGCCGCTGGACGATGATGTCGGCGCCCTGGACCTCGCGCACGACGCCGAGCTCGAGCGTCGGCTGCTTCTCCCGGAGCGGCCCCCACACGCGCTCGCCCTTCAGCTGGTCGTTCGGCGGCAGCCAGTCGGCGGTCGGCTCGACCGCGAGGCGCTCGATCGGCACCCACCCGATCGCGGCGTCGAGCACCGCCGTGAGCTGCCCCGCGCCGGGGTCGGCCTCGGTCACGAGGGCGCGGGGCTTGGCCAGGCCGACGACCCACACCGCGGTCGAGGGCGCGAGGCTGCGCTTCGGCTCGGCGTCGGCGTTCGAGGCGGGCGCGACCGCGACCGTGCCGTGGGTCCAGCGCTTGTCCGGCTTCTTCATGGGCTTCATCCGGAGCCGCAGCGCCTCGACCCACGCGCCGAGGGCGGCGTGCCGCCGCGCGAGGGCCTCGGGCATCGCGCTGCTGCCCGGCAGCGCGGCCAGGCCGGGCGCGAGCGTCTCCCACCCGAGCAGCGCGATCGCCGCGTCGAGCTGCTTCAGCGTGGCCGCCGCGTCCTGCGCGCCGAGCGCCTTGCCGGCGAGCTCGGCGAGCCGCGGCGCCGCGGCGCCGCGGACGCGCTCGAGGACGGCGCGGCCCTGCTCCTCGGAGGCGTCCCCCCGCTTCACGGCGGCGTCGATCTTCTCGACGGCGCCCGCCCAGCTCCCGGCCGACACGTCGGCCTCGACCTGGCCATGGAGGGCCTCGACGAGGGTTTCGTCGAGCTCCGCGGCGAGCCGGTCCGCGCTCGCCGTGCCGAGCACGGCCCGCGTCGGCGCCGCCGCGAGGAACGCGCGCGCCTCCGCGAACCGGCCGGCGGTGGTCGCCGCGTCGACCTTCTCGTTCGCGCACGCGACGGCCTGCGGCTGCACGAGCCGCTGGACCTCGCGCGCGAACGCCTCGCTCCCGAGCTCCTCGATGCGCGCCGACAGCTTGCTGAACGCGGCCTCGCATTGCTTCTGCTCGAGCGCTTCGGCCGCGTCGGTCGCCCAGAGCTTCGCCTCGCGTTTGTCGAGCCGCTCCCGCAGCTCGGTGATCTCGTACCGATGGGAGTCCACGTTGAGCGCGCTCGCCTTGTCGAGCAGCGCGCGGGCCTCCTCGTAGCGCCGGTCGGACACGGCCCGGCCCGCGTCGTCGATGAGCCTGCGGCTGTCGTCGATGCGCGCGAGCTCCGCCGTGACCGCGGGCCGCGGCGCGGGCCGCGCGGCGGCGTCGGCGGCGCAGCCGGGCGCGGCGGGGATCGCCGCGAGCGCGAGGACGAGGAGGAGAGGGCGGGCAGGAGCTTGGCGCGGCGGTCCCGGCGAACGCATAGGCTGGACTGTTCCACCCCCACGGGAGGATCGTCAATGCCGCCCCTCGTGGGAATGCCTTCCTTGACCCTGAAGCCCTCACGCTCTAGGTGAAATCCGCGTGAGCGACGACGATACGCGCGGGACGGGGGCTCGGGCCGGGGACGACAAGGGCGGAGAGCGCGTCTTCAGCGCGCCGAAGATCACGATCAACCGCGTCTACACGCGGCAGGGGGACGGCGGGCTCACCCGGCTGGTCGGCGGGCAGCAGGTGCCCAAGGACGACGCGCGGATCGAGACCTACGGCACGGTCGACGAGCTCAACGCGCTGATCGGCGCCGCGCGGCAGACGCTGCTCGAGCTCCTGCCGTCCGCGCCCCCGGGGAGCGCCGAGCGGCTCGGCGGGCTCGGGCGCACGCTGCTCCGCGTCCAGCACGAGCTCTTCAACCTGGGCTCGATCCTCGCGACGCTGCCGGAGGACGTGCACCCGAAGCAGCCCCGCGTGACCCAGGCGGAGATCGAGGCGCTCGAGGGCGAGATGGACCGCTGCCAGGAGGACCTCGCGCCGCTGCGTTCGTTCGTCCTCCCCGGCGGATCGCGGCTCAACACGGACCTGCACGTGGCGCGGACCGTGTGCCGCCGGGCGGAGCGCTGCTGCGTGCGGCTCGCGCAGGCAGGCCACGCCGATCCGATGGCGGTCGGCTACTTGAACCGCCTGAGCGACGCCCTCTTCGTCTGGAGCCGCTGGGCGTCCGTGCTGCTCGGCGCGCCCGAGATCCTCTGGGAGCCCGACGCCTCGGCGAGCGGCGGCAAATCGCCCGGGTCCTGATCCGAGGCGCCCCGGTCGGGCAGGAGGCGCGCGACGACCGCCCACGCGAGCGCGACGTAGGCGTAGCCGAGCAGCGCGTCGATCAGCCAGTGGTGGTTGAGGTAGATCGCCGCGAACAGCATGAGCGCGGCGTAGGTGATCTGGAGGGCCAGGGACGGCGCGCTCGCCCGGCGGTACGTCGCGAGGATCCCGTAGAGCGGGTACGTGACGTGGAGCGACGGCAGCGCCCCGTAGGCGGTGGCGCCGCGGCTGTAGAGGTCGCGGAAGTAGTGGACGCCGAGCATCACGTCCACGCGCGAGAGCGCCGCGGGGGAGCTCTCGACGGCCGGATCGATCGCGCAGCCGCGGGCCTGCACGTACCAGGGCGGCGCGGCCGGGAGCAGGCGGTAGGTGAGGATGCCGAGCAGGTGCGTCGCGAACGCGAGCCAGGCGAACCGGCGCGCGAGGGCGGCGCGGCGGCGGTAGAGGTGGAGCCAGTGCGCGACCATCACCGGCACGTAGCCGCCATAGGGGAGGGCGCACAGGAGGTCGAGCGCGGGGCGCTCGAGCCGCGCGAGCAGCTCGTTCGGCGTGAGCAGCCGCCCGCCGCGCCGCACGCCGAACAGCGCGAGCTCCGCCGCGCGCAGCTCGCACGCGAGGACGCGGCCCGGCGCGGCGAGGCCGCCGAGCTGCCGCACGCCGTCGTACACGAGGAACACGAGCAGGAAGGGCAACGCGTTCAGGAAGAAGCGCCGCGAGCGCCGGCTCGCGTAGGCGCTCGCGGCGGCGACGGCGGCCACGGCGAGGTGGTCCCAGCGCGCGGCGCCGCGGCCCGCGAGCGCGGCGGCGTAGGCGAGCCACGGCAGCGCGGGCAGCCACCACACGGGCCCCCAGAGGGCGCGCGCGTGCCGCAGCAGGCTCACAGCGGCGCGCTGGAGGGCTTGCCGCCGCCGAGGAGGCGCGGCCGCCCGTCGCTTCCGCCGCGCGCGGTCGCCCTCGGCCCGGGCAGCTCCGCGGCGTCGGCGGCCGCGAGGCAGGCGCGCGTCCGCTGCACGAGCCGCAGGCCGGCGGCGAGCGCGACGCACGCGACGAAGGCGACGCCGGCGATCGTGATCGGGAAGGGGAGCGCGCCGGTCCACCGCGCCGCCGGCACGGCCGGGCCGAAGAAGAGCGCCGCGACGAGGTAGGCGAGCCGCTCGTGCCGGCGCATCAGCCCGTTCGGGAGCGAGATCCGGTAGATGTCGGCCTTGGCGCGCGCGTAGCTCACGAGCGACGAGGCGACCATCGCGACGAGCGGGACCGCGAGCCACGCGGCGCGCTCGCGGTAGAAGAGGGCGAGCCCGATGAGCGGCGCGGCGTCGGAGAGGCGATCGACGCACGAGTCGAGCACCGCGCCGGCGCGCGACGCCCTGCCGCCCGCGCGCGCCACCATGCCGTCGAGCGCGTCGAGCGCGGCGCCGGCCACGAGCAGCGCCGCGCCCGCCCGGAAGCGCCCGGACGCGAGCAAGGGCGCGCAGGCGAGCGACAGCGCGAGCGAGAGGTAGGTGAGGGTGTCCGGCGAGACGCCCAGGCGCACGAGCGCGCGCGCGGGGGCGTGGAACGACCAGTAGACGGCCTCGACGACGGACCCCGGCAGCAGCGCGCTGCCGGGGGAGTCGCCGAGCCGCGGCATCGCGGGGCGGCCGTGGCGCGCGACGCGCACGGCGTAGGCGCCGAGCACGGCTGTGCAGATTAGGATCGCCAAGGCGCAGGGGAGCAGGACCACGGCTGGGGCGATTGCAGGGTTCGATCCGCGCCGGCGCGGGCGGTCGAGCTGGACGCCGTGGGCGATCCGCGCCGGCTCAGCGACAGCTCACGCGCGAGAGGCGGACGCCTTGATCCTTCTCCGCATACGCGACGCCGAGCTCCCGGCCTGTCCAGGCCATCGCCGGGAACCGGGCGTGCGCCTCCTCGCTCACCACGAGATCGACGCCGGTGGGCGTGAGGTCCGGGCTCAAGATCGTCACGATCACGGACGGATACCGCTCTCGGAACTGATAGTACGCGACCGCCAGGCCGCTCCCGGTCCACGCGGGCGCCGGCCAGTTCGCGCTGCCTCCGCCGTCGGAGACGAGCGCCTCGCGGGACATCTCGCCCTGCGCGGAGACCCGGATCGCGCGGATCTGCTCCGTGCCGGTCCGGGTGTCCTCCCACACCACGAACGCGTCGTCGCCGCCGAGCGCGACGCGCGTCAGCTGCGCGGCCACGCCCTGATACAGGACCGGGTCGATCGCGGGGCTCTCCGGATCGAGCCTGGCGAAGCCGATCGCGTCGCCCTGGGCCCAGGCCAGGGCCGTCCGGGCGCCCCCGGCTGCGACGGCCGGGAACCGCGCCTGGTCCACGGGCATCGCGCTGCTCAGCGCGCCGATGCCGAGGAGCTTGAGCTGCGAGCCGCGCGTATCCATCCACGCCACCACGACGCCGTCCTGGGTCGCGGCGCCGAGCGGCCAGGCCTCGGCCGCGCTGCTCTGGCCCACGTCGAACGCGCTGCCCTCCGGGACCCCTGCCAGCGTGGCGCGGCGGCCGCGCACGAGGCTCCCCGCGCCGTCGCGGTCCTGCCAGAGGACGAGCAGGCCCTCGCCGTCGCGGTGGACGCTCGGGTGGCTGGAGACGTTCGGCCCGCCGTCGATCACCTCTTCCCGCACCCTGTTGCCGTCCGCGTCCAGGGCGGCGAGGTGGATGTCGCCTCCGTCGGCGCCGCGCTCCTGCCAGGCGACCGCGAAGCCCGCGCCGGTCCAGGTGATCGCGGGCGTGGTCCCGCCGCCTCGGCTCACCTCCAGGCCGCGGGCCTCCACCGTGCAGGCCGCGCCATGGCTCGCGCTCCCTTCACCTCCCGCGCCGGTCCCTCCCGTGGCCGCGCCGGTCCCTCCCGTGGCCGCGCCGCCGCTGCCTCCTCCGCCGGAGCCGCAGCCCCACGCGGCGGCGATCGCGGCGATGAGCGCCGCGCCGATCGAGCCGACTGTCCAGTACCGCATTGTTCCCCCGTGTATGGTGTGAGAGGGCCGGGGCGCGGCGCGCGCCGTGCGAGGCCGCGCCCGAGGCCCGGCGGTCGGGTCCGACGCGGCGGCTCCCTCCGCGCCGGGACGGCGGGACGTGGGGCGCCGTGCGGGACGACCGCTGCTCCCCCGTTCGATGTCCGCTGGGTCCGCCGGTCGCGGGCGCAGCGCCGCGCCGATCGCTCATCGCGCGCGGCGCCGCCGCTCACGAGCGCGCGGGTCAGGCGCGCGCCGAGCGGCGGCGCCCTCGCTGGAACGCGCGCCGCGCGCGCGGTTCCGACGTCGCTACTCGTCGGCCTGCTGCGGCTGCAGCGCCTCGGCGACCGCCGCGAGCACATCCTGCGCGGCCTCGAGCTTGCGCCGGGGCACCGCCTTCAAGGCCTGTCGCACCGCCGCTTCGACCGTCCCGGTGCGGAGGCTGTCGAGCTCGCGCCCGCGCGCGGTGAGGCCGAGCAGCGCGCGGCGGCCGTCGTTCGGATCCATCCGGCGCTCGATGATGCCGCGCTCCTGAAGCCGCTTGAGGACACCCGTCAAGGTGCTCGGGTGCAGCTGCATGATCTCGGCGAGCTGCCCGGCGGAGATCCCGGGGTAGCGCCCGACGATGCGGATGACGAGCCGCTGCGGCCCCGTCACGCCCATCTTCGCCTCCATGCGCTTCGACGTCGACTGCAGGCCGTGATCGACGGCCCACAGGAGCTTCATGAAGTCGAGCACCTCGCCTAGCCGGGAGCTCTTCTCTGACGGGGGTGCGGCTTGAGAGGAGCGCATCGCCGAAGCTTGCTAGCTCGCCCGGACGCAGGCCGCCAGGGCTGGCCGCACGGGGCGCGGTCCTCCGCGCGGCGGACGCGCCGGGGCGAGGTTCTCCGGGCGCGCGCCCCTTTCGGCGGACGCGCCGGGGCGGGGGCCTCGACCGGCCCGGCGCCTCGCTGGGAGCTCGTGGGCGAGGGGAGGGGAAGGGGAGGGGAAGGGGAAGGGTAGGGGGAGGGAAGGCGAGCGGCTCACACCCGGCCGCCGCTGTCGCCGCGGCCGTCGCCGCCGCGCTTTGCCGTAGCGCCGCGCGCCGATTTCGGAGAAAGATCGACGCTGATGAGCTGGGCACGGCGAGCCGCTCCATGGATCGGGCTCGGCGCGCTGGTCTGTGCTTGCGCCGCCGCCGGCCGAGCGCCTTCGCTGCGCGCCTCCTTCTCGGCGGCGTACCGCGCCTTCCGCGATCCCGGCCTCCTCGACCGCGCGCCGGCCGACGTCCCCGCGCCGGGCGCCTGCCAGCTGCCTCCGGTCGAAGCGCCGCGCGCGCTCGCGCCGCTCCACGTGCGCGAGTTCGAGCCGGCGGCGGACGAGGATCTCGACGATCCCGGGGGGGCGGCGCTGGCCACCCTGAGGATGCCGGACCTCGACGTGCCCCTCACCCGGCGCACGATGCGGTTCGTCCGCTTCTTCGCCCAGTCGGAGGAAGGGCGGGCCGTGTTCCTGCGGCGCTTCCGGCGCGCCGGCGCGTACCGCGAGATCGTCGAGCGCTCGCTGCGCGAGGCGGGCCTGCCCGAGGATCTCCTGTGGGTCGCGGCGGTGGAGAGCGGCTTCGATCCGCGGGCGGTGTCGCCGGCGGGGGCGGCGGGGCTCTGGCAGTTCATGCCGAGCACGGGCGCGGCCTACGGGCTGGAGCAGTCCGAGTGGATCGACGCGCGCATGAGCATCGCGCGCGCCACGCACGCCGCGGCCGCGCACCTGCGCGACCTCTACGAGCGCTTCGGCCGCTGGGACCTCGCGCTCGCGGCGTACAACCTCGGCCACGAGGGCGTCCTGCGCGCGCTGTCGCGCGCCGCGGCGGCGCGCGATCCGGAGGCCCGCGGGCCGATCGGGCACGCCGAGCTGGCGCAGGCCGGCGCCATCCCGGGCGAGACCGCGGACTACGTGCCGCAGATCGTCGCGTTCGCGCTCGTCGCGGCGAACCGCGCGCGCTTCGGGCTGGATCTGCCCGACGTCGCGCCGCTCCCCGCGCTCGACCTCGGCGAGGTCGCGGTCCCGCCGGGGACGCGGCTCTCGACCATCGCGCGCGCGGCCGGCATCTCGACCGCCGTGCTGCGCGAGCACAACCCCGAGCTCCTGCGCGAGCGCGTCCCGCCGGGCCGCAGCGACCACCTCATCTCGCTGCCGGCGGATCGCGTCGCGCGCGCCCTCGCCCTGTTCCCCGCCTACCTCGATCACGAGGAGCTCGGCGAGGACGAGGGCGACGGCGTCTCGGCCGCGCCGCGCGCGGCGGGCGGCGCGCTCGACCCGGACGGCGCGGGCAGCGCGCTCGCGCTGGGCGGCGCCCCGCTGCCGCCCCGCCCCGCGTCGCTCGGCAGAAACCGCCTCCCGCTCTTCACCCCTCCCGGCCAGGCGCCCGCGCCGATGCCGCTCCTCGGCAACTCGGAAGCGCTGGAGGCGAAGCTTCCGGTCGTGATGATCGCGAGCGGCGTCGGCTGGCGCCCTGCGTTCGCGGACGACCCGCTCGGCCTCGTCAGCGGCCGCATCGTCCCGGCGTCGTCCTTCGACGTGCCCGCAGGCGCGGGCGGCGCCGGGGCCCTCAAGGGCCGCGAGGCGGCGATCGAGAAGCAGCTCGGCTTCCTCGCGGAGCTCGGCCGGGAGCAGGTGCAGCGCTTCCGGCTCCCGAGCGGCGTCGCGGTCGACCTCCGGGAGGACCCCGCCGCGCCGCTCGTGTCGATCAGCGCGGCCCTCGCGGTCCCGGAGCAGCCCGCGGGCGAGGCCCGGGGTGGGGCGCTCGCGCTCGCCAGCGAGGCCCGCGTCGCGATCGCGGTCCCTCCGCGCGACCTCGACGTCGGCGTCGACCTCATCGCGGCGCGGCTCAGGCTGCTGCTCGGCGAGGCGAGCGCGGCGCGCCTCGCCGAGCTCCGGAGGCAGGCCAGCGCGGCCTCGCGCCGCGCGCTCGAGCGGACGCCCTACGGCCCGTCGTGGATCGCGCTCGGCGAGGCGCTGTTCCCGGCCGGCCACCCGCTCGAGGGCACCTTGATCGGCGCGCGCGACGACGCGAGCGCGGCCAGCGAGCTCCTGCTCACCGAGTCGCTCCGGCGCGAGCGCGCCGCGGCGCAGGCGACCATCGCGCTCTCGGGCGACGTCTCCCGCGCGGCGGTCGAGCAGGCGCTCGCGCGCTCCCTCCAGCGCGTCGCCGCGGAGCCGGAGCGCCCGGTCGGGCCACACCCGCGCGAGGAGCGGCTCGTCGTCGAGGACGCGGTGCCGGCGCCGCGCCTGCTCTACGGCTGGATCGCGCCCCCGGAGGGCGGCGCCGACGAGGCGGCGCTCCGGATCGCCATGGAGATCCTCACCGGCCCCCGCGTCGCGCGGCTCGCCAAGGCCCTCGTCGCCGAGGGGCAGATCGCGTCCGAGGTGACGGGCCGGCTCTCGCTCGGCGCGCGGGCGAGCGTGGCGGCGGTGGAGCTCACCCCCGCTCCAGCGCGCGACGTCGCCGAGGTCGAGCAGCGCCTCGACGCCGAGCTCGCGTCGCTCGCGACGTCCGGGCCGACCTGGAAGGAGCTGGCCCTCGCCAAAGCGCTGCTCAAGCTCGATCTCGAGCGGGAGCTCGCGCGGCGCTCCGCCGTCGGGGCGCCGCCAGCGGTCCCTCGGCCGGTCACGGAACTGCGGCTGCGCGCCGCGCTCGACCCGGGCGGCTTGCCGCGCCTGCTGCGCGCGCTCGAGGAGGTCGAGCCGGCCGACGTGCGCGCCGTGGTCGCGCGGACCTTCGGCCGCGAGCACCGGGTGAGCGTCACGACCTGGCCGCGCGTCGGCGGCGCCGCGGCGGACGTGCGCGCCGCGACGCCCGCCCCTTAGCACGGCCTCCGCCCTCACGCCCGGATCTCGTCCGGACGAGCACGATCTGGAACGCGAGTGTTCAGCGCTCCGACGTGCCCGCCTGTTTTTCGAGCATGGACTTATGGACAGGTATGGACAGCTGGCAGCAGTTGGAGATACCAAGGCAGAATGACAGGAGTTGCAAAGGCGTTGATGTCTGCGGCGCCAGGGGGCGAGGGCGCCGCACATCTCCAGGACAGCGTCTATCGACCTGCCCTGTCATTGCCGGCAGAGGGAGCGACGCCGGTGCCTCTCGTGGCGCGCGGCGCCGGCGCCGAGCGCGGGGTGAGGGCCCCGGCGTGGGCCGCCGCCCCGGCGCAGCTGGACAGCTCCGGGGCGCCCTCGCTGATCCACCGGGTGCGCGACATCATCGCGCTGAACGATCAGCCGGAGCTGCGCAACCTGCTTATCACCCAGTGCTATCACGACCTCTCCGCGGAGCTCGTGAAGCTGCTCGGCGGGCGCAACGCCCACTGGTGCACCTTCGCCACGTGGGCGTCGAAGACGGCGGGGCGGTTCATCCGCAACGAGGAGGTGCCGGCGACGCTCCGGCGGCTGATCCTCTCGGAGGAGGACGAGGCCGATCTCCCCCCGCGCGCCAGCGGCTTCGCGATGATCAAGCCCTGGTGGGGTTACGGCCTCGGGCTCATGGACATCCCGGAGCGGATCCTGCTCGAGCTGAGCCTCGACATCGCCGTCGGCAACCTGAAGGTGTTCCAGGAGCTCGGGCCGCTGTTCGCGCGCATGATCGAGCTCTACCGCGACTGCCCGAAGCCGGACGACGCGCGGCTCGCCGCGCTGATCGAAGGCCTCCAGCCGGGGCCGTCGCCGACGGGGGGCCAGGGGCTGCTGCGCAGCGCCATGATGCATTACCACGCGGCGCTGCTCACGGACGATCCGGACAAGAAGGCGGAGCTCATCCTCCTCGCCAACGCGCGCGTCGGGCTGCACGAGCAGGTGCGCCTGCAGCCGTACATCGCGCGGGCGATCGAGGCGCCCGTCCGCTGCATGCGCGCCGCGCTCGGCACGCCCGGGCGGCGCCTGCCCGAGGCGCTGCGGTCGATGGTCGCCGACAAACTCGAGAAGCTGCAGGCGCTGTGGTGCTCGGTGGCGACCAAGGAGATGATGACCATGGGCCTGCCCGACGAGGTCCTCGCGCTCGGCGCCGATCTGCCGCCGCCTCCCGGCTCGCCGCTGCACTGCACGGAGCTCGCGACCATCGAGGACAGCGACCTCTACGAGCTCCTCCGCACGTACGACGCCCATGATCAGACGACGAAGGGCAGCGGCGCCAAGGACTGGACGTCCCTGAACGATCGCATGAGCTATATCCTCGAGCTGTTCCGCTCGCGGCAGTGCTGCCCGCGCCTCCTGGAGCGGCCCTTCAGCGGCGAGCAGCACGCCGAGATCGTGGCCTGGCGGATACCGAAGCCGCACCACGGCGAGCTCTGACGCCGCGCGGTGCGCGAGCTCTGAAGCTCTGACGCCACGCGGTGCGCGTGCGCTGGCGGCCTCGTGGGCCGCACGCCGCGTTGCTACGCGCGCTGCTCCTTCTCGTCCAGCGCGTCCAGCGCGTCGGCCGCCGAGCTCGCGCGCGCCCCGCGGCGCTCCGCGAGCTGCGCCATGAGGCCGAGCGCGCCCTGGCGCTCGGCGATCTCGCGCCCCTTCCGGAACGCCGCTTCCGCCTGTGCCCGCGCCTCGGCGGGGGACGGCGCCCCGCGCGCGAGGGCGATCTCGCCCTCGATCCGGTAGAGCTCGGGCTCGAAGTAGCGCTCGTCGCTCTTCTCGACGAACGCCAGCGTGTCGGCGAGCAGCGCGCTGGCCTCGCCGACGTTGCCCGCGCCGAGCTCCGCCTCGATGAGCGCCGACCGCCAGTACGTCAGCGACACGCGGCTGCCGACGCCGATCAGCATCGCCAGCCCGCCGCGGATGCGCGCGGCGCCCTCCGCGTAACGCGCCCGCGCCGCCTCGCCGGCCGCCCCCTGGGCGGCGCGCGTCGCCATGGCCCAGCCGAAGTCGATCTGGCTGAGCGCCCCCCAGTGGGGCATACCCACCTCCTCGGAGAGCTTGCTGAGCTCGAGCGCGTGCGCCTCCGCGCCCGCGGGATCGCCGAGCAGGCAGCAGAGCACGGCGGCGAAGTGCTCGACGAAGCCGCGGCTCACGGGCTGGTTGAGCTCCTCGCAGAGGGCGAGCGCCTCGTCGATCGACGCCGTCGCCCGCTCCGGCTCACCGAGGTGGAAGGCGATCCAGGCGAGGTGGGAGAGCGAGAACGCGGCGGCGTCGTGGCCGAAGAGGAAGGCGAGCGGCAGGTGGCGCGCGGGATCGTAGATCGAGAGCACCTTGTTGAAGTGCTCCCGGGCCTCGCGGAGGCGCCCCCGGAGGAAGCGGGTCGCGCCGAGCGCCTGGTGCGCGCCCAGCGAGATGCCGGCGTCGCCCGTGCTCTCGGCGAGCGCGAGCAGCTGCTCGCCGTGCTGCTCCGCGAGCGCGTAGTCGCCGCGGACGTGGAAGAAGATCCAGAGCCCCCACAGCGCCGGGAAGAGCTGCGGCGACGCCCCCGCCTCGCCGCAGAGCGCGTGCGCGCGCGCGTACGCCGCCTCGACCTCCGGCGCGGCGTAGCCCCGCGTGATCATCAGCGGCACGCCGAGCGTCGTCTGCAGCGTGATCTCGTCGCGCGTCCGCTCCTTCGACTCCGGCAGCTGCTTCAGGAGCTCGAGCCCGCGGCGGAGGTGGCTGATCGCCTCGGCGTGCGCGGAGGACACGAGCGCGGCCTCGCCCGCGCGCTGCCAGGCCGCGACGGCGGGGCCGATCAGCGCGGCCTCGGTGTAGTGCCGCGCGAGCAGCTCGGGCGGCGTCTCGGGGAAGCGCTCGGCGAGGACGGCGGCGATGCGCGCGTGGTACACCTGCCGCGTGCTGCGGAGCAGCGACTGGTAGGCCGCGTCCTGCACCAGCGCGTGCTTGAACGTGTACGTGGCGCGCGGCGGGCGCGCCCGCTGGAAGAGCAGCTCGGCGTCGACGAGCTGCGCGAGCGCCTCCCGCAGCGCCTCGGGGCTCGAGGCCGCGAGCAGCGGCTCCGCGCCGGCGCCGCCCGCGCAGAGCTCGAGCGCCTCGTACCCGAACGAGCGCCCGAACACCGCGCCGAGCTGGGCGACCTCCTTGGCCGGACCGAGGCGGTCGAGGCGCGACATGAGCGAGTGCTGCAGGGTGGTCGGGATCTCGAGCGCGCCGATCCACCCGAGCCAGGAGCTCGGCGATCCGGGCAGCTCCCCCGCGGCCGCCTTCGCGGCGGCCGACTCGAGCACCATGCGCGTGAGCTCCTCCGCGAACAGCGGGACGCCGTCGCTGCGCTCCGCGAGCATCTGCACCATCTCGCGCGGCAGCGAGGCCGGCACGGAGGGCGCGCCGCCCGCGGCGAAGGCGCCGGCGAGCTGCTGGACGAGCGACGCCATCCGGTCGGCGCCGAGGGGCGCGAGGTGGATCTGCGCGAAGTGGGATCGCATCGGCCACGGCGGCGTGAACGTGGGTCGCGCGGTCAGGAGCAAGAGGAGCGGCGACGGCCTCCCCTCCTCGATGAGCCGGCCGAGCAGCTCCAGGGTGGACGGGTCGGCCCAGTGCAGGTCCTCGGCCGTGAGCACGAGCGGCTGCCGGTCGGCGAGCCCGAGGAAGAGCTGCAGCAGCGACGCGATCGTCTCCTGCCGCTGGCGCTGCGGGGTGAGCGCCGGCATCGCGTGGCGCCCCTCGACCGGGATGGACAGCAGCGAGGCGAGCAGCGGCGCGGCGAGCGGCCCTGCCTCCACGTCGGCGAGCAGCCGCTCCAGCCGCGCGAGCCTGTCGCCGCCCCCGTCCGGGGTGGCGCCGCTCGGCGGCGCGACGCTGCTCGACGGCGCGGCGCTGCTCGACGGCGCCGCGCCGCTCAGCGTGCTCGCGCGCTCGCGGTCGCCCGTGAGCAGCGCGTTGAGCAGCTCGATGACCGGATAGAACGCGCTGTTCTGGAGCTGCGGCGAGCACCGCGCCTCGAGCCACAGGTGCGGCGTCCCGGCCAGCCGGTCGCGGAAGGCGCGCACGCTCCTCGACTTGCCGATGCCGGCCTCGCCCGTCATCAGCACCACCTGGCCGGCGCCGCCCGCGGCCCGCGACCACCGGGCCGCGAGCTGATCGAGCTCGTCTTCCCGACCGACGAGCGGGGTGAGCCCCTGATGCATCCTCGCGTCCAGCCGGTCCCGCGCCGTCGTGCGCCCGTGAACCGCGAAGACCTCGATCGGCTGGCGCGCGCCCTTCGGGCTGATCTCGCCGAGCGCGTCCACGTGGTAGTAGCCCTCGATCAGCTTCTGCGTGGCGCGGCTGACGAGCACCGTCCCCGGCTCGGCGTGCGCCTTCAGCTGGGTCGCGGCGTTCAGCGTCGGACCGGCGAGCGACGGCGCGGCGTCGCTGTCCGCGACGACGACGATCCCGGTGTGCACGCCGACCTGCACGGCCAGCGGCACGGAGGTGAGCTCGCGCGCGTTCAGGCCGGCCATGTGCTCGACCAGGTCGAGCGCCGCCTGCACGGCGCGGATCGCGTCGTCCTCTCGCGCCACCGGGTGCCCGAAGTACGCGATCGTCTCCTCGCCGGGGGAGCGGAGGAAGACCCCCTCCTGCGCGCCGATCACCTGGGCGCACGCCGCCTGGTACATCTGGACGAGCTCGTGGAACGCCTCGCTGTCGACCGTGTCCGCGATGCGCTCGGCGCTGGCGAGCCCGCAGACCAGGACGGTGAGCTGGCGGCGCTCGCCGCGGCCGGTGCCGGTCGTGTGGCGCATCCCGGGCGGGTAGCTCGGGCGCGACGTCGCGTTCAGGGGCGGCGGCGGCTGCGAGCCGCGCGGGATGGTGGCGCCGGGCGGGAGCGCCGCGCTGCGGATCGGCCGCGCCGGCTCTCCGCCGGGCGCGAGCATGCGGCCCGCCATGGCGAGCGTCGGCGCCGCGGCCAGCCGCTCGTCGTGCCGCTGCTGCTCGAGGCTCTTCGGCGGCGCGCTGTGCGCCTGCACGATGACGGAGGGCACGTGCTGCGTCTCCTGGTTGGCGTCCTCGTACGCCGCGCGCGTCGCGATGGCGCCCTGCTCCAGCGCGCCGGCGCGCCCCTGACCGGTGGCGCCGCGGCCTGCGTCGCTGGGCAGCGGCCACGGGATGTCCGTCACGTCGCACGCCTCCAGCAGCTCGTAGGCGTCGCGCGCGGACCGGAAGCGGTGCGCCGGCGACTTGGCGGTCGCCCGCTCCAGCAGCGCGCCCAGGGGGTGCCCGCGGAGGGCGCGGGGGATCGGCACCGGCTCGGGGCTCAGCTGCCGGAAGATGACCTCCGCGACGGTCGCCTCGTGCATCACGGGCGCGCCGATCAGGCACTCGAGGAAGGTGAGCCCCCACGCGTAGATGTCCGCCGCGGCCGTCGGGGTCGACTGCACGAGCTGCTCCGGGGCCATGTAGGCCGGCGTCCCGTTGAACTCCCCGGTGGGCGTCAGCGCCCGGTAGTCAGCGGCGCGCGCCTCGCCGATGAGCGCGGCGATGCCGAAATCCAAGACCTTGGCGTGCGTCCGCCGCCCGGAGCCGGCGACCATGACGTTGTGCGGCTTCAGGTCCCGGTGCACGACGCCGCGCTCGTGGGCGAAGCCGACCGCGTCGAGCACCTGCAGCATCAGCCGCTTCGCCTCGTTCGGCTCGATGCCCCGCGTGCGCTGGCAGCGCGCGGTCAGCGTCTCGCCGTCGACGAACTCCAGCGCCAGGTAGAGCTCGCCATCGGGCAGGCGCCCGGCGTCGAGCAGCCGCACGATGTGCGGGTGGCTCAGCTGGGCGATGACCTGCATCTCCCGCTCGAAGCGCGCCTCTTGCGATCCGCTTTCACGCGCGCGACGCAGCGTCTCGGGCCGCAGCAGCTTGAGCGCCACGCGCTGGGTGGTCACGATCTGGCGCGCCTCGTAGACGACGCTGTGACCGCCGCTGCCCAGGTGTCCGAGCACCTGGTAACGGCCGTCCACGAGCGCCCCGACCTCGAGCAATCCATCGCGAGCGGGCATCTCCTGATCTCTTACCGCCGAACGCGGCCGGAGGGGATCGCGAACACCGCCGCCGGCCCAGGTTGAGCGCTCGCGGTCGCACCTGAACCGCAGCGACCTCGAGGGCAGCGTCCGGCCGGTCTGGCCGCGTGAGATGCCCGCCCCTGCCATGCGCGCGGTGAGCTCCGTGTGCGCCGGGCCGCCCCGGCAGGCGACCGGGATTACTTCGGCTTGAGCGCGTGGTGCGGAAGAACGAGGTCTGATACCCTCGCGCTCGATGGGCAATGCCCCGCATTCCGGCAGCATGCCGCCACCTTCGAGTGGTCGGGGCCAAGGGACGCTCCTCTACGCCGTCGACGATGAGGAGAGCAACCTGGACCTCATGGAGCGGGCGCTCCGCTCCGGCTACCAGGTCCGCACCTTCGGCGATCCGCGCCGCGCGCTCGCCGCCGCGGTGAAGGAGCCGCCGTCCGTGGTCGTCGCGGACTACCGGATGCCTCATTTCAGCGGGCTCGCGCTGCTGCGCGAGCTGCGGCGGCAGGGGCTCAGCTACGTGCCGGTGCTCGTGTGTGCGCCGACCGACGTGGAGCAGATCCAGAAGATCTCCCGGGAGAGCGCGACGTTCCGGATCATCACCAAGCCGTGGATCGCCTCGGACCTGCGCCGCCAGGTCGACCTGGCCGTGAGCCTGCACCAGCTCCATGCGGCCCGGAACCTCCGCTGAGCCGAGGACGCCCGGTGGCCGCCGAGGGGCTCCGTCCAGCGCGACCCGCGCCTGACCCAGCGCGACCCGCGCCTCACCGCATCGCCATCGCGCCGCGCGGGCTCCTGGCCGCGGCGCGCGGCCGCTAGGGCAGCCGATGGTCGCTCGCGCCCTCGATGTGGTTGCGCTCGAGCTGCCGCAGCGCTTCGGCGACCCGCCGGCCGTCTTCGCGGAGATCGGTCGCCTGCTCGGCTCACCGGCGCTCTCGGGCGCGGAGCTCGTGCTGCTGCCCGAGCTCATCCTCACGGGCTACGTCTCGCCCCGGGGCGCCGCCGATCTGCGCCGCTTCGCGGAGCCGCTCGACGGCGAGTCCGCGCGCGGCCTCGCCGAGCTCGCGCGCAGGCACGCGGTCGCGCTGGCGGGGCCGCTCGTCGAGGAGGGCCGCGGTCGCTTCTACAACAGCCTGCTCGTCTTCGATCGCGACGGGCGCCGCGTCGGCCACTACCGCAAGCGCCACCCGTGGTTCCCGGAGCGCTGGGCGGCTCCGGGCGATCTCGGGACCCCGGTCCTCGACCTGCTCGGCCTGCGAGTGACCACCGCGATCTGCTTCGACGTGCACTTCCTCTCCGAGGACGCGGGCGACGCGCTCGACGACGCCGACCTCCTGCTCTTTCCGACGGCCTGGGTCGATCCGCCCGGGGAGGGGGACGCGCGCGCCGAGCTGCTCCCGGCGCTCGCCCGGCGACATCACGTCGCGATCGTGAACGCGAACTGGGGCCCGTCCAGGCCGGCGCTCGCGGGCCAGGGGGGCTCGCGCATCCTCGACGCCGAGGGGCGCCTGCTCGCGGCGGCGCCGTCCGGTCCGGGGCCGAGCGTCGTGCGCGCGACGTTGCGCCTCCCGTGAGAGGGCGCGGCGCGGATCTCCCGCCGCCGCCACCGCGGCGCCCGGGCCGCGCGCGGCCGCTGCGCCGCTTCAGAACAGGTCGGCCGCGATGCCGTCCGCGAAGACCCACGCCGCCTTCGGGACGGCGAGCCGCCCGCCGTCGATCGTGAGGCGGCCGGCGCGCTCGAGCCGCTCCGCGGCCTTCTGCCGTGCGGGGCTCCACGCCGGGACCCCGAGCGCGGCCGCTGCTGCTTCGAGATCGAACCCGTCGCGCAGCCTGAGCCCGAGCATGATGCGCTCCGACAGCCGGGTCTCGGGGTCGAGCCGCTCGTCGCTCTCCACCGGGATCACCTCGCCCGCCTCGGCCATGGCGGCCATGTACCGCTCCGGGCTCGCGAGGTTGCGGTACCGGACCGCGAACGCCTCGCCGGGCGCCGCGCCGCGGTCTCCCGCGCCGGCCGATCGCAGGCCCCAGCGCGGATCGGGGCGCGACACCGTCCCGAAGGCGGCGCATCCGAGCCCGACGTAATCGATGCCTCGCCAGTACCCGAGGTTATGCCGCGCCTCGTGCCCCGGCCTCGCGTAATTCGAGATCTCGTAGTGGGCGAGCCCTTCCGCCTCGAGCGCCTCGTCGATCGCAAAGAACGTGTCCGCCACGCCCTCGTCTGCAGCGAGCGGCAGGCGACCCCGGCGCGCGAGCTCGCCGAACGAGGTGCCGGACTCGATCGTGAGGCTGTACGCCGAGATGTGCGTCACGCCGGTCGAGGCCACCGCGCGCGCCTCGGCGGCGGCGTGCTCGGGGCGCTGCTCCCGCGCCGCCTCGGCGGTCCCCACCGCGACACCATAGATGAGATCGCCGCTCACGCGCGGCATCCCGGACCGGAGCGCCGCCGAGAGCGCGCCGAGGCCGCCGTCCGGGTCGTGCAGCCGCCCGAGGAACCGGAGGCGCTCGGCGTCGAGCCCCTGGACTCCGATGCTGAGCCGGTTCACCCCGACCGCTCGGAGCGCGCGTGCCCGCTGCTCGTCCAGCGAGGTCGGGTTGCATTCGACGGTCACCTCGAGATCGGGCGCGAGCCGGCCGGCGGCCGCGGTGATCGCGGAGAGCACCCTGCCGATCTCCTCCGGCTCCCACAGGGACGGCGTCCCGCCGCCGAAGAAGACGCTCCGGAGCTCGCGCTCGCCCAGCGCGTCCGCGCGCTTGCGGAGCTCGGCCAGTACCGCGTCAGCGTAGCCGCGGTGGTCGATCGCTTCCCGCGCTTTCGCGAACGAGACGAAGTCGCAGTAGGGACACTTCTTCAGGCACCAGGGGAAGTGGACGTAGGTGGTGATCGGCTCCATGAATTCCATGGACCAGGGTGGAAGGGATGAGGGCCGAACGGAGCTCAACGGACGGGCGCCGCGCGCGTGTCCGGCGCGCTTACCCGGCGCCGGACACGCGCATGGTGACACAATTGCGGGGTCTAAATTGCGGTGTTAGCGTGCAAAAGGGAGGGGGCGCGTCGCGCCCGCCGAACTCTTCATGCTGACGTTGACGGAGCTTGTCGATCGCGTCCGAACCTACCAACCGGCTGCCGACGTCGATCTCATCGCCCGGGCCTACGCCTACAGCGCGGACGCGCACCGAGGGCAGACCCGCAAGAGCGGCGACCCCTATTTCTCCCACCCGGCGAGCGTCGCCGCGATCATCACCGAGCTCAAGCTGGACACGGCGAGCGTCTGCGCCGGGCTCCTGCACGACGTCGTGGAGGACACCCTCGCGACGACCACCGACATCGAGAGCAGCTTCGGCGAGGAGGTGGCGTTCCTCGTCGACGGCGTGACGAAGCTCTCGAAGATCAACTTCGCCTCCAAGGAGGACCGGCAAGCGGAGAACTTCCGCAAGATGCTGGTGGCGATGGCGCGCGACATCCGCGTGCTGCTCGTGAAGCTGTGCGACCGCCTCGACAACATGCGGACGCTCGAGTTCATGAAGCCCGAGGCGCAGGACCGGATCTCCCGGGAGACGATGGAGATCTACGCCCCGCTCGCGAACCGCCTCGGCATCGCCCGGTTCAAGAGCGAGCTCGAGGACCTGTCGTTCCGGTACATCGAGCCGGAGGCCTGGGCGGACCTCTCGCAGAAGGTCAAGACGACCGCGAAGGAGCGCGACAAGTACATTCACGAGGTCTCGAAGGTGCTGTCGGCCAAGCTCGCCGAGCAGGGCTTCGCGGTCGACGTGACCGGCCGCGCGAAGCACCTCTACTCGATCTGGCGCAAGATGCAGGCGCAGCAGTGCGACTTCGACCAGGTCTATGACGTCATCGCGTTCCGCGTGCTCGTCGAGTCGGTCGCGGACTGTTACGCGACGCTCGGCGTCATCCACTCGCAGTGGACCCCGGTCCCCGGCCGCTTCAAGGATTACGTCGCGCTGCCCAAGCCGAACATGTACCAGTCGCTGCACACGACGGTCATCGGCCCCGGGCGCGAGCGGATCGAGATCCAGATCCGCACCCACGAGATGCACCGCGTGGCCGAGCAGGGCATCGCGGCCCACTGGAAGTACAAGGAGAAGAACTCCGGCGGCGTCGATCCGAAGGACGCCGCGCGGTTCGGCTGGCTCCGCCAGCTGATGGAGTTCCAGAAGGAGCTCAAGGACCCGGCCGAGTTCCTGGAGAGCGTCAAGGTCGACCTGTTCCAGGACGAGGTGTACGTCTTCACGCCGAAGGGCGACGTCCGCGTCTTCCCGCGCGGCTCGACGCCGATCGACTTCGCGTACGCGATCCACACGAAGGTGGGCGAGCACTGCTCGGGCGCGCGGGTCAACGGCGCCATCGTGCCGCTCCGCTCGAAGCTCCGGAACGGCGACGTGGTCGAGGTGATGACCAACCCGAGCCAGCACCCGTCGAAGGACTGGCTCGATTACGTCTCGACCAGCCGCGCGCGCTCGAAGATCCGCAATTTCCTCAGGACCGAGCAGCGGGAGAAGTCGCTCAAGCTGGGCCGTGAGCTGCTCGAGAAGGAGATGCACCAGCGGAGCATGAGCCTGAGCCGCCTCACGAAGAACGAGGCCGAGCTGCGCAAGGTGATGGAGCGCTTCGGCGTCGCCTCGGCCGACGAGCTGTTCATCTCGGTCGGCTACGGCAAGGTGAGCGTGCGGGCGGTCTGCGAGTTCCTCTCGCCCACCCCCAAGGAGAACGAGCAGGGCACCCCGACGACACCGCCGGAGTCGATCAAGGAGGGGCGGATCGAGTCGCTCGTCCGCAAGGTCACGGGGCGCGACAGCCATGGCATCCGGCTGAACGGCATCGACGACGTGCTCGTGCGCTACACGAAGTGCTGTAACCCGCTGCCCGGCGACGAGATCGTCGGGTTCATCACGCGCGGCCGCGGCATCACGGTCCACCGCCGCAACTGCGCCAAGGCGTTCGACACGGATCCCGAGCGCCGCGTGGAGATCTCGTGGGACGCGCGCGCGAAGATCAACCGCCCGGTGCAGATCAAGGTGATGACCGCGAACCGGCCGGGCATCCTCGCGACGGTCGGCCATACGTTCCACGAGCAGGGGATCAACATCAGCGAGGCGACCTGCCGGGCGGGCGACGACGGGCGGGCGATGAACACGTTCACGTTCCTCTGCTCGGACCTCGCGCAGCTGAAGAGCGTCATCCGGCGCTTGCAGCGGATCCCCGGCGTGATGGCGGTCGAGCGGACCTGAGCCGGCGGCGCGGCGAGCGCGCAGGCTGCGGGCGCGTCCAGCGTCGCGCGCGGCGGGCGCGATCACCGCGCGCGGCGCGCGCCGCTCGATCGGGACGGCCCACCGCCGACGCCGGCGCCGTCATCGGCCAGCGCGCGGGTGAGCGGACGTCCGAGGTCGCCGCCGGGCTCGTGGCGCGCCGCGACCTCCTGCACCTTGCGGACGAGCCGGGTCACGTCGTGGTGGCGCACCGGGGCTCCGGCGGAGGCGCGATCGCAGTAGAAGGTGCGGCACCCGAGGGGCCTCGCGGCGTAGATCGCGCAGCGGCCCGCGTCGGTGAGCATCGGGCACCGCCGCTCGGCCACGTTCGGGAGCGCGCGCCGCCGGCCCGCGCTTCCGTCGACCTTCGCCTGAGCATCGGGCGCCGCGGGCCCCCCGTCGGCGCGCACGATCCCCTGGAGCGCGCGGGGGCCGCCGCGGGCCGCGATGGCGCGCCGCACCGCGGCGAGCTCGATGGACGTGACATAAGGCTCCCGCCCCGTGACGCCGAACCGGCAGCACTCGGTCGAGGCCTGGCAGCTCCAGCCGTGGAAGATTTCTTCGGCCTCCCGGTACACGGCCGAGAGCTCGGCGAGCAGGTCGGCTTCGAGGCGACGTGGGTCGGAGGTCGAGGTCCGGCGCATGGGCAGGGAAGGGAAGGCTGCCGGGCCGGTCCGTTCTGGAGCGAGCGGCCCCTGCGGACGGCGAGCATCGGCGTGCGGCCGCACTGTGGCAGCCCCCACGCGGGCTGCCAAGCTACGCAACGAGCGCGCACGCGCTATTCTCGTGCCAGATGTCGTTTCTGCGACCGAAGCTTCGATCTCTAGAAGTCGTCATTGTCCAGGATGAGCGCCGCGGCCGCGCGTTGATGTTGCGCGACACCGAGGGCATCGCGCCGTCGGCCGTGATCGTGCCGGCCGAGAGCTCGGCGGTGCTCGCGCGCTTCGACGGCAGGCGCACGGTGGACGAGATCGCGCGCGACGTCTCCCGCTCGACGGGCCACCGCGTGGACGCCGCCCACGTGGCGCAGCTGGCCGACGAGCTGGAGCGCGCCTGGATGCTCGACAGCCCGCGGTTCCACGCGCGCCGGCGGAGCGTCGTCGGATCGTTCGACGCGGCGCCGATCCGGATCGCGGCCCACGCGGGCGGCGCGTACCACGGCGACCGGCTCAAGCTCGCGGAGTTCATCGAGCGCCAGTGCCTGGCGGTGGCGCGGCCGCAGGTCGGCGCGTCGCGCGACGGCGCCGCGGCGCGGCGCATGATCGGGCTCTGCGCGCCGCACATGGATCTCTGGCGCGCGGCCGTCGGCTACGGGCACGCCTACGCCGCGCTGGAGCAGGCGCTGGCGGCGCCGGGGCTGGAGAAGGTCGACACCTTCGTGCTGCTCGGGACGTCGCACGCCGCGATGCGCGGCCCGTTCTCCGTCTGCGAGAAGACCTTCGCGACGCCGCTCGGCCCGCTCGACCCGGATCGCGAGATGATCGCGGAGCTCGCGGCCGGGAGCCGCTTCGACGTGCGGGAGGAGCAATACCTGCACAAGAACGAGCACTCGATCGAGTTCCAGGCGGTGTTCGTCCGGCACCTCCTCGGCGACCGCCCGGCGACGATCGTCCCCATCCTCTGCGGCCTCTCCGACTGCCAGGCGCGGCGCCGCGACCCCGCGCAGGACGACGGCGCCGAGTCGTTCCTGAGGGCGCTCGGCGAGGCGCTGGAGAAGCGCCGCGACCGCGTCCTCGTGATCGCCGGGGCCGATCTCGCCCACGTCGGCCCGCGCTTCGGCGATCCCGCGCCGCTCGACGAGCGCCAGCGGCGCGCGCTGCGCGAGCGCGATCGCGCCTCGATCGATCGCGCGACGTCGATCGACCCGCCCGGCTTCTTCGCCGACGTCGCGCAGGACCTCGGCACCCGCCGCGTCTGCGGGCTCGGCCCGATCTACACCTTGCTCCGGACGCTCCCGCGGTCGTCGCGCGGAGAGATGCTCCACTACGAGCAGTGCGTCGATCCCGAGGAGGGATCGATCGTCAGCCACACGTCGCTCGGGTTTTACGACTGAGACGTCGCGCTGCGGCGCGCGGGTGCGACCGCGCAGCAGGACGCGACGGGAGCCCTCGGCATCGCCGGGGCTCCCGGTGGCGGCGTGGATCAGCAGCTCAGCCGCGCGGGACCCTGCGGCGCGCGATGTCGAGGCCGAGCCGGTCGGCCTCGCGGTAGATCGCCTGCCGCGACATGCCGAGGGCGCGCGCCGCCGAGGCGACCGAGCCGTTCGCCCGGGCGAGGGCGTCCTCGAGGCGGGCGCGCGCGAGCGACGGATCCGTCGCCGGCGGGAGGTTCGGCTTGATGCGCGGGCCGCGCGCGAGCGACCCCGCGATCGGCGCGACCGAGAGCGGGCCGTCCGGCGCGGCCTCGGCCGCGGCGACGATCGCCGCCTCGAGCTGCGGCACGCCGCCCGGCCAGCCGGCGCGGACGAGCGCCTCGAGGAGCTGCGGGGTGAAGCGGTTGAGGGCGATCCCGTGGCGCTCGGCGATGTCGCGCGCGATGAGCGGCACGTCCTCGCGCCGCATCTCGAGCGTCGGGATCGTGATCCGCTTGCCGGAGAAGAGCGAAGCGAACCACGGCGCCACGCGCCCGTCGCCGGCCGCCCGGTCGAGCGGCTGCCCGGTCGTGGCGATGATGCTGACGCCGCTGGAGCGGCCGACCGAGTGCGCGATCTCCAGCTGCTGCGGCCGCGGGAGTCGATCGGCGTCGATCACGAGCCAGGTCATCGGCCGCGCGCCGGGCGGGATGGCCGGCTTGGTGTCGGCGCTGCCGTCGAGGACCAGGGTCTCGCCCAGGCCCTCGCGCACCGCGGCGGCGAGGCGGGCCAGCGTGCGCTTGCCCACCCCGGGCGCGCCTTCGATACAGACGCTGGAGCCCGACTGAACGAGCTTCATCACCGGATCGATCCAGTCCTTGCGCTGCTTCGAGCCGTACACGAGCGGCCCGAGCCGCGACGGCGCGCCGTCGTACAGCGCGAGGTGCCGCTCGACGAACACGGCGAGCTGATTGCCGAGCCGGACCACGTCGCCGTGCATCACGCCGATGCGCCGGGCGCGGACGCCGTTCACCCACGTGCCGTCGTGGGTATCCATGTCCTCGATGTAGCAACCATCCGAGCGGACGCTGATCCTGGCGTGCTCGGGCGCGACCCCGTGGCCCTCGATGCGCGCATCGCGCGCCGCGCTGCCGATCACCGCGCCGTCCATGAGGCTCACGGTGCGCGGCGGGCCGTCGAAGCCGACGAGGACGAGCCCCCAACCACCGTCGTCATCCTGTCGCTTGGCGTGAACGCCGGACCGGTACTCCGTCTGGATGGCCGGCGCCGCCGTTTCCGCAACGTCCACTCGCAAAGCAGTCTGTTCGTTCATGATCCCCCCAAGTCCAAAGGACCTGCCTGGTCGACCCAGGCCAACCAAGAGCGCGCCGTGCGGCGGCCTCCCTTATGATGGTAGAGCCGAGCCACCCGGTGCTGCTGTCGCGAACGCGAAGGCTTTTGTGTGGGGCACCGAGCGCGGTGCCTGGCGAGCCCCCTCGCTCGCAGTGGCCACACAATACTCGACCAGAGCGGCCGTGCAACCTGCCGGCGACGGAAGTTTCATCGATTCGTTCATGATCGCTTGACTATGGCGACGCCGATTGGTACTCATCCGCCACGCATCGACGGAGGCGACCTCCGGCGATGACCCGGCGCAAATCAGGATTTTTCTGACATGCGCTGCGAGTTGAAATCGCCTAGCTCAGGCCTTCCTGACTGAGCGCACCGAATCGGGTGCTGCGAGGCAGGAGCCCGAACCGAGCGATTGACGCTTGCGGGAGTAACTCAGTGGTAGAGTGCAACCTTGCCAAGGTTGACGTCGCGGGTTCAAATCCCGTCTCCCGCTCCACTAGATAAGCTCAGTCAACCACCGAGCTGCACGGAGCAGCGCTGCGAGGCCGATGTGAACCATCGGCCTCTCGCATTTTGTCCTGCGGCGCAGACGCGGAGTCGACGCGGCGCTCGGCGCGCCGCGAGCCGCGAAGACCCATGCGCGGCGCGGGCAACACGCGAAGCGCTGCGGCGATCGCTGCGCCGGCCTTCGGGCTTGTGGTACGACGGTTCGCCTCATGTCCGCTCCGCTCCACGAGCGTCTGCGCCTGCTTGCCCATCATCTCGAGCGGCAGTTCCTCGGCAAAGACGAGATCATCCGCCTGCTCATGATCGCGGTCGTCGCCGGGGAGCATTGCGTGCTCCTCGGCCCGCCCGGGACCGCGAAGAGCGCGCTCATCCGCACGCTCGCCGAGCTGATGCAGGCCCAGTACTTCGAGTACCTGCTCACGCGCTTCACCGAGCCGAACGAGATCTTCGGCCCCGTCGACATCGGCGCCTTCCGCGAGGGCGTCTACCGGCGGAACACCGCGGGCATGCTCCCGGAAGCGGAGATCGTCTTCCTCGACGAGGTGTTCAAGTCGAACAGCGCTATCCTGAACGCGCTGCTCACGCTGCTCAACGAGCGCAAGTTCTCGAGCGGCGGCCAGGTGATCCGGTGCCCGCTCATCAGCGTCTTCGCGGCCTCGAACGAGGTGCCGGGCGACGAGGCGCTGACGGCGATCTTCGACCGCTTCCTCTTGCGCGTGCAGTCCGACAACCTCGACGCCTATCACTTCAGCGAGCTGCTCCAGCGCGGCATCCAGCAGGAGATCCGGCAGATGGCGGGCGAGCCGCTCCGCCCGCTCGTCGCGGCGCGCGAGCTCGCCGAGCTCGGCCGGGGGTTCGGCGCGCGCATGAACTTCGGCGACGCGTTCCTCTCAGCCTACAAAGGGCTCGTGTTCCAGATCCGCGCCGAGGGGATATCGCTCTCGGATCGCCGGGTCGTGAAGATGCTCAAGCTCTTCGCCGCGAGCGCGTACCTCGACGGCCGCCAGACGACCGACACGAGCGACTTCTTCGTCCTCAAGCACATCTGGAACAACCAGGATCAGGCGGCGATCCTCGAGGGCATCGTGCAGCCGGTGCTCGAGGCGTTCTTCCGCGAGCACCCGGACCGCCGCCGCGTCGGCGCGCTCGGCGTCGGCGTCGAGGCGCTCGCCGCCGAGATCGACCGCATCCGCCAGATCCTCACCGGCGGCGCCGCGCTCGGCGACGTCCAGCTGTTCAGTCAGCTGAAGGCGCTCGGCGAGATCAAGCAGGCGCTCGCCGGCATCAACGACGCCCGGGCCCGCGAGCTCGAGGCGCGCGTGTCTCAGCTGCTCGAGGCGTCGTTTCGGAGCGGCCGCTTCGCGCAGATCTAGCCGGGCTCGGGCCGGGCGAGCCGCCCGCGGCGGCCTTCGATCGGGACCGCACGTCCGGGCGGGCCGGGCCCGAACCGGGCGACGCCGCCGTGGTGGGCTTCGATCGAGCGCGGACGTTCGGTCGCGCCGGGCCCGCAGGGGGCACGTCCGACGCGGGCGCGCCCGTCCTGGAGCGAACGTTCGAGCGAGCCGATCCATGGCTGAGCGCGCCCGGCTCGGGCGCGCTCGTCCTCGGCCGAGCGTCTCGCGCCGCGGGGGCCCGGCCCCGCGCTGTCTTGCCAGCGGCCTCGGGGGCGGGCCGGGGCGGGGCCTTGGCGCTCGATCGCGCCGAGCCGGCGGCGCGGCGATGATCCACCGGGCCGGACGACGCACCCATCATCGCGCCGCGGATCCGCTTGGGGACGCCGAACTCTTCACGGATCTTGAGGAGCTCGTCCACGGTCAGCGCGCGCCACTCCCCCGGCCGGAGCTTCTCCGAGGTGACGCCGGCGAACGTGATCCGGGCCAGGCGCATGACCGGCCAGCCGGTCGCCTCGCCCATCCGGCGGATCTGCTGATTGCGACCCTCGCGCAGGGTCACCTCGAGCCACGTCTTGTCCCCCTCGTGGCGCAGGAGCCGCGCCTCGGCCGGCAGGGTGACGCCGTCGTCGAGGCGGATCCCCTCGCGCCACGGCTTGAGGTCGTCCTCGCTCATGACGCCCTGGACCTTCAGCACGTACGTCTTCGGCACACCGCCCCGCGGGTGGAGGAGCGCATTGGCGAAGTCGCCGTCGTTGGTCATGAGCAGGATGCCGCTGGTCGCGAAGTCGAGCCGGCCGACCGGGTAGAGCCGCGCGCCCGCCCCGTGCACGTAGTCGGCGACCGTCGGGCGCCCCTCGGGATCGCGCAGCGTCGAGACCACGTTCCGCGGCTTGTGCAGCGCCACGTAGACCGGCGCCTCGGTGACGATGCGTTTGCCGTCGACCTCGATCCGGTCCTTCTGCCGGTCCGCCTTGTGGCCGAGCTCCGTGACGACGCGGCCGTTCACGCGCACCCGCCCGGAGGTGATGATCTCCTCCGCTGCGCGGCGCGAGGCGACCCCGGCGCGCGCGATGATCTTCTGAAGACGCTCTTCCATGGTGTTGCTCGGGACCTGCCGCCCGGCGCTGCGTTACTTCTTCTTGGGGGGCTCCGCGCTGTCCGCGCCGTCCACGCCCTCGTTCGCCTTGTCCGCCGCCGCCTGGTCCTCCGCGGCCTTCCTGGCCGCCTCTGCCGCGGCCTGCTCTTCCTTCTTGCGCTCTTCGTCCTCGACGCGGCGCCGCACCTCATTGTCGTGATCCCACCGATCGACGCGCTCGTCGGCGTCGAGGTCGACGCCCATGCGCTCGAGCCGGCCCATGCGGTAGATCTCCCAGACGTCCGCCTTGCCGTCGCGGTTCGTGTCCCGCTTGATGCGCGCCAGCTTGCCGCCGCTGTAGTACTTCCACTCGTCGGGGTTGCCGTCCCGATCGGCGTCGATCCTCACCTCGGCCAGCCGTCCGGTGGCGAACGTGATCCAGGTGTCGATCCGGCCGTCGTAGTTCGAGTCGGCTTCCTCGTGCAGGCTCTCGCCCTTCTCGTTGTACCGGCGGACGACGTCCTTCACCCCGTCGAAGTTGGTGTCGATCTCGCGGCAGACCAGCGCCTTGTGGCGCTCCTCGCCGGTGCCCACGATCTGCCAGACCCGCCTCACGTTGGGCTGGATCGCCCCCGGGCCCGCGGTCTCGCTCGCCTCGCGGTCGCTCTTGCCTCTCCAGTCGCACATCGACCGATCGTCGATGCTGCCGTCCGGCCTGCGGGCTGCCTCGACCTTGGGCGCCTTCGTGCCCTCGAACCCCGGATCCGAGCCGCAGGCTGCGCCGAACAGGCCGAGCGCGGCCAGCGCGAAGAGCTCTTGTCTCGTCATGTCATGGTCCCTTCCTGGCGGCCGGCGGGCTGGCGGCCGGCGGGCTGGCGGCGTTCGCGGACCCCGACCCCGCCGGCGCGGCGGTCGCCGCCGGGGCGGCGCCGGACGTGGTCGCCGCGGGGGCCGCGGCGTTCGGCCCAGCGCCCGTGGCCGCCGGCTGCCCAGCGCCCGGCGCGGCACCCGCGGGAGGCGCCGCGCTGCCGGGCGGGGGGGTGGCCGCCTTGGGCGCGCCGTACGACTCGGCGCAGAGATCCACCACGCTGCTGGGGTCGGGCTTTCCGTCGGCGTTCTGATCCGCCGACACGATCGCGCACCGCGCGTCCGTGGGGTTGTTGAACTGCCACCACTGATCGATGATCCGGTCGCCGTCCGTGTCGCGCTCGCGCCGCGCGAGGCGTTGCCCCTCGTAGTAGTCCCAGGTGTCGATCTTGTCGTCGAAGTTGGTCTCGCGCTCCTTCATCACGACCTCGCCGCGCTCGAAATGCGCGATCTCGTCGGCGCGCCCGTCGCGGTCGAAGTCCGACTCGCGACGGCGCTCGACGCCCTGCGCGTCGTAGTAGATGAAGGCGTCGATCGCGCCGTCGAGGTTCAGGTCGACCACCCGGCACACCTCCCGCCCATCCTTCTTCACGTGAATGATGTCGGGCACCCGGTCGCCGTTCACGTCGACCTTCTGCGCAGCGGCAGAGTCCTTCTCGCAGGGCTCGTGGACGATGGTCGTGTCGCGCTCGCCGGTGGGGCTCTTCTGGGCCGTCGATGGCGGCGGCGTCGACGACCCGCACGAGGCGGCAGCGACGGTCATCAAGGTCACGAGCAACCACCTGGGCGACGGCCAGGTGAGCGGGAATCGCGTCATCGAGAGATTCCTCCGGCGTGCCCGGGACTTTCGGGGCAGAAGCTCCATGCGGGCGGGTGAGCCGTCCCGACACGGACCAGCTTGGGGCGGCAGTCTAGACCGCCGTCCGTGCGTACTTCAAGTTGGTGCCCACAGGGTGCGACTCCCCGGCCGGCTCGCCCCTCCCTGGAGCACCACGCGAGCGCCAGCGCCATTCCGATTGACATCATACGTACCGGCATCTAGGGTAACGTCTTGTCAGTCGGTCCCTTCGAGGCTGGCGGGTTACCCTCCCGGGCGTGACATGTCACGGAAGAAAGTCTCGACGACCATCTACATCACGCCCGAGCAGGCGGAGCGGCTGAAGATGCTGCACGAACGCACCAAGGTCCCGATCGCGGTCTACATCCGCGAGGGGATCGACATGGTTCTCAAGCATTACGAGCACGTGCTGCCAGGGCAGATGTCCCTGGAGCCCCCCTCGGTGCCCCCGCCTCCTCCGAAGAAGTGACCCGGGGACCGCCGCCGGCGAGCCCCAGAGCGCGCGAGAGCGCGCGCCCGCAAGAAGCCGGGCGGCCCGTGCCTTGGGTGGACGGCGTCGCGAACCGGGCGGATAGCTTCGCGGGGCCGCTCGCGCTAGGAGCAAGGCCGCCGGGGTGCACCAATGTTCCCGCGGCGCTCGCGCAGCCGCGCGCCAGGGTCCGCTCCCGCGAGGGGGCGCGGCCCTCGGGTCCGCTTCTTCGCATTCCGGTCGAGGCCGCGCGCTGGCGGCCGCTCCGCTAACCGATGGTCAGGGCGCCGCGCCCCGAAGCTCGTTATGCCTGTAGATTCCAAGCTCATCCGCAACTTCTCGATCATCGCGCACATCGACCACGGCAAGTCCACGCTCGCCGACCGCATCCTCGACGCGACCGGGGCGCTCACCGCCCGCGAGCAGAAGGAGCAGTTCCTCGACAAGATGGACATCGAGCGCGAGCGGGGGATCACGATCAAGGCCCAGACCGTGCGGCTCGACTACACGGCGAAGGACGGGCAAGCGTACCGGCTGCACCTCATCGACACGCCGGGGCACGTCGACTTCAACTACGAGGTCTCGCGCAGCCTCCAGGCCTGCGAGGGCGCGCTGCTCGTCGTCGACGCCACCCAGGGCGTCGAGGCGCAGACGCTCGCGAACGTCTTCCTCGCGCTCGACAACAACCTCGCGATCCTCCCGGTCCTCAACAAGATCGACCTCCCCTCGGCCGACGTCGAGCGGACGACGCGCGAGATCGAGGACGTCATCGGCCTCGACTGCTCCGGGGCCATCCCCGCCAGCGCCAAGACGGGGATCGGCATCGCCGAGATCCTCGAGGCGGTGGTCGAGCGGATCCCGGCGCCGAAGGGCGACCTCAACGCGGCCCCGCGCGCGCTCATCTTCGACAGCTGGTACGACAGCTACCGCGGCGCGGTCGTGATGGTGCGCGTCGTCGACGGCGTCCTCCGCAAGGGGCAGAAGGTGCGCTTCATGGCGACCGGCCGCGACTACGAGATCACGGAGATGGGCGTGTTCACGCCCCACGCGACCGCGATCACCGAGCTCGGGCCCGGGGAGGTCGGCTTCCTCGTCGGCAACATCAAGAGCGTGGTCGACACGAAGATCGGCGACACCGTGACCGACGCGGTCCACCCGGCGACGACGCCGCTGCCGGGCTTCAAGGAGGTGAAGCCGATGGTCTTCGCCGGGATCTTCCCGACGGACTCGGCCCAGTACGAGGACCTCCGCGACGCCCTGTCGAAGCTCCACATGAACGACGCGGCGTTCGTCTTCGAGCCCGACACGTCCGAGGCGCTCGGGTTCGGCTTCCGGTGCGGCTTCCTGGGCCTGCTCCACATGGAGATCATCCAGGAGCGGCTCGAGCGCGAGTACAACCTCGACCTCATCACGACCGCGCCGAGCGTCGTTTACCACTGCTACCTGAACGACGGCTCGATGAAGACGATCGAGAACCCGGCGAAGCTCCCGCCGCCGAACCTCCTCGACCGCATCGAGGAGCCGATCTTCCGGATGACGGTGCACGTGCCGTCGGCGTACGTCGGCGCCGTGCTCGCGCTGTGCCAGGAGCGGCGCGGGGAGCAGAAGTCGATCCAGTACGCCTCGTCCGACCGCGTGATCATCACCTACGACATGCCCCTCAGCGAGGTGCTCTTCGACTTCCACGACAAGCTGAAGAGCGTGTCGCGCGGCTACGCGTCGATGGATTACGAGCTCATCGGGTACCGGGCCGACGACCTCATCAAGCTGGACATGCTCGTGAACGGCGACCCGCTCGACGCCCTGAGCGTCATCGTGCACCGGGACAAGGCCTACGCCCGGGGCCGGGACCTCGCCGTGAAGCTCAAGGACATCGTGCCCCGCCAGCAGTACGAGGTCGCCATCCAGGCCGCGATCGGGAGTAAGGTCATCGCGCGGACGACGGTGAAGGCGATGCGCAAGGACGTGACCGCCAAGTGCTACGGCGGCGACATCAGCCGCAAGCGCAAGCTCCTCGAGAAGCAGAAGGAGGGCAAGAAGCGGATGAAGATGGTCGGAAGCGTCGAGATCCCGCAGGAGGCCTTCCTCGCGATCCTGAAGATCGACTGAGGCCGGCGGGCCCGCGGTCGCCCTCCCGGCGGGGACGGCGTCGGGCGGCGCGTCGCCGCGGGCTTGGCGGCGCGCGCCCGCCGCCCGTATAAGGCGCACATGCACCCCGCGCCCGTCCGCCCGCGCGCCCTCCGCGCGGCGCGCCTTTCCATCGCCCTCGCCGTCGCCGCCTGCGACGACCCGCGCGCCGAGGCGCCGGGAGCCGCCGCCTCCGCGATCGCGCCCCAGGCCGCCGCGAGCGCGGCGCCGGCGCCGAGCGCCGCCGAGACCCCCGCCGCCGCGCCGCCCAAGCGGGAGATGCCGCCGCGGCCGGTGCCGCTCGGGTCGAGCGGGCCGATCCAGCCGAGCGCCCCGCCGGAGCAGCAGATGATGGCGATCCAGTACACGCTCGCCATGGTGTCGCCGCAGCCGACCGATCCGCTCGTCGACAAGGGGTACCTCGAGGCGATCGTGCCGAAGCTCGCCGCGGCGGCGCGCACCGCGGACAAGGGCAAGACCCCGCCCGATCCGGTGAAGGCCGCCAAGGGCAACCGGAAGATCGAGGTGAACATGGGCAAGGGGTGCACCGAGCGGACGCCGGCCAACCTGCTCGCCCAGCGGGCAGGCTCGTCGCTCAAGGAGGCGTACGACGCGGGGATCCTGGTCGTCTCCTGCCGCGACGACCGGTGGGAGTGCCACCAGGCGACGCGGGATCCGAGCGACGTCCTGTGCCACGCAGCGCCGAGGCGCTGAGCGTGGTATGGGCTGCCCCTGCCATGCAGGAGACGCTTGCCTACTCGCCAGGGGGCGCCGTGAACGCGCCCCCCCGAACGGATCCGATCGACGAGCTGCTCGCGGCGCTGAACCGTGAGCGCCCGCCGCTCGCGCGGCTGAGCCACGACGCCAGCATCCCGTTCGGCCCCGCCATGCGCGTCGAGCGCTTCGTCCTCGGGAACGGGCTCACGGTGCTCGTGCTCGTCGACCCGTCGGCGCCCGTCGTCTGCCTCCAGACGTGGTTCGGCGTCGGCTCGCGCCACGAGCGCGTGGGCAAGACCGGCATCGCCCACCTCTTCGAGCACCTCATGTTCGGCGAGACCGAGGGCGTCCCGCACGGCGCGTTCGATCGGATGCTCGAGGAGGCCGGCGCCGAGACGAACGCGGCGACGTTCCTCGACTGGACCTACTACCACACGAACCTGCCGAAGGACGCGCTCGAGCTCACCCTGAAGCTCGAGGCGCAGCGCATGGCACGGCTCGTCCTCCGCGACCCCCAGGTGTCGAGCGAGAAAGAGGTCGTCGCGAACGAGCGGAGGCAGCGGGTCGACGACGACATCGACGGATCGGTCAGCGAGCTGCTCTACAAGGAGGCATTCCGCAAGCACGCCTACGGGTGGCCGACCATCGGCTGGATGGAGGACATCAAGGGCTTCACGACCGAGGACTGCGTCGACTTCTACCGGACGTACTACGCCCCGAACAACGCGGCGCTCGTCCTCGTGGGCGACGTCGCGCTCGACCGGGCGCTCGGGCTGGTGCAGGACCACTACGGCGCCCAGGAGCCGTCGAAGATCCCGGTCGAGGACGTGTCGCCCGAGCCGCCGCAGACGGAGGAGCGCCGGCTCGAGGTGTCGAAGCCGACGGCGACCCACAAGGTCGCGATCGGCTACCGCTCGCCGGCGCTCGGGGACTTCGATCACGCGCCCCTCTCGCTGCTGAACGAGATCCTCTTCTCCGGGCGGTCGTCGCGCGTGCACCGCGCGCTCGTGCAGGAGCAGGAGATCGCGAGCGAGGTCCGCGGCTGGGTGGGCTCGTTCCGCGACCCCGCGCTCTACGACATCTACCTTTCGGCGCGCGGCCACCACACCGGCGAGGAGCTGCTCGCGGCCCTCGAGCCGATCCTCGAGGCGGTCCGGCGCGCCCCCGTCACCGAGGCGGAGCTCGACCGGGCGAAGGCGCGCACCGAGCTCTCGGTCCTGCAGGGGCTCGAGACCGTGGCCGGAAAGGCCGAGCAGATCGGCTTCTACGAGACGGTGCTCGGCGATCCCGCGGCCCTGTTCGAGCGGCTCGCCGCCTACCGGCGGGTGACCGTGGGGGACCTCTTGCGGGTGGCGCGGCGCTACCTCGTCAGCTCGGCGCGGACCGCGGTCTACGTGATCCCGGACGGATCGAGCGATGACGACGACGACGCGGCCGAGACGGACGGGGACAGCGAGGAGGCATCGTGAGCCAGATCGTGGAGGGCGCCCTCGCCTGGGGCGCCGAGGGGCAGGGGCAGGGAAGGGGAGCGCCAGGCGGGCGTGCGGCGTCGCGCGGCGCGACGGTGCTCGTGGAGACGAGCCACGCGCTCCCCCTGGTCAGCATCATGGTCGCGTTCCGCTCCGGCTCGGCGCACGACCCGGTCGGGCGCGAGGGGCTCGCCCGGATCACGGCGCGCATGCTCCGCCGCGGCGCCGAGGGGTACAGCGCCAACGAGATCGAGGAGACGATCGACGGGCTCGGGGGGGAGTTCGGCGCGGACGTGGCGACCAGCGCGACGACGGTGCACTTCGAGGTGATCAAGCGGTCGCTGGATCGCTTCCTCGACCTCGGGGCGACGTTGCTCGCGCGGCCGACGTTCTCGCCGCCCGAGCTCGCGCGGCTCCTGCGCGAGGCCGAGGCCGAGCTGATCGAGGCGCGCGACAGCGACCGCTCGCTCTGCAGCCGCGCCTTCCGGCGGACCCTGTTCGCGGGCCACCCCTACGGCCGCCGCATCGCCGGCACCATCCCGACGCTGCGGGCGATCACGCGGGACGAGGTCGCGGCCTTCTATGCGCGGCACTACACCCGGCGCAACGCGATCGTGGCCATCTCGGGCGACGTCGAGCCCGGCCAGGCGGAGGCCATCGCGGATCGCCTGCTGGCGGGCCTCCCCGAGGGGGAGGTGATCCCGGATCCCGTGACGCCGCCCGAGGGGGGGCGGGGGCGATGCCTCGTGTTCGTCGACAAGCCCGAGCGGACCCAGACGCAGATGGTCATCGGCGGACTCGGCACCGACGCCCACGACCCCGACCACATGGCGCTCGTCGTCGCGAACACCGCCTTCGGCGGCACCTTCTCCTCGCGGCTCATGCAGGAGGTGCGCGCGAAGCGCGGCTGGTCCTACGGCGCCTCGTCGCGCGTGGGCTTCGATCGGCACCGCGACGCCTTCACGATGTGGACCGCGCCCGCGGCGCAGGACGCGCCCGCCTGCCTCGCGCTCGAGCTCGATCTGCTCGAGGCGCTGCGGCGCGACGGGATCACCGAGGACGAGCTCGCGTTCGTGAAGAGCTACCTCGTCCGCTCCCACGCGTTCGAGGTCGACACCGCGCGGAAGCGCGTGCACCAGAAGCTGGAGGAGATCGTGTACGACCTGCCCGAGGGGTACCACGACACCTACCTGAAGCGGGTCGAGGCGGTCACGCTCGAGGACGCCAACGCCGCGCTGCGGCGCCGGATCTCGGAGGACGATCTCGTGATCGGCGTGGTCGGGACACACGCGGAGATCGGCGAGGCGATCGCCAAGGCGATCCCGCGGCTCTCCGACGTGAAGGTCGAGCCGCACGACCTCGAGTAGCCAGGACGCCGCGCCCGGGGAGCGCGCCGCGGGGAGCGCGCCACGTCGCGGACGCTCTCGCCGCGCGCCGGAGCGGCCTCGCCCGCGCGCGGGCCGAGCGAGGCGCAGGACGGCGGCGCGGCCGCAACGTCGGCGGCGGGCCGGCATCGAAGGCGCTGCTCCTTCGCGACGCGAAGCAGGGCTCGCGCTCCGCTCGGGGATCCACGGCGCCTCTGGCCGCGATCGTTCCGCGGGCGGCGCGCGGGCGCGCTTCGCCGCGCTTTCTGGCGCGGCGCGCGGGAGCGAACGACGGGAGCTTGCGATGAAGACACGAACGATCCTGGCGCCGATGGTCGCCGCGGCGGCCGCGCTCTCCGGGCCGGCCGCGGCGGCGGTCCCCGGCACGATCACCCATCAGGGGCGCCTGTTCGACGCGGAAGACCAGCCCATCGACGGCACGCTCGACGTGGCGTTCGCGCTCTACGACACCCGATCCGCGGCCGTCCCCGTCTGGAGCGAGGTCCACACCATCACGTTCGACGACGGGTACTTCTCCGTCGATCTCGGGGAGCTCTCGCCCCTCGACGAGCCCGTCTTCGACGGCGCCGCGCGCTACCTCGGGATCACCGTGGAGGACGATCCCGAGATGGTCCCGCGGGCCAGGGTGGCGAGCGTTCCTTACGCGCTCCAGGCCGGCAACGTCGACGGCGACATCACCCCGAGGTCGGTCTCCGTCGGCGGGCGCCTCGTCATCGACAGCAGCGGGGTCTGGGTCGGCGCGCCGGTCGGCCTGCAGGGAGCGCCCGGCCCGGCGGGCCCCCCCGGCCCGGCGGGGCCGATCGGACCGGTGGGACCGCCCGGCGAAGCAGGGCCGCAGGGGGCGCCGGGGCCGGCCGGGGAGCCGGGCTCGGCCGGTCCACCCGGACCCTCGGGTGTGCTCGCGAGCACCTCGGTCTCCGGCAGGGGCAACGATCCCGGGACCACGCTGAAGTTCCTCGCGGCGCCGGCCACCGTGAGCGTGACCGGGCCGGGGCAGCGCGTCCTCGTCGTGTCCAACAAGGTGCTCGGCGCCGGAGCGTCCCCTGCGGACGAGCTCTTCTTGTGGATCTGCTCCCAGCAGATGGCGCCGTCAGGGGACATCACCGAGGCGGGGACCGGCATCTACGCGCTCCGCGTCCCGGCGAACACCAGCATCAGCATGGGGCTCAGCGCCGTGCTCTCGCTGCCTCCCGGTCAGTACAACGTGGGGCTCTGCGGAAGCTCCGCGAGCGCCTTCTGGACCAACAACGACTATTCCTACACCTCCGCGCTCGTCGTCATGGAGTAACGTCGTGTCTGTACGGGGCGTCGCGCGCGCGGCGCCCGCCACCGGGATCTCCACCATGCAGAAGGAGCTGATGACCCCCGCGGCGATCCTGCTCGGCAGCGTCATCATCGCGGCGGGCCTCTACTTCGGGCTTCAGCGTCCAGCGCATTCGCCCGCGCCGACGTCGTCCCGCGCGGAGGCCTCACCTGCGCTCGCGGGAGCCTCGCCGGCGGGCATGGAAGCTTCGCCGGCGGTCGCGGAGGCCTCACCCGCGCTCGCAGGGGCAGAGCCGACGGCGCCGCCTCCACGATCGGCGGCGGCTTTCGCGTTGCCGTCGCTGCCCAGCGAGCGCTACGGCCGCGTCGCGGAGGACGCCGCGAGGGCGCTCGAGGCGCGGCGGTCGGATTTCGTGAGGTCGTGCTGGGCGCCGTCGCTCAAGAAGAGGGCGGAGCCGGCGCGCGCAAAATACATCTTCAGCATGTCCTTCGACGAGTCCGGGAAAGAGGTCGCCCGCGGCATCAGCGAGGTCCGAGGCATGGAGCGATCCGACGTGGCGCAGTGCCTCCGGATGATCCCGCTCGGGATCAACGTGCCGCCGCCCGGGATGCGCGCCGCCGTCGAGCTCGAGGTGATCCTGCCGTGAGCGCGCCCGCGCCGCGAAGGCCGCGCCGCGTCCCTGCCCGGCGGCCGGCGTTTGGTCCGCGATCGGCGCTGGGCTAAGTTCACCCCGTGGCCTGGCTTGCCGAGCTCGCCCTGCTCCTGATCCGCGCGCTGCACCTGCTCGTCCTCGCGGTCGCGCCCACGTGGCTCTCGCCCGAGCCGCTGCCGCCGCCTGCGCTCGCCCTCGCGGGATCGCTGTCGGCGGCCGCGCTGGCCGCGGCGCTCGGCCTCTCGGCGTGGTTCGCCGCGCACCTCGAGACGCGGCTCGCCAGGAACGGCGCGGCGCTCCTGTGGCTCGCCATCGCCGTGTCGCTCGCGGCGGCGCTCTATTACCGCGGGCCGCGCGCGCCGCTCGCGCAGGGCGCGGCGCTCGTGGGCGTGCCGCTGTGGGCGGCGCTCGCGACGCTCGCCGCGGCCGCGGCCGAGCACTGGCTCGGATCGAGCTTCAAGCACCGGCGCATGGGGGCCGCGGTCGCCGTGGTCGGACTCGGGTCCGTCCAGCTGCTCGGGGCGGCGTCCCTGCTCGGATCGCCCGAGCGGATGTGGTGGGAGGCGCTGCGCCGGGACGGGGCGCACCTGCGCGCCGTCGACGAGCTCACGCGGCCGCTCCTCGATCGGAGCAAGCCCGACGAGCTCGAGGGCGCCGCCGCGCGTTGCCTGAAGATGCACCCGCTCGCCGCGCCCGCCGCCGCCGCCGCGCCCGCCACGTGCGCCTGCCTCGCGCTGCGCGCCGAGGCCAGGCTGCGCGCGCGAAAGGCCGATGCCGCCCTCCGCGACGCCGAGGCGGCGCACGCGCGGTGCCCCGAGCAGAAGGGCGCGCGCGCCGCGCTGGCCGAGGCGCTCGCCGTCGCCGGCCGCGCCGAGCGGGCGGAGGCCGAGGCGAGGGCCGCGCTGGCGGAGGGAGGTGATCCGTCGCGGCTCCGCTATGCGCTCGCGCTCGCGCTCGAGCGCGCGGGCCGCCTCGCCGAGGCCAGGGAGGAGGCGGAGCGCGCGATCGCCGCTGGCGCTGGGCGGCAGGCGCAGCTCCTCGCGGGGGCGCTCGCGATCCTGGCCGGGGACCTCGAGGGCGCGACGGCGCGCCTCGCGCCGCTCGTCAAGCAAGATCCCGCGGACGCCGAGGCGCTCTACAACCTCGCGCTCATCGCGGACAAGCGCGGCGACTACAACGGTGCGCGCCAGGGCTACCTCGCCGCCCTCAAGGCCGATCCCAGGAACGCCGACGCGCGTTACAACGTCGCGCTCCTGACCTTCCGCGCGGGCGTCGTCGAGGAGTCTCGCCACCACGTGCGCAAGTTCCTCGACGGCTTCCCGGAAGATCCGCGCGGCGGGCAGCTCGCGCAGGCGACGGGCACGCCGCTCGGCGCCGCGGCCGGCGGCGGAGCGCTGCCGTCCCGGTCCGGCGCGCCGCGTGTCCCACGTGCGCCCGAGGCGCCCGACGCGTCACGTCGATCGGCGCCGCAGGACGCCGCCGCGAGCTCGGGGGCACGCTAGCGAGCGGTCGGGGACGGAGCGAGGCCAGCGCAGACCAGCGCAGACCGCGCGCGGCCTGGCCTGGGTCGTGGGGCAGCGCAGCGCGAGATCCCGCGGTTCGGCCGCTCATTTTTGCGTGACGCGAACGTGACCCTGGACGGCTTCCTGTGGTATTCCGAAGGTCTGGGAGGCTGTGTGTGACACCCGCCGCGGGGACCACCGTTGCCGATCGCTTTCGCCTGACGCGTCCGCTAAGGCAAGGCGGGATGGGCTCGGTGTGGCTCGCCCAGCACATCGGCCTCGACATCCCCTGCGCGATCAAGTTCATGCACGCGCAGGGCGTCTCCCAGGAGGTGCGGCTCCGCTTCGAGCGAGAGGCCAAGGTCGCGGCGCAGATCCGCAGCCCGCACGTCGTGCAGATCCTCGATCACGGCGTGTGGCAGGGCGCGCCGTACATCGCGATGGAGTACCTCGAGGGGGAGGACCTCGAGACGCGCATCCAGCGCGTCGGGCGGCTCGACCCGCACGACACGATGGCGATCACCGCGCAGGTGGCGCGCGCCCTCACGAGGGCGCACGCGGCCGGCCTGGTCCACCGCGATCTCAAGCCCGCGAACATCTTCCTCGTCCGGGACGACGACCGGGAGATCGCGAAGGTGCTCGACTTCGGGATCGCGAAGGACAGCACGCCGCGGGTCGCCTCCACCACGAAGACCGGCTCGCTGCTCGGGACGCCCGCGTACATGAGCCCGGAGCAGGCGCAGGGGACGAAGAGCATCGATCATCGCTCGGATCTCTGGTCGCTCGCCGTCGTGGTGTTCGAGTGCCTGACCGGCCGCCTCCCGTTCGACAGCGCGGCGTTCGGCGATCTGCTCCTCAAGATCATGGTCCGCCCGCTGCCCGTGCCGTCGCAGATCGCCCCCGTGCCGTCCGGCTTCGACGCCTGGTGGTCCCGCGCCGCGTCGCGCGAGCCGGAGGCGCGCTTCCAGAGCGCGAAGGAGTTCTGCGACGCGCTCGCCGTGGCCCTCGACCTCGCGGGCGACGGCTTCGAGTCGCGGACGAGCGTCGTCGTCCCGTTCCGCGCGCCGGGCGACCGGATCTCGGGGGAGCTCGGCTTCGCCCCGCGGTCGCAGGGGGCCGCGACGGTTGAAGCCGCACCCGAGAGCCCGGCGGCGCCCTCGCTCGGCGACGCGGCCACGCTGGTCGCCTCGGACGGCGAGGTCGAGCGGCTCTCGGCGATCCCCAACACGATCGCCTCCGCCGTCGGCGCGGAGGGCGCGTCCGCGATGTCGCCCCGACAGGCGCGCCTGAACACCGCCGCCGCGCTGGTCTCGGTCGTGTCTCCCCCGACGCGGCGACCGGGGCGGAGCGTCGGGCGCGTGATCGCGGCGGCGGCGGCGGGCGCCGCGGTCGTCGCCGTGGCCGGGTTCTTCTTCTTTCGCGGCGCGAGCTCCGCTGGCGAGCACGGGCCGCTCTCGCAGCCGGAGATGGCGGCCTCGGCGCCTGTCGCGCCCGTCGCGCCGGGGGGGCCCGCGGTGGTTCCCTCGGGGGCGGCGCCCGGGAGCGCGCCGGAGCCGCCGGCGGCGGGTTCCGCTGCCGCGTCGGCGACCCCGACGGCCTCGGCGGCGGCGCTCCCGGCGACGCCGGCCCCGAGCAACATGCGCCCGAACGTCATGCGGCCCCGTCCGGTGAAGCCGCGCCCGCCGGCGCCGCCGCCCACCGCGCGCACCAAGCCCAAGCACCCCGACTTCGGCATCTGAAGTTCACCCGCGGTACGTCAAAAAAACTCGCTCGTATGGCTCGTCGACTCGGTATCGCTTCGTTGCTGCTCGCGTTGACCTGCGCCCCAGCCGCCGCCCTGGCGCAGGTCTCCGACGCCGACCGCGCGACGGCGCGCTCGCTCGCCATCGAGGGCCAGGAGGCCCTGGATCGCAAGGACTTCTCCGCCGCGCTCGATCGGTTCGGCCGCGCGGACGCCATCATCCACGCGCCGACGCTGCTGCTCGGCGTCGCCCGCGCCCAGGTCGGCATGGGAAGGTGGATCGCGGCCCAGGAGTCGTACAACCGGATCCTCCGCGAGGGCGCGCCGGAAGGGTCGCCCGAGCCGTTCTTCCAGGCGATCGACGCCGCTCACAAGGAGCTCGACGCGCTCGCGCCGCGCATCCCGCAGGTGCTCATCACGGTGCGCGGATCGAGCGCCGCCGACGTCACGATCGACGGCGAGCCGGTGCCGCGCGCGGCCCTCGGGGTCAAGCGCCCGGTGGATCCGGGCGAGCACACGATCCGCGTGACGGCCGCTGGGCTCGCGCCGGCCGAGGTGAAGTTGACCCTGGCGGAGGGCGCGAGCGAGGCTGTGGTGCTGGAGCTCAAGCCGGTCGCGCCGCCGCCGCCCGCGGCGCCGCTCCCGCCGCCGCCCGACAGGGGCCCCGTCGCCGCCGGCGGCGGCCGCACCGCGCTGGCGATTGCGGCGTTCGGGCTGGGCGGCGTCGGCCTCGCGACCGGCGCGGTGAGCGGCGTGCTCGCGATCAAGAAGCACGGCGACCTCTCGGGGCGCTGCCCCGGCGGCCGGTGCGAGCCGTCGCTCCAGGGCGACGTCGACAGCTACCACGCGATGAGCACCGTCTCGACCATCGGGTTCGCGGTCGGCGCCGTGGCCACCGGCGCGGGGGCGCTCCTCCTCCTCACGGCGCCGAGGTCGCCGCGGCGCGCCGGGATCACCATCACACCCGTGATCGGGCTCGGCTGCGCTGGGGCGGAGGGGAGGTTCTGATGCGCAACGCGATCGGGGTTGGCTTGATGCTCGGCCTTGCAGCGTCCGCTGCTGCATGCGCCAACCTTCTCGGCGACTTTACCGTCGGCGACGGCGGCGCGGGCTCGGCGGGCGGCGGCGGCCAGGGCTCGACGGGGGCGGCCTCGTCGTGCGCGGCCGGCATGACGAGCTGCAGCGACGACCCCGCGGAGTGCACGGTGAACGTGCTGGAGGACGCGCAGAACTGCGGCGCCTGCGGCACGTTGTGCCTCGACGGCGGGTCGTGCGTTGACGGCGAGTGCACCGGGGCCGCCGAGATCGCGCGCGGGTTCAGCAGGGCGAACTTCCTCGTCGTCTACAACGGCGAGGTCTACTGGACGGCCGGCATCGACGAGAACGGCAGCGTGCAGAAGGTGTCGGTCCGCGGCGGAAAGCCCACGATCATCGGCGCCCTGCAGAACTCTCCGTACGGGATCGCCGTCAACAAGCACGGCGTCTTCTGGTCCAACACCAACGCGAAGCAGATCATGCGGGGCAACCACACGGGCGAGAGCGAGAGGGAGCCGGTGCCGCTCGGCTCCTTCGGGTTCCAGACCGTCGGCATCGCAGCGGATGACCAGGAGGTGTTCTGGGCGCAGCGCATCGCAGTCAACGGCGAGCCGGGCAACGGGAACCTGATCGGCCTGATCCCGATGCCCGACGGCCGTGCGGACGAGCGCTTCCTCCGTCAGGACGGCACATCGCCGCACCTCATCGCGATCGATCCAGAGTTCCTGTACTGGATCGATCGGCGTGATCGCGGCGCGGTGAAGAGGACGTCGCGGCGCGACAAGGAGACGATCGATGTGGCGGAGGACCAGCACTTTCCGTATGCCGTCGCCGTCGACGAGACCCACGTCTACTGGACCCTCAACGAAGCCACGCCGCAGCTCGGCGTGATGAGGGCGCGGAAGGACGGCAGCGAGCGCCGCCAGCCGACCAGGATCGGCGGGGGCGATGATGCGAGCGACCCGGAGCGGCACCAGAAGCCCAACGGCATCGCCGTGGACGAGGATTTCGTCTACTGGACCGATCAGGGAGCCGGTAGCGTCCGACGGGCGTTGAAGAA
The DNA here is from genome assembly GCF_051519095.1 of Sorangium sp. So ce131. NCBI lineage: Bacteria > Pseudomonadati > Myxococcota > Polyangiales > Polyangiaceae > Sorangium > Sorangium sp. So ce131. Next base: position 6,210,065 of record NZ_CP150455.1, on the reverse strand, counting down.
CGGCAGCGAACGCCAGGAGGAGCTGTACAGAGGAGGGGGTGCGCCACGCGGGATCGCGCTCCACGAGGGCGTCGTGTACTGGGTCAACGAGAACAACCGCGGCTCCGTGATGAAGCTGCGCCCGAAGTGAGCCACGGCCGCCGGTAGACGGCGGCCCCGCCGGGCCGCCTCGACGGCGCCGGACGAGCGCGCTCAGCCCGCGGCGTCGCGCGCCCGGTCGACGTCGACGCCCAGCCGGCCCGACGTGTCGTCGGCCGCCGAGACGACGCGCGATCCCTGGATGAGATCGCGCGCGATGAGCTGCGTGGAGAGGATCGCGCAGAACGCCATGTCGTCGGTGTTGCTCATCGCCTTGCCGCCGGTCTTGCGGCACTTCGCGACGAGCGACGCGACCGGCTGCGCCTGCCAGATGCCCGCGTCCTTGATGGCCTCCGGCGACAGGCACGCCTCCACGTAGTCGGGCGTCCCGCTCCCGAAGAACGGCTGCACCACCGGCGCGCGGTACGGCTGCTTCTTGCGCTGGAGGACGCCGGGCGGCAAGAGGTCGCCCATCGCGCGCTTCAGCACGTGCTTCTCGTCGAGCGTGCGGAGCTTCAGCGCGTCCGGCAGCGCGTCCGCCACGTCCATCACGTTGGGGTCGAGGAAGGGGAAGCGGCCCTCGACCGAGTTCGCCATCATCATCCGCTCGCCCTGCGAGGAGAGCAGGTAGCCGGAGAGCAGCGTCGTGATCTCCAGGTACTGCGCGCGCGCGAGCGGCGTCCAGCGCATGAAGTCGCCGGGCAGCTGCGCCCTCAGGCGATCGGCCGCGGCGTTCTGGCCGACGCCCTCGCGCATCGCGGGATCGAGCATCAGCTTGATGCGGCTCGTCGCGTCCCACCGCGGGCGATGGGAGTAGAACGGGTCGTCCGTCTGCGCGAGGTTCCGGCCGAAGAAGGCCTTGGCCATCTCGACCTGCGCGACGGGCGAGCGCTGCAGGTACGGGTAGAGCCGGAGGAGGAGCTGGGGCCGGCGCTTGCTCTCCGGGTGGCGCGCCCAGAAGCGGCGGACCCGGTCCTCGCGGAAGATGTCGTATCCCGCGAAGAACTCGTCGGCGCCCTCGCCCGTCAGCACCACGCGGTAGCCGCTCTGCCGGACGAGGCCCGCCAGGATGAAGAGCGGCGCCGGGGCGGTGCGCAGGAGCGGCGCCTCGGCGTGGTAGACGACATCGGGGAAGACGCGCGCGATCTCGGCGTCGCCGCACTGGATCGAGGCGTGGGACGTGCCGAGGTGCGCGACCGCGGCGCGCTGGTACTCGGCCTCGTCGAACTCCCGCTCGGCGAACTCGACCGAGAACGTGCGCAGCGGGACGTCGCGGTTCGAGGCGATCAGCGCCGCCACGATCGTCGAGTCGAGCCCGCCGCTCAGGTAGCTGCCCACGGGGACGTCGGCGCGCAGCCGGATCGTGGCGCCGCCGCGCACCGCCTCGCGCACGCCCGCGACGAGCGGCGCCTCGTCGCCACGCGGCGCGCGCTCGACCGGGAACTCGGGGCGGAAGCGGACCGAGACGCGCGGCGCCGTGTCGCGATCGAGGTCGAGCGTCGCCACGGCCCCCGGCGGGATCTGGTAGACGAGCTCGTAGGGCGTGAGCGGGGCGACCGGCGCCCAGAACGTCAGCGCCTCGTCGAGCCCGTCGCGGGAGATGACGCGCGGGATCGTCGCGTCCTGGTAGAGCGCCTTCACCTCGCTGGCGAACCGGAGGACGCCGCGGTGGGTGGTCCAGAAGAGCGGGTTGATGCCGACGCGATCGCGCGAGAAGAACGCGCGCCTCCGCTTCACGTCCCAGAGGACGAACGCCCACTGGCCGTTCAGCCGATCGACCATCGCCTCGCCGTACTCGGCGTAGGCGTGGATCAGCGCCTCGGTGTCGCTCTTCGTGCGGAAGCGGTGGCCCTTCGCGGTGAGCTCCTCGCGGAGCTCGATGTAGTTGAAGATCTCGCCGTTGAAGCAGACCCAGAGCGTCTCCTCGGCGTTGGCCATCGGCTGCCAGCCGCCGTCGAGGTCGATGATCGACAGCCGCGCGTGGGCCAGCGCGACGTGCTGGTCGCGGTAGATCCCGAAGCCGTCAGGGCCGCGGTGGCGGAGCGCGCGGGCCATCTTGAGGGCCAGCTCGCGGTCGGGGGTCGGCGCCTCGGTGCGTAGGTTGATCAGGCCGGCGATACCGCACATATCAGATGAGCTCGCTCTTCTTGACCTTGCCGCTCGCCGTCTTGGGGAGCGACTCCATGAACTCGACGAACTTGGGCACGGCGACCTCGTCGAGATCGGCCCGCACCTTCTTGCGCACGTCGTCGGCCGTGACCGCCGCGTCGGGCGCCTTCACGACGGCGGCCTTCACCGCGACCCCGAGGACCTGGTCCGGCACGCCGACGACCGCGGCCTCGACGACGCCCGGGACCTTGCAGATCACGGACTCGACCTCGAGCGGGCTCACCTTCTCGCCGCGGGTCTTGATGATGTCGTCCTTGCGGGCGACGAAGTAGAGGTACCGGTCCTCATCCATCTTGAAGAGGTCGCCCGTGTGGAGCACCACCTCGCCCGGCAGCGGCCCGGGCCGGAGCGCGCGCGCGGTCGCCTCGGGGTTCCGGAAGTAGCCGCGCATCACGTTCGGCCCGCGGACGACGAGCTCGCCCACCTCGCCCGGCTCCGCCCGCGTGCCGTCCTCCCGCTCGATCCAGAGCTCCTCGTTCGGCATCGCGATGCCGACGGAGGAGGGGCGCTCGAGCGAAAGGGACGGCGGCAGGTAACAGACGCGCGTGCACTCGGTCTGGCCGTACATCGCGTAGAACGCGACGTTCGGCAGGAGCTCGCGCAGGCGCAGGAGCTGCGGCGCCGGGAGCCCGTACGCCGCGTTCGTCATGTACCGGAGCGCGGAGAGATCGGCCTTCGCGAAGTTCTTGAGCGAGAGCATCGACGCGAAGATCGTCGGCACGCCCGCGAAGCCGGTGACGCGCTCCTCGGCCATCTTCTGGACGATCGGCCAGGGCATGGAGAAGCCCCTCTCGAGCACGACGGTCCCGCCGAAGCCGTGGGTCACGAGCAGCTGAAAGAGCCCGTAGGTGTGCGAGAGCGGCAGCACGCAGAGGATCACGTCGTCCGCCGTGTGCTCGAGGTAGGCGCCGATCGCGGCGGTGCTGTTGCGGAGGTTCTGGTGGGTCAGCATGACCCCCTTCGACTCGCCCGTGCTGCCGCTCGTCCAGCAGAGCGTCGCCAGGTCCAGCTCGATCGCGCGGCGCTCGGGGGGCCCCGAGGGCGCGCTGGCGAGGGCCTCCTGGAAGTCGCGCCCGTGCCCGTCCAGCGGCGGCGCGGCCGCGGCTGCGGGCGGCGCCGCCCCGCTCAGGAACGTCGCGGCCGGCCTCGCGCCGGGCGGCAGCTCGGCCAGGGCGGCGAGGCAGTCGCGCATGCCGCGCGCCGCCACGAGCACGCGCGGCTCGGCGAGCTCCATCACCTGGCCGAAGCGCCGCGGACGCATCGCCGTCCCGAGCAGCGACGGCACGGCGTCGGCCCGGAGCGCGCCGTAGTAGGCGACGACCGCGTCCACGCCGTTGTCGAGGGCGATCATGGCGCGATCGCCGCGCTGCACGCCCGCCTCGCGGAAGAGGGCGGCGCAGCGGTCGGCGAGCGCGTCGAGCTCGCGGTAGGTGAGCCGGCGCCCCTCGGCGACGAGCGCGGCGTGGTCGGGGCGCGAAGCGGCGAACGATCGCAGCGCCGAGTCGATGAGGAAGCGATCCGAGCGCGGATCGCGACGCGCGGTGTGCTGCGTGCTCATGCGCCCCCCGGGGTGCTCGGGCTAGTTGCTGCTCTTCTTCGAGTTGACGTAGCTCACGAGCCGCGCGATCGAGCCGAAGTTCTCCGGCACCATCTCCTCATCGGCGACCTGGATCCCGAGATCCTGCTCGAAGAACGAGACGATCTCGAGGACGGCAGTCGAATCCAGGATGCCCTGATCGAGCAGGGGGACCTCGGCGCCCAGATCGGCGGTGGCACCCCTGTATCCGAACGAGGTGACCAGGAACTTACGAATGGTCGATTCGATGCTCGAATTGCTCATGGAGTTAGCCTCTACGTCTATCACCCTGGAGCCTTTCCTGTCGAGGGCGCACGCGAGACGCCCTCGAGCGCGGCTCTAGCGGAGCGTTCGTCGTCGTTTGGCGGTTGGCGTTTGGCGTTCGTCGCGGCTCGCCCGCGCGTCGCTGCGTGTCGGGCCGCCGCTGGGTGAGCGCCGCGACTCGGGATCTCGATCCCCTTGCGACGTCGTCTTCGTCCTGGTGCGATCTCACGTCTCGCCAGCGTGCCGCGATCGCGTGATCACGCGCACGCGATGTTTCCGGCTGGTTTCCGGCGAGGTGGGCGAACGGAGGCTGCCGCCTCCGCCAGGGCGCTCGCGCGGCGCGGCCGCGCGCCGTCGAGGGCGGGGCCGCGCGCAGCGAAGGGCGCGGCGGATCAGGCGTGGTCCAGATCGCGGACGAGCTGCGGCCGGGCGTGGAGGTACTGGGCCACCCGGCGCTTCGCCTCGATGTCCTTGAACACGCGCTCGACCTGCTCCGGCGTGATGCCGACGGCGGAAGCCGTCTCCGCGGCCGGGACCTTGTTGTTGTAGGCGTAGAGGCAGAGGTCCATCTTGTCGTAGGGGAGCGCGAAGTAGAACTCGTCCTGTCCCTGCGGCAGCGAGAACGTGTCGGTCGTCGGCGCGCGCTTGCGGATGTCCGCGGGCACGCCGATGTACTCGGCGAGCGCGTAGACCTGCGACTTGTAGAGGTGCGCGATCGGCTTGAAATCCGCGGCGCCGTCGCCCTGCTTCACGAAGAAGCCCTGATCGTACTCGAGCAGGTTCGGCGTCCCGGCGACGGCGTAATTGAGCCTGTCCGCGTGGTAGTACTCCATCATCTTGCGGATGCGCTGCTTGAAGTTCGTCGCCGCGACGAGCTGCAGGTAGGCGTTCAGGGGCATCCGCTTCACGCGCGGCTCCTCGCCGGGCGGCTGCGCCGTCAGCTGCGAGACGTTCAGGCGGTCGCTCTCGAGGATCGAGGGCAGCGTGATCTTGAACTTCCAGCTCTCGTTGTAGTCCGGGTACACCATCCGGATCGCCTCGTCCTGCCGCTCGTAGCAGCGCAGGCCGGTCAGCGCGGGCTTGATGTTCTCGATGACCGCCTCGATGCCGAGCTGCTCGGCGAGCAGCTTGCCGAGCCGGAGCGCGTCGTCCGAGGTGTCGCGCTCGGGCATGAAGATGCCGAGCACCTTCTCCTTGCCGAGGGCGCGGGCGCAGAGCGTCGAGACGACGGAGCTGTCGATCCCTCCCGAGATCCCGACCACGGCCCCGCGCCGCCGCAGCTTGCCGAACACCTGGTCCCGGATGGCCTGCTCGATCTCTTGCGCTACCGCCGGGGCATCGATCCTGAGGACGTCTCGCGAAAACATGGTTGGCTCACCCTTTCGAAAAGATGGACCAGCCTATTAAAACGAGGCGCGCCAGGGAACCCCGTTCGCAGCGGGCGCCCTGCCCCTCACGTCGTCGCCGTCGCGAGGCCGCCCGAAGAGCGGGCAGCCTCTCGACTTTCGCCGCGCTCCGCGCTCCGCGCCCGCGTCAGAGCGCGGGGCGCGGCTCGCCGGTCGCGGAGAACTCGTTGGCCTCCGCCGCGAGGATCCAGAGCACCGCCATCCGGACCGCGACGCCCGCCTCGACCTGATCGAGGATCACGCTCTGCTTGCCGTCGGCGACCCGGGGGTCGATCTCCACGCCGCGGTTCATCGGGCCCGGGTGCATCACGATCGCGTCCGGCTTGGCGAGCGCGAGCCGGGCCGGGTTGAGCCCGAAGGTGCGGCTGTACTCGCGCGTGCTCGGCAGGAACGTGCCGCTCAGCCGCTCGCGCTGGACCCGCAGCATCATCACCACGTCGGCCCCCTCGAGGGCGGGCTCGATCCGGTCGTAAACGGTCGCGCCGAGCGACTCCGCGGCCGTCGGGAGCAGCGTGCGCGGGCCGGCGAAGCGGACCCGCGCGCCCATCGCCGTGAGCAGGTGCGCGTTGGAGCGGGCCACGCGGCTGTGGACGATGTCGCCGCAGATCGCGACCTCAAGCCCCTCCAGGCGGCCCTTGGCGCGCCGGATCGTGAACGCGTCGAGGAGCGCCTGCGTCGGGTGCTCGTGCGTGCCGTCCCCCGCGTTGACGACCGCCGCGCGCACGCGCTCCGCGACGTGGTGCGGCGCCCCCGAGGCGCTGTGCCGGATGACCAGCACGTCGGGCTGCATCGCCTGGAGGTTCTGCACCGTGTCGAGCAGCGACTCGCCCTTGACCGCGCTCGACGTGGAGACGCTGATGTTGATGACGTCGGCGCTGAGCCGCTTGCCCGCGAGCTCGAACGACGTGCGCGTGCGCGTCGACGGCTCGTAGAACAGGTTCACGATGGTCTTGCCGCGGAGCGTGGGCACCTTGCGCACGCTCCGGCGCGAGACGTCGAAGAGCGACTCGGCCGCGTCCAGGAGCGCCACGATCTCGGGGCGCGAGAGCCCCTCGATGCCGAGCAGGTGTCGGTGCGGGTAGATCCTCCTCATGCGCTCGCTCACGTCCCTTCCGGGGGAGAGGGGGGCTCCGAGTTCTTCGCGCCGGCGGCGGTGACGAGGGCCCAGAGCTCGCCCGCGCGCTCCACGACGTCGACCCGCTGGTCGGGCGCGAGCTCGACCGCGCGGACGATGTAGTCCGGGTGGATCGGCAGCTCCCTGCCGCCGCGATCGACGAGCGCCACGAGCTCGATCCTCCGCGGCCGCCCGTAGTCGAGCACCGCGTCGAGCGCGGCGCGGATGGTGCGGCCGCTGTAGATCACGTCGTCGATCAGCACGATGCGCCGGCCGTCGACGGGGAAGGGGATGTGGCTCGGGCCGATGCGCGGGTTCGGCAGCGCGGTCGCGGCGTCGTCGCGGTACATCGTGATGTCGACGGCGCCGACCGGCGGCGCCTGCCCCTCGGTCTCGAGCAGCAGCGCGGCGAGCCGCTTCGCGAGCGGCTCGCCGCCCCGCCGGATGCCGATCAGCGCCAGATCCTCCACGCCGCGGTCGCGCTCGGCGATCTGGAGCGCGATACGCCGCAGGCCGCGTCGGACGGCGGCCGGGTCGAGCAGAGCTTCCATGGCGCGGCGAGGGCTAGCACAGGAGGCGCCGTGCACCCAACGGTCGCGTGAAGCCCTCGCGCGATCGCCGGTCTCCCCGCGCGAAGCGCGCCGCTCGCCCGGGGCTCGCCGCCGCCGGCGCGCGCCGCGCGGCGGGGCGGGTGGCGAGCGCCGCCGCGTTCAGTCGGGTTGGTGGAGGACGCGCTGGGTCCGCTCGAAAAAATAGAACCGCTCGAAGCCCGCGCGCTGGAACGTGAGCGCGCCGAACCCGTTCACGGCGATCGCGGCCGCGCCGAGCGCGTAGAACGGCACGCCGAAGCGGCGGCCCCCGACGGCGATCATCGCGAAGAGGAAGGGGGCGAAGTCGTTGGAGAAGCGGTAGCCGAACTGGACCCAGCCCGTGTTCTGGTAGAGCAGGCTCGGCAGCGCGACCGCGGCCGCCGTGGCGGCGAGCGCCCAGAACACGGGCGGCGTGCGCCGGGGCCAGATCGCCCACGTGTAGATCGGCGTGGTCACCCAGAGCGCGAGCCCGTGGGCGTTGATCTGGAACGGCGCGCCCTGCACGCCCGTGAACGGCAGCCCGGTGAGCACCACCGCGAGGTTGCGCGGCAGATAGTGGTACGAGAAGAGCCCCCACTTCTCGATGCGCGGCCGCCAGGCGATGTGGAGGTGCCGGTGCCCGAACTCGACGACGTCGCCGAACCGGGCGTGGTTGTGCCAGAGCAGCGCGAGCAGCACGAGCGCGGCCGGCGCGGCGAACAGGAGGAGCCGGCGGGCGAGCGCGCGCGGGTCCGAGCGGCCCGCGCGGAGCGCCTCGTGGAGGAACAGCGGCGCCGCGAAGCCGAGCGGCGTGCGCGTCGCGAACCCGAGGCCGAGGGCGAGGCCGGCCGCGAGCGGGTGGGCGGCGTCGAGCGCGCAATAGAGGTAGACGCAGGCGAGCGCGACGCCGACGACGTGCGCCGCGAACCACACCGTCCCTTGCACCGCGCTGAACCAGTAGACGCTCCCGAGCGCGAAGAGCAGCGCGAGCGCGGCGTTCTCGTTCTGGGTGCGGCGGCTCCGCCGCGACGCCGAGAGCTTCTCCAGGGCGAGGAAGAGGACGGCCGGCCCGACGCCGGCGAACACGAGGAAGAACTGCCCGTCGCGCACGCGCTCGGCGCTGCCGGCGAGCCGGACGACCGGCGCGATGAGCACCGCGGGGAACGGGGGGAAGCTGACGTAGGTGCGGCCGGAGGCCACCGCGAAGTCGTTGCCGCCCGTGTAGGCCGGCGGCGGACCGCCGAGATCGAGGCGTCCCTCGAGCCACGCCTCCGCGAGCAAGGCGTAGTGGTTGAACGGCGTATGGGCCGCGAAGATCTCGCGGGACGCGGTGACGGCGTAGACGAGCGTGACGAGCGCGTAGAGGGCGATCGCGAGGCCCGCGCGCCGTGTTTCCCCTGGCGATCCAAGCCGACGATCGGAGGCGCCCGCGGCGGGGTCCTCGGGCGTGGCGCTGCGGTCCATGCCCGGGCGACGCTACCACGCCGCGCCGCGGCGGCGTCTCGGCCCGGGGCCGTGCCCGCCCGAGGCTCAGCTCGTCGCAGCGCCCGGCTCTCCCCGCGGCCGCCGCCAGCGGCCGGACAGCGCCGCGGCCGTCCTCGGCCTGCGGAGGACCGGCGCGGCGCGTTGCGCGTTGCGCGTTGCGCGTGCTCTGGACGACGACACCATGACGGCGACGGCGCCAGCGTGGTCTTGCGAGCCAGAGCACCCCGCGCTACACGCTCGGCTTTCCACCGGCGAGCCCTATGTCCCAGGTCACCGTATCCGCCCATGACATCGACGTCTCCGGCATCGCGCTGGACGTGTCGTTGCCCATCGACTGGTTGAACGCCGAGCTCTCGGACGCCGATATCACCGCGACCGCGCCCGGCCACCTGACCGCCCGCCTGTCCCGCTCCGCGAACGAGATCGTCGTGCGCGGCCGCGTCAAGGTGGCCGTCGCCACGCCGTGCGCCCGCTGCCTCGCCCCCGCGCCGCAGGACATCGACGCCGAGATCTCGCTGCTGCTGCGCCCGGCGCCGAAGGCCGAGGCGCACGGGCACGGGCACCGGCGGGACGACGGCGGCCGCAACGGCGCGTCCAAGGCGGGGGCCAAGGCCAAGGAGCCCGAGTACGAGTTCACGGCCGAGGAGGCCGACGTCGACACGTACGACGGCGAGACGGTCGTGCTCGACCCCTTCATCCGGGAAGCCATTCTCCTCGAGATGCCGAACTTCCCCTTGTGCTCGGAAGCTTGCCCGGGTATCGGTCCTGCCGCGTCCCGGGAGGACCGCGAAGGCGGCCCCTCGAACCTCGTCAGCGGGGCGGTGGAGGAGGAAGGGGCCGCTCCCGGCCTCGACCCGCGGCTCGCGCCGCTCAGCGCGCTCCGGGAAAAGCTCGGACAGAGGCCCGGCGCCTCTGGCAAGCCCGAGCGATCCCCCTCGACCTCCCCGGCCAGCGCCGGGATACCGAAGAAGAAGACCAAGAAGGAGTAGTTCCGTGGCCGTCCCCAAGAGGAAAACCACCCCCAGCAAGCGCGACATGCGGCGCGCCAACCACGACAAGGTGACCCCCGTCCAGCTCGTCTCCTGCGAGAACTGCGGGGAAGCCCGGCTCCCGCACCGCGCCTGCGGCGCTTGCGGGCACTACAACGGGCGCAAAGCGAAGTCGACGAAGGCGACCGCGGCCACATGACCGGGGCGGGCGCGCGGAGGCCGGCGCACCTGGACGCGGCGCCCGCGCGCCAGGGCGCGGCGCTGACGTGCGCCATCGCGCGGCGGTCCGTCGCATGAGCGCCGTGCAGCCGAGGAGCCGCATCGTCGGGACGGGCAGCTACGCGCCCGCCCGCGTCCTGCACAACACCGATCTCGAGAAGATCGTCGACACCTCCGACAGCTGGATCAGCGAGCGGACAGGCATCCGCCGGCGCCACATCGCCGCCGAGGGCGAGCTCACGAGCGACATGGCCGCCGCCGCGGGCCGCTCGGCGCTGGAGGCGGCGGGGCTCTCGGCCGCCGATCTCGACATGATCATCGTCGGGACGATCAGCGGCGACAGCCCGATGCCCGCCTGCGCCGTGCACGTGCAGCAGAAGCTCGGCGCCCAGGAGATCCCTTCCTTCGACATCTCGGCGGCGTGCGCGGGCTTCGTCTACGGGCTCACGATCGCCGATCAGTTCATCGCGACCGGCGCGGCGCGCCACGTCCTCGTGATCGGCGTCGAGCTGCTCTCGCGCATCCTCAACTGGAAGGACCGCACGACGTGCGTCCTCTTCGGCGACGGCGCCGGCGCCGCCGTGCTGGGGCCCGCCTCCGGCGACGGCAGGGGCATCGTCTCCGCGCGGATCTTCAGCGACGGCGCGCTCGCGAGCTCGCTGGTCATCCCGGGCGGCGGCACGGCCGAGCCGCTGACGGTCGAGGGCCTCGAGCAGAACCGCAACAAGGTCCACATGGTGGGGCAGGACATCTTCAAGGTCGCCGTGAAGAACCTCTCCAGCGCCTCGCTGATCGCGCTCGACCGGGCCGGCATGACGGCCGCCGATCTCGACTGGGTCGTCGCCCACCAAGCGAACCTGCGCATCATCAGCCAGGTCGCCGCCCGGCTCAGCCTCCCGCTCGAGCGGTTCGTGCTGAACATCGAGGAGTACGGCAACACCTCGAGCGCCTCGATCCCCATCGCCCTCGACGAGGCGGTGCGCGACGGGCGCATCAAGCCGGGTCACAACGTCCTTTTCTGCGCGCTCGGCGCCGGCATCTCCTGGGGCGCGACGATCGTCCGGATGTGAGCCGGCCATGCGCGCGCACCGGCGTCGGGCTCGAGATCTGCGCACCCGTGCGGTTGAGCTCGCCCCCCGCTCCTGCATGAGCGAAGATCGGCGCGAGCCAGCTCCTTGACGTGGTGAGGAGCGGACGGCGTCCGCCTCCTCCGCTTGGAAGAGAGGACTAACGTGAAGATCGCTTGGCTGTTTCCAGGGCAAGGGGCGCAAGAGGTGGGCATGGGCAAGGCCCTCGCGGAGTCCTCGGCGGCGGCGCGCGGCGTGTTCGCGCGGGCGGACGCCGCGCTCGGCGAGCCGATCTCGCGGCTCTGCTTCGAGGGCCCGATGGAGGAGCTGACGCTGACGAGCAACACCCAGCCCGCCATCGTCGCGACGAGCTGCGCGGTGGCCGCGGCGCTCGTCGAGCACCTGCCCGAGCTCGAGCCGCCGCTCTACGCCGCGGGCCACTCGCTCGGTGAGTACAGCGCGCTCGTCGCCGCGGGGGCGCTCGAGGTCGAGGAGGCGGTGCGGCTCTGCCGCATCCGCGGCAGCGCGATGCAGGAGGCCGTGCCCGCGGGCCAGGGGGCGATGGCGGCGCTCATGGGGCTCGACCAGGACGTGGTGCTCGCGCTCTGCGCGGAGGCGGCGCAGGGCGAGGTGGTCTCGCCGGCGAACTACAACGGGCCGGGGCAGATCGTGATCGCCGGCCACAGCGGGGCGGTCGCGCGGGCGCGCGAGCTCGCCGTCGCCCGAGGTGGCAAGGCGATCGCGCTCAAGGTGAGCGCGCCCTTCCACTGCGCCCTGATGCGGCCCGCCGCCGAGCGCCTGCGGCCCGAGCTCGAGCGCACGCAGGTGAGGCCGCTCGCTTTCCCCGTCGTCGCGAACGTGGACGCCGCGCCGAACGCGGATCCGGAGCGGGTGCGCTCGCTCTTGCTGCAGCAGATCGACGGGACCGTGCAGTGGACGCGGACGATCGAGCGGATGGCGGCGGACGGCGTGACGCATGCCCTGGAGCTCGGCCCCGGCAAGGTGCTCGCCGGGCTCGTGAAGCGGATCACGAAGCAGATCAAGGTGCTCAGCGTGAGCGACATGGCGGGGATTGAGCGCGTGAGCGCGTTCCTTTCGGAGGCATAGGCATCGATGTTCGACCTTACGGGCAAGGTTGCGATCGTCACGGGTGGATCGCGAGGGATCGGGCGGGCCGCGTCGGAGGCGCTGGCGGCGCAAGGGGCTCACGTGATCGTGAACTACGTGCGCGGGGAGGCCGAGGCGCGCGCGGTCGTCGAGGCGATCACCGCGCGCGGCGGCAAGGCCGAGGCGCTCGGCTTCGACGTCGCCAACATGCAGGCCACCGAGGCCGCCATCGCCGACGCGGCGAAGCGCCTCGGCCGCCTCGACATCCTCGTCGCGAACGCGGGGATCGCGATCGACGGGCTGCTCCTCCGGGTCAAGGAGGAGGACCTCGATCGCCTCTTCGACGTGAACGTCAAGGGCTCGATCGCGTGCGCGCGCGCCGCGACCAAGGTCATGATGCGCGCGCGCACCGGCCGCATCGTCTTCCTCTCCAGCGTCGTCGCGGAGATGGGCAACGTCGGCCAGGTGGCGTATGGCGCGACGAAGGCGGCCCTGCTCGGCGTGACGAAGTCGCTCGCCCGCGAGTACGCTGGGCGCGGCATCACCGTCAACGCGGTGGCGCCCGGCTTCATCGACACCGACATGACCACCACGATCGGCGCCGAGATGAAAGAGGGGCTGACCAAGATGATCCCCCTCGGGCGCACCGGCCGCGCCGAGGAGGTCGCCGCGGCGATCACATTCCTGTGCTCCGACGAGGCGAGCTATGTGACGGGAGAGACGCTGCGCGTCAACGGCGGCATGTACGTCTGAGACGCGCTGGATCTGGGATCTCGGCGGGTTGCGCTTCACGCTCGGCGGCGAGCCGGGCGCACATGAAAAAAGCGGCCGCCGGTAATTCCATGATGCAACGCTGATGGCGATGGGCTACTAGGGGGTCCGTTTTTCCGGGAGGAATACCATGGCTGAAGGTCGCGACATCACGGCCGAAGTAAAGCGAATCATCAAGGAGCAGCTCGACGTCGACGAGAAGGACATCAAGCCTGAAGCGACGTTCATCGACGATCTGGGCGCCGATTCGCTGGGCCTGGTGGAGCTCGTCCTCGCGTTCGAGGAAGCGTTCGAGATCGACATTCCGGACGAGGACACGGAGAAGATCCGGTCTGTCCAGGATGCGGTCGACTACATCGAGAGGCATGCCAAGAAGTAGCGTCCCAACCGCCCTAGCGGACGCGGCGTCACCATGGAGGTGCGACGACACGTGCGCCAACGAAGGGCCTGCTCTTCGTTGAAGCACGTGTCCTCGCCTCCGTGGTGGCGCTAGGGCAAAAAGAGCCATGGAACGCGTTGTCATCACCGGCATCGGGCTCGTTACGCCCAACGGCATCGGGACGCAGGCCACCTGGCAATCTCTGCTGGCTGGTCAGTCCGGCATCGGACCCATCACCCTCTTCGACGCGAGCACATTCCCGACTCGCTTCGCCGGCGAGGTGAAGGGGTTCGTCCCGGAGGAGTACATCCCGAAGAAGAAGGTCAAGGAGATGGGCCGCTTCGCCCAGCTCTCCGTCGCCGCCTCGCAGATGGCCCTCCAGGACGCGGCGATCGAGCTCACCGAGGAGGACCGCGATCAGTGCGGCACCTTCATCGGCGTCGGCCTCGGCGGCCTGGAGTACCTCTTCCAGCACTCGATCACGCTGCACGAGAAGGGCCCCCACAAGGTGAGCCCTTACTTCATCCCGACCGTCATCGCGAACCTCGCCGCGGGGCAGGTGGCGCTGTCGCTCGACCTCCGGGGCGCGAGCTACTGCAACACGAGCGCGTGCTCGTCGAGCGCGCACTCGCTCGGCGAGGCGTTCGAGTGGATCCGCCGGGGGCGCTCGCACATCATGCTCACGGGCGGCGCGGAGGCGACGATCACCGGCCTCGGCATCGGCGGCTTCTGCGCGATGTTCGCGCTCTCGCGGCGCAACGACGAGCCGCAGCGGGCGAGCCGCCCCTGGGACAAGGGGCGCGACGGCTTCGTCTGCGCCGAGGGCGCCGGGTCGCTGCTGCTCGAGTCGCTCTCCCACGCGAAGAAGCGCGGCGCCAAGATCTACGCGGAGGTCGTGGGGTACGGCGCCTCGTGCGACGCGTACCACATCACGAAGCCGGCGCCCGAGGGGGCCGGCGCGCAGCGGGCCATGAAGATGGCGCTCGAGGACGCGAAGCTCTCCCCGGACGCGATCGACTACATCAACGCCCACGGCACCTCGACCCCGCAGGGCGACATCGAGGAGAGCCGGGCGATCCTCAAGATCTTCGGCGATCACGCGGCGTCGAAGCGCCTCTGGGTGAGCTCGACCAAGTCGGCGATGGGCCACCTGCTCGGCGGCGCCGGCGGCGTCGAGGCGGCGGTCTGCGCGCTCGCGCTGCGCCACGACGCGGTGCCGCCGACGCTCAACCTGGACGACCCGGATCCCGAGTGCACCCTCGACTACGTGCCGTTCACCTCGCGCGAGCGCCGCCTGAAGCACGTGATGTCGAACTCGTTCGGCTTCGGCGGCACGAACGTGTCGCTCGTCCTCTCCCGGTTCGAGGACTGACCGCGCCCCGCCGGATGGCCCGATGAAGTGCCCGTTCTGCGGCCACCTTGAGGACCGGGTGATCGACTCCCGGGCCGGCGGCGCGGGCGACGTGATCCGTCGGCGGCGCGAGTGCGCCTCGTGCGAGCGCAGGTTCACGACGTACGAGCGCGTCGAGGACATCCTGCCGACCGTCGTCAAGAAGGACGGGCGGCGCGAGCCGTTCGATCGGCAGAAGCTCGTGCGGGGGCTCCGGATCGCCTGCAACAAGCGGCCCGTGTCGACGGACCAGATCGAGGTGATCGCCGACGCGATCGAGCGCGAGGCGCAGGAGTCCGAGCGGAGGGAGATCTCGTCGACCGAGCTCGGCGAGCGGGTCATGAACCACTTGCGCACCCTCGACGAGGTCGCCTATGTCCGGTTCGCCAGCGTCTATCGTTCCTTTCGGGACATCGACCAGTTCATGGCCGAGCTTGGCAAGCTTGTGAAGGCCAAGGCGCCCTAGTAGATCCGGCTCTTCGATGTCTGCGAAGACCCCCAGCCCCGATCCCGAATTCGACGCCTCGATGATGCGCCTGGCCATCGAGGAGGCGCACAAGGCCATGCCCTCGCCGAACCCCCCGGTCGGCGCGGTGGTGGTGAGCACGGCGGGCGAGGTCGTCGCCGTCGCGCACCACGCCCGCGCGGGCGAGGAGCACGCCGAGGGGCTGGCGCTCGCCGCCGCCGGCGACGTGGCGCGGGGCGGGACGTTGTACGTGACGCTCGAGCCCTGCAACCACGAGGGGCGCACCCCGCCCTGCGTGGACGCGGTGCTGAGCGCCGGCATCAAGCGGGTCGTCATCGGCGCGACGGACCCGAACCCGGCGGTGGTCGGCGGCGGCGCCCAGCGGCTCAGCGACGCCGGGCTCGCCGTCGAGATCGGCGTGGCCGGGTCCGAGGCCCGCGCGCTGATCGCGCCCTGGACCAAGTTCATCACGACCGGCATCCCGCACATCGCGCTCAAGCTCGCCCTGTCGCTGGACGGGCGCATCGCGACGCGCACCGGGGCCTCGAAGTGGGTCACCGGCCCGGAGGCCCGCGCGAAGGTGCAGGAGCTCCGCTCGCGGCACGACGCGGTGGCGATCGGGATCGGCACCGCCGTCGCCGACGATCCGCGCCTCACGCTGCGCGAGCCCGGGCTCGCGCCGAGCGGCCGCAACCCCGTCCGGCTCGTCTTCGACACGCGGCTCCGGCTGCCGATCCACACGCGCCTCGTGCAGACGGCGCGCGAGGTGCCGACCTGGGTGCTCACGGGCGCCGACGCGCCCGAGGCGGCCGAGCAGATGCTCGCCGACGCGGGCTGTATCGTCCTGCGGGCGCCGACCTCCGCGGAGGGCCGGGTCGACGTGACCGCCGCGATGCGCCTCTGCGCCTCGCAGGGCATCGTCTCCATCCTCGTCGAGGGCGGCGCCGAGCTCGCGGGCAGCCTGCTCGCGTCGCGGCTCCCCGACGAGCTGCACGCGTTCGTCGCCCCGATCCTGCTCGGCCCGCGCGGCCGGCCGGGCGCGGTCGACTGGGCGGGCCCGGACACGCCGGGCGACGCGCCCCGGATCGTCGATCCGCGCTGGGAGCTCTGCGGCCGGGACGCCTACGTCAGCGGCCCGCTCGCGTTCCCGGCGCGCAGCTGACAGCGCGCGCCGCCGGCAGCCCCGTCCGTGCGCCGCGGTGCCGCGGTGCCGCGGTGCCGTGCGCCGCGGTGCCGCGCGCCGCCGGCGAGCTCGCCCGCCGCGCCCGCGGGGCAGCGCGGCCGCTCAGCCCGCCGCTTCGGCGCCCCGCTTCTGCATCTTCCGCTGGACGATGCGCTTCTTGAGCGTGCCCATCCGGTCGATCATCAACACGCCGTCGAGGTGATCGAGCTCGTGCTGGATCGCGACCGCGAGCAGGCCGTCGGCCTCGATCTCGAAGGTGGCGCCGTCGCGCCCGCGGGCGCGCACGCGGACGCGCTCGGCGCGCTTGATGTCCTCGCTGATCCCGGGGAACGACAGGCAGCCTTCGGGGCCGGTCTGCTGCCCCTCGTTCCGCACGATCTCGGGGTTGATGAACACGAGGAGGTTGCTCGGCTCGTTCTCGGCGGCGACGTCGACGAGGAAGACGCGGTGGAGCTCCCCGATCTGCGTGGCCGCGAGGCCGACGCCGGGCGCGGCGTACATGGTCTCGGCCATGTCGTCGATAAGCTTCAGGATTTCGGGGGTGATGTCACCGACCGGCAGCGCCTTCTGGCGCAGGCGCGGGTCGGGATAGTGGAGGATGGTACGGATGGCCATGGCTACTCAGCAGCATAACCTCCGCCCCTCGCAGGCGCTCGTCAAGACGTTCTGACGGACCCTGGTCTCACCGCGTCTCACCGCGCCTCGCCGCGCGCCGCGTTTCCTCGCCGTCGCCGCCTCGCCGCGTTGTCTTCGTTGCAGGTCGCTCGCAGGTTGCTCGCAGGCTCGCGGCCGAGCCTAGCGGTTCCTCCGGAACGAGGCGGACGTGTCGACGGTGAGCCCGCGGGACTGAAGATCTTCCACGATGTCCGGCACCAGACCGGAAGGGTGGAAGGTCCCCTCGAGCGCGCCGCCGGCGGCCGTCCGCTCGACCACGAACGTGAACACGTCGCGAATCGCGATCTGTCCGCCTTCGATCCCGAGCTCCGCGATGCGGAGCACCCGGTGGCGCCCGTCGCGCAGCAGCGCGATCTCGATCGCCAGATCGAAGGACGACGCCAGCCACTCGCGCGCCGTCTCCGGCGCGATGCCCGGGCGGGTCGCCGCGATGTCCGCGGGGAGCCGCGTCACCGCCTGCCGCAGCGTCGGCGCTCGAGCGGCCGCGAGCACGCCGTCCATGCCGCCGCCGATCGCGTCCACCACCTCGGCCGCCACGTGGCCCGAGAACGAGCTCACCACGAGCCGCTCCGGCCGGATGCGCGTGGCCGCCTGCACCGCCCGGACCCGCTCGGCCGTCGTGCCGCCGAGCGCGATGGACAACGTGTGGGGCTGGTCGATGACGAGCTCGTCCTCGTCCTGGAGCACCACCACCCGGTCGTCCGGCTGCGCTGCGGCCGCGAGCGCGCCGAGCAGCCAGCTCGTCCCCGCGTCGCGCGTCCCGGTGACGAGCAGGTTGCCGCGACCGAGCACGCACTGGGAGAGCAGCCCCGCCATCGCGCGCGAGATCGTCCCGTTGCGCACGAGGTCCTCCAGCGTGACGTCGGGGCGCTGCGGCTTCCGGATGACCAGCGTCGAGGTCGCGGCGGGCGGGAGCACCGCGAAGAGCCGCCTGCCCCTCGGCAACGTCCGCTCGACGAAGCTCGCGCCGTCCTCGAGCGGCTGCCCGGCGGTCGCGCAGAGCCGGCGGATCGCGCGGTCGACGGCGCGCTCGCTGCTGAAGCCCACCTCCGAGATGACCCGGCGGCGCCCGTGCATCGCGACCACGTGATCGTGGCGGAACACCTGGATCTCGCTCACGTCGTCGTCCTCGAGCAGCCGGTCGAGCGGGCCGAACGTGAACAGCTCCCGCTGCGCGTCGGCCGCGACCGCGTCGACGTCGACCTCGGGGCCGAGCTCGCCCGCCGCGCGCGTCCCCTCGACGCTCTCCGCGAGGGCCTGCTCGTAGCGGTGGGCGAGCGCGCCGTCCGGCAGCGCGCCGGCGTCGAGCGGCCCGAGGTCGATCGTGTCGGCGAGCCGCTCCATGATCCGCACGAGCGCCCGGCGGTGCGCCACGGCCTGCGCCGAGTCGCCCTGCCCGCGGTCTACCCGATCCGAGACGGGCGGGATGGCCCGCCGGCTGGGGATCGGGACCACGCTCGGGTGGACGGCGGCGCTCCCGGCGCCGGGCGCGGGCGGCGCGCCGGTGGGGAGGGCGCCCGGCAGCGGCGTCGCCGTCGGGGTAGGCCGCGCCATCTGCGCGGTCGGGTTGCCGGCGCCCACGCCGACAGCGCGACCGTCGCGCGCCTGCGGGAGGTTGGGCGGCGGCGGTGGGATGGGCGGCGGCGCCGCGGTCGCGCCCGGGACCATCGGCGGGCGCGGCGAGGGCATGCGCGGCGGGGCGGGCACCGGACCGGGCGCGTCGGCGGACTCGTCGGGGTCGTTCTCGAGCGGGAAGTGGCTGATCACGCCCTGGCCGGTGCGCGACGGCTCGCCCTTCTCGTTGATCAGCGGCAACGGCGCCGAGCGGTGCAGCCCCTTCTCGGCGGACGGCGGCGCTGCCCGCTCGGCGAGCGGCGCCGGGTCGCCCGCGGTCATGTCGTCGGGCCCGCGCGCGGGCGACGCCGTGCTGTCCGGCGGCGCGGTGCCGCTCGAGGCAGTCTCGATCCGCAGCACGAAGTCGCCGATGTAGATCTTGTCGCCCTCGCGGACGATGGTCGCCTGGGCGATCTTGCGGCCGTTGACGTACGTGCCGTTGGTGCTCTTGAGGTCGGTGACGATGAAGCGCCCGTCACGGTAGAGCAGCCGCGCATGCCGCTTCGACACGTTGCCCTTCGGCAGCATCAGGTCGTTGCCCTGAACGCGGCCGACGTTGATCTCTGTCCGGTCGAAGGTTTCGCGGCGCTCCGCGCCCCCTTTCTCGCTGATGATCACCGAGAACATCTCGTCGCCTCGCGGGGCCAGGGCGGAGGTGAGACCCGATGCCCTCGCCACGCCATACGAGCAAGCTCGAACAGACATGTCAACGAGATGCCTTCGATTCTGGAAGCGAGGCGGCGAGCGGGCGCGAGCCGGGCTGCGCGCCGGCCATGCTCGGCGGCCTGGTCGGGTCACGGGTCGCGGGCGTCGGCGCGCCGCGGCCCGAGGTGTCCCGCCTTCCTCCACGTTCACGTCGGCCCCGTCGCGCCCCGCGCGGCGGTGAACAGCCTGGCCGCCTCCTCTGTCACCGGGAGGCGCGCCGCGCGCCGCGATCGCGCCTCGCTGGCGGGTCGGCCCGTCACCTCGTCGCGGGGCGCGGCGAGAGCGGCCGCGCGAGAAGGCAAGAGCGTCATGGAGAGCGCAATGCTGCGCGCGGAGCTCGCGGCGCCCTTCGACGAGCCGCGCCCCCGCACACGACTCTTCGATAAGAGCGCAAATCTTGACGGACGCGCGAATTCTGGTTCGCACCGCGCGGCGCTCCCGTCATCGATCGTGCTAACCGCAGCGATTTGCTGCGCCGCGGGATCGTCTTGTCAGGAACTGCTGTACGGCGGCACTGCCGGTGAGGCGGGCACTGGATCGAGCGACATCAGGTCGAGCCATCATGGCTTGACCTTGGCGCATCGGGCCGTTTACGTTGGCGCCCGCTCGGACCGGGGAGAATCGTCGAAGTTGTCGCGCACGCACATCAACAAGCGGCTGGGCAGCCGCCCTGCGCATGTTGGACTTGTCTACGAGGGGGGTTTGCTGCACGCAGCCAAGCCCGCATCGGAATCAGGGACCGCAGATACGGTCTCCTCCCGACTCCCAGCCTGCGCGCCTCGGGTATCGACGAGCTCGGAAGTGGAGGAAATATGGCAGTTGGCAAAGTAAAGTGGTTCAACGATGAGAAGGGCTGGGGTTTCATCAAGCAGGAGACTGGCCCTGACGTCTTCGTTCATTATTCGCAGATCAACGGGGAGGGGCGCCGCCGCCTGTTCGAGGACGAGACCGTCGAGTTCGAGATCAAGGAGGGTCCGAAAGGCCTCCAGGCGGTCAACGTGATGCGCGCCCCCAGCTGATCCTCCTCCGCACCTGAGCCCCGCTCGATCTCCCCGCGCAGCGCTCCCGCTGCGCTCGATCCACCTCATCGTCACCTCCGAGCCCGATCGTCGCGCGCCCGCAAGCCGGGCTGCACGCGTGGCGGACGTCTGTCTGCGCGCCGCGCCGCGCCGGCGATCGGGCCGCGGCTCGGCGCCGGCCGGCGCCGAGCGGGCTCATCGCTGGGGGACAGGGATCTCGCGGAACGCGTCGTGTCCGGGGACGAAGCGGTGCGACGTGATGCCCTTGATCCCGCCCGCGTCGTCGATCTCGTAGACGTTGAACCCGGCCATCTTCTCGTCGCTGTCGTGCAGGAGCGAGGCGCTCGCCGCGCCCACGGCGTCGATGTGGCCCCTGTCGGTGTGCAGCTTCCGGTGGATGCGCCGGTGCAGGTGCCCGTGCAGCAGCAGGCCGCGGCTGACTTGCCGGAGCAGGCGCCCCTCCGCCGCGGCGTCCCCCAGGCCCTCCAGCAGCGTCTTCGTCAGGCTCGCCGGGTTGTGGAGCGGGTGGTGCTGGAGGACGATCGGCGTCCGCCGTCGCACCTCCGGGTGCGCGAGCACGCGCTCGAGCGAGCGCAGCTGCGCGGCGCCGATCCGCCCCGAGGCCACGAGCGGAGGGCGGGGCCACGCGGTCGACAGGCCGATGATCGCCACCGGCCCGCGCAGGTGCACGAACGGGAACACCGAGCCGGCGCCGTCGCGATCGGCGCCGCGACCGCCCTCGCGCGCGGGCGCGTCGAGCGGGAGATCCGAGCGCAGGTACGGCGCGAAGTACTGCGTGAACCGCTGCGAGCGGTGCGCGCCCTTCGTGTACGCGTCGTGGTTGCCCGGGACGATGCTCACCCGGTCGGGAGGGAGCCCGAGATCGCGCTGCAAGAAGCTGCGGACCAGGACGAACTCGCGCTCGAGCGCGAGGTTCGAGACGTCGCCCGTGATGACGACGTGGTCGACGCCGAGCCGCCGGATCTCCTTCGCCGCCGCGTGGACTGCGTGCGGCTTGTGGACGGCGCGGCGCCGGAAGCGGATGTTGATGTACCCGGTGAGCCGCTTGTTCAGCAGCCGGAACGGGATGGCTCCCTCGAGGGACAGGAGGTGCAAGTCGGAGAGGTGCGCGATCCTCACCCGCGCAGTATGGGCCCATCCCTCGCCGCGGCCAACCGCCGCGCGAGCCGCGCGACGTCAGCGCCGCGCTGGGTCAGCGCCGCGCGACGCCAGCGGCTCACGCTGTCCGCGCGCAGCGGAAGCCGCGCCACGCGCGGCGGCTGGTCGGCAGATCGTGCCCCCGCGCGGCGCCGCGCAGCCAGGGGCGGCCGTGGGTGTAGCTGCCGCCCCGGAGCACGCGCTCCTCCCCCATGCTGGGCCCGCGCGGATCCTTCGCGCTGCCGCCTGGATACTCGGGACCGTAGTAGTCCGCGACCCACTCCTCGACATTGCCGGCGAGGTCGTCGATCCCGTCGGGGGTGCGCCCGGCGACGAACGAGCCGACGGGCGCGAGCTCGAGGAAGCCGTCGCCGTCGTCGTGCTCGTCGACCGAGAGCCTCCCGTGGTTCGCGTGGAACGGGTTGTACACGTCGCCCCAGGGGTAGCGGCGGCCATCGGCGCGGCGCGCCGCGCGCTCCCACTCGGCCTCCGTCGGGAGGCGGCCGCCGGCCCAGGCGCAGTAGCGCTGCGCGTCGCTCCACGTGACGAGCACCACCGGATAGTCCGGCCGATCGAAGCGCTGCCCGCCGGAAGCGTAAGGAGGCTCGTCGCAGTGTCCGGCCGAGACGCACCGGCGGTAGCTGGCCACGGTCACCTCGGTGCGGTCGATCCAGAAGTCCGAGAGGTAGACCTCGTGCGGCACGAGCTCGTTCGCGAAGCTCGCCTCGATCTCGTCCACGCACAGCTCTCCGGCCGGCTCGAGCTTGCAGAGCGTCACCGCGTGCACGATCTCCACCTCGCTCGATCCCATCGTGAAGCTGCTGGCGCGCACGAGGACGGCCGAGGGCCCGGGCGCGCGCAGCGCGACGACGCTCGAGGGCGCGCGCGGACCCCCGGCGCGCGCGGAGACGGCGGCCGCGGCGTCCGCCGGGAGGCGGGGGGCGCGCCGAGGCGCCGCCGCGCCGACCATGGAGACTGCGAAAAACGAGGCCAGCATGGCCAGCGTGAGGAGAGCCGCCGGACGCATGCCGGAGACGTAGCATGCTCCCGGAAGGCGCACGGTCTCCGCTCCTTCGCGCCGGCGCGCCCCGCGCCTCGGGCGGCGCGGCGCAGCCCGTCGTCTGGGACGTCGTGCGCGCGCTGGTCTGGACGGCGGCGGGGTCTCCCCGGCGCGCGCCGCGGGCGCCGGGCGAGCGCCGAGGCGCGGCCACGGTGGCGACGGCGGCGATGACGCAGATTGCTCGAGGGCGCGGCGGTACGCCGCAAAAGTGCGCGCGGCGCCGAGGAGCGATAGACTCGAGGGGCTCGATGCCAACCCTTATGGACAACGCCAACACGACGAGCGCGGCGGTCGACGCCGCGGTGATCGAGGAGCTGCGCGCGGCGTTCGAGAGCGGAGAGCTCGTGCTCTTCGTGGGAGGCGGCATCTCGGCCGCCGCCGGGCTGCCGACCTGGCGTCAGCTCGTCGATCTGCTCGTCGAGCGGGTGCGCGATCAGGTCGGCGACGAGCTCGTGGTCGCCGAGGTCGCGGAGCTCGCGCGCTCGCAACGCCACAGCGAGGCGCTCGCCGCCGCGGAGCACGCCCTCGGCCCGGCGGAGTTCAACACCTTCGTCGAGGACGCCCTCGACGACGAGGGGCTCGAGCCGCCGCGGATCGCGATCGCGCTCGCCGCGCTGCGGGACAGGCTGCGCGCGGTGCTCACCACGAACATCAACCACCTGCTCGAGCGCGCCTTCGGCGCCGACTGGGAGCCCCTCTGGCGGATCACCGACGAGGTCGCGTGGCGGCGCCGGATCATCGTCAAGATGCACGGCACGCTGAAGGACCCCAGCAGCTGGGTGTTCACGCGGGAGCGCTTCCACAAGGCGATCGCCGCGCCCGCCGTGCGCAGCGCGCTCACGACGGTGCTCTCGACGTGCCCCATGCTCTTCGTCGGCTTCGGGCGCGCCGACGGCAACCTCGACGAGATGCTCTCGGACATCCACGCGCTGTCCGGGAGCTCGCCGCCGCCCCGCTTCGTGCTCGTCCCGCGCGCCAGCCTCACGCCGTACCGGCGCACGATGCTCGTCGACATGGGCTTCCAGCTCCTGCCCTACGACACGCCCGACGGCAGCCACGACGAGGCGCTCGCGATCCTCGAGCGCGCGAGCGCGGCCCGCCCCCGCGCGTCGTCGCCGCCGCCGGCGGCGTCGACCCACGCGCGGCGCTCGATCCTGCCGCCCCCGATCCCGGACCTGGAGCTCCCGCCGTCGTCGTCGCCCCTGGGCTTCCCGGCGTACGACCTCCCGCTGGATCTGCCCCCCGGCTTCGCGTCCGATCTCTCGTCCGAGCCGGCCGGCTACGACGACACCGTCACCGCCCCGGGGGCGCTCGACGCCGCGCGGCGCGATCTCGCGTCCGAGCCGCCGGCGAGCCCGATCGAGGTGTTCTTCTCCTACTCGGAGAGCAACCGCGAGCTGCGCGACAAGCTCGAGACCCACCTCGCCATCCTCAAGCGCAAGGGCGTGATCCGCGGCTGGCACGACGGAGAGATCGGCGCCGGCGAGGAGCGCGACCGGGCGCTCGCGGAGCACCTCGAGACCGCGAAGGTCATCCTCCTGCTCATCAGCGCGGACTTCCTCGCGTCGGACTTCTGTTACGACGTCGAGATGCAGAAGGCGATCGAGCGCCACGAGCGGGGAGAGGCGCGCGTCATCCCCGTCATCCTCGACGCCTGCGACTGGGAGGGCGCGCCGTTCGGCAAGCTGGCCAGCTTGCCGCGAGGCGGGCGCCCGGTGACGAGCTGGGTCAACCAGAGCGAGGCCTTCACCGACATCGCCAAGGGCATCCGAAAGCAGGTCGAGCAGCTCACCCAAAACCCCCCGTAGGCTCACCGAGCGCCGGCGCCCAGCCGGTGAGCCACTCCGAGGTGCCACCGCCGCCAGGGATCTGGAGCGTCCCCGCGTGGACGGGCCGGAACCTGGCCGCGCGCGACGAGCTGCTCGCCGAGATCGGCAGGACGCTCGCGAAGCGCGGCATCGCGCCGCTCTGCGGGCTCGGCGGCACCGGCAAGACCAAGCTCGCGATCGAGTACGCCCACCGCAACGCGGGCGCCTACGACACGGTCTTCCTGATCGACGGCCAGAGCACGGAGGCGATGGACGCCGCGTTCGTCGCGCTCGCCACCGAGATGCGGCTGCCCGAGCAGGAGATCCAGGACCCCGCGCGCGCGGTCGCGGCGGTGCGCAGCAAGCTCGGGCGCCGCGGGCGCTGGCTGCTCCTCTTCGACGGCGTGCGCGAGCCGAGCGAGGTCGATCCCTACGTCCCGAGCGTCTCGTTCGGCGGCCACATCCTCATGACGTCGCAGAACCCGATCTGGCGCGGGCTCACGACGGTGACCGTCCGCGGCATCGAGCGCGCCGAGTCGGTGAGCTTCCTGCTCCGGCGCACGGGCGAGACCGACGCCGAGGCGGCGAACGCCCTCGCGGAAGAGCTCGGTGATCTGCCGCTCGCCCTGGCGCAGGCCGGCGCCTACATCGAGGAGACGGGGCGCCCGCTCGCCGAGTACCTCGCGCTGTTCCGCCAGCGCCCGGCCGCGCTGCTGGAGCGCCCCGTCAGCTTCCCGGTGACGGTCGCGACCACCTGGGAGAGCGCGCTCGCCGCCGTGTTCACCCACCAGGCGGCGGCGGAGCTGCTCAGCCTGTGCTCGTTCCTCCCGATGGACGCGATCCCGCGGCGGGCGCTGAACGAGTACGATCCGCTCGCGCTCGACGACGCGATCGCGATGCTGCGGCTGCACTCGCTGATCGAGGTGCGCCCGCACGCGCTCAGCGTCCACCGCCTCGTGAAGATCGTCGTGCGCAACCAGCTGCGGCGGGACGACCGGCGTCAGTGGATGGAGGCGGCGCGCCGCATCCTCCAGGCCGCCGGCAGGGCGTCTCCGGGCGCGGACGAGGAGCGCGAAGGTAGGACGGAGCCGGATGCGGGGTAAGGAGCACCCCCCGAGAAAGAATGGAGGTTCGACCCGCATGTATCCGCCGAGAGCACTATTTGCCGTCTCTTCCTGGGTCTTTCCCGACCGCGTATTCTCGTTGCGCTTCAGGTCCGTCGTGAGACCTTAAGGCCCTCGAGAGGAACTATGGTTGCCTTGGCGACGAGCCCCGCCGACGTGTTCTTCTCCTACTCCCCGAGGGACGAGGACCTGCGGCCCAAGCTCGAGACCCACCTCGACGCGCTCAAACGGCAAGGGGTCATCCGGACGTACCAGGGCTTCGCGCTCGGCGGCGGCAAGGAGCGGCGGGAGGTGATCGCCGCGAAGCTGAGCGAGGCGCGCGTCGTCCTGCTGCTCGTGAGCACGGATTTCCTCCACGCGGAGGCGTGGCTCTCTCCGGAGCTCCGGGAGGCGATGGCGCGGCACGAGGCGGGCGAGTGCCGGGTCATCCCCGTCATCTTGCGGCCCTGCGCCTGGGAGAAGACGCTGCTCGGCAAGCTGCAGCCGCTGCCCAACCGCGCGCGGCCCGTGACCAGCTACCCCAACCAGAGCGAGGCGTTCACCGAGATCGCGAAGGGGATCCGGAGCGCCATCCGGGAGACGGAGCCGCCGACGCTGCGGCCGCCGCCGCGGCGGCAGTCGAGCTCGCCCGACGCGGAGCCGCACATCAAGAAGCTGCCGCCGCGCAACCCGAGCTTCACCGGGCGCGACCAGCTGCTCGACGAGCTGCGGAGCGCGCTCACCACGGGCGGGCCCGCGGCGCTCACCCAGGCGATCAGCGGCCTCGGCGGCATCGGCAAGACGCAGCTCGCCGCGGAGTACGCGCACCGCTACGCGAGCCAGTACAACGTGGTCTGGTGGGTCCGCGCGGAGGAGCCGGCCACGGCGGCGGAGGACTTCGCCCGCCTCGCCACGGCGCTCGGCCTGCCCGAGCAGGACGAGGCCGACCAGCGGATCGCGATCGAGGCGGTCCGCTCGTGGCTGTCCCGCAACGACAAGTGGCTGCTCATCTTCGACAACGTGAACGACCCGAAGGACGTCGCCCCGTACCTGCCGCACCCGCGCACCGGGCACATCCTGATCACCTCGCGCAACCCGAGCTTCCGCGGCATCGCGACGCCGCTCACGGTGCCGGCGCTGGACCGCGCCGACTCGGTGAAGTTCCTGCTCGTCCGGACCGGGCAGAGCGACGAGCGCGCCGCGGAGCGGCTCGCCGAGACGCTCGGGGATCTGCCGCTCGCGCTGGTGCAGGCGGCGGCGACCATCAAGGAGACGAGGTCCTCGATCGCGACGTACCACGCCGTCTTCGGCGACCACCAGCGCGAGCTCCTGCTCCGCGGCGTCCCCATGGACTACCCGACGCCGGTCGCCACCACCTGGGGCCTCGCGTTCCAGGAGGCGCAGCGCTTCTCGCCCGTCGCGGTCGATCTGCTGAGCCTGTGCGCGTTCCTCGCGCCCGACGACATCCCGCGCGAGGGCCTCGCCGACGCGGCGCCGCACCTGCCGCGGGCGCTCGCGGAGGCGCTGAGCGATCCCTTGATGCTCGACGAGGCGGTCGCCGCGCTCCGCCGCTACTCGTTCATCGACGTGCACGAGGGCGCGCTCTCGGTGCACCGCCTCGTCCAGGCGGTGGTCCGCGATCGCCTCTCGCCCGAGGACCGGCGGGTGTGGGCCGAGGCCGCGGTCCGCCTCGTCGATCACGCGTTCCCCGAGAGCAGCGAGGACGTGGAGACGTGGCCGTTCTGCGCCCGCTGGCTGCCGCACGCGCTCGCCGCGGCGAGCCAGGCCGAGATCTACGACGTCGCGAAGGAGGTGCGCGGCCGGCTCCTCGCCCGGTTCGCCGTGTACCTGCAGGGCCGCGCGGCGTTCGCGGAGGCGAAGGGCTACCTGGAGCGCGCGCTCGCGCTGCACGAGGCGGTGTTCGGCCACGACGACCCGAAGGTCGCGGCCGTGCTGCGCAGCCTCGGCAGCGTCCTGCACGACCTCGGCGATCTCGGCGGCGCGCGGGGCCACCTGGAGCGCGCGCTCGCGATCGACATCGCGCGCTTCGGCCCCGACCACCCGGACGTGGCGCGCGACGTGAACGACCTCGGCAGCGTGCTCATGGATCAGGGCGACCTGCCGGGCGCGCGCAAGCACCTGGAGCGCGCGCTCGCGATCGACGAGGCCACGTACGGCCCCGACGACCCGAGCGTCGCCATCCGGCTCAACAACCTCGGCGCGCTGTTCCGCGACCTCGGCGACTTCGCGGGCGCGCGCGTGCACCTCGAGCGCGCGCTCGCGATCGACATCCGCGCCTACGGCCCGGACCACCCGACGGTCGCGATCGGGCGCACGAACCTCGGCCGGCTGCTCCACGACCTCGGCGACCTGAAGGGCGCGCGCGAGCAGTTCGAGGAGGCGCTCAAGATCGACGAGCACAGCTACGGCACCTACCACCCGCGCTTCGCGCTGGCGCTGAACAACCGCGGGCGCGTGCTGCGTGATCTCGGCGACCTCGCCGGCGCGCGCGCCGACTTCGAGCGCGCGCTCGCGATCGTCGAGGACACCTACGGGCCGGATCACCCGGACGTGGCGCGCGACATCAACAACCTCGGCAGCGTGCTGCGCGATCTCGGCGACCTCGAGGGGGCGCGCGCGCACTTCGCGCGCGTGCTCAGGATCGCGGAGGCGACCTACGGCCCGGACCACCCGGCCGTGGCGATCGGCTGCAACAACCTCGGTAGCGTGCTGCAAGCGCTCGGCGAGCTGCCGGGGGCGCGCGAGCAGCTGGAGCGCGCGCTCGGCATCGCGCAGGCGACCTACGGGCCGGATCACCCCGTCGTCGCGAGCATCGTGAACAACCTCGGCCGCGTGCTGCAGGCGCTCGGCGATTTATCGGGCGCGTGGCAGCAGATCGAGCGCGCCGTGGCGATCGCCACGAAGGCGCTCGGGCCGACACACCCGTCGGTGCAGATCTTCGCGAGGAACCTGGCGCGCCTCGGCGACGCGCTCGGGGGCGGCGCCCAGGCGACCTGAGCGCCGCCGCTCGAGGGCAGGGGAGCGCCGGGTCGATCCCGGCGTCCCCTGCGTCGTGGCTGGTCCTTCGCCCTGCGCCCTGCGGGCGGCGCGTCAGCCGAGCAGGATCTGCGTCGGGTGCTCGAGGAGCTGGCGCAGCACCTTGAGGAAGCTCGCGCCGACCGCGCCGTCGACGACGCGGTGATCGCAGGAGAGCGTCATGCCCAAGCGCCGGCCCGGCACGATCTGCTCGCCGCGGACCACGGGCTCGCGGCGCACCTGGCCGACCGCGAGGATCGCGCCCTCGGGCGGGTTGATGACAGCGGCGAAGTCGTCGATCCCGAACATCCCGAGGTTCGAGATCGAGAAGGTCCCGTTCGCCATCTCCTCCGGCCGCAGCTTCTTCGCCTTGGCGCGCCCCGCGAGCTCGCGCACCTCGGCGGCGATCTCGAGCACCTGCTTGCGATCCGCGTCGCGCACCACCGGCGTCACGAGGCCCTCGGGGACGGCGACCGCCACCGAGATGTCGACGCGTCGGTGCAGGAGGATCGCGTCGGCGGTGAACTGCGCGTTGCACTCCGGCACCCGCTGGAGCGCGATCGCGCACGCCTTGACGAGGAGATCGTTGAAGCTGACCTTGGGCGGCTTCTCCCCCTCGGCCGCGGTCGCCGCGAGATCCGCGTTGATCTGCTCGCGCAGCGCGTTCAGCGGATCGGCGTCGACGTCGATCGAGAGGTAGAAGTGCGGGACCGTCTGCTTCGACTCGGTGAGGCGCCGGGCGATCGCCTTGCGCATCATGCTGAGCGGCCGCACCTCCGGCTCGGCGAGCGCGCCGGCGGCGCGCGCCGCGGGCGCCGCCGCGGCCGGCGCCGGCTTGAGGCCCTCGAGATCGCGCGCGACGATGCGCCCGCCCGGGCCGGAGCCCGCGACGTTGCTGAGGTCGAGCCCGCGCTCGCGGCCGAGCTTGCGCACGTACGGCGACGCCTTCACGCGGCCGCCGGACGAGGGCTGCGGCGCCGCCGGCTGCGTGGGCGGCGAGACCGCGTCGCCGCGCGTCGCCTGAGGCGCGTCCGTCACCGGCGCCTCGCCGCCGGCGGCCTGCTGCGGCGCCGGCTCCTTCTTCTCCTGAGGCTTCTCCTGCGGCGCCGCTCCGGCGCCCGCGGGCGCCGGCGCGCCGCCGCCGGCTCCGCCGACGACGCCGCTGATGTCCTCGCCCGGGGCGCCGATGACGGCGACGGGCTGGCCGAGCTTCACCACGCTTCCGGCGGGCACGAGGATCTTGAGCAGCGTCCCTCGATCGAAGGAGCGGTACTCCATGGTCGCCTTGTCGGTCTCGACCTCGGCGAGCAGATCGTCGATGTCGATCTTCTCGCCTTCCTTCTTGTGCCACGCACTGATCTGCCCCTCCTCCATGGTCGGGGACAGCTTCGGCAGTTCCAGAACCTTCGCCATGGGTCTATCAACCTTGATCGGGGACGTGCGTCCGCTCTGTCAGCTCTTGTAGAGAACGCGGTGAACGTTTTCGATGATCCGCGCCGCCTGCGGGATCACGTACTGCTCCAGCCGAGCGTTGTACGGCATCGGCACGTCGAGCGTGGTCGCGCGCAGCACCGGCGCGTCCAGCTCGTCGAACGCGAGCCGCTGGATGCGGTCGGCGACCTCGGCCCCGACGCCGCCGTACGGCCAGCCCTCGTGGGCCACGACCGCGCGGTGCGTCTTGGTCACGCTCTTCACGATCGTCTCCTCGTCGAGCGGGCGCAGCGAGCGCAGGTCCACGACCTCCGCGCTGATGCCGTCCTTCTCGAGCTTGGCCGCGGCGT
Organism: Sorangium sp. So ce131; assembly: GCF_051519095.1. Lineage (NCBI taxonomy): Bacteria > Pseudomonadati > Myxococcota > Polyangiales > Polyangiaceae > Sorangium > Sorangium sp. So ce131. Next base: position 6,179,874 of record NZ_CP150455.1, on the reverse strand, counting down.
CGAGCGCGACGTGCACCATCCGGCTCCAGGCGATGATCGTGACGTCCGTGCCCTCGCGCGGGACCGAGGCGACCCCGAGGGGCACGATGAAGTCCGGATCGTCGGGCACCTCGCCCTGCACGCCGTAGAGCGTCTCGCTCTCCATGAAGAGCACCGGGTTGTCGTCCCGGATCGCCGACTTCAGGAGGCCCTTCGCGTCCGCCGGCGTCGCGGGCGCGAGCACCTTGAGGCCGGGGACGTGGGCGTAGAAGTGCTCCATCGAGTGCGAGTGCTGCGAGCCGACCTGGCGCGCGGAGCCGTTCGGCGCCCGCAGCACGAGCGGGATGCTGAGCTGCCCGCCGGACATCTGCCGCAGCTTCGCCGCGTTGTTGAGGATCTGATCGAACGCGACCGCGGAGAAGTTCCACGTCATGTACTCGACGATCGGCCGCAGCCCGACCATCGCGGCGCCGATCGAGATGCCGGTGAACCCGCTCTCGGTGATCGGCGCGTCGATGACGCGCTTCGGGCCGAACTTGTCGAGCATGCCCTCGGTCACCTTGTAGGCGCCCTGGTAGTGCCCGACCTCCTCGCCGACGAGGTACACCCGCTCGTCGCGCTCCATCTCCTCGACCATGGCGGCGCGAACCGCCTCACGGAACTTTAGGACGGTCATCGCGCAAAAGGCCCTGCATAGGTTGTGGGCTCGAGCACCTCGGGCCCGGGTTCCGGACTCTCCTCGGCGAAGCGGATCGCGTCGGCGATCTCCTCTTCCACCTCTTTGTCGATCGCGTCGAGCTTCTGGCCGTGCCCCTTCTCCTCGAGCTCCAGGCGCGAGCGCAGGAGCACGTCCTTCTTCTTGCGCTCCTCGAGCTCCTCCTTCGTCCGGTACTTGCCGGGATCGCTCATCGAGTGGCCCCGGAAGCGGTACGTCCTGATCTCGACGAGCGTCGGCTCCGACTGCGTGCGCGCCCGCGCGATCGCCTCGCCGAGGCGGTCGCGCACCTGGAGGACGTGCTCGGCGTTGAAGCGGTCGCGCTCCATGCCGTAGGCGAGCGCCTTCTGCGACACGTCCTCGACCGAGAGCGTGCGGGAGAGCGGCGTCCCCATCGCGTACTCGTTGTTCTCGCAGACGAACACGATCGGCAGCTTCCAGAGCGCGGCGAGCGACATGCCCTCGTGGAAGTCGCCGATGCTCACGGCGCCCTCGCCGAAGAACACCATCGAGACCCGATCCTCGCCGCGGTACTTCGAGGCGAACGCCGTCCCGACGGCGATGGGGATGTGGCCGCCGACGATGCCGTAGCCGCCGAGCATGTTGTGCTCTTTGTCGAAGAAGTGCATCGAGCCGCCGAGCCCCTTCGAGCACCCGGTGACCTTGCCGTAGAGCTCGGCCATCGCGGCGCGCGCGGTCATCCCGCGGGCGAGCGCGAGGCCGTGATCACGGTAGGTCGTCATCACGTAGTCGTCGGGACGAAGCGCCGCGCAAGCGCCGACGGCGATGGGCTCCTGACCGATGTAGAGGTGAAGGAACCCACCGATCTTGCCCTGCGAATACGCGCGCGCCGCTTCCTCCTCGAAGCGTCGAATCTGGGCCATGTTTCGGTAGAGCGACAGATGCAGATCGTCGTCGCTGTTGGTCGGTGTAGTCATCGCGGAGATCTCAGGGGGCAGGACTGCAATCCAGACAGTCGCCAGCGCGGCGGTCGGCGTTTGCGGGCGACCTGCCCGTGCCCGTGAGGGCCCAGGCGAGGCGCTTGACGTCGACCGTTCCGGACAGCGACGCCGCTTACCCGGGGTCCTTTACGGGAGTTTTTCCCGCGTGACAACGCATCCGCGCTCTCGTCGGTTCAACGCGCAGCAGCATCGGGCGCTCCCGCGTCCGGCGCGCCGGGATCGGTTGCCTCCGGCGCGCCCGCGTCGTGGGCCTGCTCGGTCTCGGCCTCGGTCTCGGTCTCCGTCTCGGCCTCGGCGCCGGCGACCGACGCGGGCCGGCTCGGGGTGCTGCTCGCCGGGCTCGCGCTGGTGTCCGCGCTGCCCGCCGCGCGCGGCGCGTTGTCGCCGGGCTCGGGCCTCGGCCGCGCGGGCCGCGCCGGCGGGCCGACGCGCGGCCGGGGCGACGCGGGCGCGGACGACGCGGTCGGCGCCGCGCCGGGGGCGGGCAGCTCGTCGGGCGCCGCCGTGGAGCGCATCGCGGTGCGGACGAGCAGCATGGCCGTCGCCACGACCACGGCCGCGCCGAGGAGGATCTGCCCGGTCTTGCGCTCGGGCGGGGGGAAGTCGTCGTCGCTCGCCTCGACGCGCGGCGCGCCCGAGTCCGCCGGCAGCGCCGCCGCGGCGGCGACGGACGACTCGAACGTGCGCCGCGGCAGCTGGCTCGAGGCGGCCCACTCGAGGCTGTCGGCGAACGCGGCGCCGAACGCCTCGCAGCTCGGGTACCGGTGCTCCGGCCGCTTCGACAGCCCGCGCGCGAGCACCTGGTCGAGCGACGGCGGCACGCCGAGCTCCCGCGAGAGCGGCGGCGGCTCGTCGCTCGCGATCTTCGACGCGACGGAGACCGCGTCGTCGCCCGGGAACGCGCGCTGGCCCGAGATCGCCTCATACATGACCGCGGCGAGCGAGAACTGATCGCTCTCGGGCGAGAACTTGCCGACGCGGAACGTCTCGGGCGCGCTGTACGCGGGCGTCCCCATGAGCCCGCCCTGGTGCGTCAGCGTCGAGTCCGGGATCCGGGCGATGCCGAAGTCGGCGATCTTGCCGCCCTTGCTCGAGAGGATGATGTTCTCCGGCTTGACGTCGCGGTGAACGATGCCCGCGCGGTGCGCGATCGTGAGCGCCTCGCCGAGCTCGCGCGCGAGGCGGGCCGCCTCCGCCGCCGAGAGCGGGCGCTCGAGGAGCTGCTGCTTCAGCGTCGGCCCCTCGACGTACTCGAACACGAGGTAGAGCCCGAAGCCCGGATCTTCGCCCACGTCGTGGAGCGTGACGAGGTTCGGGTGGGTCACGCGCGCCGCGGCGCGCGCCTCGTGGCGCATCCTCACGATGAGCTGCTCGCGGACGTCGCGCGGGATGCGGAGGTCGTCCCGCAGGTGCTTCAGCGCGACGTCGCGATCGAGCACCGGATCGTGCGCGAGCAGCACGCGCCCCATCGCGCCCTCGCCGAGGAGGCGCAGCACGCGGTAGCGCCCGAGGGCGACGGGCAACGCGGCGTCGCCGCTCGTCTGCCCGAGCGCGCCGTGATCGCTGTCGGAGGTCGGGGATCCAGCCACGTCGCGTCGGTTCTATCCGTCCGGCGGCCTTGGCGGAAGGCCTGGCCGGCGTTCCTCTTCCGGTTATGTTCCGGTTATGCTCTGCGTCGGCGCGCTCCGGATCGACGCGCCGCACGCATCAGCGCGCACGGCTCCGCAGGACCGCCGGCGTGTGACTTTCCAGAGAGGGCGCAGCGAGTACAGATGAGCACCGAGAGCGCGTCGAAGCCGACCCCGGCCGCCAAGGTTCCGAAGAAGCGAGGCAAGGCGAAGTACATCGTGCTCCTCGCCCTCGTGCTCTCCGTTTTTCTCGCCGCGCAGACCGGGCTCCTCGGCTACGGCTGGGCGCACCTCCGCGCCGCGACGTTCCCGAAGGACGAGTCGCTGCTCGAGTATGTCCAAGGCAGCGCCACCGGCGTGGTGATCGTCGACCCGCACCAGCTCGATCTGAAGGTGCTCGGCGGGGAGGGGGGTGCGGTGCGACAGCACCTCGAGCGCACCCGCGACGACATCAAGAAGGCGACGGGCATCGATCTCAGCTTCGACGTCGACAAGCTGGCGTTCTCCTCGTCGCTGGTGGTCGCCCGCGGGCGCTTCAACGAGCAGAAGCTCGCGGAGCGCCTCGCGGAGCGCAGCTACGTCGCGGCGGAGCACAAGGGCGTGAAGTTCCTGGTCCGCGCCGGCGAGGACGCGATCGCCGTGCGCGACGGGTCGATCCTGCTGTACGGCCCCGAGCCCGAGATCCGGGCGAGCATCGACGCCGAGGAGGCCGAGACGTCGCTGGCGAGCCGCGACGAGGTCACCTCGCGGCTCGAGCAGCTCGGGTGGGATCGCCCCCTGCTGGGCGTCGCGCTGCTCGCCCAGGAGAAGCCGAGCCTCCGCGCGATCCTCGTCGGCTCCACCGGCCCGCGCGCCGTGACGTTCGGCGTCGCGACGAAGGGCGGGATCTCCGCGAAGGTGGCGATCGACGCCGCGTCGCCGAACGCCGCCGAGGAGCTCCGGAAGCTCCTGGAGGAGAAGCGCGCCGACGCGCAGGCGCTGAACGCGCTCGTCGGCCCGGAGGCGGGCGCGGCGCTCGCCGAGGTGATGAAGCGCGCGCAGCTCTCGGTGGATCAGGGAGCGGGCCGGCTGACGATCCAGGCGGACGTGCGTCCGGAGGAGCTCGACGTTCTGGCGAAGGCCAGCGAGAAGGCGGCGGGCTCGCTCGGGGAGATGTACAAGGCCGCGCGGCTGTTCCAGCTCCTCGCGCCGGGCCCCTGACGCCGTCGGCGGCGGGCGCGCCGAGCTGCTGACGTCGTCGGCGGCGGGTGCGCCGAGGTGCTGACGTCAGGCGTCATCGGCGGCGGGCGCGCCGGGCTCCTATCAACGGTCGGCGCAGCGCGGGCACTGCGCCTCGACCCGGTCGGTCGCGCTCTTCACGCGGGTGCGCGCCGCGTCGCAGCGCTGGTCGGCATCCCCGGAGAGTCCGCAGAGGTGCTGCGCGGCGCGCTCCATCGAGGCGAGCGCGCGGCACGCGGTCTCGCAGGGGGGCGCGGACACCCGCTCGGCCTCGCGCCTCTTGGCCGGGGCCTCGGCGCCGGTGGTCGTCGACCGCGTCGCCTCCGCGGCGGCGCTGTCCGGTGCGCCGCGCGGCGCAGGGGGCGCCGCCGCGGGGGGAGCGGGGGGCGCCGCCGCGGGGGGCGCCGCCGCGGGCTGCTGCGGCGCCGGCGCGTGTTGCCCCGGCGCGTCCGCTGACAGGGCCCCCGCGCCTTCGCTCGGAGCTCGCGGCGCGCCGAGCGCCAGGTAGAGCTCGTCCTCCGCGCGCTCCAGCTCGGCGAGCGCGTCGTCGGTCGTCTCGATCGGGCCCGGCTCCGGCGACGCCGTCACGGGCGACGGATCCGCCGCCGGGCGCATCGCGGACCCGCAGCCTGCGAGCGCCCCGGCGCTCATCCACACCGTCGCGCACACGGTCGCGGCTGCGACAGACCAAGCTCGGCGTCTGTTCATCGGTCCTCTTGCGCCTGACGCCTGGCGCCCGGCTTTCGGCTCATCGCGGCGCCGCGGTCGCGCTCCTCACCGCCCGCAGAGATCGTGCTCGCGGCGGCGCGCAGGTGGGCGCCCGCCCGGTGCGCTATGCTCGCCGCGATGAAGCTGCTTCGATCGATCGGCGCCTTGGTTCTCGCTCTCGGGCTCGTCGCAGGCTGTCAGCGGGGCAGCTCGCGTCCTGCGTCGCAGCCGACCTATGGCCAGGGTTATCCGCCGTACGGCGCGCCCCCGCAGGGTTACCCCCAGCAGCCCGGCTACCCGCAGCAGCAGCCCGGCTACCCGCAGCAGCAGCCCGGCTACCCGCAGCAGCAGCCCGGCTACCCGCCGCCGCAGGCCGGGCCCGCGCCGGCGCCGTCCACCTTCCCGTTCCCCTCGATGCCGGGGCTCCCCGTGCTGGGGGATCCCATCAACGACATCAACATCGGCTGGCTCCAGTCCGAGGCCGGCGTCGTGATGGGCGCGCTGATCGGCGCGCTCCCGTCGGCCGCGCAGAACAAGGTGAGGGGCATCCCCTTCATCGCCGACCCGACGCTGGGCGAGGTGAACGCGTTCGCCGGCTGCGACGATCAGCGCATGCCCTTCATGGCCATCACCGACGGGCTGCTCGAGATCCAGGCGCAGATCGCGCAGTTCAAGGCGACGGACGAGATCTTCGGGACGAGGAAGCTCGACGAGTTCCTGCGGATGCTCGCGCAGCGGCAGCGGCCCGGGCAGCCGATCATCCGGCCGCCGGCGGGCTTCATCGATCCGGCGCAGCACACGGACGCGCGCAAGGTCGAGCGGCAGCGGCAGCTCTACCACGAGCAGCTCGCGTTCGTGCTCGGGCACGAGCTCGGCCACCATCACCTCGGGCACACGGGGTGCGCGAACGGGCAGGGGGGCAGCCGGGGCGTGTCGCCCGCGGATCTCGGGCGGATGCTGTCGCGCGCGCTCCCGATCTTCAACCAGCCGAACGAGATCGCGGCGGACGTCGCGGGCGTGAACAACCTGCTGAGCGCGGGCTCCCGCCGGCAGGGGTACCGGTGGACCGAGGGGGGCGCGATGCTCACGCTCGGCTTCTTCGCGTCGCTCGACCAGCTCACGCCCGCCACCATCCTCTTCGCGTTCGAGCAAACGCACCCGCACCCGCTGCTGCGGCAGCCCGTCGTCCAGCAGACCGCCAACACGTGGCGCCTCACGGGGGGCGCCACCGCGTTCCCCTTCCCCGGCTTCGGCGGCTGAGCGGCGGTCCCCCGCTTCGGATACGGGCCCATCTCGACGTTTTCGGTGCTCAGCGCACAGGAGTGCGCTTGCGCGCCGAAAACGCCGATCTGGGCCCGTCTCCTGTGCGGGGGACCGCCGCTCGGCGACGCTCGTACGGCGCGGGCGCGCGCGACGCGCGGCGCATGAGGCCGCCAGGTCAGGCGGCGCGTGCGGCTTGGGCTTGACGCGACCTCGCTGCGCTCCTCCCATCCGCTCCCGAAGGAGTCGACCATGCAAGCAGAGCTCGGGATCGAGGACATTCGGGTAGGGACAGGCGCCGAGGCGAAGCCCGGCCAGAAAGTGACCGTGCACTACGTCGGCACGTTGACCGACGGCAGCAAGTTCGACAGCTCGCGCGACCGCAACCAGGGCTTCTCGTTCTCCCTGGGGGCCGGGCAGGTGATCAAGGGGTGGGATCGCGGGGTCGCCGGCATGAAGATCGGCGGGCTCCGCAAGCTGACGATCCCGCCGGAGCTCGGCTACGGCGCGCGCGGCTTTCCGCCGGTGATCCCGCCCAACGCGACGCTCGTCTTCGAGGTCGAGCTCCTCTCCGTCGGGTGATGCGCTGCGTCGCCCTCGCGCCCGCGGCGCGCGCTCACCAGGGCCTGGCGAGCTTCCGCGGGCGGCGAGGCGGCGCGCGCCGCGCGTTCACCCGTTGATGGGGGCGCCGCACTCGACACAGAACCGGTTGCCGATGAAGAGCTCGTGCTGGCAGTGCGCGCAGCGCGCGACCCGCACCTCGGTCGGGCGCCTCGCGGGCTTCGATGACGGAGCTTCCTTCAGCGGCGGCCGCGCCGCCGCCGCGACCGCGGCGTAGCGGCCGGAGCCCGCGGCCGCGCGGGATCGGCGATCCGTGAACGGCACGGCGGCCATGCGCGACAGCGTGCCCGAGGCGCTCTGGACCTGGCCCAGCGGCTCGCTCCCCACGATCGCGCGGATCGGCTGCGGGACGATCCTCCCCCCGTCCGGCGACGCCGCCGCGCCGAGCTCGATCTCCTCGGCCGCGGCAGGGGGCTCCGTCTCGGCGAGCTCCGGCGGGAGCGCCACGTCGAGCTCGTCGAGACGGTGCGGCCGGGTGTCCTCGAGCTCGAAGTCGTCGGGCTGCTCGTCCGCCGCGTCGGGCTGGATGGAGACGATCAGCGCCGAGATGTTGTCGGTCCCGCCGGCCTCGTTGGCCATCGCGATGAGCAGCTCGCACGCCTCGCGCGGATCCTGCGTGATGTCGAAGACGTCGAGCATCTGCTGCTCCGAGACCATCCCGCTCAGGCCGTCGGAGCAGAGCAGGAACACGTCGCCGAGCTGGATGCGCTCCGAGCGGATGTCCACCTTCACGGCGTCCTTCATGCCGAGCGCGCGCGTGATGATGTTCTTCGGGAGCCTGGCCAGCTCGTCCTGGCTCAGGTCGGGCTTGAGGGCGAGGGCGTCGTTGATGAGGGAGTGGTCCTTCGTGAGCTGCTCGATCTCGCCGTGGCGGATCCGGTAGCAGCGGCTGTCGCCCACGTGGCCGACGTGGATCTGCTCCGTTTCGGTCGACACGAAGGCGGCGACCACGGTCGAGCCCATGCCCTGGTGCTGCGTGTACGTGTTCGAGATGACGAACACGTCGTGGTTCGCCTTGCGGATCGCCGCCACGACGCGCCGCGCTTCCGGATCGAGCTCCTGTTCGTCGATGGGGACGGGGCCGGGGAGGCTGCCGGCGCGGGTCGCCTCGAAGAAGTTGTCGAGCGATTTGGTCGCGAGCGCGCTGGCGACGTTGCCCGCGTTGTGTCCGCCCATCCCATCGGCCACGACGAACAGACCGAGCTCGGACTTCACGAGGACGTTGTCCTCGTTGTGCTTTCGCTGGCGTCCAACGTCGGTCACGGCAGCCGCGACGGGTCGGGTGCGGCTGCTCGTCCTAAACTCGCCCATTCGCCGCTGATTATACCCGTCCAGCCCAGCGGACCGCCCAGATTCCGGCGGCTTTACTGGCGCGCGGCCCCGCCGGCATCCGGGGCGTCTGCGGTTCGGACGGCGATCCGCCGCGACGTACCGGCCGCGGCGGCAGGCCTCGGTGTACCTCGGGGCACGGGATCCAGCGCGAGGCGCACGCCGACCTGGAAGAATCCGTAGGCGGCAGCGCCTGAGCTGCCGTCCGGGCGCGAGAGGTAGGTGCCAGCGTCGAGCTCGGCGAACAGACCGAAGCCGAAGCTCGGCACCGGGTAGAAGTCGCCCCCGAGCGCGATGCGGGCGACGTCGAGCCCGTGGAACACGGCGTCGGAGGCGGCCGGACGGGCGAAGGTGCCTTCAGACCACGTGAAGGAGGCCCTCCGGTAGCCCACGCCGTAGCTGATCCAGGGGTCGAACGCGATGCCCTGGGCGAGGTGGTAGACGAACCCGAGGCCGAGATCGAGGCTCCGGCCGGAGCAGTCGCTGCAACCTGTCGCTGCAGGGAGCAGGGCGTAGGAGCCGCTCGCCTCCAGGACGGTCACACGGCTCAGGCCGATGCCGGCTTGGGCGCCGAACGCCAGCCCGCCCGAGACGACCCTGCTGGCGGGCTGGTCGGTGGCGAGGCTGCCGAACGGCTGGGCGTAACCGAGCCGGCCCTGGATCAGGACGTGTCCGGTCCGTTCATCCGGGCCGGCAGGGCGCTTGGCGCCGGCCTCGGGGCCGAGCTCTTCGCCGTCATCGGCCGCCTCGGCCGGCTGCGCGAAGCCCTGGTTGGTCGAGAGCACCCAGGCGGCCCCCGCCGCGACGCCGAGCGCCAGCGCGGTCCACCGTGTCGAACGCGATTCCACGGACGGCCTCTAGAACAGCGCGGTCCCGAGCGCAAAGGGGAGCGAGGGGCGCGCGTCGAAGCGTCGGCGGCGTCGAGGGCGTCGGCGGAGCCCGAGCGGCGGTTTTCTGCGAACGACCGCGCGCGACGCAACTCGGGCCCGCGCGGCGACGACAGAGCTCCTGAATATGGACAACGCCCTGATTCGCAGCCAAGAGGACCACCTTTCCAGATCCATCCCCTCCGTCGGCGGCATCGCCGCGTTCCCCGCGGGGGCGGCGGCATTCTCCCCGCGGCAGAAGGAGCTTGCGCCTTGCGAACCGCCGGACCCGGCCGCTCCGGGCGGTGAGGCCCCGGCGCTCCGGGACGTCACGCACGAGCTCTTCGACGACTGCGAGGAGCTCGCGACGGTGTGGCTCCGGTGCGAGCACGGCCCGGCGGGGACGGGGGCTCCGGCCCGCGTCGCGGTCCCGCCGGGCGCCGAGCTCGTGCTGGGCAGCGCCCCGGGCGCGGACGTGAGGCTCGACGACGCCGCGATGAGCGCCCGCCACTGCCGCGTCGCGCATCGCGGCACGTCGATCGAGGTGACGGATCTCGACTCCCGCAACGGGGTGCGCGTCGGCGGCGTGCGGGTGCGGCAAGCGACGCTCGTCCCCGGCGGCTGCTTCGAGGTCGGGCGCACGGCGGTGGTGATCGAGGCGGCCCGGAAGGTGGCCATGACCGAGGAGGGGCCGCCGCTGCCGCTGCTCGTCGGGCGCTCGCGGCCGATGCTGCAGCTCGCCGCGGCGGTGCGGCGGGTCGCGCCGCTGCAGCTCCCCGTGCTCCTCCGGGGCGAGTCGGGCACCGGCAAGGATCTCGTCGCCCGGGCGATCCACCAGGAGAGCGCGCGCGCCGAACGACCGTTCGTGATCCTGAACGCCGCCACGATCCCGCACGAGCTCGCCGAGTCCGAGCTGTTCGGCCACCGGCGCGGCGCGTTCACCGGCGCGCTGCGCGAGCGGCGCGGCGCGTTCATCGAGGCGAGCCAGGGCACGTTGTTCCTCGACGAGATCGCGTCGCTGTCGCTGGAGGTGCAGGCGAAGCTGCTGCGCGTCGTGGAGGAGGGGATGGTGCGTCCGCTGGGCGCGGAGGGGCCGATCAAGATCAACGTGCGGCTCATCGTGGCGACGTGCGAGCCGCTCGAGGCGCTCGTCCTGGAGCGCCGGTTCCGCGGGGACCTCTACGAGCGCCTCGCCGTGTGCCGCATCCAGCTCCCGGCGCTGCGGGAGCGGCCGGACGACATCCCGCTGCTGGCGGAGCACATCTTGGCGAGCTCGGAGCTCGGCCTGCGGCCGCTGTCGCCGGGGGCGCTCGCCGCGCTGAGGGCGCACCGGTGGCAGGGGAACGTGCGCGAGCTGCGGAATGTGCTCATCCAAGCCGCGCTCCGCGCGAACGGGCGCATCCTGCCGGAGCACGTCACGGCCGTGTTCGCGGAGCGTGAGCCGCCGCTGCGGCGGAAGATCACGCCGGCGGATGCGCTGCGCGCGTTCGAGGAGGTGGGGGGGAACGTCAGCGCGGCGGCGCGGCTCGCGGAGATACCGCGGTCGACGATGCGGGATCTGCTGCGCGCGGCGGCGGCGAAGGAGAGGTGAGGGCGGCGCTGGGGCGCTTTCCTGGCGGCACGCGCCGAGGGGAGGGTCTGCGCGGCGGCCGCGGGTGGGCGCTCGCGATCCGCCAAGACGGGGGCGTGGAGCTCGCGCAGGAGACACCGCCCGGCATGTCTCCCTTCGGGCCATGCCACCTGGGACGTTTCGTCGCGCGCCACACAAGGCGCGCCTGAGACGTGGAGCCAGCAGGGAACTTATGGCACCTCGGTCGGTGCTGGATCGCGCCCACCCGCGGCCGCCGCGCAGACCCTCCCCTCGGCGCTACGGGGGGAGCGTGGGGTGGCGGGGTCTCCCATGCCAGCGATCGCGGGCGCCTTCACGCCACAGCGCGCGGGCGCCGGGCACCGAGGGCGGCGAGGGCGAGCACGAAGAGCGCCGCGAGCGTCCGGCGCGAGGGGGGAGGGGCGCCAGGAGCAGCGAGGGCACAGCCGCTGGTGTCGTGGTGGTACGCGTCCGGCGGCGCATCGACGCATTGATGCGTCCGATCGCAGGCCTTGCCGTCCATGCAATCGCGGACCGAGTTGCAGAGGGTCAGGCACTGTCCGGTGGCCTTGTCGCACGCATACGAGGCGCAGGTCTTCGGCCCGCCGGCCACGCACACGCCGTCGTGGCAAACGTCGTCCTGGGTGCAGGCGTTGCCGTCGTCGCAGGCGACATCGTCGACCGGCTCGCAGGTGCCCGGGCTCCGGGCGCCGGTGGGGATGAGGGTGATGTCGGTGGTGACCGCGCAGACGTCGCAGGGGCCGCCGTCGCAGGCGTCGTTGCAGCAGACGCCGTCGACGCAGCAGCCGCTCTGGCAGTCGGTCGCCTGGCGGCACAGCGTGCCATTCGGGAGGAGCTCGAACAGCTCGGCAGTGGCCAGCGGGATCCCGCCCGCACCGGCGCCGCCGACCACGAGCACCGTCCCGTCGCCCAGCAGGAGCCGCGCGGGCTTGCTCCGGGGCGTCCTCAACAAGCGGACCTCGTGCCAGACATTCGCGATCGGGTCATAGAGCTCCGCGCTCGCCAGCGGGCCGCTGGCGTCGGCACCGCCAGCGACCAGCACCCGTCCGTCCGGCAGCTCCGTGGCCACATGGCCCGTGCGTGGATGGCGCATGGGTGCCGCGGGTGAAAAGGACAGGGTCGCCGGATCGAAGAGCTCTGCCCGGGCAAGAGCGCCATCGCCGCTCCCGCCTCCGGCGATCAGGACCTGACCCGTCCGCAGAAGCGTGGTGCTGTGGCCGCTGCGGGCGTTGCTCATCGCTGCGGGAAGCAGTTCCCAGCGGTCGGTGCTCGGGTCGTACAGCTCTGCGTCTCTGCGAGCGCCAATGTCTCCCCAGCCTCCGACAGCCAGAACCTGCCCCTTCGGCAGCCGCGTCACGGTGAACTGCCAGCGGGCCTCCCGCATGGCGCCGCCGGGCGTCCATCGATCGGTGCCCGGGTCGTATCGCTCGACATCGCGGAGCGCGCCGCCGCTCCCCCAACCCCCCGCGACCAGCACCTGGTTGTTGTTGAGCCGGACCACAGCGTGGTAGGCGCGGGCGCGGTTCATCGCGTCGGCGGGCAGCCAGGTTTCCTCCGCCGGGTCGTACAGCTCAGCGCTCGCGAGAGGGCCGTCGGAGCTGTTGCCGCCCGCGACGAGCACCTGGTCGTTCGCCAGCAGCGTCGCGGTGTGAGCGTGACGGGCGCTGTGCATCTGAGCGGCCTGGAGCCAGGTTCGGCTCGCTGGATCGAAAAGCTCCACGCTCGCTTCGTAGCCGGCATTGCTGAGCCCCCCGGCGACCAGCACGCGATGGTCGGGCAGCGGCGTCGCGGTGGCGTGGACACGGCCGGCGCGCATCGACGCCGCGGCCGTCCAGCGTCCACTGGATCGGTTCGGGGCTCACCGAGCAGATCGCCATGATCAAATCGCCGAACGCCTCGACGTGCTCGTGCGGAATCCTCCCCGAGAGCGCGCGGTAGAGGACCACGCCCAGCGACCAGAGGTCGGTGTGGTAGTCGATGTCGCTGAGGCCCCGCGCCTGCTCGGGCGACATGTAGCGCGGCGAGCCGAGGATACCCCCGGTGCGGGTGAGGCCCGTGGTCGGGCCGCCCTGGTGCGGCTCCGGCTTGATCTTGGCGATGCCGAAATCGAGGATCTTGACCACGACCTCACCCTCCCCGCGGCGCGCGAGGAAGAGGTTCGCGGGCTTGATGTCCCGGTGCACGATGCGCGCCTCATGGGCCTTCTGGAGACCCACGCAGACCTGCGCCGCGATGCGAAGGGCGGTGTCGGGCTCGAGCTTGCCGACCCTGTTGAGCAGGCGCTGGAGGTCTTCCCCTTCCAGGAGCTCCATCGCCATGTAGGGCGCCCCGGTCGCCGGATCGGTCCCTGCGTCGCGCACCCGGACGATGTGCTCCGTGTCGAGCGCTGCCATCGCCCGCACCTCGCGCTGGAAGCGCCCGACGCTGGTCTTGCTGCGGCTCAGCAGCTCGCTCTCGACGCACTTGAGCGCCAGGCGCTCGCCGGTCTCGACCAGCTCGACCTCATAGACCGAGCCCATCCCCCCTTGGCCGAGCAAGCGGAGCACCCGGTATTTGTCGTTGAACAGCGCCCCGATCAAAGCGCACGCAGCATACGCGATGGGTGAACCTCGGGGAACGGGGGCGGCAGGCTGGCAACGCCGCGCCGCCCCGCGCGCCTCGCCGTCCTGAGCGGGCTCTTCCCTTCGATGCGTCCGCAGGTGCTCGCCGCGCGCCGCGCGAGCGAGGCGTCGATGGCCGCGCAGCGATCGAGCGGGTAGAGGTCGCGGCGCAGAGAGGCGCGCTGTCGAAGCGCGCCCCCTGGAGGTGCCGTAGCGACGCGTCCATCGATCGCGCGCAGCCAGACGCAATCAGCACAGATCCGACGGTCGGAGCACACCTCCCGGCGCACCGCCGTGTCCTGCCAGCACCTCCCGGCGGCTCCCCAGCAACCCCGGGACGCGCGCCAGCACGTGCTGGTACGGCTCCCCGGCGCTGCTGGCACGGTTCCCGGAGCTGCTGGTACGGGTCCCCGGCGCTGCTGGCACGGCTCCCGGCGCTGCTGGCACGGCTCCCGGCGCTGCTGGCACGGCTCCCGGAGCTGCTGGTACGGCTCCCGGAGCTGCTGGTACGGGTCCCCGGCGCTGCTGACACGATTCCTGACCGTCTCGGCGACGCTGGCAGCGCCTCCGGCTTGCTGGCATCGCGCCCCGGCCTGCTGGGTTGACGCGCCGGCCCGCTAGCCCGCTGGGGCCACCCCCGGCACGCTGGAGGCCCTGCTCGACGAGGCGAGCGGCCGCGACCTGCTCGGCATCCTCGGCCTGCGCAACCGGGAAGAGGCGATGGTGCTCCGCAACTCCATCGTGACCTACGCGACGCTGCTGGGGAACGAGGCGCGCGCCGCCGGCGTCAACGCCTGCTGGGACGTCCCCGAGGGCAAGCGCCGCTTCAGCGCCACCTCGTTCCGCAACGCCCTGCGGAGGCTCCGCCCGAAGCGCCGGAGCAGCGCTGCCGCACCGGACGAGCCGGCGCCCGTCGAGCCGAAGCCCATCGACGCCAAGCCCGCCGACGCCAAGCCCGCCGAGCTGGCGCCCGTCGAGCCCGCGCCGGTTTGAAGCCACTCCCGATCGAGAACGCGGCGTGCCAGCGCTGCGGACGCACCGTAACCCCGCTGTCATGCTCGCAGGAGCGCCTGACTCAACCGGTCGCGCTCCGCCAGGGCTGGGCTCTCCGCCGGGAAGACCCGATGGATGGCTCGATGCGCTGGCTCATGCTCATCAGGTCCGCTGCCCCTCCGTGGTCCCACGAGACCATGCGACCCTCCCCGGGCCGCTGATCGCGCACCGAGATCAGGCGGGCGAGGTCGTCCTCGAGGGCGCATCCACTGGGCCTTGCTCTCGCGATCCGCGCGTCACTGGGCGGTGCCCCGGAGGCGCTTCTTGATCGTCTCTTGAACGTCGGCGGGGAGCGACTGGAGATGCTCCTGGGAGAGCATGCGCAGCACCTCCACCGGGAGCAGGAGGATCACCTGCTCGGGGGTGAGGCCGGTGAGCCGCTGCTCGAGGGTGAGGCCGGCGAGCCGCTTTTCCAAAGGCATCGCCTCGACCAGCTTCTGGAACATCTCCTCGTACTCCGGGAGCTCCTCGATGTCCGGCTGCTTCATCCTCGTATCCCTCATCCTACGGGCCGCTGATCGCACACTGAAATCAAGCAGGCGACGTCGTCCTCGAGGGCGCATCCAGTGGGCCTTGCTCTCGCGAGCCGCGCGTCAATGCGCGGTGCCCCGGAGGCGCTTCTTGATCGTCTCCTGAACGTCGGCGGGGAGCGACTGGAGATGCTCCTCGGGGAGCATGCGCAGCACCTCCACCGGGAGCGCGAGGAACACCTGCTCGGGGGCGAGGCCGGCGAGCCGCTGCTCGGGGGCGAGGCCGGCGAGCCGCTGCTCGGGGGCGAGGCCGGCGAGCCGCTGCTCGGGGGCGAGGCCGGCGAGCCGCTGCTCGGGGGCGAGGCCGGCGAGCCGCTGCTCGGGGGCGAGGCCGGCGAGCCGCTTTTCCACAGGCATCGCCTCGACCAGCTTCTGGAACATCTCCTCGTACCCCGGGAGCTCCTCGATGTCCGGCTGCTTCATCCTCGTGTCCCTCATCCACTGCTTCAGCCACCGTGCCGCCTCGCCCGGCTGGGCGGGCCGATGGCTGAAGAGCCGCAGGTAGTCGTCGCGTTCCGCCTCGGTCACCTCATCCGTGATGGCGAGGTACGTATCGTACATCGGCCCGTCGACGCGCGCATACCCTCCGCCGAGCGGGCTCAGAGTCCAGCCCTTGCGCGCCAGATCCTCGCGCAGCGTCGGCGTTACGGACGCGACCACCAGCACCAGCGTCAGGTCCCCTGGCGCCGGTAGCTCGTCGAGGTGGGCCGTCTCGTACAGTCCGCCATAGGTCACGAGCCGCACCAGATCGCCGGGCCGGAACGACGATTCAACGGGGCTCTTGTACTCCACGATCGCCACCTGCCCGAGCCGCGCCCAGAGCGCGCGCAGCACGAGCGCCTGGTCATCCTTCCGCTCGGCGCCGACCCGGCGAAGGAGCAAGAGGTCCGCGCGCTGAGGCTCGATCGTGAGCCGCACCTCGGACAGGACCTCGAAGTTTGGCGGAGCCCGGCCCGCGACGAGGCTCACGAAAGCCAGATGCCAGAGGTCGAATCGCAGCTCCACGACGGCGAGGCTACCTAGCGGCGAACACAGGTCAACCGAAGTGGACGGCTCGCGCGGCGGTCCGCAGCGCGAGCCGCCGCTGTTGCTCGCACGCGCGGCGCGACGCCACAGGCCCTAGGAAAGATGGCCCCGTCGCAACGCTCGCACCGGAGCCGCGCCGATGTAGCGGAGCACTTCCTCCAGCCGAGGATCCGTCGTCGCGAAGGAGTCACCTCTCGCACGATCTTGAGATCGCCGCTCTAGAACGTGCCCGCGACGCTGAGGGTGGCCTGGCCGGGCGCCACGGACGGCGCGATCAGGGTGACGCGTGGACCGCCGGCCGCGGGCTGCTGCTTCTCGGGGTACCAGTCGACCAGCGCGTACGTCGTGGTGCCGACGACCCCGACGCCGAACAGGACCCAGCCCGTGATCGCCCAGGGGAGCGCGCCCTCACGGCGATCGAGGTCGTCCCGGAGGGTCTGGCACGCGTTCTCGAAGCGGGGGAGATCGCGTGAGGGATCCTCGCGGGGCCCGCAGGGCTGAGCCCTGCGGCCGGCAGGGATCGAGCTCTCGTTCAGCCGGACGAAGTTGGTGATCTGGTTCCCGGCGTCTTCGGCGTCGTTGCTCGCGCTGACGACCAGCGCCGAGCCGACGATCCCCATGACCAGGCCGACCCCTGCGACGCCCGTCCCAGCCCAGGCGAGCGGCTTGCGCTTGTACCAGTCGAAGAACGGCTCGCGACCGCCGGAGGCCTGCCCCGGGGTCATCGAGCCCATCGTGTTGCTCGTCGAGACGCTGAACCCGCCGGAGGCCGACGAGGTCGCCGGCGACGCGCCCTGCGCCGGCGCGCCGGGCGCCGGCTGCGTGCCGCTCGCCGCCGGAGGCTGCTGCGCGGGCGCCGTGCCCGGCGTCTGCGCGCCCGGCGTCTGCGCGCCCGGCGTCTGCGCGCCCGGCGTCTGCGCGCCCGGCGTCTGCACGCCCGGCGCGGCCGCGCCGGGCGACGGCGCTCCCGGCGCCGCCGCCGCCGGCGCCGGCGCCGGCGGGGCGCCGGTCGTCCCCAGCGTGAGCGTCGCTGGCGTGGCCACGCCGATCTTCGCGTCGACCTGGGTCGTCGCCGACTTGTCCTGGTAGGTCGCGAACAGGGTGTGCTTGCCGGGCTTCACGAACACGGGATCGAGCAGCGGCGCCTTGCCGACGAGGGTGCCATCGACGCTGATGTCGGCGCCGTTCGCGTCGGCGATCACGATGAGGAAGCCCGTCCTCCGCTTCACCTCGGCGATCCCCCGCTCCGCGGTGGCGCGCTGCTCCGGCGTCGCGGCGGTGTGCTCGCGCAGGAACTGCTGGAGGTGCCGGCCGGCGTCCTCCAGGTGGTTGGAGCGAAGCTCGCTCTGCCCGAGGTTGAGCAGCACGGCCGGGTGCTGCTTGAGCGCGTACACCTGGAGAAAGGCGGTGCGCGCGTCCTCGAAGCGGCCGGCGTCGTACGCCTTCACGCCATCCTCGTAGCGCTGGCGCGCGACCTCCGTGACGGTATCGGCCGACTGCGCGAAGCTCAGCGGCTCCCGGAGAGGCAGCGAGGTGAGCCCGGCCTCGGTGAGCAGCGCAGGAGCGACGAACGAGAGCAGGAGGACAGGGGCGCAGGCGCGTATTTTCATGGCTCCTCAGGTCGGGCTACGCCTCGTCGGCGTCCGTGGAAGGTGACGACAGCAACTCGCCTCGCCGTCGAGGCGGCACGCAGGTGCGCTTCAGAACGGCGCATCGCGGATGATGCCACCGCTCTTGTTGCCCCCGGTCGAGCCCGTCCCACGCGACGCCGGCGCCGGAGGCGCAGGCTTCTTGGCAGGGGGCGACGCCTTCGGCTCGGGCGCTGCCGTCGCGGGGGGCGCTGGCCTCTCGGCGCCGGCCTGCGCCGGGGTGGCCGGCGGCGGCGTTGTCACGGCAGCCGGAGGGCTCGCGGGCGCCGAGGCGCTCGGCGCAGGCGCAGGCAGAGCGCCGCTCGTCGCGGGGGTGACCGCGGTGGAGGCGGGCGCAGCGCTCGCGGCAGGGGCCGCGGCGGGCTCCGCGGGGGGCGACTCCGCCGCCGGTGCGCTCGCGGCGGATCCGGGAGCAACCCCAGCTTCGCCGCCATCGGGGCCGCTCAGGGCACGCACGATGAAGAACAGGAAGGCCGCGGCTACCAGCGCGATCCCGACCCGGAGCGCCGTCTTGTTCGGGCTGGAGACGGGCAGCTCGATCGGATCGTGATCCTCCGTGCGGACGGCGGACGCGGAGGTGGCGCTCGTGGCCGCAGCGCGAGCGCGTGCCCGCGAAGACTGCACCGGCGGCGCGTCGTCAGCGGGAAGGACCGGCGGCGCGCCGTCAGCGGGGAGGGGAGAGGACGACGCTGCCGGCGCCGCGTGTGCTGGCGCCTCGGTGGACGGCGCGCCCTCAGCGGCGTCGGGCTCGCCGAGCCCCACGCGCGTCTTCCCGGCGGGCGCGGGCGCCGGACCCCGCTTTGCCCCGTCGCCCTCGGGCGTGCTCGCGGCGTCCGCCTCCGCGGAGCCGCCGGTCGCGCGCACGTTCGCGGCCGGCTGCGCTGACCGCTGCGGCTCCTGCGCACCGCCAGCAGCCGACCCGCCCGCGTCGCGCGCCGGGGCGTCGCGCGCGGGGGCGGCCGGCGGGTCGCCGACAGCGATGGTCGGAACGCCTTCGATCACCGTGTCCGATACGCCGGACGAGCCGGCCGGCGGCGCTTCGAGCACGCGCGCTGCCGGTTGCGCTGCGGGCGCCGGCTGCGCAGCGGGCGTCGGTTGCGCTGCGGGCGCCGGCTGCGCTGCGGGCGCCGGTTGCGCGGCGGGCGCCGGCTGCGCGGCGGGCCCCGCCTGCGCTGCAGGCCCCGCCTGCGCCGGGATCGCCGCTGCCGCGGAGTCGCGCTTCTCTCCCCGCGCTTCGGCCAGGGGCGCCGCGGCTCCCGGCTGGGCCGCCGCGGCGGCCCCGGTGAGCGCCGGCGTCGGGCCGCCGCCTCCCGCCTCGTTCCGGGCGTGCGTCAGCTCGTCGAAGCCCTCCCACGAGGGCCGGATCGACGCCGCGATCCGCTCCGCCTCCTCCGCGGAGAGCGAGCGTTCGTCCGGTTCCGCGGTCGTCTGTCGCTCCCCCGCAGTCATGGCCGGGTGAACTTACCACCCGCGTCTGTCGCCCCGCAATCTTGCGACCTCGCCACGTTCGCCACGGGCCGCGGGCAACCGAGGCGGCGCGCGCCGTCAGGCCCCCGAGGGCGGCACGGACGGCTCATCCGCCCCGGAACTCGCGCAGCAACGCGTCGTCCCAGGTGTCGGCGACCTGGCTCACCGTCGCGACGATGTCCTCGAACTCCTCGTAATCTAACGCGCTGAGCCGCCGCAGGCAGCGAACCACCACCTCGTTGCGCGCCCTGTCGATCGCGAAGGCCGCGTCGGAGGTCGTGATGAAGCTGAGCTCCAGGAGCCGCCGGTAGAAGGCCTCGCGCCCGCTCTGCGGGACGGCCATGATGGGGGAGAAGACCATCAGGACGCCCTGGGCCTCGAGCACGTTGACGCCGATGGTCGCGCTCCCGTGCTGGAGCTGCGCGTAGCCCGTCTCATCGAGCGCGTTCGTGCCCGCCTCGCCGGGAGACGCTCCCCCGCCTTGAGGCCCCGCCGTGTACCGGGCGAGATACGCGTTGACCATGCTCGTCGCGTCGGCAAACCTCTCCCCCGACGCACGGTCCGCGTAAAGAGGGGCTGTGGATGAAATGGGCGTGAGGTCGGGCACGTGAAACCTCCGGGACGTATCGCCATCCGAGCGGCGCGCGGGGCTCACCCGGCAGGCCGACGGCGCACCAGCGCGGCGCAGCCGCATCGTAACGCCCTGGCCTCCGCCGTGATCACGCTTTTCGCGATGGCGGCGTGCGCCTGGGGCTGCGGCGCCGAGGGCGACCAGCCGGCGCCGCGCGCCGCCCTCTCCGACGAGCAACGCGCCGCCGCGCTGCTCGATCCGGGCGCCCAGCTCCCACCCCGCGCCGAGACGGTCGCCCTCGCGGACGCCGTCGCGATCGCGTCGTCGCGGGCGGGGGCCACGGCCCAGGCGGCGTCGCTGGCGGAGCTCGCCGGCGATCTGCGCACCCGGCTCTTCCGCCTCGACCAGGCGGCCACCGACGCGCGCGAGGCGATGGAGCTCTACAGCGCCGCGGCGACCGCCTTCCGCGCCTCGCCCGAGCCCGCGAACGTCGAGCGCGCGTGCCAGGCCGAGCGGCGCCGCGCGCTGCTCGCCGGCGAGCTCGCCCGCGACGCGGCGGTCGCGTACCGCGAGCTCTACCTGGTCTCGCGGCGCTACGCGGCCCTCGCCTCGCCCGCGCCGCCCGGCGGCGCCCCGCCCCCGCGCTCGCCGTGCCTCTCCGCGATCGCGGTCGCGCTGGCCCAGGCGGCCGCGTACCGGCCCAGCGGGGACGCGCTGCGCGCGCTGGAGCAGGAGGGGCACCGCGTCGAGGGCGTCGCGCTCGCGCTCGCGGCGCCCGTCGACGCCGCCGCGCTCGCGTCGGCCGCGGCGACGGGCGCCGCCAGCGCCGCGGCGCCGGTGCAGGTGACCGGCGCCGGCGCCGCGCGCGACCTCGTCGTCGCGCCCCGGCCCTCCGCGGCGCCGACGGGCCCGGTCAAGATCACCACGATCGAGCGGTACGGCTCGGACAAGGGGGCGCGCGTCGTGATCGCGCTCTCCGCGCCGACGACGTTCGAGGTCGGCACGCTCGCGGCGGACGAGACCGCCGGCAAGGACGCCCGCGTGTTCGTGGACATCGCGGGGGCGACGTCGCGCGGGATCGCGCGCGAGATCGAGGTCGGCGGCGCGCTCCGTCGGGTGCGCGTCGGCGCGCAGCCGAAGGGGACCCGCGTCGTCCTCGACCTCGCCGCCGACCTGTACCGCCGGATCTTCTACCTGCCCGAGCCGTTCCGGATCGTCGTCGATGTGAGCACCCGCCCGCCGCTGCGCGACGACAAGGCCGAGGCGGGCGGCAAGCGGGAGGTCCGGCGCGTCGCGATCGATCCGGGGCACGGCGGCAACGACACCGGCGCGGTCGGCCCGACGGGCCTGAAGGAGAAGGACGTCACGCTCGACGTCGCCCACCGCGTCGCCCCGCTCCTCGCGCGCGAGCTCAAGATCGAGACGCTCCTCACGCGCGACAGCGACGTCTACGTCCCGCTGGAGCTCCGCACCGCCCGCGCCAACGCGTTCCACGCCGACCTGTTCGTGTCGATCCACTGCAACGCGAGCGACAACGGCCGCGCCCGCGGCGTCCAGACCTTCTCGCTCGCCGCGCCCCACGACGCCGAGTCGACCTCCTCGTCGCAGACCGCGGCGCGCGAGAACGCCGCGCGCGCCGCGAGGAGCGCGCGCGACGTCGGCGACGGGCAGGACGCGAGCCCCGACGACCCCGAGGCCCGCCGCGAGGTCGCGGCGATCCTCTCGAACCTCAACGTCGGCGACATGGCGGCGCGCTCGCGCCACTTCGCCGAGCTCCTCCAGCGGGCCTCGCTCGCCTCGCTCGCGCCCCGCTACCCCGACACGAAGGACCAGGGCGTCAAGGGCGCGGGCTTCTTCGTCCTCGCGGGCGCGGACATGCCGGCCGCGCTGTTCGAGACCGCGTTCATCTCGAACCCGGAGGACGAGGCCCGCCTCGCCACCGCCGATTTCCGTCAGAAGATGGCGGACGCCATCGTGAACGCGATCCGCGCCTACCGCGAGGGCAAGTGAGCGGCCGAGCCGCGCCGCGCGGGCGCCGCCCGCGCGGCGCTCAGCTCCGCTCGAGGCCCATGAGCCGCTCGAGCGAGTCGCGCAGCTCGCTGGCCTCGCCCTTCTTGATGAAGTCGTACGCGCCGGCCTCGGTCGCGTTCTTCTTCATGTCCTCGTTGTTCGAGTAGACGATACAGCGGATGTGCGAGGTCGCGTCGATCGACCGGAGGCGCTCCAGGCAGCGCACGCCGTCCAGCCCCGGCATCATGATGTCCAGGATGAGCGCGTCGGGCTGGATGTTGCCCACCGCGACCAGGGCGTCGAACGGGTCCTGGAACGTCGTCAGGTCGAACCGCCGCGAGAGGGTCTTGCGGAGCGCGGCGAGCACCGCGGGGTCGTCATCGACCACGACGACCTTCGGCTTGCCCATCCGCAGGATCTCCGGGATGGGGTAGCCGTACTTGCGGAGGAAATCGAGCACGTCCAGCCGCCGGAAGCGCAGGTGCCGCCCCGGCGTGCGGAAGTGGCGGATTTCCCCCTTGTCCGCCCAGTTGTGGATGGTCTTGAGGTCCACCTGACAGAAGCGCGCGACGTCGCTCGCGGTGAACAGCTCGGGCTGCGTCGTGTTCTCTTTCGGGTTCGTTTCCATGGCTCACTCCTCGAGATCTGGCGTCGCCGGCGCGGAGGGGGCGTTCGTCCGGGGGACGTCGAAGCTGGTCGTGGATCCGGGGTCTCGTTCCTGTTCGATGTGGATCGGGGATCCACGCGCGCAGGGCTCTTCGGCGATGAAGCGCCCGTCGCGCAGGACATAACGGGTCGGACCCGCCACGCGCCGCTCGCGGAGCTCGTGCGCGGGGTCGCCCGGCAGCGCGAGGTAGGGCGGCTCGGCGCCGTCGCCCGGGACGAAGCGCGGGCAGATCGGCGCGAGCGTCTGGCGTTCCGCCAGCGCCACGGCGCTGCGCACGTCCGCGGCCGCGGCGAGGAGCTCGAGCGTGCGCGCCGTCGGCGGCGCGAGAAAGAACTCGCCACCCGCGGCGCGCTCCAGCACCTCGCGCGGCGCGGCCCAGAGGCTCATCGTCGTCTCGTGCCCGTCGTGCCGCCCCACCTGGCCGGGCGGCAGCGGCAGCAGGAAGAAGCGCGCGTCGAAGCGGCGCGGCTCGGCCTCCGGCGTGATCCATCGCGCCCACGGGACGAGCGCCGAGAGGGCGAGCTTCAGGCCACGTCGCCCGAGGACCTCATTGAGCGGCGCCCCGGCGGCGAGCTCCCGCGCCACGGCGTCGACCTCGTCCCCGGACAGCGGCCGATCCACCGGCACGATCGCCCCTTCTTCCAGCGTCTCGCGGCACGCCGCCACGCACAGCGCCCGCGCCGCCGCCGCGTCGGCCGCGAACGCCCCGGCGCGCGCGCGCGCCGGGGGCTCGGTCGCCCGATCCGCCCAGACCTCCGCGCCGTCCTGCGCATCCACTTTCCCACCAGGGAACACCACGGCGCCGCCCAGGAAGCTCGAGCTCGCGTGGCGCCGGACGCAGAACACCTCGAGCCCAGCGCGGCCGTCACGGAGCACGATCACCGTGGCGGCATCGCGGGGTCGGACAGGGGTTCGGTTCTGATCGAAATCCAGCAATCTAGGATAAATTTGTTCCACGTGAGCTGTCTTTCGTCAAACCGTCCGCTGCCTCTCATTTCTGGCGTGCTCTTGCATGAGCATGCCTTTTCGGGGAGGGAACGGCCGCTTCTTCCGGCCGCTCGGGGACTGCCTGCAGACGCTTTCCAACCTCTCCCGACATCGATGCCGCAGCGCGCGAGCCGTCGCGGCCGCGCTGCGGGAGCGGCGAGAACGGGCGAAGACGGGCGAGGACGGGCGAAGACGACGAAGACGGCGCGGACGCGGGCAATCTCTGCCATGGGCGGGGCGTCGTTGACCGGGGCGATGCCCACCACTAGAATCCCGCGCCTCGCATTTTCCGGGGGGAATATCTGGCCTTCCGGACATGTCGCGGAGGCGTTCGCCCCGTTCCGCAGCAGGGGAGCAGCGACCCGCGGCTTGCATGCGCCAGGGGAGCTCAGACGGCAGCGCCGGACGGCGCATTCGACGCGAGAGGACCTATGAACAAGGCCCAGCTGAAGAAGTTCAAGACCCTGCTTGAGACGAAGCGCGACGAGATCGTCAAGAAGGCGAAGCAGACGCTGACCGAGGACATGATGCTCGACGCGAACGATCTCCCGGACGAGATGGATCTCGCGTCGAGCGAGTACCTCCAGTCGTTCACGTTCCGCCTCCGGGGCCGCGAGAAGTCGTTCCTCGACAAGATCCAGAAGGCGCTGGTCAAGATCGAGGACGGCTCGTTCGGCAAGTGCGAGGAGTGTGAGGAGGAGATCTCGGTGAAGCGCCTGGAGGCGCGCCCCGAGACGACCCTCTGCATCCGCTGCAAAGAGGACCAGGAGCGGGTCGAGAAGGACTACGGCTGACGCCGCGCTGCGCGGGGAGGCCTCCCGGGGCGGGGGCCTCCCGGCGCGGGCGGTGCCTCCGCGTCGTCGGGCGTGCGCGCCCGCCGCGAGTCCACCCCGCGTGGACCGGGCGGGCCCACGCCCGTGCTGCTATTTGCGGGTGCTATTTGCGCGTTGAAGCGCGGCCGCGCGGCGCCTGCGGGCCGCGGCGCTTGGCCGCCGCGAGCACCTCGCGCAGGTAGGCGCCGGTGAACGACGCCTCCTCCTGCGCCACGTCCTCCGGGGTGCCCGCCGCCACGATCGTCCCGCCGCGCTCGCCGCCGTCGGGGCCGAGATCGATCACCCAGTCGCTGCAAGCGATGACGTCGAGGTTATGCTCGATGACGAGGACGGTGTTCCCGGCGTCGCGCAGGCTCATGAGGCTCGCGGTGAGCACCTCGATGTCCGAGAAGTGCAGGCCCGTCGTCGGCTCGTCGAGCACGTAGAGCGTGCGGCCCGTGGCCTTGCGCGCGAGCTCGCGCGCGAGCTTCACGCGCTGCGCCTCGCCGCCCGAGAGGGTCGTCGCCGGCTGGCCCAGCGTGATGTAGCCGAGGCCGACCCGCGCGAGCGCGGCGAGCCGCTCCCGCACACGGGGGAGCGCCTCGAACTGCTCGATCGCCTGCTCGACCGTGAGGTCGAGCGCGTCGGCGATCGACATCCCGCGGTAGAGCACCTCGAGCGTCTCGCGGTTGTACCGGCGGCCCCCGCACGTCTCGCACGTCACGAAGATGTCGGGGAGGAAGTGCATCTCGATGCGGAGCACGCCGTCGCCCTGGCAGGCCTCGCAGCGGCCGCCCTTCACGTTGAACGAGAAGCGGCCCGCCTTGTACCCGCGCGTCCTCGCCTCCGGCAGGCCCGCGTAGAGCTCGCGGAGCAGCCCGAAGACGCCCGTGTACGTCGCCGGGTTCGAGCGCGGGGTGCGCCCGATCGGGGCCTGATCGATCGAGATCACCTTGTCGATGTGCGAGAGGCCCTCGACCCCGTCGCAGGCGCCGATCGGGGCGGAGCTCCGGTAGAGCTCGCTCTTCGCGGCCGGCAGCAGCGTGTCGACGATGAGGCTCGACTTGCCGGAGCCGGACACGCCCGTGACCGTGCAGAACAGGCCGACGGGGATCTCGGCGGTCACGTTGCGGAGGTTGTGGGCGCGCGCCCCGGCCACGCGGATGGAGCGCCCGTCGGGGCGCCGGCGCTTCGTGGGGATCGCCAGCTGCTTCTTGCCGCTGAGGTACGGGCCCGTGATCGACGCGGGGTTCGCGCTGAGCTCCTCCGGGGTCCCCTGCGCCACGACGTGGCCGCCGTGCACGCCCGCGCCGGGGCCCATGTCCACGACGTGGTCGGCCGCGAGGATGGCGTCGCGGTCGTGCTCGACGACGACCACGGTGTTGCCGAGGTCCACGAGCCGCCGTAGCGCCTCGAGCAGGCGCGTGTTGTCGCGCGCGTGCAGGCCGACCGAGGGCTCGTCGAGGACGTAGAGCACGCCGACGAGCGCGGCCCCGATCTGCGTCGCGAGCCGGATGCGCTGCCCCTCGCCGCCGGAGAGGGTCTGCGCCGAGCGATCCAGCGTGAGGTAGTCGAGGCCGACGTCGATGAGGAACCCGAGGCGGGCGATCACCGCCCGGAGCAGCGGCTCCGCGATCGCGCGCTCGCGCGGCGCGAGCGCGCTGTCCGCCGGGGCCTGGCCGGCGGCGGCGTCGCCGGAGGGGCGCGGCGCCCCGTCCTGGGGCGGCATGAGGCTCTCGAGGAAGACGCGCAGCGTGCGCAGCGGCAGGGTGCCGACGTCGGCGATGTTGCGGTCGCCGAGCCGCACCGCGAGCGCCTCCGGGCGCAGGCGCTTGCCGTCGCAGGCGTCGCAGACCCGCGTGATGACGAAGCGGCCGATCTCGTCGGAGAGGACGGCGCTGTCCTCCTCGGGGTCGGCCTCCTCCTCGTCGGAGAGGGCGGGCTCGCCGCTGCTGAGCAGGCGCTCGAGCCGCGGGATGATGCCCTCGTAGGCCGCCCGCTTCTTCCCCCGCCCGCCGCCGGGCTCGCTGCCCTCGAGGATCGCCTGCCGCACGGAGGCCGGCAGCTTCGCCCACGGCACGTCCGGGTCGCAGCCGAGCGCGCTGACCGCCCGGTCCGTCTCCGTGGCGAGCGCGAGTGATCCGCGGCGCCCCCAGGCGACCACGGCGCCCTCGCGGAGCGTCCGCCGCGTATCGGGGACCACGCGATCCGGATCGATGCGCGTCCGCGCGCCGATGCCGTCGCAGGCCGGGCAGGCGCCGTGCGGGCCGTTGAACGAGAACATCCGCGGCTCGATCGGCGGCAGGGAGATGCCGCAGTCGATGCACGCGAAGCGCTCGCTCATCCAGAGCGGCTCGATCTTCATCCCCTCGCTCGAGATGTCGACGAGCAGCCGGCCCTCGCCGAGCTTGAGGGCGAGCTCGACGGAGTCGGTGAGCCTGCCCTTGATGCCCTCCTTGACCACGATGCGGTCGACGACCACGTCGAGGTCGTGCGCGCGCGTGCGATCGAGGACGATCTCGTCGCCGAGGTCGACGACCTCGCCGTCGATGCGCGCGCGCACGAAGCCCTCGCGGCGCAGCCGCTCGATGTCCAGCTTCAGCTCGCCGCGGCGGCCCCGCGCGATGGGCGCCATGATCGTGGCCCGCGTCTTGTCCCCGAGATCGAGGATCCGGTCGACGATCTGCTGCACGGTCTGGGCCTCGATCCGCTTGCCGCACGCGGGACAGTGCGGGGTGCCGACCCGCGCGAAGAGCAGGCGCAGGTAGTCCGAGATCTCGGTCACGGTGCCGACCGTCGAGCGCGGGCTCTTCGCGAGCGCCCGCTGCTCGATCGCGATCGCGGGCGAGAGGCCCTCGATCGACTCGACGTCGGGCTTGGACAGCTGCTCGAGGAACTGCCGCGCGTAGGCGGAGAGCGACTCGACGTAGCGGCGCTGCCCCTCCGCGTAGATGGTGTCGAACGCCAGGGACGACTTTCCCGAGCCGCTCGGGCCCGTGATCACCACCAGGCGGTCGCGCGGAAGCGACACGCTGACGTTCTTGAGGTTGTGCTGCCGAGCGCCTCGAACGACCAGTCGATCCATAGGGGGAACCGGAGAGCTATCACACACGGAAGCGGGCGTGGCGGCGCTCCTGCGCGCGCGCCGCGCGCCCGGCGCGTCCGCTCGGCACCGCCGCTCGCCGCGGGGGCACCGCCGCTCGCCGCGGGGGCACCGCCGCTCGCCGCGGGGGCATCGCCGCTCGCCGCGGGGCATCGCCGCTCGCCGCGGGGGCATCGCCGCTCGCCGCGGCGCGCCGGGCATGGCGTTCCGGATGTCCTGAAATTCTTCTCACGTCGCTGCGCTGCCAGCTGGACTATGACGGGGCGCGCAGGGTGACGTGGAAGCGCGTACGGGGAGTGTCCTGATGGCGATCGGCGCTGGCGCAGCGCTGGGCCTGGTCGCGCTCGGCGCGCGGTACGCGCCCGAGGTGGGCGCGCTGCTCATGCCGCCGCCGGGGTCAGGGCGCCCCGCCACACCCGCTGCCACCCCCGCCGCGCCGCAGCCGGCGGACCCGGCGGCGCCGGCAGAACCGGCGGCGCCGACCGACGCGCTGGCGACACCCAGCGCGCCCGCGGGCCCGGGCGAGGCGGCCGCGCCCGGGCCGGATCCGCGCCCCGGGCCGGAGGTCCCGGGCGGCGCGGGCCCGCGGGCCTCCGCGGCTCCGGTCGTCGACCGCTTCGCGGACGACCCCGTGGCGCGCGCCGCGTGCCCGGACGACATGACGCTCGTGGAGGGCGACTTCTGCCCGTCGATCCCCTACATCTGCGCGCGCGCCGCCGAGAAGGGGACCGGCCACGGCTGCCCCGAGTACGCGCGCGGCGCCCGCTGCCTCGAGCCCACGGATTACCGGCGCTTCTGCGTCGACCGCCACGAGTGGCCGAACCGGGTGGGCGAGCTCCCGCGCGTCTTCGTCAACTGGTTCGAGGCGAAGGCGCTCTGCGCCTCGGCCGGCAAGCGGCTCTGCCGGCGCTCCGAGTGGATCCTCGCTTGCGAGGGGCCGAAGCGCCTGCCGTATCCTTGGGGGTTCATGCGCACGCCCAGCCCCTGCAACATCGATCGCGCCGCGATCGCGTTCGATCTGGACGCGATGATGGACGAGGACACGCGCGAGGCCGAGGTCGCCCGGCTCTGGCAGGCCGATCCGATCGGGTCGCACCCGGACTGCATCAGCGCCTACGGGGCGTACGATCTCTCCGGCAACGTCGACGAGTGGACCGACAACCTCGCCGACGATCCGTCCACCGCGCGCCCGGCCACGCTCAACGGGGGCTACTGGGGGCCCGTGCGCAACACGTGCCGCCTCACGACCGACGGGCACGGGCCGACGTTCAAGTTCTACCAGGCCGGCTTCCGCTGCTGCGCCGACACGGTCGACGGCGTCCACACGCCGCCGCCGCGGCCGTTCATCGAGCGCGACCGCGAGAAGGACAGCGTGTACGACTGACATGCGCGAGCGCCTCGCCTTCATCGCCGCCCTCGTCGTCGCCGCGCTGGTGAGCGCGATGCTCTTCGCGCCCCGCTACCGGCGGCGGGCGGCCGAGGCGGCGGCGGCGAGCGCGGGGCCGCCGGCGAGCGCGGCGCCGCCCCCCGCGCCGGAGCCCCCGCGGCCGCCCCCGGCGCCCGCCCCCGCGGCGCCCCCGCCGCCGCCCGCGTACGTGCGCGTCAACCCGGCGAGCGCCGCGGCGTGCCTCGGGGGGATGGTGCTCGTCGACGGCATCTACTGCCCCTACGTCGGGCACCACTGCGCCGCGTACATCGACGAGGAGAAGGACGTCTGCGCGCGGTTCGAGCCCGAGGTGCTCTGCGAGGGGCGCCTCCAGCGCCGGCGCTTCTGCATCGACGTCTTCGAGTACCCGAACATCGAGGGCGTCCGCCCGGCGGTGATGGTCAACTGGCTGGAGGCGAAGCGCGCCTGCGAGGTCGAGGGCAAGCGGCTCTGCACCGTCGAGGAGTGGGAGTTCGCCTGCGAGGGCCCGCAGATGTGGCCCTATCCCTATGGAATTGCTCGGGATCCTGGCGCCTGCAACATCGACCGGAAGATCGCGACGCCCGTGCTCGAGACGTTCGGCGATCCGTGGAAGATCTCCGCGGAGGTCGAGCGGCTGGACCGCCGGGTCGCTTCCGGGGAGATGCACCGGTGCGTGAGCCCCTTCGGCGTGCGCGACATGACCGGCAACGTCGACGAGTGGGTGAACAACGAGCTCGGAAAGCTGGACGACAAGCCGTTCCGCTCGACGCTGAAGGGGGGCTACTGGGGGCCGATCCGCTCGAGGTGCCGCCCCGTCACGTCGACGCACAACCGGTGGTTCCGCTTCTACCAGGTCGGCTTCCGGTGCTGCGCCGACGCGCTCGACGGGGCCAAGGCCGTGGCCCCCGCCGACCGGAGCGTGCGCATCCCGCGCCGCAGCCCGATGGCCGATCCGGGCGGGCGGCAGGGGCCGTGAAGGCCTTCCAACCGCGCGCCGCTTGGACTACGTTGTCGGCCGGTGCGAAAGTGGGCGGACCCGGACGGGGTTTCGCCTTCGGTGTCAGGGCCTATAGCTCAATCGGTCAGAGCCCCCGGCTCATAACCGGGCTGTTCCTGGTTCGAGTCCAGGTGGGCCCACGAAAGCCACGAAACTGCAGGAGACAAGGAAGCACGTGAGCATCCGCGAGCAGATCGCATTCCTCGAAGAGCTGTCGGCCATCGACAGCGACATCCGCCGCATCGATGAGCAGCTCGACAAACAACGCGGCAGCCTGGAAGGGATGCGGTCCGAGCTGCAGCGGCTAGAGGAGCGGCTGAAGGGCGATCGGGAGACCCTGGCAGCGATGGAGAAGACCCGCTCCGAGCTCTCCATCGAGCTCCGCCAGATGTCGAACCAGATCGAGCGCTCGCGGGAGAAGCTGCAGCGCTCGCGGAACGAGCGCGAGTCGAACGCGGCGCAGCGCGAGATCGAGGAGCTGCGCAAGCTGCACCGGGATCGCGAGGAAGAGATCGAGCGCCTGAACTCGGCCGCCGAGGGCGCGCGCGCGGCGATCGAGCAGGCCGAGGCGAAGCGCGTGGGCCTCTCGGGGGCCATCGACGGCAGCGCGCCGGGGACGCAGGCGTCGCTGGCGGCGCTCGACATCGAGCGCGCCCAGCGCGCCGAGGCGCGGCAGCAGGTGGTCAGCAAGCTGCCGGTCGTGCTGTACCGCCGCTACGAGTCGATCCGCCAGCGCAGGCCCGTCGCGATCGCCCGCACGTACGACGGCACCTGCCTCGGCTGCCACCTCTCCGTGCCCCCGATGATGTTCCAGAAGATGCGCCGTCAGGAGGAGTTCGAGCGCTGCCCGCACTGCGCCCGGATCCTCTACTACATGCCGCCGGAGCCCGCGGCCGGCAGCGCGCCGCCCGCGGATCCGTCCCGCACCTGAGCCCCGGGTGCGGCTTGAAGACCTGCGCCGCCTGCTACAGGCTTTTCTCGAACGACAGCGGCTTCTGCCCGATCGACGGCCAGCGCCTCGTCCCGGTCGCCGAGGCGACGCCGCCGAAGCACCCGGATGACCAGCGCGTCGGCGCGACGCTCTGCGGCGGGCGGTACCTGGTCTGGCGCATCGTCGCGGACGGGGGCATGGGGCGCGTCTACCAGGCGCTCGATCGTCAGGCCGGCCGCAGCGTCGCGCTCAAGATCCTCCACCCCGAGGTCGCGCTCGACGAGGTGAGCCTCGAGCGGTTTCGCCGCGAGTTCGAGGTGAGCGCCTCGCTGCCCCACGAGCACATCGTCGAGGTGCTCGCGTTCGAGAGCACCGAGGACCAGAGCTTCGCGCTCGTGATGGAGTACCTCGAGGGCGAGGAGCTGCGGACGGTCCTGAAGCGCGACAAGGTGCTGCCGCCGGAGCGCCTCGTGCGGATGTTGTCGCAGCTCGCGCTCGGCCTCGCAGAGGCCCACGAGCGGAAGGTCGTCCACCGCGATCTCAAGCCGGACAACATCTTCCTCGTCGGCACCCACGACGGCGACCGGGTGAAGATCCTCGACTTCGGCAGCGTGCGCGACAACAGCGAGGGCGCGAAGAAGCTGACCGTCGTCGGCACGACGATCGGGTCGCCCTTCTACATGTCCCCCGAGCAGGCGCAGGGGCTCCTGACGCTCGACCATCGGGCCGACGTCTGGTCGCTCGCGGCGATCGTCTTCGAGTGCGTCACGGGGCGGGTGCCGTTCAGCGCGCCGACCGGCCCGATGATCCTCGTGGCCATCCTGGGCAAGGACCCGGCGCGTCCGAGCGAGGCGGGCAAGGCGTACGGGGTGCCCGCGTCGCTCGATCCGGTGATGGAGGCGGCGTTCATGAAGGATCCGGAGGCGCGCCTCCCCTCCGTCGGCCTGCTGGCCGATCGCGTGGGCCAGGCGTACGGGCTCGCGGGCTCCCACCGCGACTGGGCGTACACGCCGCAGCAGGAGCTCGCCGCGAAGATCCGCGCGGGGATGCAGGCCATCGTCGGCCACCCGCAGCACGCCGCCGGGAGCGCGGGCGTCGTCCGCCCGGCGGCGGACTACCGGGGCCTCGCCGCGGCCGTCGCGCCCGCTGCCGCGGCCGTCGCGCCCGCTGCCGCGGCCGTCGCGCCCGCCGAGCCCTCGCCGGTCGGCGCCGAGGCGTTCGCCGAGGACATCGTGATGGGCGTGCCCCAGCGCCTGCCGCGGTGGGTCGTCCCCGCGGCCGCAGGCGCCGCGGTGGTGATCTGTGCGCTCGTCGCCCTGCTGCTCGCGCGCTGAGGGCGCGCGCGGGCCCATTCCAGCGCGCCGCGGCAACCCGCCGTCGCGCGCGGACCCCGCCGTCGCGCGCGGACCCCGCCGTCGCGCGCGGACGTCGCGCGTTCGCGCGGACGCCGCCCGTGTGTTATTTGAATTGACTATGAGCACTCAGCCTTCAACTCGGACCCGCAAGCTCTCTTCCGCCGCGACGTGCGTGGTCGCACTCGCCGGGCTCGGCCTCCTCGGCGCTGGCTGCAGCCAGAGCGAAGCAGCGACCGTGCGCGGCGCCGCAGCCGACGCCCCCGCACCAGCTCCCCAGCAGGGCGGAAAGTCGAAGGTCGAAGATGCGGTCTACACCCTCGAGATGAAGACGACGGGGACGTACAAGGCCGGTCAGGAGGGCGTCGTGGAGGTGTCGCTCCTGTCGAAGGGCGACTACCACATCAACGACAAGTACCCGATCAAGTTCAAGGTCGCCGAGGCGGCCGCCGAGGGCGTCTCGTACCCGAAGCCCCTGCTCAAGCGCGAAGACGGGGTGTTCGAGGAGAACAAGGGCGTCCTCAAGGTCCCGTTCGTCGCGGCCAAGAAGGGCAAGACGAAGGTGGCGGGCGTGCTCTCCTTCAGCATCTGTAGCGCCGCGAACTGCTTGATGCAGAAGCAGGAGCTCGAGGCGGCCATCGACGTGCAGTAACCCGAGCGGTAAACTCGGCCTCACGTGAACAACGACACCTCCGGTCGCCGGGGGGGCCAGCCCGGCGAGGTCGGCCCCAGCCAGACAGTCCAAGGCAGCGCAGCGGAGCGGGCGCGAAGCGCGCTCTCCGAGCTCGACGTCATCGCTTCGGCGATGTCCCGACGCTTCGGCGAGGAGCAGCGGGTCCTCTCCTTCCAGCAGTACCTGGAGCTCTTCGCCTCCAACCCCGTCCGCTTCGGGCGCGACGCGGCCCGCTACGTCCGCGACATGTTCGATCATTTCGGCACGCGGACGGTGAAGAAGCCCTGGGGGGAGCTGACCCGCTTCCAGCTGTTCGATCTGCCGTGGGAGGACCCCGCGGCCGGATCGGCGCAGCCCGGCGCGGGGTCCTACCGCGGCCGGGACTTCCCGCTGATCGGCCACGAGGAGCTCCAGGCGGAGGTCTACCGGGTGCTCTGCAACTTCGTGCGCGAGGGCAGGGCGAACCGGCTCGTGCTGATGCACGGCCCGAACGGCTCGGCGAAGAGCACGCTCGCCGCCTGCATGCTGCGCGCCCTGGAGCACTACTCGACCCTCGACGAGGGCGCGGTCTACCGCTTCCACTGGGTGTTCCCGAGCCGCAAGACGATGCGCGGATCGATCGGCTTCGGCGGCGACACGAAGGCGAGCGCCGCCGACGGGACCAGCTACGCCCACCTCGCCGACGATCAGATCGACGCGCGCCTCGTGATCGAGCTCAGGGACCACCCGCTCTTCCTGCTCCCGGTGCGCGAGCGGCGGGCGCTCGTGCTCAAGCTCTACGAGGCCGCCGGGGCCGCGGAGCCGCCGCCCGAGTGGCTGATGAGCGGCAAGCTGTCCCACAAGAACCAGCAGGTCTTCGAGGCGCTGCTCGTGGCGAGCGGCGGATCGCTCGTCGAGACGCTGCGGCACGTGCAGGTCGAGCGGTACTTCATCTCGCGGCGCTACCGCGTCGGCGCCGTCACGATCGGGCCGGAGCTCTCGGTCGACGCCGGGGAGCGGCAGATCACGGCGGATCGCTCGCTCGCCTCGCTCCCGACCTCGCTCCAGGCGACGACGCTCTTCGAGGCGCACGGGGAGCTCATCGAGGCGGCCGGCGGCGTGCTCGAGTTCAGCGATCTCCTGAAGCGCCCGATCGACGCCTTCCGCTACCTCCAGCTCACGCTGGAGACCGGCGAGGTGAGCCTGCCGCAGCAGACGGTGCAGACCAACGTCGTGATGGTCGGCAGCGCCAACGACGTGCACCTCAACGCCTTCCGGGAGCACCCGGAGTTCCCGAGCTTCCGCGGGCGCTTCGAGCTCCTGCGCGCGCCGTACCTCCGGAGCTACGTCGACGAGCAGGCGATCTACGACGGGCAGATCGTCCCGTTCGTGACCCGCCACGTCGCCCCGCACGCGACGCGCGTCGCCGCGCAGTTCGCCGTGCTCACCCGGATGCGGCAGCCGGAGGCGAAGCGGTACCCGGACGCGCTCGCGCCGCTCGTCTCGAGCCTCACCGCGGTCGAGAAGATGGAGCTGTTCGCGACGGGCACGGCGCCCGAGCGGTTCGACCCGGAGGCGCAGAAGGTGCTGCGCGCGGGCATCGAGGCCATCTACCACGAGAGCGACGCGTCGGTGGACTTCGAGGGGCGGCTCGGCGTCTCGCCGCGCGAGGTGCGGACGCTCCTGCTCGACGCGGCGCAGAGCGAGGACCACGGCTGCCTCTCGCCGTTCGCCGTCCTCTCGGAGCTCGACGCGCTCTGCAAGCGGCAGTCGGAGTACGACTGGCTCAAGGAGAAGCAGCTCGCGGGCGGCTACCACGACCACCGGCTCTTCCGGGAGGTCGTGCGCACGCGCCTCCTCGACACGATCGAGGAGGAGATGCGGACCGCCAGCGGCCTCGTCGACGAGACCCGCTACGCCGAGCTCTTCGACCGGTACATCTCCCACGTGGGCGTCTGGGTGAAGGGGGAGAAGATCCGGAACCCCCACACCGGCGATTTCGAGAACCCGGACGAGCGCATGATGCGCGAGGTCGAGGCGCTGCTCGGGATCCGCACGAAGCACGACGACCACCGGCGCGGCCTGATCTCGACGATCGCGGCGTGGGCGATCGATCACCCCGGCCAGAAGATCGTGAACGCGGTCGTGTTCCCGCAGCAGATCCGCAAGCTGCGCGAGGCGGTGTTCACGGAGCGGCGCAAGGGCGTGGCGCTGCTCGTCCGCGACCTCGTCGCGCTCCTGCGCGACGCGCAGGGCGACGGCAAGCCCGAGAAGGGCTGGGGCGAGCTGCGCGAGGAGGAGCGCCGGAACGCGACGCGCGCGCTCGAGCGGCTGCACGGCATGGGCTACTGCGACCGCTGCGCGCTCGACGCCGCGAGCGCCCTGCTCCGCGCGCGGTTCGCGGAGCTCGTCACCTGAGCCGAAGCATGCTCATCGACTCGCACTGCCACGTCGATCCGCACCACTTCCGGGAGGGCGCGGACGCCGTCCTCGACCGCGCGCGCGCCGCCGGCGTGGGCGCGTTCGTGGTCGTCGGCGTCGACGCCGATCTCTCCGCGGCGCGCTTCGCCGTTGAGCTCGCGGCGCGGCGCCCCGACGTGCACGCCGCGGTCGGCGTCCACCCGCACGACGCCGCCGCCGTCGACGATCGCATGCTCGCCGAGCTCGAGGAGCTCGCGCGCCGCCCCGAGGTCGTGGCCGTCGGCGAGATCGGCCTCGACTACCACTACATGCACTCGCCGTGGGACACCCAGCAGCGCGTCTTCGGCGACCTGGTCGCGCTCGCGCGCAGGGTGAAGAAGCCGATCGTCATCCACACGCGCGAGGCCCCCGGCGACACGCTCGAGATCCTGGAGCGCGCGGGGGCGAGCGAGGTCGGGGGGATCATCCACTGCTTCTCCGAGGACCGCGCGTTCGCCGAGAGGGCGCTCGCGCTCGACTTCGACCTCTCGTTCTCGGGGATCGTGACCTTCAAGAGCGCGCGGGCCATCCAGGAGGTCGCCGCGTCGGCGCCGGGGGACCGGATCCTCGTCGAGACGGACAGCCCCTACCTCGCGCCGGTGCCGCTCCGCGGGAAGCGGTGCGAGCCGGCGCACGTGCTGCACACGACGCGCTTCATCGCGGGGCTCCGGGGCGAGCCCTTCGAGGCGCTGGCCGCGCGCACCGCCGAGAACACCCGCAGGCGGCTGCGGCTCCCGAACGCCGCCGCGTCCGCCGGCTGAGGCGAGCCTCCGCGGCCGGCCGCTGAGGTGCGCCTCGGCGGCCGGCGGCTCCGCGCTCGCGCTCCGCGCGTTTCGAGGCATAGTGACAGGACGATGGCGCAGGGGTCACGCGACGGCCGCCGGATCGCCTCCGCGTGGGCGCTCTCCGTCGCGGCCCACGCAGGGCTCGTCGGCGCAGGCGCGCTCGCCGTCGCGAGCTCGCTCTCCGCGCGGGAGGTGGCGCTCGCGCGGAGCATCGGCGCGCCGGCCGCCCCGAACGCGCCGATCGAGATCGAGCTGCCGGTGGTCTCGGACGGCACGGTCGACACGGCGGCCGCGCTCGCGCCGGAGCGGCCCACGAGCCTGGATCGAGGGGGAGGGGAGGGCGCGGCGCGGCCCGACACCGGCGCGCGCGGGCGCGGCGGCACGGACGCCGCCGAGCTGCCCGCGCTGAACCTCGCGGACAGGGACGACGGGACCTTCCTGTCCCCGGAGGTCCGCTCGCGCCTCGACAGGAGCCAGATCCAGCGCATCCGGTCGGCGTCGCAGCGCGCCTCGCGCGAGGACTGGCGCGCCAGCCGGGAGCCGATGGAGCTCACGTTCCTCGCGGGCGGCCGCGCCGGCAGCCGGGCCGAGCGGCGCAAGCCGGCCGAGCGCGACCCCTCGGTCGGGGCGCGCGACGGCGGCGCGCCCGCGCGCCTCGGGAGCGCGCTCGGCGCGGCGGCGCGACCCGCGGGCGTGGAGCGCGCGGACGAGGCGCCCAGCGCCGCCGCGCCGCCGCTGCCCCGGGGCGCGAGCCCGCGCGCCGCCGGCGGGGCCGTGGAGGGCGGCGAGCGCGCGTCCGCGGGGCTGGGCGTGCGCGACGGCCGGCCGGGCGAGGACCACCGCGACAGCGCGGCGGTCCCGCTGGCGCGGCCGATGGTCGCGGTGGGCACGCCCGCCGTCCCCGCCGACGTCGCGGGGCGCCCGAACGACACGGTGGACAGCGAGCAGGAGGTGGCCACGGCGATCCAGTCGCTCGTCCACGCCAGCTCCGCCGGGGGCGCGCGCGGGCCCGGTCCGGGAGGAGAGGCAGGGCCGGGCGCGACCGGCTCGGGCGGCGCGGTGGGCCCGGGGTCGCGCTCGAGCGCGCTCGGCTCGGGGCGCGGCCGGCTGCTGGACAACGACCCGCGCGATCGCCGGCGCAGCCTCTACATGCGGCAGGTCATGGCCAAGCTCGACCCGCTGTGGGCCAACGCGTTCCCCAAGTGGGCCGCGGGCGAAGGGCTCCAGGGCACCGTGATCGTGACCTTCGTGATCCGCGCGGACGGGACCGTGGCGAGCGCGTCGATCACGCGCCCGAGCGGCATCCCCGAGTTCGACGAGAACTGCCGGCGCGCGGTGCTGCGCGGCGCGCCGTACCCGCCGGTGCCCCCCGAGCTCGGAGAGAGCTTCCGCTGGTCGATGCCCTTCGAGGCAAGGAACCCGGCGGTCCTGCCGCGGCATCCCGCGGCGCGACGGGGGCAATCGGGCGAATCAGGTGGATGAGGGAAATCAGAGCGCTTGTGGCCCTCGATGACGCCCCTTGTCGACCCGCCGCTGCAATGCGTAGGACATCGCTTGACAACGTGAGACCAGGGCGGTACTAGTCCGCCCTCACTTCTGCCGAAGTAGCTCAGTCGGCTAGAGCAGGCGTTTCATACGCGCCGGGTCGGGGGTTCGATTCCCTCCTTCGGCACCAGCAATGGTGGCAGTACATCGCTGGGCTCCGTCCAGGAGCCCAGCGATCTTGGCCGAGCTTCAAGGTCGGACGTGGACGATGGTCCCGCTGTCGTCGTCGCCGTACACGACGTGCCAGCCCTCCGGGACCTGCGGCTCCGCCCACAGGAACAGGCGCCGCGCGTCGATGGGCGTCAGCGCGATGTCGTGGAAGCCTTGCGCTTCGCCGACGCCGGCGCCCCAGTACATGCCGGTGAGCGCGTGGCCGGGCGCGAAGTCCATCACCCAGGGGGCGTCGGCGATGTCGAAGCCGTCGGCGACCTCGCGGGGATCGATGGCGCGCGTCACGTGCTTGCTCCGCACGCGGAAGGTGCCGCGCGCGGTGGACGCGCTCGACTCGGGGTCGCGGAGCTGATCGCGGCCGGACGAGATCAGCGTGGCGTAGATCGGCTTCTGGCCCTCGTAGGCCGTCAGCGTCTGGTTGGCCAGGCTGACGTCGAGCCATCGCTGCGATCCCTTGGCGAACTCGGGGAGCTTGGTGCGGCGCACGACGACCATGAGATCCTGCGCGCGGAGCCAGTAGCCGTCGCGCGCCTCCTCGAAGCGGACGCCGTCCACCGTCCTGAACTTGCCCGTGAGCGGCACCCCCGTGTGCCGGTCGAGCTCCTCCTCGTTGCGCGTCGCCTTGCCGCGGCCGAGCGACCACGTGGAGACGTCGTGGCGATGGATGAACGCGACAGGCAGCCCGATCTTCTCGAGATCCAGGCCGTGCCACGGCGATCCGAGCGCGGCTTGCAGCCGGTCGGTCGGGATGAGCCGGCCGTCCGGCGTCACGCCGAACCTGCGGCCGTCGGCCTCTCCCGCGGTGACGGCGCGCGTGATCGCGACGCCGCTGCCCTTGCGCAGCGCCGACGTCTTGAGCGCGGCGCGCAGGTCCACGCGCGCGGCGTCCTTTGCGCCGAGCTCGACGCCCAGCACGGCGAGCGGCGCGAGCGGCGCGAGCGCGTCGGCGACGGGAAACACGAAGTAGCCTGACTCGGTCCTCCGCCCATCCGCGCCGATGCCGTCCCCGCCCGGCAGCAGCACCGGCGGGCCGGCGGCGACGCCGCGCGCGTCCAGCGGGACGTCGTTGGCCGACGCGCCGAGCTGCGCGTCGGCGCGCTGCACGCGGTCGAGGTGGCGGTCGAGATCCGGCTCGGCGTGCCGCAGCTCCTCGCGGCCCGGCACCCCGACGTACGCGGGGGTCCCCTGGGTCCGAGCGCGCCCGTAGCGGTAGGGGAGCGGCCGCGAGAGGTCCGGCGGCGACGGCAACACCGAGAGCACCTCGCTCTGCAGCGTCGCGCCGTCGCCTGCGCAGACGAAGCCCCGAGGGCGGATCGCGTACCAGCCCCCCGGGCACCCGGCGCGGCCGTACGGCTCCGACGATCGGACGACGGCGGCCCCGGGAAAGAGCTCGCCCAGCCTGCGCGCGCCCGCCTGCGGGCGCGCGAGCACGGGCGTCCCTGCGCGCAGCGCGACCAGCTTGGGGCCGTCCGCAGGCAGCGCGGGGACCTCGAGCGCGCCCTCGTCCCTGGCCTGCTCCCTGGACAGCTCGACCGTCGCGCCCGCCGCGTTGCACCCGGGCGCGGCCAGCGCCGCGAGCAGGCCGACGACCGCGCTCCCGCCGGCGCACGCCTCCGCGCGGCGAGGAGGGTGGCGTCGCGGCGCGCCGGAGAGCGGCGCGCGGAGGGCCGGGGTCATGGCCGACCGGAGCAGCTCGGTCGGCGTGGAGGCGGGCGGCATCGGTGGACGGATGCCCGATCCTCACGGCGCGGGCCAAGTTCGACGGCGTCGCGCGCGCGGCGCTCGCGGCGCGGCGCTCGCGGCGCGGCGCTCGCGGCGCGGCGCTCGCGAGGGCGCCGCCCGGCCGCTGGCGCCGCGCCCGCGCCGGCGCCATGAGAGGCGCGTGCGCCTTCGCCCCGCGCTCGTGTGGCTCCTGATCGCGCCGTACGCCGTCGTTTTCTACGCTTTCCTGGCGGCGCGCCGCGCCGCCGCGTCGCTCCGGCCGCGCCACCCCTGGCGTACGTGGGTGAGCCCGAGCCTGCTCGTCGGCGGGTTCCTGCTCCCGGGCGACGTCGCGGAGCTCCGCCGCCTCGGCGTCCGTGCCGTGGTCAACGTGTCCCGCGAGCTCTACGACCCGGTGCTCGCGCTGCGCGCGGCCGGCGTCGAGTACCTGCGCGTCCCTTGCTGGGACATGTGCTCCCCGACGCTCGAGGAGGCCGCGCGCGGCGTGGCGTTCCTCGAGCGCCACCTCCGCGCCGGCCATCGCGTCCACGTCCACTGCGCGAGCGGCGTGGGGAGGAGCGTCGCGCTTGCGCTCTGCTACCTCTCGACCCGCGGCGGCCTCGGGGTCGACGAGGCGGTCGCCCTTCTCACGCGGCTGCGCCCGCGCGTCGCGCTGCGCCGGACGCAGCGAGAGTTCGTCGAGCGTTACGTCGCCTGGCACCGCGCGCAGGCGGGGGATCCCGCGGGCGCCGCGCCGCCCGCGGTCACCTCCTGCGCAGGAGGGACCTCAGGCTGAAGAGCCCCAGGGCGGGCGCCGCGACGGCGAAGGCGCCGCCGCACGCCGACAGGACGAGCGCTGCGCCCCAGGGCGTCGCGGCGAGCGCGTCCGGCAGCGCCGCCCTCATCGCCACGCCGGCGCCGACGGAGGCCGCCGTGAGCGCGGCGACGCGGCCGATCCGGATCTGATCGAGCCCGAGGCCGCCGATCTCGCGCCGCACGCGGCGCGCGAGGGCGATGGCCTCGACCCATCCGGCGGCGACGGCGCCGAGCACCACGCCCAGCACGTCGAGCCGCTGCATCAGGAGGAGCGCGAGGCCGGTGCTGACGAGCACCCGGTAGGCCGCGTAGCGCGCCGGGGTCCTCGTGTCCCCCAGCGCGAACGAGGTGGTGATCAGCACGCGCCCCGAGGCGTTCCCGAGCAAGGCGAGCCCGTAGGCGCACACGAGGGGCTCGACCCGCGCCGTCGACGCGCGATCGAACGTCCCGGTCTGGAGCAGCAGCGTGATGAGCTCCCGCCCGAGCACCATGAACACGGCCGTGGTCGGCACGGTCAGCACCGTGATCCGCGCGAGCGACGCCCCGAGGCGCCGCGACAGCGCCTCGTTGCGGCGCGCGACGTCCGCCTCCGCCGTGTCGCGCGCCATCTCGGGCAAGGCGACCGCGGCCTCGCCGACGCCGAGGACGCTCATCGGCAGGAGGTAGATCGTCTGCGCGTAGTTGAACGCCGCGTTCGCGCCGGCGCCGAGGAAGCTCACGAGCAGCGTGTCGACGAGCCCGGAGACCTGGATGATCCCGCGCCCGAGCAGCGCCGCCGGCAGCTTCGCGCCGGCCTCGCGGACGCTCGGCGCGCGCGCGTCGAAGCGCGGCCGGAGCCCGCCGAGCAGCGAGCGCGCCGAGGGCAAGAGCAGCGCGAGCTGCAGCGCGGCGCCGCCGAACGCGCTCCACGCGAGGGCCTCGGCGAGCGGCTCGCCGCGCATCCCGAGCCACGCCCCGCACGCGAGCAGCCCCGCGATCTGCGCGGCGCTCCACGCGACCGGCGCGGCGTAGGGCAGGAAGAACCGTCGGTGCGCGTTCAGCACGCCGAGCCCCCACGCCGACAGCACGAGCAGGCCGGTCATCGGGAAGATGATCCGGACGATCCGGGTCGTGCTGGCGAGCTTCTCCTCGTCGAAGCCCGCGGCGATCAGGAACGACAGCCACGGCGCCGCGGCCACGCCGAGCGCCGACGCGGCCGCGGCCGCGGCGAGCAGCAGCCCGAGCGCCGAGAGCGCGAAGTGCGCCGCGCGGCGCGCGTCGCCGGACGCCCGGAGGCGCGCGTACACCGGGATGAACGTGGCGGACAGCGTCCCTTCGCCGAGGAGGTTCTGCGTGATGTTGCCCGCGCGGAACGCCGCGGCGAGCACGTCGGCGATGTCGGACGTGCCGAAGAAGTGCGCCGTCACCCGCTGCCGGATGAGCCCCACGAGCCGCGAGAGGACGATCCCGGCGGTGACCATGGCCGACGACCGCGCCGCGCTCGGCGCCGCCTCCGACCCGGCCGCCGGCGCGCTCGCTCCCGCGGGCGCGCTCGCTCCGGCCGGCGCGCCGGCGCTGGGGGCAGCGGGCGCCGGCGGGGTCGCTGCGTGCGCGGCGGCGCGCGGATCGGGGTCGGTCGGCACGGCGGCGCTTCTATCAGACCTCACGCCGCCGGGCGACCTTGCGCCAGGGGGCCGGCGGCCGGCGGATCAGTCCCGGATCCTCGCCGCGCCGAGCCGCTCGGCCTGCGCGAGCACCCGACGCGCGATCTGCGGGCCCTCCCCGCGACGATCGAGGTGCCGCGGGATGAGCCCGCGCTCGGCCATCTCCCACAGCTCGGGCTGGGAGATCCGGCCCTCCGTCCGCGCGCGCAGCTGCGACAGCGAGATGTTGACCTCCGGCAGGAGGATCGGCGCCTGCGGGTCGCGGAGGAGCGCCGGGTCGATGCAGCACGAGAGGTCGCTCGTGCCGCGCTGGCGCGCGTTCAGCGAGGGGATGCCGAAGCGCGTCTCCAGCGTGCGTGCGATCGACACGTGGTCGAGCACCGTGCTCACCGCGCAGCCGCGGCGGACGAACGGGCCCGCGACGATCGACGGGACGCGGAACCCGAGCTGGGCGAACCGCGGATCATCGTCCGTGGTCGCGGGCGGCGGGACGTGGTCGAAGAAGCCGCCGTGCTCGTCGTACGTGACCACGAGCAGGCACTGGCCCCACTGCGGGCTCCGCGCCAGCGCGTTGTAGACGCTGGCGAGCAGCACCTGCCCGAGCTGCACGTCGTGGTCCGGGTGATCGTCGTTGGCGGTGGCGCCGAAGAACTGGGGGTCGATGATGGAGAAGGCCGGCAGGACCCCCGCGGCCGCGTCCTCGAAGAAGCGCTCGATCCCGGAGACGCCCTTGAACTTGAAGTACGCGCCCGAGCACCACGGCACGTCGTGGTAGTAGTTCCTGTTCGAGATCCCGGCGTCGCTCAGCAGCTCGAACACGCTCGTGAAGCTCCTGAGCGGCGTGTTGCTGGAGACGCCCTGCGACGTGGCGCCGTGCAGGTAGAACCTATTCGGCCAGGTGGGGCCGAGCACCGCGCTGAACCAGCGCTCGCAGACCGCCGACACGTCCGCGAGCGCGTAGAGGATCGGCAGCTGTTCCCGCACGTGATACCCCATCACGTCGCGCTGATCCGGCCCGGCGTGGGCGGTCACGAACCCGTCGTTCAGCCCCTGGTTCCACTGCGCGTGGGCCGCGTCCCAGCTGTGCGGCGGGTCGGCGGGCGTGAAGTTGTCGAGCTGGAAGGGCGCGATCAGCGATCCGTCCGGCGCGACATTCCACTCCATCCCCGTGAGCCCGTCGAGCTGCCTGCCCTCCTTCAGCCGCAGCGCGCCGAGGTAGTGATCGAACGAGCGGTTCTCCATGCAGAGGACGACGATGGTGCTGATCGGCGCGAGCAGCTCTGCAGGGCTCAGATCGCTGGGCTGCGCACATCGATCGATCTGTGCGCCGCCGCCCGCGCCGCCCGCTCCGCCGCCGCCCGCCTCGCCGGTGCCGTCCGTTCCTCCGCCCGCGCCCGTCCCGCCGGATCCATCGCTCCCGCCGGACGTGCCGGTGTTCTGGGGGCCGTCCTCGTGCACCGCCTCGCTCCCCACGGCGCCGCATCCAAATGTCGCGGCGCCGAGCGCAGCGCCCAAGCCCGTCAGCACGTCGCGGCGCGTGCGGGCAGAGGGCAGAGGATCACGCGGTGATGCATTCTGTTTTTTCATCACACACAGGATCCCCAGGAATGCGGGGCTGCGGAAGGACTTTTGACGACGAGCGGCCT
The DNA here is from genome assembly GCF_051519095.1 of Sorangium sp. So ce131. Taxonomy (NCBI): domain Bacteria; kingdom Pseudomonadati; phylum Myxococcota; order Polyangiales; family Polyangiaceae; genus Sorangium; species Sorangium sp. So ce131. The sequence goes on along the minus strand of NZ_CP150455.1, from coordinate 6,136,397 downwards.
GTGATCGAGGAAACCTTCCTTTTCGCAGGGGGAGAGGGATGGTATGGAGAGGAATCGCGGACCTCTACGTCCGCACTCGATCCGCCTTCATGAGCTCGACTCCAATCCCACCTGGGCCCGCCGGCGCGGGCGCCGTCGCGAACGGCCGGCCGCTTCGGCCGCTGCGCCTGTGCATCGTGGACATGAACAATGGCCATGTGAATCAGGCGATGCGCTGCCTGCGCGGGATCGCCGCGACGTTCTTCGAACGTGTCCAGACGCACAATCCAGGCGTGTTGTGCGAGATCGTGGAGGTATCCCCCCGGGATACCAATGTCCCCATCCCTACCGACTGTGATCTGTACCTCTCGTCGGGGGGGCCTGGCTCTCCGTTCGACGGCGAGGGGGAGCCCTGGACGCGCGACTTCGGGCGCCTGGTCGACGGCGTGGTCGAGTCGGCGATCCGGGGAGGAGCGGACCGGCGCGCGCTGTTCGCGATCTGCTACTCGTTCGAGCTCGTCGTCCATCACTACCGGCTGGCCGACGTCGTGCCGCGCGCCGACCGCAAGTTCGGCGTCATGCCCGTCTACACCACGCCGGTGGGCCAGCAGCACCCGCTGCTGGCCCCGTTCGGCGATCGCCTCTTCGCGTTCGAGCATCGCAACTGGGAGGCGGTGAACCTCGATGGGCACCGGCTGGGTTCGCTCGGAGGCAAGCTCCTCGCCCTCGAGAGCCGTGATGGCGTCTCGAAGGGCCGGGCGATCCTCGGGCTGCAGGTCGCGCCCGGCGTCGAGGCGGTCCAGTTCCACCCCGAAGCCGATCGCGCGGGCGTCATGGCCTGGGTGGCCCGCCCTGAGCAGGCGGCCGCCTTCAAGGCGACGTACGGCGAGGTCACCTACCAGGCGATGCTGCGCACGTTGGACGATCCCAGGCGGCTCGCGCGCACCTATGCGCTCGTCATCCCGGGCTGGCTCGGGCGCTGCTTCAACGAGATCGCCGCGCACCGCGGCTACGCGGAGCTCCCGCCGCTCGAGGACGCCCCGTGCTCGCGCTTCGGCGCGCACTGCCGCGCTGAAGAGGCGGCGCGCGCGCGCGAGGTGCCGCGCCTCTGAGGCGAAACGGGAAGGAAATCGAGCGGATGCTGCGCTGTCGTGCCGAGGCGCCCGCCGCGTCGACGATGTCGCTGCGGCCCTGAGACGCTGACGACACGAACGGCGCGAGCCGCGCAGCGCGGACGAGGCGCGCTGCGGCCGCCGGCGAGCGGGCCGCTCGCGCCTTGCGCGATGGCCTACCGGCGGCTTATGGTCATGGGGTCAAAGGATGAGCGCGAGCAGGGCTCGCGGGCCGGCACCGGTGGCCGGCGGGTCCTCGGGCACGCATGAGAGAGAACGCATGAATCACTCGCGCCCGACCGCTCCGAGGAGCCCACCTCCGCCGGACGTCGGCGGCGCGGGCGCGCCTGAGGAAGGACACGCGGGGGGCGACGCGCCCGTGGAGGCTGCGGCCCCGCCGGGACCCGCGCCGGCCGAGGGGCCAGCGGCGCACGAGGACCGGGGCGAGGCGCACATGAGCGAGACGGACCCGATCGCCGTGTCGCAGGTCCGGGATGCGCTGAGGGAGCTGAGCCGCGGGCGCGGGCCGCAGCCGCACGTGCTGCTCATCGTCTACCACCGCCAGGGCGCCGAGACGGTGCGGCTCAACGAGGGCGTCGGCGTCGTCATCGGCCGGGATCCCTCCGCGGACGTCGCGATCCCCGAGCGCAGCCTGTCGCGCCGCCACGCGCGCTTCACGTTCCAGCGCGGCGACGTGCTCGTCGAGGATCTCGGCTCCACGAACGGCACCTTCCTGGGTGGGCAGCGCGTCGAGCAGGGCATCCTGAAGCCCGGCGACGAGGTGGTGCTCGGCGAGATCACGGCGTCGCTCCGCGTGATCGCGAGCGCCGAGCTGCCGGTGCTCAACTTCGACGCGCTCGACGCCTCGCGCGCCGCGATGGACCCGGGTAGGCTGCCGAAGGCCGGCTCCCCGATGGGCGGCCCGACGCCGGCGGGCGGGCTGCGCGCGGTCAACGACGACGGGCTCGTGATGCGCAGCCCCGCCATGCGGCCGGTGCTCGAGACCGCCATGCGCCTCGCGCGATCGTCGGCGCCCGTGCTGGTCCAGGGCGAGACGGGGACGGGCAAGGACGTGCTCGCGCGGCTGATCCACGAGGCCGGCCCGCGCCACAGGAAGCCGATGATCCGCGTCGGGTGCAGCGGCATGCCCGCGCAGCTCCTGGAGAGCACGCTCTTCGGCCACGAGGCCGGCGCCTTCCCCGGCGCGACCCAGGCGCAGGAGGGCGTGTTCGAGACCTGCGCGGGCGGCACGGTGGTGCTCGACGAGGTGGGCGACCTGCCCCCCTCGTGCCAGGCCGCGCTGCTGCACCTGCTCGACACCCACCGGACGGTCCGCGTCGGGTCGACGAGGCCGATCGAGGTCGACGTGCGGATCGTCGCGACCACGCACCGCGATCTCGAGGCGATGTGCGAGGCGGGCGCGTTCCGCGCGGACCTGCTCTACCGGCTGAACGCGGTGCCGCTGCGCATCCCCCCGCTCTGCGAGCGGCGGGAGGACATCGGGCCGCTGGCGCAGCGCTTCCTCCAGCAGGCGAGCGAGGCCCACCGGCGCAACGTGCGCTCGCTCGATCCGGAGACGCTCGCGCTGCTCGAGCAGTACCCCTGGCCCGGCAACGTGCGCGAGCTGCGCAGCGCCATCGAGCGCGCCGTCGTCATCGCGCGGGGGAGCGTCATCACGCCGCTCGATCTGCCGGAGAGCCTCCACGCCCTCGCGGCCCGCAAGCGCTCGACGCCGCCCCCGCCGGACCGGCCCGTCGTGGAGGTGGCGCCGCCCGGATCCGCGCCGACGATCGGGCTGAAGGCGCAGATGGATCGCCTGGAAGCCGAGATCATCCTCGACGCGCTCCGCGCGACCAACGGCAACCTGGCGATGGCGGCGCGGCGGCTCAGGATGCCGCTGCGCACGCTGCAGGAGAAGATCGCCAGCCAAGGCCTGAAGCGCTCCGACTACCGGGACGGCCCGCCCTCGCGGTCGAAGTAGCGGCCCTGAGCCCTCACGGCGGGGTGGCGCTCGCGGCGCCGCCCTCGTCCTCGAGCACCGCCAGCGCGGCGTTGCGACCGCAGGCGCCGTGGACCCCGGCGCCGGGGTGCGCGTAGGACGAGCCCAGGTAGAGGCCGCGGACCGGCGTTCGGTAACGGTAGTAGGGGAACACCGGCCGGAAGAAGAGCTGATGCCGGATGTCGGCCGAGCCTCCGCCGAGGTCGCCGCCGATGAGGTTCGCGTCCATGGCCTCGAGATCGTCCGGCGCCCAGATCGTGCGCGCCAGGATCCGCCGCCGGAAGCCGGGGGCGAGCTCCTCGATGCGCGCCTCGATGCGGTCGGCGAAGCGCTCGCGCGCGGCGGCCCAGCCGCCCTCGATGGAGGAGGGGACGCGCGAGTAGGCCCAGAGCGTGCGGCGCCCGGCCGGCGCGCGCGTCGGATCGGCGAGCGACTGCTGCCCGATCACGAGGTAAGGGTGCTCGGGGAGCGCGCCGGCGCGCACCTGCCGCGTGAACTCGGAGAGATCGTCGAGGCTGTCGCCCGCGTGTACGACCGCCGCGCGCGCGGCGTCCTCGTGCGACCAGGGGACGTCGCCGTCGAGCGCCCAGTCCATCTTGAAGGTGCCGAACCCCTGGCGGAACCGGCGCATCGCGTGCTGGATCGGCAGAGGGACGAGGTCCTCCGCGAGCAGGCGGAGGTAGAGCGTCGGCGCCGCGACGTCCGCGACGACCGCGCGGCGGGCGCGGATCTCCTCGCCGCCCGCGAGCCGGACCGCGGCCGCGCGCCCCTCCCGGACGACGATCTGCTCGACCCGGGCGCCGCAGCGGACGCGGCCGCCGCGCTCCTCGACGCGCCGGAGCAGCGCGCGCGTGATCGCGCCGGCGCCGCCCTCGGGCACCGCGAAGCCGCCGCTCGACGCGAGCACGGTGAGCATGAAGCCGACGATCGCGCCGCACGGGTCGTCAGGGCCCACGTCGGTGTGCAGGGCGAGCCCGGGGATCACGCGGCGGGCCGCCTCGGTCCGGAAGGTGCGCGTCGAGAAGCCGCGGCCGCTCGAGAGGGCCACCTGCGCGAGGCGGAGCAGGTTGAGCGGGCCGAAGCGGAGCATCTGGCCGAGCGCGGGCGGCGTGGACAGGAGCGCGTCCAGCATCTGCTCGCGCGTGCGCGCGTGCCAGCCGGCGATCCGGCGCCACGCCGGGCCGTCCTCGCCGAGCGACCTCGCGCTCGCCTCGAGGTCGCGCGCGATCGACGCGCACGTCCCGTCGGGCGCCGGGTGGGCGCTGTCGATCGGCGCGTGCTTCCAGACGAGGCCCGCCCCCGGCAGATCGAGCGGCAAGAACGCGGGGCTCGTCTGCCCGAAGGGGAAGAACGCGGCGCCTAGGTCGTGGTGGAACCCCGGCAGCGTCACCTCGCGCGTGCGCACGGCGCCGCCCGGCTCCTGCTCGGCCTCGAGCACGAGCACGGAGCAGCCCGCGCGGGCGAGGTACGCCGCCGCCACGAGGCCGTTCGGCCCCGCTCCCACCACGACCGCGTCAGGGTCTCTGCTGCTCATGTTGTGCGGGTCCTCAGCCCACGATCTGCGCTGCTGCCATGTTGCGGTTCGAGGCGATCGCCTGGCCGGTCCGCCCGACGACGAGCACACCGACGGCGATCACGTCGGGGAACATCGCGACGCCGCGCTGCGCTGCGCGGGCGGGCGCGACGCCGTCGGCGAGCCAGTCGTAGACGGTGCGCGCGAGGGCGCGGCGCGCGATCTCCTCGCCGAGCCCGGTCGTCGCCACGGCCCCGTGCGGGCCCGCGTAGACGCCGGCGCCCATCAGCGGCACGTCGCCGACGCGGCCGCGGAGCGTGTAGGTCGAGCCGCCCGTGGACGCCGCCGCGGCGAAGCGGCCGTGCGTGTCGCGCACGACGGCGCCGACGGTGTCGCACTCGATCGGCTCGGCCTCGAAGTTCCAGAACCGCTTCGCGGTGAGCGCGTGGAACCGCGCCGCGTCGTTCGCGTGGTCGCCGCCCGCGCCGCCGCCCAGCGCGGCGAGCGCGCGGGCGTGCCGCTCGCGCGCCTCGCCGGTGGCCGGATCGTGGTCGGCGAACCCGAGCCGGCGCGCGAAGGCGGTCGCCCCGGCGCCGGCGAGGAGCAGGTGCGGCGTCTCCAGCAGCTTCGCCGCGACGAGGACGGGGTTCCTCACGCGCTCGATGCAGGCGACCGCGCCGAATCGCCCGTCGCTGGCCATCACCGCGGCGTCCATCTCGATCGTCTGCCCGTCGAGGCGGAGGTTCGAGCCGGTGCCGGCGTTGAACCGCGCGTCGTCCTCCAGGCGCGCGGTCGCCGCGATCGCCGCCCCGAGCGCCTCTCCGCTCGCGTCCAGCAGGCCGGCCGCGTCCTCGGCGGCCCTTTCGCAGCCGTCGGAGTAGCTTTGCGGCGAGGTGACCCCGCCGTGCGTGAGGATGACGTATTTCACGTCGCTCCCCTGCGCGTACCATGGTCGCGCGCCGCCGCGAAGCCGGCCGGGCGCGCGGACGGCCTCGCCGCGGCGCGGCGCCGCCGCCCTCGACGCCCTCCACCGGACACGTCGCGGGCGTGCGGCGCGGACGGCGGCGCTCGACACCCTGCCGCGCTCCTGTTACGTCGCGCCTCTAGCCCCGCCGCGAGGCGACGCCAGCCGGCCGCCCGCTGCGGGACGCCGGCGGCCACGTCGCAGGCCTCCCGCGGAGCCGCCCATCGAGGAGAGCAGACCGTGGCCAAGAACGAAGCGCCGAAGACCGCCATCTCGCCCACGCGCAACGAGGACTACCCCGAGTGGTACCAGCAGGTCGTCCGCGCGGCCGATCTCGCGGAGAGCTCGCCGGTGCGCGGCTGCATGGTGATCAAGCCGTGGGGCTACGCGATCTGGGAGAACATCCAGCGCGAACTCGACGCCATGTTCAAGGCGACCGGGCACAAGAACGCCTACTTCCCGCTGTTCATCCCGAAGTCGTTCCTCGAGAAGGAGGCGGAGCACGTCGAGGGGTTCGCGAAGGAGTGCGCCGTGGTCACCCACCACCGGCTCGTGGCCGGACCGGGCGGCGGGCTGATCCCGGATCCCCAGGCCCGGCTGGAGGAGCCGCTCATCGTGCGCCCCACGTCCGAGACGATCATCGGCGCGGCGTTCGCGAGCTGGGTGCAGAGCTACCGGGATCTGCCGCTGCTCATCAACCAATGGGCGAACGTCGTGCGCTGGGAGCTGCGGACGCGCCTGTTCCTGCGGACGACGGAGTTCCTCTGGCAGGAGGGCCACACCGCGCACGCGACCGAGGCCGAGGCGCGCGAGGAGACGCTGCGCATGCTCGGCGTCTACGCGACGTTCGCGCGCGAGTTCCTGGCGATGCCGGTCCTCGAGGGGCCGAAGACGGCGAGCGAGCGCTTCCCCGGCGCGGTCGACACCTACGCGATCGAGGCGATGATGCAGGATCGCAAGGCCCTGCAGGCCGGCACGAGCCACTTCCTCGGGCAGAATTTCGCGAAGGCGAGCGGCATCAAGTTCCAGACCAAGGCCGAGACCGAGGAGTACGCGTGGACGACGTCGTGGGGCGTGTCGACGCGCCTCGTCGGCGGGATGATCATGACCCACAGCGACGACGACGGCCTGGTGCTCCCGCCGCGCCTCGCGCCCGCGCACGTCGTGATCCTGCCCGTCTACCGGGGCGACGACACGCGCGCGAAGGTCGACGAGTACATCGACGGGCTCGCGAAGGAGCTGCGGGCGCAGCGCTTCGGCGAGCGGCGCGTCGAGGTCGAGGTCGACCGGCGCGACCTGCGCGGCGGCGAGAAGCAGTGGGAGTGGGTGAAGAAGGGGGTGCCCGTCCGGATCGAGATCGGCCCGCGCGACGTCGACGGCGGCGTGGCCATGGTCAGCCGCAGGGATCGCACGCCGAAGGACAAGGCGAGCATGGCGCGCGGGGAGCTCACGGCGCGCATCACGGAGCTGCTCGGCGACATCCAGGCGACGCTCTACGCGCGCGCGCTCGCGACGCGCGACGCGAACACGCACGTCATCAACGATCGCGCCGATTTCGATGCGTTCTTCGGGTCGAAGGGGGACAAGGAGGCGCAGGGCGGCTTCGCGCTGGCGCACTGGTCCGGCGATCCCGAGATCGAGGCGGCGGTGAAGGACGCGCACAAGGTGACCATCCGCTGCATTCCGACCGGCGGGTTCGAGGGCGCCCCGTGGGCCGACGCGCTCTCCGGCGAGGGGCGCTGCATCTTCACCGGCAAGCCGAGCCCGCGGCGGGTGGTGTTCGCGAAGTCCTACTGAGCGCCGCGGCCGAGCGTCGGGAGCACGTGCTCCGCGAGGATCGCGGGGAGCAGCCGCAGCTGCGCGCAGTGCCCGCCGGGGCCGGCCCCGGCGTAGCCGCGCACGAACAGGCCGCCGCCGTCGTACATCTGCGTGAGCCGCAGCGCGTCCTCCGGCGCCTCGGCGCCGTCGCCGGGCGCGGCTTCGCGCGCGCCGTCTCCGCTCGAGGTCACCGCGATGGGGCTCGCCCCGAGCTCGCGCAGCAGGAACGCGGCCACCTCCTTCGTCGACGCGTAGCCGCTCGTCGGGGTCTCGGTGTGGGTGAGGTAGAAGAGCAACGTGCCGCGCGCGGCGGCGCTGGCCAGGGCGACGTAGGGCGCGAGCTGCCCCTGCACGAGCGAGGTCTGCCCCGGCATGTAGGAGCCGTACAGGGAGTCGAGCAGGATCAAGGCGTCCATGCGGCTGCTCCCGCGCTCGACGATCCTGCCGATCGCGCCGGACCCGGCGCTCCAGGAGGACAACAGAAGGCGCCGCGCGCGCGCGCCGGAGACGCCGGCGGCGCTCCCGACCTCGCGATCGATCGCCTGCAGCAGCGCGTCCCAGCCGCCGCCCTCCATGGCGCGCGCGTACTCGCTCGATCGGGTCCCCAGATCGACGCCGGCGATGACGAGATCGAAACCCTGGGGCGCGAGCACCTTGCGGACGGGCTCCGCGCCGTGGAAGTGGACGAGGAGATCATAACCCCCGTCCGCGCCGATGGCGCGCGCGGGCGGCACGAGCAGCCTGCCGATCGGGAGCGGGCGCCAGCGCTCGTAGACGCCGAAGCCGCGGTCGGCGAAGTCGCACCCCGCCTGCATCTCGCGTTGCTCGTGTTGATCGAGCGCCGCCGCGCGCTCCGGCTCCCCCCCCTTCGGCAGCGGCGACGGATCGAGCGGCGCGCTCGCCGGCGGCGGCGGCGGCGACGCGCTCGGCTCCTGGCCGCGGTGCGACAGCAGGGCGCCACCGACAACGACCAGGCTCGCTGCCAGGAGGAGCGCGTCGCGGAGCTGCCTCGTCCGGCGATCGCTCAAAACCCGGGGTTGGTCACGGTCGGGACCCACTTCGTCGAGGGAGGTTTGCCCGGGGTTGTCCTTCGCGCGCCGGGGGAGCTCGCGCTGCCGGGGGCCGCGCCTGGGGCTGCGGCGCCTGGCGAAGCCGGCTCGCCCTTGCCCGGCGCGGCCGGGACGGCCGTCCCGCGCTCCGCCGAGCCGGGGACATCGACGGTGGACGGGGCGGGCGAGGTGTCGGCGCTGCTCGAAGGGATCGCCGCGACGGACGCCGGCTCTGCCGACGCGCTCGCTGCGGTCGAGGCGGCCCCTGCCGCGGGGCCCGTGCTGCGCGACAGCATCATGAGCTGCTCGGACGACACCGGCTGCGTCGCCCGCGGCCACAGCCACATCAGCCCCACGCCGGCCACGCTGAGGATCGCGAGCGCCAGGGCCGCCACCAGGGTCCCCGAGCGGCGCCGCGTCGCAGGGATCTCGATCGGATCCAGCGGCGTCTCCTGGCCGGGCGAGCTCTGGGGCAGCGCGGCGGGCAGCGCCTCTCGCGGGACCGAGGGGCGGCTCGCGCGCGTCGACGGGAGCTGGACGTTCACGGGGCTCGGGGGGAGCTGCGTGAAGAAGAACTCGCTGATGCTGTCGCGAGCGTCGCGAACGAGCATCACCTCCGGCGGGTTGGAGGCGCGCTCGTCGAGCAGGCGGACCGTGTCGCGGAGCGCGGCGCGCCGACGCTGGCTTCGCTCGCCGAGCAGCCCGCGCACGAAGGCGCCGACGTCGTGGTCCGTCACCGGCGGCTCCTTCGCGAGCACCGATTGCACCGCGCTCTCCAGCTCGAGCATCGTCTGGTAGCGCCGGTCCGGATCCTTCTGCAGGCACGTCATCAGGACGTGCTCCAGCTCCTCGGGGAGGTCCGGGTTCTTCAGGCGAGGCGGCAGCGCCGGCTGGGAGATGATGCTCTTCAGCGTGAGGAGGTCGTTCTCCGTCTGGAAGGGGTGCGCGCCCGTCGTCAGCTTGTAGAGCACGATCCCCATCGCGAAGATGTCGGTGCGCCGATCGACCCGCTCCCCGCGGGCCTGCTCCGGCGACATGTACGGGACCTTGCCCTTGATCTGCCCCGCGGTCGTGTCGTTGCGCCCCAGGTTGGTCGCCTTGGCGACGCCGAAGTCCACGAGCTTCACGTGGCCGTCGTACGTCACGAGGATGTTCTGGGGCGACACGTCGCGGTGCACGAGCCCGAGCAGCTGGTCGTCGTTCATCGGATCCCGCAGCTCGTGCGCGGCGTGCAGCCCGAGGCAAGCGCAGCCGACGATGCGGAGCGCGATGCGCAGCGGGATGGCGACCTCGCTCCTGCTCGCCGCCCGCGCGATGATCGACAGCGCCTCGCCGTCGACCCACTCCATCACGATGTAGAGGACGTCGTCCTGCTCCCCGAGGTCGAGGATCTCGGCGACGTTCGGGTGGTGGATCCCCGAGGCGAGCCGCGCCTCCTCGAGGAACATCGTCTCGAACTGGGCGTCGTCCGAGAGCGTCGGCAGCATCGTCTTGATGGCCACCGTCTTCTGGAACCCGCGGTGCCCCTTGCGGCGCGCCGCCCAGACCGTGGCCATTCCCCCCTGCGCGATGGGCAGGAGGAGCTCGTACTGTCCGAGCTCCTTTCCCGGCAACAGCTGGGGATGAGGGGTCATGGATTCGCGCGATGCTCTCCTGACGAAACCACGGGACTTCCGGATGCCAGAACAAGTCTAGCATCCGGGCCCCACCGTAGCGCTATGTGGAGCAGATCACGAATCGCGCGCCGAGGGACGCCCTCTCAGCGCCGGCCGATCACGCGCCGGGGGGAACCGGGCCCCACAGCTTTTCGTAGATCTTGGTGAGTTTCTGGTGGGTTTCCGACGTGAAGCCGTTGACGGAGTACGGCCAGCGGAAGCCGTCGCCCATGGCCTGGTTGCACGAGAGCGAGATGAGCAGGTCGACCGGCGTGGGGTTGCCGGGCCGCACCATGGAGATCCCGAGGCCGGGGTAGAAGCAATTGCCGCGCTCGGCGGAGAAGCTGTCCTCGTCGCCGAAGATGTCCAGGATGTCGTCCTTGAGATCCTCGTCCACGTCGTCGCCCGTGAGCTGCCGCTGGCTGAGGATGACGAAGTTCTTGAAGCGGGGCTGGGCCGGCTGAACGGGCGCCGCCGCCGTCTGCCCGGGGATGAGGCCGGGCGGGATGATGCCGGGAAGCGCCTGCTGCAGGCCCTGGAGAGCGGCCTGCCCCATCTGCTGGAGCTCGGGCGGGATCCCCGGAATGAGGGCGGGGGTCTGGGCCGGCGTCGTGGCCAGCGGGGTCGGCTCCTGCCCCTGGAGGCGAAGCACCGTGACCTGCGCCTTATCCATCTCGTCGAACGGCGCCGTGCGGGCCGCGCAGCCGACGACGAGGGGGGCCAGCAAGGCCATGCCTGCAAGTGTACGGGTTGTGAGGTTCATGTTCGCTTTGACGGTTCATCTAGCACGGCTATGCGCCGGGATGTGAAGAGCGACCACCGCCAGCACGGCTCGCTCGCCGCGGCGCCGTCGGTGGCCATCCCGCGCCCGTCCTCGCGGACCCGCGGGCGGGCCGGCGTCGCGTCACATCGTGCTCGCGCCGAACTCGTAAAGCGCCCGGATCTCGCTCACGCGCGCCGCGACGTCGGCCCGGGTGACCGTCGCGATCCGGCGCGTGCCCACCGCCTCGACGCAGAACGAGGCGGTCGCCGTGGCGTGCAGCATGCCGCGCCGCAGGGTGAGCGGCGTGATCTCCGGCTGGCACGCGAGGTAACCGATCAGCCCGCCAGCGAAGGCGTCGCCGGCCCCCGTGGGATCCATGACGTCCTCGAGCGGGAAGCCGGGCGCCGCGAACACGCCGTCCTCATCGAAGAGCAGCGCGCCGTGCTCGCCGCGCTTGATGATCAGGCGCTTCGGGCCGCGGGACAGGATCTCCTTTGCGGCGCGGCGGATGTTGTACTTGCCCGAGAGCTGGCGCGCCTCCTCGTCGTTCACCACGAGGGTGTCGATGCGGCGCAGCATCGCCGCGACGGCCTTCGGCTCCCCCTCGATCCAGAAGTTCATGGTGTCGGCGAGGACGAAGCGCGGCGAGCGGACCTGCTCGAGCACGTCGAGCTGGAGCGCGGGATGGATGTTGCCGAGCAGGACGAGGGGCGTGTCGCGGTACGCCTCCGGGAGCTTCGGCGCGAACGACGCGAACACGTTGAGCTGCGTGTCCAGCGTCGTGCGGTGGATGAGGTCGACGTCGTAGCGCCCGGCCCAGCGGAACGTCTTTCCCGGAGCGCGCTCGACGCCCTCGACGGCGATGCCCCGGGCGCGCATCGCCGCGAGCGTCTCCTCGGGGAAGTCGTCGCCGACCACGGCGACGGTGCGCACGGGCGCGAAGCACGAGGCGGCGAACGACGAGTAGGTGGCGGAGCCGCCCACGACGTCTCTCGCGCTGCCGGAGGGGAGCTCGAGGTCGTCGAAGGCCATCGAGCCGATGATGAGGATCGCGGAAGGGGTCGTCACGAGGGGCCTCTTAGCCAGGTTTGCGCGCAGCCGCTAGCGGCTAGCCGCGCGTCTCGTTTCTGCGAGGGCGCCCCTCGGCCCGACCAGGCCGCCCTCTGCCGGGGATCAGTCCGCCTTCTGCCGGGGGCCGATGAGCCACTCGAGCCGCGCCTGCGCGTCCGGCGAGGTCGCGTCCGGCGAGGTCATGATCGCGCTCCGCAGCGCGTGCCGCGCGGGGCTCTGCGACACGTCGGGCAGGTGATGCGCGAGCGCCCGCGCGACGTCCCGCGCGCGCACGATGTTGCGGTTCAGCACCGAGATCACCGCCTCGACGCTCACCGCCTCCTCCGTGACGCGCCAGCAGTCGAAATCGGTCGTGAGCGCGAGCGTGGCGTAGGGGAGCTCCGCCTCGCGCGCGAGCTTCGCCTCGGGCATGTTGGTCATGCCGATGACGTGCGCGCCGAGGGCCCGGTACATGAGGCTCTCGGCCCGGGTCGAGAACTGCGGGCCCTCGATGCAGACGTACGTCCCGCCGCGGTGGACGCGCGCGGACGTGGCGCGCGCGGCCTCGTACACGGCGCCCGCCAGGATGGGGCACACCGGATCGGCGAACGGCACGTGGGCGACCACGCCGTCGTCGAAGAACGTCGAGGCCCGGCGCTTCGTGAAGTCGAGGAACTGGTCGACGACGACGAGGTCGCCCGGCTCGATCTCCTCGCGCATGGAGCCCACGGCGCTGACGCTGAGCACGTGCGTGGCGCCGAGCATCTTCAGCGCGCAGAGGTTCGCGCGGTAGTTGATGTTCGACGGGGAGAAGCGGTGCCCGCGGCCGTGGCGCGGCAGGAAGAGCACCGTCGCGTCGCCGCCCTTGACCTGGCCGCGGAGGATCATGTCGCTCGGCAGCCCGAAGGGCGTGGACACCGAGACCTCCTCGACGTCCTCCAGCCACCCCATCTCGTAGAGCCCGCTGCCCCCGATGACGGCGAGCACGTGGTGACCCGCGCCGGCGCTCATCGCTCGAACCTCCGCTCCGAGAGCAGCCGCTCGCACAGGGCCGCGCGCCGCTGGCGGCGGCACCGCTCCGCGAAGACCAGCGAGCGCAGCTGCTCGTAGGCGCGGTTGATCTCGTCGTTCACGATCACGTAGTCGAAGAAGCCGTAGTGCTCGATCTCCCCCTTCGCGTTGCGGAGGCGGCGGAGCGTCGTGGGCTCGTCCTCGGTGCCGCGGCCGCGGAGGCGCCGCTCGAGCTCGGCGAGGGACGGGGGCAGGATGAACACGGCGATCGCCTCGGGGAGGCTCGCCTTGATCTGCCGCGCGCCCTGGTGATCGATGTCGAAGAGGACGCCGCGCGCCGTGGCGCGGGCGATCTCGATCTCCTTCAGGCTGGTGCCGTAGAGGTGATCGTGCACGCGGGCCCACTCGGCGAACGCGTTGATGCGGATCATCTGCTCGAACGTCGCCGGGTCGACGAAGTGGTACTCGCGGCCGTCCACCTCGTTCGGGCGCGGGCGCCGCGTGGTGTGGGAGACCGAGAAGCGCAGATCGGGGAACTCGCTGCGCAGCCTCCCGCAGAGCGTCGTCTTCCCCGCGCCGGACGGGGAGGACACGATGAGGAGGAGGAAGTCGTCACTGAGTGCTTCGGTCGACATGCTCTCCTGTCACTCGATGTTCTGGACCTGCTCCCGCAGGCGCTCGAGCTCCACCTTCATCGCCACGACGTGCTGGGAGATGGCGGCGTCCTGCGCCTTGGAGCCCAGGGTGTTCGCCTCGCGTACCATCTCCTGGAGCAGGAAGTCGAGCCTCCTCCCGCAAGGGTCCCCGCCGGGCGCCGCGAGCGTTCCGCCGAACTGGTCGAGGTGGCTCCGGAGGCGCGTGATCTCCTCGGTGATGTCGCTGCGCTCGGCGAGCAGCATGACCTCGGCCTCGATCCGCGTCGACTCGAAGCCCGCCTCGACGCCCTGGAGCAGGCGCTCGACCCGATCGCGCAGCCGCCGCCGGAGCGCCTCGCGCGCCTCGTCGGCGCGCGCCACGACGTCGGAGGCGAGCGCGCGCAGCGTCGCCACGCGGCCGCGCATGTCGCAGGCGAGCGCCTCGCCCTCGCGCAGGCACATGACCTCCATCGCGTCGATCGCGCGCTCGATCGCGATCTTGAGCGCGCCGCGGACGGCGGCGATCTCGTGGCCGGCCACGGGGGCGAAGAGGTCCGGCACGGCGCAGAGCAGCGACAGCGGCACGTCGGCGCCCGGCGCGAGCTCGTCGCGGAGCTCGGCGAGCGCGCGGAAGGCCGCGCGCGCCTTGGATTTATCGAGCACGCTCGGGGCCAGCACCGCCCCCTCGGTGCGCACGATGATCTCGATGCGCCCCCGGCGCAGCCGCTCGCGCGCGACCTGCTCGGCGAACATCGTCAGGTCGCCGAGCTCGCGCGGGAGCCTCGCGCGCACGTCGAGGAAGCGCTGGTTCACCGAGCGGATCTCGGCGACGACGCGCCCTTCGGTGAGCGAAGCGTCACCGAGCCCGAAGCCGGTCATGCTCCGCACGGGCCGCTCCGCTCGACCTAGCTCGCCTTGTTCCCGGTTTCCGCTGCCCCAGCGGGCTTGGGCAGCGGGACCTTGCCGCACGTGACCGTCGCCGAGGCGGCGGACGGGCCCTTCTCGCGGAGCGCGCGCAGGTACGTGACCGTCGGCGCGATGCCGTCCTCCCAGCGCACGCGGGGCTCGTAGCCGATGAGCTCGGCCGCGCGCGAGATGTCGGCCAGCGAGTGGCGGATGTCGCCCGCGCGGGGGGCTTTGTGCTCGACGGCGACGTCGCGCCCGATGACCCGCGAGATCTCCTTGCAGAGCTCGTTCAGCGCGATCCTGCGGCCGCCCGCGATGTTGATGACCTCGCCCTTGAACTTCTTCGGCGACGTCGCGCCGAGCAGGTTCGCGAGGACGGTGTTCTCGATGAAGCAGAAGTCACGCGTCTGCTCGCCGTCGCCGAAGATCGAGATCGGCCGGTTCTGGAGCGCGGCGTCGATGAACCGCGGGATCGCGGCGGCGTAGGCGCCGTCCGGCGTCTGGTTCGGCCCGAAGACGTTGAAGTAACGCAGGCTTAGGGTCTCGATGCCGTAGATGCCCGCGAACACCTTCATGTAGTGCTCGCAGGTGAGCTTCGTGACCGCGTAGGGCGACAGCGGCATCGGCTCCATGGCCTCGTGCTTCGGGAGGACGGGCGTCTCGCCGTACGCGCTGGACGACGCGGCGAAGAGCACGCGGCGCACGCCCTGCCGGCGCGCCACGTCGAGCACCGTGACCGTGCCGCCGACGTTCACGGCGTCGGACTCGACCGGCGTCTCGACGCTGCGCGGGACCGAGCCGAGCGCGGCCTGGTGGAAGACGACCTCGACCCCCTTCACCGCGGACGCGACCGCGGCCGCGTCCCGGATGTCCCCGGTGATGCGCTCGATCAGCGACTGGTGCGGGAGCCCGTCGAGGTTCTCCCAGCGGCCCGTCGCCAGGTTGTCGAGGACGCGGACCCGCTCCCCGGCGGCCGTCAGCGCCGCGACGAGGTTGCTTCCGATGAAACCGGCTCCGCCGGTGACCAAGTAGCGAGGCGTTGACATGTGCATGCTCCCCCGGCGGGCGCCTACTTCTTCTTGAAGAGGTTGTCGAGCTTGGAACGCGCGTCCGCGATGCGCTTCGAGTTATCCTCCGGTACGCCGTTCTTGAACGTGAAGAAAGTACAATAGTTCGCTCTTTCCCGGTCCGGGATGTACTCGGCGATGTGCTCTTTGCACTGGTTGTGCGCGGCTGGGTCCCAGTTCTCGCAGTTCTTGCAGCAGTGGAGGTCGACGCCGCAGTGGGGGCAGGTGTCCGCGCGCTGGAGCTTCACCTCGAAGATGAGCTCGTTCTTGCATTTATGGCAGAAGTGTCGCTTCGCCTCGACCTTCGGAATCCAGCTCATGATGTCCCCTCCGGTACCACGACCGGGCCCGATCGGGCAGGCAGAACGTTCCTGAGGAGGGCCGCCGCCCGCCGCCGCTCACCCCGCCGCGCCGGCGCGACGGCGCGATGCCCGAGGGGGCGCCGCGAGGAGTCGACCTGGGCGGTTCGAGCGGAGCGGGGGGACGCGGCGGGGCCGAGACGACGCGGAGCGCCGCTCGTCCGGTTCCGCTGAGCGGCCCGTCGTCCCGGGCGGTCAGCGGGTCACAAGAGCCCCTTGCGCCGCTGGATCTCGCCCATGACCCGCTGGTACTCGATTTCCCAGGTGCGGGATCCTTCCTGCACGTGGCGGAGCTTGCCGCGCACCTCCGTGTCGAGCGCCTCGTCCATCTCGAGGTACTTCCGGAGGATCGGCCGGATCCGGCGCCGCAGGTCGTGGTCCTCGACGAAGACCTCCTCGACGTTGTTCGAGTGCATCAGCATCTCGAGCAGCTGGTCGAGGAGATAATCCATGGTCTCGTCGCCGGTCTTGATCCCCTTCTGCTCGGCGGCCAGGCGCTTGACCCGGTTGAACTCGCCCTGGGGGAGCCCGCGTGCCTGGAGGATCTCCTTCGCCCGCTCGCTCGCTTCCCGCTCCGCGTGCAGGTAGCTCGTGAACACCGACTCGACGTCGAGCGCGACCTCTTTTTTCGACTCGCACTCGATATCACGATTGTCCACGAGCGCGCGGACGATTTCTTCAGTGAGAGGAGTAATTTTGCCGCTAAAGAGGCGCATCCAACGTCCGTAGCTGGAGGAGCGGTCGAACTGGCTCCCCCGTGCAGGGGTTCATTCACGGGGCGTGCCCGGCTCAAACCGAAAGGTACGGGCCACGTCTCCGGGATGTCAACGCAAGTGGGAGGTTCCGGCACACGTCGGGCCCCCCGGCCCGGCGGGGGCCTCCCGGAACAGCAGGACCGCGACACCGCAAACCGCAGGAGCAGCCGCGATGATCATGGGTAAGGATGCGATGGCACGGAGCGTCAGGGTTCAGCCTGGCGCTCTTGGGAACGACGGTGGACTCGACCTCGACTCGCGCAAGCGCCGGGTCGTCCGGCGTGGCGCGATCGGAAATGCCGCATCTCCGGCCACGCAGGCGGCGCTGGCCGACGGGGGGACGATCCAACGCGTCGCGAAAGGGCGTCACCTCGTGACGCAGGGCGACGCAGCGACCGCCCTCGCGATGCTGAGCCTCGGCAGAGTACGGCTGGTGCGGGGCATGAGCGACGGGCGCAGCCTGTCGCTCGGCTACCGAGGGGCCGGCGACGTTCTGGGCGAAGCCGCCCTCGGGGGCGTCACGGCCCACCGGGAGAGCGCCATCGCGACGGAGGACGTCGAGGCGCTCATCGTCCCGCTCGCGACGGTGCGGAGCCTGATGGCGAGCGACGCCAACTTCGCCGCCGCGATCGTGACCACGCTCGTCGAGCGGCACACGGACACCGAGGAGCGCCTCGCGTCGATGCTCTTCCGCAACGTGGAGGCGCGCCTCTGTGAGTTCCTCCTCAAGGCGGCGACGCGCTGGGGCATCCCGGATCCGCGCGGCGTGCTCATCTCCGCGCCGTTCACCCATCAGGAGATGGCGAGCATGATCGGCTCGACGCGCGAGACCGTCACGCTCACCCTCGGCGACCTCCGCCGCAAGGGGGTGATCGAGATCGATCGCCGCCGGATCGTCGTCCTCGACCGCGACGCGCTCAAGAGCCGCATCTGAGCTCGCCCGTCCGGCGGCGTGCAGCGCCGAGGGGCCGCGGCCCCTCGCCATCACGCCGCCCGCAGCCGCCCCGCTCCGTGGTGCCCGGCTCCCTCGCTCCGACAGCCCGACTGCTCCCGGCGTCGCAGCCGCGTCCGCCCCTGCTCGCTCCGCGCCGCTGACCCGCGACGTCAGCGATCCCGCTTGGGTCCACCGCCGCTCACGGGGTCGCGGGTGGAGCGGACGCCGAGCTTGAGCCTGCGCATCACCGCCTGCTTCTGGCGCTCCTTGTACTTGGCGTGGCTCGAGTCGCCGACCTCGTTCGCCGCCTCGGTCTCGCGGTCGATCAGCTGGAACTCGCAGAGCACGAAGATGATCGGCCCGAGCGCCCAGGCCGCGGGCGGCGCCATGTCGAGGATCTCGGAGGGGAGGCGCACCGGCAGATCGACGACGAAGTGGATGACGCGGTAGCTCTGGCTGCTGAAGCTGTTGTCCCCGGCGACCAGGCCGTCGTCGACGTCCGTCTGGAGCGACTCGAGCATCGGCTGGAGGTACGGCCGCGCCTCGCAGTAGCTCCGGAAGCGCAGGATCGTGTTGGTGCTCTCGCCGGGCACGACGTAGTTGAACGGGAACAGGCGCTCAGAGAGGTAGAGCAGGACGGGGAGCAGATCGTCGACGGTGCGGCAGACGATGCGGAAGCGGAGCTTGTCGTAGATGGCCGCCGCGGTCGTGTCGGACTTCGACAGGAGCTTCGTGTAGAGCGAGTCCTTGTTCTTCCGTCCGCCGATGAACTCGGTGATCGGGAAGCCCGCCGCGAGCATGCCGCCGATCACCCGGTACACCTTCTCCTCGACCAGGTGGAAGACGTCCTGGTCTGACATCGGGATCGAGAAGAGCAGCTCGCGCCCGGCCAGGTGATGGATGATGTGCATCGCCTTGAGGATCGTGCAGGCGCAGAGCTGACGGTGGCCCTTGGCCGAGGCGAGCAGCAGGATCTCCTCGACCGACGCGCGCGCGACCGGGCTCGGGATCGGGAACTCGAAGTGGCGGCGCAGGTAGGCGATCGCCTCGTTCTTCACGCTCTCGAGGTGCGCGCGATCCCCCGGCTCGTCCGGGCGGAACTCCTGCGAGAGCAGGAGCTCGCGCGCGGCCTGCTCGCTGTCGAGGTTGAGCCGACGCCAGTCGATGACCGATTCGCCGCGCAGGATGAGGTGCACGGACTCCAGGTCCATCAGCGTGAACTCTTCGAGTCGCTTGAGCCGGCCGACGGAAGCGTCGTGCGTCATGATCTCACGGCCCCCGAGCGTAAGCGCCAGGGCGGGTGAGCGCTTGGGAAAGGGTTGCCTCGACGCGAAGCAGGAGGCTGCTGGAGGAGGAAGTCAGGAGACAGGGGCGTTCGGTGGGGCAGGACGGGAGCTCGGCGTGCGGCCGAGCGAGAGGGTCCCGAGGAAGATGCCGACCGTCAACGCCACCACGGTGGCGTGGCCGAGGTAGGCGCCACTGCAACCAATGGCGGCAAACGGGGCGAGCGCAGCCAGATACCACGGGGTGATCCTCATCGGTTCTCCTTCTCCGCTTCCAGCGGCACTGTAAGGGCCGCCTGGTCGCTCCCTTCCGGGGGGCGCCGCGATGCATCTCGTTCGTCCCGGTCAGAGCGTGTAAGTGGTTGTAGGATAAGGTGCCACGCCCTGCTGCTGCGGGCCAAGAAGTAGCGGCTTCGGGGGGAACGCATCAAGGGAATTCGTTCTCAAATTCCATTCCTGTCCGAACCGCTGCCGCTGCATACACAAAAAAGCGAACAGAAACAACGGTTTGTTATCGAAGTCGAAGCTGTCGCTTCATCGGTAGCGCGCGGCCTGCTGGACGCGAGGTGGTGCTTCAGGGACACGCACCCAACTCACGGCGGGGCCTTGCTTGTCGGTTTCCGGGAGTCAACGGCTTCGTGCGCCGGTCGGCTGCCGCCCGGGGCGCTGCTGCGCGTCGCGATCCGGGTTGCGGTGGCCCGACTCGGGTTGCGGTGGCCCGACCCGGGTTGCGGTGGCCCGACCCGGGTTGCGCTAGCCCCGACCCAGGTTGCGCTAGCCCCGACCCAGGTTGCGGTAGTTCTGCGAGCCCCGACCCAGGTTCGGTAGTTCTGCGGTGGCCCCGACCCGGGTTGCGGTGGCCCCGACCCGGGTTGCGCTCTAGCCCCGACCCAGGTTGAGGTAGTTCCGACCCAGGTTGCGGTAGTCCCGGCGGCTCCGACCGCAGGTCGCGGTCGCGGCTCAGCGCACGGGGAGCGTGATCTTGTCGGCGTCCCCGAGCGTGACCGCGCGGTGCGTGGTGTCGCGGCCGCGGGTCCTGTCCACGGCGATCTCGAGGTCGTACCGGCCGTCGGGGAGCCGCACCTTGGAGAAAACCGACCTCGGGGCCGTGCCCTCGGCGAAGCGCCACGTGCTGCCGTGGACCGGCGCCGCTGCGGGGTCACCGTCGCCCGACGAGCGGTCGGTCCACGTCACGTCGAGCTGCACGATGGTCGACGCCTCATCCAGCCGCAGCTCGAGCTCACGCTCCTCGGGGACCTCGCGGAAGAGGGTGCGCCCCGCGAGCAGCACGCCCGCGATGAGGAGGAGAGGGGCGAAGCGCCTGGTCCAGGGCGGCCGTTCCGCCTGCTCGATCCGCTGCTCGTCGGGCGCTTGCGAAGGTTCTTCGTGAGAGGTCGAGCTCATCGGGCTGAGGTCGCGTCGTGCGCGGACGCAACGTGGCCGTGCGCGGGGAGCCTGTCAAATTGCACGCTGCACTTTGCAGACGCGCGCGGCGCGCCGCGCCCGCGGCGACGCGCCGGCGTCAGCGGGCTCGGCTGGACCGGATCCGCTTCACCAGGCCGTCGATCACCGGCTGGGGCAGATCGAACGCGGGCATCTTGTCCTTGCCCTTCTTGATCGTCTCGGCCATCTGCGCGTCCGTCACCCGCTCCTGCCACGCGGCGTTGGTGAGATCGGGGGCGCGGACCATCGGCCCCTGAGGACCATCGCCGCGGCCGGCTCGGCCGTGGCAGCTCGCGCAGTTCCGTTGCCAGGCGAGCTCGATCAACCCTTGGTCGGTCTCGGTCGAGGCGACCGGCCGCGCGGCGACCTTGCCGCCCTGCCCCTCGTTGGGGCTCGGCGGATCGTGATCGGCCGCCGTCCACTGGCGGACGTCGCCCGACGCTGGGTCGCAGCCGAGCAGCCCGGCGGCGAGGACGGCTGTGTAAACGAGGCGACCCAGGGCCCTGTCGTGACGTCTCCGCATGTGGTCGCCGTACGGATACCGAAGAACAGGGGGGAGGCAAGCAAAGAAGGAGGGGTGGCCGAGCCACAGCCGCCGGCGCGCACGTGCGCCGCCGCGTGGCTCCGCGATGGGCCGCTCAGCCCAGGGCTCGCGGGCGCGCCGCGGCTCGCCCGCGATGCAGGGCCGCCGTCCGGCGCGCGCGCGAGCGGGGCGCCGTCACTTGCAGGCGTCGCCAGCGACCTTGCCGCCGCCGTCCACCGGCTCGCCGTCGACCGCCTTGCCGTTGAGGGCCGCGATGAAGAACCCGGTGCGGCGGTTCTGGGCCTTGCCCTCGGGGGTGTTGTTGTCGGCGACCGGCTTCGTCTCGCCGAAGCCGACGGCGACGAAGCGCTTGCAGTCGTGGCCCTTGGCGACGAGCCAGCGCGCGACCGACATCGCCCGCTTCTCCGAGAGCGTCTGGTTCAGCGCGTCCTCGCCGTCCGAGTCGGTGTGGCCCTCGATGCGGAGCAGGGTGACGTCCTTCCGCTGCTTCAGGAAGTCGTCGACGATGGTGAGCACCTCGTCGCTCTCGGGCAGGAGCCGGTCGCTGTTCGTCTCGAAGACGACCGGGCCGGGCAGCTGGACCTCTTTGCCCTTCAGCTTGAACGTCATCTTGAAGCGCGGGCGAGGCTTCTTCTCCTCCTTCGGCTCGGGCTTCGGCTCCGGAGCAGGAGGCGGCGGGGGCGGCGCCTTCGCCGTCTCGCCGCCGGTCTTGAACGAGGCGCTGGCCGTGCAACCCGCCGTCGCGGCGGCAGCGCCAACCATCATCACGGCGCACAGAACGGAAGCGACGTATCTACGCATGGACGTTGTTCTCCTCTGAGGGCACGAGCCAGAGCTCGCTTCGGCAACCCGTCGGGCTCCCGCGCTTGGACGGCAGCTCGCCACGAAACTTCACCGGCCATCGGGTACTTGCGTGCTGGTCGCCTCGAGCGATGCCGCCTTCTAGCGAAAAGTCAGGACGAACGAAACCCGGAAGGCGGCGCCTTCGCGGACCCCGCGCCCGGGGCTGGCAGACCGACAAAGCACCGCCGTGGAGGCGCCTGGCGCCCGAGCGCGTACCCTGGACGGGCGGGGTTGTCTCTTGAGACGCTCACAGGGCGCCCGACGGCTCATGCAGGAGCACGATCTTCACGAGGCGCGCTGCCGGACGTGCTGAGCCGGACTGAGCGGCGGCGGGAAGATGGCCGAGGAGCCCGGGGTCGAGGGGCTCCTTGGTCTCACCGTCGCTCGGGATGGATCGGAGTCGCGCTGCGACCTAGCCGCCGTCGGAGGGCTCGCCGTCGGAGGGCTCGCCGTCGGAGGGCTCGCCGTCCGACGGCGCCGTCCCGCACGGGACGCTGGTGTTCTCGGCGGGGGGCGCGATGTCGCCCAGCTTGACCTCTTTCGCCGTGAACCCGATGCCGATGGAGATGGCATTGCACTCCTGGCTCGGATCCTGGCTGCCGTCCTTCATGATGTCCGATGTGGCGCGGATCTGATCGAGCACCCCCTCGAGCGTCATGCCCTCGCAGAGGGTCGGCTGGACGGTGCCGATGACGGTGCGCAGCTCCTCGACGAGCACGTCGGTCTCGAGCACGCCCGCGATGGTGCCTTTGACCGCGCTCTTGTGATCCTCCGCGAGCTCCATCGCGATCCTCACGTTGCTGATCGTGAGGCCGATGTTCTTGCCCGCGGTCGTCAGGTTCAGCTTGAAGGTGCCCTGGGTCTGGGGGCCCGACACCCAGGTGTTGTCGACGACGTAGCTGCTCGGGAACACGACCTTGGCGCTCTCGATGTCCTGCCCGTCCTCGAGCAGCTCCGGGACGACGGGCCACGCGTCGGTGCCGTCCCAGGCGGGCGCCCCGCCCAGCGTGGCGCCGCCGTAGAGCTTCGTGGTGAGCGGGTTGTAGGACGACTGCGCCCCGAGCTGGTCGATCTTCAGGATCACCGTGAAATCGCCGTTGGCGATGGCCTTGGTCACCTCGGTCGACGGATCGCCGAGGAAGTTCGAGATGAGGCCGACGATGTTCTTTCCGAACGAGTTGTCGATCCCGTCGTCGCCGTCCGGATAGACGTCGGCGGGGGTCGCGCCGGAAATAGGCTTGCAGAGGTCCGTCGAGGCGGCGGCGGACACCTTGCCGTCGAGGTTGAAGCCGAACTGCTTCCAGCTCCCGGGCACCTTCTCCCCGTTCCGGTCGACCTCGCCGAGGAAGAGCCGGTCGATCGCGAGCGCGACGCCCGCGCCGTCACCGGCCTGCTGCGGCCCAGGGGCGGGGGGCTGGCCCAAGTCGTGCTCTTCTTCCGCAGGAGCCTTCTCGTCGGCGCCGCACCCGGCCAGGGCCAGGAGCGCGACCGCGAAATAGCCCGCGACGGCGATACAGGAATGACGCATCATCGACCTCTCTTTCTGAAAACCCCACCCCACGACAAATCGGCAGTGTTCAGCAAACGGGCGCACATGCTAGCGCCGGCTCGCGCGGCTCATCAAGGGCGATCCCGGCTGCGCAATGCGCTATGTGTGAGCTCGCCGGCAAGCCCGGGCCACTCGCCCCGCTCGCCCAAGCGCCGTCGGATCATGTTCTCCACGAACATCGATCTTTCCTGGATCGGATTGCGATGAGAACCACCCTGGAAGCCCGCCGTGACCGCTGAGTTCGTCCACCTCCACGTGCACTCGCAGTACTCGCTGCTCGACGGCGCGCTGCGCATCAAGGACCTGGCCTCGCGCGCGAAGTCGCTCGGAATGCGGGCGGTCGCCCTGACCGACCACGGCAACATGTTCGGGGCGATTCAGCACTACAAGGCCTGCAAGGGGGAGGGCATCGGCGCGATCATCGGCTGCGAGGTGAACGTGGCGCGCGCGTGGGGCGCCGGCGCGGGGCAGGTGTCGCGCTCGGGCGCGGACGAGACGCCCGTGGATCACCTCGTGCTGCTCGCGGCGTCCGAGGAGGGCTACAAGAACCTCGTCCGCATCGTCTCGATGGGCCACGTCGATCCGGCGAGCGGGCTCGCGCCGAGCGTCCGCCTCGAGACCGTGGCGCAGCACCGCGCGGGGCTCATCGGCCTGACCGGGTGCATGGGCGGCGTGGTCGCGCAGCGCGTCCTCGAGCAGGGCGAGCAGGAGGGGCGCGAGGCGCTCAGCCGGCTCCGGGACTGCTTCGACCCGGGCAGCCTGTACGTCGAGCTGCAGGACCACGGGCTGGTCGAGCAGGCGGTGCTGAACGGCATCCTCTCGCGCGCGGCCGGCGATCTGGGGCTGCCGCTCGTCGCGACGAACGACGCGCACTTCGGCGCGCGCGAGGACGGCGAGGGGCAACTCTACCTCTCGTGCATCGCGGCCAACCGGACGTTCGCCGAGGCCCTCGACGCGCACCACGGCAGCTTCGAGATGTTCCTCAAGCCGGCGGACGAGATGACGCACCTCTTCCGCGACTACCCGGACGCGGTGCGGTCGACGCTCGAGATCGCCGAGCGGTGCGCGGCGCTCAAGCTCAAGCTCGGCAAGCCGATGCTGCCGACGTTCCCGCTGCCGAGCGGGTTCGACGACTCGGCGTCGTACTTCCGCCACGTGGCGCGCGAGGGGCTCGCGAGGCGGATGGCCCAGATCGCGCAGACGGGCCGGAGGATCGACGAGGGGGCGTACCGCGCGCGGCTCGAGATCGAGATGGACGTCATCGTCCAGATGGACTTCCCGGGCTACTTCCTCATCGTCTGGGACTTCATCAAGTACGCCAAGGACAACAGCATCCCGGTCGGGCCGGGCCGCGGGTCGGGCGCGGGCTCGCTCGTCGCCTACGCGATGGGGATCACCGACCTCGACCCGATCCCGTACAACCTGCTGTTCGAGCGCTTCCTGAACCCGGAGCGCGTCAGCATGCCCGACTTCGACGTCGACTTCTGCATGGACCGGCGCGACGAGGTCATCTCGTACGTCACGAAGAAGTACAGCAAGGAGGCCGACAAGCCGTCGGTCGGGCAGATCGCGACGTTCCACGAGCTCAAGGCGCGGAGCGTGATCAAGGACGTCGCCCGGGCGATGGCGTTCCCGGCGAACGAGGCGCAGAAGATCGCGAGCCTCGTCCCGCAGAAGTCGCCGGGGATCATGTACACGATCCCCGAGGCGCTGGAGGTCGAGCCGAAGCTCAAGGCGCTCAAGGAGAGCGACCCCACCGTCGCGGAGCTGCTCAAGCAGGCGCAGAAGCTCGAGGGCCTCACGCGGCACGCGGGCATGCACGCCGCCGGCGTCGTGATCAGCGAGGGGCCGCTCTGGGACCACGTCCCGTGCTTCAAGAACGGCGAGCAGCTCGTCACGCAGTACTACAAGGACGACGCCGAGCTGGCCGGCCTCGTCAAGTTCGACTTCCTCGGGCTGAAGACGCTCACCGTCATCGACATCGCCGTGCGGCTCGTGAACGCGCGGCCGGACCGCGCCGGCAAGGAGGACGCGCGGTTCGACGTGAACACCGTGCCGCTCGACGACGCCGCCACCTACGCGCTGCTCCAGTCGGGCGAGACCACCGGGGTGTTCCAGCTCGAGTCGAGCGGGATGCAGCAGCTCTTCAAGGACCTCAAGCCGGACGCCTTCGAGGACATCGTCGCCGCGGTGGCGCTCTACCGGCCCGGGCCCCTCGGCACCGGTATGGTCAAGGACTTCGTCGACTGCAAGCACGGCAGAAAGCCGATCGAGAAGATGCACCCGCTCGTCGATGAGCTGCTCGTCCCGACGTACGGCGTCATCGTCTACCAGGAGCAGGTCATGCAGATCGCGCAGAAGCTCGCGGGCTACACGCTCGGCGGCGCCGACCTGCTCCGGCGCGCCATGGGCAAGAAGAAGCCCGAGGAGATGGCGAAGCAGAAGGCGACGTTCGTCGACGGCTCGCTCAAGAACGGGGTGAAGGCCGAGGACGCCGAGCGCATCTTCGGGCTCCTCGAGTACTTCGCGGGCTACGGCTTCAACAAGAGCCACTCGGCCGCGTACGCGCTGCTCACGTACCAGACCGCCTACCTCAAGGCGCACTACCCGGTCGAGTTCCTCTGCGCGCTGATGACGGCCGATCGCGACAAGATCGAGAAGGTCGTGCGGATCATCGCGGAGGGGCGCGCGTGGGGGGTCGAGATCCTGCCGCCGGAGATCAACGAGTCGAAGACGGACTTCACCGTCGTCTACAGCGCGAAGCCGGCCACGAACGGCAAGCGCGCGGCCGGCACGCGGCGCGGCGGCTCCCGGGTGAAGGACCCGTTCGATCCGAAGATCCGCTTCGGGATGGGCGCGATCCGCGGCGTCGGGGAGTCGGCGCTCGAGGCGGTGCTCGAGGCGCGCGAGGCGGGCGGCGCGTTCTCGGATTTGTTCGACTTCGCCGAGCGCGTCGATCCGCGGCGGGTCAACAAGGGGGTGTTCGAGGCGCTCGTGCAGTGCGGCGCGTTCGACGCGAGCCTCCAGGCGCGCGGCATCTCGCGCGCGCGCGCCTTCGCCGCGATCGACCGGGCGCTCGAGCGCTCGCGCAGCGCGAGCAAGGAGCGGAACAGCAACCAGATCGGCCTGTTCGCGGCGATCGCCTCGAAGAACGAGGTGCGGCTCGACGACTACCCGATGCTCGAGCCGTGGGATCTGACCGAGACCCTCTCGAGGGAGAAGCAGTCGCTCGGCTTCTACGTCTCGGGGCACCCGCTCGATCGGTACGGCGTCGACATGAACCGGTTCAACGTGACGCCGATCAGCGCGCTCGCCGGCATGGATCCCTGGTCCAGGGTGCGCGTCGGCGGCATGGTCGAGGGCTACCGCGAGCGCATCTTCAAGGGCGGCGGGGGCAAGATCGCGTTCTTCGTGCTCGAGGACACCGCGGGCCGCATCGAGGTCAAGGTGCGCGAGAAGCAGATCGAGGCCTACGGGGAGCTCCTCAACCGCGGCGAGCCGGTCTTGATCTCGGGCAAGGTCAGCTTCCCGATGGTGGAGGAGGGCGCGGAGGAGGCCGAGGCCGCGCCGCGCGAGCCGACGCTGCTGCTCGACGAGGTGCAGCCGCTCTCGGACGCCATCCTCGCGCAGACCCGGAGCGTGGCGATCACGCTGAAGTCGCGGATCGCCCGGCGCGAGCACATCGATCGGCTCGGGGCGCTCCTGCGGTCGAGCCCGGGGGTGTGCCCGGTGCAGCTCGTGATCCAGCTCGACGACGGGGCGGAGGCGGTGCTGTCGCTGGGGCGCGATCTCCGCGTCGAGCCGAACGACGGGATGCTCGCGCGGCTCGAGAAGCTGTTCGGCGAGAAGGTGGCCGAGCTCAGGTAGCCGGCGCCTGCTCGGCCGACGGCGCCTGCTCGGCGGCCCTCACGAGGGCCCCGAGCCTGGCCTCGGCGTCGCTCCGGTCGCGCTGGTGCTTGAGCAGGACGCCGAGCGTGTCGCGGGCGACTTCCGGCGTGAGCGCGCTCTTGCCGAGCAGGAGCAGCGCGCGCGCCCAGTCGAGCGTCTCGCTGATCGCGGGCGACTTGCGCAGATCCATGGCCCTGAGCGCGCCGACGAACGCGACGATCTGCGCGGCGAGGCGGGCCTCGATCCCCGGGATCGCGACCTTCAGGATCGCGACCTCGCGGGACGGGGGCGGGTAGTCGAGGAACGCGTGCAGGCAGCGGCGCCGCAGCGCCTCGGTCATCTCGCGCGTCGCGTTCGTCGTGAGCAGGACGAGCGGCGGGTGCGCGGCGCGGATCGTGCCGAGCTCGGGGATCGTGACCTGCATCTCGGAGAGCACCTCGAGCAGGAACGCCTCGAACTCCGGGTCCGCGCGGTCGACCTCGTCGACGAGGAGGACGACGGGCGCGGCGCTCCGCAGCGCGGCGAGCAGCGGGCGCGCGATCAGGAAGTGCTCGCTGAAGAACGACGCCTCGCTCCCCGCGATGGCGCGGGCGGCGGCCGAGAGGCTCGCCGCGCCGGCGATCTCCTTCGCGACGGCGTCGCGCAGGAGCTGCGTGTAGAGCATCTGCTTCGCGTAGTCCCACTCGTACAGCGCCTTCGCCTCGTCGAGCCCCTCGTAACACTGGAGCCGGATGAGCCCGCGGCCGAGCGCCTCGGCCGCGGCGCGGGCGAGGTCGGTCTTGCCGACGCCCGCGGGGCCCTCGAGCAGGAGCGGGCGATCCATCCGGAGGGCGAGCCAGAGCGCGAGCGACGTCGCCGGATCGGAGATGTAGCGGGCCGCCGCGAGGCGCGCGTCGAGCTCGCCCGCGGACGCCGGGAGATCCCCGGGCGCGCGCCGCGCTCCGGGGGCGCCGCCGTCGTGATCAGGAGGGGTCGTCACGGCGGGACGTTAGCACGCGCGCCGCGGCGGCCAGCGGGTGGTGGCCGCCGCGCGCCGCCGCGCGCCGCGCTGGCCGGCGCGCGACGCGTGAGAGGCCGGTCGTGGACCGCCCGGGATGCTGGTATAAAAAACGCGGCGATGAGCGAAGAGCGCAATTCCCTCGTGCGCATCGATGCGACCGGGACGGCTCACCCCCTCGACCTGCGCTCGAGCAAGCTCCTGCGCGCGCGGCAAGGGATGTTCGAGCTCTTGCCGGCGCCCGATCACCTCGTCGTGATGCGCCACGTCGGCAAGGAGGTCGCGGGCGACGCGGAGACCGGCGCGGCGCTCCGGCTCGCCGGGCAGATCACGGGGCCGGGCGCGCTCTGCGACGTCGTGGCCCTCGTCGGGCAAGCCGGCTGGAGCGGCGAGCTCGTCGCGGTCGACGGGGAGGCGCGCCGCTCGTTGTTCTTCGAGCCCGGCCACGCGGTCGGGGCGCGATCGAGCGTCGAGGGCGAGCGCATCGGCGAGGTGCTCTACCGGTACGGCGCGCTCTCGCGCGCCCAGATCTACGAGACGCTCGCCGCCACGTCGCCGGACGCGCGCTTCGGCGAGGTGGCCGTGAAGCGCGGCCTCGTGCCGCGGGAGCGGCTCTACCAGCTGCTCAGCAAGCAGGCGGAGGAGATCGCCTACCAGGTGCTGCTCGCCTCCGAGGGGATGTTCTACTTCCTCGATCGCTTCGACGAGGAGCAGATCGCGAGCCGCCAGAACCTGCCCGTGCACGCGCTGCTCATGGAGGGGGTGCGCCGCATGGACGAGCTGCGCTACTTCCGCGAGCGGATCCCGTCCGACCAGCACGTGCCCGCGCGCGTGCCGGATCGCGGTCCGCCGCCCGCCGAACTCCGCGCGGTGTACGACACCATCGACGGGCAGCGCTCGGTCGCGGAGCTGTCCCGCGCGACCGGGCAGGGGGAGTTCGAGACCACCCGGGCGCTCTTCCAGCTCGTGCAGTCCGGCCGCGTGGTGGTGCGCGCGCCCGGGCCGACGGGCGTCGCCGCGAGCGTGGCGCTCTTCAACGAGGCGATCGCGTCGATCCTCTCCGCGGTCGACGGGGCGCAGCGGGGCGACGAGGTGCGCTGGCAGCTCGCCTCCTTCGCCGCGGGGGTCGGCGTCTACGACACGCTCTTCCGCGGCGCTGGGCCCGCCGCGGACGGGACGTTCGACGCCGAGAAGCTCGTCGAGAACGCGACGCTCCTCGCCGGCGCCGCGCAGGCGGACGCGATGCTCTCGCAGTGGCTGTACGAGTACACCTCGTTCGCGATGTTCGTCGCCGAGCCGTGCCTGCGCCTCTCGCCCGAGGGCGCGCCGCTCTCGAGGCGCAGCGACAACCAGCCCCCGCTCTCGAAGCGCGTCGCCGAGCTCGTGGGCCCGCTCGCGCACAAGTAGCGGCGCGCCGCCCGCGATCAGCCGTTCGCCGCGAGGATCTCTTCGGCGAGCAGGTCGAGGCGCGGCGCCGCGCGATCGGGGCAGGGGAGGTCGGCCTCGCCGCGGAGCGGGCAGAGCTCGCAGCGGCGCCGATCCAGGAGGAGCCCCGCCCGCATGCCCGCGGCGCGCGCCGCCGCCACGTCGCTCGCCGCGTCGCCGATCATCCAGCTCGCGGCGACGTCGAGATCGAGATCGCGCGCGATCGCCGTGAGCATGCCCGGCCGCGGCTTCCTGCACTCGCAGGGGCCGATCAGCGCCGGATCGCCGCCCGGGCCGCCGTCGGGGTGGTGGGGGCACACCGCGAGCGCCGCGATCGCGACGCCCGCGTCGCGCAGCGTGTCGACGAGCGCGCGGTTGGTGCGCTCGATCGCCGCCCACGGGACCTGCCCCTTCGCCGCGCCCGGCTGGTTCGTCGCGATCGCGAGCAGGAACCCCGCGCCCGCGAGGCGCCGCAGCCCGTCCAGCGCGCCGGGCAGGAGGCGGATCTGATCCGGGTGGAACGCCGTCACGACGACGCCGAGCTCGGCGTCGCGCACGACGTCGATCAACGTGCCGTCGCGGTCGAGCAGGACGCCGCGCTTCCTCGTCACGCGGCGCTCAGCTCTCGGCCACGAGCTGGAGGAGCCGCTCGCAGATGAGGTGGTGGTAGACCTCGTGGAAGCCCTCGACGTGCGGCGTCGACGTGTAGCCGGCCCGCGTCCGCGGCACGATCACGCTGGCGTCGGCCATCTGGCGGAGGGCGCCGCCGTCGTAGCCGACGAGCGCGACCACCTTCGCCCCGGACCGCTTCGCGAAATCCGCGGCGGCCACCAGGTTCTGCGACCACGGCCCGGCGCGATCCGCCCCGGATCCGCCGTGCACGCTCAGGCAGACGAGGACGTCGCCCGCGACGAGGCGGCCGTCGAGCTGCTCGAGGAAGATCCGGTTGAAGCCGACGTCGTTGGTCAGGGCGCTGAGCAGCGCCGCGTTGTCGCAGAGCGAGGTGCACTTGAAGCGCCGCTTGCCTTCGACCCACGTGAACTTGGCGATGTCGCAGGCGAGGTGGCTCGCGTTCGCGGCCGATCCGCCGTTGCCGCAGGTGTAGATGGTGCGGTCGTTCCGGTACGCCTCGAACAGGATCTCGATGACGCGAGCCATGTCGTCCGGGCTCGTCGCGAGGGCGATCTCGGCCGTCTCGCGCAGGTACTTTTCCACGAAGTCGTGCGTGCTCTGGGGCATGGTAATTTTATAGCCAGAGTCGCGCCGGAATGCCCAGAAGGACGTGCGGCGGCGCAGCGGCGTGCCGTGAGCGCCGCGCGGTCGTCAGGAGCGGTGCAGGTTCGCGACGATGCGCGCGCCGTCGAGGTCGAAGCGGAAGCGCAGCACACGCAGGCCGCTCGCGGCGAGCGCCTCCAGCACGCGGCGCTTCTCCGCCGGGCGGACGTAAAACATGAAGAAGCCGCCGCCGCCCGCCCCCATGAGCTTGCCGCCGAGCGCCCCGGCGCCGCGCGCGATCTCGTAGATCTCGTCGAGGACGTCATCGGTCATCTTGGAGGCGAGCTTACGCTTCTGGATCCAGTGGGCGTGCAAGAGCTCGCCGTAGTCGTCGAGCTTGCCCGTGACGAGGATGCGGTACACGTCGCGGCCGATCTCCTTGATGCGGTGCATCCGCTCGACCACGTCGGGCTCGAGGTCCTGGAGCCGCCGCCCCTGCTCGGAGAGCACGAGCCTGGCCGGGCGTTCGACGCCGCTCCACACGATGAGCAGGTTGCTCTCGAGCTCGTCCATCACCTCGTCGCGGACCGGCACGGGCTCGACGTGGACCGAGCCGTCCGGCGAGAACGTGAACGCCGTGATGTTGCCGTAGGCCGCGATGTACTGGTCCTGCTTGCCGATCGGCTCTCCGAGGCGCTCGATCTCGATGGCGCACGCCTCGCGGGCGAGCTGCTCGGAGGACACGAAATCCCGCTTGTACGTGTGCAGGGCGTTGAGGAGCGCGACCGTGAACGAGCTCGACGAGCCGAGGCCCGAGTTCGCGGGCAGATCCGCGACGCTCGTGAGCTCGATGGAGTGCTCGATTCCCATCATCCGGAGCGCTTCCCGGAAGATCGGGTGCTCGATCCGGTCGACCGAGGGGACGATCTCGGTCTTCGAGTAGGCGAGGCGGATGTCGCGATGGAACCGCTTGTTGGCGGTCACGTAGATGTACTTGTCGATGGCGGCCGACACGAGGTAGCCGCCGAAGCGCCCGGAGTAGGCGGGCAGATCGGTGCCGCCGCCGCCGAGCGAGAAGCGGACCGGGGCGCGAGAGACGATCACGCCCGCCCCCCCGCCGGGGCCGCGAGGGCGGCCTCGAGCGCGGCGAGGCCCTGCTCGGAGCCGATCTCGTAGAACCGCTCGGCCGCCGCGAGGGCGCGCAGGCGGCCGCGCGACGCGAGATCGCGCTGCACCTCCTCGAAGCCGATCGGCGTGTCCGGGGGCAGCGCCTCGAGGACCTCGCGGCGGAGGGCGGTCGCGCCGTAGTCGATATGATCGAGGCCCGCGCCGGGCCGGTCCTCCGGCCGCCGCTTCTCGTAACGCGCGACGAGGTCACCCGAGACCGCGGTGTTCGACGCGTCGAACCGGCCCTCGTTCCGATACACGGCCATCGTGCCGAGCGCGCCGGGGTGCGCGGCGAGATCCCGGAGCGGGGCCAGATAGTCGAAGGGGAGATAGGAGTCGCCGTAGGTCATGAGGAACACCGGCGCCAGGCAGGGCAATGCCCGGCGCAACGCGCCCGCCGTGCCGAGCAGGCGGGGGCCGTCGTCGACGTAACGGAGCGGCAGCCCCGCGAACCGGTCGCCCATCGCGCCTCGGATGGCGTTGCCGAGGTGCCCGACACACAGGACCACCTCGCCGAAGCCCGCGGCGGCGAGCCGCTCGAGCAGCCACGCCCCGAACGGCCTGCCGGCGACCGGGAGGAGGAACTTCGGCGTGTGCTCCGTCCGTGGGCGCATCCGGGTGCCGAGCCCGCCGGCGAGGATCACGGCTTGAGGAGGCGAGGCGTCGGCGCGCACGAGCGGGACCTACCATAGACGAGCGCCGCCGCGCCGCTGCCGCGACGCGATCAGCACTGCTCACCCGCGCGCCGGAGAAATCGTCGCCACAAACTGTACGGCCGTTCAGCTCGAGCAGTAGGGTGGGCCCCATGACCTCGAAAGACCTCGTTCCTCATCTTCTCCGGACGCTCTATGCCCTCCAGAGCGAGGGCGCGATCGTGACCCTCGAGACCTTGACCACGGCCCTTTCGGTGCGGCGGACCGACGTCCGCCGGGCAATCTCCGCCCTGCACCGGGAAGGCTGCCTCGACGCCCTCCGGATGCGGCTGACGCTCCGCGGGCTCGCGCTCGGCGCGGCGTTCGCGGCGGCGCCGCTCCGCCCGTTGCGCCGCGCGCCGCTCCGCTCCGTCAAGGCCGCTTGAGCGGCGCTCCACACGCCCGGGCGCGCGGCGCAGCGGGCGGAGCGCCGGCGAGTCGACCTCTGCCGGCCGGCGGCCCGCGGCCGGTGCAGGGGTGGGCGCGAGATGATTTGTCGATGCGCTGCACTCCTTGTCGTATTTCGTGGCGTGGAGCGGCACACTCGTGCTGCGCGCGTCGAACCCGCGCCCACAGATCGGCGGCTCGGCGAGATCAAGCGCCCGGGCGCGGCGCCCGCCGGAGCCGCGGACGCGCGGCATTTCCCGCGGAGCGCGGGCCACAGCGCATGGAATACATTGACATTCCCGGCGATTCATGAGACGGCGGCTGCGTGATATCCGATGTCGAGATCGAGAATGAGATTCGCGCTCTGGTGGCCGACTTCCTGGAGGGCATGAGAGCGCTGGCCCGTAAGGACGTTCTCCGGACGGTCGGGCGGCACCTGCAAGTCGACATCGGTGCCGCGGGGAGTCTGCCCGAGCCGGCGAAGACTCCCACCAAGCCGGTCCGGAAGCGGGCGAGCGCGCCGGCGCCGAGCCGCGCCGCGGCGCCGACCGCGCCCGCCCGCGGGGCGTCGGCCCGCCCTGTGCGCGGCAAACCGGCGCGCGGCACCGTGCGGAAGAAGGCGGCCGCCCCCCGCGGCGGCAAGGGCGCAGGGCTTTCGGCGCCCGCGTCCCGCGCACCCGCGTCCCGCGCGCCAGCTTCCCGCGCGCCAGCTTCCCGCGCGCCAGCGCCCCGCGCGCCCAAGGCGAAGGCGGCGAGCGCCCGGCAGCCCGCCGACACGGCAGGTGAGAAGGCGCCCGAGCCCACGGCAATGGCCAGGCCCGCTGCTGCGGCCAAGCCGGAGGGGCAACCTGCCGTGGCCTACGGGAGCGAGATCGCCGACGCCCTGCTCGCCCATGTGGAGATCGAGCCAGGGCAGGGGATCGAGGAGCTTGCGCTCGCGATGGGGACGCCCGCAACGGAGCTCGAGGAGCCGATCAAGAAGCTCCTTGCCGAGAACAAGATCACCGAGGAGCAGGACCAGGGTCAGACGTCGTACTACCCGACCTGAGCGGCCTCGATGAGCTGTCATCTCGGCATGAGCGTTGCCTGGCGCAGGGGCTGACCACGGACGTTGACGATCCGGCGGCGGGCGCGGCTGCTCGCGGCATCCGGCGGCGCGGCACGATCGCGAGAGCGCGCTGTCCTACGTCGGCAAGGGTTGGCGAGCGCCGGCAGGTGACGGCAAGCGTGACGCGCGTGAAACCGACGCGCGCCGCGCACCTTCCATCCGGTCGAGCCCGAGCGCCTGGAGCATGTTGGCTGGCGAACCCGGCGGCGTCCGTCGTCGCGCACTCGACGCGGGGACGGGGCCCCGGTAACCTGCCCTTCCAGGCTCTTCCCGGATGACTCCTGCGCACGAACAGATTCTCAACGTCTTGCTCGGCTATCTCTCGGCGATGAACGCAGAGGGAGTCCTGCTCCGGGCCATGCGCGAGGCGGAGATCCAGCCGGAGAAGTTCTCGCTGGAGGATCTGCCGGACATCATTCCCAGCATCGAGCGCCGCGCCCGCCTCTACGTCGATCCGTCGCGCCTCGGGCGGCTCAAGGCGGAAATTTCCGCGATCGGCGGCGATCGGCCGTCCCGCCGATCGAAGGTGATGCCGATCAACGTGGAGGCGGACATCAGCGAGGCGCGCCTGAGCGCGAAGGCGGTTTGCGACGCGGCCGGGGCCAAGAGCTTCACTTCGCACAAGGTCGCGACCATCGTCAGCGAGCTCGCCAGGAACATCGTTCATTATACCCCCGGCGGAACTATCGAGATCGCCGTGCAGCGCGACAACCCGGTCCGCTTCGTCATCGTCGCTGTGGACGAGGGGGCCGGCATCCAGAACCTGCAGGAGATCCTGGCCGGGCGCTACAAAAGCAAGACCGGAATGGGCCGCGGCCTCATCGGGGTCAAGCGGCTCGCCGACCGCTTCCAGATCGACTCGGGACCGAAGGGCACGCGGGTGGAGATCGAGGTCCACCTGTGAAGATCGCCGTCGAGTACGTCGTTGTGCCGAAGGATGGAGAGCGCGTCAGCGGCGACGCCGTGTTCGTGCGCGCGGGCGCGGACGGGTGCCTCTTCGCGGTGATCGACGCGCTGGGCCACGGCGAGCGCGCGGCGGAGACGGCCGACGTCGCGCTGGCGGCGCTCGGCGACGCCCCCGAGGGCGAGGACGTCCGCGCCCTCGTGGACCGCCTCCACGCGCGCCTCCGCGGGACCCGCGGCGCCGCCGGCATGATCTGCCGCTTCCGCGCCGGGCGGCTCCAGGGCTGCTGCATCGGCAACGTTGATCTGATGACCCACGGCACGCGCCTCCAGTGGCTGCAGAGCCCCGGGATCCTCGGCGCGTCGCTCGGGAAGGTCCGGATCTTCGACGCGCAGCTCGCGCTCGGCGACCGGCTCGTCGTCTTCTCCGACGGGGTCTCGCCTCGCTTCGATCTCTCGCTGTTTCGTGGGATGAAGGCCGCGGAGGCGTGCCGCGCCCTCATGAGCCGACACCGGCGCTCGCACGACGACGCGACTGTCTTGATCGCCGACATCGAACCTTAGGACGACCATGGAGCTCAAGCGCCTTCCGATCATCAACCTGTGGGACCGGATCCTGGTGCCGATCCAGGGGGACGTGACCGACGACCTCGCCGAGCAGCTGAATACCGAGGTCCTGCGGGCGATCCACGAGAGCGGGGCGAAGGGGCTGGTCATCGATCTCACGGCCGTCTGGATCATGGACAGCCACCTGTGCGCCGTGCTCTCGAACCTCGCGTCCGCGGCGAGGCTCATGGGCACGCCGACCATCCTGTCCGGGCTGAGCCCGGAGATCGCGATGACGCTCCAGGCGATGGGCGTCGAGCTCGAGGCGGTCAAGACGGCGCTGACGCTGGAGCAGGCGCTCACGATGCTCGGGCTCGAGGTGCGCCGGGCCGAGGCGCGCGACGAGGACGACGACGAGGACGACGACGACCTCTTCGACGACGAGGACGACGACGAGGACGACGACGACGGATGGGAGGCGGACGACCGCGGCGACGCGCGACGCGCGGCGCCGGCCGCGCGCTCTCCGCGGCAGGCCGCGGGCCCCGAGCGGCGCCCGAGCGCGAAGAGCCGGCTCAGGCGCCGCTGATCCCGCGCAATCCTACGCAATCCCACGCAATCCCACGCAATCCCACGCAAGATCGAGCGGCCGGACGGGCGCCGCGGGCTGCCGCGGAGAGCGCGCGGCCGGCGCGTCGCGGGCGCTCCATGGCTGCGCCGGCGCGCCGCCGACACGGCCGGGTGACGGCGATGGTCTCGGTGGGCAACGCCGGAGGTCCCTGGTATGCCTCACGACCGCCCTGCGGGACGCTCCCCATGGACAAGCTGGATTGCCTCACCGCCCCGCCGCCCAAGCAGCGGGGGATCTTCTGCAACCGGACGCTGAACCTCCGCTCGATCAAGGCGATCGGGTACGACATGGATTACACCCTGATCCACTACCAGGTGGAGGCATGGGAGCGCCGGGCGTATGAGCACCTCCGCCACCTGCTGGAGAGCGAGGGCTGGCCGGTCGGGGATCTGACCTTCGAGCCGGATCTCGTGATCCGAGGGCTCATCCTGGACACCGAGCTCGGAAACCTGCTCAAGGTAAACCGGTTTGGCTACGTGAAGCGGGCCTACCACGGCACGCAGCCGATCGACTTCGAGACCCAGCGCTCGACCTACGCGCGGACGATCGTCGACCTCGCGGACGGGCGCTACGTCTTCCTGAACACGCTGTTCTCGCTCTCGGAAGGCTGCATGTACGCGAAGCTCGTCGACCTGCTCGACCAGCGGCGGCTGCCCGAGGTGCTCGGCTACAGCGATCTCTACGGCCGCGTGAAGGATCGCCTCGACGCGACGCACATGGAAGGGCAGCTGAAGGCCGAGATCATCGCGGATCCGGACCGGTTCGTGCTGCTCGATCCGGAGATCCCGCTCACCTTGCTCGACCAGAAGGAGGCGGGGAAGAAGCTCGTCCTGATCACGAACTCGGAGTGGGTCTACACGCGCGCGATGATGCGCTACGCCTTCGACCGCTTCCTGCCGGACGGCATGACGTGGCGCGGCCTGTTCGACGTGGTCATCGTGTCCGCGCGAAAGCCGGAGTTCTTCTCGAGCCGCGCGCCGCTCTTCGAGGTGGTCACGGAGGACGGCCTCTTGCGCCCGTCGGTCGGGCGGCTGCGCGAAGGGGGGCACTACCTCGGCGGCAACGCGGGGCTCGTCGAGCAGCACCTCCGGCTGTCGGGCGACGAGATCCTCTACATCGGCGATCACATCTACGGGGACGTGCACGTGTCGAAGAGCGTGCTCAGGTGGCGCACGGCGCTCATCGTCCGGGAGCTCGAGGACGAGATCCTCGCGACCGAGGAGGCCCGGGGCGCCGAGGCGCGCCTCGATCTCTGGATGCGAGAGAAGGAGGACGTCGAGCGCGTCTACGCCAGGCTGCGGCTCGAGCTCCAGCGGATGCGCGCCGGGTACGGGCCCGTCGTCGGCGCGACCGAGGCCGAGATCCAGGCGAGGATGAACGAGCTCAAGGCCAAGCTCGCGGCCCTCGACGCGCGGATCGCCCCGCTCGCGAAGGCCTCGGCCGAGGCGATGAACCCGCGGTGGGGGCTCCTGCTCCGGACAGGGAACGACAAGAGCCACCTCGCCCGGCAGATCGAGCGCTCGGCGGACATCTATACGTCGCGCGTCTCCAACTTCCTCCTGGCGACGCCGCACGTGCTGCTCCGCTCTCACCGCGGGAGCCTGCCGCACGATCCGATGGGCGCGCCGCCGGGCGCCGACCGGCAGAACGGCGACGTCGCGCCGGTCGACGACGCGATGCCGGTCGGGATGTAGCCGGCGGCCGCGGCCTCTGTCGCGGGCGAGGCGGGCTGCCTCTGGGCCGCGGGCGAGGCGGGCTGTGGCCTCAGGCGGCGAGCTTCTGCGCGGCGCTGTCGAGGATGGCGAGGCACCCGTCCAGGCTGTCGCAGAAGAGCAGCTCGCGCCGGAGGGCGCCGGCGCCGGGCAGGCCGCGCAGGTAGCCGCTCAGGTGGCGGCGGGTCACGCGCACGCCGTGCAGCTCGCCGCGCGCCGCGGCGTTCGCGATGAGGTGCGCGCGGCAGAGGGCGAGGCGCTCGTCGGGCGACGGCGGCGGGCGGCGGACGCCGTGGTCGAGCAGGGCCCGGGCCTCGCGGAAGATCCAGGGGTGATCGATCGCGGCGCGGCCGACCATCACGCCGGCGCAGCCCGTCTCGCGGAGGGCGCGGACCGCGTCGTCGGCGGTCTTGATATCGCCGTTCACGATCACGGGGATGGACACCACCTCGCGCGCGCGGGCGGCCCAGCTCCAGTCGGCCGCGCCGGAGTGCCCCATCTGGGCCGTGCGGCAATGGATCGTGAGCGCGGCGACGCCGGCGTCCTCGAGGCGCCGCGCGAGGTCGACGATCGGCATGTGGGACTCGGGCCCCCAGCCGATGCGCGTCTTCACCGTGACCGGGAGCGACACCGTGCGGACCACGAGGCGCGCCATGGCCACCATCGCCTCCGGATCGCGGAGCCAGCCCGCGCCCGCGCCGCGGCCCGCGATCTTCGGCACCCAGCAGCCGCAGTTGATGTCGAGGAACGCCGGCCCCGCCGCCTCGGCCACGCGCGCGGCCTCCGCGAGGCGCTCCGGGTTCGCGCCGTAGATCTGGATCGCCGTCGGCTGATCGCCCTCGGCCAGGGCGAGCTTGCGCCGCGCGTTCTTGCACCCGCGCAGCAGCCCCTCGACGTTGACGAACTCCGTCACGCACAGCTCGGCGCCGTGCTCCCGGCAAAGGCGGCGGAATACGGCGTCCGTCACGTCCTCCATCGGCGCGAGGACGACAGGGCGGCTTGCGAACAGCGCGCGGAAGCGTTCAGGCGAGAGCGGCACGGTGGCGAGCTTTCAAGCATGGATCCGCCGGTTTGACCAGCGCGACCGGCCCGGCAGGCGCCCTTCGGCCTCCGCGGGGCCAGCGCGCGCCTCCCGGGCCCGGGGCGCCCGCCCGCGGCGGCGGAGCGAGCGGCCCCGGGAGCGCCGCGCGACGGGGCGCGCGGCCGGGCGCGCGGCCGGGCGCCGACGAGGATCGCCCGCATAACGCGACGCGCGGGGCGCCGCGGCGCCCGGACTCGCGATCTCCCGGGCCGCGTGTGCGCGCGGATCATGCATGTGGAGCGCGGGCGGCGAGCCGACGACATCCTGGGTGGGAGACCTCGACCGGCGCAGATCGGCGTCGTGGCCGGGGAAACCCGCCGCGCGGCGGCCCTCAACGGTCGCTTGACGTGCGGCGCCGCTCTGGCGACCCTCGAGATTGCTATGAAGCGTGCGCTGCTCAGAGAGGCTCTCCGCGCTGAGCGCTCGGCCTCGTCGCGCATGCTCAGGGAGCGCGAGACTCGCGCGATCGGCGCGCGGCGCAGCGCGCTCGCAGCCCACGACGCGGAGAGCGTCCGCCGCGCGGTCCGCCGCGCGATCCGGGTCGCGATCTGGATCTGGCCCGCGTTCACGATCGTCGATGTGTTCATGGCGACCGTGCTCTACCCCGCGGCGCCCGTGTGGCACTGCATCGCGCTGCGCGCGGTGGAGCAGGCGTTCGCCGTCGCCGCGTACCGGCTGTCGGGCCGCCCGAACGCCTCGGGGCGCCTCGTGCTCCTCACGTACGACGCCGCGTTCCTCACCGCGGCGATCTTCATCGTGCTGATGGCGATCGAGTTCGGCGGCCTGACCAGCGCGTACATGCACGGCCTGTCCATCGTGGTGCTGCTCCGCACCGCGCTCGTGCCCGCGCCGTTCGGCAAGGCGGTCGTCACGTCCGCGCCGATGGTCCTCTCCTTCCCGGCCATCATGGGCATCGCCGCCTTCTTCTCCCCGTCGATCCGGGCGTCGTGGCTCGACCTGACGACGCTGCTCACGGCCTTGAGCCATTACATCTTCGTCCCCGCCTCGGGGGTGATCGGGGCCATGTCGAGCCACGTCGTGTGGGCCGCGCAGCAGCAGGTCTACCAGGCGCGGAAGCTCGGCAGGTACCGGCTCGAGGCGCCGATCGGAAAAGGGGGGATGAGCGAGGTGTGGCTCGCCTGGGACGAGACGCTCCAGCGCGACGTCGCGCTCAAGCTCCTCCGGACGCGGGACGCGCCGGACGCCGCGGTGCTGAAGCGCTTCGAGCAGGAGGCGCACGCGGCCAGCAAGCTCAGCGATCCGCACACGATCCGCATCTTCGACTTCGGCGCGAGCGACGACGGCATCTATTACATCGCCATGGAGCACCTGCGCGGGGCCGATCTCGCGGCCATCGTGCGCACCCACGGCCCCATGCCCGTGGCGCGCGCCGTGCGCTTCGCCGTGCAGGCCTGCCGCTCGCTCATCGAGGCGCACGAGGCGGGGATCATCCACCGGGACATCAAGCCGCAGAACCTGTTCGTCACGCGCGTGGGCGACGACCACGATTTCCTGAAGCTGCTCGACTTCGGCGTCGCGCGGATGATCGAGGGCGGCCAGGACGCCGAGCTGACGAGCAGCGGCATGCTCTGCGGAACGCCCGCCTACATGGCGCCCGAGGTCTGCCGCGGCGATCGCGCGGACGCGCGCAGCGACATCTATGCGCTCGGGGGCACGCTGTACTTCCTGCTGACCGGGGAGCTGCCGTTCGAGGGCACGTCGTCGGGGCAGCTGTTCATCGCGCACATGACGAAGGCGCCGCTCGCGCCGTCGGTGCGCCGCGGCCCGGCCGTCCCGCCCGCGGTCGACCGCATCGTCCTCCGGTGCCTCTCCAAGGACCCGCGCCATCGCTTCCAGAGCGCGCGGACGTTGTTCGACGCGCTGGTCCCGCTCCTCGACGAGTCCGCCTGGAGCCCGGCGGACGCGGAGCGCTTCTGGGTCGCCGATCGCGCCGAGAAGCTCGGCCAGCCCGAGGCGCCTCCCGAGCGCCTCCCCTCGGCGCGAGGCCGCTCGACGCGATCGGCCGCCGCGCGGTAGCCAGGGCGCTGCGCGGCAGCCAGGGCGCTGCGCGGCAGCTGGTCCGCGCGCGACGGCCAGGGCGCTGCGCGGTCGCCAGGGCGCTGCGCGGCAGCTAGGCCGCGCGCGATCGCCATGGCGCGGCAGCTCGGCCGCTGCGCGATCGATCGCGGGACACCACAGCGCGCTCGCGACTCGATGCCACGACGGAGGCCGCGGTGACGTCGCCTCGCGGAAAAGGTGCGTCGAAACGGACAAGAAACACAGGAGAAACTCCGATGTTGGAGCATGACGGCTAATTCATCCTAGCCGATGCAGAGCACGAGTTGATCGGAGGCGGCTGCATCATCAGCGCCGTGTTCCATGGTTTCCGTGGCCCGATCTTGCCGAGGAGGACAGATGTCGACTTTGATTACCGAGTGGAAGCCCGACGATGAGGTGTTCTGGGAGAAGACAGGGAAGCGCATCGCCCGCCGGAACCTCATCTGGTCGATCATCGCCGAGAACATCGGCTTCTCCGTCTGGCTGCTGTGGAGCGTGACGGCCACCCGGCTACCCAAGGTCGGCTTCAACTACACGACGGACCAGCTGTTCCTCCTGGTCGCGATCCCTGGCCTCATCGGCGCGCTCATCCGGTTCCCGTACACGTTCGCCGTCCCGAAGTTCGGCGGGCGCAACTGGACGATCGTCAGCGCGCTCTTGCTGCTCATTCCCACGATCTCGCTCTCGGTGCTCGTGACCCGCCCCGACACGCCGTTCTGGCTGATGGCGGTCGCGGCGGGGACCGCGGGGCTCGGCGGCGGCAACTTCGCCTCCAGCATGGCGAACATCTCGTTCTTCTACCCCGACAAGAAGAAGGGCCTGGCGCTCGGGCTCAACGCCGCGGGCGGGAACATCGGCGTCAGCAACGTGCAGCTCATCGTGCCCATCCTCGTCGGGCCCGGCGCGGTCGCGACGGCGATCGGCGGGTACCACACCGAGTCGGGGATCTACCTGCAGAACGCCGGGCTGATGTGGATCCCGTTCATCCTCCTCTCGGCGGCCGGCGCGTATTTCTTCATGAACAACCTGGCGTCGGCGAAGTCGAACTACAAGGACCAGCTGGGCGCCGCCAAGAACAAGCACACCTGGATCATCGCGTGGCTGTACATCGGGACGTTCGGCTCGTTCATCGGCTACTCGGCGGCCCTGCCGCTCCTGCTCAAGATGCAGTTCCCCGCGGTCACCCTCGAGCTCACGTTCGCGGGCGCGCTCATCGGCTCGGTGGCCCGTCCGTTCGGCGGCTACCTCGCTGACAAGATGGGCGGCGCGCGCATCACGTTCTGCAACTTCGTCGTGATGGGGCTCGCTGCGCTCGGGATCATCCATTTCCTGAACGAGAAGAGCTACGCCGGCGTCGTGGCGATGTTCTTTGTCATGTTCATCTCGACCGGCATCGGCAACGGCTCGACGTTCCGGATGGTCCCCGTCCTCTTCCGGCGCGACTACCTGCGCGCCGCGCAGGGCAGGGGCGAGGCGGCGCGCGAGGAGGCGCTGGTCACCGCCCGCCGGCACAGCGCGGCCGTCCTCGGCTTCACCTCGGCGATCGGCGCGCTCGGCGGCTTCTTCATCCCGCGGAGCTTCGGCGCCTCGATCAAGGCGACGGGCAGCGCCACCACCGCGCTCATGTATTTCTTCGCCTTCTATCTCACCTGCATGGGGCTCACCTGGTGGTGTTACATGAGGTCACGATTCCTCGTGAACCGCATCCCGAGCCTCGCCGAGGCCGACGCTTGACGGTGGCGCGCGCCCCTGGCGCCGCGGACGCCGGGCGGGCCTGCTCGCCGGCGACCGGGTGAGCGGGCCTCCGTCGAGGAGGCCGAGGCTCCCCTCCGTGGCGGCGAGAGGGGGCCTCCGCAGGCCGAGGGCTCGCGCGACCCGCCGGGGTGATGTCGTGACGCCATGACGGCGCCGGACGCCATGACGGCGCGGTGGAGCGCCGCGGCGCGGACCGAGCCACGGCGCCGCCGACGCTCAGCGCTGGCCGCGCCCCCACGTCATCAGGCCGCGAGGCCCGACGCGCTTGCTACCAGCCGCAGCCGCTAAAACCGCCGCAGCCGCCAAAGCCGCCCCAGCCGCCCCAGCCGCCCCAGCCGCCCCAGCCGCCCCAGGGCCGGAAGCCCCAGCCGCCGAAGCCGCCCCAGGGCCGGAAGCCCCAGCCGCCCCAGCCGCCCCAGGGCCGGAAGCCCCAGCCGCCGAAGCCGCCCCAGGGCCGGAAGCCCCAGCCGCCCCAGCCGCCCCAGAAGCGTGACGCCTCCGCGTTCTCGCCGACGTTCTCGTCACCGGAGCTCGGCGCGAGGGGGTCCGCCGCGCCAGGGTCCGCCGCGCCGGGGTCCGCCGCGCTCTCGTCCATCGCCAGCTCCGCGCTCGACGCCTGATCCGCGGTGTCCATCGATTCGGCCTCGGACGCCTGCGTCG
The DNA here is from genome assembly GCF_051519095.1 of Sorangium sp. So ce131. Classification (NCBI taxonomy): domain Bacteria; kingdom Pseudomonadati; phylum Myxococcota; order Polyangiales; family Polyangiaceae; genus Sorangium; species Sorangium sp. So ce131. Next base: position 6,092,941 of record NZ_CP150455.1, on the reverse strand, counting down.
TCTCGTCGGTCTGGGCCATCAGCTCGTCGGTCGCCGCGCCCGACTCCGTCGTGTTGGCCATGCAACCGGCTGCCGAGAGCGCAGTCGAGAGGGCGACCAGCGATGTGATCTTCATCAATTGGCTCATTTTTCCGTTCTCCTATGCAGAGCAATTCATGTGGATCGAAGTCATGGCCCGTGATCGATGCCGGCCATGACGCGGGGAACCGAGCCTCCCCGCCGCTGGATCATGTGTGGTGTCGATGGCGTGGTGTCGATTACCCCAGGACGGACACCAGAGACACCATGGATGCTTTCAGCGATGTCTCGCGCGTCGGCAAACCACAGAGCGCTGCCCCGCGCGCGGGTACGACGGCGACGACGACAACAGCGACGAGGATGGTGAGCCGAAGCGAAGCGCGGCGGAGGGGAGGCGACGAGGCGCGCGCTCCGCTCGCACGACGCGCCTGCGCGCCACACGCCCGCGCCTGCGGCTCACGCGCCTGCGAGGGCCATGCGCTCGTCGAGCGCTCAGTCGCCTGCGTACCGCGGGTCGGCTGGCCCGCAGAAGCGGGGTCGGGCCGCGAAGTGATGGCCGAGCTCGAGCTCGGAAAGGTTATGGTTTGCGGCTGCCGTCGTGACGCCCTGGACTACCAACCGCGTGAGCAGCGGAGATGGCGCGGTGCAGCAACAAGGACCGGAGCTCGAGCGACGGCCGTGCGAGCGGCTGCACGCCCCGTCCTGGTCGATATCCGAGCGCAAAAGACGGTGGACCGGTCAGCACGGGAGTACTTCGCAGGGGCGGAGGCCTCCAGCGCGATCCCGCGCGCGGTGCGCGACCCGGCTGGTGGGCGCGCAGATCGTGCTCACCGGGATACGGCCGGACGTGGTCAAGGCGCTGGTCGCGGTCGAGATCGAGCTCGGCGGCGTCACCACGCGCAGCGCGCTGAAGGACGGGATCCTGTACGCGGAGGGCACGCTGGGCCGCCGGCGGGCGGCACGTTGACTGCCGGCAGGCGGCGCGCTGGCCGTCTCTACCCGAGGGCTCCGCTCACGCCATGACCTCGCCTTCGTAGAACGTGATGTGCGCCGCGCGGAGCGCCTGCTCACCGCCCATGCCGCGGTGATGGCGCCTGAACACCTCGGACCGGGGGTACTCCTGGAATGCCTCCCGGCTCGTCCACCTCGAGACGGCCTTGAGGCTGCCGTCGCCCTGCCAGACCTCGAGGCCGAGGAAGCCGGAGAACTGCCGCATCTCCGGCGCTGCCCGTCGGAAGTTCTCCACCATGGCCTGAAGCGCCGGCGCGGGGGCGGTGATGGTGTTGACGACGATGAACATGCGGCATTCTTAGCCGCCGCAGGGCGGCCTTGCGACATCGGGGAGGCCTTGCCGCGCCACGCCACGACGAAAGATCAAAGGCCGTTCCCGACTCGGGAACGCGCGGAGCGGGGGGAGATCTCGCCAAGCGAGCGACCGAGCCCCCTGCGCGGGGGCTCTGCCGAGGCCGCTCGCGGCGGGCGTTCAGTCGGCGAGCTTCGCGCGGATGACCTCGCCCATCGCCTGGGTCGAGAGCTTGCCGCCGAGGTCCGCCGTCCGGGCGCCGCCGGCGATCGCCTGCGCCACGGCGCGCTCGACCGCGGCCGCCTCCTTCTCGAGCCGCAGCGAGTGCCGGAGCAGCATCGCGGCGCTCAGGATCGTGCCGATCGGGTTGGCGATCCCCTTGCCGGCGATGTCGGGCGCCGAGCCGTGGATCGGCTCGTAGACGCCGCGCGTGCCCTCGCCGAGCGACGCGCTCGGCAGGAGCCCGAGCGAGCCCGCGAGCACCGCGGCCTCGTCCGTCAGGATGTCGCCGAACATGTTCTCGGTCACGATGACGTCGAACGACGACGCGTGGGTGATGAGCCGCATCGCGCAGGAGTCGACGAGCTGGTGCTCGATCCGGATCTCGGGGTGACGGGCGGCGACCTCCACCGCGACCGTCCGCCAGAGCCGCGACGACTCGAGCACGTTCGCCTTGTCGACGGACGTGACGAGGCGCCGCCGCGAGGACGCGAGGCGGAAGGCGAGATCGACCACGCGCTGGATCTCCTCGTCCGTGTACTCGAGCGTGTCGACCGCGCGGCGCTTGCCGTTCACCTCCTCGCGGAGCCGCGGCTTGCCGAAGTAGAGGCCGCCCGTGAGCTCCCGGACGACCAGGATGTCGACGTCCGCGAGCCGCTCCGGCTTGAGCGGGGAGGCCTGGACGAGCTCCGGGAACAGCCGGATCGGCCGCAGGTTCGCGTAGAGGCCGAGCCCGTGGCGCAGCGCGAGCAGCCCCTGCTCGGGGCGGACGCTCGCGTTCGGGTTGTCCCACTTCGGGCCGCCGACCGCGCCGAGGAGGACGGCGTCCGCGGCGCGGCAGGCCTCGAGCGTCGACGGCTCGAGCGCCGTGCCGGTCGCGTCGATGGCGCAGCCGCCGATGAGATGCTCGGAGTACGTGAAGCTGTGGCCGAAGCGTGACGCGACGGCATCGAGGGTGGCGCGGGCTTCGCCGACCACCTCGACGCCGATGCCGTCGCCGGGCAAAAGAACGATACTGGCCTTCATGCGACCTCGCTGGCAGGCAATGTGGATGTGAACTGCGCGGGCTCTCTCGCCGCGAGCGTGAGCCCATACTCGATGCCGTCCGCGAGCGCATGCCAGGACGCATCGATGATGTTCGTGGAGGCGCCGACGGTGCTCCACTGGTGGTGGGCGTCGCGGCTGTCGATGAGCACGCGCGTCGTCGCCGAGGTGCCGTCGCGCCCGTCGAGGATGCGGACCTTGTAGTCGACGAGGTGGATGTCGCGCACGGCCGGGTAGACCGGCGCGAGCGCCTTGCGGAGCGCGCCGTCGAGCGCGTTGACCGGGCCGGACCCCTCGGCCGCCGTGATCACCACCTCGTCGCCGATCGCGATCTTGATCATCGCCTCGGCGAACGTGCCCACGCCGTCGCGCTGGCCGGCGATGACCTTGAAGTCGATGAGCCGGAACGGCGGCGTGTAGCCCGGCGAGCTCCGGCGGAGCAGCAGCGCGACCGACGCCTCCGCCGCCTCGAACGAGGAGCCGCGCGCCTCGCGCTCCTTGATCTGCTCGAGCACCTCCACCTCGGCGCCGGCGGGCACCTCGAGGCCGAACTCCTCCGCCTTGCTGAGGAGGTTGCCGCGCCCCGACAGCTCGCTGACCACCGTGCGCATCTCGTTGCCGACGAGCGCGGGGTCGATGTGCTGGTACGACGCCGGCTCGCGCCGCATCGCCGCGACGTGCACGCCGCCCTTGTGGGCGAAGGCGCTCCGCCCGACATAGGCCATGTGCTCGTCCGGGGCGAGGTTCGCCAGCTCGGCGACGTAGTGGGAGAGCTCGGTGATGCCGGCGAGCGCCCCCTCCGGCAGCGCCCGCAGGTCGAGCTTCAGCTCGAGGTTCGGGATGATCGCGCAGAGGTTCGCGTTCCCGCAGCGCTCGCCGTAGCCGTTGATCGTGCCCTGGACGTGGCGCGCGCCCGCGCGCACGGCGGCGAGCGAGTTGGCGACCGCGCACTCGCCGTCGTTGTGGGCGTGGATGCCGAGCGGGTGGTCGAGCAGCGCCTTGAGCTCGGCGACGATCGCGCCGATCTGCCAGGGCATCGAGCCGCCGTTCGTGTCGCACAGCGTGAGCACCTCGGCCCCGCCCCGCGCGGCGGCGCGCAGCGTCTCGATCGCGTACGCCCGGTCGAGCGCGAACCCGTCGAAGAAGTGCTCCGCGTCGTAGACCACCCGGCGGCCGTGCGCGCGCAGGAAGGCGACGGTCTCCTCGATCATCCGGAGGTTCTCGTCGAGCGTCGTGCGCAGCACCGCGGTCACGTGCTGGGTCGAGCTCTTGCCGAAGATCGTGCAGACGCTCGTGCCGGCGGCGAGCAGCGCGCGCAGCCCGGGGTCGTCCTCGGGCGCGAGCGAGGCCCGGCGCGTCGAGCCGAACGCGGCGATCTTCGCGTGCTTCCACTCGATGTCCTTCGCCCGCTCGAAGAACTGCGCGTCCTTCGGGTTCGAGCCGGGCCAGCCGCCCTCGATGAACGTCAGGCCGAACGCGTCGAGGTGGCGCGCGATCTGCAGCTTGTCCTCGCACGCGAGCGAGATGCCCTCGCGCTGGGTGCCGTCGCGGAGGGTGGTGTCGTAGATGTCGACGCGGTCCGCGGGGCCGCTGCCCCGCGCCGCGTCCTTGGCGGGCGGATTCATAGGTGTCGACTTTCCTGTATGGCGACGGCGGCGGCGACGTGGGCGCGGGGCGCGCGCCAGGCCCCGCGGGGGGCCTCCTGCGCGCTCTTCACGGACCTACCTCGCGGGCGGCGCCTTGGGCGCTCTGGTTGCTCTCGGACGCCGCCTCGTCCCTGCCCTCGACCCCGTAGGTCGCGAGGAGCCGGTTCAACGCGGCGAGGTACGCCTTCGCGCTGGCGACGAGGATGTCGGTGTCAGCGCCGTGGCCGTGGAACACCCGCTGCGCGGCGTCGTGCTGCGGGTGCCGCTTGGTCGACGAGCCGTCCGCGCGGACGCGGACGCTCACCTCGCCGAGCGCGTCGATGCCCTCGGTCACGGCGTGCACCGAGAACTCGAGCAGGCTGCTCGGCACGCGGACGATCTCGTCGATCGCCCGGTACGCCGCGTCCACCGGCCCGGTGCCGATCGCGGCGCGCACGTGCAGCGCGCCGTCGGGGCCGCGCAGGCGGACGGTGGCCGTGGGCATGCCCGTCGTGCCGCAGGCGACCTGGAGCGCGTCGAGCGTGTAGAGCTCGGCGACCTGCTGCCGCGTCGTCGAGACGATCGCCTCGATGTCCGGGTCGGTGACGTGCTTCTTCTTGTCGGCGAGCGCCTTGAAGCTGGCGAACGCCGCCGCGAGCTGGGCCTCGTCGAGGTGGTAGCCGAGCTCCTCCAGCCGGTTGCGCAGCGCGTGCCGGCCCGAGTGCTTGCCGAGGACGAGGCGGGTCTGGGTGACGCCGACCATCTCCGGCCGCATGATCTCGTACGTCTCCTGGTGCTTGAGCATCCCGTCCTGGTGGATGCCCGACTCGTGCGCGAACGCGTTCGCGCCGACGATCGCCTTGTTCGGCTGCACGTTGAAGCCCGTGGCGGCGCTGACGAGCCGGCTCACGGTGGCGATCTGCGTCGTGTCGATCCCGGTGCGCAGCCCGAAGACGGCCCGGCGCGTCGCGAGCGCCATGACGACCTCCTCGAGCGCGGTGTTGCCCGCGCGCTCGCCGATGCCGTTGATGGTCACCTCGGCCTGGCGCGCGCCCGCGCGGATGCCCTCCAGCGCGTTGGCCGTCGCGAGCCCGAGGTCGTTGTGGCAGTGCACCGAGATGATCGCCCGCTCGATCCCCGGGACGTTCTTGCGGATCCCGGCGATGAGGGCGCCGAACTCGCTCGGGATGGTGTAGCCGACCGTGTCCGGGATGTTGAGCGTCGTGGCCCCGGCGGCGATCGCCGCCTCGAGGACCTGGTAGAGGAACTCCGGCTCGCTCCGGCCGGCGTCCTCGGGGCTGAACTCGACGTCCGCGCACAGGTCGCGCGCGTACGCGACCATCGCCCGGACGCGGTCGAGCACCTCGGCGCGGGTCATCCGGAGCTTGTGCTTGAGGTGGATGTCGCTCGTCGCGAGGAAGGTGTGGATCCGCGGGTGCGCCGCGCGGGAGACGCCCTCCCACGCCTTGTCGATGTCGACCTTCGTGGCGCGGGCGAGGGCGCAGATGATCGGCGGGCTCGCGGACGGGCGGCCGGGGACGGCGGCCGCGCCCACGCGCTCGGCGATCGTCTGGACGGCCAGCAGATCGTCGGGAGAGGCGGCGGGGAACCCGGTCTCGATGACGTCGACGCCGAGCTTCGAGAGCGAGAGCGCGATCTCGAGCTTCTCCGACGACGTCATCGTCGCGCCGGGCGACTGCTCGCCGTCGCGCAGCGTGGTGTCGAAGATACGTACGTAATCGGACGGGGGCATCGCTTGATTCGAGTTCGTCTCAGACATGGTGTTCTCCGCCACCTCCCACGCTGGAGAGGCTCAGTCGCCGGGCTTGATGGTCACGGGGTCGATGAACGGCATCATCTTGCGCAGGTTCGCGCCGACCACCTCTAGCCGCTGCTCCCGCTCCTTGGCGCGCGTCGCCTCGAACTTCGGCCGGCCCTGCTCGTTCTCCGCGATCCACTTGCGGGCGAACTCGCCGCTCTGGATGTCGGCGAGGATGCGCTTCATCTCCTCGCGCGTCTTGTCGGTGATGACGCGCGGCCCGGACACGTAATCGCCGTACTCGGCGGTGTCGCTGATCGAGTACCGCATGTAGTTGAGGCCGCCGCGGTACATGAGGTCGACGATGAGCTTGAGCTCGTGCAGACACTCGAAGTAGGCGATCTCCGGCTGGTAGCCGGCGTTCACGAGCGTCTCGAACCCGGCCTTCACGAGCTCGCTGGCGCCGCCGCAGAGCACGGCCTGCTCGCCGAAGAGGTCGGTCTCGGTCTCCTCCGCGAACGTGGTGGAGAGCACGCCGGCGCGCGTCGCGCCGATGCCCTTCGCGTAGGCGAGCGCCTGCGCCTCGGCCTTGCCGCTCGCGTCCTGGTGCACGGCGAGCAGGGCCGGCACGCCGCCGCCGGCCTCGTACGTCTCGCGCACGCGGTGCCCGGGGCCCTTCGGCGCGATCATCGACACGTCGACCGACGCGGGGGGCGTGATCGTGTTGAAGCGGATGTTGAACCCGTGCGCGAACATGAGCGTCTTGCCCGGGCCGAGGTGCGGCGCGATCTGCTCGTTATAGATCTTCGGCTGCGACGTGTCGGGGGCGAGCACCATGATGACGTCGGCGGCCTTCGCGGCCTCGGACACGGTGGCCACCTGGAGCCCCGCCGCCTGCGCCTTCGCGCGGCTCTTGCTGCCCTCAGCCAGGGCGACGATCACCGTCGCGCCGCTGTCGCGCAGGTTCAGCGCGTGGGCGTGGCCCTGGGAGCCATAACCTACGATCGCGATCTTCTTGCTCTGGATGAGCGACAGATCCGCGTCGTTATCATAAAAAATCTTCGCCATCTCACTCTCCTTGAACAGGGAGCCGCACCTCGCGGTCCCCTTCCTTCACGTCATCAGGATGCGCCGCCGTCGGCGGGGCGCGCAGGGATCGAGTCGAACCTGGCCTCCGCCTCCTCCGCGCCGCGGGTCATCACGATCATCCCCGTCCGCACCATCTCGATGATCCCGAACGGGCGGAGCACGTCGAGCAGGCCCTCGATCTTGTCGCCGGTCCCGGTGATCTCGATGGTCAGCGCCTCGGGCGAGACGTCGACGGTGCGGGCGCGGAACACCTCACAGAGCTGGAGCACCTGCGCCCGCGTGGTCGCGTTCGCCTTCACCTTGATCAGCGCGAGATCGCGCGCGACGGAGGCGGTGTGGGTGACGTCCCGGACCCAGAGGGTGTTGACCAGCTTGTAGAGGTTCGCCTCGAGGCGGCGCGCCCCATCCTCGTCGGCCTCGAGGACGAGGGTGAGGCGCGAGATCCCCGCGATGTGCGTGCGCCCGACGCTCAGCGACTCGATGTTGTACGCGCGGCGCCGGAAGAGCGAGGCGACCCGATTGAGGACGCCGGGGCGATCTTCGACGTAGGCGATGAAGGTGCGCAGGATGGGTCGATCCATGGATGCCTCTTGAAAATCCCTCTTGTCAGTGGTGCGCCCGGCCCCGTGCGCGGCGCGCTCGGGCGCGCCCCGCTCTCTCGGCGCCGGGCGGGCGCTCCGGGAGCGCTCCTCGATCGCGATGGTCACGGATCCTCCCCGGTCTCCAGGATGGGGCTCGGGCGCCGGATCATGTCGCTCAGGTCGGCGCCGGCGGGCACCATCGGGTAGACGCTGTCCTCCTGCTCGACGCGGAAGTCGACGACGACCGTGCCCGGCGTCTCGCGGGCGCGCGCGACCGCGCCCGCGATCTCCTCGCGCCGCGTGACCCGGATGCCGGTGAGGCCGTGGGCCTCGGCGAGCTTCACGAAGTCCGGGCTGCGCATCGGGGTCGCCGAGTAGCGCCGGTTGTAGAAGAACTCCTGCCACTGGCGCACCATGCCGAGGTAGCCGTTGTTGATGATGGCCACGTGGACCTTGATGCCCTCCTGGGCGCAGGTCGACAGCTCGCACGCGGTCATCTGGAAGCCGCCGTCGCCCACGACCACCCAGACCTCGTCGTTCGGCTTCGCGAAGCGCGCGCCGATCGCCGCCGGCAGGGCGAAGCCCATCGTGCCGAGGCCGCCGGAGGTGATGAGCTTCCGCGGGTGATCGTGCTTGTAGTACTGCGCTTCCCACATCTGGTGCTGGCCGACGTCGGTTACCACAAGCGCCTTGCCGTCGGTGAGCCGCCAGAGGTCGTGCATCACGTGCGCGGCGTACAGTTTGTCGTGGTACGGCAATTGTTGAATGTCACGCACCGCCGAGTCGCCCTTCAGCGCCGTGATGCGGTCGATCCAGGGGCTCCGGTTGCGCTGCTTGACCCCGGGGATGAGCGACAGGAGGGTGTCGCGCACGTCGCCGATGAGGCCGACGTCGACCTTGACATTCTTGTTGATCTCGGACCGGTCGATCTCGACGTGGATCTTCTTCGCCTTGACCGCGTAGGTCTTGAGGTTGCCCGTCACGCGGTCGTCGAAGCGCATCCCGAGGGCGATGAGGAGGTCGGCCTCCTGGATGGCGGTGTTCACCCAGGCCTCGCCGTGCATGCCCATCATGCCGAGGCTGAGCGGGTGGGTCGCGGGGAAGCCGCCGAGCCCGAGCAGCGTGGACGCGACCGGGATGCCCGTCTTCTCGACGAAGGCGAGCAGCTCGCGCGTCGCCTCGGCCCGGACGATGCCCTGGCCGGCCAGGATGAGCGGACGCTCGGCCTCGTCGATGAGCTCGATCGCCTTCTCGATCTCGGCCTGGACCGCGTCGTGCGAGGGGCGGTAGCCGGGCAGGCGGACCTCGCCCTTCGGCGGCTCGAAGTCGATCGAGGCCTGCTGGGCGTCCTTGGTGATGTCGACCAGCACCGGGCCCGGGCGGCCCGAGCGCGCGATGTAGAACGCCTCGCGGATGGTGGGGGCGATGTCCTCGACGTCCGTGACGAGGTAGTTGTGCTTGGTGATCGGCAGGGTGACGCCCGTGATGTCGGTCTCCTGGAAGGCGTCGGTGCCGAGCAGCTTGGAGGAGACCTGCCCGGTGATACAGACGATGGGCGAGGAGTCGAGCATCGCCGTCGCGATGCCGGTGACGAGGTTTGTCGCGCCCGGGCCCGAGGTGGCGACCGCCACGCCGACCTTGCCCGAGGCGCGGGCGTACCCGTCCGCCATGTGGGCGGCGCCCTGCTCGTGCCGGACGAGGACGTGGCGGATGGGGTAGCCGAGGATCGTGTCGTAGGCGGGCATGATCGCCCCGCCCGGATAGCCAAAGACCACGTCCACGCCTTCGCGGACGAGGACTTCCCAGATAATCTGTGCGCCTGTTCGTTTCATATTCCTGACTCCATCGAGTCGCGCTGGTGAAGGTGGCGCCCGTGGGCGCCTTGGCCGCTGGGTTCCGCCGTTTCGCTCTGGTCCGGCACCTTAGGCGATCGCGCGCTGCAGGTCTTCCCGGGGTCCGCCGCCGCTGCTCTCCTCGCGGCGGATGGCGTCGAGCACCCGGCGCGCGTCGTCGAGGGATACGACGCGCGAGGAGCCCGCGGCGGCTCCTCGTTCCGGGCCGACGTGGGCGGAGGGCGGGCCTTCGTGGAACTCGAAGGAGGCCGCGGCGTGCTCGTCGCCCGGGCGCGCGCCCTTCAGGTGCGTCGAGGAGCGCTGGGGCGCGCGGATCTCGCCCTCGCTGGCGCGCGCGCGGATCTCGTCGACGAGCGCCTCGAACTCCTCCCGCACGGCGCTCGACGCCACGGGCATCCCACAGCCCGCGGCGACCAGCTCTGCGAGCTCCGCGATGCGCTGGCCAACGGCCTCGGTGGAGGCGTCCTCGCGATTCTTCCTCGAATGGTCCTTGCTCACCTGATCCTCCTTGATGACGGATGCTCTTCGCGAACCCACAGGCCAGAAAAACGAAAGCCCCCGGACCTTTACGGTGCGGGGGCCTATCTCCCATGCTGCCTTGCTCAGAGCGGCGGCCCGCAACCGTTTCCAACGCGAATCAGCCCTACGCGTACGACCGGGCTGACGATCGCGGGAATAATGGCTAGGACCGCTAGGAGCGCGGCGGGGGCGCTGCTCTCGACGACGAGCGAACGGATCGTCGAGAACGCCAGCGAGACACGGCACACCAGCTTCGCAGCGGAGGTCCCATCGCCGGAGGCGAGGGCGCTGGCGGTGCACGGTGGCTTCTGCATGGCGTGTGTACGGCTACCTTACAGAGCCACTGCGTCGCGTCAAGGTGATCGTTTACAGATGCTACGTTTCCGCAGTATTTCGGGCGTTTTTTGTGAGTGGAAAGTGCACAGAGTGCGCCGACGTTCCGAACGAACTCGCGCCGTCGGGCGGAGCGGTGAGCAGCGCGCCGCGCGCGCGCACGTAGTGGATGCTACGCGTGGACGTAAGCGCGCGCGTCCGTCGCGCGAGCGGGGTGCCGGCGCGCCGGGGAGGCGTGCGCAAACGCCGGATCCTCATCTCGTGCGCGCCCGCGGCGCGGACTGCTGCTCTGGACCGACTGCGACCGCCGCGGCAGCGCCGTTAAGGGATCCGCCATGCAAGCGCACCTCGTGGTCGCGGCGCAGGCGCGCCGCGCCGATCGGACGGTCTCGCCTTCGTGTCACCGGCGCAGCCGCGCGGCCTCGGGCGCTGCGGGCGCGCTCGTCGCGACCCTCGCGTTCGGCAGCGCGCCGGCGGCGGCCGCGGACGCGCGCGCGGCGTCAGCGTCGGCGCGCGCGGCGTCTGCGCGCGCCGCGAGCGCCCAGCCCGCGCGGCCGGCGGCGCCCGCGCGGCCCCCGGCGCCGTCGCGCGGGCCGGGCCCCCGCAGCGCCGGGACGCCGCGCGTGCCGGTCCCCTCGGCGCCCGCCACCCTCGGCACGTTCATCGAGCTCCGGGACGACTACATCACCCGCGGCAGCCGCGGCTTCTACAACGCGGCGGTGATCCGCGGGGACTACGCCGTGGGCGGGATCCTCTCGCTGCGCGCCGACGTGCCGCTCGCCTACGCGGGCGGGGCCCTGGGCGAGCGCGACGCGGGGCTCGGCGACATCCTGGTCCGGCCGCTCGTCCGCGCGGTCGGGACGCCGCGCTTCGCGCTCGTCCTCGGCTCGGACCTCGTCCTCGACTCGGCGACGAGCCGCGCGCTCGGCGCGGGCAAGAACCAGATCGGGCCGCTCGTCCAGGCGTTCGTCCGCGTGTCCGGGGCCGCGCGCCTCGGGATCCAGCTGCAGCACGTCGCGTCGTTCGGCGGCGATCCGCGGCGCGACGACATCCAGGCGTCGGTGATCCGGCCGTTCGCGGTCGTCGCGCTGCCGCGTGGGTTCTGGGTGCAGCCCGATCAGAGCTTCCAGATCAACCACCTCGGCGCGCCGCGCGTCGTCTCGACGAGCGTGCTCGAGGTGGGCACGGAGCTCAGCGATCGCGTGCAGGTGTACGTCGATCCGGGGATCCAGGTCGGCAGCCACGGGGCCGTCGACTGGCTGGTGACCGGGGCCGTGCGCTGGGCGTTCCCGCAGCGCCATCGGGCGCGCGAGCTCGCCGCGGCGCGGGAGTGAGGCGGCGAGCGCGGGCGCGCGAGCTCGAGGCGGCGCGGGGGTGAGGCGCGGCGAGCGGGCGCCGGCGCGCGGCAGCGCCCGGCCACGCTCAACCATGGCGGCGTTCGCGCGGCGCAGGAGCGCGGCGCGGCGCGCTGCGGCGGGGCCCTTGACCCGGGTCGTCGTCCCGCGCCTGATTGCTCCCCTTGCCATGCCGTCACCAGATCCGCTGCTCTTGCACTCGGCCACGCGGCTCGCTGCGTTGATCCGCGATCGGGCCGTGACGTCGGCCGACGTCGTGGAGGCCCACATCCGGCACATCGAGCGCGTGAACCCGACGCTCAACGCGATGGTGGCGGACCGGTTCGACGCGGCGCGCGCCGAGGCGCGCGCGGCCGACGCGCTGCTCGCGCGGATCGGGCCGGCCGCGGCGCCGCCGTTCCTCGGGGTGCCGTGCTCGATCAAGGAGAGCTTCGCCGTGGCGGGCATGCCCAACTCCGCGGGCCTGGTCGCGCGCGCCGGCGTGCGCGCGGGCGAGGACGCGGTCACCGTGGCGCGCCTGCGCGCCGCGGGCTTCATCCCGCTCGGCGTCACCAACGTCTCCGAGCTGTGCATGTGGATGGAGACGAGCAACCGGATCTACGGCCGGACGAACAACCCCTACGATCCGGCGCGCACCGCCGGCGGCAGCTCGGGCGGAGAGGGCGCGGTGGTCGGCGCGGGCGGCGCGCCGGTCGGGCTCGGCTCGGACATCGGCGGCTCGATCCGGATGCCCGCGTTCTTCAACGGCGTGTTCGGGCACAAGCCGACCGGCGGGCTCGTGCCGACCTCGGGGCAGTACCCGCTGCCGGGCGAGCGCGGGCTCCGGTTCCTGACCGCGGGGCCGATCGCGCGGCGCGCCGAGGACCTCATGCCGGTGCTCCGCGTGCTCGCGGGCCCCGACGGGCGCGATCCCGGCTGCGCGCCGCTGCCGCTCGGTGATCCTGCCTCGGTCGACCTCGCCGGGCTGACGGTGCTCTCGGTCGAGCACGACGGCATCTGGAGGGTGAGCGCCGATCTCCTGGCGGCGCAGCGGCGGGCGGCCCGGGCGCTCGCGGCGCGGGGGGCCACGGTGCGCGAGGCGCGGATCGACCTGCTCGCGCGGACGCTCGACATCTGGACGGCGATGGTGGGCACGTCCGGCGGCGCCACGTTCCGCGCGCTGCTCGGGAACGGCCGGCCGGTGAGCCTCTCGCGCGAGCTCGCCCGGTGGTCGATCCGGCGCTCGCCGCACACGTTACCCGCCCTCGCCCTCACGTTGCTGGAGGACGTCGGCCAGCGGCTCCCGGCGCGCGTCCGGCGCGCGCTGGAGCTCGGCCAGGCGCTGCGGGCTGAGCTCGTGTCGCGCATCGGCGAGCGGGGGGTGATGCTCTACCCGTCGTACCCGAGGCCCGCGCCCCGGCACTACGCGCCGCTCTTGCCGCCCTTCCAGTGGACGTACACCGCCGTCCTCAACGTGATGGAGATGCCGGCGACGCAGGTCCCGCTCGGCTTGAACCGCGACGGGCTGCCGCTCGGGGTCCAGGTGGCGGCGATCCACGGCAACGATCACCTGACCATCGCCGTGGCGCAGCACCTGGAGCGCGCGCTGGGCGGCTGGGCGCCGCCGTCGCTCTCGTGGTGCAGGCGGTGACGTTTCCGCCTGCGGTCGTGGTATCAGGCTGCACCATGTCCAAGGGCCGCACATACGATGTGATCGTCTTCGGCGCGACCGGCTTCACCGGTCGTCTCGTCGCCGAGTATCTCGCGGAGAAGAGCAGGGACGCCGCCGCCGAGGCCGCCGCGGCGCGCCCGTTCCGCTGGGCGATCGCTGGCCGGAGCGCGGCGCGCCTCGCCGAGGTGAAGGCGGCGCTGGAGGCGATCGATCCGGCGTGCGCCTCGCTGGGCGTGATCGAGGCGAGCTCGGAGGACGCGGCGTCGCTCGAGCGCATGGCCGGCGAGGGGCGCGTCGTGCTCACGACGGTGGGCCCGTACGCCGACCGCGGCGAGCCGCTGGTCGAGGCGTGCATCCGCGCGGGCACCGACTACGCGGATCTCACGGGCGAGCCCGTGTTCGTCGACCGGCTGCTCGAGCGCCACCACGAGGCCGCCCGCGCGCGGGGCGTGCGGATCGTGAACTGCTGCGGCTTCGACAGCATCCCGGCCGACCTCGGGGCGCTCTTCACGGTGACGAAGCTGCCCGCGGGCGAGCCGATCGTGGTGGAGGGCGTCATGCGCGCGCAGGGCAGCTTCTCGGGCGGCACCTGGCAGTCGCTCCTCGAGATCATGGCGGGCGCGAGGCGCAGGAGGCGCGGCGCGGGGCCCGAGCCGGCGCAGGGCGGCCGGAAGGTGCAGGCCCTCAGGTCGCGCATCCACTACGAGAAGGCGCTGCGCGCCTGGGTCTGTCCGATACCGTCGATCGACCCGGAGGTGGTGCTGCGGAGCGCGCGCGAGCTCGACATGTACGGCCCGGACTTCCAGTACGGCCACTTCATGCAGGTCAAGTCCGGGCTGCAGCTCGTGATCGGGCTCGCCGGCATCGGCGCGGTCGCCGCGCTCGCCAAGGTGGGGCCGACGCGGGAGCTCCTGCGCAAGGTGCGCGCGCCCGGGGAGGGGCCGAGCGCGCAGGAGCGGGCGCGCAGCTGGTTCCAGGTGACCTTCGAGGGCAAGAGCGCGACGCGCCGGGTGGTGACGCGGGTGAGCGGCGGCGATCCGGGCTACTCGGAGACGGCGAAGATGGTGGCGGAGTCGGCGCTCTGCATGGCGCTCGATCACGACCGGCTGCCGGCGCGCGCCGGGGTGCTCACGCCGGCGGTCGCGATGGGGGAGCGGCTCATCGAGCGGCTGCAGGCGGCGGGGATCCGGTTCGAGCTGCTGGAGGGGTGAGCGGGGCGCGGGCGTCGCGACCGCCGTCGCGCCCGCGGCGAGCCGTCACGGGCTCTCCAACACCCGCACCCGCACGTCTTTCCCGTCGAAGGCGACGGCGAACGCGTGCACGGGCAGCGCCCCCGCGGCCCGCAGCTCGGCGGGGTAGTCGTTCTTCCGGATCTGCTCGATGCCCTCGTCGAGCGCCTGCTCCAGCGTCCTCTTCGCCGGCCTCGCGACCTTCATCTCCAGCACCACGCCCGGCGTCCCGGGTTCGGTCGGCAGGAGCAGCACGTCGGGGCGGCCTTGCCCCGATTCCCGGTTGGAGCGCACCCGGTACGCGGGCTCCAGCACCGCGAGCAGGCCGACGACGAACGCCTGATAGACCTGCTCCGGGTGGAGGTGGCCGGCGTCGTGGTACGAGAGCAGGTTGCGAACGAACGCTTGCAGCTGCTCTTCCAGGACCTCGGCGTCGCCGCCGAGCAGCGCGCGGGTCAGCCGCGCGAGATCCCCGCCGTGGCCTCGGAGCCGGTCCTTCATCCAGCGCTGGAAGGTGCCGGTATACACCTCGCGCACCTCGCGGTTGGGGATGGAGAGCAGGTGCGCGGGCCGCTCCATCGGCCCGCGCGAGCGCTTCTCGGCCTTGAGGTAGCCCGAGAAGACGAGCAAGCTCCAGAGCACGTCGTCGTCGTGCGCGACGTCGCCGAGCGCGACGTTCTCGTCGAGCACCCGCTCGACGCTGCCGCCCTCGAGCAGCGCCTCGAAGTCCGGCTGGAGCACGGCGGCGCGCCGCTCGAGCTGCTCCTTGATCAGGTCGTTGGAGCTCGTGGAGACCCAGAAGGGCTGCGGGTCCGGGTCCTCGCGGGCGATGAAGTTGAGGATGGACCAGGGGTTATAGATGACGGTGCCGCCGAACAGGTAGCCGTTGTACCAGGCGCGCACGGTCGGGAGCAGCCCGGGGCGCCCGGCCTTCTCGAGCAGCCGCTCCACCTCGGGCTCGGTGAAGCCGAAGCAGGAGCTGAACTCGGAGGCGAGGAGAGAATAGGCGGCGATGTTGTTGAGCCCCGAGAAGATGCTCTCCTTGGCGATGCGGAGGACGCCGGTCAGCACGGCCTTGAAGAGGTGGGGGTTGTCCTTGAGCCCGCCGGTCAGGAGACCACGGAAGACGCCGAGGACCTCGTGCGCATAGCCGCCGATGTAGCCGGCGTGGATGGGGGCGTCGTACTCGTCGACGAGGATGACGACCTTCTGCCCGTGGTGGCGGTGCAGGTGCATCGACATGTCCGCGAGCGCCCGCTCGTAGACGACCCTCCCGGCGGTGCCGTCGAGCACGGCGGCGTAGTCGCGCGCGGCCCCGCGCTCGAGCCGGTCCGCGTCGAGCAGATAACGGTGCTCGCGGTAGAGGGCCTGAATCACCTTGGTGACGCCCGCCCAGCACTGCTCGAAGGTGTCGGCCTTGATGTCCTTGAACGTCAGGAAGAGGACCGGGTACCGCTGGAAATGGGCGCGGTAAGGATCGCCCGCCGCCCAGACGCCGAGATCGGCGAACAGGCGCGATAGGTCCTCGTCGCTCTTCTCGAGGAAGACGCGGAGCATCGACAGGTTCAGCGTCTTACCGAAGCGCCGGGGGCGGGGGAGGAGGAACACCTCGGTGCCCACCTTGTCGAGCAGCTCGCAGAGGAGATGAGACTTGTCGACGTACTCGAGGCCGAGCTCGCGGAGCTTGCGAAAGTCGCTGATGCCGATGGGGATCCTGGCGTTCATGGGGTGCCTCGGCGCGAGCGATCCGCCCCACGGCAAGCTAGCCCGGGGCCCCGAGGTCCACAAGCGGGCCCATCCGGCGGCGCGATCGGATAAACTGGCGTCGTGCATCGCGAGACCTGGATCTTCGGCTACGGCTCGCTGATCTGGCGGCCGGCGTTCCGCTTCGAGGAGATGGCGCGGGGGTACATCACGGGGTGGGCGCGCCGCTTCTGGCAGGGGTCCACCGATCATCGCGGCGTCCCCGGGGCCCCCGGGCGGGTCGTCACGCTGATCCCGGAGCCCGGCGCGCGCTGCTGGGGGATGGCGTACCGGATCGCCCCGGCGGATCTCGACGAGGTGCTCCGCGCCCTGGATCACCGCGAGCAGGGGGGATATGCGCGGCACGACGTGCCGCTGTACCTGGCCGACGGGCGCGCGGAGGGCGCGGACGGCGCGGCCTCGACGGCCACGGTGTACCTGGCCACGCCCGACAACCCGAGCTACCTCGGCGCGGCGCCGCTCGCCGAGATCGCGGCGCAGGTGCTCGCGTCGCGCGGCCCGAGCGGCTCGAACGTGGAGTACGTCCTGCGGCTCGCCGAGGCGCTCGAGGCGATGAACGCGGACGACGCGCACGTGACCGAGCTCGCGCGGCTCGTGCGGGGCCGCGCCCAGGAACAAGGCACCACCGCAGGGCCGGACCGCCTCGCCGAGCATCCAGGGGCGCACCGGCCGCGGACCTGTGAGGGGAGCCCCGGCGCGGAGCTCTCAAGCCAGTTCAGGACGAGGGTAGACCCGAGCAGACGCTGCGCGAGGCCCGAAGTCCGGCCCAGTTCAGGACGAGGGTAGGCCCTCGGAGAGGGTGTTCGTCGGGGGGCGCGGGGGAGGGCCGATGTCTGAGCCCGTTCAGGACGAGGGTAGGCCCTCGGAGAGGGTGTTCGTCGGGGGGCGCGGGGGAGGGCCGATGTCTGAGCCTTGGACAGTGCGCCTCCGGCGCACTGTCCAAGGCGAGTTCGGCGGGGCCCCCGCGCCCCCCGACGAACACCCTCTCCGAGGGCCGGTCCGCTCACGAGCCCCGCCCGCCCGCCCGCCTCCCTCAGTTCGGCTCTCCGCCCCCTCCGCTCCCGTCCCCGACCCCGTGGTCCGCGACCCCGTTGGTCCCGTCCACCCCCGCCGCCGGCGGCGTCGACCCCCCGCCGTCCTCCGCCTCGGTGGCCTCCGCCGCGAACGCCTCGACCGCCACCACGCGCTCGTCCTGCCCCACGTTCATGAGCCGCACGCCCTGCGCGTTGCGCCCCGTCTCGCGGATCTCGCTCGTCTTCGTGCGGATCATCTGGCCGCGGTCGGTCACGATCAGCACCTCGTCGCTCGGGCTCACCATGGCCACGCCCACCACCGGCCCGTTCCGCTCGCTCGCGTCGATCAGGATGACGCCCTTGCCGCCGCGGCTCTGGAGCCGGAACTCCTCGAGCGGCGTCTGCTTGCCGTACCCCCGCGCGCACACCGCGAGCACCCGGTCGCGGCCCTCGCCGCTCACGCCGAGGCCCACCACCACGTCGCCGTCGTCGAGCTCGATGCCCTTCACGCCCATCGTGGCGCGGCCCGTCGGGCGCACCTGATCCTCGGGGAAGCGGATGCTCATCCCGCTCCGCGTCGCGATCACGAGCTCCCGCTTGCCGTCGGTCAGCGCCGCCGTGAACAGCTGATCGCCCTCCTCGATCCGGACCCCGATGATGCCCTTGTCCCGGTAGTTCTCGTACTCGTTCAGCGCCGTCTTCTTGATCTGCCCGCGCCGGGTCAACGTCACCACGTACGTCTCGCCGTCGAAGCTCGGCACCGGCGTGATCGCCGCGACCTTCTCCCCGGGCTCCATCCCGACGAAGTTCACGATCGCCCGGCCCTTCGCGTTCCGCGGCGCCTGCGGGATCTCGTAGACCTTCTTGACGAAGACCTTGCCCTTGTCGCTGAAGAAGAAGACGTACGAGTGCGTCGACGCCACGAAGAGCTGGCTCACCCAGTCCTCCTCGCGCGCCTCCATCCCCACCATCCCCTTGCCGCCGCGGCGCTGCGCCCGGTAGGTCGACGTCGGCGTCCGCTTCAGGTAGCCGGCGTGCGAGATGGTCACGACCATGTCCTCTTCCTGGATCAGGTCCTCCATCTGGATCTCGGCCTCGGCCGGCACGATCTCGGTGCGCCGCTTGTCGTTGAACCGCGCCTTGATCTCCTCGAGCTCCATCACGATCACGTTCATGAGCAGCCCCATGTCCGCGAGGATCGCCCGGAGGCGCTCGATGGTCTGCGACAGCTCGCCGTACTCCTTCGCGAGCTTCTCCCGCTCGAGGCCGGTCAGGCGCGAGAGCCGCATCTCGAGGATCGCCTTGGCCTGCCGCTCCGACAGGAAGTAGTCCCCGCGGCCGTCGGCCTCGGCGCACTCGGGCTCCGGACGGCCGGCGCGGCGGAGGAACTCGCCGAGGCCCCGGAGCGGCAGCTTCTGCAGGTTCTCCCGCGCGTCGTCGGGGTCGCTCGAGGCCCGGATCGTCGCGACCACGCGATCGATGTCGCTCGTCGCCATCCCGAGCCCCTCGACGAGCTCGCGCTGCGCCTCGGCCTGCCGGAGCTCGAAGCGACACCGCCGCGTCACCACCTCGCGCCGGTGCTCGATGAAGTGCGCGAGCGTCTCCTTCAAGCTCAGGACCGCCGGCCGCCCGTTCGCGATCGACAGGTTGATCACGCCGAACGTCGCCTGGAGATCCGTCAGCCGGTAGAGCTGGTTCAGGACCACCTGCGGGAAGATGTCCTTCTTCAGCTCGACGACGATGCGCATCCCCTCGCGGTCGCTCTCGTCGCGCACCTCGCTGATCCCCTCGATGCGCTTCTCCTTCATGCACTCGGCGATCTTCGCGACCAGCCGGGCCTTGTTCACCTGGTAGGGGATCTCGGTGAAGACGAGCTGCTCGCGGTCGCCCTTCATCGTCTTCTCGACCTGGCTGCGCCCGCGCATCGTGATCGAGCCGCGCCCGGTCGTGTACGCCTGCACGATCCCGCTCTTGCCGTAGATGAGGCCCCCGGTCGGGAAATCCGGCCCCGGGACGAGGTGGAGCAGCTCCTCCAGGGTGATGTCCGGGTTCCGGATGATCGCGATCGTCGCGTCGATGATCTCGCCGAGGTTGTGCGGCGGGATGTTCGTCGCCATGCCGACGGCGATGCCGCCGGAGCCGTTGACGAGCAGCTGCGGGAACTTCGCCGGCAGGACGCTCGGCTCGAGCTCCGAGTCGTCGTAGTTCGGGACGAAGTCGACCGTGTCCTTGTCGAGGTCGGCGAGCAGCTCCACCGCCATGCGCGACAGGCGCGACTCGGTGTACCGCATGGCCGCGGGCGAGTCGCCGTCGACCGAGCCGTAGTTGCCCTGCCCGTCGATGAGCGGGTAGCGCAGGCTGAAGGTCTGCCCCATCCGGACGAGCGCGTCGTAGACCGCGAGATCGCCGTGGGGGTGGTACTTGCCGAGGACGTCTCCGACGACGCGCGCGCACTTCTTGTGCGAGCCGGTGGGGCCGATCTTCTGCTCGTTCATCGAGTAGAGGATCCGGCGGTGCACCGGCTTGAGGCCGTCGCGCACGTCCGGGATCGCGCGGCCGACGATCACGCTCATCGCGTAGTCGAGGTAGCTCGTCCGGAGCTCGTCCTGGATGCTGACCGGGACCTTCTGCTGGATGTTCGACGTATCTTCCATGGGATCTGAACCCGAGGCGCGGGGCGGGCGCGGCGCGCGCGGCCCCGTCGTGAGGCCCGTCCCAGCGCGGATCGTGCGTGCGTCGGGCAGACCGGCGGAGGCGTCCGCAGCCTCGATCGACGTGCTCGACGTGCGACGAGGTCGTGTTCGGCCTCCGCCGCCTGCCCCTGGACCCGCGCTGTTCAGGGGGTGCGACGGATGCGTTCAGGTACTCCAAGGGGGAGGCCGGCGCAAAGGGTTTGCCGGCCTCGAGCGGCGGGGAGCCGCGGGGGTTCAGGGAGAACCGACGGCGCACGCGGCGCGGGTGGTCGCGCCGGGGCGGACCTCGCCGTCACAGGCGGCCGTGCGCACCGGGGCCCCCTTGCGGTCGAGCACCTCGATCGAGGCGCTGTACACGCCGGGGGCGAGCGGGGACACGAACGCGCGCTCGCCGCACGGCACGGGGCCGACCAGGAGCTGCTCCGCCTCGGGCTGCTGGTCGGCGGGCGCCACCTTCGCGAAGTAGGCCGACGCCCCGTCCCCGCAGGCGAGGTCCTCCTCGGCGACCAGCGCGTCGAGGTCGATCTCCAGCGCGCCGGTCGCGGAGAGCGGATCGCAGACGGCCGCCGCCGTGACGCCCTCGTCCGCCAGCGCGACGCAGGTCGACCCGAACGCCACCGCGCCGGCGGCGTCCCGGGCCTCGAGGCGGAAGGTGTACGCTCCTCCAGGGGGGACGCCGAGGTCGTCCAGGTTGTACCCGGGCGTCTGCGCGGGCGGACACGTGATCCCGAGCACGGGCGCCAGCGCGTCGTCCTCGGGGAGGATGTCGAACGACGCGACGGTGCCGCCGTCGGCCTCGCAGCGCAGCGCGCCGAGCGCGTGTGTCGGGTCGAGCTCGATGGCCGTGGGCTGGGGTTCGGTGTCGACGGTCAGGGGAACGCAGCCCCGGAAGACGACGTTGACGCCCTTCCGCGCGACGATGCCGTCCTCGTCGGGGCCGGAGCACGCCCACGTCCACCGCGGGTCGACGGCATCCCGCCCGGCGAGCATCTCGCGGCTGCCGGACGTCTCGCCGCCGCGCGGGGTGAGCTCCTCGGCGAAGAGGCCGTAGCCGTCGATCTCGGCGCGGTACGAGCGGCCCTCGACGATGTCGGTGAACGTCACGCGCGAGGAGCAGGGGATCGGCGGGGAGGAGGCGAGGGGGATCGGGCCGCCCTCCGCGCTCTCGTCCGTGAGCGTGGCGACGTAGCTGCGGATGGCGCCCTCCTCGTTCGAGCACCGCACGTCGCCGAGGAAGGCGGCCGGGTCGATGGTGAGGGACATCCGGACCTGCTGGTCGTTCTCGTTGTTGCCGCTCGTGCAGGCGCAGGCGGCGAGCGCGACGGCGGCGAGCGCCAGGGCGCGGCCTGCCGACCGGGCGGGCGGGGACAGCGCACCTCCGCGATCCGCAGCGAACAAGGTCGTCATACCAGCACGAGCTCGGCCCATCGGCATCGGCAGGGGCACTAGTCCAAGCCGGGGAGCGGCGCTACCCGAAAGGCGGAGGCGGCGGCGGCGGCGGGGCGAGCGCGGGGACGGTGTGCGCGGCGCCGGCGGGTGGGTCCGCGCGGCGGGGGCGGGCGGGCGCTGGCCAACCGGCAAGACTGGGACGAAGGAGCTTGCGCTGGGAACACCGCCCGGCATGTCTCCCTTCGGGCCTCGCCCGCTGGGACGTTTCGTCGCGCGCCACACGAGGCGCGCCTGGGACCTCGAGCCCACGGATGCCTTATGGCACCTCGGT
The DNA here is from genome assembly GCF_051519095.1 of Sorangium sp. So ce131. NCBI lineage: Bacteria > Pseudomonadati > Myxococcota > Polyangiales > Polyangiaceae > Sorangium > Sorangium sp. So ce131. The sequence continues at coordinate 6,071,173 of NZ_CP150455.1, read as the reverse complement.
CGGTGCTCGGCGCGCCCGCCCACCCCCGCCGCGCGGACCCACCCGCCGGCGCGGAACGGTCGCGGTCGGACGAGCGGCGCGACGCGCGCCCTGCGGATGAGCTCATGCGCGGTGTCGACGCCACCTCCCGAGTTGCAGCCCGGCAGCTCGCCAGCGGATGACATGGCGGAGGTCCGTACTTGCATTGTGCCCAGAGCCCGATGTTTGCAATCCGTGGCGAGCGGCCGAGGGGATTTTGTGCCGTGAGCGCCATTGCGATTGGTTGTTGATGATTGTCAGGGAAACGGCTTGTTGAAGCGTGTATTTTAAGGCCGGAATTCGTCTCCAACTCGCTTCCTTCAAACAACATGGTTGACTATAACCCCCCTCGCTTATGGGGAAACGCAGCAGGCGTGAACGACGCGAGCGGCAGGCCCAGCGCGCGATCGCGGCGCATGATCCAGCAGCGATACGGGCGCTCGCCGACAGGAGCCCGGAGCTCGCGGCGCAGCAGCTCACCGCCGCGCTCGGCGCGATGGCGCCGGAGGACGCGGGGAGCGCGGTCGTCGAGAGCGCCGTTGCGCTGGCTGGCCGGCTCCGGCGGTCGGGGCAGCTCCGGGCCGCCCGGCGCCTCGCGGCGGCCGGGGCCGGCCGGAGCGCGCGGCTCCGCGTCGAGCAGGCGCTCGCCGCCTTCGCGCTCGGGGACGACGCCGAGGCGGCACAGCTCGCCTCGGGCGACCCCGAGGTCCAGGCCGTGGTGGGCCCGCTGGTCGAGGCTGCGCGCGGCGTCGCGCCGGATCCAGTACGGATCGCGCCGCGCGCCGGCCTGCGCGCGCTGCACGCCGCCGCGGCGGCGGTGGCGGCCGCCGTGCGCGGCGAGCTCGCGTCGGGGCGGGCGCTGCTGAAGCGCGTCGCGCCGGGCCAGCGGAAGGCGGTGCTCGCCGCCGAGATCAGGGCGGCCATCGACGTGCAGGATGGCTCCGCCGGCAGGCCGCTCTCCGCCGCGCTGCCGCTGCTCGCGGGCTCCTCCGCCCTCCGCGCCGTGGCGGGGGCGCACGAGGCGCTTGTCCTCGCCGCCAGCGAGACGAACGCCGACCTCGCGCTGGACCTCGGGCGCCGCTTGCAGCTCGACGACCGCGCCCTGCAGCTCGCCCGCGCGCGGGCCGCGGCGCGGGCGCTCGCGGTGCAGGCGCCGCCGGCGCGCGCGAGCGGGGCAGGGGAGCGGGCCGCGCTGGGCGTGGCGCAGCGGTTCGGCGCCGACGTGTTCGACGAGAACGACCGCGCGACCGCCTGCCTCTACGAGGGCTTCGCGTGCCTCACGGCCGAGCCGGAGCGGGCCGCGCGGGCCTTCGATCGGGCGATCGGCCTCGGGGGCGACCTCATCGAGGCGCTGCGCGGCAAGCTGAAGCTCGCCGTCCTTCAGGCGGGCGCCGTCTGCGCCGAGTGCGGCGTGCGCCACGGAGATCGGGGCGCAGAGGCCGCGGCGACCGCCGATCACCTCGCCCGCGCGCTCTCCCGCGCGCCCGCGGCGGCGCCGCTCGCGGCGGCCGCCGCCTTGATCGCGGCCGAGGCCTGGGGCGCCGAGGGCGACCTGAAGGCCGCCCGCGCCTCGCTCGCGGTGGGGCGGGCGAAGGCCTCGGGGGCCCTCGCCCGCGACGCCGACCTGATCGAGGCGCGCCTGCTCGCGGAGGCACAACCCGAGCGCGCCCTCGAGCTGATCGACAAGGTGCTCGCCGACCGCCCCGAGGACGTCGACGCATGGCGGCTGAAGATCGCGCTCGCGGAGCGGCGCGGCGGGCGCGAGGGCGCGGACGCCGCGATCGTGCAGGCGGCCGAGGCGACGCGGGACCCGGCGCTCGCGGCCGAGGCGCGCGAGGCCCGCGGGCGGCGCATGGACCTCGCACCGTTCGCCGAGCTCGCCCCCTCCGCGGCCACGGCGGGCGCGCTCGCCGCCGAGCTGCGCCGCGCCGCGCGCGCCGCGCGCAGCCAGGTCGGCGCGATCGAGCCGCGGGCCGCGGCGCTCCGCGAGGCCCTCGACCCCGCCGCGCAGCTCGCCTTCGACGCCGCGTGCGTCTCGCTCGCGGCGGACCTCGACGGGAGCGCGGCGGGCCGCGCGCGGCTCGTCGAGGCCGTGCGCGCGTGGTGGTCGTCGCCCCCCGCGCTCATGAAGCTCGCCGCGGCGTCCTGGCTCCTCGGCGTCGCGGACGCGCTCGTCGAGGCGGCGCAGCAGGCGCGCGGCGGCGCGGGGGCCGCGGGGGCGCTCGCCGCGCTCGCGGAGGCCGCGCTCGCGGCGGGCGACGTGCCCGTCGCGGAGCGCCTGATCGCGCTGGGCGCGGCGGCGTGGCCGCACAGCGAGCTCGCCCGCCTGCGCGGCCTGCTCGCGGCGCTCCGGCGGCGCGAGCGGCGCCCGTCGCGCCGCGGGCTCGGCTGGCTCGACGTCCTGGACGAGCCGCTGCCCGGGCTGAAGGCGCCGCGCCCCGACGCCGCCGCGGAGGAGCTCGACGCGCAGCTCGCGCCCGAGTTCAGCCTCCTCGAAGAAGCGGAGGGCGCACCCGGCGCGAGCGCGGACGGCGGCGACGACGATCTGCGCGAAGCCAGCGCGCTGCTCGGGCTGCTCTCGTTCCTCGGTATCCCGCCCGGCGCGCTCGATCGGCTCACCGCCGACGAGCGCCGGTCGATCGAGGCGCGCGCGCGCAAGATCCTGGAGGCGGGGCCGTCGGCGCGGTCGGCGCGCGAGCTGGAGCAGCTGATCGAGCGCCTGCTCGGCGACGCCGAGATCCCGTTCCCCTCCGGCCCGAGCCGGGGGCGCCCGCGGAGGAGCGCATGAGCGTGCTCGATCTCTTCCTCGCGGCCTACGACACGCTGGGCGTGCGGCCGGAAGACGGCGCCGCGAGCATCAAGCGCGCGTACCGGCGCGAGGTGATCGCCCACCCGCCGGACCTCGATCCCGAGGGCTTCCGGCGGGTGCGCGAGGCGTACGAGCTGCTCTCGGATCCCGGCCGCCGCGCGCGGGATCTCCTGCTCCGGCCGGCGCCGGCCGTGTCCCCGCCGTCGCTCCCGGCGCCCCCGGAGCCGCTGCCGCCGGGCGCGCTCGCGCTGGTGGTGCTCCGCGCCCTCGCGTCCCAGCTCGACGTCGACGCGCTCTGCGCCCCCCAGGAAAGGAAGACGTGATGATGGAAGAGACCCCCTCCGGCGCGCCCCCCGAGGACATCGGCGCGCGCCTCGCCGAGCTCGTCCGGGAGGTGCGCCGCCAGGGGCGCGCGGCCGTCGCGGCGCAGGCCGCGGCGGAGTCGTGCCTCGAGCAGGTGACGGCGCTCGCGCGCGCGGCGGAGCAAGGGCGCGCGGCCGAGGGCGCGCGCGGCGCGGGCGGCACGCGCGGCAGCACGTCGACAGACGCCGCGCCGCGGCCTGCCGAGGAGCTCTCCTGGCTGGGCGTGATCCTGCCGGTCGCGGACGCGCTCGACCGCGCGGTCGCGCAGGCGTCGGCCATGGTCGAGCGGCGCGCGCGGGCCGAGCGGGCCGGCTTCTGGCCATTTCGCCGGCGCGCGGAGCCGGATCCGGAGCTCGGCGCCCTCGCCGAGGGCCTGCGCGTGCTGCGGGCGCAGCTCGTCGCCGCGCTCGAGGGCTGCGGCGTGACCGTCGATCGGCGCGTCGGCGTCGCCGTGGATCCGGAGGTGCATCGCGTCGTCGAGGTGAGGCCGCCAGAGGGCGCGGAGCCCGAAGGGGTGGTCGTGGACGTGATCCGGCCCGGTTACGCCGCGCGCGGCCGGCTCGTGCGCGAGGCCGACGTCGTCGCCACGGGCGCGCCGCCCGCCGCGGGGCCGGGGTGGAGGGCGCCGCATCTCCTCGAGAGCACAGCGGATTTTGAGGACACGGGCCGACGCGGCGACGGAGGAACATGACGGACATCGCAGGGATCGATCTCGGCACCACGAACTCGCTCATCGGCGCGGTGCGCGACGGGAAGGCGGCGCTCTTCGCGGACGCGACCGGGGCCGAGCTCATGCCGTCGGCGGTCGGCGCGCTGCCGGGCGGCGAGATCCTGGTCGGGCGCGCCGCGAAGAACCGGCGCGTGCTCGACCCCGAGGGCACGGTGCTGTCGATCAAGCGGCAGATGGGGACGGACGTGCGGCGGCGCGTCGGCGGGCGGGAGCTCAGCCCACCCCAGATCTCGGCGCTCATCCTGGGCGCCTTGCTGGATCGCGCGGGCGCCGCGCTGGGGGAGCGGCCCCGGCGCGCGGTGATCACGGTGCCCGCGTACTTCAACGACGCCCAGCGCCAGGCGACGCGCGACGCGGGCCAGCTCGCGGGGCTCACGGTGGAGCGCCTCGTGAACGAGCCGACCGCGGCGGCGCTGACGTACCAGTCGGGGGCCGAGCAGCTCGTCCTCGTGTACGACCTCGGCGGCGGCACCTTCGACGTCTCGATCCTGGAGCACGACGAGGGCTTGCTCGAGGTGCGCACGAGCCGCGGCGACACGCGGCTCGGGGGCGACGACATCGACCGCGCGATCACGTCGATCGTGCTCGGGCGCCTCGGGCCTTCGCGGGCGCAGGTCGAGGCCGACGCGCGGGCGATGACGCGCCTGCTCGAGGCGGTCGAGCGCGCGAAGATCGCCCTGTCGGACCGGGAGGAGGTGCGGCTCTTCGATCCGTTCCTGACCGGCGAGGGCGCGGGCGCCGCGCACCTCGACATGCCGCTCTCGCGGGAGGACGTGGAGGCCGCGGCGCGGCCCTTCGTCGAGCGGACGCTCGCGTGCATCGACGCGGCGCTGCGCGACGCGAGGCTCCGCCCAGCGCAGCTCGACCGCGTGCTGCTCGTGGGCGGATCGAGCAAGATGCCGCTCGTCCGGAGGATGGTCTCGGAGCACCTCGGGCGGCCGGCGCAGCTCGATCTCGACGCGGACCGGGCCGTCGCGCTCGGCGCGTCGCTGCTCGCGGGGCGGATCGCGGGCGAGCGCATCGCCGAGGTGCTGGTCGACATCACGCCGCACACGCTGAGCGTCGGCGTGCTCCCCCCGCACGAGGAGCCGGAGAGCCTCGACGATCTCGACGCCGCGCCGGTGATCCCGCGGGGCACCGTGGTCCCGGTGGAGCGCACGACCACGGTGTTCACGACGCACGAGGATCAGGAGGTGGCGAGCCTGCCGATCGCCCAGGGCGAGCACCACCGGCTCGGCATGAACACGCAGCTCGGCGAGCTCCGGGTGGGGCCGCTCCCGCCGAGCCCTGTGCAGTCGCCGGTCGAGGTGACCTTCCGGCTCGACCTCTCGGGCGTGCTCCACGTCGCGGCGACGCACCTGCCGTCCGGCACGAGCGCCGCCGTGGAGATCGCGAACAGCCCTTACCAGCTGACGGCGTTCCGCCGCGCGGCCGATCAGGCCGAGATCGAGGCGCTGCGCGCGGCGGCGGCGGGCGAGGGCGGGCCGGACGACGGGGCCACCGAGAGCGATCTCTCGCTGGCCAAGGCGATGCTGGCGCGCGCGGAGCGGGCGCTCGGGCGGCCCGGCGGCGACGCCGCGGCGCTCGCGCGGGTGCGGGAGGCGGCGGCGGCGTTGACCGAGGCGGTCGAGCGGCGGGCGCCGGGCGTGGCGGCGCTCACGGACGAGCTGTCGGACGTGCTGCTCGACCTCGTGTGACGTGGCGCCGCCGGGGGGCCGGGCGGGGCCCCGGTCGTTGCAAGGCTTGATGCAAGCGTTGCGGCGGGCGACTCGGGAGGCGAGTGGGCCGTTTCAAGCGTTGCGGCGGGCGATTCGGGAGGCGAGAGGGCCGTTTCAAGCGTTGCGGCGGGCGACTCGGAGGGCGAGAGGGCCGTTTCAAGCGTTGCGGCGGGCGACTCGGGAGGCGAGTGGGTCGTTTCAAGCGTTGAGATGGGCGCCTCGGAGGGGCGGCGGTGCCGTGCATCGCCTTGCCGCGGGTGCCTCGGGCAGAAGTCCTGGCGAACAGGGCGGGGATGCACGTGCCGACGGGGGCAGGGGGGGTTGCTCGTCCAAGCCCGCTGGACGCTCCGGGAACCCACCGGGGCTCTTCCCTCGGCAACCCGGTCCAGCCGCGTCTTGCCTGAGGGAACGCCGCCGCTCCGCTGGCTTTCTTGGTCGCGAGGAGACAAGGTGGACGCGATGCCGTTCCCAGGCTCCGGAGGGATTCTCGGAGCTGCGCCGGAGCCTCCGGCACCTGCCCTCCAGTGCCGCAGGAGCGGCTCAGCCCTCCCATGCCAGCGGATCTCTCGAACCCCGAGGTAGCGGTCCCGCTCTCGTCCGATCTGGATGACGAGAACGCCATCCCTTATTTCCTGTGGGACGATCCCATGCCGGTCAGCGAGGTCCGCCGCCGGCTCGCGACGGCGTCTCCGCAGGAGCGCGATCGCCTCCTCGGGAAGATCCTGCGCGAAGCGCGCGACCCGGACGTCTGGCGCTTCACCAGCCCCGAGGAGGTGGCCGCGCGCTTCAGCTCCCTCTCCCGGCAGCTCGGCCGGAGGCGGGCTTTCTGGGAGTTTCTGCTCAATCGATGGCACAAGGAGGGGCTGCTTGAGCACCGGCCAGCTTAGCCCGTTGCAGGCGGAGATCCTCGCGGGCTTCTTCCGGCGTGAGCAGCGCTTCTTCCTGACGGGGGGCGCGGCGTTGGCGGGTTTCTATCTCCGGCATCGGCGCACGGCGGATCTGGACCTGTTCACCACCGAGGAAGCGCTCGGCGCATCGGGTGGTCTCGACGCCGGCGATCTCGCCTTGAATGCGGCTGCCCAGGAGAGCGGCGCCACGATCGAGAACATCCAGACCTCGCCCGAGTTCCGCCGGAGGCTGGTGAAGCGAGGCGGTGACCGGGTGGTCGTCGACTTGGTCCTCGATCGCGCTGTCCAGGTGTACCCGAACAAGCCGTTCATCGGTGACGTTCGGGTGGACGTCCCGGAGGAGATCCTCGCCAACAAGCTCTGTACGCTCCTGTCGCGCTCGGAGCCCCGCGATCTTGTCGATGTCTATGCGCTCCATCGAAACGGCTTGAGCGTGGAGGCCGCGTTGCCGCTCGCTGCACGGAAGGACGGCGGGCTGACCCCGGCGAGCCTTGCCTGGGTGCTTTCGCAGATCGAGATCGCGGACGACGCACGTGTCCCTGGCGGCGTTGTACCCGCCGACCTCCGGGCTTTCGTGGAGGAGCTGATCTCCCTGTTCGCGCGCTTGGCTCATCCTGGACAGAAGACCGCTCAGAGAGACAACGATCCGTGAGCTCGGCAAAGGCCAACCGGATCGCACGCTCAACGCTCCGGGCATGCTGTGCACCGCGTCGGGCGCTTCACCGAAGCGACGCCTAGCCGTCGCTGCTACCCGGCGCGCCGCCACCGCCGCCACCGCCGTCGCCGCCGGCACCACCACCGCCGTCACCGCCGCTGTTGGCGGCACCACCGCCGCCGCCCTCGCCGCCCCCCTGTGAGCTGCCCGGTTCGGGCGGCTGGACGACGAACGTGCAGGCATCGAGCGCATGCGCTCGCTTCCTGATCACGTAGCAAGGCGTGATCCCGAGATCCTCACCGGCCGCGAGCGGCGCGGCGGAGCACTCGGCCATCGAGGCGACCCCGGCGCTGGCGCAGTCGCGCGTCGCGCGGACCGCGGCGACGCAGGCCTCGACCTGCTCGTTCGTCGGGTCGCTCGCGGCGTGCTTCACGCCCTCGTCGAAGTCGACGGCGTGCTCGATGCCGTGCAGGCACTGGTCCCAGTAGAACTCGGAGCAGGACTTCACCTGCGCCTCGTCGAGGTCGCAGGCGGCCGCGGCCTCGCACCGCGCCTGCTCGATCTGCCGGCAGGCGTCGACGCCGACGGCGTCGGTGCCGCAGCTCTGCGCGGCGAGGCTTGCGGCGCCGAGGCCGAGCAGCCCGGCCGCGGCCCAGGAGGCGGAGCTCCGCCTCACGGCGGAGAGGACGGCGAGCGCGTGCGAACCCACACGGCGGAGCTACCACGCGGCCGCCGGGGGCGTCGAGTTTTCAGCCGCGCCCGACCCCAGGAGGAGCGGCGAATCACCGCGTCGCGCGGCCGCAGCACGCGACGGATCGCGTCCATGACGCAAGCGGGCGGAGGCTGCCGTCGCGGGGCGCCGGACGGCGCGCTCCACGCGGGAGCGCGCCGTCCGGCGCCCGCTGCGCTCGCGGCGGTCTCGACGCGGCGCCCGCTGCCCTCGAGGCGTCCGACGCCGCCCACCCTCCAGCGCAAAGGGTGACCGGCTCCGGCCCGGTCCGATCTATCCTCTCGTGGCCCGATCATCTTCGATGGCCCCGCCGACCCTCGCACCGTTCACGCCCGACGCGCTGTTCCACGGGCGATACCGCGTCGTCCGCAGCATCAAGGCGGGGGGCATGGGCGCGGTGTACGAGGTCGTGGACGAGGTCACGGACCGCCGCCGCGCGCTCAAGGTGATGCTCCCGGGATCCATCCAGGACCCCGCGATGCGCGCCCGGTTCACCCAGGAGGCGAAGATCACCGGCGGGATCGAGAGCGACCACATCGTCCCGGTCTCGGACGCCGGCATCGACGCCGACTCCGGCATGCCCTTCCTCGTCATGGACCTCCTCCAGGGCGAGGAGCTCGGGGGGCTCTCGGCGCGCCGCGGCCCGCTGCCGGCGGGGGAGGTGGTGCTCTACCTGTCCCAGGTCGCGCGCGCGCTCGACAAGACCCACGCGGCGGGCATCGTCCACCGGGACCTCAAGCCGGAGAACCTGTTCGTGACGAGGCGCGACGACGGCTCGCCGTGCGTCAAGATCCTCGACTTCGGCCTGGCGAAGATCGCGGCGCACAGCAGCATGGCGGAGCGCACGGCGCTGGTCGGCACGCCGCTCTACATGGCCCCCGAGCAGATCCGCGGCGACGGCGCGATCGGGCCGAAGGCCGACATCCACGCGCTCGGCCACGTCGCGTTCACGCTGCTCGTGGGCAGCGCCTACTGGCTGACCGAGGCGAGGGTCTCGCCGTCGATCTTCGCGCTGCTCCAGCGCATGACCGGCGGCCTGCCCGAGCCGCCGAGCGCGCGCGCCGCGCGGCGGCGCGGCGTCAAGCTGCCGCCCGCCTTCGACGCCTGGTTCCAGCAGGCGACGGCGCTCGATCCGAAGGACCGGTTCGAGCGCGCGACCACCGCGGTCTCCCTGATGACCGAGGCCCTCGGCGCCGCCGCCCCGTCGACGCCCCCGCCGGCGCCCGGCCCCTCGAGCATCCCTCCGCCCTCGTCGCGCCGCGGGATCGATCTCGACGAGCGGCCTCGCCGCGCCCCCACACCTCCGGACGGCGGGACGAAGGCCGCGGACGGCGGGACGAAGGCCGGGGACGGCGCGCCGAGGCCAGGGGACGCCGGGCCGAAGGCCGGGGACGGCGCGCCGAGGCCCGGGGACGCCGGGCCGAAGGCCGCGGACGCCGCGCCGAAGACCGCAGAGGCGGGGCATCGCAACGACGACCTGGCCGCGGTCGTTCACGAGGAGCGGCTCCGGGCGTTCCTGAAGAAGGAGGTCCAGCGCGCCAAGGAGCAGGGCACCCAGCGGCTGTCCTTGCTGCTGATCGGCGTGGAGGGCCTCCAGGGCATCGAGGAGAAGCACGGTCGGGCGCGGGTCGACCGCATCCTCGGCGACCTCGCGCGGGTCGTCCGGATCTACGTGCCGGAGGGCGGGCTGCTCGGGCGTTACCGCCGCGACATCCTCGCCATCGTCTGCCCCGGGATCGGCCGGACGCGCGCGTCCGCGTTCGCGAAGGTGCTGGGCGAGAAGGTGCGCCAGCACCGCGCCCGGCGCATCCCGTCGATGCCCTTCCGGATGAACATCCGCATCGGCGTCGCGCGCCTCGAGAAGGACGACGCGTCGGCGCACGACCTGCTCGAGCGCGCGACGCGGGAGCTGCTCGAGCGGGGCGAGTGAGCGCCGCCTCGATTTCTTGGACGATCCCCGCGGAGCGGCGAACATGGGGCGCATGACCGCTGCCATGATCCTCGCGGCGGGGCTCGGGACCCGGCTCCGCCCGCTCACGGACGAGCTGCCGAAGCCGCTCCTGTGGCTCGGGGATCGCCCGCTCGTCGCGCACATCGCCGAGCGGCTCGTCGCGGGCGGCGTCCGGCGCGTCGCGCTGAACAAGTCCCACCTCGCCGAGCGCTTCTCGCTCGATCTGCTCGCGGCGTTCCCGGTGCCGGTGGAGGTCCTGCACGAGCCGGAGCCGTTCGGCACCGCCGGGGGCCTCGCGAACGCGGCGGGCGCGCTCGGCGACGGGGACGTGGTCCTCTGGAACGGCGACATCCTGATCGACCTCGACGTGGCGGCGCTCTGCGCGGCGCACCGAGAGCGCGGGGCCGCCGCGACGCTCGCGGTCGCGCCGCGGCCGGCCGGGGAGGGGACGGTGGGCGTCGGCGCGCGGGGCGAGGTGGTCCGGCTGCGCGGCGAGCGCTTCGGCGAGGAGGTCGCGGGCGGCGATTTCGTGGGCGTGCACGTGATCGGCGAGCCGCTCCGGCGGCGGCTGCCGCCGCGCGGCTGCATGGTCGGGGACGTCTACCTGCCGTGGCTGCGCGAGGGGCGCGCGCTCGCGACGGCCGCGGCGCCCGCCGCGTGGCACGACATCGGGACGCTCGCCGCCTACCTCGCGGCGAGCGCGCGCTGGCTCGCCGGGCGCGCGCTGCAGAGCTACGTGGGCCCGGGGGCGTCCGTGGCCGACGGCGTGGACGTGACGGGCAGCGTCGTCGGCGCGGGAGCGCGGGTCGAGGGGGCCGGGGCGCTCCGCGGGTGCGTGGTGTGGCCGGGCGCGCGGGTCGGCGTGGACGCCGCCGCGCCGCTCGAGCGCGCCGTGGTGACGACGCAGGGACGTGTCGTGCGCGCGGCGGCGTGATCGCCCGGCCCGGGGCGGACCTGGGGGGCTCGCCCGTGGAGGGGTCGCCCGAGGGATCGTGACCCGAGGCGACGGGACCTGCACACCGGCCGGCGAGCGTGGTCCGCCCGCGCTGCATCCGATCCTTCGATGGTGAGCGCCGGGTGCACGCCTTGGGTGCTCGGGACACTGGTCATGGGACCGCCCCCGCTCCATGTGGTCCGGAAACGGAACCAGGGAAGGAAGGGTGCAACGATATGCGTTCGACGTCCTCCACGAGCTTGCGGGAGCTGCTCCTGCCGCTGCCTTTGCTCCTGCTCGCGCTCGCCGGCGCCGCATGTGTCAGCGAGCCATCGCCGTCGGGCCTTCCGCCGCCGAGCCCGCCCTCGGAGCCGCCTCCGACGCCCCCTGGCGCGCAGGGCGGCAGCGAGGGCGTCAACGGGCACCAGGCTGGCGATGGGGAGCAGGGCACCGGCGGGCGAAGCGACGGCGAGCAGGGCCCCGAGGGCCCAGGCGCCGGGGTCGGCGGCGATCCGGGCGCCGGCGGCGCCTCGGGGGCCGGTGATCCGGGCGCCGGCGGCGGTGCTGGGGTCGGCGGCGGCCCGGGCATCGGCGATCCTGGGGCCGGCGGCGGTCCTGGGGCCGGCAGCGATCCGGGTGCCGGCGGCGGTGCTGGGGTCGGCGGCGATCCGGGGGCCGGCGGCGGTGCTGGGGTCGGCGGCGGTCCGGGCGTCGGCGGGTAGCGCCGCGCGGATCACTTCCCCAGGTCGGCGAGCGCGGCCCTGGCCGCGTTGTGCCCCGCCGCGCCGATCACCGATCCGGCCGGGTGCGTGCCGGCGCTGCACGAGTAGAGCCCGGCGAGCCCGAACCGGTAGGGCACGCGATCGGCGAAGCCGAAGCCGTTGTCGATGTGGTGGATGTGCCCGCGCGTGATCCCGAAGTGCCGCTCGATGTCCGGCGGCGCCAGCGTGAACGTGTCCAGCACGAGATCCGACATCCCCGGCGCGAAGCGATCGCAGATCGAGAGCAGGTGCTTCACGTACCGCGGCGCGGCGTCGGCCCACGACGCGCCGCCCTCGAGCGCGTAGGGGACCCACTGCACGAAGAGCGCCGCGTTGTGGTGGCCCTCCGCGTCGCGCAGGCTCGGATCGATCGGCGTGTGGAAGTACCACTCGATCGCCGGGAACTCCGGCAGGCGCCCGCTCATGGCGTCGCGGTGGGCCTGCCGCAGCGCGTCCATCACGACGTCCTCGTCCGGCAGGAGGTGGATCGTCGGCCCGAACTGCCCACGGTCCTCCGGCAGGCACGTGAACCTGGGCAGGCCGGTCAGGGCCATGTTGACCTTGAGCGTCGAGCCGTCCCTCGCGAGCGCGTCGAGCCGCTGCGACAGCGCCGGACCGATGGCCGCCTCGCCGGCGAGCGCGCGCGTGCGGAACGGGTCGGCGTTCGAGACGACCGCCCGCGCCGCGATGCGCGTGCCGTCCTCGAGGAGCACGCCGGCGACGGCGCCGCCGGACGACTCGATCTGCGCGACGCGGGCGCCGGTGACGATCGTCGCGCCCTCGGCCCTGGCCCGCTCGGCGAACAGGCGGGTGACCGTGCCCATCCCGCCCTCGACGATCATCCACGTCCCGTCCGCGCCCGGGAGGCGGCACATGTTGTGGACGAGGAAGTTCATCCCGGTGCCGGGCGTGTCGAAGCCGCCCGCGAGCCCCGAGAACGCGTCGGTCGCGGCGTACATCGCCTGGAGGAGGTCGCTCTTCCAGCGGAACCGCGCGAGGTAGTCGGAGATCGTGCCCCGGCAGAGCGAAACGAACGTCTGCCGCAGGGCGGGCCGCACGTAGCGCTCCGCGGTCTCCTCGATGGAGAGCGGCTCCTCGAGCCAGGTCGGCGCGATGTCGTCCCGGAGCGCGGCGAGCTCGGCCTGGAGCGCGCTGTTCGCCTCCCAGTCCTGCTCGGAGAAGAACTCGAGGAACTGCCGCTTCATCGCGGCGTGATCCGAGCCGAAGAGCAGGTATCGCCGGTCGGTCGTCGGGAGGAAGTAGTGCGGATCGCGCCGCCGGAGGGGCAACGCGACGCCGAGGTCGCGGAGCAGCTCGGGCGGGGCGAGGCCGAGCAGGTAGGCGCCGCTCGAGACGCCGAGCCCAGGCGCCTTGGTGAAGGGGTGCTCGGTCTTGACCGCGCCGCCCACGACGTCCTTCTCTTCGAGCACCACGACGTCGAGCCCGCGGCGGGCGAGGAGGACGGCGGCGACGAGGCCGTTGTGGCCCGCGCCGACGATGACGACATCGGCCCGGGCCGGAGCTTCACGGTGTTTCACTGGGCATCTCCAACGTTGTGCGCGTCGTTCGCCGCGGCCCGGCGCGCGGGGGCGCGGCTCGCGGCGCGCCGAGGTGTTGCACGGATGCCGCGGAGAGGAGAGCCTTTTCGGGCCGCGTGATCCTGGGGAGCGCGGCGGGCCGGCCCGGACGCAACCCGCACCGGGCCGCTTTCCAGCCTGTCCTCGGAGCGGAGCCCGGGGCGCGCGGGGTGCTCTGGAGAGCGCGGCGGGCCGAGCGGCGGGCGGACCCGGCGAGCCGCGCTCCCCGGATCACGCCGTCGCGCCCGCCGCGCGGCCCTGCCACGCCTCGGCGACCTCCTCGGCGATCGCGCGCACCGTGAGCGGCGCGCTGCCCTCGGCCTTGTTGTTGACCAGGACGAAGCTCTCGACGCCCAGCGCCGCCGCCTCGCACACGATGCGCGCGACGTCCTCGCGCATCGCGGGGTCGGGCTCGACCACCTTGTCGAAGGGGTGGAATCGCCGCTGCTCCGCCTCGTAGCGGCGCCCTGGCTTGAGCAGGAGCCGGACGACCGCGAAGGGGGCGTTCGAGACCGGCACCACCTCCGCCTGCGCGCCGGGGAGCGGCATGTTGCGCCAGTAGCTGTAGGTGTGGGCGACGCCGCGCGCCCCGAGGATCTCCCGGTACTCGCCGGTGAGGTAGGCGCGCTCCCTGAGCTCGACGGCACAGGCGAGCTCGCGCGGCAGCGCGCCGAGGAAGGCGTCGAGCCGGTCGAAGAACTCGCGCGGCGGCAGGCGATACGATGGGCCGACCGGGGGCAGCTCGAGCAGCACCGGCCCCGCGTGGGCGCGGAACACCGAGAGCAGGGGCGCGGCGACGCGCGAGAGGAAGAGAGGAACCGAGAGGAAGTCCGGGTTCGGCTCGGGGCGCCCGCGGCTCGCGGCGGATCCCTCGCCCTCGTCCGAGGGGGGCTGAGAGCGCTGCTGGACCTGCGACACGACCGCGTGCAGCGCCTTGCAGACGCAGCGGAAGCCGTCCGGCAGCTGCGCCTTGTAACGGAGGAAGTCGCTGTCGGGGATGGGCGCGTAAAAGCTCCGGTCGACGCCCACCGTCGTGAGCAGCGGGTGACGCGCGTACTCGGCCAGGCCGTCGCGGGCGAGCTCCTCCGTGCTCTGCTGCCGGGCGTACACGAGGCCTTGCCAGCCGGGGAAGCTCCACGAGCTCGTGCCGAGGTGCACGCCGGTCGGCAGCCGCGCCGCGACGCGGGCGGCGTCCTCGTAGACCGCCGCCATGACATCGGCCGCGCCGGCCCCGTCGGCCGCGGGCGAGCCCGGCGCGGCGCCGGCCGCGGGCCCCGGCGCCTCACCGAAGAGCGAGAGTTGCGCGGAGGTGGCGCCGCGGCGCCCAGGAGAGCGACTCACGCGGGCGAGTCTACCTCTTCGGATCGCCGCGAGACACCGGCTGGGTGCAGCAGGTCGGCGGTGTTCGCGCGCGTGACCGTCGCTCGCCGGCCATTCCCTCCAGGGGCCATCGATTCTCATCCAAGGACGTTGTCGCTTCGACTCCAGCGCACGAGAAGCACGGCGCCGCCCGGCGCGGACAGATGTTTCCGATGGCGAGCCGCGGCCTGCCATGGCTAGAAGCCGGTGACGTGCTGCGCCGCTTCGCCCTCATCGTGTGCACCCTGGCCTCGACGGCCGGCAAGGACGCCTTCGCGCGCGCCATGCCGCTTTACATGGGGGTAGGGCTCGTCGCGGCGATCGTGTTCGGGGGCAACGGGATGCACCCCGCGCAGCTGACCGGACTCGCGGGCGAGTCGTTCGTGTTCCGGGTCGCGCTGTGGGCGGCGTGGCTGCTCCTCGGGGCGCCCGCGGCGCGCGCGCTGCTCCGCGCGCCGGCCGCCTTCTTCCTGCGGACCTTGCCGGTGCCGCGCGTCCACCTGCTCTCGGCCCACGCGCTGCTCCTTTCGATCGCCGAGCTCCCCTGGGTCCTGCTCTGGGCCTTCGGCGCCGGCGCGCTCGCCGGCGCCGCCGCCTGCGTGTCGGCGCTCGCGGCGCATTGCATGCTCCTCGCCCGGCCGCGCGGCGGGCGCGAGATGGCGGCGTTATCGCTGCTCGCCGGCGCGGTCCTGCTCGGGGCGCCGGCGCCGCTCCTCTTGGCCTGCGCCGCGCCCGCGCTCGCGGTCGGGCTGCGCGCGGCGTTCGTCCGCGCGCCGGAGGTCCCCGCGGGCCGCGCGCCCGCGCTCGTGTGGGGCGCCGTGCCCGGCGCGTCGGGGGCGCTCCTCTCGCTCTCGCTCGCTTACCTGGCGGCGCTCCTGCGCGGCCACCGCGCGGTGCTCGTGCGCGGCCTCGCGCTCACCGCGGTGGGCGCGCTCGCCGCGGCGGCCTGGATCCGGACGAGCGAGCCGCTCGCGGGCGCGCCGCTCGCCGCGGCGTCCCTCGTCGCGCTCGCGCCGTTCGCCCTCTGCGCGAGCGCGGGCTTCTCCGGTCCGGTGCTGCGCGAGGAGCGGCGGATGGCGTGGCTGCTCGACGCCTGCGGCGCCTCGGCCCCGCTCCGGGCGGGCGCCGGCGCGGCGGCCGTCGCCGCGCCGGCCGTGGCGCTCGCCCTGGGGCACGGGGCGGCGACCGCCGCGCTGACCCGCGCGGCGCCCGCCATGGCGCTGCGCCTGCTCGCGGGCGCGGGGCTCGCGGGGCTGCTCCTGTCCGGGATCGCGCTCGGCTGCGTCCGCTGGGCCGAGCGGCAGGACGGCCGCGACAGCAGCCGGGTGTTGCTCTCGGTGCTCGCCGCGGTCGCGGCCGCGACCACGACCGCGTGGACGCTGGACGAGCTCGCGCTCGCCGCCTGGGCGGCGGCCGCGGCGCTGCTCGCGTCGCGCGCCGACGTCGCCAGGGCCGCCAGCGTCCGGCGCGCGGCGAGCGCCGCGCCGCGCCGCCTCGGCCGGTGAGCCCTGTTGGTGAGTGCGGCCGGTGAGCGCGGCCGGTGAGCGCTGTTGGTGAGCGCGCGGCGCCCTACAGCCGGGCGGGGGCGGTCCTGCCGCTGACGCGCGTGTACACGATGGCGACCGCCGCCTGGCCGATGGCCATGACGACGAACAGGCCCACGCCGCACGCGAGCAGGCCGAGCAGCGCGAGGCCGCAGAGTGCGAGGGAGAGCACGAAGGCCTTCCCCTTGTTCCCCTTCATGGCGCGCCAGCTGTCGCGCATCGATTCCACGGAACCCTTGCCCGCGTCGACGACGAAATACGGCGCCAGCATGAAGCCGAACGCGACGATGAACGCTCCCACGAGGAGCGCGAGCATGCCGCCGACGACCGCGAGGCCCGTCAGCAAGCTGGCCCCGATCAGGCGACCGGTCGCGCCGCCTCCGCTGAAGACGTCGCCGAGCTGCGGCGTGCCGCCGCGGATGGCGGTCAGGTACATCTTGATGACGCCGCCCTGGAAGTACATTCCGAGGATCATGCCGATGATGCTCAGCGGCAGGCCGATCACCGCGGCCGTCGTGTCGTCCACCGCGCCGGCCGCCTTGAGGATCGTGGAGATCTGTCCAGGGATCGCGGCGAGGATCTGGACGATGAGCAGGCCGAACACGAGCGCGGGCCAGTGCCGCTTCACAAGGCCCCAGGCCTCGGAGAGCACCTCTCCAGGGGACCACGGAATCGGAGCTCCGGCGTGCTCCGGCGCGACCATGTGGATATTTGCTTGCGGGGGGGCATACGGATTCACGTAGTCCATGATCCGGAGACGAACGGATCGTGCGGAGGGGCGCAACAACAAAAACGTCAGAGCACATCATCATCGCGGCGGCGTGTGGCCGCGCGGGCGTCGTGGCCGCGTGTGGTGGACGTCGACGACTCGCGCGCCGGTTTCCGGGGGTGCCCTTGACATGCGCCGCGCGTTTTGATCTCCTCGACTGTCGCGACCTCCAGGGCGGCGGACGGCAATGTATACAGGGCGTGAGTTGCGCGGCGAAATGGGCGGGATCGGCGACGGTGCTTTCGCTGAGCGCATGGCGCTGCGCCCGTGGCGCTGAGTCGTCCAGCGCCGCCGCGGCAGCGCCACGAGGCGCCGCTGGACACCTCCGCCGAGATCGAGACGCCGGAGCACGTGCGCTTCTCCTACCGTATCGCCGGCCCCGCGCGGCGAGGGCTCGCGTACGCCGTCGACCTCCTCGTCCGCGGGCTCGTCATGTCGCTCCTCGGCGCGATCGCGCTGATCGCCGGGTACAGCATGGGGAGCGAGCTCGGGCAGGCGTCGATCGGGATTCTGCTCCTCGTGTTCTTCGTGCTGGAGTGGGGATACTTCGTCTTCTGGGATTTCGTCTGGAACGGCCAGTCCCCGGGCAAGAGGGCGGTCGGCCTCCGGGTCGTCAGCCTCACCGGTCAGCCGCTCCAGTTTCACGATAGCGTCCTTCGCAACCTGCTCCGGGCGGCCGACTTCCTGCCCAGCGCTTACGCGCTCGGCGCGCTCGTCATGGGCCTGGACAGCCGCTTTCGCCGGCTCGGCGATCTGGTGGCCGGGACCATGGTGATCGCCGAGGCGCGTCACCGCGTGACCGAGCCGGTGCGCGTGGTCCCGCCGCCCTCGGCCAAGGAGCTCTCCCGGCTCCCGCAGCGCCTGCCGCTCTCCGGCGAGGACCGCGACGCGCTGGAGCTGTTCCTCCGGCGCGCGCCGCAGCTCTCCGCGGCGCGCGCCGCGGAGCTCGCCGAGATGGCCGCTCCCCTCTATGCGCGCCGCATCGGCGTGAGATACAAGGATCCGCAGCGGTTCCTGGAGCTGCTTTACTGCCGCGCGCACGAGAAGAAGTGATGGTGCCCCAGGACGCCTTCGTCGCCGCGCGATCCTCCGATTGGAGCGAGCTCGACGCGCTGCTCCTCCGCGGCGACGATCTCCAGAAGCTGGGCGGGCGGGACATCTCGCGTATCGCCGCGCTCTACCGCGCCGTCTGCAAAGACCTGATGCGCTGCCGCGGCGCGCGTTACTCCGCCGATCTGTCGGCCTACCTCGACGGCCTCGCCGGCCGGGCGCACAACGTCCTCTACAGCGCGCGCGCCGCCCGCGGGGGCGGGCGCGGGCTCGGCCTCGTCCGGCTCGTCGCGCGCGACTTCCCGCGCACCTTCCGGAGGCGCGCCCGGTTCTTCGCGCTGTCGGCGGCGCTCTTCGTGATCCCCTGGATCGTCGGCCAGGCGGGCGCGATGGCCTCGAACGACTTCGCCCTCAAGGTGATGCCCGCGTCGGCGCTCGAGCAGATGGCCGAGGCCTATGCGCAGGGCTTCGCCGACGGCCGCGCCACGGGCGCCGACGCGGGGATGGCGGGCTTCTACGTCTACAACAACGTCGGTATCGCGTTCCGCTGCTTCGCCACCGGCGTGCTCTTCGGCGCCGGCAGCGTGTTCTTCCTCGTCTACAACGGGCTCGTGATCGGCACGAGCCTCGGCCACGTGATCCGGTCGGGCTCGGGCGGCAACATGCTGGCGTTCATCTGCGGTCACGCGCCGTTCGAGCTGACAGCCATCGTGATCTCCGGCGCGGCCGGGCTCCAGATGGGGTATGCGCTCGTCGCGACCGGCGGGCGCACGCGGCTCGGCTCGCTCAGGAGCCAGGCGCGCGAGATCGCCCACCTCGTGCTCGGCGCCGCGCTCATGCTCCTCATCGCCGCGGTGGTGGAGGGGTTCTGGTCGCCATCGGCGGTGGCGGCCCCCGTCAAATGGGCGGCCTCGGGCCTCTTCACGCTGCTCGTTGCGCTCTATTTCGCGCTCGCGGGGCGCGACCCCGCCCGCGCCGAGGGCGCATGAGCGAGGGGCCATGAGGCTCGACCGGGCCACCATCGTGCTCCGGCCCCGGTCGGCGAGCGAGGTCATGGATCTCGCCTGCCGCTTCGGCGTGGCCCACGCGAAGCTCTACCTCCGCCTCGGCGCCCTCGTGCTCCTGCCCGGCGCGGCGGCGTGCCTCGCGCTGCGTTACGCCCTCGACTGGCCCTGGTGGGCGACGTGGCTCGCCGCCGTCGCGCTCGCCGCGATCGCGCAGGGCGCGTTCACGATCCTCGCGAGCCGGCTGCTGTTCGCGGAGGCGCTCCCGGCGCGCGCGGCGCTCGCGGCGTTCGCGCGGCGGCTCCCGTCGTACGTGGGCGCCCTGCTCGTGAGCCGCGCCCTGCTCGCCGCCGCGTGCCTGGCGCTGCTCCTGCCGCTGCCCTTCGCCTGGGCCGCCGTGCTCTTCCAGCACGAGGCGTCGCTGCTCGAGCAGGCCGGGCCGATCGCGTCGGTGCGGCGGAGCGCCCAGCTCGTGCGGGGCCACGGCGGCCTGACGGCGCTGCTGCTCCTGCTCGCCGCGCAGGCCGCGTGTGTCGCGGGCGCCGAGCTCTTCGGTCAGGCGCTCGTCGACGGCCTGCTGCAGCTCGGCAAGCCGTTCGGCTCCCTCTACGGCGAGGGCGGCACGCCCTACGCGATCCTCGGGCTCTTCGCGTCGTCGCCGCTCGTGGCGACGACGCGGTTCCTCCAGTACATCGACCTGCGCACGCGCTCGGACGGCTGGGACGTGCAGGTCCGCTTCATGGCCATCGCGGAGCGCGAGGCGGCGTCGCGGACCGAGCAGGGCGAGCCAGCAGACCACGCCGCGTCGCGGGGGCAGGCGGCGTGAGCCACACGCTGGCCCTGCTCGTCGCGCTGAGCAGCGCGCAGGTCGGCGGCGCCGCCGTCGGGCCGGTCCTCGGCGAGGACACCTACCAGTTCTGCCACGACGAGCGCTACCCGCTCCTCCTGGAGGAGCGCGGCTGGTGCCCCCTCGTCGGCGAGCGCAGCGACGTGTGCCCCGCGCTGCCGAAGGCCTGCGAGGCCGCCGCGAGCGACCCCGACGGCTCGCTGGCGCGCCGCCTGCGCGCGAGGCCGTGGGGCGGGGCCGACGCCGAGGCGCCGCGCGAGCCGCCCGAGCCGTGGCTGAAGCTCCGGCTGCCGGAGGCGCTCAGCGGCCTCGCCATGGTGGTCTTCTTCGCCCTGGTCGCCGCGGGCGCCGCGACCGTCGGGTGGCTCCTGTGGAGGGCGTCGCGCCGCCAGGGCGACGGGCGGGACGACGAGGACGAGCCGGAGGCGCCCGCCGGACAGGAAGCCGCGGAGCTGCGCGATGCTCAGACGCGGGCGATGGAGACCGACGTCGGGCGGCTGCTCGCCAGCGCGGAGGCCGCGGCGGCGCGCGGCGACTACGACCGGGCGCTCGCCCACGCCCACGCGGCCCTCCTGCGCCGGCTCGAGGGGGAGGGGCTGATCGAGCTGCACCCGTGGCGCACGAACGGCGACCACGTCCGCGCGCTCCGCGGCCGCGCGCCGCTGCAGGCGGCGGTCCGCGACGTCTGCAAGGACGTCGAGCGCGCGCAGTTCGGCGCCGCGCCGGCGACGCAGGCGCTCTACCGATCCGTGTACGAGCGCGTCGCGCCGCTCGCGACCCGCGCGCTCGGCGCCGCGCTGCTCGGCCTGCTCCTCACCGCAGGCGGCGCGTCGTGCAACGGCCTGCCGCGCGCGGCGCTCCGGGAAGACACGTCGCCGTCGGGCACGCGCGCGATCGGCGAGCTGCTCTCCGCGAGCGGCGTCGAGAACCGGCGCCGGACCAGGTCGCTGTCCGCGCTCGGCGACGACGACGCGACGCTGGTGCTGCTCCGCGGGGCCGCGATCGAGCCGGTGACGTGGGAGAAAATTCTCGCGTGGGTGCGGCGGGGCGGCATCCTCGTCGCCGCCGGCGTCGAGCTGCCGCCCGAGTGGACGTCGGCGCGGCGGTTCGTCGGCGCGGGCGAGCCGCCCGGCGTCCGCGTCGTCCCGCCGGCCCACCTCGTCCTCGATATCGACAAGGACAGGGATCTCGTGGTCCCGACCCAGGCGGCGCTCCGGATCGAGGCCAAGGCGGCGCCGGACGCGGCCGCGGAGGAAGACGACGAGGTGATCGGCGCGCTGCCGCTGCTCCAGCGCGCGCGCGGGTCCGGCGCGGGAGGCGGCCCGGGCGACGGCGCCGGATCGACCTACGCGGTGTACGAGTCGATCGGGGACGGCGCGGCGATCGTCTTCGCCGACGGCGCCCTGTTCACGAACATCGCGCTCACGGCGGGCGACAACGGCGCCTTCCTCGTAGACCTGCTCGCGTCGTTCGAGCGCCCCGTCGAGCTCTGCGACGGCTGGACGGGCGCGGGCGCCTCGACGCCGATGGACTCGCTGCGCGAGGCGCACCTCACGCCGGCGCTGCTCCAGCTCTTCGCGCTCGCGGCGCTGCTGCTGCTCTGGAAGGGGCGGGCCTTCGGCGCGCTGCGCGATCCGCCGGCGCAGGCGCGCCGCGCCTTCGTGGATCACGTCCGCGCGCTCGGGCGCTGCTACGGCGCCGCGCGGGCCGCGGCGCACGTGAGCGGCCTCTACGCGGGCTGGGCGCTCGACCGGCTGCGGGAGCGCGTCCAGCGCCGGCCGGGCGCGGGCATCGTCCCGCTCGCCGAGGCCATCGCCGTGCGCACCGGCCGCCCCGAGCGGGAGATCGTCGAGGTGCTGGTGGAGGCGCAGGGCGCGCGCGAGCCCGCCGGGCCCCCCTCCACGCGCGCCGGGCGCGCCGCGCTCGCCGCGCTCGCCGCCGAAAACGCGCACCACCTCGAGCTGATGCGCCGGCTGGACGGGATGCTGGCGATGCTCGGCAGCGGCAGGGGCGCGGCGCGCGGCCGAGCCCCCGTCCACGCGCGCCGCGCGCCCGGGCCCGCGGGCGCCGCCCCGCCTCCTCCTTCTTCTTCCGGCGCGCGAGCGCAGCGGGACAACGGATCCGAATGAACATCGCCGAATTCAAGGAACGTTTTCAGGCCATCCGCGGCGAGGTCGCCAAGGTCCTCCTGGGCCAGGACGAGATCGTCGATCACACGCTCATCGCCATCCTCGCCGGAGGGCACGTGCTCATCGAGGGCGTGCCGGGGCTGGGCAAGACGCTGCTCGTCCGCGCGCTGTCGCGCGTGCTCGGCTGCACCTTCAAGCGGATCCAGTTCACGCCCGACCTCATGCCGAGCGACGTGACGGGCGGCAACGTCTTCCACCAGAAGGAGGACCGCTTCGTCTTCTCGCCCGGGCCGGTGTTCACGCAGCTCTTGCTCGCCGACGAGATCAACCGCGCGCCGGCGAAGACCCAGTCGGCGCTCCTCGAGGCGATGCAGGACCTCGCCGTGAGCACCGACGGCGTGACGCGCCCGCTGCCCGAGCCGTTCTTCGTCATCGCCACGCAGAACCCGATCGAGTCGCAGGGCACCTACCCGCTGCCCGAGGCGCAGCTCGATCGGTTCCTGCTCAAGCTCCAGGTCAGCCACCCGTCCGCCGAGGTCGAGCGGCGCATCCTCGAGAACCACGCCCGCGGGTTCAACGCGGCGCGCCTCGCGGACGCCGACCTCCCGCGCGCGGTCACCGCGGAGGAGCTCCTCGCGATGCGCGCCGCGGTCCTCGGCGTGCGCGTGGACGACGGCATCCTCGGGTACATCACGGACCTCGTCGGCCGGAGCCGCGCGCACCGCTCGGTCTACCTCGGCGCGTCGCCGCGCGGCTCGATCGGCCTGCTCGCGGCGGCGCGCGCGCTGGCGGCGAGCGAGGGCCGCGACTTCGTGGTCCCGGACGACGTGAAGTCGCTCGCGGCCGCGGTGCTGCGGCACCGGCTCATCCTCCACCCGGACGCCGAGATCGAGGGCGTCACGGCGGACGACTGCATCGACGACATCCTCCGCGAGGCGAAGGTCCCGCGGGCCGTGGGCTAGGCGGGGCGCCGCGGTGATCCCGTCGCGTGCCCTCGTGCTCCTCGCGGTGGTGCCGCTCGCGCTCGCCGCGCTGACGCTGCTCGACCGGACGGTGCTCTGGCCGATGCTCGCCGCGGACGCCGGCATCGCGCTCGTGGCGGCGCTCGACGCGGCGCTCGCGCGGCGGCCGCTCGTGTCGGTGCGGCGCAAGGCGCCGCGGGTCCTGTCGATCGGGCGGCCGAGCCCGGTGACGCTGGAGCTCAGGTCGACCGCGCGCCGCGCGCTGACCGTGGCGGTCCGCGACGATCTCTTCGAGGCGGCCGAGGCGCAGGACCTGCCCCTCGCCGCCGAGCTCCCCGCCCGCGGCCGCGCGGAGCTCCGTTACCACGTCCAGCCGAACCGCCGCGGCGCCTTCGCCCTCGGCGATCACCACGTCCGTTACCCGTCGCCGCTCGGCCTGTGGACGCGGCAGATCCGCGTCGCGTCGAGCTCGCCGGTGCGCGTCTACCCGGACGTGCAGGCGGTGCGCGCCTACGAGCTGCTCGCCCGGCAGGAGCGCGAGCAGTCGATGTTCCGCGCGTCGCGCCGGCGCGGCGGGGAGAGCGAGTTCGAGCGGCTGCGCGAGTACCGGCGCGGGGACGAGTACCGGTCGATCGACTGGAAGGGCACGGCGCGCCGGCAGAAGCTCATCTCGCGCGAGTACCAGCTGGAGAGCAACCAGAGCATCATGCTGCTGCTCGACGCCGGCCGGCTGATGACGGCGGAGACGGGGAGCCTCTCGCTCTTCGACCACGCGCTCAACGCGACGCTCATGCTCGCGCACGTGGCGGCGCGCGGCGGGGACCACGTGGGGCTCATGGCGTTCGCGGACGGCGTCCGGTGCTTCGCCCCCCCGGCCGGCGGCCCGCGCGCCGCCCACCGCATCGTCCAGGCCGGGTACGACCTGCACCCCGAGCTCGTGGAGACGAGCTACGCCGAGGCGTTCGCCGCCCTGTCGATGCGGGTGCGGAAGCGCACGCTGGTCGTGATCTTCACGCAGGTGGTGGACGACGTGGCCGCGGGCGAGCTGCTGCGGCAGACGCGCGGCCTCCTGCCGCGGCACCTGCCGCTCTGCGTGCTGTTCCGCGACAGCGACGTCGACGGCCTCCTGGAGCCGGCGCGCGAGCGCGGCGGCGCCGCGTCGGACGCCGAGCTCTACGTCAAGGGCGCGGCCGCGGAGCTCATGGGCCACCGCGACCGGCTGATCCGCGATCTGAAGCGGCACGGCGCGCTCGTGCTCGACGTGGGCACCTCGGAGCTGACGCCGGGCCTCATCAACCGGTACCTCGAGATCAAGGCGCGCCACCTGCTGTGAGGCGGTGGACGGCGCCGCGACGGCGGCCGCGCCGCGCGCCGCGCTCGACGCTCCACGTTCCACCGGTTCGCTGCCGCCGCGCGCGGGCCGCGCCTCACCCGCCGGCGAGCAGCCGCAGCACGCGCGTCTCGCGGTGCGCGCGGCCTTCCAGATCGAGCGAGGTCGGGACGAGGTACCGCGAGAGCTCCTCGACGCCATCGGACGGGCAGTACGTGCGCCCCGGATCGCCGACGAGCACCGCGCCCGCGCGCCCGGCCTGCCGGCGCAGCCACGGGAGCACCCGGTCCACCATCGCGCGCTCGTAGCAGACGTCGCCCGCCACGATGACGTCCCACGCGCCGCCGTCGGCGTCGCTCTCCGTGAGATCCTCGGTGAGCACGGCGAGGGAGACGCCGTTCAGGGCCGCGTTCAGCGAGAGCGCGGCGGCGGCGAACGGATCGATGTCGGCGGCGCTCACGTGCGCCGCGCCGGCGCGCGCGGCGGCGATCGCGACGACCCCGCCGCCGGCGGCGAGATCGAGCACGCGTTTGCCCGAGACCGCCGCGGGGTGATCGAGCAGGTACCGCGCGAGCGCCTGCCCGCCGGCCCAAGCGAACGCCCAGTACGGCGGCGGCACCCCCGCGCGCGCGAGCGCCGCTTCGGTCGCGTGCCACAGCGGCGTGACCTCGGTCGCCAGGTGGAGCTTCACCTCCGGGACGAACGGCGGGCAGGCGACCGCCGTCTCGCGCGCCACGAACGCGGCTGCGCCCTCGGCGGGGGAGAGGGCCCCCGCTGCGCCCTCGGCGCTGCTCGCTGTCGCGGCTGTCTTCGTCACAGCGCCGCGAAGATCCGGAGGGGCTCCGCGACGCGCGCCGCCCACGCCGCCTCGTCGTGCTCGGCGCCCGGCGCCCAGGCGTAGAACAGGCTCACGCCCTCCACGTAGGGCGACCCGGCCCTCGTGAGCACGCCCCGCAGCTGGAGGTTCTCGCAGTAGTTGTCCGTCGCCGCCTCGTCGTCGTCCTCGATGCCGTCGCCGTCGTCGTCGAAGCAGCCCCCGTCGCCGCCCGAGTCCAGGTAGAGCGTCGCGGCGGGCTCGGCGTGCGCTGCGTACCGCTCGATCATGGTCTCGTGGTGCACGTCCGCCCCGATGCTGCCCCAGCCCATGGTGCCGGAGAGGCTCGCGGCGAACGTGTACTCGCCCCGGTGGCGCGCGGCCGCGTGGAAGCTGACGAGCCCTCCGAGCGACGATCCCAGGATCCCGACCGGCCCCGGCTCGCCGTAACGCGCCCGGATCAAGGGCCGGACCGTGTCCCTCAGGAAGTCGGCGTAGGCGTCGCCGTTGCCGCCGGTCAGCGCGCCGCCGTCCTCGATGCGATCCTCGACGTGGGTGTACTCCAACAGCCGCGCCGGGGTGTTGTCGATGCCGACGAGGAGCACCCCCGTCGGCGCGTGATCCTGCAGGTGCCAGCCGCCCGCGGGGCCTGCTGGATCGAAGAGGTTCTGGCCGTCGTGCACGTAGAGGACCCGATCCACGTCCCCGTCCGGAACCCATACGCGCACCGTGCGCGGCGCCATCGCCGCGTCGCCCACGCCGAAGTGGCGATCGAGGTGCGCGGCCTGGGGCGCGACGAGGCTCATCTCGCCGAACTCGTCGTAGATGCAGGAGCGCGACCAGGGATCGGCCGCCCACTCGGTCCTGTCGGTGAACTTGTAGCGGGCGCCGGAGGGCACGCTGCGCACGATCCAGTGGAAGCCGGCGTCGCCGGTCATCTCCGCGCCCGACCACCCGTCGTGATCGCCCGCGAGCAGGCGCAGGCGATCGCTCGTCGAGACGAACAGGTACCCGCCGTCCACCGGGACGGGCCATCCGGTCCGCGCCGCGTGCGCGAGCAGCGCCGCCTCGCGGTCGGCCCGCAGCTCGGCGAGGATCGTCTCGACCGGCGCCAGGGCCGCGCCGCCGCCGTGGCCGCCCGCGCCGCTCCCGGCCGACGCGGCGCCGCCGCCGTGGCCGCCCGCGCCGGCATGGCCGCCCGCGCCGCCGTTCGCCGCGCTGACGCCGGTCGACGCCCGCGGCGCGTCGCTCTTCTCCGCCGCGTCGCTGCAGCCCGCGAGCGCGGCGAGCGCGAGCCCGAGCGCCCCCGCCGTCGCGGGTCGAGCCGCCGCGCTCGGTCCCCGCGCGGTCACGGCGGCAGCTTCGCGGCCCGCGCCTCCGCCGCGCGCAGCGTCGTCGCGAGCAGCGCGGCGATCGTCATGGGGCCGACGCCGCCCGGCACGGGCGTGATCCAGGCGGCGCGTTCCTTCGCGGCCTCGAAGTCGACGTCGCCCACCAGCTTGCCGGCCTCGTCCCGGTTCAGGCCGACGTCGATCACCGTGGCCCCTTCCTTGATCCAGTCGCCGCCGATGAGCTTCGCCTTGCCCGCGGCGGCGACGAGGATGTCCGCCTCGCGGCAGAGCGCCCGCAGATCGCGCGTCTGGGAATGGGCGATCGCGACCGTCGCGTGGTGCGCCAGCAGCAGCGCGGCCATCGGCTTGCCCACGAGGTTGCTCCGCCCCACCACCACCGCGCGGGCGCCGGCGATCGGGACGCCCGCCTCGGCGAGCAGGCGCATGCACCCGCTCGGCGTGCACGGCGCGAGGCCGCCCGGGCGACCCAGCGCGAGCAGCCCCGCGTTCACCGGGTGCAGGCCGTCGACGTCCTTCGCGGGGTCGACCGCGTCGAGGGCGCGGTGCTCGCGGAGGTGGCCCGGCAGCGGCAGCTGGACGAGGATCCCGTCGACGGCGTCGTCCGCGTTGAGCTCGGCGATCCGCGCGAGCAGCTCCGCCTCGGTCGTGCCTTCGGCGAGCCGGTGGAGCCGGCCCCGCATGCCCAGCTCGTTCGACACCTTCTCCTTGTTGCGCGTGTGGGTCACGCTGCCCGGATCATCGCCGACGAGCAGCACGTCGAGGCCCGGCGGCCGCCCGTGAGCGGCCGCGAAGCGGGCCACCCCCTCCCGCACCTCTTCGCGGACCTTCTGTGCGATCGCCTTGCCGTCCAGGATCTTCGCCGCCACGGCCGCGGAGCTTAGCCGAGCCGCGCCCTGCCCGGGAGCGCCGCCGCGCGGCCCGCGAAGGCGGCGCGCCCGCCTAGCAGCCCGCCGGCAGCATCGAAACGCCGCGGACGCCGCGGACGCCGCGGACGCCGCGGAGATCCGGGCACACCACGCGCCATGATCCGCGCGTCCGCGGCGTGATGTTCAGGTTGACCCTTCCGTCCAGCGTCTCTAGCCATGGGTGGTGGACGCGCTGCACACGGATCTCTACCAGCTGACGATGGCCGCGGGTTACTTCCACCGCGGCATGGCCTCGCGCGTCGCGACGTGTGAGCTCTTCGTCCGGCGGCTGCCGAGCCACCGGCGCTTCCTGGTCGCGATGGGCCTCGAGCGGATCGTGCGTTACCTCGAGCAGCTCCGCTTCACCGACGAGCAGATCGCCTACCTCAGCGCTCTCCCCGCCCTCGCGGACGCGATGACCCCGGCGTTCTGCGACTATCTGCGGAGCTTCCGCTTCCACGGCAACGTCTGGGCCGTTCCGGAGGGCACGGTGTTCTTCGCGAACGAGCCGCTCCTCCGCGTCACGGCGCCGCTCATCGAGGCGCAGCTCATCGAGACGTTCGCCCTGTCCGCCGTCAACCACGCCACCACGGTCGCCTCGAAGGCCGCGCGCATCGTCCTGGCCGCAGGCGACGCCGGCGTCATCGAGTTCGGGACCCGCCGGGCGCACCCGGAGGCGGCCATCGACGCGGCGCGGGCCGCGTACGCGGTCGGGTGCGTCGGCACCTCGAACGTCGAGGCCGGAATGCGCTTCGGCATCCCGGTGCTCGGGACGGCCGCGCACATGTGGACCATGGCGCACCCGACGGAGGAGGCCGCGTTCGAGGGCTACGTCGCCGTCTTCCCGAGCGCGGCGATCCTGCTCATCGACACGTACGACACGCTCGTCGGGGCCGCGCGCGCGGCGGCGGTCGCGCGCGACAAGCTGAAGGGGGTGCGGATCGACTCCGGTGATCTCCGCGCGCTCAGCGTGGCCGTGCGCAAGATCCTCGACGACGCCGGCTGCACGTCGGCGAAGATCGTGGCCTCGGGCGATCTCAATGAGCACCGGATCGCCGAGCTCCGGCGCGCCGGCGCGCCCATCGACGTCTACGGCGTCGGGACGGATCTCGTGACCTCGATCGACGCGCCCTCGCTCGGCGGGGTCTACAAGCTCGTGGAGATCGACGGCGTCGAGCCGGGCGCCGCCCGCGTGCCCATCGCGAAGTTCTCGGAGGGGAAGGCGACCCTGCCCGGCGCGCACCAGGTGCATCGCTTCCGCGATGCGTCCGGCGAGCTCTCGCGCGACGTCATCGCGCTCGAGAGCGAGCCGATCCCCGCCGGGGCCGAGCCGCTGCTCGCGCCCGTGATGAAGCGGGGCGCGCGCCTCGCGCCGCCCGAGGGGCTCGGCGCCGTGCGGGCGCGCGTGCGCGAGCAGCTCGGCGCCCTGCCGGAGGCGCTGCGGCGGATCGACGCCGCCCCCCAGCCGGGCGCGCCCGTCGCGGTCGACGTCTCGCCGGCGCTCGGCGCGCTCGTGGAGGCCGTGCGCGCCCGGGTCGCCCCCGGCGCGACGTGACCCGTAAGCGCCGAGGCGCCGCGCCGCGCGTCGCCTCCTCGAGGCCGAGCGCCTCCGCACGAAGAGGAGAGAGGACATGGTGAGTGGCAACCTGACCCCGCGATCGTCGCCCCCGAGGGTGTTCGTCGACGTCGACGTGCAGCGGGACTTCTGCGACGAGGCCGGCGCGCTCTACGTGAAGGGCTCGCCGAACGACGTGTTCCGGCAGCTGACGGAGCACGCCGTCGCGCGCGGGATCCCGATCGTCGGCTCGGTCGACTCGCACGCGTGGGACGCGTGGGAGTTCGCGTCGAACGATACGCCGGCCCCGGAGGGCAAGAAGCCCGGCTTCCCGGACCACTGCGTGAAGGGGACGCCGGGCTGGCTGAAGGTCGAGGGCACGCTTCCCCCGCGCTTCCGCTTCCTCCCGAACGTCCCGGCGGCGCCCGTCGACGCGGCGGTGCGCGAGCTCGCGACGGGCACGATCCACGCGGTGTACTTCGAGAAGGAGGTCTACAGCCTGTTCGCGAACCCGCTCGCCGAGGGGTTCCTCAAGGACCTCACCGCGGCGCTCGGCGCCGCGCCGGAGTTCGTCGTCTACGGCGTGGCGACCGACTACTGCGTCCGCGCCGCCGCCCTCGGCCTCGCCCAGCGCGGCTACCGCACGACGGTCCTGACCGACGCCGTCGCCGGCATCACCGAGGCCGGCGTCGCCGCCGCGCTCGCGGAGATGCAGGCCGCCGGGGTCACGCTCACGACGACGTCGGCGCTGCTCGGCTAGCGCCGCCCGCGCGACGCGGTCGTCATCCGAGGCGGCCCGCGGTCATCCGCCGCCGCCCGCGGTCATCCGCCGCCGCCCGCGGTCATCCGCCGCCGCCCGCGGTCATCCGCCGCCGCCCGCGGTCATCCGCCGCCGCCCGCGGGCGGATCCGACATCCCGGGGTCGCTCGGCTCGCCCTGGGCGCGCAGCGACGCGCAGAGGTCCACGAGCGGCTGCGGCTTGTCGAAGTGCCACCCCTGCGCGTAGTGGATGCCCATCGACGTGAGCAGGTCGGCGATCTCCTGGTTCTCCACCTGCTCGGCGACGGTCTTGATGCCGAGCGTGTCGCCGATGCGGTGCACCGACTCCACGATCGCGCGGTGGAGCGTGTTGTCCTGCAGATCGCGCACGAACATGCCGTCGATCTTCACGTAGTCGACCGGCAGGCTCTCCAGGTAGCCGTACGACGCGTGCCCGCTGCCGAAGTCGTCGATCGCGAACCGGCACCCCATCGCCCCGAGCTCCTGCATGAACCAAAGCACCTCGCCGAGGTTCGCGAGCGCCGCCGTCTCGGTGATCTCGAAGCAGATCTTGCTCGGCGGCACCTGCGCCCGGTGCAGCTGCTCGACGAGGAAGTCGAGCAGCCCCTCGCGGAGCAGCGAGACGCCCGACAGGTTGATCGAGCACGTGTCGAGGCGCCGCAGCGCGTGCTGCGGCAGCGCGCCGATCAGCCGGAACGCCTGCCGCGCGACGTAGCGATCGATGACGTGGATCAGCCCGCTCTGCTCCGCCGCCTGGATGATCCCGACCGGCGAGTAGAACCGCCCGTCGTCGCCGAGCTGCCGCACGAGCACCTCGAAGTGCGCGCCCCGCGGCCCGTGCGCCGCGCCCGGCTTCACGAGCGGGTGGATCCCCTGCGCGTAGAGGCGCAGCCGGCCCTCGGCGAGGTGGCGCTGCAGGCTCGCGACCCACTGCATCGAGCGCCGGCTCGTCGTCATCTGCTGGTCTTCGAGGTAGACCTGCAGCCTCCCGCGCCCGTTCTCCTTCGCCACGCGGCACGCGTGATCGGCGGCGCCGAGCACGTCCACCGCCCGCTCGAAGTGCGGGCCCAGCACCACGAGGCCGATGCTCGCGCCGATCGAGAACGTCTTCTCCGCCCACCCGAACCGGAACTCGAGCAGGCAGATCTGCAGATCGCGCGCGATCCGCTCCGCCTCGCGCTCCGTCTTGTTCGCGAGCAGGAGGACGAACTCGTCGCCGCCGATGCGCCCCGCCGCGTCGCTCGGGCCGACGATCTCGTGCACGCGCGTCGCGACCCACTGGAGCAGATCGTCGCCCGCCTCGTGCCCGCAGGTCGCGTTCACCAGGCGGAAGCGGTCCAGGTCGATGTAACAGAGCGCGTACGGCGTGTTGGTCCGGCGGCAGTCGTTCAGCGCCTCCTCGATGCGATCGATGATCGCGTACCGATCCAGGAGGCGCGTCAGCGCGTCGTAGCGCGGCTTCGCCGGCGTGATCGGCACCGGCCCCGGCGCGCCGAGCTCGCGGAACAGGATGAGCTGCCCTGGCGGCGTCGGCTTCGCGTCGCGCTGGCCTTCGCGCGCGGGCCGCCCGGCGAGCGCGCCGATCGTGTGGAGGACGGGGATCACCGAGCCGTCGCGGCGCTCGAGCAGCGCCGTGTACCGCCCGTGCGGCGGCTTGCTCGCCGCGCCCGCGTCGGGCGCCGGGAGCGGCGCGCGCACCGCGCCCTCCGCGCGCAGCGCGCCCTCGTCGATGATCACCGGCGCGAGCGGCACGGCGGGCTCGCGCCGCGGCGCGAGCGCCGGCGCGGGCTTCGCGGGCGCGCCCTCGTCGAACAGCGCCGTCATCTCCTCGCCGACGTCGAGCTCCTGATCCCCGCTCGCCGTGCCCGCCGCCGGGATGAGGCGGAGCACGCGATCGACGAGCGCGCCGCGCGCCTCGACGATCGACCAGCCGGTCAGCCGCTCTGCCGCCCCGTTGAAGCGCACCACGCGCTGCTCGGCGTCGATCTCGATCACGCCGACGTCGATCTCGGACAGCCACGCCGCCAGCTGTTTGTCCGGCGAGCCACGGTGCACGTCCGAGCGATCGAACGCGGCGTGCGAGCTCGACTCCGGCCGATCATCGATCTTTGCCACCACCCCGTTATGGTAGTTGCATTCCCGGAGAAGCGGACTTCTTAAGCGCCGGAAGCGCCGAAACTCGGCGGCTCCGGCGCACCGCTGGGGTAGGCTCCGGGGCCATGGGTGGTCACGAGCAGAACCGGCGCCCCCGGCCGGCGCGGCGCGCAGGCGCCGCCGCCCGCGCGCCGGGGCCGGCGCCGGCGACGCCGCGCGCGCGAGAGCAGCCCCACCGGAAACGTCCCGGATGCGGGGCGAGCGACACCTCCATGTGCGTGATGCGTCGCCTCACAGGCGAGGGGGTGCGAGCCGCCCTCCCTGGTGCCTGAGGCCGCGATGGGGCTCGTGCTGTTCGGGCTCACCGGCGGCCTCGGCTCTGGCAAGAGCACGGTGGCCGCGCGGTTTCGCGCGCAGGGTCTCCCGGTCATCGACGCCGACGCGCTCGCCCGCGACGTCGTGGCGAAGGGAACGGAGGGGCTCGCCGAGGTGGTCCGCGCCCTGGGTCCGGAGGTGCTGCTCGCGGACGGATCCCTCGACCGCGCCCGCGTCGCCGCGGCGGTGTTCGCCGACGAGGCGAAGCGCCGCCAGCTCAACGCGATCGTGCACCCGCGGATCGCGGCGCTCACGGCGGAGCGCGCCGCCGCGCTCGAGGCCCGGGGCGAGCCGCTGGCCTGCTACGAGGCGGCGCTGCTCGTCGAGAACCGGATCGCCGACGCGTTCCGGCCGCTCGTGGTCGTCGCGGTGCCCGAGGAGGTCCAGATCGCCCGCGCGATCGCGCGCGACGGCGCGACCGAGGCCCAGGTGCGCGCCCGGCTCGCCGCGCAGCTGCCGCTCGCCGACAAGGTCGCGGTCGCCGACTACGTCATCGACAACGCCGGCGACCGCGCCGCGACCGAGCGGCAGGCCGACGACGTGCTCGCCGCGATCCGGGCGCGGTTCGGCGGCGTCGTCAAGGGCGCCGGACCACTGACTTGATGCGCAGTGCCGGGCGTGGAAGTCTCGCGACCGGTCGATGACGTCGTTCAAGGCGAAGCTCGCGCGGCTCGGACCGCTCCCGACGGAGCAGCGCAGCGGCGCCGCGCGCGCGCCCGCGCCGAACGGCCCTCCGCGCGCGCCCGCGCCGAACGGCCCTCCGCGCGCGCCCGCGCCGGACGGCCCTCCGCCCGCGCCGGAGGCGTTCGCGCGCGGCCCCGCGGTGGACGATGTCGCCCCTGCGGCCGCGCCCGCCGCGCCGCCGCCCCCTGCGCCGGCGGCCGCCCCTGCGGCCGCGCCCGCGGCAGCGGCGCCGCCGGCCCCCCCTGCGGCGGCGCCCGGCGGCCGACCTTCCCTCGACGAGCTGCGCGATCGCATCTCCCGCATCGTCGCCCGGGGCGCGCCCCCGACGCCCCGGGCCGATCCGGCGCGCGGCGAGCTCCCCTTCTTTGTCGAGCAGACGCCCGGCGGTCCTCTTTACGTGAACCGCACCCGCTCCCTCGCGGCGGCCCGCGTCGGCCGCGCGCCGCTCGTGGCCGCGCGCGACGCCGACCCGGCGATGCTCGCGCTTCTCGCGCTCGACCCGGCGCTCGCCGCGTGCGACGTGCGGCGCGCCCTGTTCCTCGATACGGAGACCACGGGCCTCGCCGGGGGGACGGGCACGGTGCCGTTCCTCGTCGGCCTCGCCTGGTTCGACCCCGGGGCGGCGAGCGCGGGCCCGCTCGGCGAGCCCTCGTCGGACGGCTTCGTCATGGAGCAGCTCCTGCTGCGCCGCCTCGGCGAGGAGGAGCCGATCCTTCGCCGCCTCGCCGAGCGCCTCGCCGCCGCCTCGATGATCGTCACGTACAACGGCAAGGCGTTCGACATGCCGCTCCTGCGCACGCGCTACGTGATGAACCGCCTGCCGCCGCCGCCGGAGCTGCCGCACCTCGACCTCGTCCACGTCGCCCGCCGCATCCACAAGGCCCGCCTGAAGACCCGGACGCTCATCGCCCTGGAGCACGACGTGCTCGGCCGGGTGCGCGTCGGCGACGTCCCCGGCGGCGAGATCGTCGCGTGTTACGCCCACTTCCTGCGCACCGGCGACGAGGACGCGCTGCTCGGGGTCGTCGAGCACAACGCCGCCGACGTGCTCGCGATGGTCGCGCTGGTCGGCCTTTACGGCGAGCCGCTCGGCAGCCTCGCCGCGGGTGATCTCGCCGGGGTGGCCGCGACATTGCGGCGGGCGGGCGCGCTCGAGCGCGCGGCCGAGCTCGCGGACGCGGCGGTCGAGCGGGGCGGCGGCGCGGTCGCGCGCCGCGCGCGCGGCGACATCGCGAAGGCGCGCGGGGACAAGGCGCGGGCGCTCTCGGACTACGAGGCGCTCGCCGCCGAGGTCGACGACCCCGCGGTGCGGCTCGAGCTGGCGAAGCTCTACGAGCACCACGTCCGCGCCTTCGCCCGCGCCCTCGAGCTGGCCGACCAGGGCACCGCCGAGCCGGAGCCCGCGCAGGCCCGCCGCCGAGCCCGCCTGCAGCGCAAGCTCGATCGCAGCACCGGCGGGGCTCTCGCGCTGCCGTTCGAGCGCGCCGAAGGCGCCGGGGCGCGCCCGGGCTCTCCGCCGGCGCCGGCGCCGGCGCCGGCGCCGGCGCCGCACCGCGACGGCGAGGAGTAAGCCGGCGCCCTGCGCGCGCGGATCCTCCGCGCGGCGTCGTCCCGGCCCCGGTCGAGGACGGCGAGCGGCCGAGGGGCGCCCAGGGGGGCCGAGCGCGCCGATCGAGAAATCCATCCGTGTGGCTTCTCGCCGGGGCACGCGTGGGCTAGGGTGGGGGCGATGATTACCGTCGGCTGCGCCGGTTTTCCCGTCCCAGCGACGCGCTATTTCCGCGAGTTCATGTTCGTGGAGGTGCAGGAGACCCACGTGTCCCTCCCGGGACCTGGAACGATCCGGCGCTGGCGGCGCGAAGCTCCGGTCGGGTTTCGCTTCGCCTTGCTGGGTCCGCGCGAGATCGGGCAGGAGGGGTTCCGGGACGGCAAGGTCATCGAGACGGCGCTGAAGAGCATCGAGGCCGTCGCGGACGAGCTCGAGGCGAAGAGCGCGGTCTTCGTCGGCCCCCCGGAGTTCACGCCGACGCGCGCGAACAAGGCGATCCTGCGCGACTTCCTGATCAACGTGAAGAAGCGCTTCGAGCGCGTCGTCTTCGAGCCGCCGCCGGGCTGGGATCCGGACGAGAGCGATGAGCTCACGCAGGAGGTCGGCGCGCTCGCCGCGCGCGATCCGCTGACGGCGGGGCTCTCGCGGCTCAAGGTGGCCTACTACCGGCTGCACGGGCCGGCGGGGCACAAGTCGCGTTACGAGGATCCGGCGATCGAGCGGCTCGCGGAGATCGCGCGCGGGGCGAAGCACGACGACGCGACGTACGTCTTCACGAACGTCGACATGTTCGCGGACGCGAAGCGGTTCAAGAAGGCGATGAAGCTCTAGCGGGGGGGCCGCGCCGGCGGGGGGCTGTGCGCGGCGGCGCGCGGGGGGGCGCTCGCCATCCGCCTAGGCTGGCGGCGTGAGAGCTTGCGCAGGAGAACACCGCCCGGCATGTCTCCCTTCGGGCCTTGCTGGCTGGGACGTTATGGTGCGCGCCACACAAGGCGCGCCTGAGACGTGGAGGAGACTGGGAGCTCATGGCACCTCGGTCGGTGCTGGATCGCGCCCCCCCGCGCGCCGCCGCGCACAGCCCCCCGCCGGCGCTCTCGTCGTCTTTGGGAGCCCCCAACGCTGGACGTGGTCCCCCCCATGCTTCCGTGGAGCTCAGGCTTCGCGCCGGCGCCGCCAGCGCTCCGGCCTCGAGACGAACGCCATCGCGGCGCTCGCGACCGCGGCGACGTACCACGGGATGTCGCCCACCATCCCGTAGACGGTCCGCGCCCGCATGAACCGGGCCTCGCCGAGGATCGACTGCTCCTTGAAGGTGTCGCTGTGCACCACGACGCGGCCGGCCGGATCGACGATCGCGGAGACGCCGCTGTTCGTGGCGCGGACCAGGTAGCGGCGGTGCTCGATCGCCCGCATCTTCGCGAGCGCGAGGTGGATCCACGGCTCCGTGGTGTCGCCGAACCAGGCGTCGTTCGTGAGGTTCACGAGGAGATCGGGGTCGCCGTGCGCGACCAGCTTGTTCACGAAGTGGGGCAGGATGTCCTCGTAACAGATCATCGCCGCGAGCCGGTGGCCGTTCCACTGCAGCGGCTCGAGCGACGTCCCCGGGCTGAAGCGGCCCGAGTTCGGCGACAGCGTGTACAGGTACGGGACCTGCTCGCCGAGCGGGAGGTACTCGCCGAACGCGAGCAGGTACTGCTTGTCGTACCGGCCCAGGATCTCGCCGTCCGCGCCGGCCATGAGCGCCGTGTTGAAGCTGACGCCGCGCTCGTTGGCCGCCGCGGGGAGCCGGTGGATGACCGTGCCGACCACCGTCGGGACGCCGAGGCGGCTCGTGAGCGACCGCTGGACCTCGCGCTTGTAGGACGACTCGCGGAAGGACCGCGGCACGCCGGCCTCGCTCCACACGACGAGGCCCGCCCCCTGGCTCGCGAGCTCCCGGGTCCGGCTCAGGTGGATCTTCTCCGCGTTCCGGCGGTCGAACAGCGCGAGGTTCGGCTGGACGATGCCGACCTTGATCGGCTCGGCGCCGCTGATCGCCGCGTCCACGCTCCGCATTTTGACGACGCCGTAGACGGCCGCGAGGGCGGGGACCGCGACGCCCACGGCGAGCAGCACGCGGCTCAGCGGGCGACCGGACAACATCGCGCCGGCGGCCCGGCCTTCCACGCCGGGAGGCGGCGCAGCGCTCGACGTCGGGCGATCCAGCCGGAACATCACGAGCTCGGCGATCGCGAGGTTCGCGGCGATGAGCACCAGCCCGACGAGGTACGGGCCGCCGAGATCGGCGACCTGCGCCATCACCGGCGCGTTGTGGACCGAGGAGCCGAAGTACCAGGGGAAGAGCAGGGGATAGACGAGCTCGCTCGTCACGAACGCGAGCGCGAACACCACGGGGCCCGGCCACCCGCGCGCCTCGGCGCGGCCGTACAGCCAGCCGCACAGGGCGATGCGCCCCGCCTGGTAGGCGCACAGGATCGCCATGAAGAGCACGCAGAGGATCGTGGGGAACCCGCTGAACACCTTCAGCATCTCGAGCAGCCAGTAGAAGCCGGTCATCGTCATGACGAAGCCGGCGATCCAGCCGAGCAGCGCCGCGCGCCCCGGCGTCTGCCCGCGCAGCGCCACGATCAGCGGGACGAGGCCGAAGAACGAGATCGGCCAGAGATCCATCCCCGGGAAGCCGAGGAAGTAGAGAAACCCGCTGAGCGCCGCGAGCCCGCAGG
This sequence comes from Sorangium sp. So ce131, assembly GCF_051519095.1. Classification (NCBI taxonomy): domain Bacteria; kingdom Pseudomonadati; phylum Myxococcota; order Polyangiales; family Polyangiaceae; genus Sorangium; species Sorangium sp. So ce131. Next base: position 6,034,194 of record NZ_CP150455.1, on the reverse strand, counting down.
CGAGCCGCGTCGGCATCGGCCGCGCGGCGCTCCCCGCGCGCGGGGCGCTCGCCTCGCGCGGCGCCTCCGGCAGAGGAAGGTGCGCGACGCCTGCTCCTTCGGGGGCCGCGCCGGCAGCCCCGCCGTCTTGCTGGTGCGCGGTCGTCATCGGGTGCCCCGGAGGAAGTGGATGCCGCGCGCCGCCGTGGCGGCGCGGTGGAACGTGATGGAGCCGGGCATGGCGGCCCCGTATTGAAGGGGCGCCGCCGCTCCGTCAACTGCGCTCGGCGCGCGCGGGCACACGTCCCTTCGCGTGCGGGCATCCCGCTCGATCCGCGCCTCGACGCGTGCCGTCATCCGCGCGGCGTGTGCCGCATCCGCGCGGCGCGCGGGTGCTGCGGGCGGACGTCCTGGTCCAGGTTGCGTCCGGTCGCCTCTGACGCGCCCCTCTCGCGAAGGGTCGAACGCGGAGGAAAGTCGCCTAGAACGTGCCTGACCCTTGCGGATCGTGACTAGTATGACGCCAGAGCCCATGTCGAAGATCCTTCATATCGAGGACGACCCCGCGAACCGCCTGCTCGTCCGCAAGCTGCTCCAGAGCGCCGGCCATGAGGTCCTCGAGGCGGCCGACGGGCTCGAAGGGGTGCGCCTCGCCTGCACGCAGCGCCCCGACCTCGTGCTCGTCGACCTGAACATCCCGGGCCTCGACGGGTTCGAGGTCACCCTGCGCCTGCGGGGCGAGGCGTCGCTCGCGGGCGTCCCCATCGTCGCGATCACCGCCGAGGGCGACCGGGACACGAGCCTCGCCGTCGGCTGCGACGGGTTCCTCCAGAAGCCGATCGACGCGCGCTCCTTCTCGGCGGTCATCGGCCGGTACCTGAGCGGCGCGCGCGAGGAGCTCCCCGCCTCGCAGGGGCCGCTCCGGCTGCGCGAGCAGAGCCAGCGCATCGTCGCCCACCTCGAGCAGAAGGTCGCCGAGCTCTCGCGCGCCAACGCCCGGCTCCGCGAGCTCGACGCCGCGCGCACCGAGTTCTACCGCAACATCTCGCACGAGCTCGCGACCCCGATGACCCCGATCGTCGGGTACGTGAAGCTGCTCGCGGACGAGGAGCTCGGGCCGCTCAACAAGGCGCAGAAGAAGGCGCTGCTCGCGATGGAGGACTGCGTCCGCAGGCTCCGCTCGCTCATCGACAACCTCCTCGACGTGACCGGCATCGAGACGGGCCGGATGCGCTTCATGCACTCGGAGTACGACTTCCTCGACACCACGCGGCGCGCCCTCGCCCAGGTGGCCGACCGCTTCGCCGAGGGGAAGGTGCAGCTCGTCGAGGACCTGCCGCGCGGCCCGCTGCCCGCGTGGGGCGACGCCGGCCGCCTCCAGCGCGCGATGATCCAGCTCTTCGAGAACGCGGCGAAGTTCACCCCGGCCGGCGGCACCGCGGGCGTGCGGGTCACCGTGCTGCAATCGGGCCACTACGAGCTCTGCGTCGCCGACACCGGGCCCGGGGTCCGCCCCGACCGCCAGCCGCGCATCTTCGAGCCGTTCTACCAGGTCGACGGCTCGGCCACGCGCGCCTACGGCGGCGTCGGCGTCGGCCTGGCGATCGCCCGGCGCACCGCGCGCGGGCTCGGCGGCGACGTGCGGGTGGTGTCGCCCAGCAACGAGGTCATCGAGGGCGAGACGCTCACCGGGGCCGCGTTCTACCTGACCGTCGCCCGCCGGGCACCCCTCCAGGACGACGGCAGCTCGCCGGGCCGGCTCGATCCCCCCTCGACGCCGCCGGCCGACCCCTCGTCCCTCTGATGCCCCCGGCCGCCCGCGCCATCTACCTCGACTGGAACGCCACGACGCCGCCGCACCCCGAGGTGCTGGCGGCCATGCAGGCCGCCGCCGAGGTGGCCTGGGCCAACCCCGCGAGCGTCCACGGCCCAGGGCGGCGGGCGCGCGCCTTCATCGAGCGGGCGCGCGAGGCGGTCGCCCGGCTGACCGGCTTCGACGCGCGCGACGTGACGTTCACCTCGGGCGGGACCGAGGCGAACAACCTCGCGCTCTGGCACGCGTTCGGCGACCTGAACGGCGCGGCGGGTGCGCTCGTCGTCTCGCGCCTCGAGCACCCTTCCGTCACCCGCGCCGCGGAGGGGCTCGCCGCCCGCGGTGTGCACGTCGCCTGGGTCGATCCCGAGCCGTCGGGCCGCGTCGCCCCCGAGGCGCTCGCGGCCGCCATGGACCGGGCCGCGGCCGTCGCGCCCGTGCGGCTCGTGAGCCTCCAGGCGGTCAACCACGAGACGGGCGTCCTCCAGCCGGTCGCCGAGGCGGCCGCGCTCGCGCACGACCGCGGCGCGCGCCTCCACGTCGACGCCGTGCAGGCGGTCGGGCGCCTGCCGGAGGAGGCGTGGGCCGGGGCGGATCTCGTGTCGATCGCCGCCCACAAGATCCGGGGCCCCAAGGGGATCGGGGCCCTCGCCGTGCGCCCGGGCATCCGGCTCCGGCCCGTCCTGCTCGGCGGCGCCCAGGAGCGCGGCCTGCGCCCTGGCACGCAGGACCCGCTCGCCGCCGCCGGCTTCGCCGTGGCCGCCGAGCGCGCGGCCAGCGCCCCCGCCCGCTACGCGGCGCTCGGGCCGCTCCGCGACCGCCTCGAGGCGGAGCTCCTCGCCCTCGGCCGCGCGGCGGGCGTCGCGCCGCTCCGCAACGGCGAGGGCCCGCGCGCCCCCCACGTCGCGAACCTCTCCTGGCCCGGCTGGCGCGGCGACGAGCTCTGCGCCGCGCTCGACCTCGAGGGCGTCGCCGTCTCCAGCGGCTCGGCCTGCAGCGCCGGGACCGCCGAGCCGTCGCCGGTCCTCACGGCGATGCTCGGCCCCGAACGCGCGGCGTCCGCCGTGCGGATCTCGCTCGGCGAGGAGACGACCGAGGCCGACCTCGCCGAGGCCGCGCGCCGCGTGGCCCGCGTCCTCGCCCGCCTCCGATCACTTCCAGCCGGAAGCTGAAGCAATCCGGCCGCTTACGGGGATCTCCTCCGTTCTTGAACCATCCCTCGAGCCATTCCGCGCAACCGCGGAGAGAAGGATGAGTCCACAGGGGTAACTATCGGCAGCTCCTCAACTTTTTGGGGGGGCTGTGGATTCTCGAGGTCGATCCATTGAATGGATTGAATCGGCCATCTTGCTGTCTGCATGTTCAGCAATGGGAAGGGCGCTCGAACCCACGTGAGCCTTCGGCTCTAAGTGGTCGAACTGGCTGAAGATTTGGTGGTGACTACGGAATCGACCTACGGCGTTGCCGTACGACTTCGTAGAGCGCGATCGCGCCGGCGACCGAGGCGTTCAATGAGGCAATGGGCCCGGTCATGGGAAGGCGGGCCACATGCTGGCAGGCGCGGCGGACCGAGCGGCGCGTGCCCTTGTCCTCGGCGCCGATGACGATGGCGACGGGGCCGGAGAGGGGCAGCTCGCCGAGCTCGGTCGGGCCCTGGGCGTCGAGCGCGATCGCGGTGACGCCGCGGGCGGTGAGGGCCTCGAGGGCGTCGGGCAGCGAGCGGACGCGGCACAGCGTCGCGTGCTCGATCGCGCCCGCGGAGGCCCGGAACGTCGCCGGGGTCAGCGGCGCCGAGCTGTGCTCGGGCCACAGGATCGCCCGGGCGCCGAGGGCGACGGCGCTGCGGATCACCGCGCCGAAGTTCTGCGGGTCCATCACGCCGTCGAGGGCCACCGTGATCGACCCGCCGCCGGGCTGGCCCTCGTCGGCGACCGGGATCGCGTCGACCCCGACGATCCGGAGCTCCGGCGCCGAGGCGACCGCCCCCTGGTGGCGGCCGCCCGCGCTGCGGCGATCGAGCTCGCCGCGCGGCGCGCGCTCCGTGGGGATACCCTGGCCCTCGGCGAGGCGCGCGAGCGCGTCGAGCTTCGGGCCCCCGTCGCGCTGGACGAGCACCCAGCCGACGCCGGCGCCGTGGGCGCGGATCGCCTCCCGGACCGGCTGCAAACCGTAGACGAGCCGTGCCACGTCAGCGGGGGGGGTGGAGCGTGTGCGCGATCTCCTGGACGACCGCGCGCGCCGCCGCGAGCGGGTCCGCCGCGTCGCGGATCGGCCGGCCGACCACCAGGAGATCGGCGCCGGCCGAGATCGCGGCCGAGGGCGTGGCGATGCGCTTCTGATCGTCGCCGCTCGCGCCGTCCGAGCCGGCGCCGGGTCGGATCCCCGGCGTCACGAGGAGCTCGCTCTTCCCGAGCGCCTGCCGCAGCACCGGCACCTCCTTGGGCGACGCGACGAAGCCGTGGATGCCCGCGCCGCGCGCGAGCTGCGCCAGCCGGACCGCGTGCTCCGACGCGCTCGCCTGGACGCCCTGCGCGGCGAGATCGCCGTCGTCGAGCGACGTGAGCACGGTGACGGCGAGCAGGATCAGCTCCTGGGAGCGCGCCGCCTCCTGGGCCGCGCGCCGCAGCATCGCCTCGCCGCCCGCCGCGTGCACCGTGAGGTAACGGACGCCGAGCGCGGCCGCGCCCGCGACCGCGCGGCCCACCGTCTCGGGGATGTCGTGCAGCTTCAGATCGAGGAAGACGTCGAGCCCGAGCGCCTTGCCGATCTCGACCGCGCGCGGTCCCTCACGGACGAACAGCTCCAGCCCCACCTTGAGCACGCCGACCGACGGCGCGACGCGGCCCGCCGCGTCGCTGGCCTCGTCGAGGGTCGCGTAGTCGAGGGGGAAGACGAGGCGCCGACGCGCCTCGTCCAGGGAGCTGCCGCCCAGGCTCGTTCTCTGCCTGACGGAGCTGGGGTGTGCCATGCGGTGGGTCCCGTGTCCGTCAGAGGCAGCTGCAGAGCGGATCGCCAGGGGCGCAGTTGCAGGGCGCCTTCGTGCCGCCGCCGCCCGCCGGCGCGCCGCCGGCCGGCCTCGCTCCGCCGCCGCCGCGGCGCAGCTGCTCCTGCTTGGCTTGCTCGGCCTCGAGCTGCTTCTGGAGGGCGAGCCGCGTCGACTCGTCCTTCGCGCTCTCCAGCTGCCGCCGGAGCTCGGCCTCCTTGGCCTCGGACTCCTTGCGCGCGGCCTCCAGCTTCTTGACCTGCTCCTCGGCCTCGCGCGCGCGGGCCTCCTGGATCATGCGCTCCTGCTCGTTCTTCTGGATCGTGTTGTAGATCGCGATGCCAGAGACGCTGCCGAGGACCACGACGCCGGCGACGACGCCGATGAGGATCTTGCGCAGCCGCGACTTCGACTCGTCCTGCTGCAGCGCGGCGAGCGACCGCTCGTGCTGCTGCTGCGCGGCCATGGCCGCGAGGCGCGCCTGCTGCTCGGCCTCGAGCCGCGCCTTCTCGATCTCGGCCTGCCGGATCGCCTCGAGCCGCGCGGCCTCCTCGCGGGCGCGCCGCTCCTCGTTGCGGCGTCGCTCTTCCTCGGTGCGGATGCGCAGCTCCTCGGCCTCCCGGGCGGCGCGCTCCGCCTCGACCCGGGCCTTCTCGGCTGCGGCTGCGGCCGCGGCCTTCTGCGCCTCTTCGGTCTTGATGCGATCCTCCTCGAGGTTCATCAGCTCCTTGAGCGAGAACAGGACCGAGCTTTCCTTCTGTTCCGACATGACCTCGTGGCTCCTTCGATCGAGCGCGTGCGGTTTTGGCTACCAGGGAGTACGGAGAACCTGCAGGCCGCCCCACCAGGCAGGCGGATTGTGACCCGCAGAGCGACTTCCACGCAATTATTCGCGACCTCCGTGCTCGTCGACGGGCCGAGGATGCACGGGGCCGCTCATCGGATTATCGCCGTGGGACTCCGCGGGTACCAGGGGAAATCGCCGCGCCTGGTCCCTTCCTCGCCGGTCCGTCCTTCCGCCGATGCCGCGTCTCGCACCTCACCTCCGCACCTCGCTCTGGCCGTGCACCCGCGCCGGGCGGTCTGTGCCGCAGGCGAGGGCGCCCGGGGCATGACCGGCCAGGAATCGCCCGATGGAGCCTCCTGCGCCGCGACCCCGCGCGGGGATGCGCTACGGCTCCGTTGGATTCTGGGTGGCTCTCCGGTAGCGTCGCGCGCCCATGGCAAAGGTCATCAGCGCGCATATCACCGGAACGGTCTGGAAGATCGAGGTCAAGGTGGGCGACCAGGTCGACGAGGGGACCGTGGTCGCCATCCTCGAGTCCATGAAGATGGAGATGCCCGTCGAGGCGGAAGACGAAGGCGTGGTGGAGGAGATCCTCGTCACCGAGGGCGCAGCGGTGAAGGAAGGCGACCCGCTGGTCAGGCTGGGCTGAGCGCCGAGTCTCCCGCGGCCCGGCCGCGGGTCCTCGGGCGCCGCGCGCGCGGCGCGCTGGTCGGGCTCCGGCGCGCGTGCGCTTCGGCCGCGCGGCGCGCTGGCCGGGCGAGGCGCACGCGCCCCGGCGGTCACTCGCGCCAGAAGAACTTCCAGGGGTTGTGCTTGAGGTCGCGCGCGAGCTCCTGGAGGTCGTCGAACAGCTGCTCGTCCATGACGAGCGCGCCCACCGTGCCCTTGCCGCGCTTCACGTGGGCGAGGACCTCCTGGGCGTCGGCGGTCGCCGACCTCGCCCTGCCGGCGATCTCGGCGATGTCGTCGAGCGTCTTCTTGATCTTGGCCTGCTCCGTCTCGCCGCCGACGGTGGCCGAGAGCCGGCGCGCGTTCGCCAGCGTCTCGCGCGCGTCCGCCATGAGCGGCGGCAGATCGCGCGCGGCCGTGCCGCTCAGCTGATCGGCGTTCGCGAGGATCCGGTCGATCTGCGGGTTGTTCACGTACTTCTGCCGGGCGTCCTTCACCAGGTCGGTCCCGTCGAGGCTCATCTGCTCCAGGTTCTCGGCGATGCGATCGAGCCGATCCTGGTTTCTGTGCATGAACTCGCCGGTGCCCTTCAGCGTCTTCGTCAGCCCGTCGAACGCCTCGCCGACCTGCGCCCGGTGCTCGCGCATCGCGGAGACGGTCGCGTGCAGCAGCTCGTAGCCCTCGGCGAGCAGCATGTCGAGGCGCGGCGGGTCGAGCCCCCGGACGACCGCCTCCTCGGGCAGCACCGGCCGATCGCTCGAGCCGGGCTCGATGGCGAGGAACTGCTCGCCGAGCACGCCCTGCGTCGTGACGTAGAACGTGGCGTTGTCGTGGATGCTCTCCTGGTACCGCTTCTCGAGGCGCACCTCCAGCCGCACGAGCGGCTCGCGCCGGCCGTCGCCGCCGAGCTGGCCGCCGCGGAAGCGGATCTCGCTGAGCTTGCCGACCTCCACGCCGGCGATCTTCACCGGCGCCCCGCTCTGGAGGCCGCCCGGGTTGTCGAACTCGACGTAGATGGAGTACTTCGGCTGGAAGTTGACCCCACCCATCACGAGGATGAACGTGGCCAGGAGCCCGATCGCCGTAAGGATGAGGATCCCGACCTTGACCTCGATCGACCGCGGGCTTGCCATGGGACTGTCATCTTCTCCGATCTGGCGGTGGGGAGGTGAAGGAAATGGGCCGCGACGTGCTTGTCGCAGCGCAGTATCTCCCACGCAGGCCACGACGCTGCGCGCAGTACTTGCCTTGACGCAGCCACTTTTGCACCGGAATCGCCGATGATTTCTTTCCGGAATGTCAGGAAATCCTTTGGACCCAAAGAGGTCCTCCGGGATGTCTCGTTCGACGTGAACGATGGCGAGGTGTTCTTCATCATCGGTCAGTCGGGGGTCGGAAAGAGCGTGCTGATCAAGCACCTCGTGGGGCTCATGTCCCCTGACGGCGGGGAGATCTGGCTGGACGGCGAGGAGGTGAGCCGCTTCGACGAGGCGCGGATGTACCCGGTGCGCATGAAGTGCGCGATGGTGTTCCAGCACTCGACGCTGTTCGACTCGATGACGTGCGCCGAGAACGTCGCGCTCCCGCTGCGCAAGCACAAGGGGCTCAAGCCGAAGGAGGCGCTCGCGGAGGCGCGGCGGCGGCTCGAGCAGGTGCAGATGCGCGAGTTCGCGGACCGCTTCCCGCCGGAGCTCGGCGACGGCATGCGCAAGCGCGTCGCGATCGCCCGCGCGCTCACGCTCGAGCCGCGCTACGTCCTCTTCGACGAGCCGACCACGAGCCTCGACCCGGTGAGCGCGCGGCGCGTCGACAAGCTGATCCGCGAGCTCAGCGACGCGCTCGGCGTGACGAGCATCGTCGTGAGCCACGACCTCGTCAGCATCTTCACGATCGCCGACCGCATCGTGATGCTCTACCAGGGGCTCGTCCGCCTGATCGGCGACCGCGCCGCGTTCGAGCGCTCGGAGGATCCCATCGTGCAGCAGTTCATCACCGGGCGCGCCGAGGGGCCGATCGAGTGACGCGCGGCGGCGGTCAGCGGCCCTGAGACAGGGGCCCTGAGGCGCGGGCTAGCGGAAGATCAGGAAGGCGGCCGCGGAGATCAGCATGTTCAGCACGATGACCGCGAGCGAGGAGTTCACGACCGCCCGCGTCGTCGCCCAGCCGACGCCCTCGCTGCCGCCGAAGGTCGAGAGCCCGGAGTGGCCGGAGACGATCGGGATCGCGGCGCCGTAGGCGACGCACTTCGCGAGGCCGGTCGCGAGGTCGCCGGCGTCGACGAGGCGCACGTTGAGGAACGTCTCGAAGCTCACGTCGAACATGCTGTACGCGGTGATCATGCCGGCGGTGAAGGCGACCGCGGCGCCCCAGACGATGAGGCACGTGGTCATGAAGAGGCTCGCGATGAAGCGGGGCTTGATGAGGTAGTCGATCGGATCGGCCGCGCTCATGCGGAGCGCGTCGACCTGCTCGGTGACGACCATGGAGCCGATCTCGGCGGCGATGCCCGCGCCGACGCGCGTGGCGAGCATCAGCGCGCCGATGGACGCCGCGAGATCGCGCACGAGCAGCTCGAGGTAGGTCGCGCCGAGCATGGTGAGATCCGGGATGACGCGCTTCGTCTGCTGGCCGGCCTGGTAGACCATGATCATCCCGATGAAGCCCATGACGACCGTGAGGAAGAAGAGCGACTTGTTGCCGATCTCGTACATCTGCGCGAGCACCGCGCCCGGCTCGCGGCGGCCGTTCACGCAGTAGTAAAGGGTCCTCACGAACACGGAATAGAGCTCGCGCGCCGACCGGAGCAGCGACAGCGCCCCGGCGCCGAGGGCCCCGACGGGGGAGAGCTCGGGCGCGGCCTCCCGCAGGCCGCTCTCGGGGGGGCCGGCGCTCGCGCGATCGAGGAGGCTCTTGTCGGAGGAGGGCATGCGCGGGCGTGTGTCGGTGGGGCGTCCGTCGATCGTCGTCACTCGCTCGTCACTCGAGCGTGAACGACACGAAGTAGTCGAGGATGAAGATGCCGGCGGCCGAGGCGACGACGGTCGCGTTGACGGCGCGGCCGACGCCGGGGGCGCCCCCGGTCACGCGCAGGCCGTACTGGCAGCTCGAGAGCGCGAGGACGACGCCGAAGACGACGCTCTTGACGAGGCCGTTCATGACGTCGCCGATGCCGAGCAGGCCGCTCGTGAGGCCGTTGTAGAAGACGGCCGGCGCGACGCCGAGCAGCAGATCGCCCGTGAACGCGGCGCCGAGCAGGGCGAGCGCGTCGGCGAAGATCGCCGAGATGAGCAGCGTCAGCACCATGGCGAGGAAGCGGGGGGCGATGAGGAAGCTCACCGGGTCGATCGCGAGGACGCGCAGCGCGTCGATCTGCTCGGTGACGACCATGGTGCCGAGCTCGGCGGTGTTGTTGGCGCCGACGCGGCCGTTGATCATGAGCGCGGTGAGCAGCGGGGCGATCTCGCGGAGCGTGCCGAAGCCGGCGCCCCAGCCGAGCAGGCCGTGCGCGCCGAAGCGCTCGACGAGCGGCGCCGCCTGGATGACCATGATCGCGCCGGTGAAGAGGGCGGTCACGACGACGATGGGCATCGACTTGACGCCCATCCGGTAGAGGTTGCGCATGAACTCCGCGCCGTCGAAGCGGAGCGTGGCCACGCGCGCGGCGATCTGGCCCGCGAGCACGGCCATGCCGCCCACCGTGGCGGCGATCTCCAGGAAGGAGCCGCCGAGCTGGTGCACCCCGGAGGGCTCCGGCGCGATCGGCGCGCGCCGGCGCCGCGGCGGCGCGCCGCCCGGGGTGGGGGCGAGCGCGATCGGGGCGCGCGCCTCGGTGCCTGGGCCAGCCGGGGAGGTCATGGGAAAGGCCGAGCTTAGCCCAAGCATTCCGCCGGGCGTGGGCCGATCCGACGAGATCCGACAGGCTCCGTGCCCGGGCCGCTGGAAAGCCAGGGGAGCGTGCTCTACGTGGATTCCGTCTCCTTCAAGCCGAGAGCGCCCCGTGGGATGACATGATGACAAACGAGCGCCCGCTCGCGTAACGATGGCCAGCTGCCCTGTCGTCCGGCCCTCCGGCCCGCGCCGCGAGCGGCGGCGCGGGGCGCGGGCGACGGCGAGGTGCCCTGAGCGGCGCCGCGCTTGCGCGTGAGGAAGCGAGACGACGTCCTTGTCCCCTCGCGAGGGATTACACACCTTGGCTGACCGACCCCGGATTCCCCTGCTCGACGACGGCCGGACCTTCGCCGTCCTCTCCGCGGCGACTTTCGCGCTCAAGGCGATCTTCGTGAAGCTCGCCTACGCCGCCCACCCGATCGACCCGCTCTCGCTGCTCGCGCTGCGGATGGGCATCGCGCTGCCGTTCTTCCTCTGGCTCGCCCGCCGCGAGCGCGGCGCGCCGCCCGAGCCGCTCACGCCGCGCCTCTGGGGCGGCGTGTTGCTCGTCGGGTTTCTTGGCTATTACCTGTCGAGCCTGTTCGATTTCATCGGGCTGTCGTACATCAGCGCGGGCCTCGAGCGGCTGATCCTCTTCGTGTACCCGACGCTGGTCCTCCTGATCGGCGCGCTCTGGCTCAAGCAGCCCGTGCGGACCGGGGCGTGGGGGGCGCTGGCGGTCTGTTACCTCGGCCTCGCGGCGGCCGTGTGGCACGATCTCGAGCAGTCCGGCGACGTGCGCGCGGTCGCGATCGGCGCGGCGTGGGTGTTCGCGAGCTCCGTCACGTACGCGCTCTATTACCTCGGCGTCGGCAAGCTCGCCCCCAGGGTCGGGTCGACGCGCCTCGCCGCGTACGGCGGGGGAGCGTCGTGCGTGATGGTGCTGGCGCACTACGCGGCGGTGGCGCGGCCCTCGCAGCTCGGCGAGCTCCCGGCCTCGGTGTGGGTCCACGCGGCCGCGATGGGTACGATCAGCACGGTGCTCCCCATCGTCCTCCTCTCGGCGGCGATCCAGCGCCTCGGCGCCGGGCGCGCCGCGACGTTCTCGACGCTCGGCCCGGTGCTCACGATCGCGTTCTCCTGGGTCATCCTGGGCGAGCCGTTCACGTGGCAGCAGGCCGTCGGCCTGCTCCTGGTCGTCGGCGGCGTGACCTGGCTCGGCAAGGAGCGTTGAGCCGGGCCGCGGCGCTCGTGCCCGCGCCGCGCCGCCGCCGCGCCGCGCGGCCACGAGCGCCGCGCCCTCACGCCTGCGCGTCGAAGAGCTCGCCGCGGACGCGCTCGCGCTCGCGCTCCACCTGCTCGCCCGTCGCGCCGAGCCGCACGAGCAGGCGCTCGGTCATCGCGAACGCGACCTCCGCCTCGCCGGTCACGACCACGTCGGCGCCCGCCCTCTTCAGCGCGGCCACCTCGCGCAGGTAGAACGCGCGCGCGAGGATGAACAGCTTCGCGTTCATGCCCTTGGCCTGCTCGATCACGGCGTCGCCGGACGCGCCCGCCGACGTGAACAGCAGGCTGTCCGCCGCCGTGATCCCGGCGCGATCGAGGATCTCCCGCTGCGTCGCGTCCCCGTAGATCGCGCGGACGCCCTGGCCCTGGAGCTGCTTCACCGTGTCGAGGTTGAGCTCGACCACGGTCGGCTCGATGCCGTTCTCCCGGAGGAGCCGCGTCAGCGTGCGGCCGACGGGGCCGTAGCCGACGACGACGGTGCGGTGGGCGCTCTCGTCCGGCGGAGCGGCCTCCGCGCCTTCGCCCGCCGCGGCCGCGGCCCGGCGCGCGAAGAGCGACGACGCCCACCGCGCGAGGCGGTCCCGGACGCCGAAGAGCAGCGGGTTCACCGTGATCGACACGATCGACGTGACGACGAGCACCTGCGAGGCCTCGTCGGGCATGACGCCGAGCTGCCGGCCGAGCGTCGCGAGGATGAACGAGAACTCCCCGATCTGCGCGAGCGAGATGCCGACGGCGAAGGCCGTCTGGAAGGGGCGGCGGAGCAGCAGCACCACCGCCACCGCGGCGAGCGGCTTGCCGATCACCACCACGGCGAGGGTCGCCGCGGCGATCTTCCAGCTCGAGGCGAGCTGCCCCGGGTCGAGCAGCATGCCCACCGAGACGAAGAACAGCACGGCGAACGCGTCGCGCATCGGGAGCGCCTCGGAGGCGGCGCGCGAGCTGAAGTCGGACTGGCCGACGACCAGGCCGCCCAGGAAGGCGCCGAGCGCCATGGACGACCCGAAGAGCTTCGCCGAGCCCACGGCGACGCCGAGCGCGACGACGAGCACCGTCAGCGTGAAGAGCTCCCGCGAGCCCGTCTTCGCCACGTACCCGAGCAGCTTGGGGATGACGCGCTGGCCGACGATGAAGGTGAAGGCCACGAGCCCGGCGAGCTTCAGGAGCGCGATCCCGAGGGACAGGGCGACGCCCGCCGCGCCCGCGTCCGCGTCGCCTCCGATGAGCACGGGGAGCAGCACGAGCACGAGCACGGTGAAGACGTCCTCGAGCACGAGCCAGCCCACGGCGAGGTGGCCAGCGGGGGTGTGCAGGACGTGGCTGTCGCTCAGGACGCGCGTGAGCACGACGGTGCTCGCCACCGAGATGGCGATGCCGAAGACGACCGTCGCGGCCCACGTCCAGCCCGCGGCGCGGCCGACGAGCACCCCGAGCGCGGTCGCGACGGCGATCTGGATCAGCGCGCCCGGCACCGCGACCTTCCGCACCGCGAGGAGCTCGCGGACGTGGAACTGGAGGCCGACCCCGAACATCAGCAGGATCACCCCGATCTCCGCGAGCTGATCGGCGAGCCCCTTGTGCGCCACGAACCCTGGCGTGAAGGGGCCGACGAGGATCCCGGCCAGCAGGTACCCCACGATCGGCGACAGCCTCACGCGCTGGGTCAGAAAGCCGAGCGCGAGCGCCGCGGTGAGCCCGCCGGTGAGCGTCAAGATCAGGTCGAGTTCGTGGGGCATCTCGGGTTCTTCGCCTCAGGTCAGGTGTTCGCGGATCTCGACGCTACTTCCCCACGACGCCGATCGCCTCGTACGCCTCGATGATCTGCGTCTCCTCCTTGGCCTTCGCGATCCACTCCTGCATCGCGGGGAACGCCAGGATCGACGCGGCGTAGCGCCGGGAGACCTCGTCGAGCTCGACGCCGTAGGTGTCGAACCGCGTCGCCACGGGGGCGTACATCGCGTCCGCGATGGTGAAGCGCCCGAACAGGAACTCGCCCCCCTGGCCGAAGCGAGACCGGCAGTCGTTCCAGATGGTCTGGACGCGCGCGACGTCCTGCGACGCCGCGTCCGTGAGGGCCACGCCCTGGATCTTCCGCCGCACGTTCATCGGCAGCGCGCTCCGGAGCGCGCCGAAGCCGCTCGCCATCTCGGCGCTCACCGCCCGCGCGACCGCGCGCGCGGTGAGCGCCTCCGGCCAGAGCCTCGCCTCGGGGAAGCTCTCGGCCGCGTACTCGGCGATCGCGAGCGACTCCCAGATCGTGAGCGATCCGTGCTGCAGGGCCGGCACCTTGCCCGAAGGGGAATGGCGCTGGATCTCCGGCACGCGCTGGCCAGGCCCCCGGAGCGGGATCACCACCTCGTCGAACGCGACGCCGGCCTGCCTGAGGACGAGCCACGCCCGGAGCGACCACGACGAATAGGACCTGTTTCCGAGATAGAGGGTGAGCTCAGCCATGGGCGGAGCCTACACGATGCGCGCGGCGCCGACACCGCGCGCGGCGCGCTTCACGCCGCCGCGGTGCCGCCGAACACCTCGCTCGCCAGCGCCTCCACCGCGATCCTCACCGCCTCGTCGCTCGTGTGCCGCACGCGGAACCCGAGCGCCGCGAGCTTGCCCGGATCCATGCGCGATCGCGGCACGTCGCCGGGCCACCCACGCTCGCCGCCCCGGTACCGGATCACCGCGTCCGGGTAGGGCGACGCGGCGACGCAGAGCTCCGCGATGCGCGCGACGCTCGTCGTGTCCTCCGGCGCGAGGTTGTAGATGTTGAGCCGCTCTCCGGCGTGATCGAACCCGAACAGGATGCCGTCCGCGCAGTCCCGTACATCGAGGTAGGGCTTGGACTGACGGCCATCTCCGAGCACCTCGAGCTCCGTCCGCCGGTCGCGCAGCTTCTTCAGGAAGTCGAGCGCCGCGCCGTGGGTCCCGCGGGGGCCGACCACGTTGCCGAAGCGGTAGATCCACGCCGTGAGCCCGAAGCACTCGACGTAGGCGCTGATGAGCGCCTCGCCCGCGAGCTTGCTCGCGCCGTACAGCGAGATCGGCAGGGCGCCGAGGTCGCCCTCCGCGCTCCGTTGCGGCGTGTCGCCGTAGACCGTCCCGGAGGACGAGAAGATGAGCCGGCGGACCCCCGCGCGCCGCATCGCCTCGAGCACGTTGTACGTGGCGATCGTCCCCTGCTCGAGGTCGAGCCGCGTCCGCTCGAGGCCCCAGCGCGCCTCCGGGTTGGCCGCGAGGTGCACGACGAGGTCGTGGCCCGCCATGGCCTCGGTGAGCCGATCGAGGTCGAGCGCGTCCGCCTCGACGAGCGTCGCGCGCCCCGCGTCGAGGTGCGGCGCGACGAACACGCGGCGCCCGACCGAGAGGTTGTCGTAGAGCGTGACGGGGCCGCGCTCGACGAGGCGATCGGCGAGGTGGCTCCCGATGAAGCCGGCGCCGCCGACGACGAACGACCGGAGCGCCGTCATCGCCCGCCCCCCGCCGCGGTCAGGCGCTCGACCCGCGCCGCGAACTGCAGGCGATCCTGCGTCACCAGGCGGAACGGCAGGTCGTGGATGCGCAGCGGCCACTCGAGGCCGGTGATGCGCCCGCCGGCGCCGTGCACGAGCGCGACGAGCTCGCCCGGCGTGAAGTAGGTCCCCCGCACCTCGACGCCCGGCGCGGCGTTGCCGGCAAGGTCCATCCAGAGGAGAATTTTCTCGGAGAGCGGGCCGAACCGGAAGTGGTCCTTGAGCGCGACCACGCGCGAGGCGACCCGGAGCGCCTCGGCGAGCAGCGCGCCGGGGCGCGCGCAGTGGTGCAGCACGTCGGAGAGGAGCACCGCCTCGAAGGCGCCGTCGGGGAAGGGGAGGCGCTCGCCGTCGTAGGGGATGACCGGCAGCGCCGCGCCGGGCCGCGCCTTCACGTCCACGCCCACCACGCGCGGCGCGCCCACCCGACGAGCGACCGCGAGCGCGACCGTGCCGTCGCCCGCGCCCACGTCGAGCAGCGACGCGGCGCGGCCCACCTGCGCGGCGAGCGCCCGAGCGACGCGGTCCACGCGCGGCACGTGGACGAGGCGGTGGTGCAGCGAAAAGAGGGCGTCTTCGACGAGCGTCATCCTGCGTCCGCGCCCGGGCGGCGGCGAGCGCCCTCGCGCCGGGGAGCCGCGCCACGCTAGTCGAGCGCGCGGGGACCGGCAACGTGGGGCCGCGCCGCGCGGGGTCGCGAGCGCGCCTCACGTCCACGCCGCCCTCGCCCCTCGCGCGGCGTTCCCGCGCCGCTCGCGCCCGAGCGTCATCGAACCTGGCTGAAGCGACACCCCAGCACGCGGAAAGGTGCTCATGAGAACTCGTGTGCGCTGGTTCAGCCTGACCTGCCTCTGCGTCGTCCTTTCAGGATGCAGCGGAGATCCCGGAGACAAGGAGTCGGGGCAGGACAACGCTCCTCCGGAGAGCCCGGCGCCCGGCGAGGCGACCTTCGCGCCGGAGGAGCAGACGGAGCTCTGGTTCGTGGAGTTCGAGCGCGCGCCGGACGCCCGGGGCGGCCAGGGCAAAGACACGCTCCTCCGGGAGCAACGCCAGCTCTTCCGGCGCGCGGCCGCGCTGCGCGGGCTCCGGTACAGGCAGCGCTTCTCGTTCGAGGAGCTCTGGAACGGGCTCTCCGTCCGCGTCGGGCGCGAGGGCGCCGAGGCGCTGGCCGACATGCCCGGGGTCAAGGCCGTCTACCCCGTCGTGCCGCTCACCCTCGACATGACGCGCGCGGCCGCGCCGTTGGAGCCGGACCTCGAGGTCGCCGGGGATATGTCGGGCGCGGACGTCGTGCGCCGGGAGCTCGGCGTGACCGGCGAGGACGTCCGCGTCGGCGTGATCGACAGCGGCATCGATTACCACCACCCCGATCTCGGCGGCTGCTTCGGGCCGGGCTGCCGGGTCGCGTTCGGCTACGATTTCGTCGGAGACGACTTCGTCGCCAGCGACGCGAGCGTCCAGCCCGCGCCCGACGGGGATCCCGACGATTGCCTGGGCCACGGCACCCACGTCGCCGGCATCATCGGCGCGAGCGGGGTCGTGCAGGGCGTCGCGCCGGACGTGACCTTCGGCGCGTACCGCGTGTTCGGCTGCCGCGGCGGCTCGCGCGCCGACATCATCGTCAAGGCCCTGGAGCGGGCCGCGGACGACGGCATGCACGTGGTCAACATCAGCATCGGCTCGCCGTTCCAGTGGCCCGAGTACCCCACGGCGGCCGCCGCGAACGCGCTCGTCGCCCGGGGCGTCGTCGTCGTCGCCTCGATCGGCAACAGCGGGGAGAAGGGGCTGTGGGCCGCGGGCGCGCCCGGCGTCGGCGACGCGGTCATCGGCACCGCGTCCGTCGACAACTCCCGCGTCACCCGCCTGTCGTTCGCCGTCGCGCCCGGCGGCGCCGCGGTGGGGTACATGCGCGCGGTCGGAGGCCCGCCCGCGCCGCTCTCGGGGAGCGCCCCGCTCGCGCGCACCGGGACGCTGGCCAGCGCGCGCGACGCCTGCGGCGCGCTCCCCGCGGGCAGCCTCGCGGGCGCGATCGCGCTGATCCGGCGCGGGGGGTGCTCGTTCCACGACAAGGCCGCGCACGCGCAGGCCGCGGGCGCGGTCGGGGTCGTGTTCCACAACGACCGGCCCGGGGAGCTGTCCCCGTCGGTGGACTCCGGCGATCCGATCACCATCCCGGTCGTGGGGATCACGCAGGCCGACGGCCAGCTCCTCCACGCGCGCCTCGACGCGGGCCCGGTGACCCACCGCTGGACCGATCGGGCCGTGGCCACCCGGGTGGGCACCGCGGGCCTGCTCTCCGGCTTCAGCTCGCACGGCCTGAGCGCGGCGCTCACCTTCAAGCCCGACGTGGCCGCGCCGGGCGGCGGGATCTACGCGACCGTGCCGCTCGAGCTCGGCGCCTACGACGCGCTCAGCGGCACGTCGATGGCGGCGCCCCACGTGGCCGGCGCCGTCGCGCTGCTGCTCGGCGCGCGCCCGGAGCTCCCCGCGCGGCGCGTGCGCGACGTCCTGCAGAACACCGCCGTCCCCGCGCCCTGGGGCGGCGATCCGGGCTCCGGGGTGCCCGAGGGCACGCACCGGCAGGGCGCAGGGCTGATCCGCATCGACCGGGCGATCCGGGCGACCACCGTCATCACCCCCGGCAAGCTGGCGCTCGGGGAGAGCGAGGCCGGGCCCGCCGCGCGGACGCTGACGCTCGAGAACTCGAGCGGCGGCGACGTCACCTACGACCTGTCGCACGCGCCCGCGGCGTCCGCGACCGGCGGCGATCACTGGGCGCCGAGGAGCGCGACGACCGGCGCCGCGCGCGTCGACTTCGGCGCCCCGAGCGTCACCGTGCCCGCGCGCGGGAGCGCCGCCGTCTCCGTGACGATCACGGCGAACGATGCGCTCGCGGACGGCAGCCTGTTCGGCGGGTACCTCGTGTTCACCCCGCGCGGCGGCTCGGAGGCCGGCGCGCTCCGGGTGCCGTACGCGGGGTTCAAGGGCGACTACCAGCGCGTTCCCGTCCTCGGCACGTCGGGGCAAGCGGCCCCGTGGCTCGGCAAGCTGAGCGGGACGCGCATGACCCCCGAGCCGAGCGGCGCGACCTACACGATGGCCGCGGACGACGTCCCCTACGTGGTCGTCCACCTCGATCACGGCGCGGAGCGGCTGATCCTGGAGGTCGCCGAGGCCGCCACGGCGAAGCCGTGGGGGCAGGCGCTCTCGCTGTCCCGCGTCGGGCAGAGCGCGTCGCCGACGGCGGCCGCGCGCTACGCGTGGAAGGGCAGGACCACGCTCGACCGGAGGCCTCTGGTGGTCCCGGACGGCGAGTACCGGATCACGCTCCGCGTGCTCAAGGCGCTGGGGGATCCGGGCAACGCCGCGCACTGGGAGACGTGGACGTCGCCGGTCGTCACCCTGGACCGCCCGTGAGCGCAGGCCGCGCCGGGCCCGTCGTCGGCGTGGCGCGTGGCGCGTGGCGCGTGGCGCGTGGCGCGTGGCGCGTGGCGCGCGGCCCGCGGCCCGCGGCCCGCTCAGGCGGCCTTGTAGACGAGCACCGGCGAGAGCCGGCGGACGACGCGCACGAGGTCGCGCTGCGCCCGCATGACCGCGCCGATGTCCTTGTAGGCCGACGGCGCCTCGTCGCGCAGCCGGTCGGCGAGGCGGTGGTCGAACCACACGCCCTCGGCCTCCCGCAAGAGCCGCCGCGCGCCGATGCGCCGGCGCGCCTCGCCGCGCGGCAGCGCGCGCCCGGCGCCGTGCGCCGACGATCCCAGCGCGCCCTCGGCGCCGCGCCCCTCGACGTGGAAGCTCGGGCTCCCCATCGAGCCGGGCACGACGCCCAGCGCGCCCTCGCGGAGCCCCATGGCGCCCTTGCGGTGCACCCAGAGCGCCCGCCCGCCGTGCTCCTCGCGGCGGACGTGGTTGTGGTCGACCTCGATGCGCGGCGAGGCGTCGAGCTCGACGCCGAACAGCTCCGCGAGGAGCGCCTCGACCTCGGCCACCATGCGCGCGCGGCTCGCCCGCGCGTACCCGGCGGCCCACGCGACGTCGTCGAGGTAGGTGCGCCCGGCGTCGCTGTCCGCGTCGAGGAAGCGGAGGCCCGACGGATCCCGCGCCCCGAGCGCCTCGTGGTGCTGCCGGATCGCCGGGCCCATGGCGCGCGAGCCGCTGTGGAGGAGCAGCCACAGCGCGCCCTCGTCGTCGCGCTGCACCTCGAGGAAGTGGTTGCCTCGGCCGAGCGTGCCGAGCTCGGTCCGGCCCTCGCGGCGCTTCATCGCCTCGAGCGCGGGCGCGCCGAGCGGCGCCGCGAGGAGCTCGTCCGGCAGCGGCGGGGCGCTCCCGGACGGGTGCACGAGGTGCGGGACGCGGCGGTACAGCCCGGCGAGCAGCCGCGCCGCGCGATCGCGATCCGCGAGCAGATCGGCGTCCGCGCGGAGCCGCGCCGCGACCATGCCGCAGCCGATGTCGCCGCCGACCGCGGCCGGGAGGAGGCGGCGGGTCGTGGCCGTCACCGTGCCCACGCAGACGTCGTCGGCGACGTGCGCGTCGGGCATCACGGCGACGTGCGCGACGTCCTCGGTCTGCGCGAGCCGCGCGATCCGCGCGAGCACGGCGCGGGCCTCGGCGCTCGCGCCGTCGGGGAGCCACGTGGCGATGCGCGCGCTCACGGCTCCCCCTCCGGCGGCAGGACCTGGAACACGAGCGTCGGCGCGCGCTTGCGCGTGATCGCCCCCGCCACCTCCGATCGCAGGTAGCCCGCGACCTTCTCCAGCCGCGCCGCCGCCTCGTCCGGAGGCGCCGAGGGCCCGACCTGCACGATCACCGCGAGCCGGCCCGCGTCGGGCGCCGGCGCCACCTCCACCACCCAGACGTCCTGCAAGACCTCATCGCGGAGCGCGGAGAGCGCCTCGCTCACCGCCTCCTGCACCTGACGGCAGAGCTGGCGCTCCTTGCGCTGCGCCTTCCGCGCCGCCGTCCCACCGAACAACGAACCTGCATCCACGACGGAGCGCGCGGCGTCGCGGCTCCGCAAACGATCTTTGCCCATGCCATGCTCCCGAGGGCGCGGCGACACACCTACGCGTCGGCCGCGCAGTTCCTGCGACACGCGAGATGATCTCGGGGGATGAGCCTCGCTGGCGCGCTCAGCGGCGCGTCAGACCGAGGCTCGTCGATGCAATCGGGCGCATGGCGGGCCTCCTTCGCCGGCAAGCGTGAACGAACGAGCGCGGCGGCGCAAGGCGTGAGCCCTGCGCCGCCGCTACGGGTCACCAGAGGGGAGGAGCTGCCGGGACGAGCGCCGCCGCCGCCGCCGCCGGGCCGGAGGCGCTCGTCCCGGGGAGGGGCGCTACGTCGCCTGGTGCTGCCCGTGCGAGTGCCCGTGCGAGTGCCCGTGCGCGTGCGCGTGCGCGGCGCATTGCCGCTCGGCGACCCGCTTCACGTGGCGGACGATCTGGTTGCCGGCGAACGTCATGAGGGGCGCGGTCAGCGTGTTCCAGAGGAACAGCTGCTGCCGCGTCGGCGTGTCCGTCGCCCGGATCCGCACCTCGTACGAGAGCATCGTCCGCCGCTCGCCGTGCGGCGTCACGACGTAGCTCCCCGCCCCCTTGACGTACCCGGGGCAATCGAACGCCTTGAACTCGGCGGGCGTCCGGTGCACGAACAGGCTCGTCGTATGCATCGGGCGCGCGATGGCGCCGACCACGATCTCGGAGCCTTCCTTCTCGGCCAGCTTGATCTGGCCGTAGTCCTCGACGTTCTCGAGCGACACCCGCGCGGGCGCGGGCAGCGGCGCGAGGCCGAGCTGCCGCCGGGCGCGGCGCACGTCGGCGACGCGGAGCGCCAGGAGCGCGCGCAGCACGATCGAGCGGCTCTGCGCGAAATCCACGCTCTTCAGCGCGGCGTAGGTCGCCTGCGGCGTCGCCATCACCACGGTCTGGTAGTTCGCGACGATGTCGGCTTCCGGCAGGAAATACTCGAGCAGCGTCGGACCGGAGGCGCGCTGCGCTCCGGACGAGGTCTCCGTCGTCGAGCGCTCCTCCCCCTGTCGGCTCTCACCCTGTTGAATCGAGATGGTGTGCATGGCGAATTACCCCCGCGGTGATTCGTGGGGTGGAGCGCGACGGAACACCAGCAGGCGTCTCCTGCTTTGGAGCGCGGGGCGATGAGCGCGCCCATCGTCAACATCGGTCGATTCCGCCTCTGCGCCGGGCGATGGAAAAGAGGACCTGCGGGGCAGGCCGCGCCGCCCCGGGAACAGGGAGGCGGGAAGGCGGGGAAACCCTCATGATCTTCCTGCCTTGGCGCCTCCCTGGAGACCCTGCTGGGCGGCCGGCAGCGGCGGCGCGGGGGCGCGGGGGCGCGGAGCGACAGCGCAGAGAGCGCCTCGTCTCTCCGCGCCGTCTCGCTGCGTCTCCCCTTCTTCGTTTTCGTTGTCGGGGAGCGGGGAGGGGCGGTGTCCCGGCGTCGAGCAGCCCTAACGTCGCCGCGAGGACTCGGCCATGCGGTGGGCGATGCGGAAGGCCATCTCCAGCGACTGGCGGTAGTTGAGCCTGGGATCACACAGGCTCGCGTAGCGCCGGTCGAGATCGCCCTCGGTGAGGCCCGCCCCGATGCACTCGGTGACGTCGTCGCCCGTGAGCTCGAAGTGGACGCCGCCGAGGTGGGAGCCGAGCGCCTCGTGCACCTCGAAGCTGGCCTCGATCTCGGCGAGGATGTCCTCGAAGTTCCGGGTCTTGATCCCGCTGGACGTCGTCTGGGTGTTGCCGTGCATCGGGTCGGACATCCAGAGCACCTTGCGCCCCGCCGCGCGCACCGCCTCGACGAGCGGCGGGAGCCCCTCGCGCACGCGGCCCGCGCCCATGCGCACGATGAGCACGATCTTGCCCGGCTCGTCCGTGGGGTTCAGCCGCTCGAGCAGGCGGAGCAACTCGCCGGGGACCGTCTTCGGGCCGAGCTTGATGCCCACCGGGTTCTGGACGCCGCTGAAGAACTCGACGTGCGCGCCGTCGGGCTGACGGGTGCGCTCGCCGATCCAGGGGAGGTGGGTCGTCAGGTCGTAGAAGCCCGGGCGGCGCGCGACCTTCCGCGTCTGCGCGGCCTCGTAGTGAAGGTTGAGCCCCTCGTGGCTGGTGAAGAACTCGACCCGAGACAGCTCCCCGACGGGGACCTCGGCGAGCGCCTCCATGAACCGGAGCGCCTCGCCGACCTGATCGGTCATGCGCTGGTACCGCTCGCGCAGCTCGCCGGGGAGATCCGCGCGCTCGAGGAAGCTGAGGTCCCAGTATTCCGGGTGGTGCAGATCGGCGAACCCGCCCTCCGACAGGGAACGGATGAAATTCAGGGTGAGCGCCGCGTGCTGGTACCCGGTCACCATCAGGCTCGGGTCGGGTCGGCGCGCGGCGGCGTCGAAGGGCGCCCGGTTGATGAGATCCCCGAAATAACTCGGCAGGCTCACCCCGTCCCGCGTCTCGACCGGGCTGGATCGCGGCTTGGCGTACTGGCCGGCGAAGCGCCCGAGGCGCACCACCGGCTTGCGGGCGCCGTGCACCAGCACGAGCGACATCTGGAGGAGGATCTTGAGTTTGTTCGTGACGATGTTCGGGCGGCAGTCGTCGAGCGTCTCCGCGCAATCGCCCCCCTGCAGCACGAAGCGGCGGCCGAGCTGCGCCTGGGCCAGATGACCTTTGAGCCGCTCGACCTCCCACGACGTCACGAGCGGCGGCAGCGCCCGGAGCCTCTCCACGACGGCCGCGACGGCCTCGGCGTCCTCGTAGGGGAGGGGCGCTGCGTTGGGACGGTCACGCCATGAATCCGGCGACCACGGGAGAGCAGGTGATTGCATGAGCTGAGCCCTGTTATGGCAAAGCTCCCACCCGCGCAACCGTTGGTCAACGAAAGCGGCGCGCGCGGTCAGCGATCCGGCGGCGCCTCGGCCGCCCCGGGCGCCGGCGGATCGCTGACCGCGCGCGCCTCGATCGCCTGGATGGTCTGCTTGATCTCGCCCGCGATCGAGGCGCACGGCGCCGGGCAGCGGCTCGTGCCGAAGAAGCCGCACCCCTTGCTCTTGCCGACGATGAGCGGCGAGAGGACGTCGATCGCGCGCCGGTCGCCCTCCGTCGCGGCGCGCTGGAGCAGCGCCTGCCGCGCCTTGCACGACGGGGAGACGCGGAGCTCGTGCGCGATGCGCAGCGCGGGTGTCGCCTTCTCCAGGACCGCGGCCTCCCCGAGCCGCCGCGCGGCGCGCTCCTTCAGCGCCGAGCTGCCCACCGCGAGATCGTAGAGGAGGTCCGGCCCGCGGCTCCCCATGCCGCTCGCCATCAGCTCGAGCGCGGCCGACGCCACCTCGGGGGGACCGGCGGCGGCGCCCGAGACGACGCGCTGCACGTCGTCGTCGCCCGCCGCCCCGGGATCGAGCTCCAGGAGCCGCGTCGCCGCCGCGAGCGCGGCGGCGTGGTAGGGCGGCGGGAGCGCGTGGCGCTCCATCAGGGCCCGGAAGACCGCCGGATCCTTCGGGTAACGCGCGGCGAGGGGCTCCAGCGCGATGACGCCGCGCGCCTTCGCCGTGGCGAGCTCGCCTTCGGGGGCCGCGTCGCGCGGGGGCGCCTCGACCGGCCGGCGGGGCGCGGAGTCCGCCGGCGCGGCGTGCTCGGCCCGCGTGGCCGCCTCGAGCGCGTCGAGCGACGCGTCGTCGCGCAGCAGGGCGGCGGCGATCACGAGCGCCGTGGAGGCGGCCGCGCCCGTGATCAGCCAGCGCGCCGCGGGCGGCGCCGAGGTCAGCATGGCCGCGCGCGGAAGCGAGGCGCTCCCGGCGGGGAGCGAGGCGCGCCCGCCCGGCAGCGCGCCGCCTGTGCCCGGAAGGGAGCCCGGTCGGTCAGGGGTGCTGGCACGGCTGGGACGCGGCCCGGACGCCTGCGCTGGCATGGTCCGCTCCCCCTAACACAGGCCCGGGCCGCGGCCCATGGTCGGCGTCGCGCGGCCCGGCCGCGGGCCCGTCACCGAGGTTCCCGCCAGTGCTGGTAGGCGGCGGCCGCGATCGCGGCGCCCACGCTGATGAAGAAGAGCAATGCGTCCCAGACCGGCCAGGCGATGCCGATGGCGCGCTGCAGGACCACGGCCTCGAGGAACCGCACGAGCAGCGACGCGGCGCCGTAGGCGACCAGGGCGAGCACGACGGGCGTCGAGAGCCGCGGCGCGAGCGCGCTCAACCTGGCGTCGTCCCGCCAGATGTGCCGGAAGACGTAGAAGCCGCCGAGCAGCCCGACGCCGAACAGGGCGCACAGGATCCCGAACGTGAGCAGCGCGGCGCCCTGGCCCGACAGCGCCCCGGCGTCGCTCCGCGCCGCGCGCGCGAGGCCGGCGAGGCTGCTGACGAGGCCTGCGCCGAGCCACCCCAGGCCGAGGCTCGCCGAGAGGAAGACCATCTGCCGCGTCAGGTACGCCTCGGACGCCGCCGACGCCGGCAGCCCGAGGGCGTGCGAGAGCGCGTAGGGCCGCCCGAGCACGACGGACGAGCGCGCGAGCGTGGCGCGCGCGCTCGGCGGGGGCGCGGGCGCGGCCGCTTCCTCGTACGGCGCGAGGTCGCGGGCGAGCTCGCTCATCGACGGGTGGCGGGCCGATGGATCCTTCGCCATGGCGCGCTGGACGACGATCTCCAGCCCCGGCGGGACCTCCGGGGCCAGGGCCCGCAGTGGCCGCGGCTCCTCCGTCATGACCGCGAGGAGGAGCGACGTCGGGTCCTTGCGCTCGAAGGGGCGCTGCCCGGTCAAGGCGTGGTAGAGGACGGCCCCGACCGCATAGACGTCGGTCCGGAGATCGGTCTGCTCCCCCTTGGCCTGCTCCGGGGGCATGTAGGCGGGCGTCCCGAGCACCATGCCCGTCCTCGTCAGCGCGGAGGGCTCGGACGTCTTCGAGATGCCGAAATCGAGGATCTTCACCGTCGGGCACGCGGGATCGCCGGTGAGGAAGATGTTCTCCGGCTTGATGTCCCGGTGCACGATGCCCAGCGCGTGCGCCGCCGCGAGGCCGTCGCAGACCTGCCGCGCGAGCCGCACCGCCGCGCCCGCGGGCAGCCGTCCTCCCGGCGCCGCCGCGAGCAGATCGCCGAGCCCCTGGCCCTCCAGGTACTCGGTGATGATGCACGGCCGCCCGTCGCTCAGCCGGTTCACGTCGAAGATCTCGACGATGTGCGGGCTGCGGACCGACGCCACCGCCTCCGCCTCGCGCTGGAAGCGCGCGAGCACGGTCGGGTGCTGGGCGAGGTCGGCGTGGAGCGTCTTCAGAGCGAACCGCTTCCCCGGGATGCGGGTGTGCTGCGTCTCGTAGACGCGGCCCATGCCGCCCTCCCCGAGGAGGCGCGTGACGACGTAGGCGCCCGCCACGGTCGTACCGACGAGCGGATCCGGCTCCAGCGGCCCTTCACCCGTCGCACCCCCGACGGACGGGGGAGGACGCACCGTGTCGGCGGTCCCGACCTGCATCGCCGCGGCGCTCACCGGGAGCACCGCGGGGACCACCGGGGTCGCCGTGGCGCTCGCGCTCGCGCTCGCGCTCACTGCGGGCGCGGGAGGCGGGCGCACCGTCTCCACGGCCGACTGAGGTACCGCCCCGGCGTTCCCTGGGGGCGGGGGAGGCGGGCGCACCGTCTCCACGGCCGACTGGGGTACCGCCGCGCCGCGAACGGCGGCAAGCGCGGCCTGCCGCTCCGTGTCGCTCATGACCCGGGTCGGGCCGTCGCCCTCCTCAAGCGCCATGGACGCCGAGCCTCCGGCAGACCTGGGCCTGCTCAAGGTAAGGCTGCCCGAGCGACCGGGCGAAACGCTCGAATCCGACACGCAAAGGGCCTCGCTCCCATGGATCCGGGTCGGTCCCCGCCGAGGGCGAGGACCGACGGTTCGTCGCCGATGCGCAGGCGAACACCGCGGGACGACGCTACCACGGATCGACCCGCGTGAGAGCGCCGACGTGCCGGCGCAGAGCCGCGACGCGGGGCTCGGGCGGGGGCGCGGCCAGACGGAGGTCCGCCGCGTCGATGTCGGGCCGCGGCGCCGTCGGGCCGCGGTCAGCCAGCCGTTTGCTCAGCCTGCGCCGGCTTCTGCTTGGCGGCCTTGCGCTGCTCGGCATCGAGCAGGCCGATCCGCGCCTTCTGGCAGCGCTTCAGGCGCTTCTTCTTGAGCGGGGTGGCGAGCCATTCGTGACGCAGACGGACATTCCACTTCGGGGTATTGGCCATGTTCTTGGGCTTTCTCTGCGAGGGGGCGGCAGACTACACAAACGTGCGGGATCGTCAAGAGGCCGGCGCGGCTGACCGCTCTACTTTTCCTTTTCCCAAGCTCGAGCGCGGGGGTGGCGCGCGCGCCGAGCTCCTTGCCGAGACCGCCGAGAACGCCGAGAACGCCGCGCCGCGGCTCCCGCCCTTGCTCCGCCTGGAGGTGGTGCTGCAAGCGGAGCCACACGTCGCGCGCGAGGTCCGCCGGGACGGGCGGGAGCGCGCGCGCGGCGCGGAGCAGGGACGCCGCCGCGGCGTCGAGGGAACGCTCCGACGCGGGGAGGCCCGAGAGGGCGCTCCGGCGCTCGGCGGGCTGGCGCGCGACCGCGGCGCGGAAGTCCTCGCGGGCGAGGCGCAGGCGGGAGCGGACGGTGTTCTCCTTGAGCTGCAGCTCGCGGGCGATGTCGGCCACCGGCACGCCGAGGAGGTCGTACATCACGAGGATCACGCGCCGCTCGGGCGCGATCTTCAGGAGCAGCGCCGTCACGACCTCGGCGCGGTCGGCGCTCGCGAGCGTGTGCTCCGGCGTCGGCGCCGGATCGCGCCCCTCGAACGGCCACGAGCCGCCGGCCCCGGACGGGATCTCGCGGCGCCGGTGGGCGCGCGCGTGGTAGTGGCTCGCCTTGCGCCAGGCGATGCCGAAGAGCCAGCGCTGGAGCGCCGTCTCGGGCGTGACGCGCAGGGGCGGCAGCCCCGCCGCGGGGAGCTCGTTCGCGGGCGCCGCGTGGTAACGCCACGGCTCGTAGCTGGGCAGGCCGCAGTAGGCGGCGAGGAAGACCTCCTGGAGCAGGTCGTCCATGTCGCTCGTCGCCACGCCCAGCCACCGGAGCGCGTGGTGGAGGAAGGGCAGGCCCACGGCGTAGACCTTCTCGAACGGCGGGGGCGCCGCGGGCGAGGGCGGGGAGGGCGGCGCGCTCATCCGGCGCCCCGCTCCGCCGGGAGAGCCGCGCCGGTGTAGGTCGGATAGGGGACCGGCGCCGGCTGGCCCGCGGGCGGATCGGGCCGAGGCGCCGGCCGATGCCAGCGCTCGACCGGCTCGAGCTCGACGAGCATGTCGAGGGAGGTCCGGAGCGAGAGGCGGAAGTCGTCGTCCTCCGCGGAGCGAGCGCTGTGGAAGGCGACATAGAACAGCACGGTGCCGATCTGGCGCGCCCACGGGTCTCCCCGGCGCTGCAGGAGGCGATCGGCGAGATCACACAGGGCGTGGAACAGCCGTCCTCCCGGACGGCGGCTGTGGGGCCCGCAGACATCGAGGGTGGCGCGCCGGAGGGCGCGCCGGGCTGCGTTGTTCGTGGAAGACGCGCGCGACAGCGTCTTCGGCCTGCTCCGATTCGGCATAGTCCGGTCCACCGCGAGGTTCGGGTTGAGATGGATCGGTGCTGCGTGGATCCATCACCATGAGTTACGGGGAGCGGCCGAGGATGATTTGATGTCGTGCGCTCGCCGCGAGGCCGCGTGGACGGCGCGACCGCCGGCGGGTATCCCGGCCGGCGCGGCCACCGGCGGGCCTCCCGACCGGCGCGGCGGTCAGTCCGGCACGGGCGTCAGCTGCACCTGCAGGTGGATCGGCGCGTCGCCGCTCTTGGCCTCGACGAGGCGATCCCAGGGGAAGTACCCCGCCTTCTCGACGGTGATGCGGTGCGCGCCGGGCGGCAGCGCGACGCCGCGGGCGGCGACGTAGGCGAGCGCGCCGACGTACTGGTCGTCGATCGTGACCGACGCGTCGGGCACGCTCCCCTTCATCCGGAGCGAGACCGTCGCCGGCGCGCGCGCGACGCACGCGGCGAGCCCGAGCAGCAGGATCGCCGCGGCGCGCGTCCTCCTCGCGGCGTCCATCATTCCCATTCGATCGTCGAGGGGGGCTTCGAGGAGACGTCGAGCACCACCCGGTTCACGCCGCGCACCTCGTTGATGATCCGCGAGCTCACCCGGGCGACGAGATCGTAGGGCAGCCGCGCCCAGTCGGCGGTCATGCCGTCGGTCGAGTGCACCGCGCGCAGCGCGATCGCCTCGTCGTAGGTGCGCTCATCGCCCATCACGCCGACGGAGCGGACCGGGAGGAGCACGCAGAAGCTCTGCCAGAGCGACTCGTAGAGCCCGGCGGTGCGGATCTCGTCCTCGAAGATCGCGTCGGCGGCCCGGAGCACGCGGAGCTTCTCCGGCGTCACCTCGCCGAGGCACCGCACCGCGAGGCCGGGGCCGGGGAAGGGCTGGCGGTAGAGGATCTCGCGCGGCATGCCGAGCGCCTCGCCGGCGGCCCGCACCTCGTCCTTGAAGAGCTCGCGCAGGGGCTCGATGAGGCCGAGGTGCATCCGCTCGGGCAGGCCGCCGACGTTGTGGTGGCTCTTGATGACCGCGCTCGGGCCCTTGAACGAGACGCTCTCGATGACGTCGGGGTAGAGGGTGCCCTGGACGAGCCACTTCGCCCCCTGGACCCGCTTCGCCTCCTCCTCGAACACCTCGATGAAGAGGCGGCCGATCGTCTTGCGCTTCTGCTCCGGGTCGACGACGCCGCGCAGCCCCTCGAGGAAGCGCGCCGACGCGTCGACGGCGTCGAGGTTCATGTGGAAGTGGCCGCGGAACGTCCGCTCGACGGTCTCGGCCTCGCCCTCGCGCAGGAGGCCGTTGTCGACGAAGATGCACGTCAGCCGGTCGCCGAGGGCGCGCTGGCAGAGGACGGCGGCGACCGAGGAGTCGACCCCGCCGGAGAGGCCCAGGATGACGCGGTCGCTCGGGCCGGCCTTCTCGCGGACCGCGGCGATCGCCTCCTCGACGAACGACGCGGGCGTCCAGGTCGGGGAGAGGCCGGCGACGTCGAAGAGGAAGGCCTGGAGGATCTCCTTGCCGCGCGAGGTGTGGACGACCTCGGGGTGGAACTGGAGGCCGTAGAGCTTGTCGCGCTCGCGGGCGACGGCGCAGAGCGGGCTGCCGGGCGTCGTGCCGAGCGACACGAAGCCCTCCGGCATCGCCGTGAGGCGGTCGCCGTGGCTCATCCAGACGTCGAGGGTCTCGCCCTCGGCGAAGCGGGAGAAGATGCCCGTCGGGCGCTCGACCCTCACCGTGGCGGGGCCGTACTCGCCGCCGGTGTGCGCGCGCTCGACCTTGCCGCCGAGGTGGTGCGCCATGAGCTGGAGCCCGTAGCAGATGCCCAGCGTGGGCACGCCGAGCTCCAGCACCTCCCGGGAGCAGCGGGGCGCGCCGTCGCCGTACACGCTCGCGGGGCCGCCGGAGAGGATGAGCGCCCGCGGAGCGAGCCGGCGGAGCTCGGCGACGGGGATGTCGAAGCGGTGGATCTCGCAGTAGACGCCGGACTCGCGCACGCGCCGGGCGATGAGCTGGGTGTACTGAGAGCCGAAATCGAGGATGACGGCGAAGTCCCGCCGGGGTGAGTGCATGGCTGCCGCTAGCATGGCGGGGCGAGATCCGCCAGGGGCGGGCGGGGACCGCTGCGCTCGAGCGTTCGCCGGCGCCGGATCACCGCTGCGATCGAGCGCTCGCCGGCGCTCGATCGTCGTGTCACGGCGGCGCAGCGGGCTTCGTCGTGGCGGGCACTTGCGGCGCGTGCGGCGCAGCGGGCGTCGTCGCGGCGGGCGCTTGCGGCGCTGCCGTCGCGTCGGGCGCAGCGGGCGCTTGCGGCGCTGCCGGCGCGTCCGCCGGCGCAGCGGGTGGCGCCGCCGCCGGCGGCTCACCTGCGGCGCCGTCGAACGCGCGCGGGGCCTCGTACTCGGGCGGCGGGCCCGGCGGGAGCGGCTTGGGCGCGGAGGAGCCGCACGCCGCGGCGAGCAGCGCGGCGGCGATCGCGCCGGCGAGCGAACGGTGGGGAGCTCGTGTCATAGCTGGACTCCGGGCCCTCCCGCGCTCCCGGCGGGCACGGGATCTTGCGGCATCTCGGGAGCGCCGAACGGATCGGGAGGGAGCTGGAACTCGGGCGGACCCTGGAGCGGCGGGGGCAGGACGGTGGTGGCCGCCGGCGCCACGTCGAGCGGCGCCCCTCGCGCGTTCGGCGCCGCGAGGGGGATGCCGGTGCTCGGCGGCGCGGGCGCGTCCTCGACCACCTCGCGGCCGCCGCACGCCGCCAGCGCGAGCGCGGCGAGGAGCGCGGCGCGCGGCCCGCGGCAGGGCGGGCGGGGGCGGGGTGCGCGGGACGGCTGGCTCGGGATTCGGAGGTCGCCGGACACGCCGGCAAGCTAGCACGGACGCGAAGGAGAACGGTTGGCCCGCGCAGGGAGGCGAGCTAGGTTCCCGCTGTGGAACAGAGCCATGCCGACCTGGAGGGCGCGCTCCGCGCCCTCTGCCAGCGCGCCCGGACCGCGGCCCGGGCGCTCGCCCCCCTGGACCGAGCCCAGAAGGACCGCGCGCTGCGCGCCATCGCCGAGCGGCTGCGCGCCGAGGCCGGCGAAGGCAAGCGCTCCGCCGTGCTCGCCGCGAACGCCGAGGACGTCGCGGCCGCGCGCGCGGCGGGCGTCTCCGAGTCGCTCGTCGACCGGCTCGTGCTCGACGAGGCGCGGCTCGCCGCGATCGCGGGCGCGGTGCTCGAGGTCGCCGCCGCGGGGGATCCGGTCGGGCAGGTCGTCGGGATGGAGCGGCGGCCGAACGGGCTGCTCGTCGGGCAGGTCCGCGTGCCGCTCGGCGTGATCGCGATGATCTACGAGTCGCGCCCGAACGTGACGGTCGACGCCGCGGCGCTGTGCCTGAAGAGCGGCAACGCCGCGATCCTCCGGGGCGGCAAGGAGGCGGCGCGCTCGAACGCGGCGCTCGGCGCGTTGATCTCGGACGCGATCCGCTCGGTCGGGCTGCCGGCCGACGCGGTGCAGCTCGTCCCCTCGCTGGATCGCGAGGCCACGCGGATCCTGCTCGGCCTCACCGGCATGATCGATCTCGCCATCCCGCGCGGGGGCGAGGGGCTCATCCGGTTCGTGGCCGAGAACGCGCGCGTCCCCGTGATCCAGCACTACAAGGGCGTGAACCACCTCTACGCGGACGCCGGGTGCGACCTCGACATGGCCCTCCGCCTCGTCGAGAACGGCAAGCTCCAGCGCCCGGGCGTCTGCAACGCGCTGGAGTGCCTGCTCGTGCACGAGAGCGTCGCGGCGCCGCTGCTCGGGCGCGTCGCCGCCCTCGCGGATCGCGGGCTCGAGCTGCGCGGGGACGAGGCGACCTGCGCGCTGGTGCCCTCGGCGCGACGGGCCGCGGAGGACGACTACGGGCGGGAGTTCCTCGCGCCCATCCTGGCGGTGCGGGTGGTGCGCTCGCTCGACGAGGCGCTCGATCACATCGCCCGCTACGGATCGATGCACACCGAGGTGATCTGCACGCCGCGTTACGACCACGCGCAGCGCTTCCTGCGCGAGGTCGACGCGAGCTGCGTGCTGGCGAACGCGTCGTCGCGGTTCAACGACGGCGGCGAGCTCGGCCTCGGGGCGGAGATCGGCATCTCCACGACGAAGCTCCATGCCTACGGCCCGATGGGGCTCGCGAGCCTGACGGCGCTCAAGTGGATCGCGTACGGCGAGGGCCAGACCCGCTGACGCGGGCGAGACGAGGGCGCCCGGCGACCGGACGGGCACAAGAAAGCGAGAGAACGTTGGCGACGAAGAAGGACGCAGGCGAAGGGAGCAGCAAGCCGCGGGCGAAGGCGGGGTCGAAGGCGGGCGAGGGCGCGGAGCCTCGCCTCCCGGCGAGGAAGAAGGCGACGACGGCGAAGGCGGGCGCGGCGGGTCGCGCCTCGTCCGCGGCGAAGCCGAAGCGGCCGGCGTCGCCGCGGATCCGCGCCTCCCACACCGGCGTGGGCGAGCCCGGGGCGAAGGCGGGGCGCGCGCGCCGCGCGCCGGACGTCGGCGACGCGGGCGACGCGGCGGAGCGGCCGGCGGCGAGGGCGCCGCGGCCGACGCGGGGCGAGGGCGGGGCGAAGGCGATCCTGCCGCTCGCGGGGCGGTCCGCCGCGCGCAAGTCGCCGCTCGCCGGCCCGAAGCGCGCCGGGGCGCGCCGGAGCGCGCCGCCGCCGGCGCCGCAGCCGTCGGAGGCCGCGCGCGAGCTGGCGCTCAAGCTGGCGGCGGCGGGGCTCGACAAGAAGGCGATCGGCGTCGAGATCCTCGAGGTGGTGGGGCGCGTCGACTACGCGGACTACCTCGTGATCATGACGGGCCGCTCCGACCGGCACGTCCACGCGATCGCGACGGGCCTGGAGGAGGCGACGCGCAAGGACAAGATCGCGCCGCTGTCGATGGAGGGCCTCGCCGCCGCGACGTGGGTGCTGATCGACTTCGGCGACGTCGTGGTGCACGTGTTCCAGGAGGAGACGCGGCGCCTGTACGACATCGAGGGGCTCTGGATCGACGCGGGCCGCGTCCCTGTCCCGGAGGAGAGCCCGGCGCCGGGGGCGCAGCCCGCCCCGCGGTTCGACCCGAGCTGAGCGCGCCCGTGCGCCTCGTCGTGGCGGCCGTCGGCCGCGTGAAGGACAAGCCGCTGCGCGCGGCGATCGACGAGTACCTCGGCCGTATCCGCCGCTACGTCGCGTGCGACGAGATCGAGATCCCCGACGGCCCGCCGGCGAAGGTCGGGCCGCTGCTCGCGCGCGCGGCGGCGGGGGCGAGCGTCATCGCGATGGAGGTGAACGGCAAGGCGCTCGGCAGCGAGGCGTTCGCGGCGGGCGTGGAGCGGTGGGGCTCGCGCGGCAAGGGCATGGTCACGTTCCTGATCGGGGGCGCGGACGGGCTGCCGCCCGACGTGTCCGCCGCGGCCGACGACCGGTGGAGCCTCTCGCCGCTCACGTTCCCGCACCGCCTCGCGCGGCTCGTGTTGATCGAGCAGCTCTACCGGGCGATGACGCTGCTGCGGGGCGAGCCGTACGCGCATTGACGCGCGCGGCTCGACGTGAGCCCCGCGCGCGCTGGGGTTACTCCTTGGGCCAGTCCGGCGCCGCGAGGTCCATCGGCCCGTTGAACCAGGACGCGTAGGCCTGCTCGTCCGCGCGGTTGTACCGGCCGAACGTCTTCTCGAAGTAGTCCCCCCAGTGCGGCTGCCGGCCGTCGACGTCGGTGAAGCCGTACTCCCGGGCGAGGTCCCACGAGCTGAGGACGCGGCCGGCCTTCGCCGCGACGTCCGGATCGGCGGCGAGCGCCGCCACGGCGCGGCCCACGTAGTACGGCGTCTCCGAGGCGATGAAGTGCGGATCCTTGGCGGTCCCGTCCTGCCAGGTCGCCTCCGTGACGCCGAAGTGGTCGAGCATGGCCTCGGAGCGCAGGAAGCCGGGCGTCACCGCGAGCGCCGTGATGCCCGGGTGCCGCTTCAGCTCCCAGGCCATCGCGAAGGCGAGGCGGATGACCGACATCTTCGCCAGGTCGTAGAAGAGGTTGCCGCGGTAGCCGAAGTGGTCGCCGTCCGTGACCTCGACGATGAGGCCCCGGCCGCGCTCGAGCAGCAGCGGCACCGCGTGGCGGCTCGTGATGATGTGCGAGGTGACGGCGCGCTCGAGCAGGATCTTGCCCCTGGGGATGGAGAGCTTCCAGAACGGCGCGCCGAACTCGGTGAGCTCGTCGCCGCCCCAGACGTCGTTGACGAGGACGTCGAGCTTGCCCTGCTCGCGCTTGATCTGCGCGCAGAGCGCCGCGACCTGCTCCTCGACGGTGTGGTCGACCTGCACGGCGAGGCCGCGGCCTCCGCGTGCGGCGACCATCTCCGCGGTCTCCTCGATGGTCTCGGGGCGCCCGTCCGTGGCGGGCCGGCCGCGGACGCTGCGCCCGGTGCAGTAGACGGTCGCGCCGGCCTCGCCGAGCGAACACGCGATGGCGCGCCCCGCGCCGCGCGTGGCGCCGGCGACGAGGGCGACCTGTCCTTCGAGAGCGAGAGGTTTCATGGGGGTCTCCTTGGGACCGGAGCTCCGCGGGGCGGGACGTGGGGCGGCGGTCGTGGCGCCGCGCGCTGCCCGGTTGCGGTCTCCGTTCGGTCCAGGGGCGACTTTACGGGCGCATTCTTGACACCCTCTGTCATGAATTGCGCGTAGGCTTGGAATCGGTCTCCAGCGGGAGTCACCGGCGGGGGGCGAGGGCCTGGCTCCGGGCCCAGGGAAGGTCATGCGCGCGGATCGGCTGCTCACCTTGATGCTGCTCCTGCAGCAGGCGAAGAACCGTCAGCTCACGGCCGAGGACCTGGCGGGCCGGCTTCAGGTCTCGGCGCGGACGATCTACCGGGACCTCGACGCGCTGTCGGCGGCGGGGGTGCCCGTGTACACGCACCGCGGCCCGAACGGCGGGATCGCCCTGCTGGAGGGGTGGCAGACGAGCCTGACCGGGCTGACGCAGCCCGAGGTGCAGGCGCTCTCGGCCGTGGCCGCGCCGGGCGCGCTCGCGGACATCGGCCTCTCGGGGGCGCTCCAGAGCGCGCTGATCAAGCTCGCGTCCGCGCTGCCGGTCGTGCAGCGGTCGGCGGCGGAGCACGCGCGGCAGCGGCTCCACGTGGACTCGTCGGGGTGGTTCCAGGGGAGGGAGGTGGTGCCCCACCTGGACGTGTTGCGGGAGGCCGTCTGGGGCGACCGCAAGGTCTGGCTCGAGTACCGGGACTTCGACGGGGCGGCGAGCGAGCGGGTGGTGGAGCCGTACGGGCTCGTGCTCAAGGCCGACCGCTGGTACCTCGTGGCCGGCGCGGAGCGCGGGCCGAGCGTGTTCCGGGGGGCGCGCGTCGAGGGGGCGCGCCTCCTGGACGAGGGGTTTGTGCGGCCGGAGGGGTTCGATCTGGGGGCCTTCTGGAAGGTGTGGTGCCAGCGGTTCGCGGAGCGCAGGGCGAGCTACGTGGCGACGCTGCGCGTGACCGAGGAAGGGGAGGAGGCGCTGAGGAAGGTCCGGCCCGCCGGCGAGCACGAGCGATGGGGGCAGGGCGCGGCGGCGCGCGGCGGCGCGAGGACGGTGACGGTCGACTTCGAGCGGGAGTCGATCGCCGTCGCGCAGATCGTCGGGCTGGGCCGGGGCGTCGAGGTGGTCGCGCCCGAGGCGCTGCGGGCGCAGCTCGAGGCGATCGCGGCGGACCTCGGCGCCGTCTACGGGGCGAGCGCCGCGGCGCGGGCGAGCGCCGGCGCCGCGCGCGGCGGTGGGGACGACGCCGACCGGAGCCAGGACGCCCCGGGCGCGCGCGGCGACGACGGCGCTGGGCAGACGTCGTCCGCGCAGTAAAACGAAGGGTCCCTTTGCCGAGGAGCTGCCGTATGACGAGCCGTCTTCAGGAGCGCCTGCTCGCGATCATGGACCGCAAGAACCACTGGGCCTGGGCGCACCTGACGGGCCCCGGCCTCACGCGCGACCAGCTCGCCGTCCACTTCCGGCACGAGTACCGGGTCTACGTGCGCGACTTCCCGGTGCTGCTCGCGCGCGTGCTCGGCCAGTCGCCGCCGGCGGCGGTGCGCAGCGCCCTGGCGGAGAACCTCTACGAAGAGCAGACCGGGAAGCTCTCGCTGGGCGTTTCGCATCCGGAGCTCTTCCTGGAGATGATCGACGGCCTGGGCATCCCGCGCGCGGCCATCGAGGACGAGTCGATCCCGCTCGAGCCCGAGGCCCACGTGTACCGGGCGCTGCTCGATCGCGCGAGCGCGGCGCCGCCGTGGGTGGTGGGCGCGGCGGTGCTGACGATCTTCGTCGAGGGGAGCGTGCACGAGCGCGCGGAGCTCCTCGGGCGCCGGGAGGTGCTGCCGATCGAGGAGGCGCTGCGCGTGCACCCGATGGTGCGCCATTACGGGTGCCCGCCGGAGCGGATGCGCCTCGCGAGGGCGCACCGGGCGGTGGAGGGCGGCCACCGGCGGGACGCGTGGGACATGGTGCTGGGGCACGTGCCGGACGAGGGGCCGCTGGCCGACGCGGTCGCGTCGGCGGTGGCCGCGGCGCACGCGGCGTGGATGGAGTACCGGGACGCGGTGGCGCGCGCGATGGGGCTCCGGCCTGCAGAGGAGGAACGGAGCCCCGTGACCCCCGGCGAGCAGGTCGACGTTCTCGCGCAGTGCCGCTGGCCGGAGCTACCCCCGAGGTACACGAGCGCGCTCCGCGCGGCGGTCGCCTTCGTCCTCGAGACGTTCGAGCCTCTGGCGATCGTGGCGGCCGGATCGATCGTGCGCGGCCGCGGAGATCCGTCGAGTGATCTCGACGTCTTCGTCGTCCACGGCGCTCCGTACAAGCAGCGACTGCAGCGCTGGTTCGGGGATGTGCCCGCGGAGATCTTCGTCAACCCTCCCGCGGCCATCCGCGAAACCTGGGCGGCCGAGCACGAGCGCGGGCGACCGTCCGCCGCGCACATGATCGCCACGGGATTTCCGGTCCTCGGGTCTCCGCTCCTCGACGAGCTCAGGGCGGAGGCCGCCGCGTGGCTCGCGAAGCGCTCCGGGTTCACGCCGGAGCAGGACACCTGGGAGCGGTACGACGCCGCGACGCTCCTCGAAGACGCCATCGACGTCTCCGCGCGCGACGGCGCCATGGCCAGCGCGCTGCTCGGCGAGGCCGTGCTGCGGATGCTCCGCTACCGTCTCCGGGCTCGTGACGGCGTGTTGCCTCGCACCAAGGAGCTGTTCGTCGAGCTCGAGCGCGGCGATCCGGAGGTCGCCCGGTATACGCGCCGGTTCTTCGAGGCGGCTTCCCTCGAGGACCGGATCGCCGCGGCCTGCACGATCGCCGACATCTGCGTCGGCGCTCGCGGCTTCTTCCCGTGGGAGTCCGCGCGGATCCCCGTGGCAGGGCCCGACTGCGGCGGCGGCCAAGAAAACAACTCGGGCGGAGGCTGTTGAGAGGCTCCGGGTAGAAAAGAAATTCTGGGCGGAGGCTGTTGAGAGGCTCCGGGTAGAAAAAAAACTCAGCCGGAGGCTGTTGAGAGGCTCCGGGTAGAAAAGAAATTCTGGGCGGAGGCTGTTGAGAGGCTCCGGGTAGAAAAGAAATTCTGGCCGGAGGCTGTCGAGAGGCTCCGGGTAGAAAAGAAATTCTGGCCGGAGGCTGTCGAGAGGCTCTTGATCAGTCATCGCGGGCGCGCGGCGCCATCACTCCGGAAAGAACGTCTCGATCGCGAGCGCGGGCGTCCCGTCCGGATGGACGCCGCCGAGCAGCGCGAGCGTGCCGTTCGGCGCCGGCACGACGGTCGCGCCGCGCCGCGGCTCCCGGAGCGGCAGCTCCTCGGCCTGCGCCGCGGCGAGGTCGACGACGAAGCTCCTCGTCAGGCCGCCCGCGTCCGCGCCCGCCTCGGAGCCCACCGCGAGGACGCGCCCGCCGGGCAACGCGAACGCGGCGACGCCCGCGAGCGCGGCCGGCAGCGCCGCGCCCTCGAGCGCGGCCGCGGCGCAGCTCGCGCCGGCGCACCCGGGCGCGAGCCGCCGCGTCGGCGCCGCGGCGCCGTCCAGCACCCCGCCGACGAGCGCGATCTCCCCGGGCGCGGTCACCGCGGCGCCCGCGCCCCAGGTCGCGTCCGGCGGGAACGGCCGCGGCGCGAACGCCGTCGCGCCGTCCCCGAGCACCTCCAGCCCCGCGCCGGTCGCGCTCCCGCCGGCGACCACCAGGCCCACGCCCTCGAGCCACACGGCCGCGGCGCCGGCGCGCGCCTCCCGGAGCCGCACCACCGAGAGCCGCCGGCCTTCGCCGACGACCAGCACCACGTCCGTGGCCGGCCCCGGCGCCCCCGTGGCCGGCCCCGGCGCCCCCGCGGCTGGCCCCGAGCGCGTCGCGCCGACCACGAACGAGCGCCCGTCCGTCGCCTCGACCGTCCGGCCGCCGGCCACCTCCGCGAACGAGCTCAGCCCGTCGGGCAGCGGCGCCTCGGCCGTCTCTCCCGTCGCCACGTCCGCCCACGTCGCGCCCTCGTCGTCGAGGGCGAGCACCACGTCCCCGCGCACGACGAGCGACCGCGCCGCCCGCGGGAGCGCGCCGCCGGACGCGCTCGCGCCCCACGCCGCGAGGTCGTACGCGTCGAGCCGCGCCGGGTCCACGTCGCCGGCCGCGGCGCCGCCGGTGAGCGCCACGAAGCGCTCCGCGAGCGCCAGGCCGGGCGCCCCGACGCGCGACGCGGCGAGCTCGCCCGGCGGCCGCGCCCACCGCCCCGTGCGCTGGGCGAACAGGGGCAGCACCTCGCCCGTCACCGCGGCGAGGTAGATGCCCGACGCGGAGCGCCCGCGCACCACGGCCGCCCCGCCCGCATCGACGCCGCGCACCTCGAAGGTGTACGCCCGGTCCGCCGGGATCTCGCCGAAGTCGAGCGACCCGCCCGGCGCCGCCGACGCGCTCACGGCGACGTCCCCCTCGACCGCCTCCGCGGTCACCTCGATCCGGGCGACCGGCGGATCTTCCTGGAAGGCGGCCGCCTCGTGCCCCGGCACCACCTCGATCGTGAGGGTCCGCGGCTCGGCGCCGCAGCCGAGCAGCAGCAGGCCGAGCGCAGCGAGGGCGCGCCCCGGAGGCTGGGTGTTCATGACGGCGCAGTCTTAGCGCCTCGGACCCGCGCGCGTGAGCGGGATCGTCGCGTCGTCGCACGGCCGGCGGCGGCGCGCCGCTACAGATCGACCTGCACCCCGAGCTCCACCACGCGCTCCGGGGGGAGGTTGAAGTAGCCGGGCACCGCCCCGGCGTTCCGCGCCATCACCGCGAAGATCGTCTCCGCGAGCGCGCCCATGCGGCCGCGGTCGGTCGCGAGGATCGTCTCGCGGCCGAGGTAGTACGTCACGTCCGCGAAGTCGATGGGCAGCCCGTGCTTCGCCGCGGCCCGCCGCAGGAGCGACGGCACGTCGGTCGACTGCATGAACCCCGAGCGGACGATGAGCCGGTGGACCCCCTCGTCGAGGCTCGTCAGGTCGAGGCGATCCTTCTCCGCGACCCGCGGCACGTGCTCCGTGAACACGGTCAAGAGGACGACCGTCTCGTGCAGCGCCTTGTTGTGCTTGAGGTGGTGCGCGAGGATGTACGGCGTCTTGCCCGCGCGCGAGCTCAGGAACACCGCCGTGCCCGGGACGCGCGCGCGGCACCGCGCGTCGAGCCCGCGCGCGAAGCCCTCGACGGAGGGGGCGGCCCGCGTGAAGCGCTCGACGAGGAGCGCGCGGCCTCGCTTCCAGACCACCATCAGCGTGAACAGGACGGCCGCGATGACGAGCGGCACGTACCCGCCGTCGAGGACCTTGAGCAGGTTGGCGCCGAAGAACGAGAGATCGAACGACAGGAAGAGGAGCAGGAGCGCGAGCGCCTTCCAGAGCGGGGCGCCCCACGCGGCGCGCATCACGACGAAGTAGACGATCGACGTGATGCCCATCGTGCCGGTCACCGCGATGCCGTACGCCGCGGCCAGGCGGCTCGACTGGCCGAACACCAGCACGAGCGCGACGCAGCCGGCGGCGAGGGCCCAGTTCACCGAGGGGACGTAGATCTGCCCCTCCGCCTCGCTCGAGGTGTGGCGCACCTCCACCCGCGGCAGGTACCCGAGCTGGATGGCCTGGTGCGTGAGCGAGTAGGCGCCGGAGATCAGCGCCTGCGACGCGATCACGGTGGCCATGGTGGCGAGCGCGACGAGCGCGTAGGTGGGCGCGCCCCGCGGCACCATGGCGAAGAAGGGGTTCTCCGCGGCCTCGGGCGAGCGCAGGAGCAGCGCGCCCTGCCCGAAGTAGTTGAGCACGAGCGCGGGCATCGCGAGCCCGAACCACGCGCGCCGGATCGGGGCGCGCCCGAAGTGGCCCATGTCCGCGTAGAGCGCCTCGCCGCCCGTGATGACGAGGACCACCGAGCCGAGGATCGCGAAGCCGTGGAGGCCGTGCGCGCCGAAGAAGCGGGCGGCGTGGAGCGGGTTCAGCGCGCCGAGCACCGCGGGGTTCTCGGCGATGTACACGAGGCCGAGCGCCGCGAGCGCCGCGAACCAGAGCACCATGATCGGCCCGAAGACCCTGCCGACGCGCGCCGTCCCGAAGCGCTGCGCGCTGAAGAGCCCGACGAGGATCGCGCAGGTGAGCGGGACGATGGCCGGCGTGAGCGCCGTCGTGGCCACCGAGAGGCCCTCCATCGCGCTCAGCACCGAGATGGCGGGCGTGATGATCCCGTCGCCGTAGAGGAGCGCGGCGCCGAGCAGCACGAGCGCGGCGATCCGCCCGACGCCC
The DNA here is from genome assembly GCF_051519095.1 of Sorangium sp. So ce131. NCBI lineage: Bacteria > Pseudomonadati > Myxococcota > Polyangiales > Polyangiaceae > Sorangium > Sorangium sp. So ce131. Next base: position 5,993,957 of record NZ_CP150455.1, on the reverse strand, counting down.
TCGGCCCCCTTGCCGCGCAGCCTCGCGGGGACGAGCGCGAGCAGCGCGAGGATGCCGCCCTCGCCCTCGTTGTCCGCGCGCAGGATGAAGGTGACGTATTTGACCGTGACCACCATCGTGAGCGACCAGAAGATCAGCGAGAGCAGGCCGAGCACGTTCTCGGGCGTGGGCGGGACGCCGTGCGCCCCGCTCACGCACTCCTTGAGCGCGTAGAGCGGGCTCGTGCCGATGTCGCCGAACACGACCCCGAGCGCCGCCAGCGCGAGCGCGGCCGTGCTGCCGCGGTGGCCGGGATCCTTCATGGGGCGCAGTCATAGCGCCTCGGGGCAGCGGAGGCCCGGCGGCGCGCCGTGGCCACGCGCGCCAGCCGGAAGGCAAGGCGCGCGGCGGGCGCTCAGAAAAACGCGGTGGGCTGTCAGGGCGCGGCGGGACGCGGCGTACGAAGTGGAGAAGCCCGAGAGGCACACGCGAGCCGCGCCGCGCCCTGCATCGGGCACGCGGGCTGCCGTCGCGCGCCTGCGAGCGCAGACGTTCTCCCAGCGCCGCACGGTGCGCGGTGCGCGGTGCGCGGTGCGCGGTGCCCGGCGGGATCAGCCTGCCGAGCTTCTCATCGACACTTCGTGCACAGGAGATCATCACCATGCGTCAGGGCACATTCATCCGCTCCATCCGGTATCCCGCGCTCTGCCTCGCCGCCGCGCTCGTCGCGGGCTGCGGTGGAACGGGCGGGTCGAGCGAGCTGGACGAGGATCCGGAGATCACCTCTGCCTCGCAGGAGAGCGAGGAGCCGCGCAGCGCGGAAGGGCCGGAGAGCGCGTTCCCGGACGCGGAGCCGCAGGCGAGCTGCACGCCCGGCTCGTGGGAGGAATGCACGCCCTGGTACGACTCTGGCGAGAGCTGCGGGACCTCCTTCTGCAGCTGCTGCTACGAGTCGTTTCCCTGGCACTGCTTTCACAACTGGTTCGACACGTGCGAGAGGCAGTACAGGAACTGCCGTATCGCCAGCCGAAACCACGACTGCTCCGCATCGTATGGCGCCTGGTACAGCCGCTGGCGCGATCACGAGACGGGCTGCTCCGCCTCGGGGTACTCGTGCAACTGACGCTCCTGTAACGGCGCGTCGAGGCGCCGGAGAACGCCGGGCGCCGACCCGCCGCCAGGAATTTTCCCCGGGCGCGCCGCGCATGCGAGGCTGACCGGCCCGAGCCGACGCGCGGGCGCTCGCCGGTCACGGCGCGTGCCCCGGCGGCGCCCAGATCCCCCCGGTGCATGTAGGATAAAGTGCGACGAGAAAGTTGTCGTGCTTTGACCGGGCGGGATAGAGGGGTTGTGGAGGAAGCATGAGGCGCAGCAAAGGCGAGAGCATGGACACCGGGGCGGTGCGCAATCTCGAGGAGATCCAGGAGGAGGATCCCGGGGCTCGCCCGTCGCGCGCCGGCGCGCTGGTGCTGGCCTCGCTGGGCGGGGCGTGCATCGTGTTCGCGGCGGTGGCGCTGCTGCGCGCCCCGGCGCGCGAGAAGCCGGTCGACGCCGATCCGCTCGGGGATCTGGTCGCGCGCGCCCATCCGGCCGGCGTGAAGGCGGCCCCGCGCCCCGCCACGATCGGGCAGGACGTGACCTTCCCTGCCATGTTGTCCGACGCGGAGCACCCGACGACCGCGCTCGAGGCCGTGCGCGACCCGAAGGCCGCGAAGGCCGCCGCCGCCGACCAGCAGCCGCCCGGCGCCGAGGTGGGCCCGCCGGCCGCGGCGGACCGGCTCCCGGTGGTCCCGCTGCCGGCGCAGCACGTGCTCGAGCCCGCGGGCGGCGAGGTCGCGCCGAACGACACGCTCACGGCGATGGCCCGCCACGTCGCGCGCGAGGAGGGGCCGGAGATCGAGCGCGGCGGGCCGGGCGGCTACCAGCTCCAGGTGAGCTCGTTCAAGGAACCCGCCGACGCCGAGGGCTTCGCGGCCGCCCTGCGGCGCCGCGGGCACAAGGCGTACGTCGAGCCCGCGTACGTCAAGGGGCGCGGCCTCTGGCACCGCGTCCGGATCGGCCCGTTCAAGTACAAGCGCTCGGCGGTCATCTACCGGCAGGAGTTCGAGGCAAAGGAGCGCCTCGTGACGTTCATCGTCGATCCGCCGAAGACGACCGTGAAGGTGGCTGACACGCCCGGCGACGACGCGTAGCCTGGACGGTCAGGCGAGGGCTTCATGCACGAGCGAACGGCGCGGCACCTGCCGGCGCGACCCACCCTGGCTCTCCTCGCGGTGGGCCTCTGGGCGCTGTCGGGCTGCAACGCGCTCTCCGGGGTGAACGAGCTCCACTTCGCACACGACGAGGGATCCGGCGGCCGGGGCGGCGCGGGTGGCGAAGGCGGCCAGGGCGGCGCGGGTGGCGAAGGCGGCCAGGGCGGAGCGGGCGGCGCTGGAGGCGCCGGCAGCGCCTGTCCGGGCGACGGCTGTGCCCCCGTGACCATGGCTTACGGGCAGATCCGGCCGCTCGGCATCGCGGTGGACGCGACGCACATCTACTGCGCCATCCAGGGCGACGGCGACCCGAACGCGCCGAACGGCTCCGTGATCAGGGTGCCGCTCGACGGCAGCGATCCACATCCGCGGCCGCTCCTCGACGGGCTCGACGCGCCGGCCAGGATCGCCGCGGACTCGAGCTGGGTCTACTGGACGAACTACGCGGGCGGCAGGCCGGCGGCGGGGACCGTCATGAAGGTGTCGCTCGACGGCGGCGAGAAGCCGCCCCCGATCGCCACGCAGCAACACGGCCCGGTCGGCATCGCCGTCTTCGGCGACGACGTCTACTGGGTGAACCGCGAGGGCGACGAGCTCCGATCGGCGGGCGGCGTCGTGCAGGCGGCAGGCGGCAGCCCGGGCGGGGTCGCGATGGATGCGACCAACGTCTACTGGGCGAACAGCGGCGGCGGCTCGGTCCGGTACAAGAACCGCGGCAGCGCCGAGGCGTTCGACATCGCCGTCGGACAAGAGGGTCCGAACAGCGTCGCGGTGGACGACCAGAACGTCTACTGGACGAACAACGACGGGATGACCGGCGGCGGCACCGTGATGAAGGCGCCGATCGGCGGCGGGCCGGCCGAGCAGCTCGCCTCGGGGCAGGACCACCCCTTCTTCATCGCCGTGGATGAAGCGCATGTCTACTGGACCAACTTCGGTGAAGCCGGCGCCATGAACGGCTCGGTGATGAAGGTGCCGAAATCCGGCGGCGAGCCCGTCGTGCTCGCCGCCTCGCAGGACGCCCCGACCGGCATCGCGGTGGACGAAGAGCACGTCTACTGGGCGAACGAAGGCTTGGCGAAAGAGGACGGCACGATCATGAAGGTGCGCAAATGAGGCGAGCCAGGGGTGTGTCCGCGCCCTGCATGCGCGCTCCCCGGTACGACAGCGAAGGCGGCTGACAGCCCAGGCGAGGACGCGTAGCGTGGAGGCGAGGTCTTCATGCACGAGCGAACGGCGCTGCACCCGGCGGCGCGACGCACCCTGGCTCTCCTCGCGGTGGGCCTCGGAGCGCTGTCAGGGTGCAACGCGCTCTCCGGGGTGAACGAGCTTCAGTTCGTGCGGGACGAGGGATCCGGCGGATCGGGCGGCCGGGGCGGCTCGAACGGCCAGGGGGGCTCCGGCGGCCAAGGCGGCGCGGGTGGGCTGGGCGGCGCGGGCGGCGCGGGCGGCGCGTGCCCGGACGGCGTGTGCGGCCCCGTCGTGCTGGCCGAGCACCTGAACGGGCCGCTCGGCATCGCGGTGGACGCGACGCACGTCTACGTCGTCAACCGCGGCACCCCGGGGATGAAGGACGGCTCCGTGATCCGGGCGCCGCTCGACGGCAGCGACACCACGCCCCCGCCGCTCCAGGATGGGCTCGACGAGCCGGTCGGGATCGCGATCGACGCGAGCTGGGTCTACTGGACGAACTACGCGGGCAACCGGCCGAAGGAGGGCAGCATCATGAAGGTGTCGCTCGACGGCAGCGACAAGCCCGGCGCGGTCGTCGGGGAGCGGGACGGTCCCGTGGGCATCGCGGTCGCGGGCGGAGACATCTACTGGACGAACGGCGGGTCCAACGAGGTCCATGCGCTCACCCAGCAGCCCCTGGTGATCCACGTCTGGCAAGCCTCGGGCGAGCCGAGCAGCGTCGCGGTGAAAGGCCAGAGCGTCTACTGGGCGAACGCGGAGGGCGGCTCGATCGAGACCTGGTCCTTCATCGACGAGACGTACCGCGACCTGGCCACGGGGCAGGACAACCCGAGGGCCATCGCGGTGGACGAGCAGAACGTCTACTGGACGACCAACGACGGCGGCACCGTCATGAAGGTGCCGATCGGCGGCGGCGAGCCGGTCGAGCTCGCGTCCGGTCAGGACCATCCCTGGTCCCTCGCCGTGGACCGCGAGCACGTCTACTGGACGAACGTCGGCGCCACGGGCTCGGTGAACGGCGCGGTGATGACGGTGCCGATCGCGGGCGGCGAGGCCACGGTGCTCGCTTCCGAGCAGGACGCCCCGAGCGGCATCGCGGTCGATGCCGGCCACGTGTACTGGGCGAACGAGGGCGCCGGCACGGTGATGATGCTCCCCAAGTGACGGCGGGCGCCCCCCGCGTCAGCCCCTCGGCCGGCGCGCCCCCTCGGGCGCCGCGCCCGAGAGCGCCGCCGCGGGGGTGAGCGCGCACGACAGCACCCCCTTGGCCCCGGCGAGCTGCCCCGCGAGCGCGGACAGCTCGGCGCCGCGGCCCTTCAGCGCCATCACCTGCAAGAGCCGCCCCTCGTCGAGGCGGATCAGCAGGCTGGAGATCACCGCGCCCGCGTGCTGGGCCTCCAGCTCGGAGATCCGCAGCACGAGCTCCCGCACCTCGGGGGCGTAGACGACGGTCATCGTCGCCGCCACCTCCGCCCCCTCGTCCCAGGCGGCCCGCGTCAGATCCGCGCGCACGAGATCCCGCAGCGCCTCCGAGCGGTTCTCGTAGCCCTGCGCGGTGATGCGCCGATCGAACTCGGCGAGCAACGCTCGCTCCATCGCGACGCCGAAGCGGACCAGGTCGCTCATCGTGGGCGCAGGCTAGCGGGGGCGAGGTCCGGCCGGGAAGGGGGCTCGCGCCCGGAGGAGGTGGCGGCGCCGCCGGGCGGGCAGGGGAGCGCCCGGTCGCCCGCTCAGGTCTTGCGCCGCTCCAGGTGCCGCCGCGCGGCGTCCTTCACCGGCGAGGTGACGTTCTTGCTCTTCGCGATGTTCCGGAGGTCCGACTCGCGCAGGTGCTGGACGAGCCGCGTCGCGACCAGCACCGGCGTCCGCGGGTTCTCCACGAGGTGCTTCTTCACCGTGTAGCTCTTCAGCCACTCCGGCGTGGTGGAGATGATCCGCAGCACCTCGTCCGACATGTTCCGGTTGCGGCTGATGAGGACGACCTCCTCCTCCTGCATCTGCGGGCTGCGCACGGCGGCGCTGGCCACGAGGCGGTTCGAGTCGCGCACGAGCAGCATCCGCTCCTCGCGCGAGCCGAGCATCGCGCGGCGGATCCGCTGCGAGATGGTCATGTCGGCGAGCCGCTTGTAGAGCGGCACGTAGAGATCCTTGATCTTCTCCTGCCCCTCCTCGTCCTCGACGTGGGTGTCCACGGCGTGATCGGCCTCGAGGGACTCCGCGAGCGCCTGCGTCTCGTTGAACAGCACGTCGTCCGGGGTCGGCTCCGGCGTCGGCTCGACGATGAGCTCGTCCTTGATCGCGACGCTGACCTCGCGCCACGCGGGGATGCCCGTGAGCTCGACGCCGTTGCGGGCGGCGAGGTCGACGAGGCGGTCGGCCGTCGACATGCGCGTGTGTTTGTTGAGGTAGAGCTTCTCGATGACGCGCGGGTTCTTGAGGAGCCGCTCCTCGTTGACCGCGATGAGCTCCGTCACGGCCTCGCTCCCGCCGCGCGCGAGCTCCTCGAGCGTGTCGCCGGCCATGCCCGGCAGGCCGAGGAGCCGCTCGATGACCGGGAGGCGGTCCGCGTAGAGGCGGGCGAGCCGGTCGATGACCAGCGACGGCAGGTCGCCGCCGAGCGCGCCCTGGAGGAGCGGCTCGGGGAGCGCCGCGAGCGTCTTGTCGGCGGTCTCGCGGGCCGGCTCGTCCTCGCGCGACGCGAGCAGCACGAGCAGCGTCACCACCTCGCCGGGCTTGAGCCCGGGCGCGATGCCGCGCGCCGCCATCTCGCGGAGCTTCTGCGGCGCCGTCGGCTGAGCCATCTTCTGCGCGGGCGCCGAGAGGGCGCCGACGTCGATCGGCGGGATCATGGAAGCGCCCTCCGCGGCGCGGCCCCGCGCCGCGCGGCGGCGGAGCTCGAGGGCGGTCGTGGCGCGGGCGAAGCGACGGGCATGCGGTTCTCCCAGGCGGGCGTTGCTGCCCAGCGATCTGCGGATTATCCTGAGGCCGCTGTGTGCCCGAAAGGCGCGGCGATCGTCAACGGAGAACGGACAGCACAGGATCGAAGGAGAGCGCGCGCCTGCTGACGAAACGAGCCCGACGTCGGGGGGCAGGGCGCCGGCACGTTCGTCTCATCCAGCACACGCAGAGGAGCGCGACATGGGGATTTTCGATTTCGTGAAGAACGGCGTCCGCGAGATGATGATCGCGCGCCCGGACGCGGCGAAGCATCTCATCGTCTACAAGCACCGGGACCAGAACATCCCCTTCTGGTCGCAGCTCACGGTCGACAGCGACGAGTGCGCGCTCTTCTTCAAGGACGGCCGGTACGTGGGCTTCTTGCCGACGGGCCGCCACACCCTGCAGACGCAGAACATCCCCTTCCTGAACAACCTCGTGAACAAGCTCACGGGCGGGGACGTGTTCATCGCCGAGATCTTCTTCGTGAAGACGCAGCCGGTCCGCGGCGTGCCGTTCGGCGGGCCGCTCGAGTCGATGGAGGACCCGATCCTCTACGAGTTCGTGACGCCGCGCATCTTCGGTGAGTTCTCGCTGGTCGTGGTCGACCCGGTGCGGTTCGTCGTCGGCTACCACGGCCAGTGCGGCGGCAGCGGCGACAACGACGTCATCCTGAGCTGGATCAAGGGCAAGTTCTTCATGAGCGTGAAGACCGTGATCGGCCAGGTCTGCGCGCAGCAACAGAAGAGCCTGCTCAACCTCGGCGGCATGAGCATGGAGCTCGGCGCCCGCATCGTGCAGTCCGCGCCGAACCTCGAGGAGATCGGCTGTAAGATCCTCGAGATCGGCAACTTCAACATCAACTTCTCGGCCGAGGACCAGAAGCTGCTCCGCGACGCGAACAAGGCGCGCGGCGAGGCGCGCCGGGGCATCGGCGTCGCGCAGGACACCGCCCGGGCGAAGCAGTTCGAGCTCGATCAGCGGTTCCAGCAGGACGCGCGGTACGTGCAGCAGCTGGCGGGCAACTGGCAGAACTACGCCGCCGGCCAGGCGATGATGGGCGCCGGGGAGGGCATGGCGAAGGGGGGCGACGGCGGCGGTGTCGCGGCGCTGGGCGCCCAGGTGGCGATCGGCGCCGGCCTGGCGCAGGGGATGAACCCCGCGCTCGCGGGCCACGGCCAGCCCCAGTTCGTGCCGCCGCACATGCAGCAGCCGGGCGCCTACCCCGGCGCGCCGCCGCAGGGGTACCCGGGGGCGCCGCAAGGCTACCCGGGGGCGCCGCAGGGCTACCCGGGGGCGCCGCAGCCGCAGGCCGCGCAGGCCGCGGGGCCGTCGATCGAGCAGCGCCTGGAGCGCCTCGCGGACCTGAAGAACAAGGGCCTCATCACGGACGAGGAGTTCCAGGCCCGCAAGGCGAAGATCCTCGAGGAGATCTGAGCCTCCCCCGCGCATTCCGCCCGCCGCGCCCGGCGACCCCGGGGGAGCCGCCCACGCCGCCCGACATCTGTTGCCATCTGATCCAGACCACCGCGCGCGCTTTCGGCTAGACTCGCTGGGGTGCCAGCAACGCTCCGCATGGCCGGGGATGCTCAGCCCGAGATGAACACCGGCGAGTCCGAGACCGCTGAGCTGTTTCGTCGGGACGAGCTCATACGGTCCCACGGGGAGGGGTCGATCCCGGCGCCGCCGGCGCAGGGCGACGAGCCCCCGCGGAGCGATGCGCCGGGAGCGCGGAGCGATGCGCCGGGAGCGCGGAGCGATGCGCCGGGAGCGCGGAGCGATGCGCCGGGAGCGCGGAGCGATGCGCCGGGAGCGCGGAGCGATGCGCCGGGAGCGCGGAGCGACGCGCCGGGACGGCGGAGCGACGCGCCGGGACGGCGGAGCGATGCGCCGCTTCCGCACGGCGACATGTTCCCGGCGCGCCGGGGTAAGGTGAAGCACGTCCCGAGCGCGCGGCGGTGCCCGACCTGCAAGCTGACCTTCTCCGGCGACTCGAGGTTCTGCCCGTTCGACGGCGATCCGCTCGCCGACGCGCCGGACTGGAACCCGGCCGCCGATCCGCTGCTCGGGCGCACGATCGAGGGGCGCTACGAGGTGCAGGCGGTCGTGGGCGAAGGGGGCATGGGGACGGTGTACGAGGTGCGACACAAGTCGCTCGGCCGCCTCTTCGCCCTGAAGGTGCTCCGGCGCGACATCGCGCAGGACGCCGAGCTCGTCGCCCGGTTCATCCAGGAAGCCAAGGCGGCCGCCGCCATCGGCCACCCGAACATCGTCGCGGTGAGCGACTTCGGCGCGATCGAGGTCGAGCCGGGGAAGCCGGAGCTGCCCTTCTTCGTCATGGAGTTCCTCACCGGGACCTCCCTCGCGTCGCTGCTGCGCACCGAGAAGACGCTGCCGGCCCAGCGCGTCGGGCAGATCATGCTCCAGTGCGCCGCGGCGCTCGGGGCCGCGCACGCCGCGGGCGTCATCCACCGCGACCTCAAGCCCGACAACGTGTACCTCGTCCGCAACGGCGACCAGGAGTTCGTCAAGCTGCTCGACTTCGGCGTCGCGAAGGTCGCCGGCGGCAAGCGGCTCACCCGCCTCGGGATGGTGTTCGGGACGCCGCACTACATGAGCCCGGAGCAGGCCGAGGGGAAGCGCATCGACGCGCGCGCGGACATCTACGCGCTCGGCGTCCTCATGTACGAGTGCTTCGCGGGGCGCGTCCCCTTCGAGGCGGACACGTACATGGGCGTGCTGACCAAGCACATGTACATGTCACCGGAGCCGCTCGAGCAGGTGATGCCGGACTCCTCCACGCTCGGGGCCTTCGGCCCGATCGTCATGCGCTGCCTCGCGAAGAACCCCGAGGAGCGCTTCGCCTCCATGGCGGACCTCGCCACGGCCATCGAGCTCGCGATCGAGGCGCCGGGCCGCGCCGCGGCGGTCATGCTCCAGGACGACCCTCGCCGCGAGCCGCTGAAGCTGCGCGAGCGCGACGAGATGCTCGGCCCGGTCCAGGTCCCGGACGAGCCGGCCGATCCCCTCTCGATGAGGGCGCGCGTCGCGATCGCGCTCGCGGCGATCGTGGTGCCCATCGCCATCGCCCTCGGCGTCCGCGCCCTGCGCGCCGCGGCGAGCGAGGCGCCGCCCGACGGCGCCGCCCCCGGAGCCACCGAGGCGGCCGAGGCGAGCAGGGTGACCGAGTCGACCAAGGCGACCGCCGCGGCGCCCGACGAGCCGCCGCCCGCGGCCGCGGCCCCGAGCGCGGCGGCCGCGCCGCTCGCGCAGGAACCGCCTCGCGTCCAGGGGACGCCCGTCATGAGCCCCGCGCGGCCGCCGGTGCCCACCGCGACGGCCCGGCCGACGGCGACCGCCGCGCCCGCGGCGAAGCCGTCGTCGGGCGGCGATATCATCGATCCCTGGGATCGCTGACCGGGCGGGCCGCGCGCGACGAAACCTGGCCTTCGCCGGCGTCCTGTGCGCACGATGGCCCCGTCGATCCGCCGGGCCCGCGGCCGCGGACACGCGGTCGACGGCAGCGGTGACGCGCCGGGCGGAGCGCTTGACAGCGTCCGCTCGGGCTCGCCATCCTTCGCGAGGGCGGAAACCTCTAGTGGCCAAGCAACAGCTCCTCCTGGTCGACGCGGATCCACGCAGCGTTCGGGTCCTCGAGGTCAGCCTGAAGAAGGCCGGTTACAGCGTGACCACCGCGAAGGACGGAGCGGACGCCCTCGCGAAGCTCGAGGTCTCCACGCCGGACCTCGTCCTCAGCGACACCCGCCTGCCGCACGTCGACGGCTACGCGCTCGTCCGCAAGATGAAGGAGCACGCCGACTGGGCCTCGATCCCCGTGGTCTTCCTGACGAGCCAGCGGTCGATCGAGGACAAGATCCGCGGGCTCGAGCTCGGCGTCGAGGACTACCTGACGAAGCCGATCTTCGTGCGCGAGCTCATCGCGCGGGTGACGCTGCTCCTCGCGCGGCGGACGCGGGAGGGGATCACGACCCGGCACTTCGCGACCACCGGTCGGACCAGGTTCTCCGGGTCGATCCTCGACATGAACGTCGTCGATCTCCTGCAGACGTTCGAGGTCAGCCGGAAGAGCGGGATCGTCCACCTGTCGCACGGGGACAACGAGGCGCAGGTCTACTTCCGCGAGGGCAAGGTCGTCGACGCGACGCTCGGTCGGCTCTGCGGCGAGGAGGCGGTGTACCGCGCGCTCCTCTGGAACGAGGGGACGTTCGAGGTCGAGTTCTGCAAGGTCGACAACCCCGACGTGATCGAGACGTCGACCCAGGGCCTCCTGATGGAGGGCATGCGCCGGGTCGACGAGTGGGGGCGGCTCCTCGAGGCGCTGCCGTCGCTCTCCACGGTCTTCGAGGTGGACAGCGAGGAGCTCCTGGAGCGGCTGAACGAGATCCCGGACGAGCTGAACGGGATCTTGCGCCTGTTCGACGGCAAGCGGACGCTGATGCAGGTGGTCGACGCGTCTCCGTTCGAGGACCTGTCGACGCTGTCCACCATCTCGAAGCTGTACTTCGAGGGCCTGCTGATCCCCGCCGCCGCGCTCCCGCCGGACGACGTCGTGCCGAGCGAGCCGGAGGCGGCCTTCCAGGACGACTTCTCGCCGCTCTCCTCGCCGGCGGGAGGGCGGCGCTCCAACTACCCCGAAGGGAGCGCAGGGCAGGGGAGCGTCGACGATCTCGAGGACGCCGCCGTGGTCCCGGCGCCGCTCTCGACCCGGGTCTCTCCGGCGATGCTCCCGCGCTCTCGGCCCGGCCACGAGGTGCTCGCCCAGGCGGGGGACGTCGAGGCGGAGGCCGCCGCGAAGCCCGTGACCGCCCGGAGCGCCGTGAACGGGCCGGTGAGCCGCACGGCCTCCGCGAGCGCCGCGGCGCGCGCGGCGGAGCCGCCGCGCGGCGGGGAGCCTTCGCGTGTGCCTTCCGAGCCTCCGCGGAGCGCCGCGCCGGCCGCCGACGCCGCCCGCTCGGCGCGCGGGCGCGACCATGCCGCGCGCGCGCGGGAGAGGGACGACAGGGACGCGATCGGCGGCCTCGATGAGGCGCCGCTCACCCGACCGCTGGTGACGCCGCGCAGCTTCGCCCAGCGGCAGCGCGCCACGGGCAGCGAGAGGCCCACGGCCCCGAGCGCTCCTCCCGAGCCGCGCGGTCGGTCCAGGACGCCCGAGGCGCTCGCGGGGCCGCCGCCCGGTCCCGCGGCGGAGCCGGGCGGCGCGCCGCCTGCCGCCGAGGAGCGCGCCGCGCCGAACTCGACGCCCACGCTGCGACCCCGCCCGTCGAGCGACGCGCCGCCGGCCGTCGTGATCCCCCGCGGCGCGCCGCGAGGGCCGGCGCTGCGCGCCGAGGAGCCGCGGGCCGGCGAGGCGGCCCGCGCCGAGGCAGGCGCGGGGGGCCGCGCCGAGGCGGGCGCGGGGGGCCGCGCCGAGGCGGGCGCGGGGGGCCGCGTCGAGGCGGGCGCGGGGGGCCGCGCCGAGGCGGGCGCGGCGCTGCCGGATACGGCGCCTGCCGGCGCGGCGCTGGCTTCGAGGCGGGCGGCGGCGCCCGAAGGCGCGGCGTCGCCGGCGGACGTGTCGCCCGAGGAGGCGGCGCCATCCGACGACGCCGCGTCGTCCGAGGATGCGCCCCCGATAGAGGCCGGACCTCTCAGCGAGAGCGAGCGCTTCTTCCTGGGCGCGGGGGACGCGCCGGGGAAGTTCGCGGCGCAGGAGCCCTCCGCGGCTGCCGAGGACATCGACACGACGGCTGGTGCCGTCGAAGCCACGCTCTGGAGGCCTCGCCAGGAGGCGCGCCGGGCTCGCGTCGCGCGGATCGTGGCCGGCGTGGTCACAGCGCTCGCGATCGGCGGCGCGGGCATCTGGCTGCTCAGCCGCATGCGGCGCCCCGCGCCTCCCCCCTCGATCGAGGTGCCCTCGGAGGCCCACACCGAAGCCGCCGCCGCGGAGCAAGCTCCCGGCGCGGCGCACGAAGAGCCGGTGAGTACGGCGGCGCCCGTGCCTTCCAGCCCGGCCGATCCCCCGGCGGCGGCCCCGGCGTCCCCGGCAGCGGAGAAGGCCGGTGCGCCCTCCGAGAAGAGCCCTCCCGCACCGCTTGTCCCGGCGGCGCAGCCGGGCGCCCCGGGGCCCGCTGGGCAGCCTGCCGCGCCGCCGCGGGAGCAGCCCCACGCCGCGCCGCCGGCGTCCGCTCCCGCCGCTCCGGCCGAGGAGGGCGGGTCCCTCACGGTGCGCGTGATGCGCGCGCTGGAGGCGGGGCAGTCCGGCAAGGCGGTGCAGCTCGCGCAGCAGCTCACGGCGGCGTCCCCGGGAAGCGCCAGCGCATGGCACCTCCGCGGCGCCGCGGAGCAGTCTGCCGGGCGCGGGGGACAGGCGTCGTTCCGCAAGTGCGCCGAGCTCTCCGCTCCCGACTCCCCGCTCGGCGCCGAGTGCCGCGCGCTCGCCGGCATGCCCTGATCGCGCAGGGCCTCGCCGCGCTCGGCGCGGCGGTCGTCTGCGCTCATCGCGTGGTCCGTCCGTGACGCGGGAGTTACGGCGGACTCTGGTTCAGGTAGATGCCGGATCGGAGAGCCAGGCGCCGAGCGCCTCAGGGGACAGCTCGAGGCCCACGTCGAGCAGCCGATCCGGACCCAGCCGATCGAGCCGCTCGATGAGCGCCGCGCGCTCGCTCGCGTCGATCTTGCGCCCGAGCTTGCGCTCGAAGAGGCGCGCCAGCGGTTCGACCCCCTTCTCGATGCCCTTCTCGATGCCCTTCTCGATGCCCTTCTCGATGCCCTTCTCGATGCCCTTCTCGACGCCCTGCTTGAAGACCCAGCTCTCCATGATGATCTCCTCGCTCAACATCGTGACGATGACCTCGCGCAGACCTCGTTCCCGCCTGTCGGCGTCGGCGAACACGGTCAGCGCGACGGCCAGCTCCTCGAACTCCCGCGGTGTCGTGCTGGCGCGCAGCTCGTCCAGCACTCGCTTCATCTGCGCCGGGTCGGCGTCCCGCGCCAGCGGGGCGAAGATCATCCATAAAGGTCCCCGCGCGGCGAGCTCGGCCACCGTCCGCTGGTAGACGGCGTCGATCCGGAAATGAGCCCCGGAGAAGCCCGCGCCCGGCGACGAGGTCCGGTACTCGCCCTCCTCCGGCCACGGCTCCTCGCGGCCGGAGAGCAGCACCAGCACGCTGTCGATGCGCGGCACCGGCGCGCCCGCCGGCGTCTCGGCGGCGAGCGCCAGCGCCATCAGCATGTGGTACTCGAAGACACGGAACGGCATGTCCGCGGTCATCGTGAGCTGCCACTCGACGTGGAACAGCCGTGTTTCACAGCCGACGATGACCTCGATCGCCCGATCGAGCCGGCGCTGGCGCGAGGTCACCTGGGTGTCGGGCCATCGCGCCGCGGTGATCGCGCTGCCGGGCGGGAGCAGCGCGCGCGCGAACTGCTCCGGGAACTGACGTGAGACATGGCGGAGCGTCAGGTCGATGTCTTCCGTGGGATCCGGGATTGCCATGACGCTCGCGGGACGGCGGTGCTCTGCCCAGCCGACTCGGTGAGCGTACCGGAGCGGGTCCGCTCAGGCCACCGCGCTCGCGTCGCCTGCGCTGCGACGATGCTGGGCGCCGCGAGGCCGGCCGGTCCCCGCGTACGGCCGCTCCTCCGCTCAGCGCCCGCGTGACCTCAGCCTCGGATCGAGCGCCACCGCCGCCAGATCGAGCGCCACGGTGGCGAGCACGACGACGGTCGCGGCGAAGAGCACCGTCCCGACGAGCAGCGGACCGTCGCGGTTCTGCAGCGCCTCGACGGCCATGCTCCCGACGCCGGGCCACCGGAAGAGCTTCTCGGTCACGATCGCGCCGCCCGCCAGCGCGCCGAAGTCGAGCGCGGCGAGCGTGGTGAGCGGCAGGAGCGCGTTGCGCAGCGCGTGGACGACGAGCGCGCGCAGGCGCGAGGCGCCCTTGGCGCGCGCGGTCCGGATGAAGTCCTGGCGGAGCAGCGTCCGGAGCTCCTCGCGGACCATGCGCGCGTAGAGCGCGCTGCCGAACACGCCGAGCGTCAGCGCCGGCAGGACCAGGGAGCGCAGGTGATCGGCCGCCGTGACGCCGTAGCCGTCATAGGGCAGGAGCCGGAGCTTGTACGCGAGCGCGTACTGCAGGGCGGGGCCGATCACGAAGGTGGGCGCGCTGGCGCCGAGCAGGGTGAGGCCCAGCGCCGCGTCCTCCCACGCCGTCCCGCGGCGCGCCGCCGCGACGATCCCGAGCGAGAGGCCGAGCAGGAGCTGCACCAACAAGGCGGCCAGCGCGAGCTCCACCGTGCGCGGCACCTTCGCCTCCAGCAGATCCACGACCGGCCTCCGGTAGTGGAAGCTGTAGCCGAGATCGAGGTGCACGCCGAGCGGCCCCGCCGCGCAGCTCCGGTGCTCGGGATCGCCGCGCGCGCCCTCGCGCGCCCCTCCGCCTTCCGCCGGCCGCGCGGCCGGGCCGCCGCCCCGCTCCGGTCCGAGGTGCACGAGGCGGCGGACGAAGCGCGCGAACTGCACGGGGACCGGGCGATCCAGCGCGTAGATCGCCCGCGCGCGCTCGATGTCGGCGGCCGAGGCCTGCGGCCCGACCAGCATGCGCGCCGCGTCGCCCGGGAGCAGGTACGCGATCGCGAACGAGACGGCGGTGACCCCGGCGATCACGATCGCCGCCCACCCGAGGCGCCGGAGCAGGCGCGCGAGCGCGGAGCTCATCGCGGGAGCACGGCGCCCGCGAGCGGCGCGCGCCTGCCCGCGAGCGGCGCGCGCCTGCCCGCTCGCGCCCCTCCGCCGCCCGCGAGGCGCGCGGCCGGGTCGAGCCATACGTCGTGGAAGCGCGGCGAGATCACCGCGGAGCGCTCGTAGCCGCGCAGGTAGGGCTGCCAGAGCTCGAGCAAGCGCAGCGTGTGCGTGGGCACCCACGGCGCGAGGTCGCGGACGATCGCCTCGGCGCGCGCGTAGAGCGCGAGGCGCCGCGCGTGGTCCTGCTCCGCGTGCGCCTCGTCGAGCGCGCGGTCGAACGGCGCATGGCTGAAGAAGGCGTAGTTCTGCGAGCCCTCGTCCCGGATGGCCGCCGTGGAGAGCGTCGGCTCGAAGAAGCTCGCCGGGTCGGGGAAATCGGCCTGCCACCCGGCCCAGCCCATGGGGACCGCGCGGCGCCGCGACGCCTCGGCGAGGTACGTCGCCCAGCTGACGAGCCGGAGGCGGACGCGGAGGCCCACCTTCGCGAGCTGCTGCTGGAAGATCTCGCCGACCGCCTGCTCCATCGTGTCGGGGACGGCGATGTAGTCGATGAGCCGCGGGTAGCCGCCCTTGCCCGTCGCCGGGTCGTACGGATAGCCGGCCGCGGCCATCTCCGCGAGGGCGCGCGCGGGGTCGTGCCGCCGCATCGGCTCGTCGCGCGGGGGGCCCGGGATCGACGCCGGCAGCACCCGATCGAGGGCGACCAGATCGGGGCGCACCTTCTCGAGCACCGAGGGGTCGACCGCGAACGCCACGGCGCGTCGCACGGCCAGCTGGTCGAACGGCGCGAGCTCGGTGTTGAGGAAGACGGCGTTGGTCCGGTGCCGGGGCACCCAGCGCCGCTGGCCCTCCCACGCGGGGTCGGCGCGGTAGGCCGCCGTGTCGATCGCCGTCAGATCGCGCAGGTAGTCGAGCTCGCCCTCCTCGAACTTGTAGCGCTGCGTCGTCGCGCGCACGCCGGTCTGCCACTCGATCGCGTCGAGGTACGGCCGGCCCGGCTGGAAGTAGCCCTCGTGCCGGACGAGCCGCAGGCCGCCGTCCTGGTCCCACCGCTCCACGCGGAACGGGCCCGCGCCGCAGGGCACAGGCGGGCTCGCCGCGTCCACCGCCGCGCCGGACGAGGGGCACACCGGCGCCATGAACGCGAGCGTCATCCGCGGCAGGAAGGTCGCGTCCGGCGCGCGCAGATCCACGGCGACGGCGTGGTCGCCGAGCACCCGCACGCCGGCGAGGTGCGGCGACGCGCCCCCGTGGAACTCGGCGAAGCCCTCGATCATGTCGTACTGGCTCGCGCCCGGGCTCGGCGTGCTCGGGTGGAGCGTCCGCTCGATCGAGCGCTTCACGTCCGCGGCGCGGAGCTCGGCGCCGTCGTGGAACCGCACGCCCTCGCGCAGCGTGAAGACGTACGTCCGCCCGCCCCCCTCGACCGCGATCGCGCGCGCGAGCTCCGGCGCGATCCGGCCGTCCCGGTCCCACGTGACGAGGCGGGCGAACACGAGCTCCGCGACCGTGCCCGCGAGCTCGTCGTACGCGATCGCAGGATCGAGCGTGCGGACGCTGGTGGTCGTCGCGAGGCGCAAGGTCCCGCCTCGGACAGGCGCGCCGGCGGCCGCGTCCCCGCCGGCGGCGCCGCCGCCGAGGGGCGGGCGCATGCGGCTGGGCGAGCCGCCCGCCACGAGGAGCAGCGCCCCGCCGGCGAGGAGCAGATCGACCGGCAGGCGCCGGCCGCGCGGGAGCTCGGCGCCGGCCGGGTCGAGCGCGTCGCGGAGCCCCTCACCGACGCGGTGGAAGCCGAGCACGGCGAGCAGGATGGCGAAGCCCGGGGCCGCGACGAGCAGCGGCTTCGCCCCGAGGTAGGGCTCCGCCTCGTGCAGCATCCGGCCCCAGGTCGCGGTCGGCGGCTGCACGCCGACGCCCAGGTAGCTGAGCGCCGCCTCGGCGAGGATCATCTGCCCGGCGCCGAGGATCGCGAGCGCGAGCAGCGCCCCGGCGACGTTCGGCAGGACGTGCCGCCGGACGAGGTGCAGCGGCCCGGCGCCGAGCGCGCGCGCGGCGGCCACGAAGTCGCGCTGGGCGAGCTCCACCGTCTTGGCCCGGACGACCCGCGCCGCGGCGGTCCACCCGGTGAGGCCGAACACGAGCAGGATCGTCCCCACGCCGGCCCCGCCCACGGCGACGCCGATCGCGGTCACGAGCAGGAGGTAAGGCAACGCGAGGATCACGTCGACGAGCCGCATGAGCGCGCCGTCGAGGGCGCCGAGCCGCGTGCCGCTGGCCATGCCCGCGGCCACGCCGACGAGCGCGCCGAGGCCGATGGCGAGCGCCGTGGACGAGAGCGCGATGGCGAGCGAGAGCCGCGCGCCGTGCGCGAGGCGCGCGAAGAGGTCGCGGAAGAGCGGGTCCGTCCCAAGCCAGTGGGCGGCCGACGGACCCGGCGGCATGCCGAAGGCGTCGCGGGCCAGGCTGAAGTCGCTCTCGTTCGGGTCGCGGGCGATGACGAGCGGCCCCAGCGCGGCGAACAGCGCGAGCAGCGCGACGATGGCGAGGCCGAGCAGGGCCGACCGGTCCTGCCGGAAGCGCCGCGCCGCGTCGTCGCCGAGGAGGGCGCGGCCCGCGCGCGCCGCCGCCCGCGCCGCGGCGCGCGCGGGCGAGAGCGCGAGCCGGGCGAGGCGCGCCATCACCGCTTCCCTTCGAGGAACTGCGTGACGAGCGCGACGAACTCCTCCGGCCGCTCCTCGTGGGGCGAGTGCCCGGCGTCCATGATCTCGAGCCGCGCGCCGGAGATCTCGCGGGCGAGCCGCTGCGCGCTCGCGGCGGGGAAGATCCGGTCGTCGCGGCCCCACACGACGAGGGTCGGCGCCGTGATCCGGCTGAGGCGCGCGACCACGGGGCGCGCGTCGAGCACGGCGCGCAGCACCGCGTGGGCGCTCTCGCGCGCCGAGGGGGCGTTGAAGAGGTCGTAGTGCCGGTCGACGCGCGACAGCGGCACCGCCGCGTCCGCCCGGAAGACGTCGTCGCGGAAGTACGACCGGAACGTGCCGCGGCCGTGCAGCTGCTTGAAGACGATGCCGCCCACCACCGGAAGGAGCGGGAGCTTCATCTTGAAGCTCATCGGGAACGGGTAACAGAGCGCGTCCTCGAGGACGAGCCGCTGCACGAGCTCCGGGTGCTCGGCCGCGAGCGTGATCGCGACGGCGGCGCCCATGGCGTGGCCGACGAGGTGCGCCCGCCCGACGCCGAACGCGGCAATGAGGTCGGCGATGGCCTCGGCGAACGTCTCGATGCCGTACGTGTACCGGGCCGGGCTCGGCTTCTCGCTCTCGCCGAACCCGGGGAGATCCGGGGCGATGACGTGGAAATGCTGGGCCAGCGCGTCGATCACGTCGTCGAACTCCAGGTGGCTCACGAGGAAGCTGTGGACCAGGAGGAGCGCCGGGCCGTTCCCGGCCCCGGCGACCAGGACCCGCATCCTGACACCCCGGGCGGTGACGTCCCTGATGACGCGTTCGACAGGTCGGGAAGCGGCGGGCGAGGCCGCGCCCCGACCCTCGCTGGCGAGGGCCTTGGCCATGGTGACGGCGAGCTTATCAGCCCTTTTGTCTGAAAGGACCGATGTGTGTCAGGGTAAGGGCGATGCTGCTTCCCACGCCCCCTTGCACGACGAGCGGCTCCGCGCTCGCACCCATTGCCCCGGCGGCCGCATCCTTCCCATCCCACCCCCCTTTTCGCGATGTGACACGCAGATCATGCCGCCGCTCTGGAGGACGAATAATGTCCGACCCATGTCGAGAACCCCGGGCAAGCACCGCGTCCCGTGACGACCACACAATAATCGTAGTCGGGTCAATTGACTGTATTCCATTCAGTGGAATACAGTCGCCCGCGTCGGTTGGGTAGGGCCTCCGGCAATCGATGGGAGGACCGGTGCAGAGGATCCCCGAGGAGGTGCTGGATCGCATCGAGCGGGAGCACGCCCAGGGGATCACCTCGAGCGATATCCTCG
Organism: Sorangium sp. So ce131; assembly: GCF_051519095.1. Classification (NCBI taxonomy): domain Bacteria; kingdom Pseudomonadati; phylum Myxococcota; order Polyangiales; family Polyangiaceae; genus Sorangium; species Sorangium sp. So ce131. Next base: position 5,974,849 of record NZ_CP150455.1, on the reverse strand, counting down.
AGCTGTTCGCTGTGCATGGGATCAAGTTCAGCGAGGCGACGCTCCGGAAGTATGTGCAGCTCGGCCTCCTCCCGCGAAGCGTGCGGGTGGGGCGCAAGGGCAAGCATCAGGGCTCGCAGGGGATGTATCCGGCCACGGTAGTCCGCCAGATTCAGCGCATCAAAGAGATGATGGCCCAGGACTACACCATCGAGGAGATCCAGCGCGAATTCCTGTTCGTGAGAGGTGATATCGAGGAGCTCGAGCGCGCGATGACCAAGGTCTTCAACGCGCTCAGGGACGCCGCCAAAGATCGGCGGAGCGAGACGAGCGGAAGGGCGATAGCCCAGGACCTGGCGAGCGCGGAGACGCTCGCGCGGGAGCTCGTCGCGAAGCTGGCGTTGATAGAAGAGCGCTTGATGGCACAAGCGCGGCTCACGAAGCAGGCGGCCTCTTCCTGAGGGGCCGAGTCGCGGATCGTTTGGTGTCGTGAAGTGAGCGGGGCCGCGGGCGCGGCCCTCCGGGGACGTGTGTGATCGACGGGACGGGCTCCTGCTCGTTTCGTCGCAATTTTTTAGAGACGGCATCCGGCGTTACGTCGGGCAAGGAGCGGTGCCCTTTGCGCTCGAGCAGGGACTCGGACGTCTGGGGAAACGCGCGCGCTTGAGAGCGGAGACGCTACCAAACGGAGGCAGCGCATGGCGACGGTGTCTGAGAGCGAGCTCGAGATCTTCGGCCTGGACGGTTCGGATGCGGTGGGTGGTGAGTGCGACCCGGCGGGGTCGAGCGAGCCCGTCGTGGACGGGGCGCTCGCGCGCCAGGTAGAGGCCGCGCCGGGGAGCCCCATCACGCGCGAGCAGCGCAGGTCCCGGAGGAAGCGCGAGATCCGGGCGCGGACGATCAGCGTGAAGCGCATGACCAAGCGCGAGCTCGAGATCGGCCGGATGCTCTACCCCGAGACCGACTACTACAAGCCGCGGACGCGCGCCGAGTGCGTCGACGGCCCGCGGCCGTGCCCGTACGTCTCGTGCCAGCACCACCTCTACCTCGATGTCTCGGCCAGGACCGGCGCCATCAAGCTGAACTTCCCGGATCTCGAGGTCTGGGACATGAACGAGACGTGCGCGCTCGACGTGGCCGATCGCGGCGGCACGACGCTGGAGGACGTGGGAGCGATCATGAACCTGACGCGCGAGCGGATCCGCCAGGTCGAGGTCAAGGCGCTCGCGAAGCTCGAGGCGCTGAAGGACATGATGGCGCTGCGCGACTACGTCGATGAGGGCCCCGTCGGCAAGCGCCGGCTCCCCGTGCTGAGCCAGCCCGACGAGGACGAGGAGGAGGAGGAGGTCGCGCTCGACGAGGACGAGGACGAGGAGGGCGCGGGCGGCGGGAGCGACGCGGAGGACGAGGGCCTCGACGCGGAGCGCGCCGAGCGGCCGGCCGAGATCGAGGACGCCGGCGACTTCGACGGCGGGGAGTGATCAGTCGGGCCGCGCTTCCACGGTCGCGATAGCGTCCGCGGCGAGCGCGCCCGCCAGGAAGGCGCGCCACGCGGCGAGCGTGGCCTTCGCCGGAGGCGTGCGGGCGGCGCGGCCGCTCCAGAGGTTGATCAGCCGGCGCCGGGGCTCCGCGAGCGCGTCGCGCTCGCGCCGGGCGACGAGGCCCTCGGCGCGGGCGAGATCGGCGTCCGTCGCCCGCTGGGCGAGGCCGCCGAGGAGCTCCTTCACGCGGGCCGAGGCCTCGCCGATGTCGGCGCTCGGCGCCCGGATCTCGACGGCGAGCGCCGCCGCGCGCGACCCGCCGACGAGGCGGGCGGCCGCGCGCGCGGAGAGCGGACGCCGCGACGCCGCCGCGACCGCCGGAGGAGAGGCGGCCGCCGGAGCTGCGGGCGCCGCCGGGGCTGCGGCCGCCGGAGAGGCCGTCGCGCCGAGCGCCGCCGCGAGCAGGCCGTCGCTGCCGTTGAGGGCGGCGACCGTCAGCTCGGCGAGATCACGCGCGGCCGGCGCGGCCGGGAGCCGCGCGCCGACGACGGCCTGCGCCAGGGAGGCCCCGCCCGGGAGGCGCACGTCGTGGTGCGCGACCCGAGGCGCCACGGCGCCGTCGGGCGAGCCGCACGTGCGCGCCGCGAGCCGGGGCGCGAGCCACCGTTCCGCGGCCTCCGCAGCGGCCGTCGCCTGGGCGGCGTCGGCGTTCGCGAGCACGGCGATCCGGAGCGGGCCCGCCGCGAGCGCCTGCCAGCGGAGCTGCACGGTCTCCAGCGCGCTGCTCGCCACCCGGTCCCAGACGCCGAACGGCTCGATCCAGGACGGGTGATCGGGCGCGATCGCGGAGGCGAAGGCCTCGAGCGCCGCGGCCCGCCCGCCGGAGAGGTGCTCCAGGTGCTCGAGCGCCGCGGCGCGCGCGAGCGTGAGCGCCTCGGGGCCCACGGTCGTCCCCGCGAGCGTCCGCGCGGCGGCGCCCGCGACGCGGCGCCCGAGCTCGGCCGGCGTCTCGCGCTCGTCGCGGAACGGCGCGTGGGCGATCACCCCGACCGCATCCGCCGTGACCCAGGGCTCGATCGCCACGTCGAGCTCGCGCCGCCGGGTCTGCACGGCGGCGAGCGCGGCGAGCGCCGTCGCGCCGGCGTCGTACAGCCCCTCCTCGGCGACGCCGCACGGGCTCGCGAGCAGGACCCAGACCTCGCCCTGCCCGCGCTCGACCGCGGCGCGCCGCTCCAGCGCGGGCTGCGCCCCGGCGGCGAGCGCGCGCCCGAGCTCGGACTCGAAGCGCCGCTCGCCGGGCGCGTCCGGCGCCGCGGGCGTCGGCGGCTCGGCGCTCGGAGGGACGCCGAGCGCCGTCGCCCAGCGCTCCGGCGGGGCGCCCGGGGCGCTCCCCGAGAGCGCCCACCAGGCGGCGCGCGCGCCCGCCTCGCGCGGGTCCTGCGCGGTGAGGATCTGCCGCGTGGCGACGGCGGGGCTCGGCGGCGCGGCGAGGCCGCGGCGGATCTCCTGCCGCGCCACCGCGGCGGCGAGCGCCGCCGCGGTCTCCGCGGGCGGGGCCGCGGGCAGATCGGACGCCTCGAGGGTCACGCTCACGCAGCCGCCGCGCGGGCGGGCGACCCCGAGCACCTCGACCGTGCGGAACGGGGAGGGGAGCGCCGAGAGCCGCGCGCGGAGCGGCGACCCCGGCGCGCCGAGCCGCTCCGCCGCGGCGACCGCCGCCTGCGGGCTCGCGACGCGCGCGGCCACGGTGACGCGCGCGGCCCGCCGCGCGAGCTGGTTCGTCGCGTAGACGCCGACCGTGTCCGCCGCCGGCCACACGTCCGCGGGCGGGCGGCCCCGCGGCCAGGTGTCGACGCGCTCGACCGCGCGGGCCGCCTCCTCGCAGAACGGGGCGGGGCCGACCGCGGCGATCGCGGTGCCGCCGGCGTGCAGCGACGCCGCCCGCCACCCCTCGAGCTCCCGCACGCCCGCGGGCGTCGACAGATCGACCACCGGCTCGGCGCCGGCGAGCCCCAGCCGGCCGGTGCACGCCGCGACCGGCGAGAGCTCCGGCGCGTCGAGCGGGCTCGCCCTGAGCGCCTGCACCCGCTCCTTCGCGAGCGCGACCTCCGGGCTGCCCGCGGCGATGGGCTGCGCGAACGCCGCCGCGAGCGCGCGCAGGAACGGCTCGACGCGCGCGGCGTCGCGGACGAGCAGGCGCACGCGGAAGGCGCTGCGGTCGATGCGCGCGTCCACGTCGAAGCCGGCGGCGGAGAGCCGCGCCTCGACCACGCTGGCGAGCGCCGTCGCGGCGACGGAGCCGAGATCGGTCGCCACCGAGGCGACGATCGCGGGCGAGGGATCGCCGTCGCGGGAGACGAGCGCGAGCCGCGGCCGGGCCTCGAGGTGGCGCACCTCGATGCGGCCGACGCTGCCCTCGGGCGTCGAGACGAGGGCGAGCCCCGCGGCCGGCGGGGCGCTCGGCGCCGCGCCGTGGCAGGCCGCGGCGAGGAGCAGCGGCAGCGGGAGCGCGGGCCTCAGAGCGCGCATGCGTCGTCGTCGTCGTCGCGCGGCGGCGCGCCGAGGGCCTCGAAGTCGGCCGGGCACCGCGGCGCGATCTTGAAGCCGTAGAAGTAGGTGAGCACGCCGGTGACGGCCTGGAAGGAGGGCCTGTCCGTGAGGGGCGGCCCCTCCGCCTCCAGGTCGTAGAGCTCGTTCGAGATGCGCGGCACGTCGCCGGCGGGCACCCCGGCGCCGACGTTGATCGACGCCGTGTAGCGGCCGCCGCTGCTCTCCGGCGCGCCGGCGATCTGGACGCCCTCGACGCGCACGAGCATGCCGATGTACGGGCGCGCGGACGTGTAGCTCTTCAGGTCCTCGACCGCGACGTGTATCGGCCGGGCGGGGCGGTCCTCGAAGCGGAAGCTCATCGTGCCGCCGATCTCGGGCAGGGTGCGGCAGTAGCCGAAGCCGCCGGCGGACGGGCCGGGGAACTCGGTGAGCACGCCGAGCAGGTCGACGACGTCGCCGGGGACGAGCCGCAGGTCCGGGGGGCTGAACGCGGGCTGGAAGACCGTCATCCCCGAGTAGGGGGCCGGCTCGTCGGCGCTGTCCTGCACGTAGTGGTTGCCGCGCGCACCTTCGCCGGTCTCGTCGAAGCGGTCGATCGCGACGAGCGCCGCGCCGGTGACGTAGGCGCGGCGGTCGGGGGGCAGATCGCAGCGCGCGCTGTCGTCGTCGGTGGGGTCGAGCCAGCTCGCCTCGCCGACGAGATCCGCGATGCGGGCGCCGCCGCCGCGCTCGTCGGCGAGGGGGATCGACGGGGCGTCTCCGTTGCCGCCGCCGCACGCCGCGAGCAGCGGGGCGGCGGCCACGGCGGGCAAGGCGGGCAAGGCGGCAAGGAGGGCGGCGGTGATGCGGGGCGAACGGGCCATCCTCCCCGGCTCATACCACAGGGCCGAGGGACGCCGAGCCCCCTTCGGCCGCGAGGCGCGCGCTCAGGCCGCGAGGCGCGCGCTCAGGCCGCGAGGCGCGCGCTCAGGCCGCGAGGCGCGCGCTCAGGCCGCGAGGCGCGCGCTCAGGCCGCGAGGCGCGCGCCGGAGAGCATCGCCTCGAGGCGGCTCTGGATCTTGTGCTTCTTCGTGTAGACCGTCTTCACGCTGATCTGCATCCGCTCCGCGATCTGCTCCGGGGCCAGGCCCTCGCCGAAGTAGAGCGCGACGAACTCGCGGTCCTTGTCCGAGAAGTCGTGGAGCACCTGCCCGACGAGCGCGGCGCGCTCGCGGCGCTCGGCGTGCTCCTGCGGGGAGGGGGCCTCGCTGGGGAGCTCCACCGCCGCGTCGTCGAGCGGCGCGCAGCGCAGCGCCCGCCGCGCCCCGCGCAGGTGGTCGTAGGCGCAGTGGACGGCGAGCGTGCCGATCCAGGCGCTCAGCCGCGTGCCGCGCTCGGCGTCGAAGGTCCTCAGCTTGCGCATGTCGTTCGAGAGCAGCTGCACGAGCAGCGTCGCGTGGATGTCCCGGATGTCGTCCTGCCCCACCACGGCGGAGAAGCGGGCGATCACCCCGCTGATACAGCGGTGGACGAGGCGATCGTAACGGGCGTGGAACGCGCGCCACGCGCGCTCGTTCCCCGCGATCATCTCCTTCACGAGCACCCCTTCGGCGACATCGCCGAGGTCTTCCGAGCATTCAGTTCCGCAGCGAAGCAGGTCATTGCGCATGCCCGGCATCAATGCACCCGATATGCCAGCTCGCCGGGGCGCGGCGGCCTCACGCTGCCGCGTAGAACCTTCGCCCCTGCCCGGCGCCTTCGCCCGCGGCCGCGCGCGCGCTCCGCGCGCAAAGTCCGCGGCGCGGGCGACGTGGATCGCAGGAAGCCAACGCCGGGCGGCGCGATCGCAGCGCGTCGTCGCGACGTGCTGTTGCACGATTCGCCCGGAGGGCGTGTCAACGCGGGTTCACGGAGCGCCGTGGGCGGGCATGGCGCGCCGCGGGCGGGCATGGCGCGCGTCCTGGACCCGCCGCGGACGTGTGGTCAGAGGTAGCGCTCGACGGAGAGGCCGCGGCCGAGCGCCACGTCCTTCAGCACCTGGGTCATGAGCAGGCCCTCCCGCCAGCGGGGCGCGAGCTGGCTCGCGGTCTCCACGCGCAGGGAGCGGTCGAGCGGCAGCCACTCGTACTCCACCAGGTTGAAGAGGTAGTTGAGGATCTGGATGGTCCGCTTCGTCTTCTTGCTCACCCGGTAGCGCACGCGCTTGCTGATGGGCAGGTGGCAGAACAGGTCGAGCGCCATGCACTGGCGCATGATGAACGCCGAGGTGTGGACCTCGAGGGGCCCCTCCGCCGTCTCCCTGGGCTCGTCCCGCTGCTCGACCGTGCCCCGCTCGAGGTCGACCTCGAAGACGTACCGCTCGGCGCCCTGCAGCACGTACGTGATCGGCCGGCCGCGGAACACGCGGCGGAGGGGCGCCGGGATCACGGACACGAAGCGGGAGAAGTACTTCTCGACTTGCCCCTTCGTGACCTTCGTGCGCGCCTCGATGGCGTAGAACTTCTCGAGCTTGTCCTTCTTCTCCTCGCGGTAGCGCTCGAGCATGGCCTCGCGATCGTCGAAGTAGCGCGCCGTCTCCGGCGAGATCGAGAACCCCGCGTCGGTGGACCACGAGTCGCCCGACAGCATCACCTTGAGCTCGGGGGACGTGATTCCGTGTTTGCGGAAGTAGTCCTCCACCATCCTGGGTGTCTGGATCGTGCTGTTGAACGAGAAGACGTCCTTGTGGAGGAAGCAGTGGTTGCTCGCGAAGGGGACGGCGTAACGCGCGCCCGTGCGCCGGACGAACTTCGCGAAGCCGGCGATGTAGCCCTCGATGTCGTCGACGGGCGCGCCGGGGGCGTCGACCACGTCGTAGCAGAGGCGGCCGTTCGCCGAGCTGTGGCTGCGGAAGACGAAGTCGATGCGGGGGTGGCGCGCGAGGACCTGCTGGAGCGGCGCGCCCATGAGCTTGGCGTCGTTCGCGTTGAAGAGGGTGATCCCCTCCGCCTCCATGACGAGGGCGCTGTCGAGGAAGGGGCCGAAATGATAACTCGTCACCGCGAAGTCGCGGCCAAGGCGGAAGGTCTCGCCGTGCTGGAGCTCGATGACGTTCTTGAACCCCATGTCGAGGAGATCGCGCTTCATCCGGTCGTAGGGGCCGCGCGGGATGATGACCGGCGTCTCCTTGCCCAGCTTGCGCAGCGAGGGGCCCTGGAAGTGATCCCAGTGGATGTGGGTCAGGTAGATGAAGTCCGGGCGCAGCGCGTCGACGACCTCCTCCTTGGGAGGAGGGTAGTTCCACCACGAGCGCCAGTACGTGCTGCCGACGAGCCAGGGATCCGTGATGAGCGAGATGCCGGCGGAGCGGACATGGAGAGCAGCGTGCGAGAGGACCTCGAAAAACATGTGGACTCCGTTGCGCAGCGCCGGTGCGGCATTCAGGCGCGCCCTCGCGCGCACAAGGTGTGTCGCCAGCCTCGCGGCGACGCGAACCTAGCCCGCAACGCGGAGGCCTGTAAAGCAGGAACCTCCCTCCCTGGCGGTGCCCGGTAGCAAAAATTGATCCAACGGTGCTGGGCTGTCGCCGGGGCCTCCTGGACACCCGCGGCAGGCGCGTATCGGCTCTGCGTCCTGGGCTGTTTCGGGCTATGGACCGATCGTGCTTTCCGGTCGTGCCCTGGCGCTTGCGGTCCTCGCGTGGTCGTTCCTCAAGGTCACGGTGCGCCGTCTCTTCGACGGCCCGAGCGGGATCGCGCTCTTTCACGAGAACTACGACGCCGACCGGCTGCCGCCGCTCTCGCCCGCCGAGCGCGCCGCGCTGCCCGGCTTCTCCCGCTGCATCGCGTGCGGGCGCTGCGACCTCGGCGAGGCCGAGCGCATCGCCGCGTCCAGGGGGGCCTACCCGGGGCTCATGGCCGTGGTGCTCGCGTCGTCGCGGAGCATGCCGGACTTCGACGCCGCCGCGCTCGCGCTCGCGCACGTGCCGGAGGAGGTGCTCGCCGACAAGGAGAGGATCTGCCCGACCGGCGTGCCGTTCCGCGAGCTGGCCCGGTTCGTGAGGACGAAAGCGAGAGCAGAGGCGAAGCCGGAGCCCGCCGGCGCGCTGCCCGCCGCCGGCCCGGGCGGAGGGCCCGCCGCGCTCGCGCTGGTCGCCTCCGTGGCGCCGCCCCCGGGCGAGCTCGACCCCTCGACGGCCGACCGGGCCGCGCCCGAGGCGATGTGATGGGGCTGGTCAGCCTGCGCGCCGCGGCGAGGCCGCTCGCCGTCCTGCTCCTGCTCGCCACGCCCGCCTGCTCTGCTCACCAGCCGGTGGCGCCCCGGTCGAGCGACGACGCGCGGCGCGAGCCGATGCCCTCCTCGGTGAGCCCGGCCCGGGCGCCGGCACCCGCGCCGAGCCTGGACGAGGACGACGACCCGGCGGAAGACGAGCGCCGCATCTCCACGCCGATCGCCCCCGCGAGCGCCCGGACCGCGGCGAAGGGCGTCCCGATCCAGCGAGGGCGCGCGACCTACTACGCCGACAAGTTCAAGGGCCGCTCCACCGCGAGCGGCGAGCGCTACGACCCGCGCGCGCTCACGGCCGCGCACCGGACGCTCCCCTTCGGGGCGCTCGTCGACGTGGTCCGCCGGGACGGGCGCCGCGTGCGCGTCCGGATCAACGACCGCGGGCCGTTCAAGCGCGGCAGGATCATCGACCTGTCGCGCAAGGCCGCCGAGCGGATCGGGCTCATCAAGGACGGCGTCACCGACGTGACGCTCGAGCTCATCTGGAAGCCGGCCCGGCGGCCGCGCTGAGCGCGCAGCGGCGCCGCGGAGGTGCGGCGCGGCCGCACCTCCGCGGCGCCGACCGCGCGGCCGGCGCCGCAGCGGTCGGGCCGCTACTGGACGAGGCTGAGCCGCGGGGCCGCCGCGAACGCGGCGAGGTGGCCGCTCTCCTCGGCGACATAGACGTCGCACCGCTCGTCCACGCGCAGGAGGTCCGGGATGAGGTCGGTCGGCACCTTGCCGAGCAGCGCGCCGTCGCGCGGGCGGACGACGTGCACCTCGCTCTGCGGCACGAACAGCGCGCCCGAGCGGAGCACCGGCTCCAGGCGCCGCGGCCGGTCCCCCTCGACGCCGCCCGCGATGACGTGCCGGTACCGGACCGCGCCATCCTGCGCGCCGACCCCGATGATCTCGCCGGCCTCGCTGTTCACCACCACGACGTCGTCGACCATCAGGCACGAGGCCGTCGATGCGCACGCGGTCAGGTCGAAGCGCGTCGCGCCCGTGCGGCGATCGAGGCCGACGAGCCCCGTGCCGCGCCGCCCGTGCGTCACCACGCACACCGTCTCCGGGCCGAGCAGCGGCGCGCCCACCGGCGCGACGTGCCGCGGCAGATCGACCGTCCACCGCGCCTCGCCGGACCACGGGTCGAGGTGGTGCAGCCGCGCCCCCCCGCGGCCGACGAACGCGCCGTCGCCGGCCACCGCGAAGAGCGCGTCGTGGTCGACCGCCACCGGCGACGCGAACGGGAGCCGGTCGCAGAAGCGCCAGACCACGTCGCCGCTCAGCACGTCGAGCGCCGCGAGCGCGGGCTCGCCGCTGCCGACCACGACGAGCTTGCCCGCGCGGCGCAGGCGGAAGTTCTCGCCGCGCCGCGCGGCGTAGCGCCAGCGCACCTCGCCGGAGTAGAGGTCCACGGCCGCGAGGTGGCGCGTGCCCTCGCTCACGATGAGCATCCGGGGGAGGCCGGGGGCGCTCACCACCGCGCCCGAGGCGTTCGCGCCGACGCGCGGCGAGAGGCGCGCCGACCAGGCGACCTCGCCCGTCGAGAGCTCGTGCAGCTGCAGCGTGCCGTCGGGCAGGAGCCGGCCGAGGCCGACGGGCGTCATCACCGAGACCGCGCGCGGGGCCTGCTTGCGCCAGAGGCACTCGCCGGTGCGCCGGTCGATGCAGGTGAGCTCGCGCGTCGAGCCCACGACGAGCACGTCGCCGCACAGGAAGGTGGCGCGGAGGTCGAGCGACGGGATGGCCGCGACCCACCGGGCGGTGAAGCGCAGCCGGGTCCGGCCGAACGTGTCCTCGGCGGCGGCCTGCGGGCGCGCCGCCGCCGCCGCGAAGGCGCGGTACGTCTCCGGGGCCACGTTGATCTTGGCGTCGTTGCGCGTGAGCTCGCGCAGCCGCTCGGCGAGCTCGCGCACGCGCGCCCGGAACTCGAAGAGGCGGAGGTTCGACGCCTGCCCGCGGTCGCGGCGGACGAGGCTGCGCGCGAGCGCCCGCCCGAACGCGACGACGCCCTGCGCGAGCGCCGCCACGTCGACGGCGGGGAAGGTCCAGGTCTGCGCCCGCTCCTCGGCGGCGGCGAAGGCCGAGCCGCGGCCCGAGCCGAGCGCGCGCGGGCCGTCGGTCGGGACGCGGCCGACGCGGGGCACGCCGAGCGTGAGCGAGAGCGCGCCCTCGCTGTGCAGCCGCACGCCGAGGATCGCGCCGCCGACGGTCAGCCGCCGGTGGTAGGGCTGCCGCCGCGCCCAGGCGTCGAGCGACTCGAGCGAGAGCGCCGCGAGCTGCTCGGCGAACGGGAAGATGAAGACGTCGGGCAGCTCCCGCGCCTCCTCGCCCACGAGGACGCGGACCTTGCCGCGGAAGAGGAGCGAGAAGAGGTCGGCCCGGAGCACGGCCGGCTGCGCGAGGGCCGCGCCCGGCGACGTGCGCAGGAGCGCCTCGGCCGCGATGACGATCGGGATCTCGCCGGTCGGCTCGACGCCCACGATCGCCGGCTCGCCCGCGGGCTCGTCGGACGAGAACGGGAGGGCGGCGGCGAGGCTCCGCCGGGCGGCGGGGAGCCGGTGCTCGCCGAGCCCGTGGTGATCGGCGTCGTTCTCGGCGGCGTCGCGGCGCGCGCCCGCGCCGCGGCGCGGGGCGAACCGGTCGAGCGCGGCGAGCAGGCGCGCGGAGAGCGCGTCGCCGTCGAAGCGCCGCTCGTGCAGGGCGATCTCGGGGACGTCGCCGCCGTGGAAGACGGTGACGAGGAGATCGCGCCCCACGCGCTCCAGCCCGAGCTCCCAGGCGTCGGGGTCGAGGCGCAGGCGCACGACGGCGCGGGCGCGGCGGCCCGAGGCGAGCTCCGCCGCGGCCTCGGCGAGGTCGCAGAGCAGCGGGAGCGCCTCGGTCTCGGCGCGGAGCGGCAGCGCCGCTTCATCGAGCGGAGGCGGCGCGTTGCGCGCCCCCTCCAGGAGGAAGTCGAGCACCTCGTGCAGCGACGTGCGCTCGGGCTCCGGTGAGCATCGGGTGTTGTCGGCGACAAGTGACAGTCCGGGCATCCGTTGCGGGATGCTAGGCAGCGCGCCGCCGGGTCCTAAGTTTTGTGCGCGGATAGCCGCGGAGTGGACAAGCCCGTGCCGCCTGGCTACAGAGCGCCGGCGCGGGGCGCCCGCCGCCTCGGCGCGGGGCGCCCGCCGCCTCTCGCCTCGCGGCTGCTCGCGGACAGGCGGCGCGCGCGGAGCGACGCGTGCCCGGCGCGGGGCCCGTCCGGAGCGCGCGTATCGCGCTGCGCGCTGCGCGCGATACGTAGAACGATTGGCAATCCAGCTGGACGTGCGACACTGCGCTCCCGAGCGTTATGCCCCCCGAGAGACCGCCCCATTTCTCGATGCTCCGGTCGTTCGCGCTGGCCGATTTCTTCACGCTGGCGAACGCGGCGAGCGGCACGCTGAGCATCCTGCTCTGCCTCAACTACGTGGCCGAGCGCGAGCGCGTCTACATCTGGGTGGTCTTCGCGCTCCTGCCGCTCGCGCTGGCGTGCGACGTCCTCGACGGCACCATCGCGCGGTGGCGCCGCAAGCACTCGCCGCTCGGGGCCGATCTCGACTCGCTCGCGGACGTGGTCTCGTTCGGCGTCGCGCCCGCGGTCCTCGGCTTCGCGCTCGGCCTGCGCGGGCCGTGGGACGCCGCCGCCCTCGTCTACTTCGTCGCCTGCGGCATCAGCCGGCTGGCCCGGTACAACGTGACGGCGGCCGAGCTGTCGGACGAGCGCGGGAAGGTGCGGTACTACGAGGGCACGCCGATCCCGACGAGCTTGCTCATCGTGCTGCTCTTCGGCGTGCTCTTCGCGAACGGGCGCGTCCACGAGCAGATCTGGCTCGGCTCCATCGCGCTCGGCCCCTGGGCGTTCCACCCGCTCAGCCTGGTCTACGTGGTGAGCGGCAGCGCCATGGTGAGCGGCACGCTGCGGATCCCGAAGCCGTAGGCGAGGGGGAGACGGCGGCCGGCGCGGCGCGGGCCGGCGCCGCGGGCGCGCTCCGCGGCGCCGGGCGGGCCGGGGCCCCTCGCGCCGCGCGGCGTCGCGCGCGCTGCGGGGGCGGCTCGCGTGGCCCTCGATCGCGGGGGGCCCGCGGCGATAGACTGGTCGCGATGCGGCTTTGCAGGAGCTGTGGCGCCTCGCTGGAGGCAAGTGGTGACGGCGGCACGTGCCCGCGCTGCGGCGCCGACAACCTCGTCGCGGCCGCCGCGGCGCCCGGACCGCGCGGGCCCGACGCCGCGCCCGCGGCGGGGCCCCCGAAGGCGGTGAAGGTGGCGCTCGCCGCGGCGATGGCGGTCGTGGGGGTCGGCTTCGCGGTGATGTTCGTCGCGCGCGTCGACCCGCCGCAGGATCCCGCGCCGCGGTCGCGCCGGGCGACGGCGCGGCCCGGCGCGTCGGCGCGCAAGGAGGCGGGGCCGCTCGGCCCCGCGGGCGCGCCGCTCGCGACGTACCTGGACGCGCTTTGCTTCGCCGACGCGAACGGCGACGACGTGCCCGATCCGGTGCTGTGGCAGGACGGCGAGACGCGCGGGCAGGTCGTGGCGGTCGACGGCCGCAGCGGGCAGGGGCTCTGGGCCTCGCAGGCGTTCGAGAAGCCGGACGCGCTCGCCTGCCCGGACCCGACCACGGTGCTCGCGGGCGGCGAGGAGGACCCCACGCTGCGCGCGCTCGACGCCCGCACCGGCAAGGAGCGCTGGGCGGCGAAGCTGCCCGCGGTCCCGGACGAGGTCGTCCGCGGCGACGGCTGCGTCACCGTGCTGATGAAGGACGGCGCGACGGCGGGGATCAAGCTCGGCGGCGGCGAGGTGGCCGAATGCCCGGGCGCGCCGCCGCCGGGGGCGACCGCGGGGCGCTTCTGGGAGCGGAAGCGGAACCCCCAGGTGGTCCAGGTCGGCGACGTCGAGATCGCGCTCACGGCGAAGACCGACGGGCAGCCGATGCTCGCCGCCGAGGGGCGGCGCGGGACCACGTCGCTCTGGAAGCAGAGCCTGCCGGCGCGCGCGCCGGTCTCCGCCGGGCGGCCGGACCTGTTCCTGGCCGCGAGCGGCGGCGCCGCCGTCGTGCTCGGGGTCGACGCCGCGGACGAGGCGGAGCTGCGGATCCTCGCCCTCGACCCCGCGTCCGGCGCGATCCGGTACGAGCGCGCGGCCGGTCACCTCGGCGGCAAGGTCGCGGCGGTGAAGGCGTCGGGCCCGTACGTGTACGTGGTGAGCGGCGCCGCGCTGCGCGCCGTCGATCCGGCGACCGGCGACGCCGTGTGGCGCGCGACCGCGCCGCCGAAGGCGCCGTGACGGCGCGCTGCGCGCCCGCCGCGGCCAGCAGCGCACCGCCCTCCGGCGAGCGCCGCGCTCAGCGAGGCGCCGCTCAGCGAGGCGCCGCTCAGCAGAGGCAGCCGACGAATGTGCCCGAGAAGAGCGGGCGCTCCATGACCGCGGCGCCGCACGTCGGGCAGATGTCGCCGAGCTTGAGCTGGCGGGGCGGCGGCGCCGGCTTTGCCGGCTGCGCGCTCGCCGACGGCGCGGTGACCGCGAGCGGCTGGAACTCCACGATCGACACGCGGGAGAAGCCCTGCTTCGGGGTGGCGCTGCGCTGCGGTGAGGCGAGGAGATCCTGCTTGCTGCGGACCGGCAGGATCGGCTTCGACATGTTGATGTAGGCGAGCTCGGACGTGTAATACGCGGGGTCGAGCATGCGCGCGTCGTCGGGCTGCACGACCCCGTGCTGAAAGGCCTCGATCAACATGTCGACGTCGGTGCGCGCGTTGCGGTTGCGCGCGGCGTCCACGAGGAAGAGGCCGTTGCCGTAATAGGCGGCGTTGAGCCAGAAGCCGGTGCCCGCGGTGTGGTAGCCGCCGGTGGCCCACTTGTATCCGCGCAGCCCGCGCACGTGCGCCGTGAGCGCGTTCGCCAGCGCATACGAGGTCATGCCGAGGGGAAGGAGGCTGACGAGCGCTGCCGGGTGGAAGTTCAGGCAATCGCTGCAGCACACAGGCACCGTCGGCACGAGCGCCTGCGCCGGGTCGATGCACACCTGGACTTCCGATTCGCTGCGATAGCAGCCGGTGAAACAGGAATGCCGCTCGACGGCGGCGAGGAGTGCGGCGGGGAGTGCCATGAGAGCAACTATACCGTTCGCCAGGGCGCATGGCTGCCGCGAGCACCGCGGTTATCGCCCTGACCGCGCGGCCACCGGCGGACCCTGGCGGTCGTTGCACGCGCGCTCACGGCCGGGCGAGCGCGATTGCGTCCGTCATGCGCCTGCCACAGGATCGCCGCGCGTGGTGACGGCCGTACAATCCGAACGCCTGCTTCCCGGGCGATGTGTCCTGGTTGGAGCGCGCGCAGCGGTGCCGGACAGCGCGCCGCGGCCTCGGGCAGGCGTCCGCTCCCTGTGCGCGCGAGGGCGCGGCGCGGGCGCGCTGGCGGCGTGACCGGGGCGAGGCGCTCGTGACCGGGGCGAGGCGCTCGTGGCTCGTCGCGCTCGCGGGCGCGCTGACGGCGCTGATTCCGGCGCTCGCGCTGTCGGGGTTCACGGTCGACGACGCGCTGATCACGGCGCGTTACGCGCACCACATCGCGCGGGGGATCGGGTATCGCTTCAACGCCGCTGGGCCGGTGACCGACGGCGTGACGCCGCTCGGGTGGGCGTTCGTGCTGGCGCCGTTCGCGGCCGGGGGGCCGCTCGCCGCGCTCACCGCGGCGAAAGCGATCGGCGCGGCCGCGTGGACGCTCTCCGCCGGGGCGCTGGCGCTCGCGATCGATCGGGCCTCGGACCGGCCGGTCCGCTTCGCGGCGCTCGCGCTGCTGCCGGCGTCGGCGCCGCTCGGCGCCTGGAGCGCGGCGGGCATGGAGACGGGCGTCGTGCTTGCGCTCGGGGCGCTCGCGGCGGCGCTGCCGGCGCTCGGCCGTCCGCTCGCCGGCGCGGGCTGCGCCGGGGTGGCGGCGGCGCTCCGGCCTGAGCTCCTGCCGTTCGCGCTGGTGGTGGCGCTCGCGGCCCAGGCAGCCCCGCGGCGCGGCGGCGGGCCGCCGGGGGCGGCGGCAGGGGGGCCGGCGGGGAGGTCGGCCTGGGGGCCGCCGCGCGAGCGGGACGTCGGGCCCGCGGCGTCGCCGTCGGGGGCGGCGTGGCCGCCGGGGCCGGCGTGGCCGTCGGGGCCGGCGATGTGGTGGACCGGCGGGCTCGCCGCGCTCGCGCTCGCGGGCCTGCCCTTCGTCGCCGTGGCGCTGATCCGGCTCTCGGTCTTCGGTCGGCCCGCGCCGCTCGCCGCGCTGGCGAAGGCGCCGGACGCCGCGCTCGGGGCGCGGTACGCGCTCGCCTGTTTTCTCCTCACCGGGCCGCTCGCCCTGGTCGCGCCGCTCGCGTGGCGGGCGCTCCCGGCGTGGCCGCGCGGGCTGCTCGCGGCGGTGGCCGCGCACTTCCTCGCGGTCGCGGCCGCTGGTGGCGACTGGATGCCCCTGTCGCGGCTCGTCGTGCCGGCGCTGCCCGCGGCGGCGCTCGCGGCCGCCTACGTCGCCTCGGCGGCGGACGCGCGCGCCACGGCGCTCCGGATCGCGCTCGCGCTCGCGGGGGAGCTCTTCGTGGCGCTCCGGATCGGGCCGACCGCCGCGCGCGTCGGCGCCGAGCGGTCGCGCGTCGTCGAGGAGCTCCGCGGCCCGCTCGCCGGGGCCGGGGTCGTCGCGGCGCTCGACGTCGGCTGGCTCGGGGCCGCGACGGGCGCGACGATCGTCGACCTCGCGGGCGTCACGGATCCGGCCATCGCGGCCCTGCCCGGCGGGCACACCACGAAGCGGATCCCGGGCGCGCTGCTGGACGCGCGCGGGGTGGACACGCTGGTGCTGCTGCTCGCCGAGGGGCAGCCGCTCGCCGCGCCGTGGACCACGTCGCGGTTCGCGCGCGGGGTGGAGCAGCACCTCGCCCGCCTGCCCGGCGTCGGCGAGGCGTTCGCGCCGGTGGCGGTGAGCGGCGCCCCGCACCTCCGCTACGTGGTGCTGAGGCGCGCGGCGCACATCCCGCGCGTCGAGCCCGCGCCGCCGTCGCCGCCGACGAGGTGAGTCGGCCTGGGTGCCGCGCGCCGCGCGTGGCCTGCGCGCCGCGCGGCGCGCGGGGTGTGCGGGATGTGCGGCGCGCGCCCGCGCGGCGCCGCGCCACGCGGCAGTGGACGCGGCGAGCGCGCAGCTGGCACGCTGTAGAGAAGCGGCATAGCGCCCGGGAGCGGTCAGCTCGATGCAGGCAGCAGAGGTCGTCGACGACCGGTTCGAGATCGAGGAGCACGTCGCCTCGGGCGCGACGGCGCGCGTGTACCGCGCGCGCGACCGGCAGACCGGCGCGACGGTGGCGCTCAAGCTCCTGCAGACGGCCGCGGCGCCGTCGCTGAGCGCCCTCGCGCGCGAGGCGCTCGCCCTCGCGACCCTCGAGATCCCCGGCGTCGTCCGCTACGTCGCGCACGGCGCGACCGCGGGGGGGCGGCTCTACCTCGCCATGGAGTGGATCGACGGCGAGACGCTCTCGGAGCGGCTCGATCGCGCGCCGCTCACGATCGCCGAGACCCTCGCGCTCGCCGCGCGCGTGTCCGAGACGCTCGCCGCCGTCCACGGCCTCGGGTTCGTGCACTGCGATGTGAAGCCGGACAACCTCGTCCTCGAGGGCGGCGAGATCGCGCGCGTCAAGCTCGTCGACTTCGGCGTCGCGCGCTTCTCCGGGGGCGAGGAGGAGCTCCCGGCGCCCGGCGAGATCCGCGGCACGCCCCAGTACATGGCCCCGGAGCAGGCCCGCGGCGAGCACCAGATCGACGCGCGCGCCGACGTGTTCGCGCTGGGCAGCGTGCTCTTCGAGTGCCTGACCGGGCGCGCCGCGTTCGCCGGCGGCGATCCGCTCTCGGCGCTGATGAAGGTCCTCCTCGAGGAGCCGCCGCGGCTCCGGGAGCTCCGCGCCGACGTCCCCGCGGGGCTCGATCGTCTCGTCGCGCGCATGCTCTCGAAGGCGCGGGACGAGCGGCCGCGCGACGGCGGCGCGGTCGCGGCGGCGCTCGCGTCGGCGGGGCTCGGCGGCCGCCCTGACCCGGGCCCGCGGCCCTCGTCGTCCGCGCCGCCGTCATCGCCGGCCCGCGCCCGGGAGATCACGACCTGCGAGCGGAAGGTCATGTGCCTCATCCTGGCCCACGAAGGGCAGGCCGACGCGGAGGCGACCCTCTCGGAGGCCGAGGGCGAGGGCCGCTCTGAGGCGATCCGCGCGCTCGTCGCGCGCCACCGCGGCCGCGTCGAGCTCCTCGACGCGCGGTGGCTGCTCGTCACGCTCTCCGGCTCGGCCGCGCCCACCGACCTCGCGGGCCAGGCGGCGCGCTGCGCGCTGTCGCTCCGGGAGCTGCTCGGCGGCGCGCGCGTCTCCCTCGTCACGGGCCGCGCCGAGGTCGCGGCGCGGCTGCCGGTCGGCGCGGTGATCGATCGCCTGGTCCAGCTCGTCCAGGGGGGCCGCGAGCTGGCCCGGCCGGGGGCGATCCGCGTCGACGAAATGACCGCGGCCCTGCTCGGCGCGCGGTTCGACACGACCCAGGACGCCTCGGGGTGCTGGCTCCACGGCGCGCGCGAGGAGCCCGAGACGCCGCCCTCGCTCCTCGGCCGGCCGACGCCGTACGTGGGCCGCGAGCGCGAGCTCGGGGAGCTCGGCGACGAGATCGCGCGCTGCTTCCGCGACCGGGCCGCGGGCGCCGTGCTGGTGACCGGCGCCGTGGGGGCCGGCAAATCGCGGCTCGCCTACGAGCTCATCCGCTCGCTGCGGGCGCGCGGCGAGCCCGTCGAGGTGTGGATCGGAAAGGCCGATCCGATCAGCGCGGGCTCCGCCTTCGGCCTGCTCCAGCGCGCGCTCCGCCGCGGGCTCGGCCTGCATGACGGCGAGCCGATCGAGTCGCGGCAGCGCAAGATCCGGTCGCGGGTCGAGCGGCGCGCCGGCGCCGCGGCGCCGCGCATCGCGCCTTTCCTCGGCGAGCTCGCGGGCGCGCCGTTTCCCGACGACGACGACGTGCAGCTCAAGGCGGCGCGGCGGCGCCCGCTGCTGATGAGCGACCAGCTCCGCCTCGCCTGGGAGGACTTCGTCGACGCCGAGTGCGCCGCGCAGCCGGTGCTCCTCGTGCTCGACGACCTGCACTGGGGCGATCTGCCCACGGTCACGCTGGTCGAGGCGGCGCTGCGCAACCTGAAGGGCCGCCCGTTCGCCGTGCTCGCGCTGGCCCGGCCCGGCGTGCGCGACCTGTTCCCGAAGCTCTGGGAGGCCCACCTCCTCCGCGAGATCCGCCTCGCGCCCCTCCCGCCGGCGGGCGGCGAGCAGCTCGTGCGGGAGGCGCTCGGCGCGCGGGCGAGCGCGGAGCTCGTGAGATCGCTCGTCGATCGCGCCGACGGCAACGCGTTCTACCTGGAGGAGCAGATCCGCGCCGCCGCCCGCGGCAGGACCGCGGCGTCGCCGGAGACGGTGCTCGCCATGGTGCAGGCGGGGCTAGACGCGCTCGAGCCGGAGGCGCGCCGGGCGCTGCGCGCCGCGAGCGTCTTCGGCGAGGCGTTCTCCGAGGCCGGGGTGGCGGCGCTCGTGGGCAGGGCGGAGGTCGCGCGCGAGCTCGACGAGCTCTCGCGCCGCGAGGTGATCGTGCGGCTCGGGCCGCGGGGCGCGGCGGGCGACGCCGCGTACCGGTTCCGTCACACGCTCATCCGGGAGGCCGCCTACGGCATGTTGACCGAGGGCGACCGGCGGCTCGGCCACGCGCTCGCGGGCGGGTTCTTGGAGCAGCGCGGCGAGGCCGATCCCATGGCGCTGGCCGAGCACTTCGAGCGCGGCGGCGACCCGTCGCGCGCGGCCACCGCGTACCTCGCGGCGGCGCGGCAGGCGCTCCGGGGCAACGACCTCGGCGCGGTGCTCGCCCGCGCGGGGCGCGGCGCCGCGTGCGACCCTGCGCCCGCGACGGCCGGCGAGCTCTGCCTGCTCGAGAGCCAGGCGCACTTCTGGCGCGGGGACCTCGCGCTCGCCGAGGAGCGCGCCGCGCTCGCCGCGGAGCACCTCGATCCCGGCTCCGGGTCGTGGTTCTCCGCGCTCACGCAGATCGTGCTCGCCGCGGGCGCGACGGGCGGCCACGAGCGCGTGGAGCGCTGGGCCGACCGCGCGCGCGACACCGCCGCGCCGCTCGAGGAGGCGAGGTCCGCGAAGAGCATGTGCCTGAGCTCCGCCGCGCTCGTGCTGCTCTTCCGCGGGCGTTACGCGCGCGCGGACGCGCTGCTCGAGGCCGCCGCGCGCGCGATCGAGGGCCTGGCCTCGCCGGATCTCGAGGCGGTCGCGAGCCTGCACGAGGCGCGGGCGATCCGGGCGCACACGCGCGACGACCCCGGGGCGAGCCTCGCGGGCATCGCGGCGGCGCTCGCGGCGTTCGAGCGAGCGGGCGACGTGCGGCGGGCGTGCATGGCGCGGATGAACCTGGGCTACTCGTACGGCCAGGTGGGCCAGATCGAGGAGGCCGAGGCGGCGCTGCGCCTGGCGCTCGCCGAGTCGGAGCGGATGGAGCTCCGCGGCACGACGGCCTACGTGCTCCAGAACCTCGGCCTGGTGCTCGCGTCCGGCGGGCGGCTCGACGAGGCGAGGTCGGTCGAGGAGACCGCCTGCGCGATGCTGGAGCGGCACGGCGATGTGCGCATGGAGGGCTGCGCGCGCATCTACCTGGCGAGCATCCTGGTCCTCGCGGGCGATCCCGAGGCGGCGGCGCGCGAGGCGCGGGCCGCGGAGGGCCTGCTCGACCGGGCGCCGCCGCTGCGCGCGTACGCGGTCGCGGTGCTCGGGCGGGCGCTGCTCCACCTCGGCCGCGCCGCGGACGCGCTCGAGGCCGCCGCGCGGGCGCGCGCGCTGCTCGACGAGGTGGGCGTGGAGGAGGGCGAGTCGGTGGTGCGTTTGGTCCACGCCGAGGCGCTCTTCGCGTGCGGGCAGCGCGCCGAGGCGGCGCGGGCGATCTCGGGCGCGCGCGCGCGGCTGCTCGCGCGCGCCGCGAAGATCGCGGAGCCGGCCGGCCGGGCGCGCTTCCTGGAGCGCGCGGCCGACTGCGCCCGCACGCTGGAGCTCGCGCGGGAGTGGCTCGGCGAGGCGGCGGCCGAGTAGGCGGTGCGGCTCACACAGATCGGCAAATACAAATCGGCAAATCTCTGCGTGAAAATGCAACGCGCTCGATGCTCGAGCGCTTGCGCTAGGCTCGGCGCCCCGCGCGGGATCGACGTATGCCGATGCGACAGCTCTCTCTCTTTGACGACCGCGCGCTCACCCCGGCGCCGGTTTCCGATGGGGCCGCGGCGCTGCTCACCGGCGAGGGCGCGCCGGCCGGCCAGCTCGACCTCTTCGCGCAGCGCACGCTGCGGCTGTCGCTTTCGGCCGAGGCGGTCGCCGCGGGGGAGCTCGGTGAGGCGCGGCGGATGCTTGCGGAGCTGACCGCGCTTCACCCGGCCGACGCCGAGGTTCGTCGCCAGTCCGAGCGGGTCGCCGCGCTCGAGCGGGAGCTCGCGCGCGCAGAGCGCTCGGCCGCCCCGGCGGCGGCGCTGCTCGAGATCACGCGCGGCCTCGAGCCGGCGACCGGCGCCTTCGCGTCGCTGCGCCGCGTGCTCGTGCGCCGGGCCGCGGAGGCGCTCCGCGAGGCGGAGGGGGACGACGGGCGGCTCGAGGGCCAGCCTCCCGGGTACTACTGGCTGGAGGCGGGCGACGTGGCCGAGGCCCACGCGTCGCTCGCGCGCGCGGCGGAGGCGCGGCGGAGCGCGCGCACGTTGTGCCTGCTCGCCGACGCGGCGACGTCGCTCGGGGATCCCGCGGCGCGGCGGCTCTACCTGGAGGCGCTGCTGCGCGATCCGTACGACGCGGCGCTCGCGGCGGCGCGCGACGAGGGGGTGCGCGGGTTGCCCGACGTCGCGCGGTACGAGCTCGAGATCGAGGAGGAGCCGCGGGCGTGGTCCGCGCCCGTGGGGATCGTGACGGGGGTGCTGCCGCCGCCGCTCGGGATCGCGCTCGACGAGGTGGCCTCCGGGGCGCAGCCGGCGCCGGGCGAGTCGGGCGGACCGCCGCGGTCGCCGGGGCAGGAGGAGGCGGTCGCGCGCGCGAGGCGCTTCGTCGCGGCGCTCGCGGCGGCGTCGTCGCGGGAGGCGCGGCGCTCCGGAGAGGCGGTGATCGAGGCGCGGCGGACGATGAAGCGGCTCGCGCCGGCGCTGTTCGCGGCGTACATGGCGCGAGGGGGCGGGGCGCTGCGGGGCGGGTGAGGCGCGCTGCGGGGCGGGTGAGGCGCGCTGCGGGGCGGGTGAGGCGCGCTGCGGGGCGCCGGTGAGGCGCGCTGCGGGGCGCCGGTGAGGCGCGCTGCGGGGCGCCGGTGAGCGCGCGCCCGCTCGGCGGCTTGCCGGTGGAGCAGGGCGCCCGCGCCTGGCCGCGGGTCGGCTACGCTCGGCGGCGGATGAGGAGCCGTCCCTTCATCGCGCTTCGCCTGCCGCACGTCGTGCACCCGGGCGAGGCGCTCGAGGTGGACATCTCGCTCGACAGCGAGTCGGAGACGCCCATCGATTTCGTGCGCGCGACGCTGCAGTACACGCAGGTGCTGCGGCGCGGCCCCGACCAGGAGATCTTCGACGAGCGCGAGCGGCTCGTGATGATCGAGGACGTGGCCGGGCGAGGGCGGCTCGGCGTGGGCGTGCACCGCTACCGGGCGTCGTTCGTGCTGCCGGGCGACCTGCCGCCGACCCACGCCGGCGCGGTCGCCGAGCTCCGGTGCAGGATCCGTGTGCTCGTCTCGATCCCGTGGTGGCTCGACGCCGAGGAGAGCGCGGAGGTCCTCATCCGGCCCGCGCGGACGGCGAGGCCTAAGCTCGAGCCGTTCACCAGCTCGAGCGCCCGCGGCCCCGGCCCCTTCGTCGAGGTGTCGCTGCCCGGTCGGACCTTCGCCCCGGGCGACGTCATGGCCGGCGCGGTCGCCTTCGGCGGCCTCGCGGGGAGCCGCCCCCGCGCCCTCGACGTCGCGCTGATCGGCGTCGAGCGGGCCCGCGCGCAGGGCCGCCGGGCGTCCAGCGAGGTCTACCGCGGCTCGTTTTTCCGGGACCTCTCGGGCGTCCGCGAGGGGCAGGAGGTGCCCTTCCGGCTCGCCGCGCCGGCGGGCCTCACGCCGGCCTTCGGCACCGCCGAGGTCTCGCTGGAGTACGCGCTGGAGGCGGCGATCGAGCACGCGGAGGGCCGGGTGGTGCACAGCGTACCGGTCGTGGTCGGCCCGTTCGCGCCGCGCGGCGGGCGCGAGGAGCTGCGGCCGCGCGTCGGCGCGGATCGCTGGCGCGCGGTCTGGGAGCGGGCGGGTGAGCGGGCGGGCCTCTCGCTGCGCGAGGAGGGCCTCGGGCTCCGCGGCGTCTGTGCGGGCTGCCCGGTCGAGGTGATCCCTGCCGAGGAGCGCTCGACCTCCGGCCTGCGCGCGACGGTGCGGTTCGCGGAGCCCTGGGGGATCGACCTCGCGGTGCGGCCGCGGCGCCTCTTGGAGCGCGGCGGGGTGGTCACCGGGGATGAGGGGCTCGACCGCCGTTTCCGGGTGCGGGGGCGGGAGGAGGCGCAGGTCCTGGCGGCGCTCACGCCGGCGCTGCGGGCCGCGCTGGTCATGTTCCACGAGGCGGATCTCGACGACGCGCGGGCGCGGGTGTGGTGGAGCGTGCTCGCGGCGTCGGATCCACGGGCGCTGAACGCGTTCGTGATGCGCGTCGAGTCGCTCGCGCGCGCGCTCGCCGAGGCCGGAGCGGCGCTGCCGCCGCCTGCGGCGATGGCGTCGTCGCCGCCGGCGTGGCGCCGCTTCGCCGAGGAGAGCGGCGGTTCGCTCCAGGTCGGCCCGATGCGGCTGACGGGCTACCTGGAGGGGGCGCGGTTCGAGGTGGCGACGTTGTTCAAGGGGGCCGCGCCGGTCGGGACGCGCGTCGCGCTGCGGCTGGAGCCGGCGATCGAGGGCGCCGCCGGCGGCTCGATGGCGGCGAAGGAGGCGCTCGCGGCGGCGCTCCGGGAGCAGGTGTCGTGGTTCGCTGAGGTCGAGGGCGGGGTGATCTCGGTCGGGCCAGGGGAGATCGCGGTGAGGCTCGCGGCGGTGCTCGGGAATCCGGCGGCGGCGCGGGAGGTGCTGCGGCCGATGCTGGTGCTCGCGCGGGAGATGCGGCGGGAGCGGCGAGGGGGGCCGTACCGGTGAGGGAGGGCGGGGGAGTGGGGGGCGGGCCGGGCCTTGGCCGATCTCGCCCGACGCGCGGCACCGCGGACGGGCCGGGCCTGCCGCTACCGCCCGATGCGCGCGCGGATGGCGGCGCGTGTCTCCGCCGAGAGCGTCTCCAGGTAGGCGTCGGACAGCGCGCGCAGCGCGTCGTCAGGCATCGCGAGCAGCACTTGCTCCAGCGGCAGCCCGGCCAGCCGTTGCTCCGGCGGCAGCCCGGCCAGCCGTTGCTCCGGCGGCAGCCCGGCCAGCCGTTGCTCCGGCGGCAGCCCGGCCAGCCGTTGCTCCGGCGGCAGCCCCGCCATCCGCTGCTCGGGGGCGTAGGCCGCGAGCACCTGCTCGGGGGTGTAGGCTGCGAGCACCTGCTCGGGACGGAGGGTCGCCACGACTTTCCGGACGACCTCGTCGAAGCCTTCCAAATCCTGCATCTCCATGGCCATCTCCTCGGCGCCGATCTGCTGAGCCAGCCAGCGGCGGGCCTCGCGCGTCCGGGCCTCGCCGTGGCCGAACAAGCGTAGCAGATCGTCGCCCTCGGCCTCTGCCACCCGGTCGATCTCCGCGACGATGAACGCGAAGGCCGCGCCCCGGAGCTGCCAGTAGCCGTCGCCGAGATCCTTCCATTCCATGCCGAGCGCCGCAGCGTCCGCGTCGAGCGACCTCGTGCGCGACGGAACGAGCAGCACCCCGCACAGGTCGCTCCGCTCCGCGAGCCGCTCCGGCATGTCCGAGAAGTACAGGAGCAGGTAGCTGTACAACCGGTCGAGGTTGCGGCGGCGGTAGGGCCGGCCGCTGCTCTTGAACTCGACGATCGCCTCGGTGGGCAAGAGGTCCCACAGCCTCCTGAGCGTGCCGGCCGGCTCGCTCGACCCGGCGCTCCTGCGCAGGAGCAGGTAGTCTGCCCGGAGCGGCTCGGCGGACAGCGGCACCTCGCTGCGCACCTCGAAGCGGCGCGAGCCGCGCTGGCTCAGCAGCGCCACGAGCAGCACGTGCCACGCCGTCCTCGTCGAGCCCACCGGGCGCCTCTCTATCGCCGTGCCGGGCCTGGGACAAGAATCCGCCGGGCCGGCGCGTCCCTATCTAAGCCGGCGCGCCCTCCGGCGCCTCGACCGGCGCGCCCTCCGGCGCGTCCTCCGGCGCGTCGACCGGCGCGTCCTCCGGCGCCGCGGCCGCGCCGGCGCCGCCGAGCGCGACCGCGGCGCGGAGCGCGGGCAAGAGCTCGTCGGCCTTGCGTTTGCCGAGCGCGACGGTCGCGAGCACCTGGAGGTGGTCATAGCGGTTGGCGACCAGCGCCGCGATCCGGTCGCGCAGGATCGCCTCCTCGGTGCGCTTCGGCACCGCGGTGGCGGCGTTGCCGGGGCGCACCTGCTGCACCAGCGCGCCGCCCAGCGTGGCGAGCAGGTCGAGCTTGTCGGCGGGGAACGGGTGTTTTCCGGCGAGCTTGCCGGAGAACTCGGCGAAGAGCCCCGGGAGGGCGACGAAGTCGCGCCCCTTGTCGAGCTTGCCCGAGCCCGCGCGCACGGCGGCGACACGCTCGCGCGGCAAGAGGCCGAGCAGCGGGTGCGACGCCACCTCGAGGTAGCTCAGCATCAGCTCGCGCCACGGCGCGCCTTCGGCCAGCATCCTGTCGATCTCGCCCGCGCTCAGCGTCGCGACCGGCACGCGCGCCGCGCTGAAATCGAGCGCCATGACCAGGGCCGGCAGCTCGAAGATCTCCTTGAGCCTGGGCTCCCGCAGCGCGCTCACGGAGCTACCCGGAGCGACCTCGGAGCGCCTCAATGGCGCGCCGGATGCCGAGGGCCACGTCGGTCCACGCTTCGTCGCGATCCTGCCAGAGCGTGACGGGCCTGGCCTCCTTCGGGAGCGCCTGGAGCTTGGCAAACGGCGCGCTGTGCCAGTCGGTCGTCCGGAGGATGACCGGGATGACCCGGGCCTGACCGGCGTCGTGGCGCGCGAGGGCGCGCTTCATCTCCTTGTCGAAGCAGTAATCCGAGGCGATGAAGTCGGCGCTGACCAGGAGGAGGATCACCTCGGCTTCGTCGAGGTTCTTGTCGATCTGGCCAGCCCAGTCTGCGCCGGCGCCGATGCGGCGGTCATGCCAGCCCTGGAGGAGACCCTCGCGTTTGAGGAGGGCGAGATGGATCTCCAGCTCGTCGCGGAGGGCCTCATCCCTGTGGGAGTAGCTGAAGAAGAGACGGATGGGCGCCTTCGTAGGAAGGCCTTTCTCTTGAGGTTTCAAGGCCGTGAAATAGAGATCCCAGAGGTTGCCGTTTGCATCGCCTGCGCAGAGAAGCTGTTGTGATACAAGCACCCTTAAGAAGGGGCCGACGCCGCGCACGGTACCGAGGCATTCCCCTGTCGAAGTATCCCAGACCTTGAGCGTCGCATCGTGAGAGGCGGAGACGATGCGCTGCCCATCGGGGCTGATCGCGCAGGCGTTGACCCAGGCGGAGTGTCCTTCGAGGGTGGAGAGGAGCTTGCCGTTCACGAGGTCCCAGACCTTGAGCGTCGTGTCGTCGGAGGCGGAGACGATGCGCTGACCATCGGGGCTGAGCACGCAGGCGTTGACCCCAGCGGAGTGTCCTTCGAGGATGGAGAGTAGCTTGCCGTTCACGAGGTCCCAGACCTTGAGCGTCGTATCGCCGGAGGCGGAGACGATGCGCTGGCCATCGGGGCTGAGCACGCAGGCGTTGACCCCAGCGGAGTGTCCTTCGAGGGTGGAGAGGAGCTTGCCGTTCACGAGGTCCCAGACCTTGAGCGTCGTATCGTGGGAGGCGGAGACGATGCGCCGGCCATCGGGGCTGAGCGCGCAGGCATGGACCCAGGCGGAGTGTCCTTCGAGGGTGGAGAGGAGCTTGCCGGTCGCGAGATCCCAGACCTTGAGCGTCCCATCGCTGGAGGCGGAGACAATGCGGTGGCCATCGGGGCTGAGCGCACAGGCATGGACCCCAGCGGAGTGTCCTTCGAGTGTGGAGAGGAGCTTGCCGGTCGCGAGGTCCCAGACCTTGAGCGTCGCATCGTGGGAGGCGGAGACGATGCGCTGGCCATCAGGGCTGACCGCGCAGGCACTGACCCCACGGGAGTGTCCTTTGAGAGTGGAGAGGAGCTTGCCGGTCGCGAGGTCCCAGATCTTGAGCATCCTATCGCTGGAGGCGGAGACGATGCGCTGGCCATCAGGGCTGACCGCGCAGGCATTAACCCAATCGGAGTGTCCTTCGAGGGTGGAGGCGAGGTTGCCGGTCGCGAGGTCCCAGACCTTGAGCGTCGCATCGTGGGAGGCGGAGACGATGCGCTGGCCATCCGGGCTCAGCGCGCAGGCGTTGGCCCATCCGGAGTGTCCTTTGAGGGTGGAGAGGAGCTTGCCGGTCGCGAGGTCCCAGACCTTGAGCGTCGTATCGCTGGATGCGGAGACGATGCGCTGGCCATCGGGGCTGACCGCGCAGGCCCTGACCCTAACGGAGTGTCCTTCGAGTGTGGAGAGGATGTTGCCGGTCGCGAGGTCCCAGACCTTGAGCGTCGTATCGCTGGATGCGGAGACGATGCGCTGGCCATCGGAGCTGAGCGCGCAGGCGTTGACCCCAGCGGAGTGTCCTTCGAGTGTGGAGAGGAGCTTGCCGGTCGCGAGGTCCCAGACCTTGAGCGTCCTGTCGCCGGAGGCGGAGACGATGCGCTGGCCATCGGGGCTCAGCGCGCAGGCGTTGACCCCAGCGGAGTGTCCTTCGAGTGTGGAGAGGAGCTTGCCGGTCGCGAGGTCCCAGACCTTGAGCGTCCTGTCGCCGGAGGCGGAGACGATGCGCTGGCCATCGGGGCTCAGCGCGCAGGCATTGACCGAGTAGGAGTGTCCTTCGAGCGCGGAGAGGATGTTGCCGGTCGCGAGGTCCCAGACCTTGAGCGTCCTGTCGCTGGAGGCGGAGACGATGCGCTGGCCATCCGGGCTCAGCGCGCAGGCGTTGACCCCAGCGGAGTGTCCTTCGAGCGTGGAGAGGAGGTTGCCGGTCGCGAGGTCCCAAACCTTGAGCGTTGTATCGTCGGAGGCGGAGACGATGCGCTGGCCATCCGGGCTCAGCGCGCAGGCATTGACCCAACCGGAGTGGCCATACAGCGTGCGCTCCTCTCCGGTCCACATCCGTACCGGATGCCGCAGCCTGATCCTCGGCACGCCGCGCGGGAAATGCAGCGCTCGCGCGATTCGCTCGGCCTCCCATCCGGCCGAGCGCAGCCGGTTGTAGACCAGCTCCGGCAGCGCCCCTGGCGCCTCGCGGAGCCAGTGCGACTCGGCCCGTACCGCCCGATGCAGCAGGTCGACGTCGCCGTCCCCGAGCTCCTTCGCGCCGAGGCTCAGCGCATCCTCGAGCGCAGCCGGGCCATCCTCGCCGCAGAGCGCCTCCAGCAGCCCAAGGTTCCGGCAGAGCACCCGCACCTTCTCCTGCTCGCCTGCCGCGAGCGCGTGCGCGAACGCGTGGCGTGCAGCATAACGCCTCCGGAACCCGCTCTCCCCCTCTGCCACCGGCCACCGCGCCGTCGTGTCCAGCAGCCGCCGGTGCAGCTCGGCCATGCGCTTCGGTCCGAGCTTCTCCGTGACGAACGCGCGAAACGCCTCGTGGTACGGCCGGTACGCCCGCGCGCCGCGCCACGAAGCCGGCTCCTCGAGGAGCAGCGCCCGCGCTGCGCGGAGGAAGTCCTCTCCGGCCTCCACGTCGTTCCACCCCCACGCCGCCTCGATCTCCTCGATCGGCAGCGCTTCGAACGCCGCGCAGATGAGCCCGAGCCCGTTCGCGACAAGCCTGAACTGCTCGCGCGGCAGGCTCCGGAGCTGCTGCCAGATCTGCTCCAAAAAACCGCTCAGCCCTCGCGGCAGGCGCTCGACGCGCCTTTGTTCGACCGGTTGCTCCTCGAGCCATTCCCGCAGCTTCACCGCATAGAGCAGGTTTCCCTGCGCCCGAGCGACGGCTTCGTCGACGAGCCGCGGATCGAGCCGAGGCGTGAAGCGGGGCGCCTGGTCGGCCCAGAAGGCGCGGCAGGCCTGCTCGTTCGAGCCCGCCCACGCGGGGGCGTCGAGATCGATGCGCCGCACGTTCCCGCGGCTCTCCAGCCAGCCGAGGTGCGGGTACTGCGGGCGCGAGGCGCAGAGCACGTGCACGCGCGGCGGCAGCGCGTAGGGCAGGAACCCCGGCAGCGGGTTCTGTCCGGCGCCCTCGCTCCGCGCCTCGTCGAGGCCGTCGACGACGAGCACCAGCCGCCCTCCGCGGGGGACGAGTGCGTGCTTCGACACCCTGGCGAGCAGCTCGATCAGCCGGCTCTCCGGCCTCGCCGCCGGGTCCTTCTGCGCCGGATAGAGCGCCTCGATCTGCGCCGCCAGGGAGCGCGCGACCGCCTCGGGGCGATCCCAGTCCATCACGTCGCGCCGGAGGAAGTGGTGCGGCGCCCTCTGGCCGCGCTGCTCTTCCAGATCGAGCCATCGCGAGAGGATCGCGCTCTTGCCCATGCCGGGCCCGCCCGTGACGAGCACCCAGCGGCTCGACGCCCCCGCGCCGTCGAGGTGGCGATCGACGGCCGCGAGCACGTCCTCTCGGCCGAAGAAGTGCTCGTGGCGGCTGCGCTCGATGCCGAAGTCGATGAGGTCTGCCGCCACGGCGCCAGTCTAACAGACGAGGCAGCCGCGCCGGCGCCGCCGAGCGCGACCGCGGCGCGCAGCGCAGGCAGCACCTCGTCGGCCTCGCGCTTTCCGAGCGCGACGGTCGCGAGCACCCCAGCCCGGCGGGCGCTAACCCCCCCAGCGCATCGTCTTGACACTAGCATGCTAGCATCCTAGTATCTAGTGCACATGGCGGACGACGTGAAGCAGTTCAACGTGTATCTGCCGACCGAGCTGATTCGCGAGGTCAAGCACCACGCGGTCGAGACCGAGCAGTCGCTGTCGGCGATCGTGGCGGCCGCGCTGCGCGCGTACCTCGACGAGCACGGACGCAAGCGGAGGAAGCATGGAGACTGACGGCATCGAAGGCCTGCTCATCGAGACGCACAACTGGGGCAAGACGGTCGCGTTCTGGCAGGGCCTTGGCTACAAGCTCGAGTTCGAGACCGACCACCACTCGGGCCGCCTGCGCCACCCCCGCGGCGGGCCCTACATCTTCGTCGCCGAGCGGCCGCGCGACCGCGCGCTGCAGCTCTTGCCGGTGGTCGCCGTCGGCGACGCCGCGCGGTTCGCGCCGCCGAGCGCCGGCGCCGTCCTTCGCCCGTTCGAGCCGCAGCATTGGCCCGCGCTCGAGATGCTGCTCGCCGATCCCGACGGTCGGCCGCTCAGCGTGCAAGCGCCGCTGCAGGCGGCGGAGTAGACGGGAGGAACGTCATGCCTGAGCAGCGAATTCCAGAGGCAGATGCCACGGCGGTGCGTGTGGCCCTGTGGCGCGCCATGCACGTCCAGCTCGACGCGCCGCCGCACGTCATCGAAGACGACGTTGGCCTGAAGCTCGCGGCCCCGGACGACGGCTGGCGCCAGCGTCCGGACATGAACCCGCAAGCCACGAGCCGCTTCCGGGCCTCGATCGTGGCCCGCGCTCGATTCATCGACGATCTCGTCGCGGAGCAGGCTGGCCACGGCGTCGGCCAGTACGTCATCCTCGGAGCCGGTCTGGACACGTTTGCCCAGCGCCGGCCGGAGATCGCCTCTCGGCTTCGGATCTTCGAGGTCGACCAGCCTGGCCATCAGGCCTGGAAGCGCAGGCGCCTGATCGAGCTCGGCTTCGGCATCCCGGACTGGCTGCGGCTCGTGCCGGTCGACTTCGAGGCGGGCTCCTCCCTTTGGGAGGAGCTGGCCGGCGCCGGCTTCGATGCAAGCCAGCCGGCGATCGTGGCGTCCACGGGCGTCAGCATGTACCTCACCAGGGACGCGAACCTCGCCAAGCTGCGCCAGATCGCGGCGCTCGCCTCGGGCTCCACGCTGGCCATGTCGTTCATGCTGCCCCTCGAGCTCGTCGAGCCCGAGGTGCGCCCCGCCGCCGAGTGGGCGCACAAGGGAGCGCGAGCAGCCGGCACGCCGTTCCTCAGCCTCTTCACGCCGGAGGAGATCCTGGCGCTCGCGCGCGGCGCCGGCTTCAAGGACGCGCAGCACGTATCGGCCGCCGACCTTAACCAGCGCTACTTCGCGGGAAGGACCGACGGCCTCCGGTCCTCGAACGGGGAAGAGCTGCTCGTCGCGACGACGTAGGATCCGATTCGGGCGAGTCGAAGACGCGATCTCCTCAGGGGGTGTCGACCTTTCACCTCCGCTTCCGCCCACGGGCGCCGATCGCCACCGCGACCGTCGCGGCGAGGAACACGATCTGGATCAACGTCCTCGGCACGAGCGGCGTCACCGGGCTGCCGCCCAGGGTGAGCCCCGCGCGCGCGGCGTGCACGTTCGCAGGGAACATCGCCACGAGGAGGATCGTCAGCCCCGCGGCCGCCCACGGCGCGAGCCTCGGCACGAGGAGCGCCGCCGCGCCCGCGATCTCGAGCACCCCCGTGGCCGTCACGAGGAGCTCTGGATAGGGCAGCGCCGGCGGGACCATCGCCACGAGCTCGGCGCGCCGGCTCCCCCAGTGCGCCGACGCCGTCAGCAGGAACATGGCCGCGAGGGCGTACCGCAAGCACGTTACCCAGCTCGCGAGGTGCCGGACGCCGAGGCGCCCGAGACCGAGGAGCAACACGAACGAGACCGCAAGAACGAGCAGAGGTGCCATGTCCACACCCTGGCCGTCCGCCCCTCAACGGTCTTGAACCAACTGGCTACGGCGCCTCAGGTCGGAGGGGTTCACCCCGAACATCCGGCGGAAGGTGCGGGTCATGTGCGCCGCGTCCGCGAAGCCGGCCGCGCTCGCGGCCTCCGCGAGCGTGGCGCCGCCGGCGATCGCCGCCCCGGCGCGCTCCAGCTTGAGCCACAGGAGGTACGGGCGCAGCGGCACGCCGACCTCCTCCGTGAAGGCGTGCATGAACCGCCCCGGCGAGAGCCGCGCGACGCGCGCGAGGGCGTCGAGCGACGTGTCCGCGCCCGCGGCGTCCGACCGCAGATGGCGCAGCACCCGCCTGATCCCCGGGTGCCTCGGCCTCGGCGACGGCGCGGCGACCGCGAGGCCGAGCGCCTCGAAGAGCCCCGGCAGCGCCGCCGCGAGGTCGACCTCGGCAGGCGCGCCGAGGCGCGACCGCAGCCGCTGCGCGGCCTCGTGGGGCACGAGCTCGACCCGCGACGCCCCGAGCGCCGCGGCGAGCGCGTCGCCCACGTCGCTCTCCGGCTCGACGAACACGAGCAGGACACGCGCGCCGGACGCGTCGACCGCGTGCGCGACGTCCGGGGCCGTGAGCACGGCGCCCCCCGCCTGGAACGGGCCGTCCTCGGCCGTCCGGACCCCGAGCTCGCCGTCGAGCGCCAGCACGAGGTGCCAGCAGTGGTGGGCGTGCAGCGCGCTCCGCTCTCCGGGGCCCCACGTGGCCAGCACCGAGGGCCACGGCCGCGCGGCGCCGGCAGGCGCGGCGAGGCGGGCTGGTCGCGGCGGCAGGAGCATCGGTCTGGACTCTAGGGCGACAGTACCTCGTCGCCCAACGACGAAGTCGCGGCATCACGACCAAACACGGCTCAGAGGGGCTCGCCCGCGAGCGCGGCGAGGAGCCGCTCGCCCTCAGGCCAGGGACCGAAGCCGGCGTCGACGTTGATGTGCCCACAGGCCCCCAGGTTGACGAGCCGGCTCCCCCAGGCCCGCGCGAGCGCTTCGGCGCGCTCCAGGGCGCAGTAGGGGTCGTTCGAGCTCGCGACGACGATCGAGGGGAACGGAAGCTCGACCTCGGGCAGGGGATGGAACGTCAGCGCATCGCTCGGATAGCTCCGCGACCCGGTGTCGGCCGGGGCGACGAGCAGCGCGGCGCGCACCGGCCGCGCGCCCTGGGCCGCCCAGTGGACCACCGTGCTCACGCCGCAGCTGTGCGCGACCAGCACCGGGGGCTCGGCGCCGCCGGCGACCGCCCGATCGAGCGCCTCGACCCACGCGTCCCGGTCCGGGTGATCCCAGTCGGGCATCTCCACGCGGCGCGCGGAAGAGAGCTTTTGCTCCCAGAGCGTCTGCCAGTGGCGAGGGCCGGAGCCGGTGTAGCCGGGGACCATGAGCAGCGACCGCATCGAGAAGAAGCCCTTTCTGGGAGACGAGCCACCGGGGCCGAGCGCCGCCGAGAGCAGAGTGGCGATAGAGAGAAGTGTCTCACGCTCAAGCGCCCACCGATAGCGCCGCTTACGTACGTGGCATAAATTCCGGCGCGTCGCCGCGCGCGCGGCGACGGGCGTATCCGCGGATGACGGCGTGCCGTCGCGCCACAGCGTGATGATCCACCGTCACGATAGGAGTGCTGCGTCGCGGCGCCGCGAGCACGAACGCCGCGCTGATTCCTGTATGGCGCGCCGCGCGCGCTTCGGGATAGAACAGATGGTCTTATAAGGAGCCACCGACATGAAGAGAAGCTTGAGCGCAGTGCTCTCCCTGTCCGCCGCCTTCGCCCTGCTCGGCGTCGGCACGCCCGCCGACGCGACGACGGCCGTCCTGCTCTCGCGCGAGGAGCTCGTGCGCCGGTCGGCGACGATCGCACGCGTGACCGTCGGCCAGTCGTACACGACGGAGTCCGACGACGGGAAGTCGATCGTGACCCGCACCGAGCTCAAGGTCACCCAGCCGCTCAAGGGGGGCGAGGCGGACAAGGGGGGCGCGAAGATGATGGTGCTGGAGCAGATCGGCGGGACGTACAAGGGCAAGACACAGCGGCTGATCGGCGACGCCAAGCTCTCGCCGGGGGAGGACGCGCTCGTCTTCCTGCGCCCGGGCGACAAGGGGCGATGGCACTTCACGGCGCTCTCGCTGTCGGTCTATCACGTGGACGCGAAGGGCCTGGCGCGGCGCAGCCTCGAGGGGCTGCACCTCGTCCGGCCGAGCGGGGGCGCGCTCGTGCCAGTCAACGTGCCCGCCGAGGAGGTCGAGCCGATCGAGAGCCTCATGACGGACGTGGTCCGCATCGCGGGAGCGAAGTGACGTGAGGCGCCGCGTCTTCCTCGCCGCCTCGCTCGGCGCCTTCTCGCTCCTCGCCGCGGCCCGCGAGGCCGCCGCGTGGACGCCGCTCGACCCCAGCGTCCCCCGCTGGAGCGAGCTGCCCGTCGGCTACTACATCAACCGCTCGACGATCCCGGGCTCGATCGCCGGCTTCGCCGTCGACCGGGTCGAGTCCGGGTTCCAGGCGTGGTCGAACGCCGGGTGTACGGAATGGCGGGTCAACCTGCTCGGCGACACCGGCGATCGCTACAACTACAACGACGGCAAGAACGTCTTCCACTGGATCAGCCAGTCCTGGCCGGCCGCGCTCGGCGACGTCAACTCGGTCATCGGCGTCACGATGCCGGCCTGGGGTTTCGACGGCGGCATCGTGGACGCCGACATGGTCTTCAACAACGTCGGGTTCTGCTGGAACGACACCGGCAACGGGGGTTGTGTCGACACCCAGTCGATCGCCACCCACGAAGAGGGGCACTTCCTGGGCCTCGGCCACTCGAACGACCGCGAGGCGACGATGATCGCGTACTACGTCGCGGGGACGTCGACGCGCACCATCGAGAGCGACGACGTCGAGGGCGTGTGCGCCCTGTATCCCATCGGCGGGACCTCGGTCGCGAGCAGCGGCAGCGGCAGCGGCGGCGGCAGCTGCGATAGCTGCACCAACGGCGCCCTCGCGGACGCCTGCAGGTCGCGGTACGACGAGTGCGGCGCGTCGGGCGCGTGCCGCGCGTTCGCCGGCTGTCTCAACGGGTGCCCGGACAACGCGTGCGTGGAGCGCTGCGCGAGCGAGTACGCCGAGGGCGCAGCCATCTATTTCCGCATCATCGAATGCCTCTGCGACGACTGCTCGTCGGAGTGCACCGCCGAGTGCACCGGCGTCGATGGCGGCGGCGGCGGCGGTGGCAGCGGCGGCGAGGGCGGAGTGGGCGCGAGCAGCACGTCGACCGCATCGACCGGCGGCGGACCGACCACGGGCGCGACGACGAGCTCGTCGGCCGCGTCGGGCGGCGGCGCGGGCGGCGCGGGCGGCGCGGGCGGCGCCGACCCGACCGGGGGCACACCGACGGGCGGCGATGGGGAGTCCGGCGGCGATTCCGGGTGCGCGTGCTCGACGAACGGGCGTTCGGCCGACCTCGGAGGGGTCGTGCTCCTCGGCGTGCTCGGCGCGCTGGCCTCGCGACGGCGCAGGCGCTGAGGGGCCGGCCGCGGGCATTCCTTCCCCTCCGGGAATGCGCTTCGCTCCGCGGGCGTACGCAGCCCGCATGCAAGATCCCCTTCGCTCATCACGCCGCGGCTTCCTCGGTGGAGCCGCCACCCTCCTGCTCCTCGGCTGCGGAGGTGCACAAGCGCCTCGACCCGCCGCAGCCGAGGCTGCGAGCGCAGGCTCGGCGGGGGCGTCCCCGGTGACGCCGACCGCTGCGGCCGCCGCCCCGCCAACGACCTCAGCCGGCCCTGGCGCGCAGGCCGCGCCGGCGTTCGCGCGCGTCGAGGCGCAGCTCGGCGGCCGGCTCGGCGTGGCCGCCCTCGACACGGCGACCGGCGCGCGGGTCGGCCACCGCGCCGCCGAGCGCTTCGCGATGTGCTCCACCTTCAAGGCGCTGCTCGCGGCGAGCGTCCTCGCGCGCGTCGACCAGGGAAAACTCACGCTCGATCGCCGCGTCACCTACCGCGAGTCCGATCTCCTCGGGCACGCGCCGGTGACGCGCGCCCGCCTCGCGGAGGGCAGCCTGACCGTCGAGGAGCTCTGCGCCGCCGCGGTCGAGACCAGCGACAACACGGCCGCCAACCTCCTCCTCGCGCAGATCGGCGGCCCCGCCGGCCTCAACGCCTACGTCCGCAGCCTCGGCGACCAGGTGACGCGCCTCGATCGCGACGAGCCGACCCTCAACACGAACGTCCCCGGCGACCCCCGCGACACGACGACGCCCGACGCCATGACCGACACGCTCCGGGCCATCCTGGTCGACGATCGCGGCCTCCGCGAGGCGTCGCGCGCCCTCCTCAAGGCGTGGATGATCCGGTCGACCACCGGCCTCGCCCGCCTCCGTGCGGGCCTGCCGAAGGACTGGGTCGTCGGCGACAAGACCGGGACGGGCGAAAACGGCGCCTCGAACGACGTCGCGGTCGCGTGGCCTCCGTCGCGCGCGCCGATCGTCGTCGCGTGTTACGTCGACGCGCCGTCGGCGAGCGCCGACGCGCGGAACGCCGCGCACGCCGAGGTCGCCCGGATCGTCGCCGAGGTCCTCGGCTGAGCCGGCGAGGGGGGCGCCCTGCCGGCGAGGGAGGCGCCCTAAGCGATCAGTCGCCCTCGAGCTCCAGATCTTCCCACCATACGGAGAGATCGATCTCCAGCTCCTCGAACGGCTCGGCGCGCACGCGCTCCGTCGGGCCGTGGACGCCGAGCTCGAGCCACATTCCATCGACGAGGCGGCTGACCGCGAGCGATCTCGCCTCGGGGTCAACATACCACAGGTAGCTCACCCCGATCTCGGCGTAGAAGCGCCGCTTCACGATGAGGTCGTAAGCTCGCGTCCGGGGAGACAGGACCTCGCAAACCCAGTCGGGGACGACGCGGATGGGCTCCTTCAGCGGCAAACGAGGCAACCGCTCGCGCCGCCACCCCGCAACGTCCGGCGCGATCTCGGGGGCGCGCGCGAGCTCGATGCCTGGCTCGACGAGGATCCACCAGCCGCCCGGGCCGTTGCGCCGCTTCTGAAACGGGCCGTGCAGGTCGGCGGCGATGCTGGTCTCGAGGCTCCCGTGCGGAGCGCGCGGGCGAGGGAAGGCGTAGAGCTCGCCATCGATGATCTCGCCGCGCATCGTGTCGGGCAGGGCTTCGAGGTCCGCCTTCGTCGCGGGGCGATCCAGCTTTCGGGCAAGGCTCATCGGGGGCTCCGGGATTGCGCGGAGCTTACCCCGATCCGCTTCGAAGCGCCTCTACCGCGCGCCGGATGCCCTTGGCCACCTCGGTCCAGGCTTCGTCCGGGTTCTGCCAGGAGGTGACCGGCTTGCCGTCGTTCGGGAGCGCCTGCAGCCTGGCGAAGGGCGCGCTGTGCCAGTCGGTCTGCCGGAGGATCACCGGGATGACGCGGGCCTCACCGGCGTCATGGCGCTCCAGGGCGCGCCGCATCTCCCTGTCGAAGCAGTAATCGGAGGCCAGGAAGTCGGCGCTCACGAGGAGGAGGATCACGTCGGCCTCGTGGAGGTGCTCGTCGATCTGGCCAGCCCACGCGTCACCGGCGGCGATGCGGCGGTCATGCCAGCTCTGGAGGAGGCCCTCGCGCTTGAGGAGGGCGAGGTGGGTCTCCAGCGCGTCGCGGAGCGCCTCGTCCTTGTGAGAGTAGCTGAAGAAGAGGCGGATGGGCCTGGCTGCCGAAGGGTCCTTCTGCACAGGAAGCAGCGGCTCATCGTCCGTAATGCGAAGGCCAGGCACGAACTCGTCGAGCTCGCCGAGATCGAAGCGGCAGAGGTTGACGGAGTGCCAGAAGCCCACTGCGACGTTACCGCCGAGCTTGTAGCGCCCGTCGGGGCGGAAGGCTACCCAGCCTTCCGGGAGCTTGAGCAGCACGGCGAGGCATGCGCCCGTGCGTACATCCCAGAAGCGCAGGGTGCTGTCGGTGGAGCTGGAGAGGAGCGTTGAGCCGTCCGGTGTGAAGGCAACGTCCCAGACCTTATCTGTGTGTCCATGAAGGACCCGCGCGATGTCGCCCGTCGGCGTGTGCCAGAGTCGAATGCTGCCGTCACCAGACGCCGACGCGAGCAATGTGCCGTCGTGGCTGAAGGTCACACTCTTCACGGGTCTGCCGTGGCCGCGCAGCACGCGTGGCTTGCTGCGATCCACGAGCGACCAGAGCAGGACGGTCATGTCGTCGGAGCCCGAAGCCAACATTGCGCCGTCAGGGCTGAAAGCCACACTCCTGACGGCATCCTCGTGGCCGGCCAGCACACGTGCCGTTCCTTCGTCAGTCATGCTCCAGAGTCGGACGGTCCGGTCGCCGAAGCCTGCGGCCAACATTGTGCCGTCAGGGCTGAAAGCCACGCTCCTGACAGCAGCCTCGTGGTCGGCCAGCACGCGAAGCGGCGTACCCGTCTCTGTGCGCCAGAACCGAACCGTTCTGTCATACGAGCCCGATACGAGCGTCCTCCCATCTGGGCTGAATGCAATGCTCGTAACGTGATCGGTGTGCCCCTCCAGCACCTGCCCGGAGTCGCCGGCGTCGAACTTCCATAGCCGGATCGTGTGGTCAGGCGCGGCGGAAGCCAGAGTCGCGCTGTCAGGGCTGAAGGTTAGCCTCGCCAAGGACATGCCGCCTCCCTTGAGCGGCGGTAGGGCGCGCCACGTCGACGTCCGCCAGAGATGAATATCCGAGTCGTCGGAGCCCAGAGCGAGTGTCGCGCCATCGCTGCTTAGGGCCATTGCCATGAATACGCTCGGGTGCCCTTGCAGCGCGCGCAGGGCGGCGCCGGTCGAGACCTGCCAGAGCCGCACCGTCCTGTCCCCCGAGGCAGAGGCGAGCGTCGCGTCGTCAGGACTGAACGCCACCCCGGTCACGGCGGCTGAATGTCCCTCGAGCAACGACGAGCCCCTCAGGTGTGCTGCGCCCCCGGTCGAGAGGTGCCACAAGCGCACCGTGCAGTCCGCGGAGCCCGAGGCGAGCACCGCGCCGCCATGGCTAAACGCGACGCTGGTCACGTGCCGCGCCTGGTGCTTCACCCAGCACGACGCCTCGCCCGTCGTCACCTGCCAGAGGCCGATGTCGCCATCCGCGGATCCGGAAGCCAGCACCTCGCCGCCGGGGCTGAAGGCGACGCTGAGCACGCCGCCCCGGTGGCCGTTCAGCTCCCGGAGCGTGTCGCCGGCCGAGGCCTTCCAGAGCCGGATGCTCGTGTCCTCACTGCCTGAGGCGACCATCTCGCCGTCAGGGCTGAACGCCACGGTCATCACCGCCTTCAGGTGACCTCGCAGCACCCTCAGCGGCCCGAAGGTGGCGACCTGCCAGAGCCGGACGGTGGCGTCAGAAGAGCCGGAGGCGAGCATCTCACCATCACGGCTGAACGCCACGCTGGTCACGTAGCTCGTGTGGCCCTTGAGCACGCAGAGCACGTTGCCAGTGGCTACGTCCCAGAGCCGGACGGTGAAATCTTCGGAGCCGGAAGCGAGGGTATCGCCGTCACGGCTGAAGGCGATGCTCGTGACCCAGTCGGCGTGGCCGTTGAACCGGCGCAGCGCGGTCCCTGTCGCCATGTCCCACAGGACGATCCAGCTGGCGTGCGCGGATGCGAGCAGGGTTCCATCGGGGCTGATCGCCACGGCGTTGCCTCGGCTGCCTTGTACCCAGGTCGGCTCGAACCTCGCCGCTTCCGGCATCGCCGCGCCGAACGTGTCGCACCTGTCGAACCGCGCGCCTCGCGCGCCCACGAGCTTCGCCCCGCGCAGCTTCGCCGAGGCGAGCTTCGCTCTCGTCAGATCGGCGCCCAGGAATCGCGCCCTGACCGCCGTCGCCCCCCTCAGATCCGCCCCGCCGAGCTTCGCCCCCGTCAGGTCCGCCCCGTCGAGCAGCGCCCCCGCCATCTGCGCCCCGCTCAGGTTGGCGCCGACGAGCTTCGCTTCCCGCAGGTCCGCCCCCTGCAACTCGCACCCGCTGAGGTCCTTCCCCGAGAGATCCTGCCCCCGCAGGTCCGCCCCCGCGAGGTTCATCCGCTCGCGCACGCCGAGCCCCATCCGCCCGTCGATCCGCAGCGCGTTCGCCGCGGCCACCGCCCCCCACGCCCCGCCGAGCGCCGCCCGTACCCACCCCTCCGCCGCCTCCCGCCCCGCGAGCGCCCCGAAGAAGTCGGCCATCAGATCGCTCACCTCCCGCTGCGCGAGCGCCGCCGCCTCGCCGGCGCGACGCACCTCGTCCGCGGCCTCCCGCGCGACCAGCCACTCGAGCACCGACTGGTGGATGAACCGGAAGTTCTCCTGATCGTCCCACACGAGCAGCGTCCCCGAGCCGATCTGGTGCGCCGTCACCCCCACGTCGAGCTCGTGTTTGCCGAGCGCCTGCAGCGCCGCAATCAGATCCGCCGGCAGCTCGCGGACATTCACGCTCTGCTCCGTCCGACGCCACAGCCTGAGCGCGAGCTCCGTCACCGCCCGCCACCGCTGCGCCACCGACAGCCCCGGCTGCGCGCCCTTCGGGTGGGCGCGCTCGTACTCCCAGACGAGCCACCGATCCAGGAGCAGCTTGTACAGCCCCGCCGAGGTGATCTCCCCGTCGCCCGCCTTCGCCTGCCGGAGCTGCGCCTCCTCGATCTCCGCGATGAACCCCAGCATCCGCGGGTTCGCCGACAGGCCGAGCAGGTCCCTCACGTCCGCGAGCAGCTGCATGCGCGCGCCGGCGGCCTCCTCGCCGCCGAGCCGGTTCACCAGGAACCTTCGGATCTGCGGCTCGGTGAACGGCAAGAGCCGCGCGAGCCGGTAGCCGGGCAGGAGCGCGGCCTTCTCCGCGAGCGCCGACCGGACCTGCTGCTCCGAGATGAAATGCTGGCTCCGGCTCGTGACCACGACCTTCGCCGCCTTGCCCTGCGCCGCCTGGATCAGCGTGTCGAAGTGCTCGACCGCGCGGTCGTACGTCACGCGGAACGCGAGCTCGTCGAAGCCGTCGAAGAGCAGCGCGACGCGGCCCTCGGCGAGCATGTGCCGGAAGGCGGGGAGATCGATCTTGCCCATCCCGGCGAGCGCGAGGTGCTGCGCGATGAGCGCGTTCAGGTCGCGCGCCTTCTCCAGCGCGCGCATCTCGATGAGCACCGGCGTCAGCGGGCCGCCCGCCTTGCCCATCCGCCGCGCGAGCTCGTGCAGGAGGAACGTCTTGCCCGTGCCGAAATCGCCGAGCACCAGCACGAACCGGCTGTGCTCCGAGTCGAGCAGCTCGGCGAACGCGTCGAGCGCGCGCTCGCGCGGCGCCTCCTCCTGGCCCACGGTGATCGCGATCCGCTGGTCGACGTAGAGCGCCGGCGGGTAGGTGAGGTCCCGCTCCAGGCGCGCGTTCTGCCACGAGAGGTAGCCGCGGAAGTCGATGAGGCCCTGGTACTCGAGGAACCGCACGAGGCGCACGCGCCGCGCGCCGGCGTAACGGACGAGCTCCTCCGGCGCGGGCTCGCCGCCGTAGACGAGCGTGGACACGAGGAGGGGATCCTGGTGCCGGTAGGAGGCGTCGATCGTGTCCAGGAAGAGCGTGACCGCCTCGGTCGAGATGCCGCTCTCGAGCGCCGCGAGCGGCTCCATCCGGACGATGCCGCCCTCGTTGACCGACACGCGCAGGTAGCAGCCGAAGGGGAGGGGAGCGTCGAACCACTCGATCTCGACGCCCTCGGGCTCGCGCAGCCGGCACACGCGCTCGACGCGCGAGAGGAAGTCGTCGCTGCGCCCCTCGCCCGGCAGGAGGATGTCGTCGCCGTGCTGATCCACGCGGCCGCCCCGCGCGCGGGCTGGAAAGCGGCGCATTCGCCCGCTTCGCTCCGTGAGCTCGGCGTGCTCGGCGCGCCCAGGGTGCAGGTAGCGCCGCAGGAACGCGACGAGGAGCTCCGCAGAGGCGCGGCACGCGAAGGCGTGGACGTCGTCGTCCCGGTCGCGGTCGCCGTGGTCCGAGACGGCCTTCGCGACGATCGAGCGCCGCCCGAGGCGCGCCGCGACGTGGCCGATCGCCGCCGACGCCAGCTCGACGCCGAGCACCTTCCGCCCGCTCGACCTCAGCCGCTCGAGCAGCCGGGGATCGTCCGGCGCCGCCCTGGCCGTCGCGATCGGGCCGATGTGCACGCGCAGCGGGCGCGCCGGCGGCGGGCCGTCGGGGTGGACCACGCGATCCCGACGGACCTGCGCGATCCCCACCTCTGTGAGCTCGAGGCCGCCGTCGCCGATCCGGAGCACCCCCTGCGCCTCCAGCTCGCCGATGCGCTCGGCCCAGCCCGGGCAACGCCGGGCCCGCTCGGGGTGCGCGACGGGCGGCGGACCTCCCTCCAGCTGGCTCGCGTAGAGGGCGTGACGGAGCCACCACGCCTGCGACAGCCTCGACGGCGGGCGCTCGTGGGCGAGCGCCGTCGCACGCTCGAACTCGGTCACGAAGCGCACGACGTCGAGGCCCCACGTCTTCTCGAGGTCGTAGGTGCCGATCTCGCGGAGCGTCCCGCCGGCGCCCTCGCCGCGGGCGTCGCCGCGCTCGCCCTCGTCGCAGACGTAGACGCGATCGGCGAGGATGAGGTCGCCGAGCGATACCTCGCCGCGCCTGCCGGCGCAGACGCCGCACACGGCGAGGCACCCAGGATCGAGCGCGTCGACGAGCGCCTGCGCCCTCGCCGCCGCCGCGCTCTCGCCCGTGCGCCCCGTCCACGCCGCGGCGACGCGGAGCGGCTCGCCGCGGTCGTTCGGGATCTCGCGCAGGTGGTATGGAAACCCGCCGCGATCGCGCGCCTCCTGCCAGCCGTCCCGGTCGCCTTCGCCGAGCGCGAGCACCGCCTCGAGCTCGTCCTCCAGCGCGGTTGCGATCAGCGCGTCGACGCGCCCCCTGAGGATGTCCGCCGGCACGCTGCCACTCTAACAAACACGCGCGCGCCGTTGCGCGGCCTGTCAGCCTCGAATGCCCACCGCGGCCTCTCGACGGCGCGACACGCAGCGCATGCGAGCTCCCTGCGTACCCCGGCGCTGCTGATGTGAACGCAGCCCCACGGCCGGCCTGAGATCAGGTGCTGCGGTCGCCTCCGCGCACGAGCGCCGTCAGCGCCTTGACGAGCTCCAGGATCGCCTCCACGCGCTGTCGGATGCAATCGCGCGCGGCGCGCTCCGACTGCCATGCGATCCTGTTGAAGATCGCGTCGCGCGCGTTGACGTCCTTCTGGAGCGCCTGGGTCACGAGCGACCTCGGGAGGCCCTTGTCGCAATGCTCGGCAGCCTCGACAACGGTCTCAGTGTTCTCCTTCAGCAGGAAGACGTGAAGCCTCTCCGGGGCGTCGCACTTCTCCTTGATGACGCGCACCACCGCGGCATCTTCGGCGTCCTCCGCTACCCCCTCATGCTTGAGCTGGTGGCGGATGGCGTCGTTGTCGATGATCGCAAAGACCTGCTGGCCCTTCGAGCTCAACCGGCGGATGTCCCTCCGGCAGCTCCGGAGCAGGTTCTGCACCCCCTTCATCGGCCGACCGTCGAGCTTCCTTCGAAGCGCGAAGAAGTCTTCGCCGGCGTCGTCGGCCACGCAGGCGACGACGAGGTTGTGGAGGCCGAACTCCTTCTCCGGGCCTCGCTGATCCTCGTACAGCATCACCGCGAACGGGGTCACTCTCCCTCCCGCCGCGTCAGGATGGAGGCCGCGTGCCCGGCTCCCCGCACGTCACCGAGCCCACGGTACTCGGAGAGCCAGTCCCGCAGCGCCTCCGGGTCCGGGCGGACGAGCCTCGTAGTGCGGCGCTCATCGAGCTCGCAGAGGACGACCGAACGAGCAGGGTCAGACAGGCCGTCGAGCAGCCGGTCGGAGTGCGTCGCGAGCAGCACGGGCCGATCCTTCGCCATGGCCTCGAAGAACCCGAGCACGCGCTGGAGCAGCTCGGGGTGCAGGTGAGTCTCGGGCTCGTTGAAGGCGATGAGGCTCTTCTTCGTGTTCAGCCGGTAGAG
The DNA here is from genome assembly GCF_051519095.1 of Sorangium sp. So ce131. Lineage (NCBI taxonomy): Bacteria > Pseudomonadati > Myxococcota > Polyangiales > Polyangiaceae > Sorangium > Sorangium sp. So ce131. Next base: position 5,931,678 of record NZ_CP150455.1, on the reverse strand, counting down.
GGCCACGAACGCGAGGTACGCGAGCGTGCCGTCGGAGATCGCGAACGAGGAGATCTGGTCGTCGAGACCGGCGTACTTGAGCCGCAGGGCGATCGAGCCGCCGCCTGGATCGGCGCGCACGTTGACGGACTCGACGTCGGGACCGAGGCCCAGACGGACGTAGTCCATTGTCTCCCGCCAGTGCGCCTCGGAAAAATCGTTCTTGAGCGCGCTCCATGCGTTCGGGAGGTTGGCTCCGAAGCGCGACAGCGCCTCCGCCGGCTCGACGGTCGCCGCGCCGCGCAAGGGCGAAGGCTGGCCGCGCGAGCGCTGCACCCAGCGCGCCGTGGTGTCGAACGGCAGGTGGACGTCGATGGTGCGGAGCGCGGCGCGCACATCTCTTATGAAGCGATGCGGCGGGAACTCGCCGAACGAGGAGAGCGCCGTCCGCTTCGGATCGAACTTCCTCTCGATGTACGTGCCATCGCTCGAGTCTGTGAGGAATTTCAAGAAGCTATCGAAGTCGTCATCATCGTGCGTCGAGAGCACGCGTACGCGCTTGTCGGTGCCCTCGTCGTCGTCCCACTTGAGTGCGTCGAGTCGCTCCTCGACGACGGATCCGCTCCTGTTGAGCGTTAACGCATACTCGACCCGGTGGTAGAATGGATCATCAGGCGCGACGGCCATTCCAAGCTCCAGGTACTGTGCGCCGACGCGAAGCAGGCTCCCGACGCCGCCGTGAATCTTGTTCAAATCCTCATAGAAGCTCTCGCTGGCGGCGCGCTGTAGCAGCTCGCATGCCTCGATCAGGCTGCTCTTGCCGCTGCCGTTATCCCCGATGAGGACGGTGAGACCGTCAAGCTGAAGCCGCACATCGGCGAGCGAGCGCAGCCCCTTCACGTAAATCTCAGCGATCCGGTTGCCTGGCATGGCGGTCGTCATCGAGCCCGCGTGGTGGGGTCCACGGCGCCTTCGTAGTACCCCATGCGTGTGGGGGTGGCGTACCTTTTGTCGCTGCCCATCAGTCCGTTGCCGGCGCCTCCGGTCGCGTTGCCAGCTGCCGCAGCCGACCGCTGGACCAGGGACGTGGCGACCTGACCGCGTGGTCGTTCTCAGCCCCCTACCGAGGTCGCGGCCTAGACCGGCGCTCCTTTCCAGCCTTCGGCCCAGGTCGCGGCCTAGACCGGCGCTCCTTTCCAGCCTTCGGCCCAGGTCGCGGCCTAGACCGGCGCTCCTTTCCAGCCTTCGGCCCAGGTCGCGGCCTAGACCGGCGCTCCTTTCCAGCCTCCGGCCCAGGTCGCGGCCTAGACCGGCGCTCCTTTCCAGCCTCCGGCCCAGGTCGCGACCTAGACCGGCGCTCCTTTCCAGCCTCCGGCCCAGGTCGCGACCTAGACCGGCGCTCCTTTCCAGCCTCCGGCCCAGGTCGCGACCTAGACTGGCGCTCCTTTCCAGCCTCCGGCCCAGGCCGCGACCTCGACCGGCGCTCCTTTCCAGCCTTCGGCCCAGGTCGCGACCTAGACCGGCGCTCCTTTCCAGCTCCCGGACTAGGTCGCGACCTGGGCACCCCTTGGAAATGGCGCTCCGTCCCAGATCGCCGCCTCTGCACCCGCCCGTGACGAGCTCGTTCACGGTCGCGACCCTCCGTGCCCCCGCCGGGCTGTCCCCGCCGCCCCCGGCGCTCCTTCCGCCGCCCCGCCCGGCGGCGGTCGCCACCTGCCTTCGTTTTTCCTTGGACGACCGCCCTCCCGCGGGGATTTCATCCCGCCCATGGCGAGGCTCGTCGAGGCGCTCAACCGATTCTTCGGGCGGGTCGAGATCATCGCGCTCGGCCTGGAGAACGAGCGCAGCGCCGCCGAGGCCGCGCTCGCGAAGGACATGCCGCTCGAGGCCCGCGAGCACGCGCGCACCATCCTCTCGATCCTGCCCGACTCGGCCGTCGGGCTCGCGCTCTGGGCCGACGCCGCGGAGGAGGCGTGGCTCGACCACGAGGTCGTCACCGCGCTGTCCGAGCTCTCGAAGCGCGTGCCGTGGCGCGCCGACGTGTGGCTCCGCCTCGGGCGCGCCGGGCAGCGCACCGGCTGGGACGGCGCGCGGAGCGCGCTCGAGCGGGCCGCGGCGGCGCCGGAGGAGCGCGACGCGGCCCGCCTCGCGCTGCTCGACCTCTGCGACCTCGACCTCGCCGCGGGCGACCCGGCCCGCGCGCAGCGCTGGCTCGACCGCATCCCGGCGCCGCTCTCCTCGGCGCCCGACCGCGACGTCGCCCTCCGCCGCGCCGAGTGCGCGCTCGCGTACGGCGACCTCGACGGCGCGCGCGCCGCCGCGGAGATCCTCGGTCAGCCCGGCGCCGCCGACGGGCGCGCCGCGCTCGTCCTCGCCCGGCTCACGCTCGCGGAGGCGAGCGCCGCGGCGGGCTCCACGGCGGCGCTGCCGCCCGCGGACGTGGCGCGGGTGCTCGATCTCGGGCTCCGGGCGCTCGTGCTCGACGTCCCCGGCGCCGCGGAGCTCTGCGCCGCCCTCGTCGCGGCCTCGCGCGACGTGCTCGTCGTCGATCGCGTGCGCCGCGTCGTCCGCGCCGCGGGCGCGCTCGACGAGCCGACCTGGGCCGCCGCGTTCGCCTTCGCCGAAGGGCGGCGCGACGACGCGCGGCAGGCGCTCGCGCGCGGGCTCTCCGCGGGCGACCGCGCGGCGGCGGCGGCGCTGCTCCGCATGGCCGTCGAGACGCGCGACCTCGGCGCGCTCGACGCGCTCGCCGCGCGCGCCTCCGAGGCCGGCGCCGGAGCGGCGAGCGCGCCGCTCCTGCCGCCGGACCTCGTCCGCCTGCGCGACGCCGCGGCGCTCGCGCAGGCGGGCGGCGCGGACGGCGCGGCGAGGGCGCTCGACGCGCTCGACGCCGTGACCGGCGAGGGCGCGGCGTGGGCGGAGGACATCCGCCGCTCCATCGTGCGCGCGTGGCTCCCGCCGCCGGAGGACGCGGCCGAGCCGCGCGCCGCGTCCTCCGAGCCGCGCGCCGCGCCGTCCGCGTCGTCGTCCACGCCGTCCGCGTCGTCGTCCACGCCGTCCGCGTCGTCGTCCACGCCGCGCGCGGGGGTCGCCGCCTGGGGCGAGGTGCTGCGCGAGCTCGCGCGCACGGCCAAGCTCCTCGATCGGCTCGACCTGCTCGCGGCGACCGAGGCCCTCGCCGTCGAGCGCGAGCGGCCGCTCCGGGCCGCCGTGGTCGGCGAGTTCAACGCGGGCAAGAGCACGTTCCTGAACGCGCTGCTCGGCGAGGACGTCGCGCCGACCGGCGTGCTGCCGACCACGGCGACGCTCCACTGGGTCGCCTGGGCGCCCGATCCGTTCGCGCGCATCGTGGTGCGCGGCGGCCAGGACCGCGTCGTGCCGCACGCTGCCCTGAAGGACACGCTCCGGGCGCTCTCGGCGGCGGGCTCGAAGGTCTCGCGCGTCTACATCTACGCGCCCATCGAGCGGCTGAAGCGCGTCGAGATCCTCGACACGCCCGGCTTCAACGCGCCCGACCCGGATCACATCGCCGAGGCGCGGCGCGCGTTCGACGAGGCCCACGTCGCCGTCTGGCTGCTCGACGCGCCGCAGGCGATGAAGGAGTCGGAGCGGCGGGTGCTCGCCGAGATCAGCGCGCTCGGCGTCCCGGTGCAGATCCTGGCGAACAAGGCGGATCGCCTGAAGCCCGACGCCCTGGAGACGGTGCTCGCGCACGTGCGCGACAGCCTCGCCGCGAGCGCCATCACCTCGCTGACGCCCCCGATCGCCTTCTCGGCGCGGCTCTCGCTGAAGGGGCGGCTCGGCGACGAGGCGGCGCTCGCGGCCTCGGGCTGGGCCGAGGTCGAGGCGCTCTTCGCCGAGCAGATCGTCGACGCGAGCGACGCGCTCCGCGAGCGCGCGCTCCGGCGCAAGGCGGGCCGCATCGCCGCGGAGCTCGCCGAGGCGGCCTCCGCGCGCGCCGCCGAGGACCGCGAGGCCGTGCGCCGGGCGCGCGCGGCGGCCGATCGGCTCCGGGCGAGCGCGGCGTACCTGCGCCGCGAGCGGCGGAACATCGCCGCCGTCATCGACAAGGCGCTAGAGCCCGCGCGCCGCGAGCTCGCGGCCGACCTGCGCCCGATCGCGGCGCTGCCCGAGGAGCGCAAGCGCACGGACCCCGGGATCCGCGCCTACGTCCAGGAGCGGCTCGTCACGCGGCTGAGCTCTCCGCTCTCGGTCGAGATCGCGAGGGCAGCGGCCGAGGCGAGCGGCGACGCCGCAGCCGGCGGCGCGCGCGGCGTGCGCGGCGTGCGCGACGTCGCGGAGGACACGCGCGGCGCCGCGGCGCCCGCCGCCGAGCCGCCTCCGCGCGCGGCGGCCCAGGTGCGCGCGGTCCTGATGGGCATGGTGGCGGTGCACGAGGCGCCGGACGAGCTCGCGGCGCGCTCGATCGCGGGCGTGGTCGAGGCCGCGATCGACGCCTTCGCGATGGCGCTGTCCGCCGAGGCCGAGGCGCCGGTGCCGGCGCCGGCGTCGGCCGCGGTCGAGCAGCGCGCGCTCGGGCTCCGGGCCGCCTTCGAGGCGCCCGCGGCGCGAGAGGGCGCGTGACCGCGGCGGGCGCAGGCCCGCCGCCGACCCTTCGACCGGCAGCTCGCCCGCGCCCGCCTCAACGGCTCAGGAAGAACGCGAGCACCCCGAGCGCCAGCCCGATCACGATCGCCAGCGGCACCACGAGCCGGGCGAGCCACATGTCGGTCAGGTGCGCGGCCGCCCGTCGCGCCCGCGGGACGGGCGGCGCGCCGGCCCACGCGCCCTCGGCCCCGGGGGCCTGGTGCGCGGCGGCCCCGTGCGCTCCGGACGCCTGCGCCGCGCCACGCCGGGGGGCCGGCGCGGCGGCGAAGAGCGGCGCGAAGTCCTTGCGATCGTGGACCACGAGGTCGCTCGACGGCGGATCGCTCGACGGCATGCTGCTCCGCTGCGGGGGATGGCTGCTCCGCGCCTGCGGGAGCGTGCGCGCGAAGTCCTCCCGCGCCCCCGCGGGCGGCGCGACGAGCTCGGGATCGTCGCCGGGCAGCATCGCCGCGCGCGACGGGAGCGCGCTCGACGACGGCGCGTGCGTCAGCGTGTCGGAGCGGAACGAGGCCAGGGCCAGCCGCTCACCGCGCTGCGCCGGCGGCGGCAGGTCGACGTCGCGGAGCGGCGGCGCCGCCGTCATGGTGCTCCGGATCGACACCGGCATCGGCGACTCGATGGTCGGCGCGTCCTCCAGCGCGCTGGGCGCCGCGGAGGGGTGCACCACGTCCGAAAGCTCGGGCAGGAGCCGCTCCAGCTCCTTCCGCAGCTCGAGCGCGCTCTCCTGCCGCTGGTTCGGCCACTTCGCGAGCGCGGTGAGGATCGTCGCCTCCAGGCCGGGGTGGATCTGCGGCAGGAACAGGCTCGGCGCGGGCGGCGGCTTGCGGAGGTGATCCATCGCCACCTCCCACGCGACCGCCGTCGGCGGGAAGGGGAGCCGGCCGGTGACGAGCAGGAAGAGCAGGACGCCGCACGCGTACACGTCGCTACGCCCGTCGACGGCGTCGCCCCGGCACTGCTCCGGGGACATGTACGCCGGGGTGCCGACGACGACGCCCACCGTGGTGAGCGTCGAGCCCCAGACGCTGCTCGGCGGCGCGCTGCTCGGCCCCTCGTCGCCGGCCCGGGTGCCCCCCTCCACGATCTTCGCGATCCCGAAGTCGAGCACCTTCACGCGCTCCGCCGACGGATCCGAGGGGTCGCGCAGGATCATCACGTTCTCGGGCTTGAGGTCGCGGTGCACGATGCCCCGCTCGTGCGCGGCGACGAGCGCGTCGGCGATGCCGATCATGATCCGCGCGGCGCGCGCCTCGGAGAGGCGGCGCTCGGCGAGCAGGAGATCGAACAGATCCTGCCCCGAGACGAGCTCCATCACGATGTACGGCAGGTGCCCCTCCACCCCCGAGTCGACGATGTGCACCGTGTTCGGGTGGTGGAGGCGCGCCGCGGCCCTCGCCTCTCGGCGGAAGCGGCTCACGAACGTGGCGTCGCCGAGGAGCTGCGGGTGCATGATCTTGATGGCGACGTCGCGCGGCTCGGCGTCCTGCACGCCGCGGTAGACCGCCGCCATGGCGCCCTCGCCGATGAGCTGCGTGATGCGGAAGCGCCCCGCGATCGTCCGGCCGATGTGTTGCGGGCCCGCGCTCATGAGCGAGACTTCACCATAGAGTCCTCGTGCAGAGCTACCCCCGCCGCCCGCGATCCGCGGCGTCGCCGCCGGCCGCCGGGCCGTCCGCGCGAGCGCCCCCTCGGGCCCCGAGGATCGCCTCCAGGATCGGCCGCGCCCCCTGCACCGCGGTGCGCTGCGAGTACAGGTGGAGCCCGCGCAGCCCGCCGAGCTCCTCGCCGCCGCCCGCGCGGCCCGGGCCCCCGTGGACCGTCTGCGGGAGGACGGTGCCGGGGCCGGGCGCCTGATCGGCGATCTTCTCGCTGCCGAGCAGGACGCGGCCGTGGTACGGCGCGACGCCGAGCAGCACCTCCGCCGCGAAGGCGCGGTCGTCGCTGTAGACGGAGCAGACGAGGCTCCCGCGGCCCCGGCAGAGCAGCTCGGCGGCGCGCGCCGCGCTCCCGTCGTAGGGGAACAGCGTCGCGACCGGCCCGAAGACCTCGTGCTCGTGCGCGGCGGGCGCGCCGTCGGGGCCCTCGGCCACGAGCAGCGTCGGCGGCACGAAGTACCCCTTGCCGTCGCGCGCCCCGAGCGCCTCGAAGGGGCCGCTCCCGCCGATCGCCACCGCGGCCCCCGCCGCGAGGCGCTCGATGCCCGCGCGCACGCCGCGGAGCTGATCGGCCGTGGTGAGCGGACCGACCGTGACGCCGTCCTGCGCCGGGTCGCCGACCCGCGCCTCGCGCAGGCGCTCGACCAGGTCGTCGCGCACCGCGGCGACGACCTCCGCGGGCGCGAAGATGCGCCGGATCGCCGTGCACTTCTGCCCGGCCTTCTGGGTCATGTCGCGCGCGACGTCGCGGAGGAACATCGCGTACGTCTCGGAGCCGGGCGCGGCGTCAGGGCCGAGGACCGCGCCGTTCAGGCTGTCGGCCTCCACGTTGATGCGCACGCTCTCCCTCGCGAGGCCCGGCAGGAGCCGGAGCGCCGCGCCCGTCGCGCTCGATCCGGTGAAGGCGAGGACGTCGTCGCCGCCGAGGTGCTCGAGCAGATCCCCCGGCGGACCGGCGACGAACGAGAGGGCGCCGCGGGGCAGCGGGGCGTGCTCGGTGAAGATCTTCATGAGCCGGTACGCGACGAGCGCCGTGCTCGTCGCCGGCTTCGTGATGACCGGCATGCCCGCGAGGATCGCGCAGGCGGCCTTCTCCGCGAGCCCCCACGCGGGGAAGTTGAACGCGTTGATGTGCACGGCGACGCCCGGGCGCGGGACGAGGATGTGCTGGCCGAAGAAGCGCGGCGACCGCCCGAGCTGCACGCCGTCGCCGTCGACGAGCAGGCGCGCGTCGCCGAGCTGGGCCCCGAGGTCGGCGTAGTAGGCGAGCGTGCCGATCGCGCCGTCGACGTCGAACTTGGCGTCGCCGCGGGTGTTGCCGCCGTTCGTGATCGCGACCTCGAGGAGCGCGTCGCGGTGGGCGTGCGCGGCGCGCGACATGGCGCGGAGCAGCGCGCCGCGCCCTTCGAACGTGAGCGCGCGGAGCGCGGGCCCGCCCTCCGCGCGCGCGAACGCCACCGCGGCCGCGAGGTCGATCCCCTCCGTGCTCGTCTCCGCGATCGGCTCCTCCGTCGCGGGGTTGACGAGCTCATGCGACTTCCCTCGGCCGGCGCTCCACGCGCCCGCGACGTAGCTCTCGAGCCGCTCCATGGGGCGCGTAGCCTACTCGGGCGGTCGCTCGACACAACCCTCCCGCGAGGCGTCGACCGTCCTCTTCTCCTCGTCCGCCGCGCGCGGGCTCACTTGCACGAGGCGGACGCGAGCAGCGCGGTGATCTTCGCCTTCACCACCTCGAACTCCCGCACCGCGAGATCGAGCTCGGCCTCCCGCTGCCTGCGGCCGGACTCGACGAGGTCGAAGCTCGTCGCGGTGCCGGCCTCGAACGCGACCTGCGTGAGGCGCGCCGTCTCGCGCGCGAGGTCGCGCGCCTGCTCGGCGACCGCGCGCGCCTGCTCGGCGACGGACACCGCGCGCGCCGCCTGGGAGGTGTCGAGGTCGGCCGCGCGCTCCACCGAGCCGAGCCGGGCCCGCTGCTGCTCGACCACGGCCCGGTTCACCCGGAGATCGCCGTAGCGCGCCCCGCCGTCCCAGATGGGGACGGTGAGCACGGCGCTGATGGACCACCCCCAGGACCGCGTCCGGACGTAGGACTCGTCCCCGATCGAGGTCTGGCCGTTCAGCGTGCTCGACAGCTCGGCGTAGGGCGCGAACGCGAGCTTCGCGTCGGTGAGGTTGCGCTCCGCGATCTCGAGCTCGGCCCGTGCCGCGCGCACGTCGGCGCGCTGGTCCGAGCGCGCCTGGGAGCACTGCGCCTGCATCTCCGCGGCGATCCCGTTCAGCGAGAAGCTCTGCGGCACGCCCACCTCGCCGCGCTCGCCGAGCACGGCCCCGAGCGCCTCGCGCGTCTGGCGCAGCGACTCGTCGCCCGACACGAGCGTCGCGCGGGCGAGCGCGACGTCCTGCTCCGCGCGGACCACGTCGAGCCGCGTGCCCGTGCCGAGGCGCTCGCGCCGCCGCGTGAGCTCGAGCCGCTCGAGCGCGCTGCGCAGGCCCACCCGGTTGACCTCGCTGACGCGCTCGGCCGTCACGATCGAGACCACGGCGTCCGCGACCGCGCCGATGGTGAGGCGCCTGCGGTCCTCCAGGCTCAGCTTGGCGACGTCCACCGAGAGCCTGGCGGTGCCGATGCCATACCAGGCGCGCGGGGCGATGATGGGCTGGCGGAGCGTGATCGACGCGGACGCGGTCGTCGGCGCGTCCTCGGACACCGGGAGCAGCGGCTCGGGCCCCGGGGCCGGCGTGGCCGAGGGCGGGTAGGTGACGGTCCTGCTGCCGGCGATGAGGTGCGTCACGTCGCCGCGCGCGTCCAGGCTCGGCAGCGCCGCGGCGAGCGCCCGCCGCGCGATCCCCTCGGCCCGCGCGACCTCCTGCACGGCGATGAGCAGGTCGACCGAGCGCTGGTCGATGATCGCGCGCGCCTCCTGCCAGCTCGCGAGCGTGCGCGGCGCCGCCGGCGGGGGCGCGAGCGCCGGGTCGTTCACCTCGATGCGCAGCGGCAGCGGCGTCCCCGCGCCCGGCTGCGCGGCCGAGGCCGCCGCCGCGGCCGGCGGCTGCTGCCCCGGCCGCGCCTGAGGCTGCTGCCCCGGCCGTGCCTGAGGCTGCTGCGCCTGAGGCTGCTGCGGCGCCTGACGCTGCTGCCCCGCCGGCGCGGGGGCTGTCTGGGCGAGGGCGATCCCCGGATGCAGGGCGAGGAGAGCGGCAGTACGGACGGCGACCATGCGGAGCCAGCGACGGGACATGTGCGACTCGATGCGCCGTCCGGGGCGCGACGACAAGCCCCGAAGCCGCTCTGGGCGCAATCCGGCCTGCGCACCTGTGCGCAGCCGTGGGCGGGGCGAGGGCGCGGCGCTCCAAGCTCGTCGCGACCTGCGGTCCAACTCGTGGCGACGGAACGAAGATCCGCCAGTATTGTGAACTCCGATGGCAAGCCGATTGCCCCCGAACGACATCTGCCTCAGCTGCGGCGGCAGGCGGCGCGGCGGCGCCGCGGCCCCCTGCGCGCGCTGCGGCGAGCCCCCTCTCCACGCCGTCTGGCGGCGGGCCGAGCAGCGCGGCGCTTCGCCGAGGGTCGAGCTGTTCCTGAGCGCGATCACGAGCGGCCTCTTGCTCGCGTACGCGGCGCTCTACGTGCTGCTGCTCGCGGGCCTCGCCGGATCCGCGGACAGCTCCCTCGGATCGGCGGCGCTGCTCGCGGTGATCCTGGCGCTCAGCGCGCGGCTCTCGCGGTGGATCGTGCGCTCGCTGTTCGAGCTGTGGGGCACCACGTGGGCCTACTGCACCGCCGACGGCGCGCGCTGGGGCACCGTGAGCACGCTGTTCGGGTGGTACGGCGCCGGCGAGGGCATGTGCCTCACGGACGTCCAGCCCACGACCGCGGGCTCGACGCTCCTCTGCTCCTCCGACGCGATCGGCGCCGGCCTCCGCACCGTCGCGGCCAACCTCTCGCACCTCACCGGCCAGAAGGGCAGCGACGCGTTCTCGCCGTTCGAGGCGCTGATGCTCACCGCCTTCAGCGGCCTCGTCGCGCGCGGCGAGGCGACCATCAGCAGGGCGACCGCGGTGCGCTGGCGCCGGGACTGGCTCGGCGGGGCGCGGCGGGGCGCCTCGCGCACGGTCCTCACGATCGAGCGCGTGGGCGATCGCGAGGAGGGCGGCGCGATCGAGCGCGAGATCCTCGCGGCGCTGCAGGCGAAGGCGGACGGCCTCGCGTCCGGCGTGGAGCCCGCGCCGCCGGGCGGCTACCGCGACGCGGCCTTCCGGCCGCCGCCCGTGCGGCTCCGCATCGAGGAGGTGCTGCACCCGCGGACGATCGCGCTCGCGGTCAAGGCGCTCCGGAACGAGCCCCTCGGCGGCGCGCCGGTCGCCGTCGCCGCGGCGCTCGACGAGTTCGGCAAGCGCGACCCCGCCCGCCTGACGCAGCTCCGCGTGCTCCTCGCGGAGCACCGCCCGCGCGCGCTGTCCACGTGAGCCCGCGGGCGCCCGCGCTCAGTGCCACACGCCGATGCCCGCGCTCACGCTGTCGTAGCGCGGGGCGAAGTCCATGGACGCCTGCAGCGTGAACGCGGTCTCCGGGATGACGCCCCAGAGCGTCGTCGACAGCACGCGCAGGTCCGCTCCGAACGTGAAGTGCTGCCGCCCCACGCGCCCGAAGCGGTTCGGCTCGTAGTAGCTGCCGAAGCGCGTGTGCACGAGGCCCGGGAGGGGCTCCGTCTCGATCCCGAACCGCGGCGAGAAGCTCACGTACGCCCCCGAGGTCCCCACCGCCGATCCCGCGTCGCTCTCCCGCTCGTTCTGCGCGAGGAACCGCGCCATGCTCACCCCGTTCGCGACGGCCCCCGTGACGAGCAGCTCCGCGGTGATGAGCAGGTGCTCGCGCGGCCAGTTCCAGTACCGGGCGCGCCGCTCCCGCTTGAGCACGGCCGGCCCCGCGGCCAGCTCGCGCTCGTCCGCGGCCAGCTCGCGCGCCCGCTCCGCCGCGAGCGCCCGCGCGCGCGCGGCGCGCTCGCCCGGATCGCCGATCCCGGCGAGCTCCCGCCGTCGCCGCTCCTCCCGCGCCGCCCGCCGGCGCGCGATCCGCGCGCGGAGCTCCCGCTCCTGCTCGTGCGGGTCGAGCCACGCCGGGTTGAGCGGCCGTGGGCCGACCTGCACGGCGAGCCCGACCTCGAGCTCCCACGGCAGGACGACCTCGTTCGGCAGGATCAGCCCGCCGCCCCGCTTCACGCCGGCCTCGTCCACGGTCATGCCCTCGCCGCGCAGCCGACCCCCGTTCACCGGCAGCCGCAGCGTGGCGCCGAGCCGGTACGACGCCCAGTCCGGGCGGACGAGCAGCCCGAGCTCCGGGGCGATGCCCGACTTCGTCAGGCTGGTCCGGTCGGCGTCCACGCTGAGCGTCACCGCCCGGGCGCCGGCGCCCAGCGCGAGCGCGTCGCCGAGCAGGCGGACGCCGCCGAGGAAATGGTACTTGCCGATCACCACCGAGGTCTTGGCGCCGCGGCCCCCCGCGTCGGCGGCGGGCGTGACCGAGTAGCGCTGCAGCTCGGCGTTGACCCCGAGGCCGAAGTCGCCCGCCTGGAGCTGGCCGCCGAGCGTGACGTACACGAAGTTCGAGTAGTCGAGGTCGACGTCGCCGCTGTTGTCGAAGTCGTTGTTCTCGAAGAGCTCGATGGGGATCGAGATCGACGCGGCGACGTCGCCCTCGAGCCAGTTCGTGCTGAAGGGCTCGCGGAGCGCGGGCGCCGCGGCGTTGGCCACCATGCCCGCGATCCCTTCGGCGTAGGCCGCGTACGCGCCGGCGATCCCGGTGACGCGCAGCGGGGCGAGGATGGGCCCCTGGAAGAGGTCGATCGCGTACTGGTTGTCCCGGAGCGGCTGGGCCGAGGCGCCCGGCGCGAGGCCGAGGGCCAGCGCGGCGAAGGCCAGCGCGGCGAGCGCCGCTCCAGGGCGGCGAGCGGCGCCGGGGGCGCAGCGCGCCGCGGCCCCGTCGGTCACCTCGCGCTGCTCCCGTCCAACACCATCTCGTCGCGCCCGCGACGAGGTGATAGCACTGGCCCGCACGGAAGGGACCGCGGAAGCGGATCCCCACCTGCGCGGCCGGGCCCCGGCTCCGGGCTCCCCGGCTCGCGATCGCGATCACGACGAAGGAGGGGCCCGCCCGCCGCCGCGCGGGCGCCCGCGCCCCCCGCCGCCCGCCCCGAGGAATCGCCGCGTTCATGCCCGCCCAAGTCCCCGCGCCCCCCGCTCCTGCCCCGGCCCTGCCAGGCACCGAAGCGCGAGCGCCCCGCGGGCGGCGCCCCGGAGGCCCCCGCGCCCGCGGCCGGCGCATCGCCCTGATCGCCTACTACAGCCTCGGCGCGCTCATCATCATCGCGTGTACCCTCCAGCTGATCCAGCAGGTCTTCTTCCAGCCGGCCGCTCGTTCGCCTTATGGAAGCTGCCAGGAGGGCCTGCTGGCGCTCGTCCGGGCCGTCGAGCGCGCCCGGGACGCCGCGCCCGGGACCGACGGGGAGGACGCCGCCCTCGCCCGGTTCCGGGGCGAGCTCGATCCGGAGTGGACCTACCGGGACGGGGTCGCCGCCGCGTGCCGGGGCTCTGCAGAGGACGAGCGCGCTCTCGACGCCATCGAGCGGCTCCGCTATGCGGAGGAGCACGCAGCGCGGCGCGAGGCAGGCGATCTGGCTCCGCTCCGGCGCCGGGTCCGGGCGATTGTCGATGGCCAGCTTGGGCCCGGGTCCCCGAGATAATACCCCGACGCGGCGATTGCGCAGGACGATATGACCGACATGACCGTTCCTTCTCCCCCTGCCGCAGTGGCGGGTGAAGCCCAGACCGGAGAAAAGCTCCAGCCGCCGCCCACGTTCGACGTGCTCCCCCTGTCGGCGGAGCTGCGCGAGACGCTCGCGGAGATCGGCTATGTCCACCCGACCCCGGTGCAGCTCGCGGTCTGGGAGCCGGTCACGCGCGGGCGCGACGCGGTGGTGCAGGCGCGCACCGGCACCGGCAAGACGGCGGCCTTCGGGATCCCGATCGTCGATCACGCCGTCAAGCGCTCGCTCCCGCACGCGCAGGTGCTCGCGCTGTGCCCCACGCGAGAGCTCGCGCTCCAGGTCTCCGCGGAGATCGAGCGCCTCGGCAAGCGCAAGGGCATCAAGGTCGTCGCCGTCTACGGCGGCGCGCCGATGCAGCGGCAGATCGACGCGCTCGCCGCCGGCGCGCAGGTCATCGTCGGCACGCCGGGCCGCGTGCTCGATCACCTGCGCCGCGGGACGATCGTCGCCAAGCACATCCGCCTGCTCGTCCTCGACGAGTGCGACGAGATGCTCTCGATGGGCTTCGAGCGCGAGCTCACCGCGATCCTCGCCGAGCTGCCGCCCGAGCGGCAGACGCTCCTGTTCTCGGCGACGCTCCCGCCCGACATCGAGCGCATCGCGCGCAGCAAGCTGCGCTCGCCCGAGTTCGTCACCCTCTCGGGCGACGCCGTCGGCGCCCTGCAGATCCAGCACTACGTCTACCTCATCACGGGCGACAAGCTGGCGTCGCTGGTCCGCATCATCGAGGTCGAGAACCCCGAGAGCGCGGTCGTCTTCTGCAACACCAAGGACGAGACGGAGACGGTCGCCGCGGCGCTGAAGCGCCAGGGCTTCGACGCCGACTGGCTGAACGGCGACCTGCCGCAGTCCGATCGCGAGAAGGTGATGAGCGCGACGCGCGAGGGGCGCCTGCGCTTCCTCGTCGCGACCGACGTGGCCGCCCGCGGGATCGACATCTCGCACCTCACGCACGTCATCAACTACGACTTCCCGCAGGACGCCGAGGCGTACGTGCACCGCACCGGCCGCACCGGCCGCGCGGGCCGCACCGGCACCGCGATCGCGCTGATCACCCCGCAGGACGTGGGCCCGCTCTACATCCTCCGGCTCACGTACAAGATCCGGCCGCTCGAGAAGCAGCTCCCCACGGAGGGGGAGCTGAAGACGCGCGCGGAGGCCGACCTCGTCGCGATGCTCGCCGAGGCGTTCCTGCCGAAGGGCACGCACCCGGACGACCTCTCGCTCGCGCGCCGGCTGCTCACGCACGATCAGGCCGAGGCGATCGTGGCGGGCCTCCTGCGCGATCACCTCGGCGCGCGCCCGACGGCCCAGGAGGAGGCGAGCGCCGCGCGGCGCGCGCAGCAGCCGCAGCGCCCGGCGGCGCGCGAGGGCGCGGCCCCCGCGGCGCGCGAGGGCGCGGCCCCCGCCGCGACGCGGCCCGAGCCCGCGGCGCGCGGCGAGGGCGCCCGCGCGGGGGGCGCGCGGCCGGAGCGCGCGGCGGCGCCGCGGGACGTGATCCCGCGCGCGGCCGACTCCGTCGACCCCCGCTCGCCCGAGACGGAGCGCAGCAGCGAGCGCGAGGTGGCGCGCGAGGCCGAGCGCGGCCGCGATCGCGACCGACGATCGCTGCGCCTCCGGCGGGACGACCCGCGGCGCGGGCCCCGCGAGGGCGCGCCCGCGGAGGAGCCGCGCGGCGAGCTGCGCCGCCCCGTCGAGGCGTCGAGGCCGCGCGACGAGGCGCCCGTCTCGGTCGAGCCGCTCACGCGGCCCGAGCCGCTGATGCGCATCGAGCCGCCGCGGGGCGAGGCCGTGCTGCGAGGCCCCGCGGAGCGCCTGCGCGATCGGCCCGGCGCCGCGACGCTCCTGTCGGCGCGCCGCGGCCCTGCCGCCGCCGGCGCGGCGGGCAAGCCCCAGGGCGCCGCGGCGAGCCCGCCGTTCGCGCGCCACGCCGACTTCACGATGTGGCAGCCGCCGGAGGAGGAGGGCGACGACGAGCCGATCCTCGGCGAGCCGCCGTCGCCGGCGCCCGGGTCGCCGGTGTCGCGCGGCGGCGTGGGCAGCGGTCCGGCGAGCGGCGTGGAGCGCGAGCGCGCGAGCGGCGCCGCGCCGTCGAGCCCCGGCGAGCCCGCGGTGCGCGCCGAGGGCGTCGAGCCCGGCGACGCGCCCCGCGCCGAGCCCCCGCGCGACGAGCCCGACGGCGACTTCGTCGAGGTCTTCATCAACCTCGGGCGGCGCGACGGCGCGCGCGCGGCGGACTTCCAGCGCGTGCTCGTCGAGCGGGCCGGCATGGCCAAGGGCGACATCCGGCGCATCCGCGTGCGGGAGCGCAACGCGTTCGTCAGCGTCCCCCGCGCCGATCTCGCGCGGGTCGTGGCGGCGCTGAACGGCGCGACCGTCGCGGGCAAGGAGGCGCGCGCGGAGCAGGCTCGGGAGCGCACGTCAAGCGCCGAAGAGGTGGCCGAGGACGCCTGAGCGCCGCGCGCCGCCGCGGCGCCGTGGCCGATCGAGGCCTCGGGGCCGCGGCGGAGCGGGCTCCGCGCGGACGTTCCGCGCGCGTCAGACGCCGCCCGCCGGCGTAGGCCGGTGGGCGCTCGCGTGCGACGATGTCGAACGATGTCAAGCTGGCGTCCAGCCGGCCTCCATGCGGCGCCGCCTCCGCTCGCATCGCGCTGGCCAAGCTCGCCCACTGGTCGTATCACGGAAGAGATGGCGCGCAGTGGAGCGGAGGATATCGATCGGCTTCGACGGGACATCGATCGAGCGCTTGCCGACAAGCTCGATGCGGACAGGGTTCTGCCGCTGCTCGCGCGCCTGGCCCGCGCGACGGCGCCCGGGAGCGAGCCGTGGCTCTACGCGCACCGCCACCTCGCGGAGATCGGCGTCGAGCACGACCCGTGGCGCGCCGCGCTCTTCGCGCGCCGCGTGCTGCAGTTCCACGTCGAGGACGACGGCGCGTGGGCCGTGCTCGGCCTCGCGCAGTCGCTGCTCGGCAACTACCGCTACGCCGCGCGCGCCTACGAGCGCGCCCTCGCGATCGTGCCGGAGAACCCGTGGTACGCGCATAACCTCGGCCACCTGTACGACGTCGCCCTGAACCGCCCGCAGGACGCCCTGCCGCTCCTGGCGCAGGCCACGGAGGCGCAGACGGGCGAGGCCGACATCGCCGCGAGCTACGCCCACGCGCTCGCCCGGTGCGGCAAGCTCGTGCTCGCCAAGAAGATCTTGAAGCGCGCCATCCGCCACGGCGCGACGGCCGACCAGATGGCGCTCTGGCGCTGGCTCGACGCCGGCGCGCCCATGACCGACGAGAGAGGGCCCGATCCCGAGCGGCCGGCCGACTCGAAGCGCAAGACGAAGCGCCGGCGCGCGCGCGAGCGCCAGAGCGCCGGCGACTGAGCAGTTGGCCCGACGCCCCGCGCTGGTCTCGCGCTGGTCCCTGGCCGCGCACAGGTCCTCCGCGACGCGCGCAAGGGCCCCACGCTCACGCGGAGGCTCCAGCGCGCCGCTCAGCCCCAGCGCGTGATTCCGCGCGCGTTCAGCCCCAGCGCGTGATTCCCAGCCCCAGCGCGCGATTCCGCGCGCGTTCAGCCTGCACGCTCGCACCTCCACGATCGAGGCGTGCATCGGCCGAGCTCAACGGCGCTGCGCTGCGGCACGATCGGCCGGTACCGTCAATCGTGACGCAACGCACGGGGAGGGTGTGCGGACACGGGCTACCTCGGCTGGGCGACTACGGATGTCGTCGCCACAAGCGACACGCGCGGCCGACGCGAAGCTTGACGATAGGTTGTCCGGTTAGCGATAAGCTGTGTTTCTCGACTGGTGCTGGACACGGATGCCCTCCGGGACACGGCACCCAGCGCGGAGAACCCATGAGCGTCACGAGCGTGCAAAGGACGGAGAGGCGGGCGATGTGCGCGGCGCGCACCGCTGACGCCCTGTCCGGCGCGCGGCGCGGAGGAGTCAGCGCGGCGGCTCGCCGCGTCGCTCCCCGGAGAGGCGCGCTGCTCGGGGCTCTGCAGGGCGACGGCGGGCTTAGGATGGAGATCTCGCGATGAGCGAAGAAGCTCTGCGTCGAGAGATCGCGAGGCTCACGGAGCGCGTCGCGACGCTCGAGCAGCAGAACGAACAGCACGAGCGCGCGGCCGGGGAGCAAGCCGCGGCGCTCGAGCGCGCGGAGCGCGAGGCGCGCGAGCGCGCCGATCAGCTCGCGCGCGCCGAGGAGGAGCTGCGCCGGCAGGCGGGCATCTTCAAGCTGGTGCTGGACAGCATGGCGGACGGCGTCGCCGTCGTGGACGACCGCGGCGAGCTCCTGATGCGCAACCCCGCCGCGGAGCGCATGCTTGGCCGCGCGCAGCTCGATCTCGTGTCGGGCGAGGCCCCCGGGCCGGGGGAGGCCACGCTGTTCTTCCCTGACCAGGCGACGCCCTGGCCCGCCTCCGAGCACCCGCTCTCGCGCGCGCTGCGCGGCGAGACGGTCGACCAGGTGGAGCTCTTCGCCAGGAAGCCCGTCGAGCAGGACGGGCGCGGCGCCCGCCGGGCCCACGGCGCGGCCGGCTCGGCCATGCCGACGCTCGCGCCCGCGTCCGGCCCGCTGGGAGACGACGGCGAGCCGCGCTCGGTCCGGCTCCCGTCGCTGATCGCCGATCACCGCGGCGAGCCTGGCCAGGCGCCGGGGCTCTTCCTGACGGTGAGCGCCAGCCCGATGCGGGGCAAGGACGGATCGATCTCCGGCGCGGTCGCGGTCTTCCGCGACGCCACCGAGAAGAAGCGGCTCATCGAGGATCTCGAGGCGAAGAACCGCGATCTCGTCGAGAGCGAGAGCGCCAAGAGCGAGCTCGTCGAGCGGCTCCGTTACGCCATCGACGAGATCTCCACGCCCATCCTCGAGCTCTGGGACGACGTCCTCGCGCTGCCGATCATCGGGGTCGTCGACTCGCGGCGGAGCGCGCAGATCATGGAGCGACTGCTCGACGAGATCGTCCGTCGCCAGTCGCGCTACGTCATCATCGACGTGACGGGCGTCGAGGTCATCGACACGCGCACGGCCGACCATTTCTTGAAGCTGATCAAGGCGGTCGAGCTGCTCGGCGCGCGCTGCCGCATCACCGGGGTCCGGCCCGCGGTGGCGCAGACGATGGTGGAGCTCGGCATCGATCTCGGCTCGGTGCGCGCCGCCCGCAACCTCAAGCACGCGCTGCGCGAGAGCCTCGCGCTCGCAGGGCAGAAGCCGTCGCTCGCGTCCCTCATGGGCGGCCGCCGCGGCGCGGCCAAGGGCGAGGACGGCGCGGCGGCACAGCCGTTCACTCCAGGCGGTCCAGGGGCCGCGCAGGGTCCGTCGGGCAGCGGCCCCACCACCAAGACACAGCTGCAGCTCAGCGCGAGGAAGGAGACGTCCACTTGATGCAAGCGGGTAGGGTCCCCATCGTGGGCCTCTTCGGGAACTTAATCGTCTCGGTGCAGGGCGGGCTCACCGACGGCCAGGTCGAGCAGCTGCGCGACGACGTGACCGGGTCGATCGAATCGCGATCGCCTCGCGGCCTCATCGTCGACCTGTCCGGCGTCGAGATTCTCGACAGCTATCTCACCCGCGCCATCCGCGACATCGCGCTCACGGCCCGGCTGATGGGCGTCCGGACGGCGGTGTGCGGCCTGCGCCCGGCGGTCGCGATCGCGCTCGTGGAGATGGATCTCGAGATCCCGGGCGTCGTCACCGCGCTCAACCTGGAGCGCGCCGTCGAGATGCTCGCGCCGTCCGCCGAGGACGACATGGTGCCGCCGGAGCTCACGAACGAGGTGTCGCATGAAGATCCCTCCTCGTGACGGACCGCCCTCCAGCGGCGGCGCCACGGGGCCGCCGTCGAGCCGGTCCGGAGGACCGGTGTCGACGCGCATGCCGGCCTCTCCGCAGTCGGCGCGTGGACCTGTGCCATCGTCACCGCAGATCGTCGGTCGGTCGATCACCGACCAGATCGAGACGGTGCTGGCGCAGTTCCTCTCGCCCGCGGTGAGGAAGAGCGTGATCGACTGCGGCATCCGCCAGGCGAAGGTCGATCCGCTCTACGCGCGCGAGGGCGATCTCAGGCGCTTGCTCGTCGAGGTCAAGCGCGGGGTGAAGCTGTTCGTCCGCGACCAGGCGCAGCTCGACCGGTGCATCTCCGAGCTCGGCGAGCTCGATCATGCCGCCCCGGCGCCGCGCGAGATCACCATCGACGTGCGCAACGAGGAGGACGTGCTGCGCGCGCGGTCTGCGGGCCGCGAGCTCTGCATCGAGCACCTCGTCAGCGACGTCCTGCAGACGAAGATCGTCACCGCGATCTCCGAGCTCGGGCGCAACATCGTCCGGTACGCGGGGAGCGGGCAGATCGTCGTCCGGTCGCTCACCTCGCCGATGCGGGCGATCGAGATCATCGCGCAGGACAACGGGCCTGGGATCTCGAACCTCCCGGAGATCCTGAGCGGCAAGTACCGCTCGCGCCACGGCATGGGCGCGGGCCTCCGCGGAACGAAGGCCCTGATGGATGCGTTTGATGTCAAGACGGCGCCCGGCGCGGGCACGACCGTGACGGTCAGGAAATATCTCGGATGACGGTCGCGATCGGTTCGGCCTGCTGCGTCGCGTCTGGCGAGGAGGTGGCCGGGGACGAGGTGGTGGTGGTGCGGCAGTCCCCCTGGGTCCTGATCGGCCTCGCGGACGGGCTCGGGCACGGCCCCCATGCGGCGGAGGCGGCCTCGGCCTTCTGCCGCTACGTGGAGGAGCACGCGTCGATGCCGCTCGAGGATCTCCTGACCGCGGCGGGAGAGCAGCTCTCGTCGACGCGCGGGGCGGCCGCGGCGCTCCTGCGCATCGACGAGAGCGCGGGCGAGCTCGAGTTCTCGGGCGTCGGCAACATCGCGATGAAGGCGATGTCGCGAACGGCGATGCCGATCTTCTGCTCCGCCGGGATCCTCGGGCGCCGCGTGCGGCGGCTCCGGAGCTTCCGCTTCCCGATGACGCCGGGCGACGTCGTCGTGCTGCACTCCGACGGCATCGCCAGCGGCTTCGATCTCACGGCGTTCCGTGATCTCGATCCGCAGGAGATGGCGCGACGGATCGTCGAGGTCCACAAGAAGTCGTTCGACGACGCGACGTGTGTGGTCGCCCTGATGCGCGACAGGTCCATCGCGTGACCCAGAGGACCCCGCCCGCCTTCAACATCCCGGTCACGCGCGAGGAGGATCGCTTCGCGTGCGCGGCCGAAGGCGCGCAGATCGCGCGGTGGGCGGGGCTCTCGGATCGCGCGCAGCACGAGATCGCGATCGCGATCGCCGAGCTCGTGTCGAACGCCGTGCGCCACGGCGGCGGCGGGACGATCAGCATCCGCGCGATCCGGGAGGAGGCGCCCACGGGGAGCGGCCGGTGGGGCGTCGAGGTGATCGTGCGCGACTCCGGCCCGGGCCTGGATCCGCGGCTGCTCCAGGTGGACGAGGCCGGCCCGAAGAGCGACCGCAGCCCGTCCTCGTCGTCCAGCGCGCGCCTCGTGCCCAGGATGCCCGGTCAGGGGCTCGGCGTCGGGCTCGGCGCCGTGCACCGGCTGATGAGCTCCGTGATCATCCGCTCGTCGCCCGGCGTCAGCACCGAGGTGATCGCGGTCAAGTGGAAGTAGCGCCGGCGCGCTCCAGGCGCGCGCGCGCTCCCGCCGGCGCCTTCAGTTCAGCTCTTTCTCGGTCCGCTCGTTCTGCTCGGCTTCCAGGAACGTCGCGGTGATCTCGCGCTCGAGCGCGAGGTTGATCTCGCGATCGAGCGCCTCGATGCTCCCCGCGAGGCGCGCGACGTTCAGCGCGTAGACGAAGACCCGCGCGCACGGGTGGATCTCGGCGCTGCCGCGAAGGCCTCGCTCGCGCTCGTCGGCGTTGAGGCCGTCGAGGAGGACCAGCGCGCGGGGATCGACGCCTTCGGCCACGAGCTCCATGCCCGGCACGTCGGAGATGTAGAGCTCCGCGCCCTCGACGTAGCGCCGCAGCACGGGGTTGAGCGCGGCGATCGTCTTCTGGGCCAGCGCCATGAAGCCGTCCCGGCTCGGCGCCCACGGCGGCATGCCGAGCTCGACGTCGAGGTCGCGCGAGCGCAGGAAGGCCTGGGTCGCGCCGCGCACGTCGCCGCGCTCGTCCCGGATCAGCCCGAGGTAGTAGTGCGCCTCCGCGTGCCGCGGATCCTTGAGCGCCGCCTCCTCGATGAGCGAGGCGGCCTTGTCGGCCTGGCCGATCTCGTAGAAGGCGCGCCCCACGAGGAAGGTGTGGTTCGGGTTGTCGTACGGGCCCTCGGGGATCTTGGCGGCGACCTGCGCGGCCTCGTCGAGATCGCCCTTGCCGAGCAGCGCGTCGAACTTGAGGAGGAGCGCGTCGATGATCTCCTCGTCGACCTCGGCCAGATCGAGCGCCTGGTCGCACATCTCGATCGCCTGGTCGAAGTCGCCGAGCGGGTGGATGTACACCTCCGCGGCGTTGAGCATCGCCTCCAGGTACGTGTCGTCGAGGGCGATCGCCTGGCGGTAGGCCTCGATCGCCTCCTCGCCCTCGCCCTCGAGGGCGGCGACGAAGCCGAGCAGGTTGTGAGCCTCCGGCGAGTTCGGGTCGAGCTCCAGCGCCCGCCGGGCCGACGCCTCCGCTCCGCGCGTGTCCCCACGCTGGACAAGATCCCACCCGCGGTCGAGGTGCGCCGAGAACTGGTCCATGGCGGCTCCACAAGTGTGCGAAGGGGGCCCCCGAGTCAAGAGGGAGCGCTTTCAAAGCGACCGTTCAAGCTGATCCAGGGACGACCACCCCGGAATTTCGACCGCCCACGTGAGGCTGGCGGGCAGGATGTGGGGCGACCTCCCGCGCGTCGCGTCGCCGCGCGCCCTGGCGGCGTCGGGGCTGCGCCGCCGCGCAGGATCGCGCCCGGCGGCAGGGCAGGGGGCGGCTTACTCGTGGATCGACACCAGCGTGCCGCGGTTCTCGCTCGTGGCCCACACGCCGTGCCAGCCGCGGGGCAGCCTGGGCTCGCTCCAGAAGAAGAGCTTCTTCGCGTCGAGCGGCGAGAGGTTCACGCAGCCGTGGCTCATCTCGCGGCCGAAGTTCGAGTGCCAGAAGGCGCCGTGGAGCGCGTACGACCCGTCGTAGTACGCGACGTACGGCACGTCCTCGATGCTGTACGGCAGGTCGCCCGCGACCGTCCCGTCGCCGTCCATCGTCGTCGCGATGTGCTTCTCGCGGATGCGGAACACCCCGGTGTGCGTCGGGTGGTCCTTCTTCTTGTCCTTCGAGCGCCGCCCGGGCGAGATGAGCGCCGCGTAGACGGGCTTGTCGCCTTCGATGGCGACGATCGTCTTGCGCGACAGGTTCACGTCGATCCACTTCTCGCCCGGCGCGAGGTCCGGCGGCGGGGCGCCGATGTCCGTATAGGTCCCGTCGGCGCCCTTCATCCACCAGCCCTCGGTGGTCTTCCGGTAGACGGTCGCCTTGTGGTTATGGCTCTCGCCCGTGAGGCCGAACGCGGCGAAGCGCTCGAGCGAGCCGGCGACGGAGACGGACTTCATCTCGGCGTCGAACTGGTACTTGCTCGCCGACTTCGCGAGGATGAAGCCGACCGATTTCGCGCCCTCGGGGAAGTCGATGCCCTGCGAGGTCGGCGGCTTGATGATGTACATGCGGTCGCTCGGCGCGACGAGCCCCGCGGTCGTCTTGTACCAGCTGCGGCCGTTCCAGCCGAAGGTCTTGTCGACCGCGACGAAGAAGCCCTTCACCATCCGCTTGGCGACGGTCCCGTCGGCGTCCTTGTCGAGGTCGGCGAGCGTGACGTTGAGCGGGCGGCCCTTCTCGTCGACGTTCTCCCACCAGGGCTTCTCGGGCTCCTCCTCGGCGGGCGCCGGGGTGAGGATCCCGAGCGACGCCGCCGCGGCGACGGCCGCCGCCTTGTCCCCGGCCGCGGCGGCGTCCCCGACCACCGCGGTCATCGCGGGCGCCGGCGCCTGCCCGTCGACCGGCGCGGGGCTCGCGCCCGCCTCGCCGCCGCCCGCGCCGCGCGCGGCGGCCGCGGCCGCGACCTCCTTCTCGGTCTCCTCGTAGAGCTCCTCGGCGCGCTTCTTCTCCTCTTCCTTCTTCTTGCGCTTCGAGGACTCGAGGTACGGCTCGTAGCGCGCCATCTCGTCCTTCGACGGGACGGAGCGGTAGAGCGGCGTGCCGTGCGTCGTGTTGAACGCGTACTTGTACGGCAGGACGTCGTCGAGCTTCGGCGCCGTGATGCCGAGCCGGACCTGCGGGTTCGACATGTCCGTGGTGGCCGACCTCCCGCAGACGTAGCCGCCGTCGAGGAGGCGGTACCAGCCCTTGGCGCAGCTCCCGGCCTTGATCGGCTTCGGATCCACCGGCACCTTGCCGCCGAGCCGGATGTACCCGAGCCGCTCCTTCGAGAACTCCGTCGTCGGGTAGACGGCCGCCTGCGGCACGATGGAGCCGAGCAGCGGCCCCGTGTACGGCTTGTCAGGCAGGGGCGGCTCCGGCTCGGCCGAGGAGGTCGGGGCGGACCGCGGGGCCTCGACGGGCGCGGTCGCGCGCGCCGACGTCGTCGGCGCAGGGCGGGGCAGGGACGTCGTCCGCTCGGGCGGGTGACCTTCGGTGGAGGGGCCGGGCGGGGCCTCGCCCTGGCAGCCGCTGGCCCACGCCGCGGCCCCGGCGAAGGCGGCCGCGGCGACGAACCCGAGCGCGCTGGAGACGAGCGACGCGCGCGTGGCGCCGCCCCCGGGGCGCCCGGCGTCCGGCGCCGGGTGCGGCTTCCGCGCGTCGCCGGTGCGGACATTGCCGCTCGTCTGCGTTCGTTGCGATCGAGCGAGGTCCTTCTGCCCGTGCGGGCGGGGAGCCTGAGAGCGGTTCATCGCATCCACAGCGTTAAGCGAAGACCGGTCTTGCCGATCCTCGCGGTCTCGTGACCCGCCCGTCGGGTCGGGTCGGCTCGGCGGTCTTAGTACCTGGTCACTCACGTGTCGATCCACTTCTCTGCGGTGCGCGCTCCCGGAGGGGTTCGCGAGAGCGGGCGCTGGAGCAGCCGGTATCGCCTGGAGCGAGGGCCGTGCCACGCGCGCCGCGCCGACGCTGCCCGCGCCCGTTGCGGCCGGCGCCGCGGGCGCGCGCGGCCCGGATGCCGTTCGGACGTCTGCTGCTACGGTACCGCCGTGGCGGAACCGACCCCGGTGCGTGGCTCGAACAACACGACGGCGCTCCGGCGTGCAGGCCGCGGCGCCGGCTTCCTCCCCCTGCTCCGCGCCGCGTCGCGGCGCGCGCTCGTGACCGCGCTGGCCGTCGCGCTGCTCCTGCACCTGCCCCTGCTGCCGACGCCGCTGTTCGCATGGCTCGAGGCGATGTTCGCGCTCCAGGGCGAGCTGGCCGACTACGACGCCGGCGAGACGATCGTCCCGATCGATCTCGATCTGCTCGCCGACGACCCCAGCGCCGTCGACACGGCGCCCTCCGCGACCGGCGCCGATCCAGCCTCGGCGGCGGGCGCGCCGGCGCCCGCCGCGCCAGCGCCCACGGCGCCCCCTCCCGCGGCGTCGGCGAGCGCCGCGCCCGAGGCCCCCGACGCGGGCGCGCCGGACGCGGGGCGCCGCCCCCCGTCCGACGCGGGCCCGGACGCGTCCGGCGACGGCGGCCCGGGCGACGCCGGTCCGATCGCGGAGAGCGACCGGCCGAAGCTGCGCGACCCGGTGAGCGTCGCGGGCGCCCCGGGCAAGTTCGCGTCGAAGGACCCGAACGTGCAGGTGCTCATCGCCGGCGACCGGCTGCGCACCCACGAGCTCGGCGAGTGGTTCGGCCGGATCCTGACGACGATCCCGCAGTGGCAGTCCTTCTTCCAGGACACGTCCATCGACCCGATCCGGGACATCGACCACCTCCTCATCGCCGGCCCGCAGCTCCGCGACTCCAGCAAGGTCGTCGCGGTGATGGACTACCGCGCGTCCGAGGAGGTGATGCGCGCCGCGATCGACGTCATCGTGAACCGATCGAACGGCGCCTGGATCGAGGACGCCCCCGTCCCCGCCGCCCGGGCCACCGCCGAGCGCAGCGAGCGCATCTTCGCGATGGTCCCGGAGAAGCGGCTGCTCGTGGTCCTGCCAGCTGAGGAAGAGGATCAACTATCCAAGCTGAAGGCCATGAAATCCTTCAACAAATCGTCGGCGGTGGGCATCGTGATCTCGATGGTCACGCCGGCGAACGCCTTCCGCGGGGTCTACGCGGTCCCGCGCAGCCTGGCGTGGCTGAAGCTCACGGTGACGCCGACCAAGGACGGCGGCGCCGACCTGGCGATCCTGGCGGGCGACGCATCCCCTGAAGAAGCGCAGGTTCACGCGCGAGAGCTCACGAAGACCTTGAACGCTCTGCGCACCCTCAACCTGGGCATCACAAAACTTGATGTGGTGGATGAGGTCACGTTCAACGCCGAGGGGAAGGACATCTGGGCGAAGCTCCACGTCACGAACCGGCAGCTCCGGCTGATCATGGGCTTCGTGGAGCAGGCGCTGAAGGATCAGGCCGGAGCGCGGAAGAAGTAACGCGGCGGGCGCGGCCGCGCGCGCGGCGGCGGCGGGCCGCAGCCCCGTCCCACGGCCGCGCGGCGTGGCGGGGGCGCGGCCGCGGGCCGAGCGCGCCCGGCGGGGCGGCGGAGGGGGCGGGCGCGCACTGGGCCGCGAGGAACACTAGCCAAAGGGGCGGCGTTCAGTTAATCCGACCAGCCCGCGCCGATGACGCCCGAACACTCTCCGCACGCCGTGCTCGATGAGCTTGCCGGACACCCTCATGGCGACGACCTCGCGCGGGTCGTGCATACGGCGGCGTTCGCGGCCGCGGACGAGCGGCGGAGCACCCTCGAGAGCGGCCTCGCGGAGCTCGTCGACCGGGCGGGTCTGTCGGTGGCCGACGCGGAGACCCGGTACGGGAACGCGATCCGCGCGCTAGAGCGCGGCACCAGCGAGGGCGCGGGGAGCGCGACCCGGGTGCTGCTCGCCACGCTGCTCGCGCGCGGGGTGGCGCTGTCGCCGCCCGAAGGGGTGGAGGCGGAGGGGCGGGTGGCCGAGGCGCTCGTCTGGCTGGCGACGTACACGTCGGTCGACGCGCTGACCGCGCTGGACGCCGCGCTGGGCGAGCGCGCCGACGGCCTCTGGCGGGCGGTCGCCGCGCTGGTGCGGCGGGCCGACCAGGGCGCCTTGCCGCAGCTCGGCCGGGCGGGCGCGATCCTCGCCGCGGCCGCGCTGCGGGCGAGCCCCTCGCCGGCCGCGCGCGCCGAGGCTGTGGCGCTGGTGGAAGAGGTGCGCGATCCGATCGTGCGCTCGCTGCTGCGGGACGCGCTCTCGCCCGGCCGGCGGCCGAGCCACGCGCCGGACGCGGCGCTGGCGGAGGGCAGGGGAGCGGCCGGCGGCGACGTCTGGGCGTCCGGCGAGCCGGACCGCGCCTCGGCGCGGCTCTCGGGCGAGCTCACGCCGCCGCCGCGCGGTCCGGTGCAGCTCGTGCTGCTGGCCGCGACCGGGATCCTCTTCGTGCTCCACCTCGGCCGGCTGGCCGGCCGTTTCCTCCTGCGGTACCGCCGTCCGGCGGCGCTCGATGTGGGCCCGCGCGGCGTGACGGTCCGGAGCCGGACCGAGCTGTTCGGCCGGGTGTTGCGCGAGCGGGAGACGTACATCCCGGTCGAGTCGCTGCTCCGGGCGACGCGCGAGGTGCGTTACCCGCGGCTCGGCCTCTACGCCGGCCTCGTCGCGCTCGGGCTGGGCACGTACGTGGGCGTGTCGCTGCTCGTCGACGGCGCGCGGGCTGGTTCCCCGGAGCTGCTCGGCATGGGCGCGCTCGTCTTCGCCTTCGGCGCCGCGCTCGACTTCGGCCTCTCCCACCTGGGCACGGCGTCCCGCGGCCGCTGCCGCGTGGTCCTGGTCCCCCGCAAGGGCCCGGCCCTCGCGCTCGGGGGGATCGAGCGCGACGCCGCCGACCTGGCGCTCGCCCGGCTTCCTCGCCCCTGACGCGCTGCCGCGCGCCCGAAACTTGGCCCGAGGCCGCCGCCTCCGTTAGGCCGATCGGGCGAGGTGATGGCGATGCGCTCGAAGACCGAGACGATGGCGGAGCTCAGGCGGATGCTGCACGAGATGCTGGCGGCGCGGGAGGGCGGCGAGAGCGCTCCTCGCCTGGCGCGCACGCAGGGCTACGTGGACGGCACCATGCGCGCGCTGCTCGACAGCGGCCAGGCGACCCGGCAGGAGCTCCTGGAGCTCGTTGCGATCGAGCGCGCGCGCGTGAGCGGCCCGGCGACGGCGGAGGTCCGCTCTGCCTCCATGAGCGCCTGATCGCGCGCGCTCCCCCATCGACGGAGGGAGCGCGGCGCGGGTGACGGGCGATTGTTTACGCCCCAATTCGATGACGACAGCCCATGGCGCGGGCGATGAGCCCTCGTGTGAGCCCCACATCCGGGCCCCCCCGGATCCACGTCACGGCTCCACGATCGCGACGTCCCCCGCCGTGGTCTGCCCCCCCACGCGCCACCAGTTCGCGATCAGCAGCCGCCCGTCCACCTCGAGGATCCGCGAGAACGCCCCTGCGAACCCTTCCTGCTCGATCGCCTGCACGAGCCAGCTGTGGCCGTCGCCGCTCCTGGTCCCGATCGCGAGCCGCAGCGTCCCGCTCGTCGCGTCCTGGTAGCTGATGCGCACCTCGCCGCCCGCCGTGACGAACACGTTCGCGTCGTCGCCCACGAGGTGCTGCCCGTCCTCGAACCGGACCCCCTCGATGCCGAGCCCGTCGTCCGCGACCTCGGGCGCCCCGACCTCGGTGCCGCCCTTCACCCGCGTGTACCGCAGCCCCTCGGCGAGCCCGTCCGCGTAGGCGAGGTGCCAGTCTCCCGCGCGATCGATGAACAGCGAGGTCCCCATCCCGACGTCGCCCTTGTCCGTCCCGTCCGGCGCCTCCCCGTCCACGATGCGGGTCTCCCACTGCCCCATCCGCTTCGCCGCGATCACCACGTTGCCGTGGAGCCGATCGTAGAACGCCAGCCCGAACCCGCCCGCGGCGTCCGGCGCCATCGCGATGTAGTTGCCGATCGCCTCGGGGTAGGTCTCGGTCCGGTTCCCGGCCGAGAGCCCCGCGCACACTGGCGCGCCCTCCTGGTCGAAGCACGCCTGGTCGGTGCCGCACGCCGGCGTGCACGCGTCGTCCGCCAGCGGCGTCGCGCAGCGCCCCGTCGTCCGGATGCACTTCGTCCCCCCGCCGCAGAGGAACTCGCGGCACGGCGTCGCCTCGTCCTTCACGACGTCCTCGAAGCGCCACGCGCCCTGCGCGGGCGTGGCGCTCCCGCCCGTCGCGAGCCGGACGCTCGACGTGACCGCCCCGTCCTCGCCCGGCTCGATCGCCAGGTAGGCGATGACGGGCAGCCCCTTCACGAAGAGCAGCTTCGCGTACCGGCCGATGTCGCTGTTCGGCGCCCGCTGCACGGAGCTCACGGCCCACGCGTCGCCCTGCTTCTGCGCGAACTTCAGCCCGCGGTTCGTCCGGTCGTAGTAGGCCACCGCCGGCTCGCCTTCCGGACCGATCGCGATGGAGGTCCAGAGGCCGACGTCGTCGCCGGGATCGGTCTGGCCTCCCCGGAACCCCTCCACGTCGAACCGCTCGGGATCGACCTCGGGCTCCGCGGGCACGCCGTCGATCGCTTCCCACGCGACCGCCTCGCCGTCCCACGTGCCGACCACGAGGTCGCCCCACTGGAACGCGTTGCGCCAGTCGGCCTCGGCGTAACCCGCGACCCAGACCGTGCTCTTGTCGGCGTCGACCGCGACCGACGTGTACGCCCCGATGAGCCCGTGCTCCAGCGTCATGCAGTCGGGCGCCACACACGCCGGCTTCTCCACGGTCGGATCGTCGCCGCACGAGCAGCCGGCGTGCGCGCCGAACAACACGACGACCGCGGCGCCCGCGAGCGCGCCCCGCGCGCGCCTCCCCGCGGCCCGGGCGGGCGCCGTGCGCCGCGCGCCGCCGCCGCCGTCGCGCCGCTCGCCCCGGCCGCCGCCGCGCTGCGCGAGCCGCAGGGCGACGGCCGCGGCGCCGAGGCCGAGCCAGAGGGCGACCGCCGGCGGGCTGCCGCCGCTGCCGCCGCTGCCGCCCGACGAGGCGCCGACCACGGCGCAGCCGCAGCCGGCGGACGGATCGACCGGGACCCGCCCGCGGACGATCGCCTGCCGCGCCGTGCCGACGTTGCCCTCCTCGTCCACGGCTTCGACCTCGATCTCGGCGGCCTCGCCGACCTCCACCGCCGTCCTCTCCGCCGCCGTCGCCCAGGGTGACCACGCCCCGCCGTCGAGCCGCACGCGCACCTGCGCGCGCGCCGCGTCCGAGACGCGATCGTGCACCTCGAGCGGCACCCGGCCGTCCGCCGCCGCGCCGACCGTGATGACCGGCGGGTCGACGTCGACCACCATCTCCACCGCCGCCGGCGTGGGATCGAGCGACAGCGGATCGCCCGCGATCCGCGACCGCACCGAGATCACGTGGCGCCCCGGGAGCCGCAGCCAGTCGTCGCGCAGGTCGACGATGCGCTCGCGCGTGAACGGGCGCCACACGCCGCTGTCGACGCGGTACGAGTACTCCATGATCCGGGTGCCGTCGTCGAGCGGCGAGCGCATCACGAGCCGGGCCGTGGGCCCGTTGTCGGGCGTCATGGTCGAAAGGCGGAGCCCCTCGGCCTGCACCTGCTTCTGGGTCAGCTCGGCCTCGGTCTCGCTCCGCAGCCCTCGCCGATCGGCCCCCGTGCCGAACGCCGCGAAGATGCCGAGGTAGTTCTCGTCCCCCTTCGTGAGCTTCCGCAGGCCGGGGGAGCCCGCGCCGGAGCTCGACTCGGGGAGGACCAGCGAGAGCCCGAGCCCCGCGAGCGGCCCGTTCAGATCGATCGCCGGAATGCCGCCGCCGAGCAGCTGGCCGACCTGGCCGCTGATGAGGCCGCCCAGCGACGACGCGATGGTCTTGGGGTTCTCCCGGAGCAGCCCGTTGTTCGTCACCTGGCCGTTCTCGACCCCGATCGTCTCGATCACCGGCGTGAGCCCCTCGGGCGTGACCGTGAGGTTCACGGGCACGTCGAGATCGAACGTCGCCGTCATGAACCGGATGAACCGGTCCAGCGACCACACGTAGAAATCGAAGCTCGCCCGGTCGAGCTCGACGCGGATCAGCGGATCGTCCGAGGCGTCCGTGCCGTTGCCGAACGTCACCCGGGGCGGCTGCTGCGGGCGGATGACGAGCGCGACCTGCTGCGGCTCATGCTGCAGCGTGAGGTCCTTCATCGACGAGGCCAGGAGCCCCAGGGTGCCGGAGTTGAGGAAAGGCACCGTCTCCGTGGTGACCCCCAGGCACAACAGTCCGCTGTTGTAGAGGCCGTTCATAGCGTAATTCGCGAACCGCTCGGAGATCGCGAGGCCGATGTGCGGGCCGGGGACGTCGTCCGGCCAGCCGGAGACCGTGTTGGCGACGAGCTCATCGGGAATCGGGATGCCCGTCGGCAAAGGCAGGTCGGACAGCGGCACACATTTCGACGTGGGCACCGGCTCGGCGCCGCCGTAGAGGCCGAGGGTGAGCCCGCCGTCGATGGGGTTGATATCGCCCCACGCGAAGTTCGAGTTGTCGTCCCGTTTGCCTGCGCCGCCGCCCGCGAGCAGGAGGTCGAACCCGCCCTGGGCGCCCGGCGAGAGGCTCGCGAGCAGCCGGCCGAGATCGAGGTGGCCCTCGACGCCGAGCAGGACCGAGGCGCAGTCGTCGCTCGGCTGCGCGCCGTAACGGCAGACGCCGTCGACGTCGCTCGTGCCGTCGGGGCAGGCCGGATCCAGCGTCGGATCGGCCTTCTGGCAGAGCTGCTGGTCGAGCTGCGCCCGCAGCGTGTCCGAGAGCGAGCCGGTCAGGAGGGGGAGGACGATCGGGCTCAGGAACTCGAGGACCTCCCCGGCGGCCGAATCGCCGCAGTCGAGGTGCAGCCGCGACTCGATCTGGTCCTCGCCGATGTCGAGGCGGTCGATCTTGACGCGCGAGTAGCCCTGCCGCGAGTGCTGCGGGTCGGTGTCGATCTCGATCGACAGGTCGACGGTGAGGTCGATGTTGGTGAAGGTCTGCTCCTCGGGCGGGCAGGCGTTGTTGCCGTTGAGGGTGGCGATGACCGTGCTGTCGTCGATGAGGAAATTGATCCGGATCGGGAGGTTCTGGAGCCGTACCGGCAGAGGCCCCGAGATTCGCAGGTGATGCGGGCTCGTCGGCTCGATCTGCAGCGCCGCGCTCCCCACGTCGATCTCCGCCGTACAGCGCGGCGGGCTCGCGTCCGCGTCGGGGCCGCCCGGACAGATCGTGTAGCTGAACAGCGCCGAGCCCGAGGACGAGGGGATGGGGAAGGTGATGACTCCGCTGTCCCCGCCGCCGAGCAGCGCGCGCCCGAGCACCCCCAGGTTCTGCTCGAGGAACTCGAGGCCCGACGCCGTGAGCCGGGCCGAGCCTGCATTCTCGATGCGATCCGCGGGCTTGAAGCCGGCGGGGAGGGGGGTCATTCCGCAACCGGCGCAGCCGCCGCCCGACGCGGCGCACCCGGCGACGACAAGGAGAAGCACGAGGGCGGAGAGATGCTTGATGACGCGGGGCATAAGGAATCCTCCGAAGAGCGCGACCCGCAGCGCAGGGCCCGCGGGCGCGGGCCTCAGAGCGCCACGACAGATCGTACGCTCTCCGGAGAGCGCCCCGCAAGCGCTACTGCGCGCAGAGCCCCGTGATCTCGACGCCGCTCGCGGCATACTCGGCGCCGAGCGCATAGGCGTCTGCGCAGTCCTCCGTCGCCGGCGAGTTCGTCGCGCTGCACCAGTCGCCCTTCAGCACGATCTGGCCGTTCTCGTCCCGCTTACAGGTATTCGGCGTCTCACCGTTGCCGAATTCTCCGATCTTGCCCGAGAGCACGACACAGAGGCTCTGGTTGACGCTCGGGAGGATCACCTTGTCGACCTCCTCCAGCGTGATGAACGCGGAGAGCTTGCCGCCGTTGGTGAACGCGGGGTGTTCCTCGTCGGGGGCGCAGAGGGTGGTCCGGTCGAGCACGTTGCGCCGCCCGATGCAGTTGTTGTCCGCCGACACCGTCGCGTCGGAGAGCCGCACCCGGTGCAGCGGCAGGACGATCGGCTCCGCGTCGGCGTCCATGAAGATCGGCACGTTGAGGCGCTCGACCTCGCCGCTCCACGCCCCGTCCGTGAGGGCGGCGTCGATCTCCGTCGGCGCGATCTCGAACTCGCCGACGGTCATGTTGGCGAAGCAGTAGCCCGCGCGCGGGTCGTCCGTGGGCAGGGCGCCGCCGGTGCGCAGCTTGCCGGCCTCCGTGTCGAACTCGAGCAGCCAGGAGAAGGTCCCGGTGCCGTTCAGGTAACACTGGGGCAAATTCATCGTTACCCCCTCGGCGACGAGGCTGGCGACGAAGCCGGCCGCGAGCACCTGGGGCTTCGTGATCGTGAGCTGCCCCATGCGCAGCCCGAACTTGGTCGAGCCCTTGTTGTCGTGGACGGCGATGCAGTCGGAGGCGACGGCCGTGCAGATCGGGTTGGTCAGCGCGCAGTCGTCGCCGCCGCCGCCGCCTCCGCTGCCGGTCCCGGACGGGTTCGAGCTCGTCGCGCCCGCGTCGTCGCCCCCGCAGCCCGCCGCGGCGGCGGCGCCGGTCAGCGCGAATACACCTAGTACATAAATACCATTCAGATACCGCATCGGCTGCCTCCTCATGAGTTGAAGGGCGCCGAGTATAGGCGACCGTCATGGGATGACCACGCAGGAGCGGCGACGCCGCGCCGCGTCGCGCCGTGTCGTCACCGCTCGTTCCGGTGGCGCTGTCGTGGCGCCGGGGTGACGCTCAGCGGCGCTCGTAGCGCTCGCCGAGCCGCGCGCCCACGGGGAGCGCGCGCACGAGGCGAATCATCGTCCAGACCGTGCCAGCCAGCTTGCGCAGCTTCGACGTGCCGACGCGCTCGTTGTAGTCGATGGGCATCTCCACCACGCGATAGCCGCACTTTGCAGGGAAGAGCAGCGTGTCGATCGGCAGCGCGTCCCCCTCTCCGTCGAAGTCGAACGCGCGAATCACCGAGCAGCGGTAGGCGCGCATACCGCTGTGGACATCGCAGGTGGGGATGCCGTGCATCGCGTGCGCCATGGCCGCGAAGGCGCGGTTGGCGACGTAGTTCGGGACGGGCATGGCCGCGGGCCGCGTGCGGGTGCGCGCGCAGTTCACCACGTCGGCGCCCTCCTCCTCGACGGCCCGCCGGAGCACCGGGATGTTGTCGGCGGGGTAGGTGAAATCGCAGTCGAGGTAGATGAGCAGCTCGCTCCGGGCGGCGGCGCTGTACATGAGGAGCTCCATGGCCGGGCCGTGGCCGCGCGGCGGCACCTGCCGGAGCACGCGCGCGCCGAGGCGGGCCGCGATCTCGGGCGTCCGGTCCCGCGTGGAGCTGTCGACGCAGAGGATCTCCGCGTCCGGCGCGACCCGCCTGATCTCGCCGATCATGGCGCCGACGCTCTCCTCTTCATCCATCGTGAGCATGCCGACGGTGAGCTGCATCCGGCGGGGGCGCGGGGGCCTCCTCGCGACGATCACGTGCTGGAACGCGAGCAGGCCGGGCGCGCGGTCGGCGATCACGTCCTCGAGCGGGCGGACGAGCGCGTGGTACGCCTTGTAAGGGAGGGAGCGCGCGAGGTCGGTCGGGTCGCCGCCCGGGTCGAGGCCGCGCAGGATGAGGTCCTTGGCGGCGCGCACGATCATCGGGTTCTGCTCGACCCGGAGCACCTCGAGCCCGGCGCGCTCGACGAGCTGGATCGCCGACGCGCGGGTGAAGAAGCGCAGGTGCGAGTCGTCGAGGATGCCGCTCGGCGCGTAGTCGAACCGGCCGGCGAGCAGGCCGAGGCGCACCGGCCAGGCCGCGACGTTCGGGAGCGAGACGATGACGTGCCCGTCCTCCTCGAGGTGGGGCAGGAAGCGGCGGAGCGCGGCCAGCGGATCGGCCGTGTGCTCGAGGACGTCGGCGAACAGGATCAGGTCGAAGCGCCGGTCCCCGAGCGCCTCGCGCACGGCGGCGTCGCTCGTGATGTCGGCGGCGACGACCTCGTCGAGCGCCGACCGGGCGCGCGCGAGCGACGCGGGCGCGACCTCGATCCCGGTCACGCGCGCGCCGGCGCGCTTCAGGGCGGCCCCGTTGAGCCCGATCCCGCAACCGACGTCGAGCACCGTCCGCGGCCGTCCGGCGGCGGAGACAAGCGCGCGGTTCACCTCCTCGACCACGTACTTGCGCCCGGCGGCGCCCTCCGCCACGGCGCGGCGCGGCGCGCGGGGGCCCTCGTCGTCTCCGGGGGCGGGCGCGCCCTGCACGTCGGTCAGAGCGTCAGCCAGAGCGTCCCCTTCTCCTCGCGCGCTGCCGGGCTCGGCGTTCACGCGCGGCTACTTAGCACGCTTCTCCCAGGCGGCGTTGAATTCGCGGATCGTCTCCTCGGTCTTCGGATTGTGGAGCATGCTCCGCAGGATCGCGGGCGGGACCGTCACGACGTGCGCGCCCGCGTCGAGCGCCTCGTTCACGTCCATGAGGTGCCGGATCGATCCGACGATGATCTCCGCCGGCAGCCGCTCGCGATCGAGCCGCGCGCGCGTGCGCTCGATGACGGGCGCCGCGCCGTAGCCCATGTCGCGGATGCGCCCGCTGAAGATCGACACGTACGCGCCGCCCGCGAGCGCCGCGAGGTACGCCTGGTTGAAGCTCATCACGCACGTGACGTTGGTGCGCACGCCGCGCTTCGCGAGGGCGTGCGTCACCTTGAGGCCGACGTCGCTGAACGGCACCTTGACGCAGATCCGCTCCGGCGCCCACGCGTGGTAGGCGCGGGCCTCGTCGAGCATCTCCGCCTCGGTTTCGCGCGTGAGCTCGACCGACACGGGCCCGGCCGACGCCGCGAGCACCTCGCGGATGCGCCGCTCGAGGTCGACGCAGCCCGCGTCGCGCGAGAGGATGAGCGGGTTCGTGGTCACCCCGGCGAGCACGCCCCAGGAGAACAGCTCCTTGATCTCGGCCGGGTTCGAGCTGTCGAGGAAGAACATGCGGCGCGCTCCTCAGGGCTCGACAGAGCCCTGGCGGCGAGGGTCTAGGCCAGATCGGCGCGATCGAGAAGGAGAAAACCGTCCCCGGTGCGCCGCCGCGCCCGCCGTGATCGCGGCCCGCCCGCGCGAACGACGTTGCGAGCGAGGGGACTCCGCGCTCTAGTTCTGCCTGGGGACCCGCACCCGCGGGCCCGCCCTGCACGGAGGGGCTCCGCACCCGCGGTCCCTGCGGGCAGGCCACGCACGGGCGGCGCGCCGATGAGCAGCGGACGATCCTCGAGAGACCCGGTGGAGCACAGCCCGCTGCTCGCGGCCTCCTCGCCCGCGGGCCTCTACGTCGCGTCGCTCGACGGCCGCCTCGTCGACTGCAACGACGCGCTCGCCGGGCTGCTCGGCTACGCCTCGCGGGACGAGGCGCTCGCGTCGATCGAGCTCACCCTCGGCGGGTGCGTCGCGGGCGGCGCCGGATCGAAGCCGCCCTCGACCACCGCGATCGAGAGCTTCCTCACGCGCCGGGACGGCTCGACCGTGCGGGTGATGCGGACCGAGGCGCTCGCCGAGGCGCGCGGCGCGCGCGTCGTGGTCGGGGCGATGGTCGACCTCTCCATGTCGCGCAGCTCCGCCGAGCGCCGGCACGAGCTCTCGGAGGGGCTCCGCCAGGCGCAGAAGATGGAGGCGGTCGGGCGGCTCGCGGGCGGGATCGCCCATGATTACAACAACCTGCTCGCGATCATCCTGAACTACACGAGCCTCGTGATGGAGGAGCTCGACGAGCAGAGCCCCGTGCAGAAGGATCTCGCCGAGATCAAGCGCGCCGCGCAGCGGGCGGCGTCGCTGACGAAGCAGCTGCTCACGGTGAGCCGGCGGGGCCTGGCGCAGCCGGTCGTGCTCGATCTCCGCGACGTCGTGCGGGGGATGGACGGCGCCCTGCGCGCGGCCCTGGGCGGCGCGATCGAGCTCGCGATCGCGCTCGGGCCCTCGAGCTGCCGGGTGCTGGCGGACGCGGGGCAGCTCGAGCAGGTGGTCATGAACCTCGCGCTGAACGCGCGCGACGCGATGGAGGCCGGCGGCCGGCTGTCGATCGAGGCGCGCGCCGTCCGCGTCGGCGCGGCGGGCGGCCTGCACGACGCGCACCCCGCGATCCCGCCGGGCAGGTACGCGCGCCTCGCCGTGAGCGACACCGGCACCGGGATGAGCGACGACGTGCGGACGCGCGCCTTCGAGCCGTTCTTCACGACGAAGCCGAGGGGGAAGGGGACGGGCCTCGGGCTCGCCACCGTGTACGGCATCGTCAAGCAGTGGCGCGGCCACATCGAGCTCGCGTCCCAGCCCGGCGAGGGCACGCGCGTCGAGATCTACCTGCCGGTCTCGGCGCGGCCGGCGTCGGCGCGGCGCGCGCGCGCGTCCCTCGCCGCGCCGCGCGGCGCCCTCGGCGGGACGGTGCTGGTCACCGACGACGAGGGCGCGGTGGTCGCGCTCGCGTCCCGCATCCTCTCGCAGCACGGCTACACGACGCTGACGGCGCGCGGCCCGCGCGAGGCGCTGCGCGTCTGCGAGGAGCAGCGCGGGGGCATCGACCTCCTGCTCACCGACGTGCTCATGCCCGAGATGAGCGGCAAGGAGCTCGCCGAGCGCCTCGTGAAGCAGCGGCCGGAGATGCGGGTGCTCCTCATGTCGGGCTACACGGGCGACGCGCTCGGCGCCGGCGCGCCCGCGGCCGCCGTGCTCGAGAAGCCGTTCACGGCCGAGTCGCTCCTCCGCGCCGTCCGCAAGGCCCTCGGCGGGCCCGCGTGACGGGCGCGCGCCGGGCCGCGGCCTGACCGCGCGCGGGCCGCCGGCGCTACGGCGCCTCGCCCCGCTTGATGCCGTAGGCGCGGATCTTCTTGTGCAGGTTCGTGCGCTCGACGCCCAGCACCACGGCCGCGCGCGAGATGTTCCAGTCGAGGCTGGCCAGCACCTCGACGATGTAGCCGCGCTCGGCGCGATCGCGGAACTCGCGCAGCGTGAGGCGGGGGCGCTCCGGCTCGTGGCGGGCCGCGCCCACGACGGGCGGCTCGGCCGCGCCTCCGGGCAGGGGCGGCGGCGCGATCGAGCCCTCCCCGGCGGCCCCCTGCGCGTCGTCCTCGAACGGGTTCTCGTGCGGATCCTCGGGGAGATCGGCGATCGTGACCACGTCGCTGGAGAGGATCGCGGCGCGCTCGATCACGTTCTTGAGCTCGCGCACGTTGCCCGGCCAGCTGCGGCGCTCGAGCGCGGCGTAGACGACGGGATCGATCGCCTTCTGCTTCAGGCCGTTCTCGTTGCAGAACGCCGCGATGAACGCGTCGGCGAGCGCGCGCAGGTCCTCCATGCGATCGCGCAGCGCGGGGCTCTTGATGGGGAACACCGCCAGGCGGAAGAAGAGGTCCTCGCGGAACCTGAGCGCCGCGACCTCGCGCGAGAGATCCTTGTTCGTCGCGGCGAGCACGCGGACGTCGACGTGCCGGCTGTGCTCGCTGCCCACGCGGCAGATCTCGCCCGACTGCAGGGCGCGCAGCACCTTCGCCTGGGCGGCGAGGTCCATGTCGCCGATCTCGTCGAGGAACAACGTGCCGCCGTGCGCCTGCTCGAAGAACCCCCGCTTCGGCCCGCTCGCCCCGGTGAACGCGCCCCGCTCGTGGCCGAAGAGCTCGCTCTCGATGAGCTCGCGAGGGATCGCGGCGCAGTTGACCCGGACGAAGGGACCGCGCGCCCGCGGCGACAGCCGGTGGATGGCGCGGCTGATCAGCTCCTTGCCGGTCCCGCTCTCGCCCGTGATGAGCACGCTCGCCTTCGTCGGCGCGACGCGATCGATCTCCTTGAACAGCCGCTGCATCGCGGCGCTCTGGCCGATCATCTCGTAGCGCGACTGCACCTGCGCCTTGAGGTCCTCGACCTCCCGCGCGAGCCGCGAGTTCTGCAGGGCGTTCTTGACGCCCACGAGGACGCGCTCGCGGTTGAGCGGCTTCTCGAAGAAGTCGCAGGCGCCGAGCTTCACGGCCTTCACGGCGTCGTTGACGGTCGCGTGGCCGCTGATGACGATGACGGGCAGCGCGCGGGTCGCGTCGTCCTGGCGCACGCGCTGGAGCAGGTCGAGCCCGTTCATCCCGGGCAGGAGCAGGTCGACGAGGGCGAGGTCGACGGGGCTGTCGCCGTGCGCGAGCAGCTCCAGCGCCGCCTCGGCGCTCGGCGCCTCGACGACCTGGTAGCCCTCGCCCTGCAGCACGAGCGCGAGGGTGCGGCGGATGTTGCGCTCGTCGTCCACGACGAGGAGCGTGGGCGAGGCGGCGCCGCCCGGGTGCAGGGACGGGGCGGGGGCCGCGGGAGGAGACGCCGGAGTCGAGGCGGGCATGGAGCGACCATACTAAGGCATGGCGGCGCGCGACGCGCCGGCCCGCGGCGGAAGGCCTGGCGCGCGGGCGCCGGATTGACTACGAGGCCTGCTCGATGAGACCCTCCGCCGCCGTCCTCGCCCTCGCCGGGTGCCTCGCCGCCCCCATCGGGCTCGCGGGCTGCGACTTCGAGCTGAACAACGGCCGCACGGCCACGCTCACGTACACCGAGGACGCGCGCGCCGCCTACAACGAGGCGATGGCCGCCTACCGGGCCAAGGACTGGGAGGACGCGCGCGCGCTCTTCACCGAGGTGAAGCGGCGCTTCGCGTACAGCCGCTACGCCCGGCTGGCCGATCTCCGGGTCGCCGATCTCGATTTCGAGCAGGGCAAGTACGCGGAGGCCATCTCGGAGTACCGCGCGTTCATCCAGGAGCATCGGACGGACCGGAACGTCGAGTACGCGAAGTACAGGATGGCGAAGGCGCTCTACCTCGACATCGACGACACCGTGTTCCTGCCGCCCGCCGAGGAGCGGGATCAGGCGATCACGATCGACGCCGCCAAGGAGCTCCGGACGTTCCTGCGCCAGTTCCCGCGCAGCCGCTACCGCGAGGACGTGGCCTTCATGCTCGAGGTCGTGACCGGGCGGCTGGTCCGCCACGAGCTCTACGTGGCGCGCTACTACCTCAAGCGGGACTCGTTCGACGCGGTCCTCGCGCGGATCGACTACGCGCTCAAGAACTTCCCGAACTCCGGGCTCGACCCGGAGGCGCTCGTCCTCAAGGGCGAGACGCTCCTCAAGATGAAGAAGCCGGACGAGGCGCGCGCGGTGTTCACGTCGGTCATCCGGGACTGGGGCGGGCCGTTCGCGGTGGTCGCGCAGAAGTTCCTCGACGAGCTCGGCCCTGCCCGGCCCGCCGCGGCCGCCCGGGCGGCGTCGGGCGTTGCGCCTTCGGGGCCGCAGCCGTGACGCAGGCCGTTGGGCGGCCGTCCTCCGGCGCCCGCTACGTGCTGGAGCAGGCCGCCGACGAGGGCGCGCCGGGCGAGGGGCGCGCGCCGGGCGAGGTCGTCTACCGCGGCCTCGTGCGGCTCCCCGACGCGGATATCCCGGTCGAGGTGCGGGTCGCCGAGGCGACCGGCGCGGCCACGGCGACGGTCGACGCCGCGGCCGTCCCGCACGGCGGGCCGCGCTCCGAGGATCTCGCCCGGACCGCGGCGGCCCTCGTCAGGAGCGCGACCAAGGCGGCGGACGCGCACGCGCGGCGGCCGCCGCGGAAGATCGTGCGCTGGCGCGGGTAGGCCGGGGGCGCGCTGCCGCTCGGACGTCCGCCGTCGTTCGCCCGGAGAGGGGTTCTGCCGCCGTCGTCTCCCGGCCGCGACCCATGCTAAAAGCGTCCCACCATGTCCGAGAAAGTACCGATGACGCCCGAGGGGCA
Organism: Sorangium sp. So ce131; assembly: GCF_051519095.1. NCBI lineage: Bacteria > Pseudomonadati > Myxococcota > Polyangiales > Polyangiaceae > Sorangium > Sorangium sp. So ce131. The sequence goes on along the minus strand of NZ_CP150455.1, from coordinate 5,891,715 downwards.
AGCGAGGCTCCGCGAAGAGATGCGACGACTGAAGGAGGTCGATCTACCTCAGGTCGTCAAGGACATCGGGACGGCCCGCGAGCACGGCGACCTCTCCGAGAACGCCGAGTACCACGCCGCCAAGGAGCGGCAGGGCATGATCGTGGCCCGGATCACGTTCCTCGAGCAGACGCTCTCGCGCGCCGAGGTGATCGATCCGTCGAAGCTGAGCGGCAGCAAGGTCCAGTTCGGCGCCAAGCTCAAGCTCGCGAACGTGGACTCGGGCGAGGAGCAGAGCTTCCAGATCGTCGGGCCCGAGGAGGCCGACCTCAAGGTCGGGCGCATCTCCATCGCCTCGCCGCTCGCGCGCGCGCTGCTGGGCCATGAGGTCGGCGACGAAGTCCGCGTGATGATGCCGGCGGGGCCGCGCACCTACGAGATCCTCGAAGTCTCCTACGCATGACCGATCGCAACGGGCCCGCTCCGATGCGCCCGCGGGGCCATGGGGGCTCTGGCCGGCCTCCGGGGGCGCCCGTGTCGTCGACCGGCCGGCCTGCGGGGCCGCCTGCGCCCTCCGGCCGGCCTCCTGGGGCGCCCAGCCGGCCTCCTGGGGCGCCCAGCCGGCCTCCGGGGGCGCCCGCGTCGTCGACCGGCCGGCCTCCGGGGCCGCCCGCGGCTTCCGGGCGAGCCGCCCTGGGGAGCCGCCCCGACACGGCCGCCGCTGCGGAGGCGCTCGCGGGCGGCTCGGCGCAGGGGGCGCTGGGGCACCGGGCGCCGGCCGCTCCGCGCCCGCAGACCGGGCCGTCGCGGCCGTCCACGCCCGCGCCCGCGCCGAGCCGCGCCACGTTCGCGAGCGGCAGCGCCGAGGCGGCCCCGCGGAAGCTGGAGACCGAGATCGGGTGGCGCATGGCGGACGCCTACCTCGCGCTCGCCGCGCTCGCGGTCGCGGAGCTCGTGGCCGTGGGCGTCCTGCGGTGGCGGGAGTTCGTCGGGAGCTTCGAGTTCAGCCGCGCCCTGCGCGATCTCCTGCCGCTCGCGCTCTCGGCCGCGGCCCCGTGCGCCGCCGTGCTCGGCGCGGTGCTGGAGATCGCGATGCGCGCCGAGCGCAGGGCGTTCCGCGCCGCCGCGACGCTGCTCGCGGCGGCGTTCGGCGCCGCCGTCGCGTTCGGGGTCTCGACCGGGCGCATGCTCGAGGGGGGCCGGCGGGCGCCCTTCATCGCGGCGGTGGCGCTCCTCGCCGCCGGCGCGACCTACGCGCTCGCGCCGCGCGTCGCGCGCACCCTGAAGCGCGCGCGCGCCGCGGGCCACGGCAAGTGGCTCGTGCTCGCCGCGCTCGCCGCGGTCGTCCTGATCGAGATCGCGAACGCGCGGGTGCTGCCGCGGCTCTACCCCGCCTTCCACCTCGGCCTCGCCGCGCTCACGCTCGCCGCGGCGACCTTCGCGACGCCGGCCCTGCCCGCGCGGGCGAGCGGCGAGGGCGACTGGCTCGCGCGGCGCTCGCCCAGGCTGGTGCGCGCGGCGCTCGCCCTCGTGCTCTTCGCGTTCGGCGCCGCGCTCGCGCCCCGCGCCGCCGAACGGCTCGCCCAGGCGGACAACATCCGGCTCATCTATGCGTCGCACGGCCCGCTGCTCGGCCACGTCGTCGAGCTCGCGGCCGTGCTCTCGCCGCCGGCGCCGCTCGACGAGGCGCCCCTCGACGAGCGCGCGAGCGGGCACGCGATCGACCTCCGGGGGCGCGACATCGTGCTGATCAGCGTCGACGCCCTGCGCGCCGACCACGTGGGCGCGTACGGCTACGGCCGGAAGATCACCCCGAACCTCGATCGCCTCGCGGCCGAGGGCGCGCTCTTCGAGGCGGCGTACACGCCGACGCCGCACACGTCGTACGCGGTGTCCTCGCTCATGACGGGCAAGTACCTCCGCCCGCTCGTGCTGCAGGGGCTCGGGGAGGACTCCGAGACGTTCGCGCAGCACCTCCGCCGCTACGGCTACAAGACGGCGGGCTTCTACCCGCCCGCCGTGTTCTTCATCGACGGCGAGCGCTTCGGCGCGCTTCGCGACCGCGCGCTCGACTTCGAGTACCAGAAGATCGAGTTCGCGAACGCGCCGCTCCGGGTCGAGCAGGTGCGGTCCTACATGGCCGGGCTCGCGCCGGAGCAGCGCGCGTTCCTGTGGGTGCACCTCTTCGAGCCGCACGAGCCGTACGAGGCGCACCCGGAGCACCCGCTCGGCGACCGCGACATCGACCGCTACGACGCCGAGATCGCCGCGGCGGACGCCGGCGTGGGCGCGATCGTCGACGAGATCCGCAAGGGGCGGCCGAACGCGGTCGTGATCGTCACGGCCGACCACGGCGAGGAGTTCGGCGAGCACGGCGGGCGGTACCACGGGACCACGGTCTACGAGGAGCAGGCGCGCGTCCCGCTGATCGTGAGCGCGCCGGGCGTGATCTCGCCGCGCCGCGTGCAGGCGCCGGTGCAGCTCGTCGACGTCCTGCCGACCGTGCTGGCGGGGCTCGGCATCCCGCGGCCGGCGCGCGTGCGCGGCGCCGATCTCGGCCCGCTGCTCGCGGCCGGCGACGCGGCGGCGGAGCAGGGCAAGGCGCCGCCGGGCGCGCCGCCGGCGCTCCCGGGCTTCGCGTTCGCGGAGACGGACACGCAGACCCTGCTCGCGAAGGGCACGCTGCGGCTCGTGTGCGCGCGCAAGATCGGCGCGTGCGCGCTCTACGACGTCGCGACCGACCCGCGCCAGACGCAGGACGTCTCGGCGCTGCGCCCCGCCGAGCTCGGGGCGATGCGGTCCGAGCTGCGCGCGGTCGAGGCCTCGCACGGCCGCTACGAGGTCCGGGGGCTCCGCCAGGAGGGCAAGGGCTGGCCCGACGCGCTCCGCCGCGGCATCGCCGGCGACGCCGACGCGGTGGTGGAGGTCGCGGCGCTGCTCGACGACGCGGACGTCGCGATCCGCCGCAAGGCGGGCGAGGTGCTGTTCGACCTGCGCCGCTCCGAGGCGGCCCCGTCGCTGCGGCTCGCGCTCGTGCGCGACGAGGACGACGAGGTCCGGCGCTGGGCGGCGCTCTCGCTCACGCGCCTCGGCGAGGGCGCGCCGCTCACCCGCGACCTCGTGGTGGATCGCGACCGCAAGTGGCGGCGCCTCGCGGCGCTCGCGCTGGCCGAGTCGGGCGACCGCCGCGGCGACGACGTGCTCGTCGCGTGGCTGCGCCAGGTGGTGCGCGGCGCGGAGCAGGACGACGGCGCCGAGGTGACGCCGTTCGAGCGGGCGCGGGAGATCATCGACGCGCTCGCGAAGATCCGCGTGAAGGCCGCGCTGCCGCCGCTCATCGCGGCGCTCGGCGACGTCCGCCTCCGCCCGTACGCCGCCGCCGCGCTCGCGGCGATCGGCGAGGACGCCGCGCGGCCCGCGCTCGCCGAGCGGCTGAGCCAGGAGCCTTACCAGACCGCGCGCGTCGCGATCGCGGAGGCGCTGGTGAAGCTCGGCGCCGGCCCGGAGCTCCGGGCGCCGCTCTTGCGCATGCTCGGCACGCCCGATCCGCTCCCCGGCGGGCTCGGGCTCGCGCTGCGGGCCGACATCCTCGACCTGCTCGGCGGGCCGCGCGAGCGCGATCTCGGCCGCCTGCGCCGCTTCGCGAAGAGCGGGGTCGCCCTCGGCGTGGTGATCCCGAAGGCGGGCAACGGCAAGGGCGTGCGTGTCCTCTGCCGCGCGCGGACCGACGACGGTCGCCCCGGCGAGGTCCGCGTCGGCGCGCCGGTGCGGGGGTCGCGCCCGCCGAAGCGGGACGGCGACTCGATCGTCCCGGCGAGCGCGCCCGAGCTCGATCCCGAGCGCGCGGTCACGCTCGCCGTTCCGCCCGGGAGCGAGCCGACCGAGGCGTTCGCGACGCTGCCGCCGGCGGCGGGCGCGGTCCCCGGCAGCTTCGGCAATTTCGTGGTCTACGCGACCCAGAACGTCGAGGTGCAGGCGTGCGCGGTCGTCCCGCTGAGCGACGAGATCCCGCCCCCGCCGCCTGCGCCCTGGTCGCCCGGGGACGCCGGCGGCCCCGGCGCGCGCCCGCGCCCGGGGGACGGCGCGCCGGCCGCCCATCGGCCAGATTGACGCCGCAGGCAGCGCGGCTAGAGTCCGCCGCGTGTCGGACAAGGACCGAGAGCAGGCCGAGGAGAAATCCGCGCGGAGTGAGGGTGACGACGCTGCCACGCGGAGCGATGGCGACGAGGCTGGGGCCGCGGAGGTGGCCCCGTCGCGCCCGCCTCGCAGCGCTTCGGTGAAGGGCGCGGAGGGCGCGCCGCCGAAGGGCGATGACGACGAGCGCGAGGGCGACGAGGGCGACGAGGCCGCGCAGCGCGTCGCCGCCGCGCTCGGCGTCGACGACGCCGACGAGCCGGCCGCGCCGGAGGCGGCCGGCGAGGCGGCCGAGGCGCAGCCGAACCGCGCGGCCCGCCGCCGCGAGGAGGTCGCCGCGCGCCGCCGCAAGAAGAAGCCGACGGGCGAGGAGCTGCCCAAGGACAAGAACGCCCGCGCGAAGGAGCTGCTCGCGCGCCGCAGGGAGCAGGCCGCGGGGCGCCGCCCGGTCCAGCTCCTGCCGGGCGAGATGGTCGAGGACGCGCTCAGCCGCATGACGAGCGGCGCCAGCCGGTGGATCAAGGGCAACTTCCACGTCCTCCAGTGGGGCTTCCTGGCGGCGGTCGTCGCGACCGGCGGCGTGCTCTTCTACCTGTCGCGGTCCGAGAAGAAGGACGCGGTGTCGTCGTCGGCGCTCGTCTCGGCCGTGGCCGCGGACCGGGGCAGGGTGCTCGCCGAGGACACGCGCACCGACGAGGAGAAGGAGCTCGACGCCACGAGGACCTTCAAGACCGCGGAAGAGCGGTCGGACACCGCGCTCGCCGCGTACAACAAGGTCATCGACGAGCACCCCGGCACTGGGGCGGCGCTCCTCGCGAAGCTCGGGCAGGCCGGGGTGCTGCTCGACAAGAAGGACTACCAGCACGCGCTGGACGCGTACGGCGCCGTGGTGTCGTCGCCGCTCGCCGGGGCCGATCCCGACGTGAAGGGGCGGGCGATCGAGGGGATCGGCTTCGCCCGGGAGGGCAAGGGTGATCTCGACGGCGCGCTCGAGTCGTTCAAGCAGCTCGAGGGCATCGACATGAAGGGCTACAAGGAGCTCGCGCTGTACCACCAGGCGCGGATCCACCTCGCCAAGGGCGACACCGAGAAGGCGAAGGAGCTGCTCAAGAGCGCGCACGAGAAGCTCCAGGCGCCGTCGACCGAGGGCCCCTCGCTCCAGTTCCTCGAGGCGGTCGTCGAGGAGATGCTGCGCAAGATCGATCCCTCCGCGGCGCCGCCTCGCGCCGCGTTCGGCGGCCCGAAGGGCCAGTCGATGACGCCGGAGGAGATCCAGCAGCTCATCGAGCGGGCGCGGAAGAACGCGGAGAAGAAGGCGGGCGATGAGCAGCACTAGCCGCTCGGCGGGCGCCGGGGTCGCGCTGCTCTGGCTCGGCCTCGCGCCGCTCACGGGCTGCGGCAACCTGGGCGTCTCGGCGGCGCCCGACGCGCCGCTCTGGCTGCACCACCCGGGTGGCGCGCTCGGCGTGACGACGCGCAGCGCCCTGACCGCCGAGACGCGCAAGGTCGGCGAGGCCTACGAGCGCGGCCGCCCCGAGATCGACGCGGCGCACCGGCGTCTCTTCGTCGGATCGAGCGATCACGGCTTGTACGCGGTGCGCGCCGACACGAGCGACGTCATCTGGCGCTTCGAGACGGCCGGCCCGGTGCAGAGCGAGCCGTTCTACGACGCCGCCACGGATTCGGTCTACTTCGGCTCGAACGACGGGGCGCTCTACAAGGTGCGCGCGTCGGACGGCGCGCTGATCTACCGCTTCATGACGAACTCCGAGGTCACGCGGCGGCCGGTGCTGCGCGACGGCGTGCTCTACGTGACGAACGCGAACGACACGCTGATCGCGCTCGACGCGGCGACGGGGGCGATGCGCTGGTACCAGCACCGGACGCCGGCGTTCGGGATGGAGATCTCCGGGTACGCCGGCCCGGCGCTCGGGCGGGACAAGGTCTACACCGCGTTCTCGGACGGGGTCGTGATGGCGTACGACCTCAAGAATGGCTCGGAGCAGTGGGGTCTCGTCGACCTGGCCGCCGAGGCCGAGCAGAGCGCCGGGGGCCAGGCGCCGAAGTACCTCGACACGGACACCACGCCGGTGTTCGGCCGGATCGCCTCGGGCGACGTGGTCTTCGTGGCGGGCTACGCCGGCGGGGTCTTCGCGCTGGACGCCGAGAACGGGACCCGGGCCTGGGTCAACGAGGCGGCGGTCGGCGTGACCGAGCTCGTGTTCTGGCACCAGCCGGCGCACCAGCCGCGGAGCGGCGGCGGCCCGATCGTGCCCGAGCGGAAGGTGCTGCTCGCGTCCTCCAGCAGCACCGGCCTGTGGGCCCTGGATCCCGAGGACGGCCGCACGATCTGGCGCCGGGAGCTGCCCGACGGCGGCATCTCGGCCCCGGTCCCGTTCGCCGGGGCGCTGCTCGTGACGACCACGCGGTACGGGATCTTCCTGTTCTCGCCGCTGGACGGGGCGGTGATCGACGGCATCGAGACCGGCGGTGGGATCGCGATGACGCCGGCGGCCTACGGGCGGCGCGCGTTCGTCCTGACCAACGGCGGGGCGCTGCTCAGCCTCGACGTCGAGACGCCGCCGCTCCCGAAGGGCTGAGCCCGCCTCTGGGTACCTGAACAGCCGATCAGATGGGCGTGCGCCGGCCGGGGCGAACCGGGTCGGGGGTGTGCGCTTTTGTAGGCCGGCGCGACGCGCCTCGGCCAACCTCGGTCGGGGTTTGTGGTGCGCGCGAGAGGGCACGGCCAACCTGGGTCGGACCTGTACGGATCTGTAGGGCGGGGTGCGTGTGCTGGGGTAGTAGGACGCACACGCCGGCGAACCCCGGTCGGCTCTCAGCAACCCGGGTCGGGTCTGCGCAACCTCGGTCGGCTCTCAGCAACCCGGGTCGGGTCTGCGGTTCGGGTCGGCGGTTCTGCGCAACCTCGGTCGGCTCTGCGCAACCTCGGTCGGCAACCCGGGTCGGTTCTGCGCAACCTCCGTCGGCTCTGCGCGCAGGTCTGCGCGCGACCTCCCGCGGAGCCCGAAACGCATCGCAGGCCCCCGAAATTCTTCCGGAAACCCGGGGCAGGCCCCCCTGCCCCAGGACCGGTTCTGGATCGCATAAGAAACATTATGTCAACTAACGCCGCCCGGCGGCACGGCGGGCCTGCCGTGCGCATGCCCGGCCGCAGCCGCGCACCGGTCCCGAGCGAACGCCGGCATCCTGGCGGCTTTCTCTCTCGCCGCGCGCACCCCGGCTCACGGCGGGCTCCCCCGGCGGCGCCCCGCACGGCCCCGGCGCGCCGGAGCCCGCCGGACCCACACCGGCGTCGTCGCGCGCCCCCCCCCAGTGGGCCGGCCTAGCCTAAGCCGGCAAGCTCAGCCGTCGCCGTCGTCGTCGCCCGCTTCCCCGTCGTCATCCGGCTCCTCGGCCGGCTTCGGCGCGATGGCCGACCACAGGACGACCTCGCCCGGCCGGGTCAGCGGCGTCCCGGAGGCCTCCTGTTCGCTGCGCCACGCGCGGACCTTCGCCGGCGCGTCGGGGCCGAGCGGCACGAAGCCGGCTCTCCGGTAGAAATCCTGGGCCCAGCTCGCCTTCTCCCTCGTGCGCAGCACGATCTGCTGCATCCCGAGCTCCCGCGCGCGCTCGCGGAGCTCCTCGAGCAGCCGCGTGGCGATGCCGCGCCGCTGATGGTCCGGGTGCACCGAGAGCTCCTCGAGGTACGCGACCCCGGGCGCCTCGTCGCGCCAGGCCAGGTAGCCGGCCACCTCGTCGTCCGCCTCGGCGACGCGCACGTCGTGGCGCCGCGTCAGCGCGATGAGCTCCGGGAGCGCCCGCGCCGGCACCTCGGCCGCCTCGAACCCAGCCTCGTGGTACATCGCCGTGCAGGCCTGCTCCAGCGCGACGAGCGCTTGCAGCTGCGCTTCCTGGAGGCCGGTCACGCGGATGCGCTGCGGGGCTGTCCGTTCGTCATGCATCCCCCGAGGCTAACGCCGATGCGCGGGATGCCCTACTTCTTTGCGGGCCAGGCGGCCGCGCCGCCGCTGCTCCGGCCGGAGGCGGCGCCGCGCCGACGGCCGGCCAGCGCCCCCGCGAGGCTCAGCTGCTGCGCAGCTGGAGCAGCCGCGCGATCGTCTCGCCGTCGCCGGGGGTCATCGGGACGAGGATGCCGAGCGCCGCGCCCCTCGGCGGAGCGTTCCTCCCGTCCATCGGGACCAGCCGGAGCTCCCCGGCGCTGGAGATGCCGATCACCGCCATCCGCAGCGCCGGCAGCGGCTCGATCTGCGCCGCCGGCAACCTCGGCGGAGGCGCCTGCCATGCCCCTGCCCCTTCGTAAGGTGGATCGCTCCACGACAGCTCCGACGGGGAGTTCCCGCGGCCCTCCTGGGCCTCACCGCGCGACCAGGACGCCGCCCCCTCGGCCCCCTTGCCCGGCTTCGCCCCCGGCACGTCCCGCGCCAGCGTGCGCTCGCCCTCGACGTCGGCCGAGGCGCCGTCGTCGTCCGCCGGCTCGGCGTCGGTCCAGCTGGCGCCGTCGTCGCGCGGGTCGGCCTCCATCGGCACATCCGGCCGCGCTGCGGCGGCCGACGCGCTCTCCTGGGCGCGTTGCTCCTCCAGCGAGAGGAGCGGCGTCGCTTCGTCCGGATCCTCGGTCCGGTGCTCCAGGAGCATGCGCCGCTCTCGCTCCGACAGCGTGCGGCGCATGGTGCCCTCCTCGTCGCTGGTCTCGTGCCAGGAGCGCTCGCGCCGCTCGGTCTCGTCCTGCGAGGCGGCGCCGAGGGGGCGCGCCTGCCGCCGCGCGAGCGTGACGGAGATGTTCGTGGGCACCGTCTCGCGTTGATCCGCGGGCGGCTCCGGATCGCTCGCCGGCGGCTCCGCGCTCGCGCGCTCCGGCGCCGCGTCCTTCCCCGGCACCTGGCCCGAGGGCTTGCTCGCCGCCGGGATCTTGACCGCCGGCACCTCCTGGGTCACCGCGGTCGCCGACGACACCCGCTCGTGGCTCGCGCCCGCGAACCCGATGATCGTGCGCCCCTTGGTCAGGGCAGCGCGGGATTGCGCGCCGGCCGGCGACGCCGCACCGGCCGGGGGGTCGCCCGCCGGCGACGCTCCGCCTGCGGCACGGCCCGGGAGCGCGGGGGCAGCGCCGGCAGGGCGCACCGCCGGCGGTTGCGGCGTGGACGCCGCCCCGCGCACCGGCGCTGGCTTGGCCGGCACGGGCGCCGGGGCGGGCGCGGCAGCGCGCCCCGGTGCGGCCTGCCCCGGCGCGGCCTGCGCTGACGCGCGGATCGCCGAGGCCGTGGGCTTGGGCGCGCCGGCGTCACGCGCCGCCGGCGCCGCAGCGGCCGCGCCCGGCGTCGCGCCGCCCGCGGGCGAGCGGATCGCCGAGGTCGTCTTCACGGGCGGCGGCGTGCTCGGGGTCGCGCCGCCGCGCTCTGCGCGGGCCGAGTCCGCGCCTGCGCCCGGCGGCCGCGACGGCTTCGCGCCCGGCGGCGGCGGTGGCGGCGGCGCGCCCGGCTTCGGCGGCGGCGCGCTCGGCTTCGGCGGCGGCGTGCTCGTCGCGGCGGGCGTGGCGGGCCGGGCGCTGGACGGCTGGGGCGGCGCGCTCGCGGGCGATTTCGGCGGCCTGCTGGAAGGCGCCGGCGGCGCGCCGGCGCCGGCTTCGACGGCCGTCGGCGCCGCGTCGCTCGCCGAGATCGTCTGCGCGACCTCCGCGGCGGCCTTGAAGAGCTCCAGGGCGCGCAGGTCAGCGTTGGCGTCCGAGGCCTGCTCCGCGGCGCGGCGCAGCCACCTCAGCGCTTCCTCGCGTTCGCCGCGCCCCCACAGGGCGGTCGCGGTCGACAGCGCCCAGTGCACATCCTCATCGTCTTCATCGTGCGGCGGCGGGATCGGGCGCAAGCTGGCTTCTTCCATGAGGCCTCGTGAGCAGGTCGCTCCACCTCCTATCACGACTCCCGCGCCGCCGTCTCCAGCGCGCGCCCGCGCCTCCCGCAGAACAGCATTCCCATGTCCTGAGGAATTTCCCCACGCCTTCCGCTGAATTCTTCGGTCTTCGGGGCAGCGGCCTCCTCACGCTTCGACGCCGGCGGCCTCCTCCGCGCCGCATCTTCTCGCCTGACCATCGCTCGTTTTCCCCTTCCTTTCCCCCTGCCCGACCGCGCTCGCGTACTATCCGCTTCGATGAGCCGCTCACGCGCTGTTCACCCGCGCTCGTCGCTTCGCGGGGTCGTCTTGCTTCTCCTCGTCGCCGCCTGCGCCCCCGCGTGCGGGGCGCGGCAGGCCGAGCAGCCGGCTCCGCTCGCGGCCCCGCCCGCGCTCGCGCCAGGCACGCCGCTGCTCGTCGAGCGGGGCGGGTTGTGGCTGCCCGCGACCGTGGTGGGAGGGCTCGGCCCGGATCGGGTGATCGTCCACTACGACGGAACGGACCCCGCGTGGGACGAGCCCGTCGGCTTCGATCGCGTCCGCGTCGCGCCCGCGGCAGGCGCGGCCGACTACCGCGCTGGCGAGAAGGTGCTCGTCACGGCGCAGGGCAGGCTGCTCCTCGCCGACGTCGTCCAGCAGATCGGGCCCGACGCGTGGCGCATCCACTACGAGGGCTACCCCCCGGAGATCGCCGAGGATGTCAAGCTGGATCGCATCCGGCGCCCGTTCGCAGGCCCGACGCCGTATCCAGCCGGCGAGCCGGTCGAGATCGACGCGGGGGGCAGCATGCTCCGCGCGGTCGTGCTCGCGCCGATCGCCTCGGATCGCTGGCTGGTCAGGCTCGAGGGCTTCGGCCCCGAGTACGATCAGGAGGTCACCTACGACCGCCTGCGCCCGCGCGCGTCGGCCGCCGCGCGCGCCGCGGAGCCCACGCCGACTGCCCCGGCGACGCCGGCCTCCCCTGCCCCACCGGCCTCGGCCGGCGCTGCAACGGCCGCGTCCGCCGGCTCGGTTCGCTCCTTCCAGGCCGGCGAGGAGGTGCTCGTCGCGCACCGCGGCGTCTACCACCTCGCGACCGTGGCCGGGCCCGGCGCCGGTGGGAAATGGCGCGTCCGCTACAAAAGCAGCGCCGTGGGCAGCGAGGGCCCCCTCGACGGCTCGGACGAGGAGGTCGCAGCGGACCGGCTGAGCCGCTTCGCCAGCTTGCCGAAGGGCGCGCCCTTCGCCGCGAGCCAGCGCGTCTTCGTCGAGTACCATGGCCTCTACTTTCCGGGCCACGTCGTGAGGACCATCGACAAGGGCCAGGCCCGGATCCGCTTCGAGAACTTCGGCCCTGAAGCCGACGAGATCATCCCCGTCCGCCGCCTGCGCCCGCGAACTTGAGGACGATGACCGCTTCATGGCACCCTGGCTCCGCGGGATCTCCTTCGTGAACTGCGAGCGCGGCGGCGCCGCGTCGCTCCGGCAGACGTCGAGGCCACGTGCCTCCACGAGCGCAACGGCGGCGCTCGAGCCCCACCCCTCCAACCCCGCTTCTCGTTAGGACCCCACCGCGTGCAGATCCTGTCGGAGCTCAAGCCTGGAGACACGCTGGGGCGTTACGAGATCCTGATGCCGGTCGCCCGAGGCGGGATGGCGGCGGTGTGGGCGGCGCGCCTCGTGGGCTCCCGCGGCTTCCAGAAGATCGTCGCGGTCAAGACGATGCTGCCGGAGTTCGGCGACGACCCGGCGTTCGAGGCGATGTTCCTCGACGAGGCGCGCCTCGCGTCGCGCATCCGGCACCCGCACGCGGTCGAGATCGTCGAGCTCGGCGACGAGAACGGCCTGCTCTACATCGTGATGGAGTGGGTCGACGGCGACACGATCTCCACGCTGAACAAGCAGGTGAAGTCGAGCGGCGGCGTCCCCCTGCCGATCCTCCTGCGCATCGCCTCGAGCATCTGCGCCGGCCTGCACGCCGCGCACGAGCTCCGCGACGACGAGGGGAAGCTCGTCGACCTCGTGCACCGCGACATCTCCCCGCAGAACGTCATGGTGTCGTTCGACGGCATCGTGAAGATCGTCGACTTCGGCGTCGCCAAGGCCACGGGCCGGCTGCACGAGACGCGCGTCGCCGGCCAGCTCAAGGGCAAGATCCCGTACCTCTCGCCCGAGCAGCTCACCTCGGGGAAGGTCGATCGCCGCTCCGACATCTTCTCCCTGGGCGTCCTGCTCTACACGACCCTCAGCGGCTACCACCCGTTCCGCGGCAAGACGGACGCCAAGACGATGGAGAACATCCTCCGGTACGCCCCGGTCCCCCTCCGCGAGCTCGTGCCGGACGTCCCCTTCGACCTCGCCCTCGCGATCGAGCGCGCGCTCGCCAAGGATCCGGCGGATCGCTGGAACGATTGCGCGTCGTTCCAGCGCACGCTCGACCAGATCGCGATCTCGCTCGGCACCCCCGTGACCGACGGCGACGTCGGGCGGTTCGTCCGCGACACGCTCGGGAGCATCGTGGAGGAGCGCCGGAAGAAGCTCGCCGCGGCGATCCAGGTCGCGGACAGCCGCCACTCGGCCCGCCCTCCGGTCGGGGCCGGGGCGGGCGCCGCGGGCGCGCAGCGGGGCGACCGGCGCGGCAAGCAGGCGCCCGCCGCGCCCGCCGGGAGCACCCCCCTGCCCGCCACCTTCGCCGGCATCCTGCCGGTCGCCCTCGACGACGCGCCCCCCAAATCCGCGGCCAGGTCGTTGCCCGCGTCGGGCCTCGGGGTGCCGGTCGCGTCGGCGCCGCCGTCGCTCGTGACCCCCTCGCCGCGCCCGCGGCGGAGGTGGCGCCGCCGCGTCTTCCTCGCCGTGCTCATGCTCGTGCTGCTGATCTCGGGCGCGGCGCTCGCCGCCCGCGCCGGCCTCCTCCCCGTGCCCGGCGAGGTGCACGACCTCCTGCGCGACGGGCGCGGGCTCCTGCGCAGCGCGCGCGAGGCGCTCCGCGCCCTGTTCGAGCGGCTCAGCGCCCTGCTCGCGGAGTAGCGGTCCGCCTCGCCGCGGCCGGTCGGCCCAGCCGCCCAGCCGCGCGTGCGGGGGGGCGGCGCGCCGCCCGGCCGCCCACGCGCGCCGCCCGGCCGCCCACGCGCGCCGCCCGGAGGCGCCGTCAGCGGACGCCGGCGGACGGCTCCGGCAGGCAGACGCCGAGCGCGCAGAGCAGCAGGTTGATGTCGCCGGTCGCGCAGTACACCTGCCGCGCGCAGTAGTCGTCGTAGCCGCAGAGCTGGTGGCACGACGCCTCGTTCCCGAGCGCGCCGGTGAACGTCATGCAGGACCAGCCGCTCGAGAGCCACAGCCCCTCGGGCCGCTTCGCGTCGAACAGGCACGCGTCGGCGCGCGTCTCCGGGTCGAACACCTCCGCGGTGCAGGCGTCGCCGCCCTCGAGCTTGCTCCGCGCGGCCGACATCGTGTTCAGCAGGTAGGTCACGTCGCAGGCCTGCTCGGCGGCCGAGTCCCGCGCGATGCGGGCGCGCAGCTCGTCCTTCCGCGCGGCGTAGGACCGCACGGCCCGGATCGCGTTCATCACCTGGTTGTTGCCGCCGTCGGGCTTCGTCCCCTCGGCGAGCGCCGCGAGGATCCGCTCCGCCAGCTGCTCCGCCTCCGGATCCGAGCCCGCCGAGCCGTCCTTCGCGTAGCCGAGCCGGATGAACGAGGCCGGCGTGCGCCCTGTGCACGGCCTCGTGTGCGCCCAGAGCTCCTCGCTCACGATGGGCGGCCGCTTCGTGAACGGCTCCTTGCAGACGCCCTGCGCGCCCGGCGGCAGCGAGCCCGAGGCCCGCGGCGTCGGCTGCCCCGGCCCCTCGTTGACGTACTCGGTCGACGCGCAGCCCGCGGCGCCTGCGGCGCCCGCGGCGACGGACAGCGCGAACACGCAGCTCACCGAAAGAGCGGAGGCGCGGAGAAGCGGAGCGATTCCCACGGCCGCACGGTAGCAGAGCCGGCGCTGGAGCAGAAATTCTCGCGTGCTGGGCGCGCGCGGGCGCCGGCCGCCGCGCCTCGGCTCGGGGTGGGATCCCCGCCCCGCCCGGGGCCGAGGCGCGGCGGCTCGGCGCCCTAAAGGCCGAGGTTCGACTGCTCGATCAGGTCGTCGACGACGGCCTCGAAGCTCTGCGTCCGGGCGTAGACCGCGAGCTGGCGGTCCGCGCTCGTCCCCTCCCTGAGGATCCCGCGGATCCGCTCGATCTCGTCCTGCGACCGGAAGATCTCCGCCGTCTCCTGCACGAACTCGAGCAGCTCGTCGAGGAGGTGGCGCAGCGGGACCTGCTCCTGCTTGCCGAAGTCGATGAGCTGCCCGTCGATGCCGTAGCGGACGGCGCGCCACTTGTTCTCCTCGATGAGCTCCTGCCGGTACTCGCGGAACCCGAGGTTGCGCCGGTAGAGCAGGTAGAGCTTGCCCATGACCGCCTGGATGAGCGCCGCCAGCGCGACCGTGTCGTCGAGGCGCGTGGTCATGTCGCAGATCCGGATCTCGACCGTGTCGAAGAACGGGTGGGCGCGGACGTCCCACCAGATCTTCTTCGCGTTGTCGATGCAGCCGGTCTTCACGAGCAGCTCGACGAAGCGCTGGAAGTGGCCGTAGGACTCGAACCGCCCCGGGATGCCGGTGCGGGGGAAGCGCTTGAAGATCTCGCTGCGCGTGCTCTTCAGGCCCGAGGAGCGGCCGAGCCAGAACGGCGAGCTCGTCGACAGCGCGAGGATGTGCGGGAGGAAGTAGCGGACCTGGTTCGCGAGGGCCATGCCCACCTCGCGGTCCCTCACGCCCACGTGCACGTGCAGCCCGAAGATGAGGTTCGCGCGGGCGACGTCCTGCAGGTCCTCGACGATGCCCTTGTAGCGCTCGCCGTCGGTGATCTCCTGCTTCTTCCAGTCGCTGAACGGGTGCGTCCCGGCCGCGACGATGGCCATCCCCCCCTGCCGCGCGAGCGCCCTCAGGCTGCTGCGCAGCTCGGCGAGCTCGTCGCGCGCCTGGCGGATGTCCCGGCAGATGCCCGTGCCCGTCTCGACGACCGACTGGTGCATCTCCGGGCGGACGCGCTCGCGCAGGAGCTTGTGCCCCTGCCCTCCCTCGAGCAGCTGGCTCACGTACGACCGGAGCTCGCGCGTCTCGGCGTCGACGATCTGGAACTCCTCCTCGATGCCCAGCGTGAACTGGCCGTCGAGCAGCCCCTCCACGGCGGTCATGTGGGCGCCCCGAGCCGCACCTTCTCGACCGGGCGGAGGAGCCTCGACCACGCGTAGCCGTCGCGCGTCCGCCGGCCGCCGCGCGCGCACGCGACGGCGAAGTCGACCATCCAGTCGACGGCGATGTTGAAGTAGCGCGCCCCGAGGTGCTCGACGTGCATGTCGGGCGCCGGGTTCGTGAAGTCGATCGCGTACGGCACGCCGTCCTTGATCGCGAACTCGACCGAGTTCATGTCGTAGCCGAGCGCCCGGTTGATCTTGATCGCGTCCTCGATGACGCGGTCGTGGAGCGCCTTCGGGAGCCACCGCTCGCCCTCGTGCTGCACGTAGCAGCCGCGGAGCCCGGTGGGGCCGATCCTCTTGGGGTCGTACTGGATCGGCAGGATGCGCTCCTGCCCGACGCAGAGACAGCGGACGTAGTCGTCGAAGTCGATGAACTCCTGCAGGGTCATGACGTTCTGCCCCGAGGCGTTGTAGGCCGCGATCAGCTCCTCGGGGCTGCGCACGACGGAGACGTCCTTCCAGCCGCCGCCGTCGGCGGGCTTGAGGATGGCCGGGAAGCGCACGTAGTCGACGATCGCCTCCCACCGCAGCGGGTACTCGAGGTTGCGGAGGCTGCGATCCTTGGAGATCGACGGGATGTAGTCGCGCTGGGGCAGCATGACGGTGCGCGGCGTCGCGACGCCGATCTGCGACGCGAGCGAGTAGCCGAAGAACTTGTCGTCCGCGCTCCACCAGAACGGGTCGTTGATCACGAACGCCCCGCCGAGCGCCGCGGCCTTGAGGTGGTAGCGGTAGTGCTTCACCTCGTGGCTGATCCGGTCGATGAGCACCCGGTACGGGCTCTCGAAGCGCTCCGGCGTCCCGCCGATCGTGGCGATCTCCGCCTGGACGCCCGGGACCTTGTTGCACCTCTCGAGAAAAGCCTGCGGGAAGGACTGCTCCCAGCCGACGAGGATGCCGATCTTGTCCGCCATACGCTGCTGTCTCCTCCACGTCGCGCACCCGCGACCACCAATGCTCAAGCGAGCGTACCGCGGATTTACCGGAATTTTGCCGCAGAAGTGTAGCGATGCGCTGCGCGCGGGGCGGCGTAAAGGCTGTGTTCGCCGGTCCGTCCGGCGCGGTCGTCAGTCTCCCGGTGCCCGGCCGCGCAGATCCGAGCGGCAATTCTCAGGCGTTGTCGGCCGGGGACGGAGGCACCGCCAAAATAATCCTTGACGGACGCTGCTCGGCGGGTAGAGTCGCGCACCTCTCCGACGGGGCGGGTAGCTCAGCGGCAGAGCGTCGGCCTTACAAGCCGATGGTCGCAGGTTCGACCCCTGTCCCGCCCACTTCTGGGTTGGCGGTCCTGGGTACTACGACTGGTTTGATGTCAGTTTGGGGTGGTAGTTAAGTTGGTTATAACGCCGGCCTGTCACGCCGGAGGCCGCGGGTTCGAGTCCCGTCCACCCCGCCAGCTTGCTTTCGTGTCTTGACGTCGCTGTTCACTGGAGCCTCCCTCGGTTGGTTTGCATCGGCTCGATGCAGGCCGACGGGGACGGTCTGGCTCATGGGGCGGCAAGCTGGAGCAAGCTCGGCGCGCGCTGCGCGCGATAGCGGCCGACTGAGGTGTCGGCCAGCGATTTGCGCGTCCGCAGACGTGCAGCCGCGATGAGTGTCGTTTGGGGTGGTAGTTAAGTTGGTTATAACGCCGGCCTGTCACGCCGGAGGCCGCGGGTTCGAGTCCCGTCCACCCCGCCAACACGTCGGTCTCACCTCTTCGGACTACCCAGCACAACACGTCTTCTCCAGGACCTCTCTGGACTGTTCGGACGAGCTGGGCTTGGACTAGCTGGGTAACGTTCCAGCTCCGCTGCTCGGGATGCGAGCAGGTTCTGCGATGGCGGAGCGTGGCGCTACCGCGCCGCCATCACCCGCTGGATCGCCGCCTCGAGGTCGCGGAAGCTCACCGGCTTGATCATGTGCTCCAGGAAGCCGGCGCGCATCGTCTTGCGGCGGTCCTCCTCCATCCCGTAGCCGCTCAGCGCGATCGCCTTGACCTCATTGCCCGCGGACCGGAGCGACACGATGAGGTCCATGCCGCTGCCGTCCGGCAGCCCGAGGTCGCTCACGAGCAGATCGAACACCTCCGCCCCCGCCAGGTCGAGCGCGGCGCGGACGCTCCGGGCGATGCGCACCGTGTGGCCGGTCAACGTGAGCAGCTCGCTCATCATCTCCGCCGTGTCCTCGTGGTCCTCCACGAGCAGGATCCGCAGCGCGCGCTTCGGCGCGGCCGACCGGGCGGCGCTCGCCTGCGCCGGCGCCGCGGCGACCGGGGGCGCCGCGGCGGGCAAGAGGACGCGGAACGTCGCCCCGGCGCCCCGCCCCGGGCTGGAGGCCGTGATCGCGCCGCCGTGGAGCTGCACGATCGCCCGCGAGATCGCGAGGCCGAGGCCGAGCCCGCCGAAATGCCGCGCCGTCGCCGCGTTCCCCTGCTCGAAGGCGTCGAAGATCCGGGGCAGGAGCTCGGGCTCGATGCCGACCCCCTCGTCCCGGACCTCGATGACCACCCGCCCGCCCTCGTCGTAACAGCGCAGCTCGATCCGCGAGCCGGGGTGGCTGAACTTCACCGCGTTCTTCAGGAGGTTCCACACCACCTGCTCGAGCCGCGCAACGTCGGCCGCGATCCAGTGCTCGCCCGGGGCGACGTCGAGCGTCAGCCGGATGCTCTTCGCGTCGACCTCGTCCGCGCAGATCTCCAGCGCGTGCTCGAGCACCGTGCGCGCCGCGACCGTCTGCGTGACGAGCTCGAGCTTGCCCCGGACCACCCGCGTGAGATCCAAGAGATCGTCGATGAGGCGCGCCTCGAGCTCGGCGTTGCGCTGGATCATGGCGACGCCGCGGCGGACGTCGTCCGCCAGGTCGTCGCGGCGGAGCAGCCGCGACGCGGCGGTGACCACCGGGGTGAGCGGCGTCCTGAGCTCGTGCGACAGGACGGCCAGGAACTGATCCTTCGTGCGGCTCGCGTGCTCCGCCGCCTCGCGCGCCGCGATGAGGTCCGCCTCCACCTGCTTCCTGCGCGTGATGTCCTGCACCACCGCCATCGTGTAGGCGGCGCGGCCCTCCCCGTCCCGCCTCGCCGTCACCGTGGTGCTCGCCCACAGGCGCCCGCCGTCCTTCGTCACGTACCGCTTCTCGATCGCGAAATCCTTGAGCTCGCCCCGGAGCAACCGCTCGTAAAGCGCCGCGACCTCACTCGCGTCCTCCGGGGCCGTGACCTCGAGGAGCGTCCTGCCGAGGAGCTCCGCCACGCCGTAGCCGAGCATGTCGGCGAACTTCCGGTTCACCCGCAAGAACCGGCCCGAGGCGGGCTCGCACTGGACCTTGCCGACCACCGCGCTCTCGAAGATCGCGCGGAAATTCTCCTCGCTCGTCCGGAGCGCCTCCTCCGCGCGCTTGCGCTGCGTGATGTCGCTCACCATCGTGGACGCCCCGACGATCCTGCCGGCGCCGTCGCGGATCGGCGCGACGGTGAGCGACACGTCGAGGCGGCGGCCGCCGCGCGCGAGCCCGATCGTCTCCAGCGGGTCGAGGCGCTCGCCGCCGGTCACGCGATCGAGCACGCCGCGGAGCTCGTCGGCGCGCTCGGGGGGGACGAGGAGGTAGATGGGGCGGCCGGTCGCCTCCGCCTCGCTGTAGCCGAACATCCGCTCCGCGGCCGCGTTCCAGCTCGTGATCGCGCCGTCGACCGTCGCGCCGAGGATCGCCTGCTCCGCCGACTCGACGATCGCGGCGAGCTTGCCGCGCTGCACCTCGGCCTCCTTCAGGCTCGTCACGTTCACGAGCGTGATCACCACGCCCGAGATGACGTTGGCCAGCGTGCGGTACGGCAGGACCCGCATCATGTAGCAGCACCGGCCGTCGTCGAGCTGCACCTCCCGCTGCCTCGGGGCGAGCGTCCGCAGCACGTCGTGCGCGTCCGAGACGAGCGACGACGCGTCGAAGCGCGCCGCGATGTCGGTGATCGGCCTGCCGACGTCGCTGTCGATGAGCCGGAGCACCTCCGTCGCGGCCGGCGTGAACCGCCGGATCCTGAGCTCGTCGTCGAGGAACACCGTCGGGATCTGCGTGCTGAGCAGGAGGTTCTGGAGATCGCTGTTCGCGGCGTCGAGCTCCGCGAGCTTCACCTTGAGCTCGCTGTTCAGGATCTCGAACTCCTGGTTCAGGCTCTGGAGCTCATCGTTCATGCTGAGGAGCTCCTCGTTCGAGCTCTTGAGCTCCTCGTTGGACGTCTCGAGCTCCTCGATCGTGGTCTGGAGGTGCTCCCGCGTCGCCTTGAGCTCGTGCTCGAGCTGGTCGAGCAGGCTCGCGTTCTCCCGCCGCGGCCCGAGCGGCGGCGCCTCGCCCCGCGCGGCCGGCCGGAGCTCGTCGAACAGGACGACGAACAGGCCGAGGTCGTCGTCGATATCGCCGAGGGGCCGCACGACGAGGTTGATGCGCTGCGGCCCCGCGATGGTCTCGACCACGAGGTTCTCGTGCACCACCTGCTCGCGCGTCCGGACCGCGCGGTGCACGGCCGACCTCATCTCGGGGCGCAGCGCCCGCAGGACCATGTTCGAGACGTTGACGTCGAGCGCCCCGGTCGACGGCGCGAGGTATTTCCCCGTCTCGCCGGACAGGTACACGATGTCGCCCTGCTCGTTGACGACGACGCACGGCGGCCCGTAACGCTCGAGGAGGCGCCGCTCGATCGTGCGCTCGATGCTCTGCTCGGACGACCAGGTGCTCCGGCGCCCGTCCCCGCCGGCGCGCCGCTCCGTCCCGTTCCCGTCGCCGACGATCAGCCGCGGCGGGGCGTGCCCGACGACGCGCTTCTTCTGGAAGATCCGCCGCTTGCCGTCGATCGCGCGGAACAGCTCGCCCCGCTGCGACACGCTCTCCGACGGGCCGAGGAGCAGGTAGCCGCCCTCGAGGAGCGCGTAGTGGAAGAGCCCGAGCACCCGCCGCTGGAGCTCGCCTTCGAGGTAGATCAGCACGTTGCGGCACGAGATCAGATCGAGCCGCGAGAACGGCGGATCCTTGATGAGATCGTGCCTCGAGAAGACGCAGAGGTCGCGGATCGCCCTGACCACGCACGAGGTCCCCCCCTCCTCCGCGACGAAGAAGCGCGCGAGGCGCCCCGGCGAGAGGTGCTGCGTCGCCTCGCTGGGGTAGCGCCCCTGCCGGGCGACGTCGATGGCCTGGTCGTCGACGTCGGTGCCGAAGATCTGCACGCGCGGCGGCTCGGACAGGTGCCCGATCTGCTCCATGACGAGCATCGCGATCGTGTAGACCTCTTCCCCGGTGGCGCAGCCCGGCACCCAGACGCGGACGTGGCTGTCCGCCCCGCGGTCCGCGAAGATCGCCGGGACGATCTCCTGGCGCACGACCTCGAAGGTGTCCGCGTCGCGGAAGAACTCCGTCACGCCGATGAGCAGATCGCGGACGAGCTGCATGGGCTCGTCCGCCTCCCGCCGGAGCAGCGCCACGTAGTCGGTGATGGAGGTCGCCCGCGCCTGCGCCCGGTGCTGCACGCGGCGCACCAGTGTGGTGCGTTTGTACTGGCGGAAGTCGTGCCCCGTGCGCTCGAGGAGCAGGCCGCAGATCTCCGGCAGGCGCGCGGCGATCTCCTCCTCGGCGAGCGGCCCGCCGTCCCCGTCCCGGAGGCGCCGCGCTCGCTCGATCAGCGCGGCGGGCATGTCGCGGATCGCGAGCACATAGTGGACGAGCCCCGTCGCGATCGCGTGCTGCGGCAGCTCCGGGTGGTGGGCCGTCGCGGGGTGCTGCGCGATCGTGAGCCCGCCGTGCTCCCGGACGGCCTTGAGCCCGACCCCGCCGTCGTGCCCGGCGCCGGAGAGCACCACCGCCACGGCCCGCTGCTTCTGGTCCTCGGCGAGCGATCGGAGCAGCGCGTCGAGCCCCGCGCGGTGCCCGCGCGGCTCGGCGGGCTTGCTCAGCCGGAGCACGCCGTCCTGGATCGTCGACGCGGCGCCCGGCGGGACGATGTAGACATGGTCGGGCTCGATCGCCAGCCCGTCCACCACCTCCTGGACGTGCATCGCCGTGTGGGGCCCGAGCAGCTCCGGCGTCACGCCCGCGTGCTGCGGATCCAGGTGCACGAGCACGAACGAGGACCCGCTGCCGGGCGGCATCGCCGCGAAGAAGCTCCTGAACGCCTCGAAGGCGCCGGCCGACGCGCCGAGCGCGACGACGAGCCCGCCGGCAGGATGCGCCCGCCGGGTCGACGACGCGCCGCTCGCCGCATCGCGGCTCTCACCGTCGCTTCGCATAAAAGCGCTTCGACGATTAGTACACGTCCGAGACAACAGCCAGCGGCCGCCCGCAAGAATCATGGAGGACCGGGGCATAAGGAAACCCCTGACCACCATTTCGCGGCGAATCCCCTCCTCGGCCGCGCCCCTCGCCGGTGCGGGGCCAGCCGGCGCGCTCGGCGCGGCCGCGCCGCTTCTCCATTGACAAGCCACGTGCTCCCCGCGTGGCATAGGCGCCGAGCGGCCCAGAGCGGGCCGCCGGTCAGGGAGCGCCGATGAAACGACTGGTCGTGTGGTGGAGAGGGGCGCCCGTCGCCGTCAAGGTCGCGGCGGTGTGCCTCACGGTGTTCTCCGTGGTGCTCGTCGGGCGCTGCGCCGTGACCCCGCGGCGCGGGCAGGTCCTCGTGAGCGGCGCGGTGGTCGCGATCGACACGGTGCCTGCCGCGCCGCCGGGGGTCGTCGTGGTCGAGCAAGCGACGGAGTTCGGCGGGCCTCACAGCTCCGGGGTGAACGCGCTGCGCGGCCTCGTGTTCTTCGTGCCGGCCGGCACGTCGAGCCTCCTCGACACGGCCGGTCTGAGCCCGGTCGCGGCGCTCTACGCGACGCGGCTGGACATCTCGCCGCGCTCCTGGCAAAGCGGCTTCCCGGGCGTGCCCGGCGGCCGCAACGAGTGGTTCCAGATCGCCTATGAGGGAGAGTTCGTGACGTCGCGCAGCGGACCGCACCAGTTCGAGGTGCTCTCCGACGACGGCTCCCGGGTGTTCATCGACGACCGGCCGGTGATCGAGAACGACGGCCGGCACGAGCCGAGGAGCGCGCAGGGGTCCATCCTGCTCCAGCCGGGGAAGCACCGGATCCGGGTCGGCTACTTCCAGGGGCCGCGCTTCGAGATCGCGCTCCAGCTCTTCGTGACGCCCCCGCAGGGGACGCGGCAGATCTTCGACGTCTCCCGCGTGCTGTGAGCGCGGCGGGGCGGGCCCCTCAGCCGCCGCGCTGCGACAGCGTGAGCAGCGCCTTCACCGTCGAATAGGAGATATAGGGGTTGTCCTCGGCGCCGCCGAGATCGTCGCTGTCCTCCCCCGCGCCCTGGGCCTTCACCGGCATCCAGAGGTAATCCGGGTGGAGCTCCCTGCCGTTGACCCCGTTCGTGAGCGACGGGTTCTTGATCCACTCGCCGCCGAGGATGTTGAGGTTCCCGTCGAGCTCGAGCACGTAATGCAGCTCCGAGACGGAGAGCGGGACGTTGCGCTGCTCGGGCGGGAGGAGGAGCGTCTCGCCGGTGACCGCGTCCGAGATCATCCAGAAGCGCGCGGCGACGCGGACGAAGCGCCGCGCGTTCTGGTTGAACCGGTAATTATAACAATCGGCGCCTTGGTAGGCGCCGTTGCACAGGAGCCGCGCGGCTTCCTGCACGCCCACCTCCTCGATGACGTCGATCGAGAACTGCTTGACGGGGAAGCTCCACACCTCCGAGTCCCAGGTGTGATCGACGATGAACATGAGCCGCTTTCGCGGGCTCGACGCCTGGTTGAGCGGCGTCGCGCCGGTCCCGAGCAGCCCGGTCATGGCGATGTGCATCGTGGCGGGGTTGAGATCGCGGCAGGCGGGGTCGACGGGCCTGCCGTAGACGTCGCGCATCGTCCGGTCCGCGCGCGTCTCGCAGCGGCGCCCCGAGAAGGTCACGGAGTCGCCGAAGTAGAGCTCGCTCATGAGCGCCTCGATGTCGGCCATGCGAAAGAGCACGCAGCCGGCCTCCCCCGCGGCGCACTCGGTCACGGTGCTGCCGGAGCGCTTCACCCGGACGTCGCGGCGCGGCCCGGCGCCCTCGGCGGCGACGTAGGCCGACCAGCCGTTGCAGTGCCCCCACCAGTACTCCGGGTAGATGCCCTGGTAGAGCCCGTGGTGCTGGAGCTCCCAGCGCGTCGCCGGGCCGGCCACGGTGACCGCGGGCTGCACGTACGGCTGGTTGCCCGCGCTCCAGTAGGTGATGCCCGAGAGCGACTGCAGCTGTCCCGGATGGAAGAGCATATCGTACTTCTCGGCCGGAGAGAGGTTGTCCGGGTCAGAGGTGCGATCCGAGTAGTTCTTGTTGGCCGAGTTCCAGCGGTCGGCGATGCCGTTCTGCCGCTGCGGCCACCAGTTCGAGGGGAACGCGGCGGTCTGCGCCTCGCCCCCCCGGATCGACGTGTTCAGCTGGAGCAGGGCGCCCTTGAGCTCCGGGTGCAGGCTCGAGGGCAGGTTCGCGCCGTCCATCGCCTCGCGGCCCAGCGGGCGCGGGATGAGGAGCTGGTGGGAGCCGCCGAGGATCTGGCCGGTCTCGGGCGAGAAGCCGAGCACGTAAGGTACGGAGCCGCCTTCGATGAACCGGAAAGGCGAACCGTTCACGCTGCTCTCCGCGACAGCGACGCTCTCGCGCGGCGGCTCCTGATCCAGCTCGGCGCAGCCGATGACCAGAAACATTGCGCTCACGATGCTTGCCCTCGTCCGCGTCTTCATGGCCGTTCCCCCCGGAGTACGACGCCCGCCGACCCCTCGGGCGCTCTCTGCAGAGGCCGCGCCAACGGGCTTCGCGGCAAAGAGCGCAGCCGGTGCACGCGGCGGGCTCACCGCGCGCCGATCCTCCAGAGCACGACCTTCACGGTGTCGACGAGGATGGAGATATCGAACCAGAGCGACATGCGCTTTATGTAATAGAGGTCGTACTGGAGCTTCTCCAGCGCGTCCTCCGCGGACGCTCCGTAGCGGCAGCGCACCTGCGCGTGCCCCGTCACGCCCGGCTTCACGCAGAGCCGCTGCCGGAAGTAGGGGATCTGCTGCTCCAGGAGGTCGATGAACTCGGGGCGCTCGGGGCGCGGGCCGACCATGCTCATCTCGCCGACGAGCACGTTCCAGAGCTGGGGCAGCTCGTCGATCCGCGTCTTCCTGATGAACCGCCCGACGCGGGTGACGCGCGGATCGTCCTCGGTCGCCCACGCGGCGCCGTTCTTCTCGGCGTCGATCCGCATCGACCGGAGCTTGTGGATCCGGAACGGCCTCCCCAGGGCGCCGGTCCGGACCTGCGAGTAGAGCGCCGGCCCCCTCGAGTCGAGCTTCACCAGGGCGGCCGTGACGGCCATGAGCGGCAGCGCGAGGACGAGCCCGAGGGCCGCGCACACGACGTCGAAGGCGCGCTTCGCGACGAGCGTCCGCCGCCGCACGCTGAAGCCGTGCGAGAAGATGATCTGGCTCGGCCTGAGCTCGCGCACGAAGATCTTGCCGGTCGCGCGCTCGTAGAAGTCCATGCCCTCCTCGATCCCGACGCCGCGGAGCTTGAGCTCGAGCAGCTCCTCCAGCGGGAAGGCGCCGCGGCGGTCGGAGGTCGCCACGATCACGGCGGAGATGCCGCGCTGCTCGCAGAGGCGCCGGAGATCGCGAGTCCTCCCCGCGATCTCCGGGGCGTCGATCGGCTCGCCGTCGCTCACGAGCCGCCCGGCGAGGCGCAGGCCGATGATCTCTCCTTGCTTGCGGATCAGGGCCGCGCAGGCGCGGGCGAGCTCGCCCGAGCCCAGCACGAGCGCGCGCCGGGAGAAGCTCTCGCTCCTGAGGACGCGGTCGTACGCCGCGCGCCACGTCGGGATCACGAGCGCGGCGGCGCCGAGCGAGGTCAGGAGCATCCTGTCGCCGCGATGCCCGTCCGGCGCGAGCCAGAACGCGATCCACAGCACCGCCCCCGCGACGCCGAGCGCCCGGAACGTCGTCAGGAACAGCGCCCCCGGCGTGCGCGGCTCGGTCCCGTAGAGCCCATGATAATAGAGCGACGCCTGCGCGACGAGCGAGACGCCCAGCGTCCGTCCGAAGCGCTCTTCGTCGAGCGCGTGCTCCCAGCCCACGAGCACGCCTGGCGCGCAGCACACGAGCATCGAGATCAGGCTGGCCTCGACAAACCACACCATGGCCCGGCGCGGCGACCGGAACAGCTCCAGCATCGTCCCTCCCTCGCGTGGGCCCCGGACGGTCACGCGCGTCCCGGCGCGTCGCCTCTGGCGGGGCACACACGGTCCAAGTTGAGACCACACTAGAGCAGGGTAGGTTACACCGCCAGATGCCTCCAACGAATCTCGTTTCATGGCGGCGGACTCAACTGCGTTGCGCGAGGCCGGATTCAGCCACGTTTGCGCGACCTCTGGCGCTTGCGCTCCCGGCGCACGTTCGGCCACCGGGAGGCGCGCCGGGCGCGCTGCGCGAGAGGCTGTCAGCGACGGATTACGTACGTGGATTCCGCGGATCGGGTCGGGCAGAACGCTGCTGTCGATTCGGCATGTCGCGCGGGGCGGTTGCGGCGCGGCGGGCGCGCGGCGGGCGCGTTGCGGGCGGCCGCGAGGGCGGCCGGTGGTGTCGTCATTCGGGATCGCGGCGCGCGGTGTGGTGCGGGTCCGTCGACAACGTCCCGGAGAGGCCTGCCGTGACGATGGCCCTGAGCGAGCCGCCGGGCTGCCCTGCGGCGGGCGCCGGATCGAGCGCGGCGCGCACGTACTCCAGATCGAGGCCGCCGCGCAGCGCGACCCCGCGCGAGAGGGGGACCTCGATCTGCGCGCCGGCGAGCGCGGTGGTCGTGGACAGCGCCCCTTCGCTGGGGGGCGCCGGCGCGCCGGGGCTCAGCTGCAGCGGGGGATTCGCGGCGACGGGGGCGCTGCCGGTCGAGAGCCGGACGACGCCGGTGACGAGCAGGTCGCGGTGCGCGCCCCCGCGCAGGGGCCGGAGGCTCGCTTCGAGCGAGGCCTCGTGCTCGTGGCCGAACCCGATCCGCGGCCCGAGCGACGTGTAGGCATAGGTGTAATCCGCGGTCAGGCGGTAGCGCTCGGCGAGGCAGGTGAGCCCTGCGCGGGCCGCGGGCGTGACCACGGCGCGGCGCGACGACAGCACGGGCGGCGGGCTCGCGACGGTCAGGCCGCCGGCGACGCGGGCCGAGACGTTCCGGGTGAGGTCGCGGGACGCGGCGAGGAGCGCCGAGCCGGCGTGGATCCGCGCGGGCCCGCGGGAGAGATCGGTGTCGAGCACGGCGTGGTAAAGCTGGGTGACCTCGTAGCGGAGCTCCGGGGTCAGCGCCTCGCGCGGGCCGAGCTCGACCGAGGCGCTCGCGTCGGCGCGCCCCGTGTGCGCGTCGACCCCGGCCGCTTCCGGGTCGTCGGCCGAGAGCGCGCCGGCCTGGTCGTACCCGACCGCGACGCGCACCGCGGCGCGCCGGGACGCGGCGATGGCCAGCGCCGGCGCCCCGGAGAGGGTGTACTGGAGCCGGTTGCCGGACAGGAACGGGTCGCGCGCGGCGAGCGCGTCCGCGGCGCGCACGCCGAGGCGCGTCGCGAGGTAGCCGGCCGTGGCGAGCGAGAGGTCCGTGGACGGCGACAAGGTCCAGCCCGCGCCCCCGCCGACGCGCGCCGAGACGCTGTCCGAGGGCGCCGATCCGACAGCGCCGAGCGAGACATGGAGGACGCGCTCGTAGCTCCCGTCGAGGTGGACGTCGTAACGCGACGTCGCGCCGCGCAGGGCCCCCTCCACCGCGCCCTCGACGCCCGCCATCAGCGCGCCCGCGCCGGCGCCTGCGCCGCCGACGCTCGAGGTCATGCTCTGCTCCACGGCCGCCCGCGCCGTCACGTCGGAATCCAGCATCGGCAAGACGAACGAGAACACGCGCCCCCTCCCCCCTCGCTGCCGCGCGGCGCGCCCCGCGGCGCCGAACAAAAGGAACGGAATCGACCGCCCTCCCCGCAGCTCGCGCAGCGCCCGGAGCGTCCCACGTTCGGTTGCGTTTGCAATATTACAATTGAGCTGCTTCGTGGCGCGGTGCGCCTAGGTCTGCGTGGGTTGCGATGGGGATCGCGCCGGTTCGCGGGCGAGGACGGGTGTGGCCGAGCGCGCGCGCGGCGCGGACGTGCGCGGGCGGGGTGGGACGGACCTCGGATTCCACGCGGATCCTGCTGGGGAAAACGCGGCGGGCTCGCGATGTGAACCCCATGAGCAAGCCCGGCGTGGATCTGGACGCAGAGGGACGATCGAGGCCGCTGCGCGTCCTCTGGGTGACGCGGATCTTCCCCAACCGGGTCGAGCCGCTGGCCTGCGCGTTCCAGCGCCAGCAGCTCGCGGCGCTCTCGCGCCGGTGCGACGTGGAGGTCCTCGCGTCGATCCCGTACCACCCCGGCGTGTCGCTGCTCGGCGCGCGCACGCGCCCCGGGCGCCTCGCGGCGGTGCCGGAGCGCGACCGGATCGACGGCGTCCCGGTGGTCCACCCGCGCGCGCCGTACCTTCCGGGGGCGGGCCGGGTGCTCGCGCCCGTGAACGCGCCGCTCTACCTGGCGGGGCTCTTGCCGCACGTCCCGCGGCTGCGCGGGCGGTTCGACGTCGTGCTGGGGGCGTGGCTCTACCCTGACGCCTGCGCCGCGGCCGTGCTCGCGCGGGTGCTGCGGCTCCCCTACGCGGTGAAGGCCCACGGCACGGACGTGAACGTCGTCGCCCGCTGGCGCTCGGTGCGCCCGCTCGTCGGCGGCGCGCTCCGCTCGGCCGCGTGCGCCATCGGCGTGAGCCGCCCCATGGTCGAGGCGCTCGCGGCGCTGGGCGCCCCGAGGGAGCGCGTGGTGCTCGTGCGCAACGGGGTGGATCGCGCGCTCTTCCGCCCGGGCGACCGGCTCGCCGCCCGGCGGGAGCTCGGGCTGCCGGAGCGCGGGCGCATCGTGACGTTCGTCGGGAACGTCACCCGCCAGAAGGGCATCGGCGAGCTGCTGGATGCCTTCGAGGGGCTGGGCGCGCCGGGCGGAGCGGGCGCCGGGCCGGTGCACCTCGTGGTGGTCGGCGAGGGCCCGGAGCGGCGCGCGGTCGAGCAGGCGGCCGCGCGCCGCGCCCGGGAGCGGAGGCGCGACCGGGAGCGCGGGTGGCGGGACCTGGGCGAGGAGCGCGGGCGGATCCTGGCGGTCGGGGCGCGGCCGCTCTCCGAGGTGGCCCGCTACCTCGCCGCGACCGACCTCCTGGCGCTCCCGAGCTGGGCGGAGGGCACCCCGAACGTGGTGCTGGAGGCGCTCGCCTCGGCGCGCCCCGTGGTGGCCACGCGGGTGGGGGGCATCCCGGAGGTGGTCGAGCCGGGGCGCACCGGCGTGCTCGTGCCGCCGCGCGACGTGGGGGCGCTCGGCAGGGCGCTCCGCGAGGCGCTCGCGCGGACGTGGGACGAGCGCGCGTTCGCCGAGGCGGCGCCGCCGTCGTGGGAGGAGAGCGCCGAGGCGCTCTGGCGGGCGCTCGCGCGGGCGGCGTTCGGGGAGAGCGGGCGGGCGGCCGCTTGAGGGCGGATGGGTAGCCGGGGCGCTTCGCGGGGGTGTCGCCGTCCTGGCCGGAGCGCCACATGCACGGGGGAGCCGGGATTCCCTGGGGAACGTCGGTGAACGGCTACGGCGAGGATGACCCACGTCCGCGATGGGGCGCGCCGCTCAGGACACGGTTGCCCACCACAGATCGTTCATCGATAGGTCTTCATAGTCGACGTTTAGCGAGATTTTGCGGCCAAGTGCCTTCTCAAGAAGCTCTGGATCAACTCGGTATTGGTGATGGTGTATATGCCTGAATTGAATCCATGTTACGGCGCTCGCGTGCCCGTGCCGGAACACATCACTGAGATCCTGTTTCACAGAGGACTCACCGGCGCATCGTTACGACTTGGCGCGGTGGATGTTAGGTGATAGTTGCCCACCAAAGTTCGTCCAACGATAGGGCGCCGTAGTCGATGTTCTGCGAGACCTCGCGCCGAAACACCTTCTCGAGAATCTCTGGCGCAACCTGATAATCTCGCTCCCTCGTCGACTTGAATGGAATCCACGTGACGTCGCGTGGCAGATCCGAACGCGGAACGTCGTCCCGCACTGCACCTACTGGGATACGCGCACAGACAAGCCCCACGATTTCCGTGTCCGCGTCGAGGACCCGGCCCCACTCCTCGTCGCCAGGCTCCCAATCCACGCTGGAGCCTGAGGAGTGCGCTGCCAACGCCTGAAGGGCATCGTGGACCTTCTCGTGGGTCCAAGGCGCAGATGCTGCGAGCCCCTGCCGAAATGTCTCGCTGAGATCCTGCTTCATTGAGGACTCCCCGGCGCACCGTGGATGAGACCCGTTTCGGTGCGGTAAAGGTTCAGGACGTTGGTCCTCTGACCTGTCTTGGCATGCACGCCGATGAAGTCGTCAAAAAACAACCCTTGCCTTGCTACCGTCGCTTCCTGCCCACGGGTTTGCCTCGTCGGCGTAAGCCGCAGCATCAAGGACGAGCTGCTTCGCGTCCACTCCGTAGAAGACCTGGCTCTTGCCGTCGGAAAGGCTGCCTACCGTAGCGCTCAAGGTGAGCAAGACGCGAGAATAGGCTGGCCGCCGCTTGAGGGCGGCGGATCAAGATGCCGCGGAGGAAGCTTCGGTCGGACGCGTGCTGGCTGTTCAATCCGGCGGATGAATGAACATCCGGATGTCGCTGAGCGCCGTCTCCCCACCGCCGCCCTCGTCACGCGACGTGACGGCCGAGGTCCCTCCGCCCGCGAGCGGCCGCGGCGCGAACCGCGGAGAGATCAGTCGAGGTACGCAGGGAACCGCGGGAGCGCCGCGAGATCATCGGGCTCGTGCTGCACCACGAACCGGGCGCGGGTCGCGTCGACCAGCGCGTGGATGCGCTCCATCGAGCGGATGGACTCCTCGCGATCGGTGTTGAAGGGGGGCACGCGGCGCTCCTTCCAGTTCCCGTGGGTGTGGCAGAGATCCCCCGAGATGACGAGCGTGCCCGCGCGTCGGAGCCGGACGATGAGGGTCTGGTGGCCGGGCGTGTGGCCGGGCGTCGGCACGATCCGCACGGCGCCGTCGCCGAAGAGGTCCGCTTCCCCGTCGAGGAGCTGCAGCTTCGCCTCGCGGTACGCCGAGATGAGCGCAGGATCGACGGTCGGCGGCGGCGGCGTCGCCGTCGCCCACTCGAGCTCGCGCCGCTGCAAGATCCACGTCGAGGTCGGGAACAGGTTGGCGTTGCCCGCGTGGTCGACGTGCAGGTGCGAGAAGGCCACGTACTGCACGTCGGCGGGCGTGAGCTTCAGCGCGCGCAGGCGCTCGCGGAGCGGCGTCTCGACGTGGAACCGGATGCCCGAGGGAGGATGGACGACCCCGCCCTTGGTCTCGGCGATCGCGTCGCTGATCCCCGTATCCCACAGCAATGTCCCGCGGGGGTGCCGGATGAGGTAACACGACGCGACCAGCTCCCTCGGGGGGCCATCGTCGCCGAACGCCGCCATGTCCTTGATGTCGGCTCGACCGCAGTCGAGCGCGTAGAACCGCACTTCCGAGGGGGCCTCCGGCCCTCCCTGCGGCGCCGGAGCGGGCGCGGGCGCAGGCGCGGGCGCGGGCGCGCTCCCGGCGCAGGAGGGCAGGAGCACGAGGAACAGAGCAGCCAACCACCGTTCAAGGGACGTCATATCTCCTCACTCTCGCCGCCGCGTGGGCCGTCCAGGGCGCAGCGAGCGGATGGCGGGGAGGATAGCGACGACGCTCCGTCCGCAACAGCGGCGAGCCGTGTCCGCGGCCCGGGGGCCGCCGGCGTTCCCGAGAGCCGCCGGCGTTCCCGAGGATCGACGGCGAACCCCGGCTCAGCTCAGCCGCTCGCCTGGGCGCGCTTCGCCGCCACGACCGGATCGACGTGCGGCGCCACGGCGAGCAGCTCCCAGGTGTCGTGGAGCCCGTCGAGGTAGCTCACCGGGACGCCGGTGAGGTCCGCGCCGTCGAGGCAGTTCAGGTTCACGGAATAGTACGCTCCGCCGAGCTCCGGGATGTCTCCGTGCCCGAAGACCCGGACCCCGCACGTCTTGCAGAAGCGGCCATGGCCCGCCTCGGACCGCGTGTAGTCGCCGAGGACCCCCTCGCCGGCCAGCAGCCGGAAGGCGCTCGGCTTGACGATGCAGCCCCACCACTGCGTCTTCTTGCAGATGGTGCAGTTGCACCGGGTCGTCCCGGCGCTCGGGTCGATGTCGGCTTCGAAGCGCACGGCGCCGCAGGGGCAGCTGCCCTGGTAGGCCCGGGCGCCGGGGGTCGTCGTGGTCTGCTCGGAGGTGGCGTTGCTCATGGGCGAAAGCTCCAGGGGTGCGGGCGGGACCCCTTCGGGTGTCTCCGCCCAGGTGATGAGAGGAGGTTACTCTGGATTGCGGACAGATTCGGTCCGCAATAAAGAGGAGCCGCACGTGATCCAGACCTCCGCGCGCCTGCTGAAGCTCTTGTCGCTGCTCCAGTCCCGGCGCTTCTGGGCGGGCGCGGATCTGGCGCGCGAGCTCGAGGTGACGGAGCGCAGCGTCCGGCGCGACGTGGACCGGCTCCGGAGCCTCGGGTACCCGGTGCACGCGGCCACGGGCGTCGGCGGCGGCTACCAGCTGGGCGCGGGGAAGGAGCTGCCGCCGCTGCCGCTCGAGGACGACGAGGCGGTCGCGGTCGCGGTGGGGCTGCGGGTCGCGGCGACCGGGCCCGTGAAGGGGCTGGAGGAGGCGTCGGTCCGCGCGCTCGGGAAGCTGGAGCAGGTGCTGCCGAAGCGGCTCCGGCGCAAGGTGAGCGCGCTCGACGCCGTGAGCGTGCGCCTCGGCGACGTCGGCCCCGGCTTCGACGCGGACGCGCTGGCGGTGATGGCGAACGCGTGCCGCGACGCCGAGGTCCTGCGCTTCGCGTACGAGAGCCACGCGGGCGCGGAGAGCGCGCGCCTCGTCGAGCCCTACCGGCTCGTGCACACGAGCCGCCGCTGGTACCTGCTCGCGTACGACCTCGATCGCGACGGGTGGCGGACGTTCCGCGTCGATCGCATCCGCGAGAAGCCGACGGCCGGCCGCCGCTTCACGCCGCGCCCGCTGCCCTCCGAGGACGTGGCCGCCTACGTCTCCCAGGCGGTCTCGACGGACGCATACCGGATCCGCGCGCGCGTGACCGTGCACGCCCCCGCGGATGTCGCCGCGGCGCGGCTGTCCGGCGTGGCGGGGCGCATCGAGGAGCGCGGGCCGGACCGCTGCCTGGTCCACGCGGGCGGCGACAGCCTCGAGGCGCTCGCGTTCTACTTCGGGTTCCTGGGGTTCGAGTTCGAGGTGCACGAGCCGAAGGAGCTCATCGAGCACCTCCGCCGCCTCTCCGAGCGCCTCGCCCGGGCCGCGGGCCGGGCCGAGGCGGCGGCGCCGGACCCGGGCGCGCGGTGACGCCCAGGCTGCGGCGGAGCCGCTTCCCGCGCCCGGAGGTTCGGGCGACCATGGATACGTGAGCATCGAACGCGCCGTGCTGGAGCAGCTCGAGCGGGTGGGCGGCCGCCTCGGGCAGGGCAAGGCCCTCCGGCTGCTCGAGGACATCGCCTGGCCGCGCGAGGTGGAGGAGCGCTTCTTCGCGTCCGGCGAGGACCAGCTCCCCGAGGTCGAGTACCGCGTGGATCGCGACGGGCTCGCGCGGCGCGCCGCCGAGCTGCGCGAGCTCCTGCG
The DNA here is from genome assembly GCF_051519095.1 of Sorangium sp. So ce131. NCBI lineage: Bacteria > Pseudomonadati > Myxococcota > Polyangiales > Polyangiaceae > Sorangium > Sorangium sp. So ce131. The sequence continues at coordinate 5,858,726 of NZ_CP150455.1, read as the reverse complement.
GTCGATCGACGGGGACGCGCCGGCGCTCGGCTGGCTGCGGGACAACGTCGGCGCGCAGATCCAGGCCACGGAGCTGCTCGCGGCCGCGGGCACGCGCGAGTTCTCCGCGAGGTCGCGGGAGCTCTACGGCAGCGCGCGCTCGCGGTTCTTCGGGGGCGCGCTCAGGAACATCGATCTCGCCGAGCACCTCGCCGAGCGCCTGCGCGTGCACGGCTGGGACGAGGCCAGCGATCCCGAGGAGGAGCCGCTCGACGCGGGCGCGCTGCGGGACGCGCTCGCCGCCCGCGTCGCCGCGCGCCGGCCGCCGCTCGACATCGAGGTCACGCTCGACCCGCGCATCACCGCCAAGGTGGTGGCCGGCATGAGCCGGATCCGCGTCCGGCCGGAGGCCACGTTCGCGTCGTGGGAGGCCGAGGGGCTGTGGCACCACGAGGTGGAGACACACGCCCTCACCGCGCACAACGGCGCGGCGCAGCCGCGGTTCTCGTTCCTGCGCTCGGGCGGCCCGCGCACCACGCGCACCCAGGAGGGGCTCGCCATCTTCGCCGAGCTGTACAGCCGCTCGCTCTCCATCGGCCGCCTCACCCGGCTCGCCGAGCGGGTGCGCCTCGTGGACATGGCCGAGCAGGGCGCGAGCTTCCTCGACCTCTACCGTCACCTGCGCGAGCGCGGCGCCGAGCGCCGCGACGCCTATTTCGACGCGCAGCGCGTCTGCCGCGGCGGCCTCTGCGAGGGCGGCGCGCCCTTCACCAAGGACGCCTGTTACCTGGCCGGGCTGCTCGAGGTCTACGCCTTCCTCGCCGCCGTCCTGCGCGGCGGGCTACGCGACGAGGTGGAGCTGCTCGTGTGCGGCCGGATCGCGCTCGACGACATCGCGGTGCTCGCGGAGCTGCGCGCGGCCGGCGCGCTCGAGCGGCCGCGTTACCTGCCGGGCTGGCTGCGCGCGTGGCAGACGCTCCTGCCCTACTTCGCCTTCACCTCGTTCATGGACGGCATCGACCTCGGCCCGGTGGAGCGCCACTTCCAGGAGCTGCTCCGCGTCGCCGCGGCCGCGGGGCCGGCCGCAGCAGGGAAGCGGCGCCGCGGCCGGGCGCGGGAGGAGTGAGCGGCGGCGTACCATCGAGGAGGCGCGTGGGGGGATCGCCCCGACGCACGCGCTCGTCCTGATGTCCAACCTTCGCCGTCGAGGTGTCACATGGAGCTCGCGCGGCACGCGGCCTTCCCGTGGGATCACCTCCTGTTCAACCCTCTGCTCCGCTGGGCGGTCCTGGAGTGGCCCGGGGAGGGCGCGCCGCCCGGGCCGCGGAGGGACATCGCCTACTTCGTCGACCCGGACACGGCGGAGTCGGACGCCGCGGCGTTCAGCGCCCTGCGCGACCGCTGGCTGATCGACAAGGCCACGTCCGCGCCGTAGCTGAACGAGACCGAGGACACGGCCCTGCCGCTCGCGGTACCCTCGCCCGTCGAGCCCCGAGGCGCCGCGCTCCGCCGCGCCTCCTCCGCGCGCCTGCAACGAGGCCGAACATGCGATCCTGGATCTCTGCCCGCCGAATCCTGTGTGTCACCCTGCTCGCGCCGCTCGTCCTCGGGATGGGCGTCGGTGAGCAGGAGTTCCTGTGCGAAAACGCGGCCGCGCACCTCGAGCAGTGCTGTCCCTCGTTCACCGCGGCGCCCGCGCTCTGTCAGGAGAACACCGGCTGCGGCGACGAGGAGGAGATGAGGCTCACGATCGCGGAGAGCCTGTGCATCCAGGACAAGGAGTGCGACGATCTCGTCGCGAGCAACGTCTGCGAGCGGGCCGCCACACGCTCCGGGCTCGCGGACGGGAGCACGGACGTCGCGCGCCCGGCGGTGTGTCCGTGAGGCGGCATATCCGCTCGTCCTCGTCGAGCAGACGATGGAGCGTCGCTGCCGCGCTCTCCGTGCTCTCGGCGCTCTTCACCCCCGCCCTCGCCATGGCGCAGGAGCGGCCGCCCGCTCAGGCATCCCCTGCTGCGACGGCGCCTGCCGCGGCGCCCCTCCCCTCCTCGCCGCCCGCCTCGGCCCAGGCGACATGGACCGCGCCGCCCGGGGCGCAGCAGCCTTACCCGCCGCCGCCCGGCGCCTACGCCTGGGGTCCCTCCGGACCACCGTCCCAGACGCCCGCACCTGAAGCGCCCAAACCCGCCGAGGGCCCGGCGGGGTGGCGGCGCGGCTTCGGCTTCAGGCTCCACGCCGGCGGCTCGTGGCAAAGCTTCTATTCCACCGGCATCTACGGCGCGAGATTCGGCGCCGCCGCCGGGGGAACACTCGAGCACGTCGCGCTCTGGGGAGAGCTCGAGGGGTTCGTCGGCGTCACCGAGTTCGGCCTCCCCGTACGTATGTTTCGCCCGAGCTTCGTGGTGGAGACCCACCTCGGCGACTTCCGGCTCGGCGGAGGGGTGGGCCTGCTCGCCCTCGGGGTGAGCCGCGCGACGTCGTCGTCGTCCATGACCGCCGCCGCGGTCGGGCTCAGCGCGCACCTGAGCTACGACCTCGTGATCTTCGACCAGCACGCGATCTACATCGCGGCGCGGATGAACGTCGATCCCTCCTCGACGATGCTCTGGGGACCCTCGGGATCCCTGGGCTTTCGCTACTAGGCGCGGGGCGCCGTCGCGAGCGCCGCGGCGCCGGCGCGGCCCCCGGGCGCCGTGCGCGGGCGGGCGCGGCTCACCCCCAGCTCACCGACCACGTACACCGCGGCGCGCCGTGGTGCCTGCACGCCACGTGATCGACCGCGACGCGCCGGCTGCCCGAGAGGTGGAGGCCCGCCTCGAGCCAGCCCGAGATCCCCTGGCTGCACATGTACAGAGGGAGACCTCCGCCCGAGAGCGCGACCGTCCCCGAGACCTCGCTGACGTTCGCCGTGCTCATGTCGCCGAACTTGAAGTACGTCTTGAAGACGAGGCCGATGCGCTTGAAGAGGAGCGACGGGGAGCCCGCCATCGTCTTGTAGACCGTCGTCAGATCGTGCCGGGCGACGTCCGCGCCGAATTGACGCATCTTCTCGAGCTTGCCGCCGAAGGCCCCGTTCAAGAGCACGCGGTCGAGCTCGATCATCGGCCCGAGGTCGTTCCAGGACGAGGGGAGCTGCGGAACAAGCAGGTAACGCGCCGCATCGGGCGACAGCTGGCGGCCGAGATCCGCCACGAATCGGTCGCCATAGTTCTGCCGTATGGCCTGGGCACGCGCGCTGAGCAGCGTCCCCTTCACGTAGTTGCCCTCCGAGACGATCCGGGGGTCGCCGAGGAACGGGGCGAAGTCTGGCGCCTGCATACTGCGGATTGCTCCCATCTTGCTGGAGTATAGAGGCAGACCCGCCGAGATGTGTGACAGATCAGCGTCGCCTGTCGAGTGAGGGCGCTTTGTCTTCTGTCACGCTGACCAGCCTGCGCCGCGACGGATTGCGTCGTATTCTTGCGGTTCGGCGACCAGCGCATTTTTCAGCGCTCAACGTTGCCGCGGGGCCCTGGCCCCGAGCCAGCGCGGCGCTCCGTCTGCGTCCGGCGCTCCGTCTGCGTCCGGCGCTCTGCGTCCGGCGCCCCGCGCGCCGCGACGTTGGCCGGCGGCTGCGTTTCTGCTCTGTTTCGCGGGCGCCGCTGCGGATGGAACGCTCGCCGAGGCACACGTTTCCCGCGATCGGCGCCCCAGCGCGGTGTGCCGCGGACATCGGGCGCCTTTCCGGATGACGCGTGGCGCACACGCATGTACTCGGCATGACGCGTGCTGGCCGACGCTGGCTGACGACGGCCGGCGCGGCCCTTCGCGCCGAGCAACACCGGGAGGCAGCATGCGACCTATTCGACACATCCTCACCACCGCGGCGCTCGCGTTGTGCCTTGTCGGCGCGGCGGCGCGCGCCGGCGCGGCGCCCGTCGCCGGTCACCCGCGACTCTGGCTCACGCCCGACCACCTCCCCCGGCTGCGCAGCTGGGCCGCGGACGGCAACAACCGCATGTACAAGGACGGGCTCCTGCCCGCGCTCCAGCGCGCGATCGCGACCTACGACAGCCGCTTCTTCCCGAACGGCAGGCCGAACCCGACATGGCCGGACGGCGGGACCAACGCGTACGTGCAGTATCCGACCGAGGCGTACGCGCAGTTCTTCGCCTTCGTGTCGCTCATCGATCCCGTCGTGGCGGCGCGGCCGGCCCACGCGGTCAGGGCGCGCAACCTGCTGATGTACGCCATCGAGGAGGCCAGCAAGGGGCGCGCCGAGAACAAGCCGTTTCGCGGCCCCGGGTTCTCGACCGGCGATCGCTCGCGCTGGTGGGGCGACGGGTTCCCGCTGACCCTGGACTGGATCTACAACGCGACCGACGGCCAGGGCCGCCCCGTGCTGAGCGCCGCGGACAAGGAGAAGATCAGGAAGGTCTTCCTCCGGTGGACCGACGAGAACCTCCACGCCGCCACGGCGGGCAACGAGCACCCGCAGCCGGTCGGCGTCGTGAACGATCCGGCGCTGGTCCGCGATCCGGAACGGCTCCGCTGGGCGGCGAACAACTTCTACCTGGGCCACCTCCGCCAGGTCACCTTGATGTCGCTCTCGATGGACGAGGCCGACGATCGCCCGCTCGATCCGCGCTCGCCGCCGGAGGCGCTCGGCAACACGCTGCGCAGCTACCGCGCGAACGCGACCGGCGCCTGGCTCTACCAGGCCTACGCTCTGTTCGAGACCGCCGAGGTCGCGGCGAAGCGCCTCGGCGCGCCGCCCGACGGCCTCGGCGCCGCCAGCGGCGGCCTGCCCGTCGAGGGCCTCCTCTACGGCGGCGGCATCGCGAGCCTCCACCAGGCGCTGCTCGCGCTGCACACGGCGGGGTACGCCACCCCGGCCCTGTCCGGCCCGCAGATCGCGCTGCTGCGCAGCGGCTACTGGGACCGGTTCACGGACGGCATCCTGCATTCGCTCGCGCCCGCCCCGGTCACGATGGCGTCGAGGGCCGACCTCGGGCCGGTCTACGAGGTGGCCAACTACGGCGACACGATGCGCGCCTGGTTCGAGCCGCGCTTCGTCGACACGTTCGGCTCGCTCGGCGTCTACGACTACCTCACGGGGAACACCGCGCGCCTCGAGAAGACGCGCTGGATCGTGGCCAACGCGGTCGAGGGCGGCGCGCCCGCGCTCTACGCGCGCACGTCCAGGGTGTGGGCCTCGCCGGTCCCGAGCCGGGCCATCCTGAGCTTCCTGCTCTTCGATCCGGCGGCGCCGCTCCCGCCGGACCCTCGCCCGTCGATGCCCACGGTCTTCTTCGAGCGGGCGACGGGCCGCGGGAGCGTGCTCGCGCGCACGGGCTGGACGAAGGACGCGCGGTGGTTCACCTGGCGGTGCGGCTGGGTCACCATCAACCACCAGATCGGCGACTGCAATCAGATCGGGCTCTACCGCAAGGGCGAGTGGCTGACGAAGGAGCACACGAGCTACTCGAACAACCTCATCGGGGCGACGACCGATTACCACAACACCCTCTCCCTGCAGAACGACAAGCCGTCGCGGGTGCGCTGGTACGAGACGGAGATCGTCGCGCGAGGCGGCCAGTGGCGGGAGGGTCGCGCCGCCGGCGATCCGACCACGCGCATGAGCAGCGGCGCGGGGTACGTGTTCGCCGAGGGGGACGCGACCGCCCTGTACAACACGCGCCCGAACGCCTGGACGCCGGCGGACATCGCGAGCGACATCGTCCACGCGAGCCGGTCCGCCGTGTGGCTCATGCCCGATCACGTCGTCGTCTACGATCGCGCGGCGTCGCGCACCGCCGGCCGCTTCAAGCGGTTCAACCTGATGACGACCGCGGCGCCCAGGATCGAGGGCCGGACGGCCAGCGTCGCGACGCCCCGAGGCCAGGCGCTGTTCGTCCAGAGCCTCCTGCCGCGCAGCGCCGTCATGAAGGCCACGCCGGTCGAGGACGTCGAGAAGCCCGCCGAGCTGGAGCCGACGACCCACCGCCTCGTCGTGGAGGACCCCGCCGGCCCCGCGGATGTGCGCTTCCTGCACGTGCTGCAGGGCGCGGACGGCGGCGCCCGGATGGATCCCGCCGTGCGCATCGAGAGCGACCAGGGCGCCGCGTTCGAGGGCGCGCTGGTGGCGGGCACGGCGGTCCTGTTCCGCGCGGCGCCGCAGGCCCACGCGGGGCCGCTCGCCTACCAGGTGCCCGGCGCGGCGCGCAGCCACGTGATCACCGGCCTCACGCCGAAGGCCGGTTACGACGTCGCCGCCGTCGTGCAGGGGGGAAAGGCGCAGATCCGCGTCACCCCGGGCAGGACCTACACGACGGACGACGCAGGGGTCCTCGCCTTCCGAACCCCTTAGAGCGGCGCGCCTCTACCGGCGCGGCGCGCCCTTCAGGGCTTCTGGGCGAACACCCGGTCGAGCTCCTCTTTGCCCATCACCGGCGCCCACGGCAGGAGCTCGTACTGCGCCACGGACCGCTTCGTGAACGGGTCGCCGTCGCGGATCTGATCGAGCGTCGCGGTCACCGCGTCGTCGGGCACCCGGAGCAGGAGCGCGCCGCCGTAGCGGGGATCGAGCGGGCCGGACGCGAGCAGCAGGCCCTGCTCCATGAGCCGCTTCAGGTAGGCCCGGTGCTCGTCGACGACGGGCAACACCTCCTCGAGCGGACGCCGATACCGGATGATCGCAATCGCGTACATAGCTCCTCCAACGGCCGGACAACGGCAGACCGCTGCCATTCTCATGGAAGCCGGCGAGCGCGTCATAGCGGCTGCGTTCTCGCACGTCGAGCCCGGAGCCGCCCCGGCCGCCCGCGGCGGCGGCGAGCCCGCGGCGGGGCGAGAGAAAAAAGAGGGCGCTACCGGAATGCCCCAACTCCCGTTCTCCAGGCTTGACTCGGCGCTCCGCCGTGCAACGGCGCGTGGCGAAGGGCGGACGAGCCGAAGGCGCCCGCGGCGCGGCCGAACCGGCCGTCATCGCACGCGCCCCTTTCCCTTCGCCCTTCCGTCTGGCAGTGTGCGCGACCTCCGCTGGAGACATCTGTATGGCGCGACCTCCGAAAGCAGCACCTGCTCCCCTTCTCCCCTCCTCGCCGGCCGCCGCGCTCGCGGCGTACGGCCGCGTTGAGCCGAAGCTCCTCGAGCTCGGCCCCGAGGACCTCGTGACGGTCTACGTCGAGGTCCCCAGGGCCGTGAGCTCCGTGCTCTCCGCCCTGCCCCACCTCCGCGAGATGCGCGAGGAGATCGTCCGGGACCTCCCGAACCACCCGATCGAGATGCTGGACGAGCTCGAGGACTACGCCCTCGCGGCCTGGTACGCCGACCTGCTCTACAGCACGCCCGCGAGCGAGCTCGACACGAAGAAGCTCACCGAAGACGCGTCGACGCTGCGCGAGGGGCTCCTCGTCGCGGCCGAGGCGCTCGCCTACCGGAACCTGCTCGACAAGCAGCGCGTCGCCGACATCCGCAAGGGCCGCGGCCACTCGGACCTCGCGGGCGACCTCGTCGCCCTGGCCGAGCTCTTCCGCGGCTCCTGGGACAAGGTCCGCGCGAAGACGGCCGTCGAGGACGAGGAGCTCGAGCGCGCCGCGGATCTCGGCGTGCGCCTGCTCGCCGCGCTCGCCGCGAAGCCCGGCAAGGGCTCGGCCGCGGCGCCGAAGATCACCGACGCCAGCGACCGCCGCGCCCGCGCGATCTCCCTCGTGGCCAAGGCCTACGAGGAGTGTCGCCGCGCCGTCGCCTACCTGCGCTGGCACGACGGCGGCGACGGCGAGCTCGCCCCGTCGCTCCTCCAGAAGCCGCGCGGCCGCCGCCCGAACTCCGAGAAGGCCGCCGCCGGCGCGAGCAGCGCCGGCGCCGACGCGACGAAGGCGCCCGCCGACGACACGCTCGCGGCCCCCGCCTCGGCCGACGGCGCCCTGCCGCCCGCGCAGGCGGCGAACGACGCCGAGCCAGCAGCCCTGGCCTGACAGAGCGGCGGTCACCCGCTGCGGATACGGGCCCACCTCGACGTTTTCGGTGCTCAGCGCACAGGAGTGCGCTTGCGCGCCGAAAACGCCGATCTGGGCCCGTCTCCTGTGCGGGTGACCGCCGCTCTTTCTACCGGGTGCGGGTCGACTGCTCGATGAGCTCGACCTTGTAGCTACCGGGTGCGGGTCGACTGCTCGATGAGCTCGACCTTGTAGCCGTCCGGATCCTCGACGAACGCGATCACCGTCTTGCCGTGCTTCATCGGGCCCGGCTCGCGCGTGATCTTTCCGCCCGCGGCGCGGATGCGGTCACACGCCGCGTGGATGTCGTCGACGCCGAGCGCGATGTGCCCGTACGCCGTGCCGAGCTCGTACTTCTCCACGCCCCAGTTGTGCGTGAGCTCGATCTCCGCGTGCTCGGGGTTCCTCCCGTAGCCGAGGAAGCACAACGTGAACTTGCCCTCGGGGTAGTCCTGCCGCGACAGGAGCTGCATCCCGAGCACGTCCCTGTAGAAGCCGATCGAGCGCTCGAGATCGCCGACCCGCAGCATCGTGTGCAAGATCCTCATCCGCCTCGTGTCTCCTCTCCGGATCGAGCGCCCCGCGGCGCTCAGCCGTACCGCACCGAGATGATCTCCATCTCCGCCTCGCCCGCCGGGCGGCGCACCGTGATCACGTCCCCCGCGCGCTTGCCGAGGAGCGAGCGGCCCACCGGCGAGCGCCAGCTGATGCGCCCCGACGCGCTGTCGATCTCGTCCTCGCCCACGATCTGGTAGGTGTGGCGCGCGCCGTCCTCGTCCTCGATCTCGACCGTGGCGCCGAAGAAGACCTTGTCGCCCCGCTGCTCCGCCGGATCGACAACGACGGCCTTCTCCAGCCGCTTCGTCAGGTAGTGCATCCGCCGGTCGATCTCGCGCAGCTTCTTCTTGCCGTAGATGTACTCGGCGTTCTCGGACCGATCGCCCTGGGCCGCGGCGTCCGCGACCTCCTGCACGATGCGCGGCCGCTCCACGGACCGGAGCCGCGCGAGCTCCTCCGACAACTTCCTGGCCCCGCTGGGCGTGATGTAAGCCGGGTCGGACATGGTTCGAACGCGCCGGAGCCTACGCCGCGCCGCCCGTCGGATCCACCACCGCGGCGCCGTCCGTCCCGGCGGCCACGGCGACCGTTCCGGCCGCCCCGTCCTCGCCCCGGGCGCCTGTTCAAGCTCGCGGAAGTACGCCGTATTTCCTCTTGATTTCCGCAAGATGGCGGCCGTGTCGAGGACGAACGTTGACGCGGCGCGGCGGCATGCTACCGGAAGTGAAGAACTATGCCGCGGCTGCGCGGAAGACCGGAAAGGGAACCGGCTGCCAGCGCCTGACGCCGCGGCCACGAGGAGGTCTCCCATGTCGAATGCCCAAACCCACCAGAACCGCTACAAGGCCGACCTCCGGGAGATCCGCTTCCTCTTGTTCGAGCAGTTCCGGCTGGACGAGCTGCTCGGCAGCGCGCCGTACGACGCGTGGGGGCGCGACGAGGTCTCCATGGTCGTCGACGAGGCGTACAAGTTCGCGTGCGAGGTCTGCGGGCCGCTCAACGCGGTCGGCGACCGGCACGGCTGTCGCATCGAGGACGGCCAGGTGAAGACGCCGCCGGGCTTCAAGGAGGCGTGGAACAAGCTGTACGAGGCCGGCTGGAAGACCGTCTCCGTACCAGCGGCGTACGACGGTCAGGGCGGTCCCTACACCCTCTACGTCGTGGTCGAGGAGTTCCTCTGCGGCGCCAACGTGGCGTTCAACATGTACTCCGGGCTGACGTTCGGGGCCGCCGAGGTGATCGAGCACTTCGGGACGCCGCGGCAGCGCGACCTCTTCCTCAAGCGGATGTACGGGGGGCAGTGGAGCGGCACGATGTGCCTGACCGAGCCGCAGGCGGGCTCGGACGTCGGCTCCTCGCGGACGACCGCGGTGAAGCAAGCGGACGGCAAGTACCTCATCCGCGGCACGAAGATCTTCATCTCCGGCGGCGACCACGACCTCGCCGAGAACGTCGTGCACCTCGTGCTCGCCCGCGTCGAGGGGGCGCCGCCCGGCACGAAGGGGCTCAGCCTCTTCGTCGTGCCGAAGATCCGGGTGAACGACGACGGCTCGCTCGGCCAGCCGAACGACGTCCTCGTCGGCAACATCGAGCACAAGATGGGCATCAACGGGTCGTCGACGTGCGTGCTCAACTTCGGCGAGAACGACGGCTGTCTCGGGGAGCTCGTCGGCACCGTCGAGCACCAGGGCATGCCGCAGATGTTCCGGATGATGAACGGCGCGCGCATCGCCGTCGGCCTGCAGGGCGTGTCGGTGGCGTCGTCGGCGTACCTGAACGCGCTCGAGTACGCGAAGGACCGCAAGCAGGGCTCGTCGATCCTCCAGTGGAAGGACGCGACCGCGCCGCGCGTGCCCATCATCGACCACCCGGACGTGCGGCGGATGCTGCTCGACATGAAGAGCCGCGTGGAGGGCATTCGCGCGCTCATCGTCAAGCTCGCGCGCCACCAGGACGCGGTCGTCGTCTACCAGGGCAAGGACGACCGCGTCGCCGCCTACAATCAGGGCCAGGTCGACCTGCTCGTGCCCCTCGTGAAGGCCTACTCGTCCGATCAGGCCTTCCGCGTCTGCGAGACGGCGATCCAGACCTTCGGCGGCGCCGGGTACACGAAGGACTACCCGGTCGAGCAGTACTGCCGCGACGCGAAGGTGTTCTCGATCTACGAGGGCACGAACCACATCCAGGCGATGGACCTCGTCGGGCGCAAGCTCGGCCAGGCCGGCGGGGCCAACCTGCAGGCGTTCCTCAACGACGTCGCCGAGTTCGTGAAGGCGAACGAGAAGCACCCCGTGCTCGCCGCGGGCGTGAAGGAGCTGCGCGAGGCGCACGAGGCCGTCGCGGGCACGGCGATGCGGCTGCTCTCGTGGTTCCAGATGGGCAAGATGCCGATGGTGCCGCTCGCCGCGAACCGCTTCCTCGAGATGATGAGCGAGCTCGCGATCGGCTGGCTCCTGCTCGACGGGGCGGCCATCGCGCTGAAGGCGATCGAGCAGCTGCCGGCGGGCGACGCCGGCGCGAAGGACCGCGCCTTCTACGAGGGCAAGAAGCACGCGGCCCTCTACTTCGCGTCGAACGTGCTGCCGCACGTGAAGCTGTCCGCCGAGATCCTCGGCCGCGAGGACTCGTCCGCCCTCGACATCCCCGCCGACGCGTTTGCAAGCCTCTAGAGCGGCGATCACTCGCGGACGGTGAGGCGCTCCGCGAGATCCCGGATGGCGCCCGGCATGGTGGGGTCGCGCGAGACGGCCGCGATGTCGGCGCGGAGCGCGCGGACCTCCGTCAGACGGAGCCACGAGAGCGCGAGGCGCGTCATCGTCGGCAGGCCCTTCGAGAGCACCGACCTGACGACCTGCTCCGCGGGGAACGAGAAGGCCACCTCCTCGGGCGGAAGCCCGGCGGCCCGCGCCGCCTCCTCGAGGCGCGCGTCGAAGTCGTCCCGCCTCGACTCCAGCACCTCGAAGAAGACCTGCCCGCGCTCGGGCGCGAAGACCTGCGCCGCGCCGCCCTCCGGCGCGAAGACCCACGCGGCCGAGCCGTCGAGCCCCACCCGCGCGCCGGACTCGAGCGTGACGAGCGGCAGGAAGCGGCCGCCGTCGAGCGGCTCCCCGCCGCCGGCCTCGAGCAACGCGCACACCTGTTCCTTGAGGTTCCCATCCATGGGCGCCGATGCTCGCACGAAAGGCGCGGCGGAGGGCAGCCGGGTCAGCCGGGCACGGCAAGCCGGGTCAGCCGGGCGCGGGTAGCGCGAGCCAGCTGCGGTCCTCCTGCATGCAGCGGAGGAGCGTCACGCGCCGCCCGCCCGCGGTGAGCGCCGCGGTCTCCTTGATGGGCGCGTCGCGGCGCGCGCGCCGGCTCAGCTTCTCGATCACCAGATAGCCCTCCCGCTCGCCCGCGAGGCGGAGCACCTCGTCGAACAACGCGACGATCGCGCCGCCGTAGCCCTCCTCGGACGTGGCGATGCGCCGCTGCGTGGCGACGCCGATCGCCAGCGCCTCGCCCCGGGCGCGCACGACCATCGTCGCGTCGAGCGCCCCGTGGACGCCCTCGGGGACCGTCCAGACCTCCGCGACCCCAGACCTGGACAGGTGCCGCTCCATGTAGTGGAAGGCGGCGTCGAGCGTGTTGTGCCGGTACGGGACGGCCCGCGCGTCCATGGGGTCGACGTGGTCCCGCCAGAACGCGATGAGGGCGCGCGCCCAGCGCCCGCCGTCGAGCCGGCGCTCCTGGAACGGCCAGTCGCCCGCCATCACCCGCGCGCAGGCGCGCTGCAAGGCCTGCTCGTCGATCCCGCGCGTCGCGAGGCACTGCGCGCAGTGCACGTAGAGCGTGCCCCGCTCGAGCAGCACACCACACCTCGAGCAGATGCCGTTTCCATAGCCGGGACCCATGTACCGGAGCCAGCCGTCGCCGAGCGCCCTGTGGGCGGCGCGGCGCTCCTCGAGCCGGTCGAGATCCCGCAGCCCGTCCCGGAGCGCCCTCATGGCCGTGCGCTGGTCATCCCCTCGATGCATCGTCCGCGGTCCTCCAGCGTGAGCCCCGTCCGCGCCGGGTGCCCAGTGTAACGCCCGAGCCCCCACCACGCTTCGCGGCCGGAAACACGCGGCCGCGCGAGGCCGATCGGCCGCGCAGGCCGCGCGGGCGCCAGCGTGGCGCTCGCCACCGGTCGACCACGTCCGCCGCGCCGGCATCGGCCGAAATCGACGGCAAATTGCACGCTGTGTCACAATTGACATTGACTTTCACTTACGTTATCGATGCTCGACATGTCGCGTTGTGCAGCGCTTCTCGGGATTCCGTTGCTCCTCAACATCACCGGCTGTGGCTCGGAGTCCGTTCGTGACGATCCGTTCGCGGGGCTCCAGCTGATCGGAGACGACCTGAGCGATATCCCGCTCGAGGGGTCCTCGGCGGAGCAGGTCGCGCGCTTCAAGGAAGGCGACAAGCTCTTCGACTTCGTCTTTCGCGAGCGCGACGGGCTCGGGCCGCTGTACATCCGCACCTCGTGCGCCGGGTGCCACGAGGGCGCGGCGCGCGGCCCGGGCGCCGTCCAGAAGATGGTGCTCGTCGAGGCCGACGGCGTGACGCCGGCCGTGGATCAGGCCGGGCTGCCCTACGGCAACACGATGCGGCCCTACGGGGTCGGCGGGGCGAAGACGCTCTCGCTGCCCGAGGCGGCCGAGACGCTCGCGCTCAAGCTCTCCCAGCGCCTCGGCCCGCCGGTGTTCGGGCGCGGGTACATGGAGGCCGTGGACGACGCCGAGATCGAGCGGGTCGCGGCCGAGCAGGCGGCGCGCGGCGACGCGATCCGCGGGCGCATCAACCGCGTCGTGTACCACTCCAGGAAGAACGCGGACGAGACGTTCCACGCGCACGACGAGGGCGAGGAGAACCTCATCGGGCGCTTCGGGTTCAAGGCGCGGGTCGCCACGCTCGACGACTTCACGGCCGACGCGTACCAGGGCGACATGGGGATCACCTCGCCGCTCCGCCCGCACGAGCTGCCGAACCCCGACGGGCTCACGGACGACGCCAAGCCGGGCGAGGACGTCGTGCTCGACACGGTGAACGCCGTCGCGGACTACATGCGGCTGCTCGAGATCCCGAGGCGCGCGCCGGCCGACCCGGTCGGGGAGGCGCTGTTCGCCGAGCTCGACTGCGCCGCCTGCCACGCCCCGTCGCTGCGGACGCGCGCCGACTACCCGATCGCGCAGCTCGCCGGCATCGACGCGCCGGTCTACACGGACTTCCTCCTGCACGACCTCGGCCCCGACCTCGCCGACGGGCTGGCCGACGAGTCGGCGAGCTCCACCTCGTGGCGGACGGCGCCGCTCATCGGCCTCCGCCACAGCACGGCGTACCTCCACGACGGCCGGGCCAGGACGATCGAGCAGGCCATCCTGCTCCACGATGGCCCGGGGTCGGAGGCCGCCGCCTCGGTCGCCGCCTTCCGCGCGCTCCCCTACGAGGATCGCGCGGCCCTCATCGACTTCGTGCGCTCGCTCTAGGCGAGCCGCGACAAGGAGCGCTGACAGCCATGTTCATCCCCGCCCGCCTGCGGCTCGGTACGGCCATCGCCGCCGCCGCCCTCTCGCTTCCCGCGTGCGGAAGCGACAACGAGACGCTGCTCTCCGACGCGGAGTACGAGCAGAACGCCGTGCTCGACGTGAAGGCGTTCATCCAGGGCAACCTCGACGATTTCGCCGCCGCCACGGCCGCGCTCCAGGCCGCCGCGCCCGAGCCGGACGAGGACGGCTGGAGCGCGGCGACCGACAAGGCCGCCGTCGACGCCATGAAGGCCGAGTGGAAGAAGGCCCGGCAGTCGTACGAGCGCGTCGAGGGGGCGATCGCGGTCGTCTTCCCGGAGCTCGACCACTCGACGGACAACCGGTACGACGCGTTCATCGAGATCGAGGCCGACGACGACCTCTTCGACGACGAGGGGGTGACCGGGGTGCACGCCGTCGAGCGCATCCTCTGGTCGGACGAGATGCCGGAGCCGGTGCTCGCCTTCGAGTCGGCGCTCACGAACTACGCGCCGGCCGCCTTCCCCGCCTCGGAGGCCGAGGCCGCCGCGTTCAAGGGCGAGCTCTGCGCGCGCCTCGCGGCCGACGCCAAGAAGATGCAGACCGATTTCGCGGCGCTCGCGCTGGACGCGCCGTCCGCGTACCGCGGCGTCATCGGATCCATCCTGGAGCAGGTGGAGAAGATCGGGAAGGCGGCGACCGGCGAGGAGGAGTCGCGTTACGCGCAGTACACGCTCTCCGACATGCGCGCGAACGTCGCGGCGGGCGAGGAGACCTACCGCGCCTTCCAGCCGTGGCTCCTCACCAAGACCGAGGGGCCGGAGGTCGACAAGGAGGTCCTCGCCGGCTTCAACCGGCTGACCAGCGCGTACGACGCGATCGAGGGCGACGCGCTGCCGCCGGTGCCGGACGACTGGAGCGACGAGACGCCGACCGCCGAGCAGCTCGCGACGCCGTTCGGGGAGCTCTACACGCTCGTGCAGCGCGAGAGCGACGACGCGACCCAGGGCTCGCTCGCCCACGAGATGACCAGGTCCGCCGACCTGCTCGGGATCCCCGCGCTGTAATCAGCCTGCGCGACGCGGCGAGAGGAGCCGGCCGCTCAGCCGACCGCGCTCCACCGCACGAGCACACACGTCACGTTGTCGGGGCCGCCGTGCAGGTTGGCGAGGTCGATGAGCGACCGCGCCGTCGTCGCGAGGTCGTCGCCGTGCTCGAGGACCGCGGCGATCTCCGGCTCGGGGACCGGGCCGGAGAGCCCGTCCGAGCAGATCAGCAGGAGATCCCCCGCCTGCGGCCGCTCGAGGCGCGTCGCGACGTCGACCGTCTTGCCCATGCCGAGCGCGCGCGTCACGACGTTGCGGGCGAGCAGCGGATCCAGGTCGTCGGGCAGCTGCTCGCCGTTGTTCAGGTGCTCGTTCCAGAGCGAGTGGTCCTCGGTGAGCCGCTCGAGCCGGCGCTCGCGGTAGCGGTACACCCGGCTGTCGCCGACGTGGGCGATGCACGCCGCGTCCGCGTCGGCGTAGACGCCCGCGAACGTCGTCCCCATGCCGTAGAAGCGCGGGTCGCGCTGGCCCACCTCGAAGATGCGCTCGTTGGCCCGCCAGATCGACGAGACGAGCCGCAGCTCGAGGGGCGGCACCTGCTCGTCGTAGCCCGTCGGCCGGGTGATCTCGAGCTCGCCGTCCCGGCAGCTCGAGTGGACGATGTCGACCGCCATCCGCGACGCGATCTCGCCGCCGGCGGCGCCGCCGATGCCGTCCGCGACGACGAAGAGGCCGAGGTCCAGATCGACGGCAAAGCTGTCCTCGTTGTGCTCGCGCTGGCGGCCAACGTGGCTGTCACCGGCGGCTTCGATGCGGAGCGGGGAGTTCACGGAGCTTCCTTGTCGGCGGGGCGTGTGTCTACCGGCAGCATCCAGCGGCCGAGCGCCTCGCGCAAGTCAGGAAGGGGATCAATTCGAGCCAGGCGCGGGCCGTGCTCGGGCCGTGCGGGGCGCGCGGGCTGCGCGGCGGACGTCAGGTGCGCAGCGCCGCGGTCGCGGGCGACCGGAGCGAGGGGCACGGCGCGCCCTGCGGCTCGGCGCGCTGCCCGGCCGGCGGCGGGACGCTCACGGTGCGGCGCTCGAAGCGGCCGCTCTTCCACGTGACGAGCCCCCCCGAGAGGCGCGCGGCGCTGCCCGCGCCCGCCTCGGACTTGAGCCACACGAGGGGGCGCGCGGCGAAGACGGGGCGCGTGCACGCGACGTCCTCGAACGCGGCGGACCACGAGCCGGTGTTGCCGAAGAACAGGCCGCCCTCCCAGGTGCCCTCGGGCGTGTGTGTGTGGCCGAAGACGACGGCCCTCGCGCGGTGGGCGCGCGCGACCTGGCGCGCGGCGCGGCCGACCCGCTGCCACGTCGCGTCGAGCGGGAGCTTCGGGACGAGGCGCTCGTACACGACGAGCGCCGCCGGCGCCATGAGCGCCGCCGGCGCGAGCCAGCCCGGCACGAGCAGCACCCAGACGAGCGTCACCGCGAGCGCGAGCAGCCCGAAGAGGGCCCGGTCGAGCCAGAGCTCGCGCGCGACGAGCCCCAGCCGGTCCTCGGCCGGGCGCGCGAACAGGCGGGCGTGGCGGGCCACCGCGCGGAGCGAGGCGCCCGTCTCCTGGGCGGCCGCGGCGAGGCACGCGCGCCGGCTGGCGCGCCGCTCGGGCTCGCGCCGGCGCACGAGCTCGACGAGCGTGCGGAGCGCGCCGAGCGCCCAGGCGATCACCAGCGAGCGGCGCGAGAACATGTAGTAACGCGCCCAGTGCGCGAGGTAGCCGAACGCCGACAGCATGAACGAGGAGTCCACGTGCGGGTTGAAGTAGCCCATGCGCGAGGCGAGCAGCCGGCACGCGAGCGAGCCCATGGTCGGCTGGATCTCGCCGGGGTTCCGGCCGAACGGGATCATCGGATACCGGTAGCTGCAATAGGCGTCGTACTGGTTGCCGTGCTCGATGACGATGCCGTCCGGCGTCTTGTGGAACCAGGCGCGGAACACGACGCGCGCTTCGAGCGCCTCGCGCGTGCGCCCGGGCCGCGGCGCCTCGCCGTGGTCGACGCGGCCCGCGCCGAGCGCGGCGAGCGCCGCGTCGACCACGGTGGCCCGGACCAGGGTGCGCACCTCGGGCAGCGTGAGCTGGACGTCGTGATTGCCGGAGATGAAGACGACGGTGTGCCCGTCCGCGACGACCCGGCCGAGCGCCTCGACGAACACCGGGTGGTCCGCGAGCATCGCCCGCATCGCCGGGACGGCGTGCTCGGCGCTGCGCGGGAGATCGTGAAAGACGCTCTTTTGATCGATGACGCGGGGCGCGTCGAAGTCGAACACGTCGCCGTTCAGCACGAGCGTGAGCTCGTGGCGCCCCCCGCCGCGCGCCGTCCCCTGCGCCATCTCGTCGCGCAGCGCGTCCAGCATCGCCGCGAGCTCGCTGTCGGGGGAGTAAGGAGCCTGACGGTAACGCATCCACAGACCGTCGCCAGGCTCGAGCTCGCAAAGATGGATATCTGATATCGCCACCGTATGGAGCATCGAGGCAATATGGCACATGGATCCGTCAAACGCCGTCAGGGAACGGTCACGGCGCCGCGTTCGGACCCTGGAGGAGCGCCGAGCGGCGCGCGCCCGGTCGCCTTGCCGCGTGCCCGCGTGATTGCCTGGCCACATGAGCCGTGGTGGCTTGTTTGGCCTGATGCTCTGTTCTGCGGGCTTCTGCGAGCTCTTGGGTGGTTGTCGGGATTTGTGGCGTCTTGGGCGTTGTGTCGTGCGTCGTCGTCGCTGCGACGCGGACGTCCGCTCGCTACGGCTGCCCCTTGCGCTTGATGATCATGAACTGGACGCGGCGGTTCTTCTGGCGCCCAGTCTTCACGCGGTTGTCCCCGAGCGGGTGCTCGAAGCCGTAGCCCTTCGCGACGAGCCTCTCCCGCGGGACCCCGGCGGCCACGAGCCACGAGAGCACCGCGTCCGCGCGCTCCTGGGACAGGCGCAGGTTGTATTCCTCGCTCCCGCTGTCGTCCGTGTGGCCTTGCACCTCGACGAGCTCGATGTCCGGGTTCTGCTGGATGGCGTCGCGCACCTCGTACAGGATCTCGTCGGAGACGGGATCGACGGTCTCGGCGCGCGTCTTTCCGTAGACGATGAACTGCACCGGCTTCGAGGTCGTGATCTCGTCGGCGCTCACACGGACGAACTTCGGGCAGCCGTTCTGCCGTGGATCCGGGTCGGGCTGGCCCCGCTCGTTCGGGCACGCGTCGGCGGCGGCGCGGATGCCGTCGCCGTCCGGATCGTCCGGGCAGCCGTTCCGCTTCGGGTCCTCGCTCGCAGGGCCCTTGGCCTTCGGGCAGGCGTCCGAGGCGTCGACGATGCCGTCGCCGTCCGCGTCGCTCGGGCAGCCGACCTGCTTCGGGTCGTCGCTCGCGCCGCCGCGCACGCCGGGGCAGGCGTCGATGCCGTCGTGGAAGCCGTCGTCGTCCGAGTCGCCCGGGCAGCCGTTCTGCGTGGCGTCGGCGCTGCGGTCGCCCGGCGTGGTCGGGCACGCGTCGTCGATGTCGAGCACGGTGTCGCCGTCGCGATCCGCCGGAGGGCAGCCGTCCTTCGCGGGATCCGGCGACGGATCGCCCTTCACGTCGGGGCAGGCGTCGATGTCGTCGTCGATGCCGTCATCATCTTTATCCCGCGCGTGGGCGGCGGTCGCCGCGCGCTCCTCGGGCGCCTTCGGGAGCGGCGCCCAGCCGATCATGCCGACGGCACGGACCGGCGGCGTGCCGATCGCGTTCGTGAGGGCCGGGCCGACCGCGGCGCCGAACGTGAGGCCGTCGAGCACGCGCAGCTTGGCGCCGAAGAGCAGCTCGGCGTTGACGCCCGCGTCGTCGCGCTGCACCGGCGCGCTCGAGAGCAGGAGATCGTCGCCGAGCGGCGCGGCGCCGTACGCCTCGGCGCCGAGCTGGAGGAGATCGCCGCCGATCAGGACCCCCGCGGCGCCGCCGAACGTGAGCGACTGCGGCCGGTTCGCGCCGCCCACGACGTCGACGCCGGCGCTCGCGTTCCAGAGGAAGCTGAACGTCGAGCGCGCCGAGCCCATGCGCCCGCCGAGGCTCGCGTGGAAGGCGCCGTGGAGGTCCGTGTCGCCGGTGTACTGCGCGGGCGATCCGGTGGGCGCGAACAGGTAGCCGCCGATCCCGAACTGGATCGGGCCGGCGTCCCTGCCGAGCACGCGGAGCCGCGCGCCGAAGCGGAGGTCGCCGATCTCGGGCGCCCGGAGCTCGGTGAAATCGACGCCGGGGATGCCCGGGTCGTCGCCCCCTTGCGCGATCGCGAGCGGCACGTCGACCGAGAGCAGCACGCGGTCCCACAGCGCGAGCGAGGCGTCGAGGCGCAGGAACGCCTGCGAGGAGACGAGGTCGATGGCGGCGTCGTCGTTGCTGTGGATCGGGCGGTGGGCGTAGTCGAACATCGCGTGGACGCGCGGCGCGAGGTGGCCGGGCGCCGCCGGAGAGGGCACGCCGAAGAACACGTCGCCGGCGGGCGCCGGCTCGAACCGGTTGAGGGAGAAGCCGCCGGTGGATTGTCCTCTCGATGCGCTGGCGAGCGTCATGAGGACGGCCGCGGAGGCGGCCGCTGCGACGGAGGGAGACCTCATCGACTGGCCACGATAGCGGGCGTGTGAGGCGGGGGGCAACATGGTCACCTGTGCGGTGACCGTGGAGGTATCGGGTTACGCCGCGCGGCGGCGGTCGCGCCGGCCGCGCCGCCGCAGCAAGGCCGAGAGGAGCAGGACGAGGCCCCACGCCTCCCGGGAGAGCGGCGCGCTGCCCATGCGGCAGTCGCAGCCGCCCTCGAAGTCCGGCGGCGTCCCGCCGCCGCTGGTCGCCGTCGTGGTCGCGCCCGCGCCGCCCGCGCCGCCCGCGCCGCCCGCGCCGCCCGCGCCGCCGCCCGAGCCGCCGGTGCCGCCCGGGTCCGGCACCTCGCAGGCGTCGCCCACCCCGTCGTCATCGGCGTCGTCCTGCTCGGGGTTCTGGGTGGTGCGGCAGTTGTCGGTGTCGTTCGCCACGCCGTCGCCGTCGTCGTCGCAGGCGTCCCCGAGGCCGTCGCCGTTCCCGTCCTCCTGGCCGGCGTTCGCGTCGCGCGGGCAGTTGTCGCACGCGTCGCCGTCGCCGTCGCGGTCGGCGTCCGCCTGCTCGGGGTTCGCGAGGAGCCGGCAGTTGTCGCTCGCGTCGTTCGTCCCGTCGCCGTCGGCGTCCGGATCACAGGCATCGCCGGCGCCGTCGCCGTCGAGGTCGGCCTGCGGCGCGCCCGGCTCGGGCGGGTTCGCGGCCGTCGGGCAGTTGTCCTCCGCGTTGATGACGTCGTCGCCGTCCGGATCGGCGTCCGGGTCGCAGAGGTCGCCGAGGCCGTCGGCGTCGGCGTCGGCCTGCGGCTCGCCGGGGCGCGCGGGCGCGTTCGGCGTGCTCGGGCAGTTGTCGTCGAGGTCGAGCACGCCGTCGTTGTCCGAGTCGCCGTCGCAGGCGTCGCCCTTGCCGTCGCCGTCGGTGTCGGTCTGCGGCTCGCCCGGGCTGGCCGGCGGGTTCGCGGCGAGCGGGCAATTGTCGTCGCGGTCGAGCACGAGGTCGTCGTCCGAGTCGCTGTCGCGGTAGTTCGGCGTCCCGTCGTCGTCGCTGTCGACGGCCGGCGTGCCCAGCAGGGCATCGCCCGCCTCGTCGGCGTCGGACAGCCCGTCGCCGTCGCTGTCGGGGTCCACCGCGTCGATGACCGCGTCCGCGTCGGTGTTGTTGGCCGGATCCGCCGGATCGTCCGGGTTCGCCACCTCCTCGGCGTCGCCGATGGTGTCGCGGTCCGTGTCCAGGCTGGTCGGGTCGGTCCGGAGGTCCGCCTCCTGATCGTCCGAGAGCCCGTCCTCGTCGTCGTCGCCGTCGCAGGCGTCGCCCAGCGCGTCGCCGTTGGGGAACGGGAGGTCCGTGTTCAGCTGGTCGGTGTTGACGTCGTAAGGGCAGTTGTCGTCGTCGTCGAGGACCCTGTCGTTGTCGTCGTCCTCGTCGCAGTCGTCGCCGAGCGCGTCGTCGGGGCCGTTCGTCTCGTTGTTCTCCTGGCCCGGGTTCGGCGTGACGACGCAGTTGTCGCTCGCGTCGGGCACGCCGTCGGCGTCGTCGTCGGTGTCGCAGGCGTCGCCCATGACGTCGCCGCCGGCGAAGCTGTGGTCCGTGTTCAGCTGGCTCGCGTTCGGCGCGAACTGGCAATTGTCGGTCGTGTCGAGCACGCCGTCGCCGTCGTCGTCGTCGTCACAGGGGTCGCCGAGGCCGTCGCCGCCGGGGAGATGCAGGTCGGTGTTCGTCTGCGTCGAGTTCGGCGTGACGACGCAGTTGTCGTTCACGTCGGGCACGTTGTCGGCGTCGTCGTCGTCGTCGCAGGCGTCGCCGAAGCCGTCGCCGCCGGGCAGATCCTCGTCGGTGTTCCGCTGGTCCGGGTTCGGGTTGAGCGGGCAGTTGTCGCCGCCGTCGAGCACGCCGTCGGCGTCGTCGTCGGTGTCGCACGCGTCGCCGAGGAGATCGCCGCCGGAGAGGGACTGGTCCGTGTTCCGCTGGCTCGTGTTCGGGTTGAGCGGGCAGTTGTCGGCCTCGTCGAGCACGCTGTCGGCGTCGTCGTCGTCGTCGCAGGCGTCGCCCAGCGCGTCGCCGGTGGCATACGTCGCGTCGGTGTTCCGCTGATCGCTGTTCGGGCGGCTCGGGCAGTTGTCGCACGCGTCGCCGTCCCCGTCGCCGTCCTCGTCGCCCTGGTCCGCGTTGGCGATGTCAGGGCAGTTGTCGCACGCGTTGCCGACGCCGTCGGTGTCGCTGTCGGCCTGGCCCGCGTTGGCGATCCTCTCGCAGTTGTCGCACGCGTTGCCGAAGCCGTCGCCGTCGGCGTCGGTCTGGGGCGTGTTGGCGATGTCAGGGCAGTTGTCGCACGCGTTGCCGACTTCGTCGTGATCGCCGTCGGCCTGGTTCACGTTGGGGAGGGCGCGGCAGTTGTCGCAGTCGTCGCCGACCGTGTCCCCGTCGGTGTCGGCCTGGCTCGATCCGGCCGTGCCGGGGCAGATGTCACAGACGTTTCCGAAGCCGTCGCCGTCGTCGTTCTGCTGGGTCGCGTTCGCGCGGGTCGGGCAGTTGTCGCAGACGTCGCCGACGCCATCCGCGTCGCCGTCGAGCTGGTTCGCGTTGGAGGCGTCAGGGCAGTTGTCGCAGGCGTCGCCGTCGCCGTCGCCGTCGTCGTCGGACTGGTCGTTCTCGCGGGTCGGGCAGTTGTCGCAGGCGTCGCCGACGCCATCGCCGTCGCCGTCGAGCTGGCTCGCGTTGGAGACAGCCGGGCAGTTGTCGCAGGCGTCGCCGACGCCGTCGCCGTCGCCGTCGGCTCCCCCCGGGTTCGGCGTGGCAACGCAGTTGTCGCAGGCGTCGCCGTCGCCGTCTCCGTCCGTGTCCCCCTGGTTCTGGTTGCTTTCGTATGGGCAGTTGTCGCAGGCGTCGCCGAACGAGTCCCTATCGGAGTTCGCCCGATCGGGGTTCGGGTAGACGCTGCAGTTGTCGGCGCCGTCGCCTACGCCGTCGTTGTCGTTGTCGGAATCACACGCGTTTCCCCGCCCGTCCCCGTCGCTGTCGGTCTGGTCTTCGTTGCTGTTGTTGTCGCAGTTGTCGCAGACGTTCGGGACGCCGTCGCCGTCCGTGTCGTCGCTCATCGGGCCGCCGCCCGCCACGGTGGGGCACCCGTCATCGACGTCCAGCACCCTGTCGTTGTCGTCGTCGGTATCCGCGTCGTCCAGGATGCCGTCGTCATCGTCGTCGGGGTCACACGCGTCGCCCAGCCCGTCCTCGTCGCCGTCGTACTGGTCCTGGTTGCTGACCTCAGGACAGTTGTCGAGCTCGTTCGCGACAAAGTCGTTGTCGGAGTCCCAGCGCGCCGCCGACGCAGGCCGAGGCGCGAGCGAGACGAGCGCGAGCAAGCCCGCGAGCAGGGGCACGATCCCGCGGCGCGCGGCGCCGGAGGGCGCGCGGCGGCGGGGCATCCGAGGCGAAGCAGGAAACGTCATCGCGGGTCCTCCAGGAGGCGGATCGCGCCGCTCACGACAGCGCGCTCTGTCGAGTCTATCCGGGATCACCATTCCCCTGGGGGAGTTTCCCGCGCCCCGTTCTCGGCGCGTGAGGCGCTTCGGTTGACCGCGGCCTTCTGGTAGCATCGCTCCATCCCTGCTCGTCCTCACGGTGCGCGCGCCGCGCCCACGAACGGAATGCCCCCTTGCGAGATCACCGCGTGCTGCGACTCGGGTCCACGCTGCGACGTGCTGCGCTGCTGTCCGCTTGCGCCGTCCTCCCCCAGGTCTTCGGCTGCTCCGACGAGGGCGCCCCGCGCCGGGCGGCCCTGCCCGGCGCCGCGGCGCCCGGCGCGACGCCGCCCGGGGGGCGCGCGCGCATCGCCGCGCTCCGTGCGCGCTTCCCGAGCGCCCTCGGCCCGAGCGGCGTGAAGCGCGTGACGCCGACCCCGGCCGGCGCCCTGCGCGCCGGGGGGCCCGGCGCCGCCGCCTCCGTCGAGCTCCCGCCGCGCGCCGCCGGCGCGGTGCGGCTCGCCGACAGCGCCTCTGGCCTCTCCATCACATTCTCGCTCGCCGGCGCGTCCGACGCGCCCGCCGCCGCCGAGGGCAACCTGGTGCTCTACGCCGGCGCGATCCGCGCCGGGAGCGGGGGCGCGAGCGACGTGCTCCACCGCGTCCTCCCCGGCGGCACCGAGGACTTCATCGTCTTCGAGCAGGAGCCCGAGCGGAAGGAGCTCCGCTACCGCGTCGACGTCAGCGGCGTAGCGGGCCTCCGCCTCGTGCAGCGCACCCTCGAGTTCCTCGACGCGGGCGGCTCGCCGCGCCTGCGCGTCGCGCCCCCGTACCTCGTCGACGCGGCCGGCGCGCGCCTCCCGGCCTCGCTCTCGGTCGAGGGCTGCGCGGTCGACGAGAGCCCCCGTGCCCCGTGGGGCCGGCCGGTCACGCCGCCCTCCGCGCCGGCGTGCACCGTGGTCGTCGCGTGGCAGGCCGCCGGCGTCCGGTACCCGGCGATCCTCGATCCGCAGTGGATCTCGACGGCAAACCAGATGATCGCGCCGCGCACGCGGCACACCGCCACCCTGATCAACCCGGGAGACCCGGCGAGCCCCGTGCTCATCGCCGGCGGCTTCGACGCGTCCGGCGACGCCCTGTCGACTGCCGAGCTCTACCTGCCGCTCGACCGCACGTTCGCGATCACGAGCCCGCTTTCGTCCGCGCGCGGCGCCCACACCGCGACGGCGCTCACGACGGTCCCGCCGCCCGAGCCGGCGATCCCCGCGCCCCCTGCGCCGCCCGTCGTCATCGCGGGGGGCAGCACCAGCTCCAGCGCCAGCGGCGAGCCTGTCGACTTCCTCGAGGTCTACAACCCGGCCACGGGCGTGTTCGTCACCGACCCAGCCTCGCAGTCGCCGCCGGCGTCCGTGCCGTCGCTGCCCCGGTTCAACCATACGGCGACCCTCATCGGCGACCGCGAGGTCCTGATCGCGGGCGGCGTGGCGCCGCCGCTCAACCAGCCCACGAGCACGGCGTACGTCTACTCCTTCACGAGTTTCGCCCGAAACGCCGGCGATCCCGCGGTGATCAGCGCGCTCGCGGGCGCCGGGAGCATGGCGACCTCGCGCCACGCGCACACGGCCGTCCGCCTCCGGACCGGCGACGTGCTGATCGCAGGAGGGTTCGTCAACTCCGGCGCCGCGCTCAGCTCGGCCGAGCTGTTCGACGCGGCCGCGCGGACATTCCGGGCGATCACCGCGGCTGCGCCCTCCACCACGCAGATGAGCGCCCTCCGCGGCTTTCACTCGGCCACGCTGCTCGACTCCGGGGAGGTGCTCCTCGTCGGCGGCGCCACCCGGTCCTCCGGCGGCGCTTACGCCCGGACGATCGATATCTACCACGACGGCGTGACGGATCCGACCCGGCGAGGCTTCGAGTTCCAGCCGACGCCGATCTCCATGTCGGGCCAGCGCGCCAATCACACGGCGAGCCTCCTGCCGACGGGCAATGTCCTCGTCGCCGGCGGGTTCAACGGGACGAGCACGCTCTCCACCGTCGAGGTCTACGATCCGGCGGCGAAGCGCTTCAGCGTGCTCAACACGTCGACGCCCCTGGAGGCGCGGCGGGATCACGCGGCGGTGATCGTCAACGCCGGCGCCGACGCCGTGGCAGGCCGGGCGGTGCTCGTCGCGGGCGGGGTCGGGGCCGCGAGCGGGAGGCCGCTCGCCAGCGCCCAGCTGCTGGTCAAGCCGAACAGCGAGCCCTGCGCGACCGATCAAGAATGCGCCTCGGGGCACTGCTCGGACACGGAGAACATCTGCTGTGACCAGGAGTGCACCGGGGCGTGTACCTCCTGCACGGAGCTCGGCAAGGCGGACGGCAGCCCGACCGGCACCTGCGGTCCGGCGAAGTCCGGGACCCTCCTCCCCGTCGCGTGCATCAACGAGATCGAGGTGCACAGCCAGTGTGACGGCGCGGGGAACGTGGTCCCCCACGAGGACACGAAGGACTGCAAGCCGGGCCGCTGTGGGCCTGACAATCTCTGCATCATCTACTGCTTCGACGACTGCGACTGCTCCGAGACCGGTTGGTGCGACGCGCACCCGGACGATCAGGACAGCTGCGAAGCAGGCGGCGGCTCGGGCGGCGCGGGTACCGGTGGGGGCTCGGGCGGCTCGGGCGGTGCGGGCGGCGGCTCGGGCGGTGCGGGCGGCGGCTCGGGTGGCGCGGGCGGCGGCTCGGGTGGCGCGGGCGGCGGCTCGGGCGGCGCCGGCGGCGGCTCGGGTGGCGCAGGCGGCGGTGCTGGCGGCGCTGGCGGTGCCGGTGGCGCGGGCGGCGTCGGTGGTGCGGGCGGCGCTGGCGCAGGCGGCGCGGGGGGCGCTTCTGCCGCTTCGGGTGGCTCCGGCGGAGGCGGCGGGGGCGCGGGCGGCGCCTCGGCCGGCGCGGGCGGCGCCCCGCCCGGTGCAGGCCTGTGCATCGATCGACTCGCGAACGGCGCCGCGTGCACCCGTGATCGGCAGTGCGACTCCGGCCACTGCGTCGACGGCTTCTGCTGCGAATCCGAGTGCAAGGGGCAGTGCCAGGCGTGCGACGTCGTGAACAACATCGGCAAGTGCGTGGTCGTTGGGTCGGAGCTCAAGCACGAGTCCCCGCACCCCAACGAGCACGGCTCTTTCCAGCGCGAGGCCTGCCCCGGCGAGGGCGCGTGCGCTGGCTACTGCGGCGGCGCCGTCGACGCGGAGTGCATGTTCCCGGCGGAAGGCGCGGTCGCGAGGACCTCCACGTGCACCTGCCAGGACGAGGGCTGCGCCGTCGGCCACGCGACGCTCACGAGCTTCTCCTGCGACGGATCCGGCGGCGAGAAGGACGCCGTGACCAAGGACTGCGGCGGGTTCAAGTGCCAGGACGAGACCACCTGCAAGACCTCCTGCACCTCCGACGCCGACTGCATCCAAGACTTCATCTGCCGCGACGGCGTCTGCGCCGATCTCGCGGAGGTGGGACCGAGCTGCGACGGCGAGCACACCCTTCGATCCCCGGGCGCCGACACGGACTGCACGCCGTACAGCTGCCCGCTGGGCGGCAGCGCGTGCGCCAACCCGTGCAGATCCGTGGCTGACTGCGTCGACGGCATGGTGTGCAACCTCG
Source organism: Sorangium sp. So ce131 (assembly GCF_051519095.1). Taxonomy (NCBI): domain Bacteria; kingdom Pseudomonadati; phylum Myxococcota; order Polyangiales; family Polyangiaceae; genus Sorangium; species Sorangium sp. So ce131. Next base: position 5,831,965 of record NZ_CP150455.1, on the reverse strand, counting down.
CGAGCCAGTGCGTGCCGCCGCTCGATCCGCCGGAGGTCGCGTCCTGCTCCTGCGGCGTCGTCGGCGCCCCCGCCGAGCGCACCGCCGCGCCTCTCTCCCTCCTGCTCGGCGCCGCCGCGGCGCTGGCCGGGCTGCGCCGCCGCCGTCGCGGCGCGTAGTCGCCGCGACCCGCGCCCGGACGTCCCTCCAGGCCTCGTCCGGGCGCGCGCCAGCGCCGTCCCGTCAGCGCCGGTATCGCGGGCTCACGCGGGACGCGTTCGTCAGAGCCGGTATCGCGGGCTCGCGCCGGGCGCGTTCATCAGAGCCGGTATCGCGGGCTCGCGCCGGGCGCGATCATCGAGCCGGCTCGCGCCGGGCGCGTTCGTCAGAACTGGTACCGCAGGCTCGCGCCGGGCGCGATCATCAGCACGAAGTCGCCCATGAGCGACTCCTGCGGGTAGGTGCCGATCCCGTCGGTCTCCGCCGCGAGCTGGATCGTCCTGTCCCACGTCGGTTTGCTGAGGCCGATCAACAGGAGCAGCTTCAGGCTCCCGGACACCTCCCAGCGCTCCCCGAGCCGCAGGCCGATCCGCGTCTCCGGATCCACGTAGAAGTACGTCGTCGACGCGAAATCGGCCACGGGCGTGGTGTTGAACCACTCCCCCGCGGTCGTCCTGAACCTGCCCGTGCGCTCGTCGCGGACCTGGCCCACGAGCACTCCGGCACCCAGCCGGAACAGCACCGGGAAGTCCTCGCCGAAGTGGTGCCCGAACGTCGCGCCGGCCAGGAAGCCGCCCAGGCGGAGCGCGTCGCTCGCCGTGCCGCGGAGCGGGTCCTCAAAACCCACCGGCCTGAGCTCCGCCGAGCGCTCCTCGATCTGCTGCGTCGCGAAGAGCGCGCCGAGCTCGAGCCCGACGCCGATCCCCGAGCCGAGCTCGTAGCCGCCGTGGATCATCGCGATCCCGCCGAGCCCGAACGAGCTCGAGCAGCCCGCGTCGCAGCCGCTCGCGATCGCGCCGCCGAGCGTCGGCGAGAAGAGGAACGACGCGCTCGCGTCGACCGTGAACTTCGGCGGCTTGCGCCAGATCTCCGCGTCCTCGTCGCGCTCGAGCGCGACGTCGAGCGCCTGGCGCTGGCCCTTCAGCAGCGTCACCGTGCGCGTCGCGGGGATGAACCCGTCGGCCTTCACCTCGACCCGGTGCGCGCCGGCCTTGAGCCGGCCGAGCCAGACGCCGTTGCCCACGTTGACCGCGTTGATCCAGACGCTCGCGCCGGGCGGCGTGGGATCGACCCGCAGCGACGCGTCGAGATCCTCGGCGAGCAGCGACAGCGTGGTGAGCTCCTGCGGCTTCACGGGCGCCCCCGTCGGCTGCGTCCCGAGCTTCCCCTCGCCGCGCAGCGCGACCATGTGATCGCCGACCGACAGCGTGCCGATCCACGGGGTCTGCCCCACGACCACGTTGTCCACGAGCACGTCGACCGTCTTGCCGGCCCGCTCCACGACGCGCAGACGGCCGGAGCGGACCAGCCTGCGGAGCTTCGCGTTCACCGTGATGGTCTGGCCGCCGGCGACGTCGACGCGCGCCTCGACCGGCTCGTAGCCCTCCTTGAAGACGCGGACGACGTGCGGGCCCGCGGCGACGCGGATCGGCTTGACGGGCGGGTACTGCCCGCGGTCCTCGCCGCTCACCACGATGGACGCCCCGGGCTCGGCGTTCGTGATGTCGAGCGTCCCCACGAGCGCGCGCAGATCGGCGATCTCGCGCTGCGCCGCCGCGCGCTCCGCGACCGACATGGTGAAGTCGCGCAGGAACGTCTCGAACATGTCGAGCGCCTCGTCGTACCGCTGGAGCTTGCGCAGCGCGATCCCCGCGTTGTTCGTGGCCGCGCGCGTCGGGTAGAGCTTGCGCGAGAGGAGGAACTCGGCGAGCGCGGGGCCCCAGGCCTCCTCGCGCAAGAGGGCGATCCCCTTCTCGAAGTGGAGCCGCGCCTCCTGCCGGACCGCCTCGGAGATCGGCGCCTCCTCGGCCGGCGCTGCGGCCTCCGCGCCGGCTGGCGCTGCGGCCTCCGCGCCGGCTGGCGCGGCGGTCTCTGCGCGCGTCGGCGCCGGCTGCGCGAGCGCCGGCCCCGCGGCGACCGACAGCGCGAGCGCGGCCGAGAGCGCGCGGAGGCGCCGCGGCGCTCGAGAGCGCCGCGCGAGGGAGAGAGGGCAAGGGCCGCCGCGCCCCGAACGCAGATCCATCCGATCGAGCACCGTTCTCAGCCTGTTCTTCTACTTTCCGAACTCGTCCGTGTTGTCGATGATGCCCTTGGGGGTCGTGGGCGTCGGCGGCGCGGGCGCCGCGGCGGAAGCGCTCTTCGCCGGAGGCGCCGCAGCGCCCTTCCCCGGGGTCGACGCGATCTCGACCTTGAGCGGAATCGCGCCGGTCTCGGTCACCACCACGTCGGCCACGGCCTCGCCTGCGCCCTTGAAGACGCGCACCCTGTGCACGCTCCCGGGCACCCCGGTGATGTCGAGGATCCCGTTCCGCGTCGTCGCGCGTTTGCCCTCGATCTCGACCGAGGCGTCGACGGGGTAGATGGCCACCTGGACGCGCCTCGGCTGCGGCTCGGCAGCCGCGGCGACGACGTTCGGGGTCACCGCCGCCGCGGCCGGCGGCGGCGAGGCCGGCGTCGGGGTGGCCGCCGGGAGCGTGACCGCCTCGGCCTCCGCCGGCGGCGGCGCGGCGGGCTCGGGCGGCGGCCGGCTGATGACGTACACGCCCGCCGCGATGCCCGCGGCGAGCAGCGCGGCGCCGGCCACGACCCGCGCCCGCGGCGCGCCGGGCGACGTGCCGCGCTGCGACTGCGTGAGCGCCCCGGTCGTCGCGGCGCCGGCGTGGTTCGCGGCCGGCACGACCGCGCCGTACGGCCCGCTCTGGTTCGCCGGCGGCGCGACCGACGGGTACCCGCCGCCGCTCGGGTTCGGCGGCGGCGCGACCGACGCGTACCCGCCGCCGCCCTGGTTCGGCGGGATGACCGGGTATCCCCCGCTCTGGTTGGCCGGCGGGATGGCCGGGTATCCCCCGCTCTGGTTGGCCGGCGGGATGGCCGGGTACCCGCCGCTCTGGTTCGCCGGCGAGGCGGCGTAGGCGACGTGTGGTCCGCCCTGGTTCGCGGGCGGGACGTTCACCGAGAGCCGCGGGGCGGACTGCCGGAGCATGTTCTCCGTCAGCGGCACGAGCATGCTCTCGTGGATGCCCCAGCCGTAGGGCAGGAGCGGCCGGATGGCGCCGAACATCTCCTGCGCGCTCTGGTAGCGCTGCCCGGGGGGCTGCTGCAGGCACCGGTGGACGATGGCCGCGATCTCGGGCGGCACCCACGGCGCGAACTCCTGCACGGGCGGCGGGGGATCCGAGCAGATCGCGATGATGAGCTCGCCGAGCGCGGTGATGTGATGGTACGGCGTCCGCCCGGTGAGCGCCTGGTACAGCACCGCGCCCAGCGACCAGATGTCGGTGCGGTAATCGATCTCCTTCTGGCCGCGCGCCTGCTCGGGCGACATGTAGAGCGGCGAGCCGATGAGGTTCCCGGTGCGCGTGAGGTCGGCGCCCTCGGTCTCGTTCGCCCGGTCCATCTTCACCTTGGCGATGCCGAAATCGAGCAGCTTGACGAGGATCTCGCCGGCGTCGCGCCGCGCGAGGAACAGGTTGTGCGGCTTGATGTCGCGGTGGACGACGCTCGCCTCGTGCGCCTTCTGCAGCCCGAGGCACGACTGCGCGACGATGCGCAGCGCGAGGTCGGGCGCGAGCGGCCCGATGCGCTTGATGAGCTGGTGGACGTCCTCGCCGGCGAGGTACTCCATCGCCAGGAAAGGCAGGCTCGACGCGCGATCGACCCCGGCGTCGAGCACCTGGGTGATGTGCTGCGTGTCGATGGCGCCTGCCGCGCGCGCCTCGCGCTGGAAGCGGCTCACCACCTTCGGGTCGCGGGTGAGGTCGGCCGAGCTGATCACCTTGACGGCGCAGCGGCGGCCGGTCCCGGTGTGCTCGGCCTCATAGACCGAGCCCATGGCCCCCTCCCCGAGCAGCTTGCGTATCTGATATTTGCCGTCGATGATCGTGCCGATCACAGCGTTAGGGCCACTCTAAGGGATTGCGCACGGCGTAGCAACGCCCGCGGACGCGGGAGATTTCTCGCGGGGATTCGGGTGCGATTTCGCGGGCTACGCCGCGCGCCTCGCCTCCCGGGGGCGCGCGCCGTCAGCCGCCGGAGGCGCCGGCGTGAGCGCGAGCTTCCTCGGGGCTCCGCCCCGAACACCAGGGTCCGCTTCGCGGCCGCCCCAGCTCCGCGCGTCAGGGATCCTGGCGGGGCTGTTCCGCGGCGCCGGACCGCCGCGATCCGCCGCATTCCCGGGGACGTCGGCGTGACTACGGATCGCACCCCCTCGGAAACCACGGACCCCCAACCCGGGCCCAACGTCAAGCCCCGGGCCTGGGGAGCTCGCCGTGACCGACCCGTCACCTCGGGCGGTCGTGGTCACCTCGCTCGCCGGCACCCTGGGCCGTGCCGTCGTCGCCCTCGGGGATGAGGAGGCGGCCCGCGTGGTTCCGGAGGCGATCGGTCGGCTGCTCTGGCTTGCTCCAGCAACGGAGGGGCGAGCAGGCTCGTGGCGCTAGCAAGGCTCACCGCCGCCGGGAGGTGGACCGTTCGCGAAGCCGCACCGCATCGCCGAGCAGCAAGCGCCGTCCCCCCACGGTGAGGTCGAAGCGCTCGCCCTCCTGGACCTGCTCTAGCTCGTCGAGCTCCGGGAGCGCCGGGTACACATGACCACGGCCGCCCGGGTACGATGCGCCGCGACTATGCTGCACCTCACGGTGTCGTGACGGCGGGATGACCGGGAGGAGGGCTGAGCGCGTGCGTTCATTCTATTCGAGAACACTGGCCAGCTGGATCCTGGCGCTGGGGCTCTTCGACTCCGGCGCCAGGGCGGCGCCGCCTGCGGCGTCGGGCAAAGCCCCGCAGACGGATGTCTCCGGTGACGAGGCCGAAGCGCGCGCCCACTTCGAGGCGGGCGTCGCGCACTTCGACAAGCAGGAGTATCGCGAGGCGCTGGAGGCGTTTCGCAGGTCGCTCTGGCTCAAGAAGAACCGGAACAGCATGGGTTATGTCGCCTCGTGTCTCAAGCAGCTCGGCCAGTACGACGACGCGCTGGAACAGTATGAGGAGATGCGCCGCGAGTATCCGAACCTGCCCGCGAAGATGGAGGCAATCGTGGCGGCGGACATGGCGGAGCTGTCGGGCCTGGTAGGGACTCTGGCGGTGGCGGGGGACGCGCCGGCCGGGGCGTCGCTGTTCGTCGACGAACGTCTGCGCGGAAAGCTCCCGCTGGAGAAGCCGCTGCGCGTGAGCGCGGGCAGACGGACCGTCCGCGTCGAGAAAGAGGGCTTCGCGCCGCTCACGATGAGCGTGCAAGTCAGCGCCGGAAAGGAGAATGTGGCGGAGCTCGTGGCGAGGTCGAGGAAGGGGCGGCTCGTGGTGAGCGAGAGGCACAACTGGGTGCTCCACGTGGAGCTGGACGGCGAAGAGGTCGGGGTGACGCCCTGGCAGGGGCTCGTGGATCTCGGCGAGCACGAGGTGCGATTGCACGGGTTCATGGGGGTGGAGGCGCTGGCCGCATGCGAGGCGCCCGTTATGGCAGCGAACGAGGGCGCGAAGGTGGCCTCGAGCGTCGAGACCGCGCGGGTGAACCTTTACGAGGAGACCCGGGTGGTGCTGGGAGCAGAGGAGCAAGATACGTCGCTGCGGGTCGAATCGACGCCTGAGGGGGCGACGGTGAGGGTCGATTCGAAGGAGGTGGGCAAAGCGCCCTGGGAAGGGCGGCTCCCTCTGGGAGAGCATGAGATCGAGGTGAGCGCGCGCGGGTTCTTTTCCGCGAAGCAAACGGTGCAGCTCGAGCGGCGCAAACAGCGCGAGCTGTCGGTGTCGCTGGAGCGGCAGCCGGAGCGCGAGCCGCCGAAGTTCACGGTCGACGCGAGCGCGTCGTTCCTCTTGTCGCCGACGCTCGGCGGCGAGATCGCGAGCGGCTGCGGCAGGGGCTGCTGGAGCTCGCTCGGGCTCGGCGGGCTCGCGATGATCCACGGCGGCTACGAGCTCGGCTCGGGGATCGGCGTCGGGCTCGAGCTCGGCGGGCTCTTCGCGACGCAGCAGATCGAGGAGCGCTCGGCGGAGCTCAGGCCGGTGGGTTATTCTTTTCCGCTCGGCGGCACGGCGAGCGACGCGCTCCGCCTGGGCGGCTTCCTGGCCGGCGCGACGTTCGGGCGCCACTTCGGCGAGGACTTCCCGGTGCTGGTCCGGCTCGGCGCCGGGGTGCTCGAGGGCCAGGTCCGCGACGAGCGCACGGGCAGGTTCAGGACGACCGCGGGGGAGTGGTTCAACACCGCGCCCGCCGCGTCCTTCTCATCCACCACGTACCTCTACCTGGCCCCCGAGGCGCGCATCGGCGGCCGCCTCGCCGAGCGCTTCGAGGTTTCGGCCGGGATCAAGCTGCTGATTCTCGTGGCGCTCAATCAGCCGAGGTGGGATCCGACGATCGAAATCCCGGCGTCGTTCGACGGGGTAGGCACGTACCGGCCCGACCCCGTCATGGGCGCCACCGTGCTGATGGTGGCGCCCGGCGTGAGCCTCCGTCAGGACTTTTGATCGTTGTGGCTGCGGCCCCGTGTCGGGATTTCTGACACGCGAAGCTGGCTAGCCAGCCCGCCTAGCAGCCGCCGCCGCAGCCCGAGGACCCGCCCCAGCCGAACCCGGGATGGCCCGTGAACCCGGTGAAGTGGGGATGCGGGAAGCAGGGAGGGAAGCACGGGGGGAAGAACGGAGGGAAGCAGCCGGGGATGACGGTGGTCGTGGCGTTGACGCACGTCGAGATGAACGCGGGCGGGAAGAAGCCGAAGCGCGAGCCCACGCCGAAGCCCCCGCCGAAGCCTGCCCCGCCGAAGCCGAGGCCCGGCACGCCGCCCACGCCCGGCACGCCGTAGGGCCCTTGGCCGACAGGCCCCTGGCCGACAGGCCCCTGGCCGACGGGCCCCTGGCCGACGGGCCCCTGCCCCACCGGGCCGAGCGGGCCTTTCCCCACCTGGTCAATCGGCGCCTGGCCGATCGGGCCTTTCCCCACCTGGTCGATCGGCGTCTGGCCGATCGGCCCCTTCCCCACCTGGTCGATCGGCGCCTGGCCGAGCGGGCCTTTCCCCACCTGGTCGATCGGCCCCTGCCCGATCTGGCCAATCGGCGACCCCTTGCCGATGGGCCCCTGCGGGCCGATCGGCAGCTGCCCGACCTGATCGGTGGGCAGCTGACCGACGCCGAGCGGCGCTTGCTGCCCGATCGGGCCCTTGCTCGGGCCGAGCTGCCCCTTGCTCGGGTCCACGAACCCGCCCCGCGTCTCCTCGCCCTGGCCCTCGCCCTCGCCCTCGATCGCGGCCGCGGCCTCGTCGAGCGTCTCGGCCTCGTCGAGCGCCACGTCGTCCGCCGCGTCGTCCGCCGAGACGGCGCACCCCGAGCCCAGCGCCGCCAGCACCATCGCGAGCCCCACCACCTTGCCATGAATCGAGATCATGTGTTGTCCTCCTCAATATCCCACGATGGCCGGGTGGCCCGGCCCATCTGCGCCTCATCGGAGAGCAGGCTGTGTGCCTCAGCGCTCGTGTGCAGACACTGCCGCGCTGAGCGCGCGCCGCGGCCCACGCGGCGCCGCCAAAGAGACATTCTCTCGATCTGCGCGGCTCGGGATTCCAACATCTCGCCGCGAGGACCAGCGAGGCGGCCTTTCCTGCCGCGCGGAGTGTGCATCCGCGAGCGCAGCGCGCGACGCTGCGCATGCGCTGATCGACTCGGGCCATAACCGTCCGCCTCCGTCACCGCAGCTTCGCGCTGGGCGCTCTACGACGGCCGCGCCGCAGTCAAGGTGCGTCAATCGACCACGAAGGGGGCGTAGGCAAGTTGATGTGAGTGAGTGTGGGTGTGTGGAGTTTCGCCACGTTTACGCGCGGTGGGGTGGTTGTGTAGAGTGCCGCTCCTGGAGGACACATGAGCGAGCCGGGCGAGGGGGCGGGGGGCGAGGCGGGCCGGCGCGGCCTGCTGGGAGCGGCCGCCGGGGTCGGGGCGGTCGGGGTCATCGGCGGTGCGCCGGCGGCGGCGCCTTCTCAGGGCGCCCGCGGCGCCGCGGCGCCGGGGCGCACGCTCGGGCGGACCGGCGCCCTCGTGGAGCCGGTGTCGCTCGGCGGCGAGGGGATCCTCCGGACGACCGGCCGTCACCGCGAGGCGGTGCCGGTGATCCTGGAGGCGCTGCGGCTCGGGGTCCGTTATTGCGATACCGCGCCTGCGTACCAGCAGAGCCAGGACTACTATGGCGAGGCGTTCCGCGCGGCCGGCCCGAAGGCGCGCGAGCAGGTCTTCCTCGCCTCCAAGACGCACGCGCGCGATCGCGACGGCGCCCTCCGGCTGCTCGACGACAGCCTGCGCCGGCTCGGGACAGACCACCTCGATCTCTGGCAGCTCCACGACCTGCGCGAGCGCGACGAGCTCGACGCGGTGTTCGGCAAGGGGGGCGCGATCGAGGCCGTGGAGCAGGCCAGGGCGGACGGCCGCGTGCGCCACGTGGGCATCACCGGCCACCACGACCCGGAGATCCTCGTCGAGGCGATGCGGCGTTATCCGGTCGACACGGTGCTTTGCGCGATCAACCCGGCCGATCCGGCGCGGCTCCCCTTCCTCACGACCGTGGTCGAGGAGGCGCGGCGGCGCGGCGTCGGCGTCATCGGCATGAAGATCATGGCCGCGGGCCGCCTGCTCCAGGACCGCGCCGCGACCCCGGCCGAGCTCATCCGCTACGCCGCGAGCCACGCCGACACGGTGATCATCGGCTGCTCGTCGATCGCCGAGGTGCGCGAGAACCTCGGCGCGCGGTCGCTCCCCTTCCCCATGCCGCCCGCCGAGCGCGCCGCGCTGGAGGCGCGCGTCGCGCCGCGCGCCGGACGTTACGACTCGTTCAAGGCCTGATCCGCGATCCCGGCCTCCCTGTCGCCGGCGCGCCGCCGCCCCTCGGCGCCTTCACGGCGGCTCGACGTCCTTGCAGCAGCGGAATCCCAGGTGGTAGTTCGCGTGGCTGCCCTTGCTCATGATCCGCGTCCCGTGCCAGTCGGGCGCGCGCCACCGGCAGTCGTCCGCGTGCACCTCCATGGACGCGAACGCGAACCAGCTGCCCTTCATCTCGGTGAACCCGCGATCGCCGCTGCTCGCGAGCTCCTCGGGCAGGATCGGGATGCTCATGTGCTCGGCCGCGTTGCCGTGCAGGTCGAAGACGCCGAGGGGGCTCTGGCACGCGGGGAACGCGCCGGCCGGGTAGGTGTTGGAGCCGCAGCGGTCCCACCCGCCGCCCGGGCAGCCCGGCGTGCGGGAGCTCCCCGTGCCGCAGAGGGCGTGGTTCTTCTCGGGCCCGTAGCTCCACACCTTCTCGCGCAGGGCGTTGTGGTGCGCGCTCGCCTCGCCGCGCGGCCTCGCCCACTCGTACTCGACGTCGGGGTCCCGCAGGGCGCCGGCGCAGGCGCCCTCCCACTCGTGCGCGTCGCAGAGGCGTTTCCCGACGGCGCGGCAGAGGAGCGCCGCCTCGCGCGCGCGCACGTGCACCACCGGGTACTCGCAGGGCAGGTTCGGGAACTCGAGCTGATCGATGCAGACGCGGGCGCTCTCCGCGGTCTGCCCGCGCGAGGGGTCGAAGAGCGGCGCCATCCCCGGCGCGCCGCAGGCCGGCGCGCTCTGGGGCCGGAGGCCCGCGGCCGCGCGGATACGGCGGCACTCCGAGCGCGACATCGGGTGGCGCGTGACCGCGGGGTTGCCCTGGCCGAGCACGGGCGACGCCGCGAAGATCGCCTCGACCTGCCGCATCGCCTCGCCGGGGAGCTCGAGCTCGCGCCGCATCCGCGCGAACAGCCGGAGGCGCTGCTCCTCCAGCGTTGCAGGCGCGACGTCCTCGTCGTCCAGGGGGAGCGCCGCGCGCTCGGGCGGCGGCTCCGGCGGCGCCGTGGGCGCGCGTCCATGCGGCTCCGGCGCGCGCTCCGACATCGCAGCTGGCGCCCGCTCCGGCGGCGCGCCTCGGGCGAGCGGCCCGGCCTCGCGCGGGAGAGGCGCCGGCGAGAGCGCCCCGGTCCACGCGGCCACGGCGGCCCCGAGCGCGCCCGCGCCGGCCGCGCCCGCGGCGACGAGCGCCGCGATCGTCCGGCGCCCGCGCGCCGGCGCCGCGGATGCGCGCACGCCGCTCGAGAGCGCCGGCGGCGGATCGCTCGGCGCGGGCGGTCGCGGCGTGCTGGCCGGCTCTGGCGGCGTCTCGGGGCGGGACATGGGCGCGCGATCTCGCGCCTACTGCTACGTGGAGCGGCCGATTCAGGCAAATTTCAGGGCGCACGCGGCCGCCCGCTGGCCGTCGCGCGGCTTGACGGTCCTGCCCGGGGCACGGTCCAATGAGGCATGCTGCGAAGGGCGGCCCTGCGGTTCCTCTACCTGCTGCTCCTGCCGCTGCTCGTCCTCGTCGCGCTGGTCCTCACCGCGTTCGTGGTCGTCTCGCGCCTCGGGAGCGGCGGCCGCCTGTGGCGGCCGGAGACATGGAAGAAGCTCTCCTACGGGAGTCGTTATCTCCGCTCGTCGTTCCGGGGCAGGCTCGGAGAGGTCATCGACGTCATCGACGTGGTCCGCGATCTCTTGATCCCGCTGTTCCTCGTCCCGGCGACCGTCTGCGTCGCGGGCGGGCTGATCGTGCATTTCCTTAGGATCAGGGTCCCTCACTGGCTCTCTGCGTGGCTGGAGGGGTCGAGCGTCTCGTTCGTCGCGGCCTTGTTCCCCGCGGGCGGCAGGATCTCCTTCGGCGGCGGCGCCGGGCTGGTCCTCTTCGCGTGCGTCGCGCTCGCGGCGCTCGCCCTCGTCCTCTCGCTCTATGCCTGGCTCGCGTTCGCCCTGGGCGAGGCGATCCGCGTGATCATGCGGTATGGCGGCGCGGCCACGCTCTTCCCCGACCCCGGCGACGCGATCCCCGGCGGGCGGCTCGTGCTCTGCCAGCTCTCGGATCTCCACATCACGGCGGGCGGCCGCGAGCCGTACGAGATCGAGGAGGCCTCGTCCGCGTGGCCCGAGGGCGCCCCGCGCCCCGACACCGCCGAGCTGACGGGCCGCCTACGCCGGCTCGTCGCCGAGATCGCCGCCATGAATCCGCCCCTCATCGCGCTGACGGGCGACATGACCGATCTCGGCGAGGAGGCGCAGTGGGACGAGCTCGAGGCGGCGCTCTCCGGCGTCCCGGGCTCGTCGCACGTGCTCATGGTGCCTGGCAACCACGATGTCGCGATCAACGTCGGCACGTCGCCCGATCCGTACCTCAAGAAGTGGGCGGAGCGCGAGCAGCGCTTCATCGATGTGCTCACGCGGGTGGAGCGCGGCCCCTTCCAGCCCCCGCTTTACGTCCCCGCCCGCAAGCGGGCGCGCCGGCGGCTGCGGGCGATCGCCGGCCTGTATCCGAGGCGGCTCCAGCTCGACGGCGGCATCCGCGTCTTCGGGCTCAACTCCAACCGGTACCGGTCGCGGTTCGTGGGGTCGAACGCGATCGGGCAGATCGGCGGCGCGCAGCTCCGGCGCTTAGCCCGCGCGCTCAAGCGGGGATCCGGTCCGGTGATCGTGCTCCTGCACCACCACGTGGCGCGCCTCGCGGGGCCGATCTCGCTGAACGACACGTTCATGATCGCGATGGATGGCCCGCGCCTGCTCGAGATGCTGGCGGCGTACCAGCAGAAGGACCCGAAGAAGAACAGCGCGCTCGTGCTCCACGGGCACAAGCACCTCGCGTTCTTCGGCCATTACCGCTCGAAGAGCGGCGGCCGCGTCAGCGTCTATGCGCACCCCTCGTCAACGCTCGGCCACGAGACGGACGGCCACCTCGACGGCGTGGCGCGGTTCGCCGCGATCCGGCTGACCGAGGACGGGATCTGGCGCGTCGAGACGCACCCGCTCAGGCCGGCGCGCGCGGCGGTCGAGGCGGCGCAGGCGGCCGCCGAGGCGGCGGTGCCTTGAGCCGCGGCGTCGTCGCACGGCCGCAACAACCAGCGCTGGCGGACGGCGACTCATCCCGGCGACCAGAACATCTTCCAGCTCGTGAACAAGCAGGACGGGCGCTGCCTCGACGTGAAGGACCACAACTGCTCTCCTGGAGCCAGGTCCAGGTCTGGTCGTGCAACTGGAACTAGAATAAGATCTGGCGCTTCTAAGCCAGGGCCCGCCATGGCGTGCCTGGAACATCGACGGTGTAACCGTGCATCGCGCCGTCCGCAGTCGCTAGGAGAAGATCGTGGCGTATCGCCTGACAGAGTAGCATCCGGTCGAACGGGTCGCGGTGAAGCGGAGGCAGCTTCGCGAGGTACGCCACGCTCGCCTCATCGATGGAGAGGCTTTCGATGTGGTGGCGCTGGCGCTGTGCTGGGATGTATCTCTCCGGCGGCTCGGGAAGCGGCAGCTTGCCGAGCTGATGCTTCACCATCGTCCCAGACCGATACCACGCTAAGATACACATCGTTCTCTGTATCACGGATGCCCTCACGCATCGCCTCGGACAGCCGAGCATCACCGGTAATAAACCAGAGAAAAACGTGAGTATCCAGTAAGATCTTCATCTGCCCTCGAACGAGTCGAGCAGATCCTCAGGCAGCGCAGCATCGAAGTCCTCAGGGACAGTGAATTCGCCGGCGCAGAGACCAGAGGGGCGGGCTCCGCGAGCCGGGGCGGCGATGGGCCTGATCTCGGCCACCGGCTGATTCGATTCAAGGACGACCAGGGTCTCTCCCGCCGCGACGCGGCGCAAGTACCCGCGAAGGTCTTGTTGGATTTCCTCGATGCTGATTGTCGTCATCACGCGCTCGTTCCAGACAGGCGGATGTTCCAGGTTTCCTTGCCGCGGGTACGCGCAGCATACCACGCCGGCCGCTTGGACGAAGCAAGCGATGTGCCCGTCCGCCGGGGTGAAACCCCCCGTAACGACGAGTCGTGGCCCGCAGTTGCCCGCGCCGAGTACCACGTCCTCCGGCATGGCAAAGCAACCAATGTGCCCGTCCGCCTCCACGACGTCCCCCGCCCCGGCCTCTTCCGCCGCAACGGTATCTTGACACCCTGCGGCATTCCCGCCCACCATGCCCCGGTGACACCCCGCCCGCCGAAGTCCCCCGCGGCCCCCGCTGTCCCCCTCCCCTCCGCCACCTCCACCCCTTCCGCCCTCGCCGCCGCCGCCGCGCTCTCCCTGCTCGCAGCGGCGGCCCTCGGCTGTTCCAAGGGCACGGCCCCCTCCTCGGACCAGCCCGCCGCCTCCGGCGCGGCGCCCTCGGGCAGCGGCGCTCCCGCCGAGGCCGCCCCCACCGAGGCCTACAAGGTCGGCATGATCCTCGTCGGCCCCTACAACGACAAGGGGTGGAACCAGGCCCATTACGACGGCATCCGGGCGGTCCTCTCGAAGATGCCGGACGTCAACTTCGAGTACGTCGACAAGGTGAACCCGGCCGACCGCCCCAACGTGAAGGGCTCCCAAGTCGCGGACGACCTCATCTCCCGCGGCGCGAAGTTCGTCGTCTACAACTCCGACGATTACAAGGACGACGCCCTCGAGACCGCGCGCAAGCACCCGGAGGTCACCGTCATCCACGTCTCCGGCGACTACGCCTGGAAGGACGGCAAGAACCACAAGCCCCAGCCCAACCTGGGCAACATCATGGGACGCATCGAGACCGCCAAGCACATCTCGGGGTGCGCCGCGGCGCTCGGCACCGAGACGGGCAAGATCGGGTATCTCGGCCCCCTCGTGAACGACGAGACGCGACGGCTCGTCACCTCGGCGTACCTCGGCGCCAAGCACTGCTGGGAGACGTACCGCAAGCGCAAGCCCGAAGAGCTCACGTTCAAGGTCACGTGGATCGGCTTCTGGTTCAACATCCCGGGCGTCACCCTCGACGCCACCAAGGTGGCCGACGACTTCTACGGCAGCGGCTTCGACGTGCTGCTCACCGGGCTCGACACGCCCGAGGCCGCGATCCAGGCCAAGAAGGCGGCCGCGGCCGGCAAGAAGGTCAAGTACGTCCACTATGACCACAAGGCCGGCTGCGACCTCGCGCCGGACATCTGCCTCGGCGTCGCCTACTACAACTGGACCCCGCTCTACCGCGAAGCCATCGAGAAGGCGCGCGCGGGCAAGTACACGAGCGAGTTCGTCTGGGCGGCGCCCGACCTCAAGGATCTCAACGGCGAGGCGTCGGTCATCGGCTTCCTGCCCGGCCCCGCGCTCGGCGAGCAGAAGGCGCAGCTCGACGCCTTCATCCAGGCGCTCGCCGGCGGGCTCGACCTCTTCAAGGGCCCGCTCAAGTACCAGGACGGCGCCGACTTCCTCAAGGACGGCGAGCCCGCGACGCCCCAGCAGATCTGGTATCTGCCGCAGCTCGTCCAGGGGATCACCGGGCCGAGCAAGTAGCCGCCCGCCGGCGGTGCCCCAATGCGGATCGAGCTCGAGCGCATCACGAAGCGGTTTGGCTCGGTCAGGGCCAGCGACGACGTGTCGCTCGTCGTCCAGGCGGGGGCCGTGCACGGGCTGCTGGGCGAGAACGGCGCCGGCAAGAGCACCCTGCTCCGCATCCTCGGCGGCTTCCTCCGCCCGGACGCGGGCCGCCTCCTCTTCGACGGCCGCCCTGTCGCGCTCGCCAGCCCGGCCGACGCCCTCGCGGCCGGCGTCGGCGTGCTCCACCAGGAGCCGCTCGACTTCCCCTCCCTCACCGTCCTGGAGAGCTTCCTCGTCGCCCGGCCCCGCCCCGCGGGCGTCTTCCTGCGGCGCCGCGCCGCGCGCGCGGAGCTGCTCGCGCTCGCGGCGCGCTTCGGCTTCTCGGTCGACCCGGACGAGCAGGTCGCCCGGCTCACCCTGGGGGAGCGCCAGCAGATCGAGCTCCTCCGGCTGCTGTCGCTCGGCGTGCGCGCGCTCCTGCTCGACGAGCCGACGACCGGCATCTCCGCCGCGCAGCAGGAGGCCCTCTTCGCCGCGCTGCGGCGGCTCAAGGACGACGGCAAGGCGGTCGTCCTCGTCTCGCACAAGCTCTCGGACGTCGAGGCGCTCTGCGACCGGGTGACGGTGCTGCGGCAGGGCAAGGTCGCCGGCGAGGCGGAGATGCCGGCCGGCGCCGAGCGCCTGGTCGCGCTGATGTTCGGCAAGGCGCTCGCGCCGCCGGAGCGCGCCCCGACCGTGGCCGAGGGCGCCGCGCTCGCGCTCGAGGACGTCGCGTTCAGCGATCACCGGCTCGACCTCCACCTCCCGCGCATCGCCGTCCGCCGCGGCGAGGTGCTCGGCCTCGCCGGCCTGGAGGGCAGCGGCCAGCGCCTCCTGCTCCGCCTCGCGGCGGGCCTCTTGCGGCCGCGGCGGGGCCGCGTCGCGATCGGCGGCGCCGACCTGACCGGCCGTCCCTACCGGGCCTTCCTGCGCGCCGGCGTGGGTTACCTGCCGGCGGACCGCGCCCGCGAGGGCCTGATCCCCGGCCTCACCCTCGAGGAGCACGTCGCCCTGCGCGCGCCGCGGCCCGGGCTGCTCCTCCACCCGCGCGAGAGCCGCCGCGCCGCCGAGCGCGCGATCGAGGCGTTCCGGATCCGCGGCCGCCCGGAGACGCGGGTCGAGCTGCTGTCCGGCGGCAACCAGCAGCGCACCCAGCTCTCGCTCCTCCCTGCGGACCTCCGCGTGCTCCTCCTGGAGCACCCGACGCGGGGCCTCGACATCGACTCCTCCCGGTGGGTCTGGGAGCAGCTCCTCGCGCGGTGCCAGGGCGGCACGGCCGTCGTCTTCGCGTCCTCCGAGCTCGACGAGCTCCTTCGGTACAGCGACCGCATCCTCGTCTTCAGCGGCGGCCGGATCTCGCGGCCGGTCCCGGTTGCCGAGCTCACCCTGGACGGGCTCGGCAGGATGATCGGCGGTGAGCTCGGCGAGCTCGAGGAGCGCGCGCCGGCCGCGGCGGCCCGGTCCTCGGCGGAGCTCCCCGGATGAGCCGTGTCCTCGCCCGCGCCGCCCCCGTCGCGCTCTCGCTCGCCCTCGTGGCGGCCCTCTGCGCCCTGCTCGGCGCCTCTCCGGCGGCGGTGGCGGCGGGCCTCTGGGACGGCGCGTTCGGCTCCGCCGACGCCGCCGCGCGGGTGCTCGCCACGCTCGCGCCGCTGCTCCTCTGCGGCAGCGGCCTGCTCTTCACGTTCCGCGCCGGCCTGTACCACCTCGGCGTCGAGGGCCAGCTCGTGGTCGGCGCCCTCTGCGCCACGGGCGCCGCGCGCGCGTCGTGGCCGCACCTCCCCGCGGGGATCGCGGTCGCCGCGTGCCTCGCGGCGGGCGCGCTCGGCGGCGTCGCCTGGGGCGCCCTCACGGGCCTCCTGCACACGCGCGCCCGCGTCAGCGAGATCTTCGCCGGCCTCGGCATGAACTTCGTCGCCCAGGGGGCGGTCCTCTACCTCGTCTTCGGCCCGTGGAAGCGCCCCGGCGTCGCCTCGATGGCGGGCACCGAGCCGCTCGACAGCGCGCTCTGGCTCTCGACCCTCGGCGGCACCGAGCTGAGCCCGGCCGCGCTCCTCCTCGCCGCGGCGGCGCTCGCCGCGACCGCGCTGGTGCTCGCGCGGACCCACTTCGGGCTCCGGCTGCGGGCGGTCGGCCTCAGCCCCCGGGCCGCGGAGGTGCTCGGCGTCCCGGCGGCCCGCGAGATGCTCGCCGCGTTCGCGCTCTCGGGCGCGCTGGCCGGCCTCGCCGGTGCCCTGCAGGTGCTCGGCACGTTCCACCGGCTCATCCCGAACGTCTCGAGCAACCTCGGCTTCCTGGCGCTGCTCGTCGTGATGCTCGCCGGCCGGCGCGCCGCGCTCCTCGCGCCCGTCGCCCTGTTCTTCAGCGCGCTCAACGTCGGCAGCCTGAAGCTCCCGATGACGCTCGGCCTGGAGTCCTCGCTCGCCGGCGTGCTCCAGGGCGTCCTCGTGCTGCTCGCGCTCCTCTCCCCCTGGCGACCGGCGGCCCCGCGCGCGCGCGCGGCGGCGGAGGACATCTCCTGATGGCCGACGGCGCCGAGCTCCTCTCCCTGCTCGCGACCGCGCTCGCCGCGTCGACGCCGCTCGTGTACGCCGCGGTCGGCGAGACGCTGACCGAGCGCGCCGGGGTGATCAACCTCGCGGCCGAGGGCGCGATGATGCTCGCCGCGATGGTGGGCTTCGCCGCCGCCTTCTCGACCGGCAGCGTGCTCGTTGGCTTCGCCGCCGCCGCCGCCACGGGGGCGCTCGTCGCGCTCGTCGTGGCGATCGGCGGCGTCCACCTGCGGCGGTCGCAGATCGCGGTCGGCTTCGTCCTGGCGATGCTCTGCGCGGATCTCTCGTCGGTGCTCGGCGGCCCCTTCGTGCGTGTCCCCGGGCCGACCGTCCCGGGGGCGTCGATCCCCGTGCTGCGCGACCTCCCGATCCTCGGCCCGCTCTTCTTCCAGAGCGACCCGCTGGTCTACGCGAGTTATGCCCTCGTCGCGGGCGTGTGGCTGTTCCTCTACCGCACGCGCGCGGGCCTCCTGCTCCGGGCGGTGGGCGAGCAGCCGGCGGCGGCGCACGCGCGCGGCGCGGACGTGGCGCGGGTGCGCACGGCGGCGACGCTCGTGGGCGGGGCGCTCGTGGGGATCGGCGGCGCCGCCTACTCGCTGGACTTCAAGGCGGGCTGGAGCCACCGCCACACGGCGGGTTACGGCTGGATCGCGCTGGCGATCGTGATCTTCGGGGGCTTCCACCCGGTGCGGGCGGCGCTCGGCGCGTACCTCTTCGGGGTGCTCTCGTCGCTGGCGAGCCTCGGTCAGAGCGCGCTGCCGTCGGTGCCGACGCAGGTCTTCAGCGTGGCGCCGTTCGCGCTGATGATCGTGGTCCTCGCGTTCACCTCGAGCGGCCTCCTCGAGCGGCTCGCCGCGCTCCTGCCCGGCGCGGCGCGGCGTCCGTTCCTGCGCGCGTTCGACGCGACGCCCCCCGCGTCCCTCGGCAAGCCGTATCCGGCGGTCGAGGGCCCGGGCGAGGCGGCGCGGGGCCCGGGACCGGGCGCGAGCGCGAGCCCGGGATCGGGCGCGAATCAGGGCGCGGGTCAGGGCGCGAAGTAGCAGACCTCGAGCCGGGGGCGGTGCTCCTGGATGTAGTGGTCGCTGGAGCGGTTCGACGTCCGCCCGATCGGGTCCGCCTCGAGGAGGATGCCGTAGTTCTTGGTGGTGCCGTCGACCCACGCCTGCACGAGCTCGGTGAGGTCGGCGGCCATGGCGTAATCGGCGACGAAGACGAGGTCCGTGAGGACGTCCTCGTCGTAGCTGCCGGCGAAGTTGCTCCAGTTCACGGTCGTCTCTTCCCACGGCGCGGTGGCGCGGTGGACGCGGACGACGTGCGGCTCCCCGAACGTGTAGGCGGTGACGCCGAACTCGGCCGACGTGACGGTGGCCCCGGCCGGGATGCTGTCGAGTCCGAACCAGAACAGCGCCTGTGCCCGGAAGCCGTGGGAGAGGCCGTAGGCGTTGTAGGGGATGTGGCCGTCGCTGTACCAGGGGAACGCCTCCCAGAGATCGGCGTCCGCGACCTCTCCGAAGGCGCCCCGCTGGATCGTGACGCACGTCTCCTCACCCGGGTCGCCAGGGTCGCCCGCGTCGCACGCGTCGCCGCGCCCGTTCCCGTCGCTGTCGCGCTGGTCGGTGTTCGGGGCGCTCGGGCAGTTGTCGCAGGCGTCGCCGAGGCCGTCGGCGTCGCTGTCGCGCTGGTCGGTGTTCGGGGCGCTCGGGCAGTTGTCGCAGGCGTCGCCGAGGCCGTCGGCGTCGCTGTCGCGCTGGTCGCGGTCCGCGGCGAGGGGGCAGACGTCGCAGGCGTCGCCGAGGCCGTCGGCGTCGCTGTCGCGCTGGTCCGGGTTGGGGGTGGCGCGGCAGGAGTCGACGGCGTCGCAGATCCCGTCGAGGTCGCGGTCCCCGGCCGGGCAGGGGTCGCACACGTCGCCGAGCCCGTCGCCGTCCTGATCGCGCTGGTCGGGGTTCGGGACGTCCGGGCAGACGTCGCACGAATCGCCGAGGCTGTCGCCGTCGTCGTCGGTCTGGTCCGGGTTGTAGGTCGCGGCGCAGTTGTCGGCGGCGTCGCAGACTCCATCGGTGTCCCGATCGCCGTCCGGGCAGGGGTCGCACACGTCGCCGAGGCCGTCGCCGTCCCGGTCGCGCTGATCCGGGTTGTTGAGGTCGGGGCAGTTGTCGCAGCGCGCGCCCAGGCCAGCCGGCACGCGGTCCCCGTCGTGGTTCCCGAGCGAGGTGGTCCAGCTGTCGTACCCGTCGCAGACGTCGCGATCGGCGCACGGCGTCGCGCTGGAGACCGCATCGAAGAGGCACGTGGACGACGCGCCTTCGTCGGAGGCGACCTCGAGGCGCACGAAGCCCACGGCGAGCGAGCTGCTGCCCTCGACGTCGACGCGGACCTCATTGCAGCGTCTGGGATCGTAGAGGGCGAGCACCTCGGGCTCGGTGAACTCCCGCTCGAGCGTCCGGTCGGTGCAGACGCAGCCGTTGGTGCTCTCGACGGTGTCGAGGTGGACCCCGTTCAGGTGCAGCGACAGCTGGCCGTCGCCGCAATCGGCGTGGTTGATGACGAACGTGATCGCGGTCGGCGCCCCGAACGCCGTCCCGGGGAGTGCCGCGAGCACGAGGAGGAGAATGGAAGCGCGGGCAGCGCTTGTATGGAGGAGGCGCATGGTTACCCTTATATGCTTCTTCTACCTAGTCTACAATGGGAGTTGCTGGATTTTTATGACCGGACAAGGCGGTGTCCTGGTCGAGCCGTACGCAGCGTGAGGGGCGGCTGTCGGGTAGTGAATGGCGGCGGCGACGTTGGTGGGTGGACGTCGCACGTGGCGGGGCCGAACGGACGGGGCATTGGTGGATGTCCGGGATGTATCGGGCCGGTAGCGGGGAATTGGTCGCGCCCGTCGCGGGCGATGTGTCGAGCCCGTCGCGCGGGGTCGAGCTCGTCGCGTGGGGAGGAGCGCGGTGATCCTGCGGTGGTCTGGAGACCGGCTGGGGGCCGGGATAGGAGGTGAGGATCGGGCGAGGGGCAACCTTCGTTCAGATACCGTCAGCCACCGTCAGTTACCGTCAGTTACCGACAAGGGGGGATGTGCTCATGAAACGAACCTTCACCGCCGTTGATCTTGTGCAGCTTCCGAAGCTGGACGTGTCGTCCGCGTAGGCGCTGGGCACCGAGGTGCTGACCGCCGCGCAGCGTGTCCTGGGCGACAGGGGTGCTGCCCGGAAGGTCCCCGAGGGGGTCCTCGAGGCGCACGAGGATCTGACGGCCGCGCTCGGGGCGTTGACCAAGGCGGCGGCGACGCGCCTGCCGTCCGTCCCTGCCGAGGACACGGCGCGCGAGAGGGCGGCCGATCTGGCGGTGGACGCCAGGTGGTCCGGACCAGGTCGGCGCGACCTGCGGGTCGGCTGGGGGGCGGTCTGGACCAGGTCGGCGCGACTTGCTGGTCGGCTGGGGCGGTCCGGACCTGGCGGGCTGGACCTGCAGGTGGGGGCTACCGTCCGATACGCGCGCGGATGGCCTCCCGTGTCTCCTTCGAGAGCGTATCTAGGTAGGCGTCGGAGAGCGCGCGAAGCACTTCGTCAGGCAAAGCCAGCAGCACCTGCTCGGGGGGGAGCCCAGCGACCCGCTGCTCGGGGGGTAGCCCAGCGACCCGCTGCTCGGGGGCGTAGGCCGACAGCACCTGCTCGGGGGGTAGCCCAGCGACCCGCTGCTCGGGGGGCAGCCCCGCCAGCCGCTGCTCGGGGGCGTAAGCCGACAGCACCTGCTCGGGCGGAAGGGTGGCCAAGAGCTTCCGGAGGACCTCGTCGAAACCTTCCAAGTCCTGAATCTCCATGGCTACCTCCTTGGCTCCAATCTGCTGCGACAGCCACCGGCGGGCCGCAAGTGTCAGGGCCTCGCTGTGTCCGAACAAGCGTAGCAGATCGTCGTCCTCTGCCTCCGCCACGGCGTCGACCTCGGCGACGATCAGCGCGAACGCGCCGCCCCTGAGCTGCCAGTAACCGTCGCCGAGGTCGTCCCAGGTGAGGCCGAGGTCCGCCACATCCGCGTCGAGCGACCTGGTGCGCGACGGGACCAGCAGCACGCCGCAGAGGTCGCCCCGCTGCGCGATGCGCTCGGCCTCTTCGGCGTAGTAGAGGTGCAGGTAGCTGAACAGCCGGTCCAGGTTGCGACGGCGGTAGGGCCGGCCGATGCTCTTGAGCTCGACGATCGCATCCTTGGGCAGCAGGTCCCACAGCCTCCGGAGCGTGCCGACCGGCTCGGTCGGCCCCTCGGTCTCGCGTCGCAACAGCAGGTAGTCCACCCGGAGCGGCTCGGTCGACAGAGGCACCTCGCGGCGCACCTCGAACCTGCGCGAACCGCGCTGGACGAGCAGCGCCGCGAACAGGACATGCCACGCCGTCCGGGTCGAGCCCATGAGGGGCATCTACCGGATCGGCCGGGCGGGGCCAATTATCCGACCCGTCAGCGCGTCGTCACCTGATGAGCCGCCGCGTAGTGGGTAGGCTCCCGGGGGCCGACGGCGCAGGTCATGGTGGACTCAAATTGCAAACTCCCGGTCCAGCCTGGCGATCAGGTCCCTCCGATCGATGCTGCGCCAAGCGGCGCGGGCAGCGTCGACGTGCAGGCGCTTCGTGGCAGAGTCCGGCGAGACGGCGGCGAGGAGGCGATGGGTCCAGCCGATCGAGTACGGCTGCGGGATGCGCTGATATAGGACGAGCGCCTCTTGGTAGCGAGCACGGGCAACGTCAGCATCGCTGTGGGCCTGCGCGATGTGCCCAAGGCTCTTGATGCAGTTGGCCTCGCCGAGCACAGCCCCCACCTGCCGGTAGAGCGGCAGCGCTTCCTGGTAGCGCGCGCTGGCCTCGTCGTGCTGCGAACGCTTCAGCGCGATGTGTCCGAGGCTCTTGATGCAGTTGGCTTCGCCGAGCACATCCCCCACCCGTCGGTAGAGCGGCAGCGCTTCCTGGTATCGCGCGCTGGCCTCGTCGTGCTGCGAACGCCTCAGCGCGATGTATCCAAGGCTCTTGATGCAGTTGGCCTCGCCGAGCACATCCCCCACCTGCCGGTAGAGCGGCAGCGCTTCTTGGTAGCGCGCGCTGGCCTCGTCGTGCTGCGAACGTCTCAGCGCGATGTGTCCAAGGCTCTTGATGCAGTTGGCTTCGCCGAGCACGGCCCCCACTTGACGAAAGAGCGGCAACGCTTCTTGGTAACGCGCTCTGGCCCCGTCGTGCTGCGAACGTCTCAGCGAGATGTCGCCGAGGCTCTTGATGCAGTTGGCCTCGCCGAGCACATCCCCCACCTGCCGGTAGAGCGGCAGCGCTTCTTGGTAGCGCGCTCTGGCTTCGTCGTGCCGCGAACGCGCCAGCGAGATGTCGCCGAGACTCTTGATACAGTTGGCCTCGCCGAGCGCAGCGCCCACGTGCCGGTAGAGCGGCAGCGCTTCTTGGTAGCGCGCTCTGGCCTCGTCGGGCTGCGAACGCGCTAGCGAGATGCGTCCAAGGTGCTCGGCGCACTGCGCCTGCGCCTCCGCCTCGGGCTCTCCCCCCGCGGTGACCCGCCCGTCGTGCCAGATCTCGA
The DNA here is from genome assembly GCF_051519095.1 of Sorangium sp. So ce131. NCBI lineage: Bacteria > Pseudomonadati > Myxococcota > Polyangiales > Polyangiaceae > Sorangium > Sorangium sp. So ce131. Next base: position 5,809,288 of record NZ_CP150455.1, on the reverse strand, counting down.
TGAGACCCTGCCGCTCGCGCGGCTTCAGGTGGGCCTCGAGCTCCGCGCGCAGCGCCGCGTCTTCAGGAGCAGAAGAGATGAAGAGGCGAACCGGTTCCGGCATGCGTGTTCAGGGCAGCGGTAGGCTCCAGCGAGCCTATGGCGGTTTGTGCCGCGCTGATAGCCTGGTTGCCCGAACCGCCGGATCCTCTCGCGGCGCCCGTGCCGCTCCAGTAGATTCGCCCCCTCAATGCCCCGCGACGGCCGCCCGCCGGCAAGACGCCCCGCCGCGCTGCTGCTCGCCGCCGCCATGGCGCTCGCGCCGAGCGCGACGAGCGGCGGCCGCGCGCCGGCGCGCATGCCCGGACCGGAGCCGCCCCGGAACCTCGACGCGGCGGCCGTGAACCGCGGCTGCGAGCGGTGCCACGAGGAGATCGCACGCGAGTGGCGCGGCTCGAAGCACCAGCGCGCCTACGTCGATGCGCCGTTCCAGGCGGCGCTCGCGAAGGAGCCGCTGCCCTTCTGCCGCGGCTGCCACGCGCCCGAGGCGCGCTCGTCCCGGCCGCCTCCACCCGAGCTCGCCGAGCTCGGCGTCGCGTGTGTCACCTGCCATGTGGTGGACGGCGCTCCCCTGGCCGCGCCGGCGCCCGCGCGCCCCGGCGCCGACCCTGGCCCTGCCGCTGATCTCGCGCCCCCGCCCGCGCGCCCCGGCCCCGGCGCCGCCGCTGCTCCCGCGCCCCCTCCCCATCCGGTCCTGCGCGACGCGCGCTTCGCGTCGGCCGCGGCGTGCGGCGGCTGCCACGAGTTCGCCTTCCCCGACAGCGCCGCCCGCCGCGCGCCGGAGCCGATGCAGCTCACGCTCTCCGAGCACGCCGCCTCGCCCTACGCTGGCGTCGCCTGCGCGCGCTGCCATATGCCCCTCACCGGAGGCGACCCCTCCGCCCAGCCGCCGCGCGCCCCCCACGCCTCCCACACGTTCGCCTCGTCGCGCGACCCCGACGCCGCCCGCCGCGCCGTCCGCATCCAGGCGGAGCGCGCCTCGCCCACCGCCGCGCGCTTCACCCTCCGCACGGCGCACGTGGGCCACGCCTTCCCCACCGGCGACCTCTTCCGGCGGATCGAGGTCCGCGCCGAGGTCCTCGGGGACGACTACGCCGTCATCACGTCGGCGCGCCGCTTCCTCGCCCGCCATTTCGCCACGACGCCAGGGCCGCTCGGCGCCCGCGCGCGCACGACCACATCCGACGACCGCCCGGGCGCGCCCGCGCTCTCCGGCAAACCGATCGTCGTCGAGCTCGATCTCGGCCCCGCGGCCGAGCGGTATCCCATCCAGTACGAGATCGTCTATCAGCGCGTCGCCCACGTGAGCGACGGCCGCGAGGAAGAGGCCGCCGTGGAGAGCGAGGTCACCCTGGCTCGAGGTAACTTGCCGAGGATCACCCCATGAAGAAGCTCGCCCTGCCGGTCCTGCTGCTCCCCCTCGCTGCCGCCGCCTGCAAGCGCGGCGACCGCGACGTGCAGCGCGATCCCGCGCCGCCCGTCGCGTCCGCGCCGGCCTCGGCCTCCGCGACGCCGTCCGCCGCCGCGCCGCCAGCGCCGGATCCCGCGGCGCCCTCATCCCAGCCAGGAACGACCCCGACCGCGGCGCCGCCGCCCGCGCGCGTCGCCGACGGGAGGATCGCGCTCCACGTCGTCGCCGAGGACGTCCGCGAGAGCGACCCGATCATGGCCTGGAACCGGCGGCCGTCGGATACACCCCACCCGTTCTACATCCACCCGCTGCGCGATCGCGTGCTCGTCACGCAGGTCGGCACCGCGATCTACACGCTCGAGGACGGCAAGTTGACCTCGGCGGACTACATCCCGGAGGAGCGCCTCTTCATCAAACCCTCCACGTCGGAGTACCTCTACGGGGCCTCCGACGTCGATATCGTGTCCATCGTCGGCCGGTGGCCTTCCGACGTGTGGATCCGCGTGGACGGGATGTTCACGGACGGGGCGCGCCTGAACGACTTCGCCAGGCCGCTCTACCGGCGGCAGGGCGACCGGTTCGTCGAGTCGACGCTGCCCGTCGCGGCCACGGCGTGGACCCAGGGCCGCACGCTCGTGCTCTCCGGAGATCAGTTCTCGCTCGCTCAGCCCGGCGGGACGGACCTGCCGCGGCGGGCCGCGGGCGCGACATGCCCCGTCCGCGTCCGGGCCGAGGCCATGGCGGCCCTGCCGGACGGCGAGGTGCTCGTGGTCGGCCGCGATTGCGACCAGAACGAGCGCCTCGCGGTCGAGCGCTGGGCGCCGGGCAGCCGCGAATCCGCCGTGATCCCGCTGCCCGCGGGCGACGGCAAGCTGATCCGCGCCCAGGTGCTCGCGACCGAGCGCGACCGCTATGTCCTCGCGCGCTTCGAGGCGGCGAGCGCCCTCGCGCGCGTCGACGTGTCCGAGGCCGGCGCGACCCCGACGCCCCTCTCGCTCCCCTCGCCCAAGCCCGTGACGGACGCCTCGCTCGCAGCGGACGGGGCGCTCTGGATCCTCTTCGGCGAAGGGGACGGCGTGGAGCTGTTCCGCCGCGACAAGGAGGGGATCTTCACGCGCGCCACGTTCCCGGCGGGCCAGGGGCTCTCGCCCGCGGGGATGTACGCCGCGAGCGCCGACGCCGTGTACCTCGGCGGATCGACGTCGAGCCTCCGCTCGGTGATCCTGTCGTCTCGCCCAGGAAAGCTCTCCTTCGTCGCGGACGAGCCGCCCGCGAAACGCCCCGCCGCGGGCGCCCCGGCGCCGCCGGACGCAGGCGCCGACGCCGGGGCCGCGCGGCCCGCCGCGCTCTCCCCGAGCTGCACCTCGCCGTTCGTGATCCTCTTCGGCGTGAGCAAGACCGCGCCCCCCGACTACGACTACCCCGCCACCCGCGACGCGCTCTCGGGCTGGGCCGACGGGTCGAAGTACCGCTTCGTCGAGTACACCCACCGCGGCCAGCGCATGCTGGGCGCGAGCGCCCCCGACGCGGCCGGCGCCGACGCGCTCGCGGCGCGCATCCGCGAGCGCGTCAAGGGATCGTCGCCCGCCGCGGCGTGCTTCAGCCCGGCGGAGGTCGTCCGCGAGGTGAAGCTCGCCGGCGCCCCGTAGCGGCCACGCACAAACATCCGAAACTATTGTTTTATTTGCGCTGAGCCCTGCCCCTGGAACAGCGTCGCCTCGCCCGAGAGGCGCAGCGCGTAGTGGATGCCGCTCTGGAGCGTCCCCTTCGTCACGATGCTCCCGAGCCCCAGGTCGAGCTCGACGAGCGTCCGCGCCACGTCGGGCCGGACCCCGGTGAGCACGACGCGCGTCCCGAGCAGCCGCAGCGCCGCCGCGGTGTTCATCAACGAGCACGCGACGCCCGAGTCGACCACCTTCACGCCGGTGATGTCGAGGATCACCACCGCCGCGCCCCGCGACTGCGCCCCCTCCAGCGCCGCCTCGAGCACCTGGCGCGCCCGCGCCTCGTCCACCGTCCCGATGAGCGGCATCACCACGATGCGCTCCGTGATCGGGATGAGCGGCGTCGACAGCTCCGAGAGCCGCGCCCGCTGCGCCCGGATGATCTCCTCCTGCAGCTCGGCCCGCTCCGCCTCGGCCTGCCGCCGATCGCCGAGCTCCCGCACGAGCTGCTCGTTCGCCTGCCGGAGCTCCTCCGTGCGCAGCGCGATTTGATCCTCCAGCGCCTCGTTCGCCCGCCGGAGCTCCTCGGTCGCCGCCTGCACGCGCGCGACGAGCAGCGCGTTCTCGACCGCGATCGCCGCCTGCGAGGCGAGCACGCTCGCGAGCTCGATCCGCGCCGGCGTGAACACGTCCGTCGCGGCGTTGTTCTCCAGGTAGACCAGGCCCGAGAGCTTCCCCTGGTGCGCCATCGCGACGCACAGGAGCGACCTCGGGCGCGCCCGCGCGACGTACGGATCCCCCGCGAAGCGGGGCTCGCGCGCCGCGTCGCCGAGCACCAGCGGCTCCCTCGTGCGCTCGACGTAATGCACCACCGACAGCGCGAGATCGTCCCGCGACTCCACGGGGATCGGGGGGCCCACCGTCATCACGTCCGGATCGACCGTGATGGAGGCCTCCACCATCAGCCGCCCCTCGCGCGCGAGGATCAGGAGGCCGCGCTGGGCGCCCGCGTTCTCGATCACGATCCGCATCACCCGCTCGAGCACCTTCTCCAGCACGATCTCCCCGGAGATCGCCTGCGCAGCCCGGATCACCGTCGCGCGGTCGAGCGCCTCGCCGCCCTTGCCGGTCGTCGTCGCGGTGACCGCCCCGAGCGCGGACACGTCGACGGCGCCGGCTCCGCGCAGCGCCCCCGCAGACACGAGGAGCAAGGACGGGTGCGCGTCCCGCAGCGCCTGCGCCTTGGCCACCGCGCCCCACCGGAGGTACAGGCCGTGCGCCTCCGACAGGTGCAGCGCCGCCGTGCGCGCCCGCCCGCGCGCGAGGTGGAGCTTGCCCGCGAGCTCGCTCGCCAGCGCCTGCTGATGGACGAACCCGCTCTGCCGCGCCGCCTCGATCGCCTGGTCGAGGAGGTCCAGCGCCGCGAGCTCGTCGCCGGCGGCGCGCGCCAGCACCGCCTCCACGAGCAGCTGCTTGTGGAGGAACGTCTCCGGGCAGCTCCCGGCCAGCGCCGCGAGCTTCTGCCGGTCGCGGGCGAGCGCCGCCGCGCCCTCCGTGCCCCGCCCCTCCCCGGCCATCGCGCGCGCGAGGCTCGCGTAGAAGCGCACGTCCGCCGTGAAATAGAAGGCGTCGCCCGGCGTCTTCTCCTCGGCCTTCGCGGCGAGGCGCGCCGCGCCCTCGTAGTCGCCGTAGAGCACCGCGAGCAGGAGCTTCGCCGTGTAATACCAGCACGCCACGAACGCGTTCTCGGGGCGATCCAGCGTGGCCGCGAACGCCGCCTCGTCGAAGCCGTCGCCGCTCAGGCTGTCCCGGCCCGCCGTCTGCCCGAGGAGGCTCGCGACGAGTTGCCCGGCGAGCAGGAAGATCGCCGCCGCCGTGGGGTTCTTCAGCCGCTGCATGAGCGCGAGCTGCTCGCTCGCCTCCTTCCGCAGCGCGCCGAGCTCGTCGCCCGCGCCCAGCCGGTTGAAGAAATGGTGCTGCGCGGCGTACGACGCGTAGAGCAGATCACCCGCCTGCAGGCTCGCCTCCAGCGCGCGCGCGGCGCCCGGGAGCGTCGCCCGGAGCGGCTCGCGGAAGCTGCCGAGGGTCGACGCGAGCACCGTGAGCACCTTGCACTCCACCTGGACGGCGGGGAACCGCTCGCACAAGGCGAGGCCGAGCCGCCCGAACTCGTAGGCCTCCTCGTACTGGTCGCCCCCGGACAGGATCAGCCCGTACAGCGTGCAGGCGTACGCGGAGAGCTCGGAGTGCCCGGAGCGCAGCGTGACGTTGATCTGCTTGGCGACGATGAACGCGAAGACGCCGGGGCTCGCGAAGAACGCGGAGGGCGTCATGTCCACGAGGATCTGCAGCGCGGACCGCTCCGCCGGATCGGCGATCGCGCCGAGATCGAGGAGCTCCATGGGCCTCCTGCCGGCGAGGTTCGCCCGCACCTCGGCGAGCTCCGCGGCGGCCGCGGCCGGCCACGCCTCGCGCCCCTCGGACACGGACACGCCGAACGGCTCGAGCGCCCTCCAGCCCGCGCGCAGCGCCTCCTCGTGGTCGCCCGCCATCGTGTGGAGCAAGAGGCGGAGGTGGTGGATGTGCGCCCGGTCGGCGGCGCCGGCCGCGCGCCCGAGCGCGGCGTCGAACAGGGCCTCCGCGTCGCCGCGCGCGCCCGCCATGAACACGCACTCGGCGAGCTCCGCGTGGAGCGCGAACGCGAGCGCGTACTCGTCCGCCCAGCTCGCGTCGTCGAGCAGCGACAGGCCGGCCTTCAGGTAGGTCGCGGCCGCCTGGTAGGCGATCGCCGCCTTGGCCTTCCTGCCGGCCGCGAGGTTCAGCCGGGCGACCGCGATGCGCTCCGCCCGGGCCACGATCCGCGCGGCCCCGCGGTTCAGGTGGCCGGCGACGTCGAAGAGGTCGTCCTCGGTCGGGCTGCCGCCGCTGTCCGCGAGCAGGCGCCGGCCGATCGACAGGTGGACCTCCTGCCGGCGGCCCTCCTCGACGAGCGCGTAGGCGGCCTGCTGCACGCGATCGTGCAGGAACCGGTAGCGCACGTCCCGCGTCGAGACGAGCGGCGCCTCGTCCGCGCCCGGCTCCGCGGGGGCGCCGAGGAGCCGGTGCTGGCCGGTGAGCGGGACGACGAGGCCCTCGCGGAGCGCCTCGCCGAGCTCCGCGGCCGCCTCGGCCGGGGGCCGCTCGCAGATGAGCGAGAGCGTCCGCAGGTCGAACTCGTGGCCGACGCAGGCGGCGAGCGTGAGCACGCGCTGGGCGCCCGGCGAGAGCCGCTGGATCTTGCCCGCCATGAACGAGATGACGTCGTCCGTGCCCGCCGCGCGCTGGATGCGCTCCGCGTCCCAGACCCAGGCGCCGCGCGGCGCGTCGAACGTGAGCAGCGAGTCCTGGTGGATCGACTCGAGGAACTGGCCGAGGAAGAACGGGTTGCCGTCGGTCTTGCCCTGGACGATGGCCGCGAGCTCCGCGACCTGCTCCTCGCCGCAGCCCAGCGACTCGGCGATGAGCCGGCCGACGTCCCCGAGCGAGAGCGGCGCGAGGTGGATCTCCGAGACGCGCGCGCCGGCCTGCGCGAGGTCCCCGAGGACGGCGCGGAGCGGGTGCGCGGCGTCGACCTCCTGGTCGCGGTAGGCGCCGAGCACGAGCAGGTGCCGGCGCGACGGCTCGGAGAGGAGCAGCCGGAAGAGATCGAGCGACGCCGGATCGGCCCACTGGAGGTCGTCGAGGAAGAGGGCGAGCGGGCGCTCGCCCGCGGTGAAGACGCGGAGGAAGGCCTGGAAGAGCAGGTGGAAGCGGTTCTGCGACTCGACGGGCGCGAGCGCGGGCACGGGCGGCTGCGGGCCGATCACGAGCTCGAGCTCGGGGATCAGGTCGATGAGGACCTGGCCGCTCGGGCCGAGGGCGCGGAGCAGCCGCTGCCGGGAGCGCGCGAGCACGTCGGCGGGCTCGACGAGCAGGCGGCGGACGAGCTCGCGGAAGGCGTGCGCGACCGCGGCGTACGGGGTGCTCCGGCTCAGCTGGTCGAACTTGCCCGCGATGAAGTAGCCGCCGGAGCGGACCACCGGCCCGGAGAGCTCGTTCACCAGGGCCGACTTGCCGACGCCCGAGTACCCCGCGATGAGGACGAGCTCCGCGGCGCCGCGGCTCGCGCGCTCCCAGGCGGCCGCGAGGCGCGCGCTCTCCTCCTCGCGCCCGTAGAGCTTCTGCGGGATGTGGAGCTCGCCGCCCCGGTCGTGCTGGCCGAGGGGGAACGGCGCGACGCTGTCCGTCGCCGAGAGCCGCGCGAGGCACTCGTCGAGGTCGGCCTTGAGGCCCCGCGCGCTCTGGTACCGGTCCTCCGCGGCCTTGGCCAGGAGCTTCATCACGAGATCGGAGACGGCGCGGGGGACGCGGGGCTCGACCTCGTGCGGCGCCGGAGGGTGCCTGGCGATGTGGCAGTGGATGAGATCGACAGGGTCGGTCGTCTGGAAAGGCAGGACGCCGGTCAACATCTCGTAGAGCGTCACGCCGAGCGAGTAGAGATCGGTGCGGTGATCGAGCAGCCGATTCGTCCGGCCGGTCTGCTCCGGCGACATGTACGCGAGGCTGCCCTCCAGCGCGTCGGGGTGGGCGGCGCGCTGCGCCTCCCGCGTGAGCCGCGCGGCGATGCCGAAATCGATGAGCTTCGTCGTCAGCGGCTCCCAGCGGACAAGGATGTTGTGAGGTTTGATGTCCTTGTGGATGATCCGGTGTTGATGCAGCCCGGCGAGCGTGTCTGCCACGGACGAGGCGATCCGCAGCGCGGTGGTCAGATCGAGCCGCCGGCTGCGCAGGACGTGGTGGAGCGGCTCGCCGCCGGCGTCCTCGAGGACGAGCGCCCAGCCGCTCCCGTGCTCCTCGAGGGTGTAGGGCCGCACGACGCCGGGGAGATGGATGTCCCTGAGGATCGCGTGCTCGTGCCGGAGCTTGGCGACGGCCTTGGCGGTCGGGTTCTCGTCCTTGAGCAGCTTGACCGTGACCGGCGCGCGATCCGCGTTCCGGTAACCGTGGTAGAGCAACGTCTCGGCGCTCTCGTGGATCTCCGCCGTGATCGTGTATTGGCCAAGCTGGTCCATCCCTGTGCGCGCCCTCCCGATGCAGGTGAGGGCGAACATCTCAAAGCGATGAACCTTTTGCAAGGCTTGTAGTGGGCCAGCTGACACACGCGAACCCTTTGCAGCGCGACGCCGATGTGCGCGCATGAGGGCGCGGGGCGCGCTCGGGTGTAGGGCTGTGAGTGTCGGTGAGGTGGGGTTGGGATCAGTTGATCCCCATCGGCGCGCCGCCCTCGGCGACGAACCGATCCGCGATGTCGACGAGGAGCGTGTCGGTCGCGGGCTTGCTCTTCACCGTGACCTGCGTCTCGTCCGGCAGGAGCACGAACGAGCCGATCACCTTGCCGTCGAGGCGCACCTCGTGGCTCCCGCCGGGCGGAGCGGTGGTCACTTCGTAAATTTTGCCGTCGCGTGCCTTGATCTTCATGCCCTAGCCGTAGCACGGGGCCCAGGCCCGGGCGCGCCGCGTCCGGAGAGCGCGCCCCGCCTTCGGCCCAGGGCGCCGCCCCTGCCCGGGGCGGGCGGGCTCCGCCCCGCGCGGAGAGACCTCCCCCGGCGAGCGGATTGCGCGGTAGGATGCGCGCGCGCCCAGCGCGAGGAGTGTACGCCGTGTCGAGAGTCGATCTGGTTAGCTGATGTCGATGCCCGAGTCTGGCCAGCCCTCCGAGGCCGGCGGCGGTGGGTGGATCGTCCTCGGCGTCCTGAACGAGATCCTCCTCAAGCTCGCGAGCCAGCCGGACCTGCGCTCGCTGTGGCACGAGGTCTGCTCGAGCGCGCGCTGGATCGTCCCGTCGCAGCGGCTCTGCGTCGTGCTCAGCAACGAGGGCGGCGGCGCCCGGGTCGCGGCGCGGTACGCGCACGGCGAGTTCGAGTACGGCGCGCCCGAGGGCAGCGTCGTGGTCGACGCCTGGATGGTCGCGGCGCTGGAGGCGCAGCGCGCCGCGTGGTTCAAGGGGCCCTGGACCGAGCCGCGGCAGATCGACCTCGCGCGCGCGTGGCTGCTCGCCGAGAGCCCCGAGGTGGTCTTCCACGTGCCGATCCAGGTCTACAAGAAGACGATCGGCACGATGCTCTTCGCGCTGGAGGACCAGCGCCAGATCGACCGGAAGGCGCTGGCGAGCGCGACCACGTACGCGCTCTATGTGGGCGCCACGTACACGATGCTCAAGAACGCGATCGACCTCGCCGCCGCGAGCGAGCAGCTGCGCGAGCGAAACGAGGAGCTCGAGCGTGTCCAGCAGGAGCTGCGCGTCCAGCTCGACCGGGTGCGCGCGCAGCACGAGGCGATGCTCGAGATGTCGACGCCGATCATCCAGGTGTGGGACAGCGTGCTCACGCTGCCCGTGATCGGCACCGTGGACAGCGCGCGGGCGGCGCGCATGATGGAGGAGGTGCTCGCGGCGGTCGTCGCGCAGAGCGCCCGGTTCCTCATCGTGGACCTCACGGGCGCGCAGGCGACCGACGCCTCGACGGTCGAGCACCTGCTCCGGCTCTTCGCCGCGGCGAGGCTGCTCGGCAGCCGGTGCATCGCCTCCGGCGTGCCGAGGGGGATGGTCGAGCCGATCCTGGAGATCGGCGGCGGGCTCGGCGAGATCCAGGTGTTCGGCACCCTGAAGAGCGCGCTCGAGCACGTGATGGGCGCCCTCCGGCAGCCGGCGCGGCCGGCGCGGTGACGCGCCCCGCGCGGGGCGCCATGCTCGGGAGGCGCCGGCCCCGCGCGGCGCTCGTGGTACGGCGCGCTCGGGGGATCCCACGGGCGCGCGGCAGGTGATCGCGCGATCGAAGAAGGAGCGTGAGGACGAGATGAAGCTCGCAATGATCGGGTTGGGGCGGATGGGCGCCAACATGGCGCGCCGGCTGATGCGCGGCGGCCACGAGGTCGTGGCGTACGATCTGAACCAGGACAGCGTGAAGCAGCTCGGCGAGGAGGGCGCGGAGCCGGCGTCCTCGCTCGGCGACGTGGTGGCGAAGCTGCCGTCGCCGCGCGTCGTGTGGGTCATGCTGCCCGCGGGGGCCCCGACCGAGCGCGTCGTCGAGGAGCTCGGGGAGCGGCTCGGCGCGGGGGACGTGATCATCGACGGGGGCAACACGTACTTCAAGGACGACGTGCGCCGCGCGGCGGCGCTCGCGCCGAAGGGCATCCGCTACGTGGACGTGGGGACGAGCGGCGGCGTCTGGGGGCTGGAGCGCGGCTACTGCCTGATGATCGGCGGCGCGCCCGAGGCGTTCGCCCTGGTCGAGCCGGCGCTGCGGACGCTCGCGCCGGGGGTGGGCGACGTCCCGCGCACGCCGGGGCGGAGCGAGGCGCAGGGCGCGGAGAGCACGGCGGAAGAGGGCTTTTTGCACTGCGGCCCGGTCGGGGCCGGCCACTTCGTGAAGATGGTCCACAACGGCATCGAGTACGGCCTCATGCAGGCCTACGCCGAGGGGTTCGACATCCTGAAGAACGCGGCGAGCGCGCGCCTGCCGGTGGACCATAGGTATGCGCTCAACCTCGGCGACATCGCCGAGGTCTGGCGGCGCGGCAGCGTGGTCGGCTCGTGGCTGCTCGACCTCACCGCGATCGCCCTCACCGAGAGCCCGGAGCTCGCCGGCTACAGCGGCTTCGTGCAGGACTCCGGCGAGGGGCGCTGGACGGTGATGGCGGCGATCGAGGAGGCGGTGCCCGCGGAGGTGCTGTCCTCCGCGCTCTACGCGCGGTTCCGCTCGCGCCACGATCACACGTTCGCGGAGAAGGTCCTCTCGGCGATGCGCCACAAATTCGGCGGGCACCTGGAGCGGCCGACGGGCGGGTGACCGCCGCTCTAGCGGCCGGCGGCGAGCAGCGCTTCGGCCAGGAGCATCGCGTCGACGGGCCAGAGCTCGGGCGGGCGGCGGTGCTTCGCGCCCGCCTCGGGGAGCGGGCGGCAGGTGAGCACGAGGCGGCGGAAGCGGGCGGGCACGGCGTCCCTGCCGTGCGCCGCGCCGAGCAGCGCGCCGGCGATGGCGGCGTTCGTGTCGGTGTCGCCGCCGGCCATCACCGTGGCGACGAGGCCCTGCTCGAACGAGGGCGCGTGGAGGAGCTGGTAGAAGGCGTTCTGCAGGGCGATGAGGACCCAGCCCGCCTGGTGCGAATAACTCGGCGGCGGCGCGCGGCGTGCGGCGGCGAGGGCGTCGACCACCGCGCGCTCGCCGCGCTGCTCCGCCTCGGCGCGCGCGGCGGCGAAGGCGCCCTCGACGCCGGCGCCGCCCACGGCCGCGGCGACGGCCGCGACGAACGCCGCGGAGGAGGCGCAGCAGACCGGGTGCGGGTGCGTGAGCGCGCTGTCGTCGCGCGCCCAGGCCGCGGCCTCGCGCGGGCGGCCGGCGCCGAGCAGGCCGATCGGCGCGGCGCGCATCAGCGAGCCGTTCGCCTGGCTGGTCCAGCTCGCGCCGGCCCGGGCGTGCGCGAGGCGCTCGGAGGACAGCGGCGCGCCCGCGGCGGCCCGGAGCGCGGCGGCGGTGGTGTTGCCGACGTCGAACGGGCGCGAGCCGTACCAGTGCACGTAGGCGTCGAGCGCGGCGTCGGCGACGAAGCCGCGCTTGCGGACGATCGAGCGCGCCAGCATGAGCGCCATCTCGGAGTCGTCGGTCGGCTGCCCGGCCAGGGTGTCCCACGTCCCGCCGTCGGCGAGGTCCCGGACGCCGCCCGGGTAACGCCGGGCGATGTCCTCCGCGGTCCGGAACTCGACGAGCGCGCCGAGCGCGTCGCCGGCGAGCTGGCCGAGGAGGCAGCCCTGGGCGCGGGCCAGCGCGCCGGCGGCGCCCCTGGCGAGCAGGCTGCGCGACGGGCGCAGGAGCCCGTACGTGCCCTGCTGCGGCGCCGGGATGCGGCCGTGCACCACGGCGTTCCACGGGCGGCGCGCGAGCTCCCGTACGGCCGCGGGGGCGCCGCCGAAGACGCGGCAGAGCTCGCCCTCCTGCTCCGCGGTGTAGGTGACCGGCGCGCCGTCGTCGTCGACGAGCTCGCCGCCCGCGGCGCGCACGAGCGCGTGGCCGGCCGCGTAGTCCCAGCTGCGCGGCCGGCTCAGCGAGACGGCGGCGACGCCCTCGCCGACCGCGGCGAGGGCGAGCCGGTAGGCGAGGCTCGGGAGGGCCAGGAAGCGCGCCGGGGCGACGCACCGGGCGTTGCGGGCCGGGAGGTAGTCGGCCGACTGCGAGAGCAGCACGACGGCGTAGCGGTCGAGCGCGCCGCCGGCGAGGGAGGCCGAGACGGCGGCGCCGTTGCGCCGGATCGGGCCGGTGCCCTCGGCCCAGGCGATGAGATCGCCGTCGTCGTCGGGGTAGACGTAGGCGAAGACGACGCCGAGCACCGGCGTGGTGCCGCGCAAGAGGCCGATGGAGACCGAGGCGCCGCGGTAGCCGTGCAGGAAGGAGGCGGTGCCGTCGTTCGGGTCCACGATCCAGCGGTGCGACGGGTCCGCGCCGTCCGCCGCGCCGGTCTCCTCCCCGAGGAAGCCGTAGGGCGTCGCGCGGGTGAGCGCGTCGCGGAGCAGGACCTCGACCTCGACGTCGATGTCGGCGTGGGTCCCGGCGCCGCGCGGGCCGCCGGGGCGGTGGAACTCCGCGCGGAGGAGGGCGCCCGCGCGGCGCGCCGCCTCCACGGCCAACGCGAGCTCAGCGTCGTAGCCCATGCCGGTCCCGCCGCTCCACCCGGGCAGCCTAGCCCAGGACGGCGCGCCGGCGACCCGGCTCGAACGCGTCGGCGGTAGGCGGGGCGCCGTAGCTGCGGAGCTCGGTGACGGCGGCGTCCACCTGCGCGAGGATGGCGCGGGCGTGGTCGAGGAACGCGGCGCCCGCCGGCAAGAGGCGCATGCCGCGCGCGGTCCGCTCGAACAGCTGCGCGCCGAGCTCGTCCTCGAGGCCGCGGATCTGGCGGCTGAGGGGCGGCTGCGCGATGTGGAGCCGACGCGCGGCGCGGCCGACGTGGCCCTCCTCGGCGACGGCGACGAAGTAACGGATCTGAGACAGGCTCACGGGGGCGATTCTAGATCGGGCGGGCGCCGGGAGGGGGCGAGACACGCGGCGCGCGGGCGGATGACGCGCGAGGTGGGTGACGCGCGGTGGCGGCGCGCGGCGACCCCAGATCGAAACGGTATTGGATCGCCGCAGGCAGAGCGCGCATACGGCACGCATGAGCGTGGAAATCCTTGGGACTCGCGCGTGCGAGGCGATGCGGCGCGCGGGGCGCGTGGCCGCGGCGACGCTGGCGGCGGTGGGGGCGCGGCTCCGGCCCGCCGTGACGACGGCGGACATCGACCGGTGGGTGCGGGAGGACACGGCGCAGCGCGGCGGGCGCCCGAGTCAGCTCGGATACAAAGGGTTCCCGGCGGCCGTGTGCACGAGCCGGAACCACGTCGTATGCCACGGGATCCCGCGGCCCGACGAGGCGCTCCTGCCGGGCGACATCATCAACGTCGACGTGACGACGGAGCTCGACGGTTACCACGGCGACACCTCCGCGATGTTCTTCATCGGCGAGCCCAGCGCCGAGGCGCGGCACGTCGTCGACGTCGCCAGGCGCTGCCGGGACGCGGGCATCGCGGTGGTGCGCGACGGCGCGCGGCTCGGCGACATCGGCGCGGCGATCGAGGAGCTCGCGCGGGCGGAGGGGTGCAGCGTGGTCCGCGAGGTCGGCGGCCACGGCATCGGCCGGAAGATGCACCTGCCGCCGCACGTCGCGCACACCGGCGTGCGCGGCGCGGGCCTGCGGCTGCGCGCCGGGATGGCGTTCACCATCGAGCCGATGGTCAACCTGGGCTCGCCCCGGATCCGCACGCTCGACGACGGGTGGACCATCGTCACGGAGGACGGCAGCCTCTCGGCGCAGTTCGAGCACACCGTGCTCGTCACGCGGGACGGCTGCGAGATCCTGACGCGCTGAGGGCCGCGGAGGGGACCGGCGACCGCGCGATTGCGGGGACGGCTAACCCGCCGTTCCGGATTCACGCGACCTCGGTGCGGGGCGGCGCAGAACGAGCCGCAGGTCGCGTGGTGGGTTGGTGGAGCGCCGCGTCGCCCGGCGGACGCGGCGGGCAGGTGGCCCGGGATCCGCGCGAAAGGTGCTAAGGTAGAGGCCCATGCGGCAGGCGCTCAAGCACGGCTACGTGTTCGATCCCGACGATCCGCGCGCCCCCTCCGTGGCGGCATGGGAGCGCATGACCGAGGAGGAGCGCGCGCGGGTGGTGGACATGCTTCCGTCCGAGTTCGAGCTCGAGCCGCCCGAGGGAGATCCGCACCGGGTGGCCGCGTCGCAGGTGATCACGACGCTCGACGCGTACTTCCGCCGGAGCGGGCGGAAGATCTACCTGTCGTCGAACCTCGCGGTGTTCTATCCGGACGAGCCCGCCTTCGCGCCCGATCTGCTCGCCGTCCTCGATGTCGAGCCTGGCGAGAGGATGAAGTGGGTTGTCAGCGCGGAGGGCAAAGGGCTCGATCTCGCCCTCGAGGTGACCTATGCGGGCAACCTGACGAAGGACTTCGAGACCAACGTCGAGCGTTATGCCCGGCTCGGCATCTCCGAGTACTTCATCTTCGACCGGCGCCGGCTGAGCCTCCGCGGGTACCGGCTCCCGCCGGCGGAAGCGGCGCGCAGGGCGCGGAGCTACCAGCCTGTCCTGCCCCAGGCAGGCCGGTTCGCCTCGCAGGTGCTCGGGCTGGAGCTCGCGGTCGAGGGCTCGAAGCTGCGCTTCTTCAACGGGACGGCGAGGCTGGAAGAGGCGGATGAGCTCATCGGGCGGCTCGGCGTGATGCTGGACGACGTGCTCGCGCGCAAGGACGACGCGGAGCAGCGCGCCGCGGACGAGGCGAGGCGCGCCGAAGAGGCGGAGCAGCGCGCCGCGGACGAGGCGAGGCGCGCCGCGGACGAGGCGAGGCGCGCCGAGGCGGAGGCCCGCCGCGCGTCGGACCTGGAGCGCCAGCTCGCCGAGGCCCTGGCCGAGATCGAGCGGCTCCGTCGCAACTGACGTCGGCTGACGTCGGCTGACGTCGGCTGACGTCGGCTGCTCGGCGCGCACGCGCGGCGCGGGAGGCCGGCGCGCTCCGCGCGGGGCCGCGCGCCGCGACGTCACGTCGTCTTGCTCACCCAGGCCCACACGAACTCGCACTCCATCGGCGACGCCCCGCTCTCGTCCGTCACCGTCACGGCGACGGTCACGTCCCCTTTTGGCTGGTCCGCGAGCGCTTGCCGCTGCTCGGGCGAGAGGCGCGCGATGGCGCGCAGGCCGCCCTTCGCGCGGCGTTTGTAGTCGACCTTCATGCTGCGCAAGAGCGGCAGCTTTCCGTCCGGCAGGTTGACGGCGACGACGAAGCCGGTCGCCGTCTCGGCGAGGAGCGCCGCCGCCGCGGCGTGCACGCCGCCGATGTGGTTCTGCACCTTGCGCCGGCTGGCGAGGCGCAGCGCCACCTGCTCCAGGCCCACCTCGTCGAACTGGATCCCGGCCGTGCCCGTGAACGGCACGAGGCGCTGGAAGATCGCCGTCTGCGCGCGGGCGCGCAGGAACGGCGGGAGGAGCTTGAGCGGGGCGATCGAGCGGGCGATGAGGTTCGTGTTCGGCATGGCGATCTCCGGTGGGCGACGCGGCGCGGGCGGCGAGCTTAACCCACCCTGGAGCGGCGCCCTCCCCGGCCTGCCGATCCGGGTCAGCGCCGCCGCCGTCGCGCCCTGCTCTCCGCGATCGCGGCCTCTTCTTCCGCCCGCTCCGCCTCCTCCGCCTTCGAGCCCGCCGTGTCCGTCTCGAGGCGCACCCTGCCCTGCCGCTCCTCGGGCGCCGCCTCGACGCGCTGCCGCAGCGCCGCCGCAGGGCGCGAGCCCCTGCCGACCGCCCTCGCCATCGCCACCTCGTGCCTGCGGCGGTGGTGCTCTCGCCACCACTGGATGCGCTCGGCCTCCTCCGCCCAGTCGTCCTCGTGGGCGGTGAACGCGACGAGCGCGTGGATGCCGACGCCGATGGCCCAGAGCAGCGGGATCATCGACGCCCAGAGCACGACGCCGAGCATGTAACCGAGCACCAGGAGCGCCGTGTTGACGATGAGGTAGATGCCGAGGTGCCGGTAGAAATTGCGGCGCTTGCGCCGGAGCCACGAGGCGCGCTCCGCGGCGGTCGCCTGGATGGTCTTCCGCTCGGCGTCGCGCGCGCGCAGCGCGCGGCTCGCCTCGCGCACCGCCTCCGGATCCACGCCGACCTCCTCCGCCGCCGCGAGCAGGTCGTCGAAGCCGAGGCGCGCGTCGCCCCGGGGCGCGCGCGGCTCCCCTCCCTCGGGCGAGCCCTGGCGCTCGATCGCCTGCGCGAGCACGTGGCGGACCTCCTCGGTCGAGAACCGCTGCGCCTCGGTCTCGCCCCCGCGGTGCGCCCCGTTCGCCTTCGCGCCGGGCGCCTGCGCGGCCGGCGCGGGCGCCTGCGCGGCCGGCGCCTCGCCCCTGCCGGCCGCCTCGAGCGCGCGCACGAGGTCGTCCATCGACGCGAACCTGTCCTCGGGGCGCTTCGCCAGAGCGCGCAGCACGACCGCGCTCACCGCGGGCGGCACGGAGGCCGCCTGGAGCGCGGCGCGGTCGGCGTCGTCGGTGAGGATCGAGGCGACCACGGCGAGCATGTCGCCCGCGCCGCGCCATGGCAGCCGGCCGGTGAACATCTCGAACGCGAGCACGCCCCACGCGAACTGGTCCGCGCGCCCGTCGAGCTCCGCGCCCCGGATCTGCTCCGGGGCCATGTAGACCGGGGTCCCGAGCTTGACGCCGAGGGCCGTCAGCGTCGGGAGCGCCGGGGCCTCGGTGGAGGCGCTCGGGTCGGCGCCGCCGGCGGCGCGGCGCGCGATGCCGAAGTCGAGCACCTTGATCACGCCGTCGTCGCGGACCATCACGTTCTCCGGCTTGATGTCGCGGTGCACGAGCCCCCGCCGGTGCGCCGCGGCGAGCGCGCGACCGACGTCGGCGAGCCAGGCGACCCGGGTCGAGGTGGGCACCGCCGCGTCGCCGAGCGCGCTGCGCAGCGTGCGGCCCTCGACGAGCTCCATCACGATGAACGGCGCCCCCTCGACCTCGCCGACGTCGAAGATCGCGACCGCGTTCGGGTGGTCGAGCGCAGCGGCGGCGCGCGCCTCGCGGAGCAGGCGGGCGTCGGCCTCGTGGCCCGCGGCGCCGCCGGCGATCACCTTGATGGCGACCCGCCGCCCGAGCCGCGCGTCGTGCGCCCGGTAGACGCAGCCCATTCCGCCCATCCCGATGGCGGCCTCGATCGTGTACCGCTCGAACGAATCGCCCGGCTTCAGCATGGCCGGCGGCGAGCGTAACGGATCCGCGCCGGCTTTGCAGGCGGTTCGACGGCCTGCCGCCCGCGCCCTCGGGTGGCCCCGGCGCCGGCGCAGGGCGCGCGCCGCGGACGCGGGCCGCGAACTCGCAGCGCAAGGCGCCGCGGCTTGTGTAAGGTGGCCTCATGTCATCGCATCGCTCGATGCTGCTCGGGGTCGCGGTCGGGGCGGCGGCCGGCCTGACGGCCAACGCGGTCGCGGCGCAGTCCACGGCGCTCAAATGGTTCATCGATCTGGTCACCTACCCGGTGGGCCAGATCTTCCTGCGCCTCCTCTTCATGCTCGTGCTCCCGATCCTGTTCTCGGCGCTCGTGATGGGCGTCTGCGAGCTCGATCTGAAGCACTTCGGCCGGCTCGGCCTGCGGACGCTGGGCTACACGGTCGTCGTCTCGACGATCGCGGTGGCGATCGGCCTGACCCTGGTGAACCTGATCCGGCCGGGGGACGGGCTGCCCGAGGCGCTCCGGACGCAGATGCAGAGCGGCGCGATCAAGCCCGCCGCGGCCCCGGCCGACACGTCGCCCGTGGCGATGATCATCGCGATGGTGCCGGACAACATCGTCAAGGCGGCGGCCGCGGGCGACATGCTCGCCATCATCACGTTCTCGCTGCTCTTCGGCATCGGCCTGTCGCTCACCCGGACCGAGGCGGCGGGGCGGCTCCGCGAGGCGATCCAGGGCCTTTACGACGTCTCGATGCAGCTCATCGCCGGCGTCCTCCGGCTCGCGCCGATCGGCGTGGGCGCCCTGCTCTTCACGATCACCGCCCGCATGGGGATCGACATCCTGCGGCAGCTCGGGGCGTTCGTGTTCACGGTGCTGCTCAGCCTCGCCCTGCAGATGTTCGTCGTGTACTCGCTCTCGGTGCGCTTCCTCGGCGGGATGTCGCCGATGACGTTCTTCCGGTCGAGCCGGGTGGCGATCGTGACGGCGTTCTCGACGGCCTCGTCCAACGCGACGCTGCCGACGTCGCTGAAGGTCGCCGAGGAGGAGCTGCGGCTGCCGCCGTCGGTGGCGCGCTTCGTCCTGACCGCCGGCGCCGCGATGAACCAGAACGGGACGGCGCTGTTCGAGGGGGTGACGGTGATCTTCCTCGCGCAGGTCTACGGCGTCTCGCTGACGTTCGGGCAGCAGGCGCTCGTCATGCTCATCGCGGTGCTCGGGGGCATCGGCACCGCGGGCATCCCCGCCGGCTCGCTCCCGGTGATCGCGATGATCCTGGGGATGCTCGGCATCCCGCCCGAGGGGCTCGGCCTGGTCCTCGGCGTGGACCGGCTCCTCGACATGTGCCGGACCGTGATCAACGTGGTGGGTGATCTCGCGGCCGCGGTGTACGTATCGCGGGGCGAGGACAAGCCCCCCTCGCCGCCCGTCGAGGCCTCGAGCTGACCTGAGCGAGCGACGAGCATGGATTCTTCTACAACGCTGCTTGCGCTGTTCGCCGTGGCGTCCGTCGCCGGCTTCATCGACACCCTGGCGGGAGGCGGCGGGCTGCTCACGGTCCCCGCGCTCCTGCTCGCGCAGGTGCCCCCGATCCAGGCGTTGGCGACCAACAAGCTCCAGGGCAGCTTCGGCACGCTGACGGCCGCGAGCGTCCTCCTGCGCAAGCGGCTGGTGCGCTTCGCGGACGTGCGCGCGCTCTTCGTCTGCGCGCTGCTCGGCGCGGCGGCGGGCGCGGCCGTGGTGCAGTTCATCGACCCGAGGGCGCTCGACGTGGTCATCCCCGTCGTGCTGATCGGGATCGCCCTATATTTCCTGCTCGCGCCCAGGGCCGGCGACGTGGACTCCGCGCCGCGGGTCGGCGAGCCGCTGTACCGGGCGCTGATCGTCCCGGCGATCGGCTTCTACGACGGCGTCTTCGGCCCGGGGACCGGGTCCTTCTTCTCCCTCGCGGGCGTCTCGCTGCGCGGGCAGAACCTCGTCACCGCGACGGCGACCGCCAAGGTGCTCAATTTCGCCACCAACATCGCCTCTCTGGCGGTGTTCGTCGCCGGCGGGAAGGTCGTGTGGCTGACGGGCGCCGCGATGATCGCCGGTCAGGTCATCGGCGCCTATGCCGGCTCGCAGGTGGTCGTGAAGGGTGGAACGCGGATCATTCGCCCGCTCATCGTGACGGTGTGCGTCGTCATGGTGGGGCGCTATTTCTGGCAGAAGGGCCTGCTGCCGACGTGACGTGGCCCAGCCGGATCACGGCTGGGCCACCCACGTCGCGTCCTGAGGAGAAGGCGCTCCGGCTCGTGCTCCCCGGGACGACCGCCGGAATCAGGCCGCCATCTTCATGCCGGACATCATGTTCATCATGCCGGGCATCATCATGTTCGGCATCATGCCGCCCATCATCGGCATCATGCCGCCCATCACGTTCGGCATCATCATGTTCGGCATCATGCCCATCATGTTCGGCATCATGCCCATCATGTTCGGCATCATGCCCATCATGTTCGGCATCATGCCCATCATGCCGGGCATCATCATGTTCGGCATCATGCCCATCATGCCGGGCATCATCATGTTCGGCATCATGCCCATCATGTTCGGCATCATGCCCATCATGTTCGGCATCATGCCCATCATGTTCGGCATCATGCCCATCATGTTCGGCATCATGCCCATCATGCCGGGCATCATCATGTTCGGCATCATGCCCATCATGCCGGGCATCATCATGTTCGGCATCATGCCCATCATGCCGGGCATCATCATGTTCGGCATCATGCCCATCATGCCGGGCATCATCATGTTCGACATCATCGGCATCGAGCTCATTGGCATCATCATGGCTGTCTCCTCCGTCCGTTGTTTCGGTCCGTCGTTTCGAGGATTGGAATAACCCCCGGCTCGGATCGGAGCAATATCCAAGGCTTGTAGCGAAGCGCTTTCCTCCATGGGAGCGGACGGCCCCTCGCGCGGAGCGGATGGACGGTCAAGCGTAACGGACGACCATCCATAATAACGACAGAACCTGCCGCCCCGGCCGGACTCGGCCGTGGACGCGGCGCAGGACGGCGGCGCGAGGGCGCCGCCCCATCAGCGGTGCTTGATCGTCGCTCCCGTCACGGGGTCGCGCAGCAGGATCGGGACTTCCTCGTCCTCGCCGCGCTCCTCGCCGCCCAGGCGAGCCCGCGCCTCCTGGATCGCCTCGTCCACCGCGGCCTGCGCGGCCTCTCGCGCCGCCTCCCCTGCGCCCTCGACCTCACCCCCGCCGCCGAACTGCGTCGCCCGCCGGTCCTCCTCGGCCCGCCGCGCGCGCTCGCGGTTCGCCTGCGTGTCGAGCTCGTCGCTCGTCCCGCCGACCGGGGCGGCCCCCACCTGGAAGTCACCCACCCGCAGGCTCATCGGGTTGGTCTTCTTCGACCCGTCGCTCATCGCGTGCCTCCTCCTGCCACGCGCAAGCTTGCCGTGGATCCGGGCGCGTCACCAGGCAGGGCGCTGCCCGCCGGCGCCGGGGCGGCGGCGTCCCCTCCCCGGCCGGGTCGACCCATGGACAAAAAGCGCGCGGCCGGGGTGTTGCCCCAGCCGCCGCGCCTGTTCGAGGACGAGCCTCAAGCAGGTTCAGGAGAACGAGCGATCTTCGGACCGATACCGCGCGCCGGCCGCCGTCGAGGCGTAGGCAGAGCGGTAGTCGGTGATGAGCCAGACCAGGCCGACGGCCACGCCGGTCGCGAGGAAGAAGTTCCGCGCCGCGGGGACCTCATCGAAGTTGAAGAGCCAGGGCGCCGCGACGAGGAAGACGCCGACCGCCGCCTCGAGCCCGCCGTGGACCGGGAACGGGACCAGCTTGGCGGCGCCCAGCGGGAAGGCGGTGAGCAGCGTCATCCCGGCGTGCACGACGCCGAGGACATAGCACAACGTCTCGGGCAGCCCGCCGAAGCCGAACAGCGAAGGGGCCAGCAGGAACAGGGCCGCGACGGCATAGTCGATATATCCATGAACTCGAGGCGACAGGATCTTCATGACCGACTCCTTGCAAATCCTTTGTTTGACTTGATTGCCTTCGTCGGTGTCCAAGGCTGCAAGCTGCATGCCGCAGCGGCGCCCGGGGCGCAGGGGCCGTCCGGGGAGCGAGCTCAGCGGAGAGCCGCTCATTCGGCCGCGCGCGAAGACCGTGTCTGTCCGCCCGCGGCCGCGCGGCGCGGCGGCGCGGCGAGGAGCGGCGTTTTGCGCGGCAGGAGGCCCGCTGGTGGCGGTCTGGCGCGTGGCACATTGCCTCGACATGCGCGCCCGCCACATGACAGGAAGTCGCCCGGGGGGCCTGTCCTCGGACGGAGAGGCCGAATCAGCGCGACTGTCCAGCGCGCTCGCCCGCGGCCTCGGCCGCGCCCCGGGCGTGGCGGCGGGGAGATCCCTAAGGCGCTTGCTCGAGGAACCCGAGCAGCGCCTCTCTGTACTTGTCGAACGCCTCCACCTGGGGCAGGTGGCCCACGCCGGGGATCTCGACCAGCTTGGCGCCCGGGATCACCTGCGCGGCCTTCTTTCCGAGGGTCGTGTAGTCGCCGAGCGCGGCCGCGGCCTCCTTCGGGGCCCACGCCCGGCCGAGCGCCGTCCGGTCCCGCAGCCCGATGATGAGCAGCGTGGGCGTACGGAGGCGCGGCAGCTCGTAGACGACAGGCTGGGTGAAGACCATGTCGTACGTGAGCGCCGAGCACCAGGCGACGCGAGCGTACTCCGGGTGTCTCGTCCAGCCCGCCTGGATCTCGATCAGCCGCTCGTACTCGGGCTTCCACGCGCCGTCGTAATAACTCTTGCGCTGGTAGTCGCGGATGCTGTCGGGCGTCGCCGCGAGCTCTTGCTTGAACCAGGCGTCGACCGAGCGGTAAGGGACGACCGTCTTCCAGTCCTCGAGGCCGATGGGGTTGACGAGGACGAGGCGCTCGGCGCGGCCCTCGAACATGAGGGCATACCGCGCGGCGAGCATGCCCCCCATCGAGTGGCCGACGACGGCGGCGCGCTCGACGCCGAGCGAGTCGAGCAGCGCGCGCGTGGCCTCGGCCAGGCCGTGAAAGCTGAACTGGTAGGAGGCGGGCTTCGTCGACTTGCCGAACCCGATCTGGTCGGGCGCGATGACCCGGAAGCCCCGCTCCGAGAGCGCCCGGATCGTCGGCTCCCAGTAGGCCCCGGAGAAGTTCTTGCCGTGCAAGAGGAGCACCGCGCGCCCGTTCGGCTTCTCGGGCTGCACATCCATGTACGCCATGCGCAGCTTCTGGCGCTGCGACTCGAGCTCGAAGTACTGGACCGGAAACGGATAGGTGTACGACGAGAGCTCGGGGTCGAGGCCCGCCGCGGGCGACGCGTCGGGGCGCGCGCCCGGCGTCGCCGTCGGCGCAGGGGTCGCCGCCGGCGCGGCTGGATGGAGCTCCGCGCGCGGGGCCGGCGCGCAGGCCGCGGCGGGCAGGAGCGAGGCGAGGAGCGACGCGAGGACCGGGGTGAGCGCGAGCTTTCTCAACGGGAGACCTCCAGGGTTGGCTGGCCGCGCCGCGGGGAGCCGCGGGCCTCCAGGCAGCGGGCTTTCTAGCGGCGGCGCCGCGCGCGCTCCACGGCCCAGAGAAAATTTGTGATCGCGCCGCCGCGGCCTACCTGGAGCCGATCAAACGACGTAGCGGACCCAGCACTCCTTCGGCCCTCGCAGCAACAACCCGAGATTCCACTCGGGCTCTCTCCCTGCCCACTCGAACCGTCCGGGGAGAGACATCAGCACCTCGAGCCCGATCTTCGCCTCGGCGCGCGCGAGCGCCGCGCCGAGGCAGAAGTGCGGACCGTAACCGAACGACAGCCCTACCTGCCGCTCGCGATCGAGGTCGAACCGGTCCGCGTCCGGGAAGACCTGCTCGTCGCGGTTGGCCGAGCTGATCAGCGCCGCCACGAACGCGCCCTCCGGCACCTTCACCCCGCGGATCTCCACGTCGGCCTTCGCCTGCCGCATGCCGATCTGGGCCGGAGGATCGAAGCGCAGGGTCTCCTCGACGAGGGCCGGGATCAGCGCCGGATCCGCGCGGACCCGCGCGTAGACCTCGGGGTGCTCCGTCAAGATCTTCATCGTGGTGTTGAGCAGGTGGGTCGTCGTCTCGAACCCGGCGGCGAGCAGCAGGAAGAGGAAGCTCACGATCTCCGGCTCGGTGAGCGCGACGCCGTCGATCCGCGCGGCCAGGAGCTCGCTCACGAGGTCGTCGCGCGGCGCCGCGCGCCGCGCCGCGATGACCTCCAGGAGGTACCGCTCGAGGTCGGCGATGGTCGCGCGGATCCCCTCCCTCATCTCCGGCGTGGCCGCGGCGATCGCGACGAAGTCCGCGGTCCAGCGCTTGAAATGGGCGCGCAGCGCCGGGTCGAGGCCGAGGAGGTCGGCGATGGCCGTCGCCGGGATGGGCACGGCGAGCTCGGCGCAGAAATCGATCTCGCGCCCGGGGGTCAGCCGCTCGACGAACGCCGTGGCCGTCGCGCGCAGCAGGGGCTCGACCCGCGGGATCACGCGCGTGCTGAACGCGCGGCTCACGATCGCCCGGGCCTTGGTGTGCTCCGGCGGGTCCATGAGCAGGATCGAGTCGACCATCGGATTGCGATCGATCCACGGCGGCAGCAGCGTCACGCGGCCGGTATTCGAGGAGAACAGCTCGGCGTTCTTGAGGACGAGCGCGACGTCGTCGTAGCGGCTCACCGCCCACATCCCCCCGGGATCCACCTGGCAAACGGGCGCGGAGCGCCGCAGCTCCGCATAATAGGGATAGGGGTTCGCGCGCACCTCCGGTGCGAGCAGGTTCAATCGATTGCTCATGCATCCCTCCCTGGGATCTGGCGATTTGACGAAGCCGCACATCCTCCGCGATTGCGCGGAGAGCGTCAATGGATGTCGCCCGTGGGACGCAGGGCGTCGCGTTCGTCGGCTCGTCGCGTTCGTCGCGTTCGTCGCGTTCGTCGCGTTCGTCGCGGCGTGCGTGTCACTTGGCGGCAGGCACCAGGAGCTCGGGGTCGACGCGGGTCTCGAAGAGGTTCATGCGCCAGTCGAGGTGCGCGCCGTTCGTGCGGCCGGTCATGCCGACGGTCCCGATGACCTGCCCCTGCTTGACCTCGTCGTTCACCTTCACGCTGAAGCCGTGCAGGTGAATGAAGGTGGAAGTCAGCCCGTGGCCGTGGTCGAGGACGATGGTGTGTCCGCTCAACGGGAGGTCCTTCTCGACGAGCAGGATCTTGCCGCAGGCCGGCGCGCGCACCGGCGTCCCCACGGGCGCCGAGATGTCCACGCCCCAGTGGATGCCGCCATCCGTGCCGTTGAGCAGGCGCGGCTGGCCGTAGCGCGAGGTGATCGGGCCCCGCGTCGGCCAGATGAAGCCGTCTTTGTAGCAGTTCTTCTTGGAGTACTTGTTCCGGAGGGCGTCGAGCTTCTTGTCCGCCTGCGTGAGCTTCACGCGCGTCGGCATGTCGAGCTTGACCATGTTCTCCGGCAGGTGGTCGACCTTGTCGGTCTCGAACTTGCGCTGCTCCACGTCGAAGACCTTCTCGAGCACCTGCCCGTCGTCGAACGTGATGGTCAGCTTCTCCTGCGCGGGCGCGTTGCGCGAGAAGGCGATGAGGAACTCCCCTTCATCGCTGACGGTCACGCGGTGGCCGGGGAACGCCATGCGGCGCAGCTTTCCGTTCAACTTCGCGCGGAGGAGCCCTCCCTGGACGGCGCGCCCTTCCACCGAGAGCCGGCTCGCGTCGGCCGCCGGCGGCCCGGCGTCGGCCGCGCTCGCCGCGGGCGCCGCGGAGGCGCTGGCCAGGGCAGGCGCGGCGGCGTCGGCCGGCGGGACATCTGGAGCGGCCGCCGCCGGCGCGCTCGCCGAGGCGGGCGGCGCGGCCGAGGCCGCCGGCGGCGTGTCGGCGGAGGCTTGAGCGCTCGCGGCGGGCGAGCCCGAGGGGGCGCCGCGATCGCAGGCCGTGACGGCGAGCAGGCTGACGAGGATGGCGGGGACACGCATGGGGCGGATCGTGCCAGAGGATCCGCGCATCGACGAAATAATGTTGATGCGCCCACGCCGGCGCGCGCCCGTGCGCGCCGGCCGGTGGGGCTTCCGGGCGGCGTCCGGAGCGGGGGGCCGATGGGCGTGTGGCGGTCAGAGAGCGGGCGGTGGGTTCAGCGGCTCACGCGAGGGGCGCCGGGCTGCGCATCCATGCGCTGGGCGCCGGGCCGCGCCTCGCCGCGCTGGGCGCCGGGCCGCGCCTCGCCGCGCTGGGCGCCGGGTCGCGCCTCGCCGCGCTGGGCGCCGGGCCGCGCCTCGCCGCGTTGGGCGCCGGGTCGCGCGTCGCCGCGGGGGCCGCCAGGCCGCCCGTCCATGCGCTGGGCGCCGGGTCGCGCCTCGCCGCGGGGGCCGCCGGGCCGTCCCTGCGGCCGCGGACGGGCCTGGACGTGCGCCTGCGCCTGCGCCTGCGGCGCGGGCCTCGGGTCGCCCTGGGACAGGGTGAGCCCGGGGATGGAGAAGACGGGCAGGCGCTTCTGGATGAGGCGCTCGATGTCGGCCAGGTAGGGGCGCTCCTCGCTGTCGCAGAACGAGACCGCCACCCCCGACGCCCCGGCGCGCGCCGTGCGGCCGATGCGGTGCACGTAGCTCTCCGGGATGTTCGGGAGGTCGTAGTTGATCACGTGCGAGATGTCGTCGATGTCGATCCCGCGGGCCGCGATGTCGGTCGCCACGAGCACGCTCGTCGTCCCCTGCTTGAAGCTCGCGAGCGCCCGCTCGCGCGCCCCCTGCGACTTGTTCCCGTGGATGGCGACGGCCTCGATCCTCGCCCGGCTGAGCTGCTGGACGACGCGGTTGGCGCCGTGTTTGGTCCGGGTGAACACGATCGCCCGGTGGAGCGCCGGATCCTTGAGCACGTGCTCCAGCATCGCGCGCTTGTCGGACCGCTCGACGAAGACCACCCGCTGGTCGATGTTCTCGGCCGTCGTGGCGACCCGCGCGACCTCGACCCGCACCGGGCTGCGCAGGATGCTGTTCGCGAGCTTCTGGATGTCCGGCGGCATCGTGGCCGAGAAGAAGAGCGTCTGCCGCCGCTCGGGCAGCATCGCGAGCACGCGCCGGATGTCGTGGATGAAGCCCATGTCGAGCATCCGGTCGGCCTCGTCGAGCACGAGCGTCTCGAGCCGCCCGAACGGGGCGATGCCCTGCGAGCAGAGGTCGAGCAGCCGGCCCGGCGTCGCCACGAGCACGTCGACGCCGCGGCGCAGCGCCTCCATCTGGGGGCGCTGCCCGACGCCGCCGAAGACGACCGCGGTGCGCAGGCCGAGGTTCTTGCCGTAGGTGGCGAAGCTCTCGCCGACCTGCGCCGCGAGCTCGCGCGTCGGGGTGAGCACGAGCACGCGGAGCGCGCGCTGGCCCGAGGAGGTCCCGCCCTGCGCGAGGCGCTGCAGGATCGGCAGCGCGAACGCCGCGGTCTTGCCGGTGCCCGTCTGCGCGCAGCCGAGGACGTCGTTGCCCGCGAGGATCGGGGGAATCGCCTGCTCCTGGATCGGCGTCGGGGCGCTGTACCCCTCGGCGGCGATGGCGTTGAGCAGCGGTTGAATCAGCTTCAGATCGGCAAATTGCATCGATGCTGGGCCCTCGCAGAGAGCCCCTCCTGACAGGGCAAAAGGCGCCGCGGCACCGCGCCCCGGAACACGGGGAGCTCGGTGACAGAGAGCTGTCGTCCTGCGCCTCAGCAGAGGCTGCCAGGCCATGTCGACAGCGACCGAGCACCGCAGCCCGTGCCAGGTCAGTCCGATGGGCGGCCACTCTAGTCGATGCTGTACGGAAGTCGAGCAGTGACCGCATCCGCGGGCGAGCAGGGGCGACGGCCGCGCCGCGCGCTGGCCCGGCCACGGCCATGCCGTGCGCGAAGACCGGGCGCGCCACGCGCGAAGACCGGGCGCGCTCGCGGCCGCGCCGGGCGCCGGAGCGGGTTCCGTGACCTCGGCGCCTCGTGCTACACCCTCGGCCCTCCCGAGCCGCCCGCTCGCGCTCGCGCCCCTGCTGCACCCCATGGCCCACCCTGCCGAAGCCTCCAAATCGCCGGCGCACGCCGGGCTCTCCGCGCCGCGCCGCCCAGGCCTTCGCCTCCTCCGCCGGCGCTGGCTCCTCGGCTCGATCGCCGTCCCGGTGCTCGCCGGCGCGGGGCTGTGGACCGCGGTGCACCGGATCCCGTGGATGGGCCCGCTCGTCGCGAACGGCCTGCGCTCGGTCATCGGGACCGAGAACGTGACCGCCCTCGAGGAGACGGCGTACGCGGTCGAGGATCACGTCCACCGCCTCTTTCGCAAGAACGAGCCGCCGAAGACCTACTGGGAGGTGCCCGAGCAGGCCCCGGAGCCGGCCGCGCCGGCCGTCCAGGCGGCCGTCGCTGGCGGCGCCCCCGGGGCCGCCGCGGGCCCTGCGCCGGGCGCCCCGGACGCCGCGCGGGCGGCGTTCCGGCCGAAGGACGTCGGCCCCTCGCACTCGGCGTGGGAGGCCCCCGGTGACGGCCGGTGGGTCCCCATCGTCGATCGCGCGCGCCCCGAGGACGCGCCGCGCCTCTACAAGACGTTGCTCCACCCGGATCCGCACCGTTCCTGGGCCGAGCTGTTCGTCGTGGCGGTGGATCTCTCCGGGGTCGACGTGCACCTCATGGCCGGCTCGCGCGAGCCCGCGGCGACCACCGAGGAGGGCAAGGGCTACGCGCGGCCCGCGAAGATCCCGGAAGACCACCGGGACCGGCTGCTCGCGGCGTTCAACGGCGGCTTCATGACGGAGCACGGCCAGTGGGGGATGCGGCTCGACGGCGTGACGCTGGTGCGCCCCCGCGACCAGGGCTGCACCGTCGCACATTACGCCGACGGGCGGATGCAGATCGCGCCGTGGCCCCGGATGGCGGCCGACGAGGGCGGCATGCGGTGGTGGCGGCAGACGCCGAGCTGCATGGTCGAGGGCGGCGAGCTCCACCCGCTGCTGCGCGCGTCCGAGGTCCGCAACTGGGGCGCCACGCTGGACGGCAACACGGTGATCCGCCGCTCCGCGGTGGGGCTCGACCGCGAGGGCAAGGTCCTCTTCGTCGCGATCAGCAACCACACGACGGCGTCGGCCATCGCGCGCGGGCTGCGCCACGCGGGCGCCTGGGACGTCGCGCAGCTCGACGTGAACTGGTCCTACCCGAAGTTCCTGACCTACGAGCCGGGCGAAGGCGGCGCCCTCAAGGCGGTCGCGCTCGCGAGCGGCTTCGAGTTCGCGGACGACGAGTACCTCGGCAAGCGCTCCCTGCGCGACTTCTTCTACCTGACCCGCAAGTCCCCGGCGGCGCCTTGACGAGGGCGGCGCTTCAGGTCGCCCCGCGCGCGGCGCCCTGACCCGCTGACCCGCGCGGCGCCTCAGGGCGCGTTGCAGACGAGGATCTGCTCGATCGCCTCGACGAGGATCTGCTCGACGCGCTCGGGCGAGACGTCGGTGGGGCGGGCGAACCGGTCGATGTCGAAGGGCGTGGGGTTGACCTCGAGGTACGCGAGCACCTGCAGCGGGTAGCCCGTCCAGCGGATGACGCAGAAGCCGACCACGTTGCGGGTCGCGGTGGCCTCGCGCAGGCCGAGCGCGAGCTCGATGCTCGGCGTGCCGTGCCCCTCGTCGAGCACGATGCGCGGCGCGTGCCCCGCCTTCCGGAGCTCGCCTGCGAACTCCTCCATCTGGGGGCGCAGCACGCCGTCCCGCAGCGCGTCGAACTCGCGGAGGAACTCCGCCTCCGCGGGGGGGCGGGTCTCCTCGATGCGACGCGCGTACCGGGCCGTGAGGCGCTCGATGCGGAGCCGGTTGTGCTCCTTCATGGGCTTCCTGGAGCGACCAACGGATTGAAGCCGCCAAGACGCCAAGGACGCCAAGGACGCCAAGAAGAGGGCAGAATCTTGGTGTCCTTGGCGCTCTTGGCGCTCTTGGCGCTCTTGGCGTCTTGGCGACTCATTTCTCGCTCGAGCATTGAGATCGGTGCTCTAGGGGGCGAGGACGAGCACCTTGACCTGGCTCGGCACGATGCTGATCCCAGGGGCGTTCACGGAGTTCTGCAGCGTGATGCTCGTCATGCGCGTGACGGGCGCGCCGCCCACGAGCACGGTGAACGCCCCGGTGATGTGGCGCGAGGGGCCCATCACCGTGTGCGACACGACGCCCGTCTCCAGGCCGGCGTTGTCGCCGTTCGTCAGCGGCACCTGCGTCCGCATGTTGTGCGCCGGCGTGCAGCTGACCAGCACGTTGTAGACCGCCGGCACCCCCATCGGCTGGGCCACCAGGTTCGGGTACGGCACCGGCAGGTGCGCCGGCGGCGTCAGGCACACGTCGGGCCCGCCCAGGGCCATGCCTCCCATCTGCGAGTTCGCGAACATCGGTGCCTCCTGTCAGCCGAGGTGGATCTGCCCGCCGTCGATCTTCGTGAGCTCGCCGCTCGAGACGAGCGTCGCCTCCGCCTTGATGTTCACGGCGGCCCGGGCCTTGACCTCATAATACTGCGCCCGCACCTGCTCCGACTCGGCGATGAAGCGGTACGCCCGGTCGAGGCGCTGCACCCAGCGGCCCGCGATCGACTCGACCGACCTCGCCACGGTCTTCACGCGGTGCACCTGCGCGACGAGCTGCTCGCCGACGTACGTCATCGCCCCGACGGCGAGCGAACCCTCGGCGGCGGCGACGCGCACCGTGCCCGCGGCCACGGCCGCCTCGGCCGGCGTGACGAGGCGCACCCCCTCCCCCGCGGTGACCGTGAACCGGCCGTTCGGGGCGCTCACCTCCAGATCGCCGTCGGCGACGAGGCGCGCGGGCGCGTCCCCGTCGCGGTCGAGCACGGCGAGCACGTGGCAGCCGCCCTCGTGCAGCGCGAGCAGGACGCGATCGCCGAGCGCCGGCTCGACCAGGCAGCTCACCGCGCGCCGCGCGGCGTAGTCGCCCGACCCGACGCGCACCTGGAACGACCGGCCCATCGCCCCGATGACCGTGCCCACCTCCTGCGTCGCGAAGGTCTCCACCCTTTGTCTCGCCAGATTGTCTCGCATCGTCTCTCTCCTGCTGCCCGGAGGGGAACCCTCAGGGCGTCCAGCGCTCGGCCTCCAAGAGCTCCTCGTCGTCGCCGAGCGCGAGGGCGCGGTTCGTGAAGATCGCGCCCGCGTCGCGCGTCTGGTGGAAGCGGGCGCGGAAGATCTTCGCGTGCGAGAAATCGGCCTGCTCGACCCCCGCGCGCGAGAAGTCGGCGTAGGTGAGATCGGCGCCGCGGAAGCTCGCGAGCGGGCACTTCGCCCGCTGGAAGATCGCCTGGTAGAGGTCGGCGTCGCCGAGGTTCGCCGCCTCGAGGTCGGCCTCGGTGAAGGTCGCCTGGCGCGCCTTGAGGTGCTCGGCCGACGCGCCCGCGAGGCGCGCGCCGAAGAAGATGGCCCGCTCGGCGCGCGCGCCGTCGAGCTTCGCCGCCGTGAGGTCGGCGCCCTTGAAGTTCGCCTGGACGAGCGTCGCGCCCCGCAGGTCGCACCCGGCGAGATCGGCGTCGGTGAGCTGCGCCAGCGTGAGGTTCATGCCCGAGAGGTCCTGCCCGCGCAGGCTCGCCCCGGCGAGCACCGCGAGGTGCATCGAGGCGCCGCGCAGGCGCGCCGCGGACAGGTCGGTGTTGAGCAGGCACGCCTGGTGGAGCCGCGCCTCCTCGAGCACCACCTCGGCCATCTCGGTGTCCACGAACGCGAACCGGTCGAGGTTCGCCGCGCGGAAGCTCGCCTGGTCGGCGCGCCCCTTCACCATGTCCCCGACCGTCAGGTCGGCGCCGTCGAACGAGGCGCCCGAGGCGTCACACTCCACGAAGTCCGCCGACTGGAGATCGGCGCCGCGGAAGGAGGCGCCGAGCAGCGCGCACTGCGTCCACGTGCTGTGGCGCGCCTTGACGCCGGAAAGATCGACCCCGGAGAGGTCGCACCCGCTGAGCACCGACTCCTCCAGGCTGGCGCCCGCGAGGATCGCGCCCCGGAACGAGACCTTCTCGAAGACGACCCCCGAGAGATCGCTCCCGGACAGGTCGAGCCCGGCGAGCCGCGCCTCGGCGATCACCTCCCCCGCCTCGACCATCACCATCAATTCGTCCCGGGTCATCCGTCTTGCCTCGTGAAGAGCACGCGCTTCGTGTGGGCGTCGGCGAAGCTCGTCCGGTCGTCGCCGCGGGCCTGGAGCAGGTTCGCGGAGAAGAGGTTCGTCCGGGCGAGGTTCGCCCCGGCGAGCTTGGCCTTCTGCAGCAGGGCATCCATGAGGTTCGCGCCGGACAGATCCGCGTCCGTGAGGTCGGCCCGGATGAACCGCGCGCCCTTGCCGCGGAGCGACGCGAGGCGCGCCCCGCGCAGGTCGGCCTCGCTGAAGTCCGCCTCCTCGGCCGCGGCCCCCTCGAAGATCGCGCCCGCGAGCCCCACGCCACGCAGGTGCGCCCCCGCGAGCTCGGCCCCGGAAAAATCCGCCCCTGGCAGAGAAGATTCCGGTACCAGCCGAATGTTCGCCGCGCGGGCGCGCTGGAACGAGGCGCCTTCCACGTGCATCTGCACGAAGGTCGCCTGCTCGAGCTCCGCGTCGCTGAAGTCGATGTCCCGGCCCGTGCACTGGAAGAACGTCGCCTTGCGGAGCTTCGCGCCCGCGAAGCGCACGCCGGCGAGATCGACCCGGAAGAACAGCACGTCGTCCGCCGCCACGCCGCGGAGATCCGCGCCCGCGAGGGAGGTCTCGTAGAGGTCCGCGCCTTCGAGGTCCGCGCCCGACAGCAGCGCGCCCGCGAGCCGCGCCCGGTGGAGGTTGGCCCGGGACAGCCGGGCCCCCTCGAAACTCGCGCCCGCGAGCTCGGCCTCGCCGAGGTTCGCCTCGACGAGCCGGGCCCCGGACAGCGTCGCGCGCTCGAGCCGCGCGCGCGCCAGCACCGCGCCGGACAGGTCGGCCCCGGAGAGGTCACACGCCGTGAGGTCCGCCCCCTCGAGCAGCGCCTCGCCGAGGTCGATGCCGGCGAGGCGCAGCCCCCGCAGGTCGGCGCCGGTCAGGTCCCGCCGCGCGAGCGGCTCGCCCGCGGCGAGCGCGCGCTCCACGTCGGCGCGGAGGGCGGCCTGGGCCGCCTCGTCCCGCGGCGAGGCGGGCGGCAGCAGGTGGGCGGAGAGGCGGTAGGCGCCGAGCAGCGACGCCTCGGTCTGGCGCAGGCCCTCGGCGAATGTCGGATCGGCGAGCTTCGCCTCGAGGTCGTCCATCGGCGCGCCGCCCGCGCGCCCCACCTCGGCGAGCTCGCGGAGGCGCGCGAGCTCCTCGTCGGCGCGGAACTTCGGCGGGCCGCCCCCTTCGCGCCGGCCCTTCTCGGCCATCGCGTCGAAGTCGACCCCCTGCTCGGCGCAGAGCTTCCGCGCCTGCTCGCTGGGGTCCTGCGCCTCGGCGTCCTTCATGGCCGCGGCGGCGTCGGCCTCCGCGCGCTCGACGAAGTCGGCCAGCTCCTCGATCCCGGGCGGCTCCGGCGCGGGCGGCACCTCCCTCGGCAACGTCTCGTCCGGATCGTTGCCGAGCGCCGCGGTCGCCGCGCGCGCATCGGCGAGCTCACGCTGCGCGCGCGCGCGCGACCGCCGCTCCATGTGCCCCTTCCGCTTCAGGAGCTCCTCCATGTCGCTCAGGCGCTCGTCGGGGAAGGAGACGGGCGGCGCGCCCGGATCGGCCTGCGGCAGGAGATCCCTGTCGCGCAGCGCGTGAAGGTGGCCCTTGTCCTTGTCGAGCCGCTGCGCGAGCACCGCGCGGTAGTGCTCGAGCGGCCGCGGGGCGTCGGACCGGTCGAGGGCGAGCAGGAGCACGTCGAGATCCGCCGCGTCGTCCTCGGCGACGTCGATCATCCCCCGGAAGATCGCGACCCCCCGCTCCGCGCCGGGGAGCAGGATCACCGTCTCCAGGCGCGTCGCGACCTCCTCCAGGGGCGCGTCGCCGTTGCCGTCGCCGCCCGCCGCGGCGGCGCCCTTGCGCTGGACGAAGCACCGCGCGCGGACCCTGGGCACGCGGGCCGCGAGGCGCGGCTTCGTGGGGTGCAGGTTCTCGAGCAAAAGCGCCTCGCCGCCCTCGAAGTAGCCGGCGGGCAGCCGTTGATCTTCCGGGGCCACCTGGAAGTACTCCGGATCCAGATCCTTCGCGAAGCCGGGGAACTCCTGCTCGACCCATTTGGGGCCGTACGTCCCCATCTTGGCCAGGCGCCCGGCCAGCGTCGGGTCGAGCGCCCCGAAACACGCGGGCGGCGGGCGGTCGCCGGGCGATTTCACGAGGTGCTGCGGGTGCTCCAGGTGCGGCAAGAGGTGCACCCGGGCCCCGCCTTCCTCGGTGGGCGCGAGCCCCATGCCCCGCGGGTTGGGCGGGTAGTCCGGCCCGCCGAAGGCGTTCTCCCAGACGAGCTCCATCTCCGTGATGGGCTCGGGCTCCGTCGGGCCGCCGAGCTGCCAGCGCCGCTTGCCGACGACGTAGAGGCTCTTGTCGACGAGGGCGGCGTCGCCGCGGCGCACCTCCAGCCGCGCCGGGAACGCCGGCTGCGGCTTCCCGCCGGGGGCGTACGCCCGGCCGAAGACGAGGACCTCGCCGCGCGGCTTGGGCAGGCCCTCGTCGAAGATCGCGTCCTTGCCCAGCGTCCTCGCGACCTCCTGCCACATCGCGGCCTCGGGCAACGCGAGCTCCGGCGCGTCCAGGGGGAAGTACAGGAGCACGCCCACGCTGAGGTGGTGCGCGCGGCGGACGGTGACCACGCGCTGGTTGAGGGAGAGGCGCACCGGCCTCACGACGCGCGTCACGGCCGGCCTCCTTCGGGGTTCGCCTGGCCGGCGATTTCGAGGTTCGCCTGGCCGGCGATCCCCAGGCCCACCTGGCCGGCGATCCCCAGGCCCGCCTGGCCGGTGATCCCGGCGAGGCGCACGTCGCGCAGGCGCGCGCCGCGCAGGTCGGCGCCCTCCGCGGTGGCCCCCTCGAGGCAGGCGCCTTCCAGGTCGATCCCGCGGAGGCGCGCCCCGTCGAGCGCCGCCTCGGAAAGATCCGCGCCGCGGAGCGTGGACGCCGGGAGCACCCGGAGCGCGCGCGCCCTCGCCTTGCGGAACGAGGCGCGCTCGGCGCGCACGCTGCTGAACGTCGCGCCCTCGAGCTGCGCCTCGGCGAAGTCGGCCCGCGCCGCCTCGCACTGGAAGAAGGTCGCCTTCTCGAGGTTCGCCCGCACGAACCGCGCTCCCCGGAGGTCGACGTGCGAGAAGAGCACCGCGTCCGCGCGGGCGCCGCCGAAGTCGGCGCTGCGCGCGACCGCGCCGAAGAGGTCGGCGCCGCGCAGGTCGGCCTCGGTCAGCCGCGCCCCCTCGAGCCACGCCTTCTGGAGCACCACGCCGCGCAGGTCGGCGCCCCGGAGCTCCGCCCGGCCGGCCTGGACCTCCCCGAGCTTCGCCCCGTGGAGGTCGGCCCCCTGGAGCTGGGCGCCCTCCAGCCGGGCGCGGGAGAGGTCGGCCCCGGCGAGGTTCGCCCCGGAGAGCTCGCAGCCCGACAGGTCCGCGCCCTGGAGCGAGGCCTCGCTCAGATCCACCCCCGCGAGGACCAGCCCGCGCAGATCGGCGCCCTGGAGATCCCGGCCCGCGAGCGGCTCGCCCGCGGCGATCGCCGCCTCGACCGCGGCGCGCAGCGACGGATCGGCCTCGGGCGTGGGCCTGCCCAGGGCCGCTGCCGGGACGAGCCGCTCGAGCGCGCCCGGCGACGCCGCGAGCGCCGCCCCCGCACGGCGCAGCCTGGCCGCTCCCTCCGGATCGGCCACCCCCTCGGGCATCGCCAGGTGGGACGTGGCGAGCGTGACGCTCGCGCCGATCGCACGCCGGGGATCGTCCTTCGTGCCGGCCGCGGGCCCGCTGCGGTCGTTTCGCGGGGGCGCGACGGGCGCAGGCCCGGACGCCTGGCGCAGCGCCCGGGCGGCCTCGGCGAGCGCGGCGCGTGGATCGGCCGTCTCCTCGGCCGGCGCCGTCCGGAAGGCCTCGTTCCGTCCCCTGGCGCCTCGGAGCGCCTCGCGCGCCTGCTCCAGGGCGAGCTTCAGCTCGGCCGCCGGGCCGCGGCCGCCGCCGGGTTGCTCGGTTATCACGTCACGCGCCACGTCGTGCTCCGCCCTCGATGCTCATCGATGCTCGTCTTCAAAAGCGCTACGGGATGACCTTGAACCCGACCTGCTCCACCGCGACAACCCGCTTCTTGATCGACGCGGACAGGCTCTCGACCTTGACGTTCCTCTTGATGAGCTTCGCGTTCTCCATGGCGACCTCGGCTCCGGCCTTGGCGGTGATCGTCGTGCCGTAATTCATGTTGACCGTGACCCCCAAGTTCGTCGCGACCTTGGTCCCGAGGGTATGCTCGTTGGAGCCAGCGGCGTTGAGCGAGAACTTGAAGCCGCCCACGACCTCCGCGCTGGCCGCCACCTTCATGTCGATGACCGCGCCCAGGAACATGTTGAGGTTGAGGGACGCCTTGAGGTCGACGACCGTCCCCGCGGTGGCGGATATGAACGCGCCGCCCTTCATGTCGACCGTCCTGCCGGAGACATTCGACTCGAAGTGCCCGTTCTTCTTATCGAACGTGTTCCCGTCGACCGTGCTCCTGAAGGTCCCGAACTTGTGCTCTTCCGTGTCCGAGTAGTTGTACGATTTCACGTTCCCGAGCGTGTAGGTCTCGGTGTCACCGTATGTCGCGGACGTCACGGACCCGCCGGTCCAGACCAGGAAGTTGCCGATGCGCAGCGTGCTCTGGTTGCCCTTGATGAAGTCGGTCTTGTCGCCGTAGATGGCCTTGCCCTCGCCGGCGCTCTCCCATTTCACCTGCTGCGCCGCGAAGAACTCCATGCTCCCCGCGTTCGCCTTGGCCGAGTAGTTGCCGCTCTGGATGTCCATCGACACGTTGTCGCGGACGTTGACGGCCCAGTTGCCGCCGCCCTTCTTGCCGACGTGCACGTCGAAGTTGCCGCCGGAGTCCCACACGCTCTTCGCGTCGGTCTTGGCGATGAGCTCGTGGTTCTCGTTGGGCGCGCCCATGCGGAGGTAGGTGTTCGCGTGGGGCGTCGAGAGCGTGATGCGCTGCGACCCGGCCGCGTCCTCCATCTCGAGGCGGTTCCGGCCGCCGGTCTGGATGACGTTCTTCGTGTGGTTGCCGCTCGTCACCGGGCTCGGCGTGAGCACGTTGGGCACCACGCCGGAGATGACGGGGCGGTCCGGGTCGCCGCCGAGGAAGCTCAGCACGACCTCGGTCCCGCGGCGCAGCGGGAAATGGAACCCTTCGACGCCGCCGCCGTGCGGCTGCATCATGCGCACATAGGTGGATCCGCTGCCGTCGCGCGGGCTCGCCTCGTCGAACTTGAACCGGACGAGGTAGCGCCCGTGCTCGTCGATCTGCGCGTACTCGCTCGACGCGGAGCCGTCGACCGTGCCGTTCTCGTACCCGTAGATGCGGGGCCACGCGGTGCGCGACTCCGCCCGGAACTGTGTCGTGGCCGGGATGGCCGCGACCTCGACGAAATAGACCTCGTCGTGGTCGAGCGGGACGAGCTCCTGGAAGTCGTCGTGCCCGGCGGACTGGTTGCCGTGGTGGCGCACCTCGATCGCGAGGTATTTCGCGTTCAGCCGCGCGCGCGGGTGCTCCTCGAGCTCGAAGGTGTACCCCGCGCGCAGGTGGAGCCGCGAGCCGCTCGCCTGGGCCACCGCCTCCCGGGCGAGGTACTCCTCGGCGCGCAGCTGGGCCAGCCGCGAGCCGGCCTCGGCGCTGAAGAAGCGCTCGCCGTGCAGGCTGATCTCGCCGGCCCCGTACGGCGACACCTGCGCCGCGCCCGAGAGGGGGAAGTTCGGCCGGACGTAGTCGTAGTCCTTGAGCTTCACCCGCGACGGGAGCGCCCCGTGCTGGCAGGAGAAGGTGCGGAACGAGGCGAGCGCGCTCCGGTCCTCCCCGGTCTGCGGGTGGTAACGGACCGGCGCGCCGAGCGCCTCCGCGGGATACGCCTTGTCGTCGCAGAGGATGAGCCGCTCGCCGTCCTCGGTGTGCTCGAAGTAGTAGTAGATGCCTTCCCGCTCCATCCACCGCGAGATGAAATCGAAGTCGCTCTCGCGGTACTGGCAGATGTGCTCCTCGGTCTCGTGGCTGCCGAGGCGGAGCTCGTAGTCGCCGCTCGCGATGCCGTTCTCCTCGAGCACCGCCCGGATCACGTCGGGCACGCTCTTCTTCGTGAAGATCCGGCTGTGCTTCGAGAGCGTGAGCCCCCAGAGCCGCGGCACGAGCACCGCCCTGAGCAGCGCGCGACCGCCGAACTCGTGGATCAGATCGACGCCGGCGAGCACGCCGGCGAACAAGAAGGGCGGATTCTTGTCGTCCAGGCGGTCAATCACGAGCCGCGCCTTGGAGCCGACCATCTCCGAGAAGTTCGCGTCCTCCTCGCCTTCGCTCGGGATGCTGAAGAAGATCTCGAACCGATACGGGCGCGAGATCGCCTCCACGCCGCGAAAGCCGACCACGCGCGAAAGGCCCGGCAGGATGCTCGAGGAGAACGTGATCAGATCGCTCATGGTCGTGCCTCTTCCTGTGGCAACCCATTAATCCAGCGGGGCGCCGAGGATGTAGGCAAAGGTGACTCTGCCGACGATCCATGCATGTCCCGCGCGCTTTGCCTAGCTAGACGCAAAGAGGCCAGAGTGTCAACCTTGTGAAGAAGTGTAAACGATGTCGCTCGCGTCGCTTGATTCTTCGCTCTTGCGGTCGTCCTCTTCTTCGCTCTTGCCGTCGCTCTCGCCGCCTTCGGCCGGCGCCGTCTCAACGAGGTTGCGCAGGGTCGCGCCGCTCGACTTCGCATTTGCGAGCTTGACGTCATACACGTTGGCGCCCGAGAGGTCGGCCTCGCGCAGGTCGGCGCCGTCGACGTTGGCGCGCGGGAGGCTCGCCTCCTTGAGCTTCGCCGCGCGCAGAATGGCGCCGGCGAGGCTCGCGCTCTCGAAGCGCGATCGCGACAGATCGGCCTTGCTCCCGTTGATGCCGGCGAGGCTCGCCCGATCGAAGCAGGCCTCGACGAGGCGCGCCTGCCGCAGGTCGGCGCCGTCCAGCGAGGCGCCCTCGAAGCTCGCGCTCACGCCTCGCGCCGAGGTGAGATCCACGTTCCTGAGGACCGCGGCGCCGAGCTCGGCGCGGTCGAGCGTGGCGCGGGAGAGATCGGCGTAGGAGAGATCGGCCGCGTGGAGCCGCGCGCCGGTCAGATCCGCGCCGCTCAGGTTCGCCCTGGAGAGGCGCGCGGACGCGAAGTTGCAGCCGGTGAGCCTGGCGCCGGCGAGGTTCATTCCGTCGAGCGAGGCGCCGCTGAAATCGACGCCGTCGAGCTCGACGCCCGAGAGATCGAGATCGTGGAGCGGTTGCCCCTCCCTGAGGCGCGCGAGCAGCACCGCGCGCAGGCCGCGCGCCTCGGGCTCGGGCGGCGGCGCGGCGGATGCGGGGTGGACCGCCTCGGCCTGCGCGGACGGGCCGTCGTCTGCGGGCGGGCCGTCGTCTGCGGGCGCGCTGCGCTCGGGCGCGAGCGCTGGCGGGGCGCCTTCCAGCGCGGCGGATCCGTCTGCTGGCGGGGTCGGCTGGTCGAGCGGCGCGGGCGGCGGCTGCGTGGGCGGCGGCTGCGTCGTTGTTGTCGGCGGCTCGTCGTCCGGCGGCAGGTCGGCGGCGGGCGGCGGCTGCGTGGGCGGCGGCTGTGTCGTCGTTGTCGGCGGCTCGTCGTCCGGCGGCAGGTCGGCGGCGGCCGTCGGCGGCGTGGCGCCGGGTCGCGCGAAGGGCATCGCGAACGGCACGGCCTCCGCGGGGGGCTCGGGGCGCAGCGGCGGCGCCGGCCCGGGCGAGAAGGGTAGCGGTGGCGGCGCCTGCAGCGGCCTCACCATCTGCGTGGCCATGCTCCAGTGCCCCTCGGGGATCTGCAGGAAGGGCAAGGACGGCAGCGCCTGCAGCGGCGCCGCCATCTGCGTGGCCGTGCTCCAGTGGCCGTCGGGGATCCGCGCGAACGGGAGCGACGGCCGCCCCTCGGGCAGCGCCACCTGCTGCGTGGTCCCGCTCCAGTGTTCCCCCGGGATCTCCGCCCTCGGCGCGCTCCCGGGTCCGGCGAGCGCGCCGGGCGCCTGCGGCGGCTCAAAGCGCGGCGGCGGCTGCCCGGACGCCGGCACGAACGGCAGCGGCGGCGGCGCGTGCAGCGGCGCCGCCTGCTGCGTGGTCGCGCTCCAGTGCCCTCCCGGGATCTCCGCCGCCGGCGCGACCGGCGCGCTCCCCGGCTCCGCCAGCGCGATGGGCGCGCGCGAAGAGGGCGCGGCCGGCGCCGCGAGCCACGGGAGGGGCCGCCCCGGCATCTCGACGCCGGCGACCACACGCAGCCGGTCCGGCGCGTCGCCGGGCAGCAGGGCGACGTTCCCCCGCCAGATCACCGAGCAGAGCAGGTGATCCGCGTCGATGGTCAACGTGTCGGCGACGAGCTCGATCGGCTGCCCGGGGTCCTCCCCCCTCGGATCGAGCCGGTGGAGCCGCGCGAGCGCGCGCGCCGAGGGCAGGCAGGAGCGGATCCACGGGTAGTTCGGGTGCAGCCCCTGGAGCACGATCCACTCGTCCCCGCGGAGGAAGTCGATCTGCTGGTCCGCGGGCGCGGCTTGGAAGTAGTGAAAATCGAAGCTCGCATCGAGCTCCGGGACCGGGGCGTCGAGCGCCTGATCCCGCGCGAGCCAGCGCCTCCTCGGCGCCCAGTGCCTCGCGATCGGGCCGAAGCCCGCCGGCCGGGCCGGGTCGGCCGGATCGACGATGTTCGGCAGCGCCGCGCCGGAGCCCACGCCCACCGGGTTCGCGTCGACGTGCGGGCCGCCGAACGCGCGCTCGTACACGATCGGCATGAGGCGGAACGGCCGCGGGCTCCGGGCCTCTCGGGTGGAGTCGCCGAAGACGTGGAGCACCTTGTTGAGGACCCACCGCTCCTCCCGGAAGAGCGCGACCCGCACCGCGAGCGACGTCACGGTCTGTCCCGCCGGCGCGGCGGCGTGCCCGCGCACGAGGACCCCTGCGCTCGGCAGGTAAGGCGCCGTCTCACACGCCTGCTCGAGGCTGCCCCACCCCTCTCGGGCCGAATCGGAGCGGATCAGCTGCTCCGCCGCGGCGGTGAGCTCCGCGCGCCTCTCGTGGACGAGGGCGAAGGTCGCCTTGACGACGACCGTGAGCCGCTCTGCGCCCTGCATGCGCCAGAGCACGGCGCCGCACGAGGACGGCGCCAGGGCGACGAGGGAGAGGGGCCAGGGTGGCTGCACAGCGGAGCTCGCGCGGGCCGCGCGCCTTCAGCGGACGGCTCCCGGGTTTCCCAACATACCCCCCCGCGGCGCTCGAACGCAAGCGCGCGACATGGCCGTGACGAGGCCTCGTGTCGGCCTCGCGCTCACAGGTCGATGTCGCAGTGAAGACCGCCCCGCGGTCGCCTGATCGGCGTGTCCCCGCGCGGCCGACCAGACACGCTGGCGGCAGCCGCACCGGGTCAAAGCGATTCACGTGAAGGCGTTGAAGTGTACTGGCGCTGGCCTGTTCTTTTCGCCCCCACCTCATCGAATGTTCATCGAGCCACCCTCGCGTGCGTCCTAAAGCATCCTCGCGCGCGAGCAGATGCAGAGCGAGCAGATGCAGAGCGAGCAGATGCAGAGACGGAGTCGACGTCGTTCGCGCCGCCGGGCGCGGAGTCGCCTGCGGCGCCGCCCCCCTTTTTCCGGGGAGGCGCCAGGCAGGCCCATCGACAAAACGCATTGCGCCCAGCGAACAAGTTTTCCCAAGAAACGCGACGTTTGTCGAAGGGGAGCCCCTTGCTCCTACACGTTCGAATTTACCTGCATTTATTCGCAAAACATCGATCGTCCGCGATTGACATCGCATGGAAGCTCTCGATAGGAACGGCACCTCACGACGGCTCACCATGCGTTTCTATGCCGACCTCCATGTGCATTCGAAGTACTCCCGCGCGACGAGCAGCGATTGCGATCTCGCGCACCTCTCCTACTGGGCTAAGCGCAAGGGCATCGCGGTGCTCGGCACCGGGGACTTCACCCATCCCGCGTGGATGGCCGAGCTCCGCGAGAGCCTCGTGCCCGCGGAGCCGGGGCTCTTCCGGCTGCGGGACGACCTCGACCGCGCCGTGGCCGATCGGCTCCCCGGGGCCTGCCGCGCAGAGACCCGCTTCGTCCTCTCGGTGGAGATCTCGACGATCTACAAGAAAGGCGACAGGACCCGGAAGATCCACCACCTCCTCTACGCGCCCGATTTCGAGTCGGCGGACCGGATCGTCCGCGCGCTCTCCCGGGTCGGCAACCTGAACGCCGACGGGCGGCCGATCCTGGGGCTCGACTCGCGCCACCTGCTCGAGATCGTCCTTCAGGCGGGCGAGGGCACCTACCTCGTGCCCGCGCACATCTGGACGCCTTGGTTCTCGGTGCTCGGCTCCAAGGCCGGCTTCGACGCCGTGGAGGAGTGTTACGGGGACCTCGCGCCGCACATCTTCGCGCTCGAGACGGGGCTCTCGTCGGATCCCGCGATGAACTGGCGGATCTCCGGGCTCGACCGGTACCGGCTCGTCTCGAGCTCGGACGCGCACTCGCCCGCGAAGCTCGGCCGCGAGGCCACGGCCTTCGACACCTCGCTCGACTACTTCGCGATCCGGCGCGCCCTGGAGACCGGACAGGGCTTCTCCGGCACGGTGGAGTTCTTCCCCGAAGAGGGGAAGTACCACCTCGACGGCCACCGCAAGTGCAATGTCGTGCTCTCGCCGGCGGAGGCGCGGGCGCGCTCGCTGATTTGCCCGGCCTGCGGCCACCCGGTCACGGTGGGCGTGCTCCACCGGGTCGAGGAGCTCGCCGACCGCGACGAGGGCGCGCGGCCCGAGGGCGCGAGCGAGTTCCGCAACCTGGTCCCGCTGCCCGAGGTCCTGGCCGAGCTCCACGGCGTGGGCGCCTCCAGCAAGGTGGTGCAGCGGAGCTACGACGCGGTGCTCTCGCGGCTCGGCCCCGAGCTGTTCCTCCTCGGGGAGGCGCCGCTCGAGGACATCGAGCGCGCCGGGACGCCCCTGCTCTCCGAGGCGATCGCGCGCATGCGGGAAGGGCGCGTGATCCGCGACGCCGGCTACGACGGCGAGTACGGCGTGATCCGCGTGTTCGAGCCGGACGAGCTGAAGCGGCGCCGCGGCGGCGGGCTCCTGTTCCAGCCGGAGCCCGCGCCGCCGGAGCCGCCGTCGCCGGGCCCGCGCCGGCCGGCGGAGCCGCGCCCGCCCGCGCGCCGCGGCCGTGACCGCCCCGTGACCGCCCCGGATCCCGAGGGCGAGGCGGGCGCCCCGCCGCGGCGCGGAGAGGCCGCGGCCCCCTTCCCGGGCGGATCGCCGCCCCCAGGCGGCTCGCCGCTGCTCGACGCGCTCGACCCGGAGCAGCGGGCCGCGGCCGAGATCGACGAGGGTGCCCTGCTCCTGCTCGCGGGGCCCGGCACGGGCAAGACCCGCACGCTGACGCACCGGATCGCCCACCTCGTCCTGGACCTCGGCGTCCCGCCGGAGCAGTGCCTCGCGATCACCTTCACCCGCCGCGCCGCCGACGAGCTGCGCGAGCGGCTCGGGGCCCTGCTCGGCGAGGCCGGCGGCCGCGTGCCCGCCATGACGTTCCACGCGCTCGGCCTCTCGCTGCTGCGCGAGCACGCGGGCGGCGGCGCCCCGCCGAAAATCGCCGGCGAACACGAGCGCATCGCGCTGCTCGCCGCGGCGCTCGGCCTCCCCGAGCGACGGGCGGCCAGGCTGCTCGCCGAGATCGCGGCGCTGAAGCGGATCTGCCCGCGCCACGCCGACGCGCACCGCCTGCCGGAGGGCGCGCTGCCCGCCGGCGGCGACGTCGACCGCGCCTGGAGGACGTACGAGGACGCGCTCACGGCGCGCGGGCTGCTCGACCTGGACGACCTCATCGGGCACGCGGTCCTCCTCCTGGAGGAGCGGAGCGACGTGCTCGCCGCCGCGCGGGCGCGGGCCCGGTACCTCTCGATCGACGAGTACCAGGACATCGACGAGCGCCAGTACCGCCTCGTGCGTGCGCTGGTCCCCCCGGACGGGAACGTCTGCGCGATCGGGGATCCGGATCAGGCGATCTACGGCTTCCGCGGCGCGGACGTGGGCTTCTTTTTCCGCTTCCAGCAGGATTTTCCAGCCGCACGGGTGGTGCGCCTGAAGCGGAACTACCGCTCGACGCGCCCCATCGTCGAGGCGGCGCTCCAGGTGAT
The DNA here is from genome assembly GCF_051519095.1 of Sorangium sp. So ce131. Taxonomy (NCBI): domain Bacteria; kingdom Pseudomonadati; phylum Myxococcota; order Polyangiales; family Polyangiaceae; genus Sorangium; species Sorangium sp. So ce131. The sequence continues at coordinate 5,765,521 of NZ_CP150455.1, read as the reverse complement.
CGCGCCCTCGCCGACGCTCGGGGCGCGGGAGCTCGTGCCGAGCGCGCTGAACGCTGACAGCGCGGAGCTCGTCGCGGTGCACGAGGCGCCGACGGAGCGCGCCGAGGCCGAGCACGTGGTCCACTCCATCGAGCGGATGATCGGGGGCTCGACGTTCTTCTCGATGGACAGCGGCCGGGTGGCGTCGCCGCTGGCGAGCGGGGATTACGCCTTCTCGGATTTCGCGGTGCTCTACCGCACCGAGGCGCAATCCGAGGCGCTCCGGGAGGCGTTCGCCCGCTCGGGCATGCCGTTCCAGCGGCGGTCCGAGCGCCGCGTCGTCGAGCGCGCGGCCTCCGAGGCGCTCGCGCGGGCGCTCGCCGGCACCCCGCCGGGGCCGCTCGTCCCGCGCCTCAAGGCGGCCGCGGCGCGGCTCCGGGAGGACGTGGCGCAGCCTGACCCGGCGGCCGCTCGAGCGGCTGAGGGCGAGGCGGCGGCCGGTGGCGACGGCGGGATCGTCGAGGGGCGCGCCGGCAGCGAGGACCCGGCCGCGGAGGGCGCCCCCGGCGCCGCGCGCCTCGGCGAGGCCGACGTGGACGCGGCGCTGGAGCTCTGCCTGCCGCTCGCGGAGCGCTGCGGAGCCGACCTCGATCGTTTCCTGATCGAGCTCGCGGTGTGCTCCGAGATGGACGCCTGGGACCCGCGCGCCCACCGCATCTCGCTGCTCACGCTGCATGCGGCCAAGGGCCTGGAGTTCCGGGTCGTCTTCCTGGTGGGGTGCGAGGACGGCCTGCTCCCGCTCCGCTTCCCCGGCAGGGGCGAGGTCGATCTGGCCGAGGAGCGCCGGCTCTTCTATGTCGGCATGACGCGGGCGCGAGAGCGGCTGTTCCTCTCTCGGGCCCGGGAGCGCGCGCGGCACGGCAAGGTGGTCCAGACCGAGGTCTCCCCGTTCGTGCGCGAGGTCGAGGAGCGCCTGCTCGCGCGCGAGGCGCCGGCGCCCGGGGCGCAGAGGCGGTCGCGCGCCGACGAGAGCCGGCAGCTCAAGCTGTTTTGACGACCCGCCGCAGGGCGAGCGCTGCCCGCGCCGTCACTCGTCGGCGATCTTCAGGAGCTGCTTGCCCACGTTGGCCCCCTCGAAGACCCTTCGCAGGACCTTGGGCGCGTTCTCCAGGCCCACCTGCACGTCGTGTTGATCCTTGATCTGGCCCGACGCGACCCAGCCCACGAGGTCCTTGACCGCCTCCGGCGCGCGATCGAAGTAATCGAGGACGATGAACCCCTCCATGCGCGCGCGCTGGAAGATGAGGTTGCGGTAGTTCCGCGGGCCCGGCGGGAGCTCGGCTGCGGTGTAGGTCGAGATCGCGCCGCACAGCACCACGCGGCCCCGGAGCGCGATGTGCGCGAGCGCCGCGTCGAGGATCTCGCCGCCCACGTTGTCGAAGTAGACGTTAATCCCCTTCGGGCAGAGCGCCCCGAAGCGGGCGAGGACGTCCTCCGACTTGTAGTCGATGGCCGCGTCGAACCCGAGCCGATCGACGATGAAGGCGCACTTGTCAGGCCCTCCGGCGATGCCGATCACCCGGCAGCCCTTCAGCTTGGCTATCTGGCCGGCCATCATGCCGGTCGCCCCGGCGGCGCCCGAGACGACCACCGTCTCTCCCGCCGCGGGGCGCCCGAGGTCGAGCAGGCCGAAGTACGCCGTCAGCCCGGTGAGGCCGAGCGCGCTCAGCGCGACCGGGAGCGACACGCCCGGGGGGATCCGGGTCGGACGTGAAGGCCCGCTGGCGTCGAGCACGGCGTAGTCCTGCCAGCCGACCATGCCCTGGACCAGATCCCCCGGCGCGAAGCCCGGCGCCCGCGACGCGACGACCCGCCCGGCGCCGAACGACCGCATCACGTCCCCGAGGGGGACCGCGGGAATGTACGTGTCCCGCGACGCCCAGCCGCGCTGGGCCGGATCGACCGAGAGATAGAGATTCCGGACCAGGATCTGGCCGTCCGCCGTGAGCTCGGGCGCAGGCTCTTCAGCCCAGGTGAAGTGGCGCTCCTCGACCGCGCCCGCTGGGCGCGACGCGAGGAGCCACCGTCGGTTGACAGGAACGTTCATCGAGGTCTCCTGGTGAGGCGGATACCCTACCAGGACGCCCCGCGCAGCGCACCTTCCCGGGATCAGGTGACGCCGGCGGCCCGCCCGTCCCGGGCCGGGCGCGCGACCAGCTCCGCGATGGTCGACGCGAAGCGCGCCGGCTCCAGCGGCTTCGCGACGTACTCGTCGAACCCGCCGTCGATGGCCCGGGCGCGGTGGGAGTCCCCCGCATAGGACGTCACCGCGATCGCGCGGATGCTCCTCACCCGCGGGTCGGTGTGGCCGCGGACCGCGTCCATCAGCACGTAGCCGTCCCGCTCCGGCATGCCGATGTCGCTGATCAGCACGTCGAACCGCTCCGACGCGAGCCGCGCGAGCGCCTCCTCCACCGACGCCGCGCCCTCGGTCGCGGCGCCCGCCCGCGCCAGCATGTACGCGAACAGCTCACGCGTGTCGGCGTCGTCGTCGACGACCAGCACGCGCACGTGCTGGAGCGAGGCCGGCCGCTCGACGGCCGCCGAGCGCGGCGCGCCCGGCTCGGGCGGGCGGAGCGGCAGCGTGACGGTGAACGTCGCGCCGCGCCCCTCCCCCGCGCTCTCCGCGTCCACGGTCCCCCCGTGCGCCTCCACGAGGTACCTCACGACCGCGAGCCCGAGCCCGAGCCCGCCGTGCTTGCGCGCCGTGCCCGTGTCCTCCTGGCGGAAGCGCTCGAAGACGTGCGGCAGGAACTCGGGCGCGATCCCTCGCCCCGTGTCCCGCACCACGACCCGCGCCTCTCCGCCCGCGCGGTCGAGCCGCACCTCGATCCTCCCCGCCTCCGGCGTGAACTTCAGCGCGTTGGACAGGAGGTTCCAGAAGACCTGCTGGAGCCGCGCGGCGTCCCCGGCCGCGACGCGCGCGGACTCGTCGATCTGCAGCGAGATCGCGATCCCCTTCGCCTCCGCCGCCGGACGCACGCTGTCGAGCGCGGCGGTGAGGACGTCGCCGAGATCCACGCTGGCGGCGTGGATCCCCATCTTGCCGGCCACGATGCGGGAGACGTCGAGCAGATCGTCGATGACCCGGAGCTGCACCGCCGCGTTCCGGCGGATCACCTCGAGGGCATGCCGCACGGTCGCCCCGTCCGCCGGCGCGTCGCTCGCGATGTGCGCCCAGCCGAGGATCGCGTTGAGCGGCGTCCGCAGCTCGTGGGACAGGACCGCCAGGAACTCGTCCTTCAGCCGGCTCGCCGCCTCCGCCTCCGCGCGCGCCGCCGTCTCCAGCGCGAGCAGCCGCCCGCGCTCGGCCTCGGCGCGCTCGCGCTCCTCCAGGGCCTGGCGCAGGGCGCACTCCAGCTCCTTCCGGTACTCGATCTCGCTCTCCAGCGCGCGCGCGCGCTGCTGGAGCGCGCTCACCTCGCGCAGGCGAGCCTGCTCGTCGAGCTGCATGTAGAGCTCGGTGGGGATGACGCGCGCGTGCCTGCTGCACACGTCCTGGAACTGGCGTCCATGCGCCTCCTTGTGGAAGCCCCCCAGCGCATAACCGCACAGGATCGCGACCCTGCCGCCGTCCGCGAGCTCGTTCCAGAGCTCCTCCAGCCGGATCGCGCCGTCCGGATTGCCGTCCTGCCACAGGACGTCCACCATCTCCCCGAAGGCGCGCACGAGCGCGCCGTCGCGGCCGCGCAGGATCTGGCTCACCGTACCGCCGATGCTGCGCCGGAACCGCTCGGCATCCGGCCTGTCGCCGTCCATGAAGGTCGAGAGCGTCTCCCGCGCGTCGAGGAAGGTGACATGGCCGCCGCCGCAGAGCTCGGCCACGTTGAACCCTGCCGACGTCAGGCCGGCGGCGAACGTCTCGCGGTGCGGCCCCGTGGCGATGACGAGGAGCGGCTGCCCCGCCAGCAGCCCCTCCGTCAGGAAGGCCGTCACCCGATCGACCAGGAAGCCGTCGCTCTCGTAAAACTGGACGAGGTGCCTCGGTACGTCGAACGAAATGAGCCTCTGCGCGGCCGCTACGTCGTCGCGCGCCGACGGATCTCTGAACATTTGCATCGTCGCCCTCCCCACACCGGGATCTCGATCAGGATCCCAGGACGCCGGCAGCTCCACCCCAGCTCGTCGTGACGAGGAGAGCGTACGTGGAAGCAGCGCGCCTGACAACCCTTGACTCTCGCCCTGGCAACGATTGTTATTGATCACAATCGAGTCCAGCGGCAGCATGGAGTGAGCGAGGGCTCGTGCCGGCCAGTCGGATGGGACCGAGAGCCGAGTCGTCGCGGCGCATCGGTCGCCGCGCGCCGCGCGTCAGCCCTCACACCGACGCCGGCGTGATCGACGCAGCACGTCAGTCCGCCGCGCCGAGGTCGGGTGACCGGCGCGCACGACACGAGACTTCAATCAAGGAGTGTATTGGGTTTGTTCATGGGAGGCGCGGAGAGACCGGACCGCGCCTCGACCCCGTCGCGCTCGTGGCCGTCGCGGCGGAGGGCCGGCGGCGCGCGCGGGGCCGCTCTGCTTATTTGCCCGCGCCGCCGAGCCGCTTCTGGCTCGCGCACGCCGCCTTGTCGTGCGTCCGCGCGCACTGCTCCGCGTAGAAGGCCCGCGCCCGCTCCTTGTCCTTGCCCTCCAGGAGCGGGCCGAACGCGTCGCACGCCTTCTTCTCGCTCCACTGCACGCAGGCCTTCTCGTAGAGCGAGAACGCGCGCGCCGGATCGGCCGGCACCCCGTCGCCGCGCTGCCAGATCTCCGCGGCGCGCAGGCAGCCGCCCGTGCCACAGACCCGCTCGTAGAGCGCCGCGGCGCGCGCCATGTCCTTCGGGATGCCGGTCCCCTTCTCGTACATCCCGGCGAGGCTCATGCACGCCTCGGCGCCGAAGCCCTTGTCCGGACACCCCTTCTCGAAGAACGAGTACGCTTTGGCGACGTCCTTCGGGACGCCGTCGCCCTCCGCGTAGACCGAGCCCGCCGCGTTGCAGGCGCGCATGTCGCCCAGGCTGCAGCCGCGCCGGTACGCCGCGATCGCCTTCACCCCGTCCTTCGGCGCGCCCTGCCCCTTGCGGAGGATGTCGCCGAGCGCCACGCAGTCCTCCGCGAGCCCGCCCTCGCAGGCGCGCTGGAGCACGCCCACGGCCGCCGGGACGTCCTTCGCGGTGAGCTTCCCCTCGACCAGCATGTCGCCGAGCGCGCTGCAGCTCGGCCCCTGGCCGAGATCGCAGCCGCGCCGGAGCAGCGCGACCGCGCGCGCCGGATCCTTCGGGAAGACCGCCTGCGGGCCCTCCCGGAGGTACCACTCCGCCACGCTCGCGCACGACCACCCGTCGCCGAGCGCGCACGCCTTGTCGGAGAGCTCTCGCAGCTTCGCCCGCCCCGCGGCGTCCGCAGCCGCCTTGTTGCTCGCCATGTCGCGCATGAGCAGCTTCGCCCGCGCGTAACACGAGAGCGCGACCCCCGCGTCGCAGGCCTTCTCGAACAGCGCCGCCGCCCTCGCGTCGTCGCGCGGCAGGTCCTTGCCGCTGAGGTAGTGATACCCGAGGTGGTAGCAGCTGCCGACATCGCCCTTGCCGCACTGCGCGGCGCACGCCCGCGAGTCGTCCGGGCTGCAGAGCTGCGCCGGCGCGAGCGCCGGGGAGGAGCACTTCCCGCCGCTCAGGACCGTCCCGTGCGGGCACGGGCTCGACAGCTTCAGGCTCTCCTCCTCGGCCGGCGCCGCCGGCGCCGCCTCGGCCTGCGCCGGCCGCTGCGCGGTCAGCGGGACGAGCTCCAGCCGCAGCGGCGCCTGACACCGCTCCACGGGCGCCTGCGCGTCCGGCTTCGCGCTCCGGCAGGCCTCGAGCTCCCCCTCCTTGCTCGTGGTGCCGCCCTGGCCCGAGGCCCCGGCGGCGCTCGCCGCCGCGAAGATCTGGTCGGCCGGGCGCGCCGTGCCCCGCCCGCCCGGCGCCATCGCGAACGCGCCGAGCAGCGCGCCGCGCACGAAGTGCGTCGCGCCCTCACAGCTGCCCGCGAGCTCCTGCGGCGACGCGGCCACCACCGTCGTCGTCAGCTTCCCCGACGGCACGAGCGCCACGTCGAGCGCGCCCCCGCGGTCGACGGCGCTGCTCAGCGCCGCGGCGCCGAACGGGACATTCGCCTGCAGCTCCGCAGGGTTTGTGAGCTGAATCACGGAGTCTTTCTGGGCGACGCTGGCGTAGGAGTAGGAGCCTGAAAGCCGACATTGCGTGAGGAGCTTCAGCGTCGAGCAGTCGTAGGAGACGACCGCGACGCCCTCCTTCATGACGAGGCCGAGATCGGAGCGGCGGGTCGCGAGCCAGTCGACGACGAGGGGCTCGGTGTGGCCGATGGGCGGACACCCGCCGCTGCTCTGCGCCGCGGTCGCCGCCGTCGAGGCGGTCGGCCGGGGCGCGTGCACCACCACCTCGGGATCCAGGCCCGGCCCGCAGGCTGCCGCCGCGAGCGAGAGGCCAACCACGCACAAATCGAAGGCGCGCTTCATCGCGCCGACAGAACCATGAGCCGTGGGGTCCGGTCAATACGGCGAGCGCGCCGCGCGCTCGCGCGACCCGCGCGGCGGGTTATGCTCGGCGGCGCGCGCCCGGCGCCCGGAGCCTCCATGAGCACGTCCAGGTCCCAGGAGAAACTAGGAGAGAGCCTGAACCTGGTGACTACCCTGCTCGAGAAGCAACGGATCATCGAGGCCCTGACCCACAAGCAGGAGAGCAAGAACAAGGAGCTCATCGAGTCGCTGGTCCACCGCCAAAATCTCGCCTTACTGCACAAGAAGATCCGGGATCTGCACCCGGCGGATCTCACCCACATCATCGAGGTGCTCCCCCCGGCGGACCGCCTCGTCGTCTGGGCGGAGCTCGAGCCGCACCACGGCGCGCAGGTCCTGCTCGAGGCGTCGAGCTCGGTCCGCGAGTCGCTCGTGGCGGCGACGGAGCGCCCGCGCCTGGTCGCGCTGCTCGCCCAGCTCGATCCGGACGATCTGGCCTACGTGAGCGAGTCGATCGAGCCGGAGGTCGTCGCCGAGGTGTACCGATCGCTGGACGCCCGCGAGCAGTCGGTGTTCCGGTCGACCATCGCCTACCCGGACGACTCGGTGGGCCACCTGATGAGCCCCGAGTGCGTGAGCGTCCGCGACGCCTGGGATCTCGGGGCCGCGCTCGAGGACCTGCGCCGGCGGGCCGAGCTGCCGCCGCACACCGAGACGCTCTTCGTGGTCGACGCGCGCAACGTGCTCCGCGGCGCGCTCTCGCTCAAGGACCTCTTGCTCCGCCCCCCGAGCGCGCCCGTGAGCGCGGTGATGTCCACCGACGTCCTGAGCTTCACGCCGCGCGAGCGCGCCAGCGACGCCGCCCGGGCGTTCGAGCGTTACGACCTCATCGCCGCGCCGGTCGTGGACGAGCGCGGCAAGCTGCTCGGGCGGCTGACCGTCGACGTGGTGATGGACTTCCTGCGGCGCGAGGCCCAGAGCGAGGCGCTGCGGCGCGCCGGCCTCTCGGGCGAGGAGGACTATTTCGCGCCCCCGTGGACGAGCGCGAGGAATCGGTGGCTCTGGCTCTCCATCAACCTGCTCACCGCGTTCGTCGCCTCGCGGGTGATCGGGCTGTTCGAGGGCACGATCCAGGAGATCGTCGCGCTGGCCACGCTCATGCCGATCGTGGCCAGCATCGGCGGCAACACCGGCAACCAGACGGTGGCGCTCCTCATCCGCGGCCTCGCGCTCGACCGGATCACGCGGGCGAACACGCGTCACCTCGTCCAGAAGGAGCTCGTCGTGAGCCTGATGAACGGCGCCGTCTGGGGCACGGTCGTGGGGCTCTGCGCCGTCGCGCTCTACGGCAGCGTGCCGCTCGGCCTGGTGATGGCCGCGGCCATCCTGCTCAACCTCGTGGTCGCGGCGATGGTCGGCTGCGCCGTGCCGCTCGTGCTCCACCGCCTGGGCCGCGATCCGGCCCAGGGGGCGAGCGTGCTGCTCACGTTCACCACGGACAGCATGGGCTTCTTCATCTTCCTCGGGCTCGCGCGCGCGTTCCTCGTCTGAGCCTTCGCCGCGCGCGCGGCCGCGTGATGGACATCGTCCCTCCCCCGCGCGGCTGCGCTAGCCTCCCTTCATGGACACCGTCCCTGCCTTCGCGCGGCCGCTCGTCACCATCCGGTATTGCCCCAAGTGCCGCTGGCTCACCCGCGCGGCCTGGATCGCGCAGGAGCTGCTCACGACCTTCCCCGAGGAGATCGACGTGCTCCTGTCGCCCGGATCGAGCGGCGTCTTCGACGTCGCGCTCGACGGCGCCCCGCTCTTCTCGCGCGCCGCGGCCGAGCGCTTCCCCGAGCCCAAGGAGCTCAAGCAGGCGATCCGCGACCACATCTCCCCGGACCGCTCCCTCGGCCACTCCGATCGATGAGCAGGCAGCGCCCGGGCCCCTCTGGAGCCAGGGAGCGCGCCGAGCAGGCCCGGCGTGGGAGGGGCCGAGTCAAATATCGAAGTCGAGGATGCCCGGATCCAGCCCGTGGATACCGGGCGGGATCGTGGACGGCGAGGCGACGCGGAGGCGCGGCGGCTCGTTCGCCACGCGCTGGCCGCCGGCGACGCTCTTCGTCAGGAACACGGAGCCGCCCACCACGCTCCCCTCGCCCAGCACGGTCTTGCCGCCGAGCACCGTGGCGTTCGCGTAGACGGTGACGTGATCCTCCACGGTGGGGTGGCGCTTCAGGCCGCGCGCGCCGCGCGAGTGCTGGGGCAGCGAGAGCGCGCCGAGCGTCACGCCCTGGTAGAGCTTGACGTGCGAGCCGATGTCGGACGTCTCGCCGATGACGACGCCGGTCGCGTGGTCGATGAAGAAGCTGTCGCCGATGTTGGCGCCCGGGTGGATGTCGGCGCCCGTCCTCGTGTGCGCCCACTCGCTCATGATCCGGGGCATGAGCGGCACGCCGAGCAGGTAGAGCTCGTGCGCCACCCGGTACACCGTCACGGCGAGCAGGCCCGGATAGGCGAGGATGATCTCGTCCATGGAGGACGCCGCGGGGTCGCCGTCGTAGGCCGCCTGCACGTCGAGCAGGAGGCGCCGGCGGACGGCCGGCAGCCGGTTCACGAACACCCGCGCCACGTCGTAGCCGCGCTGCCGGCACTTCGGGATGTCGATGGACCGGGCGTCCTGGGTCTCGTCCTGGAAGCACAGGCAGCGCTCGATCTGGCGCTCCAGCTTCTGCCGCAGCGTCGAGACCAGCGTGCCCACGTGGTAGAGCAGGTCCTCGTCCGAGAGGTCCTGCCGGCCGTGGTAGCCCGGGTAGAAGATCTGGAGGAGGAGATCGATGATCTCGGTGATCTCCTTGCGCGAGGGGGTGAAGCGCTTGTTGATGTGCTGCGCGCGCGGGTCTTCCCGGTACCCCGCGATGAGCTCCTCGACCACCCCGTGCAGCTCGCCGGACGGGGCGACGGCGTCGCACTTCTCGCTCACGTCGACCTCACGAGGCCTTCATGGCCTCGACCTCGGCGAACATGCCCTCGAACAGGGGTCCGGAGAGGTACCGCTCGCCGGCGTCCGGGAGGACGACGACGATGGTCTTGCCGGCCCACTTGGGGTCGCGCGCGAGCCGGCTCGCGGCGACCACCGCCGCGCCGCAGGACACGCCGCAGAGGATGCCCTCCTCGCGGGCGAGGCGCCGCGACATGCCGATCGACTCGTCGTTCGAGACCGTCTCCACCTGGTCGACGAACGAGAGATCGAGGTTCTTGGGGACGAAGCCCGCGCCGATGCCCTGGATCTTGTGCGGCGACGGGGTGAGCTGCTGGCCGGCGAGCGTCTGCGAGATGACCGGCGAGTGGACCGGCTCGACGGCGACGGAGTGGAGGGGCCGGCCCCGGGTGCGCTCGACGTAGCGGCTGACGCCGGTGAGCGTGCCGCCGGTGCCGACGCCGGAGACGAAGACGTCGACGTTGCCGCCGGTGTCCTCCCAGATCTCGGGGCCGGTGGTGGTCTCGTGGATGGCGGGGTTCGCGGGGTTCTCGAACTGCCGCATCATGACGTAGCGGCCGGGATCGGAGGCGGCGAGCGCCTCGGCCCTGGCGATGGCGCCGTTCATGCCCTGGGGGCCCGGCGTGAGCAGGAGCTTCGCCCCGAGGGCCACGAGCACCTTGCGCCGCTCCATGCTCATCGTCTCGGGCATGCTGAGCACGCACTCGATGCCGCGCGAGGCGGCGGCGAAGGCGAGCGCGATGCCGGTGTTGCCGCTGGTCGCCTCGACGATCGCCTTGCCCGGGCCGAGCACGCCGCGCTTCTCGGCGTCCCAGACCATGGCCGCGCCGATGCGGCACTTGACCGAGTAGGCGGGGTTGCGGCCCTCGATCTTCGCCAGCACGGTGGCGGGCGCGCCGTCGATCACGCGGCGGAGCCGGACGAGCGGCGTGCGGCCGATGCTCTGGGTGTTGTCCTCGTAGACGTGGGGGAACGTGCTCATGGGCAGACCGTGATGGTAGGAGGGAGGGCGAGGAGATCAAGAGGTGCCCCTCGCTGTCAAGCTCCACGTGCGCCGCCCCGCCTTTCCAGAAGCGCCCGGCGGGCGCGCGTCCACGACGGCTGGCCGGGCGGCCCCGCGTCCACGACGGCTGGCCGGGCGGCCCGTCGAGAGGCGCCGCCGGGCGCGCGCAGCGCAGGCCTCGGCCGCGCGGACGGGTGGTGGCCAGTCTGCGCGGCTGTCCCCGGTCGACAGGAGACGTGCGGGCGCCGCTCGACAGGTGATGTGACGACGCGACAGGCGGTAGGACAACGCGAGTGCGACGAAGGGCGCTCGCCGTCACGTCCCCTGTCGCGACTCCCCACCTCCCGCAACCAGGGAGAATGACGCGGCGCGACCAGACATCCACAAGAGCTCGCCGGGTTGCGTCATTTTATGTGGGCCCGATGACGAAGACAGTCGTCGTCTGCCAGGCGCCGCGAAGTGGTTGATGCAGCAAGGATCTGCAAGGCAGAGACAATGTAGGTGTCATGGCCAAGTAAGGTGATTCCCTGAGGAACCCATGACCCAACGCCCTGGACCACGTCCGACCCTGTCGAGGTGCCTTGACGACCCTCGATGCGAGATTACCTTGGGGAATTTCGTCGAGCCGGCGTCTGGGATGTTTGGCACACTGCTCGCTTGATGGGCGGCATGTTCCCCGCCACCCCCCCCAGCGCGGAGGCTCAGCTGCCCTACGATGACGACAACGAGCCTACTTTAATTTTCCGCCGTGCGCCCGAGCCGGTCCCGTCTCTCGCGCCGATCGCGATGCCGATCGCGGAGGCGGCTCCGGTCATGGCGGCTCCGACGCGGCGCTCCACGGGGCGACTGATCGCGCTCGGTGCGGGGGTGAGCGCCGGCCTCGGTCTGCTGCTGAGCGCTGCTGTATCCATGCAGCTGGGTGCGGCAGGATTCGACCTTCCCACGAGCTCGGCGATGCAACCCGCCACGGCGGCCGCGTTGCGAGCGGCGGTGACGGCCGCGCCGGTGCAGGCGAAGGCGGCAGCGGCGTCGCCCTCGCCGGCGAAGGTGGAGGCGGCGGCGCCGGCCATCGCGCGCATCGACGCGGCGGACCGCGCGGACGCGACGCTCGACCGGAGCCGCGTGATCCCGATCCCGGACGGGATCATCGTCTTGCCCTCCTCCTTCTCCTCGGCGGACGGGGCCTATGATCTGGTGATCCACTTCCACGGCGTCAACGACGTTGTCTCGGCGGGGTTCGAGCGCGCCGGCCTCAACGCGGTCGTGATGATCATCAACATGGGCATCAGCTCGGCCGCCTACGAGACCCGCTTCTCGATCCGCTCGTACCTCCCGGCGCTGCTCGCGAAGACGCAGGCCGCGCTCTCGGCCCGCGGGCTCCGCGACGCCCGGCTCCGGCGCGTCGCGCTCTCGGCGTTCAGCGCAGGGTACGGCGCGGTGCGCGGGCTCCTGAACCAGCCCGGGTTCGCGGACACCGTGGACGCCGTGCTCCTGCTCGACGGCATCCATACCGGCTACATGCCGCTCGACCACAGCCTGGACATGGAGCGCCTCAAGCCCTTCACGCGCTTCGCCGAGCAGGCGGCCAGCGGCAAGAAGCTCCTCTCGATCACCCACTCGGAGATCACCCCCGTGGGCGATTACGCCGGAACCCACGAGAGCACGGACGCCCTGCTCAAGCTCGCGGGCGCGCAGCGCCTCTCGACCGGCAACGTCGCCGATCCGCAGGCGATCCAGGGGCTGGCCGGGACGGCGGGCGCGGCGAGCCCGCCCCGGTTCGTCCCGCTCTCCGAGGCGCACAAGGGGGCGCTCCACGTCCGCGGTTATGCGGGCACCCAGAAGCCCGACCACGTGAGGCACCTGACCCGCATGGCGGAGACGGCCGTGCCGGATCTGGTCCGCCGCTGGACCGCGCTCTGAGCGGCGGTCACCCGCTTCGGATACGGGCCCATCTCGACGTTTTCGGTGCTCAGCGCACAGGAGTGCGCTTGCGCGCCGAAAACGCCGATCTGGGCCCGTCTCCTGTGCGGGTGACCGCCGCTCTGTGACGCATGTAGCAGAGGTGCTCAGCCGCGCGCGGCCTGGGGGAGGTTCACCCGGCGCCCGGGGGACGAGCGTGGCAGATCGCCTCGATTGAGGCGCCCATGCCGGACTCAGCAGGTGTTTCCGGCCGAGATCGCGAGGAAAAACGCCGGGGTGTGGAGGGGGCATTCCGGTATCGCGCTTGCATTTCCACCGCAAAAAGGTGGTGGCGCGACCATGATCGGACAAAGGCAAGCGCGAGGCGCGGCGCGACGCATCCAGGAAGAACGGCCCGCAACCCTGACGTCGCGAAGGGGGCGCGGCGCGGCGGCCGCGGCGAAGGTGGACGGGCAGCGCTCGCCTGCCGCGGCGGCGCAGGTGGACGGGGACGGCGCCGCGACGGAGGCGCGCCGGGGGCTGGCCTTCGCGGATACGCTCGCGGGCGCGAAGAAAGGCCCGTTCCCGCAGGAGGTCGAGCCCCAGCTGGCGACGCTGGTCACCGGGCCGCCGGCGGGCGCCGGGTGGCTCTACGAGGTGAAGTTCGACGGCTACCGGATGCTCGCCAAGCTCCGCGGCGGGCGCGCCACGCTGCTCACCCGGCGCGGGCAGGACTGGACCGAGCGGTTCGCAAGCGTGCGCGACGACCTCGCCCGGCTGCCCGCCCGGGACGCGGTGCTGGACGGCGAGATCGTCATCGTCGGGCCGGACGGGGTGACCGACTTCCAGGCCCTGCAGAACGCGCTCGGCGAAGGGCAAGGCGGGCGCGACGGGCGCCTCATGTACTTCGTGTTCGACCTGCTCCATCTGGACGGCCGCGATCTCCGCGGGTGCACGCAGCTCACCCGCAAGCGGGCGCTCGAGGCGCTGCTCGCCGGGGTCCCGGAGGAAGGGAGCCTGCGGTACACCGAGCACATCGAGGAGGACGGCGCCGCCGTCTTCCAGCACGCGTGCAAGCTCGGGGTCGAGGGCGTGATCGCGAAGCGGCCCGACGCGCCGTATCGGAGCGGGCGCGGCGACAGCTGGCTCAAGGTGAAGTGCGGCCGTCGACAGGAGTTCGTGATCGTGGGCTTCACCGAGCCGACCGGCGCCCGCCTCGGGCTCGGGGCGATCCTCGTGGGCGTCTACACGTCCGGCAAGCTCGCCTACGCCGGCAAGGTGGGGACCGGGTTCACGAGCAAGACGCTGATGACGCTGCGCCGCCGCCTCGAGCAGATCGAGCGCGCGCAGCCCGCCTTCCAGGGGGCGCCCCGCATGCGCGACGTGCACTGGGTCGAGCCGAAGCTCGTCGCGGAGGTCCACTTCTCGGCGTGGACGCGCGACGGGCGGCTGCGACACCCGTCGTTCGAAGGGCTCCGCGAGGACCGCACCCCGGAGTCGGTCGGCGTCGAGCGCGAGCAGCCGCCGCCGGGCAAGGCGGCCGGCGCGGCGAACAAGGCAGCCGGCGGCGCTGCCAAGGGCAAGACCGACGGCGCTGCCAAGGGCAAGGCCGACGGCGCTGCCAAGGGCAAGGCCGACGGCGCGGCGACCGGCAAGGCGCCGCGCGCGGGCCGGCGCGGCGGCGCAGAGAAGGTCGAGGTCGCCGGCGCGCGCCTGACGAACCCGGACAAGGTGCTCTATCCGGGACAGGGGATCACGAAGCTGGCGCTCGCCCAGTACTACGCGGAGGTCGCCGACCGCATGCTGCCCCACGTCGCAGATCGGCTGCTCACGCTGGTCCGCTGCCCCGAGGGCCAGGGCAAACCGTGCTTCTTCCAGCGGCACGAGGCAGAGGGGCTGTCCGAGGCCATCCGGCGCACGATCGTCGAGGAGGACGACGGGAAACGGACCTACCTTTACGTGCAGAACGCGGAAGGGCTCGTGTCGCTCGTGCAGATGGGGGCGCTCGAGATGCACATCTGGGGCAGCCGCGCGGACCGGATCGAGCAGCCCGACCGGATGGTCTTCGACCTCGATCCCGCGCCGGACCTGCCGTGGGAGCGCGTGGCGGAGGCCGCGAGGACGGTGCGGCACCTGCTCGAGACGCTGGGGCTCAGGAGCTTCGTCAAGACGACCGGCGGAAAAGGGCTCCACGTCGTCGTCCCGATCCAGGCGCAGCGGGGCTGGGACGAGGTGAAGCCGTTCACGAAGGCCGTCGCCGACGCGCTCGTGCGCTACGATCCGGCGCGGTACATCGCGACGCTCTCGAAGGCGAAGCGCACCGGCAAGGTCTTCATCGACTACCTGCGCAACGGGCGCGGGGCGACCGCGGTCGCGCCCTACTCGACGCGGGCGCGCCCCGGCGCGGCCGTCGCGACGCCGATCGCGTGGGACGAGCTCGACGCGCCGCTCGATCCGGCCGCCTTCACCATCGAGACCGTGCCGCGGCGGATCGCGGCCCGCGACGATCCGTGGGCGGAGCTCGGGAGCGTGCGCCAGTCCATCACGAGCGCGATGATGAAGAAGGTCGGGCTCTGAGCCCGCCACCCCGAGACCCTGGCAAAGCCCGGAGCCGGTGAGCTCACCGAAGAAGAACGACTCGGACGATTCAGCGAATGCCGCGGTCACTGACGTTCCGTTCAGCGGGGTCGGAATGACGTGGTAGGGCGGCGTGCGCCTGGTTGACGAAGCCGCGCGCGCGAAGCAATGTCCCCCGTCGTCGCCATGGCAAAGGACCGGAACTCCAGCGCGCTGGCGGAAATTGCCGAACGACTCCATGAATTCGACGGTGAGCCGCTCCGGGTCGCGTTCCTGACGCGCGGCATCGACGCGCTCACCCAGATCGCGGAGCGGCTCGACCAGAGCGAGCTTGGCGAGGTCGTCGCCTCGCCGAGCAACGCGGACGCCCTGGTGACGGCGCTCTCGCAGCCGAGCGCCGTCGGCCTGTTCTCCGCGGCGGACCCGCTCACGCCGGCCCGCCTCCGCGGCCTCCAGGCCAGAGACGCGCTGCTCGCCGCCGAGGGGGGGACGCTCACGGCCGAGGAGGTCGGCGAGGTGCTCCAGCTCTCGCGCGAGGCCGTCGACAGGAGGCGCGCTGCCGGAGGGCTCCTGGCCGTGGACATCGGCCATCGCGGCCACCTTTATCCAGCATGGCAGTTCGCGGGTGAGGGCGTGTTGCCCGGGCTGGAAGAGATCCTGGCTTTGCTCGCGGAGCACCCCCCGCTGGCCAAGCTCCGCTTCTTCCTCGCCGGCAATTGCCGCCTGGGCGGCGACCGGCCGCTCGATCGGCTCCGCCGCGGCGACCTCGAGGCGGTGCGGCTCGCCGCGCGCACGTTCGGCGAGCACGGGGCGGCGTGAGCGCGCCCGGAGGGTGAGCCGGACATCGGGCGCGCCCTCCCTCTTGCCTCTCGTTCGTACCGGGCAGAATCCACATGAAGACAACGCTTGGTCCTCACCCGGACCCGCCCCTTGACTTCGCGGCACGGCCGCTGCCCATCACCCTCTTTCGTGTCTGCTGGTACAGGATTCACCGGCTCGGGCGCGAGCCGCTGTATTTCGGGCGCTCGGGGGACAACCGCTTCGACGCGCCGGCCGGCGAGTTCGGGGTGCTGTATGCCGGCAAGGACGAGCGCTGCGCCTTCATCGAGGTGTTCGGCGCCGCCACGGGCGCGCGCTTCGTGGAGCAGGGCGAGCTCGCCGCGCGCGGGCTCGCGCGCATCGCGCCGCGGCGGCCGCTCCGGCTCGTGAACCTCGCGGGCGCGGGGCTCGCGCGCGTGGGGGCCGACGCCCGCCTGACCTCGGGGGAGTCGTACGGCGCCGCGCACCTTTGGGCGCTCGCGATCCACGACCACCCGAAGCGGCCCGACGGCATCACGTTCGCCGCGCGGCACGACCCGAGCCGCGTCGCCGCCGCCCTGTTCGAGCGCAGCGCTGCGGACCTTGAGGTGACGCAGCTCGGCTCGCTGGCGGATCCGGCGCACGCCGCGCTGGTGGCGGCGCTGCTCGACACCTACAAGATCGGGCTCGTCTGAAGCCCGGCGGGCTGGCGGCGCGGCGTCGTCCGGCGGCGGCGCGGCGCCGTCGGGAGCGCCGGCGGCGTCGGGAGCGCCGGCGGCGTGGCCCGGGCCTGAGGCTGCGATCTCCGTGCACGCGCGCGCCGGCACGGCCGGTGCTCACCCTGCCGGAGAGCGCGGCGGCGCGGCGGCGGCGCGGGGTGGTCGCGGCGCGCGCACGCCGCGCGGCGGGGGAATCGATGAAAATCAAGCATCTGCGGCTGGAAACAGGCTATCTCGTGGAGCCTATCCCCCTTCAGGGAGGGCTCGCGGCGCACCAGATCCAGATCGTCACGATCGGCGAACAGGGAGCCTCCCGGGTCCGGCTCTCGCTGGATCCGAACCGCTGCAGCATCGACAGCTTCGGCGAGCCCAAGGCCTGCACGCGCATGGCGTCGCTCCAGCTGGAAGCGGACGTGGAGCTCCTGGAGACGTGTGATGAGAAGCAACTGCTCGCCCTCAAGTTCGGGGGAAGCGGCGGCCCGGCGCTCCGGCTCGCGCTCCTGCCCCTCTGCGGCCAGGGCAACCAGGCCATCGTCGCGCGGCTCCTGATCTTCGGCGAATCCGGGGAGATCAAGGCCATCGTGCCGATGCAGGGCTGGTCGGCGGGCTGCGTGGTGGCGTGAAAGCATGAGGGCATGACGGCGGCGCCGCCCGAGCCTCGTGTCGCACGGCGGGGCGTCCCCTCGCCTCGCCCGCTGCGACGGCCGTGAGTGTCACGTTCCATCGCCGAGGCGCGGAGACGCGGGGGCGGAGAAAGACGGAATCGAACGGAATCGAGAGGATGAGTCGGGATGGCCGAGGCCGCGCCAGGGCCGGTATCGTTCAGGCGCCGTGCGAGCCGCTGCCGCCAGGTCCGAAGGGGCCAGGCGTCCCGCCAGGAGGACCTGCAGCGCCGCCGCCAAAGGGGTTCGGGGCGCCAGGCGGCGCGCCGTACGCACCTGGCACGGCGCCCGGGGCGCCAGGCGGCGCGCCGTACGCGCCGGCGGGCATGCCGTACGCGCCGGGCGGGGCCCCCGGCGGCGCGCCGTACGCGCCGGCGGGCGCGCCGTAGGCGCCGGGCGGCGGCGGCGCGGCGTAAGCCCCGGCAGGCGCGGCGTAAGCCCCGGCAGGCGCGCCATAAGCGCCAGGCGGGGCGCCGGCGGGCATGCCGTACGCGCCGGGTGGGGCGCCGGCGGGCACGCCGTACGCGCCAGGCGGGGCGCCGGCGGGCATGCCGAACGCGCCAGGCGGGGCGCCGGCGGGCACGCCGTAGGCGCCGGGCGGGGCGCCGGCGGGCATGCCGTACGCGCCAGGCGGGGCCCCGGGCGCCTGGCCGTAGGGGACGGGCGGCGGGGGGTACGCTCCGAGCGGGGCGGCGGCGGCCGGCCCCTGCCCGGGCGGATAGGCGGCCTCCATGGCGACGCGGCGCGGGTTGGCCGGGTCGTAGCGCGCCGTGACGATGCACCCCGGCTGGATGCGCGAGGACGCCAGCACCGACACGAGCGCGACCGTCTCGGCCTGATAGGGGGGCATGCCCGGCGGCATCACCTCGAGGAGCAGCTTGAGGCTGTAGGAGTCCTGGCCCCCCTGGGATACCCGCATGCCGGTCTCCTGGTACTGGAGCACGCGCGCAGGGCAGGACACGCCCATCTGGAGGAGCCGCCGCTGCTCCTGCTGCTGCGCGTTGAGCGGGCCGAGGACCTTCTTCCAGACCACCCAGACGATCACCGCGGTGATCCCGAGCGGAACGAGGACGCTGAACACGACGATCAGCAGGGTGGACAGGCCATTCATGCCGTCAGCGTATCAGGCCGGCGGGCGGAAACACCAGCGCCTTCTAGCCTCGTTCTCTCGGTGTTCTCGTGCGATTTGGGCTGTTGCGACGGCCGCGGGGGTCGATATCGACTGCTCAATCACCCGGGCCAGCGCACGCTCGGGCCGCGCTATGGCGAGAGGATGATCGAAGCCCTCAGCCGCTGAGGGCGACCCGGACGAGGGCCGCCCAGCCGGCGAGCCCTCCACCACGACCGAACGTGGGTGACGACCGCGCCCGCGCGCTCGTCACCCGCCGGGGCCCGCCCGCAGCGCCGGGCCGGACCCCGCCTCGATCCGAGCTCACGGGCCAGCGCAGCGGCGGTAGGCCAGGACATACTCGATCCGGACCTGGACATCCGTGGTGTCGTTCGTCACGACGCCGGATCGCGCCGGAGCGAGCCGATTCGTGACATAGAGGCTCGTCTTGATGTTGAGCGGCCGCACGGTGCCGCACTCCGACAACGCCGAGAACGCCGAAGAAACGACGAACGTCGATCGCAGTAGCATGCTCCGCCCCCTCTCATGACAGGCGCCTGCGCGCCGCCGTGCGTCGGCGCCAGCGCGCGTGTCACCGCTGTCGCAGGTCAGCCGACATGTCTTATCGAGCATGGGCTCGCCGCGCGGCCGATGCAACGTGAGCGGTCCGCTTCGCCCGTGTTCACGCGCCGGCGCAGGAGCCTCGAGGGAAGGTCGGATTGGAACAGCAAGGCGGGAATGACGATGATCTTCGCGCCTTCCTGGAAGCGCTCTCCGGTGAACACGACCGCCGGGGCTCTACGGCGCTGCGGCGCTGCGGCTCCGCGGCTCTACGGCGCTACGGCGCTGCGGCGCGCTCACGGCCTCGGCCTCCGCCCCGGCCGCGGCGCGCGCCTCTTCGCGAGGCCGTCCATGCACACCCGGAGCCCATCGCGCAGGTTGGCGCGCACCGTGATGCCCATCATCTCGACGCCGAGCGACGCCATCGTCTGGGCGACGGCCGGCCCGATGCCCGTGATGATGCCCTTGGCCCCGAGGAGCTCCGCGGAGCGCACGATGCGCACGACACAACCCGCCGTGCGCTCGTCCAGCGCCTCCACGCCGGTCAGGTCGACGAGCGCGTACGGCGCGCGCCGGTGGACGATCCGCTCGAGCAGGCCCTTCATGATCTCGTCCGCGCGCGCGTCGTCGAGCGCCCCGATCACCGGGATCGCCAGCACGCCGTCCCACACCTCGAGGATCGGCGTCGAGAGCGCCTGGATCACCTCCCGCTGCCGCGCGATCAGCGCGGCCTTCTCCTGGAGGTCGAGCTCCTGCCGGCGCTGCTGCGCGGCGTGCAGCGCGACGATCTCCTCGTGCGCCGCCCGGAGCTCCGCCGTCCGCTCGGCGACCTTCTCCTCCAGCCGGCTGTAGAGGAACGCGTTCTCGATCGAGATGGCGGCCTGCGACGAGAGCAGCCCGATCACCTCGACCCGCTGCGGGGTGAAGGCCGACGCCGCGAGGCTGTTCTCCAGGTAAATCACCCCGGCGACGCGGCCATAATGCAGGATCGGCGCGGCCAGGATCGATCGCGGCGCGCGCGCCGCGAGGTAGGGATCGCCGGCGAACCGCTCGTCCTCCGCCGCGTCCCCGGCGAGCACGCTCTCCCCCGTCCTCGCCGCGTACTGGATCACGCTCGCGGGCAGGTCGCCCCGTGCCTCGAGCGGGAGCGAGCGGAGCACGATCGCGCTCTCCGTGCGCACGTCGCGCTCGGCCTCGACGACGAGCCGCGACTCCTCCTTCAGGATCAGGGCGCCCCGCGTCGCGCCGGCGTTCTCGAGGATGATCCGGAGCAGCTTCTCGAGCAGCCGCGGGAGCATGATCTCCCCGGAGATCGCCTGCGACGCCTTGAGCACGGAGCTCCGGTCGACCTCCGTCCCCCGGGGAGCGCCGCGCCCGTCGGCGTCCGCCGCACGCTCGCCCTCCTGCCCGGGCGCCTCGTCGAGCGGCGCGCCGTGCGCGAGCAGCTCCGGGTGGCTGCGCGCGAGGCGCCGCATCACCTCCGTGGCCCCCCAGCGCGCGTAGAGCCGGTGCGCCTCCGCCATGTAGGCGCGGGCGATCGTGATCTTCCCCCGGCCGAGGTAGTAGCGCGCGCAGAGCTCGTTGCCGAGCGCCTCGTCGTGCACGAACCGCCCCTGCCGGGCCGCGGCGATGCCCTCGTCGTAGAGATCGCCCGCGCCCGAGTCGCCGGTCGCCTGGAGGATCTCGGCCGCGAGCAGGAGGCTCCGGTGACCGAGGTTGCCCGGGTACACCTCGGACCACCGCCGCAGCTTGTCCAGGAGCTCGCGCGCCCGCGCCAGGTAACGCCTCGCCGCGCCCGCCTGGGCCTCGCCCGACGCCTGCGTCAGGCAGACGCCCGCGTAGAAATGATAGGCCGGCGTGCCCTGCCAGCTCGCGATGCCGAGCGAGCCCGGGACGGCGCCGAGCGCGAGGTCCGCGGCGCGCGCGTGCTCTCCCGTGAAGGCGCCCATGAAGGTGGCGTAGAACTCGGCGAAGAACAGCGTCGCCCGCGACTCGGTGCGCCGCGCCTCGGCGATCACGGCGTCGAGATCGAGCCAGTCCCCCTGGAGGCGGTGCGGCGCGCGGGTCGGCGTCGTGAGGTTATGACAGATCTGGCCGACGGCGCGGATCATCCACGTGGTCGTGTTGAACCGGTCGAGCTTGCAGAGGGGCATGAAGGAGCGCGCCTCGGCCAGGATGTCGTCGACGCGCAGGCCGCGCAGCAGGCTGTTCGTGCTGGCGTTCATCGCGTTGAGGAAGGCCGCGAGGTGCTGCCCCGTCTCCAGCCCCTCGTGCACGCCCCGGAGCAGGCTCTCCTTGCACGTCGCGTAGCCCTCCTTCCAGTGCTGGATGAGCGCGCCCCACCGGTTGCAGAGCAGCGGCGCCGCCCTCCGGTCCGAGAGCCGCTCCCCGAGCTTCACCCCCACCCGGCCGAACCGGTAGCCCCGGTCGATGTCGATCCCGGCGCAGAGGAGGATCCCGGCGTAGAGGAACGCGGAGATCGAGCTCGTCGAGACCCCGTGCTTCAGGGTGTTCTGCACGAGCTTCATCGCGAAGATGCCGCAGTTGTTCGTGACGAGGTAGTAGCTCGGCGTCAGCAGGTCCTCGAGCAGGCCTTGCAGGGCCGCGATCTCGGGATCCTCGAGGGGCGGGAGGTCGGCGAGCGACTCGATCGGCCTGTCGCCGAGGAGCTCGGCGGTGGCCGCGATCTCGCGGTCGAGCTCCTCGCGCTCGGGGAAGCGCGGGAGCCGGATCCCGTAGACCTCGAGGGCGAGCAGCCCCTCGTCGAGCGCGGCGAGCAGGTCGTTCCGCAGGATCTCCGTGTTCACCTTCGCCCGCCGGAGCGCCGCCCGGTCCGCGCGGGTGCGGGCGTGCACGAGGCCGCGGGCGAGCCGCTCGCTCGCGGCCTCGTGCTGGCCGCAGATCGACTCCATCGCGGCCGCCTTCAGCGTGAGGTCGAGCGTGAGGCCGTACGCGGCCTCCCACGGGCGCTCCGGGAGCAGGGCGAGCCCG
This sequence comes from Sorangium sp. So ce131, assembly GCF_051519095.1. Lineage (NCBI taxonomy): Bacteria > Pseudomonadati > Myxococcota > Polyangiales > Polyangiaceae > Sorangium > Sorangium sp. So ce131. The sequence continues at coordinate 5,743,685 of NZ_CP150455.1, read as the reverse complement.
ATCTCGAGGTACCTCCGCGCCTCGCCGAACGCCGCCGCCTCCTCGGCCTCCTCGGCCGCGCGGAGGTTCATCCGCGCGAGCTCGAGGCGCTCGTCGGGATCCGCGATCAGGCCGCCGGCGCTGTTCAGGTGGTTCACGACGTCGAACAGGCCCTTGCGCGCGTCGCCGACCGCCGTCTTCTGCAGGAGCCGGCCGATGCGGAGGTGGACCGCCGCCCGCTCCCCCTCCGGGATCAGCGCGTAGGCGGCCTCCCGGATCTTGTCGTGGGCGAAGCTCACCTCCTCGCCGGAGACGGCGAGCAACCCCTCCTCGATCGCCGGCGAGAGCCGCCGGTACGCGTCGTCCGGCGAGAGCTCGCCCGCGGTGCAGAACACCCGGAGGTCGAACCGGCCGCCGATCGCCGCCGCGAGCCGGAGCGCGCCCTGGGTCGCGGCCGGCAGGCGCTGGATCGCGCCCGACATCAGCTCGACCACGTTGGAGGTGTGCGGGCGCGCCGCGATCGCGCCGAGATCCCACCGGAAGCCGCCCGCCGGATCGAACGAGAGCGCGCCGCCCTCGTGGAGCGACTTCAGGAACTGACGGAGGAAGAACGGGTTCCCGCCGGTCTTGCTCAGCACGACCCCGGCGAGATCCCGCACGTCGCGGCGCTCCAGGGTGTCGGCGAGGAGCTCGGTGATCGCCGGGAGATCGAGCGGCGCGAGGACGATCTCGCGCACGGTGAGGCCTCCCTTCTTCAGCTCGTCGAGCGCGAGCCGGAGCGGGTGGGCCGGGCTCACCTCGTTGTCGCGGTACGCGCCCGCGAAGAAGAGCGCCTCCATCGCGTCGCCCGCGAGCAGCGCCTTGAGCAGGCCCAGGCTGGCGGCGTCGATCCACTGGAGATCGTCCAGGAACACCACGAGCGGGTGCTCGCGCCGGGCGAAGACGGCGACGAAGCTCTGGAAGCAGAGGCTCAGGCGGTTCTGGGACGCGACCGGATCGAGCGCCGGCGCGGGCGGCTGCTCGCCGAGCAGGTGCTGGAGCGACGGGACGAGCTCCGCGATGACCTGCACGTTATTGCCGAGCGCCTCCAGGATCGCCGCCCGGAAGCGCGCCACCCGCTCCTCGCTCTCGGAGAGGAGCCGCTGGACGAGCGCGTCGAACGCCTGGGCGATGGCGCTGTACGGCGCGCTCCGCTGATGCTGGTCGTACTTGCCCGTGATGAAGAAGCCGCGCCTCCGCGCGAGCGGCCGCAAGATCTCCTGCGCCAGCGACGATTTGCCGACGCCGGAGTAGCCCGAGATGAGGGCGATCTCCCGCGCGCCGCCGAGCGCGCGCTCGAACGCGGAGGTCAGCTGCGCGACGTCCGCCGCCCGCCCGTAGAGCCTCGAGGAGATCTGGAGGGCGCCGCGCCGGTCGTGGCGGCCGGGGGAGAAGCCGTCCAGGCGGCCGTGCTGCTGGAGCAGCCGGCGGCACTCCGCGAGGTCGTCGAGCAGGCCGGCGGCGGCGGCGTAACGCTCCTCGGCGTTCTTGCCGAGGAGCTTCATCACGATCGCTTCGAGGGCCGGCGGCGCGCCCGGCGCGGCGGCGGCGAGCGGCTCGGGGCTGATCGCGAGGTGGGCGTGGATGAGCTCCAGGGGATCGGGCGACGCGAACGGCGGCCGCCCCGCGAGCATCTCGTAGAAGATGGCGCCGAGCGAGTAGAGGTCGGCCCGGTGGTCGACGCCGCGGGCCATGCGCCCCGTCTGCTCCGGCGCGGTGTACGGGAGCTCCGCCGTGGATCCGACGCCGTGGGCCGCCCCGTCCGGGAGGGCCACCCGCGGGTCGGCGCCGAACAGCGAGAGCTTCACCCCGCCCGCGCTCCACGTGAAGCTCCGCGGCGTGAGCGCGCGGTGGACCACGCCGTGCTGGTGCAGGTCGCGCACGGCCTCGACCATCTCGACGGCGCGGTCCAGGAACTCCGCGGGGCCGAGCCGCCCGCCCCGCCGGAGGACGCTCGCGAGATCCTCGCCGCGGGCGTCCTCCACGACGAGGAGGAGCCCCTCGGCGCGCTCCTCTACCCCATGCACCTGCACGACGCGCGAGGAGCAGATACGTGAGGCGCGCTCGCACTCGTGCTTGAAGCGGGCGACATCCGCGATGCGCGTGGATTCGACCTTCAGGAACCGGAGGAGGACCGAGGCGCCGTCGGCCGCGCGCCGCGCGCGGTAGGCGATCTCCCCGGGGGAGAGCTCGACGTTCTCGACCACCTGGTATCCAGGGATGACGAGCATGTCAGTCCCTTATCAAGAAACCGCGCGATCCGTGCGTCGGATTGTCGGGACGCCGCGTCGGGTGGCGCGGACAAGGCCGGCTCCCGCGAGGCGGCGGAGATGCCGCGCGCGCGGGCTACGGGGCGGCCGCGGGGAGCGGCGGCGCGGCGACGCGGAACACCGGGACGAGATTGACACGCTCGTCCCAGGACGGGTGGCGCTGGTAGAAGAAGTCGAGCCGGGCCTTCGGGTCGGCGGCGAACGCAGGATCGTGGAGGCGCGCCTCGAACTCCGCGCGCAGGGCCGGACTCTCGGCCAGCATCTTGCGCGCCTCCTCCTCGGCGACATAAGGCTCCATGTACTCCTTCCGCTCGAAGGCGGCGTTGAAGAAGCCCCAGGCCACGAGCGAGTCCGGCGCGAGCGGCTCCAGGAGGTGCATGACGAGCGGGGCCCGCGGCTGCGCGGTGGGGATGAAGAGCGAGCCCCGGGGCAGGTCGAGCCGCTCCGGCCGGAAGGCGCCCTGGATCTTCACGGGCGTCCGGCCCTCGAAGGGGCGGTCGAACGCCACCACGTCCGCCCGGAAGGCCTCGACGGCGAACCCGGGGCGCGCCGCGCCGAGGACATGGTACGTCACGCCGTGCAGGCGCAGCTTCTCGGCCACCCAGGCCGCGTGCGCCGCCGGGACGACGTACCCGGCGGCCGGCGCGGCGACGGTCAGGGCCGGCTCGAGCCGATCGAACAGCGGCACGCGCCAGATCTCGGGGCGGGACTCGTCGTACACGGTCCAGGTGCCGCCCGAGATCTCGGACGCGCGCCGCTCGTAGGCGTAGCCGTGGAAGTCGACGGTGCGCGGCGTCGGCGCCGCGCGGTACCTGAGCGCGAACGGCGCGCCGGCGAGGCGCGCGCTCGCGGCGTCGGCGCGGTCGGCCGCCGCGCGCCACGCCCCCGCGTCCAGGGCGGCGCGCTCGAAGAGCGCCGCGAGCAGGTCGTGGGCCGCGCGCACGCGCCGCGCGTGGGGGGCCCAGCTGTGCGTCTCGACGAGCACGCCGATGCGGTTGCGCGCGGCGCTGTAGCCCTGCGAGAAGCGCGGCGCGGCCGGCGTGGCGGAGATCCCGGACGAGGGGTCGTCGTCCTCGCGGAACGCCGGGTAGAACGGCAGCGGCAGGTGGCCGAGCGCCGAGAGCCGGGCCTGCAGCGCGCCGGAGAGGGCGCGCGCCGCGGTGTCGAGCCCGCCCGGGTGGGGCGCCGAGGGCTCGACCAGGACCGCGACGTCGTGCTGGAACTTCGCGCCGTCGGTGGTGTGCAGGTCGACGTGGACGACTGGATCCCAGGCGTCGAGCAGGGCCAGCATCGCCTGCATCTCGGGCGCCTCGGCCTTCATGTAGTCGCGGTTCAGGTTCAGGTTCTGCGAGGTGGCGCGGAAGCCCATCTCCTCGGGCCCCCGCTGGTTCGGCCGCTGGTTGGGCCGGAACCGCTCGTGGCCGTCGACGTTGAACACCGGCACGAAGACCGCCGTGACCGCGGCGAGCGCGCCGCGCGCGAGCGTTCCGTCGAGCAGCGCGCGCAGCGCCAGGAAGCCGCCGTCCTTGCCGTCGATCTCGCCGGCGTGGATGCCGCCCTGGAACAGGATCACCGGGCGCCGCTTCGCCCGCGCCGCGCCCGGGTCGAGCGCGCCGTCGTCCGAGGCGACGATCGCGAGCATCGGCCTGCCCTCGGGCGTGGTGCCGAAGCGGACGCAGCGGGCGCGGCCCGGGTAGGCCTGCTCGAAGCCGCGGCACAGCCGCTCGACCTCGGGGTATCGGCCCGTGCGCTGGAACGTGGTCCGCTCGGCCTCCGTGACGAGCGACGGCGGCGCCGCCGGTCGCGCGGCCCGCGACGCCCTGGAAGCCGGCGCCCCGGGGCCCGGGGCCTGGCAGGCGGCGAGCAGCGCCGCGGCGGCCGCGAGGCCGCGGGGGGCCATGCGGGCGAGGGGCGCGCGGCGGGCGCGGGCGCGAGACATCGCGGGAGTCGAGCAAATTTCGCGTGGTGCTGCAACGAGGTGGTGCTGTCGTGAGCCCCTGTCATCGAAGATCGCCTGATCTCCAGGGGGGCTGTGTTCGCACAGGATGGCGGGAAAGCACCCTGATCGGCGCCCCGGCGCCGCGCCCGCGCGGGCGCTCGTCCGCGCAAATGCGATCGCGGCCGATCCGCGCCGGGCGGGCGACGGGGTAAGCTCCTGCGGACGATGAGCGAGCTTGCTTCCCGTATTGCGCTTGCCCTCGGGGTGGTCCTCCTGGGCGGCGCTCTCGCGGCCTCCTTCGGCCTCGCCTTGCACCGCGGCGCGACCGCCGGGCCGGAGGAGGCGCCGGCGCTGGCGAGCGCGTCGGCGACGGCGCCGCCGGACGCGCTCGCCAGCGCCGGCGCGGCCCTCCCGGACGAGGGCGCCGGCCCCGCGGACGGGGGCGTCAGCCTCGCGGACGGCCGGCTCGCGGACGGCGGCCTCGTGGACGGCGGCGAGGACGCGGGCGCCGCGCCGTTCGAGAAGCTCGAGTGGTCCGCCACCTCGCGCGCCGCCACCTACGGCGCGTTGTCGAGGGACGCCTGCGACCTGGAGCTGAAGCGGCGCGGCATCCCCAACGCGCCGGCGCGCGGCGCCCCGCTCGTCGATCGGCCGGTCAGGCTCACCGGGCCGCTGCACGGGGTCACGTTCCGGGGGGACGGCGTGGCGAAGGCCGGGTCGACGTCGCCGTTCGACATCGCCGATTGCCGGCTCGTGCTCGCGCTCGACGACCTCGCCGCGATCCTCGAGGCGCGCGGGATCACCACGGTGGTGCACGTCAGCATGCACCGGCCGGCGCCGAAGAAGGCGGCGGTGACGCAGCGGAAGAAGAACCAGAGGAGCACCGGCAAGGGGAAGGCGGGAGGCCGCGCGCAGGGCAAGCCGGCGACGGCCGAGCGGCCGAGCCAGCACGCCCTCGGCCTCGCCATCGACGTGGCCGCCTTCGAGAAGGCCGACGGCGCGCGGCTCGAGGTGAAGGCCGACTGGCACGGCGCCCTCGGCGCGCCCCCGTGCGGGCCCGGGTCGGAGCCGACGGAGGCCACCCCGCAGGCGATCGAGCTGCGGGGGATCGTCTGCGCCGTCTACGCGAGCGGGTTATTCAACGTGATCCTCACGCCCAACGCGAACGAGCAACACGCGGACCACTTCCATTTCGATATCAAGCGCGACGGGCACTACTTCCTGCTGGAGTGAGCCGCGCACTGCGCGGCGCTCGGTGCGACGGAGCCGCTCGGACGCCACGTGGCCGGGCTCGTCGTCGGTCGCCGGCGCAGGCCGGTCCCCGGACGTCGGCGAGCGGGCCAGGGCAGGTCGGCCGCCAGCCGGTGAGCTTGTTCGGCGAGGGCCTGACCGCGCCGGCCAAGCACTCCGCCACGCCTCGCCCGGTCGTGGTGGAGCTCTCGGGCACGTTGACCGCGCCCGCGGCTTCTCTCGCCCAGGCTGCACAGGCGCAGCGGCCGCAGCGTTCCGGTTCCGTGGTAGGGTGCGGCACTCGCCGACTTACCCCAGCATCCAAGGACCGAACGATGGCGACGCGACAGATCGTGATGGATGTGCCCGAGAAGGCGCTCGTCGCGGTCCTGCACCTTTCCACCCCTGCCCGGCTCAGGGTCGTCGAGCACGCGGTTCACGCGTCTCCTGATACGTCCACAGCCGAGTCCGGCAGAGCGACGCGGCAGGGGCGCGACCCCGGGAGAAGCGCATGCACCGGTTCGTGAACTTCAAGGGTTTCGCGGATTCCCAAATCAACCTATTCAACCCGGTAACCCTGCTCATCGGGAAGAACGGCTCTGGCAAGACGAACGCGATCGAGGGCGTCGAGCTGCTCGCGGAGATCGCACATGGTCGACCGCTCTACGAGATCTCCGACATCGGCCGTAGTGGAGGGTTCGAGGTGCGTGGCGGGCTCGCGGGATGCGTTAGGACCGGAAGCGAGATGTTTCAGCTCGGCTTCAGCGGCGTGATCCATTTCGAGGGGTCAGATCAGCCATTTGCGTATTTGGTCGGCGTCCGCGCAATACCGGAGCCCCGGATCGCAACGGAGGAGCTCAGGCTCGGGGATCGGACGCTCTTCACGACGCTGGAGGGCAGTGAGGGCTTGAAGGCGGGCGTGCTGAAGGTGCGCTACGACAACTTCAGTCGCGGCGGGAACAAGCCGAGCGTCACGCTGCCCGCCGACAGGTCTATCCTCTCCCAGTATCCGACGTTTGCTTCGTCGGACAAGCTGAAGGGGGCGGTCAACGTGGCGATACGGGTACGCACCTACCTGCGCTCGTCCTTCGTCTTCGACCCCAGCTCGAAGGACATGCGTCAGTACGACCGTATTGGGAACCGCGTCCTCACAAGGCATTCAGCCAACATTTCTCCCGTGCTCTACGCGCTTCACCAAGGAAACGATGAGGACAAGGCGTCGTTGGCGCGGATCCTGGGGTGGATCAAGCAGTTGCCCGAGGAGCCCTACGAGAAGTTTGACTTTGTCACGACGGAGCTCAATGACGTTCTGTTCGGCTTGCGTGAACGTCCGGACGGTCCCCTGGTCGATGCTCGCCTCCTGTCGGACGGCACGCTGCGATGCCTGGGCGTATTGACCGCGCTCGAGACGGTCACGGCGCCCTCTCGGGTCGTGATCGAGGAGTTCGACAACGGCCTGCATCCGAGCCGAACCGGCGTCCTCGCGGGCGCGATCTGGGAGGCCAGCGCCCGCCGCAAGCTGAACGTGCTCTGCACGACCCACAACCCGGCCACGCTCGATGCCCTCACCCCGGAGCAGCTCGAGGGCGTGGTCGTCGCGTACTGGGACAAGGCGCAGCAGGCCTCTCGCCTCATCCCTCTGCTCGAGCTTCCTCGCGCCGACGTGCTCCTCGAGCGCGGTAATCTCGGCGATCTTGTGACCCGCCGGATCCTCGAGCAGCACCTCATGCCCGGCTTCGAGGAGAAGCAGCAGGAGGAGGCCCGCGCGTGGCTCAACTCACTGCCGTGAGCTCGCCGGTGCTCGTGATCGATACGAGCTACCTGCTCGAGCTCTACCAGGTGCCCTCTTACTCCAGTCCGGAAGCGCACAAGGAGGTCAAGGCGCGGTTCGCGAAGGCCATCGAAGCGAGGAGCTTGCTCGTCGTGCCCTTCCCTTCGATCTTCGAGGTCGCCAATCACATCGTCGACGGGCGTGACGAGGGGTCGCGCGTCGGGCTCGCCCAGCGCTTCGTCGCCGACATCGAACAGAGCTTCACCAAGGGAGTGCCTTTTCTCATCACGCCCGCGCTCGACGAGGCCAACCTGCGGATGCTTCTCCAGCGCTTCGCCGGGGAGTTCGCGGCGCAGCGCGTCGGCCTGACCGATACCTCGATTGTCGAGGAAGCCCAGCGTCTCAAGCAGAAGTACGGCAACCAGCGAAAGGTCCACATATGGACCAAGGACCACCGCCTCAAGGCCCGTGAGCCGGACGTCGAGCCCAGCCCATTCGTCACCTGAGCCAGGCCCGATCATGCGCTTGCCAGGCGGGCACGCCCGTCAGCCGCTCGATGCACGTCCATCGTTCGTCGTCGTATCGACCGCGATCCGGTACAGGGCGGCCCGCGGCGCCCTGGCGGCTCGGATACTCCCCGTCGCCAGAGGGGCGCGGAGCGCTCAGTACGAGGGATGCAGCGCGATGAGCTCCGCGATCTCGTCGAGCTCCGGATCGCCGCCCGGGTTCGCCGCGATCACCCGCTCGCGCGCGGCGCGCAGCGCCTCGCTCGTGCCGGCCTTGAGCGCCTCGGCGTAGGCCACGATGGCCTTGCCCTTGACGAGCTGCTCCTTGCTCCCCCCGGTGAGCTCCGCGAGCGTCACCTCGCGGGTCACCTCCTTCGGCTCGTAGGTGAACGGCGCCTGCCAGCGCGCGCGCACCGTCAGGGTATCCTCGTCCTTGATCACGCCCGCGTCGCACCCGCGCACGAGCTGGTTGAAGATCATCGCGTCGCCGGGGGCGAGGTGCTGCGGCTCGATCTCCTCGGCGTTGGTCGAGTACTCCTCCCCAAAGTACTTCTCCATCTTGAAGTACCAGGGCAACGTGAGCTCCACCTGGACGCCGCGGGCGGCCACTTCCATCACCTCGTCGAAGCGGTCGCGAAACATGTGGAACGCCTCGTCCACGTCGTCGAGGTAGACATAGGCGCCGCGCCCCTTGTCGGTCACGACGTCCATGAGCGCGTCATTGTAGCTCACCGCCGGCCCCGTCCCCACGCCGACGAGATAGATGGCTTCCTTGTCCGCGTCCTCGGCGTGCAGCGCGATGAGATCCGCGGAGGTGACCCCCACGTTGGCGCCGCCGTCGCTCACCAGGATCACCCGGTTGATCCGGCCCTCGGCGTAGTGCTCCTCGGCGAGCGCATACCCGACCTTGAGGCCGCTCTCGAGATCGGTCCCGCCGTCGGCCGAGAGCGACTCGGCCGCGGCGAGCAGCGTCGGGTCGTCCGGACCGTTCACCACATGACCGCTCAGGACCACCGAATTCGTGGTGTTCCACGTGACCATGTTCACGACGTCGCCCTCGGACAGGCTCGCGGCGACGGCGCGCACCGTGGCCTTCTCGCGCTCCATCGGCTCACCTGCCATGGATCCGGAGGTGTCGAGGACGAACGTGATCGCAATGGGGCGGCGCGGGCTCGGCGGGTCGACGGAGCGGACGCCGATCTGCAGCGTGTAGGTCCCCGCCTCGTCGCCGGCCTCGATCTGGGGCTCGACGCGGATCTCGCCCTCCTCGGGCGGCGCGTACGCGATGCGGTAGTAATTGAGGAACTCGTAGGTGCGCAGGCTCGACGGCCAGGGCGCCATGCCCGCGCGGAGCAGCTCGCGGGCATGGACCGGCGAACTCATCGAGTTGGAGTCGTCGGCCGAGAGATAAAGGACCACAGGCTGGCTCTCGTCGAGGCCCTCGCAGGTGAACGCCGGGGCCGCGCCGGCGTCCTCCTCTCCCGGCTCCGGCGGCGGATCGGGCTGGGCTTCGTCGGAGGGGGCGCCGGCGCCGCCGCCCGCGCCGTTGCCCCAGGAGCCCTCCGGCGGCGGCCGTTCCCCAGAGGAATCCTCGGGGGCGAACGACCCGCCGTCATCACCACTCCTGCTCAAGCTGCTGCAGGCGACGAGCCCCGCGCCGCCAAGGAGCGCCGCGGAGACGGCGCAAAGACCAAGAGCTACCGAAACGGAGACCTTTCGCACAGGCATCCTCCTCCGCGATGCGACCGCACCGCGTCGGGGCGACCCACAGAGCAACGTGGATGCCGCGCCCGGGACGCCGCCAGGACACCACGCCGACCCGGAGCGCGACCGGCCAGAACGCGCCGGATCAGGGGGGGAACCACACGGCCTCACCCGCCTTCGCGCAGCGACACGACCGCACAAATCCCATGACAGCGTTGTCCTGCCCGCGCCTCAGCGTGGCGCACGCCGGCGCCGCGCAACCCACATCGGACGCGAAGCACACTTCGCGGCCAGGGCGGATCACGAACGTCAGGGACACGTAATCGCCGTGCAATCTGGACAGATGCGGCGCTTCATGCGAATTCTATGAGAAGAACATGTCGATCACGTGTCGCAGTCATGTTCGCTCCTTTTCCGCAGGCGAGGTCCACTGGGAGGAATGGTCACCTCCCCGGAGCGGCGGGGAGCGCGGGCGCCCCGTGGTCCTGGTGCACGGCCTCTCCGACAGCTGTAGGACCTGGAACCGGCTCGCGCCGGCGCTCGCGGCGGGGCGCCGCGTCGTCGCGCTCGACCTGCCCGGCCACGGCCAGTCGGCGAGGCCGGACGCCCCGTACAAGGTCGGGTGGTATGCGGGCGTCGTCGCGGAGTGGATCCGCGCGCTGGGGCTCGACGATTTCGATCTGGTCGGGCACTCGTTCGGCGGCAGCATCGCGATGTGTGTGGCGATTGAGCGGCCGGGGCGGGTGCACCGCCTCGCGCTGGTCGCCGCGGGCGGCATCGGGAGCGAGGTGGCGCTGCCGCTGCGCTTCGCGGCGGTGACGGGGCTCCTGGAGCTGGCCGTGCCGGCGCTCATGGGCGTCGGCACCCACGCGGGGATGCTGGTGCTCGGCGGCAACTTCAACGCGGCGGAGCGCCGGCACCTCGCGCGGGTGAACGCGCGGCCCGGCACGGCGCGCGCCCTGTCGCGCACGCTCCGCCACGCGATCGACCTGCGCGGCCAGCGCGAACACCTCATGGACATCGCCCACCGGCTCCCGGAGATCCCGCCGCTCGCGGTGTACTGGGGCGACCGCGATCCCGTGATCCCGGTGCGCCACGCGGCGGACGTCGAGCGCTACCTGGAGGGCGTGACGGTGCGGCGCTTCGCGAACGCAGGGCACTACCCGCACCGGGAGGCCGTCGACGAGCTCGCCCCGGATCTGCTGCGCTTCCTCGACGAGCCGCGGCCCGCGCCGCGCCTGCGCGCCGGAGCCCGCGCCCCCCGCGCGGCGGTCGCGCCCCCGCCGCCGCCGCGCCCCGTCTGGCGACCCGCCCCGGCCGCCGCGGCGAGGTCGTGGTCGCTGCGCTCGCTCGTGCCGCTCTTCCGGCCGGCGTCGCCGCAGGACGACGGCGCTGCCCGCGCGGCCGACCTCGGGAGCCGGCCGCCGCCCGTCCCGTGTTGACGCCGCGCCGGTCGTTCGCTGTGACGCGGGGCCGGCCATTCGCTGTGACGCGGGGCCGGCCGTTCGCTGTGACGCGGGGCCGGCCGTCCCGTGTTGACGCCGCGCCGGCCGTTCCCTGTTGACGCCGCGCTGCCCGGTGCGGTTGTCTCGGACGCCGGTGCACCTCGAATGTGAGACCTGCGGCGCCTCGCTGCGCGTCGACGCGGACCAGCGGACCGCGGTGTGCCCGTACTGCGCCTCGCCCTCGATCGTGGAGCGGCCGCCCTCGCACGACCGGCCGGCGCCGCACTTCGTCCTCGGCTTCTCGATGACCCAGGAGAGCGCCCAGGGCGCGGTCAAGGCGTGGCTGGGGAAGCGGAGCTTCTTCGTGCAGTCCGGCGTCAAGGCGGGCACGGTCGACGCGATCCGCGGCGTCTACACGCCCGCGTACCTGTACTCGGCGATGGCGCAGACGCGTTATGCCGCGGAAATAGGCGAAAATTATCAGGAAACCGAGATCTACACCACGACCGACGACAAGGGGAACACCGTCACGAGGACGCGCGTCGTCACGCGGACCGAGCACCGGCACCTCGAGGGAGAACACGCCACCTACGTGATGGACGTGCTCGTGGTCGCGTCCCGCTCCGTGCAGAACGCCGAGCTCGAGGCGGTCGAGCCGTTCGATCTGCGCACGATGCGGCGCTACACGCCCGCCGTGATCAGCGGCTGGATCGCCGAGGAGCCGACGATGAGCCAGGAGCAGTGTTACGGCCTCGCGCGGCGGGAGGCGCTGGAGAAGATCGGCCGGGATCTGGCCGCCTTCATGCCCGGAGATAGCCACCGCGGGCTCGTCCACGAGACGCGCCTCGACCGGGAGACGCTCGAGCTCCTCTATGTGCCCCTCTGGGTGCTCGCGATCCGGCACGACCCGCGCAAGCCGCCGCTCCGGGTCCTCATCAACGGCCAGACGGGCGCGATCCACGGCAAGGCGCCGCTCTCCTGGGTCAAGATCGCCCTGGTCGTCCTGCTCGTGCTCCTGCTGCTCGCGGCGCCGTTCGTCCTGGCCGCGGCGCGCGACCGCGGGGCCGGGCGCGGGGCCGCGCGGCCGGCGGCCCCCGCGGCGGCGCGGACGAACGCCGCGCCCGCGCCGGCGCCCCCGGAGGGCGCCCGGCCCGGCGGGAGCAGGCCCGGGCCGACCGGAGGGGCGCGATGAGCATGAGCCCGCACACCTCGGTCGCGGCGGCGCGCTGCTGCGCCCGCTGCCAGGGCCCGCTGGAGGCGGGCGATCTGCGCTGCGCCGTCTGCGGGCTGGCCGCGCCGCTCGACCGGGGGCCGGCGCCGCCGCCGGTGCAGGTGCTGCGGTGCACGGAGTGCGGCGCCGCGGTCTCGTACTCGGCCGAGGCGCAGGCGCCGAAGTGCCGCTTCTGCGGCGCGGTCACGCGGCTGGAGCAGCCGGTCGACCCGATCGAGCAGGCGGACTGGCTGCTGCCGTTCGCGGTGAGCCCGGAGCAGGCCGACCAGGCGCTGCGGCAATGGATGGCGGGGCTCGGCTTCTTCCGGCCGTCGGACCTCGCGCGCGCGGCGACGGTGGAGGGCCTGCAGCCGATCTGGTGGGCGGGCTGGATCGTGAGCGCGGACGTGATCGTGAGCTGGACGGCGGACTCGAACGCGGGCGCCCGGCGCAGCCCCTGGGCCCCGCACGCGGGACAGACGCAGCTGCCGTTCCGCAACCTGCTCCTGTCCGCGTCGCGCGGGCTCTCGCTCGACGAGGCCCGGGAGCTCGCGCCCGCGTTCCAGCTGGACCGCGCGGTCCCGGCGGCGCACCGGGGGCAGCAGCAGCTCGGCCCGGCGGGCGCGGTGCTGGAGCAGTTCGACGCGCAGCGCTCGGCGGCCCGGAAGATCGTGAGCGAGCGGATCGCCGCGAGCGCGGAGGCGGCCCTGAAGCAGGGGGTGATCCCCGGGTCGACCTTCCGCAACGTACACGTGGCGGTGCTCCTCCGGGCGCTGGAGACGCGGCGCGTGGCGCTGCCGTCGTACGTGCTGGCGTACCGGTACAGCGGGCGGAGCTACCGCGCCGTGGTCCACGGCCAGGACGGGCGCCGCGTCACCGGGACCGCGCCGATCGCGTGGGGCAAGGTGGCGCTGGTGATCGCCGGCGCGCTCGCCGTCGTCGTGCTCGTGATCGCGGTCGTCGCGCTCGCCCGCGCGAGGTAGCGCCGGGCGCTCGGGGCGCGTCGAGCGCGCGGGGCGCGTCGATCCGGCACATCGCCGCGCGGCGACCCGCGCGCGGACGCCGCGCGACCCGGCCGGCTGCGCTCCGTCGATTCGCGCCGTCGCTGTGGCGGAATGCCTCGCGAGCGCGGTTGTGCTGCGCAGAGAAGCCCTATTTCGCGCGGCCTCGCGCGCGGATGAGCGCGCACGCCGGCGCTGGTCCGGATCTCGCAACTGCCGTCCGCCGCAGATCCAAGGAGGACAACATGGAGACGGGTTCGCGAGAAAAGTTGATGGAGATCCTCAAGAAGTTCCGTAATGCCATGCTCGTCACGCAGGCCACCCATGGAGTGCTGCGCTCCCGCCCGATGGCCCTCATGAAGGTCGACGACGCCACGGGGGACATCTGGTTCATGACGAGCATCGACTCGGGCAAGGTCGACGAGATCGAGTCGAACCCCGAGGTGAACGTGACGCTCCAGCAGGAGCACCGGTACCTGTCGCTCTCGGGCCGCGCGTCGATCGTGAGGAGCCGGGCGAAGATCGAGGAGCTCTGGTCGGAGGAGGCGAAGGTCTTCTTCCCGCGGGGCAAGGACGATCCCCACCTGGCGCTCATCCACGTGAGCCCGCGCGAAGGCGAGTACTGGGACAACCATGGCGCGGTGGGGCTCAGGTTCCTGGTCGAGGCGGTCAAGGCCTACGTCACCGGGACCACCCCCAAGACCGACAGCACGCAGCACGCCTCGGTGCCGCTGAGCGCCGGGCAGACGGCCAACGGCCTGACCTCGGCGCGCTGACGGCGCGGACGGCGCGGCGCATCGCGCGATGCGCCGCGGCAAACGTGGCGCGGTGTCCCTGAGACGCCGCGCCACGTTGCTTTTGGCGGCCCGCCCTGAACCCCTCCCCCTCCTCGCTCCCGACGGCCCCGCGCGTAGCAAATCGCACCGACGCGCGCAGGTTGGCCCCACGGGCACAACGGCGAGCGCCCCACCCGGCGCGGCGAGCCGGCCTGGCCGAGGGAAAACCGCGAAACATCGCGGGAAAGCCGCGCTGTGGCTCGGGCCGCCCGCCGCGACATCCGGCCGGACGGAGCGTGGCGCACCCCTTGCTTTCCTTAACGGAAAACTACGGAAGTCTGCCCCTCTGGAGCGGCTCTGACGCGCGGACCCGGCAGGAGCGAGGTTGGCATGGGGATCTTCACAATATCTCGTCGAGCGCAGATGGTCATCGTCGCCGCGGCAGCGGTGGTGGTCATCGTGGGGCTGCGTTATGCCGAGCCGTTCCTCGTGCCGGTGCTGTTCGGCGCGGCGCTCGCGGCGATCTCCTCGCCGATCGCGACCTGGGTGACCCGCCGGGGGCTGCCGCCGGCCATCGGCGCGCTGGCGGCGCTTGTGGTGGACCTGGGCATCCTGGTGTTCGTGGGGGCCGTGGTCACCATCGCCGGGGTGGAGCTGGAGGAGAAGGTGCCGGCCTACCTGGCGCGCGCCTCCGAGATGACGGTGGCGGTCGCCGCGACGCTCACGGAGCGCGGGCTGCCGGTGAACCCGGAGTTCCTGTCGAAGACGCTGCATACGGCGTCGCTGGTGCCGCTGCTCGGCGGGGCCGCGGTGACGGTGGCCAGCGCGGCGTCGAACCTCGGGGTGGTGCTGCTGGTCGTGTTCTTCGCGCTCTGCGAGATCTCGGGCGCGAGCGCGAAGGTCCGGCAGCTCGTGTCGGACCCCGCCCGCGGGCTCGCGCGGGTCGACCGCATCGTGCGGGAGGTGAAGAAGTACCTGCTGGTGAAGACGCTGACGAGCCTGCTCGTGGCCATGCTCGCCTACGTCCTGCTGAGGGTGCTGGGCGTCGACCTGGCCCTCCTGATGGCGTCGAGCCTGTTCGTCCTGCACTTCATCCCCAACATCGGCGCGGCGATCGCGACGATCCCGGCCGTGCTGGTGGCGCTGGCGAGCCAGGGGCCGGGCACGGCGGCCATCGTGGCGCTGGGGTACCTGCTGATCAACCTGCTCGTGGGCAACGTGCTGGAGCCGCGGGTCCTCGGGCGGACGCTGGGGCTGTCGCCGCTCGCGGTGCTGATCGGGATGTTGTTCTGGGGGTGGCTCTGGGGGCCGTCGGGGGCGCTGCTGTCGGTGCCGATCATGATGGTGGCGAAGATCACGGTGGAGAACGTGGAGGGGCTCTCGTGGATCGCGCGGCTCATGGAGATCGCGCCCGAGGAGGGCGAGGAGCACGCGGAGCAGCCGCCGGCGAGCGAGGACGCGCCGACGTCGCTGCTGAGGCCGAGCGTGGCGGGGGCGCGGCGATCGGGGTAGCTGCGCGACAGCGTCCCTCCCCGCGGGCTTACGGTGATCGTTGTAGGAGGGTGTTACGCAGCTGAGCGGATTGCCGTGACCAGCATGATTGCTAGCCTCGTTGAGGACGGTCTGGCATGTTCGAAGCCGAAAGGCTCGCCATTCTGTGCAAGATCTCCTTCGCTTCAGCAAGAGCTCCCGCATCGAGCTGTTCAAGGATGCCCACGCCCTCTCGCACGAGCGCCAAGCCGTGCTCGATCTGCCCTTGCTCGCCTTCTAGCAGACCGAGCATGACGAGCGATGCCGCCCGGCCATCCATGGCCCCGATCTCTTCGTCCAGCTTCAGTGACTCGCGCAACAAAGCTCGAGCTTCCGCGTGATTGCCCTCGAGCAACGCTACTGTGGCGAGCTCGTGAAGCACCACAGAATGATACATCGCATTCCCCACCTCGTCACTGAGCTTCCGCGACTCTTGCAGCAGCTCTCTGGCCTTTGCGTAGTCGTCCTCCTGAGTCGCGAGGACCGCGAGCTGGTGCAGCGCTGCGAATCTGGCATTCCGATCCCGGAGCTTGTCGCTGATCATGAGCGACTCGCGTGCAAGGTCTCGCGCTTCCGCGTAGTTGCCCAGGCGCTCCTCAATCACCGACAGGTGATGCAGCGACACGGCTCGTCCGACCTGGTCTCCGAGCTCCTCGCCGAGCTTCAGGGAGTCTTGTGCCAGCTCTCGCGCTTTCGCGTCGTTACCCTGTCGCTCCTCAACAACTGACAATTGATGTAACGATGCTGCCAGGTTCCTCTGATCTCCTGCCTGCTCGAAGAGCTCCAGGGCCTCTCGTACGAGATGACGCGCGGCGGCCAGATCTCCTTGTAGTATGTGGACCTGGGCAGCCTCGTCGAGGAGCACTCCCTTCATGTGTCGATTGCCAGTGTTTTCGCAGCGCTCCAGCGCCGATTTGAAGCGCGCCAAAGCCTCGGCGAGCCGACCGCGCATCCGTAGCAGCACGCCATCCATGTGCACACGTCGAACATCGTGGTCTCGTGCGTTCGGGTGCTTTAGGTCGTACTGCGCGAGCAAATCCTCTGCACGGCCAGTATGGCCGAGAGCAGTCGCCTCGTATGCGAGCGACAATAGGTCCCTCGTCGCATCTTGGCTGAGGTGGAGCGGCAAAGAGCCAGACGCCGACGGCGATCTCATGGTTTGCTCCAGCATCCGCTCCGACCTCTCTCCAGGCTCCTCGGGGAGCCAGAGCCCGGCGAAATCGCAGAAGTACGGCGCATCACGCTGAAGAGCCAGCGCGGCCGCGGGATGGACCACCAGCGCCCACGGTAGAGCGAAGCGTCGCGCCAGCTCGTCGCGGTGCACGTTCAGCTCAGCGCAGATCCTGGCGGCGTCTTGCGACTCCTCGAGGTGCGTGAGCATGAGCACCGAGGTCTCCTCTGGAGACGGACACGCCTCGTCAAGGAGAGCGCGAAGCGGGCGGTCACCAAGGGAATCTAACCTCGCGGTACACAGCTTAGGCACCGCGACGCTTGTCGCTGCGACGAGCGCCTGACGCTGCGCAGGCCGCCTGATCTCCACGACGGCGAGCGCGAAGCCGTCTCCCACGGACCACTCGAGGAAGCGCCCGTAGGCCGCCCCGCGCTCAGGTCCGAGGATGCGCTCGAAGCCGCCGGGCTCCGCGCGCCCTTCGTCACCGCTCGCCGCGCCGGGCCGCTCTGCTGCGCTAGCGGAGGACGTCATGGAGCGCACGGTCGAACTCCGGGATCTCGGCCACGAGCGGGTGGACATCGTACCACCCTTCGCCGTTGTACTTGAAGGCGAGGCGGTGGAAGAGCACGTCCATACATGCTTTGTCAGGGAATATCTGCTTGTCCCGAGCGAGCCTGACGAGCGCGTCGAGCCAGCCATTCGCGTTGATGAGGTCGCGCATCCGCTGCCTGCGCACCGTGACCGCCCGCTCGACGTCGGCCCTGGTGATCACCGCGCCGTGCGCCATGTAGGCGGCCTGGCTGACGAGGTCGAGCAACTCCCGCACCGCCCCGCCGCTGGCGGCGATCAGACGATCGCGCGCGTCCCGCTCCGGGATCACGGCGTCGAGATCCATCCGGAGGGAGAGCGCCTTCTCCATGAGATCCCGACCAGGTCCGTCGAAGGCGTCGTAGGCCTGGTCCGGGCGCCGCAGCCGCACGGTGTAGAGCACGTGGCAGCTGTACAACGTATCGAGCTCCTTCCCCAGGGCCGCCATCGACTAATCGCCGCGCGCCAGCGAGAAGTCCTGCCAGCGCGGGTCGTCGTTCGGAAGCGGCACGTCCGGGTCGCAGTTGCGCACGACGTCCCGGAGCGTCTTCGCGGGAGCAAGAGGGGACGCAGGACGGCGGACGAGGTTGGACATGCGGCGTCAGGGCTCCGGGCGCCAGGGTAGTCCAAGATGCGGGCGGAAGCACCAGCACGCCGCCGCGACGGGGCTGCCGGTCAAGGGGCCGCGGCCGGCGCGATCCCGAAGACGCGCTCGTGGCGGGCGCTCTCGTGGCAGCCCATACACGACGCGACCCGGCCGGCGGAGGTCACCTCGCCCTCGGGCGTGACCGTGCCGTACACCCAGCCCGCGTCGGTGCCGGGCGTGTCCGGCGCGACCTTGAGCACCACGTAGGCGCCGGCGAGGCGCGATGCGCGGTAGACGCGATCGCCGTCGCGCAGGTAGGGGTCGAAATGATCCGGAACGCCCTGCGCATCGTCCGGCGGAGGAGCGCCGGAGCCAGGGATCTCGGGCGCCGCGCCCTTCTCCACCAGCTCGGGGTGGTAACTCTCCTTGACGAGGACCTGCCCGACAGGCTGGGGCACGGGCTCCGGGCCCTGGGCGAACGGATATCGATCGCGGTGCTTGGCGAAGACCGAATAGAGTTTGCGGGCGTGGCCGCCGCCCTCGGCGGCGCTCATGCGGGCGCGGCCCGGGAGCGGCAAGCGGCAGAGCCAGGGCGCCCAGCGGAGCTCGTCGTCGACACGACCCCAGGGCTTGTAATCGCGGAACGCGGCGGCGATGAGCGGGGCGAGACGAGGATCGACCTCGGCTGCACCGGCGGCCGGCGGCGTCGAGGAGGCGCCGGCCGGAGGGCCCGGCGCCTCCTCCGCGTCAGGGAGGGCGGGCTCATCCAGGGGGTGGCTGCATCCGGTCGCGACGGCAAGGACAAGGAGCAGGGCGCGGCGCATGAGGCCGATGATACGCGCAACCAGCGGAAACGATCTGAACCGCGCGCCGGGACGCCGGCGCGCAGAGAGGACGCCGGCGCGCAGGCGAGAACACCCGCGCGCAGGAGAGGCGTCGCCGCGAGCCCCGCTCACTGGGACGCCGCGTGCGCGAGCTTGAGGCGCTGCTCCGCGAGCCAGGCGCGCGCCGCCTCCTCGCGCTCGAACAGCGCCATCTCGAAGGTGTCCGGGTGGAGCAGACCGTACGCCCGGATGATCAACGCGCCGAGCACCCGTTGCCCCAGGGTCGTACCGAACAGCGCCGTGGCGCCGTGGTTCTCGTTGACCTTCGAGCGCGCGAAGTACCGGCGCGCCTCCATCGAGACAGTGCCCATGCGCCTCATGTCACCCAGGAGAAAAGTGCGCGGCTTGCCCTGCGCGAAGTCAACCATTGCCTTGATCATCTCCTGCGCGTCCTCCAGCGCAACATCGCCGACAGGGACGAGGACGAGCGTGTCCGGAGGCTCAGGGCGGGCGAGATGAGCGAGGTCTCTGCCGAATCTCCTCTCTTCCGTCAGCATGCCCTCGTCATACCAGCATCCGCCGCGCCCCGCGCCGGAAAGAACACGCAAGCTCCTCCCTGCCACTCGCAACGTCGACTCCCCTCCTCACAGCTGCCCCGGAATCAGGCCGGCGGCGGCTCGGCTGCGGACGGAGCGTTGCGGGTCGGCTGGCAACGTGGACAGAAATAGGTCGATCGCATCATCGTGCCTTGGCGGCGCATCTGGACCGCAGCGCCGCACTCGTAACAGGCGTGCCCCTCGCGGCCATACACGCTGACCGGCCTCCGTCCACGGTCGAAGCCGGTGCGCGTCGTGCGCGTGTAGAGATAATGCCCCGTGGGACCACGATAGGTCCCGGCGGCGTCCCGCGGCTCGACGTTCGCTTGCAGGAGGCGACGGCCGAGCTCGATCATGTCCGAGAGCTCCGCGTCCGAGTACACGCGGACCGGGGCGAAGGGGTCGAGGCGCTTCCTGAAGAGGAGCTCGCTCTTGTAGACATTGCCGATGCCGGCGACGACGCGCTGGTCCATGATGGCGACCCCGAGCGGGACGTCGTCGAGGGCGCGCAGGCGCCGGAGCGCCTCCGCCGCGTCGAAGCCGTCGGCGAGCAGATCCGGGCCGAGGCCGCCGAGGAGCGCGTCGCCGCGCAGCGAGCTCGCCCGCAAGAGGCGCACGATGGGCGCGCGGAAGCAGACGGCGACGTAACCCGGGACCGCGAGGATCACCGACGCCGACGCCTCCGAGCGCTTCCAGCGCTCCCCCTCGCGGTAGAGGTGCCAGGCGCCGCTCATGCGCAGGTGTGTGTGGAGGACCGTGCCCTCGTCGAAGAAGATCAAGAGGTTCTTGCCGCGCGCCTCCACGCGCTCGACGCGGCGGCCCACGAGGCGGTCGCCGCGACGGTCGCTCCGGGGCAGCTCCAGCGCGACCACACGCGCGCCCTCCAGGGCAGGGCCGAGCGCGGCGGCGATTCGGAAGAGGGTGTCGCCTTCAGGCATAGGTGCGGTCCAGGGAATCCTCTGGGTGCGGCAGGGCCGGGTGGCAAGGGGGACATCACACCTCCACCGCACAGCTCGCCCGGCAAGGCCGGGGCGCGCGACGTGTTTGCACATCGGCGCGACATCGGCTCTGATGGCCGAACTCCTCCCGAGGTCCTCGATGGCCGTGGCACCGCCCCTCGTCCGCGCACGACTCACGATCAATCGACTCAAGAACTCGCTCGAGGTGAAGGAGCTCGCTGGCGCGGAGGCCATGTCGGAGCTCTACGCCTTCGACATCACCGTGGAGAGCGCCGACACCAGCCTCGACCTCGACGCGCTCGTCGCCGAGTCGGCCGTGCTGACGCTCGATCACGGCGCCGGCGCCCGCCACCTGCACGGCATCGTCAGCCGGCTCGAGCAGGTCCATACCTCGGAGCACCGCGCGGCCTACCGCGCCACCCTGGTGCCGGAGGTCTGGCTGCTCGACCAGCGGTACGATTGCCGCATCTTCCAGGGCGTCACCACGGCCGAGGTCATCGAGCGCGTGCTCAGGCTCGGCGGCGTCCGGCGCTACGAGATGGTGCTCCAGCGCAGCTATGAGGCGCGCGACGTCTGCGTCCAGTACCGCGAGTCGGACTGGGCGTTCCTCAGCCGCCTCATGGAGGAAGAAGGCATCTTCTATTACTTCGAGCACACGGACGCCGGCGCGACCCTGATGATCTCCGACACGGCGCAGGTCCACTCGCCCATCTCCCCGGAAGAGCTCCGGTACCGGCCGGTGACGGGGGCGCTCCAGACCGGAGAGGGCATCGACTCGTTCCGCTTCGCGCAGCACGTCCGGCCGGGGAAGGTCACGACGCGCGACGTGCCGTTCGAGAACCCCGCCTCGGTCGTGGACAAGGCGGCCGAGAAGGGGCGCCACACGGACCTCGCCGTGTTCGCCTACCCGGCCAGCCCCGCCGCGGACGTCCGCCTCGACGCGCTCCAGGCGACCGCCGCCGTGGGCCAGGGCGAGGCCTACGCCGTGCGGCTCGCGCCCGGCGCGCGGTTCCGGCTCGAGGACCACCCGAGGGAGAGCTTCAACGCGGAGTACCTCGTCACCCGGCTCCAGCACACCGCGAGGTTCGACAGCAAGGAGGGGTACCGCTGCACCTTCGAGTGCGTCCCGGCCGGCGTCGCCTTCCGGCCCCCGTGCCGGACGCCGAAGCCGCGCATCGCCGGGCCGCAGGCCGCGACCGTCGTCGGGACACAAGGGGCCGAGATCGAGACGGACAGCAGCGGGCGCGTGCGGGTCCGGCTGCACTGGGACCGCAACGGCAACGCCTCGGAGAACGCGTGCTGGGTCCACGTCGCCCAGATGGCGTCGGGGGCCGGCTACGGGGCGATGCACATCCCGCGCGTCGGGAGCGCGGTGCTGGTCGAGTTCCTCGACGGCGATCCGGACCGGCCGATCGTGACCGGCCGGGTGTACACGGTCGTGAGCCCAGCCCCTTACGCGCTCCCCGCCGAGAAGACCAAGTCGACCCTGCGCACCCGGAGCACCCCGGGAGGCGGCGGATACAACGAGCTCCGCTTCGAGGACCAGGCGGGCCGGGAAGAGGTCTATCTGCGCGCCCAGCGCGACCTCAGCGTCGAGGCCCTGAACGACGCGCGCCGCGCCGTCGGCGGCGACGACGCGCTCGCGGTGACGGGCGACCACACGAGGACCGTCGGCGGCGACGAGGCGGTGACGGTCGCGGGCGCGCGCACCGTGAGCGTGGGCGCGGCCGAGACCAGGACGGTGGCCGCGGATCAGACGACCTCGGTGGGCGCCGACAGCTGGCTCTCGGTCGCGGGCGATCACACGGCGAGCGTCTTCGGGGACCGCCGCGACGTGGTCGCCGGCGACCGCAGCGCGTGTGTCGGCGGGGACGAGTCGGTCAAGGTGAGCGGCGATCGGACGGTCATCGTCGCCGGGGCGCACACGATCTCGGCCCTCGACGATGAGGCGAGGCGCGTGGCGGGCAACCTCACCCTGTCGGTCGGCGGCACGATGCAGCAGGTCGTCGACGGGCACTGCGCGCTCAGCGCGGGCTCGATCGCGTGGGAGGTGACGGACGGCGCGCTGGAGATGACGTGCGCCGGAGACGTGCGCGTCGAGTCCGAGCAGGAGGTCCAGATCGGCGGGCCCAACATCGCCCTGTTCGCCGACTCGACGATCCGGATCCGCGCCCAGAAGAGGATCGTCCTCGAGATCGGCAACGCGACCGACGCCGAGGGCAAGTCGGCGAAGATCGAGATCACCGCGGACGGGATCTACGTGACCAACGGGAGCGCCACGGAGAAGCTCGACGGCGGCACCGTGCGGCTGAACTGCTGAGCGCGGCGCCGCGGCGGAGAGGGCTCGATCCGTGAAGCTTCGCAACGAGACCAGGCACCCGGCGCTGCTGCTCAGGACGGCGTCGGCGCGCAGCGACGATCACATGCTGGGCTGCGCGATCGCGCGGCCCACCTACCGGGTCGCCGGCGGCGCGCTCGTCGCCACGCCCGACGCGCCGTGGCCGATCTCGGCCGCGCCCGCCGCGACGGCGCTCGGCAGGATGCCCGGGGACAAGCCGTTCTACATGGGCGGGATCGACGTGCTGCTCGGCGGGAAGGTGCGCCAGCCCGGCGGCGCGGCGAGGCCGCAGCTCGACGTCGCGCTCGAGGTCGGGCGGAGCTTCCGGCGGCGGATCGCCGTCTTCGGCGACCGCACCTGGGTGCCCGGGGCCGGCGGCGCCCTGGTGCCGAGCGAGCCCGAGCCGTTCGTGTCCATGGAGCTCGACTACGGGCGCGCCTTCGGCGGGACCTGCCCCACCGACTACGGGATCGACATGCCCTTCACGCCCAACCCGGCGGGGCGAGGGTTCTACCTCGACGCGAAGAGCGCGCTCGGGAAGCCGCTGCCCAACCTCGAGGACCCGAACCGGCTGATCCGCTCGTTCGGCGACTGCCCCGATCCCGTCGGCCTCGGCTACTACCCGGGCGAAGGCGCGCTCCGCGTGAAGGCTGCCACGAGCGCCGCCATGCCGGAGCCGAGCCGGCTCGCGCCCGACAGGGCGCCCGAGGTCAAGATGGGCCACACGGACATCCTGCCCACGTTCTTCAACACGGGGCACCCGGGCATGATGATCGAGGCGGGCGGCGAGCCGAGGCCGGGCGACGGGATCCGGCTCACGCACGGCCTGCGCGGCGGGGACCTCGCCTTCGTGATGCCCGACCTGCGGATGCACATCCACGTGCAGCTCGAAGGGCGGGAGTACGTCTTTCCCATGCACCTCGATCAGATAGGGATCGTGGCGGGGGAAGGGCGGGTGTTCTTCTCCCTCCGCTGCGTGTTCGAGTACCACGTCCGCAAAGAGGAGCGGCGCACCGCGACGTTGTACGACGGGCCGGCGCCGGCGGTGATCCCGGGGAGTTACCGCATCGCGTACGACGCCTGATTCCGCGGGATCCCTGGGCAGGCTTGTGACGCTCGGAGCTAGGGGCCGGACGTGGCGGCGTCGCCCGCGATCCACGCGAAGCGGTCGCTTACGTCCGCGCTCCCGCCGCTCTCCTCATCGCTCCGTTCGGACCACGAGAAGCGCCCGCTCACGCGCGCCTTCGCGCTCGCGCTCGCGTCGCCCCTCCAGGCGAACCGATCGCCGATCGCGGTCTTCTTGTTCTTCTCGTCGTCGTCGCCGTCGTCCGTATCCCCCACGGGGTACCCGAGGTCGTCGTAGACGCCGCTCCTCGATCCGAGCGCGAACGGCCCGAAGCTGTACCCGTCCGAGCCCGCGTCGAGGTCCCCGATGTCGTGGTACTGCGCGTCGATGGAGCTGTAGACCTTCCCGCCGACCTTCTTCGAGTACTTGAACCCGTTCGCCAGGGCCGTGTACTTGAGGATGCTGCTCACCTTCCGCGACTGGAGGAGGTTCTGCTCGGTCACCTTCTTCCACGTCTTCACGGCGATGATCGTGTCCTTCGCCGACTTCGCCGCGGACTTCAGGCTCTCCCCGAGCTTCTTCATGTTGTCGGCGGCGCCCTCGCCGAGCTCCGCGGCGCCCTGCTTGAACGACTTCCACAGGCTGCCGTCCGCGGCCTCCGCGAGCTCCTCGAGCAGCTCGTCGCTCTGCGATCGCAGCCGGCTGAGCGAGTCCGAGAAGCTCTCCGCCGCCTGCTTGCCTGCCCTGGACGCGACGTCGTCCGCCGCCTCCTCGGCCGACTCCTTGAGGATCTTCGCGAGCGTCCCCTCGGCGCTCTCCCGCGCGAACGCCTTGCCGGACCGCTCGACGAACGTCTGCGCGAGGTTGGCGGTCCCCTTGGCGGCCATCTTCGCGCCCTTCATCAGGCCCTTGCCCGCGGCCTTCGCGCCCTTCCACATCTTGCCCGCGATCTGGCCGCCGAACTTCATCAGGATGTCCATCGCGATCTCGATCGCGATGTCGACGAGGCACGCCACGAAGTCCGCCCACGTGAAGCCGGCCTTGGCGGTGCCCCAGACGACCGTGAAATCGAGCGGCAGGCTCACCGGGCTGTTGCACGCGAGGTGGAGCGAGAACGGCACGGTCTTGAACGGCGAGCACGCGAGATCGCAGGCCGTCTCGCCGAAGATCGGGTTGTCGCACGCGATCGTGACGCCGCTCGTCCCCCAGACCGAGATCGAGCTTCCGAAGAGGATGGTCCAGGGCAGCAGCGGATTCCACCCCTGGACCACGTCCACGTGCGGGACGACGAGGCTCGCGTCGCTCCCCCGCCCCATCCAGTGCACACCGTCGAGCTGGATCTCGCGCTTCTCCTGCTCCGACCAGAACGAGAAGAGGTGCGTGCCGCTGACCAGGCCCGTCGCGAGGTGCGGCCAGTACTTCTGGGGCACGTAGGCCCCGGGCGGCGGCATCGGCCACCAGAACAGGGCCTCGTGCCACGAGAGGCCGAGGAACACGTTCCACCGCGTGACGGTCAGGCAGCCATACGACATCGTCAGCGCTCCTTCATCGCGGCGCCGAGGTCCAGCGCACCTCGCGCCGCAGGTTCGTCATCTGCTCCTCGGTGAGATCCAGGGCGACGGGGGCGCGGGCGCTCCAGACCACCACGACCTCGCCCGGGACGGGGCGCACGACCACCGAGCAGAGGTGGGACTCCACCTCGGTGAGCGCCCGGCCGGGCGCGAGCTCCAGCATCACCCGGGGCACCTCGCCGGGCAGATGGAAGGAGTAGACTTGCCGGTTCGGGTGCACGTTCCGCAGCTCGAAATACTCGTCGGGCGCGAGGTCGGAGACGCTCATCCCGGGCGACGCCACCTGGGCGTACTCCAGCCGGAGCGGGGCGCCGGGCTCTTGATAGAGGGGCGGAATCGAGAGGACATCCCGGGCGGCCCAGCCGCGCTCGACCTCCGCGGGGAGCTTCCCGTCGCTCTGGCACGAGGGGGCGAGCCCGAGGTACGCGAGGCGGGGGAACCAGCCCATGGACTGGTAATCCCACCCCGCCGGCAGCGGGGCGTGGACCCACCGGAACGGCTTGCCCACGGCGAGGCGCTGCGGCGTCAGCGGGTCGAACGGGAACTCGAGGTTCGGGATCGGCCGCCCCGCGAAGCTCTCGGCGTCGAGCTCCATCAAGTACCCGTAACCACAGGGATTTCTCGGGTAGTGGTACACCGTGTCGGCGAGCAGGTCCATGCCCCGCCGGGCATCCTGGACGAACTGCCCGAGCAGGTCGCCGTTCCTGCCGAGCGCCGTCAGATCGACGCCGCCGTAGGCGTAGTCGTAGCGGATCGGGACCACCTCGATCGGCGCGGGCTCGGAGAAGCGCGGCCGGCCCGCGCGGTCGATCTCGCCCACGCGGTCGCCGTGGACCACGATCTCGCGCTGGTGCTTGCCGAACCGGACGCTCGCGGTGAGCGTGCGGGTGCCCGGCTTGTAGGCGTGGGCGAAGGCCTGGATCACGACGTCGGTCGCGCGCCGGAAAGGCAGCATGTCGTCGACGGCGATCGGCGGGGAGACCCGCGGCGGCTTGCGATCTTCGCGGTGCGGGATCTCGTCGTCGTGCAGCACCTCTTGCCGTCCGGGGGCGTCGAGCTCGCATCGCCCGTTGTGGATCCGGTAGGTGCGCTTCGTGATCCAGGCGATCCACCGCCGCCCGTCGGGCTCGCCCTGCAGGAGCAGCTCGGTCTTGCGGCGCGGGCGGCGCGCCGGGGCGGGCGCGGCGGGCGGCGTCGGGTCGTTGCTCACGGCCGCTTCGCCCCGCTCACTCGGCCTCGTAGATGCGCCACCGGCCTCGCCAGAAGTTCTTCTCCGGCTCCGCCGCGTCTCCCGGCTGGCGCCGCGTGTCCGTGAGCAGCGGCTCCATCTGGTCCCAGAAGGTCTGACCCACCGTGGGGCCGAAGATCGCCATCACCGTGTCGCGCATGAGCTCGTGACGCTGCACCTCCGGCAGCACGTCGAAGGGGTCGGTGAGCCTCGGCATGGGGCCATGCTACTTGGCGCGCGCCGGCGGCCGCGCGTGATTTTGATCTCGCGCCGCCGCCCCCGCGCCTGGCCGAGCTCGGCAGGCAGGCTCGGGAGCGCGCCGCGCACAGCCGCGCAGCGACGACGGCGCTCGCAGGACGGCTGCGAAGACCTGATGAACGCGCGCTCATCCTGTGCGGCAGACGCCGATGTGCGGTGTCGTCTGCGCGCCCCAGCGCCCGCTGGATGAGCCCTTGACCTCGGGAGGCGCGGTTGCGACCGTGAACGATGGAGACATGAACGAACCGAAAGGGACACTCCCGGTCGACCCCGCGCAGGCCGCGCAGCTCGCGGCGCGCGCCCTGCCGTTCTCGCCCGGCAACGCGGGCGGCGTCGCGTGTGTGTCGCTCACGCCGGCGGCGTCGGCGACGGCGGCGCTGGCGACCGTCGACACGGTCCCCTGGCGGCACGAGGGCAAGCTCCGGCTGACGGTCGTCGTGAAGGCCAGCTTCTCGATCGACACGTCGCCGATGCGGCCGGCGGAGGCGGCGGCGCCGTTCCACGCGAAGGACGTGCACGACCGCCGCGGCCCGATGGCCCACGTGACCGCGGCGAGCGACCGGGTGCCCTACCGCCAGTACGTGGACGTGACCGCCCTCGGGCACGCCGCCGCGCCGGGCGGGCGCCCCGTCGCCGAGATGAACGCGCGGCTCGCGCTCGTGCAGCGCGGCGTGCCCGGCCTCGACAAGACGGTGCGCGTCGTCGGCCGCCGCAAGGGGCCCGGGGCGGCGCCGGAGCCGTTCGCGCGGATGCCGATCGTGTACGAGCGCGCCGCCGGCGGCGTCGGCGTGGCCGAGAACCCCGTGGGGTGCGGCGAGCGCGACGGCGAGCTGCCGAACGTGCTCGACCCCTCCGACCCGCAGAAACCGGCCGGCTTCGGCCCGCTCGCGGCGACGTGGCCGGCGCGCAGCCGCCGCCTGCCGGCCGGCGCCCGCGCCGGGCTCGACGCCGACGTGATGGAGGTGCCGGGCGCATTCGACTGGTCGTATTTCCAGTGCGCCCCGCGCGACCAGTGGGTCTCCGCGCTGCAGCCGGGCGCGATCGTCGTGCTCGAGGGCTTCCACGCGGATCGCCCGCGCGTCCAGAGCGCGCTGCCGGACGCGCGCGTCGCCGGCGCGGTGTATGGCCTCGACGACGCCGACCCGGACGCCCCGACGCGGCTCGTGTTCCACGCGGACGGCCTCCACGTCGACGCGGATCGGCTGCTCTGCACGATCACCTGGCGCGCCCACGTCGAGCTGCGCGACCCGGCGCAGCGGGAGCGCCTGATGGCCGTCGCCGGCGTGGGCGTCGGGAGCGCGCCCGCGGTGCCGGCGCGGCGCGCTGCCGGACCCGTCGAGCGCCAGCGCCCCGCGGCGGCCCCGCCGTCGCGCGTCGAGGCGCCGCGCGAGCCGCGCCGGCAGGAGGGCGCCGCGGGCGGCACGCTGGCGCTGGACGGCCCCGGCAGCGCGCCGGCGTCGGGCACCGTGGCCCTTGCCCCGCCGTCCGCCGGCGCGGCGCCCGGCCCCTCCGCAGGAGCGCTGCTCGCCGCGCTCGACTTCGACGGCGTCCCTGCGCAGCCGGGCGCTGCCGCGGGCGTCGCGCCCGTCCCCGCGGGTGTCGCGCCCGTCCCCGCGGGTGTCGCGCCCGTCCCCGCGGGCGTCGCGCCCGTCCCCGCGGGTGTCGCGCCCGTCCCCGCGGGCGTCGCGCCCGTCCCCGCGGGTGTCGCGCCCGTCCCCGCGGGTGTCGCGCCGCCCGCCCTGGCGCCCGCGCCGGCGGCGCCTCCGCCGGCCCTGCTGAAGGAGCCGCCGGCGCCGAGCGCGGCGCGCCCAGAGGAGCCGGTCACGATCGAGCGGTACGCCGTCGTCTCCTCGGAGCTCGCCGAGCCGGGCGCGCTCCGCAGCGAGGTGCTCTCCGCGCACGACCTCGACGAAGCGACCTGGCGCAAGGCCGAGCGGCGCTTTCGCGACGAGCTCGGGCGCGCGCTGAAGCGCGGGGACCGCGCGCTGCGCGAGCGCTTCGACGACGCGTACGTGAGCGCCTGGGAGCGGCGCCACCCGGACCGGTTCGGGGCCGAGCAGTACGCCCGCCTCGTCGGCGCCGAGCGGCGGGGCACGCTCGCGCTCGAGATCGCGGAGCTCGGGCTCGACGCCCCGCTCGGCATGCGGCTGAAGCGCGTGTGGCAGCGGCGCGCCGCGCGCCTCAGCAGTTCAGCTTGATCCGCTCGCCGAGCAGCTGCACATCGTCGTTCGCCTCGATCTGCACGTCGCCGCGCGTGGCCTCGAGGTTCACCTGCCGGGCCTCGGCGCGCAGCGCGCCGCGCACCTCCGTCGTCGCGTCGCCGGCGACCTTCTGGGTGAGATCGCCGCCGGTCTCGTGCACGATCCCGCGCTCGGCGCGCACGTGGAAGTGGTCGCAGTCGACGCGCACCGCGCCCGGCGACTCGAGCTCCAGCTCCGCCGCCCGGATGCGCAGCACCGGCCCGCGCGCGGTGAGGCGCACGTCGAGCTCGATCTCGCCGGACGCGCTCCGGACCGTCACCCGCTCCTCTTCCCCGGCCGCGGATCGCACCTCGACGACGCGCCCCGACGGCAGCTCCACCTGCCGGCCCAGGGCGTCGCGCCGGGTATCCTCCGCGATCCGCTCGATCAGCGCCGGCAGGTGATCCACCTGCTCGGGCTCCGTCACGATCTCTGGTGCACGAGCTTCGTACGTGGGCTTCATCGCGGCGCGCTCGCGGGACCGTCTCCCGGGGCTGGGATTCAGAGAAGAGCGCACCCGGGCGCGCCGGGCAATCCCAATCTGAACGCCGCCGGCCGCGGCCGCGGATCCTACGGCGCAGCCCTCTTGTCCTCGAGCTTCACCACGATCTGGTTCGTCGCGCTCAGGCGGACAGGATACGTCTTGAGCCCTTCATAACTGCCCAGCGGCTCGCCCGTCTCCAGGTTGAACTTCTGCTGGTGCAGCGGGCAAATGACCGCGCAGCCGCCGACCAGCCCGTCGGCGAGCGGCCCGCCGCGGTGGGGACAGCTCGCCTGCGTCGCGAACACGCGGCCGTCGCGGGTGAGGAACACCGCGATGCGCTCCGATCCGACCTCGAACATGCGCCCCTCCCCCGGCGGGATCGCCGAGACGGGGCCCAGGGTGATCTCCATGGATGCGCCTCTCATTGCACGATCGGTAAGACCGTCCGGAACTGGTTCGGCGTCGCCGGGGAATAGGCCTCTCTCCACGGGTCGCGGTACGCCGCGATCGTCCTCTTCATCTCCTCGTCGAGGCGCGCGGCGATCCCCTCGCTGTCGTCCACGACGACGGCGCGGATCTTCTGGATCCCGACCCGCTCCACGAAGCCGTACGTCCGCTCCAGGTACCTCGCGCTCTCGCGGTAATACTGGATGAAGCGGCCCATCAGCTTGATCACCTCGTCGTGCGAGTCGACCGTGCAGAGCACGTCGCCCTTGCGCACGTGGGCGCCGGCCGCGCCGCCGACGTAGATCTCCCACTTGCCGCCCTCCACCGCGACGGCGCCGACGTCCTTCACCATCGCCTCCGAGCAGTTGCGCGGGCAACCCGCCGTCGCGAGCTTCAGCTTGGCCGGCGTCTCCATGCCCTGGAAACTGCTCTCGATCTTCACCGCGAGAGCGATGCTGTCGCCGAGGCCGAACCGGCAGAAGTCCGTCCCCACGCAGCTCTTGCAGGTGCGGTAGGATTTGCCGTACGCGAACCCCGAGGGCATGTCGAGGTCGCGCCACACGCTCGGCAGGTCCTCCTTCCTCACGCCCAGGAGATCGATGCGCTGCCCGCCGGTCAGCTTCACGAGCGGGACACGGTACTTGTCGACCACGTCCGCGATCCGCCGGAGCTGCGCGGCCGACGTGACGCCCCCCGGGATCTGCGGGATCACGCTGAAGGTGCCGTCCTTCTGGATGTTGCCGTGCACGCGATCGTTGATGAAGCGCGCGTCGCGCTCGTCCTCGTACGCCTGGTGCCAGAGGATGCGCAGCAGCGAGGCGAGCCCCGGCTTGCTCCCCGGGTCCTCCTTCCCGCCGGCGAGCTCCCGGAAGACGGCGGACACCGACCTGAGCCCGCGCTCCAGGATGGCCTGCACGAGCTCCGGCTTGCTCAGCGGGACGCCGGGCACGTAGTAGCTCGCCGACGGGTCCTGCTCCGCCGCGCCCCCGCACGCCCACGCCACGACCTCCGAGACGAGCCCTTTGCACGCGCCGCAGCCCATGCCCGCGCGCGTCGCGTCCATGACCGCGCGGAGGCTCCGCTTGCCGGAGCGCACACACGCGACGAGGGCCTCCTTGCTCACGCCGTTGCAGTTGCAGACCTGCATCTCGGGCGGCATCTCCTCGATGGTCGTCTTGCCCGGCGGCGCCCCGATATCGAACAGGAGCGACAGCCGCTCTTCGGGGAGCGGCGTGTCCCTGTCGAACGCCTGCATCAGGTAGGCCGCCTTGCTGACGTCGCCGAGCAGGATGCCGCCGACGAGGCGCCCGTCGCGGACGATGAGCTTCTTGTACGTCCCCTTCTTCGGCTCGAGGAACTGCACGATCTCGTCCCGCTCGTCGGTCGGCTCGGTGATGCCCATCGAGGCGAGCTGCACCCCCATGACCTTCAGCTTCGTGGCGACCTTCGACCCGGAGTAGGTCGACCTGTCGTTGTGCCCGGTGATGTGGTCTGCCAGCACCTTGCCCTGCTCCCAGAGCGGCGCCACGAGCCCGTAGACGTGCCCCCGGTGCTGCGCGCACTCGCCGACGGCGTAGATCCGGTGGTCGTCGGGCGTGCGCATGTGGTTGTCCACGAGGATCCCGCGCTCGACCGTCAGCCCGGCGCGCAGCGCGAGATCCACGTTCGGGCGGATGCCGGCGGAGAGCACGACGAGATCGCAGTCGAGCGTCTCCCCGTCGGCGAAGCGGAGGCCCGTCACGCGGCCGTCGCCGAGCACCTCCTTCGTGCTCCGGTTCAGGTGCACCTTCACGCCGAGCTGCTCGAGCGTGGTCCTCAGGATCGCGCCCGCCGCGGCGTCGAGCTGCTGCCCCATCAGGTGGCCGCTGATGTGGACCACGTGCACGTCGAGCCCGAAGTTCTGGAGCCCGCGCGCCGCCTCGAGCCCGAGCAGCCCGCCGCCGATCACGGCGGCGCTCCGCTTCCCCCGCGTGTACTCGGCGATCCTGGTGCAGTCGTCCAGGCTGCGGAACACGAAGACGCCCGGCTTCAGCTTGCCGTCCTCGAGGCGCACCCCCTGGATCGGCGGGATGTACGGAGAGCTGCCCGTCGCGATGATCAGGTTGTCGTACGACGCCACGATCCCGTGCTCGCCGGTCACCTGGCGCGAGTGCCGGTGGACGGCCTGGGCGCGCACGCCCGCGTGGAGCTGGATGCCGTTCTCCTTGTACCAGGCGAGGGGGTTCAGGAAGATCTCGCTCGCGTCCTGCGAGCCGTTCAGCACCTCGGAGAGCAGGATGCGGTTGTAGTTGCCATAAGGCTCGTCGCCGAAGATGGTGATGTCGAACCGCGCCGCGCCGCCGCGCGCGAGGATCTCCTCGATGGTGCGGACGCCCGCCATGCCGTTGCCGATCATCACGAGCTTTCGCTTCTTCATGGCTCAGATCTCCGCCAGGCCGATGTCGATCGCCGTGAGCCCGCGCAGCCCCTCCGGCGCGCCCACGGACAGCTCGAGCACGCTCTCGGGGTGGATGTCCTCGACGATGACGAGCGGGACGTGGATCGCGTCCTTGGCGCCGACGGGGAAGTAGCGCATCGGGCGCCCGTCGCGCTCGAGGAGCAGGTAGATGAGCTCGGACGTGGAGTTGCCCGCGCGCAGGTAGATGAGCTGCGCGCGCTTGTCGCGCGGCACGGCGTACGAGATGGCAGGACGGAGCGGGACCGGCTTCTCCAGGCCCTGCCCCTCGAACGAGTAGACACCCTGTATGAACCTCGGTGTTTCCAATGTGGCCTCCCGGGCAAATCACCGGACGGGCGCGCGTCAGGCACGTCAGGCACGCCTCGCCGCGCGCTTCGCGACTTCGCGACTGCACAGGAACCATGCAGCGCGGACAGTTTCGAGGGCACGTTGCGCGTCGGCGCGATCCCGTGTAAGTCGCGTTTCCAAGGTGTTTCGGTCGTCGTCTCCTTCCTCGTCCCGCCCGACGAGCGCCGCTGAGCTCGTCGTCGTCGGGGCCGGCTCGTCCGGCGCCGTGATCGCCGCGCGCGTCACGGAGCGCGCGGATCGCGAGGTCCTGTTGCTCGAGGCCGGCCCGGACTACCCGGACGCGGCGCGCCTGCCCGCCGACCTGCGGGACGGCACCCGCAACTCGTGGCTGCTGCACGACTGGGGATACCGCCACCGGCCCACGCCCGGGCAGATCATGTTCCTCTTCCCGCGCGGCAAGGTCGTCGGCGGCTCGTCGGCCGTGAACACGTGCATCGCGATCCGCGGCCAGCCTTACGATTATGACGAGTGGGCCGCGCTCGGCCTCTCCGACTGGGGCTTCGACGCCTGCTTGCCCTATTTCAAGCGCCTGGAGGACGATCGCGACTTCGGCGAGCCGTGGCACAACAAGGGCGGCCCGGTGCCCATCCGCCGCGCCCGGCGCGAGGAGCTCGTGCCCTGGCAGGCCGCGTTCGTCGACGGGTGCAAGGCGCTCGGCCACCCCGAGTGCGCGGACACGAACGACCCGCACACGAGAGGGGGCGTCGGGCCGCACGCGATGAACATGGTCGAGGGGCAGCGCATGAGCGCGGCGCGCTGCTACCTGACCGCCGAGGTGCGCCGGCGGGAGAACCTGCGGCTCTCGCCGCGGACGACGGTGCGGCGGGTGCTCGTCCGGAACCGCCGCGTCGAGGGGGTCGAGATCGAGCGGGACGGCCGCGTCGAGGTCGTCGCGACGCGCAAGGTGGTGCTGAGCGCGGGCGCGATCGCGACGCCCGGGATCCTCCTGCGCAGCGGGATCGGGCCGCGGGCCGATCTCGCGCGGCTCGGGGTCCCGCTCGTGTCCGACGTGCCCGCCGTGGGGGCGCGGCTGCTCGACCATCCGGGGGCGGTCATCGGCCTGTGGCCGCGCCGCCGCGGGCTCATCGACGTCCTGCGCCAGCCGCTCGTCCAGACGGTGCTCCGCTACACGTCGCGCGGCAGCCCGTACCCGAACGACATGCTGCTCCAGCCGGGCTCGTTCTTCCCGGTGCACCCGCGCCTCACGATCCCGGCGTTCGCCATCGCGTGCTGCATCGGCAAGCCGCGCGGCGCCGGCCGCGTCGAGTACTCGAGCGCCGACCCCCACGCGCGGCCGCGCATCGTCTCGAACATGCTCGTCGACCCCGACGACCGCTCGCGCGCGGTCGACGCGCTGACGCTCGCGTACGAGGTCGCCCGCGCCGCGCCGATGCGCGAGCTCGGCTGGTTCGTCTGGCCCACGGAACGCACGCTGATGCGGCGCGAGGCGCTGGAGCGGTGGATCTACCGGAGCTGCGGGTCGGGCTACCACCCCTGCGGGACGGTCCCCATGGGGCCCGAGGGCGACCCGGCGGCGGCGGTCGACGGGCGCGGGCGCGTCCGCGGGATCGAGGGCCTGATCGTCGCGGACGCGAGCATCATGCCGACCATCCCGAGCGTGAACACGAACCTGACCGCGCTGATGATCGGCGAGCGCTTCGGCGAGTGGCTCCGCGAGGGGGCGGCGTAGCCGGGGTCGATCCGCGAATCGGTGAGCGCTTCGGCGAGTGGCTCCGCGAGGGGGCGGCGTAGCCGGGGCCGATCATCGGAGACGCGTCCTGATCGGGGGCCGACGGGCGGTCCGGAACGCCTCGTCATCGCGCGGCGGCGGAGCGTGACGGCGCGGCCGGGCGATGATGTCCGGCGCGTCTCGCCCGCGACAGCCGCACAAGAGAGGTCACACGAGGAAGACGAGAAAACCATGTTGCGCCGGGCGGCGCCGCAGGGGCCCCGAACTTGCTCTCCACGGCGTGAGGTGCACGCCGTGGCACCGGGAGGGGCGCATGGAGACATCGCAGATCGGGAGAAGCAAGAGCAGCACAACGAAGCGGCGATCCGCGCGCGGGGGCGCCGTCCAGGGCCTCGCAGGGCTCCTCGGGCTCGGCCTCTGCCTCGGGATCTCCAGCGCTTCCGCGGCCGACACGACACAGGCCTCCTCACACCAGGTCTCGGCGCCCGCCGCCGCGACGTACGCGCCGAACCACACGAAGCGGCGGCTGATCATCGCGGGGGCGTCGACCCTGGGCGGCTTCTGGACCGCGTCGGCCATCTACGCCACCTCCCTCGCCCTGACGAAGGAGGACGCCCCCAAGTGCCACTGCACGCAGCACGTCTGCGTCGTCGCCGCGCGCGCCGAGGAGCGCTCGCCGAGCCCCGCCGCGCTGCTGGTCCCCCTCGCCGGCCCCTGGATCCACATCGGCACGGCGCGGCCCGGGCCCGCGGGCGCCGTCGCGCTCTCCGTGCTCGGCGTCGGGCAGGCCGTCGGCCTCGGGATGTTGATCGGGGGCGTCGCGATGCCCGCGCAGGTGCGTGTGCCGATGAAGCACGGCCGCGTGCTCCAGCTGGGCGCAGCGCCCGTCGTCACGCCCGGCGGCGTCGGGCTGTCGATCCGGGGCTCGCTGTAGGCGCGCGCCCCGTCACTGGGCGCGGCGCAGGAGCGCCCGCACGCGCAGCCGCTCCTCGGGCGTGAACTCGCGCGCGAGCAGCTCCTCCTCGGCGGCGCGCCGCGCCTCCGGATCGGCCGTCCCCTCCGCGATCGCGGCGCGCTGCTCGCTGAAGGTGTCGAGCCGCTCCTGCCACGCCGCCCGCTGCCGGTCGAGCTCCGCGAGCCGGTCCGCGGCCTCCGGCCCGACGACGGCGACCCGGTGCGCGTGGATCTCCTCCGCCGAGGCGCCCGCCGCGCGCAGCGCCTGCTCCTCGACCTGCTGCTCGAGCGGCCGCATCGCGGCGTCCCTCGCCGCGCGCAGGTGCTCGGGGAGCGCCGCCTCGACCTCCGCGATCTGCGCGTCGCGCTCCTCGGGCGAGAGCGCCGGGTCCGCGGCGATCCGGGCCTCGTCGAGCGTCGCCTCCCCTTCCCGCTCCTCGTCGCCGAAGAGCCGCGCCGCGTCCGCCTCGCCGAAATGCTCGCGCCGGAGCTCCCGCAGGACCGCGAGCCGCGCCGCCGGATCCGCCTCCGGCGCGGCGCCCGCGGCGCCGGCCGCCTCGCGGTAGCCGAGGTAACGGTCGAGCAGCGCGACGGCCTGATCCGCCGCGCGCCCGCCGGCCCGCTCCCGGATCGCCGCGACGATGCGCGCCCTGATCGCCGCCGCCGGCTCCTCGCCGGTGGCGCTGAGGAAGTAGTCGAAGAACGCCAGGATCTCGGGGCCGACGACCAGGTCGCCGCGCCCGTCGACGATCACCGCGCCGTCCACGTCGGTGCCGCGCAGCGAGGGCGGCGCCGCGCGAGGCCTGTCCGCGACGCCCGGCGCGCCGGCCCCTGCCGGCCGCTCGCGGCGCGGCGGCTCCGGCGCCGCCGCGGCCGGCGGCAAGGTGGTCGTCGGCCGCGAGCCGTCGCGCCGCGCGGCCGGCCGCGGCGCGGGGGCGGCCGGCGCCGGCCGCTCGCGCAGCGCGAGGTGCCCAGCGCCCGCCAGCGCGGCGACCGCGAGGCCTAGGAGGAGACACGCCTTCCTGCGACGCTCCACGACGCCTCCGGGGCTCAGAGGCCGGCGTTCCTGAGCCGGCTCGCGTGCGACCTGAACACGGATTTCGGGTTCGGGCCAGACAGGTTGATGAACCCGAAGAGCTGATTCACCTCGTCGAGGTGGTTCATCCCGTAGTCGTCGCGGACCACCTCCCCGAGGTGAGAGCTGCACCTGCCCACCAATCCGTCGTTCGACTCCGCGTACAGCCTGGAAATGAGGCCCAACGTCACGTCGGTCGGATCGAGGACGCTCGTGATGGTCCCTGTCCCGGACCAGGAGAAATAGCGGACGCCGCGCTCCTCGGCGGCGCCCTGGCCGCACCGGCCGGCGGGCAGGCCGGCCGGGTAAACGGCGTTGAACTCCCGCATTCCCTCGGCGGAGAGCGATTTCATGGCTGCGATCGCGTCCTGAGGCGACGTGTGCCCGCTGAGCAGGCTGAGCACCTTGCCGAGGCCGTTGGCGAAGAACGCGAGCGCCCCCTCCGCGAGCCCGCCCTCGGTCAGGTGCTCGCGCAGATAACTGGCGAGCTCGGCCCCCTGGTGCGGCGAGCCGATCGTGGTGACCGAGGCGACGAGATCCGGCCGCACCGCCGCCACGTACCGCGCGTCGAGCCCCCCGTGGCTGTGCCCGACCAGGTTGACCCGCTCGCTCCCGGTGCGCGCGACGATGTCCTCGACCTGCGCGAGCAGCGCCTCGCCCCGCTCCTCGGTCGCGTCGAACTGCGGCACCGCGGTGACGTACACCTCCGCTCCCCCGGAGCGCAGCGCCGACGCGACCCCGCCGAAGTAGTCGACCACACGGAACATCGTCGTGAACCCCGCCAGCCCGTGACAGAGCACGATGGGATACCGCGTCTTCGCATAACTCTTCGCCGCGAGCGCCGCCTCGCCGAGCTCGGCGCGCTCCACGTCCACCGGCTCATCCATCGACGCAACGCATCCTTGCGCGAGCAGCAGCGCCACAGCGCCTGCCGCACTGCGCAATGCGTCAACTCGAATTCGACCCCGGACCCCGCGTTTTGTCTCGACTCTCTCCCGATTTCGAGCAGGTGCAATGGTGTTGGGGGGAACAGCGCTTGTGCCGGAGGAATGAGCTCGTTTGATCACCTGTCACCTCTGATAGAGTATTTTTTTAATTCGAATCAAGCAGAACTCACAGCTTCTCAAGGGGACAAGCACCTCGCTTATCCTGGACAATCGGCAACCCCGTGTGCTTCCCCTCACGCTCCGCCTCGGTCCATGTCCCGCGACATCGGTTCTCGGTCCGAACGGGCGTCGGGCGCGAGCAGCGCCGCTCAGGTCTCGTCCGCCCGCGCGCCTCGGCGGGGGTCCGAGGCCGTCGCTCCCGCGAGGAGGCGCGCGTTCTCCGGCACCGCGGTCAGGAACCGCTCCCGCCGCCGGGGATCGGCGATCCGCTGGGCCCGCGCGAGCAGGCTCGCCCTCGCCTCGGCGAGCGCCGCCGCCGCCTCGGCGCCGGCGCCGGACGCGGCGAGCGCCTCGGCGTATGCGAGGCGCACGAGCGACTCCCCTTCTTCCAGGGACCCCAGCGCGGTGAGCTCGCCGAACGCCGCCTGCGCCGCCGCGAGCGCCGCCGCCACGTCGCCCTGCGCGAGCAGCGCGCGCGCGCGCACGGCGACGGCGGGCGCGCGCAGCCGCGGGGCGACGTGGAGCGCCGCCTCGGCCGCGCGCGCCTCGCGCTCGGCCGCCGCGGGGTCGCCCGAGCGCAGCGCGATCGTCGCGAGGTAGGTGCGCGCCACGCCCTCCATGCGGAGATCGCCCCGCTGCTGGAACGCCTCGGCCGCGCGCCGCTCGACGAGCTGCGCCTCGTCCAGCTTGCCGGCGCGCTCGAGCGCGTGGCCGAGGTTGTGCAGCGCCACCGTCGCGAGCTCGCGCAGCCCCATCCGCTCGGCGGTCGACAGGGCCGCGCGGAGGGCGGCCTCGGCCGCCTCGAGCTCGCCGAGCTCGGCGTAGATGAAGCCGAGGTTCGCGCCGATCACGCACGCGCTGCGCCTGTCGCCGGCCTGCTCGGAGGCCGCGAGCGCCGCCTCGAGGCCCTCGAGGCACGCCTCGGGGTCGCCGCCGGCGGAGGCGCGGATCGCGCGGAGCTGCTGCGCCATCGCGACGAGCGCGGCGTCCGGCGGCGCCGCGCGGAGGTCCTCGTCGATGCGGGCGAGCAGCGCGTCGGCCTCGGCGTAGCGGCCGCCGAACACGAGCTGGGCGCCGCACTCGCAGAAGCAGGCGATCCGGGCTCGGCGCAGCGCGGCCGCGCCCGAGTGCGGCGCGGCGCCGGAGGGCGACGCGGCGGAGGCCGGCGCGACGGAGGCCGGCGCGATCTCGCCGTCGCCCTCGCCCACCGCCGCCCGCTCCGAGGCGAGCCCCCCGGCGACGGCGGCCCACCGCGCCACGCGGTCGATCGCGCCGAGCTTCCCCGCCGCCGCGGCGACCTGGGTCACGGCGCGGAACCACGCGGCGGAGCCGGCGCGCAAGAGCCCGGCCGCCGCGGCGCCGAGCTCCTCGGCGGCGGCGAGATCGCCCTCCCAGACGTTGGCCTCGGACGCGACCAGCCGGAGCGCGCCGAGCTCCTCGCCCTCGGCGCCGCACGCGACGCCGGACGCGGCGCGATCCAGCGCGGCGCGGAGATCGCTCGCCTCGAGCGACTGCTCGGCCGCGCGCAGGTACCAGCGCACCGCGCGCGCGGGCTCGCCGCCCAGGCGGAAGTGCTCGGCGACGACGCGCGCGTCGGCCGAGGCGCTCCGCTCGATCCACGCGCCCGCGAGCCGGTGGCCGAGGGCGCGGTCGCCCTCGGTCAGCATCGCGTAGGCGGCCTCGCGGACGAGCGCGTGGCGGAAGACGTAGTCGGCGGCGTCGATCAGGCTCGACGCCGGGCCGGCGGGCGCGACGAGCTCGCGCTCCGCGAGCGCCCGCAGCCAGGCCTCGACGTCGGCGAGGCGCCCGTCGCCGCCGAGCAGCGCCGCGACGCCGTGCTTCGAGAAGCGATCGCCGAAGATGCTGGCCGCGCGGAGCACGCGCTTGCCCTCGTTGCCCTCGGCGTCGAGCCGCGCCTCCACCGTGCCGAGCACCGAGTCGGGCAGGACCTCCCCCTTGCCGCTCGCGACCGCCCGGATGAGCTCCTCCAGGTAGAACGGGTTGCCGCCGGCGTGCTCGACGAGGCGCGCCACCGCGGCCTCGGACGCCGACTCGCCGAGCGCCGCGCGGACGAGCTCCGCGCACGCGCGCCGCGGGAGCGGCCCGAGCTTGATCGTCTGCACCTCGCGCTCGGCCCAGAGGGCCGGGAACTGCCGGTGGACGTCGGGGCGCGCGAGCGCGAGCAGCATGAGCGGCAGCTCGCGCAGGTTGCGCAGGGTCGCGTCGAGCAGGCGCACGGTGGCGGCGTCGCCCCAGTGCAGGTCCTCCAGCACGATGAGCACGGGGCGCGCCGCGCACTCGGCGGAGAGCCAGTCCTCCCAGGCGGCCCGCACCGCGTCGCTGACGCCGGCCGCGCTCTGGCGCGCCGCGCGCACGAGGCGCGCGTGGTCAGCCGACGGGGCGCCGGCGATCTCGCCGAGGAACGCGGCCGCGCGATCGAGCTCCGGGCCGCGGAGGCGGCGGCCGAGCCGATGCTTGAGCTTGCGCTGCCGCGCCCGCGGCGGGTCGCGGTCGCGGAGGCCGGCCGCGCGGCGGAGGACGTCGGCGATCATGCCGAACGGCGAGCCGGGCGAGCCGGAATCGGCGCGGCCCCAGAGGATCTCGATCGGCTCGTCCCGCTGCCGCAGCGCGGCGCAGAGCTCCAGCCGGAGCCGCGATTTGCCGGCGCCGGGCGGGCCGAGCACGAGCACCGCGCTCGCGAGCGAGTCGGAGATGCAGCCGGAGAGCACGCCGTGGAGCATCGAGAGCTCGCGGGCGCGGCCGACGCACGGCGTGCTCCTGCCGAGCAGCGCGGGGGCGATCTCGTCGCCGGCGCGCTCGCCGGCGAGGACGAGCGGCTCGCCCGGCGTGGAGGGCGCGCCG
This sequence comes from Sorangium sp. So ce131, assembly GCF_051519095.1. Classification (NCBI taxonomy): domain Bacteria; kingdom Pseudomonadati; phylum Myxococcota; order Polyangiales; family Polyangiaceae; genus Sorangium; species Sorangium sp. So ce131. The sequence continues at coordinate 5,703,436 of NZ_CP150455.1, read as the reverse complement.
CGCGCGACCTCGAAGCGGGGCCCGAGCATGCCGGCGGTCGCGTCGTCGAGGCGCACGGCGGCCGAGGACGCGCCGCGCAGCGCGGCGACGCCGCGGTCCACGACGTCGCCCGCCACGAGACCCGCGGAGACGACGCCGCGCCCGGTGACGACGCAGAGGGGCGCGAACGGCAGCTCGGCGCGGAGCGCCAGCGCGAGCTGCGCGGCGCGCTCGGCGCGATCCACGGCGCTGCCGGGGCCCGTCATGACGACGATCTCCACGCCGGGGGCGAGCTGCGTGATCCTGCCGCCGTGGAGCTCGACGAGCGCGCGGATCTCGGTCGCCGGTGAGACGGACGAGGGCGGAGCCGACGCGGGGGCGACCGGCCCGTCCATGCTGGGCGGCGCCCCTGCGTGGAGCTCCGCCGCCGGGGAGGTCGGCCGCGGCGGCGGCGACGAGGCCGACCGCGGCGTCCGGGCGGAGCCGCGATCGGCCTCGCCGAGGAAGATCAGGCTGACGAGGCGCTGCTCGCCCAGCGTGAGGGCGGCGCGCTCGCGCGTGACGGGGCCGCTGGCCGGCGCGCCTCCCGCGAGGGTCGGCGCGTCGGAGCGGGCGGTCCACGCGCACGCCGACGCGATGCGATCGAGCTCGGCGGCGACCTCGGCGCCGTCGCGGGGGCGCTCGTCGGGCAGCCTGGACAACATGCGCGCGACGAGCTGGTCGAGCGGCGCCGGCAGATCCGAGCGGAAGTCGCGGAGGCGGGGCGCGTCCTTCAGCAGGAGCTCGCCCAGCGCGGCCATGGGGCTCGCGGACGCGAAGGCGGGGTACCCCGTGAGGCACTCGAAGAGGACGCACCCGAGGGAGAACACGTCGCTGCGCGGATCGGGCGCGCCCCTGCCGTCGACCTGCTCGGGGGCCATGTACCCGGGCGTGCCGACGCCGCCGCCGGTGACGGTCACGCGCCCCGCGTCCGCGCTGGCCCGCGCGATGCCGAAGTCGACGAGCGTGACGCGCTCGGAGTCGCCGCCGGGCAGGAACAGGTTGCTCGGCTTGATGTCGCGGTGGACGACGCCGCGCGCGTGCGCGAACGCGAGGGCGTCGGCCGCGCGGCGCGCGAGCGCGATCCCCTCGCCCGCGGGCAGCACGCGGCGCGCGAGGCGCGCGGCGAGGTCCTCGCCCTCGAGCCACTCCATCGCGAGGTAGCGGTCGCCGTCCGGCGTGCTGCCGTGCGCGATGTAGCGGACGATGCCCGGGTGCACGAGCGCCGCGAGCAGGGCGGCCTCCCGCTCGAACCGCTCCGCCTGGACGGCGCTCCGGAGGCGGACGATCTTGAGGGCGACCGGCGCGCCGACGACGCGGTCGTACGCCCTGTAGACGGTCCCCATGCCTCCGGAGGCGGCCTCGCCCTCGACGGCGAAGCGCCCCGCTATGACCTCCGCGCCGCCCACGTCACCGCAGGAAGACCGTGATCGATCCGTGGTGCGGCGCCCTGCGGACGTGGCGCTTGCCCGACCGGGTCCGGAACGTGGCGCGGCAGTTGGGGAAGCTGCCGTCGCGCCTCGGCGAATCGCAGACCTCCTCGCACGGGCCGGCGATCTCGATCGCGCACGTCTCGGTCGAAGGCCCGCACACGCGCGGGATGGACGAGGCGTTCCGCGGCAGGCACGCGTTGTAGTGGGGCTCTGCGGCGAAGATGTCGCCGTAGTACGTCGCCTCCTGCGTGGCGTACTCGCGGCGCTCGGCCTTGTCGGTCCGCAGCTCCGCGCGGTCCCCACGGACGGAAATGCTCACCCGCTCTCCCAGGTAGTTCACGCGGGCGATCACGCAGCCGCTGACCCAGGTCCGGCACTCCTTGTTGCACGAGCCGCCCTCCTTCCCCCAGCCCTCCGCGAGGCCGAGCTCCCCTTGGAAAGCGAAGCTCGTGCCGTCGACATCGACGGTGAATCGCTCACCCGCAGGGAGCGCGCAGCCCGCGACGTACCTGAGCAGGGTGCGGGCCGCCGGATCGCGCAGCGCCTCGGCCGTGAGCGCGTTCGACGTGAGCGCGCTGGAGGTGAGCGCATTTGACGTGAGCGCGCTGGAGGTGAGCGCATTTGACGTGAGCGCGTTGGAGGTGAGCGCGTTTGACGTGAGCGCGTTGTGCGCATGGACGGCCTGCGATGTGGAGTCCTCCGTTTCCTCGTCCGGATCGAGCGGGGCCGCGCACGCGCTCGCGGCGAGCGCGGCGACGGCCAGGACGAATGCAGCGCGGTTCGGCGAATACAGCATGGAAAACGCCCCCCTGGGAGCTCATGGGCCAGAGGCTGATGAGCTCCCGAAACAACCGACGCCGAGGCGCGGGGTTCGGGTGCGCGCGTCGATCGCCGGTGCGTACATCTCGGTTCAACCTGCACGGGCCGCGAGGAAGCTCGAGGGCCCGGACGACCCGCGAGCACGCCTTCTTTACAGCGACAAATGCAACCATGTCACTGATAACCCGACTGGCAAAGACCGACGCGCACGCAATGCTCTCTTTTTTTGTGTCGACGTGGGATCGCTCTGTCGGCGCTGTCGATGGGATAGCCATGCTCTGTCCTCGGCAGTCTCGACAGCCATGCTCTCGCCGGGGACGGAGGCGCGGTGAGCCCCGAGGGGCGCGTCGAGGGAGGCGCGGTGAGCGCGCGGACTCCGTCGATGCGCTCGCCGCGGTCGCCGCTGGACGCGGGCGCCCGGGACGCCCGCTGCGGCGCTGCGGCCCTCCAGGGGCGCGGCCCTGCAGGAGGCGGGAGGGCGTGGTAGAGCTCGTCCGGTCCGGGCGTTGCGCCGGCGTACGCCGCGGCGCGACAGCGCGCCCTTGACGCCGCCGCGCCCTGAACATTACATGGCGCAGACCATGAAAGGCCATGCGCGCAACCTGATGACCGAGCGCGTGATTTCCCTGGATCAGGACACGCCCGTCATCGACATGCTGCAGCTGTTCGCCAGCGAGAGCCTGAGCGGCGCGCCGGTGGTGGACGAGGCGCATCGCATGGTCGGCTTCGTGAGCGAGACGGACCTCCTCGGCGCGCTCCTGCGCGAGGAGTACGAGGGCATGACGGCCGCGGACGTGATGAGCACGCCGCCCATCTCCGTCGACGAGTTCATGCCGACGGACGAGGTGATGACCCTCCTGCGCGAGAAGCGGATTCACCACCTGCCGGTGCTGCGCGACGGGCGGCTCGTCGGGATCATCACGCCGCAGGACATCCTGCGTTATCTGGTGGAGCGGGTCCTGCCGCTCCCGCCGAGCCCCGCCTGAGGCGCGGACGCGGGCGGGCGGGGGAGAAGCTCGGCGCGCTCGCCCGCCGGCTGGTCGAGGGGAGCAGCCCTTACCGCCCGCGGCCCGCGATGATCTGGCAGGGCCGAAACCGCATACAGCTCGCGTAACGTTGCCCTGAGCTGGCCAGTCGTCCCCGCGCGCATCGCGCGTGCTACCGAAAGTTTGCTTCCAGCGCCTCGGTCCTTGAGGGTTGGCCCCATGCCGAAGTCGCCGCGCCGAGGTGCGCTGACCTCCCCTCATGATGCCTTGTTCAAATGGACGTTCTCGCAGCGCGAGCACGCCGTCGGCCTGCTCAAGGCGGCGCTGCCGCCGCCGGTCGGAGCGGGAGATCGGGCGCATGGCGGCGGCGCTGGACGAGGTGCTGCGGGCGCCGAGCGGGCTCGCTGCGCTGGAGGCGCTGCTGCGCTATCTTTGGGCTACCCACGCGCGGTACGGGGTGCGGAAGCTCGGCAAGATCCTGGAGAAGGCGGCGGGCCCGCGGGCTCAGGAGGCGATCGTGACGGTGCTGGACGAGATCGAACGCAGGGGCGAACGCAGGGGCGAACGCAGGGGCGAACGCAGGGGCGAACGCAAAGGTGAGCGCAAAGGCCGCGCGCAGACGCTGCTGGAGCTGCTCACGCTCCGGTTCGGCGCCGTGCCGGCCGAGGTGAGCTCCCAGATACTCGCCGCCGACGAGGCGGCCCTCGTCTCCTGGACGGCGCGCGTGCTCACGGCCCCCACGCTCGAGGCCGTGCTCGGCGACGCCGACCCCGGCGAGCGCGCCGCAGCCCCGCGGCGCCCCGCCGCGCGCAAGCGCGTCCGGCGGACCTGACCCAGCGCCGGGCCCCACGCCAGCCCTGAGGGACCCCGCTCAGCCGGGCGGCGGGTCATGGCGCCAAGCCGCGCGGCCTGCCCTGTCCTCGCCCGCGCTCCCCCGCGTCCCGCCGCCGGCTACCGCCGCTCGAACTGGTACCGCGCCCGCTCCGCCCCCTCGACCTCGACCACGACGCGCTTCGGCCCGAACCGCGCGACCGCGTGCGCGGCGGCGGGGCGGCCCGGGGCGTCGTCGTCGAGGTTCTCGATCAGGCTCTGGACCGTCACGTACGGGACGCCGTGGATCACGTCGAGGTGGTTCCAGTGCAGGTGGCCGTTGAAGACGGCGAGCACGCCGTGCTCCTCGAACAGCTTCCGCATGGCGCGCCGCTCGCGCACGAGGCAGATGTGCGGGCTCCCCTCGAACCAGCGGTTGCCCCGGAGATCCTGATCCGCGGCGCTGTGGTGCATCAGGACGACCCTGGGCAGCGACGTCGACGCGAGGTCCTCGGCCAGCCAGGCGAGCTGCTCGGCCCCGAGCGAGACGTCGTGGTCCTTGCGCTCGCGCGTGTGCAGCACCGTGAAATGAATGCCGCCGCGCTCGAACGAATAGTGGAGCCGCGTCACCTCGGGCCGGCCCCAGGCGGACAGGAGCTCGGACTCGCTCAGGTGGACCACGTCGTGGTTGCCAGCGACGTGGAACAGCTCGGCCCGCGCCCCGCGGAGCGCGGCGATGCACTCGCCGTAACGCGCCCGGTCGGCCTCGGGCCCCTCGTCCTCGATGTCGTCGCCGAGGTTCACGATGAGATCGGGCCTCGTGACCTCGTTCATCCGCTCCACGAAGGCGCGCGTCAGCGCGGGGGCCTCGCCGGTCAGCTTGCGCAGCTTGCCCCCGAACGACGCCTGGGGGCCGAAGTGCAGATCCGAGACGAACGCGACGACCAGCTCCATCCCCGCCTCGCCCTCAGCTCGACTTCACGCCGGGGCCCGGCGACGCCTTGGAGCCCCCGAGGCACGCGGGCGACTGGAAGCCCGCGGCGCCCTGCCGCTCCCACTCGTCCGGCGTCATCGCGCGGATCGTCAGCGCGTGCAGCCCCGAGAGGAACTCCTCGCGCAGGAGCTCGTTCACCCGCCGGTGGCGGTCGACCGGGCCCAGGCCCCGGAACGCCTCGCTCACCACGAGCACCTTGAAATGCGTCTCCGAGCCCGCGGGCACGCTGTGCATGCGGCTCTCGTTCTCCACGTCGAGGTGCACGGGCTCGAGCGCGCGGAGGAGCTTGTTCTGGATCGACTCCTGCTTCGTCGTCATGGCGCGCGCAGCTTACCCCCCGCCGCGCCGCCGGTCACGAAGGCGCGCGCCCGAGCGAGGCGCCGAGGCGCTCCGTCACTTCGCCTGCGGATCGGGGCGCGGCAGGCCGCGCTCGTCGAAGAGGAGCGCGATGTCGACGTGGAACTGCGCCCTCCGCGACGACGGCGGCGCATGGTGCGAGCTGGGCGGCGGAGGCGTCGGGTACAGCACCGGCGTCTCGCCCTCCGCCGTGGTCTCCTCCAGGACCTCCCGCTGCGGGCACGCCGCGGGCGGCTGCGAGCCCGTCCGCTCCGGCCTCGCGTAGGCCCCCGCCCGCTGCGACAGCGGCGCGCTCGCCTCCAGCCGCGACGACGACACGGGCGGCTGCGAGCCCGTCCGCTCCGGCCTCGCGTAGGCCCCCGCCCGCTGCGACAGCGGCGCGCTCGCCTCCAGCCGCGACGACGACACGGGCGGCTGCGAGCCCGTCCGCTCCGGCCTCGCGTAGGCCCCCGCCCGCTGCGACAGCGGCGCGGCCGCCTCTGCCCTCGGGTACACCCCCCGCTGCGACAGCGGCGCGCTCGCCTCCAGCCGCGACGACGACACGGGCGGCGGCTGCGAGCCCGTCCGCTCCGGCCTCGCGTAGGCCCCCGCCCGCTGCGACAGCGGCGCGGCCGCCTCTGCCCTCGGGTACACCCCCCGCTGCGACAGCGGCGCGCTCGCCTCCAGCCGCGACGATGACACGGGCGGCGGCTGCGAGCCCGTCCGCTCCGGCCTCGCGTAGGCCCCCGCCCGCTGCGACAGCGGCGCGGCCGCCTCTGCCCTCGGGTACGCCCCCGCCCGCTGCGACAGCGGCGCGGGCGTGTCCCGCCGCGTGTACCCCACCGCCGGCTGCGCCTCCCGCGCCGCCGCGTATGCCGGGGCCCGCTGCGAATCCCGCGGCGCGTACGCCGGGGCCCGCAGCGCCTCCCGCGGCGCGTACGCCGGCGCCCGCTGCGTCGACGGCGGCGGCGTATCCCGCCGCGGAGGCGCGGCCGCAGGCTGCGTCTCCCGCCGCGCGTGGGCCCCCGCCCGCTGCGACGGCGGCGCCGGCGTGTCGCGCCGCGCGTACACCACGCCCCTCGGCGAAGGCGGAACCGACGGCTCCCGGCGCATCACGCCGAGCGGGGTCGACTGCACCGGCTGCCCGCGGCGCGACGTCGACGGCGCCGCCGCCTCGCGCGGGCGGACCACCTCCGCGGGCGCCGCGGTCGCGGCCCAGCGCTCCGACGGCGGCGCGGGCACGGACGATCCCGCGCGCTCGCGGTACGGGACCTCCGACGCGCCCGCGCTCCGCCGCCCGGAGCGCGGCAACGGCGTCGCCTCCGGATCCCGCCGCGCCCCGTCGGCCCACGGCGCCTCGATGCTCCAGCGCTCCGAGCGCGGCGCCGAGGTCCCGTCGTCGCCGTTCACCAGCGAGTAGCGCCCCGGCGTCAGCTGCATCGCGCGCTGCTTGCGGCTCTCGCGCGCCCCCGCGGCCAGCATCGCCCCGAGGTCCTCGTCCGTCATCGCCTCGTCGAACCGCACCAGCGTGCTCGCCACCTCGCGCGCGACCTCCTCGAAGCCCTCGGGCGCGAGCGCGTAGGTCGACGGCGTCACCACGATGACGACCGGCCGCCGCTCCTCCGCGAGCGCCGCGGCCATCGAGACAGGGCACGCCTTCACGACGATCCCCACATCCATCGCCGCCGACTGGCAGCGCTCCAGGAGCGCCTGGTCGCCGCCGATGAGAAGGGCCGTCGGGATCTGGGCGCGAAGCGTGGCGTCAGGGATTCGCGGCATCGGTCCGGGATCCTAACCGCCTTCCCCGGATCTGCGGTCAGGAAAATCCTGTCATCGGACATTCCGCGTCAGCGCTGTAATGGCGGACTCAACCGATGTGGGGTGTTGCGCGTGCCGAGAACACCTACGGACGTGCAGGGGCTGTGGGAAGCTCGGTGAGGTGACAGGCCGCCCAGTGGCCAGGACTGCGCTGCACAAGCGGCGGCACCTCGGTGCTGCACCGCTCCATCACATAAGGACAGCGCGTGTGGAAATGGCACCCGGACGGCGGGTTCAGCGGACTCGGCACCTCGCCAACCAGCGGTAAACGTTGCCGTTTTCGCTCCACGTCCGGATCCGGGATCGGGATCGCCGAGAGCAGCGCCTGCGTGTAGGGATGCTGTGGCGAACGGAAGAGTACATCAGGGCGGGCACGCTCGACGATCCGCCCGAGGTACATTACTGCGATCTCGCTTGACAGGTGGCGCACCACCGCGAGGTCGTGCGCCACGAACACGTAGGTGAGCGAGAGCTCGCGCTGGAGCGAGGCGAGCAGGTTGACGATCTGCGCCTGGATGCTCACGTCGAGCGCGCTCACCGGCTCGTCGGCGATGACGAGCTTCGGCCGGAGGGCGATCGCGCGGGCGATGCCGATCCGCTGCCGCTGGCCGCCCGAGAACTCGTGCGGGTAACGGCGCATGTACGAGGGCGAGAGGCCGACCATCTCCATCAGGCCCGCGACCTCGCGGAGCGCCTCGTCCCGCGAGGACACGCGCTCGTGCGTCCAGAGGGGCTCGGCGATGAGGTCGAGGATCGTCATGCGCGGGTTGAGGCTCGCGTACGGGTCCTGGAAGATCATCTGCATCTCGCCGCGGGCCTTGCGCAGCGCGCGCGCGTCGAGGGTCAGGATCTCCCGGCCGTCGATCGTCACGCTCCCGGACGTGGGCGGGACCAGGCGGAGGATTCCCCGCCCCGTCGTCGACTTGCCGCAGCCGGACTCGCCGACGAGGCCCAGGGTGGCGCCGCGGGCGACCTCGAAGGAGACGCCGTCGACCGCGCGCACCGTGCCGACCTGCCGCTGGAGCAGGCCGCGCCGCACGGGGAAGTGGATCTTGAGGTCGCGCACCGCGAGCAGCGGGGCGTCGGGCGTGGAGGGGGCGGCGTTGCTGGTCATGAGGGGGCCCGTCAGGCGACGTCCTCGACATGGCACCGCACGACGTGCAGCGCCTTTTTGTTGCCGTCGCCCGAGACGACGCGGGGCGCGGGCAGCTCCTCCCGGCACACGGCGACGGCGTGCGCGCAGCGCGGGTGGAACGGGCAGCCCGGCGGCAGGCGCGCGAGCGAGGGCGGCATCCCGGGGATGGGGACGAGGTCCACGCCGCGCGCGTCGTCGAGCCGCGGGATCGAGCGCGACAGCCCGATCGTGTACGGGTGCTTCGGCGCGTGGAAGATCTCGCGCACGGGGCCCTCCTCGACGATGCGGCCGGCGTACATGACCGCGACGCGGTCGGCCATCTTGGCGACCACGCCGAGGTCGTGCGTGATGAGGATCACGGCCGCGCCGAGCGCCTCCTTGCGCTCGCGGATGAGGTCCAGGATCTGCGCCTGGATCGTCACGTCGAGCGCCGTCGTCGGCTCGTCCGCGATGAGCAGATCCGGGTCGCAGAGCAGCGCCATCGCGATCATCACGCGCTGCCGCATCCCGCCCGACAGCTGGTGCGGGTAGTCGTCGATCCGTGACGCCGCCGCGGGGATGCCCACCGCCTGCAGGATCTCGACGCTGCGCCGGCGGGCCTCCGCCCGGCCCATGCCGCGGTGGAGCTCCAGCACCTCGATGAGCTGCTCGCTCACCCGAAGGTAGGGGTTCAGCGACGTCATCGGGTCCTGGAAGATCATCGCGATCCGGTCGCCGCGGATGCGCTCCATCCGCGCCTCGCTCGCCTCCACGAGGTCCTCGGGGATGCCCCGCTCTGACTCGAGCAGGATCTGGCCGCCGACGATCCGGCCGGGCGGATCGGGGATGAGCCGGAGGATCGACAGGCTCGTCACGCTCTTGCCCGAGCCGGACTCGCCGACGATCCCGAGGACCTCGCCGCGATCGACGCCGAAGGAGATGCCGTCGACGGCGCGGACCACCCCTTCCTCGGTGAAGAAGTGCGTCTTCAGGTTCTTGACCTCGATCAGCATGGTTCGTTGGGGCGTGCGCGCCGGTCGACCCGGCGCGCCGCCCTTCAGTCCTTTCGGATGCGAGGATCGAGGGCGTCGCGGAGCCCGTCGCCGAGGAAGTTGAAGCAGATCAGCGTGAGCGCGAGCATGAGCGCGGGAAAAATGAGCTGCCAGGGGAAGAGGTCCATCGCGTCGGCGCCCGTCGACGCGAGCAGTCCCCAGCTCGAGAGCGGCTCCTGCGTGCCGAGGCCGAGGAAGCTCAGGAACGCCTCGGTCATCATGACCTCGGGGATGGTGAGCGTCGTGTACACGATGATCGGGCCGACCGCGTTCGGCACGAGGTGCCGGAAGATCAGCGCGGCGTGGCCGACGCCGATCGAGCGCGCCGACTCGATGAACGGCTGGCCGCGCAGCGCGATGACCTGGCCGCGGACGATGCGGGCCATCGTGAGCCAGGAGATGCCGCCGAGCGCCGCGAAGACGACGACGATCTGGAAGATGGGGAAATAACTCGGGTCGGCCGGGTTCTCGACGAAGACGCCGAGCACGGCCTTCCAGGCGCGGTAGAGGACGGTCTGGTCGTTCGCGAAGAAGACCATGAGCAAGATGACCAGGATGAGGAACGGGAACGTGTAGAGCACGTCCACGATCCGCATCATGATCGCGTCGATCTTGCCGCCGAAATAGCCGGCGATACCGCCCCAGCTCACGCCGATGACGAAGCTCACGAGCGTGGCGATGATGCCGACGGCGAACGAGATGCGCCCGCCGAAGAAGACGCGGGCCATGAGGTCGCGGCCGAAGTAGTCGGTGCCCATCCAGTGGTCGAGCGACGGCGGCTGGGCGCCGAGCTTGAGATCGGCCTTGTCGTACCGGTAGCTCGAGAGCTCGGGCACGAGGATGCAGCCGAGGATCATGGCGAGCAGCACCACGCCGCAGACGACGGCCGCCCGGTTCTTGCGGAGCCTGCGCCAGGCGTCGCGCCCGAGGCTCGACCCCTGCTCGAGCGCGTCGAGGCGCAGCGGGGCGGGGCGCGGGGCCGCGCCGCCGGGGACGGCGGGCAGGGCGCCGGCGTCCGCCGGCATGGGGCCGGGCTCGGCGGGGTCGGTGGCGTGCGGCGCGGGCGGCGCGGGCGGCGGCGACGCGGCGGGCGGCATGTCAGCGGAGCTCCACGCGCGGGTCGATGAACGCGTACGCGACGTCGACGATCGCGTTGAAGAGCATGAGCAGGAAGCCGTAGACGAGCATGACCCCCATCACGAGGTTGTAGTCGCGGTTCGTGGCCGCCTCGACGAAGTAGCGGCCCATGCCGGGGATGTTGAAGATCTTCTCGACGACGAGGGAGCCGACGAGCAGCCCGCTGAAGCCGGGGCCGAGGAAGCTCACGACCGGGAGCAGCCCGCCCCGGAGCGCGTGTTTCAGGATGACCTTGCGCTCGGAGAGCCCCTTGGCCCGCGCGGTGCGGATGAAGTCGGAGCGGATCACCTCGAGCATCCCGCCCCGCGTCAGCCGGGCGATGTAGGCCGCCACGGGTAGCCCGGCGCAGATGACGGGCAGCACCATGTGCCGCCACGTCTCCCACCGGGCCACGGGGAACCAGTAGAGCTTGAGCGAGAAGACGAGCATGAGCAGCGGCGCGAGCACGTAGCGCGGCACGCTGAGGCCGACCATCGCGACCGCCATGGCCGCCGTGTCCTTCCAGGTGTTCTGGCGGATCGCGCCGATGACGCCGAGCGGGATGCCCATCGCGAGGGCGAAGAGCATCGCGCAGACGCCGAGCTGCATCGAGACCGGGAGGCTGAGCGCGATGATCTCGTTGACCGTGCGGTTCGGGTACTTGAACGTCGGGCCGAGATCGCCCTTCGTGACGAGCGCAAAGAGCCAGTCGCCGTATTGCTTGAGCACCGGATCGTTCAGGTGGTACTTCGCGTCGAGCTGGCGCTGGACCTCGGCGGGGACGGCGCGCTCCTGGTCGAATGGGCCGCCCGGGACGATGCGCACCAGGATGAACACCAGGGTGGCGACGAGGAAGAGCGTCGGGATGATCGAGAACAGCCGCTTGATGGCGTAGGTGCTCACGGCGCGCCGCCTTTCGACCAGCACGTCGCCCGCGCTCGCCCGCCCGCGCCGCCGAGCGCCGCGCCGGGCCAGGGGGGAGCCGCCTCGCTCCGCGCGTCGTCCCGCCGTCCTTCATCGAGCCCGACATCGGGCCTGAGCGATGCCACGAGGTGCCTCCGTGCTGCCATGCCTCAGCGCCGCGACGGCCGCGAGGAGCGCGCCGCGCTTTCCCGCATATCACGGAAGCGCGGGCCGGCCTCAGCGATTTGCGAGGGCGCAGCGCGGGCCATCGCGGCGCTGCCGCCGAGGCGGGCTGGGCGCTCGCGCTCCGCGTGCTTCACGCGCTCCGCGTGCTTCACGCGCTTCACATCAACGCGCGCGCCTCCCCTGCCCTTCAGCTCAGGATGCGGCCTTGAGCTTGCCTTGCTCGCGCAGCCTGACCAGCTCGGCGTGGCCGCCCTCGAGGATCCCGTCGAGGAATACCATGGGGAACGTGGGGAAGCCGGCCCAGAGCTTGATGGCGAGCCGCTCTTTCCACTTGGCGAAATAGCTCCCGTACTCGAGGTAGGTGTACTTCACGCCCTCCTGGTCGAGCAGCGCCCGCGCCTTCTTCACGTGGGGATTCTGGGCCATTCCCACGACGACCACGCGGTCGCGGCTCACCGCCGCCGCGACCTCGTCGACGACGGCGCGGTGGAACTGGGCGACCTGCGATTTGACGGTTTCCGACACCTTCTCGGGGGGAAGGACGGGACGTTCGGCCATGATCGGTGCACCTCTGCGGCGGCAGCCTACCGGCGGGAGGTGATCCGGTCAACGAACGGGGGCGCGCGGCGCTACCGCGCTTCGCCGCTCGCCGCGAGCGCCCCCGAGTCCCCTACGATCTCGCCGCCGGCCATCGTGAGCTCGCTCGTCGTCCCCGCGCCGCGCGCGTCGCCCGGGGCTACACGAACCATCGATCCTGGCGCGGCCCTGGACGATTCCCCTGAACAGGGCGGTCGTGGGGAACCGGAGTGTTTAGCGCGCGGCGAGGGGCGGCTCGCCGAGCGGGATGACGTGGCGGATCGCGAACGCCTCGTCGCCGCGGCGGCTGAGGAGGTGGATCGCGCGGGCCTGGAAGGTGATCGGCAGGATGCGCCGCCATTCGGCCACGAGCGCCTCGCCGTCCTCGCCGCGGAGCTGCGCGATGGACAGGTGCGGGGTGAAGCCGTCGGCGGAGACCGTGCTCTGCTCCTTGCACTGCGGGAAGAGGGCTTCCAGCCTGGCCTGCAGGGCCTCAAGCGCGCCGGGCGGCTCGGAGCGCGGGTGGAGCCACACCGTGGCGCTGGCGCGGTGCTGGAAGCGCCGCACGTCGTCAAGGGTCACCTCGAAGGGCGCGACGTCGCGCAGCGCCGCGGCGATGGCGCCCCTGGCCTCGGCGAAGGCGGCCTCCGGCAAGAACCCGTAAAGCAGGTTGATGTGCGGCATCCATCGCTCCACGTGCCTGTCGTGCGCCTGGCGAATGGCCTCGATCGGCGCCCACACTTCCCGGGGCGGGATCAGCGCGAGGGCGCTGCGGTGGACGGGCCGGGCGTCGAGCCCGCATGGCGCCGACGGCGCGGGCGCGTTGCGCTTGCCTTCGAGCAGGTCCACGCGCAGGCGGCGGTCCCAGACGGTCGTCGTGCCCTGGCGGATGTACTGGATTCGATGCCAGGGGATGTCGCCCTCCGGGTCGAAGCTCGGGAGCCCGATCTCCTCGATCCCCGACTCCCGGGTCTCGTAGCCGATGACGAACGCGGCCGGGTCGAGCCGCGGGTCCCAGCGGATCTGGTCGTACACCTGCCGGCTGGTCCGGAGCTTCTGCCGCGCCTCGCCGTCGTCTCCTGAGGACTCTTCGAGTGATCCAGCTCTCTTGTTCATTTGACAACATCCGTTGAGCGTTCGCTGCGCAGTCCCACCGTGCTGGGGAGGACATGGCCTCCGGCGAATGAAGCTCAGGAGCTCGGTGCGCGTCAGTCGCCGGCGAGCTCGAACGCTCCTTCGTACACCGCATCGATCGACACGGCCGCGCCGTTCGCCAGCGTCAGCGTGTCGCCGGCCTCCAGCACGCGGTAGCGCCAGGAGCCGTCCGCCTCGCGGCGATAGTGCTCGATCCGCACGGACGCCTGCGCGACGAGCACGTAGTCGGTCAACGAGACGATGCGCTGGTACTCCGCCCACTTCTTGCCGCGGTCGTAGGGCTCGGTGCTCTGCGAGAGCACCTCAACGAGGACGCGCGGGTTCGTGAGGACGTCGCTCGCGCCAGGTTCCATCTCCAGGGGGCCGCACACCACGACCGCGTCCGCATACACGTAGCGCTGCCCTTGCTCGGCCGAGATCCGCTGATCGGACGTCAGGACGTGGCACCCCTTGCCGCGAACGGCCGCACGGAGCTCCGCGATCATGGCGCCCGACAGGAAGTTATGCCGAGGGCTGCCGCCGGCCATCGCGAACACCTCGCCGAGGTGGTACTCGTGCTTCTCGGGCTGGCTCCGCTCCCACGCGAGGTAGTCCGCGGCGCTCATGTTCTGCATCGTGGCCGCATCACCCATGGCGGCGAGCCTAGCGCGGCCCCGCATCTGGAACCAGCCTGCGCCGCTCCTCTGCGCCGCTCGATCGCTGAACGGGCCGCGCCGCACGCAGGCACAAGGAGGACCATGCTGGACAGGATCTGGGATCGTTACCGCGCCGCCGGGCTCGACGAAGCGGCGGCCGCCATCGCCGCGCCGTCGCCGGAGGACCTTTGCTACCTCGCGATGCTGGCGTTCTCCGACGAGCGCTACGCGGACGCCGCGGCCTTCGCCGCCCGCGCCGCGGATGCTTCGCCGGGAGATCTGCTGTGCTGCGCGGCCGCGGCGCACCTCGCGCGGGTCGCCCGGGAGGGGAAGCGCAACGTGTACGTGTCCGCGGAGGGGTTCGCCGCCTTCATCCGCGGGGGCGGCAACGTGCCGCTCTACCGGGAGACCAGCGCGGCGCTGGCCGCGCAGTACCCCGAGGCGCCGTTCGATCTGCTCGACATCGGCGCCGGCGACGGGATGGCGCTGCTGCCCGCGCTGACGCCGGCGGTGCGGCGGGTGACCGTGGTCGAGCCGGCGGCGCCGCTGCTCGAGCGATGCGCCGCGGCGCTCTCGGCGCGAGGGGTCGAGCTCGAGGCCTTCGGCGGGCGACTCCAGGAGCTTGCCGCGGAGCCCGGCATGGCGTCGCGGCGCTGGGCGGTGGCGCAGGCGACCTTCTGCCTGCACGCGATCGCCCCGGCCGAGAGGCCGGCGCTGCTCCGATGGGCGCGCGCGCATTGCGATCGGCTGCTCGTCGCCGAGTTCGACGCGCCCCGCATGGATGAGCCGCTGTCGCCGGACACCGCGCGGCACGTGCTCGAGCGCTATCACGAAGGGCTGGCCGAGTACGCCGGCGCCGATCTCGACACGGTGGCGCAAGGCTTCTTGGTGCCGGTGCTCTTCGGCTACGTGGACCGCAGCGCCGCCCGCACCACGTTCGAGCACCCCATCGACGACTGGGCGGCCCTGCTGCAGGACGCGGGCTTCGCGCGCGTCGACCGCCGGCTGCTCCACCGCTACTGGTGGGCGCCGGCGTGGATGCTGGCGGCGCGCTGAGGCGGCGCCTGGCCAGCCGAGCTCGGGTCTCCGCTCGCGGCGCGGGCGCTGATATACACGGTGCATGTCCGCGCCTGCCCCGGATCTTGCCGCGCTCCTCCCTCTCCTCCCCGAAGATCGCGTCGGCGCCGTCGAGCGCCTCGAGCCGATCACGCTCGGGCTCTCCGGCGCGAGCGTCTACGCGGTGACGACGTCGCGCGGCGCCTACGTCCTGCGCGTGCAGGGACGCCAGAACGACGAGGGCTACTTCGCGCAGCAGCTGCGCGTCCTCCGCCGCGCCGCCGACGCGGGCGTCGCGCCCGCCGTCGTGCACGTGGACGAGGCCGCGCGCGCCGTGGTCTCGGCGCGCGTGTTGGGCGCGCCCGTGGGCGCGGCGCTCGTGGATCCGGCGCTGCGCGGGCCGGTGCTCGCGTCCGTCGTGGACCGCCTGCGCGCGCTGCACGCGATCGACCCGTTGGACGTCGCCGAGCGCGACCCGCTCCCGTACGCGCGCGCGGCCTGGGAGGCGGGCCGCAGCCGGCCGGGGTTCCCTCCCTGGGCCGCGTCGCTCGCGCCGACGCTCGAGGCGATCGCCGCCACGCTCGCGGGCGATCCCCGCCTGGTCGTGAGCCATAACGATCTCAACCCGGTGAACATCCTGTGGGACGGCGCGCGCGCCTGGCTCGTGGACTGGGAGGTCACGGGCCTCGGGCACCCCTACTACGACCTCGCGGTGCTGGCGCTCTTCCTCCGCCTCGACGACGACGTAGCCCTCGATCTGGTCGCGCGCCATGACGGCGCGCCGCTCGACGAGCGCTCGCGGGCGAGCTTCCGGGCGCTGCGCCGGCTCGCCGGGCTAGTCTGCGGCCTGACGATCCTGAGCCTCGTCGACGATCTGAGCGTGCGCCCCGCGCCGACGTGGGCGGACGCCCCGTCGCTCGCGTCCTGTTACGAGGCGATGCGCGCGGGCCACCTCGACCCGCAGAGCCCGCGCGGGCGCGCCACGATGGGTCTCGCGCTGCTCGCCCAGGGCGTCGCCGGGAAGGAAGGGTGAAGAGGAACAGCCCCGAGCCGAGAGCGGAGATGCCTTGGCGAGATGGCCGGGCGCGCGTCGCGTGACCATGCTCCGGCCGGCCCCTCGGCCAGCGAGGCGCCGCCTCAGAGACCGCGCTCGACACACACGCCGAGCGCCTCGCCCAGGCGCTGGCACGCCCTCACGAACCCGCAGTCACGGTCGTCGCGACAACGTCCCGTCTCGACGCGGCACACCCCGACGACCCGATCGCCTGCGCGCTCGTAGGTGCAGGTGAAGCCGTCGCCGCACGGCGCCTCGCCGCACGCGTCGCCTTCGCGCGAGCCTGGGCCCGCCGGGGCGACCGCAGCGCCCGACGCCGCGCAGCCGGTGCCGAGCACCACCAGGCAACCCGCCAGCCAGCAGCGAGCCCGATCCCAGCGGCCTCGGCCACGCCCGTCCGCCCTGCGGCAGACGCCGCGCCGAGCAGGTCGCTGCCCGGCGCGGATCCTCAGGGCGCGCTCCCCGCGGAAGCCTGCGCCGCGCCGAGCGGACGAGCGCCCGCCGCGGGCACGGGCTCCGGCACCGACCCCGCCTGGGTCAAACGCCGCTTCGCCTCGGCGACCACGTCGGCCGGGAGCGGACCCTTCCTCGCGAACTGCAGGTTGTCGCGCAGGTGATCGAGGTTGCGGGTCCCGACGATCGTCGTGCTCAGGCCCGGGTGCGAGAGCGTGAACCGCAGCGTGAACTCGATCCGGCTCAGGCCGTCGAGCAGCTCGTCGAGCCTGGCGCGCTCCCAGCGGTCCTGCATGGTGGTGCCCGGGAGCATGTAGTTCGTGCGCTGCCAGTCCGTGGGCGCGCCGCGCGCCACGCCGCCGCGGATGATCGTGCCCGCGCCCGCCTGGGCGGCCTTGCTGATCACGTCCTCGTGCTCGCGCTGCAGCGCGGAATACGGGATCTGGAAGGCGTCGAAGACGCCCATCTCGATCTGCTCCACCAGGTTGGGCAGGGTGCCCGAGACGCCGAGGAACCGGACCTTGCCCTCGCTCTTGAGCTTCAGCGCCTCCTCCAGCGCGCCGTCCTGCTCGAACTCTCGCCGGGTGAGGCTCCGGTGGAACTGCACCAGGTCGAGGTGGTCCGTCTTCAGCAGGCGCAGGCTGTTCTCCACGCCGTGCCGGATGTTCTGCGCCGTGTGCACGTGCTCGCCCTGGGCCCCGCCGACGACGCAGCCGCACTTCGAAGCCAGGAAGTACTCGCCCCGGCGGTGTGCGATGAAACGCCCGATCCGCTCCTCGCTGCGACCGTAATCGATCGACGTGTCGATGAAGTTGATCCCGGCGTCCAGCACGCCGTTCAGGATGCGCTCCGCCTCCTCGTCCGAGAGCTCCGGGCCGCGCGGGGCGCCCCGCAGCTCCATGGCGCCGAATCCCAGCGTGGTGACGCGGACGCCCGTGCGTCCGAGCAGGCGGGTGGGTAGATCCGTCATGGTCCTCCTCCTCTTCAGTTCTTCGGGGGCGCCGACTTGAGCGTCGCGTCGAACAGCGCGAGCAACGTCCGGTAGTGGCGCTCGGACGCATCCCGGTTGTACACCGCCGAATCCGAGGGGACCCAGCCATGCTTCGCGCCCTCGTACGTCTCGACCGTGTGCTGCACACCGGCCTGCTGGAAGGCCTCGATGAGGCGCTGCTTCTGCTGGTCAGGGAACGACGCGTCCTCGACGGCCCCCGCGACGTATACCCGCGCCCGGATGCGCGGCGCCAGGCGGTGCGGGCTGTCCTGATCGTCGGTGGCCAGGTTGCCGCCGTGGTAAGACGCCGCCGCGATCACACGATCGGGGAAATGGCCGGCGGCGGACAGCGATAACCCGCCTCCCATGCAGTACCCCGTGGTGCCAATCGCCAACGACCGGACGTCCGGCTCAGCCGCCAGGAAGGCGAGGAACGCTTCCGTGTCGGAGCGCACGTTGGCCTTGTTGGCCGTGGAGATGTACTTCTGCTGCCACTGCTTGCGAAGCTCCGGATCCCGGCTGAAGGCCTCGGCGTCCGGCGCCTCGTAAGGGCCGGCGCGGTAGAACAGATCCGGCAGCAGGACGAGATAGCCGCCCTGCGCGATGCGCTCCCCCAGCTCGAAGAGCGCGGGCCGGATGCCGCGGCCATCCTGGTACACCAGCACCGCGGGCCAGGGACCCTCGCCGGAGTCGGGGCGGAAGACGGAGGCCTCGGTTTGACCGTCTCGGGTCTTCAAGGTGACTGTTGCTCGTGACATCGGTTCCTCGTGCTCGACGTTGGGGGATGGACGGATGTGCGCCCGCAGCGCTCAGCGCGCCGCGGCGGGTGGGAAGAATCGGTTGGCGGGCCGCGCGAGCCCCAGGTTCTCGCGCAGCGTTCGCCCCTCGTACTCACGCCGGAACAGGCCTCGGCGCTGGAGCTCGGGGATGACGCGATCGACGAAGTCGTCGAGGCCGCCCGGCAGGTAGGGGAACATGATGTTGAAGCCGTCGCTGCCGCGCTGGACCAGCCACTCTTCCATCTGGTCCGCGATGCTCGCGGGCGTACCGACGAACGCGAGCCCCGCGAAGCCGCCGAGGCGCTGGGCGAGCTGCCGCACGGTCAACCCTTCCCGCCGCGCCAGCTCGATGGCGCGCTCGCGCCCGGTCTGCCCGGCGTTCGTGGGCGGGATCTCCGGGAGCGGCGCGTCCGGATCGAAGCGCGAGGCGTCGCAGCCGAGCGCGATCGAGAGCGACGCGATGCTGCTGTCGAAGTGCACCAGGCTGTCGAGCCGCGCGCGCTTCTCCTGCGCCTCCTCGACGGTGTCTCCCACCACGACCAGCGCGCCCGGCAAGATCTTGAGCGATTCGGGATCGCGCCCCAGGCGCTCCAGCCTGCCCTTGACGTCGGCGTAGAAGCGGCGCCCGCCCTCCAGCGTGGATTGCGCCGCGAACACCACCTCGGCGGTCTCGGCCGCGAGCTGCCGGCCTGCTTCCGAGGCGCCCGCCTGCACGATCACCGGCCAGCCCTGGACCGGGCGCGCGATGTTCAGGGGCCCGCGCACCGAGTAGTACTTGCCCCGGTGGTCCAGGACGTGGAGGCGCTCCGCGTCGAAGTAGATCCCGGCCTCGACGTCGCGCACGAACGCGTCGTCGGCGAAGCTGTCCCAGAGCCCCGTGACCACGTCATAGAACTCGCGCGCGCGCCGGTAGCGCTCGTCGTGCTCCACGTGCTCGGTGAGCCCGAAGTTCAGCGCCGCGTCCGGGTTCGCGGTGGTGACGATGTTCCAGCCGGCGCGCCCGCCGCTCAGGTGATCGAGCGACGCGAAGCGCCGGGCCACGTGGAACGGCTGATCGAACGTGGTCGACGCGGTCGCCACCAGGCCGATGTGCTCGGTGGCGCCGGCCAGCGCGGAGAGCAGCGTGAACGGCTCGAAGGACGTGACCGTGTGGCTGCGCACCAGCGCGCTGAGCGGCATGTTCAGCACGGCCAGGTGATCGGCCATGAAGAACGCGTCGAAGCGAGCCTGCTCCAGGCGCTGCGCGAAGCGCTTCAGGTGCGAGAAATTGAAGTTCGCGTCCGGGTAAGCCCCCGGATAACGCCAGGCGCCCGTGTGAATGCTGACGGGGCGCATGAACGCGCCCAGCTTCAGCATCCGCGCGGCCACACTGGACCTCCAGGCCGCGAGCGCGGCCGCTCCGAGCGTCTCGTTCTCATGCGGTGTGCCCTCATGCGGCGTGGCGACGGAGCGCTCCAGGAGGAGCTGCTGCGCGGCCGCATGCCGTGGAGGATTACTCTCTTCTCTTCGACCTGGCAAGACCACGTGTCCGGCGAGATGTCCTTTTCGGCGTGCGGCTCAGCGCGCGGCGACAGCGCCTCCTCTCCCGTGGTCCGTGAGCCGATGACCGGCGCTCACCCGGGCGGCCGGTCTCTCGATATCCGTGCTGCGCCCAGGCCAGCTGCGCTGCTGGGCCGCTGCTGCTCAGGCAGCAGCTCCGCCCCGCGGTGGCGGCAAAAACGCCTGCCGTAGGCGATTTTCATCATGGCACGTCCCGTGCTCTCTGCAGACGAACTCTCATCGACTCAACCAGTGGCGGCGCGGCCGGCTCGCGGCTGGCCTGTCGCGCGTGAGCAGCGCCGGCGGCGCGGGCTCGCGTGGTCTGAGATCGTGTCGCCGATTCGGAGGCATCGATGTCCCTCGTCCTCACGTCGGAGCGCGCTCCGGCCGTCCAGTCCGTCGAGGTGCGCCCTCACACGCCCATCCTCGGCGCCACCGTAACGGGCCTCGATCTGAGCCGCGATATCGACACGGCGACCGCCGCGCGCCTGCGCCAGGCGCTGCGGGAGCGTGGTGTCCTGTTCTTCCGTGATCAGCGCTTGAACCCGCGGCGTTTCCTCGAGGTCGCAGGCCTGTTCGGCGAGCCGCTGCGGCACAACCCGTACATCCCGTCGGTGGAGGAGCACTCGGGCGTCGAGATCATCGAGTCCGGCGGCGGCAAGAGGGTCCTGGCCAACGAGGCGTGGCACGCCGACGTGACCTGGCGACCTGACCCGCCGAAGGCCACGGCGCTCTACGCGGTCGAGCTGCCGCCGCTCGGCGGCGACACGGTGTGGACCAGCTCCACGGGCGCGTATGCGTCGCTCGATCCGTTGCTCGCCGCTTACCTGGAGACGCTCACCGCGGTGAACTTCGTCGACGCGAGCGGGCACGCCCGCTCGCCGGGGCGGGACGAGCGCCTGGACGAGCTGCGCGCCAAGTACCCGCCGATCGACGTGCCGGTCATCAAGACGCACCCCGAGACCGGCCAGAAGTACATCTTCGTCACCGAGCTGCACACGACCTATATCAAAGGCGTCAGCCGCACGACCAGCGAGAGCCTGCTGCGGCTGCTCTCCGGCGTTCTCTCGGATCCGGTGCTGCACGCGCGGTTCAGCTGGAGGCCGGGCTCGCTCGCGATCTGGGACAACCGCCTCGTGCAGCACCGCGCCATTCACGACTACGGCGATCAGCGGCGCGTCCTGTACCGCGCGACGCTGGCGTGAGGCGAGCCCCTCCAGCGCGAGGCGGCGCAGGCGAGCGCCGGGCTTGACCACCGGCTCGACGAGGCCTTGACGCGATGGCCGGGGGCGCGTTGTATGGGCGCATGCTCCGAGCGATCGCCGAGGACGTGTGGGCGTACGGGGGGAACATCAAGATGCCCTTCGGGCGTCTGCCGTCGCGAACGACCGTCGTGAGGCGGGCCGACGGCGGGCTCGTCATCCACTCACCGCTCGCGTTCGACGACGCCGCCGCCCGGGAGATCGACGCCCTCGGCGAGGTGCGCGCCCTCGTCGCCCCGAGCTGCCTCCACCACCTCTTCTTGAAGGCCGCGACCGAACGCTGGCCGCGCGCGAGCGTGCTCGGGGCGCCCGGGCTCGAGAAGAAGCTCTCGGGCCTGCCCTTTACGCCGCTGCCTCGGTCCGGCGTGGCGCCGGAGATCGGCGACGATCTCGGCGTGCGCCTCGTCGAGGGCGTCCCTTACATCACGGAGCACGTGTTCCTGCACGCGCGCTCGCGGACGCTCATCGTGACGGATCTTCTCTTCAACGTGCACGAGGTGCGCGGCTTCGCCCTGAAGGTCTTCCTGTGGCTCGGCGGCGCTTACAAGAAGACCGCGCAGGACCACGTGTGGCGCGTGCTCGTGCGGGACCGCGCCGCGGCCGCGCGCAGCGTCGCCGACGTGCTCGCGTGGGACTTCGAGCGCGTCGTCGTCGCCCACGGGGACGTCATCGAGGGCGACGCGAAGGACCGGGCGCGGAGGGCGCTCGCGTGGATGGGCGCCGGGGCTACCCCGGTCCTGCCGGCGGCGTCGCCGGCGGAGGCACGCGAGGCCGGCAAGCCCTCCGCCGAGGCGTAGCCCGCGCCGCTCCTCGACCCCGGACCGCGCCCGGGGCCGCGGCGCGCCCCGCGCCCCCCGTCAGTTGCACGAGTACGTGAACGAGCTCGGCGTGCTCCACGTCCCGTCCGGGTTGATCGTGCGCACCGTGTATCCGCTGCTCGGATAAGGCGGGCTCTTGACCCAGCAGTCCTGGGCGCGGACATCGTTGCTGAACGCGGTGCCCAGATACCAGTTGCCCCTCCTGCGCTGCTTCTCGTAGGCCGCCACCCGATCGATGCCCTGGAGGAAGCCCGCGTTGGCGGCGATGACGTCGCGGCGCTTCTCGAGGAACTTCTGCAGCCAGGCGTCCTCGGTGATGCCGTTCACCCCGATCGCCGGCGCCGTCTGCGCCGTGTTCCCGAGCGCCGTGTTGGTGCTCGCGATGATGCTGCGGGCGCCGCTCTCCCCCTGGTTGATGAACGTGTCGTACAGCGCGGCCCGCGAGAGCGGGCGGATGAGCCCCCACGTCGTGGCCTCGTCCATCGCCGGCCCATAATAGAGGCTGTCGTTCACCTGATCCTGGCAGAGCTTGAAGTCGGCCCGGGTGGTCGTGCTGTTGTAACTCGCGGCCCAGTCGCTCGTCCAGCTGCCGATCGCGTCGAGCTCGGCGGTGGACGCCTGGGGCTGGCCCGTCTGCTGAAAGCGGTTGTTGATCGTGGTGAGCCCGGGCATGTACTTGGCCATCAGGTTGCCGTTCGCGGCGCTCCGGAGGCCATTGTAACACTGCACGACCAGGATCGCGTCGCCCGTCCCGGTGCAGAAGCCCGCGCGCCCGCTCGTGTACCCGCGGCCGTCGTTGATGTTCGCCGAGAAGGCGTAGTCGATGACGGGGGTGTCGTTCTCCCAGACGCTGGTCAGGGCCTCCGTGGCCTTCTTCTGGAGAGCCGTCTGCCCGCCGCAGACCGGGTCGCTGATCTGGAGGTTCGCGGCCGTGAACGCGCTGATCGAGCTCGTGGAGTACTCGAACGTATACGAGGTGTTCGGGGCGATGGTCAGGCCTGACGTGCTCGAGAAGGTGCACCTCGTGCCGCTCTGGGAGCGCGCCCAGCCGGGCCTGTCGCTGTCGCAGGCCACCCCGCTCGGCACCTCGAAGGAGATCTGGGGGCTCTTCATGGCGCTCGCGCGGGTGTTCGTGAAGGTGATGGTGCCCCAGTAGGCCGGGGCGCCCTGGTAGGAGTTCGTCGTGACCGTGTACGAGCAGGCCGAGAGGCCCTGCTGCGCCGCGTCCGTGAGCTCCTCCGGGCTCTCCGCGTCCGCCGCGCAGGCGACGAGCGTCGCCGCCGCCGCCGCGAGCGCCAGCGGCCGGCTCACCCCACGCATCGACTCGAATCGACGTGTATGCATCGGTCTTTCCCCTTTCGCTCGGCGGCCGTCGCGCGGAGGCCGCCCCGGATAACGAATGATGATCTGCGCCCGAGGCGCGAGGGCCCTCGGGCAGTGAAGGATCGGAGGCCACGAGAAGGGCTCTGACGAGCTTTGCCTCGCTGCCATCCGTGTATGGCGCAGACGAGGAGACGTTATTGTGCCTTTGACGTTCGCCGGGCGATTTTGTCGAATCCGCCTGCGGCTCAGGCCGCCTTAGCGGACCTCACCCGAAGAACACGTAAGGAGTCTCCGCAGCGCGACTCCCGTGTTTCCCCGGGTGCGTCGATGTCCTTCCGCACGGACGCCGAGCCGCGTCTCGACTGGCACCTCCGTTGACGCGGCGGCGCGCGGCGCCCGCTGCGCTGACGCCGCGGCGGGCGATCGCGCGTCCCCCGCTGCGCCTTCGGGGCGGCCCGCCTACCCCGCCGAGGCCTTCCGGCCGGTCAGCAAGACGGAGTGGTGGACGCCCTTGCGCCGCTCCAGCGACAGCCCCGCGTCGCGCAGCGCGGCCTCGAGGTCGAGCTCCACCCACCCGGCGAAGTAGGGCTCCGCGAAATAATCCATGAAGTTGGCCGGGATGCGCGGATCGTACGCCGCGTGATCGACCCGCTGCTTCGCGTCGAGGAAGATGAACCTGCCCCCCGGCCGCAGCACGCGCGCCGCCTCCCGGATGATGCGGTGAATCGCGGCGCTCGGGAGCTCGTGTAACAGCCAGATGGACACGACGACGTCGAAGCGCCCCTCCCACGCGGCGGGGAGCTCCTCCGCGTTGGCCTGGAGGAAGGTGCCCCCGCGCCGGCAGACCCGCGCGACGCGGAGGTACTCTGGGGATAGATCCACGCCGGTGTACCGGTGGTTGCGCCCGAGCGCCCGGGCCTGCGTGAGCCACGCGGCCGTCCCGCACCCGAGGTCGAGGACCTCCAGGGAGTCGCCGCGGGGCAGCGCGTCGATGACCGCCTGGCGCATCAGCCGCTCGGTGCCGGCGAAGAGGAACCGGACCTGCCAGTCGTAGGCGAGCGCCGACCGCAGCGAGAGCCCGCCGTTCGGCTGATGGTGGAAGTCGTGCAGGTAGTACTCGGGGTAGGAGAACGTGTCGCGGGGGCGCACGCGGAGGCTCTGGAGCCCGGCGCGCCGCTTGTAGAGCACGCGCGCGACGTCGATGAGCGCCACGAGCGGCATCAGCGGCGCGACGAGCAGCTCCACCCACCCGAGCCCGAAGAGCACGCGCCAGAGCTCGGGCCTGCGGAGCATCTTCCAGTGGAGGATCAGGGACGCGCGCATCCACTCGCGCCAGTGGCCGCGCTCCACTGCGGTCATCGGCAGCGTCGTCCACCACAGGAGCTGCGCGACACCGCCGTAGGCGTTCACCCTGAAATAGGCGACGACCTTGAGCCAGGTCAGCAACAACCTGCGCACTGTGGGATATCGGGCTAAGATATACCCCTTCCTCGAACTTGGGACTTTACCGGCGATCCCCGACGGGGTCAACAGCTGAGCCCGCTGGAGCGGCCCCGACGCGTGCAGGTGAGTCCGTATCACGCACGTGATTTTGCAGCGGGCGGCCGGGGCCGGCAATCGGCTCTTGACGAGTCTTGGAGAGGGCCGCCGCCAGGGTGGGAGTCGGCGCGACGCGCGCCGCCGGCGGTCGAGTCCGCCGCGGCGCGCCGCTACGGGAGGAGCAGCACCTTCCCCGTCGTCCGCCGGCCGTTGAGCGCGCGGTGCGCCTCGGCCGCCTCGG
This sequence comes from Sorangium sp. So ce131, assembly GCF_051519095.1. Taxonomy (NCBI): domain Bacteria; kingdom Pseudomonadati; phylum Myxococcota; order Polyangiales; family Polyangiaceae; genus Sorangium; species Sorangium sp. So ce131. The sequence goes on along the minus strand of NZ_CP150455.1, from coordinate 5,678,430 downwards.
CGAGCGGGTAGGTGGCGCCGATGGAGACGTTGAGCTCGCCGCGGGCGATCGCGCCGAGCACGTCGGCGGAGCGCTCGAGCAGCTCCTCGCGGGTCGCGGTGTAGTGCATGAGGCTCGGCCGCGTGAGGTAGAGCGAGCCCTTCTGGCTCAGGATCTGCGGGTCGAGCGCGGGCACCGCGCCGCTGGCCTGGCCGAAGAGCACCAGCGTGCCGCGCAGGCGGAGCGCGCCGAGGCTCTTCTCGAAGGTGTCCTTGCCGACGCCGTCGTAGACGACGTGGACGCCGGCGCCCCCCGTGAGGCGCCGCGCCTCGGCCTCGAAGTCGGCCTGCGTGTACTGGATGACCTCGTCGGCGCCGGCCTCGCGGGCGAGGCGGGCCTTCTCCTCGGTCGACACGGTGCCGAGCACGCGCGCGCCGAGCCGCTTCGCCATCTGGCAGAGGAGCAGGCCGACGCCGCCCGCGGCCGCGTGGATCAGGCACGTGTGGCCGGGCCCGAGCGGGAACGTGGAGCGCACGAGGTACTGCGCGGTGAGGCCCTGGAGCATCGCGGCCGCGGCGACCTTGGCGCTGACGCCCTCGGGCACGGGGACGAGCTTCGCGACCGGGGTGCGCACGTGCGTGGCGTACGAGCCGGGGATGCCGGTCCACGCGACCACGTCCCCTTCCCTCACCTCGGCGACGCCCGGCCCGACCGCCTCGACGCGGCCCGCGCCCTCGAGCCCGAGCGGGATCGGCAGGTCGAGCTTGTACTGGCCGCTCCGCTGGTAGATGTCGATGAAGTTCACCCCCGCGGCCTCGACGCGGACCAGGGCCTCGCCGGGCCCCGGCGCGGGCGTGGGGTGCTCTTCGAGCGTCATCACCTCGGGTCCACCGGCAGATTTCGGGCGTATTGCGAGCATGCGCCCATGTTGCCGCTGCGCGGCGGGCCGTCAAGCGCCGCGGCGTCGGCGCGGCGGGCCGCGGCGGGCCGCGGCGGGCCGCGGCGGGCCCAAAGGACCGTTGAAGTCCCCCGGGCGCCGTGGATGATGCGCCCCATGTCCGAACACGATCCTTCCGCGTCGCTCCCCCGAAACGACCTCTCCGGCGGCCCCTCCGCCGCCGCGCCACCGCCGGCGGCGTCGGCCAGCGCGTCCCCCGGCGCCGCGGCCGCCGCGCCGTTCCCTCCGGACTTCCAGTGGGGCGCGGCCACCGCGGCCTACCAGATCGAGGGCGCCGCCAGCGAGGACGGCCGCGGCCCCTCGGTGTGGGACGTCTTCTCGAAGAAGCCCGGGAAGGTCTTCGAGGGCCACACCGGCGACGTCGCCTGCGATCACTACCACCGCTACAAGGAGGATCTCGGGCTCCTCTCGGAGCTCGGGGTCAAGAGCTACCGCTTCAGCGTCTCGTGGCCGCGGGTCATCCCGGAGGGCACGGGCAAGGTCAACCCGAAGGGCCTCGACTTCTACGACCGGCTCGTCGACGAGCTCCTCCGGCTCGGCATCTCGCCGATGTGCACGCTGTTCCACTGGGACTTCCCGCAGGCGCTCCAGGACCGAGGCGGGTTCCTCGAGCGCGACGTCGCCGAGTGGTTCGCGGACTACACGACCGTCGTCGCGAAGCGTCTCGGCGACCGCGTGCGCTGGTGGGTGACGCAGAACGAGCCGCAGGCGTTCATCGGCAACGCGCTGCTCGACGGCAACTTCGCCCCCGGGCTCAAGCTCCCTTACCCGCAGTACCTGACCGCCGCGCACAACCAGATGCGGGCCCACGGCAAGCAGGTGGACGCGCTGCGCGCCGCGGTGAAGGACGCGAAGGTGGCGTACGTGCTCGCGACGCAGGTGCAGCGCCCGGCGACGGAGGACCCGGCGGACATCGAGGCGGCGCGGGAGGCGATCTTCTCGGTGTACGAGCGGCACCCGTGGAACAACGCCTGGTGGATCAGCCCGGTGCTCGAGGGGCGGTATCCCGAGAGCGGCCTCAAGCTCTTCGGCGCGGACATGCCCGAGTTCCCCGCCAAGGACTTCGACGAGATCAAGCGCCCGCTCGACTACCTCGGCCTGAACATGTACTCGGCGGGCACGTGGCGTCAGGGCAAGGACGGGAGGCCCGAGCGCCTCACCTCCCCGCCCGGCTACCCGCGCGGCACGCTCGACTGGCTGCAGGTCGTCCCGAGCACCCTGTACTGGGGCACCCGTTTCTTCTGGGAGCGCTACAAGCTGCCCATGGGCATCACCGAGAACGGCACGTGCACGAGGGACCAGGTATTCCTCGACGGCAAGGTGCACGATCCGCAGCGCATCGACTTCATGCACCGTTACCTTCTCGGCCTCGCGCGGGCGGTCAAGGAGGGCGTCCCGGTGCTCGGGTACTGGGCCTGGTCGCTCCTCGACAACTTCGAGTGGGCCGAGGGCTACAGGGAGCGCTTCGGGCTCGTCTACGTCGATTACGCGACCCAGCGGCGCATCCCGAAGGACTCGTTCTCCTGGTACAAGGAGGTGATCGCGACGAGCGGCCGCTCCCTCCTCGGCCCGACCCAGGTCGACTGGCAGAACGTGACCGGCTGATCCCGGAGCCCCGCGCGCCGCGGCGCGTCGGCCTCTTCTTCATTCACTTGCTTCACGATCCACGGTATCGAGGCGGGCTCTGCCGAGGCCGGCAGAGCCCGCGTGCAGCGAGGCGTGGCGCGCAGCGCTGATGCGGAGTGCCGTCGACGCCGGCGCTCGACTCTCGACCTGCGCTCGCTCAAGGCGACGACACGGCTGAGCCCGTAACGCGCGATCGCTTCCATTCAGGGCATGTCGCGTGGAGGAATGGTGGTGTGTTGGGTGTGTCCGTACGCGGCTTGTCGCTGTGGCATTGTGTCACGCTGCCTGTTTTGCGCCTGGGGCCGCGCGCGACAAGCACCTTGACAGCGCGCATGGCGCCAATGCCTACTTCGATGGGCAGAGGCCGCGCGACGCCCGCTGTCATCAACGACCCATCTGCCGGGCGGCTGCGCGGGCGGGAGGAGGAGCGATGGTGCGATCCCTGATTTCGTCTCGGCGCCGGGGTTTGCTCTGCGCTGCGGTGCCCATCGCGCTCTCGCTGGGGATGCTCCTGGGCAGCTGCGGGGACGACGCCGCCCCTGCGGAGGGCGCGACGGCGTCGGGGACCACGGGTTCCGCGGCCGGAGGTAACGGCGGCAGCGGGGGTGGTGGGAACGGCGGGGATGGTGGGGGCGGCGGCGGTCATGAGGCGTTCGCCACCTACACGAACCCCCTCTCGGCGCGTATCCGTGGCGCCGGGGTCGTCGCGAGCTGCCCGGAGCCGTCGATCCTCGGCGGCGAGAGCTCCGTGGACGGACGATGGGTTCTGTTCTGCAGCTCGGGTCCGCTGAACGACGAGGACAGGGACGCCGGCGGCGGGCTCAACAAACATCTGCTCCCCATCCTGCAATCGGAGGATCTCGTCGCGTGGACCTATGTCGGCGACGCGCTCGACGTGTTGCCTCCCTATGCGGAGGCGACCGCGGACATCAGGTCGCCGGAGATCCAGCGCTTCGGCGACAAGTACCACCTGTATTACACGGTGACCGAGGTGATCGGGGGCGGCAGCGCCATCGGCGTGGCGACGAGCGACAGCCCCACCGGACCGTGGGTGCAGGAGGCGTCGCCGGCGGTGGAGCCGCACCCGGCGCCGTGCTGCGCGGGATCCCGGCGGTGGGTGAATGATCCTGGCGTCGTCGTGGACGAGCGCGGAAAGCGCTACATCTATTACGGCAGCTATTACGGGGGACTCTCGGTTCGCGAGCTCTCGGAGGACGGGCTGACCGCCGATCCGCTGAGCCAGCGCGAGGTCAGCATCCCGAACCGCTACGAGGCCGCGTACGTCGTCCGGCGCGGCGAGCACTACGTCCTCTTCGGCTCGGCGGCGACGTGCTGCAACGGGCCGCTCTCGGGGTACGCCGTGTTCGCCGGGCGCTCGAAGAGCCCCTTCGGGCCGTTCGTGGATCGCGAGGGGGTCTCGCTGCTGGCGGCGAGCGTCGGCGGCACGCCGGTGCTCGCCATGAGCGGGAACCGCTGGGTCGGGACGGGGCACATCGCGGTGTTCACGGATCGCGCCGGCCAGGACTGGGCGGTGTACCACGGCGTCGATCGGGGCGATCCGTACCTCGCGCAGACCGGCGGCGGCCTCGTGACGAAGCGGCAGCTGCTGATGGATCCGCTCGATTGGGTGGACGGCTGGCCGATGGTGCGCGGCGGACGGGGGGCGTCGGACGCGCCGCAGCCAGCGCCGGCGGCGCGCGAGGGGGACGAGGGGCATCACGCGGTCGAGCTGCAGGCGGACGAGGTGCCGGGCGCGGTGCTCGAGGCGTACTCGGACGAGCTCGACGGGGCGGCGCTGGACGGCCGGTGGAGCTGGGTGCGCGAGCCGGCCGAGGGGACGTTCGGGTTGAGCGGCGGCGCGCTGCGGTGGAGCACGCAGAGCGCGGATCTCTTCGAGGATCTCGACAGCGCTTCGGTGCTGATCGAGGAGGCGCCGGCCGGGGACTACATGGTCGAGACGAAGGTCACGCTCGACGTGCCGCCGGAGGGGTGCTGCTTCAACTTCGCCCAGGCGGGGATCGTCATCTATGGGGATGACGACAGCTTCGTGAAGCTCGTGAGCTACTCGAGCTGGGATACGAGGCAGATCGAGTTTGCGAAGGAGGTGAGCGCCGCGGGAGAGGGGGAGCCGCGGTACGGGAGCACGGTGCTCGGGGCGGCGGGGAGGACGGTGTGGCTGCGGGTGGCCAGACAGGCGGGGGGAGGAGAAGAGCGGTACACGGCGTTTTCTAGCCGGGATGGGCGGGCGTGGGTGAGAGGGGGGACGTGGACGCATGAGATTGGGGGGGAGGGGCGGATCGGGGTTGTGGCGATGGGGGCTCCGGAGGGGACGACGTGGCCTGCGAGGTTTGAGTATGTGAGGGTTTATCGGTTGGGGGAGTGATGGAAGGCAGTCCCGGGGCGAGGAGCCGGGGACCGTCCCCCCCCCGTCCCGCGTCCCCCGCCCTTTCGTCTCCCCTCATTCGTCCTTCGTCCTTCGTCTTTCGTCTTTCGTCTTTCGTCTTTCGTCTTTCGTCTTTCGTCTTTCGTGCTCGTCTTCGTGATCGTGATCGTGATCGTTCATGCCACCTTACACTCACTCGGTGCGGGAAGAACTGAAATGGGCCGGTAGAGCCGATCGGAACGATCGGACTGGAGCGATCACGATCACGATCACGAAGACGAGCACGAGGATGCCAGACGAAAGACGAAAGACGAAAGACGAAAGAAGAAAGACGAGAGACGAGAGACGAGAGACGGAACGCTGAGATTGGTGCGAGCGGTGTTCTCATTGCTAACGGCTGAGAGATTTGCGCTCTCGAGGTAAAATTTTGCCTCGGGTGGATCGGTGTCGTTGTGGGGACGTGACCCGCGGCAACTCAATCATCTCACCTCACTTTGGGGGAGGATCCCATGCATTATCTTCACTGCCTTGATTCCCAAGCCACCACCCTCCGCGGCGCCGGCCGATGCCCCGCCCCCCTTCGCCTACTCGCCGGCGCGCTCCTCTGTCTGACGCCGCTCGCGTGTGGATCGGACGCCGATCCAGCCGCCACCAGCGCCTCCAGCACGGCGAGCTCGACGACCTCCGGCGGTGGCGCCGGCGGCATGGGCGGCGCCGGCGGCCAAACCGCTTCTTCCACCTCGACCACCTCGACCACCTCGACCACCTCCGCCGGCGGCGACTCGGCCTCCATCAGCGCCGGAACCGGCGGCTCCGCCACCGTCACCTACACAAACCCCGTCATCCCGGGGGACTTCGCTGATCCCTCCGTCATCCGCGTCGGAAACGACTACTGGGCGACCGCCACGAGCTCCGAATGGGGCGCGCCGTTCCCCCTCCTCCGCTCTGCCGACCTCGTGAACTGGGAACACGTCGGCAGCGTGTTCTCCGAGCTCCCCTCCTGGGCGACGGGCAGCCTCTGGGCCCCCGAGATCAGCGAGGACAGCGGTCGCTACTACGTCTTTTACACCGCCCGACAGCGCGGCGGCCCGCTCTGCGTCGCCTCGGCCAGCGCAGCGGCGCCGGAAGGGCCCTACGAGGATCACGGACCACTCACCTGCATGGACGTCGGCTCCATCGACGGCTTCCCGATCCGCGACGAGAACGGCGTGCGCCACCTCGTCTGGAAGGAAGACGGGAACAGCGTCGGAGAGCCGACCCCCCTCTGGGCCCAAGAGCTCTCGGAGGACGGCACCGAGCTGCTCGGCACGCCGGTCGCGCTCTTCCAGAACGAGCCCTCCTGGGAGGCGAACCTCGTCGAAGGGCCCTACCTCATGCGGCGCGACGGCACCTTCTACGCCTTCTACTCGGGCGCGGGGTGCTGCGGCAAATCGTGCAGCTACTCGCTCGGCGTGGCGCGCGCGAGCAGCCTGCTCGGGCCCTGGGAAAAGAACCCCGCGAACCCGATCCTCGCGGGCAACGACGTCTGGAAATGCCCCGGACACGGCAGCATCGTGGACGACGGCGGAGGGAGGTTCTTCCTCCTCTACCACGCGTACAGCGTCGAGGACTCGGTGTACGTGGGCCGGCAGGGGCTGCTCGACGAGGTCGTCTTCGGCCCCGACGGCTGGCCGACGATCAACGACGGCAAAGGCCCCAGCGTGAGCGACGACGCGCCCATCGCGCCGCAGGCGCCCTGGCCCGCGGAGATCGTCGACGAGTTCGACGGCGCCGCGCTCGATCCACACTGGCAATGGCCGGTGGCGGCGCCACCGCCCGACGCGACCCTCGATCCGGACGACGGCGGGTGGCTCGTGCTGCCGGCCATGCCCCCCGCCCAGGGCATCCACCTCGGCGCGGTCGTCGGGCGCCCGACGCTGCGGGGCGACTACGAGGTGACGACCCAGATCGCGGCCCCGCCCGACGTCCAGGCTGGGCTCGCGGCGTACGGCGACGGCGACGGCGCGGTCGGGATCTCCGTGGGCGGAGGGAGCGCCGCCGTCTTCCGCCTCGCGAGCGGAACGAGCGAGGTGCTCGGCGAGGTGGACGCGCCGGGCGGCGCGCAGCTCCGGATGACCGTCGCCAACGGGCACCTGTTCCGCTTCGCGATCCGCGCCGACGACGCCGCTGCCTGGGAGCCGGTCGGCGGGATCGTCGACGCCGAGTCCGGGCCCGACCTGCCGCCCTGGGACCGCGGCGTGCGCGCGGCCCTGTTCGCGAGCGGCCCGAGCGGCGCTCCCGCGAGGTTCGCGTCCTTCCGCATAACCCAGCCCGCGCACCCGCGCTGAGCCCGGCGCTCGCCCGCCAGAGCCAGAGGCCGGGCTCAGCAGCCGCAGAACACCTCAGGTCGCCGCCAGCGCCGCGTGACGCCGCGGCGGCGCGCTCAGGCTTGCTTGAGCAGCCAAGGGAGGATGAACCAGGTTAAGCCCAAAACGGCTTTGATCTGTCAAGAACGATGCGCGCGGCCGGGCGAGCGCGGCGCGCCATCGATCCATCGCCTCCCTCACCATCCTGTGCGGGCAAACGAGCACTTTCCCCTTGTCGTCGTGCTCCTCGGATGGTGCCATTCCGGGCTCATGAGGTGCTCCCGACAGAGGAGCGGAGCTCCACGGGGCAGCGCCGCGGCGCGGAGCGCGGGGTGCGCGTGGGCCGTGGTCGATGACGAGAGGAGCGATGTTCGATGAGCCGATCGCTGGACGATGAGGTGCTCCTTCGGCTCGCCGAGGCGCCGTGCGCCTACGACCCGATCGGGGACGGCGAGCGGCTGATCGTGACCAACCGGTACGTGCTCTTCCTGGGGCGCGGCGACGATCCGGCCTTCAACACCGTGCAGCACCTGCGGCTGGCCCCGGACGCCGTCGACAAGGCGGTGGACGAGGTGCGCGCCCTCGCCTCGAAGCACGGCCGGACGGCGCTGACCTGGGAGGTCGCGAGCCCGGCCACGCCGCCCGATCTGGCCGGCCGCCTGCGCGCGCTCGGGATGACGCCCGCCGAGCCCCCGATCGCCGCCGTCATGGCGCTGCTCGAGCCGCCGCCGCGCGCTCCGGCCGGCGTCGCCGTGTCGCGCGTCGAGACGGCCTCCGACTTCCGCACCTTCGTCTCGATCACGCACGAGGTGTTCGGGAGGATGGACCGGCTCGGCGACGAGCTCGCTCGGATTGACCGCGAAGGGGCGCGAGACCTCGCCGACAAACGCTTCGTCCGGTACGTCGCCTGGATCGACGGCGACGCCGTGGGGGCCGCCGCCGCGACATTCACGGACGTCGGCGCCGTCCTGCACTCCGGCGCGACGAAGGCGGCGGCGCGCGGCCGCGGCGCGTACCGCGCGCTCGTCGCGGCGCGCTGGGACGACGCCGTCCGCCGGGGCACGCCCAAGGTCGTGACGAGGGCCGGCCCGATGTCGCGCCCGATCCTCCGCCGCGCGGGGCTCCAGGAGATCGCCGAGATCGCGCTCCTCGTGGATCGGTTCGGCTGACGTGCGAGCTCGGCCGATACCGACGCTCCGCGCGCCGCGGAGGGCGCGATCCGAACCTCGAAGTGCGCCGGGCGTGCCGAGATCCCCACGAATCGGCTAGTCTTTGCGTCTTTGCGCGTGCGCGCGGTAGCGCACAGGCGCTCACAAAGGACACAAGGATATGGCTCTGCGCAACGTTGTAGTTCCGATCGCCGCGATCGGTGTGATGTTCCTCGCCGCGTGCGACCCGGGCGAGCCGTCGCCGGGCTCGAGCCCGGCCGGCTCGGGCGGAGGCGGCGGCTCCGGGGGAGAGGGCGGCGCGGGCGGCGCGGGCGAGCCGCGGTGCGGCGCGCCGTCCGGCGGCCCGACGATCCACGAAGGAGACCTGAGCGAGAACGAGACCTGGACCGCCGAGGGGAGCCCGCACGTCGTCGGTTTTCCCGTCCGCCTGCTCGACGGCGTGACGCTCACGATCGAGCCTTGCGCCGAGGTGCTGCTCGAAGAGGACACGGGGATCGCCGTGATCGGCGAGGGCGCGGAGCTGAAGGCCGAGGGCACCGAGGCGCAGCCCATCGCGTTCCGCGGCAGCGAGGGCGCCCGCTGGAACGACGTGCACGTCGCCTGGCCGGGCAAGGCGACCCTCCGGCACGTGACCCTGGAGGGCGGCGGCGGGGATCGCTTCCACGCGCACGCGACGATCTCCACGTACGGCGACTCCACGACCCCGGCGAAGCCGACGCTCCTGCTCGACCACGTGACGGTGCGCGGGTCGCTCGGCGCCGGGGTCCTCCTGCTGCGGGCGTCGGCGTTCGCCGAGGGCTCGACGGACCTCGTGATCACCGGGAGCGGCGGCGAGGAGCACCCGTATCCGCTGGAGCTCGGCGAGCAGGCGATCGGCTCGATCCCGACCGGCGCCTACACCGGCAATGTGAAGGACGAGATCCTGATCCAGGACGAGGGCGCCAACCAGAGCTCCGGCCTCCAGCAGGACACGACGATGCGCGACCGCGGCGTGCCCTACCACTTCGGCGACTGGCGCGACGCCCGCTTCAACATCGGCGCCGGCGGCGACGGCGCGCCCCTCACGACGCTCACCATCGAGCCCGGCGTCACGATCCGCTTCGAGCCCGGCAACTTCATGCAGATGGAGCGGTTCACCGGCGAGTTCGCGGCGAGCGGCGCCCTGCGCGCCGTCGGCACGAAGGAGAGGCCCATCGTCTTCACCTCGGCCGCCCGAGAGCCCGCGCCCGGCGACTGGGGCGGGCTCTGGTTCGGCGGCGTCCCGCGCGAGGAGAACGTCCTGGAGAACGTCGTCATCGAGTACGCGGGGTATGACTGCGGCTGCATCCTGCACACGTGCAACGATCTCGCGACGTGGAACGCCGCCGTGATCTTCAGCATGCCGCCGGCCAGCGCGTTCATCCAGGGATCGACGTTCCGCCACATCGCCGGCCACGGCGTCACCCGGGGATGGTCCGGCCCGCCGGGGCCCGATTTCGTCTCGGGCAACACGTTCGAGGACGTGAGCGGCTGCGAGCAGACACGCCCGTTCATCGTGGGCCAGTCGTGCCCCGATCCGGAGCCCACCTGCCCGGAAGGCTGAAGAAGCCCGAAGGAGAATGAAGAAGGTTGAAGAAGCCTGACGGAGGCCGGGAGGGGCCGAGTGGTCCGCCGCGGCCTTCCGTTTGCCCCCCGGCGGTGGTACCACGAGGTGCAGCGCCATGCCCCAGGAGGCCCCGCGGTCCATCGACCTGCACACACCGCTCACGCTGCGCAGCTCGTTCCGTTTTCCTCTGCAGTCGCAGCTCGCGCGGCGCGAGGTGCTCTGGGGGGCGCTGCTCCTGTTCTTGCCCGGCGTCGGCTGGCTGCTCAACATGGGGCACCGGATCGAGATGGTGCACCGGATGCAGCGCGGGCTGCCCGCGTGGCCCGCCTGGGGCAACTACCCGCGCCTGCTCAAACACGGCGTGATCACCGCGCTCGGCATGGTGTTCTACGGGCTGCCCGCCATCGTCGCAGGGGCGGCGGCCTGGGCGACGGGGCGGGCCGCGCTCGCCGCGCTGGCGGCGGCGCTCTTCGTCGCCGCCGTGGTGGCAATTCCCGGCTACATGAGCCACTACTGCCGGCGGTTCGATCCGCGCGAGATCTTCCACCCCGGGCGGGCGCTCGGGCGCGTGTTCCAGGGCGGGGCCCGCTACTGGAAGGCGTGGGGCATCGCGCTCGCGGGGCTCGCGCTGTCGTTCACGGGGCTCCTGGCGCTCGGGGTCGGGTTCCTGGTCACCAGCGTGTGGTTCTGGCAGGTGGCCGGGTTCTCGTTCGCCACGGTGTTCACCCGGCGCTTCGATCTCGACGAGGCGCGCGGGGCCGGCGAGCTGCCCGCGCGCCCGACGGCCTCGACGTCGACCTCACCCGGGGCGGCCGCCGCCGGCTCGGTCCCTCCTTCGGCTTGAGCGACGCGACACCTGGCATGAGCGACGAGAGACGACACCACGAGAGGGACGATCACGGCATGACGACACAGCAGATCCTCGACTTCTATCGACATCCCGCGGCGATGACGTCCGGCGGCGAGCACGCGCCCGCGCTCGAGGAGCTGCCGCGCGACGTGGCCGCGCTCGCCCGCGTCGTGCAGGGCTTGCTGCTGCACCAGTACTGGGCGCCCTCGTACGGCGTGACGATCCCGGACGAGCGCCGCGGCGAGTCCCACGTCCGCCCAACACGGCAGATCCTGGAACAGCTCCTCGCGCGAGGCGGCGAGCCGCTCTCCGCCGCCCGGCCGGCGGACGCGCGTTTTCTCTGCATCTGCCGTCACTTCACGCTGCTGCTCACCGCCATGCTGCGCGACAAGGGGGTCCCCGCCCGCGCGCGCGTCGGCTTCGGCGCCTATTTCACGCCCGATCAACGCCTGGACCACTGGGTCTGCGAGTACTGGAACGCCGAGGCGTCGCGCTGGATCCTCGTCGACCCTCAGCTCGACGACGTCCAGAAGGCGGCGCTGAAGCTCGATTTCGACCCGCTGGACGTGCCGCGCGATCGCTTCCTCATCGCGGGCGACGCCTGGGCGCAATGCCGCGCGGGCGAGGCCGATCCGGCGACCTTCGGCATCTTCGACATGCACGGGCTCTGGTTCATCGCGGGCAACCTCGTGCGCGACGTCGCGTCGCTCAACAAGGTGGAGATGTTGCCCTGGGACGACTGGGGCGCCATGGTGGGCCCCGACGACCCGCTGGACGACGCCCGGCTCGCGTTCTTCGACCGGCTCGCCGCGATCACACGCGCGCCCGACGCCTCGTTCGCCGAGCTGCGCGCGCTCTACGAGGGGGACGAGGGCCTGCGCGTGCCGGCGACGGTCTTCAACGCCGTGCTGAACCGCCCCGAGACGGTCTAGCGCCGCGCGACAGAGGTCCAGCCAGGATCGCTGGCCTCCGCGGCGCGGCGGCGCGCGGGGCGCGATCAGAGGGACTTCAGGTACTCCACGAGGTCGCTCTCCTGCTCTGGGGTGAGCCCCAGATCGAAGCGTGCGTCGTAGCTCTGCACGACGTCCAGCAGCGTCGGGAAGCGGCCGTCATGGTAGTAGCGGCCCCTGTTCTCCGGGCGCATGAACAGCCCTCGCTCCCGGATGAAGAGGCCGGCCAGGTTCATCGTCTTGTACGAGTTGCCAGGCGCGCGGCTCGCCTGGAAGGCGTCGATCCGCATCTCCGCGGGCGTGTGCAGGTTCCATCCGGCGTCGGTCCAGAGCGGCTCGTTGTGACAGCGCGTGCAGCGGGCCTGGCCGGTGAACAGCTCGTGGCCGCGCTCGGCGGCGTCCTCGTCGAAGTCGACCCCCGGCTCCGGCCTCGGCGAGGGCAGCGCGAGCTGATAGAAGTGCAGCGCCGGGAGCTTCGACGTGACGCGATCTCGCTCCGGATCGACGGTGACGTGCCCGAGCTCGAAGAACGCCGCGATCGGGTATTTGCTGGCGTCGTCGAGCCTGGGATCGAAGAAATTCCCTATGCCGCGGAGCAAGTTCACGGCGACATACGCGTTCCAGTAGGGCACCGAGCCCCAGTTGCCCGTCCAGGTGTGCTCGTTGAACCCCGCCATGTCGAAGGCGTTGGGGAGCAAGGTCGCCGCGGAGGTCCCGTCCGGCTGGAACGCCTTGCCGTCGAGGATCAGCTGCGCGTCGAACTTGCCCGGCCCCCAGCTGCGGAGGACCGCCCTCACGTCGTCCTCGGTGATGTCCGGGTCTACCACCCGCAGCAGGGTGACGAAGGGATCGAGGTCCGGGGCCGAGGCGATGATGGCGCCGACGTTCAGGTCGCGGTTGGCCCAGCCGTCGAGGCGCCTGCCGACGCCCGGGGCCACGGAGTCGTTGACCGTGGAGTGACAGAAGGCGCACTGGAGGCCGATCGAGATCAGATCGCCGCGGCCGTCGAAGAAGCCGGTCACCCCGAGGATCGCGTTGAGCCGCAGCAGGCCCAGCGTGACGGCGGGGTCGTCGAGGTCCACCTGGCCGCGGGCGATCTGGCGCCGGAGCCGCGGCGGGAGCGCGTCCGCGTCGACCTTCAGCCCGAGGTTCAGCGCGTCGGCCGGCGTCACCGCGGCGATCGCCTCGTGGAGCCGGAGCTCGCCGCCCCAGAACTGCTCATCGCCGAAGGTGTCGAACCGGAAGATATCCCGGCCCCGCTCGAGCATCCTGCGCGTAGCTCGATCGGTGAGGGCGTCGAAGCCGCTGAACCGGGCGTGGCCGAGCAGATCGTCCCCGGCGGGGCCGACGTGCTCGGCGCCCCCGTCCCCTTCGGCCGAGCTGCAGTCGAGCGCGGTCAGGCCGAGCGGGACTGTCGCTCCGGCAAGCACAAACAGCGTGGTGAGATGTGTCGTCATGGCAAGACCTCTCGGTGCCTTCGCAACAAGCTGCAGCTTCGAAGGTGATGTATCCCTGTCTCGCCGGACAAGTGAGAGAGTCCATGATCATCTCATCAGGCGAACCGCGCAGGTGTGAATCGTCGATCGGCGGCGGGCGTTGAAGACACAATGTCCATCGCGCTCACGGACGCCGCTCGCCGTTCGTGCTGGCAGCGGGCAGCGCCGATCACGGCGGCGGCGCCGCGCCCCACGCCGCCGCCAGGGCGAACGTCCGGGCGGGGTCGCGCATCGCGAGGAAGCGCTCGCGCCACCCTGGCCGCGCGAGGCCGTCGGCGCGGCGGGCGAGGCGCGCCCGCGCCTCGTGGAGGACGCCGCGGGCGCCGTCCGGGTCGCGGTTCGCCTGGAGCGCCTCGGCGAGCACGAGCCAGACGAGCGGCTCGCCGTGGAGGATGCCGCCGAGCCGCTCCAGGAGCGCCATCGCCTCCCGCGCGCGCCCGAGCGCCTCCTCGGGCCGGCCGAGCGCGAGCAGCGCGCGCGCGTGCCCGGCGAGCGCCCACGCGAGCAGCCCCGGCGACGCCGACAGGAGCTCCGCCGCGGCGCGGCCCTCCCGCTCGGAGGCCTCGTGGTCGCCGGCGAGGTGCTCCACCTCCGCGAGGTGCGCCCGCGCCCAGCCCTCGAGCCGCCCGTTGCCCGCCGCGCGGCACGCGTCGATCACCTCGCCGAGCGCGGCCCGCGCCTCGCCCAGCTTGCCGCGCTCCGCGAGCACGTAGCCCAGCGTGGCCTTCGCGTACGTGATCGCCTGCTGCGCCCCGGTGCGCTCGCACGCCGCGATCGCCCGCGGCAGCATCTCCTCGGCCCGCGCCGCGTCGCCCAGCGTCGCGTAGCAGAAGGCGAGCGTCGGGCCCTCCAGCGAGGCGTTGCGCCGGTCCCCGGCCTGCTCGAAGGCCTCGATCGCCGCCTCCAGGTGCGTGAGGAACGTGCTCACGTCGCCCGCGTTGGCGGCCCGGACGCCGCGCACGTGGTGCACCTGCGCGCGCGTGAGCGGGTCGAGCCGCGCCGGATCGCCCGCGAGCGCGGCGACGCGCTCGAGCAGCGCGTCCGCGCGCGCGGAGCGGCCCGCGAAGATGAGCTGGAAGCAGCCGCGGCACAGGCAGATGATCTGCTCGGCCGCGGCGCCGGGCTCGGGGGCGGCGGCGAGCGCCTCGTCGAGCCAGCGGTCCACGCCGGCGTAGTCCCCGAGCCGGGCGCTCGACACGAGCGCGTTGCCGACCGCGAGGAACCACCCGGCGCCGCCGCGCCCGAGGAGCGCCGCGGCCTGCTCGCCGTAGCGCCGCGCGGCCTCGTAGCTCGACTGCCAGTACGCCGCGGTCGACTGGAGCCGCCGCAGCGATCCGAGCGCCTCGCCCTCGGCGCCCGCCTCGATCGCCCGCTCGGCCCGGGCGATCACGGCCGCGAGGTCGCTGCCCTCGAGCGCCTGCTCGGCCGCGCGGTGGAACCAGCGCGCGGCCGCCGCCCGGTCGCCGCCCCGCGCGTAGTGCTCGGCGAGCACGAGCGCGTCGCGCTCCCGGGCCCCTTCCAGCCACGCGCCCGCGAGGCGGTGCGCGAGCGCGCGGTCGCCCTCCGTGAGCATCGCGTACGCCGCGTCGCGCACGAGCGCGTGGCGGAACTTGTACTCGACCTCGCCGGGGATCCGCGCGCTCTGCGCGCGCACGACGACCTCGGCCCGCTCGAGGCCGGCGAGCCAGCCCTGGACGTCGGCGGCGCGCGCGCCGGGCCCGAGCAGATCGAGCGCGCCGCCCAGCCAGAAGACCTCGCCGAACACCGCGCCCGCGCGCAGGATGCGCTTCGCCTCGTCGCCGAGCCCGTCGAGGCGGGCCTGCACCATGCCGAGCACCGTGTCGGGCTGCGCCGACGCGCCGCCCTCGGCGGCCGCGCGGAGGAGCTCTTCCAGGAAGAACGCGTTGCCGGCGGCGCGCTCGACGATGCGGTCGACCTCCTCGGGCGCGGCCGCCTCACCGAGGACGTCGCGCGCGAGCTCGGCGGAGGCCTTGCGGGACAGCGCGTCGAGGCGGATCTCCTGCGCCGCCCGCTCGGCCCAGAGCTGCGGGAAGACGGTGTGCACCTCCGGCCGCGCGAGCGCGACGACGCAGAGCGGCAGCTCCCGCAGCGCGCGCAGCGCCGCGTCGATGAAGCGCACCGACGGCAGGTCGCCCCAGTGGAGGTCCTCGAGGAAGAGCAGCACCGGGCCGATCTCGCACTCGGCGCGCAGCCAGTCCTCGAACGCCGCGCGCATGGCGTCGCCGAGCAGCATCGGGTCCTTGCGGGCGGCCGAGAGCGCCTCGTTGCCCTCGGACGGGAACGGCACGCCGATCATCTCGCCGAGGAAGACGGCGACGCGCTCGATCTCGGCGCCGGGCGCGCCCGGCATCACGGCGGCGAGGCGCGCGCGCAGCTTGTCGCGGCGGCGCTCGATCGGCTCGCCGTCGAGGATGCCCGCCGAGCGCCGCACGGCCGGCGCGATCATGACGAACGGCGAGCCGGCGCTCAGCGAGTCGCCCTTGCCGGCGAGCTCCACGAACGGGCGCCCCGCCTGCCGCAGGGCCCGCGCGAACTCGAGGCGGAGGCGCGTCTTGCCCATGCCGGCGGGCGCGGTCACGAGCACGGCCCGGGCGACCGGCTCTTCCACGCACTCGTCGAAGATCGCCTGGAGCATGCCCATCTCGCGGCGCCGCCCGACCCAGGGCGTCGGCCGGCCGAGCAGCAGGCGCGCGCCCTCCTCGGGCCGCTCCCCCACGAGCCGGCCGCGCGAGGTCTCGAAGCGCGCGTCGAGCAGCGCCGCGGTGAGGTGGTCGAGGCGGATCTCCCCCGGCGCGGCGCGCCCCAGCTCGACGGCCGCGCGCTCCTCGACCTCGCCCCCCGGCGCCGCCTCCGCGCCCCCCTCGCGGCTGCCGGTGGTGATCGCGATCCGGATCTCCGGGAGCGCGGCGCGCAGCGCGAGGGCCGCGCGCGCCGCGCGCATCGCCTGGTCCGTGGGCGCGCCCTTGCGCGGCAGCGTGACGGCGAGCGCGCCGTCGGGGCGCGCCTCGATCTGCCCGCCTGCGCGCCGCGCCGCCTCGCCGAGCGCCCGCTGCTGGACCGCGCCGCCGTCGCCCTCGGGCGCGCGGGCCAGGACGAAGGCGCTGACCCGTCGCTCCCTGCTCGCCAGCGCCTGCGGCGCGCGCACGGACAGCGCGGGGGCCGCCTCGCCCGGATCGGGGATCGCCTCCAGCGCGGCGAGCGCCGCGGCCCCGTCCTGCACGCGGGCTTGTGGATCCTTGATCAACATGGCGCGGACGAGCGCCTCGAGCTCGGGCGGCACGTCGCGCCGGAGGCGGCCGAGCGGCGGCGGCTCGTCCGTGAGGATGCTGATCAGGATCTCCGGGAGGTCGTGCCCGCGGAACGGCGGGACGCCGACGAGCGCCTCGTAGAGCACACACGCGAGCGCCCACACGTCCGCCGGCGGCTCGACGCGGCGCTGGCCGCGGGCCTGCTCGGGGGCCATGTAGCTCGGCGTGCCCACGAGCGTGCCCGTGGTCGTGATGTCGTGGCTGGCCGCCGTGAGGCGGGCGACGCCGAAGTCGAGGAGCTTCACCGCGCCGGCGGCGCCGCCGCACAGGAACAGGTTGCTCGGCTTGACGTCGCGGTGGACCATGCCGCGCCGGTGGATCTCGGCGAGGGCCGAGGCGACGCGCCGGCCGAGCTCGAGGCACTCCTGGACCGAGAGCACGCCGGGCCGGTCCGCGGGCGGGCGCGCGTCCCCTGCCCTGCGGAGGACGCGCGCCTCGATGAGGCCGCGCGCCTCGATGGCGACGGTCGCGGCCTCGACGCCGGCGCGGCGCCGCTCGTGCAGCTCGTGCTGGAGGTCGTGCCCGTCGAGCCACTCCATGGCGAGGTACCGCGCGCCGTCCTCGGCGACCCCGTGCGCGACATAGCGCACGATGGCGGGGTGGATCACGTCGGCCAGCACGGCGGCTTCGCGCTGGAAGCGGTCGCCCGTGGCGTCGCCCTGCGGGTCGAGCAGCTTCAGCGCGACCGGGAGGCCTGTGCGCCGGTCGCGGGCGCGGTAGACGACGCCCATGCCGCCGGACGCGACCTTTGCCTCGAGGACGAACCGATCCGCGATGACGTCCCCCGGCTTGGCGGGCGCTCCCTCGGCCGACACGGCGGGATCCTACAGGGAACGCCGGACCGCGACGAGGGGCGTCCGGCGGCGCCCCGCTCGCGGCGGCGCTGCCGCGACGGCCGCCACGCGCGGCCCTCGGCGGCGCTGCGCAACGGCGGCGACCCCGCGCGGGAAGAGAGCTGCATGCGGGTCGTGTTCTCGCCCTGACCGCGGCTCAGGGGGAGGTGGGCTCCTCGGGCGCCGGCGTCGCGTCGCCGCATCCTTTCGGCTCCATGGCGGCGATCCACGCGTCGATGAGCGCGACCCCCTGCTCGTCCGGGAGGCGATTCGACAGCTCCGGCATCTTGATCTCCGGATCGGTCGAGCGCATCCGGAAGGTCATGATGCTCTCCTCCGGCGCTCCTGGGACGATATCGTAGGCGTGCCCGCCCGTGCCCGCGCCCGCCGCCGCGGCGACCTTGCACACGCCGTTCTTGGACGGGTCGGTCTCCCAGGCGAGCAGCACGAGCCCGCTCACGCCGCCGCCGCCGCCGGGGCGGTGGCAATGGGAGCAGTTGCCGTGCAGGTACGCCCGGGCGCGGGCGTCGAGCGGCGCGTCCCCGAACGGATCGGGGAAGCTCGGCAGCTGCTCGGGGGGCGCGAGGGGCTCGCGGAAGAGCCCCTGCTCCTCGAGCCAGGCGAGCTGGTTCCGGGGCGCTCCGTCGGCCGCGATCTCGCGGTTCAACTGCGGGGTGATCAGCCCGAGGATCCGGGTGCTGTCGTCGCGCTCGTGGCAGCTGTTGCACTGGTTCGTGTTGGGGACGAGGTACTGCGCGTGCGCCGGGCTCCCCGTGGCATCGATGGTGTCGACCTCGATCCGGGCGCCGGCGACGGTGCGGGTCGCCTCGGTCTGCGCCTCGTTCCAAACGTACGTGTGCGGTCTCCACCCCCGGTCCTCCAGGATGAGCAGCCGCGTCTCGAGGATCCGGGCAGCGCCCGCCGGATCGCGCCGATCGAGCGACAGGAAGAAGCTCTTGATGACGATGGTGCCGAGCGGGAACTGCCAGTCTTCCCCCTCGCCCACGGCGATCTTCTCCCCCTCTGGGAGCACGATGAAGCGCCCCTTGCCGGCGTGATCGGCCCAGAGCGGCGCGGCGACCTCGTACGGGACCACCCCGGCGGCCGGCTTCAGCGCCGAGAGCTCGCCCTCGAAGAAGCCGTACTCCGACAGCGTCTCGTACGGCATCACCTTCTCCGGCGGATCCGGCTCCGGCACATCCGGCTCCGGCGGGTCCGGCTCGGGCGGCTCCGACGGCCGATCCTGCGGCAGGACGTCCACCGGCGAGGTGCCGTCCTCGCCGCCGCAGCCGACCGCCGCGAGCGCGAGGCACGCCGCGGCGCAGGCGAGGCTAACGCTGCGTGGGAAGCGGATCATAGGTGCACGTGACCGCCGAGACATCCTGGCTCTCCTCCGGCAGCTCGCCGCAGGCGTTGACGTTCACGTACGTGGCGTCGGGCTCGTCGACGCAGTTGACGAGGTGGCCGTCGTCGGCCGCGCTCGCGTCCGTGCACCCGTCCCACACGATGTCGGGCATGGGGCGTATCGCCGTGTACTCGGAGAAGAACGGGAGCGGGTCCGCCCCGTTCCCCTCGTAGAGGTTGTCGTGGATGAAGTTGCCCTGCGAGAAGGGATCGAACGCCGCGTCGGTCACCGGGCCGAGGAGCGCCTCGTTGTAGCTCACGACCGCCACGGCCACGGACTGGTTGCCGATGATGTCGTTGTTGTGAACCTCGTTGTCGTCGGACGCGAGGATCATGACGCCGAGCCCGGGCGGGAGGGCCGCCACGATCGTGCCCGGCGCGGCGAAGTTCGGGCCGTTGTTGTTCTCGATCGTGTTGTTGTACACCTTGGCGCGCTTGCCGTCCTGGACCGGCAGGTCCGGGAGGTTGAAGAGGAGCAGGCCGCCCGCGTTGTCATGGGCGTGGTTCTCGCGGACGATCGCGTCCGTCGAGTTCTCGATCTCGATGCCGGCGACGTTGCCGTACGCCTCGTTCGAGGCGACGAGGATGTTCTGCGACTGGCCCACGTAGATCCCGGCGTCGCGCGCCCCCTTGACCACGCAGCCCTCGATCACGACGTCGGTCGAGCCGACCGGGTACAGGCCATAAGCGCCGTTGTCCATCGACCCGTCCGCCTCCCACATCACGGCGACATCGCGGAACGTGATCCCCTCCACGCTGTCGGCGCGGATCCCGTCGCCCGGCGTGTTGCGGACCTGCAGCGCCTGCACGGTGACGCCGTCGCCCCGGATCAAAAGGCCGTTGGCGCCCGCGTCCTGATCCGAGAAATCCAGGATCGTCTCGTCCTTGCCCGCGCCGATCACCGTCACGCCATCCACGTCGAGCGACACCTCCGTCGTGAACGAGAACGTCCCCGCCTCGAAGCAGATCGTCGCGCCGGGCGCGGCGTCGATGAGCGCCGTCTGCACGGCCGTCGTGTCGTCGTCGCCCGGCTCGAGCCGGACCGTGCACGCGCCCTGGCCGCCGTCGCCTCCGTGGCCGCCGTTACCCCCTTGGCCGCCGTCACCGCCCTGGCCGCCGTCGCCCCCGCTGCCCCCGTGCCCGGCGGTGCCCCCGCTGCCGGAGACCGCGCCCTCCTCGCTGTCGCCGCAGGCGGCGGCCGCGAGCGTCAGGATCATCCAAGCTCCCAAGAACCTGCTGCGCCGGAAATTCACGCTGCAAAAGTTACAGGAGCACGCGAAGGTTGTCCAACATCGGGCAGCGGCCGAGTCGCCTCGGAACCTGCATAGAGAGATGTGGGCGCGGCGAGCACTCTTGTGCTGGTCCCTCCGGCTCAGACGAGCCGGTGCCCCCCGTCGACGTGCAGCACCTCGCCGGTCGTGAACCCGTTCTCCATCAGGAAGAGCGCGGCGTGGGCGACGTCCGCGGGCGCTCCGACGCGCCCGACCGGAAGGCGGCGCGCGTGCTGCTCGAAGCGCTGCTCCTTGGCGCTGCCCGCGATGGAATCCCAGACCGGCGTGTCGATCCAGCCCGGCGACAGCGCGTTCACGCGCACCGGCGCGAGCTCGAGCGCGAGGGCGCGGACGAGCGAGACGAGCGCGCCGTTCACGGCGGCGATGACCGATCCGCCCGCCCCCGGCCGCACCGCCGCGATGCCCGTGGTCAAGACGAGCGAGCCGCTCGGCTCGAACCGCGCGTGTTTGGCGACGTGCAACGCCGCCACGAGCTTGGACTCGATGGTGCGGCGCGCCCGGGCGAGATCGAGCTCGCGGACCGGCTGGTAATGGCCCTCGACCGCCGTGACCACCACGTGGTGCGCGGGCGGGCGCTCGTGGAACAGACTCCGCACCTCGGCCTCCTGGGTGACGTCCGCCGCGAACGTGCACGCGCGGCCCGGCGCCCCGAGCTCGGCCGCGGCGGCGGCGAGCTTCTGCGGTGATCGGCTCACCAGGGTCAGTGAGGCGCCGCGCGCGAGGCAGGCCTTCGCGACGCCGAGACCGATACCGGACGAGCCCCCGATGACGACGACATGCTGGTTGTCAAGGTTCATGTCGGAGAGGTAACGCGAGCGCCCCGTGGACACCATGGGACGATGTGGCAAGCTCCATCCCATGAGCGGGATGATCTCCCTGGAGGACGTGCGGCTCTTCGCGGCCGTCGCGCATCACCTGAGCTTCGTGGAGGCGGCGCGGCGCACGGGGGTGCCCACGAGCACGGTGAGCCGCCGGGTGGCCGCGCTGGAGGAGGCGCTCGGGGTGCGGCTGCTCCAGCGCACCTCCCGCCGCGTCGGCCTCACCGGCGAGGGCGCGCGGCTGCTCGAGCGCGCAGGGCCGCTGCTCGACGAGCTCGGATCGGTGCTCGACCGGGCCGCGGATCGCGAGGAGGAGCCCGCGGGCAGGCTGCGGGTGACGGCGCCCGTGATGACGGGCGCACAGCGCATCGCGCCGGCCCTGTTCGCCTTCGCCGCCCGGCACCCGCGCCTCTCCGTGGAGCTCACGCTCACGAACGCGGTGGTCCCCTTGATCGAGGAGGGCGTCGATCTCGCCTTCCGCGCCGGGCCCGTTCACGACGCCGAGCTCGTGGCGCGCCGCCTGTGGTCCGTGCCCTACGCGCTCGCCGCGTCGCCGCGCTTCGTCCGGCAGGCCCTCAAGGGCCGCGCGCGGATCGATCGCGGCTCGCTCGGCGCCCTGCCGGCCGTCCTGAGCCAGCCGGGCGGCGCGTGGCGCCTGCGCCGGCGGGACGGCTCCGTCGAGGAGGTCCGGCCGCGCGCGCAGTTCTGCGTGAACGATCCGCGCGTGGCGATCGCCGCGGCGGTGGAGGGGCTCGGCGTGGTCTGCGCTCCCGCCGAGGTGATCGCGCAGCAGGGCGAGGCGCTCGTGCGGCTCGCCGTGGCGGGGCGCACGGTCGAGCCGCGCGAGCTCTTCGCGGTGTACCCCTCGCGGCGGCTCCTCTCCGCGCGGGTGCGCCTGGCGCTCGACTGGGTGATCCAGCACGGCCGACCGCCCGTTCGTGCGGCGCCGGCCGGGCGGTCATGACGTCTTGAGCTCGATCCGCTCCCAGTCCGCCGCGACCTCGATATCGACGACCCCCTCCACGACGCGGTGCGACCTGGCCCCGGTCACCGATCGCGGCGTCGGCAGCCCATAAATGCGGATCGTCTCCGCCGCCCGCGCGAGCGGCAGCTCCCCCTTGGCGCGGCGCTCCAGGTGGAACGTCGCGCCCTCGAGGCCGCCCGAGAGCACCGACAGGCGCGACGCGCCGTGCCCGTCGCCCGCGTCCTCGTAGAGGCGGCCGCGCACGGCGGGCGCCGCGTGCACGTGCCAGACGATCTCCTCCCAGCTCGCGCTCGTCGTGTGCGTCCGCGGCGCGGTGAACGCCACCGCGCCTCCGGCGCGCAGCCACACCGGCACGACCCCGAGCGGCGCGTCGGCGATCACGTGCCGCCCGCCCTCCTCGACCTTCCCCGCGCGCTCCAGGTTGGCGAAGTCCATCCACGCGCCGGCCGGCAGGTAGACCAGGCGCTTCGACTGGCTCGGCCGCACCACGGGCGCGACGAGCAGATCCTCGCCGAAGAGGAGCTGATCGAAGGCGCCGATAGCCTCGCGATCCGCCGGCGCCGCGAAGGACAGCGGCCGCATGACCGGCAGGCCCGTCTCCGCCGCCTCGTGCATCAGCGTGTAGAGCGTCGGCAGGAGCCGGTAGCGCCGCTCGAGCGCCGCGCGCGCGAGCCCGAGGAACGGCTCGCCGAAGCGCCAGGGCTCGTGGGCCGGCCGCCCCCGGGCCGCGTGGTTGCGCATGAGCGGGTAGAACAGCCCCGCCTGCATCCAGCGCACGAGCAGCTCGCCGTTCGCGCGGCCGACGAAGCCGGGGATGTCCGCGCCCACGAACGGCACGCCCGAGAGGCCGAGGCCGAGCAGCATCGGGATCGACGCCTCCAGGTGCGTGAAGTGGCTCATGAAATCGCCGGTCCACACCGCGGCGTAGCGCTGGACGCCGGCGAACGCGGCGCGCGTGAGCACGAAGGGGCGCCGCGCCGGCGCGTGGCGGGCGAGCCCCTCGAACGCGGCGCGCGACATGCCGAGCCCGTAGACATTGTGGACCTCCAGGTGCCGCCGGGTCCCGTGGCGCGCGTCGTAGGGCAACGTGCTGCCCTCGACCGTGCCGACCCCGGTGCTGCGCTGGCCGTCGGGCGCCGGCACGCCGCGGTCGGGGCGGATGGAGAAGCACGCGGGCTCGTTCATGTCGTTCCAGATCCCGGCGATGCCCGCGTCGACGAACGGCTTCTGCAGATCGCCCCACCAGCGCTGCACCTCCTCGCGCGTGAAGTCCGGGAAGACCGCCGGATCGGGCCAGACCTCGCCCACGAGCGTGCCGCCGCGATCCAGGCGCACGAGGAAGTCGCGCGCGCGCGCCTCCTCGTAGACGGGATACCCCGGGTCGGCCTTGATCCCCGGGTCGACGATCGTCACGAGCTTCACCCCCTCGGCCGCGAGCTCGCGCGCGAGCCGCGCCGGATCCGGGAAGCGCGAACGGTCCCAGGTCCATGCCTTGTAAGCATCCATGTAATCGATATCGAGGTGGATGACGTCGAGCGGCAGGCCGCGCGATCGGTAGCCGCGGACGACGCTGCGCACGTCGTCCTCGCTCTCGTAGCCCCAGCGTGACTGGTGCGCGCCGAGGCTCCAGAGGGGCGGCATCGCCGGGCGCCCCGTCAGCGCGGCGTAGCGCCGCACGACGTCGGCCGGGTGCGGGCCGGCGAGGAGGTAGACGTCGAGCTCGGGCCCCCGCGACGCCCACTCGAGGCGGGTCGGGTCGCTGAGGGCGATGTCGACCTCGGAGCGCCACGGCTCGTCGAGGAAGAGGCCCCAGGCGACGCCGCCCCGCAGGGCGACGAAGAAAGGGATCGAGGCGTAGAGCGGGTCGGTCTCGACGTGCGGCGGGAAGGCGTCGGTGTTCCAGAAGGTGAAGCGCAGGCCGCGTTTGTCGAGCGGCCCGACCTTCTCGCCGAAGCCGAGGTAGGCCTCGTCCGGCGGCGCCGCGAGCGAGAGCCGGGTGTGGAACTCGCTCACGGGGAACACGTGCCGGACCTCCCCCGAGACGGCCTCGCAGCGCGCGAGGGTGCGGCCCTGTCCGTCGCGGAAGGTCCATGTGCCCGAGGCGAGCGAGACCTCGAGAGAGGCGCCCTCGGCGCGCACGTGGAGCGTGTCCCCGTCGCGGCGCGCGTCGAGCGGCAGCGCGCCGTCGGCCACCACGGCGAACGAGCGCTTCTCGGGCAGCTCGGGGTGGGTGAACCCCGCCACGGCGGACGAGGGGGCGTGGCGCACGCGCAGCGCGCCGGGGCCGGGACAGCGGATCTCGACGGCGGCGCGGGGGCCCGAGAGGAGCACGTGCGTCGCGCCGATCGAGGCGTCGGTGAGGTGCATGGCGCGACTCTAGTCGGGCCTGGCTGTCCTCGCCACGATCGCCACGCTCGCCTGGTCGGCGCGGGGAGTCGTCGCTGGCTGACGAGGCCGCCACCTCGGCGCTGGCCGCCGGGAGAGCCGGTCGCCGAGAGATGCTTTGCGTAAACGATGCAAAAATGATCATGCAAAATCGCCTATCGAGGCGCATAGGAGGAGTTGCCTAGCGAATAGATTGATGGGTAAAGTAGGCTTCAGGATGCCTGGTGAGGACTGGCTCGGTCCTCGAGGGTAAAGTGATGTCGAAGTCGCCGCGCCGACGTGCGCTGACCTCCCCGCACGATGCGCTGTTCAAGTGGACGTTCTCGCAGCGCGAGCACGCCGTCGGCCTGCTCAAGGCGGCGCTGCCGCCGTCGGTCGTCGCGGCCGTGCGCTGGGGCACGCTGCGCGTCGAGCAAGGCAGCTTCGTCGACCGCGCGTTGCGCAGCCGCCATGGCGACCTCGTGCTCTCGGCCCGGATGGGCAAAGGGCGCGTCTACTTCTACACCCTCGTCGAGCAGCAGCGCGAGGTCGAGCCGCTGATGGTCTTCCGCATGGGCCTGTACATGATGCGCCTGTGGGAGCAGCTCGTCCGCGACCAGCCGGAGCAGAAGCAGCTGCCGCCGGTCGTGCCGGTGCTGATCCACCACAGCGATACCGGGTGGACGGCCGCCAGGGCGTTCCAGGACATCGTCGCGGGTGATGCGCCGGAGCGGACGGCGCTCTTGCCGCACATCCCCCACTTCGAGCTGCGCCTGGTCGACGTCAGCGGCGGGCGCGCGGGGGATCTCGTGGAGCAGGCGCTGACGGCGCTGGGCAAGGTGGTGTTGTGGTGCCTGTCGGTGGCCGGCGACGACGCGCGGCTGGAGCAGGAGATCGGGCGCATGGCGGCCGCGCTGGACGAGGTGCTGCGGGCGCCGAGCGGGCTCGCTGCGCTGGAGGCGCTGCTGCGCTATCTTTGGGCTACCCACGCGCGGTACGGCGTGCGGAAGCTCGGCAAGATCCTGGAGAAGGCAGCGGGCCCGCGGGCCCAGGAGGCCATCGTGACGGTGCTGGACGAGATCGAACGCAGGGGAGAGCGCAGAGGCCGCACACAGGGGCTCGCACGAGGGCGCGCCGAGGGCCGCGCGCAGACGCTGCTGGAGCTGCTCACGGCCCGGTTCGGCGACGTGCCGGCCGAGGTGAGCGCCCGGATCCTGGCCGCCGACGAGGCGGCCCTCGTCTCCTGGACGGCGCGGGTCCTCACGGCCCCCACGCCCGAGGACGTGCTCGGCGACGGCGACGCCAGCACCGGCGCCCCCACGGCCCCGCCACGGCGTCCCGCGGCGCGCAAGCGCGCTCGGCGGACCTGACCAGCGCCGGCCGTCCCCGGCACGCCTAGCCGCCCCCGATCCGCCCCGGCGGCGGCAGCTCCAGCTCCGCCGGGGCCGCGGCGGCCGGCTTTCCCTGCCAGTCGGGGTCGATCCAGAGCCACTTCACGAGCTGCGTGTTCCGCGCGTTGGGGATGAACCCCCTCACCCACGGCTTCACCAGGGTCGACTTCTCCTCGAAGTAGAGGGGTATCCTGCACATCCCGTCGACCGCCCGCCGCTCGGCCGCGCGGAAGAGCCGCATGCTCTCGTGCGGGTCGGCCAGCGCCGCGGCCTTGCGGATCGTGTCGTCGAACTCCCGGTCGGCCCACCCGGTCCGGTTCTGGGCGCTGTACGAGAGGAACGTCGCGAGCCACGTCTGCGGATGGTTGTAGTCGGCGTACCAGGCCAGGCGGATCACCTGGAAGTTGCCGTCGCGAAGGTCGTTCAGCATGACGCGCCACTCCTCGCTCCGCAGCGCCGCGGAGATCCCGAGGTGTCGCTTCCACATGTCCTGGATGGCCACGGCCACCTGCTTGTGCCCCTCCCCGTTGTTGTAGAGGACCTCGATCGGCGGAAAGCCGTTCGCGCGGAGCTCGTCCCCGTCGCGAACGACCTCGTAGCCGGCCTCGGCGAGCAGGGCGCGGGCGCGCGCGGGGTCGTGGCCGACCTCGGCGGGCGAGAACGGGTCGGCGCCACGCTGGCGGTCCTCCGCCGCCTGCTCGGCGTACCCGGAGCCGGTGATGTCGGGCACGTAGTGGGACGCGGGCGCCCCCACCCGCGTGATCTTCTCGACGAGCTCCCGCTTGTCGACGGCGAGGTTCAGCGCCCGCCGGACGCGCACGTCGTCGAGCGGCGGCTTCCTCGTGTTGAGCTCGTAATACACGGTGGAGAGGTACTCGGACCGACGGAAATCCTTCTTCCCGGACAGCCAGCCGAGGTGGTCGAACGGCAGATCGGTGTTGTCGCCCAGGTAATCGAGGTCTCCCGCGCGGTAGAGCTGCAAGGCGGCGTTGTGCTGGGCGATCTCCATCCAGACGATCCGGTGGATCCTGAGCGCGTCGTGCCTCCAGTACGCGGGGTTCCGCTTCATCGTGATCTCGTATCGGAACTTCCAGTCGTCGAGCTGGTAAGGCCCGTTGACCACGATGTTCTCGGGGCGAAACCAGAGCTCCGGCGCGCCGCGCGCCTCGAAGGGCTCGATGACGTCGCGGCGCACGGGAAAGAAGCTGACGGAGCTCGTGATGTCGGTGAAGTAGGGCGTGGGCTGCTCGAGCTCGACCTCGAGGGTCCGCTCGTCGCTGGCGCGCACGCCCACGGCGCTGTCGTCCTCGACGAGCTCCGCCGCGGCGACGAACCCCGCCGGCGCGCCGGACGGCGGGGCCGCCGCGGGCCGCGCGGGATCGTACGTGGGGAGGCTCGCGTGGGGGGCGACCAGCGTGTACGCGGCGTTCTCCGCGGGCGCGAGGAGGCAACCCGGGAGGAAGCCGCGGCCCTGGGGCCCCTCGACCTCGAACCAGCGGTCGGCCGCGCCGTTGCAGGCGACCGGCGGGCCCGCCGCGAGGAGGGCGACCTCGGCCCCGCGCCACCCGTTGCCCGGGGCCGGGCCGAGGGGCGCGGGTGTCGGCGCGGCGCCGGGTGGCGCGGCGCCGGGCGCTGCGCCGACGCCGGCGGCGGTCTCGAAGGAGAGCCGCTCGGCGGCGCCGGTCTCCTCGTCGGCCTCGGCGTGGGTCACCGCGACGACCCCGGGCGGCGGCGCGGCGAGGGGCGCCACCGCCGTGACGACCCGGGCGGGCGAGTGGCCGAGCACCACGACGAACGCGCCCCGCGGCAAGGCGAGCACGGGCGGCGCGTCGGGCCGCGGGGCCGCGCGCAGCGCCGCGGCGTCGCGCAGCGCCTTGAGCTTGCCGAGGTTGAACAGCTCGCCGTTCTTGAGCACGTGCAGGTTCGTCGCGGCGAGCGAGGCGGTGGACGGGCGCAGCGCGCGCTTCCACGCGTACTCGAAGTCGTGTGCGGTCACCGGCTTGCCGTCCGACCAGCGCGCCTCGGGCCGCAGGTGGAACCGAAAGATCCGGTTGTCGTCGCTCTGCTCCCAGTGTGTCGCGACGCCCTGCACCGGGTGCAGATCGCCGGCGGCGTAGGTGGTCAGCCCCTCGAACATCTGCACGAGCAGCGCGCTGCTCACGGAATCGACGGCCTTGCCGGGATCGAGGTACTCGGGCTCGTCCGCGTTGTTGACGTAGAAGGTCGCGACGTCCTTGCCGGAGCGTGACGTCGTCCCGACGTAGCCCTCGACATCGCCGGTGCAGGCCGCGAGCGAGAGCGAGAGGACGGCGGCGCCCACGGCGCCCGCCGTTCGCCGGAGGGCGACCGCGCGGCGGGAGGCGGCGAGGTCAGGGCGCCCAGCACCGGGCCGTCGCGCGCTGCACCCTCGGTCGGAGGCCTGTCCCATCCGTCGTGAATATCCCGCAAGCGGAACCTCGAGGGCAAGCCGCGTGGTGCACGGCTCGCGATCGCACCTCGGAGGCGGGCGCAGCGGGGCCGTCCATGCGCCGCACCCGGGCAGTAGCGTGGGATACATGCCGAGGTGCGCATTACGGAAGCGACGCAGAATCGATCACAGGAAAGTGCCAATTGAAGAGCATGATACGAGTTGCCGAACTGAAGATTGCATGGGTAAAGTAGGCTTCAGGATGCCTGGTGAGGACTGGCTCGGTCCTCGAGGGGAAAGTGATGTCGAAGTCGCCGCGCCGAGGTGCGCTCACCTCCCCTCATGATGCCCTGTTCAAGTGGACGTTCTCGCAGCGCGAGCACGCCGTCGGCCTGCTCAAGGCGGCGCTGCCGCCGCCGGTCGTCGCGGCCGTGCGCTGGGGCACGCTGCGCGTCGAGAAAGGCAGCTTCGTCGACCGCGCGTTGCGCAGCCGCCACGGCGACCTCGTGCTCTCGGCACGGATGGGCAAAGGGCGCGTCTACTTCTACACCCTCGTCGAGCAGCAGCGCGAGGTCGAGCCGCTGATGGTCTTCCGCATGGGCCTTTACATGATGCGCCTGTGGGAGCAGCTCGTCCGCGACCAGCCGGGGATGAAGCAGCTGCCGCCGGTCGTGCCGGTGCTGATCCACCACAGCGACACCGGCTGGATCGCGGCCAGGGCGTTTCAGGACATCGTCGCGGGCGAGGGGCCGGAGCGGACGGCGCTCTTGCCGCACATCCCCCACTTCGAGCTGCGCCTGGTCGATGTCAGCGGCGGGCGCGCGGGGGACCTCGTGGAGCAGGCGCTGACGGCGCTGGGCAAGGTGGTGTTGTGGTGCCTGTCGGTGGCCGGCGACGACGCGCGGCTGGAGCGGGAGATCGGGCGCATGGCGGCGGCGCTGGACGAGGTGCTGCGGGCGCCGAGCGGGCTCGCTGCGCTGGAGGCGCTGCTGCGCTATCTTTGGGCTACCCACGCGCGGTACGGGGAGCGGAAGCTCGGCAAGATCCTGGAGAAGGCGGCGGGCCCACGGGCCCAGGAGGCGATCGTGACGGTGCTGGACGAGATCGAACGCAGGGGGCGGGCGCAGGGGCGGGCACAGGGGCGGGCACAGGGGCTCGCACGAGGCCGCGCGCAGGGCCGCGCGCAGACGCTGCTGGAGCTGCTCACGGCTCGGTTCGGCGCCGTGCCGGCCGAGGTGAGCGCCCGGATCCTCGCCGCCGACGAGGCGGCCCTCGTCTCCTGGACGGCGCGCGTGCTCACGGCCCCCACGCCCGAGGACGTGCTCGGCGACGGCGACGCCAGCACCGGCGCCCCCACGCCCCCGCCACGGCGCCCCACGGCGCGCAAGCGCGCTCGGCGGACCTGATCCGGCGCCGACCCACGTCGCCGCCGGAGGCGCAGCGCCCGCCGCGCCCGTTCAGCTCGCGAAACCGGTCGGGTTCTGCTCCTGCCACCGCCAGCTGTCGCGGCACATGGTCTCAAGATCGCGCTCGGCGCGCCAGCCGAGGAGCTCTGTCGCCCGCGCCGGGTCCGCGTACACGGACGCGACGTCCCCGGGCCGCCGGGCGACGATCTCGTAAGGCACCCGCTTCCCGCTGACCCGCTCGAACGCGGCCGCCACCTCCAGCACCGAGTACCCCCGACCGGTGCCGAGGTTGACGGTGAAGCTGTCGCCCACCGTGAAGATCCGGTTCAGCGCGGCGAGGTGCCCGAGCGCGAGATCGACCACGTGGATGTAGTCGCGTACGCCGGTGCCATCCGGCGTCGGCCAGTCGCCCCCGAAGACCCGGAGCTTGTCGCGCCTCCCCACGAGCACCTGCGTGATGAACGGCGTCAGGTTGTTCGGGATCCCGTTCGGGTCCTCGCCGATGAGCCCGCTCTCGTGGGCGCCCACCGGATTGAAATAACGCAAGGACGCGAGCGACCAATTCCCGGTCGCCGCGACGTCGCGCAGGATGTGCTCCACCATGAGCTTGGATTGCCCGTAGGGGTTGGTCGGACCGAGCCGGCACCCCTCATCCAGCGGCACGCGCTCCGGATCGCCGTACACCGTGGCAGAAGAGCTGAACACGAGCTTGCGCGCGCCCTTCTGGTCGAGCGCCTTGAGCAGGCTCACCGTCCCGCCCACGTTGTTGTCGTAATACGAGAGCGGCTTTGCCACCGACTCGCCCACGGCCTTCAGCCCGGCGAAGTGGATCGTCGCGTCGACGGGGTGCTCCGAGAGCAACCGGGCGAGGAGCGCCTGATCGCGGATGTCCCCCTCGACGAACGTCACCTGCTTGCCGGCGATCCGCTCCACGCGCTGCACGGCCTCCTTGCGGCTGTTGCAGAGGTTGTCGAGGATGACCACCCGGTAGCCCGCGCGGAGCAGCTCCACGCAGGTGTGCGAGCCGATATAACCCGCGCCTCCCGTCACCAGAATCGTCTTGCTCATGCGTTTCTCCCGAGGTGGTCCATACGGCGTCGGCGCCGACTAGGCCATGGCCAAGGCCAGCCCGTCAACGGGTACGTTCGCCGCCGCGGAGCGCCGACCGCCGATCGGCGGCGCGCCCCTCGGGCCTCGGCCGAAGGCGGCTCGGGGCTCACCCGAGGTTCGTCCGGGTAAGCCGGTGTCGTGCGGGAGAGGTCGTACGGCGAAGCAGGGTGTCGGCGCGCGCCGGCGAGGCGCTGCCCCGGCAGCACTCAGGGCACGGCCGGCCCGTTCAGCGTGGGGCCGAGCCGCCCCGGCTCCGGGAACTCGAGCTGCGGAAACGCGGTCTCGTTCGACGGGTTGTCGCGCCAGTTCGGGTCGATCCAGAGCCATTGCACGAGCTGCGTGCCGCGCGCGTTGCCGACGAACCCCTTGACCCAGGGCTTCAGCAAGGTCGACTTCGTGTAGAAGTAGAGCGGTATCTTGGCCATGCCGTCGACCGCCCGCTTCTCCGCCTTGCGGAAGAGCTGGATGCTCTCCTTAGGATCGGTCGTCGCGGCGGCGACGCGCATCATCTCGTCGAACTCGCTGTCGGCCCATTTGGTCCGGTTCTGCGGGCTGTACGAGAGGAACGTGCCGAGCCACGTCGCCGGGTGGTTGAACTCGCCGATCCAGCCGAACCGCACCGCCTGGAAGTGGCCGTCGCGCACGTTCTTCAGCATCACCTTCCACTCCTCGTTTCGCAGCGTGGCCGCGACGCCGAGGTGACGCTTCCACATGTCCTGGATGGCGACGGCGATCTGCTTGTGACCCTCGGACGTGTTGTAGAGGATCTCGAGCGCCGGGAAGTCCTTCGCCCGGTAGCCGTCGCCCTCCTGGACGACCTCGTAGCCCGCCTCCGCGAGCAGCGCCCGCGCGCGCTCCGGGTTGAAGCCGACGTCCGGCGACGAGAACGGATCCGCCCCGCCCCGCTTGTCCTCGGCCACCGCCTCCGCGTACCCCGAGCCGGTGAACTCCGGCACGTAGTGCGTCGCCGGCGTCTGCCCCGCCCGCGTGATCTTGTCGACGATCTGCTGCTTGTCGATCCCGAGGTTCAGCGCCCACCGGACGCGGACGTCGTCGACCGGCGGCTTCTTCGTGTTGAACTCGTACCAGTACGTGGCCAGGTAGGGGTACCGCCGGAAGTCCTTCTTGGTCGACAGCCAGCCCTGGTGCTCGGCGGGGAGCGAGGAGTTGTCGCCCATGTAGTCGATGTCCCCCGCCTTGTAGATGTTCATCGTCGCGTTGTACTGCTCGATCTGCAGCCAGACCACGCGGTGGATCTTCAGCTTGTCGCGGTTCCAGTACATCGGATTCCGCTTCATCGTGATCTCGTAACGGAACTTCCACTCGTCGAGCGTGTAAGGGCCGTTGACGACGATGTTCTCGGGGCGGAACCAGAGCTCGGGCTCGCCGCGCCGCTCGAACGCCTCGATCACGTCCTTGCGCACGGGGAAGAGCGTCACGTAGCTCGTCAGATCGGTGAAGTAGGGCGTGGGCTGCGCGAGCTCCACGTCGAGCGTGAGGTCGTCCTTGGCCCGGACGCCGACGGCGCTGTCGTCCTCCACGAGCAGCGCGTCGGGCACGAAGCCCACCGGGGGCTCGCCCTGCGCCGCCGGCGGGGGCGCCGCCGCGTCGTACCGGGGCAGGGCCGCGTGCGGCGCGACGAGCGCGTATGTCTCGCGCGCCGCCGCGTCCGCGCCCTCCTTGCCGGCCGGCGGCGCCGCCGGGGAGAGCATGCAGCCCGGGAGGAAGCCGCGCGCGCCGCCGCGCTCGAGCTCGAACCAGCGGTCGGAGGCGCCGTTGCACTGGCAGGGCGGCCCGGCGCGCACGATGTCGACCGCCGCGCCCTGCCACCCGCCACCCGGCGCGGGGCCGACCGGCGCGGCGCCGCTCCCGGCGTCCTCGACCGTGAGCCGGTCGACCGAGCCGCCCTTCCCGTCGCCCTTCGCGAACGTCACCTTGGCGGCGCCCTCCGGCAGCGCGGCGAGCGGCGCGATCGACGTGTCCACCCGGATCGGCGAGCGCGCCAGCACCACCACGAACGCGCCCTTCGGCAGATCGAGCGCGGCCGGCGCGTCCGGCCTCGGCGCGGTCCGGAGCGGCGCGGCCTCGCGCAGCGCCTTGAGCTTGCCCAGGCTGAACAGCTCGCCGTTCTTCAGGGCGAACAGGTTGGTCGCGGCGAGCGAGGCGGTGGCCGGCCGCAGCACGCGCTTCCACGCGTACTCGAAGTCGTGCGCGGTCACCGGCTTGCCGTCCGACCAGCGCGCCTCGGGCCGCAGGTGGAACCGGAAGATCCGGTTGTCGTCGCTCTGCTCCCAGTGCGTCGCGACCCCCTGCACCGGGCGGAGATCGCCGGCCCCGTACGTGGTCAGCCCCTCGAACATCTGCTGGACCAGCACGCCGCTCACCGAGTCGCTGAGCTTGCCTGGATCGATGTACTCGGGCTCTCCCGTGTTGTTGATGTAGATCGTCGTCGGGTCGTCGATCGCGCGCGAGGTCGTCCCGGCATACCCGCCTTCCCCCTCGCTGCAGCCCGCGAGCGCGAGGGACGCGAGGCCGAGCGCCGCGGAGGCGCCGCGCCCGATGAAAGCCCTGCCCCCGCCGCCGCCGGCACCTCGTTGCTCGGATGCTCGCCGCATGACGTGGGCGTAGCATGTCGCCCAACGGCCAGGAAGGTGGTGGGCGCCGGCGTCAGCGACCTGCCCTGCTTCGGCGGAGGGGGATCCGGAGAAGCGCGCGACCACGTGCCTCGAAAGGTCGAGTGGTGCGTTTAACCTAGAGATTGACCTCTACTGCGGTGTCGGGGTGTTACGCCGCAGCCATAACTTCGTGATTTCGATTCCGAGACCGACGCCGCCGGACCCGCGACCCGTCGCGGCGAGCCACGGTCTTGGTGTAAGGTCACGCGCTCGTCATGCGGCAAGGTCGGGCCGGTTGGACGGCGCGCGCGGTTTCGGGCTTCTCGCTGCTCCTCCTAGCGAGCTGCAGCGGCGCGAGCCCGACCGGCCTCGCCCCCCGGCCGGCGGCGCGCTGCGAACCGGCGCGGCTCGATCCGTGCGAGCGCGCCCTCGCCGCGGCCGTCGCCGAGGGCCGCGCCGCGGGCGCGCTCGCCCTGGGCTATGTCGAGGCGCGCGCCGCCCGGAACGCCGGCGACCCGTGGGCGCTCTTGCTGCGCGACCTCGACCGGCGCGGCGGGCCGAGGCCGGCCGTCGCGGTCATCGTGGAGGCGGGCGCGGAGGCCGCCGGCAACGGCGCGAGGGGCGCGGAGGCCGCCGGCAACGGCGCGAGGGGCGCGACCTGGATCCGCGCAGCGCCCCTGCCGGCCCCCGGGGCGCTCGGCGCCGAGGCGCTGCTCCTCGCGCTCGGCGAGGCCCTCGGGTACGAGCACCTCGTCTACGCCCCCGCGCGCCGCGGCCGCGCGGCGCAGATCTTCCCGCGCGACCCGCTCTCGCCCTTCATGGCGGGCGTCGCGCCGATCGCGTCCGGCGAGGCGTCGCTCGCGCGTGTCGCCGACGACATCGCGATCGCCGCGCTCGTGCGCCGCGCCTTCGGCGACGCCGGCCGCTTCCGCTACGTCGAGGCCGCGCGCGCGGCCGACGCCCTCGCCGCCGCGCTGAAGGGGCGCGGCCCCGAGGACGAGCCGGCGCTGCGCGGCCGCTACGCGCTGCAGCTGCTCGGGACCGCGGGGATCGCGCTCGACGAGGACGAGGACGGCGCCGCGCCCGCGGCGCCCGCGGCGCCGCCGGCCGAACCTCCGCCCGCGCCCCACGACACGCCCTACGGCGACCTCCTCCGCGTGCGCACGGCGCGCGACGGCCGCGCCGCCTGGCGCGCCCGCGGCGCGGCGGTGCTGCGGGCCGTGCCCGCGGATCGCCGCGCCGCGCTCGACGACCTGCTCGGAAAGCCCCCGGGCTGCGGCCAGGGCGTCGCCCCGCCGATGGAGGGCGCGCGCGATCTCGTGTTCGCCGCGTCGCTCGCGGGCGCGCTGGCCCCGGGCGCCGGCGCGGCCGCGGCGGCCGCTCCTCGGGCGGCCTCCCCGCCAGGCTCCGCGGCGGCCTCCCCGCCGGGCTCCGCGGCGGCGCCGCCGCACGGGCGCCTGCCGCTCGAGGCGTGGCTGCCCCGCTACGAGGCGCTCGTCCGCGCGGTCGATCAGACGAACACCACCTGGGCCCACGCGCCCAGCCTGCTCTACGAGCGCGCGCAGCGCGGCGACGCGCCCGAGCGCGACGCCGCGCCCTCGGCCGGCCCGGCGGGCGGCGCCGTCTACCGCCGCGTCACCGAGCTCGGCCTCGCGCACCTCGCCGCCCTGCGCGCGCTCGCCGAGGCCGAGCCGCGCCGCTACCGCGCGCTCGCGCAGATCCCCCTCGCCTACAGCCCCGGCGTGCTCGCAGATCCGCGCCTCCGCGACGCCGTCGTCGATCTCACGCAGGTCGCCGTGCAGCGCCGGATGGCCGAGGCGCGCGACGCCGAGGCCGTCCTCGGCGCGGCGCTCACCGGCGTCTTCGCGGGCATGGCGTACCCGCCCGAGGTGCAGCCCGCGCACTTCCTGGCCCTCCAGGGCGCGCTCACGGCGAAGCTGCGCGGCGAGCTCACGGCGCAGTCCGGCTGGGGCGTCGCCGGCCTCTACGCCGCCGACGCCCTCTACCGGCTGCTCTCCGACCAGGCGCCCGATCTCGCGTTCTCGTCCGCGCAGATCGGTCGCGCGCTCGCGCCCGCCCCGGAGCTGCCCTACCCCGACCTCGCGGCGCTCGCCGCGGCCCTCTCGCGTTACGCCGCGCTCGGCGTCGCCGGCGCCCTCGACCCGCGGGCGACCGACGCGGCCCGGTTCCCCCCGGAGCGCCGCGACGCGCGCGACGTGCTCCGCCGCGCCGTCGCCGGGCTCGCCGCGTCCGGCGGCGCCCCGGCCGCGGCGGACGCCCCGCCGCCGGGCCTCGTGGACGACATCGCCGCGCTCGCCGACGGCGTCCTCGCGGCGCTCTTCAGCGAGCGCGCGCGCGCTCGAGATCCGGAGCCCGCGAAGGACACCTGCCCCGCGGCCGGCCGCGGGCCGAGCCCCGAAGCCCGCCGCGCGCTCGCGCGCCTCGGCGACGTGCGCGGGCGGATCCTGTTCGCGCCGCGGTACAAGCAAGGCGACGGCGCGTGGGCGCGCCGGGCGCGGCTCCTCGTCACGGTCCTGTCCGACGCGATGGACCTGCTCGCCGCGCCGCCGCGCGCCCCGCGCGCGCCGAGCGTGGGGGGCGCGGGCGCGCCGGAGCCCCGCGTGCGCTTCACCATCCCCGCCGCGGACGCCGAGTCCGCCGTCGCGGCGGCCCTCTCGGGCGGGGACGATCGCGCGCTCGCGGAGGCCGTCACCGGCGGCTACGGGCTCGCGCGCGCGGTCCTCGGCGCCTCCACCGCGGACCGCTTCGCCGAGCAGAGCGGCGCCCCGCTCGGCCGGATGCTCCGCGGCCTCGCCGGCCTGTTCCGCGGGGACGCGGCGCCTCGTGGCCCCGGTCAGGGCTCGGCCGGCGTGGCCCTCCTCGACGCGCTCGCGTCGCTGCCGCCCGCCCCGGCCGAGGGCGATCTCGGCGGCGTGCTCGTCGGCTACGCCAGGGCGTTCTCCGCCCTCGGCCTGCGCGACCAGGCCGACCTCGGGCTGCTCGCCTCGCTGCTCGGCTCGGCCGTCCTCGGCCGCCCGCCGGCGCCGGAGGCCGTCGCGCTCGCGAACGACAGCGGCAGCCGGGTCGCGTGGGCGCTCTCGTACCTGGCCGAGATCGCGAAGGCCCGGCGCGGCGTCGCCCCGGACCCGTCGGCCTACGCGGACGCCATGCGCCGCGCCGCGGACGACGCCTGCCAGGCGGCCCCCGCGGGCGACGTGCTCGCGATGATGGGCGCGGCGCGCGACTTCGCCGCCGGCCGGCGCGCCGAGGCCCGCGACGCGCTCGACCGCCTCCTCGAGGCCGCCGACGCGCGCGGCCTCCACGTCCCGCGCATGACGTACCGCTACGAGGAGAAGACCGCGACCCGGGTCTTCTCCCTCAGCGTCGACGTCTCGTACGGCGCCGGGATCCTCGAGGGGTCGACCGGCTTCCAGCTCGGCCTCGGCCTCCGCACCCGCGCCGCCCCGGAGGGCGCGCTCACCGCCGCGCTCGCGCCCGAGGGTTCCCCGCAAGCCGACGAGGACGCCGCGCGCGCCTACGTCAGCACCGCCGCGCTCGCGGCGGCCTACCACTTCCTCGAGCGCGACGCCGAGCGCGGGGCCGCCGCGGCGCGGCGGGCGATCGCCGCGCTCTCGTTCGGCCTCCGGCTCGGCGGGCGGGCGCTGCCCACCGAGCGCCCGCTCGCGTGGGGCAGGGACGCGCGCGCGCTGCTCGCGATCGACGCCCAGCTCGCGGCCGAGGCCGGGCACCCGTTCCTCGCCGGCGATCTCTGGACGCTCGTCCGCGGCCTCCTGCCGCCGGACACCGACGACGCCGCGGCGGCGCGGCTGCTCGATCCGCTGCCGGCCGGGCTCGCCGCGCTCGCCGACCTCCGGCCGCTGGTCGCGAGGACGGCGCGCTCGCTCGCCGCGGTCGCCGCCCCGCTCCCGTGCACCGCGGCGAAGGTCGAGCTCGGCGGGTACGAAGAGCCCGCCTGCGACGCTTACCCGCTCGCGCTCTCGCTGCGCATCGCCGACGTCCTCGGCAAGCTGCCGCACCTCCGGCGCGCGGGCAGCGCGGCGGCGTGCCCGATGCTGCGCAGCCTCGACGGCTTCCTCACGGCGGCGGAGCGCGGCACGTACGACCCCGACGCGTTCACGGCCGCCGTGGAGGCGCTGCGCCAGGGCGGCCGGCTCTACGACGCGGGCGTGCTGCTCGCGCGGCAGCGGCGCGACGGGCACTGCGGCCCGCTCGTGCTCGCCGCGGCGCGCGCCCTGGGCCGCGAGCCCTCGCTCGGCCCGGCGCTGCGCGCCGACCTGCTCAGCGTCGCGGTGAGCTGCGCGGCCGCGGCGCTCGACGCGAGCGTCGTCGACGACCTCATGGCGCTCGACGACGAGACGCGCGCCCTCCCCGACCTCGACCGCAACCTGAAGGTCGTGCTGTTCGCGGCGGAGCTCGCGGCGCGCGAGCAGCGCTGGGACGTGCTCGCGCGGCTCGCGAAGCAGCCCGAGCTCGTCGAGCGCTGGACGGGGGTGAACGCCGGCGCGGCGGCGACGGCGCTCGTCCTCCAGACCGCCGCGGCCGCGCTCGCCGGCGAGCCGCCCCCGCGCGACCGCGGCGCGATCGAGCGGATCTGCGGCCCGGATCCCTCCGGCGATCGCGCCGAGCCGTGCGCGGAGGCCGAGCGCCTGCTCGCCGCGGGCGCGCTCCCCGAGCCGCAGCGCCGGCAGCGCGCGAAGGAGGCGCTCGAGCGCCTGCTCGCCGCCGCGCGCGGGCAGGCTCGCCAGCCCGCCCGCGCCCCGCTGCGCCTGCCCCCTACTTCACGCTAGCGGGCTTCGTCTCCGCCGCCTTCGGCGCCGCGGGCTTCATCACCTCGGCGGGCTTCGCCTCGGCCGGCTTCGTCGCGTCCGCCGGCTTCGCCTCCGCCGGCTTCGTGGCCGCGGCGGCGGGCTTCGCCTCGGCCGGCTTCGCCGCGGCGGGCTTCGCGTCCGCCGGCTTCGCCCCCGCGGGCTGCGTCGCCGCGGCGGGCTTCGCGTCCACCGGCTTCGGGTCCGAGCCCTTCGGGGCGCCCTTCGGCGCGGTGGCGGGCACGCCGGCCGGCTTGAGGCCCTTGGTGACGGCCGCGGCGCAGGCGAGCTCGACGCCGGTGTCCTTGCCCTCGAACCGCATGATCTTGATCTCGACCCGGCGGTTCTTCTCCTTGGCTTCCTCGGTCTCGCCCGCGTCGAACGCGCAGTGCGCCCCGTAGCCGGCGCCCCTCAACCGGTTCTTCTCGACGCCGAGCGAGACGAGCGCCTTCACCACCGCGTCCGCGCGCTTCTTCGTGAGCGTCACCGTGGCGGCGTCGCTCCCGACCTTCTCGGAGTAGGCCGCGACCTCGACGAACTCGATCTGCGGGTTCTCCTTGATGACCTGGGCGATGTTGGCGAGCAGTTCCTGCGAGGCAGGATCGAGTTCGGCCTTCCCGGCGACGAAGGCGACCTTCTCGTTGAGCTTCACCTCGCCCTTTTCGACGACGACCCGCGGGACATCGGGACAGCCGTCGTCGTCCTTGTAGTTGTTCTTGACCTCCGCCTGGTCCGGGCACTTGTCGGCCTCGGCCAGGAAGCCGTCGCCGTCCGGGTCGGTCGACTTGCAGCCGTCCTTCGCGTCCGGCGCGAGGCCGTCCTCCTTCTCGGCGACGCACTTGTCGGTCCCGTCGTCGATCACGCCGTCCGCGTCCGCGTCCGGGGGCGGCGGGGGCGCCGGCGCCGGCGCCGGCGGGGGCGGCTCCGGCGCCTTCGTCGCGGGCTGCACCTGGGGCTCACGCGCGCAGCCGGCGCTCGCGGCGAGCAGCGATGCGGCGAATGCCATTCCTAGCCATCTCGTGGTTCGCATCTCGTGGTCTCCTCTCCTTGGCGTCCTACCTCTCGCCGAGCGCCAGCGTGTGTAGACGACCGCGCCGGAAACTGCGAGAGGCAATCTCGCCTCGAGGCGCGCCGACGCCCCCCGCGCGGCGCACCGACGCTCCCCCGGCGGCGCGACGACCGGGCGCGGAGGCCGACAGCGGCGCTGCCGACCCATCGTCGTGGGGTCGCTTCGAGCGGCTCGGCTTCTACTTTCGCAGGGACGGGAAATCCATCCCGTCCGGCGCGGCGCTCTTCTTCGGGTCAAACGCGCTCTTCTTCGGGCTGACCGGCTTCATCGAGGGCGCCTTCCCGGTCGGCGCCACCGGCGGCGGGGCCACCCTCGTGGAGGGCTGGGGCGAGGGGCTCACGTCGCGCGTGGTCGTGTCGGTCTCCTCCACGCTCTGCTCCGCATCGGGCCTGCCTTTCCGGACGGGGCTCGGCGCCGGGGCGGAGGTCTCGGGCCCGGGCGCGATCGAGGGCGTCTCCTCGAGCGCGCGGAGCGCTCCGAGCGCGCGCGCCCGCGCCGCCGCGACGTCCGGCGCGCCGTCGCCCGGCGGATCGAGCCGCGCCGCCTCGTCGAGCCGATCGAGGCACGGGCGAAACGCGCGCTCGTCGCAGGCGCGCAGCGCCTCGGCCCGGAGCGCCCGGGCGCGGTCGATCCGCTCGCGCGGCGGCGGCACCTCGGCCGGCGGGGTGACCGGCGGCGGCTCGGGCAGGGGCGCGACCGCGGGCGGATCGTCGGCCGGCCGGAGGAGCCGCGCGAGCACGAGGGCGAGCAGCGCGAGCGCCGCGACCGCGGCGAGCTCCGCGCGCCAGCGCTCGCGCATCCAGCGCCGCATCCGCGACACGCGCTGGCGCACCCGGGCGGCGGGCACCTGCGCCTCGGCGGCGATGCTCTCGAGCTTCTCCCCTTCCCCCTCGCGCGCCATCCACGCGAGCGTCTGCTGGGCGTCCTGGCTGGAGGACGCCTGCTCCTCGGCCCAGCGCGCGAGCTCCCGCGCCTCGACCGGCGGCGGCGCCACCGGCAGATCCGGCAGCTCCGCCGCGGCCTCGCGCGACGCCCGCCGGTGGTGGTCGGCGACCTTGTGGCGCGCGATCCCGAGCAGCCAGCGCCGGAGCTCCGACGGCTCGGTCGGGCGCGCCGGCGAGGCGAGCGCGTCGCAGAGGACGGTCTGCACCACGTCGTCGACCTCGGCGCTGGGCACCCGCCGCCGGACGAACTCCTCGAGGGAACGGCGGAGCCCTGGTTCCGCCAGGGGGTTCGTCGCGGGGGAGGAGTGTCCGGTGGTCATCGGCGTGCTCATCACGGCTGCATCGCGCCGCGGCCGCGGAGTGTGACGGGCGCGATCGAGAATACGGCAGACCCCGCTCGGGCGTCCCATTCCGCCGTGCGGCGTCGACTTTCGGGGCATGGCCCTCCGGCTCCCCGCCGCCCGCCCCGCCCGGTGCCGGCCGCCGGCCGGCGTCGCGCACGAGGAGGACGGGCGGTGCTTCGCCGAGCTCAGGCGTCGCGGCGAGGTCACGCCGGGCCGGGGCGTCGGGCACGGCATCGGCGTCCGCGGCGTCGTGGGGGCGGCGTTCGCGGGCGTGCACGAGCAGGAGGACTCGACGCTCGGCTGCATCGCGCTCGACGACGACGAGATCGACGAGATCGTCGCGGCTCACGCCCGACCGCGCCAAGATCGTCATCACCGAGTGAACGGGCGGTGCTAGGGTAGCCGGTCACGTCGACGGGCTGTCCGTCGAGGATGGGGCGCGCCGGCGGGGCCGGCGCCGCCCCATGCCTTCCCGGGAGATCGTGCATGTCTCGCCGTTACTGGCTGATCAAGAGCGAGCCTCAAAAATATTCGTTCGCGCAGCTCGTACGCGACGGCCAGACGATGTGGGACGGCGTCCGGAACTTCGAGGCGCGCAACAACATGCGGGCCATGAAGCAGGGCGATCTCGTGCTCTTCTACCACTCGGTCGAGGGCATGGCGGTCGCGGGCGTCGCGCGCGTCAAGCGTGAGGCGTACCCGGATCCGACGGCCGATGCGGAGGAGGACTGGAGCGTCGTCGACATCGAGCCGGTCGCCCCGCTCAAGGTGCAGGTGACGCTCGACACGATCCGCGGCGACGAGTCGCTCGCGGAGATCGCGCTCTTGAAGCGGTCCCGCCTGAGCGTCGTGCCCGTCTCGAAGGAGCACTTCGATCGGGTGCTGAAGCTGGGCAAGACCAAGATCGCTTGACGCGGGCGCCCTGGGTAACGACTAATCCCCGCCGTGAACCTCCGCCCTCCGGCTCGAGCCCTCACCCTCCTGGTCCTATGCGTCGCCGCGTGCGGCGGCCCGCTCACCCCGTCGCCGGTCGAAGGCGAGCCGATCTGCCCCGACTTCGAGGTCGGCGCGACCCGCGCGGTCATGCGCGGCAGCCTTCGCTTCCCGGTCACGCTGACGGTGCTCGACGGCAAGAAGCCGATCTCCCGGGCGACGCTCGACGGGCGCCGGTCGAAGGACGATCCGGGCACCCGCATCCTGATCCCCAACGACAACGCCGAGTACGAGATCGAGTGGGCGCAGTGCGAGAACCAGCGCGCCCCCCGGGCGCTGTCGCTGGGCCGCGACACGAAGGACACGGCCGAGTACGCGTGCGGCAATGCGCCCGTGTACAAGACCGACAAGCTCGTCACGAGGCGGGACGACGCCGCGTCCCGCACCCTCCAGTTCGCCGCGCCGCCGAAGCCGGAGTGCTGGGAGAGCGAGGTCCCGCCCGCCCAGCCGCCCCCGCTGGGCGCCGCCGGCGCCGAGCAGGCAGCCGCCGCCGACGCGGGTGCTGACGACGCGGGCGCCGCCGACACGGCCGCTGCGGCGGACGCCGGCGCTGCGGACGCCGGCGCTGCCGGTGCAGCGGCCGCCCCGACGGACGCGGGGCCGCCCCGCGGCGGGGGCGCGGCGCGCGACGCGGGCGCAGGCGGCGCGCCCAAGCCCCCCCGGACCGGAGGGGCCGACGCTGGTTCCGCTCCGCAGGGCAGCTAGAACACCGATTCCGTTGCTCTAGGCGAGAGATAGCCGCCAAGGCGCCAAGGACGCCAAGAAAAAGAGAGCTCTCGGCGCCTTCATTCTTGGCGCGTTGGCGGTTGTTCTGCTGATCCGAGGCGACTTCCCGCAGCCGTCCTATCCGCCCCCGCCCGGCCCCGCCGCTCGCGCCGTGGCTCCCGGGCTGACCGCAGCGTCGGGGCGACGCCTGCCGCCCTCGGCGCCCTGGTGCAGGTGCCCCATCGAGGCGCGCAGGTGCTCGAGGACCCACTTCACCTTGGGGATCTCCGAGAGCACCGCCGGCACGCTGATCCGCACCGGCCTCTCCTGGCCGACCATGTCGGGGAGGACCGGGACGAGCGCGTCCGGGCCCAGGCCGGGATCGGTCAGGAGCGCGTCGGGGACCAGGCCGATGCCCAGCCCGGCGATGCAGCAATGGCGGATGAAGTGGATGTCCGTCGCGACGAGGGCCGGCTGGACGGTGAACGGCGCGCCCTTGCGAGTCCGCCACACGCACCCGTCCTCGCCGGGGGCCTGCCACGCGAACAGCTCGTGCTGCTTCAGGTCCTCGATGGTCCGGGGCGTGCCGCGGCGCTCCAGGTAGGTGCGGCCGGCGATCAGCCACTCGCGGACGCGCAGGACGACGTGCGATATCCAGTGTCCCTCCGGCGCGTCCTCGCCGAAGTGCACGGCGATGTCGAAGTCCGTCAAGGTCTCGCCGAGCGGGTCGTTGCTGAAGCGGCAGTGGAAGTGGAGCTTCGGGTACGCGCCGCGCACGGCCGCGAAGAGCGGCGTGAGCACGTGCGGCGGCAGCCCCACCGGCAGGATGATCCGCAAGGTGCCCGAGGGCGCGTTGCCCACCTCCCGGATGGAGGCCAGGAGCGCGGCGGCTTCCTGCATCATCCCGCGCCCTTTCTTGGCGAGCACCTGCCCCGCCTCGGTCGGCAGCACGCCCTGCCGCACGTTCTCGAGCAGCAGGACGCCGGCGTGGGCCTCCAGGGACGCGACGTGCCGCCGGAGCGTCGTGCGCGAGGTGTTGAGGGCGCGCGCGGCGCCGAGGTACGACCCCGCCTCCACGACCGCGATGAAGGCGCGCAGCTGTTCGAGATCCATCGGTGTCCGCATTCTATCCAGGGGTGGCCACCTTCGGCCATCGGCGCGCGGCGCGGCTCGATAGGGTGATCCGAGGAGGAGAAGACCTGATGGTACAAAACAGCTCTCACGCGCCCGAGCGGCCAGGCTCACCCGCGGCGTTCGCCCTGCTCATCGCGGCGCTGGCCCTGCCGACCGCGTGCGGCGGTGAGGACGAGGCCGACACGACACCAGAGACGACACCGATGTACGAAGACCCGCCCGAGCTGCAGCCGGGCGACGGCGGCGTGTACGAGCTCCATTTCGGCCCGAGCGCGGTCGAGATCGACGGGCGGCGTTTCTGCCTCCGCGGGTACAACGGGGCCGCGGTCGGCCCCACGATCCGCGTGCCGAAGGGCGAGGGCCGCGGCGTCCACGTCACCCTGCACAACGACTTCACGAAGAGCGACTTTCGCGAGATCGCGAGCATGATGGGCCACGGGTCGAGGTCGTGTCACGACTTCAACCTGACGAACCTGCACGGGCACGGCCTGCACGTGCAGCCCAATTTCGCGACGGACGACCCCGCGGATCCGTGCGAGGGCGACGGCTGCGCCCCCGGTCAGCGGTACTTCGGGGACCACGTGCTGCACCAGGTGCCGCCGGGGGCGAGCGCCCGATACCGGTGGGATCTAGACGAGGACGGGATCCACCACGAGGGGACCGACTGGTACCATCCGCACATCCACGGCTCGACGGCCATCCAGGTGATGGACGGCGCCGCGGGGGCGCTGCTCATCGAGGGGGCGCTCGACGAGCTCCCCGGGATCGCCCGTGCCCGGGAGCGGGTCATGGTCATGACCCAGGTGCCGATCGATCACGAGAACACGGTCCCCTTGAGGGAGGGAGAGGACTGCACCGAAGACAACCTCTCCGTGACCGATTTCCTCGCGGTCGAGACGCTCCGGGCCACGTTGATCAACGGCAAGCTGAGGCCCAGGATCGCAACGCCGCCCGGGCAGGTGGAGCGCTGGCGCATGGTGTACGCGGGCAGCCCCGACGAGATGGGGATGAAGCTCCACGTCGCGAAGGACCCCGCGTGCTCCGATTTCGACAAGACCCCGATCGAGACGATCCAGATCGCGCGCGACGGCCTGACGCTGCCGCAGTTCTACCGGAGCGACACGGTGTGGGTGTCGCCGGGCTACCGCGCCGACGTGATGGTGAAGATGCCGGAGGAGGAGCAGACGCTCTGCCTGGTCGGCCGCCGTCCGAACGACCTCCTTGGGAGCGTCATCGCGATCGTCGACGTGGACGGGGGCGCGGGCGAGCCGACCGAGGTCAACCTGCCCGAGGAGGCGGCCGTGGCCGCGCTCGCCCCGCCCACCTCGTGGACGGGGATGGTCGACGGGAAGACGACCGAGGTGAGCTGCGATTCGGTCGAGACCGTGCATCAGAAGGTGGTGTTGCTGGTGCCGACGCCGGGCCAGCAGCCGCCGGATCTCAGCAGCGATGTCGCGCTCATGTCGTGTGATCCAGCGGCCCACCCGCACGGGATCGATCCCGACGCGCCGGCGTGCCTCTGCCCGGATCCGAACATCAGCTGCCGCAAGTTCGACGACCGCCGG
This sequence comes from Sorangium sp. So ce131, assembly GCF_051519095.1. Taxonomy (NCBI): domain Bacteria; kingdom Pseudomonadati; phylum Myxococcota; order Polyangiales; family Polyangiaceae; genus Sorangium; species Sorangium sp. So ce131. The sequence goes on along the minus strand of NZ_CP150455.1, from coordinate 5,633,555 downwards.
GCCTGGGGCTACCGGAGCGACCGCGTCATGACCGTCGGCAGCGCGGAGCGCTGGGAGATCCGGGCGTTCGACGGCCATCCGTTCCACATCCACATCAATCCCTTCCTGGTGTGTCCCAACAAGTCGAACAAGGAGCCCAACTTCGCCCACTGGCGGGACACGATGTGGGTCCAGGTCGAGGACGGGCCGCGCGACGTGCTCATGAACCCCCGGAAGTTCACGGGGCAGTTCGTGCTGCATTGCCACAAGCTGAACCACGAGGACGAAGGGATGATGGAGCTCGTGGAGATCTGCGATCCGGAGGATCGCGAGTGTCTCTGCCTGGGGGACGACGAGAGCGGCGCGTGTATCCCCCAGGGCGGGTGCCTTCCGGAGGACCTCCAGTGTCAGTTCGCGAAGGCCGCGACGGACGCGTATCCTGCTCCGCCGGCGCCCGATCGCGAGCTGTGCGGGCGCTGAGCCGAGCGAGCGGAGATCCAAGGGGGCGCCGCGCCGGCGGGTGGGGCCGCGCGGCGGGGGCGGGCGGGCGCTGGCCAATCGGCAAGACTGGGACGAGGGAGCTTGCGGTGAGAACACCACCCGGCATGTCTCCCTTCGGGCCTCGCCAGCTGGGACGTTTCGTTGCACGCCACACAAGGCGCGCCTGCAGCCTCAAGCCCCCTGGGGCCTTATGGCACCTTGGTCGGTGCTCGGCGCGCCCGCCCGCCCCCGCCGCGCGGCCCCACCCGCCGGCGCTCACCACGTTGCACTCACGCTCCGCACAGACGGCGATTTCGAGGATCGCCGTCGTCGGCTGATGTGATCCCCGACGCGAACCCGGCCGCTGCGCACCACGCCAGCGACGTGAGTCATCGAAGCTGGTGCGTACCGTTCGTTGGACGGCGAGCCTCGCCGGAGGAATCTCGCGGCGCGGGCGGCATCGCCGAGACGACCGCGAAGGTCCCCGCCGAGAGGGGTCAGGCCTCTGCCAGCAGGCGCTCGAACGTGTCCCCCGGGAGCTGGTCGAGCCGCTCGACGGAGACGTCGGCCCCGAGCTCCCCGTGGCGGGGGCCTACGCCGATCACCTTCATGCCGCCGCGCTTGCCCGCGAGCACGCCCGCGGGCGCGTCCTCGACGACGACGCACCGGTCCGGCGGGACGCCCACACGCTCGGCCGCCCGGAGGAAGACCGCGGGGTGCGGCTTGCCGTGCGAGACCTCCTCGCTGCTAATCACCGCGTCGAACACGCCCGCGAGCTGCGTCGCCGCGAGGATCACGTCGAGGTTCTCGCGCGGCGCAGACGACGCAATCGCCATCCGGAAGCCGGCCGCCGCGAGCGCGCTCAGCCACGCGCGCACGCCGGGCAGCGGCTCGATGCCGGCCGCCGCGACGAGCTGCCGGTAATGCCGCTCCTTTGCGCCCGCGATGCGGGCGACCTCGGCCCCGGAGATCTCGGGATCGAGGAGGCGGCGCAACAGATCGTCGTTGCGCATCCCGAAGACCGCGTCATGGTCGGCGCGGCCATAGGAGCGCCCCTCGGCCGCGAGCGCCTCGCGCCACGCGACGAAGTGCAGCTCGCTGGAGTCGACCAGCGTCCCATCCAGATCCCAGAGGACAGCCTTCGAGAGCGACAGCGACATGCGCCCAGACTATCACCGGCGCCGCGCTGTCCTTTCGCGGATCGCTCCCCTAGAGCCGGCCTGCCTCGCGGCCTCTCCCCTCTCCGCCACGGAACCCCCACGTCGCTCATGACCTCTTCGCAGATGCCACCGCCCCCGACGCCTCGCCCATCGACCTCCATCTCCCGAGCGCCCTCCCCTCCCGCCGCGCCGCCGTCCTCGAAGGGCCGCGGGTTCGCCGCGCGCCTGGCCGAGCTCCAGGTGAACCGGCCCGCGCTGCCGCTGCTCGTGGCCGGGCTCCTCACGGCCGTCGCCCTCTTCTTCGCGACGCGGCTCAGCGTGCTCACGGGGTTCGAGTCGCTCCTGCCGGAGTCGCGGCCGAGCGTGCAGGAGCTCGACCGCGTCGCGGCCAGGACGGCCGGCGTGTCCACGCTCTTCGTCGTGCTCCAGGGCGGCGAGCGCACCGAGGCCTTCGCGCTCCGGAAGGCCGCCGACGCGCTCGTGCCCGAGATCGAGCGGATCGGGCCGCCGTGGGTCGGCAGCGTCGAGAGCGGCGTGCACGAGGCCTACCGCTACCTCGCGCCGCGCGCCGGGCTCTACGCCGACCTCGACAGGCTCACGAAGCTCCGCGACGACATCGAGGCGCGGTACGCGTACGAGGTGAGCAAGGCGACGGGCACGCTGCTCGACGACGGCGAGCCCCCGCCCGAGGTGAACGCCCGCTCGATCCAGGAGGGCCTCGGGCTGAACGGGATCGACGCGGGGCGCTACCCCGACGGCTACTACCAGTCGAAGGACGGCAAGACCGTCGTCGTCGCCGTGCGGTCGAAGATCATGGCGAGCGATTTCTCCGCCGGCACCGAGGCGATCCGGCGCGTGCGCGAGGCCGTCGAGCGCGCGCGCCCGGCCTCGTTCGATCCCGGGATCACCTACGACTTCGCCGGCGACCTGCAGACCGGCATCGCCGAGTACGCGGCGATCAACGACGACCTGACCGACGTCGGCGTCACGGGCGCGGTCCTCATCGCCGCGGTCGTGTTCCTCTACTACCTGCGCGTGCGCACGCTCGTCGCCATGCTGATCGCGATCGGCGTCGGCGTCGCCTGGACGTTCGGCTTCACGGAGCTCGCGATCGGCCACCTCAACATGGCGACGGGGTTCTTGTTCTCGATCGTCGCGGGCAACGGGATCAACTTCGGCATCATCTACATGGCGCGTTACCTCGAGGCGCGGCGCGGCGGCGCGAGCCTGCTCGAGGGCGTGCGCGTCGCGCACCGCGAGACGTGGCTGCCCACGCTCACGGCCGGCTGCGCCGCCTCGGCGGCGTACGCCTCGCTGCTCGTCACCGAGTTCCGCGGGTTCCGCGACTTCGGCCTGATCGGCGGCGCCGGCATGGTGCTCTGCTGGGTCGCGACGTTCGTCGCGCTGCCGAGCGTGCTCGCGGTGATGGAGCGGCTCATCCCGCTCGAGCAGGATTCGCCCGGCCTGCTCGGCAGGCTCCGGCGGCGCACGCAGGGCGGCCTCGCGTTCGGCGGGCCGTTCGCGCGGCTCGCGCCGAAGAGCCCGGCTGGGATCACGATCGCGGGCCTCGCCCTCGCGGCGGTCGGGGTCGTCGCCACGGTCGCCTACGTGCGCGCCGATCCGATGGAGTACGACCTCAGGAACGTCCGCAACGACGAGCAGGCGCGCGCCGCGCAGATCCACCTGAGCTCGCTGGCCGAGGAGATCACGGGCTACGTGGGCGCCGACGGCATGGCGATCCTCGTGGATCGCCCCGAGCAGGTCGAGCCGCTCCGCGCGGCGCTCTACGCGCGGCGCGACGCGGCGCCCGAGGGCGCGAAGCCGTTCAAGGAGGTCCACGCGCTCCAGGATCTCGTCCCGAGGGACCAGGCCGCGAAGGTCCCGGTGCTGCTCGAGATCAAGGATCGCGTGCTGCGGGCGAAGAAGCGCGGCCTGATCGACGACGGCGACTGGGCGCGGATCCAGGCCGTGATCCCGCCCGACGATCTCGCGCCGTTCGGCATGGGCGATCTGCCGGCCGGGGTGGCGCGCGCGTTCACCGAGACGGACGGGACGCGCGGGCGCATCGTCTACATCAGCCCGACCACGCCCGAGAGCGTGCACGACGCGCAGTACCTCTTCCGCTGGGCCGACTCGTACCGCGAGACGCGGCTCCCGGACGGCAGCGTCGTCCGCGGCTCGGGGCGCGCGGTCATCTACGCGGACATGTGGGCCGCGGTGATCGACGACGTGCCGCCGGCGGTGCTGTTCTCGCTCGCCGCGACGGTCCTCGTCGTGCTCGCCGCCTTCCGCGGCGGCCGCCCGGCGTTCGCCGTGCTCGGCGCGCTGCTCGTCGGCGTCGCCTGGATGGCGGGCCTGCTCGTCGCGATGGGCGTGAAGCTCAACTTCCTGAACTTCATCGCCCTGCCGCTGACGTTCGGCATCGGCGTCGACTACGCGGTGAACATCGTCCAGCGGTACACGCGCGAGGGCGCCGGCGGCGCGCTGACCGCGGTGCGCGAGACGGGCGGCGCGGTGATCCTCTGCAGCCTCACGACGACGCTCGGCTACCTCGCCCTGGTCGGCTCGCAGAACCACGCCGTGCGCAGCCTCGGCGTCGCCGCCGTGATCGGCGAGCTCGCCTGCCTGCTCGCCGCGGTGCTGGTTCTGCCGGCGGCGCTGCTCTGGATCGACCGGCGGCGCCCGAAGGGCGCGGAGAGCTTCCTCGCCGTCGGCCGCACGGCGGAGTGAGCGCGCCGAGGGCCACGCGATCCGTCGCTCGGCTGGGCCGCGATCGCGCCTTGCGGCGCTGCGCGTGCTCCACCGGAGCCCAGCGCTCGACCGGCCGCGCCGCCCCTCACAGCGACCGGCGCCGCTTCTCGAAGTGCTCCTTGATCGTCACGACCTCCTTCGCCGTGAGGGCCGCGATCGCCGGGACGACCTCTGCCGGATCGGCGCCCGCCGCGACCCCGAACTCCCGCGGCCATTCCAGGAACGTCTTGCCCGGCTCGGTCGTGATGCGCCGGAGCCGGTAGGTCGCGATGTACCCCTCGACGCCGATGATCTGCCCGAGCATCTGGTACGTGAGCGAGTGCTCGGTCTCGGACCGTGCGACCACCTCCTCGAGCCCCCTCTCCCCGGAGGGGAGGAGAGTGAACTCGAACCGCGACGGGACCTTCTCCGCCGAACCGCCGTCCACATAGCGGTAGTCCTTGACGCTGTCGCCGAACACGACCGGCAGGAGCTTCACGATATCGCGGAGCTCTCTCCACACTTCCTCGATGGGAGCGTCGAGCACCGCCGAGTCATAGACAGAATACCGCGCCTGGATCATGGTCGTCCCTCCTCCTCGCAAGGCCGCGTGGTCGCGGCCCCCTCGTAACAAGCCGTCGATGGTATCCGAACGCCCGTCCCCGCGCGCGTCGCTCCCACGGCGCGTCGCTCTCACGGCGCGTCGCTCTCACGGCACGTCGCTCTCACGGGGTACGCAGATCTGCGCAGCAACGGACGCCGGTCGAGTAGTCGAAGTAGGTGAAGTCGTGCGAGGCGATGCTCGCCATGCAGCCCTGCTTCGTCGCGCGCGCATAGAACCCGCCGGCGAAGGTCCCCTCCGGATCGTCGACCCACTCGTCGAGGTTGCCCACCATGTCGCTCACGGCGTCATCCTCCCACACGCTCGCGCACGTCGCGGTCTCGCCCGTCCGCCGGAGGAGCGGCGCGCCGGCGACGCGCACCAGGTTGAGCCGCGGATCGCTGTGCCCGAGGCTCACGTCGCGGTGGAGCACGCCGGCCGGGTGGGCCTCGCGGTGCACGTTGCACCGCCCGTCCTCGTAGGTCGGGCCGTACGGGAACTGCTCGTCGCGCTCGCCGCGGCACGCCGTCCGCCACTCCTCGAGCGCGCAGAGCCGCTTGCCGGCGTTCCTGCACGCGAGCTCCGCCTGCGCGCCGCTCGTGTAGCCCTGCGGGAGCACGCCCCTCCGCGACACCGCGCGCGGCGCGAAGTCGCGCTCCTTCTGCCAGCCGGGCAAGAGCGGCAGCTCCATGCGCCGCGCCTCGGCGTCGCCCATCTGGAGCCGCAGCCTCGACCAGGCGCGCTCGACCGAGGAGGCCTCCCGCCGCGACGGCGGATAGAAGGCCGAGATCTCGAGGCCGGTGTCCTTGTCGAGCAGCACCGCCTCATAACGATCCACGCAGAAGCGACGGGCGACCCGCACCATCTCCGGCGGGCAACGCGGCTCCACGGGCGGCGCAGGCCCGATCGCCTCGGCCGGCGGCCATGGCGCCCGCGGCGCGCGCGGCGCCCCGATCATCGGCGGCGCCGCCTCCGCCGCGCCGGCGTCGCTCGCCCCCGCGCCCGTGTCGGCCGCGCTGGCGCCCGCGTCGACCGCGCCGCCCTCCCGCTCCGAGCGGCAGCCCGCGAGCGCCGCGGCCGCGAGCGCCATGCCCGCGAGCGCCGCACACCGGCGGTCGTCCCGAGGCGATGCGCGGCGGTCAGCGGATCGCGCCGGCATAGGGATCCGTGGACGACGGCTCGCGGCAGAAGAAGCGGCGGAGCACGAGGTAGTGGTGGATCGGCAAGAGCCGCGTCTCCTCCCGCATCGACAGCCCCATCCGGCTGATCTCCGCGCCCGGGAACGGCGTCTTCGGGTAGCAGCGGACGATGCCGGACAGCGCCTCGTACTCGTCGAGCAGCCCGAGCACGTGCCCCACCTCGTGCGCGAGCACGGGCAGCGACCAGCCAGCCCGGATCGCATAGAAGTACGGCGTCCTCCCGCAGGTCGGCGAGAGCGGGACCGCGAAGTCGACCCGCAGCGCCCGCGCGCGCGCCTCGCTCTCGAGCACGAAGTCGAAGTCGTACCGCACCGGCAGCGCGAACGCGCGCGCGTCGCGGTTCCAGTACCCCTCGACCTCGGCCGACCAGCGGGCGAGCAACGCCCGGATCGCCGCCGGCGTTGCCGCCGCCGAGAACTCCCCGGAGCCCGGGCAGGCGTCCGTCGATCCGGAGCGCGCGTACGGCGTCCCGCGGCACGTGAGCGCCCCCCCGAGCTGCGCGGCGAGCCCGCAGTCCGGCAGCTCGAGCCGGCCCGCGCCGGACGGCGGCTCCACCGCGACGCGCACCTCGACCTCCCAGGCGCCGCCGCGCCGCCGCACGAGGTAACGCATCGGGCCGAAGAACAGGCCGTAGTGCGGCATCGCCCCGGCGATGCGCCGCTCCCCCTCGGGCACCTCGCCGTGGAACACCCGGCGCGCCGACGGCACGCACAGGTAGGCGTCCTTCGCCACCGTGTCGGCCAGGATGTCGCGGAACGTCGCCTCGCGCCCTTCGAGGATCGCGCCGCTCATCGCCTCGAGCTCGGCGGCGACCACCTCGATCGGACGCTCGCCCCCCGGGGCCCCGGCGCCCTCCGCGCCGGCCGCCGCCCCGCATCCCGCCGCCCCCAGCGACAGCGCCGCGGCCAGCGGGAGCGCGGCCGGGAGCGCCGCAACGCGCCGGCGAACGAGGCCGCGCGAGGGCGGCCGCGGCGCGCCGCAGCGGCCGCTTTGTCTTGCCCCCGTCGCACAAAACGAGCTACGTCGTACGTGAAATGCTGCGGTGCGGACGGGCGTCCGAGCCCCGGGGGACACGTCGCCGGGCGCCGCGCGCGCGAGGGAGCTTCGCGTAGGCGTGGAGGTCAACGGCGCTCACTTACGGGGAGTTGCACCAGGAATCAACGCACCCGCGCGGACCGGTGAAACCGAGCGGCCGCGCGAGCGTAGAGCGCGGGGAGCACCGCGACCGGTCAGGACGACGAGCCCCGAGCAGCGCAGCAGATCGGCGGCGCAGCGGTGCAGCCAGCGCGCGCTCGAGCGCGATGGCAACGAACAAGGTGGAGGTTCAGATGGCGATGGACATGGGCAAGGCGTTGGCGTTGACGGCGGTTTCGGGCATGGTGGCGGGCCTCGCGGGCTGCGCCTCGTCGCCGCCGCCCGAGCCCGAGACGGGGGCTCCCCCGGCCGAGCCGGCGGCGGCGGCGGCGCCGGAGGCCGGCGAGAAGGCGTGTTGCGCCGGCAAGAACGAGTGCAAGGGCAAGGGCGGCTGTAAGACGGACACCCACGGCTGCGCCGGCCAGAACGAGTGCAAGGGCAAGGGCGGCTGCAAGCCGGCGGACTGCGGCGGGGGACACGACCACCACTGATCCGCGGCGGGGCGCGGCGCGCCGATCCGGGCGCGCCGGCGCCGGGCCCGGGCAGCCGCAGGAGCGGCGGTGACCCATGGCGAACCTCGACGCCCTCGACTCGATGCGGCTCGGGCTGCCCGACCTCGGCGTCGGCGTCGGGCTGCGCATCCCGCATTACCGCCACGTCTTCGAGCGCCGTCCTCGCGTCGACTGGTTCGAGATCATCAGCGAGAACTTCATGGTCGACGGCGGGATGCCGATCGCGAACCTGGAGCGGGCCCTCCAGAGCTACCGGCTCGTCCAGCACGGCGTCTCCCTCTCGATCGGCAGCACGGATCCGCTCGACTTCGACTACCTCCGCCGGCTGAAGGCGCTGCTCGCCCGGGTGGGCTCCCCCTGGGTGAGCGATCACCTGTGCTGGACCGGCGCCCACGGGGTCAACCTCCACGACCTGCTCCCCCTGCCCTACACGGAAGAGGCCGTGCGCCACGTCGCGGCGCGGGCGCGGGTGGTGCAGGACTTCCTCGGCGTCCGGCTCGCCCTGGAGAACGTGTCGAGCTACCTGACCTTCACCGCGAGCCGGATGACCGAGTGGGAGTTCCTCTCGGCGGTCGCCGAGGAGGCGGACTGCGGCATCCTGCTCGACGTCAACAACGTCTACGTCTCCTCGTACAACCACGGCTTCGATCCGGACGCCTACATCGACGGCGTGCCCCACCGCCGGATCGTGCAGTTTCACCTCGCCGGCCACACGCACCAGGGCAAGTACATCCTCGACACCCACAGCGATCGCGTGGACCCCGCGGTCTGGGCGCTGTACCGGCGCGCGCTGGGCCACACCGGCGACGTCTCCACGCTGATCGAGTGGGACGACGACCTGCCCCCGTTCGAGGACCTCGCCGCCGAGGCGGAGAAGGCGCGGGCGATCCGGGAGGAGGTGGCGCGTGCGCGCGCCGCATGACGACGACGTCCCGCGCCCGGCCGGGGTCGCCGCCCTGGCCGAAGTCGCGCCGCCGGCCGGGCTCGCCGCCCTGATGGGCGAGCTCACCCGCATGTTCACGCGCGGCGCGCCCCTCCCGGACGACGCCGAGCTCGCCGCGCGCTGCGGCGCGCTCGTGGCCGGCAGCGCGCGGCTCGCGCCCGCCGAGCAGGCCGACATCTACCGGCGGCAGTTCTGGGTGCGCCACACGGACGCCCTGCTCGAGGACCACCCCGGGCTCGCGCACGTCCTCGGCGAGGACGGCTTCGACGCCTTCGCCCGGGCCTACCTCGCCGCCCACCCGCCCGCGCGCTTCTCGCTGCGCGACCTCGGGGCGCACATCGCCGATTTTGCCAGTGTTTACAGCGGCTTCCCCCCTGCCCTCCGCGACCTCGCGCGCGACATGGCGCGCTACGAGCTCGCGCTCGTCGACGTCTTCGACGGGGCCGCGCCCCCGCCGCTCGATCCCGCGAAGGTGACGGGCATGCCGGACGAGGGCTGGACCACCGCCCGCCTCGTCCTCCATCCGCTGCTCGCGCTGATGGAGCTCCGCTACCCGGTGCACCTCCTGCGCAGCGAGCTCCGGCAGGGGAAGAAGCCCGCGCTGCCCGAGCCTCGCCCCGTCCACCTCGCCGTCTTCCGCGCCGCCGATCTCACGATCCGCTGCGAGGCGCTCGAGCCGCCGGCGTTCGCGCTGCTCCAGGCGCTCGGCCGGGGCGCGCCGCTCGCCGACGCGTGCGAGGAGGTGGCGGCCGGCGCGGCCGCGGGCGCGGACGAGGCCGCCCCCGCGGCGCTGGCCGCCCGCCTCGGGACCTGGTTCCAGCAGTGGACGAGCTGGGGCCTGATCGTCGACATCGCGCCGGGATCCCGCGCCGGGGACGCTAAGATGGCGCGGTGATCACCATCGTCCAGCGCACCCTCGAGGTCCGCACGAGCGGCCGCGGGTTCTTCGACATCACGCGCGAGGTCGCGCGCTTCGTGGCCGGCGCCGGCGTCGACGTCGGGACCTGCGCCCTCTTCCTCCAGCACACCTCGGCGAGCCTCGTCATCCAGGAGAACGCCGACCCGGCGGTCCTCCGCGATCTGGAGCGCTGGATGGCGCGCCTCGCCCCGGAAGGCCGCGACTACGAGCACGACGACGAGGGCCCCGACGACATGCCGGGCCACCTCCGGAGCGCCGTCACCCGATCGAGCGAGGTCATCCCCATCTCGGGCGGACGCCTCGCGCTCGGGACGTGGCAAGCCGTGTATGTCTGGGAACATCGTAGCTCTCCCCACATGCGGCGTGTGGTCGTCACCGTAACCGGCACCACAGCAGGGGGTTGAGTGGTATACTCGGCGCGTTCAGGTTCCAGATGAGCTCGACGCCCGTCGAGGGCATCTCAGCGGCCGCGCTCGGCAGCACCTGCGCGTGTACGCCGGGGCCTGGAGCCCCCCTTCACCTTCAGCGGAATCACAGCGATGAGCCTTCACACGACGTGCATGGGAATCTTCGACACCCTCCGGATCTGCTTCCCCACGGTCGTGGACGCGGTCCGGGGGCGCGTGACCCTGGAGCGCTGCGACGAGCGGCTCGACTGGTGGGCGCGCAAGGTCCTGGAGGACGCCGACGTCGACCTGATCGTGCGCGGGCGCGAGCACGCGGCGGGCACGCGGCCGTTCGTGGTGATGTCCAACCACCAGAGCCTGTTCGACATCCCCGTGGTGTTCCGCGCTATCCCCGGGCGGCTCCGGATGGTGGCGAAGACGGAGCTGTTCCGGCTGCCCGTCTTCGGCCAGGCGATGAAGGCGGCCGGGTTCATCCGGATCGACCGGAGCGATCGCGTCCAGGCCACGGCGAGCCTCCAGGTCGGCGCCGCCATGCTGCAGAACGGCACGCGGGTCTGGATCGCCCCGGAGGGCACCCGGAGCAAGACGGGCGCGCTCCTCCCGTTCAAGAGCGGCGGCTTCCGGATGGCGATCGAGACCAACACGCCCATCCTCCCGGTCGCGATCGACGGGACCCGCCACGTGCTGCGGGCCCGCGACGTCGTGGTGCAGCAGCACCACCGGGTGGTGGTGACGATCATGCCGCCGATCGACCCGGCGCCCTACGGCCAGGGCGGCCGCAACCGCCTGATGCGGGACGTCCGCGCGGCGATCGCGGGGGCCCTCGGCCACGACCCGTCCCTCGTGCACCGCTCCGCCGCCACCACGGTGGCCGCACCTCCTGCCTGACGACACTCCATCAAAGCGCGCCCTGGAGCGCGCTCTCCGCCGGCGGCGCCGGCGCCCGGGAGCGGTGCTCCTCGGGCGGCGCGGGGCGGAGCGACCAGGGGCTGCGCGGCGGCGCGGACGTGTCAGCGCCCTCCCCCGCGCCCGGCGGCAGGTGCTCGGCGGTGAGCCAGGTCCAGAAGGCGTCGGCCCAGCGCGCGCCGCCCACCTCGTTCGGGTGGATCTTGTCCTTCTTGCGGGGGAGCGGGCCGGGCACCAGCGCGTCGGAGTCGAAGAACCGGCACGGGGCCGAGTTCGTCCGGATCACGTCGATGATGCCGGTGTCCTTCCGCCAGAGCGGCGGGGAGACCCACACGCACGGGCGGCCGCCGATCGCCTTGACGATGCGCCGGACCGCGCCGGCGTGGGCCGGCGGGTTCACGTTCTCGACCTCGTTCGCGCCGAGGCTGATGATCACGAGGTCCGGCTGGTAGTTCGCGACCAAAAGCTCCATCCGGGAGGCCCACGTCACCGTGTACGAGCTGGTCTCCGCCTTCACCGCGTAGCGCACGCGCAGCGCCTCCAGCCGCGGGCGGAGCGCCTGCGCGAAGCCCGCGAGCGCGAACGAGTCGCCGACGTGGAGCACCGCCGTGTTCGGCGGCACGCTGAACGGCGGCGGCTCGGCAGGCGGCGGCTCGGCGGGCGGCGCGGCGGCCGGCGGCGCGGCGGGCCCGGTCGCCTCCAGCGGGCGGGCGGCGGCCGGCGGCTCGACCGCGGGCAGGCGCGCCGCGTCCGGCTCGGGCGGCGGTGCGGCGCCGCACGCGATGCCCGCCGCGGAGATCCCGGCGAGCGCCCACCTCGTACCCCGAATGTCCCTGCCCATGATCCGCTCCAAAGACCGCGCCCGGCGCGCGCGCCACGCGTGTCGCCGTCCACGCACGCCGCGGGCGCGCCGTCGTCCACGCGGCCACGCGTCCGCGCGTCCACATGCCGCGCGGCGCGGCGGCGCACTCTAGGGCAGGCCGAGTCCGCACGGCAATCATTGAGCAGAGGGCCCTCAGGGCTTATTACATGCGCATGAGCTTCCGTCTGTTCGGGGTCCCGGTCGACGTCCAGCTCGGGTTCTGGCTCTCCGCTGCCCTGCTCGGGCTGGGGAGGCTGGTCTCGGAGCAGTACCAGCGGTTCCTCGTGTGGATCATCGTGGTCTTCCTGGCGGTGCTGATGCACGAGTTCGGCCACGCCCTGGCCATCAAGCGGCACCGGATCGAGCCGGAGATCACGCTGCACTTCATGGGCGGGACCACGACCTGGCGGTCGCTCATGCCCCTCGGGCGGCTCCAGCACGTGATCATCAGCCTGGCCGGCCCGTTCGCCGGCTTCTTCGTCGCCGGGATCCTCTACCTCCTGCTCTCCTACGTCCCGGCGCTCCACGCGCTCCCGCCCATGCTGATCTACGGGATGGATACGCTCATCAGGGTCAACGTGATCTGGGGCGTGCTCAACCTGATCCCCGTGCTGCCGTTCGACGGCGGGCACGTCCTGGAGCACGCGCTCGGCCCGAAGCGGGGGCGGCTCACGGCGGCGATCTCGGGCGTGGCGGCCGTGATCCTCGCGATCGTCTTCCTGCAGATGGGGTTCATCTTCTTCACGCTCATCCTCATGATGTCGGCCTTCCAGAGCCTGCAGCGGTTCCGCAGCGAGCCGGGGGCGTCGTCGCCCGCCATGAACCGCCGGCGCGCCGCGCTGCACGAGGAGCCGCTGCCGCCGGAGACGGCGCTGCTGCTCCAGCGGGCGCGGCGGGCGGTGGAGGACGAGCGGGCGGACGAGGCGCAGGCCATCGCCGGCGAGGTGCTCGCGTCGTCGCCAGCGCCGCCGAAGCGCGCGCTGCGGGAGGCGCACGAGCTCATCGGCTGGGCGCGGCTGCTCCTCGGCGACACGAAGGGGGCGGTGGACGCGGTCGCGCAGGCGCGCAAGCAGGGCGAGCCGGACCCGGCGCTGGTCGGCGCGGTGCACCTCGCGCTCGGCGAGCTCAAGCAGGCGCGCAAGGCGCTCGAGGCGGCGCGGGAGGCCGGGGACGACCGGAAGGAGGTCGCCGGCCCGCTGATCCGGGTGCTCGTCGATCAGGGCGAGGTGGCGCGCGCGGCGGCGGTCGCGCTCGACATCGTGGACCAGCTCTCGGAGGACGACGCGCGCAGGATGGCGGAGATCGCGTTCGAGCGCGGCGCGTTCGACTGGTCGGCGCGGCTCTACGAGGCGATCTTCCGCCGCATCGGCCAGGGCGAGGATGCCTACGACGCCGCGCGCGCGACCGCCAGGGACGGGAACCTGGAGCGGGCGCTGGAACTGCTCCGGGACGCGGTGGAGGCCGGCTTCACGGACCGGGCGCGGGCCTGGTCGGACTCGGCGTTCGAGGCGCTCCGGGGCGGGCCGCTCGAGACGGTGCTGCCGCGGCCGTGACGGGGTAGTCTCCGGCGCGTGCCGATCCAGGTCTCTTTCCTTCGTGTAGGTCCGGTCGAGGTCCCGCCGCCCGCTTACCAGTCCGAGGGGGCCGTGGGGCTCGACCTCCGCGCGGCGATCGACGCCGAGGTGACGATCGGGCCGGGGGAGCGGAAGCTCGTGCCCACGGGGTACGCGGTCGCGCTGCCCGACGGGTACGAGGGGCAGGTGCGGCCGCGGTCGGGGCTCGCGCTCCACCACGGGGTCACGGTGCTCAACGCGCCGGGGACGATCGATCCGGACTACCGCGGCGAGCTCAAGGTCCTGCTGATCAACCACGGCGCGGCGCCGTTCACCGTGCGCCGCGGCGACCGCATCGCGCAGCTCGTCCTCTGCCCGGTCGCGATCGCCGAGGTGGTCCTGGTCTCCTCGCTCGCGCCGACCGCGCGGGGGGCGGGCGGCTACGGGTCGACCGGCTAGCGGTCCCAGGAGAACAGGCGGAAGACCGCGATCGCGATCCCCAGGACGACGAGGCCCACCGCCACATGGAGGAGGCGGAGCGGGCCGATCCCGAGGCGCTCGCCGTCGAAGAGCAGCGACGCGGCCCCCAGGTCGAGGATCGTGATGAGCACGCCGGCGCCCGCGAGCCGCACCGGCAGGGCGAACATCGCCATGAGGTCCCTCGGGCTCGGGGGCGCAGGCGCGCGGTCGGCCATCGGGGGCGGCATCCGGACGGGCGCGTAGGGCGGCCTCGCGCCGAGCGCGGGGGCCGGAGGAGACCAGTCGAGCGCGAGCGGCACCACCGGCTCGGTCGGCCGGCTGTACGGCGGGAGCGGGCCGCGGCGCTCCGGCAGCTCGATCTCCTGCGTCGCCATCTCGGCGGGCGGTGGGCGCGACACCCTCGGCGCGGGGGCCGACACGTCCAGCGCCCGCGTCGCCCGGGGCGCCATCGAGGGAGCGCGCGCCCCGGGGGGCGCGTGGCTCCGGCCGGGCAGCGCGATCGGCGGCGCGCTCCGCGGCAGGCCGAGCGCCTGCTCCAGCTCGTCCCAGAACACCCCGACGTCGCGGTAACGCTCGCGCGGATCGACCGCGAGCGCGCGGCGGAAGACGCCCTCCACCACGTCGGGGACGAGGACGCCCTCGCTCCGCGGGGTCGGGCGGCGCTTCTCGTCGAGCACCGTGCCCATCATCGCGACGTGATCGCCGGCGATGATCTCGCGGCCGGCGAGCGCCTCGACCACGGTGACCGCGAGGCCCCAGACGTCGGTCCAGGGGCCCGTCTTGCCGAAGCGCTTCGGCGCCCACTGCTCGGGCGCCCCGTACGCGGGCGTGAACGCCATCGAGAGGCCGCCCGACGTGGTCGCGGTCTGGCCGGCCGTGATCGCCGCGGCGTCGCGCGCGCGGGCGATGCCGAAGTCGAGGATCTTGACGACCTCCGCGCCGTGGATCTCCGCGAGGAAGATGTTCGCCGGCTTGAGATCGCGGTGCACCACGCACGTGGGGCCGCCCGGGCCGGGGAAGCGGTGCGCCGCCTCGAGCGCCCGCGCCACCGGGGCGAGCAGCCGGATCGCCTCGCCCGGCGCGAGCGGCGGCTGCCGCGCCGCCGCGCGCGCGGCGATGTGGCTCGCGAGCGTGTCGCCGTCGAGCCACTCCAGCGCGATGAACGGCACGAACACGCCCGACGCGGTCGAGATCACGTCGTGGTGCAGCGGCCTGACGACCGCCGGGATGGCCGCCGAGAGGCGGAAGAGCAGCTCCGCCTCCTCGCGGAACTTGTCAAGGAACTGCGCGCGCAGCTCCTCGGGCATCGCCGCCGGCACCTTGAGGCACTTCAGCGCGACCGGCGCACGGAAGGCCTCGTGGTACGCCCGGTACACCACGCCGAACCCGCCTTCGGCGACGACCCGCTCCACCTTGAACGCCCCCTGGGTCGTGCCGACGATCCCGAAGACATCCGCGGCCATCCGCCGGAGGGTACACGAGCTCGATGGATCTCCGGAAGGTGCCGGGAGCCGCCCCTGGGGCCCAGGAGCCCCAGGGCCCCCCTGGTGTCCGCGAGCCCCACGGGGCCCGGATGGCCCGGACAAGGCGCTCGGGAAGCGGAGAAGGCGCCGTGGATCGGGGGCCGCCCACCCGCACCCACCACGGAAGCGCGCCCAGGCCGACCCGGACAGGGGGGCGGGCCGGACCCGCCCTCGCCGGTATCCGTCCGCCCGGACCACACTCGATTGTCCGTTTCGCGCCGCGTCGCGCTAGGCTCGGCGCCATGCCGCCGCGTAGCCGCGAGGTCGATCGACCTCTCCGCAAAGAAGTTCGTCTGCTAGGTCGCCTGCTCGGTGAGGTGTTGATCGAGCAGGAGGGTGAAGAGCTCTTCGCGCTCGAGGAGCGCATCCGCACGCTCGCCATCCGGCGCCGTCGCGGCCCGAGCGACGGGCGCGCGCACGCCGCCGCGGAGCTCAGCAAGCTGCTCGCGAGCCTGCCGCACGATCGCATCGAGCCCGTCATCCGCGCGTTCACCGTCTACTTCCGGCTCGTCAACATCGCCGAGCAGCACCACCGCATCCGCCGCGCGCGCGCGTACGCCGCGGACCCCGGGGCGCGCCCGCAGCGCGGCTCGCTCGAGGCCGCGATGCGCGCGCTCAAGGAAGCCGGCGTGCCCGCGGAGCGCGTGCGCTCGGCGCTGCGCTCGCTCGACGTGACGCTCACGCTCACCGCGCACCCGACCGAGGCCGCGCGGCGCACCGTGCTCGAGAAGCTCTACCGCATCTCCAGGCACCTCGAGGAGCGCGACCGCTGCCACCTCACGCCGGTCGAGTCGGCGAGCCGGCTCGCCGAGATCCGCGAGGAGATCACCGCGCTCTGGCAGACGGACGAGGTGCGCCGCGATCGCCCCACCGTGGGCGACGAGGTGAAGAACGTCGCCTGGTACATCGAGGAGATCCTCTGGGACCTGATCCCCGCGCTCCCCGCCGCGTTCGGGCGCGCGTTCGAGGCCGCGTACGGCGAGCCGCTCGACGTCGAGTTCACGCCGCTCCGCATCCACTCCTGGGTCGGCGCCGACATGGACGGCAACCCGCGCGTCGTGCCCGCCGTGCTCGAGGACGCGCTGTTCGCCTACCGCATCCGGGGCCTGCGCCGGCTCGTCCGCGCGGCGCGCGAGCTCGGCGGCGCGCTCTCGCAGTCGGTGCGCCACGTGACGCCGCCGCCGTGGTTCATCGCCTCGGTCGAGGAGGACGCCGCCGCGATGCCGGAGATGGCCGCGCTCTTCGGCCCGCGCACCGAGGGCGAGCCGTGGCGCCGCAAGCTGCGCTTCATCGAGGCGCGCCTGCTCGCCACGCTCGACCACGCCGAGCACCTCCGCGCCGTCGCCCGCGAGCGCTCCGGGCAAGGGCCTGCGTTCGAGGGGCGCGCGTTCGTGCGCGCCGAGGAGCCGACGTTCGCGATCCCCTACCGCGAGCCGTCGGAGCTCGAGCGCGACCTCGCGCTCGTCGCCGACAGCCTCCGCGACGCGGGCTGCGCGCGCTCGGGCGAGCGGCGCGCGCGGGCGCTGCTCTCGCAGGTCCGCGCGATCGGGTTCGCGCTCGCGGAGCTCGAGATGCGCGCGCCCGCGGAGGACGCGCGCGCCGCGGCGGCCGAGCTCGCGGCGGGCCGCGTCGAGCCGGCGCAGATGGGGGCGGAGGCGCGCCGCGTGTTCGAGGCGCTCCAGCGCATCGCCGAGGCGCAGCGCGAGGGCGGCGAGTCGGCCTGCCGCACGCTGATCCTGTCGATGACCCAGAGCGAGAACGACATCCTCGCCGCGCTCGCGAGCGCGAAGGCGGCGGGCCTGTGGGACGAGGCGCGCTCGTGCGCGCGCATCGACGTGGTCCCGCTGTTCGAGTCGCTCGGCGCCCTCAACGACAGCGCGCGGATCCTGCGCGCGCTGCTCGCGCACCCCGAGTACCGGCCGCACGTGCTCGCCCGCGGCGTGCAGGAGGTGATGATCGGCTACAGCGACTCCGGCAAGGAGGTCGGCCTGCTCGCGGCGGCCGCGGCGCTCCGGCGCGTGCAGGAGACGCTGCCGAAGATCGCCGCCGAGGCGGAGCTGCCGCTCCGGGTGTTCCACGGCCGCGGCGAGTCGGTGGCGCGCGGCGGCGGCCCGGCGCACCAGGCGCTGCTCGCCCTGCCGGCCGGCAGCGTCGGCGGCCGGTACAAGGCGACCGAGCAGGGCGAGGCGCTCGACCACAAGTACGCCCGCCCCGAGCTCGCGATGCGCACGCTCGAGATCATGCTGAGCGGCGTCCTCTTGCACACGCTCGGCGCGCAGCCGCGGCCCCCGAGCGCGGACGAGCTCCGCTACGCCGCGGCGTTCGACGAGCTCGCGGAGACGGGGCGCCGCGTCTACCGCGGGCTCGTGTGGGAGGAGCCGAAGTTCGTCGAGTTCTTCACGGCGGTGACGCCGATCGACGAGATCGCGCGCCTGCCGCTCGGCTCGCGCCCGAGCAAGCGCCGCGCGGGCGGCCTGGAGTCGCTGCGCGCGATCCCGTGGGTCTTCGCGTGGACCCAGAACCGCGCCATCCTGCCGGGCTGGTACGGCGTCGGCAGCAGCCTGGAGGCGATGGGCCAGCGCCCCGAGGGCGCGGAGCTGCTCAAGGAGATGATCGCGAACTGGCCGTTCTTCCGGACGGTGCTCGACAACGTGGAGATGGTGCTCGCGAAGACCGACATGACGATCTTCGCGGGCTACGCCGAGCTCGCGCCGGCCGCCGCGCGGAAGGCGGTCGCGCCGCGGATCATCGCGGAGTACCGGCGGACGCGGACGTGGCTCAAGCGGCTCACCGGCAACCGGCGGCTGCTCGACGGCAATCCGACGCTCCAGCGGTCCATCTCGCTGCGCAATCCTTACGTCGACCCGCTTTCATTTCTGCAAATCGAGCTCCTCAGGGCGAGCCGCGGCGGCGACAACGGGCGCGATCGGCCACTCCTGCTCACGTTGAACGGCATTGCCGCCGGGATGCGGAACACGGGGTGAGCGGCCTGGCGCGGCGCGGCGCGCTGCGCGCCGCGCCGCGGGGGTCGCGCAACGCCGGGCGTCGTGGCGCGATCACAACGAGATCATGACAATCGCTCGGCCAACCGCGGCGGTGCGTGGTAGAAGGCCGGCGCCATGACCAGCATCGTCGAGTTCGGACGTCCCGAGACCCTTCCGGCATCGGACAAGCGCCTTCTGCTCGTCTTCGACGGCGGCAACGCCCCGGGCTACTCCTCGGTCGCGGTCGCGCTGACCGAGGAGGCGGCGCGCCGCGGTTACGAGGTGTGGGCCGCGACCGAGGGCTTCCGCTCCCTCACGGCGGACGCGAGGGCCGAGCCCCATTTCGAGCGGCTCATCATGAGCCGCCGCCAGCGTTACGACCTGCTCGCGCAGGGCATCCCGGCGCGCTCGATGGGGCGGCGCGTGCTCGACGCCGGCAGCGATTTCCGGAGCGAGCGTTACAGCGGCTTCCTCGATCGCGAGAAGCGCAAGCAGGCCACCGAGACCTTCAAGGCGCAGGGGTTCACCCACCTCATCTGCGTCGGCGGCAACGGCACCTTCGAGGGCATCAAGGCCTGGCTCGACGAGTTCGAGGTCCGCCCGCAGGCCGGCTTCGTGAACGTGTCGATCGACAACGACCTCGAGGGCGACCGCGCGATCGGCTTCCTCTCGGGCGTGGAGACGGGCGCGACGATCGCGCGCGGGCTGTACGAGGACGCGTACACGCACAAGCGCATCTACATCCTCGAGATGATGGGCAATCGCAGCGGGCGGCACGCGCTGCACTGCGCGGTCGCGGCGCGGGCGCACCTCATCGTGCTCCCCTTCTTCCGCTTCCCGGAGGACGTGCTGAGCGAGCTCGCCGAGAGCCTCGGCCGCGCCGACTACGCGCTCGTGATCGTCGCCGAGGGCTACGAGGCCGAGCGCCGCCGCAAGGAGCACCCGGGCGTGTCGGCGAGCGTGTTCCTGAAGCAGCAACTCGCGAGCGCGGGGCTCCGCGACACGCCGGACAAGCGCGTGATCGCCGAGCCGTTCAGCCGGTATATCCGCGGCATCCGCCCTGCCTTCCTCGACGTCTCGGCCGCCTTCCTCAAGGCGTCGCTGCTGCTCGCGGCGTTCGACGAGGGGCGCACCGAGGTGATGCCGTACGTGCTCGCCGCGAACGACGTCGGCGTGCTGGACTTCTCCTCGATTCGCCGCGAGGACGGCGTCGAGCGCGCGTTCCTCCCGCTGCTCGACCGGCTCGACCTCAAGCGCTTCAAGACCTGGATCCTCGACCACTTCATCAGCCTGCGCGCGCCCGCCGGCTGAGCCGCGCGGCGCGGCGGCACGACAGCGGCGCGGTCCGCCGGCAGCGCGGCGCGGTCTCGCGGCGTGGTCCGCCGGCAGCGCGGCGCGGTCTCGCGGCGCGGTCCGCCGGCGGCGCGGCGTGGGCTCGCGGCGCGGTCCGCCGGCGGCGCGGCGTGGGCTCGCGGCGCGGTCCGCCGGCGGCGCGGCGTGGGCTCGCGGCGCGGTCCGCCGGCGGCGCCGTCAGGGCATGCCGGAGATCGCGCTCGCGACGGTGTAGACGGTCGCGGAGAGGAGGGCCGAGGCCGGGATCGTGAAGATCCAGGCCCAGACGATGCGGCCGGCGACGCCCCAGCGAACGGTCGAGACGCGGCCGCTCGTGGCGCCGACCCCGACGATGGCGCCCGTGATCGTGTGCGTCGTGCTCACGGGGATGCCGAGCGCGGTGGCGCTGAACAGCGTCGCCGCGCCGGCCGTCTCGGCGGCGAAGCCGCCGACGGGCTTGAGCTTCGTGATCCTCATGCCCATCGTCTTCACGATGCGCCAGCCGCCCGAGAGCGTGCCGAGGCCCATCGCCGCGTGGCAGGTGAGCACGACCCAGAGGAGCGGCTCCGGGTGCGCGGTGTTCCGCTGGACGCCCGCGGCGATGAGCAGCGCCGTGATGATGCCCATCGTCTTCTGGGCGTCGTTGCCGCCGTGGCCGAGCGAGTAGGCGGCGGCCGAGAGCAGCTGCAGGCGCCGGAAGCGGGTGCTCACCTTCCCGGGCGTCCAGCGGCGCGCGAGCAGCCGGATCGCGTGCATGAGCGAGAAGCCGATCACGGCGCCGAGCAGCGGCGAGACCAGGATGAAGGCCGCCGTCTTGCCGAAGACGGTGGCGTCGAGCACCGACAGGCGCCCCGCGCTCTTGACGGCGGCCCCCGCGAACCCGCCCATCAGCGCGTGCGACGAGGACGACGGGAGCCCCCACCACCACGTGAGGAGGTTCCAGATGATCGCGCCGAGCAGCCCGCCCAGGATGACGTTCGGGGTGATGAACGCCGGCTCGACGCCCTTCGCGATGTTGCGCGCGACCGTCGGCTCGAACAGCGCGAAGGCGATGAAGTTGAACGCCGCCGCCCAGATCACCGCGGTGCGAGGCGACAGGACGCGCGTCGAGACGATGGTGGCGATCGAGTTCGCGGCGTCGTGAAAGCCGTTGATGTAGTCGAACACCAGCGCGATCGCGACGATGACGAGGATGTAGGTCGTCATGCGTGCTCGAGGACGATGCCTTCGATGATGTTCGCGACGTCCTCGCAGCGGTCGGTCGCGTTCTCCATCAGGTCGTAGATGTCCCGCCACTTCATGACGACGAGCGGGTCATTCCCCTTCTTGAAGAGCGCCGCCAGGCCGTTGCGGTAGAGCCCGTCCGCCACGTTCTCGATCTTGTTGATCTCGACGCAGAGGGCGAGGAGATCCGGCTGCCGCTTCATGTCCTTGAGCGACTCGACGGCGGAGCTCATGACGGTGCACGCGTCGACCACCGCCTGGGCGAGGCCGCGCGCGTCCGGCAGCGCTCCCTCGATCTCGAAGAGGACGACGCGCATCGCCGCCGCCTCGATGCAGTCGAGCACGTTGTCGAGCCCGGTGATGAGCGCGTGGATCTCCTCGCGGTCGAGCGGGGTGATCCACGTCTGGTGGAGCGCCGCCAGGCAGCCGTGGGTGATCTTGTCGCCTTCGTCCTCTAGCTCCGAGATCCGCTTCGCCAGCGCCGGCGCGTCCTCGAGCCGGTCGAGCATCTCCTGAAGGAGGGTGCTCGCGGCGACGCTCCGCTGCGCGTGGTTGGCCAGCGCGTCGAAGAAGACCGCATCGCGGGTCAGTCCCATGGGGCCGGGCGTTTAGCTGTCTCGCCGCATTACGTCAACGAGTCGTCACAATCCAGCCGGAAGCATGTAACATCGTGATCCCTGCTCCGGTCGTGCGACCGGGGCGCAGCGCGCGGGTGACATGGGTATCCGAAGCAAGCTCATCGCGTTCACCGTGGGGATCGCGGTCCTCGCGGCGGTGGTGTTCGACGCCTACGTGGTGCAGACGCTCGGCGCGGAGCTCGGGGAGCACACCGAAGCTGATCTGGCGGCGCGGACGGCGCTCGTGGCCGAGGCCGTCGCGCGGGCGGGCGACCTCGAGGCGGAGGCCCCGGCGCTCGCGGCGGGGCTGGCGGAGCGCGCCGGCGCGCGCGTCACGCTGATCGATCCGCGCGGCGCGGTGCGGGGCGACTCGTCGGTCGCGCCGGAGCAGCTCGATACGCTCGAGGATCACGCGAGCCGCCGCGAGGTCGCCGACGCGCTGCACCTCGGCGTCGGGCGCGGCGAGCGGGTGAGCAAGACGACGCGGATGCGGATGCTCTACGCCGCGCGCCGGCTCGACCGCCCGGACGGGCCCTGGATCGTGCGGCTCGCGTTCGAGCCGGTCGCGATCGACCGCACCCTGTCCGCGGCCCACCGGCGCGTCGTGGAGGGCACGCTCCTCGCCCTGTCGCTGGCGATCGGCGCGGCGCTCGTCGGCTCGCGCGCGCTCTCCGACCGGCTCCTCTACCTGACCGAGGTCGCGCGCGCGATGCGGGGCGACCTGAGCCGCCGCGCACGCGTGCAGGGCGACGACGAGGTCGCCGCGCTCGGGGGCGCGCTCGACGAGCTCGCCGACAGCCTCGTGCGATCGCGGCGCGAGCTTGGCGGCGAGGGGGAGCGCTTCGGCGCGGTGCTCGAGGCGATGCGCGAGGGCGTGCTCGTCACGGACGAGCGCGGCGACATCGCGCTGGTGAACCCGGCGCTCTCGCAGCTGCTCGGCGTGCGCCGGGACGCGGTCGGCCGCCCGCCGATCGAGGTGCTCCGCTCCGCGAGCCTCCACGAGCTCATCGAGGAGGTGTCGATCGCGCGCGCGCCCGCGACGCGGGAGATCGAGATCGCGCCCGCGGCGCCGGGCGCGGCGGGGCCGCCCGGCCGCCGGCTGCTCGTCGTCAACGCGGCGCCGCTCGCGCTGCCGGCGCAGGGCCGCGGCGCGGTGGGGGTCGTCGCCGTGTTCTTCGACGTGACGGAGCTCCGGCGCATCGAGGGGCTGCAGCGCAACTTCATCGCCAACGCGTCGCACGAGCTCCGCACGCCGGTCGCGACGATCCGCGCGAGCAGCGAGACGCTGCTCGGCGGCGCGCTCGACGATCCGGAGGCGTCGCGCGACTTCGTGGAGGTGATCGATCGCAACGCGACCCGGCTGCACCGGCTCGTGAACGATCTGCTCGACCTGTCGCGCATCGAGGGCGGGGAGCGGCGGCTGTCGCCGGGCACGCTCGATTTCGCGGAGCAGGCCGAGGCGTCGGTGGCGCTCCTGCGCGGGCGCGCGCGCGAGAAGCGGTCGACGCTGCACGTCGACGTCGCGCCGGGCACGCTCGTCTCGGCGGATCCGCGCGCCCTGGATCAGGTGCTGACCAACCTGATCGACAACGCGATCCAGCACACCCCGGACGGATCCCGCGTGACCTTGCGCGCGAAGGCGAGCAGCGGGCGTGTGGTGGTGGAGGTCGAGGACGACGGCCCGGGCATCCCGGCGGAGCATCAGGCGCGCGTGTTCGAGCGGTTCTACCGCGTGGATGCGGGGCGATCGCGGGCGACGGGCGGCACGGGGCTGGGCCTCTCGATCGCGAAGCACCTCGTCGAGGCGATGAGCGGCGACATCTCGGTGACGGCCGGCGCGTCCGGCGGCGCGCTCTTCCGGGTGACGTTGCCGATCGGGAAGGCCGGCGCCGGGAGGGCGGCGGAGCTGCGCCACGGGATGGCGCAGGTCGAGCGCGTGTGAGCCTCGGGGCGCGGCGCTAGGGCGCGCAGGCGGAGCGGCAGGACTCGAACGACGCCTCGCAGGCCTTCGGGTCCTTGAGCTGCGGCAGGCCGCCGTCCGCGGGGAACGTCGGCGTGAGGCAGCTCTGCAGGATCGACTGGCACTTGGTGGCGCACGCCTCGATCTTGGTCGAGAGCGCGCCCGCGTCGGCCTTCGTTCCCCCGTCGGTCGTCGCGCCCGCGTCCTTTGGCGCGCCCGCGTCCAGCAGGGCGACGCCCGCGTCGAGCAAGGACGCGCCCGCCGGGGCGGGCTGCGCCGGGTTCGCCTTCGCGGTCGCGGGCGGCGCGGCCGGCGTCGGCGTCGCGGGGGGCGTCGTCCCCGTCGCCGCGGGCGGCGGCGTCGGCGTCGCGGCCGGCGCGGCGGCGTCGCCCGGGAGCGGCGCGATCTCCTCCGCCTCGTCGCTGGATTTACACGCCGCGGGCGCGAGCAGCCCCGGAGTGGCGGTCATCACGGCGAAGACGGCGAGCAGCTTGGTGGCGCGCATGGGTGCTTCATGCTGCGACGCCGCCGGGGACGCAACCCTCCCCGCGCCCGCGGCCCCGCGACGTGCCCTGCCGCTCGTGCGGCGCGCTACTCCGTCCGGAAGATCACGTGGAACCCGTAACGGGTCTCCACGACGTCGCTGAGCTGGTGGAGATCGAGCTCGAACGCCGCGTCGGCGAAGGGCGGCAGCACGTCGCCCCGCTCGATCGTGCCGAGCGAGCCCCCGCGCGACGCGGCGCCCGCCTCCTCGCTGTACTCGGCCACCACCGCGTCGAGATCGGCGCCGCCGCGGATCTTGTCGCGCGCCTCCATCGCGCGCAGGCACGCCTCCTCGCGCGTGCGCGTCGCGCCCCCGGCGCGCTCGGCGCCGGCGTGGCGGACGAGGATCTGCTTCACGCCGATGCGCGCCGGCTCGTCCGCGCGGGCCTGCCGCTTGGCGCCCGCGGCGGCGAGGCAGGCCGCGGCGCTCGTCGCGCCCGCGGCGCCGTCGCCCGGCGCGGCCGCCGGCGTCCGGGGCTCCGGCGGGGGCGCGCCGCACGCGGCGGCGAGCGTGGTGAGGAGGAGCGCGAGCGGTGCGGGTCGTTCCAGCGGGCGCATCGCCCGCGAGCATAACGACGCGACCACGAGATCGGAACCCGAGGTGCGCCGAGCGGCGCGGGTGCGCCACCCGCCAAACCACGCGCGCCGCGGCGCCCCGATCTGTTCGTGATGCGCGGGGTTTGCATCGTCCGTCGCATCGCTGGTAAGAAGGCAGCATGCAGCGCCTCCTCCTCGCGGCGGCCTTGGGTGCCGCGCTGATCTCCGGTTGCAGCACGGCTTTCAAGGACAAACGGACGCCGTCCGGCGAGTTCTGCAGCGACATGCACGTCGTGCCGGCTGGTCAGGCGCCCGATCGCGAGTACCACCGCCTCCAGCCCATCTCGAGCAATCCGGAGGCCCGGACCGAGGCGGAGCGCCTCGAGTCGCTCCGCAAGGCCGCGTGTGCCGTCGGCGGCGACGCGGTCATCGAGGCGGTGAACGAGGAGATCCGCACCGAGGACGGGCGTTACGCCAGCGTCGCCAGCGGAACCGCGGTGATCTGGGTGCGGCGCACGGACGGCGAGGCGAGGCCGCTGACGCTTCATCCGGTGGGGCAGCCCCCCGAGGCGGCGTCGACCGCCGAGCCGGAGGCGCCTCCCGCGTCCGCGCCGGCCGAGACGCCGCCCTCCGACGAGCCGTACGAGGAGGCCGCGCCGGCCACGTCGGCCCCGCCGGCCAAGCCCGGGCAGCCGACGAAGCCCGGGCAGTCGACGAAGCCTGGGCAGCCGGCCAAGCCCGGTCAGGCGTGGCCGTCCTCGTCGTCGAAGCCCTCGTCCCCCACCCCGCCCTCGTCGCCCGCGGCGCCCCCGACGGCCCAGCCCTCGACCCCGACGGCGCCGAAGACGTTGCCGAAGAAGTAGGCCACCTCCCGGGCGGCCGCTGTCAAAAGCGCCTGAATCGCGACGAGTCCCTCGCCGCTCAAGCTCGTTGTTACATCCACGATGAGGGTAGGCCCGAGGGGGCCCTGCTCGTCGCGCGCGCGGAAGGCTGATGTCTGCCGTACCTCCGCGATGAGGGACACCACATCCCGCGCCGCCGAGGGCTGATGTCTGCCGTACCTCCGCGATGAGCGGGCGCCACGTCCCGCGCCGCCGGGTCGGATCCCAGGCGGCGCGGAATCCCCGATCTCCGCGAGGTTGTTTTACGGCCTCGTACCGCCGCCTGGCGCCGGCGCCGGGCCCTTCTGCTGCGGCGCCGTCGGCGCCTGCCCCGGCGGGGGCGCGGGCGGCTGCGCCGACGTCGAGGGCGCGGGCGCCCCGGACCTCGGCAGCACGCTCTTGTTGCTGGGGAGCCCCCCCGCGTCGCCTCGGTTCGGCAGCGGCGCCACACCGCCGGGCGCGGTGCCGGCCGACGGCAGCGTGGGCTCGCTGCCCGGCAGCACGTTCGACCTGAGGACCCCCTGGTTCGGCAGCGTGCCCTGGTTCGGCAGCGTGGTCGTAGACTTCTGCGGCAGCACCCCGCCCGACGGCAGGACCGGCCCGCTCCCCTCGGGCACGCCGCTGAGCGGCTTCGGCGCCGCGGCGCCGTAGCGCAGGATGCGGAAGACCACGCGCCGGTTCTTCGACGTCATGAACTGGCAGTCGGCGCTCAGCTGCGCGTCCGGCCCGGTGCAGCCGGTGTCGTCGTAAATCGGCTGCGTGTGTCCGTACCCCTTCGCCTGCAGGCGCGACGGGTCGACGCCCTTCGCGACGAGGTACGCCATGACGCTCGCCACGCGGCGCTGGGACAGGGCCAGGTTGTAGACGTCGCTCGCGCGCACGTCGGTGTGGCCCTCGATGCGCACCTCGCGGATCTCGGGGTTGTCGATGAGCACCTGCGCGACCGCCTCGAGCGTCGGGTTCGAGTCCTCCAGGATGATGTCCCTGTCGGTCGCGAAATGGACCTGCTCGGTGATCACGATCTCGTCGCCCCGGATGAAGGCGATCGGGCACCCGTTCTTGCCGTGCGGGCCAGCGGGCTTGTCGGGGCACTGGTCGTCGCGATCGAAGAAGCCGTCGCCGTCGGTGTCCAGGTCCGGACAGCCGAAGTTCTCGGGGCTCCCGGGCACGTCGGGGCAGCGGTCCGCAGCGCCGATCAGCCCGTCGCGGTCGGGGTCGTCGTTGTCCTGCTGCTGCAGGCGGTTGATCTCCTCCTGCTCCTGCGAGGTCTTCGGCTGCCAGGTGATCACGTTGAAGAAGCGGATCGAGGGCGCGCCGAAGCCGCACGCCGCGCCGAAGCTCCCGCCGAAGGTGATCGTGACGCCGTGTTTGGTCTGCCAGCGCAGCCCGAGCAGCGCCTCCGCCGGGATCTGCCCGGGGTCGTCGGGGTAACTCGAGAGCGAGGGATAGCCGTAGACGTTGCCGAGGACCGAGAGCCCCCAGCGCTGCACGACGTACTGCTCGGCCGCGATGCCGAACTGCGCCATGTCGCCGACGCGCACGCCCGCGAACTGGTTCTCCGGCCGCAGCCAGATGCCGGCGTTGGCGGCGAGGAGCAGCCCGAAGTTGAACCGGTAATCCGCGATGAGCGTCGCGCCGCCGCTCAGCGCGCCGTCGCTGGCGAACGCGTTCTGGTCGCCCGTGGGAAAGTTGAGGTTGCCCGCGACCGCCATCCCGAACCCCTCTTTCACCTGCTCCTTCCGGTTCAGGTACGGGAGCGAGAACTTGGTGGAGAAGCGGAGGTCGCCCACGGTGTTGCTCTTGACCGACCCCTCGGTGCCGAACCTGCGGAGGTTGCCGCCGTCCTGGAAGAGGACGAGCGGCATGGTCATCGTGACGTCGAACACGTCGAAGAACCCGATGCCCGCGAGGAACGCGAGCTCCAGCCGCGAGGAGATGGCGTTCACCGCCTGGTTCGTGTCCTCCCCCGCGACGAGGAGCACCAGCGGATCGGCCGCGATGTCGCTGTAGAGGCCCACCGTGGGCGAGAGATTTCCGATGACCTCGGATTTCTGCACCATCACGAGGTCGCGCGGGGCGGCGGCCGGGCGGAACACCTGGGCGTCGAAGCGGCCTTCTTCGGCGAGCGCGACCTCGGGGCTTGCGGCGAGGAGGGCCGACAGCGCGAGCAGGAGCGTGCGTTTTCTCACGAGGGGTCTCCGTTGCGCCGCCGGCGCTGGCGTTCGGCGAGGGCGAGCGCCGCGAGGGCGAGGAGCGCGGCGGTCCGCGGGCTAGCGCCCTTCTGGCCGACGGCGGAGACGCTGCAGATCTCGGCGAGGGTGCCGCCGCACGCGACGTTGTCCGGCATCGGGCCGAGCGCGCACTCCTTGGCGTCCGCCTCGTCGGTCCAGCGGCAGTGCTCGTTGCCGAGGCAGTCCACGTTGGACTTGCAGGAGATGTCGCAGGTGTTCGACTCGAGGTCGCACGTGTTGCCGCAGGGGCACTGCGTGTCGGCGTAACACTCGACGCACTTCTCGCCGTTGCAGTACGGGGTGTCCTCCCCGCAGGTCGCCATGCACCCCGGCTCGCACGCGTGGGTCTCGGGGTTGCACGTGCTGCCGGCGCACTCCTCGTCGGAGGTGCAGCGGACGCAGGCGGCGGTCTCGGCGAACTGGCCGAGGCAGAACGGCGTGTCGCCGCCGCAGCTGTCGCAGCGCAGCCCGCAGCGCCGGTCCTGGACGCACTCCTTGCACTCGCCGCTCAGGCAGTACTCGCCCTCGTCGCAGTCCATGTCGTTGCGGCACGCGGCGCACGCCGTGCCGACGGGCCCGGGGAGGCAGAACTCCACCGGGGGCGTCTGGGGGTCGTTCGGGTCCTCCGGGTTCATGCAGTCGACGCAGCCCTCACCGCAGCAGTTCGGCAGGGCGTTCTGCGGGATCTCGTCGACGCAGTGCCCCGTCGGGAGGTGGCACCGCTTGCCGCTGGGGCAGTCCGGGTCCTCGAGGCACTCGACGCACATCGGGGTCCCGCCCGGCTCGACCGGCGCGCAGTCCATCTGCGTGCCGTTGATGCCGTTGGGACAGCAGTTGCACGAGTTGCCGGCGCACCGGTCGGCGGTGTCGCACGGCTCGCAGGAGTGGTCGACGCAGATCTCGCCGCGCGGGCAGTCCGGGTCGACGTTGCACTCGTTGCAGGTGTGCGTCACCGCATCGCAGCTGAAGCCCTCGCGGCAATCGTAGTTGTCGCGGCACTCGGCGCACTCGTAATTGCCCTGCATGTCGATGCAGAACAGCTTGTCGCCCTTGCACTCCGAGCACGACTCGCCGCAGAACTGCGCAGTGTCGCAGGGGGCGCACAGGGCGGCCTCGTTGCAGTAGTAGCTCGAAGGACAGCCGTTGTTGCCGGCTTGGCCGATGAACTCGCGATTGCATTGCTGGCACTGATCGAGATCGGGGAACGACGGCGAGCCGCTCAGCGTCTGGAAGAACTGGGTCGGCGCGAAGAGGGTGAAACCGTCGTCCTCGAGGCTCCGGGCCCCAGGCTCGCTCGCCCCGAGCTCGTAATCCTCGTATTCTCCGATCAGATACGACATTTCGAGCGCCGAGTGCTCCGCGACCGCGACGTAGAGGATCTCGAGCGGGTACAGGCCGGGCTTCTCGAACGTCACGGTGTTCGTGGTGCGCCAGGTCGGCTGGCCGAGCCTCGTCGGGCGGACGAGCACCGAGACGGGGCCGAGGTTCAAGTCGAAGAAGGTGAGGCTCACGGCGTCATCCGCGTAAAACGCGAAGTGCATCGGCCGGTTGACGAACTCCGACGTGACGTTCAAGAATCCGCGGAAGCGCGTGGCGAACGACGTGTTCGGATCGTTGAGATCGACGTTCTGATCCGAGTAGAACGCGCAGCCGCCGAACTCGCAGTCGGGCGACATCAACCCGGTGAAATCGCCGTAGCTCAGCTGGAGTCCCGTGTCGTTGTTGTTGCTCAGATCGAAGATGGTCCGGACGACCTTCTCGAATCGCTCGTCCTGGCGGTCCGGATCCTCCATGAAGGCGTTGATACCCGCGTTGTATGTACCCGCGGTGAGCAAGCCAAAGTGATTGAGCGGATCTTCCGAGACGGCCGACGCGGAGCAGAGGCCGGTGCCCTCGATTTCGAGAGGATCCATGACCGGATCCAGGACCCTGACCGGCGCGGCGTGAAGCGGCGCAGGGAGCAGCGTGAGGACCGCCGCGGCGGCTAGAACGGCTCGTCGATTGCGCATGGCTCCGCGGATCCTTAGCATCAACACGCCCAAAGCACGGTCTACAGGCTAGCCGGTCGCCGGAGCGATCCGCAAGAGGAGAAGGCGGCTCGCCCGGTTTCCAGATGTAGGGGACGGCCCTCTATCCTCTCGCGCTTCCATGCCGGCGGGGACGGCCAGCGCTCCGCCGCCCGAGCGCGCGCGCCGCGAGCGGTCGCCGCCCGACGGACCGAAAGCGCCATCCCCGCGGGGTCCGGGCACCGCTGCCGGCGAGTGCGCCCGCGTCGGATGACGTGCGTGTGACTGCACTGCTAACGCTGCGCGGCAACGGCGGCCGGGGGCGACCTCTCTAGCTGACGCACGTTCGCGCCTGTTCAGGGTCCACAGCCCGCTCGCGATCCCGGACGGAGCGGCGTAAAGGATGGCGCATGACCACGACCTCGGGCCTCGCCATCGTCACAGGCGCCTCGTCCGGCATCGGCGCGGAGCTCGCGCGCCAGCTCTCGGCGCGCGGGCAGCCGGTCCTCGCCATCGGCCGGCGAGGCCACCGCCTCGAAGAGCTCTCCGCGCGGGCGCGCTCCGCCGGTCACGCGGCCGTCCACCCCCTCGAGCTCGACGTCACCGCGGAGGGCGCCGCCCTCCATGTACGCGACAGGGCGCGCGCCCTTGGCGGCGCCGCCTGGCTGGTGAACAACGCGGGGACGACGCACCTCGGGCCCTTCCTTGACGGCGACCCGGCCGCGCTGACGCGGCTGGTGCGGCTCAACTGCGAGAGCGTCGTCGCCCTGTGCGCGGCCGTCGTGCCCGACCTGGTCGCGCGGGGAGGTGGGCGCGTGCTCAACGTGGCGTCGCTCGCCGCGTTCCAGCCGACGCCGGGGCACGCGGTGTATGGCGCGACCAAGGCGTTCGTGCTCTCGCTGTCCGAGAGCTTGGCCGTGGAGCTCGACGGGACGGGCGTCACCGTCACGGCGCTCTGCCCCGGCCCCGTCACCACGGAGATCTTCGACGCGGGGGCGCCCGGCGTGCCGCGCAAGAAGCCGTCGTTCGAGATGTCGGCCGAGGACTGCGCGGCGTACGGCATCGCGGCGGCGGACCGGGGCGCGGCCGTCGTCGTTCCGACCCTCGTGAGCAAGGCCACGGCCCAGCTCTCCCGCGTGCTGCCGCGGGCGGCGCTGCGCCGGCTCTCGGGGCGGATCGGGCTCTCGATCATCGGGTATGAATCCACGCCGCGGCGCGCTCGCGGCTAGCGTCAACGACCGGGGCGCCTGAGCCATGGATCCGCTGACGCGGCGCTTTGCAGCGATGCCGGCGCGATGGCCCGCCGCCAGCGCCCGCCGGGCCGTATCTGCGGCCGTTCGAGAGCGCATAGGACTACCATGCGAGCACAAACACTGTTTCACGTCCTCGTTTCCCTCGTCTGCCTGGCCCCGGGCGCCAACGGTTGCGCGCTGCTGCTCGACCTCGACGAGTTCACAGATGAGCCGCCGGGCGCCGAGGGCACCAGCGGCATGGGCGGCGCTGGAGGTGAGGAGCCCGGATGCACGCCGGACGCCTCGGAGTCGTGTTATGGCGGCCCGCCGGTCACCAGAAACGAGGGCGCGTGCCGGGAAGGAAAGCGCACCTGTGCAGCCGACGGAACGTGGGGCGTATGCGCCGGCGAGATCCTGCCCGCGGTGGAGCGCTGCGAGGCGGCAGAGGATGAGGACTGCGATGGGCTGGAGTGCGTCGTCTGGGCGACGGCATACCAACAAACCAGCTCCGCCCAGCCCCTCGCCATCGCAAGCGATCCCGACGGGAGCGTGGTCGTCAGCGTGGCCTTCTCCGGCACGATCACCGTCGGCGACGAGACATTCGCTTCGGCTGACGCAACGGACGTGCTGCTCCTGAAGCTGAGCCCCGCAGGAGAGGCTTTATGGGCAAAGAAGTTCGGGGATCTGTCTGCTGACAACGCCTGGGGCCTCGCCGTGGACTCCAGGGGACACCCGGTCCTGGCCGGAGAGAGCACCTACGGTACCGACTTCGGCGGTGGACCACGGCAGGCAGGCCCCTTCGTCGCCCAGTTCGACCCATCGGGCAGGCACATCTGGAGCAAGAGCCTGGGAGGCGCGGGCACGCTCAAGGCGATAGCCATCGATCAAGACGATGACGTCATCGTGGTAGGCACGTTCGAAGGGCAGATCGACTTCGGCGGGGTTTCGCTCGAGTCCGCTGGCGAGCAGGACATCGTGGTCGCGAAGCTCGACGGGGCTACGGGCCTCGCGACCAAACCGGGCTGCTGGGCGCGCAGCTTTGGCGGCACGGGAGCTGAGGGCTCCAAGGCGGTCGCGGTCGACCAGTCAAAGAACATCTTCCTCACGGGCTGGTCCGACGGGACGGTCAGCTTCGGCACGCCGGGGCTGCCGATCGACGTAGAGAAGGGCAGCTTTGTCGTGAAGCTGACGCCGGCCGGGAACACTGGCTGGGCAACGCGCATGAGCGGGACGGGATTGCTCGACGCGAGGAGCATCACCGTGAGCTCCACGGGGCGGCCCGCGGTGGCGGGGTATTTTTCCGAAGACATGCAGGCGGGCACGCACGATTTGACGGCGAAAGATGGCATGGACGTCTTCGTGGTACAGCTCGATTCCGACGGCGAGGTCGGCTGGGCGCGTACATTCGGCGGCGACGACGATCAGCGCGCGCTGGGACTCGCTCGAGACCCTTCTGGCAATCTCGTCGTCGTTGGTGACGTGAGCGGGCAGATTGACTTCGGCGATGGCCTGATCAGGACGATGGGCGAGCAGGCCTTCGTTGCCAAGCTGACTCCCGACGCGGAGCTCGAATGGAACCGCTTCTTGGGCGCAGAGGCCATCCTGAGCGCCGTGGCCACCTCACCGGCAGGCGAGACGTTCGTCGCGGGCGCGACGAGAGCAGTGGATGCCGACTTTGGGACGGGCCCCCTACCCGGCATCGGAGACGGCATCTTCTACCGCCTCGTCGTCGCGAAGCTGGGCCGGTAAACCACAACGCGGCCCCGGAGCGCCAGGCGCACGTAGCGACGCCGGCGACAGCACACGCGAACGCAAGGTCATACGGGCTTCCCTGTGGAGCCTGCTCCGCACAGCGCGGGATCGAGGTCAACGTCGACGCGCGGCAGCGGGACTCGCCGCGATCCGGCTCGCCGCCTCGCGCCTCGGCAGCCGGAGGACCTCGCCGCGGGTCAAGGCGTAGCGAATCGCCTCAGTGTGGCGCACGTGCCGACGAGTTACGCGTCGAGCGAGCGAAATCAGCAGCCGCGCGCTTGAGGATCTCGACCCACCCGCTGTGGCATTCGTGTTGCTTCGCTCATACAGCACCCCGACACGGGGCCGGAGGTCGGTCGATGAGCAAGATTTTGCGTGGGATTGCGGCAGGTTACGGCGCGAAGAAGCTCGGCGGCGGGTGCTTCAGCACCATCCTCATCTTCGTCCTGCTCTGGTGGGTGCTGGGGCACTTCGGCATCTTCCGTTGAGCGCCGCCGCCGGCGCGCCGCTCAGCGCGACCGGCCCTTCTTCCGCTGCGCCTTGCGGGCGAAGAACGCCCTCCGCGCGTCCGAGGAGGCCGCGTTTTGCCGCTTCTTCACCTTGGGCGGGGCCTTCGCGAGCGGAATGTCGGGCGGCGGCTCGCCCAGGCGGCCCCGCGGCGTGAGCGACGCGCGCTGGAACGTGATGCGCTCGCCGGCCTTCTCGAACTCGTCGTCGCGCACCTGCACGAGGCCCGCCCGCACCAGGCCGCCGAGCAGGTGCTCGAAGTCGCGCCGCTCGAGCGAGCCGCCGGCGAACGCCTCCCGGTAGAGCCGGCCGGTCGGCTGCTCGCCGTCGCGGAGCGCGGCCAGGATCTTCGCGATCGCCTGCGCTTCGTCGCGGCTCGGCGCCCGGAACTCCCGCGCGGCGCAGGCGTCCGGCGCGCAGACGTCGCAGAGGCCGCACGGCTCGCCCGTGTCCTCCTGGTCGCCGAAATGGCGGACCAGGTGGAGCATGCGGCAGCCGTGGCCCTCGGTGAAGCGCGCCATCTGCGCGAGCTCGGCGAGCTTGTGGCGCCGCTGCGCCTCGTACGGAGCGCGCCACCCCGGCTCGCCCAGCGCGACACCCCCGTCGGCGTCGACGCGCGCGCCGCCGTGGATCCAGAGCTTCTCCAGGGCCTTCTCCGCCACCTCGGGATCCATCCCGAGATCGCCCAGGATCATCTCCTTCGGGCGAGGCTCTCCGGAGAGGACCCCCTCGATCCGCTGCAGGACCGCCGGATCCGGGTAATCGCGCTCGTGGAAGAACTCGTGCATACGCCGGTCGACATACGAGTGCATCAGCACGGCGCGCGACGGGAGGCCGTCGCGGCCGGCGCGGCCGATCTCCTGGTAATAGCCCTCGACGCTCCCGGGCAGCCCGGCGTGGATGACCGTGCGCACATCGGGCTTGTCGATGCCCATGCCGAAGGCGATCGTGGCGACGATGACCTCGATGTCGCCGTCCAGGAACGCCGCCTGGATCCGGTCGCGCACCGGGGCGGCGAGGCCGGCGTGGTACGCCTCGGCAGGGAGGTCTTCCGCGAGGCCCCGGGCGAGCGCCTCGGCCTCCTTCCGGGTCGGCGCATAGACGATGGCGGGCGTCCGACCGGCCTTCCCGAGCAGCGCGCGCGCCCGGGCGAGGCGGTCCCCTGGGCTCGCCTCGAGGATCTCGATCGCGAGGTTGCTCCGGCGGAAGCCGTGGATGAAACGCGCCGCGGAGGTGAGCCCGAGCTGCTCGACGATATCGTCCTGCACGACGGGCGTGGCCGTCGCGGTGAGCGCAATGACCGGCGCCGGGCGGAGCGCGGGCAGCCGCTGGCCGAGCATGCGGTAGTCAGGTCGGAAGTCGTGGCCCCATTTGGAGATGCAATGCGCCTCGTCCACGGCCACGAGCGCCGGCTTCCGGCGGGCGAGCAGCTCGGGGAAGCCGGGCACGCGGAGCCGCTCGGGGGCGATGAACAGGAAGTCGAGCGCGCCGTCGAGGTAATCGATGCAGGCCTTGCGGGACTCGGCCCGGCTCCGGCCGGAGTGGATGCGCTCGGCGGCGAAGCCGCACGCGCGGAGCTTCGCGGCCTGATCCTCCATGAGGGCGATGAGCGGGCTCACGACGAGCGTCGTGCCGCCGCGGGCGATCCCGGGGAGCTGGTAACAGAGGGATTTGCCGGCGCCGGTCGGCATGACGAGGAGCACGTCCTGCCCCGCGGCCGCCGTGCGGCAGACGGCCTCCTGGTAAGGGCGGAAGGCGCGGAAGCCGAAGCACTGCTGCAGTATCTCGGCGAGATCGGCCGGCCGGCGCGCCGGAGAGGCCACGACGGCCGCCGCGCGCGCCGGGGGCGCCGCGCTGGCCGCCGCAGGCGCCGGTGATACCGCGCTGGCCACACGCGCCGGCGATGCTGCGCTCGCCGCACGCGCCGGCGATGCCGCGCTGGCCGCGCGCGCCAAGGGAGCCGCGCTGGCCACACGCGCCGGCGACACCGCGCTCGCCGCTCGCCCCGCAGTGGACGGCACGGGACGTGTCGACCCGGACGCCTCCACGGGAAAGCCGGAAGCCGGTGAGATCGCCTGCGATGGTTCTCCCCGCCTCCCAGTCCCCTTGCTCCACTCCGTCGCTCGCCGCGGCGAGGCCGACACCGCCGCCGCTGCGGCGGTCCGGAGCGCGCCGTGGGACGCGGCGACCGGCGCACTTCCGGCGCTGCTACCCGAAGGACGGCGGGGCGGCGCGCGCGGCGCCTCGCGCTCCCGGGGAGCCTCCGGAGCCGCCGCCGGGGTTCCTCGCCCCCTCTCGGTCCCCCTCGTTTCACCGCCCTCTTGCGACAGCGACGCCGTCGCTTCCAGCGAGAACGCGGCGCCGCCCGCGGCGCGCCGCCCCGAGCGCACCTCCTCCACCACGTGGCGGACGTACGACGCGATTCCCTCCATGAAGGAAGAGAGATCCCCCCGGCCCCGGGCCATCTGGGCGAGCTTCGCCTCCCAGGCGCCCGTCATCCCGGGGCTCTTCACGTCGGCGTGGACGACCTCGATCAGCCCGACGCCCTTGTCGGTCGCGTGGAGGAGCTTGCCCTTGCGCACGATGTACTCGCGCCGGAGGAGCGTCTCGATGATCGCGGCCCGCGTCGCCGGCGTGCCCAGGCCCGAGTCCTTCATCGCCTCGGAGAGCTCCTTCTCCTCGAGGCTGCTGCCGGCCGTCTCCATCGCGGTGAGCAGCGTCGCCTCGGTGAAGCGCGGGGGCGGGCGGGTCTTCTTCGCCTGCGCCTGCGCGTCGAGCACGAGCTGCACCTCGCCCCGCGCGAGGCCCGGCGGGAGCGCCTGATCCGCGGTCTCGCGCTCCGCCTCCCCCTCCCCGCCTTCCCCCTCCCCGCCCCCGCGTTCCCCCTGCTTGCGCGGCTTCGCGGGCGGCCTGCCGAAGCCGATGTCGAGCACCTTCCAGCCGACCTTCTCCACCACGCTGCCCGCGCTGTGGTAGCGATCCACGACGGGCGCGCCGCCCGGGACGCGCGTCGTGATCGCGGTGATCACCGTCGTGATCGAGGTGACGTGATCCTCGTGCCACGCCGAGAGCAGCCGGCGGCAGACGAGATCGAAGATCTTCTGCTCGTCGGGCGCGAGCTCCCCGCGCGGCGGCCGCGCGCCGGTCGGGATGATGGCGTGGTGATCGCCGACCTTGCCGTCGTCGACGAAGCGCTTGCCGAGCGGCCGCACCCCCGTCCCGGGGGCGAGCAGGCCGCGGTACGGGGCCTCGTCGCCGATCGCCTGCACCACCCCGCCCAGCGTGGCCGCGACCTCCGTCGAGAGGTGCCGGCTGTCGGTGCGCGGATAACTGATGAGCTTCCGGCGCTCGTACAGCGCCTGCGCGATCTCGAGCGTGCGCTGCGCGGAGAAGCCATAAAGACGGTTGGCGTGCCGCTGGAGCTCGGTCAGGTCATAGAGCAGCGGCGGCGGGAGGCGGCGGGACTCGGACTCGACCGCATCGATGCGCGCCTCGCCGCGCCGGGCCCGCTCGACGACGCGCCGCGCCTCCTCGCCGTCCGGCGGCAGGCGCCGCCGCGCGGGCGAGGTCTCGCTCTTTTCACCGCCCGCGCCGCCGGGCTTCTCGCCGGGGAGCTCGCCGTCGCGGAAATACGTGCCCTTGTAGGAGGGCACCTCCGCCGCGCCGGCGCCGCCCTCGCGGCCCTCCTCGCGGAACGGTCGAAACGTGGCGACCACCTCGAGGTACGGCTCCGGGACGAACCGGCGGATCGCGAGCTCGCGCTCGACGACCATGGAGAGCGTGGGCGTCTGCACGCGGCCGACCGAGAGGTCCTGGTCGAAGGCCAGGCTGTACGCGCGCGAGAGGTTCATCCCGACGAGCCAGTCCGCCCGGCTGCGCCCGCGCGCGGCGTCGGCGAGGCCGTCGTAGCCCCGCGCGTCGCGCAGCCGCCGGAGCCCGCCGCGGATGGCGTCGGGCGTGAGCGACGAGATCCAGAGCCGGTCCACCGGCTTGGTGCAGCCCGAGGCCTCGTAGATGTAACGAAAGATGAGCTCGCCTTCCCGGCCCGCGTCCGTCGCGCAGACGACGCGCTCGACGTCGCGCCGGCAGAGGATCTTCCGGACCACCTCGAACTGCGCCCGCGTCCTGGGGAGGACGACGAGCGGAAACCGCCCGGGCAGCATCGGGAGGAGGTCGAGGCGCCAGCGCTTCCAGGCGGGATCGATCTGGTGCGGCTCGGCGATGGCCACGAGGTGCCCTATCGCCCACGTGACGACGTAGCCGCCCCCCTCGAGGAACCCCTCGGCGCGCCGCGCGGCGCCGAGCACCGCGGCGATGTCGCGGGCGACGGCGGGCTTCTCTGCGACCACGGCGA
Source organism: Sorangium sp. So ce131 (assembly GCF_051519095.1). Lineage (NCBI taxonomy): Bacteria > Pseudomonadati > Myxococcota > Polyangiales > Polyangiaceae > Sorangium > Sorangium sp. So ce131. The sequence goes on along the minus strand of NZ_CP150455.1, from coordinate 5,596,007 downwards.
TCATGTGGGGACCCGGGGGCCAGGCGCCGCCTGCGCTTCCCGAGGGTGCGGTGATAGCGCGTGCCGCGCTGGAGCGGTATGGAGAAGCGCGCCGGCCGGGAAGCCGCGCCCGGCCCGGGCAGCGCCGGCAGCACCGCGCCGCGGAGCGCGGCGCCACCGAGCGGCGGGCGGCGCCACGGCAGACGCCGCCCGCAAACGGCGCGGAGCGGACAGGCAGACGACCGGCGGCCCGCAGCTCCCGATCGGGTGGTGGCCCGATTCCACCATGGACGCGGCGGGTCGAGGAGCCCTGAGCGATGTCCTTGGCGCCTTCAATGCTGGGCAACGCTGAAGTACCCTTCGACAATGACGTCTCGTTCGTGGCGGTGGGTGGTTTGCCTCCTCGTCGCCGTGCTGGGCGCCGCGTGCACCCCCTCCGAGAAGAGGACGATCCGCGTCGCGATCGGCACCCAGAACGCGACGATCAACTGCGCCACGGGCGGGCTGCTCCTCCGCGAGCTCTCCCTGCTCGAGAGATTCCTCCCCAGGGAAGGCGCCTACAAGGACATCGAGTACGAGATCGTGTGGAAGGACTTCCCGTCCGGTCCGCCGATCACGGCCGAGATGATCGCCGGACACCTCGATTTCGGCATGATGGCCGACTTCCCCGCGGTGATGAACGGCGTCGCGTCGCAGCAGGCCGGGAAGCGCAACCTCTACATCGCGGCGCTGTCCGGCAGCGCCGCCGGCGCCGGCAACGGGATCCTCGTCCCGATCGGCTCCCCGGCGCACACCCTGGCCGATCTCAGGGGCAAGCGCATCTCCGTGGCGTTCGGCTCGACGGCGCACGGGATGCTGCTGCGCGCGCTGGGCGACCTCGGCATGGATCCGGCGCGGGACGCCGCGATCGTGTCCCAGCAGCCCGCCGATGCCGAGGCGGCGCTGCGGTGGAACACCATCGACGCCCACGCCGGGTTCGTCCCCTTCGCCGAGCTGTTCCCCTTCCGCGGCGTCGCCAGGAAGATCCACGACGGGGCGCTCACGCAGACGCCCACCTCGCACGGCATGCTGGTGCGCGCCGCGTACGCGGAGGAGCACCCCGAGGTCGTCGTCGGGCTCCTCCGCGCGGTCATCGAGGCCGATCGGATCCTCGAGCGGGAGCCCGAGCGGTACAGCGAGGTGATCGAGCAGGTGACCGGCGTCGACGCCGAGGTGGCCTACATGTTCCACGGTCCCCTCGGGATCCAGACGCGCGACGTCGCCCTGAAGCCCGAGTTCCTTCACGGGCTGCGGGTCGCGGCGGACACCCTGGTGCTCCTCAGGCGGGCAGAAGACCCCCTCGACATCGATCAGTTCGTGGACGATCGGTATGTCCGGCGGGCGTTCGAGGCGGCGGGCGTGAGCTACGAGGAGCGGCTCGCGCGGACCGCCAAGGTGCCCATCACGGGGGCCGACGCGCTCACCGGCGCGCCGATCGCGGATCCGAAGCGCGCGGCGCAGATCTGGGTGGAAGGCGAGGCTTGGGTCCGCCCGTACGGGAGCCCCGCCACCGCGCTCGCGGCGCGCCGGAAGCTCGGGGCCGAGGGGCGGACGATCCGCGCCATGTTCGTGCACGACCGGCACACCGGGCTGAAGCTGCTGGCCGAGCAGGCGTGGTACGCCGAGTCGCCGGACGGCGACCTCGCCGCCTTCCTGTCGAAGGATTACGCGGAGACCTGGGCCCGCGAACGGAAAGGCGCGGTGAAGCAGCTGGCCGAGCTCAAGGTCGAGCCCACGTCGAGGCCGCTCGCCGAGCTCAAGGCCGGGCCCGCGCCAGCGCCGCCGCCCTCGGGGCGATGAGGCCGACTCACACCGGACTCCCGAGGATCACACGCTCTCCAGCACCCCATGCCCTGAGCCGCGCGGCGACGTGTACGCGCCAATGCGCCGTTCGAGCCTCCAGCTGTCGCCCGGCGAAAAGCCGCGTCGCGACCCTCCGACGCTCACGCCAGCATCGTGGACCACACCGTGGCGCCGCTCTCCAGGCAGGTCGAGAGCATTGCCACACGGACGAAACCGTCGTGAAACACGAACCACACCGAGGCAACACCGAGGCAACACCCAGGCAACACAGCAACGCGCGGTGACGGCGCGCAAAGGCAAGAGGCCAGAAGGAGACATGTGGGAGACAAGCAGGCATGCAGCAAGGGGCAGAAGAGCCCTGAGCCAGACGCGGCCGCGAGGCGGCGAGGAGGCGAGGCGAGCCGCGAGCCAGGCTTGTGCAGGCCTGTCCAACGTGGGATAAATCCTTATAGGTCTTCAAAACCATTCGGCAATTGGGTACCGTGTTCCACCGCGCCGCGCGCGGGACGTCCCCCGTCATGGTAGACCCAGGACACGACATCGCGCCGACGCGAGGCGCGCGCCGACGCCGGAAAAGGAGAGACGGTTGAGGGCCCTCATCGTCCGCGTCCGTTCGTGGATGTGCGCGCTCCCGCTCACGGCCGTGGCCGAGACGATGCGCGTCCTCCCCATCCGGAGCATCCCGGGCGCGCCGCGGTTCGTGCGCGGGCTCGCGGTCATCCGGGGCGCGCACGTGCCCGTGGTCGACGTCGCGGCGCTGCTCGGCGCCGCCGACGGGCGGCGCGGGGCGCGCCTGGTCTCGGTCCGAGCCGGGGCGCGGCCGCTGGCGCTCGAGGTCGACGAGGTGCTCGGCATCGAGCGCCTGGACCTGGCCACCCTCGAGCGGACGCCGCCGCTCCTCTCGGCGGCCCTGCCCGAATGCGTGGACAGCCTCGGGACGCTCGACGGGCAGGCGCTCGCGCTGATCGAGACCGCGCGGCTCCTGCCCGAGGGCGCGTGGCCGTCCCTCGACGGGGGCGCGGCGTGAGCCCCGCCGCGCCGCTCGAACTCGGCCCGCTGGAGGAGTTCCTCGAGGAGCGCCTCGGCCTCTCGCGCGCGTCCCTGCACCTCGGCGCGGACCTCGAGGCCGTGCTGCGCGAGCGCGTCCGCGCGCGCGGGTGCGCCGACCTCGACGTGTACCGGCGGGAGCTCGACCGGCCCGAGTTCGCTCGCGAGGAGCTCCACGTCCTCGCCGGGCAGCTCACCGTCGGGGAGACGTACTTCTTCCGGGAGTGGCCGCAGATCGAGGCGTTCGTCGAGATCGCCATGCCGGAGCGGTTCGCCGCGCGCCCCGACGGCGACCCGATCACCGTGCTCTCCGCCGGCTGCGCCTCGGGCGAGGAGGCGTACTCGCTCGCGATCGCGCTCCAGGGCGCCTACCCCGGGATCATCCCGAACCGCATCCGGGTCGTCGGCGTCGACGTCAACCCGATCGCGATCCAGCGGGCGCTGCGAAGGAGGTACTCGGAGTGGACCCTGCGGGCGGTCCCGGACGACGTGCGCAAGCGCTGCTTCGTCCGCGCCGGGGAGGACGCCGAGCTGCGCAAGGAGATCGCCGCGCTCGTCGACTTCAGGGTGAAGAACCTCCTCGAGGACGACCCCACCTTCTGGAGGCCCGGCGCGTTCGACGCGATCTTCTGCCGCAACGTTCTCATGTACCTCGCGCCCCAGAAGACGGTCGAGCTCCTCGAGCGCTTCGCCGGCGCGCTCGCGCCGCGCGGGTTCTTGTTCCTCGCCTCCAGCGAGTCGCTCCGCGCCACGAGCGCCGCCTTCGACGTGGCGCACACGCACGGCATCTTCTACTACCGGCGGAGCGCCGCGCTGCCCCGCCGGGCGCCCGTGGACGCGGCGCGCGGGAGCGCGTGGGTCGCGAGCATCCACGAGGCCTCGGCGCGCGTCGCCGAGGTGGCCCAGCGCGTGTCGCCGCCCGCGCGGCCGGGGGCGCCGCGCGCGGCCGGCGAGGCCCGGAAGGCCGGCGCGGGCAGGCCGCTCGGGCCGGCGGAGCTCGCGGCGGTCGACCGGGCGCTCCAGCTCATCGGCGGCGAGCGGTTCGCCGACGCGATGGCCGCGCTCGCAGCGCTGCCCGCCGAGGCCGCGTCGGACGCGCACGTCGAGCTGCTGCGCGCCGTGATCCTCTGCCAGCAGGGGGATCTGAGCCGCGCCGAGCGCGCCTGCCAGAACGCGCTCGACGCGGGCGACGACGGCGCCGCGCACTACGTGCTCGGCCTGTGCCAGGAGCAGGCGGGCGACACCGCCGGCGCCGCGCAGCACTACAAGGCCGCGGCGCGGCGCGATCCGAGCTTCGCGATGCCCCACCTCCGGCTCGGCATGCTCGCGCGGCGCGCCGGCGACATGAAGACGACGCGCGACGAGCTCGCGCGCGCGGCCGAGCTGCTCGTCGCCGAGCAGCACGAGCGGCTCGTGCTGTTCGGCGGCGGCTTCCCGAGGGCGGCGCTCATCGGCCTCTGCCAGGCCGAGCTCCGGGCCCAGGGAGGGCGCGGCTGATGGAGCGGGCCCGCCTCGCCCGCCGCCTGGCCGAGCTGCAGCAGGCCTTCGACGCCTCGTTCGCCCGGTCCGCGGAGGCGTGCCCCGAGGAGGCCGCGCGCGCCCTCGCGATCCGCGCGGGAGGGCGCAGGCTCGTCGTGCGCATCGAGGAGCTCGCCGCCGTCGAGCCCTACCGCCGCACCGCGCCGCTCGCCGGCGGCCCGCCGGGGCTCCTCGGGCTCGCCGGCCTGCGCGGCCGGCTCGTCGCCGTGTACGACCTCGCCGCGCTCCTCGGCGGCCGCCCGCGCGGCGGCGCGGACGTCGCGGGCGGCGCGGGCGGGGGCGGCGAAGGATCGAGGCCCGCGCCGCGCTGGCTCCTCGTGTGCGCGAGGAGCCCCGACCTCGCGCTCGCCGTCGACGAGATCGAGCGCCACGTCGGCTTCTCGAGCGCCGACGTGCGCCCGCTCAGCGGCGGGGACCCGGGGGGGCACGTCGGCGAGGCGGTCGAGATCGACGGCGCGCCGCTCGGCATCCTCCGCGTCCCGTCCGTCGTGGCCGCCGTGCTCGCGAGGGCCCAGGGCGGCGCAGAACGTTCCAAGGGAGATCGATGAAGTCGACCACGTGGACCATCCCGCAACAGATCGCGGCCAGCCTCTGCTTGCCGCTCATCGTGCTGATCCTGCTCGGCGTCGTCTCCGTCCACAACGCGGCGAACCTGCTCGAGATCAGCGAGGAGCTGAAGCAGGACTACCGGGTGCTCTCGGAGCTCGACGAGCTCCACGGCCACTTCCTCGACGCGGAGACGAGGCAGCGGGGGTTCGTGATCACCGGGGACGCGGCCTTCCTGGAGCCCTACGAGCTCGCGCTGCACGCGCTCGACGGCGACTACGAGGAGCTGCGCAAGCTGACGCGGAGCAACCGGAACGCGCAGGATCGGCTCGACCGGATCCGGCCGCTCATGCGGGACAAACGCGAGGAGATGCGCCTCACGATCGAGCAGCGCCGCCGCGAGGGCGCGGAGGCCGCGGCGAGGATGGTCGCGGACGGCCGGGGCCAGCGCATCATGGATGAGATCCGCGCCATCACCGCCGAGCTCCGGGCCGAGGAGACGCGCCTGCTCGCGGCGCGCGAGGCGCAGGCGTCGGAGAGCGAGCGGCGCCTGCTCGCCACGCTCACCGCGGGCTCGGTGTTCACCATCCTCGTGGTCGCCGGGATCGGCTTCGTGATCATCCGCGGCATCAACCGCCGCATCAACACCGCGACCCGCCGGATCGAGAGCTCGGCGACGGAGCTCCAGGCGGCGGCCACGCAGCAGGCGCAGGGGTCGAAGGAGCAGGCGACCACCTCCAGCGAGGTCTCGACGACGATGAAGGAGCTGCTCTCGACGTCCCACCAGATCGCCGAGAGCACGCAGCGGGTGACGCAGATCGCCGCCGAGACCGCCTCGGCCGCGCGCGCCGGTGACGACACCGTGCGGCGGGCGCGCGAGGGCATCGTCGCGGTCGAGCGGCAGGTCGAGAAGATCGTCATGCACATGATCGACTTCGGCAAGAAGTCGCAGCAGATCGGCGGGATCCTCCAGATCATCAACGAGCTCGCCGAGCAGACGAACATCCTCGCGATCAACGCGACCATCGAGGCCGCCGGCGCGGGGGACGCGGGCCGGCGCTTCGGGGTGGTCGCCGACGAGATCAGGAAGCTCGCCGACCGGGTGGGCGGGTCGACCAAGGAGATCCGGACGCTCATCGAGGAGATCAGCGCGGCCGCGAACACGACCGTGATCGCGACCGAGACGGGCTCGAAGGCCGTGGACGCGAGCGCGCGCCAGTTCAGCGAGGTCGCCGCGAGCTTCCTGCAGATCTCGGAGCTCGTCAGCAGCACCGCCGAGGCCTCGCGCGAGATCGAGCTCAGCACCAAGCAGCAGGCGACGGCGGTCGAGCAGGTCAACGCGGCCCTGCTCGACGTGGCGCGCACCGCGCGCGAGACCGAGGCGAGCTCGAGCGTGACGCTGAAGACGTCGTCCGAGCTGGCGGCGCTCTCGAAGGACCTCGTCCGCCTCATCCAGCGGCCGGAGCGGGCGTAGGAGCGGGCCCGGTGAGCGACCTCTACAAGTACTTCCGCATGGAGGCGCAGGAGCTCGCGGACGGGCTCGCGTGGGGGTTGCTCGATCTCAAGAAGCAGGGCGGCAAGGGCGCGGCGCTCGACCAGTGCTTCCGGCTGGCGCACACGCTCAAGGGCGCCGCCGGCGCGGCCAAGCAGCTCAAGGTCGCCGAGCTCGCGCACGCGGTCGAGGACGTGCTCATGCCGTTCCGGAACGACCAGCAGCCGATCCCGGCCGCGCACATCGGCGAGCTCATGCAGATCATCGGGCTCATCCGGGACGAGGTCGGGCTGCTCGCCCTGCAGCGCGATCCCGACGAGGGCGCGGGCGGCCGCTCCCCGTCGCGCCGCGCGCACGACGAGCTCGCGCGCGTCGATCTCGCCCTCGTCCACGACCTCGCCGACGAGATCGGCGAGGCCATCGTGCAGATCGAGGCGCTGCGGAGCGGCACGGAGGCGCTCGCGCGCGCCGAGCGCCTCGCGGACGCGCTCGGGACCGTCGGCACGCAGGAGGAGACGGCGCGCGGGCTCGGCGAGCTCGGCGCGAAGCGGGCCACGACGCTGTTCAACGAGCTGCGCGCGGCGCTGGGCCTCGCCCGCGCGGAGCTCACCGCGAGCGTCGACCGGCTCTCCGGCGAGCTCCGGAGCGCGCAGGCGCGCACGCGCGAGCTGCAGCTCCAGCCGTGCGCCGGCGTGCTCGAGGCGGTCGAGCTCGCCGTCCGCGAGGCGGCGGAGTCGCTCGGAAAGAGGGTGGAGTTCGAGGCGAGCGGCGGCGACATCCGGCTCGACAGCTCGGTGATCTCCGCGCTCCGGGACGCGACGCTGCACATGGCGAGGAACGCGGTCGATCACGGGATCGAGCCCGAGCCCGCGCGGCTCGCCGCGGGGAAGCCGGCCGCCGGGAGGATCAGGTTCCACGTCGAGCAGCGGGGCAGCCGGGTCGCCTTGATCTGCAGCGACGACGGCCGCGGCGTCGATCTGGCCGCCGTCCGGAGGGCGGTCGTCCGCGCGGGCCTCCGCGACGAGGGCGCGGCGGGCGAGCTCGCCGCCGAGGAGGCGCTGGATTTCATCTTCGACCCGGGGGTGAGCACGTGCGAGTCGATCACGGCGCTCTCGGGCCGCGGCGTCGGCCTCGACGTGGTGCGCGAGACCGCGGCGAAGCTCAGCGGGACGGCGCGCGCGTCGAGCCAGCCAGGGCGCGGCACGACGATCGAGATCGTGGTCCCGGTCTCGATGTCGTCGATCACGGCGCTCAGGTTCGAGGACGGCGGCCATGCGGCGCTCCTGCCGCTCGACGCGGTCCGGGGCGCGCTCCGGCTCGGGGCGGGCGAGATCGTCCGCGGCGCCGAGCGCGACGGGATCGTGGTCGAGGGGCGCGTCGCGCCGTTCGCGCGGCTCGCCGCCGTGCTCGGCGCGCCGGAGCCGAGCGACGAGCCGCGCTGCGCGCTGATCGTGGCGGCGGGCGCGTCGGTCGCGGTCGTGGGCGCCGAGCGCCTGCTCGGCGCCGTCCCCGTCGTCGTGCGGCCGCTCCCCGCGGCGGCCGGGTCGCCGCCCGCGGTGTCGGGGGCCAGCTTCGACGCGCGCGGCAACCCGCTGCTGGTCCTCGATCCGCGCGGCGTGATCGAGGCCGTGCGCGCCGCCGGCCCGGGCCGCGCGGCGGGCCGCGCGCGGGGCGCGCCGCCGCCGATCCTCGTCGTGGACGACTCGCTCACGACCCGGATGCTCGAGCAGGGCATCCTGGAGTCCGGCGGGTACGAGGTCGATCTCGCGTCCTCAGGCGAGGAGGGCCTGTCGAAGGCGGCCGCTCGGCGCTATGGGCTCTTCCTCGTGGACGTGGAGATGCCCGGCATGAACGGCTTCCAGTTCGCCGCGCACGTCCGCGCCGATCCCGCGCTGCGCGACACGCCGCTCGTCATCGTGACGTCGCTCTCGTCGGCGGCCGATCGCCGCCGCGCCGAAGGCGCGGGGGCGGACGCGTACATCGTGAAGGGCGAGTTCGATCAGCAGCGGCTGCTCGACACGGTCGCCGAGCTCCTCCGGAAGGCGCCGCGGGGAGGCCCCTCATGAGCCTGTCGCCGAGGGCCGAGCCCCGCCCCCCCGGCAAGCGGATCCGCGTGCTGGTCGTCGACGACTCGCGGACGGTCCGCCGGCGCATCGTCGCCGCGCTCGCGGCGGACCACGAGATCGAGGTCGTCGGCGAGGCCGCCGACGGGGAGGCGGCGATCGCGCGCTGCGAGCAGCTGCGGCCGGACGTGATCACGCTCGACATGATGATGCCGCGGATGAGCGGGCTCGCGGTGACCGAGCACGTGATGGCCTATTTCCCGACGCCGATCCTCATCGTCTCGGCCTCGCTCGAGCGCGGCGAGGCGATGGGCACGTTCGACGCGCTGGCGGCGGGCGCCGTCGACGTGCTCGACAAGCCCGGGGCCGACGGGGCGGGCGGCGCCTGGGACCTGCGGCTCCTCGCCGCGGTGAAGCGCGTCGCCCGCATCAAGGTGATCACCCACCTCCGCCGGAAGCTCCGGCCGTCGCGGCCGGCGCCCGCGCCGGAGGCCTCCCGCGCCGCCGACGACGCGGCGCAGTACCGCGTGATCGCGATCGGCGCCTCGACCGGGGGCCCGTCCGCCGTCGCCGACGCGCTGAGCCCGCTGCCGGCGTCGTTCCCGGTGCCCATCCTGCTGGTGCTGCACATCGGCGCGCCGTTCGCGCCCGCGTTCGCGGAGTGGCTCGGGTCGCGGCTCTCCCTCCCGGTCTCGATCGCGGCCGACGGCGAGCCGCTCGCGCGCGGCGGCGCGCCCGGCGTGACGCTGGCGCTGCCCGACCGGCACCTCGTCGTGCAGCAGGGCCGGCTCCGCCTGACGGCCGATCCGGAGCGGCACTCGTGCCGCCCCTCCATCGACGTGCTCTTCACGTCGGTGGCCGAGCAGCTCGGCGAGCGCGCCATCGGCTGCCTGCTCACGGGGATGGGCCGCGACGGCGCCGAGGGGATGCTCGCCATGAAGCGCGCCGGCGCCATGACGATCGCGCAGGACGAGCCGTCGTCGGTCGTCTTCGGGATGCCGAGGGAGGCCATCGCGCTGGGGGCGGCGCGCTACGTCTTATCTGCAGCAACCATCGGCCCTACCTTGCTCGCGCTGTCGAGGAGCAGAAGGGAACCAGCATGAAACCGCACGTCCTGATCGTCGATGACAGCCTCACGATACGCATGGATCTCCGGAGCCTGCTCACCACCGGCGCCGGGTTCGTCGTGACGGCGTGCGAGACCAAGGCGCTTGCCCAGAAGGTGCTGAGGACGAAGACCTTCTCCCTCGCGATCCTCGACGTCCTCTTGCCGGACGGCGACGGGCTCGACGTCCTCCGGGAGATCCGCTCGACGCCCGATCTCATGCACATCCCGGTCATCCTGCTGTCCACCGAGGTCGAGGTGAGGCACCGGATCCAGGGCCTGAGCACGGGCGCCGACGAGTACATCGGGAAGCCGTACGACGGGAGCTACCTCGTCCTGCGCGCGACGGAGCTCGTGAGCCAGCACCGCACCGGGGTGCGCGCCCCGGGGGGCGGCCCCTCCTCGGTGAGCGGCAAGAAGATCCTCGTCGTGGACGACAGCCCGACGTACCGCGCCTCGCTCGGGCATTTCCTGAGGCAGGACGGCTGCGACGTGATCCCGGCGCAGTCGGGGGAAGAGGCCCTGAGCCTGCTCGCCGTCGAGCGGGTCGACTGCGTGATCATGGACCTCCTGATGCCGGGGATGGGCGGGCTCGAGGCGGCGCGGAGGATCAAACAATCGAGCGCCCTGTGCCACATTCCCGTGGTTGTCCTGACAGGGCACGACGACGCCGGGACGCGGGAGGAGGGCGCGCGCATCGGCGTGGACGACTTCGTGCTGAAGACGCCCGAGCTCGCCATGCTGCGGAAGCGGCTGCGCACGCTGTTCCGGCCGCGGTCGTCGCCGGGCGTGGACGGCGGGGCGCCCCCGAGGCGCGCGGGGAGCAACCCGGACGAGGCGCCGCCGAGCTCGCGCGCGGGGGCGATCACGAAGAGCATGATGCCGCTGGAAGGCTCGCTGTTCGATCAGGTGGTCGCCGCGAGCGGGCTCTCCAGCGTGATCGGGCCGAGCACGATCGTGCGGGCGTGCCGGCGGGCCGGGATCGAGCCGCGGTCGATGTCGCCCGAGGACCTGTACCGGGCGCTGCCGGCCATCCATGAGACGCTGCGGATGTTCCTCAACGAGGAGGACTCGGAGCGCGGGATCGCGGCCATCGGGGTGCTGGCGCGAGGGGCGGCTAGCGCTACCGGGTGATCTGCACGGCACGCGCTGGCGGGGGGCTGTACGCGGCGGACGCGGGGGGCGCTTGGGATCCGCCAAGACTGGGGCGGGGGGGGCTCGCGCTTGGGACACCGCCCGGCATGTCTCGCTTCGGGCCTTGCTGGCTGGGACGTTATGGTGCGCGCCACACAAGGCGCGCCTGGGGCGTCGAGCTGACAGAGAGCTTATGGTACCTCGCTCGGTGCTCTGGCGCGCCCCCCGCGTCCGCCGCGTACAGCCCCCCGCCAGCGCTACGGTACAGCCCCCGCTAGCGCTGCTTTGGGGGTAAAAGGGGGGGTGTGCTGATGGCGGAGGGGGGGTGGTGATGGGGAATCACGGGAAGCGGGGGGCGCTGGCGATCATTATCGCGGTGGCTGTGCCGATGGGGCTGGTGTTGCGGAGTTATGGGGGGCCGGGGTGGCTGCGCAACGGCGCGGGGGCGGTGCTTTATGAGGTCGTCTGGATCGCGGGGGCGCAGATGGTGTGGATTTATGCGGGGACACTTCGGCTGGCGATCGCGGTGCTCGCGGCGACGTGCGCGATCGAGGTGCTGCAACTGAGCGACGCGAGCTGGCTTTGGGCGGCGCGCAGCACGACGCCGGGGCGGCTGCTGCTCGGAGGGAACGGGGGGTTCGATCCGATGGATTTTCCGCTGTACGGGGTTGGCTGCGCGCTGGGGTACGCGGTGTGCCGACCATTCCGCGCTACGAGATGAAGACGGGGGGCGGCGCGTGAGGGGGGAGGCGCGTCAGACGGCTGGGGTGGCGGCGGGCTCCGCGGAGGCGGGGGGCGGCTGGGGGGGGTCGGGGTCCTGCTTGGCGTGCGGGAAACGGTCCATGCGGCTGAGCACGGGGAAACCCCAGGCCCACAACGCGGCCACGATCAGGGTGGCGGTGCCGCCGAGGAGGATGGCGGGCAAGAGGCCCAACCAGCGGGCCGTGAGGCCGGACTCGAACTCGCCGAGCTCGTTGGAGGCGCCGATGAACACCGCGTTCACCGCGCTCACGCGGCCGCGGATGGCGTCAGGGGTCTCGAACTGCACGAGGATGTGACGGATGTAGACGCTCACCATGTCGCCAGCGCCGATGAGGAACAAGGCGACGAGCGCGACCGGGAAGCTCCGCGTCTGGCCAAGCGCGATCGTGGCGAGGCCGAACACCGCGACGCCGCCGAACATCCAGCGGCCGACACGGGTACCGATCGGCCAGACGGCGAGCGCGCCGGCGGTGAGCGCGGCGCCCACCGCGGGCGCGGTGCGGAGCACGCCGAGGCCGGTCGGGCCGGCGTGCAGGACGTCGCGCGCATACGCGGGCAACAGCGCCACCGCGCCGCCGAAGAGCACGGCGAACAGGTCGAGCGAGATCGCCCCCAGCACCGCCGGACGCGACCACACGAAGCGCAGCCCCTCCAGGACCGCATTCCATGACGTCGGCTCCCTGCGCCGGGGCTGCTGGGTGGAACGCGCGAAGCGCATGAGCACGAGAGAGAGCAGGAGCAGCGCCGCGACCATTGTGTAAACGGCCGTCGTTCCAGCAAGGTAGAGGAGCCCGCCCAGCGTCGGGCCCACGATCACGGCAGCATGGAAGCTCGAGGAGCTGAGCGCGACCGCCTTGCCGAAGCTGTCCGCCGGCACGAGGTTCATCAGGATCGCCTGAGACGCCGGCATCATGAAGGCGCGCGCGCTGCCGAACAGGACCAGCACGCCGAACACCGGCCAGACCACCTTGAGACCCGACACCGTGAACGCGAGCAACAGCAAGGAGCACGCGAGCTCCGCGGCGAGGCCGAGCGAGATGATGTTCTGCCGGTTGAACCGGTCCGCGGCCTGCCCGGCGAAGAGGATCAAGGCAAAGAACGGCGCGAACTGGGCGAGCCCGATGAGGCCCAGGTCGAAGACGTCGCCGGTCAACGCGTAGACCTGCCAGCCGATCGCCACGCTCTGCATCTGCACCGCGACCGCAGAGAGCAGCCTGGCGGCAAGGTAGAAGGTGAAGCTCCGGTGGCGCAGCACGCCGAGCCCGCCGAGGTTGGTTGAGGACATGTCCACGCCAGCGGTGACCGCTGCCCGAAGAGGGAGAGAAGAGGGTTGATGAAGCGGCGCGGCCACGGGGATCGCAGCCCAGACGGGACGCCGCCGCACCGCGCGTCCGACGGCTTCGCAACGCCCGTGCCACCGGCGCGGCCCGCGGCGCGGGCACGAGATCGTTCCGGCACGAGCACACCCCGCTCGACCCCGGGAGCAGCCGCGGGGGCGCTGCTGCTTCAGCAGCAGCGGTGGTGCTCCGCTGCGCCGCCACGCGCAGCGGAGGGCCGCGCGGGAATCGCGGGAATCGCGCGGGAAGAACGAGGCGAACCGGGCGACGGCGGAGGGCGGTGCTTGCTGTCGGCTTGACAGCGGCGCGCCGGGCGGGTTCTCGTGGATCGACGAGCGTTCACCGTCGGGCCGTGCTGCGCGACGGCACAAGGAGAGGGGCATCGACCATGCGGGACTTGAAGGGGATCGTCGAGGTGACGTTGCTCGTCGAGGAGAACGGCGCGCTCACGCCGGCGCGGGAGTACTTCCACCGCGACACGACCTACGTCGAGGGGCGATCAGGCCAGCGCTACGCGCTGCGCGTGCGGAACCTGACCGGCGGGCGCGTGGAGGTGGTGCCCACGGTCGACGGCCTTGACGTGCAGAGCGGCAAGGACGCCTCGTTCGACCTCCGCGGCCACGTGATCAACGCGCACAGCTCGTGGGACTTCACCGGGTTCCGCATCAGCCAGAGCGACGTCGCGACGTTCCGCTTCGGCAGCATCGAGCAGTCGTACGCCGCGCAGATCGGCAAACCCCGCAACGTCGGCGTCATCGGCCTGGCGGCGTTCGAGGAGCGGGCGCCGCTGCCGCCGCCTCCCCCGCTCGCCGCGCCCTCGTCGCCGCCGCCGATGTTCGGCGGCGCACCGCCGATGGGCGGGGCCGCGCCTCCGCCCGGGCCGCCCCCGTCGCCGGCAGCGCCGCCGCCGGGCGCCGTGGCGCGAGCGCCGATGGCGCCGCCGGGGTTCGGCCCGCCGGCGCCGGCCGGGGCGTACGCGCCCGCCCCTGCCCCCCAGGCGCCGAAGGGGCTCGGCACGACGTTCGGTGAGCGGCGCGAGTCGCGGATTCATTCCACGACGTTCGACCGGGCGACGCCCAAGCCCGTCGCCGTGCTGGTGATCCGCTACGAGCAACGCGAAGGCCTGCGGGCGCTCGGGATCGACGTGGACGGGCTCTCCGAGCGCGAGACCGCCAGCCCCTTCCCGGCCGAGACCGGCTTCGCCAAACCCCCGCCCGGCTGGCGAGGTTGACCGCGCGCGGAGGCGCTCCCTGACGCCGAGACAGGCCGAGCTAGTCCGGCAAACGCTCGTGCGCGCCGATGTCGACCGCGTCGCCGATCATGCGGGGAAGGCCGCCGTAGTCGAAGCGGGCGGACCGCGGCAGCGGCATCGCGACGTCGACGAGCACCTCCGCGCCTGCGTCGACCGCCGGGCTGTCGGCGCTGAGCGAGACGTCGCTGGGGGGATTGACGAGCAGCGGATCGGCCCGGATGCCGAGCGCCCCGGGAAACACGCCCGCGCCGCCCCAGAAGAGGTTGCGGTCGCCCATGAGGCTCACGTCCTCCGGCGGCGTGCCGGCGTTTGGGTCGAGGAAGCAGAAATACGGCGTCCCGAGCAGGGCAATGACGTTGTTGCGGATGTGGATGGCCTCGCCGCTGAGGAAAGGGATGGTCTCCGGGCCATCGAGGCGGAAGCCGCAGGCGCTGAGGTGGTAGAAGGTGTTGTTGAAGACGAGGATCTCGGCTCCGGCAGTGGTCTCCTTCGGGAGGAGAACCACCTGTTCCGCGTCCTTGATTACGTTATCGAAATACGCCACGCGGCCGCTCGACTGGCCAGCCGTAGTATCGTTGCAATATTGCATATTTAGCCCTGAGTGCAGCGTATTGGCGAGGTTATGGTGAAAGCGAATTTCGCTCACCTCCTTCGGCTCGAACGTGATCGGATCAGGGACGTGATCGAACTCGGAGAAGCCGACCTCCACGTTGACGACCTCCACGTTGCACGCCCCCACGCCGCGCAACGCGGTGCGCGCGCCAGTGGCGAACGTCGAGCCGAGGATCGTCACCGCGTCGACGCGCTCATGCAGGTAGACGCCGTCCGCCGCATAACTCTCGAAACGACAGCCGACGATGCGGAGGCCATCCATGTTGGCGATGGATCCGCCCATGCCCACGTCAGTGAACACGAGGTTCGACAACACGACATAACCCGCACGGGCAGCACGGACCCCGACATACAGCATGTCCGCATCCCTCGGCGCCCCCAGCAGGCCGACGTGCGGACGCTCGCCAGGGTACCCGACGACGGCGATGGGGCGATCCGCGGTGCCGGGCCTGGCGAGCTGCGCGAGCGGCAAGGCGCACGTGATGGGCAGATCGTCATGGGTGGTATCACACGTGGTGTCGCCCGAGTAATCGCCATCGCGGACGTAGGCGACGTCGCCCGGCGCGAGCACGCTGGCGAGCTTCGCGAGCGAGGCGCAGGGCGCCGCCTCCGTGCAGTCCTGGCTCTCGTCATTCCCGTCCGCCTCGTCGACGAACCGGATCGTCCCGGGCCGCACCGTGAACCGGACCGTATCGCTCGCCACCCCGTTTCGGCGCACCACGACGTCCATGGACCCAAAGGGCATGTCCTCGTCGACTTGCACCACGATCACGTCGAGCGCGCGCGCGACGTCGTCCGCGGCATACGCGCCGTCGCGCTTGCTGAAGAGCGAGGCGGGCGCGCCGCCGAACGTCACCTCGATCGCGTCGCTGTCTCCCTCGACGAGCCGCACGCCATAGAGCGTGACGTAAGCTCCCGGCGGCCCCGACTCGAGATCGGTGAACAGCACGAGCGGCGCGGTGAGCCGGTCGGGCGCCGCGCCGCCGCCTCCTTCCGAGCCAGCGCCGCCTCCTGCGGCTCCTGCCCCGCCTCCTGCGGCTCCGGCGCCGCTCCCTCCGGGGTCGCCGCCTCCCCCGCCCTCCCCGCCGGTCCCAGCGGGGCGCGGCTTGCCCTCATTCACGCCGAGGATCTCCGCGCAGCCCAGCGCGCCGAGGGCGAATGCGTGCAGGACGAACCAGGATGCTCGATACCCTCGAGGTCGAGGCATTCTGCACGTGTATCACGCGCGGTCGGCCCTCGCGCCCACAGAAACCTCTGTTATCCCCCTCCACCACCCGGTAACCTCAAGAGGCAGACATGTCCGGAGGAGCGACGGGGAGCGCCATGGCAGGGCTCGACCTCATGCCCGGCAGCGTGCTCGCGGGCAAGTACCGCGTCGAGCGCCTGCTCGGGCAGGGCGGGATGGGCCTCGTCGTCGGCGCGCGGCACCTGCACCTCGACGAGCCGGTCGCGATCAAGGTGCTCCGGGACGAGCTCGCCCGGGAGCCGGCCATCGTCGAGCGGTTCCTGCGCGAGGCGCGCGCGGCGGCCAAGATCAAGAGCCGGTACGTCGTGCGCGTCACCGACGCGGACCGCCTCCCCTCGGGCGCGCCGTACCTCGTCATGGAGTGGCTCGAGGGGAGCGATCTCGCGTCGATCGTGGAGCGCGAGGGGCCGCTGGACGCCGCGCGCGCGGCCCGCCACGTCGTCGAGGCCTGCGAGTCGCTCGGCGAGGCGCACGCGCTCGGCATCGTCCACCGGGACCTGAAGCCGAGCAACCTGTTCGTGGCCCACCTCCCGGACGGCTCGATCTGCACGAAGATCCTCGATTTCGGCATCTCCAAGCTGCTCGGTGAGGAGCTGACGGGCACCGGCAACACGCTCGGGACGCCGAGCTACATGGCGCCGGAGCAGATGATGTCGGCGCGGAACGTGGACGCGCGCGCGGACATCTGGGCGATGGGCGTGGTCCTGTACAAGCTCGTGACCGGCACCGTGCCGTTCCGCGCGTCGACGCCGTCCGAGCTCGGCATGAAGGTGCTCTTCGGGGAGCCCACGCCGCCCGAGCAAGCGCGGCCGGATCTGCCGCCGGGCCTCGCGCAGGTGATCCTCCGCTGCCTGCGGCGCGAGCCGGCGCAGCGCTTCGCCACGGCGGCCCAGCTCGCGGCAGCGCTCGCGCCGTTCGCCGGCGACGCAGGCGCGCAGACTGTTGCGCTGCCGGCCGCGCGGGAGAGGCCGCCGCGGGACGCGACGCCGGGGCTCGCGCCGGCCGCGGCGACGCCGCAGGCAGCGGTCGCGACCGACGGGCCGAACCGCACCTTGTCGCTGCTGAACGCGCCGGTTCCGCGGCCGAGCGGGACGCCACCCCCGGACGCGACCCCGAGCCCGACCACGGACGCCGGGGACTCGGCGCGCAGGCCCGGGCCCGTCGTGGCGGCGCTCGCCGCGACGGCGCTCGCCGCGGCGGCAGGGCTCGCGCTCTGGGCTCGCGGCGCCCCGTCCACGCCCGAGACGACCGCCCCGCCGAGCGCCGCCCCGGCGGCCATCGAGCCAGCGCCGGCCGCGCCGGATCCCGCGCCCACGGCGGAGCCGAGCGCGTCCGTGGCACCGAGCCCGGGCACGCCGGCCACGCCGAACCCGGCTGCGCCGAGCCCGGACATGCCGGCCGCTACGAGCCCGGCCGCGTCGGCCGCGCTGGCCGCACCGAGCGCAGCTGCGCCGGCCGCCCCCAGCGCCCGCACTGCGCCGCGGCAGACCGCTGCCACGCCGCGCGCGCCCGCCGCGACGGGCGAGCGCCGGACGACGGTTCCCGGCACCGCTGCGACGCCGCGCGCGCCGGCCGAGTCGCCCGAGAATCCCTTCGGTGGGAGGAGAAAATGACGCCACGGACGGCAACCTGGTGGCCCGTGCCATCAGGGATCGCGGCCCTCGTGGCGGCAGGTGCGCTCGCGGCCGCGCCGGCCGCGGCGCAGCCGGTATCGGCCCAGGATCAGGCGGCCGCGCAGGCGATCTTCGACGAGGCGCGCGCGCTCACCGCGGCGGGCAACCACGCCGAGGCGTGCCCCAAGCTCGAGGAGAGCCAGCGGCTCGATCCCTCGATCGGGACGCAATACTACCTGGCGGAGTGCCTCGAGGCGATCGGCCGCACGGCGAGCGCGTGGACGCTCTATCTGCAGGTCGGGGACCTGGCCGAGGTGGCGGGGCAGAGCGCGCGCGCCAAGTACGCGCGCGATCGCGCCGAGCGCATCGCGCCGTCGCTCGTGCGCCTGACCATCCGGGTCCCGGACGCGCTGCGCGCCGTGCCGGACCTGCACGTCGAGCGCGACGGCTCGGTGGTCGGCGCGCCGCAATGGGGCGCCGCGGTGCCGGTGGACCCGGGACGGCATACCGTCGTGGTGACGGCGCCGGGCAAGAAACCCTGGCGCCGCGAGGTCGACGCGAGCGCGCCGGGCGAGACCGTCGCCGTCGACGTGCCGCCGCTCGCGGACGCACCCGGGGCGCCCACGCCCGACTCCGCCGCGCCGCCCCTCGCGCCGCCGCGCCCCGCGGGATCCGCTCCGGCCGCCGCCGCGCCCGGGTCGACGCGGCGGCTCGTGGGCGTCGTGGTGGCCGGCGCGGGCCTCGCGGCCGCAGCCGTGGGCGGGGGCTTCGGCGTGCGCGCCATGGCGAAGCGCGACGCGTCGAACGACGGCCACTGCGACGCGCAGGACGCCTGCGATCCGGAGGGGCTCCGCCTGCGCCAGCAGAGCCTCGACGCGGCGCTCGTCTCGACGATCGCCTTCGTCGGCGCGGGGCTCGCGCTCGCCGGCGGCGCGGTCCTGTTCTTCACGGCGCCCTCGGACCGCGTGCCGGCGGCGGAGCCCTCGGTGCACGTGTCCATCGGGCCGCTCGGCGCCAGCGTGGGCGGGCGGTTCTGACGGGCAGGCACCGTACCGCGGAACCCGACGAATCGAACTGTGGCCCACGGGCGCATCCACACAGCAGGGCGAAGAGCGTGTCGAGGAGGCCTCTTGAGCCGTCAACCCCGGCGTGCGGAGCGGCCCATCATCGCTTGAGCAGCCAGTCTCGGTAGAAGACATAAGCGCGCTTCCACGCGCTCGCGACGCCCGGATCGCCCGCGATCCGCGCCTGCCAGTAGGCGTCGAGCCTCGCTCGCTGCTCCTCGGTGATCCGGTAACGTTTGAGCGTCTCATCCGTCCTCCCGGGATGGAGGCTCAGCTCGACACAGAGCGAGGCATACTGCTCGAGCGAGAGCGTCGGTGAGCTCGGCCCCGCGGCACCTGAGGGCGCGACCGCCGGCGGGCCCTGCGCAGGGCGCGCCGGCTCGGGCGCCCGGGGAGCCTGCGCCGGCTTTGCTGGCTGCGCGAACGGAAGCACGGTCCCTTGCTGGCGCAGGTTCGCCATCACGGAGGAGATGTCCTCGGTCTCGCGCCCCGCCGGCGCGGCCCTCCTCGGCGCGGCCGCGGCCTCCGCGGGTGGCGGCGGCGCGCGCTCGGCGGGAGGAGGTGGCGCTCCGGGGCTCGGGGGTTCGAAGGGGAGCGCCGCGCCTTTCCCCGCGTCGGCTACAGGATGCGTCTGCTGGATGCTGCTGAACTGCCGCATCCCCACGGGCACGACGGAGGGGTCGACCGGCGGGCGTACGACCGCTGGCGGCACGACCGCTGGTGGCACGACCGCCGGCGGCACGACTGCTGGCGGCACGACCGCCGGCGGCACGACCGCCGGCGGCACGATCGCTGGCGGCACGGCGACAGCCGGCGCTGCGGCGGCCATCGGCGACTGCGCCGCCGCGATCGCGTAACTCGGCATCTCGATCCGCGGCGCGGCGGGCGCGGGAGCAGCCGTCGCGGGCGCCTCGCGCTCTTCCTCGCCGCCGCGTTCGCCTCCGGCGGCGTCCGCCCCGGCGGCCGGCGGGGGCGCCGGCGCGAGCTCCTCGGGCAGCGGACCGAGGCTGGGCAGCGCCGGCTGCTCCTTCTTCAGCCGCGCGGCCGCCGCGACGAACGTGGCGCCGAAGCGCCGCGACAGCGCCTCTTCCTCGAGCGCGCTCTCCGCGGCGAGGGCGTCGGTCCACGCCAGGACGGCATCCTCCCAGCGCGCCTCGGTCAGGCCGAGCCGCCTCAGCACCTCCGTCGACCGGCTCCGCGGGAAGTGCCGCACATGGGCCATGATCTCGGCGTAACGCTCGAGGGTGAGCCCCCCGCGCGTCTCCGCCTGCTCGAACGGCTCGCTCGCCCCTCCGGTCATCCCATCCTCTCGGTTCACGGCGCGCCCGCGCGGCCTTCGTTCAGCAGTTGAGGTTCACCACGCCGCCGTTCACGTTCACGGTGCCGCTGCCCTTCACGTTCACCGTGGTGCCGGAGACGGTCACGGTGCCGCCCGTGATCGCGATCGACCCGCTGCCGTTGATCAGCACCGTCACGCCGTTCACCTCCACGATCGCCGCGCCGGCGCGGACCTTGGCGCCGCCCTTGATGTCGATCCACGGGGCGTCCACGTTGACATTGCCCGCGCCGTTCACGTCCACGACCGGCGCGCCCACCGTGACCCTGCTCCCGCCGACCACCTGCGCCTCCGACCCCGCGCCCACGACGACGTTGGTCCCGGCCGACGCGATGAGGTTCGTGCCGGCCGACGCGGTGAGCAGGCCGCCCTGCGCGATGGCCGAGAGGTCGGAGGCCGCGGTGATCATCACCGTCGATCCGGAGCTCACCGACACCGAGCCGGCGCTCGTCGACTGCGATCCCGTGACCTGCACCGACTGGTTCCCGCCCACCTGGGTCGCGTCGTCGACGCCCACCGCGCGCGACGCGTTGCGCTTCACCGTCTCGTCGAGGTCCCGCGCCGCGTGCAGGACGATCTGCTCCTTGCCCGCCGCGTCCTCGAACGCGAGCATGTTGAAGTTGCCGTCGAACGGGCTCGTGTAGCTCTTGATCGCGCTGTACGTCGGGCGCCGCGTCGGGTTCTCCGGGGGCAGGTTCGCGCCGTTGTACACGCGGCCCGTCACGATGGGGCGATCCGGATCCCCGTCGAGGAAGTCGACGATCACCTCGTTGCCGACCCGCGGGTGCCAGAGCGCGCCGTGCCCCGCCGCGCCGGCGAAGAGCTGGCTCACCCGCACCCAGCAGGAGCTCGGCTCCTTCTCGAGCCGGCCGCTGTCGAGGTCCCAGTGGAACTTGAGCCGGACGCAGCCGATGTCCTCCGGCCCGCCGAGGTGGATCTCCGCGCCGGCGGACGACGGATCCGCGGTCACGACCGCCGTCTGGCTGCCCACGATCCGCGGCCGCGGCGTCCGCCGCTCCGGCCGGAAGTTCGAGTCGCCGTCCTGCCCCTTCGCGCCGCAGCGGATCGCCTCGAAGTGGGCCGCGTACGGCTCCTCCTCGGCCCCCCTCGCCGCGAAGCTCTCCCGCTCGTGGCCGACGTGCTCGATCGCGGTGACGAGGTAACGGCCGCTCCACTTCGAATTCGAGTGATCCAGCTGGAAGACCGAGCCCGCGCCGAGCAGCCGGCACGACGCGCTCGCCGCCGCCCACTCGCGCTCGGTGTCGAGGCGCTGCTGCCGCTTCTCCGCGAGCCGCTCCCCGAGCTCCTTCGAGTGCTCGTAGCGCCCGGGGTGCTCGTGCGTCTGGAAGTCGGTGACGCCCGCGGGGGAGACGGCGACGAGGTCGAGCTGCGGCCGGCGCCAGCTGTAATCGTTGAGCGAGGCCGACTTCGGCCGCACGCGGGCGCCGACGCGCACGTCGCGCACCTCGCGCCCGAGGATGCCCGGCCCGAGCGGGCTCGTCGGGTCGATGAGCGCGCGCCCGCCGTCGAAGTCCGACAGGACGAGGGTGCACTCGCCCGCCGTGTGCTCGAAGTGGTACGAGATGCCCTCTTCCTCGAGCAGGCGCGAGACGAACGCGAAGTCGCTCTCCTCGTACTGCACGCAGTACGGGCGCGCCTCCGGGTCGGCGATGCGGCTCATGTCCACGACGCGCCACGCGAACGTCTGGCGCGCGGGCTGGAAGCGGCCGAGGTCGCCGCCGTCCTGCTCGCCGTCCCCCGACGAAGGCTCGAGGCCCGCGCCCCACGACGCGCGCGAGAGGACCTGCTCGACGATCTGCTGGAGCGTCTTCTCCAGGTAGATGATGCTCTTCTTCATCATCGTGGCGCGGAGCAGCGGGGGCGCCAGCGCGACGCGGTAACGCGTGCCCTCGTGGAGCTCCCCGAGCTCCTCGGCCGACGCGATGATCCCGTGCACGACGCGCGAGGCCGGGGTCGTGCTCGTCTCGATCCGCAGCGCGGCGGCGCGGCCCACGAGATCGGCGACGTCGACGTCCGGCGCGTCGGGGAGGCGCAGGAGCTCGATCTCGAACGCGTAGAGCTCGCTCATCGCCTCCCTGCCGCGGAACTCGACCACGCGGAGGTGGTGCCAGGGCCCGTCCGGGTGATTGGCCCCCTCCCAGGCAAACGCGTAATCCTTGGCCATGCGCTGATCCTCTCCTCGGTGGTTCCCTCGAGCGCCGCGGCCGGCCGCGGCCGGCGCGCGTCGCCGCGCCGCGCGCCCGTCAGTTCAGGTTGATCGTCTCCCCCTGGACGACCACATCGTCGCTCGCCTTGATCTTCACTTCTCCCTGCGTCGCGGTGAGATCGATGCTCCTCGCGCGGAGGCGGAGATCGCCCGGGAGCTCCAGGCTCACGTCGGCCGTGAGCAGGCGGACCACCGGCCCCGCGTCCGACGAGGCGACCTCGACGAGCGGTGTCCCGGCCGCGGAGGTGATGCGGACGACCTCATCGGGCTCGAGCGCGATCCGCGCCGCCTCGGCGGGCGGGACCTCCGGGCGCAACGCGAAGCCGTCGACGACGCCGGTCACGATCGGCTCCGGCCAGTTCGAGGGCCGGGTGATCAGCACGTGATCCCGCGCGCGGACGGCGAGGCCGTGGAGGGTGGGCAGCCACCGCTCCTGCGGGCCAGAGGCGCCGTCCCAGCGGACGAGCACGCGGCCGGCGAGGCTCGGGTGCCGCGCGTCGACGCACTCGCCCACGAGCACCTCCCCGGCGCCAGGCACGGCCGCGCCGAGCGCGCCGGCGCCCTGGGCCAGCGGCGGCGGCGCGTCGACGAGATCGTCGATGGGGGACGGCTCCTCGAACACGGCGGTGCTTGGCTCGGATCTCTGCTGCATCACTCACCTCCTCGGTGCGCCGCCCGGAGGGGGCGCGGCGGGCTGCGTCGCCGCGGGTCGAGCCCGGGCGCCCGCCGCCGCGAGCTGGTCGCGCACGGTCGGCGGCGGCTCGTAGGCGATCGGGCGATCGTTGCCGATCGACACTTCGATGGGAATGTATTTGTGCACCCCAGCAAGAAACGGGCGCGGGAGCTCGACGGTGGCCGCGTAGAGCACGCAGAGCTCCCCGGCCTCGGGCTCGACGACCACGCTGTGGGTCCGCACGGGCACCGCGGTGCGGCGCCCCTCGATCGAGAACGCCACGGCCGGCGGCGGGCCCGGGAGCCGGAACGTTATCGCCTCGCGCTCGGGGTGCATCCCCTCGATCCGCACGGGCTCGTCCCCGCGCAGGTCGTCGAGCACGAACCCGGGCGGCGCCTCCTGGAAGAAGCGCGGCGCGACGCCGGCCGGGCGCCCCGACCGGTGCCCCGCCGGGAGCATGCCGAGGCGCACCTCGGGCAAACGCGCGTCGTCGGGCGCCGGGAACCACGGGTCGACCCGGGGGCCGAAGAAGTGGTATCGCGGGAAGGTCATCGCCGGCACCCAGTCGAAGCAGGCCGGGAGCGGGCGCTCGTACCACCGCGCGGGATCACCGGAGGCGAGGCGCTCGGGCGTGAGCAGATCGGCCGGGTCCTCGAGGTTGGGCATCTCGGCGCCCGGGAGCGGCTCGGTCAGGACGAGGTAGCCCTTGCCGTACGGATTGCGGGGATACATGCCCGGGTGATCGATCTGCATCGCGGCCATCGCGGCCTGCGGCGGGCTCACCTCGCCTCTCGGCCGCACCCGGGCGTCGACGCCGCCATAGGCGTTCTCGTAGGTGATCGGCACGCGGGTGAACGGCTCCGGCTCCCCGATGGCCGGCGCGCCCGCGGCGGTCCAGCGGATCGCCCGGCGGCCGAAGACGGCGATCCGCTTCGACGCGCCGCCGAGGCTCGCGGACACGGTCATCGCGGTGACGGGCTTGCCCCCGGGGGCGCACGCGGCGCCGCGGACCACGAAGTCGGTCGCCTGTTTGTGAGGCCAGTAGTCCGTGCCGGGGCGGAGCCGGGGCGTCAGCGTCTCGTCGCGGAGGTCGTGGAAGAGCGGCCGGGGCGGCGCGAGCGCGCATGTCTCGCCGGCGATCGTGTACGTCTGCTTCACGAGCACGTACGCGGCCGGGCGCCCACCCTCCCAGGGGAAGAGGTCGAGCAGGGCGTCGTACGTCTCCCGCAGGGGGGCGCGGGGCGCGCTCACAAGAGCGGCCCCCAGGCGCCGGTCGATCCCGTGTTCTTCCCGGGAGGCACGGGGTTGCCGCGGCCGTCCGTGCTCACCGTCGTCATCGTGGAGCTGCCGTCCTTCGCCTCGGTGGTCACCGTCTGGACCACGCTCCCGTCCGGGCCCGAGTCCGTGGCCGTGGTCGTCGTGCTCCCATCCGGATTGTACACCGTGCTCTTCTTGTGCAGGCCCTTGTGGATGTTCTCGGAGGCGTCGGCGCGGCCCGACCACCGCTCGCCCTCGGCCGCGCCGGGGGTGTAATCGACCTGCGCAGATCCCGAGTTCACCGCGGTGGTGACGGAGCCGGAGCCCGAGTACTTGTCCTGCTGCGCGGGAGGCGCCCCGGGGTGGTGCTCCTCGGTGACCGAGGCCTGCGAGCCCACCACCGGGGTCGCGAGCGCCACGCCGATCGTGTGTTTGTCGCCTTCCTTGGTGGCGTCGCCGCCGGCGTCCCACGTGTACGACCTCGACTCCGACAGCTTGAGCGAGCTCCCGGTCCCCTTGTGCTCGGCGAGGGTGAACTCGGCGCCGACGCTCACCTGAGAGGGGTTGTTCTTCGTGTCCGTGGACAGGCAGGAGATACCCACCTTCCACTCCGCGCCGAGGGCCTTGAACCCGAACTCGCCCTTGACCGGATAACGCGGATCGATGAGGTGCTGCGCGACGCTGGCCCCGAGCCCGACCGCCGTCCCGAGCGCCGCCTTCATCCACTCCTCTCCCGGGGTGAGGTTCACGCCGGGCGGCTTGAAGAACAGGTAGTCGATGACCATCGTCCCGGCCGTGGCGATCAGCGCGCCGACGAGATCGGCGCCCGACACGCCGACGAAGACGTTGAGGTAGAGGTTCGTCACCGTCAGCGAGAGCGGCATCGACATCGGCTGGCCGCAGGAGAGCGACGGCAGCGGGGGCCGGAGGCTCATGCAGGCCGCCGGGAAGCCGTTCATGCGCACGGAGAAGCAGGTGACGATGACCTTCCGCTTCGACGTCGGGAGGAAGGTGGGGAGCAGCGCGTTGTTGATCGGGATCGTGATCTGCGGGATGAGCTTGCCGCAGTCGTGCCCTGCCAGCATGAGCGCGAGGCCCCCGCAGAGCACGCTGCTCGTCTTCTTCACCGAGCCGAGGCCCACGCCCGGCGGCCACGACTGCGGGACCACGATCTCGATCGCGTACGTGGGCACGGGCGGCGTGGGCGGGGGCGGGATCGGATGGTAGAGGTGCGTCGAGTAGCCGACGCTGACGTCCGCCGAGCGGCAGACGGGGACGGGCATGCTCATCGATCAGCTCCTCTCCGGGGCGAAGGCACCGCCGTCCACGAGGCGCAGGCGCATCGAGCGCTCCGCGCTCGGGTACTCGAACATGAACGCGTGCCGGAACACGAGGTAGAAGCGCTCCTCCTCCGGCAAGAGCAGGAGGAGCTGCGGGGTGAGCTCCCGCGTCCCGGCGCGGGTCCCGGCGACGTAGTCGACGACGACCTGCAGCGCGGGGAGCCGGAAGGAGACGACCTCGCGATCCGGGGTGAGGCCGCTCATCGTCACCACGCTCCCGGGCTCCGGGCGGGAGACGATCCACGTCGGGTGCGCCCGGTGGAAGACCGCCTCGTGGATCTCCATCGGCGGCATCTTCCCCGGCTCGACCGGATCCTGCGGGTCGGGAGGCCGCACCGAGCGCGCGGCGTGGAGCGCGGACTCCATGGGCAACGGGGCCCAGGAGGCGGGGTCGGGCGCGTCGTCCCAGGCGCGGATCGGCGCCGCGGGGTCCTCCACGTTGGGCAGGAGGCGCTCTTCGTCGTAGCGCGGGTACCCCTCGGGCGCGCGGAGCATCTCGGCGAGGCCCCGCGCCGGCGGGCCTGGGTCGAAGCCGCGCCCGCGCGGGTTGCGGAGATCCGAGACCTCGACGAAGGCCTCGCGGTCGATCTCGACGTCGGCGCGCCCCCCGAAGGCGCGCTCGTACGTGAGCGGCATGCGCGTGAAGGGCGCGGCGGGGCCGATCCGCCGCTCGCCCTCGCGGCCCTCCCAGCGCCGATCGCCGGAGATCGCGAGCTCGCGGCGCTCGCCGCCCACGGACAGGCCGACGGTCATCTGCTGGACCGGGCGGCCGCGCGGCGCGTAGGCGGCGCCGAGCAGGGCCACCTCGAACGCTTCGTCGCGGCGGGGCAGGTCGTCGCGGGGGAGCAGGCCGAGCTCGGTCTCGTGGTCCTCGGCGAGGATCGGGACGGGATCCTGCGTGTCGAGCGCCGGGCCCTGCGGCGTCACCCGGAACGTCGCCTTGGCCACGATCATCCCGGCGCGGTGCGCGCCGCCGAGCAGCCGGGCGACGAACAGCCTCGCGGGCACGGGGGTGACATTGACGAGCTCCATGGCGCGCTCTCGCGAGGCGAGCGAGAGGACACTATCCGCGATGGACGGGAGCTCCAAGTTCTCGGGGCCGGGCGCCCACGGCGGGGCGACCGATCAGCGCGTGTCCAGCCGGCCGCCGACCGCGCTGCGGAGCTCGGCCAGCGCGGTCCGGTAAGCGCGCGCGACCTTGAGGAGCTTCAGCTGCGAGGCGGCGCGGCGCTCGTCGAGATCCAGCGCGTCGAGCCGGTGGATCTGGCGGCTCTCGAGCGAGCGCGCGATCTCGACGCCGGCGCGCTCGGCGACGGGGAGCGCGCGCGCCCGGAACGACTCGAGCACGGCCTCCGCCGCGCGCACCTCGCGGAGCCGATCGCGCACCTCCTGCGCGATCCGCTGGACCTCGCCGGCGAACGCGCGCCGCGCCTCGACGGCCTCCGCGTCCGCGGCGGCGGCGGCCTTCCCGAACGCGTGCAGGTTGAAGAGCGGCACCTCGATCCCGGCCTCGAAGGTCCAGCCCAGCGGGTCGCGCGTGGCGGGCGAGAACTCGTAGCCGACCTCGAGGAACGACAGCCAGGGCCAGCGCTGCCCGCGCGCGATGTCGCCCTTCGCGGCCGCGGCGTCGAGCCCGGCGGCGGCGATCTCGATCTCCGGGCGGCGCCGCAGCGCGGCCTCGATCAGCGCGTCCTCGGCCGGCAGGGCGACGCGCTCCAGCGCCGCGGCCGGATCGCCGACGAGGCGCACCGGCGCGGCGGGGTCGAGCCCGACGCGCTCGAGCAGCGCCGCGAGCGCGACCTTGCGGCGCTCCCGCTGCTCCGCGGCGCCCGCCTCCGCCTCGACGGCCGACAGCGCCGCCATCGCCTCCTCGATCGCGGTCGTCTGCGAGGCGTCGAGCTGGGCCTTCTGCTGGTCCGCGAGGCGGCGGCGCGCCGAGGCCACCGCCTCGTGCGCCGCGATCTCGGCGTCGATCAGCAGGACGTCGTCGAAGAGCCAGCGCACCTCGGCCTCGATCTCGACCTCGACGGCCCGGGCCTCGGCGCGCGCGACCGCCGCCTCGGCGCGCGCGGCCGCCTCGGTCGCCGCGGCCTCGCCGGGCCGGGGCGGGCGCACGCGCACGCCGGTCGCGAGGCGCGGCGCGCCGTCGAGCACCTGGTCGAGGCGCAGCTGCGAGACGCGGATCTCCGGATCGCGGTAGACGCTCGCCCCCTCGGCCTCGGCCTGCGCGTCCGCCGTGTCGGCGCGCGCGTTCATCGCCGCGAGCGCGCCGCTCTGCCGCTTGGCCATGGCCACCGCCTCGTCCACGCGGAGCTCGCTCGGGGCGGCGCCGGGCCGCGCCGCGAGGGGCGCCCGCGCGCGCGCGGCGGCGTCCACGCGCCCCTCGCGGTACAGCGCGACCGCGCGGTCCCCCGCCGCGAGGCGCGGCGGGGGACCGCAGGCCGCGAGCGCGAGGCACGCGACGGACGACAGCACCTGGAGCCCCCGCGCGCCGCTCAGCCCTGCCAAGGCAGCTCCAGGAAGGACGGGACGTCGGCGCCGGCGTCGAACACCACCATCAGCTTGCCGGGCGACAGCGAGGGCGCGATCCCCTCCGGCTTCTGGCCCGGGAAGCGCCGCACGAGGCGCGGCGCGAGCGCGCCGGGCCCGGGCCGCTCGACGCGAAAGAGCGCCCCCGCGGCGCCGTCGGCCGTGGACGGCGTCGACGCGATCGCGAGCGAGCCGTCCGGGAGGAAACACAGATCGGAGATGCCCCCCGGCGCGGGCCCGCCGGCGAGCTCGACGTCGACGCGCGCCCGGGCCCAGAGCGAGAGCCCGGCGCCCTCGAGCTTCCGCGCGTCGAAGAGCGCGCGCGGCGCGTCGAGCCTCCAGATCAGCGCGTTGCCGTCCGCGTCGAGCGGCGCCTTGAGCCCGAAGTAGAGCGCGCCGTCGCGGTAGGCCATGCCCTCGATCTCGAGCGGGCGCGTGCCGCCCGGGAGCCCGAGCGCCGAGAGGGCCGCGGGGCCGGCGGCGTCGAGCAGCTCCGCGAGGTGGACCTCGGCGTCGACGCGGAAGCCCCGGCCGTCCGGCTTCACCCGGAGCAGCGCGGTGCGCGACGCCTTGCGCTTGCCCTTCGCGCTGTAGCCCTGCGACGAGAGCAGGTACACCTCGCCGCCGTCGCCCGCCGCGATCGACTCGATGTCGTTGAGCTCGGACACGCCGCTCACCGGCAGCGGCTCCGGGTCGACGGCGCCCGTCGCGGACATGGCGAACAGCCAGGGCGCGCCCTCGCCGGCGCCGTGGCCCGTGTCGTCGCTGACGACCACGTACCGCGCCTCGGCGGCGCGGGGCAGGATCCCGGACGGCTCGAAGCGCGTCCGCGCGCGCAGCGCCGGGGGGACCGCCATGGGAACCCCGTCGGCGGCACCGGCGCGCGGCGGCGCGGCGGCCGCGGCCGGCGCCGACGCCGCGGGCGAGGCCGGCGCCGCGGGCGCGGTCAGCGCCGTGAGCGAGGCCGGCGAGCGCGAGAAGGCGACGTCGAACGCCTGGCCGGCGAGCAGCGCGAACGGGTGATCGAGCTCGATCGTCGCGAGCCGGCCCCACACGGGCACGCTCGGCAAGGTGCGGCAGCGGATCGGCAGCTCGAGCACGAGCGGCCCGAGCCCGGCGGTCCTGCCCGTGAGCGGCGCCCCCGACCGGCCGCGCACCCAGAGCTTCGCGGTGTCGCCCACCTGGAGGTCGACCGCCGAGCGCTCCGGCACGCAGGCGACGATCCGCCCGCGCGTGCTCGCGATGTCGACGATCGGATCGCCGGGCGCAGCGACGTCGCCCGACCGCTTGTAGATCGTCGAGACGCGCCCGGCGCGCGTGGCGCGCAGCGTCTGCTGGGCGCGCCGGAGCTCGAGGTGCTCGATCTCCTGCCGGGTCACGGCGAGATCCGCCTCGATCTGGCCCGTCTCTGGGCCCGCCCGCTCGCGGATCTTCTTGCGGCGCTCCTCGGCCGCCGCGATCTGCGCGCGCAGGAGCTCCAGGGTGCGCGGCTTCTCGCCGGCGAGCGCCTCGACGCTCGCCCGCTGCAGGTCGAGCGGGCTCAGGTCGTCGAGGCTCGCCTGCTTGTCCTCGACGAGCCGCTTCATCCGGGAGATCTCGCTCGTGAGCGCCTCGCCCTCGGCGGCGATGCGGCGCTGCTCCTCGCGCTGGTGCGCGAGCTCGCGCTGCAGCGACTCGAGGCCCATCTGGATCTCCTCCTCGAGCCGCGCCTGCTCCGCGGGGATGAGCGCCAGGAGGCGCGCCTCCTCGGCCCGCGCCACCTTGAGCTCCGCGTCGATCGCCGCGCTGTCGAGCACGGCGACGACCTGCCCCGGGGCCACCTCGGCGCCGACCTCGACCTGGATCGAGGCCACCCGCCCGATCTCGACCGCGGCGACCAGCTCCATCTCCGCCTCCGCGAAGCCGAGGATCCGGCCGCTCGGCCCCTCGGAGAAGTACAGCCACGCCGCGAGGCCGAGCGTGGCCAACATCGTCAGCACGGGGGCGGCGCTTGAGAGCGCGTAGCGGGTTCGACCGAGGAAGTTCACTAGAGGTCCAGCGTCGGCTCCTGGAGCATGAGGCTCACGTCCTCCACCCCGGGCACTCCCTGCAGGCTCGCCACGAGGCGGCTCCGCAGGTCGGGGTGGCGCACGCTGATCTGGTAGGCGTGCTCCATCACGGTGCCCTGCGCGGCCTCGCGCAGGGTCACGAGCGAGAAGGTGCGGCAGTGCTCGCGGAGGATGGCCGCGATCGCCCCGGCGACGTCCGCGCCCGCCTGGCCGGCCGGCGCGATGAACCGGAGCAGGCCGTCGGGCTGCCGGCGCGAGCCGTAGCCGGTGGCGTGGAGCAGGAGCGACGCGCCCGCGAACATCGCCGACCCGGCGATCGCCACGCCGTAGGCCTGCGCGCCGCTCGCCATCCCGACGGCGAGCGACGCGAAGACGAACACGACGTCGCGCGGATCGCGCATCGTGGTGCGGAACCGGATCGCCGTGATGCCCCCCGCGATCCCGATGCCGGCCGCGATGTTGTTCCCGACCGCGAGCATCAGCATGCACGTGATGATGCTGCCCATCGCCATGCTCTGGACGACGGTCCGGGAGTACGAGAGCCCGCGGAACGTGAGCATGTAGACGCCGGCGATGCCCTGCGTGAGCCCGAAGGCGATGAGCAGGGAGATGAGCGCCCTGCGCCACTCCACCGACTCGCCGTGCGAGAGCTCGGCCAGCCACTCCATCACGGGTGCAGCCCTCCCACGACGCGGGCCGCGCGCGCCTCCGGGAGCGTCAGCTGCGCGGTGACGCCGTAGCAGTACTTCGAGAACGAGTACCGGACGAGGTCGAGGCGCCGCACGAGCGCCACCATCCACGCCGGCGGCCTGCGCTCGAACTTGAGCTCGAGCACGCAGATCGGCTCGTGGGTCTTGGTCTGCGCGGGGTGGTCGACCGAGCGCCACCGGCCGGGCGGCGGGTCGAGGTCCAGCGTCTCCGTCTGCCGGCAGACGACCTTCCTGTCGAAGGTCACGCGCGCGTACTTGTCGAGGGTGCTCTCGTACGCCTCGCGATCGTAGTCGACGAGCAACGTGGGCTGCAGGTGGTGGCGCTTGTACGCGGCGAGGAACCGCTCCGCCCCCTTCTGCGCGGCCGGCGGCAGCCGCGCCAGCGCGGCGGCGCCGCCGCGCAGCAGGAGATCCTCCCAGTCCGCCGCCGGCACCGCGGCGCGCGTCTTGATGATCACGTCCAGATAACGCCGCTTCACCTCGAGGAAGACCGGGCTGCTCTTGCCGGGATAACTGCGCGCCCGCAGCTTGAAGCGGTCCTTCGCCTCGCGCTCGGTGGCCCAGAAGAGATGGAGCTCGCGCGTGTCGAAGTACAGCGAGCGGATCCGGTACGAGCCGTCGGGGCCCGCGTACCGGTCACGCCGGCAGATCGGCAACACCGCGGTCCGGATCGACGGAACAAGCCGCTCCGGGACCAGGTACTTGAACTCGTATCGTTCGATGACTTCCAGGCTTCCGCCCTCCCACGATTCCGATGTCAAGCCCATCGCGCAGCTCGACGCCGCGTGTTGCTAAGTTATCACAATTCCGAGGTCCTAATGACAAAAAGCCCTTCGGTACTCACATTGAAAATTCCGCTACCACCCGAGAAATCGCGGCGTTCTGAACGCGGGTCGCGGCCGGTCGTGCGGCAGGTGCACCTGAATCGCAAGGTTGCAGCGAACACGTTTCCGCCGCGCGCGGCGCGGCTCGGGCTCGCGATCGCGCTGCTCCTCCCGGCGTGTGAGGGCTCGGAGCCGCCGGAGGCGCGGACCTCGGGCTGTCCCCGGTGCGACGCGGCGCGGTTGGCCGGCGCGCTCCCGCGGGGCGGCATCGACGAGTGCTCCGGTGTGGTCGCCAGCGGGACGCACCCGGACGTGCTCTATGTGCACAACGACTCCGGCGACGGCGCCCGCTTCTTCGCGCTGGGGCTCGACGGCACGCCGCGGGCCGAGATCGAGGTCGCCGGCGCGACCGCGGTCGACTGGGAGGACGTGGCGCGCGGCCCGTGCGGCGGCGGGGGCAGCTGCCTGTACTTCGCCGACATCGGCGACAATGAGGGCGAGCGTGACCGCTACGAGATCTACCGCGTTGAGGAGCCGGACGAGCTCGGCGGAGGGACAGGCGCGCAGACCGCGGAGAGGTTCTCGCTCGTGTACCCCGACGGGAGCCACGACGCCGAGACGCTGCTCGTCCACCCCGTCACCGGGGCGCTCACGGTGGTGACGAAGGAGAAGAACAAGAAGGATACCGCGTGGGTCTACGAGCTCGCGGCGCTGCCCGCGGCCGGCGCGACGGCGACGCTGGCCGAGGCCGGGTCGATCCAGCCGCCGGCCGGGGGGGCGAGCTTCACGGCCGGCGACGTGCGCCCGGACGGCAGCGGCGTGCTGCTGCGGACCTCCTCGCACGTGTTCTTCTACCCGATGACGCCGGATCAGACCGTGGCGCAGGCGCTCGCCGACGCGCCGTGCGTGCTGCCCGCGGCCGCCGAGGAGCAGGGCGAGGCGATCGCGTGGCTGCCCGGCGGGTGGAATTACGTGATGCTCGGCGAAGGGGGAGAGGCCCCGCTCCACGAGGTCTCCTGTCAACCGCCCTGAGCGCCGCCCCCCCGGCGACCTCGAGGGCGCCCCTGCTCGTCAGCGCTCGAGGCGCGCGCGCATGAGCGGGATGTCGCCCTCGAGGCGCTCGACCGCCCGCTCCCACGCCTCGGCGGTCGGACCGTACGGGTCCGCCGCGACGGCGGCGCGAATCAGATCGGCGTACCGCTTCACCTCGGCCTGGAGCCGCGCCTCGCTGAACGGGCCCGCGAGCAGCTCGTCGAGCGCCGCCTGGTAGCCCTCCGCGTCGTGGCTCAGGGCGTTGAACAGCGGGTCGCACCCCGGCGCGCGCACCGCCTCGTCGCCCATGTACACCGGGAGCTCCGCGGAGCAGTCCGCCGGCGCCTCCGTCCAGTGCGGCACCTCGCCGTAGTTCTCGAAGGCGGCGAGGTTCAGGGTGTTGTCGAGATCCCACGGGATCAACCGGAAGGTGCCCGACGACGGCTCCTCGTAGAAGAAGTAGTTGTGGTTGCTCGCGGAGCCGTCCTTGTCGACGTAGAAGCTCGTGACGCCGTCGAAGTTCATGATCGCGTCGTCGACGGCCATGTACCGCGCGAGCTCTGCGACGTCGGTCCACTGGAGCAGGGCGGCGAGGCGCGCCTGGCCCTCGGAGGCGGCGAGGGCCTCGGCGAACGCGACGAAGCCCGCGTGGGTGGCCTCCTCTTCGTTCGCGTCGACGCGCTCCGCGTAGTAGCTCGTCTCGGTCGAGATCGGCCAGGCCTCCTTGTAGAGGGGGCCGTCCTGCGCGTCGGGGAAATGGTGGTCCACGAAGCGGCCGTCGATCTCCTCGACCACGGCGTAGAGCCCCAGGGTCTCGCCGTTGACGTAGAGCGTCGCCCACGCGCTCCTCGGGGCAGCGACGCCCATCTCCCGGTAAAGGTCGTAGGCGAGGCGCTCCCGGAGCTTGGTGTCGTCGCGCGTCATGGAGTGGAAGTTCAGCCGCCGCAGGTCGTAGAAGCGCTGCCCGTCGACGTACTCGTCGAACTTCACCTTCATGCTGAGCTTCGGGCAGGTGATCTCCTCGCCCTGCTCGACGCACTCGTCGAGGGCGCCGGAGCCGCCCTTGAAGCGCAGGCCCGAGACGCCCAGGCTCTTGCCCTGGTAACAGATCTCCGACTCGACGTACTCCTCGTCGCTCGCGCTCTCCTTCAGCGCGCTCCAGCGCTCCTCCGGGAGGTTGAAATCGAAGCGCAGGACCTCGTTCGCCGCGAACAGCTCGTCCGCGTCGCGCTCGGCCAGCGCCGAGTCGGGGGGCTCACACGACGACGAGGGCTGCGCGGCGGGGGTAGGCTCCGCGTCCTCGGCACAGCCTGCGACCAGGGCTGCAGCCGAGAGCGCGATCAGGATCCAGGGCTCACACTTCATGCGTCATCTCCTTCACGGCCGCGAGGATATCCCGTGACAGGCGCGCCCGCCGAGGCGGTACGGCGGCGCGCGGCGACGATCTTCAGATCCCGCTGCCCGCCGGCGCGTCCGCGAGCTTCCGGCGCAGGTTGTCGCGCGCGTGCCCCTCGAGGCGGCCGCGGAAGTACGGCGACAGGAAGATGTGCTCGGCGGCGAGCAGCCGCTCGAAGAAGCGCCGCCGGCCGGCGGCGTACACCTCGGGCGGCAGGGCGCCGTATTCGGCGGCGATGCCGCGGTCGTAGGCGTCGAACGCGGCCGCGTCGCTGCCGAGGATGGCCATGTCGCAGTCGAGGAACAGGGCCTCGTCCTCGCCCACGTCGGCCGGATCGAGCGCGCCGTGGCGCGCGGTGAGCAGGATGAGCCGCTCCACGAGGGCGGCGTCGAGCCCCTCGCCGGGCAGCCAGCGCGCCACCGCCTCGCGCGCGAGCGCCGCGCTGCGCGCCTCGTTGTCGTGGCGGCCGGGCTCGTAGACTGCGTCGTGGAAGAGCGCGGCGAGGAATACCTCGCGCGGGCTGCGCCAGCCGACGTCGCGGCCGGCCTCGCCCACGCGCGCGAGCACCTCGCGCACGTGGTCCAGGTTGTGGTACGCGCGCCCGGGCTCGCCGTAGGCCGCGCGCACCGCGCGCCACAGCGGCTCCGGCAGCGCGAGCCCGCCCGGCGCGGGCGGCGCGCCCGAGGACGCCCCGGGCGCGCCGGAGCCGGGCGCGCCGTCGGTCCCGGCGGGGGCGCCGGGGCTCACACGAGCACCAGATCCTCGGGGCGGAAGAGCTCCCCGTGGAACGTGGCGATGCGGCCCTTTTCGGTCTCCTTGGCGTGGTTCTTGGCCAGGTTGGCGCGCGCCTGGATCTCGCGGTCGGTGAGGAAGCAGTCGACGTCGGCGACGCACAGCCCGACGGAGATCGTCGGCGAGCGCTCGATGCGGCGGTAGCGGCGGCGCGCGAGGCGCGCCTGGAGGCCGCACAGGAAGTCGACCGCCGCCGCGCGGGTCGCGTTGGGGAGCGTGACCATGTACTCGTCGCCGCCGAACCGGTACGCGTGCCCGTGCGCGAAGACGTGCGCCTCGATGCTCTCCATGAACGGCGGGAGCACGTGGAGGTCGACCACGGTCTCGGTGTGCTGGTTGTTGAACGCCTTGAAGTCGTCGATGTCGATGAACGCGACGGCGATGGGCGCGCCGCGGAGCCCGCAGCGCGCCCGGTAGTGGGCGAGATCGGGCAGGAAGAGCCCGGGCGCCTCGAGGATGTGGAACTTCTCGTCGTACTCGCGCGGCCGGAGCGGCGGCGCCTCCGGCAGCACGGCCTCGGCGTGCCGGATCGACATGTAGTCCGTCAGCTGCGGGACCTGCAGCGCGGGCGTGGCGGCGAACCAGGGGGCGGCCATCAGCTGCTCCAGCGCGTGGACCTCGCGCCGGAGGTGCCGGATGGTGTCGGCGTTCACGGCCTTCTGGAGCGGCTCCTCGATCGCCATCGCGCTGTCGCGCCGGAGCTGGATCAGGATGCGCTTGAGCAGCGGGCCCTGCGCGTCGTGGATGTGGACCTGCGGCTGGCGCTGCTCCAGCTGGCGGCCGAGGAGGCTGAGCTGGCCGATCAGCTCGGTCACCTCCGACGGCTCGTAGCCCCGGAACTGCTGCCGGACGACGTCCGCCACGTCGCGGCGGAACGTGTCGGTGAAGCGGACGACGCACTGGGACAGCGCTTTGGCCTCGGAGGGCGTGAACTCGGGCATCGGCGCGAAGGATACCCCGGCGGCGGCGCCGTCCAGCGTCCGGGCGGCGGCGCGCGCCGAAATTGGCCAACGCCGCACGCCGCGCGCCGTGGTGACGCGCCGCGCGCGAGGGGCTCGTCGCGGGGCGCGGCGCCCCGCGCGTGAGGCGCCGTCAGATCCGCCCGGCGCCGGCGTAGCGCATGACCAGCGCCGGGATGTCCTCCGCCGGGTCCGCGGCGTACGAGTACGCCGCGGCAGGGTCGAACGCGGCGCCGCGCGTCTCGCAGACCGGCGTCGCGGGAGGCGGGGGATCGTTCGGGTCCTCCGACGGCGGAGGCGGCATGTTGGTCTCGATGATGTTGCCGCGCTCGACGATGTCGCCCGGCTCGGAGTCCGCGTACCCGGCCCGGCAAGGGAACCACGTGTTCAAGAAGTAGTTCCCCTCCACGACGACGTCGGCCTCCATGCGGGACGCGACCCCGTAGGAGAGGTTGTTCAGGTAGTAGTTGTTGAACACGTGGACCTGGCCGAAGCGGACGCTCGGGTGGCGCGTCTGCGTGGCGTCGAACCAGTTGTGGTGGAGGGTGACCTTGAGGAACCCTGCGTCCGACGAGGCCGCGTCGGAGTGGCCGATGAGGATCGTCTTGTGGTGGTTCCTGAAGACGTTCCACGACAGGGTCACGTACGAGGACTCCCGCACGATGTCGACGAGGCCGTCGGCGCCGTTCATGAATGTGCAGTGATCGATCCAGACGTTCGTGGTCTCGGTGGTGATGCCGATGGCGTCCTCGCTCGCGTCCTCGAACGTGATGTTCCGGATGATGACGTTCTTCTCCCGGTACAGGTACAGCCCGCCGCCGACGATCCTCGCGTCGGCGCCGAGCCCGAGGAGGGTCTTGTTCGAGCCCACATCGTTCATGCCGGAGAGCTGGATGGTCCCGGAGATCTGGACGACGCGCGGCTCGGTGCCCGCCATGGCCTCCAGGAGCGACTCCGCGTCCGAGACCGTGACCACCATCCCGCCTTCACCGCCGGTCGTCCCGCCGTTCAGCGACGCGAATCCGATCGGGCCGCCCTCGGGGGCGGGCGGCGGCGGATCCGTCGGGGGATCGACGCCGGGCCCGCCGGTCGACGTGCTGGAGGCGCCGCCGGTTCCGGCGGAGGTCGTGCCGCCGGACGAGGTGGCGCCGCCGGACGAGGTGCTGCCGCCGGACGTCGCGCCGGCGCCGGCCGGGGCCGAGCCCCCGGCGCCGCCGGCGCCGCCCGTCGCGTGAGGGGCGGCGTCGTCGCCGCCGCACGCGGAGAGGCCGAGCGCCAGCAGCGCGAGCGGGAGCGCGAGGATCCGACATGAGTTGCGGCTTGAGCTCGTCATTCCGATTCACCTGTGACCCGATTGGGATGCTGGTGTCGTCGCGCTGTCCGCCGTCGAGGCGGCAGACATCGGAGATCGACGGGCTGCGCTTTGCGGCGGCGGCGCGTTCGGGCTTCCGCGGCTCGCCTTCGTCTGTCCCGTGCAAGGCCCAGGCAACGCCCAAGCAATCTCCGAGCAACTCCAAAGCAACCGGTGTGCCGCTCAAAACCACACCGGAACGGCCGCCGGGCTCTTCAGGGCGCTCGCGCGGGAGCGGCCGCGATCGACGCCCTCTGGCCTGGTGATACGCCGGCGTGCGGCGCTGTCCTCGAGGCGCGCGCGCACGCCTGCAGAGCGAGCTGCGATCGACATCGCAGCGCCGCGGCGCCGTCAATCGCGTCAACCTGCGGTTGACGGGGCGGCGCCCCGGCGCGCGGCGACGAGGACATCCACGCCGCGAGCGCAGCGCGGCTCCCTGCGGCGCGCGCGCGGGCCGGAATCAGCGGTCTGCTGGCTGGGTCGAGCGGGTGGCATCGTCATTGCTTATGTTTCTGCTCATCGACGAGGCGTGTTTCCGGCCTGGCTCGGGCGGCCGCACGTCACGCGCGGACCTGACGGCGCATGAGCCGGCGCCACACCGCGGCGCGCGGTGAATCGAGCGCGGCGACCGTGAGCTGCGCGGCGGACGGCTGTTGTCCCGCGCGATCTCGGCGCCTGGAGCGCCCGGCGGGGTGTTTCACTTCGAAAGGATACGTCGCATGAAATCCGCTGTTCTCTCGTTCCTCGTCCTCAGCTGCACGGTCCTTGCCGGTTGCTCCGGCGCGGCGAGCTCACCCGGGCCGAGCGACGAGGCGGCCGGACAGGGCGGAACCGGCGGCGCCGCTCCTGGCGCGGGCAGCTCGGGGAGCGGCGCAGCGGGCAGCGGCGCGACCTCCGGCGGCGCAGCCGGCAGCGGCGCGGCCTCCGGCGGCGCAGGCAGCAGCAGCGCGGCCTCCGGCGGCAGCGCAGCCTCGGGTGGCCACGGCGGGACCGGCGGCGGCCCTCCTGTGCTCGGGGACGGGCCGGACGGGTTCGCGGCCGTCGAGGGATATGGGATCAGGACCACCACCGGCGGCGCGGGCGGCCCGGTGGTCACGGTCTCCACGACGGAGGAGTTCCTCGACTACATCGCGCGCCCGGGGCCGCACGTCATCCAGGTCGCCGGGACGATCGCGCTGCCCACCGGCACCACCGACGGCATGCACGACGTGACGTCCCACAAGACGATCATCGGCCTCGGCGCGGACGCGACGCTCACCGGCGGCGGCCTCAAGATCGGCTTGCCGGTGGACGACGCCATCACCTCGCCCCCGCCGGACGCGGTGCATAACATCATCGTCCGCAACCTCAAGATCACCGGGGCTTCAGACGACCTCATCAACATCCAGATGTTCTCCCACCACATCTGGATCGACCACTGCGACCTCTCGAACGGCGGCGACGGCGCCCTCGACATCAAGCGGGGCTCGGACCTCATCACCGTGTCCTGGAACCACTTCCACGATCACACGAAGACCTGCCTGCTCGGGCATGACGAGCTCGGCGCCCCTCAGGACATCGGGCGGCTCCGCGTCACTTACCACCACAATTTCTTTGACCGCTCCGACCAGCGCAACCCGCGGGTCCGCTTCGGCGAGCCCGTGCACGTCTACAACAACTATTACAACGACAACAGCTACGGCATCGCCTCGACCTGGAACGCCGGGGTGGTCGCCGAGGGCAACTACTTCTTCAGCGTCAACAACCCCGGTCGGGTGCTCTTCGAGGACAACGACCCTGGCCGGATGCTCGCCCGAGACAACACCCTCGTCGACTGCAATCACGAGATCGAGGTGGCCGGCCCCGTCGTCGAGCCGAGCACCTATTACGAGTACTCGCTGGACAGCAGCGCGGACGTCCCGGCGATCGTGATGGCCGGCGCGGGCGTGGGCAAGATCGACCAATGAAGCTCTCCTGCGCCGGCGGAGCTCCCGGAGCAGCGGCTGCACCCATGACGGAGACATACGTGTACAAGCGACTTCTACGCACCCGCAGGGCGTCCGACGCGGCCGCACTCGCGATGTTCATGATCCTGGCAGCATGCTCCTCCGGCCCCGACGAAGGAGCGGCGGGCGGCCCAGGCGGCTCGGCGACGAGCGGCGCCGGTAGTTCGGCTTCTGGGACCACCGGCTCAGGCGGCTCAACCACTTCGACCAGCGGCTCAGGCGGCTCAGGCGGCTCAACCACTTCGACCAGCGGCTCAGGCGGCTCAGGCGGTGCAGGTGGTGCAGGCGGCTCGGCCTCAACCAGCGGCGCAGGCGGCGCAGGTGGTGCAGGCGGCGCGGTCTCCTCGACCAGCGGCTCAGGCGGCTCAGGCGGCTCGGCGCCCGTCGACGACGAGGCCGCGGTGATCAAAGTGACCACGCTCGACGCCAATGGCCCGGGATCGCTGCGCGAGGCGCTGGAGACGCCGGGGCCACGCATCATCGTGTTCGAGGTCGGCGGGATCATCGACCTGGACCGCGCGCGCCTCAATATCACCGAGCCGTTCGTCACGATCGCCGGCCAGACCGCGCCTTCGCCGGGCATCACGCTGATCCGCGGCGGAATGAGGATCCTCACGCACGACGTGCGGATCCAGCACCTTCGCTTCCGGATGGGCGACGCCGGGGCCGCGCCGGCGTCGGGGTTCGAGCCCGACGTCACGACGGACGGGCCCTCGGCGTACAACGTCGTGATCGACCATTGCTCGGTGGCGTGGGGCGTCGACGAGAACCTGTCGGTCTCGGGCCCCCGCTTCGACGGCCCCGAAGGCACGTCGCGCCGCGTCACCCTCAGCAACAACATCATCGCCGAAGGGCTGCTCGAGTCCGTCCACGAGAAGGGCTCGCACTCGATGGGCACCCTCGTGCACGACTACTGCACCGACGTCACCGTCGTCGGCAACCTCTACGCCCACAACAACGAGCGAAACCCCTGGTACAAAGGGTTCGCGACCGGGGTGATCGTCAACAACGTCGTCTACAACCCCGGGAAATGGGCGATCCGGCTCGGCCCCGTCCTCAGGGAGTGGGAGAGCTCGGGCATCACGCCGGAGCCCCCCAGGGTCAGCATCGTCGGCAACTACATGCGACACGGCGTGAACACGGTGTCGGGCCTCGCGATGGTGGACACCAACTCGCTGGGATCGGCCTACCTCGAGGACAACATCGCCGTGGACGCGCTCGGCGCGGCGGCGCCGGTCGTCGCCCCGGACATCGTCGTCCTCGCCGAGAGGCCCTCGTGGCCCGAGGGGCTCGTGGCGCTCCCCGCCGCGTCGATCGTGGACTCGGTGCTCGCCAACGCGGGCGCCCGCCCCAGGGACCGCGACGAGGTCGACCTGCGCATCGTCGCAGACTTCGTGTCCGGCGGTGGCATGTTCGTGAACAGCCAGGAAGAGGTGGGGGGCTACCCGACGGCAGAGCCGACGTCACGGCCGCTCGTGGTCCCGACCGACGACATCGAGGGCTGGATCGAGAGCTTTTCCAACGAGGTCGAGTAGCGGGCGTCGCCCGCTGGAGAGCAGGCGCCGGCGCGGCGTTCGCGATGGCGTCCCCAGGATTCCGCTTAGAGGAGGCAGCATGCTGAGAGCATCCTTGGTTGGTTCCGTCGTGGTGTTGGCCGCGCTGTCGGGCTGTGCATCTGGCAACGAAAGCGACAGCAGCAGCGGCGGCGGCGACACGGGCGCCGGCGACAACTCCGATTACGGCGACATCGGCGGCGACACGGGGGGCGCGAGCGGCCTCCCCGGCGAGATCGGCGGCGACGGCGCCCCCGGCGAGGAGGTGGATTGCGGGCGGCAAAACTTCAACGTCGAGCGCAAGCCAGCCAGCATCCTGCTGGTCCTCGATCGCTCCGCGTCGATGCAGGACGATCCGAACGGCGACGAGGGCACGCCGTCGAAATGGGACATCGTCGTGCCCGCCCTGCAGGAGGTGATCGCGGCGACGAACGAGGCGGCATCCTGGGGCCTGAAGGTGTTCCCGCAGGGAGACAGGACGGGGACGTGCACCGAGGAGAGCTTCCCGGGCGACATCCTGATCCCGATCGCGACGAACAACGCCTCCACCGTGAATCAGGCGATCACGAGCACGACCCCCGAGGGGGACGGCACCCCGACGGGGGACGCCATCAACAAGGCCGTCGAGTACCTGCAGACGCTCCAGAACGACGACCCGAAGTACATCCTGCTCGCGACCGACGGAGACCCGTCGTGCCCGAAGGACGACTCGGACGACTTCGCCGTGCAGGCGGTGACGAACGCCGCCAGCGCCGGCTTTCACACGTTCGTGGTCGGGATCGCGGCGCAGGCGAGCAAGATCAAGACCCTGAACGGCCTCGCGGTCGCGGGCCTCGAGCCGCGGCAGGACCCGGACCCGCTCGCGCCGAGCTTCTACCTCGCGGCCACGAAGGACCAGCTCGTGACGGCGCTCCAGACGATCACGGGAGAGGTCTCGACCTGCCTGTTCCCGCTGAGCGCGGCGCCGCCGAACCCGGACCACGTCGGCGTGTTCGTCGGGGACCAGGCGATCGCGCACGACCCGACGGGCACGAACGGCTGGAGCTACACGGGGCCTGACATGATGACCATCAAGCTGCACGGCGCCGCGTGTGACCAGGTGGCGAGCAGCGGGGCCGGCGCCGTCAAGGTGATCTTCGGCTGCAAGGACGACCCGATCTACTGAGCCACGGGGCGCAGGCCGGCCGGGCGCCACGCTCGGCCGGCTCGCGCGCCCGCCCGGGGTGATCGCCGCCGCCGCCCCTCCCCCACCGGAGCCCCGCGCCGCGGAGCTCCGGCCCCGATCAAGAGGTCATCGTCGCCTGCCTGCGGCTACTTGGAAAACCACTTGTTGACCGAGCCGCACTCCCACTGAAAGCCGGACCCGAGGTCCCAGCAAACACAGCCGCGGGCGCTGCCCGTCTCGTTCCCGATACACGACGTCCCCTCCTCCGCCTCGGTGCAGGGCTTGTTCCGGATCGACCCCGCGCTGCCGTCGCCGCCCACGGTGCTGCAGTCCACCGCGACCGGGTTGATGGGGTACTGCGCGGCGTCGGGGGGCTCGCACGGCTCGCAGTCGGCGACGCCGCCGGCACAGGTGCAGATGCGCGAGCCGAGCTCCTCGATGCCGCACGCGGACGGGCACGTTCCGGGGAACGAGCACGCGTCGTTGTCGTCGAACTCCAGGGGGCCCGGGCAGTCCGGGCCGCCAGCGCCGCTGCTCGTGGTGCTCGCCACGCTCGTCGAGGCGCCGCCGCTCGTGCTGCTGGCCGCGCTCGTCGCGCCGCCGCCGCTCGTCGCGCCGGGCGGGCCGCCGCCGCCGCCACCGCTCGCGACGCTTCCGCCGCTGCCGCTCCCGCTCGAGCCGCCGGCGGCGCCGCTGCCGCCTTCGCCGCCGCCGTCATCACCACACGCGGTGGTCGCCACCGCGAGCGCGAGCAGGATACCTGACGTGATAGACGAAATGGGTTTGACCGGTCTCATGGATTGATCCTTGTTCATGGCGCGGAGCGCTCGTGCACAAAGCCGGCCCGGAGCGCGCCTGCGCAGAGCGGGCGCCACGGCGCGCTCGTCCCGCTCGGCGGAGGGCCGCCCGCTCGCGCCGCGGAGCGCGCACGTCAACCGCAGGCGTCAACCGTTGTCGACATCGAGTTGACAGGTCCACCGCAGCGTAGACCCGCGAGATCGCTCAAATTCCCGCCGCGCGCCGTGGCTCGACGCTTGCATCCAGGGAACACCTGAAGGGCGTGAAGCGCGGTTTCAATTTTATCCTCTCGACGAGGCTGAGCCGGGGAGTCGACGGACACCGGCCGGCGTGGTGCCATCACTTCGAGACCGCGGGTCGTCCATCCTTGGATCCAGAACAAGAGGTAGCGAGATGAGACTGGGACTTACGTCAGCTTTCACGATGTTGCTCGCGATCGGCGCCGCCGGGGCCGTCCAGATCGGCTGCTCGGACGACGCGGCGGCGCCGGACGACGGCCAGGGGGGCAGCAGCGCCACCAGCAGCACGTCGAGCGGCAGCATCGGCACGACCAGCAGCACCACCAGCGCCACGACCGGCGCCACGACCGGCGCCGGCGGCGGCACCACGAGCAGCACCACCGCGGGCAGCACGACGAGCGCCACGACCGGCGGCGGCGAAGGCGGCAGCACCGGCCCGGGCGGCGAGGAGCCGCTCGGCGACGACCTCCCGATGGAGATCCCGACGCCCACGAACGGCGACGGCGAGATCAGGACCGAGACGACGGTGCTGAAGAACGCGGCGAACGGCGGCCAGGACGTCTACGACTTCAACAACCAGAAGATCGGCGTCAACAACACCGAGGACTGCGACGACGGAGAGGGCCAGAAGACCGTCTTCGAGGTCGAGGACGGCGTCACGGTGAAGAACCTCATCATCGCGGGCGGGCTCCCTGGCGGCAACGGCATCGTCTGCAAGGGCGACTGTACGCTCGACCACGTCTACTGGGAGGACGTCTGCGAGGACGCGGCCACCAACAGCAAGGACGGGGCGACGATGCGGATCAACAGCTCCATCGCCCTGCACTCGGCCGACAAGATCTTCCAGCACAACGCGAAGGGCGGCTCCACGACCATCGTCACGAACTCGTACATCGCCGACTTCGGGAAGCTCTGGCGCTCCTGCGGCGACTGCACCGCCAACGGCGGGCCGCGCAACCTGATCATCGACAACGTCCGCGTGGATCAGGTCAAGACGACCGTCGCGGGGGCGAACCAGAACTACGGCGATACCGTCACGATCACGAACCTCTACGTCAAGGGGGGGTACGACGAGGAGGACGACAAACCGAAGATCTGCCAGGAGTACAGGGCCGTCACCGACCACATGGGCGAGTCGCAGAAGCTCCACGGCGGCGCGAGCCAGTGGAACACCGATACGTGCCGCGTGAGCAAGAGCGACATCAAGAGCTGGTGATCGGGCTGGCAATCCGGGCGGAATTCGGGGATGCTCTCCCCCCTGCCCGGCTCTCCGATGCGCGACGACACCCGGACGATCACGACGCTTCGCAGCGACGGCCTCGAGGTCCCCGACCTGCGCGTCGTCATCACGCCGCAGAAGAGCCCCCCGATCGAGGCCACCCTCGGCGTCGCCCCGCTCGTCGTCGGCACCAGCGCCGAGTGCGACGTCGTGGTCCCCGACTCCCGCGTGTCCCGCCGCCACTGCCAGCTCCGGCTGACGCCGCGCGGCATCGTCCTCACCGATCTCGGCAGCAAGAACGGCACGTTCGTCAACGACGTCCTGATCAACGAGGCCTTCCTGACCCCGAGCGCCATCGCGTCCCTCGGCGGCGTCTCCCTCACGGTCCGCGTC
This sequence comes from Sorangium sp. So ce131, assembly GCF_051519095.1. Classification (NCBI taxonomy): domain Bacteria; kingdom Pseudomonadati; phylum Myxococcota; order Polyangiales; family Polyangiaceae; genus Sorangium; species Sorangium sp. So ce131. The sequence goes on along the minus strand of NZ_CP150455.1, from coordinate 5,551,548 downwards.
GCCGGCGCGCCGGTGCTCGTGCCGCTCTCCACGTCGGCGAGCTTCGGCGAGGCCCTCGGCGGCAGCGTGCCCATGCGCGCGCTCTTCGCCCGCCTGGAGCGCGCCGCCGCCACCTCGGAGACGATCCTCCTGCTCGGCGAGTCCGGCACCGGCAAGGAGGTCCTCGCCCGCGCGATCCACGACACGAGCCCGCGCGCCGGCGGCCCGTTCGTCGTGTTCGACTGCAGCGCCGTCGCGCCCAACCTCATCGAGGCCGAGCTCTTCGGCTACACGAAGGGCGCCTTCACGGGCGCCCAGGCCGCGCGCGCCGGGCTGCTCGAGCAGGCGAGCGGCGGCACCCTCTTCCTCGACGAGATCGGCGAGCTGCCGCTCGAGCTCCAGCCGAAGCTCCTGCGCGCCCTCGAGGCCCGCCAGATCCGCCGGCTCGGCGCCGTCGCGTACACGTCGTTCGACGCCCGCGTCGTCGCCGCCACCCACCGCGACCTCCAGGGCCGCATCGCGTCGGGCGCCTTCCGCGAGGACCTCTACTACCGGCTCGCCGTCGTCGAGGCCGTCGTGCCCCCGCTGCGCGAGCGCAAGGAGGACATCCCGCTGCTCGTCGAGCGCTTCCTCGCGGCGCAGGTGCCGCCGCGGTCGCTCGACGACCTGCCGCCGAACGCGCTGGAGCTCCTGCGCGGGCACCACTGGCCGGGCAACGTGCGCGAGCTGCGCAACACCGTCGCGCGGCTCGTGCTCTTCCCGCACCTCGCCGAGCAGGCGATCGTCAAGGTGGCGCCGCGCGTCGACGACATGGGCGTCGGCCCGCTCGCGGCGCTCACGCTGCGCGAGGCGCGCGACATGGTCGTCGAGCAGTTCGAGCGAAACTTCATCACCATGAAGCTCCGCGATCACGGCGGCAACGTGGCCCGCGCCGCCGCGTCCATGGGCGTCTCGCGGCAGCTCGTCCACCGGCTCATGGAGCGCTACGGCATCCGCAGCAAGGGCTGACGGGCCGCGCGGCGCTCAGAACGAGCCGCGCAGCGAGAGCCCGGCGCCGCCCGGCAGCAGGGCCGCGCCCGCGGCCGGCGGCGGGGGGGCGACCGGATCGAGCTGGAAGTACAGCACCGTGCCCGCGCCCAGCGCGACGGCGCCCACGCCGGCGCTGATCGCGCCGGCCTTCCAGAGCGTGTCGATCGCGTCGACCTTGTCCGGCGGACAGCTCGGCGCGCAGCGCTCGCTGATGAGCGCGCTCCGATCGATGTGCCCCTTGATGCCGAGGATGGCGCCGACGACGAGCGCCGCCGCGCCGCCGCCGGCGATCCACAGCGGCCAGCGCTGCCGCACCGCGCCCGCGCCGCCGCCGGCGGCCGGAGGCGGCGGCGCTGCGCGCGGGAAGCGCACGGCGATCGGCAGCGCCTTGTCGCCCGGGGACAGGTTGACCACGGCGACGACGCGCGTCCCGGCCGCGTCCTCGAAGGTGAACGTGTGCCGCCCGGGATCGACCTCGACCGGGGCCGCGGGGATGTCCTCGACCAGCGGCGCGCCGTCGAGCAGCACCCGCACGCGGCCCGGCGCGCGGCCGTCCGCGGACGCGGCCGACAGCGCGACGCTCGGCATCTCGCGATCGACCTTCTCGAGCCAGCTCTGGCAGTCGCGCGCGAGCGTGGCCGGGCACGCGCTCACACACGCGCGGAGCTCCGCGCGGGCGCGCTTGAACGCGCGGTCGCTGAGGAGCTGCTGCGCCTGCTCGTACGAGCTCGCGCACGCTTCTCCGATGCCTTGCGCGTGGGCGCTCGAGCCCGCGAAGAACGTGACGGCCGCGCCGAGGACAAGGAGGCCCCGTGTCATCGCCGCGTAGGCTACACGCTTCCGTCGCTCACAGGCACTCGCGCTTGATCCGCCGGATGCCCTTCTCGTCCACGTAGTAGGGCGGTACGCACGGCGACCGCGGGCGCGGCCGCGCGGTCGCCGCGCCGCCGGGGCGCTCCGTCGCGCCCGCCCTCGCAGAGGCGCTCGCCGGCGCCGCGGGCGCTCCCGCGGAGGCGCTCGCCGGCGCGGCCGCGGAGGCGCTCGCGGACGCCGGCGCGGCCGCGCTGGGGGGCGCCTTCGCGGAGGCGCTCGCGGGCGGCCTCGCGGAGGCGCTCGCGGGCGCCGCCGGCCCCGCCAGCGCTGCGTGCGCGTCGGCCGCGGCCGATGCGGCCGATGCGGCCGACGCGGCCGAGGGCGACGCCGATCCTGCCCGGGGCGGCTCGGCCGAGGACGCCTCGAGCTCGGGGCGCACGCTACAGCGCTGGCTGGCGAGCGCGGCGACGGCGAGCGCGCCGGCCGCGATCGCGAACACGGCGCCGCGGGCCACACGCGCGGTCCGCCGCAGCGACGGCGCCGCAACGGGGACGGCGGTCACGAGCGCCGGCGCCTTCGGCCGCGCCATGTCCTCGACCGTCCTGGTCAGCGTCGGGAGCGTCACCGAGGATCGCGGCTGGCAGGCGCGGGGCTCGGGCGGCGGCGCCGGGCGCGGCCGCGCCCGGTCGGACACGGTGGGGGTCGACGGCAGCGGCGTCGAGAGCGCCGGGCTCCGCTGCGACGTCTCGATCTCGGCGAGGCTCCGCGACCGCGCCGTGAGCAGCGCCCCGGCGGTCTCCTCGACCCACGCCCCGACCGCGCGCGGGCTCGCCGGCGGCAGCGCCGCCTCCAGCGCCGTGGCCATCTCCAGCGCCGAGGCGTAGCGCTGCCGCGGGTCCCGCTCGAGCCCCCGGAGCACCACCCGGTCGACCTCCGCGGGCACGTCGACGAACGCGCTCGGCGGCTGGATCACGCCCTCGAGGATCCGCCCGAAGATCACCGCGTCGTTGTCGCCCGTGAACAGCCGCCGCCCCGTGAGCACCTCCCACAGCACCACGGCGGCGGCGTAGATGTCGGTGCGGCGGGTCAGGGGATCGCCGCGCAGCTGCTCCGGCGCCATGTAGCTGAGCTTGCCCTTGAGCTGCCCCTCGCGGCTCACCTGGCTGCGCACCGCCGCGCGCGCGATGCCGAAGTCGAGCACGCGCGCGATCCCGTCCTCGCCGACGAGGATGTTCTGCGGCGAGACGTCGCGATGCACGATCTGGAGCGCGACGCCGTCCTCGGCGGTGGCCTCGTGCGCCGCGTGCAGGCCCGCGAGCGCGCCCGCGACGATGGCCGAGCCGATCGCCGGCGGCACCTGGGCCCCTCGCCGGCCGGCCTCGCGGAGCAGGCTCGCGAGCGACTCGCCGGCGATGTACTCCATGACGAGGAAGAGCTCTCCGTCGGCCTGCACGCTGTCGAGCGTGGCGACGACGTTCGGGTGGCGGATGCGCACCGCGAGCCGCGCCTCGTCGAGCAGCATCGCGGTGAAGTCGGGATCCATCGCGAACTGCGGGTGCAGGCGCTTGATCGCGACGGTGCGCGCGAAGCCGTGCGCGCCGACGAGCCGCCCGAAGTGGACGGACGCCATGCCGCCCGAGGCGATCACGCCGTGCAGCGTGTACCGGTCGAGGGTCCTCGGCTCGCGCTCCTGGGCAGATGCCATCGTCGCCCTTGTTCTACATCATCTCGGCTGTGTTACCGGATGGTAACGCGCGCACGCGCCGTTTCCCCCCGCGCGGCGGGGAGAGGGCGGCGGAGGGCGCGTGGCGGGCTCGCGCGGGCCCGTGGTAGTCTGATGAGGTATGGCTTCTTCCGTTCGATGGGTGACGGCTGCTTCGCTCTCGCTCTCGCTCTCGCTCTCGCTCTGCGCGAGCGCGTGCTCGCTCCACGGGCTGAGCGACGAGTTCGACGGGACGGAAACGCCTGGCGCCGAGGACCCGTCGCTCGTGCGCGAGGCGGAGGCCGGACAGCGCGGGGGCGCCTTCGAGGTCGCGCAGGACAGCGAGGCGCGCGGGGGCGCATACGTGCGCACACCGCCCGGCGCGACGTGCTCCAGCGACGATCCCAACAACAAGGTGCGATTCGAGTTCGAGGTGGACGTCGCGGGCGACTACCAGATCCGCACCGAGGCCATCGCCCCCGACGAGCTCTCGGACTCGTTCCTCGTGCGGGTCGACGGCGCGCCCGCCGAGGGATACCTGTACATGCTGCCGACCAAGACCGGGATCTTCTTCAGCGATCTCGTGCATCACGAGACCGGTCAGGAGATGAAGCAGCTTGTCGTGATCCCGCTGGAGCGGGGCGCGCACGTCGTCGAGTTCTTCTGTCGCGAGCCGGGCGCAGGGCTCGACTGGATAGCGCTCGAGCGCCACTGATCCCCCGGGCCCCGCCGGCCAGCAGACGGCGTGCCAGCGGCGCGCGCCCTGCCGCGGGCGCGCGCCGCGAGGGCCGGGCGCGCATGTAGGATGGGCTGGTCGGTCGGGGCTGGTGGTCGCGCGCGACGACGCCTCTCGCGGGCGGGCAACCGTGCATGTCCACACTGTCAACCGCGGGTTGACACGGCCCGCGCCCCGGCCCGGCGCGCTCTGGAGCTCGCTGCGGATGCCGGGTGGCCGCGGCGGGCCGAGCGCGGCGGGGCCGCCGGTCAGAGCGGGACCTGGATCACGCTCTCGCAGGTGAAGTCGACGTTGAGGACCGCGCCAACGTCCGCCTGGACCGTGGCGCACGCGCTGCCGCAGAGCACGATCTGCGTCGGGTTCGCGGGCTCGTCGTAGCGCCAGGCGTCCTCGGTCGCGCAGGTCTGGTCGTAGGTGAGCTCGGTGGGGGTGTTCGCGCCGCTCGCCGTGTAGAGCACGCGGACCTTCTCCTTGTCGAAGGTGCCGCCGTCGGGCGCGGGCGGGATCGCCATCGTGCACGAGACCGAGGCGCTGCGGATCCGGTCGACCGCCGCCTTGAACGCGGCCGCGGTCTGCGACGGATCGCCGGTGTCGATGAGCACGGCCTCGCCCGTGCCGCCGGCGGCGGCGATCTGGTGCAGGTCGGAGACGGTATCGGGCGCGCCGGAGATCGGCGGGTTCGCCACCCCGATGACGTACGTCGAGATGGCGCTCGCGAGCGCCGCCTCGGCGTCGGTCACGACCGCCGCGACCGTATCGACCTCGTCGTCGCAGCCCTGCGGGTAGCCGTCCGTCACGAGCACGATCGCGTATTTCCCGGGGTTCGCCTGGCGCTGCGCCTCGATGAACGCGATCGTGCCCTCCAGGACCGCCACGGTCGGCGTGCCGCCGCGCCAGTCGCTCGAGGTCGTCGGCTCGATCGCGTCGATCGCCGCGCCGAAGGCCTGGGACGGGAGCGCCGTCAGCGGCACGTCGGGCGTCGTGTAGGAGACGCTCTCGCACTTGTCGCCCGCGCCGGGGAAGAACGTGAGCGAGGCCGAGAGCCCGTCGGACGCGGCGTCCGCGAAGAACTGCTTGGTCGCCGCGACCACGGGATCCCACTTGAGCGCCTTGTCGTGCCAGTCCTTGTCGCCCTTGCCCATGCTGCCCGACACGTCGAACGCAAAGGCGAGGTATACGGGCTGGAGGCCGGCCGTGGCCGTCTGCGTGGCGCACACCCCGTCCGGGCCCGTGGAGCCGCCGCTCCCGCTGCCGGCCGAGTCGTCCGGCCCGAAGTCCAGCGAGTCGTCCTGGCCCGAGCCCGAGCTCCCCCCGGAGGTCGGGCCTCCATTCTGCCCCTCGTCAAAGGTGGTGTCGCTGCACCCGAGCCCGACCGCAGCCGCGGCCAACAAAGAGACGGCAACCGTAAGCAATTTCACGCTCATGCTCCTTGCCCACCGCGCCGGCGCGGCCGCCGGTGTCCGACGGCCGGAAGCGCGGTTGTGGCCAGAGCGTGTAGCAACCGGCGCGCCACGCAGCCGGCGCGCCGGAGGGGCTGCGCGGGCCGCGTCAGCGCGGACCAGCGCACCGCATCACCACGTCCTTGAGCACGGCGTCGGCGGTGTCCAGCGCGGCGGTGTACGGCGGGGTGAAGGCGCTCCCCTGCCCTGACTCCTTCCGGGTGGTGTCGGCGAGGCCGATGTAGGCATTGCCGCTCGCCACGATCTGGGCGGTCGGCTCGGCCTCGTAGAAGACGTGCGGGTCCTTCACCCCGTCGAAGTAGTTGTTCTCGATCCGGAGCCTGGCCTCGAGTCCGCCGCCGATCGCGTAGTTGTTGCCGGCCGCCGAGTAGTAGTTGTTGAAGACGTGGACCTCGCCGAAGCGGACGCGCGGCATGCGCTCCGTCACGCCGTCGGCCCACCAGTTGTGGTGGTACGTGACGCGGAGCCGCCCCGTGTCCTCGTCGGCGTTGTTGTTGCTGTGGCCGACCAGGTTCGAGAAGCGGTGCGCGGGATCCGGCGCGTTGCTCGTGTAGTGAAACTTCGACCACGAGACGGTCACGAGGTCCGAGCCGTGGACGACGTCGAGGTTGCCGTCGAGCGCGTCCCAGATCTCCACGTGATCGACCCACACGTGATGCGCGAAGTGGATCTGGATCCCGTCGTCCACGGTCGAGCTGGCGTCGATCTTGAGGTTCTGGACGATGACGTTCTGGATCGGCGCGTCGATCGACTTCCCCCGGATCTGGAGGCGGCCGCGGAGGGTCGCGCCGGGGCCGACCCCGACCAGCGTCTTGTTCGACGCCACGTCGACGTCCACGCCGCTGAGGTCGATGTCGCCGGAGATCTCGATGATCAGGGGCTCGGCGCTCTCGGCGTGCTCGAGCAGCTGCTCGGCGGTGGTCGCCGCGACCGTCGCGCCGCCGAGGCCGCCGGTCGTGGCCGCCGCGCCGTGGCCGCTCTCGCTCGCCCAGCCGACCAGCGCGCTCGTCGGGCACCCGCCGGGGCCGCCCCCCGAGCCGGCGCCGACGCCGGCGCCCTCGCCGCCCTGCCCGCCGCCGCCCCCGCCCGCGCCTCCAGAGCCGCTCGCGCCGCTCGTGCCACCGGGCGTCCCGGCGCCGCTCGACGCGCTCGACGTGGACGACGGCGCGCCCGCGCCGGCGCCGCTCGACCCCGGCCCGGCCGGCGTGGCGCCGCTCGCCCCGGCGCCCTCGTCGCTGTCCGCAGAGGCCGAGCAGCCGCCTGCCCCGCCCAGCACGAGGAGGGCCAGAAGCCACGGCTTGAAACCCTTCGATCGCTCACGCCACATCGTTGCCTCCTGGATCGTTCTGCTCTCTCTCTCTCTTGCAAGACCACCGCGCCTCGCGCGCGGCGCGCCGCCCGACACCCGCCCTCACTCCACCTCGAACGCGCCGAGATCGGGCGCGGCGCCGGAATAGGGCAGCGCGGGCCCCTCGGTCGAGCCGGCGTCGACGAGCTGGCTCGCCGGGGCGAGCCTCAGGAAATCCGTCGCGGGGAGGCTGCCGTCGGGGTTGCGGGGGGCCTTCGCCAGCGCGCGATCGAGGCTGAGGAAGTCGGCGTCCGTGGCGCCCTCGAACGCGTTCGCGACCGTCGTGCCGACGGGCTCGTCGCCGGCTCTCCGCGCGTGCGAGATGTTGTTGATGAACGTGTGGAACCCGCCCTCGCCGAAGGCGAAGTTCATGGAGCCGTTCAGCCACCCCGTGCAGTTCTTGACCGTGATGTTGCCGACGTTGTTGTTCTCGTCGAAGCCGCGGACCTTGTTGCCGAACGCGACGGAGCGCGTGATCACGTGGTCGGACGCGAGCCCGTTGCTCCCGCCCATCTTGAAGCCGTTCCCGTTGCCCATGTACGGGACCGGCGGGGGCGTGCTCATGTAGCCCCCTTCCTTGTACCCGTTGTCGAACGCCCAGCACTGGTCGAGCAGGACCGGCTTCAGCGGCTTGCCGTTGCGGTTGAACATGTCCCAGCCGTCGTCCGAGTTGTTCCAGGCGCGGCAGCCGTGGAACTCGTTCCCCTCGCCGACGTTGAGCTTCGGCGCGAAGCCGTCCGCGTCGCCCCCGTCGGGCGGGTCGAAGTTGTTGTACGAGTCGCAGTTGACGATCTTGTTGTGCGAGGGCCACTCGTCGACCGGGGTCTCCACCTCGCCGAGCCTGCCGCCGAGCTGCAGGCCCGAGTCGCGGTTGTTGTGGAACACGCAGTGCTCGATCACGTTGTGGTGCCCCGAGATGAAGAGTCCGTTGTTGCCCGCGTTGGCGATCTCCAGCCCCTTGATGTGCCAGTAGCTGCCGTGCAGCTCGACGCCGCGCGGGCTGGCCGGGTCCCCCTTCTTGTAATACTGGTCCTTGAACTCGAGCACGGGCTTCTCGCCGGGATAGGCGTACACACGCTTCATCTGCTCCGGCGTCCCGTCGTTCCCGTACGCGATCTCCACCGTGGGGACGTAGAGGTACTCGCCCCCGCGCAGGTAGATGGTCTGGCCTGGCCGCACCAGGGTGACCGCCTTGTACAGCGTGGTGGGCGCGTCGAGGGTCCCCGGGGCGTCCTCCGAGCCATCGGGAGCGGCATAGAGGTCGTCCTCGCCCGGAGGCTGCTCCACGCCGCCCGTGCCCACGGATCCTCCGGCGGGGCCGGAGGACACGGACGACGAGCCGCCGTGCCCTCCGGAGGTGGTTGTCTGGCCGCTGCCCGCGCTGCCGGCGCTGCCGGCCCCTGCCCCGCTGCCCGTCCCTGCCCCGCTGCCGCCCGCGCCCCCTGGACCGCCGGCCTGGCCGGCGGGACCGCCCGCGTCGCCGCAGGCGACCACCGTGGTGAGCAGGAAGCCGGCGAGCGGCGCGGCGATGATGAAAGAGCGCATGTCGATATCTCCGTCGCTGGAACGTGAACGTGCGAGTCCGGGGCGATGTCAGCGACCGCTTCGGCTCACTGGACGGGCGCGATGTAGGCGATGAGGACGCCCATGTTCTTGATGAAGCTCTCCACGGTGATGCCCGTCGGCGCCTCCTCGGGCGGGTACGTCGCCGGCGCCTTGCTCGGCTCGTAGGGCGACGTGTCGTTGTGGTCGCCGACGTGCGTCGTGGCGTAGGTGTCCTCGGTATAAGGCTCCGCAGTGCCCGGGCCCGTGTAGGGGTTGGTGACGTACGTGAGCTTGACCGGCCAGTAGCCCTCCTCGTTCAGCTCGCTGACGACCTTCTGCGCGTCCGCCTCGGTCACCGCCGTGGTCGTCATCGTGCTGCCGACATAGAGGTCGTCGAGCGACACCTCGCGCAGCGAGAAGTACTTCGGCAACGCCGCCGGCTCGGTGATCTTGAGGGGCGAGCCCGCCGTCAGCTCCTCGGGCGATTTGGCCTTCAGGTCTTCGTAGCGCTTGCGGATGGCCTCGAGGTCGAGCTTGCGCGCCTGCCCGTAGTGGCCGATGGGCTTCTCGGGGCTCTTGTCGAAGTAGTACTCGCCGTTGACGACGTTCGAGCCGCGCCGGTGGACGTAGAGCGGAACGTCGGTCCCGATCTCGATGTACGTGGGGTGCGTGCGATCGGGGAAGAGCTCGATGAGCTCCGGCGTGAGCTTGACCTTCTCCAGCCACTCCAGCGCCTCGGGCACGCGGGCGATGTATTTCTCGTCCCCGGTCAGCTTGTAGAAGTTGAGGAGCTGCTGGATGTTGTTGGCCGTCGTGTGTGTGGTCAGCGCCGTGGGCTCGTACGTGCGCGCGCCCACGGGCTCGCCCTCGAGCGTGAACTGCAGGCCCCACGCGGGCTGCGGCGCGGGCTGCTGCATGGCGACGAAGTTGTCCATGGCGCGCTCGATGTTGACGAGCAGCTGAGGCTCGCCGAGCGCCATGCGGCACATGATCAGGAACTTGATGTTCTCCCCGGCCACGTCGTCGTTGAAGGTGACGAGGCTCGTGTAGTCGGGCACGCCCTCCTCCTTGCTCATCAGCGGGAAGCGCTGCGGCCATCCGCCCCCCTCGTACTGGGCCGTGGTGACGAAGCTGATCGCCTTGTAGAGCGGCCCGCGGAACCGATCGTCCTTCTTCTCGAGGTACATGCGCAGCAGGAGCTGCGAGGCCACGGCGGTGCCGGCGTCGTCGAACGTCGCGTTGCCGTAGTAGTGGTGGAACTCCTCGAGCCGCCAGCCGTTCTGGCCGATGGTCTCGTACCAGTCCTTGAGCGACTCCTCGCCCTCGAAATCGTAGATGTAGTTCCAGCCGCCGGCCTCGTGCTGGGCCTCGATCAGGGCCAGGGCCACCGTCTCGGCGGCCTTGTAGAAGAGCTCGTCCCCGGTCGCGTGGTAGGCGTCCAGGTACGCGTGGCCCATCGACGGCGTGCCGGGCGGCTGCACCCACAGCATGGTGCGCTTCGCCTCCATCTCGCCCCAGCTCCGGGAGACATCGGGGAGGTAGCTCCACACGTACCCCCCCTTGTACGCGACCTTCTCGCTCATGAAGGTGGCCGCGCGCTTCATCGCGTCGAAGTACGGCACCATCTCGGGCGGCACATCCGGGCCGGGGCCGGGACCGGGACCTGGGCCGGGACCCGGCTCCGTATCGCCGCCGCCGCAGGCGGCCAAGAGCAGGGGCGTGAGGATCGACATCGCGAACGTTCTGCGTTTCATGGGCTCCTCGGTCGCACGGGTCCCTCGCGTCGGTCGCAGGGCCCGTCGAAGAAAGTCGTTGCTGTTGTGGTGGTGAGTTGGAGAGAGGCTGTCCGGTCCCCCCGGATCAGGGCCTGTAGTCCTCGCGCGCGGGCGTGAAGACGTCGAGCACGACGGAGGGCTCGAACGCCCAGGCCTGGTGCTCGACGCCCCCGCGGACGACGAAGCTGTCGCCGGCGCGCGCCTCGAACTCCTCCTGTCCGCACGAGAACTTGAGGTGTCCGGAGATGACGTAGACCAGCTGGTCGTGCGGGTGGCTGTGGCGCGCCCCGGCCCAGCCGTTCTCCATGTGGTGCTCGACGAGCATCATGTTCGGGTTGTGGGCCAGGATGCGCCGCCGGAGCCCTGGCTCCGGCGTGAAGAACTCGACCTCGCCGCTCGAGACGCGCATCAGGCTCGGGACATCTCTCTTCTGAACGTCGTTCATGCTTCCTCCGGCTCCTCGAGGCGGCTACGCCCGCTTCGCCCGCGCGCCGTCCTTGAGCTCTGCCCGCGCGGCCTTGACGATGGACAGGAACTCCCGCGCGCGATCCGTGAGCACCTCGTCCTTGCCCGCCTCGAGCGCCTCGGTGTCGACGAGCTCGCCGCCGACCCCGAGCGCCACGGCGCCGGCCTCGATGAAGTCCCTGGCCGTCGTGAGGTTGACCCCGCCGGTCGGCATCACCTTCACGTCCGGGAGCGGCCCGCGCAGGGCGCGCAGGTACTTCGCGCCCCCCATCGCCGAGCACGGGAACACCTTCACCGCGTCCGCGCCCGCCTTCCACGCGGTGATCACCTCGGTCGGGGTGAGCGCCCCGGGGAAGACCGGCTTGCCGAGGTCGTGTGTCGCGCGGATGACCTCCAGATCGAGCCCCGGGCTGACGATGAACTGAGCCCCGGCCTCGATGCACCCGCGCGCCGCGTCCGCGCTGAGCACCGTGCCCGCGCCGACGAGGACGTGGCTCCCCATCCGCGAGGCGATCTCGTGCACGACGGCGAGCGCGTCGGGCACGGTCATCGTGATCTCGACGACCTCGATCCCGCCCGCGCGCAGCGCGCGGGCCGCGCGCACGGCGAGATCGCCGCTCGCCGCGCGCACCACCGGGACGACGCCGATCTCCTCGATACGGCGGACGACTTGCTCCCTGTTCATCGCTCGATCCTCGCGCTCGCGCCGCTCATCGCGCGCCGCACCTCGCCCAGCGACGCCATCGAGGTGTCCCCCGGCGTCGACATCGCCAGCGCCCCGTGCGCGACGCCGCACTCGAGCGCCCACTTCGGGCCCTGCTCCGAGAGGAGGCCGTAGATGATCCCCGACGCGAAGGAGTCGCCGCCTCCCACGCGATCGAGGATCTCGACGTCCCGCTGCGGGACCTCGTAGAACTCGCCCTTGTAATACAGGATCCCGCCCCAGCCGTTGACGCTGGCGCTCTTCGCCGTCCTGAGGCTCGTGGCCACGACCGAGATGTTCGGGTACGTGGCGACGACCTCGGAGATCATCCGGCGGAACCCCTCGGTGTCGAGCTGGCTGTAGCTATGGTCCACGCCGGACACCTCGAAGCCGAGCGCCGCGACGAAGTCCTCCTCGTTGCCGAACAGGCAGTCGACGTACGGCATGAGGGCGCGATTGACCTCGCGCGCCCGCTTCTGGCCGCCGAAGTTCTTCCACAGCGAGGGCCGGTAGTTCAGGTCATAGGAGATCCGCACGTCGTGCTCGCGCGCGGCCTCCATGGCCTCGCGCGCCACGTCCGCCGTGGTCTCGGAGAGCGCGCAGAAGATCCCGCCGGTGTGGAACCAGCGCGCCCCGCGCTCGCCGAAGACGGCCTTCCACGGGACGTCGCCGGGCCGGAGCCTCGACGCCGCGCTGTGGCCGCGGTCCGAGCACCCGACCGCGGCGCGGGGCCCGAACCCGCGCTCGGTGAAGTTGAGACCGTTGCGGACCTCCCGGCCCACGCCGTCGTAATCGACCCAGCGCAGGTACGACGTGTCCACGCCGCCCTGGAGCATCAGGTCCTCGATCAGCCGCCCGACGGGGTTGTCCGCCAGCGCCGTGACGATGGCGGTCCGGAGCCCGAAGCAGCGGCGCAGGCCGCGCGCCACGTTGTACTCACCGCCGCCCTCGCTGGCGTCGAACGACCGCGTCGTGTGGATGCGGCGCTCGCCCGGGTCGAGGCGCAGCATCACCTCCCCGAGGCTCACCTGGTCCCACTGGCACCCTTTTGTACTGCGAATTTGCATCACCATGCTCCTCAGCGGCTCATCCAACCGCCGTCGACGACCAGCACGTGGCCATGGATGTACTTGCTCGCGTCCGCGCTCAGGAACAGCGCCGCTCCCGCGATGTCGCTGGCCTCACCCCAGCGCCCCGCGGGGATGCGCTCGAGGATCTGGCGGCTGCGCGTCTCGTCGGCCCTGAGCGCGGCCGTGTTGTCCGTCGCGATGTAGCCGGGCGCGATCGCGTTCACGTTGACGCCCTTCGCCGCCCACTCGTTCGCGAGCGCCTTGGTCAGCTGCGCGATACCGCCCTTGGACGCCGCGTACGCCGGCACCAGGATCCCGCCCTGGAAGGCGAGCAGCGACGCGATGTTGATGATCTTGCCTGTCCCTTGCGCGAGCATCTCCTTGCCGGCGAACCGCGACAGGCGGAACGCGCACGTCAGGTTGACCTCGATCAGCAGGTCCCAGTCCTCGTCGGAGTACTCGACGGCCGGCGCCCTCCGGATGAGCCCGGCGTTGTTCACCAGGATGTCGATGCGGCCGAGCTCGGCCTTCGTCCTCCGGATGAGCTCCGGGTGCGCCGCGCGATCCGACAGGTCGGCGGCGATCCCGATGGCGCGCCGTCCCAGCTTCTGGACGGCCGCCATCGTCTCCTCACCCGGCCCGTCCTTGCCGTGGATGGCCACGTCGGCCCCGGCGGCCGCGAGCGCGGTCGCGATGGCGGCGCCGATGCCGCGCTCCGAGCCGGTCACGAGCGCGACCTTGCCGTCCAGTCGAAACAGATCGTTCTTCATCGTACTATCCTTGCTTGAGTCGCGCGGCCTCGAGCCGCGGCACGAGCGCATGAATGATGCCGAGCGCCAGGAGGTAGGCAGAGGCCGCCATGATGAACAACGTCGAGTAGCTCCCGGTGAACTGCAAGACGCGGCCGGCGATCTGCGCGATGAGCATGCCGCCGATGGCCCCGGCCATGCCGCCGAGCCCGACGGCCGAGCCCACGGCCTGCGACGGGAACATGTCCGTCGTGAGCGTGAACAGGTTCGCCGAGAAGCCCTGGTGCGCGGCGGTGGCCAGCCCGAGCAGCAGCACGGCGACCCACAGCGAGTCGGTGCGCGTCGCGAGGAAGACGGGCGCGACGCCGAGCGCGCACACGAGCATCGCGGTCTTGCGCGCCGCGTTCGCCGTCCAGCCGCGCCGCATCAGCGTCGACGAGAACCAGCCGCCGGCGATGCTCCCCACGTCGGAGAGCAGGTAAATCGTGACGAGCGGAGGCCCGATCTGGAGGAGATTCAGCCCGTGCTTGCGGTTCAGGAAGTCGGGGACCCAGAACAGGTAGAGCCACCAGAACGGGTCGGTCATGAACTTGCCGATCGCGAACGCCCACGTCTGGCGGTGCGGGACGAGCGTGAGCCAGCCGATCTTGCCCGGCGGCGGCGACTTCTCGCTCTCGATGTAGGCGCGCTCGGCCGGCGAGACGCGCGGGTGCTCCGCGAGCGGCCTGTAGAGGATCATCCAGGCGATGATCCAGAGCGCGCCGATCGCGCCCGTGATCGCGAAGGCCGCGCGCCACCCCCAGTTGACCGCGATGAACGGCACCACGAGGGGGCACACGATCGCGCCGATGTTCGTCCCGGAGTTGAACAGGCCGGTCGCGAGCGCGCGCTCCTTCTTCGGGAACCACTCCGCGATCGTCTTGATGGCGCCCGGGAACATCCCGGCCTCGCCGATGCCGAGGGCGAACCGGGCCGCGGACAGCCCGCCGGCGCTGCCCACGAGCGCGTGCGCCGCCGCCGCGACGCTCCAGAACCCGACGGCGAACGAGAAGCCGCGCCGCGTCCCGATCTTGTCCATGAGGCGGCCCATCGTCAGCATGCCGAGCGCGTAAGCGGCCTGGAACGACGTGACGATGTTGCCGTAATCGATATCGTTGTAACCGAGCTCTTTCTGGAGCGTCGTCTTGAGTACCCCCAGCACCTGCCGATCGACGTAGTTGATCGTCGCGGCGGTGAACAGGAGGGCGCAGATCAGCCAGCGATAACGCCCGACGCGGGCGAGCGCGCCGGGCGGGGCGGTGGCCCCGGCGCTCGGCGCGGCCTCCGCCGGCAAGCTGGGAACGCCCGTTGCGGGCTCCGACTTCATGACCATGGGACTATCCTCCTCGTGCCCTTGCGAATCGTCGCGGGTCCGCTCGCGCGACGGTTACCTGAGGCTCGCCTCGAGGCCGGAGCCCCGCTCGCTGGACTCCGGCTTCACGTTGCGGAGTACGATCTCTTGGGGATGGACTGGATTCATCGCTTAAGACCTTCTCTTTCGTTTGCTAAGACCTGCTGGAACCACTGCGTGCCAAGTCGATGGGGCGCGGCGCTCGGTCGCCGCCGCATCACAGGGTCACCCCCTCCTTGAAGATGGCGATATCCCTGTTCCCGGACAGCTCGCTCTTCGTGCGCTTGCCGCTCGCGACGTCGACGACGAGCCTGAAGAGCTCCGCCCCGAGCTCCTCGAGGCCGGCGCCGCCGAGGAGGCGGCCCGCGTCGAAGTCGATCCACCCCGGCTTCCGCTCGGCGAGGGCGGAGGTCGTGGCGATCTTGACGGTCGGCACCGGCGCGCCGAAGGGCGTCCCGCGCCCCGTCGTGAAGAGCACGAGGTGCGCGCCCGCCGCCGACAGCGCCGTCGTCGACACGAGATCATTGCCCGGCCCGGCGACCAGCGTGAGCCCGCGCGCCCTGCGCGGAGCGCCGTACGGGATGACGTCCGCGACCGGCGACGTCCCGGACTTCCGGATGCAGCCGAGGGACTTCTCCTCGAGCGTCGTGATCCCGCCGTCGCGGTTGCCCGGAGACGGGTTCTCGTAGACCTCGTGGCCGTGGCGAAGGAAGTAGCTCTTGAAATCGTTGATGAGCGAGGCCGTCCGCTCGAAGACGAGCGTCGACGAGGCGCGCTCCATCAGGACCGCCTCCGCGCCGAACATCTCGGGCACCTCGGTGAGGAGCGCCGAGCCGCCCGCGGCGACGAGGAGATCCGAGACACATCCTACCGTGGGATTGGCCGTGATTCCAGAGAATGCGTCCGAGCCGCCGCATTTGAGGCCGATGGTCAGCTCGGAGATCGGCAGATCCTCCCGCGTGAACTGGGCGGCATAGGCGCTGAGCTCCTCGAGCAGGCGGAGCGCCGCGCTCCTTTCGTCGGCGACCTCCTGGAGCGCGAGGAACTTGATGCGATCGGGGTCGAACGCGCCGATCTCGGCCTTGAGCGAGTCCAGCGTGTTGTTCTCGCAGCCGAGCGAGAGGACGAGCACGCCCGCGGCGTTCGGGTGGCGCGCGAGCCCGGCCAGGATCTTGCGCGTGTTCGCGAGATCGTCGCCGAGCTGCGAGCACCCGTGAGGATGCGAGAAGGCGAAGGCGCGGGCGCCGAGCTGCGCGCGCGCCTCCGCGGCGATGGACTCGGCGGCTTTGTTGATGCAGCCGACGGTCGGGAGGAGCCAGATCTCGTTGCGGATCCCCACGGATCCGTCGCGGCGCCGGTACCCCTGGAACGTCGCCGGGACGGCCGCGGCGGCGGCCGGGGCGCGCCAGGCTCTGGGCGCCCGGGGCGGCTCGTACGAGAGCGTCCCCTCGAGCTCCGACCGGAGGTTGTGGGTGTGGACCCACGAGCCGACGTCGATCTCGGCGGTCGCGGCGCCGATGGGGTGGCCGTACTTGACCACGGAGGAGCCCCTCGCCATGCGCCTCACGGCGATCTTGTGCCCGCGCGGGATGGGCCCGCGCGCCGTGACCGCCCCGCCCCCGGGCAGCGCGCAGCGCTCGCCCTCCCGGACGCTCTCGAGGGCGACGGCGACGGAGTCGGCCGCGTCGAGCAAGAGGGCGCGTTTGCCGCCGCTCATGACCTGCCCCCCTCGCGCTCGCGCGAAAGCCGGACGACCTCGCGGATCGCGGCGCCCATCCCGAGCGACGTGACGTCGGCGAGCTGCGCTCGCGTCGCGTCGTTCGTGACGGCCTCCCTCGTTCTGCGGCTCGGGCCGAGCGCAACGCTCGTGGTCATGACGCCTCCTGCGGTACATCCCGTGATCGAGGCGGAGCGCGCGCGGGGGCGCCGGCCCAGGAGGGCAGCGGCGCGCCCGCGCGACGGCGCTCCGAGACAGCGTGTCTGGATCCAGGTCAGAACGCCGGGCTCCCCTTGAAGTTCCACTCCACGTTCATGCCGATGAAGTGCTCCCACGAGCGCTGGCTGAACACGTCGTCCTGCGCATAGAGCGCCTTCGCGCCCTCGTCGCGCCGGGTCATGAGCCAGATGAGGCGGAGCTGCGGGCGCTTGAAGTCGCCCTTGCCCGCCACGTTGAGGAACGGCACGAGCCCGAAGCGCACGACGCTCGCGCTGTGGTGGCCGGCCCCGGCGGCCGCGGCCGGCGCCGCGGGATCGGCCGGCGGCGGGACCCGCCCGCGCCGCTGCGCCTGGTACGAGCCCTCGACGGCGATGCCGCCCCAGTCGCGCAGGTAGAAGTGCGGCCGCACGACGAGGATGCCTTCGTCCAGGTCGCTGAAGTCGAAGGTCTCGCTCGCGTTGCGGAACGAGCGCACGTACCCCGAGGCCATCAGGCCGAGCGGCCCTGTCTCGTAGTTGGCGCTCATGGTGACCATGAGCTCGTGCGCGCCGGAGGCGGTGCCGTCCGGCGCGGGCTGGAAGGGAGAGCCGAACTCGCCGTAGGCCGCGAGGCCGCCGGCATACCGGAGGAACAGGTGCAGGTGGCCGTTGTTCACGCCGGTGAACGGGCTGACCTGAGCGCCGATGACGTACCCGGAGTCGCGCGGCAGGTCCTCGTAGACGCCGGCTTCGGCCGTCTCGCGCCGGCCCGAGGGCAGCTGGTGCAGCTCACCGTAGAGGACGCCCTTGACGCCGCCCTTCTCCCCGACCGGCACGGTGTGGCTCGCCTTGAAGCTCGAGATGAGCCGCTGACGATCGAGGATGTTGACGTTCGCCGTGCCGGGCTGGTTGAGCGCCGGCGTGCGCTCGACGGTCTGCAGGTAATACGGCGTGAGCGGCCGGTTGACGCCGGCGTGCACCGCGAAGAACGTGCGCTTCGAGGGCAGATCGTAGCGGACGCCCCCGCCCAGCGTGTTCAGCCAGTCGAGCGGCCAGAAATCGAGCAGCTCGCTGTTGTCGCCGCGGTAGAGGCGCGAGCCCATCCACACGGACAGCCCCTTGAGGCCGAGGTCCCGCTCCTCCACGAAGGCGTTGCGGACCGACATGTTGATGTTCCACGGCCGCGCGTTGTTGTAATGCAGGATCGGCGCGTCCACGACGAGGCGGATGGCGACGCGCGTGGTGGCGCCGGTGGACTCCCAGTAGTCCTGCCGCTCCAGGTCCATCTGGATGTACGTGGACTCGTCGAGGCGCGAGCCTCTCAACACGATGTCGGCGTCGCGCCCCGGTCCCCCGTCGGCGTCCATGGCCGCGACGGCGCGGCCGACGCCGCCGAAGAAGAACCCGCTCTCCGGCACGGTGGGCGGCACCGGCGTCGTGGGCTCTTCCTTGGTCAGCGGCTCTTGGGCCGGGGTCGCGGCCGCCGTCGCGGCCCCCTCGTAGCCAGCCCCCCCGGCCTCGGCGGGCGGAGCCGCGTCCTTTGCGGCCTCCCCTGCGGCCGGCGCCTCCGCCGCAGCCTGCGTCCCCTCGGGTGCCTGGCCCGGCGAGGGCGTCAGCGGCTGTCCGCTCGCGGCCGCGGGAGCGACGCAGAGGGCCGCGCCGAGCAGGGCGCAGACCAGGTGGCGCGCGCTCGCCCATCCTTTCCGGCCCGCGAGGCGGGTGGACGACGCGGCCGCGCTTCCATCGATCGAGCCCGACGCGCACCGCGGACCACGGCGGGCGTCGTAAGCAGGGTGGCAACAAGGATTGATGAGGGGATTCAAGGGTGCGCCGATCTCGTGAGGGGTTGGGGCTGCACCAGCGCAAGGAAGGAGGCTGTCGTCCAGGCGAGCGAAGGCCGACAGCACGCCCTCTGGCCTGCTCGGCGTCCGGAGCGCTTGCAGCGTCCCCACTTGATTGCAAGCGATGAGCCAAGGACGTACAGGCCATTTTCGGCGGCCTCGGCGGGGGCTGCGCTGTCGACGCCGTAAACCGCGGGTTGACACGGGCTACAGCGGTGGTTGACGTGCGCCGAGGCCGGCGCTGTCGCGCGCTGACGGCAGCGAGAGCGCCGGGCTCGATGAGCGTGGGTCTTGAAGAGGGGTTTGTAGCGGCGCCGGAGCGGAGCTCGTCCGGCGCTGCGGGACGGGAGGCGCGGACGTCCTAGTTCCGAGCGTCACAAGTCTGGCCAGGGATCACGAGAGATTTCAACGCAAAGGCGCAAAGGCGCAAAGGCGCAAACCAGAATTTCTTCTGTATTTTTGCGCCTTTGCGCCTTTGCGCCTTTGCGTTGAAATCTCTTCTCTCGCCGTGATCCCTGCCAAGACTTCTCACCGGCGGGACCAGACCGGCCGGCGTTTTGCGCCGCGCGCCGCGCGCCGCGGGCTGGGGACGGGGGCGACGCGTCTCAGGGGTTGAGCTGGGGCGGGAGCGAGGGCGGCGGGTGGGGCGTGACGAGGGTGACGGAGCGCTCCTCCGCGCCCGTCACTCGAGCAGCTGGATCCGCTGGACGAGCATGCCGATCTCCGAGCCGGAGAGGCGGTCGTACATGGGCTGGACCTTGCGGCGGAACGGCAGCTTGTCCGGCGTGTGGACCGTCACCCCGGCCGTCTTCAGCGCCTCGAGGGCGTCCTCGGTGCTCTTCTTCCACGCCTCGCGCTGGAAGGCGGCCGACTCGTCGGCGGACTCCTCGATCCACCGCTGCACCTCCGGGCTCAGCGACTGCCAGATCTTCTGGCTGAACAGGACGATGTCGGGGATGCGCGCGTGCTCGTCGAGCGCGTAGTGCCGGGCGACCTCGAAGTGACGGCTCGTGAAGAGGCTGGGCGGGTTGTTCTCGGCCCCGTCGACCTTCCCCTGCTGGAGCGCGGCGTGCAGCTCGCCGAACGCGATCGGCGCCGGCTCGCCGCCGAGGTGCGCGATCATGTCCATCGCGGTCTTGCTCTGCATCACGCGGATCCTCTTGCCCTTGAGATCCTCGGGGCTCAGGATGGGCGCGTCCTTCGTGTAGAAGCTGCGGCTCCCCGAGTCGTAGTAGCAGAGGCCCCTCACGCCCGCCTTCGCCCCGGCCAGGGCGAGATCCCTGCCCACGTCACCGAAGATCACCTTCCAGTAGTGCTCCTGATCCCGGAAGAGGTAAGGCAGCCCGAAGATCGCCATCTCCGGGACGAAGCCCTCGAGCGCCGCGGTGGAGGTCTTGACCATCGAAAGCTCCCCTCGCTGCACCTGCTCGATGCCCTCGATCTCGCTGCCCAGCTGGCCGTCGGGGAAGATCTGGAGCTCCACGGCGCCGCGGGACCTCCGGTCGAGCTGCCTCGCCATGTACTCCATCGCGAGGTGCACCGGGTGAGATCGATCGAGCACGTGCGATAACCTCAAGACCACCTTCTGCGCGCCGGCGCTCGCGGCGGCGGCCGGTCGCGGCTCGCCCGCGCTGCCCGCGGACGCGGGTCGACTCAGCCGGGAGAAGGCGCCGGAGATGATGAGGGTCCCCAGCAAGCAACCGAGCGCGATGAAGGAGACGGCTTTCTTGTCCATGACGACACTCGCGGGATCGGGGTTGTCGGTGAGGGATGAAGGCCGAACGGCGCGCAGCGCGGCGGCGGAGGCGCGCGGACCATCGATGGCGGGCCGCGGCGCGCAGGCCGCGACGTCGCCCGCGCGCAGGGCCGCGGGGCGCCCGGTAAATGGAACATGGTTCTGCAACGGCTGCGCCAGGTCGCGGGCGGCGGAGATCGTCAGACAGGCTGTCGCGGCGCCGCCCGGAGGGCCGTCAACCTGGAGTTGACTGCGTGGACATGCGGTGTTGCGCGCGCGGCGCGCGGCCGGCGCGGCGCGGTCTCGCCGGCTCCTTGGGGCGCCGGTGGCCCGTCCCGCGCCGCGAGGCGGGCTCCGTCGCGGTCGTCGGGCCTCCCGACGCCCTCTCCACGACGGCGCAGCGCGGAAGCTCACGTCTTGCGTTGCCCGGGGCGCTGAGGTAAGGGGGCGGCAATGAGTGGTCCCGAACTCGGCCGCCTCATCGACGAGGTCGATCGGACGGTCGACGTCCAGTTCGCCGCGGCCGGCGATTTCGATGAGCTGAACCGCCTCTATGCCAGCCTGCTCGGGCGCCGCGGCTCGCTCAACGCGCTGATGAAGCAGCTGCCCGGGGCGGCCCCGGCGGAGCGCAAGGCCCTCGGCCAGCGCCTCAACGCCGTGAAGGGGCGCGTGGAGCGGGCCCGCGAGGAGGCCGCCGCGCGGATCAAGCGGGCGGCGCGCGAGCGCGAGCTGTCGGCCTCGCCGCTCGATATCACGCTGCCTGGCCGGTGGAACACGCCGGGCCGGTCGCACCCGATCATGCGGACGCTCGACGAGATCGTCGACATCTTCGTCGGGCTCGGGTTCGACGTGGCCGAGGGGCCGCAGATCGAGCTCGCGCGCTACAACTTCGACCTCCTCGGGTTCCCGGCGGATCACCCGGCGATGGACATGCACGACACGTTCTACGTGGCCGGCGACGCGGACCAGAACGTGCTGCTCCGGACGCACACGAGCCCGGTGCAGGTGCGCGAGATGCTCTCCCACCCTCCCCCGGTCATGATCGTCGCGCCCGGCGTCGTCTATCGCCGCGACGACGACGCGAGCCACAGCCCCATGTTCGTGCAGATCGAGGGGCTCGTGGTGGACCGCGACGTGTCGCTCGCCGACCTGAAGGGCCTGCTCGAGGTCTACAGCCGGCGGATGTTCGGCGAGCGGACGAAGACGCGCTTCCGGCCGAGCTACTTCCCGTTCACCGAGCCGAGCGCGGAGCTCGACGTGTCCTGCCTCGTCTGTTACGGCGCGAACCGCGCCTGCCCGCAGTGCAAGGGGACTGGCTGGCTGGAGGTGCTCGGGTGCGGCATGGTCCACCCGACGGTGCTGCGGAACGTCGGAATCGACCCGGAGGTCTACACGGGCCTGGCGTTCGGCATCGGCGTGGATCGCACGGCCAACATGAAGTTCGCCGTCGACGACATCCGCGCCTTCTACGAGAACGACGTCCGTTTCCTCGGAAGCCTCTAGACGCTCCCCCCAGCCGCGGCCCGACTCCCATGTTGATATCCTACAAGTGGCTTCAAGAGATCCTCGGCAGCGATCCCGGCGTCGAGGCGGTGACGTCGGCGCTCGGCCGGGGCGGGCTCGAGGTCGACCGCGTGACGCACGTCGGCGCCGCGCTGCGCCCGGTCGTCCTGGCCAGCGTCGTGGCGACGCGGCCGCACCCGAGCAAGAAGGGCCTCACGCTGGTCCGCGTGGACGCGGGCGGCGCGGCGAGCCCGGACATCGAGGTGGTGTGCGGCGCGTCGAACGTCCCCGCCCCGGGCGCCGGGACGTTCGTCTGTTACGCGCCCGTGGGCGCGCAGGTCCTCGATCGCAACGGCGCGCTCGTCACGTTGACCGAGAAGGCGGTCGCGGGCGTCACCTCGGCCGGCATGCTCTGCGCCGAGGACGAGCTCGGGCTCGGATCGAGCCACGAGGGGCTGCTCCTCCTCGAGGGCGGGCGCCCGGGGCAATCGCTGCTCGACTGGGAGCCGCGCCTGGAGGACTGGATCATCGAGCTCAGCGTCACCCCGAACCGGCCCGACGCGCTCGGCCACCTCGGCGTGGCGCGGGACGTGGCCGCGGTGCTCGGCGTGCCGTTCCAGCCGCCCAGCGTGCCCGCGCCGGCGCGGGCGGCCGGCGCCGGCGGTGACGGCGCGCAGGCGGTGCCGGCGGCGGTCGAGGTGCTCGCCAAGGAGCGGTGCCCCCGGTACGCGGGCCAGATCATCGAGGGCGTCCGCGTGGGGCCCTCGCCGCTCTGGGCGCGGGTGCGGCTGAGCCGGCTCGGGGTCCGGCCGATCACGAACATCGTCGACGCGACGAACCTGGTGATGCTCGAGCGCGGGCAGCCGCTGCACGCGTTCGATCTCGACACGTTGCGCCTGCCGATCACGATCCGCACGGCGCGGCCGGGCGAGGCGTTCGTGGCGCTCGACGGGCAGAAGCTGTCGCTCGGCGAGGACGACCTGGTGATCGCCGACGCGGAGCGCGTGGTGGCGCTGGCCGGGGTCATCGGCGGGGCGGACAGCGGCGTGACCGCGACGACGCGCCGGGTGTTCCTCGAGTCGGCGTACTTCGAGCCGCGCGGGATCCGGCGGTCGGCGCGCCGGTACGGCTTCCACACCGAGGCGTCGCACCGCTTCGAGCGGGAGGTGGACCTCTCGGGCATCCCGGCGGCGCGCGACCGCGCGACCGCGGTGATCGGCGAGGTGGCCGGCGGCGCGGCGGCGGGCGAGCCGATCGACGCGTACGTCGCGCCGCGGGCGCCGCGCCGGCTGACGCTGCGGCTGCCGCGTTACCGCCGCATCATCGGGAACGACGCGCCGGAGCGGACGCGTGAGATCCTGGCGACGCTCGGGATCGCGGTGGTGGAGGCCGGGGGCGATCAGCTGCTCGTCGAGGTGCCGGCGCACCGGCCGGATATCGTCGAGGAGATCGACCTCATCGAGGAGGTGGCGCGCGTCGCCGGGTACGACCAGATCCCGAGCCGGCTGCCGCGCGTGGCGGCGGCGCCCGCGGGCGCGCGGGGCGACTACCGGCTGCGGCGGCGGGTGCGGCAGATCTGCACCGGGCTCGGGTTGCACGAGGCGGTGACGTACTCGTTCCTCTCGCCGCAGGAGCTCAAGGCGGCGCGTTACGAGGTCGAGCCGCTCCTCCGGCTGGTCAACCCGCTCTCCGAGGAGAAGTCGGTGATGCGGCCGTCGCTCGTGCCGGGGCTGCTCACGGTCGCGCAGCGCTCGCAGCGGTACAACGTGCCGCGGGTGCGGCTGTTCGAGGTGAGCCAGGTGTTCCTGCCGCGGCAGGGAGGCAGCGGCAGCGCAGACGGCGCCGTCGAGCGGCCGCCGGTAGACGAGCCGACGCGGCTGACGGTGCTGCTGCTGGGGCCGAGGGACAGCTACCTGTCGCCGCCCGAGGACGTCGATTTCTACGACGGCAAGGGCGTGGTCGCGGCGGTGCTGTCGGAGATCGCGGGCAACGCGGCGGTGGGGCTGGATCTGGAGGGAGAGCCGCCGCCGTGGGCGCACCCGAAGAAGGGCGCGCGCGTGACGGTCGAGGGCCGCGCCGTGGGGCACGTGGCGGAGCTCCACCCGGACGTCCGCGACGCGCTGGAGCTGACCAGCGGGGCCGTGGTGGCGGAGATCGACCTGGCGGCGGCGGTGCAGGCGTACCGCGCGCCGGTGGCCGCGAAGCCGAGCCGGTTCCCGGCGATGCGGCACGACGTGGCGCTGCTGCTCTCGCTGGACGTGCCGGCCGGGCAGGTGCTGGAGCTCTTGCGGACGACGGCCGGGGAGTTCTGCGAGAAGGTCGAGCTGTTCGACCGGTACCGCGGGAGCGAGCTGCCGGGCGGGACGCACTCGCTGGCGTTTGCGCTGTGGTTCCGATCGGCGGAGCGGACGTTGACCGACGACGAGGTCGATCGGTGGACGAAGGCGGCGGTGGACGCGGCGAAGGCGCGGTTCGGGGCGCAGCAGCGCTGAGGTGGTCCAGGCGGCACCGCGCCGTGGGGTGGGTCCGCGCGGCGGGGGCGGGCGGGCGGGCGCTCGCGTTTCGGCAAGACTGGGGCGGAGGGGCTCACGCAGAGACCACCGCCCGGCATGTCTCGCTTCGGGCCATGCTGACTGAAACGTTATGGTGCGCGCCACACAAGGCGCGCCTGAGGCGTGGAGCCGACTGAGAGACTATGGCACCTCGCTCGGTGCTCTGGCGCGCCCGCCCGCCCGCCCCCGCCGCGCGGACCCACCCCACGGCGCTGACGTTGGACTCCTGGGAGTGAGAACGCGGGGGGCGTCCGGGGCGATGTGAGGCTCATCCGGGGGGCGCGGGCTCAGCGAGGACCTCCTCGACCGAGGCGGCCGTGGCGGCGCGGAGGATCCAGCGATCGAGCATCGCCGGCTCCCTGCATGCCTCGATGCGCGCGCGGACCTCCGCGCTCACGGCGATGCCGCGCGCGGTGAGGACGGCCAGAAGCGCGGCGATCTTGCCGGATATCTCGCCGGACTTGTGCCCTTGCTCGATACCCTCCTGGCGCGCGACCGTGAGCGCGCCGCGAGCGTCCTGCTCCGCCATCTTCGCGCGCTCGTACACCTCCCACTCCTCCGGCGTGAACGTCGCCGTCCGAGTCACCTCCAGCGCGTCGCGGAACGGAGCCTCGGAGAGCGCCGGCGGGACGACATCCAGGTTCCGGGCCTCGCGGAAGAAGTAAGCCCACTTGTCGACGACCGTCTGCGGCTCGTCGCCCGCCGAGTACTTGGGCAGCTCGAGGAACACGTACTGCACCTGAGGCAGCCCGAGCGCGCCGCTGTGCTGCTCCTGCATCCGCCAGCGGCTCAGCATCGGCACCTTGAGCCCGCCGCCCGCCCTTCGCTCCGGCCAGAGCTCGAAGTCGCAGATCGTCACGCCCACGACGTCACACAGCGCTGGATACGTGTCCGCGCTCCGGAGCTGCATCACGTACGCCTTGCTGGCGTTGTACACGATGCGCTTCTCGATCCCCTCGACCTTGGCCACCTGCATCTCCACCACGAACCGGCGGCCGGACGCGTCCGTACATTTGACGTCCACGATGGAGAGCTTGAGCTCGGGCACGGCGACGTGCTGCTCCAGCGAGAGGTGCTGGACATCGCGGATGCAGTGCGGGCCCTCGAGCTCCAGAAGGTGGTTGAGCAACGCAATGAGCAGCGGCTTGCGCTCCTCGGCGCCAAAGATCCGCTTGAAGACGAAGTCGGTCTTCGGATCGGCGAACGTGGGCAGCACGAGCAGAGCGTAGGACCTGGGGCGGCGGACCGCAACCAACCGCGCGGCGCCGCGGCGAGCGCCCGGCCGGAGCAGATCGGGCAGAAGCAAGGCCTCGGCCTCGGGCAGCAGGCGCACGACACATGGGCCCGGCGACCACGATGGACCGACCCCCGGAGGTGATCCACCGCCTCGCGGCCTCGGTCCACCGCCTCACGGCCTTGGTTTATGGCGTCACGCCCTCACTCTACCGCCTCGCGGGCTCAACCTACCGCCTCACGGCCTCGATCCATCGCCTCACGGCCTCGATCCATCGCCTCACGGCCTCGATCCATCGCCTCGCGGCCGCCCCTGGCGCCCGCGACCCCGGGGGGGCCCCCGGGTCTGAAGCCCTTTTCGCCTCGGACCCCGGGGCTCCCCCCCACCCGCGCCCGCAGCGTGCTCCCACCGCCCTCTCAGGGGACGGCTCCTCGACGTGACGCGTGGCGCTTCGTCGCCACCACGGATCGACAGCAGGCCGCTGGTCTGCCGCCGCGGTATCAGTCGATCCAGGTGGCCTTGGCGGTGCAGCCGTAGGCGTCGAGCGCGCCGGGATGCGAGAGGGGGACGAGCTTCTTCGCCCCCTTCGCGAGCGGCCCGTAGAACGTGCGGGAGTAGGGCCCCGGAGAGCCGTAGTAGTGCGTGACGGTCAACGTGATCTTCGCGTAGTCGGGGACCGCTTCGCTCGAGGTGTTCTTGATCTCGGCGTGCGGGTTGAAGATGCTGGGATAGGTGATCTCGCAGGAGAGGTTCACTTTCCTGGTGATCGTCCCGCCGCCTTCTTCCCCGCCGGGTCCGATGATCGCCTCGGCGCCCTCGCCCACGGCCTCCACGGCGTCGCTCGCGTCGTCGGTCTCGAGGTCGCCGTCGAGCGGCTCGCCGATGCAGCCGACGAAGGTGAAGGACGAGAGGAGCGAGCAGAGGAGCAGGTTCTTCATGTTCATGATGGCATGTCCTTGGATTGGGTGTTCACGCTCGCGAGATCGCGTCTCGGCTGCCTCTCGGGAGTTCGAGTTACCCCCGTGGCCGTCGTCGCTGTCTCGCGGCGTCGCATCCCGATAGAGCAACCGGCGGGCCAGGCTGTCGAGCGCTTCGGGCCGCCGCCCGGCGCGCCCCCGAGCCGCGGAAACCACGGGGTTTGAAGGGGTTCTCGCGCTCAGCCGGCGCCGCCCCGGGGGCCGCCCGCGCGGCGATGGAGGTCGGAGCCACCATGCTGCAGGCGTGGGCCTCCACCAGGTGTCCTCTGGCACGGGAGAGATCCAGCGCGCGGATCCCCTCTCGGGTGCTCACGACGAAGGAGTTGCCTCCGCCGAGCGACAGGGCACCGCGAGCCCGACCGTGACCATCCCCAAGAACGACGTTCCACCTGCGTCTCCACGTGGCGCACGACGCCCGCGGCCTGCCTCGGTGTGTAGTACCCTCGAGCGATGCGGACCCGCTTCGGTGTTGTGGTGATGGTGCTGTCCTCGGCCGCTTGCTCCTCCGGCGCAGGAGATCCCGGCGGAAGCGCGGGCGGCGCCAGCGGGGGCGCGGCGGCGGACTCGGGGGGCGGCGCGCTCTTGCCTGGCTGCCTCACCCCCGCCCCGAGCGAGTGGCCGACGGCGGAGACGACCGGCGTCCCGCCGGGCACGCCGCCGCTCACGCCCATCACCGACACGCTGCACACCGAGCGCGAAGGCCAGGTGTTCGATGCGGTCGAGCTCTCGGGCCGGCTCTACGTGGACCACCCGAACGTGACCATCCGGAGATCGCGCCTGATCGGCGACGAGTATTACGCGGTCTACACGACGATCGAGGACGCGCACCTGACCATCGAGGACTGTGACATCACCGGCGGCCTGCTCCTCACGGACCACAGCGTCGCGCGGCGCAACCACCTGCACGCCGGCGACGGCAAGGACCGCGACGACGGCTTCATCTTCGCCGCGAACCATGTCGTGCTCGAGCACAACCTCATCGACGGGCTCCTCGGCGGCGCGGGGTCGCATATCGACGGCATCCAGGTCATGGGCGGGCAAGACATCGCCATCTGCCACAACTGGATCGACCCGTCGGCGCCCCCGGTCGACGACGGCGGCGTGAACGCCGCGCTCTTCTTCGGCCCTGATTCCGGGCCCATCTCGGACGTGGTGGTGAGCCACAACAGGCTGCTCGGCGGCGGGAGCTGGTACACGCTCCGCCTCAACTGCCACGGCACCATCGACGTGCGCGGAAACCGCTTCGATCGCGAGGTGATGGGCAGCCCGGTCCTGAACAACGGCGACCCGCCCACGACCTGGGAAGACAACACGTTCGACGACGGCACGCCGATCCCGGCGCCGTGATGCGGGAGGAACCGGACGTCGGCGCGGCCGGCCGGGACCTCCACCTGCTGCCGCCCGCCCCCAGGGACTGCTGCGAGATCCTGGCCGTGGCACAGCGGGCGACGTGAGAGGCTCCTCGGGTCAACCACACGCACGGTCATCGTGGCGGCGCGTCCCCTTCGACCCGCGCCTCCAGGCACGTGAGGCGCGACGCGAGGACTCGCTTCGACGAGGAGTACGTCTGTCGCGTGTACTCGAGCGGCTGCTCCAGGCGCGCGACGAGGCTGTCGTCGACCCGCACGCGCAAGGAGAACCAGTCTCCAGAAGCGAGCGTCGCCTCGTCCTCGACCACGGTGCGCACCTGGAGGACCGGGCCGCTCGGCTCGAGCCACGTGAAGAGCGCCCCCGCGGAGAGCTCCCCGTCCAGCGCGAACGCGACGCTGTTCCCCGCGCCCAGGGTGTCGAGCGCCAGCCGGGCCGCGGCGCATCGCGCGGCGTGGCAGGTCTCCACCGTGAGGCTGTCTCCCTGGAGCCGCGCCGGGAGCGCGAGCGTCGCTGTCGCGCCCGACAGGCAGAGATCCCCCATCAGGGGTCCGGGCTTGCTCGTCGCGGGCGCCGGGGCATGATGCGAGTAGAGGAGCACCGCGGGCGCGTCGAGCAGGCGAAGCGCGCTCTCATGGCTGAGATCCTGACGCGAGCGCAGGAACGCGGCGCGATCCTCCGTGACGAGCTGCGAGGCTGGCCTGCCTAGCCGCTCCAGCTCGCGGCGTACGGCAGACACCCGGTCCGCCGCCAGCCGCGCTGCCGCAGCCTCGGAGGGCGCCTCGCCACGGCGGGTCGTCCCCAGCGCGAACAGGTGGGCATCAGGGTAGTTCGCGAGGGCGTTCGCCGCCATCCCGAGCGCGCTCAGGCTCGTGATCCTGGTCGAGCCAGGCTCGAAAGGGACGGACTCCACGAACGTCTGCGACGGCACGCCGAGCACGATGTACGATGGCTGTGCCGCGAGCCCCGGCGCCACCGCTTCCAGGCAGCTCATCCGGGTCGCCGCCGTCCAGCCTGGGACAGGCGCACGCGGCGCGCAGCAGACGCGGCGGTCGGGGTCCATCACCCAGTCGTTCCAGGTGGCCGCGCCGTCCGACGCCGGACAGCGCAGGAGCGGCGGCGCTGCCAGGACGCTGGAGGCGGGGGCCCGGCTCGCCTGCCCCGCCGATCGGCGCTCAGGTGGGCTCGCTGGCGGCGCACCGTCCGAGGGATGGCCCACCTGCGGCGCTGCGGGCTGCGGGCTCCCGCAAGCGGCCAGCGCCAAGAGCGCGGTCACCTCCAGCGCACGGGCGGCTCGCTCCAGGTACACGCGCCACGATACCACGGGTGCCACGGGCGGTCTCGTGCCCCGCGCCGATGCTGGGAGCGCTGGCGCCGACGGACAGCGGGGCCGCGTGTGCGGCGACGACTCGGACCTGCAATGGCTGCTGGTCTGCTGCCGCGGTGTCAGTCGTCGACCCAGGTGGCCCTGGCGGTGCAGCCGTAGGCGTCGAGCGCGCCGGGATGCGAGAGGGGGACGATCTTCTTCGCCCCCTTGGCGAGCGGCCCGTAGAACGTGCGGGTGTAGGGCCCCGGAGAGCCGTAGTAGTGCGTCACGGTCAACGTGATCTTCGCATGGTCGGGCACCGGATAGAACGAGTTGTTCTTGATCTCGGCGCTCACGTTGAACAGGCTGGGATAGGTGAGCTCGCAGGAGAGGCTCACGTTCCTCGTGATCGTGCCGCCGCCTTCCTCCCCGCCGGGGCCGATGATCGCCTCGGCGCCCTCGCCCACGGCCTCCACGGCGTCGATCGCGCCGTCGCCTTCGAGGTCGCCGTCGAGCGGCTCGCCGATGCAGCCGACGAGCGAGAAGGACGAGAGGAGCGAGCACAGGAGCAGGTTCTTCATGTTCATGATGGCATGTCCTTGGATTGGGTGTTCACGCTCGCGAGACCACATCTCGACTGCCTCTCGGGAGTTCGAGTTACCCCCGTGGCCGTCGTCGCTGCCTCGCGGCGTCGCATCCCGATAGAGCAACCGGCGGGCCAGGCCGCCAGGGCGCATCCGGTGGCCGTCCGGCGCGCTCAGGGTCCAAGGAAACTACGGGTTTCGGCGTGTTCTTCGCGCTCGCCGGCGCCGCCCCGGGGCGGGCGCCGGCGGGGCGATGGAGGCGCGAGCCGCCACGCCGACGGCGTGAGCCTCCACCACGTGGTCTCTGGCAAGGGAGGTCTCGCCCCTCGCGACGTCGCGCCGATGAGCCCCTACGCTCCTCGGTCGATCACGGCGCGCGCACCGCAGCGGCAAGGATCCGCGAAGCGAGCCGCTCGCGGCTACGCGGTCCGCGCGCGCACGAACTGCTCGAAGACCAGGAGCGTGACGCTCGTGTCCGCGCCGATCTCTGCGAGGATGCGCTTCACCCGCGGCCCGTCGAGCCCAGCGCTCCCGGCGCCGAGGCGCGGCAGCGCGATCGGGTCGATCCCCGCCTTCGCAGCGAGCTCCACCATCGTCTTCAGGGATCGCGAAAGGGCCGGCAGGGTCGCCTTTTTTGCTTCGCTCTCCTGGATCGCGAGGCAGTAGACCGTGATCGTGCCCTCGCTCCACGTGAAGACCTCCCCGAGCGACGGCCTGCGCTCGGCGCAGCGCTGGGCGTAGGCCTCGGCCATCCGCGGCCACTGCTTCTTGAAGGCGACGGAGACCCCCGCCTCCATGGTCCCGGCGCAGTTGCAACCGAGGGCGTAGGCGCGCACTCCGTCGGTGTGGAGGAGGTCGCCTTTGGTAAAAATCGTCGGCACGGAGGGCACACTACCCGATCCGCGGCGGGGCGGGTGGCTCATCGCGATCGGTCCCGAGGCTGACGCCACGCGGGGCCGCGCGACAATCGTACGGTCGACGCCGCCCGCCCCCGCAGCGCCCCTCTCCAGGCCCGGGATGCCCTGCGCGCCCGCGAAGTAGATCGCTCGGATCATGAAGCCGCCTGAGACGTCGAGATCGGCGGCGGTCATGAAACGGCAGAGTCGTGCTCATCGTTGTCGGCGCTTTTCAGATCGCACGACGCCGTGGTACGCCGACTTACATGAGCCTGGAGGGCGGATCGATGCATGGATGGGCGGACCTGGAGAATGGCGCGGCGGCGCGGAGGCGCGGAGCGCCGGGACGGCGGGGGGCCGTCGCGGCAGGGTTTGCGCTGGTGCTGTCGCTCGGGGCGTGCAACCCGTCGCCTCGCATCGAGGACCCGACGTCGCCGGATCACTCGTTCGTGTTCGGCCATATCGACCTCGAAGAGCTGCCGACCGAGATCGACTACGTCATCCTGCGAGGCTGGGAGGGCGGCGAGGTGACCGAGTTCATCCGGTTGCGGCTCGACGGGGGCACCTTCTACGCGGAGTACGTGCCGCGGGGCACCTACTTCGTGAGCCAGCTCGGGAGCAGTCACGGGTTCATGAGGACCACCATGGGCACCTACGCGCTGCCGCCGGAGGCCAGCCCCATCTGGGTCGTGGTGGATCGACCAGGCATCTATTACATGGGCTCCTGGCGCTACCACCCCGGCGAGGCCAACGTGTTTTCGCCCTCCGAGTTCTCGCTGGAGCCCGTGTCGCGCCCGGCGCCGGGCGAGCTCCTGCAGGCGCTCCTGCCCCACGCAGAGGGCACCGCGTGGGAGACCCGCCTGCGATCCGCGCTCGCTACGCCGCCGCCGCCGGCGCTCCGCGCGAACCCGACGTCCGGCGGACCGGCCGCGCGCTCCCACGGGGCGCCCTGAGCGCCACGACGGCAGCGTGCGTGCAGGCTCGTCGGCGGACGTCATGCATTCACGCCGGCGAGGTCAGCGGGACCCACGCGGCCTCATCCGTGCGAGCACGAAGCTCGGCGGCAGCTACCGGCCGAGGCGGTTACGGCGGAACGCCCCCCTGGCTACCCCCTGGGTTTCGGGTGGACCCGGCGTTCTGCAACGCTGCAACGGCTCGGGAAGGAGGTTCCCGGGAGGACGGGATCGAGCGTATGCTCGCGTCGCGCACGGCCTTCGGCCGACGCTCGCCGGTGCGAGCTGCACGGCCGTTCGACGGCGGCAAAGCGAGGGAGCATGCGAAGGCCGAACATGGATCCGAACCCAGCGGTCTCGATCCGACGGCATGGCGGGGGAGCGGGTCGTCGCACCGCTGCGGTGGTGCTCGTGATGGTGCTGATCGCCATCACGGGCGCGTGCTTCCAGGGCGGGATCGCCTGCGGTGGCGGGTTCTGCCCGATCGGGTACCTCTGTGTCGAGGACCTGAACGGCAACCCTGCGTGCATCGTGCCCGCCAGGATCAACACGTGCGGGAACGGGGTCACGGAGGACGGCGAGGGCTGCGACGACGGAAACCAGACAGACGGCGACGGCTGCAGCGCCGATTGCCGCTCCGACGAGCGCTGCGGCAACGGCATCGTCGATATCGAGGAGACATGCGACTGCGGGTCCGGAACGGTTCAGCCCACACTGGAGGAGTGTGGCGGTCAGCAGAACGCGGAGCGCGCGGGGCATTGCAGAGACGACTGCGAGCTGCATTGCGGAGACGGAGAGATCGCGACGGACGAGAGATGCGACACCAACGCGCTTGTCACCACGTCCTGCGCGGACCTGAGCTACGATTTTGGACGGCCCGGGTGCAAGAGCACCTGCGATGACCTGTCCGCGGATGCGTGTAAGACCTGGAACTGGAGTCTCCAGGAGCCCGGCGCAGGGTTGTCCCTGAACAGCGTGTGGGGGAGCGGGCCGGACAATGTCTTCGCCGTCGGCGACGCCGGCATGATCATGCATTACGACGGGCAGGGCTGGCAGCCGATGCGCTCACCGACGTCGATATCGCTCTATGGCGTCTGGGGGAGCGGACCGAGCGACGTGTTTGCCGTCGGCCAGAAAGGCACCATCCTGCACTACGACGGGCAGCACTGGCAGATGTTCGAGACGAGAACGCAAACGTGGCTCTATGATGTCTGGGGAGCCGGCCAGGACGATGTCTTTGCCGTCGGCCAAGACGGCGATATCTTGCACTACGACGGACAGCGCTGGCGGCCGATGGACTCGCCGAGGTCGATGTGGCTCACCAGCGTATGGGGAAGCGGCTCTGAGGATGTCTTCGCCGTCGGCTATGACGGCGTTATCCTGCACTACGATGAACAGGGATGGAAGGTGATGGAATCAGCCGGATCATCCCTGTATGGCGTGCGGGGGACAGACGCAGAGGACGTGTTTGCCGTCGGAAACTTCGGCACGATCGTCCACTACGACGGGCGGCGCTGGCGATCGATGGGATCGCCAGCGCCTACAGGCTTGAGGAGCGTGTGGGGCAGCGGACCGGACGACATCTTCGCTGTCGGTCTGACAGGCACCATCCTGCACCACGACGGACAGCGCTGGCGACCGATAGAAGCAAATACGTCAACGTCATTCTATGACATCTGGGGGAGCGGACCGAGCGACGTTTTTGCCGTAGGAGACTCCGGCACGATCGTGCACTTCGACGGACAGAGCTGGCAGCGGATGGACTCGGACATACGGGAAGATCTCGACGGCGTATGGGGAGACGACCTGGACGACGTCTTCGCTGTCGGCGACAAGGGGACGATCGTCCGCTACGACGGACAGATCTGGCAGCAGATGGATTCGCCGACGGAGTCAAACCTCCACGACGTATGGGGAGAAGACCCGAGCAATGTCTTCGCTGTCGGTAGCTCCCTGGAGGACCGCAGCACGATCGTGTACTACGACGGACAGAGCTGGGAGCAGATGACCGTGCCCACATCGCTGTCGCTCCGCGGCGTCTGGGGGAGCGCCAGGAACGACGTCTTCGCCGTCGGCGAAGCCGGAACGATCGTTCGCTACGACGGACAGCGCTGGCGGCAGATGGATTCGCACACACCGTCGGCGCTTCGTGGCGTCTGGGGGAGCGCCGGGGACAACGTCTTCGCCGTCGGTGATGACGGCGCGATCGTGCGCTACGATGGACAGCGCTGGCAGCCGATGGATTCGCACACATCGGCGCGGCTCAGGGGCGTGTGGGGGAGCGACCCGGACGACGTCTACGCCGTCGGCGACGCCGGCACGATCGTGCGCTACGACGGACAGCGCTGGCAGCTGGTCGATTCGAACACATCGGCGCTGCTTCACACAGTGTGGGGAAGAGGACCCAAGGAACTCTTCGCCGTCGGCCTGGGAGGCACGCTCCTGCGTTACGACGGCATCTCCTGGCTGAAGCTCAACTCGACGACGCAATCTCCGCTCAACGACATATGGGGCGATGGCAGATCCACCTTCGTCGTCGGGGGCGGCGGCGCCATCTACCGCCACATCGGACCGCCGCCGACGCCGTAGCGGCGCAGCCGCAGGTTCAGAGACAGCACCGGCGCCTCGGCAGGATGCGCTCCACGGAGCGGGCTCCGCGCGAGCCTCGACCGCGGAGCCGCTTCCGCGGCCTGACCAGGCCCGCCGCCCACCTCCGTGGAGCGCGCGCTACTCTAGCGTCTCGCCGATCTTTCCCACCGTCCGCTCGATCAGCTGCTCCTGCTCGCGCCGGCTCCGCAGCGCGGCCTCCGCCGCCGCCTTCGCCTTCCGCTCCTCGTCAGTGGCCTTGACCTCGGCCTGGCGCGCGTCGACCTCGGACCGCTGCGCCGCGTCCCGCGCCGCCCTCGCCTCGCCCGCCGCCACACGCGCCCGCTCGGCCTCGGCCTCGGCCCGATCCCTGGCCTCCTCCGCCTCGCGCTGCATGTGCTCGGCCCGCCGCCGCTGCGCCTCGCTGTCCTGCCGCGCCGTCTCCGCCGCGCTCCGCTGCGCCTCCTCGCTTGCGAGCGCCGCCTTCAGCGTCTCCTCCGTCCGCCGGATCGCGTCGAGCTGCGCCGTGATCACCCGGTTCTGGCGGGTCACCTTCACGATTCCCGCCCCCGCCGCGACGACGAGCAGCGACAGCGCCGCGATGACCCCGGAGACGAGGCGGCGCCTCCGGCGCTGCAGCTGATCGGCGAGCCGGAGCACCGCCTCCAGGAAAAGCCGCTCCCGGTCAGGCAGCGCTCCCCGGTACCGCTCGCGGAAGCCGCGCGCCTCCTCGGCCACCTTGCCGCGCCAGAGCGTGTCCGCGGCGCGACCGCTCGCGTCCCACAGCCGCGCCGCTGCGCGCAGCCGGTCCAGGAACGCCGCGTCTTCCTGGCTCTCGTCGAGCCAGCGCTTGAGCGTCGGCCACCGCTCGATCAGCGACTCGTGCACGAGCTCCACCGTGCTGCCCACGCGGTCGCTCCCCGTCTCGATCGCCAGGAGCCGCCCGTCGGCGAGCAGCCCCACCACCCGCTCGATCTCCCCCGGATCGCCGGGCAGCTCGCAGAGCTCGCCCAGGCTGGCCACGGCCCGCGTCCGCTCCGGCGTCACCAGGCGCTGCAGGACCGCCCGCGAGAGCCTCGCCTGGCGCTCGCTCATCCCGGCCAGCAGCGTGTCGGCGTGGCTGGCCAGCGCGCCGGCCACGCCGCCGAGCGCCTCGTAGCTCGCCCGCGTGAGCAGCCGGCGCCCCCGATCGCGCATCTCCCACAGCCTGGCCGCGGTGAACTGGAGCAGCGGCAACGCGCCGCGCGTCGTCTCCAGCGCGTCGAGGATGCCCTCGACCATCGCCGGATCCTCGACCTCGTGCCGCGCCGCCTCGATCGGCCGCGTCAGCGCCTCGCGCAGCCCCTCGCGCCCCATCGGCCGGAGGAACACGAGGCCGCGGATCATCGCCGCCATGAATTGCTCGTGCTCGGCCATCCGCTCGAGGAAGTCCGACCGCACCGACAGGACGACCCGCAGCGGCGAGGAGGCGTCATCGGCGATCCCCTCGAGGCACGCGAGGAACGCCGCGCGCTCGCCGGCCGGGGCGCCGAGCGTGAAGAGCTCCTCGAACTGGTCGACGAACAGCAAGAGGCGCCTGCGCGCGCGGCCCGCCCACCCGCGGAGCGCGGCGCCGAGCAAGCCGGGCTCGGCGCGCAGCCGCGGGGCGACGTCCGCCCGCGTCGCCGCGTCGCCGTGCGCGGCGAGCGCCGGCAGGTCGGCGCTCAGCGTCACGGCGGGGTTGCCGAAGAGGTCCGCGAGCGCCGCCAACGGCTCGCGCCCGGGGCGGAGAACGAGCGCCTCCCAGCCCTCCCCGGAGCGCTTGAGCGCCGGGATCACCCCGGCCCGCACGAGCGACGACTTTCCCGCGCCGGACGCCCCCGCGATCGCGAGCAGCGGCTGGCTCCGGAGGCGCGCGACCACGCCCGCGAGGTCCTGCGCCCGGCCGAAGAAGCGGTCGGCGTCGGCCTCCTGGAACGACGACAGGCCGGCGAACGGGCTCTCGTCCGCGCCGAGGAAGATCTCCCGGCGCCCGGGCAGGAGGGGCACGAGCTCGGCCAGGAGCTCCTGCGCGGAGGCGAACCGCTCGGCCTTGCTCTTCCTGAGGCAGCGATCGATGATCGCGCCGAGCGCCCCGACCTCCGGGTGGCGCGCGGCGACGTCGGAGATCGGCTCGTCGAGGACCGGCACCCGGAGCAGGTCCATCCTGCTGCACGGCGCGAGCGGGTGCGCGCCGAGCACGAGCTCGTGGAGCATGATGCCCACCGCCCAGACGTCGCTGGGCGGACCGATGCCCACGCCTCTCCACTGCTCGGGCGACATGTACGGCAGCGTGCCGATGATCGCTCCGTCGCGGGTCAGGCGCGTGTCCCCGTCGACAGCGCCCTCGGCCGAGAGCAACACCTCCTCCTCGATCAGCTTGGCGATGCCGAAATCGACCACCTTGATCGCGCCCGACGCGCCCAGCATGATGTTCTCCGGCTTGAGATCGCGGTGCACGATGCCGGACGCGTGCGCGCCCGCGAGGGCGCGCACGACCGGGACCATCATGTCGACCGCGAGGCCGGGCGGCACCTTCGCGGTCGACACCTCCTCGCCGGCGTCCACGGGCCTGCGCTGGATCATCCAGTCGCGGAGGGTCTGACCCTCGATGTGCTCGAGCACCATGTACGGGAACCCGTCGTGCTCGTTCACCTCGTGAATCGTCACGATGTGCTCGTGCTTGCAGCGCGCGGTGGCCTGCGCTTCGACCAGGAAGCGCTGCACCCCGGCGCTGCTCAGCCTGGTGAGGAGCTTGATCGCGACGAGGCGAGCGAGCCGGGTGTCGCGCGCCAGGAAGACCACGCCCATGCCGCCCTGGCCGAGCTCGCGCAGGAGCTCGTAATGGCCGATGCGGGCGCCGGCTGAAGGCGGCGGCCTGGCCTGCGACAGCAACGACGGCGGCGGGTCGGCGGCCGCGGTCACCACGGTCGTCGCGTGGCGCTTCGCCTCGCGGGCGCCCGCGGTCACGCCGCCGGCCGTGGGCATCCCCCTGCGGGACAGCGCGGCGCTGGGGGCCGCCTCGTCGGCAAGCGCCGTGTTCGCGTAGGCTGTGTCCTCCTGCATCTCGCTGCTCATCGCTGGGCGCCTCGCGCGATCATGCCAGGCCGCGCAGACAATCGATCGATCGCTTTCCCGGTGGCGAGCGTGGCGGACATCTCCCCCTCCTTCCTTGCAAGACAGTGCGATCAGCGACATCGCATCGGGCAAGACGACGACCGCAAGCGCGAAGCGGAGAGCATAGCCGTTCCAGTGCGCGCCCGTACATCACTTCACACGCGGCCGAGCCAGTCCGCTCTCCCGGCTTGCGGGCGCTGCGTGGACCGCCGGACCCCGAGCGGCCCAGGCATCCAACGGGGCGCCTGGCGCGGCTACTTTACAGGAGGACACGCTGAGGCGTAACCTTGTCTGGGACGCGTGCTCGCGCGGGGTGGTCACGACGCGTGCTCGACGTGCCAGGCGAACCGGACGCGCGATCGACGGATGCGCGATCGAGGTTACAAGCGACTTGTAGGAGAGGCACTCGGCTTGTCATGACGACGCTCCGCGAACGCTCCGCTCGAGCCGCCCTCTCGACGGCGCGGCTCCTCGTGCCCATCGCGCTCGTTGCCGTGTGCGCCGCGCCCGCGCGAGCCCAGACGCCTCCGTCACCGACACCGCCTGGAGCGGCGTCGACGTCGCGTGGAGCGTCGGAGGCTCCGTCCTCGCCCTCGACGCCTGCGCCCTCCTCGGAGCCGCCCACGTCGGCGGCGCCGGCGGAGCCGTCCTCGGCCCCGCCGGCCACCCCCGAGGCGTTGTCACCCCCGGCGGCGACGCGACCATGGCACCAAGGCGTCTCCGGGGAGCGAAAACAGAGGGCACAGGCGCTCTTCGCCGAGGCCCGGGAGCTGCATCGGCGCATGATGCTCGCGGAGGCGCGGGCGAAGTACGAGGAGGCGCTGGCTTCCTGGGAGCACCCCGAGCTCCGGTTTTATCTGGGACGAGTGTTGAAGAGCATCGGGCGGCCGCTCCTGGCCCACGAGAACCTGCGCCTCGCCATGCGCTGGGGCCCCGGCTCGCTCAAGCCCGAGGACGAACAGGCGGCGCGCGCGGCGATGCGAGCGCTCGTGGAGCAGGAGCTCGCCGCCATCGAGATCCGCTGCGACGAGCCGGGCGCCGTCGTGCTGCTCGACGGCAAACCCTGGTTCGTCGGCCCCGCCGCCGAGCGCCGGATGGTCACGCCCGGAGAACATGTCCTCGTTGCGAGAAAGCAGGGCCACTTCACGGTCATCAAGCCCATCGTCGTGCTCGCCGGCAAAGAGGCCTCTGGCAAGCTCGCCCTGAGCGTCGATGCCGTCGTCACCAGGCAGCGGTGGCCTGGATGGGTCCCCTGGACCACGGTCGGGGCCGGCGCGGCCTTGGGCCTCGCGGGCGGCGGGCTCATGTGGCACGCCGGCACGCGCCACCGGGATGCCGATCAGGGCCTCCAGGGCGCCTGCGCCACGTCCTGCGACCCGCTGCCCCACGACGAGTACGCTGGCAGCGTCCTCGAGAGCCGGCTGGCGATCGGCGCGTTCATCGCCGGCGGAGCGACGTTGGCGGCAGGGGCAGCCCTGCTCTTCATGAACAAGCCACAGTCCTACCGGACGGAGGATCGCGGCGGCGTGCGGGTCGAGCTCCGGCCCGCCGCGTCGTTCGATGCAGCGAGCCTGTCGGCGCAGCTCGCGTTCTGATCCAGCGGGAAGGGCCGCGCAACACGCCATCAACACGGCATACTCGTTGTTCTGGCCAAGTGGGGCGAACCCAGCCTGGATCACGAAGGCGAGGCGCGGGCCCGCCTCTGCGGAACCGACCTGTACCACTCCACGCCCAGCGATCGGTCCCGCACGGACGGGCAACCGAGCGCCAGGGCTGCACCCGAGGATCCGAACTCATGAGCTCAATCTCGCATCGTTCGCGCGCTTTCCTCGTCATCGTCGCGCTCTCGGTCGCCCCGGCTTGCTCCGGCCCGGGGCTCGTTCCATCCACCGACCCATCCGAGTGCGGTCCGGGCAGCGAGCAGGAGGGGGGACACGATCCGGAGTGCGGCGGGAGCGACGAGCCCTCGCAAGCCTGTGCGTCGTTCGAGGGGACCGGATGTTACAGGCTGGATGACGTCGGCGGCGAAGACTGCTGGATTGCTACCGACGAGGCTCCCTCCATCGATGAATGCTTCGCCATGGACTCGTGCTACGGCGGCCTCGGCCAGTCCCGCGGCAGCTGCTACAAGTGGGCCGACGGCTCCGACGCCCCCCCGTACACCTGGCCGACAAGGCCGACGCAGGGCTCCGCGTGTGCCTCGCTCGAGGGGCTCGGCTGCTACTGGATGGAAACCGTCAGCGGCAGAGACTGCTGGGTAGCCGTAGCGTTCTCCAAAGAAAGTTGTCTTGCGAGGGACGAGTGCCGCGACGGTGGCGGCTGTTACAAGTGGTCCGACGGCTCCGACGGCGACCCGATACCTTGATTACGCTCGCGGCCCGCCCGGCGCTTGCGCGAGTCCTCGCGCACGATGCGCAGCGGGCGGGTCCGGACGCCCTGCGCATCGTGCGCGAGGACTCGCGCAAGCGCGCGCAACGGGAGAGGTAACCCCGCATTTTCGCGGCGTTTTCAGGGCGCCGGCATCAGGGTACACCGCTTGATAGGTGTCCGGTCGTCCTGCGACGCGACCCCGGCCGAGCGCAGGGGCGGCGGCCGGCCCACGCGCCGTCGCGATGGATTCACGCCTGCTTCCTACGAGGAGGGACACACATGACCATGATCGACCGACTTTCACCTCGCGGCGTCGCCCTGACGGCGGGCCTCATCGCGCTGAGCGCGCTCGGGCCGAGCGCCTGCGTCACGACGCCGACCGACGGAGCGGCCCTCGCCTCTCCCGTCGCCTCCACGACCATCCAGGGCTACTCGCTGACGGCGAGCGCGCCCGTGGTGGTGCAGGCGCTCAAC
This sequence comes from Sorangium sp. So ce131, assembly GCF_051519095.1. NCBI lineage: Bacteria > Pseudomonadati > Myxococcota > Polyangiales > Polyangiaceae > Sorangium > Sorangium sp. So ce131. Next base: position 5,511,356 of record NZ_CP150455.1, on the reverse strand, counting down.
TACAAGACGGGTCAGTGGGACACGATCGGCCAGGGCACCGCGAGCCCGACCGTGACCATCCCCCAGAACACGGCGGGCCAGAACCCGGCGCTCTACGCGTTCTCCGTCACGGCGAGCGTCGCGTCCGCGAGCGACCCGCGGACGTTCTGCCGCTGGATCAACTACGACTCGAGCTGCGATACGGCGACGATCGCCGACATCGGCGCGTGCGACTTCGCCAAGGTGCGCGTGCAGGTCGGCGGCTTCAACGCCCTGACCTTCTACAGCGACGGGAGCACGTGCGTTCAGCAGGAGATGGCGGCGGGCGCGAACGCCGTCAACGCAGCCATCTCATGCCAGTCGAACGAGTCGCCCGTGCTGACGCTGCGCTCGACGACGGACATCTGCATCCTCTGAACGAGGCGGCTCGGAGGGGGCGGCGGGCGGGAGGCGGTGGTGCCAGGCGGCACGCGCCGTGGGGTGGGTCCGCGCGGCGGGCTACTTCAGCTGGCAGACGTCGAGGACGTTCATGTCGGTGTAGTCGAGGTTCTCCCCGCCCATGGTCCAGATGAACCCGTAGTTCGAGGTGCCCACGCCCATGTGGATGGACCACGGCGGCGAGATCACCGCCTCGCCGTCGCCGACCACGAGGTGGCGCATGGCGTCGGGCTGGCCCATGAAGTGGAACACGCGGTTATCGCCCGGGAGGTCGAAGTAGAGGTAGATCTCCGAGCGACGGTCGTGCAGGTGCGGCGGCATCGTGTTCCAGACGCTGCCCGGCTTGAGGAAGGTCACGCCGAGCAGCAGCTGCGCCGACTGGCACACGCCCGGGATGATGTACTGGTAGATCGTCCGCTCGTTCGACTGCTCGCGCGTGCCGCGCTCCAGCGGGTTGGCCTGCTCGATGGAGATCTTCTGCACCGGGAACGCCGTGTGGGCCGGCAGGCTCGCCAGGTAGAACTTCGCCGGGGACGACCCGTCCACGCTGTCGAACGTCACGTCCGTCACGCCCATCGACACGTAGAGGCCGTCCCGGGGCTTCAGGTCGTAGGCCTTGCCGTCGACGGTCACGCGGCCGGCGCCGCCCACGTTGACGATCCCGAGCTCGCGGCGCTCCAGGAAGGGACGGCCCTTGGCGGCCTTGGGCTCGCTCTGGACCGGCAGCCTCAGCGTCTCCCGCGTGGGCGTCGCGCCGCCGATCACGAAGCGCTCGTTGTGGCTGTAGTTCAGGCTGACCTGGCCGGGGACGAACAGGCCCCGCACCAGGTAGCGGTCGCGCAGCGCCTGGTTGTCAGCGCTCTTCATCATGTCCGGGTGAGTGGCCTGGTAAGTCTTGTTGAACACGATCCGTCGCTCCGTCGTTGTGGGGAATGCGCTCAGGCGCCGTGGGCAAGCCCGGCAGGCCGGCTGCGATCCAGCCGGTAAGCCCGTCTCGGCAGGTTGTAAGTGAGATCGACCATGAGGTCTCTCGCGTCGTCCTCGTCCAGGCGGTGCTCGGCCACCAGGCGGGCGAGGAAGCCCGCGTCCACCCGGCGGGCCACGTCGTGGCGCGCCGGGATGGAGAGGAAGGCCCGCGTGTCGTCGTTGAACCCCACGGTGTTGTAGAACCCCGCGGTCTCCGTGGTCTGCTCGCGGAAGCGGCGCATGCCTTCGGGGCTGTCGTGGAACCACCAGGCCGGGCCCAGCTTCAGGATCGGGTAGTGACCCGCGAGCGGGGCGAGCTCGCGGGAATAGGCGCTCTCGTCCAGGGTGAAGAGGATGACGCAGAGATCGCGCTCGTTCCCGAGCCGGTCCAGGAGCGGCTTGAGCGCGCGCACGTACTCGGTGCGGGTCGGGATGTCCGCGCCCTTGTCGCGGCCGAAGCGGGCGTGCACCTCCGCGTTGTGGTTGCGGAACGAGCCCGGGTGGATCTGCATCACGAGGCCGTCGTCCAGGCTCATCTTCGCCATCTCCGTGAGCATCTGGGCGCGGAAGAGCTCGGCCTGCTCGGGCGTGGCCTTCCCGGAGAGGATCACCTGGTAGAGCGCCTCCGCCTCGGCGTCGCTCAGGTCCGCGGTCCGGGCGGTGGGGTGGCCGTGGTCGGTGGAGGTGGCGCCCGCGTCCTTGAACGCCGCGCGCCGGACGCGGTGGGCCCTCAGGTAACCGCGCCAGGTGGAGACGTCCTCGCGGGAGAGGGCGGCGAAGCGCTCCATGGCCTCGCCGAACCCCTCGTGCTCGACGTCCACCACCGGATCGGGGCGGTAGGCGGTGATCACCTGGCCTGCCCAACCGCTCTCGCGGATGGCCCGGTGGTGCCGGAGGTCGTCCGACGGGCTCTCGGTCGTGGCGAGCACCTCGAGTTTGAACCGATCGAAGAGCGCCCTCGGCCGGAACACGTCCGTCGCGAGCTGCGCGTTGATGGAGTCGAAGTAGAGGTCCGCGGTCTCGGGCGAGAGCGCCACGTCGAAGCCGAACACCTCGACGAAGACGTGGGTCAGCCACATCGCCGACGGCGTGCCGCGGAAGAGCTTCCAGCTCGCGGCGAAGGTGCGGAAGGCCTCGCGTGGATCGGCGTGCGAGGGGCCCGAGCGCGACGGCACGCCGAGGCGCGCGAGGGGGACGCCCTGCGAGTAGAGCATCCGGTAGAGGTAGTGGTCGGGGGCCAGCAGCAGCTCGGTGGCGTCGGGAAACGGCGCGTTGCCGGCGAACCACGCAGGATCGGTGTGGCCGTGCGGGCTGATGATCGGCAGTCCCCTCACCTCGGCGTAGAGGCGGCGCGCGATGGAGCGCACGGTCTTGTCGGCTGGGAACAGGCGATCTTCGTGCAGCGTCAGCGGCTTTGACATATCCTCATCTCGACGGCTCGACTCCGCGTCCTCCTGATGGCCCCATGCACGGGGTGATCCAGCGCTGCGCGGCGCGCCGGGTCGCCGGGGCGAGGCGCTCCGGGGATCTCGCCCGGTAGCAAATTTCTGCTGGTACCGGAGGAAGACCGCGGCGCGCTGTCAACCGTGACAAGCGCGGGTTGACGGCCGCGGTTGACAGCCCTCCCGGCGGCGGCGATGGCGCGGCTCGCGCGCTGGAGCGGTGAACGAGGCGGGGCGGAGATCCAAGCAGCACGCGCCGTGGGGTGGGTCCGCGCGGCGGGGACGGGCGGGCGGGCGCTCGCGTTTCGGCAAGACTGGGGCGGAGGGGCTCACGCAGAGACCACCGCCCGGCATGTCTCGCTTCGGGCCATGCTGACTGAGACCTTATGGTGCGCGCCACACAAGGCGCGCCTGAGGCGTCGAGCCCGCTGGGAGACTATGGCACCTCGCTCGGTGCTCTGGCGCGCCCGCCCGCCCGCCCCCGCCGCGCGGACCCACCCCACGGCGCTGGCGTTGGACTCCCGGGGGGGCTAGAGGGGGTGGCCGGCGATGGAGAACTGGTAGTCGTAAGGCAAGCCTGCGGCCGGGGTGGGCGACTGCGAGAGCTGCTTCCAGCCAAACGGCGGAGCGTCGTTGTCGGACCAGTAGTTGCGCTCGGGCTGCGCGCTGTCCTCGCACGCGGCGACACACATGGTGACGTCGCCTTCTCCCGTCATCCGGACGCCGAAGTAACCGAAGCGTTGATCATCGGTTAGACGGAGCGGCGGGTCGAGGGAAATGGCGACCTGCCGTTCTGCCATGGAAGACTCGGGCACCGCGATGCTCCAGACCGCCTCTGGCTCCTCGTCAGGCACCTCGGACCCGGACCTGAAGTACACCACCTCGTGCGCTATCCCCGAGCACGCCACGTAGCGGAGCTCCTCCACACGGAGGGGCGCCTGCACCTCGAACCGGCCCAGCGCGATCGCGCCGAGCTCATCGGGCCCGGGGGTGACGCTGCTGGGGACACATCCGCCCGAGGGCACGATCGACATCGTGACGAGGTCGCCATCGGGCCGATCATCACCCCCGGCGCCGCTGCCCCCCGCACCACCGCTGCCGTCGACGGGGAGACGGGGCGGGACGTCACTGCAGGCAATGAGGACGGAGCTCATCAGCATCGAGATCATCCAACGCATGCACATACCTCCTTGGTGAGGAGTAACCTGGGTTTCCTTATGGACATGGGCGGCGCCTGGAGCAACGCTGCAGCTCGCTCAAGCTGCAGTGAGCCACGGCGGCCGCACCACCAGCGCCGTGGACCGCTCCCGCGTCACCCTGAACCGCTCCAGCATCATCCCGCCCCGCACCGCGATCCCAGGAAAGCGCTCCACAAACGCGCCGAGGCGCTCCCGCGTCGCCCCGAACCGCTCCGCGCACGCGTCGGGCGCCCAAGGTCCCCGGGGCGTCGCCCGTCCGGAGCCCTGCTCGCCCGGGCCTCCCGCGCTGACCGTGGGCGCCTCGGCGCCGCGGGAACTCCGGCCTCGCTCCCATTTCCACCTGCCGATCGTGGGACCGCAGCTTGTCGCCGCGGCCCCGGCCCCTCGGCGTGGAGACTTGGCTCGGGGGCTTCCCCGAAGCGTCTGGCCGCACGTACGCTTGCCCGACGCGCAACGGCGGCCGGGGCGACCATCCGGGCCGCGATGCGGGGTCGCCGCACATGGAGGGAGCGAGACGATGATGCAGGCGTGGATGCAGAGACGGGACATGCAGCCGAACGGAAATCCCAAGCGCCGCCGGCGGGACGGCCGGGTGATCTGCAAGACAGTGGCGATGATGTTCGTGCCGGCGCTGCTCACCGTTACCGGTGCATGCCTCCAGGGCGGGGTCCCGTGCGGCGATGGCTTTTGCCCGGTCGACTACACGTGCGCCCCGGCTGACAATGGCGGACACCTATGTCTCGTCGCTGGGCCCTGCGGCGACGGAATCATCGACGCGGCGCACGGAGAGACTTGTGATTGCGGTGCTGGCGAAGTCCTGCCCACCGACGTGCGGTGCCGTGGACAGCAGAACGGGACGGCCATCGGATATTGCAGCTTCGAATGCAGTTTACATTGTGGCGACGGAACAGTAGGAACCGACGAAAAGTGTGACCCCGGCGCGCCGGTCTCCGATTCCTGTGTATCCCTGCGCTACGATTTCGGCCGACCTGGATGCACAAGCGCCTGCGACGGCCTATCCACGGCGTCATGCGGAGATTGGAACTGGATGATTCAAGATACCGGCGCACGGACACCCCTCAGAAAAATTTGGGGCATCGAGAAGGACTTTGCGATCGGCACCTCTTCCGACACCGATTTCGGCATGATCATGCACTACGATGGTCGGAGCTGGAATCCTGTAGATCCACAGACAGATGAAAATTTGGTCGGCGTCTGGGGGAGCGGACCAAACGATGTTTTTGCCGTCGGCGATTACGGCACGATCGTACGCTACGACGGCCAGAGTTGGACGCCCATGACGTCGAACGCATCGGGGTCTCTACTCGGCATCGGGGGCAGCGGGCCGGAGGACGTCTTCGCTGTCGGCGGTTCCGGCGCGATCGTGCACTACGACGGCCAAAGCTGGACGCCTATGGACTCGCAAACAACGCATAGCCTACTTGACGTGTGGGTGAGCGGGCCGGAGAACGTCTTCGCTGTCGGCGGTTCCGGCGCGATCGTGCACTACGACGGCCAAAGCTGGAGTCCTATGAACTCGCAAACAACGGACTCCCTGTACGGCGTGTGGGGAACCGGGCCGACGGATGTCTTCGCCGTCGGCTATCAAGGCACGATCGTGCGCTACGACGGCCAGGGCTGGCACCCCATGAAGTCGCAAACAACCGAAGACTTGGCTGACGTGTGGGGAACCGGGCCGACGGATGTCTTCGCCGTCGGCCATCGTGGCACGATCGTGCGCTACGACGGCGAGAGCTGGCACCCCATGAAGTCGCAAACAACCGAAGACTTGGCTGGCGTGTGGGGAAGCGGACCCGAGGACGTCTCCGTCGGCGGCACTCTCGGCATGGTCGCACACTACGATGGCCAGAGCTGGGAGCTTATGGAATCGAAAACAGAATCAGTCCTGATGGATGTGTGGGGAAGCGGCCAGGAGGACGTATTTGCTGTCGGAGCACGCACGATCGTGCACTACGATGGCCAGAGCTGGGAAACTATGAACCCGCACTCGTCCAAAGACCTGTATGGCGTCTGGGGCAGCGGGCCGTCAAACGCCTATGCCGTCGGCAGCTCTGGCACAATTCTGCATTATGATGGCCAGAGGTGGTACCCTGTATACTCGCCGGTATCAGAAGATCTGTACGGCGTATGGGGAAGCGGACCGGACAATATCTTCGCTGTCGGCCGAGACGGTGTAATCTTGCAGTACGACGGCAAAAGTTGGAAGAACACGACCAGGACCCCGCACTTGGTCGTAATTCTGACCAGCGTCTGGGGAAGCGGACCGGACGATGTCTTCGCTGCCGGCCCGTCCGGCGCAATCATCCACTACGATGGTGTGAGATGGCGCCCTGCATACACGGACAGAACGAACGGTCTATACGATGTGTGGGGAAGCGGGCCGGACGATGTCTTCGCTGTCGGTCTCAGGGGCACGATCCTGCACTACAACGGGCAGAGCTGGGAGCACATGGACTCGCGCACCACGGAGACTCTGCTCGGCGTGTGGGGGACCGGGCCGGCGGATGTCTTCGCTGTCGGCGAAGATGGCACGTTCTTGCACTACGACGGCATCTCATGGCTGAAGCTGAACTCCACGACACGCTCCCCGCTGTTCGCGATGTGGGGCAAAGGAGGATCCCACTTCGTCGTCGGCAACGGCGGCGCCATCTACCGTCACACCCGACCGTCGCCGGCGCGCTGAGCGATTCCACGCACGCCCCTGTACCCGTGCGCCCGGGCGCTCGGCGGTCTGGATCGAGCGCTTTTCGACTCACCCCGCGAGAGCTCCCGGGCAATCCAGCATGCGGGCGCGGCATGACCGCATCCGCAACATCAAGGCCCCAACCGCCCGCCCCGCCCACCACCCGCTACTTCAGCTCCGTTTTGATCCTCCCCGCCGTGCGCTCGATGAGCTGCTCCTGCGCGCGCTGAGCCTGCAGCACCGCGTCAGCCGCCACCCTGGCCTTCTGCTCCTCCTCGATCGCCTTGACCTCGGCCTCTCGCGCCTCGGTCTCGGACCTCCGCGCCTCGTCCCGCGCGGTCCGCGCCTGGCCAGCCGCCACGCGGGCCCGCTCGGCCTCGGCCTCGGCGCGGTCCCGCGCCTCCTCCGCCTCGCGCTGCATCTGCTCGGCCCGCCTCCTCTGTGCCTCGCTGTCCTGCCGCGCCGCCTCGCTGTCCTGCCGCGCCCGCTCCGCCGCGCTCCGCGCCGCCTCCTCGCTCGCGAGCGCCTGCTTCATCGTCTCCTCTTTCGTCCGGATCTCGTCGAGTTGCTCCGTGATCACCCGGTTCTGGCCGGTCACCTTCACGATCCCCGCCCCCGCCGCGACCACCAGGACCGACAGCGCCGCGATGATCCCCGACACGAGCCGGCGCCTCCCGCGCTGCAGCTGGTCGGCCAGCCGGAGCACCGCCTCCAGGAACAGCCCCTCACGCTCCGGCAAATCCCCCCGGTACCGCTCGCGAAAGCGGCGCGCCTCCTCGGCGACCTTGCCCCGCCAGAGCGTGTCCGCGGCGCGGCCGCTCGCATCCCAGAGCCTCGCCGCCGCGCGCAGCCGATCGAGGAGCTGCGCGTCCTCCTGGTTCTCGTCCAGCCAGCGCGTGAGCGTCGGCCACCGCTCGATTAGCGACTCGTGCACGAGTTCCACCGTGCTGCCCGCGCGGTCGCTCCCGACCTCGATCGCCAGGAGCCGCCCGTCCGCGAGCAGCGCCACCACCCGCTCGATCTCGCCTCGGTCTCCGGGCAGCTCGCAGAGCTCACCCAGGCTGGCCACCGCCCGCGTCCGCTCCGGCGTCACCAGGCGCTCCAGCACCGCCCGCGCGAGCTTCGCCTGACGCTCGCTCATCCCCGCCAGCACCGTGTCCGCGTGGCTCGCCAGCGCGCCCGCCACGCCCCCGAGCGCCTCGTAGCTCGCCCGCGTGAGCAGCCGGCGCCCCCGATCGCGCATCTCCCACAGCTTGACCGCAGTGAACTGGAGCAGCGGCAGCGCGCCGCGCGTGGTCTCCAGCGCGTCGAGGATGCCCTCCACCATCGCCGGATCCTCGATCGCGTGCCGCGCCGCCTCGACCGGCCTCATCAAAGCCTCGCGCAGCCCCTCGCGCCCCATCGGCCGGAGAAACACGAGGCCGCGCGTCATCGCCGCCATGAAGTGCTCGTGCTCGGCCATCCGCTCGAGAAAATCCGACCGCACCGACAGGACGACCCGGAGCGGCGAGGTGGCGTCGTCGGCGATCCCGTCGAGGCACGCGAGGAACGCCGCGCGCTCGCCGGCCGGGGCGCCGAGCGTGAAGAGCTCCTCGAACTGGTCGATGAACAACACGAGGCGTCGCTGCGCGCGGCCCGACCACCCGCGGAGCGCCGCGCCGAGCAGGCCGGGCTCGGCCCGCAGCCGCTCGACCATCGCTGCGCGCACCGCCGCGTCGCCCTGCAAGGCGAGCGCCTGCGCGTCCAGGCCCGGCGCCACGACGGGGTGGCTGAAGAGGTCCGCGAGCGCCGCCACCGGGTCGCGCCCGGGCCGCAGGACGAGCGCCTCCCAGCCCTCCCCGGAGCGCTTGAGCGCCGGGATCACACCCGCCCGGACGAGCGACGACTTGCCCACGCCGGACGCCCCGGCGATCGCGAGCAGCGGCTGGCTCCGGAGGCGCGCGACCACGCCCGCGAGGTCTTGCGCGCGGCCGAAGAAGCGGTCGGCGTCGGCCTCCTGGAACGACGAGAGACCGGCGAACGGGCTCTCGTCGGCGCCGAGGAGGATCTCCCGGCGGCCGGGCACGAGCGGCAGGAGCTCGGCGAGCAGCTCCTCGGCCGAGGCGAAGCGCTCGGCTTTGCTCTTCCGCAGGCAGCGGTCGATGATCGCGCCGAGCGCGCCGACCTCCGGGTGGCTCGCGCTGACCTCGGGCATCGGCTCGTCGGGGAGGACGACGCTGAAGAGGCTCGTCATGTCCGGAGCGAGCGGGTGCGCGCCGAGCACGAGCTCGTACAGGATGATGCCCACGGCCCAGACATCGCTCGACGGGTCGATCCCCTTTCCCCTCCACTGCTCCGGGGACATGTACGGCATCGTGCCGATGACCGCGCCGTCGCGGGTCAGACGCACGTCCCCGGCCACGGCGCGCTCGGCCGCGGGCGCGAGGCTCCCCTCGTCCTCGCGCACCTTCGCGATGCCGAAATCGACCACCTTGATCGCTCCCGAAGCGGACAGCATGATGTTCTCGGGCTTCAGGTCGCGATGGACGATGCCGGACGCGTGCGCGCTCGCGAGCGCGCGCACGACGGGGACCATCAGCTCGACCGCCAGGCTGGGCGGCACCGGCGCGGTCGCTACGCCGTCGCCTGCGTCCGCGGCCCTGCGCTCCTTCATCCAGGCGCGGAGGCTCTGCCCCTCGATGTACTCGAGCACCATGTACGGATACCCGTCGTGCTCGTTCACCTCGTGGATCGTCACGATGTGCTCGTGCGTGCAGCGCGCGGTGGCCCGCGCCTCGACCAAGAAGCGCTGGACACCAGCGCTGCTCAACTTGGTGAGGAGCTTGACCGCGACGAAGCGAGCAAGCCGGGTGTCGCGCGCCACGAAGACCGTGCCCATGCCGCCCCGGCCGAGCTCGCGCAGGAGCTCGTAGTGGCCGATGCGGGCGCCGGCCGACGGCGGCGGTCTGGCCTGCGACCGCGCCGATGGCGGCGGGGCGCCCGTCGCGCCGTCCTTCCGCTCGCGCGCCTCCGCGGCCGCGCCGACGGCCCTGCCCACCGCCGCGGGCAGCGCGGCCGTGGGGGGCGCCCCGGCGAGCACCGTGCTCGCGTAGCCTGGATCCACGTGCGTCCCGCTGCTCATCGCAGGGCGCCCTCGACGATCGTGCGCGACCGCTCGAACGGTCGACGGAGCGGCTCCCGGGTGGTCAGCGCGGCGGACATCTCCCCTCCTCCCCTGCAGACGGTGCGCGGATCGACGTCGCGGTCGGCATGACGAGGCCGGCCAGCGCGACCGTGCGAGCATAGGCGTTCTGGTGCGCGCCTGCACCCCTCACGCGCACGGCGGCTCCCCTCCCCCGGACAGCAACACGGCCTCTCCTAAGCGAGCGCCGGACCCCGCGCGGCCGCGGCAGACGACAGTACGTCCGAGAAGAGGCTTCCTTTACACGACGACCGGCGGAGATGTAGCCTCGCACAGAAAGCGAGCTCGCCCTACAGGCAACCGGGGCAAGCGCTCAACCCATGCACCATCGAAGGCCCGGGGCGACCTGCAGGACAGGCACATGGCTGCCATGACGGCGACCCGCGCGCGATCGGCGCGGCTCGCCCTCGCCGGGGCCAGGCTCCTCCTGCCCGTCGCGCTCGTGGCCCTGTGCGCCGCGCCCGCGCGGGCGCAGGCGACGCCGCCATGGCACGAGGGGGTTTCCGAGGAGCGAAAGCAGAAGGCACAAGCGCTCTTCGAGGAAGCGCGGGAGCTGCACCGGCGCATGATGCTCGCGGAAGCGCGGGCGAAGTACGAAGAGGCGCTCGCTTCATGGGAGCATCCCGAGCTCCGGCTCTACCTGGGACGGGCGCTCAAGAGCATCGGGCTGCCGCTCCTGGCCTACGAGAACCTGCGCCTGTCGCTGCAATGGGCGCCCGGTTCGCTCGATCCCGAGGTGGAGCAGGAGGCGCGGGCGTCGATGCGCGCGCTCGTGGAGCAGGAGCTCGCCGCCATCAAGATCCGCTGCGACGAGCCGGGCGCCACGGTGCTGCTCGACGGCAAGCCGTGGTTCGTCGGCCCCGGCGCCGAGCGCCGGATGGTCACGCCCGGAGAGCACGTCGTGACGGCGCGGAAGGCTGGTTATTTCACCGTCGTCAAGCCCGTCGTCGTGCCCGCCGGCAAGGAGGCCTCGGGCCAGCTCGCGCTGAGCGTCGACACCATCGTCACGAAGCAGCGGTGGCCTGCTTGGATCCCCTGGGCCACGCTCGGCGCCGGCGCCGCCTTGGGCGCCGCGGGCGCCGGGCTGATGTGGCACGCCGGCGCGAGCCATGGAGAGGTGGATCAGCGCCTCCGGGAAGGCTGCGAGCGGTCGTGCCCGCCGTCCACCGCCGACGGCTACGAGGCCAGCGTGCTCGAGAACCGGCTGGCGATCGGCGCGCTCGTCGCCGGCGGCGCCGCCGCGGTCGCGGGGACGGTCCTGCTCTTCATGAACAGGCCCCAGCCCTACCGCACCGAGGATCGGGGCGGCGTGAAGCTGGATCTCCTGCCCGCCGCGTCCTTCGACGCCGCGGGGCTGTCGGCGCGGCTCGTGTTCTGAACGCCCTGGGAGGTTCAGCGGCCCGATCCCGCGGGTCAGCCGTCCTTTCGCTGCGCCTCGGTCACCCCACGTCAGCCCTCGATGTGCCCGTCGCGCGCGCCGAGCAGACAAGGCTCCTCCGCGCCGAACTCGACCTCGATCGGCGCGTGATCCTGCCCGAAGAGGAACGCCGGATCGAACGGGTTGTTCTCGATCAGCTCATCGAGGAGGGAGATGCCGGTCGTGTCCTTGAGCCCCGCGCCGTGGCAGCTGCCGCACGAGCGGCCCTGCTCGGGGGCGGCCTCGCGGGCGTGGCCGTCCGCGCCCGCGCAGTCCTGCCGCGCCACGAGCCCGGCGACCACGCGAGGGTCCTTGTCGCACGCCGCGAGACGATCCTGGGCGCACAGCGCGCTCGCCACGAACTGGAGGCCCCCGGCGTCGCTCTCCGACACGGCGGTGTCACACGAGGCGAAGAAGGCCGCCGCGAGCGCCGAGCCGAGGAGCAAGGATCGAGTTCCGGAATTCACCATGGGATGTTCTCTTCTCGCTGCCGCTGTTCCGCGCCTGCTCCGGCGCGCGCCGGCCGCCCGCCGCGCGACACCGCGGCGCCGGGCGGACGCCTTCTCGATGGGAGACGAGCCGAGGGTCGCTCGCGAGCCCCCACGCGCCCGCGGCGCGAGCAGGAGAACCTGCGCTGCGCAGCGACCGCGCCTCGCCCCCCCGGGGAGCGATGGTCAACGTGGGCCGGTAGCAACCTCGATGGCCGCCTTTCACGTCGTCACTGCACACCTGTCACCGAAGCAACCGCCGTACCATCGTGGCCGTACCCGCGGCTCGCCAGCGACGACGGATTTTCCCCTGTGCAGGCGCAAATTTCGCAGGATTTCGACGCGCCGGCTCGGCAACGGTTGCTGAGGGGCGCTGCGGCGCCGCAGCGCCATCGTTGCCGACTCGGCAAGCATTGCCGAATCGCCCGCGGGGCGCTCGTTCCGGCGCTGTGCGCGGCCCCGGCACACAAACCCGCAGCCTGCGTGCATCGGTCCGTCCGCGCGCACCTCACCCGACACCCGCCTCCCCGTGCGCCCCGCTCGGGCCGCGTCCTGCGCGTGCCCAGGAGCCTCCGCGCCGGCGGCCTGTCAGGAGCCGAGGAACAGGGAGGTGCTCCTCATCGCGCTCGCGCTCGTGCTGGAGGCTGGATGGGCGCCACGGCGACGCGCCGCTCGACGAGGAGGAACAGGAGCGGGAACACGAGCGTGAGGGCGATGGACAGCGCCGCCACGCCCGGCATGCCGTCGAGGCGTTTGTCCGGGAGCTCGTGCAGCATGCGCGCCGACAGGAACGCCGCCAGGGCGGCCGCGAGGTGCTGCACGGCCGACTGGATCGACGTGAAGCGCGCCCGCTCGGCGGGGCGCGGCACCTTCGACGTCAGCGTGCTGTGCGAGACGTTGCGGAACGTCATGCCGAGCATGAAGACGACGAAGATCGCGAGCACGGGCAGCCCCGGCACGTACGACACGAAGCCGGCGTAGAGGATGACCGACAGCACCGCCGCCCCGACCAGGCCCATCTGGAACGAGCCGAAGCGATCCACGAGCGGGCCCACGGCGCGCATCGCGAAGAAGCTGACCAGGCCGCCCACGAAGTAGAGCAGCCCGAGCCGCTCGCGCGGATAGCCGAGGTTGTTCTGCACGTAGGCGGAGATGTTGGGGATGACCAGGAACGACGCCATCATCACGACCGCCGTGGTCACGAACGAGAGCTGGACGAGCGGCCGGCGGACGAGGCCGCGCAGCTCGACGAGGGCGCCCGTGGGCGGCGCCGCGGCGTCGAGGTGGCCGCGCATCGAGGGCAGGAGGAAGATCGCGAGCCCCGCGACGACCAGCCCGAGCGCCGCGACGGCGAAGAACGGCGCCGGGAAGCCGCCGCGCCGGGCGAGCTCCAGCCCGGCGGGCAGGCCGAGCACCGAGGCGACCGAGAACGAGCCCATCACCGTGCCCATCGCCTTGCCGCGCCGCTCGGGCGGGATGACGTCGGCGACGATCGAGAAGGCGACCGACGTCGCGGGCCCGCCGAACGCGCCGGCGAGCACCCGCGCCGCGAGCAGGCTCGACATCCCGGTGGCGAGCCCGCCGGCCGCGGTGCCGAGGACGAGGCCCAGCATCGCGACCGCGAGCGCGCTGCGCCGGTCGAACCGGTCGAGGAAGAACGCGCCGGCGAGGCCCGAGACCGCCGCCGCCGCGGTGTAGCTGCCGCCGATGAGGCCGATGTCCGACATCGGGATGCCGAGGGCGACCGCGAAGTCGGGGCCGAGCGGCATCACCATCACGAAGTCGAGGATGTTGACGAACTGAACGGCCGCGATGAGGAAGATAATGCTGCGTTCCGAGCGCTGACTTGGCACGAAGTCCGACTCTAGCGCCGAGCTCCGCCGCGCGGCCGCGAAAAATGGTCGGCGGGCCGCCGCCTCCTCTCGAACCCCGCGCATTCCCGCGCCTCCCCGCGCTGCACCTCGTCGTTGCGAAAACGCAACGTGGCGTTGCAGGCCGTCCCGTTGTGGCGCCCTCCCGCGGAACGTACGCTGTGGGCCATGGACCGCCGAACCGCCCTCGGTGCCCTCGCCGCCGCGCCCGTCGTGGCCGCGTGTGCCCGTCCCGAGCCCTCGCCCACCGCCAGCACCGACGACGCCGCGCTCGCCGCCCGCGACGTCGCGCTCGACGTCGCGCCGCTCGGCTTTCCCTGGGAGACGCGCGACCCGTTCCTGTTCTGCGTGCACCACGACGACGCGTACCCGGCCGGCAACGAGCGGCTGGGGCCCGCCGCCTCGCTCGCCGGCCGCGCCATCGGCCGCGACTTCGCGGGCAAGGACGGCTGGCGCATGTACCACGGCGACGTGGTCCCCGGCTTCCCGCAGCACCCGCACCGCGGCTTCGAGACGGTGACGGTCGTGCGGCGCGGCCTCATCGATCACGCCGACTCGCTCGGCGCGGCCGCGCGGTACGGCCGCGGCGACGTCCAGTGGCTCACGGCCGGCAGCGGCGTCGTGCACGCGGAGATGTTCCCGCTCCTGGCGAGCGACGCGCCGAACCCGCTCGAGCTGTTCCAGATCTGGCTCAACCTGCCGGCCGCCGACAAGCTCGCCGACCCGCACTTCGTGATGATGTGGGAGGGGACGATCCCGAGGCACGTCGCGCGCGACGCGGCGGGGCGGGCGACGGAGATCACGGTGGTCGCGGGCGCCCTCGGCGACCTCCGCCCGCCGGCGCCGCCGCCGAGGTCGTGGGCGGCGCGCGCCTCGAGCGACGTCGCGATCTGGACCCTCAAGATGGCGCCCGGCGCGCGCTTCACGCTGCCCGCCGCCGCGCCCGGCACGGACCGCACGCTCTACTTCTTCCGCGGAAGCCAGCTGTGCGTCGGCGCCCGCGCCGTCCCCGCGGCCCGCAGGATCGCGCTCCGCCAGGCCTCGCCGGCGCTGCTCGAGAACGGCCCGGACGAGGCCGAGATCCTGCTCCTCCAGGGCCGGCCCATCGGCGAGCCCGTGGCGCAGCACGGCCCCTTCGTGATGAACTCGATGGCCGAGGTCCAGCAGGCCTACGCCGATTACCGGCGGACCCGCTTCGGCGGCTGGCCGTGGCCGAGCGACGGCCCGGTCCACGGCCGCGAGAACCTCCGCTTCGCGCGGCACCCCGACGGACGGCACGAGAAGGCGGGCTGACGGCGGGTCGCCGCTCCGCGCGCGGCGGAGGACACGCGCGTGACGTCACGCCGTGATCTCCGCCGGATCGCGTGCTCCAAATCACCGGAGCACGCGAATATCGCGCTTGCAACGATATCGGTGCTGGCGGCACGCGATATGCACTTATCCCCGACACCCACCATGCCGTTCCAGGTCGCCACGTTCAATGCAGGGCTCGCTGTCGGGGTGTTGCCATATGCGACGGAGCGGGTGCCCCGCGTGGTCGAGGCGCTCGCCGCGCTCGACGTGGATCTCCTGTTCGTGCAGGAGTTCTGGCTCGACGCGCACTGGGATCTGCTCCGGCGCGCGCTCGCGTCCCGGATGCCGCACGCGCTCCGGCCGGAGCCCGTCCACCCGGCCGCGCCCGCCGCGTGCGGCGCCGGCCAGGTGAGGCCGCTCGTCGCGTGCGCTGAGGCAAAATGCGCCGGGCTCAAGGACGAGGCGCTCGCGCGCTGCGTCGTCCAGCACTGCGCGTCCACGGCGCTCGCCCTCCCTACCCCGTGCCTCAACTGCATCGCGAGCCACCCGGTCGGCACCATTCATGAGGTCGTCGACCGGTGCGTCGGGGAGCCGACGGCATCCCAGGCGGCGGCGCCCGGCCCGTCGTCGCGCTTCGGCGGGCTCATCGCCTACGGCGGCTCGTTCGGCACGGGCCTCCTCGCGCGCACGCCGCTCGAGGACCGCGGCGTGCTCGTGTTCGAGTCGACCGTGAACGCGCGCGGCGCGCTGCACGCGCGCGTCGCCGCGCCCGGGATCGGCGACCTCCACGTCTTCGCGGCGCACCTGTCGCCGGGCGGCGCCGAGCAGCCGCCGCAGGTCGAGCGGCTGCTCGCCTGGGTCGACGAGAAGGCGGGCGGCTCGCCGGCGCTCCTGCTCGGCGACCTCAACACGATGCCCGGCTCCTCGCTGTTCCGGCGCCTGGAGCGCGCGGGGTTCCGCGAGGCGGACGTGCCCGATCGCCGCGGGACGTTCTCGCACGACGGGCTCGGCACGGGCGACGTGGACGACGCGGGCTGGCGGCTCGATCACGTGCTCCTGCGCGGCCTCGACGCCGGCCTGCACACGAAGCGCATCCTCGACGAGCCCGTCACGATCGAGGCCGCGGGCCGACCGGTCCGCACGACGCTCTCGGACCACTTCGGCGTGCTCGCCACCGTCGGGCCGGGCTGAGGCGACCCGTCACCCCCGCTCGCTGATCGGGTGGACGCGGTCACCCCTGCAGCGCTTCCGCGCCCCAGGCGAGGACCGCCTTCACGCGCGCGTTCGCGCGCAGGTCCGCGTGGAAGACGCCCCACACGTCGCGCGCGGGGAGGTCGAGCCGCGGGAGCACACGCACGAGGCGGGGCTCCGCGCCCTGGAACGCGACCGGCATCAGCGCGAGGCCGAGCCCCGCGGCGCACGACGCGGCGATCGCCGTCGTGCCGGTCATCGTGACGGCGAAGCGCGCGGCCGGCACCCGGCGGAGCAGCCAGCGCATCTCCGGCGTGCTCGCGAGCGACGCGTCGAAGCCGAGCCAGGCGTGGGACGCGAGATCCGCGACGCCCCGCGGCTTGCCCGCGCGCGCGAGGTACTGCTCGGACGCGAAGATCCCGTAGGGCATCGTGGCCAGCTTGCGCGCCACGAGCGAGCTCTCGCGGGGGCGCACGACGCGGAACGCGACGTCCGCCTCGCGGCGCGAGAGGTCGACGACGCGGCTCTCGCTGGCCAGCGAGAGCCGGAGCCCGGGGTGGGCCGCGAGGAGCGCGCCGAGGCGCGGGACGAGCACGTAGGTCGTCAGCCCGTCCGGCGCGCTCAGGCGGACCGATCCGTCGAGGTGCACGTCCGCGCCGCGCACCTCGCGCTCGGCGGCGACGAGCTCCACCTCCGCGCGCTCGGCGCGCGCCACGAGCGCCTTGCCCGCCTCGGTGAGCGCGAGCGCGCCGCGGCGCCCGCGCACGAGCTTGGCGCCGAGGTCCTGCTCCAGCGCGGCCACGCGGCGCCCGATCGTCGTCGCCGCGATCCCCATCGCGCGCGCGGCGGCCGCGTGGCTGCCCTCGCGCGCCACGAGCAGGAGGGTGCGCACGTCATCCCAGCTCGGCATGCGTGCATTATCGCACGTTCATGCTGCAGGAACGTGCGATGACGCAGCACCTCGGAGGGGCCATGTTCCGGCGCATGAAAGCCATCCATCTGGTCGAAGGGCGGGGCGTCGAGGCCCTCGCCCTGGTCGAGCTCCCGGATCCCGTCCCCGGGCCGGGCGAGGTCGTCGTGCGCATGCGCGCCGCCTCGCTGAACCACCGCGATCTCCTCGTGATCGACGGCGCCTACGCGCCCTTCCGGCGCCCGTTCGTCCCGCTCTCCGACGGCGCGGGCGACGTCGTGGCCGTGGGCGCCGGCGTCGAGCGGGTCGCCCCCGGCGACCGCGTGGTCCTCTCCTACGTGGCGAGCTGGACCGCCGGCCCCCCCACGGACGAGCGGGTCGCCCGCCGGCTCGGCGGGCCGGACGACGGCGTGCTGGCCGAGCGCGTGCGCGCCCGCGCCGACGCCGTGGTCCGGCTGCCGGCGTGCCTCGGCGACGAGGAGGCGGCGACCTTGCCGATCGCCGGCGTGACCGCGTACCGCGCGCTGTTCGTCGACGAGCGCCTCGCGCCGGGGCAGTGCGTGGTCGTCCAGGGCACGGGCGGCGTCGCGTCGTTCGCCGCCCTGCTCGCGAAGCAGGCCGGCGCGCGGGTCATCGCGACCACCCGGACGCGCGAGAAGGCCGAGCGCGCGCGGTCGCTCGGCGCCGACGAGGTGGTCGTGCTCGACGAGCACCCGGCGTGGGATCAGCGCGTCCTCGAGCTCACCGGGGGCCGCGGCGCGGATCGCGTGATCGACGTCGCGGGCGGGCGCGGGCTCGACCGCTCGATCGCGGCGTGCCGCACCGGCGGCACCGTGCACCTCGTCGGGTTCCTGGAGACCCGCGAGGCGTCGTTCGACCTCGCGCTCGCGATGCGGCGGGTGGTCACGCTGCGGGCGGCGTCCGCAGGGAGCCGCGAGGATCTGGAGGGCCTCGTGGCCGCGCTCGCGTCAGGGGACCGGAGGCCGCCGGTCGATCTCGTCATGCCGTGGACCGAGGTCCGCGAGGCGGTGGAACGGATGCGCGCGCGGCGGCACGTGGGCAAGATCGTGCTGCGGTTCGCGTGACCTCTGCACCGTCGCGTCCGGGTTGAATCGCAGGACCTCGGGCAGCTCCGGCGAGACCGCCGCCGCGTACAGCCGGTCGAGGATCACCTGCTCCAGCGTGCCGTCGAGGCCGAGGAGCCTCTCGACATCCGCGGCCGAGAGCCCCCGGACGTCCGCGAAGCACGCCCGGTAGAGCTCGGCCTCGCGGCCGGTCCAGCCGCGCCACATCGCCCGGTATTCGGCCTCGGGCGGCGCCTCCTCGTCGAGCTGGTCTGCGGTGAGCGGGCCGGACTCCGTCTCTCCGCGGCTCCGATGATGATGGATGTACTCGGGGTGGAGCTTGAACAGCGCGTACCGCGAGAGCTGGATCTCCACGAGGGAGAGGAGCGTCTTGATCGACATCCACAACTTCCGCCCGTCCGCGCCGGCGACGTATTTGCAAAAGAACGTCGAACAGACCGCCTCGCGATAAGCCCAGAGGGTGCAGCTGCCCGGGCCGACGTCGTAATAGGGGCAGCGCAGCGCGGGCAGGCTGTCCAGGATCGAGGGCATGAGGGGCTCCAGGCGCGCGGCACCCTGGCACCTGGCGCCGCACGGGATCTCTCGTCTCTCGGCGCGCGCGGCCCACGCCGCCCGCGGACCTCGCCAAGCGGCAGGACGGGCTCAGGCGTGGCGCGCCGAGGTGTTGCAGGAGCAGCACAGCCCCCGCCGGACGACCGCAGGCGTGCTGCCCCGGACGTCACGGGCGCGAGCAGGCGACACGACAGGAATAATCCAATGTCTGTCTCGACGTGATGCCTTCATTGGAGCTCCCGGCAGGGGTAGCAGTCGCGCCTCCCTGATGGCCCAGACGGCGACATCGGCCTCCTTGACAATCGTTACGCGGCAGACAATCATGCGCTAACTTGTGGCACAGAAAACACATGGACTCCTGAGCGCATGTGAGCCCGTGCGCAAGGACGCTGAGGAGGAGCCGCTCGACGGCGAGGTGGCCGCGCTTCGAAGGCGTGTGGCGGAGCTGGAGCAGGCGCTGGCCGAGGCGCGGCGGTCCGGGGCGGCGCCGCTCGAGGAGCGGCACGCCGGGCAGGACTTGCCCCCGGACCTGCACGCCGCGCTGCAAGGCGCCGGGCACACCGCGCTGCTCGACGCGATCCCCGCGCTCGTCTTCTTCAAGTCTCGAGATCACCGCTACCTCCTCGTCAACAAGTCGTACGCCGAGCACTACCGCCTCCCGCTCGAGAAGATCCTCGGCAAGCGCGATGAGGAGATCTTCCCCCCGGAGATCGCGCGCAGCTACCGCGACAACGACGAGGCGATCATGGCGAGCGGCGTCCCTCGGTCGAACGTGGAGCTCCGGTGGAAGCGCGAGGACGGCACCTACGGCTGGACGCTGGAGAACATCCTCCCCTTCCGCGACGCGGGCGGGCGCGTGGCCGGGATCGTGGGGGTCCTCCTGGACATGACCGACCGGAAGGAGGCTGAGGAGGCCCTGCGGCGCACGGAGAGCGAGCTCCTCGCCACCGAGGCGCGCCTGCTCGACACGATAGCGGCGATGTCGACGCCGGTCCTGCCGATCGACGACGGGATCCTCGTCCTGCCGATCGTGGGCCACGTCGACGCGGCGCGCAGCGATCGGCTGATGGAGGCGCTGCTCCACGGCGTCGAGCGCCACGACGCGGATTTCGTGATCCTCGATCTCACCGGCGTCCCGATGATCGACAGCGCCGTCGCGTTCCACCTCCTGCGCGCGGTGCAAGCGGTCCTCCTGCTGGGCGCGCAGTGCGTCCTCGTCGGCATCTCCGCGGGCATCGCCCAGTCGCTGGCGCACACCGGCGAGGCGCTCGAGCAGCTCGTCATCCTGAGAGACCTGCGGGCCGGCGTGCGTTACGCGATGGCGCGGCGGAGGTCCGCGGCCCGCTCGTCGCGCCAGCAAGCGAGCGCGGCGCTCCGGTAGACGGCGCGCGGGCGAGCGCCGCGGCCGGCGCAGTCGCGATCACGGCGGCTGGCGCTCGCCTCTCTTCATCCCACACACACGCAGCTCCCGCGACGTGAGGAGCTGACCCGCGGCGCCGTGGGCCCTCACGGCACCTCGATCAACCCGTGTCTGCCCGCGGCTGAACCCACTTGACGGTGCCCTGGGAGGCTGATGACATCACGGGCAGTTCGACGAGCGGGGCGATCGGCCTCTCGGGCGCATCGGACGGAGGATCGGGGGGCTCGACGCTCGAGCACCGGGTCCGACGCCGCGCGCCGCTCGAACGCTCCTACCGAGATGACGCCGCGAATCCGCCCATTGCCCCTGCAGAAGATCAACCCCACGAACACCGCGCTGCTCGTGATCGACGCGCAGCACGACTTCATCGACGAGGGCGCGCCCTGCGAGGCGCGGCGGGCGCGCGAGGCGGTGCCGGTCATCGGCTCGCTCGTCCGGTGGGCGAGGCGCCACGGGCTGCCGATCGTCTTCAGCCAGGAGATGCACCGGGCCGATCGGAGCGACTTCGGGATCGAGCTGGAGTTCGAGCCGCAGCATTGCGTCGAGGGGACCCGCGGGGCCGAGATGGTCGAAGGGCTGGAGATCGCTCGGGACGATCACCGGATCTTCACGAAGCGCCGTTACGACTGCTTCATGGGCACCGACCTCGATCTCCTGCTCCGGTGCAGGCGGGTCGAGAACCTCGTCTGCTGCGGCGTCTGCACCAACATCTGCGTGATCAGCACGGTGTGCACCGCCAGGAACCTGGATTACCGCGTCCTGCTCCCGACCGACGCGGTCGCGGGGAGCTCGGTCGAGCTCCATGACGCCGCGATCCTCTGCATGAGCGACGTGTTCGCCTATGTCACCGACAGCGCCACGTTGACGCGCCTATGGCTCTGAAGCCCGCAGCGAGCGCCCTGCGCCGCCCCGCCCCGGGGGGGTTCCCCGCGGCGGCCGCGGAGCCCTCGGCGCGGGCGCTCGCCGGCGCGAGGCCGCGCGCGAGATCCCGGCAGTGCGGGCGGCCGCCGCCCCGCTGGCTCGCCCTGGGGCGCGCGGCGCCGCGGCGGGCGCGGCTCGCGCTCGGCGCGGCGGGCTTCCTCGCGGCGCTCGCGGCGTACGTGTTCTTCTCGACCCGGGACGGCGTGAACGCCGTCATCGTCCCGACGCTCCCGGCCATCGGGCGCGCCGCGGCGGACGCGCTCGTCGCGGAGGAGTTCTGGCGCGACGTCGGGTACAGCTTCCTGCGCGTGACGTCGGGGTTCGCCGCCGCCGCGCTCCTGGCGGTCCCGCTCGGGGTGCTCGCCGGCGCGTTCCGCTCGGTGGCCGCGCTGATCGAGCCGCCGACCGACTTCCTCCGGTACGTCCCGGTGCCGGCGCTGATCCCGCTCGTCATGATCGTCGCCGGCATCGGCGAGGGCGCCAAGGTGCTGCTCGTGTTCCTCGGCACGTTCTTTCAGCTGCTGCTGATGACCGCGGACGAGGTCCGGCGGGTCCCGGTGCGCCTCGTCCAGATCAGCCAGAGCCTGGGCGCCACGCGCCCCGAGGTGGTCGGGCGCGTCCTCTTGCCGGCCGCCCTGCCCGGGATCTGGAACGCGCTGCGCATGTGCAACGGCTGGGCGTGGAGCTACGTCGTCGTCGCGGAGCTCGTGGCGGCGACCGAGGGCCTCGGCTTCCGCGTCCTGCGCTTCTACCGGTTCATCCAGACGCCGAGCATCTACGCCTACCTGCTCGTGCTGGGGCTGCTCGGCCTCGGGCTCGACTGGGTGTTCCGCGCGACGTACCGCCGGCTCTTCCGCTGGGCGCCGGGGGGCGCGGCGTGAAGCTCTCGCTGCGCGGCGTCGAGAAGTCCTACGCCGGCGGCCGCGGCGAGACGTGCGCCCTCTCCGCGCTCGACCTCGACGTCGGCGAGGGCGAGTTCGTGAGCCTCCTGGGCCCCTCCGGGTGCGGCAAGTCGACGCTCCTGCACATCGTCGCCGGGCTCGAGCCGGCGACCGCCGGGGTCGTCGCGCTCGACGGCGAGCGCGTCCTCGGCCCCGGCGCGGAGATCGGCCTCGTGTTCCAGCAGCAAACGCTCTTCCCGTGGCTCAGCGTGCGGGAGAACGTCGGCTTCCCGCTGACGCTCTCGCGCGGCCGCGCGGCCTCGTCCGGCGCGTCCGGCGCGCAGCGCGAGCGGCAGGCGGCCCGCGTCGAGAGCCTCCTCCGCCTGGTCGGGCTCTGGGAGTTCCGCGACAGCCGCCCGGCGGAGCTCAGCGGCGGCATGCAGCAGCGCGCGGCCCTCGCGCGGGCGCTCGTGCTGCAGCCCGAGGTGCTGCTGATGGACGAGCCGTTCGGCGCCCTGGACGCCCAGACGCGTGAAGAGATGCAGGAGCTCCTCCTGCACGTCACCCAGCATCACCGGATCACGACGCTGTTCGTCACGCACGACGTCGACGAGGCGCTGCTCCTGTCCGACCGCATCCTCGTCTTCTCCGAGCGGCCGGGCAGCGTCGTGGCGAGCATCGACGTGTCCTTCCCGCGCGCGGACCGCTCGCCGGAGCTCAAGCTGGGCGAGGTGTTCCTCCGCCCGAAGCGCGAGATCCTGGCGCTCCTGCGCGGCAGGAGCCGCTCCGAGGCGCAGCGCGACCGCCTGCTCTCTGGCTTGACCAATACCCAACCTGAAGGGGGATCATGAACCGAAGAACCGTCCTGCAAGAGCTCGGGGCAGCGCTGGCCTGCCTCGCCCTGTCCGCCGGCTGTTCCACCAGCAGTGGCCCGGAGGCGCGCG
This sequence comes from Sorangium sp. So ce131, assembly GCF_051519095.1. Lineage (NCBI taxonomy): Bacteria > Pseudomonadati > Myxococcota > Polyangiales > Polyangiaceae > Sorangium > Sorangium sp. So ce131. The sequence goes on along the minus strand of NZ_CP150455.1, from coordinate 5,488,474 downwards.
AGTCCGCCCCCGCCGCCGCGGGGAGCGAGCGCGCCGAGGCCGCGGCGCAGCCCGCGGCGGCCGCCGCGCCGGTCAAGCTCACCGTCGGACACGACCTGTGGATCGGTTATTCGGGCGTGTTCCTCGCGAACGAGCTCGGGTATTTCAAGCAGGCCGGGCTCGACGTCGGGCTCAAGCCGTTCTCGAACCCCGGCGACACGCTCGCGGCGCTCGGGTCGGGCCAGCTCGACATCGGCCTCACGACCCTGCAGAACCTCGCGGTGCTGAACGGCAACAGCGCGTCGTCGGACGTCGTGGCCATCGCCCTCGTCGACAGCTCGAACGGCGCGGACGCGGTGGTCGCGAAGAAGGGCATCGCGACGATGGCCGATCTCAAGGGCAAGACCGTCGCCCTCACGCTCGGCGACGTCAACCACATGTTGTTCCTCTTCGGCGCCGAGAAGGCCGGGCTGAGCCCGTCCGACGTGACGATCACGAGCATGAGCGCCGACGACGCCGGCGCCGCGTTCGTCGCCGGGAAGGTGGACGCCGCGGTCACCTGGGAGCCGTGGATCACCAAGGCGACCAAGGGCGGCGGCCACGTGATCTTCTCGAGCGCCAGCGTCCCCGACACGATCACGAACTCGGTGGCCGTGCACCGGTCCAAGCTCGCCGAGGGCCGCGACGTGTACCGGAGGTTCCTGGGCGCGATCGACCAGGGGGTCCAGACGCTGCGCAGCGAGCCCGACAAGGCGTATTCCATCGTCGGCAAGTACCTGAACGCCTCGCCCGAGGACGTGAAGGGCATGCTGAGCGGCGACAAGATCTACGATCTGGCCGACAACAAGCGGCTCTTCGGCACCGCGGAGGAGGCGGGCCCGGCGTACGCCGCGATGAAGGCGGTGGTCGGCTTCGCGGTCCAGTCGAAGCTCGTCAAGAACACGCCGACCGCGGAAGCGCTGCTCGATCCGGCGGTCGTCCGATGAGCCACGTGGCCTTCATGGAGCGGGCGATCGCGATCGCCCGGAAGGCGCGGGAGGCCGGCGAGCCGCCGTTCGGCGCCCTGGTGGTCGGGCCGGGCGGCGAGGTCGTCGCCGAGGCGACCGACGAGGTGAACACCCGGCGCGACTTCACGTGGCACGCGGAGGTGGGCGCCGTCCGCGGCGCGTGCGCGGCCCTCGGGCCGGATCTGACGGGGTGCACGCTCTACACGACGGTGGAGCCCTGCCCGATGTGCTTCACGTCGGCGTGGCTCGCCCGGGTGAGCCGCGTCGTCTTCGGCTGCACGATGCGGGAGGTCACGGCCGCGACCGGGGGCGCGCAGCGCGAGCTGGCCGTCTCCGCGGAGTGGATGAACGCGAACTCCGGGGCGCCGCTCGAGCTCGTGGGCGGGGTGCTCGCCGACCGGTGCCTCGCGCTGTTCAGCAACAGCAACCCATAACGTCGGTCTCCCCTCTCCCACGCTCGCCGCCGCCTCCTGGAAACAGGTGGTCACATGGACGCGCGCGGTGGCATACTGCCGCCCGGGCGCGCCCATGGCGCCAGCGTCGACTCACCTTGCGCAGGTTCGAGGGCGCTTCCGGGCAACGTGGGCGCGCAGCCACCAAGGAGCCAGGGAAGTTTTCCGCGTCCCACGCGGACAACCGAGAGAGAACCGATGGCAAATGTAAATAGCCGTTACGAAGTCCCCTCAGCGCGCCGCAACACCACGTCCTTCCTGCACAAATTGCCGAAGCTGACGCTCGGCGGCTTGCCGCGGGTGCTCCTCGCCGCCGCCGTGCTCGCGCTGCTCACCGGAGCATCGGAGCGCCCGGCGCTGGCCGCGGAGCCGGCGCCTGACACGTCCGGACGATGGGTCGCCGCGTGGCAAGGCAGCCCGACGCCGGGCGGCACGTTCGACTCGAAGGATTGTCCCTCGGACGTCGGCCTGACGGGCCAGACGGTCCGGAACATCGTCCGCCTGAGCGCTGGCGGCACCGCGGTTCGCGTGCGCCTCTCCAACGCCGGCGGCAGCCAGCCTCTCAAGGTGGGTTCAGCGTCGGTCGCGCTCTCGGCGGGCGGCGCGGCCACGGTCGCGGGGACGTCGCAGCCGCTGCGCTTCTCGGGTCAGACCTCGACCGTCATCGCCGCGGGCGGCGAGGCGCTGAGCGACCCCGTGGCCCTGAAGGTGCAGCCGCTGCAGACGCTCGCGGTGAGCGTCTACCTCCCGGAGAGCACCGGGCCGGCCACGCAGCACTACTTCGCGGCGCAGGACAACTTCCTCGCCTCCGGCAACCACGCTGCGAGCGGCGGCACCAAGGAGTTCGGCCGGAAGATCTCGTGCTGGATGTTCCTGTCGGGCGTCGACGTCAAGGCGACGCCGAACGTCGTCGGCGCCCTGATCGCGCTCGGCGACTCCATCACGGACGGCTATCTCTCGACCAAGAACGCCAACCGTCGTTACCCCGACTACCTCGCCGAGCGCCTGGCCAGCCGAAAGGGCCCGACCCTCTCCGTGGTCAACGCCGGCATCATCGGCAATGAGCTGCTCACCGTCCGTCCGCAGCTGCAGTTCGGCTACCCCGTTCCCGCCCGCCTCGCCCGCGATGTGCTGACGCAGCCCGGCGCGCGCGCCGTCATCCTGATGGTGGGCATCAACGACATCGGCGACCGCTCCGCGAAGGCCACGGATCTGATCCCGGTGTACCAGCAGATCATCCAGTCTGCCCGCGCTGCCGGGCTCAAGATCTACGGCGGCACGCTGGTGCCGTTTGCCGGCTCGACCGGGACCTACAAGGGAGACTACGGGACCCCGAAAGGCGAGCAGGAGCGCCAGAAGCTGAACACCTGGATCCGCACGAGCGGCGCCTTCGACGGCGTGATCGATTTCGACAAGGCGCTGCGGGATCCGGCGGATCCGAGCCGTCTGCTCCCGGCCTACGATGCGGACCGTCTGCACCCGAACGACGCCGGCTACCAGGCCATGGCCAACGCGGTGAACGTGGACGCGATCCTCGGCGAGATCACCAAGGGTAACTCTCCCTAGAGCGACAAATGGGTTGAACCATCCTGAAACGAGCAGAATTCGAAGCGCCAAGAACGCCAAGAACGCCAAGAACGCCAAGGACGCCAAGAGCGCCAAGAAGAAGAGAATATCTTGGCGTCCTTGGCGCCTTGGCGTCCTTGGCGCTTGATATCTCGCTCGATCAACATGATCGGTGTCCTAGCCACGTTGATCCCGCGCCGGCGCCATCGCTCGTTTCTTGCACGCGCTGAACGCCGCCTCCGACATCGTTACCGGGCGAGCGCGAGGGCGAACGGCGCGAACCCTCGCCGTCGCATCACGGAGGGGACGAGCAACATGACCGCCTCGGGTCCGCGGGCCGTCGCGACGTCGCCGAGATCTTCGATCCAGTCCGCAGGCCACCCCAGATCGCCGAGCAGCCTTCCTACCACCGCCTTCGCTTTCTCGTCGTTGCCGGAGAGGAACGCGGTCGGCGGGGTGCGCAGGCTCGCGGGATCCGCCATGACGGTGAACAGCATGGTGTTCAGCGTCTTGACCACGGCCGTCTCCGGCAGCGCTCCCTGCAGGCGCTCGGCGACGCTGCTGCCGGGGTAGAGCAGGCCGCTGGGCAGGCCGTCCTGGCCGCGCAACGTCGCGTTGGAGACGTCGATCAAGATCTTCCCTTTCAGCTCCTCACGGAGGGCGCCGAGCCGCTCGACGGTCGTCTCGCCGGGCGTGGCGTTGACGACGATTGCAGCCCCGCGCGCGGCCTCCGCGGGGTCCCCGAACGCGACGTGCGCGCCCGACCACCTCGCGGCTGCCCGCGCGGGCTCCCTGGTGCCGACGGTGACGACGTGTCCAGCGCCGGCGAGTTTGTTTGCCAGGGTCGTGGCGACCCGGCCCGAGCCGAGGACTCCGATGTTGTGCACGACATGCTCCATGGTTCAGACCCCTCGTTTCAGCGGATGGTGGACAGGACGTTGACCGCGCCGGCGTGAAGCTGCGGCGCCGCAGCCAGGAAGTCCTCGCTGGCGAAGCTCCAGGGGTTCCCGCGTGTGTCCGTGACCGCGCCCCCGGCCTCCGCGACGAGCAGCGCGCCCGCGGCGAGCCCGGAGCGGACCTGGCTGTACTGCCAGAAGACGTCCATCCGGCCGGCCGCCACCTGGATGAGCTGGAGGGTGGCCGGGACCGAGACGCGCAGAACGAGCGCGCTCCCGAGCATCGCGGTGACGGACTCGCCGATCCGCCGGTGCGTCTCCTTGTCCTCGTCCGGCCTCGCCTGGCCGGTTCCGACGAAGGCCGCGTCGAGCTCCGACTTGGTCGACGCCTGAAGCCTCCTCGTCCCCAGGTAGGCGCCGGCGCCCTTCCGGGCGGTGTACGTGTCGCCGGTCAGGGGCAGGTGCACCACGGCCAGGACCGGTTCGTTGTCGCGGACGAGGGTCGCCGTGACGCTCCAGTCCGTCATCCCGTGAACGTGGTTGATGTTCCCCTCGACGGTATCGACGACCCACCACTCCCCTTGCGGGAGGGGCCCACACTCGAGCTCGTCCTCGACCCACCGGGCCTCCGGGCGAGCGCGCGACAGCGGCTCGCGCAGCGCTTCGAGGGAGACCACGTCGTTCGCGCCGAGCGCGGCCAGGACGTCGGCTCGGCTCTCGAGGCGCGGCGCCGTCGAGAAGCGATCGACGAGCCGCTTCCCCGCCGCGGTGAGCGCCGCGACGACGGCGGGCAGCAGGGACTCGTCCTCCGCGCTGGCCGTGCTTCGGTCCCGCCGCGTTGCGTTGTCGGTCATCGGTTCGGAATGGGCCTTCATGATTCCTCCTGAGACGAGCGGCTCGTGTGTCCTCGCGAGCCACCGTGCGGAGGAGTAAACCGTGGACATCGTATGACGTCCAATGCATAGTTGGTATACGAAGGATTACCCGCATGCATGTGGATTTGAACCTGCTCACGGCCCTGGACGCGCTGATCGAGGAGCGGAGCGTCAGCGCCGCCGCGGCGCGTTTGCACCTCACCCAGCCCGCGATGAGCCGGACGCTGGGGCGCATCAGGGACGCCACCGGGGACCCGATCCTGGTGCGCACCGGCCGGACGATGGCGCTGACGCCCCGCGCGCTCGCCTTGAGGCAGGAGGTCCACGCGATCGTGGAACGGGCGCGCGCGGCGCTCGCCCCCGAGGGGGAGCTCGACCTGGCGAGGCTCGATCGCACCTTCACCCTCCGCTGCCACGACGCGATCACGACGGCGCTTGGGACGCGGCTCTTGCGCGCGGTGCAGGAGCAGGCCCCTCAGGTGAAGCTCCGGCTCCTGCCGGAGCCCACGGGCGACACCGACGATCTGCGCCACGGGCGCGTGGATCTCGAGATCGGCTCGACGGAGCCCGCCCTGCCCGAGATCCGTGGGGAGCTGGTCGGCCAGGATCACGTCGTCGTCGCCCTCCGTCGGGACCACCCGCTCGCGCGCGGCCGGCTCACGGCCAAGCGTTACGCCCAGGCGCTCCACGTCATCGTGTCGCGCCGCGGCCGCCTGCGCGATCCGGTCGACGACGCGCTCGAGGCCCTGGGGCTGCGGCGGCGCGTCGTCGCGTCGGCGCCCACGAGCGCGGCTGCCATTCAGTTCGCCTGCGAGGACGATCTCGCCGTCGCGCTGCCGGCGCGCGTCTGCGGTCCGATCCTGCGGGCGCTGGGCCTCAGCGTCCATCCGCTGCCGCTCGAGGTGCCGGAGCTCCGGGTCGTTCAGCTCTGGCACCAGCGCTACGAGAGCGACAAGGCGCACGCGTGGCTGCGCGGATGCACGCGCGAGATCCTTCAGGCCATCTGTCGTGGAGGGACGTAGCCGAGGACGGGCCGGACGCCCTCGGAGCTCCGGCGGTGGATTCCAGCCGGAACGAGCGCGGCTGCTTCTGGAGAAGCAGCCGCGCTGCAGGGCTGCTCGATTCCGCGCAGCGCGACGCGGCGAGGGCACCGCGCGCGCCGCTGAAGTCACGGGCGACGAGGGACAAGAGAGGGTATCGACGCCGGGGCACGCGGGTTGCAACACACGGCGGCGAGCGCCGAGCGTTTCGTGCCGAGCGCCGACAACACGGCCCATCGGCCTTCACCGGCGATGTCGTCGCGCCCTAACCTTCTTCGGAGTCCTTCATGACCGACCGTATCGCTCGTCTCAAGGCTTCGCCCTCCGTGGCGGTCAAGGAAAAGCTCGACCACCCCGTCATCGACACGGACATCCACACCAACGACTACTCGCCGGCGCTGGAGGATTTCGTCGCCACCTACGGGGGCGCCAAGCTCGTCGACGATCTGCGCAAGGCGCTGAGCTCCCGGCGCCGCAACGCCGAGAACAGCAGCGGCAAGGACTGGTACACCCAGACGCCCGAGGAGCGGCAGTACCACCGCACCGTGCGGTCGCCGTGGTGGGCGCGGGTGACGCGCAACACGCTCGACGTGGCCACCTACCACCTCCCCTCCCTGCTCGCCGAGCGGCTGGAGGAGCAGGGGTCCGATTACTCGGTCCTGTTCCCGAACAACACCCTCGCGCCGCTCGCCGTGAAGGACCCCGGCGCGCGGCAGGCGCTGCAGCGCGCGATCAACCACTACCACGCGGACCTGTTCCGCAAGTACAGCGACCGCCTCACCCCGGTCGCCGGCATCCCGCTGAACACGCCGCAGGAGGGGATCGAGGAGCTGGAGTTCGCCGTCAAGAAGCTCGGGCTCAAGGCGATCAACATCGCCGGCGGCGTGCGCCGCCCCATCAAGGCGATCGCCGAGAAGTACCCGGCGGACCAGCACCCGGAGCTCGCGAAGTACGCGAGCTACATCGACTTTTACGGCATCGACAGCGAGTACGACTACGATCCCTTCTGGGCGAAGGTCGTCGAGCTCGGCGTGCCGGTGCTCACCCACTACGGCAGCCAGGGGTGGACCGGGCGCTCGTCGATCAGCAACTACATGAACAACCACATCGGCCACTTCGCCGACGGCTCCGAGGCGTTCGCCAAGGCGCTGTTCTTCGGCGGCGTCACCCGGCGGTTCCCGGGGCTGCGCATCGGCATGCTCGAGGGCGGGGCGGACTGGGGCGCGCGGGTGTACATCCACCTCGTCGACCGGTTCCAGAAGCGCGGCCCGGAAGGCCTGAAGCACTACGACCCGGCGGCGACCGACCGCGCGCAGCTCACCGAGCTGTTCCGGCGCTACGGCGCGGACCTCACGCGGGGCCGCTCGATCGAGGGCGAGCAGCTGATCGCCGACACGCTCGGCGTCGGGTACACGAGCGACGCGCGCCAGCCGGCGCCGGAGTACCGCAACGACTTCGCGGCGGCGGGCATCGAGAAGATCGAGGACATCCGCGACCGCTGGGTCAATAACTTCTACTTCGGGTCGGAGTCGGACGACCGCACCATCGCCGCGGCGTTCAACGACAAGGCGAACCCGCTCGGGGTGAAGATCCGCGCGATCTACTCCTCCGACGTCGGCCACTGGGACGTCCCCGATCTCACCGAGGCGCTCGCGGAGAGCTGGCACCTGGTGGAAGAGGGCGTCATCAGCCCCGAGGACTTCAGGGCTTATGTCTTCGAGAACCCCTACCGGCTCTACACCGAGGCGAACGCGGAGTTCTTCAAGGGTACGGTCGTCGAGCAGAAGCTGAAGCGACAGGCGGCGGCCACGGCCGCGCGAGGGGACGCGCCGCGGCCGCGCGAGGTGGTGGCGGCCGCGACGGCGTGAGGTGACGACCGCGGCGCGTGAGGTCGCGGCCGCGTCAGGTGGCGACCGCAGGAAATGACCGCCGGGCCGCGGAGGCCCGGCGTCCCTCCCGGCCGAGGCGCTACGCCGTCACCTGGGCGAGTAGCCCGCGCGCGTGCTCCAGCACCGCCTCGTTGCCCGTGCGCAGCGCCCACTCCGCCGCGAGCGCCGGGAACACGGCCCAGCGCTCCGCGGCGTGGTCGGCGAGGCGCGGCCAGCTCCTGCCGCCGGCCCGCTCGAACCTGGGCAGGAACGACTCCAGCGCTCCCTTCCCGAAGCAGCCGCAGAACATGGCGAGATCCATCGAAGGATCGGTGACCATGGCCGTGGTCCAGTCGAGGATCCCCACCAGCTGGCCGTCCGGGGCGAGCAGCATGTGACCCGGGTGCAGATCCGCGTGCGCGAGCGCCACGTGCCGGGGCCACAGCGCGTCGTCGTCGAGCCACCGCTGCCAGCGCGCCCACACGGCGTCCGAGGGCGCGAGCACGCCCCGCGTCTCCTGCACGGACCGGCGGACGGCGTCCCGCTCCTCGGCGATGGTCTTCACCGGGACGCCCGCGCGGCCGGCCGCCTCCGGCGAGATCGCCTGAAGCGCGGCCAGCGCGCGCGCGAAGGAGTCGAGGAACACCTCCGACGGCGCGCTCGGATCGACGATGTTCCACGAGGGGGCGCCGGACCCGCCGAGCGTGACGGCGGGCGTGCCGTCGAGCCGCGGATACGCGATCACGTCGGGCGCGTAGACCCGCCAGTGGGGCACCGCGACCGGCAGCCGAGGGCGGATGAGCTCGAGCACGCGCGCCTCGACGCGGGCCGACTCGACCACGTCGGGGCGGCGCGGCGTGCGCACGATCCACGGCACCCCCTCGTCGTCGCGGGCGTGGACGACGAGGAAGTCGAGGCCGCTCCGATCGAAGTCGGCGTGATCCGTCGTGAGCCGGAGCCCCTCGCGGCGCGCCGCCTCGAGGAGGTCAGCGACCGCTCCGTCGGCGCGTGTCTCTGCGAGGACGGGATGGGATAAACCTGAACGCTCAGTGTCCATGGACATAAATGCGGTCTCCTTCGCTCGGGGCCGTGCGGGCCTGGTCGAGCGCAAGGGAAGACCCGCTGCGCGATAGGCTCATGATCTCCGAGGCAACACCGGTCGCCGCGCGAAACGCGCGCGGATGCCCGTGTCGGCTCCAGCGCTCCTCGGGTGCATGGCACACCGCGCCCGGGCCTCCCCGTTCCAGGGAAAGCGGGCACGGATCGGCAGCAACGCGCACTCGTGGCGCTCGCCTCGCTCGAGGCGGGCGCCACGTCTCACGAGCGCATGCTGCCGGGCTCAGCGCAGCCGAATGAACGCTATCATTGCGTGTATCCTGGCATCGTTTCCGCCCGGGCGTCAAGCGGTCAGGCGCGACGTGATCGGCTCTCCGCAGCGCAGGGCAGCGCAGCCGTGTTGTCGGTGCGTGTGGTCGCGGCCGGACGCACGCGCGGTGTGGTGCTATTTTCGGGCGCGTGTACCAGCTTGCTGGAATCGCGGTCGCGATCGTCCATGGGCTCCTCGGCCTGGCCCTGTGGCGGCGGCTCCGAGCGGCGTTCCCGCGACACGGCACCTGGGTGAGCTGGTTAGGCGCCGCAGGGTTCCTGCTGCTCGCCCACCCGGCGCTGTTCATGGCCGTCGCGGGCTGGTCGGGGTTGCGGGCGCTTCAGCGCCACGTCCCTGAGCCGCTCTCCATGGCCGCGATGGGCCTCCAGGTCGCCCTGCTCCTGGTCGCGCTGCCCCTCGGCATCGCCGCCGCCGTGCGCGCGGCCCTCCGGGCGCTCCGCCGGGTCCGAGCGGGCACGGACGTGCAGGCCGCCTCGGTCCACCCGGACGCCGCCCCGGTCCACCCGGACGCCGCCTCGGTCCACCCGGAGGCCGCAGCCCAGCCGGAGGCCGTCGACGAGCGGCGCCGGCGGGTGGTCGCCGCGGCGACATGGGCGCTCCCCGCGGCCGCGGTCGCCGTGTCGATGGGCGGCGTGTTCGCCTCGAGGCAACGGCCGGTCGTCACGCGGATCGCGCTGCCCGTCCGGCGCGAGCTGACAGGCCTGCACGGCCTCACCATCGCGCAGCTCAGCGACGTGCACGTCGGCAACTTCATGGACGCGGAGCGGCTCGACGAGCTCCGCGACGCGATGAACGCGCTCGGCGCGGATCTCCACGTCGTCACCGGCGATCTGCTCGATCACCACGTCTCGCAGCTCGAGCTGTCCACCCGCCTCCTCCGCGGCCTGCGCCCCGCCAAGGGAGAGACGTTCTTCTGCATGGGCAACCACGAGTACATCGCGGCGCGATCGGCGGACCCCGCCACCATTGTAAAGGGCCTTGAAGAAGCGGGCGCCCAGGTGCTGATCGACGAGGCGCGGGAGGTCCGGCTCGGCGGCGATCGCCTGTGGATGGGCGCCATCGACTACCCGAGCCGCGGGCGCAGCGGAGAGGCCGCCCGCCGCCCGCTGCGCGACGGCCTCACGCGCGCGCTCGGCCAGATGCGCGACGACGGCGCGCCGCGCGTCCTGCTCAGCCACCACCCGGGCACCTTCGTCCAGGCGCGCGACCTGCCGCTGCCGTTCGACCTGATGCTCTCCGGCCACACCCACGGCGGGCAGATCTCCCTCGGGAGGGTCGGCGAGTACGAGCTCACGCCACTGCTCCCCGCCGCGCACTACCACAAAGGTCTTTACGAACACCGCGGCCGGCGCCTTTACGTCAACGCGGGCGCCGGCGGCTGGCTGCCGGTGCGCATCAACTGCCCGCCGGAGATCACGCTCATCGAGCTCGTCCCCGCCTGACGCGGGCGATCCGGTGCGGCCGCGCGCATACAGAAAGAGCGAGAGAGAGGACGAGCGCCCTGGCGCTCCTGCGGAAAGTTGCTCCGGATCAGGAGAAAAAACGCCAAGGACGCCAAGGCGCCAAGGGCGCCAAGACATGAGAGAGATGGGAAGAGAACATGCTGGGACGGCCCTTCCCTCGCTCCTTGGCGTCCTTGGCGCCTTGGCGTCCTTGGCGTTTTTCTGCTGATTCGCGGCGACTCCCCGCTGCCGTGTTACCCGGCGAACCGCGCGAGATACGCCCTGAGCGCCGCCGCGTCGAGCCCCGCGCCCAGCGCGAACATCAGCGCGAGCCTCGCCTTCGGCCCCGAGAGCGCGCCCGCGGCGATCACCCCGAGATCGCGCAGCCGCCGGCCGCCGCCGGGCGCGCCGTAGGTCGGCGTCACCCGACCGCCGGGGCAACGCGAGCTCAACACCACCGGGATCCCGGCCTGCACGAGGTCGCCGATCGCGCCCTCCCAGCTCCCGCAGACGTTCCCCGCGCCCGAGCCCTCGATCACCACCCCGTCCGCCCTGGCGTCGAGCAGCGCGCGCAGGAGTAGGTCGTCCATCCCGGCGGCCATCTTCACGAGGTAGACGCGCGGCGCGGGCGGGGCGAGCGGCAGCGGCGGCGTCCTCGCGGGCCGCGCGTGGAAGCGTACGCCCTCGCCGTCGATCGCGCCGAGCGGCCCCGCGCCCGGCGACGCGAACGTGCCGAGCGCCGTCGTGTGGGTCTTCATGACGTACCGGGCGGCGTGGATCTCGTCGTTCATCACCGCGAGCACGCCGAGGCCGCGCGCCGCCGGGTCGACCGCGACCCTCGCCGCGGAGACGAGGTTGCGCGGGCCGTCGCCGCCGGCCGTGCTCGCGTCCCGCATCGCCCCGGTGAGCACCACCGGGGTGTCCCCGTCGAGCAGCAGATCCAGCGCGAACGCCGTCTCCTCCAGGGTGTCCGTGCCGTGCGTCACCACGACGCCCGCGACCTCGGGGCTCGCCTGCAGATCGCGCACGGCGCGCGCGAGCGACGCGACCCTCTCGGGGCCGAGGTTCCAGCTGCTCTCCAGGCAGAACTCGGTGACCGCGAGCTCGGCGATCTTGCCGAGCGCGGGCACCTCGGCGACGAGCTCCTCGGCGCGGACGGCCGGCACGGCCGCGCCCGTCCGCGGGTCGACGCGGCTCGCGATGGTGCCGCCGGTGGTGACGAGGTGCAGGCGAGGCATGGCGTGGCTCCGGGCTAGGCTGCTACACGAGCATCTTCCGGGCGCCCTGGATCAGCGCCTCGGCGTTCGTCTCCGTGTTCACGGGCTCCGGCACCGCGAGCCCCCGCTGCACCGCGGGGCGCGCCGCGATGGCCGCGATCCACCGCTCCAGGTTCGGGAGGCCCTCGGGGCTCACGCCGGACCAGCCGTGGGTGTGCACCCAGCTCCAGTTGGCGATGTCGGCGATCGAGTACTCGCCCGCCAGGTACTCGCCGTCCCGCAGCTGCCGCTCGAGCACCTCGAAGAGCCGGCGGACCTCCCGCTGGTACCGGTCGATGGCGAACGGGATCTTCTCCGGCGCGTACCGGTAGAAGACGTTGGCCTGCCCCATCATCGGCCCCACGCCGCCCATCTGGAACATGAGCCACTGCACGACCCGCGAGCGGCCCTTGTCGTCCCCGGGGATCAACCTGCCCGTCTTCTCCGCCAGATAGAGGAGGATCGCGCCCGACTCGAAGACCACGAAATCGCCGTTGTCACGGTCGACGATGGTCGGGATGCGGCCGTTCGGGTTCAGCTTGAGATACCACTCCTCCTTCTGCTCCTGCTTCGAGAGGGTCAGCGGCCGCACGTTGTAAGGAAGCCCGAGCTCCTCCAGCGCGATGGATACCTTCCAGCCGTTCGGGGTCGCGGCAGTGTAGAGCTCGATCATCGTCTCCTCGTCTCCGGTAGAGCGTGGGTCTCGGTGGGCGGCGGCGCCTCACCGCCAGTGCGCGAGCGGGAGCCCCGCGACGGGCGAACGGAACGTGATGAGCCGCGACATCGCCAGCGAGCCCATGTACACGGTGCGAAGGTCGGGGCCGCCGAAGGTGATGCTCGTGGGGAGCTGGAGGGTGCTCCCCGCGCACGCGCCGAGATCGCTCGGCTCGATGGTGCCGTCCTTGAGCTTGCGGCTCATCACCTCGAGGATCTCGGGGCGCGGATCCTCGAACACGAACTGGTGGCTCCCGTCGGGGAAGATCACCGCGAGGCTGTTGCGGCAGACGACGGCGGCCCAGAGGTTGCCGTCGGCGTCGAAGGCGATTCCATCGATGAAACCGCCGACGCCGAGGCTCTCGGGGCCGAAGGGCTCGCGATCGCCCAGGCTGCCGTCCGGGCGCACGGGGAAGCGGATGAGGCGGCCGGGGACGGTCTCGACGGCGTAGAGGAACCGCCCGGCGGGGTCGAGGCGCACCTCGTTCGTCATGCTGATGTTGTCGGCCACGATGCGGGGGCCCTTGTCGTCGATGAGGAGGATGTACCCGTCGACGACGTTGCCGACGACCGCGTCCCACCACGACGGGACGTGCCGCGTCAGGACGGAGATGTAGAGGCGATCCCGCGAGTCGATGAAGCAGAAGTTCACGGCGCCGAGGGGCTTGCCCTCGATCGAGTCGAGCAGGACCTCGGACCGGCCGTCGCGGTAGAGCTTGTAGACCTTGCCGCCGGACATCGTGGCGACGATGAGGTTGCCCTGCCGGTCCATCGCCATGCCGTTCGGCTCGCCGACCTCGGGGCCGAGGAGCTCCTGCGCGCCGCCGGGGCCGATGCGCGTCGCGATGCCGCGCGCGTCCGAGGCCCAGAGCGTCCCGTCGCGCTCGGCGACCACACACTCCGGCCGGACGAGGCCCTGACCGACAAACTCGATCTGCGACAGCTCGAGGGTGAAGCCCTTGACGGATGACATCGATCGAATGACCTCCTCGCCCGGTGCGGCGCGGCGCCGCCTCGTGGCCCCCGGGGCGCGCGCGAGCATAACACCCGGGTCTACCGCGACACGAACAAAGCGGCGCCGCGCAATCGCTGCAGGATCGTCGCGGAGGCGTCGCCGCCGGAGTAACCTGGGCCGACCCATGACAGAGCTTCCCCGAGCGCCGGCCGCCCCTCGAGCGCCGCGTTCCCCTGGTCCTCGTCTACTACTGGGCCTTGCCCGGTCTGCCTGGTCTGCCCGGTCCGCCCGGCGTTGCGGCGCGCGCGCGGCCGCGCCGCTCGCGCTCGCGATCACGCTGGCCGCCCGCGCCGGCGCGGCCGCCGAGCCGGCGCCGTCCACCAAGGAGAGAGACCGCCTCCTCTACAATGTGCCGCTCGATGTGGCGATCACCGTCGCGACGGGGACGGTGTGGCTCGGGACGCAGCTCCGGCAGGACGTGCTCACCGCCAAGCAGTGCCGCTGGTGCGATCGGGACGAGGACGGCGCCGACACGCTGAACGGCCTCGACCGGGCCATGCGCTCGCTCCGGTGGTCGAACGCCGGGTACGCCGACGACGCGAGCAACGCCCTCGGCTACGTGATCGCCCCGCTCGTGTCCCTGCAGCTCGCCGCGATCCCGGCGGGGCTCGACGGCCGGATCGAGGAGGCGCCCATCAACGCCTTGCTCATGCTCGAGACCACCTTCGTGTCCTCGTCGCTCACCCAGATCGTCAAGTTCGCGGTCGGCCGCGAGCGGCCCTTCGTGCACTATCGCTCGGAGTCGGTGAGGAAGCCGAGCGACAACAACGTCTCGTTCTTCTCCGCGCACACGAACTTCGCCTTCGCCATGGCCGTGTCGAACGGCACGATCGCCACCCTGCGCGGCTACCGCCACGCGTCCTGGGTCTGGGCCGCCGGGCTCCCCCTCGCGGCCGGCATCGGCTACCTGCGGATCGCCGCCGACCGGCACTACTTCACCGACGTGCTCACGGGCGCCGTCGTGGGCACCCTGAGCGGCGTCGCGATCCCCCTCCTGTTCCACCGCCGCGCCGCGGCGCCGACCGGGCGCGCCGGGCTGTTGCCCGCGAGTGTCTCCGCCAGCGGGACGGGCGTCGCCGCGACCTGGCGCTGGTGATCCCGGCCGCGCGCTCCGCGGCGGGGCCCCCACCGTCCAGGAGCCAGCCGGAGGGCTCAATCGAGGAGGCCTGTCACCTCCGCACACTGGCGGTCCTCGACATCGGTGCAATTGGTGAGCGAGCCGGGGAGCCAGATGCAATAGCCCATGTCGCCCCGGGCGCAGCCATCGATGGTGTAGTCGTTGATGACGACGTCGCAGATCTGGTGGGCGAAGAGCGTCCATGGGATATGGTACGGCTCTCCCCGCACCGGATAGGGGCACGCATCGGGGTCCAGGCACTCGCGGTGGCGCGACTGCACGAGCGCGGTGCCGTCGCCCAGGAATACGGTAAGCCGCTCGGTCTCGGAGACCAGAGGACCGGTGTAATCCAGGTCTTGGACGGCGCCGGGCTGCCCTGCGAGGACGAGCTCGGCGGCGCAATTCAGGGCAGACTGCGGCTCCGTGTCGATGTGGCTATAGATTTTCTCGCAGGTGAGCGGCACATTGCAGGCGAAAAGATCGACGTGCTGCGGGACGCTCCCCTGGCCGTCTCCTGCGGCGCCGCCGCCGCCCTCTGCACCGGTCGGATCGGCTCCCCCCTCGCCGTCTCCTGCGGCGCCGCCGCCGCCCTCTTCACCGACCGGGTCGGCTCCGCCCGAGCTTTCGATGTGACATCCCACGGAGACGATACCGAGAGCGAGCAGGAGAAGCGGAAGCGTCTTGTGTTCGAGCATGCCAGGGTCCTTCGTTGGTCTGGAGCCTGCCCCGGCTGGCGGTCCGACCCGGCGGCGCCTCTCCGGCGCCGGCGAGGGGGCCTACCGGAACAGGCCGTTGGCACACTGCCTGGAGCAAGCAGCGCGCCGCGACGCGAGAGGCGACTTGCACCGTGAATTCGAGCGGGTGGGACCGGCACCTACCGCGAACGGGTTGTCGTTGCCTGACGGCCCACCTGGGCACACTTTGCGCCACAGTCGGGATGGCAGCGAGCGAGCGGCGCACCCGCTCCCTGGAGAGGCCAGCGGCGCGCCGGCCGCACACCCCATAGCAGCGACGCATTCCGCCGAGACATGTTGTTTTTTCACGACCTGACCGCTCCATGCTGACCCGAACTCTAAGCAACAAAGTCTGACAATTCTCGGACTCTTCTCGTAATGGGTTCAACGCCCAACTCCGCTGCTGCGCTCCCGCCCGGCCAACCGCTTTTTCGGCAGATCGGCGCCTGAACCCCCTTCTCGTCTTGCTCGGTTGTGCCATGAAGTAACGTGCCGATGCCTCTCGTGTTCCTGCCGGACGATCTCCGCTTCTTTCTGTGGGGCGACACAGACCAGGATCGTCTCGCGGCGCGGCCGCTCGGCGCGACCACCCCGGCCGAGGCGCTCGTCGTGACGGAGACCGGCCGCGCGGCGCGGAAGGCCGGAGAGGCCGCACCGCTCCTCGACGGGCTCTCCGCGCTGGCCAGCATGGCGCAGGGCGACCGCGAGCGCGCGCCGCCGTCCGTCGCCGCGTGGAGCCTCGCCAGCAAGCTCGCGCTCGACCTCGTGGTGCGCGAGCGGGTCGTGCCCCGGCTCGTGTACGCCGGCGGCGGCACCGAGGCCTGCTGGGTCGTGTCGCTGGCCGCCCCGGAGGACGCCGCCCGCGTCGCGGCGCTCGCCCGCGCGATGCCGGCGGCCGCACACGCGGTGCCCGTGGCGTCAGGGACCGACGGGGGCGCCGCCTCGACCGGCAAGACCAGCGACGGACGCGCCGCCTCGACCGGCAAGACCAGCGACGGACGCGCCCGGGCGCACCGCGCGCCGGAGGTCTGGTCCGCCGAGGCCCTGCTGCGCGCGTTCCTCGACGCCGTCGCCGACGCGCTCGCGCGCGGCAGCGCGACGAACCACCCGGGCCCGCCGCCGCGACCGGCGCGCGCGCCCTGGGAGCACCGGCTGCTGCTCGCCCTCACGGGCTGCCCGCGCACCTTCACCGCCGAGGGGCTCGCCGAGCGCGGCCTCGTCGCGGACCTCGACGCCTGGATCCGCCCCGCGCTCGGAGCCTGCGACGTGCTGCGCGCCTGCTTCCGGCTGGAGCGGCCGGAGGGCGACCGCGGCTTCGTGCTCCGCTTCCTGCTCCAGGCCTCCGACGATCCGAGCCTGCTCGTGCCCGCCGCCGACGTGTGGAAGGCCAGGGGGCGCCCGCTGAAGGCGCTCGGGCGCACGTTCTCCCCGGGCGCGCTCGGCGGCCCCGAGGAGGTGCTGCTCGGCGCGCTCGGCACCGCGACGAGGCTGTTCGCGCCGATCGGACGGGTGCTTGGCGAGGCCACACCCGAGCACGTGGAGCTCGCGCCCGCCGAGGCCTGGGCGTTCCTCGAGCAGGCCGCCCCGGCGCTGCGCGAGGCCGGCTTCGGCGTGATCGTGCCGGGCGAGCTCTTCACCTCGGATCGGCGCCTCCTGCACATCCGCCAGCGCGTCGTCGACAGGGGCCACGCCACGGGCGGGGCGAGCGAGCACGACGACCGCGGGGAGCCGGAAGAACCGGAGCCGCACGAGCTGGAAGAGCCGGAGCCGCTCAACCCGGAGGGGCAGCCGCACGAGCAGGAGGAGCCGCACGAGCCGCTCAACGAACCGCAGGCGCCGCACGCGGCGCCCCCGCCCAGAGAGGACGCCACGAGGTGAGTCAGCATACATCCACAAGACCGTTCCGCCGCGTGCGTGGGCTGACGTCGCCGCCTCCGGCGCGCGGCATCCGGATGAAGCGGGCCGGCGCGACCTGGTGGGGCAGGCGCTGGATGGAGGCGCTGGAGCGGATGTCGCCGGACGACGCGGGCCGCCTCGCGCGCGGGCGCACCTACGCGCACGCCGGGCGGACACACGATCTCGAGGTGAAGCCGGGCCTGGTGACGGCGCACGTCACGGGGTCGCAGCCGAAGCCGTACAAGGTGATCCTCACGCTGGCGCGGCTCGACGACGCGACGTGGGCGAAGGCGATCGCCGCGATGGCCAGGCGGGCGAGGTTCGCGGCGGAGCTCGTCGCGGGGCGGATGCCGGAGGACATCGACGAGGCGTTCCGGAGCGCCGGGACGAGCCTGTTCCCGGAGCGGCCGGAGGACCTCACGACGGCCTGCTCGTGCCCCGACTGGACCAACCCGTGCAAACACGTCGCGGCGACGCACTACGTGCTCGGGGAGGCGCTCGACAAGGACCCCTTCCTGCTGTTCGAGCTCCGCGGGCGCACCCGGGAGCAGGTGCTCGGCGCGCTCCGCGCCGCGCGGGGCGGCGCCGCGCGCGGCCGGCGGGCGGGCCGCGGCGAGGGCGCGCCCTGCGCGGGCGACGCGCCGCCGATCGCGACGGTCACGCTCGGCAAGATGGCGGCGAGCGACTTCGACGCGTGGCGCGAGCCGCCGCCCGCGCTCGACGTGACGCTGGAGCCGCCCGCGGCGCACGCGGCGCTCCTGGCTCAGCTCGGCGCGCCCCCGGGCTGGAGCGAGGAGCGATCGCCGGCGGAGCTCTTCGGCCCGCTGATCCGGGCGGCGTCCGAGCGGGCGCGGGAGATCGCGATGGCGAAGGGGCGTCCCCGCGAGGCGACCTCCCGTCCCCTCATTTGACGCGAACGAACCCCTCGGCCTTCAGGAAAGCGTCGAACACCACGTCGCCGCCGCTGCTCGGCTGGACGAAGACATACAGGACGGGATAACGCTCGGGCACGAGCTTCTTCCAGTCGTCGTCGACGAGCTCCTCCGCGCATTGCTCCGCGCTGGCCAGGAAGATCAAGTTGTAGCCCTCGATGGCGCCCTCCGTGTACCTCGCCGACAAAAAGCCTTCGACAGCGGGATACAACGCGGCGCCCTGCTCGGCTTTGCCAGCCGAGGGCACATGGAGGTACTCCCTTGCAACGACGAGATCCGCGGCGCTCATCAGAGGACTCCAGGAAGTGAGATCTTGCGCGCGACGAGGTCGAGGATGATGTCCCGCGCCTTCCCGTCGCCCACCGGGATGATTTGATAGGCGATGAGCTCCGCGCCGGTACCCTTGAACACGATGACCGGCTCCTTCGACGATTCCCCCGTGGGCACGTTCTGGTAGTCGATGTCCTCGCCGATGATATACGGAACCGTGTGCCAGACCAGCTGGACTCGCTCCGCTTTGGTCAGGACGATCTTGCCCCTGCGGTTCGTCTGGCCCTCCCTCACGGAGCCCTGCTGGCCGGGCTTCACGTTCTCCCCCAGCGTCTGGCGCAGCGCCAGGACGCGGAGGACCAGGTTCTGATGCTCCGTGACCAGGCTCTGCAGCCGCTCGACCAGCGAGTTCTTGGCGCTGCCGCTGATCCACGTCTCCGCGATCGTGATGTCCAGCGCCTTTCCCGGGTGCTGGGCCACGAGCGCGCGGATCCGCTGGACCAGGAGCTCGATGTGCTCGCCGCGCCGCATGTTCTCATCCGCCATCGGCGGCGGCTTCGGGATGCCCTCTGACCGCCTCCCGCCGGTGGCCAGCTGCTCGGCCACGAGCGCCCCGCCGCGCTCCAGCCCGAGCACCGGGATGTCGCCCGTCGTCGCCACGTTCAGCGTCAATCTCTCGATGGCCAGCGCCTGGGCCTCGACCCACTCGGCCCTCAGCACCCCGTGCAGGTTCTCCCACTGCTTCTGCGGCTGGTCCCTGTCCCGGGTGTGTCTGACCGCGGTCTTCTCCTCGTCCTCGGTGCTCCCGGACTCCGGCGCCGTGATCTTCGCCAGCCCCGTCAGGGACTGACGCAGCGCTGCGGCGTCTGCCCTCGACAGGACGCTCGACGCGTTGTTCCTGCGCAGGAGCCGGACGATCCGGTAGAGCGCGCTGCCGCTCGCGACCGTCTCGCTCGCCGGCACCGCGTTGAGGTCGACGGCCCCGATGGGGTTGACCTGGCCCGAGACCCACCAGCGGCCGTTCCTGACCTCCGGCTCGAGGGAGGAGAACCCGTACCTTACCTTGATGGCGGCGAGCAAAGGGACGAGCGCGACCCGACCGATCCGGTTGCTGGGCAGCCGTCGCACGGCCGCGACGGCGGCCTGGAGCCCCAGCCGCAGCCGCTCGTTCGGGTCCTGCGGCACCCCCGCCTGCGCGACGAACCGCCCGAGCCGCCGCGCCTGCGCGACGATCCAGTCCACCACCCGGTCGAGCGCCCGGTCGATCGGCTGCCGCACGCGGTTCACGACGCCCGTCACCGCGTCGCTCACCCGCCCGAGCCGCGCGATCCTCGCGAGGAAGCTGATCACCAGCGTGAGCAGGCCGGCCATGGTCTGCTCGACGCGGTTCGCCGCGGCCGCGATCGCGCCGCCCGCGATCGCCGAGATCGAGTCGATGAAGGCGGCCGCCACCTGCGCGATCTGGCGCAGCCGCTCCACGAAGAACATCACCGTGTTGTAGATCGCGAAGATCGCCTGGATGAACGC
The DNA here is from genome assembly GCF_051519095.1 of Sorangium sp. So ce131. NCBI lineage: Bacteria > Pseudomonadati > Myxococcota > Polyangiales > Polyangiaceae > Sorangium > Sorangium sp. So ce131. The sequence goes on along the minus strand of NZ_CP150455.1, from coordinate 5,468,501 downwards.
GCCCGCGGGGTTCAGGCTCGTCACGAGCTGCGTTATCGCCGCCTGCACCACGCGATCGCGCACGAAGGTCATGATCTGCTCCATGACCATCTCGCGGAGGTTCGACAGGCCCTCCTGGATCCGCTCCCACGCGGCCGCCGGCCCCTGCGTGACCAGCGTGACCACGACGTCGAACGCGGCCTCCATCGCGCGCACGGTCGGCTCGCCGACCGCGCGCACGAGCTTCTGGCGGACGTTCTGCCAGGTCAGCCCGAGCACGCTGAGCACGAACTTGATGATCTCGCGCAGCGTGAACGCCTGCGGGACGTAGATGCCCGCGCCGCTCATCGCGCCCGTGAGCCAGCCGATCAGCGAGGCGCGCAGGTGCGTCAGGAAGCGGCCGGCGAACTGCCGGAGCCCGAGCAGGCCGGCGCGCACGAGGTTGCCCACGAAGCCGATCGGGTTGCGCAGGATCGCCCGGAACGCGGCCGCGGCCCGGCGCAGGTAGACCATCACGCCCGGAGCGACGACCGAGAAGATGATCTCGAGCAAGTCCCAGATCGTCTCGCCCGCCCAGCTGATGAACCGCCCGAGGAAGCCCCCGAAGACCCGCCCCACCTTGGCGAACGCCTGCGGCAGGAGCACGATGTCCTCGATCTCGAGCGCGCGGAGCGCCTGCACGAACAGGCCCGGGATCTCCCGGATGAAGCCCATCAGCGCGCCGAGCGCCCCCTGGAACCACGCCCACGCCCGCGCCACCGCGTTCGCGCGCTTCAGGTTGTTCCAGATCTCCTCCTGCCCGATCAGCTTCATGAAGCCGCCGATCAGCGTGTCGGCGTTGCGCGGGACGGGGTCGCCCGTGATCGGATCCTGGCCCAGCACCGCCTTGAGCAGGTCGTAGCCCCGGGTGCCCTCCGCGAGCCGCGCCAGCGGCCGCAGGATCGCCTCCTTGATGAAGCGGAGGATGCCCGTGACCAAGCCGCCGACGAAGCTGATGATCCGGTCGATCGGCTCGCTGAAGATCCGGACCGCGCGGCGCCACACGCCCCCGAGGTCGAAGATGTCGGTCCAGCTGAGCGAGTCGAGGAAGTCGGTGATCGCCTGCCGGATCGCGCTCCAGGTCAGGCCCAGAGACCGGATCTGCTGCTCGATCCAGGCGCCGACGCGGTCGAAGACGCCGTAGTTGTCGAGGGCGCGCGTGATGAGCCCGCCGCCGGGGATGAACTCGACCACGGCGCGCAGGATGTTGGCGGCGCTCCGCTCGACCCGGCTCATGTTGATCGGGTTCATGCCGAGCACGATCGTGAACATCCGGAAGCCGGGGATGTTGTTCGCCCGGTCGGCGAAGTAATCGAGCGCGTCGCTGATCCCGAGCCGCTGCACCCCGGAGGAGGACCGCTCGCTCACGGTCGCGTCCTCGCTCCGCTGGACCGCCGCGCCCTGCTGGATCGTGTGTGTGAGCTCGTGCGCGAGCAGCTCGCGGCCCTCGGCCGTCTCCGGCCGCCACCGATCCCGGCCGAAGAAGATGTGGTTGCCGGACGTGAACGCCTGCGCGCGGAGCTTCTGGCTCAGCCTCGCGGCGGCGTCGCCGGTGTGGACCCGCACCTGGCTGAAGTCGGCGCGGAAGCGCGGCTCCATGAAGCGGCGCACGGCCGGCGGCAGCGGCTGGCCCGAGCCCTTGGCGCTCGCGATCTCCGCGGCGACGCCGGGCGCGACGTGCGGCTCCCCTTCGCCCTTGCGGGCGACGTGCAGCTCCTTGCGGGCGACGTGCGGCTCCCCTTCGCCCTTGCGGGCGACGTGCAGCTCCTTGCGGGCGACGTGCGGCTCCCCTTCGCCCTTGCGGGCGACCTCGGCCCGCCCCTCGCCCTTCCGGGCGAGGGCGGGTGCGGCGCCGTGCTCCCGCATCAGGCGGGCCGCGTCCGCGAACCGCGCGATCCAGGGCGACTCCGGCCTCCGGGCGAGCGCCCCCTCCCCGCCCACCCGCGCCGGCTCGCCCGCCGCCGCGGCCGCCTCGGGCGACGGCATGCGCGCGATCTTCTTCGCCGTCGCGTCCGCCTCCCGCTCGGCGGGATCACGCGGCGACGAAACGCGCACGGCGCCCTGCAGCTGGACGCGGACCGCCGCCGCGCTCGCGATCGCGACAGGGTGCGCCGCCTTCGCCGCCTCCGGCGCCGGGGAGCGAGTCACCGTCTTGCGCTGCGCCGCTTCCACCGATCGATCCTCCCTCTCTCCCCCGCCCCGCGGATCCGCCTGGATCCGCGGCCGCTACGCCGCCCGCCCTTCCTTCAGGAGCTCCCGGCGGATCCCCTCCTCCACGTCGTCGAGCAGGATCGTCTCGCCGCCGCGCCGCAGCGCCATCAGCGAGGCGTACCGCACGACGTTCATGATCGTGCCGCCCGTGAGCTCGTACCGCTCCGCGACGCGGGCGAGGTCGAGGCGGTCCTCCAGCCGGGCCTTCTTCGAGAACGCCTCGCGCCAGAGGCGGAGGCGCTCGGGCTGCCGGGGCGCCGCGAACTGCACGACCGACTGGAACCGGCGCACGAAGGCGTCGTCGATGTTCGCCTTGAAGTTCGAGGCCAGGATGACCACGCCGTCGAACTCCTCGATCCGCTGCAGGAGAAAGCTGATCTCCTGGTTGGCGAAGCGATCGTGGGCGTCGTCGACCCGGGTGCGCTTGCCGAACAGCGCGTCGGCCTCGTCGAAGAAGAGGATCCAGCGCCGGTGCTCCGCCAGGTCGAAGATCCGGGCCAGGTTCTTCTCGGTCTCGCCGATGTACTTGGAGACGATCCTGCTGAGATCGATCTTGTAGACGTCGCAGCCGCAGTGCTTGCCGAGCAGGCAGGCCGTCAGCGTCTTGCCGGTCCCGGGCGGCCCGTGGAAGAGGCAGGTGAAGCCAGGCCGCAGCTTGTGCCGCATCCCCCACGCCCCGAGGAGCACCTCGCCGTGCAGCACCCAGCTCTTGATCTCCTCGAGCTGCTCCAGCGTCGACGCCGGCAGCACGAGGTCGCCGAAGGAGAGCTCGGTCCGGATGAGGCGCGCGGGGAACTCGCTGCTGAACGCCGGCCGCGGCGCGGCGCCGGTCGTGAAGCGGTGGAGGTGCTCGGGCGCGATCGCGAGCGCGCGGCCGAGCAGGGGCTCCGCGCCGCCCGCGCCGCCCGCGCCGTCCACGGACGGCTGGAGGTGCAGCACGCCGTGGCGGGCGAGGAGCTGATCGCCGTCGAACAGGCGCATCACCTCGAAGCGCGCGTCGAGATCGTCGCCCGCGAGGAGGAACGCGGCCGTCTCGCCGGTCGGCACGAACCCGCCGTGCGCGGCGGACTGGACCCCGCCGAGCTCGGTGAAGCCCCGCTGCGTGGCCTCGTTCCGGATCCACAGGACATCGAGCAGCTGCGGGCGGACGTGCGGGACCAGCGCGAGCACGAGGATCAGCCGGATGGCGGGCTGGACGTCGTGCTCCCGGAGGAACTCGGCCCAGGGCGAGCGGCTGTCCGCGAGGTGCGGCGGCGGCGGGAGCTCGAGGCCGCCCGGGCGCGGCGCCTCCCTGCCGAAGTAGGACTTCAGCCGGGCGTCGAGGACCCGCGCAAGCCAGTCGAGCTCGCGCTCGAGATCGCGCGCGTTCTCCCTCAGCACGCCGGCCACTCCGCGTAGAGGGGCTTCTTCATCCAGGGCAGCTTCACCACGCCGATCCCCCAGGGCAGCTGCCCGAGCAGGACGTCGAACGGCGCCGGCTCCACCCGGAGCTGGGAGCCCTGCGCCTGCTCTACCAGGAGCCCGCGGCGCTCCAGGAACGACGCCCGCAGCCCCCGCACCGAGGTGCTCTTCAGCGCGCGCCAGTGACCGAGGACGGCCCGGAGCAGGCCGTCGGCCTCGTCGCGATCGCGCCCGGTGAGGAGCCCGGCGGCGACCGACAGGGGCGCCTCGGGGGGCGCGCCGAGGAGGACCTTGAGGAAGCCGAGCTCGAACTCGTGCGCCTCCTCCTCGCCCGTCGCCAGGAAGTACAGCAGCGCGGCGGCGCGCGGGAGCGCGCTCACCGGGAGCGCCGCCTCGTCGGGCCGGCGGAGGCCCGTGCCCTCGAAGAGGCGCGCGAGGAAGGGGTGCACGAGGAGCAGACCGGCGCAGATCGCCACGCGCCCGAACGGCTCGGCGGCCGGAGCGCGGGGCGCGGCGGGCGGGAGATCGGCCGGGAGCGGCGCGTCGGCCGGGCCTCGCGCGTCGCCGGAGGCGGCGTCGACGGGCCGCGGGCGCGCGGGCGGCCGTGCGGCGGGGGGCGCCGCCGCGGCGGGCGGCGCGACGGCGGGAGCCGCCGCGCGTTCCGGCGCGGGCCAGGCGGAGCCCTCGGCGAGCACGCGCTGGAAGAACCCGCGCGCCCCCTCGGGCAGCAGCGCGACGAGCTCCAGCGCGGGGCGGCCGGCCCCGGCGCCGAAGGCGCCGGCGAGGGCCGTCGCGAGCGCGCGGGCCGTCGTGGGCCCCGGCGCGGCGCGGCCCGCCGCCAGCGCGGCGGCCGCGAGCTGCAGCCGCGCGGCCCGGGTCATCGCGGCGCCGCTCCCGGACGGCGCCGCGCCGCCGGACGGCGCCGCGCTCCCGGACGGCGCCGCGCCGCCGGAGAACGCCGCGACCGCGTCGCCCAGCGCGTCGCGGTGCGCCGCGGGGAGCGCCGCCGCGGCGGCCCTGGCGAGCGCCGCCCAGTCGGCCTCGTCGACGAGCTGCAAGAGGCGCCTCACGGCCGCCGCCTGCGCCTCGTCCACGCCCGCGCCGGGCACCCCCGCGCCGAGCGCCGCCGCCGCCTCGGCGACCGACGGCGGCCGCAGCAGCGCGAGGCTCGCGGCGCGATCGAGCCCCTCGACGAGCCAGGGCACGACGCCCGTCTCCAGGTAGTGCGCCAGCCACTCGAGGCGGCTCCGCTCGACCGGCGCGCGCCTCCACGCGGCCGGCGGCCGGCTCGCCTCGGGCTCGCCCTGGAGCAGCGCCCCGAGCCGCTCGTGGACCTCGCGCTGGAGGAGCTCCGGCAGCACGTCCGAGAGCGCCGCGACCGACGGGACACACACGCGGAGCTCGAGCCGGGCGACGTGCAGCACCTCGCCGCCCGGCGACAGCGCGTCGAAGGCCCGCGCCAGCGCCGGCTGGAGCTCCGCGTGCAGGCCGTCGCGCAGCCGCCTGCGGGCCTCGAGCGCCTCGGCCTGCGAGCGCGCGCGCATGCGCCAGCGCTGCCTGCGGATCCGGTGCGGGGCCGGCTGCTCGTTCATCCGGGCGCCCTCAGCTCCTGAACCGCTTCGAGAGGACGCCGAGCATCCTCTTCAGATCCTCGCTCGCGCTCTCGCTCAGGCGTTCCAGCTGGTCCACCGTCTTGGTGGTCACGTCGAAATCGACCAGCCGCGCGAGGGCGTCGGTGACGGCCATCATCGCCGTGAACCCGTCCGTCCCCTCCCGGACGCCGAGCCCGGAGCGCGCGACATAATCGACCGTGACCACGATCGCATCCGCCAGATCCGACTCGGCGACCGAGATCTGCTCGCCGAGCACCCTCCGCTCGGCGTCGGTCCGGGCAGGATTCACGAGCTGCCGGTCGAGGTGGCTCACCTCCGCGCCCCTCGCCTCGAGGGTCCGCAGGAGCTCGCCGAGGCGCTCGTCTTCCACGCTCCCGGAGCCGCCGCCCGACGCGCCGGGCCTGGTGGTGAGCGTGCTCATCAGGGTCGCGGTGTCCTTGAAGACCTCGAAATACCCCTTCTGCCCCAGATCGATCCGCTGCTGGACGAGCGGCGCGGTGTCGGCCCAGAACCGGTCGATCCCGGATCGGACCTGCCCTGTGATCGGCGGCGCGAGGGTGATCGCCCGGCTGAGGTCCGGCTTGATCGGCGTCCTCATCGGCGGCTCCGCCTCCTGCTCCTCCGGCTCGCAGCACAGGTAAGGCAACATGAAGTCGGCCACGACCATGCCCGACGCGTCGTGCGCGAGCACGAACGTCCCGCCGCGGACCACGCCCGCGGAGTGCTCCAGGCCCGGGTGTTGCCGGAGGAACGCGCCGAAGAGCAGGCGCTCGTCGGCCTTGTCCTCCTTGTCCCTGATGACGTCCTCCAGCCAGTCGATCCATTGCAGGTGGACGCTGCCGGCGAGCGAATCGAACGGCGTCACGAGCTCGGTCTTCGCGACGTCGCGGAGCTCGAGCTTGAAGCTCCCCGCGGCGGCCAGGGTCTGCATCACGTCCTGCCGCCACGTCGGATCGCTCGTATAGTCCGAGTACGCCTGCCGCAGCTTCCTGCTGGCGCTGGTCGCGCCGGCGCTCAGCACGTCGCTCTGGGTCGCGGCGGCCTGCTTCAGCGGGATCCCGGCGTCGCGGCCCACGATCCCGACCTCGTCGACGGCGACGTTGACCTGCTGCTTGAACCTGTTGCCGAACGCCGCCGCTTCCTCCAGCTGCTCGGCGAGGCCGCTGCGGACCATGCGGTGGAGCCGGTGCAGATCGGAGTACCTGGGCGAGGGCTTCTTGAACACCCGCCTCCGGTCGGACCCGAGCAGCACCGCGCGGACGACGAAGGGCAGGTTCTTGCTCTGGATCTCGCGCTCCAGCGACTCCACGGCGGCGTTCACGTTCGCGCCGAGGTGGCCCTCGATGCGGAAGAACGAGAACCGCCCGATCGCCGTGCCCAGCGGGTTCGCCGCGCCGCCCTGGGCGCCATAGAGGCCCGCGTTGTACGAGTAGTTGTGCGCGCTCATCCCGCGGAGGGCGAGCGCGTGGCTCCAGCGCTCGTGGATCGCGATCTCGCGTCTCGTGTCGTAATAATAAGGGATCGCCCGCTCTTCCAGGCGCCGGTCCTCGCCGAGGCTCGGGGTGATCCGGATCGGCAGATTCGAGCCCGTCGGCAGCGCGAAGCTCTCGATGAGCGCTGCCAGCTTCGCGGCGAGGAACCGGGCGTGGCCGAGCTGGCCCGTCGCGACGGCCGTGAACCGGGACGGGTAAAAGCCGGTCCGGTTCTCCTCGCTCCCGCCTGCGCCGGCCAGGTTTCCCAGCAAGAGGTGCTTCGGGAAGGCCGAGAGGTCGGGGCAACACACGCTGGTATCGCCGGACAGCGCCTCCCGGAACGCCTCGTAGGTCTCGACGACGTCCTTCAGGAAATCGTAATGGTACTGGATACCCGTGCCCGACGCGGCGAACGCGCCCTGGATCGCCGCCAGTGTGCTCGTCCATCGCGGCGCGGGATCCGACGGGAACAGGTCCGCGAGGAAGGCGCCGCACGCGGGGTAGATCTTCGGCAGCGCCCCCGCGAGCTTCGTGTGGACGGCGCCGCAGGCGGCCCGGTACACGTCCACGAGCGCGCCCGCGGACTCGACCCCGGCGAGCATCGGTCGGTCGGCCGCGAGCACGTCGAGGGCCCGCGCCGCGCTGTCCGGGGTGGCGATCCGCTCCTTGAGCAGCGCGGCCGCGGCCTTGTCGATGAGCAGGAGCCGCGCGTCGTGGAGCGCCGCGGCGCCGAGGTTGTCGCAATCGGTGCCGGAGCAGAGGTCTTGATCCTTGACGTGGCTCTCCATCAGCAGGACCGCGGCCATGTCCGACAGAGGGCGTCCGGCCTGCGCCGCGAGCTCGGCGAGCCCGGCGGCGCCCGGGTCGCCGGCGCCCTCGCGCACGAGCTCCCACGCGGCGAGGCGCGCCGTTCCGTCGTGGAACGGGGCGTACTCCGGCGCTCCCTCCCCGTACGGCTTGAACGCCGTGAACACGGCGTCGCCCGGCACGCGCAGCAGGTCGCCGTCGGTGGTCACGCCCGCGCCCTTCGTGAGCGTCACGCGGTCGCCCGCGAGCGAGACCCGGAGGCCGCAGGCGATCCCCACGCCGAGGAGATCGACCCGCGTGAGCCGCCCCTGGTCGTCCAGGTAGTCGGTCACGCCGTTGAGCTGTTCGGCCGTGAGCACCTGGTCCCGCTCGAAGACCGTGTGGCTCGTGGATATCTGGTCCAAGCTGATGGTCAGTTGCGCCATGTGGATCGCTCCCGCTGCCTACGATTGCCGCACCTTGCCCGGGCGCTCAGCCCTCTTCCGTCCCGACGCTGCCGAGCCTCGTCCGCGAGAGGATGAACTTCGGCCCCTCGTCGCCGGCGGCGCACGGCCTCAGCCGCTCGGTCGGATACACGTTCTTTGCCGCGTAAAGCGCCTCGATCAACACCTCGAGCCGCGCCGCCAGCTCCGCCGCGTCCGCCCCCGCGGCCCTCGCCTCGAGCCACGCGCGGTAGGCCACCTCCAGCGCGCGCATCCCATCGCGGTCCACCCAGCACACCTTGGGCAGGACATGCGCGGGCGTCTCCTGGCGGATGACCTCCTCCGCGAAGCGCCGGAACTCCATGTCGCGGAAGCGGCCTGCGTACGCCGGCAGCACGACGTGGATGCGGTAGGAGTACGGATCGTCGTCCGCGCAGCCCGCGCAGCGCACGTCGGCGCAGATGGGCAGGCGGGGCGACTGGAAGCCGGACGTCCGCAGGAGGAGGTTCTCGATGAGGAACATCCCCTCTTCCTCGACGCCCTCGGCGCCGAGATCCCGGCGCGACGCGTCCGGCATGCCGAGCAGCTTGGCGAGCCGCCGCTCCAGCCCCGAGACGTTGCCGGTGCCCCACACGTCCTCGGGCGCGGTGAGCGAGGCATTGCACGCGAGCCCGCGATCCGCGCTGATCTCTGGGTAGCTCCTCAGGAACTCGCACTTCGCGCGGAGGATGCTCTCGGGGCTCGCGCCGAGCGCCGAGGTCATCACCGCAGCGTACTCGTGGAAGCGCTCGGCGAAGCGCGCGATGAGGTGATCCAGGAACCGGCTGCGCCGGTCGAGCAGGACCGCCGGGTCCTCGATCTCCGCCTCGATCACCTGGACGATGTCCTCGACCCCGTAGATCCGCTGCCATTGTGCGAAGGAATCGACGGCCTGATAGAAGTACGTCCGGCGGAGGTCGGGATCGGTCGAGAACAGGTCCTTCACGCGCGCGAGCTGGGCGCAGTAGTTCGCCATGATCTGGTCGAAGAACAGCAGGTAGGCCTTGAGCTGCCGCGCCTGCGCGCGGCGCGCCGCACCGGCGGCGCTCGGCAGCCCCTCCTCGCTCAGCCCGTAGATCGCGGGGAAATGGTTCTGGAAGGAATGGTAACGCCCGGGGCGCCGATGCGCGCCGAGCGGGATCGGCAGATCGTCCTCGCGCGGCGTCTCCTGCTTGGCCCGGGCCGCGCTGGCCAGCGCCTCGTAACGGCCCGTCACCTCGCCAGGGGCCGCCGAGACGGGCACGCCGCGCTTGTACAGCACGAGCCGCGAGCGCGCGCGATCCAGCGCCGGCCGCCTGCCGTGCAGCACCGGCACACGCCACCGGTCCGGGAGCGGCGCCGTGGCGTCGGCAGGATTGATGACGATGTCGCGCACCGCCCTCACCCCCTCGATATCCATCACGAGGCTGATCACGTCCGACAGGCGGATCTCGGTCCGCAGCTCGGCCTGGGCGAGCTCCTCGTCGTCGATGAAGCCGTGGTCGAGCAGCGGACCGTCGAAGATCTCCTCCACGGTGAAGCGACTTCCGTCCGACCTTCGCCGCTCGAGCATCTCGCTGAGGCTGTAATTGTTCACCGGCGGCGCAAGATACTGATGGATCCGGAACAGCACCTCGGCGTGCACGGCCGCGACCGAGGCGTCCGGGGAGAGCTCCAGCTCGGCGCACACGAGGAAGCTCTGCTGTTCGATCGGGGCGATGCCGACGAAGTCCTCGGAGAGGTTCCGGTTCGCCTGGAGCCGCTGCGACACCGCCGCGAGCACGCCTGGCGCGTCCTCCGGCGCGACCTCGTCCATGAGCTCGACGAGGACGTGGTAGAGGCCGCGCACCTTCACCTCGCGCATGCCCGGGCTGTCCGGGGCCTCGGTCGATAACGCGCCGGCGACCGGATCGACGTAGAGTGTTTGCTCGGCGGGGTGGATCCAGGCGTTCTTCACCCCCGCGAGATCGATCAGCAGCTTCCGGTAATCGAGCAAGGTGAGCGGGCGGCCCGGGAGGATCTGCCGGGCGGTGAAGAACTGCTGCTTCATCACCTCGGCGTTCTCCGCCTCGCTCGCGAGCAGATCCTCGACGGGGAACGACGCCCTGTAGCCGAGATCGGTCAGCGCGTAACACAGGAGCTCGAGCGTGGTGATGCCCGGGTCATGGACGTTGTGGTCGGTCCAGATGCGGCGGGCCAGCCGGCGCACGTGCTCGAGCCCGAGCGCGTAGAGGTGCTGATGGTCGAGCTCGGGCTCGACGCGCGTCGCCTTCGGGAGGGTGAGCTGATGGAGCATGGCCTGCGTCCCGCCGTGGTTACGGCGCCTCCGCCACGGCGTGCGCCGCGTCCGAGACCAGGATGGCGTCCGGCCTCTCCGCCCGGATCTCGCCGACGTCCCGCGCGCCGTGGAGCGTGCCTGTGTAACTGTACATCTTGAAGTCGGTCACGTAATCGACGTAACTGCGCTCCTCGACGAAATCGAGCAGCACCGATCGATAGATTCGCCCGCCGAACGAGATCGCGCGCTCCGCGTCGTAGGCCCACGGCGAGAGGAACGCGATCAGCTCCTGCTCGAGCAGGGCGCGGTAGGCATTGAACTCGTGGCCGGCGCGGAGCTTGACCTTGAAGTCGAGGCGCACCTTCTGGTAGGCGGGGTTCTTCACCTGGACGGCCACCTGCATGCCGGCGCGCGCCTGCACGTGCGCCGCCACCCGCGCCAGCGTGTCCGCGTCGACCCGCGGCTCCAGCGGGTTCCTGGCGTTCTGGTTGCGCAGGTCGGGGACGACGACGAGCAGCACGTGCCCGGGCGCGTGCCAGGCTCCGTCCCGCGCGTGCGGGATGCATTTCACCTTGTGGATGCCGGGGAACGCGCCGAGCACGATCCGCTCGTAATCCCAGGCGGTGAGGCAGCGGTCCTTGTGGCGGAGCCGCTCGGACGCGCGCGTGGTCATCGCCTCGGCGGACTCCACCCCTCGCCCGCCGAAGGAGGCGTGAGGCTGGCGCACCGCCTTCACCGCGGCGACCGGAGTCTTCAGCTTGGTGATGCTGCCGCCGGGCAGCGGGGCGGCGAGGTGGGCCGGGTCGTTGCCGCGGTCCTGGAGCTGCACCTCGACGGCGTTCGCCGCCACGGAGACGAGCTGCGAGGCGGCGCTCGCGGCGCGATCCACGGTCGCCTTGAGCCAGAGGCGCCCGGAAGGCAGCAGCGTGTTCTCGGTCGTCGCCTGCCGCGGGACGACGACGGCCACGAGGCCGCTCGACCGCAGCTGGTTCGTGGTGTCGAGGACGAGCTCGCCGGGGCCGAGCTCCTTCCAGTGGTTGTCGCACAGCACGAACCACCGCACCCCGGGCCACACGACGTCCGGATCGGCGCTGCCCTCGGCGACCTGGAAGAGCAGGCTCACGCTGTCGCCCGCCGCGAGCCCCGTGATCCCGAGGAGCAGCTCGCCCTCGTGGTCGTGCGCAGGCAACAGCGGGACGTCCTTCGCCGCGACGTGGTCGAGCTGCGCGCGCAGGTGGGCGTGCTCCCGCCGCGCGCCGAAGCAGTCAACATGGAAGAACCGGAGATCGGCGCCGGCGAAGCTCTCGGCAGAACCCGACTGGAGGTCGACGTCGCCCGAGTGCGCCTTGTAATCGAGCGAGATGCCCTGGATCGCCGGCGTGTAAGGCTCCTTCAGGGCCACCAAACCGCCGGAGCCATCCCCCGGCGCCTTGGCATACTTGATCACGTTCTCGATGCTCTTCTGCCGGTACACGTCGTGGAAGAAGCCCTTCTCGAGCGACAGCGTGATGAACCCGCTGCGAGGCTCGGGCGCGGCGTCGCGGTACGGGCGGAGCCGCGACTTCACGAGCAGGAGCCCGCTCGCCGTCCGCGAGGCCTTCACCGAGCCGGCGGTGCCGAACGCGTAGACCCGCCTCGCGTCCGAGACGTGCACGTCCGCCGGCGCGCCGCCGGGCGTCAGGGTGAGCACACTCTCGTCCCCGCTGCCTGAAAACAACCTGATGCCGCGGATCGTCTGCGTCGAGCTCCCGCCGTCCTGGAACACGACCGAGGCGCGGAACGTGCTGTCGTCGACGCCGCTCACGCCATAACCGTCGTAATGCGCCTTGAAGCTGTCAGGCAGGTTGCTCCAGCGGATGCGCAGCGTGATCTCCGAGAGCGCCTTGGAGAGCGCCTCGGCGCAGCCGACCAGGAAGCGCGCGCCCCTCGCGGGCTGCGGCCCGAACGGCAGGAACGTCCGCTTCGGGTCGAGTGCGCCGGCGTCGCTCTCCAGGGCGAGGGAGCGCACGCCCTCGACCTCGACCGAGACCCGCGCCCGGCGCAGGACGAGGCCTTTTACGTCGCGGTATCCGACCGGCGCGTCGGGCTTCAGCAGCACTTGCACGATCGGCGCCCGCGCGGCCCAGGCGCCCCCGTGCGCGGCGGGGTCGTGGTCGACCACGGCGCCCTCGGTCTCGGGAAGATCGAGCTCGAGCTCCAGGACATCCCCGGAGCGGCTGGCCCTGAGCGCGTGCGGGCCGAGCCAGCCTTTCTCGCCGGTGACGAACGCCTCGAGCGCGCCGGCGAGCGCCGCGGCGTCGAGCGCGGCCGACGTCACGTTGCCGAGCGTCAGCGACAGCCGGACCTTCCGGCGCCCCTCCTTCATGCGCAGCACCGGAGACGACAGGGCAAACCCGATGTCGCCGGCGGGCAGATCGGCGCGGCCGAACGGGTGCCACGCGGGCGCGTCGTCCGGCAGCTTTCCCCCCACGCCGTCGGACGAGTCCGCGACCGGCGCGCACCGGACCGCGCCGCGCCCCCGCGGATCCACGAAGATCGAGCGCAGCTGCTCGAGCTTCGCGCCCCGGATCACCGTCTCGCGGACCGGCCGGTAGATCCGCTCGACGCCCGTCGCGTCCTTGCCCGCGGACAGCGCGTGCTCGGGGAGGAGCCGCACGGGGGCCGCGTTCTTCTTGAGCTCGATCACCACGTGGGCCCGGTCCGGGACGGCCGCGCGCGGCTCGAAGCGCAGCACGCGCCGGTAATAAAAGTCGAGGTGGCGCCCGGTGAAGCGGTTGAGCGCCTCGCGCGGCAGCTCGTAGAGCTTCAGGAAGGCGACGAGCAACGCGAGGTGCGCCGGCGTCGCCCCGCCGGCGTCGTCGAGCAGCCGCGCCGCCTCCGCGGCGTCGTAGGCGAAGAACGGCTGCCAGTCGCCGACCTCGCCGCCGCCGCGCGACGAATGGTGATGGACGAAGCGGGAGAGGGCCTTCGTGAACTGGAGCAGATCGAGCGGCGTGCGCTCGTCCACGCGGGCGAAGTCCGGCCGCAGCTCCTCGGCCAGGCGGTCGTCCTGGCTCTGGCCGAGCTGCGAGACCATGTTCTGGATGATGTCCTCTATCGACATGGCGTCTGGCTCTGGGCAAACGGGGTGACCATGGCTGGACGGCGCGCGGGCGCCTCACGGGGGAAGCGCGTCGACCGAGGCCCGCACCTCGTTGCCGTCGGTGCGGTAAAAGGGAAAGACGAGGTTATAGCGCGAGTTGGTCGCGCGAACCTCGTAGTCGACCGCGATGCGGAGCGCGCCGTCGTTCGCGTCCTCGCCGTCGATCCGCAGCGAGAGCACGTTGATCCTCGGCTCGTAGATCAGGATCGCCGTCCGCACGCGCTCCGCGAGGAAGGTCCTCATCGTCGTGCTCATCGCCTCGAACAGCACCTCGCGCAGGTCGAGCCCGTATTTCGGCGCGAGGAAGCGCTCCCCGCGGGCGGTGCCGAACAGGATGCGCAGGCTGCGCTCGATGTCCTCCTCGTCGGAGGTCATCAGCACCTGGCCGCTCTCCCTCACGAACTCGGGCGGGAAGCTCAACCCGGTGCCGAGGAACGAAGCCGAGGTCTCGTTGCGATCGTCCGATGTCATCTCCCTGGCTCCTTCAGCTGATCTCGATGGTGGGCTCGCCGACGGCGGCCATGGCGCCGCAGGCGCACGTGTCGGTGGTGCGCAGCGCCGGCCGGCCGGCGATGACCACCGTGGCGCTCCCCGCCGGGAACGGGCTGGCCGTGGGCTGGTGCCCGTTCGGCGGCAGCGCGCAGACGTGCAGGTCGCCCGCCACGGCGGCGGGCATCTCCTTGAAGAGCACGGTGCTCACGCCGGGGCCCGTGACCGTCCCGCCGTGGGTGCTGACATCGCCGACTCGGACCGCAGGAGGCATGTTCCCTCAATTCAGCTTCACGAGGCTGCCCTTGACCGAGGTGATCGCGGTGCTGGAGAGCTCCGCGCCGCTCGACCCCGAGAGCTTCAGCTCGGCGCCGCCCTTGACCGTGAGCGACGTGCCCGACTCGATCTCCACCGCGGTGCCGGCCTTGAGCGTGAGCGCCTTCTTGCTCTCGATCCGGATGCCGTCCGCGCTCAGCTCGATCACGTTGCCGTTCTGATCCTCGATCCTGATCCCCTTTTGCTCCTCGCTGAGCGCGATCGTGTTGCCGGCGGGCGTGTCGAGCTGCATCAGCTTCTTCTCGTCGTGGAAATAGAGGCGCATCTTCGAGCGGCTCTGGTAGAGCTTCTCGTGGTTGTCGTCCGAGCCCTGGAGCGGCGCCGCCCTCGCGCTGCTGTGGAGCATCCCGAGGATCACCGCCCGGCGCGGATCGTCGTCCAGAAAGCCCACGACCACCTCGTCGTCGATCTCCGGCCGGAAGAAGAAGCCTCGCTCCTCGCCCGCATCGAGGCTCGCCACGCGCGCCCAGATGCCGTCTCCGCCGTCCTCGACCAGGGGCAGGCGGACGCGCACCCGGTGCTCGCCCGCGTCGTCCTCGTTGCTCACGACCTTGCCGATCTGCAGGCCGCTGACGCCGGGCAGGAGCGCGCCGGCGCGCGGCGCGGACACCGCGCGTTCCTCCGCGGACCACCGCTCGACGCTGCCGAACTGGAGGTGGGTCTTCCACCCCTCGGCCGCGCTGCTGTCGTGGCGCACGCCGGTCACGAAGACGTCGCCGCCGTACCGCGCGCCCACGCCGCTCAGCGTGACGATATCGCCCGGGCTCACCGTCGCGAGCCCCTCGCATTTCGCGCGCCCGCTCACCTTGCTCATCCTCGATTTCAGCCACGCCGCGTCTGCCCACGCCTGCGCCTCGTCCTCGCCGAGCGCCGCGTGCCGGAGCTCGCAGCTGCCCCGGGCCGCCACCGCCGCGAGGTCCTCGCTGCTCAGGTTGCCGGGCCCGCTGACGCCCGGATCGGCCGCCTCCCGCTCCACGAGGGCCTGCTGCGCGGGATCCCACGTCACGCTCTTCACCCCGTCGAACTGGATCCGGGCGTCGATCTGCGCGTCCATCTCGAGGATGGTCGCGCCGAAGTGCAGCGTGGCCACGGCGGCGCCGCCGAAAGACGGCGCCTTGACGGCGACCGCGCCGTCGTTGGTGAAGACGAGCTTCCCGTTCGCCTCGGCGCGCGTCAGGAGGAAGTCCCAGTCGCTTGCGCGGTACTGGACCTGCTGCGGGTGGACCACGGTCGTGGCCTCGACGTCCGCCTCGACGCCGGCGCCGTCGAGCAGCGCCGCGATGAGGTCGCTGTCGGTCTGATCGAAGAAGCAGGCGTTCTTGCGCCCCACGGTGAGCTTGAACGCCCGGTGGCGGCAGTCGACGATGAGCTGCGGGGCGCCCCGGTCGCGCACCTTGAGCGCCTGCTGCACCACGACCCCCTTGAACAAGGACACCTCGGCGCCGGCCGGGCCGGCGAGGATCTCGACCTCGCTGCCCGGCACGAACAGCGCGGCGTTGCTGAGCGGGAAGTCGCTCGCCGCGGCCGCGCCGTCGAGGTACACGAGCCGCGCCGAGGAGATCCGGTTGACCGCCTTCGTCACCGTGACCGCGAGCAGCTGGTGCGCGCGCGAGACGAGCTCGCCCCGCACCTTCACGGTGAACTCGCGGTGCTCCGCGGAGACAGGGAGTGTGCGTTGCGCGGTGATGGCTACTTCTCCATCGGTGGAAAGAACAACCTGGTGCCGGGCACAAGGTCGCGGAAGTCGTCGAGGCGGTTCGCCGCGGCGACGGCCAGGTAGAGCCGCGGATCGCCGTAGATCTCGGCGCAGAGCGAGGGCAGGTTGTCGCCCGCCTTCACCAGCCGGACGTGCGTCAGATCCGGCGACTGATCCTGGGCCATCGCCACCCGCGTCTGATCGTCCGTGTTGTCCGAGAAGCTCGCGGTGATCACCGCGCGCAGCGGCACCCCGTCGGGCTTGAACAGCTTGTAGGCGATGCTGGCGCTCTTGAGCACGCACCGCTTCACCTGGAGCGTCCCCCAGGCCACCTTCAGGTAGTTCGGCCGGTGGATGTTGCCGTTGTACCCGGTGACGGACTGGAACTCGTCGATCTTCGCCTGCACGTCGAGCGGGCGCCCGCTCGCGCCCGTCCCGTCCAGGAAGAACGTGAGGGACAGGTCGCCCGGCTTGACCTTCTTGAACTCCATCCGGCTGCCGGTCGTGCCCGAGCCCTGCGCGCTGTCGTATTCCATCTCGTACGCGAGCGTGATCTCGCTCGGGTTCACGAAGGCCTCGAACTCGCGCACGGGCGACCCGGAGTAATCCGGTTGCTCGTAGCCCTTGATCAAGAGCCGCTCCAGCGCGCCTCGCTCCGCCATGGCTCAGCGCTCCTCCCGCTGCGCCAGGATCTCGAGCACGCGCTCGACGCACTGGCGGACGATCTCCTGCGCGTCCTCGGCGGCCCGCTGCGCGGGCGCGGCCCCCGCGGCGGGCTCGCCGCCCACCTCGACCGTGATCACGACCTCTTCGACGACGATGGGCATGGCTCAGGACCTGTCCAGGGTGAAGTGCTGGTAGAAGAACTGCAGGGTCTCGACGACGACCGCGTTGCCTGAGGCGTTGAGATCGCTCACCGCCCACTTCGTCGGGTAGGCCTTGACGACGTGCCAGGTGAGCAGCGGCTGGTGCTCCTCGTTGAGGAGCTTCACGTCGATGTTCTTCGGCTCGATCCGGAGCTCCTCGACGCATTGCCGGATCCAGCCCAGCACCTCGGAGCTCGGGAGCAGGCCGCGCTTGAGGACGAGCTCCGGGTATTTCGCCCGCGTCGGGTACTTCTGGAGGAAGCGGTTCTCCCCGCCCTCGGCGACCTCCTCGGTGGCGAGCTCCACCGAGAGCCCGCTCACCTCCGTGAACCGGACGTCGTTCCCGTTCGCGGGCAGGCCGAGGACCTCGACCTTGAAGTGGAATCCGACGGGCGGGTAGTAGGTGGCCATCAGTCGTTCTGCAGCTCGAGGCCTTCGTGGGCGAGCTCGATGGACTCGATCGCCACCTCGTTGCCGGCGGCCTTCAGCTGGGGCCCCTCGACCTTCACCGGGAAGGCGTTCATCACCTTCCACACCATCACCGGCTGGTGCTCCTCGTTGAGCAGGCTGATGACGAGGTTGCGCCGCTCGACGGTGTTCAGCTTCACCGTGCTGAGCCACCTGAAGAACTGGTTGTCCCCCTTGATGATCCCGCGCTTCAGCGTGACGTTGCTGAACTTGCGGAGCCCGGGCATCTTGATGGACGAGTACTCGGGGAACGAGCCGTCGCGGTACTCGATGGCCTGGTTCTCCTGCGTGAGGCCGGTGACCTCCGAGAAGCCGACGCGGCTGCCACCCCACTCGACGGTGAAGTGGAATACCGGAAGAGGATATGTTGCGGGCATGGCCGTGGAACCTCCTGGGAGCGACTACGACGTCTGCAGCTTGTGGGAGAACTTCAGGATGACGAACTCCGCCGGCCGGACCACCGCCATGCCGATCTCGACGTTCATGCGTCCCTCGAGGATGTCCTGCGCGTTCATGGTGGTGCCGAGGCCGCATTTGACGAAGAGCGCGTCCTTGGGCGTCGCGCCGGCGAGGGCGCCTTCGCGCCATTTGTCGATGAGGTAGCTCTCGATCATCCCGCGCACCTTCACCCAGGTGTTGGCGTCGTTCGACTCGAACACGGCCCAGGAGGTGGACTTCTTGATCGACTCCTCGACCATGTTGAAGAACCGCCGCACGGGGATGTAGCGCCACTCGTTGTCGTTGCCTGCGAGCGTGCGCGCCCCCCACACCAGGGTGCCTTTGCCGGCGAAGGAGCGCAGGGCGTTGATGGATTTGCCGGTCGTGGCGTCCACGTTGAGCCCCTCCTGCTTCAGGCTGTCGAGCTTCACCACCGGCTCGATCACGCCCGCGAGGCTGGCGTTCGCCGGCGCCTTCCAGACCCCGCGGGCGCTGTCGGTCGCGGCGTAGACGCCGGCGACGGCGCCGCTCGGCGGCATGACGACGAAGTACTTGCCGAGCTCCGCCTTGACGAAGTTGTAGGCGGCGGTGTCGCTCGCCTTGAGCGAGACGAGGTCGACCGCGGAGCCCGCCCCCACGGTGACGGACACGTTGCTCGCCGGGCCGCCGCCGCCCTCCGTCTCGGCGATGTAATGGTTGAACGTCGTCCTGACGAACGGGTAGTAGGCGGCGCCGTACTTCAGGTGCGCCGTGCCGAAGTACCCCCGCTGCGTGCCGAGCTCGGCGTCGGTCAGCGCGCCGCCCCCGCCGTGGAGGTCGAAGATCGCGAACCGATCGCGCAGCCCGCCGCATTGCAGGAGGACCGCCTGCACGAGCGACTGGTAGTCGGTGGCGGACAGCTTCACCGCCTCCGGGATGACGATCAGCGTGGGCTCGTCCTCGAGCTTGACCGCGTCGAGGCCGTCCTGCAGCCCGTAGGCTGTCGCCGGGGCGGTGCCCGTGTCGCCGGCCAGGGTGAACGTCGGCGTGGACTGGTACGTCCCGACGGACACGATATAGCACTGCGCGCCGCCGTTATCGAAGAACATCTTCACGGCGTAATAGAGCAGGTACGACGTCGTCGGCTCGGTGAAGGACGTGACCGTGTATCCTCCCGGCGCCGCGCCCGTGCTGGCGATGGAGATCGCGATCGTGTCGGCCTTCGGCAGCCCGAAGAGCGCCTCGTAGTCCTTCAGCGAGTAGATCTTGGTCGGCTTGAGGATCAGATCGTGGGCCTGGTTGCGTGCGGCCTTCTCCGTGTACCCGATGAAGGCGGGGATGGCCGTGCCCACCTCTGCGACGGAGGGCGGAAATACGGGGATTTCTTCGACGTAGACGTCTGGTGTGCGGTACGTGGGCATGGGCCGGACCTCTATCTCGATACGTGGATGATCAGGTGTGCGTCCGCCTGGTCGGCGCCTGGTTGCGGCAGGTGTTCGACGAGCACGTCCCCGTTCCTGCTGAGCTGGATCTTCTTCATCGCGCGCTGCCGTCGCGCGACGGGGACCTGCGATCGGAACAGGACGAGCCGGGAGTCGCCGGTCGCGAGCAGCGCGGCGGGCAGCTCGCCCGGCGTGAACGCCGCGGCGGCCACCCTGGTGAAGGTCACCTCCGGCCGCCCCTCGTCGTCGGCGCCGAGGTCGGCGACCGTGAGCTGCTCGAAATCGGCGATCGAGTAATTGCTGACGACGAGGTAATAACGCAGCGTATCTTGCCGCGCGTCGAACGTGATCTCGAACGCCGGCGCGCTGGCGTAGAACGACGCGTGGATCTCGAGGTCCACGATCGCGAACACGCCGGTTTGCTGGAGCTCGGGGTGAATATAGCAGCGCGCCGTGAGCGGCGAGCCGTCCCCATAGTCTTCCTCGACCGAGCACGGCCCCGGGTCCGCGCCGGTCGCGTCGAACGAGACATCGTCCCGATCGTTCGCTGCGGTGACCGTCTCGGCGCGCAGCGCCTGCCCGTCCGAGTCCTTCAAGGTGACGGTGACCGGCCGCTCCGCGCGCGCGAGCGCCCGGGAGAACACCGCCCCGACGAGCGCGCGCCCCTCGGGCGCGTCGAGCTGGCCCGGCGCGTCCCCGTTGCGATACCACGCCGTGCCCGCGGCGAGCTCCGCCGGGACCGCCGTGTAGTTGCTGAAGTACGGATTGACCAGCCTGAGCCCGATCCGCAGCCCCGCTCCGGCCGCCGAGACCACCGGCGCGCCCCCCTCGTCCGCCTCGAACAGCACGTAGAGGACGCCGCCCAGGACCTTCGCCAGGAGCCGTCCCCCGCGCAGCGTCCGCAGCGTCTCTGCGGGCAGCACGATGTCGAAGTCCGGGCAGACCCCGCCATAGTAGGCGTGGGCGATGCGCAGCGACAGCAGGGTATCGTAGCGGAGCCTCATCGCCCGTGCACCTGCGCGTCGATGCGCGTCACCGGCACGCCGACGGCCGGCGTTCGGTCCTGCAGCGCCACCATCCTCACCTTGTAGACGACGGAGGGCAGCTGCTTGCCGCCGACAAATGCCCAGACCTGGTTGAGCTGCTCGTACGTCAGCGATTGCAGCTCGAGCGAGAGCTTCTCGATGCGCTCGTCGAGCCCCGGGCTATCGCGCGGCGTGAACACCGGGTTCGATTGAAAATACATGAGCACATACGACACGTACCGGAGCGCCTGGTCGTATTGCCTGAAGTTCGCGGCGAACAACACGTGCAAATTCAGCTTCAGCTCCGGCTCCACGACGAGCTGCCGCCCGTTCACGAGTGTCGTCTCCGGCAGCTGCGCCTTGAACAGCCGCTCTTCTTCCACGTTGATGATCGCCGCGCCGAGGTGATCCTCCTTGATCGCCCACTTGCCGCCGTCGTCCACGATCCTCGACGGCTCCACCTCGCCGAGGCTCGATCCCGTCCGGCTCGCGAGGTAAGCATTGACGCTCTTCACGAGGAACACGAGCGCGACGTCCAGCATTCCCGCCCCCCAGATTCACGAGAATCAACGAGCCCGCGCGCAGCCAAGCCACACACGATCGCCCATCCATTCCATTGAATCGCAAAACTATGCCACGCAGGTCCCTCGACCCGCCCATCCGCGCGACATCAAATCGAGCCGCCTCGATTCTTCGTGAAATGGAATAGCTGCCACAGCAATGCTGTCAACGACATTCGCGCCGCGCCCGCCCGCCCCGTATGCGAGGATCCTGCCATTAAGACGAATTCACCAACAGATACGCAGGCATTGCCCGTCGCGCCCCCGCGCATGCCGCGTCGCGCAAGGTTCGGCTCCCAGTGGAACCTGTCACCCTCCGTGGACGCGCATCCCGATCCGCCGTGGTGAGCGTCGGGGAATAGATCCGCGCGGCGTTGGCGAGTGGGCGCGATCGCGTACCGAGGTGCCCCCGGTTCTCACGTGGCGCGCCCTCTCAGCCCCCCCAACTCGTATGCCGATCCCCCGTCGCGAGCGCCGGGGGGTGGGTCCGCGCGGCGGGGGCGGGTGGGTGCGATCGAGCACCGACCGAGGCGCCATAAGGTATCAGGAGGCTCGAGGCTGCAGGCGCGCCTTGTGTGGCGCGCAACGAAACGTCCCAGCTGGCGTGGCCCGAAGGGAGACATGCCGGGTGGTGTTCTCGGCGCGAGCTCCCCTGCCCCCAGTCTTGGCGGATGGCGAGCGCCCGCCCGCCCCCGCCGCGCGGACCCACCCCCCGGCGCGTTCGGTTTGGCCGCGGCGTTTCAGTTCCGTTCGTTTTTCAGGTCAGGTGTGTGCCGACGGGCACGTCGAGGAGTGCTGGACAGCGAGGAGTGCTGGACAGCAAGGAGGAGGAGGACAGGAGCGCCGTTCGCCCCGCCTCAGCAGTTGCGCAGCGCCGGCGCCCCCGCCCGCGGCGCCGCCGCGCGCGCCGCCCGCTCCGACTCGGAGAGCACCACGTTCAGCTCGAGCACGTCGCAGTCGCCGCTGCGCTCGACGTTGACGCTCACCTGATCGAGGTCGATCCGCTCGTACTTCGAGATGACCTGGAGCAGCTCCTGCTTGAGCCGCGGCAGGTAATCCAGCTCTCCCGCGGGGCGCACGCGCTCGCGCGCCACGATGATCTGCAGACGCTCCTTCGCGACGTCCGCCGACTTCGGCTGTGACCTGCGGAAATAGTCCATGAATGCCATGGCAGTACCCCCTTCAGGCGGTCGCCGCCTGGCCGCCGAAAATTCGGCTGAAGAAGCCCTTCTTGGCCGGCTCGATGAAGCGGTGGGGCCGCTCCTCCCCGAGGAAGCGCTGGACCACGTCGAGGTAGGCCTGCGCCGCGTCGCTCGTCGGATCGAGCACCACCGGCGTCCCGGCGTTCGACGCCTGGAGCACCGCCGGCGACTCCGGGATCACCCCGAGCAGCGGGATGCCGAGCAGCTCCAGGACGTCCTTGTGCGCCAGCATCTCGCCCTTGGCCACGCGCGCGGGCGCGTACCGCGTGAGCAGGAGGTGCGTCTTCACCGGCTCCTCGCCGAGCTCCGCCCGGCGCGTCTTCGCGTCGAGCAGGCCGAGCACCCGGTCCGAGTCGCGCACCGAGGAGACCTCGGGGTTCGTCACCACGATCGCCTCGTCCGCGAAGTACATCGCCATCTGCGCGCCCCACTCGATGCCGGCCGGCGAGTCGCAGAAGATGTAGTCGAAATTCGCCGCGCGCAGCTCGTCGAGGATGCGCCCCACGCCGTCCAGCGTGAGCGCGTCCTTGTCCCGCGTCTGCGACGCAGGGAGCACATAGAGGGTCTCGATCCGCTTGTCCTTGATCACCGCCTGGCGGAGCGTCGCCTCGCCGCGGATGACGTTGACGAGATCGTAGACCACGCGCCGCTCGCACCCCATCACGAGATCGAGGTTCCTGAGGCCCACGTCGAAATCAATGGCAACCGTCTTGTAGCCGAGCGCCGCGATTCCGGACGCGAGGTTTGCGGTCGTGGTCGTCTTGCCGACTCCGCCTTTGCCCGAGGTGACGACGACTACCTTTGACACCAGAAGCCTCCTTCAAGTTCGAACGACGTGGCATGTCCGATGGCCGAGCGCGCACGGAGGCCCGTCTCCCGGCGTCCGAAACGCGCCGTCGACACCCATGAGAGCTCGGCGCCCGCCGGATTCCATCGAGGCCCGGGGCGCGCTCGACTGGTTACGTCAGCACGGATCGAAGGAACAACTTTTTCGCGGAGAAACTTTGGAGCTTACGCCAACCCGAAGAACGGATCCAATTTCCCTACATGTAGGTACACACTCGGATCGCGGCGTCGCCCGCGGGATCGGCGCGTACGCGCTCGGCGATCATGGATCGAGCAGGCGGCCGGGCGTAAGCGAGAGCCCGTCCGGGTCCGTTCACGACGCGGGCGCCAACCCGGTGGCGAGCTCTCCTATACTGTTGTGGGCATGACACCGGGGCAGCGCATCGGAGCGCAGTACGCGATCGAGCGGCGGGCGGGGGCGGGCTCCCTCGGGACCGTCTACCTCGCGCGGGATCTCGCGCGCGACGAGCCGGTGGCCATCAAGGTCCTGAGGGATCCGACCGACGAGGCGCGCACGCGCTTCGCCCGGGAGGCCCGGGCGCTGGCCTCGCTGGATCACCCGCAGATCGTCCGGTACATCGGCCACGGGGAGCTGCCGGACGGCGAGCCGTACCTCGTGATGGAGTGGCTCGACGGCGAGGACCTGGGCGCGCGGCTCGCGCGCGGGCGGCTGGAGCCGGCCGCCGCGCTCCGGCTCGCGGCCAAGGTCGCCGAGGGGCTCGCGGCCGCGCACGCCCAGGGCGTCATCCACCGCGACATCAAGCCGCAGAACCTCTTCCTGCCGCTCGGCGACCTCGATCGGGTCAAGATCCTCGATTTCGGCCTCGTGCGCCTGCGCGACGCGACGTACGTGCTGACGCGCGCCGGGGCGACGCTCGGGACGCCGTCCTACATGCCGCCCGAGCAGGTCCTCGGCGACCACGACCTCGACGCCCGCGCGGATCTCTACTCGCTCGGGTGTGTCCTGTTCGCGTGCCTGACGGGCCGGCCGCCCTTCGCCGCGGCGCAGCTCGTGGCCACCCTCGCCAAGGTGGTGTTCGACGAGGCGCCGCGGCCGAGCGCGCTCTCGCCCGGGCTGCCGGCGGCGCTCGACGTGTTCATGGCGCGGCTGCTCGCCAAGAAGCCGGCCGCGCGGCCCGGCAGCGCGGCCGTGGTCCTCGAGGAGCTGCGCGCGCTGGAGGTCAAGGTCGCCGGGCCGCCCTCCTCGAGCGCGCCGGCCTCGTCGGCCGCCCTCACCGACCGCGAGCGGCGCCTCGCCAGCGTGATCCTCGCGGCGGACGTGGCCGACGTCGCGCGTGGCCTCGCCGCGGGTGATCCGCGCGCGAAGACCGCCCCGCTCGGCGACGCGCCGCCGCCCGGCCCCCTGGAGCTCACGTCACAGGCGCTGCGGCAGGTCGTGGCGCGGTACGGCGCGCAGCTCGAGCTGCTCGGCGACGGCTCGCTCGCGGCGCTGCTCCCGGGCGCGGGCGCGCCGGCCGAGGTCGCCGCGAGCGCCGCGCGCTGCGCCCTGGCGCTCCGCGGGCTCTTGCCGAGCGCGCGCGTCGCGCTGGCGACCGGCTGGGACGAGGTCGAGCGGGCGCAGCCCACGGGGCAGGTCATCGACCGCGCCAGCGCCCTGCTCGATCAGCGCGAGCGGCGCGCGGCCGACGCGGCGGCCGACGCGGCGGACGGCGCGCCGCCGATCCTCGTCGACCGGACGACCGCCGACCTGCTCAAGGACCACTTCGAGGTCGCGGTCGACGACCAGGGCGGGCACGTGCTCGTCGGCGAGGTCGAGCCCGCCGACGAGGCGCGCCCGCTGCTCGGCAAGCCGACGACGTGCGTGGGGCGCGACCGCGAGCTGCTCCTGCTCCAGGCGACGTTCGAGGAGTGCGCGGCGGAGTCCGAGGCGCGCGCGGTGCTGGTCACGGCGGGCGCCGGGGTGGGCAAGTCGCGCCTGCGCCACGAGCTCGTGCGGCGCCTCGCCGCGCGCGGCCAGCCCGTCGAGATCTGGACGGCGCGGGGCGACTCGATGCGGGTGGGCGCGCCGTTCGGCATGCTCGGGCAGATCGTCCGGCGCGCCGCGCGGCTGCTCGACGGCGAGCCGATCGAGGCGCGGCGCGCGAAGCTCGCCGCGCGCGTCGGGCAACACGTGCCGCCGCCGATCCGCCAGGCGGTCACCGAGTTCCTCGGGGAGATGGTGGGCACGCCGTTCCCGGACGACGAGAGCGTCCTGCTCCAGGCGGCGCGGCAGGACGCGAAGCGCATGGGCGACCAGATGCAGTGGGCCTGGGTGGAGTTCGCCCGGGCCGAGTGCGCCGCCCGGCCGGTGCTGATCGTGCTGGAGGACCTCCACTGGGGCGATCGGCCCACGGTGGAGTACGTCGACGCGGCGCTCCGGCTGCTCTCGGGCGAGCGGCTGATGGTGCTGGCGCTCGCGCGCCCCGAGGTGCGCAAGGCGTTCCCGGCCCTGTGGGGCGAGCGGGCGCTCACGGAGCTCCGGCTCGTGGAGCTGTCGCGCAAGGCCTGCGAGCGGCTCGCGCGCGAGGCGCTCGGGCCGGCCGCCCCGGCCGCGCTCGTCGACGAGATCGTGGCGCGCTCCGCGGGCAACGCGTTCTTCCTCGAGGAGCTCGTGCGCGCGGCGGCGGAGGGCGACGGCGGGGGCGTGCCGGAGACGGTGCTCGCGATGATGCAGGCGCGCCTCTCGGGGCTCTCGCCCGAGGCGCGGCGGCTGCTCCGCGCGGGCAGCGTCTTCGGCGAGGTGTTCTGGCGCGGGGCGGCGCAGGCCCTGCTCGGCGCGGCGGTGGAGGAGGCCGAGCTCGACGCGTGGCTCGCGGAGCTCGAGCGGCGCGAGCTCGTCACGCGCCGGCTGGACGCGAAGTTCCACGGGGAGACGGAGTACGCCTTCCGCCACGCGCTGGTGCGCGACGCGGCCTACGAGATGCTGACCGACGACGATCGGGCGCTCGGCCACCGGCTCGCGGGCGCGTGGCTGGCGCAGGCCGGCGAGACGGACGCGATGGTGCTCGCCACGCACTTCGCGCGGGGCGGCGAGCAGGAGCGGGCGATCAACTGCTACCGGCGGGCCGCGGAGCAGGCGCTCGGGGGCAACGACTACACGGCGGCGATCGAGCGCGCGGAGGGCGCGATCGAGTGCGGCGCGGCCGGCGAGGAGCTCGGCGAGCTGGCGACGATCCAGGCCGAGGCGCACCGGTACCGGGGGGACTTCGCCTCGGCCGAGCAGCACGCGCTCGCGGCGATGCGGGCGCTGCCGGAGGGGAGCCTGCGCTGGTACCGCGCGGCGAACCTGGTGGCGCTGGCCGCGTGCCCGCTCGGCCACGAGGAGACGGCCACGGCGCTCGCCCGGACGCTGCGCGGGCGCTTCTCGCAGGGCGCGGCGAGCGGGCCCGAGCTCTGCGCGATGGCGCAGGCGGCGAGCGGGCTCCTGGTGCTGCGGGGCGAGTGCGAGGACGCGGACGCGCTCTACCGGCAGGTCGAGGGGGTGGCGGCGCGCTTCCGGGGGGATCCGGCGGTGAGCGCGACGATCCTGCGCCTCGGCATGCACCGGGCGATCCTGGCGGGGGATCTCGGCGGGGCCCGGGAGCGATGCGAGGCGGCGGCGCACGGGTTCACGCGGGCGGGCGACGCGCGGATGGCCTGCAGCTCGCGCAGCAACGCCGGGCACCTCTGCAACGAGCTCGGGGCGTACGCCGAGGCGGCGGCGCTGCTGCGCGCGGCGCTGTCGGACGCCGAGCGGCTGGCGCTGGCGAACACGGTGGCGCACGCGAAGGAGAACCTCGGCCGCGCGCTCCTCCACCTCGGCGCGCTCGACGAGGCGCGCGCCCTGGAGATGGAGGCGCGCCGGCATTTCGTGGCCGCGGGCCAGCGGCGCCTGGAGGGCGGGACGTACATCTACCTGGCCGAGGCGCTCCGGCTCTCGGGGGATCTTTCGGGCGCCGAGGCCGAGGCGCGGCGCGCGTGCGAGCTGCTCGCGGACGTGCCGCCGCTCGTGCCCTGCGTGCTCGCGACGCTCGCGAACGTGCTGCTCGCCCGGGGCCGCGCCGCCGAGGCGCTCGAGGGCGCGGCGCGCGCCGCGGGGCTGGCGTCCGCGGCGGTCGCGTCGCTCGGCCACCTCGAGACGGGCGAGTCCCTCGTGTACCTGGTGCACGCGGAGGCCCTCGCCGCGAACGGCGAGGGCGCGCGCGCCCGCGCGGCGATCGGGCTGGCCCGCGACCGGCTGCTGGAGCGGGCCGCGAAGATCACGAACCGCACGTGGCGGGCGAGCTTCCTGGAGAACGTGCCCGAGAACGCCCGTACGCTCGCGCTCGCGCGGGCGTGGCTGGGCGCGTGACGTCCTCTCCCTGGCGTGTGTGACACGCCCACGCCGCAGAGCTGACATTGCAAGATTTCGTCCGTGGCATATGAGGAACTTGACGCCCGGGGGCCCCCCTCGGTGATCAGGGCGCCAATACCGCTCGGCAACAAGTGCAACGGGAACCGCGCCCAGGACCTGCCCACCGCGGAAGAGGTCGAGGCGCAGGGCTGGTCGACGTACGCGGGCAAGGTGCTGCGCATGAACCTCGACGGCGCGATGCCGGAGGACAACCCGGTAATCGACGGCACCCGCAGTCATAGCTATTCGTACGGCCACCGCAACGCGCAGGGCCTCGTGTTCGGCGAGGGCGGCGAGCTCTACGCCAACCAAAAATACAGAGAAAATTCTGGTTTGCGCCTTTGCGCCTTTGCGCCTTTGCGTTGAAATCTCTCGGGATCCCTGGCCAGAGTCGTGAGGCACGGAACTACGTCGTCCCCGATTCGGTCCCACACCAATTCGGTCCCACAGCAGCAGGAGAGCGACTGGAGCCACCCGGACTTCACGCCGCCCCTCATGACCTTCTACACGGTCGAGAACGGCCGCGAGTTCAAGGATCCCGCGTTCCCGGGCACCGAGTGCATCTGCTTTCCCACGATAGCCCCCTCCTCTCTCGATTACTACCTCGCCGCGGGCGGCATCCCCGGCTGGGGGAGCTCCCCGCTGATCACCGGGCTCAAGAATGGGGAGGTATTCCGGGTGAAGCTGAGCCAGACGGGACGACCGTGGTCGGCGAGACCGTCTCCCACCTCAGGACCATCAATCGTTATCGCGAGCTCGCGATCCACCCGGACAAGCGCACCCTCCACATGATCACCGACAACGAGGGGCCGACGGCGGGGCCGACCGGCGGCTTCACATTCGCCCTGGAGCACCCGGGGGCGATCCTCGAGTTCACGTACACGGGATCGCCGTGAGCCCGCGCCCTCCGCGCCGCTGAATCCGGAGCGCGCGGCGCCCGTACGACCGCGCGGCGGCTCGCGCGGGCGCCGCGCCGGCCGCCGTATTCCCCGCAAGGGGACGACAGAAACCGCAGCAGATCTCAAATTTTCCAATCCGAACGCGCCGATGTGGGCGTGCCGGGATCGCGTCGGCGCGTGTAAGTTGACACGCGCTCACCTCGACCGATAACGTGTGCATACGGGAAGATCGCACTCGGTGCGAGGGGTCCTGGTGCCGGCGCCCGAAGGTCTCTGGTGATGCCGGACCAGGGCGCCGCACGCTGCAGGTGAAATGGAGCTTCGGGGGGACCGGGGTCGCCCGCGTGGAGGTGCTGATGAAGAGTCGATCCGTGCCGCGTCGCAATGTCGTCTTGTCGGCGCTGATCCTGTCCACCGGCGCCTTGACGGGTTGTACTTCCAAGGGGAGCGAGAGGGCCGAGGCCGCCCCGAAGGAGGCGACGACGCCCGCCGCGGCGCCGGCGGCGGCGACCAAGCCCGCCGCGGTGGTCACGATCGCCAGGGAGCAGCAGGCCACGTGGGTGCGCAATTTCAACCCGCTGCTCTCCGAGGGGAGCGTGCGCTTCCCGACGGTCGCCGGGATCTACGAGCCGATGCTCGTCTACAACACGATGCGCGGCGAGTACACGCCGTGGCTCGCGACGCAGTACGCGTGGAGCGAGGGGAACAGGAAGCTCACCTTCACGACACGCCCCGGCGTCAAGTGGTCGGACGGCAAGCCCTTCTCGGCGCGGGACGTGGCGTTCACGTTCGCGCTCCTGAAGAAGCACCCGGCGCTCGATCTGTCCGGTGTGTGGAAGTTCATCGGCGGCGTGACGGCGAAGGACGACGCGACCGTGGAGTTCACGCTGCGGCGGCCTTACGTCCCCGGGCTCAGCTACATCGGTCACCAGCCGATCGTGCCGGAGCACAAGTGGAAAGACGTCGCCGATCCGGTCACGTACACGAACGAGAACCCCGTGGCGACAGGGCCGTTCACCGAGGTGAAGGTCTTCCAGAACCAGGTGTACGAGCTCGGCAAGAACCCGAACTACTGGCAGGAGGGCAAGCCGGCGGTGGACGGGCTGCGCTTCCCGGCGTACCCGAGCAACGACCAGGTGAGCCTGGCGCTCACGAACGGCGAGATCGACTGGGCGGGCGCCTTCGTCCCCGACATCGAGGAGGTGTTCGTCGCCAAGGATCCGGCGAACCACCATTACTGGTTCCCGCTCGTCGGCGGGACGGCGACGCTCTACCCGAACACGACGAAGAAGCCGTTCGACGACGTGCGCGTTCGCAAGGCGATCAGCATGGGGATCGATCGGGAGCAGATCGTCAAGATCGCGTCGAACAACTACACGCACGGCGCGGACGCGACCGGGTTGGACGACTCGTACGAGCGCTGGCGCAACGACAAGGCGGTGGCGGCGGGCAGCAGCTGGGTGCAGCTCGACGTGGCCGGGGCGAACCAGATGCTCGATGAGGCCGGCTACGCGGTGGGCCCGGACGGGATCCGGGCGAAGGGCGGCAGGCCGATGCGCTTCGAGATCAACGTGGTCAGCGGCTGGTCGGACTGGGTCCGCGCGGTCCAGATCATCGCGCAGAACCTGAAGCAGCTCGGCATCGACGCGACGATGAAGACGTACGACTTCAGCGCGTATTTCGAGGCGCTCCAAAAGGGGACGTTCGACATGGCGATCAGCTGGACTACCGTGGAGCCGACCCCGTACAACTTCTACCGCGATCTGATGAGCGCGGAGCTGGTGAAGCCCGTGGGGGAGGCGTCCGCGCGAAACTGGCACCGTTTCGGGGCGAGGGAGGCCGACAGCCTGTTCCACGAGTTCGAGGCCGCGACGGATCCGGCCGAGCAGAAGCGCATCCTGGACGCGCTGCAGATGATCTTCGTGCAGGCCGCGCCGGTGATTCCGCTCTTCAAGAATCCGTCGTGGGGCGAGTGCAACACGAAGCGCTTCACCGGGTTCCCCACCCACCGGAACCCGTACGCGAAGCTGACGCCGAACAACCCGCCGGAGTACCTGCTCGTCCTGACGGAGCTCCGGCCGAGGTAGGCCGACCGCGACCCGGGCCGACCCGACCCGGGTTGGACTGGTTCGAGACCCGACCCGCGAGACCCGAGACCCGACCCGGGTTGGACTGGTTCGAGCCGGGCAGGCCGGACCGACCCAGGTTGGGGCCGACCCGGACCCGACCCGCGACCCGGACCCGACCCAGGTTGAGGCCGGGCCGGGCCGGGCCGACCGCGACCCGGGCGGCCGACCCGACTCGGGTTGAGGTCGGGCCGACCCCGCGGAGGCCGGGCCGCGACCCGGGTTGGGTTGCACGGGCCGGGTTGGGTTGCACGGGCCGACCCGCGGGGGGCCGAGCCGGGTTGTGCCAGGGCGGCAGGGCGGCAGACCCGAGTTGAAGGTCAACAGCCGTTTGAGAGTCGAAGCCTAGCTTACCCGGGGCTGACCCGGGCTAAGCCATCGTGACTCGGCTTTAGGGCCGTCCGAGGCGCAATTAATGCGTTGCAAAGCTGAGGCGCGGAAGAGCTGCTAACGAGTGCACCGCACCTGCCTCTGACGCCGTCCCGCGTCAGCCCGATATGGCATGGCAAACGGATATTCACCTTCAGCACCACCCATGGAGCTTATAACCATCTTGCTCTCTATAGATGGAGTTCTCCATCTCACGGCGATGCATTGCTCCCTAATCGCCAGGACTTGACCGCTTCGCTTTAGCGCATATGTGCAGTACCTACACCGTGAGTACGACGTCGCTCACGCTGGCGCCGTGGAACGTACGCATCCACCACGTTCCCGTCGGGAACACAGCGCTACGTACACCTTCGCACCATCGTTTGAGCGCCACGCGGTACGAGGCACGAAACGCGCGCACAGCGGCAGCAGCGACCCGCCACGCATCGCCCTGCTCACGACCGACCGCAAATGTCGGATTGCGATCCCGTAACGTCTCGAAGCTGGTGGCACGCTCGTAGGGGGAGACCTTGCCGGCTCGCTCAGCACCCAGGCAGCGGATCCCCTGCCGCCTCACTTCCGCGTGAGCTTGCGCTTCGTGCCGATCGAGCTCCGCGGCGACCGCCCGGCGAAAGCCCTCTGCGCCGTCCTCTCCGATGGTGGGCGGCAGCGCGAGCGGAAGCGTCACCTCCGCCGGCCACTGTGGGTTTGCAGGATTGAGATATGCCGAGGGACGGGCCGCGTGCAGCACGCCGCGGCCGATCTCGCTCACGTCCACCTTGGCACCAGGCCACTCACGCGCATGCCAGACGAGGCCTGCAGCCACAGGGTTTGCGAGGACATAGGCGATCTTCTCCACCACCGCTGCGCGCGTCAGAAGCCTTACCACACTGGTTTTTTCGTGGTCCCATACCGACCCTTCCCACTTGCGGAGCACCTTCGTGCCCAGCGCGACAGTACGATGAAAGAACTGCAAAAATCCTGGCAGTACGCCGTTCACATCGGTCACGATTAGGTGCAGATGCGTTGACATCGCGCAGAACGCATGGACCTGAAGGCCGTAGCGGCGAGCGGAGACCGCGAGGGTGTAAACCAGGAACTGGGTGATGGCGGCGTCGGGACGGAGGAGGAGGTGCCGACGAAGTACGCGACGGGTGATCATGTAGGTGGCGCCGGCAACAATCTCGCGGGGCTGACTCATGCCGCTGCCTTTGACAAATATCGTGCCGAACGCTGTTCCCGGTCATTTCAATGATTTTCCCTGCTGCTTGGGTGGCGGTTGCCTTTTCCGCCAGGCGGCCGCCACGTGCGACCCGGGTCCGGCCAATCCCGGCTATGCCCACCTCGGCTTCCGCTTCCCCAATCTGCGGCTACCTCAACTTGCGGCTATCTGGCTACCTCAACCTGTGGCTGCCTCAACCTGGGCTACCTCGGCTACCTCAACCGGCTACCTGGCTACCTCAACCTGGGTCGGCTCGCTCCGGCTTCCTCAACCTGGGTCAGCTTGCTGCTCGCTCCGGCTGCTTCCTCAACCTGGGTCGGGTCCACGGCTCAACCTGGGTCGGGTCCACGGGTCCACGGGTCCACGGGGTCCGCGGTCACAGGATCGCGAACGCCCGGACCGGAAACGTCCCCATCGCGCGGACCTTCGCCGGAACCGCGAACAACCGGCCCCCCGCGTCAGGAAGCTGCTCCAGCCCCGTCATATGCTCGCAGATCGGGATCCCCTCGCGCAGCAAGATGGAGTGCACCGGCCGCGCCGGATCCCCCGTATCATCGATGTTGTACGTGTCGACGCCCACGAACGCCGCCCCCGCGCTGGCCAGCAGCCGCGCCGCGTCCCGCGTGAGGAACGGGTGCCCCTCAAAATACCTCTCCGTGCGCCAGTGCTCGCTCCATCCCGTACGCACAAGCACCGCCTTGCCGGCCACGTCGACCCCGGCGAACGCGCCCGGCCCGATCGCCCGCTCGGACCGCCCCCGCGCCTCCACGACCACGCTCTCCAGCCCGGCGAGCGACTCGAGCGGCAGGTCCGCCAGGTCCTTGCCGTCGGGATACCGGTGGAACGGGCTGTCCACGTAAGTGCCCGTGTTCGCGACCATATCGATGCGACCGATGTGGAACTCGACGCCTTCGGCGTAGACCCCGCGCGACTGTTCCCGGGACAGGAAATCGCAGAGGACGGGGGCCGGCACCCCCTTGTACGTGATCATGCCGTGCTCGATGGTGTGGCTCAGGTCGACGATTCTCTGGGTCGGGGTGGTCACGGTCCGCTCCTCGGGTTCGCGCCGCCCGGCGCGCGCTCGGCGACCCGGGTTGGCGGTCGCGGACAGGGTATCCTCCGCGGGTGCCGAAGATCCTCGTCATCGACGATCAGCCCGCCGTCTGTGTCGCGCTGACCACGCTCTTCGAGCTGCACGGCCTGGAGGTCCGCGTCGCCGCCACGCCGGACGAGGCGATCGCGGCGGTGCTCGGCGACGAGCTCGGCGCGGTGGTCCAGGACATGAACTTCCGGCAGAGCGCCACCTCCGGCGAAGAAGGGATGGACCTCCTCCGCCGGATCAAGGCCATCGATCCCGACCTGCCCGTCGTGGCCATGACCGCATTCACGTCGATCGAGGGCGCCGTCGGCCTGATCAAGGCCGGCGCGAGCGACTACGTGCCGAAGCCCTGGGACGACCGCAAGCTCGTCGCCACCGTCAGCAACCTCGCGCGGCTTCGGTCGCTCGAGCAGGAGAACGCGCGCCTCGTGGCCCAGCGCGGCCGCGCGCAGCACAAGCTCGCCGAGCGCTACGACCTCGCCGGGCTCGTGTACGCGAGCGACGCGATGCACGAGATCGTCGGCCTCGCGGTCAAGGTCGCGCCCGCGGACGTGCCCGTCCTCATCACCGGGCCGAACGGGACCGGCAAGGAGCGCCTCGCCAGCATCGTCCAGGCGAACTCCCGGCGGCGGGACCGGCCGTTCGTCAAGGTGAACGCCGGGGCCCTCCCCGACGAGCTCGTCGAGGCCGAGCTGTTCGGCGCCGAGGCTGGCGCGTTCACCGGCGCCGCGCGCCTGCGCGTCGGACGCTTCGAGGAGGCCGACGGCGGCACCCTGTTCCTCGACGAGATCGCCACGCTCTCGCTCAGCGGCCAGGCGAAGCTGCTGCGCGTCCTGCAGACGGGCGAGTACCAGCGCCTCGGCAGCAGCGTCACCCGGAAGGCCGACGTGCGCGTGCTGAGCGCGACGAACCGCGACCTCCCGCGCGCCATCGCCGAGGGCGCCTTCCGCGAGGACCTCTACTTCAGGCTCAACGTGATCGAGCTCGCGCTGCCCGCGCTGCGCGACCGGCCCGAGGACATCGTGCCGATCGCCCTCCACCTGCTCGATCGTCTCGCGGGGGCGGCGGCCGCGGGCGGGCGGGTGGTGCTCAGCCAGCGCGCGCGTGATGCGCTCGTCGAGCACGACTGGCCCGGCAACGTCCGCGAGCTCGAGAACCGGCTCACGCGCGCGGCGCTGGTGCGCAAGGGCGAGGCAATCGAGCCTCAGGACCTCGGCCTCGACGCGGCCGCGCGGCTCCCGCCGGCGCCGAGCGCCCCGCCGGGCGCCGCCGCGGGCGCCCCGTTCGCCGCCCCCTCCACCGAGCGCGCCGAGATCGAGCGCGCGCTCGTCGAGGCGCGGGGCGTGGTCGCCAAGGCCGCGGCGTCGCTCGGCCTGAGCCGGCAGGGCCTTTACCGGCGCATGGACCGGCTCGGGATCCAGATCGAGCGCAAGCTCAAGTAGCGCCTGCATCCGTCGCCGGCGTCGCTCCCGTCGCCGGCGTCACCCCCGTCGCCGCCGGCAGCCGGCACTCCACCTCGACCCCTCCCCCTTCGCGACGCCGCAGCGCGAGCGCGCCGCCGTGCGCGGTCGCGATCTCGCGGCAGAGCGCGAGCCCGAGGCCGCGCCCCTGCGCCTTGGTCGAGTAGAACGGCAAGAGCGCCTTCCCCAGCGCCTCGTCCGGGAGCCCGCAGCCGCGATCGGCCACCGTGAGCGCGAGCTCGCCGGTCGGCAGGCGCCGCGCCGCGACCTCGATCTGGTCCGGCGCGCTCCCGGCCTCGGCCGCGTTCTTGAGCAGGTTCAGGAGCAGCTGCTGGATCTGCGCGGGATCGAAGATCCCAGCCTCGGCCGGCGCCTCGCGCAGCGCGAAGGGCGCGAGCCCGCGCAGCCGCTCGAGGAACGGGCGCCACGCCACGCGCTCGAGGGCCGGCGGCGGGAGGCGCGCCAGATCGGCGTACGCGGCCAGGAAGCGCACGAGGTGCGCGCTCCGCTCCTCGATCGTGTCGAAGACGACGCCGAGGCGCTCCCGCTGCTCCGGGCGGTCGAGCAGCAGCCGGCCCGAGTGGATCAGCGACGAGATGGGCGCGAGCGAGTTGTTGAGCTCGTGGCTGATCATCCGGATCGCATTCCGGTAGAGCTCCGCCTCCTTGCGCGCGATCTCGCGCGTGAGCGGCCGGACCGACACCAGCACGTGCGCCTGGGTGTTCAGGCGGAACGCGCGGCGGGCGACGTACAGCGTCTCGAGCTCTCCCCGGCGCTCCACGGACACGAGCGCGTCGCTCCCCGACGTGATCGCGGCGCGGAGCTCCTCCGGCTCGCCCGCGAGCAGCTCGCCGAGCGCCCGCCCGCCGAGGCGCTCGCCCGCGGCGAAGAAGGCGCGCGCGGCCCCGTTGTCGAGCACGATCCGGCCCGCCTCGGTGTGGAGCACCATCGCCACGGGCGCCGCGTCGAGCGCCGTCTCGAGCAGCAGCTCCCGCTGGTAGAGATCGTCGCGCTGCGCGCGCAGCGCGTCGCCGAGGCGGTTGTGGCGCTCGACGAGATCCCCGAGCTCGTCCCGGCGGTCGCGCCGGACGCGCAGCGTGTAGTCGGACTCCGCGAAGCTCGCCAGGCCGTCCGCGACCGCGCGCAGCAGGCCGAGCGCGCGGCCGAGCAGGAGGCGGGACGCGACCGCGCCGACGGCCAGGGCGAGCCCGAGCCCGGCGAGGGCGCACCCGGGCAGGGACACCTCGGCGCGCGCCGCCGCGAGGCTCCCGGCGCAGGCGGCGGCCGCGCTGAGGACCACGACGAGGGCGTGGCGGACCCGGAGCGGCACCCGGAGCGCGCTCATGAGCGCGACGCCTCGGCCGGAGACACGGCGCTCGCGCGCAGCGCGGGCAGGAGCGCCGCCGCCATGCCGGCGAGCCAGATCGCCGCGGCGACCAGGCCGCTCCGGAGCGGATCGAGGGGCACGTCGAGGGCGGGCGCGGCGGCGCGCGCCGCGGCCCGGAGCGCCGCGAGCGCGACCGCGCCGGCGGCGAGGCCGGCCGTCGTGAGCAGCGCGTTCTCGACGAGCAGGAGGCGCGCGACGTCGGCGCGCGTCGCGCCCAGGGCCCGGCGGATGCCGACGGCCTTCCGGCGCTCGGCCACGAGCAGCGAGGCCATGCCGATGCGCCCCAGGAAGACGACGACGAGCATCATCCCGATCAGCGTGAAGGCGAGGCCGCCCGCGCCGCGGCTCGTGTGGGTGTCGAGCTCGGCGCCCTCGTCGAGCTTGCGGACGAGCACGACGCGGCGCGGGTCGGCGCGCTCGATCGCCTCGCGCACCTCGCTCGCCAGCGCCGCGTCGCCGTCGATGGCCGCGCCGGCGGGTCCGCCCGCGCCGGCGGTCGAGCCGGCCGGGTCGAGCCGGATCACGTAGCTCAACGAGCGGCCGAGCGGCGGCCCATCGGCCGCAAAGAGGACGCTCTCGGCGTCGGGATCGATCCCCAGGGAGGCGCGGAACGAGGGCACGACGCCGACGATCGCGAGCGGCTTCTGCCGGGCGCTCCGGCGCACGATCTGCCCGACCGCGCGGCCGTCCGGGAAGAGGCGCGCCGCGAGCGCCTCCGTGACCACGGCCGGCGTCGCCGCCTCGGCCGCGGCGTCCCCGCGCGCGAGCAGGCGCCCCTCGCGCGGGGTCAGGCCGAGGATCGAGGCGACGCCCCCGCGGTCGTCGAGCACCCAGGCGATCGCGCGCGGGCCGCCCGGGGCCGTCGTCTCCACGACCTCCCGGTGGGTGAGGTTGTACGGCGCCGACGTCGCCTCGGCGGCGGCGCCGACGCCGGGAACCCGCGCGAGGGCGTCGAGGTCGCGGCGGACGCAGGTGTCGCGCTCGTCGCGGGACGTGAAGCTCGGGCCGTCGCGCTCGGTGGCGGCGAGGAGCAGCGCCCGCGTGTCGATGCCCCGCGGCACCGACGCGACGCGCGTGTAGTGGACGGCGAGCCCCGAGGCGTACACGGCCACGGCGAAGCCGAAGGCGGTCTCGAGCACCGTCAGGAGCGCGGGCGTCTTCTGGCGGGCGAGCGCCCGGACGAGGGGGCCGATCACGATCGCCCGAGCCCCTCGGCCGGCGGCCGCTTCGCCGCGCGGAAGGCCGGGTAGACGCCGGCGGCCAGCCCCGCGGCGAGCGCGGCCGCGAGCCCCGCCGCGGAGGAGCGCGCGTTCAGGTGGTAGTCGATCGGCCGGACGAGGATCACGCGGTTGACGACCGCGAGCGTCGCCGCGGCCACGCCGAGCGCGAGCGCGGCGCCGGCGATCGCCACGAGCGCGGCCTCGAGGAGCAGCTCGAGGAAGACGCCGCGGGCGCTGGCGCCGAACGCGCGGTAGACCGCTATCTCGGCGCGCCTCGCGCGGAACTTGCCCTCGAGCAGCCGCGCGACGTTGAGCGTGCAGGCCCCGAGGAGCACGTCCGCGAGCAGCGCGAAGATCGTGGCGCCGGGGTCGTCTGCGCGGAGCGCGTGCATGCGCTCGCGCGGCACGAGCTCGGCCCCGAGCACGCGGCGGCCGCGCGCCCGCTCGCGGTCCACGTGCGCGTCGAGCTCGGCCTGGAACGCGGCCCGGCGGGGCTCGTCGCGGAGCTCGACGAGCAGCTCCAGCCAGCCGTTGTCGGACGCCGCGAACGCCTCGAAGCTCCCGCCCGGGTCCTCGTGCTCGCGGAACAGCAGCGGCCTCACGCCGAGCGCGACGCCGACCGCGCTCGGCGCGAAGACCAGCGCCTGGCGCGGGGCGCGCGCGCCGGGAGCGGCCGGCACCGCGACCACGCCGGCAACCCGGAAGGGCTCGCCGAACAGGCGCAGCGTCCGCCCGAGGCCGCTCTCACCGGCGAACAACGCGCGCTCGGCCCCCGCGGAGAGCACGACCGGGCGCGCCTCGCCGGCGCCCTCCGCCCGCGACCAGAGGGCCCCGCTCTGGACCGGAGCCCCCATCATGCCGAACAGCTCGCGCGTGCAAAAAACCACCTGGACTGGAATGAGCGGTCCACCGTCGGCGCTCCCGGCGGTCAAGGCGGCGAACAGGTCCGACGCGCGCGAGGGGTGGGAGCTCCCGAGGAGGACGCGGTCGCGCAGGCTCGGGGTATCGATCGCGCTCGGCTCGAGGAACGCGCCGCCCTCGCGCCGGATGGAGACGAAGTAGACGCCGCGCGAGGAGGCGAACGGATCGGACGCGCGCCCGCGGAGGACGGCGCGCGCCGCCGTCCACGCCGCGAGGCCGAGCGTGAACGCGAGCAGCATGATCGCCGTATGACCGGGCTGCCGGCCGAGGCTCCTGAGGGCCAGCCGGAGCGCGTCGCCGAGCGTCACGGGCGCCCCTTCGCGGCCGTGTCCGCGGCCGCGGCGGGCGCCGCTGGCGCGGGCGCAGGCGGCGCTGCGGCCGTCATGAGCGATGCGGGCGCGGGCGCGGTTGCGTGCGGCGCGGCGGGCGCGGCGAAGGCCCAGGGATCGATGAGCTTTCCGTCGAGCACGTGCACCTTGCGGCGCGCCCGCGCAGCGAGCTCCGGGTCGTGCGTCGTCATGATGATCGTCGTGCCGCCGGCGTGGATGCGCTCGAGCAGGTCCAGGATCTGCCGCGCCGAGCGCGAGTCGAGGTTGCCGGTGGGCTCGTCGGCGAGGAGCAGCGCGGGTTCGCCGACCAGCGCGCGGGCGATCGCCACGCGCTGCTGCTGCCCGCCCGAGAGCTCGCCGGGCAGGTGGCGGAGCCGCGCGCTCAGGCCCACGTCCGCGAGCGCGCGCTCCACGCGCTCGCGCCGCGCGCGCGCGCCCAGGCCGCGGACCCGCAGCGGCACCTCCACGTTGTCGAACACGTCGAGGTCGGCGATGAGCTGGAAGCTCTGGAACACGAAGCCGATCTTCCGGTTCCGGATCGCGCTCGCGCGCGCGTCCGAGAGCCCCTGCATCGGCTCGCCGTCGAGCAGGTACTCGCCCCCGTCGAACGGGTCGAGCAGCCCGGCGACGTTCAGGAACGTCGTCTTTCCGGACCCGGAGGGCCCCATCACGCTGAGGAACTCGCCGCGCGCGACGTGCAGCGTGAACCCGGAGAGCGCGTGGGTCTCGAGCAGGCCGCGCCGGTAGACCTTCGTGACGTTCGTCATCCGGATCATGGCCGTCACGCCGCGCGCCGAGCGCGCCTCCTCTCCAGCACAGGGTTCACCGGCGTCCGCAAGGCGTTCAAGGCGTCCGCTCGTTCGCGTGAGCGCGCTAGTGCGTTAGCAAGGGTCGCACCCGCAGGAAATCGGCGCGACGCGGCCCCGGGAGCGACACGTGTCCGCCGCTCCCGCGGACACCTGTCCGGACGCGGACGCACGGGCGCGCGTGGATCCCGGGCGAGAGCGCCGATCCTGCCGGGCACGCCGCCTGCTCTGTCGCCGCGCATGCGAAACCACTTCTTCTCTCTCTCCCTCGCCGCGGCGCTCGCGTCCGGGTGCGCGCCCGAGCCGACGTCGACCTCGAGCGCCCCGACGTTCCGCAAGGACGTCGCACCGCTGCTCCAGAAGAGCTGCCTGAGCTGCCACGCGCAAGGCGGCAGCGCGCCGGTGAGCCTGTCCTCGTACGAGAACGCCCGGGCGCTCGCGCCGCTCATCGCCGCGGAGACCGAGGCGCGGCGGATGCCGCCGTGGAGCGCCCTCCCGACCGACGAGTGCGAGCCCCCTCGCCCGCTCCGGGGCGACCTGCACCTCTCCCTCGACGAGATCGCCCTGCTCCGCGCCTGGAGCGACGCCGGCGCGCCCGAGGGAGATCCCGCGGACGCCCCGGCCCCGTACGCGCCCGCCGCCCAGGGCCTGTCGCGCACGGACATCGAGCTCGCGCCCCGGGCGCCGTTCGCGGCGGCGCAGGGCGCCGACAGCTTCCGCTGCTTCGTCCTCGACCCAGAGCTCGCCGAGCCGACGTGGGTCCAGGGCTACGACGTGCTGCCGGGCGACCGCGAGGTGGTGCACCACGCGCTGATCTTCATCGACGCGAACCGCGAGAGCGAGGCGCTCGGCGGCGAGAGCGGCAGCTACGAGTGCTTCGGCGACGCGCGCCTCTCCGAGACGTCGTTGCTCGGCGCGTGGGCGCCCGGCGCGCAGGCGTTCGAGCTGCCGCCCGGCGTCGGCATCGCGGTGCCGGCGAACGCGCTGCTCGTGATGCAGGTGCACTACCACCCGAAGCCCGGCAAGCCGCCCTCGCCCGAGGCGACCCGGGTTGCGCTCCGCCTCGCCGACGCGAAGCCGGGCCGCGCCCTCCTGAACCTGCCGTTCGGCAACGCCGAGGGGCCGTTCCCGGACGGGAACGGGCTCCTGCCCGGCCCGGGCGATCGCGGGAGCGCCGAGTTCCGGATCCCGGCCGGCGCCGAGGGGCACGTGGAGCGCATGCGGTTCGCCGTCGATCTCCCGATCCCCGAGGTGTCGATCTACGGCGCCGGCGTCCACATGCACCGCGCCGGCGTCGACATGAAGGTCGAGCAGCTGCACGCGGGCGGCGAGGGCGACCGCACCTGCCTCCTCCAGACGCCTGCCTACGACTACAACTGGCAGCGGGTCTACAGCTACGACGCGCCGATCGACGACCTGCCCAGGCTGCGCTCGGGCGACGAGATCGAGCTGCGCTGCACGTACAACAACACCACGAACAACCCCGCGATGGCCGCGCAGCTCGTCGAGGAGCGCCTGCCCGCGCCCCAGGACATCCGCCTCGGCGAGGAGACGCTCGACGAGATGTGCGTGGCGTTCGTGCCCGTCGTGCACCCGAACCCCTGAGGAGAGGCCGATGCGATCAAGACACCTTCGTGGACTGCTCGGCGCGCTCGCGCTCGCCGCCTGCTCGTCGCCTTCCTCCGTCGAGGCGCCGCCCGGGGGCGCGGCGCCGCCCTGGGTCGCGACGCCGCCCGAGGAGCTCTGCCCCGAAGGCTTCGCCGACTGCGACGGCGACCGCGAGAACGGATGCGAGGCCGCGCTGCTGACGAGCGCCGACAACTGCGGCGCGTGCGGCGCGCGCTGCGCGGGCGGCGACGGCGCGACGGCGCTGTGCGCGGCGGGTGCGTGTGTCCTCGCGTGTGACGCCGGCCGGGCCGACTGCGACGGCGCGGCGGAGAGCGGCTGCGAGGCGCGCACGCTGGACGACGCGCGGCATTGCGGCGCCTGCGGCGTGGTCTGCGCCGCGGCGTGCTGGAACGGCACCTGCGACGCCGCCGTGCTCGCCGAGGCGCTCCCGGTGCCGACGTTCCTCGAGGTGGACACGTCCGGGCTCTACTGGTCGAACCAGGGTGCGAACGACAGGGCGAACGGCAGCATCATAAGGCTCGATCCCGGCGGCGGACCCGCGGCGGTGCTGGCGGCCGATCTGGCGCGCCCCGGCTACGTCGCGCTCGACGAGGCGGCGGTGTACTTCGCGCACGACGGGGGCATCGCGGCCGTCCCCAAGGCCGGCGGCGAGCCGACCGAGCTGGCGCCGGGTGCGCGCGGCGTCGCGGGGCTCGCGGTGGATCAGGGCACGCTCTACTGGATCGAGGTGGGGACGCCGCCCGCGTTCGAGGATGGCGCGCTGTTCGCGGCCCCGCTCGACCCCGGCGCGGAGCCGACGAGGGTGAAGCTCGCCGTCGTCCCGGGCTTCGCCAGCGGGATCGCGCTCGACGAAGGCCACGTCTACGTGACCGCTGCCGGGACCGGAGAGGCCCGCGGCG
The DNA here is from genome assembly GCF_051519095.1 of Sorangium sp. So ce131. NCBI lineage: Bacteria > Pseudomonadati > Myxococcota > Polyangiales > Polyangiaceae > Sorangium > Sorangium sp. So ce131. The sequence continues at coordinate 5,427,034 of NZ_CP150455.1, read as the reverse complement.
CCCTCTACCGGGTCGCCCGCGACGCGACCGCGTCGAGCGCGCCGGAGAGGCTCCACGACAAGCTCGACGGGCCGCGCGCGCTCCGCGCCCACGGCGGTGCCTTCTGGTTCACCGAGCGCCAGGGGATCGCCACCTTCTCCCCCGGGGCCCCCGTGCGCAGGGTCGTCTCGGATCTGCCGCAGACCCCGGCGGAGCTCGCGTTCGACGACACGCGGGTCTACTGGACGACGGCCCGGGAGATCGATGGCCAGGTGCAGAGCGCGCGGCTCGACGGGAGCGACCTCGAGACGCTGGCGCGTTACCTCAGCTTTCCGTGGGGCATCGCCGTCGACGGGACGAACGTCTACTGGACGCTCGCGTGGGCCGGCGGGCCGGCCACGGGGGCGCTGGTCAAAGGGCCCAAGGTCCCGTGACGGCGGGCGGCGAACGCGGGCGCGCGCGCCCGGGCGGCCAAGCCGCGAAGAACCTGGCGGGGACGGGCGTTCTTCAGCCCTCGACCGCCGCCTGCCTCCCGCCGCCTGACTCCTCGTCTCGTTCGCCTGTGTGCAGCAGATAGCCCGTGGCCGGGTTCTCCCGGCGCCAGATCACGTGATCCATGAAGTAATGATGGATGTTCACGAACACGTAGACCGCGGCGAAATACGGTGTCTCGCCGAGGCCTGCCATCGCTTCACCGTCGCTCGCGCTCATCACGAGCGCTCCGTCGAGGAGCGCGGGCCCGCCGCGGAACACGACCCACCCGAGCCCGACGGCCGAGGCCGCCAGCACCGCCAGCCGCACCCCGGTCGGCGTCCCGAATGACGGCGGCCCCTCGGCCTCGCGCGCCTCGTTCCGCTTCAAGAGCCAGACGAAATACAGATACTGGACGGAGTGCAGCGCGGGGATGAGGTACATCATGAGCCGGTCGAGGCTCGAGTAGACCGTCCAGAGCCAGACGGTGATCAAGAACCCGGCGAGCGGCGCCAGGGGCGGCAGCCGCCGCTCCCTCCGCCACCGCTGCGCGAGCGCCCAGAGCAGCGCGAGCGCGCTCACCCCGAAGATCACCTGGGTGACGGGCTCGAGCGCCGGCGGGTGCGCGAGCGACGTGTACACCACGCCTTTCTCCTCGAGCTCCCTGCCCGGATCGGCCGGGCTCGCCCACGCATAGGCCCAGGCCGCGAAGCAGTGCCCGAGGACGACCCTGCGCTCCAGCGGGGTGAAGCGGAACCCGCGCCGCGCCGAGAGCACCGTCAGCACGCCGAAGCCCTGCTTCACGTAATGCCAGCCCACGAGGAGGAACATGAGCTGGATCATGAGGCCCATGGTCCGCGCGGAGCCCGTCGCCAGCGCCGCGACCGCCCACGCGAGGAGCGCGAGCGGCACCAGGAACCCGGCGACGACGTAGCGTATCCGCTGCATCGGGGCGAACACGCCGCCCAGGGCGCGGCGCCTCGCGTCCTTGTAGAACAGGAGGTACGTCACCGCGAAGTGCGGGTCGTTGATCACGGACGCCGCGTGGAACGTCAAGAAGCCGAGCGCGAGCTCCGACGCGTCGAGCCCGACGCTCCGGCGGAGGATCCAGACGAGGGGAAAGAGGACGAGCGTCGCGCCCCCGACCAGCAGGAACTCGATGAGTCGCCCCCGGAGGGCGCCGGGGCGCGACGTCGCGACGGGGGCTATCAGCGTCACGCTCGCGCTGGTCATGCGGCGAAGTTACCACAACCCCGGCGCGAGCTCGATCGCGGCGAACGCATCGTTGGATCGCGCCCTCTCCGGGTCACCTGCCGGAGCTTGGCGCTGGACCGTGGGTCCAGACAGTGGCACAAGACGGTAATACAACCATGGTTGTGAACAGAGCATCACGGGTCGATGCCGGCGCATCGGGCGCTCGCCGGCGGCGCCGCGCCGGCGCGCTGGCTGGCGGCTTTTGCGCCTTCACGATGAGCTGCGCGGCGAGCCCGCCGGCGACCGCGCCGGTGCCTGCGCCCCCGCCGGCCGCGCCCGCCGTGCCGGCGCCGCCGGCGAGCGCAGCGCCAGGCGGCACGCCGCATGGGGCCCCGCCGGCGGAGCGCGGGTCGCCTGACGACGGCATCCAGCGCGAGCGCTGGGTGGGCACCCTGGAGCTGACGAAAGGCGAGCAGCCCATGATCGCCGGAAGGCTGATGTCGCGAGAGGACGCCGAGCGCGTGCTCGGCCCGGACTGGCGCGCGCTGCGCGGCCGGCGAGTCCGCGTGCTCGCGTCGCTCAGGGATCACGTCTGCGAGCCGGAGGCGCAGTGTCTGACCGGCGGGCGCATTCCGCTCCTCGAGAACGTCGCATCTATCGAGCTCTGCAGCCCCGCAGACTCCACGGTTCAGCCGGCCGGCGTGGACTGCGCGCCAGGCGCCGCGGAGGTCGCGATCTGCGAGGCCGAGTGCCAGAGCCGCAGCCAGGAGTGCTCCGAACGCGCCCCCGATCGCGGCGCGCTGCGCCGGTGCGGCTGCGCCAAGGTCAGCTGCGAACAGGCCTGCAAGAGCCGCGGCGAGGCGCAGTTCGTGTGCCGTTGACCCTCCGGCCAGAGGCCCGCCCGCGCGCGGCTCGGCGCGTGGGGCGCGGGCGTCCTCCGCCGGCGCGCCGGCGGCACGCCCACCCGCGCCTCACAGCCGCGTGACCACGAGCCCTTCGTTCTGCACGGAGATGCGCGCGGGCTTGCCGCGGTGCTCGTCCGGGATCTCGTCGGCCATGAGGTAACGGCCGGCGATGGAGACGAACTCCGCCTCGAGGCTCATGCAGAAGATGCTCGCGTCCGCGTTGTGGTGCGCGCCCGCCATGGCGCGGCCGCGGAGCGGCGCGTAGACGTGGATGTTGCCGTCCGCGATGAGCTCCGCGCCCGAGCTGACCGGCGAGAGGACCACGAGGTCGCCGTGGGGCACGTAGACGACCTGCCCGCTGCGCACCGGCTGCCGCACGGTGAGCCCCGCCGGCGGCGGCTCGCCGGCCGCGTCCGGCGGGGGCGCGGCGTCCCTCGGGCGCCGGGCGGGCCCGGCCGCGCCGCGCTCCGCCGCCGGCCCCGTCGCCGCCGGCCCCGTCGCCGCCGGCCCCACCGCGACGGGCCCCGGCGTGGGCGTGTTCCCCTCGGACGGCGCCGGCTGGCGCGGCCCGCGCGCGTGTGGCGCCCGCAGGACGCCGAGGCCGGCGGCGACGGCCCGCTCCCGCTGGGCGTCGGTCGGGTTGCGCACGGCGATGGGCACGAGGTTGTGCTTCCTCAGCAGCCCGGCGACGGCGCCGAGGTCGACGGGCTCGTCGCCCAGCGCGTCGAGGTCGAGCAGGATCGGCAGGTGCAGGAAGAAGTGCGGCATCTGCGAGATGTGGTCCGCGAGCTGGCGCTCGATGGCCCCCACGTCCGAGGTCCGCAAACAGATCATCGTGAGGGCGGGCATCGTGCCCTTGAGCGCAAACGCCTGCTGCTCTTGCCGCTTCTCGCCTCGCCTGCCCGACACCATCGCTGTCCTCGCTTCCAAAGAGGTGATCCCGCGGCGGCATCGTACCCCGGATCCCGACGCGCGCGCCGGAAAAACCGGCTGTCTCTCCGGCTGTCTCTCCCGGCGCGACATCGCCCGAGGCACCCGAGGCGCCGGAAGCGCCGGCGGGCCCGCTCGTCCCCCGTTGGCTGGGCGCCCCGGGCGATGGTAACGGTCGTTTGATCATGCCCACAGCGCGCCGCGCCTCCGTACGGCGGATCGATCCGCGCCTCGCCCCGGCCGCGCCCTCCCCCGCCCCGCCGATCGCGCACCTCCGCCGCCACTTCGCCCTCGAGGTGCCGCGCGTCTTCTCCGAGGCGGAGCGCGTGGCGCTCGTCGCCGGGGTCTACGCCGCCCGCGCCGAGTGGACCCCCGACTTCGGAGGCGAGCAGTTCTCGCTCGGGCGCGCCTTCTACACGCACCTGGAGCAGGGGCTCTCCCGGCGTTATTTCGCCGACGCGGCCGCCTCCGACGCGCGCGTGGAGCGTTACCTCCCCGGCCTCCAGCGCCGCATGCGCGAGCTCGTCGCCGCGATCACCGGCGCGCCCGCGCAGCCCCGGCGCGGCTTCTGCGGGCCGGGCGTGCACATCTTCCCCGCCGGGGAGAAGGTCGCGCGCGAGGGCGGCGTCCTCCATTTCGACACCGAAGGCCTCTCCGACTACCACCTCGCCCGGCGGCTCCGCGCGATCACCGTGGTCGTGATGCTGGAGCTCCCCGACGCGGACGGCGGCCTCAAGCTGTGGGACGTGCTGTACGACGGGCGCGACGACGCGGACGACGAGGCGCGCTCCGCCCAGAGCCTCGTCGCGAGGTACAGCCCCGGCGGCGCCCTCGTCATCGACAGCTACCGCCTCCACCAGATACAGCCCTTCCCGGGCGGCCGCGACCGCATCTCCGCCACCGTGCACGCGGCCGAGCTCGACAGCGGGCGCTGGGAGACGTGGTTCTGAGCGGGCCCCCGCGGGCGCTCAGACGAGCGGCCGCAGGTAGTGGAACTTGGGGTCCAGCAGGTCCTCCGGCGTGAGCCCCCAGCCGTCGTCGCGCGGGATCAGGTAGATGACGTCCGACGCGACGCTGGCGAAGCTCACGTGCCCGAGGTTCTGGAGGAGGTGGCCGAACACGTCGCGATGCCACAGGCGCGCCTGCGGGATGTTGCAGATCGTGTGGAGCATGCGATCCGTCGGCGACCCCTGGACCAGCAGGAACGCCATCGTGAACGTCAGATACCGCGGCTGGCCGCGGTAGACGTCGGGCATCCCGGACGGCGCCCTGCGCGCGCCCTCCTCCGTGGTCATGCCGCCGGTCCACATGGCGAAGTCCTTGCGCGCCCGGGCGTCGTCGTCGAAGTAGTCCCAGCACCCCTTCTCGACGAGGTGCAGGCTGGAGAGCAGGGCCATCTGCGCGCGGCGGTACTGGTGCCACTTCTGGTTCAGGCTCATCCGCTCGCAGCGGCCCTGGACCGACTCGAGGAGCGTGCGGTGGAGATGGCTCCCGGGATCCATGCGCGCGCACACTTCCATCGCGAAGATCGAGTGCTCCACGATCAGCCTCCGTATCCCCCCGAAGCCCGGTTCCACGAGCCGCTCCGGCTGAGCGCCGCGCCGAGGATCACGCCGGTGCCCAGCGCCACCACGACAGGCACCGTCCCGAAATCCGGCGGCATCGGGCGCGGCGCGCCGAGGGTCGTGCTGGAGAACGGCGTCGCGCGCAGCGCGGGCACATACCACTTCCCCGGCCGCTGCACGGGCGGCTCGACGGGCGGAGGCCGCGGCGGCGGGGGCGGCTCCCAGGGATAATCCACCCAGAACCAGCCGTGCGACGCGGCGGTGCCGCCGTAGTAATAAGCGGGCCAGTCGCCGGTGTCGCCGGCGGGCTTCGGGATCCCGAGGTCGGGGGCGAAGACGGTCGCGGCCAGCATCTTCACGTTGATCATCCGGCCCTGGTAGCTCACGAAATCCTCGTTGAGATCGGGAGACTCGAGCGTGTCGGACTCCGTGGGCGCGACGTAGAGCACGCGGCGGACGCCGAGCTCCGAGAGCGCCGCGGCGGACGGCATCTTCGCGACATAGCGGTTGTCGAACTGCGTGGCGTCGTCCGTGTAGGCCGAGAGCCGCTGCCGATCGAGCACGATCATGGGCGCGCGGCGGCGCTCGGGCGGGCGGGCGAAGAGCGGCTGATAATAGGCCGCCGCGGCGAGCGTCAGGTGGGATTTGACGACGCCGCGCGGGTGCGGCCAGTTGTCGAAGACGAACACCGGATCGCACGCGGACGCCGCGCCGGCGGCGAAGGCCACCGCCTCGGGGCCGTCGAGATCCACGACGACCAGGATGTCCCGGCGGACGCCGCCGTCCGTCCCGGCGCCGAGCAGCAGCGACGCGAGCGCCTTGCCGCTGCGGTAGGCGCGGTCCATCGCCGGCGTGAAGATCGGCCGGAGCACGTCGCGGAGCGGCGTGATCGGCGTCCGGTCCTCCTCGGCGACGAGCCTCGGCTGCGCCGACGGCGCCTCGAACAGGGCGGGCGCGTAGTAGGCGCGCAGGGCCTCGTCGCCCGGGCGCAGGTCCGTGGCCATGCGCGCGAGCGCCGCGCGGTCGAACGGCGCGGTCGACTCGCCGTTGAACGTCACGCTCTCCGCGGCGGCGCCGAAGCTCCAGCCGAAGTCCCGCTGCAGATCGAGCGCCCGCTTCCGCGCGACCTCGTGATCGTCCCCGGAGCACCCGTCCGCGGCCGCCGCGAACATCACCCCGAGCCCCGCGACGCCCGCGGCGCCGAGCGCGATCGCGATCGCCCGCCGCCGCGAGACGTCCTTCGGCGCCTCGGCGAGGCCCTCGTGCCACCAGCGCGCGCCGTGGATCCCCGGCTTGTCGACGAGATCGGCCCGCTCGAACGGCTCGTCCAGCTTGCTCACGCGGCGGCCTCCTCGCGGCCGCGGGGCGCCGGCCCGGCGTCCCCGGCCTCTCCCGCGGCGCGCCCGTCCCGCGCGTCACGCGCGTCACGTCGAAGCGCCTCGAGGAACTGCGGCGTGAAGACGCCGTCGACGCGCAGCGAGTACCGGAAGAACGGGGCCGCCTCCACGCCGTGGTAGTCGTGATCGTTGAACCAGTAGGCCCGACCGGCGACGACCGTCTTGCGCCGCGCCCGCTCGTCCCACAGAAAGAGGCGTTTGTCGCCCGCCGGGCAGAGCGTGATGAAGTGATCCGGCTCGGGCTGATCCCCCTCCCCGTCGCGGTGCACCGTGCCGTGGTCGTTCGCCTCGAGCCCCATGATGTTGCAGCGCCCGATGGAGGCGAACGGCAGGCTCTTCACGTAGGCGATCGTCTTCGGGAAGAACGACCGCGCGAGCCGGGTGAAGTCCTTGCCTTCGCTCCGGCTCTTTTCGCTCCAAGTGCGGTTCGGGATCAGCTCGACATACACCTTCCAGGGGAAGTAGACCCCGTGGCGGAACTTGAGCCAGAGCATCTGCCGCCGCGAGAGCGGGATGTCGCGCTCCTCCCCGAACTCCAGCGCTGTGCGCGCGGACGGGTCGATGGCGGACGGGTCGTCCGAGAGCCGCTGGAACGTGAGGAACTCCGCCTCGCTGAGGCCGCGGATCACCTCGCCGTAATCGGCGAGCGCCTCGCCGAGCCGCGACGGCGGCATAATGCCCATCGCGCGGTGGCTGCCGCCCGTGTAATCGATGGGCACCTGCGTGAGCCCGAGGCAGATCTCCTCGTGGATCTCGCCGAGCGGGGCGAGATCGAGGTACGGCTCGAGATCGATGTAGGGCCGCGCGAAGATGCCCTGGATGCCGGAGTCGCGGGGAGGTTCGGCCATGGTCCGTCGCAGGAGCCGGATCGTCGCGACCGGCCGGTCTACCCATACCACAAAGGGCGGGCCTCCCCGAAAGGGTCGTCGGCGCCCGCGCCTGTCCGCGCGCCTCCGAGCCCCCGAGTCCCGCCGCGTGCTACGACGCCGCCCCCGCGCAGGGGGCTTGTGAGGCCGCGGCGCGTTCTGTAGCGTGCGGCCATGGAGCTGTCCTACGTGATGGGGTTCGGGCTGGGCACCACGCTCGCTCTGCTCGCCCTGCTGCGCATCGGGCAGCGGATCTTCTCGCCGGCGCACACGGTCGCCCGCGACCTCACGGAGAGCAACGCCGCACGCCGGCTGCTCACGGTGGGCCAGGTCCTCGCGGTGTTCCTCGTCGCCGCGAACGCCGTCAAGAACTGCCTCGACGGCTCCGGCTTCGCGCGCGACGTCCTCTGGGTGGGCGCCTTCGCCGCCGTGGGCCTGCTCCTCGTGATGGTGACCGGCCACCTCGGGATTCGGCTCCTGCTCCGGTCCCGGCTCCCTGCCGAGATCGAGCGGGGCAACGCCGCCGCGGGCGTCGCGGCCGGGGCGCACTACGTCGCGACGGGCCTCATCACCTCGCGCGCCATCGCGGGCCGGGATCTCGGCGATCTCGCCCTGTCGCTCGGCTTCTTCCTGCTCGCGCAGGTCACGCTGCACGTGTTCATCCTGCTCTTCCGGGCGCTCACCACGTACGACGACGCCGAGCAGATCCAGGGCGAGAACCTCGCCGCGGCGCTCAGCTACTCCGGCGCGTCGATCGCGGTGGCGATCGTCATTGCGCGGGCGCTCGAGGGCGATTTCGAGGGCCTCTTCATCTCGCTGAAGGGCTACGGCGGCGTGCTGCTCTACCTCTTCGCGCTCTACCCGGTCCGGCAGCTGCTCGTGCAGAGCTTGCTGCTCGGCGCGCCGCTCTCGCTGCGCGGCGGCCGCCTCGATGCCGGCATCGCCGCCGACCGGAACGAGGGCATGGGCGCCCTCGAGGCGGCGACCTACCTCGCGACCGCGATCGCCATCGCGCGCCTGTTATGAGCGACGCCGCCCGCGCCTACGACACGTTCGCCGCGAGGATCGTCGAGACGGGCCTCATCACCGACCCCTGGATCGACGGCGCGCCGCGCTTCCGCGAGGAGCCGGTGTTCGTCACCGAGGCCGAGCAGCGCGCGCTCTACCGTGCCGCCGAGGAGGTCGCGGCGGTCTACAACGAGCTTTGCCTCCTGGTCGCGGACGAGCCGGCCTTGCTCGACGGCTTCTTCTGCATGACGCCGTGCCAGAAGGCGATGTGGCTCTCGTCGCAGCCGGTGTGGCACGGCATCGCCCGGGCCGACGTCTTCCTCACGGCCGAGGGCCCCGCGATCGCCGAGCTGAACTGCGACACGCCGACGGGCGAGGCGGAGGCGGTCGTCCTCAGCGCGCTCGCCGCGCCGGCGCACCCGGGGGCGCGGGACCCCAACGGCGAGCTCGGCGCCCGGTTCTGCGCCATGGTGGAGGAGGTCGCCCGCGCGATCCTCGGCGAGGCCGCGACGCGGCGCCTCGGCTTCGTCTATCCCACCGAGTTCACCGAGGATCTCTCGGTGATCCGCCTCTACCAGCGCTGGCTCGAGGAGCGCGGCTACACGGTCGTCCTCGGCTCGCCGTACAACCTCGGCCACGACGATCGCGGCCTGTCGCTCTTCGACATCCCCTTCTCGATCCTGCTCCGCCACTACAAGACGGACTGGTGGGGGGAGCGCTCGAGCGTGTGGACCGACGAGGAGATCCCCGACGCGGAGCCGCTCGTCGGCCCGCTCGGCGCGGTGCTCTCGGCGTTCGCCGACGGCCGCGCGGCGATCGTGAACCCGCTCGGCTCGGTGCTGCCGCAGAACAAGCGCTCGATGGCGTTCATGTGGGAGCACCTCCACCGCTTCTCGCCGCGCGCGCAGGCGGCGATCGAGCGCTACGTCCCGGTGACGTCGCGGCTGGAGACGCTGCACGCCGAGATGCTGCTCGCCCAGCGCGAGGAGTGGGTCCTGAAGAGCGATTATGGCGCCGAGGGCGAGGAGGTGATCCTCGGGCGCCACGCCACGGACGACATCTGGCGCGCCTCGCTGGCCAAGGCCCGGGAGGGGCGCTGGATCGCGCAGCGGTACTTCGCCGCGCTGGAGGACGAGCGGCGCGAGTCCGTCAATTACGGCGTCTACCTCGTCGCCGGGGAGGCGTGCGGCATCTACACGCGCGTCCAGGCCGGCATGACGGACGCGACCGCGCTGAGCGCGCCGGCGCTGATCCGCTAGGACCGCGTTATGGCACGTCCATCAGCGACAGGCTCACCGCGTCGCTGACCTCCTCCGCCCGGATGGCCTCGATCATCGCGTCGAACTCGTCCCAGTAGAGCATCTGATCCGCGTCGATCCCGAGGTGCTCGTGCTTCGGCAGCCCGTGGTTCGTGAGCAGGATGATCATGAGATCTCGCGCCGGATCGGGGTCGATCACCATGAGCGTCCCGGCGCCGCCGGTCTTGCTGTAGGCGGCGGTCGAGGTGTGATCGCCGCCGGGCCACGCGCCCCGGTCGTACAGCTCCCACCCGTACCCCTTGCCCGAGTAGAAGAGGTTCTGGGCGAACGTCGCGGCCGGCATCGGGAGCCCGAGGTTGCCTGTCTGGAGCGTCGTCATGCTGGCCACCGACGACCGCGACAGCAGCCGCTCGCCCGGGCAGACGGCGACGAGCGGGCTGCAGAGCACGTCCAGGCCCCGGACGTGGACGCCCCGGTTGAGCAGCACCTGCGCGAACGTCGCCAGGTCGCGCGCGGTCGAGAACAGGCCGTCGCACCCGGTGAGCTGGTCGTGCGCGCACGTGCCCGTGTTCTCCTCGATGTCGTAGTCGGTCTCGTCCTGGACCTCGCCCCGCAGGTAGCGGCCGCGCACGCTCGACCACGCCGTGCCGACGAAGCGGTCGTGCTTCCGCGGCATGGTGAGCTTCGGCCGGTAGCTGGTGCTCGACATCTCGAGCGGATCGAAGATGTAGGCCTGCATCAGGCTCTGGAGCGAGCCGCCGCCGACCTTCTCCAGCACGTGGCCGAGGATGCGGTACCCGAGGTCGCTGTAGAGCACCTTCTGGCTCGGCGTGTAGAGCAGCGGGGCGGTGAGCATCGTGTGCCATCGGTCGCTCGCGCCGAGGACGCCGCCGGCGTCGACGTCCTCTCCCGACGCGTAACGCATCAGATCCCTCACGGTCACGAGGCTCTTGGCCGGGTTCGACGGGTCCGCGAACTCCGGGAAATAGGACGCCACCCGGTCGTCGATGCGGAAGCCCGGGAAGTGTCCGGACTCCTGCATTCGGAGCGCCAGGAAGACGGTGAACGGCTTCGTCATGGACTCGAGATCGAAGATCCCGTCGCGGGGCATGGGCGGCGAGGGCATGTCCGGCCATTGCTCGTTGAAGCCGTCCCGCTCCCCGAGCGCCTCGTGGAGCACGATCCGGCCGCGCCGGGCGACGAGCAGGACCGCGCCCTGGATGTCGCCCTCGACGACGGCCTCCTCCAGCGCCGCGACCGCGTCGTGGAGCGCGGCGCTGCTCATGCCCACCGACTCCGGCGCGGCGGGCTGCAGGCTGCGGGGCCACGCGCCGCTCGACGGCTGAGACACGAGCGCGCGCGCCTCGCCCCCCGCGCCGAGACATGAAAGGGCCGCCACGAAAGACACGATGAAAGACCTCGTTTTCATGGATGCTTCCTCCTCGAAAGGGCTGCCTTCAGCGTCGAGACACGAGCCTCTCAAGTTAACGCGTATTCCAGCGCGTCATCCAGCCCTGGTTCGCTGTCGGCGGACGTTTCGCGCGCTTCGCCGCCGCGGAGGCCAGCGGCAGCCGCTGTGTGTCACGAGATGAAGAGAGCGAGGCTGTGTGGAGGAACCGCCGCTCTGCACACGTGTCCGATTGGGGGCGCGCTAACTGCCATGCTGCGAGCTGTTGCGCAGATCACCTGACATGCGCCTGGCCAATAAGGCTTCTCCTTAGTTTGACGCGGCGCAACATCTCAGTCCCCGCACGTGGGCGCAGTGCGCGTGGAGGACGCGCTCTCCGACCTGGCGATCGGGGCTGAGCACGGGCGCCCTCGCCGACGGGGCGGGCGAGCGCCGCGGCTGCCCGAGCCTCGGCGCCGCGAGGTCCGCCCCTGGCAGCAGTGGACTGCGCTCGCCCTCGCTCCGTAATCGTGCCGAAAATGGTGCGGAACGGTGCGGGAGCGGTGCGGGCGAGCTCGCCGTGGGCGCGCGGCCTGACGAACCGCGCGCGACCCGCTTGACGGCAGCCGCTCGACAGAAAATGGTTTCCTCATGGCACCTGCGACGCACGCCCCGGCCCAGACGGCCTATGACGTCGACGACCCCGACGTCTCAGGGCTCGTAACGGAGGACGACACCCCCGTGGACAGCATCCTTTCCGAGAAGCAGCAGCGCCTTCTCACCGAGCCCTTGTACAGCTCCTGGTCGGGACCTCCGCCGGAGGAAGGCCAAGGCTCGCGCCCGTTCGCGGCGCTCGCGAACGTCGGCCTCTTCGTGAGCCCGACCGAGCCGCCCATCGTGCCGGACGTGATGCTCAGCCTCGACGTGACCCTCCCGGAGGACTTCTCCGAGAAAAAGAACCGCTCCTATTTCGTGTGGCGGTTCGGCAAGACGCCCGAGGTGGTCATCGAGATCGTCTCGAACCGCGAGGGGGGCGAGCTCGACGAGAAGCTCCGACGCTACCGGCGCCAGCACATCCCCTACTACGTGGTGTACGACCCTCTGCGCGAGTTCGGCGATCCGACGCTGCGCACGTTCGAGATGCGGGGTGACCTCTACGTGCCTGTCGAGCGACCGTGGTTCGAGAGCGTGGGGCTCGGCCTCGTCGAATGGGAGGGCTCGTTCGAGGGGACCTCCGGCGCCTGGCTGCGCTGGTGCACCCGGGACGGGCGAGTCGTGCCGACCGGAGCCGAGCGCGCGGCGACCGCCGAGACCCGCGCGGCGACCGCCGAGACCCGCGCGGCGACCGCCGAGACCCGCGCGGCGACCGCCGAGACCCGCGCCGAGCGCCTCGCGGCCCGGCTGCGGGAGATGGGCATCGATCCGGACGACGCCTAGCGGCGCCGCTGGCTGGCCGGCGGCGCCTACCGCCGGTGGAGCCGCTGGAGCCGGCGCAGGAACGCCGGGTCGAACACGCCGTCCACGCGGATCGAGTAGCGAAAGAACGGATCCGGCTCGACGCCGTGGTAATCCATATCGTTGAACCAGTAGATGGGCGCGCGCACCACGGTGCGCTCCTCCCCGTCCCGGTCGCACAGGTAAAAGCGCTTGTCGCCCCGCGGCGCGAACGAGATCGACTGCGCCGGCCCGAGCGCGCGCCCCGGCTCGGTGTCGCGGTGCGCGGGCGCGTGATCGTTCGCCTCCAGGCCGAAGATCACGCAGCGCCCGATCTCCACGAACGGCAGGCCGCGGATGAACTCGACCGTGCGCGGGAACACCGCCCGCGCCTCCTCCGAGAAGTCCTTGCCGGCGCCGGAGTGTTTGTCCTCCCAGCGGTCGTTCTCGAGCAGGTGATAGCAGACCTTCCAGGGGAAATAGACGCGGTAGCGGTACTTCAGATAGAGCATCTGCGCGCGCGTCAGCGGGTGTTCGGTCTCGTCCCCGAACGTGTACTCCCGGTGCCGGTCGAGGTCGAAGGCGGACGGATCCTCGCTCAGCGCGACGAAGTCGCGGAACTCCTCGCGCGAGAAGCCGCCGATGACCTGGCCGTAGTCGACGTAAGGGTCCTCGTGCACCCACGGGGCGACCACGCCCATCCACTTCAGGCTGCCGCCGGTGTACGAGGGCTCGACCCGGCAGAGCCCCAGCACGATCTCGCGATCGAGGTCCGCGAAGCAGGACGTGTCGATCCACGGCGACAGGTCGATGTAGGGGCGGCCCCACAGGCCGCAGAGCTTGCTCACGCCGTCCCCGCGCCGAGGGCGGCGAGGTACCGGCGGGCGACGAGGCGATCGAAGGCGTGCACCCCGTCCTCCACCATGGCGTAGGTCGACGGCGTGTACCCCGCGGACCGCACGCCGCGCTGCTGGCGCTCGCAGATCGCGCGATCTTCGCGGTTCACGCCGTCCCAGAAGGCGAACACGTCGCCTGGATCGAAGCCGGGCGCGAACGCCGCCGGGTGGAAGTACGTGTCGGCCACGACGAGCGTCCGGTCGGGCGCGCGCGGCGTGAGCCGGTACGTGAGCAGGTAGTCGGGCTGGAGGCTCGTGAGCAGGCCGGGGAAGAGCATCGCGTCGCGCACGCGCCGCCGCTCCGCCTCGGGCACGATGAGCGGCCGCGCCCCGCGCGCCGCGCCGGTCGCCACCGTCTCGGCGCCGGGCGCGAGCTCCATGACCCCGCCGAGCCACGGGCCGCCCCCGCCGCCCCCGCCCCACGAGGTCGCGTCGTCGCACGGGGTGAGCCGCTCGAGCGCCGGGTGTACGCGCGGAAAGTGGTGGGACTCCTGGAAGTTCTCCACGCAGAGCTTCCAGTTCGCGCCCACCTCGTACTCCACCCGCCTGCCGCGCCGGAGCGAGCGCAGCTCCGGGCGCGCCAGCCAGGGCGGCGCCTCGCCGACCGCGCGCTCGAGCTCGGGGACGCCCGGATCCAGCGCGACGAAGACGAAGCCGAGGTGGACGCCCGCGCGCACGTGCGAGAGCCCGTGCGCGCCCCGGTCGAAGCCCGGCGGCGCGTGCGGCGCGGAGCGCAGCGCGCCGGAGAGCTCGTACGTCCAGCCGTGGTAGGGGCACTCGAGGTGGGCGAGCCGGCCGCAGGCCCCCTCCAGCAGCGTCGCCGCCCGGTGGCGGCAGACGTTGTGGAACGCGCGGATCGCGAGGTCCGCGCCGCGGACGACGAGGATCCCGGCCGGCGTGAGCGGCGCGAGCAGCCACTCTCCAGGGCGGGCGATCTCGTCCTCGCGGCCGACGCACAGCCACGATCGCCCGAAGATCTCGGCCTGATCGAAGGCGAAGACGCCCTCGTCCCAGTAAGCGCGCGCGGGCAGCGGGCGGGCGCTCGGGAGCGGGGCGAGGACCGCGGAGAGATCAGCTGGGGAGAGCGGGAGCTCCGTCAACGGAGCGATGTTACCAGAAGCGGCGCGGGCTCGGCTGACACCGCACGCCGCACGCCGCACGCCGCACGCCGCACGCCGCTGAAGGCCGCGCCGGTCAGGGCGTCGGCGCCCGTGAGCCGCTGTCGAGGACCAGATCCGCGTCGTCGATCTCGACGCCGCGGAACCGCTGCTCGCTGACGCACGGCGCGTCGAGGCGGGGCGGGCACAGCTTGCCCTCGCATCGCTGCTCGGACGTCTGCTGCACGACGCCGCTGACCGTCGATCCGTCGACCGTCATCTCGATGTTCACCTTGAGCGTGGCGATCGTCCTCATGTCGCTCACGATCTGCCCGTACCTGTCGTCGTCGCCGTCGCTGTCCGCGTCGACGAAATCGTCGTCCTCGCGGTCATCCACGTTGTCCCCGTCGGTGTCGACGGAGGAGTCCTTCGCCTTCTCCGAGTCGTCCTTGCCGTCCCTGTCGGCGTCGATGAAAGGATCGAGGCGATCCGCGATGCCGTCGCGATCCGAGTCGACGACGTCGTCGGTGAAGGGGAACTCGACGTCCTCCGCCTGGCCCGAGAACCGGTACGGGTCGTCGTCCGTGTTGCCCCTCAGCACGAGCCCCCCGGTGTCGAGCATCGCGTCGTCGTCGGTCGCGAGGTAGAGGATCAAGGTCTGGCCGGTCCGGAACGTCGTGGAGTCGTACGCCTCGGCCAGGGGCGACTCGTCCTTGGGGAAGCAGCCAGGCTCGTCTCGCTGCTCCTCCAGGGCGATCCGGTAGATCGTGTAGTCGCCCGCCGAGAGGCCGCCGCAGGACGCGGCGCCGGCCAGGGACGCAAGGAGGGCGGCGCGAGCCGAGAGCGCACGAACGGTTCGTCGATCAAGCATGTTCATCTCCTCCGCAGCGCTGGGATAAGCCGCGGATCAGCACGAAAGCGCGCCGCCGCACGCGACGTAGCATTCATCGCACATCACGCAGTCCGCGTAGTCGGCGTAGAGGTCCGCGCCGGACGGGTAGGCATCGGCGCAATCCAGGAAGCAGGCGTCGTCGTCTTCGCGGCAGCTGGCGATGCATTGCACGAACGAGCCGCAGAAGTCGTCGTTGGCGCAGGCGTCGAGCTCGTCGGAGCAGCCCACGGCGTTCGCGCAATCGTTGCACTCCTCGCACGACACGTCGGGGACGTCGCAGATGGCGGCGCCGTTGCAGTCGGCGACGTCGGTGCCCTCGTCGCACAGGTCCGTCCCCTCGGGCTCGTCGCACACGCCGTTGTTCGTCCGGGCGCAGGTCCTGGCGGCGCAGTCGGCGACGTCGGTGCCCTCGGGGCACGTGTCCGTGCCCTCGGGCTCGTCGCACTCGTCGTTGTTCTGCGTCTCGCAGAGCGCGGCGGCGCAGTCGACGACGTCGGTCCCGTCCACGCACCGGTCGGTCCCCTCGGGCTCGTCGCACACGCCGTCTTCGGTGTAGTCGCACGGCGGGAGCTTGCAGTCCTCGATGTCGGTGCCCGGCGGACAGAGCCCGCTGCCCTCGGGCTCGTCGCACTTGCCGTTGCCCGTGTACGGGCAGTAAGAGAGGCAGTCGGCCGGATCGGTCCCGGCCGGGCACAGGCCGGTGCCCTGCGCCTCGTCGCAGATGCCGTCGCCCGCGGTGGGACAGCCCTCGTCCGGGCGGAGGCAGCCCGCCAGGGCCGCCGCCTGCACATTGCACACCTCGGCCACGTGGTGGCCGTTCACGCACCGGCCCTCCAGGCGGACGCACTCGGTGTACGCGAGGAGCTCCTCCTCGCATTTCTCCTGCTCGGCCGTGTCCTCGACGGCGTCCTGCTCTTCCTGGCAGCGCTCCTCATCGTCCGCGGAGCACTCCTCGCAGGCGCAGCGGGCCAGGCAGACCGTCGCGTAGGTGGGATCGCCGCCGCTCGAGCCCTCCGAGCTCGCGCAAGCGGCGAACAGACCGGCGACAGCGAATGTGATCATCACGTGTCGGACACGCATGTGCTCTCCTCATCCTCTAGCGGAACCGAGAGATCCTCCTGCCGACGCGCGGGCACCGCTGCGAAACCGGTGAGGGCGACATCCCCCATGACTGGACGCTGGACGCCCCCAATAGCCCTCTTCAGTCGCACGCTGCGCTCGACTATCTCTCGTTTAAAATGTGACTGGAAATTTCAACCCCAGGAAATCAGCTACCCCTACCACTTCCGGAGTCGGCCGGTCAATTGTCGAGAGCGCTCGACCAGGCGTTCAGCGGAGGTCGCGCGGCCGCCGTCTCGCGATCGGCTGAGGCCGCGGCGCTGCGCGAGGGAGCCGCATCCGAGGAAGAGCCCGCTGGGGCGCGCGGCGGGCTCGAGCGCACCGGCCGAGACGAGGTCGTGCACGTTGTCGTCGATGATCCCGAGGTGCGTGTGAAGAAGGGACGAAACCAGGACGAGCGCGCGCGTCACGCGGGGCAGAGACAAGGGCCTTGCTGCCGCTTTGTGGGCTCGAAAACCGGGCGCCCGGGCGCATCGGGGCGCGCGCGGGCGCCCGTCGAAAGGCTGCGCTGTTCCGGTCCGGGGCGAGGGCGGTCGGGGGCAAATCCGCAGGATTCTCGGCAGATCTCCGGACGGGCCCGCGCAGGAGAGCCGAGGATCCAAAAGATACGTTGGCATCTGTTCTCGTTTCGGCCGATGATGCGGCGGGCGCGTGTTGCGCCGCGGCGCCGTACCTCCGAGTTCAGGCGACGCGTCAGCAGACCTTCTTGGCTGGAGAGCGGCGGATGAAGATGCGATCTTTGGTGTGTCTCCTTGTGCTCGGCTTGACGACCGCGGCGTGCGGCGACGACTCGACGACCCCTGGCAACGGGGGCGCTGGTGGCGAGGGCGGCGCGGGCGGCGGCACCACGACGACGAGCGGCACCACGGGGACCGGCACCGGCGGCGGCGGTGACGGCGGCACCGGCGGCACCGGCGGCACCGGAGGCACGGGCGCCACGGGCGGCGGTGATGGCGGCGGCGGCAGCGGCGGCGGCACCGGCGGCGGTGATGGCGGCGGCGGCAGCGGCGGCGGCACCACCACCAGCAGCACGACCGGCGGCGGTGATGGCGGCGGCGGCAGCGGCGGCGGCACCACCACCACCACCAGCAGCACGACCGGCGGCGGCACCACCACCACCAGCAGCACGACCAGCGGCGGCGGTGACGGCGGCGGCGGCAGCGGCGGCGGCACCACCACCACCACCACCACCACCAGCACGACCGGCGGCGGCACCACCACCACCAGCAGCACGACCGGCGGCGGTGACACCACCACCAGCAGCACGACCGGCGGCGGCGAGGGCGGCGCTGGCGGCGCTGGCGGCGCTGGCGGCGCTGGCGGCGGTGAGCCGGGGGTCGACGGTACTGCTTGCGAGGCGGACGGCGACTGCGAAGGCGATCTTTGCCTGTTCGAGGACGGCGGCTTCCCTTCGGGCTACTGTTCAGGCGCGTGCACGGCGCCCGGCCCCTGTGCCGGCGGCGGCGAATGCATCGCCACCACCGAGGACGGCGACGGCATCTGCCTCGATACGTGCAGCGAATCGGACACCTGTCGCGACGGCTACGCGTGCACCGATCTCCTCGGAGACGGCAGCACGATGGTCTGCCTGCCGGCGTGCGAGACCGACGCGCAGTGCCCGACGACCGGCACCTGCAACCCGGGCGAGGGGAACTGCCTCGACCCGGCGCGCGCCGACGGCGTCGCCTGCTCGGAAGCAGACGCGTGTGAGGGCGGGCTGTGCCTCACCGAGACCAACGGCTTCCCTGACGGCTACTGCTCCGCCGTCTGCTCCGACACCGGCCTCTGCTATGGCGGCGGCATCTGCATCGTGGGTGTGTTCGAAGACCCCGAGATCGCCGTGTGCCTCGAGTCCTGCAGCGACACGGCCCCCTGCCGCGAGGGCTACGCCTGCTTCGGCCTGCTGGATGCGGAAGGTGAAGAGACCGGCGAGAGCGTCTGCTTCCCGGACTCCCCCTGAGGAGCCGTGATAGCGGAATAGAGATCGCGGCGGGTGGGGGCGACGAAGGGCCGGGGAGCCGCAATGGCGGCCTCAGCGCCCTTCGCTCCCCCCGGGCGGCTCAGGTTGCCCCGCGCCCGGCCCCTCACGCGCCGCGCTGTCGCGCGCCGCTTCACGATGACCTGGCGCTGACCGCACCCCCTGCGCTCAGCGCCGGCGGCGCCGCTTCACGATGACCCGGCGCTGACCACACCCCCTGCGCTCAGCGCCGGCGGCGCCGCAGCACCAGCAACGCGAGCACAGCCAGCGCGGCCGTCGGCCCGCGGGATGGCCCGCCGGCGGTCCTGCAGCCGCAGTTGCCTGCGACGGCCGCGACGCTGCCCGGATCCACGGTGCCCGCGCCAGCGCCGGTGCTTGCGCTCGCGACGCCTCCGATCCCGCCGCCCGCGCCGCCGCTCCCGGCGCCGGCGCCCTCACCTGCCGCTCCCGCGCTCCCGCTCCCGGCGCCGTCACCTGACGCCCCCCCGCCCCCGGCGCTGCTCGTCTCGTCGGCGCCGCCTCCCGAGCCTCCCCCCGCGTCCGCGCCGCCGGCGCCTCCGCCCCCGGTGTTGCCCGACGACGCGCTCGACGAGCCCCCCTCGCCCGCGAGCGCGAGGTACGCGTCGGCGAAGCGCCGGCCGAGGCGCTGGTACGAGGCGGAATCGAAATGCCACGTGTCGTCGGCCCGCCGCGGGGTGAGGTCGTCCGTGTCGACCCACGCGATGTGCGGGTCCGCCTCGGCGATCTCCACCTGCGCGGCGCGCACGGCGTCGATGTACATCTCCCGGCCGGCGGCGACGGGCCCGCCGTTCGCGGGATAGAGGTTGTCGCTGACGCGGCCGAGGACCACGCGGAGCTCGGGCAGGCCGAGATCCTGGCGGAGCGCCGTGATGAAGCCCCGCAGGGTATCGCCGTAGTCGAGCCCGCCCGCCCACGCGGCCTCGTTCTCGCCCTGCATCCAGATGAGCCCGGCGATCTCGTGCTCGTGCCCCTCCGCCTGGAGCCGCGCGAGCGCGCGGTCGAGCCGCGTCGCCTCGCCGGGGTACAGGAGGGCGTTGTCGCCGGCGTACGTCGCCGAGTCCAGCGCGCCGAGCAGCGCGTGGTAGAGCTGCGATTTGTAGAGCGCCTCGGGATCCGGCGCGAGCCCGCGCCCCCAGTGCCCGACGATGTTCGTGCCCCCCTGCGCCATCTTCACGATCGCGATCCGGTGCTGCGGGTATGCCTCCGCCATCGCGCGGCCGAAGGTGATCTCGGGCCCGTAGCGGTGCGCCTCACCCTTCGGCTCGAGCGGCCCCCAATCGTCGCTCGTCGCCGCGGCGTAGATGCCGCCCTCGCGCGCGTCGGGGTTGTAATGGTCGTACCAGACGTCGGGCTGGCTCTCCAGCTCGGCCGGGAGCTCCGCGCCGACGCCGTAACCGACCATGTTCGACTGACCCGCGAGGACGAAGACCTTCACCGGCTGCGCCGGCGCGGGGGTCGACAGCGAGAGCACCCCGGCTGCCAGGGCGATGCGACACCACTTCATCGTGACGTTCTATCGCGCGCGCCGCGCGCATCGTCAATGCGGCGGTTCGACGATCGGCACGCCGGCGTCATGTCATGTCATGTCCGGCGTCGCCTGATACGCAGCGCTCGACGACGCATAGACGCCGTTCGTGGCGTAGGAGTATCGGTGCGGGCGGAGGTGGCGCTCCGAGTGGCGCACACACCAGAGCTCTCCGCCGCCCGTCTCGTTCCGGCGCCGCGTGCACTCCACGCAGGGCGGCTCGATCTCGGGGATCCGTCCCGCGGTCGCGTGATCCTTCGGCCGGATGATCCACACGGGGCAACGCGCCAGCCGGGAGACGCGCTCGGCGACCGAGCCGAGCAGGAGCCGCTCGAGCCCGCGGCGTCCGTGCGAGCCGACGACGACGAGGTCGGCGTCGAGGTCGGCGGCGAGCTGGGCAATGTTCTCGGCCGGGGCGCCGCGACGGAAGTGGACGACGACGCGCTTCAGCCGCCTGCTGTCGAGCTTGCCACCCATGAAGCGCACGCGCTCGCCGGCGCGCTCCTGCAGCTGCTGGAGCGCCGTCTCCGTCTTGGTGCCGGGGGCGGCCGTGCTCGACGGGCCGGCGCCGGTCCAGCTCTCCGGCTCGACGTAGATGACGTGCACCTCCGCGTTCTCGCGCAGGCAGGCGCTCTCGAGCGCATGGTCGAGCGCGCGGTTGCTCAGCTCCGAGAAGTCGATCCCGGCGACGATGATGAAACGGCTCGTTGTGCTCGACATGGCAGTCTCCTCGGCCTCGCTGCGAGACCGTCTCTCCAGGGGTCCCCCTCGCGCTCCCTGCGCGCCCACGCTCCTTCGCGCGCGGCGTGCGAGACCGTCTCTCCGGGGGTCCCCTTGCGCTCCCTGCGCTTCCCACGCTCATTCGCACGCGGCGTGCCACGCGGCGTGCCACGCGGCGCGCCAGCGTCCCCCGCGCGGGCCGGCCGGCTCTCTGCGCGGCGCTCGCGGGCGACCTGCACCTCTTTCGCGGCCGCGCAAACGGCGCGTGGTGGGCGGGGGCGGGAGCGCCGCGCGCTGCGAGCTCGGCAGTCGCTGGAGACGCCATACCGCGGGATCTCGCGCGTGGCACGCCCGGTGCTCTGTCCCTGGCAACGCGCCTCGGACAAGAGAGCCAAGGGCGATCGGAGACAGTTGTCCATGAGCTCTGAAATGACCGATGGGGAGCATCCCACGCCGCGCCAGCCGATCCGCAGCGCGCATATCGTCGGCCCTGGCGGCGGGGTGTCGATGGTGGCGACCGTGTACTGCCCCGTGCAGGAGCGTTCGGCTGCGTTGACCGAGTGCCAGGCGTGCCAGCGCTTCCATGCGCTGCACGCCGAGGCGGGCGCGCGCGCCACGTCGGTCGTCTGCCAGCCCGGGCAGGCTGCCGCGGACGGGAGCGCGGCGAGCGCGGCTCGGGAGGACGGGGGGCTGCTGCGCGACATGGACCGGCCGCTGGATCCGGAGGCGCCGCTCGCGGAGGTGATGACGAGGAACGTGATCTGCGTGCGGCCGGACGTCGATCTCGACCAGATCGTGGCCCTGCTCGTCCGCCACGGGATCAACGGCATGCCGGTGGTCGACGAGGCGGGCAAGCCGGTGGGCATGGTGTCGCGGGCCGACGTGCTCCGGGCGGCGCAGGAGCGCGGCGACACCGCCGAGGCCGCGCGGGTGACGGCGCGGCTCGGCGACGGCGCGCTGCTCGAGATCGAGCCGGGCCTGCGCGTGCTCGAGCCCGTGCAGATCACCGCGTCCGACGTGATGACGCCGGTCGTGGTGAAGCTGCACGAGAGCGCGAGCATCCGGCAGGCGGCGGCGCTCATGGCGTACGAGGGTGTGCACCGGCTGCCGATCGTCTCGGACGACGGCAAGGTCGTCGGGATCCTGTCGTCGCTCGACGTGCTGCGGTGGTTCGCGCGGCGCTGCGGGTACCTGATCCCGCCGGGGCGCAGGCGCGCCTGAGCGCACGGACGGCGCCTCACGGCGCGCGGCGGAGCGCGCCGCGTTGCCAGGTGTACCGGCCGCGCGAGCCACAGACACGCCGGTACGTGCCGCGCACTTGCTGCGCAGAGGCGCCGTCCCAGGGGGAGCCGACCGGGAGGGGTTTGTTCCCAGCGATCCACGGGTCGTCGCACGCGGATGGCGTCCCCGCCGCCTCCTCGAGGCGGATTGCGTCGCCGTCGACCCGAAGCGTGAGCGCCACCGCGCAGGGGATCGGGTTTCCCGGCGCGCATTCATCGAGCGTTGCGCCGGTCGGCACGTCGAGCACCACGTGGAGCGCGCCGCCTCGCGGCGTATAGAGGACGGTGTGCGTGACGAAGGGCACCGCTCCGGACTCCTGCTCTCGCCCGCGCGAGCACACGAGCAGCTCAATCTCGGAGAGGGCGAGCGCGCTGCGGCAGGTGCACATGTTGATGCGCTGCGGCGGGTTCGTGGCGAGGGTCGACCAGCACGCCCCGTCCGGGCGCCACGTGATGCCGCGCGCCTTCAGCCAGGCCTCCTGGTCGAACGCGCTGCCCACCGCCGCCCCCGGACCGGCGATCGCCCCGGCGGCCGAAGCCGAGGCCGTGCCAGCGACCGGCGGCGGCGGCGACCCCGCGCCGGGAGATCCAGCGATGTTCGGGCGTGAGGCATCGACATCGGCGAGGCCCTCGGCTGCCGCAGGCGCGCCGCCGTCGGGTGGAGCAGGCGCCGCTGTCGGCGTCGCCGCGCTGGTCGACGCGGTCAGCGCGCCGGTCGCGCCGTTGCCTTGAGGCAGGCGCTCTCGATGGCACCCCAGCTGATATCCCGCGAGCGCCGCCGCGAACGCGGCGCAGGCGGCTGAAACGAAGGCGCGCTTCAAAACAGCGAGTCCTGAAGGAACTGTTGTAGAAAGGTGACCGCGAAGGGGCCGGGCATCGCCACGTAGCCGCCGAACGCCGCGAACTGATGCCAGTAGTCGTCCCTCTCGCGAAGCTCCGGGTGCTGGGTGACCACATGATCCCAGAGCGGGTTGCTGCCGGCTTCATAGGCCTTCTTGCTGGGCGGCGTCGCGGTGACCCGCGGAGCGGGCCCGCCCGCGAGCTTCTCGATGCTGATGCGGATCCCGTCGTTGGCCGCGAGCTGGTAGCCCCCGGTCATCCGCAGCACCGTGTCGCTCCGCGAGTTGAACCACTGGATCGCGGCGCCCGCGTTGGCGGGGGTGCCCCGCGCATCGAACGCGTACACCTCCGAGACGCGCTGCTTGTTGTTGGCGAGGGCGGCCCACATCGACAACCCCCCGGCGCTGTAGCCCGCGATCCCCAGGCGGCCGAGGTGGATCCCACCGCGGTTCTTCGCGAGGCGCTGCTCCGCCCAGAGCAGCCTGATCGCGCCGCCGGCGAGGGCGGGCAGGGAGGCGCCGGTCGCGGCGCCGAAATCGGAGCCGCTCGGCCAGGGGTGAAGGAGGACCACGGGCTTCCCGCTCCGGGAGAGCGCGTCTTCGAAGCCGGCGCGCAGCCATGCATAGGGCCAGTTGTTGTTGCTGGGGTCGGCGAGGAACATGTCGCGCTTCCAGATCTCGGCGCGCGGATCATCCACCGGCTTCAGCAGAAGGCGGTTGAGCCCGAACATGTCGTGATGGGCATCGTCGACGCGGGAGTAGGTGTAGCTCTGAGGCCGGAAGAACACGAGGCAGCCGATCCCGGGCGCGGGCGGCGCGGCGCAGGCCGCGGGGACGGTGGCGAACCAGATGAGCGGCTTGCCGCCGGTGTGGCCGAGGGCGACGAGCTCGGTCTCGCCGGGTTTGTGATCGGCGGCGTACTCGGGCGCCTCGGCGGCGTACGCCATCCAGAACGGCGTGATGTTCACGAACTCCGTGCGGATCTGCGCCAGCGCGGCGCCGTTCACGTTGGCCATCACCTTCGTGTCGACGAGCGGGTGGCTCTTCACGTAAGCCGGGATGTTCGCGGCTTCGAGCATCGTTCCCCCGGCCACGACGTCATAGGGCTGCTCCACCTGGAGCACGGGGTGGCTCATCGGGCCCACCGATCCGACGGCGCCGAACGACGCCGTGAACGTGGCCTTCAGGACGAGCCGCCCCGTCCCGTCGGGGATGTCGAACTCGCGCACGCCCTGGGACCTCGCCGCGAGCGGCAGCGGCGCCCCCCCGACCTCCACGCGCACGTCGGCGCCCGACTCCGGCAGCAGCGGATGCCCTGCGTTCGGCCACGTGACCCGCAGCTTCAGCATCAGACCTGCTCCGTCTCCTTGAACACGGGATCCACCCGCCCCTCCAGCGCGAGCTCGACCATCGTCGACCGATAGACGAGCTCCTCGATGAACGGCGGCGGAGTGTCCGTGGGCAGCGCGGGCAGGTCGAGCGGAATGCTCTCGAGGAAGCGCCATACCGGATCCAGGTGTCCCTGGAACAGCGCCTCGTGGAGGGCGTCCACCGCCGCGCGGAACCACTCCGGCGGGGGCGGCGCGGCGGGCGCCGGCGCATCCGGCGGCGGCGCGGCGCTGGTCGGCAAAGCGACCCACTCCGGGATCGCCTCGGTCGGCATCACGAACGTGTCCCCGGGGAAGATCACGTCGGGCGAGCGCCCTGCGTAACGTTCGCGGTTGAGCGCCCAGATCTCCCCCCAGCGGGCTCCATCCCCGAGGTAGCGCGACGCGATCCGCTCCAGCGTGTCGCCGCTCTGGACCACGTAGACATCGGGCGCGATCCACAGCCCGGCATGTACGGGCGGCGGTGCTACGGGCGGCCGCGGCGCCGGCGGGAGCTCCGGCAACACCGCCTGCACGACGGCCTGAGCCCCCCTCGCGACGGCGTGGAGCGCGAGCATCACCTTCTCCTCGGCGACCGTGAGCTGCCATGGCCCGTCCTGGTCGTCGACCAGGGACAGCGCGGGCCACGGGGACGGCTGGGCGACGTGCGCGAGATCGACGCGCGTCACGAGCATGAGCTTCTGGGGCTCGGCGTCCGGAAGGCTGACGGCGTCGCCGAAGCGGCTCGGGAGGCGCACGTGCCATGCGTCGCCCTCCGGCAACGGCGCAACACGGCGCGGGCGCCGCTCTCGGCCTGCGAGCGCCTTGGCGAGCTCGTCGACGCCGCTGATCGCGGCGCTCCCCCAGCCCGCAGGCGCCGCGTCGACGCGCACGCGTCCGCTCGAGTCCGTGCGCCGCACGACCTCCCCCGCCGGCGTGTTCACCCGCAGGGTCACGCCGGGAATCGGGGCCTCGAGCTCGTCCAGAAGCACGATTTCGTAGAAGGACAGGTCGGTCGTCGCCTCCGGGGCACGAGGCGGCCGCGGCTCCGCCGGCTCGTGGCGTGGAGCCCGGGTCTCCGCGTCCGGACCTCGGGAAGCGCCGGGTGGCAGGGCGCGGGTGTCGCGCAAGGCGACGAGCTCTCCGCGCTCCAGCGCCTGACGCAGCCGGGCGCCGATCTTCTCGCGGAGCTCACGCTCATCGTGCAGGTGCAGGCTCGACCGGCTGCCGAGGGTCAGCTCGCAGAAGACGTCCTGGAGGACCTGGACGTCCTCGCTCCGCCACGCATCGATGGCGGACCAGGCGAACAGGGGCGGGACCGGCTCGAGATGTACCCTGGCTGGATCGTCGGGCGCGTGGTTCGCGCGTACGAGGTACACTCGTCGGTAGCCGACGTCCGAGAGCGGCCATCTCCAGAGCCAGGAATGCGTCATGAGGTGAGCCTACCGGAGAGGGTCCAGGGGCCCCCGCGCGGCGTCAACCCTCGCGAGAGGCGCTGCCGCGGCCGGGAGGCGCTGCCGTCCGCGGGAGGAGACGCTAGAACGTTCGCGCGTGTCAGGCCGAAGGCAGAGGGCAGGCGGCCCGGCGTGCCCCGCGGCCCTCGCCCCGCGCAAGCGCGTTTCTTGCGACGGTACGGTCGCGCTGATATGCGCTGGGAATCCGTCGGGATCCGGAGGCAGAAAGATGAGCCAGTATCGGGAGACCGCGGCGGCGCCGGTGGTGGTCGCGGCGTTCGTCGGTCAGATCTTCGGCGTGAATCCGGTCACCGGACAGGTGGTCTGGGAACACAAGATGGAGTCCGGGGGCGGCGCCTCGACGGCGCTCCTGATCACGCCCGAGGTGATCTACGCCGCGACCTACACCAGCGTCGCCTGCCTGCGTTACCCGACGGGCGAGCTGCTCTGGCAAGCCAAGACGGTCGCGCTCGGGCGCGCCACGCTCCTCTTGGAGGGTCACCGGCTCTTCGTCGCGAAGCAGGGCGAGATCGAGTGTTTCTCGCTCGCCGGCCAGAGCCTGTGGCACAACCGGTTCAAGGGCAAGGGAATGGGCCCGGTCGCCATGGGCGTGCCTCACAACGTCGTCCAGTCCGACGACAAGGACTGAGGGCGCAGCACTCGCCGCGTTGGATCTCTCGAAAGCGCGCAGCACGGGAGATGGCTCGTGTTACGCCGTCATTCCTCCCCCGCGGCACCCCCTTCTGCCGCGAGCAAGAGCGCCCACCCCGTGTCGATCCACCGCGTCGCCTCCTTCGGCGTCCCCTCCAGGTAACGCAGCCGATTGACCCGTTGCTCGTCAAGCAACCCGCCGTTCCTCCGGACGTCGTCGCGGGCGACCATGACCCAGGCGAGGTCAGCCAGCGACACGGTCCGTTCCTTGAAGCGGCCTGGGCCGCCGTCGATGCGCAGCCCGCCCCCTTCCGCTCGACCGATAAGGCGGCAACGCTTGCCGTCCCGCTCCACAAAGGCCCCGGCGCCGGGCTGGCGGAGCAACGCCTCCACAAGCGCCAGCGCGCGCTCGCGAGCCCCGTCAGGCAGCGACCGGGACACCTTGCGGCCTGCTCCCAGGGCGCGGTACGCGGCATAGTCGCTGCCCGGACAGGCCCAGAGCCCCTCGCCCTCGAGATATCTGGCCACGCCCAGGTATCGCCAGGCCGATTCGCCAGGCGGCCGCGCGAGGACGAAGGCGGTCTCTCCCGGGCGGCGATCGTGGACCGGCCACCGGATCCGGTCCGGCGCCACAAGGGCCCCAGGGACCTCGACGCAAAAGAAGAGGTGCCCGCCGACACGGCCGCTCCGCGGCGGCCCCTCCAGGCCGAACGCGCGCGCAGCGGCCTCGTCGTCCTCGAAGCGCTCGCCGGGGCTCGGCCCGATGTCCTCGGGCCGGACGACGTCGATCAATGTCGCGATGGGCACCGTCTCGGCCGTGGCCTCGAACGCCGGCCCCTCAGGGTTGTCCGACCGGAGCCGCCACCGCGCCCCGTCGCGCACGATCCGCTTGATCTGGTAGCCAAACCCGAGCGCGCGATCGGGGATCTGCACCAGAGCCACCTTGCCGTCGAGCGCATCGTACGGGGCGCCGCGGGCAAACCGCAGGATCAGCCAGTCGCCGTCGCGGATGGGCCGCTTCCCGCCATCCATCGAGTCGCCCGCCGCGCGCACCGCGAAGATCCCCTCCCCGCGCGCCGCGGCCGGGAGTCGCACCACCTCGGCCTCCGGCGAGAGCTCCGCCGGCGCGCCCGCGGCACCGGCCGCGGCGCGCAGGTCGGGGAACGCGACGACCCCAACTCGCGGCGCCATGGAGGCGCCGTCGAGGTTCTCCGGTTCGATCCAGAGGCCGTCGGGCGAGCGGACGAAACGAACGTGGAACGCCGTTCCGGGGCGACCGGCCGCCGGGCCGAACCAGCGGCGCAGGAGGTCCGGGAGCTCGTTGCGCTGTGAGCCCACGCGGTGAGCGACGTTGCAGAACTCCTTCATGAAGCGGAAGCGCCACACCTCACCGCCTGGCAGCCGGACATCCGTGTTCCCCGAGGGAAGATCGCTCCGCACGCTCCGCGAGGGCAGCTTGAGGATGGGGTCGCGCCGGTTCCAGGTCACCTTGGCTGTGAACGACGCGCCGGAGCCCTCCTCGCGGCGGCGCGCGCGGTACATGGCGAGCCGGTAATCGACGAGCTCCCGGGTCATCGCGGCGAACACCTCTTCGTCGCCCGGAGGACACGAGAGCTTCGAGACGAACCGGTCGCCGTCGAGCGCGAACCAGCGCCGTCCGGGTCCCTCGGTCCACGCGGCGATGGGGTTGATCTTCCAGTAACCCACGAACCGGTGCGGATCGAACGTTCGGTGCCCGCCGAGCACGGCCACGTCGTCGAGATCGCGGAAGAGCTCCGGGGAGCGGGCGAGGAGGGCGTGGCTCCGCCGCGCGAGCTCCCCGATCGAGATGCCATCGAAGAGCGCGCCGGCCTCGAGCATCGCTTCGAGCGTGACCATCTTGTAGCACTTGCTCATCGGGGTGGTCTCCAGCTCCCGGAGCCACGCGCCGGCGGCGCCGAGGACCCGGCGCTCGGGCAGGCTCAGATCGCCCTCGGAGGCCACGAAATCGAACCAGCCCTCGTGGGCCGACCGCAGCGTGCGAGGCCGGTAACCCATCCGGTGGAGCTCGCCCGCGGTGGGGCGCTCGCCGCGCGCGTCGCGCAGGTCGCGGTAAACGCGCTCCACCTCGCTCTTCCCCCGCGCCGGGAGCAGGCTGAACAGGAGATCCTTGGCCTCGAGATCGAGCTCCACCGCGCAGCCCGACGGCAGGCGCGCGGTGCGGACTCCTCCAAGGAAATCGCGTAGATCGGAGGGCTCCGGCCCCAGCGAGACGAGCGTCCGCACGCGGTCGAGGAACACGCGGTGATTGCCCACGAAGTCGAGCACCGTCAGGCGCGCCTTGCCGTCCGCGACGCGCAGCCCGCGGCCGAGCTGCTGGAGAAAAACGACCGGCGACTCCGTCGGACGCAGCATCACCACGCGATCGACGGCCGGGACATCGACGCCCTCGTTGAAGAGGTCGACGGCGCAGAGCGCGTCGAGCCTCCCTGCAAGGAGGT
The DNA here is from genome assembly GCF_051519095.1 of Sorangium sp. So ce131. Taxonomy (NCBI): domain Bacteria; kingdom Pseudomonadati; phylum Myxococcota; order Polyangiales; family Polyangiaceae; genus Sorangium; species Sorangium sp. So ce131. Next base: position 5,398,320 of record NZ_CP150455.1, on the reverse strand, counting down.
CATCGAGCGCGTCCTCGCGCGGCGCCGACTCCGGCCCTGAGTGGACCGCCGCGATGCGCACACCTCGTCTCGCGAAGAACTCGCAAGCATGGTGCGCATGCCGGATCGAGCAGCAAAAGACGAGCGTGCGCGCCCCTGGGTGCTCCTGCCACGCCCGCCACATCTGCTCGAGGCGCCGATCGCTGTCGATCGCCTTCTCCAGCTCTGCCGGATCGAACCTGCGGTTCTTGAACGTGACCTTTTGATAATCGGTCTCTTCCTTGAGGCCGAAATACGCGAACGGCACGAGCAATCCCCGCTCGATGCCCTCGCCGAGGTCCGCCCGGTAGGCGACGTGATCGTCGAACAGCCCGGCGACGTCCGCGCCGTCCGCGCGCTCAGGCGTGGCGGTCAGGCCGAGCAGGAAGCCCGGATCGAGGCGATCGAGGATGGCGCGGTAGGTCGGCGCGGTGCCGTGGTGGACCTCGTCGACGATCGCGTAGTCGAAGCGCCCGGGGGCGAGGCGCGCGAGGTGCTCGGGGCGGGACAGCTTCTGCACGGAGGCGAAGACCACGTCGCCGTCGAGCTCGGCGGCGTCCCCGGCGCACCAGCTGAAGCGCGCCGCGCGGTCGCCCAGCAGGCGGCGGAACGTCTTTGCCGCCTGGAAAAGGAGCTCCTCGCGGTGGGCGAGCAGCAGCACGCGCGGAAGGCGGCCCTCTCGCTCGGCCCACGCGGCGACGTCGAGCGCGGCGAGGTACGTCTTCCCGAGCCCCGTGGCGAGCACCACGAGCGCGCGGCGGCGGCCCTCCTCCGCGCGGCTCCGCTGGAGTGCCGCGAGCGCCTCGCGCTGGACTGCATGCGGCGGCGGCAGCGGCGCGATCGGCTCGGCGTCGTCTTCGCCGGGCGGCAGCCCCGCGGAGGCCTGACGGGCGCGGCGGTCGTAGCGCTCCACCCACTCGGCCGTGAGCGGCAGGGCGCGCGACCACCAGCGCTCGAACGCGTCGGCGGCGGCCCGGTACGCCTCCGGATCACGGTGGCGGTCCACGCGGAGGTTCCACTCGACGCCGGTGCGAAGCGCGGCGTGCGAGATGTTGCTCGACCCGACGAACGCGGCCCCGAAGCGCGGGCCCTCGAAGCGCCACGACTTCGGATGAAACGAGCGGGTCTCGCCGGGGAGCGTCTCTACCTCGACCACGCGCGCCTCGAAGCTGCCCCGATGTCCGTCGACCGTGTTCAGCGCGGCGCTCCCGCCCGCCCAGTCGAGCAGCGTGAAGAGCGCCCTGGCCTGGGTGATGTGCAGGTAATCGCCGGTGACGAGCCGGACGCGCGCGCCGCGCGCCAGGGCCGCGAACACGTGGCGCTCGAGCGCCCGCAGCCCGCTCTCCTGAACGAAGGCCGAGAGGACGGCGACGTCCGTCGCGCGCGCGAACATCGGGGCGATGTGCCGCAGGAATGGATCTTCGGTCCCGCCCGTCGCGAGGGGAGCGGGCCTCGCGGCGAGGTAGTTCCCTCGACCGGGGATCACGTGGCGCACGCCGCCGCGTGGGTCGTCCACGTCGCCGCGGAAGCGGGGGATCACGTGGACGTGCAGGTGCATCACGGTCTGCCCGGCGGCCTCCCCGGCGTTGATGCCGAGGTTGTAGCCGTCCGGCCGGAATTCTTCGTCGAGCTGTCGCTTGACGACGTCGACGAGCTCGAAGAGGGCGGCCCGCTCTTCGGCGCTGGCGTCGAACCAGGTCGAGACGACACGGCGCGGGATGACGAGCGTGTGGCCGGGGCTCACCGGGAAGCGGTCGCGCAGGGCGAACGCGAGGGAGTTGGTCGCGACCCAGGACGACTCGGGCGCCTCGAGGAACGGGGACGTCACCGGCCGCGGATGGTACTTCGGACGGGAGCGGTGTGTCCTCTGGTCGCCGGCCCCGTACCTGCTACGTTCCCGAGGAGCTCGATCATGGCTGGCCCGGCGACGGTTCACATCGACGTGGAGCTCCCCTCCGATCTCGCTCAGCTCCGTCTCCCGGAGGGGGTCGATCGCCGGCTGCAGGCGCTTCTCGACAAGCAGGATCGCGGGGAACAGCTGTCGGCCGACGAAGCCATCGAGGCCGAAGGGCTCGTCGACCTGGCCGAGCTGCTCAGCTTGCTGCGGCTTCGCGCATCCCGGAACGAGCCCACGCCCGGGAGATGAGCCGCGATCACGTTCCCGCGGCGCTCCAGCGCCGCGTTCGCGAGCGGGCAGCTGGTCGATGGGGCCATTGCAGGCTCTCCTAGAATACCGGTCGCGTTGTTCGAGAGAGAGATGAGCCGCCAAGGACGCCAATAACATCTTTTCCTTGGCGTTCTTGGCGTTCTTGGCGTCCTTGGCGCCTTGGCGTTTCGAACTTCTGCTCGTTTCAAGCGGCTTCAACCCGCTTGTAGCTCAGACTCCTCGATAGATTGCGAGTGTCAGGGCGCCATCTCGCCATGATGACTCGCCGCCTCCACCCCTCCGGACAAGCTCTCTCCCCTCTCCCCACCTCCCCTCCCCGCGCCCCCGCCCTCAGGCAGCCCGCTCTTCCCAGTCGATCCGGTACGCGTGCACGCGCGCCTGCGCGGCCGCGCCGATCCTCAGGAACAGCGGCAGCGCCCGGTCGCGGAGCCACCCCGCCACCGGCCCGGAGACGGCCTTGTTGCTGCCGTGCCGGCGCGCCTGCCGGACGATCGCCTCGACGCGCGGCCGCCGGAGGCGCTCGAACGCCGCGAACGCCTGCTCCGGCTCGGGCTCGTCCCGCAGGCACCTCGCGAGGAGCATCCCGTCCTCCATGGCGAGCGAGGCGCCCTGGCCCGCGTGCGGCGTCGCCGCGTGCGCCGCGTCCCCGATCAGGCACACCCGGCCGGCGTGCCAGCGCGGCATCGTCAGGATGTCGTGCAGCAGCCACGGCCCGAGGACCTCCGGCGTCGCCCGCACCACGTCCCCGATCCAGCCCGGATCGCCCTGGTGCAGCGCGAGGATGCGCTCGCGGTGCGCCTCGGGTGGCGCGGCGCGGCCAGGCTCCGGCGCGGGCTCCCCGCTGTTGTGGAACCACCACACCTCGCCGCCCGGCGCCGCGAACGCCCCGAAGAACGCGCGCCGGCCGAACACCATCACGTTCCAGCCGGGCTCGATGGGCGCGCCGGGGCAGCGCGCGAAGCCGCCGAAGTCGATGAGCCCGGTGTACCCCGGCTCGGGCGCGCCGGGCAGCGCGCGCGCCCGCGTGCGCGAGCGGAACCCGTCGCACCCGATGAGCACGTCGCCGCGCGCCTCGCCGCCGCCGCGGAACCGCGCGACCACCTCGCGCGGATCCGAGCCGTCCACGTCCTCGAGCCGCGCGCCGTACCGGATCGCGACGCCGCGCCGGGCCGCCTCCTCCGCGAGCGCGGCGTGCAGCGCCCCGCGCCGGATCATGACGAGCCCCGCGCCGAACCGCCGCGCCGCGTCCCGCTGGTCGATCACGCCGACGCGCCGCCCGCGCGCGTTCTCGAACCGCATCCCCGCGCACGGCGCGCCGCGCGCCTCCACCGCGCCCGCGACGCCCAGCTCGGCGAGCACGTTCATCCCGTTCGGCGCGATCCCCAGGAACGCGCCCTCCTGCTCCGCGGGCGCCGCGCGCGCCTCGAAGACCGTCACTTCCACGCCGATGCGCCGCAGGAACATCCCGAGCACCGGGCCCGCGATGCCCCCGCCGATCACCACCGCCCGCCGCACGCCTCGCTCTGCCATCCCGCCACCTCCGCCCTGTCGTCCCGTGAGCCACGCACGTCGCGTGGGCTCGACTCCGGGCCAGCGTGGGCGCGACTGGCATTCATTGCTAGTGATGATTCCTGATGGTAATCGTCACGGCTGGTGAACATCTCGGCGCTGGATCTCAACCTCCTGCTCGTGCTCCACGCGGTGCTCGAGGAGCGGAGCGCCGCGCGCGCGGCGCGGCGGCTCCGGGTCACGCCGTCGGCGGTGAGCAACTCGCTCGCGCGGCTGCGCGCGCAGCTCGGCGACCCGCTCGTCGTGCGGAGCGGGCGCGGCCTGGTCCCGACGCCCCGCGCCCAGCAGATCGCGCCCCGGCTCCGGGCGGCGTTCGGCGAGATCGCCGGCGCCATCGAGGGGGACCGCGCGTTCGACCCGCGGACGACCTCGCGCACGTTCGCGATCGCGTGCTCCGACGTCGACCAGATCTGCAGCTTGCCCGCGCTCGCGCGGGCCTTCGCGGCGGAGATGCCGCGCGCGGTCCTCCGGGTCGCGAGCGTCGACCACCTCGAGGCGACCGGGGGCCTCGCCGGCGGCGACATCGACGCGGCGCTCGCGCCCGCGCACCCGCTCCCGCCCGGCCACCACGCCGCGGACCTCTACGAGCAGGACAGCGTCTTCCTGGTCCGCCGCGGCCACCCGTGCGCCGGCCGCCCGATGACGCGCGAGGTGTTCAATGCGCTGCGCCACATCGACATCCACGTCGCGCTCGGGCGGGGCGGCATCGGCAACCGGGCTGCCCACGAGCAGCTCGCGGCGCTCGGGCTGCACCGCGACATCGCCATGACGGTCCCGAGCTTCACCGCCGCCGCGGTCGCCGCCGCGAGCACGGATCTCGTCGCCGGCATGCCGCGCCGCATGGCCGAGGTGCTCCTCCGCCTCGCCCCGCTCGTAATCGTCGAGCCGCCGATGCCGGGGTTCAGCTTCCGGATCCAGCTCGTCTGGCACGAGAGGACACACCTCGACGAGGGCGCGCGCTGCTTCCGCGAAGTCGTCATCGCCGCGCTGCGGGATCCCGCGCCCCCGCGCCAGCGCGGGTTCGGGGGCGCGCGCGGCCCGGAGAAGGCCGCCTCCCGCGCCCCGCCGCTCGAGCGGAGAGGCGGGAAGCCGGGAAGGCGGCGCACCCGCTCTTCCACCTGACTTCCCGCCTTCCGCGGCTCACGCCGGGCGGTTCAGCCGGCGTTCGCGCCGCTCGCCGTTCAGCCGGCGTTCGCGCCGCTCGCCGTTCAGCCGGCGTTCGCGCCGCTCGCCAGCGCGGCCGGCGCGCCCGCGGGCTCGACGGCCGCCGGGGGCGGCGCCGAGACCACGCCGGCCGGGCGCCGGGTCCAGAGCCCCGCGACGAACCACGCGAAGGCCGCGACGCCGGCGATGAACAGGCTATCTCCGACGAACCGCATCCACCGCAGCCCCTGCAGGAGCGGCTGCTGCAAGAACTCCGCGCTCCGCGCGTACCACAGCCCGTGCTCGACGCTGGCCCACGCCTGCGCGAGCCCGATCGGCAGGAGGCTCAGCAGGATCATCAGCCCGAGCCCGCCGTTCATGCCCCAGAAGGCGACCCGGAGCCGCGCCTCGCTCCACACCGCGTCGGGGCGCAGGCGGCGGAGCATCACGAGCACGAGCCCGAGCGAGAGCAGCCCGTACACCCCGAACAGGGCGGCGTGCGCGTGCACCGGCGTCGTGTTCAGGCCCTGCATGTAATAGAGCGCGATGGGCGGGTTGATGAGGAAGCCGAACAGCCCCGCGCCCACGAAGTTCCAGAAGGCCACGCCGACGAAGAACCTGATCGGCCAGGCATACGCCTGCATCCACCCGGCCCGGCGCTGCATCTGCGAGGTCTCGTAGGCTTCCATCCCGACGAGCACGAGCGGCACGACCTCGAGGGCGCTGAAGCTCGCGCCGACGGCCATCGCCGACACGGGGGTGCCGCTGAAGTAGAGGTGGTGGAAGGTGCCCGGGATGCCCGAGACGAGGAAGATGCACGTCGAGAGCAGCGCCGCCCGGGCCGCGCTGTCGGGGCGCACGAGGCCGAACCGCGAGAACAGGAAGGCGATGGCCGCGGTGGCGAAGACCTCCATGAACCCCTCGACCCAGAGGTGCACGACCCACCAGCGCCAGTACTCCATGACCGACAGGTGCGTCTTCGCGCCGTAGAACAGCCCCACGCCGTAGAACATCCCGATCGCCACCGTCGCGCCGGTGAAGAGCAGCACGATGTGCCGGCTCGCGTCGCGCCGCGAGAGCGCGGGCCAGAGCGCGCGCAGCATCAGGAAGAGCCAGAGCGCGAGGCCGCCGAAGAGGGCGATCTGGAAGGCGCGGCCGAGGTCGACGTACTCGTAGCCCTGGTGTCCGAACCAGAACGAGGTCTCGAGCGCAAAGGTCTGCTTGACGGACAGCCACTCTCCGGCGAGCGAGCCGAAGACCACGAGCACGAGCGCCACGAAGAGGACGTTCACGCCGAGGCGCTGCCCCCTCGGCTCGCGCCCGCCGACGGCCGGCGCGAGGAACAGCCCGGCCGCGAGGAAGGCGGTCGCGATCCAGAAGACGCCGAGCTGGACGTGCCAGGTGCGCGTCACCGCGTAAGGCAGGTAATCCGCGATCGGCAGCCCGAAGAACGCCTGTCCCTCCACGGTATAGTGCGCGGTCAGTGCGCCGAGCGCGACCTGGAGCACGAGCAGCGCGACGACCACGACGCAGTACTTCCCGACGGCCCGCATCGACGGCGTGAGCGTCCAGCCCGCGAGCGGGTCGCGCGCGGGCGCGTCCACGTGCGGCTCTTCGCTGCGGCGGAAGGCGTGGTACCAGACGAGCGCGCCGATGCCGGCGAGCAGCAGGACGACGCTCACGACGGACCAGAACACGTTGGCGGTGGTGGGCACGTTGCCGATGAGCGGCTCGTGGGGCCAGTTGTTGGTGTAGCTCGCGCCGGTCCCCGGGCGCTCGGCGGCGCAGGCCCACGCCGTCCAGAAGAAGAACGCGGTGAGCTTGTCGCGCCGGCCCTCGTCGGGGACGGCGTCCGTGTGGAGCGCGTACCGCTCGCGCAGGGCCGCGAGGGCGGGCTCGTCGCCGAACAGCGCGCGGTAGTGCGCCGCCGTCTCCGCGACGGCGAGCGCGCGGTCCTCGGAGATCGTGAGCGTCCCGGTCGCCGGGTCCACCCCGCTCTCCCGCATGGTCCGCCGGAGGCGCGCCTTGAGCGCGGCCTGCGCCTCCTCGTTCAGCGCCGCGAACGGCGCGCCGTGCTCTCGCGCGCTCCAGCGCGACAGGAGCGCCTCGGCCTCGCGGTGGAGCCAGTCGGCCGACCAGTCCGGCGCCTGGTAAGCGCCGTGCCCCCAGACGCTGCCGACCTGCTGTCCGCCGATGCTTTGATAGACCAGCTGCCCGTCGAGGATATCGTCCTTCGTGAGCAGCACCCTGCCGGACGGCGTCTGCACCCGCTCCGGGATCGGGGGCGCCTTGCGGTAGACCTCCCGGCCCATGAAGCCCAGGATCAGGAACCCAGCGGTGATGACGGCGGCCAGCGCCAGCCAGAGTCGTCGAAGGGAAGGCATAACGACCTCGTGGTCGCGTGAGCCCAGGCGCGGCCGCGCCTCCGCGGCGCGGCCCCTGGGTCTCCAGAGGCGACGCTGGGGGTCAACGCAAGCGATGTGCCTCGATCGCAAGCACATGTTTTTATTAAATTTTATCGCATTGATGCGATTTTTACAACACCTCCACGTTGCACAAATCACAACTTCGTTGTAGATTATGCAACGTCATGCCTCGCCGTCGTCGCACATTGCTGGCCTCGCTCGATCGCGCGGCGCACTCATCGCACACCCCTCGCGCGGTCGGGCTCACGCTTGCTCGGTTGCCTGTTGCCCAGCGACGGCACGCGGCCCGTCGGCGCACCCGTCGTCGCGCGCGCAGGCTGAGGCATGTGGCTTCGGGGTCCGATCTGCGTTTCTGGCCGCCGATCCCGGAGGTGGTAGAACGGGGAGGAAGGCGAGGTACCCGTGGCGACCCAGAGCGTGACCCTCCGACTTCCCGACCCGCTCTATCAACAGCTCAAGAGGCGAGCCGAACAGGCCCGACGCACCGTCGAGGATGAGCTGCTGGACGTGGTGACGATGGCGATGCCGGTGGCCGATGAGCTCTCGCCGGATCTTGCGGAAGCGGTATCACCGCTCGCGACGCTGGATGACGACGGCTTGTGGGACGCCGCGCGCAGCCGCCTCCCCCCACGCGCCGCGGAGCAGCTCGAGGAGCTGCACCTGAAGCGCCAGCGTGAGGGGCTCACCGAGGCCGAGGAGCAGGAGGCCGCGTCGCTCGCCCGCCAGTACGAGCGCGCGATGCTCGTGCGTGCCCAGGCCGCCGCGCTGCTCAAGCAACGTGGGCACGACATATCCTGTTTGCTGACCACCGCGTGAGCAGGACATACATCCCCAAGGCGTTGCGTGAGCTCATCGCGCAGCAGGCGCGTCGCCGGTGCGGCTATTGCCTAACGCAGGAGGCGGTGGTTGGCCTGCCGATGGAGATCGACCATATCGTCCCTGAATCGCTCGGCGGCAGGACCGAAGAAGAGAACCTCTGGCTCGCGTGCTCGCTCTGCAACAGCCACAAGAGCGACCGTCTGGCCGCCCTCGACCCAGAGACGGGCGAGGTCACACGGCTGTTCAACCCGCGACGACAGACCTGGGCAGAGCATTTCGCGTGGGCGGCTGAGGGCGAGCGGATCCTCGGGCTCACGCCCGCAGGACGCGCCACCGTCATCGCGCTGCACCTGAATCGCCCCTCGCTCGTCCTGTCGCGGAGGGCGTGGGTCAGCGTCGGGTGGCATCCGCCGAAAGAGTGAGCTGCGCTGCGCCCTTTCTCCTGATCCCATGCCGAACCTCATGTCGCTGCTCTCGGTCGCGCTCGATCTCACGACCTCGCTCGGGACCGAGGACCGCTACCGGCGCCTGCTCGAGGCGGTGCGGCACGTGGTGCCGTGCGACGCGGCCTGCCTCCTGCGGTACGAGGACGGCGTGCTCGTGCCGCTCGCGGCGCACGGGCTCGCGCCCGAGGCGCTCGGGCGCACCTTCCGCGCGCGGGAGCACCCGCGGCTCGACATCCTCTGCCACGCCGCGGCGCCGGTGCGGTTCCCGCCAGACTCCGACCTGCCGGACCCGTTCGACGGGCTGCTCGCGTCGGACGCCACCTCGCTCGCGCATGTCCACGCCTGCCTCGGCTGCCCGCTGCGCGTCGAGGGCGCGCTGATCGGGCTGCTCACCGCCGACGCGCTCGACGCCCGCGCCTTCGACGGCGTCGACGCGGAGACGCTCTCGTGGCTCGGCGCGCTCGCGGGCGCGGCGGTGCGCACGAGCCAGCTCATCGACGCGCTAGAGCACAGCGCCGAGCGGGCCGGCCTGGTCGCCGACGACCTCCGGCGGGCCGCGGAGCGGGACCGCGGCGCCGGCCTCCTCGGGACGAGCCCGGCCATGCAGAAGCTCCGCGACGAGATCGCGCTCGTCGGGCCCTCGGACCTCACCGTGCTCATCACCGGCGAGACCGGCGCCGGCAAGGAGCTCGTCGCCCGCGCCGTCCACGCGGCCTCGGCGCGACGGAGCGAGCCGCTCCTCCACGTGAACTGCGCGGCCCTGCCCGAGTCGGTCGCCGAGAGCGAGCTGTTCGGCCACGTGCGCGGCGCGTTCACCGGCGCGGAGCAGCACCGCCCCGGCAAGCTCGAGGTCGCCCACAAGGGCACGCTCTTCCTCGACGAGGTCGGCGAGCTGCCGCTCTCGATCCAGCCGAAGCTCCTGCGCGCGCTGCAAGAGGGCGAGGTGCAGCGGGTCGGCGCCGACCGCGCGCTGCGCGTCGACGTCCGCATCCTCGCGGCCACGAACCGCGACATCGAGAAGGAGGTGGCCGAAGGGCGCTTCCGGGCCGACCTCTACCACCGGCTCAACGTCTATCGCCTGGCGGTGCCGCCGCTGCGCGACCGCAAGAGCGATATCCCGCTGCTCGCCGGCCATTTCTGCGACGCGGCGCGCGCGCGGCTCGGCGTCGGCCCGGTGCGGATCGCGCCCGCGGCGCGCGAGCTGCTCCTCCAGGGCTCCTGGCCAGGCAACGTGCGCGAGCTCGAGAACACGCTCTTCCGCATGGTGCTGCAGGCGTCGCGCGGCGCGCCCCGCGGGGCGCCCGTGGTGCTGGAGCCGGCGCACCTCGGCGGGACGTTCTCCCCGGCGCCGGCGCCGCCCGCGGCCCACGACGACAAGGCCGCCGAGGGCGCCGGCAGGGGCGCGCCCCCCGCGGCGGGGGCGACGCTGCACGAGCAGGTCGACGCCTACCAGCGGGACCTCATCCGGAGGGCCGTGGCGCAGCACGACGGCAACTGGGCCGCCGCGGCGCGGTCGCTCGGGATGCACCGCAGCAACCTGCACCACCTCGCGAAGCGGCTCGGGCTCCGCTGAAGTCACGCGAGAGCGGTTCATCGCGGGAGCGGAAGCCAGCGGTTGTCGTCGAATTGGATCCGAAGAAGCCGTGGACAAAGGCGGTGCCGAATGGCAACCAAGTCCCATGGACGACCGAAGATCAGATTACCGTCGAGCCCGGTATCGGGCTGCTCAGGTGCTCCTCCTCGGCACAGGCGCGCTCGCCGCGTGTTCTCCCAAACGCGCCGAGGTGACGCCGCAGCCCGCGCGCACGGACGTCATCCTCACCGGCGCCGACGCGCTCGGCGACTGGACCACCGATGCCCCCGGCGTCAAACGCAAGATCACCGCCGCTGACCTCCCGCCGCCGAACGAGGACGAGTCGGTGGTCAACCGCTCCACCAAGACCGATCGTCCAGCCGGCGTGTTCCCGAAAGTGCCGTCGGGATTCGCCGTCAACGAGCTCGCCACCGGCCTTGACGAGCCCCGCGTCGTGCAGGTCGCGCCGAACGGCGACATCTTCGTGGTGGAGAGCGGGGCGGACCGGGTGCAGGTCTTCCGCGACGCCGACGGCGACGGCAAGCCCGAGCTCCGCAGCACCTACGTCGAGGACCTGAAACACCCCTTCGGCCTCGCGTTCTATCCGACAGGCACCGACGCGCCGACGCACGTCTACATCGCCAACACCGACAGCGTGGTGCGTTTCCCGTACAAGCCGGGCGACACCAAGGCGAGTGGCCCGGCCGAGCCGCTGGTGACCAACATCCCCTCCGGCAAGGAGACGGTGGGCGGCGGCGGCCACTGGACCCGCGACATCGAGTTCAGCAAAGACAACCAGCGGATGTTCGTCTCGGTGGGCTCCAAATCCAACGTCGATGACGACGAGGACGAGGTGCGCCGCGCCTGCATCCTGGCCTTCACGCCGGACGGCAAGAACGAGGCGCTCTACGCCTCCGGCATCCGCAACCCGGTCGGCCTCGCCATCGAGCCGTCGACCGGCGTGCTCTGGACCAGCGTGAACGAGCGCGACGAGCTGGGCGACAACCTGGTGCCCGATTACGTGACGCGCGTCCAGGAGGGCGGCTTTTACGGCTGGCCCTGGTATTACCTCGGACCGAACCAGGACCCGCGCCACGAGGGCAAACACCCCGAGCTGAAGGACAAGGTCATCGTGCCCGACGTGCTGATCCAGTCGCACTCGGCCTCGCTCGATCTCGCCTTCTACACGGGCCAGCAGTTCCCGGCCGAGTACCGGGGCCACATCTTCGCCGCGCAGCACGGCTCGTGGAACCGCTCGCGGCGCACCGGCTACAAGGTGGTGCACATCCCGGTCGAGAACGGCAAGGCCGCCGGCCACTACGAGGACTTCATGACCGGCTTCGTGGCCAAGAACGGCGACGTGTGGGGGCGCCCGGTCGGCGTGGCGGTGGCCAAGGACGGAGCGCTGCTGGTCACCGACGACCAGAGCAACACCGTGTGGCGCGTGACCTACGGCAAGTGACGCCGGGCCTCCGCCGGCTCCCGCGCTGACGTGACGCCAGCGGAGGCCCCGACGACGAGCGCGCTCGGCGGGGCCTTCATTCGCCCTCTTCCGGGCTTATCGCGGCGCCGGGGCACACGCTCGAGAGAGGGCAACGGCCAAGGACGCCAAGGCGCCAAGGACGCCAAGGACGCCAAGAAAAAGAAATATCTTGGCGCTCTTGGCGCCTTGGCGTCCTTGGCGGTTCGAAATTCTGCTCGTCTCAGGCGGGTCTAACCCGCTCCAGTGAGGAGAGGCCCTCCACGGTATCTACCGCGGCAGGCGCGCTCCCCGCGCTCAGAACCGCCCCCGCACGCCCGCCGACAGCAGGCCCACCGTGAACTCGGCCTCGGCCTCCGGGGCCTTGCGTGGCGGCGGGGCGGGCGCGCCGGCGCTCTTCGGCTCGTCGAACAGGTAGAGCCGGAGCCCCACGGCGAAGGCCAGGAACGTCACCCCGCCGGCGACCGCCGCGGCCCCGGCGAGGCGGCCGCGCGCTTCCACCGCGTCGTTGTAGCGGTCCCGCTCGTCCGGCGAGAGCGACCGCGCGTCCTTCTTGTCCCGCAGGTCGACGGCCTCGCTCTGGCTCGCCAGGGCGAAGCCCGCGAGCGTTCCGGTCGCGACCGCGCCCGCCGCCCCCACGCCGAGCACCGCCCACGCGGCGATGCGCTGCGGCGTCTTGCGGAGGTCGGCGTCGATCCGGATCGCTTGCTCGTGACTCACCTGGATCTCCCGGCGGTACGGCGCGTGCCCCGCCAGCGAGACCTCCACGACGTGGGCGCCCGGAGCCACCGCGATCGCGGCGGCCGTGGGCACCGTCGCCCGCACCTGGCCGTCGATGGCGATGGCCGCGCCGCTGGTCCCGGTCACCTGCAGCATCGCCGGCTTCGGCCGCAGCACGACGTGCTGCGGCATCAGCTCGCCGGCGACCGCGACGAGCGTGAGCTCCTCGTCGTAGTGCCCCGCCGCGCGCACCCGCACGCGGTGCGGGCCAGGCGCGACCGGCGCCACGAGCGGCGCCGGGACGAACGGCTGGCCGTCCACCGAGACGCTGGCGCCTTCGGCCGGCGACGACAGCAAGAGCCGCGTCCCGCCCGTGGCCTGCCTCCCCGGCGAGGAAGCACCCGCGGAGCCACCCTCGCCGGCAGCCGCGCCGCCGCCGGCGAGCGCGCCCCCGCCGGCGACCGCGCCGCCCTCGCCGGCGGCCGCACCCTCCCCGCTGCCTCCCGGCAGGCCCGCGAGGCCGAGCCGCGCCTCGAGCGGGACGAGCGACGCCAGCGCGTCGACCGCCTCCTCGCGGCGCTTCGCGGCCGGATCCGCGCGCAGGTACTCGCGGTAGAGGGCGATCGCACGGCGCAGCGCGTCGGGCGCCGGCGCGGTGAGGTACTGCCGCCGGTAGGCCTGCGCCGCCGAGAACAGCAGCGACGGGCTCGGCACGAGCTCGTGCGCCTCGAGGAACGCCTCCGCGGCGACCTGGTACTGACCCGCGTCGTACGCCTGCGCGCCGGCGCTGAAGAAGTTCTCCGCCCGGGCGACCTGCTCGGGCGTCGGCCGGGCGCCGCGCGCGTCGGCCGAGGCCGCGGCGGGCGACAGGGCGAGGCTCAACGCAGCCCAGAGCACCAGGGGACGCGCCGTCGCCATCACTCCAGCACCGGCTTTCCGCGGAGCACCTGGAAGAACGTGGCGCTCTGGTGGATGGCGACGTCGCCGACGCCATCGCCGTCGAAATCGCCCGCGCCCACGGCGACGAAGTCGCTGTCGGCCGGCGGCGCGGCGCCTTCGGGGAAGGAGACGTCGAGCTGCCGCAGCGACCGCGCGCCGGCGTCGAGGTCGTGCAGCTCGAGCCGCCCGGGCCCGGCCACGACCACCTCGAGCGCGGCGTCGGCGTCGGCGTTGATCAGCGCCGCGGAGAGGCCGGCGCCGACCTGCTCGCCGGCGCAGGCCAGCTCGCCCTCGGAGCCCGGCTGGCCGGGGCGGGCGAGGACCGCCTCGTCGAAGCCGCCGTCTCCGCGGCCCCACAGGGCGACCAGCTCGCCCGTCGCCGCGCGGGCGACGACGTCCTGCCAGCCGTCGCCGTCCAGATCGGCCACGAGCGGACGCGGCGTGTACTTCGGCAGCGGGCGCGGCGCGTCCTCCGGCGGGTCGGCGTCCTCGTCGGTCGCCCGGAAGGTGCACCGCGTCTTCTCCGGCGCGCCCCGCTCGACCAGCTTCCCGTCCGTTTCCCCGTAGACGGCGAGCTCTCCGCCGCCGAGGCGCAAGAGCTCGTCGCGGCCGTCGTTGTCGGTGTCGACCGGCACGAGCACGCAAGCGTCGCACGGCAGCGCGAGCTCGCCGGGCAGGCCGGACGACGTCGCGAGCAGGTTGTCCCCTTCCGGCGTGACGGTGATCAGCCAGAGCTGCTCGCTGCCCGCGCGGGGCGCGTTCGTCGCGAGGTCGCGGTGCTGGGTGATCGCGGCGAGGCTCGGCCCGGCCGCGAAGCTGCCGGCGGCGACGGCGAGGAGGCGCACGGGCAGGACGGCGCGCGGCTCCTGGGGAGGCGGCGCGAAGTAGAACGGCGCGCGCAGGAGGCGGTAACGGCCCCCCTCGACGAACGCGAGGGCGCTGTCCTGCGACCCCTGCTCCTCGGGCCGCGGGAGCTCCCGGAGCGCGAAGAGCTGGGCGCCCTCGCCGTCCGGGAGGAACCGCCCCGCGATGAGGCCGCGGGCCATGTCGAGGCGGGCGTGCCCGGCCGGCGCGGAGGGCGCGGCGAAGGCGTTGCCGTAGGCGACGTCGAGCGCCGGGAAGCGCTCCGTGGACGACTGCGCCCGCTGATCGAAGTAGGCGATGTCGTTCACCCGGTCGCCGTCGACATCGGCGACGGCGAGGGAGCGGGGCGGGCACTGCGTCGGGACGAGCGACGGGTGGAAGGTGCCGTCGGAGGCGCCGCTGTACACGGTGAGGTCGGGGAGCTCCGCCGTGGACGCGACGATGTCGAGGTGACCGTCGGCGTTGACGTCGGCGGCGACCGCGTTGCACCAGGTGACGGCATCGCAGATCGGCGACGCGAACGGCGCGCCACGGCACGGCAGCGGCACGAGCTCGGCCCCGGGGAGGGACGCGTCGAAATCGCCGGCGAGGAAGATGTTGTCCGCGTGGGCGAGCTCGCCCGCGTCCGGGATCGCGAGCGCGCTCGTGTGCTGGTCCGGCGCGCCGGACGACGGCAGGGCTTCCGCCGAGTGGAATCTCCCGTCGCCGAGGCCGTAGGCGATGTGGAGCTTGCCGTCGTCGGCGTTGACGACGACATCGAGCGCGCCGTCGCCGTTCTGGTCGAGCACGGCGAGCGAGGCGTTGCGCTCGCGGATCCTCGCGCCGCCGTCGAGCGTGATCTCGGGCAGGATCGCGAGCGCACGCGCGCCCTCGGGGCCGCGCACGCCGTAGACCCGGAGGCGATCGTCGCCCCGCTGCGCCACGATCACCTCGTCGCAGCGCGCGCAATCCCCGGCGGCGCCCTCGTCGAGATCGGCGGCGGCCGCGGCGACGATCTCGGCAGGCACCACCGGGATCTGCTCGGGGAACGTCTGCGGCTTGCTGCTCGGGTCCGAGATCAAGGTGACGCGGCCGGCGCTGCCGCCGCCGTCCATGCCGCCGCCGTCCATGCCGCCGCCGTCCATGCCGCCGCCGTCCATGCCGCCGCCGTCCATGCCGCCGCCGTCCATGCCGCCCGGCGCGGCGGCCGCGCCGAGGAATACCAGCGCGGCGTCGCGGTCTTGCAGGCGGATCGCCAGGGGGTGCGCCGACGCGCTCCCGAGGCGCGTGCTCGAGTAGAGCGTGGACGCCATCGCCGCGCTCCCGGAGGCGGAGAACACGAAGATGCCCTCCGCGATGTCGCCCTGCCGGGCCACGATCAGCTCCAGCTGCCCGTCGCCGGTCAGGTCGCGCAGCAGCGAGGCGGGCGTCAGGCCGGGCGGCGAGGCGGAGGAGGTCTCGTCGCCCGGCTCCACGGGGACCAGCTGCGAGACCTGCAGCGCTTGCTCCGCCTGCGCGCACAGGCCGGGCGCCTGGCTCGAGAGCGCCGTGATCGTGGTGCCCTGGAGCGTCGTGCGCACGAGCTCGTCGCAGCCGTCGTCGTTGATGTCGCCGACCAGCAGGTCCATCGCGGTGACCGTGCTGCGCATGACCAGCGCCTCGAACTCGCCCCGGGGCCGCCGGCATACGCCGTCCGCGCCGCACCCGTGGCCGTCGGGGCACACGCCCGCCTCGTCGCCCGCGCAGAGGTAGCGGCACTGGTGCGCGCTCCCGGGCGCGCCGCAGCCGTCCTGCCCGTCGCAGGCCTCGTCCGCCGCCTCCTCGACGACGCCGTTGCCGCAGAGGTTCTCCTCGATGAGGGAGAGGTTCGCGCAGCCGGACGTCGCCATCACCAGCGCGAGCGACGCGCCACGGGATCGCATCATGGTCAGGGAGCTCCGAGGAGGCGTTCGAAGGACGGCCTCTCCAGGTCGGTGTGGTGCTTGCGCGGGCGGCTCGGCCGGGCGCCCGTGCCCGCGGGCGGCGCGGCGGAGGCCGCGCTGGTCCTCTCGGCGGCCGGCGCATCGGCGGCCGGCGCAGCCGGGGCGGCCGGCGCAGGCGGGACGGCGCCGCTCGCGGCCGCGCCGGGGGCCGCCTGGACGCCGGGATCTGCCGCGCTCGCGGGCGCGTCGGCGGGCGCCGCGCCGGCAGGGTCGGCCGCGACCGGCGGCGCCGTCGCGGCCGTCGCGGCAGCCGCCGGAGCGCCGTCCCGCGGAGCGCGGCCTTCGCCCCCGCCGCGGAGCCACGCGACAGCCCCGGCCACGACGCCGCCCAGCACCAGCGCGGCGAGGACGGCAGCGCGGCGCGGCGCAGCCTTCGCCGCGACCGCGGGCGCGGCAAGCGGCGCCGCGGCGACGGCGGGCGCGGCAAGCGGCGCCGCCGCCAGCGTCCGGACGGACCCGGACGAGGCCGCCGCAGGTTGCGCCAGCGTCCCGCCGATGTCCTGCGGCCGCGCTGCCGGCTCCATGGGCAGCGTAGAACCGGCCGCTGGGGTCTCCCCGACCGCTCCAGGGCTGCGCAGGGTGCCGCCTGGGCCCGGGGGCCCCTCCCCCCCGGAGCCCTCCACCGCCTCAGAGGGGCCTCGGCCCCCCCCTCTGGAGCCGTCTACCGCCTCCGCGCCGCCCTCAAGGGCTCCACGGGCTCGCTCAACCGCCTCCGCGCCGCCCTCAAGGGCTCCACGGGCTCGCTCAACCGCCTCACGTCTGCCCTTGATCGCCACCGTGGCGCCCCCGAGGGCTCCACCGGGTCGATCGATCGCCTCGGCGGCCCCCTCCCCGGCGCCCTCGGCCCGGTCGATCGCCGCGACGACGGCGGTCTCCGCGTCGGAGCTGACGAGCGGCGACCCGACGGAGATCACGCGCCCGGCGCTCCGAGGCCGCGACGCGTCCTCACCATCCAGCCCGAGCTCGCGCACCCGGTCGACGAGCGCCTGGACGGCCGCGCCGGCCGACGGCGGGCGATCCTCGGCGCGCTTCGCGAGCATCGCCAGGAGCGGGGCGTCGAGCTCCGGCGGGAGCGCCGCGCACACGCTCGAGGCCCGCGGCGGCTCGTTGCAGAGGTGGGCCATCATCACGTCCATCATCGAGTCGCCCTGGAACAGCAGCGTTCCCGTGAGCATCTCGTGCGCGATCACGCCGAGCGCGTAGATGTCGGCGCGGTGGTCGACGCCCTTGCCGCGGACCTGCTCGGGCGCCATGTACGCGGGCGTGCCGATGGCCGCGCCCGTGGCCGTCTTGTGCGCGAGCCCCTCGCCCGCGAGCTTTGCCACGCCGAAGTCGAGCAGCTTCGGGAAGAGCCGGCCGCTGCGCTCGATCGCGACGAAGATGTTCTCGGGCTTCAGGTCGCGGTGCGTGATCCCCGCGGCGTGCACCGCGTCGAGCGCGTCGGCGACGCCCTGGAGGACGGCCGCGGCGCGGGCCGGCGCGAGGCGGCCCTCGCGGCGGATCAAGGCGCCGAGCGTGAGCCCGTCGAGCAGCTCCATCACGAAGTAGTGCCGCCCCTCGATCACGCCGAACGAGAAGATGTCGATGATGTTGCGGTGCCGGATCCGGTTCACCGCGCGCGCCTCGCCGAGGAAGCGCGAGACCACCTCCGGGTCGGACGCGAACCGCCGGTTCAGCAGCTTGATCGCCACCCTCTTGCCGATGAGCGGCTGCTCCCCCGCGTAGACGTCGCCGAAGGTCCCCGCGCCGAGCAGCCGCTCGACGCGGTACTCGCCGACCATGACGCCCGGCTCGAGCTCGGCGTCGGTGAACATCTCGTCGGGCAGGAGCGCGCACCCGTGCTCGGGGCAGGTCGCCACGTCCTCCGCGTAGACTGAGCGACACTCGGGGCAGGTGGCCATCGACCCTCGGCCGAGTCTAGGCGCCGTCGCGAGCGATGAACAGCACGGCCGCGCTCGGCGGCAGAGGAGCTGCGACCCTGAAGGCCGGAACAGCCGCCCGCCGCGGGGTCCGGCGAGCGCGCTAGGGTCTGGCTTCGCCGGGTTGGATGAGTATGCTCGCGCCCGGGTGTCGTGGCGGTGGAGCGCCGCGACAGGCTTCACGGGACGGTCGGGCCGCCTTCCCCCCCACGCGACGTCGTCGCCTCCTGGTGGTCTGTGAACCCCTCGCCCTCCAAGCACGCTCCCGGAACCTGGGCCCCCGCGCGCCGCATCGCCGAGCGCGTCCTCGGCCCGCTCGATCGCTTCCTCCACATCGAGGCCGGAAGCGGGCTCGTCCTGCTCGTCGCGTCCGTCATCGCCCTCGCCTGGGCGAACTCGCCGTGGGGCGACGTGTACGAGCACCTCTGGCACACGCCGGTCACCGTCGGCGTCGGCGCGCTCGTGTTCACGCAGCCCGTCCACTTCTGGATCAACGAAGGGCTGATGACGATCTTCTTCTTCGTCGTCGGCCTGGAGATCCGCCGCGAGATCCACGAGGGCGAGCTCTCGGATCTCCGGCGCGCGACGCTGCCCATCGCGGCGGCGCTCGGCGGCATGGTCGCGCCCGCGCTCCTCTACCTGTCCCTGAACCCGTCGCCCGCCTCGCGGCACGGCTGGGGCGTCCCCACGGCGACCGACATCGCGTTCGCGGTGGGCGTGCTCGCCCTCCTGGGCAAGCGCGTGCCCCCTGCCCTGCGCGTGCTGCTGCTCGCCCTCGCGATCATCGACGACATCGGCGCGATCATCGTCATCGCGCTGTTCTACTCGTCGGGGGTCGCGTGGAGCGGGCTGCTCGTGGCCGCCGGGGCGGCGCTCGGCGTGGTGGTGCTCCAGCGCTTCGGCGTCCGGCAGGCCGCCGCCTACGTCGTGCCCGGCGGCGTGCTCTGGTGGGGCATGCTCCGCGCCGGCGTCCACCCGACGATCGCCGGGGTCGTGATCGGCCTGATGACGCCGGCGCGCTCCTGGTTCGGCAGCCACGGGTTCCTCTCCGCGGCCCGCCGCGCGGTGGACGAGGTCGACGCGCTCGCCCACCGAGAGGGCCACCGGGCCGACGAGCTGCTGAGTCCCCTCGGGCGCATCAGGACGGCCCAGATCGAGGCGGTGCCGCCCGTCCTCCGCCTCCAGACCGCGCTCCACCCGTGGGTCGCCTACGGCATCATGCCGCTGTTCGCCTTCGCCAACGCCGGCGTCCGCGTCGACGGCTCCTCCCTGGGCCACACGGCCTCGACGTCGATCCTGCTCGGGGTCGCGATCGGGCTCGTCGCCGGCAAGCCGATCGGCGTGTTCCTCGCGAGCTTCACCCTGGTCAAGCTCGGCGTCTGCGCGCTGCCGCGCGGGGTCGGCTGGCGCGGGATCGCCGTCGTGGGCTGCGTCGCGGGCATCGGCTTCACCATGGCGATCTTCATCGCCGGCCTCGCGTTCGACGCCGCCGAGAAGCTCGCCGCGGCCAAGCTCGGCGTCCTCTGCGCTTCGGCCTCGGCGGCCGTGATCGGCCTCCTCGTCGGAAGGCTCGCGCTGCCGGCGGCGCCGGCGCCGGACGCGGCGAAAACCCTGCACGAGGCCGAGACCTCGACCGAGCACTAGCCGCGCGGCCCGGCGCGGCGTACCTCCAGCGGCCCCGAGGTGCTCATGCTCTGGAAGACCTTCGAGGCCGGGATGTGGGGGCTCGTGGCCGGCTCCTCGCTGCTGCTCGGCGCGGCGATCGGCTACTTCGCGCGGGTCCCGACGCGCCTCGTCGCCGCCATCATGGCGTTCGGCGCGGGCGTGCTCATCTCCGCGCTCTCGTTCGAGCTGGTGAACAAGGCCTACGAGCGGGGCGGCCTGGACGCGACGGCGCTCGGGTTCCTCGGCGGCGCCGCGGTGTACTCGCTCGCCAACCACGCCGTCGGCAAGCAGGGCGGCAAGCACAGGAAGCGCTCCGGCGCGCAGCAGGCCCGCGAGGAGGACCGGAGCGGGAGCGGCCTCGCGATCGCGATCGGCGCCCTGCTCGACGGCATCCCCGAGTCGATCGTGATCGGGGTGAGCATGCTCGAGGGCGGCGCGGTCAGCTTCGTCGCCATCGCCGCCGTCTTCCTGTCCAACGTCCCCGAGGGGCTGTCGAGCGCGTCGGGCATGCGGGCCGCGGGCCGCTCCCCCCGCTACGTCTTCGGCGTCTGGGGCGGCATCGCCGCGGCCTCGGGCGTCGCGGCGCTCCTCGGGTTCGCCGTGTTCCGCGGCGTCTCGCCGGACGTCATCGCCGCCACGACCGCGGTCGCCGCCGGGGCGATCCTCGCCATGCTCGCGAGCACCATGATCCCCGAGGCCTTCGAGGAGGCGCACGACCTGGTCGGGCTCGTCACGGTCGCCGGGTTCCTCGCGGCCTTCACGATGAGCAAGCTCTCCGAGGCGGACGCGGGCGCGAGGCCCCCGGGCGCGCCCGCGCAGAGCGCCGCGCCGGCGCCGCCGCCCGCCTCGCCGCTGCCCTGAGGCCGGCCCGCGCCCTGCGCAGCCTCGCGAGCTCCGCCCGCTCGAGCTCCGCGGTGCTGACCGCGCCCTAGCCGAGCAGCAGGAAACAGAGGATCGCGCAGGCGCATCCGGGCCGTTCAGCTGCCTGGATTCATTTTGATCACAAACCATTTCCAGGCTAGACATTTCGCCATGAGCCTGTCGTTCTCCGGGCCGAGCGGGTGGATCGAGCAGCGCTGGATCGTGTACGCGCTGCTGCGGGACAGCATCCAGCACCACCTCGAGGACGGACAGCCCGGCGACGCGTTCGAGGCGCTCCACAGCGCCGCGGCGGCGCTCGGGGGCCGGCGCGTGATGATCCCGGCGCGGAGGCTCCACGAGGAGCTCACGCGCGCGCGGGACGCGCTCGGGGGCCGCTCCATCGACGCGCTCGCGATCGGCGCGCGGACGCGCGCGGTCCTCGGCCTGCGCTGGCCGCCCCCGGAGGGCGCCGGGACGATGCTCGTCAGCGACTGGGGAGACTCGGTGCCGCTGCTCGGCGACCCCCGGGGCGACCGCCTCGACGACGTCTTCGGCCACCTGATCGACGGCCTGCTGCGCATCACCGAGGGAGCCTCCGAGACGGACCAGGTCGAGGTCACGGATCTCTAGAGGCGCTGTCGGCTGCGCGGCTCGCCCCCCCGGTCGAGCTCGCCCGGCGCGTCGCGCTCCGGAGCGCCCAGCGCGTCAGGCCGGCGGGGGCGCGCCGGCCTCGGCGTCGAAGGTCCAGGTGAATGTCCCCTTCCCCTTGCGCTCGTCCGGCGGCGTGAGGACGAGCCCGTCGATGGCGTCCACGACGCAGCTCGCGACCTCGTCGGAGGCGGTGGTGCGCTCCTTGTCGACGACGACGTCCACGACGCGCCCGGTGTCCTCGAGCACGAGGAAGCTCACGGTGACGTCGCCCTTCGCGCGCGGGTTCCGCTTGAGCTCCGCGTCGTAACACGACTTGATGTCGGCCCGCTTGGTCTCGAAGAGCTTGGCCGTGTCGTTGCGGTACATCTCGGCGTCCCGCACGGCGAAGGAGCAGCCCGCGGCAGCGGCTGCAACGACCGTCATGAATGAAACGATAAGCGCCTGCTTCATCTCCGCCTCCTCACGAGCGAACGTCGCGCGTGCACAGGATCCTGCGGCCGCCATCGCGGCTCGACTCAATTGGCTGCCTTCGCAAGGTCCTGTTCCACGATGTTGAACTCGACCCGCCGGTTCTTCTCGCGGCCGTCCTCCGTGCCGTTGTCCGCGATGGGCTTCGACGCGCCGAAGCCCTTGGCGGTGAGCATGCCGGCGGAGATGCCGTGTCCGACGAGGTACTGCATCACGGCCTTGGCGCGGCGGTCGGACAGCTGCAGGTTGTGCGCCTCCGAGCCCTCGGAGCTCGCGTGGCCCTCGATCGCGATCTTCTTGATATGGGGGTGCTTCTTGATCGTGTCGACGATCTCGTTGAGCAGGCTGTGCGACTCCTGCTTGATCGTCGCCTTGTCGTGATCGAACTGGATCTTCTCGTTGATCTCGATCTTCTTCTCCGTCACGACGACCCGCTTCTTCGGCTCCGGCGGCGGCGGCGCCGGCGGCCGGGGGGCGTCGCCCGCGATGGTGAACGCCCTCCCCCCTTCGAACGTGGTGACGCCGCCGCAGCCGACGAGGCCCACCGCGAGGCCGAGGAGCAAGGCGCGGGCAGCGGAGGGCGCCCCGCCGAGGGCCCGCGCTCGCGCGTGCGAGGGGCCGGGCCGCCGCTTCGAGATCGCGCGCGCCGTCGCGCGTCGAACACCGCAAAAATCGTGCATGGTCGCGTCTCCGTGGGGGTGATTACGCCCCGGTGGCGCATAGCAACCCCATCCGATGCCACGCGTCAAGTTCTGCCGAGCAACATTTCGCGGCCGCTCTGCCGCTCGCCGGCCGCCGCGGATGCGCAATCCGGCGCGGGGTCGCGCGGCGGCGCGGCGTTCATCAATGCTCGCGGGCGGCCGCGAGAAACGCTTGCGCGTGGCCGGTCGTCGCGGCCTCATGGCCCGGATGAGCGACAGCGAGATGAGCGAAGGCCTCTATCGGGCCTTCTTCCGCGTGCACGACGGTCTGCCGCGCCAGTCCCCCGGGAGCGATGAATTCACGCGCGAGGCGCTCCGGCGCCTCGGGCCCTTTCCGGAGGGCGCCCGCGTCCTCGACCTGGGCTGCGGCCCCGGCGCGCATAGCCTCGTCCTGGCCGAGGCGCTGCGCGCGCAGGTCACGGCGGTGGATCGGCACGGCCCGTACCTCGCCGCGCTCGAGCGGCGGGCGGCGGAGCGGGGCCTCGGGCACCTCATCCGGCCGGTGCAGGCCGATTTCGCGGCGCTAGAGGAGCGGCCCGGCAGCTACGACCTCCTCTGGTGCGAGGGCGCGATCTACCTGCTCGGCTTCGCCGCGGGGCTCGCGACGTGGCGCCCGCTCCTGCGCCCGGGAGGCCGCATGGCCGTGACGGAGCTGACGTGGATCTCCGAGGCGCCGTCGCCCGAGGCGCGCGCCTTCTGGGGCGAGGCCTACCCCGCGATGGGCACGATCGCGTCGAACACGGCCGCGGCGGGGGGCGCCGGCTTCGAGGTCCTCGAGACGTTCGTCCTCCCGCAGCAGGCCTGGTGGGACGAGTATTACGGGCCGCTCCGCCGCCGCGTCGACGCGCTGCGCGCCGAGGCCGAGGCCGATCCGGATCTCGCGGCGGCGATCCGCGAGGCCGACCGCGAGATCGGCCTCTACGAGCGCGACCCTCACTCGTACAGCTACGTAGTCTATCTCCTCCGCAACCGTCCGCGCTGATACGCGCCGCCCCGGCTGCACGTCTCCGCGTCACCGAGATGCCGTTCACGCCGCGAGGGGCGATCTTGTAAAAGAAGATCGGGCTGTACCTTCCAGCGAGGTGACCGTCATGAATCAGCGCTTCCGATACGCGTTCTGGTTTCTGCTCCCGGCGGCCGCCGCGGGCGTGGCAGGGCCGGCTTATGCAGACGTGACCGTCTCGGGCGACGTGTCCCCGAGCAACCCCTCCGATCCGTGGGACCTCGGGGCGAACCCCCTCGTGGTGAGCACCGTGGACGAGGGAGACGGGGGCAGCGTGACCGTCACCCGCCGCGGGACGTTGATCAGCGCCGGCGCTGCCGTGGGGCGAGCGCGATCGAGCAACGGCACGGTCGAGGTCGTCGGGTACGGCTCGACGTGGACCAACAGCGGGGCCCTCGAGGTCGGGTTCTCGAACGCCTCGGGCGACGTCATCATTCGCCGGGGCGCCCGGGTGACCACCGACGACCTCGTGGTCACCGTGGGCGACATGGCCATCGGCGACGTGCTCGTCGAGGGGTACGACGCCACCCTGACGAGCCGAGGGAAGACGTACGTCGGCCAGGATGGAAGCGGCCGGATCACGCTGAGGCAGGGCGCGAGCTTCTTCTCGAGCGACACGACCGTCGGCTTCGGAGGGTGCCGGTACTGCGACGGCAGCGTGCGCGTCGAGGGCTCCGCGACGAGGTGGGTCAACACGGGAGACCTCGTCGTGGGCGGATACGGCAATGGCACGCTCGACATCAACCGAGGCGAGGTCTCCAGCGCGAGCGCCCATGTCGTGGGCTTCAGGGAGCCGGGGTCGAGCATCGTGAACGTGCGCGGCTGGGGCGGGACGTGGACCAACGCGGGGCTCCTGCGGGTGGGCGAGCTCGATCGCAGCGGCGAGATCTACGTCGGGGCTTATGGAAGCCTGGTGACCGGAGAGACCGAGATCCGCTCGGATCTCGGCCAGAGCATCATCTCGGTGGGCGACGTCCACGCGTCGTGGACCAACCGCGGTGACGTGACGATCTTCGCGTCCCGGTCGCGGACTCCGTCGCTCTCGATCACGAGGGGCGGCTCCGTCCTCGTGGGCGGCCTCCTCCGGACCGCGCCGCTGTTCGAGGGCGGCCCTTACGGCGGGCCCGCCGTGCGCCTCGCCGGCGGCGCGCTGAGCGCGGGCGCGATCGAGGTCGAGGCCGGCGACCTCGACTTCGCCGGCGGGCGGCTCGACACCGGCAGCTTCGTGGGCGATCTCGCGAACACGCAGGCTGGCCGGCTGGTCGTGGGAGAGGCCCATTCCGGGACCGGCATTGCCGGCAGCTACAGCCAGGGTCCGGGCGCCGCGCTGCGCGTCGCCGTCGCCGGTCCGAGCGCCGCGCCGCTGCTGCAGATCGACGGGGACGTGGTCCTCGACGGCGCGCTGGAGGTGCGCCCCGCGGGCGAGGCCGTGTCGTTCGAGGCCGGGGACAGCGTCGCCCTGCTCGGCTGGACGGGCGCCCTCTCGGGGGCGTTCACCGCGGTGGACATCGCCCTGCCGCTCGCCCCCGGGCTCGAGTGGGACACCTCCGCGCTGTACACGACCGGCGAGATCATCGTCGTGCCGGCCGGCTGAACGGGCCGTCGTGCCGGCCGGCTGAGCGGGCCGCCGCGCCGCGCCGCCGCGAAGGCCTGCGGTGTGCCCGGCCGCGGCGCGGCTCTGCCGGTCAGGCGCGGCTCTGCCGGTCAGGCGGGGATCTGCGCGACGTCTTCCCGCTCCCAGTGGCGGTGCCGCGCGATCGCCCGGAGGAGCTCGTCGCTGAACGCGGCGAGCGCCGCGGGATCGCGCGAGGTGACCACGCCCTTGTCGGACACGAGCGGCGGCGCGCCCTGGGGCGGCGCCGAGGCCTGCGCGCCGGCCACGGCCACGCCCTGGAGGAGCGACGACGAGAGGAGGTCGACGCCCTCGCCCGTCGCGCCGATCGCCTTGCAGTGCTTGAACGCCTCGTTGACGAAGTGGACCGCGTCGCCCATCACCGAGAGGGCGTCGACGCTGGCGCGCCCGCCGGGGACGAAGACGGCGTCGAACATGACGGAATCCGCCGTGAGCAGCGTCCGGTCCACCTCCACCGCGCGGCCGTCGTCGCCGAGGATCGACCCGAGCGACGTGGACACCACCTGCACCTGCGCCCCGGCGCCCTCGAGCGCTGCGCGCACGGCCGCGAGCTCGGCGCCCGCGACCCCGTCCGCCGCGAGCACGGCGACGCGCCGGCTCCGCACCGTGTCCTTCACCGTGTTCTCCATGCTGAGCGCCGGCGACACGTCCACCGAGCGCCGGCCCACGGCGGCCTTGTCCCGCGGCCCCTTCACCGGCGGCTTTCCCCCGGCGGGCGGCGCGACGCCGACGCCCGCCGCGACCTGCCTCCCGAGCTCGCCGTCGACCTCGCCGAGCCGGGCGACCATGCGCTCGCGGATGTCCTTGCTCGCCACGCTCCCGAGCTCGAACCGCGCCGCGGCGGCGAGGTGCCGTTTCTCGGGCGCCGAGAGGCTGTTCCAGAAGAGCCTCGCCTGGGTGATGTGGTCGTTGAAGGTATCGCTCCGCGCGCGCGCCTTCGCCCCGGCGACCTGCTCGGGGACGTGCACGAACGCGCCCCCCTCGGGCGGGGCCACCATCGGGCAGCCGCCGGCGAGCGAGTTCGGGAGGTAGTGGTGCGCCCGGCCCACCTTGATCCGCTGCTGCATGAAGCCCTCCTGGTGCTGGTTGCGCACCGGGACGAGCGGGCGGTTGATGGGGATCTGCGGGAAGTTCGGGCTGCCGAGCCGGTGGACCTGGGTATCGAGGTACGAGAAGAGCCGGGCCTGGAGCAGCGGATCGGCGGTGAAGTCGATGCCGGGCACCGCGTTGCCCAGGTGGAACGCCGACTGCTCGGTCTCGGAGAAGAAGTTGTCGGGGTTGCGGTTCAGCGTCATCTTGCCGATGCGGCGCACCGGCACGAGCTCCTCGGGCACGATCTTCGTCGCGTCGAGCAGATCGAAGTCGAACGAGTGCTCGTCCTCTTCCTCGATGATCTGCACCCCGAGCTCGTATTCGGGGTAGTCCCCCCGCTCGATCGCGTCCCAGAGATCGCGGCGGTGGAAGTCCGGGTCGAGGCCTGCGAGCCGCCGCGCCTCCTCGAAGAGCAGGGAGTGCACGCCGAGGAGCGGCTTCCAGTGGAATTTGACGAAGCGCGACTTGCCTTGCGCGTTGACGAGGCGGAAGGTGTGGACGCCGAAGCCCTCCATCATACGGAAGCTCCTCGGGACGGCGCGGTCCGAGAGCAGCCACAGGATCATGTGGGTCGACTCCGGCATGAGCGAGATGAAGTCCCAGAAGGCGTCGTGCGCGGACGAGGCCTGAGGGATCTCCCGATCCGGCTCCGGCTTGAGCGCGTGGATCACGTCCGGGAATTTGATGCCGTCTTGAATGAAGAAGACCGCGATGTTGTTGCCGACGAGATCGAAGTTCCCCTCGTCGGTGTAGAACTTCGTCGCGAACCCGCGCACGTCCCGGACCGTGTCCGCCGACCCGCGCGACCCGGCCGCGGTGGAGAACCGCACGAACACCGGCGTCCTGACGCTCGGATCCTGCAGGAAGGACGCGCGCGTGTACTCGGCCATCGACTCGTAGACCTGGAAGTAGCCGTGCGCCGCCGATCCGCGCGCGTGGACGACCCGCTCGGGGATCCGCTCGTGGTCGAAATGCGTCATCTTTTCGCGGAGGTGGAAGTCCTCGAGCAACGTCGGCCCCCGCGGCCCCGCCCGGAGCGAGTCGTCGGTGCTGTCGACCCGGACGCCCTGCTCCGTCGATAACGGCGCGTCCCTCGGATCCACGCGGTGGGGCTCCAGGCTCTCGAGCTTGAGGTTCGCCTCGGTGTTCCTGTTCGCGCCCGTCTTGCCTTGATCGGCCATGCGTCCTCCTCACTCTCCAGCAGACGCAGGCCCGCTGGAGGTGGCGATTGGATGCGTGAGGTGGGTGTGCGTCGCAGCGACGGCCGCGCGCGCGGGCAGGTCACCGAGCCACGCCGCGCCGCGGCGTCGCCGGAGCGCCGGGATAGAAGCCTGGAAAAAAGGACTTGTGAGCTCACGCGTCCGGGGCTAAACCTTCTCGGCCGGCCTGTCTCAGTGCCTGTGATCCCCGCGTGCGCGCGGGCTTGGAATCGATGTGCGCCGAGCGCCGCCCGTGGCATTGGGCCGGTCGGTGGCGGCTTCGTCGCAGTGAAATGACAGGCTGAATGGCAGTTGAATGACAGGTGACGGGACGCGCCCCGATCCGGCGGCGGGAGATCCCGTGTCCTCTGGTGGCCCGCGACGCGAGGCGACATCAGGAACCCTTACAAGGCATGTTCCGTCCAGGAGGAATCATGAAAATCGCGCATCGTGCGATACGCCCTTTGCTCACCGTGCTCGTCGCGTTCGCCGCGCTCGCGCTCGTGGCCCTGCGCCCGGCCGAGGCGACGCCGCAGATCCGCGTCAAGGAGGTGACGTTCCCCGTCACCCTCTCGGACGGCAACACCTATTCCATCGCTGGACGCCTCTATTATCTTGGCAGCTACCGGAACAAGACGCTCCAGGTCGCGATCCACGGCGCGAGCTACAACCACGCGTACTGGGACGCTCCCACCGTCGACGGGCACCCGTACTCGTACGCCCGTTTCATGGCGCTCCTGAACTACGCGGTGCTCGCGATCGATCAGATCGGCTCCGGGGAGAGCAGCCGGCCCGCCGGGGACTTCGTGACGTTGCAGGAGGTCGGGAGCGGCGTGCACCAGGTGCTCGAGAGCCTGCGCGGGAACGGCAACCCGCTCCGGCACGCGTTCGACGAGATCGTGCTCGTGGGCCACTCGCTCGGGAGCATCACCGCCACGTACGTGCAGGGGGCGTACGGCGACGCCGACGCGCTCGTGACGACCGGCATGGGGCACGTGCCCGTGCCGACCCCGTTCCCGCCCGAGTTGCTGGCGGTGCTGCTCCAGCAGCCCTATTTCGCGATCCCGCCCGAGGCCCGCGCGGCGCTCTTCTACAACCCGCTGCTCGCGGATCCCGACGTCATCGCGCTCGACGGCGCGGAGCTCCTCGACGAGATGCCGCGCGGCCTGGCCACGAGCGTGCTGCCCTTCCAGTACGATCCGGCCGTCACCCTCGTCGACCAGGTGACGTCGCCCGTGCTCGTGCAGCTCGGCGAGCTCGACCCCGTCGCGCCCGGCAGCACCGCCGACCTGGAGGACGACGCGTGGACCAGCGCGTCCGACGTGACCGTGCAGGTCTTGCCGGCCATGGGGCACGACTTCAACCTGCACCTCCACAACTTCCTGAGCTGGATCCCGATCCACGGCTGGATCGCGGGGAAGCTCGGCTGGCCCTGAGCCGCCCCGAGCGGCGCACCGGCGTGATCCGGGGGCTCGGTCCGTCGCAGGTCGCTCGTGGCCGAGGTCGGAGACTGACCCACCACAAGCGCACCTGCGTCGCGGCGTTCGCGGCGCGCGCGTTCCGGGCTTCGCGCGCCGGGGAGCACAATCCCGGCCTCAACGTGCGTCTTTTCGTTTCGCCCGCGTTGTGAGAAGCGTCGGGCGCATGCCTTCCACAACGCCCCCTGCGATGCGCCTCATCGCCTCGGAAGCGCTGCTGCTCGCGGTCGTGATGACCAGCAGCGCAGCGCTCGCGCAGCCGGCCGGCTCGCCGCCGCCGGAGCCCGCCGCGTCCGATCAGGACGCGAGCGGCGCCTCCGTGCCCCGCGGCGGCGCCGGCGCCGTCATCGTCCCCCAGCCGGGCGCGGCGCAGCCGCCGCCGCAGAGCGCCAGCATGCCGGAGCTCGTCAAGTACGCGCCGCCGGCGTACCCGCTCGAGGCGCAGCGCGCGGGCGTCGAGGGCAGCGTCGTGCTCAAGCTCGACATCGACAGGACCGGGCGCGTGACCAAGGCCGAGGTCGCGACCCCGGGCGGGCACGGCTTCGACGAGGCGGCGCTCGCGGCCGCGCCCGGCCTCGAGTTCACGCCGGCGCGCCGGCCCGACGGCACGCCCGCGCCGGCGCGGATCCTCTACCGCTACACGTTCAAGCTCACGCCCAAGGCCCCCGACGCCGCCGCGCCGGCGCCGCCGAAGGACGTCGAGACGATGGTCGGGACCGTCCTGGCCGCCGGCACCGGCGAGCCGCTCCCGGACATCGAGGTGAGCCTGAAGCGCCCCGACGGCGGCCGCGAGGCCGTGAAGACGGACCAGGGCGGCAAGTTCCGCTTCAAGAACCTCCCGCCCGGCCGTTACCAGGTCGAGGTCGCCGCCGCCGGGTTCGAGCCGTTCGTGGCCGACGAGGACCTCGCGCCGGACGAGGTGATCGAGGTGCGTTACCGCATCGCGCTCGCCGGGCCCAAGGCGGGCGGGCCGGCGGGCATCGAGGTGACCGTGCAGGGGGATCGCCCGCCGCGGGAGGTCACCCGGCGCACGATCGAGCGGCGCGAGATCGACCGCATCCCCGGGACCGGCGGCGACGCGCTGCGCTCGCTGCAGAACCTCCCCGGCGTCGCGCGCAGCCCCTTCGGGTTGCTCATCGTGCGCGGGTCCGCGCCCGAGGACACGCTCACGTTCATCGATCGCACCCCGGTGCCGATCATCTACCACTTCGGCGGCTTCGCCTCGGTCGTGCCGACCGAGATGCTCGAGAAGATCGACTTCTACCCGGGCAACTTCAGCGCCGAGTACGGCCGCGCCATGGGCGGCATCGTCGACGTCGGGCTCCGCTCGCCGAAGCAGGACGGCAAGTACCACGGCGTGGTCCAGCTCGACCTCATCGACGGGCGCCTGCTGCTCGAGGGGCCGGTCCCGTACCTGAAGGACTGGACGTTCATCGCGGCGGGCCGGCGGAGCTGGGTCGATGCGTGGCTCGGGCCCGTGCTCAAGGAGCTGAGCTCCGGACCGACGCAGGCGCCGGTCTACTACGATTACCAGTTCCTCCTCGAAGGCCGCCCCTCCCCAAGCGAGCGCGTGCGCGCGAGCTTCTACGGCTCGGACGACGCCTTCGAGGTCACGCTCGACCAGCCGCCGGAGGACGAGCCGGCGCTCACGGGCGACTTCGGGCTGCACACGGCCTTCCAGCGCTTCCAGCTCAGCTACGAGAACCGCCTGGGGAGCCGGGATCGTCTCCTGTGGTCGCTGGCCCTCGGCCGGGACATCTTCGATCTCGGCATCAATCCCCTCGCCTTCAACATCGTCTCGACCTCGCTCGACCTCCGGCTGGAGCTCTCGCACCGGTTCGCGAAGTACGTCACGATGAACGTGGGCACCGACCTCTCGGGCGGCGTCGCCACGGTCAACCTCACCGCCCCGGCGCAGCAGCCCGCCGGCCACCCGTCGAACCAGCCGTTCTCGCTCTCCCCGTTCCAGACCCGGTCGTTCGACGGCACGTACTCCCGGCCGGCAGCCTACGCCGAGTTCGAGGTCCTCCCCACTCCCCGCGCGCGGATCGTGCCCGGGGTGCGGCTCGATTACGCGGTCGACACGCGCACGCTCGACGTGAGCCCGCGGATCAACGGGCGTTACGACATCCGGAGCGGCTTCCCGCGGACGACGGCGAAGGGCGGCGTGGGCGTCTACCACCAGGCGCCGCAGTTCCAGGAGAGCATCGAGCCGTTCGGCACCGCGGGGCTCAAGTCGAACCGGGCCGTCCACTACGGCCTCGGCGTCGAGCAGGAGATCACGCCGCAGATCGACGTGACGGTCGACGGGTTCTACAAGGACCTCGATCGGCTGGTCGTCTTCTCGCCGGAGAAGGAGGGTTACGCGAACGACGGCACCGGCTACGCTGTGGGCGCCGAGGTGCTCCTGAAGTACAAGCCCGACGAGCGCTTCTTCGGCTGGGCGGCGTACACGCTGTCGCGGTCGGTGCGCAAGGACGGGCCCGGCGAGGAGGAGTACCTCTCGCAGTACGACCAGACCCACGTGCTCACAGTGCTCGGGAGCTACCGGCTCGGCCGGGGCTGGGAGGTCGGCGCGCGCTTCCGCCTCGTGTCGGGCAACCTGCAGACGCCCTATGTCTGCAATCCGGATCTGAAGGGGTGTGATCCGAACCGGCTGAACGCGGTGTACCACGCGTCCTCGGCGAGGTACCAGCCCATCCCCTTCGGCGGCGACTACAGCGAGCGGATGCCGCTGTTCCACCAGCTCGACATCCGCGCCGACAAGACGTGGCGCTTCAAGACATGGCAGCTCGCGTTCTACCTCGACGTGCAGAACGTCTACAACCACGCTGCCACGGAGGGCCTGAGCTACAACTTCAACTACACGGCGCGGGAGCCGGTGACGGGGCTCCCTTTCCTGCCCACGATCGGGCTGCGAGGAGACTTCTGATGAGACGGACGGCACCGAAGGCTCGGCGCGCTCTCCTGTTTGCGCTCTCGGCGCTGGCCGTGGGCGTCCCCTGCTGCGCCGGCGGCGATCAGGCGCCCTCGTCCGAGGTGACGGGGCTGCGCGTCCTGGCCGTGACCGCGGACAAGCCGTACGCGGCGCCGGGAGATCCCGTGACGTTCCAGATGACGTACGCCGACGCGCTGGGCGGGGCTGACGGCAAGCCGCGGAAGGTCGAGGTCATGTGGGTGGGCGGCTGCGTGAACCCGCCTGTCGGGCTGGACGAGCACCTCGGGTGCCTCCCGCAGTGGCTGGTCACGGCGGCGCTCGGGCAGGGACAGGGAAACCAGGGCGACGGCGGCGGCGGCGGCACTGGCGGCAGCGGCGGCGACGGCGGCACTGGCGGCAGCGGCAGCGGCAGCGGCGGCGACGGCGGCGGCACTGGCGGCAGCGGCGGCGACGGTGGCAGCGGCGGCACTGGCGGCAGCGGCGGCGACGGTGGCAGCGGCGGCGACGGTGGCAGCGGCGGCGACGGTGGCAGCGGCGGCACTGGCGGCAGCGGCGGCACTGGCGGCAGCGGCGGCACTGGCGGCAGCGGCGGCGACGGTGGCAACGGCGGGGCTGGCGATGGCGGAAACGGCGAGGCCGGCGGCAATGGCGGGGCGAAGCCGGCCGTTGCCTTCGGGCGACAGGAGATCGATCCGGCGAAGAGCGGTGAGCCCGGTGGGGTCTCGTTCACCTGGCAGCTGCCGAAGGACATCCTCAAGGAGGCAGCGCCCACCGAGACCGGGACGGTGTACTCGTCGGCCTATGTGATGTTCGCCGTGTGCGCCGGCAAGACGCGCCTGCCCGGGTTTCCGGGGGGGGCCGAGCTTCGGCTGGAGTGCGTCGACGACGACGGGCAAGTGCTCGGCGCCGACAGCTTCGTCGTGGGCTACACGCAGGTCTATGTCTTCGGGGACGGCCGGACGAACGCGAACCCGCCGATCGGTGACATCACGCTGAAGCATGATGGGAACGACGTCGAGAAGGGCGAGGACGACATCCCGGTCGTGGAGCGGTGTGCGGAGGGGGCTCAGCAAATCCAGGGCTGCGGCCGGGTGGAGCCGGACGACGACGAGTGCCCGACGTACGACGTCGAGGCGCTCGTGGAGGACGTCGCCGAGCTCGACGTGGAGTCGGGGGGCCTCGGCGGGCCGGCGGTTCGCGAGGCGATCTGGATCGACTACTACACCGACGGGGGCGGCTTCGACGGGGCCCGGCGCCTCGTGAGCGATACGACGAGAGGCTACCTCGGGGACCACGCCGTGACGTGGACTCCGCCCTCCGAGGCGGGGGACGTCTCGCTGTGGGCCGTCGTCCACGACACGCGCGGCGGAGCGAGCGTGACGCGGACGACGGTGCGGGTGAAGTGACCGCTACGCCCGAGTGACCTCTGCCCTCCCCATGCGCAACCGCTTCGACCAGCTTGACAGGCCAGCGGTGATCTCGATCCTCTCATGGCCGGCGTGGGCACGCCGGGCGCCGGCGGCGCTCTACACGATCGCGCTCTTCTATGGCGGCTGCGCCGACATCGGCCTGCCGACGGTGCCCGAGGTGCCGTTCGACAAGATCACCCACTTCGGCGCCTTTCTCGGGCTCGAATGGCTGCTCGAGCTCGCGCTGGCCGAGGCCGCGGCGGCACCGCGGCGCCGGGCGGCGGTGGCGATGAGCGCCGGCGCCGGCGGGTTGCTCGAGCTGGTGCAGGCCGCGCTGCCGTATCGCTCGGCGGAATGGCTGGATCTGCTGGCCGATAGCCTTGGCGCGCTGGCGGGCGCGTGGCTCTTGATGCTGCTCGTCCGCTGGCGCGCGCCCGCCCCAGCCGAAGGGCGCGTGCCCGACGCAGCCGAGGCATCGCGGGAGTTGCCGTGAAGGCGCTCTGGTTCACACCACCGGCTCATCCCCACCGCTGGTTCGCTCCCAGTAGCAGACCTGTCGCACGACGGCGCAACCTGGGCCATACACGGCCACAATGAGCCAGAATAGGTGACACAGGGAAACATCAGGCACCCGGAAGCACTGTGGATTTGCATCGGCACCGCACGTGCGAGGGCGCGCGCCCCATGGAGGTATCCATGGCACAGCTTCAGCGCACAGCGCTCGCCCTCATCGTCCCTGCGTCGTTGTCGATCGCCTGCTCCTCGTCGAGCGGCACGCCGCCGCCGCATGAGCCGCTCCTGCTAGGCGAGGCGCCGGCGGCGATCTGCGGCGGCGGCGCGACCCGCGAAGGGGACGGATCCGGCCGCGACCCCGTGGGCGGCGCCGTGGGCGCAGGTGGCGGCGGTTTCGTGGGATCCGAGCCGGACTCGGGGTGGGGAGGCGGGGGCGGCGGCGTCCCCGGCGCCAGCAGCAGCACCGGGGGGAACGAGTGCGGCGAGGGCGGCGCGGGCGGCGCCGGGGGCAGCGGCGGGGGGTGCGGCACCGAGAGCGGCAGCAGCGGCTCGGCCGGCGGCGGAGCGGCCGGCGGCGGCGGGGCGACCACCGGCGGCGGCGGCGGGGCGACCGGCGGCGGGGCCGGCAGCTCGGACGGCGCCGGCCCTCGGCTCGCACCGCAGGCCAGCGGCGCGTCGTGCGCGGGGGTCGACCTCGCCACGCCGCTGACGTTGTACCTCTCGTCCGACGACTCGAACTCGATGGCTTCGCCCGTCATCGTCCGCCGCCAGATCGAGCGCGGCGCGGTGTGGGTCGACCCGTACGTCATCCGGACGCACGAGTTCCTCAACTACTACCGGTATTCGTTCGCCCCGGCCGAGCCGGGAGAGCTCTCGATCGTCTCGCAGCTCGGCTCCTGCGCGCTCACGGGCGATCTGGCGCTCCAGATCGCGGTGCAGTCGAGCCGGGCGCCCGCCGCGCGCAAGCCGATGACGATCACGCTCGTGCTCGACACGTCAGGCTCCATGGGGGGAGAGCCGATCGAGCTCGAGAGGGCCGCAATCCGGGCCATCGCGTCGACGCTCGTCGAGGGCGACGTCGTGAACGCCGTCACGTGGAACACGGGGCAGAGCCCGGTGCTCGACGGCCACGTCGCCTCGGGCCCGGACGACCCCGTCCTGCTCGAGCTCGCGAGCGCGATCACCGCCGACGGCGGCACCGACCTGAACAGCGGCCTGCTCGCGGGCTACGCGCTCGCGAGCGAGCACCGGACCGCGGGCGGCATCAACCGCGTCGTGCTGATCAGCGATGGACAGGCCAACGTCGGCGTGACCGAGGAGGTGCTCATCGGGGCGAACGCCGAGGACGCCGACGGAGAGGGCATCTACCTCGTCGGCGTGGGCGTCGGCGACGGCGTGAACGACACGCTCATGGACGTCGTCACCGACGCCGGCCGCGGCGCGTATGTGTACCTCGACAGCGCCGACGAGGCGAGGCGCGCCTTCGTCGACCGCTTCGCCGAGACCCTCCTGGTCGCCGCGCGCGACGTGAGGATCGAGCTGACGCTCCCGCCGTACTTCGGGATCCAGAAGTTCTACGGCGAGGAGTACTCGCCTGATCCGGCCAAGGTGCGCACGCAGCACCTCGCCCCCAATGACTCGATGATGCTGTATCAGATCCTGCGCCCGTGCGACCCGTCGCTGCCGAGCGCGAACGACCCCTACCGGGTCCGCGTCACCTGGCGCGACGCGGAGACCGGCGCGGCCAGGGAGGCCGTGCAGCAAACGACGCTCGGGGGGCTCGGGATCGACGACGGCAACCTCACGAAGGCGGCGGCGATCGTCGCGTACGCCGAGGCCCTCAAGCAGCTCCCGGGGCTCGACCCCGCCGGGCGCACGAGCGCGCTCGCGGCCGCCCTCGAGGTGGTCACGGCCGCGAACCCGACCGGCGCGGACGCCGATCTCGTGGAGATCGCGGCCACCGTGCAGAAGATGATCGACAACCAGACGTCGAGCCCCTGAGCGCGCGGGCGCCGTCGAGGTTGAACATCTGCCGAGAGGTGATTTCACAAGAAGGCGGGACGACGGGAATAGCGTGAGCGCTTGCTCCGCCCTTCCCGCCTTCCTGTTGATTCGCCCCTTCCCGTCTTCCTGTTGAAAAGAGGCGCATCGTCGAGATGCGCTCTTCACGAGCGCCGTCGAGGTGGTGTCGGGGCCGTCAGCCTCTCGCGCCGGACCGGACTACCTGCCTCGCGGTCGTCTCGTCGCGTTCGCGACCTCGGGCGGCCTCGCGCCGGGGGCGGCTCGCCCGGAGCCGGCGTTCTCCGGGGCGCGGAGCTCGCGCGCGCGGGGGCGCCGCGCGGGAGGCCGCCCCTGCGACGTCAGCCGCTCGAGCTCGGCGCGCAGGTCGACGCGCACGTGCGCCCCGAGGAGCTTCTCCGCCATGGCGTTCAGCCGTCCGGCGAAGGTGGCCATGATGCAGCCCGCGTGGAGGTCGTCTCGGTCCGGCGACCCCGACCGCCGGTGGTGCCGCCCGTAGTCGCGCGTGATCGCGCCGAGGCCGCCGTCGGCGTGGACCGCCTGCCGCATGAAGTGCCTCGCCGCGAGCTCGTTGGCGATCGGCGGCAGCTGCGACAGCATCAGGCCGGCCTCGGTCCTGCCCTGGGCGAGCAGCATGGAGACGAGGCGCTGGCGGGCGAGCTCCACGAGCCGCGGCGCGAGGGTGTGCTCGTCGAAGACGTGGACGTCCGCGTCCACGAGCTTCTCGAGATCTCCTCCGAGCTCGTTCAGGAACGCGTTCAGCACCGGCGAGCGCGTCGGCCCCGCGTGCTGGTAGACCCGCGCGGCCCCTGCCCCGGAGCGCGTCGCCGCCCCGCCGGGCGCCGACGTCCCGGCGGGCGGGGGCGCGGCGTCGGGCTTCGCGGGCGCCCGCGGTCGCGGAGCCCGCGCACGCTCGAAGTGGCGCGCCGCGCTCCCCTGGCGCTCCTGCGCAGCGGCTGGATCCGTCGCGCCGAGCAGCTCGACGAGCTTGGCGGCTTGAGCGGCCGTCACCTTGGGGCGGGGCGTCTTGCTTGACATGCGAGCAGAGTGTGTTCGACCACAGCTGCTCGGCCGTTTACCACGTCCCGCGAACGCCTGTACAGCACTGAACTCCGGTTCTTGATCTCTCGCGCCCGGCGGCAAAGCCGAGCGCAGGGGCACAATGCGCGAGGGCGCGGCGCCGGTTCCCCCGAGGACATGGCTGTGCAGCCAGGCAGAACCATGTAAGGTGGTGGTACACTGAAGAAGGGGGGAAACGTGAGCTTGTCCGGTTTCTTCAAGTCGCGGCGGCCCGAGACTTCGTCGCTCCTGCCTGCGCCCGCGCTGGCGCCCGTGGAGGCCAGAGACGGCGCGCCGGCCCCGCCGCCGTCTCCCGCGGTCGACTTCGTGGCAGTCCTGACGGCCGCCGGCGTGACTCAGGAGCAGCGGACCAAGGTCCAGAAGGCGCAGGAGCTCCTGCGGGCGTTGCCCCCCGACACCCCCGCTCCGGTGAAGCGCGCCATCGTGGAGGCCGCGTTCAAGGCGTTCGACGTGCCGATTCAGGAGATCGTGGCCGCAGCGTCGGCCGAGATCGAGGCGCTGAAGGCCTTCGGCCGCACCGGCGAGGAGCACACGCAGCGGATCCTCGCGGAGGGGAGCCAGCAGATCAAGCAGCTGGAGGCCAAGATCGCCGAGGTGAACGCGTCGATGAACCGGGCCGTCGCCGAGCAGGCGATGCGCGCAGAGGCCACGATCGCCAAGATGAACGAGGTGCAGCCGGTGCTGCAGTTCTTCACGCCGGAGTCCCCCGCACCGCAGCCGCAGGAGGCCGCGAAAGAGACGGCGGGGTCGGGCTCGGAGAACGGGGCCGGCGACGGTGGCGTGGAAGTCCAGTGGGAGGCGGACCGGTAGATCCAAGAGGCTGCCTGGATCCTGGGCGACCCGAGCGCGTTGTGGCCGGTCGGGACCTCGGTCTCCTCTCCCCGCCAACGTGTCCTGGTCCGCGGCGACCTGGCTCGCCCGCGACCTCAACCGTCGAGCGCGGCGGCGGGTGCGGTGGCCAGCCGGGCGTAGGCCGCCTCGACCGCGGCGCGGAAGGCAGGAGCGCTCGCCACCGCGCTCGGGAAGACGGCGCCGAGCGCCAGGACCGCTGCCACGTCGGCGGTGGGGTCGCCGTCCATGCGCCGGCCGAGGTCCAGCAGGGTGTCGGCCATGGGATCGACGATCGCCTCGCCGCCGCGGGCCCGGGCGCGGATGAAGTGGATCCAGGCGGCGATCGGGACCGCCAGCCGTTCCACCGGGCGGCCGGCGGCGAGCGCCTCGGCCGTGGTCCCGAGGATGCGGAAGGGTAGCTTCTGCGAGCCGTCCCAGGCGATCTGCGAGAGCTTGTGGGCGATGGCCGGGTTGCGGAAGCGGGTCAGCACCGCGCCGATGGTTGCGGGCACGTCCAGCCCCGGCGTGGCGGGCAGGCTGGCGGCGATGTCTTCTCGCATCATCCGCTCCACAAAGCCGGCGAGGCGCGCGTCCGCCATGGCATCGGCCACGGTCTCGCGGCCGAGCCAGAGGCCCACGTAGGCGAGGGTCGAGTGGGCCCCGTTCAGCAGGCGCAGCTTGGCCTTCTCGAAGGCGGTGACGTCGCGCGTGAGGGTCACGCCGGCGTCGGCGAAGGCCCGCGCGTCGGCGCCGAGCTCGTCCTCGACCACCCACTGCACGAACCGCTCGCGCTGGATCGGCCAGGCGTCCTCGAGGCCGAGCTCCCGGCGCACCTTCTCGCGCAGCGCGTCGTCGGTGGCCGGGGTGATGCTGTCGACCATGGTCGAGGGAAAACGCGCCTCCGCCTCGATCCAGGCCGCGAGGTCGCGGTCGCCCTTCACCTGCGCGAGCTGAAGGACCGCCCGGCGCAGGCGCTTGCCGTTGTCCGAGAGGTTGTCGCAGCTCACCGCCACGAAGGGCGGCAGGCCCGCGGCGCGGCGGGCGGCGAGGCCGGCGGCCAGCCAGCCCGGGAAGCTCACCGGAGGGTTGCCGCCGGCGAGGTCGCGGCGGATCTCCGGGTGCTCGAGGTCGAGGTCGCCGGAGGGCGTGAGGCAGTACCCCTTCTCGGTCACCGTCGAGGTGACGATGCGCACGGCGGGGTCGGCGAGGCGGGCCAGGACTGCCTCCGGCGCGCGGGGCGCGGTCAGCACCTGCGTGACGGCGCCGATCACCCGCATCCGCGGCTCGGCCTCGCGCTCGGCCACGGTGTAGAGCCCGTCCTGCGGGGCGAGCGCCGCTTCCACGTCGCCAGAACGGACGGCGACGCCGCAGACGGCGAAGGCGCCGCCGGCCTTCAGCATCTCGTCGAAGTACCAGGCCTGGTGAGCGCGGTGGAACGCGCCAGGGCCGAAATGGACGACGCCGATCCTGGCGGCGGCGCGGTCGTAGGCGGGCCGCTCGACGTGCGGCGGAACGAGGCCGAGCGTGGCCTCCGACAGGCGCCGCAGGCTCACAGGCGCCGCCCCGCCTCCAAAGCGCGATCTCGCGCGGTCACATCGGCTCGTGGAGCGATCCGCAACAGGGCTGCTACGCGCATTTCGCGCATGATAACCGGTGTGTGATCGGCGCGGCAAGCCCGCGGGGTGCGGCAAGTCCACGCGCCGGGAGGAACGACCACGGCACGGCCGAGATCGGGTCGGCGCTGCAGCCGTTCCGGCGCCTGCTCAGGTGAGCGGCAGGGCGCCCCCGGTGTTCAAGACGTCCTCGCCGAAGCGCGTGACGTCTTCGAAGCCCATGTAGTGGAAGCAGCTCACGAGCATGTCGGCGAAGGAGCGATCGCCGCGGAAGTCGACCAGCCGCCCGCGCCGGAAGTAATCGTGCGCCTTGCCCGCGAAGACGACCAGGTTGTCCTCGATGCTGTGGCTGTCGCCCTGCCCGAGCTCGTTCCAGTGCACGACGAGCGTATGATCCCAGAGCGTGCCGTCGCCGTCGCTCGTGTTCTTCAAGATCTCGTAGAGCTTGGTGTTCTGCTCCCAGAGGTGCTTGTGGATCTTGCGCACGTCGGCGAACGAGGCCTCGTCGCTGTTGTGCGAGATGTCGTGGTGCCCCTCGCTGAGGCCCAGGTTCGAGTAGACGCGGTTGCTGGTGTTGCCGCTCCAGTTGAAATGCACCACGCGCGTCAGATCGCAGGCGAACGCCAGGGCGCTGATCTTGAAGAACAGCTCGCCCATGATCACGTGGTTGTCGTCGTCGTAGGGGTCGAGCCTCTCGCCGAGCGGGGTGTTCACGCACGCGGCCGCGCCGTTGCCGGTCTGGAGCGCGCGCTCGACGTCGCGGATCGAGTCGAGGTGCTGCTGGATCTTGGCGCGGTCCTCGGCGCCGAGCCTCGTGAGGAGGGAGTTGCCCTCTTCGCGCACCAGATCGATGGCCGACTGCTTCTTCGCCAGGCGCCTCAGCACCTCCTGCTGCGCGCCCCCGTCGTCGGACGCGAAGTTGAAGATGCGGGCATAAGCCTCGTACGGGTCGGTCTCCGGCGGGACCGGGTTCTGCTCGCCCACGGGGCCCGCGTGGGAGTGTGTGTTCCAGATGTCGTTCCACTTGTTGCCGACGCGGTACACGAGGTGCCGGTGCGCGACGCTCTCGTCGGCTTCCAGCACGCGACCGCCGATCGCGTGGTCGGCGCTCGGCCCTTCCACGTAACCGATGGTGGACTCCGTGCCGCCGATGGGGAACGACCCGGTGCCGGATTTCCACGGGGCGAGCGA
Organism: Sorangium sp. So ce131; assembly: GCF_051519095.1. Classification (NCBI taxonomy): domain Bacteria; kingdom Pseudomonadati; phylum Myxococcota; order Polyangiales; family Polyangiaceae; genus Sorangium; species Sorangium sp. So ce131. The sequence goes on along the minus strand of NZ_CP150455.1, from coordinate 5,357,931 downwards.
GCTGCCGCCCTGCTGGTGGTTGTCGGCTCGCTCGGCCTCCGGCAGATCGTAGAAATGTTTGTGCAGGTTGTTGAGGAAGAGGAGGTCCTCGCGGTAGGGCTCGAGCGGCGAGAGGAATTCGCCGAGCTGAAAGCTCGTCTCCCCGGCGGCGCCGAAGCGCTTCGCCGTCTCGTCGCCGTTCGCCTGGAACACGAACATGATGCGGCGCGGGGAGGGCGGCGTCTGTGCTCGCGCGCGGCCCGGGCGCATGGCGTCGAGGAACGGGAGCGCGAGCGCAACTCCGAATGCGCCACGCAGGACGGTACGGCGGCTGAGCGGCTTCATGGCTTCTCCGGGGCGATGGCAGGACGGTAGCGGAAGGCGTCGGTCTGCGTGAGCGCGACCACGAGCTCGGACAGGCTGTAGCCGCTCTCCTTGAACGCGACCGAGAGCTCCGCCATCGAGCAGCGGTCGGCGTCGGTCTCGTCGCGGCCGTAGAAGAACCGGAAGTTTTGCAGCACGTAACAGGCGCGCGCTTCCTCGCTCTGCGCGAGGCGCTGGCCCAGCTCGGCGGCGTTCGCCACGGGGCCGTCGGCGTCGCGCGTGCCCGCGATGTGGCTCGTGGTGACGACCGGCCTGCCGCCCTCGTCCGTGGTGCGGGATCGGCCCACGGCGTCGAACGACTCGAACACCACGCCGAGGGGATCCATCAGGGCATGGCACCCCGCGCAGCCCGGCTCGGTGCGGTGCAGCTCGAGGCGCTCGCGCTGCGAGAGCCCCTCTCCCAGGCCCTCGAGATCGAGCTTCACGTTGTTGGGCGGCGCGGGCACGATCTCGCACAGGAGATCGGTGCGCACCTTGAGGCCGCGCCGGACGATCGAGGTGCGCGTCACCTTGTCCCGCGTGAGCAGCATGCCTTGGGTCAGCACGCCCGAGCGGCCGGGAAGTTCGACTTTGACGAAGTCGTCGCCGCTCACGCCGGCCACGCCGTAGTGCTGCGCGAGCGCGCCGTTCACGAAGCTGTGGTCGGCGGAGACGAGATCGCCGAACGAGCCGCTCGGGTTCGCGAACAGGTCCCTCACGAACGCGCGCGTCTCCTCCCGCAGCAAGGCGGGCAGGCCTGACGGGAGGTCCGGATACACCGCCGGATCGCGCCTCATGCCGCTCAGCATGTCGGTGTCGAGCCACTGGTCGAAGTACTCGAGCAGGCGGTCGGCCTTGGGGTCGGCCAGCATGCGCCGCGCCTGGGCTTCGACCTGCTCCGGCGTGCCGAGCTCGCCCGCCGCCGCCGCGCGCGTGAGCTCCTCGTCCGGCTGCGACTGCCAGATCAGGTACGAGAGCCGCGAGGCCATCTCGTACGGCGTGGGCTCGGTGACGTCACCCGCGCTCGCCTCGCCGAGCTCGACGCGATAAAGCACGTTCGGCGACTGCAGCATGCTGAAGACGACCCACTCGATGCCGTCTTCGAAGGTGTACCCGTCCGAGCCTGCGGTGAAGCGCTCCTCGTAGCTCTGGACCTCGCCTTCGGTGAGCGGCCGCCGGTACGCCTTGGCGCCGAAGGTGCGGATGAAGTCGCGCGCGCACTCGAGCTCACCGAGCGCCGCCGGATCGCAGGAGACCAGGCCCGAAGCGTGAGCCGCGACGGCGGAGATCTGCTCCGCAGCGTCGAGGAATTTCTGCGCGACGAGCGAGCCGACGGTCAAGAAGCTCGCGTTGTTGCGGAAGCCGAGCGACTCGGCCTCGTTCGGGAACGTGGCGACCACCGTGTCGATGGTGGACGCCACGCCCGGGACGCCGGAGAAGAGATCCTTCAGCGTGTTGGCGTACTCGTAGTTGCTGAGACGGCGGAGCGGCGCCGGGCCGGGCTGCGGCGTCTGGCAGAACGCCGACGCCAGCACGTCTTCCGGGGCCTGGGTCTGGGTGCTTTCAGGCTCGTCCCCGCCGCCGGGCCCGCCGATCTGGCCGTCGCAACCCGCGACGAGCGCAAGCAAGAGCGGCGCGGTGTACCTGAGCTTTGAGCCGGGGAGCTCGAAAGGCCAGCGGTGCGTGTGTTGCTCGGGGCTCACCGTCTCCTCCACGCCGCGCCCGACGAAAGGCACGAGTTGGTGCGAGCGCCGACCACATGGGTCGGCGCCGACACGGGTTCCCGACGCTGCGGCTCAACAGCGCCGATGGGAGGAACATACCAGATCCCGTCCTGGCGGGCTCATCCCATGGGTCGAGCGCGAACAGTTTTGTGCTCCAACGACGCACTCGCCCACCCATTTTACATATTCACATCGTGTTTTTGAATGTCGACGGTAGCGGCGCCCGCCGAACATGACAGCCGAGAGTGAATTAATTTAGCCGTCAACGATTCACGGCTTCCGGCGCTGAGGTCACCTGCGCGCGGCCGCGCCGCCGCACTCGGGCCTTGCGGGCGGGCGCGCGCCCGCGAGGTAGGCCCGCGGCGTCACCCCGAGCAGCGACCGGAACTCGGCCGTGAGGTGGGCTTGGTCGTAGAAGCCGGTCTCGAGGGCGAGCCGCGCGAGGCCCGTCGTGGCGAGGCGCTCGGCGGCGCGGCGGATGCGCGCGATGCGCGCGTAGCGCTTCGGCGATATGCCGATCTCCTCGTGGAAGAGCGCGCGCAGCGTCCGCTCGGCGACGCGGAGGCGCCGCGCGAGCGCGGGGATGGAGGCGTCCGCGCCGGGGGTCGACGCGGAGGCGTCGAGGGCGTCGACGGCGCGGCGCAGGAGCGCTCGGCGCGCCGGGGCGTCGGCCCTGGCGTCGAGCGCGCGGCAGAGGGCGTCTTCGAGCAGGCGCACCGCTGCGGCCGCGTCGCCGCCGACGCGCGCGAGCGCGTGGCGCAGCTCGCGCGCGCGTGCGCCCCAGAGATCGTCGAGCGACACGACGCGATCGACGAGCTCGTGAGCGGCGACGCCAAGGGCGGGCCGCGCGCCCCCGGGGTGGAACGAGAGGCGTGCATAAAGCGGCACCGCGCCCGAGGGCTTGAACGTGGCCCGCTGGAGCGGCCCCACCGCGGCGACGACCGGCTCGCCGCCGGTCCAGCACGCGACGAGCGACGTGGTCCCGCTCGGCAGCCGCGTCCACCCCGCCGGCGGCGAGGAGATGGCGCTCATCACGTGGACATCGGAGACCCAGGAACGGAGCGGCGCGCGCGGCGGGAGGTCGCGGCTTTCCGGACGGGAGGGCGGGAGCAGGGGCGCGAGCACGGCGGCAGTGTAGCGCGCGCGGCCGCGGCCGCCCTGGCCGCCTCGCGTCGGCGCGCTCGCGGCTCGTGCCGGAATCTCCAAGAGCCGGAGTCGACGAGGCGGCAGGCTTCGCTCTCGAAACGGAGGTGTTCATGATCCTTGTTGCTGGTGCGACAGGCACCATCGGTCGCGCGCTCATCCCACAGCTGCTCGCGGCCCGGGGGTCGCGCGCTCATCCCACAGCTGCTCGCGGCCCGGGCCGACGTGCGGGTGCTCACCCGAGACGCCGCCCGCGCGCGTGCCCTCTGGGGAAGCGACGTCGAGGTGGCGCGAGGAGACTTCACGGACGCGCCGTCGCTCGGGCGCTCGCTCGAAGGCGTCGACCGCGTCTTCTTGCTCACGGCGCCGGGGCCGACGGTGGCCGAGCACGACCGCGCGATGGCCGCGGCGGTGAAGCGCTCGCGGGTCGAGCAGATCGTCAAGCTCTCGGCCTACGGCGCCGAGCAAAAGGAGCTCGCTGCGTCCAGCTGGCATCGCGCCGGGGAGGAAGCGGTGATCGCGACGGGGCGCCGCTTCACGCTGCTCCGGCCGGCGGGCTTCCACTCGAACGCGCTCGCGTGGGCCGCAAACGTGCGCGCCGGAGCCCCGATCGAGATCTCGACCGGCACCGGGAAACACGCGCTCGTCGACCCGCGCGACGTCGCGGCCGTCGCCGCCCGCGCGCTCACGTCGAGCGATCACGACGGGCGCACGTACACGCTCACCGGGCCCGTCGGGCTCGACGCGCACGAGCAGGTCGCGATCCTCGCCGAGGCGCTCGGGCGCCCGATCGCCGCCGAGGACGTCACCGTCGAGCACGCGGCGGCGAAGATGCGGGCGGCCGGCGCCCCGGAAGTGTTCGTCGCGGCGGTCCTCGAGGGCCTCAGGTTCTTGCGCGACGGGCGCGCGTCGGCGCCGACAGACGACGTCGCCGCCGTCCTCGGCCGCCCGCCGCGCCCCTTCGCGGCGTGGGTCCGGGATCACCTCGATGCGTTCCGCTGAACGCCCGCGATCGCAGCGCGCTCTGGCAGGCCGTGGGTCGGGCAGCACCTCGTCCGCCGCGCGTCGCCGACGTCGCGCGATGGATCCTGGCGCCTCTGAGAGCCGCTGCGCTGCCTCGTCAGCCCCCGACGGCCACGAACGCGGCGACGAGCCGCTCGATCTCCGCGGGCTCGAGCCCGCTCTCCGCCAGATCGTCGCGGGCCTTGGCCAGCACGGGCTCGCGCGTGAGCCCGCGGGGCAGGCGCACCAGGAGAAAGGCCATGCGCGCGGTGATGCGGGCGATGGCGGGGCGCAGGTCGTCCTCCAGCGAGAAGACCGGCTCGGTCGTCTCCGGGGCGGCCAGGGCGCGTCGCTCGACGGCCTTGGCGCTCTCGATCTGGGCCCGGAAGAAGGCGTTGATGGCCTCGTCGGTCGGGGGCGGCGCGCCGCGCGCGGCGGCGGCCTGGAGGACGGCGGCCCTCCCCGCGGCGAGCACGCGGGCCTCCTGGGCGGCGTCCTCGATGGCCCTGCCGGCGCGCCGCTTGGCGGCGGCCACGAGGGGCATGAGCGCGAGGCGCTCCGCGGTGGCGCACAGGAGCGCGTCCACGGGCAGCGCGGTGGGCCCACCTCCGCCGGGGCCGAGGTGCAGCGCGCGCAGCTGCCCCAGCGCGCCGCGTTCCTCCTCGGCGAGCAGCCAGGTGTCCAGCTGGGCCGCGAGCTCGGGCCGGTCGGCGCGCACGTAGAGCGCGACGATGTCCCGGGTCAGCGGTCCGACCCGCTCGATGCCGCCGAGCCCCTCGGCCCAGCGCGGGGCCTCGAAGGTGTTGGTCATGGCCGCGTCCGCGTCGCCGCGGGCGAACGCCGCGCCCACCGCGGCGTTGTCGGGGATGGCGACGACCTGGGCGCGGCGCAGGAAGCTCCGGGCGACGCGCTCGAGGTGGCCGCCGCGGTTGACCACCACGCGCAGCTCGGGCCGGTCCAGCGCCCGCAGCGCGGCGCGGGCGCCCTCGATCCCGGGCCCTGGGCTGCCCGCGCGCGCGGCCCACGCCGGGCGCCGGAGGAGCAGCACGGCGCCGCCGCGGGCCACCGGCACGGTGAAGCGCCCGGCGATGGAGCGCTCCGGGCGCACGGTGATGCCGTCGGCCGCGAGATCGAAGCGGCCGTCGCGCAGGTCGCCGACGAGATCGGGCCAGCGGAAGCGTGTCCAGGAGAGCGCGAGCCGCTGGTCTGCGGCGAAGGCGCCGAGGAGCGCGGCGGAGAAGGCCTCGGCGTGGTCGTCCTTCCAGACGCTGAAGGGCGGGTAGTCGCCGCTGGTGCCGGCGCGAAGGGAGGCCGCCGCGGGACGGGAGCTCGCGGCCGCGCCCGCGGAGGGCGCGGTGGAGGCGGCAGGCGCCGGCGCGGTGAAGGCGGCAGGCGCCGCGGAGGCGGCTCCGGCCGGACGGGCGGAGGCGGCCCGGTCCGGACGGGCGCACCCCGTCGCGGCGAACCCGAGGACCAGGGCCAGTGAGATCAGCGGGCCCGCCGTGCGTCGCGAAAGCCGGGCTGGGGAGCGTAGCGTGCGGAGAGCGCTCGTCATGAGGGCGCGGAGGATACTCCCTGCGGCCAGCCAGCACGCCCAGCATCTTCTCACGCACGAGGCAGGTGCCAGTGCACCTCGCGGGCTCAGATCGTCCTTCCTGTCCTCCCGGTGGTAGGTTTCGGCCATGAGCACGTGGATCGGGGCCGTCGTCGAGACCCGAGGGCGCGAGGACTTCTGGGATATCCTCCGTCGACACGGCGTCGAGCTCCTGGCCACGGGCGCGCCGCCGGCCTTCGCCTTCATCGAGTGCACGAAAGCCTTCTCGGCGCTCGCGCCGCCGGCCTTCTCGGGGGCGTTATCACGGGACGTGGGCGGGATGGTCCTCGCGTTCTTCGCGCAAACCAACGTCGACGTGTACGAGCTCCAGTGCTTCCGGAGCGGCGAGCGCGTGCGCCTCCTCGAGTACACCCGCGATGGGGGCGGCTGGATCAAGCACGAGGGCGAGGTCCAGCCCTGGGAGCGCAGCTTCTTCTTTGACGAGGGCTCGATGGTTGACGGCGCTGCGTGGCCGGATTTGCTGGGCACAGAGATGTCCGAGCTGTCCGAAGAGGATCGGGCGCGCTACGAGGCGGCGAAGCGGAGCGGCGACGCCACGCCGGTCCTCGATCTGCTCCACCCGCACTCGACGAGGCCGCTGCGCCGGCTGTGCGCGTCCTTCGGCGTGGATCCGAGCGCTCCTGTCGGACGCTGGCGGCCGCCGCGCTCTGCCAAGCCGTGGCTCCTCCTCGGCGTCGTGCTCGCCTTCCTCGCCGGCATGTCCCTGCTCGGCGCGCTGACCCGACCGTAAAGATCACGTCCCTCTGAGGCGCCGCGCGAGCGGCGGCGGTCAGCGCGGCGCGCCCCTGTCTCGGCGTGGCGGATCTGATCTCGGTCGCGGCCGAGCGCTGCGATCGGGCGCCCCGCTGCGGCCGGACGCTCGCCGTCGCGCGGGCGGCATCGGGCCGGACTTGGCTGGACCGCCTGTGTCGCTAATTTCCCGTGCAGGCGGATCGAGACGGCCGGCGCCGGCGAGCCGGACGATGCGGCGGAAGCGCGGACACTCCATGTGGCTCGGCGCGGAACACGCCGCGGCGTGGCGCAGCCCGTCGCGCAGGGCGACCAGCCGCTGGATGGTCTGGTCCAGCTCCTCGGCCTTGGCGGTCAGCCGCTCGCGCTCGATGCGCAGCCGACCGTCGGGCGCGAACATCTGGGCGATCTCGTCCAGCGAGAACCCCGCCACCCGGCCGAGGGCGATCAGCGCCAGGCGCTCCAGCACCCCGGGGTCGAACAGGCGCCGCAAGCCCCGCCGCCCGGTGGAAGCGATCAGCCCCTTCTCTTCGTAGAACCGCAGGGTCGAGGCGGGCACGCCGGAGCGACGTGCCACCTCCGCGATGTCCAGGTGCTTCACGCTTGACCTCAAGTTGACTTGAGCTTGCAGACTACGGCTCGTGATGACCGAACACAAGCCGAAGGAGACTCCGATGTCCGAAGCCCATCCGCCGAATCGCGATCAGGCCGCGTTGTGGAACGATGCCAGCGGGCGCACCTGGGTGGAAATGCAGCAAGTGCTCGATGACATGCTGGCGCCGCTCGCGGCGCCGCTCCTGGAAGAGGCCTTCCCGGGCGAGGGCGGCCGCGTGCTCGACGTCGGCTGCGGCGCGGGCGCCACGGCGCTTTCCATGGCGCGGCGGCTCGGGCCAGGGGGCCACTGTCTCGGCGTGGACATCTCCGGGCCGCTCGTGGCGGCCGCCAGGGCCCGCGCCGCCGCGGAGGGTCTGGCTTCCGCCGCCTTCGTCCAGGCAGACGCGCAGACGTATGGCTTCGAGCCGGACTCTTTCGACGCGGTGATCTCGCGCTTCGGCGTGATGTTCTTCGACGATCCCGCGGCGGCGTTCGCCAACATCCGGCGCGCCGCGCGACGCAAGGCGAAGCTTTCGTTCGTGGCCTGGCGCAGCCCCGCCGAAAACCCGTTCATGACCGCGGCCGCCCGCGCTGCCGCGCCGATACTGCCCCACCTGCCCACCCCGGACCCCGACGCACCCGGGCAATTCGCCTTCGCGGACAGGGACCGGGTGCAGCGGATCCTGGACGCAAGCGGCTGGATGGACGTCGACATTCGCCCGATCGACGTTCCGAGCGGTGTCGCGGAGAGGGACCTGCTCGCCTACGTCACCAAGCTCGGACCGGTGGGTCTGGCGTTGCGGGGCGTGGACGAGCCGACGCGCGCCCGGACGGCCGAAGCGGTCCGCGCTGCCTTCGACCCGTATGTCCGCGATGGCTCGGCCCGCTTCACCGCGGCCTGCTGGCTCGTGAGCGCACGCGCCTAGCCGCTTGCGGCTCCGTCGCTCAGCTCAGCCCGTCGAGCACCTCGGCGAGCGATGCGGCGACGATGGCCCGCTCAAGCCATCGTTCCAGCGTCTCCGGATCCTTCTCCGCCAGGATGCGCTCCCGCGCGACGTCCGGCACGGCGATGCCGCGAACCCGCAGCGCGGTCAGCACGGCCCGCGCCGCCTCCTCGGCGCGCCCCTCGTTGCGGCCTTCGTTGCGGCCTTCGTTGCGGCCTTCGTCGCGGCCTTGCTTCCGCTCCTCGGCTCGAAGCTTCCGCTCGTACTCCTCGAACCACGCCCGGATCTCTGCGCTCACGTCGTCCTCCTCATCGGTCGTCGGCTCCTGGTTCGCGAGCCGGAAGTGTACCAGCAGCGGCGCGGCGATGCCCTTCTCCCACGCATCGTCCGGCAGCGCCGCCAGGTCCGCCAGCGCCTCGCGCAGGAGGCGGCCTGAGCCGAGCAGCCGCAGAAGCAGCGTCGCGCGCGTCCGGGGCAGCTCCGCGAGCACTACCACGCGCATGACCAAGCCCGGCACCGCGTGGTAGACGCCTGGTTGCACCGGCTTGCACCCGTAGGCGTCGAGCACCGTCTCTGGACGCCCGGGGCCGATGATGACCAGCGCTGGGAAGTCCACCGCCACCTGCGGCGGCGCGGCAGCGTCCTCGTCCCGCGCTGCCGCGCCCGCGGCAGCGCGGGCGCGGCGCTCGAGCTCGTGATGCCACGTGAGCTGCTTGCGCAGGCACTGCCGCACCAGACGAAGGCTCGGCGTGTGGTGGAACGGCTCGAACAGGCTCGGCTCCGCCGCGAGCTCGCCGAGCAGGCCCATCCCGGCGCGCTCGGCGTCCCGAGCTGGATCAGGCACGCTGTAGACATCGATCTTCTGGGTCGCCGCCAGGACCTCTACCTCGGTCTGCGCCGCCGACACGAGGCTCAGCCCGTCGCGCAGCAAGTTCTTGGAGAACTGGTCAGAGCGGTTGTGCATCGGAGTGCGACTCTAATCCATCATGACAGCATGGGCCACCATCTTTCGACGAGGCAAGACGAACAAATAAATTACAAAAAGCGCCACGAACAACATGCCATGCCCGTAATGCCTGGTTGATCAACGAGCACTTACCCGCAGGGAGAGCAAATCGTGTGGGAATCGTTATCGATCGGATGACATTTCGGGTCTCGTGGGTGGAATGAACGCGCCGAGGGGTGGCGATCCGTGAGGAGATGCCAGCCATTAGTAAATGGTTCGGTCGTGAAGGTGCTTCTTGACGCATGGTTCGCGCTCTAAGAGCCAGGTGGGCTTGCGCCGGTCCCCGCGCCCGCTCCTATGCAGCAGAGGAGCGATGTCCGACAAAGCACGCGTTCTAACATGGCGTTGCATCCGACATCTAACCTCGGTTCCTCCGCCACCTCGACCAGGCGCGGGTGAACGCCTGATCGTTAGTCCCGGATCCCGAAGCAGAGGCTTCGCTGTCAGTAGGCTACGAGGCGGTTCGCGTGCGACGGCGAGCGATCTCGCCATGGGTCGAGTACTCCGCCGTCGCCTTGCATACGACGGGGAGCGCCTCATGTGTTTCGAGGTGCGTGCGCTGTCGGCCTTGCTCAAGAGCCGTGACAGTTCTACGGACGAGCCCGCTTTGATCGCGCAATGTGCCCGAGCGTTATACACGATCGCCCCGAGCCGCGACGCGCAAGAGGCTCGCCGCCCAGCGGAGGCGCGCCGGCGCGGAGCCCCTTCCCATGGCTGGACGCGCGAGTAATCTCGGACGCTCGGGAGGTGGGTCACGAACAAGAACAGCGCATCGAGCCCGCGCGCGCGGGCGACGACCACGAAGACCACGGCAGCCAAGAAGAGCAGCGCGGAGAAGCCGAAGAAGGCCGCGGCGCCCCGAAAGCCGGCCGCGCCGAAGGAGAAGGCTCCCGCGAAGCCGCGGACCGCGGCGCGCAAGAAGGATCCGCCGCCCTCGCCGGTGCCGAAGCTCCTCGGCGTGCTCGAGTCGCAGAAACAGCTCGGCGGTGCGTCGTACCCGCCGACGCTCGAGCGGCTCGCGGAGCTGACCGGCGATAAACCCGCCGTGACGAGCAAGGCGCTGAAGGAGGCAAAGGCGCGCGTGCTGCTTTCCCGCGAGAAGAAGCCAGCGCCCGGGACCACGCTCGTGCTGTTCGCGGAAGATGTCGAGGTGGTCGCGCAGTCCGATCGGCTCCTCGAGCTGCAGCTCCAGTCAGCGCGCAAACCCGACGCTCCCGCGGTCGATCTGGCGCAGCTCCCCAAGGGCCTCCTGCCTGCCCTGAGCCGCGCGTTCAAGGCGGCGCTCGAGCGGCGCATCGCCGATCGCCGGCTTCCCCGGACCATCGGCGTCGTGCCCGGGAAGAAACCGCTGTTCTTCTTCCTCGACGACGCCGTCCTCCCGGCCGCCGCTGCGCCGGCCCGCCCCGCCGCGACCGCGACCGACGGCGCTGCGCGCCCCACGGCCCCCAACGGCGCCGGCAAGGCGGCCAGCGACGGCGCTCGCCCCACGGCCACCGACGGGGCCGGCAAGGCAACATCCAGCAGCGCAGGCCCCACGACCCCCGCCGCCGCCCCCGCCGCCTCCCCCTCCCCCACCCCCCCCTTCGCCGCCCGCTTCGACGCCGCCTTCACCGCCCTCGACCAGGCCTCCGGCAGCCACAACTACGTCACCCTCCGCACCCTCCGCGACGCCCTCCCCGACGTCCCGCGCGACACCTTCGACGCCGAGCTCACCGCCCTCCGCCGGCAGCGCCGCTACTCGCTCGACCCCTCCGACGGCCGCCACCACCAGATGGCCGACGCCGAGCGCGAGGCCGGCATCATGGAAGCCGGTAACCTGCTCGTCTACGTCGCCCGGAGGCACGACGCATGAACACCGAGGAGCCCACCTTCGAGCGCTTCCTCGCCGCGGTCCGCGGCACCAACCCGTTCCGCAGCCACCGCATCACCGACGTCGGCAGCGGCGAGGCCACGGTCGAGTCGATCCACAAGAACGCCTTCAACAAGCTCGTGCGCGTCGTGCAGGACGCCGCGAAGGAGCCGACCAGCATCGGCGCGCTGCTCATCGGCGCGCCCGGCGTCGGCAAGAGCCACCTGCTCGCGCGGCTGTTCCAGTGGGCCGGGGAAGACAAGGCCACGGTCGTCTACCTGCACAACATCCTCGCCTCGCCCGAGCGGATGCTCCGGTACGTGCTCAGCGCGACCGTCAACAACCTCGCGGGGCACCGCGGGAGCGACTACACGCAGTCGCGCCTCTACGCCATCTTGAACCGCGCCCTCATCAGGACAGGCGCGCTCAAGGGACGCAAGCTCATGATGAGCCCGAAGGAGATCGAGGCGCGCAAGGAGGCGCTCGCCCGGCTCGGCGCCAAGATCGACCCCCAGAACGCCGTCATCCCCGTGCTCAACGCGTTCCTCACCGGGACGTCGCACGGGAGCCTCGGCGACGCGGGCGCCGAGAAGCGCGCCCAGGCGGCGGTGCTCTGGCTCTCCGGCGAGACGCTCGGGCCCGACGAGGCGCGCCTGCTCGACCAGGCGGCCGGCGAGGAGGGCCTCGCCCTCGCGGACGACGCCGCGGTGGAGCGCGTCCTCCACGTCCTCGCGCACCTGTGCGCGCTCGCCGAGCTGCCGCTCGTGCTCTGCCTCGACCAGATCGACAACCTCGATCCGGACGCCGTGCGCGCCCTCATGTCGTACGCGCACGCGCTGCTCGACCGGGCCAAGCACCTCGTCGCGATCGTCTCCGGCGTGAAGCAGTCCATGCTCTCCCTGCGCATCGGCGAGGTGATCCCGGCGGCCGCGTGGGACCGGATCGCGGAGCGGATCCTCGAGCTGCACATGATCTCGCCGGACGAGGCCCGCGCCATCCTCTCGGGGCGGCTCGACGCCGCGCTCTCGGGCTTCGAGGAGAAGGAGATCGAGGAGGTCATCGCCGCGCGCAAGCGCGATCGGCTCTTTCCCCTCGGCAGCGAGTGGCTCGATCAGCGCCTCGACGGCGTGGCCGAGCTCCGTCCGCGCGACGCGATCCTCTGGGCGCGCGACCGCTGGGAGGCGCAGCAGGACCGGCTCGCGGCCGTCGGCGGCAAGCGCTGGCTCAAGGAGTGGCCGGGCCCCGGCCCCGACGGCGACGGCAAGAAGCCGCCGACGGTGAGGCTGGAGGACGTCATCGACGCCGAGGTGAGAAAGAAGCTCGAGGAAGGCAAGAACCGCCGCCGGCTGCAGCAGGCGTCGCTGCCGCCCGACGAGGACAACCTCGCGAGCCTGACGCACCACCTGCTCGCGAGGTGCGCCGGAAAGGCCAACGCGACGCTCCTGAACATCGAGCACCTCACCGCGAAGAAGCGGGGGAAAGCCCCGGCGTATCACCTCCTCGCCAAGGAGAAGCGCGCGGACGGCGTGACCGTGACCACGGGCGTGACGTTCCTCTGCGCGCCGAGCGGGCACGGGGCGCGCGTGCCGCTCCAGCGCATGGCCGAGGACACGAAGCACACGGACAAACGCCTCCTCGTCACCGACGAGGAGCGCCGGCCGCTGCGGCTCGGCGGCGCCGGCAAGGCCGCGTACGACGCGCTCGGCAAGCTGGGCCGCCAGCGCTTCCTCCACCTCCACCTCGACTTCTCCGGGCACGCGGAGCTCGACTCGCTCGTGGGGTTGCTCGGCGCCGCGAGGAGCCAGGACCTCGAGATCGAGCACCCGCGCGGGCAGTACCGCAAGGTGACCGAGGCCGAGGTGATGGAGTCGTTCCACCGCCAGGGCCTGCTGCTCGCGCACCCGCTGCTTCGCGAGCTGCTCACCGAGGAGATCGTGAAGAACGACACGGGCTCGATGCCGCCCCCGCCGTGGGACGCCCAGCAGACGCGGGAGCACATCATGGCCGAGCTGTCGTGGCGCCTCGGGCTGATGGCGAAGGAGCTCGCCCAGATCTTCGCGGACCGCAAGAAGCTGCCGCCGAAGCGCTTCCCGGAGGTCTGGGCGCACCTCAAGAAGACGGCGCAGGCGCTCCATGACGAGGGCCACGTCCACGCCACGGCGACGGACGACGACCTCTTCGTCCAGCTCCGGGGCAGGAAATGAGGCTCGTCCACGTCAACGTGACCCAGCTCCGCGTCGCGGCGACGTGCCCGAGGCTCCACTGGTTCGACACCCGCGCCACGGCCGCGCGGCAGGACGGGCAGACGGTCGTGAGCCGCATCTGGCGCAAGGGCGGCGCGACGCCCGGCTGCGGCGCCCTGTTCCACACCGCGGTGGAGCGCTTCAACGCCGCCGCGCGGAGCTCGGACGAGGTGCTGGCCGCGCTGGAGGACGCGCGCGACCCCGCCGGCCTCCAGCAGGCGCTGATGCGCTGGTTCAACACGTCCTGCCTCAACCTCGACGCGCTCGCCGCGCGCCCGGTGCCGCTGCGGCTCGGCTTCATCGCCGCGGTCCAGGTCTACATGGAGGAGCTCGCGCGGCTCGCGGTGCACGCGCGGGCGGACGGCCTGCCCGCGGCGGAGCTCCGGAGCCAGCTCTTCGGGGACTCGCGCAAGCGGGTCGACGTGACGTTCCACGTGGGGGACGACGTCCACGTCCACGTGACCGGGGCGATCGATTACGTGTACTTCGATCCGCGGCTCGGGAAGCACCGCATCGTCGACTACAAGCTCACGCCGCCGACCTCCCCGAACAGCGATCTGTTCCAGGTCTTCACCTACGCGCTGATGCACCACCACCAGCACGGCACCCGGCCTGACGTGGCGGTGTTTTACCTGCACCCCGCGCGCAGCGTCCGGGAGGCGCGCTGGGAGGAGGTCGAGGCGAAGCGCGGCAAGATCTACGAGCTCATCGCCAGCATGGTGGCGTGGTCCGACCACGCGCGCGGCGCCGGAGGGCTGCCGCCGCCGGGCGACCGCGCGTACTGCGACGGCTGCAAACACGAGCGCTCCGGGGCCTGCGTCGCGGAGCTCGGCCACAAGGACAAGGGGGCGTGGGACCGGCGCTGGACGGCGCTCGAGGCCACCCGCGGCGGCGACGCGCGCGACACGCGCGACACGCGCGAGCGCGTCGCCGCCGGCACGACGGCGGCGGACAGGCCGGCGGCCGGCGAGCTGACGGCGGACAGGCCGGCCGCCGGCGAGCTGACGGCGGACGTGCCGATGGTGGAGGACGATCCCGAGCTCGACGAGGCGCTGGCGGTCGTGAAGCCGGGCGGCGAGCCCCCGAAGCCGGCGGAGACGCCGAGCCGCAGGCGAAAGGCGCCGCCGGGCGGCGAACGTTCGCCCCATTCGACCGCCGACACGGGAAAAATCCCGCCGCAAGCGAATACCGCAGCGGCGTCCGGCATGCTCCTCGGCTTCGACGACCACGGCGCGCCCGTCTGCATGGACCCCGCGGTGCTGCGGACGCACGTCTCGGTCGTCGGCGCCGCCGGCAGCGGCAAGACCTGGATGGCCAAGGTCATCGCGGAGGAGGCGCTGCGCGCCGGCATCCCGGTGCTGGCGATCGATCCCCAGGGCGATCTCGTCCAGATGATCGAGGAGCGCCCGCGCGCCGAGATGCCGCCCGAGCTGCTCCGCCCGTGGGAGGAGCTCAAGGAGCGGATCGAGCCGCGCATCCTCACGCCGGGCTCCTCGCACGGCCTCCGGCTCTGCCTCGATCCGCTGCGGCTCCCGAGCGCGAGCGAGCTCGCCCACATCGCGAACCCCGCGCTCCGCGCCGAGGAGGAGGAGGGCCTGCTCGTGGCCGTGGCCGCCAACCTCGTGAGCCTGTGCGCGTGCGGCGGCGAGGAGGAGTCGCAGCGCACGTTCCTCTACCAGGTGCTGCGGCAGCTGCCGCGCGCGGCGCCGATCCGCCTCCGGGACATCGTGGCCGCCGTCACCGCGCCCGAGGACCTGGGCATCGACGAGGTGGACAGCCTGATCCGCAAGAGCGAGCGCGAGCGGCTCGCGCGCCGGCTCAACACCTTCGTTCAAGGCCCCTCCGCGCGGCTCTTCACGGGCGGCACACGCCTCGACTTCACCGAGCTGCTCCGGCCCACGAAGCCCGGGCGCGTCCCGCTCAACGTCGTTTACCTGAACGCGCTCAGCAACGACGACGAGAAGCACTTCTTCCTCGCCGCCCTCGCGACGGAGCTCTACCGGTGGATGATCACCACCGTCGACGCGAGCTCCGGCGGCGTGAACCTCCTCTTCTACATCGACGAGGCGCGCGACTGGATCCCGGCCGGCGGCGGCAAGCCGCCCGCGAAGCAGCCGCTCATCCGCCTCTTCACCCAGGGCAGGAAGTACGGCGTGGGCTGCCTGCTCTGCACCCAGAGCCCGCGCTCGGTCGACTACAACGTCTTCGGCAACACGAGCACCAAGCTGATCGGGCGGCTCGAGGCGGCCCAGGACGTGGACCGCGTGATCGACTGGTTCACGAACGAGGGCGGCGCCCCCTCCTGGGTCGCGGCGCGCAAGGGAGCCCCCAAGGGGAGCTTCGTCGCGCGCTGGCCCGACATGCCCGCAGAGCTCGCCGGCCGCGCGTTCCGGGGTCGAACGCTCTTCACGCGGCACGCCGGCGCCTGGTCGCCCGATCGCGTGGAGCGCGCCGTCACGGCGGCGGGGCTCCGCGGCGACGCCAAGTAGCAGGCCGTCACGGCCGGCGGGGCTCCGCGGCGACGCCAGGTAGCAGGCCGTCACGGCGGCGGGGCTCCGCGGCGACGCGCGGCGATGTCGGATGAGGCGCGCGCCGCGGCGCGCTTGTGCCGCGGCGCAGGCTCCCGTATCGCATCAGGCCATGCCGCCGCTCGACCTGCACGTCGCCTTGTTCGGCGCCTCCGGCGCCGGCAAGACCGTCCTTCTCGCCGCCTTCTACCGGGCGCAGACGCAGCCCTCGTTTCAGGACGAGTACGCGTACAAGATCCAGGCGGTCAACAAGGCGCAGGGCAACCAGCTGCTCGGCCGCTTCTATCGCCTCGAGGAGGGCAAGTTCCCCGAGGGCAGCACGCGCTTCGACGAGTACGTGTTCGACTTCTTCCCGAGGGACCTGCCGGAGCCGGCGGTCCGCATCCACTGGTACGACTACCCCGGCCGCTGGTGGGAAGACGAGCCCGCCGACGCGGAGGAGCGGGAGCTGATGCGCGAGGGCCTTCTCAAGCTCGGCCTGAGCCAGGTGGGCATCCTCATCGCGGACGGCGCCAAGTACCAGGACGAGGGCGCCGGCTACATCCGGTGGCTCTTCGAGCATTTCGCCGACGAGTGCGAGCGGCTCGGCCGGACCAGCGCCGCCGCGGGCGTGGAGGTGAGCTTCCCGCGGGAGTGGATCCTCGCCCTCAGCAAGGCCGACCTCTTCCCGCCGGAGTACCGCGCCGAGGACTTCGCGCGCGAGGTCTGCCGGGACGCGGACGACCAGCTCGCGAAGCTCTGCGCCGTGCTCCGCGCCGAGCAGGCGTTCGGACACCGCTTCATGCTCCTCTCGTCCGTCGCCGCCCCGCGGGACCGGCGCGACGCGGGCGAGGTGGGCGAGCCGCGCGACGCGGACGAGGCGCGCGAGGGCGCTGAGACGGGCGAGCCACGGGCGCCGCGGATCGACCCGAAGGCCTCGATCGGCGTGCGTACCCTCGCCCCCGCGATCCTGGTGAGCACGGTCGAGGGCGCGGTCCGCGAGGCGCAGGCGGCGCGGAGGGACAAGTCGGCGCGCGAGACGCTGCTCGAGGGGCTGCGCGGCCTCGTGCAGTTCGTCGATTCGATCGACGATTTTCTGCCGAAGAAGTACCAGATCGTGAGCAAGATCCTGAGGTACATCTCGCTCAAGGATCTCGTGAGCACCCGGCTCGACCGGCTCAAGCGCGCCCGGGAGGACGCGATCCGCAAGGGCGACACGTTCAAGGCGGTGCTCACCGCGATGGTCGCGGCCCTCCGCGAGGAAGAGGGGCTGCGGGCCTACCACCAGAACC
Organism: Sorangium sp. So ce131; assembly: GCF_051519095.1. NCBI lineage: Bacteria > Pseudomonadati > Myxococcota > Polyangiales > Polyangiaceae > Sorangium > Sorangium sp. So ce131. The sequence goes on along the minus strand of NZ_CP150455.1, from coordinate 5,340,941 downwards.
AGTAGGCCCGTCATGCCCGAGCCCGCGCCCCTGCCCGTGCCCCGCGTCGAGCCCTCGCGCCTGCTCTGGAGGACGCGCGGCGAGCACTGGGATTACGAGTTCATCTGTGTTCCCGACGTGCCGTCGCTCCCCGCCTGGCTCACGACGCTCGAGGCGATGGTCGGCGACGCGGACGCCGGGTCGGAGGAGCTGCGGTATGGCCTCCTGGAAGTCGACGAGCCGGGCGCCTCGGCGCCGCGCGCGTTCCCCTACGTGGCCACGCGGTTCTTCGATCCGGCGCGGAGGGACTGGACCGGGCGGCCGATCCAGCATTTCGCGGCCTGGTTCCCGCCGATCCCGCCGGAGTCGATCGAGGCGCTCCCCGCCGTGATCCCGGTCGACTGGCACCTTCGCATCCTCGCCGGCCTCGCGGGGACCTACGGCTCCGCCGAGGTGTTCGGGCTGCCCGAGGCGGCGATCCGGGCCTGGAAGCGGAGCCATCAGGAGAGCCGGGCGGCGGCGGCGATGACGATCGTGCGGAGCACGCCGCCGATGGAGCTGCTCGCCGGCGAGGCGGCGGCGGCGCGGTGGACCCGGGTGCCGACGCTAAAAAAAAAGCGTCAGGAGGCCCGGATAGAGGTGCCCCCACGCGCGGCGGGCGGATGCCGTAGCGCCGCGGCCAGGGTCCTCGCCTGCGTCGCCGTCTGCGGGATCCTCCTCTTCACCGTGAGCCAGCTGGCGAGCTGCGGAGCGCCCTTGACCGGCACATCTCGCGGAGCCGGCCGCGCAGGATCGAGCTCGTTCTGAACGGCCCAGCGTCTTCGGTCCTCCACAGCGGTGTTCACCCCTCTCTGGCACATGCGCCGCAGAGCGGCGGTCACCCGCACAGGAGACGGGCCCAGATCGGCGTTTTCGGCGCGGAAGCGCACTCCTGTGCGTTGAGCACCGAAAACGTCGAGATGGGCCCGTCTCCGAAGCGGGTGCCCGCCGCTCTAGATGCCGCCGCCGTCCTCGAAGACGTCGCTCCGCACCTTGGCCTGGCTGATCCGGCTGTTCGGTGGGACGCTGCGCGTGAGCCACACGTTGCCGCCGATGCTCGATCCATGGCCGATGGTGATGCGCCCGAGGATCGTCGCGCCGGAGTAGACGACCACGTTGTCCTCGACGATGGGGTGGCGCTCGATACCCTTGATGGGGTTTCCGCTCGAGTCGACCGGGAAGCTCTTGGCGCCCAGCGTGACGCCCTGATACAGGCGCACACGCTCGCCGATCCGGCACGTCTCTCCGATGACGACGCCCGTCCCGTGATCGATGAAGAAGCTCGCGCCGATCTCGGCGCCGGGGTGGATGTCGATGCCCGTCTCGGAGTGGGCGATCTCCGAGAGGATGCGCGGGATGAGCGGCACGCCGAGCCTGTAGAGCAGGTGGGCGATCCGGTGGTGCAGGATCGCCGTGATGCCCGGATAACAGAACACCGCTTCGTCGATGCTCGTGGCCGCTGGATCCCCCTCGAACGCCGCGCGCACGTCGGTCTCGAGCAGCGCCCGCGCGGCGGGCAGGCCCGCGGCGAAATCGCGCACGATCTCGGCCGCGCGGCCCTCGCGGAGGGCGAGCTCGCGGGCGTCGAGATCCGCCGAGAAGCTGAGGCCCCTCCGGATCTGCTCGTGGAGCGCGAGCAGCGCCGCGTCGAGCGTCCGACCGACGAAGTAGTCGGTCCCCTCGTCGGTGAGATCCGGGGGCCCGAAGTGCGCCGGGAAGAACGCCGCCCGAAGATCGCGCGCGATGCCGACGAGCACCTCGCGCGACGGCAGCGCCTGGCGTCGCCCGAGCTGGCGGCGAACGCCGTCGGTCCCCCGGCCGGCCTCGCGCAGCGCCGCCACCACCGAGCCGAGCGCCCAGGAGGCGCCTCCCGGCGCGGGCGCAACCCCGTTGGCCTCGCGGTCCGGCGCGCTCACGTCGCGAGCCCCCTCTCGTCGAAGAGCCCCTCGAAGAGGCTCGTGCTCAGGTAGCGCTCGCCCGAGTCGGGGAGGACGACGACGATCGTCTTGCCCTCGTTCTCCTTGCGCTTCGCGATCCGCGCCGCGACCGCCGCCGCCGCGCCGGACGAGATCCCCGAGAGGATCCCCTCCTCGCGCGTCAGCCGCCGCGCGAAGGCGATCGCCTCGTCGTTCGTCACCTGCTCGACCTCATCGACGATCGACAGATCGAGCACGTCGGGCACGAAGCCCGCGCCGATCCCCTGGATCTTGTGCGGCCCCGGCTTGAGCGGCTCGCCCGCGCGCGTCTGCGTGAGCACCGGGCTGTGCGCGGGCTCGACCGCGACGGAGGTGATCGCCTTGCCCTTGCGGTGCTTGATGAAGCGCGATACGCCCGTGATCGTGCCGCCGGTCCCGACGCCGGACACGAGGATGTCGATCTTCCCGGCCGTGTCCTCCCAGATCTCGGGGCCCGTCGTGCTCTCGTGGATCGCGGCGTTCGCCGGGTTCTTGAACTGTTGCAAGAGCACGTACCGGTCTGGGTTCGACGCGGCGATCTCCTCCGCCTTCGCGACGGCGCCGCTCATGCCCCTCGGCCCTTCGGTGAGCACCAGGTTCGCGCCGTAGGCCACGAGGAGCTTGCGGCGCTCGATGCTCATCGTCTCCGGCATCGTGAGCGTGAGCGGGTAGCCGCGCGCCGCCGCGACGAAGGCCAGCGCGATCCCCGTGTTGCCGCTCGTGGGCTCCACGATCTCCTTCCCCGGCCTGAGGAGCCCCCGCTTCTCGGCGTCCCACACCATCGCCGCGCCGAGACGACATTTCACCGAGTAGCCAGGGTTGCGCCCCTCGATCTTGGCGAGCACGAGCGCGCTCGCGCCGTCGAGGACGCGACGGAGGCGCACGAGCGGCGTGCGGCCGATGGCCTCTGCGTTGTCTTCGAACCAGCGGCGTGTGACGTTCGACATGGAGCCCCTGCGGTGCGACGGCGCGCTACCGCGTCCTCCAGGTCGTGAGGACTTCGAGCGGGCAGCGGACGCCGCTCTTGAAACAACAACGGATGCACGTCTAACATAACGGACAAACTGCGCAAGCATTTTGTCTCGCGCCGCCCGGCGACCGGCCGGCGGCGCCTCCCGGCCCGGCGCTGGCGGTCGACGTCAGCGGCGTTTCGTGGTCCTGGGCCGGCGATCGATGTCAGTGATGTTTCGTGGTCCGGGGCTCGCGACCGGCGTCCGCGGCGCCCCGCGGGCCGGCGCTGGCGGTCGATGTCAGCAGTGTTTCGCGGCCCGGGCCGGCGCTCCGCCGCCTGGCCCCGCCCTTCGACTTCCGCGCCGCGCGGCGTCGGCAGGGCCTGACGTCCGCCAGAGTGGACATCAATTCTGCTCAAGCGGCTGCGCTCCACCATAACGTAGAAGCCTCTACTTTAAAGGAGGAAAGCGGACAGCCTAAGGAACGCCCTGTTGCTACCATCGGGAGAAATAGTACTAAGGGACTGCTTTGACCGAGACGTCTCCCCACGCGTCGGACGCGTCAGAGCGCTAGGAAGAGTCTGCCATGAACGATGGAGCCCACTCGCTGAGCGAGCGCGCTGCGCGCCAGCTATCGAACACGACCAAGTCCCCGCCGCAGTGGGTCGGAGTCACCCCCCGCTGGCTCGTTCAGCTGCTGCCCTGGCTACCGCTCGAGGCGGGCGTGTACCGGCTCAATCGGGTCGTCGAGAACGATTTTGCCGTCGAGTGCAGCCCGGATGACGACGCCCAGCTGCCCGTCGCGCGCATCGATTATGACGAGAATCCGCGCGAGTACGTGCTCAACACGGTGACCACGACGATCCACGTGCACAGCCGGATCTCCGACCTGTTCCGCAGCCCCATGGATCAGGTGAAGGAGCAGCTCTCGGTCCTCATCGAGAAGCTCAAGGAGAAGCAGGAGGACGAGCTCATCAACAACGGCAGCTACGGCCTGCTCAACAACGTGCACCCCAGCATGAGGGTCAAGCCGCGCGGCGCGGGCCCCACGCCCGACGATCTCGACGAGCTGATCGCGCGGGTGTGGAAGGAGCCGGCCTTCTTCCTGGCCCACCCGCGGGCCGTCGCGGCCTTCGGTCGCGAGTGCACGCGGCGCGGGGTTCCGCCGCCCACGGTGACCTTGTTCGGCTCGCCGTTCCTCACGTGGCGCGGCCTCCCGATCATCCCCACCGACAAGCTGCACCTCGCGGGCAACAAGACCGACATCCTGCTGCTCCGCGTCGGCGAGAAGAAGCGCGGCGTCGTCGGCCTGTTCCAGCCGGGGATCCCGGGCGAGGTGAGCCCCAGCCTCTCGGTTCGCTTCATGGGCATCAACCAGGCCGGGGCCTCTTCGTACCTCGCGTCCCTTTACTGCTCGGCAGCCGCTCTGACCGAGGATGCGCTCGGCGTGCTCGAGGGCGTCGAGGTGGACAGCTACTATGAGTACAAGTGAGCTCCACAGGGCGGATTTCCAGGGTGCTCCTCCGCAGGTGCCCCGGGCCGCGGGGAGCTCTGGGATCTCGCCCTCTGCCGTGCCGCTCTCCGGGCCGGGCGCCGGTCACGCGCCTGGGCCCGGCGTCCCCGGCGTCCTCGGCGTCGACGCCGCCGCGATGGCCGCGGTGATCGCGCAGCTCGCGAATGAGATGCTCGGCGCGCCGATGAGGCAGGGCGGATCGGCAGTGCCCGCTCCGCCGCTCCCCGGCGCTGCGCCGTCGCTGTCACCTGCGCTTCCCGGGCAGATCCCGGGCTCCGCGCCGCTGGCCGCAGCGGCGCCTTCCATGGCGGCCGCCCCCGCGTATCCAGGCTCAGCGCCCGGCTATCCCGGCGCGCTCTCTGGTCATCCCGGCGCGCTCTCTGGTCATCCCGGCGCGCTCCCCGCGTATCCCGGCGCGGTCCCCGCGTATCCAGGCTCAGCGCCCGGCTATCCCGGCGCGGTCCCCGCGTATCCAGGCTCAGCGCCCGGCTATCCCGGCGCGGTCCCCGCGTATCCAGGCTCAGCGCCCGGCTATCCCGGCGCGCTCCCCGGTCATCCCGGCGCGGCGATGCTTCCGGGCGCAGCAGTGCACGGGGAGTACGCGCGCGTCCCGCTCCTGGGCTCCGAGCCGCTGGGCCCCGGCGCCGTCGAGGAGGTGCTCCGCGTTCCGGTGCTGGGCGATCTCGCGGCGCGTGACACGCGGCCCTACTTCATGCCCAGCGCGCCGACGGTGGGCATCGAATCGCCCGTCGGCGCTCGCCGGATCGAAGCCCACGAGCTCCGCGCGGTGGATCCGGCGCTGGCCCGCGGCCTGCGCGCTTCCGCGGGCCTCTTCGACGCCCACGCGATCCGCCGCGACTTTCCCATCCTCGAGGAGCGGGTCCACAACCGGCGGCTCGTCTGGCTCGACAACGCGGCGACGACCCAGAAGCCCCAGGTCGTCATCGATCGCCTCTCGCACTTCTACGAGCACGAGAACTCCAACATCCACCGCGCGGCGCACGCGCTCGCGGCCCGCGCGACGGACGCCTACGAGGCGGCGCGCGAGACGACGCGCCGCTTCATCAACGCACCGTCCGCGCGCGACATCGTGTTCGTGCGCGGCACCACGGAGGGGATCAACCTGATCGCCCAGAGCTGGGGCTCCAGGCACGTGGGCCCGGGCGACGAGATCGTCATCACGTGGCTCGAGCACCACGCCAACATCGTCCCGTGGCAGCAGCTTTGCTCCGAGAAGGGCGCCAGGCTCCGCGTCGCTCCCGTGGACGATCGAGGGCAGGTGATCCTCGAGGAGTACGAGAAGCTGCTCGGCCCGCGGACGCGCGTCGTCTCGATCACGCAGGTCTCGAACGCGCTCGGCACCATCACGCCCGCCCGCGAGATGGTGCAGATGGCGCACCGCCACGGCGCGCGCGTGATCGTGGACGGCGCGCAGGCGGTGTCGCACATGCGCGCGGACGTGCAGCTCCTCGACTGCGACTTCTACGTGTTCTCCGGACACAAGGTGTTCGGTCCGACGGGCATCGGCGTCGTCTACGGCAAGAGCGACGTGCTCGACGCGATGGGGCCCTGGCAAGGCGGCGGCAACATGATCGCGGACGTGACGTTCGAGCGGACGGCCTACCAGCCGCCGCCGGCCCGCTTCGAGGCCGGCACCGGCAACATCGCGGATGCCGTCGGCCTCGGCGCTGCCCTCGAGTACGTGACGCGGATCGGGATCGAGAACATCAGCCGTTACGAGCACGAGCTGCTCCACTACGCCACCCACGCCCTCATGACCGTCCCGGGACTGCGGCTCATCGGCACCGCACCCGACAAGGCGGGCGTGCTCTCCTTCGTGCTGCACGGGCAGCGCACCGAGGAGATAGGCGGGGCGCTCGATCGGGAGGGCATCGCGGTGCGCTCGGGCCATCACTGCGCGCAGCCCATCCTGCGCAGGTTCGGCGTCGAGAGCACCGTGCGCGCGTCGCTCGCCCCCTACAACACCTGCGAGGACATCGACGCGCTGGTTGACGCGCTGCATCGGATCCAGATCGGGCGCCTGCGCTGATCCGACTGCGACGTACGCCGTCCGCTGTGGCGGAGGTCGCGGCCCTGACCGCCCTGCGGCTTCCGTGTGGCCCAGGTGCCGGAACGCGCAAGACAGGCCGAAATCCAGGGATTTGAAGGGTTTCGAGGCGGTGGCGGACGTGTGTCCCCCGGGTTGCCGACGACGGCCGCGTCCGTTATAGTGGACGCATGATCCAGACGATATCTCCCAAGGAGGCGGACGCTCTGATCAAGAGCGGCGAGGTGGACGTTGTGGATGTGCGGGAGCCGCGCGAGTGGTCGTCCGTGGGCCACTTGCCGAAGGCTCGGCTGGTGCCCCTCGATCAGCTGAGGGCGGATCCGCAGCGTGCGCTGCCGCGCGATCGGGTGGTCTTCGTCTGCGCGAAGGGCGTCCGCAGCCTGACGGCGGCGAAGCTCGCGGAGCGGCTCGGGTTCAACCAGCTCTACAACCTGGATGGTGGCACGAGCGGCTGGGTGAAGGCGGGGCTTCCGCTCGAGCACAGCTGAGCTCGCGCACGTTCACCCCGGCGTGCTCGGGCCGGCGTGCGCCGGGCCGGCGGATGGCGGGTTGCGGAGAGCGGGCTTGCCCTGCCTCGCAAGCACGATGAGGCCCCCGCGCCGCACGAACCCGAGCCGCTCGTTCAGCGCGAGCATCCCTGGGTTGTTCGATTCCACCGCGGTCGAGATCCGCGCGTAGCCGTGGCGCCGCGCGAAGGTGATCGTCGACAGCTTGAGCGCCGTCGCCACGCCGCGCCCGCGGCCTTTGGGCGCCACGCCCGTGAAGAGGTGATCGAGGCACGCAGGGTCCTCGGCGCTCCGGTGCAGGATGCACAGGCCGAGGTAGGTGTCCCCTTCCCTCGCGATGAAACACGCCTCGGGCAGCGACGTGGGCCACCGCTCCAGGTAAGCCGCGAACGCCTCGGCCGGCAGCTCCGGATCGGCGTGGTTCGGCAGCGGCACCTCGCGGCTCACGGCGAGGTACAGGGCGCGTAGATCCGCGAGGCAGGCAGGCTGGCGCGCTCGCTCCTCGGGGAGCGTGACGACGGCGACGCCGGGCGGGGGGACGGCCGGGAGAGGCCCCGGGCCGGGCTGCGCGAGGTCGAGCTCGAAGTCCCAGCTCCGGAAGAGCTCGTGGAATCCGAGATTCGTCATGAGCGCGCCCATGTCCGGCCGAGCCTCGGGCACCATCGCGCGGAGCTCGGCGGCGCCCAGGCGATCGAGATCACGCTCCAGGGCAGTGAAGAGCCGGCGGCCGATGCCGCGGCGGCGATAGGCCGGGTCGCACCGCACCGAGCACCAGAATCGCGCCGGGTGATGATCCCACGGCATGTGGAAGCCGTGCGCATAGGCCACGATCGCGCCCGTATCGACGACCTCGGCGACGTAGCGGCGGAGGACGCGGCCGTCGCGCGAGAGCACCGCGTCGAGCTCCCGCAGCGCGGCGGGCGTGCGCGGCTCGAAGTCGTGCCGCTCGCCTCTCGGGACAGCGGCGTTCAGGCGCGCCACCGCGTCCCAAGTTGCATCTTCAGGAAGGGCCGCGCGGATCTCGATGGTCTGGTCTGCGGCGCTCTCCGGTCCGATCATGACGGCAGGTATCCTGCACGACCGGAGGAGCGACGCCCAGAGCGCAGCCGAGGTGAACAAGCAGCTTCACGGAGTATCCAGGCGGCGTGTCGCCCAAGGTAGGCGCAGCGGCGGGCAGCGGAGAGCGCGGCCGGATCTCGACCTACCCTGCTAGGCTGGTGTACGTGGATCGGATCACGCCCGAGGACGCCCCTCTGCCGGACCTGACGCACGTCCTCCGCGAGCGTGACCTGTACCGCAGGCTCCTCGACCTCGGCGCGCAGGACGAGCTCGAGCCCTTTCTGCACGAGGCCCTCGGCCTCTTCGTCGAGCTGGCCGGCGCCCGGCGCGGCTACCTCGAGCTCCAGGACGACGGGGGCGACCACGACGCCCCGCGCTTCTGGATCGCGCGCGGCTGCTCCGACGGCGACGTCGCCGACATCCGCGCCACCCTCTCGCAAGGGGTGATCGCCGAGGCGATCGCCACCCGCACCACGATCGCCACCGCCTCGGCGCTCGAGGACCCGCGGTTCCGGAACCGCGCGAGCGTGCGGAAGAACCGCATCGAGGCGATCCTCTGCGCCCCCATCGGGGTCGATCCACCGCTCGGCGTCCTGTACCTCCAGGAGCGGCTCCAGCCCGGCTCGTTCACCGACGAGGACGTGCAGCGCGCCGAGACGTTCGCCCGGCACATCGCCGCCCTCGCCGACCGGCTCCTCATCCGGCGCCGCCGCCGCGAGGAGTCCGACCCGACGCTCCCGTTCCGGAGCAAGCTGCACGTCGACGGGCTCATCGGGCGCAGCGCGGCCATGGCCCGGCTGCTCCAGGAGGTCGCCGTGGTCGCGCCGCGCGACGTCGCCGTGCTCCTGACCGGCGCCTCCGGCACGGGCAAGACCCAGCTCGCGCGCGTCATCCACGACAACGGGCCGCGCAGCGCCGGGCCGTTCGTCGAGCTCAACTGCGCCGCGCTGCCCGAGGCCCTCCTCGAGAGCGAGCTGTTCGGCGCCCTCCCCGGCGCGCACTCCACCGCGGCGCGGAAGGTCGAGGGCAAGGTCGCGGCCGCGGAGCGCGGCACCCTCTTCCTCGACGAGATCGGCGAGCTGCCGCTCGCGGCGCAGGCGAAGCTCCTCCAGCTGCTCCAGTCGAAAGAGTACTTTCCGCTCGGCGGCAGCCGCGTCGTCAAGGCGGACGTCCGCGTCATCGCCGCGACGAACGTCGACCTGAAGGCCGCGGTCACGAGCCGTAAGTTCCGGGAAGATCTCCGTTATCGGCTGCAGGTCATCCCGATCCGCGTGCCCTCGCTCGCCGAGCGGCGCGAGGACGTCTCGGCGCTCGCCGCCTACTTCTGCGCGTGCGCCTGCAAGGCGTACGACCTGCCCCAGCTCCGCCTGTCGCCCGGCGCCCGGCGCGCCGCCGAGGCGGCCGAGTGGCCCGGCAACGTCCGCGAGCTCGAGCACGCCATCCAGGCCGCGGCCCTGCGCGCCGCCGGCGACGGGCTCGTCCAGATCGAGCGGCGCCACCTCTTCCCGGAGGCGGCGGGCGAGATCCAGAGCCCGGTCGTGGAGCGCCTCACCTTCCAGCAAGCCACGCGGCGGTACCAGAAGCAGCTCCTGCTCGACACGCTCGAGGAGACCGGCTGGAACGTGACCGAGACGGCGAACCTGCTCGATATCGCCCGCGCCCACGTCTACAACCTGATCCGCGCGTTCGGGATCGAGCGGCAGAAATGACGCCGCAGCCCCGGCGCTCCTGACGCCGCCTCGCGGCCGCGGGGCCGGGCCCGCCGTCGCGGCGACGTGCTCCGGCGACAAGCGGTCTTCGCCCCCGCGTCCTCGCGGTACAATACGCCGCGCGCCCGACCGTCCACCGCAGTGGACATTCAGGCGCCGCCCGCCTCGCCTACGGCCGGCCAGCGGGCACCAGCCAGGCGCCTCCCCCAAGAGGCGCCCCCCGGGTGGCATGAAACGTGAGTTCGGGCCCGGCGATGACCGACGTCTGGATGAACGATCTCGTTGCCTGTAACGGCATCGACGGCGCGACCGGGACTTACGCGCTGGATCCTGTCCCCATCTCCCTCCTCGCCGACCAGGCCCGCCGCCACCTCAAGATCCCGGAGACGCCGCCGCCCGAGCCCACACGCCGGATCGACTTCAACGTCATGCCCGAGATGAGCGACCTCTCCGAGATGGGCTGGGGGGTCGTCTTCGCGCGCGACGTGCCCGCGCCGGTGCGCGCGGCGCTCCGGCCCCTGCTCGCGCAGCGAGAGACGCAGGCGGGGCGGCTCTTCAAGACCTTCGAGTTCGACGCCGCCAGCGACACGTTCACGACGTGGCTCGCCCGGCACGGGGTCGCCCCCGGCGCCCGCGACGGGGCCCGGGTCCCCTTCTACCTCCTGCTCGTGGGCTCGCCCGCCGCCATCCCGTTCGAGTTCCAGTACCTGCTCGACATCGAGTACGCGGTAGGGCGCGTCGCCTTCGACACCGCGGCGGAGTACGAGGCCTATGCGCGCGCCGTGGTCGATTACGAGCGCGCCCAGGCGAGGCTCGCCGAGCGGGAGGTCGTTTACTGGGGGCCGCGCCACGAGGGCGACAGCGCGACGGAGCTCAGCGCCGACTGCCTGCTCACGCCCCTCGCGAACGGCGACGGCGGCGCGCGGCCCGTGGCGGAGGCGCGGCGGTTCCGGACGACCCGGCACATCGCGGCCGACGGGACCAGGCAGCACCTCGTCGAGGCCCTCCACCGCGACCGCCAGCGCCTGCCGCCCGCGGTGCTCTTCACGGCGTCGCACGGGCTGAGCTGGCCGAAGCACCACGCGCGGCACGCCCCCGAGCAAGGAGCGCTGCTCGGCCAGGAATGGGAGCGCTCCACCCCGGTCGGGCCCGAGGACCGCGTCGCGGGCGCCGATCTCGGCGGCGGCGCGCGGGTGCACGGCCTCGTGGTGTTCTCGTTCGCGTGCTTCAGCGCCGGCACGCCGGCCGTCGACAACTTCCGCAGGCACCGCGCCGACCCGCCCGCGACCATCGCCGACAGACCCTTCCTCTCCGCCCTGCCCCGCCGCCTGCTCGCGCACCCGAACGGCGGCGCGCTCGCGGTCATCGGCCACGTCGACCGCGCCTGGAGCTTCTCGATCCGGCCGCCGGGCGTCGCCGCCCGCGTGCAGCCGTTCCGCGCGAGCCTCAACCTCATCATGCTCGGCCTCCCCGTCGGGCTCGCGACCACCGACTTCAGCCAGCGGTACGCGACCCTCTGCGCCAACCTGCTCACCGGCCTGGACAGCCCCGACGGCGTCCGCCGCCCGATGACCGATCGCGAGCTCGCGGCCGCCTGGATCGAGCGGATCGACGCGCAGAGCTGCGTGCTCCTCGGCGATCCCGCGGCGCGCCTGCGGCCCGAGGTCCTCGCCTGAGGCCGCGGGGACGCGGCCGCGCCTCGACCTTGTTGTCGGCCGGCGCGCTCTCCCCGTATGCTGTGCTCCCCATGAGGCTCGCCACCACGGTTCCTCGGGGGGAGCCCCCGCGAGAGACCGTGCCTCACGGGGCGCACGACCCGCCCGGCCTCGCCGCGGGTCCCTTCGCAGGGACACCGCGCTTCCAGCCGCGCCGCCACCTCGGGCAGGGCGCGATGGGCGCCGTCTACAGCGTCTACGACGCGGAGATGGAGCGCGAGGTCGCCCTGAAGACGCTGCTCTGCCTCGACGCGAACCAGCTCTACTTCCTGAAAGAGGAGTTCCGCTCGCTCGCGGGCATCCTCCACGAGAACCTCGTCGAGCTCCACGAGCTCGTCGTCGGCGACGAGGACTGCTTCTTCACGATGGAGCTGGTCGACGGCGTCGACTTCGCGACCCACGTGCGCGGCGGGCCGGCCGGCGCCCCGCCCTCGGACGGGCTCGACGCGCGCCCGCTCGCGCGCCTCGTCGACGCGGCGGAGCAGCTCGCGCTCGGCGTCGCGGCGCTCCACGCCGCCTACAAGCTCCACCGCGACATCAAGCCGTCGAACATCATGGTCTCCCGCGGCGGCCGCGTCGTGCTGCTCGACTTCGGGCTGGTGACGCCGTGGGGGCCGGACGCCGCGCCCACGGATCACAACGAGCTCGCGGGCACCCTGCCCTACATGTCGCCGGAGCAGACCTGGGGCAGGCCGCTCACCCCGGCGGCCGACTGGTACAGCGTGGGGGTGCTGCTCTACGAGGCGCTCGCGGGGGCGCCGCCGTTCCCGGGCGTGCCGTGGCGGATGATCCGCGACAAGGAGCAGCGGAACGTCTTCCCCCTCAGCGCGCGCGCCCCCGGCACGCCCGAGGTCCTGAGCCAGCTCGTCCACGAGCTGCTCCACCCCGAGCCGGCGCGCCGGCCAGGCTGCCGCCAGGTCCTCGACGCCCTCGCCGCCGCCAGGGCGCCCAGCCGGCCGTCGAGCCGGCCGCCCCCGATGCCGGCGCCGCCCTTCGTGGGGCGCGAGGCCGAGCTCCTGGCCCTGCGCGCCGCCTTCGACGAGGTGCAGCGCGGCCGCGTGGCCGTGGTCCGCGTCGAGGGCGCCTCCGGCGTCGGCAAGACCGAGCTCGTCCGCCGCTTCGCCTCCTGGGCCCAGGAGAGCGCCGGCGCGCTCGTGCTGCGCGGGCGCTGCCACCCGCAGGAGTCCGTCTCGTACAAGGCGCTCGACGCGCTCGTCGACGCGCTCAGCCGGCACCTGCTCGGGCTGCCCCACGACCAGGCCGCCGCCGTCGCCCCGCAGCACGCGGCCGCCCTGCTCCGGATCTTCCCCGTGCTCGGGCGCGTCCCGGCGCTGGCCGCCGCGGCCGGGCCGCCCCCCGCGATCGAGCCGCAGGAGCTCCGCCGGCACGCGTTCGAGGCGATGCGCGAGCTCTTCCGGAGGCTCGCCGGCCTGCGCCCGCTCGTGCTCTGGATCGACGACCTCCAGTGGGGGGACGTGGACAGCGTGCTGCTCCTGCGCGAGCTGCTCCGCCCGGACGACGCGCCCCCGCTCCTCTTGCTCCTGTCCCACCAGCACGAGGACACGCGGCGCTGCCCCGTGCTCGACGCGCTCGAGGGCGCCCTGCGCGAGCTGCCCGCGGGGAGCGCGCGCACGCTCGTCGTCGGCCCGCTGGACGAGCCGGTCGCGCGGGAGCTCGCGGCCAAGCTGCTCGCCAGCGCGGGCCGCGAGGTCCACGCGGGGATCGCCGAGCTGCTCGCGGACGCGGGCGGGCTGCCGTTCTTCATCGGCGAGCTCGCGCGGCACGCCGCCGGGGCCGGCGACGCCGGGGCCGCCGGATCCCCGGCGCAGGCGCGCCTGTCGTACGTGATGAAGGCGCGGGTGGAGCAGCTCCCCGAGCGCGAGCGGCGCATCCTCGAGATCGCGGCGGTGGCGGCCGGCCCGCTCGACCGCCGGGTCGCGCTGCAGGCCGCGGGCCTCGGCGAGCCCGGCCGGCCCGAGGTGAACCGGCTCGGCAAGGCGTCGCTGCTCCGGCTCACCGAGATCGACGGCCAGACGGCGATCGAGACGTACCATGAGCGGATCCGGGGCGCGATCCTCGAGCAGCTCGAGCCCGAGCGGCGGCGCGCGTGCCACCGCCGGATCGCCGAGGCGCTGGAGGCGCAGCCCAGCCCGGACCCGGAGGCGCTGCTCGCGCACCACCTCGGCGCCGGCGACACGGCCGCGGCGGGGCGCTACGCGATCCTCGCGGCGGAGCAGGCGGCCGAGGCGCTCGCGTTCGAGCGGGCGGCCCGCATGTACGGCGTGGCGCTCGAGCTCCGCCCGGGCGATCCCGCGCGCCACCGCCTGCACGAGAAGCTCGCGGACGCGCTCGTCAACGCCGGCCAGGGCGGCGCGGCCGCGGCCCATTTCGCGAGCGCGGCGCGCGCCCTCGCGGCCCGCACGCCGGACGCGCCGGCCGTCGTCGACCTCCGCCGGCGCGCCGCGGAGCACTCCCTGCGGAGCGGGCACGTCGACCAGGGCGTCGCGATGCTGCGCGACGTGCTCTCGGCCGTGGGGCTGCACTACCCCTCGTCGCCGCGCCGGGCGCTCGTCTCGGTCCTCCTCCTCCGGGCGCGGCTCCGCGCGCGCGGGCGCGGCTTCGCGCCGCGCCCCGAGCACCAGATCTCCGCCCAGGACCTCTCGCGCGTGGACGCCTGCTGGTCCGCGGGGCTCGGCCTCGCGTGGATCGACCAGATCCGGACCGCGGCGTTCCAGGCGCGTTACCTGCTCCTCGCGCTCTCGCTCGGGGAGCGCGGCCGGGTGGCGCGCGGCCTCGCCACGGAGGCGTCGCAGCTCGCGGGCATCGGCGGCGCGCGCAACGAGCAGGAGAGCCGCGAGGTGCTCGCGGCCGCCGAGGCGCTGGTCGAGGAGGACGGCGATCCGCTCGTGAGCGCCTTCCTGCTGCTCATGAAGGGGACCATCGCGTTCTACCAGGCGCGGTGGCGCGACGCGCTCACGCTCTGCCGCAGCGCCGAGGACGTGCTGCGGGAGCGCTGCCGGGGCGTGTCCTGGGAGCTGACGACGTGCCACATCCTGTCGCTCGCGTCGCTCGCGTACCTCGGGCGGATGAGCGAGCTGCGCGCCGCGCTCCCGCGGCTGCTCCAGGTCTCCGCGGAGCGCGGCGACATCCTCGCGGCGGCGAGCCTCGCGACCGGGCTGCCCAGCATGGCGTGGCTCGGCGCCGACCAGCCCGAGGAGGCGCGGCGGCGCGTGGACGAGGCGATGGCCCTCTGGCCGCAGTCCGATTTCCAGGCGCAGCATTATTTTGCGCTGCTCGCTCGGTGCCAGATCGACCTCTACGCGGGGGACGGCTGGGCCGCGTGGGAGCGCATCCGGGCGGTCTGGCCGACGGTGCGCGCGACGGTGCTGCTCCGGGTCCAGCACTTCCGGATCACGCTGCGCCACCTGCGGGCGCGCTGCGCGCTCGCTGCAGAGGCCGCGGGCGCCGCCGGGGGCGCGGGCGCCGCCGGGGGCGCGGGCGCTGCCGGGGGCGCGGGCGCTGCCGGGGGCGCGGGCGCTGCCGGGGGCGCGGGCGCTGCCGGGGCCGCGGGCGCCGCCGACGCCGCGGGCGCCGCCGACGCCGCGGGCGCTGCCGGGGCCGCGGGCGCCGCGGCGCGCGGGCGCCAGCGCGCGGCCTCCAGCGCGCGGCTCCTGCGCCTCGCCTTGGCGGAAGCGCGGCACCTCGAGGGCGAGGGGCTCCCGTGGGCGGACGCGCTCGCCGCGGCGGTGCGGGGCGCGGTCGCGGCGGCCGAGGGGCGGCGCGGCGAGGCGGCGCGCCGGCTGCTCGGGGCCGCCAGCGCGTTCGAGCGGCTCGACATGGCGCTTTACGCGGCCGCGGCGCGTTATCGGCTGGGCTGCCTCGCGGACGACGCCGTGGGCCAGGCGCTGCGCGCGCGGAGCGCGGCGGCGATGCGGGCGCTCGGGGTGGCCGATCCCGGGCGCATGGCGGCGGCGCTCGTCCCGTGGTCCGAGGCCTGGACGGGGCGCGCCGGGCGGGCGTCCCCGCCCCGCTCAC
The DNA here is from genome assembly GCF_051519095.1 of Sorangium sp. So ce131. Lineage (NCBI taxonomy): Bacteria > Pseudomonadati > Myxococcota > Polyangiales > Polyangiaceae > Sorangium > Sorangium sp. So ce131. The sequence continues at coordinate 5,325,413 of NZ_CP150455.1, read as the reverse complement.
CTCAGGAGATCGCGACCCCGTCCGACGACCACCGGAGCTCCGCCTCGAGCTCGCAGCGCAGCACCTGACGCGCGCCGCCGTTGATCGAGGCGGTGGCCATGACGTTCCGGAGCTTGCGCGCCGGGAACCAGAGCGACCACTCGATGCGGTGGGTCGGAAACGGCCGGGTCTGGTACGTGACCTCGATCTTCCTGGCGCCGCCGAAAGGGCTCGCGTTCGCGGCCTTCACCTTGCCGTTGTCGATCATGTAGAAGAGCGTGACGTCGTCGTCGCCTTCCCACGTGATCGTGAACGTGATCTCGTCGGTCGTGGCTCCCCCGCGCCCGCGCGCGTTGCTCGGCGGAGGCAACGTCATGGCAGGGCCGCGATCCGGCGCAGCCGCTCTTCCATCTGATCCTGCTCGGCCTTCGCCTCCTCGAGGGTAGGCTCGACCGGGGGCGAGAAGGTGAGCAGCTCGAGGATCCGGTCGCGGCGCTGCCACGCCTGCGCGTCGAGCTCCTTGGCGAGCTTCACGAGCGGGCCGGTGGCCTCCTCGACCGGGAACAGGGCCGCCTTCGCGGCGAGCCCCTCGCGCGCGAAGATCGCGTTGGCCGCCATCCGGGCCGCCTCGTTCGCGCCCTCCATGGTGGCGAGATCGGTCATGGTCTGCACGTAATCGGACGCGAGCATCAGGTTGTGGATCTGCGTCTCGGCGCGCGGCCGCCGGAACCAGGAGCCCGGCGGGTGGACGAGCAGCGGGGTGCGGTTCTTGGCGCCGCCCGGCCCGAACTCGATGTTGTCGTCGAGGCGCCAGCCCGCGCGGTCCTCGTCGCGGAGCACCTCTCCTTTGCCGTTCAGGCTGGCCTGGAGCTGCCGCCAGATCTCGGCGAGCACCTCGTCGGCGCTCGTGCACTCGGCCGCGGCCTTCGCGGTGAAGCGCCCGGGCTGGTCCCAGACGCAGATGTCCACGGAGAGCACGCCCTGGACCTGCCCGTCGCCGTACCGCTCGGAGAAGGGGCCGCCCGCGGGCGCCCAGAACTGCGCCTGCGAGATCGAGCTGAGCGCCCAGGGAGAATCCGCGTAAGCGACGTGCCCGTTGCAGATCGGGACGTCCCTGCGGAGGTAGAACTGGGCGCCCGACATCCACGCCGTCATGTCGGTCGCGTCGCGGAGCCGCCCGAGCGCCGGGTCCGCGGCGATCATCGCGTCGTCGATGCACGCCCCGGCCCGCTCGAGCGGCAGGGCGAGGACGAAGTAATCGGCGGCGACCGAGTCCGGGCTGCCCTCGAAGCGCGCGCCGCGGATGCGGCCGCCGTCGAAATCGAGGCCGATGAGCCGCTTCTCGAAGTGGAACGCGACGCCGAGGCCCCGGAGGTGCTGCTCCCAGGGGTCGAGCCACTGCAGCGTGGTCGGCCCGTTGAGGACCCGGTCGTTCGCGTCGGCGGGGCGCTGGAAGTCGAGCAGGATCTGGAGCGCCTTGGAGGCGATGGTGCGGGCGCTGCCGCGCTTCGCGTCCATCGCGACCATGAACCGCGACGAGTTGATGTACGACTGGAAGCGCGGGGTGTAGCGAGGCCCCTCGACGTAGTCCCAGAAGGACATCCGCTCGAGCTCGCCCAGCCTGCGCTCGTCGCAGGTGCACATGAACGCGAGCATCTTCGAGCCGAAGAGCGCGAGGTCGCTGGCGCACACGTCCGAGCCGGCGAAGAACGACTCGACGGCATCGACGACGCGGAAGAAGTCGCCGATGCCCTGCGGGCGCCGCCGCGGGAGCACCTGGGGCCCCCGGTCGGCCTCGGCGATGGCCATCTCCCCGCACCCGACCAGGTTGTCGGCGACGTTCCCGCCGCCCGGCAGGGGCGTGCGCCGCATGGTGTCGATGACGTGCTGGTAGAAGGCGGGGAAGAACCGGAACCCGTGCTCACCCGGGAGATCGCGCCGTTGGCCGACGCCGGTCCCGGCCTTGAACTGGCTGCGGGCCTTGCCCCCGAGGTGCCGGTCCGCCTCGTAGACATGCACCTCGAAGTCGCCGGCGAGCTCGTGGGCCGCGCTGAGCCCGCCGATCCCGCCGCCGAGGATGGCGACACGCTTCTTGCTCATGCTTTCCTCCCTTGCAGCGTCCGGGTGATGTTCGCCGGCCGATCGACCTCGCGCTCGCGGACCTCCCGGACGAGCAGCCGCACGCCGACATTCGGCTGCGCGATCTGCTCCGCGAGGTACACGGCGAGGGCGTCGAGCCGCTCGATGACGGGGCCCCTCTCGGCCGGGTCGAGGCGCGCGAGCTTGAGCGCGGCGGACCACGCGAGCTCTCGCACGCCGCGGAGCACGACGTTGTTCGCCGCGGCCCAGGCGCCGCCGGCGACGCTGTCGAACGCGCCGACCCACCGCGAGGCGCGGCCCACGTCGCGGTCGACCTCGCGCATGAGCGAGGCGACGATATCGTTGATCTTCAGGAAGTCGCGGCGAAGGTCGTGGATCTTGTCGCCGGGGCAGGTCTCGGCCGCCGCGACGCCGAGGTCGAGGACCAGGTGGGCGTCGAGGCCGAGGTAGAGGTGCTGGAGGATGGTGAGCTCCGGGCGCGCGCAGGCGTCGAAGGCGACGCGCCACGAGCGCGCGACCTGGGGGTCGGCGGCGCGGGCGCGGTAGCGGTCCAGCGCGTCGAAGTAGCGGTTCGCGAAGGCGACGTCGAACCGCTCCATGCGCGGGCCGTCGAGGAAGGAGCCGGTCCTGACCTCGTGCCGCACGGCGGCGGTGACGCGCCGGTAGAGCGCGGCGAAGTAGCCGAAGCGGGTCTCCTCCTGGATCGATCGCTCGGCGATCTCGTCGAGCCGCTCGATGACGTGATCGAGGGTCTCGGCGCTGCGACGAGGCGTGGACGGCTCCGGGGGGGTGCAGGCGTTGGATTCGAAGGACATCATCATGGCGGTCGTGGCGGGACGCTGAGCAAGGGCCGTTCCGGGCGTGGCGCGACGCAGGGGCGCGCCGCGGCGGCGCGGGCGGCTTCGCCGAGGGGGGACGGCGCCGTCCAGGGATCTGGGCACGCGGGCGTCCGACCGTCTACTGGACTGGACGGTGAGGGTCAGCCGAGGCGCGCGGCGAGCCCCTGATACTCCGCTCCGCGGAGAAGGACGATAGGCGAGCCTGAGGCCGGAGCCGCGTTCGAGCTCCTGATACGAACCCAGATGAGCGCGCGCGGAGAGAGCCCCAAAAGCGGTGACCCGAGGCAAGGCGGCGCGTCGGGCACGGGCGCGGCTGCGAGCTCGCTGCTTGCCCCTCGCGAGACGCCCATGAGACGATGCGCGGCTGTCGGGATCCTGCCTTCATGCCAAACGACGCTCCGCTCTGGATCGAGATCGCTATCGAGAACGATGGCGACCGCGTGTTCGTCACCCCGAGAGGCAGCCTCGGGCAGGGCGGCACCAGGCGGCAGATCTCGCTCAGCCTCGACGAGCTCTACGCGCTCCAGGAGGGCGTCGGGCGCGCGGCGAAGGGGCACACGCCGCTCGACGACGGCGCGCGGCAGACGGCGAGGGATCTGTTCGCGGCGATCTTCAGGGACCAGGCGCTCGAGATCTGCACGGCCCACCTCGCGACCGCGCGCCCGCGGTCCGTCGTGCTCCGCCTCGCGCCCAGGGGCCGCGCGCTCCAGTCCGTGCCGTGGGAGGTGATGCTGGCCCCCCCGCACGGCGCCCTCGACACGAGCGATTTCCTGGCCAGCGCTCCGCGGCTGCACGTGGTGCGCGCGGTGACCGACGGCGGGCCCGCGAGGCCGCTGCGGGTGCTCAGGCGGGTCAGGGTCCTGGTCATCGCCGCGGCGAGCACGCGCGTCGCGGAGCGGGTCAAGGGCGCGCTCGGCGAGGCGGTCGACGCGCGCGCGGTCGATCTGCTCGAGCCCATCGAGGGCGCCAGGGCAGCCACCTTGCCGAACCTGCGCGCGGCGCTCCAGCGGTACAGCCACCCCAACGAGAGGCCCCACGTCGTTCACATCATCGGGCACGGCGCCGTGTCGAGGGGCGGCGGCCACGAAGGAACGCCCGTCATCGAGCTGCCTGGGGACGACGGCGCTCCGGTCGAGATCCCCGTCCAGGCGCTCGCCGACGACTTTCTCGGCTTCTTCGGGGACGACCTGCGCCTCGTGGTGCTCGACGCATGCGAGGGAGCCGCTCCGGGCGCGGCCGGGAGCGCCGCCGAGATCCTCGCGCGGCGGGCGGCGACCGCTGTCATCGCGCACCTCTGGCCGCTCGATACCCACGTCGCCGGCGAGCTCGCGAAGAGCTTTTACACCTCGCTCACCCTCTGGGAGCAGGGGTGCGGCGACGTGGCCGCGAGCCTCCAGAGCGCCCGACGAGAGCTGCTGGTCGAGGGGGCCGGCGCCTTCTCGTCGGTCCTCTACCTCCGCGGCGACAACCCCTTGATCTTCGATTTCCGCGGCCGGATCGCGCCGGGCCCCTCCCCTCGAGGCCAGAAGGCCCCGCCGCCGGCCGCCGCCGCGCCGGCCGGGGGACAGCTGGAGAGCGCCGAGAAGCTGAAGCAGCTGCTGGCGGGGCCGTTCTCCGTGCTGCTCGGCGATTCGGGGGAGGACCCGCTCGAGTGCCAGATGGCGCTGCGGAAGAAGATCGCCGAGAAGCTGCACGTGAGAGGAGACGACGCCTCCGGGCTGGCCAATTGCATCCAGCTCTATGCGCTGCTCCATGGCCGCTCAGCGCTCGACCACGTGTTCAAGGAGGTCGTCGAGGAGATCCTCCAGCGCGACGACACGCCGCTCACGCCGCTCGCGTGGGAGCTGGCCGGCGCCCTCCGGCCCGGTGTTCACGCCACCCTCCTCTGGCTGCCCGTCCTGGAGCACGCGCTCGCGGAGCGGTACGCGGGCGGCGATATCTACGTCGTCCAGCCGCCCTCTCCGGACGAGGCAGGCGGGTCCCTCTGGGTGAGGCGGCGTAAAGCCGGCTCGGACGAGTGGCTCGTGGCAAGCGACCTGCGCGAAGGGTGGCCCAACCGCCTCGACTTGCAGAGGGACTTCGTGATCCTGCGCCTCTATGGGGGCTACCTCCCGAAGCGCGAGGTGCTCGGCGCCCTGCTCACGGAGGACGACCACGCCTTGAACCCCCGGCACACGGAGATGCCGAACGACTGGGACGGCCTCGTCCGACACCTGCGCACGCGGCCCACGCTCGTCGTCGGGATCTCGGTGCTCGACTGGCGCCACCGCATGGTCCTGCGGCTGCTCTTCGACCAGGGGCTCCCGCGGGAGAGCGTCGCCGTGCTGCCGCTCGACGGCGACGATGTCGACGGGCAGATCTGGACGAAGAGCGGGGGCGCGCTGACCCGGGGCAGGTCGCGCGCCGTGCACGTCGCGCGGCAGAGCACCGAGGCGCTCGCGGACATGCTCATGAACCACCCGCGGCCCGCGGGGGCGCCGTGAGCAGGAACCCCTTCCCCGGCCCGCAGCCGTACACGGCGGAGAACCGCCCGCACTTCTTCGGCCGCGAGCAGGTCGCGTGCAGCTTCCTCGGGACGATGCTCGTCCAGCGCTGCGTCACGCTGTACGGCCCCTCGGGCTCCGGCAAATCGTCGCTGATGCAGGCGTCGATCATCCCCGACGTCAAGGCGTCGAGCTGCCGGGTCGTCCTGGTCGACAAGTGGCCGCACGACCGCAAACCAGTCGAGTGGCTCGAGGAGACGCTGCGCGAGCGGCTGGGGCTCGACGTGAGCCTGTCGCCGTGCGGGCGCGATCCGAAGACGGGGGCCGAGAGCGCCGCGGACGACGACGCGGATGAGCCGATCTTCCTCTACCTCGACCAGATCGAGCAGCTCCTGCTCCGGCGGGGGCGGGAGGATGTCGACACCTTCGTCCGGTGCCTCGACAGGCTCGTGGAGCGCCCGGCGCGGGAGGTGCACCTCGTCCTGGGCATCCGCGAGGATTACCTCGGCCGCTGGCGCGAGCGGATCCGCGGCCGCCGGCGGCTCATCGAGAACTGGCTCCGGCTCGGCCACCTGTCGGTGGACGACATCTCCGGCGCCGTGTGCGACGCCGCGCTGACGGGCGAGCCGAAGCAGGCCTGGGACGTGGGGGCGATGCGCCGGATCCTCCGCGACGTGCGGATCCAGGGAGAGGAGGAGTCGCACGAGGAGGCGCCGTCAGGCCGGGCAGGCAAAGCGGCGTACGCCGAGGAGGTCCAGGCGGCGTACGCGCAGATCGTCTGCCGCGCGCTCTTCGAGAAGGGCGGGCCGCCCGAGCGGTCCGAGGACGCCCGGGCCGAGCCGATCCTGGTCGAGTACCTGGAGAAGACGCTCGCCTCGCTGGAGCGCCTGGAGGAGCCGGCGCGGCGCCTGCTCGAGGATCACCTGATCGCGGACGACGGCAGCCGGCGGCTGCTCACCGCGCGCGAGGCGCACCTGCGCGGGCTGTCGCACGACGACGTCGAGCGGATCCTCGAGGCGCTCGAGCGCGCGGCGATCCTGCGCGCGCAGGCGCAGGGCCACCAGAGCGGCCGGTATTACGAGCTCGGCCACGACTGGCTCGCGAAGAAGCTCCACGAGCGCAAGCAGGAGCGCCAGCGCGAGGAGGCGCGCCAGCGCGAGGAAAATGCGCGCATGCAGGAGGAGCGCGATCGCCGGCTGAAGCAGGAGATCGAGCTGCGAGGGCAAGCGGAGGCCGAGCGCGAGCGCGCGCGGGGGCTCCTGCTCGTGGCCACGGCGCGCGAGCTGCTCGCGCGCGGCAAGCCGGAGTGGGCGCCAGGGCTGCTGCTCGACGTGGCGAGCCCGGAGCAGACCGACGGCTGGGCGGCGCTCGCCATCGAGGTGCTCGGGCAGCGCTTCGCGCGCGCGACCCTGAAGGGCCACCAGAGATCGCTCACCGCCGCGGCGTTCAGCCCCGACGGCCGCCGCGTGGCCACCGCGTGCTTCGACGGGGCGACGAGGGTCTGGAGCTCCGACGGCCGCGGCGACCCGGTCGTCCTGCTCGGGCACAGCGACGTGGTCTGGGCGCTGGCCTTCAGCCCGGATGGGCGGAGGATCGCGACCGGCGGGCGCGACGGGATCGCCCTCGTGTGGGAGCTCGGCGGCGCGGGAGATCCCGTGCTGCTCGCGACGCTCCGGGGGCACGAGGACGCGATCGTGGACGTCGCCTTCAGCCCCGACGGCCGCCAGGTCGCCACCGCCTCCCAGGACTTCACCGCGTGTCTATGGGACGTCGAGGGCGGCGGCGTGAAGCGCCGCGTCCTGGAGGCGCACGACGCCGAGCTGACCTCCGTGGCGTTCGCCCCGAGCGGCGACCGGGTGGCCACCGGGTCACGCGACGGGACCGCAACGATCTGGTCCGAGGCGGGCGAGGCGCGCCTCGTCGGGCACGGCGGCGCGGTCGCGCGCGTGGTCTTCAGCCCCGACGGGAGCCGCGTCGCGACCGCCTCCGCGGATCGTACGGCGTGCGTGTGGAAGGCGGACGGCGAAGGTCCACCCGTCGTGCTCGCAGGCCACGAGCACGTCGTCACGGCGGTCGCGTTCTCGCCCGACGGCCAGCATGTGGCCACCGCGTCGCGCGACAAGACGGCGCGGGTCTTCCGCGTGGGCGGCGCCGAGCCCCTGTTCACCGTCGGCCCTCACGGCGATGCGGTGGTCGACGTCGCGTGGAGCCCCGACGGGCGCCACCTGCTCACCGCGTCGACGGATGGACAGGCGCGGATCTGGACGGCCGGCGGCATGGAGTCGAGCGTCCTGCGCGGTCACAAGAGGAGCCTCGTCGCCGCGGCGTGGAGCCGCGACGGCGCGCAGATCCTCACCGCGTCGCTCGACGACGCGAAGGTGTGGACGGCGGCGGGCACCGGCGTCCCTGTGGTGCTGGAGGGGGACGAATGGGCCTTGAGCGCGGCGGGGTTCAGCCACGACGGGCAGCGCGTCATCACGATCACGGAAAACGGCGTCGCCCGTCTCTTGAACGCCGACGGCTCGGGGGAGGCCTCGATCCTGAGCGAGCCCGACGAGCCTATCCGCGGCGCCTGCTTCGAGCCTAACGGGCGTCGCCTGGCGCTCGTGTCGCCTTCGGCCGTGTGGATTGTCGATCCGGACGGCCGCAGGGAGTCGTCCAGGTTGACGGTGGAAGCAGACTGGCGCCTCGTCGCGGCGTTCGCCCCGGCAGGGCTCGTGGCGTTTGCGGTCGCGCCGGGCGGTCGCGCCGTGAAGGCCTTCACCCTCGCCGAGGGCGCGGAGCGATGGAGCGAGCCGATCGCGCTGGACGTCGGCGCGGCGCCCGTCGAGCGCTTGTTCATCCGCATGGATGTCGCGCGGGTCCGCTTCGTGACCCAGGACGGCGCCGTTCGCTCCTGGGAACTCGGCGCGCTGAGCGCCCCGCCGGTGATCACACGGTGGCGGTACAGTGGACTGAAGTGCATCGCCTTCGCTCCCGACGACCGCTATGCCCTCGCGATCGACGAGACGAGGCCGGAGAACGCTTACCTCGTCACCGCCGAGAACCCGAGCGAGCGGCTCTTGCTCCAGGATCACGAGAAGCAGATCACGTACGGCACCTTCAGCATGGACTGCACGCGCGTCGTAACCACGTCGGACGACCGCACGGCGCGGGTCTGGCGCACCGACGGCACCGGGCGGCCCATCGTGCTCCGCGGGCACCGCGCCAGCGTGCTCCACGCGGCGTTCAGCCCGGATGAGGCGCGGGTCGTCACCGCGTCGGCCGACGGCACGGCGCGGATCTGGCCCCTGTCCGTCGGCGCGCTGCGCGAGCGCCTCGCCGCCGCGGTGCCCGTCGACTGCATGCCGCCCGAGCTGCGCCGCATGTACCGGGATGAGACCGCCGACCAGGCGCGCGAGCGCTACGAGGCCTGCGAGCGGTCGCACGGGCGCGATCCGGCCCGCCGGTAGCGCTCCGCCTCAGGGCAGCTTGCCGACCGCGCTCCGCCCCGCCTCGCGGTAGACCTCGACCCAGCGGTCCAGCTCCGCCCGCGAGACGCCGTACCGCTCGGCGATCGCCCTCGGCGCCTCGTCGCCCCGGAGCACCGCGATCACGGCCTCTTCCCTCCGCGCCGGATCGTGGCCCGCGGTCCTCGTGGGCATGGACTCGTGCGCCGAGGAGCGCTCGCCGACGAGGCCGCGGGTCGGCGTCGCCTTCTCCGGCGGCGCCGCCGTCGTGTGCTCGAGCCCGCTCACCGTCGAGGGCAGCTGCGCCTGGGCCCCGCTCGCCTTCAAGGGCAGCCGCGCCGCCGGGTCGCCGAGCAGCACGTAGCCCCGCAGGTCGTTGCGCAGCATGAACGCGCTGCTGCGCTTGATCGGCTCGACCGGGGAGGGCCGGTTCCACACCCGGGCGTCCTCCTCGGCGTGGTAGCCGGAGAGCAGCTCGTCGTTGACCTCGCGGTACGAGCGCATCAGCGCGTCGAGCGCCACGCCGGCGCGGCTGCCGCGGGCCGCAGCCTGGACGCTGCTGAAGATCCGCGAGGCGCGGCTCTGCGTCATCCGGCTGGGATCGGTGAACCCGTAGGTCCACGCCAGGTCCAGGTGCGCGATCACCGCCAGCGGCCCCTTCGGGTTCCGGAGCGCGGCCTGCGGCAGCGCGGCGAGGAACGGGCGCTCGTCGGAGCTGGGCAAGCTCTCCAGCACCCGTTTGACACCGCTGAAGGCGCCCTCGCGCGCGAGCAGGGACAGCCAGGGGTAGAACGCGCTCTCCTTCGGCGTGCCGGCCCCGAAGCAGGCCACGCAGAACCACAGGCCTCCCGGGAGGAACGAGGCGCTCTGCACCCCCTCCGCCGTGAGCAGCCGATCCGAGCCGCCTGGCCCGCCCACGACCAGCGCCCCCTGGAACGCACGCTGGTGATCCGGGGAGGCCCACCCGCCGCGGGGCCGACCGAGCCCATGGCTGACGGACAGGAGCACGGAGGGCCTCGCCGCGCTCACCCCGCCGAGGAAATCCGCCGCGGTGTCGGCGCCGGGGATCTGGACGACGTTCGCGGCCGGGAAGCGCCGCCTGCCCGGCCGCTGCGCCATGAAGAGGCAGGGCTCGATGAGCAGGCTGTGGCCCAGCCGGGTCGCGTCGGTGCCGTCGTCGGCGACGAAGAACAACGCGTCGGGCTGCTCGTGGCCGGTCGGCTCCACGGCCCAGCGCACCACCTTGTCCGCGTACGCCGCATAGCCGTCGAGATCGGGCTTGCCGTCGGCGCCGGCGACGTGGAGGCGGCCGACGAACGAGCCGTTCGCGAGCACGTGCTGCAGCTCGATCGACACCTCGTCCAGGTCGCCGAGGAGGAGCAGATACCGCGGCCTCTCCGCCTCTGGCACCCGCTCGTCGTGCAGGACGTCGTTCTTCCACCGGGCCGCCTCTGCCATGCCCATTCCGGGCTTCACGCGGTAGGGCGCCACCTTCGCCCCCTGCTCGCCTTCCCGGAGCCGGAGGAGCGGCGCGATCGCCTCGAGCGCCCGGTCGCCCGCGGCGCCTTCGGGCGCGATCACCGACCAGCGCTGGAGGGCGAGATCGTTCGGGTTCGCGTCGGGCATCTCGAGGGAGAGCGCGTCCACGCCCCGCGGCGTCTTCTCCGGCCGAGGCGCGTTGCCCGCCGCGATCTCGGGCAGGCCCGCCGCGAGCGTGGGGCGGAGATCGGCGGCATCCGCAAGCAAGAGCTCCAGTGTCCTGGGGGCGACATCCTGCATGGGCGCGGCAGCGTGCCAGAGGCGCGCCGGGGGGTCAACGCGCCCTCGGATGCGGCTCGCCCCCCTACACTCGCCGCGCGCGTCGTGCCATACGCGTCGTGACCCCAACGCTAGACGGAGACCCACGATGACTCACCATCCCGCATTGACGCCCGGCCGCGTGGCCGTGGTGACCGGCGCTGCCAGCGGCATCGGACTCGCCGCCGCCATCCGCTTCGCGCGCATGGGCTTGAAGGTCTGCCTCGCCGACCTCGACGGGCCGGCGCTGCACGAGGCCGCCGCGGGCGTCGCCGCGCTCGCGGCCGGCGGCAAGACCGATGTCCGGGCGGTGCCCACGGACGTCGCCAAGCTCGACGACGTGCAGCGCCTGAAGCAGGTCGCCTACGAGGCGTTCGGCGAGGTGGGCGTGCTGATGAACAACGCCGGCGTCGGCGGCGGCGGCAAGCCCTGGCAGGACTACGATCGCTGGCGGCGGCTCATCGAGGTGAACCTCTGGGGCGTGATCCACGGCGTGCAGGCGTTCACCGAGGCGATGCTCGCGCAGGACACCCCCTGCGCGATCGTCAACACCGGATCGAAGCAGGGCATCACCACCCCTCCGGGCGACGCGGCCTACAACGTCTCCAAGGCCGGCGTGAAGGTGGTGACCGAGCAGCTCGCGCACGAGCTGCGCAACGTGCCCGGCTGCAAGATCACCGCCCATCTCCTGATCCCGGGCTACACCTTCACCGGAATGACCGCGCGCGGCCCGGAGAAGCCCGCGGAGGCCTGGACCGCCGACCAGGTGGTCGATCTGATGATCGACAGCATGGGCCGGGGCGACTTCTACGTCCTCTGTCCTGACAACGCGGTCACGCGCGAGGTCGACGAGCGCCGCATCCAGTGGGCGGCCGACGACCTGATCCGGAACCGCCCGGCGCTCTCGCGCTGGCACCCGGACTACGCCGAGGCGTTCGCGGCGCACATGAAGGGCGCGGCGAAGCCCTGAGGCGCCCCGGTCCTCCGGGACCGTCCGGCGCTGCCCACCTGTTCATTCCGCCGCCGCCGGCTCGCTCCCGGAGCGCGGCGGCGCAGCATGACGTGCCATTACCGGAGTCCCCGCCGGTCGTGCGCCCCGTCGCGTCGGTCCCGTGCTCGGAGCACCTTCGCGCCTGTAAAAAGCGTCCTCCGCTGGAGGAATGTCTATCATGGGAGCGAGCGGCCGTGCGGTCGCGCCAGCGCGGGCACAGGCACGAAGGAGGGGCGGCACATGACGCACAGGCCCGAGGACGAGCAGGACGGACAGCCATCCATCGAGCAGCTACCCCCGGAGATCGCGGCGGACGCCCTGCCGGGCGAATGCGGTCTGCCTCCCTGGGAAGACCTGGAGATGGAGCCTGCCCGGCCGCCGGAGGCGTGGCTCGCGCGGCCGCACGCCCTGGTGGGCCCCGCCGATCCGCCGCCGCAGCTCGTGCGGACCGTGAACCTCCTGCGCGCACCCGAGCACGACATCCCCGGACCGGACCACATCGGCCGCATTGCCGAGCTCCTGTTCGCCCGCGCGCGGCAGGGCCTCGACGACGTGTTCGCGCACCCGGACTACGCGCGCCTCGACGGCCCGGCCGAGGCCTTTGCGCGCGCCGTCGCCGAGCACCAGACCGGCATTCCGTACACACAGCCCGTTTACTTCTATGGGTCCCAGGCGCGGGTCGCGAAGGCCATCGCCGACACGGGGCGGTATCCGCTGGTCGGCCAGTGCCAGCAGGCCGTGACGACGGCGCTCTGTTTTTATGGCTGGGACGGCGGCGCGCTCGGCGACATCGGCTCCGGGATCGACGCGCAGCCCTCGTGCGCGCGCCTCGGCCAGGGGTGGACGCAGGTGCCGCTCGTGCTGGAGGATATGCCGGATGATTTATGGGAGCAGATCACCGTCGGCTCCTGCCTGTTCTGGTCGGCGCCTTGCCCGATGACCAAGGCCGGCGCCACGTGCACGGGCGCCCAGCACGTCGTCGGATGCGGGCGCGGCAGCGGGCACGTGGCCATGGTGCTGCGCAAGCACCCGACCGAGCGGCTGTGGCAGCTCTGGGACACGACCACCTCGTTCAACGATCCGGGGCGTCACGCTGCGATCGCCAAGGGGTCGCGCCTGCTCTGGGAGTCGCACTGGTGGCCGTGGATCCCGAGCGCCCTGTCGGGCGGCGCGTGGACCTTCCGCGGCATCGCCCGGCCGGGATCGCTCGGGAGCCTCCGGGCGCAGCTCGCGCCCCGCGGGCGCGCGCGCCTCCTGCTCCGGCGCCGGAGCGACAGGAAGCTCCTCTTCCGCTCGGCGTGGTTCTCGATGGAGCAGGAGCGAATCCCCATCTCGTGGCTCTTCCGGGCGCTGCGGGGCGCGCCGTTCCATGAGACCGTCGAGCCCACGTTCTGTGTCAACTCGGCCTGGGACGGCCCGCGGGACAACCGCCCGCTGCTCGATTGCTCGTGCGACGCGAGGGGCAACGCCACGATGAGCTGGCGGCCGAGCCAGGGCCTGCACGATCGCCCGGGCAGGTCCGATTGGTCGCCGGACGCGCCCTACCCCGCGGGCGGCGGCGCCCCCGCGAAGTGGCCGACGGACGCGACGCCGGCGCCCGCCCCACCGGCGGGGGTGCTCGCGAGCGGGCTGCTCGCCGGTCGGCCCGAGCTCCAGCGGATCGCCGCGGGCGATGGCTCGCTGCGGCAGGGCGAACACGGGCCGGCGGTGGAGGTGATCCAGCAGGGGCTGCTGGCGCTCGGGATCCCGGTCGACGGCGGCGTGGACGGGCGCTTCGGGCCGGGCACCCGGCAGGCTCTTGAGGCGTTCCAGGCGAGCCGTGGCCTGGGGCGCGACGGCGTCGCGGGGCGCGCCGTGGTGCGGGCGCTCGACGAGGCGCTCGTTGCGGCGGGGCGTTGAGCGCCGCGACGCGCGGCGGAGGCACCGACGCGGCGCGCGACGCGTGCGAGGTGTGCCGGCTGCGGGCGACGGCATGATCGGTGAAGCGCGGGCGGGTGATGAAGGCAGCGGTGACGACCAAGGCCAACGTCCTCGGCGTCTCTAAGGGAGGGTGAACACCATGATCGAGGACTCCACGAACGTCTTTCTTTTCCACGTCGCCCCGGAGGAGGGCGTCAACCCGACGGAACTACAGCAGATTTTACGGACCGAAGCCGCCGCATTCAGCCTGTGCGGCTGCCCGACGCTCCCTCCTGCGCTGCTCTCGCATCGGCTCCTCGGGGGATCGGACGGTCGTCTCCTCTGGGAGATCACCTTTGCTGGGCTCGAATTACCCGATGACGACATCCCGCCGGAGAGCCTGCGCCAAGCGCTGCTCGACGAGGTGCGGGCGCGGGTGGAGGGCGCGGGGAAGGTCACCTCCTTCGAGGGCTACACGGAGCTCATGCTCCCCTCCCCGGCGCTCGGCTTCGGGCGCGCCTCGCCGGACCCCACGGCGTTCTCTCGTCTCGGTGGTGAGTCCGGCCCGTCGTGGGAGGACTACGCCCGCGACGCGGGCACGGACGTGGCCGGACGCGAGCTGCCGGGCGATCTGCTCGAGGAGATCGCGCAGAGCCGCAACGAGGCGCCCGCGGAGCCGGGCCTCAAGGCGGTCCGCAACGGGCACATGTACACCGGGGCCGGCGACAGGGCGCATCAAGCCTACCTCGGCGACTACTTCGAGGCGCGCGCGGCCGCCGCAAGCCCGCGCGATCGCCGCAAGATCCTCGCGTTCGGCGCCTTCCAGGCGCGCGAGGGCAGCACCGCGGCCATCAACACGTACGATAACCAGATCGTCACGTGGGGGACCGGCTGGGGCGGCCGCGGGATGCTGGGCAAGGTGATGGCGCGCGCCGTGGCGAACGAGGCGCTGCGGGAGCGCCTCGGCCGCGCCGGCGTGCGTTACCGCGACAGGAACGTCTACGATGTCGTCGACCTCCGGGCGAAGCGGGTGATCACCGGGCAGCGGGAGGCGCTCGAGACGATGCGCAGCTCGGTCGCGCTGCTCCGGCTGCTCATCCACGTGGCGCGGGACCCGGAGACGCGCGACGCGGTGACGGAGGCGCAGCTGGCCACGTTCATGGAGACGTCGGGCCACATTCCCGGGGCGGACGCCATCGCCACGCAGGCCCTGTTCAATTTGATCGTCCACCTCAAGCACTGGGCGCCCGCGTACGTCGACGGCTGCCTCGACTGGGCGCTGCCGCAGGCGGGCGGCGGCGCGCCCTCGGTCGAGCGCGATCAGCGCCTCGCGGTGCTCGTCGGGCGATTCTTTTATGGCAAGGCCCGGCGCTCCAAGTGGATCCCGAGCTGGCAGCAGTTTCAGCTTTACTGCAAGCACATGAAGGCCGACGGCCTCGATTGCATGAGCGATCCGTTCATCCGGGCGTCGGGGCCGCCGTCGAAGGACCCGTTCGTCGAGTTTCCCCTGCCGCGGCCGGGCAGGCCGGCGGAGCCGCCGAAGGCGCAGATCCTGAAGAACGCGCCGCTCGCCGGCCAGCCGGCGCTCGAGCGCGCCGCGAAGGGTGAGCGGTCGTTCCGGAAGGGGGACAGCGGGCCCGAGATCAAGGCGTTGCAGGAGGCGCTGCTCGCGGTCGGGATCGAGGGGTTCGGGAGGATCGACGGCGAGTTCGGGCCGCGCGTGGAGAAGGCCATGAAGGAGTTCCAGGTGGCCAGCGGGCTCAAGGTGGATGGGGTCGTGGGACAGCGGACCTTGAAGGCGCTCGACGCGAAGCTCGGAGAGGCGAGAGGCTGAGTCGGAGGGCCGGGGGCGAGTTGCAGGTGGCCTCCGGCGCCGCGCCTCAGCGGGGACGTTCGACGATGGAGTAGACCGAGGCGGCGTCCTCGGCGCCGGCTTCGCGCAGGCCGGCTCACGCCTCCAGGTGGCGACGTGGTGCCGAGAGTGAATCCTCGTTGATCACGGCGGGTTGGCTTCGGGGTAAAGCGGCGTCCTGCCGTACGAGCGCTCGCACGACTCGTAGCCTTTGCGGGCGCCTTCGTGGGTCTCACCGAGGTAGGTTCGGCGTAGTTCAAGGGAGAGGCAGTCGGTGATGGCGGCGCGGAGGAGCTGCTGGAGCGCGGAGGCAGAGATTGCCCGCGCCAGCGCCGCCTTGTCGTTCAAAGCGATGAGCCTCCGCTGCCCACTGGCGCTGAAGGAAATGTACCGAACGCCTTCCTGGGGGTCCGTGAGCACGGCGGGCGTGTCGGGGCCGTCCACGTCCCACACCCGCGCTGTCTTGTCAGTAGACGCGGTGACCACGCGCCGACCGTCGCCGCTGAACACCGCGGAGAGCACCGCACCCTCGTGCCCCTCGAGCACGATGGGGGTCCCGCTGCCGTCCGCGTCCCACACCCGCGCTGTCTTGTCATAGGACGCGGTGACCACGCGCCGACCGTCGCCGCTGAACACCGCGGAGAGCACCGCACCCTCGTGCCCCTCGAGCACGATGGGGGTCCCGCTGCCGTCCGCGTTCCACACCCGCGCTGTCTTGTCGTCGGACGCCGTGACGACCCGCTGCCCATCGCCGCTGAACGCCGCAGACCGAATCAACTCCACGTGGCCCTCGAGCACAACGGGTTTGCCGCTGCCGTCTGCGTTCCACACACGCGCCGTCTTGTCGTACGATGCGGTGACCACCCGCTGCCCGTCGCCGCTGAACGCCGCGTACATCAGCGGGGCTTCGTGGCCCCTGAGCACAACAGGTGTGCCGCGGCCGTCCGCGCCCCACACCCGCGCCGTCTTGTCGCCGGACGCGGTGACCACCCGCTGCCCGTCATCGCTGAATGCTGCCGACCACACCGCGTCCTCGTGGCCCTTGAGCACAACAGGGGTGCCGCGGCCGTCCGCGCCCCACACCCGCGCCGTCTCGCCGGACACGGTGACCACCCGCTGCCCGTCATCGCTGAATGCTGCCGACCACACCGCGTCCTCGTGGCCCCTGAGCACAACAGGGGTGCCGCGGCCGTCCGCGCCCCACACCCGCGCCGTCTTGTCGTGCGATGCGGTGACCACCCGCTGCCCGTCATCGCTGAATGCTGCCGACAACACCGCGGCATCGTGCCCCCTCAGCACCACGGGCGTGCCGCGGCCGTCCGCGCCCCACACCTGCGCCGTCCCATCGTACGATGCGGTGACGATACGGCGCCCGTCGCCGCTGAACTCCGCGGACGACACCGCGCCCTCGTGGCCCCTCAGCACCACGGGCGTGCCGCGGCCGTTCGTGTTCCACACCCGCGCCGTCTCGTCGTCCGATGCGGTGACGACGCGGTGCCCGTCGCCGCTGAATACCGCGGACGACACCGCGGCCTCGTGGCCCTTGAGCACCACGGGCGTGCCGCTGCCATCCGCGTTCCACACCCGCGCCGTCTTATCGACGGACGCGGTGACCACCCGCTGCCCGTCATCGCTGAATGCTGCCGACGATACCCCAGCCTCGTGCCCCCTCAGCACCACGGGGGTGCCGCGGCCGTCTGCGCCCCACACCCGCGCCGTCTTGTCGACGGACGCGGTGACCACCCGCTGCACGTCATCGCTGAATGCTGCCGACGACACCGCAGCCTCGTGCCCCCTCAGCACCACGGGGGTGCCGCGGCCGTCCGCGCCCCACACCCGCGCCGTCTTGTCGCCGGACGCGGTGACCACCCGCTGCCCGTCATCGCTGAATGCTGCCGACGACACCGCGGCCTCGTGCCCCCTCAGCACCACGGGGGTGCCGCTGCCGTCCGCGCTCCACACCTGCGCCGTCTTGTCGACGGACGCGGTGACCACCCGCTGCCCGTCATCGCTGAATGCTGCCGACGACACCGCGGCCTCGTGCCCCCTCAGCACCACGGGGGTGCCGCTGCCGTCCGCGCTCCACACCCGCGCCGTCTCGTCGTGGGACGCGGTGACCACCCGCTGCCCGTCACCGCTGAACGTCGCGTACACGACAGCGGCCTCATGGCCCCTGAGCACGACGGGCGTGCCGCTGCCGTCTGCGTTCCACACCCGTGCCGTATGATCGCTTGAGGCCGTGACGATGCGGCGCCCGTCGCCGCTGAAGGCCGCGGACAACACCGCGGCCTCGTGGCCGCTGAGCACGGCGGGTGTGCCGCGGCCATCCGCGTTCCACACCCGCGCCGTCTTGTCGCCTGAAGCGGTGACGATGCGGCTCCCGTCGCGGCTGAAGCCAGCGACAAACACTCTGTCGCGATGGCCTCGCATCGTCGCCATCGGAGGATTCATGGCCAGCACATCGAGTGCCAAGTCGGTCCAGCCCGGTGTATTTTCCGCGTCCCCTGCTTCGAGCAGCAGCTTCATCGCCGCCGGCTGACTTCGTGCCAGGAGCTCCCGAGCGCCGACCATCACCAGGGCGCTCCGCGCTCGCGTCTCCTGGGCCGTCGCCTCCCCTTGCGCCGCTTTCGCAGCGTCCCGCTGCCCGAGGGCCCAGACGACGACCACCGCCATCACCGCGACCGCCGCCACCGCGACCGCCGCGACCACCCCGAGCGTCCGCCGCGCCGCCCGCTCCCGGGCGATCGTCTGTTCCTCTTCCTCTCTCCGCTTCCTCTCCGCTTCTGTCTGCTCCCGCTCCTGCCTCCGCTGGAACACCCGGCTGGCAAGCCAGTCGTGCCCGAGCTCGAAGTACCGGCTTCCCTGGTGCTCCTCCGCATGCAGGACCGCCGCGCGCTCCAGCCGGCCGAGCACCTCCTCCGCGGTCCCCACCGGCATTCCGGCCGGCAGCACGGCGCGCGCCTCCTGCTCGGTCAGCAACGTCCGGTGGCCCTCCCGGTCGACGAGGTGCTCCTCGAGCAGGATCCGCGCTGCCTCGCTCAGCGCCCCGAGCCCTTCCACCGTGGCCTCCAGGTACCGGTGCAGGATCGCCTCCGCCTCCACGGCCCCGGCCTCGTGGCCTCGCCCCGCCGCCCGCTCCTCCCACAGCGCCCGGCAGACGATCTGTCCGAACGCGGCCTGCACCTCCGCCTCCTCCGAGCCCGACGACCCGGGCGTCCTCACCTCCAGCATCAGGGCGCGCACCCGCTCCTCGGCCCAGTACTGGGCCGGCTGCCCTTTCTCCGCTGCCCGGCACACCGCACCCACCATCTCGCCCACGGACAGCGGCCCGAGCCGGAAGCCGTGATCCAGCAGCTCCCGCCGTCCTCTCGCCCGATCCCGGAAGCGCCCCAGGTAATCCTCCCGCAGCGATAGCGCGAGCTGCAGGCCCCGGATCGGCTTCTGCGCCAGCCGATCCACGGCCTCGATCAGCGCGCTCGCCTCGCCTGCGTACCGCCCTGGAAAGAGCAGCTGCTCGAGCTGATCCAGGTAGATCAAGATGGGCCGCTCGCTCCTCCGCTCGGCCAGGCTCATCGCCGCATCCAGCGCTTCGATCCGCGCCTTCCCGTCAGGAGCATCCCCCAGCTCGAGATCGTTGAAGACGGCGCGGACGAGCCAGGAAAGCGCCGCCTCCCCGGGCGGCCAGCCGTCCACGCGCACGACCCGGAAGTCGTGCGCCTCCTCCAGGAGCGGGATCACCCCCGCTTGCATCAGCGACGACTTCCCCGCCCCGGAGGGCCCGAACACCGTCGTGCACGGGTGCGCCATGAGCCGGTGCGCGAGCTTCCTCGTGAGCTCCTCCCGGCCGAAGAAGTACCCGCGATCCGCGGCGCGGTACGGCTGCGGTCCGGGAAACGGGTTGTGCGGCGCGCTCGCCTCGTTCATCGGCTGTCTCCGCCCGACTCCACGAGCGCTCCGAGCCAGGCCGCGACGTCTCCATCGCTGGCTGCGACGACCCCCACGCCGGCTCTCCCCGGCAGGCTGACGCCCTTCTCCCAGAGCTCCCGCTCGGCGTCGTCGGGCTCGATCAAAGCCATGCTCCCTCGCGGCACCGGCCGCCGCCCGAACAGCCGGTGCAGCAGCATCCGGTGGTGCCACGTCGTCAGCGACATCCCCGCGATCAGCGCCGGCCGGCTGTTCAGCGTGCTCAGGATCTCGTCCGCCAGGTCGCGCGGCAGCGCGCTCTCCAGCTCGCGAAAGCCGAGCAGGTAGTCGTCCTCGGTGAGCAGCGGCCGCGTGAAGATCTGCTCCGGCGTGTACCCGCGGTAGAGCCGGAGCAGCACGATCTCCCGCTCCAGGTCGACCGACGCGGGCGGCGCCTCGCGCGCCTCCCAGTCGCCGCCTGCCGCCCGCCGGAGCACCAGCGTGCTCTCCTCGTCGGGCTGGATCACGTGGATCGTCCTCTCCGGCTGCTGCTCCGCCAGCGAGATCTCCAGCAGCGGGCTGCGCAGCAGCGTCGTGTGCACCCCGGGGCCGAGGGCGCGCGCCAGCGCCTTGATCACCGGCGGCGCCTCCGCGCCGACGCGGAACACGCGCTGGAACTCGGCGCCGAGCTTGTCGGCGCCGCGGCGGAGCGCGTAGAGCTGGGTCAGCGCGCTCATCGGCAGTCCCGGCGGCGGCGGTTCCGAGACCTTCGCGATCTCGGTCCGGAGCTTGTTGCGGAAGCCGTCGAGCGCGGCGCGGTCGGCCTTCCAGCGGTCGCCGAGCAGCAGCGAGAAGGGCCGGGAGACGGTGCGCATGAGGCCGGGATCGACGGCTCTCGCCGCGTCGCTCACCACGGCCGGCCGTGCCGGCGGCGCGACCTTGCGGCCCTTGAAGTCGAACAGCACCCCGTTCGGCCCGCGGAGGTAGACGACCGGCGAGAACGCCTCGGCGCTGCCATCGAAGGCGCCGAGGACCGCGCGCCTCGCCTCGTTGAGCGCCAGCGCCACATCCCCCTTGCCGAGCTCCGCGCCGGCGAGCGCGCGGTAGAGCTGCGCCGAGCACGCCCTCGCCACGTCGGCCTGGATCGGCCAGAGGTGGGCGACCACCGCGTCCGCCCCGGCCCGGGCGAGGACCTCCGCGGCCGACGCGAACACCGACGGCCTCGCCCCCTCGCACGCCTCGAGCACCACGAGCCGGAGGAAGCTACGGAAGCTGGCCCTGAGCTGCTGGGCGAGGAGCTCCACCGGCAACCAGCGCTCCTCGCCGTGCTCGTCCGCGAGCCGCAGCACGGGGACGCCGTCCTGCATGCCCCCGTGGCCGAGGACGTGGAGCACGTGCGGGATCGGCTCGCAGCGCAGGCGGTCGAAGAGCCAGGGCAGCCGGACGGCATCCCCCTCGATCGGGGCGAGCCACTCGACCTCGCCCGCGGCGATCGGGCCGGCGAGCGCTTCCTTGAGCCGCGCCAGCGCGGCGCCGCCGGAGGGCGCAATCGCGAGCACGCGCACCGCGCCCCGCACCTCGCGCGGCTGCCACGGCTCGGCCGTCGCGACGCCGCGCACCGGCAAGAGATCCGGCGAGGTCCCCCAGAAGCGCATCGCCTCGCCCGGCGCGGCGAGCGCCTCCCAGGGGGCCTCTTGCAGCCCGGGATCGTGGATCACGAGGCGCACGAGGAGCGGCCCGCCCGCGGCCTCGCCGAGGCGCGCCCGGAGGTCGTCGATGCCGTCGCGGAGGACGGCGCGATGGAGCGCTTGCGCCGTCTCGACGCGCGCGCCGAGCGGCCGCCCGCGCGCCGCAGCTTCGCGCACCGCGACGCTGAAGCTGCCGAGCTGCTCGGCGCCCAGCTCCGGGCCGAGCGGGTGAGGCGCCGTCTGCTCGCCGCGGCTGCCTCGCGCGGAGGCCCGTACGTCGCCGCCGGCGCGGTCGAGAACAAGCTCCATCCATGGGCTGGGTGCCCCGGGTCGCTGCATGGACGGCACGTTACTACACGCGAGCTCGCCGGGACTCGCGCGCGCGCTGCTTCGTGACGGCCTGCGCGGCACCAGGCTCGTCTCCTTGGCGAGATCCCAAGCGCTCCGGTGCTTTGTCAGGAGGAGCTCCTCGTCGTTGAGGGCACGGCCGCAGGTTGCACGAGCAGCCTGGTGTCCTCCTCTGCTCGGAGAGATCGCCTGTGAAGGTGAGAGGACATGAAGATCATTCGAGTTTCTTCGCCCTCCCCTCCGGCACGTGCCCATGTCCGCAGCACCAACGGCTACGTGGCCGAGGACCACCAGCCGGCGCACGCGCCCACCGTCGCCCCCCCGAGAGCGCTCCACGCTCCGCTGAGGAGCGTTCCTCTCCCCGCGCGCACGTTCTGCTTTGCGACCTCGCCGGGTCCCGAGCCCCGGCGGGCGCTCCGTCTTGCGGTCCGGAGGGGTCCCGACCCCCCTTCTGGCACAATCCGAAGCGCTTCCGGGAGGTTCATGGCACAAAATTGCGATTTCTAGAGCGATTTTTGGCACAAAATGGCTTCTGCACACGCCCTGCAGAGCGCCCGGAGGGGGTCCGGACCCCGGTGTGTCGCAATGCATTGCGTTTGTGCCAGTGCCCGACCCCCCTGACTTGGCACAGATCGAGGCTGCGGTGGCACAGGTCGCGGGCGCTGCTCCATCCAGAACGTGCAGCAAAGCGGGATCGGTCACCCGCGGTGCCGCAGGAGGTCACGGTTCCAGCAGCACGCGTGGCGCGACCCGGCTGGAGGTCGACCGACACCGGTGCGGCACTCTGTACGTGGGCGGACATGCCGCTGCATCGCCACGACCGGGGAGGCCGTTGCCGGTCCCCAGGCCAACACTGGCCCAGTGGCCGCTCGGCCAGCGCGACAAGCAGCGCGTGCCAAGCGCATCACGCGCGAGCTCGGCATTTGCGCACATCCTCTGTCGCCAAGGACGCGCACTTCCCGCGCCGACACGCGCGTTACACTCTATCTCTCGCAATCGCGTGCAAATCCGCACATCATCTTGTTTTCTTATTTGGCAGCATCCTCATGATTTCTACTGGCCTCGACCATCGTCGCGAACTAAATGCATCTCGCGCCATGACCGAGCCCGAAGCGCCTCCGCGCGAGAGCGTCACCGCCTGGCATCCCATGCTCGTCGCCCTGCTCGAGTTCTACTTGCCCAGCGGCTGGCGGCTGTCTCCCGAGCTCTTGCTGAACCGCATGCCCCTCCGCGTGGACATCGTCGTCCTGCGGCTCGTCAACGAGCCTGCCGGGGACGCGCGCAAGCTCCACAGCATCTTCGGCCATCTGCGGCACCACACGCTCATCGAGCACAAGGGTCCCACGGACGACCTGGAGCCCGAGGACGTGCTGACCTTGCTCGCCTATGGCGCCCTTTACATGCGGCACAACAAGCTGCTCGACCCCGACGCGCTCTGCCTCATGGTCATCGCCGACCGCATCCCCTCGGGCTTCGTCAGGCAGGTCGAGCGCCACCGCGGCTCCTTCGCCCCCATCGGAGGCGGTCTCTGGAGGGGCGAGCTCAACGGCTTCCTGCTCCACGGCGTGGCGACACGCGAGGCCTGCCGGCAAAGCCCCACGGAGCGTCTGCTCTACACATTTTCCCGGGACTACCTGAAGGGAGCGGGGCAGATCCTGCCGCTGGATCCGGAGGAAACTCAGGTGTACAATGCCCTCTACCAGCAAGTCAAACAGTTCCGGAGGCAACGGGGAACCATGGCCATGAAGGACTACGAGCTGGCTCGTCAGAGCTACAATGAGGTGCTGAAGCAGCTGCTCAAGCAAGTGCCTCCAGAGGAGGTCCTGTCGGAGTTCACACCGGGGCAGCGCCTCGAGGGCCTCACCGCCGAAGAGGTCCTGTCACAGTACACGCCAGGGCAGCGCCTCGAGGGCCTCACCGCCGAGGAGATCCTGCGTGAGGCTTCGCCCGAGTTGCGGCAGCAGCTCGCGAAGAAGCTGGACCGCTGAGCGGCAGCGGGCATCATGACGGCGAAGGACGACGAGTTGGTTTGTCAGGGCTACGTAGCGGTGCTGGACGACATGCTCGCGCTGCTGTCTCCAGAGGAGCGCCTGGCGACCCTCGAGCGAGCGCTGCGCCATCACGGGTTCACGCCAGCGCTGCGCCTCCAGGGGCTCACCGCCGAGGAGATCCTCCGCGCGATTCCGCCCGAGGTGCGGGAGCAGCTCGCGAAGAAGCTGAACCGCTGAGGGGCATCGGAGCGCCACGGCCATGAAGGAGCACGAGCTGGCTCGTCAGAGCTACCCAGGGGTGCTGGACGAGATGCTCGCGCTGCTGCCTCTAGAGAGGCGCCTGGCGACCGTCATGCGAGCGCTGCCCCGCCACGGGCTCACGCCCGAGGAGGTCCTGTACGCGATGTGGCCCGAGTTCCGGGAGCTGCCTGCGAAGAAACTCGACCGCTAAGCGGATCGCGTTGCAAGATACTCCCCGAGAGGTCGTCCACGTCCTCTACCCGAGACCGGGAGACGGCGCGCGCCGCGCGGCTCAGTCCGCGCACGGCCCGGCCGGCGGGGCGTCGCCGGCGGACGGGACGACGACCAGCGGCCCCACGGTCCCGGGGTCGTCGCGCGGCACGAGGAACAGCGTGCCCTGGTCGTCCACGACCGCGAGGAAACGCGGCGAGGTGGCGAGCAGGCGCAACGCGCCCTCGAAGCCGTCGATCGTCGCCCGATAGGGCAGCGTCTCGGGGCGCTCGATGTCCGTGATGTCGACCGCGCGCACGCCGTCCTCCGTTGCGAGGTAGAGCGTCGTGTCCGCCACGCCGAGCAGGCGCCGCTCCGCCCCGACACCGAGGCTCGCCCAGGCGATCTGCGCGCCGCCGGCAGGGCTGACCAGCAGGAAATACGTCCTGTTCTCCGGGTCGAAGACGGCGCGCTGCTCGCTCGTCGCGGCGGCGAGGACAGCGCCGTACTGGTGCACGCCGGTCGGGTTGTAGCCGTGGTTCACGATCGACGCCGCCCCCGCCGCGCCCACCGTGTGCAGGGAGACGTCCTGCGACGAGCTCTCCGCCGGCTGGTTCCAGGAGATCCACGCGGCGCCCGCGGCGGCGTACGAAACCTCGCCGGAACGAGCGCAGAGGGGCGACGAGATCAACTCCCAGACCAGGGGCTCGCGGCGGACCTGCACGTCGACGGCCACGAGCGCTGCGGACTCGCCGTCGCCGATCAGCGGGCGCATGCAGAAGAAGAGGCGCCCGGCCGACACCGAGAACGGGGTTCCCCCCTCCAGCACGCCGGACACCGCGGCGCTGGAGACGAGCTCCGGCGCCTCCGGGTCCTCGGTCGCCACGAAGTCGACGACGGGGTTGCCCGCGTCGCCGGCGCGCAGGCGCACGTGGGTGCCCGGCGCGCCCTCGACGAGGTTGGCCGGCCCGCGCAACGCGGTGGCGATGGCCACGGCGCGCGCGCCCCCGCCGGCGTCGAGGGCGAGCACGACGTAGCGCGGGACGCCCTCGACCGTGGCCTCGACGTGCAGCGTGTCGCCGACGAACGCGGCGCTCTTCACCGCCGTCAACGCGATCGGCGCCGGGTCGGGCGGCGCGGGCGCGTCCTCGGGTGGACAGGTGTCCTCCCCCGCCACCGGGGGGTCGATGGGGCCTCTCGGCGCGACCGTGACCTCGCCGGAGCAGCCGAGCGCCGCGACGGTCGCGAGGAGGAGCCAGGGTGCGCTGCGGAGCGCGCAGCGCGCGGGGATGCCGGAGAGGTTCGTGCAGGTCATGCAGACCGTTCTGCCACGGCGCGCGCCGCCCGGATCTCGAGATGATCGCGAAATGCCGGGCGGCTGCGGCGACGGCAGCGGCGCCGCCGCCGCCGGCTACCGCTTCTCGATCCGGTAGCCCGCGCGCGGGAAGTGCACGACGATCTCGCCCAGCGCCGCATCCCGGCGTCGGATCGCGATCTCCTCCTCCGTGAACCGCACCACCACGCCGCGGCTCTCCTCGGGGCCGTAGTCGTCGGCCGTGATCGCCACGGCATCCCCGAGCGAGACGCCCGCCGCCGTCTCGGGCCCCCCGCCGGCGACGTCCGCCGGCTCGGACGCGCGGGCGATCTCGAGCGCGTCGGCGGCGCTCATCGGCCGCACGTCGCCGGGGCCGAAGCCCTCGATGCGGGCGAACCAGGCCGCGAGCGCCGGCCGCGCCGCGACCGCCGCGAACAGCTCGGCGCTGTTCCTCAGGAACCACACCGCGTGGAAACACGCGGCGTCGGCGATCGAGAACGCGTCGCCGAGCAGGAAAGGCCGGCCGCGGAGCTGGCGATCCAGGCGATCCAGCGAGAGATGCGCCTGGCCCAGCGCGTGCGGCGCCGCCTTGACCAGCACCTCCTTGCTCATCGCGGGCGACATCGCCGCGCGGTCCGCCAGGATGCCGGGCGGCAGCGCCGGCAGCATCGCCACGACCGTCGGCCGCATGGTCTGGAGGAGGAACAGCCGGTGATCCGCCCAGTCCTCGAGCGCGCCGGCGACCCCGGCGAGGCCCTCCGGGATACACGCAGGCTGCGGCCAGAGCCGCTCCAGCCGCCGCGCGATACACACGCTGTCACAGTACACGTCGGCGCCGATCTGCAGCACCGGGATCCGCCGGTAACCGCCGGTCAGCGGCACGAGCTCCGGCTTCGGCGCCATGATCGGCTGCTCGACCGACCGCCACGGCACGCGCTTGTAGGCGAGTATGCGGCGGATCTTCTCCGCGAACGGCGACAACGGATAGTGATGCAGGATGATCTCGGCCATGGGTCACCTCGCGCTTTCGTGGCCGCCATCGTGGCGAAGCGCGGCGATGCGCTCTTGGAGGATCTTGCGATCCTCGCGCGCCCATGACCGGACCTCCGAGGCCGGACGCGGCGGCCTCCGCGGCTTGCGGTCTGCGCCTCCTCTCCTAGGTTTCCCGCGCGCCCCGCGGCTCCCTCGGGCGCACGACACGGCACACGCGACAGGAAGCGAGGAGGACGCCATGCAAGAGAACGTCGGTACGCTGGATCGAACGGCGCGGCTCGTCGCCGGCCCGCTGCTCATGGGCCTGGGAGCCACCGCGCTCGGCGGCCTCCGAGGTCGGCCGGGAGGGCTCGCGGCCCTCGTCGCCGGGGCGCTGATCGTGGAGAGCGCCATCACGCGGGTGTGCCCGGTGAACCGGCTGCTCGGGGTCGACACGCGCGAAAAAGCGCTCCGGGCGGCTCACCCCTGAAGCGCGCGCTCGGCGTATGCTGCCGCCATGCACGACGACCGCGACGCCGGGCTCACCGCGAGGACCCTCGCCCACTACGACGCGCACGCCGCCTCGTTCTGGGAAGGCACGCGCGATCACGACGTGTCGCAGAACCGCGCCGCGCTGCTCTCGGCGCTCGAGGGGCCGGGCCCGTTCACGATCCTCGATCTCGGCTGCGGCCCGGGGCGCGATCTCGCGGCGTTCCGCGCCGAGGGCCACGTCCCGATCGGGCTCGACGGCTGCGCGCGGTTCGCCGAGATGGCGCGGCAGCACGCGGGCTGCGAGGTGCTCCACCAGGACTTCCTCCGCCTCGACCTCGGGTCCGAGCGCTTCGACGGGATCTTCGCGAACGCGTCGCTGTTCCACGTCCCGAGCGCCGCGCTGCCGCGCGTGCTCCGCGAGCTCCACGCCGCGCTCCGCCCGCGCGGCGTCCTGTTCAGCTCGAACCCGCGCGGCGATGATCGGGAGGGGTGGTCGGGCGATCGATACGGCTGCTACTGGTCGCTCGAGCGGTGGCGAGAGCACCTGACGGCGGCCGGGTTCGAGGAGATCGCGCACTACTACCGGCCGCCCGGCCGGCCGCGCGAGCAGCAGCCCTGGCTGGCGACGGTGTGGCGCAAGCGCTGAGAGGAACGGCTCGGCTCGCCCATCGGCCGGCTCGCCCATCGGCCGGCTCGCCCATCGGCCGGCTCGCCCATCGGCCGGCTCGCCCATGCCGGCTTACCCCATCCCGCCAGCCCGGAACCGAGCCGCCAGCCGGGAGCGCGGCCTGCCGCCGCGCTCCCGGTCAAGCGTGCGGCCGCGGCCCGGTCGGTCTACCAGGCCTCGGCCTACCCGGGATCAGGGGGTGTAGACCTCGGCGCTCGACAGGTTGGACCCGTTGTAGCCGCCCACGGCCAGCACCTTGCCGCTCCCGAGCAGCACCGCTTGGTGGTGGGCACGGAGGTCGTTCATCGGCCCTGTCGTCGCCCAGGTGTTCGAACCGGGGCTGTAGATCGCGGCGGTCCGCAGGTAGGTGACCGGAGCCGACACGCCGTTCGCGCCTCCCGCGACGAGGATCCTGCCGTCGTTGAGCTTCGTCGCGCTGTGATACACCCGGGCGGTGGGCACCGAGGGCCCGGCGGACCAACTGCCGCCGGAGACCGTCGGCGTGAAGATCTCGGTGCTCGAGACGGCGCTCAGGGCGGTCGCGCCCCCGATGACGATCACCCTGCCGTCGTCCAGCCGCGTCGCGGTGTGACCGAAGCGGGCCGCGCTCATCGCTCCGACGGTCGTCCAGGAGTCGTTCAGCGGGCTGTAGATCTCGGCGCTGGCGAGGTGCCCCCCCGCCACCAGCACCTTGCCGCTGGCGAGCAGCGTCGCGGTGTGGTCCGACCGGGCGGCGTTCATCGGCGCGGCGGCCGACCAGGTGTTGCTCCCCGGATCGAAGAGCAGCGCCGTCGCCAGCGTGATGCCGGTGCCCGTCTCCTGCCCGCCCGTGATCAGCACCTTGCCGTTCTGGAGCAGCGTCGCGGTGTGGGCGTACCGGCCGACGGCCGCCGTCCCCACGGACGACCACGTGGACGTCGCAGGGTCGAAGACCTGGGCGTTGGCCGACGCGACGCTCGCCGTGGCGGGGAACACCCCCGCGACCAGCACCTTGCCGTTGCCGAGCAGCGTCGCGGTGTGGAGCGAGCGGTTCACCGCCATCGCAGGCGCCGAGGCCCAGGTGCCCGTCGCGGGGCTGTAGATCTCGGCCGTCGTCACCCCCGAGGCGCCGCCCGTCACCAGCACCCTGCCGTCGCCGAGCGTCACGGCGGCGGACGAGACGCGCGCGGAAGACGCCGACGCGGCGAGCTCCCACTTGGTGGCCGCCGGGTCGTAGAGATCGGTGCTCGCGAGGTACGTCGTGGTGGATCCCACCCTCTTGGAGCCGCCAGCGAGGAGCACCTTGCCATTGCCGAGCAGCGTCGCCGTGTGCTCCGTGCGGGGCTCCGACATCCCGATGAGCTGCAACCAGGTGTCGGTCGCCGGGTCGTAGACCTCGCTCGAGGTGCGCGTCGGGAGCCCCGCGGTCCCGCCGCCGGTCACGAGCAGCCGGCCGTCGTCGAGCAGCGTCGCGACATGCCCGGCGCGGGTGATGAACATCGGCGCGGCCGCCGTCCAGGAGGGCGTGGCCGCGGCCGGGTCGAACACCTCGACGCTCAACGTCCCGTTGGTCGAGATGTTGCTCCCGCCCGTCACGATCACCTTGCCGTTCACGAGCGTGGTCTGCGCGTGGAGGCAGCGGGCGACGCTCATCGAGGTGGTGGGCGCCCACACGTTGAGCGCGGCGTCATAGATCTCGGCGGTCGCCAGGAACAGGGAGTTCATGCACCCGCCGGTCACGAGCACCCGGCCGTTCGCGATCGGCGACGCGGTGTGGCCGGACCGGACCGCGTTCATCGACGCAGCCGCGGACCACGTGTTGGTCGCCGGATCGTAGAGCTCCGCGCTAGAGACGAAGGTCAGCATGGGGGCCGTCCCGCCCGCGACCAGCACCTTGCCGCCCGGCAGGATCGTCGCCGTGTGCGAGTGCCGGGCCGTGGTCATCGCGCCGCCGCTCGACCAGCCGTTCGTCGCGGGGTCGTAGAGCTCGGCGGACGAGAAGGGCGTGGCGGACATGTTTCGCCCTCCGACGATGAGCACCTTGCCGTTGCCGAGCAGCGTCGCCGTGTGGCCGGCGCGGGCAGTGGTCAACGTGCCCGCCGGCGACCAGATGCTGGTCGTCGGATCGAAGAGCTCGGCGCTCGACAGGACAGCCACGTTGTTCTGCCCGCCCGCGACCAGCACCTTGCCGTTCCCGAGCCGGGTCGCGGTGTGCGAGCTCCGGGCCGCGTTCATCGAGGTGACGGGCGTCCACACCGGGTCGACCAGCGCCGGCTCGCCGTCCGCGTCGGCCCAGAGCTCGATCCGCTCCCCGCGCACCTCGAGCCACACGGGGATGGGCCGCCCGCCGCTCGCGTACGCCGCGGGCGCGGTCACGCGCAGCTGCGCCTCGCCCGCCTCGTCGACGACCTCGACCGCGTCGCCCTGCTGCCGCAGGGACGCGCCCGCGACCTCCCAGGCCGCCACCGGCGCGTCGTCGTCCGCCACGCCGGCCCCGAGCAGCAGCCACTCCTCGTAGCCCTCGTCGATGGCCGACCAGAACGACGTGCCGCCCTCGCGCGGGAACGCCACGGCGTTGTCGACGATCACGCCCTCGCCCGCGGCGCCGATCTCGCGCACCCGCACGTCGAAGCCGCCGGGCAGATGGAAGCGCACCTCCCCTTCCCCGCTCGCCGGCAGCGCGGCGTGCAAGCCGCCCCGGCGATGGAGCGACGCCTCGATATCGCCCGCCGGATCGCTCGTCGACGCGAGCGCGAAGCCCCCGCTCACGGGCACGAACGGCTCTGTGCCGTCGAGGACCCGAGGAGCCTGCTCGGGGAAGCGGAACCGCAGCTCGTCGGGCCCCGGCGGCGCGGAGTCCACCGCGCAGCCGGCGCTGCCCGCGGAGATCGTCCCGCCGAGGAGCCACAGGAATAAGAGCCGTATCATGTGCTGAAGACGCTCGAGCTGATGAGCCTTGAAACGAACAGGCATCGTGGATCTCCTTGGATTGAAAGAAGCGGAAGCGCGGTCCGCCGCGCTAGCGGCGCGGGCGCGGCGCGGCGGTGCTCGCGATCGCGGGCGTCCGGCAGCGCCGCACGCCGCGCGGGGCTGCACCGCAGCAAGCGATGAATCGAGCGTCGGCTCGCAAGAAAGCGTCGGCTCGCAAGAAAGAGAGGCCGCTCCCGTACCCCCGCGGATCCGGTCGCGATGAGGGCGAACGGCGAGACGTGGTGGCCATCTCGCCGGTTGGCCCCCTCACCGACGCGACTAGCAATGCATATGCCAGACGAGGGGCAGCCGTGTTCCTGGAGGACGAGGAGCCGGGACAACACAGGTCCTCGACGTGGCGATCGCCCGACGTGCCCGATCACCCATCGCGCGCTGGCACGCTGGCACGCTGGCACGTCGGCACGCTGGCACGCTGGCACGTGCGGGCGCGCGGCGTCGCGCCTGCACCCCCGGCACGACGCCGCGCGCCGCCGCCTGGGCATGCTCCCCTTCTCATCGGGGCACACTCGCCCCACTGCCGCCATGCACGACGACCGAGGCCCGTTCACGATCCTCGACCTCGGCTGCGGCCCGGGGCGCGCATTTGGGCCTTGCGGCGCAGAGCCGAGCCGTGAGACTGTCCGTGGGGGGAGGTCACCAAAGGCGACGAGCCACAACGCACTCCTTTGGCGCGAGAGCAGTCTCCGCTCGAACAGAGCGAGGAGGTCGTCATGCCATGGTATGTCTATCTCGCGTACTTCTTCGGTGGGGCGTTCTTCGCCAACGCGCTTCCCCACTTGATCGCGGGCGTGTCCGGCCAACCGCTGCAGAGCCCGTTCGCATCACCGCCATTCAAGGGGTTGTCGTCCCCGACGGTGAACGTCGCCTGGGCGCTGGTCAACCTCGCTTTCGCGTATCTCTTGCTCGTGCGAGTCGAGGCCCTCGACCTCCGGAGCTGGTCCGACGTTGCTGTCTGTTTCGTCGGGTTCGGCACCATGGCCCTCCAGTGCTCTCGCTCTCTCGGTCGAATTCGCAAGCAGACCGTCCCCTGACCTGCCCCTTCGCGCGGCGACGAAAGCAGACCCTGATTTGGAAGCGGAGCAGCGGCTCGAATACGGCACCATGACCGACGACGTGTACGCGAAGCTGCGCATACACGCTTACGTCGACGACCGCTACGCTGGGCACGTCTTCCAGTACCTTGTCCTTCCGTCGTTTGGCGCCCCGGTCGCCTGGGATGTGTTCAGGCGTCGACGTGAAGGGTACGATGACGATCACGTCCTCGTAAGAACGTCGATGCTGATCCGCCCCGACGGGTGCATTGCTTGGGCCGGCGACGTGGGAGACGTCGAGGGGTTAGTGGACGCGCTTGAGCGCTGGTTCGCGTCCGCCGCTCCCCGGCCAGGCGGCTTCCAGGAACGGTCATGCTCGGCCGGGCCATCGTCCTCCACGCCGTCGCGATCGGAGCAGCGAAGGTAGCCGACAACGTCACCACTGGCGGTCAGAATGTCACTGGCCGTCTGCAGCCGCGCCGGTCCCGGCGCGATCGCGGCGCGGCTCGCTCCCCACTTCGCCACCATGACCCTGATCCGGCCGCTGCGCGGGGCAGGCGCCGCACACCGTCCTTCCGGTGGACAGGTGTCTTCCCGTGAATCGATGATGCTGGACCGCCGCTCCGTGGTTCCGTGCGGGAAACGGTGTGTTGCCGGGGCGCGGACTGCTCTGCTCCCGCGGGGCCTGTCAGTCTGGGCGGGTCGGCAGGCCTCCGGGCGATCGCCGGCATCAAGCAGGAGATCCAGCGATGACAGCAGCCATTTCGGACATCCGAGCAGACGCCTCGGCACCCACGGGAACAGGACGCGCCGCGCCGGGGAGCGGAGGGCCCATCCCCCTGGACCTGGGCCAGCGATCGAGGCGCCTGCCGCTGCCCACGGTGGCGCGCGTGCTGCTCGGGCTCATGCTCTTCGTCTTCGGGCTCAACGGCTTTCTGGGCTTCATCCCGCCCCCCGCGGTGCCGGAGCGCGCGGCGGCGTTCCTGGAGGCCCTGACGGCGACGGGGTACATGGTGCCGCTCATCAAGGGCGTCGAGGTCGCCGCCGGGGCGCTGTTGCTCGCGAACCGCTTCGTCCCGCTCGCGCTGGTGCTCGTCGCGCCGAACGTTGTCAATATCGTGTTGTTCCACCTGGTCCTCGCGCCGGGCGGAGCGACCCCGTTCGGCGCGGTGGTCCTGGGGATCGAGCTCTACCTCGCATGGTGCGAGCGAGGCGCGTTCTCGCCCCTGCTCGACCCGCGCGGCGCGCGCTCGACGGAGCGCGCGCCGCGTCCCGGCGTCACGCGCGCTTGACGGAGCGCGCACGGCGGCGCGGCTTCACCGGTTCGCTCGGCGCGGCGGCAGCGAGCTCCACGCGGGGAGGGAGCCGCTCGGCGAGGAAGTCGACGAACGCCCGGACCTTCGGCGCAAGGCCCCTGGCCGACGGGTACAGCGCATAGATGCCGAGATCGCGGCGGGTGTACCCGTCCAGCACCGAGACGAGCTTCCCGCTCCGGAGGTCCTCGGTCACCACCATGCTGGGGACATGAACGAGCCCCAGACCCGCGAGCGCCGCATGCCGGAGGGCCGAGGCGGTCGTGAAATGCGCGCGCGGAACGACCGGGACCGAGAGCGGTCCCGCCGGGGTGCGCAGCGCCCAGTAGCTCGCGACGGACACGAGGCCAAAGTGGAGGCAATCGTGCGCGAGCAGATCGCCCGGCGCGAGCGGGACGCCCCGGCGCGCAACGTACTCCGGCGAGCCGCAGACCACGCTGCGGAGGGTCGCGAGGCGCCGCGCCACGAGCGCCGAGTCCGGCAGCCCCGAGCCGACGCGCAGCGCGAGATCGAACCCCTCCTCGACGACGTTCACCGGCTTGTCATCACACACCAGATCGAGCCGCACCTCCGGGTGCCGGGCCAGGAACGCGGCGGCGAGCGGCGCGACGTGCTCGTCGCCGAGCGTCACCTGCGCGCTGACGCGCAGCGTGCCGCGCGGCGCGCTGCCGAGCCCGGCCAGCTCGATCTCGGCCGCCTCGACCTCGCGCAGGATGCGCGCGCAGCGCTCGTAGAGCCGCGACCCCGCCTCGGTGGGGGCGACCGCGCGCGTGGTCCGCTCGAACAGGCTCACCCCGAGGCGCTCTTCGAGCCGGGCCACACGCTTGCTCACCGCCGAGGTGGTCGTGCGGAGGCGCCTGGCCGCGGCCGTGAAGGAGCGCGCCTCCACGGCGCGCGCGAACACCAGGAAGGACTGGAGATCGTCGAGGATCTCGGGATCGCGCGCCGGCGCCGCGGGCGGGAGCGCGCCCGCCTGTCCGGCGTCGCGGCGCTCCCTGGCCGCCGGCGGCGGGGGCGCCGGCCGCCGCCGTCCCTGCGCCGCCCTGCGCTCGGATCCGCTGGCCACCGGCCGCGAGAGAGCCACATCGGCTCGGCCCGGTCAACCGGCGTTGACGACCGCTCTCGGAGGAGAGCCCGCGCAAAGCAACGGCCAAGCCCCGGGCTTGGGGAGCTCGCCGTGACCGATCCGTCGCCTCGGGCAGCCGTGGTCGCCTCGCTCGCCAGCACCCTGAGCCGCACCGTCGCCCTCGGGGATGAGGTGGCGGCCCGGGTCGTTCACAAGGCGCTCGGTCGGCTGCTCGGGCTACCGGTGGCATCGGAGGGGTGACTCGGCGGCGGAGCTGCGTGGGCTCAGCCTGCTCTCGAAGCCTTCTGGACCGACGATCGCTTCGGCCAAACGCCAGTCAGGCAGCCAGCGCTACGATGGCAAGCGTCTGCCGTAGCAAGGCGTCGCGGGTCAAGGCGTGCTGGTGTCGGGGTAGAAGGGTATCCGGCCATAGGAGCGCTCGCAGGCATCATAGCCCCTGCGAGCGTCGTCGTCGCTCTCGTCGAGGTAGGTCCGGCGCATGTTGGGGGAGAGGCAATCGGTGGTGGCCGCATGAAGACTCTGCCGGAGCGCAGAGATAGGCAGGGGCCACACCCGCGCGGTGTTGTCCTCCGAGGCAGTGACGACCCGCTGGCCGTCGGAGCTGAACGCCGCGGACGTGACCATGGCTTCGTGGCCCCGGAGAACGACGGGGGTGCCAGACCCGTCCGCGTTCCACACCCGCGCGGTAGTGTCGCCCGAGGCAGTGACGACCCGCTGGCCGTCGGGGCTGAACGCCGCGGACCAGACCAAGCCTTCATGGCCGCGGAGGACGACGGGGCTGCCGGACCCGTCCGCGTTCCACGCCCGCGCGGTCTTGTCGTTCGAGGCGGTGACGACCCGCTGGCCGTCGGGGCTGAACGCCGCGGACCAGACCCAGTCTTCATGGCCGCGGAGGACGACGGGGCTGCCGGACCCGTCCGCGTTCCACACCCGCGCGGTGTTGTCCTCCGAGGCGGTGACGACCCGCTGGCCGTCGGGGCTGAACGCCGCGGACCAGACCCAGCCTTCATGGCCGCGGAGGACGACGGGGCTGCTGGACCCGTCCGCGTTCCACACCCGCGCGGTCTTGTCGGCCGAGGCGGTGACGACCCGCTGGCCGTCGGGGCTGAACGCCGCGGACCTGACCAAGTCTTCATGGCTGCGGAGGACGACGTAGCTGCCGGACCCGTCCGCGTTCCACACCCGCGCGGTCTTGTCGTCCGAGGCGGTGACGACCCGCTGGCCGTCGGGGCTGAACGCCGCGGACCTGACCCAGCCTTCATGGCCGCGGAGGACGACGTGGTTGCCGGACCTGTCCGCGTTCCACACCCGCGCGGTCTTGTCGTCCGAGGCGGTGACGACCCGCTGGCCGTCGGGGCTGAACGCCGCGGACCTGACCAAGTCTTCATGGCCGCGGAGGACGACGTGGTTGCCGGACCCGTCCGCGTCCCACACCCGCGCGGTCTTGTCGTTCGAGGCGGTGACGACCCGCTGGCCGTCGGGGCTGAACGCCGCGGACCAGACCCAGCCTTCATGGCCGCGGAGGACGACGTAGCTGCCGGACCCGTCCGCGTTCCACACCCGCGCGGTCTTGTCGCCCGAGGCGGTGACGACCCGCCGGCCGTCGGGGCTGAACCCCGCGGCCGAGACCCAGCCTTCATGGCCGCGGAGGACGACGGGGCTGCCGGACCCGTCCGCGTCCCACACCCGCGCTGTAGCGTCATCCGAGGCAGTGACGACCCGCTGGCCGTCGGGGCTGAACCCCGCGGCCGAGACCCCGCCTTCATGGCCGCGGAGGACGACGGGGCTGCCGGACCCGTCCGCGTCCCACACCCGCGCTGTAGCGTCATCCGAGGCAGTGACGACCCGCTGGCCGTCGGGGCTGAACCCCGCGGCCGAGACCCCGCCTTCATGGCCGCGGAGGACGACGGGGCTGCCGGACCCGTCCGCGTTCCACACTCGCACGGTCTTGTCGAGCGAGGCAGTGACGACCCGCTGGCCGTCGGGGCTGAACGCCGCGGACCAGACCAAGCCTTCATGGCCGCGGAGGACGACGGGGCTGCCGGACCCGTCCGCGTTCCACACCCGCGCGGTCTTGTCGTTCGAGGCGGTGACGACCCGCTGGCCGTCGGGGCTGAACGCCGCGGACCCGACCGCGCCTTCATGGCCGCGGAGGACGACGGGGCTGCCGGACCCGTCCGCGTTCCACACTCGCGCGGTCTTGTCGAGCGAGGCAGTGACGACCCGCTGGCCATCGGGGCTGAACGCCGCGGACCAGCCCCCGCCTCCATGGCCGCGGAGGACGACGGGGCTGCCGGACCCGTCCGCGTTCCACACCCGCGCGGTCTTGTCGTCCGAGGCGGTGACGACCCGCTGGCCGTCGGGGCTGAACGCCGCGGACCTGACCCAGCCTTCATGGCCTCGGAGGACGACGGGGCTGCCGGACCCATCCGCGTTCCACACCCGCACGGTCTTGTCGTTCGAGGCGGTCACGATGCGACGGCCATCAGGGCTGAACGCACAGTACCTCAATGGGTCCTGATGGCCTTGCATCGTCGCCATGAGTAGACCAGGGGCAAGAACCTCATACGTCACCTCGTGCCATCCCCGCATTTTTTGCGGTTCCTCGACCTCAAGAAGCAGCCTGACCGCCGAAGCAGGTTGACCTCTCGCGACAAGCTCCCGAGCGCCGGCCATCAACGAAGCCGCACGTGCCCGCGCAGCCTGCGCGTCCGCGTGTTGCTGAGCCGCCAGCGCGGCGTCCCGCTGCCCGAGGGCCCAGATCACGACAGCCACCATCACCGCCGCCGCCACCCCCAGCGCCGCCGCGATGGCCACGAGCCTCCGCCGCTTCGCGCGCTCTCTGGCCAGCCGCTGCTCTTCCTCCCGAGCTTGCCTCCGCTCGAAGACCTTCTTGGCGAGCCAGTCGTGCCCGAGCTCGAACAGCCGGTTCCCCTGGCGCTCCTCCGCGCGCAGCACACCGGCCCGCTCCAGCCGCTCCAGCACCTCGGTCGCGTCCCCGGCCGGCAGCACGAGGCGCGCCGCCTTCTCCGTCAGCGGCTTGCGGTTCCCCGCCGGATCGATCAGGTGCTCTTCCAGAAGGCGGCGTCCCGCGTCCTTCAGCGGGCCCAGCCCCTCCTCGGTCGCCTCCAGGTACCGGCGGAGGATCGCCTCGGCCTCGACCACACCAGGCTCGTGCCCTTTCCCCGCGGCCCGCTCGTCCCAGAGCACCCGGCACACGATCTGGGCATAGACCGCCTGCACGTCCGCCTCGTCCGACGCCGAAGAACCAGGCGCCCTCACCTCGAGCATCAGCGCGTGGATCTGCCGCTCGGACCACCGTTGCTCCTCCGCTGCCCGGTAGACGGCACGGACCATCTCGCTCACCGAGAGCGGCCCGACCCGGAACCCGTTGTCGAGCAGCTTGCGGCGGCCCCGGAGCCGATCCCGGAAGCGACCCAGGTAGTCCTCCCGCAACGAGAGCACCAGCTTCAGACCGCGGAGCGGCTGCTCCGCCAGCCGATCGATGCACTCGGCGAGCGCCTCGAGCTCCGCCGGATCCCGCCCGGGAAAGAGGAGCTGCTCGATCTGGTCCAGGTAGATCAGGATGGGCCGCTCCGACCGCCGCGCCGCCCGCTGCACCGCCAGCAGCACCGCCTCGTCCGGCGCCATCTCCCGCGGCCGCTCCCCCAGCTTGAGCGCGGCATACATCGCGTCCGCCATTCCTTCGATCGGACGCTCGCCTTCAGGCCACGTGTCGACACGCACCGCCCGCGCCGCGTGCGACGCCTCCAGCTCGGGGATCACGCCCGCCTGCATCAGCGAGGACTTGCCTGCTCCCGAAGGCCCGAAGACCGTGACGCAGCGATGGGCCAGGATGCTGCCGGAGAGCTTCTCGGTCATCTCTTCGCGGCCGAAGAAGCGCTCTCGCTCGCTCGCGCGGTAGGGCTGCGGCCCTGGAAAGGGGTTCTGGCTCATCGGGTCGTCGCCTCGGGCGGCGCAACCGCGGCGAGCGCCGCCGAAAGCTCGTCCGGCTCCTCTCGCAACGCGGCGATCCGCCCCGTTCCCGGCAGGCCTCCGCCGCTCTCCCAGATCTCCTGCTCGGCCGGGTCGACCCGGATGCTCAGCAGCGACAGGCTGCCTTTCGGCGCGGGCCGCTGGTCATAGAGCCAGCGCAAGAGCATCCGGTGCCGCCACTCCAGCACCGAGAGGCCAACGAACAGGCCCGGTTGATTGCGCAGCCAGCCCATCAAGCCATCCGCCCACTCGGGAGGGCGAAACCCCTCCACGCCGATCAGGCCGTGGATGTGCTGATCCTCCGTGAGCATCGCGCTCGTGAAGACCGGCCGCGGCTCCGGCAGGTAGCCGCCGTAGAGGCGCAGCACCACGAGATCGCCCTCGCGATCGAAGCGGTTCGGCAGGCCCGCCTGCTTCGTCCACGCCTTCGCGCCGCCGGCGCGCTTCACCACCCGCGGCTTGCCGACCGTGTCGAGCAGCGACGGCTGGATCACGTACACCGTGCGATCCGGCTGGTGCTCGGCGATGGCCCGCTCGAGCAGCGGCAGCCACAACAACGTGACGTGCACGCCCGGCCCCAGGAGCCGCCCCAGCGACGCCACGAGCGGCGGCGTGTGCGCGTCCAGCTTGCCGTGGAGCGCGTCCTGGAACACCTCATAGAGCTTCTCCTGGCCGAAGCGCAGCGCGCAGCGCTGGGTGAGCGCGGAGAGCGACAGCGCGTCTCCCCCGGCGTCGCCGCTCTCGGCGAGGAACCGCTGGAGTTCGCGGCGGAACTCCGACTTGTTGTCCTGGCCGTGGTCGCCGAGCACCATCGAGAACGGCCGCTCCAGGAGGCCCTGGAGCGCCGGCGCCAGGCTCCTCGCGCGGCCCGACAGCGCGCGCCGCGCGACGGGAGGCGAGACCTTGCGGCCCTCGAAATCGAAGATCGCCGCGTCCGGCCCGCGCAACGTGAGCACCGGCGAGAACCCCTCCGCGCTCTGCAGGAGCATCGTCCGCCGCGCGGCCGCGAGGCTCGCCGCGACGTCGCCGTGCTCGCGCCCCGATCCGGCGAGCGCTCGATAGAGCTCCTTCGAGCACAGCCGAGCCATGCCGGCCTCGACCGGCCAGAGGTGCGCCACGACCGCATTCGCTCCCGCCCGCGCCAGGATCTCCGCCGCGCTGCCAAAGGCCCCGGGCGCGGCGCCCTCGCACGCCTCCAGCACCACCAGCCGGAGGTCCTCGCCGAAGCTCGCCGAGAGCTCCTGCGCCAGCGAGCCGGCGGAGATCCAGGCCTCCTCGCCCTCCTCGTCGGCGAGCCGGAGCATCGGCCGGGCATCCGGGGTGACGGTGCCGTGCCCGAGGAAATGGACGATGTGCGGGCTCTTGCTGCGGCGGAGCTGCTCGAACAGGAAACGCTGGCCGGCGCGAGGGCCGGCGATCGGATCCAGCCACTCGATCTCGCCGGCCTCGATCCGGTCGGAGAGCGCGTCCTTGAGGATCCCCAGGGCGCCCCCCGCTCCCGACGGCGCGATCGCGAGCAGGCGCACCGCCCCGGCCACCTCCCGCGGCTCCCACGGGTCGGCGGAGGTCACGCCCCGGGCGAGCAGGACCCGAGGGGAGCTGCCCCAGAAGCCTTCGCTGGTGTCGGGCTCGCAGAGCGCTTCCCAGGGGAACGCCTGTAGGACGGGATCGCGAAGCATCAATCGCTGCAAGAGCGGTCGGTCCTTCGCGGCCTCGAGCAGACGAGCGGCGACGTCCCGGAGCTCGCCCTGGAAGACGGCCGCGTGGAGCGCTCGCGCCTCGCTCAACGCCGGCGCGCCGAGGGGCTGGCCGCTGCTCACCGCGCGCCCGACGCTCTTCGTGAACGCCGTGAGCCGCTCCCGGGTCACCTCCGAACCCAGCGACCGGGACGGCAGGCGCTCCCCGCGGCTGCCGCGGGCGGTGAGCCGCAGCTCGGCGCCGTGGAGCTCGAGCTCGATCTCAAGCCAGAACGGCTGGTCCACCGGAGATCGCCTCTGCCTTGACCCATCGCCCGCAGACGAGATGCGTGCGCCGTCGGCCGCCCACCGAAGGCGGCGGTTCCGCGGTCGCCTCGGTGCTCATCCCACTGCCCCTCTCGGTAACGATCGCTTCATGGATCCCCACGGGGCCAAGATAACCGATCCCGCCGCGCGGTGCGCAGGGGACACCACACCGCCTGCGGCCGGCCTCCGGGCGGGGGAATCAGGCGACAGGCGGCGCGCCGTTGGACGCTGCGCCGGACACCGCCGCGCCGGGCGGCACCACCGGAGGCGCGGCGCCGGACGATGCCGGTGCCGTCACGAGGCGATCGGTCGACTGCTCGGCCTGACGCCAGCACTGGACGGGCGAGCAAGGTCGCGCCGACTCCTCCTGGAAAAACGTGCCGAGGGAGCGCGCCCCGTCACGCGACGCACGACCTCTCCCACGAGATGGCCGAACACGAGGCCGTGATAGCCGTGCCGCGTGCCCGGCTCCCAGAAGGGCGCCTCGGCCGCGAGCGCGTCGACGGTCCCACGCCAATCGCTGCTCGTGCTCGACTCCTCTACGAAACAGTCCAGTTCGCCCCCGTGAACGTCAGGCCCTCATGGCTCAGCGTCGACTCGGTCGTGTCGCTGACGCTGAGGGCGATCGTCACGGGCGCGCTCGGCTGCGATGCGAGGCGCACGGTGAATGTCACGGGCGCGCCGCGCTCGGCGAGGGTCCCCGAC
The DNA here is from genome assembly GCF_051519095.1 of Sorangium sp. So ce131. Classification (NCBI taxonomy): domain Bacteria; kingdom Pseudomonadati; phylum Myxococcota; order Polyangiales; family Polyangiaceae; genus Sorangium; species Sorangium sp. So ce131. The sequence continues at coordinate 5,285,093 of NZ_CP150455.1, read as the reverse complement.
GGGTCGCTGACGACGATCGCCGCCGTCCTTGGACCGTCGTCCTCCGTGTTCGTGATGTCAGCGGACTCCGCGACGAGGCCGTCGCATGCTGGATCTCCAGAGACCGAGGGCCCGAAGCGGACGCGGAAGATCTGCTCCCCGTCGCTCTCCGCATCGTCCACGCCCGTGACCGTGATCTCTCGAGGGGTGCTCCAATCCTCCGCCGTGAAGGAGATGGTCGCCGGTGAGACGGAGCCTTCGGTCGCATCCGAGCTCGAGACCGGCACCGTGACAGGCTCGCTCGGCGCGGCGTCGAGCGCCACGCTCACGGTCACCCGCCCGCCGGACTCCGAGGTGCTGAGCGCTGTGCCCGCCGTCCTGATCCGCAATGAATTGGTCGACGCGTCCGGCGCATCGGTCGAGGGCCCATCCGAGCACCCGACCACCACGAGCAACGCGGCGAGGACGCAAGCTGCCGCCGTGAGCGCAACGCGTGGCGCAGAGAGGGAAGTGCACTCTGGGCGGGGAGATTTCGGTGCGCGCATGATGATCCTGCGGATCCGGTAGGATGTTCAGTAGTGGGCGATGATCGCGTCGAGCTCCGCCTGCGTGACCCGGACCGCGTTCGCGTGGCGCACGCCGGACGGGAAGCGGTACTGCGCGCTCGGGAGCTCCGTCCAGGAGCCCGGATCCGCGTCGAGATCCGTCGTGCTCCAGCACCCGAACACACCGCCGTTCAGGTAGTAGTCGGCGAACAGGTACCATCGACTCTGCCGCGGATCCTTGATGACAAACGGCCCCTCCGTCGCACGTCTCCTGCTCTGGGTCGAGCCGCGCGTGATGTAGTCCGGACTCACGTTCCATCGTTCTTGCGGAACAGGAACGGATCTCGGATGTGATTCGTTCCCATCCCGGTGAGCTGGTACGCAGGCTGTCCGCTGGCGAGGGTCGACCAGTGAAGCCCGTCGGTGCTGTAGGCGAGATGCAGCGAATCGCTCGGCACGTCCTGATTCGGCCCGAAGTAGCTCAGCACCCAGGCGCCCGGCGAGCAGCTGCTTGCATTCATCGAGGCCGTGTGCTCGCCGTTCGTACACTTGAGGCGGTGGGCGAGCCCTCGGCGCTGGCGAAGGTGCCTGCCGCGCAGCCTGTCCATGCGACGCAGCTCTTCGCGTTATCGCCGTCGTGATCCCAGGTGCCCTCGGAGCACGCGGGGGGCTCGGCAGCGGGTCCTGCGTCTCCGCCGGTCGTCGTCACCGGGTCGCTGCACCCGGAAATCCATGAGAGCGCCACCAGGAGTCGTGCTCTCGAGCTGCTTCCCAGACGTGCCATCTCGCTCCTCGGTTTCGCGCGTGGTGACTGCGCCGATGGGCGCTGGCGTGAGGTGCTCCGGTGCTCAAGCGGGCGAGGCGTTCACATCCTGGTCCACAGCTGGCTCGGCTGGCCGTTGCAGGACCGGATGATCAGCGGTGAGTTGTTCGCCGTGGCCCGTTCGAGCGCATTTGTGAACGTTCACAACTGCGGCGTCAACCGAAAATGGCCCGGCGGCGAGCTCACGGGCGCCGTTCCCCTGGACCCCATCCACCTCGACGCAGGTCAGCCCGCGGGCCTTCGACGTTTCGGTGGGTGCAACAATCCCGTGTGGTGGGATCGCGGCTTCGTCGAGACCTACACGCGCGTCGAGCGAGAAGTCTGAGGAGGGCAGCGCGGCCGGTCCTGGCCCACGTCGGCACACGGCTGTCCGTCGCTCGCCCGGTGAAAATCCTCGCAAAATCAAATAGTTATACGCTCGCCGGCGCATGGCATGACACATGCCCCTGCGCGTCTCCATGAAGAGTCTTCTCGTTGTTGGGCTCGGCTTCTTGGGAGTCGCGCTTCTTGGCTGCAGCGGCGGTGGAGGCGGTGGCGGCGGTGAGGGGGGCCAAGGCGGCGATGGCGGGGCCTCGTCCCAGTGCGACGAATTGCGTGACGAGGCGTCGCCCGGGAACGTGGTCTTCAAACTCACGAACAAGCGCGCCACGCCGATCTATTACGACGACAACGGCGAATGCTCGAGGGCGTTCAAGGTCAGCGAGGGCGATGCGATGCCGCAATCGCCCGACCTGTCCGGGTGGCGCACCTGCGGGTGGTACATGGACAACGACGACCAGGGCCCGCTCGATTGCCTCTCGAGCGAGCTGAAGACCCTCGAGCCGAACGAGAGCGTCGATCTCACCTGGGATGGCCGCGTCCTCGAGCACCATGATCTGCCCGCCGAATGTGGAGACGGCCTCGAATTCCCCCCGGCCTGCGACAAGCTCGTCGCGCTCGATGCTGGCACCCTGACCGCGCATGTAACCTTCTGGGGTGACCAGGATTGCACCAACGACATCTGTGTGGGGATCGATCATGCGATCAAGCAGCAGACGTTCTCGTTCCCCGCCGCGGGGCCGGTCGATATCGCCGTGGAGTGATCCCCGTCCCGCTCCTCTACACCCCCGACGCGTACGCAGGGCAGTGGGCCACGACGAGCGTGCCCCTGCTGCTTCCACACCACCGCTGTCGGTGAGGGTGCGGGGGCGACCATGTTGCCGACACCACGCTCCAGACCGGTCATGTAGGGGCCTGTGTGATCATGCACCTCTTCGTTCGGAAGGCGGGTAACGCCTCGGAGAGCGGCGCGGCAAGGGGCGTGAACAAGGGGCGAACCGACGCGAATCGCCGCTCCAGAGGGTGACCACCGAGCGCGCTGAGCTCCGGACGATGGCTTCAGCCGTTCGTGCTGTTGAGACGAGCCTCGCCCCGGGATACGCTCGCGACGTGCAGGCAGGCGCGGAGGAATCTCTGGCGCTGTGGGACCTGCTACGGAGAGCGGCGGCTCAGGCCATGCGATCCGGCCGGATATATCAAAGAGGAGCCAGGATGACAACAGTTCATTCTCCAGCGGTGTACGGCCTGCTGATCGGCGCGCTGGCCATGACGGGTTGCGGTGACGACGGCGCAGGCAGCGGCGGCGCCGGCGGGACGCCGGCGAGCTCCAGCACGTCGTCGAGCTCGACGAGCGGGAACAACAGCTCGTCCAGCACGGGGGCCGGCGGCGACGGCTCGGGCGGAGGCGTCGACGCGGGCGAGCATTGCTCTGGTTGCGCGCGGCTGTCCGTGCCGCTCACGCTCCCGTGGCAAGCGACGCAGTTCATCATCGAGTTCGCCGAGCCGGTCGACATGACCGGCGCCACCGTCACGTTCCGCGTGAGGACTTACTCAGGCACCGGCGGCGCCGTGCAGACGTTCGTGCAAAACGGGGTCGAGCTGGGCTACGCGCCCATCGGCTATGCATGGGATCCGATCCCCAGCCTGGAAGAGTGGACGGACCTCACGATCGACGTCGATGCCCTGGCCTCGGCGTCTCCCGTCTTCAACCGCACCGTGGCGAAGATGGTCGGGATTCAGATCACGGCGGGCGACCTGGGGCCCTGGACCAACCCGACCGTCGTCTACGTCGACTCCATCACCGTCACGAGGCCCCGCAGCACATCCAGCGCCCGCGGCGCCGGCGAGCGCGGCGAGTTCGGCGAGGGCGGCGCGGGAGGCAGCGGCGGCGCGGGAGGCAGCGGCGGCGCGGCTGGCAGCGGCGGCGCGGCTGGCAGCGGCGGCGCGGCAGGCGAGGGCGGCGCGGCAGGCGAGGGCGGCGCCGCGAGCGGCGAGGGCGGCGCGGCGAGCGGCGAGGGCGGCGCCGACGGCGCGGGTGGCGGCGGCACGGCCGGAGCCGGTGGCGCGGGAGGCGACAGTGGCGCCGCCGCCGGCGGAGGCGGCGCGGGCGGAAGCGGAACCGGCGCGGCCGGAGGTGACACGAGCGGCGGAGGCGGCGCGGGCGGAGGCGGCGCGGGCGGCGGCGACTCCAGCGAAGAGGTGGTTCACGTGGTGGGTCCGTTCGAGTTCACGACCGGCGTGGAGCCGCTGGTGATCAACAATTACATGCCCGTGACAGGCTCGACGCTGCACCACCTCGCCGACTGATCAAGATCGCCACTTCCGAGAACGGACGCCGATGGTGGTGTCCTGCATCACGCCACGGCGTGGCGTTGACTCGGACCTCATCCGGCTCCTCGTCGCTCGTCCGCCTACCGCTTGACAGCTCGATCCTCGAGCTCGTATCACGATGGATCGAACAGGATCACCCCGACGCCTGCCACGCTGTATTGCTTCCGCGCTGGAGCGGTTTTCCTCCGCCTCTGCTCGATGCATTACAGAGCGGCGGTCATCCGCACAGGAGACGGACCCAGATCGGCATTTTCGGCACGGAAGCGCACGAAAGGGGGCTGAGCACCGAAAACGTCGAGATGGGCCCGTATCCGAAGCGGGTGACCGCCGCTCAGGCGGCCTCGGCGAGCGTCGGCGGCACCTCCGGGAGCTCCCAGCCGCGCCTGCGGATCTCCTCGCTGATCCAGCGGATATGGCGCCGCTCGTCTTGCCAGTTCGCCTCCACGATCCGCCGGACGTCGGCCGGCAGGTCGCTCGCCAGCGCGGCGGCATAGGCGCTGTTCGTGAGCTCCTCGTTGCCGCGCATGGCGACGAGCGCGGTCCGGTCCTCGCGCGCCGACAGCTCGGTGTACCGGCGGATGCACACGCCGCGATCGTCGGGCTGGTCGGGCAGCGCGGTGCCGAGCGCATCCGAGAGCTCGCGCACGTGCCGCGCGTGATCCTCGCGGAACGCCTCCAGCTGCTCCATGAGCTCCGGCGTCTTGCAGGCGCCGCTCGCCGCGCGGTACGCGTCGACGGCTGCCATGTCGAGCAGGATCAGCCAGTTGATCTGCTCCAGGGCCGCCATGTCGCCGAGGCTTCCCTCCCCCGACGAGCCCGCCTCGTCCGTCACGAGCTCTTCGGTCGTCGCCTTGTCCGGGTCGATGCTCGGGTCGCCTGGTGCGTTCGCCATGGTGGGGCCTCCGGGCAGGCTGTAAAGCCGAGGGCTGCGCCCGGGAAGGTGGCGCGCCCGTCATGAACCGACCGCGCCCGTCGCGTTCACCAATCCGGTGTTCGTGCGCTGAGGGGCACGCCTGACGCCCGGTCGCCTTCGAGGGCGCGCAGGCGCTCGGGGTCGACCGCACCACGGCCGACGAGCGCGGTGCGCCGGCCCGCCGGCGAGCGAGCGCAGCGTACCGCGGCGTGGGGCAGGAACCGTCTTCCGGACCGCTGCAGATCGCGCGCCGTGTGCCACGTGTGGATGGGTCGACGGGTCGAGCAACCGCAGGCGGCAGGGATATCCTCGACACGAGCGGCAGGGATATCCTCGACGCGAAAGGAGACCGTCTTGGCACCCCATTCCCACGAGCGCGACGCGGATGAGCTCCCCGAGGCGCCCGCCGTGTCGCGCGCCTATGCCTGGCTGGTCTTTGCGTTGAGCTTCGGCCTGCTGCTGTCCGACTACATGTCGCGGCAGGTCCTGAACGCGGTCTTCCCGTCGCTGAAAGTGGAGTGGGGCCTGTCCGATACCCAGATGGGGGCCCTGAGCGGCGTCGTGGCGCTGACGGTCGGTCTGCTCGCCATCCCGCTGTCCGTGCTGGCCGATCGCTGGGGCCGCGCCCGGAGCCTGCCGCTCATGGCGACGCTGTGGAGCGTGGCGACGCTGGGGTGTGCGATGTCGGCCGACTTCGGCGAGATGCTCGTCGCTCGCGCGGTGGTCGGCGTCGGGGAGGCCGCCTATGGCAGCGTCGGGATCGCGGTGGTCTTGTCGGTGTTTCCACGCCATCAGCGGGCCAGCCTGAGCGGCGCCTTCGCGGCCGGCGGCGCCTTCGGCGCCGTGCTGGGCATGGCGCTGGGCGGCTACGTCGCGGCGAGGCTGGGCTGGCGCTGGGCGTTCGGCGTCATGGCCCTGTTCGGCTTCGTCCTCGCCGTGATCTACCGCGTCGCCGTCACCGAACAGCGGCTGCGACCAGCGCCCAAGGAGGGCCAGCGCGCCGCTGTCGCGCGGCCCCCTGCGCGCCGACCGATGACGTTCCGCTCCGTGCTGAAGGCGCTGTTTCCGACGCTCTCGGTCGTCTGTGTCTATGTCGGCAGCGGTCTGCACCTGTTCGTCATGGGGGCCGTGCTGACCTGGATGCCCAGCTACCTGAACCGCTATTACGGCATGACGGTCGCTCGGGCGGGCGCCGCCGCAGCGGCCTTCGTCCTGATCGGCGGCGCCGGCATGATCGCCTGCGGCGTGTTGACCGACAGGCTGAGCCGCCGCGAGCCGGCTCGCCAGTGGCGGATGGCCATCGCCTACACCCTGATCTGTTGCGCCTTGCTGGGCGTGGCTTTCCGGCTCGACGCAGGCCCCATGCAGCTGGTGCTCCTCGGGGCCGGGACGTTGTTCGCCGGGGGCACGGCCGGCCCGGCCAGCGCCATGGTCGCCGGCCTGACCCGGGCGTCGATCCACGCGACCGCGTTCGCGACGCTGGCGCTGGCCAACAACCTGCTCGGCATGGCCCCGGCGCCGCTCGTGACCGGCCTCCTCGCCGACCGGATCGGCCTCCTCGGCGCCCTGCAGGTCGTCCCGCTGGTCGCGCTCGCGGCCGCGCTGGCCTTTGCCCTGGGCCAACGGCATAGGCGCGCAGGCGCCCGCAGCCGGGCGGCGGCGCCGTGAGCCGAGATGGCGATGGCACCCGTGAGCGCTCGGCCGAAGATCCTCCGGGCGTCGCGTGGCACATCCGGAGCCGCTCCCGGAGCCGGGAGAACAGCAGGGACTTACGGCGCGTCCGGCGGGCGGCTGGGTGGGATCACGAGGGGCGGTGGGTGTGAGCGCCGAGGACGCTCCGGGTGAGCGGCCCCCGTCGACGAGGAGCTCGTGCAGCGCCTCCTTGAGGTGCTCCTCGCCGACCGCCGTGCCGCGCCCCGGCGTCTCCGGCCGGACGCGTGAATGAGCCGTCCCGGCCGCCGCGCTCTGGGGCCGTCGCAGCTACCGTCGCCCCCCATGGCCCCCTCGCCGCCCGCGCAGGACCACGAGCCATCCCCCTCATCGTTGAGGCTGCGTAGCACGAATCTAAAAAATCGTGCTACCAACCTAGCGCAGTGTGCTACATGACGTTCGCCGCTCGACTTCCGCCGTCGCGGGATTCGGCGGCTCGCGATGGCGGAGGAGCTCAGAAGATGACGTATCGACGCATCGGTGCGCTGTGTGGCGCTCTCGTTTCTGTGGTCCTGCTCGGCTGCGGCAACGACGATCCCGATGAGACACAAGTCGTCGCCGAGGAGCCGAACAAGGGCGTTCCCTACCTCGGCGTAGACGGCGAGTACACGTCGGATCCGTTGGCCGCAGCGTGCCCGGACGACCCGCGCAATCCGGGACGAGTCGCCCTCGACCAGATGAAATCGTTCTCGTTCTACAGCGATCGAGAAGGCACGACGCCGCTCGCGGAGGAGTGCGGGTACGCCTACGAGGGCTTCGCTCCGGATCCCCACTACTTCCCGGAGGTCCCGGACTCCGTGTGGCTTCAGTTCGCGCTCACCTCCGGCGGGGATGGCTGCGAGGCCTTCCGCTATGTGGTCATGCGCCCGCCGCACGGCGACGGCGCCGTCAAGCACATGCACCTGCGCTACGGGGACGCCGGGACCAGCTTCGCTGGGCTGCTCGACATGAGCTACGGCGACGAAGACGACGCGGACAGGTGCAACCCGTGGTGGAGCGTGTACTGCTCAGCGGGAAGCGAGGGCTGCGACAACTGAGAGGGCCCCTCGCCTGACGCGCCGTGCGCCTCGAGGATGGCCCGCGCCTCGGCCGGTTGACGCTTGCACTCGAGCAGCGCTCCGAGCACGAGCGGCGCCACGATGGTCGCGTCCGACTCGATCACGAACATGGGCGTGTCCGCGGTCAGCTTGTCCCAGGTGATCTTCTCGTTCGGCGTGGCGCCCGAGTAGGACCCGTAGGATGTCGTCGAGTCGGAGATCTGGCAGAAGTAGGTCCAGGGACGGGCCGGCTCGCCGAGATCGTATTTGAGCGATGGCACCACGCAGATGGGGAAGTCCCCCGCGATGCCCCCGCCGATCTGGAAGAACCCCACGCCCGCGCCTTCGCTGAGCGCGCGGTACTGATCGTAGAGCTCGGCCATGTACTCGATGCCCGACTTCACGATGCTCGCGCTGCACTCGCCCCGCTTCACTCGAGCCGCGATCCCGCTACTGGATTGCGCCGATCGTGTCGAGGAAATCGTTGTAAGCGTCGATCTTGTCCGCCGGAACCATGTCGATGCCGGTGTTGACCGTGCTGTCGCCGTCCATCAGCGGGGCGAGGATCTCCTTGGTCCCGTCGAGGCCGATGGTCTTGATGCCGTAGAGGATGTAGGGCACGAGGTAGCCCTGGTAGTACTGCCGCTGTGTGTGTGTGGCCCTGATGCGCCCCTCGCGCATGTACTCGACGGTCTTCGGATCGAAATCGAACGCGACGATGGGGACATCCGGTATGCCCGCGGCGTCGGCGCTCATCACGCACCGGTACGAGATGCTGAACAGGCCGACCATACCGACGACGGGCGGGTCCGCGGCCTCGATCCGGGATCTCATCGAGTCGACGTCGACGGCCTCGTCGAGGTGGTAGGCGGCCTCGCTCACCAGGGGCGTGTAACCGGCTGCCGCGATCACCTCCCAGGCCCCCTGCGTCCGATGGTACCCGTCCGCCCAGAACCCTCCGACGGCGCCGTGGATGATCACGGTACCTGGCGGCGGGGGCAGCATCGCGAGCAAGGTCTCCCCTGCCGTGGCTCCCGCAGACTTGTTGAGGGTTCCGACGTAGAGCGAGCGCTTCGAGGCCGGCACGTCGCCGTCGAGGGTCACCACGTGGACCCCCTGCGCGACGGCCTCATCCATCGCGGCTCCGTTGATGTCACCGTAGGGCGAGATGCCGATCCCTTCAACGCCGTCCGCTACCGCCTGCCTGATCTGCTGGTTCTGGAGGTCCTGTGATGTCGTCATATCGGGCGACTGGTCAGTGGGCCCGAGCACGTTTCCCGTGGCCTCGATCTCGCTCATCGCTCGGCTCGCCCCCGTGGCGATCGACGTGAAGAAGGTGGTGAGGTTCTTCAGCAGGACCACCATCTGCATCGGCTCGACCGTGCCCTCATTGACCTTGGCGATGAGGTTGTCGACCGTCGTCTCGAGCTTCACTGGAGTGAACTCGTTCTCTGGCGTCGGCGCCCGTTCGATGCGTGGGACGTTCGTGCCCACGCCGGGGGTATCGCTCGATCCACACGCCGCCGTCGCCATGATGAGCCCGAAGGCCGCCGTCCAACATCGTCCAATCGTGGTCATGAGACACCTCCTCGTCGGTGGTTCGCTCCATCGCGCGCGGTACTCCCGTGAGAATCCATCCTCCAGCGAGGGACCCCCGGGCGTGGCCTGTGACGGATACGGGGGGTGACCGGGCGCCGCCGGCGAGCACGACGCCGAGCGCAGGGAACGCGGGTCCCACGCGCAGCCCGGTTTCCATACAGCGCACAAGTCGTCTGCGATGCGTGAGCCACACGTCGTCCTGTGGAAGCGATGCAGAGATGGCGTCCCAGCGTCCATGCCCGATCTTTCGGGTTACAGCGTCGTGGGCCGGGCTGTCAAGGGACAGGAGAACAGTCGACGAGAGGCGGGATGGGGATCCGGGGCAAATGCAAGCTGCCAATGTAGTGCGCCTAGCGAACATGCATGAATTGCCCGGTGCCGACCTGTAAGCTCGTGATCGTGGTTACGTGGGCCGCCGTCATGGCGTGTCCCCTCCTACCCGACGCACTCTGGCACGAGATTGAGCCCCTGCCGCCCCCCGAGCAGCCCGGCGCGCTCGTGCCGGTCTTCGAGCCGCGTGCGGACGGCCCCTACCCGATCCTTCAACACGACGGCGCACATGAGCGCCGGCCCGGGGTTCGTGTCGGGCGGCGTCAGCGCTCACCTTCTACGAAGGCCGCACGCGCACCATGCGCCTCGGCGCCAGAGAGCGCAGATTCGGCGCCAACACCCCCAACGACGTGGCGGTGGCGGACGTCAACGGTGACGGCAAGCGAACACCGTGAGCGTGCTGGTCAACCAGTCGTTCTAGCTGGGACGGGGTTCGAGATTCGACGCCGCGCAGTGCTGTAGGAGCCTGCGCGGCGCTCCGTGCGGCGACCGTGCGTCGAGGCACGGTCAGCGGCTCGTGCTCGGCGTGACCAACGCGGTGGACCCGGGGCGATCCCGCGACGTGGCGTCGGACTTCCTGGCGCAGGACCACGACGCGGCGGCGCCGGCGTCACCTGCGCCGGCGCCGCCGGCATCCGCACCGCCCGCACCGGCGCCGCCCGCATCGCGGCGGGACGATCGTGGCCGCACCGCTGCCGCCGCAGATCCTGCCGCGCGCGCTCGCGACACCTTCGCTCCTGGCGCACATCCTCAGCGACAAGTTCTGCGACGGCCTGCCGTTCCATCGCCAGGAGTGTTAGGCTCGCCGCATGGGACTCTTGACCTTCAGCATCAACGTCACCCTGGACGGCTGCGTCGACCACCAGGAGGGAATCGCCGACGACGAGACACACGCCTTCTTCACCCGCCTCATGGACGAGGGCGGGGCGATGCTGTGGGGCCGCGTCACCTACGAGATGATGGAGAGCTACTGGCCGGCGGTCGCCCGCGGCGACGAGGAGGCGCCGCCGGCGATCCGCGAGTGGGCGGTCAAGCTGGAGGCCAAGCCGAAGTACGTGGTGTCGTCGACGCGAAAGGACTTCCCGTGGACCAACAGCCACCACATCGCCGGCGACCTGCGCACGGGCGTGCAGAAGCTCAAGGACGCGACCCCGGCCGGCGTGCTCCTCGGTAGCGGCAAGCTCGCGACCGAGCTGGACCGGCTGGATCTGATCGACGAGTACAAGTTCCTCGTCCACCCCAGGATCGCCGGCCACGGCCCGACCCTGTACCAGAGCGGGCTGCCCAGCACGCGACGGCTCGAGCTGGTCTCGGCGAAGCCGCTCCGCAGCGGCGCGGTCGCCATGCACTACCGGCGCGCGCGCTGACTCAGAGCAGCCCCATCGCGCCCAGCTCGCGGGCCGGCGCGTCGTCGGGAGCCTTCTCGCCGCGCAACACGGCGTACCCGCTGCACGAGCCCCGTCTTGAGGCTACACGGTATTTGGCTCGTGCCGGATGCACGGAGTCAACCCGCTCGCCTGGGCGACGGACGTGATCGGCACGCTGCAGGCGGGCTGGTCGCGCGAACGGCTGGACGGGCTGCTGCCCGCCGCGTGGGCGCGAGCGTCGCTCGCGGCTCCGGCCGCTGGCGACGCCGGCGCACCCTGAACAACGCGGGCCTCGGTCTGCGACGCGGGCGAAGACCGCCTCGCCGGGCATCCTCCTACGCCCGCCTTCTCGGCCAGGGCTGGCGCGGGGCCGTGGGCCGACGCCGCCCCACGCCCAGCATCGTCGACCTCAGCGAGACCCGCAAGGAGCCATGCCCATGGCGATGGCTGGGCGGTTACCTGGCAACGTCTGGCTTCCCCCTCTGCGCTGCGTAGAAACCTGCGCCGGGACCTTCTCCGACTCCCGGAGGGCAAGCTCCGGGCGGTGGGGGAGCTCCCCCGCCCTGCCGGAAGGATGGAACCGTCATGGCGCCGTAAGACACCGAGATATTTGTGTTTTTGTGGTTTTCTTGGCGTCCTTGGCGGTTCAAAAGATTCCACCTTCGGCAGAAGTACTCCACCACCAAGCTCAGCTCACCTGCCGGACCGTCTCCGGTCCCGGAGGGCAAGCTCAACTCAGCCGCCCCATCGTCTCCGGTCCCGGAGGGCAAGCTCAACTCAGCCGCCCCATCGTCTCCGGTCCCGGAGGGCAAGCTCAACTCAGCCGCCCCATCGTCTCCGGTCCCGGAGGGCAAGCTCAACTCAGCCGCCCCATCGTCTCCGGTCCCGGAGGGCAAGCTCAACTCACCTGCCGGACCGTCTCCGGTCCCGGAGGGCAAGCTCAACTCAGCCGCCCCATCGTCTCCGGTCCCGGAGGGCAAGCCCAACTCACCTTCCGGACCGTCTCCGGTCCGGAGGCAAGCTCAACTCAGCCGCCCCATCGTCTCCGGTCCCGGAGGGCAAGCTCAACTCAGCCGCCCCACCGTCTCCGGTCCCGGAGGGCAAGCCCAGCTACCCCGCCCAGAGCGTCGCCGGAGCGCAGCTTGTCTCCGGCGGCCGCGGTCGACGTGCAGGGGCGTCCCCGCCCGTGCGCCGGCTGTGCATTTCCACAAACGGACCCGGAAAGCTCCGCGGAATTCTATATATGAGCCGATCCCGCGACGACATCTGGAATTCCGTTCACACTGCCGCAATGGAGGTCCTCCCCCGCTTGCTGCGACTCCTGGGGGTGGCCGAGGACGACGTGGACGACGTGCTGCAGGAGGTCCTGCTCGCGGCGTACAAGAGCCTGGATCGCTTCGACCCCGCCTGGACCCCGCCGCAGCACGAGCCCGCCTCCGCCGTCGACCCGCCGCGCCGGCAGGGGCAGCGCCAGCGACGCAGCCCGGAAGCCCGATGGGTGGCCGGGATCGCGTTGCACAAGGTCAGCCATCACCTGAACCGCGCCCACCGCCGCCGCGAGGTCCTGGACGGCTTGCAGCCGGTGTCGCAGCACCAGGCGGTCGACCCCGCGCCGAGCAGCGAGGAGCAGCTCGCGACGCAAGAGCGGATGGAGCTCGCGCTGGAGGTGCTCGACACGCTCGACCCCGAGCGGCGGGTCCTGCTCGTCATGTACGAGGCCTACGAGGTGCCGCTCGCCGACATCGCCCGCGAGCTCGGCCTCAACTACAACACCGCCAGCAGCCGGCTGCGCCTCGGCCCTGGCCGTCATGGCCGTCATGGGCCTGCTCTGCGCGGCGGAGGCGCACGCCGCGCCGGAGCCGCCCCGGGCCGCGGTGCGGCTCGAGCTCGCGCGACGGCCCGGCGCCGAAGGCTGCCCCGACGAGGCGTTCCTGCGCGCCGAGGTGGCGCGCAGGCTCGGCGCCGACCCGTTCCAGGACGACGCGCCGCGGGTCCTCACGGTCCACATCGCGCGGGAGGGACCGGAGCACACGGCCTCGCTGGCACTGCGCGACCGCGAGGGAGAAACCGAGTGGGCCGACGGGTTCGGCACCGGGAGCGGCTGCGAGGAGCTGATGTCCGGCGTGGCCCTCGCGATCGTGGCGCAGCTCATGGGCGCGCCGGAGCAGGTGGGTCCACCGGCCGAGCCTTCGCCGCCAGCCGAGGCCGCGGCGCCGGCCGGGCCCGCGGCGCCGGCCGGGCCCGCGGCGCAGGCTCAGCGCGCCGCGCCGGAGCCACCTCGGCCGAGGGAGCCGCCGCAGGCGCCGCAGCGACCGGAGCGGCTGCGGCTGGAAGCGGGGCTCGGGGCGATCCTGGGCCTCGGGATCACACCGGGGGTCACGACCGGAATGACGCTGTCCCTGGGCGTTCGCCGGTCCGACTGGTCGATCGCGGTGGAAGGGCGAGGGCTCGTTTCCATGGCGCAGGAGGTGGAAGGCCTCCTCATGGGCACCACGGGCTTCACGGCGGTCACGTTGGCTTGTTATCGCGGCCGCCCGCTGTTCGCGTGCGGGCTCGCGACCCTCGGCGCCCTCCGGTTCTCCCCTCGGGATCCGTGGACCATGAGCTTGCGCAGCGACTCCATGTTCGGTCTCGGGGCGCGCCTCGGCACCGAGTGGCCGCTCTCCCGCAGGTGGTCCGTGCAGGGCTACGCCGAGGCGACCTGGATGGCAAACGAGGGAGAGTTGACACGCGTGACGCACGCCAGCACGACGCCAGCGCCACTCCGCTGGACGTCATCGCCGCTTGGCGCTGCCTTGGGCTTTGGGGTCACGGCTGCCTACTGAAGGGACCTGAGAGAATGAGTCTGTTGCGAGCATTTGGTGAGAACTCCGAGAGCGGATCGGGAATGGCTAGAACAACAGATCGTTCAAAGGAAACTGCCTATTGTGCGAATGCAGGAACACCTTATAGGCATGCTCGGCATGCGCATCGGCTCCTCCCTGCCTCTTTGTTTTCTGCTGGTCCTAGGCCTAGGCTGCGGCGACGCTCCGGCCGTCTACGGTCCCTGTCAGCCCAGCGAATACGGCTACCCGGGCTGCCCCTACCCCGAGGCGGGCACGGGGGACGCAGGTGATGCGGGCGATGCGGGGGACGCCGGCGGCGGCGGTTCCGGTGGGGGCGAAGAGCAGGCCTGCGCCGGCGACTGCATCCCACCGGCGCCGCTCGGCTGGTTCGGCCCGGCGCTCCTCTGGTTCGGCCCGCCGGACGAGAGACCGGAGTGCCCTGCCGCCGCGCCGAACGTCGGCTACGAGGGGTTCGCCGACCCGGCGCCCGAGCCGCTCGCCTGCGCGGCTTGCGTGTGCGACCCGCCGGACGCGGCCACGGCCTCGTGCCAGCTCCCGCTCGGCTGGTCCGCTCATGCTGCAACGTGTACCGCCACGGTCCCCGCCACCCCCGTGACCACCTTCGCGGCGCCCGAGGCCTGGGACGGCGCCTGCACCGCCGCGAACGCCATCCCCGCCGGCCAGGACTGCGGCGGACGGCCGTGTGTGCAGGCGCTCTCGGTCGAGGCGCCGGTCGTGGCGGTGACCGGCGCGTGCACGCCCAGGGTGGACGAGCCGCCGCCGCCGGCCCGCCTCGACCCGTGGCAGACCCGCGCGCTCGCCTGCCTGCCCGGCGCGTACACCGAGTGCCCGGGCGACCGGAGCACCTGCATGCCGTCGCCGGAGCAACCCGGGGTCCCGCCGCCCGGCGGCTTCCTGACGTGCGTCTTCCACGAGGGCGACGTGACGTGCGACGAGCCCTACCTCGACCGGCACGTCTTCTACGGCGGCGCCGAGGACACGCGCGGCTGCTCCGAGTGCGGCTGCGGGGAGCCCGAGGGCGCGTCGTGCACGATCATGGCCTCGGTCTACAGCGACGGCGCGTGCGCGGACCAGGTGGCTTCGACCCTCGTCAGCTCGATGGCGTCGTTCTGCGGGGTCACGCCGCCCGGCGTCGCCCTCGGCAGCAAGGCGGCCGAGGTCGTCGCCGTCGACCCCGGCGGCTGCGCCCCGAGCGGCGGCGAGCCGACCGGCGAGGTGCTGCCGGCCGAGCCGTCGACGTTCTGCTGCCAGGCGTAGGCCTGCACGGGATGCCGATCGGTCACTGCGCCCGATAGCGAATCGTGCACAAGCGCCGGCAAGCAGCGGGATCCTACCGGCGGCCAACGCCGCCAGCCATGGGACCTTATCGACCGGGCAGCAGCGAGGCGGCGAAGGCGCCGGCCCGGTGGCTCGCCGCGAAGGCCGAGGCGGATGGCGTGCGGCGGCGCGCGGTCGACGTGCTCTGCCAGCGGCAGGTGGAGGGGGGTACTTGTGACCCGGCTCGACCCGTTCGAGCGGCAGGGCGCCCGCATCGGCTACCTCCTCGGCAAGCCCATCGACAGCGTGCCGGGCTAGCTGTGGTGCGTCCCCAGCATGGCGCACTCAGCCCGGATCGAGCTCTACCCCCCGTTCCTGTGCGGATCGTGGTATCTGTTCAGTAGTTCGATGAAGAAGAAACAGCTCGCGGCCGCGGTTGAAGATACCCAGAACGGAGGATCTCAGGGATTTCCTGTCCCGCTTCATCTCGTTGCACAGGCCCCCACGGCCGAGGGCGAGCTCTCGCGACGACGTCCGGAGTCTTCCTTCTCTCTTCACCGAGGCGATGCAGTGGCTTGGCTTCGCACCTTGCCGTCCACGAGCATCGACCTCGTCATTACCGATCCGCCATACGAATCGCTCGAGAAGCATCGCGCGATTGGCACAACAACGCGACTCAAGCACAGCAAGGCATCAAGCAACGATTGGTTCTCAATATTCCCAAATGCACGCTTCGAAGAATTGTTCCGCGAAACCTGGCGGGTCCTCCGAGCAAACACTCACTTCTACCTGTTCTGTGACGCCGAAACCATGTTCGTGGCTAAGCCAATCGCCGAGAGCGTGGGATTCAAATTCTGGAAGCCATTAGTCTGGGACAAGAAGAAGATTGGGATGGGATACCACTACCGGAGCCGGTGCGAGTTCATCCTATTCTTCGAAAAAGGCAAACGCAAACTCTCGGATCTCGGTATTCCCGATGTGCTCGAGGCGCCCAGGATCGTGCGGGGCTATCCGACGGAAAAGCCTACGGAGCTGAGCCGCGTGCTCGTCCGCCAAAGCAGCACCTCGAGCGATCGGGTCGCCGACCCCTTCATGGGCGCTGGGTCCGTAGGGGTGGCCGCGGTGGAGCTGGGGCGGGAGTTCCTAGGCAATGACGTATCGACGAAGGCGATCGAGGTCGCGAGAGAACGTCTGCTCGCGGCAGGTGGCCAGGAGCGAGATCGGCGAACATGACTGTGCCGAGCGTAGCTTAATTATTGTCACCGAGCGTAATGGTACTCGACGAGTTCCCTGTGCCAGGCGATCAACGTCTGCGCTCGGCGTCCCCGGGTCTGACCGTTCAGTCCGGGGACGCTCGCACGCAGGAATTCTGGCGCCGTCTCTGGATCGACGTCGAGAAGCGTGTTCCCTCGCGACCAACGGATCCATGCATCCCCACACACACTAGATTCAAAATAGACGACAGTGGCGCGCAGACGGTCCTTCTCATCGCGTAGGCGCGCGATGAGTCGCCCCGCGGCGGTCAGCTCGTCGGACTCCGTCAGCAAGCCCAGGATTCTCGTCGCCTGCCTATAGTAGACCACCTGTCGCTGCGTAATTTCCATAGCATGGGCGTTTACCTCCTCGCCGCGCGCGATCCTGTCAACGATGTCGAAGATGCGGGACAGAACGTCGGCTTGAGGAATGTCCCTCGAGTCGAGAGCTCGCAGCGCGGCCTCTTCCGTCGCCCCAATCAAGGCCCTACGCCTCTTTGCATCAATCTCTAGGCGACGATGGCCATCCGCCGCGGCGTCGGGGTCAGCAATGACGGCGACCCCGAAGCGTACCCCGTTATTCTGCAAAAGCGAGAGGAGCTCCATCAGCTTCCGCGTACCAGCCTGCTCGGGGGCCTCGGTGAGAATCCGGTTCAGTTCCTCGAGCGAGTGCGGCGGCATGCCGAGCGCAGAGACATCTAGGATGAATGAGCCTGTAGTAGCGCCTCTGGGTGTGAGCTCAACATGTTCATTGAATGTCCGATCGACGAAACTACCAAACAAATCGCTAAACACGGCGGCGATCCGGCTCACCAGGTCGAGTGCGAGCACGCTTCCCTTCCGCTCCGCGTGCATCTCTATCCTGAGCAAGCTCACCAGCTTATCGCCTACACGCTTCCAGGCTTCGTCGGCGACCGCGTCGTGTTCAAAGCTCGGCTCCAGCTCTGCCATGCGCGCGCGCGACAGGCCCCGCTCCTCCACGTTGGTCGAGCGCTTGGCGAGGGCCCACCACAGCTCTGCTACCCCCGGATATTTGTCGCGCAACGCGCGAATTTTGCGTATTTCCGCCTGTAAACCCGGTGGTCGTGACACTTCGTGCCATGCGGCGTGAAAATCTGCGATCGTCTCCTTGTAGACTGGTCTCAGGGCATCCAGCATCGCGGCGCCGGGGCTCGAGAGGAACGCCCACCGCGGCAAGCGAGCCCACTGCTCGGCTGCGCGCACTGGATCCCGCGCGTCCAGGAAGAGGCCGCAGGCTTCAACCCGTGCGCCAACCTCCTCCTGTTCGGAAGGAGCTGATTGCGCCGCGAGCGCGGCCAGTTCCTTCCGAGCAGCCGCGCGCAGGAGAACCAGCGCATTCCACTGGTCGTCTACGTCACCGAGCGCACGTAGCCGCATGGCTCGCATCTTCATGGCGCTCGCCTCACGCCTGAGGCGGTCGCGTTCGGTCGCGATCACGGCTTCACCTTCTCCCAGATTGAGACCATGGGCTCGCGGCACCAGAGCGAGAGGTAGGCTTCCACGACATCCTCACGCGCCATCAGCTGAGCTCGCTTCCCGAGCTTCCCCGGAGTACCGTCTGCCGCCTGGGCGAACGCCGCATAGCCCTTGCTGCCTCGACCTGCAACCTCCACGCCGCGAAGGGCTCCGGATACCGTGTCGAGGAGCAGGTCGGGCGGCCGGTAGTAGGAGACGTTCACGACGCGGCGCCGAAGAAGACATGAGATGGCCACCATCGCGAGTCCGTAAGCTGCGTATTTAGCGCGATCCTCGATGGTCAGTGTCTTGCCGTCACGAAAGCGCACGAGGTCCACCGTAAGCCGTGGATCGCGCTCCGAGAGCCGCCGCACATCCCATGACAGCGTTAGCTCATGGTCCACATCTCCATTGCGGGTGTGCTCTCGCAGTTCAAAACGGTGCGAGCGTACGATGTCTCCGGGATCAATCCAGCAGATCAGGTGAGGAATCGCGTCCAGCACAAAGTCGGGATCTTGATCCTCGTAGAGCTGCTCCAGCCTGTACGACCAGCGCCGCGGCATCGCGTGTCTGAGCTTACATGAGCGGCACAAAAACGGAAGACGCATGTACATCGAGCCATGCGAGGACCGACCCAGGACGCCCCCGGCGCCGCCGTGACCTCCTTCGCGGCGCCCGAGGCCTGGGACGGCGCCTGCACCGCCGCGAACGCCATCCCCGCCGGCCAGGACTGCGGCGGACGGCCGTGTGTGCAGGCGCTCTCGGTCGAGGCGCCGGTCGTGGCGGTGACCGGCGCGTGCACGCCCAGGGTGGACGAGCCGCCGCCGCCGGCCCGCCTCGACCCGTGGCAGACCCGCGCGCTCGCCTGCCTGCCCGGCGCGTACACCGAGTGCCCGGGCGACCGGAGCACCTGCATGCCGTCGCCGGAGCAACCCGGGGTCCCGCCGCCCGGCGGCTTCCTGACGTGCGTCTTCCACGAGGGCGACGTGACGTGCGACGAGCCCTACCTCGACCGGCACGTCTTCTACGGCGGCGCCGAGGACACGCGCGGCTGCTCCGAGTGCGGCTGCGGGGAGCCCGAGGGCGCGTCGTGCACGATCATGGCCTCGGTCTACAGCGACGGCGCGTGCGCGGACCAGGTGGCTTCGACCCTCGTCAGCTCGATGGCGTCGTTCTGCGGGGTCACGCCGCCCGGCGTCGCCCTCGGCAGCAAGGCGGCCGAGGTCGTCGCCGTCGACCCCGGCGGCTGCGCCCCGAGCGGCGGCGAGCCGACCGGCGAGGTGCTGCCGGCCGAGCCGTCGACGTTCTGCTGCCAGGCGTAGGCCTGCACGGCCACCGCCGCCATCGTATTCCGGACGACCCGGGCCCGGACAAGGGCTCGAGTGTGCCACACCGGGCCAGGAGCGCCGCCGGAGGAACTCCTCGCCCGTCGCCGCAAGTCTGGAGCGAGGATGGCACAGGCCGCGTTCAGGGAGCGCAGCGAGCACGTACACCACGGCACACTAGGCTAGTTCGGCCTGTCAGAAGTCTTGGCAGGGATCACGGCGAGAGAAGAGAGATTTCAACGCAAAGGAAGGCGCAAAAATACAAAGAATTCTGGTTTGCGCCTTTGCGCCTTTGCGTTGAAATCTCTCGGGATCCCTGGCCAGACTTGTGAGGCACGGAACTCGCCCACGTCCTGGACGTGCCGAGACCCCTCGGGGAGGGTCATTCCGATCTCCTCGCCCAATTTCTCTTGAAGCCCAAGAGCCTCTAGAGCACCGATCACGTTGGAGTTCCGAGGAGATCAACAGAAGGGAAGAGAAACCGCAACGACGCAAGGGGTGCAAGGGGAAGGCAAGAAATATCTCGTCTCTGGTCCCTTGCGCCCCTTGGTCCCTTGCGGTTTCTCTCTTTCCCGCATTCCTCGCCCTTGGAGCTTGCTTCCCGGCAGATCGGTCGGGCCTCGCAACCCATTGAATTCAGACAACTTGAAACCTGTTCGGTGCTCTCTAGGTCTCACCACGCGGACGGCGCTCACGCAGGGGCTGGCGAAGCTATCAGGAGCGGTTCCCCCTCGTCACGCAGCGGCGCCGCAGGGCGAGCAGACCGAGGCCGAATAGACCCCATGCGCGGGAGCTCCCACGCGTGGGGGTTCCAGCAACGCCGCAATCACAACTACTCTCGCCGCTCGGGGAGTTCTGATCGGGCTCAGCGCCGCTGCCGCCCACACCGTTGCCACCGGGGCCACCGCCGCCGGAGGCGCCGCCACCGCCGCCGGAGTCACCGCCGCCGGGGCCACCGCCGCCGGAGTCACCGCCGCCGGGGCCACCGCCGCCGGGGCCACCGCCGCCGGAGTCACCGCCGCCGGGGCCACCGCCACCGGGGCCACTGCCGCCCACGTCGCTACCACCGGAACCGCCACCGCCGGGGCCACTGCCGCCCCCACCGTTGCCATCGGGGCCACCGCCGCCGGGGCCACCGCCGCCCACGTCGCTGCCATCGGGGCCACCGCCGCCGGGACCACCGCCGCCCACGTCGCTGCCACCGGGACCACCACCGCCGGGGCCACCGCCGCCCACGCCGCTACCACCGGGGCCACCGCCGCCGGGGCCACCGCCGCCGGGGCCACCGCCGCCGGGGCCACCGCCGCCGGGGCCGCTCATGCATGTGCCGTCGACACATATTCCGTCGCTGCACAGCGTGCCGCTGGGTGCGGTTGCGTCCGTGGGGCACGTATCGGCCACTCCATCGCAAGCCTCTGGCACATCGCAGTCACCTGCCGATACCCGGCACTCGGTCCCCGCCGCCATCCTGGCATCGACCGGGCAGGTATCACTCGCGCCGTCGCAAGCCTCCGCCACGTCGCACGCTCCCGCCGCGCCACGGCACTCAGCGCCCGCCGCGACCAGTCCGCAAATTCCGCTCTCCGCTGCGCCCGCCGCCACGCTGCATGCCTGGCAATCGCTCGGAACACCACCGCCGCAGGCCGTGTCGCAGCAGACGCCATCGACGCAGAGACCGGTCGCACACTGAGCGCCGCTCGTGCAGGGGGTACCCACGCCGGCCGACAAGATGAAGGCATACACCGAGCCGCGGGCATCGTCGTCGATCATCGCCCCGGCGATCGCCGTGTTCCCCGCGAGCGCGACCGAACCGCCGAAGTAGTCACCCGCTGCCCCGTCGCTCGCGACGAGATGCGCCTGCTGGGCCCAGCTCGTTCCGCTCCGCACGAACACGTACGCCGAGCCTTGCTGGTCACGCCCGTCGGTTTCGTCGTCCACCGCCCCTACGACCGCCGTGTCCCCTACGATCGCGACCGAACTGCCGAAGTAGTCACCCGCTGCCCCGTCGCTCGCGACGAGCTGCGCCTGCTGGGCCCAGCTCGTTCCGCTCCGCACGAACACGTACGCCGAGCCTTGATCGGCACGCCCGTCAACGTCGTCGAGCCTCGCCCCTACGACGACCGCGTCCCCCGCGATCGCGACCGATACGCCGAACTGGTCCCACACCGCCCCATCGCTCGCGACGAGCTGCGCCTGCTGAGTCCAGCTCGTTCCGCTCCGCACGAACACATAGGCCGAGCCTTGATGGGAGCGCCCGTCGATGGTGTCGTCCATCGCCCCTACGACCGCCGTGTCCCCTGCGATCGCGATCGAAACGCCGAAGTAGTCACCCCCTGCCCCATCGCTCGCGACGAGCTTCGCCTGCTGGGTCCAGCTCGCCCCGCTCCGCACGAACACGTAGGCCGAGCCGTGGCCGTGACTCATGCGCCCGTCGTCGTCCACCGCCCCTACGACCGCCGTGTCGCCCGCGATCGCGACCGAAACGCCGAAACGGTCCAACCCCTCCCCATCGCTCGCGACGAGCTTCGCCTGCTGGGTCCAGCTCGTTCCAGTCCGCACAAAGACGTAGGCCGAGCCTTGACTGGCACTCAGGTCGATGTCGCTGTATTGCGCCCCCACGACCACGGTGTCCCCCGCGATCGCGACCGAAGCGCCGAACTCGTCCGGCGATTCCCCATCGCTCGCGACGAGCTTCGCCTGCTGGACCCAGCTCGTTCCGCTCCGCACAAAGACGTAGGCCGAGCCTTGACTGCCACGCCAGTCGATGTCGTCGCCCGCCGCCCCCACGACCGCCGTGTCCCCCGCGATCGCGACCGAAGCGCCGAAGTAGTCGCCCACCGCCCCATCGCTCGCGACGAGCTTCGCCTGCTGGTTCGCGATCAGCGGGTCTACTTCGATGGGATACGCGGCCCCCTCATCGTCCACGTGGATCGCGACCTGCCCTCCCTCCAGGCTCAGCCACGCCGACAGCACCTTGCCCGTCGCGTCTCTCACGAACAGGTCGGTATAGGAGAGCGCCCTCCGGCCCTCCGCATCAACGAGCCGCAGCGCATCGCCGCGGCCATCGCCGTCTGCATCGTCCAGCTCCGCGTGCAGGTCGCCGCCCAGCTCCAAGCCGATGACCTTCGTCCCCCTGCACGCCGGCGCCTGAGCCACGACAAACCCCTGCTCGAGTCCGAGGGGCCCATTGAGGTACCACTCCTCCAGGTTCTCGCGCACATAACGCACCCGTTTGCTGTCCGACTCGACCGCGTCCGGCTCCGCGTCCGGCAGCGCTGCGACCGACCCCTCGCACCCCAACGCCGCGGTGCGCATCGAGAGCGACCACGCCTGCCCGCTCGACAACACGACGACACCCGCCCGCTCCAGCACGGCCGTGAGCCGCTGCGTCGGGTTCTCCATCGCGAACCTCGCCGGCCCGACAGCGACGGGGGCATACGCCTCCGAGGCCCCCGCCTGCACCGCCGCGATGTACGCAGCGCGCAGCTCCTTCGGAATTGGCTCCGGGTTCTCGGTCGCCGGACCCGCCGATGGCGCAGCGAGCTCCGAGCTCTCCGTCACGTCACCCGGGAGGCTGTCCGAGCCACAGGCCGTCATCATGGCTATCGTCGCCGCAGCAAACCACCGATGGTGGCGCTGCCCGCCCTGGGGGCGCTCCCCTCGCGCGCTGTCACCGCGGTGTTCTTTGGTCCCCATCATCGCCAATCCCCCTCTTGACATCTGTTCACTGCACGAGCAGTTGCACAGAGCACCTGCAACGTATCATGAACCTCAGAGCACGCACACAACGTACGCAGCGGACTGCTCCCATTGTCCCCTTATCGCGGGGAGCAGGTTCATCGGCAGGCGGGCACCCGTGCGCGCTGCGCCATGAACGTCCAAAGGGCGTGCATGTGAGCCTCCAGGCCGGCGTGGAGCACGGACCAGAAATGAGCACCGCGCGTGCCACGGGGCATCCAGCCTGTGCAGGCACGTTCGGCGTCGTTCGCCGGGGCGCCCGCGGACGGCGCCGAGCGATCGATCCAACCAAGCCGTGACGCTGCGGCGCGTACGCAAATCAAACCGGAGCGCGTAGATCGACCTGGGGACGCCGCGCTCCGCGGGCTTCGAGGCCCTACGCCGTTTTGCGTTGATCCTCGTAGAGCTGCTCCAGCCTGCACGACCAGCGCCGCGACATCGTATTCTGAGCTTACATGGCCCGCCTAGAAGGTCTCCCCGCTTCAGCCGAGCCCTGCGAGCGCGAGCGCGTCGACGAGGTCGTCGACGAGGGCCTGGTCCGCTGTCATGCGGCGGACGACGGCCCGGGGATCCCGCGAGACGTCGGGCAGGATGGCGGCGAGCTCGCTGCCGGCGACGCGGGCGTCGGCGGAGCGGCCGAGGCGGGCCAGGGCAATGGCGCGGTCGAGCGCGCTCCAGGCGAGGGTGGGGGTGGCGACGGCCTCGGCCTCGACGAGGGCAGCCGCGTAGTCGCCGCGGCGACAGGCGTCGAGCGCGAGGGCGTGGTGGACGATGCCGGGATAACGCTTCGTCCAGCCCTGATGCTTGCGGAGGATGGCCATGCCGCGCTCCCAGTCGCCGGCGACCGCGAGCAGGAAGCCCGTGAACATGAGCGGCCCGCCGAGCTTCAGGGCGATCCTGGCCTCGGCCAGCGCCCCCGCGCCGTCGCCGGCGTCGAGCAGCACGAACGCGAGCACCTGGTGGGCATTGGCCAGCTTGGGCTCGAGCGCCACGGCCCGGCGCGCATGCTCGGCAGCCCGGCAAAGGCCGTTGTGCCTGCCGGACGCCGTCCACGACGAGAGCACCTGAAAGAATGAGGAATAGGCCAGCAGCGCCCCGTCGTCGGGGTCGCGGTCGAGGAAGCGCGCGCAGTGGTCCGCGAGCTCGGCTTGCAGGCGGCGATCGAAGGTGGCGAGCCACCGGGGAAAGCGCAGGAGCACCTCATACGCCGAGCGGGGAGCGTGGAGGGAGCGCTCCTCGGCCTCGATGGCATGGACCATGCCGAGGGGCAGCGCGACGAGCAGGGTGGTGATCTCGCGGGCGATCTCGTCCTCGACGGCGAACAGGCGGTCTTCGACGTCGATGCGGTCGAACGTCCTGCCCCACACCTGGATCCCGCGCGTGGTGTCGTGGAGCTTGACCACCACGCGGAGCGCGCCGGGGACGAGGCGCACGCATCCCTCGACCACGTAACGCGCGCCCCGCGCCTCGGCCTCGTCCAGGGTCGCGGCGCGCGAGAGCACGCGCACGCGCGGCGCGCGAACGAAGAGGTCGCCGAGCCGGTCGGTCAGGCCGCGGGCGACGGTGCAGCTTCGCGTGCCCGTAGAGCTCGGCTCCGGCGGCTCGCCCGCCGGCGCGAGCGCGTTCGAGGAGGTGGAGGCGGCGGCGATCGAGGCAAAGGGGAGGATCGCGACGACGGGCCCGTCGGCGCTGGCCGGGATACCGCCCGCTCGGGGGGACGGTGGATGCGGCCAATCCGCGGGCTGCGAATCCATCGAGGGGCGCGGGGAGACGGGGAGCTGGGCGGGGGCGGAGGCGGAGGCGGCCGGCCCCGTGGCGAAGACGGGGGCGTAGCGGCCGCGTGGCAGCTCGATGCGCACCGCGGCGGCGGGGCTCGCGGCGTAGTAGCGCTCGAGGGCGCGCCGGAGCTTGCTCATCTCGACGCGCACGATCGAGTCCTCGGTGGAGTCGAAGCCCTCGGGCCGCTCGAAGACGCGCGTGGCGAGCAGAGGCGCGCGCAGCTCGGCGCCGCCCCCCGCGAGCACCTCGCCGACCAGGAAACGGAGCAGCCGGATCTGCCGCGCAGACCCGCCGAACACGGGACTCGCCACCACCCGCTCCAGCTCGGCCGCGACGGCCGCGCGCTGGTCGGTCTGCGGAGAACGCTTCATTGTGTCAGCATCCTCACCTAGGGGCCCTCCGGATGCAACAACGTGAATCACACCGCGTCCACACCCCGGAGGAGAGCGCGTGGTCCTCGCCCCACGCCCGGCCGTTCCGCCGCGAAATGCGCGAGGAGCGGTGCGATCCGCGGACCGGGTGATGTGATTCACAGCGAATTCACGGTGAAACAACGTGATGGGCCACTGCGCTGACGTTTACCGTGCGCGGTCAGGGCACACGCGCCTCCGCCTTGCCGGGAGGGCAACGCGGGGCCTGCGACGAATCGCACCGAAGGCGGCGTTCCGGCGGGGAAGCCGACAGGGGGGACTCTCCATCATGAGCACATCGAGCTTCCTCAGAGGCGCGTCCGTCCTGGCCATCACGGCGCTGGGCCTCGCCGCATGGTTCGAGCCGGCCGCTCCGGAGTCGACCGAGGCCGACGACAAGCAGGTCGGCACGGCCGAGCAGACATTGGACGGACCTGCGTCCCGGTGCACGGCGTGATTGGATGAAGGTTTCACAAAAAGGAGCGTTCAGCGATGCCCATCTCTCGGATTCATCTTGCAGCCACGGCCCTCGCCGCAGCGATCGGGGGGCTCTGCGCCGGCGCCGGGGGCGCCTTCGCGGAGGGCACGGACCTCGCCGGGACGTACGTGGCGAGCCTCCCGGATCGCGCCGAGATCATGCACCTCCACCGGGACGGCACGGCCGGGATGACGCTCTCGGATCAGGTCACGTTCGGCGCCGGCGGGTTCACGTTCAGCGACAGCCTGGGCTCCTGGCGGCGCGCGGGGGACCACACGGTCTCCGTGCGCATGCTCAACCTCAACTTCGATCTGACCGGCGCAGCGCCCGCGTTCTCCGGGATCGCCGTCGTCGACTATGTCCTGGTGTTCGCCCCGAACACGGACACGTTCACGGCGAGCTGCCAGGGCAAGATCTTCGCCGCGGGCGTCGACCCGCTCGATCCCGGCGCCACCCCGATCACGGAGTTCGATTGCGCGTACCTGAATGGGGTTCTCTACCACCGGTCGCCCGCGCCGTAGCTCCCCGCGCCGAGAAGGCTTCCGATGGCGCCACCGAGAGGCCAGATGTCGAATCGCGCGCTTCGCCCCGCTCGAGATCGCACAAGGACCGACAGCCCCGCGGCGATCGCGTCGCGCGAGGTCTGCACGGCCGACCCCTCCGAGGCGGAGGTCTTCATGCAGCGCCTGCATCCAGGCACGAAGCTGGAGCCGCTCTCCCGCGGATCCTTCTCGTGCGAGCTGCGCGTCACGGGCGCGTCCCCCGCGACCTTCGTGAGGGGCTCTTGCCGCGGCGGGGCCCGCGTACGCTTCAACCACCTGGAGGACCGGTATGTCCTCGCGACGTCCGCCGAGGGAACGATCGAGTTGAGCCACGGGGGCGACCGGCTCGGCGTGGTCCCCGGACGGCGCGGGATCCTGCTCTCCCCCGGTCTCGCGGGGAGCCTCCAGACCGACGTCGTCGTTCACGCCCGGACCGTCGTCTTCGACGCCGCAGCGCTCCCGGCGCACGTGGCCGCGCTCGCCGGCAGGGCGCCGCAGGACCCGATCGTCTTTGCCCCGGCGCTCTCCCTCGAAGCGGGATCGGGCGTGCTCGTGCGAGACGTCGTCCAGGTGTGCTTCCACGCGCTCGAGCAGCCCGGCACCTCGCTCCTCCTGCTCGCCTCGCTGCGCGATTCGCTCCTCACGGCCCTGCTCACCGGGCTGCCGCACAGCGCCTCCCACCTCTTCAAGCGCCCGCCGGCGAGCACCTCGCGGCCGTGCGTGCGCCGCGCGGAGGAGTTCATCGCCGCGCACGCGGCCGAGGAGCTGACGGTGACCCGCATCGCGGAGGCCGCCGGCGTGCCCGTGCGCTCGTTGCAGATCGCTTTCCGGGCGGCGCACGGCATGACTCCGATGGAGTTCGCCCGCGAGCGGCGGTTCGATCTCGCGCGCCGCGCGCTGCTCGAGGGAGCGCCCGAGACGACGGTGATGGATGTCAGCGCCTCGCTGGGGTTCGGCGCGAGCCCCGGCCGCTTCAGCGTGGAGTACAGGCGGCGCTTCGGGGAGAGCCCCTCGGACACCCTGGCCGCCGCCCGCGCGCGGCGCGGAGGGTGACTGAGCAAGAGGCGCGCGCGGCGCCGGCGACCTCGAGTCGAGAGCGGCCGTTCCGCGGCTACGCCGCGGCGCTCGCAGTGATCCACCTATGCGGCGAACGAAGGCTCCTGTGCAGAAAACGCAGAAATGCGCAGGCGCCCGCCAGGAGCTCGTTGACTGAGGCGGGGGGGCGACTCGATCATCTGTTTCCCTTTGCGTTCAGGGGGAAGCGCCAGATGAACCATCTTGCGTCGTAAGCAAGGAGATCGCATGAAGAAAGCGGACTACGTTAGAATCGCGTCCTTTATTCCCTTCGTCTGCACCGGCGTCATTAACCTGGCCGCCGGGTGCTCCGGCGCGGCCACCGACGAGAAGGTCGGCGCGGCCGAGTCCGCGCTCACCCCCGGCCAGTGCGAGTACTTCGACGTCAACGGCACAGTCCGGATCTGCCACAAGACCAACTCGACCACGCACCCATACACCGTCCTCAAGCTCAGCGAGCAGGCGTGTATCAACGCGCACGCGCAGCACGCCGGCGACTACGTCGCCGTGAACGACCCGACCTGTCAGGGCGGAGCGTGTCTGCCGCTGAACGCTCCCTGCGACGCCACGCTGCCGTGCTGTAGCGGCGCGACGTGTACGAACGGCACCTGCGTCTCGACCTGCACCCCGACCACCTGCGAGGCCCAAGGCGCGAGCTGCGGCACCATCTCCGACGGGTGCGGCGACACCCTCGTCTGCGACGCGTGCACGAACGCCGGCGGCACCTGCGGGCTCGACGACACCTGCACGTGCCCCGACCCCGAGGGCTACGATCCGGACTGCGTGGAGAACGTGTGGGACGCGGCGGAGCAAGAGTGCGAGCTGAGTTTCCTCAGCTCGGACACCGTGTGCAGCGTCGGCCAGTGCGACGGTAACGGGCACTGCGTTTTCCCTCCTACTTTCCCTCCCACTCTCGCTCCTACTGAGATGCCGTGACTTGCTAGGGAGCGGCCTGCCAGCTGCCACCTCGCCCGAGGGTTCGCTGGACACCGCGAGCCCCCGGGGCTAGCAGCCGGAAAGGAGCCGAGCGTTCGAACATGTCAGGCTGGCAAACTCCCCTCTTCGTCGTGGGCACGGGCCGCTGCGGCGGGGCCATGCTCTCCCGCCTCCTCGCCCAGCACCCCGAGGTGGCGAGCCTCTCGGAGGTGTTCAATCCCCTGGGCGACGGCGCCTTCCCGTGGGACACGGTGGACGGCTCCACCCTGTGGGCGGCGCTCTCCAGGCCTCGGCCCCAGCACCGGCTCTGGCTTCAGCTCCTCACGCGCGGCATCGTCATCGACGAGTTCCGCTACCCGCTCGCCGGCCTGGGCCGGTTCCGCGAGGGCGGCATCCCGCCGCTGCTCACCACGGCGCTGCCCGAGCTGAGCGACGATCCCGACGGCCTCCACGAGGAGCTGCGCCTCTTCGTGGAGGCGTTGCCGATGGACGGTATCGGCTCCCACTACGGCCGCGTCTTCCAGTGGCTGGCCGAGCGGGTGGGCCGGCGGCTCTGGGTGGAGTGCTCCGGCTCCTCGTTCGAGATCCTGCCCGCCTTGAAGCGCTACTTCCCCGACGCCCGGTTCGTCCACCTCTACCGCGACGGGCGCGAGGCGGCCCTCTCGGCGAGCCGCTTCCCGCCCGCGCGCCTCCTGGGGATCTCGCACGTGTTCAAGACGAGTGTCCGGAAGACCTTGTTCGAGCCGGTTCCTCCCGAGGACGTGCCCCGGCTCCCCCGCGAGATGCGCCCGCTCGTGGCGCCGAGCTTCGACGTGGACGCCTTCCAGCGCGTCCAGATCCCGCTCAAGTACTTCGGCTCCGTGTGGTCGACGCAGATGGCCCACGGCGCGGCGATGCTCGCCGGCCTGCCCAGAGAGAGGGTCCTCCACCTGCGCTACGAGTCGATCCTGGCCGACCCCGAGCCCACGCTGCGGCGCCTCCTCGGCTTCCTCGACCCGAGCCTCCCGCAGGACGCGTGGCTCGAAAGAGCCGTGCCCCTGGTGAGCGCCGACCCGCCGGAGTGGCCCAGCCTGCCTCCGGGCCAGCGCGCCGCCCTCGAGGCTTCGTGCGCGCGCGGGATGACGGTGATCGAGCAGCTGGAGGGCCGGCCTCGGACCGTCGAACCGGGCAAGGAAGACGAAATCTACCGAGGCGGGCACGATCCGGAGAGCATCCGCGCAGAGCTGAAGCGCATCCTGGTGCGCGTCCTCAAGCTGGACATCCCCCCCGAGCAGATCCGCCACACGGACGCCTTGTTCCACCACGGCATGGGGCTCGACTCGGAGGACGTGCACGCGATCGCCCGCGAGGTGGAGAGGCGCTTCGGCGTGCTGCTCTTCGTGGAAAGGATCGACTTCGGCGCCTTCAGCGACGTGCTCTCGCTGGGCCAACAGGTCGCGAGCGCGCTGGCGCGCGGGAGCCGAGCCGAGCCGCCCAGCGCCAGCCTGCCGGACAAGGACGATGCAGAGGCTCCACTTCGCGTTCCCGCCCCCGAAAAATGACCCGCAGCCCATCCAGCGCTGGCAGGCCGACGGGTCGCTCGCGCCGAGCAAGCTCCACCTGGTCAACCGGCCGTACCATTCCCAAGAAAACGAGATCGCTCGCCTTGTGGACGAGGGGCACTACCTCGTCGGCATCTGCGCCTTGGAGAACTGGCCGGCGCGGCTCCACAACCCGAACGACCGGGCGGCGGCGCGCGCGTTCGACCTCTTCATCGAGCCGAGCTACCACCGCTTCATCGGCTTCATGCACAACTTCCGCGATCCGGCCGACGTCTTCCCCGGCGGCCTCCCGCTGCTCGACATGGACTTCTCGGACTACGTCCAGGTGCGCAAGCGCGGCAAGGCGAAGACGTTCGACATGGTCTACTACGCCGGTCACTCGGTCGCGGACAAACCGGAGACGACGAGGTGGAGCAGCGTGGTCAAGGGGCACGATCTCGCGCTCACCGTCATCCGCACGCTGCTCGAGGTCGATCCCCACTTCCGCGTCGCCATCGTGCACGACGTCTTCGGCATCGACCACCCGCGCGTCGAGAAGCTCGGCAGGCTGCCCTACCGGATGTTCCTGGACCTGGTGGAGTCCGCGCACGTCCTCCTGGTGCCGAGCACGCTGGACGCCTCGCCCCGCGTCATCACCGAGGCCCTGTGCCTCGACACCTGGGTGATGGTGAACGCCGACATCTCCGGCGGCTGGAAGTACGTCAACGAGCAGACGGGCGCCTTCTTCGACCGGACGAACTTCCTCGACGTCTACGCCCGCCTCCGCGCGCGGGGGCCGGCGGCCACGCGCGGGTGGTTCTTGAGCAACTACGCGAACCACACGCTCGAGGCGCGCTTCAACGGCTGGATCAACGACTGCATCCTGCGCTACTGCGCGTTCAACCGCTTCGGCGGCGTCCTCTACGTGTGCCTCGAGGGCGAGCGCCGGGAGGAGCGGGAGGCGATGATCCGGGCCGAGCTGTTCCGCCACATGGGGATCTTCGGCGACTGCGTGGAGCAGGTCCCCGCGGCCCTTGTCCCCGGCAACCCGCATAAGGCGCGCGGCCTCTCGCACCTCGCGGCGCTCCGGAGTGCCCGCGACCTCGGGCTGCCCGAGGTCGCGATCTTCGAGGACGACTTCCAGTTCATCGTGCCCCGGGAGGTGGCCAACCGGAAGATCGAGGAGCTCCTCCGCTCCTACCCCGATCGCGACGCGATCCTCTTCGGCAACCACCAGATCACCCGCCACGAGGTCACCTCCGGCGGCGCGGTGCTGCGCGTGCGCGCCGGCGCGTGGCCGCACGGCTACGCGGTGCGCGCCGAGCGTTACGACGCGCTGATCTCGGGGCTCGCCGAGGCGTGCGCCGCGATGCCCGACGGCGCCGAGGGCGGCGCGCAGCTCGTCGACGACGTGTGGACGCGCTTCGCCGAGAGCGCGAACGTCCACGCGTTCCGGGTGCCCCTCGGCGAGGGGCTGGAGCGGCTCGGCAGGCACAGCGCCGTCGCCGTGAGCACGGGGGAGAGCGGCGTCGAGGGCTCGTGCTCCCAAAGCTCAGGCTGACATTTGGGGCTCCGGGTCGCCTGGCGGCGCCCTCCGCCCCAAACCCCGGATCGGTGACTGCCTGTGATCCTGGCGACTCGCCCTCGAACGCGTCGGCCTCCTTCATCTAACCCACCCGCTGCAAAGGCGAGCTCGGCTCAGGCGCGCTCCCAGCGGCTCGGCGTGGGGAAGAGCGTCCCCAGGATATCCGCGACGTAGGCGCCCCAGTCCACGCTCGGCACGTTCGTGTCGTTGAGGCAGAAGAACATCGGTCGCCGCTCCTCGCTCCCGTCCACGAGCATGCGACGCGCAGCGGCGAGGTGCTCGGGCTTCATGCTCCCCCAGACGTGGAGCGACCGCGCCGGGGCGACGAACCGCGCGAGCTTCTCTTCGAGGCTGAGGTAGGTCGCGACGATGTTCGGCCCGATGACCTCCGGGTGACGAAAGCGATGGCGCGTCAGCTTGCGGACCTCGTCCGCGAAGACCTCGTGGACGCGGGGCCAGATGCTCTTGCGGAAGGGCTGCGCGACGTGCTCCGGCAGGTTCCAGGCGCGCTCCGGCGTGAGGGGCCCGCGGGCCCACAGCTTGATCGGCGTCCTCGCCCGGAAGATCGGGACGTAGCTGTCCCCCATGTGCCGGCCCAGCGCCTCGAAGGTCCGCCACATGCTGTGCACCCAGGCGTCCGTCGTCTCGCGGTACTTGAACATGGGGAAGCAGCTCATCTGGACGACGGCGGTCCCGTCGGCGTCGAAGAGGTCGGCCGGGCGCAGCGGAGCGTTCAGGAAGTTGTCGTCGTTGAAGTAGACGTAGTGCTCGGCGAGCCCCGGAATCCGGTGGATGAAGCCCTCGATGGCCTGGGAGTTGTATGAGGGGGCGAGCGCGGGGTCGGGGAAGAGATCGTCGTCCCGGACGAGGTGGATCATGGGATCGTCCGTGCGGAGCCAGGAGGGGGGAGCGCCGCCGTGGACGATGTGAATCCGCCGCAGGAAGGGCGCATATCGCTCGACGCTCCGCAGGCTGTGGCGCAGCTCCTCGTTGTCGCGGTAGCGGCAAGCCTCGTCGGCCTCCATGTAGCCGTCCCCTTCCTGCTCCTTGCGGTGCGCGCGGCGCGTGGCCAGCCACTCGGGATCGGACGCGTTCGCCCAGAGGTAGACGGCGTCGATGTCGAAGCCCTCTTGCATGCCGGCGCTCTCCCTCACGCCACCGGGACGTCCTCGCGCCGCCACAGCGCAATGACGTCGTCGAAGGAATACACGGCGGCGCCCTCGAGCCAGGCGGGCTCGCCGCTCTGCTCGGCCGCGGCGACGCCCTCGGCGAGCGCGCGGGCGAGGAGCTCCGGGTCCCGGCCCTTCGCGACGGCGTGTGCGGCGAGCTTCGGCCCGAACCGCGGGAGGAACTCCGGACCCACGACGACGCGGCCCGCGAGGCCGAGGTTCCGATCGACCTCGTCCTGCCGGACGCGGTACGCGCGCGGCCCGGAGTAGTGCGCGGCGCAGACGAGGGGCTCCAGCCAGACCGAGCCGCCGAGGCGCCAGTACTTGAGCTGGAAGTACACCTCGTCACCGGCGTACCCGACGAACCGCGGGTTGAAGCCACGAACGGCCGCGAAATCGTGTCTCCGCGTGAAAAGGGCGTAGTTGCCCGACGCCGAGATGCGGTAGGGACGGTCGGTCTCTCGGACGACCGGGCCCCACTTGCCCCAGAAATCGTCCTCCAGCGTGAGCTTGTAGTGCCCCAGGACGTGAGTCCTACCGGTGTTGCGCAAGGGGATGTGGACGAGCGAGAGCGGCGGATAGGCGCCCTCCTCCTCGGCCCGCCGTCGCAGGAGGGCGATCGTCCCCGGCGAGAGCAGCACGTGGGCGTCGAGGATCAGGATCCATCGCCCCCTCGCCGCGGCCACGCCGGCGTTGCGCGGATGGTTCACGGACGCCGTCTCGTCCGCGAGGAGGTACCGAGCCGGGGCCCCGAACCCCTTCGTGACGGCCTCGATATCCTTGCTGCCGATGCCGCCGTTGTCGGCCACGATGATCTCGACGCCGTCGAGACCCTGGAAATCGAGGCCGTTCAGCGTGAACCAGAGGTTCGACGCCTCGTTGCGAATGGGGATGACGATGGTGAGCCAGGGATCGGTCATCGAGCTTCTCGGGCCTCCAGGCGAGCGCCGCGGCGCCCCGTGGGACCGACGCATCGACCACAGCCCGAGCGGTCAGCTTGGGTAACGCCCCGGTTCCTGCACTCCTGCGTCGGAGCAGGACGAGGTATATCGTAGAAGGACGATGATGTAAAACAGAAAACTCTAGAACGACTGGTTGATCAGCACGCTCACGTTGTTCTCGAACAAGTTGGTCGTGGCGATATCGAGCTTGCCGTCGCCGTTGAGGTCCACCTCCGCCAAGCCGTAAGGCCTGTTGTTGCCGACGGGGACGAGGGTGACGGGCTGGAAGGCGCCAGCCCCGTCGCCCAGCAGCACGCCCACCGCGTGGTTGTTGAAGCTGGTCGCGGCGATATCGAGCCTGAGATCGCCATTGAAATCCGCGATCGCCACGTCGACGACAAAACTGCCGCCGACGGCATGAACGACGGGGGCCTGGAAGGTGCCGTCGCCGTTGCCCAGCAGCACGGTCACGTTGGCGGAGTTCTGGTGGGCCGCGGCGATGTCGGGCTTGCCGTCGCCGTTGAGGTCCGCCACCGCCACGGCGCCGACGCCGGAGCCGCCGGAGGGGAAGACGATGGCGGGCTGGAAGGTGCCGTCGCCGTTGCCGAGCCACACGCTCAGGTTGTTGCTGTTGAAGTTGGCCGAGACGAGGTCGAGCTTGCCGTCACCGTTGACGTCCGCCACCGCCACGTCGTTGGGGGTGTTGGCGCCGACGGCGGCGTAGTTGACGGCGGGCTGGAGGGTGCCGTCGCCGTTGCCCAGCAGCACGCTCAGGCTGCTGCCGACGAAGTTGGCCGTGACGACGTCGAGCTTGCCGTCGCCGTTGAAGTCCGCCACCTGCACGGCGGTCGGTTGATTGCCCACGACATAGAGGGTGGCGGGCTGGAAGGTGCCGTCGCCGTTGCCCAGCAGCACCCGGAGGCCGCCGATGCCGGGGACGTTGAAGCCCCCGACGAGGAGATCGAGCCTGCCGTCGCCGTCGAGGTCCGCCAGCGCCACGCCGCCGGGGTTCGTGCCGATGCCGGAGACGGTGCCGGCGGCCGTGAGGGTGCCGTCGCCGTTGCCCAGCAGCACGCTCGCGTCGGCACTGCTGACGTTGATCACGACGAGGTCGGGCTTGCCGTCGCCATTGACGTCCCCCGCCGCCACGCCCTGGGGGCGGCTGCCGACGGCGTAGTCCTGGTTGGCCTGGAAGCTCAGGGTGGGCGTGTAACATGCCCCGGTCTTGCAGATCCCCGTGCTGCAGTAGATCCCATCCGGGGCGTCGGGGTTGGAGCAGACGCCGCTGGAGGAGTCGCAGGAGCCGGCCACGTGGCACTCGTCGCTCGCGGTGCAGGTGACCGGGTTGCCGCTGGCGCAGACGCCGGCATCACACGTGTCGGGCTGCGTGCAGGCGTCGCCGTCGTCGCAGCCGGTGCCGCTCGGGGCGACGGGGTTCGAGCAGAGCCCGGTGTTCGGGTCGCAGGTGCCGGCCAGGTGGCACTGGTCGGACGCCGCGCAGGTCACGCCCGCGCACAGGTCCTGGCAGGTGCCATTGATGCACATCGCATCGCCACAGCACGGCAGGGTTGCGTCGCACGGGGCGTTCTGGGGGAGGCAACCGCCGCCCTGGCAGGTCGGGTCGTTCACCGCGACGTAGTCGAGCGCGTGCCCCGCGTGTGCGTTGATGCAGCCCTGGTCGCTGATGTTGAGGATGGTGTAGGGGTGCCTGGACGAGCCGGTGTGGTGGCAGATCCTGACCGTGCCGTTGACATCGAAGTAATTGCACTGCTCCGGCGTGAGGTGCTCGTCAGCCTCGCCGACCTGCTCGGCCCCGGCGAGGTAGGACGGGGCCTCGCTGCACCCGGAACCGACCGCGAAGACACCCAGGGAGGCGGTGCAGAGGATCGAGCTGAACGTGACGTAGCGCTTGTTGGACAGCGTTGTCATGGTGATGGAGGTTCTCCTCGAGCGGCATGAATGACGCCGCGTCAAGACACGACACGACTCTCGCGGCGGTGCGTGTTTGCTCGCAGCCGAGCGGATCTCCGCCGCTATCGGGCTCGTACCCGGCCGGCGGAGCCTCGTCATCTGGATTCACGCGTTAACGAGCGCGATTCACATGTTAACGCCCCGGAATGGCTCCGCGGGCTTTTGCCGCCTTCTCCGAGCGCGCTTGGTCGATAAACCGCGCCGAGCTTCTGCGCCGCACGTTTGTGCTCGACGTCCTCGCGTGCCCAACCGGTGGTTGGGGTACACCGGCGGCCGCCACGATTCGTCTCCCCTTCAACCGAGCCCTGCGAGCGCGAGCGCCTCCACGAGGTCACAGGCCAGGGCCTGGTCCGCGGTCATCCGGCGGACGACGGCCCGGGGATCCCGCGCGACCTGGGGCAGGATGGCGGCGAGCTCGCGGGCGGCGGCGCGGGCGGCGGCGAGGCGGCCGAGGCGGGCCAGGGCGACGGCGCGGTCGAGCGCGCCCCAGGCGAGGTGGAGGGGAGCGATGGCCTCGGCCTCGACGAGGGCAGCCGCGTAGTCGCCGCGGCGACAGGCGTCGAGCGCGAGGGCGTGGTGGACGGCGCCGGGATAACGCTTCGTCCAGCCCTGGTGCTTGCGGAGGATGGCCGTGCCGCGCTCCCACTCGCCGACGAGCGCGAGGAGGAAGCCCGTGAGCATGAGCGGCCCGCCGAGCCTCAAGGCGATCTCGGCCTCGGCCAGCGCCCCCACGCCGTCGCCGGCTTCGAGCAGCACGAACGCGAGCACCTGGTGGGCATTGGCCAGCTTGGGCTCGAGCGCCACGGCCCGGCGCGCGCGGCCTTCTGCCAGGCGAAGATCATAGTCCCTGCCGGCCGCCGTCCACGACGAGAGCACCTGAAAGAACGCGGAATACGCCAGCAGCGCCCCGTCATCGGGGTCGAGGTGGAGGAAGCGCGCGCAGTGGTCCGCGAGCTCGGCTTGCAGGTCGGGATCGAAGGTGGCGAGCCACCGGGGGAAGCGCAGGAGCACGTCATACGCCGACCGGGGAGCGTGGACGGAGCGCTCCTCGGACTCGATGGCATGGACCACGCCGAGGGGCAGCGTGACGAGCAGGGTGGTGATCTCGCGGGCGATCTCGTCCTCGACGGCGAACAGGCGGTCTTCGACGTCGACGCGGTCGAACGTCCTGCCCCACACCTGGATCCCGCGCGTGGTGTCGTGGAGCTTGACCGCCACGCGGAGCGCGCCGGGGACGAGCCGCACGCACCCCTCGACCACGTAGCGCGCGCCCCGCGCCTCGGCCTCGTCCAGGGTCGCGGCGCGCGAGAGCACGCGCACGCGCGGGGCGCGAACGAAGAGGTCGCCGAGCCGGTCGGTCAGGCCGCGGGCGACGGTGCAGCGCCGCGTGCCCGTAGAACCCAGCTCCAGCGGCTCGCTCTGCGGCGCGGCCGCGTTCGAGGCGGTGGAGGCGGCAGCGATCGAGGTAAAGGCGAGGATCGCGACCACGGGCCCGCCGGCGCTGTCCGGGATACTGCCCGCTCGGGGGGACGTTGGACCCGGCCCCTCGGCGGGCTGCGAATCCATCGAGGGACGCGGGGCGACGGAGGGCTGTGCGGGGTCGGCCGCGGCCGGCCCCGTGACGAAGATGGGGGCGTAGCGGCCGCGCGGCAGCTCGATGCGGACCGTGGCGGCGGGGCTCGCGGCGTAGTAGCGCTCAAGGGCGCGCCGGAGCTTGCTCATCTCGACGCGCACGATCGAGTCCTCGACGGAGTCGAAGCCCTCGGGCCGCTCGAAGACGCGCGTGGCGAGGAGAGACGCGCGCAGCTCGGCGCCGCGCCCCGCGAGCGCCTCGCCAACCAGGAAGCGGAGCAACCGGATCTGCCGCGCAGACCCGCCGAACACCGGGCTCGCCACCACCCGCTCCAGCTCGGCCGCGACGGCGGCGCGCTGGTCGGTCTGCGGAGATCGCTTCATCGTATCAGCATCCTCACCTAGGGACCCTCCGAACGCAACGGCGTGAATCGCACCGGGTTTCACACCCGGCGGAGAGCGGGGGACCTCGCCCCACGCCCGGCCGTTCCGCCGCGAAATGCGCGAGGAGCGGCGCGAGCGCCGACCTGGCGATGCGATTCACGGCGAGTTCACGGTGAATCAATGTGATGGGCCGCTGCGCTGACGTTGACCGTGCGCGGTCAGGGTACACGCGCCTCCGCCCCGTCGGGAGGGCAACGCCGGTCCTACGATGACTCGCGCCGAGGACGGCGTCCTGGCCGGAAGGCCGCCAGGGAGGACTTTCCATCGTGAGCACATCGCGCCTCCTCCGAGGCGCGTGGCAACCAAGGACGGACTTCGGGTTCTTCCCGGTGGCCCGCGCCCGCGAGCGCGCAACTGGGATTGGCGAGGATTGTTCAAGAGGGGAGGAGGTCCGGGTGCCGCTCCAGCGGGAGGATCGCGGCGCCGTCGGCCACCTCGGCCCGGAGGCACGGTGCGATTCGCACCCGCTCGCGCCGGCCCACGCCACGACAACGTCATACGGCGTCGCCGGGTTTCGAAGGCGATCCGGTGAGGTCTCGGCTCTCGGTGCGATTCACAGTGAACAACATGACGGAGCACCGCGCCGGAGATCTACCGTGCGCTGTCGTGGGGATGCACCCGCCGCCACCGCCGCGGACCCCAGGCGAACAACGGCCGGTATCTCCCGTGATCGCGCGGAGCGCCGGACAGGAGGGTTCTTCCGTCATGAACGAGCTTTCGAGGATCCGTCTCCGTCATGGGCTCGGCGCCCTCGTCGCCGTGGTCCCCTTGCTCGGCGCGGGCCTCTTCGGTGCAGCAGATCCGCGCCGCCGGCTCGAACGGCAAATCGCAACCGTGCGGCGCCGACAACGCCGCGACCGTGCAGTACACCGCCGCCGGCGGCTCGAGCACCTGGGCACCCATCACGAGCACCGCGATCGACACCTGCCCGTGACGAGCGGCGCCTACCCTGGCCGGCGGCTTCCCTGCCACCTGCGCCGGGACCTACCTGATCTCGGAAGCGGGCGGGGCGAGGGATTTCTGGACGTTCGGGGGCCGACGGGTCCTTCTCCGGGACCACCTCGACGCAGCCCCTCTGAACGTGCGCGAAAGCATTTTTTCGATTTACATGGATCGCCCGGCCAGTAACATGCCGATCGACACTCAGTTATCGATTGCGGAGGAGTGTCCGCGATCATTCAGGGTGGTGAGGGGTACGCTCCGCAGCTGAGGCATTCAGGCAGCAGCAGCAGCGGCGGAGCGCGGCTGGCCCCGGGGGCTGCTCGTGGGGGGACCGCGGTGTGCGCGATACCGGGCCAATGGGCCCGATGAGCCGGCGTGCCCTGATTTCAGCGCGATTTCAGCACGGGAGCCGGCGGCTCGTGCGGCGGCGCGCGCGAAACGCGAGAGGCGCGCAGGGGCCTGCCTCGACATCACCTCCCCAAAAGAAGTATTCGCACTGGCATCGATCTTGAATTGGGAATTGTGCGATCCGAGATTTCTCCAGCCAGCCCAGGCTCGGCATCGCGCGGCACCCCTGCTTTGAACATCAACAAAGGACCAACATGCGCCATCTCAAGAGCTCTCTTCTCGGTTATCTGGCGATCCCGGCTTTCTCCACCCTGCTGCTCGCGAGCTGCACCAGCGCCGGCCCGTCCGCGGCCGACGGCGACGACGGCGACGAGGCCGTGGGCGAAGCCCATGGCGCGCTGACCCCGGAGCAGTGCAACTACTTCGACGTCAACGGTACGGTCCAGCTCTGCCACAAGACCAGCTCCACGACGAAGCCGTACACGATCATTCGCGTCAGCGAGCAGGCGTGCATCAACGCGCACAGCTCCCACGCCCAGGACTACGTCACCAGCCTCGACCCGAGCTCGCCGCTCTACGACCCGACCTGCGGCGGCCAGGGCTGCCTGGCCGTGAACGCGCCGTGCGATCCCACGGTGCCGTGCTGCGACGGCCTCACCTGCCAGAGCGGCACCTGCACCGATGTGAACGAGTGCGCCCTGGGCACGGACAACTGCGACGCGAACGCCGCGTGCACCAACACGCCGGGCTCCTTCACCTGCGCTTGCAACGCAGGGTACTCCGGCAACGGCGTCACGTGCACCGACGTCGACGAGTGCGCCCTGGGCACGGACAACTGCGACGCGAACGCCGCGTGCACCAACACGCCGGGCTCCTTCACCTGCGCTTGCAACGCAGGGTACTCCGGCAACGGCGTCACGTGCACCGACGTCGACGAGTGCGCCCTGGGCACGGACAACTGCGACGCGAACGCCGCGTGCACCAACACGGCGGGCTCCTTCACCTGCGCTTGCAACGCAGGGTACTCCGGCGACGGCGTCACGTGCACCGATGTTAACGAGTGCGCTCTCGGCACCGACAACTGCGACACGAACGCGGCGTGCACCAACACGGCTGGCTCCTTCACCTGCGCTTGCAACGCGGGCTACTCCGGCGACGGCGTCACGTGCACCGACGCCGACGAGTGCGCCCTGGACACCGACAACTGCGGCGCGAACGCCGCGTGCACCAACACGCCGGGCTCCTTCACCTGCGCCTGCAACGCCGGTTACTCCGGCGATGGCGTCACGTGCACCGACGTCGACGAGTGCGCCGCCGCTACGGCCAACTGCGATGCGAACGCGACGTGCACCAACACGTCGGGCTCGTTCACCTGCGCCTGCAACGCGGGTTACTCGGGCGATGGCGCCACGTGCACCGAGATCGACGAGTGCGCGCCCAACCCGTGCCAGAACGGCGGGGCCTGCACCGACGGCCTCAGCAGCTACACCTGCGAGTGCGCGCCCACCTACGAGGGGACCAACTGCGAGGCGTGCGAAGGCAGCCTCGCGGACTGCAACGGGCTCACGTCCGACGGCTGCGAGGTGAACCTCCAGAGCGACGCCTCCCACTGCAGCGCCTGCAACAGCGCGTGCGCGGCGGGTGAAATCTGCTCGAACGGTGGCTGCCAGACCCCGCCCTCCGGTCAGGTCCCCGGCACGCCGATCGACACCTCCGTCCCCCACAGCCCGCTGGCTCCGGCGGTCGCCGATGTGAACGGCGACGGCAAGCTCGACGTCCTGGTGGCCAACGCCGAATCCGGTTCGTTGCTGACCCCCTCCGGGTCGCTCTCCGTGTTCCACGGCAACGGCGACGCGACCGTCCAGCCGGAGCTCTACTATACGGGCGCCCCGCTCTCCAGCAACGCGGTCGTGGCGGTGGACGTGGACGGCGACGGGTGGCTCGATGCCGTCACCGTCAACGGCCAGACCAACCTGCCCATCGTCAACGGGAGCATCAGCGTCTACCGAAACCTGGGCCCGAGCGCGCCCGGAACCTTCGGCGCGCCGACGAGCTTCACCACCGGCACCCCGGGCTCCGTGCACCTCTGCACCGGGGACTTCGATAACGATGGGGCGGCCGACATCGCCACCACCAGCGTGACCCTGAACCAGGTGAGCGTGATCTCCGGCACCGGCACGGGCAGCTTCGGCGCGCCCACGTTCATCACCATCTCGGGCACCGGCGGCGTGCAGTCGACCATCGCCTGCCGTGATCTGAACGGCGACGGCTTCTCCGATATCGTGGTGACGAGCCCCGGCTCCGCACGCCTGTCGATCCTCATCAACCAGGGCAACGGCTCGTTCGCCGCACCGGTCGCTTACACCAACTCCGCCAACGGCCAGACGGCGGGCATCGCCTTCGGCGACGCCGACGGCGACGGCAAGCTCGACATCCTCTCGAACGGCGCGGCCGGCCGGTACCTCTTCTTCTTCAAGGGGAACGGCAACGGCACTGTCGCGAGCGGCGTTCAGTCCGTCGCTGCGCCCACCGTGAGCGCCAACTCGGCGCTGGGGGTCGTGGCCAGTGATTTCAACGGCGACGGCAAGCTCGACGCCTACATCCTGGTCACCAGCGCCTCGGGCGGCGTCCGCCCGATGACCGGCAACGGCAACGGGACCTTCGTCTCGGGCTCCGTCGTCCCGACCGGCACCTCGCCAGGCCCCAACGCCATCGCCGCCGCGGACCTGGATGGCGATGGGTACGACGATCTCATCCTGACCAACCGGGGTTCCGGCACCCTCACCGTGATCCCCAACGGACTCTGACCCTCTTCGCCCTGACGCTGCGGTTCGTCCGGGCAGTCCACTGACGAGACCGGCCGGACTGGCCGGTTCAACCCTGCGCCCACTGCGTGGCAGTCTTCACGGCTCATGGGAGGTCCCCGGGCTCGATGCACGTCCCTGACAAGACCCCCACGGTCGACCCGTACCTGCGCATCGATGTAAACGACCTCGCATCGGCCTACACCTGGCTCCGTTCCCTCTACGGTCCGCTCGCGCTGGAGACTTCCGCCGAGGGCTTTGCGTGGAGCGCCCGGGTAGCCAAGCTCGGCCCGATCGCGCTCGTTCAAGGGGTCTGCGATGCCTCGTCGCCCGTCCACCTCGCGGTGGAGCCCGGCGCGCACGTCATCAACCTGCTCACCAGCGGTTCGGCTCGGGCGGGCGTGGGGCGCGAGCGCGCAGAGATCGCGCTCGGGCAGGGCGTGGCCGTCTGCTCGCCGGGGACCACGGTCGAGTGGACCAGCGCCGGAGGGTTTCGCTCGAACAACGTGCGGGTGGATCCGGCCTTCCTCGCGGCCCAGCTCGAGGCGCTCACCGGCGAGCAAGTGGCGGAGAGCCCGGTGTTCTCGCTCCAGATGCGCACCGGGGGCGGCGCGGGGGCGCACCTGGAGCGGCTCCTGTTCTTCCTCTCGGACGAGGTCGCGCGAGGCACGCCGATCGAGCACCCCGTGCTCGTCAACAACCTGTGCGAGGCCGTGGCCCGCGCTCTCTTGCTCGGGCAGCCCCATGATCTCGCCCACCTCTTGGAGAGGCCTGCGCCGCCGTCGAGCCGGTCGGCGGTGCGGAGGGTCGAGGAGCTCGTCGAGGCCCACGCCGGGGAGCCGATCCGCGCGCGCGATCTGGCTGCGCTCACGGGCGCGAGCACGGCGGCGCTCGACGCCGCTTTCTGGAAGCACCGGGGCACCACGACAGCGGCCTTCGTCCGGGAGCGGCGGCTCGCCCAGGCGCGGCGAACGCTGCTGTCCGAGCCGGAGGTGCCGGTGATGCGCGTCGTGCACGCGGCCGGCTTCCTGCGGACAGAGCGCTTCGAGGCGGCTTATGTCCAGGCATTTCACGAGACGCCCGCGGAGACGCGGAGCCGCGGGCTCATCGCCTCGAGGGCGCTCTCGCCGGCGGTCGCCGAGGAGCATGCCGCGCTCTCGGCGCGGCTCGCGTCGCTGACGCCCCGCGAGCGAGAGGTGTGCGCGCGGGTGGCGCGGGGGATGCTCAACAAGCAGATCGCGGCCGAGCTCGAGATTTCCGTGGGGATGGTGGAGCGTCACCGCGGGCGCGCGATGAAGAAGCTGGGGGCGAGCGGGGCCGCGGAGCTGGGGCGGCTGTGGGCGAAGATGGGCGGGTGAGACGTCACGTCATTGCGACGTCGCCCAGCTCAGGATCTCGGCCTTGCACGCCGCGCCCTCTTCCGCGGTCAGACCGTTGAGCGACACAGGAAAGCCTTGGCCGCCGCAAAATAAGGACTCGTTGTGGGTTTGCAGACCGCAGAAGTATTCGGTGGACGGCGGGTCAAAGGGAGCGGACCGTCCGTCCGCCGCTCCGCCGATGAGGCGGACGACGGTCGAGCCGTTCCTGGAGAAAGCCCAGGCGTTGTTGTTCACGCTATCTACCTGAGTCCCGTAGGGAGCGGGGAAAGAATAGCTCAGGCACGGTCCCGAGGTCACGAGCGTCCCGGCGAGCGCGGCCTGCCACTCCGGGTACGCAGCGCACGGGCAGCTCGGGCCGTCCGGCTCGCAGGTGACGCCGTCGCCGGTGTAGCCGGTGTTGCAAGCGCAGGTGAAGGAGCCCGCGGTGTTCGTGCAGGTGGCGTTGGCGTCGCAGTTGTCGGTGTCGGCGGCGCACTCGTCGACGTCGGTGCAGGTGACGCCGTCGCCGGTGTAGCCGGTGTTGCAGGCGCAGGTGAAGGAGCCCGCGGTGTTCGTGCACGCCGCGTTGGCGTCGCAGTTGTCCGTGCCGGCGGCGCACTCGTCGACGTCGACGCAGGTTCCGCTCTGGCACGTGAGGCCGTCGCAACAGGGCACCGTGGCGTCGCACGGCGCGTTCACGGCCAGGCAGCCCTGGCCGCCGCACGTCGGGTCGTAGAGCGGGGAGTTCGGGTCAAGGCTGGTGACGTAATCACCGCTGTGGGCGCTGTGTGCGTTGACGCACGCCTGCTCGCTGACGCGGACGATCGTGTACGGCTTCGTCGTGGAGCCCGTGTGGTGGCAGATCTGGACCGTGCCGTTGACATCGAAGTAGTTGCACTGCTCGGGGGTGAGCGCCGCATGGGCCTCGCCCACGGCCTCGTCGCCTTCATCGCTATCGGCCGCGGAGGGGCCGGCGCCCGTAC
The DNA here is from genome assembly GCF_051519095.1 of Sorangium sp. So ce131. Classification (NCBI taxonomy): domain Bacteria; kingdom Pseudomonadati; phylum Myxococcota; order Polyangiales; family Polyangiaceae; genus Sorangium; species Sorangium sp. So ce131. Next base: position 5,241,390 of record NZ_CP150455.1, on the reverse strand, counting down.
AGCTCGCGAGGAGCAGGGCGGAGAAAGCAGGGATCGCGAGATAGGAAAGAGCGCTCTTGAGATGACGCATGTCTGGTCCTCTGTTCTTGTCCAAGCGTAGGGGGTGTCGCGCGACGCGATACGTCGGGCTGGCACGGCTTAGCAATCTGAAGGGACAAACAAAGGGCCGGATTCCCGCACTTGCGACGAAGCACGCAGATCTGGTAAAGTGAAAGAAGCGGGCGAGAGCGTCGAGCGCGACCTCACCGGAAGAGCCACCGGAGGTCGTCCTTCCGCTCGTTCGCGCGGAGGAGCGCGTCGAGCGCACGGATCGTGTCCTCGTCGGACGGATCGTCCTCGACGAGGCCGCGGTAGACGCTCACCGCCTCGTCGAGCTTGCCCATCTCGCGCGCGTACACCTCGGCGAGCTTCAGCCGGAGCGGCTCACGGTCTCCCCCTTCCCGCAGGCAAATTGCGGATGCCCGGCTGATCGGCTGCCGCCGCCCGCGCCGGATCCGCGCGCGCTCTTCGCCGCGGAGCGCGCGAGAAGCGGCGCGAGCGCCGACCCGGCGATGCGATTCACAGTGAATTCACAGTGAAACAACCTGACCGCCCACGGCGCTGACGTTTACGCTGCGGCCATGGCATACGCCTCCGCCCCGTCAAGAGGGCGTGGAAAAGGATCGAAACCCGAATGCACAAGAGGCTCCTGTTCGCGCTCTCGCTGCTCCCGCTCGCGGCCCTCGGGCTCGCCCTCCGGCCGGCGCCAACCCTGGCCGGCGGCTTCCCCCGCAGGTGCGCCGGGACCTACCTGATCTCGGAAGCGGGCGGGGCCAGGGATTTCTGGACGTTCGGGGCCGACGGGTCCTTCTTCGGGACCACCTCGACGCAGCCCCTCTACAATTTCTCGAACCAGCAGGGCAGCTGGGAGAAGGTCGGAGATGACGGCGCTCGAGGCGCCTTGTTCGCGTTCGTCTACGACGAGGACAACACCCTGCTGACGACGGCCCGGATCGATATCGTCCTCGACACGGTCGGTCAGGGCTGCGGCGAGATCGCCGGCTCGCTCGTCGTGCGCACCTTCGAGGACGGCGAAGACCCGCTCGATCCCTCGACCGACACCGGCGATCCCATCGCCTCCGACACCTTCACCGGCCGGCGCGCGACGCCGAGCCCGTGACCGCCTTCGCCATGGCGCCGCTGCACGAACGTTGCCGCCTGTGCGCAGACGACAGCGCCCCGAAACGCGAAAGGCGCGCAGGGGCCTGCGGTGAATACCTTCATCCCACGATTTGCATGCCACTCCACAATAACCTGGGCTCTCCACGATTCTCACAGGAGGGATGACCGATGCTCCGTAACGCGAAGATCAACACGCTGCGAGTCGCCCAGCTCACCGTTGCCGCCATCATGGCCGCCGCAGCCCCGGTGTGCTTCACCCTCGCTGCACCCGCGCGCGCAGCGGTCATCGACGTTCACTGCGCCGGATCCTTCAGCCGATCCTTCAGCCCGGCCGTCACCGCCACCCCGCAGACCGTCACGGTGACCGAGGCCTTCGACTACGACACCTGCGCGATCGGCCCCAGCGCCACCGGCGCCGCCTCCATCGCGGTGTCCCTCAGCTGCGTGCCCGTCACCGCGGGGCCGCCGGAGACGGAGACCGTCACCTGGAACGACGCCACCGGCGGCACCAGCACCATCACCTGGTCAGCCCCCACCGTCGCCGGCCAAACCGCCATCTTTACCGGGACCGTCACCGCCGGGCGCTACGCCGGAGACTCTGCCACCAAGGTCACGTCCGGGATCAGCTATCTCGGCAGCGTCGTCGGATGCCTGCTCGGCACTCCCGTCAGCAGCACCACGGGCCTGGTCGACAGCATCGTGCTCACCCAGTGATCGCACGGGGAATGAAGCCCAGACACGCGGATGCGGTCGACTCGGCATGATGCCGTCGATGGAGGATTTGAGAGCAGAAATCGCGCGGCTGCGGGAGCAAGTCGCGGAGCTGTCCCGCAAGCGCGACAGGCGCTCCGCGAGCGTGATGCGGCGCCCCTGCTCGGAGATATCGGAGGGGACGTGGTCGGGCAGGACGTCCACCACCCGGTCGCCAGAGCCCTGCCTCCCGCCGCCGCTCCCTCCGGCGCGATGAACCAACGGCGCGGCGCCCCATCCCAGCAGAGGGCCATCGAGGACGCGGAGCGAGCTCAGGTGGATATTCGCTCGAATTTCCACCCTTGAGAGGACGCGGCAACGGATAGTCGATCTCCGGCGTCAGCTGGCTCCGTCAACGCCGGGTTTACAGCGTCACCTCAGCGCGGTCCACCCAGATCCAAAAGCTGCACGCAAGCTGCATCCGCAGCGCAGAATCGGCTCGATTCGCCCAGACCACGGCGCTCCCGTAGCATCGGCCCGCCGCTTGCTAGAACTGCGAGAGGAGACTACGATCTGAAGGTCGACTACATCGAGCTTCAGCCGGTCGCCGATGGCTCGAGCAGCAGCAGCAGCTCGAGCAGCGGATCTTCCTCCAGCGGCGGCGGTGCGACGAGCGGCAGCGGCGGCTCCGGCGGCAGCGGCGGCTCCGGCGGTGGCACCCCCGGCGGCGTCGACTTCCGGCTCTACGGGTATGCGACGACCGGCAGCGGCACCACCGGCGGCAAGGGCGGCGAGGTCGTCTCGGTGAGCTCGCTCGACGCCCTGAGGACGGAGGCCAAGCGGTCCGGCGCCCTGATCATCCAGATCACCGGCAAGATCAGCGGCAGCGGCGAGGACGTGGACGTCGCCTCCGACAAGACCATCGTGGGGGTCGGCTCGAACGGGGAGCTGGAGGGGATCGGGCTCAACCTGAGGAGGTCCTCCAACATCATCATCCGCAACCTGAAGATCCACCACGTGCTCGCCAGCAGCGGCAACGGCGACGGCATCCACATGGACGAGAGCCACAACGTCTGGATCGACCACTGCGAGCTCTGGGCCGATTCGCCCGCCGTGAACTCCAACAAGGACAAGTACGACGGCCTCATCGACGCCACCCACGAGTCCTCGGACATCACGATCTCGTGGACTTACCTGCACGATCACTGGAAGGGCATGCTGGTCGGCTCGTCGGACAGCGACGACAGCGACCGCCGCATCACCTTCCATCACAACCACATCAACAACGTCAACTCGCGCCTCCCGAGCTACCGCGGCGGCAACGGCCACGTGTTCAACAACTACTTCGAGAACGTCCCGACGTCGGGGGTGAACTCACGGGTTGCCGCCTGCCTGCGGGTCGAGGGCAACCACTTCTACAAGGTCAATAACCCCATCACCACGCTGGACAGCCCGGCCGGCGGCACGGATCGCATCGACAACCTGTTCGAGGCGACCACCGGGACCCAGGCCTCCGGCGCGGACTGCGTCTGGACCGCGCCGTACGAGTATCCGCTCGACAGCTCGGCCGCCGTCAAGGCCATCGTCGTCACGCACGCCGGCGTCGGCAAGACGGATCCTCTCGAGAACCTGCCCTGACCGCGCGTTTCAGCTCCTCTGCCGTGCGCGGCTGGGGATCACTTCGGGAGTCATCCGGAGCCGGACTTGCAGCTCGCGGACGTCAGCAGGGCCGGTCGCCGGTGATCGTGGCGCGCTCCATCCTGCGCACCGCAGGCCAGTAATCCTGGACGGCGTAGTGCTGGGTGCAGCGGTTGTCCCAGATCGCAACGCTGTTCTTCTTCCAGCGAAAGCGGACCTGGTACTCGGGGATGGCCGCCTGGCTGATCAGGTAGCTCAAGAGGTGGCTCGCCCCGGGCGTGAAATCCTGGCCGACGCGCACGTTCTCCGGCGTGTGGAAGTTGACGAAGTGCGTGGTGAAGGCGTTGACGAACAGGACCTTCTCGCCGGTCTCCGGATGGGTGCGCACCACCGGGTGCTCCGCGTCGGGGTAGCTGGCCCTGAGCGCGTGGCGCTTCTCCATCGACATCGTTCCGCCGAAGGTGGCCTCGAGGCTGTGCCTCGCGCGGAGCCCGGCGATCCGCTGCTTGATGTGCTCGGGCAGGCGACTGTACGCCTCGACCATGTTGACCCAGATGGTGTCGCCGCCGACCGCCGGCGTCTCGACGCAGCGCAGGACGCAGGCCATCGGCGGCGCCTCGCGCCAGGTCGCGTCGCAGTGGTACGAGTTCTCGTAGTGATCCGGCGGGCTGTTCTGGTCCCTGTAGATGCGCACCAGCCCCGGATGATCGGGATCGCTGCCGGCGATGGGGTGGTCCTCGAGCTCGCCCCAGCGCCTCGCGAAGGCGACGTGATCCGCGCGCGTGATGTCCTGGTCGCGCAGGAACAGGACCCGGTGCTTCAACAGGAGCGCCCTGATCCCGGCGAAGAGCGCGTCGTCGCGCGCGGCGTCGGCCAGGCTCACGCCGCGGAGCTCGGCGCCGATGGTGCAGGTGAGCGGCTCGACCGGGATGGATCCCCGCGTCTCCGGGCGGGCGGCGGCCGATCTGGCGAGTGCTGAGGTGGTCATTCTGGTCCTCCTGTTTCCTTGGCGCCGGCACGGCGGTCTGGGGTCGGCTTCGCGCGCTAGACGACGAAGATCGACGATCCCGTCGTCCGGCGCGATTCGAGGTCGCGGTGCGCCTGCGCCGCGTCCTCCAGCCTGTAGCGCTGGTTGATCTCGATCCGGATGCGCCCCGCGGCGACGTGGCCGAACAGCTCGCCTGCGAGCTCGGCCTTCTCCGCGGGATCGGCGATGTAGTCGGCGAGCGCGGGGCGCGTGACGAACACCGATCCCTTGACTGCGAGCTCTGCCACGTCGAGCGGCGGCACCGGGCCCGAGGCCGTGCCCATGCACACGAGCAGCCCGCGCCGCCTCAGCGAGCCGAGCGAGCCGGCGAACGTGTCCCTGCCGATGCTGTCGTAGACGACCGACACGCCGGCTCCGCCCGTCAGCTCGCGCACGCGCCTCGCCACGTCCTCGCGGCCGGGATGGATGACATGGTCGCAGCCGTGGGCGCGGGCGATGTCCCCCTTGGCCTCGGTCGACACCGCGCCGATCACCGTGAGGCCGAGGAGCTTCGCCCACTGCGACACGATCAGGCCCACGCCGCCCGCCGCCGCGTGCACCAGGACGCTGTCGCCGGCCCTCAGAGGCCAGATGCGGCGCAGCAGGTAGGCCGCCGTCAGACCGCGCATCGTCATCGCCGCGGCGGTCTCGCAGCCGATGTTGTCAGGCAGCCGGATCAGCGGCGCCGCGGGCAGGATCCGCTCGGTGCAGTAGGCCCCGAGCGTGTCCAGGAAGCCGGTGTACGTCACCCGGTCGCCCGGCGCGACGTTCGTGACACCTTCGCCGACCGCCTCCACCACGCCAGCGGCCTCGACCCCGATGCCGGTGGGGAGCGGCACGGGGTAAAGCCCGGTGCGAAAGTACGTGTCGGCGAAGTTGAGCCCGACGGCGACGTGCCGGACCCGGACCTGGCCAGGACCCGGACTGCCGACGACGGCCTCCTCCCAGCGCAGGACCTCCGGCCCGCCGGTCCGGTGGAACCGGATTGCATGTGCCATGAAACTTCTCCCGATCTCCTGCAGGCGCTAGGCCGCCTCGCGCCGGGGTAGGCCGCGCTCGCCCGCCTTGCGATCGGGCGCGTAACCGAGCTTCGACAGGGTCTCCTCGGCGTCCCGGTACGTCTCGCCGATCTTGTAGATGCGGCGGGCCTCCCTGCCGTCCGCCACGTCGCGGCCGAGCTCGCGCGCGATCCGGACGAGCTGCTCGATCTGCTGCACGGAGGTCATGCGCTGCCCCTTGCGTCCCCAGAGCGTGTCCTCGATGCCGCAGCGGGTGTGCAGCCCCATCGCGATCGCCATCGTGTTGATCGGCAGCACGTTGCGCATGAGCGTCTCCAGCGTCAGGCAGGCGCCGTCGGGCACGCGGCGGACGAACTCCATCATGTTGTAGGGGCTCGGCCCGTCGAACCCGCCGCCGATGGCGACCCAGGTGATGTTGAGCGGCCCGGCGTAGCGGCCGCGGCGGATCAGGCGCTCCACGGTCTCGAGCTGGGGAACGTTGGCGAGCTGGAAGTGGGGCTGGATGCCCGCCGCCGTGAGCCGCCGGAGGTGCTCCTCGACCCAGGCGGGGCCGGCGGGCACGGTCATCTCGCGGTACGCCTCGTAGACCTCCGGCCGCGCGAACGAGCTGCCGGCATAGTCGTCCTCGGTCATCAGCTCGACGACGTTCATCTGGGTGGTGTTGATCGCGATCGTGACCTGGTCGGGCTTCGGCGAGAGCTCGGCCAGCATGTGGCGCGTATCGTCGCTCAGCCACTTGGCCTGCGCCCCTTCGCCCTCCGGGGAGAAGGAGATCGATCCGCCGACCTGCAGGATCATGTCGGGCACCACGTCGCGCAGCCGCGCCAGGAGCTCGTTGAACCTGGACAGCCGCTTGGAGCCCTTGCCGTCCGCCTCGCGCGCGTGCACGTGCAGCACGGTGGCGCCCGCGGAGTAACAATCCACCGCCTTCTGGACCTGTTCTTCCATCGTCACCGCAATGTCTCCGGGGAAATCGGCCGGCTCCCACTCCGGCCCGTACGGCGCCACCGTGATGACGAGCTTCTCCTGGTTCTCGGGGAGAAGCGAGCGATCCAGAAAGTTCATCGGTATTCCTTTCCTGGGGCCGTCGACTTCAGGGCACCGTCGAGCCAGGTCCAGCGGAGCGCCGGCGCGCAAGCGCGCTGCGCGGCGCTCCTATCGTCCCTGGTCCCCGGTCCCTCCCTGGTCCCCGGTCGCTCCGAACGCAAGGGTGCAGGCGGCGTAGGACCAAGGTCCCATGGCGCGGAGGGCCGTCGCGGCTGCACCCTGCGCGGGACATGCGCCACGAGACGCCGATCCTGGACGAAGAAGAGCGCACCAGCTCGACGGGCAGAGGGAGCCCGCCCCCGGCGAGCCCCGGGGACAGGCTCCCGGCCGCAGGCCGCTGGATCGCCGGCGGATCACCCGACCGCGGCGAACCTCGGCGGCCGCGCACGCCGCCGCCGGTGTATATTCCTCGCCAGCTTGCCATGAATCCGAGCGACCACCGGCTCATCGAGATGCACCTCCAGCACGGCGAGCGCCTTCTGGCCCGGTCCGAGGGCGGCGTGTCGGTCGACTGCGCGCCCCACCCTGCCCTGCCGCACGTCTACACCGTCGACCCAGGCAAGCTGGCCCCCGGCGAGCCGTTTCGGTACGTGGTGCGCCGCGCCGACGGCGCGGAGAGGACGGAGCGGTTCTTCGCCCACTCGCTCGATCAGGGCGGGCCGGTGGACGTGTGGGAGGGGATCCGGGCCGTCGACAACGCGTTTTACGCGACCGAGGTCAAGGAGCACTTCGAGCGCCGCGGGTTCGCCGTGGTCCGAGGCGTCCTGTCGGCGGACGTCGTGAGCGCCCTGCGCGGCGTCGTGAATCCCCTCATCGCCGACGTGTGGGAGAGGGACAGGGCCGCGCACCGGGACAAGATCAACCTGGAGAAGGTGCTGCTCCGCGTCCCTTATCTGCTCCAGGCCATGGCCGAGAAGCTGGGGCCGCTCCTCCAGCGCATCCTCGGGGACGAGGTGTTCCTCGAGTACGAGCAGGTCATGGTGGTGCGCGCGGGCTCCTCGTACGCCACCAAGCGCCACCGGGACGTCGACGGCGGCAAGGAAGCCTTCTCCGAGGCGTCCAGGCGCCACAAGGGCTCCGTGCACCTCTGGATACCCCTCGTCGACATCGACGAGACGCGGGCGTGTATGTACGTCGATCCGCTCGACGCGCCGGAGCGGACCCTCGAGATGACGATGCGGGCCGGCGACGCCCTGTTCCTGCACAACCACGTGTGGCACGGGAGCCGCGCCAACACCTCGGCGGTGGATCGCGCCTCCTGGCTCCTGAACTTCGCGCCGGCGCCGAGCCGCGATGAGAGCAACCCGGACGCCGACCTCAACCTCCCGATCCTGCGCGGCGGGCAGCCCGCCGATCTGAGCCCCGACGTGTGCTCGCGGCTCGTCCGGGAGAAACACACGTTCTTGAACCTCTTCGACGCGTTCTTCACGTACGATCCTTCCCGCCTGCGGATGGTCCACCCGGACAACCGCCGGGAGAGCCGCGAGCGCCCTGCGGTGTGACCGCGAGGCGAGCGCCCAGCGCGGCCGACCCGCCGATCACCTCGGCAACACGCGGATCACGCGCCGCGTGACCAAGCCCTATGGACAGCGCTGTATCGGCCGGAGTACAAGGGCGGCGCCGGACCGGCGAGCAGCGAACGGCGCGAGGTGGGGTACTTTGCACGATTCCCAGGGGAGCTCCGTGGTTGATCCGCAGGATTACCCCGAGCACCGCCTGGGGCTGCAGCGGGACGACGGGTTCCTCGAGGTCCGCTTCGAGCGGCACGATCGCACGTGGCCGGTGCACATCGAGCACCGCGTGCCGTGCCGCATGGACTTCCCGCGGCAGGCGCCGGGCGAACCGCTGCTCGGGGTGTTCGTCACGACCTCCGGCGGCATGGCCGGGGGCGATGTGCTCCGCGTCTCCGTCGAGGCGGGCCGCGGCGCCGCGGCCACGGTGACGAGCCAGGCCGCGGAGAAGATCTATCCCTCGCTCGGCGCTCCTTGCCGCCTGTCGCTCGATCTCCGCGTGGAGGAAGGCGCGGCGCTCGAGTGGCTGCCCCAGGAGACGATCCTGTTCAATAACGCGCGCCTCGAGCGGCGCGTCGCGCTCGACGTGGCGCCCGGCGGGAGCCTCCTGGCGCTGGATCTCGTCGTCTTCGGCCGGCTGGCCCGGGGCGAGCGCTTCGCGTCCGGCGCGCTGCACGACGCCTGGCGCGTCCGGCGCGGCGGGCGGCTCGCGTGGGCGGACGCGCTCGGCCTGTCCGGCGACATCGCCGCGCAGGTCGCGGACCCCGCGGGCTTCGGGGGCGCCACGGCGGCGGGGCTCGTGCTGCTCGTCGCCGACGACGCGGCGGCGTGGGTCGACGAGGCCCGGGCGCGGCTCGCGCGCGGAGCGTGCCGCGCGGGCGCCACGCTCGTCGGCGGGGTGCTCGTGGCCCGGGCGCTCGGCGCGGAGCCGGAGCACGTGCGGCGCGACCTCACCGATCTCGTCGCGTGGCTCAGGGCGGCGCGCTCCGGTCGTCCGGCGCGCATGCCTCGTTTCTGGTCGATCTGAGGAGGAGCCGATGAATCTCACCCCCCGCGAGAAGGACAAACTGCTGATCTCCGTGGCCGCGATGGTGGCGCGCCGGCGGCTGGAGCGCGGCGTCAAGCTCAACTACCCGGAGGCGGTCGCGCTCATCTCCGATTTCGTGCTCGAGGGCGCCCGCGACGGGGCGACCGTCGAGTCGCTGATGAGCAAAGGCGCGCGCGTGCTCTTCACGGATCAGGTGATGGAGGGCGTCGCCGAGATGATCCACGACGTCCAGGTCGAGGCGACGTTCCCCGACGGCACGAAGCTCGTCACGGTCCACAACCCGATCGGCCCGCGGCGCGCGCGGTCCTCCGATCCCCAGGGCGAGCCGCAGACGTAGAGGAGGCCTCATGATTCCCGGAGAGATCATCACCCCCGAGATCGCGGTCGACATCCAGCTCAACCAGGGCCGGCAGGCGATTGTGCTCGCCGTCGAGAACACCGGCGATCGGCCGATCCAGGTCGGCAGCCACTACCATTTCTACGAGGTGAACGAGGCGCTCGTCTTCGACCGCGAGAGGGCCCGCGGCATGCGGCTCGACATCCCGGCCGGCACGGCGAGGCGCTTCGAGCCGGGCGGCAGATACGAGGTGTACCTGGTGGCTTACGGCGGCGCCCGCGTCGTCGTGGGTTTTCAAGGGAAGATCAACGGGCCACTCTAGGAGACGCTGGCGATGCCTTATCCGATCCCTCATTCCAGCTACGCGAACCTGTACGGCCCGACCGTGGGCCACAAGGTGCGGCTCGCCGACACCGACCTCTTCATCGAGGTCGAGCAGGACCTCACCGCTTCCCACGGCTATGGCGAGGAGGTCACGTTCGGCGGCGGCAAGGCCATCCGCGACGGCATGGGCCAGTCGCAGCGGACGCGGGCCGAGGGCGCCGTCGACACGGTGATCGTCAACGCGCTCATCCTCGACCACTGGGGCATCGTCAAGGCGGACATCGGCCTCAGGGACGGCCGGATCGCCGCCATCGGCAAGGCCGGCAACCCCGACGTGCAGGACGGCGTGACCATCGTCATCGGCCCCGGCACGGAGATCATCGCGGGCGGCGGGAAGATCGTCACGGCCGGCGGCATCGACACGCACATCCATTTCATCTGCCCGCAGCTCGTCGAGGAGGCGCTCTGCTCGGGCCTGACCACGATGATGGGCGGGGGCACCGGGCCGGCGGCGGGCACGACCGCGACGACCTGTACGCCCGGGCCCTTCCACCTCCGGCGCATGCTCCAGGCCGCCGAGGCGCTGCCGATCAACATCGGCCTGTTCGGCAAGGGGAACACCAGCCTGCGCGCCGGCCTCATCGAGCAGATCGAGGCCGGCGCCTGCGGGCTGAAGCTCCACGAGGACTGGGGCAGCACGCCCGCGGCCATCGACAACTGCCTCGCGGTCGCCGACGACTACGACGTGCAGGTGGCGCTCCACTCCGACACCCTGAACGAGGGCGGCTTCGTGCAGGACACGATCCGGGCCTTCAAAGGGCGTACGATCCACGCGTTCCACACCGAGGGCGCGGGCGGCGGCCACGCGCCCGACGTCATCGCGCTGGTCGGGGAGCCCAACGTGCTCCCGTCGTCCACGAACCCGACCCGGCCCTACACGATCAACACGGTAGCGGAGCACAAGGACATGCTCATGGTCTGCCACCACCTCAACCCGAACATCGAGGAGGACGTCAAGTTCGCCGACAGCCGTATCCGGAAGGAGACGATCGCGGCCGAGGACATCCTCCACGACCTCGGGGCCATCTCCATGATGTCGAGCGACAGCCAGGCGATGGGGCGCGTCGGCGAGGTCATCCTGCGGACGTGGCAGACCGCCGACAAGATGAAGCGACAGCGCGGCAAGCTGCCGGAGGAGACCCGGGACAACGACAACTTCCGCGCCAAGCGGTACGTCGCCAAGTACACCATCAACCCGGCCATCGCCCAGGGCGTCAGCCGGCACATCGGCTCGGTCGAGGTCGGCAAGCTCGCCGATCTCGTGATCTGGTCGCCGGCGTTCTTCGGGGTCAAGCCGGACATGGTGATCAAGGGCGGCTCGATCGTCATGGCGCCGATGGGTGATCCCAACGCCGCCATCCCGACGCCGCAGCCCGTGCACTACCGGCCGATGTTCGGGGCGTATGGCCGGAACGCGATCGAGAGCTCGTTCCTGTTCGTCAGCCAGGCGTCGATCGCGCGCGGGATCGAGAAGACCGCAGGGCTGTCGCGGCCGCTCATCGCGGTGGAGAACACCCGGAAGGGGATCTCGAAGGCGAGCATGATCCACAACAGCGCCACGCCGCGCATCGAGGTCGACCCGGAGCACTACACGGTGAAGGCCGACGGCGTGGTGCTCACCTGCAAGCCGGCGGACGTGCTCCCCATGGCCCAGCGATACTTCCTGTACTGACATGCGACGCGCCATCGAGGTCGTTCCCCGCGGGAGCACTCCCGAGACCGCCGCCGAGGCGTCCGTGACGCTCGCCTACGACGACCGGCACCGCCGGCGGATCCGGCTCGCGACCGATCAAGGATGGGAGTTCCTGCTCGACCTTCCAGAGGCGACCGTGCTCGGCGACGGGGACGGGCTTCGCCTCGAGGACGGCGGCTGGATCGAGGTGCGCGCGGCGGACGAGGAGCTCGTCGCCGTCACCTGCCGCGACGTGAAGGATCTGCCCCGCATCGCCTGGCATATCGGGAACCGCCATATCCCGGCGGCGCTCGAGGGCGCGCGGATCCTGATCCGCGATGATCATGTGATCGTGGACATGGTCCGGGGGCTCGGCGCCGACGCGACGCCGCTGCGCGCCCCGTTCACGCCGGAGCGCGGCGCTTACGATCAGAAGGCGCCGCAGGGGCACGGGTATTCCCACGAGCATGGGCACGCCCATTCTCACGATCACGGGCATTCCCACGACCATGAGCATGGGCATTCCCATTCTCACGATCACGGGCATTCCCACGACCATGAGCATGGGCATTCCCACGACCACGAGCACGGGCATTCCCACGAGCACGGGCACTCCCACGAGCACGGGCACTCCCACGAGCATGGCCCTTCCCACGACCACGACCCTTCCCACGGCCATGTGCACGATCGCGAGGGCGGACGCGGGTGAGCGCCGTCGCAGAGGGAGCCCTCTACCGCCTGCTGAGCTGGATGTCGCCGGCCTACCCGGTCGGCGGGTTCAGCTACAGCCACGGGCTGGAGTGGGCGGTCGAGGCCGGTCTGGTCACGACCGCCGAGCAGCTCCGGGCCTGGGTCGCGACGATCCTCGGCGAGGGCTCCGGCCGGGTCGACGCGGCGCTGCTCGCGGCCGCCTACCGCGCCAAGCAGGACCAGGAGCTCGACGAGGTGGCCGAGCTCGCGGCGGCGCTCCGGGGCACCCGCGAGCTCGCGCTGGAGAGCGCGCAGCAGGGCGCCGCGTTCCTCACCATCACCCGCGCCGCCTGGCCGCACCCTCGCCTCGACGCCTTCGCGGAGCGCCACGCGGGCGAGGCGGCGCTGCCGGTCGCCGTCGGGCTCGCCGCGGCCGCGCACGGCGTGCCGCTCGAGCCGGCGCTGGCGGCGTACTTGCACGCCTTCGGCTCCGGCCTGGTCTCGGCGGGCATCCGGCTGATCCCGCTCGGCCAGACCGACGGCCAGCGGGTCGTCGCGGCGCTCGAGCCGGTCATCGCCGCCGCCGCGCGGCGCGCCCGCGAGACCCCGCTCGACCACATCGGCGCCGCGACGCCGATGGTCGATCTCTCGTCGATGCAACACGAAACCCAACACACGAGGTTATTCCGCTCATGACAACCAGCACCCACGGTCCCCTCCGGGTCGGTATCGGCGGGCCGGTCGGCTCCGGCAAGACGGCGCTCGTCGATCGCCTCTGCAAGCGCATGCGCGACGAGTGGCGCGTCGCCGTCGTCACCAACGACATCTACACGAAGGAAGACGCGGAGTTCCTGACCCGCTCGGGCGCGCTCAGCCCCGAGCGCATCGTCGGCGTCGAGACCGGCGGCTGCCCCCACACGGCGATCCGCGAGGACGCCTCCATCAACCTGGCGGCCGTCCGGGAGATCGCGCAGCGGCTCGCCCCGCTCGACCTCGTGTTCGTCGAGTCCGGCGGAGACAACCTGGCCGCGACCTTCTCGCCGGAGCTCGCCGACCTGACCCTCTACGTCATCGACGTGTCCGCCGGCGACAAGATCCCGCGCAAGGGCGGCCCGGGCATCACGCGCTCGGACCTGCTCATCATCAACAAGATCGACCTCGCGCCCATGGTCGGCGCGAGCCTCGAGGTGATGGACCGGGACGCCAGGAAGATGCGGGGCGACAGGCCGTTCCTCTTCACCAACCTGAAGGAGAACAAGGGGGTCGAGGAGATCGCCGCCTTCATCGTGAAGAAGGGCGGCCTCGACGCCAGAAATAGCGCCGCGGCAGGTGGATGAAGGGTCATCGCCGCTCAGTGGCGCGTCCTGAGCAGCTCGCGCTCGGCGGGCACGCCTCGCGCGCCCGTCGCGCGGTTGCCGCGGGGGACGCGCGCGCTCCGCGGCGCCGGGCGGAGGTCGACCGGACGCGCGGCCTGCGCGGAGAGGGGGCGCGGCGCGGCCGCGGGGTCGGGGGCCTCCTCGGGCGCGGGGACGGCGGCCCGCACCGCCGCGGCGTCAGCTGGTGTCGCCGCGGGGCGTGGGCTCGCCTGGGCTGCGATGCGCGCCTGCGCGGCGCGAACGATGGAGGCGGCGCGCGCGTCGACGCTCGACGCCCGCAGCGCGGCGGGCACGTCCGCCTGCGGCCGCAGCGCGCCGGTCGATAACACGGCGCCAAGCGCTACGACGAGGCCGGCCGCGAGGCCCAGCTTGCCCCGGCGCGCCGGTTCGGCTCGCGCCGGCGCACCCGACGTGCCGACCGCGGCCTTGTAGGCGGCGACCATGGCCTCGATCGAGGGAAACCGCTCCGCCGGATTCAGGGCGAAGGCGCGCGCGAACCAGGCCGAGACCGCCGGCGGCGCCTCCGGGTACAGCGCCGACCGCGGCGATTGCGCTCGGGCCAGGATCGAGGCGAGCACGTCGCTCATGGTGCGGCCCGGGAAGGGCAGCCGGCCGGTGAGCGCCTCGTACGAGACGACCGCGAGCGCCCATAGGTCCGAGTGCGGGCTGGTGTCCCCGTCGCATGTGTGCTCCGGGCTCAGGTACGCCGGCGTGCCCAGCACCACGCCGTCGGCGGTTCGACGGGGGAAGTCGGCCGGCAGCTCCTTTCGGATCCACTTGGCGATGCCGAAGTCCGCGACCTTGGCGCGCACCTCACCGTTGTGCTCCTCCTCCAGCAGCACGTTCGTCGGCTTGACGTCGCGGTGCACGATGCCAAGGCCGTGCGCGACCGAGAGGGCCTCTCCGATCTGGCCGAGGAGCGGGGCGAGCTCCGCCGGGGATATCGGCCCCCGCTCCTGCATCAGCTGCCTCAGGGACCGACCTCGGACGTAGCCCATGACGAGGTACGGACCCACGGCAGGATCGTTGCCGACGTCGCGCACGGCGACGATGTAGTCCGTCTTCTGCGCCAGCTGCGCCGCGACCTGGGCCTCGAACCGGAAGCGCTCCAGGGCGGTGCCAGCCTGGCTCTCGCACTGGACCGCGAGGAGCTTGAGCGCGACGTCGACCCGCAGAGCCCCGTCGTGCGCGAGCCACACCTCGCCCATGGCGCCGCGTCCGACCAGCCGCAAGAGCTTGTACCGCCCGGCGACGAGCTGGTTGCGCCGCGGGTCCTGCGCCACGTCGCCCCGCCCGGCTGCAGAAGAAGCGGGACCGGCGTCGCCGGAGCGGCTGGAGCGCGCCGCAACGGCACGCGCGCTGTCCACCATCTGCAGATCGGCGTCAACTCGTCCACCGGAAGCCGATGTTTGCCACACGAGCAGTACCCTCCGTGCCGTCGCCGTGCCCAAGCTCATTGACGCGCTGATGCGCCAACGCTCCTGGACACCGAGACCGGGGCATGTCGGTTACGATACCACCGGGAGGGCTGAAGTGAAATCAGGAACGATGGAAGCGCCTCGCTCGGGAGTCGCCGGATTCACCCTAAGGTGCGCAAGGGTGGTGGATCCGCGCCAAAGCGGCGCCCTCGCCCAGGTCAGAATATGATCTCGATGGCGTCCGCCGACCTGTTCGCCGGCCGTCGTGGGCGACCTGAGGTTATTTCCGTCGGGATCGAGCACGACCTCAGCGTCGCAGCACGACCTCAGCGTCGCAGCCAGGGCGGTACGGGCGCTGGCTGGGAGCGCCGTGGTCCTCGCCGCGGAACGGCGTCCTGTCCGAAGAGGCGGAAACGGCAAAGCGGCCATCGGGCGTCACCGCAACGTCGGTCACCGTGGCGGTAGGGACTTCGATGATGCGAACGACCTGTCCGGTCGAGACCTCCCACACCGTGAGCTTGTCCCGATACGCTGAGATGGCAAGACGGCCATCCGGCGTCACCGCAACGAAGTCCACTGCCCCCTCATACACGCGATATCCAGCCGTTTTTTCCGGAGAACCGAATTCGACGTATTTCCCGGTCGACAGCACCCACATGCTGAGGGTTCCCTGCCTGGAGGCGAGGATGAAGCGTCCATCGGGTGTCACTGCTACGCCAGCATCTTGCCGTCCCGCAGATCCTCGAGCACCGCGTACGCCCCCCGCGCCGCGGCCTCCTCGTGCAGCCGCCCGATGTCCCATAACGCCGCGGTCAGCCGCCCCGCGCACGCGTCTGCGAACGCCTCGCCATCCGCGATCGTCGCTTCGGCAAACTCCCGCACCAGCGGGTGCAAGCGGATCGCCTCGGCCGTCAGCTCTTCCGGCCCTCTGGAGAGGCGTCGCCGCCGAAGCACGCGCAGAGCACGACGAGGCGCAGCTTGCCCCGGTGGGGCTCGAGCAGCGGTCGGTGGTGGCGAGGGACCGGTACGAGCGTGGTCGCCAGGGTGACAGGGCGGCTGCCGGATGGGGTGGCGCTCCGCCTTGTCGAGGCGCAGCGCTGCCGGGTGTTCGCTTGGGGCTTCGTGGCCGAGGGGCGGGCCGTGCGGCGACAGGTCGGGCGGCGGGCCCGGCGGGTCGTGCCTCGCGGCCGGCCGGCGCGGCTACAGCTCGTCCCTCACCCCGCGTGCGGCGCGCTCACGTGCGCGCCCCTCGTCGAGCCAGCACCGCGCGTACACGAAGAGCGCGAAGGGAAGCGCGAGGCGCGCTAGGTCCCCCCACGAGTAGCCGGGCGCCTCAGACGGCGTGGTCAGTGCGGCAGCGATCAGCGCGCCGCCGGACGCGAAAATCCCTATCGTTCGCGGGATTTTGGACATAGGTCACCGGTCAGAGAAAGGCGCACATGATCGAGAGGCCCGCGAAGCCTGTGTCCGACCAGTTCTGGCAGCGCTTCAGGTCGCGCTGATTGCGAGCTCTCGGGCAGATCGCGCGGCTGGCGACCAGGCTGGACCCCAGCACGAAGATGCCGCACCCGAGGCCGAGCGGGCTCCACGGCTGCTGAACCGACCCGATCGGCTCCGCCCCCTCCGAGGCAGGTACAGCGCTCTGCTCCGGGGCGGCGGCGCCGCCGCTGAGCACCGAGGCGCAGGCGACGTCAGCGTAGGCGCTCGGCTCGATCGGGCTGAAGATGCGGATCACCTCGTCGGGGTGGTCCGCGCAGGTTGCCGCGAGCTCGGGCCGCCCGGCCTCGAGGATCTGGGGGATCACGCTCTCGGCCGTCGTGGCTTCGTCGAGGCTCACCTCGAAGCTCCGCAGCGCTGGGGGGACGTCCTCCGCGCCCCCGCCTCCCGCTTCGCTCGGTTCGTCTGGTACCCCGCAGGCAGGCGCCCCCATGAGCGCGGCCAGGGTCAGGCCGATCCTGGTGTGCATGGTCCACCTCCACGCGACGCACTCCGTCGCGTGCGGGACTTTGTTGCCAGCGGCATGCCAGGGCCGCCAAAACCAGCGCGCGCGTGAGCTCAGGGCAGGGTGAAGTCGTCGAACTTGTCCCCCTGGCCGAGGTCGTCCAGGCCATCGCCAAGAACGAAGGCCGCTACCCGAGCGACGTCCTGCGCGAGATCGCTGCGATGGCGAAAGGCTCCAGGGTCCAGACGCGATCCGTGATGCCCGCCGCCATGGCGGCGGTGATTCGCATGTTGCGCGGGATGTGGCAGAGGTTCGTGTAGACGTAGTGCAGCGCGACGGCGGCGCAGTGCCGCCCGACCCAGGAGTGCTGCTCGTCTAGGTCTACGAGCGGGCACGTGAGCTCGCGCACGAGGCGGTCATTCAGCCAGGGTGAGACGATGCGGCGGACGCGCCGTAGCGCGCGTAGCCAACGCGCCGCATCAACCGGCCGCACCGCTCCGCGAGGACCTCTTGAGCGACGCCGAGGCCCTCGCCCGCCGCGGCCTGCTCGACGCGGAGACGGTCGCGGAGATCCGCGCCGGCCAGGGGCACATCGACACCGCGAACGACCTCGTCGCGCTCTCGGCGCTCTTCGGCGCGAGCTGGCCCGAGATCGCCGGCAAGACGGCCGCGACCGAGGAGGAGGTGAAGCGCGCCGGCGAGATCGGGCCGCAGCTGCTCGCCGCCCTCGGCGTGCGCGAGCACGGCAAGGGGCCCGGGCCGACCGAGGCCGCGGACAAGCGGGCGCGCGCGTTCGCGCTGCTCGTGCACGCCTACGACCAGACCCGCCGCGCCGTCGCCTACCTGCGCTGGAACGAGGGAGACGCCGAGACCATCGCGCCGTCGCTCTACAAGGGCCGCGGCGGCCGCACGGCGTCGTCCAGCGACGCGGACGCCCCCCCGGAGGACACCGCCGCGCCACCCGGCGCCGCCTTGCCGGCACCTGCGCCTGCTTCCGACGCAGCGCCCGTCGCTGCGCCGGCCGGCGCGGGGGCGCTGCCGGCCCCCGGTGCAGCGCTTGACGGTGCGCCGCTCGCGGGGGCGCCCACCGGCTAGTCCTGGCCGCACGAAGCGCGGTCGGTGCTGCGCGCTCGGCTACCTCGACTTGTTGAAGATGTGAAGATCCCCCTCCCCTCCCCGCGCTGCCTCTGAGCTCCCATCGAAGAGCGCTGGAGAGGCCGAACAGATCGAGATCCCGTCGCCGCGGGGACACACGTCCGGCGGCCATCGCCGCGGGGACACACGTCCGGCGCCCGTCGCCGCGGGGACACACGTCCGGCGGTGTCCGCCTGCCCGCGGCGGGCGAGCGCGACCTTCGTCTCGACGCCGACGTCGGCCCGGCGTGGCTCGCCTCGGCGCGCGGCGCTAGCCCCTGCGTGGCCGCCGCGGCGGCGCGAGGAGGGACACCGATGTTCGTGCTGATCTCGATCGACCTGGAGGGATGCGCGGGGGTGGTGCACGTCGACCAGACGCGCCGGGGAGGCGGCGACTACGAGCGCGCGCGGGCGTGGATGAGCCGCGAGGCGAACGCCGCCGCGCTCGGCGCGTTCGACGCCGGGGCCACGCGGGTCGTCGTCAACGACAGCCACGGGGACATGCGCAACCTCCTCTTCGAGGAGCTGGATCCGCGCGTCGAGGTGATCTCGGGCGCGCTGAAGCCGCTGTCGATGGTGCAGGGGCTGGACGCCGGCCAGCCCGACGCGGCGTTCTTCGTCGGGTATCACGGGGGCGCGGGCCTGCGCGCGAGCGTGCTCGATCACACCTACTACGGCGCGGTGGTGGGCGAGATCCGGCTGCACCCCGCGCAGAGCGCGGCAGACGATCCCGGGCTGTGGGTCGATGAGGCGGCCATCAACGCGCTCGTCGTGGGCGAGGCGGGGGTGCCCGTGGCGCTGGTCACGGGGGACGAGGCCGTGACCGCCCACGCGAGCGAGCGGTTCCCGGGCGTAACGACCGTGGCGGTGAAGCAGTCGATCACACGCTACAGCGCGCGGTCGATCCACCCCGACGAGGCCTGCCGGCGCATCCGGGCCGCCGCGAGCGAGGCCCTGCGGGGGCTCGCTCGCGTGAAGCCCTACACGCTCCCGCTGCCGATCGGCGTGACGGTCTCGCTGCTCGCGACCGCATATGCCGACGCGGCGGAGCTCGTCCCCGGCGTGGTCCGCCTGGACTCGCGCCGCGTGCGCTACGTCGCCCCGAGCGCGCGCGAGCTGCTCCGCGCCGTCCTCGCCATCACGAAGATCGCCGGCACGGCGGTGGTCTGAGGAGCGACGTCCAGGATGCCCCCTCGACGTATACACACCCCGTGTGTATACTGTCGCCATGCAGCACGCCCCGCTCGCGCGTCGTCTCCGTCACGTCCGCGCGCCCTCCCCGCTCCACTTCCCGGAAGAGGCCGTCGTGCCGGAGACCAAGCGCCACCTCGAGATCAGGACCCTGCTCTACCTCGTGCTGAAGACCTTCGCGGATCGCGCGGCGATCGGGTCCGATCAGTTCGTCTACTGGGCCGCGTCCGACCCGAGCCGGTGCCTGGCGCCGGACGCCTTCGTCCGGCTCGGCACCCCGGACACGCCGTTCGGCTCCTGGAAGACGTGGGAGCGCGGTGCCCCTGAGCTCGCCGTCGAGATCGTGAGCGAGCACGACGCGGATCCGCAGACCTGGGCCGACAAGCTCCGCAAGTACCACGATCTCGGCGTGCTGGAGCTCGTCGCGTTCGACCCCGAGGCCGCGCCCGGGGAGCGGCTGCGGGTCTGGGATCGCATCGACGGCGACCTGGTCGAGCGCGTCGTCGAGGGGGAGCGCAGCCCGTGCGCCGTGCTCGGGCTGCACTGGGTCGTCGTCCCGGCCGGAGGCCACCCGGCAGCGCTCCGCCTCGCCCGCACCTCGGACGGGGCGGAGCTCGTCCTCACCCCCGAGGAGGCCGAGCGACGGCGCGCGGAGACCGAGCAGGCCGCCCGGGCGACGGCGGAGCGGCGCATCGCCGAGCTCGAGGCCGAGCTGCGCCGGCGAGGCGGCTGACGCGTGGGCATCCACCGGGTCAACTTCACGATCTCCGACGAGGCCGACAAGCTCCTCGACGAACTCGCCGCCGAGGACGCCCTGGGCCGCCGCCCCAACCGCTCCGCCACGCTCGAGCGGCTCATCGTCGAGGAGCGCGACCGCCGCCGCCGGCGGAAGACGCGGCAGGAGGCGGAGGGGCCGCCGCGCCGGTGAAGGCGGCCGGCCGTCAGCTCGCGCTTCAGCCGCTGGCGACGAACCGCACCCGCTCCACCCCCTCGATCTCGACAGGGCCGACCGACCACCTGCTGCCCGTGCTGGCGAAGATCGTCTGCGACGAGCCGCCGCGGCTCGTGGACCTGCGGCGGGCTCGCGGCTGGAGCCTCGTAACGAGAGCTGGCGCTCGGAAGCGCGCTGGCGAATGCGTATTGCGGTGGACGCCGGCGCGGCGAATCCGATAGCCTTTTCTATCGTAGGGTCCCCCCTGCCCCGGCCCGCGATTGCACGCGGCGCCGCCGGCATCGAAACACGCATCGAGCGGGAGGAGACAATGAGAAATTATACTGCGTTCGCGTTCGTGGGAATCGTCGGTGTGCTCGTCCCCACATCGCCGCCGGTCATCGGGCTCGGCACCGCCGGGGTGCATGACGGCGCGCGTCATCATGTCATCGAGGTGCAGTCGCCGGAAGGCCACGACGGCTTTCTCGGCAGGGTGATGAGCGGTTCCGTTCCGGTGGCCATCGGATGCCTTCTGAACGGAGCGAGCTGTCAGAAAGAGGTCGCGGGGCGCATCCCGGCGGAGATCGAGTAGAACCGGTCTGCAGCGGTGGACGACGGCGCTGCGCGCCTGCACGAACGCGGGCTGCGCGGCCGACCGAGAACCGGTGTAAAAGCAGCTCGTGACGTACCCGCCTCCCGCCGCGTCGGCGCCGCTCGAGCTTGGTTTTGCCGCGCTGGCGCTGCTGGTCGCCGCCCTCTTCGTGTGGGGGGCGGCGCGCGGGAGCGCCGCCGCGGGGGCGGCGCCGTCTCGCCGCGCGGCCGCGGCGGCGGCGGCGGGGGTCGCCCTGTGGATGGGGGCGACGTGGGCGCTCGCGGCGAGCGGGACGCTCGCGCGCTTCGATCTGCGGCCGCCGCCGATGGCGCTGATGTTCGCGGTCGTGATGGCCGGCGGGCTCTCGCTCGGCCTCTCGCCGCTCGGGCGGCGCTTCGCGCTCGGCCTGCCGCTCGCGGCGCTCGTGGGCGCGCAGGCGTTCCGCTTCCCGCTCGAGCTGCTGATGCACCGCGCGGCCGCCGAGGGGGTGATGCCGGCGGAGATGTCTTATTCAGGCCTCAACCTCGACATCCTGACCGGCGCCAGCGCGCTCGTGCTGGCGCCGCTCATCGCGTTACGCCGCGTCCCGCTCTGGGTCGCCGCGGCGTGGAACGCGCTCGGGATCGTGCTGCTCTCCGTGATCGCGGCGGTGGCGGTGCTGTCGTCCCCGATGGTTCGAGCGTTCGGCGATGACCCGGGCCACGTGAACACCTGGGTCTGCTACCCGCCGTTCGTCTGGTTGCCCGCGGTGATGGTCATGGCGGCCCTGTTCGGTCACGTCGTCGTCGCGCGGCGGCTGCGCGCGGAGCGCCGCGACGGCGAGCGCTCCGACGGCGCCGCGGCGCCTGGGCCGCGTTAGGCGGATGCCTGGACGCGCGTTTCTCTCGATCTGGTACACTGCGGGCAGAAAGAGCTGGTGCGCGAGGACGTCCCGCATCCTCCACGTGACCTTCGGTCGCGCTCAGCATCGAGGGCTCATGCCACCTTCCCAGACAATCTCCTCTTCGCGCGCAGCGGCCGGCGCAGGCCTGCGGGCGCGCGCGCTGGCGTTCTTTCTTCTCCCGGCGCTCGCCGCCGCCGTCTCCACGTGCGGAGCCCGGAGCGACATCCTCGAGGAGGCCGGCGCCGAGGAGGTCGGCGCCGTGTGTGTGCCTGCGCCGGAGGCCTGTGACGGCGTTGACAACGATTGCGATCGGATCGTCGATGAAGGGTGCGCCTGCGTGGAGGGGCAAGAGCGGAGCTGCTACTCGGGCCCGCAGGGCACCCAGGGCGTCGGGGCGTGCAAGGCCGGCGTGCAGGTCTGCTCGCGGGGCGCCTGGGGCCCGTGCACGGGCGAGACGGCGCCGGCGCCCGAGGTGTGCGACCTCGTGGACAACGATTGCAACGGGCAGACCGACGAGAGCACGTGCCCCGAGGGAACGGTCTGCGCGGCGACCCTCGCCGCGGACATGATCTCGCCGCCGGAGGGGTGGTTCTTCAACGGGACCGCCTTCTGGGATCGGGCGGCGCGGACCGGCGTGCTCACCGAGTCCGATAACCTGCAGGCCGGCACCATCGTCTACCGGAACCCCATCGCCGCCGACGCCTTCACCGCGACGTTCGAGTTCCGCCTCGGCAGCGGCGACGGCGTGGGCTTCATGCTCCAGACGACGGGCGAGGCGATCGTGGGCGAGCCCGGCGGCGGCCTCGGCATGGCCGGGCTCGAGGGCTACGGCGTCGAGCTCGACACCTACAACAACTTCGACTGCGCAGACTGGAACAGCAACCACGTGGGCGTGGACGACCTCGCCCGGCCCTGCAGGGCGGGTGTCCTCAGCTCGCTGAGCCAGGTGGAGAGCAGCGTCGCGCTCGGCGACGGCGCGTTCCATACGGCCCGGGTCATTTTCGATCAGGGCGAGGTGAACGTGAGCATCGACGGCGAGCCCCACATCCAGGGATTCGCCATCAGCGGCTTTCCCGTCGGATCGAGCTTCTTCTATGGCTTCGCCGCCGGCACGGGAGATGCCGTTGCGCGCCAGGAGATCCGGAATGTGACGATCACCTTCCCCTCCCCGCGCTGCCTCTGATCCAGCGGGATCTGCGCGGCGCCCTGGCGCGCGCTTTCAAGAGACGGCCGCTCATACCGAGCATGACCTTCCGGAGCGATGACGCGGCTTGATCCTGCCCGCGCTTCCTCATTCACCCTCGTCCACCCGGAGCGCGGCGCCGGGGCAAACGGCGACCGCTTCCCGGACCGCCGCGTGCTCCTCCTTCGGCGGTTCGGCGTCGAGCACGATCACGATCCCGTCCTCCCGCTGATCGAAGACCTTCGGCGCGACCATCACGCACTGGCCCGCGCCGCAGCATTTCTCGTACTCCACGACCACCTTGAGCTTCGAGCTCGTTTCCATTCGTCCCTCCGCTTCCGTTTCACGTCGTCGCGGTCACCGGAGCCGTCCAGAGCCCCACCAGCGCGTCCACGAGCCCCACCGCCGCCGCCTCCCACGTGGCCCGCGGCGTGGCGCTCCCCGCTTGCAGCGCGCGCTCCCGCTCCGCGCACATGTGCACGATGAGGTGCCGGCTCATGTCGCCGCGCTCCTCCAGCACTTCCTCGGGCCAGATCGGCCTGAGCCGCTCGAGCCCCGCGATGGTCTCCTGCATGGCCGGCGTGGCGACCATCTCGTCGATCACCAGCTTGCGCAGCGCAGGGTCCGTCATGACCTGCGCGGAGAAACGCGCGTACCAGCTCGGGCTGCCGAGCGAGGCGATATGGTCGACGGTCGGCCGCACGAGGCACGCCAGCCAGTCGCGCAGGTCCGACGAACCCTTGATCTGCGCGAGCATCTCCTCGCGCCGCCGCTCGATGAACGGCACATGCCGCCGCACGATCGCGAGCACCAGATCGCTCTTGGTGCCGAAGTGATAACCGACCGCGAAATTGTTCGCCTGGCCGGCCGCCTCGCTCACCTGGCGGTTCGAGACCGCCGCCACCCCGTGCTCGGCGAAGAGCCGCTCCGCCGCGTCCAGGATGACCTCTCTCGTATCGCTGCCCTGCGCATGCCTCACCCTCGATCCGGCCATGTTCACCAGCGTACCAGGAGCTCCTCGATCCCGCCGACGAGCAGACCCTCGCGGCGCGGCAGATCCTCGGGCGCGACCGCGAGATCGAGCGACGGCAGGCGGCGCAGGAGCACGCTCAGCACCGTCTGCAGCTCGGTCCGCGCGAGCGCCTGACCGACGCAGGAGTGGCCGCCTGCGCCGAACGCGAGGTGCGGGTTCGGCGAGCGGTTCAGCACCATGTCGTCGGCCCGCTCGAAGGCCTGCTCGTCCCGGTTGGCCGCGGCCATGCTGCAGATGACCGTCGTGCGGCTCGGCACCTTCGTGCCCGAGAGCTCGATGTCCTCGGTGATGAAGCGCGGCAGCCCGAAGCCGGCATTGGCGTCGAAGCGCAGCACCTCCTCCACCGCGGTGCGGACGAGGGAGGGCTCGGCGACGAGCTGCTCCCAGCGCTTCCGGTCCGACAGCAGCATGGCGACCATCTTGCCGATCATGTTCGAGGTGGTCTCGTGCCCGGCCACCAGGATGCCTTGCGCCGTCATCAAGAGGATCTTCTCGTTGATCTGCTCTCCCTGGTCGGCGGCCCTGATCAGATCGCTGAGCAGGTCGTCCCCGGGCTGCGCGCGCTTCTTCGCGATGTGGCCCATCAGGTAATGGACGAACTCCGCCTGGGCCCTGTCGACCTCCGCCTGGGTGAACTGCGACAGGGTGAGCATCGCGTTGGACCAGTGAGCGAGCCTGTCGCGGTCATCCACGGAGACGCCGAGGATCTCGGCGATCACCCAGACCGGCAAGGGAAAGGCGAGCTCGCTCACGAGGTCGGCGGGCGGCCCCTTCGCGACCATCTTGTCGATGAGCTGATGGGCCATCGCCTCGATGCTCCGCTGCATGGCGGAGATGCGCTTGACGGTGAACCACCGGCTGATGAAGCGCCGCCACTTCTCGTGCTGCTCGCCGCCCGAGATCTCGGCCGCGGCCTCGCTCTCGAAGGCGCTGCCCCCCTCGTTCGTCGTGAGCCTCGCCGCGCCCTCCTGGCTCAAGTTGCGGGTGAACCGCGGATCCGAGAGCACCTGACGCACGTCGTCATAACGCGTGACCAGCACCGCGTTGTCCCCGCTCGGCAGCCGGACATGGGCGACCGGACACCCCTTCCGGAGCCTCGCCCACTCCTCCGGCGGCTCGACCGCCGTGGGGGCGCGGAACGGATACTCCAGGACCTGCTCGCTGCTGTCAGTGCTCATCAAGACCTCCTGCGACAGTTCTAAGGCAACCGACTTACAAGTCAAGTGACTTAAGTCGGGGCCGTGAAGCGCCGGCGCGGAGGGGCAACCGGGGGTGGGCGCCGCTCAGGGGACGTCGTCAGGGGTGGTGGATGTGGGAGGAGGCAGGTATGAGCTGTCAGGCCGCAGCCAGCGCGCTGACCATGACGTAATAGCCATCAGGATCGCGGAGCGCGAACTCTCTGGTCCCGGTGCTGGGGTTCAAGGACGGCTCCTCCTCCAGTTGAGAGACGAGCGCGCGGGCCCGGAGCAGCGTCTCGTCGAAGTCATCCACCCGGAAGAACAAGAGCAGCCCGTTGCCAGGTTGAGCGTGGTCGGGACTGCTCAACGGCGGGTGTTCGTGGGCCCCCCACCGGTGGAGGCAAAGCAAGACCGTTCCGTCCGTGTCCAGGATCTGCCCGAAGTAATCATGGGCGGGAGCCGTCTCCGGTTGCCCGAACAGCGACTGATACCATCTGAAGCTTCGAGCAACATCAGCAACACCAAGGATTGTCCATGTGCGCTTCATCGGCTTCTCCTGCGGACCAACGTCGAACCAGCTGTGCTGCACGACGTGTGCTCGCGTCTTCGCATGCAGGCTGCGAACCGTGGCGTCCTATCCCCGACTTCTGCCGCCTCCACGCATCGTGAATAGCGTATCCGACGGCTGCCCCAGCGTGTCAAGGAGCCGAGCGGGGTTCGCGCATTGTGGGTGCAGCCGCCCTCAACCCGAGTGATCTGCGCTGAGAGAGAGCACCGCCAGCCCCGCAGGGAGGCCGGCCTCGTGCGCCCGCAGACCCGCGGCGGCCGGCGGCCGGCCTGCAGCGATTCGAGGTGCTCGATCAGGCCCTCGCGATCGCCCGCCGTGGTCGCCACGCTCGCGGCCCCTGAGCCGCGACGTCGACCTCGAGGATCCACGCTGGCTAGTGGAGGCAGGTACTGAGGAGCACGCTCACGTCGTTGCTGTACCGGTTCCCGACGGCAAGGTCGGTCCTGCCGTCGCCGTTCAGGTCCGCCGCTGCGATCGAGCTGGGTTGCACGCCCGCAGGGTAGTTGATCCGGGCGGAGAAGAGGCCGGCACCCTGGTTGAAGAACACGCTCACGCTGTTGCTGTCCCAGTTCGTGACGGCGAGATCGTGCATGCCGTCGCCGTCCAGGTCCGCCGCCGCGACCGAGGTGGGGTTCGCGTCGGCGGCGTAGTAGGCCGCAGCGGCGAACGCGCCGTCGCCCAGGTTGAGCAGCACGCTCACGTTGTTTTGGACCTGGTCCGCGACGGCGAGATCGGGCGCGCCGTCGCCGCTCAGATCCGCCGCCGCGACCCACACGGGGCGCGAGGTCGCGAGATAGTTGACGGGAACGGCGAGCGTGCCGTCGCCCAGGTTCAGCAGCACGCTCACGTCGCCGTCGATGTTGTTCGCGACGGCGAGGTCGAGCGCGCCGTCGCCGTTCAGGTCCGCCGCTGCGACCGAGCTGGCTGCGCGGCCCGCAGAGTAGTTGACCGGGGCGGCGAAGCTCCCGTCGCCGAGGTTGAACAGCACGTCGAGGTTGTTCTCGAGCCTCAGGCTGGCGACGGCGAGATCCGGCATGTCGTCGCCGTTCAAGTCCGCCGCCGCGACCGAGGTGGGGTTCGTTACCACGCGATGGCTCACCGCAGGGGCGAAGGTGCCATTGCCCAGGTTGAGCAGCATGCTCACGCTGGCGCTGTTGAGGTTCGTGACCGCGAGGTCGGGCAGGCCGTCGCCGTCCAGATCCGCCGCAGCGACCGAGGTGGGGTCCACGCCCGTGCGGTAGTTGACCGCAGGGGCGAAGGCGCCGTCGCCCAGGTTGAGCAGCACGCTCACGTTGTCGCTGTCCTGGTTCGCGACGGCGAGGTCGGCCAGGCCGTCGCCGTCCAGGTCCGCCGCCGCGACCGAGGCGGGCTGCGAGCCCGCGCGGGTGACCGGGGCGACGAAGGCGCCGTCGCCCAGGTTGAGCAGCACGCTCACGTTGCCGCCATTGACGTTGGTGGCGGCGAGGTCGGCCAGGCCGTCGCCGTCCAGGTCCGCCGCAGCGATCGAGGTCGGGTTTCGGCCTGCAGCATGGTGGGCGGCCGCGGAGAAGGTGCCGTCACCCAGGTTGAGCAGCACGCTCACGTTGCTGCGGGTGTAGTTCGCGACGGCGAGATCGGGCAGGCCGTCGCCGTTCACGTCCGCCGCCGTGACCGAGCGGGTCCCCGTGTCTGTGTCGTATCGGACGGGGGCGGCGAAGGTGCCGTCGCCCAGGTTGAGCAGCACGCTCACGTTGCTGGACGCCTCGTTTGCGACGGCGAGGTCGGCCAGGCCGTCGCCGTCCAGGTCCGCCGCAGCGACCGAGCCGGCGAGCCCGCCCGCCGGGTGGTAGACAGGGGCGGCGAAGGTGCCGTCGCCCAGGTTGAGCAGCACGCCCACGCGGGTTTCGTTCCAGTCTGTGACGGCGAGGTCGAGCATGCCGTCGCCGTCCAGGTCCGCCGCCGCGACCGAGATGGGGCTCGGGCTCGCAGCGTAGTTGACCTGGGCGGCGAAGGTGCCGCCGCCCAGGTTGAGCAGCACGCTCACGTTGCTGGACGCCTCGTTCGCGACGGCGAGATCGGTCAGGCCGTCGCCGTTCACGTCCGCCGCCGCGACCGAGGTGGGAGCCCCCCTGGCCGCGTAGTTGACCGGTGCGGCGAAGGTTCCATCACCCAGGTTGAGCAGCACGCTCACATCGTTGCTGCCGCCGTTCGCGACGGCGAGGTCAGGCTGGCCGTCGCCGTTCACGTCCGCCGCCGCGATCGAGCGAGGGCGCAAGCCAGCGGCATAGTCGACCGCAACGGCGAAGGTGCCGTCGCCCAGGTTGAGGAGCACGCTCACATCGTCGCTGCCGCTGTTCGCGACGGCGAGGTCAGGCTGGCCGTCGCCGTTCAGATCGCCGGCCGCCACGGCCGTCGGGAGGGAGCCCGCCAACGGGTGCGGCGGCCCGGGCAGCCCGAGCGCCCCGATACACGTGGACGGGACACACGCGCCCGCGGCGCAGAGCGTCCCCGCGGTGCACGTGTGCCCGCACTTACCGCAGTTCGCCGGATCCGTCGCGGTGTCGACGCACAGGTCGCCGCACCGGGTCAGGTCGGGTGTGCAGGTCGACATCCCCCCACCGCTCGACGTTCCAGAGGCCTCGCCGCCGCCGCCGCTCGACGCTCCAGAGGCTCCACCGCCCGACGTTCCGGAGGCCCCGCCGCCGCCCGACGTTCCAGGGGCTCCCCCACCCCCGCCGCTCGACGTTCCAGAGGCTCCCCCGCCGCCGTTCCCAGCCGGCGACGCGTCCTCGCCGCACCCCGCCGGCAACGTGCAGCTCCACGATGCGAGCATCAACGTGGCTATCCACAGCCACCCGATCCGCTTCACCATCCTGCCTTCCCTCGTTCCTTCCTCACCACTGCAGGTGCCCGTAAGCTCGCAGCGCGGCGCTCGTTGATCCCGCCGATCGCACCGCTGGCATTTCAACACACTTGCGCCGCCGGCACGATGCGTGCCAGCCACGTGGCCAAGGTTCACCAGGGCGATCTTCTGTTGAATGCCGTCGCCTCGGCAGGCTCTCGCGGCAGGGCCCACGATCCTGCGCGGATGAATCAAACGGATCGATCCGGTTGATCAAAAGATCACGTCGCGCGACCAGCGCGAGCCTCGCTGGCTCGCGGGGATGCTCGCTGCGTCGCTCCACGGCACCGCGGCTCGCGCGGGCCGCTGCAGCCGACGTCACGGTCGCATCGAGCTCCATCCCGCAGCTCTCCGAGCCCGACGGCGCGGCGCGCTCCGGTGAGCCCGACACATCGGCGCTCGTGGTGAAGAAGCTCGCCGCCACGTGCGTCGTCACGTGCGGGTCCCGCGGTCACCTCGAGGTTGCGCGGGCGCCCGCGGCACCCGCGCGACCTCGAGCGGCACGACGGGGCGACGGCCAGGGCGACGCCGAGTTGCACCGCGTACGCCCACACCACGGCGCGGGCATCGCGATCCCTACCGCTGTGAGGATTGACGCCGGGAAATATTCCAGCGTTACTGGTCTCCTATCCTTGGGAGGAGTTTGCCATGATCACGCGTAGGCGCCCTCGCATCGCGGACGGCAGGACGGTAGGAGGGCGGAGCGCGCATCGCGTGCTGTTCGCGCGGGGGCTCATCGCGCTCGTCGCGCTCGTCGCCGTGGCGTGCGGCGACGACGGCCAGCCGAACGACGGCACCGGGGGCACCGGCACGACCAGCACCAGCAGCGCTGGCGGCTCGGGAGGCTCGGGCGGCGACGGCGGCACCGGGGGCACCGGCACGACCAGCAGCAGCGCTGGCGGCGACGGCGGCGACGGCGGCGACGGCGGCGACGGCGGCGACGGCGGCGACGGCGGCGACGGCGGCGACGGCGGCGACGGCGGCGACGGCGGCGACGGCGGCGACGGCGGCACCGGCACGACCACCACCAGCAGCGCTGGCGGCGACGGCGGCTCGGGAGGCTCGGGCGGCGACGGCGGCGGCGGCGCCGCCCCCGGCTGCACGGCCGGCGCGTCGCAGAGCGTCCCGTGCGGCCTCAATGGCAACGGCGCGCAGCCGCAGATCTGCGCGGATGGCGTCTGGGTCGACGACGGCGCCTGCGTTGACCCCGACGTGTGCGTCAACGGAGCCGAGCAGCGCGAGCCGTGTGGCCTCAACGGCGCCGGGACGCAGACCTCGGTCTGCGCCCGCGGCGCCTGGGTGCCGGGCGCCTGCGTCGATCCGGATGAATGCGAGACGGGCGCCGCGCGGCAGGTCGCCTGCGGTTTCAACGGGGCCGGCTCCGTACCCCAGGTCTGCACCGCGGGGCGGTGGCGCGACGACGGCGCCTGCGTCGATCCCGACGTCTGCGCGAACGGCGCGACCCAGCAGGCGGCCTGCGGGCTCAACGGGGCCGGCTCGAGGACCCAGGTCTGCACCGCGGGGCAGTGGCGCGACGACGGCCCCTGCGTCGATCCCGACGTTTGCGTGAACGGCGCGACCCAGCAGGCGGCCTGCGGTTTCAACGGGGCCGGCTCCGTACCCCAGGTCTGCACCGCGGGGCAATGGCAGGACGACGGCGCCTGCGTCGATCCCGACGCCTGCGCGAACGGCGCGACCCAGCGAACGGCCTGCGGGCTCAACGGGGCCGGCTCCGTACCCCAGGTCTGCACCGCGGGGCAGTGGCGCGACGACGGCGCCTGCGTCGATCCCGACGCCTGCACGAACGGCGCGACCCAGCAGGCGGCCTGCGGTTTCAACGGGGCCGGCTCGGTACCCCAGGTCTGCACCGCGGGGCAGTGGCGCGACGGCGGCCCCTGCGTCGATCCCGACGCCTGCACGAACGGCGCGACCCAGCGAGCGGCCTGCGGGCTCAACGGGGCCGGCTCGGTACCCCAGGTCTGCACCGCGGGGCAGTGGCAGGACGACGGCGCCTGCGCCGATCCCGACGTCTGCGCGAACGGCGCGATCCAGGACGTCGCGTGCGGACTCAATGGGCGCGGGCGCCAGGCGCAGGTCTGCACGCTGGGGGCGTGGGTGGATGCGGGCGAGTGCGTCGATCCCGATGTGTGCGTCGACGGCGACCTGGAGCTCGCCATGTGCCCCGGCGGGGTCCAGCACACGAGCTGCGTCGAAGGCCTCTGGGTCGACGACGGCGCCTGCGAGAGGCGCACGGTCAGCGCGGGCGCGTCGGACACGTGCGCCGTCGTGAACGGGCAGGTCGCCTGCTGGGGCAGCGGCGGGAGCGGCCAGCTCGGCAACGGCACCACGAGGTCGTCGGGCACCCCGACGTGGGTCTCGAGCCTGGACGACGCCGTCTCCGTCGCGGTCGGCTCCTACCATGCGTGCGCGCTGCGCGCGACCGGCGCCGTCGTGTGCTGGGGCTCAGGCACCGCGGGCCAGCTCGGCAACGGGTCCACGGCGAATGCGACGAGGCCGGTCACCGTCTCCGGCCTCGACGACGCGGTGGCCATCGACGTGTCGGTCGATCACTCGTGCGCGCTGCGCGCGACCGGCGCCGTCGTGTGCTGGGGCGCAGGCGCCGCGGGCAGGCTCGGCAACGGGTCCACGGCGACCGCGACGACGCCGGTCACCGTCTCCGGCCTCGACGATGCCCTCGCGATCGACGCGGGCGGCGCCCACACGTGCGCGCTGCGCGCGACCGGCGCCGTCGTGTGCTGGGGCGCAGGCGCCGCGGGCCAGCTCGGAAACGGCCTCGCCACGCATCAGACGACGCCCGTCGCCGTCTTCGGCCTGAGCGACGCGATCTCGATATCCTCCGGCTGGGGGTACAGCTGCGCGCTGCGGGCGAACGGCAGCGCCGTCTGCTGGGGCCGAGGGTCCAGCGGCCAGCTCGGCAACGGCCGCACGACCGACATGTTCACGCCCGTCGCGGTGTCGAACCTGGCCGATGCCGTCGCGATCGAGGCGAGCAACGGGGTGAATGAATCGGGCTCGGATCTGTCCTTGGGCCACACGTGCGCGCTGCGCCGGGACGGCACGGTCCGGTGCTGGGGGTACGGGGTCGATGGCCAGCTCGGACAGGGCGCGTTCGCCACGAACATGGCCGGCGCCGACGTGGTGGGCCTCGGCGACGCGCGCGCCGTGACGGCCGGCTCGCGCCACGCGTGCGCGGTGCGGGCCACCGGGGAGATCCGCTGCTGGGGGAACGCAGGAGCTGGGCAGCTCGGGAACGGGTCGACCGGCACCGCGCCGGCGCCGGTCGACGCCGTGACGCTGGAAGACGCGACGCAGATCGCCGCGGGTTCCTCGCATACGTGCGCGCTGCGCTCGAACGGCCAGGTCGCGTGCTGGGGGGCAGGCATCAATGGGCAGCTCGGAAACGGCTCCACGGAGGGCCGGACGACCCCAGGCAGCGTGCTCGGCATGACCGATGCCGTTCAGGTCAGCGCGGGCGACAACCACACATGCGCCCTGCTGCGGAGCGGGCAGGCTCGCTGCTGGGGCCAGGGGTCGGGCGGACAGCTCGGAAACGGCGTGTTCGTGAGCGCCAGCTCACCCAGCACGGTGTCGGGCCTGTCGGACGCCGTCGCGATCAGCGCGGGCCGCGCTCACACGTGCGCCGTGCGCCGGAACGGGCAAGTGAGCTGCTGGGGCATCGGCTACAACGGACAGCTCGGGAATGGGTCCACGTCGATCGGACTCTCGCCCGTCACCGTGCTCAACATCACCGACGCCGTCGACGTCGAGGTCGGCGCCTCTCACTCGTGCGCTTTGCGCGCGTCAGGCGCCGTCTCGTGCTGGGGCCAGGGGACGAGCGGACAGCTCGGGAACGCGACCATGGCGGACTCGTTGGTACCGGTCGAGGTCCTGGGGATGAGCGACGCGATCGGGATCGACGCCGGGGCCTCGCACACGTGCGCCGTCCACCGCACGGGCGCCGTGAGCTGCTGGGGCAACGGCACCGACGGGCGCCTCGGGAACGGCACGACGACGAACGCCACCATTCCCTTCGCGGTCTCGAGCCTCGCCGACGCCGTGCAGGTGAGCGCGGGCGACAGGCACACCTGCGCGGTCACGGCGGCCGGGGGCGCGTTCTGCTGGGGTGACGGCGACAGCATGCAGCTCGGAACCGGCGCGACCGGCGATGTGCTGACGCCGGTGCCCGTCGCGAGCCTCGCCGACGCGGCGGCCATCAGCGCCGGCAACTCCCACACCGCGGCGCTGCGCTGGACGGGCGTGGTCTCGACCTGGGGCAGCGCGAACGACGGCCAGCTCGGCAATGGCAGCCCCAAGGTGAACATCCCCATCGCCGTGATCGGGCTCTGAGCCTGACGCGACGGCGCTCCGCGCGACGGCGGGCTCAGGGATCGCAGCGATTCCCTGAGCCTCGAAGCGCGCGCGGCGGGCAGCCGAACCAGCGCCGGAACGCGTGGCTGAACGCGGTCGTGTCCGAGAAGCCGAGCCGGAGCGCCGTCTCGGTCACGCTGCTCCTCGCCAGCAGGTCGGCCGCGTGGTCGCGGCGCACCTCCTCGACCAGCTTCCGGAAGCTCGTCCGCTCGACCTGAAGGCGCCGGCGCAGCGTCCGTCCCGTCGTGCCGAGGGAGCGAGCCACCTCGTCCAGCGACGGGACGCCGCCCTCGGCGCTCGAGAACGCGCGGACGATGTGGTGCCGCACGCCGTCCACGAGCGACGGCGGCGCGAGCTGCTCACAGAGGGCGCTCGCGCTCCGGCAGAGGTACTCCCAGAGCCTCTGGTTCGCGCCCGCGGGCGCCATGTCGAGGAGCTCGCGGCGGAAGACCAGCCCGTCCCAGGGCGCGTCGAACCTCATGGGGCAACGGAAGAACTCGAGGTGCGCGGACCGGTTCGGCGGCGCCGCGTGGCGAAACCTCACCTCCAGCGGCGTGAGGTCGTCGCCCGCCAGCTGCCGCAGGCAGGCGAGGCTCTGCGCCAGCGCGGTCTCGTTGGAGAGGCGGTGACCGAGCGTGAGCGGCCGCAGGCGATGCCACCGCACCTCGACGCGCCTCGCGGTCTCGATCGTCTCCCATCGTCCCGAGTCGGTCAGCAGCGCGCTGTAGCGCCCCGCGGTGCCGAGCGCATCGCGGAGGGAGGGCGCGGTCATCATCGCGAAGCCGAGCACGTGCAGGTCCTCCAGCTTCGCCCGGTGCGCGGCGCGGATCGGCAGCGACGGGTCGTCCAGCGTTTGACCCAGATAGGTCCACAGATCGAGCAGCCGGTCGATCTCGATGCGCCGCTCGGGATCGGCGGCGAGCAACGGCAGGCGCGCGGCGCGCTCCATCGCGCCCAGCCGGATGCCGTCGCGGAGCCCGAGGTCGACGACCAGCCTGGCCACGGACGGCATGACGGTGGGCAGCGGGCGGTGCATGCGCTCGTGTATACATGCACGATCCGCACCGGCGGTCGCAAGCCAGGTTTCGCCGTGGCGCGAGATCGCGGGGCGCGCGCGATCTGACACCCCGATCAGGGCGCCGCCGCGGCGGGCGTCAGGGGTTGGTGATGCCGATGAGCCCGTGGCCGACGAGCAGGGTCGTGGAGTTCGGGGGCAGCGGGGCGGCGTTCGTCGCGCTCGCCCATCCCTCGCGCATCAGCGCCGTCCGGATGCGCGAGATCGGGGAGACCTGGTGGGCCTCCTGGAGCAGCTTCATCGCCTCGGCCGGGATGGTCACCGTGCCATCGCCGCCGAGCGCCACGCATTGAATCTCGACCTGCTTGCGCGCGGGCGGCGGCATCGCGAACGGCGACATGCCCTCGACGTCGCCATCCGTGCTGGTGATGCGCACGACCGTGGCCTGCGCTGCCCCGCAGGCGCCGCCCGGACCGCCGCAGCCCAGCGTCAGCGCGCTGCCGTCGAGCGGCAGCGCGACGAGGGCGGCCGCCGACGCGGTGTCGGGGGTGAACGCCTCGCCGGCGGCGATCGGCGCGGTGTCGGGGAAGTCGAAGGCCATCGCGCCGCCGGGCGAGATGCCCACGACGACCTCGGCGCCGCGCTCGATCGGGTCGGTGGGGCTGTTCGGAACCGGCCCCGCCCCGGCGACGACGGTGTACTCGGCCGCGAAGTCTTCCTCCGTCGCGCCCTGGTTGACCACGACCGCTGTCGTGCTCGACTCCACGGCGACGATGGGGAATGCGCCCTGGTTCTTTGCGTTCGCCGCGCCGGTGACGCGCAGGTAACGGCCGACGTCTGCCGCGGAGAACGTCGCGCCGTCGATCGTGTAGGCCGCGGTCCCCGTCTGCCCCGGAGCGACGCTCGCCTGTCCGGCCCCGGTCGACGTCGGGCACACATAACCCGAGCCAGCGAAGCGGCACGTGATGGGCCCGCCGGCGAGGCCGGCGATCGTGATCTCGCCCTGATCCGTCAGGGCCGGCGGCGGGTTGTCCTCCGTGTCGTAGACCCACGCCCTGCACCCTTCGATGTCCCCGGCCACCTGCTCGTACGCAGGAGGCCTGGACGAGGTGAACAGGACCTGCACCGTGAGGCCGTGGCCCGCCTGCGGAGCGCCTTGAATCGATACATCCTGGATCGAGATGATCCCGTCGTGCGTCGCGACCGGGGAGCAACGGTCCGAGCCGCCGTCGCCGGAGCTCGACGAGCCGCCCTCGCCCGAGGCCGACGAGCCGCCCTCCCCCGAGGCCGACGAGCCGCCCTCGCCGGAGCCTGACGAGGCGTCGTGCCCTGCGCTCGTCGAGCCGCCACCATGATCATCGTCCGAGTCATGGAAGCACCCTGCGACGGCAAGGGTGGTGACGAGCGCGAGGGACATCGAGCCCCTCCGTGAATTTCCCGAGAGTTTCATTCGACGGATCATGGTTTGAGCCTCCACGCGTCCGGCGAGGCGCGACGCGCGCGCCTCCGCGGCTGGACGTGGGGCAGATATAGCGATCGGCCTCAGGGGCCGCTTGGTCGCGCCGGCCAGGGAGTTGGTCGAATCGGCCACCCGATCGCCTCGCGATGCGCGCCGGGTCTCGAAGGCGGCCTCCACCCCCTCCGCAGCGGCGCCCCCCCGCAGAATCGAACGACTCAGGCGGCGGCGTTCGGCGCCGCGTCCCAGGCGATCGGGAACGACGTGTAACCGCGTATGAAGAAATGCTCCAGCCGCTGAGGCGCGGCGCCTCCGGCTGGGCGCAGGTTCGGCAGCCGGGTGAGCAGGCGCTCCAGCGCGATGCGCAGCTCCAGCCGGGCCAGGGAGGCGCCGAGGCAGGCGTGGATTCCGCGCGCGAACGCCACGTGCTCGCGGGCGTTCTCCCTGGCGATGTCGAAGCGCTCGGGGTCCGAGAACTGCGCGTCGTCGTGGTTGGCGGCGGCGTAGAGCAGGAAGATGCGGGCGTTCGCCGGGATCGTCACGCCGCCCAGCTCCGTCGCGCGCGTGGTCACCCGGAACAGGCCGAGCACCGAGGTGTCCATGCGGAGGATCTCCTCCACCGCGTTCGGGATCCGCTCAGGGTCCCTGCGGAGCTGGTCGAGGAGCTCGGGGTGGGCGAAGAGCAGCCCGAGCCCGTTCAGGATCGCATTGGACGTCGTCTCGTGCCCGGCGACGATGATATCGAGCGCGTTGTAGGCCGCCTCCTCCGTGCTCATCTGCGCCGTGCCCCCGAGCTCGATCGGCAGCATCACGGTCAGCAGATCTTCGCGCGGTTGCTCCTGACGAGCGCGGATCTGCGCCAGGAAATACCGCTGGCTGGCGATGAAGCTGTGGGCGCAGGCCACGAGGCGCTCCTCCGGCGCGCTGGCCGACAGGACCTCCAGCCAGTCGGAGGACCAGCGCTTGAGCTGCGGGAAATCCGCCCGCGGCACGCCGATCAGGTCGCAGATGACGAGGCCTGGCAGCAGGCTCGCGAACTGCGTGGCGAGGTCGGCCTTGCCGTCAGCGACGAAGGCGTCGATCAGCTCGTCCGCGATCGCGCGCACCTGCGGCTCGAGGCGGGCGATGCGCTGCGCCGTGAACGCCTTGTTGACGATCCCGCGCATGCGCGTGTGCGCCGGCGGATCGCTCTCGACGATCAGCGAGGCGGAGCCGAGGCCGGTCGCCATCACCGCGGCGACGCTGGGCGGCAGCGTGACGCTGGTCTGCAGCGAGCCGACCGACGAGAAGATCTCCGGCTGCTTCAAGGCCGCGGTGACGTCCGCGTGACGGGTGACGACCCACAAACCGTGGTCCGGGCTGTAGAACACGGGCGTGTCGCGCCGCAGCTCGGCGTACATCGGGTAGGGATCGGCCAGGTGGCGCGGCGCCATCGGGTTGAAATGAGGGCAGGCGGCGACGGGGCCATCGGCGGCGGTGGGCGCGGTCATGAGATGTTCCTCCTGGATAGAAACCGGTTGATTCGGTGGCCCAGCCGGCGACTGGCAGCGATCCCTCGGCGGCGTCCCCCAACGAACTTCGATGCTCTCGCGGCGGACGCGTCCATCCGGCCGCAGACCGTCAGGGCAGCCGGGCCCGTACGCGCTCGACGCCCTCGCGAGAGCCGAGCACGGGCGGCGCCCCGAGTTGCCGGCGAGCTCGCCGGAATCGCTCGTACGCCACACTACCGGAGGCTATAGATTTCGCGTTCGAGCGTCCAGTCGCTTGCTTGCGGCCCTGGACCGTCCGGCGCGCGCGTAGGCGGCAATCTCACATTCCCCCCGGGAGCCGGACAGCGCGCCGTGCGTCGAGCGCGCCGGAGCGGTCCGGCGGCGCAGCGGAGACGTCGCGCCGGGCTTTCAGCTCGCTCTGCTGCTCATCTCTGCGGCGACCTTCCGCATGGTCCGATCGAGCGGCTCAAGGACGCTCATGATGCGCTGCGCGAGCTCGGGCCCCGCGGCCTCCGGCGTTCCGGCGTCGAACGGCGGGGCGGGGTCGTATTCCAGCATGAGCTGCGTCATCTTCGCGGTGTCCTCGCCGCGCAGCAGCGCGAGGAGCGTCAGCCCGAAATCGATGCCCGCCGTCACCCCGCCGCCCGAGATCCGGTTGCGATCGACCACCACGCGCGCCCGCACACACTCCACGCCGAACGCCTCGAGGACGTGGCGCGTGGCCCAGTGCGTCGTGGCCTTGTATCCTCCCATCAACCCTGCTGCGGCCAGGACGAGCGATCCTGTGCACACGGAGGTCACGTACCTGGACCGAGCGCCCTGGTCCCTCAGAAAGCGGAGGATGTCCTGGTCCACCATGGCGTCGGCCGTGCCGATGCCGCCCGGCACGAACAGGATGTCCAGGTGATCCGGACAGTCGCTGAAGGTCGCGGTCGGCTGGATGGAGACCCCCGAATCGGATGCGACCAGCTCGCGACTCTTCCAGAGGAGGTGCGTCGCGGCGTGAGGGGCCAGCACGCTCTGAGGACCGATCAGGTCCAGCATCGTGAGCCCCGGGTAGAGCACCATCCCGACCTGGAGCGGCGGCTGCGGGCCCGGCATCTTGATATCATAAGCTTCCGTCATCTCTCGTCCCTCGTCCTTTCGTTCCTTCGTCCGCGGATCATCCGGATCGCGGCCCTTCCCCTCGGCGCGGCGCCGCGCCCGGCCTCGAAGAGCGCTCGACGTCGACGCGCCTCGTGGACCTGACTGTGCGCGACGCCGGCGCGGCTCGAAAGGACAACCTACCCTGCTTTCAGGACACGCCGGCTCAGGGCCGGCCGAAGCGCCGCCGGTAGTCCTCCGGCGTGACCTGCAGGGCGCGCTGGAACGCGCGCCGCATCCGCTCGTCCGTGCCGAAGCCGCAGTCGCGCGCGAGCTGCTTGATGGACGCTCGGCCCCCCTCGAGGCAGGAGCGCGCCTGCTCCAGCCGCGCCGCCTCGACGAACTTCGCGGGGGTCATCTGCATGGCGCGGGTGAACGTCCGCGCGAAGTTGCGGGGGCTCATCCCGGCCTTCTCGGCCAGCACCTCGACGCGCAGATCGGCGTCGAGGTGCCGGAGGGCCCAGTCGATCACGCCGCGCAGCGGCCCCGTGGCGACGGTCTGCGCGAGGAGCGGGCGGCTGAACTGCGACTGTCCGCCCGGGCGCTTGAGGAACACCACGAGGTCCCTCGCCACCTCGAGCGCCACGTCGTATCCGAGGTCCTCTTCCACCAGCGCGAGCGCGAGATCGATGCTCGCGGTCGTGCCCGCAGACGTGTAGATGTTCCCGGACCGCACGAAGATCGCGTCGGGGTCGACGTCCACCCCGGGAAACTCGCGCGAGAGCGCGGCCGCCGCGCGCCAGTGCGTGGCCGCTCGGCACCCTGTGAGCAGCCCGGCGGCGGCGAGGACGAAGGCGCCGGTGCAGACAGCGCCCATGCGCCGCACCTCGGGCGTCGTCGCGCGGAGCCAGCCGAGCAGCCGGGCGTCGCGCATCGCCTCCTGGGGATCGCCCCCGGCGACCAGCACCGTGTCGACGCCGGGGGCCAGGTCCGCGAGCGCCTTGTGGGCGACGATCTGCGCCCCGGACAACGTCCGGATGACGCCGCCCGACACCGCGGCGATCTCGACGGCATAGGCCGGGGGAGCCCCGGGGTGCTTCGCCTTGGCCGAAGCCGATGCCAGGGCGAATACGTCGACGGGCCCCACCACGTCGATGGCGCTCGCGCCGTCGTAGGCCACGACCACGATCCTGCGCGTCTGCGCATGGCGGATCGCGCCCGGCGCGGCGCGGGGAGAGCTCTTCGATGGACGGGGCCGGTTCACGCGACAAGGGTACCCGTCGCGCACCCGACCGGAAGACAGAGTACCTGCATTTCCTGCCAGGCGCCCCGAGGCAGCTCGGTCAGCGCGTCCCCGCCAGAGCTACGCTTGACCACCACGTCCGAGCGCCTCCATCAAGGCGTAGTAGCAGGACGGCTCCCGCGTCTTGTACAGCCCGTACCAGGCTTCGAGGGCGGCCGGCGAGAACACCTTCAGGCGGGCCAGGATCACGCGCGCGAACTCGAGGGGCGCCATGGCCGAGGCCGTGATCACGCCGCGATCTTCCACCGCGGGCTCGTTCAGGTAGTGCGCGCCGCCGCGGTAGCCGCTGGTCTCTAGGAAGCTCGGATCGTTGCTGGTGTGCTTTCGATCGTCGAGCAGTCCGGCGCGGGCCAGCCCCAGGGTCGCGCCGCAGATTGCTGCGACGGGCACGCCGGCGTCCACGAATTCACGCGCCTTGGCGAGCGCGGGATCCGTCTTCGGCTCCGCCCAGACGTCGGCCCCCGGCAGGATCAGCAGCGAGCTGTCTGCCGGACGCAGCTCGTCGAGCGAAAGGTCCGGCAGGATGGTGACTCCGCCGACCGTTCGCACGGGTGAACTATCGAGCCCGACGGTGCGGGCCCGGTACGGAGAGGGCACGCCGGGGGCCGGGCGGTTGATATGGGCTATCGCGAATCCGGGCTCCCAGTCGGCGAGGGTATCGAGCACGAGCAGGTGGACATCGCGTTGGTCGGACATGGCAGCATGCTGTCATGTAGACAGCATGTGGTCAACCTGCCGGCTCGCGACATCGAGCTCGGCACGGCCGGGGTATTTGGCACCGTAGCCGCTGCGTGAACACCGTCTCGCGCGACGGTCACCGATTGGGCAGACCCGCTCCGCGCCCGCCGCTCCGCTCCCCAGCGTCACGCTCGAACCTCGCGATCAGGCGTGGTTGGCCACGAGCGCCCCCTGGCGCGTGTTCCCGCTCCGCGCCCTGGCCGCCTCCTGCGACGTCGATCGCTTCGATGCGTGGTTCGATACGAGCGTGGCTTAGCTCGTAACTACGGGTTTCTCGCGCAGCGGACCCCGATGAAGGGGCGGCGCTCCGGCGCGTCGTAGCTGTCGCGGGCGGATGAAAGCAGGTGTTGCGCGTCATCCGAGAAGGAGCCGCCCCGCGATACCCGTTCGTATCCCCCCTCCAGGTTAGCGCAGTCCGTGCAATCTTCGGAGTAGTTCTCCTTCAGGTCCAGAGCCCATTCTCGCACGTTCCCGGCCAGGTTGGCCTGCCCCCATTTCCCATCCCCTGGCTTCCGTGATCCGACAGGCAAGATGTCTATAAACGTACACTTCTCTGGGGTATCCGTGAAGGTGCAGCCATACCCCGCAAGACTCTGATCGATCGTCTCATCCGTGGGTGACGTCGACCACGGGTACGGCCGCTGCTCGTCTCCGCCCGCCGCTGCGTAGTTCCACTCCGCCTCCGTGGGCAAGCGGCCCCCATCCCAGGCGCAGAACGCGAACGCAGCATACCAGCTCAGGCAGTTCATCGGCAGACTCTCGTTGTCGCCCGCCGTATCCGTCCACGTCAGGAACGTCGCGTTGCACTTCAACTCGTCCTTGAGCAACGCCGCGCTCGAAGCCATATACCCGTTCCACGTCGAATCCCACCCGCTCCCCTCGATCTTCGGGTGTTTGCCGGCTCCCGGATCGGGGAAGCTCCCCGGGTACGCATCGACGAACGCGCGGAATCGCCCCACGGTCACCTCGAACCGGTCCAGCAGGAAGTCGCTCACCTTGGCCGGATGCTCGCTGTCGTTGCTCCGGTTGAAGCTCCCGCCCGGCACCGCCGTCGTCGCGCAGCAGCTCTCGTTTCTCATCGGCCCGCACGTCGGTGCCAGGTCGGCGCAGCTCGGAGGTGTCACGCAGGTTCCTCCGCGGCACACCGGCGCCCTGGCGGGGCACGGCGCCTCGTCTTGCCACGCTCCGCGGTCGTCGCACCGCTGCGGCGTGTTCCCCGAGCACCGCACGTCGCTGCTCGGAGCACACACACCGGCGGGAGCGCCGCCCGAGCCTACGCCCGACGGTGCGCCCCCCGATCCATCCGCGCCGCCCGACGTGGCAGCCCCCGATCCATCCGCGCCGCCCGAGGAGGAGGCGGTCCCTCCGCCACCCCCGCCGCCCGGCGCTTGAGCGTCGGTGAAGTCATCGAGGCCGAGCAGCGCCCCGCACGATGCGCCCGTCAGCGCCGGCACCACGGCAAGCAACGCAGAACGAAGACCACGCTTCATGATACGATTGTACACGAGCTGGCGCGCATCTCACCCAAAGGCTCAGGCTACGATGCGCGGCGGTAGACGATCTGGCCGCCGGTCTTCGAGAGTGCGTAGGCGAACCCGAGCTCCAGGGTCGAGCGGGTGACGACGCCCCCGAGGTCCAGGCCCTGCTCCACCATCAGCCGCGCCGCGGCCGGCGTGATGCCGACGAGCACGACCTCGGCGCCGAGCAGCCGCGCCGCCCGCGCCGCCCGCAGGAGGTACTCCGCCAGGGCGGCGTCGACGGCCGCCATCCCCGTGACGTCGACCAGCACCACGCGCGCTTGACGCTCGGTGATGTCCCGCAGCATCGACTCGATGAAGCGGCCGGACCGCTGCGCGTCCATCGTCCCGATGACCGGCATCACCAGGATGTTCCGCGCGATGGGCACGACGGGGCTCGAGAGCTCGCGGATCGTGTCGAGCAGCGACTCCTGGTGCCGGTTCGCCTGCTCGAGCTCATGCGTCCGCTCCGTGATCCGGTGGACGAGCTGCGCGTTCTCGACCGCCACGGCCACCGTGTCGGCGACACGCTCGAGGAGCGCGGCCTCCTCGAGCGAGCACGCCGCGCGGCGCTCGCTCTCCAGGACGAGGACGCCGAACGGGGTTCCTCCCGCGAGGAGCGGGACGCCGACCAGGGTGTGCACCCCCCGCCCGCGCGCCTCGACGACATCGGGCGCGGCGTGGAGCTCGCTCGCGTGCGTGTCGACGATGATCGATCCGGCGGTGCTCAGCACGCGCTCCACCAGCGACCCCGCTTCGAGCGGGGCGCGCTCCTCGCGGAAGTCCTGTTCCCCCACGTTCATGCCGGCGGCGAGGATCTCGATCGGCCGGCCGGCCCGGTTCAACCGGCGCCGCCGCTTCGTCGCCCTGCGGGTCGCGTCCAGCGTCAGGTAATCCGAGAGCGCGATGGACCACGGCGTGCTCTCGACGGTCACGACGTCGACGCCGGTGTCGATGAAGCGCAGCGCGTGCCCTTTCCCGGCCGCCGCGCGCGTCGGCAGCCCGGCCAGGGCCGCCTCGGCGCCGCTCGACACGATGTCGTGGAGCAGCTGCACCGCGCGATAGCCCATGTCGTGCTCGCGCTGGACGATGGCCGCGTGGATGGTGCCCTCCCTGAGCATCGAGATCGTGTCCATGAGGAGATCGAAGGCGATGACCTTGAGCCTCCCCTCCCGTCCCAGCGTCCTGGCGGCCGCGCCCCAGAACGGGCCGTTCGCGGCGCAGACGCCGAACGCGCCGGCGACGCCTTGGTCCTCGACGGCCTCCCGGACGAGCCGCATCGCGGCAGGCAGATCGTGGAGGTCCTCGGTCGGCGGCAGCACGTCGAGCGACGTGCCGGAGAGCGCCGCCTCGAACCCCGTGATGCGCTCCATGCTGTGGATGGATCCGACCGAGTACGTCTGCACGCCGATCTTGCCTCCGTCCGGGAGCAGCCGCGCCAAGAGCTCCCCGGCGATCCGCCCCGCCGCCGTGTTGTCGGTGCCGACGTAGGCCAGAGCGCTGCTGCCTTCGACAGGGGGCGTATCGATCGTGACCACCGGGATCCCGGCCGCCGTCGCGCGCCGGATCGCCGGCTCGATGAGCTCCGGGTTGATCGGCGACACGATGATGCCGTCCACTCCCCGTTCGACGCCCTCGTCGACGAGCTCGCGCTGGGCGATGTCGGCTGGGGCGCCGCCGCTGAGGATGTGGGCGCTGCGCACGTCCAGGTTGATGCCGAGGTTGCGCCCCGCGGTCAGGGCGCCGTCACGGATGTTGTTCCAGTACGCCACCGGCGGTCGCCGCGGGACGTAGTAGCTGCGGGTCTCGGGAGCCGCGGCGCCGCCGCCCGAGGCGGAGCCCCCGCGGGGCGCGTCGCTCAGCA
The DNA here is from genome assembly GCF_051519095.1 of Sorangium sp. So ce131. Lineage (NCBI taxonomy): Bacteria > Pseudomonadati > Myxococcota > Polyangiales > Polyangiaceae > Sorangium > Sorangium sp. So ce131. The sequence goes on along the minus strand of NZ_CP150455.1, from coordinate 5,198,002 downwards.
GGACGAGGTGCACAGAGCTCCACTGCGGCCTGAGCTGTACGCTCTTGATGCCTTTCGAGATCACCTCCACGAGCTCATGCGGGCTCGTCCGCGCGGCCACGGTGTTCAGCACCGCCTCGAGCACGCGGATCTCCTGCGCCGACTGGGCCTTGTCGTCGTAGAGCTTTCGCCGCTCCAGCGCCGCGGCGGCGCGTTCGGCCAGCGAGCGGAGCCGCGCCGAGCGCTCGTCCGAAGGCGCTTGCTCGTCCGCCTGCTCGACGGCGAGCACGCCGAACGTCTGTCCCTGCACGCGCACCGGGACGAGGACCACGGCCGCGCCCGCGGGCACCCAATGCAGCGCCGGCTCGCCCGGCAGGTGCGCCCGGTACCACGCGGCGGCCGCCACGACGCGAGCGCCGTCCGCCGACTCGAGCGTCGAGAGCTCGGCGGCCGGCCCCGCGTCGGCGAAGAGGCTCGGCGGGCTCGCGAGCACGTTATCGAGGCCGACAGAGAGCCTGTGGACCAGCCGCTCACCGTCGCGGGTGAGCAGGATCCCGCGCTGCGCGGAGGGCAGGATGCCCACGGCCTCCTTCACGATGTGATGGAGCGTTGCGAAGAGATCCAGACCGGTCATCATGCGCCTTTCGCCCGCGATGCACCCCGAGACGGCGAGGGATCACGTCAGCAAGCGCGATCGAGCGGCACCTTGTCAAGAGGCGACGGGGCCGCGCGGAGGCGCCGCGCACCACCTCGGCCCTGGGCCCACATTGCCCGGCGCACGTCCAGATGAGCGGTAACCAGCTGAAACCACGCGTGTTTCGACGTCGCCGGGGATGCCGAATCCAGACGTGATCCGAGAGCCAACCTCGGACAAGCGGGCTCGGCGGGGGAACAAACCGGGAAATCGTAAGTGGGCTACCCAACCTCGGTTACACCGATCTGGATCGGCTACCTCGGAGGTGCAATCGCGATGATGGACTTCTTCGCGCGCTTCCGCGACCACTACAAATCCCACGAGGACCCGTACCACGGCGCGACCGACCTGGCGGAGACGGTGACCCTCTCCTTCGGAGAGTGCGTGTCGTCCGAGAACCCGGCGGTGTGTCCGGACTCCAGGAAGGCGAGCCACAACCTCGTGCGGCTGCAGGACGGCCGCACGGTGCTCCACGTCATCAACCACACCTACGATGCTGGCGTGGTGGAGCTCACGGGCTTCCGGGCGAGCTTCCGCACGGACGAAAGGCCGTCCCGGGTCACGCTCGCCTCGCTCGACTTCGAGGCAGACCGCGAGGCAGAGTTCACGTACGAGGGGGGAATGCTCGAGGTCGATGTCGGCACGCTCCCGGCCTCCGTCGCGATCGTCGTCGAGTAGGGACCGCCGGAGGTCACCGGGCTGGTAAGCTTGCGCCGCGGATGCAGGTCCACGGCGCCGACCCGTATCCACGCTGTCGTGGGGCGCTCACCAGGAGATGACGATGAAGCTGACCAACCAGCAGGTGATTCAGTCGATCTACGACACGGGCAAGGCTGGTGACTTCGAGACGATGCTCTCGCTCATGGATCCCGAGCTCGTGATCGAGGAGGCCGAGTCGCTCCCCTACGGGGGGACCTACCATGGTCCCGAGGGCTTTCGCAGGCTCCTCGCCAGGGTCTTCGAGAGCGTCCGCAGCTTCCACGTCGAGGTGGACGGCATGATCGCCGACGGGGACCAGGTGATCGTGATGCTGCGCCTGAAGCTCGGGCTCAAGGGCAGCGACAGGGAGTTCGAGACGAAGGTGGCCGAGTACTGGAGGCTGCGCGACGGGAAGGTGATCGAGCTGAGGCCGTTCTACTGGGACACGGCGGCGCTGGTGAGCGCCCTGCGCTCATGAGGTGGCTGAAGAGCGGCGGCGCCGATCCAGGGCGACCCGCGCTTCAGCCGCTGCCCACGAACCGCACCCGCTCCGTCCCCTCGATCATCTGCAGCGCGAACTGCGCCCCCGTGAAGGGCAGCTCCGCCCGCACCGGCGCAAGCGCCGCCTTCATCCGCTCCGCCAGCCCCGCGATGTCGACCACCTGCCTGTCCGCGTGGCGCCACGGGACCACGACGGCCTCCGGCTGGCTGACCCCCGACGGGTCTCGCAGGTTCTTCGTGAACTCCTGCCCTCCGTCCTCCTGCGCGTCGAGCCCGTAGTGCATCGCCTCCGGCGCCTGGAACACGTCCAGCGTCTTCACCTCCCCCGCGAAGAGCACGAGGAGCGTGTCCGAGGCGAGCCGGTCGAACCGCAGCGGCGTCAGCGCGTCGGTCGCCGGCGGGATGACGCTCGGGTCCAGCAGCCGCTCCGGGTAGCCCTCCACGACCAGGCCCGGCCAGCCCGAGACCACGCTCGACCGCATCAGGAACCCGCTCACCCGCTGCGGCCCCTCCGACCGGCTCGCCCGCACCGTGCGCGCGTGCTCGAGATCCGCGTTCGTCACCCGGCCCACGCTGCGCGCCCCGTCGAGCAGGCACTCCACCCAGGCCGGGTCCACGCAGAAGAACCGCAGCCCCTCGACGGGCAGCAGGCGCTCGTCCGGCACCAGGTAGCTGAACGGGAGCCCCACCAGGTGCTCCAGGTCGGCGAACCACTCGGCCACGGCCTCCGGCATCTCCACCGGCTCCGACCGCGTTTGCCGCAGCGGCAGCCGCCGCGCCGCCCGCTGCCGCATCGCGTGCCGCTGCTGCGCGCTCTCGCGCGTCCAGCGGAGCAGCTCCAGCGCCACGCGCGTGTTCGCCAGCGTCCGCAGCCGCCCGAGCTCCCACGCGGCCGCGTACGACACGTCGAACATGCCCGTGTCCGGGTCGTAACGCACGAGCTCGTCCGCGCACTCGGCCGGCAGCTTCACCTCCTCCGCGCCGATCCCGGGCGCGAACGGCCCCCGGTAGAACGACACGCTCTTGCTCCCCCGGCGCATCCGGTGCGGCAGCGGCACGTAGCCCTGCTCGAGGTACGGCGCCGCCGGGCTCGCCAGCGGCAGCGCCTCCGGCACAGGCGCCCGCAGCTCGGCCGGCGCCCGGTCGAGCCCCTTGAGCAGCTCGCTGAAGCTCTGCTCCGGGTCCACGCTGTCGAACGTCCAGCTCGCGAGGCTCACCAGCCGGATCCATTCGTCCGGCCCGGCGCCCTGAGCATGGAAGACCCCGTTCGGATAACACTTCTCCAGCGAGACCAGGTGCACGGTGCTCGTGCCGTTCGGCTCGGGAAGGCGATTGCAGACCACCGTCGCGTCGAGGTCCCCCTCGGGCACCGCGTTGCCGTCCTTGCGCTGGTGGGCGTGCGCGAGCAGCGCGAGCTCCGCCGCGGTCGGCAGCAGGTGCTGCAGCGTCTTCCACTGCACGTCGACCACCGTGACCTCGTCCGACGCCTGCTGTCCCTCCTCCAGGGCCACCCCCTCGGGGAAACGCGCCGTCGCCGCGGGCGTCTTCACGAGCTCGCCCAGCGTGAGGGTCTGCACCCGCGGCTTCTCCACGCCCTGGTCGACGAAGTCCGACGCGCGGAACAGGAGCAGCGCCATCCAGGAGCGGTTCTCGTCCACGAGGCCCGGCAGGCGCTCCCAGGGGAGCGTGCTGCGGCTCAGCGTGATGTGCGGGAGCACGTTCGCGTGCTCCCCCACGCTGCCGGGCGGAGGGAACATCGCGACGATGTCCTCCGGCCCGAGCGGGCCGAAGCGCTCCCCCAGGACCGCGAAGCTGAGCCGCTTGGTGAAGACCTGCCTCGGGATCTTCCCGTCGGCCTCGAGGGTCTGCTGGATCTCGACCTTGTACGTCCCGCTCTCCAGCGCCGGCTGGTGGAACTCCAGGAACTCGATCGTCCCGTCCTCGCTCGGCGTCCGGAGCGACCCGCGGACGCGCAGCCCCGACCCCCGCAACGCGCGCAAATTGACAGACGGCATGGCTCTCCCTCGTGCATCCGTGGTGGGCGCCGCCTACGCGGCGGCGCTCGTGTCCTTCACCTGGGGGGCGAACACGAAGGTGTCCGCGACGCCCGCGTCCAGCGCCACGTCCGCGGCCGGGTCGAAGCCCAGCGCGGCGAGCAGCGCGTCCCTGCCTGCGTGACCCGCGATCGAGCCCTGGATCGCCGCGCGCCGCGCGGCATCGTCCCCCGCGGCCGCGCGGAACGCGGGCAGCGCCGCGAAGGCGTGGGCGCCGAGGGCGTCGCCCGGCTCGAACAGCAGGAGCCTCACGGCCACGTCGTCGGTGTCCCCGCCCTTCGGCGGCTGCGCGGGCTCGATGCGCAGGCCGCTCAGCGCGCCCTCCACGAACGGGGTCCCGTTGACGTCGGGGAAACGCAGCCGGTCGCCGTTCATCCGCGGCTCCCCCCACACCGCGGCGGGCGCCCTCCGCTGCAGGGCGGTGAGCCTGAACTTGTCGCGCTCCACGTCCACCCCGTCGCGCCAGATGGAGACGCGGAGCTCGCTCCGGAGGTTGCCCGCCGTCACGCCCATGGGCGCCACCCCGAACCCGGCGTTGCCCCTCGCCGGCGAGCTCACCCCCGGGTGGTAGGCCTCCTTGATCGGGATCACCGAGTCGGTCGTGAGCGCGACCTCCTTCGGGTTGACCACCCACAGCGCCTCGCCCGTGACCGTCTTGACCTGCCGCATCAGGCCCTCGGCCACCGCGACGCTGCAGATCTCCTCGTCCGCGGGCAGGAGCGACGCGCGGAACTCGCCCCAGCCGATGGGCGTCGGCCCGAACGCGTCCCGGTTGCCGAACCTGACCGTCACCGAGAACAGGAAGACCTTGAGCTTGGCGTAGCCGCCGAGGTCCGGGCCCCAGACGTGCAGCTCGGCGCCCAGGCTGGCCGACAGGGGGCCCAGACCGAACTTGAAGTGCTGGCGCAGGTGCACGTCGTAGCAGTACGGCTTCCAGCAGATGAGGAAGTCGGCGCCCAGGCGGAAGGACGCCCAGGCGGGCCCGGCCTCGAAGTCGGCCGCGAAGCTGCCGCCCGCCATCACCGCGTGGGCGCACAGCGCCATGTAGGCCTCGCCCCGGAGCGACAGCGTGCTCCCGAGCCTCAGGTCGAAGCCGACGCGCGGCACGGTGGGATAGTGCTTCGGGACCTTGAACGACGGGTGGTAGCCGCCGATCGTGAACACGAAGTCGCCGGCCCTCTCGCCGGCAAACCAGGTGGCGAAGGCGAACCCGCCCGTCAGCCGGCACGACGGCGACAGCAGGTACGACGCGTCCGTGAGCTGCCCCTGCACGAGGAGGGTCCCCTCAGACGGGGCGAAGCGCGCTTGCAACGCCGTCTCCATCACGACGAGGGGCTCCGGGACGCCGAACGGCACCTCCAGCCGCGTCAGGCCGAGCAGGCCGAGCTCGAAGCGGTCGCCGAGCTCCGCCGTCAGCAGCGCGAACCCCTCGAGCATCTTGAACGAGGTGAACTTGACCCCGATCGCCAGGAAGCCCGCGTCCGGGGCGATCTTGATGTACCGGGAGAGCTCGCGGAGCTGGCCCGCGGCGACCACGCCGGGGTCGTCCGTGTCGTCGTCGCCGGAGCCGTCCATCGCCTGGGCCACCAGCGGGAAGCGCGCGACGTCCTCCAGCCGCGGGTCCTCGAGCGAGCGCCCGTAGCCGAAGCCGGCCGACAGGCCGGTCACGAAGAAGAACGGCGGGCCGCCGAGCGGGTACTTGAGCGTCGCGTACAGGAACAGCGACGGCCGGTCCTCGACGTAGGCATAGGCCCCGATCGCCGCGAGGCCGATCGACGCGGGCGGCTTGCCGCCGCTCGCCTTCAGGCGGAGCTCCAGCGCGGCCATGCCGGCGTACTCCTCGAAGCCGTCGCGCTCGCTGCGCAGGAACGCGCCGCCGACGCGCAGCGCGTCGTTCTCGTAGGCGAGGCCGAAGCCGTCGAGGCGGAGCTCCGGGTCGCCCCCGGGCAGCGGGAGGCGCACCGAGACGCCGTTCAGCAGCAGGCGGAGGGGGCCCACCGAGAGGACGATCTCCGGGACGAGCTCCGCGGCCCCGTCGCTGTACGTCAGGCCGAGCCGCGCGAAGTGCACCGGGCCCACGGCGCGCTGCACGTCGATCCAGGCGCCGTTCTGGCCGACGGTGACGAGGGCGTCTTCCGGCGCGCTCCGCGCCGCGCGCCCGGCCGACCGCGCGGACGCCGCGAGGAACGGGTTCGACGATCCCGAGCGCGGCCGGAGCGGCGTGTACCACGTCTGTCGGATGTCCCCGAAGGCGGCGTACCCGACGAGGTGCGCCCCGCGCGTGAGGTCCTGCGCGCTGGAGCTCGACGGCCGGATGAGGAACGGCGAGCTCAGCTCCTCCAGCACCCCGTTCAGCGCCTTGAGCTCCTTGTGCGTGAAGTCGTGCGTCGTCGCGAGCAGCTCGAGCGTGAAGTCGGCCTGCGCCTTCCCGTCCTCGAAGTACAGGCCCACGAGCGGCAGCTGCCCGAGGTTCACGCCGGCGTGGAAGCCCACGCCCACGAGGATCCTGCTCCCCAGGCCGCTGCCGGCGCGCCCCGAGAGGACCGCGACGACGTTGCCCCCGAGCGGGATCGCGAGCTCCTCCGGGATCAGCGCGGCGAGGCCCGGCGCGACGCCGCCGAACAGGGCGTGCAGGGGGATGGCCGGCTCGCCGGTGACGTTGAGCTGGGCGACGTACATGTCGCCCATCTTGCTCGTGAACTGCCCCTCGAACGCGATCCGGACGTCGTCCGAGACCGGGACGTCGATCTTGCCCCCGTACTCGGCGAGGCGCTTCCCTCCGGTGTTCTTGTCCGGCTTGATCACGATGTTCATCCCGAGGATCAGGTGCTGGGCCTCGCCCTCGTTGTCCTCGGAGACCTTGATGCCGATCGCGAAGGCGATCTCGTACTGGTTCTTCTGGGTGTTGGCGTAGAACGTCGCGCTCTGGAGCGGGAGCTGCTCGTCGAGGGTGCCCAGGAAGCCGGGGAAGAAGTCCACCTGGAACTGGGCGTACAGCGCCTCGCGCAGCGTCCGGATGCTGGCGAGATCGTCTTCGCCGATCACGATATCGAGGGCCATGGTCCGCCTCCTGGGTCCGCTGGCTGGGGGTCAGTATTTGATGATGTAGTTGACGACCAGGTATGGCGGCATGTTGTTGTGGGCCCGCCCTCCGCCGGAGTTCTGGATCGATATTCCCGTTGTTGAGCTCTCTGTCGGGCTCCACCCGTCACGGTCGCCTTCATCGCCATCTGAGTGCCTGTTATCGTCACCGCTCCCATGATAGACAGGGCTCCGATGAGAATGACCAGGGTCATTCACCCCGTGGTTGTGGACCGGCATCTCGTCGATGGTCAGGGTATGCGTGGCCGATCCCCCGCTCGCTGCCAGCGCGAAGCCTGAGCCGACCCCGACCGGGACTCGAGTCTTCAGGTCGGGGACATTGAAGCTCGACCCGGAGCCGCCATACTTGGTGCCTAGGACGGCAAACAGCTCTGCGTACTCCGTGCTCGACACCGACCTTCCATCACACACGATCCATCCCTCGGGGGCCGCGCTGCCGCCGTAAGCGACGATGGTGCCCACCGGGACCAGGAAGCCGGTCCTGTCCTTGGCCCTCCCCTCGGGGGTGAGGCGCAGCGCATCGACGCGCTGGCTTCCTTTCTGGGTGCGAAGGACGAGCCCGATGTCGCGCGTCGAGCTGTCGTCGTATGCCTGAAGATAGGCCAGGTTGCTCGTGGCGCGCTCGCGCAGCTGGACGTCCCCGGGGAGCTCGACCCTGGCCAGGGATCCGGTGCGGGCGTCGGCCCACAGGACGGGCTCGTTGCTGACGCCGCTGGTGCCGTGGATGGTCAGCTTGCCGGGGGCCGTCGTGCCGACGCCGAGGCGCATCTTGCCGTCGCTGAGCAGCTCCATCAGGGGCTGTTCCTCGTCTTTCTTGAAGAACTGCGCGACCTGGCTTTCCCCGGTCCCATTCGTATCGGACCGGAACCTGAGCGGACCCGTGTTCTGGAGCTGGCCGCTGTCGAGCAGCAGGTCTCCGTTGCGCACGTGGAGCCTGGCGTCCGGCACGTTCCCCCCGATCCCGATGCGGTCGCGCTCGTCCCCCCGGCCGAAGACGAGCGGCGCCTTCTCGACCGGGCACAGGATCTCCCCGTCCCAGTAGCCGGGCACGGCGCTGTAGCGGAGCTCGAGGTCCGCCGTCCCGCTCGGGTGCAGCGTCGCGAGGTTGCTCAGCGTCAGCGTGAGCGACTCCTGCGGCGCGAGCTCCACGGCGCTCCCGGGGGTGAGCACCCACTCCAGCAGGTCGCCGTCGGCGCTCTCCGTGGGACCCGAGGCCGTCCAGCCGGCGAGCGCGATCGACACGCCGTTCACCTGATCCTTGGTGCCGAGCGCCCACGGCTGCGCCGCCGGGGTCCCCACGGGCAGCGCCACCACGAGGCGGGATGTCCGCTCCGGCTGGTTGGCGTCGTAGACGAAGCGCAGCTTCTGCTGGCTCCTCGGCGAGGCGCTGTTCACGAGGCGCAGGGTCAACGTGTTCGTCTGGTTGTCCACGTTGAGGACCCGGCTCGGCCCGTCGAAGCGCACCCGCAGCGGGATGTCCGGCCTCCCCCGCCGGTCGCGCACCCCGAGGTGGAGCGTCTCTTCCAGGAGGTAGTCCCCGCCCTGCCCGGGACCGCGCAGGTTGAGGGGGAACACATTGGCAGCGTCGAAGCTCTCCACCACGTTGGGCTTCGGCCAGGAGAGGCCCAGGACCACCTCGGCGCCGGCGTCGGGCGTCGCGGACACGCCCTGGAGCAGCACCACCAGCCCGTCTCCCGGCGCGATCTGGACGTCCGGGCTGCACCAGGCCAGGTACAGGTCCGTCGTGCCGTCCTGGCGGTCGACGCGTTTGACGTCCCAGTCCGCCCCCTCCACGCGCGTCTCCCGCGAGGCCAGCGCGCCCGCCGGGAAGCGCAGCCGGAAATGGTGCGCGCCTCCCCCCTCGCCCGCGGACGGCCGCTGGCGCAGGAGGATCGTCACGTCGGTCAGGATGTTGAGGATGTCGAGCTGGAGCGCATGGCCGGAGCCGAGCTTCTCGATGAGCAGCACGTTCTCCAGGCGCTCGCCGCGGGCGTTGAACAGCTCGTAGCTGACCTTGAACCCGAACGGCATCTTCTTTTCAGTCTGTGGCGTCATCGTCGTTCCCTATTCCTTGGGTTGCCGGCTTGGGGTCAGGCCTTGATGATGTAGTGGAGGAGCTGGCTCGACTGCGCCGGAGCGCTGGTGCTCAGGTCGGGGACACGGAACTTGCCCTCCCCGGCGTCGCCATAGGTGGTGCCGAGGAGGTCAGACAGCTCCTGGTGGTCCTTGCTGTCATGCTCGGCCCCGTCGCACATCAGCCATCCCTCGGGGGCGGGAGGCGCGGTGCCGGCGTAGGCGACGACGGTGCCCACCGGGACCACGAAGCCGGTATCGTCCTTGAACCTGCCGCGCAGGAGGCGCAACGTGCCGTCGCCGAGCAGCTCCATCAGGGGAACCGCTTCGTTCTGCTTGAGGAAGCGGGCCACGGTGTCGCCCTCCTCCACGTCGGCACGGAACGTGAGCGCGTGCGCGCCGTGGAGCTCCGCGTAGGGCGCGTGCAAGCGCAACTTTCCGAGGCGAGACAGCGTCATCAGAAGAGCATCTTGGTGGGAGAACTGCGCGACGGGGTTGTCATCGTGGGTCTTTTGGAAGGCCCGGAACATGAACCAGTTGCCATGCTGGATCTCACCGGTGTCGATCATCATGTCGCCCCTGTGCAGGTGGAGCGAAGCGGATGGCTCGGCATGTCCGATCCCGACATTCGTGTAGGTGCCGACCCGACCGAAGTGGATCGGCGACTTCTCGACCGGGCAGAGGATCTCCCCGTCCGAGTAGCCGGGAACGGCGCTGTAGCGGAGCTCGAGGTACGCCGTCCCGCTCGGGTGAGTCGTCGCCATGTCGCTCAGCGTCAGCGTGAGGGACTCCCGCGGCGCGATCGTCACGTCCTTCGTGGGGGTGAGCTCCCACTCGAGCAGGTCGCCGTCAGCGTTCAGCGTGGGCCCGGAGACCGTCCAGTCGGCGAGCGTGATCTTCGTACGTTCTAGAAAAGACTTGTAACCAAGCGCCCATGGCTGCGCCTCGGCGGTCTCCACGGGCAGCGCCACGACCAGGCGGGAGCTCTTCGCGGGATCGCTCGGGTCGCGGTGGAAGCGGAGGATCTCCTGGCTTTGCGGCGAAGCGCTGTTGACCAGACGAAGGGTCAGCGTGGTGTTCGGGGTCGTGGCGATGTTGATCACCTGATTGGACCCCTCGAAGCGCGCCCGAAGCGGGATGTCCGGCCTCCCTCGCCGGTCGCGCACGCCGAGGGCGAGCTGCTGGGCCAGGGAGCAGTCCGAGCCCGCGCTGCCCTCGGGCGGGACGAGGTGGAAGACGTTGGGATCGTCCGGGCCCTCCGGCACGACGAGCGCCGGCCAGGAGAGGTCCACGATCACCTCCGTACCGGCGTCGGGGGCCGCGTACAGTCCCTGGACCAGCAGCATCAGCCGGTCTCCCGGCGCGATCCGGACGTCCGGGCTGCGCCAGGCCAGGTACACGTCCGTCGCGCCGTCCTCGCGGTCGACGCGCCGGATGTCCCAGTCCGCCCCCACCACGCGTGTCTCCCGCGCGGCCAGCGCGCCCGCCGCGAAGCGCAGCCGGAAGTGATGCGCGCCCAGCACCTCGCCCGCGGTCGGCCGCTGGCGCAGGACGATCGCCTCGTCGGTCAGGAGGTTTTCGATGTCGAGCCGGAGCGTGTGGCCGGCGCCCGGGTTCTCGAGGAGCAGCGTGTCCCGCAGCCGCTCGCCGCGCGCGTTGAACAGCTCGTAGCTGACCTCGAACCCGAATGGCATCTTCTTATTGGTCTCTTCCGTCATGATGTCTTCCCTCTCCACCAAAGGCCGCGCGGCCCCTCACTCGCTCGCCACGAGCCGCACCCGCTAGAGCCCCTCTCTGGGTTCGCCAGGTGGGGTCGATGCTCGATGATGACGTCGAGATCGCCTCAACCGCCCGATCCCTCGGTGCGCCGCAGCATCAGCCAGCCCTCGCGGAGCTCCTGCGGCGCGGCGAACGCGGCGCGCGGGTTCGGCGGCGCGAGCTCGCTCGTCTCGGCCCAGCCGCCGCCGGCCTCCTGCGTCACCCACGACCACACGTGCCCCGGCTGCCGCGGCACCTCCAGCCGGAGCGCCCCCCGGTCCGTGAGCAGCGGCGCCGTCAGGAAGCTGACCTCCATCGCGTCGAGGGCCTCGCGGTAGTGCGCCGGCGCCAGGCGGAGCTGCGAGCTCGGCAGCACGCCCGTGGTCGCGTGCACCTGGCCCCCCGGGTCGAGCAGCAGCGTCACGCGCTGCTCCGGCCCGTCGGGCGTCCGCTCGACATGCAGCGATCCGTCGGCGTAGGTGCGGATCTTGTCGTGCCCGATCGCGCGGAGCTGCGGCGAGTAGAACACCCCGTCCGCGTACGACCCGTCGTCCTGCTCCAGGAAGTAGCCCACGAGGCCGTCGTCGAGCTGCGCGAACTCGCCGAGACGCACGGGGATCTTCACCTGCTCCAGCCCGCGGGTCGTGGTCGTGCCCTCGCCCGTCACGTCGGCCACCGCGCTCGGATCGAAGGCCGGCGGGCCCTGGAGCTCCAGGGCGAACGCGGCCCGCACCACCGCCACGGGCCGCGCCACGAGCAGCGCCCGGCCCGGGTTCGCGGCGTTCGCCTCGGGATCGATGGTGTCGAGCGCCGTCCGCTGCGCCGAGAGGAAGAGGCGCAGGAAGTCCGGGCCCTCTGCGCGCACGTGCTTGACCACCCGATCGAGGTGGGCGTTCGGGAGCTGGAAGTCGCCGCGCGCGTCCGTCCGCACCCGGCCGCCGCTCTCCGGCGCGGTGCGCCACGTGTTGCCGCGGTCGAGCGCGCCGAGCGCGCGGCCCTCCTTGTCGTAGACCGCGAGCGCGCCGTCGAGGGTGTTGACCAGCAGGAAGCCGCAGACTGGATTGGTGTCCGGGTGCTCGCTCGTGCGCTGGCGCGCGCCCTCCAGCGGCTCCGCCGGCAGCCACTCGAAGCGCAGGCGCGCCGGCTGCGAGAGCCGGGGCGTGAGCAGGACGTGGTAGAGGAGCCCCTCGGACGGTGTCTGGTCGGTCGTGGTGATGACCTTCGCGTCGGCGGACGACTCGAGGTCGACCACGTCCTTCGCCTGCCCGAACGTGTCCACCAGCTTGAGGCCGGTGATCGACATGGCCCCGGCGCGCAGCGGGTTGAAGCGGTCGAACGCGAGCGGCCGGCGCTGGATGCTGCGGCCCATCACGTCGCGCGCCGTGTCCGTGTAGAAAAGGTCCTCCGAGTCGTCGCGGGCCGTGGGCAAGGCGATCCCGAGCTGCATCGTCGGCTCGCGGAGGAGCAGCACCTTGTTGAAGTTGCCGAGCGACTGGGCCAGGCACGGCGCCCGCTCCAGCTCCTCGTAGGCCCAGAGCGCGGTGAACACGGGGTCCTCGATCCCCGGCGCCGGCGTCGTCTGCCCGAGGTACCACGCCTTGATCTCGGCGAAGTGCTGCTCGAGGTAGCCCTTGCCTCGCTCGTCGTCGGGGACGCCGTGCTCCTCGTAGTAGTCCTGCAAGACGCCGTGCTCGAGGTAGTGGACGAGGCGCTCGCGCACCTCCAGGCCCGCCGACGGCGTCAGCAGGCTGACGCCCGTGTAGCTGCTGACCATCGACGAGAAGCTGTCCTCCTGCCCCGGCAGGAGGGCGTGATCCACCGCCTGCGTGTCGAGCTTGTAGTGCGTGCGCACGAGCTCGGGGTCGTAGTCGCCGTTCTCGTCGCGGCCGCAGGAGGCGACGTGGAAGGACCAGTGCATCAGGAACGGGTTCCACGGCGGCTCCGCCCAGACGCTCCCCTCGTCCGCGCCGAGCCCCGCGAGGTAGGCCTGCAAGGCGGCGACGGTGGCGTCCGGCAGCGCCGCGAGGTCGAGCGCCGCGTCCACGCGGTCGCACGGGAGCAGGTCCTCGTCTGCGCCGCCCTTCCAGATCGCGCCCGCCGCCGCCTCGCCCGTGATGAGCAGGACCGGATCGGCCGGCTCGTAATAAGGCGCCGCCGGCAGCGTGCGCACGGCGAACGGCGCGGCCGCCCCCGCCTCGGTCGCGTTGTACGCCAGCACGGCCGATTGCAGCGCCTCGAGCGCCGCCGCGAGCCGCCCCGCGATCGACGACGAAGGCGGCGGGATCTCCAGCAGGAGCCCCTCGGCGTCCGCGCGCACGGGATAGACGACGCCGCGGTCGTGGATCTCCCACGCCTCGTCCCTCTGCAGCACCGCGACCGTGTGATCGGCGGACAGCCTGAACGCCTCGTCGATGCAGTTGGGGAACTCGACGGGCCAGACCCAGTAATCGTCGCCCGACTCGTCCAGATCGAAGGGGGCCCCCGCGTTGAGGCTCGCCACGTAGTCGGCGTAGTAGCTGCTCAGGCGGGAGACGATCCGGTGGACCACGGGCTCGACGCGGGCGCGGAAACCGCCGGTCGCCTCGTCCTGCTCGAGCGCCAGCTGCCCCAGGGAGGTGCGCCGGCGCCGCACGGGCACGACGTAGCCCTCGAAGAAGTTGACGCCCACGACCTCCCTCGCGTTCACGAGGGCGTGCCAGCGGACGTACATCCGCTGGCGCAGGTGCTCGAGCTCGTCGAGCGCGCGCTGGTGCTCGTCCTGGAGCGTGTTCAGCGCCTCGAGCAGGCCCGCCCATTCGGGCGGCTGCGTCCGCGCCGCGCGCGCCGGCGCCCGGCGCAGCCGCGCGAACAGGTCCCCCGCGCCCTCGGTCTCCGGCTGCACCGCCCACCGGACGCCGGCCGCGTGCGAGGCGAACCCCCGCTCGTGGCGCGCCTCGTAGAGGATCGCGTCGAGGTCGAGCCGGTGCCCCTCCAGCCGGTCCGCGAGCTGCAGCGCCTCGAGCTGGTCCTCGATGAGGCGGCGCTTCTCGAGGGCCTCCTCGTTGGTCTCGGGGGCGTGCAGGTACGCCAGGTAGGCGGCCAGCGCCTCCGTCTCGGTCTGCCCCACGGCGAGCTGCGGCGGGGGCAGGTCGCGGACGACATCCCGCGCCGCGCGCGCGCCCGGCGCGAACGTGAGCCGCGCGTGGAAGAGCGTCGCCTGCGGCAGCGCCTCGCCCGGCGGGGCCGCCGCGAGCGTCCACTCGAGCTTCTCCTCGAGCAGCGCCTTCAGCTTCGCCGGCGTGTCAGCCGCGGCGAGCAGCGGGGCCAGGCAGTCGCGCCGCGGGTCGCCGTACCAGCCGATGACGTCGTAGCGCAGCCCCGAAGGCGGCGTGCGCGTCGGGAAGTCCGCGTCCCGGAACCCGAACACGGTGCGGCAGTTCGGGTAGAACGACGCGAACGTCGCCCGCACCGGATCGAGGACCGCGACCTCCGTCTCGGGCCCGACGGCGGTGAGCGCCGCGAGGTGCTCGTTCTTCGGATCCGCGTGCGTGGTGCGCCACTCCGCGAGCGGCAGGGCGCGCCCGAGGAAGCGATAGCGATACCCCTCTCCCGGCGCCGGATCGGGCACGGCCATCACGTTGACCGGCGCCTCCCCCTCGCTCTCGATGTCGTCGCCCCAGCCCTCCGGATAGAGGTAATCGCTCTCCACCACCCACTGCCGCTCCGGCTTCCCCCCGCCGCTGCGCAGGACGAGCCAGCGGTTCGGCACCTCGGGGAACCGCGTCCCCTGCGCCTCGTGCTCCCCCCGGGCGAGGGCGTCCGGCAGGAGCCAGTGCAGGTGGATGCCGGGCAGGAGCGGCAGGTCCCGCGAGAACGGCGGCGCGAGGAGGTGCTCGCTCAGGTTGGGGTTGTCGTCGTAGTCGACCCCTCCGGCCCGGAACGGCAGCCGGCGGTAGTCCGCCATGGCCCGGACCACACGCCTCCGGTCCCTGGCCGCGTCGTCGTCGCCGTCGTCCAGGCACATGGCCTGTAGCCGGAGAGGAACCCGGAGAAAGTGCTGCGCGTTGCTCGTTGCCGTCATGTCTGCCCCGCTCCGCGATCCGTCGATCGGGGTTCTTTGTTAAAACGTCATTCCGTCGACCTCGCATTCGCCCGGGACGCAAGGCGACGACCGGCGAGGCGCGCTGCCCGCGCGCCGCCGGGAAGCACGCCGTGGATACCCGCGAGCGCCGGGACTTTTCCATGGGACCTTGGTCCCATTGCGCTCGTCGCGCGCCGTGTGTTAGGGCACCGCGCGATAGCAGCTGACCGGCGGTCGAACAATCCGCGCCGATCCGCGCGAATCCGCGCGAGGAGCGCGCGCACGGCGATGACGGGCGATGGCGAGCACGAAATCGTCCGCCGTGCCGCGCGCGCGGCCCCAGCTGCTCGGCGCGGAGGCGGCGTGGGTGCCTGCTCGAGCAAGCACCTGCTGCATGCTCGATCAGGCACCGGAGCGCCCTGGAGCAGGGCCCCGGGGCCTCACATCGCCATCCAGCCTGCGCGTTTCCGCGACGTTTGCGGTGCTGGGCCTGGCGAGCTCCCTCGGTACGCGTGGTGCTTCGCGGTACGGGCATGATCCTGGCACCATCAGACCCGAGCTCGAGGAACGTGCCATGATGCGGACGCTGGAGCTGAGCGGCTGTCCCTACTGCAAGCGCAAGCTGGCGCATGGGACCCACCTCGTGGGGCACGGCGTCCGTCACGACGGCGCGGCGGCGCCGAGCGGGCAGCTCTTCGAGCATCCGGCAGGGCCGCCTCTCAGCGCCAGGGCGAGCGTCCAGCATGTCACCCGGCGGGTGATGGAGTCCGAGTGCCCTGGGATCTATGACGCGCTCCCGCCGCAGTTTCGCGATCGATTGCCGGCGAGCGTGCTGGCGTCGCCGCGAAACGCGCAGATCTTCCGGAGCGGATTCGATGTCTTCCCGGGCCTCATCACCGGGCTCTTCAAGCGCCTGAAGTACGTCGAGGGGACCGACTGGCCCATGTGGAAGCTCGTCGCCGCCTTCTATCTGCTCGAGGTGAGCATCGGCAAGGGCGTCGCGAAGCACGCGGGGGAGAAGATCTATGAGACCATGCCGTGGCCCCTCCAGGTCCGCACGGTCGCCGACGCCCTGCGCTTCACGGAGGTGGCGTACTTCGAGTCGCACATGAGGGCGCCCCGGTGGCTCGCGGGCTGCTGGCGCGTCGAGCGCGAGACCTCGACGTGCATCGTGCTCGCCGACGACACGCCCTACCCCTGCTACGTCAACGAAGGCGTCGTGGCGGGGATCGCGCGCGCGTTCTCGCGACAGAAGCCCAGGTACCGGATCCTCGACGAGGCCGAGGCGAAGCGCGCGGGCGGGAGCGTCACCCGGTACGAAATCGAGTTCACGCCGGGCTGACGCTCGGCCGTTGCCGCCGTCAGCGTCCATCACCCCCATCCGCCAAGGCCGAGGGCCGGGCGCGCTCCGGCGCGCCGAGCCGCGCGCCGAGCTCGTGGACCCGGAGCTCCTCGGCCAGGCCGCGCACCTCCCGGATCCACCGCGCAGCCCGCGCGGCGAGAAGTAGGACCAAGGTCCTATAGGCAGCGCCGACGCGCTGTTGTAATCGGTCCGCCTCGGCTCGCAGGGGCCCGGTCTTCGTTCCGGGTGCGACGCCGGAAGGTTTGACGCCTTGCCAGGCCGGTCCCGGGCGCTGGCCCCTACCTCATTCACATCGTGTTTGCCTTTTCATAGGCATCGGAGGACCAGAATGTATAGCCGACACCTCGTTCCACTCCTCTTCGGCCTTCTTCTCGGCGTCCCCGCCTGCGGGGATGACTCAGACGGCGGCGCCGGCGGCGCCGGCGGCACCGGCGGCGCTGGTGGCGAGGGAGGCGCTGGCGACGGCGGCACCGGCGGCACCGGCGGCACCGGCGGCACCGGCGACGGCGGCACCGGCGGTACCGGCGGCGCTGGCGGCGGTCCGGGCGAAACGGCCGAGGAGCAGGTGGCCGCGAAGCTCGAGGAGATCCGCGGCGATCACGACGCGGTCCGAGCGTTCGTGCTGGCCATGCCCAAGGGAGGTGATCTCCACAGCCACACCTCGGGCGCCGTCACCCCGGAGAGCATGATCGCGTGGGGCGCCGCCGACGGGGCCTGCATCAACACGACGACCTTCGTGGCCTCGTCGGGCCCCTGCACGGACGGCAGCGTGCCCATCCTGGACGCGCTCGCGGATCCGGCCCTGTACGACAGCATCGTCCAGGCATGGTCCATGGAGGATTTCATGGGCACGCTCCTCGAAGGCCACCAGCACTTCTTCGACTCCTTCGGCAAGTTCGGAGGGGTCCTCATCGACGCGCGGGGCGACGACATGGTGGCGCAGATCCGCTCCACGGCCGGGACGAACAACCAGGTGTACATCGAGCTCATGCAGGGCTTCGGCTCCGGCACGGCGGGCACCATCGCGGAGGGCACGATGCTGCCGGACGACGAATGGGACGAGCCGTACCTCCTGGAGAAGCGCGCCGACATCATCGCGGATCCCGGGTTCGGGCCGGCCATCGACGCCGCGAAGGTGAGCATCGAGAGCGCGCTCTCGGGCTCCGACGTGCTGCTCGGCTGCGGCACCGCGGCGGCCGACCCGGGGTGCAACGTCGACGTCCGCTTCCTCGTCGCGGCCAACCGGACCCGGCCCCGCGCGCACGTCTTCGGGCAATGGGTCTTCGCCTTCGAGCTCGCCCAGGTCGTCCCGCAGATCGTCGGGGTGAACCTGGTCTCGCCCGAGGAGAACGCGAACTCCCTGCGCTACTACAATGACGAGATGATGGCGCTGAACGTGCTCGATCGCTTCAACGAGGAGGACGCCACCCGGAAGCCGGTCCACGTCGGGCTTCACGCGGGAGAGCTCATCCCCGAGGTGCTCCCGATGACGCCGGAGGGACAGCTGGAGCTCGACTATCATATCCGGAACGCCGTGGAGATCGCGGGCGCGGAGCGCATCGGCCACGGGGTCGACGCGCTCGGCGAGATGGCCGGCGACGGCGCGGACGACCTCTTGTCCGACATGGCGCGCATGGGCGTCATGGTCGAGATCTGCTTGACCTCCAACGACGCCCTGCTCGACGTGGAGGGCAGCGAGCACCCGCTGAAGCGGTACATGGCGAAGGGCGTACCGGTGGCGCTGTCGACGGACGATCAAGGCATCCTGCGCATCGACATCACCCACGAGTACACCCGCGCCGTCGAGGAGCACGGGCTCACGTATCCCGAGCTCAAGAAGCTCGCCAGGACCAGCCTGGAGCACGCCTTCCTGGCCGGCGAGAGCCTCTGGAAGACGCGCGACGACTTCACCGCGCTCGTGGACGAGTGCGCCTCGGACTCGCCCGGGGCGACGCCCTCCGCGGCGTGCGAGTCGTTCCTTCAAGCGAGCGACAAGGCGCGCCTCCAGTGGAGGCACGAGAGCGCCACGACCGCGTTCGAAGCGTCCGTCGTGAACCCATGACGCGCACCTGAGGCGCCTGCTCTGCGGGGCCTATCAGCGCAGGCTCCGGACGCGCGGCGCACGCGCAACCCGATGAATCGAACGACTCATGCCGTGAAGTCCGGCGCTGCGTCCCAGGCGATCGGGAACGACGTGGAACCGCGTGGCAGCGGATTTCGGGTTGGAGCGTCCAGTCGATCGCGCGTGGCCCCGAGCCGTCCGGCGATCGCCGAAGCGCGCCTGGAGACTGTAATCTCACATCGCCCCCCAAAGCCAGGCAGCGGCTCAAAACTTCGTACAGCGCGACGCCGAGCTCGTGCGAATCCATCACCGGCACGCCGTACTCTACTCTACTCTACGCTGCGCCTGCGCCTGCGCCTGCGCCTGCGCCGTGGTCGTGCGTCGCGCAGCCGCCGCGAGTCCCCCCGGGCCGCGGTGTCATTGCAAGCGATCGCGCTTCTCGACGCGGCTCCGCGCCTGGCATTAAGGCTTTACACGCTCGGCTCGGTGGGCGAATAATCGCCCCGTGCGACATCGCGTGGCTCGGGCACGCGACGCGGATGACGCGCTCGGGAATGCTGATCGGCACGCCAGGGTACATGGCGCCCGAGCAAGCACGCGGTGAGGCGAGTATCGATGCGCGCGCGGACGTGTTCTCCCTTGGCTGTGTGCTCTTCGAGTGTCTGACGGGCGAACCTGCGTTTGGCGGTCAGCACGTGGCGGCGATCCTGACCAAGGTGCTCCTCGAGGAGACGCGGAGGGCGCGGAGCGTGCGGCCCGCGATCCCGGAGCTGCTTGACGAGCTTTTGCGAAGGATGCTGTCCAAGCAACGAGAAGAGCGGCCGATTGATGGCCAGGCAGCAGCGACGGCGCTGCATGCGCTCCAGCGGTTGCCTTCGGAGCCTCGATCCGGGCGTCGTCGTTGACACGCGATGAGCAGCGCTCGGTGGCGGTGATCCTGGTGAGCGCAGCTGCGAATGCCGAGACGAAGCCGCTCGATGATGCTTCAACCGTGGCTGTGGCCTCTGACGATATGATGATGCTGCGCGAGGCCGAGGTGCATGGCGGCATGAGCGAGCGCCTGCTCGACGGCTCGGTGGTGGTGATGCTGGAGGGAGCGGGCCTGGCGACCGATCTCTGCGCGCAGGCGGCGCGGTGCGCGCTCTCGCTGCGCGCGCGTGCCGGAGGGCGCCGCGTGGTGCTGTCCATGGGGCGCGGCGAGCGCGGGGCGCGGTCCTGGGGGCGGGCGATCGACCGGGCAGCGCGGCTCCTGGATACCAAGGCGCGCGACGCTGCACCGGAAGGCGTGGTGGTGATCGACGAGATGGTCGCGGGGCTCCTGGACGCTCGCTTCGATGTACAGGAGGATGGATGCTTCGCGTTGCGTGGAGAGCGGGTGCTCGCAGAGGGCGCGCGGCTGCTCCTGGGCAAGGCCACGCCCTGCGTGGGCCGCGATCACGAGCTTGGCACGCTGCGGGCGCTGTTCACCGAGACTGTGGAAGAAGGCACGGCGCAAGCCGCGCTGATCGTGGCGCCGCCGGGAGTCGGCAAGTCGCGGCTGGCGCAGGAGTTCGTGCAGGATGTCAGGGGGCGCGTCGAAGAGGTGTCGATCTGGGTGGCGCGCGGTGACCCGCTGCGGGCGGGGTCGCCCATGGGAATGCTGGCGCAGGCGCTGCGAAGCGCATGCGGGATTCGCGAAGGTGAGGCGCTGGAGCTCCGGCGGCACAGGCTCTCGGCCCAGGTGGCCAAGTGGGTCGCGCCGAACGAGCGGCAGCGCGTAGCGGAGTTTCTGGGCGAAGTCGTGGGCGCGCCGTTCCCGGATGAGGATAGCCTGCTGCTACAGGCCGCGCGGCTCGATGCGCGGCTGATGGCTGACCAGGTCCGCGCGGCCTTGCTCGAATTCATCGACGCCGCATGCGAAAGGGCGCCGGTGCTCGTTTTGCTGGAGGACTTGCACTGGGGAGACCAGATCACGGTGCAGCTCCTCGACGCGGCGTTGCGCGATCTGAGAGAGCGTCCGCTCTTGGTTCTGGCCTTAGCGCGGCCTGAGGTGCGCAAGGTCTCGCCGAAGCTTTGGGGCGATCGCCGGCTGCACGAGATGCGGCTCCGCGAGCTGAGTCGTCGCGCGAGCGAGCGGCTCGCACGTCACGTGCTGGGTGAGCGCGCACACGCCGAGGTAATCGAGAGGATCGTGCGTCTGTCGGAAGGGAATGCGTTCTACCTGGAGGAGCTGATCCGCTGGACGGCCGAGGGCAAGGGCTCGAACATGCCAGAGACGGTCGTCGCTATGGTCGAGTCGCGGCTCGGGGCGCTCGACGAGGCAGCGCGGCGGCTGTTGCGCGCGGCGAGCGTGTTCGGGGACATGTGCTGCAAGGGAAAAACAATTCGGAGACGCAGAAATAAACCTGAATAGTTTCGAAATGTTGGCTGCTGTGCCCGACAGCTGCGTGGCAGGCGCGGGGAGGCCGGGGGAGCTGTACGGGGCCATGGGGGCGCCCGTGCCGGTGCCGGCGGCGCGGGTCGTAAGGGCGCGGCTTCGGATCGCTGCGCCCGGGGACGCGCTCGGGCCAGTGGTCGTTCACCATCCAGCGGCTCGGTGAGGAGGAACTCGGCGCGGCCGCCGTCGAGCGCAGGGCGCCGGAGCCGATCGGCGCGGTGCCTCGCCGCGGCGCGGGCGTCGGGCCGCCGGACGGCCGCTCCGCACCTAGGCGACGCCGAGGTCCCCGGGCACGAACTCGGGGCCGCCGTCGTCTACCTAGGCACGCTCGGGTTGTCGCGGATGTCGGCCACCTCCGCTAGTTCCGCGTGTCAGAAATCCCGCCAGGATTCCGCTGCGGGGGCGAACCGTCGCGGACCGTCGCTTTCTTCGGGATTTCAGGGGGGCGTGACGACGGATCGCTCGCCCTCGGGAGGGATGGACCCAACCCCGGTCCAACCGCCGAGCCCTGGGCCCGGAGAACTCGCGACGGTCGATCCATCGCCTCGAGCCGCCGTGGTTGCGTCGCTCGCCGCCACCCTGAGCCGAGCCGTCGCCCTCGGGGATGACGTGGCGGCCCGGGTCGTGCACGAGGCGATGGGTCAGCTGCTCGGGCTGCCGGTGGCACCGAAGCGGTGAGCAAGCTTGGGCCGAACGTCGAGCCCGCCGCTCGCGTCGACTCGCTGCCGGAGCCTTGCCGCTCGCCAGTGCCCGCAGGCTCACCTGGGATCGCCCGCACGCGGCGGTTGCGTGCCGAAGCGCCCCGGAGGCATCCGGAAAGTGATGCCGGCAAGCAGCAGGCCTGTGCCGGGAGGCAAGCGCGGCGGCGTGCGCAGGCGACGACCCTCTCGCCGCGTTGCTGCATGGCGACGCCATGGCGGAACTGCGGACGCCACGGGGAGCGGTGGGAAAACGAGTGGCGAAGCGGCTCCTGCATGCTGGCGCGGAGGCGGCACGCGCACCATGCGCCTCGGCGCCAGAGCGCAGATTCAAGCACGAGCCTGACACGGCTCATCCATGGTCCCGATGAGAGGCATGACCATCACCTGCTTGGTGATCGGGATCATCGGCGTAGACAGCTCCGCTAGCCGGCTCTGCTGCACCCGGATGATCTCCTCCTGCAACGCTGCGCGCTCGCGCTCTCGCGTTCTCGCGCGCCGACATATCGAGCGCGAGGCGGGTGCTCGGCGAGCGCCTCCGCCGCCGCGGCAGCGAGCGTCGCGGCCCGCCGCCCCCCGGCCCGCCGCTCCGCCATGGCGCCGCCATGGGCTATAGCCCGGCGGGTTGTCGAAATTCGCGGCGAAAACGCGCCCTCACCGCGTGGCGTGTGGCGTGCGGTGTCGGCGCCGTGTGGCCAGCGCGGCTCGCACCACGGGCGTCGTCTACGAGCGCCGTCGCCCTGAGAAGACGACGCTCTACGAGATCGTGCGCGACAACGTGGAGACGCTGTACGGGGCCATCGACGACGGCGCCATCGCCGTCCGGATACCCAAGCACGCGAAGAAGGAGATCGAAGCCTACCTCGACTGCGGGCTGCTCTGCCGCGGGTTCGCGCGGCTCCGGTGCGAGCGCTGCGAAGAGAGTCGGCTGGTGGCCTTCAGCTGTAAAGGACGCGGTTTCTGCCCGTCGTGTCTGGGCCGACGGCATGTGTTCCACGGCGGCGAACCTGATCGAGGACATCCTGCCCGAGGTGGCGCACCGTCCGTGGGTGTTGACGTTTCCGTTTCCGTGGCGGCGCAGGCTCGCCCAGGACGGGGCGTTGTTCGGCGTGCTGACCCGCCTCTTCGTCGAGAGCGTGGAGCGGTTCTACGAAAAACGCGCCGCGCGCCGAGGCGCGTGCGGCGCGGTCAAGAGCGGCGCGGTGACCGCCGTGCAACGCACGTCCGGCGACATGCGGCTCAATCCGCATCTGCACGTGGTCTTCCTCGACGGGGCTTATCACGAAGACGGCACCGAGCTCGTGTGGAACGAACTCGGTCATCTTCCAACCCGCGCGGTCGGTCAGGTCATAGAGCACGCCGTCGGGCGGATGCTCCGAACCCTTCGGCGGCACGGGCATCTCGAAATCGAGCACGACGTCGAGGAGGACGGCGAGCCCGAGGCAGCGCTCCCACCCTTTCGGTTTGCTGCGCTACACTTCTTCGCGCTGCGATCCGGCTTCTTTTACCTACGCGCTGGGGAGGTGCAACGGATGCACCATCGATACGGTCTCGGGCGTTTCCTGAAACTGGCCCTCTCTTTCTCCCGACTCATCTCGGCACAACGCAAGTCGCCGAACGGATGGTCGGTGTGCTGCGGGCCGGGTTGCCTAGCGGAGCGAGGCTGCCCGGACCGTCAGCACCAGCGGCTCGTTGGACTGCGCGGTCGGGTGCGGCCACTCGCTAGCCAGTCATCACTGGATCTCCACCACGTCGGCACCGCTGAGCCAGTCGCCTTCTGGGAACACGACCCAGTTCGACTGATGCTTGGAATGTGCGCGCCCGCTGCTCTGTCTTCCGTCATGATGATGGGTCAGCACGGCAACGCCATGGCGTGAAAAGCGTTCCATTTGGCGCTGTTGGACCATCCGACGGTTCGGCGGCGCATTCACCGTTCCTGCAACACGCTGGTGGGCGAGGTCGATCAGAATGTGGCAGTTACGGAGCTGCCTGTCGGGCTCGTCCAAATAGTGGGGGTGACCGGCAGCATCGATAAAGAAGGGGCCGTTCCGACGCGTTCGGCTGCCAGTGAACTCGCCACACACAAACGCTGCCGCGCGAAACTGGCCGACAGAGAAGATCCGCTGGTCCAGCGATGTCACTTCTCGCGTAATCTGACGGATTTGCACCTGACCAGAAGAGTCTTCCAGTATCCATACCTGCTGCCAGTCGAGATAGTCGACGCCGACCGCGACCACGCTCGCGCGCGGGAATTCCATGGCGGCGCGGCGGATTTCACACTCGATCTGTTGGACGTCACTATCACGCAGACCAAGCCATACCTTGCGTCTCGGATCGAATCCGAAGTACCCTCCCGGGAAGACCCACAACGACGACACCCCCCGCCCAACTCGGCCCCGCATGGTTTGCGCGACGTGGGACATCAGATCGATCCGCGCGGTTGTTGTCGGTGGGACATCACTGCTCACACTTACCGCAAAGATGACGGCTTTCGCCCGCGAGGGGGTGGTCGCACGGCGCCCATCGACATCCAGAGGCGCCTGCGCGACCCAGGCACGCGTCGCCGAGCCTGTCCGACGCAAGATGCCTCCAGGTGGCGCGATCCCGACTGCGCGAGAGAGCTTACTTTTCTTCATGCTGATCATCTCCGGGGCTTCGCAGTCCAACGCCTTGGGCTTCAGGCGCGGCGCGTAGCGCCGTCGCCTGCAAGCCCTCGTTGGGCCGTGCAGACGTCGCAGTCGCCGATTCGTCACTCATCAGCGTCCTCGTCGTCGCCTTGGATCTCGGCGCCCTGATCATCAGCGACGGCATCGACGTGCCACCGCTCGACCGCCCACGATGCCATCGTCGCCTTGCGATCCAAGAGATCCTTGACCGTCCAGTCGTTCAGGGCCGCAAGCGCCCGCTCCATAAAGAAACCAGCGTTGGCGTAGCACGGGCATTTCGCCCCCGGAGTTCCCCTCTTGTTGGGGAACGACTTCCTGCCATAGCTGCTGTTGTGGAGCGTGAGACAGAGGTTGCCGAAGTCGTGCGTATACAACTTCCGGTCCGCCGTCTTGAAGCGCGCCGTCCAGTAGGGGTCATCGGCAGTCTGCGGCAGTATGTGCTCGATAGAGTCCTCCAGAGGCATCTCCTGCACCGTCTTCCAGAGCACTTGCACAGGCGTCTTCGCAATGGAAGCGAGATGTTCTTCATACTCATACAGAAAGTACTTAATCCCAGACCAATGGTACCAACTGTCACCGTTTGCGGCAGTAAACGACTCGGTGAATACATCGTCCGGACAGTAGTGCAGAATGTGCCAACGGATCGACGCTGAAACCTCTTCGACCGAAACCTGCTGCCCATACAGCCTGTGCCCGAGCGACCACAGCATGCTCTGGCCGGTGTTCGAGCGCTTTTCCAGAAATCGATAAACACGGAAGCCGAAGATCTCGCAGAGCCGTGTAAGGTCGAGATAGGCACCAGCATCCTCCGCAAAGCGCAAGCGCGCTGCCATAAGCAGCGGCAAAAAGGGCGCAATTACGCGCAGGCGACGCAGTTTCTCGCTGACGTTGACAATCTCGGCGCGCATTGCGGGATTCCGCTTGAGCCCCGCGAACGCTTCGGTACGGGCCGGGCTTTGGATGTCGCAGAACGCAACGGACGCGGATCTCAGGGTACGCGTGTACTGGGTGAGCTCTTCAAGGAGGAGCCTGTGTTTGCCTTGATGCCTTCGCAGGTTAAACCGAGCTTTGATGGACTTGCTGCCGTCCCAGTCCTTTGATCGCGGGTTATAAACCATAACCCAGTGCATACGCAGGAGTCTATCCGCCTCGTGTGCCAGTCCGGCGGCCATCAGGTTCTTGAAGACTTCAGCCCACGTGTCGTTTATCGCCGCCCGAACGCTGTCGTTCGCGACCTCCATCTTACTTGCCAGGTAGAGAAGGTAGTTCTTTACCTTCTCGAGTTCAGTAAGCTGCTTGCCCCGATTGTTCATCGTCTCGAAGACGACGCCCACTTCGGATTCGTCGCCCACAATGTACACAACCAGCTTGAGCTGTTGCGTTACCTTATTTCTGAGTTCGAGAAGCCACTGCCTAAAGGAATCGCCGAGTTCCTCTCGTCTTTGGACCAGGAAATCCTTAAAATGACCTCTCGCGGCCGCGAGTCGCTGCTGCGAGAAGATGGCGGGCCCCTCCGGACCAGGCGAATCGGCCAGCGCGTTTTCAACGAAAAAGCGATGGCAGTCGGAATTAAGCGTCAGTTTGTACAGTGGCTGCCCGTTTAGAGCGGGGACGCCGATGTAGGTCTTCTTGATCCCGTCCGCGAGCTTGGTGAGCCCCTCGGCTAGCATCTCCCGCCGGATACTGTCCAGGAGGATGACGAGAGTCGTCAGACGTTGCTGACCATCAACGACATTGAACACGGAGTAGCTTTTCCCCTCCTCGTCGAGCAATCCCATACCACCAGCGGCGTGCAGAACCACAGTGCCTGTATAGTGATATTTGCCTGACGGCAGGAGTTCGAGATCTTCCAAGAGTTCGTCGAGGTGCGGTTCATCCCAGGCGTATCCGCGTTGATAGTCGGGGATCCGTAGGACGCGCTCTGAGAAGAGTTGCTCGATGGAGAGGACATTGTTCATTGAGTGCTCCTCGAAGCGGATCGTCGATCTTTCGGCCGCTGTCCCGTTCAATCCGCCGCAAAGGTGAACATCGACGATTGCGCCACCACTTGCGAGCACGAGGGTGGCGATGGCGATGGACCAAGGAGGCGTCCGAGTCCGCGACGGGCAGGCTCAACCGAAGTACACGGTTCGGTCCGGTCACCGGCCTAACGCTATACCGCTCACCCGCGGGCCGAGCAGCCGCGCGCAGCGCGGGTGCTCGGCGCGTCGGGTGCAGCGGCTGGTTCGGCGGCCGTGGAATCGCCCGTTGGGGACCCGCTGGGAGGCGAGGACCAGGTCGCGGGGACCGGCGTGGGCAACATCGTCAAGCACCCGCTCCGGGCCGGTTCGGGTACAATGCTCGGCCATGTGGATGATCCGGGCTGGGCGTGGCGGCGAGAACGTGGACGAGTTCCTTAAGGACGGCGTGGCCGCCTTCGCTGACGACCGGGACCTGGGCCAGATCCCCACAGGGGTGACCAAGGACGACCTCCGCGGGCGCTTCGCGAAGGTCTACCCGGACGAGAAGGAGGGCAGCCGAGAGTCCTGGGCGAGCCAGATCCTGCGCTTCATCTCCGAGATCAAGGTCGGCGACGACGTAGTCACCGGCGACCGCGACCGGCGCCGATACGTCCTCGGGAAGGTGAAGTCTGACTACCAGTGGAACTCGAGCAACGCGGCTGAGCGGCACTACCGCCGCGTCGACTGGACGCACGAGGTCTCGCGGGACGCGCTGTCGACGGCGTCCAAGAACACGCTCGGGTCCGTGCTCACGGTGTTTAAGGTCAACGCTGATGCGGCGAAGGACCTGCTCCAACGCGCGGTGCCGCTCGGTAAGCTCGAACCGCCGCCGATCGCGAAGCCCACGCCCTCGGAGAACGAGACCGAGGACGAGGCCCTTGAGATGCTCTCGGCGGAGACGTTCGAGAAGGCCGACCAGTTCATTGAAGACCAGATCGACAAACTCGACTGGAAGGAGATGCAGGAGCTGGTGGCGGGCATCCTGCGAGC
Source organism: Sorangium sp. So ce131 (assembly GCF_051519095.1). Classification (NCBI taxonomy): domain Bacteria; kingdom Pseudomonadati; phylum Myxococcota; order Polyangiales; family Polyangiaceae; genus Sorangium; species Sorangium sp. So ce131. The sequence goes on along the minus strand of NZ_CP150455.1, from coordinate 5,170,887 downwards.
GATGGGCTACCGCACGACCGTCTCGGAGCCCGGGCCCGATCGAGGCGTCGACGTCTTCGCATCCCGTGATGGTCTCGGTCTGGAGGAGCCGAGGATCTTCGTCGAGGTCAAGCACCGAACACAGGCGATCGGCTCGAAGGAGATCCGGGCGTTCGTGGGCGGCCGGAAGGCCGGAGATAAGTGCCTCTACGTGAGCACGGGCGGCTTCTCGAAGGACGCGCTGTACGAGGCCGAGCGTGCCTCGGTCGCCGTCACGCTCATCAATCTCCCGAAGCTGAGGCAGATCCTCGTCGACTTCTACGAGAAGCTCGACCCGCAAACGCGTGCTCTCGTCCCGCTCAAGCAGCTCTACTGGCCGATCGTCAACGTCGGGTGACGTGGCCCGCCCTGGCCGCTTCCTCGCCCCGCTGACCCACTTCGTCCTGGGGGGGGATCCGCTTCCCCTCAATCTCGTAGGTGCTCGCACGGAAGACGAGGCCGCGTCGACCGGGTGCGGCGCGCCTGGAGGCTGCCAGCGCAGCGCGGGCTCGGCTACGCTGCCTCTCGCGCAGGTGAGCGATTCCGATCTGGCCCGCTTTGAGACAGCGCCCGTCTGCCGAACGGCTTGGGCTTCAGGCGCGGCGCGCACCGCCGTCGCCTGCAAGCCCTGGTTAGCCGGGGCTGCCTGGTCGGCGTGGCTGAAGCTGCGTTCGGCGCGGCCGGCTCTTCGATGGACGTGGCGGTAGCTTAGTAGCTTCGGCAGGCAGTTCACGGCAATCAGGGACCTCGTCGTCGTGCTGCTTCGCGAGTGTCTGCAAGCCTCTCCCCTATACGCTCCAGCCACCAATGCAGCGCCTGCTGGTCCGTGCCACGGGGAGCATCTGCGGCAAGGTCCGGGTAGACGTTCGCGAACAGAGCAATCGCGGCTTCAACTGTCTCGTCGCGACACTCATTTCGCGCCAAAAGGGAACGGGTCTTCCCCAAAAGCTGCAACGCGTGCGGTAGAATGACATTCCGGTGCTGCTTGGATAGCCAATAGACATCCACCTGCCTAAGCCCGTAGTCAGCAACCGCTAGCGCCGCGATTGTTGTTGCCGCATCGGCATTGTCCAACTCCATCAACCGCAGATAGTCCTCGGTGACTTCCGCCGCCTCATCAAGGCTTGCACATTCTGCCTCGGCAAACGAATCCGTTCTCATGAGTGTTTGCCAAGGCGTCGCCGTATCGGCGGAGGCCACAAGCTTGCTTAGCGTTGAACCGGGCGTGCGGCCGAGTGCTATCGGCGACCTACAGCCATTCGCGTGCAGAATCACCAGCCGGCCCGCTTCTTCAGTTGATTCGACTGCAAGCGCCGCATGATCGCTCTTGGCCCCAAGTAGTTCCGCCTCGTCCTCTGTCGGCAACGCGCTCTCTACCCAATATGAAATGTATAGCTGAAAAGGCGCTGGACCCGCGTCGCGAGTGAACGCGACCCAAGCGCGCGCTTCAAGGGGCGATACGTTGGAATATCCGTCCGGCAACTTCACCCACGCGGCCCCCTGTGGCGTGGCAATTTGTGCGCGTTTGCGGCGGTCACGTTCCTTTACGGGGTGGGAGCCGTTCACAATTCCCACCACGCGAATCTCAACGCGGTCGGGCCTGGATTCCAATCGACTGCTGAGTGCCTTGTCTAGCGCCTTGACTGCGTTGTTGACAGCATTCCCAGTGTTGGTCGTATCGATCACAAGAACACTGAGTCGCTCGCATTTCTCAAGCGGCAGCAGTCCCGCAAACGTACGGCAGAAGTAGTCCTCGGATGAGCCGCCTTCAATCTTCCCTTCCCACACGAGCCCGGGAAACATATGGAACGTCTTCCCATCCAGGAAGTTGAGGCGTCCGCGATCGGCGAGACAGTGTAGAAGCGGCAGAACGTAGGGAATTCCACCTGTCGCAAAGAACAGTACGAGATTCGGCTGAAGGTGCTCGACCTCGTCCGCAAGCTGCCAGACGGTCGCTCGCATTTCTCGAACTTGATTGTAAGTGATCTCCAGCGCGTTCGACGCCGCCGTCGCGTACTCCGTCGGCATTGCGACACGAATTGCGTTGGCGTCAGGATGCGACGTGTACATTTGTCGAGATGGATTCGTCGGCATGTACACCTTTCGGCCGGCTTGCCGGTGGTACGAGTAGAACAGGATGCACGCCGCCGCGCAGGTCAAGCATGCAAAGATCACGAGAAAATCCATGGTTGTCATCACCTAGCCGGTTCAACCGAAAGTGCGTCCACAGGTCTGAGTGGCTCCGCGTAGAGTCACCGAGGCCTCGGCTTCGATAGCATGAGGACGAGTGGGGGTGCGAACATCGGCTTCTCCGGCTAACGTCGCAATCATCTGTGCCGCGCGACATATCTTCGCGCTTTTGCATGTAGGCTGCGAACCGTGGTGCCCGATCACCGTGTTCTCGCGGATGAGTCGCGGCACCCCGCAGCATATCTAGATATCCCCGCGGATAGGTCGCGATCTTCCGCAGGCTATCTGCGCATCTCCGGAGATAGGCCGCCGCTGCACAGCTACGTATCGCCGTTGATGGGCTTCGGACGGCGACGGTGCACCGAGAAGCAAAATGCGTGCCTGTAATTGATTGCCTCGAGCGACTGATGTGCGGCCCAAATATCCGCTGGCCGCCGCAACTCGCGCCCGCCCTGCGCCGATAAGGGTCACTGCGGGTCCGACGAACCGGCCCCAACCACTGGGAAGCACCCCCATGACCCTCATCGAAGCCGTGCGCGCCACCATCCGGCGCCTGCATTACTCGCCGCGTACGAACCAAGCGCTGTGCGCGCTCCTCTTCCTTTACAAGCGGGTCCTCGACCTGCAGATACCCCGGCTCGAAGCGCTCGAGCGTGCCCGCCGGCCGGAGCACCTCCCCACGGTCCTCTCGCGACAGGACGCTCTCACCTTGCTCGAGCACCTGATCCCACCTTTTCGACTCATCGGCGAGCTCCTCTACGGAAGCGGCCTCCGCCTCCTCGAAGCGCTTTCGATTCGCGTCAAAGACGTCGACCTTGATCGACGGCAAATCATGGTGCGCCGCGGGAAAGGACAGCACGACCGGCCGGCCTTGCTCCCCGCTCGGGCGCGCGACGAGCTGCAGGCCCAGCTCGACGCCGTGGCGCAACGACACAAGAAGGAACTCGCGGCTGGCCGCGGCGAGGTCGACCTGCCCCACGCTCTGCGAGCGAAGATGCCAGGAGCAGCCACGAGCCTCCCCTGGCAGTACCTCTTCCCCGCCTCTCGCCCTTGCACCGATCCAGCGACGGGTCGACAGGTCCTCTACCACCTGCACGAATCGGCGGTGCAAAGGGCCGTGAACAATGCCGGACGGGCGTCGGGGCTCACCAAGCGCGCGACATGCCATACCCTCCGCCACAGCTTCGCGACCCACCTGCTCGAGGCGGGCACCGACATCCGGACGATCCAGACATTGCTCGGCCACAAGGATGTGCGGACCACGATGGTCTACACCCACATCGTCGACCGCGGCCTGCTCGGCGTGATCAGTCCTCTCGACCGCTGACCGCCGCTTCCGCGTGGAGCGCCTTGAACTCCGACCCCATCCCCACGTGCCGCCCCCACGCATCGTGGAAAGGTAGCGTAGCCGACGGCTGCCCCATCTTGTCAAGGAGGCCAGCGCAGGACCGTGCGGTCTCTACACCGGACGAAGGCGCGATCGGGTCCTCGATGCCCTACCCCTCCGAAGCGAAGGAGTGCCCTTGCAACTCCCGGCCGATCAGCGACGGGGCTGTTCAGGTTGCCGCACTTCGCCGAGTTCTCCACCACGCGGGACGGCGTCCGAAGCCGCAACAACGCACGCGCCGACGGTGAGCCAAGTGGAGAAGCGCGCGGATGGCCGCGGGCTGTCGAGGTGCGGACACCGGGGTTGAATGTCAGGTGCCGGCGGGACGCTTGCGCGGCCGGCCGCGTTTGATCTCCGGCATCGCGGCGCTGCGAAGAAGAACCCCGGGCGACACATCGAGCGCGTTCGCGAGCCTGACGAGCGTGCCGAGGCTCATGCTCTGCCGCCCAACCTCGATCGCCTGCATCGTCCGTAGCTCGATCCCGGCCGCTTCCGCGAGTTGCTCCTGCGTGATGCCGCGCTGCTGGCGTAGACGCCGCAGGTTCGCCGCAATGTAGAGCAGAAGGGTATCGAGCGTGAGCGTTCGCACACCGTTCGCGTACCCCCGCGCCGGGCTCAGAATAATGATCCAGCAGATCGGATTTCCTTGACCTGCCGGCTGCCAATTCGTAACGTGGCGAGACCACAAAAGTGCCGCCCGCGGGTGCTGGTAACACCCCGGGCGGCGTGGCCGAACCCCGCGCAAACGAGGTCCGACATGGAAACCGTACGTCTACGCCCTGAACAGGGCCAAGAGATCGATCCGTCCTCCCATCGCCGCCCCTGCCCCGCTGCTCGCAGCCGACTCGCCCGCCCGCCCAAACCCCGCCGTCAGCAGCCCCCGCACCCCGCCGTCTACCTCGACCCCACCGCGCTCCTCGAACAGCGCCCGCTCATCCGCCGCACCCTCCGCGCCCGCGGCGTTCTCCCCGCCGATCTCGACGACCTCACCCAGGACACCCTCCTCGGCGCCTGGCGCAGCCTGCGCGCCGGCCGTTTCCGCCCCTCCCCCGCTCTTCCTCCCGCCGACGCCCTCCGCCGCTGGCTCGCCGGCATCGCCTCGCGGCAGGCCTCGCACTACCGCGACAAGGCCCACCGCCGCCACGAGCTCCCCGGGGTCGACCCGGACCGCCTCGCCGCCTTCGCCGCCCCCTCGCCCGAGGCCCGCCTCGTCGCCCGCGGCCTGCTCCGCGCCTTCCACCGTCTCCGCCCCGAGCTGCGCGAGATCCTGGCGCTCGCCGCCACCGGCCTCTCCCAGCTCGAGATCGCCGCCTCCCTCTCGCTCCCGCGCCCCACGGTCGCCACCCGCCTGCGCCTCGCGCGCCGCCTCTTCGCCCGCGCCCTCACCCGCGCTCGGAGGTGGCCCCGATGAGCCCGATGAGCCGCGCCCCCGTCGACGCCCCCGCCGAGACGGCGGCCGAGCTGCCGACCGCGACCGAGGCCGCCCTCCTCGAGATGGTGCTCGGCCTGCCCGGCGTCGGCCCGCGCCTGCTCGGCACGGCCGCTCTCCCCGCGCTCGGTCGCCTCTCGCCCGCGGCGCTGGCCGAGCGCACCCAGATCGCGCTGTTCGACGCGACCCGGCTCGCCGCCGCCTTCGAGCTCGGCCGCCGCTACCACGCCGCCCGCGCGCGCCGGGGCGCGCTCCTCACCGACGCCGCCCGCGTGGCGCGGTACTTCGGCCCGCGGCTGGCGTCCCTGGTCCACGAGGAGCTCTGGATCGCGGCGCTCGACACCCACGGCCGCGTCCGCGAGACGCGCCTGCTCGCCCGCGGTGGCGCCGACGTGCTGTACATCGACCGCGCGACCGTGCTGCGCACGGCGCTGGACATGGCGGCCCAGAGCTTCGTGCTGGCCCACAACCACCCGAGCGGCGACCCAACGCCGACCCGCGAGGACGAAGCGATGACCCTGGAGCTGCGCCATCTCGGCTCGGAGCTGCACGTGCCGCTCACGGCCCACGTCATCGTCACCCCCAGCGGCCGCTACGCCGCCGTCCACGAGTAAGCCATCGCGGGGCGCTGCGCCCCTCCGATGGGCGCTGCGCCCCTGCGCATCGGGCCGAAAGCCTCCAGCGCACCGCCCCCGCCCGCATCTCCGTCGCCTCCGGCAGCCGCACAACGCGCTGGAGCACGCGGAGCCACCGGCTGTTGGTTCCCCAACCTCGGTCGGGTCACGGCGCCTCCTGCCGTTCGAGCGGCCGGACCGGATGATGCGTCGACGCGACGCTGACGAGGGGTCGTACAAGCCGGCCACCTTCGACTTCCTCGGCTTCACCATCCACTGGGGCAAGAGCCTCGCGGGCAAGTGGGCAGTGAAGACGCGAACGGCATCGGATCGCTTCCAACGGGCATTGAAGGGTATCTCGCAGTGGTGCAAGGCCCATCGCCATGAACCACTCGAGAGGCAGCAGCACGTCTTGAACCTGAAGCTCCGAGGCCACTACGGCTACTATGGCCGCCCTGGCAATCGGGTGAGGCTCTGGACTCTTCTGCATTGGGCCACGCGGGTGTGGTGGCGGTGGCTGCATCGCCGCTCCCAGCGTGGTCTCTCCTGGGCGGCAATGAATCGGCTCCTGAAGCGCTACCCGCTTCTGAAGCCGACCGCCGTCCGAATCGTGTAGCGAAGCCGTGTTTCGAAGAGCCGGATGCGGGAAATCTGCACGTCCGGATCCGTGGGGGCCCCGGGAAGGTGACGACCCGGGGCTACCCGACCGCTCTGCTCACGCCACGTGAGTCGCCGTCACGACGACGGCGTGATGTTCATCCAGGAGAGAGCCCGAACGATCGACGTCGTCGCCGCAGGCGCACGCGATGACGACAGCGCGGGATCAGTCCAGCGGGACTTCGTCAGAATCCGGCGACACCAGGTGATCATCGACACCAGCCGCCGCAGAAGGCCGAAGAGCTGGCACCGGCATTGCGTGAGCGCGCCATGGGCCACTACTCCAATTACACTGCCAAGGTCCTCCAGGAAGTGTCCAAGCACGGCCTCGAGCACCGCAGCATGTTCGGGTTGACCCCGCTGATGATGGCCGCAGAAGCCGGCAACGTCGCGCTGGTCGAGACGCTCATCGAGCGCGGCGCCCGGCTGGACGCCGTGGACAGCCTCGGGTGCATGCCGGTGCACTTCGCGCTACGGCGCACGTTCAAGGACTCGAGCTACGCGCGCGAGAAGCTGGGCCCCTTGTTCGCGCTGCTCTGCCCCACCTCGATCGACCTCGAGGTCGACGACAAGCGGCTGCGGCTGACGCGAGCCCAGGGCGAGTTCCTCCTCCTGCTCCTCATGGTAGCGCGCGTCCACGACCTTCACGCGGGCGTGAAGCGCTACCATGGCTTTCAAGCGGCGCACGTCGACGAGAGCCTGCTGAGCGCGTTCCCGCGCAGCGTCATTCCAGAGGAGCGGCGGCGGCGAGTCTACTGGAACGGCGTGCTCGCGCGCGCGGAGGTGAGCTCCAGCTACAAGCCGGCGCGCAAGCTATGGCGTCGCGAGCGACAAGGCCACTACATGCCCAGCACGGTCGGCGTGCGAGTCGCCGGCGAAGCGGGCAAGCCGGACACCTACGTGCCGCTCGATCGCCTGCTAGGTTGCGACATCCTCGAAGAACAGGGCGCGCCAGACGCAGCCAGCCGGGCTCATGTCACGAGCCCGTCCTGAAACGTGATGCTGCCGAGCACGAACGTCTGCTCGGTGTACCGCCTGTCACTCGTTCCAGTTCTTCCACTCGTTCCAATTCTTGGACTGAGTCTGCCACACGCCCGTGTTGTTGTAGTCGCCACCGTCTTTGAGGAACGCGTCCTTGCGGGAGTTCTCCCCGCCGAGGTGCCAACGCATCCAAGCAACGTTCGCTCCGGCGCCGTCCCAAGGCCCCGAGCCGTGACCACCGCCCTTCATCTTGCCGAGCCAGACTGGCCCCTTGTTGCCGGCGTTGTTGAAGTCACCCTCGGCGTTGGGCGCCTCTTGACCCGTTTCACCGTAGATGATGCCGACAGGGATCTTGAGATTGACGAGGGCGTTGTGCTCGAAGGAGCCGCTGTTGTCGAGCAACGCGGTGGAGACGCGCTTATCGGTTTGAGCAGCCGCTTCCGACGACAGCCCGCCCATCGAGTGCCCGAACACACCAACTCGGTCGAGGATCAAGCGGCCGTACATGGGGCTGTTCTCATCGGCGTCCTGAGCCTCCAGCCAATCGATCGCCGCCGACATGAGCACGGCGTCGCCCGTCGACTCTCGAATACCGACGAGGACGAAGCCGTGCGAGGCCATGCGCGTCAGCAGCTGTAGGTAGTCGCGAGGAGGGGTACCTCCGCCCGGACCCCAAATGGCCACCGGGTGCTTCTTGTTGGGCTCGGTGGTGAGCGTCGTCGGCCTGACGAGAATGTGGCCACCGCCGCTGAACGAGAGGTCCTGAACCGTCGTCTCGAGCGGTCCGTTAGCGTTCACATTGTCACCCGCCAGCACCACTTCGGGCCGATTGACCTGGCCGCCGCTACCGCCCGCGCCCGAGTCGCTGCCTCCGGAGCTCGTGCCGGTGCCTGCGGACCCCGCAGTGGTACCACCCGAGCTGTTGCCAGCGGCCTCGCCCGTGCCGCCCGCTCCGGCGGAGTCAGCGCCGCCGGCACCCGAGCTCGAACCGCTCGCCCCTGGGCTGTAGCCGTCGCCGGGAGCGGACTCGCTCGAGCAAGCAAGAACTAGAATGAGAACAGAAGGAGCTAGTTGCCTCATGGGATACCTCGGAGCTCGGAGCGCGCTTTCTTGACGACGGCCCTCAGGCCAACCTGCTACCGGAGCGGAAAAATCCGAACGACTCGCTGCTGTGCGGCGGCTGCGATGTGAGCGCACACATGACCCGATTCCGCTACGAAGTCCACCTATTCCGCTGCCGCGCGATTGTTCAAACCGCGCTAAACTCGAGGACTTCGGCCGGACGGCTCTAGCGCCCGACGGCGGGAGTATCGTCACCTCGTGAGCCTGACCGAGCCGACCGACTTTCCCATGCCGGAGGTTGACGCCAATGGGGTCGACCAGTGGTGTACAGCTATACGGTCGGATGCCTTCCGCTTGGTGCCAGTAGTGTACAGCTATGCGGTAGGATGCCTTCCGCTTGGTGCTATTGCCGCCCAGTTTCGTTGATGCTCCAGCCCCTTGCATCGAGCATGCTGCGTGAGGGTGAGGAGCTCTACGCAGCGAGGATGGCCATCATGGAGGGCGCTCGCTCCGCGTACGCAATGAGGGAGGACGACGTCCACGGATCCACGTGGCCTGCATTCCGGTTAGCCGTCACGAATTCTCATCGGAAAAGCTTCTGGCACGTGGCAGCCTCCCTTCCGGCCACCGCTCGAAAATTCCCACCCATCGTTGCCCCCACGCCCGCCTCACGACGGGGTAGGTCCCCAAAAGGAGCGGAGCAGCGGCACGGTGCCGGCCACAAGCATGCGGGATCTTGGAATGCTGAGATCGTTGCGCGTAACCGCCCGGCCATCGCCATGGGCATGGCCCCTTGCGGCTCTCGCCGCGGTTGACGATGCTGGGCGCGGGGCGGCATCGGCCCACGGCACCGGGCGGGCACGGGCGGTCCTGAGATGGCGCTCGGCGACGCGGTCTCCGCCCGCGTCGCAGGCCGCTGCGATCCGGCTTCTTTTACCTACGCGCTCCGCTCCTCGCGACGTGCCTCGCAGGCCAAGGGATCGCGCAGGTGATCGAGCTCTACGTGCGCGAGCACCTGGCCGACGGACGGCTGGTTCAAGTGCTCCCGGAGTGGGCCGACGAGACGTATCCCCTCTACGCGTACCATCACTCCGCGCAGCTCATGTCGGCCAAGGTCCGCGCGTTCCTGGAGTTCGTCGTCGCGCTGACACGCGCGTAGCGTTCAGTGCGTCGTCGCGCCGCCGAGCGTGGGGACCGCCTCGTCGCTCTCCACCGCGAGCGCGGCCGAGGTCGTCGGCGTGGAGCACGTGTTCCCGTCCGCGTGCGCCGCGAGGAAATCCTCGAGCACGCCCTCGCGGTGCGGGAGGAAGAAATCGGTGAGCGCCGTCGAGAGCTCCCCGTCCTCCTTGACATGGACGAACCGGAGCTGCGTATCCTCCACGGGCCACGTCACGTTGTTGCCGAGCGAGTCGCCGGCGCTCAGCTGGTGGCACCCGGCGCACGACTGGGTGGTGGCGCGGTTGGCCACGTCCGCGGGCGTGAAGACGCTGTCCCGCCCGAGGCGCACGAGCTCGGCCTGGATCCGGTCGCGCAGATCGAGGTTCGGCAGCCAACTGTCCTCCGGCAGCAGCTGCCTCAGGTAGTCGTTGCTGTCGTCGACGGTGCTCTGGCCCGCGTTGTAGAGGGCCTCCCTCGAGTTCTTGAGCTGGATGTCGTTGATGTCGCCGCTGAGGGTCGTGAGCTTGTCGACCGACTCGAGGAAGTCGTCCATGAACCACGTGTAGCGGAAGTCGCTCTGGTCGAACTTCGTGCTGAACAGCTCGCCGAAGGGGTTCTCCTTCACCGTGACCGGCTTGAAGGTGAGCCGATCCCCGCCGTTCGGCCCGTCGGAGGTCTTCGCGATCTTGAACTCACGGAGCTGCCAGAGCTGGTTGGGCTGGGCCTGCCCGGGGGCGCCGGGGTTGCCCATGAACTGGTTGGTGCGGATCTGGCCCGTGCCGCGGCGGCCTCCGGGGCCGTGGACCGCGTCGGCGAAGTTGTCCGGGTGGAGCACCGGACCGAAGCCGGCGTCGAGCAGGCCGACGGTGAAGAACGTCTCGAGCTCGTTGGCGCGCTCGGCCGCGTCCAGGGTCGAGAGGCGCGCCCAGAACTCGGCCACCGGGAGGCATGCGGCGAGGCCGCATTCGGGGTGGGGGTTCGGGAGCTGGGCCTCGAAGATGAACAGGTTGCGGTCGGCGATGCCGGCCGTCTTCTTGGCGTAGACGATCCGGTACTCGCCGCAGTGCGAACCGTCCAGCGGCGCCAGATCGAAGCGGTTCACGACCGCGATCGGCTCCACGAAGTCCGGCGAACCCTGGTCGAACGGATCGCTCGTGGCGAGGCGGCCCTCCCTCCGGCAATTGATCCGGTAGCCGTTGAGCGTGGGAACACCTTCGCTGTTGAGCTGGTCGTCGCAATGGATGGCGTCGGGGAACTGAGCTCCAACGGAGAGGTTGAAGAAGTCCCACCAGCGGCGGTAGAGATCGAGGGCTGTCTGTTCACCCCCGGTCTCCGCCCTCATGATGAGCTGATTGAGGACGAACTGGAGCGGGAACCGGGTCATGGCTTGCGGGTCGGTGACCTTCGTGAGGATCAGCGATCGCAGCGGCTCGATATCCAGCGGGGCCGACAGCGCCTGCCGGCGCTCCTCGGCGCGCTCCTCGGCGTCGATGCCGGCGACCTCGCCGGGCGCGCCCGCGTCGCCGCACGCGGCCAGAGAGGCGGACGCCGCGGCGCACATGACCGCCGCGGCAAACGGGAACCTGGAGGCATAACGAAGGTGCATGAACACTCCTGTGGAGTAGGGCGGACCGGGGTCGATAGCGGGATTCATACCAACGTCGCTCGCGCCGAGCTCGGCCACCGCCGGGGCATGCGCGAGCGCATGCCCCGGCGTATCGCTTCACGGATTGTAGTCAGGATTGTAGTCGCAGAGGCAAACTGAGTATTCATTCGCCGGGGTGGGCCACCAGGTCCCCGTCCAGCTCGACTCGGTCCAGGGGACGTTCCTCCAGATGTCGCACACCTGCGGGCACACCTGCGTCGCGTGATGCTGGTCCCAGATCGGCGCAACTTTCTTCTCGACGGCGCCGTCGGCGGGTATCTTGATCTGAGCCGAGGTATACCCAGAGATATCCCAGGCCTCGCTCAGGCGACCTCCCTTGAACTCGCACGTCGTGCCGAAGTGAACGAAGGAGCTGCAGCCAGGGTCGCGCAGGCAGGAGAGCGCGCACCCCTCGAGGTCGAGCCCGCGCTGGGTCTTCCATTTCTCTCCGGCGAGGACCTTCCCCTGGCCGACGTCGAACAGATCAGATGGAGTCTCTTCGAAATAGGCACTGCTCTCAGCGCTGAACAGGTAGGGGTAGTCGAGGTGGTTCAGCCGGTTGTGCGGGTAGTAGCCGCCACTGCAGATGATGTTTTTCGTAGGCCATTGCGACTCGCAGTCGGTATCCGTATCCGGCTCCGGATCCGGCATGCCGAACGTATGCCCGAGCTCGTGGCCGATGCTTCCGATCCTGCGCAGGTCCCCCTGCTCGGCTCCATCGATGATCCCCTTGGGCATGACGGCTGCGCCGAAGCCGGCGGCCGCCCCGTTGCCGTTCACGCTCGAGATGTCGGCCTCCAGGAAGATGATGTACTTGTGGTTGGCGTCCCCCGTGCAGGCGTCAGGGTACACGTCCCTGGCCGCGTTGCAGGCGTTTCCGAGCCAGTACCACTCTGCCAGGCCGCCGTGAAAGCCGTCGGGGTTGGTCAGGAACCAGTTCACGTTATGATGGCTTCGAACCGTCACGACGTCGTCCGTGGTCATCGTGGCGCCGTAGTTCTGCCATGTCTGACGGTTGTGCTCGACGGCGTTCGCGACGAGAGCGGCGCGGTCACTTCGCTGCGCGTCGCTCGGCACGACGTAGAGGACACGAACACTCTTTGTGCTCGCTTGGGCACTCGCCGTGGCGGCGAGAAGCGTGGCTCCGAACATGGCGAAGGCGAATGTATTTCTCATGGTGTCTCCTTTACGAGGCGTGTAATCTCGCACGATGTGAGGGCTCGCGTGGGCAATCACGGCTGGCCGAGAGGCGAGAGCTTCCATCGTCATTGCTTGGCGCTGCCTGGCGCTGTCCAACGGTGTTCAACGCTGTTCAAATCCATTTCAGCGACGTTTCTGTCTAGCGGATCGTATTCAGCGACCGCCGTGCGCAGGTATTTGTTGCCAGGGTAGTTCTCGGCGGCTTGCGTGTGCGAAGTGCCCCACCACCAGGCGAGGCCGGCGCTCACGAGGCCTCCGCCGGACTGCATGAAGGCGCCGCGCTCGCGGCGTCCGAGCCATCTGCCCCTCGGGGATCGCCCGGGGGCGCGCACGCGAGGGGCGCCGACGCGAGGAGGGCGGCGGTGGCGAGGAAAGAGGCGAGGCGAGGGCGAGGAGGGATTGGCGGCGCGCCCCTCGGTCGGCTGCGAGGAGGACGCGGCGTGCGGGTGATCGCGTCTTTCTTGATCCTTTTCGGGTGCATTTTTCTCGTCACGCTCTATCGGCGACGTGCGACGTGCGACGTCGCTGAACGGTCCACGGCGTTTCGCGGTGGTGCCAGGCCCTTCCTTCGCCAGGAGGGCCGGGGGCTCACACCCGCGTGCCTACCGGGAAGTCACCGTGAGGCGGACGAAGTCTCAAAAATAGTCTGGCGAGGTGTGCCTACTCGCGGAGGAGCGAGGCGACGCTCACGTCGAGCCGGCCCCGGATCAACCTGGCCAGGCTCGCGTACTGCGACTCGGTGAGGCCGAGCTTGGCGACGAGCTCCGCGCGCGTGCCCTCGCGCAGCGCCTCGCGCGCGGCCGCAAGCCAGCGCGCCGCCGTGGCGCGCCCGACCTGGTAATGCGCGCCCAGGACGTCGATGCTCAGGCCGTCGAGCAGGTGGAGGCGAAGCAGCGCGCGTTGCTTCGGCGAGAGGCGCCCCATCGCGACGCGCACGGCCTCTTCGAACTCGGCCTTGTAGCGCGCCTCGAGGTAGGCGGCCTCCACGTCGACGGAGGCGGCGATCTCCCGCGCCTCGTCGAGCGGGGTGCTCGCCCTGTCCGCCTTGCGCCGCCGCAGGTTGATCGCGGTGCGTACCGCGATCACGCGCAGGAAAGTCCGGAGCGGCGCGCGCCCCGCGTACTCGGCAATCTTCGGCGTGGCCGAGGGCGGCGCGCTGAAGAGGCCCTCGAGGACCACCTGCCGGAGGTCGTCGGCGAAGGCGGGCGACGGCTCGACGCGGGCCGCCGCGCGCGCGATCACCCCGGAGAACTCCCGCTCGAACGCGGCGTGCGCACCCGGTACCCCGAGGACGCAGGCGCACGCCAGGTAGACGTCCGCCGCGAGCGACGGAGGCGGCAGCGCGCCGCCCGCGGCCGAGCAACGCTCGCCGAGGTAGCGCGCCAGCGCGGTCGCCTCGACGGCGATGGCCGGGAAGGCCGCCTGCCCCGCCTCGAAGAGCGCCGCGATCGTCGCGCCGGGATCGGCCTCGGGCATCACCCCGCCCCCGCCGAGGCCCGCCGCGAACGCAGAGGAGAGATCGCTCGCTCGATCCACCCGCGGAGAATGGCTGATGTCCGCGTGGGCCGTCAAGGAGGCGTGTCGCCTGACAGTCCCGCTCCGTGTGGTAGAGTCGGGCACCATCGAGCCGACGTCGCACTGCCCCACGGACAACCAGCTCGCAGAGTACGCCGCGTATCCGTCAGGTTTCGAGGCGATCGCGCACCACATCGACGGATGTGCGGTTTGCCGCGTCATCGTCGCTCGGCTGGCCGAGCTGGAGTTCAGGAGCGTGGCGGTGCCTCCGGGAGAATCCTTGCGTGGCGTCGCCAAGGGATCGCCGCCGGGGGAGGTCCTCCAGACCAGCGATCAGGACGACGCGACGGGCGCCCTCGGTCGCGCGCGGATCGCCACCGCAGCCCTGCGGTCGCGACCCCTGCACCCGGCGGTCGCGGCTCCGCAGGTGGACTCCACCCTCAAGCACTACGAGATTATCCGCAAGCTGGGCCAGGGTGGCATGGGCGTGGTCTACCTGGCCCGCGACACCAAGCTGGGCCGACTGGTCGCCGTCAAGGTCCTCCTCGAGTCCGACGGCCGGAGCGCCGAGCGCTTCCTCGCCGAGGCGCGGTCCACGGCGCGCTGCAAGCACGAGAACATCGTGGTGATCCACGAGGTGGACGAGGTCGACCGCGTTCCTTACATGGTGCTCGAGCACCTGGAGGGCCGCACGCTGCGCGCCTTCCTGGTCGAGCGAGGAGGGCCGCTGCCGCTGAGCCTCGCGGTCGAGCTGATGCTCCCGGTGGTGCGCGCGCTGGGCTGCGCCCACGCGCTCGGGATCGTGCACCGTGACCTCAAGCCGGAGAATGTCTTCTTGACCGAGGCGGGGCCGATCAAGGTGCTCGACTTCGGTATCGCCAAGCAGCTCGACGCCGACGAGATCGAGCGGCTCGCGGCCCAGGGCGCGAATTCGCGCTGGCTACCGGCGTTGACGCAGGAAGGAGCGCTCGTCGGCACCGTCCCGTACATGGCGCCGGAGCAATGGCGGGCGGAGAAGGTCGATCCCAGGACGGATCTGTGGGCCGTGGGGATCATGCTCTTCGAGCTCTGCACCGGGACGCACCCGCTCGCGCCGTTCGCGGTGGGGCAACTCGGGCAGGTTCGGCGTCTCGACGTGCCCATGCCGCGCGCAAGCGACACGCGTCCCGACCTGGGCGCGCTGGGCGACGTGATCGATCGCTGCCTGAAGAAGCGCCCGGACGAGCGCTTCGGCGGAACCGAGGATCTCATCGCGGCGCTCGAGCCCTTGCTGCCGGGCGCGAAGGCGCCGGCGCTCCGCGAGGACGAGAGCCCCTTTGCCGGGCTGGGCGCGTTCCAGGAGGTGGACGCCGGGCGCTTCTTTGGGCGCGATCACGACGTCGCCGCGCTCGTCGGACGTCTTCGCAGCCAGCCGCTCGTGATGGTTGCCGGGCCGTCCGGCGCGGGAAAATCGTCGTTCGTGCGCGCGGGCGTGATCCCGGCGCTGAAGCGCTCGGGCGAGCCCTGGGAGGCGTTCACGCGCAGGCCGGGGCGAAGGCCGCTCCACGCGCTCGCCGACCTGCTCGCGCAGATCGCGGCCACGCCGGTGACGACGGGAGCTCCACCCGACGCGTCGAGCTCGCACGCCTTCTCCTCGGCGAGCGATCCCGATGCGCTCATCGCGGCCCTGCGCGCCCAGCCCGGCCTCCTGGGCGCCCGGCTGCGCGCGCGTTGCCGCAGCCAGAGCGCCGAGCACAAGATCCTCGTCTTCGTCGATCAGCTCGAGGAGCTTTACACGCAGGGCATCGATCCGGCGGAGCGGGCCGCGTTCGTCGCGTGCCTGGAGGGCGTCGCCGACGACGCGTTGTCCCCGCTCCGCGTCGTGCTCTGCATGCGCTCGGACTTCCTCGACCGGCTGGCCGAAGATCGCCGGCTCATGACCGAGGTGACCCGCGGGCTCTGGTTCCTGCCGCCCCTCGATCCGAACGGCCTCGTGGCGGCGCTGATGCGGCCGGTCGAGGCTCTCGGCTATCGCTTCGAGACCGCCGAGATGACGCTAGCGATGCTCCGCGCCCTGGAGAGCGCGGCGAGCCCCCTGCCGCTCTTGCAGTTCACCGCGACCAAGCTGTGGGAGGCGCGCGATCGTGGGCGCCGGCTCCTGACACAGGAGAGCTACGAGAAGCTCGGGGGGGTCGCAGGGGCGCTCTCCACCCATGCCGACGCGGTGCTCGCAGGTCTCTCGGGGATCGAGCAGAGCCTCTGCCGGGCGATCTTCCTCCGGCTGGTCTCACCCGAGCGGACGCGCGCCGTGGTGAGCTTGCCCGACCTGCGAGAGCTCGACGAACAGTTGGACGCCGTGGACCGGGTAGTCTTCCGCCTCTGCGAGGCGCGGCTGCTCTTGATCGAGACCGCCGAAGAGCGCGCGTTCCCGACGGTGGAGCTCGTGCACGAGTCGCTGATCGAGAGCTGGCCCAAGCTCGGGCGATGGCTGGACGACAACCAGGAGGCGGCGGAGTTCCTCGCGCGGGTGCGCCCCGCGGCCAAGCAATGGGAGGCGAGCGGCTGCGCCGACGGCCTGCTCTGGCGAGGCGAGGCGGCGGAGGAAGCCCGGCGCTGGCAGAAGCGGCAAGGCCCGGCGGCGGGCGCGCAGCAGGGCGCGCGGGAGGCGCGCTACCTCGCGGCGGTGGTGGCGCTGGGGGAGCGGGAACGACGGAGGAGGAGGCAGGTCGTCGCGGTGCTGTTCGGTGCCCTGAGCCTGGTCGTGCTCCTGGTCTCCGCGCTGGCGGTCCAATCGAAGCGGGCGGCGGAGAGGGCCGAGGCGGAGAGGGCCGAGGCAGAGCGCAGCGCCGCGAGCGCCCGGAATGCCACGCGGATGGCCGCGGCCCGCGAGTGCCAGGGAGACCCCACCACGATGTTCGCGCTGCTCCGCGAGATCGAGCCGGGCCCGGCGCCGCCGGGATGGGGCGAGCTTGCGCGGTGGGCACGGGGTGCAGGCGTCGCCACGATGGTGCTCCTCCACGAGGATTTGGCCTGGTCTGCCGCATTCAGCCCCGACGGCCAGCGCATCGTCTCCGCTTCGTGGGACAAGACGGTGCGCGTGTGGAACAGTGACGGCTCGGGACTGCCCCTCGTGCTCCGTGGTCATGAGGACCACGTCTATGCGGCGGCGTTCAGCCCCGACGGCCAGCACATCGTCTCCGCGTCGGCAGATAAGACAGTGCGCGTGTGGAACGCTGACGGCTCGGGACTGCCCCTCGTGCTCCGTGGTCACGACGCTGTCGTCTATGCAGCAGCGTTTAGCCCTGACGGCCAGCGCATCGCCTCTGCGTCGTGGGACAAGACGGTGCGCGTGTGGAACAGTGACGGCTCGGGACTGCCCCTCGTGCTCCGTGGTCACGACGACCGCGTCTATGGGGCGGCGTTCAGCCCCGACGGTCAGCGCATCGTCTCGGCGTCGATGGACAAGACAGTGCGCGTGTGGAACGCCGACGGTTCGGGCCAGCCCCTCGTGCTCCGTGGTCACGACGATTTCGTCTTTACGGCAGCGTGGAGCCCCGACGGCCGACGCATCGTCTCCGGGTCCGAAGACAGGACGATGCGCGTGTGGAACGCCGACGGCTCGGGCCAGCCCCTCGTGCTCCGTGGTCACGACGGTAGCGTCTATGGGGCGGCGTTTAGCCCCGACGGCCAGCGCATCGTCTCCGCGTCTTTTGACAAGACGGCGCGCGTGTGGAACGCCGACGGCTCGGGCCAGCCCCTCGTGTTCCGTGGTCACGCAGACCGCGTCCCTACGGCGGCGTGGAGCCCCGACGGCCAGCGTATCGTCTCCGCGTCCGAAGACAGGACGGTGCGCGTGTGGAACGCCGACGGCTCGGTCCGGCCCCTCGTGCTCCGTGGTCACAGCGACTGCGTCAACGCGGCGGCGTTCAGCCTCGATGGCCAGCGCATCGTCTCCGCCGCTTCTGACAGGACGGTGCGCGTGTGGAAGGCGGACGGCTTGGGCCAGCCCCTCGTGCTCCGTGGTTGCGACCATATCGTTTATGGGGCGGCGTTCAGCCCCGACGGCCGGCGCATCGCCTCCGCGTCGTGGGACGGGACGGTGCGCGTGTGGAAGGCCGACGGCTCGGGCCAGCCCCTTGTGCTCCGTGGCCATGACGGTGGCGTCAATCCAGCGGCGTGGAGCCCTGACGGCCAGCGCATCGTCTCCGCGTCCGGAGACAGGACGGTGCGCGTGTGGAACGCCGATGGCTCGGGCCAGCCCCTCGTGCTCCGTGGTCACGACGCTGTCGTCTATGGGGCGGCGTGGAGCCCCGATGGCGGGCGCGTCGTCTCCGCGTCGAAAGACAAGACGGTGCGCGTGTGGAACGCCGATGGCTCGGGCCAGCCCCTCGTGCTCCGTGGTCACGACGGTGTCGTCTATGGGGCGGCGTGGAGCCCCGATGGCCAGCGCATCGTCTCCGCGTCCGAGGACAGGACGGTGCGCGTGTGGAAGGCCGACGGCTCGGGCCAGCCCCTCGTGCTCCTTGGACACGACGACCGCGTCTACGCGGCGGCGTTTAGCCCAGACGGCCAGCGCATCGTTTCCGCGTCGCAGGACAAGACTGTGCGCGTGTGGAAGGCCGACGGCACGGGACAACCCCTCGTGCTCCTTGGGCACGACGATGCCGTCAACACGGCGGTGTGGAGCCCCGATGGAAGGCGCATCGTCACGGCCTCGGACGACAAGACGGTGATCGTGTGGAGCGACCTCGAGCCGCTCTCAGGCGCCGACGACCCGAAGCTGTGGACCGCGACCAACTACTGCATGCCGCTCGACATCCGCCAGCGCCTGCTCGGCTTCCCGGAGGATCAGTCCCGCGCCGACCTCGAGCGCTGCCAGCGTCGTGTCCGTGAGGTCCAGACGCAAGCCGCCGCGCCCGGGCGCTGATGGTCCGTGACCACCGACGTCGGCGCTGGCTTGCGGGCGCGCGCGCGTCGGCCTCGCCTGGGCTCCCCGGGACGTCGACTGCCATATGCCCCGACGTCATGATGCCGCCCTTGTCGGGCAGGAAGGTGTTGCCGAGGTAGTAGTCCTCGTCCCCGGGGAACTGCGTGCGCGTCTCGGAGACGATATCGCTCGACAGGTTGATGAGCACGCAGCTCGACGCGGCGTCCCAGGTCGGCCGCGAAAAGGCCACCGGCATCGGGCGCGGCGCAGTGCGGCTTGTCGTCCGCTGTCGTCCGCGAGTGTCAGCAGGGTACAGAACTACGTAGGATGCCTACCGCTTGGTGCTACGTCGGGGTAATCCCAGGCGTTTCAGGCGTGGAAGACCTGGCTTATCGCATTAGGCCCGTTCTGTCAATGAGCTCGTCCAGTCGGACTCCACCAGTCAGGGACGGCTCCGAGAATCGCAGGCGAGCCGCCCACCGCAGCGATCTATAGCACCGATGTCGCGAATCGGTGCGCTGAGCACCTATACGAGGAGGGCGGTCGAGATCTCCCGCCGGGCATATTCTGTGACAGACACAAAAGTTGTATGAGAGAGCGTTTTCCGAAGTATTACGGTCGGGGTCGCTGTTGGACTCGAGCTTGCCGGCCAGGTGGAAGGCGATCAGGGACATGACCTCGTCGAACTGGTTGGCCTGCTGCTCGGCGGCGTCGTCTCCATGGGGCTGCACGGTGGGGCTGCCCTGCTCATCGGCTCGGGGCTTCTTCTCGCCGGGCTGCGCGCGGGGGTAGGCGGGTCGCCCCCTCCGGCGCTTGGTCGCCTTGGCGGCCTTCGGCTCGTCCGGGGGTGGCGGCATCCGGCGCGGCGGACGCTCGCCCGCGAGGACCTTGCGGGCCCTCTCCTCCTGCTCCACGACCGTCTCAGCGTACGCCACGAAGCGCAGCGCGTAGAACGGGACGCCGACCTTATCGAGCTTTTCACCGAGAAGGGGGCCGCCGGGCGTCGGGAGCTTGCGCCTCGGCAATGCGGCAGCCCAGCGCGCACCGTTTCCGGTGCCCGGAGGGCTGCGCCGCAGCCCTGCTCGCACCGTCTCCGGTGGCAGAAGGGCTGCGCCGCAGCCCTGCACGCACCGTTTCCGGTACCCGGAGGGCTGCGCCGCAGCCCTGCTCGCACCGCTTCCGGTGCCCGGAGAGCTGCGCCGCAGCCCTGCACGCACCGTTTCCGGTGCCCGGAGAGCTGCGCCGCAGCCCTGCACGCACCGTTTCCGGTGCCCGGAGGGCTGCGCCGCAGCCCTGCTCGCACCGCTTCCGGTGGCAGAAGGGCTGCGCCGCAGCCTTGCTCGCACCGTTTCCGGCGCAGGTGCCGCTGGTGATGCAGGCGATGCTGGCCTCGGCGCGGGCGGCGGCGACCGGTGGGTTCAAGGGGAAAGCGGCGCGGCGCGAGGAGCGCGCCCGGAAGCTCATGGCCACAGAAGGCGCCGCCGAAGGGATGCGCTCGCTCGTCGACCGCCGCGAGGGCGTCTTCCGCGGGCGGGACTGGGCTAGATCTTCACCAGGCGCCAGAGCTCATCTGGACGATAATCACCGGACGCCGGCATCCAGGCGACGGGCGGCGGGTAGATCCGCAGCAGGCTGAAGGCCAACCGCGTCTTGCCGCTGGAGCCCTTGGGGGAGAGGGTGAAGGTCTCCGGCTCCGGCCCGCGCTCGATCTTCCAGGGGAAGGGCTTCGACGCGCCCCGCAGCACCGGCACGTGCTCGGTCTGCGGCGCTTCATCGTCTCCCAGGTAGCTGCCAGTCTCGACGTTGCGCAGCGTGTAGCTGTCGGTGCCATCGAAGGCCACCTCCCACGTGAAGTTGTCGCCTTCCTCCGGGAGCAGCGACAAGGGCGCCTCGGCGTGTAGCTCCCCCAGGTGCTCCCGCCGGAATGCCGTCTGAATCCTGTAACGTCCATTTGCGATCAGTTGATTGCCCATGTCGGAGCAGGATAATAGGCCCCGCTGGGAAATCTATGAGACCAAGGTCCTACTTGACAGCGCCGGACCGATGCCGTCCCAGAAGCGCTCCCACCCGCACAAGATGGTTGCTCGTCTGTCCGCGCGTTCAACGCGCGTTGAACGCGCGGACAGAGCCTGTGAACGGACTCGCTGTCCGCACGGCCGGACACTGGCGCCATCGTCCGGCACTGGATAGGGGACCTTGGTCCTCCATCGCGGTGCTTCGGCGAACCCGTCTGCCGCTGACGGTCGCGGATCACGGCCAGGGTCGCCGGCGTCGGCGATGCGGCTACTGCTGGCCAGCGCCCGTGGTCCCGCGCTCCGGCGCGCCGAGCCGCGCGCCGAGCTCGCGGACCCGGAACTCCTCGGCCAGACCGCGCACCTCTCGGCTCCACGGCGCGAGCCGTGGATCCTCCGCCTCGAGCGCGGCGAGCCGCTGCAGGAGATCCTGGAGGCGACCCCGCTCGACGAGATCGGCGAGGCGCGCGAGCTCCTCCGGGGGCGGCGGCGGCGCCGCTCCGTGCAGCGGCGCCCCGTCGTCGTCGTCGCCGCCGCCGCCGTCGTCGCCGCCGCCGCCGCCGCCGTCGTCGTCGTCGTCCACGCCGCGCGCGATCTCGGGCGCCGCGCGCACCCAGGTGAGCGCGAGGCGGCGCCCGAGCTGCTCGAGCAGGGCGCCGAGGTCGATCGGCTTGGGGAGGAACCCGTCGCACCCCGCGGCCTCGCTGCGCGCGCGCTCGGGCGCCTCGACGCTGGCCGACGTGGCGACGATGGGCACGCCGGCGAGCCCGGGGATCCGGCGGATGCGGCGCGCGGCCTCGTCGCCGCCGAGGTCGGGCATGCGCAGGTCCATCAGCACGAGATCCGGCCGGCGCTCCGCCGCGAGCGCGACCGCCGCCTCGCCGCCCGCGGCCTCGACGACCTCGAAGCCGAGCGGGGCGAGCGCGTCCCGCAGGAAGGCGCGGTTGTCCTCGTGGTCGTCGACGACGAGGATCGTCCGGCGCGCGCCCTCGTAGCCCGCGATCGCCCCCTCCCCGCGCCGTACGCCGGCCGGCGCGGCGCCGGCGAGCACGGGCAGGTCGAGCGCCAGGGTGAAGGTGCTGCCCTCGCCGGGCGCGCTCTCCACGTCGATGCGGCCGCCCATCTGGTCGACGATGCGGCGGGTGATCGCGAGCCCGAGGCCCGCGCCCTCCACGCGCGCGCGAAGGTCGCCGGCCTGCTCGAACGGCTCGAAGATGCGGCCCAGATCCGCCGCCGCGATGCCGGGGCCGGTGTCCTCGACGCGGAAGAGCACGCCGCCTCGCGCCTGTCCGTCGCGCGGCGCGACACGGAAGGTCACCCGCCCCTCGCGGGTGAACTTGAGCGCGTTGCCGAGCAGGTTAAGCAGCACCTGCGTGAGCCGCCTCTCGTCCACCCGCACCCACGCCGGCGTGCCCTCCGCGAGCTCGAGCGCGAACGCGAGCCCCTTCGCCGCCGCGCGCACCTTGCACAGCTCGGCGACCGTCCTCGCGAGCGACGGCAGGTGGACGTCGCCCGGCGCGAGATCCATCCGGCCCGCCTCGATGCGGGCGAGATCGAGGACGTCGTCGATCAGCGTGAGCAGGTGCTCGCCCGACCGGCGCACCACGTCGACCCCGGGCCGATCCTCCGGGGAGAGCCGCCCGGACCGCTGGAGGATCTGCGCGTAGCCGAGGATGCCGTTGAGCGGCGTGCGCAGCTCGTGGCTCATGCTCGCGAGGAACGTGGTCTTCGCCTGGTTCGCGGCGTCGGCGGCGTCCCTGGCGGCCCTGAGCTCGGCGGTGCGCTGCTCCACGAGCAGCTCCAGCTCGCGCGTACGCCGCCGGAGCGCCCGGAGCCGCAGGCGCACGCCGGCGTAGGCGAGGCCGCAGAGCGCCGCCGCATAGCCGAGGTACGCCCAGGTCGTGCGCCACGGCGCGGGCCGGACCTGGAAGGCGACGGTCGCCGGGCCGGCGACGTTGCCGGCGTGATCGCGGCCCCACACCTGGAAGGTGTACCGGCCGGGCGCGAGGTTCGTGTAACGCGCGCTCGCGTCCGTGGTCCACGCGCCCGGCGCCGCGTCGAAGCCGACGAGCTGGGCGCGGTAGCGCGTGCTGCGCTCGTGGAAGAGGCTCAGCAGCGTGTACTCGAACGCGACCGTGTTCTCGTCCCACGCGAGCGACGCGCCGGGGGAGAGGGCGAGCGCGCCGCGCGCACGGTGAGCGCGCGCGTCGAGCGCGAGCGGCTTCGGCGCGGCGTCCGGGACCTCCTCGGCCGGATCGAGCACCGCCACGCCGCCGGTCGTGCTCGCCCAGACGCGGCCCCAGCTGTCCACGAGCGAGCCGTTCTGGTTGCACTCGTTGCTCGGCAGCCCGTCGTCGGTGGTGAAGGTGGTTGCGGCGAGCTCGGCGGGGTCGTCGGGCGTGGGCGCGCGCGGGGTGAAGCGGGTGACGCCGTGGTCGGTGAAGGCGTAGACCCGGCCCTGCGCGTCCGCGCGCACCCCGTAGACGATGCCGTCCGGCAGCGCCGGCCGGCTCTGCGCGTTCAGCGGATCGAGCCACGCCTCGGCGTCGAGGTCGTAGCGAGAGATCCCGCCCTGGGCGCCGATCCAGAGCACCCGCGCGCCGCGCGCGTCCCTGAGCTCGGCGAGCGCGCCGATCGCGTCCGAGGCGAGCGGCGCGTCCGCGGCCGTGTAGCTGTGCCACTGCCCGTCCTCGAGCCGCGAGAGCCCCTTCATGGTGCCGAACCAGGTGGAGACCTTCCCGCCCGCGCCCGCGGTCTCGAGGATGCTCGTCACGTGGTCGTCCGCGAGGGGCACCCGCGCCTTCGTGAAGACCTGCCACGCGCCGTCCGCCTCGAGGCGCGCGGCCCCGGCGACCGTCCCGATCCAGAGCGCGCGCCCGTCCCGGGACTCCGACAGCCACCGGACGCCGTTGTGGGGGAGCGGGGAGCTCTGCGTCGTGTATGTGGTGAGCTGGCCGCTCGCCCAGCGGTGGAGCCCGGTGGGGTCGCTGCCGATCCAGACCACCCCGGGCTCGCGCGAAGACGGCAGGAGGAAGCTCACGAGGTCGTCGAGCTTGCCGGCGAGCTCGGGGGCGTCGAGCGGCGCGAAGCCTTGCCCCGAGGACCGCACCACCGTGTTGTTCAGGGCCACCCAGAGCTCGGGCGGGCCGCCCTGCCCTCCCGGCGCGTGCACCTCGGCGAGGGAGGTGACGCTGCCCGACAGGCTTGCGTTCCGCTGCGTGAACCCGACCCACCCGTCGTGCCGCAGGCGCGCGAGGCCGCCGGCGTTGGTGCCGATCCAGAGCGTGCGCCCGCCGTGCGCCTCGGAGGTCGCCGCGAGCGCCATCACGTGGTCGTCCGGCAGGGTGGAGCTCGTCTTGGTCAGCGACGTCCACGTCCCGCCCATGAGCCGCGCGAGGCCGCCGCCGTAGGTGGCGGCCCAGAGCGTGCGCGCGCCCGTGCCGCTCACCGTCTCGGCGAGCGCCCGCACGGGCTGCGCGAGCGCCGGCACGGTCGCCGGGGTGAAGCTCTCCCAGCGCCCGCCCGCGAGCCGGGCGACGCCGCCCCGCGTGCCGACCCAGAGCACGCGGCCGCCCGCGTCTCCGGAGGTCTCGAGCACGCTCAGCACCACGTCGTTGGGCAGCCCCTCCGCGGTCGACGCGAAGCGGGCGCAGCCGCGGTCGTCGCAGCGGAAGAGGCCCGCGCCGGTGCCGACCCAGAGGCCCGGCGCCCCGCCGGGGAGCGTCGCCGGGTGGAGCGCGCGCGCGTCCGGGTGCTCGAAGCCGGGCCCGAGGTCCACCCGCGCCCACCGCTCGCCGTCGAGCCGGTAGAGGCCGTCCACCGTTCCGACGAAGACCGTGCGCCCTCGGCCCGTGGGCACCTCGAGGAGCGTCCGGATCGGCTTCTCGGACGCGAGCCCCTCGGCCGCCCCGAAGCGCGTGAAGCGCCCCTCGGCATACCGGATGACCTGGCCGGTCATCATCCCGAACCAGACGGCGCCGTCCTGCCCCGTGGCGACCCCCTGCACCCAGCTCGACCCCCCGCCGGTCGGCAGCGGGAGGGGCGTGAAGCGGCGCCCGTCGTACGAGGCGGCGCCGCCCTGGGTGCCGATCCAGAGGCGGCCGCCAGGCTCGAATGCGATGGAGTTGATCGTGATCTGGGGGATGCCGTCCTCGGCGTCGAAGACGCGCATCGCCGGCGCGCCGCGCGCCCGGAGGTCGCTTGCGGCGGGCGCGGGCGCGGGCACGCTGCCCGCGACGGCGCCCGCGTCGCCCGCGGCGGGCGCGGGCGACGACGCGACGGCCATGCCGAGCCCGAGCACGGCGAGCAAGCGCCCGCGCAATGAGGGAAACCGGCCAGCCATGGGGCCGCATACTAGGATCTTCGAAGAGGACCAAGATCCCCGGCAGCTCGGCAGCCCGGTGTGAGGCGCCGCTGGCTGACAGGAGGCGACATCTCTGCCAGCGCCGCCTCGAGCTGCGGGTACATCGCGATGAACACGTCGAGGCGCCGCCCGCCGGGCTCCAAGCCGCTCGTCCAGACGGTCAGATACAGGCAGTCCTCGCGCTGCGGCCCCACGGAGCCCGCGCCATCCATGGAGGGGTACGGCCCGCGCCGCGCGCTCATCGGGGACTGGCTGTCTGCTCCTCCTCGACGTCCTTGAACCGCTCCTCCAGCCACGTGGCGCGGGCCCTGCGCGTCCCTGACGACATCGTGCTGACCCTGCACGCGCTCATCCAGATGGAGAAGGCGGTGTATGACATGCGGGCCGCCCTCTTCCACATCGCTGTCCTGGAGTAGTCAGCCCGCGGGACCTGCCCAGCGCCCCCGGCCTCAGCGCTGCTCCCCGAGCGCCGCGCGCAGCGCGCGCGCCAGCGATCCTCCTCGGTCGCCGCCGTCTTGCCGGCGATCTCGGACCAGCGTGCGCTGAACAGCGCCGAGAGCGCCACGAGGTCGTTCGCCGTGTCGATGTACCCCTGCCCCGCGCGGATGCCCGCGACCGTCTCCGCGTCGAGCAGCCCGCGGCGAGCGAGCGCCTCGGCGTCGCCGAGCAGGTTCTCGCGCAGCGGAGCCGCCTCGGCGAGCAGCGGCTCTGCCAGCGAGCTCGGCGCCGCCCCGCTGCGGTGCGGCGCTCCATGGCCCTTGTGGCGCTCGTCGACCGTGTGGTTGACGACCTCCCCACCGAAGGGCGATCCGCTAGCAACGGACGCCCAGGGTTCAAGACCTACCGCCTTGCACCCTCCAGCCGTTCCGTGGGTTATGACTGTTCTACCACCTTCATTCTGAAGCTTGAGACGCCGAGACGATTTGTATTCATGGGGTGCGGCTCATGGCAGCACACGTGAGACAGGCACGTATGTCGCAACCGTGCGGGCATGCGAACATCCAACACCATCGCCGTCGCTCTCATTTGCTGTGCCATCCCTTCGTGTTCGGTTGAACCGACGCCCGGATCGGAGGCTCTGCCAGGCGAGGAGGCCCTAGAATCTAGCGAGTCGCTCACGGCGGAAGAATGGTGCCGAGACGCGGTGGATGGTGGGGTTGACGTATGGACTCTCATGTACGGGGCAGCGACGGAAATATATTTGACACTTCCGCGAGCAGCTCGCTGTCATTCGGAGAGCAACGAAGGACGGGCCGCGGGCTACAGGAAGTGCCGTTCCAGTTGCCCTGCTGCATGCTTTGCACTGTCGACGCGATGGGAGCTTTACTGCGATGATCGCGCGCCCTTCCTCATGAGGAGCGTCTGCGAACAGGCGCGCCAGAATGGGCAGGCGAAGTGCCTGAGCTCCTGTTGAGCCAGGGCGCTTGACATCGCCAAAGAGCGCGCCAGCTGATGGAGCATGCCGGACGTGATCGCGGAACGTAGCATCGAGCTGACGCTTCCGAGCGGGACGCAAGAAACCATCCGAGTTCGAGTATGGGCCCCCGAATACAGCCCATACTTTCGGAGCTGGGTTGCTGATGTGGAAGTCGCTGGAGCGGGCCACAACCATAAGACCCACGGAACCGGAATCGATGCTTTCCAGGCGCTGCATAGCGCGCTTTTCTTGATCCCGGTGATGCTTGAACACTATAAGGAAGATGGTCGGCTCTCGTGGCTCGATGAGGAGTGGCTCGGGTTTCCTGAGATCAAACTCACTGCGCCGTGACTCCGACGCGCTGAGGCGCGGCGCGGCTGCGGGGGCGCGCGCCGGCATCCACCTCGGGCCCTTGGAACTCGCTGGCGCCGGCCCCGAGTCTTTGTCGCGCGGTGGTGATGGTGTCGCATGTTCGCATGCCGGCACTGTTGCGATCGGCATGCCGAGGCTGTCAGCATTGGGGGAGCTTCGCCGGATGCGGCGCGCGGCCTCGTCGCCGCCGAGGTCGGGCATGCGCAGGTCCATCATGCTCCGCGCGTCGCGCGGGCGCGGCACGCGAGCATCACTCCGCGGGGCGCGCGCCCTCGTCCCAGACCGGCAGCGCGCAGCGGAGCGTCGCCCCCTCGCCCGGGCTGCACTCCGCCCACAGCCGGCCTCCGTGCGCCTCGACGATCGAGCGGCTGATCGAAAGGCCCACCCCGAGCCCCTTGGGCTTCGTCGTGTAGAAGGGCTCGAAGATCCGCTCGAGGTCCTCCGGCGGGATCCCCTCGCCGGAGTCCGCCACGGACAGCTCGACGCGGCCTCCGTCGGCCGCGCGCGTCCGCACCACGACGAGCCGGGCGTCCGGGGGGCAGCGGGAGACGGCCTCGAGCGCGTTGCCGAGCAGGTGGAGGATCACCTGCTGGAGCCGGATGCCGTCGCCCCCGACCCGCGGCAGGCCCGGCGCGAGCTCCGTCCGCACGGTCGCGCCCGCACGCCGCGCGGCGTCCGACACGAGCCGGATCACCTCGCGGGCGAGCTCATTGACGTCCTGCGCGGTCATGTGGACCGCACCCTTGGGGAGCGCCGCGCGCATCCGCTGGACGACCTTCCCCGCGCGGCGGTCGTCGGCCACGATGTCCTCGAGCGCGGCGCGCGCCTCGGCGATGTCCGGCGGGATGTGCGCGAGGAGGCGCAGCGCCGCCTGCGCGTTGCTCAGGATGGCGGCCAGCGGCTGGTTCAGCTCGTGCGCAATCGAGCACGCGAGCTCGCCCATCGACGACACCTGGTTCAGGTGTACGAGCTCGAGGGCGTCGGGCGCCTTGAGCTCGTCGGCGGCACGGCTGCGCTTGAGCCTGCGCGCGAGGCGCCGGCTCTCCGCGCGGACAGCTTCCGTCCGCCTCTTCACCTCGCGCTCCAGCGCGGCGCGCGCGCGGGGCGGTCGCGGGTCGTGGGAAAAGCAGAGGCCAGCGCGCCGCCGAACGTGTCGATCGCGCCGGCGCCGCCGTGCCAGTCCGCTGTTGACGTGCTCACGGAACGGGGCGTGGAATGCGGTCTCTGCCATGGCGGAGACCGCGCCCACGGTGTTTGTGGTGGAGGACGATCCCTCGGTGCTGCGCGCCCTCGAGCGGCTGCTGCGCGCGGCCGGGTATGTGGCGGAGACGTACGCGTCGCCCGGTGCGTTCCTTTCGCGCGCGCCCACGGAGCGGCCGGGCTGCGTGGTCGCCGACCTGCGCATGCCCGTCATGGACGGGATCGAGCTGCAGCAGGAGCTCGCGCGCCGGGGGTGCCCCTTGCCGATCGTACTCCTGACCGGGTACGGCGACGGGGCGAGCGCGGCGCGGGCGATGAAGGCGGGCGCGATCGCGTTCCTCACCAAGCCGTGCGACGACACCGACCTGCTCGCGGCGGTGGAGCGCGCCGTCGCGCGCGACGCCGAGGCGCGCGCGGCCCGGGGCGAGCAGCAAGCGCTCCGCACGCGCTTCGAGGCGCTCACCCCGCGCGAGCGCGAGGTGTGCCTGCGGGTCGCCCGGGGGCTCGTGAACGAGCAGATGGCCGAGGAGCTCGGCGTGGAGGAGAGGGCGATCGGGGTGCATCGCGGTCAGGTGATGGAGAAGCTCGGCGTCGCGTCGGTCGTGGAGCTCGCGCGGCTCGTGGACCGGCTCGACGGGCTCTGATGCTGACACGCCGGCGGCGCGAGCCGCCATGGGACCAAGGTCCCATGGCAAGGGCCGGAGCTCATCGGCAATGCACCGGCTGCGTGCCCAGGGGTCCTGGAGCCGGTCGACGAGCCGCACGAGCTCCGCGTGCCGCGCAACGACGTGCTCGGGGCCGTGGTGAACGACCTCGCCTCCACGCGTGCCGCGTCGCGGTCGACCTCCTCACCCGAGGGGTATACTGCCCCCATGCAGCGCGCCGCGTCCGCGGGTCGTCTCCGTCACGTCCGCGAGCCCTCCCCGCTCCACTTCCCGGAAGAGGCCCTCGCGCCGGAGACCAAGCGCCACCTCGAGATCAGGACCCTGCTCTATCTCGTGCTGAAGACGTTCTCGGAGCGAGCGGCGATCGGATCGGACCAGTTCGTCTACTGGTCCGCATCGGATCCGAGCCGGTGCGTGGCGCCCGACGCGTTCGTCCGGCTCGGCACCCCGGACACGCCGTTCGGTTCCTGGAAGACCTGGGAGCGCGGCGTCCCCGAGCTCGCCGTCGAGATCGTGAGCGAGCACGACGCGGAGCCGCAAACGTGGGCCGAGAAGCTCGCCAAGTACCAGGAGCTCGGGGTGCTGGAGCTCGTCGCGTTCGACCCGGAGGCCGCCCCCGGGGAGCGGCTGCGGGTCTGGGATCGCATCGACGGCGATCTGGTGGAGCGGGTGGTCGAGGGAGAGCGCAGCCCGTGCACCGTGCTCGAGCTGCACTGGGTCGTCGTGCCGGCCGCGGGCCATCCGGCCGCGCTGCGTCTCGCCCGCACCGCCGACGGGGCGGAGCTCGTCCTCACCCCCGAGGAGACCGAGCGCCGGCGCGCGGAGACCGAGCGCCGACGCGCGGAGACCGAGCGCCGACGCGCGGAGACCGAGCGCCAGCGCGCGGAGGCCGAGGAGGCCGCCCGCGTGGCGGCGGAGCGGCGCATCGCCGAGCTCGAGGCCGAGCTGCGCCGGCGAGGCGGCTGACTCGCCGGCCGTGCGAGAGCGCCCACCGCGCGCTCTCGCCACCGGTCGCCCCTCGCAGGGCTTCGTGAGGAAGTCGACCGCTCCCGCCTTCATCGCCCGCACCGAGCTCGACAGGTCGCCATGGCCGGTCAGGAAGTTTCTCTCTTCGCAAGTGGGTGGCCCGCCGGTTGTGGTCCCGGGTCATGGACCTCGCCATGGGACCTTGGTCCCATGGCCCCCGCAGCCCGCGCGGCACTACGTAGGATCAAAGTCCCATAGGCCATGCGAGCTCTTCTTCCAGGTCTTCTTCCGCGTCAGAGGCGCCTCATGCAGCTCATGCGCCCGGTCTGTGGTCATCACCTGCATTCCACCCGGGGATGGTTCAGTTGGGGACATTCTACATCCCGCCCGCCCGGGTGTTATGGGACCAAGGTCCTATAGACGGTGCCCAGGGGCGCGATCAAGGTGGGGGCACAAGACGGCGAGCTGCGCATCGTGGTGCGGCACAGCGACCAAGATTGACACCACGGCGCTCGTACACCGTGGCTGCGAGCTCGCTCTCGCGAAAGGATCCACGTCATGTCACAAACCACCAACACCCAATCCTCGTCTGCCGAAGCGCTCGATCTCGTTTTCTGGGACACGTCGGCGTACAAGTGGAGCCCCGGCGACTGGAACCAGTGGCGCTATATCCCCGACGGGCTGGGCGGCGAGATCGGCATCCGATTCGGCGTCAGCTCCGGCTTCAGCACCTTCGACTGGAACAAAGGGGGCGTGGCCCCGCACGGCTCGGTCAATGACGGCACCGGCGCTGCCTCGTTCGGGAAGAACGAGCAGGCGGGCCTCGCATCGACAAGCGTCAACGCGGTCCGCATGCAGGCGAACAGGGAGTTCACCGGGGCCAAGAACAACTTCACGGTCGAGCTCGACTTCTCCCGCTACAAGGGCTCGAAGGTCGGGGGCAAGGACGGCGTCGCGGGGGCCAACACGTTCATCGGCGTGAGCGACATCTACGCGGGTCAGACCTACGCCAAGACGACGGTCACCGTCACCGGCACGCTCGCCGACGGCAGCGCCGCCAGCCCGGCAGGCTGGAAGCTGGTCAACGGCGGAGCCGCGCCGAACACCGCCGGGGGCAATCAGCCCAGCGCGCAGCTGAGCCTCGTGAGCGGCGTCCTGCAGGGCACGAACAGGCCGGCTCCCGGAGGCATGGCCAACTCGATCGACACCGTGCTGGGTCTCGTGCGGCTCGACGCCGCCGGCTACAAGACCCTGCACTTGCGTCACGACATCTCCCCGGTGGGGGGCAACAGGGCGCCGCGCATCGACAATTCGGGTCTGTACGTCGCCTCCGCCTTCCCTCGCAAGCCAGCGCAGGAGCAGCCGCAGAAGCCCACGAAGCCGATCGATCCCGCCCGGCCCCCGGTCGATCTCGTCGTGGTCATCGACACGAGCACCTCGATGTGGGACGAGGCGGACGCGCTGAGCAAGACGATCGAGGCGGCCATCGAGGCGGCCAGGACCAAGTGCCCCTCGGACCTGCGCGTCGCGTACCTGGGCATCGAAGGGACGTTCAAGAAGACGCGCTTCGACAACACGGTCAGGAAGTACCTGACCCAGACGGCGAAGGCCGACGCCTCGTCGCTCAGGAGCCGCGCCGACGAGAACCTCACGGAGGAGCAGAAGAAGGAGTTCGATCCCAAGGAGGACGGAGCGCGCGCGATCGAGGACGTCGCTGCGCATTTCGACTGGCGGCCCGGCGCGGCCCGCAGCGTCTTCTTCCTGGGGGACGAGCCGCTCGAAGGCGGCCTCTCCGCCGCGGGGCAGGATCAGGGAGACATCGAGGCGGCGAGCCGCGCCATCGAGGTCGCCAAGAAGACCGGGACGCGCGTCCATACGTACATGGGCACGGGCAAATTCAGCAGCGACGCCAAGAAACACGAGCGCATGGCCAAGGAGATCGAGGCGGAGTACGCCCGTGTGGCCCGGGAGACCGGCGGCAAGTCCTTCACGTCGACGGACGCGCAGCAAGGCTTCCAGGCCGTCCTCGAGGAGGTGATCTGCGGCAGCAGGCCGAGCGCGACCACCACGGCCTAGTCGCCCGAGGTGAAGCCCTGAGAACCTGAGGGGTCCATGTTGAGCAGGCCCTCCGCGTCCTCATGACGCG
Organism: Sorangium sp. So ce131; assembly: GCF_051519095.1. NCBI lineage: Bacteria > Pseudomonadati > Myxococcota > Polyangiales > Polyangiaceae > Sorangium > Sorangium sp. So ce131. The sequence continues at coordinate 5,138,984 of NZ_CP150455.1, read as the reverse complement.
GGACCGCCCCGCGGCGCAGACGCATGGTCGCGCCGCTGGACTGGGCTGCTCGCCACGAACAAAACGCAGTGAACATTCAGGAGAATGATCTATGAGCACAAGCTACACGTTCCGCGTCCTCGACGCCGACGGCTCCGTCTTCGGCAAGGGGTGCTTCACGTACGATGGCGCGCCGGGCGACGTCGACATCGCGCACCTGCTCGGCGGCGCGGACGGGAGCCGCGGGCCCAAGCTGACCGCCTTCTGGTATCATGACAGCATCGTCGGGACCCTGAGCCTGAAGAACCTCCTCTCCTTCAACTTCACCCAGGGCGATCAAGCCGGCGCCCGCTTCGCCATCAACGTATGGAACGTCCCGGAGAGCACCCATGGCATCACCGCGGGCACGGCCTCACCGGGTCAGCTCGGGGCGGCGTCCGCCCACCGCGGGAATGGCGGCGAGCTGAGCTGCCAGGGCAGGAAGCTGGAGTTCCCGAAGCTCGCCGAGGCGACCACGGTCGTCGAGGAGGGCCAGACGGTCATCCCAACGGTCGATCTGGTGGTGGTCATCGACTCCAGCGCCTCGATGAGGGACGAGGCCGAGGCGCTCAGCAAGGTGGTCGGCTCCGCCATCGATTCCGCAAAGACGAAGTGCCCCTCGAACCTCCGGGCCACGTACCTGGGCATCGAAGGTACGTTCCCCAAGACGGTGTTCACGACGACGGTGCGCGATCACCTGACGAAGACGGCCAAGGTCGATGCCTCGCTCCTCAAGGGGCGCACTCGGGCGCAGGTCCCCGAGGAGCAGAGGAAGCAGCTCGGCGACGTCGAGGAGGACGCGGGACGCGCCATCGAGGACATCGCCGCCCACTTCGACTGGCGGCCCGGCGCGGTCCGTAACATCTTCTTCCTGGGCGACGAGCCGCTCGAGGGCGGCCTCTCCCTCACGGCGACGGGTCAGGACCAGGAAGACATCGAGGCCGCAAACCGCGCCATCGAGGTCGCCAAGCAGACCGGGACCCGCGTGCACATGTACATGGGCACGGGCAAATTCAGCAGCGACGCTGCCAAGCACGAGAGGATGCGCAAGGGGATCGAAGCGGAGTACGCGCGCGTGGCCGGGGAGACGGACGGCCAGTACTTCGCCTCGCAGGACAACCTGAGCGCCTTCCAGGCGATGCTCGAGAAGGTAATCTGCGGCAGCAAGACGGACCCGAAGGTCACCACGACGGAGTTCTGCTGCTGCCAGGAGTACGTGGAGCAGCGCGGAGGGACGGCCGGTCCCCAGTGAGTTATCCACCCATGCAGAGGGCCCTCGGGTACGAGGTCGCGCCGATCTCGACGTCGCGCCGACGGCTTCCAGCCTCTGCCTGAGCTTCGTTCGAGCCCACGCGGGCCGAGGCCGTCCGTCGGCTCGCGCGGGATCCCACGCGCGCCGCTGCGAAGATCGTGCAGCAGAGATCCACGCTGCGGGTGACGGCCAGCCTCACCCGCGCGTCACGGAACGCAGCTCAGGGGCCGTCCAGCCGATCCACGAGCCGCACGAGCTCCGCCACCGACGCGACGCCGAGCTTCTCCATCACCCGGCCGCGGTGCACCTTGATCGTCTTCTCCGCCGCGCCGAGCTCGTCGGCGATCTCCTTGTTCAGGAGCCCCCGCGCGACGCGCACGCACACCTCGCGCTCGCGCGGCGTGAGCGCCTCGAAGCGCGTCCGGAGCGCCCGCTGCTCGTCCCGCGCCGCGCGCGCCCGCGCGTCGCGGTCGATGGCGCGCGCGACCGCCGCGAGCAGGTCGGTGTCGTCGCAGGGCTTCGTGAGGAAGTCGATCGCGCCCGCCTTCATCGCGCGCACCGAGCTCGACACGTCGCCGTGGCCGGTCAGGAACACGACCGGCAAGGAGCACCCCCGCCGCTCGAGCTCCTCGTGCAGCTCCAGCCCGCCCAGGTCGGGCATGCGCAGGTCGAGCACCAGGCAACCCGGCCGCTCCGCGGGCGCGAGCTCCAGGAAGGCGCGCGGCGAGGCGTACGCCTCCACCACATACCCCGCCGAGCGCAGGAGCCGCTCCAGGGCGCGCAGCACCGAGGGATCGTCGTCCACCACAAACACGGTCGGCTCGGTCGCGCTCATGACACCCACCCCATTCCACGCCCAATCCTGCAAGGACGTCAACCGTGGGCGGACTTGGCATTGGCGAGGCGCTTGACGTCCGCGACGGCAGGCTGGCATCTGCTTCGGCATGGGGCCGGACCGCACCACGCTCGTCTTGCTCGTGGACGACGATCCGGGCAGCCTCAAGCTGCTCTCGGAGGCGCTCGCGGGCCAGCCGTTCACCCTCGCGGTGGCCGTCGACGGGGAGATGGCGCTCCGGCAGATCCGGCGCGAGCCGCCGGATCTGGTCCTGCTCGACGCGGTGATGCCGGGCCTCGACGGCTTCGAGGTCTGCCGCCGCCTGAAGGCCGACCCGGCGACGCGCGAGGTCCCCGTGCTGTTCATGACCGTGCTCGCCGACACGGCGAGCCGGGTGCGCGGGCTCGAGCTCGGCGCGGTCGACTACGTGACCAAGCCGTTCGTCCGCGAGGAGCTCGTGGCCCGCGTGCGGACGCAGCTCGCCCTGCGCGCGGCGGCGCGGGCGCTCTCGGAGAAGAACGACGAGCTCGCGCGCGCCCGGGCCTCGCTGGAGCTCGAGGTGGCGCGGCGGACCGAGGAGCTCCGCGCGGCCAACCAGCGCCTCGCGCGCGAGGTCGAGCTGAACCGGACCGCCGAGATCAAGGTGCAGAAGGCCCAGAACGAGCTCGCGCACCTGAACCGGGTGTCGGCGGTGAGCGAGCTCGCGGCCTCGATCGCGCACGAGCTGAACCAGCCGCTCGGCGCGATCCTGAGCAACGCGCAGGCGGCGCTGCGGCTGCTCGGGCAGGCCCCGCCGGACGTCGCCGAGGTGCGCGCCGCGCTCGAGGACATCGTGGCGGACGACCGCCGCGCGGGGAAGGTGATCCAGCGGATGCGCGCGATGCTGCGCAAGGGCGAGCTCAGCGCGGCCGCGCTCGACCTGAACGAGCTCGTCCGGGAGGTGACCCGGCTCGTGAGCAGCGCGGCGCTGCTCGCGGGCGCGACCCTGCGGATCGAGCTCGCGCCGGCCCTGCCGCGCGTCGGGGGCGACGGCATCCAGCTCCAGCAGGTGCTGCTCAACCTCCTCGTCAACGCCCTCGACGCGGTCTCCCGCCGCCCCCCCGAGGCGCGCCTCGTGGTGCTGCGGACGCGGGCGGGCGGCGCAGGCCATGTCGAGCTCGCCGTGGCGGACTCCGGCGAGGGCGTCTCGCCCGAGGACCTCGAGCGGATCTTCGAGCCCTTCTACACGACGAAGGCGCAGGGGCTCGGGGTGGGCCTCGCCATCAGCCGGTCGATCGTCGAGGCGCACGGCGGCCGGCTGTGGGCCGAGTGCAGCCCCGACGAGGGGCCGACGTTCCGCTGCGTGCTGCCGGTCTGGGCCGAGGGCGGGCGCTCGGGGCAGTGAACGCCGGTGCAGTATGGCGGGCAGCTCGCACCTCCTGGTGCGACGTCGCCGCCTCGACCGGGCGGGGCCCCCGGCGGGCGCGCCGGGGGTCGATGCGCGGGCCCGCGACGCGCCATGGGACCTTGGTCCCATGGCGGACCGTGGGGACGGCGTGTCACAACGCAGGATTGCCCAGCCGCTCCACGAGCGGCACGGACCTTCATGGCAGCGATCCCAGCTCACGCCCAGATCGATGAGAGCGCCGGCAGCGATGGCCAGGCGCTCGACACGCCCGCCAACCCGCTGGCGTCGGGGTCCCGGCTGGCGCGGGCCCGCCCCGCGCTCGTCTTGCTCGTGGACGATGATCCCGGGAGCGTCGCGCTGCTGTCGGAGATCCTCGCGGGCCAGCCGCTCGACGTCGAGGTCGCCAGCGACGGGGAGGCGGCGCTCGAGCAGGTCCGGCGCGAGCCGCCGGACCTCGTCCTGCTCGACGCGGTGATGCCGGGCCTCGACGGCTTCGAGGTCTGCAGCCGCCTGAAGGCGGACCCGACGACGCGCGAGATCCCCGTCGTGTTCATGACGGCGCTCGCCGACGCGGCGAGCCGGGCGCGCGCGTTCGCGCTCGGCGCGGTCGACTACGTGCTCAAGCCGTTCGTCCGCGAGGAGCTCGTGGCCCGCGTGCAGGCGCAGCTCGCCGCCCGCGCGGCGTCGCGGGCGCTGTCGGAGATGGGCGACGAGCTCGCGCGCGCCCGGGCCTCGCTGGATCTCGAGGTGGCGCGGCAGACCGAGGGGCATCGCGCCGCGAGCCAGCGCCTCGAGCGCAAGCTCCAGCAGGCCCGGGCCGCCGAGGTCGAGGCGCAGAAGGCCCAGCAGGATCTCGCGCGCCGGAACCAGGTGTCGGCGATGGGCCAGCTCGCGGCCTCGATCGCGCACGAGCTGAACCAGCCGCTCGGCGCGATCCTGAGCAACGCGCAGGCGGCGCTGCGGCTGCTCGCGCGGACCCCGCCGGACGTCGCCGAGGTGCGCGCCGCGCTCGAGGACATCGTGGCGGACGACCGCCGCGCGGGGAAGGTGATCCAGCGGATGCGCGCGATGCTGCGCAAGGGCGAGCCCAGCGCGGCCGCGCTCGACCTGAACGAGCTCGTCCGGAGGGGGCTCCGGCTCGCGGCTGGCGCCGCGCTGCGCGCGGGCGCGTCCCTGCGGACCGAGCTCGCGCCGGACCTGCCGCGCGTCGGGGGCGACGACGCCGAGCTCCAGCAGGTGCTCCAGAACCTGCTCGCCAACGCGCTCGACGCGGTGTCTCACCGCCCTCCTGACGCGCGCCTCGTGGTGGTGCGGACGCGGGCCGCCGGGGCAGGGCGCGTCGAGCTCGCCGTGGCGGACTCCGGCGAGGGCGTCCCGCCCGAGGATCTCGAGCGGATCTTCGAGGCCTTCTACACGACGAAGGCCGAGGGGCTCGGCGTGGGGCTCGCCATCAGCCGGTCGATCGTCGAGGCGCACGGCGGCCGGCTGTGGGCCGAGCAGCGCCCCGGCGAGGGGGCGACGCTCCGCTGCGCGCTGCCGGTCTGGGACGACGCCGCGCGCTCCGCGGGGTGATCCCGGCGGACGCCGGCCCGCCGCGCGCAAGGACGCCAAGGACGCCAAGGACGCCAAGGACGCCAAGAAGAAGATAAACTCTTGGCGCCTTGGCGTCCTTGGCGCCTTGGCGGCTCGACATTCTGCTCACCTCTGCTCGTTTCAGGCAGGTTCAACCCGTTTGTCGCTCTGGGAAAGCTCTCCAGGCGAACGCGAACCTGGCGCGAGGTGAACGCTCCTCCCATCGATGCTATGATTCAAGCTGTAGAACAGAAGACCGATCGATAACAACCAAGGACCGCGCCATGGCCGACACGGAGCGTCTGCGACACGTTTTCATGGCAGAAGAGAGCCTTGGTGCATGGATTTGTCGGGAGAAGGCGCGCGCCGAGATCTACCTCCTGAGGAACGTCTCTCCTCCGGGGGCCCTGCCTGGGGCCATCGTCGCCTCCCCTTCCCGCTCGAACCCTGATTACTACTACCACTGGGTCCGCGACGCCGGGATCGTCCTCCGAGCGATCCTGCAGCTTTACCGGCTCGCGCGAGAGCCCGCGGCGCGGCGGCGGTACTTCGATCGGATGATGGATTTCGTGGATTTCTCGCGGCACATCCAGGACATGGCCGTTCAAGGCGGCACCGGGCTGGGCGAGCCGAAGTTCTACGTGAAGGGGACGCCGTACACGGGGCCCTGGGGGCGGCCGCAGGACGACGGGCCGGCCATTCGCGCCATCGAGCTCACCCACCTGGCCATCAGCCTCCTCGAGGAAGGCCGGGAGGATCTGGTGAAGGAGAAGCTCTACGAGGCGACGCTGCCGGCCAGATCGGTGATCAAGGCAGATCTGGAGTACACGGCGCACCGCTGGCCTGCGCCCTGTTACGACGCGTGGGAAGAGGTGCTGGGCCATCACTTCTTCACGCGGATCCTGCAGCGCAAGGCGCTCGTCGGGGGCGCCGCGCTCGCGACGAGGCTCGGGGATCCCGGGGCCGCCGGGTTCTACCTGGAGCAGGCGAGGAGCCTGGAAGGCGAGCTGCGCCGGCACTGGGATCCCGAGCGCCAGCTCCTCGTCTCCACCCGCGATCAGCAGACCGACCCTCCGCGGAGCGGCCTGGACAGCCTGGTCATCATCGCGACGCTGGGCGGGTACTCCATCGAGGACCACGAGCTCTACGGAGAGGACCTCTACCCGGTCAACCACGAGCAGGTGCTCGCGACCGCCGCGGCGCAGAAGCGGACATTCCAGTCCCTCTACCCGATCAACGATCCGGCGCGGAACATCCCGGGGATCGCCATCGGCCGCTACCCGGAGGACCACTATGACGGCTACCGCACGGACTCGATCGGAAACCCGTGGCCGAGCCTCACGATCGGCTTCGCGATGTACCACTACAAGCTCGCGATGCGCTACGGGAGGTCGGGGAGCATCGTTATCACGCCCACGAACCTGCCGTTCTTTCAGGCGCTCCCCGGGGACGCCGCGCAGCTCGACCCTGGAGAGGGGCTCCTCGAGGGAGATCCTCGTTTTGGCCGGGTCGTGGACGCGCTCCGCCGCGAGGGGGACGCCTTCCTCGCCCGGGTCCGTCACCACATGAACCCCGACGGATCGATGTCAGAGCAGATGAACCGCTTCACCGGCTTCCAGCAGGGGGCGGCCCACCTGAGCATGAACTACGCCGCCTTCTTGCTCGCGACGGAGATGAGGAGGCACCTGCTCTCGACGCCGTGAGGGTCACTGCGCGGCGGCGGCCGTGAAGCCGCCCGTGACCCAGGCCGGCGGGGTATAACCGCCGATCGAGGCCGCCCGCCAGGCCTCGTCGCGGATCCACTCCCGGTGCGCCACGAGCCCGCTGTAGATGGGGCGGTCGCAGTCGGCGCGCCCGCGCGAGCTGACGCCGATCACCTGCTCGAAGACGTCGAGCGCGGGCCCGCCCGAGTCGCCCTTGCACGCGCCGGTCTCGCCCCGCCACTCGCTCGGCGCGACGCGCTCGCCCTCGCCGCAGCCGGCGCCCACACACGCGACGTGCAGCCAGTCGAGATTGCGCCGGACGCCGCTGTCCCTGCGAAGCGCGTCCGTGCGGCCGAAGCCGACCGCCGAATAGAGCTCGCCCTCCTCGGGCGGCTCGTCGAGCCGGGGGGAGAGCGGCGCCGCGTACTCGCGGGGTACAGGCGAGTCCAGCACGAGCAGGGCGACGTCGTTGCCGCAGAACCGGTCGTCCTCGCCGGGCGGTCGCGCCACCTCGCTCACCGAGAACCAGGGCGTATCGCACCGCTCGCAGATGAGCACCGAGGAGGTGACGTGGACCCGGTCGGGCTCGACGAGATCTCCGAACGTCGCTGTCGGGCACGCGACGCGCCCGGGGGACCGCGCGACGCAATGCTGCGCCGTCAGGACGAGGTTCGGGGCGATGAGCACGCCCGAGCACGTCCGCCGGCCCGTCTCGCCGAACATCCGCAGCCCGACGACCGCGTCGCGGAAGAGATCGGCATATCCGCCCCGGATCGGCGCCGCGGCGCTGCCTTCGCGCGCCCCGCCCTCGTCGCCGGCGTCGGCCTCCACCGCGCAGCCGGCCTGGACCAGCGCGGCCAAGGCGCCCGCGCACACGAGGAAGATCGGGGATGCGGGCGACGCGCCCGCGTGTTGTGGATAGGTAGTCGAGCCCATGTTCCCTCCATTCTTGATCCTCTCGCCCTGGCAGCTGGCGAGAGCATCGGGCCGCGCCACGTGCGAGCGTCAGAGTCATTGAGTTGAGGGACGGAATCGTCAATACGCGTGCTGGTCGGCGCGCCGGGGTGTGTTCGATCATCGCCGCTCGCGACAGCGCGGTGAGGGTGGGCCGCCGCCGCGTGGAGGTGAGGCCACCGCGGGTCAGGGTCGCCCGGGCCTGACCCGGGCGGCGCGGGTCGTCACGGCGCGCGGCCCACCTGTCCCGCGCCCTGCCCCGAGGCGGCGCCGGCTGCGCCGCCGTCGCCGGGCGCCGCCTCCTCAAGGGTGAGCCGCCCCGCGTTCAGCCGGTGCGGCCGCTCCCCGAGCGCCGACGCGAGCGCCGGATCGTTCGTCGTGAGCAGCGTCGCCTTGCCCTCCGCCCGGCGCTCCTCGATGAGCTCCAGCACCCTGCGCGCGCCCTCGGCGTCGAGGCCGTTCGTGGGCTCGTCGAGCACGAGCAGCCACGGATCGCCCACCAGCGCGGCGAGCAGGAGCGCGCGCTTGCGCTGGCCGAACGAGAGGCCGGAGAGCCGCTGCCGGTAGAAGGCGCCGGCGCCGATGCGCTCGACCCACGCGCGGTCGAGCGGAGGCGCCTGCTTGAGCGCGCACACGAGGGCGCAGAGCTCGGAGACCTGGAGATCGGGCAGCGCCTCGGTCGCGTCGGGCGCGTAACCGAGGCGGCGCCGCGCCGCGGTCCCGCCGCCGTGGATGGGATCGCCGCAGAGCATCACGGCGCCGCGGTCGGGCTCCAGCACCCCGGCGACGATGCGCAGCAGGGTGGACTTGCCGGCGCCGTTGCCGCCGATCACGACCGCGACGTCCGAGGGTCCGCAGCGGAGGTCGAGGCCCGAGAGCACGTCCCGGCCCGCCAGCCGCTTGTGGATCCCCGTCGCCTCCAGCATCGCCGTCGCCTCCCCTCCCTGGTACCGCGGCGCCGCGCGCGCGGTACAGCGAAATGCAGCGCGCACCCCGAAGGGTATACTCCTCCCGCGTCCTCCGCGCGCCGGCGCGCTCCACGGTGGTGACCATGAGATCCTTCCTCGGTGGCATGAATCGCTGGAAAACGACTCCCCTCTTCGCCCTGGCGCTGCTCTGCCTGCATTGCGGATCGGGCGGCGCGGCGGGACCGGACGAAGGCGCGGGCGGCGGCTCGGTCACGACCGGCGCGGGCGGCGGCTCCACCGGCGACGGCGGCGGGTCGGCCACGACGGGCGCGGGTGGCGTCTCCACCGGAGACGGCGGCGGCGGCTCCACCGGAGACGGCGGCGGCGGCTCCACCGGAGACGGCGGCGGCGGCTCCACCGGAGACGGCGGGTGCCGTCCGCCGGACAATCCTGCGGTGTTCGAGATCGGCACCGGCGAGACCTGCTTCACGCGCGTCGAGGACGGCGCCACGCTCCCGGTGATGGCCGGGCCGCAGGGCGGATATCACCTGTGGCTCGCCGTCGGGTGCCGCGCGTGCGACGCCACCATCCGCCTTCGTTACGCCGTCAAGGACCCTGCGACCGGAGACCTGTTCCCGTCGACCGCGGCGCAGGAGGGTATGGTCCCGCTCGGCGCCGGGGAGTTCCGGCGGGCGGCCGGGCTCCCCGCGCTCCTCCCCGGTGGGGTCTGGGCCCCGGACGCCGTGCTCGCCGAGGGGACTCGCGTGCTGCTCGAGGCGGAGGTGCGCGACGACAGCGGCGCCACGCAGCACGCGGCGCGGGTTGAGGTCGTCCTCGGCGCGACCGAGGTCTGGTCGCCGCCGTGCAATCCAGATCCAGAGACCTGCGGCGCTCCCGGCGGCCCGCCGTGCTGCACCCGCTGAGCGGCGCCGGTGCCCGCTGCCCGCTGAGCGGCGCCGGTGCCCGCTGGAGGGGTGCTCCGGGAGCTCCGTCGCCGAGCTCGCGCTCTCCGACGTGGTTTGAAATCAGATCGGGTGCGCGGCGTGCTCGCCCGCCTGCAGCCCGGCGCCCGCGACCTCGGGGCTCGTGGTCGCCAGCTCGGGCGAGCCGCCTTTGAGGCCGAGGCCGAGGCCGATGCCCACGGCGGCGAGGCCGGGCAGCGCGACCCAGCGCGGCACGTCGAGCCTCAGCGCCTCGTCGATGGAGAAGCGGCCCGGGCCCGCGAGGAGCAGCGCGGTCGCGATGGCCATGTTCGTCACGGGGAGCTCCGCGCCGCCGCTGGTGACCCAGATCGGCTTGTGCAGGTGCACCTTCGCGGTCGCCATGCCCATCGCGGCGAGGATGCCGAGCGGCCCCGCCGGGCCGAGGAAGCCGAGCGACGTGAGCAGCCCGCCGCCGAGCTCGGACAGCCCGGCGAGCACGCCCCAGACGCGCGCCGGGCGCATGCCCATCGACTCGAGCCACATCGATGTGCCGTCGAGGCCGTGGCCGCCGAACCAGCCGAACAGCTTTTGCGCCCCGTGCCCCGCGAGCAGCCCGCCCGCGGCCACGCGGATCACGAGGAGCCCCGCGTCGGTCAGGCTCGACCTTCGTCTTCCGAATCGCTTCCTACCCAGCATCGTTTGCCCTCCTGCAGCGGCGTCACGAACGCCGCCCGGGAGCGATGCAACGCCGGCGCCAGGCGCCGCGCTGCACGACCCTGTTGCGGGCGGCTGTCCGCCGCCAGAGAGCCGGCCACAGCGGCGAAAGCGCCGCGCCCCTCGGGTCCTCCCGGCCTCGGGCTCTCTTCAGGGTCCGAGCTGGCGACCGGAGGGGATACGGTTGTCCGGAGGAGGGCTACCCCGAAGCCTCGTCGAAGCCCTGGAGCACATTCACGGCGTTGATCCCGATCTCCTCCACGGCATAACCGCCCTCCATCACGAACACGGTCGGTCGCCGCAGCTGGGCGAGCCGCCGGCCGTACGTGGCGAAATCGGCGCTCTCCAGCCGGAAGCTGCCGACGGGATCGCCCTTGTAGGTGTCGACCCCGAGCGAGATCACGAGGGCATCCGGGGCATGACGCTCGATGCGGCGACAGGCGTCCTCGAGCGCCTCCGACCAGGCGCCGAAGTCCGACCCGCGAGGCAGCGGGTAATTGACGTTGTACCCTTCCCCCTCGCCGGCCCCACGCTCGTCCGCATAACCGAGGAAGAACGGGAACTCGGTCCGCGGCTCGCAGTGCAGCGACAGGAACAGCACGTCGGAGCGATCGTAAAAGATCGCCTGCGTGCCGTTGCCATGGTGGTAGTCGACGTCGAGCACGGCGACGCGCGCGGCCCCGGCGTCGCGGAGCGCCTGCGCGGCGATGGCGGCGTTGTTGAGGAAGCAGTAGCCGCCGTAGAGATCGCTCGCGGCGTGATGGCCGGGGGGGCGGCAGAGGGCGAAGGCCGCGCGCTCCCGCCGCGCTCCCTGCGAGGCGAGCCGCCCCGCGGCGCTCAGCGCCACCTGCGCGGCCGCATAGGCGGCGCGCCAGGTGCCCGCCACGAGCGGCGTCGACGCGTCGAAGCAATAATAGCCCAGCTTTCCGACGATGTTGTCCGGCTCGACCGCGCGCAGGTGCCGGCTGGGCCAGATCTGGGGCAGCGCCGCCTCGCGATGCCCGCACGCATGCCACTGCTCCCACGCCGTGGAGAGGAACTCGAGGAAGCGGGGCGAATGCACCCGCTCGACGGGGCCAAGGCCGTGATCCTCCGGCGCGACGACGGGCCCGAGCCCTGCCGAGCGGACCCGGGCGAGGATCACCTCGACGCGACTCGGCACCTCGTAAGAGGGCACGAGCGCGCCCGCGTTCAGCTCGGCTCCACCCGCGTGAAGCGCATGCTCCTCACTGTAGACTGTGAGCATCGGACCAGGGGGCAGCGGAGGTGTGAGCCTCGGTCTTCGAACGAGAGCTACCACAGCCCCTAGGATCGGTAAAGCGCGGCGACCTGCGCCCGTCCGCGCCCGGCGCGTCGGCCTCTGCGCCCGCATGACACGGCGCGAGCGCGGTCGAGCGGCTGGCCGACGGGTCGGTGCCGGCTGGATCGGCCCTGCATGCCGTCGCCGACCCAGGCGTGCCCCTGCGGGACCTCCAGGCCTGCTCGACGACGTCCGCGGGCCGGACTACGACGGCGGCGCCCGCCAGCAGCGCTGCGTCAGCGCAGGAAGGAGCCCTGCACCTCCTGCCGCACACCACAGCCCACTTCAGTTCATGCGCCAGATTTCCTGTGGACATCGATACCTCGTTGAAGGTATCACTCGTAGTGATGCCTCGATCACGCGCCGCCACACGTTGGTAGCGTCCGGTCGCGACGAAGCGATGCAAGGATGAACGAGCGGTATCCACCGATGCGACCTGACACGACGTCAGGGCCGTGCCGGCCCGCTGCCGGCTCAAAGGAACCAAGCCGAGCGGCCCTGTCGGAGCTCACCATCCCAGCGCCGACCCACAGGGCAGAAACGATCAGAAAAAGAACCAATGCGCTTCAACAAGTTCATATGGTCCCTGTTTTGCGGCTCGAAGGCAGGTCGGGCCGCTATTTCCAAATACGAGTCCTTCCTCGCGCGAGACGAGCGATGGGCCGAGCTCGCTCCGAAGAGCTGGATGGAGAAGCTCCGGCCGATCGACCCGATGGCCGCGCAGGCGGTGTTCGACGAGGCGGTCGGCAGGCGGGTCACTTCCCAGGATCAGGCCGGCGAGCTCTACGAGCGACTGCTGGACGAGGGCTTCACCCTCTCGCTCGACGTTGAAGACGGCGACACCATCCACACCGTCGTCGGTGGTGACGATGAGCCCGAAGCCTGGCTCAACATGATCCAGGGCATCTCCCTCGGGCTGTTCAAGGCGCACCCGGAGCATTTTGCCCTGTATTTATTCCTGCGAAGATTCAATCAATTCAGCGAGTTCTGTGACGAATTCGGGATCGCCGTCCCGGTGCTTCCGGGCAAGGCGAGCTGGCGGGATCGGGCGATGTTCTACCTGCGCATCAACGCATCCCTACAGGAGTTCCGCCGCATCCACGGCCTGACCCCCGCCGAGCTCTGCGCGTTCCTGTACGACTTCTCGCCGCAGCATCTCGCGCAGGAGCAAGACGAGCTCCCGCCTGCGTCGAAGGTCTGGTTCCTCATGGGCGGCGCCGGGGACAGCAGCGATTTCGAGTTTCTCGACGCCGCAGGCGACGACTCCACGAGCTACTGGCAGGGGAACGTCGACACTCGCCGGGGAGACATCATGGTGATGTGGTGCGTCTCCCCGCGCAGCTATGTCCATTCCATCTGGCGAGCGGAGACCGACGGCTTCATCGATCCCTTCTTCCACTACCATAGCACCGTGTGGGTCAGCGCGCCCATGAGGGTCCCCGAGATCTCGTTCAGGGAGATCGCCGCAGATCCCGTCTGGTCCAAAAAACCGGCCGTGAAGGCCCACTTTCAAGGCGCGAGCGGCAAGCCCGTGACGGCCGAGGAGTACGAGGCGCTGCTCCGGATGATCAAGCGGAAGCGTGGCAAAATATCGGATCTCCCCCGGCTCCACAGGCCGGTTCTGCCGGATCATGACGATGTGGAGAGCGAACGGGAGGTAGAGCAGAGGCTGCTGGAGCCGCTCCTCCGAGAGCTCGGGTATGTCGAACGAGACTGGATCCGGAACATGCCCGTCCGCATGGGCCGGGGCGAGCGGGTGTACCCGGATTACGCGATCGGCGCGGTGCTGAAGCGGGGTGAGGAGACCGCCCGGATCATCGTCGAGGCCAAGCGAGAGCTCGCGACGGAGAAGCAGATCCTCGACGCGTACCAGCAAGCAAAGTCGTACGCGCAGCGCCTCCAGTCAGCCGCCTTCGTCCTCGTCGCCCGCGAGGGCATCTGGATCTTCTCGCAGGAGAAAGGAGGGTTCTTGAGGAGCCGCTACCTGCACAAGTCGTGGGCGGAGCTCCGCGGCTCGGATGGGCTCCACGAGGTGAAGCTGATGATCGGCAAGGCGAAGTCCCGCGCCTGGGCTGCCGCGCCGAGGGTGCCTGGCTGACGCGCGCTCGTGCAGCATCAACGCAAAGTCTCTGGGAGCGGCAGATCGCGGAGAACAAGGGCGGTACGCGGCTACGCGGCGACGCTCTTCGACTCGGCCCCGCGGCGCGCGCCGCGGGCCCGCGCCCGCCACGCGCTCGGGCTCTGCCCCGTCGCCTTGCGGAACATCGCGCTGAAGTGCTGCGCCGACGCGCAGCCCACGTCGAGCGCGATGGCTGTCAGGCTGTCGTCGCCCGCGAGCATTCTCCCCTGGGCGACGCGCACCCGCGCGGCGTTCACCTCCGCCTGGAAGGTCGTGCCGGCGCGCCGCAGGTACCGCTGCAACGAGCGCTCGGAGAGGTGGAGCGCGCGCGCCGCCTCGGAGAGGGCGGGCCGACAGGGCGACGCGCAGAGCAAGCGCCGGAGCGAGCCGAGCACGGCCGCGGCCCCGCCGGCCTGGTCGCGCAGCCCGGTCAAGCGCCCGACGAGCGCCTCGAGATCGCCCCGGCCGAGCCAGGCGAGCGCCTCGCCGATGCCGTCGAACACCGCGACCGGGAACGAAGGCTTCAGCACCTCGTAAAAGCCGGAGACCACGGCGCCGGCGAAGCCCGACGGCCGCACCAGCGCCTGCCGTATCACCCGCTCGCGAAAGGGCTGCCAGCGCGCCGAGAGGTAAGCCGCCATCGACGCGAACGCCCCCGGGTCGGCGCCCTCGAGGCCTCGGAGGTCGACGAGCGACACGTGGCGGCCGTCGGGCGGCGTGAGCACCGCGTCGTTCAGCCGATTGAGGCGCTCGACGTCATCGGCGCTCGGCCGCCCCCAGAGCGAGAACCCGTGGAAGGTGCGCTCGGGGAACCAGAAGACGAACGTGGGGTCGACGAAGTACGTGCCGACCGGCTCGGCCAACAGCTCGTCGATGCTGGAAGGGTTCTTCAGCTCGTCAAGAGAACACATCGCGCCCTTGGCCCGCTGCCGCCTCGGCAACGTCGGCGCCTGCACGTCGACGCACTCGACATGCCACGCGCCCGGCCGAGCCCGTCGCGCTCGGCGCGAGCCGCCAGCACGCCCTCGCGGGCCCGGCATTTCCGGGCGATTTCCGGAGCACAAGTGCGTCGCGGCGCCCCCACGCGCCGCCGCGCACCGGCGCGTGGGGTCCGCTGTCGCCCCTGATGCCGGTGTCATGGCAGTGCCAATCCGAGCCACGGAGACTGGCGCAGGTCGTCGCATCGCCGGGCTCCAAGGGCGGAGCCTCACTGCATCTTTAAGATTTGGTTGAACGTCGAGCCCGCTGGCCCGCCGGCGGTGGGGCGGGCTCGGCCATTCGGTCGAGGAGGATCGAGGTGTCGAAGACGGCGTCTTGGGACGCCGCCTTCGGGCTTGAGCCGGAGGATCCGGCCGCAATCTCCGGGCGTATGGCGGACTCGGCCGTTCAGAAGACCGGGCACGACGAGCCGACGCACCTGATAGACGGCGGGCCGCCCGGGACCGCGTTCTCGTAGCAGATGTAACAGTTCGTCGAGGGCAGCCCGGGCATGCTGCTGCCGGGGCAGTTATAGCGATACGTCTTGTAGTATCTCGATGCCTCTCCGAAGAAGTCGT
This sequence comes from Sorangium sp. So ce131, assembly GCF_051519095.1. NCBI lineage: Bacteria > Pseudomonadati > Myxococcota > Polyangiales > Polyangiaceae > Sorangium > Sorangium sp. So ce131. The sequence continues at coordinate 5,123,743 of NZ_CP150455.1, read as the reverse complement.
TATAATCGGGGTCGCAGTCCCGGGTCTCGGTTCCGATCGCGGTCTTGAACGTACTGTCGCTGTAATACGTCCGGGTGAAGCCGGTCGACATCAGCGGCTGCTCCGCGGTGTCCACGGCCTCTTCGCCGTCGGCCGCCTCGGCCTCGGGGGCCGATTCGATCGGCTCGGCCATGCAGGCGGCAAGAGAGGTGGCGAGGCCCAGAGCAATCAAGATGTTCTTCAGCATGGTCTGCTTACTCCCTCTTTGTGACCGCGCCCAGGCGCGCCCCGGCGCCCGCCCGCCGCAGCGGGTCGGCGCGCAGCCGGGGTGAGCGGAGGGGCCCGCCCGTCGCGCGATCGTCGTGACGATGTGTACGCGCAGGGCGCTGGGCGCGCGTTCACGAACGCGCCATTCGGTTGTGCTTTCGCGCCACCGGGCCCGCAGACCTCGCCCACGCCATCGGCCAGACGCAGCTGCGGCCCGTGTCCGGGCGGTTGCTCGCCACGGCGGAGTGGGTCGTGTGGCGCTACCGTGGCATCATCGATCTGACCGACGGGCTGCAGCGCATCGCGGGAACTGCCCCTCGCTGCCCCAGCCGCAAGCGCGCAGCCGGTGAAGAGCGCGACGGCCGACGCGCCGCCCGCGCTCCTGCGTCGATTCAGACCGCCTTCCTCGGCTTCTTCACGGCGCGGAGCTTGCCAGTCGCCGGATCGCCGCACCACAGGCGGCCGCTCGCGTCCGCCTCGACGCCGGAGAGGCTCACGCCCTCCGGAAGCGCGATCCGGTCCAGGACCTCGCCGCCCTGCGCGTCGACGCGGCGGAGCTCCGACGGCGCGCCGCCCTCGTCGCGCATCACGCCGTGCCACAGATCGCCGTCGGCCCACGTGACGCCGGTGACGAGCCGGTCGGACACGAGCGTGCGGAGGACGGTCCCGCGCTCGGGATCGATCTTGAGGATCTTCTTCTGCCGGCCAAGCCCCGCGTAGAGCGCGCCGTCGGCCCACGCGAGCCCGGTCACGGGCGTCGCGTCGAAGCCCGGGACCTCGCCCACCGCGGCCCCCGTCCCGGGCTCGATCTTGCGGATCTTGCCGCCCCCGACGACCCACAGGTGACGCCCGTCGAACGCCACGCCGGCGTCGGCGGGGGCCTTCAGGCGACGCAGCACCCGGCCCGTCTCCGGCTCCACGGACACGAGGTCTCCGCGGTCTCCGTGCGCGAACCACACCGCCTGCCCGTCGAACGTGACCCCGTGGATCGACTCCACCCCGTCGAACGTACGCTCCGCGACGAGCTCGGCCCGCCGTGCCTCCATGGCCCCAAACCTCCTTCGCCCCGGTCCTTAGCCGGGGAGCGCCAACCCCAGCAGCAACATCTGTGACGCGATCGACAGCGCCGCTCGGGGCCTCGCGTAGCGCCGGGAGGGGCCGCTGCCGGTGACCTCGACCGCGCCCGCGAGCGCCAGCTCCGCGAGCGCGCGCTGCACGGTGCGCGTGCTCTTGCAGAGGGCGGCGCCGATCGCCGCGGCGCTCCACGCGGCGCCGTCTGCCAGGAGCGCGCTGATGGCGCCGGCGTCGCCCGGCTCGAGCGGCGCGAGCAGGACGAGCTCCACGGCCCCGCCGAGCTCCCAGCGGTACGCGTTCCCGAGCGCCTTCACGACCCCGACGCCGCCGAGCGCGGCCCGCAGGCGACCCACCTCGACGCGCAGCCGCCGCCGGTGAGACTCGTTGATCGTGCGCGCGCCGAACGCCGCCCGCGCCAGATCGGCGCTCGCGACCCCGGCCGGGTGGGCGCGCGCGAGCACCTCGAGCATGGCGAACAGGACCGGACGGCGCGAGAGGTCGGCGTGCGCGACGCCGCCGACGAGGACGCGGCGGCGGATCGCGTCGACGACGACGCGCCCGGGGGCCGCGGCGACCAGGGCCTCGACGTCGGCGAGGCGCGCGGGCTCCTCGCGGCCGCCGCGGACGAGGCGCGCCACCGGCTCGTCGTGCGCGCGGAGGAAGCGCTCCGTCTCGGCGATGAGCTGCGGGTGCCCGCTCGCCCGCGCGCACGCCGCCGCCTGCTCCGCCGCGCGCCGCGCCGAGGACGCCCGCACGAGCCGCGCGTGCAGCTCGGCGCGCGCCAGCGCCAGCGCGGCCCGCGTCAACGCCGGCGCGCCGCCCGTGACCGTGGCCTCGGCGGCCGCGAGCGCCCGCTCCGCCGCGGCGACGTCCCCGTCGAGCAGCGCGGCCCGCGCCGCGCCGAGGCGCGCCCACGCCGCGTTCGTGAGATCGCCGGCGCGCTCGAGGGCGTCGCCGGCCTCGGCGAGCCCGCGCCGCGCCTCGCCGAGCTCCCGCTGCGCGAGCGCGACCTCCCCGAGGGCCGCGCTCGCGCGCGCCCGAGCGCGCTCCGCGCCCGCCGCCGCGAACTCCCGCGCGGCGCGCCCGAGCGCCCCCCTGGCCTCGGCGTAGGCGCCCATCTGCGCGAGCGCGATCCCGCGGAGCGCGAGCGCGTGTGGACCTCCGAACGGGCCGGCCACCTTCAGCGCGCCGAGCGCGTCCCCCGCCGCGAGCGCCCGGGCCGCCCGCGCGCCGAGGTCGGCGGGGATCTCGACGGTCGCGTCCACCGCCTCAGCATCTCACAGGAAGCAGGGCGCGCCAACCGATCGCGACATCGATGTTGCTGTCTCGGCCGCAGCCGATGTGGTCCTCTCTCTGCGTCGGCGGCGAAGCGCCGCGAGCGGCCGACCGCCGCGCGCCACGCCGGCAGGAGGAGAGGAGTTCCATGTGCCCTGCGTGCCTCGCGTCCCTCGGGCTGGTCCTCGCCAAGGCGGCGTCGGCCGGCGCCGTGACCGCGGTCGTCGTCAAGAAGCTCCGGAAGGCGAAGGTCGCCGGCGCGCCCGCCCCGAAGGGAGGGAGCCGGTGAGCGGCGCGCCCGCGCGCCCGCGCGGGACGGCGCGGGTGGGTCTGATCGGGCGCGCCGGCGCGCCTCCGCCGGACGACAGCGTTCCTCTCAGTTGAAGAGCTCGACGCCGCTGAGCGAGATCACGACCACCCCCGCCCTGGTGTCGTTGTCGTCCGTGAAGCTGAATCGGTACTTGGAGTACGCCCCGGGATACTGAACCGTGTATTCACGCCGGTCCGTGCCCAGCCACCCCGTCTCGCCGCTGCGCTGGTCGACCACGACCCACGATCCGCCGTTGAAGCCCTCCAGGGTCCAGTCCTTGGGAGCTCGCGAGGTCAGAGAGCCGTTCGCGAAGCGCAGGGCATAACGGCGAACGGTCTGAACGCCGCTGGGCCACTCGTACCCGATCACCGCGGGGGTGACGAAGACGTCCGAGATCCACATGCTGCTCGCATCGGCGTCGAAGGCCCTCCACCCCTCGTAGCCGGAGCCGTACGCTCCGGACTGGAAGACCACGCCGCTCGGGGTCGTCGGGCCGGTCATCGCGGGCACCAGGCTCGAGCTCGTCCCGGGGCAGCTCGGAAACAGCTGGATTTTGCCGGCATAGACGTCCCTCATCTGCGCGACCGTGTTCTCGAACTCCTCTTGCGTCATGTCCTTGAGAACAGGGTCTGCTGCCTTCGCGGCCGCCGCCACGGCCTTGCATGCCGCGCTCCACGGGGGCGGAGCCAGCACGCAAGCCGGGGCTGAACCCACGAGGAATTTGATGACCTTGAACGCTGCGCGACGGGTGGCGGTGTGCGCGTGAACGATGGAGATGCCGGCCACCCTGTCGCGCACGTCGGCAGGAACCGTGTCCGACCAGTTGAACGTGGACTCCCTCGGGCAACGGAAGGCACAAGCGTCGACCCCGCGCGTGTAGACCTCCGTCACGTGGAGCGCGACGCCGTCACGATCGACGAAGACGAGAAGCACACCGCCGGTCCAGCCGACCAGCGAACGCGAGTTGCTGACCGTCGTCCGGACGTTGGCCACTCCGCTGACGGGCTCGTAGTCGACCGTGCTCGTCATCCAGCGTCCGCTCTCGACCCGGTCCTCCTGCGTCAAGCGCTGAGCGCAGGTCAGCGATTGCTGCTGCTCGCCGACCGCCTCACCGCCGTCGTCCGCCGCTGCGCAGCCGAGCATCCACACGGAGGCCGCGACCATTACGAGACACGACGTTTCGACCATGCGAGATTTGCGTGAAATCATTTCCTCTATCTCCTATTTGCCTGCGGGGCAGGTCCCGCAGCTGAGCTCGTCGACTCCGACGCGATGGGGTTTCCTTCTCCCACCAGCGCATTCTTCCCCCCTGGACGGCAGGCTCATCCATGCCCGGCCAGCACACGCTGGCAGGCTCGGGCCGCCTGGAGGCCGACATCGCGCCGTCAGACGCTCGCGGCGACGTCGACGGCCGGTTTATACGAGCGGCGGACGAGTCGCTCCATAGTCAATCCGCTGACGAGCTGCGGGGCAGTGTCCCTCCGGGCCCCGAGCACGCAGGGCGGTCGGCTTGCGGGGCGGTCCCGCACCGCTATCTTTCGTCATCATCGAATGAAGCCGAGGCTGGACACCATCGGCGCTCTCGACGCCATCTACGCGGAAGCGGTCCGGCCCAGGTCGGACTGGCTCGCGTCCGCCGTGGAGGTGCTCCGCCCCTCCTTGGACGCGGGGCTAGGGATCGTGGCGTACGAGTTCGACCTGCGGGGCGAGGGGGTATCGATCGGATCGTCGCTGCGGATGCTGGGAGACGCCGATCTCATCCGTACCGTGCGGGAGACCTTCGGCGCCTCGACGAAGAGCCTGCTGGACATCGTCTATGGCACCGGCGCCGTCATCACGCTCAACCAGGTGCTCGGCGTGTCCGTCCACGACCACCCTCTCACGGCCCCCTTTGCCAGGGAGCTCGGCGCGGACGACTGGCTCTCGGTGCAGGCGATGGACATCAGCGGCCGTGGTGTGAAGTTCGACGCTCCCCTTCCCCGAGGCGTGCAGCTCGACCGGGCGGCGCGCCGGCGATGGTCCCTGTTGGCCCGGCACCTGGCGGCGGCGGGGCGCTTGCACCACCGCCTGCAAACCACGAAGACCGCGGTCCAGGGCGCCGTGAACCCGGAGAGCGGCAGGACCGACGTTGCGATCGACGGTGCAGGGCCCAGGCGGGAGCTCCTGAGCGCGGCCCGGCGGATGGCCAGGGCTCACGCCAAGGGGCTGAGCTCCGAGGAGGCGCTGTCGTTGTGGCAGGTCCTGGGATCGGCCCGCTGGTCGCTGGTGGCGACGCCCGGCTCGGGGGGAACACGCAGCCTGGTCGTGTACGAGAACACGCCCTTTGCGCCGGATCCACGGAGCCTCAGCCAGCGCGAGCGGACGGTCGCGCAGCTCGCCGCCATGGGCCACAGCAACAAGCTGATCGCTTACGATCTCGGGATCGGCGAGGGCTCGGTGAGCGCGCTGCTCACCAGGGTTCGCCGCAAGCTCCGGGTCCGGTCACGCGCCGAGCTCATCAAGCTGGTGGTCGCGCTCTCCAGCGCGCCCGCGCCGAAAGAGGAGGAGGCGGGCGGACGCGTCGCGGTCGTGGACGGGCCGGAGGAACGGTGGGAGCCGCCCGCGCAGCTCACCAGCGCGGAGGGCGAGGTCGCCAGGCTCGCCGCGCTGGGCCTGTCGAACGCGGACATCGCCGAGCGCCGGCGCGTCAGCCAGCGCACCGTGGCCAACCAGCTCGCGTCCATCTACGACAAGCTGGGCATCGGGTGCCGCGCCCAGCTGGCGCTGGTCGGGCGGCGTTGAGCCTCGTGAATCAGCGCGCCGACACGCCGACAGAGCGCTGGCTCGTCACGTCGGCCCCACACGGCGCCACGCCCGCCGACGGCCCACGCTGCGTGAGATCGATGTTCACGGGCGCCGCGTCGAAGCCGCGGCTGACGTAGCCCGCGAGCTCGATCCAGCGCGAGCCGGCGGGTAGTTTTGCCCCACCGGGGACATCTGGGGCACCCCGGCCCGGCCCGCGCCCGTGCTCAGCCGCCTTGAGATCGCGCACGCCTCCTGCATCCTCCCTCACCTACCCCATGCGCCTCGCCAGCAAGCTCACCTTGGCCCTCGTGTTCGTCATGTGCGCCGTGCTGAGCCTGTATGGCTACCTGTCGGTCCGGCGCGAGCGCGCTCTGTTCGAGGCGGACATGCGGCGCGACGAGCACCTCATCGGCATCGCGCTCCGCGCGGCGGTGGTCGAGATCTGGCGCCGGGACGGGATGGGCGAGGCGCTGCGCGTGCTCGGCGAGGCGAGCGAGCGCGAGGACGGCGTGAGCTTCCGCTGGGTCTGGCTCGACGCGCCGGCCGGCGATCGTTACGCGCCCGCGCTGCCCGCCGGCGAGATCGGCGAGCTCTCCCGGGGCACCGAGCTGTTCCGGGTCCGGCGCAAGGACGAACGCGGCGGGCGCTTCTACACGTACGCGCCGGTCGCCGTCGACCCGGCGCGCGTCGGCGCCATCGAGATCTCCGAGTCGCTCGAGGAGGAGGAGGCGTACGTGGACGCGAGCATGGTCAACACCGTGACCACCATCGTCGCCCTCGCCGCGCTGAGCGGCCTGCTCGCGATGACCTTCGGGCAGCTCCTCGTCGGCCGCCCGACGCGGCGGCTTGTCGACAAGACGCGGCGCATCGGCGAGGGCGACCTCGGCGGCCCGCTGCTCCTGCCGCAGCGCGACGAGCTCGGGCAGATCGCCCGCGAGATCAACGCCATGTGCGCCCGCCTCGCCGACGCGCAGGCGCGCGCCGCCCGGGAGACGGCCGCGCGCATCGCCGCGCTCGAGCAGCTCCGGCACGCCGACCGGCTCACCACCGTGGGCCAGCTCGCGTCGGGCATCGCGCACGAGCTCGGCACGCCGCTCAACGTGGTGGGCGGCCGCGCCAAGATGATCGCCCGCGGCCTGCCGCCGGAGGAGGCGGCCGAGAGCGCCCGCATCATCGCCGAGCAGGCCGACCGGATCACCCGGATCATCCGGCAGCTGCTCGATTTCGCGCGCCGCAGGATCGCCCAGAAGGCGCCCGCCGACCTCGCGCAGATCGCCCGCCACACGCTCGTCCTGCTCGAGCCCCTCGCCCGCAAGCGGGGCGTCGCGCTGCGCCTCGACGAGGCGAGCGCCTCGCCCGCGCGCGCCGAGGTGGACGCCGGACAGATGCAGCAGGTGCTCACGAACCTCGTCATCAACGGCGTGCACGCGATGAAGCGGGGCGGCGAGCTCACCGTCCGCGTCGAGCGCGCGCGCGCCCGCCCCCCGGCCGACCACGGCGGCGCCGAGGGCGAGCACCTCGCCGTCCGGGTGATCGACCAGGGCGAGGGCATCGCGCCCGCGGACATCCCCCGCATTTTCGAGCCCTTCTTCACCACGAAGGACGTCGGCGAGGGCACCGGCCTCGGGCTGAGCGTCTCCTACGGCATCGTGCGCGAGCACGGGGGCTGGATCGACGTGGAGAGCGAGCCCGACAAGGGCTCGACCTTCACGGTGTACCTCGCCCCGAGCGGCGAGGGCCCCGCGCGGCCCGCCGCCGGGGACGACGCCGCGCCCTCGCCCCGGCAGGGCGGGCAGGCCGGGCCCGCGGCCTGGCCGTGAGCGAGGCGCTGTACTAGGCCACCGATCGAGCACGCGATGCAGCGAGCACGCGGCGCGTCGCGCCCGCGATGCCTGGAGGGAGTATGGGCAGGAGAGCGCTGATCATCGATGACGACGAGGCCATGTGCGCGTGGCTCGCGGCGGACCTCCGCGCGCGCGGGGTCGAGGCGACCACCCGGACCTCGCCGGCCGACGCGCTCGCGCTGATCGAGGAGGACGAGGGCTTCGACGTCGTGCTCACCGACCTGAACATGCGCGGCATGAACGGGATCGAGGTCTGCGCCCGGGCGGCCGAGATCCGGCCGGACCTGCCCGTCGTGGTGATCACCGCGTTCGGCAGCATCGAGACCGCGGTGGAGGCGATCCGGGCGGGCGCGTACGACTACGTGACCAAGCCCGTCGACATCGAGGCGCTCGCGCTGGCGCTGGAGCGGGCGATCGCCCACCACGCGCTCAAGGACGAGGTGCGGCGGCTGCGCCGCGCCGTGGCCGGGCCCGACACGTTCCAGGGCCTCGTCGGCCGGAGCGCCGCGATGCGCCGCGTGCAGGACATGATCGAGCGCATCGGCGACTCGGAGGCGACGGTGCTCATCACCGGCGAGAGCGGCACGGGCAAGGAGGTCGTCGCGCGGGCGCTGCACGAGCGGAGCCGCCGCCGGGGCGGGCCGTTCGTGGCGGTCAACTGCGCGGCCGTGCCCGAGTCGCTGATCGAGAGCGAGCTCTTCGGCCACGTGCGGGGCGCCTTCACCGACGCGCGCGCCGCGCGCCCCGGGCTGTTCGTCGAGGCGGACGGCGGCACGCTGCTGCTCGACGAGCTCGGGGAGCTGCCGCTCTCGGTGCAGCCCAAGCTGCTCCGCGCCCTGCAGGAGCGCCGGGTCCGCCCGGTGGGCAGCAACGCGGAGGTGCCCTTCGACGTGCGCATCGTCGCCGCCACGAACCGCGACCTCGAGGAGGCCGTGGAGGAGCGCCGCTTCCGGGAGGACCTCTACTACCGCATCAACGTGCTCCACGTGGAGCTGCCGCCCGTGCGGGCGCGGGGCAGCGACGTGCTCCTGCTCGCCCAGCGCTTCCTGGAGGACTCCGCCGCGCGCTCGGGCAAGGAGGTGCTCGGCCTCTCGCCCGCGGCCGCCGAGCGGCTGCTCGCGTACTCGTGGCCCGGCAACGTGCGGGAGATCCAGAACTGCATGGAGCGGGCGGTGGCGCTCACGAGCTACCAGGAGATCACGGTGGACGACCTGCCGGTGAAGGTCCGGGAGCACCGCCCCTCGCACGTCCTCGTGGCGGCGGACGACCCCTCGGAGCTCGTGCCGCTCGAGGAGGTCGAGCGCCGCTACATCCTGCGCGTGCTCGAGGCCGCCGGCGGGAACAAGACGCTCGCGGCCCGGATCCTCGGGCTCGACCGGAAGACGCTGCACCGCAAGCTCGAGCGGTGGGACCCGTCCGGCGGCGCGGGCGGCTCGGGCGGCACGACGAAGGGCGGCTGAGCCGCGGAAGAACACCCCATCGGGGCCCCTCGCCCCGCCCCGCGCGGGCCGCCGCGGCCGCAGGCGGGGCGAGCGCGCGCCGGCGATCGCGCGGCGGGGCGCCGGATGCGCCGCGGCACGCTGCCTGCACAGGGGATCGGTCAAAGGAGAACCCCCGATGAACCCGGAGCTGCTGATGCGCGCGCGAGCCTCTGCCCTGAGCCTGGTCCCTGAACCCCACCCGATCCCGGAGCCCTGCGCGGCGCCCCTGCGCGTGCTGCTCGCGGAGGACGACCGCGAGCTGCGGCGGCTGCTCGCCGCGGCCCTCCGCCGCGAGGGCTACGAGGTGCTGGAGGCGCGCGACGGCAACCACCTGCTCGAGCTCATGGGCGAAGCGCTCCTGTCCGGGGGCGCCCCGCCCGACGTCGTGGTGAGCGACATCCGGATGCCGGGCAAGACCGGCCTGGAGCTGCTCTCCGGGCTGCGCCGGGACGACTGGACCACCCCCGTGGTGCTCATCACCGCGTTCGGCGACCCGGAGACCCACGCGGAGGCCTACCGCCTCGGCGCCGACGTGGTGCTCGACAAGCCGCTCGACGTGGACGATCTGCTGGTCGTGGTCCACACGCTCACCGCGATGCGCCGCTGAGCGCGGCCGGCGCGGCCGGATCATCGCCTCGGCGGCGGCCGCCCCGGGCGAGCTCGGGTGATCTAGCGCGTGCGCCCGTCACCCCCCGTCCCCAGATGATCGGGCATGGGGACGCCGGAGCGCGACAGGACAGCAGAGCAGCTGCTCACCTCCTGGGAGCCGCTGGTGGACGCCGCGGTCGGCCGCCTGGCGGCGGGGCCGCGCGCCTCCGGCGCAGGGGGGGATCTCGCGCGGCGCCGCCAGGAGATCGGCGAGCACATCGACGCGCTCGCGGCGGCGCTCCGCGGCCTCGGACCCGAGCAGTTCGGCGAGTACTGCGCCTTGCGCGCGGTGTTCTCGGCGGGGCTCGGCGCGCCGCCGGAGGCGCTCGGCGCCGCGCTGGACGCGCTGGGCGAGGGCCTCGGGGCGCTGCTCGACCCGGCGTCCGCGCAGATCGCGCTGGAGGCGCTCGGGGCCGGCCGGCGGCGCGTCGGCGCCGTTCCCCTCGTGACCCCGGCCGCGCTCATGGAGCTCCCCGTCGGCGCGAGCCCGCCCGGCGGGGCGGCCTCGGCGGCGGAGGCCCTGGCGCGGGCGGCGCCGCGCATCGCCCGGATGACCGTCGCGCTCAGCTACATGCGGCGGCCGGCGGACGCGCTCGCCCACGGCAGGCGGCGCGCGCGCTGCCTCGAGGACGCCGAGCGCCACCTCACCCAGCTCGTCGCGGCGGTCGATCTCGGGGAGCCCGCGCTCTTCGGCGAGTACTCGGACTGGGCGCAGACGCTGCTGACCAAGCTCGGCCTCGACCCGGCCGAGCTCGTCAACCACCTCGGCGCGCTGCGCGACGTGCTCGCGATCGCGCTCCCCCCGGACCTCGCCGAGGCGCCGCGCCGCTGCGTCACGGCGGCGCTCGATCGCCTCACCTCGACGGAGTGCCCGAGCTTCCTCGACCCCGGCGCCCCGCTCGCCGCCCTCGCGCGCGCCTATTTCGACGCGGTCCGCGCGGGGGACCGGGCGCGCGCCCTGAGTCTCGTCCTCGCGTCGATCGACGCGGGCACGGCCGTCCATCACATCTACACGCACGTCATCCAGCCGTGCCAGTACGAGGTGGGCCGGCTCTATCACCTCAAGCAGCTCACCGTCGCGGAGGAGCACTACTTCACCGCGGTCACCCAGATGGTCCTGAGCCAGCTCTACCCGCTCATCGTCAACCCCGCTCGCGTCGACCGCCGCGTCGTGGCCACCGCCGTGGAGGGCAACCTCCACGAGATCGGCGCGCGCTTCGTGGCCGATTTCTTCGAGATGGCCGGCTGGGATACGTTCTATCTCGGGGCCAGCACGCCGACCGAGCACGTGCTCCTCGAGGTCGCTCGCCGGAAGGCCGACGTCCTCGCGGTCTCGGCCATGCTGAGCGACCACCTCCCCGGCGTCCGTGCGCTGATCCACGCCGTGCGCGACGACGACGCGTTCCGGGACGTCATCGTCCTGGTCGGCGGCCAGCCGTTCCGGATCATCGACGACCTGTGGCGGCGGCTCGGCGCCGACGGCTCGGCGCCGAGCGCGGAGGGGGCGGTCGACCTGGCGGAGCGGCTCCTCGCGGCGAGAGCCGCATGACCCCGGCCCCTCGGCCGGCGGCCCGCTCCCGCGGAGCGAGATCCGTCTCGAGTGCGTTTTGGGATAGCCCCGCTCGCGCGAGGCTGCCAAAAACTACCTATCTCACCACGAACGCAGTCGGGGGCTGCGGCTCCGGTGGAGTCGCGCCAGCAGCGAAGCGCAGGAGAAAGCGGAAGGGGGCCGCGGCTCCGGTGGAGTCGCGCCAGCAGCGAAGCGCAGGAGAAAGCGGAGGGACGCCGCTTGTGACGACACCGTCGGGACAGGGGCTGAGCGGCTGGGTCGCGGAGATCACCGGCTCTTTTCTCATGGAGTCCACCGCGATCGCGGTCGGTGTGTTCGCGCCGGACGGCGCGCCGCGGCTCCAGAACCGCGGCATGCGCCGCCTGCTCGGCGACGCCGGCGCGGCGGCCCGCCTCGTCAGCCCCACGTTGGTGCAGCTCGCCGCGACGCGGCCGAGCGAAGGGGCGCCGGTCTACCGGGGGATCCTGCAGCTCGGCGACCTCCGCTCGCTCGCGCACAGCCTGACGGGCGAGGTCTGGCGGACCGGCGATGATCTCCTGATCCTGGCCGAGTTCGACGTGATCGAGCTCGAGCGGGTCATCGCCGAGGTGTCCGCGCTCAACTCGGAGATCACGAACCTCCAGCGGAGCCTGGTCCACGAGCAGAAGGCCCTGGAGCGATCGCTCGAGCAGCTTCGGGCCACGCAGGCGATGCTCGTCCACTCCGAGAAGATGAACGCGCTCGGCAAGCTCGCCGCCGGCATGGCCCACGAGATCAACAACCCGCTCGCCTTCGTGCGCAGCAACGTGCACACCCTGGGCGGGTCGCTGGAGCGGCTGATCGCCGCCTACCGGGCGCTCGACGGGGCCGTCCTCCACGGCGCGCCGGGCGGCGTGAGGGAGCTCGCCGAGGCGCTCCGCGAGGAGATCGATCTCGAGTTCCTGAGCGAGGACACGGGCGATCTCGTGAAAGGCACCCTGGTCGGGCTCTCCCGCGTGCAGAAGATCGTCGAGCACCTGAGGACCTTCGCGCGGCTCGACCGGGCCGAGGAGGAGCTGTCCGACCTCCGGGAGATCCTGGCGAGCACGCTCGAGATCGCGGGTCCTGCGCTGAAGCGCGGCGACGTCCAGGTGACGGTCGCGTGGGCCGACCTGAAAGAGCTGCGCTGCAAGCCGGCGGAGCTCGGCCAGGTGTTCCTGAACCTCATCATCAACGCCGTGCAGGCGGTCGAGCCGCGCGGCAGGGGCAACGGTCGTATCGAGATCCGCGCCCGGGACGAGGGGCCTCGTGTCGTGATCGAGGTCGAGGACAACGGCGGCGGGATGACGCCCGACGTGCTCGGCAGGATCTTCGATCCGTTCTTCACGACCAAGCCCGTCGGTCAGGGGACGGGGCTCGGGCTCACCATCTCTCACAAGATCATCGTCGATCAGCACGGCGGCGCGCTCTCCGCCCGGTCGACGCCCGGCGTCGGGAGCACCTTCACGATCGTGCTGCCGAAGGAGCGCGACGGATGACACCAGCGGCCCACGAGCGGCGCGCGCTGCTCGTCGTCGACGACGAGCGGGAGACGCTGAAGGCCCTCCGCCGCGAGCTCCGGCGCGACTACGATGTGCTCGTCGCCGAGAGCGCGGCGCAGGCCTACGAGATCCTGCGGGAGCGCCCCGTCCACGTCGTCCTGAGCGACCAGCGCATGCCGGAGATGACAGGTACGGAGTTCTACGCGAGGGTCAAGGCCGACTTCCCGGAGACGGTCCGTCTCCTCATGACGGCTTACGCGGACACGAGCGCGGCGATACAGGCCATCAACGAGGGCGGCGTCTACCGCTTCATCTGCAAGCCGTGGGATCCGGAGCGGCTCGCCGCCGTCGTGAGGGACGCGTTCTCCCATCACGATCGCCTGAGCGAGATCCAGCGGCGCCTCTGCGGCCTCGCGGAGAGGGCGGACGAGCTGGAGCGCGCGAACCAGGAGCTCGCCGCGCAGAACCAGAACATCCATGAGTTCGTGGGCATCACGGCGCACGACCTGCGCAATCCGATCGCGGCGATCCGCTGGTTTGCGGCGATGCTGCTCTCGGGCGCCGGCGACCCTGGCAAGGATCCCCGGCGCCATCTCCTGAAGATCCAGGCGAACGCCGAGTTCACGCTGCAGCTGCTCGAGGATCTGCTCGACATCACGATGCTGGAGCACGGCGACGTCGCGCTGCGGACGCAGGAGGCCGCCCTTTCGGACATCGTCGCGGCGGCCGTCTCCCTGAACGAGCACAGCGCCCGCCAGAAGGGCATCGCCGTGGTGGTGGACGTGTCGCCCGGCCTCCCGCGTGTCCGGTGTGACGTCGAGCGGATCGAGCAGGTGCTGAGCAACCTGCTCAGCAATGCGTTCAAGTTCTCCCATCCGGGCACGACGGTGACGGTGAGCGCGCGCGCGGTCGATGGGGTGATCGAGGTGGCGGTCGAGGATCACGGCCTCGGGATTCGCCCGGAGGAGATCGGCAACCTCTTCGGCAAGTTCGGGAGGACGAGCACCCGGTCCACTGGCGGCGAGAAGAGCACGGGGCTCGGCCTGTCGATCTGCAAGCAGCTCGTCGAGCGCCACGGCGGGACCATCCGCGTGCAGAGCGAGCTGGGCCGGGGAACGCGGGTGGTCTTCACGCTCCCGGCGCTGGCGGGGTGACTCCCGGCGCCGGCGGGGTGACTCCTGGCGTCGGCGGGGTGACTCCCGGCGCCGGCGGGATGACTCCCGGTGCCGGTGGGGTGACTCCCGGCGCCGGTGGGGGCGAGCTCGGCGCGGCGGCGCCTCGCGGGTCGCCCTGCGGTCACCGCCCCTCCGGCGCTCCGATCCACGCCCACTCTGCGCCGCAGGTCTCGCTGGTCTGGACTTGTTTCACCTCGACCTGGCCGCCGCCGAAGTTGAGGGCTGCCCCGGGGCGTGCGACCACGTTGCCGTCGAAGTCGAGGATGGCGAACGGCTCCCGGGTCGCCGAGTAGCCGAAGGGCCAGACCGGGAGCACGCGCCGGCCCACCGCGTCCTGGAGGTAGACGCAGCGCCGTTCGGCGTCGAGGTGGACGCTGAACCGGCCGAGCGCCTGCATGCGCGCCTCGCTGCGCATCCGGCTCGTGACCAGCGGGATATCTCCGCTCGGGGGCGCGCTGGGCAGGGTTGCGAGCGAGCCGTCGCGCAGCTCGATGAAGCTCACGACGCGCACTGCGTCGCCCACCTCGCGCCGCAGCTGGTCGAGCGTCCCCGGATCGATGGCTTCTACGGTGTACACCACGCGGTTTCCGAGCGTGTCCAGGCTGGAGCTCGACATGAGCACGCCGTTCGCCGCGAGGATCACGTCCGCGCGCGTCCGGGCGGCCTCGAGCGTGCGCTCGGAGAACTTCGCGTTCCCCAGCACGCACACGCGCGCCCCCGGGGCGAGGCGCTGGACCTCGCGCTTCAGCGCCGTCGCGTCGCCCGTGAACCAGAGCGCCATGGTCGTGCGCTCCTGGTCCCACCACCGTCCGGCGAAGCGGTCGGCGTGCGCCTCGACGAAGCGCTCCACCTCGGCCGGCAGCTGTTCTTTCGGAGTGCCGCCCGACGCGGCCTGCTGGAACTCGGGGCAGCGGTTGTTGAAATTGAACGATCTCTGGACGTCCGCGGTCGTGATCTTGCCGTCCACCTTCAGGCGCGCGCCGTCGAACACGCCCGGCACCCGCACCACGATGTCTTTCTTCGCGCTCGACACGAACGCCGGATCCACCTGGCCTTCGACCTCGAGCCCCGCGCACGTCCCGACCGCGGTATCCGGGCAGATCTCGAGCTTCGCCCCGCGCGCCACCACCACGCCCGTCACCACGACGGGCGCGGTCGTGCGAGCGGCGCCGGCCCCAGCGCTCTGCGACGCCGAGCCCGCCTGGCCGGCGCTCGCGGCGGGGGCGGCAGGCGGGGCGGACGGCGCCGCGACCGCAGTCGGCGCCGGGCCGGCCGGCGGCGCGGCCGAGCGGTTCGGAGGGCTGGCGCAGGCCGCGAGCAACAGCGTTGCCCCGAGCAGCCGACCACGAGCAGCGATGCGCATGGGTCGTAGACGTACCAGCTCGCGTTGGGTTCTCCAAGGAAAGTCGCGGTGAGGAGCGGTGGTGATCTCGCGTGCAGAGAAGGGAGGAATGTTGTCGCCCGTCCCTGCTGATCAACCTGTCCGCTGGGCGCGGCGGTCCTCCTCGCCCCCCAGCCGCCCGCCGCGAGTTGTCCCGCGCCCCACACGATGCTGCCCCGCAGGGGGGAGTAGCCTCTCTCCGCGCGGCGCCGGCAGATGCGACCACCACCGACCGCTCGCGCAAACGCTCCCCGCTCCCCGCTCCCCTCTCCCCTCTTCGTCTTTCGTCCTTCCGTCTCCCGTCTCCCGTCTCCCGTCTCCCGTCTCCCGTCCCTCGTCTCCCGTCCCTCGTCTTTCGTCTTTCGTCTTTCGTGATCGTGATCGTGATCGTGATCGTGATCGTGATCGACCGTGCCGTCTTCCGCTCCGCTGCGACATGTCCTGGTGAGCATGGCGACGATAAGAGCGATCACGATCACGATCACGATCACGATCACGAAAGACGAGGGACGGGGGACCGAAAGACGAAAGACGAAAGACGAAAGACGAAAGACGAAAGACGAAAGACGAAAGTGACGGGCGCAGAAGCATGCTACCCGCGCGCCACGGGTGTGCTCCGCCTTGCGGAGCTTCGCCGCTGGCGGATGCGACACGCTGAAGAATGGGCTGCGTTCCATCGATGTCGAGGGCCCGCGCCTCGTGGCCAAGCGGCAGCCCGTCGCATTGCTCCACGAACGGAGCACAGCCGCGCACGGGGGCGTGCGCCGTCGAGTGGGCGATGATTGCAGGTGGAGGGACGCATTCAGGGCCCCACGCCATCACCGTGCAAGACGTCGAGCGCATGCGCCGGCGTCATACGACGAGCCCTGTTGCGCTCTCCGCAAGCGAGCTGTGCTCCCTCGCGTTGCAGTGCATGGGATCCCCGTTCGGTCCCGGCTGGGAGCACGCCGCACGGGAAGCCGCGCGTGGAATGCGTGCTCTCACCCGAGGACCGCCATCACGGCGACGCCGAAGGAGCCGCCGACGCCTCGCCGCAGTCCCACATGCGAGGGCAGGATGTGCCAAGCGTCCTTCCTCTGTGCCAAGCAAGGGGGGTCCGGCACCGGCACAACCGCAAACCATTGCGACACACCGGGGTCCGGACCCCTCCAAGACGTTCGGCGGAGCGCCCTTCCGTGGGTATTCTGTGCCAAACAGCGCCCCGAATTGCGCAATTTTGCGCCATCCACCCCCCGAAAACGCCTCCTCTTGTGCCAGACGGGGGGTCCGGACCCCTCCCGACCGCAATCCTCAGCGTTCGCGGGCGCGCTGCACCCCCCTTCCGACCGCAATCCTCAGCGTTCGCGGGGGCTCCCGACCCCTGCCCGGCGCATCGCGGAGCGCACGCCGCAGGGCGTCTCCCGCCTCCCAGCCGAGCCGATCGCTGGCCGCAGGTCCCAACCCCGGGCGCGACCCGGCAGCGACGACCGGCCCTACGCGACGAAGCGCGGCATCAGCACGTTGTTCTCGAGGTGGACGTGCTGGTGCACGTCCGACTCCATGTGCTCGAGCTCGCGCAGCAGGGTCTTGTAGGTGCCGCAGGCCCAGCCGGGCGGCGCGAAGTCGTCGGCGAGCGCGCGGACATACGCGAGCGCGGCGCCCACCTCCTCGTGCTCGTGCTCCATCGCCCGGAGCTCGTCGCGCGCGGCGTCCGCCGCGGCGCTCACGGGGGCGAGCAGCGCCGGGAACAGCACCTGCTCTTCGCGATCCAGGTGCGCGAGGAGCACGTCGCAGAGGGACCTCACGGTCGCGTCGAGCACCGCGAGGCGCGCGTCGCGCGCCCCGTGGACCCGCGCGACCTTGGCCGCCATCGCGCGTATCTGCGGCATTACCTGGCGCAGGTACCCGTGATGCCGATCGACCACGTGCGCGATGAGCCCCGGGGTGGACATCGCCCGGAAGTCCCACGGGACGTTGTCGCTGCGCTCGCGCACGGCCGCCTCGAGCTCCGCGAGCACGCGCGGCGCGTCGAGCGCGCGGGCCGCGCAGGCGGCGGCGATGGTGGCCTTCCCCCCGCAGCAGAAATCGATCTTGTGGGCACTGAAGACGCGCGCGCACTCGGGGTGTCCGCCGACGACCTCGGCGACCGTCATGGCTTCGTTTAGGGACATGGGGAGGCTCCTTTCGTTGATGAGCTCGGATGGCGCACCCGCGCCGGTCGCACCGCTCGCACCGCTCGCACCGCTCGCGCCGGTCGTCAGGCCCTCTCGGCCGCCTCGACCGCGAACGCCGGCCGGCGCGCGCGCATCTCGTCCAGGATCTGCCGCTGGACGCCGGACGACAACGCGCGGCGCGCGGCGGGGAAGATCGTCCTCTCCTCCAGCGCGAGGTGCGCGCCGAAGAGCACGTCGAGGCGCGCGGCGCGCTCGCCCAGCGTGGAGGACAGCTCCTTCAGCCGTGCGGGCGCGTCCGCGACGCGGCGCCAGTCGGCTGCGAGCTCGGCAATCACGGCGTCGATCGCCTCGTGCTGGGCGGCCGCCTCCGCCAGCGCGTCGCGCACCTCCGCGGGCGCGCCCGCGTCGAGCAGGCGCGGGCGCACCGAGTAGTCCTCGTCGGCGGCGTGCGCGGGCAGGGCGACGGTGAAGTAGCGTCGCAGCGCCGCGGCCGTCTCCACGACCTCGTCCGCGGGCGCCCCCTCGGCGCCCGGCAGGCGCAGGGCGGCGGCCGTGAAGCGGCGGATTCGCTGGTGGCAAGCCAGTAGCAGGTCGACGGCGTCGGCCGGCTGTTCGGGGAGCGGGCGGGTGCGGATCGTGTGGAGCATGGCGGACCTGCGGGACCGGGGTTCAGCGGCGTCTCAGCGATGGTTGTGCGTGCCCTCTCATCGCCGCGCGACGGCGGTGATGTGCTGTGTGGTGATGCAGCCGTCGTGCCGCTCGTAAACCTCGGCGCCTGCGCGGGGCGGCCCGGCCCCCGGCGCAGCGGCTGCGCCTCCTGCGCGCAGGCGCTGCGCGGTCCGTCGCGGGGCGTGGACCGCCGAGGCTGCCCTTGCAGAGGAGTTCCCGCGCGCTGCCGTGCCGGTCCGCTGCATCCGCGCTCCCACGAGCCGCAGTCCAGTGCGTTCGCCGGGACTCCCGAATGCTCCCCCGCGAAGCGCGGAGCGCACGCGAAGGGTCGATTCCGAGCGAGATCTGCAGGCAGGCGGGCAGAACCGCAGCTCGACCGCCACCTACCGCGGCGCGTTCAGAGAGCAATCCGCTCCAGCTTGAAGTCCACGATGGACCTGATCGCGCCGTAATCTTCATCCGCCGTGATGACAGTGGCTCCGATCGAGCGCGCCGAGAGCGCGATCAAGACGTCGTTCACCAGGGAGGAGCGACGCACCTCGCGCCCCGCTTCACGGAGCCGCCGCAGCGCTCGTCCGGCCTGATCGAAGAGCTCGGCGTCGGGGACCATGACCCGCCCGACGCTCCGGTAGGCGCGTCCAAGATGCTCAACGGCCCGCCGCGCCGGGAGCGTCGTGGCCCCGGCGCGGAGCTCCATCAGCACGATGCCGGAGAGATAACGGACGAGGCCAGGCCCAACCATCAGATCCGCGTGCATCCCCCCGTTCAGCCATCCAATGTAGATGTTGGTGTCGAGGAGAACCTTCCGGAGAATCATCCGAGAGCATCTTCGAAGCCAGCGACGCCCTTGACGCGCCGGTGGGCCTTCAGGATCGGCTCCTCGCCCAAGACGAGATCGAGCGCCCGCTCGATCGTTTCCTGCTCCGTCTTCGCGCCGAGAAGCTTCTTGGCCCGATCGATCTTCGACTGATCCAACCGGAGGTGTTTGTGCCTCGTCATGTTCATGATGCAGGCTACCGTGAACATGACCATCCCGCCAGCGCGCTGACGTCAAGCGCCGCGTGCGTCCATGGTCGTTCTCCGTCGTTTCTCAACGAGGCATGCCCACCGCGGATCCCCGTCGAGGCGTGGCGAGCCGGGCGCCCCCGTGCCGTGGCGTCGGGCTCGCGCAGCCGAACGCTTACGCCGCGATAGGGCGCACGCCGCGATGTGGAAATGGAAGAGAACGGGCCTCACCCCTGAGCCCCACCCTCTGGCTCAGCCGGGCTCCCCTCCCCCGTTTCATTATACTGCGGACGCATGACTCCGCGCGTCACGCCCACGCCTGCGCCGGCCGCGGTGCGCCGCGTCCTGCTCGTCTGCGGCGCTGCCGCCTTCTTCGCGGGCGTGGTGCGGCTCAACGAGCGCCGGGCCCCCTGGTCCGCCGACGAGGTCGACCTCGCGAGCCTCGCCGTCGCCATGCTCCACCGGGGCGCCGCCTGGGTCCGCCCCACGTACCACCCGCTCGATCCGGACGCCTTCGCCCGGCTCGGCGACGGCATCATCGCGCCCCCGCTCGCGAGCGCGCTCATGGCGGTCCCCGGCCTGCTCGGCGTGCGTGTGCCCGGCGCCTGGCCGGCCCTGGGCGCGCTGCTGCTCGTCGCCGGCATCGCGGCGGTGGTCCGCGCGGTGACGCCGCAGCGCTGGACCCTGGTCCTGCTCGGCGTGGCCGCCACGCTCGCGCTCGCGCCCGGCCTGGTGCTCGATCTGCTCAAGCTCGAGGCCGAGATCCCCCTCACCGGCTTCGGCCTGCTCGGCCTCGCGCTCGCCCTGGACCCGCGGGCGCGCGGGGCGTCCTCTCGCTTCCGGCCCGCGCTCTCGGGCGCCCTGCTCGGCCTCGCCTTCCTCTGCAAGTTGTGGCTCGCGGCGCCGCTCGTGCTCGCGGCCGCGTTCGCCTGGTACGCGGGCGAGCCGCCGCCCGCCGCCCGCCGCGCCGCCGCGCTCGGCCTCTTCGCGGCCGCGCTCGCGCTCGTGTCGGGAGCGCACCTCGCGCTGGTGGCCGCGCTCGACCCCGCCTCGCTCGGCCGCTGGCTGCGCGAGGTCTACTTCGCCGTGCTCGGGCTCGGCGGCGTCGCCGTCACCAAATGGACGGGCGTCGCGGCGCACCCCGACTGGTCACACGGGCCGCTGTATTACCCGCCGGCCATCGCGCGCGAGCTCGGCTTCGCCGCGCCGCTCGCCGCGTTCGGGCTGTGGCGCGTCGCCCTCGCGCCCCGCCAGCGCGCGCGGGCGCGCCTTCGGCCGCTGCGCGCCGCCCTGCTCGGGCTCGCCCTCGGCGTGGTCGCGCTCAGCGTGCCCCGCGTCAAGGAGCCGCTCTACGTGCTCCCCGCGATCGCCATGGGCGCCGCCCTCGCCGCGCGCACGTTGCTCCTCGCGGCGCGCCGGCCGCGCGGCGGCCTCGTGCTCGCCGGCGCCGCGCTGGTGGGCGTCGGCGTGGCCGCATGGTCCCGACCGCCCGTCTACGCCGGCGCGGAGGACCGGCCCGATCAATGGCGGTGGCTCACCAGCGCCGGGATGGCCGGCCTGCGCCCCCTCTAGTTCCGCCTGTCAGGAGTGTTGGCAGGGATCACAGCGAGAGAAGGGAGAATTCAACGCAAAGGCGCAAAGGCGCAAAGGCGCAAACCAGAATTTTCTCTGTATTTTTGCGCCTTTGCGCCTTTGCGTTAAAATCTCTCGGGATTCCTGGCCAGACTCATGATGCTCGGAACTAGGCACTAGCCGCCCCGCCGCGCCCGGCGCAGCGGCAACGCGGCGCGACGACGCAGCGCCACGATATCCGCTCTCAGCGCCGCTGCCCCCGGTTCAGTTGATATTCTTCAGGTTCGGGCTCTTCGTGTCCGGCCAGAAATCGGTGTTGCCCTGCATGAGGAAGCGGTAGGCCATGGCGCTCGAGACGAGCGTCACGAGGAAGCCGGCGAGCGCCGCCGGCAGATAGGCCACCTTCTTCCTCCCGGACAGCTTCATCAGGCGCTGCCAGCGATAACCGAGCATGTTCGGGAAGAGCTCCCAGGAATGGCGCAGCCCCCGGACGTGCTCGCCGATCAGCCGCTTCAGCCAGAGCGGGTCGGCGCGGTCCATCTCGCGCAGCGTCTCCGCAAGCCGCTCCCGCTCCGCCGGCGAGAGCCCCCTGAGATAGACGTCGAGCACGTGCAGCGCCGTCTGGCCGATCATCTGCCGCTTCTGGTTCTTGAGGACGTCCGGGATCGTCGCGTACGCCTCGAAGACGTGCGCGGCCCCGGGGGCGCGGACCACGCGCCGGACGTCCGTCTCGCGGCTCAGGAAATCGGTGCACACCATCGCCTTGATGAAGCCGTCCTCGCAGGCGGGGAGGCCGGCCGGGAGCCAGATGTTCCGCGCGACCGGGGCGCGGATGCAGTAGAGCTGCCCGGTCACCTGCGCGCCGCCGCCGCGCGACATCTCCGACGTCGCGAGGGAGATGCGGTCGAGGATCGACTTCTTCTCCTTGAGCGCGATGTCCTTGAGCGGCTCGTCCGTCGCTATGTTCGCCTCGGGGTGCTCGAGCAGCGCCGCGCACAGGCTCCATAAAGTGCCCTCGCCGTGAAGGACGATATCGCCATCCATGAGGATCAAGAGCTCCGCCTCGGGCGCGGAGACCTCGTGAACGAAGACGTTCCACGCGTTCAGCTTGCCGCGCTCCTTGATGTCGAGCGCCCGCGCGGCGAGCCCCTCGCGCGCCGGGTGCTCCCGCGCCGCCGCGGCCAGGACCTCCGCCGCGATCCGCGGCGTCTCGTCGGTGCAGCCGTTCGCCACACAGACGAGCTCGCAGCGCTGGCCGCGCCGCTCGAGCTCGGCGAAGATCGACTGCCGCAGGACGGAGTCGAGGGTCTTCTGGATCGCGTCCGCCTCATTCCAGGCGAACACGCCGATGGAGACCAGCACCGGACGTGGGTTCGATTCGCGTCCTTCCGACATGCCGCGCATGTTACCCCGCGGCTTTCGCTTGACGAAAGAGCGCGTTACAGACAAGTTCACGCCTCGAATGCGTCTTCGCCGCTCCGGCGCGCAGGCCGAGCCGCGCGTCGCCCACGTCCTGCGCAAATACGATCCCGCGGAGTGGGGCGGGACCGAGACGCACGTCGTCGCCATCACGCGGGAGCTGTCGGCGCACGGGTGGGGCGTCGAGGTCCACGCGCCCGCGGGGCCGACCGCCCCGGACCACGCGCTCGCGCCCGGCGTCGAGCTCCGCCGGTACCGCGCGTTCTATCCGTACATCGGCGACCGGACTTCCCTCCAGGCCCTGCGCGCCGCCGGCGGCAACCTGGTGTCGTTCGACGAGCCGCTCCGGCTCCTCCGCGACGGCCGCATCGCGCTGGCCCACGTCCACACGGCCGGCCGCATCGCCGGCGCCGTGCGCACGGCGATGCGGCTCACCGGGCGGCCGTACGTGGTCTCGGCGCACGGGCCGATCCTGGTGGACGCGGAGATCGTCGCCGAGGAGTCGGCCCGCCGGCAGCGCGGCGCGTGGGACGTCGGCAGCCCCTTCGGGCTGCTCTTCGGCGCGCGGCGCGTCTTCTCGGACGCGGCCCGCATCCTCGTGTTCAACGAGCGGGAGCGCGAGGCGCTCGCCGCGGAGCACGGGGCTCGCGCCGTGTGCATGGACCACGGCGTCGACGCGGCCCGCTTCGCCGCCGGCGACGCCGGGCGGGCGCGCGCCCGCTGGCCAGAGCTCGGTCAGCGCGAGCCGGTGGTCGCGCTGGTCGGGCGCATCGCGGCGCAGAAGAACCAGGTCCTCGCCGTCGCCGCCTTCGCCAAGGGCGCCCCCCGGGACCACCGGCTCGCGCTGGCCGGCGCCGAGACGGATCCCGGGTACCGCGCCGCGGTCGAGCGCGAGGCGCGCGCGCTCGGCGTGGCCGATCGCGTGCTTTTCCTCGGCAACGTGCGCCCCGCCGAGGTGCCCGACGTGCTCGCATGCGCGTCGCTGGTCCTCGTGCCCTCGACACACGAGACCTTCGGGCTCGCCGTGCTCGAGGGCTGGGCCGCCCATCGCCCGGTCCTCTTCGCGCGCCGGAGCGCCCTCGCCGCCCTGGCGGAGGCGCTCGGCGACGACCGCGGGACCGCCGTGGCCACGCTCGACGTCGACGCGTGGGCCGCGGCGCTCGGCCGGCTCCTCACCGACGAAGCCGCCCGGAGCGCGGCGGCGGCCGCGGGCGCGGCGCTCGTGCGCGCCCGCTTCAGCTGGACCATCGTCGGGCGCCGGCTGGTGGAGCTCTACGCCGAGGTGCTCGAGGAGGCGCGCCGCGCCCCGCCCGCCGCAAGGCGCTGAAGCCCCTCACGCTGCCCGGGCGCGCATGGCCGAGGGCCGCACCGGGCTCGACGCCTCACGCGGCCCGGGCGCGCATGGCCGAGGGCCGCACCGGGTAGAGCGCCGCGGCCGCGCCGAGCAGGATGTAGAGCATGAAGAGCAGCGGCGTCTGGCGGTACGCCCACTCCGTGAAGCTCTGGGAGAACGCGCCGAGCAGGCCGAAGAAGGCGCCGACGCCGAAGCGCGAGCGGAGCGATCGATCGCGCCGGAACAGGAAGCTCCCGGTCATGTGGTACCAGCGCAGCCAGAGCAGCGCGAAGATCACGACGCCGACCCAGCCCGTCTCCCCGAGGGTGATCGCGTAGAGGCTGTGCGCCGGCGCGGCCTGGGGGGCGTCCACGTGGGCGTCCCTGCGGAGCTTCTTCTTGGGCGGCCGCCTGTCGGTGTCGACGTAGGGGATATGGTACTGCTGCAGCATCGGCCCGTAGCGGTTCGAGACGCACCAGGACCAGTTGTTGAGCCCGCAGCCGCCCGGCTCGTGCGCCACGATGAGCTCCGCCAGGTAGAGGTACGCCCCTCGGCCCTCGTACACCTTGCCGCCGTACTCCGGGCCCGACTCGGTGAACCGCTTCTCGAAGTCGCCCGACGTCTTGTAGACGGCCGCCCCGATCACGGCGAGCACGACCGCCGCGCCGGCGACCTTGCGCGCGGTGATCCTGAAGGAGCCGCACAGCGCGCCGACGCTGAGCAGGAGCCCGGTCAACGTGACGATGCCGTTGCGCGAGATCGTGAACATCACCGACAGCGAGCCGAGCAGCGCGCCCGCCGCGCACACGCGCCGGAGGCGCCGGTCCTCGTCCGACAGCGCCACGGCGAGCAGCGGCGGCACGATCATGAGGTTGTACATCGACAGCGTGTTCGGGTGATCGAGCGTCCCCCGGGCGCGCGGCTGCATGAGGATCACGCGGCTGTGGACCGTGGCGAGGAACTCGTAGATGGCCGCGACGCCGAGCGCCCAGACGACGACCCGGAGCTCGCGATCACCCTTGATGTAATGGGCGATCGCGACGAAGAGCAGGATCGCCCGCAGCATCTTCGACAGCTCGAAGAGCCCGAAGAGCTGCGGTGTCGAGGAGGCCACGTTCAGCGCGTTGAACGCGAAGAACACGAGCATGAGCGGCAGGCTGGCGGGGATCTCCGCGCGGCGGCCCGGCCGGCGGGGCACGCTCACGAGCAGGATCATCCAGAGCATGTCGAGCCAGCACATCTCGAAGCCCCGGGTCGTGCCGCGGTACCACTCCCGGCTGACGAAGTTGATGTCCTGGAGACCGGTATGCGTCGTCCCCGCGATGAGGAGGAAGGCGCACGCGTCCCGCAGCCATGGCCGGCTCGACGCGAGCCACGCGCCGATCGGGACGGTGGTGAGGAGCCCCGCCAGGAAAATGAGGTGATTCGTCTCCATGGCGGCTCGGCGCTACCGGAGACGTCATTCTCTCGGCCGGGGGGCCGCTATCAAGGAATTTCGAGGGCGGGCGCGGGGCGCACGCGCGCGGCGGCGGGGCCGCGGCCGAGCGCGGAGACGAGGCAGCGGAGGACGAGCGCGACGTCGACGCGCCACTTCTTCTCGGTCGCGTACCAGAGGCGCGCGCGCAGCCGCGTCTCCGCGTCGGCCTCGGCGGGCGTGAGGCCGGCGTCGATCGTCAAGAAGCCGTAGGGCACCGCCAGCGCGTCCGCGAAGAGCGCGGCCGACGCCCCGTCCGGCCGGCCGCCCTTCCAGCGCGACAGGCCGATGAGGAAGCGGCGGCCGAGCACCACGTCCCAGAGCCGCAGGATCGCGTCGAAGGGCGCGATCCCGGTCGCGCCCTCCATGAGCCAGAACGGGCGCGGCTCGACGGGCACCGCGAAGCGCGCCGCGGTGCCGCGGCCGAGCAGATAGGAGAGCAGCGAGGCGAGCGCGCCGAGCGGCGCGAGCAGCACGAGCAGGAGCAGCGCGAGGGCGCGCGCCAGGACGCCCGGCGCAGGCCGGCCGCCGCGCTGGCCGAGCACGAGCGAGTCGTCCACGTCCATGCGCGCGTGATCGGCGAGGCGCACGGCGCGGTGCGGCGAGAGCTCCACGTGCGAGAAGGACACCCCCTCGCCGACGATGGTGCCGTCGTGTACGACCGCGTGGGAGACCACGGCGCCGGACTCGACGACCGCCTGGGGGCCGACGATGACCGCGGGCCCGACGCGCGCCCCCGCGCACACGACCGCGCGCGCGCCGATGAAGACGGGCGGCGTGAGCTCCGCGGTCTGCGCGATGAGCGCGCCGCGGCCGGCCCACACCCCCGGCGAGCGCTCGGCGGCGTGGACGATGACGGCGCGCGGCCCGTCGGCGGGATCCGACGAGATGCGCCCGGAGAGCACCGCGGCGCTCAGCGCGAGCGCGTCGGCCTGGCTCCGGATGACGGCGCCCCAGCCCGAGCCGGCGACCTCCTCCTCCTCGCACACGTCGCCGGCGCCGAGCACCCGCACGACGCCCGCCTCGGCGCGGCCGGCGAGGGCCTCGGGAGGATCGAGCCGGATCGACGCGCCGCGGGGCGGCGCGGCGGCGAGCGTCGCGGCGAGATCGCCGCCGCCGAGCACCGTGGCGGGGAGGACCACGAGCGGGGCGCCGTCGGGGAAGCCGGCCCGCCGCGCGATCTCCCGCGGGGAGAGCGCGGCGCCGGCGAGCACGAGCGCCGTGTCGGCGCCGAGCGCGTCGTGCTCGGTCAGCCACGCGGCCAGCTCCATGCTCGCCGCGTCGGTGCCGATCTGCATGGCGACGCGCCGGCACTGGAGCTCGCGGAGCCACTGGAGCTGCCGCGACACGAGCGGACGGCCGGCGATGGAGAAGAGCCCGGCGTCGGGGCTCTCCGGGACACGCTGGATGATCGCGTACATGGTGTGTCCGTGCGCTCCGTCGGCGCCGTCAGTAGGCGCCGCGGCCGGAGACGACCGCGACCACCGTCTTCGTCAGGACGAGCAGGTTGTCGAGCAGCGTCGTGCGGTCGATGTACTCGATATCGAGCTCGACCTGCCGGACGAACGGCAGGTCGCTGCGGCCGCGCACCTGCCAGAGGCACGTGAGGCCGGGCCGCATCTCGAGCCGCCGGAGCGCGTAGGCGCTGTAACGCTCGACCTCGATCCGGAGCGGCGGCCGCGGGCCGACGAGCGTCATGTCGCCGATGAGCACGTTCCAGAGCTGGGGGAGCTCGTCGATGCTGTACTTCCTGAACACGCGCCCTACCGGGGTGATGCGCGGATCGCGCCGCATCTTGAAGCGGACCCCCTCGCCCGCGTCGGCGGTGAGCTGGGCCTTGAGCGCCTCGGCGTCGGTGCGCATCGTCCGCAGCTTGAACATCTTGAAGGGGTGCCCGTGCTTGCCGATGCGCTCCTGGGCGAAGAAGACCGGCCCGGGGCTGGTCAGCTTGATCGCGAGCGCGGCGAGCACCAGCAGGGGCAGGGCGGCGACGAGCGCGATCCCGGCGACCACGATGTCCACCGCGCGGCGGGCGCGCGGCCGCTGCTCGTGGAGGCGGAGGCAGAGGACGAACGCTGCGCGCCGAAGCTTCGCGAGCGCCCGCTGCGCTCCGCGCTTCGGTGCTGGCATTGCAAAGTCCCACGCCATCAACTCGGTCGTCATCGCACATCCTCCAATGAAAAAACGAAGGGAGCCGATGACGCGATTGAGCAAGCAGCGCGCCAGGCGAGCTGTACGGCGCTTTGGCTCAAATCGCGGGGCGCGAGCCCTCGATGATCTCAAGTTGAGACAACCGCACCTGCTTGAGGCCGTACCCGCGGCTCTCTCCGTGAGACGACCGTCCACGGTCCTCGGCAACTACGGACGGAAGCGACAGACGGGAAGCTGGACCACAGCCGGGCCCCCCGGAGCGCGCAGGCTGCGAAAAACTGGTCTGAATTCGTGAAGTTAGAAGATAATGACGGACGGTCGTCCTCGCACATCGGACGACGATTGACCCTCCGTGGCTAGATGTAGTAACGGCCGCGCCGCGGCGCGTCTCACTCTGAGACGAGCGCGCCGAGACATGGGGCAAGCGTGTCGCTGACGAGCGCGCCGGCGGCGGCGCGGAGCGCGGGCAGCGCAGCGCGCGCGGCGCAGCACGCGATTGTATACGGGGTGTTTCAGGAGCTCGCGCCGAACGTGGATCGCCGCGCGTCGCCCTTCACGGGTGGTTCCATGGCTTCCCCGTAAACCGGTTCACCGCGGTGTGGCCACGTCCGGTCCGGCGTCGCACCCTGGACGCCGGCGTGCTGCGGGAGGGCCTCGTCAGCGCCGGGCGGCGCCTTCGAGGATCGACTCGATGTCGTCGACGAGGCGCACGTGCGGGAAGCGGGTCGCGGCGGACGTGTACGCGCGGGCGCCGGCGCCGGCGTCGGCGAAGAGCGCGCGCGCGGCGGCGGCCAGGCTCTCCGGCGATCCCGGCGTGAAGAGGAGCCCGCCGGCGCCGTGATCGAGCCACTCGGGGATGCCGCCGTGATCGGCGCCGACGACGGGGCGCGCGCGGCGCATGGATTCAATGCCGGTCATCCCGAACGGCTCGGGCCAGCGCGCGGGGACGACGGTGATCGAGGCGGCGTCGTAATGGGCGCGCAGTCCCTCGGGGGCGACGTAGCCGTGGAACCGGACGCGCCCCGGCGCGAGGCGGGCGGCGAGCGCCTCGAGCGCGCGGCGGGACGGGCCGTCGCCGACGACGTCGAGGGTGACGTCCGCGGAGAGGCGCGGGAGCGCCCGGATCGCGATGTCGACGCCCTTGCCGCGGAGGAGCTGGCCGACGACGAGCAGGCGCCGCGCCGCCGGGCGGGGGGTGATCGGCGCGGGGTCCTCGGGCGGGATCGGGTAGACGACGCGCACGCGCCCGGGGTCGACGCCGGCGCGCAGGAGGTTCGAGGCGACGTAGCGGCTGCACGCGACGAGCAGCGCGCGCGCGGAGAGCCCGGCGAGCCGGGAACGCAGGACGAAGGGGTTCTTGACGCCGACCGGGAGCCGCGCGCCCGGGCGCCGGTCGCGGACGACGCAGCAGCCGTGGGTGATGCAGGCGACGCCCGGCGGTCGGTGGCAGGGCGCGAGCGTGACCGGCAGGTAACGCGACGTCCGCGGGCACGTGAGCTCGTGATCGTGCGAGGCGATCACGAGCGGGGCGCCGCCGAACGGGGCGAGCTCCTCGACGCGGTTCGCGCGCTGGACGTAGACGACGTCGAGGTCGCGCGCGCAGCCGGGGCTGTCCGCGGGCGCGGCGCGGCGGAACACGCGCGCGTAGTCCTCGGGGTCGCGGCCGCGCGGCGCGCCGTGGAGGAGGACGACCTCGTGCCCGCGCGCGCCGAGCGCCGCGGCGAGATCGCGGGCGTGGCGCTCCACGCCGCCGGCGTAGCCCAGCGTGGGGACGGCGAGGCCGATCCGCATGGACGCCCTCACGCGCCGAGGCCGAGGCGCTGCCGGACGAGCGGCGCGACGCCGGCGATGGAGGTGACCTCGGCCGGGAGCGGGGCGTCGGAGGCGAGCGCCGCGCGCGAGGACGGGGTGCCGAGGTCGTAGCCGTGCATGCCGTTCACCCGGCCGCCGACGTAGCTCGGCGCGAAGATCGCGCCCTCGTCGAGGACGAACATGGCGCGGCCGTAGGCGGCGCCCTGCGTCGGGGCCCGCCGCGCCTCGAGGGCCGCGAGATCGAGGAAGCGGCCGGGGAAGCCGGCGCGCTCGACGACGCCGCGCGCGCGTTCCAGGGCGGCGTCGTCGGCCCAGAGCCGGAGCATGGTGCTGTCGACGAAGACGCGCGCGGGCGCGAGGCGGGCCACGACGTCGCGCGGGTCGATGAAGGTGTGCACGTCGGCCATGCCGTGATCGCCGACGACGACGGTGGTGACGCGCGCGCCGCCGCGGCCCATCTCCTCGCGCGCGCGCTCGATGTTCGCGCCGATGCGGCGCATCACCGCCGCCGCGGCGTCGGTCCCGCTGCCGCCCGCGTGCAGGGTCGCGTCGAGCTCCGCCGCGTAGAGGAACGCGAGATCGGGCCGGTCGCGCCGGATCGCGGCGTGCGCGTGCTCCCAGCGGTCGGGCTCGGGGAGCTGCCAGGGCGCCGCGTAGACGGAGACGCCCGCGGCGCGCGCGTCGGACAGGAACGTCTTCACGCCGCCCACGTCGCGCGCCTGGAAGAGGTCCTCGCGCTCGGGCAGGTCGAGCCAGCGGAAGGCCTCGGGCGGGACGCGGTGCAGCGCGACGTAGCCGGTGAGCCCGGCGGCGCGGGCGAACCCCTTCGCGAGCCAGCGGCGCACCGCGGCGCGCTCGTGGACGATCCGCGGGAGCAGGCCGAGCCACCGGAGCGGCGTGAGGAGGCCCGGCGCGCTCGACTCCGCGCGCGCCGTGAACAGGCACATCCGCCCGTGCTCCGCCGGGGGCGCGCCCGTGAGCACCGTGGCGAGCGCGCCCGAGGAGTAGCCGAGCACGCCCTCGAGCGAGCGCCGGTGCGGGAGCGAGGGGAACATGTCGCCGAAGCGCGCGAGCTGCGACGGGCCCAGCGCGTCGACGAAGGCCACGAGGACCTTGTCGCGGGAATCGCTCAACTCAACCTCCTCGCTGCACGAGCGCCGCGAGGCGCTCGCGGAGCACGGCGTCGGAGGCGCCCGCGGGCGCGCCGAGCAGGCGCTCGGCGGCCGCGCGCGACGCGGGATCTGCCGGCGCATACCCGAGCGCGACGGCGGCGCGCGCGAGGCGCTCGCGGGGGTGGCCGACGTACGGGAGCAGCGGCGCGGCGCCCTTGACCGCGGCCCGCAGCGCGGCGAGCGGGGCCGCCCCGGGGCGCACGTCGGGCAAGGCGCGGAACACGCGCCCGCGGAAGGTCGCGAAGGCGTGCGGCTCGGCCGGGGCGCCGGTGCGCCACGCCTCGTACTCGAGGTGCCACCGCGCGACGAGGGCGCGGGCGCGCGTGTACCACGCGGGGAGATCGCCCCCGGGCGGCCGCCACCGGTCCGGCCGCGCGCGGAACGCGAGCGCGTCGCGGTACGCGGCCACGAGCTCGGCGCTCACCGAGGGGCTCCCCTCGAGCCGCTCGAGCTCGGCGAGCTTCTCGGCGTGGCTCGGGCGGTAGCGGTCGCACGCGAGCAGCCGCACGTCCCCGCACGCGAAGGCCGCCTTGTGGCCGTGGCGCGCCATCCGGTCCTCGTTGCCGCGCGCGGGCTCGAGGTTCGAGAGCGCGACGCCGACGGCCCGGTTCATGAGGAGCCGGCCGCACTCGTCGAGCGAGACGCGGCGCGCGGAGGGCCGCCGGAGCCGCGCGGCGACCTCGGCGGGGCCGCGCACGACG
Source organism: Sorangium sp. So ce131 (assembly GCF_051519095.1). Lineage (NCBI taxonomy): Bacteria > Pseudomonadati > Myxococcota > Polyangiales > Polyangiaceae > Sorangium > Sorangium sp. So ce131. The sequence continues at coordinate 5,092,995 of NZ_CP150455.1, read as the reverse complement.
CGCACGCCGCCGAGCGCGGCGTCGAGCCAGAAGAGGGTCGCCGGGACGCGGGGCAGGTCGTCCTCGGAGAGCGGCAGGATGTCGACGTCCACGCCGAGGCGCCGCGTGAAGGCGTGCCCGCACGCGCGCAGCGGCTCGGCGAAGCGCGCCGCGCGGCCGCGCACGACGGCGACGAGGTCGTAGTCGTTGAACGGCCCGAGCTCGCCGCCCCGCTCGGCCACGCCGCCCTCGCCGCGCGCGTAGCTGCCGATGAGGAGCACGGCCGCGAGCCGCGGACCGAGCCGATCGCCGACGGACGCGGCGATCTCGGCGAGGTCGCGCGCGATCGCGGCCTCGGCGCGGGGATCGCCCGAGAGCGTGTAGCGCGGCGCGCCGGGCCCGGGCGGCGCCGGCGCGGCGGCGGTCGCGGCCACCTCGGCGGTCATGTCCGGCCCGCCCATTCCTCGGACCGCGCCGCCCGCCGCCGACCCGCGAAATACCCCGCCGCCTGCGCCGCCCGCGTCGCGATCCCGCGCGGGGAGACGACGCCGGCGCGGGCGTCGCGGAGCAGGCTGCCGGCCAGCGGGCGCGCGAGGTCGGAGAGCAAGGAGGGCCGGCCGAGCCGGTGGATCAGCGTGTCGGCCGCGCCCTCGCCGCGGCGCCGCTGGAAGCTGCCGCGGAGGTCGTAGTCGTGCGAGTGCTCGAACTCCGCGTCGGGCACGTACGCGGAGGTCCACCCGAGCGCCTCCGCCCGGTGGACCCAGTCGACGTCCTCCGAGTAGCGCAGGGCCGGGTCGAACGGCAGGCGCTCCCACACGTCCCGGCGGATCGCGGAGACCGCCATCGAGAAGAACGTGCCCCGCCGGATCGCGAGCGCGCCCGAGGGGGGGAACGCCCGCGCGTAGTCGACGTGCGTGAGCGCGTCCGCGCCGGGGCGCGCGACCTGGCGGCCGTAGACCGCCGCCGTCGCGCCGCGCGCCGCCCCGCCCTCGAGCAGCGGCGCGAGCAGCTTCCCGAGCGCGTCCGGCCCGCGCGGGACCGCGTCGGCGTTGACGAACGCCACCACCGCCGAGCGGGTGCGCTCCATGCCGGCGTTGATCACGGCCCCGGGCATGTACGTGCCCGGCTTCCAGTCGACGAGGGTGACGCCCGCCTGGACCGCCGCCTCGCGCGACCCGTCGGTGGAGCCGGAGTCGATGAAGAGCACCCGCGCCCGCGGCGCCTCCTGGCGCGCGAGCGCCTCCAGGGTGCGCCGCGTGTACGGCATCTCGTTGTAGCAGCGGACGACGACGTCGACGATTTCGAGCATGAGGGCCGGATCATCGCCGCGGGCTGGCGGCGCCGAGCGGGCAGAGGGCGATGGTATAGCAGAGTCGCCGTCGATTTCCCGGCGCTCGCGTTCGCGCGTTCGCGCGTTCGCGCGTCCGCGTCCGCGCTTCGGCGTTCGCGTCCGCGCTTCGGCATTACTTCATCCGCGCTTCGCCTGCGTTTCGACGGCGGCCTCGACGTCGATGCCGAGATGACCGCGACGCCGAGGCCCCGCTCCGCTCCGGCGCCATGGTATGGGTGGCCGACGTTCGCATGATGAAGATCGCGATCGCGACGGGCGGCACGGATCGGGGCCGCTCCGGTCTGAGTGCCTATGTGCACGCCGTGCTGCCGAGGCTCCGGCGGCGCATCGAGCAGGCGGGGGGCGCGACCGTCGCGCTCGGGGGGCGCGAGGACCTCGACGCGTACGCGGCGCACCTCGACGGCGCGGCGCGGGTGGTGACGCGCGAGCTGTGGCGCCCCGCGCCGCTCAACGCGCTCTGGCACCTCGGCGCGGCGGGCCGCGCCGCCGCGCGCGCGGGCGCGGACGTGCTGCTCCTGCCGGCGGCGAACCGGCGGGCCACCCTGCGCTCGCCGATCCCCACCGTGGCCGTGGTCCACGACCTCGCGCCGCTGCGGGTGAAGCGCCGGTACGACGCGCTCCGCATGGCCTACGGCCAGCACCTCGTCACCGGGGCGCTGGCCACGGCGGACGTGCTCGTCGCCGTGAGCGACGTGACGCGCGCCGACGTGGAGCAGGCGCTCGGCCGCCCCCCCGGCTCGGTGCGGGTGATCCCGAACGGCGTGGACCACGAGCGCTTCGCCCCGGCCGCGGCCGACGACCCGCGCGTGCGCGAGGCGCGCCGCCGGCTCCGCTCCGAGCGCCCCTACGTGCTCTACCTCGGGCGCCTCGAGCACCCCGGCAAGAACCTCCTCCGCCTGGTCCAGGCCTTCGCCGAGAGCGCGGCGCGCGGCACGCACACGCTCGCGCTCGCGGGCGCCGACTGGGGCGCCGAGCCGCTGATCCGGGCCGAGATCGCGCGGCTCGGGCTCGATCGGGAGGTCGAGCTGCTCGGCTACCTCCCCGACGCCGTGGTCCCGGGCCTCGTCGCCGGCGCCGACGCCGTGGCGATGGTGGGCCTCTACGAGGGCTTCGGCCTGCCGGCGCTCGAGGCGCTCGCGGCGGGGCGGCCGGTCGTGGCCTCGCGGACCGGCGCGCTGCCCGAGGTCGTCGGCGACCTCGGCGCGCTGTGCGACCCGCACGATACGCGCTCGATCGCCGAGGCGCTCGCGCGCGCGCTCGGGGACGAGGCGCACCGCGACCGCGTGCGCCGCGAGGGGCCTGCGCGCGCCGCCGCGCGCAGCTGGGAGAAGACGGCCGACGCCCTCCTCGACGCGTGCCGGGACGCGGTGGCGCGCCGTCGGGGCGCGTGAGCGGGCCGCGCTTCGTGCTAGGGTCGGGCATGGTCGACGGTGTTGCGCGGGCCCGGAAGCGCGTGCGCTTCGGTCAGGTGTGGGTCGACTCGGTGACGGCCGAGGGCGCGCTCGACGAGATCGAGCGGCTGGTCGACGGCGGCGAGGGCGGCAGCGTCTTCACGCCCAACGTCGACCACGTCGTGATCGCCGAGCGGAACCCCGCGTTCCGGGAGGCGTACGCGGGCGTGAGCCTCTCGCTGGTCGACGGCCAGCCGCTCGTGTGGGCCTCGTCGCTCGTCGGCGCGCGGCTGCCCGAGAAGATCTCGGGCTCCGACATCATCTGGCCCCTCCTCCAGCGCGCCGCGGCGCGGCGCTACCGGGTCTACTTCCTCGGCGGCCGCCCGGGCGCGGCGCGCGCGGTGGCCGACAGGGCCGCGCGCGAGCTCGGCGTCGTCGTGGCGGGCGCCGAGGAGCCGAGGATCTCGACCGAGCCGGCGCCGGAGGACGAGGCCATCTGGGCGCGGATCCGCGCGGCCGAGGCGCAGCTCCTCTTCGTGGCCCTCGGCGCCCCGAAGGGCGAGCTGTGGATCCACCGCTCGTCGGCGCACATCCGGCCGGCGGTGGCGCTCAGCATCGGGGCGGGGCTCGATTTCCTCGCGGGGTACGTGCCGCGCGCGCCGCGCTGGGTCTCGCGCACGGGGTTCGAGTGGCTCTTCCGCCTGGCCCAGGAGCCGCGCCGGCTCGCGCGCCGGTACCTCATCGACGACCCGCAGTTCGCCGGGATCCTCTACCGGACCTGCCGCGACGCGCGGGACGAGCGGGTCCGCGAGATCGATCCGCGGGCGGGCGCGCCGGCCGCCGCGCCCGAGTGAAAAGGCGCAGCCAGGACCGTGGCGGCGGCGTGACGTCCTCGCGAAGGTACAAGCTGCGATGGCCTGCGCGACGCGCTAAACAAGGGGCGAGGCACCCTGTCTGTACGACCCGGAGGACAGCAACGTGGGCGAGGTGAGAGCGCCGTCTGGGAGCGCACCCGCGTCGGCCCAGGCGCGGCCTGGGGTGGCGATCGATCCGCTCCGCGTCCTCGGGGCGCTGCGGCGGCGCGCCCGCGTGATCGCGCTCGTCGCCATCGCGTCCGGCGTGGCCGGCGCGGTGATCGCGAAGACGCTCGTGAAGCGGGAGTACGAGGCGGGCGTGGTGCTCCTCTGGGAGCAGGCGGTGGGCCGCGACGAGGTGGCGCACGAGCTCCAGACGGTGCTCGACAGCGTCAAGATCCCGAAGAACCTCGAGAAGGTCCGCGAGCGCCTGGGGGTGCCCACGGCGATCGAGCTGCTCGGGCAGCGCGTGAGCACGGTCTCCTCGAACGAGTCCAAGGTCGTCACCATCAAGGCCCGGGCCGACGATCCGGAGCTCGCGGCGAGGTTCACGAACACGGTCGTCGAGGTGTTCTTCGAGAACCGCGTCGAGAACGAGCGCGACCGGCTGAGCGAGCAGATCTCGAAGCAAACGGCGGCGGTCTCCGCGGCGCGCGACGCGATCGCCAAGGCGCGCAAGGCGTACGACGACTTCCGTAACCAGCACGGGATCGCCGACCTGCCGGTCGAGACCCAGGCGGCGATCGAGCTGGCGGCGCGGATCCGGACCGAGGGCGAGCTCGCGCGCGTGGAGATCGAGGCCGAGGAGGCGCGGCTCGAGGCGCTGCGCAAGGCCGCCGCGAAGGAGTCGCCGACGGCGGTGCTCTCCGAGAGCGAGGTCCTGCCGGACGCGCAGAAGCTCGCGCAGGCGCGGACCGAGCTCGTCGCGCTGAAGGCGCAGCTCTCGCCGGACCACCCGCGCGTGCAGGCGCTGGAGGCCCAGGTGGCCTCGCTCGAGCAGCGCGTGGCGGAGTCGCCGCCGCCGACGACCGCCGGGCGCATCGTCGGCCGCAACCCGCAGTGGGACACGGCGCGCGAGGGGCTCACGCACGCGGCGGCGCAGCGGGACGCGGCGCTGAAGAAGAAGGCCACGTACGCGGAGCTGACCACGGCGGCCCAGACCATGATCGCCAAGCTGTCGCAGATCGAGGGCGAGGCGTCCGCGCTCCTCTCGGCGCTGCACCTCGCGGAGCAGCAGCTCGCCGAGCGGCAGGAGCGGCTCGCGCGGCTGGAGGACGCGGCCCGCTCGCCGAACGTCGGGTTCCGCGTGCTCTCGCCGGCGCGGGTGCCGACGCTCCCCGTCAAGTCGCGGCGCGCGCTCGTGGCGATCATGGCGCCGATCCTCGGCCTCCTGGCCGCGGCGATGGCGGTGCTGGCGCGCGCCGTGTGGGGCCTCCGCGCGCACGTGGGCACGGAGCTCGCGTTCTGGGGGCGCGGGCCCGTGGTGGCGACGTCGACGTGGCCGCGTGATCCCGAGGCGCTCGACGACCTGGTGGCCGATCTCGGCGACGCGTGGCGGGGCTCGTCCGGCACGACGCTCGTCGCCGGCTTCGGCGAGGCGGAGGCGCGGCACGTCGGCCCGCTCCTGGAGCGGCTCGCGCGTGTCCCGGCGGCGCCGGGCCCGTCGCCGGGGCCGCAGCTCCGCGCCCTCGAGATCGATCAGGCGCTGCCCGCGCTCCGCCGCGCGGCGCGCCGGGCGGCCCGCGTGCTGGTGCTCGTCGAGGCGGGCAAGCGGTCAGGGCCCGATCTCGTCGGGCTCGCCACGCGCCTCGGCCGGAGCGACGGGATCGGCTTCGTGCTGCTCGGCATCGCCCCGGAGCTCGTCGCGCTGCCCGATCACATCGGCGACACGCGCGGCTTCTGGCGCGCCGGCGCCGACGCGGCCGACGCGCCCGCCCTGTCCCCCTCGGAGCCGCCGCGGGCGGCCCCGCAGGCCGCGCCGCCCGCCGGGGCGTGACGCCTCACGCCGCGGGCGTGACGCCTCACGCCGCGGGCGCGACGCCTCACGCCGCGGGCGCGACGCCTCACGCCGCGGGCGCGCCGGCGGGCGCCGCGCCGGGGCGCAGGCTGAGCCGCCAGAGCAGCGCCCCGCAGACCGCCGCGCCCACGAGCGCCGCGGCGGCGCACGACGCCGCGCTCGCGAGCGCGCCCGTGAGCGCGCGGTCGCGCAGCGCCCACGCCGTGCCCAGCGAGGCGAGCCCGCCCAGCAGCGGCGGCGCGAACGCCCGCGCGACGTCGCGGAGGCCGTAGCCGAGCAGCCGGCTCGCGTTGCGCCACGCGAGCGACGTCTTCACCAGGCTCCCCACGGCGGTGCTCCCGGCGACCGCCCAGATGCCGTACCGCGGCGATCCGAACACCGAGATCGACAGGTTCACGGCGGCGCCGAGCGCGGCCGGCACCGCCGTGGCCCACGCCGTGCGCCCGCTCAGCGTGAGCGTGGACCCCGCCATCTCCTCGCTCGAGGTGACGATCGCGGCGAGCGCGAGGATCGTGAGCACGGTGGCGGTCACGTCGTTGTCGGCGACGGCGCCGACCCAGGCCACGAGCAGCGGCTGCGCGTCGAGCGCGATCGCGCCCATGCTCACGGCGATGGCGCCGCAGAAGACGCCGGTGCCGATCCGCACCGCGCCCTCGCGCCGCGCGGGGTCGCCGAGCCGGGGCTGGAGCACGACGGTCGCCTGCTTGGCGAGCATGTAGATCATCTCCACGGCGCGGGCGGCGACGGCGTACGAGGCGACGATCGCGAGCGGCGCCACCCGCGAGAGGACGATGGCGTCGACGCGGACCGCGAGCATCGAGGAGACGCTGATGACGAGCGACGCGGCGCCCTCGCGGAACGCGCCCCACGTCTCGCCGGCGCTCCGGGGGACGCTGGGCAGGAGCGGCAGGCGCGGGTCGATCTTCCGCGCGACGAGCACCGTGATGACGAGCTCGATCACGCTCGCGAGGAGCAGGCCCCCCGCGGGCACGAGCAGCGTGCGCCCGACGATCGAGAAGCCGCCGATCACCACGAGCAGCTGCGTGAACGCCTGCACCGTGCGCGCGTAAGCGACCGCGTTCGCGCGGCCGCGGGCCATGATGTAGCCGCGGTAGGGCGTGCCCAGCGCGGAGATGACCCCGCCGGCGAGGGCGAAGACGGCCGCGCGCGAGATGTCCGCCTGGAGCTCCGCCGACTCGCCGGCGATGCCCAAAAACCAGAGGTAGGACGCGGCCGCCGCGAGCGGGCCCAGCGTGCAGAGCGGGACGAGCGCGAGCGCGACGGCGCGGCGCGCGCGCTCCTCGTCGGCCGCGACGGCGGCGCGCTGGACCGCGGTGGTCAGCCCGAGGTCGGAGAGCACGAGCTGGAAGCTGATCGTGCCGAGCAGCGACCACGCGCCGAGCTTCTCGGCCTGCAGCCAGCGGGCCATCACCGTGTAGGCGACGAGGGTCGCGACCATCGCCGCGATCTGCCGGCCGCCGCCGGCGAGCAGCTCGATCAGCACCCGCTTCTCGCCGGCGCGGCTCATCGGGGCTGCGCCGCGTCCATGGCGGTGTGGGCTCGGCGCGCGGCGAGCCTCCGGGTCCCCGGCAGCGTCATGCGATCACCTCCTGAGCAGCAGCACGGGGACGACCACCGCGGCGAGCGGCGGGACGAGCCGGTTCACGACGTCGGTCGTCGTGGCGAACCAGTGCTCGGTGACGAAGATGATGTCGCCGGCGGCGAGCTCGACGTCGCCCCCGCGGCCGGCGACGAGGGCCTTCAGGTCGGCGACATAGACCCTCGGGCTCGAGAGCGGGCCGCGGATGATGCGGATGTCGGCGTTGTCGGCCTCCTTGGTCGTGCCGCCCGCGATCGCCAGCGCCTCGGTCAGGCGCATCCCGGACCGGAACGGCGCGAGGCGCGGCGAGCGCACGTCGCCGAGGACGACCACGCGGCGGCTCCGCGCCGGGGGCACGAAGAGGAGATCGCCGGCGCGGAGCCGCACGTTGTGCCGCGGATCGCCCTGCATCGCGCGGCTCAGGCTGATCGGCAGCGCGGCGCCGTCGCGGAGGATCCTCGCCGCGTCGAGGTCGGCGGCGTCGTAGAGCTCGCCGCCCTCGTCGAACGTCTTGAACCCGCCGGCCGACACCACGATCTCCGCGACGCGCGCGTTCGGCCTGAGATCGTACGCGCCCGGCTTGTCCACCGCGCCGACCACCGTGACCCGGTGCCCCGAGGCCTGGACCACCTGCAGGCTGGCGCGCCCGAACGGGTCGTACGGCTTCAGCGCCTGCTCGACCCGCTTCTCCGCCGCGACGAGCTCGAGGCCGCCCACCTCCACGTCCCCGGCGAGGGGCACGTGGATGCGCCCCAGCTCGTCGACGGTCACCGCCGGCACGTCGATCGGGTCGACCGACGTCGTGCGCAGGCGGAGCACGTCGCCCGGGAGCACCTGGAAAGGAGCGGGCGGCGTGTCGGCCACGCCGCTCGGCTCCACCTTGGCCGGCGGCGGGAACTGCTTGTCGTCCGCGAGCAGGTTGGGCGCGGGCATCGTGTTGCTGCACGCCCCGGCGAGCAGCGCGACGAGCAGCGCCGCCGGCGCCGCGAGCAGCCTCTTTCCGGCGTCGCGGCGCCGGACCGGGCGCGGAGGATCGACGTCCCGGCGGCGCCGCCGGGCCAGCGAGTGAGCTGCCCTGGCCAGCCGCGGCGCCAGAAGTTCGGCGTCTTCGACCATCTTCGCCAACAGTCCTAGTATACTCCACACGGATGACGCAATGCGCGGCCCGCGTGTGACGAGGACCCGAGCCCTCCGCGAGAGGTCGGAGCGGGGCGTCCACGGCCGGCGCGCGCGCTGGAGGGCCGGTTGATGGACGGTGCGACCGACGGCGGCGTGCACGCGCTCAGCGCGACGACCCGACTCCTCGATCGAGCGGCCGCGGAGCGGCTGCGCGACGACCTGCTCCAGGCGGCGGGGCGCGGCGCGCGCGCGTTCGTCCTCGATCTCGGCGCCGTGGAGGTCTTCGACCCGATCGGCCTGTCGGTGCTCCTCATGACGCGGCGGGAGGTGCCGGCCGGCGTGCGGATCGCGATCGCGGCGCTGCGCCCGCCGGGCCAGACCGTCGCGAGGGCGATGCGCCTGCACGAGGTCTTCGACATCTTCGCCGACGTCCGTGCCGCGACATTGGAACTATCCCGCTGAGCTCGCCTTCGCGCGAGCTCAGGCCGCCCGGCTGTGGTAGGGTCGGCCGCGTGACCACCTTGCCTTTCATCGAGCCCACGTCGACGGGCGGCCGCGCGAGGTCACTCTGCATGTTCGCCGTCACGTCGAAGCGGGCTTGTGCGGAGCGAGTGGTCCGGAAGGACGCCATGGAAGCCAGCAGATAGCGACCTCGCCCATTGCGAGCGTCGATGACGCCGTCGCGCGACATCGCAAGGCTGCGACGCTGCGACATTGCATTGGCCGCGCGTCGATGTTTCGTCTCTGTTTCCGAGCGAGTCCTTCGTGTGCTTGCCCTGCGGCCGAGTCGCGGGGAGCCGCCGCGCCTTGTGCGCTCGAGCGAGCCGTCAGCCTTGATTGTGGCTGGATCGTGTAACTCCTCATACCGGATTCGTCCGGGCCGGCTATAGTAACATTCACGTGACATGAGCATGGAGTCGCATCGACACGCATCGACCCGACAACGAGGTTCGGGCGTGCGGACAGGGGGCGCGCGGAACGCCGTCCCCCTTCCGGGAGCGACGGCGGTGGCGACACGGCGGGCGCGGCCCGGGTCCGGTCGCTGAGGAGGCTTCGTTTACAATGGCTCGCACACAGAACGATTCGGACCCAGCAGCCCACGAGGCGGACGAGCCCCGGACGGGGACTCGGCTGGTGTCGTCCTCGGGCTCGGCCGGGCAGTCGGTCATGCTGATCGGGGAGAGCGCGCCGATGCGCTCGCTCAATCGGCAGATCGAGCGCGTCGCGCGGAGCGACGTGACGGTGGCGATCTTCGGCGAGAGCGGGACGGGCAAGGAGCTCGTGGCGCGCGCCATCCACCAGCGCGGGCCGCGCGCGGCCGGTCCGTTCGTGGCCATCAACTGCGCGGCGATCCCCGAGGCGCTGCAGGAGGCGGAGCTGTTCGGCCACGAGCGCGGCGCCTTCACCGGCGCGACGCACGCGCGCGCCGGGTGCTTCGAGCAGGCGAACCACGGCACGCTGCTGCTCGACGAGCTCGGCGAGATGAGCATGTCGACCCAGACGTGCCTCCTGCGCGCCCTGCAGCAGCGCGCGATCCGGCGCGTCGGCGGGTCGACCGAGATCCCGCTCGACGTGCGCGTCGTGTGCGCGACCCAGCGGGATCTGCGCGCGGAGGTGGAGAGCGGCCGCTTCCGCGAGGATCTCTACTTCCGCCTGGTCGTGTTCCCGATCGAGGTGGTGCCGCTCCGCGAGCGGCGGGAGGACATCGCGCTCCTCGTGGACCACGCGCTCGGGGTGCTCGAGGGCGGCCGGCGGGTGCGGGTGCGGCGCGACGCGCTCGACGCGCTCGAGGCGTACGCGTGGCCGGGCAACGTGCGCGAGCTGTTCAACATCGTGCACCGCAGCATCCTCTCGTGCGAGGGCGGCGAGATCACCGCGGCGGATCTCCCGGAGTACGTCCGGCGGGCCCCGGCGCCGGCGGCGGTGACGCCGCTCGCCGAGATCGAGCGCGCCGCGATCGAGCGCGCGCTCGCCGCGTGCGGCCAGAGCGTCACGAAGGCGGCGGAGATGCTCGGGATCAGCCGGGCGACGCTGTACCGGCGCGTGGCCCAGTTCCGGGCCGAGGGCGACGACGCCCTGTCCCCGCTGCAGCGGCGCCCGCGCGTCCTGCGCCCGAGCGACGCGCCGAAGGCGCAGGCGTCCCCGAGCCGCCTGCGCCGCCCCCCGGCGTCGAGGCGCCGCGGTTGCCGGGCGACCCAGCAGAGCACCGACTGATGATCCCAGGCGCGCGCCGCCCCGGCGCGCGAGCGCGGGAGCCCGCGGCGGCCGCCGGCCTTTCGGCCCATGGAGGCCAGCGGCGCGACGGGACGTGGACGACCTGCGCCAGGGTGGGTGGACTCTGCAGGTCCCCTACCCTCGCCCTCGACTGCGCCAGGGTGGGTGGACTCTGCAGGTCCCCTACCCTCACCTTCGGCGAAGGGTAGTCTCCCACCGCCGTGCGGCGCGGAGGTCGGCTGCGCGGAGACGCAGCTCCGCGCAGCGCGGCGCGAGGCGATCCCGTGCAGCACTGCCGGCGATTGAAGGCCGCGCGCCTTCCGCGCTCTCCCGCTCGTGCTCGTGAGCGCATCGAGAGGGTGGATTCATCATGACCACTCTCGATCGACGTTCGCTCACGGTTGCCGTGACCTGTGTTCGGTCAGAGAGCTAACAGCATGGTTCCGGGTCGACGGACAGATACCGTCGCAGTATACATCGACGCATTTCGCGCGCAATTTCCGCGGCCTTTTCGTCGGATCCCTTGCCGCGTTTGTCCGGTTGAAGCGCGTTCCAGCAGCGTTTTGCCCGCTCGCCAGGATCGATGTTTCGCCTTGACAGATTGACGCCTTTTATCGAATCTCGATCTCAATGAGAATCAAGGCAATCCTCTCAGCCCTTGCCGCCGCGTCCCTCTGCGCCGAGGTCGCATATGCTGCGCCCTCGCACGCGATATGCGGAGATCTCGGCTCGGCGCTGGGTGTGGGCCTATCCAATTTTTCCGCCGCCGGCGATTGGCCCATGACCGCCGCGCAGGAGGCGGGGGTCGATTGGAATTTCATCTATCTCTACATCTTGCCGACGGATGATCCGAAACCCGCCGTGCAGAGCTACCTGCTCTCGAAGATCGAGGCCGCGAAATCCGTGGGTGCCATCCCGGTATTCACGTTCTACCAGCTCCTCCAGATCGGGCAGCGCGCCGACATCGACGGGAGCGAGCCGGAGATCGTGCAGAAGGTGCTCCAGAACAAGGGGCTGATGCACGAGTACTTCGAGAGCTTCATCTTCTTGCTCCAGACCTCGGCCATGGCCGACGTGCCCGTGATCGTGCACGTCGAGCCGGACTCGTGGGGCTTCATGATGTGGGCCATGGGCGTCGAGGGGAACGCCGACGCGACCTCGGTGCCGGTCGCCGTCGCGAGCTCGGGGCACCCCGACGTCGCCGGGTTTCCGGATCACGCGGGAGGCCTGGGGCAGGCGCTCCTGAAGCTCCGGGACCAGCACGCGCCCTCGGTGCGCATGGGATGGCACGCGTCGAACTTCCGTGCAGGCCAGCATCCCGAGGTCGTGACCGGCTTCTACTCGTCCATGGGGGACTGGGACGTGCTGGTGGGCGAGAATTTCCACCTCAGCACCGACGAGTCGACGTGGTGGGAGCCGCTGGACGAGGCGCTCGTGACGGCGAACCTGACCTGGCTCCGAACGGTCACGTCGAGCGCCAAGGTGCCTTTGATTTCGTGGCAGCAGCCGATCGGGAGCACGGACTACCATTTCTTCGACGGGAACCGGACGTTGCTCGAGCGCTTCGCCGCGGCGGGGCTCGGCGGCGTGATGTTCGAGCTGCTCGGGAGCGGCGATCCCGACGGCTTCCGGGCCACCGGGAAGCTCGGCGCCGTCCCCCCGTCGCAATCGGCGGCCGGCGGGACGGCGGCCGACATGCGCGCGCGGCTGTCGGCCTACTCGGAGAGCCCGCTCGCATGGCCCGCGGGGTCCCCGTGCGCGCAGGGCGGCGGCTCGGGCAACGGCGGCTCGGGCAACGGGGGCCCGACGGGGAGCAGCGGCTCGAACGGGAGCAGCGGCCCGACGACGGGCAATCCCGGATCGCCGAGCGGCGGCTCGGGCGGCGGCGCGCCGGGGAGCGGCGCCGAGAACGGGCGGATCGTGGGCGTGGGGTGCCAGATGCAGGCCGGCACGGAAGGGGCCAGCGGGATGCTGGCGGCGGGCCTCGGCGCGCTCGCGGCGGGGCTCCTGCGGCAGCGCCGGGCGCCGCGGGAGCGGCGCGATCGGCAGGGCGCCTGAGGGAGACCGGCCCGGTGCGGCCGTGGGCGCTTCAAGGTGATCGAGGCGGGGCGGGGTGCGCGGGCGCCCGCCGCCGCTCGTCCAGATCGGCCAGCAACGCCTTGATGGCGCCCGGGTCCACGGGCTTCGTCAGGTGGACGTCGAAGCCCGCCTCCGTCGCTCGTTGCTTGTCCTCCTGCTGGCCCCAGCCGGTCAGGGCGACGAGGACCAACTCCTTTCCCCACGGTTGCTCGCGGAGATACCGCGCGACCTCGTACCCGTTCATCTTCGGGAGGCCGATGTCGAGCAGCGCCACGTCGGGGCGAAACCTCGCCGCGACCTCGGCCGCCTGACGGCCGTCGTACGCGATCTCGATGGCATAACCGAGCACGCGCAACAGCATGGCCAGGCTGTCGGCGGCGTCGGAGTTGTCGTCCACCACCAGGACGCGGCACCTCGACGGCGATGGGGATGCCTCGCGCGCCTCGCCCGGCGGCGGCGCCGCCGGCGCGCGCTCCTCCGCGAGCGGCAGCCGGACCGAGAACTCGCTGCCCTTGCCTGGACCGTCGCTCCTCGCGGCGACGCGCCCGCCGTGGAGCTCGACCAGCCCGCGGACCAGCGACAGCCCGATCCCGAGCCCGCCCTGGGACCGCTCGAGCGCCGGGGATACCTGGGAGAACATCTGGAAGAGCCCGGGGACGTGCTCGGCGGCGATCCCGATCCCGGTGTCGCGCACCGCGATGACGACCTCGCCGCCCTGCCGCTCGACCGAGAGCCGGATGCGGCCGCCCGGATCGGTGTACTTGGCCGCGTTCGTGAGCAGGTTCGAGAGCACCTGGGCGAGCCGGGTCGGGTCCACGTCGAGGTGGATGGGGCCCGGGGGGACGTCGACCGTGAGCGCGTGGCGGGACGCGTCGATGAGCGGGCGGCTCGCCTCGATGGCGCTCTGCACGACGCTCGCGAGCTCCACCCGCTCGCGGCGGAGCCGGAGCTTGCCGCGCGTGATCCGGGAGACGTCGAGCAGGTCGTCGATGAGCCGCACCATGTGGGCGACCTGCCGCTCCATCATCGCGCGCGCCCGCTCGGAAGCCGCCGGATCGGACGCGCCGAGCCGCAGGAGCTCGAGGCCGTTCCGGAGCGGGGCGAGCGGGTTCCTGAGCTCGTGGGCCAGGGTGGCGAGGAACTCGTCCTTCCGCCGGTCGGCCGCGGCCAGCTCCTCCATCCGCCGCCGGAGCTCCTTCTCGAGCTCCTTCTGCTCCGTGACGTCGCGGGTGATGGCGCACACCGTCTCGACCGAGCCGGAGGCGCTGAGCTCGGGGCCGAGCCAGGAATGAAAGCACCTGGGACCGGCGGGCGACGGGTACACGAACTCGAGGGTCGTGGCCTGGCCCGTCGCGAAGACGTGCCGCACTTGCGCGTCGACGGGCGCGCAGAGCTCCTCGGGCATGCCGAGGTCCCGGTTCGTCTTTCCCAGGAAGGCCGAGGCCGGGAGGCCGGTCGCCGCCGCCACCTGGCGGTTGACGTAGAGGTGCCGGAGCTCCCGGTCGAACCGGGCGACGAGCGCCGGGATGTTCTCGGCCAGGGTCCGGAACTCCTGCTCGCGCCGCCGGAGCGCGTCCTCGTCCCGGTTCCTCTCGGTGACGTCCGGCGCCACCGTCGAGACGTACTCGATCGGCCCGAGCCGCTCGGAGGCGCGCAAGAAGGCGGAAGCGTCAACGGGCGGGGCTCCATTGACCAAGGCGGCCTTCTGCCCGTCTCCCTTCCGGGCAAGCCCGGTCGCGTCGTCGACCCGGTGGAGGATGTGCTCGACGGCGCCGTCCGCGCCCAGGATGGGCGTGTGGGTGATCGACCAGCACCGCTCCTCGAACCCGCCGCCCTGCCCGGCCGGACGCCGGACGGCGTACCGCTGCGCGGCCACCGTGTCGGGGGCGCGTGTCGCGAGCACACGGGCGAGCGAGGCGCGCACGTCCGCCGCGGGAGCCGCGGCCGGATCGGACGGGTCCCCGGGGAAGACATCGAAGAGGTGCCGGCCGACGAGCGCGTCCCGGGCCATCAGCGAGGCGCGCAGGTACGCGTCGCTCGCGGCGACGACCGTGAGGTCCGGGGCGAGGAGGAGATCAACGCTCGGGGAAGCCTCGAAGACGGCCCGGAAATCGGGGGGCGAGGCCGGCGAACGAACGGGAACGGTCCCGCCGGCCGCGGTGGCGGCGTCAGCGTCGGTCGGGTGTGTCATGGCCATTCACCGCGCCGTCGGGCGGAACGCGCCGACCGGCAAGCGGGTCAGCTTGCCACGTCGTGAGCGAGGCGGAGTCACGTCGCAGACGTCCTTCACGGAGCGGGGATCCGGGCGGGGTGGGCGCAGGGCGTCGCTCGCCGCAAGAGTGAGGACGAGGGGACGAGAGGACCTGCGGCCGCGACGAGGGGCGGCGTGCACAAGCTAACAGATGGAAGCGCGGCCATCAATTCACGTGGGCCGATGGGGCGCTGCACGTCCGGAGAAGCTCTGAGAGACCATGTCGAAGGATTGTCGAGACGACGATCTGGTTCGACCTGCCAGAAGTCTTGGCAGGGATCACGGCGGGAGAAGAGAAATTCAACGCAAAGGCACAAAAATACAGCGAAAATTCTGGTTTGCGCCTTTGCGCCTTTGCGTTGAAATCTCTCGGGATCCCTGGCCAGACCTGTGAGGCACGGAACCAGGCGGTTTTCAGGTGAGAGGGCAAGCCCGTGTCGATCGCTTCTCTCCCGGTATCAAGGGCTCGCGAGCGAAGACCTGGCCAAAGCAACTCCTTGTGATCTCCCGGAAGCGAGCCCCCGCCGGAAAGAGGCCCCATCTGTCCCGATAGGGACCGGGTGCTGGCAACGCCCTCGAATCGCCGCCTCGGCGAGCGACTCATGTTCAACAACCCACGCGGCCTCGGAGGCCATCACCCCCTCGCGCCGGCCGCGCGCAGCCCCGGCCGGTAGCAGCGCTCCAGCGCCGCCCGGACGTCGCGCACGGTCGAGACGCCCGACAGATCCACGCCGAGCGACACGAGCGACGCCGCCACCCGCGGCGGGACGCCGGCCAGGATGGCCTGGGCGCCGAGCAGGCCGGCCGCGCGGACGAGGCGCACGAGGTGGCCGGCGGTGCTCGCGTCCATCCGCGAGACGCCGGTGACGTCGAGGATGACATGCGCGGCGCCTTCGGCGGAGATCGCCGACAGGACACGATCCATGATGGACGCGGCGCGCGCGTCGTCGACGCCGCCGATGAGCGGCGCCATGAGCACGCGGTCGCCGAGCCGGATGAGCGGCGTGGACAGCTCGTCCGCGAGCTGCGAGAGCAGCAGCCTGCTGCGCTCGAGCTCCTCGTTGCGCTCGCGCAGCTCGGCGGTGCGCTCCTCGACCTTGCGCTCGAGCGTGGCGTAGAGGAGCGCGTTGTTGATCGACAGCGCCGCCTGCGCCCCGAGCAGGCTCGTCACGTGCAGCCGATCCGGGGTGAACGCGCCCGTCGTGAGGTTGTTCTCGAGGTAGACCAGCCCGGCCAGCTCGCCCCGGTCGAGCAGCGGCGCGCAGAGGAGCGAACGCGGGCCCGGCGCCTCGCCGAACGTGCCGGCGAAGCGCGGGTCGGCGGCGGCATGGTCGAGGACCAAAGGCTCGCGGGCGCGCTCGACGTAGCTCACCACCGCGGCCGAGAACCCGAGATCCGGCGCGCCCTCACCGACCCGGAGCGACGCGGCCACCGCGAGCTCGCCGGCCCGCGGCAAGAGCAGCAGGCCGCGCTCCGCCCCGGTGTTCTCGAGCAGCACCCGCATGAGCTGATCGAGCAGGCGATCGAGGACGATCTCGCTCGCAACGGCGCGCGCCGCCTTCAGGATGGATCCGACGTCGAGCCTCGGCGACAGCGGCTCGGTGGTGACGTTGCCCGCGGTGATCGGGCCCGGCGCGCCGCTCGGGGGCGCGACGCTCGCCGAGCGCCGGCGCAGGAGCTGCGCGTGGGCCGCCTGGAGCTCCAGGACCTTGGCGCGCGCGCCCCAGCGGCGGTAGCCGTGCAGCGCCTCGACGAGGTACGGCTGCGCGAGCCGCGGCTTGTCGAGCGCGAGCAGGTGCCGCCCCGCGAGCTCGCAGCCGAGCGCCGCCTCGTGGATCTGGCCGCTCGCGCCGGCGCGCTGGATCGCCCGGTCGTACCGGTCGAGCGCCGCCCAGGGCTCTCCCGCGAGGCGCAGGCGCTCCGCCTCGACGAGATCGTGACGGTGGCCGAAGCTCTCGGGGGAGCCCGCGGCCCAGGCGCCGAGCTGCCGCTGGTTCGCCGCGACGCGCTCGAGCCAGGCGGGCCGCTCCGCCGCGCCCACGGACTCGGCCCGGCGCAGCCAGGCGAGCGACGCATAGGTGTTCGCGGTCACGACCGGCAAGAAGCCGGTGATGAACGGGGCGAGCTGGGTCGCGAGCTCCGCGTGGCGACAGGCATCCTCCTGGGCGCCCAGCAGATAACAGAGGACGAGCTTGTAGATATGATAATAGGCGAGGGCCATCTGGTTCTGGCCCGCGTGCGCCAGGTGCTCCCGCTCCGAGAAGCCGTCCCCGTCGAAGGAGGCGATCCACCCGTCAGGCCTCGTAAGCGCGGCGACGAGCCGCGCGAAGACGACGAACGCGTCCGCGGCGTGGCGGTTGTTCGTCTTCTGCACGAAGGCGAGCGCCCGCTCCACCTCCGCGTGGACGTCGGCGAGGCGGGCGCCGCCCTCGTACGTCGCGCCAAGCGTGCTGAAGAACGTGTACCCCGCCATCTGGAGGTTCCCGTTCTCGAGCAGGGACGTGAACGCCTGCCGCGCCACAGGCAACGAGTCCGCGAGCGGGCGCGACCAGTGGCTCGTGAACAGCGCGTAGATGTGGGCGCAGTTGCCTTGATCCAGCCGGTCGTCGAGCCGCGCCGCGAGGTCCATGCCGAAGCGCGCGGAGAGCTCCCCGGTGCGGTAATCGTTCCGCAGGAGGTAATAGATCAGCGTCGTCGTCGCGATCGGGAAGCTGAGGCCATGGCAGGGGCCCGCGTCGAGCACGATGTTCCACGCCATGAGGCCGAGGACCCCGTTGTACAGCGGGTCCACGAAGAAGCTGGTCGGGCACAGGATGCCGCAGATCTTCGCGGCCTTGCGGATGCGCTCGTCCTTCACCGGCGGGGCGTCGAGCAGCGCGCGGAGATCGCGCCCCCCGAGCCGCGCCTCGAGCCGGCCGAGGTCCCGTTCGAGCTCCGCGGCGGTGACCGACGCGGGCAGCTCGAACCCGAGCGCCCCGAGGATCGTGCGGCCGGCGAGCAGCGCGTCGGCGTACCGGCCCTGCATCGTCCGCTGCATGATGTGCAGGGCGTACACGTCCGCGAGCGCGACCGGCGAGGCCTCGCGCTCGAGGAGGGTCGCAAAGAGGGCGTCGGCGTGCGCGAAGTGGGCCGTCAGGAACTCCGCCTCCATGAGGGCGCGGTGCAGCGCGGAGGCGAGCTCCGGGAGCGCCGTCCAGGCGTCCGCGGGCAGCAGCGCGACGCCGTTCGTGAGGAAGAAGCGCGCCTGCTCCGGGGCGCCGGCGTGCAAGGCGCGCTGCCCGGCGGCGAGCTCGATCCGCGCGACGTCGAGGCGCTCGGCGGGGTCGTCGAGCAGGTCGAGCGCCCTGCCGAGGTGGTCGGCGGCGTCATAACGCGTCGCGTCGCCCCCGGAGCGGCGCGCCTCGGCGAGCAGCAGCCGGCCGAGCCGCAGGTGCCACGCGAGCCGCCCGTCGCCGAGCAGGCCGGCTCCGGCCTGATGGATGCGGTCGTGGGCGAAGCGCACCTCGCCGGCGACCACGTTCACGAGCCCCTCGCGCTGGGCGGGGCGCAGCGCCTCCTCGAGCTCGGCGGCGGGCCACACCAGCGCGGCCCCGAGCAGCGGCAGGGGCGCGTGATCCCCGGCGCACGCGGCGACGGCCAGGACCTCGCGCGTGCGGGGCGGGAGCTCCGCGATCTTGCGGGCCAGGAGCTCGCCGACGCTCTCCGAGACGGCGAGCCGCTCGAGAGCCGCCTCCTCCCACGTCCAGCCGCCCTCGCCGGCCGAGAAGCGGATGCACCCGGCGCTCATCAGGTCGCGCAGCGCGCAGCGCAGGTGGAACGGGTTGCCCTGCGTCCTCCGGTGGAGCCCGGCGGCGAGCTGATCGAGGTCGGCGCCGGCCGCCCGCGGCGCGAAGGTGTCGGCGAGGAGCGCGCGGACATGCGCGGGCTCGAGGTCGTGGAGCGTCACGGTCCGCGTCGAGGCGCCGCGCCGCTCGAGGTCCGCCAGGGCGGCGCGGAGCGGGTGCGACGCGTCGACCTCGTTGTCGCGGTACGCGCCGAGCAGCAGGAGCCCCGGGCGGCGATCCTCGCCGAGCAGGTGCGTCAGCAGCCCGAGCGACGCGGCGTCGATCCACTGGAGATCGTCGAGGAACAGGACGAGCGGGCGCTCGGGGCTGACCAGCGCGCCGAGCAGGCTCGAGAAGAGGTGGTTGAAGCGGTTCTGGGCCTCCTGCCCGGACAGGACCGGCGCGCTCGGCAGGTCGCCGAGCAGGGGGCGGAGGCCGGGAATCACCGCGAGCAGCGCCTGACCCAGAGCCCCCACCGCGGCGCGCGCGGCCTCCTGCTTCTGCGCGTATTCCTGCGCGGGGAGCCCAAGAACACGCGCGGCGAGCGACTCCATCGCCTGGACGAAGGGGCCGTAGGGCGTGGTGCGCGCGTACTGGTCGCATTTGCCCGTGACCAGCGCGCCGCCGGCCGCGGTGACCTCCTCGCCCAGCTGCGCGACGAGCGAGGTCTTGCCGATGCCGGAGTAACCGGCGAGCAGCACGACCTCGGCCCGGGAGGCGCTGCGCTCGAAGGCGGCGCGCAGGGCCGAGAGCTCCTCGTCGCGACCGTAGAGGCGCGGCGGGGCGCTCAGCGCGAGCGCGGGGTCGGCGCGGCGCAGCGGGAACGGGGTGATCGCGCGGCCCGCGTCGAGCTGCTCCAGGCAGCGGCTCAGGTCGTGCACGACGCCCTCGGCCGACTGATACCGGGCGTCCGGGTCCTTCTCGAGCAGCGCCATCACGAGATCGCTGATCGGCGCCGGCACGGAGGCGTCGCGCCGCGCCGGGGGCGACGGGCGCTCGGCGAGGTGCCTGTGGAGGAGGTCGAGCGGATCGTCCGATACGAAGGGCGGCTCGCCCACGAACAGCTCGTAGAGCAGGGCGCCGAGCGCATAGAGATCCGCCCGGTGATCGAGCCTGCGCCTCATACGGCCCGATTGTTCGGGCGCCATGTACTCCAGCGTACCGGCCGGCGCCCCGAGGTCGGCGTCTAGCTGCGCGCCGCGCACGCCGAGGCCGAGATCGATGATGCAGATCTCCCGGGTGCCCGGCGAGACGAGGACGTTCGAGCCGCTCAGGTCCCGGTGGATGACGCCGGCCTGATGCAGCCCGGCGAGCGCGCGCGCGATCGAGGTCGCGATCTCGACGCGCTCGCGCAATGTGGGGTGATGCTCGGCGACGAAACGCCGCAGCGTGAGGCCGTCGAAGTGCTCGAGGTACAGGACGGGTTTGCCGTCGATGGCACCCCGCCCGTATGCCTTGCGGATCCCGGGCACCGAGAGGCCGCGCAGCAGCTCGAACTCGTTGTCGAGCGCCGCCTCCTGGTGCTCGGTGACGAGCTCGCCGGTCGGCTCCTTCACGGCCACCAAGGCGCCAAAGGGGGTGTCGCTCGCCGTGTGGACCGTGAAGCCTGTACCCAGATGAAGGATGGTTGATTGCATATCGGCTCACCCCGGCAGAACGACCGCGCGGCACACACGTCCACATCCGCGGCCTCGGGCGGTGGGCTGGCCGCGCGTTATGGCGAGCGCGCCGGCGCGCGGCCAGAAAGGGCGAACGATTTGCGTCATGGCGCTCGTCTTCAGAATGCAGCGTAGCGGCTCCGTCCAGAGCAGCAAGTTGCAAGCGCGGTTGGTGTTCGCAGGCCCGCAGGGGCTGCACTCGACCGCAGAACGTGCGCGTTCTCCGCGGCGAGGCCCCGTGGAAAACGCGTTTTCCGTGGTGGCATCGTCCCTGCATTGATCCCCGACGGACCGACGACAAGGGAGGAGCGCATATGAACGACGCCTCGAAGAAAATCCTGGTACCGGTCGATCTGGAGGAGGAGTCTTCCAGCGCCGTGGCGCTCGCCGCGGACCTCGCCCAGCGGATCGGGGGCGAGGTCGTGATGATGCACGTCTACACGCTGCCGCAGTACGCGTACGCGGGCGTGAACATCGCGCTCGTGCCGGAGACCGTCGCGAAGATCGGCGCCATCGCGCGCCGGGCGCTCGAGGGCTATGCGAAGGAGCACGGCGGAGTGCATTTCTTCCTGCGCGAGGGGGATCCGGCGGAGGAGATCCTCGGCGCGATAAAGAGTGAGCGGCCGTACATCGTCGTGATGAGCACGCACCGGCGCAAAGGGATCTCCCGTTTGCTGCTCGGGAGCGTGGCGGACAAGGTGACGCGAAGGAGCCCTGTCCCCGTCATCACGGTGGCGCGGGGGCGCGAGCGCGCGCGGCGGGGCGAGGAGGGGCCGGATGTGTATCACCCCTCGATGGGCGTGAAGGAGCTCGACCTCGCGGTGCCTTGAAGTCCACACATCAATTGGGGATTCCCGCCTTCCTGTGAGGCCCTTCTTGGAGCGGTGGCCGCAGCCGCCGCGGTCGAGGATGGCCGCCGCTGGCGGTATTCTAGGACACCGATCATGTTGATCGAGCGAGAAATCGAGCGCCAAGGACGCCAAGGCGCCAAGGACGCCAAGATATTCTCTTCTTCTTGGCGTCCTTGGCGCCTTGGCGCCTTGGCGTCCTTGGCGCTCGATTTCTGCTCGTTTCTGGCTGGTTCAACCCGCTTGTCGCTCTACGGGAGCTGGCGCCGACCCGCAGGGCATAACTACGATCCGGGGCGACGCCCGTCGGTCAGCGTCCACGCGCTCCAGTGGGCGTAACGACCCGACGCGTGCACGCGGCGCCATCCGCGGTCGGCCAGCGCCCGCGCCAGCACCTCGCGGAACCAGGCGTGGGTGACCGCGAGCACGCTGCCGCGCCGGGCCGCGAGCTCGATCAACCACTCGGCCGCCTCGCCCGCCTGGCGCTGCGCCGCGGGGGACGCCGCCTCGGCGCGGAGCGCGCCGTACGCCTTCCGGAGGCCGATCGCGAGCGCCCAGACCGCGAGGGGCACCCGCGCGCTCCCGAGCAGCGGCGCCGGCTGCTCCAGCTCGCGCAGCAGCGCCGACGTGGCGATCTCGGCGCCGGGGACGAGCAGCTCGGCCGAGGCGCGGGCGCGCGGCAGATCACTCGCGACCACCGCGCCTACCTGCATCGCCAGGGACCGGAGCGCGGGCGGCGGCATCTCCCCGGGCGCCAGGGCCGCGGTGTCGTAGGCGTCGCGCCAGCGCTGGAACCCGGTGGCGTCGATCCAGCCGGAGTGGACGTGCCCCGAGCGGCCGTGCCGAACCAGGATGATGCGCGCGCTCAACGTCGGTCCTCGCGGGGCTCGCCCAGGGGAATCGCAGGCCCCCTCGCGGCTGTCAAGGCGCGGGCCGCGAGCGCAGCGGCCGTCGGGGCGAGAGGTGCCCGTCGTTCACCTCGGCGAAGGGGAGCACACGTCGGCCACGACCGGCTCCGTTGACACAAAGGGCGGCCGTCCCGGTAACCTGAGATCTGCTCTGCAGGTGTTCCCAGGGATAGCAGCGGAGAGCGGGCATGTCGCAGGTAGTAGAGCTTGAAGTGACGGCGCCGTTCGCGACCGGTGGCGCGGGCGTGGGCGTGACCTCGCGGGTGACCCACGAGAGGGAATGCGCCATGCTCGCCGAGGAGAGAGCGGCCGCCGCGGTGACGATGCGCCCCCGGGCGCGCGCGCTCGCCCTGGAGGCGTCACCCGAGCTTCGATCGTCGCTCCGCGGCTTCGTCGCCTTCGCTCCGTGCAGGATCGAGATGGCGACAGGACCACGGCCGTGATCGACACGCTCTGGCCGGGCAGCCGCGTCGGGGACTACGTGATCTCGGAGTTGCTCGGCACGGGCGGCCTCGGGACGGTGTACCGCGCGCTACCAGCGGCGGGCGGTCGCGGGGTCGCGGTGAAAGTCTTTCGCGAGGGGCTCGACGGCACCGCGGCCAAGCGCTTCGCCAGAGAGGTAAAGGTGCTTGCGCGCCTGCGGCACGAGTCCATCGTGGCCCTGCTCGACCACGGCGTGCTCGCCGATGGGCGACCCTACCTGGTCACGGAGCTCGTGGTGGGCGAGCAGATCGACGCGCGGCAGAGGAGGAAGCCGTTGCGCCTCGACGAGGCCGTCGAGATCATCCGGCGCATTGCCGAGGCGCTCGCGTACGTGCACGCGCAGGGCCTGGTTCACGGAGATATCAAGCCGAACAACATCATGCTGGCGCGGGCCGGAAAGCCTGTGCTCCTCGACTTCGGGCTCGCGGCGCCGATCGGGACGGGGATGCTCACGAGCACCGGCATGATCACCGGGACACCGGGGTACATGGCTCCGGAGGCGCTCCAGGGGCACGCGCGCGCACCGGCGGTGGACGTCTTCGCGCTGGGCGCGGTCGCGTACGAGCTCCTCTGCGGGCGGCCGCTGTTCCTCGGGTCCTCGCTCGGCAATGTGTTCAGCCGGATCTTGCAAGACGAGCCGGATCCGCCGTCGAAATGGAACCCGAGCCTCCCGCGCGAGCTCGACGCGATCGTGCTGGGCACGCTGAAGAAGGATCCCGCGCGGCGACCTGCGGCCGGCGAGCTCGCCGCGGCGCTTCGTCACCTGAAGACCTCGCACAAGCGGAGCCCGGGCGCGCCGCTGCCTTCCCCCGCGGCGCCCGCCTCGTCCGGGCACGCGCAGCTCGCGATGGCGACGACCCTCGACATGGTGCCGCCCGCCGAGCTGCCGGCCGAGGCGGCGCAGCTGCTCGAGCGGCCGGACGTGGTCGGCGTCCTCCTGGTCACCGCGGGCGACAAGCGCGGCGGCTGCCACGCGATCTCCGGCGACGTCACCCTCGGCCGGGCCCCGCAATGCGAGGTCCGGCTCGACGTCCCGTCGGTCTCCCCGCGGCACGCCCGCCTGCGCGTCGCGGGACACGCGGTGACCGTCCAGGATCTCGGCGGCGGCACCTTCGTCAACGGCCAGCGCGTCGGCGAGGCGGTCCGGATCGAGCGCGGCGACGCGCTGCGCGTCGGCCAGGTCACGCTGCTCTTCGTGCAGCGCCGATCGGTCGAGGCGGCGGAGGTGCGCCGCCGCCTCGACGCGCTCGACCAGCGCTGGCAGCGGATGATCGACGCGGCGGCCGCCGGCGGGGCGCGCTTCGCCGAGGAGAGCCGGCGGCTCGTCGACGAGCTCCTGCGCGAGGCGATCGGCTTCCGCGTCGAGCGCGAGGTCCCCTTGCGCCGGGGCGTGGTCGGCTTCCTCGTCGAGGCGCCGATGCTCTGGATCCGCCACACGCGGTTCCCGATCCTCTTCCTGCAGCACGACGACGATCCGGCGCTCGTCGACCGGCTCGCCGAGTTCCTCCAGGCCGCGCAGCTCCTCGGGTACTTCATCGTCCTCGTCGCGGTGGCGTCGCCCGGCGGGGCGTCCGGCGCGCGCGCGCTGCGGGACCGCCTCAGCGGATCGCCCTACCTCTACGACTTCGTGGTGCTCGAGCGCGAGCAGCTCGCCTCGCTCGCGGTCGCCAGCGAGGCGCGCCGCTTCGTCGAGATGATCCTCGAGCAGGGCACCGATCCCAGCAGCCTCTCGCCCTACGTCGTCCGCGGCCCGGTTCCCGAGAACATGTTCTTCGGGCGCGAGCGCGAGGTGAAGACGCTCACGCAGGGCATCGGCACGCGCAGCTTCGCCGTCGTCGCGGGGCGCCGCATGGGCAAGAGCTCCATCCTCCTGCGCGTGCAGCGCGCGCTCGCGACCGATCCGCGCTACGAGCCGCTCTACCTCAGCTGCGAGGATCGCCCCACGTGGGGCGAGTTCCTGGCGATGCTCGGCGGCGAGGGCGGCGCCGCCCCTGGCGCGGCGGAGGATCCGGCGCTCGCGCGGCCGCTCATCGCCGCGCTCCGCGAGCGCGCTCGGGGGCGGACGGTCGTGTTCCTCCTCGACGAGATCGACGGGCTGCTCGCGCACGACGCCGCGCGCGGCGGGCGGCTCTTCCGGGCCCTGCGCGCCGTCGCGCACGAGGGGCTCTGCCGGTTCGTCTTCTCGGGCAGCCGAACGCTCTACCAGAAGCTGCACGATCCCGGCTCACCGTTCTTCAACTTCTGCGAGGAGATCCTGCTGCGTCCGCTCGACGACAAGGCGGTCGAGGCGATCGTGCGCAAGCCGATGCAGCAGCTCGGCTTCAGGCTGCCGAACCCGGAGCGCCTCGTGGCCGAGATCGCGCAGGTCACCTCCTCGCACCCGAGCCTCGTGCAGATGGTCTGCCAGCAGCTCGTCGCCGGGAGCCTCGATCGGAAGGTCACGGCCGCGGACGTCGAGCGGGTCGCGGCGCAGCGCGAGCTCCAGCGCGATTTCATCGAGACTGCCTGGAGCGACGCGACGCCGTTCGAGCGGATCGTCAGCCTGCTGTCGGCCGGACCGACGTTCTCGCTCGAGGAGCTAGGGGCCGAGGCGCGGCGCCGCGGCCTCCCCGACGACGGGCGCGTGGCCGAGGCGCTCGAGATGCTCGACCTGTACAGCCTCGTCGCGCCCGACGGGGACCGGTACCGCTTCGCGATGGCGTCGTACCCGGCGATGGTGCGGCGATCACACGACGTCGAGGCGCTCATCGCGGGCCTCCTGAGGAGGGCTCGAACGTGAGCTTCCACCTGCACGGGCCGCTCGATCCGGACAGCCCGCTCTTCGTCGGCCGGGAGGAGGAGCTCGCCCAGATCGAGCGCTGGCTCCGGCGGGGCGACGCCGTGGGCGCGGTCCTCGGCGGGCGGCAGAACGGAAAGACGAGCGTGCTGCTGCGGGCGCGCGAGCGCGCGCGGACGTGGCAACCGGTCGCGTTCGTCGACTTCCAGGCGGTCGCCGGCGCCGATCCGGCGGCGTGCGCGCGCCACCTCGCGGAGCAGATCGCCGATCAGCTCGGCGGGGCGCTCCGTGCCGCGCCGCCGCTCCCCGAGAGCGCGGGCGGCCTGCAAGGGTTCCTCCGGGCGGCGGTCAGCGCGGCGCAGGCGCCGCGGGTCGGCCTCTTCCTCGACGAGCTCGGCGTGCTGCCGGAGGAGACCCGGCGCTGGCTCGGCTCGGCGCTGCGCGCGTCGTTCAACCTCCGGCTGGTCCACCGCGAGCTCGGCCGCTGGACGTTCGTCCTCGCGGGCGGGATCGAGCTCTGCGACATGGCGGTGCACCGCAACTCGCCGCTGCGCAACGTGCTCGACGAGATCTACCTCGGCGACCTCTCCGAGGCGTCGGTGGCGGCGCTGCTCGCCGCGGCCGCGGCGCCGGGGCTCCCCGCCGCGCGCGCCGCGGAGCTCTGCGCCTGGACGGCAGGGCAGCCGTACCTCACGCAGGCGCTGGCCGAGCAGGCAGCGCGCTGCGGCTCGCTCGAGGCGGCGGCGGCGGCGCTGCTGCGCGCGGAGACGCACAACCTGCCGCACGTCTTCCACGCCATGGACCGCGAGGGCCTCGAGCCGACGTTCCAGCGGATCGTCGCCCAGGAGGTGGTCCCCTTCACGCGCCTCGACGACGACATCGCGCGGCTCGAGCTGATCGGCGTGGTCCGGGACGAGGCCGGGCTCTGCCGGCCGCGGAACGCGCTCTACGCCGCGGCGGCGCGGCGCCGGTACGGGCTCTGCGCGCCGGAGCCGGGGCCGGCGCACGAGCGGCCGGGGACCGCGGCGCGCGGCAGCGCAGCAAGCGAGGCCTCGATGACGTTCCCGCGCAGCCTGGTCGAGGCCCTCCGCAGCAAGCGGCTCGTCCCCTTCGTCGGGGCGGGCGTCGCGATGGCGGTGCGGCGGGCCTCCGATGGAAGGTCCCTCTTCCCGAGCTGGCCTGCGCTGCTCGCGGCGGCCGCGGCGCGCCTCCGGGAGGAGGATCGCCCCACCGAAGCGCGGCTCGTGGACGCGCTCCTGTCGATGGCCCCGCCGCGGCTGCTCCAGGCGGCCGAGGAGGCGAGGCGCGCGCTCGGGCCGACCTGGAGCCGCTTCCTCGTCGAGCAGCTCAGCCCGGACGCGAGGGACGTGCAGGAGGCGTCCCTGGAGCTCGCGCGGCTCGTGTGGGGGCTGGGCAGCCAGCTCGTCATCACCACGAACTACGATGCCGTGCTGCGCTGGGCGTGCCCCGATCCCGGCAACCTGCGCGAGTGGAACATCGAGACGCCGAACGGCCTGGTCGAGCACCTCCAGGGGGCGCTGAGGCGGCCGACGGTGTGGCACCTGCACGGGACCATTCACCACGTGGACGACATCATCCTGACGCCCGACGGGTACACGACGCTGTACCCGACGGGCCCCGCGGACGAGGTGCGCTACCGGGCCGCGCTGGAGTCGCTGCGCGCGCAGATGGCGGGGCGGACGCTGCTCTTCGTCGGCGTGAGCCTCGAGGATCGGGTGTTCGGCGACCAGCTCCGCTGGATCGCCGAGAAGTTCCGGGGCGCGGCCGGGCCGCACTTCGCGCTCGTCCGGCGCGAGGACCGGAAGGCGTTCGAGCAGCGCGCCGCGGGGCTGCCGGTGGAGGTGGTCGAGTTCGAGGGGTTCGGCGAGCCCCTGCACGCGCGGCTCCGCGCGCTGGCCGCGGCGGCGCGGGGGTGAAGACAAAGAAGGAGCTGAAAGCGCAATCCCTCGCGCCGTAAGCTCCGCATTGCCTTGTCGACAGACAACTAAGGAGAGGGAAACCGTGCGTTCGACCCAGACTTGTCCGAAATGCTCCGGCAGAAAGTTCGCTGTCAGCGCAAATTTTCAGCTGCCCGAAGTAGGCGAGTGCCCCGCGATCATGGTCCATGCCGTCGTGCGAAGCGGGATGGAATCGATGCGCGCCGGGAAGTTCCAGACCTGGATATGCCTGACGTGCGGCTATACCGAGTTCTACGCATACGATCTCGGAGAGCTCGCTCAGATCGAGCAAGCGGTCGGCTCGTGGTCCGACCAGATGCGCATCGTTGACGCGACTGCACCGCAAAAGGGCCCTTACAGGTAATCCCAAGGGACATCGACTCATCGCCGTGAGGTCTCCACGTCGATGATCAGCTCCAAGGTCGACCGGCAGACGGTACACGCAACAGCATTGCCTGCGAGGACTCCCGCGTCCTCGTAAACCAGACACCGGGCTACTCCGCGCGCAGCGCCTCGATCGGGTTGATCCGCGCCGCGCGCCACGCGGGGTAGAAGCCGAACACCACGCCGATCACCGCGGACAGGCCGAGCCCGAGGGCGATCGACCAGAGCTCCACGTGGAAGGCCCAGCGGCCCACGAATTCGGTCAGCAGCGCGGCCACGATCCAGGCGAGGCCGAGGCCGGCGAGCACGCCGAGCGCACCGCCGAGAAGAGAGACGGCGGCGGCCTGCACGAGGAACTGCGCCAGGATCGCCCGGGGAGAGGCGCCGATGGCCCGGCGGATCCCGATCTCCCGGGTGCGCTCGGTGACGGTGACGAGCATGATGTTCATGATGTTGATGCCGCCCACCACGAGCGCGATCAGGCCCGTGCTCAGGACAAGCAGCTTGATCACGCCCAGGATGAGCTCCTCCTGGGCGGCCTCCTCGTCCTCGAGCTCGAAATTCCCGACGCCGAGGTGACGGCGGAGCAGCGTCCGCTCGATCATCGTCTTGAGCGTCTCGATCGGGGTGCGGACCGCCGAGCTCCGCCGGACATAGACGCGATCCACCTCGTGCGAGGGCGAGAAGATCGCGTCGTACGTCGTCTCGGGGACAAGCACCTTGCGGTTCCAGACATACGTGCTGTCCGTGGAGAGCAGCGTCGGGTGATCCGCGAGCACGCCGATGACCGTCCACGCATGGCCATCGACGATGACGTGGGGCGCGCCGGCCTCGGCGGGGCCGCCCCCGGGCGACGGCGCCGCGGCGTGGAGCGCGGCGCGGCCGCCGAAGAGCTCCTTCCAGACGTCATGGCCGACGACACACACGCGCCGGCGCTCCGAGAGGTCGGCCTCGGCGAGGAAGCGGCCCAGCGAGACCTCCAGGCCGTACAGCGACAGCGCCGCCGGGGCGGAGCTGACAAGGCGGATGCGCGCCTTCCTGCCGCCCGCGTGGGCCTCGGTCCGGCGCGCCGACTCGCTGAGGCCGCCGGCGAGCACCGGGGACGCGGCGAGCGCGCGGGCATCCTCGCGAGAGAGCTCTCGCCGCGTGCGCTTCCGGTCCTTGACGTTCACCTCGGCGCGCCGGACCTCGATGAGATCGGCGTCGACGACATCCTGGCTCGCCCTGACCAGCGCGGCCTCGCCGCCGCGGAGCAACGAGGCGAGCAGCACGATCGAGCCCGTGCCGATCACGATGCCGAGCAGCGTCAAGAGCGCGCGGGCGCGGCCCTCCGCCACGAACCGCGCGGAGCGAAGGAGATCGCCGAGCCTCATCGGCGCATCGCCACGACCGGATCGAGCCGGCCAGCGCGGCGCGCCGGCAACCAGCCGAAGCCCACGCCCACGCCGAGCGACACCGCCATGGCCGCGGCGACCGCGGCCGTCGAGATCGACCCGACCCAGGCCGGCAAGAACCCCCGGAGCAGCGGGGCGACCAGCGCCGCGGCGAGCGCGCCGCCCAGCGCGCCGAAGAGACCGCCAGAGCCAGAGAGCAGCACCGCCTCGCACAGGAACTGCGCGCTGATGTCCCCGGGCGCCGCGCCGAGCGCCTTGCGGATGCCGATCTCGCGCACGCGCTCGGAGATGCTGACGAGCATCATGTTCATCACCCCGAAGCCGCCGATCAGCAGCGCGACGCCGGCGATCAGGGCGACGATCACCTCGGCGATCGCGAACATCTTCTTCAGCTGGGCCATGACGGCGCTGAAGTCGTAGATGGTGAAATCGTCGACGCCGCGGTGGCGCTCCAGGAGCCGCGCGTTGAGGATGCGCTTCACCGGATCGTTGGCGCTCACGTCGGCGGTCTTGGCGACGATCGTCGCCTCGACTCGGCCCCTCCCCTCGACGTCGATCACCGTCTCGAGCGGGGCGATGAGCACGTCCACCCAGTCGAAGCCGAAGTCGACGCCGAAACGGTCGTTGTCGGCGAGCACGCCGACAACCCGGCAGCGCAGCGCGCCGATGGTGACGCTCCGGCCCAGCGGGTCGCCCCGCCAGAGCTTCTCCGCGAGTTGATGGCCAACCACGCAGACCCTGGCGCGGCCCTGGTCCTCCTCCTCCGAGAAGGCTCGCCCGCGGCCGACGCGCATCCGGAACGTGTCGAAGAAGCCGCTGTCGGCGGCCACCAGATCGGTGCGGGCCTGCTTGCCCTGCTCCGAGAGAATGTCCTGCATGCCGAGCGACGCGAACATCACGACCTCGGTGACGTGCGGGACGCCCGCGAACAGGCGCTCCTTGTCCCGCCGCTCGAAGCCGGGCGGGTACATCCCCTGCTTGCCCTCGGCGCGCTCGGGGACCTTGGGGGCCAGCAGGATCAGCCTGGCGCCGCCCGTCTCCTCGATGCCGCGGCTCAGCGTGGTGATGCCGCTCTCGGCCAGCGACGACATGAGGACGATCGCGAACGCACCAATGGTGATGCTGAGGACCGTCAACATCGACCGGAGCCGGTGCGCCGAGAGCGCCTTCGCGGCGATCACCAGGTATCCGGTCCACATCACATCCGCGCCTCGTTCGCGGCCGCCGAGGCGGGGTCGATGAGGACGCGGGTCCCCTCCTCGAGGCCGCTCACCACCTCGACCGCGCGGTCGCTGCGCGCGCCCGTCGCGACCTCGACCCGCTCGGTCGACGTCTTGCCGCCGGGGGGGCCGACGACGCGGGTGACGAACGTCTTCCCGTTCTCCTCGACGATCGCCTCGATGGGGAGCGAGAGGACGCCCGGGTTCTCCTCGATGCGGACGCGCACGTCCGCGGTCATCCCGGGCTTGATCAGCTCGTCGACGGCGGCGAGCTCCGCCTCGACCGGGAAGACGTCGACCTCCCTCCCCTGCGCCCGCACCGACGCGGGCGCGATCTTGGTGATCTTCGCCGCGTACGTCCTGCCGGGGAGGGCGTCGAGCGCGAGCGTCGCGGGCTGGCCGAGGCGGACCTTGACGACATCAATCTGGTTCAGCTCGATCGTGACGACCAGGGTCGCGAGGTTCGCCACCGTGAGCAGCGCCTTGCCGTCGAACGTCGACTCCACACCTGGAGTGACCACCTCGCCAGGGTCGATGTTGCGCTGGATCACGGTCCCGTCGATCGGAGAGGCGATCTTCGTGTAGGCGAGGCGGTCCCGCGCCGCGACGAGCGAGACCTGGGCCAGCCGCACCGAGATGTCCTTCGCGACGAGCTCGTGTTTGCTCGTGTCGAGCTCGCTCGCGGCGACGACGTTCCCCGCGACCCCGGCGGTCACCCGATCCAGGGACGTCTTCGCGAACGCGACGCCCGCCCTGGCCTGGGCGAGCTCCGCCTCCGCGCGGGTGACCTCACGCTCATGGTCCGTCGCGTCGAGCACGAGCAGCAATTGACCCTTCTTGACCTGGTCTCCCTCGTCGACGAGCACCTGGGCCACCTGGCCGGCGACCTTGGATTTGAGCTCGACCTTCTCCCGGGCCTCGACCTTCCCCGTCTCGAGGATCTCCAGGGTGAGATCCCCGCGCCGCGCGGTCACCACCAGCGCGGGGTCGATCGGCGCCGACCCCGCGAAGTTCTGGCGCAGGAGCACGGCGGAGGTGGCGACCGCGACCGTGAGCCCCAGGAGCCAGCGCCAGGCGCGCCTCGGCCGGGCGCTCACGCCGCCGCTCCCTGGGCCGGGGCGCGTACGCCGGTGTCGGAGAGGATCACGCCGTCCCTGAAGGTGATGACCCGATCCGCGTACGCCGCGATGGCCGCGTCGTGGGTGACCAGGACGAGGGTCATCCCCTCCGCGTGGAGCTCGCAGAAGAGATCCATGATCTGCCGCGTGGTGGCGGAGTCGAGCGCGCCGGTCGGCTCGTCGGCGAGCAGGAGCAACGGGGCGTTCACGATCGCCCGCGCGATGGCCACGCGCTGCTGCTGCCCGCCCGAGAGCTGGTTCGGCAGGTGCCCCGCCCTGCCCGCGAGCCCCACACGCTCGAGCGCCCGCGCGGCGCGCGCCCGGCGCTCGGACGGGCGGATTCCCGCGTAGATCATGGGGACCTCGACGTTCTGCAGGGCGGTGCTGCGCGGGAGGAGGTTGAACGACTGGAAGACGAACCCGATCTTCCGGTTGCGGAGCCGCGCGAGCTCGACCTCATCGAGGCTCCCGACCGGCTCTCCGTCGAGCAGGTACCGCCCCCCGCTCGGCCGATCCAGCGTGCCGATGACGTTGAGGGTCGTCGACTTCCCCGAGCCGGAGGCCCCCATGATGGCGACCATCTCACCTCGCCGGACCTCCAGAGAGACGCCGCGCAGCGCCTGCACCTCGACGTGGCCCATCGCGTGAACCTTGGTGATCGACTCCAGCCGGACCAGGGGGGGAACGTGGCTCATGTTACCTGCATCGCGGGCCGGAGAGCGTCCAGCGGCAGCTCCCCGACAGGCACTCGCGGCCCTCGACGCACAGAGCGCCCGACGATTTCTTGTTCTGACAAGCGCCGCTGTTCAGCCCCCACCCGCAATACTGGCCGGCGCCGCAGTGCGCATCGGAGACGCACTGGCACGTGCCGGCGAGGACGGTGCAAGGCGAGGAGGAGCAATCGCCGCTGATGCACTCGGCGTCGAAGCGGCACTCGCCGCCGGTGACCTGGTGCGCCGGCGCGTAGGCTTCGCCGCATTGTGTCGGGTACGACGCCTCGCGCTGCTCGCGCGGCACATACGGAGAGACGCCGCTCGTGTCGATGTCGTTGGCCGCGTCCGCCATGCCCGAGCGCGGGCCGTTCGCGCGCTCCCACATGCGGAGGAACGTCTCCGCGGAGCTGCGCAGCGGCCCGGTGTTGACGCCGAGGTGATCCAGATCGGTCAAGAGGTCGGGGAGCAGGCCGATGTGGGCGAGGCCCTTCTCGTCGAAATCGGTCCCCACGCGGGCCGGGCCGCTCACCTGCTGCGCGCGCGCCTGCGCGTCCGCCTCGGCCTCGAAGGTGGCAGAGCACGCCCCGTTCGGCCCGAACCGCGGGCGGGTCTGCTGGATGAATCCGTTGAGATCCGCGCCGAACGCCATGGGCACCTTCAGCCCCTGGCGGCCGAACTCGTAGGCCTGCGCCACGGAGCGGCTGGAGCCGTGGCAGCTGTTCTCGACGCCCGAGCGCGAGTAGGCGCGCGTCTCGTCGTGCGCGGTCCGCAGCCCGAACATGCCGCCCGTGCGCCGGATGGCCTGGATCGCCCAGGCGGGCGTCGTCTTCTCGTCGTCCGCGAGCTTGGGGTTCATCACCTCCCGGAAATGCCCGTGTGAGATGTAGAGCGGGTAATAAGAGTTCGCCTGCGCGAGCACGTAGGCGTCCTGTACGCCGCGCTCGGAGAGGTGGGCGAGGTCGATCAACATCCCCTTGTTCATCATCGCCTGGAGCAGCGCCCGCCCCTCGGCCGTCAGGCCGCGCGTGTTGCGGCAGCTGCTGTCGACGTCGAAGCCGAGCGTGAACTCGTCGGTCGTGATGCCGCAGTCGAAATCGACGTGGCAGTTCCGCGTGAACTGGGCGACCTGGAAGATCGGGTTGTGCGGCGCCGCGCCGCCGAAGCGGTTGTCGAGCTGGTGGACCGGCTGCAGCGTCCTCACCCCCATGGCGTAGAAGCGGTCCAGCTCCGAGAGCGCATTCCGGGTCCCGAAGAGGTTGCTCGTCTCGATGGAGATGACGATCGCCAGCTTGCCCGCGCCGATGATCTGGCGCGCGTGTGACGGCGACAGCGCCACCTCGACCCAGTCGGACCGCGCGGCGGCGAAGTCGTTGACCATCTGGATCTGGAGCTCCACGTCCGCCATCTCGTCGCAGGGACGGTTCCGGTTGGCCTCCGGCAGGAGGCTGCAGAGAAAATCGTTGCTGACCGCCGACACGACCACGAGGTTGAGCCCGCGGTTGTGGGCGTCTCGCATCCAGCCCTCCCACCCCTGCTGATGGGCGATGGTGTCCCAGCGCGGCCACCCGGCGCCGAAGTCGGACCGGCCCAGGTGAAGGCCGGTGTCCCCGTCCGTCCCGTCGGTCTGCCCGATCAGCTCGGAGCCGACCGCGCCGCCCAGCCAGAAGAGCTGGTTCAAGATCGGCACGCCGCTCATGTCGATGCCGCCGGCGTCGGGGCAGACGTCCAGCAGGCTCGAGAGATCCTGCCGCACACGGGCGTGATCGCTGGGCGGCAGCCCGCCGTCGCAATCGTCGAGCGGCCCTGCGTGTGAGCCGTGGAGCCAGCCGCCGCTGAAGGCCTCCTCCGCCATCATGTGATGGTGGAGCTCCGCGAAGCCCGAGACGGGCGTCGCCAGCGCCGCGGGCTCCTGCGCGACCTGCTCGTCGAGCCCGGCGGCGCCTGTCGGCGCCTCGGCGCCGCACCCCGGGGACAGGGCGACAAGGAGAAGAGGGGAATACGCAATCTTCAAGCGTTTCATCTTGATGGATCCTTGACGCAAAGGGTTACGCTGCGAAGGACTTCCGTCACCGTACGCAGATGCGATTGCCGGCACAGCATACATCATTCAACGATTGATGCCACCGAATCCGGGCAACTTTGATTGACCTTCTCGCCGGACTGGAGCCGTCCATCCGCGAGCTTCAGGACGCGGTCGGCCACGTCGAAATAGCGGTCGTCGTGTGAAATGGCGATGACCGTCTTTCCCCTCGCCCTGAGCTCGGGCAGGAGCTGACGGTAAAATACGTGCTTGAACTCCGGGTCCTGGTCCGAGGCCCACTCGTCGAAGAGATAGACCGGACGGTCCTCGAGGTACGCGATCAAGAGCGCGAGGCGCTTGCGCTGGCCGCTCGAGAGGCGGGTGGTGGAGAGGGCGCCCTGCACCACCTCCACCTTGTGATCGAGCTCCAGCTTCTGCAGGTAGGAGAGCGCCCGGCTGTCCAGCGCCTCGACGGGCAACCCGAGGATCTGCTCGAAGACGTGAAAATCGCTGAAGATCGCCGAGAAGTACTGCCGGAAGCGCTCTCGATCCCGATCGGTGACGGGCTCGCCGTTGACCAGGAGCTCGCCGCCGGCAGGGACGTAGAGCCCGGCGATCAGCTTGGCCAGCGTGGTCTTGCCGCTGCCGTTGCCGCCCGTGATGAAAACGAGCTCCCCGGCGCGGATCGCCAGGTCGATGGGGCCCATGACGAACTGACGCTCTTCCCGCTCGCGGTAATAGGCGTGCGTCAGCCCGCGCAGGCGGATCTCGCGCAGCGGCGGCAGGCCCTCGCCGTCGGGCGCCGCGGCGCCGGGCTCCAGCAGGCCGACGCCGCGCCTCGTCGCGTCCATCTCGAGGCCGAGCTCACGCACCTTGGCGAAGGAGACGTCGGCGGCGCGGAAGCGCGGCACGGACATCATGAGCTGATCGAGCGGCGCCACGAGGTAGAGCACGACCAGGGCGAAGCCGGTGATCGCCTTCGCGTCGAGCGCCTCGTAGCTCGGCATGAGGTAGATCAGGATCGCGACGAACAGGAAGAACAACATCTGCGACCAGTGGGTCAGCACCGCATAGACGACGCGGTGCCCGTAAGCCGCCGAGCGCACGCGCCCCGCGGTCTCGCACAGGACCTCCTCGAAGTAGGCCCGCCGCCGCGCGTGGTGCAGCTTGAGCTCCTTGGCGCCCTGGCTCATGGCGTCGAACTGGCCGATCATCCGGTCGTACTCGTGGCGATACACCTCCATCTTCCGGATCGCCCACTGCTCCGGGACGAGGTAGGAGGCCAGCGCGAGCACGAGGAACCCGAAGAGCACCGCGAGCATCACCGGCGAGAGGAAGCCGAGATAGACGAGGCAGCCGATCGTGACGGCCGCGTTCACGAAGAGGGTGGGTATCCGCAAGAGGGCGGTCGTGACCGTCTGGATGTCATGGGTGAACGTGGCCGTGAGGCGCGACCGGCCGACCTTCTCGGCCTGCGCCACCGGCAGCCGCAGGATCTGGGCGCACATGTTGATGCGCAGGCGGTAGGTGATCTGCTCCGAGAGAAAGACGAGGATGAGCTCCGACAGGAGCCCCGCCGCGAAGGCCATGGCGGTGACGCCCAGGTAGAACCACGGCGAGCCGACGCCGCCCGCGGTCATGGCGCTCAGGTTGCCGTTGACCATGGCGACCAGCTTCGCGTTGGCGGCGCCGCCGGCGAGGCCGACCAGGGCCGCCAGCGCCACGCTCGCGCGGTGCTCTCGCAGGAGGAACAGGACGAAGGTCATCGACGGGCCTCACCCCTCGCGCCCCGGGCGCCGCGCGCGCGACCGGCGCGCTCCGGGGCACCCACGCTCCGCGCGGCGCGCGTCGCGCGGCTCACGCCAGCGCCTCGCGGATCCGGGCGGCGATCGCGTCGACGTACGGCGGATCCATGAGCTGGTCGTGTTTGCCCGGCACGTCGGCGGCCCGGACTTGCCCCCTCGTCGAGCGCTGCCAGCCCTGCGCGATGTCGGGCGGCGCGTCGGCCGCCTTGAGCAGGAGCACGTCGCCGTCGTAGAGGGCGCGGGCGTCGGCCGGAGCCGAGGCGGGGCGGTAGCCGTCGAGCGCCCTGGCGCCGGCCGCGAACACCTCGAAGTAGCGCGCCAGGAACCGGCGATCGGCGCTCGCCGGCACGACGCCGGCGGCCTTGCCCTTCACCAGCACGGCGTCGAGCACCCGGTCGAGCGTCCAGTCGGCGTCGCGCGAGAGGCCGAGCTCCTCGGGCGAGAGCTCCAGGTTGCCGAGGAAGCCGAGCATCAGCTGCATGTCGGTCCTGCGCTCGGGCCTCGGGTGGAGCGGCATCGCGGCGTCGATCACGACGAGCGGCGCCACCTCCCTGCCCCGCGCGCGCAGCTGCCGACCGAGCTCGAACGCCACGACGCCGCCCATCGACCACCCGCCCACGTGGACCGGCCCCGCGGGATACGCCGCCTCCAGCGCGTCGGCGTACACGCGCGCCATGGCGTCCACGCTCCGGAGCGGCGCCGTCCCCTCGTCCAGGCCGGGCGCGTGGAAGGCGAAGACCGGCTGATCCGGGTCGAGCGCGCGCGAGAGGGCCGCGTAGCAGAAGGCGGTGCCGCCGATGGGGTGCACCAGGAACAGGGGCGGCTTGCCGGCGCCCGGCTTGATCTCCACGAGCGGAGAGCGGGCCGCGTCGCCGCCGGTCCCGCCGACGCCGCCGCCGGCACCGCCGCGGAGCAGCAGATCCGCGAGCTCCTCGACCGTGGGGTGGCGAAAGACCGCGGTCAGCGGCAGCTTCTGCCCGGACAGGGCCTCGATCCGGCCGACCAGCGCGACGGCCATCAGCGAGTGGCCGCCCAGCTCGAAGAAGCTGTCGTTGACCCCGAGCGAGGGGACCCGGAGCAGCTCGGCCATGATCCGCCAGACCTGCCACTCCAGCGGGGTGCGCGGGTGGACGAAGCGGCGGCCGGCGCCTTCGGTCGGCGCCGGGAGCGCCTTGCGGTCGACCTTGCGGCTCGAGGTCAGCGGCAGCGCCTCGAGGAACGTGAAGGCGCTCGGCACCATGTACTCGGGGAGCTGGGCGCGCAGGTGCTCGCGCAGCGCCGCCGCCGCCGGCGCGGCCTGCGGATCCGCGGGCACCACGTAGGCGGCCAGCCGCTCCTGCCGCACCACGACGACGGCCTCGCGGACGCCCGCGTGCGCGCGCAGGACCGCCTCGATCTCGCCGAGCTCGATGCGGAGCCCCCGGAGCTTGACCTGCGTGTCGATGCGGCCGAGGAACTCGATGGTCCCGTCCGGACGATAACGAGCGCGATCGCCGGTGCGGTAGAGCCGCGCCCCGGGCCGGCCGGAGAAGGGATCGGGCAGGAAGCGCTCCGCGGTCAGCGCCGGCCGGTTGAGGTAGCCGCGCGCGAGCTGCACGCCGCCGATGAAGAGCTCGCCGGGCACGCCCACCGGCGCCGGCCGCAGCCTCGCGTCGAGGATGTGGAACGTCGTGTTGGCGATGGGACCGCCGAGGAAGACGGACTCGGTCGAGCCGGCGCTGTCGGGCCCGACGCGCAGGCAGGAGACCCACACGGTGGCCTCGGTGGGGCCGTACAGGTTCGAGACGGAGTCGCCGCGCTCGCGCAGGGCCGCGGCGAGATCGGCCGGCAAGGCCTCGCCGCCGCACAGGAGGCGCAGCCCTCCCCTGCCCTTCCAGCCGGCGTCCACCAGCATGCGGAAGGTCGCGGGCGTGGCCTGCAGGATCGTCGCGCCGTGCTTCTCCAGGAGGCGCGCGAGCGCGCCCGGGTCGGAGGCGTCCTCGGTCCGGGCGAGCACGACGCGCGCGCCGCTGATCAAGGGAAGGTAGATGTCCATGACGGAGATGTCGAAGGTCACGGCGGCGACGGCGAGCAGGCTGTCTCGCTCGGTCAGCCTGAACTCGCGCGCCATGCTCCAGAGGAAGCTCGTCAGGGCGCCGTGCGGGATCATGACGCCCTTGGGCTCGCCCGTGGATCCCGAGGTGTAGAGCACGTAGGCCAGGTGCGCGGGGGTCGCGCGCGGGGGCGGGTCGGCCGACGGCTCGCGCGCGATCGCGGGTCGCTCGGCGTCGAGGCAGACGACGCGCGCCTCCGGGGCGGCCTGCCGCGCCACGGCCGCCCACCGGGACGTCGTGAGCAGGACCGGCGAGCGCGCGTCGCGCAGGGCGAAGGCGAGGCGCTTCGGGGGGTGCGCGGGGTCGAGCGGCAGGTACGCGGCGCCCGCCTTGAGGACGCCGAGCAGCGCCACGATGAGGTCCACCGAGCGGTCCGCGAGCACGGCCACGGTGTCCGCCCGGACGCCGAGGCGGCGCAGGTGGTGGGCCAGCTGGTTCGCGCGCGTGTTGAGCTCGGCGTACGTCACGCGCTCGTCCCCGACGACGAGCGCGACGTGATCCGGGGTGCGCGCGGCCTGCGCCGCCACGAGCTCGTGCACGCAGGGCAGAGGCCGCGGGCCGGCGCCGGGGAGGTGCTCGGCCAGGAGGTCGGTCTCCGTGCTGTTCCAGGCGCACATCTGCGCGCGCTCGGCCTCGTCGCGCAGGTCCAGATCGCAGACGGGCGCGCCGGGCGCGGCGACGATCGCGGCGAGGAGGTTCTGGAAGTGCCTCGCCAGCCGCGTGATGGTCGCCTCGTCGAAGAGCGCGGTCCTGTACTCGAACGAGAGCGCGAGCGGCGCGCCCGGCCGGTGCGCGACCGCGAGGGTCAGGTCGAACTTGGCGACGTTCGGGTCGACGTCGAAGCCGCCGCCGTCCGCGCCGGCCGCGCCGACCGTAGGCGCCAGGTCGAGGTAGGTGAGGCAGACCTGGAAGAGCGGCGAGCGGCTCGTGTCGCGCTCGGGCGAGAGCTCCTCGACGAGCTTCTCGAAGGGGATGTCCTGGTGCGCGTAGGCGCCGAGGGCGACCTCCCGCACGCGCGCGAGCAGCCCGGCGAAGGAGGGAGCGCCGGAGAGGTCGCAGCGCAGGACGAGCGTGTTGATGAAGAAGCCGATCATGCGCTCGGTGTGGCGCCGGCCGCGGCCGGAGACGGGCGTGCCGACGGCGATGTCCTCCTGGCCGGAGACGCGCGCGAGGAAGGCCGCGTAGGTGGCGAGCACGGCCATGAAGACCGTGGCGTCATGCTCGCGCGCCAGCCGGCGCAGCCCGTCGCTCACGCCGCGATCGAGGCGGAAGTGGTACCTCCCGCCCACGAAGGTCTCCACCGGCGGGCGCGGGCGGTCGAGCGGGAGCTCGATGACGCCGAGGTCGCGCAGGTGATCCTTCCAGTACGCGAGCTGGCGCGCGGTGGCCTCGCCCGTGAACCACCTCCGCTGCCACACCGCGTAGTCGGCGTACTGGACGCCGAGCTCCGGCAGCGGCGACGGCTGCCCGGCGCGGAAGGCCTCGTGCAGGCCGAGGATCTCGCTCCACAGGACGTCGAGCGAGGGGGCGTCGGTGATGATGTGGTGCATCGTGAAGAGCAGCACGTGATCCCGCGCGGCGAGGCGAAGCAGCCGGAAGCGCACGAGCGGGCCGCCGGCCAGATCGAACCCGAGCGCCGCCTCCCGCTCGGCCCTGCGGCGCGCCTCGGCCTCGGCCTCCGCGGGGGCGAGGTGGGAGAGGTCCTCGACCGGGAGCTCGAAGGGGACGAACGGCGCGATGACCTGGACGGGGCGCGCGTCGACCTCGGGGAAGCGGGTGCGCAGGGGCTCGTGGCGGCGCACGAGCTCGTTGAGGGCGCGCGCGAGGGCCGGCGCGTTGAGCTCGTCGGCGATACGCGCCGCGTGCGGCGTGTTGTAGGCGGCCGACCCTGGGTTCATGCGGTCGAGGAGCCAGAGCCGACCCTGGGCGAAGGAGAGCGGGAGCTCCTGATCGCGCGGGGCGGGCTCGATGGGCGGCAGCTCGTCGAGGCCGCCGTCGCGGAGGCGCTCCTCGGCCGCGCGCGCGAGGCGGCGCGGCGTGGGGTGGTCGAAGATCGTGCGCAGCTCGAGGCCGGCGCCGAGGGCGCTGGAGAGGCGCGACATGAGCTGGATCGCCGCGAGCGAGTGGCCGCCGAGCTCCGCGAAGAAGTCCTGGTCGAGGCCGACGTGGCTCGCGCCGAGCAGGTCCGCCATCACGGAGACCACGATGTCCTCGACGGGGCTCCGCCCCGCCTCGCGCGGCGCCTCGACCGCGCCCTGCGCCTCGGCGCGCAGCGCGGCGAGATCCACCTTCTTGTTGAGCGTGAGCGGGATCTCGGCGATGAGCCGGACGACCGAGGGCACCATGTACTCCGGCAGGCGCGCGGCGAGGAAGTCGCGCAGCGCGCGGGCGGAGACGGCGTCGCCGGCGTGCGGGACGACCCAGGCGACGAGCCGATCGGCGCCCTGGCCGCGCCCGGGCAGGGCCGCCACGACGCACTGCCGCACGCCGGGGTGGCCGGCGAGCACCGCCTCGATCTCGCCGAGCTCGATGCGGTGGCCGCGGATCTTGACCTGGAAGTCGGCGCGGCCGAGGAAGGTGATGTCGCCGCGCGCGGTGGCGCGCGCCAGATCCCCGGTGCGGTACATGCGCGCGCCCGGGAGGTCGGCGAAGGGGTCCGGCAGGAAGCGCTCGGCGGTCAGCGCGGGGCGGCCGAGGTAGCCGCGCGAGACGCCGGCCCCGCCGATGAAGATCTCCCCGGTGATGCCGGGCGGCACGGGCCGCAGCGCCTCGTCGAGCAGGTAGACGCGCACGTTGCGGAGCGCCCGGCCGATGACGGGGAGCGCGTCGCCGTCGCGCAGGCTGTGGGCCGTGGCGTTGACGGTGCACTCCGTGGGGCCGTACAGGTTGTGGAAGCGGGTGTCCCGCGACGAGAGCAGGGTCTGCCAGAGCGAGGGCGAGATGGCCTCGCCACCGAGGAGCACGTGGCGCGGGGCGCGCTCGGGCCGCTCGAGCAGGCCGGCGTCGAGCAGGAGGTGCAGCATCGACGGGGTCGCGTCGAGCACGTCGATGCCGTGCTCGGCCACCCACCGCACGAAGGCCGCGGCGTCGCGCCGCACGTCCTCGGGCACGGGGTAGAGGCAGTTGCCGTCGAGCAGCGCGAGGAGCTGCTTGACGGAGGAGTCGAACACGACGGGCGCGTTGACGCTCACGCGCAGGGGCGCGGCGCCCATGCCGTCGTAGAGGGCCGCGCGCAGGGCGGCGCGCAGGTTCACGGCGTTGCGGTGCGTGACCATGACGCCCTTGGGCCGCCCGGTGGAGCCGGACGTGTAGAGCACGTAGGCGAGGTGGTCCGGGCCGGCGGCCGGCTCGAGGGGGGACGCGGGGGCGCCGAGGTGGAACGGGGCCTCGCCGTCCAGCAGCAGCACGTCGGGGCCGGAGGCGGGCAGGCGCGCGGCCGTGGCGCCCTGGGCCAGGACGACCGGCGGGGACGCGTCCTCCAGGAGCATGGCGATGCGCTTCTCGGGGTAGCCGGGGTCGAGCGGCAGGTAGGCGCCGCCGGCCTTGAGGATGCCCAGGATGCCGGCGACGAGCGCGCACGAGCGCTCGACGCAGATGCCGACGGGCCGGTCGGCGCGCACGCCGCGCGCGCGCAGGGCGTGGGCGATGCGGTTGGAGAGGGCGTCGAGCTCGGCGAAGGTGAACGTGACGCCGCCGGCCGAGACCGCGGGCGCGTCGGGCGTGCGCTCGACCTGGGCGCGGAAGAGGGAGGGCAACGTGGCGTCCGGGTCGACCGGCGCGGCCTCGCCGGCCGACGCGCGCGCGACGTCCTGCGCCTCCGCGTCGTCGAGCAGCGGGATGGACCCGAGCGGCCGCTCCGGGTCCGCCGCCACGGCGGCGAGGAGGCGCTCGAAGTGGGCGACCATGCGGTCGATGGTCTCGTCGCAGAAGAGGTCGGCGTCGTAGCGGAACGTCCCGGCCACGGCCGCGCCGGCGTTGTGGATGGTGAGGCCCAGCTCGAAGCGCGCCGTCTCCTGCTCCGGCCCGTCGTGGAAGTCGTCGATCGCGACGCCCTCGAGCGCGAGATCACCCGCGACCAGGTGCGACCCCACGGCGAGCGAGTCCTCGATGTGGAAGTTCGTCTGGAAGAGGGGCGAGTGGCTCATGTCGCGCGTGAGCTCGAGCTTCTCGACGAGCTTCTCGAACGGCAGGTCCTGGTGCGCGTAGGCCTGGAGCAGGGTCTCCCGGGTTCGCGCGACCAGGTCGCTGAAGGAGGGCGCGCCGGAGAGGTCGAACCGGATGGCCAGGAGGTTGATGAAGAACCCGATGAGGCCCTCGGTCTCGCGGTGGCTCCGGCCGGCGACGGGGATGCCGACGCAGAAGTCGTCCTGCCGGGCGTAGCGGTGGAGCAGCGCGGCGAACGCGGCGAAGAAGAGCATGAAGGGGGTGATGTCGCCGCGCTCGTCGCGCTCGCCGCGCTCGCCGAGCGCGCGCAGGGCGGCGGACAGCTCCGGGGAGAGGCGGAACCTCCGGACCTTGCCGCGGTAGGAGCGGCGGGTCGTGCGTGGGGCGTCGAGCGGGAGGTTCAGGACGGGCGGGACGCCGCGCAGCGCCTCCGTCCAGTAGCCGAGCTGGCGGGCCAGCTCGCCGCCCTCACCCCCGAGCCACGTCCGCTGCCAGGCGGCGAAATCGGCGTACTGAACGGGCAGCTGGGGCAGGCAGGGCGCCCGGCCCTCGACGAGGGCGTTGTAGTGGGCGTTGACCTCGCGAGCGAGGATGCGCAGCGACCACTCGTCGTTGACGATGTGGTGCGTGGTGAAGAGCACCACGTGATCCTCGGGCCCGAGGCGCAGCGCCTTGGCGCGGAAGAGCGGTCCGGCGGCGAGATCGAACGGGGCGCTCGCCTCCTCCCGGCGCAGCGCGTGGGCTCGCGCGAGGCGCTCGTCCTCGGGCAGGGCGGAGAGGTCCACGATCTCGAGGTAACTCGCGGCGAGAGGATCGATGATCTGATAGGCGGCGTCCGGCGCGGCGCCGCCGAGCGCCTCGAGGTCCTGCCGGCTCAGCTGGCCGGCGGCGACGAAGCGGGTGCGCAGCCCCTCGTGCCGCGCCACGACCGCGGCGAGGGTGCGGTCGAAGGCGTCGAGATCGAGCGGGCCGCGGGCGCGGAACGCGAGCGGGTTATTGTACATGGCCGCGTCGGGCTCGAGCTGGTGGATGAACCAGAGCCGCTGCTGGCCGAAGGACAAGGCGAGCGGCCGGTCGCGCGGGAGGGCGACGATCGGCGGGGCCTGCGACGCGGGGGCGGCGCCGGCGCGCGCCTCGATCTCCTTCGCCAGCAGCTCGACCGTGGGCGCCTCGAAGAGCAGGCGCAGGGGGAGGTCGACGTCGAAGGCCTTGCGCACGCGCGACATGAGCTGGGTGGCGAGCAGCGAGTGGCCGCCCAGGCGGAAGAAGTTGTCGTCGACGCCGACGTGAGGGGCGCCGAGCACCTCGATCCACAACTCGAGGAGCGCCGCTTCATGGCGCGTGCGCGGCGGCTTGCGGTCGCGGGTCCCGAGATCGGGCGCGGGCAGGGCGCGGCGATCCACCTTGCCGTGGCGGCTCAGCGGCAGGGCGTCCAGGAAGACGACGGCGGAGGGGATCATGTACTCGGGCAGGTAGGCCTCGAGGTGCTGACGGATCCCGGCGTCCGAGAGCTCGGCGGCGCGCGCGTTCTCGACGGGCACGATCGCGGCGAGCCCCGCGCTCCGCTCGCGCAGGCCGAGGCGGCTCGCGTAGACGTTGTAGCGGTCCGTGCCGGCGAG
Organism: Sorangium sp. So ce131; assembly: GCF_051519095.1. Taxonomy (NCBI): domain Bacteria; kingdom Pseudomonadati; phylum Myxococcota; order Polyangiales; family Polyangiaceae; genus Sorangium; species Sorangium sp. So ce131. The sequence continues at coordinate 5,049,155 of NZ_CP150455.1, read as the reverse complement.
CAGCTCGTCCTGCTCGGCGGCCACCTCGAAGCCGTGGCGCTCCAGGAGGGCCGTGATCTCGCGGACGCGGTCCTGGCTCTCCTCCCCCGCCGCCTGGTGGACCTCCATCACGACCTGGTCGATCTTCTGCCAGTCTTGCTCGCCGAGCCCGTGGAGGACGTCGAGCTCCGCGCGCTGGACATCGACCTTGAGGACGTCGACGTGCTGGATGCCCTCCTCGCGGAGGACGTCCGTGAGCCGGCGCAATCGGCAGGTGTGGCTCTCGGCCTCGAAGCGGAAGCGCAGGAGATCGTCCGCCTGGCGCAGGAGCTCGCGCGCGCCCTCGGAGCCCGCGTCGGCCTCCTTCTCCAGATAACGCTTCACGACCTCCACCTCGTCGCCCGGACGCGCGTAGTCGCTGACGCCCGACATCATCGAGTAGCGGGGGTAGTACGTGAACGTGACGCTGGCCTCCTCGCGGCTGAGCCCGATGGGGAAGAGCTTCACGCGCTCGCCGTGGGCGCGCAGGTTGAGCGAGAGGGACTCGAAGATGGGAGGCAGCGGCTCGAAGGCGTAGATGCGCGGGCTCCGGCAGTGCTGCAGCGCATAGAGCGAGTACATGCCGATGTTGGCGCCCACGTCGAGGACGACGGCGTTGTCGGGGAGGTGGATCCCGTAGAAGGAATAGGTCTTCTTGTTGAAGATCTCGTCGTAGAGGTAGTCGGTCTCGTTCCGGTTCTGATGGTACACGGCGAGCCCGTTGGGCAGCCGGTGGCGCTCCTTCCCCTGGGCCTCCGCCGGCTCGGCGAGCGCGCGCCCTTGCCGATCGGGGACGACGTAGGCCACGAGGTGCTGATCGCCGGGGCGGTCCTCGCGCAGGAGCACCACGCTCTCCTTGACGCCGGGGTGGCTGGAGAGCGCGGCCTCGATCTCGCCGAGCTCGATGCGCAGGCCGCGCAGCTTCACCTGGAAGTCGGCGCGCCCGAGGAACTCGATGGCTCCTCCGGGGAGGAAGCGCGCCAGATCGCCGGTGTGATAGAGGCGGGCGCCCGGACGGTCGCTGTACGGATCGGGCACGAAGCTCCGGGCCGTCTTTTCGGGGTCGCGGAAGTAGCCGGCCGCGACGCCCGCGCCCCCGACGAGGAGCTCGCCGGTGAAGCCGGGCGGCACCGGGTTGCCGTGCCGGTCGTGGAGCACCACCCAGGCGTTCGGGATGGGCCGGCCGATGACGGGCAGAGACCGGCCCGGCGCGCCCTCCGTCGGCTCGACGACGGGCGTCCAGGTGGCGTTGACGGTGCACTCGGTGGGCCCGTACAGGTTGAAGAACCGGCGGCCGGTCTCCCGGCCCAGGTCGATGAGCCGCTGCCACAGCCGGGCGTCGATGGCCTCACCGCCGAGCAGGACGCGCTCGAGACCCCCGGGCAGCCCGGCCGAGAGCAGGATCTTGAGCTGCGACGGCGTGCAGTCGAGCACCTGGCAGCGCTGCGACTCGAGGTAACCCCGGAGCCGCTCGCCGTCGGCGCGCACGTCCTCCGGGATGCCGATCAAGGTGTCGCCGAAGAGCAGGCGAGTCCATTGCTTGACCGAGGAGTCGAAGGTGAGGTTCGCGTTGAGGCTGCACCGGCGAGGGGCGGCGGGGCTGTCGTGGATGTCGGCCTGGAGCGCGCGCGCGAGGTTGAGCACGGCGTCGTGGCGGACGACGACGCCCTTCGGCGTCCCGGTGGAGCCCGAGGTGAAGAGCACGTAGGCGGGCGACGCAGGCCCCACCGCGATGTCGAGCTCGCTGTCGTCCAGCGCGTCGAGCGCGTCGAGCGTGGAGCCGTCGAGCAGGACCGCGCCGCGGTGCGCCTCGGGCAGGAGGTGGTGGAGGCTCTCGCGGGTGACGACCACGGCCGAGCGGACCTCGTCGAGGATGGCGGCCATGCGGCGCGGGGGCTGGGCGGGATCGAGCGGGAGGAAGGCGGCGCCAGCCTTGAGGATCCCGAGCAGCCCGGCGAGCACGTCGGGCCCGCGCGAGAGGAAGAGCGGCACCGGCGCGCCGGGGGTGACTCCGCGGAGCAGCAGGGCCCTGGCCACGCGGTTCGCCTGGCGATCGAGCGCGCCGTACGTCACCGCGTGTTGCTCGTAGACATACGCCACGCGATCGGGCCAGCGCGCGGCCGCGGCCGCGAACGCGGCGGCGATGCTCGGGAAAGGCAGGCTGGAGGCATCCAGCGCGCGGCCGCGGCCGAGCTCGCGGAAGAACCGCTGCGCGTCGCCGTCGTCCACGAGGCGGAGCTCGCGCAGGGGTCGCCCGGGGCGATCGGCGAGATCGCGGCAGAGCGCCGCGATGGCGCGGGCGAAGACGACCGCCATGCCGTCGTCGATGCGGCCGGCGTCGTAGAAGACGCGGCACGAGTACGCCGCGGTGCCGCCGACCGGGTCGGCCTGGCGCTCCACGACGAGCTTGAGCCGGAAGCGCTCGGTGAGGCAGGCGCGCGCGAGCGGGGAGACGCGGAGGCCGCCGCTCGATCGGGCGGCGAGGGCCTCGCCGTACTCGTAGGCCAGCGCCATCTGCTCGGCAGAGACCGGCGAGCCCTCGCGCGGATAGAACAGCTGATACGCCTCCACGTCCTTCAGGTGGAACGCCACCTTGTCGAGCAGGCGCGCGGCGCTCTCGCCGTCGTCCAGATCGAGCCGGAACGGCGCGCCGGTCGTGAACAGGCCCACGGCGTCGTCGAGCTCCGCGAAGCGGCGCCCGTCGAAGCAGACACGGGTGAGCACGTCGGCGCGGTCGCCGGCGCGCGAGAGGAAGAGCAGCCAGGCGGCCAGGAAGTACCGATCGGCGGCCAGGCCCCGGGACGCGAGGAGCGCGTCGATGCGCGCGGCAGCCTCCCTGTCCAGGGTGAATCCCGTGCTGCGCGGCGTGAAGGCGCCGCTCGCGGCGTCGCTCGGCTCCCGCTCGAGCGGCAAGCGCAAGGCGGGGAGCTCTCCGTCGAGGTACTTCTGCCAGAAGGCCTTGGCCCTGTCGGCGTCCTCCTCCTCGCCCAGCTCGTTCTGCCACTCGGAGAACTGGACGTACTGGATCGGGCCCCCTTCCTCGGCGCCGTCCGCGCCGTCGGCCTCCTCTGCGCCTCCGCGCGGCTCGCCGCCGCGCGCGCCGTCGACGTGGTCCTCCGGCTCGGCCGCAGGCGCCTCGGGGGCGCCTCCCGCGTACTCGTCGAAGATCGACCGCGCCAGGTTGTTCAGCGAGCGGGCGTCCATGCACAGCGACGGGGCCGTGAGCACGAGCAGGCGCCGCGCGCCGGGCAGCGCCTTGAGCGACGCGCGCAGGGGAGCGCCGCCCGCGAGGTCGAAGGGGCGCTGGCGCGCCTCCTCCAGCGCGGCGGCGACGTCCGGCGCCTCGCAGCCCGCGGCGTCGCCCGACGAGAGCTCGACGGCCGCGCCCTCGGCGATGACCTGCAGCGGGACACCCATGCTCGTCAGGCGCTGGAACCGGGTGCGCAGGATCTCGTGGCGCCCGGCCACGGCCTCGAGCGCGCGGCCGAGGCGCGCGACGTCCAGCGGGCCTTCCAGCAGGAGGGCGCCCTGCGCCAAGAGGCTTTGTTCCACCCCGGAGTCGACGATCTCTCGCTGCTGGGGTGACAGTCGGAACCCTTCGATGACCCGCTCTTCCATTGCTGCTCCTTCAACAAGACTGCGCCTCTGGCCCTGCGCCGCCGCCAGGCGTTCGGCTGCTCGCGCGACACGTGCTCCGCTCGGCTCCGGGCGCCGCTTCTGCTGCCAGCCGGCGCCGGGCGCTCAGCGGAACTCCGGGTTCGTGTAGAGCTCGGCCATGGCCACGTAGATCTTGCGCTGCCCCTTGAACGGCGACCTTCCGTGCGAAGTAAGGAAGTTGTCGAGGAGCAGCACGTCGCCCTTCTGCCACGAGAAGTAGATGGCCGACTCGCGGTAAAGGTCCCGGATGGCCTGCGCCACCTCGTCCTCGATCGGCGAGCCGTCGCCGTAAAAGGCGTTGCGCGGCAGCTCGTCGTCCTTGAACTCCCGCCGCAGCGCGGCGCGCACGGGGGCGGGCATGTTGGAGCTGTGGAACATGTGGGCGTGGTTGAACCACACGGTGTCGCCGGTCTTCGGGTGCGTGGCGGTCACCTGCCGGCGCATGCGCGTGCGGAGCTGATCCTGACCACGCCACTCGAACTCGGTCTTCGTGCTCGCGAGGTAGGCCTCGACCTCCTGCTTGCTCCGGGTCTGGAAGACCTCCCACCAGGGCATGTCGGCGCCCTGCCCGTAATTGCGCACGTACATGACCCCCTTCTCGAGGAACTTCTCCTTGATGGCCGGGGGGATCCGGCCGAAGATCTCGAGATCGTCGGCCACCGGCGTATAGCCCTGCTCCTCGGCGGGGATGTCGCAGTAGAAATAGAGCTTGGTCGGCCAGTTGTGCGAGTAGGACATCTCGTGGTGCAGCGGGATCCACTGGTCGGCCGGGTACTCCGTGGAGGTGAACACCTTGCCGGCGACCTGGCTCCGCGGGGCGGCCCGCTCCACGTAATCGAGCAGGTCGGGCGACACCGCGGCGGCGACCTCCTGGAAGGCGGCCGCGTCGGGCAGCGCGAAGCCGCGGAAGAGGAGGCCGCCGTGCCGGAGCAGGTGCTCCTCGATCCAGGAGCGGTTGTCCCGGGCCCAGGCGGCGAGATCGATCGTCTCGGCGCTGGGCTCCACGAGCAGGAGGCGCTTTCCTTCCTGCACGGGGCGCGTCTTCACCAGGGAAGCCTGGCTGAGGCGGATGCTCTGGCGCTTGACGTCGTTCAGGCTCTTCAATCTGGGCGATCCGGCTTTCATGGCGTTTCCTTCGTGACGTTGGGCATCGCGGTGCGATCGGCGGTGCAATCGTCGGTGCAACGGGGCGGCGCGGTCTCCTGGACCGAGGGCGCGGTCATGGCTTCGTCGTGCGGATGGCCTTCGGCCTGGCCTGCTTCATGCGCCGCACGCTGGTCTCTCTCCGCTTGTGGTCCTCCTCGTCGCGGGCGGCCTTGTCGTCGGCGTCCTGGAGCTCGAGCCGGGAGATCGGCGTGTCCGGCTGCTCCGCCGCCGAGGCCAGCAAGGTGAGGTACTGCCGGCAGAGGCGGCTCATCGTGGCCTGCTCGTAGAGCTGGGTGCGGAACTGGAGCGAGCCGGAGAGCCCCTGGGGAGCCTCCATGAGCCAGAGGACCAGGTCGTACTTGGTCGTCTCCGCGGCGTCGCCGAACGGCTCGACGGCGAGCCCGTCGGGCGACTCGCCCCTGTCCGGGAGGTTCTCGAGGGCGAAGACCACCTGGAAGTAGGGCTGCGCGCCGGAGCTCCGGGGCGGGCTCAAGGCCTCGACCAGGCGATCGAACGGCAGATCCTGGTTGGAGAAGGCCTCGAGCACGGTCTCGCGCACGCGCCCCATGAGCTCGCGGAAGGAGGGATCCCCGCGCAGGGAGCTGCGCAGCGCCAGCGAGTTCACGAAGTTGCCCACGACGTCCTCGGTGTCCACGTGGGTGCGGCCGGTGACGACGGTGCCGAGGCACAGATCCTCCTGGCCGGTGTGGCGGAACAGGAGCGCCTTGAAGCCGGCCAGCGCGGTCATGAACACCGTGCATCGCTCGGCCTGGGCGAGGGCGAGCAGCGCACGCCTCACCGGATCGGGGAACCGGAAGGTCACCCGCGCCGCCTCGCCGGAGACGCGCTCGGGATAGGGCCTGTCCGGGGGAAAGACGAAGTTCTGGCGGTGGCCGGCCAGGGCCCTGCGCCACACGTCGAGCTGGGCGTCCAGGTACCCTCGGTCGAGCTGCCGCTGCCACGCGGCGAAGTCGGCGTACTGGATGGACGGCTCGGGCATGGCGGGTTTGTCGCCCGCGAGCTCCGCCTGGTACGAGGCCACGAGGTCGCGCAGCACGAGCCCGGTGGACCAGCCGTCCCAGACGAGGTGGTGGGAGACGATCTGCAGGAGGTGCTCGTCGGCCGCGAGGCGGATCACGAGGAGGCGGAAGAGGTGCTCGCGCGCCAGATCGAAGGCGACCTCGGCCTCCGCGTGCATCGACGCGCCGGCCTCGCGCAGGCGGACGTCCTCGGGCTCGCCGGAGAGATCGCGGAAGGACAGCGGCGCCTCGGCGGCAGGATCGATGACCTGGAAAGGCCTCCCGTCCTCCTCGACGAAGCGGGTGCGCAGCGAGGCGTGGCGCCGGACGAGGTCGCTCGCGGCGCGCTCGAGGGCGGCGAGGTGTAGGGGCCCGCGCAGGCGGAACGCGAGGGCCACGTTGTAAGCGCGCTGGTGCGACTCCCCCATCTGCGCGGCGATCCAGATGCCCTGCTGGTTGTAGGAGAGCGGGATGTTCCCGGCGCGCGGCGCGGGGCGGATCGGCGGCAGGGCGGCGCGCCCGGTCTGGGCGCGCGTCAGCCGCTCGGCCAGCGCAGAGAGGGTGGCCGCCTCGAAGACGCTCCGCAGGGGCACGTCCACGCCGAGCTGCTCGCGGATGCGGGAGACGACCCGGGTGGCCAGCAGCGAATGGCCGCCCAGCGCGAAGAAGTCGTCCTGGATGCCGAGCGTGGCGACGTCCACGCCCAGGACCTCCCCCCAGATGCGCGCGAGCGCCCTCTCCATCGGGGTGCGCGGCGGCTCGTGGGCGGCCGCGGGCAGGTCCACCTCGGGGTCGGGGAGCGCCTTGCGATCGATCTTGCCGCTGGTGGTCAGGGGCAGCGCGGCCAAGGTGACGTAGAAGCCCGGGACCATGTGCTCGGGCAGGCGGTCGCGCAGGAGCTCCTGCAAGGAAGCTCGCGACGGCGCGTCTCCGGGGCGCGCGGGCACCACGTAGGCGACCAGGCGCTCCTGCCGCATCACCACGACAGCGTCGCTGACACCCTCGTGGGCCCGGAGGGCAGACTCGATCTCGCCGAGCTCGATGCGGAAGCCGCGCAGCTTGACCTGGAAGTCGATGCGGCCGAGGTACTCGACGGCTCCGTCGGCGCGGCGCCGGGCCAGATCCCCGGTGCGGTACATCCGCGCGCCCGGCGTGCGGCTGAAGGGATCGGGGATGAACCGCTCGGCGGTCAGGCCGGGCCGCCGGAGGTAACCCCGCGCCACCTGCACGCCGCCGATGTACAGCTCCCCGGGCACCCCCACGGGCACGGGCTGCAGTCGCGGATCGAGGATGTGGAGGGTGGTATTCGCGATGGGGCGACCGATGGAGATGACCCCGGGGCCCTGCGCGTCGTGCGCCTCGACGCGCAGGCAAGAGGCCCACACCGTGGCCTCCGTGGGCCCGTAGAGGTTCCAGACGGCGGCGGCGCGCTCGCACAGCGCGGCGGCGAGATCGGAGGGCATCGCCTCGCCGCCGCAGAGGACGCGCAGCCCCTGGCCGCCGCGCCAGCCGGCGTCCACCAGCATGCGGTAGGTCGCGGGCGTGGCCTGCATCACGGTGATGTGGTGCGCGTCCAGGAGGCGCCTGAGGGCATCCGGGTCGGCGGCCTGCCGGGGGCCGGCCAGCACGACGCGCGCGCCGCACAGGAGGGGAAGGAAGAGCTCCAGCGCCGCGATATCGAAGGTGATGTTCGTGACGGCGAGGAGGACGTCCCGCGCGGCGAGCCCAGGCTCGCGCGCCATGCTCTGGAGAAAGTTCGTCAGGGCCCCGTGGGGGACCAAGACCCCCTTGGGCTTGCCGGTGGAGCCCGAGGTGTAGATGACGTAGGCCAGGTGATCGGCGGCGCTCAACGGCGCGGGGTTCTCGGCCGATTCACGCGCGATCTCGGGCCAGTCCGAGTCGAGGGGCACGACGCGCGCCGCGTGTGGGATCGGAGCGGTCGTCGCGCTCCACTTCGCGCGCGTCAGCAGCACCGGCGCCCGGGCGTCGTCGATGCTGAACGCAAGCCGCTGCGCCGGGTGCGCCGGGTCGAGCGGCAGGTAGGCGCCGCCGGCCTTCAGGATGCCCAGGACCGCCACCACCATCTCCAACGAGCGCTCGTCCAGCACCGCCACCACGGTGTCCGGACCCACGCCGATCCGGCGCAGGTGATGCGCGAGCTGGTTGGCGCGCGCGTTCAGCTCCGCGTACGTCAGCCGCTCGGACTCGAACACGAGCGCCACCTGCTCCGGCGTGCGCGCCGCTTGCGCCTCGAAGAGCTCGTGCAGGCAAGACACCGGATCTCGCCCGGCGCCGAGGTCGACCTCGGTGCTGTTCCAGGCGGCCATCTGCGCGCGCTCCGCCTCGTCCCGCAGCTCCACCTCCCCGATCCGCACGCCAGGCTCCGCCACCACTGCCGACAGCAGCGTCTCGAAGTGCCTGGCCATCCGCGCCACGCTCTCGGCGTCGAACAGATCGGTGCTGTACTCCCAGCCCGCGGCCAGACCGTCGGCGGTCTCCATCATGGACAGCGTCAGGTCGAACTTCGCCGTTCCGGTCTCGAACTCGACGCCCTGCAGCGTCAGCCCGCGGAGCGCAAGCTCGCCCTCCGGCGCGTTCTGCAGGATGAACATCACCTGGAACAGCGGATGCCGCCCCAGGTCCCGCTCCACGTTCACCGCTTCCACCACCTGCTCGAACGGGACGTCCTGGTGCGCATACGCCGCAAGCGCTCGGTCCCGGACTCGACCCACGACCTCGCGGAAGCTCGGGTTGCCCGACAGATCCGCCCGCATCACCAGCGTGTTCACGAAGTACCCGATCAGGCCCTCCAGCCCCGCGTGGCTACGGTTCGCGATCGGCGTGCCCACACACACGTCCTCCTGCCGCGCATACCGCGACAGCAGCACGTCGAACGCCGCGAGCAGCGTCATGAACACCGTCGCATTGCACTCGCGACCCAGCGCAGCCACCTGCCTCGACAGCGCACGCGACAGCCGTTGGTGGTGCACCGCGCCCCGGTAGCTCGGCTGCGCCGGCCGCGGGCGGCTCGTCGGAAGCTCCAGCGGCGATACCCCGCTCAGCTGCTCCTTCCAGAACGACACCTGGCGCGCCAACACCTCGCCTTGCAGCCAACGGCGCTGCCACACTGCAAAGTCGCCGTACTGGATAGCGAGCTCCGGCAGCGGCGACCGCTCCCCCGCGAGGAACGCCTCGTACAGCGCTCCCACCTCGCGCACCAGAACTCCCATGCTCCAGCCGTCCGTCACGATGTGATGCATCCCCACGAAGATCACATGCTCGTCCGATGACAGCCGCAGCACCGACGCCCGCAGCAACGGGCCTTCGCTCAGCGAGAACCGCTCCGACGCATGCCGCTCCACCCACGCGCGCAGCGCCGATTCCCGCTCCTCCGCGCCGAGCCCCGCCGCCGCCTCCTCCAGCGCAACGGCCACCACCCCGGGCTCCTGCACCACCTGCACCGGCACGCCGTCGCGCTCACGGAACACCGTGCGCAGCACCTCGTGCCGACGCACGATCTCCGTCAGCACTCGGCTCAACACCTCGATCGACAGCTCGCCTCGCGCGCGCACCGCCGCAGGCGTGTTGTAGTGCACGCCCTCCGGCGTCAGCGCCTGCAAGAACCACAGCCGCTCCTGCGTGAACGACAGCGGCAAGGCGTCTCCGCGAGGCGCACGCGCAAGCGGCGGCGCCTGCACGCCCTGCGCCTCGCGCTGCGCCCGCTCCACCACCGTCGACAGCGCCGCCACCGTCGTGTTCTCGAACAACGCCCGCAGCGGCAACGGGGCCGCAAGCACATCGCGGATCCGCGACACCACCCGCGTCGCCAGCAGCGAGTGACCGCCCAGCTCGAAGAAGTCGGCGTTGACGCTCACGCGCCCCGCCTCGAGCCCCAGCACCTCCGCCCAGATCCCCACCAGCGTCTCTTCCACCGCCGTGCGCGGCGGCTCGTACCCGCTCTCCTGCGCCTCCAGCTCCGGCGCAGGCAGCGCCTTGCGGTCCAGCTTCCCGCTCGTCGTCAGGGGCAGCGACTCCAGCGCCAAGAAGGCGCCCGGCACCATGTACGACGGCAGCGAGCGCTCCAGCGACCGGCGCAGCGCCTCGGCGTCGACCTCCGCCCCGGAGCGCGGCACGACGTACGCCACGAGCCGCGGATCACCCGGCCGGTCCTCGCGCAGGAGCACCGCCGCCTCGCGGACCTCCGCGCTCGCCATCAGCGCGGCCTCGATCTCCCCGAGCTCGATCCGGAACCCGCGCAGCTTCACCTGGAAGTCGATGCGACCCAGGAAGAGGATGGTGCCGTCGGGCAGGAAGCGGGCGAGATCCCCGGTGCGGTACAGGCGCGCGCCGGGCGTGCCGCTGAACGGATCGGGAATGAACCGCTCGGCGGTCAGCGCGGGCCGCTTGAGGTAGCCGCGCGCCACCTGAACTCCGCCGATGTACAGCTCACCCGCAACCCCCACCGGCACAGGCCGCAGCTGGCCGTCAAGGAGGTGGATTCGCGTGTTGGCGATCGGTCTCCCGATGGGAACGCTCCCGTGGGAGTCGCCGCGCCGGCAGCGCCATGACGTCACGTCCACCGCTGCCTCGGTCGGACCGTAGAGGTTCTGCAGCTCGGGCGCGCCCTCGCCGTCGCCCAGCTTGCGGAAGAAACGCTCCTCCAGCTCGCGCGACAACGCCTCTCCGCTGCAGATCACCCGCCGCAGCGACCGGCACTGGCGCGCATCCAGAGGCTCGAGGAACGCCTGCAGCATCGACGGCACGAAGTGCACCGTGGTGATCGCGTGCGCCTCGATCACGTCCGCGAGGTACCCCGGGTCGCGGTGCCCCTCGGGCGCCGCCACCACCAGCTGCGCCCCGCACAAGAGCGGCGCGAACAGCTCCCACACCGACACGTCGAACGTGTACGGCGTCTTCTGCAGCACCGCGTCCTGCTCGCCGAGGCCGCTGTCCTCCAGCATCCACAGCAGCCGGTTCACGATGCCACGGTGGCTGTTCTCCACCCCCTTGGGCCGACCCGTCGAGCCCGAGGTGTAGATGACGTAGGCCAGGTGATCGGGGCCGCTGACCGGCCGCAGATCGTCGCCCGATTCGGGCGCGATCTTTGACCAGTCCGCGTCCAAGCACACCACGTGCGCCGACGTCTCCGGCAGCCCGCTGCGCCACTTCTCTTGCGTCAGCACCACTGGCGACGCCGCGTCCTCGAGCAACACCCGGATGCGCTCGGACGGATACGTCGGATCGATCGGAAGGTACGCGCCCCCGGCCTTGAGCACGCCGTAGAGCGCCACCACGAGCTCCACCGAACGCTCCGCCACCACCGCCACCACCGTGTCCGGACCCACCCCGTGCCGGCGCAGGTGATGCGCCAGCTGGTTCGCCCTCCGGTTCAGCTCCGCGTACGTCAGCCGCTCGGCCTCGAACACCAGCGCCACCCGCTCCGGCGTGCGCGCCGCTTGCGCCTCGAAAAGCTCGTGCAGGCAGAACACCGGAGCTCGCCCGGCGCCGAGGTCGACCTCAGTGCTGTTCCAGGTGGCCATCTGCGCACGTTCCGCCTCGTCCCGCAGCTCCACCTCGCCGATCCGCACGCCAGGCTCCGCCACCACGGCTGCCAGCAGCGTCTCGAAGTGCCTGGCCATCCGCGCCACGCTCTCCGCATCGAACAGGTCCGTGCTGTACTCCCAGCCTGCCTCGAGGCCTCCGTCGCTCTCCACCATCGACAGCGTCAGGTCGAACTTCGCCGCTCCGGTCTCGAACTCGACGCCCTCCAGCGTCAGCCCGCGCAGCGCAAGCTCTCCCTGCGGCGCGTTCTGCAGGATGAACATCACCTGGAACAGCGGGTGCCTACCCAAGTCCCGTTCCACGTCCACCGCTTCCACCACCTGCTCGAACGGGATGTCCTGGTGCGCATACGCCGCAAGCGCTCGGTCGCGCACTCGACCCACGACCTCGCGGAAGCTCGGGTTGCCCGACAGGTCTGCCCGCATCACCAGCGTGTTCACGAAGAACCCGATCAACCCCTCCAGCCCCGCATGGCTACGGTTTGCGATCGGCGTGCCCACACACACGTCCTCCTGACGCGCATACCGCGACAGCAGCACGTCGAAGGCCGCGAGCAGCGTCATGAACACCGTCGCATTGCACTCGCGACCCAGCGCCGATACCTGCCTCGACAGCGGAAGCGGCAGCCTTTGCCGATGCACGGCGCCTCGGTAGCTCAGCTGCGTCGGCCGCGGGCGGCTCGTCGGAAGCTCCAGCGCCGAGACCCCGCTCAGCTGCTCCTTCCAGAACGACACCTGACGTGACAGCACGTCGCCTTGCAGCCAACGGCGCTGCCACACCGCGAAGTCGCCGTACTGGATAGCGAGCTCCGGCAGCGGCGACCGCTCCCCTGCGAGGAATGCCTCGTACAGCGCGCCCACCTCGCGCACCAGAACGCCCATGCTCCAGCCGTCCGTCACGATGTGATGCATCCCCACGAAGATCACATGCTCGTCCGGCGACAGCCGCAGCACCGATGCCCTCAGCAACGGGCCTTCGCTCAGCGAGAACCGCTCCGACGCGCGCCTCTCCACCCACGCGCGCAGCGCCGACTCCCGCTCCTCCGCGCCGAGCCCCGCCGCCACCTCCTCCAGCGCAACGGCCACCACCCCGGGCTCCTGCACCACCTGCACCGGTACGCCGTCGCGCTCGCGGAACACCGTGCGCAGCACCTCGTGTCGACGCACGATCTCCGTCAGCGCTCGGCTCAACACATCGAGCGATAGCTCGCCTCGGGCGCGCACCGCCGCTGGCGTGTTGTAGTGCACCCCGTCCGGCGTCAGCGCCTGCAAGAACCACAGCCGCTCCTGCGTGAACGACAGCGGCAGTGCGTCTCCGCGAGGCACGCGCGCAAGCGGCGGCGCCTGCACGCCCTGCGCCTCGCGCTGCGCCCGCTCCACCACCTTCGACAGCGCCGCAATCGTCGTGTTCTCGAACAACGCTCGCAGCGGCAGCGGGGCCGCGAACGCCTCACGGATCCGAGACACCACACGCGTCGCCAGCAGCGAGTGACCGCCCAGCTCGAAGAAGTCGGCGTTGACGCTCACGCGCCCTGCCTCGAGCCCGAGCACCTCCGCCCAGATCCCCACCAGCGTCTCTTCCACCGCCGTGCGCGGCGGCTCGTACCCGCTCTCCTGCGCCTCCAGCTCCGGCGCAGGCAGCGCCTTGCGGTCGAGTTTGCCGCTCGTGGTCAGGGGCAGCTCCGGCAGCGCGACGAACACGTCAGGCACCATGTGCTCGGGTAACGTGCTGCGCAGCAGCTCTTGCAGCGCCGCGCGCGCGGGCATCGCGCCCGGCTCCGCCGGCACCACGTACGCGACCAGCCGCTCCTGCCAGACCACCACCACCGCGTCCTTGACGCCCTGGTGCACGCGCAGCGCCGCCTCGATCTCGCCCAGCTCGATCCGGAAACCGCGCAACTTCACCTGGAAGTCGATCCGGCCCAGGTACTCGATCGCCCCGTCGGCACGATACCGGGCCAGATCCCCGGTGCGGTACAGGCGCGCGCCGCGCTCGCTCGAGAACGGGTCGGGGATGAACCGCTCGGCCGTCAGGCCGGGCCGCCGGAGGTAGCCCCGCGCCACCTGCACGCCGCCGATGTACAGCTCCCCCGGCACCCCCACGGGCACCGGACGCATCGATTCATCCAGCAGGTGAATCTGCGTGTTCGCAAGCGGCTTGCCGATCGGCACGCCGGCATCGCCGTCGCCCTCGCCGCATCGCCACCACGTCACCTCCACCGCCGCCTCGGTCGGACCGTAGAGGTTGTATACCTCCACCCCGCTTCCCAGCTTCTCGAACAGACCCCTCGGCAGGTCTCCAGAGAGCGCCTCTCCGCTGCACACCACGCATTGGAGCCCTCCGCACCGCGACACATCCGCCTCGTCCAGGAACGCCCGCAGCATCGACGGCACGAAGTGGATGTGCGTTATCCCCTCGGCCGCGATCAGCTCCGCCAGGTAGCTCGGATCCCGGTGACCACCAGGTCGCGCCAGCACAAGGCAAGCGCCGTCGATCAGCGGCCAGAAGATCTCCGCCACCGACACATCGAACGTGTACTGCGTCTTCTGCAGGACCTTGTGGCCGCTCGACAGGCCAAAGCGCTCCCTCGACCAGAGAAGGCGGTTCACGATGCCACGGTGGCTGTTCTCCACCCCCTTCGGCTTACCGGTCGAGCCCGAGGTGTAGATGACGTAGGCCAGGTGATCGGCGGTGCTCAGCGGCGCGGGGTCCTCGGTCGATTCACGCGCGATCTCGGGCCAGTCCGAGTCCAGGTGCACCACGCGCGCCGCGTGTGTAATCGGAGCGGTCGTCGCGCTCCACTTCGCGCGCGTCAGCAGCACCGGCGCCCGGGCGTCGTCGATGCTGAACGCAAGCCGCTGCGCCGGGTGCGCCGGGTCGAGCGGCAGGTAGGCGCCGCCGGCCTTCAGGATGCCCAGGAGCGCCACCACCATCTCCAACGAGCGCTCGTCCAGCACCGCCACCACAGTGTCCGGACCCACCCCGTGCCGGCGCAGGTAGTGCGCTAGCTGATTGGCACGCGCGTTCAGCTCCGCGTACGTGAGCCGCTCGGACTCGAACACCAGCGCCACCTGCTCCGGCGTGCGCGCCGCCTGCGCCGCCACGAGCTCGTGAAGACAGGACATCGCGTCTCGCCCGGCGCCGAGGTAGACCTCGGTGCTGTTCCAGGCGGCCATCTGCGCGCGTTCCGCCTCGTCACGCAGCTCCACCTCCCCGATCCGCACGCCAGGCTCCGCCACCACTGCCGACAGCAGCGTCTCGAAGTGCCTGGCCATCCGCGCCACGCTCTCGGCGTCGAACAGATCGGTGCTGTACTCCCAGCCCGCGGCCAGACCGTCGGCGGTCTCCATCATGGACAGCGTCAGGTCGAACTTCGCCGTTCCGGTCTCGAACTCGACGCCCTGCAGCGTCAGCCCGCGGAGCGCAAGCTCGCCCTCCGGCGCGTTCTGCAGGATGAACATCACCTGGAACAGCGGATGCCGCCCCAGGTCCCGCTCCACATCCACCGCCTCCACCACCTGCTCGAACGGGATGTCCTGGTGCGCATACGCCGCAAGCGCTCGGTCCCGGACTCGCCCCACGACCTCGCGGAAGCTCGGGTTGCCCGACAGGTCCGCCCGCATCACCAGCGTGTTCACGAAGAACCCGATCAGGCCCTCCAGCCCCGCGTGGCTACGGTTCGCGATCGGCGTGCCCACACATACGTCCTCCTGCCGCGCATAGCGCGACAGCAGCACGTCGAACGCCGCGAGCAACGTCATGAACACCGTCGCATTGCACTCGCGCCCCAGCGCGGCCACCTGCCTCGACAGCGAACGCGAAAGCTTTTGCCGATGCACCGCGCCTTGGTAGCTCGGCTGCGCCGGCCGCGGGCGGCTCGTCGGAAGCTCCAGCGGCGATATCCCGCTCAGCTGCTCCTTCCAGAACGACACCTGGCGCGACAGCACCTCGCCCTGCAGCCAACGGCGCTGCCATACCGCGAAGTCGCCGTACTGGATAGCGAGCTCCGGCAGCGGCGACTGCTCCCCCGCGAGGAACGCCTCGTACAGCGCTCCCACCTCGCGCACCAGAACTCCCATGCTCCAGCCGTCCGTCACGATGTGATGCATCCCCAGGAAGATCACATGCTCGTCCGATGACAGCCGCAGCACCGACGCCCGCAGCAGCGGGCCTTCGCTCAGCGAGAACCGCTCCGACGCATGCCGCTCCACCCACGCGCGCAGCGCCGATTCCCGCTCCTCCGCGCCGAGCCCCGCCGCCGCCTCCTCCAGCGCAACGGCCACCACCCCCGGCTCCTGCACCACCTGCACCGGCACGCCGCCGCGCTCGCGGAACACCGTGCGCAGCACCTCGTGCCGACGCACGATCTCCGTCAGCACTCGGCTCAACACATCGAGCGACAGCTCACCGCGCGCGCGCACCGCCGCTGGCGTGTTGTAGTGCACCCCGTCCGGCGTCAGCGCCTGCAAGAACCACAGCCGCTCCTGCGTGAACGACAGCGGCAAGGCGTCACCGCGAGGCACACACGTGAGCGGCGGTGCCTGCACGCCCTGCGCCTCGCGCTGCGCCCGCTCCACCACCGTCGACAGCGCCGCCACCGTCGTGTTTTCGAACAACGCCCGCAGCGGCAGCGGGGCCGCGAACGCCTCGCGGATCCGCGACACCACCCGCGTCGCCAGCAGCGAGTGACCGCCCAGCTCGAAGAAGTCGGCGTTGACGCTCACTCGCCCTGCCCCGAGCCCCAGCACCTCCGCCCAGATCCCCACCAGCGTCTCTTCCACCGCCGTGCGCGGCGGCTCGTACCCGCTCTCCTGCGCCTCCAGCTCCGGCGCAGGCAACGCCTTGCGGTCCAGCTTCCCGCTCGTCGTCAGGGGCAGCGACTCCAGCGCCACGAAGGCGCCCGGCACCATGTACGACGGCAGCGAGCGCTCCAGCGACCGGCGCAGCACCTCGGCGTCGACCTCCGCCCCGGAGCGCGGCACGACGTACGCCACGAGCCGCGGATCCCCCGGCCGGTCCTCGCGCAGGAGCACCGCCGCCTCGCGCACCTCCGCGCTCGCCAGGAGCGCGGCCTCGACCTCCCCGAGCTCGATCCGGAAGCCGCGCAGCTTCACCTGGAAGTCGATGCGGCCCAGGAAAAGGATGGTGCCGTCGGGCAGGAAGCGGGCGAGATCCCCGGTGCGGTACAGGCGCGCGCCGGGCGTGCCGCTGAACGGATCGGGGATGAACCGCTCGGCGGTCAGCGCGGGCCGCTTGAGATAGCCGCGCGCAACCTGCACGCCGCCGATATACAGCTCACCCGCAACCCCCACCGGCACAGGCCGCAGCTGGCCGTCAAGGAGGTGGATTCGCGTGTTGGCGATCGGTCTCCCGATGGGAACGCTCCCGTGGGAGTCGCCGCGCCGGCAGCGCCATGACGTCACGTCCACCGCTGCCTCGGTCGGCCCGTAGAGGTTCTGCAGCTCGGGCGCGCCCTCGCCGTCGCCCAGCTTGCGGAAGAAACGCTCCTCCAGCTCGCGCGACAACGCCTCTCCGCTGCAGATCACCCGCCGCAACGACCGGCACTGGCACGAGTCGACGGACTCGAGGAACGCCTGCAGCATCGATGGCACGAAGTGCACCGTCGTGATCGCGTGCGCCTCGATCACGTCCGCGAGGTACCCCGGATCGCGGTGTCCCTCGGGCGCCGCCATCACCAGCTGCGCCCCGCACAAGAGCGGCGCGAACAGCTCCCACACCGACACGTCGAACGTGTACGGCGTCTTCTGCAGCACCGCGTCCTGCTCGCCGAGGCCGCTGTCCTCCAGCATCCACAGCAGCCGGTTCACGATGCCACGGTGGCTGTTCTCCACCCCCTTGGGCCGACCCGTCGAGCCCGAGGTGTAGATGACGTAGGCCAGGTGATCGGGGCCGCTGACCGGCCTCAAATCGTCCCCCGACTCGGGTTCGACGGCGGCCCAGTCCGCGTCCAAGCACACCACGTGCGCCGACGTCTCCGGCAGCCCGCTGCGCCACTTCTCTTGCGTCAGCACCACCGGCGACGCCGCGTCCTCGAGCAACACCCGGATGCGCTCGGACGGATACGTCGGATCGATCGGAAGGTACGCGCCCCCGGCCTTGAGCACGCCGTAGAGCGCCACCACGAGCTCCACCGAACGCTCCGCCACCACCGCCACCACCGTGTCCGGCCCCACCCCGTGCCGGCGCAGGTGATGCGCCAGCTGGTTCGCCCTCCGGTTCAGCTCCGCGTACGTCAGCCGCTCGGCCTCGAACACCAGCGCCACCCGCTCCGGCGTGCGCGCCGCTTGCGCCTCGAAGAGCTCGTGAAGGCAGGACACCGGAGCTCGCCCGGCGCCGAGGTCGACCTCGGTGCTGCTCCAGGCGGCCATCTGCGCGCGCTCCGCCTCGTCCCGCAGCTCCACCTCCCCGATCCGCACGCCAGGCTCCGCCACCACCGCCGACAGCAGCGTCTCGAAGTGCCTGGCCATCCGCGCCACGCTCTCCGCATCGAACAGGTCCGTGCTGTACTCCCAGCCCGCGGCCAGACCGTCGTCGGTCTCCATCATGGACAGCGTCAGGTCGAACTTCGCTGTCCCCGTCTCGAACTCCACCCCCTGCAGCGTCAGCCCGCGCAGCGCAAGCTCGCCCTCCGGCGCGTTCTGCAAGGTGAACATCACCTGGAACAGCGGGTGCCTTCCCAGGTCCCGCTCCACATTCACCGCCTCCACCACCTGCTCGAACGGGACGTCCTGATGCGCATACGCCGCAAGCGCTCGGTCCCGGACTCGACTGACGACCTCGCGGAAGCTCGGGTTGCCCGACAGGTCCGCCCGCATCACCAGCGTGTTCACGAAGAACCCGATCAGCCCCTCCAGCCCCGCGTGGCCACGGTTCGCGATCGGCGTGCCCACGCACACGTCCTCCTGCCGCGCATACCGCGACAGCAGCACGTCGAACGCCGCGAGCAGCGTCATGAACACCGTCGCGTTGCACTCGCGACCCAGCGCAGCCACCTGCCTCGACAGCGATCGCGGGAGCCGTTGGTGGTGCACCGCGCCTCGGTAGCTCGGCTGCGCCGGCCGCGGGCGGCTCGTCGGAAGCTCCAGCGGCGATACCCCGCTCAGCTGCTCCTTCCAGAACGACACCTGACGCGACAGCACCTCGCCCTGCAACCAATGGCGCTGCCACACCGCGAAGTCGCCATACTGGACCTCCAGCTCCGGCAGCGGCGACCGCTCCCCCGCGACGAACGCCTCGTACAGCGCGCCCACCTCGCGCACCAGAACTCCCATGCTCCAGCCGTCCGTCACGATGTGATGCATCCCCACGAAGATCACATGCTCGTCCGGCGACAGCCGCAGCACCGACGCCCGCAGCAGCGGGCCTTCGCTCAGCGAGAACCGCTCCGACGCGCGCCGCTCCACCCACGCGCGCAGCGCCGACTCCCGCTCCTCCGCGCCGAGCCCCGCCGCCACCTCCTCTATCGCAACAGCCACCGCCCGGGGCTCCTGCACCACCTGCACCGGCACGCCGCCGCGCTCGCGGAACACCGTGCGCAGCACCTCGTGCCGACGCACGATCTCCGTCAGCACTCGGCTCAGCACCTCGAGTGACAGCTCGCCCCGCGCGCGCACGGCCGCTGGCGTGTTGTAGTGCACCCCGTCCGGCGTCAGCGCCTGCAAGAACCAAAGCCGCTCCTGAGCGAACGTGAGCGGCAGCTCCCCGCCGCCGGGTCGCGGGCCGATGGGCGGGGCCACGCCGGCCCCGCCCTGCTCCTTCAGCAGGCGCTCCACCTCCGGGGCCATCCGGGCGATCGTGGGAGCATCGAAGAGCGCGCGCAGGGGGACATCCAGGTGCAGCGCCTGCCGGACCCGCGCCGTGAGCTGCGTCGCGAGCAGCGAGTGCCCACCCAGCTGGAAGAAATCATCGTGGATGCCCAGGTGCGGAGCGCCCAGCAGATCACACCAGATCCCGTGAAGGATCTCCTCGATCGGCGTCCGCGGCGGCTCGTGACGCGCGGCGGGCCCGCCGGCCACCACGTCGGGCGCGGGGAGCAGCCGATAATCGACCTTCCCGTTCCGCGTGAGCGGGATGCCGTCCATCAGCACCACGGCGCTCGGCACCATGTGCTCGGGCAGGTGCTCGCGCGCGTGGTCGCGCAGCGCGCCCGGCGAGACCGGCCGCGCCTCGTCGATGTAGGCCTGGATGGGGCGCAGGGCCGTGAGGCCCTCTTCCCTCCCCCGCAGGCCCCGCCTGGAGGCATAGACATTGTACCGATCGGTGCCCGAGAGCAGCTCGTCCTGCTCGATGATCACCTGGAAGCCGTGCTGCCGGAGCAAGGCCTCGAGCTCCTCCAGCCGGCCCTCGCTCTCCTGGCCCTCGGCCGCATGCACCTCCATGACCACCTGGTCGATGATCTTCCAGTCGGCGGCGGTGAGGCCGCGCAGCACGTGCATCTCGGCGCGCTGCACGTCGACCTTCAGGAGATCGATGTGGTCCACGCCCTCCTCGCGGATGACGTCCGACAGCCGCCGCAGCAGACAGTTGTGCACCTCGCCCTGGAAACGCCCGGCGAGGAGCTCGTCGGCGTGGGACAGGAGCTGCGCGGCCTCGCTGGAGCCGGCCTCCTTCTCCTTCGCCAGGAAGCGCTTGACGACCTCCACCTCCTCATCGGGCCTGGCGTAGGCCTGAGCGCCGGACATCATCGAGTAACGCGGGTAATACGTGAACGCGACGGTCTCCTCCCGATCGGAGAGCCCGTGATGAAAGAGCTTGATGTTGCGGCCGTAGAGGCCCGCGTTCGCGGCCAGGGTCTCGTAGATCGGGGCGAGCGGCTCGAACGCGAAGACGCGCGCGCCCTCGGCATGGAGCGAGACGTACAGGCTGAACATGCCGATGTTGGCGCCGACGTCGAACACCACGGCGCCGCGCGGAATCTCGATGCCGTAGAGGCTGTAGGTCTTCTTCCGGAAGATCTCCTCGAACAGGTAATCGGTCTCGTTCTTGTTCTGCTGGACCACGGCCATGCCGCCCGGCAGCCCGTGCCGCGCGCGGCCGAGGGCCACCGGAGAGCCCTTGGGGCTCGGGACCACATAGGCCGCGAGGCGCACGTCCCCGGGCTGATCCTCACGCAGCACCACCACGGCCTCGCGCACGCCGGGGTGCCTGCGCAGCGCCGCCTCGATCTCCCCGAGCTCGACGCGGAACCCGCGGATCTTCACCTGCCGGTCGACGCGGCCGAGGAACTCGAGCAGCCCGTCCTCGCGATACCGCACCCGATCTCCCGTCCTGTACAGGCGGGCGCCGGGCTCGGGCCCGAACGGGCTCGGCAAGAGACGCTCGGCCGTGAGCCCGGGCCGCCCGAAGTAACCCCGGGAGAGGCCCTTGCCGGACAGGTAAAGCTCCCCGGGGACGCCGATGGGCACGGGCGAGAGCTGGTGATCGAGCACATGCACGTTCACGTTGGCGATGGGCGCGCCGATCGTGGGGAGCTCGCTCGCGGAGAGCGGGATCATCGTGCTGATGTCCGTGTTCTCCGTCGGGCCGTAGACGTTGTGGAAGCGATCGCCGAGGGCGCGCAGCCGCGTCCAGGTGTCGGCGTCGAGGGCCTCGCCGCCGAGCAGCACACGCGCAGGGAGGCACTCGATGTTCCGCTCGATCTCGGCGAAGAGCAGGAGCTTCATCTGAGAGGGGGTGAGATCGAGCACGTCGAGGCGGGCGGCCCGGAGAAACTCGATGAGGGCGCGTCCGTCGGGGCGGACCTCCTCGGGCACCACGTGCAGGCCGTGGCCGAAGAGCATCAGCAAGAGCTGCTTGATCGACGCGTCGAAGATCAGGGGGGCGTTGAGCCCCACCCGGAGCGGCGGCCCGGCGTCCAGGCCGAGCATCACGCGCTCGGCGTGGGCCAGGTTGACCGCCGAGGCGTGGGTCACCAGCGTGCCTTTGGGCGTGCCGGTGGAGCCCGAGGTGTAGATGACGTAAGCGAGGTTCTCCGGCAGGACACCGGAGCTCGGGTTGTGCTCCGGCCCCTCCGCCACGCGCGTCGAGACGAGCTGGAGCTCGGGGATGCCGGCCTCGCCGGTCCCGAGGGCGCCGCGCACGGCGTCCTCCAGGCCGGGCTGCACCACCGCGTGGCGGGCGCGGGCGTCGCCGAGGATCAGCGCGAGCCGCGCCCTCGGCTGATGCGGATCCACGGGGAGATACGCGGCGCCGGCTTTGAGGATGCCGAGCAGGCCGACGATCATCTCCACGGAACGCTCGTAGACGAGCGGGACGATCGCCTCGGGGCCGACCCCGCGGGCGCGGAGGGCGTGGGCCACCCGGTTGGCGCGGCGGTTCAGCGCGTCGAAGGAGAGCACGTCGCCCGCATAAGCGACGGCCGGCGCGTCCGGCGTGGCGAGCGCCTGCCGCTCGAACAGGCCGTGCAGGGTGTCTCCACCCGGGAAATGAGCGGGATTCTGGCCGAAGGAGGCGAGCTGTCCGGCCTCGGCCGGGCCGATCAGACCGAGCGCGGAGACGGGTGTCTCGGGGGCGCGCGCAGCCTGCCGCGCCACGTTGATGAACGAGTCCAGGAGGAAGCGAAGGCGCTCGCGCGAGACGACGCCCGATCCGGCGGTGAGGTGCACTTCCACCTCGTCCGCCGCCGCGCGCACGGTGAGCGACAGCTTGTTGCGCTCGCCCTCCCATTGCTTGCGGCGCACCGCGACGCGGAGGCCGGACGCGTCGCGCGGCGCGATCGCCCGCTCGAAGGCGAACGCGAAGCCGTCGCGGCCCTTGTGGCCGGGCAGCAGCTCGGCGTCGAAGTGCTCCTGGCCCGCTCCCGTCTCCTCGAGCGCGGCGGCCAGGCGGCGCACCTCCTCGCCGATGCCGGCCTCGGCGCCGAGCGAGCAACGCACGGGGATGAGCTTCGCGAACGCGCCGATCGCCCCCGCGAGCGCGTCGAGGTGGCGCAGGTCGAAGCGCGCGGCCACGACGAGGCGGTCGCGGTCCTCCTCCGGCGCGAGCCGGAAGAGCAGCGCGGCCCAGCACGCGAAGAAGAACACATCGAGAGGCGTCTCGTCCGCGAGCCCGGCGAGCTCGCCCCGCGGGATTCGCGCGCTGACGGTGAGCGGCGCGGCGGCGACTGGCCCCGTCGAGGACTCGACGTGCAGCACGACCGGCTCGCCCGAGAGCTCCTCGCGCTCCCGCCACCGCGCGGCGTCAGGCTCCTCCAAGAGCTCGTGTTGCCACTCCGAGAAGTCGGCGTA
Source organism: Sorangium sp. So ce131 (assembly GCF_051519095.1). NCBI lineage: Bacteria > Pseudomonadati > Myxococcota > Polyangiales > Polyangiaceae > Sorangium > Sorangium sp. So ce131. Next base: position 5,026,507 of record NZ_CP150455.1, on the reverse strand, counting down.
CTGGAGCGGTCCGCCCTCGCCGTCCGCTCCCCCTTCCCCGCCGGCGTAGGTCGCGGCGAGCTCCTCGACCAGCACGTCCAGCGAGGCGGCGTCGCAGCAGATCGACGGGAGCTCCAGCAGCAGGAAGTGCCTCGTTTCCTCGACGCGCGTGAGGCGCGCCGAGAGCAGCGGCCCCTCGGCGAAATCAAAGCGGGTTCGCTGCGCGAAGAGCGCGTCGAGATCGGGCGCCCCGGGCTGATCGGCGATCGAGCAGGAGAAGGCGAGCCCGGCGTCCTCGCCCCGGATCACCTGGAGCGGGGTCTCCATCCCCGGCAGCGAGGGGAAGACCGTGCGCAGGACCTCGTGACGGGCCACGAGCCGGCGCAGGGCGCGCTCCAGGCGATCGCCCTCGAGCGGGCCGCAGAGCTCCAGGAGGCAGGCCGCGCGCCCCTCACCCCGGGCCGAAAGCCACAGGCGCCGCTGCTGCGGTGAGACGCGAAAGCCCTCGAGATTCTGCGTGTTCATCCAATGCTCCTCATGCTCCGCCGCCGGTCCGCGCGCGGGTCGTCGACGGATCCCGCGCCGGCATGGTCATCCTCGTCCGCGCCTCGCCCCTCAGACGCCTTTGCCCAGATCCTCGGGGCGGTTGTCCGTGAGCTCGGTCATGGCCGTCAGCACGCTGCGCTCCCCCTGGAACGGCTCGCGGCCGTGCGAGCAGAGCATGTTGTCGAGCACCAGCACGTCGCCTTTCTTCCAGTCGAACGCGACCTTCTCGTCGAGGTACACCTGCTGCAGGTGCGCCATCACCTCGGGCTCGATGGGCGCGCCGTCGCCGTAGAACGTCTGGTTCGGCAGGTCGTGATCCGCGAACCCGGCGGTGAGGCTGTCGCGGATCGGCGCCGGCAAGGTGGAGACGTGGAAGAACGTGCAGTGATTGAACCAGACCAGCTCCCCCGTCACGGGGTGCCGGTGCACCGCGGGCCGCACCTGGCGGGTGCGCAGGCGACCATTGTCCTTCCACTCGAAGTCGATCGCGTTGCGGCGGCAGTAGGCCTCGACCTCGCTCCGATCCTCGGTCTGGAAGGCCACCTGCCAGGAGAGGCCGAATCCCTCGCCGAAGTTGCGCATGTACATGTAGCGGCGCTCGCGGAAGCGCGCGACGATCTCGGGGTTCAGCCGGGCGAGGATGCGGCGCGTGTCGGCGATCGGGGTCTGGCCGCCCTGCGCGGCGGGCTGCCGGCAATAGAAGCTGATGTTGCGGCACCAGTTGACGTTGTACGACTGCTCGTTGTGCAGGAAGATGGGATACTGCGGCGGGTAATCGGTGGACGTGTACACGTTGCCCTTCACCGCGTGGCGCGGCGAGGAGCGCTCGGTGTAGTGCAAGAGCTCCCCGGAGATGGCCTCGATCGCCCGCTGGAAGGTGTCGGGGTCCGGGACGCCGAAGTCGCGGAAGAGCAGCGCGCCGTGCTCGTGCAGCCTGGCCCGCAGCGGCTCGCGGTTGTCGGCGATCCAGGCCGGCAGGCTCAGCTCGCCGGCGCGCGGCGTGATCACGAGGGGCAGCGGCCGGTCGCCGACGGTGTCGTAGGAGACCAGGTTGTCCTGCGAGAGGACCACGGTCTTTCGCTTGATCGACTTGAGCTTGCTCAGCCCTGTGGGTTTGCTGGTGTCTGTCATGATCACGTGTCCGAGGTGGGGTGGAGTTCCGTGCGGCGAGGGTCCATGCGCGGGTGAGCGACGGGCGCCCTAGTGGGTGCCGGCCTTGCGGGAAGACGCGGCGAGCCGGCTGCTCAGCGACGCCTGCTTGCGGGCCTGCTCTTCCCGGCGGCCCTGCTTGTCCTCCGCGGAGAGCAGCTCGTAGCTGTGGATGCGGGCCTCGGGATCGCTGGCGACGGCGCGGAGCAGGGCCTCGTAGCGCCGGGCCATGTCGGCGATCGTCTGCTCGCGGAAGAGCTCGTCGCTGTAGGTCCAGTCGATCGACAGGCCGCCGGCGCTCGACAGGCCGCCGGCGCTCGACACGCCGCCGGCGCTCGACACGCCGCCGGCGCTCGACAGGCCGCCGGCGCTCGACACGCCGCCGGGCTCCTCGTTCACCCAGATGGTGAGGTCGTAACGGACCTTCTCCTGCTCCTGGGGGATGGGGGTGAACTCCAGGCCAGGCAAGCGGAGGTCGCCGAGGGGGGCGTTCTGCAGGCCGAAGGCGACCTGAAAGAACGGCGTGACGCCCTTGCCGCGCGGCGGGTTGAGCTCCTTGACCAGGTGATCGAACGGCATGGCCTGGTGCTCGTACGCGTCGAGGGTGACCTTGCGCGCCTGGCGCAGGAGATCCGAGAACCTCGGCGCGCCGGAGAGATCGAACCGCAGCACCAGCATGTTAATGAAGCAGCCGATGACGTTCTCGATCTCGGCGCGATCGCGGCCGGCGATCGCCAGGCCGAGCAGCAGGTCCTTCTGGTCCTTGGTTCGCCCGAGCAGCACGAGGAACGCGGACAGGAGCGTCATGTACAGGGTGGTGCCGTAACGAGCGCACAGGGCCTTCAGCGAGGCGGTGAGCTCGGGATCGACGGAGAAGACGGCGCGGCGGCCGGTGTCGTGCCGGCGGCGCTCGCGGGGCGCGTCGAGCGGGAGCTGCAGCGCGGGCAGGTCGCCCGAGAGGCGGCGTTTCCAGTGCTCCAGGTGCTCGCGGTACACCGCGCCGCTCAGCCACGTTTGCTGCCAGGCGGCATAGTCGGCGTACTGGACGGCGAGCTGCGGCAGATCGGGCGCGCGGTTCGCGAGCAGCGCGCGGTAGACCTCCACGAGCTCGCGCACGAAGAGGGCCATGCTCCACGCGTCGCTGATGATGTGGTGCATGTCGAAGATCACGACATGCTGGCGCGGGGCGAGGCGCAGGAGCTCGACGCGGAAGAGCGGCCCCTCCCCGAGCGAAAACGGCCTTCGGGACTCGGCCTGGATGCGGCTGGCGACCTCCGCCTCGCGCTCGGCGTCGCCCATGGCCGAGAGGTCGGCCACGTCGAGGTGGAACGGCCGCGGCTCGTGGATCACCTGGACGGGCCTGTCGCCGCGCATCTCGAAGGTGGTGCGCAAGATCTCGTGGCGCCTCACGAGGTGATCGAGCGCCCTTTGCAGGGTGTCGGTCGAGAGCCGGCCGCTCACGCGGAACGCCGCGGGCGCGTTGTAGGAGGTGTCCTCGGGGTTCATCTGCTGGAGGAACCAGAGGCGCTGCTGGGCGAACGAGAGGGGCAGCTCGGCGGTGCGGGGCGCGGGCAACATGCGCGGCGCCTCGAGGCGGGGCGCGCCCTCCCGCGCCTTGCTGCGCTCCTGCTCCAGCACGCGCGCGAGGGCCCGGAGCGTGGGCGCCTCGAAGACGCTGCGCAGCGGCAGCTCCAGCTGGAGCACCTCGCGGATGCGAGAGACGAGCTGGGTGACGAGCAGGGAGTGGCCGCCGAGCGCGAAGAAGCTCTTGTCCAATCCGAGGTGCGCGGTGCCGAGCACCTCGGCCCAGAGGCCCCAGAGGATCTCCTCCATCGGTGAGAGCGGCGGCCGCTGCGCGGGCCCGCTCGCGGCCGAGAGCTCGGGAGGAGGAGGCAGGGCGGCGCGGTCCACCTTGCCGTTGCGGGTCAGGGGGAATCGCTCCAGAAGGACGAAGGCCGCGGGCACCATGTGCTCGGGCAGGCGATCGCGGGTGTGATCGCGCAGCAGCTCGGGCGAGACCGGCCGGGCGCGCTCGATGAGCTCGCGGCGCTGCTGGATGGCGGAGAGCCCGTGCTCCCGGGCCTTGAGCCCTCGTTTGGACGCATAGACATTGTAACGGTCGGTGCCCTGGAGGAGCTCGTCCTGCTCCACGACCACCTCGAACCCGTGGCCGCCGAGGCACACGCGCAGCTCGTCGAGGCGCGTCTCGCTCTCCTCCCCGGCCGCGGCGTGCACCTCCATGGCCACCTGGTCGATGATCTGGAAGTCGCGGTCGTCGAGCCCGCGCAGCACGTCCATCTCGGCGCGCTGCACGTCGATCTTCAGGAGGTCGATGCGCGTCACGCCGCGCTCGCGGATGACGTCGCCGAGGCGCCGCAGGCGGCAGTCGTGCAGCTCGGCCTCGAACCGGCCGGCGAGCAGCTCGTCGGCGTGGGCCAGGAGCTCGGCGGCCTGCGCGGAGCCCGAGCCCATCTCGCGCTCCAGATACCGACGGATGACGTGCACCTCGTCCTCGGGCCTGGCGTAGGCGTGCGCGCCCGACATCATCGAATAACGGGGGTAATAAGCGAAGGTCCGGCTCTCCTCGCGATCGGACAGGCCGAGCTGGAACACCTCGATGCCGCCGCCGTAGAGCTCCGCGTTCAGCGCGAGGCACTCGTAGATGGGCCCGAGCGGCTCGAAGGCGAAGACGCGCGCCTCCTCGCAGTGGCTCGCGACATACAGGCTGAACATCCCGATGTTGGCGCCCACGTCGAAGACGACAGCGCCCCTCGGCAGCTCGATGCCGTAGAGGCTGTAGCTCTTCTTGACGAAGATCTCCTCGTAGAGATAGTCGGTCTCGTTCTTGTTCTGCTGGACGACGGCCATGTCGTTGGGGAGCAGGTGGCGCTCGCGGCCGTCCACCCGGGACGAGCCCTTGCGGCTCGGGACGACGTAGGCGACGAGCCGCGGATCGCCGGCGCTGCCTTCGCAGACGGTCGCCGCGGCCTGCGCGACCCCCGGGTGGGCGGCGAGCACGCTCTCGATCTCGCCGAGCTCGACGCGGTAGCCGCGGATCTTGACCTGGTGATCGGCGCGCCCGAGGAACTCGATGTCTCCGCCGTCGTCGAGGCGCACGAGATCGCCGCTGCGGTAGAGGCGCGCGCCGGGCTCGCCCGAGAACGGGTCGGGCACGAACCTCGCGGCGGTGAGCGCGGGCTCCCCGAGGTAACCGCGCGCCACGCCGGCCCCGCCGAGGTAAAGCTCGCCGGTCGCGCCGACGGGCACGGGGGTCATCGCGCCGTCGAGCACGTAGGCGCGCACGTTGGCGATGGGCCGGCCGATGACAGGCCGCCTCCCGCCGCCGCTCGCCACCTTCGCGGTGGTGCTGACATCCGTGTTCTCGGTGGGCCCGTAGACGTTGAGGAACGCGGAGGGGCTGAGGGCCCCGAGGCGCTCCCAGTCGCCGGGATCGAGCGCCTCGCCGCCGATGAGGACACGCGCCGGGAGGGCCTCCGGGTGGCGCTCCAGGCCGGCGTAGAGCAGGAGCTTGAGCTGCGACGGGGTGACGTCGAGCACGTCGAGGCGGTGCTGCTGCAAGAAGGCCAGGAGGGCCTCGCCGTCGGGGCGGATCTCCTCGGGCACGAGGTGAAGGGTGTCGCCGAACGCGAGCTGCGTGAGCTGCTTGACGGAGGCGTCGAAGACGAGGGGGGCGTTGAGGCTGACGCGCAGCGGACTCCGCAGATCGTTATAAGCGCTCTCGCGCATCGCGAACGCGAGGTTGACCAGCGAGGTGTTGGTCACCACCACGCCTTTCGGTGTCCCGGTCGAGCCGGAGGTATAGATCATGTAGGCGGCGTGCTCGGGCCGGGCCGGCGCCTCGGGCTCCGCGGCCGGTTCGTCGAGGTCCCGGTCGAGGAAGACCACCCGCTCCTCGGCGTCCACGCCGAGGCGCACGAGGAGGTCGCGCCAGCGGGACACGGACAACACGGGGCCCTTGCCCAGGCCGGCGAGCATGAGCTTGCTGCGCGCCTCGGGCTGGTGCGGATCGATGGGCACGTAGGCGCCGCCGGCGGCGAACACGGCGAGCAGGCCGACGATCGCCTCGATCGATCGCTCGACCACGAGCGGCACGAGGACCTCGGGGCCGGCGCCCCTCTTCCGCAGCGCCGCGGCCGCGCGGCGCGCGGCGACGTCGAGCTCGCGGTACGTGAGCGCGCGGTCGCCGAAGACCAGCGCGGGCCGGTCGGGAGAGCGGCCCGCCTGCCGCGAAAAGAGCTCGTAGAACGAGGACGCGGCCGGAACGTCGCGCGCCGTGGGGTTCCACGCGTCGAGCACGAGGCGCCGCTCCTCGCCGCCGAGCGTCCCGAGGAGCCGGAGCGGCCGGCCGGGATGGGCGATCAGCTCGTCCACCATGGCCATGAAGCCCTGCAGCAGGCGCCTCGCCCGCGCGGCGTCGAAGCGCTCGCCGCGGCAGCGGAGGGAGAGCCGCTCGACGCGCGGCGCCTCCCCGTCGCGCGCCCGCGCCTCGACGCAGAGCTCGACGTCGAAGGGCTCGGCGAGGACCACCTTGCGCCGCCAGGCGAGCCGCAGGCCGCGCGCCTCGGCGTCCGTCGCGGCGCAGAAGGAGAAGCCGAGCGAGCGCGCCGCGCCGGCGCTGGGGACGAGAGACCAGGAGAAATAGAGCTGGTGTTCGGCGAAGTCCGCGATCAAGAGCAGCAGATCGCCGATGTTCCGCAGGAACCCCGCGCCCAGGTCGGCGCGGTAGAACACGGGCACGTACCGGGCAATCGGCCCCAGCGCCGCGTCGAGCGGCTCCACGGTGCGGCAGGAGAAGAGCTTGGACACCGTGACCACGTCGTCATCGACGTTGCGGCGCGCGAAGAGCAGCCAGGCGGCGAACCAGAACGACTCCGCATCGAGGTTGTGCTCCCTCAGGAAAGAGCCCAGCGCCGTGACCGTCACGTCCGGGAGCGCCTCCGAGACCGTCAGGATCTCGCCGGCCTCCTCGGGCAGATCGCGCGCGCTGCGCAGGCGGTGCGGGGCGCCGGGGATCTCGAGCCGCTGCCAGAAGCCCGCCTCTTCCTCCTTGCACATGCCGGCTTGCCACTCGGCGAGATCCGCATACTGCAGATCGCCCTCCCCCTCCTCCCCTGGCTCGGCGCCGCGCGCGCCGGGGGCATAAGCGCCGGTGCCGGCGTAGGCGTGGCCGAGCTCGGCCAGGAAGAGGTCGAGCGTGGCGTCGTCGGCGCACAACGAAGGCAGGGTGACGACCAGCGCGGCGCGATCGCCCGCGAGGCGCGAGAGGCGGCAGCGGAGCAGCGGGCCGCGCTGGAGGTCGAAGGGCTCGACCTCGGAGAGCCCGCGCTCGAGCTCGGCGAGCGCCTCCGCGGCATCTCGCCCGCGGAGGTCGTCGCATTCCCATTGAAACCGCGGCTCGTCGAGGATGCGCTGGAGCGGCGCGCTCATGCCGGGCAACGCGGGAAAGACCGTGCGCAGGATCTCGTGGCGGGCGACGACGGCGGCCACCGCCGCCCGCAGCCGGCCCTCGTCGCACGGCCCGGAGAGGACGGCCAGCCCCGCGGCGTGCAGGCGGTCGCCGCCGAGCGCCCACGCCCGCTCTTGCTGTGGAGAGAGACGGAAACCTTCGAGCTCATGCTGGGTCATAAACGCGTGCCCTGGTTCGAGAATTTGCGGATGCGCCTCTCCGGGGAGCGGCTCACTCGGAGAGATCGATCCTCTTTGCCTGTCGCCTCGCGCCGAGCAGCTTCTCCTTGAGAGCCGCCTGCTTCGACGCGCCCTGACCGCGCGCGGCGTCTCCGTCCCTCGACGAGGAGAGGCCGAGGAGGCCGATCTCGGGGTCGCTCACGACCCGCCGGAGCACCTCCTCGTAGCCCCTCACCATCTCGCGGATCGTGGCGGCCTCGAAGAGATCGGTGCTGTAGGTCCACTCCACGCTGAGCGCCCCGGGGGCCTCATTCACCCAGACGGTGAGATCGTAACGCGCTGTCTCCCGCGCGGCGGGGAGCTCCTCGATCTCGAGGCCTGGTATCGAGAGCTCTTCGGACGGCGTGTTCTGCGCGCTGAAGACCACCTGGAAGAACGGCGTGACGCCCGGCTCGCGTGGCGGATTGAGCGCCTCGATGAGCTTCTCGAACGGCAGCGCCTGGTGATCGTAGGCCTCCAGGGTCTCGCGCCGGACCTGCGCGAGCAGGTCGCGGTAGCTCGGCCTGGCCGAGAGATCGAAGCGCAGGACGACGTTGTTGATGAAGCAGCCGATGAGCGGCTCGGCCTCCACCTGGCCCCGGCCGGCGACGGTCATGCCGAGGAGCAGATCGTCCTGGCGGCTGAACCGGTAAAGCAGCGCCAGGAAGCCGGCCATGAGGGTCATGTTGAGCGTGGCGCCGGCGCCGCGGCCGAGCTCCGCGAGCGCGCGGGCGAGCTCGCCGTCGAGCGGCTGGACGAGGCGCGCGCCCGCGTCGCTGCGCCGCCGGGAGCGCGGCCGATCGAGCGGCAACGCGAGGACCGGCAGCTCGCCGCCGAGCTTCCTGGCGAAGTGCTCGATGTGCCCCTCGAGGACCTCGCCGCTCATCCACCGGCGCTGCCAGGTGGCCAGGTCGGCGTACTGGAAGGGCAGCTCGGGCAGCCGGTGGGGCCTGCCCGCGGCGAGCGCCTCGTAGCAGGCGACGAGCTCACGGACGAGCACGCTGAGCGACCAGCCGTCGCAGAGCATGTGGTGCAGCGTGAAGGCGAGCACCACCTCCTCGGGCGCGAGCCGGAAGATCTTGAGTCGGACCAGCGGCGCCCGCGAGAGATCGAAGGGCGCCGCGGCCTCCGCCTCGAAGCGGCGCGCCAGCTCGGCCTCGCGGGCCTCGCGGCCGTGGATCCCCTCCAGGTCCTCGACGGCCGCCGCGAGCGGGAAATCGTCGCCTGCGACCATGGCCGGGCGGCCGTCGACGATCTCCACCCGCATGCGCAGGATCTCGTGGCGCCGCGCGATCTCGGCCAGCGCCGCGCGGACGACGTCCACGTCCAGCGCCCCGCGGACGCGGAGCCCGGCGGACATGTTGTAGGCCCCGCCGTCGGGCGCGAGCTGCGCGGCCGTCCAGAGCTGCTCCTGGGAGAACGAGAGCGGCAGCGGGCGATCGCGCGACACCCGCTGCAGCGGCGGGGCCTGGCGGTGGAGCTCGGCCCGCTGCAGGTAGTCGGCGAGCGCGGCGAGCACCGGCTCCTCGAAGATGACGCGCAGGGGCAGCTCCCGGCCGAACACCTTGGCCGCGCGCGAGGCGAGCTGGGTGGCGAGCAGCGAGTGCCCGCCGAGGTCGAAGAAGCTGTCCGAGCGACGCACGGTCTGCACGCCGAGCACGTCGCGGAAGACGCCGGCGAGCAGCTCCTCGGCGGGCGTGCGCGGCGCGTCGGCGCCGATCGGGCCGGCGCCCTCGAGGCGCCTGCGCGAGAGGGCGGCGCGGTCGATCTTGCGGTTCTGCGTGAGGGGCATGGCGTCCAGCACCTCGATCGCGGAAGGCACCATGTAGTGAGGCAGCTTGTCCCGGAGGAAGCGCTTCACGTCCTCGGCGCGCGGCGGCGGCGCGCCGTCGCCGCCGTCGCCGAGGGTCAGGTACGCGGCGAGCCGCTTGTCTCCGGGGCGCTCCTCGCGGACCACCACCACGGCCTCCCGGACGCCGGGGTGCGCGGCGACGACGGCCGCGATCTCGTCCGGCTCGACGCGGAACCCGCGGATCTTCACCTGGTGATCGGCGCGCCCGAGCAGCGCGAGGTTGCCGTCCGGCAGGAGGCGCGCGAGATCGCCGGTGCGGTAGAGCCGCTCGCCGGGCGTGTGCGCGAACGGGTCGGGGAGGAACCGCTCGGCGGTGTGGCCCGGCCGGTTCAGGTACCCGCGCGCCACGCCGACGCCGCCGAGGAAGAGCTCCCCCGGGACACCCGCGGGGACGGGCATGAGGTGGGCGTCGAGCACGAGCGCCCTCACTCCCGGCATGGGCCGGCCGATCGGCACGGAGCGCTCCCCGTCGCGCTCGAGGCGCGGCGCCTCGAACCAGGTGCTGTCGATCGTGGCCTCGCTGACGCCGTAGGCGTTGATCAGGCGGGTGCTCGGCCCGCAGAGGGCCCGGAAGCGGGCGTGGTCCTCCGCGGTCCAGACGTCCGAGCCGACGACGACCAGCTTCATGAAGCCGAGGTCCTGCCCGGTCTGCTCCAGGTGATCCGCGAGCGCGCGCAGCACGGCGGGGATGAAGTCGGCGCAGTCGACGCGCTCGCGGCGCATCAGCGCGTACAGCTTGTCGGGCTCGACCAGGAGGCCGCGCGGGCAGAACACCAGCCTGCCGCCGCTGCACAGGGCGCGAAGCACCTCGCCGGAGAAGACGTCGAAGGCGCTGCTGGCCATCTGCAGGTGGCAGGCGGGACCGCCGGCCAGCAGAAACTCGTGCTCCCAGGCGAGGTAGTCGTTGACCAGCGCGCGGTGGGTGACCGTGACGCCCTTGGGCTTGCCGGTCGTGCCCGAGGTGTAGACGACGTAAGCGGCGTTGTCGGGCGAGCACGGCGTCGGCTCGGGCGCGGCCTCGCCCGCGGGGGCGGGGCCCTCCAGGAAGGGATCGAGCGTCACGACCGCGGCGCCGTGCGGGCGGTGAGCGCGGTGCTCCAACAACGCGGCGGCGTCGCGCTCGCTGCAAAGGAGGACGGACGGGCGCGCGTCCGAGAGGAGCTCGGCCAGGCGGTCCCGCGGGTGGCCGGGATCGAGGCAGAGGTAGGCGCCCCCCGCCATGAGGACGGCCACGACGCCGGTGACCAGGGCGATGCCGTCCTCGGCGCAGAGGCCCACGAGCACCTCGGGGCCGACGCCGAGCGCGCGCAGGCGCCGCGCGAGCGCGCCGGCGCGCGCGGTCATCTCTCCGTAGGACACGCGGCGATCGCCCGAGGAGAGCGCCGTCGCGCCCGGGTCCTCGGCGGCGCGCTGCGCGATGAGCTGGTGCACACACGCGCCGCGCCGCGGATCGCCGGCGAGCGCCGGCGGCGGCGCGACCTCCCAGCTCGCCGTGAGGGCGGCGAGCTCGCCGGCGCCGAGCATCTCGAGCTCGCCGACGCGCCGGTGCGGCGCGGCCGCGAGCAGCCGCAGCAGCGTCGTGAAGTGCTCGATCATCCGGCGGACGGTCGAGCCCGCGAAGAGATCGGTGTTGTACTCGACGGTCCCGCGCAGCCCGCCGCCGAGCTCCTCGAGGGTCACGGACATGTCGAACATCGAGGTCACGCGCTCCGGCTCCAGGGGCTCGATCTCGAGGCCCTCGAGGCGCATCACCTCGTCGTCGGCGTCCTGCACGTCGAACATCACCTGGAACAGCGGGTGATGGCTGAGGTTGCGCTCGGGCCGCACGGCCTCCACGACCTGCTCGAACGGCAGATCCTGGTGGGCGTACGCGTCGAGCGTGGTCTGCCGGACCCGGCGCAGCAGGGCCTCGAACGTCGGGTTCCCCGACAGGTCGCTGCGCAGCACCAGCGTGTTCACGAAGAAGCCGATGAGGGCCTCGATCTCCTTGCGCGTGCGGTTCGCCACCGGCACGCCCACGAGGAGATCGGTCTGCCCGGAGTAGCGGCTCAGCAGCACGTTGAAGGCCGCGAAGAGCGTCATGAAGAACGTGACGTCGAAGCGCCGGCCGAGGGCCCTGAGCTCGGCCGTGAGGTCGCTGTCGAGCGTGAAGCGGGCGACGGCGCCCTTCATGCTCTGGAGCGCGGGGCGCGGCCGGTCGGTCGGGAGCGAGAGGAGCAGCGGGGCGCCGGCGAGCTGCGTCTTCCAGAAGTCGAGCTGGCGCGCGAGGCGCTCGCCCCGGAGATGAGCGCGCTGCCAGCAGGCGAAATCGACGTACTGGACGGGCAGGCTGGGCAGCGGATAGGCCCCCTCCCCGCCGAGGCGATGGTGGTTGTAGAGCGCGATCAGCTCGTCCAGGAAGACGCGCACCGACCAGCCGTCGGAGATGATGTGGTGCAGGGTCACCTGCAGCGCGTGATCGGCCGGGCCGAGGCGGAGCAGCCTGCACCGCACGAGCGGGCCCGTGGCCAGATCGAACCGCGAGGCCCCCTCCTCGTCCACGAGGCGCCGCAGCGCGGCCTCGCGCTCCGCCTCGTCGCGGTCGCTCAGGTCGATCACCGCGACGCGCCCGGCGGCGGGCGGCTCGATGACCTGGCGCGGCTCGCCGCCCTCGGCGGGGAAGCGGGTGCGCAGCGTCTCGTGGCGGGCGAGGAGGTCGGAGTACGCTCGCCCGAGGGCCTCGACGTGCAGCGCGCCGCGCAGGCGGTAGGCCCCGGCCATGTTGTACGCGTCGCTGGGCTCCTCGAGCTGGTGGAGGAACCAGAGCCGCTGCTGCGCGAAGGAGAGCGGCAGCGGCTCGATCCCGTCGCGCGGCGCGGGCTCGATCGGCCCCGCCGCCTCCGCGCGGTCGAGCTCGCGGGCCTCTTCGACGGCGACGGCGAGCTCGGCCAGGGTCTGGCGCTCGAAGACCGCGCGCAGCGCGAGCTCGACGCCGAAGGCCTCGCGCACGCGCGAGACGAGCCGGGTGGCGAGCAGGGAGTGCCCGCCCAGGGAGAAGAAGTTCGCGAAGCGGCCGACGGGGTCCACGCGGAGCAGATCGCGGAAGATGCCCGCGAGGATCACCTCGGTCGGCGTGCGCGCCGCCGCGTGCTGCTCGGCGGCGTCGGCCGCGCCCGCCGCGGGCGCCGGCAGCGCGCGCCGGTCGATCTTGCCGTTCGACAGGAGCGGGAAGGCGTCGAGCAGGACGAAGGCCGAGGGCACCATGTACGCGGGCAGCCGCTCCTGCAGGTGGCGCGCGAGCGCGCCGCCCTCGGCGTCTCCGGCGGGGACGACGTAGGCCACGAGGCGCCTCTCCTCCTGGCCGTCCTCGCGCATCAGCACCACGCACTCGCGCACGCCCGGGTGCAGCGACAGCGCGGCCTCGATCTCGCCCAGCTCGATGCGGAAGCCGCGGATCTTCACCTGGTGATCGATGCGGCCCAAAAACTCGATGCTGCCGTCGGCGAGGAAACGCACGAGGTCGCCGGTGCGGTACATCCTCGCGCCCGGCGTCCCCGCGAACGGGTCGGGGACGAACGCCTGGGCGGTCCGCCCCGGGTCGGCGATGTAGCCGCGGCCCACGCCGACGCCGCCGATGCACAGCTCGCCGGGCACGCCGTCGGGCACGGGCTCGAGGCGCTCGTCGAGCACGTAGTTGCGGAGGTTCGCCACGCAGCCGTGGATCGGCACGTACTTCCACGCGCGCGGCGGCGCGTGGTGGAGCTTGTACAGCGACGTGTCGTCCGAGCACTCGGTCGGCCCGTAGGCGTTGACCATCGGGACGCGCGGCAGCGCCCGGAACCAGCGCTCGCAGAGCTCCGGCAGGAGGGCCTCCCCGGTCGGCATCAGCCACCGGAGCGCCGACAGATCGTAGGCCTCCGGCCGCGCCTCCAGCTCGTCGAGCAGGAGGCGGAGGTGCGTGGGCACGGTCTCGAAGATCGTCGCCCGCTGCGCGGAGAGCGCGGTCAGGAGCGGCCGCGGCGCCCACGCCTGCTCGTCCTTCAGGATGAGCACCCGGCCGCCCACGAGGAGCAGGTTGAGCAGCTGCCACACCGAGATGTCGAACGTCTGGCGCGCGGTCTGGGCCATCGTGTCGCCGGCGCCGAGGCCGAGCTCCACCACCTTCGCGAACTGCTGGTTGAGCATGCCCGCGTGGGTGACCATCACGCCCTTGGGCGCGCCCGTGGACCCGGAGGTGAAGAGCACGTAGGCGAGGTCGTCGGCCGATCCCTCGGCCGGAGAGGCGCCGCGCGGCGCCGGGGAGGAGCGGAGGAGCTCGGCGATGCAGAGCGCCGGCGCCGCGCCCAGGGCGCCCGCCCTGCCCTGCGACGGGGCCGCGCAGACGATCGCCCTGGCCTTGCTCTGCGCGAGCGCCGTCGCGAGCCGCTGGTCGGGCCAGTCCGCGTCGAGCGGCATGTAGGCGCCGCCGGCCTTGAAGACGCCCAGGATGGCGGCGACGAGCTCGACGCCGCGGTCGAGCAGCAGGCCCACGACGTCGCCGCGGCCCACGCCGCGCTCGCGCAGCGCGCGCCCGACGCGGCGGGCGCGATCGTCGAGCTCCGCGTACGTCCAGCGCTCCCCGTCGCACGCGACGGCCACGGCGTCCGGCGTGCGCTCGGCCTGCGCCTCGAAGAGCTCGGTGAAGCGCGCCGCCGGGCGCCACTCGGGGCGCACCGCCGTGAAGTCGCGCGCCGTCCGGTTGCGCTCGACCAGGATCTGCCGGCGCTCGGCCGCGGTGAGCAGCGGCAGCCTGGAGATCCGCGTCGCGGGCGCGGCGGCGACGCCCTCGAGCAGCGTGCAGAGGTGCCCGGCCATGCGCTCGGCGGTCGAGGCGTCGAAGAGATCTGCGCTGTACTCCAGCGTGCCGACCAGCGCCCCGTCCACCTCCCGGAGCGTCAGATCCAGGTCGAACTTGGCCGTCCGGGTGGGGAGCTCCTCCTCGCGCAGCGACAGGCCCGCGAGCTGCATCACCTGCACGGGCGCGTTCTGCAGCGTGAACAGGACCTGGAACACCGGCGTGCGGCTGAGGTCGCGCGGCACGCCCAGCGCGTCGACGATCCGCTCGAACGGCAGGGCCTGGTGGGCGTAGGCGCCCAGCGCGGTGTCGCGCACCTGCCGCAGGAGCTCGACGAAGGGCGGGTCCCCTCTGAGATCGGCGCGCAGCGCCAGCGTGTTGACGAAGAGGCCGATGAGCCCCTCGACCTCGGCGCGCGTGCGGCCCGCCACGGGCGAGCCGACCACCACGTCGGACTGCCGGCTGTAGCGCCCCAGGAGGGCCTGGAAGGCGGCCAGCAGCGTCATGAAGAGCGTCGCGTTTTCGCGCAGGCTCAGGGCGCGCAGGGCCTGCGCGAGCTCGGCCGGCAGCACGACGGGCACCTCGCCGCCCCGGAAGCTCTGCGCCGCGGGCCGCGGGCGGTCGGCGGGCAGCTCCAGGGCGCCCGGGATCCCGGGGAGCTGCCGGGTCCAGTACGCGAGCTCGCGCTCGAGGGCCTCGCCAGAGAGGGCCTGCCGTTGCCAGCGCGCGTGGTCGGCGTACTGGATCGGGAGCGGCGGCAGCGGCGACGGCCGCCCGGCGGCGAACGCCGCATAGAGGGCCGAGACCTCGCGCACGAACACGCCGATCGACCAGTCGTCGGAGACGATGTGGTGCATGCCGAGCAACCACACGTGCTCGGTCGCGCCGAGGCGCACGAGCGCGCTGCGCACGAGCGGGCCCTCGGCGAGGTCGAAGGGCCGCTCGGCCTCTTCCCGGGCGACGCGCGCGAGCGCGCCTTCCCGCTCGGCCTCGGGCATGCCCGAGAGATCGAAGACCGGCAGCGGGAGCGCGACGGCGGGCGCGATCCGCTGCACGCCGCTGCCGTCCGCGTCGGTCGCGAAGGTGGCGCGCAGCGCCTCGTGGCGGCGCACCACCTCGCAGAGGCAGCCGTGCAGCGCCTCGCGGTCGAGGTCGCCGGACAGGCGCACGGCCGCCGCCATGTTGTAGGCGGGGCTCTCGGGATCGAGCTGCTGCAAGAACCACAGCCGCTCCTGCGCGAACGACATGGCGGGCGGCGCGTCGCCGCGGGGCACGAGCGGTATCGCCGGCGCCCCGTCCAGCGCGCCTCGCCGGGCGCGCTCGATCCGCGCGGCGAGCTGCGCCAGCACGGGCGCCTCGAAGACGGCGCGCAGCGGCAGATCGACCCCGAAGGCGGTGCGCACGCGCGAGACGAGCTGGGTCGCGAGCAGCGAGTGCCCCCCGCTCGCGAAGAACTCGTCGGCGGCGCTGACGCGGGATCGGCCCAGCACCTCCTGCCAGATCTCGGCGAGCTTGATCTCGGCCTCGCCGCTCGGGGCCACGTGCTCGCCGCCCGCGGCCGGCTCCAGGGCCGGCGCCGGCAGCGCCTTCCGATCGAGCTTGCCGCTCGTGGTCAGGGGCATCGCCGGGAGCGCGACGAGATCGCCCGGCACCATGTACGACGGCAGCGAGCGCTCCAAGGACCGGCGCAGCGCCTCGGCGTCGACCTCCACCCCGGAGCGCGGCACGACGTACGCCACGAGCCGCGGATCCCCCGGCCGGTCCTCGCGCAGGAGCACCGTCGCCTCGCGCACCTCCGCGCTCGCCAGGAGCGCGGCCTCGATCTCGCCGAGCTCGATCCGGAACCCGCGCAGCTTCACCTGGTGATCGATGCGACCCAGGAAGAGGACGGTGCCGTCGGGCAGGAAGCGGGCGAGATCCCCGGTGCGGTAGAGGCGCGCGCCGGGCGTGCCGCTGAACGGATCGGGGATGAACCGCTCGGCCGTCAGCGCGGGCCGCTTGAGGTAGCCGCGCGCCACCTGCACGCCGCCGATGTACAGCTCCCCCGGCATCCCGACGGGGACGGGCTGCAGCCCGCCGTCGAGGAGGTAGATGCGCGTGTTGGCCACCGGCTTCCCGATGGGGACGCTCCCGTGGGAGTCGCCGCGCCGGCAGCGCCACGAGGTCACGTCCACCGCCGCCTCGGTCGGTCCGTAGAGGTTCTGCAGCTCGGGCGCGCCCTCGCCGTCGCCCAGCTTGCGGAAGAACCGCTCCTCCAGCTCGCGCGACAACGCCTCTCCGCTGCAGATCACCCGCCGCAGCGACCGGCACTGGCGCGCATCCAGAGGCTCGAGGAACGCCTGCAGCATCGACGGCACGAAGTGCACCGTGGTGATCGCGTGTGCCTCGATCACGTCCGCGAGGTACCCCGGGTCGCGGTGCCCCTCGGGCGCCGCCACCACCAGCTGCGCCCCGCACAAGAGCGGCGCGAACAGCTCCCACACCGACACGTCGAACGTGTACGGCGTCTTCTGCAGCACCGCGTCCTGCTCGCCGAGGCCGCTGTCCTCCAGCATCCACAGCAGCCGGTTCACGATGCCACGGTGGCTGTTCTCCACCCCCTTGGGCCGACCCGTCGAGCCCGAGGTGTAGATGACGTAGGCCAGGTGATCGGGGCCGCTGACCGGCCGCAGATCGTCGCCCGATTCGGGCGCGATCTCCGACCAGTCCGCGTCCACGCACACCACGTGCGCCGACGTCTCCGGCAGCCCGCTGCGCCACTTCTCTTGCGTCAGCACCACCGGCGACGCCGCGTCCTCGAGCAACACCCGGATGCGCTCGGACGGATACGTCGGATCGATCGGAAGGTACGCGCCCCCGGCCTTGAGCACGCCGTAGAGCGCCACCACGAGCTCCACCGAACGCTCCGCCACCACCGCCACCACCGTGTCCGGCCCCACCCCGTGCCGGCGCAGGTGATGCGCCAGCTGGTTCGCCCTCCGGTTCAGCTCCGCGTACGTCAGCCGCTCGGCCTCGAACACCAGCGCCACCCGCTCCGGCGTGCGCGCCGCCTGCGCCTCGAAGAGCTCGTGCAGGCACCTGTGCTGGGGATAGGGCCGCTCGCTCCGGTTGAAGCCCCAAAGGACGTCCCGCAGCTCGTCGTCCGACAGCAGGGGGAGCTCGCGCAGCCGCCGCGCCGGCCGCTCCGCGCCCGCGGTCAAGAGGCGCACGTAGGCGCGCGCGAACCGGGCGATCGTCTCCTCGTCGAAGAGCGAGGTGGCGTAATCGAACTGCAGCCGCGCCCCGTCGCCGGTCTCGAGGACGTCGAGCAGCAGATCGAACTTGGCGTGGTGGATGGGCGTCGGGGCCGCGGCGGTCCGCATACGCCAGAAGGGCGCGGCGGCGTCCACGCGGTTCAGGTTGAACGCGAGCGACACCGCCGCCCCGCGGTCGAGCGCGACCCGGTGGTCCAGCCTGCGGATCAGGTGGGCGAACGGGAGGTCCTGGTGCTCGTACACATCGAGCACGTCGCGTTTCACGGCGGCCAGGAGCTCCTCGAAGCGCGCGCCGCCGGGCACCCGGGCGCGGAAGGGCGCGAGGTGCGTGCAGTACCCGACGAAGCGCTCGCCGCCCTCGAACGATCGGCCGGCCACGGGGAAGCCCACCACGATGTCCTCGCGGCCGGCGAGCCGGGCGATCAGCAGGACGTACCCCGCGAGCAGCAGCATGAACGGCGTGCAGCCCTGGTGCCGGCCCGCCTCCTTGAGCCGCCGCCAAACCTCGGGATCCAGCGCGATCTCGTGGCGCGCCCCGGCGAAGGTGAACACCTCGGGCCGCGGCCGGCTCGTGGGCAGCTCCGTCGGCTCGATGCCGCCAGGGAAGCGGGTCCGAAAGAAGTCCTCGTCGACGCCGGCGCGCGCGGAGGCCAGGTACGTCTGCTCGTGCGCCGCGAAGGCGCCGTGGGGAGGCGCGGGCGCGAGCGCGGGCGCGCGGCCCTCGCAGAGCGCGTTGTAGAGCTCGGCCAGGTCCTCGAGCATCACGGCGAGCGACAGGCCGTCGATCACGATGTGGTGGCCGTCGACGACCAGCACGTGCCGGTGGTCGTTCAGCGAGAGCAGCGTGAACCCGACCAGCGGGCCGCGGTGCAGCTCGAGGTGCACCCGCCGCGCGTCCAGCCAGCGGGCCGCCTTGCCCTCCGCCTCGGCTTCGCTCGCCGCCGCGCAGCCCACCACCTCGAGCGCCACCTCCGCGCGCGGCGACACCACCTGATGACTCCCGTCCTCCGCAACGTGGATCCGCAAGGCGTCGTGGCGCTCCGCGAGGAGGGCGACGGCGCGGCGGAGCCGGTCCACGTCGAGCGGGCCGTGCATCTCCAGGGCCGTGGTCTCGACGTAGGCCGCGAGGGCGCCGGGGTTCAGCTTCGAGAGGAACCAGAGCTGCTTCTGCGCCTCGGAGAGGGGCAACGTCGCCTCGACGACGGCGGCCTGCGCGCGGGCGGGATCGAGCGCCGGCGCCGCGGCCGCGACGCCGTTCTCGCGCGGCGTGGACGCGCCGTTGCTGCCCGAGCCCGTCCTCGACCCGGGGCCGCCCGGCCGCGGCGGCGGCGGCAGGAAGCCGTCCTTCTGGAGCGCGTGTACGGTCTGCTCGACCGCGCTCACGATGTGATCGACGTCCTCGTCGCCGTGGGCCGTGGAGAGGAAACACGTGCGCCCCTCCCAGACGAACACCCCCTTGTCGATGAGGTGGTAAAAGAACAGGTCGAGGTTGCCCTCGAAGTGGAAGCGGAAGTAGGAGCTGAAGCTCGAGAGGCCGATGGGCGCGCCGGTCTCGCGGAATACCTCGCGCACGCGATCGGCGAACGCCGCGGTCCTCGCGCCGAGGCGCTCCTGCAGCGCCGGGCCCTGCTCCTTCAGGTGCGTCAGCACGGCGCGCGCGGACACCATCGAGAGCGAGTGCATCTGGTAGGTGCCGGCCAGGAACGTGGTCTCGGCGCCCGGGTACGACCCGTCGCCGTACTCCCAGTAACCGCCGTCGATCGCATCCATGAACTCGGCCTTGCCGGCGACGCAGCCGATGGGCAGCCCGCCGCCGAGCACCTTGCCGTAGGTCGCGAGATCGGCGCGGACACCGAAGTAGGCCTGGGCGCCGCCCGGGTGCACCCGGAAGCCCGTGACCATCTCGTCGAAGATGAGGACGATGCCGAGCTCCTGCGTGACGGCGCGCAGCTCCTTCAGGAAGCGGCCGGGCTGCAGCCCGGGCCGGCGGCTCTGCACGGGCTCCACGAGCACCGCCGCGAGCTCGCCCCCGATCGCGCGGAGCCGCTCCAGCTCGCTGAAATCGCCGTACTCCAGGACGATCGTGTCCTTCACCAGCTCGTCCGGCACGCCGGGCGCGATGGGGAGGCTGGGCTCGCCGGGCCGGCCCGAGGGGCGGGCCAGCACCGTGTCGAAGTGGCCGTGGTACGAGACGCCGAACATGGCGATCTTGCGGCGGCCGGTGGCCGTGCGCGCGATGCGCAGCGCGGTCATCACGGCCTCGGTGCCCGAGGTGCAGAAGGCGGCGCGCTCGACGCCGGTGAGCTCGCAGACGAGGGCGGCGACCTCGCCGGCGTACCGCGAGCGGGGGCCGAGCTCGATGCCGCCCGCCTGTAGCTGGCGGGTGATGGCCTGGCTCACGATGGGCGGGTTGTGGCCGAGCAGGCTCACGCCGAAGCCCATCGCCACGTCGACGTAGCGATTGCCGTCGAGGTCCCAGACATAGGGGCCCTCGAGGCGCTCGGCGGCGATGGGATACACCATCTCCTTGGTGCTGAAGCGGAACCCCGCCGACGCGCGGTTGTCCGCGAGCACGGCGCGGTACTGCTGGGTGAGCGCCTTGGATTTGCCCGTCTTCGCGGTGTAACGAGCCGAAAGCGCGCGCAGGTGGCGCTCCTGCGTGTCGCCTTCGCCGAGCTTCGTGTGCGCGGTGGCCTTGGCGGGGTTGTAGGGGCCGAACGCGGTGTAGCTGCGCTTCTGGTCCTGCGCGGGGCGCGCCTCGGCGGCGGCTCCGGCCGCGCGCGGCGCGAGGGGCGGCACCGGTGACCGGGAGACGGCGGGGCTCGCGGCGGCCAGGGCAGCTGGCGAGGCCAGCGCCGCGAGGGCCTGCGGGGCGGCCATCTGGACGGGTGCCGCCGGCTGCGCCGCCTGGGGAGCGCCCAGCAGCTGCAAGGCCATGGTGATGACCTGGGTGTGCTGGTCCATCAAACGCGCCACGACGGCGGCGGTGCCCTCGCCTGCCGGCTGGACCAGCGCGATCGGCGCCGGGTGCACGCCTGCGCCGTTCACGCCTGCGCCGTTCACGCCTGCGCCGTTCACGCCTGCGCCGTTTGCTCCCGCGCCGTTCACTCCCGCGCCGTGCGACGGAGCGGGGGCGGCATGGGCCGCCGGCGCAGGCGGCGGCATGCACCCGTCGACGTAGCTCGCGATCGCCGACAGCGTGGGCAGCTCCTTGAACACCTGCCGCACGGTGATCACGACGCCGAAGTGGTCCCGGACGGCGCGGATCGCGTCCATCAGCATCAGCGAATCGGCGCCGATCTCCAGGAGCGGCCGGTCGGGATCCAGCCGCTCGGGAGATGTCTTGAGCAGCCTGGCCACCACGATCGTGAGCTGCTCCAGGACGTCGGCGGCGCGGCCTTCGGGCGCCGCGGCCGGCGCCGGCGAGAGAGCCGCGGCGCTGCGCGCGACCTCGACGCCGGGGAGCCTCGCGGTCGCGCGCGCCGCGCCGACGTCGCCGGCCGACCGCGGCGCCGCGTCGTCGAACCAGCAGCGCCTGCGCTCCAGCGCGGGCGACGGCAGCCCGGGAACACGACGGAGCCCCTCGCTGCGACCGGCGCGCTCGAAGTCCACCCGGACGCCGGCGACGTGGAGCCCGGCGAGCATCTCGGTCAGCGTGTCCCACTCGGGGACGTCGGCCTTCAGCATGGGGAAACACGAGACGCCGCCGCCGAGCGCCTCGTCCGCGAGGCCCGTCAGCACCTGGCGCGGGCCGATCTCCACGAACACCTCGCAGCCGGCGGCGCGCAGGCTGGCGAGCCCCTCGGTGAAGCGCACCTTCTGCCGCAGCTGAGCGCGCCAGTACCGGGCGCTGGGCGCCCCTTCCAGCGGCCGGCCGGTCAACGTCGAGCCGAACAGCACACGCGGCGCCCGGTGGTGAACGGAGGCGGCGATCCGCTCGAACTCGTCGAGGATGGGCTCGACCATGGCCGAGTGGAAGGCCAGGTTCACGTTGGTCCGGCGGTTGCGGACGCCGGCCGAGTCGAGCCGCGTCATGAGGCGCTCCAGCGCGTCCACCGGCCCAGACACCAGCGTGTTCTGGGGCGAGTTGACGGCCGCCACGCTCACCGCAGGCGTCGACGTCAGGTGCTGCTCCACCTCGGCCTCGGAGGCGTACACGGTCACCATGCCGCCGCCGGCGGAGACCGACTGCAGGAGCCGCCCGCGCTCGAGGACCAGGCGCAGGCCGTCTTCCAGGTCGAAGACGCCGGCGGCGCACGCGGCCGCGAACTCGCCCAGGCTGTGGCCCATCACCGCGTCCGGCGAGATCCCCCAGGACATCAGGAGCTCGGCGAGCGCGACCTGCAGCGAGAAGAGCGCTACCTGCGCGAGCTGCGGCTGGTGAAGCCGCCCGTCGGGCTCGCCCTCCGGATAGAGCACGGAGATCAGCGAGCAGCCGAGACGCTCGCGGACGAAGGCGTCGCAGCGGTCGAGGGTGGCGCGGACCGGGGGCAACGTCTCGTAGAGGGCGCGGCCCATGCCGGCGTACTGCGCGCCATGCCCCGAGAAGAGGAACGCGACGCGAGGCCGCCGCCTCGCGCGGCCGACCTTCACCGCCGGCGTCACGGCGCCGTCGAGGTACCCCTCGAGGTGACGGCAGAGCTCCCCGGCGTCCCTGGCGCTCACGGCGAGCCGGAGCTCGTGGACGTCGCGGCCCACCGCGAGGGTGTGGCAGAAGTCGGCCACGTCGACCTCCGGGTGGCGCGCGAGGTGGTCCTTGCAGCGCCCGGCCAGCTCGCGCAGGGCCGCGTCGCTCCTGGCCGAGAGCGGCAGGAGGTGAACGGGCCGCCGCGCGGCGCGGCGTGCGTCCGGGAGATCCACCTCGCGGGGCGCGGCGTCGGCCGGGGCCTGCTCCAGGATCACGTGGGCGATGGTGCCGCCGAACCCGAACGAGCTGACGCCCGCGAGGCGGGGCGCGCCGGTCGGTTCCCCCGTTTCCCAGGGCACGGCGCGGGTGGGGATGAAGAAGCCGCCCTCGAGCGAGATGTGCGGGTTGAGCTGCCGCAAGAAGAGGTTGCCGGGGAGCTCGCGGTGCCCGAGCGCGTTGACCACCTTGAGGAGCCCGCCGATGCCGGCCGCGGCTTCCATGTGGCCCAGGTTGGTCTTCACGGAGCCGACGCCGCAGCGAGCCTCGGGGCCGCGATCCCGGCCCAGCGCGTTCCTGATCGCGCCGAACTCGATCGGATCGCCGAGCGCCGTGCCGGTGCCGTGGGCCTCCACGTACTGGATCTGGGCGGGCGCGACGCCGGCGCGGTCGAGGGCGGCGCGGATCACGGCCTCCTGGGCGGGGCCGTTCGGGGCGTGGAGCCCGTTGCTCCGGCCGTCCTGGTGCAGCGCGGAGCCGCGGATCACCGCCAGCACGGGGTCGCCGTCGCGCTGGGCGTCGCGCAGGCGCTTGAGCACGACGACGCCGCAGCCCTCGCTCCGCACGTAGCCGTCCGCGCTCGCGTCGAACGTCTTGCAGCGCCCGTCGGGCGCCATGAAGTGTCCGTCGATCATGGCCCGGGTGACGCCCGGGTCGAGGAGCACGTTGACGCCCCCGGCGATGGCGACGTCGCACTCGCCGGACTCCAGGCTGCGGCAGGCGTAGTGCACCGCGACGAGCGAGGAGGAGCAGGCCGTGTCCACGACGACGCTGGGGCCGCGCAGGTCGAGCGTGTAGGACAGGCGGTTGGCGACGACGCTGGCGGCGCTGCCGGCCGCGGCGAAGGCGCCCGCCGTGGACCCCGCCGCGAGCCGCTCGTAATCGTGGGTGCTCACCCCCATGAACACGCCCGTCAGGCTGCCGGCGAGCCGCGAGGGGGCGATGCCGGCGAAGTGCAGCGCTTCCTGCGCCACCTCCAGCACCAGCCGCTGCTGCGGATCGATGGCGTCGGCCTCGCGCGGCGAGATGCCGAAGTGCTCCGGATCGAAGAGCTCGATGCCGTCGAGGTACCCTCCCCAGAGCGGCTCGCCGTCCTCGCGCAGGCCGAGCAGCGCCCGGCGCTCCGGCGGCAGCGCGCGGATGGCGTCGCCGCCCTTCTGGAGCAGCTCCCAGAAGGCCTCCGGCCCGCTCGCGCCCGGGAACCGGCAGCCGATCCCGACGATGGCCACGGGCTCCTGGCGGCCGTCCGGGCGCACCGGCGCCCGCTGCGTCGTGCGCGCGGGCTCCGGCGCGCCCCCGCCGGCGAGGGCGTGGGCGAGCTGCGCGATCGTGGGGTGGTCGTAAACGAGCGTGGGCGAGACGGAGACCTTCAGCTCGTTTTCCAGGTCACCCGTCAGCGCGACGGCCGCCTTCGAGCTGAGGCCGTACTGGGCCAGGGGGCGGCTCACGTCGAGGTCGCCCGGGTTCACCTTGAGCGCCGCGGCGACGAGCCGCAGCACGACCTCCTGGAGATGGCCGACGTCGTGCCTGGCGGACCCGCCCTCCGGCGGGGGCTCGCCCTCCGGCGGCGTTCCAGCGCGCTCCTCCGGGCGCTCCGCGCGCTCCTCCGTGCCCTCCGCACGCGCCTCCGGGCGTTCCGCGCGCTCCTCCGGGTGCTCCGCGCCCAGGGCGCCGGAGCGCGCCACCACGTCCAGGCTCCCTTCCAGGAACCGCGCGCGGGCCGCGTGGCGCTGGACCTTGCCGCTGCTCGTCAGGGGCAAGGCGCCCGGGGGGATGAGCACCACGGCGTGGAGCGCGAGATCGTGCGACTCGGCCACGGCTTGGTGGATGGCGGGGAAGACCTCGCTCCACGCCGTGCTCTTCGACCCGCGCGCCACCTCCTGCACCACCACGACGCGCTCCTCGCCGTCCACCTCGACGCCGAACGCCGCGGCGGAGTAAGGCTTCAGCGCCGGATGGCTGGTGGAGACGACCGCCTCGATGTCCTGCGGGTAGAGATTGCGGCCGCGGAGGATGATCGTGTCCTTCATGCGGCCGGCCACGTAGAGCTCCCCGCCGTGGAAGAAGCCGAGATCGCCGCTGCGCAGGAAGGGCCCCTCGCCGCCCTCGGTCGTCGCCTCGAACGTCTCCCGGCTGAGGTCAGGGCGCTCCCAGTAGCCCCCCGCCACGCTCGGGCCGGCGATCCAGATCTCGCCCACCTCGCCGTCGGGCAGGGCGCGCCGACTCGCCGGCTCCACGATGCACACGCGGTGGCCCTCGGGGGCGCTGCCGCAGCCCACCAGCGCGGCCGCGCTGCCGTCCCGCTCGGGCGGCCTCGCGCTGCGCGCCGCGAGGGCTGCCTTGTCGAACGTGCGCACGACGGGCACGGCGGACAGATCGCCGCCGGTGACCATGAGGGTGGCCTCGGCCATGCCGTAGCAGCAATAGAAGGCCTGAGGCGCGAAGCCGGCGGCGGCGAACTTCGTGGCGAAGCGCTCCAGCGTCTCCGCGCGGATGGGCTCCGCGCCGTTGTAGGCGATTCGCCAGCTCCTCAGGTCGAGCGTCGCCAGCTTCTCGGGTGAGATCTTCTCGACGCACAGGTTGTAGGCGAAGTTCGGCGCGCCGCCGACGGTGCCCCCGTACTTCGTGATGGCCTCCAGCCAGCGCATCGGGTTCTGCACGAAGTCGAGGGGCGACATCAGCACGGAGGGGAACCCCACGTAGAGAGGCTGCAGGACGTTGGCGATGAGCCCCATGTCGTGGAACAAGGGCAGCCAGTTGACGAACACGTCCTCCTCGGAGGTGCGGAAGGCGCCGCGGATGGCGCGTTCGTTGGCCATCAGGTTGCCGTGCCCGACCATGACGCCCTTGGGGGCGCCGGTGGAGCCCGAGGTGTATTGCAGGAAGGCGAGATCGTGGGCCTTCACCTCGGGCAACTCGGCGTCTCCCTGCCCTGGCAGCCCGGTCGTGGAATACACGCGCAGCCCTGCAGCTCCGGCCGAGGAGCTCATGAACTCCGAGACGGTCTCGTAGAGGCTCGCGCAGGTGACGGCGGCGATGGGGCTCGCGTTCTTGAAGATCTCCTGGACCCGGAAGATCTTCTGGTTGCGCCGGGGCGGATAGAGCGGGACCGCGATCATGCCCGCATACAGGCAGCCCATGAACGCGACGATGTACTCGAGCCCCGGCGGATAAAGCAGGACGACGCGGTCCCCCGGCGCGCCCAGCCCGAGCAGGAACGCGGCCATCTTGCGCGCCTCGCGATCCAGCTCGGCGTAGGTCAGGCGGTCTTCGCGGCGCCCCTTGTCCGAGAGGAAGATGTAAGCCGTCCTGTCGGGCTGGCGCGCGGCGCGCTGCTTCAGCACGTCCACTAGGGTGCCGACGTCCTCGGGGCGGAAGGTGACATCGCTGCGGCTCATTCGGGGGCTCTCTCTCATCGGGTACGCTGCGCTGACCTGCTTCGGGGAGACGTCGCGACAGGGAGGAGGGCGCGGGGGCTCACCCCGCGCGCAGCGCCTCCTGGAGGATGGCGCAGCCCTCCTCGAGCTGCGCTGCCCCGGTGGTCAGCGGGGGCAGGACCTTCAGCACGGTGTCGTTGCGTCCGCACAGCTCGATGATCAGGCCTTGATCGAAGCACCGCGCCTGCACCTGCCGGGCCCGCTCGAAGCCCCCTTCCTGGGCGAGGTCGATGCCGTAGACCATGCCGATCCCGCGCACGGCGCCGCCGGGCGCCACCCGCTCGCGGAGGATCCGGGACAGGAGCTGACCATTCTTCTGGATGCTGGACTCGAACGCCCCGTCCTTCCAGAAATCGAGCGCCGCCGTGGCCCCCAGGATCGCGATCTGGTTGCCGCGGAAGGTGCCGGTGTGCTCGCCGGGGCGCCATTGATCGAGCTCGGGCCTGATCAGGAGCAGCGCCATGGGGAACCCGTAGCCGCTGATCGATTTGGAGAGCGTCACCAGGTCCGGCGTGATGCCGGCGCGCTCGAAGGAGAAGAAGCTCCCGGCGCGCCCGCAGCCGACCTGGATGTCGTCGCAGACGAGCAGGACGCCGTGCTTCTGCGTGAGCTGACGCAGCGCCTTGAGCCACTCGGGCGAGGCGACATAGACCCCTCCGTCCATCTGGACGGTCTCCACGAACACCGCGGCCGGCAGCTCGACGCCGGAGGATGGGTCCTCGAGGAGGCGCTCCATGTAAGCGAGCGAGTCGAACGGCCCCCTGGGTCCGTCCTGGTACGGGATGAACGTCGTGTTCGCCAGGGGGATCCCCGCGCTGGCGCGGACCTGCCGGCCGGAGCTGATGGAGGCGCTGCCGAGCGTCATGCCGTGGAAGGCGCCCGTGAAGGCGAACACGCCCGCGCGCCCGGTCACCTTGCGCGCGAGCTTGAGCGCGGCCTCCACGCTGTTCGTGCCGGTGGGGCCGCAGAACTGGACCTTGTAGTCGAGCTGCCGCGGCTGGAGGATCGTGTGCTGGAGCTGCTCGAGGAACTCCCGCTTCGCGACGGTGTGGGTGTCCAGCGCGTGGACGATGCCGTCGGAGCTCAGGTAATCGATCAGCCGGCGCTTGATGTGCTCGTTGTTGTGCCCGTAGTTCAGCGCGCCGGCGCCGCAGAGGAAGTCGATGTAGCGCTTGCCCGCGGTGTCGAACACCTCCGAGCCGCGGGCGCGGCTGAACACGACCGGAAACTTGCGGCAATACAGCCGGACGTTCGACTCGCGCGCCTCGAAGATGGTCATGGTGTTGCTCTCTTTCGCAAGGGAATCGAAGGACCCGGGTGCTGCCCGGCGCCAGCGCGTCGCCACGCCGCGGGCAGGCGCGGGGCCGCCGCGGCGCGGCGCCCTGGAGGACGACGTCCATCGGCGCGTCACCGCTCGTTTGCTCCCGCTACCTGATCTCGATCACGAGGCCGATGGCGGCGCGACGATCGATGATCGATGTGATCGTTCACGCCGCCCGTCATCCTCCGATCCTGACGCGCGCTAACGAGAGTTGATCAGCTGGACTCTAGCATTCGTTATCAGGCAAAGGTGTGACATTTCAACGTCATGATCGACGCCGGACGCCATCCTTTATCAAGACCGGCGATAGGCTGATTCTTCAATGGCGTCAGATTGCTCCTTTATGACGACAGATTGCCGCTCGTGAGGCGTTCTTGCCTCACAGCAAAATCTCAGCGTGAGCCGCGGTGGCTCGTCGGGCCGCCGCGCGCGCCACGAGGCGCTCTCTGCGCCCGTGACGAGCGCCGCGCCGCCGGGAGGAGACCGATGGACTGAGCGTCGACGTCCAGGAACCTCGGACGATCCAGGCTCAGGGGGCCAGCGCGCTGCGCGTGCGAGGTCGGGAGACCGACTCAGGCTCGGCGATCCGAGCTCCTGCTCGCGGAAAGCGGTTCGGCCCAAAGTAACGTCATCGCCGACATGTATAGCGCATCACCTGACGGGGGTGCGATTGACAAAACGCGACACCGATTGACAGATCGCGCCACGCTCGTGTACTCGTGCACCAACACGCCAATGGACGATAAGGAAGACGAAGGCGACCAAGGCGATGAAGGGGATGGCGGCGGCATGACCGAATGCCCGCGTCCGCCCGTCCGAGCCGGTCGCCCGCGGCACCGGGATCAGCCGGCGTTCCCGGATCCGACCGGTCATTCGGAGGCTTTTTGTGGAATGACGGTCCGCGCCGCGCTGCGAGCCGAGCGCGAGCGGGTCGGTTCGGGGCAGGTTCGCGCGTGCACCCTGAGCGGGAAATCCGAGCGGGAAATGAGCGGCGAACGCCGGGTGTCTGCGGCGCCGGGGGGCGCCGCGCGGAGGTTCAGCCGCCGTCGGCCGCCGCCGCCGCGGCGTCCATCTGCTTGCGCAGGCTGAGGGGACGCATATCCGTCCAGATCTGCTCGATATGGGCGAGGCAATCGGCCTTGGTGCCCTTCGTGCCCTCATCCCGCCAGCCAGGAGGAAGCTCCCTCGAAGCGGGCCAGATCGAGTACTGCTCCTCGTGATTCACAACGACAACGAAAATGTCTTCTTCCTGGTGCATCGTGGCTCCAGCGGTTCGGGATTGTAGGGGTGCGGCTGCAGACAGGGTCGGCGAAGGTCGCCAGCGCGCCGCATTGTGCCTCTACTATGTTGCCCCCGGCACGTCAAGCAGCGTCACGGGAGCTCCGGGTCGTGCCCTTGCCGCCATCGAGCGCTCGCCGGGTCGTCAGAGCGCTCGTGCCGTGGAGCTCGCGCCAGGTCTTCAGATCGCAGTGTGCGCCGTCGCGCGAGCGCTCCGCCGGGCGCGGTGTGGTGCGGGCTCTCCAGGTCGAAACGCTGACCGCACGGGAGGGCGTTCCGCGCGCCTCCCTCCCGCGAGCGACGCCCTCGCCGATCTCGCCGCGAGCAAGCACGCGTCGAGTCTGGACACGCCTCCACGGCGCTGTACCCTGCGGGACAGCCCCTCCGATGCCTGTGGACCTCTACGTCTCCTATGCCCCCGAGGACGGGGAGCTGTTCCGCGAGCTCTCCAGGCACCTCGCTGGCCTGGAGCGTCAGGGTCACGTCCGCATCACCTCGTCCAGCAGCGTCGAGGCCGGCGACAGCGTGGCGCACGCGCTCGAGGAGAAGCGGGCGGCGGCCCAGGTCGTCTTGCTCCTGCTCAGCGCCGACTTCTTCGCGTCCGCGCGCTGCCGCACCGAGATGGATCATGCCCTCTCCCTACAGGCAGCGCAGGGGATCCACGTCGTGCCCGTCCTCCTTCGATCCTGCGCCCACGACCTCGAGCCCGTCGCGCAGCTGACCATGTTGCCCGAGCCATCGAAGCCCGTCACGCGCTTCCAGGATCACGACGATGCCTGGGAGCTCGTGACCCGCGCCGTACGCGGCACGATCGCGCAGATCCAGGGGGGAGATCCGTCCGTTTCCCGCACTCGGCAGGGCATCCATGGCTTCGAGTATGGCACACCAGTACCGCCCGAGCGCTTCGCCGGGCGCCGCGCGCAGATCGCCGACGTCAGGGCCCGCATCGGCGGTATCTCCGCGCAATCGATCTCGATCGTGGGGCTGCACCGCAGCGGCAAGAGCTCCTTGCTCCGCTACATCAAGGAGCGCATTCAAGAGTTCTGCACGCCCGCGCAGTCTCCCGTCGTGGTCCTGCTCGATTTACAGGCCAGGCAGCTGCACACGCCGGCGGGGATCCTGGACGGGCTCCGCCGGGGCATCGCGTCGCAGACGGGGCGGGCCCCCTGGCAAAGCGAGCAGAACGGCGATGGCTTCGCGGTCGACGACGGGCTGGCGGAGCTGCGAGACCGAGGCGTGCGGCTGCTGGTGCTGATCGACGAGCTGGAGTGCATCGGCTCTCGGCTCGATCGGTTCCAGGACTGGGGTGAGGACTTCCGTGCCAAGGCCACCGCCGGCTACTTCGCGCTGGTGCTCACGACGCGGCGCCCTCTCGCGGAGGTCTACGCCCATTGCGGGCTGACGTCGCCCTTCGGCAACATCTTCAGCGTGGCGACGCTGGGTGCCCTGCCGGAGCCCGAGTGGGAGCCGCTCGTACGCAGCGGCTTCGCCCGGGGCGACACGGTTCCCAGCACCGCGGACATGGCGCTCATCGACGAGCTTGCAGGCGGCTTCCCCTACTACGTGCAAATGGCGGGCGCGCTGCTGTGGCAGCACCGGGATCACCAGGCGACACGCGACGCCTTCCGGGTTCAGACCGCCGATCGCTTCCGCGAGCTGTGGAGCAACCTGACGCCCGCGGAGCAGAGCGCCGTCCGGTGCGCGAGCGGGGCGAAGGGATACGTGGCCTCGACCAGCGCCGTCGACGACCTGAAGCGCCTCGGATTGCTCCGCCCCGGAGGCGGCGTGTTCAGCAGCGCGTTCGCCGCGTTCGTGCGAGAGCAGCGATGAGGACGTTCCTGCGCGAGACGTGGGAGCTCTGGTACTGGGCGTTCTTCTGCCCGAGGAAGCTTCAGGAGCGGCTGGATGAATGGGCGCCGCCGGAGGTGGTGGACGGCCGCGAGGGCGATAAGACGGGGAACGAGGACGAGCCGAAGGACACCTCTCTCCGGCACGTCCTGTGGGTGAGGACGAAGCCGGGCACCCGAGCGAGCCGCCTGCTGGCGCAGTACGCGCTCCTGCTGGCTGTATCGACGCTGCCGCTCGCCATCGAGACGGTCGCGCTCGCGGGACCAAGGTACCTGGTCCTCGCCTTCGCCGTGCTGCTGGCGAGCTTTGGGTGCGGCGGGGTTTGCGCCTCGCTCGGGCTGATCCTACCACCCCTCTGCGCGTGGATCTATCTGTGGTCGCCGTCGACCGCAGGAGTCGCGCTCGACAATATCGCTCGGAGCATCCCACCAGGCACGTTGCCCGCGACGGGAGTCACGTTCGCGGCCCTCGGGCTCATTGCGCTCGTCGGCGAGCGGACCTGGCGCCGAGGATGGCTCAAGGCAGGCCGGGCCATCCTCATCGGAGGCATGTCATCAGCGGTTGTGTTCGGGTTCTGGATGGTCGTCAAGGATCCCGTCCCGGCGGCGTTCGCTGGCTTCCCCACCGCGTTCGCGCTCTTGCTGTCCACGATCGAAGAACCTCGCCGCTCGCGAAAATCACGGACCGCGATCGAGGAACCTCGCCGCTCGCGAGAACCACGGACCGCGATCGAAGAACCTCACGGCTCGCGAGAGTCACGGATCCTCGCTCACCTGATGGGCGGCAT
The DNA here is from genome assembly GCF_051519095.1 of Sorangium sp. So ce131. Lineage (NCBI taxonomy): Bacteria > Pseudomonadati > Myxococcota > Polyangiales > Polyangiaceae > Sorangium > Sorangium sp. So ce131. Next base: position 4,995,655 of record NZ_CP150455.1, on the reverse strand, counting down.
CGCCGGGACGGCCGGGCTCTTCCATCTCCTGCTCGCCGAATGGGTCATCGCGCTGGCGGCGCCCACGATGAGTGTCCTGTTTGGCACGTTGCTCGCCGTCGCCGGGAGCTTGCATTTTCTGCTGCGCTCAGTTGAGCGCGTCGACGTCCTGGGTTTCACGGGAGCCGTGTGGAGGAGCGCGCTCGTGGGCCTCGTGGGGGGCGCGTTCGTTCCGTTCGTCGGCGGGTTCTTGGTCGTCGCTGCCGCCGCTCCGCTCGAGCACCTGCTCGTGATGGCGTACCTGTTCGGGTATGCGCTGGCCCCGATGCGCAGCGGCGTCGACGTGGACGACTTGAAGGATCTGTTCCAGGTCACGATCGAGCACGGCCTGAAAGGGATTGAGTTCTTCTTGTTCTCCCTCCCCCAGACACGCAGCCTCCGCTGGCTCCTCCTCGGCGGAGCCGGGTGTGTGATGCTGGGCTCAAGCCATGGCTATTGGGCGCTGCTCGCGATGCCAGCCGTCCTCGTCGGCTACACCCGCGTCCTGCCTGATCTGCTCCTGCTCGCTGCGGAAGCCGCGATACGCGCGCACCGCGCCCGGCAGGCCTCGCCCGGTACGCTCATCCGCTGGCTCGACACGATGCCGCCCTTCGCGCTCGAGCTCGCGCCGCTCCCCATCCCCGGGCATGGGAGGATCCTGACCATCGCGTGCCAGGCCGATCCGTGGAGCACATTGAAGAGCATCGAGAGCGCCGCATGCATCCGTGCGCCCTGGTGCTACTGGCGGACGTTGGGCTCCGTGGCAACAGCGATCGTGGATGCCATCGCTGCCCTCGACAGCGCGGAGCGGAATCGTCTTGTGAGGCGGTGGTTGCTCGCCGTGAAGGACGCGGCCGGCATCGCGAAGATGCGTAAGGATGGCAGCGACGTGCTGCTATTTTTTCTGCCTCCCCAGGTGTATCTCTCCGACGCGGACGCCGGTGAGGCCTCCTCGCTCCTTTCGCGGGAGCTCGCCGAGCTCCTCCCCGCCCTGACGGAGATCGCGTCGGACGTGCGCGCCGCGCTCGACGAGGACCTCCCCGTCCAGCGTGAGCGCGGCCTGGAACACGCCATCGCTCGCGTCGAGCGGCTGCACGAGCGCGCCTCGGGGTTAGGCCTCGGCGAGGCAGACAGCGCCGAGTGGCGCCGGGTGCTCGACCACTGGCGATCGACACTTCGAGAGGGCATCGAGGCACAGCTGGCGTCGGCTGGACGCGTCGAGATCGTCCAGCCGTTCCAGACCGGCAACCCGATACGCGCCGATCGCCACCACCTGTTCAAAGGACGCCGGCGCCTCGCGGCGGATGTCGTCCACACGGCCCGCGGCCAGGGCCGACCGACCCTCGTGCTCCACGGCCCACGACGGTGCGGCAAGAGCTCCTTCCTCCTCAACCTCTCGCGTCTACTTCCCGAGGACCTCGTGCCGGTCTATGTCGACCTGCAGAGCCAGGCGATGACGAGCAGCGAAGGCGATTTCTGCTTCGGCCTCGTCCGTGCAGCGATCCGAGACCTTCGCAGCCGCGGCCTCGAGGCGCCGGCCGCGGAGCGCGCGACGTTCCGCGCGAGCCCCTACCCTGCGCTGGAAGACTGGCTCGATGGCCTCCGCCCGCTGCTCGGACAGCGACGCCTGCTCTTCTGCCTCGACGAGTTCGAGAAGCTGGGTGAGGCCATGGCGCGGGGCAAGGTCGGCCTGCCTCTCTTCGACGAGCTTCGCCACCTCGCCCAGCACCGGGAGGAGCTCGGCTTCATCCTGTGCGGCGCGCAGACGCTCGAGGAGCTGGGGCCGCAGTGGACGAGCTACTTCATCAACGCCCGTCCCGTGGAGATCCTCTACCTCGACCGGGAGGAGGCGCGCGAGCTGCTCCTGGATCCGGATCCGGCGTTCAACCTGACGTACGACGTGGAGGTCGTCGACACGGTCATCGAGATGACCTCCTGCCAGCCCTACCTCGTGCAGCTCCTCGGAGAGGCGATGGTCAGGGTGGCGAACCGGCACGGCGTGCGCAGGATCGACCTCGCGCGACTCGAAGAGGCCGTCGGCGAAGCGCTCGCGTCGGGCACGATCTACTTCGCGAACGTATGGGAGGAGACGACCGGCACGGCTCCTGACGAGGTCGCCGCCGGGCAGGCCTGGTTGCGGGCGCTCGCGCAGGGGCGCCCGTTGCCACCGATGGACGAGCTGACGCGCTCGTCGCTGCGCCGGTTGCAGCGGTACCATGTGGTTGAAGGGCGCGATGGCGATCGGTTCGAGATCCCGCTCGTGTCCCGCTGGATACGCGAGCGAACGGGAGGCCACGGCGCGCCGCCTGGCGCATGACGGACCGTGGCGGTGCCGCCTCCGTGGCGATGTCGGCCGGGGCCCGTCAGCCGTCCGCGGGCCCCGCCTCGCTCGCGATCAAGGACCTCGCGTGGGCGAGCGCGTCGCGCATTCCAGCGACGGAGTGCTCGAAGAACCTGTTCTCCGCGTGATTGCCGTCCTTGTAGACGACGAGCTTGACCGGGCCCGTCTCCGCACCCCACTCGATGTCGATCGTGTAGCGGCTCGTACCCCGCTTCGCGATACGGCGGGTAATGCGCCGCTCCTGGGCCTTGAAATCCGGACACCATCCCTCATAGGTGACTCCGATCCCGATGTGGTCCTCCGGAGAGAAGGCCGGATCGCTGACGGCCTCGGCGACCGCGAGGTACAGCGGATCGGTCGCGCGGAAGTTCGCGAGCCACGCCTCGTACCTCTTGTTTGCTTCCTCCATGGCCTTGCGCCTCGCCTGCTCCTTCTCGGAGACCCACGCGCCCTGGAGGACGAGCTTCAGGCCATCGCGCCGGAACGTCTGGGTCGCGGCGAGCGGCGTCTCGGCAGCGTCGGCGCTGGCCTCGTCGTCGGACGCCGACTGGTAGCAGAGGATGGTCCCGTCGGCGTTGAACGTCGGTGGGCGCCGATCGGCGTCGATCGTTGCGGTCGCCTCGATCTCGGGCCACCCGGACATCGGGTCCGAGAAGTCGAAGAAGCGGAGCTCGTACGGGCACGCCCAGATGCATCCTTCGACGACGAGCGTCGCGGCCGACGGCTCGAAGCGGATGTCCGTCCAGCAGAAGCCGATCCCCTCCTTCGCCTCGTCCGGCAGGTGATCGCGGCGCTTTCCCGTGTCGAGCTCCACCACGGTCTGGCCCTGGTAGTCCTCGCCGCACACGAGGTAGTCGTGGCCGTTCGGATGCGCCTCGACGAAGAGGAAAGGGAATGAATCGTGGTTCCTGTGCACGACGGCGACGGGGTCGAGGGAGCCGGCCCTGTAGACCTTGCCCTGGGCGTAGTCCCAGGTGCCACGTCCGGTCGAGAAGCTCGACACCACGAGCCTGTACTTCCCCGTCGGGCTCGAGAGCTCCTCACGCGAGGCCTCGCGCTCGTTCTCCGGGATGAAGAACGCGGCCTTCTCGGCCGCTCGTGCCGCAGACTCGTCCGTCATGTCGCCTCCGCGCTCGCGGCGCCGTCCGGGTGCGCTGCACCGAGTGTAGCAGAGGCGCGATCACGCCTTCCGGTGCGGCTGGAGCGCGCGCGGCCCGTCCTCACGCGCGGGCCGCGGAAGGCCGCGGAGGCGGCTTGGGCAGGCAGCCGGGCCACACCTCAAGGAAGCTCCGCAGCGCCGCGACGAAGCTGCTCACGCGCGCCGGCACGTGGCGGCCGCGGGGATATACCGCGTACAGCTGCTCGGCGGGCATCATGTACGCTGGGAGCACCTCCTCGACCTTTCCCTCGGAGATCGCGGGCGCGGCGAGGTAGTCCGGCAGGCAGCCGATCCCGCAGCCGGCGACGGCGAGGTCGCGCAGCAGCGCCCAGCTGTTCGCGGTGGCGTGGCGGTGCACGATGGATGACGTCGCGCCGCCGCGGGTGAAGCGCCACGTCGCCGCCTCGCGCCGGGTGCCCATCACGAGGCACGTGTGCCGCGAGAGCTCGCGCGGGTGCGCCGGGGCGCCGTGGCACGCGAGGTAGTCCGCGCTGGCGACGAGGCGGCGCCGCGACGGCGCGCCGAGCTTGCGCGCGACGAGCGACGCGCTGTCGGACGGCTCGATCTGGATCACGACGTCGAAGCCGTCGCGCACCGGCTCGACGCGCTCCGAGGTGAGCTCGACCTCGACGGCGACGCCCGGCTGCTCCTTCGCGTAGCGGCCGAGCACACGGCCGAGCACCGCCTGCCCGAGCTCGACGGGCGCGGCGACCCGCAGGCGCCCGCGGGGTTCGCCGTGGAGCGACGAGAGTGCGCGCTCCGCCTCGGCGAGCGCGTCGAGGCCGGCGCGCACCTTCTCGAGGTACTCGCGGCCCTCGTCGGTGAGGCGGACGCGGCGCGTCGTGCGCTCCAGGAGCCGGGCGCCGAGGCGCTGCTCGAGGCGACGGACCTGGACGCTGACGGTCGACACCGGGGCGGACAGGGCGAGGGCGGCGGCGCGGAAGGTGCCGGTCTCGGCGACGCGGGCGAAGGCCTCGATGGCGGCGAAGTCGGGGCGGCTGTTCATGGCGGTGGACAGAGTGATCAATCGGGAGGGATTGTTCAAGGGCGGGGGCGGCGTAGACTGCGGGCATGACCAAGACGATGAAGCTTTTCTATACACCCGGGGTGTGCTCGCTCGCGCCGCACATCGCGCTGCGGGAGGCGGGCGCGGAGTTCGAGCTCGTTCGCGTCGACTTGAGGACGAAGAAGACCGCGGATGGGGGCGATTTTGGGAGCGTGAATCCCAAGGGGTATGTGCCCGCGCTGCTGCTGCCGGATGGGAATTTGCTGACGGAGACGGCGGTGTTGCTGCAGTACATCGCCGACAGGTGGCCGGAGGCGAGGCTCGCGCCGGAGCGCGGCGATCTGGTGCGCGTTCGGTTCGACGAGCGGCTGCAGTTCATCGCGACCGAGCTGCACAAGGGGTTCGCGCCGTTCACGTTGATGCCCAACGTGAGCGAGGAGTCGAAGAGGTGGGCGGCGCAGCGGCTGGGAGAGCGCGTGGGGCTGCTCGCGGAGGCGCTCGGGGAGCGGGCGTTCTTCAATGGAGAGGCGTTTACTGTGGTCGATGCGTATGCGTACTTCGCGCTGCGGACGTATCGGTATTTGCTGCGGGTGGAGCTGCCGGAGGCGCTGGGGGCGTACGTGGAGCGGATCTCGGCGCGGCCGGCGGTGCGCGCGGCGCTCGCGGCCGAAGGCACTCAGTGAGGGTCGGCGGGCATCTGCCGCCAGAAAGGCTGTTGTCCTGCGTAACCACGCGGCAATAATGCATTGCGAGGGGACGCCCCCGCCGCTGGCACCTATGCTCTGGCGGCTCCAGCTACTATGGCGACGATGAGCTTCGCCAGCGCGAGGTCCGGCGGCTCCCCCGGCGTCAGCCGCCAGGCACCTATTCCGAATCGCTCGCGGAACTCGCTCGCGAACCAGGGCTGACATTCCGGCTCGATCGCCGGAACGAGGAGCAGCCCGCCGCGGCATGCGCCGCCGAACGTCTCCCACCGCAGCGCGTCACGGTAGATGTGGAGCGAGGTGAAGGAATCCGCGAGCGCCTCCCGCCGTACCCGGTACTTGGCGTCCAGACAGATCCACGAACGCTGGCCGGCGGGTGGCTCGAACGAGATCACGATGTCTGGTCGGCGCTCACCGGAGATGCTGTATGGGTCCGAGGTCCGCCGGGCGAAGTATCCGGGGAATGTCATGTTGTACCGGATGTCGAGCCGCGCCCCGTCCATCGGACACCTCGCGGTGAACGCCGCGCCTCCCCCGAGGCCGGCGAGCAGCTCGTTCCCGGGCCCCTGCTGCCAGGTCCACGTCCACCCATCGAGGAATGCGGCGAGCGCCCGCTTCACGGCGAGCAGCGTCCACAGCTCGTAAAGCTCGAAGCTCGGGCGCACCGGGGCCTCACCGCCATCCAGCGACTCGCGCAGGCGGAATCGCGGCGACAGGAACGGCCGAGCCAGCGCGTGGGCGCGGGCATAGACAGGATCGTCCTGCACCGCGAGGAGGGCGGCCTCGGTGGCGGGCATGGGGGTCAACGACCCGAGAAACGTCCGGCGCAGCGTGGCTGCCAGCTCGTCCGCGGCACCTGCGGCCGCGCGCGCTCGCGCACGGCACCACTGCGCGGTGTCGGGTCGCAGCTGTGGATTCCCGGCGGCGCGGCCGAGCGCGCCGCCCAGCTCACCGAGCACGCGACCGACGCGCGCAACGAGCCAGGCGACGTAGCGATTCACCGGGTGATCGACGGTCTCGCGCGTAGTGTCCTGCGGCACGTACGGGTCCTGCAGGCCGGCGCGAGCGCGCAGCCATGGATCCACCGCGCGCGCGGCCGCCGGGTGCCTCGCCAGCCAGTGGAGCGTCTCCCGATCCGCTCGCCGCACGGCACGCAGCGGGACGTCCTCGCGCGTGACCGTCGCGACCTCCCGCGGCGCGGCTGCGATAGCGCGAACGGCACGGACGAGCGCCGGCACCAGCGGCAACAGGGCTGCGGCCAGGACCGTCGCCGGGGTGCCCTCCGTCTGCACGGCGCCGACGCCGCCGCCCTCGAGGCCGATGGCCAGGCCCGGCGACCATGCCTCCAGGTCTGCGAGCAGCGCCAGCCACGCCCCCTCGGAGAGCTTCTCCGCCCGCGGCGCCACCTCGACGGCGACGACCGTCTCGTGCGTGCCGTGCACCACCCGCAGCGTCGCCGAGCCGACCCACTGGCCCACGTCGAGCGTGAACGCCCTGCGCTCCTCGCTCCACGGCAGCTCCCGCAGCCCGAGCCACGCCCGCGGCGCGCAGGCGCCCGGGGGAGCATCGATGTGGTAGGTCCTGGCCTCTTCGAGGTGCAGGACGCCGTCCACGATGTGCTCGTCCGAGCCGGCTGCGTCGCGGACCTGGAGGCTCATGCCCAGAAGCGGGCCACACCCGTGCGCTTGAGCAGGTCTTTCATGCTCTCGAGCTTCGCCTCGCTGGTGCTGAGGCCACGGCGCTTGCAGACCTCCGTGAGGGCCTCGAGCGCGTCCTTGAACGCCTGAGTGTCCTCGCCGCGCAGGCGCGGCAGCACCTTCGAGAACACGGCCTGATCAAGGAACGTCGTGTCCGTCGCGCCGCCCAGCGCGGAGGCGGCCTGCATGAACGCGAGGACCTCGCGGGCCGTCCGGTAACCGAAGTGCCGGCGGACCTTGCGCATGATGTCGTGCAGCTCAATCAGCGTCTCCTCCACCGCCGGGAGCCGCGGGTCTGACGTCCTGGCCGCGGCGCGCTCGAAGAAGCGCTTGAGATCGACGTCCCAGAACTCGAGCGTGAAGGCGCGGTCCAGCACCTTGTCGCTGAAGGGGTGGGTGGTCTCGTCCATGTTGACGGTGCCCGCGATGTGGAGGTTCTCCGGCCACGGCACGCGCGGGGGAACGTCGTTGACCTCGGCGCCATTGGCGTGGAGCACGAGATCCTCCCCCGTCTCCATGGCCGAGAGGAAGGGCGCAAAGTAGCGCTCGACGCGGGCCAGGTTCATCTCGTCGAGGATAAGGAAGTAGGGGCGCTCCGGGTCGGCGGCGGCGCGCAGGACGAGGCGGAGCGCGGGCTCTGCCTGGAAGGTGGGGTCCGCGTGCAGGGCGTTGAAGTACCCGAGCAGCCCCGAAGGATCCTGCCAGTCGGGAGAGACAGGCACGATTTCCCGGTGCTCGGAGACGGAGAGCCTCATCAGCTCGCAGACGGCGCGCGAGTAGCAGAGCGTGACGGCCGTCTTGCCGGTGCCGGAGAGGCCGGAGAGGAGCACGAAGCGCTTGCGTAGCTTGCTCCGCCAGGCGGCATGGAGGGTGGCGAGCTGGCGGTCGTCGAAGACGAAGTCGGCGATCTCCGGATCGGCCTTGAAGCGCTCGACGATGGCGTCGAAGGCCGGGTACCGGATCGGGGGCGGCGCGGCGGCGTCGGTCGGGATCGCGGTCGGGGCGGCGCCGATGCTCTCCTCGGCAGGAGGCTTTGGAAGATCCTTCGGCAGCCTAGCGACCCAGGCGGAGCCATACTCGGTGAGGCGGAGGCCACCGTGCTCGTCGCGCTTGAGCAGGCCGAGATAGCTGCTCCAGCTCCGGAGATCGTTGGGAACGCGCGCGGTGGTCCAGTTGGGGTAGATCTTCTGCAGAGCGCCGGCCACGGCCTCGTCGGTCGCCCCTGGATGCTCATCGATGTATCGGAGGAGCTGGGCGAAGCCGAAGACGCGCTCGAACAAGCGGCGGATGAGGATGTCCGCCTGCTCGTTGCCCAGCAGCTCGTCGCCGTCCTTCGTGGCGTAGAGGAGACCGTCGCGCTGCTCGATGAACCCGAGGCCTTTGACACGGATGATGAGCTGGCGCAGCGTCGGCGTCGGGACATTGTCGAAGCTCCCGCTTCCCTGAAGGGCGACCACGAGGTCGTCCTGCGACAGCCCTGACTGCGCCGCCTGCACCACGGCGCGGTACGCGCCGGTGAAGTTGCGCACGGCGAAGAGGCCCGCGTACTGTCTGGCGAACGGCCAGACCGCGAGGAGAGGCAACTTGTCGTCGGGTGGCTGTATGGAATCGACGTCAACGCCCACGTTCCCTTGCCAGGGAGGCATCTGCCCGGCCGCCAGCCGCTCGTAGTTCTCGTGAAGCCACCAGCAGAAGGTCGAGCGTCGCACGTGGTCGGCCAGATTCTCCTCTCGCCCGAGCACGGCCCGGAGCCGCGCGCGCATCTTCGCCTGGGCCACGAGCTTGGGGTCGCCCGCGTCACCGAGGAGCAGCTCCGCGACGTGCCGGATGGCGCCGTAGCTGAGCACGCACGTCAGCTCGGCAGGCACGAGCGCGCCGAACAGCCGCTGGAGCTTGGCATGCGGCGTGGGCTTGACCGCGCGCGCGACGGCCATGCCGAGGATACGCTCGTACTCGCCCTGGATCGCAGCCGCCCGGGCGGCGACGTCGGACGGCCAGGCGCGCGTGCGGAGGCCGACGATGGCGTCCACGAACTCGGGATCGGCGAGCAGTGCGTCGACGTTGATGGCGTCGCCATAGCCGGCGGGGGTGATCGCGCGGGCGTTCCAGAGCTTCTTCTGCGCGGCCTCGGTGCGCAGCTCGGACTCGGGGGTGTCGCGCGTCCAGGAGAGGAAGTCGAGGTAGTCTTTCTGCCACTTCGCCCACCAGGCGGGTGGGGAGAAGGCCTTCCAGACGGTGGTGAGCTGCTCATCGGTCAACATGTAGGCTCCCTCGACAACATGAGTGGTGCCGTACACCGCGGCTTGCCAGTGGGGTTGCTAGCCGGTTCGGAATAGCGATGTGATGGCGCTCGTCTCGCATGGTGATGACAGCCTTCCCTCGCCACGTGATGCCGGGCAGAACGTCACCACACGTCGCCCCGGTGGTGCTCTGCGACCGTAGCGGAACGCACAAAGGTCGCGCAAGATCCCGGTCATGTCCGATACGCCACCGCTCGCCGTCGCGTATCACCCGACATGGCGGCGCAAGCATGACCTGCTCCCGCAGCCACTATCATGAAGCGAGCGGAGTCTACGGACTGCGCCGGTGGACCGGTCGCCCGATCCACCGTGCATCACCTGTGCGCTCTCCTGGTATGCTCCCGCCCCTTGAGGCCGTCGCCCGCGCTCGGGCACCGCCGGAGACAGGAATGGCCGCGAGAAAATCGCACAAAGCGCCCGAAAGCATCGCTACCTTTCAGCCCTTCGTTTCCGCCCCGGATCCTTCGGCGCCCACCGTCCCCTCGGTCCTCGCCGTCATCTCCGCCGGGCGGCTCCTCGACCTCTGTCGCCTGCTCGGCTGCGAGGTGCGCGACATCGCCAGCAGCAAGGATCGCCTCGTCTCCAGGCTCTCGGAGCACCTGGGCGACCGGCTCCCTACCCTGCTGCGTGAGCTCGGGCGAGACGAGCTTCGCGCCGTCTGCCGCCGGCACGGCCTCGACCCGTCCGCCCGGGCGCGCGGCGACCTCCAGGCGCTCCTGCTCGAGGCCGCCGGGCTCGACCCGCGGGCGGCGACCGTACGACCGCCCGACGCGCGCGGGGACGGCCTGCCGGCCAAGGGCCAGATCGTGCACGCCCGGCACCGACAGTGGCTCGTCGACGAGGTCGTCGCCGGCGCGGGCGATGAGTCGCCGCTCGTCCGCCTGGTCTGCCTCGACGACGACGACCCCGGCCGCCAGCTCGACGTGCTCTGGAACCTCGAGCTCGGCGCGCGCGTCGTCGAGCCGGAGACCCACGGCCTCGGCGAGGTCTCGCGGCTCGATCCCCCCGCGCATTTCGGCGCCTACCTGCACGCGCTCAAGTGGAGCGCGGTGAGCGCCGCGGACGCGACCCGCTTCCAGTCCCCCTTCCGGGCCGGCATCAAGCTGATGGCCCACCAGCTCACGCCGCTCATGAAGGCGCTCGAGCTGCCGCGCGCGAACCTGTTCATCGCCGACGATGTCGGGCTCGGCAAGACCATCGAGGCGGGCCTCGTGCTCCAGGAGCTGCTGCTGCGCCAGCAGGCGAGCTTCGTCCTCGTCGTGTGCCCCGCCTCGGTGTGCCTCCAGTGGCAGGGCGAGATGCAGCGCCGCTTCGGCCTGCGCTTCGAGGTCATGACACGGCAGTTCGTCGCCTACCGGAGGCAGGAGCACGGGTTCGGGATCAACGCCTGGAGCACGCACAACCGATTCATTGTGTCGCACGCGCTCCTGCGGCGGCCGGAGTACCGCGACCCGCTGCTCCACCACCTCGGCGAGCGGGCGCGCAAGGGCCTGCTCATCCTCGACGAGGCGCACATCGCCGCGCCGGCCTCCGCGAGCAAGTACGCGACGGACACCGACATCACGCGCACCATCCGCGATCTCGCCCCCCGCTTCGACAACCGCATCTTCCTCAGCGCCACGCCGCACAACGGGCACTCGAACAGCTTCAGCGCGCTGCTCGAGATCCTCGACCCGGTGCGCTTCACGCGCGGCGTCCCGGTCGAGGGCAAGAAGGACCTCGATCCCATCATGGTCCGCCGGCTCAAGCGCGATCTCCGCCAGCTCGGCGTCGAGCGGTTCCCCCGCCGCATGCTCGTGCAGCTCGCCCTCTCGCACCGCGGCGGAGCATGGCGCCTCGAGCGGACGAGCTACGACGCTGAGACCGGAGAGGAGGGCAAAGCGGCGGCGAGCGCGATCGGCGAGGGGCAGCCGATCGAGCTGACGCTCGGAGAGAAGCTCCAGCGGTACATGGAGCTCTGCGCACCGGAGTCCGGGCAAGGACGGCTGCCGTTCATCCACCTGCAACAGCGCCTCCTATCGAGCCCCGAGGCGTTCGCGCGCACGCTCGAGGTCCACGCGCAGGGCCTCGCGAAGAAGGGCGGTCCCGTCGCCGCACCGCAACAGCAGAAAATTCCGTTCAAGGAACGGGCGGCGAAGCGGTCGACAACGGTCGACGTCGAGGCGGACCCGGAGACACACGGGCTCTCCGACGAGGCGCTCGCCGAGGAGAGCTATGTGGTCGTCCGTCGCGCCAGCGCGGCGCTCCCGAGCCCGACCGAGGAGGCGCGCGCGCTGCTCGCCGAGATGCGCGCGCTCGCCGAGAAGGCCCGCCGGGAGCCCGACGCGAAGGCGCTCGCGATGCTCGGCTGGATGCGCGAGCACCTATGTCCCGCCATCGGCCTTGGCCCGGACGCGCGCGCGCGCCGCGCCTGGACGCCGCGCCGGGTGATCCTCTTCACCGAGTACGCGGACACGAAGCGCTACCTCGTCGAGCTCCTCACCGCGGCGGTGGCGCATACCGAGGAGGGCGAGAACCGGATCCTGCAGTTCCACGGCGGCATGGGCGACGACGCCCGCGATGAGGTGCAGCGCGCGTTCAACAGCGCGCCCGACGAGCACCCCGTGCGCGTCCTTGTCGCGACCGACGCCGCGCGCGAGGGCGTCAACCTGCAGGCGCACTGCGCCGACCTCTTCCACATCGACATCCCATGGAACCCGGCCCGCATGGAGCAGCGCAACGGCCGCATCGACCGCACGCTCCAGCCCGCCGAGGAGGTCCGCTGCCACTACTTCGTCTACCCGCAGCGCCGCGAGGACCAGGTGCTTGATACCGTCGTGCGCAAGATCGCGACCGTGCAGCGCGAGCTCGGCTCGCTCGGGGCGGTACTCCTCGGTCAGATCGAGGCGGCGCTCGCAAACGGCATCACGCGCAAGGTGCACGCGGCCGTGGAGAAGGTCGGCTCCGACGCGAAGACCGCCACGGTCGATGCCGAGCTCGAGGCGCGGCGGACCGATCTGGAGGCCGTGCGCGCCGAGGTCCTGCGCGCCGGCCGGCGCCTGGAGAGCTCCCGGCGCACGCTCGAGGTCGAGCCCGAGTCGCTGCGGGGCGTCGTCGAGATCGGGCTGGGGTTCGGGGCGAAGGACGCCGGAGGTGATCCGAAGCGCCGGGCGTCGAGCCCCGTAGCCAGCGCGCCCCTTCTGAAGGAAGCGGGCAAGACCAGCGACGGTCGCGCGACGTACGAGCTGCCGCCGCTCGATCGCTCCTGGGACGTGACGCTCGACACGCTGAGGCCGCCCCGCGGGCGCACGGAGGACTTCTGGGAGTGGCGCCAGCGGCCTCCGCGGCCGGTGACGTTCCACCCGCTGGCGAGCCTCTCCGAGGGGGCCGAGCAACTCCACCTGGCGCACCCGTTCGTGAAGCGCATCCTCGATCGCTTCCTCGCGCAGGGCTTCGGCGCGCACGACCTCACCCGGGTCAGCGCCGTGGTCGCGCCGGGCGAGAGCGTCGTGCGCGTCGTCGGGTTCGCGCGCCTCACGCTCTTCGGCATCGGGGCGGCGAGGCTCCACGACCAGCTCGTCCCGGTCGCGGCCGCGTGGTCCGGGGATGCGAGCGAGGTCAAACCGTACAAGGACCGGGCGACGGCGGCGTCGGCCATCTCGTCGACCGAGCGGCTCCTGGCGGGCTCGGGCCGCGCGCCCAACGCGACGATCTCGAAGCGCATCCAGCAGAACGCCGAGGCGCTCTTCCGCGCCCTCTGGCCCCACCTGGAGGCCGAGGCGGACGCGCTGGCCGTCGAGGCACGCCAGGGTCTCGCCGAGCGCGCGCGGCGCGAGGCCGACGACCTGCGCGGCCTGCTCGCGCGGCAGCGCGTGGCGATCGACAAGGCGGAGGCGCGCCTCCGCCAGGCGGACCTCTTCAACCTGCAAGACAAGGAGCAGAAGCGGCAGGTGGACCTCGATCTGAAGCACCTCGAGCGCAGGCGCGCGGCGGCGGCGAGCGAGCTCGAGTCCGAGCCGGCCGCGATCGAGGCGCTCTACGACGTCCGCATGGCGCGCCTCACGCCGGTGGGGCTCGTCGTCGCGTGGCCGGAGTCGATGACATGAAAGATCGGGACGTACTCTTCCACAGGAAGTGGCTCGGCCTCGCCCAGCCCATCGAGGGCCTCGTCTTCAGCGTGCCCGCGCTCGCGGACGCGCAGATCGCCCCGGAGGAGCGCGCGGAGCACTCGGCCGCCTTCGCCGCGCAGCTCACCGAGGACGGCGAGCGCATCCGGAGCCTCGAGGTGTTCTTCCGCGACTTCCTCGGCTACGCGGCGCCCGGGATGCTGGTACCGCGCGCCGAGCTGCCGGCCGAGCTCTCGTTCTATGCGGCCGAAGGCGGACAGGAGATCAGGCCGAGCTTCGCCCTCGGCCGCGGCCCCTTCGTCGCCGACGACCCGTTCGCCGCGTTCGACGAGGCGCCGGGCTCCTCGCAGGACGGCGCCGCGAGCGACCCCGGCTCGCGGGCGTCCTCGGGGCCTGCCGCGCCGGCGGACGTTTCCGCCGCGAAGAAGCCGTGGTTCGCGCTCCTGTGGGACCTCACCGAGGCCGGCGCCGAGGTCGACCTCGACGAGCCGGAGAGCGTGACCGGGCCGTGGCGGTACCCGCCGACCGCGAAGCTCGAGCGCCTCCTGCGGCACGCCGGGATCCCGGTCGGCTTCCTCTTCAACGGCAAGAACCTGCGCCTGGTCTACGCGCCGACCGGCGAGTCGACCGCGCACCTCACGTTCCGGGTCGAGCACCTGCGCGGCTCGGAGGGCCGCCCGCTGCTCACGGCGCTCGATCTGCTACTGCACGCGCGGCGGGCGTACAGCGCCTCGCCCGAGCATACGCTCGAGGGGCTGCTCGCCGAGAGCCGGCGCCGGCAGGCCGACGTCACCGAGGAGCTCGCGAAGCAGGTCTTCGAGGCGGTGGAGACGCTGCTCGCCGGCTTCGAGGCCGCGGCCGCGCGCGACTGCGGGCGCGACCAGCTCGACTGGCTGAGGCCGGCGATCGAGGCCGAAGGCGACCACTTCTACCAGGGCGTGCTCTCGGTCGTGCTGCGGCTCGTCTTCCTGCTCTACGCGGAAGACCAGGCGCTGATGCCGGTGGAGCATCGTACGTATGCCGAGCACCTGAGCCTCGGCGGGCTTTACGCGCGGCTCAGCCACGACGCGGGGGCCCACCCCGAGAGCATGCACCACCGCTTCGGCGCGTACGGGCAGTTGCTGGCGCTCTTCAGGGCCGTCTTCTTCGGCGTGAAGCACGGGACGCTCGAGCTGCCGCCGCGCCGGGGCCGGCTGTTCGATCCGAACACGTACCCGTTCCTGGAGGGGGGCCTCCCGGGGTGGACCGCCGCGGTGAACAATCCGGAGGAGCGCGCGCGGGCGCGGCCGCCGAGCATCGATGACGGCACGGTCTACAAGGTGCTGCACCGGCTGATCGTGTTTGCCGGGCAGCGGCTCAGCTACCGCACGCTCGACGTCGAGCAGATTGGGAGCGTTTACGAGTCGCTGATGGGGTACCACGTACTCCGGGTCGAGAGCCCGGCGGTGCGGCTCGGCAAGTACGGAGTGTGGGTCGAGACCGGTGCGCTTCGAGGAATGGGCCCGACCGATCGGGCGCGCTTCCTCAAAGAGACCTGTGGCCTGAATCCGGGGCCGATCCTGGCGATTGAGAAAGCGGTAAAGGAGGCCGGCAAGGACGACGGCGCGCTCGCGGAGTCGCTCGCTGCGCATGCCGCCGTTGGTCGCCGCGGCGATGCGCTGCGCCACCGGGTGATCACCGGCCGGCTGGTGCTGCAGCCCGGCGAGGAGCGCCGTCGGACGGGTAGCCACTACACGCCGCGATCGCTCACCGAGAAGGTCGTGCGGCGCACGCTGGAGCCGCTCCTCGCGTGCTTGGGCGAGGCGCGCACGCCGGCGCAGATCCTTCAGCTCAAGATCTGCGACCCGGCCATGGGCTCGGGCGCGTTCCTGGTGGCCGCGTGCCGCGAGTTGGCCGGGGAGATCGTCGCGGCGTGGACACGCCAAGGCGAACTCGCGCGCATCATCGAGCAGCACGGCGACGCGCACTTGCACGCGCGGCGGCTCGTGGCGCAGCAGTGTCTTTATGGCGTCGACAAGAACGCAGCTGCTGTCGAATTGGCGAAGCTCTCGCTCTGGCTGGTGACATTGAGCCGAACGCTCCCGTTCACGTTCGTCGATCATGCGCTCCGGCACGGTGACAGCCTCGTCGGGCTCGATTTCAATCAGATCGCCGCGTTTCATTGGGCGCCGCCGAAGCAGGCGGATACGGTCCGGGCACTCCTCCGAGATGCGCTCGACCAGGCTGTGGAGCTGCGTCAGAAAATTCTCGTACTGGCAGGCTGCGAAGATCCGGGATCACAGGCCGAGAAGCGGCGGCTGTTCGACTTCTCGCAGCAGGCGATCGAGAAAGTTCGGATCGTGGCGGATGCGTGCTTGGGGGCGTTCTTCGCCGAGGAGAAGGACGCTGCGCGCGAGAAGGAGCGGAAGCGGCGGCTGGGTCTAGTAGAGGCGTGGCTAGGGCGCGAGCGGCTGATCGATGACGAGGCGCGGTCGGAGGAGGAGCGGGAGGCGGACCGAAAGCTGACGGAGGAGGCGCGCGGGGAGCTTGAGGGGCTGGCGGCAGAGGCCCGCGCGAACCTCTGGCCGTTCCATTGGTGGATCGAGTTTCCCGAGGTGTTCTTCGAGGAACGACCTGATCCGCTGGATGGCGGACGCATAAATGGCGCTGCAAGCATGGAAGCGTTCGTCAGTAATCCACCGTTCCTCGGAGGCTCCAAGGTGAGTGGGGTACTTGGCACAAACTACCGTGATTGGCTGAAGACAGCGCACCAAAATGCAGAAGGACGCGGCGACCTAAGTGCGCACTTCTTCTGGCGAGCATATTCCCTGCTCGGCGCTCATGGCGCTGCAGGCATGATCGCGACCAACACGATCGCGCAGGGTGACACGCGGGAGACAGCACTCGCGCCCATTGTCCGCAACGGCGGAACGATCTACGATGCCATATCGACGCTTCAATGGCCTGGAGAGGCAAACGTAGCCGTTGCAATCGTCCACTTTGCCATCGGCGCCCCCGGCTCGCAATCGGCCGCAAATCGCACCCTGGACGGCGAGACAGTCAACTTCATCAACTCGCTACTTCGTGCCACGCCTGAAAGAGTCGCTCCATTTACCTTGAAGGCAAACGAAGGATTTTCGTACCGCGGACACATGGTCAGCGGCATGGGCTTCATTCTATCACCATCCGAACGAGACGCATTCGTTTCGATGCGCCATTCGAACGCCGACGTGATTTTCCCGTACCTTGGGGGTGAGGAAATCAACACGGATCCGTCGCAGGGATTCCAGCGGTTTGTTATAAATTTCGGCAAGAGAGACCTTGCTGATGTAGCCGCATGGCCGGAGCTGCTTGAGAGAGTGCGTACCCTCGTGAAGCCGGCACGCGATGCAGTCCGAGACAACACTGGAAAGGGTGGCCACGGAAAGAAGTACTGGTGGCAATTCCTCGATCGCTGCGACCCAATGCACGCTGCGCTGGCCCCCGTCCATCGCTGCTTAGTCACGGCATGCGTGAGCAAGCACATAATGTTCTCGTTTCAGCCCAAGAACAGAATTTTGTCTCACAAACTCTTCGTATTTCCATTCGATCGCTTTACACATTTTTCGGTACTTCAATCGCGCATCCATTTACCGTGGGCATGGTTACTGTCCTCTACCATGAGGACGGACATCAACTACTCCACATCCGACTGCTTCGAGACTTTCCCCTTTCCCAATACGGACCCGAGGATGGTGCTACCCAATCTCGAATCCATCGGCGAGCGCCTCTACGACGCTCGAGCGCGCTTCATGGCCGACACTAATCAGGGCCTCACGAAGACATACAACGCCCTGAAGGACCCCGCGTGCGACGATCCGCGTATCCTCGAGTTGCGCCGCCTCCACGAAGAGATGGACCGCGCCGTCCTCGCCGCCTACGGCTGGACCGACATCCCCATCCCGCCCTATTGTCCCCTCACCGACAAAGACCGCGAGGCCCTCCAGGCCTTCGAGGACGAGGTCATTGACCGCCTTTACGTCCTCAACGCCGAGCGCGCCCGCGAGGAGCAGCGGCTCGGGCTCGCCGGGAAGAAGCGAGGCCGAGCCGCGAGCGAGGACAACGGCACGGAAGACGAGGCGCCGAAGGAAACCCCGGCACCGAAGAAGCCGGGCAAGGGCAAGAAGACCTCGACCACGCAGGGAAAGCTCTTCTGAGCCGCCCCTGCGCGCGTGCTTGGCGACCTTGAGCGCGTCCTCCGGGCTCGCCACGCGTTCGTCCTCCGGTATATGGTCACGCGGTCCGGACCATGAAGATCACCAGCCTCTCCCTCCGCGACTTTCGGGGCTTCACGAGCCTCGACCTGGATTTTTCGCCGGACGTCACCGCGCTCGTCGGCGTCAACGGCGCCGGCAAGACCTCGATCCTCGACGCGACCGCGCTCCTGCTCTCGTGCCTCGTGGAGAGCATCCGTTCGGGAACCCCCGAAGCCATCGCGCCGCGCGCGAGCGACGTCCGGGTCTCCGCGTCGACGGCGCGCCTGTCGTCGTCGACGGCGCGCCTGTCGTTGACGGCGGAGATCCTCGGGCAGCCGCCCATCTGCTGGAGCATCGCGAAGACGCTGCCGGGGCACCCGCCTGGAGCGCCGAGCTCGCTCGACGCGCTGCGTGAGCCCGCCGCGGCCGCGCAGGCCACGATCGCGCTCGGCTCCCCTCTCCTCCCGCTCGTCGTCTACTTCCCGACCAACCGGAGCGCGCTCGACATCCCGGAGCGGATCCGCACGCCCCACGAGTTCGATGCGCTGAGCGCCTACGACGGCGCGCTCGAGGGCGGGGCGAGCAACTTCCGGGGCTTCTTCGAGTGGTTTCGCGACGAAGAAGACCTCCTCAACGAGCAGCAGGTCCTCGAGATCATGAAGGAACCGCCGGACCCGAACGAGCCCGCCGCGCCGTCGCCGCTGCCGGCCGTCCGTAGGGCGATCGAGGAGATCCTGCCCGGCGCGCGCAGGGTCCGCATCGAGCGGCGGCCGCAACGCATGACCGTCGAGCTGAACGGCACTCGCCTCGACGTCGCCCAGCTCTCGGACGGCGAGAAGTGCCTCCTCGCCATGGCGGGCGATCTCGCGCGGCGCATGGCCCTCGCGGCACCGAAGCTACCCAATCCGCTCGAGCGCCCCGCGGTCGTCCTGATCGACGAGATCGAGCTGCACCTCCATCCCGGGCTCCAGCGGGTGATCCTGCCCCGGCTCCAGAAGGTGTTCCCGCGGGTCCAGTTCATCGTCACCACCCACTCGCCCCAGGTGCTCTCCTCGCTGCACGCGGCGAACGTCCGTCTCCTGGAGCGCTTCGAGCTCCGGAACCTGGACCGCGGGACTTGGCGGCGCGACACCAACCGCATCCTGGAGGCGGCCTTCGGCGATCCAGGGCGGCCTCCCGAGGTGGCGGCCAAGTTGAACCTGCTGCGCGACGCCGTCGATGCCGACCGCTACGACGAGGCGCGCCAGCTCATCCGTGAGCTGTCCACCATGATCGAGGGGGAGGACCCGGACGTCTTCTTCTACCAGCAACAGCTGCCGCCTGAAGGCACCACCGGGGCCGCTTCGTGAGGCACATCGGGAAGGGCGCGGAGCCGGCGACGGTAACGGAGACGCGCACCGCGTCGACGACCCACCTCTCCACGGCAGCTCGGGCTCGCACCGCGTTCGATCAGATCGACAAGGGTCGCGTACGCGCCGACCTCGCGCGCGAGCAGGGCTGGCTCTGCGCCTTCTGCATGCGTCGCGTCGACGCTGACGCCGCCGACGCTCGCGGCGAGCGCACGATGAAGATCGCCCACCGCACACCGATTGACGTCGCTCCCGCGCAGGCCCTCTCGTGGCGGAACCTCCTGGGCTCGTGCGACGGCGGGCAGCGCTCGGGGTGGCGGACGAGGAGCTGCGATGCTGCGCAGGGCTCGACGGCGCTCACCGTCGACCCGACCGTGGAAGCCTCCTGCGTTCAGCTGCGGTTCGAGCGCCGCCAGCCTCGCGAGGGGCTTTTCATCACATCGGACCACCCCGATCTCAGGACCGACGTCGAGCAGACGCTCGGCCTCAACTCGGGCGACCTCCCCGCGCTGCGGGAGCAGGCGTGGAGGGCCTTTTGCGCTCTCCAGCAGAAGCACGCGCCGAAGCAGTACGGCCGGCCCGCGCGGGCCGCGTTCTTCCAGACATGGATGAAGCAGCAGTCCGTGCGCCTCCCCGAGATGCTCGGCGTCATCGAGGAGCGCCTCCGGTGAGCACGGCGAGGGGTTGTCTTCACGCCTGCATGGACGCGATCCTGCGGCGGTGACCCCTGCCGACGTCCGCCGCCGCCTCGTCGAAGCCCTCGAAGCCGATCTCGTCGGCCCCTTCGTGCCCGACACGCACGCGCAGGGCGGCCAGGAGGTCCTGCCGCTCGCGCCGTCGCGCTGGTACCTGACCGGCTTCCTCTCGCCGGAGGGCGGCCGTGTCCCCGACCCGGAGGATCGCGACTCCACCGAGAACGGCCTCGCCGCCGGGAGCGAGAGCCAGGCCGAGGACGCCGGAAACGACGAGCCGGAGCCGAAGCGGCCGGTCCGCTTCCCCGCCTCGATGGGCCTCTCCGTGTTCCTGCCTCCAGGTCAGGGCGACACCCTTCACGTCGATCTCTGGTACGCGGACTACGACAAGATCGAGGTCGCGCTGGAGCACAGCGAGAAGAAGGTCCCCGGCTGGAAACGCGTGCCGCACGGCCCGGTCCGCGTCGCGGTGCTGCTCGACCCGAGCGTCGTTCAGCAGAAGGACGGGATCCCCGTGCCCGGCTCGCGCGGCCTCGTCCTGAAAGGAGAGCTCCGCACGACGGCGATGGACGGCCTCGAGCCCGGCACACGCGTGTTGAGCCTGTTCCTCGTCAACGACCGCGCCGCGGTGGAGCTGGACCGCGACACGCAGTTCGCGTTCCAGGTGCGGATGGAGCTCACCTACGAGCGCGGCTTCGTCTCCCGCCCGAACCGGCGCGGCGAGGACGGCGACGAGGACCAGCGCGCGCTGGCGCTCGCCTTCCGCAACCACAGGGAGTGGGCCGTCGGCCACAACACGAGCGTCGAGCGCCCGGCGGAGAGGAACGGCAAGGTCACCCGGCTCCGCACGACGCAGCTCCCCTGCTTCGAGGTGCCGCGGGTCGATCATCGAAAGATCGACGACGTCACCCTCGGCATGATGGACCTCGCGAAGCTCAACGCCAAGGGCCTCGCGAACGCGCTCTCGCCCCTGATCGAGGCCTACGGCGCGTGGATCGACGAGCAGCGTTACACGCCGCTCGATCGGCTCGAGGGCACGCGCGATGACCTGATGAACAAGGCGGCGATGGCCAAGGACCGCATCGCCAGGGGCATCGCCCTGCTCGGCCAGAACGAGCATGCGCTCAAGGCGTTCAAGTACATGAACCAGGCGATGCACGTCGCGGCGGTGCAGGCGGACAATACGCGCGAGGACCGTCGTTATACCGATGGCAAGCAGCCGGAGTGGCGCCCCTTCCAGCTCGCGTTCGTCCTCATGAACCTGCCGTCGGTGGTGGACGTGAACCACCCCGAACGGAAGCTCGCGGAGCTCATCTACTTCCCCACCGGCGGCGGAAAGACCGAGGCTTACCTCGGCCTCATCGCGTTCGTGCTCCTGCTCCGCCGGATCAAGGGGCAAGGGACGCCGCACGAGGGGCGCGGGGTCGCCGTCCTGCTCCGGTACACGCTGCGGCTGCTCACGCTGGATCAGCTCGGGCGCGCGGCCACGCTGATCTGCACGCTCGAGGAGCTCCGGCGCCGCAACCCCAAGGAGCTCGGCAATGCCCGCTTCACGATCGGCCTCTGGGTCGGCGCGAGCGCGAGCGCGAACCGCCTGAAGGACGTGCACGAGGCGCTCTCCGACTACACGCCAGGCAGGACCGACTCCCCCTTCCCGCTCACGACCTGCCCCTGGTGCGGCGAGGCGATCAAGATCCAGAACATCAAGCTCGTCGACGCCGAGGGGAAGCCGACCAAGAAGGGCTTCGCGCGCGCGGCGGTCTATTGCGACAATGGAAAGTGCCTTTACACCGAGGCCAAGACGCCGGGGCTCGGCCTGCCGGTGCTGTTCGTCGACGAGCAGATCTACCAGGAGGTCCCGAGCTTCCTCGTCGCCACCGTCGACAAGTTCGCGATGATGCCCTGGCGCGGCGACGCCGGCATGTTGTTCGGCCGCGCGACGCACCTCGACGACCAGCGGGCCTACGGCGTCATGCACGAGCCCAGGCTCGGCGCCAGGCCGCTCCCCGAGGGGCTCTTGCCTCCCGAGCTCATCGTGCAGGACGAGCTGCACCTCATCAGCGGCCCGCTCGGCACGATGGTGGGCCTGTACGAGGCCGCGGTCGACTACCTCTGCGAGAACCCCATCGGAGGCGCCCCCCGGCCGCCCAAGGTGGTCTGCTCGACGGCGACGGTCCGGCGCGCGCGCGAGCAGATCCAGGCGCTCTTCGGGCGAACGATGGTCCTCTTCCCGCCGCGCGGGATCGATGAAGGCGACAACTTCTTCTCCGAGGTCGAGCGCGACAAGCCCGGCCGGCTCTATATAGGCATCGGCGCCCCCGGCCGCGCGCTCCGCGCCGTCTCCGTCCGCTCGTACGCGGCGCTGCTCGCGTCCGCGCGGAAGCACTTCGATCCGAAGGGTGACCCGGAGCAGCCGGCCGACCCGTACATGACGCTCGTCGGGTACTTCAACAGCCTGCGTGAGCTCGGGGGCATGCGGCGCCTCGTCGAGGACGAGGTGCGCAACCGCGTCGACAACATCGAGGAGGAGAAGCGGCCCTTGCTCTTCCTCGGGCCGCACCCCTGGGCCAAGAACCGCAACCTCGAGATGCCCGCCGAGCTCACCTCGCGCGAGTCGACCGATCGCGTCAAGGACACGAAGCTGCGACTCGGCGCCCGCCGCACATCGACCGCCCCCGAGCCGCTCGACGTGGTGCTCGCCTCCAACATGATCTCGGTCGGACTGGACGTCGACCGCCTGGG
Organism: Sorangium sp. So ce131; assembly: GCF_051519095.1. Classification (NCBI taxonomy): domain Bacteria; kingdom Pseudomonadati; phylum Myxococcota; order Polyangiales; family Polyangiaceae; genus Sorangium; species Sorangium sp. So ce131. The sequence continues at coordinate 4,973,327 of NZ_CP150455.1, read as the reverse complement.
GCTGATGGTCGTCACGGGCCAGCCGAAGACGACCAGCGAGTACATCCAGGCGACGAGCCGCGTCGGGCGGGCCTACCCGGGCCTCGTGGTCACCTGCCTGAACGTCATGCGGCCGCGGGATCGCTCGCATTATGAGCGCTTCGTTGCCTACCACGAGAGCCTGTACCGCGAGGTCGAGGCGACGAGCGTCACCCCGTTCAGCGGACAGGCGCTGGATCGAGGCCTCGTGGGCAGCCTGCTGTCGATGATCCGGCACGGCGTCGCGAGGATGGAGGCCCCGACGGGCGTGATGAACATCCACGAGCAGCGACCCGCCGCCGAGACGCTGGTCGCGTGGATGGTGGCGCGGGCGCGCCGACACCGGCACTTCCCCAGCAACGACGCCGAGACCCGGATCGCCGAGCTGGTGCGCGCCCGCGGCCGGAGCTTCCTCGACGCGTGGGAGCGCGTGGTCGACAAGGCGCGCGTGGGCGCCGCGAGCCGCGTCTACAGCAAGAACGACCGCGCCGGCCAGGAGGGCCTCCACCTCCTGTTCACGGCGAGCGACGACCCTCCCGACGACCACGACGCGCGGTACTTCCAGGTGCCGACGTCGATGCGCGACGTCGAGCCGAGCGTGCACGTGTGGCTGCGGTTCAAGCAGCTCGACGAGAGGGGCTGATGAACGACGCGAAGAACAGGAAGGACGCCCGCAAGGTGCTGCGCCCGGACGGCCAGCTCCGGCAGAGTCAGCTCATCACCACGTACGGGCCCGGCGCCATGGTCGACCTCGTCGACCGGGCGGTCGTCATCGGCGGCCTGGAGCACTGGAGCTACGGCGCGAGAGGGTATGTCGCGCTGGACGATCCGCGGCTCCGGCGCTCGCTCATCCCCCGCCTCAAGGCGCTCGACCCGGACCTCGACCTGGCGCGCGAGGGCTATTTCCGCATGGCCCCCGAGGGCGACGCGCGCAACCCCTTTCCGAGCGTCGGCGTCCGCGCGCTGGAGTTTCCCCGGTGGTTCGTCTGCCAGAAGTGCCGTCGTCTGGCGAGGGCGTCGGAGCAGTTCGAGAGCAAGAGCGGTCGTTATCGCCACGAGTGCGCGAAGAACAAGTGGTCGAGCGCCGTGCCGGTCCGCTTCGTCGCCGCGTGCAAGCGCGGCCACCTCTCGGACTTCCCGTGGATTCCCTTCGCGCACATGGACCGGGAGGGCGTGTGCGACCGGCCGGAGCTCTACCTGGAGGAGAAGGCGCTCGGCGACATCGCGCGCATCCTCGTGCAGTGCAAGAACTGCAGCGCGTCGACGCCGATGAGCAGGGCGACGGTGCTGCCCTACAGCTGCAACGGCGATCGCCCCTGGCTCGGCGGGCGCGGGGCCAGCGAGCCGTGTGACCAGCGCAGCGAGCTGCTCGTCCGCACGGCGTCGCACGCGTACTTCGGACAGGTCGTGAGCGCGCTGCGCCTGCCGGACCCGGAGCCCGACCCGCTGCGCCTGCGGCTGCGCGAGAAGGACGTCTGGAAGGCCGTCCAGAAGGTCACGACCGCGGAGCAGCTCGCGATGATCACCGGCCTGATGGAGCACGTCGCGAGCGCGGTCCGCGGCGCTCCGGCCGAGAAGGTGCTCGCCGCGATCCGGGCCGAGAACGACGCGACGGCCGCGACCTCGGAGCGCCCTCTGCGCAGCGCGGAGTACGACCGGCTGATGAACGCGCCGACCGAGCAGCAGGGCGCGGTCCCCGACCGGGGCGTCCAGTTCGCGGCGTACCGGGTACCGAAGGCGCGGATCGATCTGCCGCCCGGCGTCCGCGGCCTCGTCCTGGTCCCCGAGCTCCGCGAGGTGCGCGTGCAGGTGAGTTTCAGCCGTTTCGACTCGATCGGCGCCAACCTGCAGGGAGAGTACGAGTTCGCCGGACGCAAGGTGAAGCCCACCGTGCTCACGCTGCCCACGGGAAACGAGAAATGGCTCCCGGCCGCCGAGGTCCGCGGCGAGGGCGTCTTCCTGGAGCTGGACGAGAAGGCGCTCTCCGACTGGGAGAAGCGCGAGGCCGTGAAGCAGCGCGCCGAGCAGCTGCTGCGCGCGTTCGGGCAAGACAGGAAGGCCGAGTTCCCGGGGATCCGGTTCTTCCTGCTGCACTCGCTCTCGCACCTCTTGCTGACCGCGGTGAGCCTGGAATGCGGCTACGCCGCCAGCGCCATCCGGGAGCGGATCTACTGCGGGGAGGCGGAGGTCGGCGGGCCGGACATGGCCGCCGTGATGCTCACGACGGGCACGACCGGCAGCGAGGGCACCCTCGGCGGCCTCGTCGAGGAGGGCCGGAGGATCCGGCACCACCTGCGCGAGGCCTGGGATCTCGGCCGCCTCTGCTCGAACGACCCGGTCTGCGCGGCGCACGATCCGAGATCGCCGTCGAGCGACCGCCGCACGGAGGGCGCCGCCTGCCATGGGTGCCTCTACATCGCCGAGTGCTCCTGCGAGCGGTTCAACCGGTTCCTCGACCGCGCGCTGGTCGTGCCCACGATCGGTAACGACCCTGCGCTGGCCTTCTTCCGGGAGCGCCCATGACCGCCGGCCGCGCGAGCCTGAAGAACGTGGGCACCACGGTGCTTGTCGCGCTCCGGGACGCGATCGCGTCGGGGCTCCTGCGGACGCCCATCGATCAGGCGTCGCTCGTGGGTTACGGCATCCGCCATCAGGTTGAGGCGATCGAGCGCGCCCTCGCCGGCCACAGGACCGCCGCGTGCCTGGCGGTCCTCGACGTCGCGCTCGCCGAGCGCGAGGACCGCCGCCCGGCGCCGGAGCTCGTCTGGACCGGCCCCGACGTGCCCGTCGGGACGGCCCGGGACACGGCGGTCGTGCTGCGGTCGCTGTTCGAGGGCGCACGGGAGAGCGTCCTGCTCGCCGGCTACAGCTTCGATCACGCCGAGGACGTGCTGGCGCCTCTCCATGGCGCGATGCGGAGCCGCGACGTGGACGTGCGGTTCTTCATCGACATCCCGCAGATCGAGCGCAGCGCCGCCGCGGATGCCCACCTCGCGCGGTACTTCCGGAAGTTTCTCGCCGAGAGCTGGCCGTTCGGCGAGCCCCGGCCCCGCCTTTACTACGACAAGCGCGCGCTCGCGCCCGGCCCGCCCTTCTGCAGCCTGCACGCGAAGTGCGTCGTGGTCGACGGCGCGCGTGCCTTCGTGTCGAGCGCGAACTTCACCCAGCGAGGCCAGGAGAGGAACATCGAGGTCGGCGTTTTGATCGAGGACCCGAGCTTCGCGAGCTACCTGGCCGGGCAGTGGCTCGGGCTGATCGACGCGCGGATCGTGGGCGAGTACACGCCAGCGTAGTGCGCGTGTGTCCGGAGGAGCGGGAGGCGGCGGTCAGGCAGGAGCAACACGAGCTCACGGAGCTCGGCGTCGGCTAGCTAGAGAGGCTGCTTCTTCCAGCCGTACTTATCATCGGCAGCCTCCATGCATCGCTGAAACGTCGCCTTCGTGCGGAGAAAGCTGTACTTTTCGTCTGCAATAAGCTCCTGATAGCGTTGTTCTTTGAAGGCCTCGCTGAAGATGAGGCGCACGCGTGTTGACGCGAGCGTTCTCAGATGCTCCACGAAGTCCGCTTCCGCAACCAGGCGCGTGCCGTAATTTTCCATTAGACGATCGTTCTTCGAGTCATTCAGTATTGCCTGAATGAGCAGAGCCCAGACGAGGTTCCGCGCGCGCCCCAAGTAGGCGTACTTCGAGGCGCCCTTCTCCACGATCTCTCTGATGATGCGGCCCAGGCGAAAGTGGATCTTGTACGCGAGGAGTATCCGCCGTGCATCCGTTCGAAGATAGGATTCCTTGAAGGCAGCCCTGTACAGCTGCTCCTGCTCGAACACCTCTGGCAGACGCGACATCCGATCGATCTCGCCCTGAGCGGCCAGAAATGTCTGAGCGAGCGGTCGGATCTTGATGGCCTTGTACTGGTCGATGCCCATCTCGTGGAGGTCCTCGTCCGTGAGGGCCTCGAAGGCGTTCTCCTGCCGCTCGTAGAAGATGCTGAGCTCATCGCGAAACTTATCCTGAAACTCGAGCTGGATCCGGTCGCTTGCGCGCAGGTTCCAGGGCTCGACGGCGTTCTGCCGGTTGGTGTTGATGGTCACCGTCGTAACAAAATCCTCGTCACATCGGCTCACCACCTTGGCCAGTACACGCACGAGCCCGAGGCGGTCTCGATGCTGGGCGAGCAGCCTGTTCTTCTCGTTTTCGTCGAAGAAGCGCTCGATGCTGGTGATCGTCTGCGCGCCGTTCAGCACCCGCGGCTCGGTGATCGTCGCGCGGCCCCCATCGGGCTCGAACCGCTCCGCGTAGAGGGCGACGCCGTTGTGGTTGAACACGAACTCGCTCGGAAGCGTGTCTCCCTTGATGATTCGCTCGAGGGCTGCCCGGATCGACCGGTTTACCGGACGTTCGCCTTCCAACCCTGCACGGATGTTTTTCTCGAACAAGCGCTGCCCCATCTCCGTGTGCATGGTGTGCAGGTCGAGGAGGGACACGAAGCCGACGTGCATCAGCTGCCCGTCCTCCGCCTGGGCCTCGACGAACGACGGGAAGTCGATGGTATAGCGGTGCGTCTTCTTGATGACCTGTGGCCGCTTCCTTCTCGTCTCGTTCGACAGAAACTGGAACGACAACGTTACATCACGACCGGAGAAGTAGTTGTCGACGAGGTACTTCTTCTTCTCGAGATCCTCGCGCATCGCCGTAAGGACTGCACTACCTTCCGCCTTTTCGGGGTCACCGTTGAACACGAAGTAGATGAGGACGCGGTCGACGATCGCCTGGTTCTCGTGCAGGCACATCTTGAGCTGAAGGAGCATCTCGTTCTGATCATTCACTTGATGCGGATTGCCGAAAACTCGATCCATCCCCGCACCAGCGAGACGCGCGAGCGATCCTTTGAAGAGCTGATAGTCCTCCGACCACTTGAACTGGTACAGGTAGAGGTTCCGTCGCTCGCGGTCGAAGTGGTAAGCGTCAATGCCGAAATCATTGTTGCCAAAGGCGACCTGATGAGCAACGCGATCGGGCGGTTTACCCACCTCTTCTGCGAGGTACAGGAGCGCGAAGTAGTCCTCCTTCACACCACCATATTTCCCTCGGAGGTCGACGAACGCTTGCTCCAACGCTTGCTTTGTCACGCCCATCGTTTACACCCCTCGTCGCGGGGCATCGCAACGGCCGCCCCGGCGCGCGTTTCCTCACACGGATTCCTGACCGGGAGATACATCTCATGGGGACGCGAGAAGGTGCCTGACGAGGGCGGCAGCGTCTGGTGCTGATCGTAGCTGTCCACGCCCTCACCTCCTCCATGTCGCTTCGTTCGAGGCGGAATCAGGCAGCGCTCGCCTTCATCCTGACCTTGCGCTCTGCGATCCGCCATCCGCTGGCGGTGCGCTTCACGACGTCCTCGTAGATCACGGTCCCCGAGCTGCCGCTCGCGAGCACGCCGATCCCCTTGGATCGCACCCGGACCACGCCGTCCTCGTCGACCCGCACCATGACGTTCGTCACGTGGTGCCCGACGGGGTTGCCCTCGCCCTTGTGCTGGAAGAGCTCCCGCAGGCGCTCGAGGCCGCGGTGCGATCCGAACCCGAGCGCGCTGACGTCGTACACGGCGTCCTCCGTGAACAATTGGTCGAGGTCGTCGATGGCGCCGTCGTCCACGAGGTGCCCGTGCAGGGCGATCAGCTCGTGAATGGCGAGGCGATCCTCGACGGCCAGGATCGTGTTGCGGTCTGTCATATCAACCTTTCATTCTGTCGTGTTCCGGCTCGATGTGCCGGGTTCTCTTCCGTTCGTCGACCCCGGGCTGGCAATCTCTCTCGACGGCGAGGGGTGCCGGCCGCGAGATCTCAAGATCGCCTCTGACACCTGCCCCGAGAGCCCAATCTACACCTCGGCGGAACTGGATCCTAGCGGACCGGTGATCCAGCGCACCGGAGAATGACCGCTCACCGCCGCAGGATCCCGAGCCCCCGAGCCTGCTCGCGCAGCGCCGCGATCACCGCCGCCGTCGCCGGCCCCGGCGGCGCGGGCCGCCGCCCTCGCACGAGCGCCAGCGTGCGCGACAGCGGCGCGAGATCCTGCACGGGCACCTCGACCAGCCTTTGCTCGGCGAGGTCCTCCGCGATGTAGGTCGTCGGAAAGAAGCCCACGGCGACCCCACGCGCCACGAGATACCGCGCCGTCTCCATCGGCACGTCCATCGACGTCCCTGCCTGCTCGGCGATCCGCGTGATCTCCGGGTGATGCGCACGCCACCACCGCAGCCGCAAAAAAGGCCGCCCGAGCCGCGCGACATCCTCGCGCTCCACGCGCCGCCTCCGCGCGAGCGGGTGCTCCGGCGCGACCGCGAGCACCACCGGCTCGCGCATCAGGAACAACCGCGTCAAGTCGGCCGCGCCCGCGTCCAGGCACGGCCACACGACGACCCCGAGCTCGACGAGCCCGTCGAACAGCATGGCGAGCACCCCCTCGTGCGCGGCCGACCTCACCAGCCACTCGAGCGACGGGTGCGCGGCCGCCACGCTCGCGAGCGCGGGGCCGACCAGCCCGGCGGCCACCGATCCGAGCGACGCGAGCGTCACTCGGCCGCGCTGGCCGGTGCGCGCGAGCCGCGCCGCCTCGAGCCCCTCGTCGAGCACCTCGGTCGCGCGGCGCGCGAACGGCAGGAAGCCCTCGCCGAGCGGCGTCAGCGCGATCCGTCGGCCGCGGGTGAACAGCGCGCCGCCGACCTCGGCCTCGAGCGCGCCGATGCGCGCGCTCACTGCCGGCTGGCCGACGCCCAGCGTCCGCGCGGCGCGCGTGAAGCTGCCCTCGCGCACGACGCGCAGGAAGGCCGTCAGCTGCGCGACGTCCATGACCGCGCTCCCTCCATCGAAAACGTCGATGCGACCCATCGCTCCGATTGCATTGAAGCATGGTAGGGCGGCCGCTAGGTTCACCGCCATGGACACCGTGCGAATGGCCCACGCCGGCGACGCCGCGGCGGTCGCGGCGATCTACGCCCCGAGCGTCGCGGGGCCGACCTCGTTCGAGCTGGAGCCGCCGACCGCGGGCGAGATGGCGGCGCGCATCGCCGGCGCGCTCGCCCACGCGCCGTGGCTGGTCCTGGAGCGCGACGGCGCGGTGGTCGGCTACGCGTACGGGGCGCGCCACCGCGACCGCGCGGCCTACCTGTGGTCGGTCGACACCAGCGTGTACATCGACGCCGCGCACCACCGCACCGGGGTCGGCCGCGCGCTCTACCGCGCGCTGCTGCCGCTGCTGCGCCTGCAGGGCTTCTACGTCGCCCACGCGGGCGTCACGCTGCCGAACCCGGCCAGCGTCGGCCTGCACGAGGCGCTCGGCTTCGAGCCGGTCGGCGTCTACCGCGACGTCGGCTTCAAGCAGGGCGCGTGGCGCGACGTCGGCTGGTGGCGGCTCGCCCTGCGCGCGCCGGACGGCGCGCCTGCGCCGCCACGGACGCCGGCGGAGATGGCAGGGCACCCGGAGTGGACGGCCATCCTCGAACACAACGGAGGATCACGTCGCCCGTGAGCCGCTCCCCGACCGGCGGCCCCCTCGAGTCCTCGGCGGGGCTGTGTCCCTGGAGCCGCGCGGCGCCGTGGTCGCGACCGGCGCTCACACGCGCGCCGAGAACAGCGCCGCGCAGCCCACGACGTCGACGGAGACGTCTCGAAACCGCTGGTCGAGCGCCCGCTTCAGCCCTTCGAGATCGTCCTTCTCGTTGTGGAAGATCCCCTGCTCATTGTAGACGGCCATCAGGCGCTTCGCGAGCCAGCCCCGAGCGACGCCGCCTTGCAGCAAGGTCGCCCCGAACAGCACGGCGCCGGGGTTCATCAGCGGCTTGAGGTGATCGAAGGCCACGGCCTTCGACTCGATGGATCCAGGAATGCAATGGAGGAGGTAGTTGATCCCGACGGAGTCGAACCGTTGCCCATCCAGCGAGATCGGCTCCAGCACATTCCGGCGGTACGTGAGCGGCCTGTGCCTAGCGATTCGTTGAGCCGCGAACTCGAGCGTGTTGGGGTTCAGATCCATCAACGCGACGCGCGGGAGGGACGATGGAAATCGGCAGCGATCAAGGAAGTATCCCGTGCCTACCCCGACGTCCAGGTGATTTGCGCTGACATGCCGGTTGTAGTGAGCCTCGATCCGCTCCGTGGGGCACTTCCATATGAAGCGGTTCGAAACGCCGAGCACGACGAAGTCGTACACGGCAAGGTTGCTCTTCGTGTAAACAGCCTGTCCAGCTTCAACCTGCTCGGTCGTGACGCTCATGACTCATTTCCTCGACTGCCGACTAGGGGAAAAGAAGAACCCGAACGATTCGAGGAACGCAAGGGCAAATCGCCTCGCTCACCTCGGGTGACAGGAGATCCCTTGCGCGAGCTCAAGCACCGCCCATGATCGTGAAAGCGTCTGCGGCTGTTCCAGCGCCTCCGCCTCTGTCCGGCGCGGCGGCGCGCCAAGCTCTGGAGCGGCCGTCGATGCCGCGGGAGGGCGCTCGATCGAGCTCGCGCTCGATGCACGTTGCCAGGGTGCTCACGAAGGGATCAAGCACCATCGTCGCATGGTCGCCCGGGACGGGCACGACGCGAACGCGGCCCCTCACGAAGGCGGACCACCCGAGGTCGGGGCTCTCGCGAAAGAGCGTCGCGCAGCGGAACATCGTGACATCGCCGTCGAACGGCGCCGGCTCCCAGGACGTCCACAGCCGCACGTTGTGCGCGGCGATCGCGGCCGCATCGTGCAGGAAGGCGAGCGGCGCATCGCCGGTCAGGGGCACCTCGCGCTCCCGGAGGTGACGCGTGATGAGCTCGAGGATCGCGTCGACCTCCATCGACAGGATGTCCTCCTGCGTGTACGTCGTCATCCGCAGCGACTCGATGAGGCCCCAGAGGATCGCCTGCGGGCGCTGCCTCTCCGACGTCCCCGAGGCGACGTACGCCGGGCCGTCGAGCAGCAGCACCGGCGCCACTGCGTGGCCGCGGTCGACGAGCTGCCGCGCCATCTCCACCGCGACCACGCACCCGAACGAGTAGCCGCCGATCCGGTACGACGCCTGGCCGGGCAACGCCGCCAGGAGCTCGTCCACGTACACGGCGGCGAGCGCGCCGAGGCTCCCGGGCAGCGGGCCCCGCTGGGCGAGCGCCGACTCGTCGAACACCCAGACCGGCAGCGACCCGCGCAGCGCGTCCTTCAGCTCGCGCAGGTACCACACGTTGCCTTCGAGCGGCGGCGCAAGGATCAAAGGCTGCTCGTGACCCGAGCGACGGAGCGGCAGCAGGATCGAATCACGGGCGTGCACCCGGTCCGAGCGGTCCGCTCGGTCCGAGGGGTCCGCTCGGTCCGAGGGGTCCGGCACGAGCTCGGACTCCTCGCGGGACCAGGTCGGATCCTCGGCCGGCGCGGCCGCGTCCGGCTCGCTCGCCGCTGCGTCCCCCGCAGGGTCGCCCGACGCGCGCACCGCCGGCTGGCTCGACTCGGCCGCCGACGCAAGGTCGGCGAGCAGGTGCCGGGCCAACCGCGCCGGCGTCGGGTGATTGAAGGCCACCGCCGCGGGCAGCGGCAGCCCCGTCTCGTCCCGCAGCCGGTTGCGCAGATTGAGCGCCATGAGCGAGTCGAGCCCCAGGTCGATGAAGCCCGTGTCAGCGCCGATCGCCGCCGGCTCGGCGTGTCCCAGCACCGCGGCCGCGGCGGCGAGCACCCGCTCCAGCACCGCCGCCTCACGCCGGAGGACCGGCAGCGCCGAAAAGCGCTCGACGAACGCCCCGCGGCCGGTCGACTCCACGGCGCGCCGGCGCGGAGCGCGAGCCCGCCGGCTGCGCAACGGCGGCACGGCAGCGCCGCCCTCGACGCTCACCGGCCGGCTCTGCAGCGCGGCGATCTGCGAAAGCGGCGCCCCCGTCGCATCGGCCACCGCCAGCGCGACGTCGTCGCCGCTCGGCGTCAGCCGCACCCGCAGCGCCCTGGCCCCGGTGGCGAACAGCGCAGCGCCGCGCCAGGCGAACGGCACGCTCAGCGTCTCGCCCTCGTCGAGCAGGAGCGCGTGCAGCGCCGCGTCGAGCAGCGCCGGATGCAGGCCGAAGCCGTCCACCTCGCCCAGCGCCTCCGGCGCCACCACCTCGGCGTAGAGCTCTTCCCCACGCCGCCACGCCGACCGCAGGCCCTGGAACCGCGGCCCGTACTCGTGGCCGGCCTCGGCCACCTTCGCGTAGAAGCCATCCAGATCGAGCGGCTCCGCCCCGGCGGGCGGCCACTCCGTCAGGTCGACGTCGGGCGCCACGCTTTCGGCGCCGAGCCGCCCCTCGGCGTGCAGCACCCACGGCATGTCCTCCGCCGCGTCCTCCGCCCGCGCGTGGATCGCCAGCGCGAAGCCCGTGTCGCCCGGCACCGGCGCGACGCTCACCCGCAGCGCCAGTCCGCCCCGCGACGGCACCACCAGCGGCGCAGCAAGAACCAGCTCGGCCACCGTCGCCGCCCCGACCCACTCGGCCGCGTGCTGCGCCAGATCGAGGAACGCCGTCCCGGGCAGCAGCACATGGCCGCTCACCGCGCAGTCCACCACCCAGGCCGGACTCTGCCGCGACACCCGGCCCGTCAGCACCAGGCTGCCGTCCGGCAGCCACACCGCCGCCCCGAGCAGCGGATGGCTCCCGCGCGACAAGCCAAGCGCCGTCGCATCGCCGCTCGACGCCGGCACATCGCGCCAGTAGCGCTGCCGCTGGAACGCGTACGTCGGCAGCTCCGCCACTACCGGCGCCTTCGGCAGGAGATCTCCCCAGCCGACCTCGACCCCGTGGCAATGCAGCGCCGAGAGCGCCAGCAGCAGCTGCCCGCGACTCCCCTCGTCGCGCCGCAGGCTGCCGACGACGACGCCGCCCTGCGCCTCCACCGCCGCTCCGACAGGCACCGTCAGCACCGGGTGCGGGCTCATCTCCACGAACACGCCGTGATGGCCCTCGAGCAATGTCGCCAGCGCACGGTCCAGCCGCACCGGCGAGCGCAGGTTCGCGCACCAGTACTCGGCGCTCAGCGCGTCCCCGTCGACGATATCGCCCGTCACCGTCGACACCATGGGCACCGCGCTCGCCCGAGCTCCGATGCCCTCGAGCGCCGCGCGCAGCTCCGGCAGCAGCGGGTCGACATGCGCGCTGTGCGACGCGTAATCCACCGCGATCCGCCGGCAGAAGATGCCCTCCGCCTCCAGCTGCTGCAAAAGCGCCTCCACTGCCTCCGGGTCCCCCGCCACCGCCGTCTGCTCGGCGCCGTTGACCACCGCCACCGAAACGCGGCCCGCGTGACCCGCCAGCCGCTTCTCCACCTCCGCTACCGGCAGCGCCACCGACGCCATCGCGCCGGTCCCTGCCAGCTTCCCCACCAGCCGGCTGCGCGCCGCCACGACGCGCGCTCCGTCCTCGAGGCTCAACGCGCCGGCCACCACCGCCGCCGCCACCTCGCCCTGGCTGTGACCCACCACCGCCGCGGGCTCGACGCCCCACGACCGCCACACCTGCGCAAGGCCGTATGCCATCCCGAACAGCGCCGGCTGGATCACCTCCACCGCTTCCAGCCCCGGCGCCTCCGCATCGCCCCGCAGCACCGCCGTCAACGACCAGCCCGTATGCGGGCGCAGCGCCGCGTCGCAGGCCGCGATCGCCTCGGCGAAGACTGGCTCCTCCGCCAGCAGCGCTCTGCCCATCCGAGGCCACTGGCTCCCCTGCCCGGGGAACACGAACACCACCCCTCCCCGTGCCTTCGCCTCCCCGCTCACCACCACCTGCGCGTCCGCTCGCCCCTCCGCGAGCCCTCGCAAGAGCGCCGCCGCCTCCTTGCCATTCGACGCCAGCACCGCCGCACGGCGCCTCAGCGCGGCCCGCCCCGTCGCCGCCGTCCGCACCACCGACGTCCATGTCGCATCGGAATTTTCCAGCCAGGCCGCCCAGCGCCCCGCCTGCGCCCGCAGCGCCGCCTCGTCCCGCCCCGACAGCAGCAGCGGCAGCGCCGCCGGCGCGACCGCTTCGCTCACCGAGGTCTGCTCGACCGGCGGCTCTTCCACGATCACATGCGCGTTGGTGCCCGACAGTCCGAACGACGAGACACCGGCCACGCGCGGCCGCTCGCCCCGCGGCCACGGCCGCAGGGCGTCCACCACCTCCACCGGCAGCATATCCCACTCGATGTGCGGGTTGCGCGGCCGCGTGTGCAACGTCGGCGGCAGCGCTCCGTGCCGCAGCGCCGCAAGCACCTTCGCCACGCCAGCCAGCCCGGCCGCTGGCTCCAGGTGCCCGATCTGCGTCTTGACCGCGCCCAGCAGCAGCGGCGCGTCAGCTGGGCGACCCTCCCCGTAGACGGCCGCCAACGCGTTGACCTCGATCGGATCGCCCAGCGACGTCCCGGTGCCATGGCACTCGACCACATCCACCGCACCTGCCGGCAGCCCGGCATCGGCGAGCGCGGCGCGGATCACCTTCTGCTGGCTGGTCCCATTGGGCACCGTGATGCCGCTGCTCGCCCCGTCGTGGTTGATCGCCGTGCCGCGCACGAGCCCCAGGATCGGATGCCCGCTCCGGCGCGCCTCGCTCAGCCGCGCCAGCACCAGCACCACCACGCCCTCGCCGCGGCCATAGCCGTCGGCCGCCGCCGAGAACGTCTTCGACCGCCCGTCCGCCGCCAGCGCGCCCGCCTTCGACATCTCCACGAAGCCGCCGGGCCCGAGCACGTTGACGCCGCCCGCCAGCGCCCGCGTGCACTCGCCGTTGCGCAGCGCCCTCACCGCGAGGTGCAGCGCCACCATCGACGAGCTGCACGTGGTGTTCACCGACATCGCTGGGCCCTGCAAGCCCAACGTGAACGCCAGACGTCCCGCCGCAAACGACGCGTCCTGGCCCACGACCCCATGCGCCCCGTCGCCTTCGCCCCAGCCATACTCGCCGGGGACCACACCGACGTAGACGCCTGTCGCCGTGTCCCGCAGCGAGCTCGGCGCGATGCCCGCTCGCTCCAGCGCCTCCCAGCTCGTCTCCAGCAAGAGACGGTGCTGCGGATCGATCTGCCTCGCCTCCCTCGGGCTGATCCCGAACAACGCCGGATCGAAGCCGGCCACGTCCGCGAGGAACCCCGCCTCCGTGACACGAGCGAGTCCGAGCGCGTCGGCGTCGGGATCGTAGAGGCTCTCGAGGTTGAAGCGCTCGACCGGCGCCGGGCCAACGACATCACGTTCGGCCGTCAGCAACCTCCAGAAGCTGTCGAGATCTTCCACCCCGCCCGGCAGGCGCAGCCCCACCCCGACGATCGCGATGGGCTCTTCGTCCGTCACGCGCACCGCCGGCTGGCCCGGCTCGACCGCTGACGCGACGTCGGCGAGCAGGTGTCGAGCCAGCCGCGCCGGCGTGGGGTGATCGAAGACCACCGTCGCCGACAGCGGCAGCCCCGTCTCGACCCGCAGCCGGTCGCGCAGCTCGACCGCCATCAACGAGTCGAGCCCCAGGTCGGCAAACCCCGTCTCGGCCCCGATCGCCCCAGGGGCGGCATGCCCCAGCACCGCGGCCGCGGCGGCGAGCACCAGCTCCAGCGCCGCCGCCTCGCGCCGGTGCTCCGGAAGCGCCGACAGACGCTCGGCAAAGCCTCCGCCCCCGGTCGCGGCCGAGACGCGCCGCCGCGGCGCGCGGCCCCTCCGGCTGAGCAGCGGCGGCACCGCCGCATCGCTACGCACCAGCGCCCCCGCGTCGAAGGCCAGCGCCCCGGCGCTCACCGGCCGGCTCTGCAGCGCGGCGATCTGCGCGATCGGCGCCCCGGTACTGTCGGCCACCGCCAGCGCGACATCGTCGCCGCTCGGCGTCAGCCGCACCCGCAGCGCCCTGGCCCCCGTGGCGAACAGCGCCGCGCCGCGCCAGGCGAACGGCACGCTCAGCGTCTCGCCCTCGTCGAGCAGGAGCGCGTGCAGCGCCGCGTCGAGCAGCGCCGGGTGCAGACCGAAGCCTTCCACCTCGCCCAGCGCCTCCGGCGCGACCACGTCGGCGTAGAGCTCTTCTCCGCGCCGCCACGCCGACCGCAAGCCCTGCAACCCCGGCCCGTACTCGTAACCGGCCTCGGTCACCTTCGCATAGAAGCCATCCAGGTCGAGCGGCTCCGCCCCGGCGGGCGGCCACTCCGTCAGGTCGACGTCGGGCGCCACGTTTTCAGCGCCGAGCCGCCCCTCGGCGTGCAGCACCCACGGCATGTCCTCCGCCGCGTCCTCCGCCCGCGCATGGATCGTCAGCGAAAAAACCGTCTCGCCTGCCACCGGCGCGACGCTCACGCGCAATACCAGCGCGCCTCGCGCGGGCACGACCATCGGCGCGGCCAGCACGAGCTCCTCCACCGTCCCCGCGCCGACCCGCAACGCCGCATGCTGCGCCAGCTCGAGGAACGCCGTCCCGGGCAGCAGCACCTGGCCGCTCACCGAGCAGTCCACCACCCAGGCAGGGCTCTGCCGCGACAGCCGGCCCGTCAGCACCAGACTCCCGTCCGGCAGCCACACCGCCGCCCCGAGCAGCGGATGGCTCTCCCTCTCCTGCCCCAGCATCGCCGCGCCGCCGCTCGGCGTGCGCCCATCGAGCCAGTAGCGCTGCCGCTGGAACGCGTACGTCGGCAGCTCGGCCACACGCGGCTTGTACGGCGCAAAGAATGAAGCCCAGTCGAGCTCGACCCCGGCCGTCCACGCCGCGCCCAGCGCTTCGGCCAGCGCACGCGCCTCCCCCTGATCCGCCCGCAGGCTCGGCACGAACACCGCCGTGACCTGCTCCGGTACGTTCGCCGGCCCCATCGCCGACAGCGCCCCTCGCGGGCCCATCTCGATAAATGTCCGCACCCCCTCCGCCACCAGCGTCGTTACCCCGTCACCGAAGCGCACCGCGCCGCGCGCGTGCCGCACCCAGTGCTCCGGATCGGCCAGCTCCTCTCGGCTCAGCCGCCGGCCCGTCTCGTTGCCGATCAGCTCGATCTCCGGCTCTCCGACAGACAGCGTCTCCGCCACCGCCCGCAGCTCGCCCAGCATCCCGGCCATACGGTGGCTGTGGAACGCATGGCTCACCGCCAGTCTCTTCGTCCGATGCCCCTTCACCTCCAGCGCCGCGGCCGCCGCCGACACCGCACCTTCGTCCCCCGACAGCACCACAGCCCGCGGGCCGTTGACCGCCGCGAGATCGACACCGGCAATCTCCGCGAGCAACGGCCTCACCTCCGCCTCGCTCGCCTCCACCGCCACCATCGCTCCGCCCTCGGGCAGCGCGGCCATCAGCCGACCTCGCGCCGCCACGAGCTTCGCGGCATCTCCAAGTGACAGCGCCCCCGACACGTGCGCCGCCACCACCTCGCCGATCGAATGGCCGAGCAGCGCCTCCGGCCTCAACCCCAGCTGCCACCACAGCCGGTACAGCGACACCTCCAGCGCGAACAGCCCGGCTTGGGTAAAGTCCGTCCGCCCCAGCAGGCCCGCCTCGACCGTACCCTCCTCCGCGAACATCACCTCTCGCAGCGGCCGCTCGAGATACGGGTCCAGCGCCTCGCACACCGCGTCGAGCGCCGTCCGGAATACCGGATACGCCTCGTACAACCCCCGCCCCATCCCGCTGCGCTGGCTTCCCTGCCCCGTGAACAGCACCGCCACGCGGCCCGGGCGGTGACCAGGCACCGACGCCCTCGCCCCCGTCGGCAAGGGGCCGCCCACAGCAAACGCACGCAGCCCCTCGGTCAACCCGTCCAGGCCCTCCACCGCCCACGAAAGGCGCGCCGACAGCCCCGCTCTGCCCGTCGCCAGCGTCGCGGCCACGTCCACCACCGGCTGCCCGGGATGCCTCGCCAGGTGCTCCCCCAGCCGCCCCGCCTGCGCCCGCAATGCCGCCTCGTCCCGTCCTGACAGCAGCAGCGGCAAGGCTCGCGGCGCGGCCGCCTCGCTCGCCGCGGTCTCGGTCTGCTCGGCCGGCGGCTCCTCCACGATCACGTGCGCGTTGGTGCCCGACATCCCGAACGACGAGACCCCGGCCACACGCGTACGCTCGCCCTGCGGCCACGGCCGCAGGGCGTCCACCACCTCCACCGGCAGCACATCCCACTCGATGTGCGGGTTGCGCGGCCTCGTGTGCAACGTCGGCGGCAGCGCTCCGTGCCGCAGCGCCGCAAGCACCTTCGCCACGCCAGCCAGCCCGGCCGCCGCTTCCAGATGGCCAATCTGTGTCTTGACCGCGCCCAGCAGCAACGGCGTCTCTGCCGCGCGCCCCTCCCCGTAGACCGCCGCCAACGCGTTGACCTCGATCGGATCACCCAGCGACGTCCCGGTGCCGTGGCACTCGACCATATCCACCGCACCTGCCGTCAGCCCTGCATCCGCGAGCGCGGCGCGGATCACCTTCTGCTGGCTGGTCCCGTTGGGCACCGTGATGCCGCTGCTCGCCCCGTCGTGGTTGATCGCCGTGCCGCGCACAAGCCCCAGGATCGGATGCCCGCTCCGGCGCGCGTCGCTCAGCCGCGCCAGCACCAGCACCACCGCGCCCTCGCCGCGTCCGAACCCATCGGCCGAAGCCGAGAACGTCTTCGACCTCCCGTCCGGCGCCAGCGCGCCCGCCTTCGACAGCTCCACGAAGCCGCCGGGCCCGAGCACGTTGACGCCGCCCGCAAGCGCCCGCGTGCACTCGCCGTTGCGCAGCGCCCGCACCGCGAGGTGCAGCGCCACGAGCGACGAGCTGCACGTGGTGTTCACCGACATCGCGGGGCCCTGCAGGCCCAGCGCGAACGCCAGACGCCCCGCCGCAAACGACGCGTCCTGGCCCACGATCCCATGCGCCCCGTCGCCCTCGCTCCCGCTTCCGTACTCGCCGGGCGCCACCCCGATATACACCCCGGTCGCCGTGTCCCGCAGCGAGCTCGGCGCGATGCCCGCTCGCTCCAGCGCCTCCCAGCTCGTCTCCAGCAGCAATCGGTGCTGCGGATCGATCTGCCTCGCCTCCCTCGGGCTGATCCCGAACAACGCTGGATCGAAGCTCGCCACGTCCGCGAGGAAACCCGCCTCTCGCACCACCAGCGCCGGCTCGGAGGACGCCGTGAGGTCGAAGCGCCCGACCGGCGCCGGGCCGACGACATCTCCCTCGGCCGTCAGCACCTCCCATAGCCGGTCGAGATCGTCCACGCCTCCCGGCAAACGCAGGCCCACCCCGATGATCGCGACGGACTCGTCCCCTGCCGTCCGATCGATCACGACCGGCGCTGCGACCGCCGGCGCGACCCCCGCGTGCAGGTGGCGAGCCAGCCGCACCGGCGTCGGGTGATCGAAGACCACCGTCGCGGACAGCGGCAGCCCCGTCTCGGCCCGCAGCCGGTTGCGCAGCTCCACCGCCATCAGCGAGTCGAGCCCCAGCGCGGCAAACCCCGTCTCGGCCCCGATCGCCCTCGGATCGGCGTGTCCCAGCACCGCGGCCGTAGCGGCGAGGACCAGCCCCAGCGCTGCCGCCTCGCGCCGGTGCTCCGGAAGCGTCGACAGGCGCCTGGCAAAACCTCCGCCCCCGGTCGTCGCCGACACGCGCCGGCGCGGCGCGCGGACCAGCCGGCTGAGCAGCGGCGGCACCGCCGCGCCGCTGCGCACCAGCGCACCCGCGTCGAAGGCCATCGGCACGAGCAGCGCCTCCGGCGCGCCGAGCGCCGCGTCGAAGAGCGCCAGCGTCTCCTCGGGTGTCATCGCTCGCGAGCCTCCGCGCCGCATGCGCGCCCGGTCCTGCTCGGTCAACGCGGCGACCAACCCCCCGCCGCCCAGCTCGCCCCACGCGAGGCTCACCGCCGGATACCCCTCGACTCGCCGTCGGGCCGCAAGCGCATCCAGGAAGACGTTGGCGGCCGCATAGTTCGCCTGCCCCGCGCTGCCCATGATCCCCGCGCCCGACGAGCACAACACGAAGACCGCCGGGTCGTGCGCACGCGTGAGCGCGTCGAGGTGCAACGCCGCATCGACCTTGGGTCGCATCACCCGGGCCAACCGCTCGGGCGTCAGGTCGGCGAGCAGCCCGTCGTCGAGCACCCCGGCCGCGTGCACCACCGCCGTCAGCGGATGCTCCGCCGGGATCGCGTCGATCACCGCCGCCAGCGCCGCCCGGTCCGACACGTCGCACGCCACCACGCGGGCCTCCGCGCCGGCGGCGCGCAGCGCCTCCACCAACACCTCGGCGCCCGGCGCTTCCGGTCCTCGCCGCGACAGCAGCACAAGGTGACGAACGCCGTGCCGCTCGACGAGGTGCCGCGCCACCGCCTCTCCCAGCGCGCCCGGCGCTCCGGTGATCAGCGCCGTGCCCTCCGGGTCGAGCGCCCGCGGCGGCGTCAACACCGGCTCTCCGCGGTGCTGCGCCTCGGGGATGTCGAGCCGCCCGGCAGCCCCCCGCCGCATCAACCGCGGCACCAGGGTCCGCCCCTGGCGCAGCGCCACGCGCGGCTCCTCGACCGCGAGGCAACCTGCCAAGGCGTCCCACGACGCCGCGCTGCCGTCGACGTCGACCAGCATCACCCCTCGGTCGGAGTGCTCGGACTGCGCCGAGGCAACGAGCCCCCACAGGGGCGCATGGGCAAGATCGCTGACGCCATCGCCCGCCCCGGCGGCGATGGCGTTCTCCGTGACGAACACCAGCCGCGTTCCAGAAAGCCGCTCGTCGGACAACCAGGCTTGCAACAGCACGAGCGCCCGCGCGGTCTCGGCCCCGACGGCCGCAGGCTCCGCGGCTTGCCCCGGCGCCCAGCGCACCACCGCCCCTGCCAGCGCAGGCTTCTCGGCGGCCGCAACGAGCGCCACCGCGTCGAGCTTCGCCGTGTGCCTCGCCATGCCCCGAGGCGCAGAGCCCTCGCCCACCCACATCCAGCGCGACGGCTCGATGGTCCCCGTCCCCGCCGCCGGCGCCCACTCCACGTGGTAGTGAGCGCTGGTGCTGGTCGTGCCCGCGAGCGCCTCGGCGCTCACCGGCCGGCTCTGCAGCGCGGCGATCTGCGAAAGCGGCGCCCCCGTCGCGTCGGCCACCGCCACCGCGAGGCCTTCGCCGCTCGGCGTCAGCCGCGCCCGCAGCGCCCTGGCCCCGGTGGCGAACAGCGCAGCGCCGCGCCAGGCGAACGGCAAGCTCAACGTCTCGCCCTCGTAGAGCAGCCCCGCCTGCAGCGCCGCGTCCAGCAGCGCCGGGTGCAGACCGAAACCTTCGACCTCGCCCAGCGCCTCCGGCGCCGCCACCTCGGCGTAGAGCTCTTCCCCGCGACGCCACGCGGATCGCAAGCCCTGGAACCGAGGGCCGAACTCGTAGCCGGCCGCCGCGGCCTTCGCATAGAAGCCATCCAGCTCGAGCGGCTCCGCCCCGGGAGGCGGCCACTCCGTGAGGTCGACGTCGGGCGCCATGGTTTCGGCGCCGAGGCGCCCCTCGGCGTGCAGCACCCACGGCACGTCCTCCGCCGCGTCCTCCGGCCGTGCATGCACGGCCACCGCCCACCCGCCCTCCGCCAGCGACCCCGCGGTCACCCGCAGCGCCAGCGCGCCTCGCGCGGGCACGACCATCGGCGCGGCCAGCACGAGCTCCTCCACCGTCCCTGCGCCGACCTGCAGCGCCGCATGCTGCGCCAGATCGAGGAGCGCCGTCCCGGGCAGCAGCACCTGGCCGCTCACCGCGTGGTCCACCACCCAGGCCGGGCTCTGCCGCGACAGCCGGCCCGTCAGCACCAGGCTCCCGTCGGGCAGCCACACCGCCGCCCCGAGCAGCGGATGGCTCCCGCGCGACAAACCAAGCGCCGTCGCATCGCCGCTCGACGTGTGCGCATCGAGCCAGTAGCGCTGCCGCTGGAAAACGTACGTCGGCAGCTCCGTCAGCGTCGATGCCTTCGGCAGGAGATCTCCCCAGCCGACCTCGATTCCGTGGCAATGCAGCGCCGAAAGCGACAGCAACAAACGCCCGCGACTCCCCTCGTCGCGCCGCAGGCTGCCGACCGCCACGCCACCGTGCGCCTCCACCGCCGCCCCGACAGGCACCGTCAGCACCGGGTGCGGGCTCATCTCCACGAACACGCCGTGACGGCCCTCGAGCAACGTCGCCAGCGCGCGGTCCAGCCTCACCGGTGAGCGCAGGTTCGCGCACCAGTATTCGGCGTCCAGCGCCGGTCCATCCAGGACCTCTCCGGTCACCGTGGATGCCAGTGGCACCGTGCCCGCCCGCGGCTGGATGCCCGCGAGCGCCGCGCGCAGCTCCGGCAGCAGCGCGTCGACGTGCGCGCTGTGCGACGCGTAATCCACCGCGATCCGCCGGCAGAAGATCCCTTCGGCTTCAAGCTCCTTTACCAGCGCCTCCACCGCGCCTGGATCGCCGGCCACCGCCGTCTGGTCCGCGCTGTTGACCACCGCCACCGAAACGCGGCCCGCGTGACCCGCCAGCCGCTTCTCCACCTCCGCTACCGGCAGCGCCACCGACGCCATCGCGCCGGTCCCTGCCAGCTTCCCCACCAGCCGGCTGCGCACCGCCACGACGCGCGCCCCGTCCTCAAGGCTCAGCGCGCCGGCCACCACCGCCGCCGCCACCTCGCCCTGGCTGTGACCCACCACCGCCGCAGGCTCGACGCCCCACGACCGCCACACCTGCGCAAGGCCATACGCCATCCCGAACAGCGCCGGCTGGATCACCTCCACCGCTTCCAGCCCTGGCGCCTCCGCTTCGCCCCGCAGCACCGCCGTCAACGACCAGCCCGTATGCGGGCGCAGCGCCGCGTCGCAGGCCGCGATCGCCTCGGCGAACACCGGCTCCTCCGACAGCAGCGCTCTGCCCATCCGAGGCCACTGGCTACCCTGCCCGGGGAACACGAACACCACCCCTCCCCGTGCCTTCGCCTCCCCGCTCACCACCACCTGCGCGTCCGCTCGCCCCTCCGCGAGCCCTCGCAAGAGCGCCGCCGCCTCCTTGCCGCTCGACGCCAGCACCGCCGCACGGCGCCGCAGCGCGGCCCGCCCCGTCGCCGCCGTCCGCACCACCGACGTCCATGCCGCGTCGGAATTTTCCAGCCAGGCCGCCCAGCGCCCCGCCTGCGCCCGCAGCGCCGCCTCGTCCTGCCCTGATAGCAACAGCGGCAATGCGCGTGGCGCGGCCGCTTCATTCTCCGCGACCGCCGCGCTCGCCGCCGGCGCCTCGACCGGCGGCTCCTCGATGATCACGTGCGCGTTGGTCCCCGACAGCCCGAACGCCGATATTCCGGCCACGCGCGCACGCTCGCCTCGCGCCCACGGCCGCAGAACGTCCACCACCTCCACCGGCAGCACATCCCACTCGATGTGCGGGTTGCGCGGCGTCGTGTGCAACGTCGGCGGCAGCGCTCCGTTCCGCAGCGCTGCAAGTACCTTGACCACCCCGGCCAGCCCCGCCGCCGGCTCCAGATGGCCAATCTGCGTCTTGACGGCGCCCAGCAGCAACGGCGCTTCGGCCACGCGGCCCTCCCCGTAAACCGCCGCCAGCGCGTTGACCTCGATCGGATCACCCAGCGACGTCCCGGTGCCGTGGCACTCCACCACATCCACCGCGCCCGCCGTCAGCCCGGCGTCCGCGAGCGCGGCGCGGATCACCTTCTGCTGGCTGGTCCCATTGGGCACCGTGATCCCGCTGCTCGCCCCGTCGTGATTCACCGCCGTGCCGCGCACCACCCCGAGGATCGGATGCCCGCTCCGGCGCGCGTCGCTCAGCCGCGCCAGCACCAGCACCACCGCGCCCTCGCCGCGGCCATACCCGTCGGCCGCCGCCGAGAACGTCTTCGACCGCCCGTCCGGCGCCAGCGCGCCCGCACGCGACAGCTCCGCGAAGCCTTCGGGACCGAGCACCGTGGCGGCGCCCGCCAGCGCCCGCGTGCACTCGCCGTTGCGCAGCGCCCTCACCGCGAGGTGCAGCGCCACCAGCGACGAGCTGCACGCCGTGTTCACCGACATCGCTGGGCCCTGCAGGCCCAAGGTAAACGCCAGACGACCCGCCGCGAACGAGGACTCCTGGCCCGCGATGCCGTGTGTCCCGTCGCCATCACCCCCGCCGTACTCGCCGGGGACCACACCGACGTAGACCCCCGTCGCCGTGTCCCGCAGCGCGCTCGGCGCGATGCCCGCTCGCTCCAGCGCCTCCCAGCTCGTCTCCAGCAAGAGACGGTGCTGCGGATCGATCTGCTTCGCCTCCCTCGGGCTGATCCCGAAGAGCGCCGGATCGAAGCCGGCCACATCGCCAAGGAACCCCGCCTCCCGCACCGCCGAGGCGGACTCGGGGAACGCCGTGAGCTCCAGGCGCTCGGCCGGCGCCGGGCCGATGACGTCGCGCTCGGCCGTCAGCACCTTCCACAACCCCTCGAGATCCTCCACCCCGCCCGGCAGGCGCAGCCCCACCCCGAGGATGGCGACAGGCTCCGAGGCCGCGGCCTCCGCCTTGTGCAGAAGGTCGCGGAGGCGCTGGATCTCCAGCGCGCTCTGCCGGAGCAGCCGGTTCACCCTGTCGTCACTCATGGCTTTCACTCTGTCGTCGCTCATGGCCATTCCCAAGCATGCCTTCCAGCAAGTTGACGAGCGCCGTGTCGTCAGCCTCGATGAGGAGCCGCTCCATGTCCGCCGGCGCTTCCCGCTGACGCTCCGCGGAGACCACGTCCGGCAAGGCCATCAGGGCCGCGATGAGCCCCGCGTCCCTCAGCGCCTCGACGGAGATCTGCGCGAGCTTCGCTCGGACCGCCTCGTCGCTCCATTGCAATTGCACATCGCGCGACAGCCCGAGCTGTAGAAGCAGGAATTCGCTCAGGGACCGCGACGTCGGGTGATCGAAGACCACCGTCGCGGGCAACGACAGTCGGGTCTCGGCCCGCAGCCGGTTGCGCAGCTCGACCGCCATCATCGAGTCGAGCCCGAGATCCGCGAAGCCCGTGTCGGGACCGAGCGCCGTCGGATCGGCATGGCCGAGGACCTGCGCCGTCGTCCCCTGCACCAGCTCCAGCACCATCGCCTGGCGCCGCTGGAGCGGCAGCGCCGACAGGCGCTCGACCCAGGGGCTCTGCTGCTCGCTCGCCGGGGTCTCGGCCAGCGCCGCGACCGCCTCGGGCAGCTCGGCGAGCAGCCCGCGCCGCCTCGCAGCGCAGTAGGCGGACGCGAACCGCGCCCACTCCATGGCGCTGACGACCAGGTGCGTCTCGCCTGCGGCCAGCGCCGCCTCCAGCGCCTGGAGCGCCCGCTCGGGTGCCATGGGCCGCACCCCCATCCGAGCGAGCGACGCCCGGGCCTCGGGGTCGGCCGACATGCCCTCTCCGTCCCACACGCCCCACGCGACCGAGAGAGCCGGCAGGCCGCGCCGGACGCGGCACGACGCGAGCGCGTCGAGGTACGCGTTCGCCGCCGCATAAGCGCCCTGCCCCGACCCGCCCCACGCGGCCGCCCCCGACGAGAACGTCACGAAGGCGTCGAGCGCCCGGTCGCCCACCAGCTCATCCAGGTGGCTCGCGGCCACGGCCTTGCCAGCCACGGCCCGCTCCAGCGAGGCCCGATCGAGGGAAGCGACGGCCCCCTGGCCGTCGACGCCCGCGGCGTGGAACACCGAGCGCAGCGGCGGTCCCTCGCGATCGATCTCGTCCAGCAACGCCGCGACCGCCGCGCGATCCGAGACGTCGCAGGCGGCGACCACGACGCGCACGCCCGTCGCTTCCACCGCGCGCACCCTCTCCTCGACGTCCGCCGACCTGCCGCGGCGGCTGACGAGCACCACCCGCTCGGCGCCCCGCTCGGCGAGCCACCGCGCCGCCGCGGCGCCGATCGCGCCCGTTCCCCCGGTCAAGAGCGCGGTGCCCGACGTGCGCCAGCGGCGCGCGCGCGGCGCCTCTGCGCGGACGAGCCTCCGCGCCTGGACGCCCGATCCGCGCAGCGCCACCTGATCCTCGCCGCCCGGTTCGCGCAAGAGCCCTCGCAGCGCCTCTCGCCCCTGGGGACCCAGCGCCGGCGGCAGGTCGACGAGCCCACCCCACCACTCCGGATGCTCGAGCCCGATGACCTGGCCCAGCCCCCAGATCATCGCCTGCGCCGGGCTCAGGATCGGATCCGCCGGACCGACCGAGACAGCGCCTCGCGTGATCACCCAGACAGGCGCCTTGCCCCCCGTGTCCCGATACACGCGGGCCAGGTTCGCCGTCCACCAGAGGCCGCGCGACACCCATCCATCGGCCGCCACGGGCGCCTCATCCAGCGCGAGCAGCGAGACGACCGCCCGGCACGCGCCGGCAGGCGGCAGGTCGAACGCGGCCTCGTCGACCACCAGCCGTTCGACGGGCGCGAGCGCGTCGGCCAGCTCCTCGACGACGGGATCGTGGACCAGCGCGCGGGGGACCAGCAGCAGGATATGCCCCTCGGGCGCCGGCCCCGACGCCTTCTTCGCGGACACCGGTGTCCAGCGGATCCGGTAGCGCCACGCATCGAGCTCGGCCCGCCCCCGGTGCTCGCCGCGCCAGTTTCTGAGCATGGGAAGAACTGTTGCTATCGCCGCCTCGGAGCCGGGCTCGATCCCCAGCACCTCGGCCAGCCGAGAGGGCTCGCCTGCCTCGGTCGCCCGCCAGAATTCCTCATCGTCGGCGCCGCCGGCCGATCTCGCCGGCGCATCGAGCCAGTAGCGCTGCCGCTGGAACGCGTACGTCGGCAGCTCCGCCACCACCGGCGCCTTCGGCAGGAGATCTCCCCAGCCGACCTCGACCCCGTGACAATGCAGCGCCGAGAGCGCCAGCAGCAGCTGCCCGCGGCTCCCCTCGTCGCGCCGCAGGCTGCCGACGACGACGCCGCCCTGCGCCTCCACCGCCGCTCCGACAGGCACCGTCAGCACCGGGTGCGGGCTCATCTCCACGAACACCCCGTGACGGCCCTCGAGCAATGTCGCCAGCGCACGGTCCAGCCGCACCGGCGAGCGCAGGTTCGCGCACCAGTACTCGGCGCTCAGCGCGTCCCCGTCGACGATATCGCCCGTCACCGTCGACACCATGGGCACCGCGCTCGCCCGAGCTCCGATGCCCTCGAGCGCCGCGCGCAGCTCCGGCAGCAGCGGGTCGACGTGCGCGCTGTGCGACGCGTAATCCACCGCGATCCGCCGGCAGAAGATGCCTTCCGCCTCCAGCTGCTGCAAAAGGGCTTCCACCGCCTCCGGATCGCCCGCGACCGCCGTCTGGTCCGCGCTGTTGACCACCGCCACCGAAACACGGCCGGCGTGACCCGCGAGCCGCTTCTCCACCTCGGCGGCGGGCAGCGCCACCGACGCCATCGCGCCGGTCCCTGCCAGCTTTCCGACCAGCCGGCTGCGCACCGCCACGATGCGCGCCCCGTCCTCAAGGCTCAGCGCGCCGGCCACCACCGCCGCCGCCACCTCGCCCTGGCTGTGACCCACCACCGCCGCAGGTTCGACGCCCCACGACCGCCACACCTGCGCAAGGCCATACGCCATCCCGAACAGCGCCGGCTGGATCACCTCCACCGCTTCCAGCCCTGGCGCCTCCGCTTCGCCCCGCAGCACCGCCGTCAACGACCAGCCCGTATAGGGCCTGAGCGCCGCGTCGCACGCCGCGATCGCCTCGGCGAAGACGGGCTCCTCCGCCAGCAGCGCTCTGCCCATCCGAGGCCACTGGCTACCCTGCCCGGGGAACACGAACACCACCCCTCCCCGCGCCTTCGCCTCCCCGCTCACCACCACCTGCGCGTCCGCTCGCCCCTCCGCGAGCCCTCGCAAGAGCGCCGCCGCCTCCTTGCCATTCGACGCCAGCACCGCCGCACGGCGCCTTAGCGCGGCCCGCCCCGTCGCCGCCGTCCGCACCACCGACGTCCATGTCGCATCGGAATTTTCCAGCCAGGCCGCCCAGCGCCCCGCCTGCGCCCGCAGCGCCGCCTCGTCCCGCCCCGACAGCAGCAGCGGCAATGCGCGCGGCGTGGCCGCTTCATTCGCCGCGACCGCTTCGTTCGCCGCGACCGCTTCGTTCGCCGCAGTCTGGGTCGGCTCGACCGGCGGCTCCTCGAGGATCACGTGCGCGTTGGTGCCCGACATCCCGAACGACGAGACCCCGACCACGCGCGGCCGCTCGCCCCGCGGCCACGGCCGCAGAGCGTCCACCACCTCCACCGGCAGCACATCCCACTCGATGTGCGGGTTGCGCGGCCTCGTGTGCAACGTCGGCGGCAGCGCTCCGTACCGCAGCGCCGCAAGCACCTTCGCCACGCCAGCCAGCCCGGCCGCCGCTTCCAGATGGCCAATCTGCGTCTTGACCGTGCCCACCAGCAGCGGCGCCTCCGCCGCGCGGCCCTCGCCGTAGACCGCCGCCAGCGCGTTGACCTCGATCGGATCACCCAGCGGCGTCCCGGTGCCGTGGCATTCGACCACATCCACCGCACCCGCCGTCAGCCCGGCGTCGGCGAGCGCGGCGCGGATCACCTTCTGCTGGCTGGTCCCATTGGGCACCGTGATCCCGCTGCTCGCCCCGTCGTGGTTGATCGCCGTGCCGCGCACAAGCCCTAGGATCGGATACCCGCTCCGGCGCGCCTCGCTCAGCCGGGCCAGCGCCAGCACCACCACGCCCTCGCCGCGGCCATAACCGTCGGCCGCCGCCGAGAACGTCTTCGACCGCCCGTCCGGCGCCAGCGCGCCCGTCTGCGACATCTCCAGGAAGCCGGCGGGTCCGAGCACGTTGACGCCGCCCGCCAGCGCCCGCGTGCACTCGCCGTTGCGCAGCGCCCTCACCGCGAGGTGCAGCGCCACCATCGACGAGCTGCACGTGGTGTTCACCGACATCGCTGGGCCCTGCAGGCCCAACGTGAACGCCAGACGACCCGCCGCGAACGACGCGTCCTGACCCACCATGCCATGTGTCCTGTCGCCATCACCCCCGCCGTACTCGCCGGGGACCACCCCGATATAGACCCCGGTCGCCGTGTCCCGCAGCGAGCTCGGCGCGATGCCCGCTCGCTCCAGCGCCTCCCAGCTCGTCTCCAGCAGGAGCCGGTGCTGCGGATCGATCTGCTTCGCTTCCCTCGGGCTGATCCCGAAGAACGCCGGATCGAAGCTGGCCACGTCCGCGAGGAACCCCGCCTCCCGCATCACTGAGGTGGACTCGGGGAATGCCGTGAGCTCCACGCGCTCGGCCGGCGCCGGGCCGACGACATCGACCTCGGCCGTCAGCATCTTCCACAGCCCCTCGATATCTGCTACCCCGCCCGGCAGGCGCAGCCCCACCCCGATGATCGCGATGGATTCGTCCTTCGCCGTCCGGCCGATCATGGGCAGCGCAGCGACCGCCGGCGCGACCCCCGCGAGCAGGTGGCGAGCCAGCCGCGCGGGCGTGGCGTGATCGAAGACCACCGTCGCGGACAGCGGCAGCCCCGACTCGGCCCGCAGCCGATCGCGCAGCTCGACCGCCATCAACGAGTCGAGCCCCAGGTCGGCGAACCCCGTCTCGGCCCCGATCGCCCCGGGCTCAGCGTGCCCCAGCACCGCGGCCGTGGCGGCGAGCACCAGCTCCAGCGCCGCCGCCTCGCGCCGGTGCTCCGGAAGGGACGCCATACGCCCGGCAAAGCCCCCTCCGTCCCCGGTCGCGGCCGAGACGCGCCGGCGCGGCGCGCGGACCCTCCGGCTGAGCAGCGGCGGCACCGCCGCGCCGCCCTCGGCGCTCACCGGCCGGCTCTGAAGCGCCGCGATCTGCGCGATCGGAGCCCCGGCAATGTCGGCCACCACCAGCGCGAGATCGCCGCCGCTCGGCGTCAGCCGCACCCGCAGCGCCCTGGCTCCGGTGGCGAACAGCGCCGCGCCGCGCCAGGCGAAGGGCACGCTCGGCGTCTCGCCCTCGTCGAGCAGGCTCGCGTGAAGCGCCGCGTCCAGCAAAGCCGGGTGCAGACCGAAGCCTTCCACCTCGCCCAGCACCTCCGGCGCCACCACCTCGGCGTAGAGCTCTTCCCCAAGCCGCCACGCCGACCGCAAGCCCTGGAACCCCGGCCCGTACTCGTAGCCGGCCTCGGCCACCTTCGCATAGAAGCCATCCAGATCGAGCGGCTCCGCCCCGGCAGGCGGCCACGCCGCGAGGTCGACGTCGGGCGCCAGGCTCTCGGCGCCGAGACGCCCCTCGGCGTGCAGCACCCACGGCATGTCCTCCGCCGCGTCCTCCGCCCGCGCGTGCACGGCCACCGTCCACCCGCCCTCCGCCCGCGGTCCCACGCTCACCCGCAGCGACAGCGCGCCTCGCGCCGGCACGACCATCGGCGCTGCCAGCACGAGCTCCTCCACGGTCCCTGCACCGACCCGCAGCGCCGCATGTTGCGCAAGGTCGAGGAACGCCGTCCCAGGCAGCAGCACCTGACCGCTCACCGCGTGATCCACCACCCAGGCAGGGCTCTGCCGCGACACGCGGCCCGTCAGCACCAGGCTCCCGTCCGGCAGCCACACCGCCGCCCCGAGCAGCGGATGGTTCCCTCTCTCCTGCCCCAGCATCGCCGCGTCGCCGCTCGGCGTGCGCCCATCGAGCCAGTAGCGCTGCCGCTGGAAAGCATACGTCGGCAGCTCGGCCACACGCGGCTTGTACGGCGCGAAGAACGACGCCCAGTCGAGCTCGACCCCGGCCGTCCACGCCGCGCCCAGCGCCTCGGCCAGCGCTCGCGGCTCGCCCTGCTCCGCGCGCAGGCTCGGCACGAACACCGCGGAAATCTGCTCCGGCACACTGGCCGGCCCCATCGCCGAGAGCGCTCCTCGCGGGCCCATCTCGACGAACGTCCTCACCCCCTCCGCCACGAGCGTCGCCATCCCATCGCCAAAGCGCACCGCGCCGCGCGCGTGCCGCACCCAGTGCTCCGGGTCGGACAGCTCCTCTCGGCTCAGCCGACGGCCCGTCTCGTTGCCGATCAGCTCGATCTCCGGCTCTCCAACAGACAGCGTCTCCGCCACCGCCCGCAGCTCGCCCAGCATCTCGTCCATCCGGTGGCTGTGGAACGCATGGCTCACCGCCAGCCTCTTCGTCCGATGCCCCTTCACCTCCAGCGCCGCGGCCGCCGCCGACACCGCTCCTTCGTCCCCCGACAGCACCACCGCCCGCGGGCCGTTGATCGCCGCGAGATCGACGCCCGCAATCTCCGCGAGCAACGGCCTCACCTCCGCCTCGCTCGTCTCCACCGCCACCATCGCTCCGCCCTCGGGCAGCGCGGCCATCAACCGACCGCGCGCCGCCACGAGCTTCGCCGCATCTCCCAGCGACAGCGCCCCCGACACGTGCGCCGCCACCACCTCGCCAATCGAGTGGCCCAGCAACACCTCCGGTCGCAGCCCGAGCTGCCACCACAGCCGGTACAGCGACACCTCCAGCGCGAACAGCCCCGCTTGCGTGAAGTCCGTCCGCCCCAGCAGCCCCGCCTCGACCGTACCCTCCTCCGCGAACATCACCTCTCGCAGCGGCCGCTCGAGATACGGGTCCAGCGCCTCGCACACCGCGTCGAGCGCTGTCCGGAATACCGGATACGCCTCGTACAACCCCCGCCCCATCCCGCTGCGCTGGCTTCCCTGCCCCGTGAACAGCACCGCCACGCGGCCCGGGCGGTGACCAGGCACCGACGCCCTCGCCCCCGCCGGCAAGGGGCCGCCCGCAGCAAACGCACGCAGACCCTCGGGCAGACCGTCCAGGCCCTCCACCGCCCACGAAAGGCGCGCCGACAGCCCCGCTCTGCCCGTCGCCAGCGTCGCGGCCACGTCCACCGCCGGCTGCCCGGGATGCCTCGCCAGGTGCTCCCCCAGCCGCCCCGCCTGCGCGCGCAGCGCCGCCTCGTCCCGCCCCGACAGCAACAGCGGCAGCGCCGCCGGCGCGGCCGCGTCATTCCCCGCGACCGCTTCGCGCGTCGCAGTCTGGGTCGGTTCGACCGGCGGCTCCTCGAGGATCACGTGCGCGTTGGTGCCCGACATCCCGAACGACGAGACCCCGGCCACGCGCGGCCGCTCGCTCCGCGGCCATGCCCGTAGAGCGTCCACCACCTCCACCGGCAGCACATCCCACTCGATGTGCGGGTTGCGCGGCGTCGTGTGCAACGTCGGCGGCAGCGCTCCGTTCCGCAGCGCCGCAAGCACCTTCGCCACACCCGCCAGCCCGGCCGCCGCTTCCAGATGGCCAATCTGTGTCTTGACCGCGCCCAGCAGCAACGGCGTCTCTGCCGCGCGCCCCTCCCCGTAGACCGCCGCCAACGCGTTGACCTCGATCGGATCACCCAGCGACGTCCCGGTGCCGTGGCACTCCACCACATCCACCGCACCCGCCGTCAGCCCGGCGTCCGCGAGCGCGGCACGGATCACCTTCTGCTGGCTGGTCCCATTGGGCACCGTGATCCCGCTGCTCGCCCCGTCGTGGTTGATCGCCGTGCCGCGCACCACCCCGAGCACGGGATACCCGCGCCGGCGCGCCTCGCTCAGCCGCGCCAGCGCCAGCACCACCGCGCCCTCGCCGCGTCCGAACCCGTCGGCCAAAGCCGAGAACGTCTTCGACCGCCCGTCCGGCGCCAGCGCGCCCGTCTGCGACAGCTCCACGAAGCCGCCGGGCCCGAGCACGTTGACGCCGCCGGCCAGCGCCCGCGTGCACTCGCCGTTGCGCAGCGCCCTCACCGCCAGGTGCAGCGCCACGAGCGACGAGCTGCACGTGGTGTTCACCGACATCGCCGGGCCCTGCAGGCCCAACGTGAACGCCAGGCGACCCGCCGCGAACGACGCGTCCTGGCCTGCAACACCATGCGTCCCGTCGCCATCACCCCCGCCGTACTCGCCGTGGGCCACCCCGATATACACCCCAGTCGCCGTGTCCCGCAGCGAGCTCGGCGCGATGCCCGCTCGCTCCAGCGCCTCCCAGCTCGTCTCCAGCAGCAATCGGTGCTGCGGATCGATCTGCCTCGCCTCCCTCGGGCTGATCCCGAACAACGCTGGATCGAAGCTCGCCACGTCCGCGAGGAACCCCGCCTCCCGCACCACCGGCGCCGGCGCGGAG
Source organism: Sorangium sp. So ce131 (assembly GCF_051519095.1). NCBI lineage: Bacteria > Pseudomonadati > Myxococcota > Polyangiales > Polyangiaceae > Sorangium > Sorangium sp. So ce131. Next base: position 4,942,305 of record NZ_CP150455.1, on the reverse strand, counting down.
AACGCTGTCAGATCGAAGCGTTCCTCTGGCGCCGGGACGATGACGTCGCGCCCGGCCGTCAGCACCTCCCACAGCCGGCCGAGATCGTCCACGCCTCCTGGCAGGCGCAGCCCCACCCCGATGATCGCGATGGACTCGTCCTCCGCCGTCCGGTCGACCGCGGACGGCGCCGCGGCCGCGGGCGCGAGGCCGGCGAGCAGATGCCGGACCAGCCGTGCCGGCGTGGGGTGGTCGAAAACCACGGTTGCCGACAGCGGCAGCCCCGTCTCGGCCCGCAGCCGGTTGCGTAGCTCCACCGCCATCAGCGAGTCGAGCCCCAGGCTGGCGAAGCCCGTATCGGCGCCGATCGCCCCCAGATCGGCGTGTCCCAGCACCGCGGCCGCGACAGCGAGCACCAGCTCCAGCGCCGCCGCCTCGCGCCGATGCTCCGGAAGCGCCGCCATGCGCTCGGCGAAACCCCCGCTCCCGGCCGTGGCCGAGACGCGCCGGCGCGGCGCGCGGACCAGCCGGCTGAGCAGCGGCGGCACCGCCGCACCGCCGCTCACCATCACTCGAGCATCGAAGTCCATCGGGACGAGCAGCGCCTCGGGCGCTCCGAGCGCCGCGTCGAGCAGCGAGAGCCCGTCCTCCGGCGCCATCGCCCGCGAGCCTCCGCGCCGCAGCCGGGCCCGGTCCTGCTCGGTCAACGCGGCGACCATCCCCCCGCCGCCCCACTCGCCCCACGCGAGGCTGAGCGCGGGATAGCCCTCGGCCCGCCGCCGCGCCGCGAGGGCGTCGAGAAACACATTCGCCGCGCTGTAGTTGGCCTGCCCCGGGCTGCCGAACACGCCCGCGGCCGAGGAGAACAGCACGAAGGCCGCCGGGGCGTTCGCCCGGGTCAGCGCGTCGAGGTGCAGCGCCGCGTCGACCTTGGGCTGCATCACCCGCAGGAGCTGCTCGGGCGTCAGGTCGGCGAGCAATCCGTCGTCGAGCAGCCCAGCGGCGTGCACTACCGCCGTCAGCGGATGCTCCGCCGGGATCGCGTCGATCACCGCCGCCAGCGCCGCCCGGTCGGAAACGTCACACGCCATCACCTGCGCTGCGGCCCCCGCGGCCTGAAGCGCTGCCACCAAGTCCTCGGCGCCCGGCGCGGCGAGCCCATGACGCGACAGCAGCACGAGATGCCGGACGCCATGCCGCTCCACCAGCCAGCGGGCGACGAAGGCGCCAAGCCCGCCTGTCCCCCCGGTGATCAGCGCGGTGCCCTCGGGGTCGAGGTGGCGCACGTCTTGGCCGGCGGGCACGCGCGCCGGCCGACGCATCAGCCGGGGGACCAGCGCCCGCCCGGCGCGCAGCGCAACACGTGGCTCTTCACTCGCCAGCGCATGCACCAAGGCCGCCCGGGAGGCGTCGGTGCCGTCGACATCGACAAGGAGCAGCCCACGGTCGGGGTGCTCCGACTGCGCCGAGGCAACGAGCCCCCACAGCGGCGCATGGGTCAGATCGGCGACGCCCTCGCCCGCCTCGGCGGCAATCGCCCTCTCCGTGACGAACACGAGCCGCGTCCCGGCAAGCCGCTCGTCGGACAGCCATGCTTGCAACAGCAGCAGCGCCCGCTCTGTCTCGGCGCCAATGGACGCCGGCTCGCCGGAAAGCCCCGGCGACCAGCGCACCACCACCCCTGAAAGCGGCGGCTCCTCGGCGGCCGCGGCGGCCGCCACGGCCGCCGCGGCGTCGAGCGTCGCTGTCAGCCGGGCCATGTCCCGAGGCGCCGGCCCTTCGCCCACCCACCTCCAGCGCGAAGGCTCGATGGTCCCCGCCTCCGCCGCCGGCACCCACGTCACCCGGTAATGCGCGCAGGTGCGGCTCGTTCCCGCGAGCGCCTCGGCGCTCACCGGCCGGCTCTGCAGCGCGCCGATCTGCGCTACCGGAGCTCCCGTGGCATCCGCCACCGCCACCGCCACGCCATCGAGGCTCGGCGTCAGCCGCACCCGCAGCGTCTTGGCCCCGGCAGCGAACAGCGCTGCTCCGCGCCACGCGAAGGGCAAACCCAGCGTCTCGCCCTCGTCGAGCAGGCCCGCGTGCAGCGCCGCGTCGAGCAAAGCCGGGTGCACGCCGAAGCCTCCGACGTCGCCCAGCCCTTCCGGCGCCGCCACCTCGGCGTAGAGCTCTTCCCCTCGCCGCCACGCCGACCGCAAGCCCTGGAATCGCGGCCCGTACTCGTAACCGGCCGCTGCGACCTTCGCGTAGAAGCCATCCAGATCGAGCGGCTCCGCCCCGGCAGGCGGCCACTCCGTCAGGTCGACGTCGGGCGCCATGGTCTCGGCGCTCAGGCGCCCCTCGGCATGGAGCACCCAGGGCACGTCGTCCGCCGCGTCCTCGGATCGCGCGTGGATCGCCAACGCAAAACCAGGCTCGCCCTCGACCGGTGTGACGGTCACCCGCAGCGCCGATCCGCCCCGCGACGGCACGATCAGCGGCGCGGGAAGGACCAGCTCGGCCACCGTCGCCGCCCCAACCCGCTCGGCCGCGTGCTGCGCGAGCTCGAGGAACGCCGTCCCGGGCAGCAGCACCTGGCCGCTCACCGCGTGGTCCACCACCCAGGCTGGGCTCTGCCGCGACAGCCGACCGGTCAGCACCAGGCTCCCGTCCGGCAGCCACACCGCCGCCCCGAGCAACGGATGGCTCTCGTGCGACAATCCCAAAGCCGTCGCATCGCCGCTCGACCCTGGCGACTCGAGCCAGCAGCGCTGCCGCTGGAAGGCGTAGGTGGGCAGCTCCGCAACCACCTTCGCCTTCGGCAGGACGTTTTCCCAGCGGACCTCGACGCCGTGGCAGTGCAGCGCCGAGAGCGAAAGCAGCATCTGCCCGCGACTGCCCTCGTCGCGCCGCAGACTGCCCACCACCACGCCGCCACGCTCCTCCACCGCCGCCCCGAGCGGCACCGTCAGCACCGGGTGCGGGCTCAGCTCCACGAACACCCCGTGACGGCCCTCGAGCAACGTCACCAGCGCACGGTCCAGCCGCACCGGCGAGCGCAGGTTGCTGCACCAGTACTCCGCGTCCAGCGCCGCACCGTCCACCACCTCGCCCGTCACCGTCGACACCAGCGGCACCGTGCCCGTCCGCGCAACGATGCCCGCGAGCGCCGAGCGCAGCTCGGGCAGCAGCACGTCGACATGCGCGCTGTGCGATGCGTAATCCACCGCGATGCGCCGGCAGAAGATCCCTTCGCCCTCAAGCTCCCTGACCAGCGCCTCCACAGCGTCCGGATCACCGGCCACCGCCGTCTGCTCGGCGCTGTTGACCACCGCCACCGACAGCCGACCGCCTCGCCCGGCAAGCCGCCTTTCCGCCTCCAAGACCGGCAGCGCCACCGACGCCATCGCGCCGGTGCCCGACAGCTTCCCCACGAGCCGGCTGCGCACCGCCACGATGCGCGCTCCGTCCTCGAGGCTCAGCGCTCCGCACACCACCGCCGCCGCCACCTCGCCCTGGCTGTGACCCACCACCGCCGCTGGCTCGATTCCCCACGACCGCCACAGCTGCGAAAGCCCATACGCCATCCCGAACAGCGACGGCTGGATCACCTCCACCGCGTCCAGCCCTGGCGCCTGCGCCTCGCCCCGCAGCACCGCCGTCAGCGACCAGCCCGTATACGGCCTCAGCGCCGCGTCGCACGCCGCGATCGCCCCGGCGAACACCGGCTCCTCCGCGAGCAGCGCTTTGCCCATCCCCGCCCACTGGCTCCCTTGCCCGGGGAACACGAACACGAGCCCGCCTCGCGACCTGGACTCTCCGCGCACAACCGCCTGCGCGTCCGCTCGCCCCTCCGACAGCCCTCGCAAGAGCGCCGCCGCTTCCTTGCTGCTCGACGCCACCACCGCCGCACGACGCCGCAGCCCAGCCCGGCCCGTCGCCGCCGTACGCACCACCGAGACCCACGCCGCATCGGAATTTTCCAGCCAGGCCGCCCAACGCACCGCCTGCGCCCGCAGCGCCGCCTCGTCCTGCCCCGACAGCAGCAGCGGCAGCGCAGACCCCTCGACGACAGCCTCCTCGCTCACCGCGGTCTCTTCGACCGGCGGCTCCTCCACGATCACGTGTGCATTCGTGCCCGACAGCCCGAACGACGACACTCCAGCTACGCGCCGGCGCCCACCCCGCGGCCACGGCCGCGCCGCGTCCACCACCTCCACCGGCAACACATCCCACTCGATGTGTGGATTGCGCGGCGTCGTGTGCAACGTCGGCGGCAGCGCTCCGTACCGCATCGCCGCCAGCATCTTGGCCACCCCCACCAGCCCGGCCGCCGCCTCCAGATGCCCAATCTGCGTCTTGATCGCGCCCAGCAGCAGCGGCGTCTCCTCCGCGCGGCCCTCGCCGTAGACGGCCGCCAGGGCGTTGACCTCGATCGGATCGCCCAGCGACGTCCCGGTGCCATGGCACTCGACCACGTCCACCGCCGCCGGCCCGAGCCCTGCGTCCTGCAATGCCGCCCGGATCACCTTCTGCTGGCTGGTCCCATTGGGCACCGTAATGCCGCTGCTCGCCCCGTCGTGGTTGACCGCCGTGCCCCGCACCAGCCCGAGCACCGGATACCCGCTCCGGCGCGCGTCGCTCAGCCGCGCCAGCGCCAGCACCACCGCGCCCTCGCCGCGGCCATATCCATCGGCCGCCGCCGAGAACGTCTTCGACCGCCCGTCCGCCGCGAGCGCCCGGGCACGGGACATGGCCACGAAGCCGGCCGTACCCAGCATGACGTGCACCCCGGCGGCGAGCGCCAGCGTGCACTCGCCGTTGCGCAGCGCCCTCACCGCGAGGTGCAACGCCACCAGCGACGAGCTGCACGCGGTGTTCACCGACATCGCCGGTCCTTGCAGCCCCAGCGTGTACGCCACCCGCCCCGCTGCAAAGGAGACGTCCTGACCCGCGATGGCCGCCGGGTCGTCCAGCACCTCCTCGTACTCGCTGGGCATGATGCCCACGAAGACCCCGGTCGCCGAGTCGCGCAGCGACGCCGGCGCGATCCCCGCTCGCTCCAGCGCCTCCCAGCTCGTCTCCAGCAGCATTCGATGCTGCGGATCCAGCAGCCGCGCCTCGCGCGGGCTGATCCCGAAGAACGCCGGATCGAACCCCGCGACGTCGCCGAGGAACGCAGCCTCCCGCACGTAGGTGCGGCCGGGAACGTCGGGGTCGGCCTCGTAGATGCTCTCGAGGTCGAAGCGCTCGATCGGCGCCGGGCCCACGGTGTCGTGCTCCGCGGCCAGCACCTTCCAGAGGCCGTCGAGATCCTCCGCCCCGCCGGGCGCCCGCAGCCCCACCCCGACGATCGCGATCGGCTCGTCGTCCGCCGCGCGCACCACCGGCTGGCTCGACTTGACCGCTGACACAAGGTCGGCGAGCAGATGCCGCGCCAGGCGCATCGGCGTGGGGTGGTCGAAGACCACGGTCGCCGACAGCGGCAGCCCCGTCTCGGCCCGCAGCCGGTTGCGCAGCTCCACCGCCATCAGCGAGTCGAGCCCCAGGCTGGCAAAGCCCGTATCGGCGCCGATCGCCCCAGGCTCGGCGTGACCCAGCACCGCGGCCGCGACAGCGAGCACGAGCTCCAGCGCCGCCGCCTCGCGCCGATGCTCCGGAAGCGACGCCATGCGCTCGGCGAACCCCCCGCGGCCCGTCGACGCGGCCGAGCGGCGCCGCGACGCGCGGACCAGCCGGCTGAGCAGCGGCGGCACCGCGGCGCCGCTGCGCTCCATCACCCGCGCGTCGAAGTCCATCGGGACGAGCAGCGCCTCGGGCGCAGCGAGCGCCGCGTCGAGCAGCGAGAGCCCGTCCTCCGGCGCCATCGCCCGTGAGCCTCCGCGCTGCAGCCGAGCCCGGTCCTGCTCGGTCAACGCGGCGACCATCCCCCCGCCGCCCCACTCGCCCCACGCGAGGCTGATCGCGGGGTAGCCGTCCGCCCGCCGCCGCGCCGCGAGCGCATCGAGAAAGACGTTCGCCGCGCTGTAGTTGGCCTGCCCCGGGCTGCCGAAAACGCCCGCGGCCGAGGAGAACAGCACGAAGGCCGCCGGGGCGTTCGCCCGGGTCAGCACGTCGAGGTGCAGCGCCGCGTCGACCTTGGGCTGCATCACCCGCAGGAGCTGCTCGGAGGACAGCTTGGCGAGCAGCCCATCGTCGAGCACCCCGGCCGTGTGCACCACCGCGGTCAGCGGATGGGCGGCGGGAATGGAGTCGAGGACCTCGGCCAGCGCCGTCCGGTCCGACACGTCGCACGCGACCACCCGCGCTGCGGCCCCCGCGGCCTGAAGCGCTGCCACCAAGTCCTCGGCGCCCGGCGCAGCGAGCCCACGACGCGACAGCAGCACGAGATGCCGGACGCCATGCCGCTCCACCAGCCAGCGAGCGACGACGGCGCCGAGCCCGCCTGTCCCCCCGGTGATCAGCGCGGTGCCCCCGGGGTCGAGGTGGCGCACGTCTTCGCCGGCGGGCACGCGCGCCGGCCGACGCATCAGCCGGGGGACCAGCGCCCGCCCGGCGCGCAGCGCAACACGTGGCTCTTCACTCGCCAGCGCCTGCACCAACGCCGCCCGCGAAGCGTCGGTGCCGTCGACATCGACAAGGAGCAGCCCACGGTCGGGGTGCTCCGACTGCGCCGAGGCGACGAGCCCCCACAGCGGCGCATGGGTCAGATCGGCGATACCCTCGCCCGGCTCGGCGGCAATCGCCCTCTCGGTGACGAACACAAGCCGCGTCCCGGCAAGCCGCTCGTCGGACAGCCACGCTTGCAACAGCAACAGCGCCCGCTCCGTCTCGGCGCCAATGGACGCCGGCTCGCCGGAAAGCCCCGGCGACCAGCGCACCACCACCCCTGAAAGCGGCGACTCCTCGGCGGCTGCGGCGGCCGCCACGGCGTCGAGCGTCGCTGTCAGCCGGGCCATGCCCCGAGGCGCCGGCCCTTCGCCCACCCACCTCCAGCGAGAAGGCTCGATGGCCCCCGCCTCCACGGCCGGCACCCACGTCACCCGATAATGCGCGCAGGTGCGGCTCGTGCCCGCGAGCGCGTCGGCGTCCACCGGCCGGCTTTGCAGCGCGCCGATCTGCGCTATCGGAGCTCCCGTGACATCCGCCACCGCCATCGCCAGGCCATCGCGGTTTGGCGTCAGCCGCACCCGCAGCGTCTTGGCCCCGGCAGCGAACAGCACAGCGCCACGCCATGCGAAGGGCAACCTCAGCGTTTCGCCCTCGTCGAGCAGGCCCGCATGCAGCGCCGCGTCGAGCAAAGCCGGATGCACGCCGAAGCCTCCGACGTCGCCCAGCCCTTCCGGCGCCACCACCTCGGCGTAGAGCTCTTGTCCACGCCGCCACGCCGACCGCAAGCCCTGGAATCGCGGCCCGTACTCGTAACCGGCCGCTGCGACCTTCGCGTAGAAGCCATCCAGGTCGAGCGGCTCCGCCCCCTCGGGCGGCCAGGCCGTCAGGTCGACGTCGGGCGCCACGGTCTCGGCGCCCAGGCGCCCCTCGGCGTGCAGCACCCACGGCACGTCGTCCGCCGCGTCCTCGGATCGCGCGTGGATCGCCAGCGTAAAGCCGGCCTCACCCTCGACCGGCGTGGCGCTCACCCGCAGCGCGAGCGCGCCTCGCGCTGGCACGACCATCGGCGCTGCCAGCACGAGCTCCTCCACCATCCCGGCGCCGACCCGCAGCGCAGCGTGCTGCGCGAGCTCGAGGAACGCCGTCCCGGGCAGCAGCACCTGGCCGCTCACCGCGTGGTCCACCACCCAGGCTGGGTTCTGCCGCGACAGCCGACCGGTCAGTACCAGGCTCCCGTCCGGCAGCCACACCGCCGCCCCGAGCAGCGGATGGCTCTCGTGCGACAATCCCAAAGCCGTCGCATCGCCGCTCGACCCGGCCGCATCGACCCAGCAGCGCTGCCGCTGGAAGGCATACGTGGGCAGCTCCGCCACGACACGCGCCTTCGGCAGGATGTTCTCCCAGCGGACCTCGACGCCGTGGCAGTGCAGCGCCGAGAGCGAAAGCAGCATCTGCCCGCGACTGCCCTCGTCGCGCCGCAGACTGCCCACCACCACGCCGCCACGCTCCTCCACCGCCGCCCCGAGCGGCACCGTCAGCACCGGGTGCGGGCTCAGCTCCACGAACACCCCGTGACGGCCCTCGAGCAACGTCCCCAGCGCACGGTCCAGCCGCACCGGCGAGCGCAAGTTGCTGCACCAGTACTCCGCGTCCAGCGCCGACCCGTCCACCACCTCGCCCGTCACCGTCGACACCAGCGGCACCGTGCCCGCCCGCGGAGCGATGCCCGCGAGCGCCGCGCGCAGCTCGGGCAGCAGCACGTCGACATGCGCGCTGTGCGATGCGTAATCCACCGCGATACGCCGGCAGAAGATCCCTTCGGCCTCAAGCTCCCTGACCAGCGCTTCCACAACGTCCGGATCGCCGGCCACCGCCGTCTGGTCCGCGCTGTTGACCACCGCCACCGACAGACGACCGCCTCGCCCGGCCAGCCGTCGCTCTACCTCGGCAACTGGCAGCGCCACCGACGCCATCGCCCCGGTCCCTGCCAGCTTTTCCACAAGCCGGCTGCGCACCGCCACGATCCGCGCTCCGTCCTCGAGGCTCAGCGCTCCGCACACCACCGCTGCGGCCACCTCGCCCTGGCTGTGACCCACCACCGCCGCCGGCTCGATTCCCCACGACCGCCACAGCTGCGAAAGCCCATACGCCATCCCGAACAGCGCCGGCTGGATCACCTCCACCGCGTCCAGCCCTGGCGCCTCCGCTTCGCCCCGCAGCACCGCCGTCAGCGACCAGCCCGTATACGGCCTCAGCGCCGCGTCGCACGCCGCGATCGCCCCGGCGAACACCGGCTCCTCCGCGAGCAGGGCTTTGCCCATGCCCGCCCACTGGCTCCCTTGCCCGGGGAACACGAACACCAGCCCGCCTCGCGACCTGGACTCTCCGCGAACAACCGCCTGCGCGCCCGCTCGCCCCTCCGACAGCCCTCGCAAGAGCGCTGCCGCTTCCTCGCCGCTCGACGCCACCACCGCCGCACGACGCCTCAGCGCAGTCCGGCCCGTCGCCGCCGTACGCACCACCGAGACCCACGCCGCATCGGAATTTTCCAGCCACGCCGCCCAACGCACCGCCTGCGCCCGCAACGCCGCCTCGTCCTGCCCCGACAGCAGCAGCGGCAGCGCAGACGCCTCGACGACAGCCTCTTCGCTCACCGCGGTCTCTTCGACCGGCGGCTCCTCCACGATCACGTGCGCATTCGTGCCCGACAACCCGAACGACGACACCCCGGCCACGCGCGAACGACCGCCCCGCGGCCACGGCCGCGCCGCGTCCACCACGTCCACCGGCAATACATCCCACTCGATGTGCGGATTGCGCGGCGTCGTGTGCAACGTCGGCGGCAGCACTCCGTGCCGCATCGCCGCCAGCATCTTGGCCACCCCAACCAGCCCGGCCGCCGCCTCCAGATGCCCAATCTGCGTCTTGATCGCGCCCACCAGCAGCGGCGCACCTTCACGGCGATCCTCGCCGTAGACGGCCGCCAAGGCGTTGACCTCGATCGGATCGCCCAGCGACGTCCCGGTGCCATGGCACTCGACCACATCCACCGCCGCCGGTGCGAGCCCGGCGTCCTGCAATGCCGCCCGGATCACCTTCTGCTGGCTCTTGCCGTTGGGCACCGTGAGGCCGCTGCTCGCCCCGTCGTGGTTGACCGCCGTGCCACGCACCAGCCCGAGCACCGGATACCCGCTCCGGCGCGCGTCGCTCAGCCGGGCCACCGCCATCACCACCGCGCCCTCGCCGCGACCGAACCCGTCGGCCGCCGCCGAGAACGTCTTCGACCGCCCGTCCGCCGCGAGCGCCTGGGCCTGCGACATCAGGATGAACTCCGACGTGCCGTACATGACGTGCACCCCGGCGGCGAGCGCCAGCGTGCACTCGCCGTTGCGCAGCGCCCTCACCGCGAGGTGCAGCGCCACCAGCGACGAGCTGCACGCCGTGTTCACCGACATCGCCGGCCCTTGCAGCCCCAGCGTGTACGCCACCCGCCCCGCCGCGAAGGAGACGTCCTGACCGGCGATGCCCGTCGGATCGTGCATCGTCCCGCCATAACCGACGGGCATGATGCCCACGAAGACCCCGGTCGCCGAGTCGCGCAGCGACGCTGGCGCGATCCCCGCTCGCTCCAGCGCCTCCCAGCTCGTCTCCAGCAGCATTCGATGCTGCGGATCCAGCAGCCGCGCCTCGCGCGGGCTGATCCCGAAGAACGCCGGATCGAACCCCGCGACGTCGCCGAGGAACGCAGCCTCCCGCACGTAGGTGCGGCCGGGGGCGTGAGGATCGGGATCGTAGATGCTCTCGAGGTCGAAGCGCTCGATCGGCGCCGGGCCCACGGCGTCGTGCTCCGCGGTGAGCACCCTCCAGAGGCCGTCGAGATCCTCCGCGCCGCCGGGCGCCCGCAGCCCTACCCCGATGATCGCGATCGGCTCGTCGTCCGTCTCGCGCACCACCGGCTGGCTCGACTCGACCGCTGACGCGAGGTCCGTGAGCAGGTGCCGCGCCAGCTGCGCCGGCGTGGGGTGCTCGAAGACGACGGTCACCGACAGCGGCAGCCCCGTCTCGGCCCGCAGCCGGTTGCGCAGCTCGACGGACATCAGCGAGTCGAGCCCCAGCTCGAGGAAGCCCGTGTCGGCGCCGATCGCCGCCGGATCGGCGTGGCCCAGCACCGCGGCGGTCACCGCGAGCACCAGCTCCAGCGCCGCCGCCTCGCGCCGGTGCGCGGGCAGCGCCGAGAGGCGATCGGCGAACCCCCCGCGGCCGGTCGACGCGGCCGCGCGGCGGCGCGGCGCGCGGACCAGCCGCCTGAGCACCGGAGGCACCGCGGCCCCGCTGCGGACCATCACCTCTGCGTCGAAGTCCATCGGGACGAGCTGCGCCTCGGGCGCAGCGAGCGCCGAGTCGAGGAGCGACAACGTCTGCTCGGGTGTCATCGCGCGCGAGCCTTCGCGCCGCATGCGCGCCCGATCCAGATCGGTCAACGCGGCGACCATCCCCCCGCCGCCCAGCTCGCCCCACGCGAGGCTCACCGCCGGATACCCCTCGGCGCGCCGCCGCGCCGCGAGCGCATCGAGAAAGACATTCGCCGCGCTGTAGTTGGCCTGCCCCGGGGTGCCGAGCACCCCCGCGGACGACGAGCACAACACGAAGACCGCCGGGTCGTGCGCCCGGGTCAGCGCGTCGAGGTGCAGCGCCGCGTCGACCTTGGGCCGCGTGACCCGCGTCAGCAGCTCGGGTGACAGCTTGGCGAGCAGCGCATCTCCGAGCACCCCGGCGGCGTGCACCACCGCCGTCAGCGGATGCTCCGCCGGGATCGCGTCGATCACCGCCGCGAGCGCCGCCCGGTCCGACACGTCGCACGCCAAGACGCGCGCCTCGGCGCCGGCGGCGCGCAACGCCTCCACCAACGCCTCGGCAGAAGGCGCTTGCGGACCACGCCGCGACAGCAGCACAAGGTGACGAACGCCGTGCCGCTCCACCAGATGCCGCGCCACCGCCTCGCCCAGCGCGCCGGGCGCCCCGGTGATCAGCGCCGTGCCCTTCGGGTCCAGCGCCCGCGGCAGCGTCAACACCAGCTTTCCGCGGTGCTGCGCCTGGGCCATGAAACGAAACGCCTCGGCCGCAAAGCGGATGTCCCAGCACGCCACCGGCAGCGGCCGCAGCGCGCCGCGCTCGAGCAGCGACGTCACCTCGGCCAGCATCTCGCCGAGGCGATCGCTCCCGGCTTCGGTGAGGTCGAAGGCTCGGTAGCTGACGCCGGGCGCGGTCCGCGCGAGCACACCGGCGTCGCGGATCTCCCGCTTGCCCATCTCGATGAACCGACCGCCCGGGCCCAAGAGCCTCAGCGATGCGTCGATGAAGTCGCCCACCAGGCTGTTGAGCACCACGTCCATCGTCCCCGCCACGCGGCGGAACTTCGCCTCGAAGCCCAGATCGCGCGACGAGGCGATGTGCTCGTCGTCCAGCCCCATCGCCCGCAGCACATCCCACTTGCCCGGGCTCGCGGTCGCAAACACCTCGGCGCCGAGCTGCCGCGCAAGCTGCACCGCCGCCATGCCCACGCCCCCGGCTCCCGCGTGGATCAGCACCCGCTCGCCCCGGCCGAGCCGGCCGAGATCGATAAGCCCATACCACGCCGTCAGGAATGCAATGGGCACCGCCGCCGCCTGGGCGAAGGTCAAGCCGGCGGGGATCTTCACGAGGTGGCGCCGGTCGGTCGCGCTGCTCGGCGCGAACGCGCGGTGCAGGAGGCCCATCACCCGATCTCCGGGCGCGAGGTCGACCACCTCCGACCCCACCTCGGACACGACCCCCGCGCCCTCATCGCCCATCTCGATGTCGTCGCCGGGGACCATGCCCAGCGCGCGCAGCACGTCGCGGAAGTTGAGCCCCGCGGCCCGCACCTCAACCCGCACGTCGGTCGCGCCCAGCGGCGCGCTCACCGCGGACACCAGCGCCAGGCGCTCGATCTGGCCCGGCTCCTGGATGTGCAGCCGCCATCCCTCGCTGCCCTCCGGGATCTCCAGCCGCCCCGCAGCGCTCCGCCGCATCAGCCGGGGAACCAGGGTCTGGCCCTGCCGCAGCGCCATGCGAGGCTCCTCGACCGAGAGGCAACCTGCCAGGGCCTCCCACGACGCCCCGGTGCCGTCGGTATCGACCAGGACCAGCCCCCGGTCGGGATACTCGGATTGCGCCGAGGCAACGAGGCCCCACAGCGGCGCATGACCAAGATCACCCACGCCCTCGCCCGGCCTGGCAGCAATGGCGTTCTCCGTGACGAACACGAGCCGCGTCCCGGCAAGCCGCTCGTCGGACAGCCATGCTTGCAACAGCAAAAGGGCGCGCTCCGTCTCGGCCCCGATGGCTGCCGGCTCGGCGGAAAGCCCCGGCGACCAGCGCACCACCACCCCTGAAAGCGGCGGCGCCTCGGCGGCCGCAGCGAGCGCCACCGCGTCGAGCGTCGCTGTCAGCCGGGCCATGCCCCGAGGCGCAGGCCCCTCGCCCACCCACCTCCAGCGCGACGGATCGAGCGGCTCGGCCTTCGCCGGGATCCACTCCACGCGGTAATGGGCGCAGGTGCCGCTCGTGCTCGCGAGCGCCTCGGCGCTCACCGGCCGGCTCTGCAGCGCGCCGATCCGGGCCACCGGGGCGCCGGCGGCGTCCGCCACCGCCAGCGCGAGGCCATCGCGGCCCGGCGTCAGCCGCACGCGCAGGCGCTTGGCCCCGGCGGCATACAGCGCCGCGCGTCGCCACGCGAACGGCAGCATCAGGGCCGCGGCCTCCCCCTCGTCGAGCAGCATCGCGTGCGGCGCCGCGTCGAGCAAAGCCGGGTGCAGACCGAAGCCGTCCACCTCGCCGAGCGCGTCGGGGGCCGCGACCTCGGTGTAGAGCACCTCGCCCTGCCGCCACGCCGCCGCGAGCGCCTGGAACCGCGGCCCGTACTCGTAGCCGGCCGCCGCGAGCTTCGCATAGAGGCCCTCGACGTCGAGCGGCTCCGCCCCGGCGGGGGGCCACTCCGTGAAGTCGAAATCGGGCGCCATGGTTTCGGCGCCGAGGCGCCCCTCGGCGTGCAGCACCCACGGCATGTCCTCGGGCGCGTCCTCCGGCCGAGCGTGCACCGCCGCGGTCCACCCGCCCTCGGCCAGCGGGCCCACGCTCACCCGCAGCGCCAGCGCGCCTTGCGCCGGCACGACCATCGGCGCGGCCAGCACGAGCTCCTCCACCATGCCCGCGCCGACCCGCAGCGCCGCATGCTGCGCCAGCTCGAGCAGCGCCGTCCCGGGCAGCAGCACCTGGCCGCTCACCGCGTGATCCACAACCCAGGCTGGGCTCTGCCGCGACACGCGGCCCGTCAGCACCAGGCCGCCGTCCGGCAGCCACACCGCCGCCCCGAGCAGCGGGTGACCCTCGCGCGACAACCCCAGCGCCGCCGCATCACCGCTCGACGCGCGGGCATCGCGCCAGTAGCGCTGTCGCTGGAAAGCATACGTCGGCAGCTCGGTCACACGCGGCTTGTACGGCGCAAAGAAAGAGGCCCAGTCGAGCTCGACCCCGGCCGTCCACGCCGCGCCCAGCGCCTCCGCCAGCGCCCGCGCCTCCCCCTGCTCCGCGCGCAGGCTCGGCACGAACACCGCGGTGGTCTGCTCCGGGACACTGGCCGGCCCCATCGCCGACAGCGCCCCTCGCGGGCCCATCTCGATGAACGTCCGCACCCCCTCCGCCACCAGCGTCGTTATCCCATCACCAAAACGCACCGCGCCGCGCGCGTGCCGCACCCAGTGCTCCGGATCGGCCAGCTCCTCTCGGCTCAGCCGACGGCCCGTCTCGTTGCCGATCAGCTCGATCTCCGGCTCTCCGACCGTCAGCGTCTCCGCTACCGCCCGCAGCTCGCCCAGCATCCCGTCCATACGGTGGCTGTGGAACGCATGGCTCACCGCCAGCCGCTTCGTGCGATGCCCCTTCACCTCCAGCGCCGCGGCCACCGCCGACACCGCTCCTTCGTCCCCCGACAGCACCACCGCCCGCGGGCCGTTGACCGCCGCGAGGTCGACGCCCGCAATCTCCGCGAGCAACAGCCTCACCTCCGCCTCGCTCGCCTCCACCGCCACCATCGCTCCGCCCTCGGGCAGCACGGCCATCAACCGGCCTCGCGCCGCCACGAGCTTCGCGGCATCTCCCAGCGACAGCGCCCCCGACACGTGCGCCGCCACCAGCTCTCCAATCGAATGGCCGAGCAACACCTCCGGCCTCAACCCCAGCTGCCACCACAGCCGGTACAGCGCCACCTCCAGCGCGAACAGCCCGGCTTGGGTAAAGTCCGTCCGCCCCAGCAGCCCCGCCTCGACCGTACCCTCCTCCGCGAACATCACCTCTCGCAGCGGCCGCTCGAGGTACACGTCCAGCGCCTCGCACACCGCGTCGAGCGCCGTCCGGAATACCGGATACGCCGCGTACAACCCCCGCCCCATCCCGCTGCGCTGGCTTCCCTGCCCCGTGAACAGCACCGCCACACGGCCCGGGCGGTGCCCCGGCACCGACGCCCTCGCCCCCGCCGGCAAGGGGCCGCCCGCTGCAAACGCACGCAGCCCCTCGGGCAGACCGTCCAGGCCCTCCACCGCCCACGCAAGGCGCGCCGACAACCCCGCTCTGCCCATCGCCAGCGTCGCGGCAACGTCCACCACCGGCTGCTCGCGGTGCCTCGCCAGGTGCTCCCCCAGCCGCCCCGCCTGCGCCCGCAGCGCCGCCTCGTCTTGCCCCGACAGCAGCAGCGGCAACGGGACCGGCGTCCCCGCCTGGTCCGCCCGCGCGCTCTCCTCGACCGGCGCCTCTTCGAGGATCGCGTGCGCGTTGGTCCCCGAGATCCCGAACGACGACACCGCCGCCCGGCGCGGCCTGCCCGGCTCCCACGGCGTCGGCTCGTCGACGACGGCCACCGGCAGGGCGTCCCACGCGATGTGCGGGTTGCGCGGCCGCGAGTGCAAGCAGGCAGGGAGCACGCGATGGCGGAGCGCCGCGAGCACCGCGGCCACCCCCGCGAGCCCCGCGCCGGCCTCGAGGTGACCCACGCGCGACTTGACCGCCGTCAGCCGCAGCGGCGCGCCGGCAGGCCGGCCCTCGCCGTAGACCGCGGCGAGCGCGTTGACCTCGATCGGATCCCCCAGCTTCGTCCCGGTGCCGTGGCACTCGACCGCATCGACCTCGGCGGGCGCGAGCGCGGCGTCGGCGAGCGCGGCGCGGATGACCTTCTGCTGGCTGGTCCCGTTCGGCACGGTGATGCCGCTGCTCGGCCCGTCGTGGTTGACCGCCGTCCCGCGGATCACCGCCACGATCGGGTGGCCGGCCGCGCGCGCGTCCGCGAGCCGCGCGAGCACCAGCGCGATCACGCCCTCGCCGCGGCCGTAGCCGTCGGCCGCCTCGGAGAACGTCTTCGAGCGCCCGTCCGGCGCGAGCGCCCTCGTGCGCACCGCCTCGAACCAGCCGCTGTGGCCGGACATCACGTGCACCCCGCCGACGATCGCGCGGTCGCACTCCCGGTTGCGCAGCGCCCGGACCGCCAGGTGGAGGGCCACGAGCGACGAGCTGCACGTGGTGTTGACCGAGAGCGCCGGCCCCTGGAGGCCGAGCGTGTACGCGAGGCGGCCCGCAGCGAACGCGGAGTCCTTGCCCATGCCGGCGTACGGGGTGGTGCCGTCCTCGACGCCGTAGTCCGTCGGGCCGATGCCGACGAACACGCCCGTCGCCGAGTCGACCAGCGACCGCGGGGCGATGCCCGCCCGCTCGAGCGCCTCCCAGGCCGTCTCGAGCATCAGCCGGTGCTGCGGATCGAGGTGCTGCGCCTCGCGCGGGACGATCCCGAACAGCCCCGCGTCGAAGCCGGCCACGTCGCCGAGGAACGCCGCCTCGCGCACGTAGACGCGCCCGAGGGCGTCAGGATCGGGGTCGTACAGGCGATCGAGGTCGAGCCGGTCGCCCGGGGCGCGGCCGACGACGTCGGCCTCGGCGCAGAGCGTCTCCCAGAAGCCGTCGAGATCCTCGGCGCCGCCCGGCATGCGCAGGCCGACGCCGACGATCGCGATCGGCTCCGCCGTCGCCGGGTGGGCCGCCAGCGCGGGCGCCGCGGTCGCCAGCGCGGACGTTGCGGTCGCCAGCGCGGACGCCGCGGTCGACGCGGGCGCAGGCGCCGGCGCGATCTGGCCGAGGAGGTGACGCGCGAGCCGCTCGGGCGTCGGGTGGTCGAACACCACCGTGGCCGGAAGCGCCAGCCCCGTCTCCGCCCGGAGCCGGTTGCGCAGCTCGACCGCCATCAGCGAGTCGAGCCCGAGCTCGGTGAAGCCGGTCTTGCCGTCGATGCCGTCCGCCGCGCCGAACCCCATCGTGCCCGCCGTGGCCCGCCGCACGACGTCGAGCACGAGCGCCGCGCGCCGCCCCTCGGGCGCCGCGCCGAGCCGCGCCGCGAGCGAGCTCGAGGGGGCTGCCTCGCCCGCGCGGTCGGCCCGGCGCAGGCGCGGGCGCACGAGCCGCGACAGGATCGGCGGCACCACGCCGCCCCCGCGGGCGACGGCCTCGGCGTCGAACGCCATCGGCACCCGCAGCGCGTCGGGGGCGGTGAGCGCCGCGTCGAACAGCGCGAGCGCCTCGGCCGGCGGCATCGGCGGCGTGCCCTCCCGCCGCATGCGCGCCCGGTCGGCGTCGCTGAGCCGGGCGACCATGCCGCCGTCCCACGCGCCCCACGCGAGGCTGATCGCGGGCAGCCCGGCGGCGCGGCGATCGGCCGCGATCGCGTCGAGCGCCGTGTTGGCCGCCGCGTAGTTGCCCTGCCCCGCGCTGCCGAGCACCCCCGAGGCCGACGAGAACAGCACGAACGCCGCCGGCGGACGCGATCGCGTCAGCGCGTCCAGGTGGAGCGCGGCGTCGACCTTGGCGGCCATCACCGTCCGGAGCCGCGCCGGGGTCAGGTCGCCGATCAGCGCGTCGTCCAGGACCCCGGCCGCATGGATGACCGCCGTCAGCGGCCGGTCCGCCGGGATGTCGGCCAGGACCGCGGCGAGCGCCGCCCGATCGGCGACGTCGGCCGCCACGAGCGAGACCTCGGCGCCCTTCGCCTCGAGCGCCGCCCGCAGCGCGTCGGCCCCGGGGGCCGCGGGTCCGCGGCGCGAGAGCAGCACCAGGCGGCGCACGCCGTGCCGATCGACGAGGTGCTCGGCGACGAGCTGGCCGAGCCCGCCGGTGCCGCCGGTGATGAGGACCGTGCCCGCCGGGTCGAGCGGACGGGCGCCGGGGTCGACGTCGGCCCGCGGCGCGCGCGCGAGCCGGGGCATGAGCGCCCGCCCGCCGCGCAGCGCGAGCCGCGGCTCCGCGGACGCGAGGGCCGCCGGCAAGGCCGCGCGGGAGGCCGCCGTGCCGTCGTGGTCGATCAGCGCGAGCCCCCGGTCGGGCTCCTCGGTCCACGCGCTCGCCGCGAGCCCCCACACCGCCGCCTGCGCCGGGTGGGCGAGCGGCTCGCCGGGCGCGACGGCCACCGCGCGCTCGCTGAGGAACACGAGCCGCATCGGCCCTGGCTCGGCGAGCCACGCGTGCAGCACCGCGAGCGCATGGGTCGCCTGGGCGAGGGCGTCGTCGGCCCCATCCCCCTCGGTCGCGCAGACCACCGCGACGCCATCGACCGAAAGGGCGCGCGCCTCCGCGAGATCGCGGACCGCGACCAGCCCGTCCGGAGAGCTCCCGGAGCCTCCCAGGACGGCCCAGCGCCCGGATGCGCCGGCGGCCGGCGCGTCCTCCCACTCGAGGCGATAGTGGGCCGAGCGCCCCTCGCGGGTCGCGTCCGCGATCGCGTCGCGGCTCAGCAGGCGGCCCTGCAGAGAGGCCACCCGCAGCACCGGCGCGCCGACGCCGTCGTCGATCCGCACCTCGATGCCGTCCTCCAGGGGCACGACGCGGGTCCGCAACACGCGCGCGCCGACGGCCGAGAGCGAGACCTCGCGCCAGGCGAAGACCACCGTCGCCCGGTCGTCCCGGAGGAAAAGCGGGTGCATGGCCGCGTCGAGCAGCGCCGGGTGCAGCAGGTAGGCGCCGTCCGGCAACGCGTCCGGGGCGACGACCTCCGTGAACAGCACATCGCCCCGCCGCCACGCGCCCTTGAGCCCCCGGAACGTCGGGCCGTACTCGAAGCCGGCGGCGGCGATCCGCGGGTAGAGCGGCTCGAGATCGACGTCGACGGCGCCCGGCGGCGGCCACGGCTCGCCGTCGTGCGCCGCCGGGCGCGCCGGCCCGAGGCGCCCCTCGGCCGGGCGCCGCCACGCCGCGTCGTCCGGCGCGCCGGCGGCCCGCGCGAGGATCGCGATCCCCCGATGCCCCGCGCCGTCCGGCGGCTCGATCACGACCCGGAGGTGCATCGCTGCGTGGGCGTCGAGCACCAGCGGCTCGGCGATCACCAGCTCCTCGACCGTCCCCGCGCCCACCAGCGCGCCGGCCGCGAGCGCGAGCTCCAGGAACGCCGTCCCGGGGAAGAGAATGGCGCCGGCAACGGCGTGGTCGCGCAACCACGGTTGATCGGCCACCGACAGGCGGCCGGTCAGCACCGTCAGCCCGCGCTCGGGCAGCCGCACGGCCGCGCTCAGGATCGGGTGCCCGGTGGCCTCGATCCCCGCCGCCGTCAGGTCGGCTCGCCCGGCACCCTCGGCGAGCCAGTAGCGCTGACGCTGGAACGCGTAGGTCGGCAGATCGACCGGGCGCGGCGCGCCGGCCGCGAAGATCGCCCGCCAGTCGAGCGCGACCCCGGCGACCCAGGCCGCCCCCAGGGCCGCGGCGAGCGCCTCGCGCTCCGGCTGCCGGCCGCGCAGCGTCGGCACGAGCGCGACCCCCGCGTCCGCCGGCACACACGCCTCCGCGAGCGCGCAGAGCGCCCCCCGCGGGCCGATCTCGAGGAAGGTGCCGACCCCGTCGACCGCGAGCGCCGCGACGCCGTCCGCGAAGCGCACCGCGGCCCGCGCGTGGCGCGCCCAGTGCTCCGGGTCGGCCAGGTCGGAGGCCGTCAGCCGCACGGCGGTCTCGTTGCCCACGATCGGGATCCGCGGCGGCCGCACCGTCATCCGAGCGGCGACCACGCGCAGCTCGTCGAGGATCGGCTCCATGAGCGGCGAGTGGAAGGCGTGGCTGACCGAGAGGCGCGTGCCCCGGATCCCGCGCGCCGCAAAGCGCGCGGACAGCCGCTCGATCGCCGCGCCGTCGCCCGCGACGACCGTGGCGGAGGGCCCGTTGACCGCCGCGACCGACACCTCCGGCTCGCCCGCGATCGCCGCGCGCACCGCGTCCTCGCCGGCGTCGACGGCCAGCATGGCCCCGCCGGCGGGCAGGCTGGCCATCAGCCGCCCGCGCGCGGCGACCAGCGCCACGGCGTCCTCGACGTCGATCGCGCCGGCGACGTGGGCGGCGACGATCTCGCCGATCGAGTGGCCGAGCAGCGCGTCGGGCCGCAGCCCGAAGCCCTCGAGCAGCCGGTACAGCGCCACCTCGAGCGTGAACAGCGCCGCCTGCGTGTAGTCGGTGCGATCGAGCAGCGCGGCCTCGACCGTCCCCTCGCCCGCGAACATCACGTCCCGCAGGGGGCGCTCCAGGTGGCGGTCGAACGCGGCGCAGAGCGCGTCGAACGGCCCGCGGAAGGCCGGGTACACCGCGTGGAGCTCGCGCCCCATGCCCGCCCGCTGGCTGCCCTGCCCCGTGAACAGCACGGCCACCCGCCCCGCGCTGCCCGTGCGGGTCGGCCCCGGCGCCGGACCGCCGTCGGCGAACGCCGCGAGCGCCGGGACGACGTCCGCGGCGTCGCTCCCCAGGAGCGCGAGCCGCGCCGGCAGCCTCGCCCGCCCGGTCGCGAGCGCGGCCGCGACGTCGACCGGCCTCGCCTCGGGGTGCGCCGCCCAGAAGCGCGCGAGCCGCCCGGCCTGCGCGCGGAGCGCGGCGTCGTCGTGCCCCGAGAGGAGGAACGGCAGGGGCGCCGCGGGCGCGGCGGCGCGCTCGTCGAGGAGCGCGGGCTCCGGCGGCGAGGGCGCCTCCTCGATGATCACGTGGGCGTTGGTGCCCGAGACGCCGAAGGACGAGATCGCCGCCCGCCGCGGCCGATCCCCGCGCGGCCAGGCCACGGGCGCCGTCAAGAGCCGCACCGCGCCTCGGTCCCAGTCGACGTGCGGCGAGGGCGCCTCGGCGTGCAGCGTCGCCGGCAGCTGCTCGTGGCGCAGCGCGAGGACCATCTTGATGAGCCCCGCCACGCCCGCGGCGGCCTGCGTGTGCCCCAGGTTCGACTTGACGCTGCCGAGCCACACGGGCCGCTCGCTGGCCCGCTGCCCGTAGGTCGCGATCAGCGCCTCCGCCTCGATCGGATCGCCCAGCTGGGTGCCCGTGCCGTGCCCCTCGATCGCGTCGATGTCGTCGGCGCAGAGCCCCGCCTCGGCGAGCGTGGCCCGGATGAGCCGCTGCTGGGCGGGCCCGTTGGGCGCGGTGAGGCCCTGGCTGCGGCCGTCCTGGTTGACCGCGGAGCCGCGCACCACCGAGAGGATCCGGTGCCCGTGGCGCTGGGCGTCGGACAGCCGCTCGAGCACGACCACGCCCGCGCCCTCGGCCCACGCGACGCCGTCGGCCGCCGCGCTGAACGCCTTGCACCGCCCGTCGGGCGCGAGCCCTCCCTGGCGGCTGAACTCGACGAACGGCCCCGGGCTCGCGTAGACGGTCGAGCCGCCGACGAGCGCCAGCGTGCACTCCCCGCGGCGCAGCGAGGCGATCGCCTGGTGCAGCGCGACGAGCGACGAGCTGCACGCGGTGTCGATCGTGAGCGCCGGCCCTTCGAGGCCGAGCAGGTAGGCGATGCGCCCCGAGGCGACGCTCGGCGAGCTGCCGAGCTCGAGGTACCCCTCGACCCCCTCCGGCGGCGCGGCGATGCGCAGGCCGTAGTCGGCGTAGATGACGCCGACGAACACCCCGGTCGGGCTGCCCGCGAGCGAGCTCGGGTCGATCCCGGCGTGCTCGAGCGCCTCCCAGCTCGTCTCGAGCAGCAGGCGGTGCTGCGGATCGAGCGCGAGCGCCTCGCGCGGGGCGATGCCGAAGAACGGCGCGTCGAAGCGCGGGGCGTCGTACACGAACCCGCCGCGGCGGGTCGTCGCCTTGCCCCGGGCGTTCGGATCGGGATCGAAGATGTCGGCGGGCCAGCCGCGGTCGATCGGGAACTCGCCCGTCGCGTCGACGCCCTCGGCAAGCAGCTGCCAGAGCGCCTCCGGCGAATCGGCGCCGCCGGGGAAGCGGCAGCCCATGCCGACGATCGCGATCGGCTCGTCCGCGTCGACCTTCGCGGCGAGGGGCGCGCGGATCGACGGCGCCGGCGCGAGGCGCTCGAGCAGGTGCGCCGTCAGCGCGTCGACGGTCGGATGATCGAACACCAGCGTGGCCGGCAGCTTCTCCCCGATCGCCCGGGCGATCCGCCCGCGCAGCTCCAGGGCGACGAGCGAGTCGAGGCCGAGCGTCGACAGCGGGCGGTCGTCGGAGAGCGCGCCCGGGTCGGCGAGGCCGAGCACCAGGCCCGCCGCCTCGCGGACGATCGCCCGCAGCGTCGCGCGGCGCTCCGCGGGCGGCATCGCGGCGAGCCGGTCGCGCAGCGGCGCGGGCGGCCCCGGCGCGCGCTCGGAGGACGCGAGCGGCCCCGGGGTCCCGGGCTCGGCCGCCGGCGGGTCGATGTCGGCGGCCACCAGCGCCGCGTCGCTGGCCGAGAGCGCCTCGTCGAACGCCGAGAGCCCCCGCTCGAGCGCCATCGGCCGCAGCCCCATGCGCTGCAGCCGGGCGCGGTCGGCGTCCCCGAGCGACTCGGCCATGCCGGTCTCCCAGAGGCCCCAGGCGATGCTCGTGCCCGCGAGCCCCGCCCGACGACGGCGGCGGGCCAGCGCGTCGAGGGCCGCGTTGGCGGCCGCGTAATGCGCCTGCCCGCCGTTGCCGAGCACGCCGGCGACCGACGAGAAGAGCACGAACGCCGAAAGGTCAGCGCCCCGCGTCAGCGCGTCCAGGTGCAGCGCCCCGTCGAGCTTGGGCCCCATGACCGCCGCGATCTGATCCGGGTTCAGATCCGTGACGAGCGCGTCGTCGATCACGCCCGCCGCGTGGATCACCGCGGTCAGCGGGTGCGCGGCCGGGACGGTCGAGAGGGCCTCCGCGAGCGCGTTCCGATCGGCGACGTCGCAGGCAAGGAGCGCGACCTCCGCGCCGGCGGCGCGCAGCTCGGCGAGCGCCGCGTCGGCCGAAGGAGCGTCCGGGCCGCGGCGGGAGAGCAGCAGCAGGTGCCGGACCCCGTGGCGCTCGACGAGCCGCCGGGCGATGCGGCGGCCGAGCGCCCCCGTCGCGCCGGTCACCACGACCGTGCCTTCCGGCGACAGCCGCCGCGCCGAGGGCGTGGGGCGGATCTTCGCCAGCGCCGGCGCGTACGCCACGCCGCCGCGGATCGCGAGCTCGGCCTCCGCCAAGGCCAGCGCCGCCGGGAGCGACGCAGGGCGATCGACGTCGATGAGCCGGAACGTCCGGTCCGGGTGCTCCCGCCGCGCGCTGCGCAGCGCTCCCCAGGCGGCCGCCGCCCCGAGATCGGGCGCCGGCTCGCGCTCGTCGTTCCCCACCTCGACCGCGCCGCGGGTGACCCACGCCAGGGTCGTCTCGGAGAGCCGCGGCTCGGCGAGCCACGCGCGGAGGAAGCCGAGCGCGGCGAGCGTCTCCGCGCGGGCGTCGTCGCCGGCCTCGAGCCGGAGAACCGCCACCCCACGCGGAGGCGTCCCGCCCGCGTCCAGCGCGCCCCGCAGCGCGTCGAGCGTGGCGTAGGCGGGCCCTCCGGCGACGCCGTCGGCGCCGCCGATGCTCACCCATCCGGCAACCGCCGGCTCGCCGCCGGCGACGGCAACTGCCGGCTCGCCGCCGGCGACCGGCCGCCAGGAGATCGCTTGCAGCCCGCCGCGCCCCGCGCCCTGCTCCGGGCCGATCCAGTGGCGGGTCCGGGCGAACGGATAACTCGGCAGGTGCACCCGTCGAAAGCGGCGCCCAGCGTCGACGGCCTGCCAGTCGATCGGCACCCCGAGCCGATCGAGCTCGCCCAGCGCGCTCCGCAGCGCCCGCTCGTCGTGCATGTCGGCGCGCAGGCTCGGCAGCCACGAGGCCTCCTCGGCTTCGGCGCACCGCGGGCCGAGCGCCGAGAGGAGCGGCCGCGCCCCCAGCTCTACGAAGACCCGGGCGCCCAGGGTGAGCAGCGTGCGGATCCCGTCGGCGAAGCGCACCGGCTCGCGCGCGTGCCTGCGCCAGTCCCGGCCGGCGCGCGGCGCGTCGTCCACCGCGCCGCGCAGGTTGCCGACGAGCGGGATCCGAGGGGGGTGCCAGGCGACGCCGTCGGCGAACGCCTCGAAGTCGGCGAGCATCGGGTCGAGCAGCGACGAATGGAAGGCGTGCGAGACGTCGAGCCGGCGCACCTCGATCCCGCGCGCCCCCACCTCGGCGGCGATCGCGTCGACCTCCGCCCGAGGCCCCGCGATCACCGTGCGGTCGGGCGCGTTCAGCGCGGCGATCGACACGCTCCCTCGCAGCGGGATCGCCTCGAGCCCGCAGCCCAGCGACGCCATCGCCCCTCCGGCCGGCAGCGCCTGCATCCGCTCGGCGCGCCCCACGACGAGGCGCGCCGCGTCCGGCAGCGTCAGCGCCTCGGCGGCGCAGGCGGCCACGTACTCGCCGAGGCTGTGGCCCATCACGAAGGCCGGCTCGACGCCCCACGCGCGCCATAGCCGGAACAGCGCGAGCCCGACGGCGAAGATCGCGGGCTGCGCGTAGCGGGTCTGCCCGAGCAGCGCCGCGGCCTCGGCGCGGTCGGCGTCGGCGGGGTACATCAGCGGCAGCAGCGGCCCTCCGAGCAGCGGCGCGACGTGCTCGTCGATCTCGTCGAGCGCGGCGCGAAACTCCGGCAGGAGCGCGTAGAGCCGCCGCCCCATATCGATCGTCTGGCTGCCCTGGCCTGTGAACAGGAAGGCGACCTTGGGCGGCGTCTCGGGCGTCGCCGCGATCGGCGCCCCTGCCGCCCGGAGCAGCCCGTCGCGCAGCTCGTCGAGCGTCGCCCCCACGGCGTGCAGCCGGTGCGTGTACCCTCGCCGGCCGGCGCGGGTGGTGGCGCAGACGTCGCCCGGCGAGGCGCCGGGGTGCTCGGCCATCCACCCGGCGATCCGGAGCCCGAGCTCTCGCGCCTGGGCCGGCGTGCGGGCGGAGAGCGTCAGCAGGTGCGCCTCGTCGCCGACTGGCGCCGGCGTCGCGGCGCTGGCCGGCGTCGCGTCGCTGGCCGGCGTCGTGGCGCTGGCCGGCGTCGTGGCGCTGGCCGGCGTCGCGGCGACCGGCGGCGGCTCCTCGAGCACGACATGCGCGTTGGTGCCGCCCATGCCGAACGCGCTGACGCCCGCCCGTCGCGGGGAGGCGCTCGTCGGCCAGGGCCGGGTCTCGGTCTCGATCCGGAACGGCGAGCTCGCGAGGTCGATGAGCGGGCTCGGCGCCGTGAACCCCGCCGTCGCGGGCAACGTGCCGTGGTGCACGCACAGGGCTGCCTTGATGAACCCGGCGATGCCGGCCGCCATCCCGAGGTGGCCGATGTTGTTCTTGACCGCTCCGAGCGCGCAGAACCCCCGCTCGTCCGTGTGTCGCCGGAACGCTCGCGTCAGCGCGGTGACCTCGATCGGATCCCCGAGCCGCGTCCCGGTGCCGTGGGCCTCCACGTAGCCGATCGTGCTGGCCTCGACCCCGGCGTCCGCGAGCGCCGCCCCGACGACCGCCGCCTGCCCCGCGACGCCCGGCGCGGTGTAGCCGACCCGGTCGGCGCCGTCGTGGGTGACCGCGCTGCCGCGCACGACCGCGTAGATCGCGTCGCCGTCGGCGAGCGCCCGCTCGAGCGGCTTGAGCACGACCGCGCCGACGCCGTTCGCGAACACGGTGCCGTCGGCGCCCGCGTCGAACGCCCGGCACGCCCCGCGGCCGGAGAAGATCGCCCCCTCCTCGACGACGTGGCCGGCGTCCTGCGGGAACAGCGCCGAGACCGCCCCGGCGACGGCGACGTCGCACTCGCCCGCGCGCAGCGCCTGGCAGGCGAGATGCACCGCGACGAGCGCCGTCGAGCAGGCGGTCTGCACCGCGATCGAGGGCCCGCGCGCGTCGAGCACGTGCGACGCGCGGGTGGTCAGGAAGTCCGGCGTCTGCCCCAGCATCGCCTCGAGCTGGGCGGCCGTCTCGAGCATCGTCGTCTGCCCGTCGAGCCCGAGCGTCGGCCACACTTGCTGGGTGAACCAGGTGTTCCACCCCGCCCCGCCGAACACCCCCACGCGTTGCCCGAGCGCCCGCGGCGCGTAGCCTGCGTCCTCGGCCGCCGCCCACACGCACTCGAGGAAGAGGCGGTGCTGCGGGTCGAGCGACGCCGCCGCCCGCGGGGAGAGGCCGAAGAACGCCGCGTCGAAGCAGTCGGCGCCGGCGAGCGGCCCCGGCGAGACCACCCCGCCGACGACGTTGCGCCAGAAGGCGTCGACGTCCTCGGCCCCCGGGAACCGCCCCGCCATGCCGATGACCGCGATCGCGGCGTGGGGAGACGTGCCCTCTCCTTCTGGCGCGGCGCCGGGCTCGTCGCCGGCGTCCCCGAGGCGGGCGGCCAGCGAGCGCACAGTGCCGTGCTCGAACAGCGTCACGATCGGGACCGGCCGCCCGCAGGCCTCGCTGAGCTGGCGCGCCGCATCGGCCACGAGCAGCGAGCTCGCGCCGAGCTCGAAGAGCGGGTCGTCGATGCCGACCTTGTCGAGCTGGAGGATCTCGCGCCAGATCTCGGCGACGAGCCGCTCGGTCGCCGTGCGCGGCGCCGCGTAGGGCACCGCCAGCGCCGGACGGCGGCCGGAGACGTCGGGCAGGGCGGCGCGCGCGATCTTGCCGCTCGGCGTGCGCGGCAGGTCGTCGAGCGCCTCGATGGCGTGCGGCACCATGGCCGCGGGCAGCGCGCTCCGGGCATGGGCGCGGATCGCGACGAGGGCCTCTCGGGGCGCGACCCCCGGCCGGAGCACGACGAAGGCGAGGAGCCGGGTGTATCCGCGGTGGCCCGCGCGCACGGTCGCCGCGCAGACCTCGACCGCCGGGTGCTGGGCGAGGATCGCCTCGACCTCGCCCAGCTCGACCCGGTGGCCGCGCACCTTGACCTGCGCGTCGAGGCGCCCGAGGAAGGTCACCTCCCCGTTCGGCAGAAGGCGCGCGCCGTCGCCGGTGCGGTACATGCGTGCGCCGGGCAGCCCGCCGGGGTCTGGCAGGAAGCGCTCGGCGGTCAGGTCCGGCCGACCGATGTAGCCTCGCGCGAGGCAATCTCCCGCGAGGAACAGCTCGCCCGCCGTCTCGGCGGGGACCGCGCGGAGCTCCTCGTCGAGCACCCGGAGCTCCACGCCGTCGATCGGCCCGCCGATCGACGGCAGCGCGGGCCACGTCGCAGGATCCGGCGGAAGCGGGTGACACGTGACGACGTGCGCCTCGGTCGGCCCGTATTGATTGGTCAGCCGGACCCCGTTGCGCGCGAAGAACCGGCGCAGCGTGTCGGTGACGACGAGCTGCTCGCCGGCGGTGTGGATCTCGGCGAGGTCCGGCAGGGCCCGTCCGTCGCGCTCGGCGACCTCGACGAGCCCGACGAGCGCGACGTACGGCATGAACAGGCGCTCGACGCGCTGGCGGGCGATCACGTCGAGCAGCCGCTCGGGATCGCGCCGCTCCTCCTCGTCGAGGAGCACCAGGGTCCCCCCGCCCGCCCACGTCGCGAAGCACTCCTGGAACGAGACGTCGAACCCGAGCGGGGCGAACTGCAGGGTCCGCATCGCCGGCTGCTGTGACGTCCTGCGCTGCCACTCGATCAGCCGGACGAGCCCTCGATGCGGCATGGCCACGCCCTTGGGGCGGCCCGTGGACCCGGAGGTGAACAGGACGTACGCGAGGTTGTCGGGGTGCAGCTTCGGCGGCTCGAAGGGCGGCGTCTCGGTCGGCAGCCGAGCCGGGTCGAGCCGCTGGATCCCGGGCGGCAGGGGCAGGTCGACGTCGTCCGGCGCGAGCACGCAGGCGAGGCCGGCGTCCGCCGCCATCGCGGCGATTCGGGCTGCCGGGAGCGTGACATCGAGGGGCACGTAGGCCCCGCCCGCCTCGAGGATCGCGAGCAGCGCGGCCATCTGATCGCACCCGCGCGGCAGGGCGAGGCCGACGCACGACTCCGGCCCGACGCCGCGCGCGCGCAGGTGCGCGGCGAGCCGGCGCGCCTCGCCGGAGAGCCGGGCGTAGGTGCGGCGGTCTCCGTGGTGCACGACGGCCCATGAATCGGGGGCGCGAGCGGCGGCGCGGTGCCAGAGATCCTGCAAGAGAAGAGAGGCGGTGTGACTCAAGGTCTTGGCTCCTGGCACGGGAGTGGGCGTGTTCGGGGATGAGCCATCCGAACCGACGTCGGCGATCGGCGCGTGAGGAAGCTTCGGCGGAGGAGGGTCATCCCTCGTCGCGAGCTTTTGCCGGTGGATTCACCCGAGAGATATCGAGCGAGGGGCTCGATGTTCGGGTGTTCCTGTGCGAGCGTGGAGATGGCGAACGCTCGACATGAGGCAGCTCGTGAGCTCCTTCGTCGTTGTCATGACGTGGATGACAGCTCTTGTCGCGCGACCAACGGTCACACTCAAAAAAGCTGCACCCACAGCGAAGAATTCCTCTGGACGCCAGTATGCCCGCATATGACTCGTGTCGCGTCATGCGTAGCGCTACGCACAGAATTCTGCAATTACCGGCGATAACAAGGAAGTGTTTGCTCGAGCAAACAAATAAGCGCTTTCGCAGTCGCGGCAGGAATGGCCCTTTGCGGCCATACTGGTCGACTCGGGTCGCCCTCCGCGCGGATCCCAGCGAGCGTTGCTAACGCGCTGGGCTCTTACCTCGGGCATGGACGTCGAAGCGCTTTTGTGGCAGGCGTCTGAGTCCGACTGGAATGCCACCAGAAAGTCATCGGCGTGCGCGCAACGCTCACATCGCCCTGCGCATGCCGACGCCTCGACTGCTGGACCCAGGCGCCAAGGTCGGTCCCAGGCAACGCTATACCAACAACTTATCCGCACATCGAAGGGGCCGCCTTCACGCCACAGCCAGGCCTGCGGGGCAGGTGGCCCCGTGGATCACCGCGCGATGCCGCGGAGCTCCAGCTCGCCGCCCGGCGAGCGCGCCGCGAGCACCGTGATCGTCGCCGAGGCCGACGGCCCGAACAGCTCGAGCCCCGAGAGGCCGGGCACCTCGTCCGCGGCCGCCGAGAGATCGACCGGCCTCCGCCGCAAGGACACCTCGCCCTCCGCGGGTCGCTCCACCCACTCGACGAGCTCGCCGCGGACCGCGGGCAGCACGTACGGCGCGCCCCCCATCTCGATGCGCGCCGCCACGGCGTCGCCGCTCCCGGGAGCGGCGATGTCCCCGATCAGCAGCTCGAACTGGTCGAACTTGGGCTCCGGGTGAATCGGCGCCCATTCGAGATAGGCCACCTTCTCTCCGGCGCCGAGCATCGGGAACGCCTGTTTGCCCTCCCGCGGGCGCGGGGCGGCGCGCCCCGTGCGCCGATCATAGACCACGATGTCCGCGAGATCGCGCGCGTCCTGGTCGAAGCGACCGTCGAGATCCTCGGAGAAATCAGCGAAGGCGACGTGTGTCGCCGTGATGTCCGGGAAACGCTGCTGCCCCGGGCCGGACGCGACGCGGACCGCCTCCGCCTGGCCGGGCTCGTACAGGAAGATGTCCGTGTCGCCCGCCTCGTCCGTGGTCAGCCAGCCCGTCAGCACCACGGCGTCGCCCTCCACGCGCGGCTCGCCCGCGTGATCGAACGGGCCGGGGATCGTCCTGGTCTCGCCGCCCCAGCGCGCGCGCACCACGCGTGTTCCGTTCTCGGTCGCCTCCCAGGCCACGACGTCGCCGGCGAGCGCAGGGCGGCGGGGTTCCTCGGCGGCGGGCGCGAGGAGGAGCTCTTCGCCCGTGCCGAGATCACGCAGCTTCAGATCGCCGCTCACCTCGGAAGCCTCGGGCGCCGCGACGTAGGCGAGCCAGCAGCCGTCGATCGCGTAGGGGGGAGCTCCGGGCGCCTGCGGGGCGCCTGCGTCGGCGTCCGACGCGGAGACCGCGACGCCATCGGCCGCGGAGGCGTCGCACGCAGCGAGCGAGGGCGGCGCGGTGGGGGCGCCACCTCCGTTGTCCGGCCGGTGAGACGGCGATTCGCCGACGCCCGCCGGCGAGCAGCCCGCGACGAGCAGCGCGAGCGAAAACCGCGCGACCGATCCACGGTGAGAGCTCGGACCTTGGAGGCGCGGACGCGGGAAGATTGAAGCGACGTTTCTCCCCGCCTCGCGGCCTCTCTGGTGATCCTCCTTGGGCCTCGACCTGTTCAGTGCTCCGGAACCGCTGCCTTTCATAAAGAGTCCTCCGATGCTGCCTTTGCCTGCTTCTCTGTCGGCAGAGCCTTCACGAGGGGATTCACTCCGCTTTCCTCTGCGACCCGGAGGGCGCGCGCATGCCGAGGCGCGCCATGCGCTTCTTCAGACCGTGGCGCGTCAGGCCGAGGCGCTCGGCCGCGCGGCTGATGTTCCCGCCCGTCTCCGCGAGCGCGCGCCGGATCGGCTCGCGCTCGTCGTCCTCGGCCGCCGCGCGGCGCGCCTCGCCCGAGCCGCCCCGCCCCGCGGCCGGCGGCGGGACGGGACCGGCCGGGGCCCCGGGGCGCTCCGCCGCGGCGGGCGTCCGGCGCGTGTTTGCTCGCATCGCCCGCGGGAGGTGCTCGAGCTCGACGCGGCGCACGCCGAGCGCGGCCAGGCGCTGGACCAGGTGCGCGAGCTCCCGCACGTTGCCGGGCCACGGGTACGCCTCGAGCGCCGCCAGCGCGCGCGGCGCGATCTCGACGGGGGCGTCCGTCCGCTCCAGGTACCCGCGGAGCAGCAGCGGCACGTCGCCCTCCCGGTCGCGGAGCGGCGGCACGTGAATCTCGATCGCGTTCACCCGGAAGAGCAGGTCCTGCCGGAACGCCCGCTCGGCGACCGCCTGCGCCAGATCCCGGTTCGTGGCCGCGACGATCCGCGCGTCGAACGGCCGCTCGTCGTCGCTGCCCACCGGGCGATAACGCCGTGACTCCAGCGCCCGCAGCAGCACCGCCTGCCGCGCGAGCGGCAGCTCCCCCAGCTCGTCGAGGAAGAGCGTGCCGCCCTCGGCCTGGGCGAGCAGGCCGGGGCGCGCGCGCTCGGCCCCCGTGAACGAGGCCCGCGCGTGGCCGAAGAGCTCCGCCTCGAAGAGCGTGTCGGGCACGGCGCCGCAGTTGACGGCGACGAGCTCGCGCGAGCGGCGCGGGCCGAGCTCGTGGAGCGCCCGGGCGAAGAGCTCCTTGCCCGTGCCGGTCTCGCCCGTGAGGAGCACCGGCAGGTCGCTGTCGATGGCCGCGTCGAGGCGCGCGAGCGCCCGGCGCAGCGCGGGGCTCTGGCCGAGGATGTCGGGGAAGCTCCTCCGCAGCGGGGCCGCGGGCACGACGGTCGTCTCGGCGCGCCGGGGGTCGGGCGCGGGCTCGGCGGGCGAGGCAAGGCAGGCGGGCGCCGGGCCTTGGCGGCGGGGCTCGTCCGGCGCTCCGGGGCGGGCGAAGAGCCGCAGGAAGAGCCCCGCGAGCGACGCCCAGCGACCGGCCTGCACCTCCGTGACGGCGTCGAAGCACGCCGCGCGGAACCGGTGCTCGACGACGACGAGCGCGCGCGGAGGGCCGGAGAGCGCCGGACCCGGCGCGACCGGGCTCGCCCCGGGGGCGCGCGCGCCCAGGGAGGCCAGGTCCGCGCCGACGCGCAGCAGGAGCCGCGAGCCGCGGCCGCCCGGCGTCTCCACGTCGCGCTGGTAGTGGACGGGCGCGGCCTGGCTCAGCGCGAGCTGCGCCAGGTCCGGCGCGATGCGCCGGGCCGCCTCGGCGATCTCCAGCCCGTCGAGGTCGGCGCCCCAGGCCGCGACCACCCGCAGCTGCTCGTCGACCACGGCGAGCAGCGCGCGCTCCGCCCCCGACTGCCGCACGAGGGCGCGCGCGAGCCCGACGGCCGCCTCCGCCGCGCTGTCCGCGGCCGCCGTCGCGCCGTCGCCCGCGGCCGCCACCGACGCGAGCCACGCCCAGAGCGCGTCGTCCTCCCCGCTCGCCGCCTCCTTCATGCCCCGACCAGCATACGCGCCACCTGCAGCGGCCCGTGCGCCCTGCGCCGCGGCAGGCGCCCGCCGTGCGCCCTGCCGCGCCGAGCGCAGCACGTCGAGCGCCTGCGCTTCCACCTCCGCGAGCATCGCCGCGCGGGCCCGCCGCGCGGCCCGGATCGCCCCCCGCGCCGCCCGCCGGGGCTCCGCCGGCAGCTTCGTGAGGTACGCCTGCGCCTCCGCGACCCGGGCCCGCGCGTCCACCAGCGGGTCGCTCGCCCGCACGCCCGGCGAAAGCGCCGCGAGCGCCGCGAGCGCTCGCTGACCGTCGCCGTCGAGCAACGCCACGTTCGCCCGCGCGATCACCAGATCGGCCTGGATCGCCGCGGGGAGCGACGCCGCGAGCGCCCACGCCTCCTCGATGCAGCGCTCCGCCGCGCGCGCGTCGCCGCGGCGCACCTCGATGTCCGCGCGCGCCGACAGGCACCAGCCGCGCCCCGCCACCTGACCCAGCGACCGCGCGAGCCGCATCGCCTCGTCGAGCGCGCGGAAGGCCTCCTCGTAGCGCGACGCCTTCCCGAGCGCGATCCCCAGGTTCATCAGGCACGACCGCATCCCGGCCCGGTCCCCGAGGCTCCGCTTGACCGCGAGGGATGCCTCGAACGTCCGCACCGCGTCCTCCACCTGGCCGCGGTAGAGGGCGACGACCCCCGCGTTGTGGTGGAGCCGCGCCACCTCTTCCACGTCGTCGGCGCTCTCGCCCGCCGAGGGCAGCTTCGCCTGCGCCTCCGCGAGCCACGCCTCCGCCTCTCCCCAGTCGGCGCGCATCAGCGCCACGAGCCCCAGCGTGGACAGCGCGAACGCCTCGGCCGCCCCGCCGCCGAGCCTCCGCGCCGCCGCGAGCGCCGCGAGCGCCTGCTCCTTCGCCGCCGCCGCGTCGCCGTCCCGCGCGCGCTTCTCCGCGCGCCGCCGCAGCGCGAGCACGAGCACCCGCTCGTCCCGCTGCGCCGCCTCGTCGAGCCACGCCACGACCTGCGGGTGCGCCGCGCCCACGCCCGCATCGCGCGTCAGCCGCTCGAGCCTGCAGAGCAGCCCCGGGGTCCTCCGGTGCGCGTCCTCGCCGAGCGCGAGCAGCGCCTCGATCTCCTCCGACCGCAGCCCGGCGTCGCGCGCCTGCGCCGCGGCCCGCTCGCGGAGCTCTGCGCGGCGGGCCGGCGCGCACGGCGCCGCCGCCGCCGAGAGGAGCGCCGACGCAGGCGCGCCGGGATCCGCGAGCAACGCCGCGGCGACCTCCTCGGCGACCTCGGGCGTGGCGAGCGCCGCGGCGAGCTCCCTCGCCAGGGCCGGAGCGGAGAGCGTGTAGAGCGCGCCGGCCGCCTCCTCCCGCCTCGCGATCAGCGAGCCCGCGAGCAGCTCGCCGAGGGCCCGCTCGCCGGAGGCGGCCGGCAGCCCGCCGCTGCGCCCCGCCGCCCGGCCGCCGCGCCCGAACCCGGGACGGCAGAGCGCCTCCGGCAGAGCGCCGCCCGCGATCGCGATGGCGGCGAGCATCGCGCAGGCGTCGGCCGACAGCCCGCGCACGCGCTCGATCGCCGTGTCTTTCGTGAGCGGCACGCGGCCGAGCGACGCGAAGAGCCACCCCGGGTTCTTCTCCGACGCCGCGGCGGCCTCGCGCAGGCTCGCCTCGTCGTCCACGCCGAGCGCGCTGCACAACGCGCCGAAGCTCCTGTCGCTGAGCGGCTCGAGCGCCACGCACTCCGCGCCCTCGGGCGCGCTCCGGGCGGTCGCGACCACCTCGATCGCCGCGCCGCCGGGCGCCGCCGGCCGGCACCGGTACGCGTCGAGCGCGGCGCGGAGCTCGGCCGGGGCCTGGTCCAGGTCGTCGAGCAAGAGCAGGAGCGGAGGCCCGTCGCCGGGCGGCGTCACGAACGGCGGCGCCCGCTCGGCGCCCCGGAAGAACGCGATGAGCCGCGGCAGGAGCGGGTCGGCCTCGCGCGGGAACGCCACGTACCGAGCGCTGCGCCCGCCGAGCAGCGCCCGCGTCACGAGCTCGCGGCCGAGGTGGCTCTTGCCGGCGCCGCTCGGTCCGGTGATGTAGCGCACGCGGCCTGACGGCGCTTGTTGCAGCGCCTCGAGCTCGCGCTCCCGCCCGATGGGTGCGGGCGGCGCCCCGACGGCGATGCCCGCCTCCGCGGTCGCGACGCCGAGCTGCCGGAGCACCTCGCGGGCCTCGGGGGGGCGGTCTTGCGGGTGCAGGGCGAGGAGCGCCTCGATCACCTCGGCCACGCTCGGCTGGACCCACGGGGCCGCGTCGCGCAGCGGGCGCCGCGCGCGGAAGGGCCCGGGCGGGCGGCCTGCGGCCGAGCACCACACGAGCGCCCCCAGGCTGTAGAGGTCGGACGCGGGCGAGGGCGCGCCCCCGGCGAGCAGCTCGGGGGCGGCGAACGCGGAGGTGAACGCGACGGCGCCGCCCGGCGCGCGCGCCCGCGCCACTGCGGCCCCCAGGTCGAGGAGCACGGCCTCGGCGCTGCCCCCTCCGAGCGGTCGCATCCGGACGTGCGCCGGCTTGAGATCGCTGTGCACGAACCCCGCGTCGTGCAGGGCGGCGAGGGTCCTCGCGACGCCGCCGAGCACACGCGCGAGCCGCGCCGGGCGCCCTTCGGCCGGGGCCCCTTGCACCCACGCCGCGGCGTCGTCGCCGGCCACGTACTCCTCGACGAGGAAGGGGGCTCCCGTCCGCTCGTCCCGTCCGAGGTCGTGCGCCCGCACCACGCCGGGGACGCGCAGGCGCGCGAGCAGCGCGAACTCGCCGAGCAGGGCGTCTTCGCGGAAGGCGCCCTGACGGAACACCTTCGCGACGAGCTCGCGCCCCCGCGCCTCGCGGTCGATCACGCGCCCCACGACGCCCTGCGCTCCCTGCCCGAGGATCTCGCCCGGCTCGTACCGAGCATGGGCCACGAAGGGCTCGCGCTGCGGGGCGTGCATGGCGGAGAGGCTACTCGCGCGCGGCGCGCGGCGTCGCTCCGGCTGCGATGCGGGCGAGGTGGGGCTCGCCGTAGGCGGGCTGGCCGAGGAGCGCGAGCGCGCGGCGGAGGCGCGGCTCGGCGAAGCGCCCGAGGTCGTCGAAGTGACGCGAGGCCTCGCCGGCGGTGGACGGGTCTGCGAGCCGCCGCGCCGCGTCGACGTCCGCTGCCTCGATCTCGGGCGAGAGCACCTCGACGCGGAGCATCATGACGCGCACGACGTCCTCGGGCGCGGGATCGATGGTGAGCGGGATCGAGGCGTCGGTCCACGCCTCCGGGGCGAGGTAGAGCACCCGGACGCCGGGCGTCCGGAACCACTGGCGCTTCCAGGTGTTCACCATGGCGACGGCCTCGTCGTGGTACAGGCCGGTCGCGTCGAGGGCGTCGATCACGCTCGCGCCGAGCGCCTCGACGAACTCGTCGAGGGGTGGCGCTCCGTCGAGTGACGGGGCGCGCTCGACGAGCGTGCCGCCGCTGGCGATGCCCTCGGGGCGCGCGACGAACGCCCCCGCCGAGGCGCCGACGTTGAGGACGAAGACGGTGCCGATCGCCTCGCCGAGGGTGTTCTCGGCGGAGATCGCCCCGCCGGCGCCGGCCGTCACGCGGACGGGCAGGTCGAAGTTGCCGAGCCCTCGATAGAACAGGAAGCGCTCGTGCTGGGGCGCCTCCGTCGCGCCGGGCACGCCTGCGACGCGGAGCGGGTTGGCGCCGACCTGACGCGCGTGGGCCCACGTGAACCGATCGAGCGGCGCCTCGGGCAGGGGGATGTCGCCGTCGCGCCCGAGGATTTCGATCGTACCCCACTCGAGGGAGCCGTTCGCGATCGCGCCGTACCTCTCCGCGCACACCGGCGAGCCGAAGGGGAATTCGGGGTCGAACGCCGGGTCCGCGTACGTCGTCACGCCAGCAACGGTGTTGGGCGCGAAGATGGGCGGGTAAAAGCTGCGGACGGCGGGGTACCACTGCGTGAAGACCCCTTTGGGGAACGCCATCTGGACGTACGCGGTGAGCGGCTCCTCGGCGTAGAAGTAAGTTACCGGCGTCTCCATCTTCACGTTGACGCTCGTCGACGTCGAGCCATCGAGCGAGCCGGCCTCGAGCCGGTCATAGACGAAGGCGGGGAGGTCCTCCTCTTCGTGGTGCAGCCCCGGTTGAAGCGAGCCGTCGGATCCGACGACCACGGTGTCGGTGCCCCATTCGTGGACGATGAAGCCCTGGCCAGGGTACGCGAGATCGGGCGCCGAAGGCACGTCGCGCGCGGGCTGCTCGCCGGTGAGGTTGCCACGGTGAGGTGCTGGACCGGGCGACGCGCCGTCGCTCGATCCGCCGCCGCTGTCGGACGTTCCGAAGCACGCGGGGATCAGGATGGCGAGGAGGAAGGGAAACGTGGGCGTGAGGCGGCGGGATGTCGATGCGGTTACCATGGGAAGACCTCCTGCCCGGCCCTGGAGCAACTCTCGGGCCGTCGCGCCAAGTCATTGATTTCCAATAGTTTGTGAGCACCGCACCGAGGCGGTTACCACCGGAGGTGGTAACTGGGCCGGCTGTGCGACCGGCAGCTGGTAACCCGGCGAGAGGCCTGGAACGGGCGCGCGTCGACGGGTTGTCGCCGGCAGCTCGATTCGCCGCGGACGTCGCATGAGCGGCGCCGCGTCGCCATCGAGATGGCCTGATTCGGGTGTTTGTGGTGGTAGGGTTACACCGTTCCTGTGGACGAGGCCGGAGCGCGGCGCTTCTATCCTATCCCCAGGGTGCCAGCACCGCGTTGCGGAGCGTGAGCGCACGGGCGAGCTGGTCATCGAGGCGCTCTCGCCGCAGCTCCGCGATGATCCCGGAGAGCTCGCGGACGGCGAGGTTCGCGTGGTCTTCCTCGAGTCTCCCCAGAAAGTCGCCGACCCCGCGGAGCAACCCGTAGTCCTCCCACACGGCGAGTTCGAGCAGGTCGCGCAGGATCCCATCGAGCCCGGCATGGTCACGGGCGAGCGCGAGGTACACGCGCTCGCTTGCCGCGAACACCTCGCTCATGTCGGCGAGCGAGTCGTCGACCCGATCCATCATCTCGATGATCACGGTCATCGCCGCCCGATGTAGCGCCAGGCGCTCCAGATCCGAGGCTGCCATCGCTCCGAGGAGGTCGACTTGGTCCTCGAGGAGGCGCGCGACCAGATCCGTGGCGCGGTGATCGTAGTACGCGTGGTCACCGACGATGCGGCGGAGCTCGGGCTCGAAGCGCGCAGGCGATGCCGGGAAGCGCGGCCAGTTTCCGCGGAGCGCGTGCGCCTCGAGCCGCCGGCGCGGCGTGTTGCGCATCGTGCCCGTGCGACGGTTCGGGCCGTCATGCCAGACCCGCTTCCAGGCCTTCTTCAGCAGCCACCCGCTCGCTCGCTCTTCTGCATCGAGGACCTCTTCCGGGGTCCGCGCGAGGCGCGCGAGCCGCGCGCGAAGGTCGACCAGCTGCGCGAGCATCGCTTCGGCGGCCTCGCCGCTGGCGCGCCGACTCGCCGCGCGCGCACGGAACTCATGCTGGATCGCATCGAGGCCGCGCGGCTCCGCCAGCGCGAGCCTCAGGAGCCACCGGTCCCAGTGGCAGAAGGTGACGCCGTCGATCTCGCGCCAGGACTCCGGGCCGTAGCGCACGCCGTCGTCGAGCGGACGCTCCGCTGGCCGCGGCAGGCGCCTGGCTCGGGCTTCGTCTTTTTT
Source organism: Sorangium sp. So ce131 (assembly GCF_051519095.1). Lineage (NCBI taxonomy): Bacteria > Pseudomonadati > Myxococcota > Polyangiales > Polyangiaceae > Sorangium > Sorangium sp. So ce131. Next base: position 4,904,812 of record NZ_CP150455.1, on the reverse strand, counting down.
TTGCATCATCGCCTCGGCTCGTTCTCCCGCTCGTTCATGCGTCCGCGTCCCGTACGCAGATCAGCCGGTACTCCCGCTCGACGATCGCAGCCGCGCTCGGCCCGCGCCAGTACGGCTTGATCAGCGACAATTACTTCTGCCGCCTGGCGACAACTAGATTTGCCGGTGTGGCGGCCGTGCGGACGGCCTGTGCGACGGTGCGGAGCTGAGGGCTCCGGCCGGGTGCCGGGGCTCGAGGAGCCCGGATGGTCAGCGACAGGCAGGTCCGCGTGCTGAGAAAGAAGCGGATGGAAGGCAAGACGTTGGAGGCGGCCGCTGCGGCGGCCGGGATGAGCGAGAGGACGGCGCGGACGTGGCAGCGCGGGCCGCTGCCCTCGGAGACGAAGCAACCGCGGACATGGCGCACGCGACCGGACCCGTTCGTCGAGGTGTGGGCGACGGAGATCGAGCCGCTGTTGGTCGCGGACAAGGAGGGGGAGCTGGAGGCGAAGACGATTTTCGAGGAGCTTGCGCGCAGAAAGCCGGGCGTGTTCGAGCCAGGGCAGCTACGCACGCTCCAGCGGCGCGTACGGGAGTGGCGTGCGCAGCACGGGCCGGAGAAGGAAGTCTACTTCCCGCAGGAGCACACGCCGGGGCGCATGGCATCGATGGACTTCACCCACGCCACCGAGCTCGGCGTCACCATCGCCGGCGAGCTGTTCGTGCACCTGTTCTTCCAGCTCGTGCTCGCCTACAGCGGCTGGCGCTTCGTCGAGCTCGCGTTCGGCGAGACGTTCGAGGCGCTCGTGAAGGGCCTGCAGGGCGGGCTGTGGGCGCTCGGCGGAGTGCCCGAGAGGGTTCGTCTGGACAACCTCTCGGCGGCGACGCACGAGCTGGTGAAGACGGGTGGTCGCACGTTGACACGGCGGTTCGCCGAGGTGGTCGAGCACTACGGCCTTCAGGCCTCGCGCATCCAGCCCGGCGAGTCGCATGAGAATGGAGTCGTGGAGAAGGCGCACCACCTGCTCAAGAGCGCGCTGGAGCAGGCGCTCTTGTTACGTGGCAGCCGCGACTTCCTGACCGTCGAGGCGTACATGGCATTTGTCGGGCGCGTCGTCGAGGAGAAGTTTCACCGAGGCCGTGAGGCGCGGCTGGCCGAGGAGCGTGCGGCGCTCAGGCCACTGCCCTCCAGCCGCGTGCCCGAGTACACGCGGGTAGTCGTCGCAGTGCGCAAGTGGAGCACCATCCCGGTCGCGGGTCGGATCTACTCGGTGCCCTCGCGGCTCATCGGGCACGAGGTCGAGGCGCGGCTGTTCGCCGATGTCGTCGAGGTCCGGTACGCCGGCAAGCTGGTCGAGACGATGCCGCGGCTGCGCGGCGAGTACGGCCATCGCATCGACTACCGGCACGTGATCTGGTCGCTGGTGCGCAAGCCCGGCGCCTTCGCGGCGTATCGCTACCGCGAGGACCTGTTCCCGTCGCTCGTGTTCCGGCGGGCCTACGACGCGCTTCGCGAGCGGCGTGGCGACCGCGCCGACGTGGAGTATGTGCGCGTGCTGCACCTGGCTGCGAGCACGGGGGAGCGGGCGGTGGAACAGGCGCTCTCGGCGCTGCTTGAGCGGGGCGAAGCGTTTGACTACGCTGCGGTCAAGGCGCTGGCGCAGCCGGAGACACCGGCGGTGCCCGCGCTGCGCATCGGCGCGCCCGACCTCGGTCAGTACGACGCGCTGCTCGCGGCCGGAGGCGCGTCATGAGCGCCCTGACGTACACGCCCGAGATGGGGGCTCGGATCACGGCGCTGCTGTCGGAGTGGAAGCTGCCGACGGCGGCCGGCGAGCTGGTGCGGCGGCTTGTGGCCGGCGGCCACGGTGAGGCGCTCGGGGTGGTCGCCGAGGTGCTGGAGCTCGAGGCCGCAGGGCGCAAGGAGCGGCGCACCGACAGGCTGCGACGCGCCTCGAAGCTGCCGCCGGGCAAGACCTTCGACACGCTCGACAAGACGCGCGTGCCGCAGTCGGCGCTGCTGCGGGTGCAGGAGCTGTCGCGAGGCGACTTCGTGGACCACGCCGGCAACGTGCTGCTCTTCGGGATGCCCGGCGTGGGCAAGAGCCATCTGGCCTGCGCGCTCGGCCACGCGCTCATCGATACGGGCAGGAGCGTGCTGTTTACGCCGACCTACCAGCTGGTGCAGCACCTTCTGGCAGCCCGGCGCGACTTGAGCTTGCCGCGCGCGCTGCGGGCGCTGGACGTCTTCGACGCGATCTTGCTCGACGACCTGGGGTACGTGCAGCAGACGGCGGAGGAGGCGGAGGTGCTCTTCACGCTGATGGCCGAGAGGTACGAGCGCCGAAGCTTGATCATCACGAGCAACCTGGTCTTCAGCGAGTGGGACCGGATCTTCAAGACGCCGATGGCGACCGCGGCGGCGGTCGACAGGATCGTGCACCACGCGACGATCATCGAGATCGAGCGAAAGAGCGTGCGGGCAGAGGAGGCGAAGAAGCGCAACGCAGGCAAGAGGAACAGCGAGGACGAGGGATGAGAGAGACCGCGGCGATGCGCTGCGACGGGGTGGGGGCGCGGGGCGCGTCGGGCACCGTGCCGCCACGGGGGGCGCACGGCCGAGGTTTCGATGGCGTGGGCGCGGGAGGACGAGCGATGCGAGTGGCAAAGGAGGGCGGATGAACGGAATGGCCGTGGCGCGCTGGGACGGCGGTGGGGGCGCGGGGGCGCGTCGGGGCACCGCGTCGCCACTGCGGGCGCGCGGCCGAGGCCTCGATGGCGTGGGCGCGAGGGAATGTGAGGCCGACGGAACGACAACTACACGAGGAGGAAGTGCGCGAGGAAGCGGCGGGAGCAGGGCGGGGAACGCGACGACAACTACGGCGGAGGTGACGACAACTACACGAACGAGAGCGAGGGGGGCGAAGTGGGACGGCGACGAGAGGAAGGACCTGGCTGCGGCCGGCAAAAATAGTTGTCGCTGACCGGCAAGAGTAGTTGACGTCGATCACGGCTTGATCCACCGCGGTCTCGCGTCCTCCCAGCTCCGCCCCGCGCGGCGCCAGTGGCCGCGGACCATGCAGCGCCGGATGGCCTGCACGTCGGAGGAGCCGCGACGCACGCGCTTGAGCTGCCTCAACGAAGTCGCGCCCACGGGGCGCGAGTGAACCGAAGGCGCCGCGCGCAGGGCGTTCGGTCGAGAAAATACCGATGCTCACTGCAATGTGGCGCGCCATGGCGCCACGAAGGCACACGCCCCTCCCCCCCACGGGGTGGCCCATCCCAAGGGGGCAGGCGCTTATCCGAGGGCGCAGCTCCGCAGCTTCGGTCAGTATTTCTCCCGGGGGGTTCACCCGTTCGCGCTGTCCGAGATTCGGGCCTACGCCGTCGAGGGATCACCGCCATGAGAAGCGCGGAGCGAGATGAGGAAGGACGGGCCGTGCGAGAGGACCGGGCTCCCCCGCGGGCGATCGCGATCGCGATCGCGATCGCGCTGCGAGGCCTGGCCGCGTTCGGGGTCGGCTGCCACGCGTTCTACGTGGTGTCGGGGAGGGTCGTGGATTGCTCAGATCAGGCGCCCGTCGATGGGGCCGACCTGCACCTCGAGCTAGCGAGATTGCAAGAGAAGGGCCGTGCGACGAGCGATCCATCGGGGAGCTTTCATGTGGTGCTCAACGCGCCACCGGGCGAGGAAGCATCCGAGCTCGTCGTGGAAAAGCCAGGCTACGCGCCGCTTCACGCGACCGTGAAGAACCCGGAGGTGCCGCAGCAGCTCTGCCTCCAGCGGCTACGCCCCTGACGCTTCAGGACGGCGATCGCCGTGTCAGCACGGCCATATGCGTCGGCGCGCCCACCGCCGGATCGACAGGGCCGACGGGAAGCGTGCGCGCGTCGTAGCCCCAGTGCCGTCTGAGCGCCTCCGCCCACCGCACGAGTTCCGCGCGCCCGAACTCCGCGCGCCCGAACTCGGGCACCGCAACGTCTCGACGACCATGGGCTACATGCACCTGTCGCCGAGCGCGAAGCGGAGCGCGATCGCGCTGCTCGACGGGCCGCCTGCCGGGGCGGTCCGTGGAGGAAACCTGGAGATGGTGGGGGTGCTGGTCGGAAAGGTCAGCAGTTCCGCGTAGTTACGTAGTGGGTCGACAGGGACTCGAACCCTGGACCTACGGATTAAAAGAGCCTGGGGGTGCTGAAGGAATTCGCGCTGTTAGGTGGCAAAGTGGGCAGGAAGGTGGGCAGGCCGGAGGTGGGGATGATGCGGGCTCAGGCGGGGGGCGGGAGCTGGCGGTCGCGGCGCTGAGGGCGGTGGCGGCGGGCGAGGCGCTGGGGGTGGACATGCTGGTGCGGCTGGCGGAGCAGGTGGCGGCGGGGAGCGGCGCGGCGCAGGCGGGACCGGCGGCGCCCTCCCCTCCCCTGTCGGTGCGGGCGGTGCTGGTCGCGCAGCTCGGAGAGGGACTCAGCGCCGCGGCAGCGGCGGGTGATGTCGAGGCGGTGCGTGTTGCGCACGAAGCGATCGGGCGGCTGCTCGGCCTGCCCTCGCTGGAGCTCGCTCCGAGCACACAGGCGCAGGTGGTCACCTCACGGCCCAACGCGCGAAACACGCGGAATAGGACCGCATAGACCGCACCGTCTACACCCGACGCCTCGCGCTGGGCATTCAAGGGCGCGCAGAGGCGCGGACGTCTCGCAGTGGCTCAAGCGGCTCTCATGGACTGCTTAACGTTTGCGTGACCGGACGCACCTGCCGCCACCAGGTCACGCGCACTTGACTGGTTTGCATCAGCCCCCCGTCTGCGCGAGCCAGTTCTCGATTGGCCCGAGCACCTTCGCCCTCACGGCAGCCTCATCGACCAGATCTGCGATTTTAACAAAACGACAACGATACGTATACCCGACACCTTTGGCGTCCAGCGAGCCTTGGCCAAAGCCACCATTGGGGTCGCTCGCCAGGCGCCGCCTCCGGAAGCTGCCGTCGTCAGCAGCGTCCACGTCGCGCCGGGTTCGAGGTATGCGAACCGCTCGAACACAGCCGAGGTGAGCGGGTCTTCGCGCGCCGTGAGCTCACCCGAGGCCGAGCCTGCCGCTTCCGCGCCCTCGTCCATCCGCGGTCGCCCCAGTTTGCGATGGATCCAGGCTCTGAGCATGGCGGATGGCTTCACATCGAAACTGGGCGGCGCTCGGCCTCGTCGCGGGCCCTGCTGCGACCCGATCTCCCGCTTCTCAGCACCAGCTTGACGACGGAGGTCCTTTCATGCATCATGGCTGGACCACGCGGGCTTCTAGTAGCGCCGGTCTCTCTCGTGTGGGGTGCTCACCGGCGATCTCGAGCTTCGGTCGGGGTCAGCAGCCAGTTCTGATCCACCACACTCGACGCGCTCGAGCGTCCTGTGCGTCCGTGTGCGAGCGCAACGCGCTGGCGGGCGGCACGGAACTCGTGCAGCCGAGAGAGCCGGGAGGCGTCCATGGACCGCCGACAACAGCTTTCCATTCTCCATCAAACCTGCGGAGGTGATGCTCGCAGGGTTGCCCGTTATCACATCTTCAGGGGCCACGGGCCCATCACGCCCGAGGACCACAAGTATCTCGCGGAGCATATCGATGCGCTGACTTGGGAGGAGTACGCCTCCTGGCTGGCATACAACCCGCCCAACCCGGAGCAGCTGGCCGAGCGCATCATCGCGAGCTTCCCGATCCCAGAGTCCGGCGAGGAGCCGGTCCACTTTGTCCTCGGAAACCCGCTGGCGTGGGACGCAGATCGCTACCCGGCCTGCATACTGGACAAGCTTGTAGATCGTCTGAGACCACCGCGCCTCGCCGAGCCTTCCTGGTGGGAGCTCGCCCGGCAATTGCAGAACGTATGCTCTCCCTATGCGGCCATATTGAAGGCAGATGCGCTCCCGCTCTCAGTCGCCCTGTTCGACAAGCGCCACGATGAAACTGGATTCACACCTGCTCTTGCTGCAGCGTTACGATCCTGCACTACTTTCGAACGCGCCCGACTGATCGAGGTGACGCGCACCGCAGGGCTTCTCGAAACCGTTCACCCGAGCGAGGTCCTTCCGGAGACACTCTATTTCGAACACGAATTGGAGGCCACCGAGGCAGACAGGCAGTTTCGCAACGTCGCGCTCGAATGGCCAGGTGCCGAGGGAGAGGTGACCCGTGAATGGTTCATCGCGCAGGTCGTCGCCGCCACGACGCGCGGGGTTGAGCCTTTTTTACTCTGGCGCGCTACACCGCCAGAGCTGCGCGAAGCGGTCGCGTTCCGAGCGCAGGACGCAGGCCAAGTCCTTCCATGGCTCATAGCCTCGTTACGTGGCGCCCTGGAGAGACGTGAGCCAGACGGGTGGGACCGCTTCCTCCGTTACCTGAATATGCCGGGCGCGCTCGCGCCGTTCAGACGCGTTTGGCTACACCGCGAGGAGCCGACGCCGATTGGCCCGAAGATCGAAGAGTTTGATTTCTACGATCCTACGCGTCAAGCTATCTCCCTGCTGCTGAAGGCTCCTCTTCCAGAGATCGTGGATGACCACTTCGAGGAGCTCTTGCTCGGTTACCGGGGGCTGATGGCCGAGAGCGCCTATGTTGGACCGATGACATCGATTGCTCTATTCCGTCGCATCGCGTCGTTCCCGCTGACCACCGCGCGCGCTAACCGGCTGCTCCGCTGGGCGTTCCAGCAGCCCGAGGTCTTCGCGTCGCGCGACGAGCTGATGCGCCTCGCCGGTGCGGCGGATCCGCTGCCCGAGTGCGAGCTGCCGCCTGTTGAACAGATTATCACGCATGCGGACGACGTAGAGGGCGTCGTGCTCTATACACGCATCGCCGGACCCTTGGCCAGGGAACGGCTACGGGCGTGGCTCCGCGCGCCCCTGGACCGACCCGACGAGTACATCAAACACGCTCTCCCGGAGCCGCAACGGTTCTATGCGGTCCGCGCGCGCGCAGAGCTGTTGCCCGACCTCGTGGAGCCCGACGTGCGACAGTGGCTCATTGCGGAGGCAAGGAATCTGCCGACGTGGCAGATGGTGTGCTTGCTGCGTCGCCCCGCCATGACCTGGCTCCTCGACGAGGCGACGGTCGCCGCGAGCGCGCTTTCCCGCGCGCGTTCCGAGAAGGAGCCCTGGGCACACGCGGACGTCCCCGCCGAACTGCCGAACGCGCTCCTGCCCGCCGTGCGCGAGCGCGTCCGCTCGCGGGCGCCGTACGATGAGGAGCTCGCGGCGCTGCTGCGATGGCTCGCGGCGCACGAAGAGCCGCTGAGCTCGCTGATCGGCGTGATCCTGTACCACCTCGAAGCTCGCAGGCCTGGGCACGCCGCGCTCCAGTGGCTCACGTCGACGCTCCGAACCCGTACGCGCTGGGCCCACCACGGCCGCGATGTGCTCCTCGCGATGATGGACGCCGAGGCCTGGCAGGAGCTCCTCAAGCTTGTACGGGACGTCCTACCCGCGCGGGACGCGGCGGCAGACCCCGACGGACGCGAACGCCAGCGCATGATCGTCGCCTTGCACGACTCCATGGCGCGCGCGCTGGTGAAGTTGGCCGAGCGAGCCCTCGAGCGCAACGCTACGAACGAGGTGCTCGGCGCACTGCACGGACTCGCCGCTCTGCACCCACTGACCTCGGTGCGCAAGCTGCTCCATCGCCTCCACGAGAAGCCAGGCGTGACCGAGCCGATCGCGGAGTTGATCGCGCTGAACGAGGAGTTGCTCCGCCGGGATACGACGAACGATGCGAGCGAGCAGGACCTCAGGCTGGCCCTATCGCTCCTGCTGGAGAACCGTGTGCCGCCCGCGCCGGTGGCCGTCCCCGTGGCGGCGTCCAGTTCTTGAGCACACACACCTGACGACCTGCCCGCCTCGATCTTCGGAACCCGGCTCGACGCGCAGTGCGCCCACGGTCCTCCTGCCCGCGGGATGCGGGCCGGGCTCCTAGTTCTTGAACCCCTACTCCGGTGTCCGGTACAACCCGAAGCCAACGCGGGCAGCCCAATGGCGGCCCCCACGGCAGGCGACCGATGGCACGAGGCAAGAAGCGGACTGAGCAGGAAACGCAGCAACAAGAGCTCTTCAACGATGGCGCCGAGCCGGCGGAGGGCGGTGGCGACGACGAGGAGGTGGTCCTCGAAGGCACGCTCGTCTGCGCGCTGACCGGGGAGCATCGGCTGGCGACGCCGCAGGAAGAGGTGCTCCAGTCGTTCATCGAGCAGCTCCACCGAGAGTACGGCATCGCTCTGGAGGACATGGAACGCGACGTACGGATCGCGTGCGAGTCGTCGGAGGACGGGAAGATCCGGACACGGAACCGCACGGTTTCGCTCGTCGTCTTCGAGCCGGGCGCGCGGCACCGGGATGCCGAGAACGCCACCGATGTCAAGAACATCACGCGGGTGGTGATCGTGGCCAAGCCCGGGACGAAGCCGGACGACAAGGCCATCGGCCTGCTGGAGGAGGTGCTCGGCAGCATGAGCCAGGACCGGCCGGAGGTCTACGGCGTCTGGACCAACGGCTCTGACCTCGCGTTCCGGATGCGCACGTTTCACAAGCGCAGCGGGCAGCCGGAGTACACCGAGCTGACCGACATCCCGGCGCCGGACGAGACCCTCGCCGACCTGGAGAGCGCCGAGCGCCGACCGCTACGCATCGCGGCCGGCGACTCGCTGCTGCGCACCTTCAAACGCTGCCACGACTACTTGTACGGCAACCAGAACATGCGCGGCGACCGCGCGTTCTGGCAGCTGCTTTACCTGATCTTCGCCAAGATCCTCGACGAGCGCTCGACCTCGCGCGAGTTCTTCGTCGGCGCCACCGAGCGCAACGCCGAGCCGGGGCAGAAGAGGATCAGCCATCGCATCAAAAAGCTCTTCGACCGAGTGAAGGACGAGTACGGTGACGTCTTCGACGGCAACGAGAAGATCGAGCTGAACGACCGCGCCCTGGCCTTCATCGCCGGCGAGCTGTCGCGGTACAGCCTGCTCAGCACCGACACCGATGCGAAAGGGATGGCTTACGAGGCGATCACCTCGACCACGCTCAAGCGCGAGCGCGGACAGTTCTTCACCCCGCGGAATGTGATCCGGATGATGGTTGACATGGTTGACCCGCAGCCGGGCAAGAAGGTGCTCGATCCGGCGTGCGGGAGCGGCGGGTTTCTCGTCGTGGCCCTGGCGCACGCGCGGCGCTCGTTCCTGGCGCAGACCGGCTGCCCCTACCCCGATCAGCCGGTGCCCAGGGAGCTGAAGCGCGTGGATCCCAAGATCCGCGACTACGCGAAGAAGTGCCTCTACGGTATCGACGTCGACCCCGAGCTCCGCAAGGCCGCGCGCATGAACATGGTCATGAACAATGACGGCCACGGTAACATCTTCAGCTTCAACAGCCTGGAGTTCGGCATCCCCAAGTTCATGAATGAGGAGATGGAGAAGTTCGCAAAAGCGACGGGGGGTCACGGCGGATTCGACTACGTGTTCACGAACCCGCCCTTCGGCGCCAAGATCCCGGTCGAGGACAAGGACATTTTGAGCGCCTTCGAGCTTGGGCACATGTGGAGGCGCTCGGACAGTAAGTGGATCAAGGGAGAGGCCCAGAAAAAGGTGTCGCCCGAGATCTTGTTCATCGAGTGCTGCTACAACTTCCTCAAGCCGGGCACGGGTGTGATGGCCATCGTGCTACCCAACGGGATTTTGGGTAACCCGGGGGAGCAGATGGAGTTCGTGCGCTGGTGGATGCTCCAGCGGACGGAGCTCCTTGCAAGCGTGGATCTACCCGCGGAGGCGTTCCTGCCGCAGGTGTCGGTGCAGGCAAGCTGCGTGCTGCTGAGACGGCGGCACGCAGGCGAGCACCAACAGGTAGGTAAGGAGGGGCTGAAGCAACGACCGGTGTTCATGGCTATCGCGGAGAAGTGCGGGCATGGGCGGCGGGGGGAGACGACGTATGTCCGGAAGCCGGATGGGACCGAGCTCATCGACGTCGAAGACGTAGTGGAGCGTTCGGAGCGCGACGGCAAGATCGAGGAGCGCAGGCGTCGGACGCAGGTGAAACGTTTGGCCGACGACCTGCCTTGGGTAGCCGATGAGTACAGGCGGCTCGCCTCTGCGGGAGCGCTAGGAGACCCTTAATGGCGAGTACATTCATCGTAGAAAAGCCCACTACCGCTGCCCTTCGCGCCCTCAACTATACGCCGGAAGTAGAAGCCCTCCGGCGCAGGAAGCGGAGAACGGCTAAGCTAGGTGATTTCTTGTCTGAAATGGGGTCGGCGTACGGCGCCGTCTTCGTTCGAATCGACTGTGATCGTGACCACGGAGTCGAGCTGATCACGCAAGGCGACATGTTCGCCGCGGAACCGTCGGGGAGAATCATACGACTGGACTCCATGGCGCGACCAGAGCGCCATCGCGTCAAGCGCTGGCAGGTGCTCGTCTCGGGTGCAGGAACGCTCGGAGAAAGCGAGCTCTACGGACGCTCCATCATCGCAGACGACCGACTAGTCGATCGATACGTAGGACCACACGCGATGGTACTTACCTTCGCCGATCCTGGCTCCGACGATAGCTTATATACTTACGCATTCCTCTGCTCGAAGCCTGGTATCAGAGCAGTTCGCTCTACCAGCTTCGGCACGAAGATCCTCGGCCTTCGTAAGGATCTGCTCCGCGAACTGCCCGTGCCGATCGTCGACAACGAGGTCAAGCATCGGACTGCCAATTTGATCCGTCGCTGCGTCGAGCAGCGCGAGACTTATGTCCGTGAGCTTCAGGCGGCGCGGCGCGTGCTGGAAGACCTACCGGAGATGCGCGAGGCGCACGCGATGTGCGCGAAGCGGCAGGCACGCCACGTCCTATGGTCGGGTCCCTTGTTTACCATGAACGCCTGGAATTACGCGTCTACAGGCGGCGCATTGAACCTGTTGATGCAACGCTGGCCGGGCAGGCTTCGTGACGTCGTCCCAGCAAAGAAGGTGTTCCGAGGTGGTCGCTTTCAGAGGATCTCCTGCGATCCGCCCAATGGAATCGACTTCCTCAATCAGCGAGACGTGTTCTCAATTCGTCCCGTACCCCGCCGGATCCTCCATCCAAACATCGACAAAAGCTTGTTCTGCGTTCCACCTTTGAGCTTACTCGTCGGAGGGCAGGGAACACTAGGCGAAGGCGAATTATTCGGACAGGTAGCACTCGCCACACCGGATCTCGCCAAAAGCGGGATCACCGAGCACCTACTACGCATTCAGCCGGTCGAGCGGGCGCAAGCGGCAATCTGTTACGCATTTCTCTCAACGCTCGTCGGTCGGCGATTACTCCGAAGCACTGGGGTCGGGACCAAGCTGCTCAGCCTTCGGGAGGATCTCGTTCTCTCTCTTCCTTACCCGAGCGTTGACGACCAAAAATCCCGTAAAGTTCAGAGACATCTCGATGCAGCCTCTAACGCAAGAGTGGATGCTGCGAACGCCGAATCCGAAGCCATCCGCATCATCGAAGAGGAGGTGCTCCCTACATGGCTCGCCTGATCTCGACCCCCACGAGCGGTGGCCTCGTCGGCTCCTTCGAGCGCGTTGTCCTCCAGACCCTGCTCGCCCAGCTCCCCGACAGCTACGGCGTCGCCCCGAACTTCCAGCTCAAGCCCCGCAACCACGACGCCCTGGAGTTCGATTTCCTGGTCCTCGCGCCCCACGCGCTCTACGTCGTCGAAGCCAAGGAGTGGTACGGCCGCCTCACGGGTGACGATACCGAGTGGCTCCTCAACCAGAAGCCCAAGAAGCCTGCTATTTGGCTCACGAACACCAAGTGCAAGGTCCTCAAGACCGAGCTCGGAGCCCTCGGCAACGATGTGCGCATCCCGCCTCTCGTCGTTATCCCCGACGGGACGCAGAACCACCTCGGCGGAAACTGGGGCAGCTCCGTCCGCTCGCTCACCGGCGCGATCGCTTACCTCCAAGACCCGAGCAAGATCCCCAATTCCAAGGACATTGGCAAGTATCACGCCCCGATCGAGCAGCTCCTCCAGGGCAAATGGGGTGCCCGCCAGCGACAGAGGCGCCGCCGGCTCGGCAGCTACGAGATCACCGAGACCATCTTCGCCAACGAGCGCTCCGGCGAGTACCTCGCGCGCCATGCCCTGCTCGCTGACGACCCGACCACGTACCGCATCCGCACCTTCCGCCTCGACCAGAACCTCCCGAATGACGCCCTGGAGAAGCAACGCGCCGTCATCCTTCGGCCCACGGAGGCGGTCGCGAAGATCGGCCCTCATCCGAATCTCCTCCGCGTCCTCCAGTTCGAGTTTCTCGACGAGGACAGCGAGTTCTTCGAGGTCACCGAGTGGAGCGACTTCGGCACGCTCCACGGCTACCTCAAGAACCAGGAGCGCGACCGCCTGACCCTGCGCGAGCGCCTCAGCATCGCCGAGGGCATCGCCGCCGCCCTGGAGACGGTCCACGCCCACGGCGTCGTCCACCGTAACGTCTGCCCGGAGACCATCCTCGTCGGATTCGACCGCCGACCCCGACTCACCGACTTCGATCGCGCCTACGTCGAGAGCAAGCATACGGTGCTCGCCCACACGGAGGAACGCGCCCGCAACCCGGCCTACGTGCCGCCGGAGCTCGCCGACATCACCGATTACGACTTCGACCACACGTCGGACATGTATTCGTTCGGCGTGCTGCTCTACGAGCTCCTCCTCGACGAGGTCCCCTTCGCCGACGCCAAGGCGGCCAGAGCCGCGCGGGGCGTACCGCCCGCCCTCCCGAGCACGCGGCGCCCGGAGCTCCAGCCCAGGCTTGACGCGCTCCTGACCGGCCTGCTCCGCGTCGACGATTTCCATGCCCGGCCATCGGCCGCCGAGACACTCGCCGCATTGCGCGAGACCCTCGGCACGACCACAGGCACCCCCGCGAAGGACCCCGCACCCGCAACGCCGCCGCGCCCCTCGTTCGAGATCGAGAGCCTGCTCGACGGAGTCTGGCGCATCGACGACGTGCTCGGCATCGGCGGCTTCTCGAAGGTCTTCAAGGTCTACAACCTCGACCATCAGAAGACCTACGCGATGAAGATCCTCCTTAAGGACGAGGACATCGATCTCCTCCGAAACGAGTTCAACCGCATCGCGCGCCTTTTGCCCTCGCATCCCAACATCGCCAAGACCGAGTGGCTCGGGCGCCTCTCGGACAACACACCTTTCTTAATCAGCGAGTTCGTGGACGGCGAGACGCTCGCCGCCTACTGCGACGGTCGCAAGCGCCTTCCCTGGACCGATGTCCAGGCAATCGGTCTAGAGCTCCTCGACGCCCTCGCGGCCATGCACCCCGATCCGGTGGAGCTCGAACGGATCCGCGCCGTGATGCGCGAGCGCAGCCTTACCGAGGACGAAGTGGACGCCTACTACGCCGCGCAGGAGCGCGCCGAGACGGGCATCTTCCACCGCGACATTAAGCCGGCGAACATCATGCTGGAGATGCCGTCCCACCGTCCCAAGCTCATCGACTTCAACATCGCGGCGCAGGCGTCCGAGGCCACCGGGCAGGCCGGCACGCCGCGTTACTGGGCGCCGGATCGCGGGATCCCGAAATGGAAGCCGGACGCTGACCTCTTTTCGCTCGGCGTGGTGCTCTACGAGCTCGTCACGCACCGCCATCCGTACCCGAAGGATCAACCGGGCAATGGCGATCCTTACGATCCTCGCGACATCACCACCGAGCTCCGTCTGTCCGACGAGCTCGCGGCGTTCTTGCTCAAGGCCGTTCAGCCCTCCGGCGGCGACCGCTTCCAGACCGCGCGGGAGATGAAGGCGGCGCTCCAGGCCATCGCCTCCCACGTGGCGCCCGCGCCGCCCGCCTCAGTGCCGTCGGGGCAGTATCCGGGATTGAGCGACGTGACACCCGAAGAGGCCCAACGGCCGAACTACAACCCTTACGTCGCGCGTCTGCTCACGCTCTACAGCCAGGCGCGACGCAGCAACGCCGGCACCCGCGGACTCGACGACATCGCGCGCCTCACCTACGTGAACACGCGCCTCGACGACAAGCTCGCGCCGGCCATCGTTGCTGGGCGATTCCGGCTCTTGCTCGTGACCGGCAACGCGGGCGACGGCAAGACAGCATTCCTCCAGCAGGTGGAGGCGCTCTTCGCGCAGAACGGCGCGATCGTCGAGTCCCTCCCGACACGGAACGGCAGCCGATGGACCTATGAGGGGGTCGAGTACGAGACGAACTACGACGGCTCGCAGGATGAGGACCAGCGCGACAACGATGCAGTCCTGGAGCGGTTCTTCGAGCCGTTCGCTGGCGACGCCATGGCCGGCCTCGATAGCGCGAGCGCGCGGCTCATCGCCATCAACGAGGGGCGCCTGCTCGACTTCCTGACGAACCGTGTCCACGAGACCCGCTTCGGCGGCCTGCGCCGCTTCGTGATGCGGGCCCTCCACGGAGAGCTGACCGAGAGCCGCGCGCTCCTCGTGAACCTCAACCTTCGCGCCGTCACCGCCGGTGGCACCAGTTCTCTGGTCGAGCGGCAGCTCCTCGCGATGCTGCGGCCCGAGATCTGGGCCCCTTGCGACGGCTGCGTACACCGCGATCGCTGCCCGATCCGGCACAACGCGGACACGCTCCGCGACGAGGCCTCCGGCACCGCGACGCGCGAGCGCGTGCGGCAGCTGTTCGAGGTCGTCCACCTGCGCCGCCAGGCCCACGTCACCATGCGCGATCTGCGATCGGCTTTGTCCTACCTGCTTCTGCGGGATCAGAGCTGCGACGACATCGATCGCTTGCTGAAGCGGACGGACCACCGGGCGCTCGACGACCTCACCCGTCTGCACTACCCGGACGCGTTTGCGGACCGCGACGCCGAGATAGGCCGCGGCGTCGTAGGCGCGGGTCTTGCGCGGCTGGTGGGCGCGGCCCACGCTCGCAGCACCACCGGGGAAGAGCGCGCCGTGGACCGGCTGGTGCGGCGCCTACGAGAGGCCGACATTGGCCTGCCGAACAAGCCGGCGCTGGACCGCCGCCTGGCCCACGACCCCAAGGCGGCCGTGCCGTGGATGACTTTCGAGCAGAGATCCACCGAGGCATGGAACGCCGTGGTGGCGCTCACGAAGAGCACGCCCGGCCCTGCCGACGACATCTCGTTCGGGGATCTGCTCGTCGCTCGACGGCGGCTCATCGCGAGATGGCGCCGCTGGGCGTACTTCGAGCGCCGTGACGACGGCTGGCGCGCGATGGTGCCGTACCGCGCCACCGGCCTCCTGGAGCGCATCACCGCCCCGGCGAGCGACGGAGAGTTCCAGGTTGCATGCGGCGAGCTGCGCGATAAGGTGGTCCACGCCATTTCGCGCGCGGAAGGCGTCCAGAGTGAGGCACTCTGCCAACGGTATCTCGCGCTCAAGATCACGCACGTCAAAGACGCCCCGGTCCGCAGCTACCGGCTGTTCCCCAAGGAGTCGTTCCGGGTCGAGGTTGCCCGCGCCCCGACGCTCGCCGAGTACCTCGAGTACGCTCCCGACGCCATCGAGCTCGTCTCGGAAGGCGGCAAGGGCGCGGCGCGGCTGCGCATCTCGCTCGACCTGCTCGAGATGCTCGAGCTCATCGGGAGCGGCTACCGGCCGACCGCGAACGAGCTCGCCGGGCTCTTCGTGAACCTGCTCATCTTCCGGAACGAGCTGCTCACCACCACCTTCGATCGCGTGCTCATCACGGCCGACGATCGCGACTTCTACGAAATCAGCGCCGAGGGCCGGAGCGACGGCATCCGCCTCCGCCTCGCGCGACACGCGCGCCCGGACGAGGCGCAGGAAGGGACGACGCCGTGAAGTTGCGAAAGGTTGATCAAGAGTTCCGCAATCCCAAGGTCTTCTACCCGGACCCGAAGAACGTCGATCTCGACCGCGTTCTAATCAACCTCTTCCTGCTGCTCAAGTGCGATGGCACGCGCCCCGTGACCCGAGGTCGGCCCAAGGCCGAGTTCGAGAAGGTTGAGACCCACCGCAAGAACGTCGCCGAGCTTCAGGGCGTGGAAGGTTTCGACGGCGAGGCGGCCTGGGTCGCAGACCAGTGGCTCAAGTCGGACATCTTCGATCTTGTTAATCGAGGGCGTCCGACCGAAGCCATCGCGTCGCTCCGACCTCTCCACCTCGAAGCCGCCAAGATCCGTGTCGCCAAACACTGCCGCGATTATAACCACGCCGACGCGCTGTACGCGATGCTTGAGCACGACGAGTCACAGGCGCTCGTCGATCTGAAGCACTATTTGGGCCGGGGACATCACGCCGTCGGCGGATACGATGGGGTCACGCCGCTCGACCTCGAGACGTTGACGGTGCTAAAGCTGGTCGAGGGGATCCCGCCGCTCCACCCGTCGCAGCAGGACAAGGCTGCGCCTCACCGGCCGACCTGCCGCGGACAAGGCCGCGTGCTGTGCAACGACCTGCAGCGCCTCCTCGCGTACCAGGACGTCGTGCCGCGGCCGGTGATGATCGACTACCTGAAAACCCTCCTCGGCCTGCACCTCGGACTCTACACGCTGCGCGTCGGCCGTCAGCTCTCAGGCTGGATCAGCCAGCGCGAAGCCCACCCGGCTTGCCGAGAGTGTCCCGTCTGGGGCACGTCCGACGCCCCGTTCGTCGAATGCCCCTACGGGATGAGCTTCACCGTTGACATGGGGAGCGATTTCCGTTCGCGCATGGCCCAGATCGCCCAGAAGGACGCTGCCGCGGAGTATAACCGCCTGGTCGACCTCGTGAAGGCCATCTTCGCTATGAACCAACTCTTGAGCTACGCCAAGGACGAGAAGCTCGCTGACGACCCGTTCGAGGTCCCGTCGCTGCTCAAGCATCCGCCGAAAGACTTCGAGTCGGACTTCAAGTCGACGCTCAAGGAGCTCTTGCGGTACCAGGCCGACGACGAAGAGCTCACGCCGGAGGTGAAAGCCATCCTCGACGCAGGCATGCCGGCATTCGACACACTCGTCGAGCTGATCTCCCACGTCCGGCAGAAGCATCACTTAAGTTACCTCGTGCAGATGATCGACAAGCTCTTCCAGAAGAACGGCCCCTTCGGGGCGATCGTGCAGGGCCGGTCGAGCAATCATCCGCGGCGCTGGCACCTCGGCGGACGGCTGCTTGAGGTGCTCGTGCAGCTCGCCGTACTGCATCACGAGCAGACCGGGGGCGAGAAACGATTCTACACGGAGCCCATGCTGGTCGAAGACTTCCTCCGCTGGGTAGAGCATCGCTACGGGTTCGTGATCGCGCCCGCGACGACGCCGACCGGGCGCCGACCGGTGACGCTGGATGAACACCGCGCCTTCCGGGATAATGTCCGTGCGCTCAAGGATCGGCTGCGTGAGATCGGGTTCTATGACGACCTCAGCGATGCCTACAACGCACAAACCGTGCGACCGAGGTACACGCTCTCACGGCAGGGGGTGGCGTGATGAGCTCCCTCTCAACGCTCCAGCCGTTCGTGCAGGACGACCTTTACGCGTTCCTCGCGGAGCGCGTGCGCCCGCGGCTCCTCAGCGCGCTCGAAGAGGCCGGCCCAGGCCATCGCCTGCGCGTCACCACGCTGCCGGAACCGGTAATGGAGTCGGTGTGCGTGACGTTACAAGGAGATGCACGCTGGGTGGCACGCGTCCTGTGTGGCGGCGTCGTGGACGCGCCCTGGAAGGCCTCTGCTACGAAGCTGATCGAGCTCCGCAACGTGCTCGATAGGCCGCTCTTGGTCTTCCTGCCGCCGAGCAAGCGCACGGCAGCCGAGGACTCGCTCGACGTTGCCACGTTCACGGAGCTCTCGCTCGCCACGGTCGCAGACGACCTCCTCGCAGCGCTCTTCGAAGAGCTGCCAGAGCCGCTGCGCAAAATCGTGCGCGATGAGCTCTTGTATTTACGAGCCGAGCGGCACATCGCCAACGCCGACGAGGAGGTCGAGTACCTGCTCACCGTCCGCAAGAACGGCGGCACACCGACGGCGGCCGGTGGCGCGCTGCATGTTTTCGGGCTGCTCCCAGACTTTCAGCTCTTCGAGCGGGGCAACACCCACTACTGGCTTACCCGCAATGTGAAGGCATGCGCGCACCTCGGCGACGTCACGCAGCCGCTCCAGACACGCCTCCGTAGGCTCCCCGTCAAGCCAAACACGATCCAGAACCTCTTGTTTGCCTTTCTGCGTGCTCGCCACTCGGACGACGTCCGCGCATGGGCGCGGGAGATCGCCTGCGACCCCGCGCATCGGCACCTCGCGCTCGATCAGTGGGAGTTCACCGACGACGGTGAGGCTGAGGATCTGCGCGTCCTGTTGGAGCCGCTCGGCCTCCCGCGACAGACAGAAGATAACGTCATCGGCGCGGCCCAGGTGCCGGTGCTGAACGTCGGGGACAAGAGCAAGGACGTTTTGAAGGTCGCATTTCGCTCGATCCCGAGCCCAAGCCAGGTCCCTGCCTGGAAGACCTGGCGCGTGCAGATACTCTCGGTCGCTGAGGGGCAAGTCTCTGTCGCCTGGGAGAGCAACAGCTACCCCAAACCGGCCCAGGGTCGGCTCGCGACGATCCGCCGCAGCATCAAGGCCAAAGACCTCCAGGGACTCGAGGAAGGCACGTATTACCTCAAAGTCGACGCGTACGACGCAGAGGGCGCGCAGCTCACCCGGCAACGGCCCGTTGACGAGAAGGACTCGAACAGGGCGGAGAACGAGTCGGAGCAGTTCCTCGTGGTCCGCGACACAGTGGACATCGAGGAGCCGGACGTGCGCGCCGTCTTCGTAACCTCGCTGCTGGAGGCGTGGACCCTCGTGGCGGCAAAGTCCTTGGGCGCCAAGCAGCGCGAGGCGGTGCCGGATCGTGCGGCCATCCGTGGCGCATGGGATGTCGCGGTCGGCGCGCCGCCGAGGGGGGATGTCCGGTTCGAGCTGAGCGGCAGCGTCTTCGCGGGTTACACGGTTGTGGTTCCGGCGGTGCTACGTCGGCTCGAACTCGCGCTGCTCGAACATCCAGACCACCTCGCTAGGCACGAGATTTCGTTCGTCGATCTCCGGAAGCTTGAGGATGTCGAGATTACGCGTCACGAGATCGGCGGCCTGGGGACAAGCCCTGAGGCGATCGCCTTCCTCGAGGTCCGCCGCCAGGTGTTCCAGGCGATCCGTGAACACCACTTCGATGCAAGTGCGAAACTCGAAGACAACCGCTCGGAGCGGAGCGGATTGGTCGAAACGGTGGATCTCGCGCCGAACGGCGAGCTCATCGATCGGTATGCCGAGAGCTACATCGCGCTGGTCGAAGCGGCCGCTCGCCCCGACCTCGATTCGACAATCGCTGCTGCGATGCGCGCTACCCTCGCCCAGCTCGACGTAGTCGACCTCCGCTGGCGTCCTAGCCCAGGCGACGCTGGGAGGGCACAGCTCGTGGCGCCGGTCCATCCACTACGACTGCTATGGCATCTCAACCACATCCGGGCTTGCCAGGAAGCGGTGGGTGCCTGGGAGAATGGCTCGCGACGCGCACCCGCATGGAGGGCGTTCCTCGATCAGCTCCGCCGGGATCTGTATCCGATGAACCTCCCGATGGTCCTCTTCAACAAGCGTGGGCGCGCGTTTGTCGAGCATGCGCCGCTTACCCCGTTCTGGCCGCTCTATCTGCCAGACCGCGTCGAGGAAGGCGTGCCCATCGACGCCATGGCGGCGCGCGATCGCGTCGTCCGCGCGATGGGGATCCGGGATCGCACGGTCACCGTCACCACGGTCGATCCCTCCGAGATCGCAGGCCGTCTTTTCGATTACATCGAGCAGCATCCATACGTCGAGCAGCTCTGTCTCAACGTCTTCAACCCGGGTGATGGCCGGCTTATCGCCGACGTTCTGCATGGCGTGGAGTTGAAGCGCATCCGGTTGCTGGGGTCGGATGCGCCCTCACTTCGGTATGCGATCCATCTGTTCGGGAGTTCCGCGCACGGCGACGCGGCGGCAGACGGCCTGGAGAGCCTATTGGATCCGGAGCGCCAGGTGCGCGAGGACGACGAGTTCACGCTCGCATCGAGCAATCACCTATTGCCGAAGCTGGTCTTCGCACGAAACAGCGTCGCGGAGTTCCTGAGTCGATCCGAGCGCTACACGGCGCACGTCTCCCTGCTACTCGAGCAGTTCGCGGTGCTCGGACGCGTCGGTCGGATTGAGATGTTGCGCCGGGGATCGTTCGTCGCGGGTCTCGTTCAGGAACCGGAGACCCAGGCGGAGCCCATCGGCCCCCATTTCGGCTGGGTCAAGGGGCTCAGGCCGCTCACGCGCCGAGAGCCGACGCGGGACGAAGAACGCATGCGCGCCGCCGTTTCCGCGGCGCAGCGCGTGCAGGCGTCCTTCGCACTAGGTAAGACGGCGACCGAGAACGAGGCGCCGGTCGTGGCCCTCCAGCTCACCTCGATGGATCAGGCGCTCCTCAAGCAGGTGCATGAGATCAGCGATTGGGTGCTCACCGTTGATCGTAGCCTGGGTCTCGATTACTTCGACAGCCCGTCATCAGCGCGCGAGGCGGGTTATCTGCTCGACTTCGCCCCCGAGTACCTGCAGGAGGATCGGCAGCGGGTCCTGCTCACCACACGGAGCACGCTGGAGCTGGAAAGCCTGGTTCAACCTATCCTCGCGCAGTACGGGCTCGGGTTACGCCAAGGCGATGAGGTGGTCGTCCTCGAGGCGCTTCGGTCGCTCTCCGGGCACCTCGCGCTTCGGCTGGAAGCTGGACACGCCCATGCCGCGGAGGTCGTCGGGCTCCTGCTGGCCCGCTGGCTGCTTGAACGCACGAAATTGCTTGAGGAGCGCCTCGTGGTGCCTCTCGATGCACATCGCGGATGGTTCGCCGACGACGCCCGGAGTGGCGACGTAGGCGCCTCGCAAAAACGTGCTGATCTCCTGCTCGTCGGCTTCACGGAATCACGGACCATTCGACTCGACGTCGTGGAGGTCAAGCTGCGTGAGGAGCTGTCAGGGCCAGCACGGGCCCAACTCTATGCGGAGATGCGGCGGCAAACACAGAATACCGCGCTACGGTTACGGGACAGGTTCGCGCTCGACCTCTATCCGGAGCCGCGCGCCGACGCGCTCCTTCGGTCCAAGGAACTGTCCGGTGCGCTTTCTTTCTACGCTCGTCGCGCACAACGATATGCGTTACTCTCCGAGAAGCAGGCGAACGCCGCGCTCGCGTTTCTCGATCACCTGGATGACGGCTATGAGCTCGACCTGCGGACGATGGGCGTAATCTTCGAGCATCGCGGCCAGGGAGTGCACGATGATGAAGACGAACCGGGCTTCCGGGTCGTTCGCCTCGGCGGCGACAAGGCGAAGCAGCTCCTCGATCATGCCGTGGAGCAGTTCGCGCAGAGGTCGCAGAGGAGCAGCGAGCGACGCGGGCGCACGCGAGCGAGCCAGCCACCGTTGCCGCCGCCCGCCTCAGCAACGGAGTCGGAGCCGCAGATGGACGCAGAGCTCGAATCGTTCCGGTCCGCGCTCAGCACGCGCACCGCACGCGCGGCGAGTGCGACCGCCATCCCGTACTCTGGACGAGCCCCGGCGAACGCTCGGCCACTTCCGGTACGGGAGATCGTCGCGCCAACTCTTGATGGGGGAAACCATCGGCCGCCAGCCAGCGCCGCATCTCTGACGGAGCATGCGCCAGGGCCGTCGGAGGCGCCTTCGACGCCTGTGAATCCGCCTGCTGCCGTACCCGCGACCGTTACAGCAGTCTCGCCGGCGGAGGCGGCGACTGCTCAATCGGCGTCGCCGGAAGCTACGGGTGCTCCGAGCGTTGAAGTGCTCCTCGGTGCAACGACGATGACGCCGCAGTATGGCCTCATTGGCAAGTCCAGTGCGCAGCGAGTCGGGCTCGATCTGACGGGCTGCAATACCATCAGCCTTTTCGGGGTTCAGGGATTTGGCAAATCGTACACACTGGGAGTAATCGCCGAGATGGCTGCCGCGAGCCTGCCGGGGGTGAATAGCCTGCCGTCACCACTTGCGACAGTTATATTTCACTATCACAAGAGTGACGCGTACGAACCCGAGTTTGCATCCGCCGTTTCTCCCAACCAGAAGCAGGCCGAAGTCGATCGCCTGTTGCGCGAGTACGGCGCACGGCCTGCCGGTCTTGACGATGTGCTACTTCTCGCTCCGGAGGCAAAGGTCGAGCAGCGACGGAAGGAGTACCCAGGGATCACCGTTGAGCCAATAAAGTTCAGCTCGTCCGAGTTGAAGAACGACGGATGGAAGCTTCTCCTTGGCGCCTACGGCAACGATGCGCTCTACCTGCGGCAGCTCAACGCCATTCTGCGGCGCCATCGTGAGGTTCTGACGCTGGAGAAGTTGCGGGAGGAGCTGCGAGACGCCGATTTGTCGAAGGCCGCGCTGCGGCTGGCGGAGGATCGTCTTAAGCTCGCCGAGCCATACATCGACGATACGCGCTCTCTCGGTGGCCTGCTCCGCCCTGGCCGCACGGTTATCATCGATCTGCGCGACGAATGGATCGAGAAAGACGAGGCTTTGGAGCTCTTTGTGGTGATGATGCGCATCTTCGCCGCACAGAAGCTCGACGGCAGAGACTTCAACAAGTTGCTCGTCTTCGATGAAGCCCACAAGTATATTAGCGAATCCGAGCTTGTTGCGCAGGTCGTCGAGACTATCCGTGAAATGCGCCACCATGCCACGAGCATCGTCATCGCAAGCCAGGATCCACTAAGTGTCCCACGTGTGGTCATCGAACTGTCTACAATCCTGATGCTGCATAGAATGACATCGCCGCAATGGTTGAAACACCTCAAGACCGCGATCACCTCCCTTGAAGGCATCGAGGAGGGCCACCTTTCCGCACTCGCACCGGGCGAGGCGCTCATTTGGGCTCAACGGAGCACGGAGAAACGTTTCTCGCAGCGGCCTCAGAAAATCACCATACGTCCGAGGGTCACCCAGCACGGCGGCGGGACAAAGACCGCAGTAGCGGGGGCGACGGTGCGGTAAACAGGATCGAGCTACCAACGTGACGCCTTGCTCGTCCGCGCTATGCTCATGCGCCAACGAGCACAGCCCGTCCCTTGTGCGCCGTCGCCCGCGAGCGCCTCAGTGCGGGTGTCTGCGGCGAGCGCATCGAGCAGGAAGCCGAGCGCTGCGACGGCCGCCTCGGCCGGGAAGTGGCGGGCAGCGCGACCAGATCGAGGAGGCGGTGCGGTCCGGCAGTACCGAAGCTCAGGGCCAGGGGAAGGGCTCGGCGCGCGAGATCTCTCCGCGGGCCCTCAGGGGAGCCACCGCGCGACGTCGACGATCTCCCGGGCCACCTCGGCGACCCCCCGCGGTCCAGCGATGCGGGCGAACAACGGCGCCAGGTGCCCGAGGTCGTCCTTCGTCCAGTCGTCGAGGAGATCGGGCCGCCCCTTCCAATCGAGGTAGCGCAGGAGGCGCTCGCAAAGGCGACGCGCGTGCGGCTCGCTCATCCAGGCGGCCAGCGGGACCAGCGCGAAGAGCGCCTCGTCCTCGTCGCTCGGCTGCTCCAGAGCGCGCTCGACCAGATCGCGCGCAATCGCCGGCGCGTCGTCCGGCGAGGCCACGGCGATCGCGACCAGGTCTGACCACGGGGCGCCGATCTCGCGTGACAGGTCGAGGGCCGCATCGGCCCCGAGAGCCCGGGTCCACGCAGCGGCGTTCCGCTCGAAGAGCAGGCGCGCGCCGTCGCTCGCCCGCAGATCGCCCGACAGCTGGGCCCAGGCGGCCTCGCGGACCGCGGCGGGCAGGTGCGCGAGCAGGGCGGATCGCACCTCGATCCGGTCCGACGGCTGGGGCAGCGTTTCCACCAGCGCGAGCGCATCCTCCACGCGCCTCAGATCGCAGAGGCGCGCGGCGACGGCCGTCACCACCGGGCGCCGGAAGCTGGCCGCAGCCGCGCACGCCTGGACCAGCGCGGACGCGGCGCCGGCAGGTGCGTGCGGCGCGAGCGCGCAGATGCTCCAGCACGCGTCCGGCGGAAGCGCGTCGCCCGCGCGCAGCGACAGCGCGAGCCCCAGCGCCTCCGACGCGCCCGCTTCCCGCTCCTCCGCGGGCAGCCCCGAAGCGAGGCGAGCGAGGACCATGTGCCGCTCCGAGGGGGGCAGCGCCTGGGACCATGCCCAGAGCCCGCGCACCGCCGCGGGAGACCATCGCGCGGCGGCCTCCGAGAGCCGCGGCAGCTCGTTGCTCCTGGCGTCGGCCGGGACCTCGGCGAACGCCTCGCGACCGAGGTCGCGCGCCTCGTCCTCGGGCAGCAGCGCCGCCAGGGACACGCGCGCGAGCCGGCTCTCCCTGGTCCGCTCGCGAGCGAGCCGCGCCGCTGCCTCGCGCGCGGCCGTCACGCGCGCCTGCCCGTCGAGCGCCCACGCCACGGCGGCGAGCGCGCCCCCGCCGGCGTGCTCCTCACGGGCGGCCTCGAGCGCCCAGCCGAGCACGACGGCGCGCTCGGCGTCGGGCAGCTCGTGCGCCAGCCGGATCAGGGCACCGGCGCGCTCGGCGGCGTCGGCGATCGGCCGTCCAGCATCCAGGATGTCCTCGCCCACGCGCGGCATCTCGATGTGGGGTCCGGCGGAGCCCTCGCCTCCCTCGACCCCTTCCTCTTCCTCCTCGTCGTCCTGCGCCGCCAGCGCGGCCAGCGCGCGCCGCGTCTCCTCGAAGCCAAGGATCCTCCGCACCGAGCTCGTCACGAGCAGGCAGCGGACCCGCGCGGCCAGCGCCGTCAGGACATCGCCTCCAGCCGCGGCATCGACCAGAAGGCTCGCCGCGCACGCCGCCGTCGCGTCCACGTCGGCGATGAACCCGGACGAGCCATCCGGGCGTGTCCTCCACACGTCGAGCCACGCCCTCGAGGCCAGCTCGATCCGCTCTGCGAGGCTCGCGCCGACCCGCTCCAGGTGAGCGCGCCAGTTCCGGCATACGTAGTCAGAGACCGTGCCCGAGGCGAACGCGCGCTTCCCGTGGTCGGCGAACCGGCGATCGACCGCCGCACGCTCATGCGGCGCGAGCCGCCCTTCGATGGCCTCCGCCCAGGCCGGGTGACGGAGCGCGAGGCCCGGCTCTCCGGCGGCGACGAGCGGTCCGCTCAGCTCGTTCCAGGCTCCGCCGTTCACCGTCGAGATCGCGAAGAGCTCCTCCTCCTCGATCGGCGCGAGAGCGCCTGCAAGCCATGGCAGCGCAGGGCGGATCGTGCCGCCGGCGCAGAGATCCAGGACCCCCGGAGCTCCGGCGGAAACGCTCGCGAGCGCCGGCGCCACAGCCGCGGGATCCTGCGCAAAGGCCTCGACGAGCGCCTCCACGAGGAGCGGCTCCCCGCCGCTCACCCGTGCGACCTCGTCCTTCACGCTGGCCGGCAGATGGCCGAGCCTCCGCCCGATCGCCTCCGCGACCTCGTCGACCGCGATCGGCGGCAGCGCGACCACCTCCGTCCCCTCCCGGAGCCCTCCGAGCGCCTCGATCGAGCGCGCCGACAGCACGGCGCGCACACCGGGGCCGAGGTCTCGCAGGAATCGCTGCGCTGCATCGAGGGTCCAGGAGACGCCCTCGTCGAACCTGTCGAGAATGACGACGAGCGGCCTGCCTCCGGGCGGGCGGCCCTCCTCGAGCATGCTCGCGAGGACGCGCCGCATCTCCTCGACCCCGTGCGGCCGTTTGCCGGTGCGCCACCGCGACCTGAGGAACAGAGCCACGCGCGCATAAAGGAGGTTCAGCGCCGTGGACTCCAGCGCCGTACCGAACCGGCGGCTCACGGGGACGAACGCTATCTCGTGCCGGCCCGCGCGGGCCAGCTCCAGCGCCCACGCGCCCAGCAGCATCGACTTGCCGCGCCCGCTCGGCCCGAGCAGCGCCACGTGCGCCCCGCCGTGCTCTAACCACGCTTCGAGGCCCGCCACGGCCCCAGCGCGGGCCTTCCCGCCGAGGGGAGCGCTGCGGCAGCGCTCGACCTCGCGCCAGAAGTCGAGGACGCCGCGCTCCGCCGCCGCCGGGCCAGCGGCCGGCGCATCCGGTGCTCGCGAAGGAGGGGTCATGGCTCTGCGAAGGGCGGCGTGCTCGAGGGAGCGGTCCTGAACGACGTGGAGTGTCCCTTGTGCCAGACATTACCGTTCCACGCGAGGCCTCCGAGCGCTTCCATCGCCACCGGGGTTCAGTGCCGCGGGCGGACAGCGACGCGCGGTACGCTCTGGTGGGCTGGGCGATCTGCGCGACCAGCTCGCCGCGACGTGCCTGAACACGCTAGCGACGCGAGGCCGAACAGGCTGCCGCGGCGTGGGCGCTCTCTCTGATGCAGTGAGGCACCAAGGACGCAGGACCGGAGGTAAACCGGGGCCATCCGGAGCTTTCCTCGGAATTCTGGGACGCCGCGGCGACGGATCACGACGCCTTGCAAGGCATGGTCTCAGGCGGCGCTCACGGGAACCACGCCGCGACCCGCACCACTTCGCGCGCCGCGCCGGCCAGGCCGTCGTCGCCGGCGAGCGCAGCGATGAGCGGCACGAGCTTCACGAGGCTCACGCCGTCGCCCGCGAGCGCGGCAGAGCGGAAGTCTCCGGCGAGCGCGTCGAGCAAGAGGCCGAATGCCGCGGCGGCCCCCTCGACCGGGAGGTGGCGGGCCAGCGGAACAAGGGCGAGCAGGCGGTCCGGCTCGTCGGCGCCGAGGCGCAGAGCCAGGGGAAGGGCCCGGCGCGTTAGCTCGGCCGCGTGCGCGGGATCGTGGAGCGCCAGGAAGCCGAGGGCGACCAGGTGGTGGGCGTCGCCGAGCGGCGCGATCCAGCCGAGCAACGCGTCGCTCTCGCCCGCAGCGCCGAGCCACGGGCCCACGTCGAACAACAACCCGTAGCGATCGAGTGGCTCGGCCTGCCATATGGCCGCGTCGATCCGGGCCCGCAGCCGCGCCGGCTCCGCGGCGAAAGGAAGGCTCCGGGCCAACGCCCGCACGCGCGACGCTTCGGGCAGCGCCTCGAGTAGGTCCTCGGCGGGATCGCCCAGCGCTCGGAGGCGCGGGATCAGGCCCTCCAAGAGCTCGGCGGCGCGTTCGCCGAACTGGGGCGCGAGCGCCGCGGCGCGGCGGGCTTCCGGGGCGGCGAGGAGCGGTACGAGCCACGCGAGCGCCCGGTGCGCGAGCGGGTCGTATGGGTCGGCGTGCTGCTCCACCGCGGCGAACGCGGTGGCCACGCGGTCGGGGTCGCCGAGGACCTCCGCGAGCGCGGCGAGCGCTCGCGCCCGCACGGGCCCAGATAGCGCGTCGGCTTCGGGCCAGAGCGCCTCGGCGACCGCGCGCGGGAAATATCTGGAGAAGAGCGCGAAATCGCCAGGATCTCCGCCGCCGTCGCGGAGGCTGGCGAGCGCCTCGCACGCGACCGCGACCCCTTCATCCGGAGGCAACCCCCTCGTCGCGACGAGCATGTGATGCGCTCGATCCTCCGCATTCTCCATGGTCCGGAACGCGGCAAGCGCTTCACGCGCGAACGTGTACCCCGCCTCGCCCTCGACGACTTCGGCGAGGTCCAGGAGCGCATCTCCGCGGAACGCTGCGTCCGGAATGAGCCGGGCGGCGTCCGCGGCGCACGCGAGCACCTCGGCGCGCGCCAGCCCGGCCGCCATCGCAGCACCAAGCGCGGTGAGCGCCTTCGCCTGCTGCCGCTGATCCGCGAGCGGCGTCTCCCGAGTCATGGGCTCGACGCCCACAGGCGCATCGTGATCCTCGCGGCGGGCGCACCAGTTCATGCTTGCCTCGACCAGGGCCGCGCGCACCGCGAGCGACGTGGCCTCGCGGCCTGACGCGAGCGCCTCGACGGCGCGACGGCGCACGCGCTCGAGGTCGGCGACGAAGCCGAGATAGCCCTCGGGCCGAGCCATCCAGCGGGCGAGGTGCTCCTCGGTGACCAGCGCGGCGAATGCCTGGAGCGGCGCGGCGGCCTGCTCGAGGTGCGCCCGCGTGTAGGCGCAGGGATAGCCGTTCGGCGCGAGCGAAAGGAGCCGGCGGATCGACGCTTCCCGCGTGCCGCGGTCGAGGCGCTCCTCCACCTCGCGGCGGGCCGCGTTCCAGCGGAGCGTATAGGTGCCATCGATGGCCGTGACGAGCGGCTCGATTCCTATGAGGGCCTCTTCGATCGAGGTTCCAAGCGACGTCGTGATCTCGTCCTCTCGGAGCCGCGCGTATGCGCACGCGAGCAGGCCGAGCAGCCTTGTCGGCGCGGCGCCCGCGGCGGCGAGGAGCGCCGCCGGATCGCCCGGCGCGGGCCAGGGCCGCGACGGCAGCGCATGGAGCTGCGTGCGCGCCGGATCGAAGCCGAGGCGCGGGATCCACGCGCGGGCCGCGGCGTCGTCGCCCTCGACGGTGGCGAGCACCTTGATGCGGGGACCCACGGCCGAGAACAGCGCCGGCCAAGAGACGAGCGGCTCCGCTTCTTCCACGTCGGTGATCGCGAGCAGCAGCGATGGTTCGCCCTCCGCGCACCCAGGGCGCAGGCGCTCCTCCGCGATGTGCGCGCGCAGCAGCCGAGGGGACCCGCCACCGTAATCGGCGAGCAGCCGAGAGACCAGCAGCGCGACTAGGTCGCGCTCGAGCCTGAGATCAGGCCCGATCGGCACCATCTGTGCGTCCCAGGCCGGGCTCTCGTGCAACGCACGGACCAAGTAGGCGGCCACGATCGCACGCCGGCTCGCGCGCGGCCCGTGCAGGATCGCATAGGGCAGCTCCGGCTCCTCGATCCACCGGCCGAGCGCGGCCACTGCGGCTTGCTCCGCGGGGTCGAGCGTTGCCAGCGACGCCTCGTCCAAGGCGCAGCGGAAGGCGCGTTCGACGGGCGCGGGGGCGGGGATCCGGGGCGGGGGCATCTTCATTGCGGGCGTCATGTGCCAGCGAATGGTGGCGTCGAGGAGGGCACCGTGGTGACGTTCTTCTGTCGAGATTGCTTGGGCTCGCTGCTCTGTGTCCAGGTCCCGTCCCACCGGCCCATCTTGTTCACCTTGGTCTCCTGCTTGTCGTTCGGACCGACGACGCCGCCCTTCGCGTCCTCTCCGATGTTCGCCGGGTGGAGCCCGAGCTCGCGGAAGATCTGCGCGCACATGGGGCAGGGCGCCATGCCCTCGCCCGCCTTGTTTGTGGTCTCGATGGTCGCGCCGTTCTTGAAGCGCTTCTGCAGCTCCGAGCGGACCTCCTGGTCCGTCATCTTGGGTTTCCCCTGCTGCTTGCGCTTCGCGTCCCCTTCGGTGCGGATCTGGTTCGCCATCTTGTGCAGCGCATCCACCTCCGCGCACGTTGTGTCCCCCGTCGGGGTCTTATGCGGATCGCGCGCCCTCTGCGCGTTCTTGACGGCCTCGGTGATCGCGGGGTCCTTGTAGTACTTCTCGCGCTGGCCCTCCTCCGACTGGGAGCGTTCTCCCTGGCTCTTGCCCTCGATATCGGCCGGCACGCCGCGGCGGTTCCTGGGATCGGTGAAATCCTTTCCCTCGGGGTTGTTCCCTGCCGCGTTCCGGACGGTCGAGAACGGCATCAGGCCGCTCGGATCGACGAAGCGCGTCGGCGCGTTGCCGGCGTAGTCGAAGCCGTTGAAGCCGCCGTCCAGGCCGGCCGGGTCCGCGCTCAGGTACCGGCCGAGCGCCGGATCGAAGTAGCGGTAGCGGTTGTAGACGAGCCCCGTCTCCTCGTCCTCGTACTGGCCCGGGAAGCGGAGCGGCGTCGTGGTCCGCCCGCCCTCCTTCACCTTCGCGCTGAACGCGGATCGATCGAGCTCGCACACCACCTCGCCCGCTGGACCGACCAGACGCTCGGGGGCACCCACGTCATCGTTGAGGTAATGAAACCACGGGCTCTCCTCGCGCTGGCCGCCCGCGACGCGCGCATCGCGGTGAGCCCACGGGGCGTACCGGACCTCCTCGAAGCAATAGGTGCGCTCCTCCACGACGGGATCGCCGGATCCCTGCGCCAAGCGCTTGATCTCGTGAACGAGCACGCCGCCGTCCCACACGAAGCGTACGCTCGACACCTCGCGCTGCTGCCCGTCTGGCGCACGCTCGATCGTGCGCTTGCCGATGCGCCGCGCGAACGGATCGTAGCTGAGCTCAACGAGAGTTCCGTCGGGCTTCTCGACAGCCGCGAGCAGCCCGAGGCCATTCCAGCGATATCGGATCGAACGGCCCTGGGCGTCTCGCGCGGCGACGAGGCGGCCTGACTCGTCCCATACATAGGTGGTGTCGCCCTTCTCCATCAGGAAGTTTCCAGACCCGTAGGAGCGCTGCTCACCGGTCGGTTCATGGAGGTTGCCCGCGGCGTCGTAGGCATAGCGCTCCTTCTGGCCGCGGTCGCCGCGCACGCCGACGATTTGTCCGGCGGGGTCGTGGTCGAAGAGGTTCCTGCCGAACACATCGTCCTGCGCCTCCACGAGCTCTGAGCACGGTCCGTAGCGATACGCCTGGTATACCGTCGTACCCGGCGGACGAGCGCCGACCCAGCCGGGCCGACCGGCGCCGGCGCTGGCTGCGACCGCGGGGTTGCCGACCCAGCGCTGGACCATGCGGCCCAACGCGTCATAGACGACCTGGATACGCCCGCCGTCGGGCAACACGCGGGCGATCTCGCGCCCGAGCGCATCGTGCGCGACCCCAACCGGGACACGCCCGTCCAGCACGACCTGCGTCGCCCGGCCGCAGGCGTCTCGCTCGAAGAGAACTGTGTGGCCGAGCGACGTCGTTCGTTGCGTGACGTTTCCCATGAGATCGTAGGTTCGCCGTACGACGAACCCCTCTCCCGAGGCGAGCTGCCGCTCCTCCAGCACCCACCCCACGGCGTTGCGCTTGTACGTGAGCTCCCCAGTGGGCGTGAGGGCGGCAATGAGGTTGCCGCACGGATCATATTCGAACGATTCCGTGGTACCGTCCGGCAGGATGCGCTGCACGAGCTGGCCGGCCGCATCATAGACGAAATCCGTTGTCTCACGCGCGCTGGTCCGCTCGATGAGGAGCTGACCGGCCATGTCGTACTGATAGTGTTTCTCCAGCCCGGTGAACGTCCGCTCGTACACCATGCGACCCGCGGCGTCGTAGCGCATGAGGTAAACGTCTCCCCGCGCGTTCTCGGCCCGTACGAGGCGCCCCTCGCGGTCGTAGCCGAGGCGGTTCACCTCGCCGTTCGGGCGGTGAATCGCGCACACCTTGTGCAGCCCTCCGATCTCGAAGCGCGTCGCCGTGCCGTCCGGATGGTCGACGCGCACGACGTCCCCAGTGCGATTGTGGGTGTAGCGGGTCACGCCACCGTCGGCGTGGCGCACGGCGACGCGTTCGCTACGGTTGTTGTAGGCGTACGACTCGACGTGACCGAGTGCGTCGCGCACAGACAGGCAGCGTCCCCAATAGTCGTAGGTGTATTCGGTGACGGCGCCGATGGCGTTGATCTTCCGGACGACGTTGCCGTGCGCGTCGTGTTCGAAGCGCGTACGCGCGCCGTTCGGCGCTACCGTCTCGATGATGAGCCCGCGCGCGTCGATGCGGACTTCGAATGTCGCGCCAATCGGGTCAGTCCAGTACAGCACGTTCGCAGTGCGCATGACTTCCGTCACGCCGCCAGCCGGGTCGATGACGCGGCGAATATGCCCGTCCGGCTCGCGCTCGATGAAGGTGCACCGGCCCAGCGGATCCGACACGCGAAGCGTGCGGCCGCGGCCGTCACGAACCCAGGTCGTGGTCGCGCCCAGGGGGTCGGTGAACGAGATGAGATTGCCGTTCTCGTCATACGTGCGGCTGTAGACAGCCCCGCCAGATACGGCCTTGTCGAGCTTCCCGAACTCGTTAGCGACATACCGGTGCACGGTGCCCGAGTCCACGACCTCCGAGTAGCCGTCATCACCGTAGACGAGCTTGCAATGGTAGATCCCTCGGGCCTTCGTGCCATCCGCGAGCGTGTCGGGCACGCCCTCGGCGAGGCCGAGGCGACCTGCATCGGCGTGAACGCCCCAGGTTTCAATGCAGCGGCCCTGCGCGTCGTACCGGAATTGGAAGGTGAGGCCTTCGGGGTCCGTGCGCGACGTCAACCGGTGATGTTCGTAGGTATAGCGGGTGGTGCAACCCTCCGCGTCCGCCACTGCGACGAGATCGCCTATCTCGTTGTACTCGTAGCTCCGCAGCGTCACCCACCTGCCTTGCTCGGGCGCGTTCTTGATCTCGAGCGCGGCGATCCGGCCGTCCGTCGTGCGCCGCACGCGCACTACACGGCCAGCGGCATCGATAAGGGATTCGATCCGCCCCTCACGGTAGCCAACCCACGTCGTGTTGCCATGGGCGTCGCGCACCGCGGAGAGCCGATAAGTCGAGTCGGCGCGCTCGGAGAACAGGTAGAATGTGCCCGCGCCGTCATCGAGCACGAAGCCGTTGGCGTCGCGCGTCAGGACCCAGCCGTCGGCGCCGAGCCCTGCGTCCCCCTCGGCCATGGCGTCGAACGAGAGCTCTGCACCCGTGTCGGTCCACAGCACGGTCGTCCGGCGCCGCACCTCGACGGCCCACGCGAACGAATGCGTCCAGCCGAAGCCGAGGCCGACGTCGCGTTCCTGGGCGCTTGTGCTATAGCGGCGCACGAACTGCAAGCCGAGCGGACCGAGTAGCTCGAGGTCGACGACCGGATCGGTGAACACGCGGCCTGTAGCCACATCGACGGGGTCGCCCTTCGAGACCTTCCCGCTCTTCTTCGAGCCGTGGTGGTTCGGACAGCCGGAGCCGTCGCCGCCCGTGCCCCCGCACGCCGACTTGCCCCCTCCGTTGGCACCGTTGCCTCCGTTGGATCCGTCGGCGCCTTGATCCTTGCCATTTCCCTTGCCGCCATTGCCTCCACCGCCGGCGCTGCCCCCGCCTCCACCCATGACGAATACGCCTGGGTTCATGCCGGGAATCGCGGGAATATTCGGGACGGGAGCCGTGCGCGCCATGTCTTGAAGGGGAAGGAGAAACAAACAATGAGAGGACGTCAAGGCCAAATCGCCACGCACGCTTCGGCTCAACCCTGGTTAAACGGCTCGGCCTCCACCCACCAGTAAACCACCGGAATAATTCTGGTTTCGCCCATCACCCTCGCCATCATGGAAGGACGCCCAAGAAAGCCTTCGATCCGGTCGGCTGCGTTCGGCGGGCTTGGTGGGCGCCCCGGCGTTTCGACGCGCGCTTGCACGATGGTTTGACAGCATCGCTTCTGATGCCGCGCGGGGATGAATGCGCGCCATCTCGCGATGCCGGTGCGCACCTGAAAACCAAAGGAGGGGCCCGCTCCGAAACCTGACAGGCGCCGCGTCGAGCAGGATCACACCCGCGCGCGGATGGATCTGAGCCACTCGATCGTCGGAACACGTGGCGCCGTGGGCAAGCAGCAGAGGCGGCGCACTGACGGCAGCGCGGCCAGGAAGCCTGTTCGTACGGCACAACCCGCAGACAAGAAACGAGCCACCCCCCAAAAACGCCATCTCTGCCATTCGGCGCGATGCCTGCTCTTGGCGCGCGACCCCGCACCGAGCCCCGCTTGACTGGACGGCCAAGTACCGGAAATCATTCGGCATCTGACAACGACTACGATCGAACTGCGGTCGGTTTACGCCGTCGTAAATAGGCTGTGGACTCGATCCGACCGCATCCATCGGTACGCTGGCACGGATGGACGCCCCTCCCCTGAAGCCACCTCAGCCCCCGCCGCTGCTCGAGGTCCTTGGCGCTGCCGCGCCGGCGCTCGCCGCTGCTGCGCCGGCCGTCGTTGAGCTGTTCACCGAGGACCGCACCACCCGCTACGCGCAGGAGATGCAGATCGCCCGCGAGCGCTACCAGCTCGAGCAGGCGCGCGCGGAGCTCGTACGACGGGAGCAGGCGCTCGAGCGCAGAGAGGCGGAGCTAGCGCGTGAGCGCGAGCGCGTGCATGCCGAAGCCGAGCGCATCGCGCAGCACACGCCCGCCGGCAACGGGAAGGGCTTCCAGCGCCGCAGGAGGCCCGCGCCGCCCCGCTTCACAGCGGTCTGCGACTACGACGAGAACCATCGCTTGCGGCTGCTGTTGCCGGAATGCATCACGTACGCTTGGTGCGTTGCCTTCCACGGCGCGCCGCGTGACGTGCGCGCGCAGGTGTCGCACGCGCGTCGGAGCCAGTACGCAAGGATCGCCCGGCTGCCGCCCCTTCTGGGCGAAGCGCTCGACAAGGCCGGCGTCCGTTCGATGCGCTGCGCTTCGTGGCGTACGCCGCCACGTTCGTGGAGCAGGAGGAGCGGGCCCGGAAGATGCTCGCGGGCGAGCGTGCGCCGCGCCGGATGCCGACACCTGAGGAGCCGCATGCCTCCGAGCCGAACAAGCGCCGGAGGGGACGACCCGCGTACCCCCGCGTGCGGCCCAGCGAGAAGCAGAAGCCCCGGGACGATGACCAGCAGAGCAGCCCCACCGCGCAGGCCCACGGAGACGACGCCGCCGAACAGCAGGCCAGCAGGCTCCGCGAGTTCGCATCCTTGTTCGCGTACCACGTCCTCACCAAGTGCGACCCCGACAGCGAAGCCGAAGGTGAACGCGCCGACGACGACCTCGTGGAGGAGTAGGCCGATCGAGCAGCGGCTCTTGTCCATGGCGGGGCGCCGGCCCGGAGCGATGAGCTTCACGGCCATGATACCGAAGAATGAGGCCGCACGGCTCACCCGGTGTTCGACCGCGTCTTTGCAAGCATCAGGGTTGCTGGATCGCCTGCGGGCTGACGTTCTCGCCTTTCCTGGAGACCGCCCACGGAGCAGCTGCGATCCAGGGCTCCGTGGTGAGGCGCGGGTCAGCTCACGGCCCGCCGCCCTGGATCTCGTCCAGGGCGGCGACCCTGCCGAGCGCAAGCGCCTTGAGGGCATACCGGCTGCTTTCGGCGTGGTCCTGTTGGAGGTGCGCCTCCGCGACGAGGCGCACGCGCAGCCTGGGCAGCATCGGCAGCCACGGCGCGAGGCGCTTCGGTAGGTACACCGGCAGCGCGTCCTGTGCGCCCGCCCCGAGCAGCGCGCGGATCCATGTGTCGCCCAGCAGCGTGCGGGTCTGATATCGCCGCTGCTCGAGCAGGAGCCGCTCCGCCTGAGACTCGATGCGCGCCGCGGCCGGCGAACGGTCCGCAGGCGGAAGTCGCTCCTTGATTTGCTGGATCAAGGTGGCGGCGGCGCCGGTCGCTCCCTCGGGGTAGGGCGACCTCAAGAGCTCACAGGCCAGGTCCACGGCCTCCTTGAGGCTCCTGTCCATGCCTGCAAGCGGGGAGACCGCGGCGAGAGTCGCCTTGAGCGCCTCGATCTCGTCGAAGACGAACCGGAGCTCGCCTTCCACGAGCACGAGCGGCGGCGTGAAGCGGCCCTTTTCGCTGATGGCCGCGAGGATGGCCTGCGGCACGCCGCTCGGCTCGATCCGTGAGCCATCGGTGAGCACGCCGGAGAGGTGGTGGTGATCCTTATGGGAGCCCGCGTCGTTCGGTGGCGCGTCGTGCCGCGGCTCGAGCGCCTCGACGTCGAGCTCGAGGATCAGGTCGCTCCACGAGGCGCGGATGCGTGGGAGCGCGTTCGCATCGAACCAGAGAAGCTCGACGATCTCGACGCGACGCGCGGGCGAGGACGCCTGCGCTGGGGACGGCGACCGCGGCCCCGGCACGGTGAGTCCCGCGCCGAGGGACTGGCCCGGTGTCGCGTCGCGGCCCGTGCGCTCGACTGGCCCGGCGATCTGCCCGACAGGGAGTGCCGGCACCGTGCCGCGTTTGGCCCACGGGCTCGCCTCCACGGCCGGAGCGATGGCATCGCGCGTCGTTGATGGCGGCGGAGACGGAGGCAGCGGCTCGGTCAAGCAGACCGCAGCGGTCGTCGTCGAGGGCACGATCGGCAGAAGCAGCGGCGCCGTGGCTGTGATCGGGGCCGTGGAGATGTGAGGGGCGGCAGGCCTACGGAACGACGGCGCTGGCGTCGAGCGGCTCGCGCGCGAAGCGCTGTCCGGCCCGTGGTCCGCCGTCGTCCACGGCAGTGCCGGAGCCTGAGAGAGCAGCTCGGAGCTCACCGACTCGATCTCCTCCGTCTGCGCGACCTGTGCGACCGGAGGAGGAGGGCCGCGATCACCGGAACCAGGGGGCATGGCCGCTCGATCTAACAGCAAGGTTGCCTTGCAGACGACGGCGTCGGGGTGCCGGCAGGGGGAAGAGGCAAGCGCTGCTTGCAGGCGGCAGGGGAAAGCGAGAAGTTCTGCGGCACCCGGCCGCGGTGCGGCAGGCGTTGCCGGTACCCGGCAGGAAGAGCCGCGTCCCGACGGCTTTCTCCTCTTGACGCGCAGGGTCATCGGGGGGCATGGCGCGGGCCTCTGGCCCGCCGGGCGATGTGCTGACCTGGACGGGCCTCGTGCGCTGCAAGGCACGTGGGGAACCGGGGATGGAGCGCCGTGACGATCGGCTCGGCGAGAACGGCCGCTGCCACAAGTACCGCCTGGTGAAGCTCATCGCTGAGGGCGGGATGGGGCGCGTCTACGAGGCCGTGGACGAGTACCTCGACCGGACCGTCGCGCTCAAGGTCGTCCGGCCCGAGCGGACGAGCGACGCCGACTTCCTGCGCGGGCACCGCAAGGAGGCGCGCGTGCTCGCCGACCTCAACCATCCGAACATCGTCCGGCTCTACGACGCGGGGGTCACCGGCGACGGCGTCATGTACATCGCGATGGAGCACGTCGACGGCGTCTCGCTGCGACAGATGCTCCACGCGATGCGCCGCTTCGACACGCGCGTCGCGCTCTCGATCGCGATCCAGGTGCTGGACGCGATCCGGGTCGCGCACGAGGGGGGCATCGTGCACCGCGACCTCAAGCCGGAGAACGTGCTCGTCATGCAGAGCGGCCTGGTCAAGGTCGTCGATTTCGGCCTCGCGCGGCGCGTCGGGGGGCTCGCGTCGAGCGACGTGTTCTCGGATCTCGGGACGGTGCACTACATGGCGCCAGAGCAGGCGCTCCGGCGGCCGGTCGGGCGACCCGCGGACATCTACGCCGCGGGGTTGATCCTGTACGAGATGCTCGCCGGCAAGCACGCGTTCGCCGAGAGGACCGGCGAGCTGCCGCCGCGGCAAGAGGTCTGGGCGAACCAGGTGCACGCCGTGCCCGCGCCGCTCGCCCAGGCGATCCGGGAGGGTGCCCCGAGGAGCTTGAGCGATCTCGTGGCGCGCATGCTGGCGAAGTCGCCGGACGAGCGGCCCAGTGCGAACGAGGCGTTCGACGCGCTCACACGGGAGTTCGACGGCTGCTCTGCGCAACCCCCGCAGGCCGAGGGCTACCCCGTACTCGATCCGAAGGTGCGCGCCTCGATCCCGTCGCTGCGCCTGCTCCCGGCGGCGGAGGCCGTCCACCTCGCGACGGCGCCGCTCGACGCGGGGTACCGGCCGCCGGGGGCGGTGCTCCCGTTCCTGCCGCCGGACCAGCCCTCCGCGGAGCGGGAGCTGCTCACGGCAGGCGCGGGCGCGGCGACGACCGGAGCGGCGCCGGATGCCGCGGCGGCGCGGAGCCCGCGCTGGCTGACGACCGAGCGGATGCCGTCCGCGCCGCCGACACCGCCGACACCGCCGGCGGCGGCGCCCAGCAAGCCGCCCGGTGCCTGGCCCGAGGCGCCGCTCGCGGCGGAGCCGGTGCCGCCAGTGACGGCGCCGCTGCCACCGGAGAGCGGCGCGGCGGTGCCGAGCGAGATGGCAGCCGCCACCTGGACGGGCGCGCGCGAAGCGGCGTCGAGAGAGGCCGTGGGCACGCCGTTGAAGGGCGTGGTGCCTGCGGATGAGGCGACGCCGGCCGCCCTGCCCGCGCGACTCGAGCGCGAGGCAGCGCCGAGCGCCACGCGTTCGTCGCCGCGGGAGTGCGGCGCAGGTGATGCGCCGAGCCAGGCGACAGCCGAAATGCGGCGCAAGCGCCGCGTCGGTCTCGTGATGGGCGCGAGCGCGTTGTCCTGCGCGCTCGCCGCCTTGTGGATCGTCCCTCGACAGACATCGTCGGTCGAACCGCCACGCGACAGCGCCGCGCTCGCCCCGTCGGCCACCGAGCATGCACCGCCGTCGCCGGTGGGCTCGCCTGTGCCGGCGGGCGCGCCGTCGTTCCTGGGCGCCTCTACGCCGGTCGACGGAGCGCCCCACCCCGCACCACAGCCCCCGGCGGCGGCGGAGCCCGCCGCCGCGCAGCAGGTGGCGCTCGACACGGCGTCTCGCCCCACCGTGCCGGCGCTGGCTGCACCGGCGGCGCTGCTGCGCGGCGCCCGTCCGGCGGCGGCGCCGCCCTCCACGGCACGGGCGGGGATGGTGCCGCGCAGCGCCGCATCGAAGGCGAGGCCGACGAAGGCATCAACCGCGGCGAGGGCGCCGCAGGCGAGCGACGCGTGGGCGGAAGAAGAGGAGAAGCTCGTGAAGGAGAAGCCGTATTTCAAGCCGGCACCGCGCATCCCGCACCCTGCGGCGTCGGCGCCGCGACGTGCGCCGACGCCGCGCCGCCCGTTCTAGAGAAGGTCCGACCGGAATGAGCGACGAGGATCTGAAGAAGTACCTGCCGACCGAGGAGACGTTCCGCCGCGTCGCGGATCGGGCCGCCTCGGACGAGAACATGCGGCGGGCGCTTTCGCGGGTGAAAGAGGCACCGCCCATCGTCGCGGCTCCGCTCGGCCCCGCCGAGCAAGCCGCGCTTGTGCGCCCCGTGGCGCGCTCGGAGGCGCACCGGAAGGAGCCCAGCCGCCCGAGTCGATGGCGGCTCCTCGGTACGATCGCCGGCGCCGCCGCGGCGGTGAGCGCGCCCGCGCTGCTCATCTACTGGCTGTTCGTTCCGCGTGACGTTCCGTCCGGCCCCGTCGCGCCCAGCGCCACGCCGGCGCCCGTGGCGCCGCTTCTGTCGTCGAGCGCGCCGGGGCCCGGGGCACCTCTTCTGTCGTCGAGCGCGCCGGCTCCATCACCAGTAGCGGAAGCTCCCAACGCCCCGGTCGAGAGTAGCGCCACGAGCCTCGCGACCGCGGCGCGAGTGCCGTCTGCTGCGCCCGCGCCGAGTGGTGCTGCACCCGCGCCGAGTGGCGCTGCGCCCGCGCTCGCGCGCCGCGCGCCGGCGCGCGGCGCGAACGCCGTTGCGGCACCCGGCGATTCAGGGCAGAGGATGCCGCCGCCACGGACGACCGCGGCGGCGCCGGCGACATCGATGCCAGAGCCCTTCGCGGGGCCGCCGAGGTACTGAACGATGTTTCGAAAGTCCATCGCACGGATCGCGGTCGCGAGTTCGCTCGTTATGGCTGCGCCGACGGTCGCGCTGGCGGCGCCCGGTAGCGCGCCGGGCGACGTGATGACGGAGAAGGTGCGCGAGCTGCACAAGGAGGGCAACGCGCACTACGCGCGCGGCGACTACGAACGGGCGCGCGTGGCGTACCTCGCGGCATGGGCGCTGCAGAAGCGCCTGCAAATCGCGGGCAACCTCGCCGAGGCCGAGATGAAGCTAGGGCGCTTCCGCGACGCGGCCGAGCACCTCGCCCACTACCTGCGCGAGGCGCCCAAGGAGCAACCGCCGCCGCCAGCGGCCGAGATCCGGTCGGCCGAGGCGCTGTACGCGGCGGCGCGCGCGCAGGTGGGCGCGCTGTCCATCGCGACTCTCGAGAACGGCGCCGAGATCCTGGTCGACGGCGAGGTGGTGGGGGTCGCGCCGCTGCCGGCTCCGGTGTTCGTGGAGCCCGGGATGCACACGGTATCGGCGCGGCGAGGCAGCCGCTTCGGGGCGCGCCAGGTGCGCGTTGACAAGGGCGGCGCGGCGTCCGTCGAGGTGGTGCTTGAGGAGGGGAATCTGGGCGCGTCAACGACGCCGCCGCGCGCGGAGCCACCCCACAGCGCAGCGCCGCAACCGCCAGCGAGCGCGTCGCCGGAGCGGCCAGCGGGCGGGGCGCGGCTGCCGCTGGTGCCGATGGTGATCGGCGGAGCGCTCGGGGTGGTGGGCCTCGGCGTGGGCGTGGGGTTCACGCTGGCGGCAAACGCGAAGGCAATGGAGATCGACGGGCCGCTGCGCGTCGGAGACGGCAATCGGTCGGCTTGCTACCAGAGCCAGAGCGCGGCGTGCGCGAGGCTCGGCGACGCGGTGGACCAGCTCGATGCGTTCACGAGCACGGCGGTGATCGGGTACGTGGTGGGGGGTGCGGCGATCGCAGCAACGGCGGGGTACGTGCTGTGGTCGAGGTCCGCGGGAGACAGCCAGGGCAACGCGCAGGTGATGGCGGCGCCGTGGCTTGCGCCAGGAAGCGGTGGGGTCGGCGTGGCGGGGCGCTTCTGACGTGTGGGAACGGCGGCAGGGTGAAGCGCTGGGCGCGATGAGGGAGCCGATGCGAGGCAGGCCGAGAGCGAGGGGCTGGAAGGTCGCGGTAGCGAGCGCGGCGCTCGGGATGGCGGCGGTAGGGGGCAGCCTGGCGGGGGGATGCAGTTCGCCGTGCGAGCGGTCGCAAACCTGTCCGCCGGAGGCGTCGGGCGCGACCGAGGGCGGCGGCGCGCCGTCGAGGTGCGTGCCGAGCGAGAGCGGAGCGCCGGTCGACGACGCGTGCGGTGTGTTCGTGGCGGCGGCCGGCGACGAC
Organism: Sorangium sp. So ce131; assembly: GCF_051519095.1. Lineage (NCBI taxonomy): Bacteria > Pseudomonadati > Myxococcota > Polyangiales > Polyangiaceae > Sorangium > Sorangium sp. So ce131. The sequence goes on along the minus strand of NZ_CP150455.1, from coordinate 4,864,278 downwards.
GGCGCGGAGGGGACGAAGGCGGCGCCGCTGGGCACGCTGGGGGCGGCGATCGCTCGGGCGCGGGAGAACAGGACGGGGCGGGTGTATGCGTGCGCCGAGACGTTCGAGGTCGAGGCGGCGGTGGAGATGCCGGCGGGGGTGACGCTCTACGGCGGGCTCGACTGCGCGGGCGGCTGGGCCTACGCGGGAGCGAGCGACAGCGCGAGGACGACGCTGACGGCGATCGAGGGCGTGATCCCGCTGGCGCTGCGGGGCGGCGAGGGAGTGGCGCGGGTCGAGGACGTGGCGATCCTGGCGCGGAGCATCGACGCGAGCGATCCGGAGAAGCGCGGGCTGTCGTCGATCGCCGCCGTGGCGGAGGCGGTGGCGGTGGAGCTGGTGCGCTGCGCGCTCGAGGCAGGCGACGCGGCGCCGGGCGAAGACGGCGCGGCGCACGCGGAGCCGGCGCAGCGAGGAGGCGACGGGAGCGCGGGGAATGCGGCGTGCTCGGCCGAGATCGTCGCTCCGGCCAATGCACCGGTGAATGCGTGCGGCGCGCCGGAGGATCCGAGCGACGATTCGCTCGGCGGTGTCGGCGGCGTTGGGCTGCAGAGCAGCGGCGGCGCGGGGAGCCCCGGTAATCCGGGCAGCGGGATGAACGGCGGCGCAGGCGAGGTCGCTGCAGCGTGCACGCCTGGCACCGCGGGCGACAGCGGCATCGAGGGAGAACCCGGCGCCGGCGCGCGTGGTGTTGGTGAGATCGCACCGAGCGGTTACACGGGGGTCGCGGGCAGCGAAGGCGCGCCCGGGACCACTGCACAGGGCGGCGGCGGTGGCGGCGGCGCCAAGGGAGGCGTCGCCGCGAGCCAGTGCACGGCTGGCTCGGCGGGAGGCGCCAGTGGCGGCTCCGGCGGCGCTGGCGGCTGCGGAGGCGCCGGCGGAAGGGGCGGCGGCGCGGGCGGGTCGAGCATCGCGCTGGTGAGCCTCGACGCGACGCTCCTGTTCCAGGACGTGACGATCGCCACCGGCCGCGCCGGAGACGGCGGCGCTGGCGGTCCTGGCCAGGACGGCGGCGCGGCAGGCGCGGGCGGACCTAGCGGCGGCTTACCGGAAGGCGCCACGAGGCTACGGCCAGGCTGCGCCGGAGGCCCGGGCGGCACCGGCGGGCGTGGCGGCACCGGAGGCGGCGGGCTGGGCGGGCACGCGGTCGGCATCGCGCACGTGGGCGCGGCGCCGCCGACCGAGGGCGTGACGTTCGCGGTAGGCAAGGCCGGCGCGGGTGGCGTCGGTGCGGACGCGGAGCACAGCGGCTCGCCAGGGGTCCAGGCCGACGCAATGGCGTTCGAGCAGAACAAGCGGCGCTGAGCGCGAGTGGCCGAACGCTGACCGGAGCCTGACGGCGAGGCGCGCGGTGACGGCGCTCGAGGCGGCTCGACTCGGCGATTCGATCGGACATAGCAGCGCGTGGTCAGGTCTGTTGACCGGCGCCGTTGCAGGTGTGGCGCTGGCGGCAACGGTCGTGGCCGTGGTCGGCACCGGCGGCGTGGCTGCGGTGCCAGGACGGCGGCGTGGCGGGCGCGTGCGGCCCGTGCGCTGATCCTACTCAGGGAAACGCAGCGTCTCGGCGGCGGTCCCGTCCGGCCCCGCGATCGTGTCGCCATTCCAGTCCCAGCTCATGCCGCCCTTGCCCGGCGGTCCGATCTCGAAGGTGACCCCCTCCAGGGTGAGCTGGTTCTCATCGAGGTAGGCGATGCCTATCGTGTCGCCGCCACGCCCTGGGCCACCGAAACCGCCCTCGCCCCCGTAGCCGCCCGTCCCCCCGCCACACGACCAGGTGCCGTCCCCGACGGCGCCCCCCGGCGCTCCTCGACCGCCTGGTCCACCGCGCTCCGGCGGGCCCCCGTCGCCACCCGGTCCCCCGCCGCGCGCCGTGATCACGCTGTCGCGCACGGTGAGCTTCGCCGCGTTGAGCGCGACGATCCCGATGCTCGGGTGCCCGTTCGCGCCCCCTTGACCGCCTCGGCCGCCGCAGCCGCCGGCGCCTCCGGAGCCGCCGCCGGCGCCGCCCTTCGAGGCCACGCCGCACACGGCGAGCCCGCCGCGACGGCCGCCGCCTCCGCCGCCACCTTGACCGGGCATGCCCCTGCCGCCCTCGCCTGCCGTGTCGCCCTCCCACCCGGTCTCGCTGATGCGCCCGATCCCCTCACCGCCCGCCCCCACCGTGCCCAAGGCTCCAGAACTCCCGGGAGACCCGCTGTGGCAACCGACGTCTTCCCGGTCTGCATGACCGCCGCGCCCTGAGTTCGTGGGGTTCAGCGTCGGGGCCGGGGCGCCGGCGTCGCCATCCTCGGCGCCGTCGGGCAGCCCATCGCCGCCCTCGCCGCCGGTGCTCGGCGCGCCGCCCTCACAGGGGTTCACCACCGCCGGCCCCCCGGCGACCGTGGCGGCGGTACACGCGTCCCCGCCGTAGAGCCCGTCGGGGCCGGTCGCTGCTCGGTTCGGCCAGGGCCACTCCTCGCCATCAGCGCCAGGCGGTCCGTAGTCGGCCTGAATCTCGCTCCGGATGATCTCCACGGCCGTGTTCGGCTCGATGATCATCGAGATCGGCCCATTCCCGTCCAGGAACATGTCGGCGAGCGTCGATACGCCGTCCGCGGCGCCCGTATCGCTCGGGCTCGCCGGCTCGACGAATACCAGCGGACCGGCGTAGTTTGTGCCTCCGCTGTACAGCGTTGACACCTTTTTTCTCTCGTCGCGCACCCAGTGCACGCAGTTGAATCCTCCCAGGAGATCGACGCCAGACGGCAATCGCACGCTCTCGCTGAAGCTACCATTGCAAATGAAGACGCGCCCTCGTCGGGTGCGCGCCAGGTTGACGGCGTGCTGAACGGAGAGCAGGGGCTTCGCCTTCGTTCCGGGGTTCTTGTCATCGCCGCCCCCGTAGAGCCTGGCGACGAACACGCCGCAACCATCGTCGAGAATGCCGGAGGCGATATGCTCCAGGCAGACCGATTCCGGCGGCTCATCGCCTTGGCACAAGGCGCCATCGCAGGGCGGTCCGCCCGCATCGCTTGGACCGGGGGCAGTCCCGCAGCCGGTCGCCCACGGTGACAACATGAGGGAGAGGGCTGCAACGGTCGTCCATCTCATCGGCATCTCCAGTGGCGAGGCGCCAGCACCTGGCGGTTCATTGCGGCGGTTCCGGGTCGGGGGCATCGAACCGATACCAAAAATCGGCACGTCCTGAAGCTCCCTGGCTCCTCTCGTCCCCCGAGGCTGCGTTGCCGGCGAGCCCCCCCTCACCGCCACTGCCGTGGGTGACGATCGCATCCGAGGCAAGTGTCACAGTGGCGGCTACCGACGCAATCCCGAGCGAGTGGCCGCCGAGGCCGCCACCGGCATCGCCGCCGCGACCACCGTCGCCGCCAATACCGCCGCTGCACGCGGGCCACATGTGACTGTTGCCGGCAGGTGGCTTTCCGAAGGTGCCACCGTACGAACCAACGCCGCCCAGTTGGCCCGTTCCGCCGACGCCACCGCGGCCACCATCGCCCGCGACGACCTCGCTGTCCTCGATGGTCAGGACGCTCCCCTGCAACGCAACGATCCCGATGCTCGCACCGCCGTAGCCGCCCCCCTTGCCTCCGAGGCCACCGCAGCCGCCGCCGCCCCCGGAGCCGCCGGCCGCGCCGCCCTGCGGCAGACCTGCGCGACAAGCCGTCATGGGACCGCGCGATTTGCTGCCGCCGCCGCCGCCCCCGCCTTGGCCGATGCCACCCTTCTTTCCGTCCCCGCCACGAACGCCGATCCAGCCGTCGACATCGAGGTAACCCACGCCAGCGGCGCCGGCAGCACGGGCGCCGTCGTCGCCCTTGGCTCCATCCTCACCCGGCTTGCATCTCTCACTCGCGGCGCCGGCCCCCCCAAGGCCGTGGCCTTCCGGATTCTCCGCGGGTGCTGGCTGTCCTGTGGTGCCATCGCCGCCCGCATCGATCCCGCCATCACCCCCGTATCCGCCCGTCGACTCGGTGCCATCTCCACAAACGGTCACGGCCGGTCGGGCCCCCATCACGACGTCCGCCGTGCAGGCGTCCGCGCCGTCGTTGCCCAGCGCGCCGTCCTGGGCACGGTCCGCGGGCGCGTCCTCTCCCGCTTCGCCGTCCTTGCCGTCGGCGGCCTGCACCTCGCTCGATCGCACGACGGCCCTGGCGCCTGAGCTCAAGCTCACCGCGATCGACGACTTGCCATCCCTCGCGGAGGCAGGGGCCGCCACGACACGCACGCCGAAGATCATGGACGTGGCGTCCGTGGCGTCCTCCTCTGCCCCGAGGACGCGCAGCGGGATTCCTACCGGCGGCGCGATGGTGGTCAACTCATCGGGCCCAGCAAACGACCCCCCGTACGACCAACCGCCGCCGTCGCAGAGACGGGCGCCCCAGAGGTCGACACCCGAGGGCAACGTGATCGCCTCCTCGAACGTCCCGCCGCAAGCGTACACGCGCCGGGTAGGCGTCTCACCGTTGCTTCGCCCGCTCGCGGCGAGCCCGACGGCGTGTTGCAAGGTCCTCACCGGCGCGCCCTTCGTGCCGGGGTTCCTGTCATTACCGTTCTCGCTGACAAATACCCCGCACTTGTCGAGCGCCGGCGCGCTCTGGGGCTGTCCTTCGCACGGTCCGGGCGGCGGCTCCGGATCCGGGGCGCACGCATACACCTCCCAGCAAACATCGGCGTACGTGCACGCCGGTAGTGTGCTGGCGCTCCACGCGCAGAGCGTGAGAGCCAAGACCGACGTCCTCCTGCTTCGGCCTTCTTGCGAACGCGTCTCCACGGCTCCCGGTGTCCTCACCACAGCCCCCCGATGTTCACGCCCATCCCGTGCCCGGTCGCCACGGGCGAGACGTGGATCCGCTCCTGAGCGGGCGTGTGTCCCAGGAAGGAGAAGTCCGTGAAGAACGACGCGGCGGTCGCCGCCCCGATGACGCCCCCTGCGATGACCAGGGCCGTGCCTGCGACTCCGGAGAGGTTGCGCTCGTCGCGCAGGCGGAGAAGCTCAGCACACGCGGAGCGCTGCGGCGCTTGCCAGCACATGGACGAGCTTGTGGTCGGGTCGCGGTTGAGCCCGTCCCGCAGCTCGCTCAGATCGCCGTCAAGCCTGCTGGCCCGGACCATGAGGAGGCTGCCCACCGACACGGTAGCCGTCGTGACAGCGATTCCCGCGATACGCAGCGTCCCCGGCCACGAGGCCCACGGGCTGGGGGCCTGCGACCGAACAGCGAGCGTAGAGCTCAGCGCCTTGTGTGCTCCCTTCGGTGCTGCCGCCGCCGCGTCCTTGGTGCTACCTGAGGAGCGCGGCAACTGCATCAGCATCTCGTGCTCCTGTCCCGGCATGGCGGTGAACATCTGGAGCGATTCCTCACGTCCCGCCGCGCGAGCCCGCACCATGTGTTGCCCGGCCTCGAAGAACAGCTTGTGGGTCCGCGCGGTCCTGCCTACGGACTTGCCGTCGACGAGCACCTCGGCGTCCGGCGGATCGGTCGCGAGCAACAACGTCGCGACTTGCGCCGTTGCCTTCCGCAATCCGTCCTCGAAGCGAAGCTGGAGGGCTACAGGGAGCGCCTCGCGTTGCTCAAGGCTCCAGGCGAGATGCTCGGCCGCATCGCGGTACCTGCGCAACATCAGCGCACAGAACCCGAGCTCCCCGGCGATCTCCGCGCGCTCTCGCGCCGTGGTCGAAGATGGCTCTGCTGCATCCAGGGCCGCCTTGTAGGCATCATATGCCTCGGTCCATTTTCCCGCTGCACGAGCCCTCTGCCCAGCGCGTACAAGGCCTTTCACTGTCGAACCATCGCTTCGTCGCGGCGTCCCAGCAATGCTCTGAGCGCTGGCCGGGCTCACAAAACCGGTGGCGGCACCCAGCATCAAACAGATCGCCAGTGAACGTAGGGCGCACCGCATGTGCGCGACGGTACTGACGCCATCCTCGCGGCGTCAACCCTCAGTGGTTTCCGTCAAATGGATCCATGGCGACAAAGAACCGATCCATCCCGGAATGCGTTAGTCCGTTCCACCGCGACGGAACTGGAGAAGGGGCACACAACTCTGCCACATTGGCACACATTATCCGACCAAAGTTGGCCGCGCCTTCACTTTTCTGAACCCTTCGGGGCGGCTCAGGTGTGCTACCCGCCGTGGCCAAGCGCGCGCTCACGTCCATCAGCTTCGACCTCTTCCGGCGCCTGGTGATCCTTCGCGGTGTGCCGGCGCGAGACGCGGAGGACGTCGCGCAAGAGGCACTGCTGCGGGGCTTGGAAGCGGAGCAGCGGATCGAGCCGGGCGGGGATTCGGCGCCGTACCGCGTCACGATTGCGCTCAACCAGGCGCGCAATCATGTGCGCGACTCGGGCCGCCGCGGCGAGGTCCTGACGTCCTTCGACGAGCGCGAGCCCCACGGAGGGGGCCCCACGCCGGAAGACCTGCTCCGCCTGCGGCAGCGGGCAGAGCTCACGCGGCACCTGATCGCTCAGGTCGACCCCAAGTACCGGGACATCCTCATCAGGCACGAGCTGGAGGAGACTCCGCTGGTCGAGATCGCGGCCGAGCTCGGGCTCAACATCCAGACGGTGAAGACGCAGTACCGGCGGGCGCGCGAGGAGCTGGACGCGCAGACGCGTCGGTGGCAGGCGCAGCAGCATTCTCGCGGCTGGGAAGAGGACGCCTGCGTTGCGACACCGCTCGCCTTCGGGTTCCCCGATCGCGCGTGGTGGGTGGCCACCCTGCGCCGTTTCGGGGTGAGGCTCCTCGTGCAGGGTGCGTTCGTCGTTCTGGCGGGCGCTCTCGTCTCCGGCGTGGCGCCCGTGGCCGGCCTGGCATCGTGGCTGCGACCGGCGGCGGTCCGGGCGCTTGAGACGGCGCCCACCGCAGAGGACGTCAGGGCGCCCGCTCTAGCAGACGGCGCCGCCATCGCCGCGCACGCGGTCTCGTGGCCGGCCGGAGATCGCAACGCGGGCGTTGGGGTCGTCGTAAGCAGCACGGCCGCTCCCGCGGTGACGACGGCTCCTCGTCCCGCCTCGCCGGGGGGCGCCGTGCGCCCCGCCGTCAGCCAGCGGGAGAGGAGCCTGGTCAACCAGGCCCGGAGGGCAATCGAGGCCCATACCGCCCTCGGTTACCTCGAGGCGCGCCGGCTGCTCGAGGCCCACGCGCGGGAGTTTCCGCGCGGGCCGTTCGCTGCGGAGCGCGAAGCGCTACTGAAGCAGATTCGCTGAAGCGTCGGCTGTTCACTGGCGGTTAAAAGGCGGTAGCTCCGATGCTGTCGTCGATAGCAGAATTGAGCACGACGCTGCCAGGTGTAGGAAGCCCCGGAGCAGCCCGACGCCGACCCCCGTCCACGGAAGCCGGCCTACGAGCGGAAGCGCAGCCGGCGACCCAGCGGAGTATACATGGAATCCGAGAATCACCGCTCAAGTCTCAAGCAGTTGACCGAGCGAATGGAGTGGCGCATTGTTCCACTGAGCAAGAGCCACGTACAGGCTCTCATCGAAGAGGGCTTCAACGCTTACTACAGCGCTCCAGCAGGCAAGGTGGCGACAGCGCTGCTGACGTTGGCTCGATTGGTCCTCGACGAGGCGACCCCTGGAAATCGGAACGAGCCCGAAGCCACTGAAGCCCGTGTGCCGATCTGTCGCATCTCACCGCTCGAGGAAGCGTTGACCCGTTGGGCTGAGGTCGATGAAGAAGGACAACAGCGAATAGTTACAATCCTGGACGTGATGGGCGCCAAGGACCCCGCCGCCCGCGCTGCCCACGCGGTTCTGGTCTGGACCGCGCAGGTGTACAGACTCGCCACGAGAGCCGGTGTAAATGGTTGATGTGCGCCAATGCTGCGCCATCAGCTGCTCGTCGAAGCCCCGTCGTCGCCCGCGTCGAACCCGTCGGCACAACCGAGCCCAGCCGCGGCGTCCCTCACGCCGGGAAGCCCGCTCTCCTACAGCTTGTTCCGATTGTTTCGAGCTCGGATCCTGTGCCATGCCCACGGCTCGACGTCCTCAGCAGCAAGGCGAATCGCCTGGATCTCGTGCGTTGCGACCAGGACCTTCGCTCCCCGCTCGACCTTGATCACGACGACCTCAGGGAATCTGGCGTCGAGGATGCGGACGCGCCTCGCTTGCCACCACGGATCGACCCAACCCGGCGCCCTCCCCACCACCAGATCGACGACCGCGTCCTTCTCGTGGGCGCTCTTCAGCTGTTGGCGGAGGTTCACGTCGCCGGGCAGGGCCCAGTCGGTGGCCAGCATCTCGTCGACAGAGCCCCAACGAAGGCGAACGGCGCCATGCAGGACACCATACTGGTAAAGGGCGTGAAGCGCCTTGACATCGCTCTCGATCTGACGCGCAAGCCGCCGGTGGTCTCCTCCCAGAAGGTAGCGCGCCACCGCCTCGGGCTCGCCCAGCGGACGGCGGATGCGGGTGGTCCCGGCGATGAGAAGCTCCGGCGTGATCTGCAGGGCGCGCCCTGCACAGTTCAACCACCTCGACTTCTGCGGCGGCTCCAGTTCCACCACCCAGCGGTGGTCGGCGTTGAACCCCAACGCGTGAAGCGTGTCGTGGATGTGGAGGCCCGCGATCACGTTGAAGCGCTCGAGCCGACCGGCGAGCTCGGCGACGTCGCGACCGATGAAGGTCTGGAAGGTCTGGATCGATCGCTGGCCGACGTCGAGCACCGCCACGGCCTGAGGATCCTCTGCGGAAGGCACCACGCGAAGGACGGCGCGGCGGGCCATGCGCGCGATCTCCTCGAGCTCGGCGTTTCGTCGCGCCTTCGCGTCGGGTTGCGGTTCCACGCGACGGACCACGCAGCGCGTCCCCGACGCTGTGGGCTGCTCCCGCTCGACGAGCACCGCCTGCGGCAGCCCGCGGACCGCCCGCCGCATCGCGACCAGCCCCGGCGCGCCAGGGTTCAGCGAGAGTCGCCCGTCCTCACCCGTGAGGAAGAGGTCGCTCATGCCTGGCCCGTTGCGCGGGCCGAGCTTCTCTCGGTACGTGGTGAGCCCGGCGAGGAAGGACTCGATCTCCTCGGCGGTCATCGGCGCCCGCCGTGCGTCGAGCACGGCCGCCGCCTGTCGAATCCATGGCAAGCTCGTCACGGATCGACCGCGGAAGGCCACCTCTACCTCCTCGTTCGACAGCGGAACGTCGTCGCCGGGCACAAGAGGCTCGGGGGTCGGGCGTTGGCGCGTCGCGCGTCGGTTCCGGAGAGCGGTGGTTCGCACCGCCGTGCGCACCGTCCAGATATCGCAGTCGAGACCGAGGTCGGCGACCTTGCGGTACCTCAGATCCCGCATGACACGGCGTGCCTTTGAAGCGACCGAGCGGAACTCGGGATCCTTCGAGGCTCGCGGACTCGGATTTGCCATGGCGTGCACACCCTACCGCAATGTCCGTTCCGATTCAGCATCGCCGGCGGTGCCCAAGACACTCTAGATCGAGTGGAAGACGGCCACTCGCGAAATCGAAAATCGGCTGAGAAGATCGAGAACCCAACCGGAAAGACATCCAACAGCAACAACATTACGGACAGCCGCATGTTTTTCCACACCGCCCGACCACCATGGCGACGGATCTCGGACGTAAACTGGCGAACAAACGTTCGCGTCGCTGGGCAGCGAGCGTGCAAGGGGTGCAAGGGGCGGGGACAGCAGGACCACGGCGCTGCAACCGGAGACGACGCGCAGACCGGTCACCTCGACGCCGCTCCCGCAGCCGCTTCGAGCCTGACGACGAGCGGCCGACTGCCCGCACGTTCGCGCGCTCCGAGATACAAAATTGAGCCCCTCAAGACCGCCCCCGGCGGCTGATCTGCACGCGCGCAAGTTCGCGTTCTAATTCGATTTTTCGCGCTCGTGGACAAGGACGTCTCGCTCCGAGACACCTCCCGCCAGAGATACCTTTTTGTGCACCTCGGCGGGCCCTGCATCAGGCTCGCCTCGAACCGATGCCACAGCGGGCCATGCCAAGCCCCGTCGCACGAGCTGCCGGCGGCGAAGGGGCAACCCATCCTAGCTTCCGCTGGCCACGCGCGCACGAACCCAAGGGAATGACGATGAAAGGCGATGCAGCAAGAAAGGACCTGGTCGGGCATGAGGATCGTCTCCTCACGCCCCGCGAGCTCGCGCGTCTCCTCCGCGCATTCGCGCACATGATCGAAGCCGCTGCGAACGATCCCGGGCCGGAGCTCCCTCGCCCGGTCCGCCGGCCCTCTCGCGCCGCGGCTCTGCCCGCAGCGTCTCCGCTGACGCAGGCCCGGGCCACGGCCGCGCTGAAGAAGCTCGGTGTGCTACCCTGAGGGCCGCATGGGCGAGCAACGCAAAGGCCGGCATCTGGTCCGCGTCACGATCAACGGCGAGCGCCGCCGGATAGGCTCCTGCGCGACCGGGGAGGAGGCCTAGGAGCTGCGCGCCGCCGTCTACTCGCGCGCCAGCGACGTCGCCGGCATCACCCTCCGAGCCTGGGGCGAGCAATGGCTCGACCGCCGAGAGCGGCTCGACGGCCTGCGCAGCATCTCGACCGACCGTGGCCGCTGGCGGACACATATCGAGAACTCCCCGCTGGCCAGCATGGCACTTGTCATGATCACGGCGGGCGACGTCGACGCCTGGATATGCGCCCTCCAGAAGAAGCTGACCGCGACACCCTACCGCGCTCCCAAACCGCTCTCCCCCGCCACGGTAAAGCAGGTCATTGGGCTGCTCCGGCAGATGCTCGACGACGCCATGCCGCAGCACATCACCACGAATCCCGTGGCCGCGCTCAAGAAGCGCGTCCAGAAGGCCACCAAGCGCCGCGCCCGCGACGCCACCGTCGAGCCCTGGACCTACCTGGAGCCGGAAGAGCAGCACCGCCTCCGCACCAGCGACGCCATCCCCGAGGCCGACCGCTTGATCATCCTCTTCGCCCTCCTCACCGGCCTCCGCCAGGGCGAGCAGTTCAACCTCGAGCTCGCCGATCTCCGCCTCGACGCCGACGCCCCGCACGTCGTCGTCCGCTTCGGCTCGAAGAACCAGCCCCCCAAGAACGGCAAGATCCGCCGCGTCTACCTCTCCGCCGACGCCGTCGACATCTGCCGCCGCTGGCTCGCGCTCCTCCCCACCTACGCCCCGCACAACCCTGAGGGCCTCGTCTTCCCGGGCGCCCGCGGCGGCCGCGTCTCCAAGGGCAAGACCCCGCTCATCCGCAGCGAGATGGTCACCCTCCCGACCGGCCGCCGGAAGCAGAAGAAGGTCGACCTCTTCGACCGCCACCTTGCCGCCGCCGGCATCACCCGCCCGGTCCGCTGGCACGACCTCCGCCACAGCTGCGCCAGCTCGCTCGTCGCCGGCTGGTGGGGCCGCCGCTGGACGCTCGAGGAGGTCCGCGAGCACCTCGGCCACACGTCGATCGCCTCGACGCACCGCTACGCGCACCTGAGCGAGACGGCCATCAAGGGCGCCGTCCGCCAGACGCCCGGGTGGGCACCGCTGCTGCCCACCTCCCCCTCGATCCCGCCTGAGGTTTCGCGTCTAACCTCGCGGAATCATTCAGTGGGTCGACAGGGACTCGAACCCTGGACCTACGGATTAAAAGTCCGCAGCTCTACCGACTGAGCTATCGACCCGATTCAGCGGCCGGCGAAGCTAGCAGAAGGCCCCGGCAGGTTCCACCTTATCCTTCTCCCCTCTCTCTCCGCGCCCCCTCCTGCTCCGATCGCCGCTTCCCCCTCGCCCCCGTCCTCCCGCCCCCATCCAACTCTCGCTTCGATCCGGCCTCCCCCCACCGTCCTGCACGGCGCTCTCCCCTCTCGCCACCGCTCACCCCGCTCGCTCTGGCCCATCGCCCCGCCGCCTCCCCCGCCCGTCCCGGTCACGGCTCCCCTCGCCCTCCCCCACGTCACCCCCCTCGCCCCTCCGGCCCCCTCCGCCTCGCCCCGCGGCCTTTCCTCCCGCCTCCCCCTCGCCGCGGCTTCCTCACGCCCTCGCCTCGCGCTATGAGGTCCCGCCATGTCCCCGTCACGCCCTTCGTCGTCCGCCACCCCCAAAGATTCCTTCGCGTCGTTGTTCGAGCAGTCCGAGGGAGCTGGCAAGCGCCGCCGGCAGTACCACACGGGGGAGACGGTCGAGGTGACGGTGGTCGCCATCGCGCGCGAGGCGGTCTTCGCGGATCTCGGCGGCAAGCAGGAGGGCATGTTCGAGCGCGTCGCGCTGAGCGACGGTGAGGGCAAGCTCCGGGTGTCGGTCGGCTCGCGCGTCTCGGCGGTGGTCTCGGGCGTGGACGCGGGCACGGGCCAGGTTCGTCTCACGCCGGTCGTGGTGCGCGCGAGCGACGACGGCGACGGCGCGACGTCGCTCTCGGTCTCGTCGTCGGCCTCGGGCGGCGCGCCGCTCCTCGTGGAGGGGGCGCGGGTCAAGGGCAAGGTGACGGGCATCGAGCGTTACGGCATCTTCGTCCAGATCGCCGGCACCTCGGGCCGTTCGGGTCGCGGGCTGGTCCCGACCGCCGAGACGGCGACGCCTCGCGCGGCCGACCTGAAGAAGCACTTCACCGTGGGGCAGGAGGTCGAGGCGAAGATCCTCAACGTCGACGAGACCGGCAAGATCCGCCTGTCGATCGCCGCGCTCCGCGTCGACGAGGAGCGCGGCCAGTTCGAGTCCTACGCGAAGGCCGAGCGCTCCGGCGCCGGCGCCGGCGGCAACGACAAGGCGGGGAAGCCCGCCCCTCGCAATTTCGGGACGCTGGGCGACCTGCTCGCAAAGAAGGTCAAGCGCTAGCCCCGCCAGCGATCGCTCCCGGGCGCCGCCCGGCGCCGCTCCTCCGGCCGGCAGGAGATTGCATCTTCCCCGCGGTTGAGCGTACACCTCGCGCGCGCAGCGCTGCGCTCGGCACGTCAGCCGCACGGACCTCAGCTTCCAGCGCCTGCTCGTCGCTCCCTGGCGCCTCGCGCCCTGCTCTCTCCGCTCTGCCCCTGCTTCGATGCCTTCCCTCGCTCGTGCCTCCGCATCGCTGCTCGCATCGCGGCGCTCTCATCCCGCGGCGTCCCTCTCCCGCGCGGCGTCTCTTCGCCCCACGGGCCTCCCCGGCGCCTCCCCGTCCGCCCCCCCTCTCGCCGCCCTCACCGGCCGCGCGCTCGCCTCCCTCGCCCTCCTCGCCGCCGCCTGCTCCCCGGCGCAGGATCCTCCCGGCAGGGCCACCGACGACCACCCCGGTTCGACCGGTTCCCCTGCTCCCCCCGCCTCCTCCGCGCCTGCCGCTCTCCCGGGCCCCGCAGCGTCCTCCTCCGACCTGCTCCCCGCTTCCGCTTCGGCCTCCTCCTCCCTCCTCGCCGCCGCCCGCTCCGCCCCCAAGGAGGCCACCCTTCCAGGCCAGGGCGCCAAGATCGCCAGCATCGCGATGCGCACCTGGATCTACGTCGCTCCCGACGAGCGCTCGACCAAGCTCGGCTATCTCCGCGCCGGTGCGGTCGTCGATCGGGCCGAGCTCCCCGCCGGCACGGACGGCTGCGCTGGCGGCTGGTACCGGATCGCGCCGCGCGGTTACGTCTGCGTGGGCAAGGGCGCGTCGCTCGCGCTCGAGCATCAGGTGGTCGCCGCCGCGGTGCGCGGCCCGCGCCGCGGCGCGCCTGCGCCGTACCACTACGTCATGTCGGGCTCGCCGCCGCCGCACCTCTACTTCCGGCTCCCGACCCGCGAGGACCAGGCGCGCGTCGAGGGCTCCACGCTCAACGTCCACCTCGCCCGCGCCGCCGTAGCCCCCTCGTCGTTGCCGCTCGATCCGGTGCCGGAGTTCCTGCTCGCCGGCCGGGATCTCCCCAAGCCGTACGGCGCCGAGGAGAAGCTGCACTACTCGGTGCACACCGGCCGCGCCAAGGAGAGCTCCGCGTTCGGCCTCATCACCACCTTCGAGTGGACGGGCCGCCGGTTCGGCCTCACGACCGAGCTCGATCTCATCCCGCTCGACCGCACGCGCCCGGCGCGCCTCAGCGCGCTGCGCGGCATCGTCATCAAGGACCTCGAGAGGGACGTCGACCTCGAGGGCCCGGCGAGCGCCTCGGACGCCGCACCCGCGCCCGCGTCCCCCATGGCGTCCGCCCCCCCGACCGACCGCCCCTCCGAGCCCGCCGACGAGCTCTCCGAGACCGTCGTGCCCTCTGCGGACTCTCCTCTCCCTCCTGCTCCGCCGGGCACCGACCCGAAGATCGACCCGGCCCTGAAAGGCGCCCCGGCCTTCGTCCGCGCCCACGGTGCGAGCAAACAGCGCCCCTCGGCGTCCGGTGGCGGCCTCGTCGACGCCGGGCTCGCGCCGTTCCGCTCGGGATGGGTGCTCACGGGCCGCACGCGGGGTGGCTCGAAGGGCCTGCTCGAGACCACCGACGGCTCATGGCTCGCCGAGGGCCACCTCGTGATCGCCGAGCTGCGCAAGGACCCGCAGGGCTTCGCGCGCCAGGGCAAGAAGTGGATCGACATCTCGATCCGCCGCCAGGTGCTCGTCGCGTACGAGGGCACGCGCCCCGTGTTCGCGGCGCTGATCTCCAGCGGTCGCAGCGGCATGAGTGATCCCGAGGAGACCGACGCGACCGTCCGCGGGTCCTTCCGCATCCATGCGAAGCACGTCTCGACCACGATGGACGGCGACGACGAGGCGTCCGAGGCGTTCGACCTGCGCGACGTGCCCTACACGCAGTACTTCCACGAGGGCTACGCCCTGCACGGCGCCTACTGGCACGACGAGTTCGGCAAAGCGCGCAGCCACGGCTGCATCAACCTCGCGCCTGCCGACGCGGCCTGGCTCTTCGAGTGGACCGAGCCTGCCGTCCCGCCCGAGTGGCACGGCGCGCTCAACATCGAGGGCGGCGGCACGCTCGTGTACGTGCACGGCTGACCCGACGGCGCGCTCCCCGGCGACTCGTCCACGTGCACGGCTGACCCGACGGCGCGCTCCCCGGCGACGGCCGTCCCACACGGCGAGGCCGGCCCGCGCCCCGACGGCGAGATCCGCCGAGAGATCTGCCGCGCAGTGTGCACCTGGCCCACCCGCCCACGCGCAGCGAGACCACGCGCGCTCACCGCGGCGGCGCCGACCTCCTCGGCGTCGCTCCGCACCGCCGCGGGCGGCTCAGCCCGCTCTGCCGGATCTCTCCGGCGAGCGGTCGCGCCGCCCGCGCTCTGCCGCTGCCGCTCCTGCGTTTACTGGCAGGAGGCCGGCATCTGCGCGCCGAGCAGCAGGCCGCGCAGCGTCGAGAGCGCCTGCCGGCCTTGCGGCGAGTTCGCGAGGCCGTCACACGCGGAGGCCGCGGCGAGGTAGGCGCCCTGTTGCTCGGGCGGCGCCGACTTCGCGTTCTGGCGCAGCGCCGCGCAGCACTTGCGGATCCCGCCCGGGTCGGGGGTGCCCGTCGCCTTCTTTCCGGCGTCCGCGTCCGCGACGTCCGCGTCGGCCGCGTCCACCCCGGCGTCCTCCTCGGGCACGATCGCCGTCGTGGGGGTCGGCGTCGGCGCCGGCGTCGGAACGGCCGGCGCGGAGGGCACAGGCGGCGGCAGCTCCTCCTCGTCCTTGCACCCGTTGCTGGCCAGAACCACCGCAAGGGGGAACAGCATCGCCCCCAGAACCGTGAAGAGCCGTGTAGGTTTCATCTCACCTCAAGTATCCGATTCGCGTCTGCGTGGGAACTTCTGTTCGACGAGGAACGCCCCGATCGCAACCAACTTCCCCGAGCGCCCGCGGTCCGATACTCCGACGACTGCACGCCCTCGGCGATCCGAGCGACGAGAGTATGGGCGTCCGAGGC
The DNA here is from genome assembly GCF_051519095.1 of Sorangium sp. So ce131. Classification (NCBI taxonomy): domain Bacteria; kingdom Pseudomonadati; phylum Myxococcota; order Polyangiales; family Polyangiaceae; genus Sorangium; species Sorangium sp. So ce131. The sequence continues at coordinate 4,848,489 of NZ_CP150455.1, read as the reverse complement.
TCGCTCGCAAGATCGCGACCGCCTACGGCGGTCGCGCTTCAGGTGCGCCCCGATGTTCCCTGCGGGAGCATCCGTCGCCATGTGCGCCGTCGCTCGACGACGCGCTCTCTTAGACGGCGCGCGCTTCCGGACGATGCGCCGGCGGCGCTCTCGCCGGCGGCGCTCTCGCCGGTGACGCTCTCACCGGCGGCGCTCTCGCCGGCGGCGCGCTCGCCGGCGGCGCGCTCGCCGGTGACGCGCTCGTCGGTGACGCGCTCGTCGGTGACGCGCTCGCCGATGACGCGCTCGCCGATGACGCGCTCAGGACGTGCGCGCGCTCTCGGACGCGGCGCATGAAGGCGCGACAGAACGGCACGCACGGAGAGAACACCTCGAGACCGTCCCCCATGGAGCGCGCGCGATCGATCGCGCACCTGTGGCCAAAGCGAGCGCGCGTGCGCATGTCCAACTCACGAAAGGACTCGCCGACCGGCTGGCGGAGGGGCCGCGACTCCAGCGCTCGGCCGGTACGGCAGAAACAGAAGCAACATGAAGAGCACGCATCACAACGACTGGAGGAACGATCACCAAACCGCAGCCGCCAGCCCCACAGAAGACACCTCGGTCGCGTTCTCGCTGGACGCGGTGAGGGCCCGGGAGGACGCCGCCGCCACGACCTCGCCCGCGCCGCGCTCCGCGGACGACGATCGCGACGTGTCGTCGGGGCTGATCGACCTCGCCGCGCTGAGGACCGCCGAGCAGAGCGGCCGCAGCCCTGTCCTCGACGTCTTGCCGATCTTCCCGTTCGGCGAGCCGCCCGCGCCCGACGCGCTGGCGTCTTCTGCGTCGCCCGCGAGCGCCGCCGCATCGGCCGCGCCCGCCGCCCACGCGACGCGGCGCGGGTGGCGTGCCCACTCCGGCGCCGCCTTGCTCGCAGCCGCCGCGGCGGCGGTCGCGGCCCTCACGGTGGGCTTCTCGTCGCCGCGCGCCGACCTCGGTCCGCCCGCGGCGACGGGCATCGGGGCGGCGGTGAGCTCGATCGAGGTGCGGCTCCCGCGTGTCGAGTCGCCCGCCGCCGCGCCCGCGGAGCTCGCGCAGGTCGAGCTGCCCACCGAGCGCGCCGTCCCGGCGGAGGAGCCCGGCGCGGCCGCCCCGCCGCGCGCCCCGGCGGGCCGCTCGCGCGCTCCCGGCGCGGCCGCTCCGCAGACTCCGCGCTCCGGAGCCCCGGCGCAGGGCGACGCCGGGCGCCGCGCTCCCGCCGACCCGTGCGGCGGCGACCTCATGTGTGCCATGCGCCGCGCGACGGGCGGCTGACCTGCTACTGCAACCGCAGGGCGGCTCAGGCCGGCATCTACCGGCCTGAGCCGCTCCAGCGCGCGCGTCCGCTCCTCACGCGCCGCTCCAGCGCGCGCGTCCGCTCCTCACGCGCCGCTCCAGCGGCCGCGTACGTTCCTCAGCAAACCGCTCCACGCCCCAGCGCGCACGTCCGCTCGCCGCCGCTCAGGCCGTGCCCGCCCCCGGCGCGGAGCCGGCGTGCGCGGCGATCGAGTCGAGCAGGCGGTTCAGGTCGAACGGCTTCGCCACCGACGCGCACGCGCCGACCTCGCGGGCCCATGTGCCGGCGTCCACCGCCGCCGTCATGACGAGGATCGGCGCGCGCGGACCGGGGCACGACGCGTAGGCGCGCGCGAACCCCCAGCCGTCCATCACCGGCATGCGCATGTCGAGCAGGATGAGGTTCGGCTTGTGACGGTCGAGCAGGGCGAGCGCGGCCTCGCCGTCGCCCGCTGAGAGGACGTCGTAGCCCTCCTCCATCAGCGTGATCTCGAGCATCTCCCGGATCTCTTGATCATCGTCGACGATCAAGATCTGCTTGCGCCGTACCACGCGGCTCCTTTCCGACGGCACCTCGGATCGAGGCGCGACGTTCGCCGTCCTCTCCATCCCGGTTCCACAGCACCCGTCTGCCACGATATCCCCCCATGTGGGCACCCCCCTGAACGAGCGCCCGCCACCCAGGCAAACGATGTCGCGCGCGCTTCCTGCGTCGCACGGGAGATGCGCAATCTAACTGCAGAGCCCGTTCCGGCCAGCGGATCACGTGCGCGGACGCGCCGCGGCGGGCGAGGACGGAGCGATCGCGCCCGCGGCATCCATCCGGGGCAGAAGCGCGGCGTCGAGCGCCGTGTCCCCCTCGCTCGCGCGCTGTGCGATGGCGCTCGCCGCGCGCTCGATGTCGCCGCGCAGGGTCCCGATCGCCACGCCGCCCGTCCCTTCCGGCACGCCCGCGAGCCGGGCGTGCGCCTTGTTGAGCAGGCGCACCGCACCGGACGGACTCTGCATCTTCGTGAGCTTGTGCAGGGCCGCCGCGACGAGGATGAGCCCCTGCAGGAACGTCTTCCTCACCGGGTCCTGCTCGTCGCGCCACCGGACCTCCCACAGCTCGTGGGCCTCGAAGAACAGCCCGGCGCGGTAGGCCTCGATCCCCCGCTGGACGATCACATGGAGCTCGGCGTCGCGAGAGGTCATGGCGTGGGGCGGGGCGAGCGGCGAGGCGGGCGGCGATGCAGACGGTACCACGCGCGGCCCGCGTGCATCCGTCCGCGCGCTCCGGTACCCGCCCGCGATCCCCAGCCGCGGTGGTAGGCTCGGCACGTGCAGCGGTGGATCCTCGTGGGCGTGATCGTGGGGCTCCACCTCGTCGCCTTCGCGATCGGCGTGTTCCTGCGCCGCCGCAGGCGTCGCCGCCGCCCTCCACGCTGAGCCGGCGCGCCGCCCTCCATGCTGAGCCGGCGCGCCGCCCTCCACGCTGGGCCGGCGCGCCGCCCCGTCAGCGCGAGAGCAGGCTGCGCAGCCGATCGAGCGCCGCGGGGTGCGCCCGCACCACGAGGCGGCCGCCCGCGTCGTCGTACTCCTCCGAGAGCACGCGCGCGTTCTCGTAGATCTCCCCGATCAGGCTCTGCTTCGCGTACGGCAGGCGCAGCTCGGCCTCGACCATCGACTCCTCGAAGAACGCGATGAGCGCCTCGCGCAGCGCCGCCACGTCCGCCGGGATCTTCGCCGAGAGCAGCGTCGCCTCCGGGAACTCGAGGCGCAGCGCGTCCCGCTCCTCCTCCGAGAGCCGGTCCACCTTGTTGAGCAGGAGGCGGCTCGGCACCTCGCTCGCGCCGATCTCGGAGAGCACGCTGCGCGTCACCCCGAGCTGATCGCGGAACGTCGGATCCGACGCGTCGGCCACGTAGAGCAGGAGCGACGCCTCGAGCGCCTCGTCCAGCGTCGAGCGGAAGCTCGCCACGAGGTCGTGCGGCAGCTTCTTGATGAACCCGACCGTGTCCGAGATCAGGATCCGCGGCCGCACCTCGGGGTGGAGCGCGCGCACCGTCGTGTCCAGCGTCGCGAACAGCTTGTCCGCGACGAGCACCTCGCTGCCCGTCAGCGCCCGCATCAGCGACGACTTCCCGGCGTTCGTGTAGCCGACCAGCGCGACGCGGCGCTGCCCTTGCCGCAGCGCGCGCCGCGTCGACTGCTCGCGCTGCACCCCCGCGAGCTCCTGCTTCAGCTCCGCGATGCGGTCGCGGATCTTGCGGCGATCGAGCTCGAGCGCGCTCTCGCCGGCGCCCTTGCCGCCGATGCCGCCGCGCTGCCGGTCGCCGCCGCCGCCCGTCTCGCGGAGCCGCGGCGCGACGTAGTTGAGCCGCGCGATCTCCACCTCGAGCTTCGCCTGCCGGCTCCGCGCGTGCCGGTGGAAGATCTCGATGATCACGCCCGCCCGGTCGAGCACCTGCGCGCCGGTCGCCCGCTCCAGGTTGCGCGCCTGGCTCGGCGAGATGTCGTGGTCCACCGCCACGATCGTCGCCCGCCGCACCGCCCCCCGCTCGCCGTCCCCCCGGCCCGGCGCCGCGGCGCCTTCGTCGCCCTCGCCGAGGTCGCCCTCGTCGAGATCGCCCTCCTCGCCGGGATCGCCCCCGTCCTCCGCGCCCTCGCCGGCCTCTGCCTGCCGGCGCGCGCGCGCCTTGTTCTTCCGCTCCGGCGCGCTCGAGGGCACGACGCCGCTGCCGCCCGTGAGCTCCGCGAGCTCCTTGAGCTTGCCCTCGCCGAGCACCGCCGCCGCCGCCAGCGCGCTGCGCCGCTGCGACACGGTCGCGATCACGTCGAAGCCGAGCGTCTGCACGAGGCGACCCAGCTCGGCCAGATCGGCGGCGTGCTCGACATCGTCGACGCCGGGGAGCTGCACCCCGACGAGCACAGCGAGAGGACGTTCCTGTTCTTGCGTTGTCATAACTGAACTACCGGGGCCGCGCCGCCTCGCGGTGGAGCCGCGCGTTCTCGAGCACCAGCGACGCGAGGCGCCCGAGCTCCGCGGCCACGGCCGCGTCGTCGTGGTGGAGCTCGCGCTCGATGGTCCAGACGCTGAGCAGCCCCAGCTTCCTGCCGCGCGCGGCGAGCGGCACGAGGATCGCCGAGCGGGCGCCGAGCTCGCGCAGCGCCGCGAGGTGCTCCGGCCCGCGGGCGATCCGCTGGAGCCACGGATCCGTGACCAGCGGGACCAGCGTGGCCTCCCCGCGGGCCATCACCTCGGCCGACGCGCCGCCGTCGGCGAGCAGGAGCGGCGGGAGCCGGGAGAGCCTCGGCAGGATCGCCCGCGCCTCGGAGACGCGCGCCGCGGCGACGAGCCGCGGGGCCCCGCCGCCGTCGTCGAGCAGGTCGAGCGCGCAGAGGTCCGCGAAGCGCTCGCCGCCGAGCCGCACCACGTGCTCGATCGTCCCCTCGTGGTCGGGCGACGACGCGAGCAGCGCGCTCGCCTCGACGAGGAGCTCGCGCGCGCGCTCCGCCTTCCGGCGCTCGGTCACGTCGTCGACGACCATGACGGCCGCGGTGATCCGCCCGTCGGCGTCGCGCACGGGCGTCGCGGTGAAGCTGCCGCGGCGGCGCTCCCCGTCGCCGCGGACGAACTCGAGCTCCTCGCCGGAGACGGTCTCGCCGCCGTGCAGCGCCCGGAAGAGCAGCCAGCGCGCGCGCTGATCGTCGTCCGTCTCGCTGAGCAGCGTCCGGAGGGGCGCGTTGCTCGGGGTCTCGTCGGGCCCGCGGACGATCTCCGAGAACCGCCGGTTGCCGAGGACGAGGGCGCCCGACGCCCCCTCCGCGATCGCCACGCCGACCGGCAGCCGCTGGATCGTCGCCTCGAGCCGGCTGCGCTCCGCCGCGAGCTGCTCGCGCAGCTGCGCCTGGGTCGCGAGCGCGGCCGCGCGCTCCGCCGCCTTCCGGAAGAGCAGCCGGTCGCCCTCCGAGAACTCCGCCACGCGGCGCGAGCTCATCACGGCGACGCCGAGCAGGCGCCCCTCCGCGAGCAGCGGCACCCCGTAGAGGGCGTGCAGCGCGTCGCTCGGGCGCTCGCTCTGCGCGCCCGACTCGGACCCCGCCGCGCCGCCGCCCGCGTCGGTCGCCAGCGGGTCCGGCGCCGCCGAGCGCAGCGCCACCGGGCGCCGCTCGCGGACGACGCGCCCGATGAAGCCCTCCGCCAGCCGGTAGGCGCGCAGGCTCCACAGCGCCTCGTCGATCCCGATCCCCGCGCGGATCCGCAGCGACTCGCCCTCGAGCAGGAGCATCACCGCCCAGTCGGCCGACCGCGCCGACTCGAGCAGCACCTCGAGCAGCCGCCGGAGGAGCCGGTCGATCTGCGCGCTGCCGACGCCCTCGGCCGACACGCGATCGAGCGCGCCGAGCGCGCGCTCGCGCGCCGCGGCGCTGCGCGCGGCCGGGTCGATGATCACCTGGTCGAGCGCCTCGTGGAGCACCGTCATCTCGAGCCACGACGGCTGCGTCCCGGTCCGCTCCAGGAACCGGAGCACGCAGCGGCGGAGCACCGCGTACTGCGCCGTCACGTCCTCGAGGTCGAACCCGTCGCGCAGCCGGTCGAGCACGCGGAAGCCGAGCAGCGGCTCCGGGAACTCGGCCGAGACCGACTCGACGCCGGTCCACGAGTCGCGCTCCTCGTCGCTCTGCGGCACAACCGCCGCGGAGACGGCCGCGTCGAGGCGCTCGGCGATGCGCTCGAAGACCGAGGGCAGCTCCTCGCGCAGCGCGACGAAGCCGGGGGGCCGCTCACCCGGCGCGCGGCGCCGCTCCGCGCGCTCCCACGCGTCCAGGATCCCCGCGCTGTGCGCACGGAGAAAGGCGGCGAGCGGCGATTTGGGAAGGTCTCTCTGGGACATTCACGCGCTGGCCGGAGCCGATGCAGCCCAGTCTACGTCAGCCTGCGATGGGGGAGATCCAGAAACGAACCTGGGGCGCGTCCCTCCCGTGCGCCCGTCTGCCCGAGCTCCCCGGCCCCGCGCGCTCGCTGGTCGACCGCCTCGCCGCAAGGGGCTGGCCGCCCGCGTCTTCGTAAGGAGTCTTCCATAAGTCCTTATGAAGCACTTATCGATCATCCCCGGGCGAGCGGCCCTCCGGGGCGCGCCCCGCGCCGGCCCGCGCCGGCTGGCGCGCGGCCGCGCGACGCCGCCGCCGCGCGGCCGAGATCGCGCCCGCGGCGGAGAGGGCGAGCCAGGCCGCGCCCCCGCCGAGCGGCGCGGCGGCCTCCGCGCCCGCCGCGCCGAGCTTGCACCCGCACCCGCCCGGCTCCTCCGCGGGCGGCGCGCCGCCGCCCTCGCCGCTGCCGCCGCCCTCGCCGCTGCCGCCCCCGCCCGCGCCCGCGTCGCCGCCGCATTGCCGCGAGCCGACGGAGAGCTGCGTCGCGCCCCAGAGATCGGTGCAGGTCTCGGCCATGCCGCTGTCGGGCGCGCACTCGAGCGGACCGCAGAGCCCGTCGAGGTGCAGGAGGGCGGAGAAGGTCGCGCCCTCGTCGCGCGACGCGCCGACGGTGAAGCCGTCGGTGAACTCGTCCCCGCAGGCGAAGAGCCCCTCGGGCGTCCAGGTCAGGCACCGCGCGCCCACGTCCGAGACCTTCTCGAACTCGAGCGTGCTGGCCGGCGCGCGCCAGATCCCGTCCATGTCGCCGCCCACGAGCACGGTCGCCCCGTCCGGCGAGAGCGCGAAGCCGAGCAGGTTGCCCTGCCCCTCGAAGGCCGTGGTGAAGGTCTGCCCGCCGTCGTCCGAGACGACGAGCACGTCGCTCGGATCGCCGTCGATCCGCACGTAGACGCGATCGGGATCGGCGGGATCGATCGCGCTCAGGAAGGGCAGGTGCCTGTCGTCGCTCCCCGGGATCGCGAGCTGTTCCCACGTCTCACCGCGGTCGAGCGTCCGGAAGAGCACGCCGGTGTAGTCGGGCCCGCCGAGACGGCCGCTCAGGTAGACGCGGGAGGGCTCCGAGGGGGCCACGTCCACGGTGAGCGCGAGGAAGTCGTCGGGCAGGTCGGCGCCCGCCCGCGTCCACGTGCCGGCGTTGTCGTTCGTCTCCCAGAGCTGCGTCAAGAACCGCCCGGCGCCGAGGCCCGTGTTGAAGACGAGCACCGCGCGGGAGGGGTCTGCGCGCTCGGCCGAGAGGTCCACCACGTAGCGGCCGAGGAGGTCGCCCGGGGCGAAGGCCCAGTCGCAGCCGCCGTTCTTCGAGGCGCTGAGCCCGTCGTAGATCCCCGCGATGATCGTCCCGTCGGCGAGGAAGGCCAGCATCGGGTCCTCGTAGCCGCCGAAGCCGACGAGCGGCTCGCAGATCCAGCGCCAGGTCTCGCCGCCGTCCTGCGTCGCGAGCAGCCCGTAGGTGGCGCGCACCAGGAGGCGCGACGGATCGCTCGGGTGGGCGGCGATCAGGCCGGCGGCCGGGAAGCGGCCGTTCGCCGAGGCGGGCGCCGCGAGCGCCGCGATCGAGAGCAGCGCGGCGGCGGCGATCCCCGCCGGGCCGGGCCGCCGCGCGCGCCGCCCGCGGCGCGCGCCGGATGTCTCACCAGCAGGAGATTGCACGAGGGCGAGACTACTCCACCCGGTACTGGAACGCCGCCTCGTCGAGGAGCGACGCGCTCACGGCGCGGTAACGCACCTCCCAGAGGCCTGGCATCGAGAAGACCACGTCGCTCACCTCGTAGAGCCCGGGTCCCGTCTCCTCGACCCTGGGCTCGTCGGTGGGCTGATGGCCCATCGACGGCATCATCGCCGACGCGCGGAGCGCAACGCCCTCGACAGGCTCCCCCGAGTCGCGCCAGGAGAGCTGCACCTCGAAGGTGTTCGCCCCCTGCGCGGGCGGGGCGAGCGGCTCCGCCACGAAGTTGACCTTCCCCAGCCGGCTCACGGGCGCCCCGTCCGCCTCGGGCGCGGCGCAGCCCTCGAGCGCCGCGAGCGCCAGCGCCGCGGGCGCCGCGAGGCGAGCCCACGCCCCGCGGCGGCGGTCTCGACGCCGGCGTCGCGACGCCGACCGCCTTGTCGCCTGCTCCGACGATGAATTCCGACGTTCAATCATGCCTTCCCCACACGTAACGAACGCCCGCCGACAGCGCGGCGAAGGCGATCTCCTCGCGGCCGATCCCGGAGATCGGCACGTCCGCCTGGAGGTTGCCGATCGCGGTCCAGCGCGCGGTGATGTCGCAGGCCAGCACCGCGAGCAGCGCTGTCCGCTCGCGCGTGGCGCCCGGCGTGGCGCGTCCGTCCCGGGTCGGCCACGGCTCGATCTCGTAGAGGCCGCCCACGGCGAGCGAGACCCCGGAGGGCCACGCCGGCCCCGCGGCGGCGAGGACCTGCACGCGCGGCGCGAGCTGGAGCGACTCGCCGGTCGGGAGGTGGAAGCGCGTGCGGAACCCGGCCGAGACCGAGAGCAGCGCCTGGAGCGAGCCCCACGACTTCTCGAGGACGACGCCCGGCCGCAGCTCCGCCGCGCCGAGGCCGGTGACGTCGGCGCCGAGCCGGTCGCTCGAGGCGCCCTGCGGCCGCCCGGTCGGCAGCGCGACCGCGAGCGTGAGCGCGGCGGCCGGGATCCAGGGGGACACGCCGCTCTCGAGCAGATCGATCCGCCCTGCCGCGGTGATGTCGCCCGCGCCCCCGCCCGAGGACGCGCCGTCCCGGGCGCCCTTCCACGCGACCATCAGCGGGACGGCGATGCCGAGCTGCACGTGCTCGTGCACCCGCACCATCCACCCGACGTCGGTCCGGAGCTCGCGGTGGTAGCTGCTCGCGGCCCTGGGCGCGAAATCGCGCGCCCACGTCCACGACCCGATCTGCTCCGAGGCGCGCACGGCGAAGCTCGCGGCGGCGCGCTCCGAGGGGGCGAGCCAGTGGCCCACCCCGTGGCCGGTCCCGCAGCAGGCCGACGCGCGCGCGGCCTTCGAGGACAGAGCGAGCGACAGCGCGAGCGCGGCGCCGGCGAGGGTCCTGGGAAGCACGGGCGCTGCTATAGGCGACGCCGCCGCCCGGCGGCATGCGACACGTTGTCGCGCGGGGGCGCGGCCCGATCCGGATCGGGCGGCCGCTCAGCCGGCGAGCGTCTGCCGGTAGACCTGGACGTAGCGGCGCGCCGGCCGATCCCAGCCCAGATCGAGCCGCATGATGCGGCGCTGGACCGCGGGCCAGCGGGGCGACGTCAGGGCGGCGACCGCGCGCTGCACGCCGCCGAGCAGCGAGGTCGCCGTCGGCTTGTCGAACAGGAAGCCCGTGCCCGTCTCCAGGGAGGCGTCGAGGTCGACGATCGTGTCCACGAGGCCGCCGGTCCGGCACGCCACCGGCGCGGCGCCGTACCGCTGCGCGTAGAGCTGCACGAGGCCGCACGGCTCGAAGCGCGACGGCACCACTACGAGGTCGGCCGCGGCCATGAGCCGGTGCACGACGGCCTCGCTCACGCCGCCGAGGACCTTCGCCCGCTCCGGCGCCTTCGCCGCGGCGGCGGCGAGCTTCTCCATGAGCGCGGGGTCGCCCTCGCCCGCCACGACGACGCTCACGTCGCCCTTCAGGATCTTCGGCATCGCGCTCGCGAGCAGATCGCTGCCCTTCTGCGCGACCACCCGGCCCACGGACACGAGCAGCGGCCGATCCGGCCGGATCTCGAGCCCGATCTCCTGGAGCAGCGCGCTCTTGCAGCGGCCCTTGTTGCTCACGTCCTCGGCGTCGTAGCGCGCGATGATGGCCGGGTCGGTCATCGGGTTCCACACGGCGTAGTCGATGCCGTTCACGATGCCGGTGAGCTGGGCCGCCCGGGTCCGGAGGACGCCGTCGAGCCGCTCGCCTTGCTTCGCCGTGAGGATCTCGTTCGCGTAGGTGGTCGAGACGGTGGTGAGCGCGTCCGCGGCGAGGATGCCGCCCTTCAGGAAGTTCAGCTGGCCGTAGAACTCGAGCCGCTCCGGCCGGAAGTGCTCGTCCGACAGGCCGAGCGGCGCGAGCGCCTCGCGCGGGAACAGGCCCTGGTGCGCCACGTTGTGGAGGGTCAGCACCGTCTTGCCGGGGATCGACGGCTGGTGGTGCCGGAGCAGGTACGCCACCATGGCGGTCGGCCAGTCGTGGACGTGCACGAGGTCGAACGGCGAGCCCGACCGGGCCCGCTGGCGCACGAGCTCCACGACGGCGCGGGAGAACAGCGAGAACCGGCGCGCGTTGTCCTCGTAGTCGCGCCCCTCCTCGCCGTAGATCCCCGGCCGGTCGTGGAAGCCGGGCACGTCGAGCACGACGAGCTCCACGCCCGTGCTCAGCCGCCCGTCGAAGAGCGTCACCTGGATCGGCCCGTCCGGCGAGACGCTCGGATCGACCTCGAGCGGCATCGGGGTGAGCCGGCGTGCCATCATCAGCCCGCTCGAATCGAGCGCGCGGTAGCGCGGCAGGGCGATCGTCACCTTGTGGCCGAGCAGCCGGAGCGCCTTCGAGAGCGACGACACGACGTCCGCGAGCCCGCCGACCTTGATGATGGGCGCGATCTCGGATGCAGCGAAGAGGATGTCCATGCGGGCGCCGTGTGTAGCACGAACCGGCCGGAGCACGGGGCGCCTTCCGCACGCGCGCAGGGCCCCTCTGCCTGCCCGCCGCGCGCCCGGGCACCTCTCTGTCCGAGAGGCGTCCTCTTCGGCCCCAGGCGCCCTCTTCGGCTTCGGCCCGAGAGGCGTCCTCTTCGGCGCGCGCGGCGCCTCGCCGCGATCTGCATCGACGTATCCCGGCGCGGCGCTGGGATGACACCGGCCGAGCAGGGACACCCGTGTGCCATCCCGCGGTGCCATCGTGCCAGGTGCCAGCACGCGCGCGCCGCCTCGTGCCACCGACGCCCCGACGTCACCGGCCGTCGCGCCCATCACGACCGGCCGTCGTGTCCATCACCCGACGGCTCGAGACCGGCGATCCGGCCCCCTCGCTCGCCATGCCGTGGTCTTCGCGCCTCGCGGCCCTCGGGAAACCACGAGAGACCGCTGCACGCGACGCAACCCCAAGGATGAGATCGCTGGCACGCGTGTTGCTTTTAAGCTGCGTCCGTTGTCTTACATCCGACCGTCTCTAATCGAGCTTCAGCTCCGCGGGATCGGTTCGTACGGGGAAATGGTCTATGTCCGAGTCCGCTGACGCCGCGTTATCTTCTTTGCCGACCGACGGAGACGCGGCGCTGGCGCTGGTGATCGCCTGGTCCGCGGCGGAGCCGTGGCGCGTCGGCGAGGTCGCGCACTTCGGGCACCTCGACTGCCCGCAGGTGCTCGGGCAGACGCCGGCGTCGGCGCGCGATCACGAGGCGCGCGTCCGGTTCTTCCGGCAGCGCCCGGGGAATCTGGAGCCCACGCTGCCGCTCCGGGGTGCAGGCCTCTCGAGCGAGGAGCTCAGCATCCGCCCCCGGAGCGACGGGCTGCACGTCGAGCGCCTCGGCCCCACGCCGGCGCTGTTCCGGGGGACGCCGGTGTCCCGGTGCGTGCTCACGCCGGGCGACACGCTGCTCCTCAAGGGCGATCTCCTGCTCTGGTGCACGGCGCGCGCGCCCTCGCTCCCCCCGCTGCGGCACTTCCCCGAGGCGTTCTTCGGGACGTTCGGCGACGCGGACGCCTTCGGCCTCGTCGGCGAGAGCCCCGCCGCCTGGCGGCTGCGCGAGCAGGTGGCGTTCGCGGCGAAATCGGACCTCCACACGCTGATCCTCGGCCCGAGCGGCGCCGGCAAGGAGCGGGTCGCGCTCGCGGCGCACGCCCTCTCCAGCCGCGCCGCGCGGCCGTTCATCGCGCGCAACGCCGCCACGTTCCCGCCGGGGCTCGTCGACGCCGAGCTCTTCGGGAACATCAAGAACTACCCCAACCCGGGCATCCCCGGGCGGCCAGGCCTCGTCGGCGCGGCCGACGGCGGCACCTTGTTCCTCGACGAGATCGGCGAGCTGCCGTCGAGCATCCACGCGAACCTCCTGCGCGTGCTCGACGCGAACGGCGAGTACCAGCGCCTCGGCGACGCCTACCCGAGGCGCGCCGATTTCAGGCTCCTCGCCGCGACGAACCGCGCGCCGGAGGCGCTCAAGCACGACCTGCTCGCGCGCATGACGCTGCGCCTCGCGGTGGCCGGCATCGAGGAGCGCGTCGAGGACATCCCCTTGTTCGTGCGGTATCTCCTCCGGCGCGCGGCGGAGAGGAGCCCTGATCTCCTGCGCCGCTTCACCCGCCACGAGAACGGCGACCATTACGTCTCGGGCGAGCTCATCGAGCACCTCTTGCACCGCCGCTACGCGACGCACGTGCGAGAGCTCGACAGCCTGCTCTGGCAGGCCATGGCCGACAGCACGGGGAGCGTGCTCACGCTCCCGGGCGGCCCCGACCGCCCCCGCGCGTCGAGCGGCCCGCCCCGCCCGCAGCCCGACGGCGCGCCGCGCGACCTGCGCGCGCGATCGTCCGAGCCGACCGCCGAGGAGATCCGCGCGTGTATCGTCCAGGAAGAGGGCAATCTGGCGCGCGCCTCGCGCGCGCTCGGGCTGACGAGCCGTTACGCGCTGTACCGCCTGCTCAAGAAACACGCGATCGACGTCGCAGGGCTGCGCGACCCGAGCGCGTGCCCGCCCCGCGGGTTCTCGCGCGCCCGGTGATCGCCCGGAGGGACGGCGACGGCGGCGATGCCCCCGCAACTTTCCACCCACGCCGCAGGCGCCGCCAGGGCCGCGCGCGGCGGAGACATACCGCCCCAGCCGGTGTATCTTTACCTCGTGAGCAGCACACTTAGCTTTTCCAGGCTGGCTTTGTCCTTCGCCCTCCTCGCCGCCGGCGTCGCCTTGAGCTGCGGCAGCAAGGATGACGGCAACGGCGCTTCCCAGGGCGCCGGCGCCGCGGGCGGCTCCAGCGTCTCCGGCGGCGGCGCGGGCGGTGCGGGCGGCGCGGGCGGCGCGCCGGGCACCTCCAGCGCGAACACCGGCGGCGATGACGGCTTCATCGACCCCGGGACCGGGGGCGCCGGCGGCAGCTGTCAGCAGCACGAGATCCCGTTCACGCCGCAGACGCCGACCGTGATGATCGTCGTCGATCGCTCGGGCAGCATGTACGACAGCGGCTTCTGGCAGCCGCTGCAGACCGCGGTGCTCAACGTCGTGCAGAGCCTGCAGGACAAGGTGAACTTCGGCTTCCTCACGTTCACGGGCGTCGCGCCCGACCAGTGCCCGCTGCTCGCGGGGACCGACGGCTTCGCGCTGGGCAACTACGAGGCGATCGCCGCCGCGTACGAGGCAGCCTCCGTCAAGCCCCCCGGCAAGCTGGAGACGCCCACCGGCTCGACGTTCATGAACGAGGTGATCCCCGCGCTGCTCGAGTTCCCGGAGCCCGGCCCCAAGTACATCCTGTTCGTCACCGACGGCGAGCCCGACCGATGTGACGACGGGCCCGCCGTGTGCGCGCGCGACGACGTGGTAGCCGCGGTGCAGTCCGCCTACGCGCAGGGCATCGGGACGTGGGTCTTCGGCCTGGGCGAGGGATCGTTCGCGGAGCACCTGCAGGACGTGGCGAACGCCGGCGCCGGCCAGCCCGTGCGCGAGCCGCGCGACGGCACCCAGAACAGCTGCTACCGGGGCGCGGGCACGTACGCCGCCACGGGAGGCACCGCGACGTTCTACACCCCGGACGCCACCAACGCGGCCGCCCTGGAGGCCGAGCTCAACGCCGCCATCTCCGGCGCGCAGAGCTGCACGTTCGACCTGCAGGGCGAGATCGAGGTCGATCTCGAGCATGCGTCCGAGGGCCAGGTGCTCATCGACGGCACGCCCGTGCCCTACGACGAGCAGAACGGCTGGTACATGGAGAGCTCCACCCAGCTCGTCCTCGCCGGCGACGCCTGCGCGCAGCTCAAGAGCGCGACGCAGGGCATCTCGTTCGACTTCCCCTGCGAGATCATCGACCCGCTGTGAGCGGCGCGCCGCCGCGCCCCGGCGCAGCGGGCGCGCCGCCGCGCCCCGGCGCAGCGCCCCGCCGGCGGCCGCGTCGCTCCGCTGCGCCAACGGGCGTCCGCGTTTTCCGCGCCCCCGGCCGGCGCTTTTGCTAAAGGCTCCGGCGACCTCGACCCATGACCAGGATCAGCGCGCGGGAGCTCGCCGGCACGACCGGCCCCTTCGGCCGCGGCACGCAGGTGGTGCGCCCGCCGGAGGTGCCGGAAGGGTCGGTCGTCACCGTGCTGCGCGTGCCGCCCGAGTCCGCGGGCATGCGGCTCGACCGGTTCGTCCAGAGCCAGCTCAAGCGCACGAGCCGCACGCGCGCCGCCGAGATCGTCGCCCGCGGCGCCTACTCGCCCGAGGCGCGGCGCCTGCGCGGCAGCGACCGCGTCCGGCCGGAGCAGTGCATCCTCCTCTGGCGCGCGCCGTGGGACGAGCAGGCGCCCGACACCGCGATCCCGGTCCTCCACGAGGACGACGCGCTGCTCGCCGTCAACAAGCCGCCGAGCCTGCCGGTGCACCCCACGGCCCGGTACCACAAGAGCACCGTCATCAAGATGATGGAGGCCGCGCGGCCGGGCGAGCGGCTGTTCCTCGCCCACCGGCTCGACCGGGAGACGAGCGGCGTGCTCCTCCTCTGCCGCACGCCCGAGGCCGACCGCACCGTCAAGGCGCAGTTCGAGGAGCGCACCGGCGTCCTCAAGCGCTACATCGCGATCGCGTGGGGCGCGCCCGAGCGCGATACGTTCCGGGTCGAGCTGCCGCTCGAGCTCGACACCGAGAGCCGCTACAAGGTCAAGATGCGGGTCGCGCCGCCGGGCCGCGGGCTCACCGCGGCCACCGCGTTCGAGGTGCTGGGCCGGCGGGCCGATCCCCTCACCGGCCGCCGTTACGCGATGATCCGCTGCACCCTGGAGACGGGCCGGCAGCACCAGATCCGAGTCCACCTCGCGGCGAGCGGCCTGCCGCTCGTCGGCGACAAGCTCTACGGCCCGGACGAGGGCATGTTCGCGCGCGGCGCCGACGGCGAGCTCACCGACGAGGATCGGCGCGCGCTCGAGCTCGACCGCCACGCCCTGCACGCGGCGCTGCTGGAGCTGACGCACCCGGCCACCGGCGCGCGCGTGTGCATCGAGGCGCCGCTCTCCGACGATCTCCGCGCCTTCTGGGATGCGCTGGAGGCATGAGCGGCGGGGTGTGCTGGAGGGGTGAGGCGGGCGCGGCCGGGTCCGGGCCGCGCCGGGCCGCGCCGGGCCGCACGCGGAGCGGCCCGGCGCGGAGCGGACATGGGGCTCCGGGCTCCGCGCGAAGCCCGAGGGACCGGCGCGCGTCATGGGCAGCGCGTCATGGCGCCCGCGCGGGGCGCCGATTCACCGGCCGCGAGCGGCGGCGGATCTTGTGCCATCGCGCTGACTTACGTACGATGACCGGGATGACGCGTGCGCGAGACGACCTCGAGGCGCTGCGGGATCCAGCGCTTCGGTCCAACCCGCTCGAGGCCGACAGCACCGCGCAGGGCGCGGCGTCCGGGCCCGAGGAGCAAGCGCGCGCCGAGGCGGCGCTCTCTCCAGGAGAGCGCCCCGGCGCGGGCGAGCCCCAGCAGACCGACCCGGCCCAGCAGCTGGAAGCGGCGGAGCCGCCGTCCACCGCCGGCGCCGAGCCGCCGTCCACCGCCGGCGTCGCGCCGCCGTCCACCGCCGGCGTCGCGCCTCTATCCACCACCGGCGTCGCGCCTCTATCCACCACCGGCGTCGCGCCCCTGTCCGCCGCCGGCGCCGACCTCGATCCGCGCGGCCGGGGCGACGAGAGCCTGGATCGCGAGCGGTACGAGCGGTACGCGATGCCGGCGAGCGAGGTCCCCGCGGCGAACGTGCAGGCCTTCCGCGGCGACGCGAGCGGCGTGCTCGCGATCGTCCGGCGCGCCGTGCAGTCGGTCACGCGCGATCCGGCGCGCCACCGGCGCCGGCTGCCGAAGTCCCGCTTCGACGCGATCCGCAGCCTGCCGGAGCTCGCCATGGCGCTCGACTACGCGGTGACGCGCATGAAGCCCGACGACGCGCCGCCGCCCGAGGTCGCCGAGCGGCTCGACCTGCTCTACGAGGCGCTCCGCCCGACGCTCGCGGCGGCCGAGGTGTGCTTCCCGCGCGGCATCGTCCCCGAGACCTTCGGCATCGTCCGGCGCGCGCTCGTCGCCGGCGATCCCGCGAACGCCGCGGCCGCGATCACGGGCCTCATCCTGGACCGGTGGAGCCACGTGCACACCCGCATCTCCATCACCCGGGAGGAGGTCCTCCGCGTGAACACCACGGCGAAGTGGCTGCTCAGCAACACCCGCCCCGCGGAGCGGCTCGACTCCAGGGACATCCGCGACCGGCTCTGGTCGCTCCTGCGCGAGCGCTACGAGCAGCTCCGCGCCATCGCGCAGGAGATCTCGGGCGACGACTCCAGGGAGTACGCGCCCGAGCGGCTCGCCGCGGACTAGGCGCGCCGTGCAGGAGCTCCGCAAGACGGTCTGCAACCGCGACTGTCCCGACGCGTGCGGCATCGTGGCCACCGTGGAGGACGGCCGCGTCGTGCGCCTCGCCGGCGACCCGAGCCACCCGATCACGCGCGGCTTCCTCTGCTACCGCACCTCGCGCTTCCTCGAGACGCAGTACTCGCCCGCGCGCCTGACGACGCCGCTGCTCCGCAAGGGCGGCGAGCTCGCGCCCGTCTCGTGGGACGAGGCGCTCGACGCCGCGGCCGCGCAGCTGCTCAAGATCCGCGGCGAGTCGGGCCCGGCCGCGATCTTCCATTACCGGAGCGGCGGCTCGCTCGGGATGCTCGCGGGGATCACCGACGCCTTCTTCGCGCGGTTCGGGCCGGTCACGGTCAAGCGCGGCGACATCTGCTCCGGCGCGGGCGACGCCGCGCAGCTCACCGACTTCGGCGAGGAGGACAGCCACGACCTCGCCGACCTGCGGAACGCCCGGCACATCCTCCTCTGGGGCAAGAACGTCTTCACGTCGAGCCCGCACACCCTGCCGGTGCTGCGCGAGGCCAAGGCGCGCGGCGCCGAGCTCGTGCTCATCGACCCCGTGCACCACCGGACCGCCTCCCTGTGCGGGGCGTTCTACCAGCCCCGCCCCGGCGGCGATTTCGCGCTCGCCATGGCCGTCGCCCGCGTCCTCTTCGACGAGGGGTGGATCGATCCGTCGGCGGCGGGCTACTGCGATCACCTGGGCGCCTTCCGCGCGCTCGCCGCGCGCCGCTCCGTCGCGGCGTGGTGCGAGGACGCCGACGTGCCCGCGAGCGCCGCCGCGGATCTCGCGCGCCGCCTCGCCGACCGCCCCGCGGCGATCCTCGTCGGCTGGGGCATGGGCCGGCGCACCTCGGGCGGCGCGATCGTGCGCGCCCTCGACGCGCTCTCCGCGGTCAGCGGCAACCTCGGCGTCCCCGGCGGTGGGGTCTCGTTCTATTTCAAGCGGCGCGGCGCCTTCGACCTCTCGCCGTTCGAGGGGCAGCGCCCCGCGCCCCGCACCGTCTGCGAGCCGCTGTTCGGACCGGAGGTGCTCCGGATGAGCGATCCCCCGATCCGCGCCGTCTGGGTCACCGCGGGCAACCCGGTCGCGATGTTGCCCGAGTCCGAGACCGTCGCCGAGGCGCTGAGGACGCGCGAGCTCGTCGTCGTCGTCGACGCCTTCCTCACGGACACGGCGCGGCTCGCGCACCTCGTCCTGCCCACGACGACGCTCCTGGAGGCGGACGACCTCCTCGGGGCCTACGGCCACCATTACCTCGGCGTCGCCCGGCCCGTCGTCCCGCCCCCGGACGGCGTGAAGAGCGATCTCGAGATCATGCAGGAGCTCGCGCGGCGCGTCGGCCTCGCGGGCGCGCTCGACGGCAGCGCCCGCGCGTGGAAGCGACGGATCGCCGAGCCCCGGCTCGCGCCCTTCGGCGTCACGCTCGAGGACCTCGAGCGCGGGCCGGTGCGCAACCCGCTGGCCGCCGAGGTGCTCTTCGCGGACCGCAAGTTCCCGACCCCGAGCGGTCGCGTCAACCTCATCACCGAGGCGCCGGAGGAGCGCGGGGATCCCGAGGCGGGCGAGTTCCCGCTGCTGCTCATGGCGCTCTCCACCGACAAGTCGCAGTCGTCGCAGTGGGCGCGCCCCCCGGAGGGCCCGGCCGTCGTCACGGTCCACCCCGACGCCGCCGGCGGCCTGCCCGACGGCGGCGTGTGCCGGCTCGAGTCGCGCGTCGGCGCGATGGTGGTGCGGCTCCGCCACGATCCCGCGCAGCGCCGCGACGTCGCGCTCGTCCCGAAGGGCGGCCACCTCCGGGACGGCCGCTGCGCCAACGCGCTGATCCGCGCCCGCACCACGGACATCGGCGAAGGCGGCGCGCTCTACGAGGAGCGCGTGCGCCTCGCGCCGCTCGACCCGCCGCGCGCCGCGCCGTAGCGCCGCGCGCGGCGCGAAGCCCCTGGCCCTCGCTGCCGGCGGTCCCCTACCCTCGGTCCATGCCGAGAGAGCTTCCGCCCCGGTTCGGGATCACCCCTCACGCCGCGCGCCGCATCGCGAACCGCCAGATCGCGCTCGGCAGCGCGCTGGTGCTGGTCGGCGCGGCGGCGGGCGCGCTCTCGGCGAGCACCCTCGGCTTCGGGGCGCTCTTCGGGGCGCTCGGCGCGCTGGTGCTCGCGATCGGGCTCCGCGCCCGCTCGATGGGCGTCTCCGCGCAGGTCGTCAACAAGGCGTACAACCTGGCCGCGTCCGGCCAGCGCGAGGACGCCTCCGCGCTGCTCGACTACGCCGAGGAGACGTGCCGGTCGAGCTACGTCCGGCGCATCATCGACCTCCAGCGCGCGCTCCTGGCCATGCACCGCGGCGACCTCGAGGGCGCGCTCCGCCGCGCCGACGCCGCCGCCGCCCGCCGCGCCGAGCTGCTCGCCTGGCACGTGGAGCAGGGCACGATCGCGGCGGCGCACGCGCTGAGGGCCCTGCTCCGCGCCTCGACCGGGGATCGCGACGGCGCCGCGGCGGACGTCGCGCTCGTCCAGAAGAGCGCTTATGCGTTGCCCGAGGTGCTCGCGCGCGCGGCGCTCGCGGCGGCGATCCTCCTGGAGCGCGCGGGCGACCGGGAGGCGCTGCGGGCGCACCTGCTCCGCGAGCGGCGGCTCCTGGTCGAGCACACGAGCCCGCGCGAGCGCGCCCTCGTCCGCGGGTACCAGCGGATGCTCAAGGCGAAGGCGAGCTCGGTCTACCGCACGGGCGCGAAGCGCGACGCCGAGCCCGCCGGAGAGCTCTCCCTCCCGGACTGGGCGGCGCGCCTCTCGCCCGGCGCGGCGCCGTTCGTGCGCGCGCCCGCGCGCGCCGCGGCCGGGCTGGAGGAGCTGGCGCGCGCGGAGGTCGAGCGCGCGGACGCGCCCGCGCGCGCCGCGGCGGAGGGGCGCGCCGGCCACGATCGCCGGCCGGTGACGAAGGCGGCAGGCCGCCTCGTGGCCCTCTGGGCGGTCCTCATCGTGATGTTCCTGGCGCTCTGGCAGTTCCTGGGCACCACGCCCGCGGCGCCCGGCGTCGAGCCCCTCCGGACGGAGCCGGTCTCCGGTCGCTCGAGCCCGCTCGACGCGTTGTGGCTCGTCCCGGTGCTGTCGGTCGTGCTGTTCGTGGGCATCCTGGTCGTGAACGTGGTGCGCGGGGGGAAGCTCTCGCGCCGCCTCGTGGCCGCCCACGTCGCCCTCGCGCGGGGTGAGGATCTGCGCGGGCGCGACGAGCTCACGGCGCTCGCCCGGAGCACGGCGCCCATCACCGCGGCGCAGGCGCACCTCTCGCTCGCCGAGCTGTCGGAGCGGCAGGGGGATCTTCCGGCGGCGCTGGCCGCGTGCGAGTCGGGGCTCGCGCGGCTGAGCACCGAGGCGGCGCGGGCCATGGCGGCGGACATCCTGCTGCCGAGCCTCCTGGCCGAGCGGGCGTTCCTGTTCGCGGCGATGGACCGGACCGCCGACGCGCGCGCCGAGATGGCGCTGCTCGCCGAGCGGTACCCGTCGTATCCGTTCCTCGAGAAGGCCAGGCTCCGGGTCGCGCTGGCGCTGCGGGCGCGGGAGGGCGACGTCGCCGGAGCGGCGCGCCTCACCGAGCGGGACGCCGACGTGCCGCTCACCGCGCGCGACGAGCTGCTCGCGGACGTATGCCGCGCAGCGGCGAGCCCGGGGACCGCCGGCGCGGGCGAGGTGGATCGGCTCCGCGAGGAGCTGCGCGTCGACGCCGCGAGCCGGCGGTGGCTCGCCGCGGTCGCGCCGGCGGCGCTCGCGGCGTTCGAGCGCGCAGGGGAGCAGCGAGAGGTGGAGGCGCTCGCCGAGCCGGAGGCGCTCGCCGAGCTGGAGGCGCTCGCCGAGCTGGAGGCGCTCGCCGACGCGCCCGGAACACGCGCTCGGGCGGCAGGATCGACGTGAACGCGGCGGCGGGTCGAGGCGGGGCGGAAGCGCGCGCTGCCGTCTCGCCCCGGCGCTTGACGAGCGGCTCCGAGGGCGGCGTGGCGCTGCGCATGACAAGTATGCCTTCCATGATGTAAAGCGTAGGCGTCATGACAGCCGCCGCAGCCAACCGGGTCCGGGCGCTGCGCGAGCAGCGCGGGCTCTCCCAGGTCGACCTCGCTGCCGCGGCGAGCCTCACCCGCCAGAGCGTGGGCGCGATCGAGGCGGGGCGCGCGACGCCTTCCGTGCTGGTCGCGCTGCGGCTCGCCCGCGCGCTCGACTGCCGCGTGGAGGATCTCTTCGAGGGAGCAGGCGCGGCGGAGCGCGTCGCGGTCGAGCCGGAGTCCAGCGCGTCGTCCGGGCGCGTCGCGCTCGCCTACCTCGCTGGGCGCTGGGTCTCTTACCCCCTCGACCGGCGCGGCGTCGATCTGTCCGCGGACGCCCTGGCCTCGCGCGCGCGCCGCGGCCGCGCGAGCGTCGAGCTGCTGCGTCCGGCGAGCGACGCGCGCGAGAACGTGGTCGTCATGGGCTGCGCTCCGGCGCTCGGCCTGCTCGCCGACCGCCTCAACCGCCGCCGCGGCCCGGGGCGCTTCCTGTGGCTCGCGCGATCGAGCACGCAGGCGCTCGAGGCGCTCTCGCGCGACCGGACGCACGTCGCGGGCGTCCACCTCGTCGACGACCGCACCGGCGAGGAGAACCTGCCGGACGTCCGCCGCCATGTGGGCGCGCGCAGCGTCGCGCTCGTCGCGCTCGCCCACTGGGAAGCGGGGCTCCTCGTGGCCCCCGGCAACCCCCACCACATCCTCGGCGTCGCGGACCTCGGCCGCCCCGGGCTCCGGCTCGTCGCGCGCGAGCCGGGGTCCGGCGCGCGGCGCCTGCTCGACAGCGAGCTGCGCCGCGCGGGGCTTCCGGCCAGCGTCGCGGCCGCCGCGGCGGTCCAGGCGAGCGGACCGCTCGAGGTCGCGCAGGCCATCGCCATGGGCGCCGCGGACGTCGGGTTCGCGACGCGCGACGCGGCGATGGCCTTCCACATCGAATTCGTGCCGCTCGCCGAGGAGCGCTTCG
The DNA here is from genome assembly GCF_051519095.1 of Sorangium sp. So ce131. Classification (NCBI taxonomy): domain Bacteria; kingdom Pseudomonadati; phylum Myxococcota; order Polyangiales; family Polyangiaceae; genus Sorangium; species Sorangium sp. So ce131. The sequence goes on along the minus strand of NZ_CP150455.1, from coordinate 4,826,728 downwards.
ACCTCGCCTTGCCGAGCGACGGGCTCGACGATCCGAGGCTCGCGCGGCTCTTCGACGCGATGACGTCCTCGGCGTTCCGGCGCGAGCTCTCTGCCCTCGGCTACGACGTCCGCGCCAGCGGCCAGCGCGTGGCCACGCTGAACGCCGCCCCATGACGCGCTCCACCTCCGAACGCAGCCCCCGTCGAGAAGGGAAGGAAGATGCCCATGCCCGCCCATGACCGAACCCGCCCCGACGGTGGAGAGCGCCTCGCCCGCCGCCGCGCGGCGCTCGCCGCGTGCCTCGTCGGGCTCGCCTTGTCCCTGCTCGCAGCGTGCAAGGGCTCCGGCGCGCACGACGCCCCGGGCGCGGGCAAGGACCAGCAGCTCGTCGTGTTCGCGGCGGCGTCGCTCCGCGAGAGCTTCGAGCGCCTCGCGGAAGAGCTCAAGAAGGGCCGGCCCGCCGCGGAGATCTCCTTCAACTTCGCGGGCAGCCAGGAGCTGCGGACGCAGCTCGAGCACGGCGCGGCCGCCGACATCTTCGCCTCCGCGGACCGCCGGCACATCGAGGCCCTGCGCGCCGCGGGCAAGGTCGAGGCCCCGGTGGTCTTCGCCCGCAACGAGCCGGTCGTCATCGTCGCCAAGGGCAGCTCGCCCGCGATCCGGACGCTCGCCGACCTCCCCGGCGCCGCCCGGATCGTCCTCGGCGCGCCCGAGGTCCCCATCGGGGGGTACTCGCTCCAGATCCTGGACAAGGCCTCCCGGCAGCTCGGGGCCGACTTCCGCGCGAAGGTCGAGGCGCGCGTGGTCTCGAGGGAGCTGAACGTCAGGCAGGTGCTGACCAAGGTCAGCCTGGGCGAAGCCGACGCGGGCATCGTCTACCGCACCGACGCGGCGACCGCCCAGGACCGCGTGGACATCGTCCCCATCCCGGCGGAGGTGAACGTCCTCGCCGAGTACCCGATCGCCGTCGTCGCCTCCGCGCCCCACCCGGAGCTCGCGAGCGCGTGGGTGGATCTCGTGACGTCTCCCGCCGGGCAGGAGATCCTCGCGCGATCCGGCTTCTCGGGCGCCGGGGCCGGGCGCCCCGGGGCCCCCGAGTGAGCGCGGCGTCCCGGAGCGCCTCGCTCGGCGGCAGGCTCTGGCGCACGTTCATGGCGGGCGCCGCGAGCGTGCTGTTCGCGTTCCTGATGCTGCCGCTGCTCGGGCTGCTCACGGCGACGGGCTGGTCCGATCTCGTCTCCGGGCTGCGGCACCCGCTCGCGCTTTCCGCCCTCAAGCTGAGCTTCTTCACCACGAGCGTGACCCTCGCCCTCGTGGTCGGGCTCGGGACACCCCTCGCGTGGCTGCTCGCCCGCCGCGCCGGCCGGATCCCGCGGACCGTCGAGGCGCTCCTCCAGCTCCCCATCGTCATCCCGCCGGCGGTGGCGGGGGTCGCGATGCTGCTCGCCTTCGGGCGCCGCGGGCTGCTCGGCCGGTGGATCTATCCCGAGGGCTGGTCCCTCGCGTTCACCACCGCGGCGGTGATCATGGCAGAGACCTTCGTGTCGGCGCCGTTCTTCGTGCAGGCGGCGACGAGCGCCTTCCGCCGCGTCGGCGAGGACTACATCACCGTGGCGCGCAGCCTGGGCGCCTCCCCCGCCCGCGTGTTCCTCCGCGTCGCCTTGCCGCTCGCCGCGCCCGGCCTCGTGAGCGGCGCCGCCATGAGCTGGGCGCGCTCGCTCGGCGAGTTCGGCGCGACGCTCATGTTCGCCGGCAACCTCACCGGCAAGACGCAGACGCTGCCGCTCGCGATCTACACGGCGCTGGAGTCGGATCTCCGCGTGGCGCAGTCCCTGTCGCTCGTGCTCGTGCTCGCGGCGTTCACCTTCCTGCTCCTCGTCCGCGGCGGGACCGCCCGCCTGTCGCGGCGCGGGGAGCGCGACGACGAGCGGCCGGAGCGCTGGGGTGATGGGCGCGACGAGCGGCGCGAAGGCGCGTGAAGGGCGTGATGCTCGAGATCACCGTCGAGGCGCGGCTCGGGAGGCTCTCGATCGAGGCGCAGATCGCGATCCAGGACGGCCCGTTCGTCCTCGTCGGGCCGAACGGGGCTGGCAAGACGAGCCTCCTGCACCTGGTCCTCGGCGTCCTTTCCCCGCGCCGCGGCCGGATCCTGCTGAACGGGCGCGCGCTCTTCGACGCGGAGCGCGGGACCAACCTGCCGCCGGAGGAGCGCGGCCTCGGGTACCTGCCCCAGAACTACGGCCTCTTCCCGCACATGTCGGCGCTCGAGAACGTCGAGTTCGCCCTTGCCTGCCGCGACCCGAAGCAGCCCGCGAACGCGCGGCGCGGCGCGGCGCTCGCGGCGCTCCGGGGCCTCGGCGTCGCGGAGCTCGCCCGGCGCAGCCCGGCGGGCCTGTCCGGCGGCGAGCGGCAGCGGGTCGCGCTGGCCAGGGCGCTCGCGGCGAGGCCCGAGGCGCTGCTCCTCGACGAGCCGCTCGCGGCGCTCGACATCGGGGCCCGGCGGCACGTGCGCTCGTTCGTCGCCGGGTACCTGAGAGAGCTCGGTTTGCCGGCGCTGGTCGTCACGCACGACCTCGCGGACGCCGCCGCGATGGGGGGGCGCGTCGCCGTGCTCGAGGCGGGCCGCATCGTCCAGGTGGGCAGCCTCGCGGAGCTCCGGGAGCGCCCGGCCTCGCCGTTCGTCGCCGAGTTCGTCGCCTCCGCCGGCGTCTGATGACGCGCACGCGCCGCGGCCCTCGTCCGCCGGCGCGCCCGCCGGCAGCGCCGCGGCTCAGTCCTCCTGAGCGGGCGCCTTCATCGGCTCCCTCGGCGTGCGCCGCTCGGCCGGAGAGGGCGCCGATCCCTCGACGGCCTCCCCGAGCTCACGCGCGGTGGTCTCCACCGAGCGCAGGCTGATCCGCCCGGCGAGCACCAGGGTCGCGCCGAACTCACGGGCGTCGACCGGATCGAGCTGCAGGGGCGACGAGAACGCGTTCACCGCGGCCATCTGCCCCGCGGCGTAGTCGAAGCGCGCCCCGAACACGAGATCGCCGTACCGCGTATAGGAGACCATCCCGAGCCCCGCGTGCATGCCGCTCATCCGCTCCAGGAAGAGCCTCGACTCGGCCGACATGGGGCCTCGCAGCCGCGAGAGCGGGTTGAAATCGGAGACGACGCCGCCGATCAGGCTGAGGTCGCGCGTGAGGAACACCTCGGCGCCGAGCGCCACGTTGACGATCGGCGCGGCCTCCTCGGCGATGCGGAGCCGGCTCTTCGTCCGCTGCGCCGTCGCTCCCCCCTGGATCGCGACCTCCTCCCGGTCGACGACGACCCGCGCGAGCTCTCGCTGGCCCAGGTAGAGGAAGCCGTCGAGCTCCAGCCGCACCCGGCTCCACTCCGCGCTCGCGCCCGCGGCCAGGCGCATCGGCGACGGGGCCACGAACTCCCCCTCTGCGGCCCACTGGCGGACCGATGCCGTCTCGCCCGCGAGCGTGTCGTGGTAGCTCGCGTCGAGCGAGTCGAAGACGTGGAGGCTGGGCGTCCGCAGGCTGAGCCCGGCCGAGAACACCTCGGTCAGCCGGTAGGTCACCCCGAGGTGCGCCAGCACGTCCCACGAGTCGCCCGAGAGCGCGGACTGGAACGTGGCGCTGGTCGCCGAGCGCGTCGCCGTGTCGTCCACGATGCTGGAGACGGCCAGCGAGCTCGTGAACCGGGTGCGCACGACCGAGAGCGACGCGCCCACCGCGAGGCGATCCGTCGCGCTGTAGCTCCACGAGGGGCCGGCGCTGAAGCGGCCCCACTCGTAGCGGAGCGTCTGCGCCTGGTTCACGCGGCGCCCGGCGGACTCCCCGGAGAACGCGAGCGCGTCGAACCCGAACTCGTTCTCTTCCGTCTTGCCGAGGCAGGCGGCGAGCGCCTGGCGGCCCACCGGCGTCCGCTCCGAGGCGCCCTCGCGCGCGCCGCGCCTCAGGTCGAAGAAGTAACAGGTCGAGTCCGGGAAGGTGCGCAGCCCGTGGTCGTTCACCGTCGCGCCGTCGAGCTGCAGATCGCCGTACCGCGCGATGTCGACCGGACCTGGCTGGTGCCACGCGTGCAGCGTGCGGTGCGCGTAGCGGAAGAACCTCGACGAGAACGCGATGTTCCGGTCCTCGATGCGGACGATCGTGGCCGGGTTCAGGAACGGCGCGGCGCCGTCGACGCCCAGCACCACCCCGGTGCCTCCCATGAGCGCCGAGCGCCCGCCGAGCAGCGCCGACTGATACAGCCCCTGCGCGCGCGCCGGGGCTGCGCCGAGCGCTCCGACGAGCGCGACGGCGGCCGCGGCCGCGGCGCCGAGCGGCGCGCGGCGCGGCCCGGGGTGTCGGGCGGGGGAGCGCGGCCTGGTCGGCATGGCAGGGCGCCAGCATGGATCGCCGCGCCGGCGCCGCAACGGCAGCGTCGCCCCGCTGTGGCAGGATGCGACGTGCGCGCGCCGGCGGCTCCCGTGCTGTTCCGGCGCGTGCACCCGCGTTTCCGCCTTCTGTCCCGCCCCTCCGCGTCCTCGACCGCTACCGTCGCGCCGCCGCGATGCCCACGGCGAACGCGATGGCGTCCTCGATCAGGCCGAAGACCGGGGACGGCACCCGCGTCTCGCCCCTGCGGGCGCCGCGGTCTGCCCGCGTGCGGGCGCGGTTCCCGACGAACGCGCCCAGGGCGGCCGCGGCCGCGCCGATCACGGCGCCGGCGACGCGGGTGTTCCTGTGGGGGCTGCGGGCGCTGACCGCGGCGCCGAGCAGCGCCCCGATCGCGAGCCGCCCCGCGAGCGGGCCTTTCGACAGGCGGCTCGGCGCGTTCGGCAGCTTGTCCATGAGGAACTCTCCGCCCGCGAGGACGCTCAGCACGCGCTGGGTGACGGGCGACCGGAGCAGGTGCCAGAAGTTCCCCGTCTCCCCGTCGAACGCGCCGCGCCGCGCGGTGGCCGCGAGGATCTTCACGCCCAGCATCGAGCGCATCCCCGTCACCAGCCCGAGCCCTGCCGCCTGTCCCAGAAGGACGATCTCCGCGGGGCGAGATCGCCCGGCGCTCCCCGAGAACCCTACGTTGTCCATGACGTCCGCCAAAGCAACGCATATGCCTGGCCGCCCGAGCGCAGGGGCCGTCGGGCGGCCGCTCTCCGTGTGTCTCTCCGGGCATCGCGGTTGAAGGGGCCCGCGAAGTGCATTACCAGAGATCGGAACGCGGCTTGCCAAGCGGTCCATCCCTCATGCCTGCCACGCCCCTCACGACGCTGCAGACCGCTCCGCCCGAAGACGAACGGCTGAAGCGTCTGACCTGGCTCGGGCACTTTCTGGACAACTCCATCCGCATTCCCGGGGTCGGGTACCGGGTCGGTTACGACGCGGTCATCGGCCTGATCCCTGGCGTCGGCGATCTCGTGGGCCTCGGGTTATCGCTCTACATCGTGCTCGCGGCGACGCGTTACCGTCTCCCCGCCTCGACGTTGCTGCGCATGGTGCTCAACGTGGGCATCGAGACGCTGATCGGCACGGTGCCCCTCGTGGGCGACCTGTTCGACGCGGCGTACAAGGCGAACGCGCGCAACCTCGGCCTGCTGCACGCGCACCTCGCGGCCCGCAGCCAGGGCGGCGCGCAGCCCTCCGATCTCCGCTTCTATGCGGGTCTGTTCTTCGTGCTGGCGAGCGTCCTCGTCCTCACCGGCCTGCTGCTCTTCTCGCTGATACGGGCGCTGGACGGCCTTTTCGGCGCCTGACGTCCGCAGCGCGCCCCGGCGCGCGTGCGCCCCGGCGGTGTGCGCCGCGTCCGTGCCCTGGCTCGCCGGACGGCGCGTTACTTCACCGACGCTTTCACCGACGCCGACAGGTGGGCCTGCAGCGAGATCATCTGCGGGGTATCCACGCCGTCTTTCGGCTCCAGCGAGGTGAAGTAGCTCCCCCAGGCGGGCCCTGCGGCCCAGTAGGTCCAGCCCACGTAAACGTCCTTGTTCTGCTCGAGGTAGACCACGACGTTGGTGATGGCCTTAAGGCACACCGCGCCCGAGCCGCCGCTGAACTCTCCGAGGAAACCCTTTTTCTTGTGCTTCCGGAGCCACTCCGTGAACACCTGCAGCCGCTCCACCCCGACCGTCTCGCTGACGCAGGTCGCGGCTTTCCCCGACGAGTCGCCGTCGAGGTGCTGGTGGACCTCGAACGCGACGTACTGCTTCGGGTCGACGATCTTGAGGAGCGCCTCCGCGTTCGACGTCCCGTAAAAGGTCGCGTTGAAGCTGTGGGCCCCCGACCACCCGTTTCCAGGGACGATGATGAGGTTCGTCGCCCCCGTGTTGCGGATGGACACGATCGCCGCGTTGGCCGCCTCGATCCACACCTCGGTCGGCATGTCGTGCGGCTCGTTCATGAGGGCGAACACGACCTTCGTGTTCCCTTTGAACTCGACCGCGAGCCGCCCCCAGAACTCGGCGAAGTCCGCGACCGGGACCTCCGCGCCGAGCACGCCCGTTCCATACCGGGCATAATTGTGCACATCGAGCACCACGTAGGCGCCCTTGGCGACCAGGTTGTCGACGGTGGTCTTGAGCCGGTTGAGCTCTGCCGCGTTGAGCGGCTGGTTGCGCACCGGTTGCAAGCGTTCCCAGCGGAACGGCACGCGGAATGTGTTCATCCCCTTCGCGAGGAAGTAGTCCGCCGACGAGTATCCTTTGGAGAACGCCGGATCCGGGTAGTGGTAGTGGACCCCTGCCGTCCCTGGCAGGTTCCCCTTCCCGAACGGATCCACCGCGAACTCGGCCCCCGCCAGGCTGACCCCTCGCATCGAGAGCGGCTGCCCGAGGAGTTCTGCCCCTACCGGGGCATTCAGGGTCACCGCCGCGGCCCCGGCGGTGCCCGCCTCACGCGTCTTCTCCGCGTCCTCCCCCCTACACGCCCCCAGAACCGCCCCGACCCCCACCAACCCCCAAGCGACCGCTTTCCTCACAGCTCCTCCAGGCCCCCATCAGACCCCGCTGTGAGCCGCCGCGCAACCCTCCCCGCCCTCCCGCTCACCGAACGCCCGTCTGAACGGCCGTCAGAGCGGCGGGCGCCCGCACAGGAGACGGGCCCAGATCGGCGTTTTCGGCGCGGAAGCGCACTCCTGTGCGCTGAGCACCGAAAACGCCGAGGTGGGCCCGTATCCGAAGCGGGCGCCCGTCGCTCAGCTCAGTCGCGGGAGGAGGTGAAGAGGCGGAGGACGTACCAGAAGAGCATGGCGACCGACGCGAAGAGCTGGAGCGCGGCGCCGACGTACCGGTCCTCGGGGTAGTGGTGCAGGACGTTCGACGTGTCGTAGAGGATGGCGGCGCCGGCGAAGGCGACCATGGCGACGCTGAAGAAGGTGCCGAGCTGGAAGCCGAACAGGAGCGCGGCCGCGACGAGCACGAGCGCGCAGATGCCGCCCCAGCGCAGGAGGGCGCCCAGGAACGAGAAGTCCTTGCGGGAGAAGTAGGCGATCGCGGTGAGCCCGGCGAAGCCGGCCATCGTGACGAGCCCGGCGCTCTGGATCGCGCCGGGCGCGACCGCATTCGCGAGGAAGAGGAGCGGGACGAAGAGGATGGCCTGCGCGAGCACGTAGGCGCCCAGCGCGGCGTACTGCGCTGGCTTCGACGTGGAGGCGTGCGCCGCGTGTGTGGCGAGCCAGCTCACGAGCATGAACCCGCCGAGCACGAGCAGCCAGCTCGTGCCCGCCAGCGCCCTGGCGATGGTCAGGGCGGCGCCCGTCTTGAACAGCGCGACCTCGATCGCGGCAAAGAGGACGATCGCGCCGAACAGGTGGTTGTACGTTCGCACGAGGAAGCGCTCGCGCGGGTCGACGCCGGCACGGAGCACCGAAGAACGGGTCCCGTATCCTACGTAGTTCTGGTCCATGGTCCCTCTCGTTGGATGGTGGCCTCGACTCTAGCACGCCGCATGCCCGCCCGCGCCTGGCGGCGCGGGCTCGCGGCGTCGTGACGCGCGAGGAAGCCGGAGCGGGCGCGCGCCCGCCCGGCGCTCGTCGGGTCGGGAAGAGCCGGGTCGAGCCTCCGCCGCCGGCGCCGTCCGTGACCGCGATGGTCCGCGCTACGCCCGCTGCAGAGGCTACAAAGGCTGAGTTAGATCCCCTTCGGGATCTTGTCGAGGTCCACCTGGGAGAGCGCGTGGCGGATCAGCGCGCTGCGGTTCGCCTTCGTCATCCCACGCGCCTTGAGCGCGCTGACCATCTCGTCCAGCCGCTCGAGGTCCTCGGTGTACATCGAGATGCAGATCACCTTGTAGTGCTGCGGTCTCTCGGGCGGCGGCGCGGCGCCTGGCTCGGACGCGGCGCCGGCCGCGCGGCTCCTCGCGCACGAACGAGGCGCTTCCGCCGGCGCGTAGAACGCCCCCGACAGAACCCCTTCCACCTCGTCGCGATCGAGCAGCGCCCGCGCGGCGCCCCCGAGCTCGCCTTCGCTTTTCATAACTTCCTCCCGATCCATGCCTGGTCAAGACTCCGCCTTTGCGGGTCCCTCCACCCTCAAGGACTCCGCGTTTGCGGGTTCCATCACCCCTCAGGGCGCCGCGTCCGCGGGTCGCGCCGCGCGGGACTCCGCGTCCGCGGGTCGCACTCGCACCGCGCGGGACGCCGCCTTCGCGGGTCCGCTCATGCGCCCGCCGCCGCGGCGCCGGGCCGCTCCGTCGCCGGGTTCGCCCGGCCGATGCTCCACGAGGCCGGGTCGCGCAGCACCCCCGCCTCCGAGCCGGTCACGCCGCGCTCGCGGCTCTCGATGATCCGATCGACCACCGCGAGATAGTCGTCCGCCGCCGGCGTCCCCGGCGCATACTCGAAGATCGTCTGTCCCTGCGCGGGCGCCTCCTTCACCTTGATCGCCTGGCGGATCGGCGCGAGGCAGCGCTCCCCGAAGTGCTGCTTCATCGTGCCCACCGCCTCGCGCGCGATCTTCGCGCGACCGTCGAAGAAGGTCGGCAGCACGCCCCAGATCTGCACCGGGTGGTGCAGCAGCGCGTTCACGTTCTTCACCGTCTTGATCACCTGCCGGACGCCGACGAGCGACAGGTAGTCGCACGCGACCGGGACGAGCACGCTGTCGGCGAACACCAGGGCGTTCTGGTTCATCAGCGACAGGCTCGGCGAGCAGTCGAGCACCACGAAGTCGTACGCGGCCGCCGCGGCGGAGAGCCGCTCCGAGAGCACGCGGTCCCGGTTCTGCCGCCCGGCGAGATAGAGCTCGGCCGCGGCCAGCGTCTCGTTGGACGGCAGGAGATCCAGGTTCGGGCGTACCGTCCTGGTCGCATCGGCGACCCGGAGGCCCATCACGAGCACGTGGTAGAGCGACCGCTCCGCGCCCGCGCCGAGCGAGACCGAGACGTTCCCCTGTGCGTCGGTGTCGACGAGCAGCACCCGCTTTCCGCGGGCCGCGAGCCCTGCCGCCACGCTCACCGCGGTGGTCGTCTTGCCCGTCCCGCCCTTGTGGTTGAACACAGCCAGATACCGCGGCACCCCGGCCGGTCGCTGGGGCGGCTGCGCCTGCCGCTTCGCCCCGCCGACGGTCGGCGACACGGACACCGCGACCGCCCCCTGGGCGCGGGCCTCTGCCGGCCCCGCCGCGGGCTCCGTCGGCGCGGCCGCCGCGGGGGGCACCGCCGCCGCGCCCCGCGCAGCCGGCGCCGCGGCCGCCGCCGGCTCGCCCTCCGCCCCGGCGGCGCGGGCCTCCGCGGCGCCGCGGGCGGGGCTCCCCGCTGCCTGCGGCGCCTCGCTGGCGTCCTCCGGCGGCCCCTCGGCCGGCATCGCGGCCGCGGCCGCGATCTCCCCGAGCCGCACCCCGTTCGCCTCGCGGACGAGCTGCGTCCGGCACCCCATCGAGCACGCGTAGCGCCGCCGCCCCGCCACGTAGAGCACCTGCGACACGAGATCAGGGGTGAAGCGCTTCGCGCACGCGTCGCACGTCGCGAGCGCGGCGCCGCCCTCGCCGCCGAGCTGGCTCTTTTCGAGGCACTTCTGCGAGCAGAAGAAGGAGAACCCGCCGTCTTTCTCCTCCATCTGATACCGGAACTGGACCTCGAATCCGCTCCCGCAAACGCTGCACGTTTCGCTGATTCCGCTCACAGCTCGCTCCTTCGCGCCACGCACAGCGATTTCCCCCGGGCGCAGCGCTGACCATCATCACAGTCAACGCCGCCGGGTCAACTTTTCTGCGAGCGCGGCACGGCCTTCCTTCCGCGCAGGAAGGGCCGCCGCGGGGGAGGACCGCCGTGACGAGGGCCGGCGCGAGACGAGCGCGTCCTCCTCCGGGAGGTGATGGTCGCTTTCGCCCGGAGTGAGCTACATGGCGACTGGAGGGCAGCAAACCATCGAAATTACTAGTTTTTTTGCTGCTTTCCCGTCTCTATCGTCCAGCTCGATCGCTCCCGGGACGACGCCGGACCACCTCAGTGACGGAAGTGCCGGACCCCGGTGAACACCATCGCGACGCCCGCCGCGTCGGCCGCGGCGATCACCTCCGCGTCCCGCACGCTGCCTCCCGGCTGCGCCACCGCCGTGATCCCGTGGGAGGCGGCGAGTTCCAGGCCGTCCGGGAACGGGAAGTAGGCGTCCGACGCGAGCACGCTCCCGCGAGCACGCTCGCCCGCCTTGCTGCACGCGATACGCACGCTCTCGACCCGCGACATCTGGCCGGCCCCGACCCCGACCGTGCGCCCCGGCACGGCGAGCACGATCGCGTTGGATTTCACGTGTTTGCACACGCGCCAGCCGAGCTCGAGCGCCTCGATCTCCTGCTCGCTGGGCGCCCGCTTCGTCACGACCTTGCCGCCGCGCACCTCGCCGGCCGCGGTCGCGTCGCGGTCCTGGACGACGAGCCCGCCGCCCACGCGCTTCCACGTGATCTCCCGGTGGTCCGCCGGCAGGAGCGCGCCGGTCGCGAGGAGCCGGAGGTTCTTCTTGGTCCGGAGCACCTCGAGCGCCTCGGGGGTGTACGCGGGAGCGACCACGCACTCCAGGAAGGTCTCGATCAGCACCTCGGCGGCCGCCCGGTCCACCTCGCGGTTCAGCGCGACGATCCCGCCGAAGGCGCTCAGCGCGTCCGCCTCGCGCGCCGTCCGGTAGGCGCTCGCAAGGTCGTCGCCCGTCGCCACGCCGCAGGGGTTCGTGTGTTTCACGACCACCGCGGCGGGCTGGGCGAACTCCCGCACGGCGTCGAACGCCGCGTCCACGTCGACGAGGTTGTTGAACGAGAGCTCCTTGCCGCCCGCGCCCAGCGACTCGGCCAGCGCGAGCGAGCCCTGGGCCGCGCCCCGCTCGCGGTAAAAGGCGCCCGACTGGTGCGGGTTCTCGCCGTACCGGAGCGGATAGGCCCGCTCGAGCGCGATCGTCAAGAAGCGCGGATAGGCCTCGCGCTCCGCCGCGCTCGGCTCGCCGTCCTCCGGGAGCGACGACAGGTAGCCGGCCACCATCCCGTCGTAGGCTGCCGTGTGGGCGAACGCCTTCGTGGCGAGCCGCCGCCGCGTGGCGCTCGACAGCCCACCCGACGCCTCGATCTCGGCGAGCACGGCGTCGTAGTCGGCCGGATCGACCAGGACCGCCACGCGCGCGTGGTTCTTGGCCGCGCTCCGCACCATCGACGGGCCGCCGATATCGATGTTCTCGATGATCTCGTCGTGCGTGACCCCCGGCTTCCGGACCGTCGCCTCGAAGGGGTAGAGGTTGCAGACCACGAGATCGATCGGCTGGCCGCCGAGGCGCGCGAGATCCTCCTCGTCGATCGCGCCGCGCATCAGGATGCCGCCGTGCACCCGCGGGTGCAGCGTCTTCACCCGGCCGTCCATCACCTCGGGAGACCCGGTATAGGCCTCCACGCCGATCACGGTCACCCCCGCGTCGAGGAGCGCCCGCTGCGTCCCCCCGGTCGAGAGGATCTCCACGCCCCTCGCCGCGAGCCGCCTGGCCAGCGGCAAGAGCCCCGTCTTGTCCGATACCGAAATCAGTGCGCGTCGAATCATCGCGACGCCAGCTAATGCGTCTCGGCGCCCGCCGCCAGCCTCTATCCGTCCGCGCCGGGCGCGCCGGCGGTCACGCTCCAGGCGGCGCGGCCGGCGCGGCCGGCGTCGGCTCGCCCGTCGCGGCCGGCGCGGGCTTGACGGGGGCGTCCTCGGTCACGAGCTCGCCGTCGCGGTACTCGAGCACCCCCTTCGGCGGCCCGAAGATCGCCTCGGGCTCGGGCAGCACGAGCGCCTCCCGGAGCACGTCGTCCACGTGCTCCACCAGCACGAGCCGCAGCGACTTGAGCACCCGCCGCGGCACGTCCCGGAGGTCCTTCCGGTTCTCCTTCGGCAGGATCACGGTCGCGATGCCGCCGCGGTGGGCGGCGAGCAGCTTCTCCTTGAGCCCGCCGATCGGGAGCACACGACCCCGCAGCGTGATCTCGCCCGTCATCGCGAGATCGCGCCGCGCCGGCACCTTCATCAGCGCGCTCACGAGCGCCGTCACCATGGTGACGCCGGCGCTCGGCCCGTCCTTGCGGACGAAATCGGGGAAATGGATGTGGACGTCGACCTTCTGGTAGACGTCCCCGTCGAGCCCGAGCCGGTCGAGGCGCGAGCGCACGTAGCTCATCGCCGCGTGCCCGCTCTCCTCCATCCCCTTCTCGAGCAGCCCCGTGATCACGAGCTTGCCCTTGCCGGGGACCACCGTCGCCTCGGCCGGCAGGAGGTCGCCGCCGACGTTGGTCACGGCGAGGCCGTTCACGAGCCCGACCTCGTCGCGCTCCTCGCGCTTGCCGAGCCGGTACTTCGGCACCCCGAGGTACTTCGGGACGCTCTTCGCGACGATCTCGACGGGCTTCTCCTTGCCGTCGGACACGACCTTCCGCGCCACCTTGCGGCACACGCTCGCGATCTCGCGCTCCAGCGAGCGCACGCCGCTCTCCTTCGTGTAGTGGTGGATGATCGTCCGGAGCGCCCCCTCCGTGAAGTCGAGCGTCACGTCCTCGAGGCCGCACTCCTTCCGCTGCCGGGGGACGAGGTACTTCACCGCGATGTTCAGCTTCTCGAACTCCGTGTAGCCCGAGAGCTGGATGACCTCCATGCGGTCCTGGAGCGGCACGGGGATGCCAGAGAGCGTGTTCGCCGTCGTGATGAACATCACGTCGGAGAGGTCGTAGTCGAGATCCAGGTAGTGATCGTTGAACGTGTGGTTCTGCTCCGGATCGAGCACCTCGAGCAGCGCCGCCGCCGGATCCCCGCGGAAGTCCGTCGACATCTTGTCGACCTCGTCGAGCAGGAACACGGGGTTGTTGGTGCCGACCTTCTTGAGCGACTGGATCAGCTTCCCGGGCAGCGCGCCGATGTACGTCCGCCGGTGGCCGCGGATCTCCGCCTCGTCGCGCACGCCGCCGAGCGAGAGCCGCACGAACTTGCGCCCCGTCGCGCGCGCGATCGACTTCGCCAGGCTCGTCTTGCCGACGCCCGGCGGCCCCACGAAGCAGAGCACCGGGCCCTTGAGCTTCTTCGTGAGCGCCTGGACCGCGAGGTACTCGAGGATCCGCTCCTTGATCTTCTTCAGCCCGTAATGATCCTCGTCGAGGATCTTCTCGGCCTCGACGAGGTCATAACGCTCCTCGCTCTTGTCGTACCAGGGCAGCTCGAGGATCCAGTCGATGTAGTTGCGCACCACGGTCGCCTCGGCGCTCGTGGGGTGCATCATCTTCAGCTTCTTGAGCTCCTTCTTGACCTTCGCGGCGGCCTCCTTGCTCATCCGCTTGGTCTTGAGGGCCTCCTCGATCTCCTGGATCTCGTTCTTGAACTCGTCGCGCTCGCCGCCGCCCAGCTCCTTCTGGATGGCCTGCATCTGCTCGTTGAGGTAGTATTCCTTCTGCGTCTTCTCCATCTGCTTCTTGACGCGACTCCGGATCTTCTTCTCCACCTGGAGAATCTCGATCTCGGCCTGCATCAGCTCGATGAGACGCTCGAGCCGCTTCTGCGGCTCCTCCATCTCGAGCAGCGCCTGCCGGTCCGTCAGCTTGATGGTCGGCAGGTTGGCGATGATGGTGTCGGCGAGCCGCGAGGCCTCGTCGATGGCCTGCACGGCCATCAGGACCTCGGGCTGGATCTTCTTGTTGAGCTTGACGTACATCTCGAACGTCGACTGGACCGAGCGCATCAGCGCCTCGACCTCGACGCTCGAGACCGAGCTCTCGGCGATCTCGTCGTACTCGATGAGGAAGTACGCGTCGCTCTGGACGTAACGGCGGATCCGCGCCCGGCGCTTGCCCTCGATGAGGACCTTGACCGTGCCGTCCGGCAGCCGGAGCAGCTGCATGATCGCGCCGACCGAGCCGACGCCGAAGATGTCGTCCGGCGTCGGGTCGTTCGTCTTCGCGTTCCGCTGCGCGGCGAGGAAGATCTCCTTGCCGCGGTTCATCGCCTCGTCGAGCGCGGCGATGCTGCGCTCGCGGCCGACGAACAGCTGCGAGACCATGTGTGGAAAGACGATGATGTCGCGTAGCGGGAGCAGCGGGACGATGCCCCGCTCGGGTGCGTTCTTGCCGCGATCACTGTCGTTCTTGAAGAACATCCGCCGTCTTTCCGGGAGTGTCGGGAGGCGGGGCTGCCCCCCGCCTGCGTTGTCACGAGTGTCCTGGTTTACTGCTCTAGGTCCGCCGTCCCGGCCCGCACCCCCACGGGGGGAGCGGCGCCGGGCGCGGTCGAGGGTGATGCTGGAGGGGCCGGAGAGCCGCGCCGCGCGGGCCTCCGGCGCGGACGCGCCTGCCCGCGCCCCCAGGGCAAAGCGCTACGCGAGCTCCGCCTCCTTCGTGTACACGATGAGCGGAGGCTCGTGCTTCACGATCACGTCCTCGCTCACGACGACCTCCTTGATCCCGGTGCGGGACGGGACGTCGTACATGATGTCGAGCATCGCCGACTCGAGGATCGCGCGGAGGCCGCGGGCGCCGCTGTTCCGCTCCAGGGCCAGGCGGGCCACGGCCACGAGCGCTCCCCGCGTGAACTTGAGCTTCACCCCGTCCATCTCGAAGAGCTTCTGGTACTGCTTCACCAGGCTGTTCTTCGGCTTCGTGAGGATGTCGATGAGCGCCTCCTCGTTGAGCTCGTGGAGCGTCGCCACGACCGGCAGGCGCCCGATGAACTCCGGGATGAGCCCGAACTTGAGGAGGTCCTCCGGCTGGACCACGCTGAGCAGGTCGCCCAGCTTGAAGTCCTTCTTCGCCTTGATGTCGGCCCCGAACCCGAGGGTGTTCTGGCCGATGCGCCGCTGGATGATCTGATCCAGCCCGACGAACGCGCCGCCGCAGATGAACAGGATGTTCGTCGTGTCGACCTGCAGGAAATCCTGCTGCGGGTGCTTCCGGCCGCCCTTCGGCGGCACGTTCGCGATCGTCCCCTCGATGATCTTGAGCAGCGCCTGCTGCACGCCCTCGCCGGAGACGTCGCGCGTGATGCTCGGGTTGTCGCTCTTGCGGCTGATCTTGTCGATCTCGTCGATGTAGACGATGCCCCGCTGGGCGCGCTCGACGTCGTGATCCGCGTTCTGCAGGAGCTGGACGATGATGTTCTCGACGTCCTCGCCGACGTAGCCGGCCTCGGTCAGCGTCGTCGCGTCCGCGATCGCGAAGGGGACGTTGATGATCTTCGCGAGCGTCTGGGCGAGCAGCGTCTTGCCGGAGCCCGTCGGGCCGAGCAGGAGGATGTTCGACTTGGACAGCTCCACGTCGTCCGAGGAGACCCGGCTGTCGATGCGCTTGTAGTGGTTGTGCACCGCGACAGCGAGGATCTTCTTGGCGCGGTTCTGGCCGACGACGTACTCGTCGAGCGTCGCTTTGATGTCGGCGGGCTTGGGCACCGGGGTCGACCCCGCGTACGGCTCGTCCTTCTCGACCTCCTCCGCGATGATGTCATTGCAGAGCCCGATGCACTCATCACAGATGTACACCGTGGGGCCCGCGATGAGCTTCTTGACCTCTTTCTGCGATTTGCCGCAGAAAGAGCAGCTCAAATTTCCATTCGAGTGATCGTCCCGCCTTCTCTCCACTTCGACCCTCAGTGCGGTCTGCCGACGCTGCCGCTTCAACGAGAGGTGGGGGGCCGCCGGCGCGACCCCTCCAGCTTGGGACGGGAACGGCTTCCACCGTTCCCGAGAATTTCAGCGATGCGCAGCCAAACGCCGCGCCCGGATTCTAGTCCGGTGCCCGTACCGTCGCAAGCTAACGGGGGTGGTCTCCAGCCTGCCGCCAAAGTCGGGGAATCGCCCGATGGCGGCCGCGGCGCGCGCCCTGACGAGGCCGCGCGCCACGGGGAGCGCCGCGCGCCGAGCGAGGTCAGCGCAGCGCCGCCGCGCCCCGCCGCGCGGCGCGCCGCGGCATGACCCGCGCGCGGGAAGCGCGGCAAGGCAGACGCGGCGCGCGCCGCGCGACCGCGCGCCGCGGCGACCTCTCGCGCTCCGCTCCGCTCGAGCGCGCCCGCGAGCCGACGGGGCGCGGGCACCTACTTGTTCCGCTTCGGGAAGACCTCGTCGATCAGGCCGTACTCCTTGGCCTGCGTCGCGCTCAGGTAGAAGTCGCGCTCGATGTCCTTCGCCAGCTCGTCCCGGTTCTTGCCGGTCGCGTCGACGAGGATGTCGATCAGCGTCTCCTTGATCTTCTTGATCTCGCGCGCCTGGATCTCGATGTCCGTCGCCTGGCCGCGCGCGCCGCCGAGCGGCTGGTGGATCATCATGCGGGCGTGCGGGAGCGCGAAGCGCCGGCCCTTGCGGCCCGCGCCGAGCAGCACCGCGCCCATCGACGCCGCCTGGCCGATGCACATCGTCGAGACCGGGCAGCGCACGTACTGCATCGTGTCGTACATCGCGAGCCCCGACGTCACCACGCCGCCCGGGCTGTTGATGTAGACCTGGATCTCCTTCTCGGGATCCTCGCTCTCGAGGAACAGGAACTGCGCGATCACGGCGTTCGCGACGAAGTCGTCGATCTCCGTGCCGATGAAGACGATGCGGTCCTTGAGGAGGCGGCTGAAGATGTTCCACTCGCGCTCGCCGCGGTGGGTCACCTCCGTGACCGTCGGGAGGATGTAGGCCTTCTCGCGTTCGAGAAACTCGATGGCTTGGGTGCGGGTTTCGACTCGTCGGGTCATCCGGTGCTCCGGGGGGTTGCTGCCGCGCGGCAGGGGCTCTACTCCTGGGCCAGACTGCGTCCGATCGCAAGACCGAACGCGCCCGAGGCTACCGGAAATGTCGGCGGGTCGACGCGCGGCGCACGGAACACGCGCCGCGCCGGCGCAGCACACATCGGAGGCGACGCGCCGCGTGGAGAGGGCGTCAGGGCGCGCGGTACGCGGCGCGCCTCGACCACGCGCGCGGTACGCGGCGCGCCTTGACCTCGCGCGCGGCGCCGGCGCCTCGGCGCCTCGACCGCAGCGCGCGGCCCGCGCCGCGGCGGCTCGAGGCGCGGCCGGCGCCGTCAGCCGGCGTCGGTGATCTTCGCCGCCGCCTCGATGATGTCGAGGATCTTGTCCTCGAGGATCATCCCGGCGAACAACTCGCGCTTCTGGGGCTCGCGGTACTCCGCCTTGACCTTCGCGACGTTCTTGCCCGTCTGCTCGGCGAGCTCCTCGTAGCCCTTCTCGAGGTCGGCCTCGGTGATCTTGACCTCCTTCGCCTTGGCGATCTCGGCCATGACCAGGCCCGCGCGCACCTTCATCTCGGCGTCGAGCCGCACGCGCGCGCGGAACTCCGGCGTCGGATCGACGCGCTGCCCCTTGCGCCGGGCCGTCGCGAGCAGCTCGCGCTCGGCGAGCTGCGCCTGCTGGTCCACGAGCGACGGCGGGACCGGGATCGGGTTCGCCTTGCAGAGCTCGACGACGAGCTGCTCGGCCACGTTGTCGCTCGCCCGCTGCGTCAGCTCCTTCTCGAGCTTCTTGCGGACCGACTCGCGCAGCGCGGGGAGGCTCTCCTCGCCGCAGTCCTTCGCGAACTCGTCGTCGACCTCCGGGAAGATGCGCTCGCGGAGGTCCTTCAGGGTGATGTGGAACGTCGCCTCCTTGCCCCGGAGGTCAGCGTTCGAGTGCTGCTCGGAGAACGTGACCGCCACGTCCTTCGACTGGCCGGGCGTCAGCCCGAGGAGCGCGTCCTCGATCTCCTTGAAGACCTGGCCGCTGCCGAGCTCGGTCTCGATCTCCTGCTCTTTCGTGTCGTGCAGGGCGCCGCCGACCGCCAGCGTGAAGCTGATCGTCGCCACATCCCCCTTCGCCGCGGGGCGCTCCGGATCGGGCGCCTGCAGGGTCGAGTGCTCGCGCCGCAGCGCGGTGATCTCGGCGTCGATCATCTCCTCCGTCGGCGTCGTCGAGGGGCGCTTCACCTCGAAGCCCTCCCACTTGACCTCGGCGATCTCGGGCCGGACCTCGAAGCGGGCCTTGTAGGAGAAGGTGTCGTCGGGACGGAGCTCGGTGGGGGCGATCGCCGGCTGGGACAGCGGCTGCACCTGCTTGTCGGCGAGCGCCTGGTTCAGCGTGGAGTCGACGAGCCGCTGGGCGACGTCGGCGTGGATGCGGCCGCCGTAGAGGTGCGCGAGCACCTGGCGGGGCGCCTTCCCAGGCCGGAAACCCTTGACCCGGGCCGTCCGCTGGAGCGCCGTATAGGCCTTGTCGACCTCGCTCCGGACCCGGTCCGCGGGGACCTCCACCTGAAACTCCATCAGCACGGGAGAAAGCTTTTCGACGTTGACTTGCATGGCGGTCTTTTTTGAAAGGGCGGCACTCGTGCCACGCGTCGCCGGGGGGGTCAAGACGACCGGCAGGACGCTCCCTGAAAAAAAAGGAGCCCCGGCGGAGAGGCGGCCGCCGGGGCTCGGGATCCCGGGAGGGATCGTGCAAGCTGAGGTGCAGCGCCGCGCGGCGCTGCGATGCAGACGGGACGCTCGGGTCAGGGCGCGGGGCGCGGGTCCGCCGCGCTCGCCGCCCGCTCGTGCTCAGTCGTCGTCCGAGACGTCAAACGGGTCCTTCTCGAAGTCGAGCTCAGCGTCGAAGGAGCCTCCCTCCTCGACGATGTCCTCGAGCGAGAACCCCACACGGCTCGGGCGGAGAATCTCCCGCTCGAACTCCGCAAAGCTCTGATACGACTTGGGAAGCGGCATCTGTCCTCCTACGGTTGCCGAGGCGACGTCGTGGCGTCGGTCCGCTCGGCGAAGCTGGGCGTCACGTCCGTGGATCAAGGGGCTGCCAGCGCCGATGCCCGCCGCGTACCGCGGGGGGACGGCGGCGCGGGCCAGGCGCCGACCTGGGTTGAAGCGAAGGCGTAAGCACGAGGACCTGCGCGGGGGCGAGCGGCGCGCGCTCGCGTCCGTCGCACCAGAACGCGCGGGCAAGGACGCGATCGACCGGACCCGGGTCGACCGGAGCCAGCAGCGCGCCCCCGAGCCCGAGGCAGCGGCCTCGCCTCGAAGCGCGCCCGCGGGCCGGATGCCCCGCCGCGCGATCACCCTTGACCACATCAAGCGACATGTGGGTCACTGTAGACGCCCCCGCCGTTCAGGCCAACAATCTGGCGAGCGAACGCCGGAGAGGGGGGAAGCGGGCGGAAGCGGGGGGAACAACGCGGGGGAAACAGAGCGGGGGAGCAGCGGGGGAACAGAGCCGAGGCTCCTGCTTCTCTCGACGTGCCGTTGGGGGTCGTGTAAGCAGCCGGGTCGGACGCGACACAGCACGATGCCCTCGCCCAACGACGGGGGCGCGGCCGGCAAACCCGGCTCCGCCTCCAAGCCTCCGCCTGTGGTCTTCGCCATCGCCAACCAGAAGGGTGGCGTCGGCAAGACCACGACCTCGGTCAACCTGGCCGCGAGCTTCGCCGCGGCGGAGCGCCGCACCCTGCTCATCGACTGCGATCCGCAGGCGAACGCGTCGAGCGGCGTCGGCGTGCGGCGCCGGAGCGTGGAGGTGTCCCTCTACGACGTCCTCATCGGGCAGGCGGCGCTGAAGGACGCGATCGTCGCGACCGAGGTCCCGCTGCTCGACGTGGTGCCCGCGACGCAGGACCTCGTGGCGGCGGAGCTCGAGCTCGTGGACGCGAGCGACCGCGCGGTGCGGCTGCGCGGCGCGATCGCCCCTGAGCTCGCGCGCTACGACTTCGTCGTCCTCGACTGCCCGCCGTCGCTCGGCCTGCTCACGCTGAACGCGCTCACCGCGGCGCACCGGGTGCTCGTGCCGCTCCAGTGCGAGTACTACGCGCTCGAGGGGCTCACGCACCTCATGGCCACCATCGACCGGGTGCGCAACGGGTTCAACCCGGGGCTCTCGGTCGAGGGCGTCGTGCTCACGATGTTCGACGGGCGCAACTCGCTCACCCACCAGGTGGCCGACGAGGTGAAGGCGCACTTCCGCGTCTTCGACGCGATCATCCCGCGCAACGTGAAGCTCAGCGAGGCGCCCTCCCACGGCAAGCCGGCGCTGCTCTACGACGCCCAGTCGAAGGGGGCGCAGGGCTACCTGAGCCTCGCGCGCGAGATCATGGAGGGCGCGCCCGCCGCGGCGGACGCGGCCAGCCGGCAGCGCGCGGACGCCGCCGAGGCGGAGCGACAGGCCGATTCCCCGCCGACCACCGGCGGAGCGCGCGCGAGGGACGCACGACCGAGATCATGAACGCCGATCAGAAAGGCGCCCGGCGCGCGCTCGGACGGGGGCTCGACGCCCTGCTCCCGGCGCCGCCGTCGGCGCAGCCGAGCACCGAGGGGCGCAGCGTGTTCGTCTGCGCGATCGAGAAGATCGTCCCGCAGAAGGGGCAGCCGCGGCAGCACTTCGACGAGACGGAGCTGGAGGAGCTCACCGGGAGCATCCGCGAGCACGGGCTCATCGAGCCGCTCATCGTGCGCCGGACGCAGGCCGGGAGCGACGGCTTCGAGCTCATCGCCGGCGAGCGGCGGTGGCGCGCGGCGCAGCGCGCGGGGCTCCGCGAGGTGCTGGTCGTCGTCAAGGACGTCTCGCCGAAGGAGGCGTTCGAGCTCGCGCTGGTCGAGAACGTCCAGCGCGCCGACCTCAACCCGATCGAGATCGCCGAGGCGTTCGACCGGCTGCTGCGCGAGCACAGCTACACGCACCAGACGCTCGCGGAGCGGGTGGGCAAGGACCGCACGACCATCGTCAACTCGCTCCGGCTGCTCCGGCTGCCGCAGCGGATCCGGAGCATGGTGATCTCGCGCGAGCTCAGCGAGGGCCACGCGCGGGCGCTGCTCGGCGCGCCGAACGACAAGGTGATGGCCGAGGTCGCCGATCGGACGGTCCACGGCAAGCTCCCTGTCCGCAAGGTCGAGGCGCTGATCAAGGCGGCCAAGGTGAAGGAGGGCCGGGCCGCCGCCGCGGACGGCGGCGAGGACCCCGGCGAGAAGAAGCGCGGCGGGAAGTCGCCGGCGATCAAGGACCTGGAGGCGCGCCTCATGCGGCGGCTCGGGACGCGCGTCGAGGTGCGCGACGACGGCGGCCGCGGCGAGCTCGGCATCACCTACGGCTCGCTCGACGAGCTGGACCGCCTCCTCGAGTTGATCGGCGCGTGAGCCGGCGCGCGTGAGGCGCCGGCCCGACCTGCGGGCGCGAGCGCCGCGCGAGGGCCGGCGGCGACGGCGGCTCAGGCCGCCACGCGCCGGCCCGATCGCCGGATCACCTGAACTTCGCGCTCAGCTCCTTCACCTTCGCGCGCGCGCGCTTGCCGATCTCGGTGTCGCCCCCGAGCTTCTCCGCCTCGGTCAGCGCCCGGAGCGCGCTCTGCGGCCTGCGCTCGGCCAGGAACGACAGGCCGAGGTAGTAGTGCGCGGCGGCGAAGCGCGGGTCGACCTTGATCGCCGCCTCGTAGTCCGCGCGCGCCCCCTGCTCGTCCTTCAGCTCGTGCCGGCACGTCCCGCGGCGCACGTAGAGCTCGGCGTCCGGCTTCAGCTTGATCGCGCGATCGAACGCCGCGACGCAGTCCGCGTAGGCCCCCGCCGGCCCGAGCATCCGCCCGATCGTCGCGATCGTCGCCACGTCGTCGCCGGTCTGGGCGAGCGCCTTCTTGAGCTCCGCCGCCGCCCGGTCGTGCTCCTTCGCCTCGAACAGCATCGCGCCGTAGGCGAAGCGGGTCGCGGCCGTGTCCTCGGCCTTGATCGCCGCCTCGTAATGCTTGCTCGCGCTCGCGACGTCGCGCTTCAGGCCGTACGCGTAGCCGAGGTTCTGGTGGAGCGGCGCCCGGCCGGGGGCGTGCTCGAGCGCCTTCGTGAGCACCGCGATCGCCTCGTCGGGGCGCGGCGGCTCGTCGAGGTAGAGCGCCGCCAGGTTCAGCGAGGCGGCCTCGAGCTTCGGATCGTTCTCGAGCGCCTTCTTGTACGACGCCTCCGCGCCCGCGCGGTCGTTCGTCTTCTCGCACGCGAGCCCGTGGTAGTACGACGCCTCGGCGTTGCGCGGCTCGTGCGCGACCGCCCGCGCGAGGTGCTGCTTCGCCTCCTCGTACTTCTCGTTCTTGATGTAGGCGATCCCCCGGTCCAGCTCGGTGGACGACGCGCCCCGCGAGGCCGCCTCGTCGCTGCCGTCCGGCGGATCGGCGAACAGCGGCTCGCGCGGCGGCTCCTGCGCTCCCCCGCACCCCGCCACGCACGGCGCGAGCGCCGCGAGCGCCGCGACCGACACGAACGTCACGACCGCCCGCGCGCCGGCCGTCCCCCGCGCCGCGCGCGCTGTCCACCTCTCGTTCATCCGACACTCCCTTCGTCGTCCATCCCCTGGAGCACGGCGTGGAGCCGCTCCTCGACCTCTTGCGTCCGCTTGCCGGGCGCGATCTTCGTCCCGTCCGCCTCGCTCACATAGAACACGTCGACCACGCGCGTCCCCTCCGTGTTGATCTTGGCGACCGAGATCGACAGGCCGAGCTGGTAGAGCGCGTCCGAGATCGCGAACAGGAGCCCGGGCCGGTCGCGCGTGAGGACCTCGATCACCGTGTGGTGCGAGGCGCGATCGTCGATGGAGATCTGCGTCCGCACCTTCGGCGTCGGGCGCTCGCGCAGCGCGCCGCCCCGGCGCTTCTTCGCGAGCTCGGCGCCGGAGATCTGGCCCGAGAGCACCGACTGGATGTCGACCATGAGCTTCGGGATCGCGCGGGCGACCCCCCCTACCCCGTCGCCGCGATCGCGCACCCAGAACAGGTCGACGGCCTGCAGGCGCACGCCCGCCGGCGGGGACGAGCCCGCCCTCGCGCGGAGCATCCCGCCCTCCTCGAGGCCGAGGTCCTCGCACGCGCGCGAGTGGATCTGCGCGGCGTGGACCTCGAGGCGCGACGCGGCGAGCGCCGCGGTGATCGCCGCGAGCAGGCCGGGGCGATCCGGCGCGACCACGCAGACCTCCGCGGCCTCCGGGTGCCGCGACGGCACGAGCGCGACCGAGGCGCCGTTCTGGGAGGACTGCTGCTGCCGCGCGAGCTCGGAGTGCGCGGCGATCGCCGCCGGGCTGTTCGAGAGGAGGTAGCGCTCGGGCATCGACGCGAGGTAGCGGGCCAGGAAATCCCGCCGCGCGTGCCGCTCCGCCTCGCCCGCCGCCGGCAGATCCTCGAGGGCGCCCACCGTGCCGCTGATCGCGCGGGCCATGCGCTGGTCGTCGGCGCCGATCGGGCCGGCCTCGCCCCGCGCGCCCCGCAGCGCCCCGTCCGCGGCGAGGTAGAGCTCGTCGAGCATCCGCGCCTTCCACGACGTCATCGACGTCGGGCTCGTGGTCGACAGATCCGCGACCGTGAGCAGGAACAGATCGCGCAGCCCCTCGCGGCCGTGCACCTCCTGGCAGAACTCCGCGATCGTCGCGGGGTCGTCGAGGTCGCGCCGCGTGGCGATGAGGTACATCACGAGGTGCTTCAGGATGAGGTGGCACGCCTCGTCGACGTCCTCCGGCGGGAAGCCGAGCCGCTCCAGGATCGCCCTCGCCATCTCCGCGCCGCGCCGGCTGTGATCGGTGCCGCCGATCGCCTTGCCCACGTCGTGCAGGAGCGTGGCGAAGAACAGCATCGTCGGCCGCGTCGCCTCGGCGGCGAGCCGGCACGCGAGCCCGAACTCCCCCGCGAGCTCGCCGCGCACGAGCGCCGCGAGCCGATCCACCGCGGCGACCGAGTGCACGTCGACGGTGTACACGTGGTAGACGTCGTGGTGCACGCGCCCGACGACGGGCAGAAACTCGGGGATCATGGCGAGCAGGAGGCCGAGGTCGTGCAGCTCGCGCACGACCGAGCCGCTCTGGAGCGCGGTCTCCTTGCAGGTGGCGACGAGGGTGCGGAAGCGCTCGGCGGCCTCGGCGCTCTCGCGCAGCGCCGCGCAGAACGCCGGATCCCCGGCCGCGCGGACGATCGCCCCGCGCGCGTAGGGCAAGAGCGGCACGCCGCGGTCGACGGCCTCGGAGACGAGCCGGAGGGCGATCGCCGGATCGGTCCGGAGCAGGTCCGGATCGCTCATCGTGATGCAGCCGTCGAAGAGCCGGACGCCGGCGCCGAGGTCCTCGTCGCGGCGGCGCCGCCGCGTGAGCGTCGGCGTGGCGCGCGAGATGATCATGTCGAGGGCGCGCGAGATGGTCCGGGCGCTCCGGTAGTAGTCGCTCATCATGCGCTCGACCGCCTCGGGCGACACGGCGGGCTCGGACGAGGGCGGCGCGCCCGCGCCGCCGGGCCCCGCGGCCTTGCTGTAGCCGAGCGCGCCCGCGCAGATCTCCTGCTGGTCGAACGTGAGCCGGTCGGTCCGCCGCCCGGACTGCGCGTGGAGGAGGTTCCGGATGCGCCAGAGCATCTCCGCGGCGCCCCGGATCTCCTCCGCCTCGCGGGCGACGAGCGCGCCGAAGCGGACGAGCGCCTCGAACTCGCCGACGCCGTAGCGCGCCTTCGCCGCCCAGCGGGCGACGTCGAGGTCGCGCAGCCCGCCGGCGCCGTTCTTCACGTCCGGCTCGAGCAGGTAGACCGAGCCGCCGAAGCGCTCGTGCCGCTGCGCGATCTCCTTGCCGAGCCGCTCGATGAAGCGGGGCAGCTCCGAGTGCGCGAACAGCCCGTTGGCGGCGCGCTGCCAGAGCGCCTCCGACAGCGACGCGTCGCCGACGACGTGCCGCCAGTCGAGCAGGCTCGTCGCGGTGGGCAGGTCCTCGCGCGCGCTCTCGACGAGGTCGTCGATGGTGACGACCTGGTGCCCCACGGTGACGCCCATGTCCCAGAGCGGGTAGAGCAGCGCGTCCGCGATGGCGCCGGCGCGCTGCGCGTCGCGGGCGAGGATGCGCACGTCGAGGTCGCTCCGCAGCGCGACGGCCCCCCGACCGTAGCCGCCCACGCCGGCGATCGCGACCGCGTCCCAGGCGGCGCGGCTCGGGTTGCCGGACTCGCGCAGGAGCTGGAAGAGGCGGGCGAGGAGGTCGTCGAGCAGGCGCGCGTGGCGCCGCCCGAGGGCGACCCCGAGCGCGGCCGGGTCCGCCGCCGGAGAGGGGCCGCTCGGCACGGTGCGATCGAGCGCCGCGCGCTCGCGCGCGTAGGCGGCGCGGAGCTCGGGGAGCCCGCTGGGCCTGGAGACGGGGGAGAGGTCGAAGCTCATGCGGTGTGTGTAGCTTGCTCAGGTGCTCGGGGCGCGGAAGGCGGTGACCTGCGCGTTGACCCGGACGGGGGTGAGACCGGCGCCGCAGAGGCGCGGCGCCTCGCTCGCTGCCGAGAAGAGGAGCCCGCCTGGGCCGAGCTCGGCCGCGAGGCGGCGGGCCACCGCGTCGCCGGCAGGCTCGGCAAGATACAGGAGAACGTTCTTGAAGAAGATGATCTGGAAGCCTCCGCTCGGCACCGCGTGGACGAGGTCGCAGACCTCGAAGGACACGACGTCGCGGAGCTTCTGGCAGACGTGCAGCGCGCCGCCCTTGAGCTCACAGTACCGCTGAACGAGCGCCGGGGGGAGCTGCTCGGCGGCCTCGGCCGAGTAGACGGCCTCGCGCGCCGCGTCGACGGCGGCGGTGGAGCGGTCGACGCCGAGCACGCTGAAGCGGCGGCCCGCGCTGGCGAGGATCATGCCGAGGGTGTAGGCCTCCTCGCCGGTGCTGCAGCCGGCGGAGAGGCCGGCGATGGGCAGGTCGGGCGGCAGTTTGGGCAGCACCGTGGCGGTGATGGCCTCCCAGATGATGGGATCGCGGTAGAACCGGGTCTCCCCCACGCGGAGCGCCCCGACGATCTCCTCGAGGGCCTTCTTGTCCTCGGGCAGCTGCTCGGCGGCGGCGAGCGGGGACACGCCGAGGCGGGCGGCCACGCCGTTCAGGATGGCGAGGACCCGCTCGCGCACCCATCCGGGCGCGGCGAGGCTGCGGCCGAGGCCGTAGCGGCGCTCCAGCTCGGCGAGCGCCAGGTCGACGGCCCGGCTCTCGGAGCGCGCCGCGGGGCCTTCTCCTGTTCTCGGCGGTCGGGCCATGGGGGGGGCGGCGCCGCGATCAGCCCAGGAAGCCGGCCTTCCTGGCCTGGGCTCCCTTGGCGCCGCCGTCGAGGGCGACGGCGAAGACGTCCTTGCGCGCGAGCAGGAACGTCTCGCCCTTGTTGCTGCGGGCCTTGAGGAGCCCGTCCACGCGGAGGATCGCCTCGATCTTGGTCACCTGGAGCGACACGCCGTCGTGCGCGGCGTAGAGCGTCAGGAGTCGCCCTTCGGGGAGCTCGGCCCAGCCTTCCTTGTCGATCTTGGCCTCGGCCGCGTCGAGCGCTGCCTGAACGATGTCGTCTGTCATGAGCAACGTTTCCGTCCCGCGCCCGGCCGCGTCAAGCGCGCGGTGAGCGGATCCGGCGATGGGCGGCCGAAGGGCGGGGATCGACGCGCTCGGGGTCCAGCTCCGTGGTACCTTACCGCCCCGATGTCGAGGAGGCCGCCCAGCCACCCCCCCCAGGACGGCGCCGCCCCCGGCGCAAAGCAGCCCGGCGGCGCCCCCGGGGCGAAGCAGAACGGCGGCGCCCCGGGCGCGAAGCAGAACGGCGGCGCCCCCGGCGCGATGCAGGACGGCGCGCGGCCGCCGGGCTGGCTACCCGAGGATCACATCTTCGTCGACGACCTCAAGAAATCGTTCGGTCCGACGAAGGTGCTCCACGGCATCACGATGCACCTCCGGCGGAGCGAGACGGCGGTGATCATCGGCGGATCGGGCGCGGGAAAGACGACGCTGCTCCGGCTGCTCATCGGCCTCGAGCGGCCGACCACCGGGCACATCTGGGTCGACGGCGAGGACATGGGTGTGCTGAACGACTACGAGATGAACCGCATGCGCCAGCGGTTCGGCATGGTGTTCCAGTACGCGGCGCTGCTCGACTCGCTGACGATCTTCGACAACGTGGCGTTCCCGCTGCGGGAGCACCGGAAGCACATGTCGAAGAAGGACATCCGCGAGAAGGTCGTGGGCATGCTGAACTCGCTGGGCCTCGAGAACAAGGAGGACCGGATGCCGTCGGAGCTGTCCGGCGGCCAGCGCAAGCGCGTGGGGCTCGCGCGCGCGCTGATGCTCGAGCCCGAGATCCTGATCTACGACGAGCCGACCAGCGGGCTCGATCCGCTGACGAGCCGGATGGTCGACGACCTGATCGAGGAGACGCGGGCGCGCTACAACGTGACGAGCGTGGTGATCTCGCACGACATGGCGAGCACGTTCCGCATCGCGCACCAGGCGTTCCTCGTGATCCAGGGGCGCGTCATCGCGTCGGGGACGCCGGACGATCTGGCCTACGGCGACAACGAGCAGGCGCGGGCGTTCATCGCGGCGGCGGGGGTGGCGCCGGAGAAGGTCTCCCGGGTGAACCGGCCGGCGCTCCCGGCGCCCGGCGAGGGGGACGGCGGGCGGGTGATCGAGTTCAGGAAGGCGGCGGAGTAGGCGTCAGAGGCGGAGCACGGCGACGCGGCGCCCTCGCGGCGTGGTCGCCTCGGAGAACCGGGGCGCGCTCCGGCCGAGCCGCCCGCGGGCGTCGAAGATCACGAGCGTCCCGCGCCGTTGCCGCAGGCGCGCGAGGTAGCCGTCGATCTGGGCGAGGCCTTCGCGGAGCGGATCCTTCTGGCCCTCGCGCCACACCTTGAGCTCCAGCGCGCGCCGCTGGACGGCCCGGGAGCCGTCGGGCCTCTGGTAGGGAAAACGCACGAGCAGGTCGATGCGCCCGCGGCCGACGCCGTACTCGCGATCGATGAAGCCGCCGCCGTTGACCGCGCGCTGGAGGAAGGCCATGAGGACGAGCTGCGGCGCGACCTCCGGATAGGGCATGCCGGAGGCGAGCACCTCGCCGTGCTCGTGCCAGAAGGCGGCGAACGCGCGGAGCAGGCGCCGGAAGGCGAGGCGCCCGTCGGGCAGGAGGAAACGCGCGCGCGGGGCGTCGAGCCTCTCCTCGGCCGACGAGGAGAGGACGCGGGCGATCACCTCGCGGTAGATGGGGTTGGCGATGCGCAGCGGCTTGTCCTGGGCGACGAGCCCGAGATCGCGGACGTAGGAGGCGTCGTCGTCGTAGGTGTCGCCGCCGCCGCGGTACGTCCCCGCGAGCATGGGCTCGAGCACGCGCCGCACGCGGGGCTCGACGAGCTTGCTGACGAGCGAGTCGAGGTGGGTCGCCCGGGCGAGGAGGAGGCGCTCCTTGGCCTGCTCGACGTGCGCGAGGCTGATGGGCTCGCCGGGCGGGACGACCATCTCCTCGACGATCTCGCGGCCGAGGGCGTTCACGAGCCAGGGCTGGCCCCCTGTGAGCTCGAAGGCGCGGGCGAGCGCCGCCTCCTCGAAGACCTGGCCCGTGTCGGCGGTGTGCTGGGCGTAGAGGGCGCGGAGCTCTTCCTCGGAGAAATCGCCGAGGCGCAGGGAAGCGAGCTTGATGTTGAACGAGCTGGCGGTGCCGAGGCGCTCCGGATCCCCGCCGCTCGCGGCCTTGTAGTCGCGCACGTCGCGCAGGCCGCAGAGGATGACCGAGGCGGGGAAGTGCTCAGGGCGGCTCGGGAAGCCGGCGCGGAGCTGGCGGAGGACGCTGAGCAGGCTCTGGCCGCGGAGGGCGTCGATCTCGTCGAAGAAGAGGGCGAGCGGCCGCGGGCAGGCGCGCGCCCAGCCGGTGAGGGCGGCGGAGAGGAGGCCCTCGTCGCCGTCGAGCGAGAACGGGGGCGGCTGGAGCTCGGGCGGGAGCGCGATCTGGGCCGCGCGCGCGAGCTCGCGCAGGACGGCGCGCTGGGCGGAGCCGTAGTCGTCGCCGGCGGCGGCGCCTTCCTCGCAGGAGAAGAGGACGGCGGCGTGGCGGCCGGAGGTGGTGAGCCGCTCGGCGACCGCGCGCAGGGCGGTGGTCTTGCCGGTCTGCCGGGGGGCGTGGACGACGAAGTAGCCCATCTGCGCGACGAGGCCCGGGGCCTCCGGCAGCCGGCTCTCGGCCGGGACCATGTAGTGCAGATCGGGGCGGCAGGGGCCGGCCGTGTTGAAGCGGCGCTTCACCCAGGCGAGCCTTGGGCCAGCGACGAGGCGGAAGCAAGGTGCGGACGACGAGCGCGGTGGCGGCGGAAGGCTGGGCGAAGGGGAAGCGGATGGAGAGGTGGTTCTGGATCGGTCTCGGTGGAGCGGTGGGGACGCTCGCGCGTTATGGGGTGTCGACGTGGTGTCAGCAGCGCTTCGGCGTGGGGTTCCCGTACGGGACGCTCGCCGTCAACGTCGTCGGGTCGTTCTTGCTCGGGGTGATCATGCAGGTCGCGGCGATGAGCGAGCTGCTGTCGCCGACGCTGCGGCTCGGGTTGAGCACGGGGGTGATGGGGGGGTTCACCACGTACTCGAGCTTCAATTATGAGACGATCAAGCTGGTTCAGAATGAGGCGTGGATGGCGGGGGTGGCGAACGTCGTGATTACCGTGGCGGGGTGTTTGATCGCGGGTGTGATGGGGATGATCGCTGCGAAACGGCTGCTCGCGATCTGAGGTGGTGAGCTCCCGGGAGCCGTAGCGGGTTCCCGTGACGGCATGAGCCGCCCATGAACATCTTTCGTCTTTCGTCTCACGTCCTTCGTCTTTCGTCTTCGTCTTTCGTGCTCGTCTTCGTGCACGCTCGTACCGTCACGCAGGTCGTCTCGATCCACGTGGGACGGGATGGAGCGAGCACGATCACGAGCACGAAGACGAGCACGAAGACGGGAGAGGAGAGACGAGGGACGAAAGACGAAAGGCGGGGCTTGGGAGGCGAGCTCCCCTGCTACCTCATCCGTCACCCCCAAGGAGAGGCGACGTCTCCTCCGGCGCTGCCGGATTCCCGGCGGGCGCCTCGCTCCCGGTGGAGGAAGCCTTCTTGGAGTTGCCGGAGCGAACCTCGAACATCCACGCAGCCTTGTTGAGCTCGGGCACGAGGATGGTTCCATCCACCCGCCGCGCCGACCTGAATGCGCGGAGGATCTTCTCGATCACGATCGCGACCCTCCCGTCCTGAAGATCGAGCGCGCGCTGGGTCACCCGCCGCCCGGTGGCGATCTGCACGCTGGCGGTCCCGCGCACCCTCTGCGCCGTCGCCCGGAGCGTGGCCGCGCACTCCGCGCCGACGCCGTAATCCTCGAGGAGCTTCCCGTCCTGCAACGGATCGGCCCTCCTGGTCTCCTCGATGAAGGCCGCGAGCGCCTCGAGGCCCTTGGCGAGGTTCTCGGGCGAATCCGCTCGCCCCACGATGGCGTCGACCCTCGCCATGCGGCGCGCGCCGAGCGCGTTGCGCAGGCCGTCGTAGCAGAGATCGCGCTCGGCGATGCCGTCGCGCATCGCGCTCCGCCCCTGCGCCTCGACTGCAGCCCTCGCCCCGGCGACCTCGGTCGCCTCCGCATCGTGCGACCGTTTCATCGCCTGCAGCCTGCCCGCCTCGGCGACGAGCAGCGGCAACAGCGCCGCGGGCATGCGCACCTTGCTGCGCTGGCTCTCCGACAGCGAGCCCAGAATGCGCCGCGCAGAGGCGACGAAGTGCGGGACGTCATCGATGAGGCTCTGCGAATCGATGCGCGTCCCCTCCGCGACGAGGTCCTCCTCGGGGATGCCCGCGAACGTCCGCGCGGCGAACGTGCCGTCGGCGGGGCCGAGCTCCCTCGCGAGCAGGTCGAGGGTGATGGTGGTGGATGAAACGATCGGTGCCTCGGCCGGCGAGCCGGCCGGCGCGGGCTTCTTGGTCTTGGAAGTGGCCATGAGAGGAGAAGCTATGGGAAAGCGTCAATGAGCACATCCACTGGGCAGGATCATGGCGCGACGAGCCCGACCAAAGGGCACTTCGCACCGGGAAGGCGGCGCGAGACCGGCGGCGGGGGTGAGCACGGAGCGGTGCGGCGCGCACGGCACGGAGCGGACAGCGCCACGGCGGCCAATGGCGCGCGCGAGGCCGGCGGGCGGCGGCGCGCAATGCTGGTCAAGCCGGCGCACCACCGGGCCGAGGCACGCGCACGGCGCTGCGCGACGCGCGCACAGGTGGATCGAACGCGCGCACGACACGGGCGGGGCGCGCGGGAAACCTCTCGGCCCCGCACGCCAGAGATCTCGGGAACGCGCGCACGGCGCTCGGGAACGCGCGCACGACGCTCGGGAACGCGCGCACGACGCTCGGGAACGCGCACACGACGCGTTGCGTCAAGACCTCCCCTGTCCTCCAGCCGGCAACAGCGCGCCACGCCCACACCGCCCGCAGGAAAACTCAGAGCGAGCGCTCAGCGATCCGGAGCAGCTCGTCCCATGCGGGCACGTCGAGGCCACCCAGGGGCTGGGCGAGCGCCGCGGCGCGCTGCGCGGCGGCTCGGGCATCACCGGCGCCGGCGCTCGCGAGGCGCCGCGAGAGCTCGCGGTGCGCGGCCACGGCGAGCACACGGCTCACGTGGTCCTCCGCGGTGTCGCCAAGGAGCGCGCCGGCCTTGCCGGCGAGAGCGCGCGCCGGCGCGACGGCGCCATCCCCTTCCGGCTGGAGCACGATCGAGAGCAGCTCGACGGCCACCCGCGCGCGCATGCGTGACCGGAAATCCAGACCAGAGCGTTCCCACTCGGCGATGAAAACGAGCGCTCGCTCGAACCATGTC
This sequence comes from Sorangium sp. So ce131, assembly GCF_051519095.1. NCBI lineage: Bacteria > Pseudomonadati > Myxococcota > Polyangiales > Polyangiaceae > Sorangium > Sorangium sp. So ce131. Next base: position 4,794,752 of record NZ_CP150455.1, on the reverse strand, counting down.
GAGGCGCCTTCAGGAGCCCCCGTGACCATCGCGAGGACGCCGGAGGCATACGCATGGAAGGCGTCTGCCCGTAAGGCCCCCTCCGGCTCGATCTCCTGGGAGGAGAGCGTCTGTGCACCCTGCGGACGCGCCAGGAGCTTCGAAGCCCGTTCCGTGTTTCCACGAGCGATCTCGATGATCGCCAGGGCAGCATCGCAGCGCTGAGCGAGGCGCGCATGCGCCTGCGGCCAAGCGCCGCGCTCCTCGGCGCCCGCTTGTTCGAGATGGCGAAGCGCATTGTCGAGATCGCCGGCGAGGAGGTCGAGATCCATGGCCAGGAGCCGCGCGAGGGGCTCCCCACCGCGGCGCTCTCGCACCTCATGCTCCAGGGAGCTCACCGCGACCGGGTTCTCTTCCGTCAACGGAGGAAGCAGTCTGGGACGGAGCAGCTTCGAGCTCTCCTTCCTCGCCCTGGCCACCTGGCCGCGCTCGGCGATTCGAAGGACGTGTGACTGATGCCATCCGGGGGAGCGCCCGAGCAGAAGCCAGAGCGCGCAGTCGAGCCGATCCGTCTGCTCGAGGTGGCCAAGGCACCACTGTACGAGCGCGTTGGCCCGCAGGACGCGAGCTACTGCCGCCTGCGATGAGCGCGCGTCGACCGCGTGGTCGTCGTGCAGCGAGACGCCGAGGAGCGAGAAGTCCCGAGCCCCTTCGGACTCGTTGAGCGAGAAACCGATGAGCGAAAGCGCCCGATGCCCATGGACCGCGGCTTCGGTCGCGCGATCTCGCGCGGCGAGCGCGATCGCTAGGCCTGAGAGCGCCTGGGCCGTGAGCTCCACATCCTCGCCGTCGCCGCGCTCTATGACGTCGGTGCAGAGCGCCTCGACCTCGTCGAATCGCCTCTCGGTGAGCGCCCACTCGGCGAGGCGCAGCTTGCGCTGCGCCGCGATGCGCGGCGCGCCCCGCTGAAGCCCCTGCTGGTCATCGGACGTCGGCTCGCTGATCTCGCGCGCAGCGCGCGCGGAGAGGAGGTCCTCGATCCAGGGTCGGACCACGAAATCGCCGCCAAAGAGCGCGAGCGGCGAGACGGCACGCAGGAGCAACAGAGCGTCGTCGATGCGCCCCGTTGCCGTCGCCATGCCGGAGGGGAGGGCCACGCGAGCTGCGCCCACAAACGAGATGGATCCCTGCGCGTGGGCCTCCAGGCCGGCTCCGCGCACGCTCGCGTCCTCGTCAATCACATACTCCCCGCTCCGGATCGACCACACGTCCGGCGCTGCGGCCGCGAACACGGGCGCGAGCGCGGCCGGCAGCATCACCACGACCTCGCCGCGGGATGAGCCCAGGACGTTGCGCTTCTCGTTCCAGAGCGAAAACAAGCGAGCCCACGCCTCCGAGTCCACGTACGCCGCGCGCGACGCGTCGACGAGGTGGATCGCGCCCCGGAGCTCTTCCGGCGGGTCGAGCAGCGGAAGCAGGAGGCGGTCCGCGAGCTCGCCGTCCGTGAGCGGCGTGTCCTCCAGCCGCGCGCCGTACGGCTCCAGCCGCACCACACGAACGCCGGCGCGCCCGAGCCGCGGGAGCTCGGCCGAGAGCGCCGCGACCAGCTCGTCCGCCGCGCGGGGGCTCGCGCAGCGCGCGAGGTAGAGGTGGAACCGCCGCGAGAGCGCGAGCGCCCGGACCAGCCGCGAGCGCTCTCCCCCCGCGGCGCCGGTCATGCGCCGCTCTCCACCGCGGCGTCCTTCGCGTCGGGCGCGGGACCGGCGAGCTCTTGCATCCCAGCCACCGACGGATGGAGATCAACCCACTCGTCGTCGTTGAGGTAACGCAGGATGACGTTGTTCTGGAGCAGGTGGTCGGCGGCCTCCCGCTCCTGATCATTGCTCGTGATGAGCCGCTTCGTGCGGTTCACCGTCGCGAGCCACGGGATCGCGCCGCTGTCGTACACGATGCTCCGGTAGGCGTTCCCCGCGCGGTAGAGCTCCCGCTCGAGCGTCTTCCCGTCGACGGGGAACGCCTCGAGCTCGAGCAACGTCTGAAGGAGCCGCACGATCTCGCGCGGATAGCCCCCCGACCAGAGCGCGATGGCGCGGATCCGGTCCCGGAGCGCGGCCTTGCCAAAGATCTCCTCGAGCGCGGCCTCGTCGATGCGCTTCCTCACGAGCTCCGCGATGACCTCGACGCCCTCGGGGTGAAGCCTGCCCTCGACGTCCCGGACCTTGATCATCGGCAGGAACGACACAGGCTCGACCATGCGGCGCGCGAGCGCCGGCGGGATCGTGTAGAGCACGTGCACCGGGAGCTGGAGGTACGGCGCGCCGCTCGAGAAGATGCGCTCGGCGCTCTCGAGCACCGGCTTCCACGTGAGGCTCGTGCCCCGCAACTTCTCCAGCGAATCGAAGAGGATGACGACGCCGGCGCGCCCGAGCTTGCGCGCGCGCCACTCGAGCTCCCGGAGCTCGTCGTGCACGAAGCGGACGAACGTGGACAGGTGCTTGGCCACGATCTCGCGGACGCGCTGGCGCACGGTCGGGTTGGTCTTGAGGTTGAGATCGAGGCCCGCCTTCGCGCCCGCGACACCCGCCTTGGACCCCACGTCCACACCCGCCGTGAACTTCCCGATCTCGACGTCTGTCCGCGAGAGCCACGCCCAGAGCCGCCCGAGAGGCCCATCCGTCAGGGCGTCTGCCGCGTCGCCTCCCTCGGCGGCCAGGACGGCACGCTCGGTATGCTGCAGAATCAGCGCGAGCACGTCCGAGATGTCGATCTCGACCGTGAGGTCGAGGACGTCGTCGGCGTCGATCAGGACCGTGAGGAGGTTGCGCCGCTTCGGATCGGAGAGGCGCTCGGCCAGGCGCTGGATCTCCGTGCTCTTTCCCGTCCCGCGCAGGCCGGTGAAGAGCTGGCAGACCGGCGTCCTGGAGAGCTCGATCTGGCGCGCGAGCTTGTTGGTCCAGTGAGCCCCGCGGACGCCGCGCTGGTCGATGTCCACGTTGCGGGCGTCTCCCGGCGAGAGCGGTTCGTCGGGATTGCAGCGGTTGTAGAGCTCCTGGAGGCGCTCGAACTCCATCGCCGGGAAGGTAGCCGACGGTCCTGAACCCGTCAGGAAATTCGCTCCCGCGCGGCCCCCCCGGTCACGCCACGAGCCCGCGCTCCCGGCTCGCCTCGTCCAGCCGCACGAACCGCGCTCCGCCGCCTCCTCCGCGCCCTCCCCGCGCGATCTCCTCCACGAACGCCCCCAGCGCCTCCATCCGCCTGCCCAGCGCCACCCGGAGCTCCGGCTGAACCGGCGCGAGCGCCTCCAGCCCGTCGCTCCGGTCGAGGAAGTCCATCCCGTGCAGCTCCAGGTTGACGAACCCCTCCCCCGCGCAAGCGCGCGCCAGGAGCCGCGCGCCCGCCGCGCCCGCGAGCGCCACGCTCGTGCCGATCACCGGCAGCCGCGGCCCGGGCGTCACCTGGATCGGCAGCTCGACGAAACGCCGCCCGCCGCGCAGGTACCACGGGCGCCCCGGCCGGTAAGGCCGGCGCGGGGCCGCGAGCACGCGCGGCGTGTCCAGGATCGCCGCCGATCCCCTGCCCTTCACCCGCTGCACCCCCATCGCGAGCGCCTTCGCGGCGTAGTACGGGGGGCTCGGGAACACCGAGGAGTCGAACGCGACGCCGACCGCCTCGAGCGCGTCGAAGAGCGCGTCGCTCACGGTGTAGCCCGGCGCGCGAAAGCCCGTGGGACGCCGGCCCACCGCCTCCACGATCGCCTCGGCGCCGAGCAACACGTCCTCGGCGATCGCGGCGCGCGGGAGCCGCGAGAGGTCGTAACGATGCCAGTACGAGTGGTTCTCGACCGCGTGGCCCGCGTCGCTCAGCGCGCGCAGGGCCGCCGCGCTCTCCGGGCGCGCGAGGTCCTGGCCGATCGCGAACAGCGTGACAGGGATGCCGTGGGAAGCAGCGAAGGCGGCGATGCGCGGCAGCGCGACGTCATAGACGGCGTGCAGCGCGGCCGCCGCCCCGGAGCGCTCCGGGACGGCGAGCCCGTGGATCGCGAAGTAGTTCGGGATCTCGTCGAGATCGACCGAGACGGCGGCCAGGCGGCCCCGCATCGGACCGCGTCAGCTCGCGGCCATCTTCGCCACCTCGGCGGCGAAGTCGTCCTCTTTCTTCGCGATGCCCTCGCCGCGCTCGTACCGGACGAAGCGGGTGAGCGTCACCTCGCCGCCGGCCGCCTTCGCCGCCGCCTCACGCAGCTTGTCGATCGTCTGGCCCGAGAGGCCGCGCGACGCCGCCTCGACCGACTCCTGCTCGATCAGCGCGACCTCCGAGAACCACTTGTTGAACTTGCCCTCGATGATCTTCGGCCACGCGGACTCGGGCTTCGGCTTCGGATCCTCGCGCAGCTGCGCCTCGAAGATCTCCTTCTGCTTCGCCTTCAGCTCCTCCGTGACCTCGTCGCGGCGGAGGACCAGCGGGCTCATCGCGGCGGCCTGCATCGCCGTGTCCTCGACGAACTTCTGCACCTCGGGGTGCTCGGCCACCGCCTGGCTCGACGTCTCGACCGCCACGAGCACGGCGATCTTGCCGCCCAGGTGCACGTAGGCGTGCGCGACGCCGTGCTTGCCCGCGGGGATCGACACCCGATCCCAGCGGCGCACCGCGATCTTCTCGCCGATGCGCGCCGTCAGCTCCGTCGCGACGTCGGCGACCGGCTTGCCGCCGATCGAGAGCTGCGCGACGTCCGCGCCCTCAGGCGCCTGCTCGGCCGCGGCGAGCACGTCGCCGACGAACTGCCGGAACACGTCGTTCCGGGCAGCGAAGTCCGTCTGGATGTTGACCTCGACCATCGTCGCGCTCCGCCGATCGGCCGCGACCGAGGCGCGCACCTCGCCCTCGGTGGCGGACGCGCCGGCCCGCTTGGCGCTCTTCGCGAGACCCTTCTTCAGGATGATCTCGACCGCCTTCTCCATGTCGCCCTCGGCCTCCGTGAGGGCGCTCTTGCAGTCGCTCATCCCCGCCTGGGTCCGCTCACGAAGCTCCTTGATCGCCTGCGCATTGATGCCGGCCATGACAATTCTCCTTCGACCTAGATTGGAGAGGCCGCGCAGAGCGGCCCCCTTTCCACTTCCGACTGGTGATGCACGAGGGGCCCCGAAGCTGCAATCGGGGCAACCGGGGCAACCGGGGCAACCGGGGCAATCAGGGCAGGAACGAGCAAGGAGGCGACGTCATCGCCTCCCCGCCCCCGCCCCGAACGCCGGGCCGCGCTCCGGCGCGGCCAGCGGCCGCTAGGACGCCTGCTGCTGGCGCGGGCCGCCGCGGCCGCCGCGGCCGCCCTGGTACACGTTGATCTCGTCGCGCTGGCCACGACCGCCGCCGGCCGGGGGCTGCGAGCCGTGCGCGCCCTCGCTGTGATCCTTGCGGCGCTGCGCGCCCTCGACGCACGCGTCCGCGACGCGGGCCGTGATCAGTCGGATCGAGCGGATGGCGTCGTCGTTGCCAGGGATCACGAAGTCGACGAGATCCGGGTCGCAGTTCGTGTCGGTGATCGCCACGACCGGGACGTTCAGCTTGCGCGCCTCGCTGATCGCGATCGACTCCTGGTGCGGGTCGATCACGAAGATCGCCGCCGGGAGGCCGCCCATGCCCTTGAGGCCGCCCAGGTACTTCTCGAGGCGCTCGCGCTCCTTCTCGAGGCGGACGACCTCCTTCTTCAGGAGCTGCTCGTACGTGCCGTCCTCGCGCATGCGCTCGAGGGTGCGCAGGCGATCGAGGCCCTGCTTGATCGTGCGGAAGTTCGTCAGCGTGCCGCCGAGCCAGCGGTTCGTGACGAAGTACATGCCCGCCCGGCGGGCCTCCTCCTGCACGATGTCCTGCGCCTGGCGCTTCGTGCCGACGAACAGCACGTGACCGCCGCGGCCCACCGCGTCGGTCAGGAAGTCGTACGCGCGCTTGAAGAGCCGCGTCGTCTGGTCGAGGTCGATGATGTGGATGCCGTTGCGCGCGCCGTAGATGAACGGGCGCATCTTCGGGTTCCAGCGCTTCGTCTGGTGGCCGAAGTGCACGCCCGCGTCGAGCAGCGAGCGCAGCGGGAGCGGGAACTCCCCGGCAGCGGGGGTGACGGCCTGCATGGTGTCGGCCGCGGGGACGGGTGCGGAAACGGTCGTGTCGGTCACGGCAGGTCCTTTCGGTTGGTCCGCCGCTCCCCCTCCCGCAACCAACCCCACGCGCGGACAGCAGCGTCCGTGTCGATGGGGCACCGGGCCGCGGATTGCCGTGGTGCCAGGGGAGCGTGTGGATTTGCTCTCGGTCGGCAGCGCGAGGCGGGTACTCAGCCTCCGCTGTCCCCCTCATTACGAGACCGCAAGAAGGGGGCGGTTTGCTACCCCGACGTGCCTCGCTTGTCAAGCGGGGGTACGGCCACGCCGAGCGCCTCCGTCGACGCCCGATCCTGCCATGATTCCGCGCGCGCCGCCGTCCACCACGCTGCCGGCGCGGTCCCGCTGCCGCGCCGTGGCCGGGTACTTGCGATGGCGTACACTCGTCTCGTGCGCACCGCTTTACAGGGCTTCCTTTCTGCACGGTTCGCCTCGGTCTGCGCGGGCGTCGCGCTCGCGTCCGCCTGCATCGCCACGGCGCCGGAGGGGATCCGCCGGCAGACCGACGGCGACGGGGGCGGCTTCGACTTCGATCCGGACCCACAGACGACCTCGTCGAGCAGCGGCGCGCTGCCGGACGCGGATCCACACGCCCTGCTCGGCGCCGCGCCGACGCACGGGCCGTTCAACGGCGGACAGCGCGTGCTGCTCCACGGGAACGGGTTCAGCTCCAAGGTCCGCGTGTGGTTCGGCGACGTCGAGGTCGATCCGTCCGCGATCGTGCCGGTCGATCCCGGCCGGGTCCAGGTGACGGCGCCGCCGGGCAAGGCCGGGCCGGTGGAGCTCACCACCCAGAACGGGGACGACACGTCGACCCGGCGATCGCTGCCGGGCGGCTACGTCTACGACGCGCTCTACGCGTCCCCGTCGAGCGGGCCGATCTCCGGCGGGACGAGCATCGAGCTCATCGGGCAAGGGACGCGCTGGGACACGACCACCGTCGCCAGGATCGATCAGAAGCCGTGCACCGCGCTCGCCGTCGAGGAGCCGACGCGGCTCCGGTGCACCGTGCCCCAGGGCACGCCGGGCGCGAAGACCATCTCGGTGACCACCGGCGACGAGACGATCCTCGTGCTCGACGGCTACACCTACGAGGACAGCGCGAACGGCTACAAGGGCGGGCTCAGCGGCGACCCCCTCGCCGGCCGGCTGGAGGTGCTCGTCTACAACAACTTCACCGGGGACCCGATCCCGGGGGCGCGCGTCGTCGTGGGCAGCAGCCTGCCCGCGGCGCTCACCGGCGAGGCGGACGCGTCCGGCGTCGCCGTGTTCGAGGACGCCTCGCTCGACGCGCCGCGGACCGTCACCGTCGCGGCGACGTGCCACAGCCCGATCTCGTTCGTCGACGTGCCCGTCGACACCGTCACCGTGTACCTCGATCCGGTGCTCACGCCCGCCTGCGGCGCCTCGGGCGATCCGCCGCCGCCGGTCGGCGGCAAGGTGGGCAGCGCCGGATTGCTCGACGGCGAGATCGTCTGGCCCGCGTCGACGGACACCGGGACCGTCGCGTGGGGCAACGTCCCGAACCCGCGGCGCGCGACCGAGCGCCGGGTCGCGTACGTGTTCACCCTCGGAACCGATCCGCTCGCGACCTTCAGGCTGCCGTCGCAGGGGCAGGCGATCCTCCCCGAGACGCCCGGGCAGCTCGGGCACGCGTTCAGCATGTACCTCGCGCCCGGCAACCGCTCGGTCTACGCGCTGGCCGGCATCGAGGATCGATCGATGGATCCGCCCAGGTTCACCGCGTACGCGATGGGCATCGTCCGCGGGATCCCGGTGCTCCCGAACCAGGTGACGGGCGACGTGTTCGTGCAGATCGACAAGCCGCTCGACCACGCGCTGTCGATGGACGTCGCCGCGCCCGCGCGCGGGGCGAAGGGGCCGGACCGGATCCAGGCGAACGTGTCGATCATGGTGGGCAACGACGGGTACATCACCCTGCCCATCGGCGCGCAGAGCCCGCTCATCCCCTTCGACGGCCGGCTCTCGTTCGTGGGCGTCCCGCCGCTCGACGACGACCTGTTCGGCTCGCGTTACCACTCGTCGGCGCGCGCCGTCACCGGGCAGGCCGGCCTCGCGCCGCTGTCCGTCGTCGGGCGCGTCCTTTCGACGACGACGAGCGAGGCGGTGCGCATCGGCGACTTCGTCGGCGTGCCGACCCTGGAGACGCCGGCGCTGAACAGCGCCTGGGACGGCGCCCACCTCGCGACGAGGTTCACCGCGGGCGCGCCCGTCGACCTCAGCGTGTACGACATCGCGAGCGGCAACGGCCTCATCCGGTGGACCGTGGCCGTGCCGGCGGGATCCCACGCGATCGAGCTGCCGGACATCCGGCAGCTCGGCGTCGACAACGGCGCGCTCCCGCCGGGGCCGATCGCGATCGGCGTGTACGGGGCGCGGATCGACGGCTTCGAGTACGGGAAGCTCGTCTACCGGCAGCTCAAGCCGCAGGGCATGACGGCCTACTCCCTCGACAGCTTCAGCGCACACCTGTGATGAGCGATCCGCTTCGCACACCGCGCGCGCGCCGACGGCGGCGCGCCGACAGGACCCCGAGGCCGGTGGCCGCCGCCGTCGCCCTCGCCGGCGCCGCCGCGGGGCTCGGGCTCGCGCCGAGCTGCTTCGACCGCGGCACGCGGTGGGGCGACGCGCCCGAGGAGCCGCCGCCGCCGCCGCTCTGCGCGGTCGGAGAGCTCCGCTGCGGGGCGGAGCTCTCGCGGTGCGAGGAGACCGAGGCGGGGCTCGCCTGGGTGACGATCGACGACTGCGCGGCCCGGGGGCTCGTCTGCGCATCGGTGGAGCTCGGCTGCACGGAGTGCGCGCCCGGCGTGCCGTCCTGCCAGGGGCAGGACGTGGTGGCCTGCGCGCCGGACGGCAGCCTCGGCGACGTGATCGACACGTGCGACACGAGCGACGGCGCGGCGTGCCGGGGCGGCAGCTGCCTCCGGCTCTGCAGGGTCGCCGAGGTCGAGCGGAGCAACGTGGGATGCGAGTACTGGGCCGTCGATCTGGACAACGCGCGGATCGACGCGACCAGCAACGCGGCGGCGCAGCAGTTCGCCGTGGTGGTCTCGAACCCGCAGCCCGACGTGCCGAACGAGGTCCACATCTTCCAGGACGACGGCGCGCCCGGCGATCCGCCTGCGCCCGTGGAGATCGCGAGCGCCCTCGTCGCGCCGCTCAACCTGCAGGTGTTCAAGCTCGGGCCCCGCGAGGTCGATGGCAGCCCGGACGGCGAGTACAACACGGGCACGCACACGGCGCTCACGCGGCACGCGTACAAGATCACCTCGAAGTTTCCCGTGGTCGCGTACCAGTTCAACCCGCTGGAGAACGTCAACGTGTTCTCGAACGACGCGTCGCTCCTGAAGCCGCGGGAGGCGCTGACGTACAGCCCGGGCGCGATGGCGACGGCGTACGTGGTGGCCGGGTGGCCGCAGACGATCGCGAGCACCGACGATCCGGACACGAACTTCGATCCGGCGAACCCGACGGACCTGCGGGCGTTCCTCACGATCGTGGGCACGCGCGAGGAGACGACGGTGCGGGTGGCGACGACGGCGCGGATCGTCGGCGGCGGGCCCGTGCCGGAGACGGCCGCGGGCGGGGAGGTCGAGGTCAAGCTCGGCGCGTTCGACGTGCTCAACCTGGAGACCGGCGGCTTCAACGCGGACTTCACCGGATCGATCGTCCGCGCGGATCAGCCGATCGCGGTCTTCACGGGCGGCGAGGCGTCGGACGCGCCCCACTTCCCCAGGCTCGCGGACCGGCGCTGCTGCGCCGACCACCTGGAGGACCAGCTCGACCCGATCCGCGCGACGGGCAAGCGGTTCGCCGTGCCGCACACGCCGAACCGGTCGCAGACGGTGAAGGAGGCGGGCGCGCAGATCGAGGTCGTGCCCGAGCCGGAGTTCGTGCGGATCATGGCGGCCACCATCCGGGGCGCCCAGATCAGGACGACGCTGCCGCCGCCGAACGACCGGATCACGCTGTCGTCGATGGGCCAGTTCCACGAGGTGATGGTGTGGGGCGACTTCCTGATCGACAGCTCGGAGCCGGTCGTGGTGTCGCAGGTGATGGCGAGCCAGAACGCGACCGGCGTCCGGCAAGGGCTCCCGGGCGGCGATCCGAGCCTCATCATCCTCCCGCCCATCGAGCAGTTCCGGCCGGACTACGTGTTCCTGACGCCGGACAAGTACGCCTTCGACTTCATCTCCGTGATCGCGCCGCCGTCGGCCGTCGTGCGGCTCGACGACGTGGCGCTCAGCCCGGAGGAGTGCGAGATCGCGCCGGCCGACGGGCTCACCGACGAGCAGCGCGGGGGCGACGCGCCGGCGCTCGTCGTCTACCGGTGCCAGCTGAGCTTCGCGACGATCGATCCGGACAGGCCGGCGCCCGACAACGTGCGGCCAGGGCGGCAGCGCGACGGCGTGCACCGGATCGCGGCCTCGGCGCCGGTGGGGCTGCTCGTCACGGGGTTCGACTCGTTCGTGAGCTACGCGTACGCGGGCGGCTCCGAGCTCCGCGAGATCGCCGCGCCCGACTGAGCGGCCGGCGGTCGAGGCCGCGGCTGCTTGCCGCCGGCAGTCGAAGCCGGCGGCTACTTGCCGCCGCCGGCGAGCAGCCCCTTGAGCTTCGCCACGAGCCGCAGCGCGTCGAGCGGCGCGAGCCGGTCGACGTCCACGGCGCGGAGCGTCTCGATGACGGCCGCCTGCTCCGGCGGCACCGCCGGCTGCGCCGGGGCGAACAGGTCGAGCTGCGCGGCGCCGGCGCGGTTGCGGCCGCGGAGGGACGCGTGTTTGCCGCCCGGCAGCGCGGCGCCCGACTCCAGCGTCGCGAGGATCGCGCGCGCCCGGGCGAGCACGCTCTCGGGGACGCCCGCGAGCCGCGCGACCGCCACGCCGTAGCTGCGGCTCGCCGGGCCCGCCTCGAGCTTGTGGAGGAAGATCACGTCGTCGCCGTGCTCGCGCGCGGCGACCGAGTAGTTCGCGATGCCCGGGGCGCGGGACGAGAGCTCCGTGAGCTCGTGGTAGTGCGTCGCGAACAGGGCGCGGCAGCCGACCGCCTCGAAGAGGTGCTCGGCCACGGCCCAGGCGATCGCGAGGCCGTCGTAGGTGCTCGTGCCCCGGCCGATCTCGTCGAGGATCACGAGCGAGCGCCGCGTGGCGCCGCGCAGGATCTCCGCCGTCTCGCGCATCTCCACCATGAACGTGCTCTCGCCGCGCGCGACGTTGTCGCTCGCGCCCACCCGCGAGAGGATGCGGTCGACGAGGCCGATCTCCGCCTCGCGCGCCGGGACGTAGCTGCCCATCTGCGCGAGGACCACGATCAGCGCGACCTGGCGCATCAGGGTCGACTTGCCCGCCATGTTGGGACCCGTGATCAGCCAGAGCCGCTCGCCCGAGAGGTCGAGGCGGGTGTCGTTCGGCACGAAGTGGCCCGCGGCCGCGTAACGCTCGACCACCGGGTGGCGGCCGTCGCGGATCGCGATCGCCTCGCCCGCCGTGACGTGCGGCCGCACGTAGTCGTTGCGGTGCGCGACGTCGGCGAGGGCGGCGGCGACGTCCCACGCGGCGAGCCTGCGGGCGAGCGCGCGGAGGCGGCCCTCGGCCTTCGCCACCTGGGCGCGCAGCCGCTCGAAGAGCGCCGTCTCCCGCTCGAGCGCGCGCGCGCCGGCGTGCTCGATCTTGTCGGCGAGGTCGTCGAGCTCGTCGTTCGTGTACCGCTCGCCCGTCGCCACCGTCTGCTTGCGGCGGAAGGTGTCCGGGACCTTGCCGACGTGCGCGCGCGTCACCTCGATGTACCAGCCGAACACGCGCGTGTACTTGACCCGGAGCGACGGCGCGCCCGTCTTCGCGCGCAGCTTCGCCTCGAGCGCGAGGATGAGCTCCGTGCCGTTCTTCTCGACGGCCCGCGCCTCGTCGAGCTCCTTGTCGTAGCCCTCCCGGAAGATGCCGCCCTCGCGCACGTTCGGCGGGGGCCGCTCGACCAGGGCGGCGGTGAGCTCGGCGCAGACGTCGGCGACGACGTCGGTCGCCGCCGCGTCGGCGAGCAGCGGCTCCGAGCCGGGCGGCGCCGCGGCGCCGCGGCGGCCGTCGGCGGCGACAAGGTCGGGGATCGACCGGACCGCGGCGACCGCGGCCGGGGCCGCCGCGAGGCCGTCGCGGAGGCCGCCGAGGTCGCGCGGGGTGGCCTCGCCGAGCAGCGCGCGGACGCTGAGGCGCTCGAGGTCGCCGACGCCGCCGAGCGCCTGGCGCAGCTCGCCCCGGGCGCGCGGGTGCGCGACGAAGAGCTCGACCTCGTCGAGGCGCCGGCGGACGGCCGCGACGTCCGCGAGCGGCGCGAGCAGGCGGCGGCGGAGCAGCCGGGCGCCGCCCGGCGTGACCGTGCAGTCGATGACGTCGAGCAGCGTGCCGCGCCGGCCGCCGTCGGCCGCGCGCGCGAGCTCGAGGTGCGCCTGGGCCGTCTCGTCGATGCGCAGCGTGCCCGAGGTGTCGTGCGGGGCGACGCGGCGCACCGGGATGCGCGCGCCGGGGCTGCAGCGGCGCGCGAAGCGCAGCGCCCGCGCCGCGGCGCGCACCGCGGGCAGCGGGTGCTCGGCCGCGGCCGCCGCCGAGATCGGCTCGAGCGCGGCGTCGTCGAGGATCGACGCGACCGCCGCGCTGTCGAGATCCTCGTCGTCGCGCAGCGCCGCGCGGCAGGCGAGCGAGGCCGCCGCGGCGCGCACGTCGGGCAGGTCGCGGGCGATCAGCGCCTCGCGCGGGTCGGCGCGGGAGAGCTCGGCGAGCAGCGTCGCGGCGTCGGGGATGGAGGCGGCGGAGAGCTCGCCGGTGGAGAGATCCAGGAGCGCGAGGCCGTACGGCCCGCCCGCCGCGCCGGCGTCGCCGCGGGGCGCGCCGCCGCCGTCGACGGCCGCGAGGTAGTGGTTGGCGCGCGCGTCGAGCTGCTCGGCGTCGGTCACGAGCCCCGGCGTGACGACGCGCACCACCTGGCGGGGCACGAGGCCCTTGATCTTCGACGGGTCGCCGCACTGCTCGCAGATCGCCACCTTGTGGCCGAGCGCGAGGAGCCGCGCGATGTAGCCGTGCGCCGCGTGGTGCGGGACGCCGGCCATCGGGACCTCGTCGGGCTCTCCCTTGTTGCGGCTCGTGAGCGTCAGGTTCAACGCGCGCGCCACGAGGACGGCGTCGTCGTTGAACATCTCGTAGAAGTCGCCCATCCGGAAGAAGAGGATCGCGTCAGGGTGGAGCGCCTTCGCGTCCTCGTACTGCCGCATCACCGGCGTGAGCTTCTTCCTGGCCGCAGGCTGCTCGGACGGATGCATCGGCGGCGTCTTAATCTCGACGCCGGATGAGGTCTACGCGGGACTTACGGGTATTCGCCGCCGTATTCGTGGAAATTCCGGGGCGCTCTCCGGAATGCTGAGCCGGCCCCGGCGGCCCGCTCAGCGGAGCTGGCGGGCCACGGCGACGCTGGTGGAGCTCAGCAGGAACAGGCCCTGGAGCGAGCCGTCCGCGACCGCGAGCTCGCCCGTCGCCGGGATGTAGCGGATCGACTGCGGCTGCAGCTCGAAGGTGTCGGCGACCTCGGCGAGCTGCAGGACGACGGGCGAGAACGCCCCCTGGGTGGCGAAGCGGAACTGCATGTCCTGCATGCTGGCGAGCGCTTGCGGCCCGCCGGTGATCGCGAAGCGGAACATCGGGTTGATGAAGGCGCCCGGCGCGCCGTCCGCGACCGCCCCGTCCTCGCGCGTGTGCACGACGCGCCCGTTGCGCCGCGCGAGGCGCGGGTCGCACGAGTTGCGGCACTGGCCCGTGGTCGGATCTGCGATGACGTGGTGCAGGAACCCGCCGTCGCCGTCCTGCACGATCCACTGCTGCGCGGCGCGGATGCTGACCTGCACCTGGCCGGGGAAGCAGCACGCCGCGAGCTTGACCTCGGGGTCGTCCGGATCGAGCGCGAGGTGGTCCTCGAACGCCTCGACGATGCGGAGCCCGGGGCGCGCGACGTCGCCGCCGTACCGCTCGCTGCAGACCTCGAACGAGCAGCCCTTCGCCTCGCTCTTGGTCCACTGCGCCGCGTCCTCGTCCGGGAGCTCGGTCGTGATCTGCACGAAGTCGGCGAGCTCCGCGGCCCTGGCCGCGGCCCCCCCCGCGCCGGCGGCGACCAGCTGGTCCCTCACGCTCTCCCGGCTCTGCACGCCGCGGCGGCAGAAGCGGGCGTCGGCGCCGCGCAGGACGGGGACCGCCCCGCCCGGGTCGCCGTCGACGACCTCCTCGCCGAAGACGAGGAAGGTGTCGCCGATCTCGGGGATCATGCCCTCGTAGGTCACGGTCCACGCCTCGTCGGCGAGGTGCACGCGCGGGTCCTCGAGGTTCATCGCGAGCGCGTGCTGCGGCTGCCCGGACTGCCTCGTCACGAGCCCCCGCTCGTCGAAGTCGCTGTCGTTCGTGTCGGAGAGCAGGATGCCCTCGCGACGCGCCCCGACCGCGAGGGAGAGCTCCAGCGCGGCGGTCCCGTCGGACGGGAGCGTCGCGCGCATCTTCGGGCTCTCGTCGGAGAGCTGCACGATGCTGCCGCTTCGGTCGTAGAGGAGCGGGAGGGCCTGCACGCCCGGCTCGCGCTGGCCGGAGGCGTCGCTCGGGACGATGTAGTCGCTCGAGCGGAGCGCGTGCGGGACGACGACGTTGCAGGAGGCCTCGCCGGAGGTCCTGAGCTCGCAGGTGTCCTCGATCCCGTCCCCGTCCGCGTCGACGCGGGCGCCCTTGCGCGGGTTCGGGTAGTAGGGGCAGTCGTCATCCCGCTCGAGCACCGGGTTGCCGCCGGCGTCCAGCACCGGCTGCATCTGCTCGTCGAGCGCCGGCTTGAAGTTCGGGATCCCGTCGCCGTCGAGGTCGTCCGGGGTGCCGCCGGGCGCCAGGGCGACGTCGCAGCCGGCGAGCGGGCTCGCGACCTCCGGCCCGCGGCAGGCCTTGTCGAGGTCGTCCACGTCGGCGATCACGACCTCGCCGCTCGTGAGGAGCAGGTAGGCGAACGAGCCCCGGAGCTTCAGCGGGCCGGCGCCGGATCGGCGATCGGGCGCCGTGCGGTAGCTCGCCTCGATGTCGCACGAGGCGACGTTGTCGTCGCACGGCACGAGGTCCGGGTCGGGATCACACCGGATCCCCTCCGGCGCCACGCCCGTCGCGGGCAGGCTCGCGGGGGCCTCGCGCTGCACGATCGCGAGATCGCGGACCGGCGCCGGGAGGCGGATCCGGTCGGGCGGCTGGAACGGGTTCCACTCCGGGTGCTCGCGGACGACCGGCGCGCGGCTCGCGGCGCCGTCGCTGACGTCGAAGACCATCACGCTGCCGTCGCCGGCGTCGACCGCGTAGAGGAAGCGGCGGAAATCCGGCGGCGACGCCTGGCTCACCGCGAGCCGGCCCGTCGTGACGACGCGGTCGGGCTGGAGCGTCGACGAGGGCAGCAGCGGGGGCAGCTCGCGCGGCGCGCAGGGCGTCGGGAGGTCGACGACGTGGATCACCGGCGCGTCGAGGTCGCCGACGAACAGGCGATCGCCGCTCAGCGCGAGCCCGGAGGGCCGCGCGTCGCCGATCTGCCGCGCCGCGCCGCCGGCGGCCTTCGGCTCGGCGCACTCGGCCCCGTGGGGGGCGTACGCGGGCGGCGCGACCGGCGGCAGCGAGACGTCGAGGGTCAGCCACTGCTCCACGTCGCACGCCGCGAACCCGCCGCTCGTGTACGCGTCGTCCTCGAGGAGCTTCTGCGCGTCGATCACCGCGAGCTTGCCGAGCTCGGGCAGCGTCACGACGAGCTTCTGCCGCCCTCCCCCCTCGGCGCCGAGGCTCGCGTTCGTGGTGGCGCAGGCGTCGCCCGCGGCGGCCGCGGGGTCGCCGGGGCGCTCCGGCTCGACCGTGTACTCGCCGTCGCACGAGCTGCGCAGCTTGCCGTCCTCGGGCGGGTCGGCGACGAGCAGCACCTCGCCCGGCGCCGAGGGGAGCGAGCAGGCCGGCCAGGAGCTGAGCGACGGGACCGGGCAGCCGTCGCGCCGCAGCACCGTGGACGACGGGAGCGCGAAGATGCCCTCGCGGCCGTGGTCGGCGACGGCGACGAACGTCGCGGTGCCCCCCGGCGTCGCGACGATGTCGACCGGCTGCGCGCCGACCGGGAGGAAGGTCGCGCCGGGCGTGCTCTGATCGCGGTCGAGGACCGACGACTCCCGGGCGGTCAGGTCGATGACCGCGACCTCGCCGCGCGAGGTCTGCGTCACGAGGGCGTAGAGGTGCGGCAGCTCGGCCCTGCCGCCTTCGGGGTCGATCTCGAAGTCGGCGGGCGACTCCGCGGCGCGGTAGGAGCAGTCCGTGATCGGCAGCGGCCGCATCACGGGCGGCCTCGCCGGATCCGGCCGGTCGAGCGCGAGGCAGACGAAGGCGCTCCGGCCGGACTGCGCCAGGGATTCGACGTCGACGGGCGTGGGATCCTCCGAGCACCCGGCGAGCGCCTGGGCGGCACCGAGGGAGAGGAGCGCGGCGCGCAGCTTCATTGGGACTCCCGGGGCGGCACCGGCCGGCCCACCGTGAGGATCATCGATCCGAACGTGTTCGCGTTGCGCATGTCGAGGTCGACGACGCCGAGGTACGAGTCGGTGAAATGCGCGATGTACATCATGGAATACGATCTGCAGCCGGGGTTCTGCGGATCCGCCGCGCAGTCGCAGTCGTCCTGCTCCGAGGTGCACGCGACGCCGGTGTCGAAGGCGATCGCCTGCGGGCCGCGCCCCGTGCGGATGACCGCGTCGACGCGGCGGGCCTCCGGGTCGTAGGAGAAGGCGAACCCCGTGTCGAACGCGACCGCGAACGCCCGGCGGCGGCGCGCGCCGTCCTCGTCGATCACGTCGCCCACGGCGACGCGGGACGGGAAGGCCGCGAGCGGGGCGGCGTCGCGGATCGCGAGCGTCTCGTAGCCCGAGACCCACGTTCCGTCCTTCTCGACCAGCGTCGTCCTCACGTCGCCGATGAGCAGCGAGCTCGGGTGACGGTGCGCCACGAACGCGAGCAGCGGGATCTCCGCGCACCCGGCGAGGCACGCGTGGTTCGTGGCGGGGCACGCCGCCTCGCAGGCCTGCCGCTCGCTCGCGTCGACCGCGATCCCGCGGGCGTCCTCGCCGCTCGCGACGGCGGAGATCGGGGTCGCCGACGACCGGAACAGCGCCGGGGGCGCGTCGTCGATCCCGGTCCCGCCGGCGGAGGCCCGGATCAGGTCGACGCGCGCCGCCTCGATGAACGTGAGCAGGAAGCCGGGCTGGTAGTCGATCGCCTTGTCCTCCGCCGCCAGCTCGGTGACGAGGCGGGGCGGCGGCACGGCCGCGATCTCGGTCGGCCGGGGGGGGAGGTCCGAGAGGATCGCGGACAGCTGCGGGGGCGCGTCGGAACCCCACGGGTTCGAGATCAGGCTGACCTTGTCCTCGGTCTGGTGGGAGACGACGACGGTCGTCCCGTCCGGGCTCGCGGCGATGCCGAGCGGCTCGAGCGGCAGCCTGCCGACGCCCTCGACCGGGTCCTCGCCGAGGCGGTTCTCGCGGCTGCAGCGGTCGGTCGGACCGCAGTTCAGGTAGAAGCAGTCGACGATCGTCCCCTGCTCGGTCTTGACCGAGCACGGCGGCGCCTCGGGCGACCCGGGACCGGCCCGGTCGTCGGCGACCTCGAAGTAGGTGACCGACGGGTCGCCGCGCACCGGCACGAACATCCGCGCGCCCCGCTGGCCGGCCGGGCCGTGGGTCAGGAGGACGTCGGAGGCGAACGCGCCGATGATCGCCGACCTGCGGACGATCTCCTCGTCCCCGTCGAGGGACGCGACGTCGAGCGGCGCGCAAGGCCCGGGGTAGAGCACCGGCGCGTCGTTCGGCCCCAGGCTCCCGCACGCGGCGCTCACGTCGGCGGCCGCCCCTCCCTCCGCGCCGCCCTCGCTCGCCTGCGCCGGGTTGAGCGCGCGCTGGAGATCCAGCGCGCGCTTGCGCAGCCGCTGGAGGTCCAGCGCCTGGATCGTGCCGCCGTTGTACTGGAGATCGAAGTCCGAGTTCGCGACGTAGAGGACCCGGCCGCCGGGGGACACCGAAAGGCCGGTCGGGTAGTAGAACCCCTTGGTCGGCGGGGAGAGGCCCTCGCTGTCGACGAAGCAGCCGGCGCCCCCGAGCCCGCCCACGATCAAGGCCGCGAGGCCCGCACCAAGAACGCGAGATGTCCGGAGAAGTGGGCGGGCTGGCTTCATGCGGGCGCGGAGACTAGTCAGCGCTCCGAGCAGTGGCAACCCGCTCCACGCGTTCGTTTGCGGCGGACGCGCGGCTGAACACGCCAGCGCAGGCGAAGCGACGGCCGCCGGGCCCGGCGGCCGGTGCCGCGGCGCAGCACGGCCGCGCGGCGGAGGCCAGCGAGCGCACACAACAAGGCGGGCGCGCGGCTTCTCCGGGCGGAGGATCCGCGCCGCGCCGGCCTCGGCCGAGGAGGTGCCCCGCGGCGGCCCAGGCGGAGGGCCTGCGCCGGGCCGGCCCCCGGCCCGCCGGGGACCGGCGTGAGGAGCGGCCGCGGGCCGGCGTGAGGAGCGGCCGCGGGCTCTGCTGCAGGAAGGTGGAGGTGCTCTCCCACTCCGCCAGGTGCCCAGGGCGCGCCCTTGCTGCGTCACTTCCGCCGACCGAGGTCGAGCCGGGGAGGGATCACCGTCGGCCGTTCCTTGCACGTTGATCTCGGAGACGCGGCGCGCCTTTGCTACGTTGGTCGCCGGGACATGGCCGATCTCGCAGCCGCCCTTGTCATGGGAATCGCCCTCCTCGGGCTGATCTATTGGTATTTTCGTTCAAACAACGGCGACCGGGCCCGGCCGCGCACGGCGTCCTCGCCGTCGCTGGGCAGCCCCGGAGCGCATGCCCTCGATGAGGGGGAGGCAGATCTCGACGGTTCATCGAGCAAGCTGGGCTCAGCCGGCCCGCACGACGCCGCGCAGGCGCCCGCGGGCGAGGGCGCGCAGGCGAAGCCCGCGGCGGGGCACGGGCGCGCGGAGCGGGTCTCGGGCGCCGAGTGGAAGCGGCCGAACGCGCCGTCGCGCCGCGACGACGACGACGACGCCTTCGACGACGACGACGACCTCACGCTGATCACGCTGGCGCCGCCGGAGGTGCTGCAGGGGGCGATCAAGCGCCCGAGCGCCCCGTCGTACGGCGGCGACGACGACGAGGACGACGGCGACGGCCACGAGCGCGAGGAGCCCTCCGCCGTGCCCATCATCTACGACGACGAGGCCGCCGTCGACGAGCCGACCAGCTCCTCGCCGCTCCTGCTCATCAGCGCCGTCGGGCAGACAGACCCCGGCCAGAAGCGCAAGAAGAACGAGGACTGCTACCTCTGCCTCGACGAGCACTACCTGTTCGCCGTGGCCGACGGCATGGGCGGCCACGCGGGCGGCGACGTCGCGAGCCGCCTCGCCGTCGACACGATCGCGAGGGCGTTCAAGGACCAGACGTTCGTGGACAGCGACGCCGAGAGCCCCTACCCCGACGTCCCCCGTCGCGGCAGCGAGCTCGCGGTCGCGATCCAGCGGGCGAACCAGGCGATCTACGAGCGGGCCCACGCCGAGCGGAGCCTCTCCGGCATGGGGACGACCCTCGTCAGCGCCCGGTTCTCGCCCAACAAGCAGCGCCTCTACATCGGGCACGTGGGCGACAGCCGCTGTTACCGCCTCCGCGACAACGAGCTCACCCAGCTCACCACCGATCACACAATGGGCGCCGCGGGCATCACCGGGCCGATGGCGAACCACCTCAGCCGTGCGATCGGGATCTCCCCCGCCGTCAAGGTCGATCTGATCATCGCGCGCCCCCATCCCGGGGACGTCTACCTCCTCTGCTCCGACGGCCTGTCGAAGATGGCGACGCACGAGGCCATCCGCGACATCCTGCTCGCGCAGCCCGACCCCGAGAAGGCGTCCCAGGCGCTGATCGAGAAGGCGAACGCGAGCGGCGGGCGCGACAACATCACCGTCATCCTCGTCCGCGTCAGCGATCCCAAGGACCTCGCCCGGCTTGCCTCGCGCGCCGGCTGCTGAGCGCCCTCCCCTCCCTAGCAACCACCTTCGCCGCGCCGCGCGGCCGCGGCGCCCGCGCGGCCCCGGCGCCGCGCGTGTTCGACGCGTGCTGGATTACGGACAGCGCGCCTCGATTACCACCGAGACAGCCATGCTCGCCCGAACAGCCGCGACGCAGCGCCGTCCGGCGGCCGCGCGCGGCGGCTCGCGCGCGCCTGCCCGTGGTTTGCTCGTGGTTTTCTGGTGATTAAGAGCGATAGGCCGCGTTCGTTCGGTAATTCGAGCGCGCCGTCAGAATCCGTCGCCGCACGCGCCATTACGATTCACGAAATAAAGTTCTCACGCTCAAAGCGCTCATGTGACCCGAAATTGTGCCTCCAAGGAGGCGTCATGACCTCTTGACGCGCTCTGCGTTGAGCGCTCTCGATAGCCTCCCCAAACGACCTGTGGAGCCATCGACTCGGGATGCGACGAACCCTTTCATTCACTCTCGTGCTCGCCTCTCTCCTGCTCAGCGCCCGCGCGCGCGCGGCGGAGCCGGATCACCGCGCGCTGCGCATGCGTTACAGCGAGGCGTCGGACGCGGCGCGCTGCCCTGGAGACGCGGCGCTGCGGGAGCGGATCCTCCAGCGCCTCGACTACGATCCTTTCCAGCGGGACGCGCGCGAGGAGGTCGCCGTCCACATCGCTCCGCGCGAGGGCGACCTCGTCGCGGAGCTCACGTACTACGACGAGGGCGGCGGCATCGCCGTGCGGCGGGAGTTCACGGCGCCGAACAACAGCGCTGGCTGCAACCGGCTCACCGACCACCTCGCGGCCTCGATCGCCTTCACGCTCACCCCGTTCGCGTGGGACGCCCTCCCGCCCCGCGACGCGGCGCCGTCACGCCCCCGGGTCGCGCCCCCCGCGCCGCCGCCGCCGTCTCGTCCTCCTGCGTCGCCACCTCCTGCCCCGCCGCCCGCGAGGGCGGCGCGCCCGAAGCGCGCGAGCCCGCCCGCAACGACCTGGGCGCCAGCGCAGGTCGGCCTGGGCGCGGCCGGATGGCTCGACGACGTCAGCGGGCTGTTCGGCGGTCCGCAGTGGATCGTGAAGGTCCGATGGCAGAGCGGCTTCTCCGTCTCGCTGGAGAGCCGGACCGCGTTCGTCTCTGAGGGGTCGAAGGGATCGGCGACCAGCAAAGGGTCACCGCAGGGCGCCGGGAGCACCGACAAAGACGACGATGAGTACATGAGCGGGTGGTTCGCCAGCGCGCTCGCCGCGTGCATGCACTCGAGGCGCCTCGTGTTCGGCTGCGGCGTCGTGGAGTTCGGCGTCCGGCAGCTCGCCGGGACCCCCAGCAGCGCCGCGCCCCTCGAGCTGGCGGTCGTGGCGACCGGGCTGCGCGGCGGGTTCGAGCTCGCGCTCCTCCGCGTGTTCTCGCTCTATGCCCAGGCCGACGGCCTCGCGGCGGTCGCCCACCTGCACGACAACACGGGCCGCGAAACCTTGAGGACATCTCGCGTCACCGCGACCGTCGGCGCCGGGTTGCTCACGACGTTCTGAGCGCGGCCGCGCGGCGAGCGTGGATCGTGGCTGGAATTTTCTCGCGCCGGGGCTGCGCGGCGCGCGCCTCCCGGCGCGGCGCGGCGCGCGGCGGCAGCTTCTGCCCAGGCCGCCCGGCGGGGCGCCCGGCATGGCACGGAACGCCTTCTCTCTGGCATGAGGCCGCGAAATTCGCGTAGCCTTGCCTGACGGTGCTCCCGGAGTTCACCGATCCGACCGATCGCTTCATGATAGAAGCCCGCAGCCGAAGCGGCGGCATGGGCGACATTTTCAAGGGCACCGATCAGACCACCGGCGCCCCGGTCGCGATCAAGATCCTGCGCGCCGCCGCGACGCCCCAGGAGCGCGCCCGCTTCGCGCGCGAGATCGCGATCCTCGCCGATCTGCGGCACCCCAACATCGTCCAGTACATCGCCCACGGCACCTGGCTCGACGGGCGCCTCTTCTTCGCGATGGAGTGGCTCGACGGCGAGGATCTCGGGCAGCGCCAGCGGCGCGCGCCGCTCGGCCTGCGCGACTCGGTGGAGGTCGTCCGGCGCAGCGCGGCCGCGATGGCCGCGATCCACGCCCGCGGCGTCGTCCACCGCGACCTCAAGCTGTCCAACATCTTCCTCGTCCGCGGCAAGGGCACCGCGATCAAGCTCATCGACTTCGGCGTCGTGAAGCTCGCGATCCCGGACGACTGCCCCACGGAGCGCGGGACGATCATCGGCACGCCGCACTTCATGGCCCCCGAGCAGGCGCGCGGCGAGCCGGTGGACGCGCGGGCCGACGTCTACTCGCTGGGCTCCGTCCTGTTCCGCCTCGTCACCGGCCGGAACGTGTTCGAGACCGAGCACGCGATCGCCCTGCTCGGCCGCCTCGTGCTCGAGGATCCGCCGCGCGCGCAGCAGTTCCGCTTCGACGTGCCGGAGGCGCTCGACGAGGTGATCACGCGCGCCATCGCCCGCGACCGCGAGAAGCGGTACGAGAACGGTGGCGAGCTGGCGCGGGCGCTCGCCCGGGTCGGGGAGCTCAGCAACGATCCGCCCGAGCCCGAGCGGCCCGGCGCGGCGGCCCGGCGCGCCGCGCCGGACGTCAAGCCGACCCCGACGAGCAGCCCCGCCCCGGCCGACGAGCGGCCGCAGGTGCGCCTCGCGACGAGCGAGCGGCGCGTGGTCGCCTGCGTGCTGTTCGAGCTGACCGGCGCGCCGCTCCGCCCCGAGGTGGACGCGGCGCTCCGCGACCTGCTCGGCGACGACGCGCGGCTCGAGCCGCTGCTCAGCGGGAAGATGGTCGCGGTGCTCGGGGTCGAGCGCTCGCGCGGGGACGAGGCGATGCGCGCGGCGCGGGCGGCGCTCGCCGTCGCCCGGTCGACGCCGGGGGCGCGCGTGTCGGTCGCGGTCGGGCACGCCGTCCGCGGCCGCGCGAACCTCGCCGGCGAGGCGCTCGAGCGCGCGGCGCAGCAGCTGGAGTCCGCCGTGCCCGGCGCGGTCCGGATCGACGCCTACGCGACCGCGGCGCTCGAGGGGCGGTTCGTGGTCGAGGAGGACGCGCGCGGCGGCGTCCTCCTCCACGAGGACGCGACCGGCTTCGACGCGAGGAAGGTCCTCGGCCGCCCGACGCCGACCGTCGGCCGGGAGCACGAGATCGCGCGGCTCCAGGGGATCTTCAGCGACATCGCCGAGGACGGCGTCCCGCGCGCCGCGCTCGTGACCGGGCCCGCCGGCATCGGCAAGAGCCGCGTCCGCGCCGAGCTGATCCAGCGGCTCGACATGGCGCCGCACGCGCCCGTCATCCTGCTCTGCCGCGGCGATCCGATGAGCCGCGGCGCCGGCCTCTCGGGGCTCGGCCGCGCCCTGCGCGCCCTCATGAGCATCCACGACGGCGAGCGCCTCGACGACCAGGTGCAGAAGGTGAACGCCCACGTGGCGATGCGGCTGGCCCGCCCGCTGCGCTTCCTCGCCGGCTTCATCGGGGAGCTCGCCGGCGTGCCGTTCCCGGACGAGGGCAACGAGCCGCTGCGCGCCGCCCGCGAGAGCGAGCAGCTCATGCAGGCGCGCACGCGGATGGCGATCGAGGCGTTCTTCCGCTCGAAGTCGGAGAGCACGCCGCAGATCCTCGTCATCGAGGACATGCACTGGATCGACAGCGCGACGGTCGAGCTCGTCGACTGGCTGCTCGGCTGCGCGGATCTGCGCTTCGGCGTCTTCGGCTTCGCGCGCCCCGAGCTCGCGAGCCGGTTCCCGGCGCTGTGGGAGCAGAGGAGCGTGACGCGCGTCGCGCTGCCGCCGCTCTCCCGCGAGGCCGCCGACCGCCTCGTGGCGACCGCCCTCCCGCAGGCCGACCCGGCCGCGCGCGGCGCCATCGTGCAGCGCGCCGGCGGCTACGCGCTCTTCCTGGAGGAGCTCATCCGGCACGCCGCCGAGGGGCGCGACGACGTGCCGGTCAGCGTGCAGGCGCTCGTGCAGCTCCGCGTGGACCGGATGTCGAGCGGGGTCCGCGAGGCGCTGCGCGCCGCGTCCGTCTTCGGGCAGATCTTCTGGACCGCCGGCGTCGAGGCGCTGCTCGAGCGCGCCGTGGGCGCGGAGCTCGCCGAGCTCGAGGCGGGCGAGATCATCGCGCGGCACGGCGCGTCGAGCATCGCGGGGCAGGCGCAGTGGACGTTCCGCCAGGCGCTCGTGCGCGACGCGGCGTACGCGTCGATCCTCGAGGAGGACCGCGCCGCGCTCCACCTCGCCGCGGGCGCCTGGCTGGAGTCCGCGGGCGACGTCGACCCGGGGCTCATCGCGCGCCACGTCGAGATCGGCGGCGACCGGGCGCGGGCGGCGCTGCTCTACGCGCGCGCGACGCGAAGGGCGCTGGCGAGCGGCGCGGAGCTCGACGCGGCGCTGGAGCTCTCGACCCGCGGGCTCGCCTGCGGCGCGGAGGGGACGACGCGCGCGACGCTCCTCGTCCACAAGGGGCAGATCTGCGAGCTGACGGGGCGCGTCTCGGAGGGGCTGGACGCGGCGGAGGAGGCCGCGCGGCTCGCGCTGCCAGGCTCGGATCTGTGGGGCGAGGCGCAGGTCCTCGCGGTGGCGTGTCTGACCGCGGCGGGCCGGAGCGCCGAGGGGGACGCGCGCGCCGCGTCCGCGCTCTCGCCGCAGTTCGCGGCCGCGCTGTCGCCGGCGATCCGCGCGGCGCTGCTCGCGTCGCGCGTGCGCGCGCTGGCCGATCTGAGCCGGCCCGCCGAGGCGCTCCGCGCCGCGGAGGCCGCGGTCCAGGTCGCGCGCGCGAGCGGGTCGACCGACGCCGTCCTGCTCACGCTCGAGGCCCAGCTGGCCGCGCTGGTCCACGTCGGCGATCTGTCCGCCGCCGCGGCGCTCGGCGCGTCGCTCGTCGAGGGGGCCGAGGCGGCCGGCGCCGCGGTCGTCGCGGCGAAGGCGCGCGCGACCACCGGCTCGGTGCTGAACCACCTCGGCCTGTTCGACGAGGCGCAGGCGGCGCTCGAGCGCGCGCTCCAGGGCGCGCGCAGCCGCAAGCTCCGGCCGCTCGAGGGCGTCGCGCTGCACAACCTCGGCATGTCGTACGCGCGGCTCGGCAACCTCGAGGAGGGCATCGCGCACGAGCGCCAGGCGGGCCGGATCGCCGACGACTGCCAGGCCGCGCGGCTCCGGATCGCCGCCCGGCTCTACGAGGCGATCTTCCTCGTGTGGCGCGGCGCGCCCGGCGATTTCGGCACCGCCCACGCCATCGCGCGCTGGCTCGGCGAGGAGACCGCGCGCCACGCCGTCGCGCTGCAGGCGATGGCGAGCTTCGCGCTCGCGCGCGTGCAGCTGGCGCGCCGGGAGCACCGGGCCGCGCTCGCGGCGGCGCGCGAGGCCTGCCACCACCTAGAACGCGGGCCCGTCGAGGAGTGGGAGGACGCCATCCGCCTCACGCTCGTGGAGGCCCTGCTCGCGGTCGGGGAGGAGGCGGAGGCGGACGCGGCGCTCGACGCCGCGTTCACGGCCCTGTCCGAGCGCCTGCGGACGATCCGCGATCCCCGGCACCGCGAGGCGTACCTGCGCGGGAGCGACGACATCGGGCGGCTCATCGCGCTCGCCCGCGATCGGCTCGGCCGGTCGCTCCCCGCGCCCGCGGACGTGAGGCCGCCTGAGCCCGCCCCGCCGGGGCCCGGCAGGCGGGACGCGCCGCCGCCGCCGCCGCGCGGCAAGGGCGTTCGACCCGAGGCGGCGGGGCGCGGAGAGCGGGCGGAGCCGCACCGCGGCGGCCCGGCGGCGCCGCGCGGCGCCGGACCCGCGCAGGGCAGGGACGCGCACGCGGAAGACGCGGCGGCTCCGGCGCACGAGAAGGGCGCGCCACGTTCTTGACGTTGGGTGGCCAGGTAGCTAAGGCCATGCCCGATGCGAAACCACCTGCTTGAGCGGTCCTCCGCGATCCGCTCCACGTCCCCCGATCCCGCGCGCTCCGCCGATGCAGGCCTCGAGGTCCGTCGTTCGACCCGGCCGACGGCGCGCCGGCGGATCGCGGCCCGCCTCCTCCCGCTGCTCGCGGCGGGGGCCCTGGGCACGGCGGCGCTGCTGTCGTCCGCGCCCGCGGCGGCGCAGTCGAAGATCGCGATCGTCGACGTGCGGCGGGCGATGCTGGAGACCGAGGAAGGGCTCCGCGTCCAGGCGACGCTCAAGAAGCTGTTCGACAGCCGCCAGGTGGAGCTCGACACGAAGCAGCGCGCGCTCGCCGAGGAGCGCGACAAGCTCGACAAGGAGGCGCAGGCGGGCAAGACGCCGAAGGACGCGCTCCAGCGCCGGTACGAGACCTGGCAGCGCCAGGCCGCCGAGCTGCAGTCGACGATGGTCGATTACCAGCGCGAGATGCAGCGCAAGGAGAGCGAGCTGACGACGCCGATCCTCCAGAAGGTGCTCGGCCTGCTCCGCCGCCTCGCCGCGCAGGAGGGGTACGACCTCATCCTCGACAAGGCGGCCGCGCCGTATTACCGCGCCGATCTCGAGCTCACCGACCGCGCGATCCAGATGTACAACGGCGGGCAGGCCGGCGACGCGGCCCCGAAGGGCGCGCCGCCCCCGAAGGGCGCGCCGCCCGCGAAGGGCGCGCCCGCGGCGCCGGCGAGGCCGGCCGCCCCGGCGGCGCCCCCGGCCAAGAAGTAGTCGACTCCCCGTCACCCCGCCCGGGAACCGTCGAGGCGGCCCGGGCGCACGGTCCCCTCCCCTCAGCGCGATTAACTCGGCATCTCCTGCTCCCCGGCCCGCGCGGCCGCGGGGGCTCGCACGCAGCGACGCCGCGCGGACGGCGGCATTGCGCGCTGCCGTGTCCGCCTCGCCGCGGTCGGCGAACCCCCGGCTCGGTGGAGGCCCCCTGCATTGCCATCCCACACTGGGGAGACGTAGAGTACAGCGCGCGAGTTGCTCTTCGGGTTCGCCTCGAGAGATCCGCGCGCCGGGCAGGCTGGTACGGAGGTGGTTCGTTGAGCTCTTTTGTTGTCGGCCGGGGAGCGCGCCTCGCGGTCTGGATCGGGCTCGGCGCCGCAGGCATCCTCGCTGCGCCCGCGGCGTGCCTGTACCCCGACTACACGTTCGATGAGCCGGAGGCGCCAGCGGGCGCCGGCGGCGGGACGGCCGCCAGCAGCAGCAGCAGCAGCTCCGCCGGGGCCGGCCCTGAGGACTGCTCGAACGGGGTCGACGACAACGGCGATGACCTCGTCGACTGCGCCGATCCGGCGTGCGGCGATTTCGTGTGCACGACGGCCGTGCCGGAGGGCTGGAGCGGCTTCTTCGCGCTCTTCGACGGGGAGCCCTCCAAGGACCCGGGTTGCCCCGCCGACTTCGCCGCGGGGGAGCCGTTCGTCGGGAACCGCAACCCCGTCGCGCCGCCGGCGAGCTGCACCTGCTCGTGCGGCCCGGCGGAGGGACAGACCTGCGCGCCGCTGGAGGACATCGTGATCCACGTCAGCGATGCGCCCTGCGGCGAGGAATTTTACTGCTCCTTCCCGCTCGAGACGCCCGGCTGGGCAGCCGGTCAGTGCAAGGGTCCCGACGGCGTCTTTGGCGGCAGGCAGACCTGCGGGTCGCGCAGCGACACGATGTGCTCGGAGACCACCGGCGATCCTTGCGCGGTCTCGGTCCGCGTGGACCCGCTCGCCGCGTCCGGCGGCGAGTGCGCCGCGAACCCCGTGCAGGTCGAGAAGTCGCCCCCCCGCTGGACCGGGCTCGGCCGGGCGTGCGCCGCGGCCGAGCCGCTCGGCCAGGGCTGCAACGGCGGCCAGGTCTGCGCGCCCAGGCCCGTCGCGCCGTTCGAGAGCGGCCTCTGCATCGCGAAGGACGGCGACAACATGTGCCCGCCCGGCGCCTACACGGACAAGCACGTCTTCTTCACCGACGTCGAGGACAACCG
Source organism: Sorangium sp. So ce131 (assembly GCF_051519095.1). Taxonomy (NCBI): domain Bacteria; kingdom Pseudomonadati; phylum Myxococcota; order Polyangiales; family Polyangiaceae; genus Sorangium; species Sorangium sp. So ce131. Next base: position 4,766,643 of record NZ_CP150455.1, on the reverse strand, counting down.
CAGCTGCAGCGACGACTGCACGTGCGGAGCGCCCTCGGGCGGGACCTGCCCGACGACCGTCGCCCTCTACTCCGACCGGCAGGTGGACACCTGCATGACGCGGCTGCTCGAGCTGGCCGCGGGCAGCTGCACGGACCTCGCGAACAACCCCTCGATCGTCGGCCGCAGGGCGACGGCGCCCGGCATGCCCACCGGCGCCACGTGCGCGCCGCGGGGCGGCACGGCGAGCGGCGAGGTGCGGGGCATCCACCCGAGGACGTTCTGCTGCCGCGGGTGACGGGCCGGCCCGCGCCGGGGGAGCTCGGCCTCAGAACCTGCCGGTGACGCTGAGGCCCGCGACGTCGGCGCCGGGCGCCTGCAACAGGAGGTCGGCGCGGGGCCCGGACCCGCCGGCGCTCCGCCGGGGCGCGGCGCCCTCGCCGCGGGCGTCCCGCGCGGCCGCTTTCGGCGCGTCCGAGGGGCCGCCGCCGCTCGTCGCGAGCAGGACGATGCCCGTCGCCACGCCGACGACGCCGAGCCCGATCGCGGCCTCGGCGACGCCCGTGTAGAGCCGGCCCCGATCGGCGGTGGGCTTGGCGGAGGGAGGGCAGCGCGTGTCGCCGCCGCAGAGCGTGTCGAGCTCGCGCAGCGTGCCGCCGCGGAGGACGAGGAAGACGCCGCCCACGGCGCCGCTCGCGATCCCGGCCCCGAGCACCACGAACCCCGGCACCTTCGACGGCCGCGCGGCCGGCGCGGGGGCCTCCACGGGCGCGGCGGGCGGCGGCGCGTCCGCGGGCGGCGGCGTGCCCGCGGGCGGCGGCTCGTCGATCGCGACCTCCACGGTCTTCGTGTCCCGCTCCGCGACCGTGACGGTCTCCCGCGCGGCCTCGCGATCGCCGACCCGCGCGGTGATCACGTGCGTCCCGGGGTCGACCGGGATGTCGGCGCTCATCTCCTGGGCGCCGAGCTCGAAGCCGTCGAGCAGGATCGTCGCCGTGAGCGCCCCCTCGCCGCGGCGGATCGCGAGCTTCGGGGTGCGCTGCTCGAGGGACTCGATGCGCGCGCCGACGTTCGCGGTGACGTCCTTCGCCTTCGGGTCGCCCTCGGCCGCGGCCGCGGCGAGGCGGTAGTTGCCGAGCGCCGAGACGAGCTTCCCGAGCCGCTCCTCGCACTCGGCGATGTTGAACAGCACCTGCGGCGTGCGCCGCACCCGCGCGACCGCCTGGAACTTGGCGAGCGCCGCGGCGCAGTTGTTCGCGGCGCTGAGCGCGACCGCCTCCTGGAAGAGCGCCCGCGCCTGGTCGAGCTCCTCCCTCGTCTGGGCGCTCGATCGAGGCGCCGCGGCCAGCGCCGCGAGCAGCGCGGCGGCCCCGGCGACGTGCTTGCTGCTCCTCCGAAGTCCGCCGACGTGCATGGATTTTTCTCCTGTGGGCGCGCCGCCCAGGCCTTGGCCATGCTTCATCGACCGCGGCGGCGCAAGGCGTCAGGTGGGCGGGGCGCGGCGGGGCCGTGCGGGGCCACCCGTCACCCCGCGCGGCGGGCAGGGCGCGGCGGGCAGGGCCGCCCGTCACCCCGCGCGGCGGCACGCGCGGCGGCAGGGCCGCCCGTCACGCCGCGCGGCGGCGGGGCCGCGTCCAGCGGCCGGGCGCGCCCGAGGCGCGCGCCGCGATCGGCCGCCACGCCCGGATCGCCTCCTCCTGCACCACCACGAGGTCGTGCGGATCGAAGCGGACGACGTGCCCGGTGCGGACGATGAGCTCGCGCTGGAGGTGCCGGCGCTCGGCCGGGGTGACCGGCCCCGCGTCGAGCTCGTCGAGCACGACCTCGGGCGTGTAGGGGAGCCCGCGGCGGTAGCGGCCGCCGAGATCCCAGCCCTGGCAGCGCTCCCGCCAGAAGGCCCGCCAGCGCGCGGCGTCCACCGTGGGCTGCTCCACCACCTCCGGCGCCGGCTCCGCGGGCAGGTCGCGCGCGTCGCTGACGAGCTGCGCGAGCTTGAGCTCGCGCGGCTCGCCCACGTCGGGCTCGGGCGGGTCGGCGACGAAGATCTCCTCGTCCTTCACGGCGACCTCCTCCCACAGCCCCGCGCCGGTGATCCGCTCGAGCGCGTAGGCCGCCGCGCGCTGCGCCGCCTCGTCGCCGCCGCGCTCGAGCAGGTCGATGAGCAGCGGCACGGACGAGGCCGCGCCGGCGAAGCCCACCGCGAAGATCAGGCCGCGGCGCGGCGCCTCGAGGGCGCGCGCGGCGAGGTGGCGCGCGTCGCCCTCGTCGCCGGCGACGCCGAGGAGCAGCGCCGCCGCGTCGCCGCCCTCGGGGTCGTCGAGCGCGGCGCGCAGCGCGAGCGAGGCGTGCGGGTGGTCCGAGAGCGCCATGGCCGTCCAGGCGGCCTCGCGGAGCTCGGCGTCGGGCGACGCGAGCGCCCGCTGGATCAGCTCGGGGAGGCGCGCGCTCGGGGCCCAGCCGAGGTGGTGGAGCGCGCGCGCCGCGACCGGGGCCTCGTCCAGGGCCGCCGCGACGAGCTCGTCCTCGGTCGCGAGGCCGCGGTAGGCGAGGACGTCGATCGCCATGGCGCGGATCAGCGGCGCCGGATCGCGGAGCAGGCCGCGGAGCGCGAGCGGCAGGAGGTCGTGCGGGGCGAGCTTCCACGCCGCGCCGACCTGCTCGATGAACGCGCGGTCGCGATCGCTCCGGAGCAGCGCGAGCTCGGCCGCGGCGAGCGCGTCGCGGCCCGCGACGCAGCCGAGCACCATCGCGCTCGCGAAGGCGAGGCTCGGGTCCTTCACGGGCGCGTCCGCCACGAGCCGCGGGACGTGCTCGATCGCCGGCTCGCCGATCGCCGCGATCACGTCGATGGCCGCGAGCATGCGCCGCTCGAGGACCAGCGCGCCGCGGAACGGGTCGCCGAGCAGCGGCGCCCGCTGCATGCCCGAGAGCGCCACGTCCTCGAGGCACTCGCGGGCGCGGCCGCGGAGGAAGGCGAGGTCGTCGATCGCGGCGCCGATCTGCTTCGCGAAGCCCGGCGGCGGCTCGCGCGCGGGGCCCGCCCCGCCGCCGCGCGCCGGGAGCGGCCTCGGATCGCCCTCGCCGGGGAGCGCGCCGGGCGCGGGCGCCTGCTTCTTCAGCGCCGCGACCGCGGCCTTGAGCTCCTCGAACGTCGTCGGGGGCGCGATCGGCGGCGGCGGCTTCGCGCAGAGCTCGGCCGGGGGCGGCTCCGGGACCTTGAGCGCGGGCGAGAGCGAGCGCCGCGGGACGGCGTGCAGCCGCGGCCGGTCGAGGCTCGCGAGCAGCGTCGGCCGCGGCTGCGCGCCGCCCTGCGCCGCCGCCGGCGCGGCGGCGAGCCGCGCCTCGGCGCGCTCGAGGCAGCCGCGCGCGTGCTGGAGCAGCGCGGCCACGGGCGCGAAGCCCGCGTCGAGCGCCGCGGCCTCGCCGATCGGGGCAGCGGCGCTGTCAATTTCCGCCATGGCGGCGCGCGCCGAGGCGAGGCGGTCGGCGCGGCCATCGAAGGCGTCGTAGAGCGCGACGAAGGCTCGCTCGATGGCGCGCGCGGGTCCGGTCAGGTCGATCGTGGGCTCGACGTCGTGCTCGAGCGAGAGCGCCGCGCGGCGGAGCGCGGCGTGGCCGCTCTCCAGCTGCTCTTGCGCGGGCAGGTGGGTGCCGGCGGTGGCGGAGGGGTATCCCTCTGCGGCGCCGGGCGCGACGAAGGGCAGGTACGAGAAGGACACGCGCCATGGATACACCTGCGCCGAGGGGGCCCCAAGCCGCGCGCTGAGGTAGCCTGGCCGGGCGATGAAGGACCCTGCCCGCGACGTGGAGGCGTTCGCGACGCTGGCCGCTCAGCTCGCGGACCCGAGCGCCGACCGCGCGGCGCTGCTCGCCGCGCACGGGCTCGACGAGGACGGCTGGGAGGCGCTCGACGACGCGTGGCAGGCGCGCCTCTCGGAGGCGGACGAAGGGGACGACGAGGAGGCGGGGGTGCCGCCGCTCGTGGTCGCCTTCGCGGAGGCGTTCGCCAGGGCCCAGCGCGCGCGCGCGCGGAGCGAGCTGTCGTTCGAGCGCTTCCTCGAGGCGGCGCGCGCGATGCGGCGGGGCACCGACATGGCCACGGTGCTGAGCAGGCTGGACATGACCCTGGAGGACTACCTGAGCGCGCAGCAGCGCTGGACCGCGGCGATGCTCGAGGACGAGGAGCTGCTCTCGAGGTTCCAGCGGGCGATGAGGTGACGAGGCGGCGCGAGGCCGCCAGGGTCGCCGGTGTATGCTCGGGGAAGCATGGTGGAGCGCGAGGGGACCAGCCGGTCGATCACGCTCGAGGAGCTCGCGGCCATCGCGGGCGCCCTCGACGCGGGCATGCCTCGGGACGAGGTGCTCGCCGGGGCGGGGCTCTCGTCCGAGGCGTGGGAGGCGGCGCAGGAGCGCTGGATGTCGCGGCTCGCGGCGCAGGCGGCGCGGGGGCAGCTGCGATCGAGCCAGCGCTACCTGGAGCTCGTCGCCGAGCAGAAGCGCCGGGCGCAGGCGAAGGTGCAGGCGCTGCGCAGGAAGCTGGAGGGGGCGATGCCGGTGGCGCCCGCGGCGCACGTCTCGCCGCTCCAGGAGGCGGGCCGGGGCAGGGCGACGCCGCCGCCTGCTGCAGAGCCGCGCGGCGAGGCGGCGGCAGAGGCGCGCGGCGAGGCGGCGGCGGGATCGCCGTGGGCGAGGGGGCTGTCCTCGGGGCAGGACGCGGCGAGGACGCCTGCGGTCGAGCGCGCCGCGACGCCGGAGGCGGCGAGCCAGGACCAGGACATCACGGCCTCGTGCGCGGTCAGCCCCTTGGCGGCGCGCAAGGTGCTGCCGTTCACGCAGCCGACGCCTCCACCGGCCGCGGACTCGGTCCTGCCCTTTGCGAGGCCCACGCCTTCGTCTGCCGATTCCGCCCTGCCTTTTGCGAGGCCCACGCCTTCGTCTGCCGATTCCGCCCTGCCTTTTGCGAGGCCCACGCCTTCGCCGCCCGCCGACCCGGCCCTGCCCTTTGCACGCTCGGCCCCGCCGCCGCCCCCCAACCCGGCCCTGCCCTTTGCGCGGCCGACACCTTCGCCGCCCGCCGACCCGGCCCTGCCCTTCGCGCGCTCGGCCCCACCGCCGCCCGCCGACCCGGCCCTGCCCTTTGCGCGGCCGACGCCGCCATCGGCCGCCGACCCGGCCCTGCCCTTCGCGCGCCCCGCCCGTCCGCCCGAAGTGTCGCCGCGCGCCAGGGGCAAGACCATGGCGCTGCCACCCCAGCAGCCGACCGGTAGCTGGGCCCTGCCTTTCCAGCCGTCCGGCGCTGCCGGCGGGCCGCCGGCCGATACGTCGGACTCCCAGCCCGCCGCGCCAGCGCACGTTGACGCGGAGGCCGAGGTCATGGACAGCGTGCAGCGGATCACGCTCGCGCAGTACGTGTACATCTGCGCCAGGGCGCGCGAGGACCCGGATCAAGTCCACATGATCCAGCAGCAGTACGGGCTCAATCCGATGAGCTGGACCACGCTCCACCTCGTGTGGCGCGAGCGCTTCCAGCGCGACCCGGCGCTCAGGGCGCGGTGGAAGGCGCTGCTCGACGAGCACGCGCAGCGCTGAGCCCACGCGCCCCCGCCTCCCCTGCCCCGCGCCCGGCGCCCCGCGACGCGCGTCAGTTCAGCCGCAGGAGCCTCCCCACGATCCGGAACAACCCCCGCGACGCGGCGCTGATGCGGCTCCCGACCACCTCGATGTCGCCGTCCTCGCGGATGCGCACCGCGCCGCGGCCGGAGCGGAGGAGCAGCTCCTGCTCGCCCTCCAGGGTGATCGTCGCCGCCTTGAGGTGGAGCGCCTTCGGCCGCTGCGTCGTGAGCGCCGCGACGACGAGCGGCGGCTCGCCCTCGCAGAGCTCGACGAGCACGGCGTCGCCGCGGGCGTGGGCGTCGGCGATCACCCCGGGGTCGACCTCGGGCGCGATCTCGGCCGCGACCGGCCCCGCCGCGCCCCGGACGAGGATCGTCGCCCGCCGCCCGGCGATCGAGGCGACGCGCGCGGTCCGCACCGCGACGCCGAGCGGCTGCGCCGGCCGCGCCGGGAGCGGCGCCGCCCCCGGCGCGGCCGGCTCGGCGAGCACGTCGTCGAGCGTCACGCGCGGCGGCTCGGACGCCCCCGCCGCCGGGGCCTCGACCTCGGGCTCCTCGAGCGCGAGCGGGGCGCCGGCCTCCCGCGAGCTGCCGTCGAAAGGGGTCGCCATCACACCTCCGAGACCTTCTTCGGCAGCTGGATCTTCGGCGCCAGGAACGCGACCATCGGCGAGGTGATGGTGACGCCGCCGCCGTCGATCACCACCTCGCTGGCGCCGCACTTGAACACGATCGCGCCCTTCGCCTCCACCTTGTGGAACGCGCCGATGAAGGTCGCGGGCCCCACGGCCTGCACCACGTGCGAGCCCTTGAGCTTGTCGACGACCGCGCCGCCCACCATCGCGGTGCGCGAGCCGGTGATCGTCTCGCTCTCGCCCGCGTTGCTTAGCACGATGAGGCCCGTCGCCTTCTCGGTCTTCGACCCGGTGACGCTCTCGGCGTAGCTGCCGAACGCGACCTGCACGGTCGCGGCGCCCACGTCGAGGGTCTTCTTGCCGGTCACGTTGTTGTCGATGTCCTGGACCGCGCCGACGACCTTCATCGCGCCGACGGTCTCGGCGTGCGTGCCGGCGACCTTCGCGGTCGAGTGCCCGGGGCCCTTCTCGCGATCGGTCGCGTCGACGCCGTCCACGTTGCCCTCGGGCCCGGAGGCGTTCGCCATCGACTCGCCCCCGCCGCCGCCCGAGTCCAGGCCGAGCGCGCCGGCGAGCGCCTGCGGCTCGACGAAGACGCGGCCGGCCAGGCTGCTGTGCGCCACGTTCGCGGCGATCGACGCGAGCATGTTGGGGGGACCGGACCCGCCCGGCGCGCCGCCGCCGTCGCCAGCGCCGCCGCCGCGCCCCGGCAGCCCCGCGCGGGACGCGCTACCGCCGCCGCCACCGCCCATCGACGCCGCGAGCTGGCTCGCGCCGGGGATCCCGGACGCGCCCGCGATCATCGCGGGCATGCCGCTCATGTTGCCGGCGGCGACCGCGCGCATCGCGCCCGAGACGCCCTGCACCTGCTGGTTCAGCGCGTTGATCGGCCCCATCACCTGGTTGATCGCGCCGTCGACCTGCCCCTGGATCGCCGAGATCGCGTTGTTGGCCATCACGCTCGCGAACTGCACCGCCGTCTGCGCGGCCAGCGCGAGCATCGCCTCGAGCGGGTTGCCGTCCATTTCAAACTGGTTGCCGCCGACCGTGGTCGTCGCGTTGCCCTTCGCCGTCAGCGCGGAGACCGCGTTCACCTCGACGTTGCGGTTGCCGCCGACCTTGATCGACTGGTCCGCGCCCACCGTGTTCGACGACCCCTTCGTGATCTTCGTCGTCTGGTTGCCGCCGACCTCGAGCGAGGCGTTGTTGCCGACCACCGAGGTCTCGTTGTTGCCGATGGTCTTCTTCGCGTTGTTCGCCGCCGCCGTCTTCATGTCGTACTGGGCGTGCACCATGATCTCCTCGGCGCCCGCCTTGTCCTCGAAGCGGATCTCGTTCGCGCCGCCGCCGCCCGGCGTGCTCGCGGTCCGGATCGCCGTGCGGGTCTTGCCCTCCGGCAGCGCGTAGGGCGGCATGAAGACGCCGTTGTAGAGGCGGCCGGTGACGAGCGGGCGATCGGGGTTCCCCTCGAGGAACTCGACGATCACCTCCCAGCCGACGCGCGGGAGCATCATCGAGCCCGAGGTCTGGAGCTGCGCGACCCGGATCCAGCACGACGCCTTGTCGTCGTTCACGTCGCTCCGGTCCCAGTGGAACTTGACCTTGCACCGGCCATGCTCGTCGGTGTGGATCGCCTCGGGCTGCGCGCCCGCCGGCGCCACCACCCGCGCGGTCTGCGGCCCCTCGATGACCGGGATCGGCGTGACCCGCCGCGGCCGGTACTTCACCGAGGCGGGCACGAGGCGCGCCCGCGTCCGCGAGCGCGGCGCCGAGCCCTGGCCCTCGTCGTCCTCGCCGTTGTGAACGAACGTGTGCGTCACCGCGAAGAGGAAGTACTCGCCGTCGAGCTCGCCGGCGTCCGTGATCGCCATCTTGTGGCCGACCGCGAGGCGCGGGCAGACCGCGTCGATCGCGACCGTGCGCCGCTCGACCTGCTCCTCCTCCAGCCGGATCTGCGCGAGCCGCTCGCCCTCGCTCGGCTCGACGTAGCCGCCCGGGTAGTCGTAGCGCTCGAGCTCCGCGCGCTCGCCGGCCTCCGCCGTCGCCGTGAGGTCGAGCTGCGGCCGCTTGAAATCGTAGTCGCGGAGGACGAACTTGCCGGACCGCACCCGCTCCTGCTCGCGGATCGCGTAGATCGCGTCGCGCTCGTCGGCCGCGCTCAGCCCGGTGCGCCGCCGCAGCGGCAGCGCGGGGTCGCCAGGGATCGGCGCGGCGACCGTGCTGTCGTCGTCGAAGACGAGGAGCTCCCCCTCGTCGTCCACCTCGACGAAGCTGTAGATGCCCTCGTGCTCCAGGAGCCGCGAGAGGAAGGCGAGCGCGCTCTCCTGGTACTGCACGCAGTACTCGCGCTTCGGGCAGCCGCCGCTGAGCCGCCACGCGATCCGATCGACGCCGTGATCCGCGAGGACCTGGGTGACGATCTCCTGCGCGGTCATGTCCTGGAAGATGCGCGAGTCGACGCTGCGCGCGAGCAGCGCGAGGCAGGAGACGACGCGCAGGGCGTAACGCGCGCCCGGCGCCTGCAGGCCCATCTCGGTGGAGCCGATCACGGTCACGGACTCCACGATGCCCGCGACGATGCGCGGCGCCTCGCCGGGCGCGCCGAACGAGAGCCTCGCGCCCTTGCCGATCATCGCGTCGGGCTCCTCGTAGGCGTAGAGGATCACCTCGACGTCGAGCGCGAGGGGCCTGCCGGCCTCGTGGGCGCACTCGAAGCGGAGCACCCGGGCGGCGGGGACGTCCGCGATCGTGAACTGAGCTACGGTCTCGCGTGCCACGTTCGCCTCCTGCTCCTCAGTTGTCGATCACCAGCGCGGCGGCGTCGGAGACGTCGCCGTCGAGCTTCGCGCTCACGCCGAGGATCGCGACGCTCGCGGGCGTCAGCGACAGGATCGACGCGCCCATCACCAGCGTGAGCGCGCCGTCGGCCTGGAAGACGACGTTGTTCGCCTTCACGAGCTGCGCGCCCCCGGCGAGCTCGGTGTAGGCCCCGAGCGAGCTCTCCACGCGATCGCCGTTCGCGACGTTGACGATCGCGCCGCCGACCTTCACGTTCATCGATCCGCCGACCTGGACGCCGCGGCCGGCCTTGACCGCGATCACCTTCGCGCCCGCGGCCGTCTCGCTCCGGTCGCCCTGGACCGTCACCGAGCGGTGGCCGAGCGCGAGCTCGATCAGCGCCGCGCCGACGTTGTGGTTGTAGGCGGCCAGGGTCTGATCGGTCACCGAGCCGACGACGAGGTCGATCTGGTTGCCGGACACGTCGAGCTTGCTGCTCCCCGCGACGTCGCGCTTGTGGTCGCCGCCGACCTTCATGTCGCGATTCCCGCCGATGGAGAGCGCGTGATCGCCGCCGATGTCGTCCACGTGGAAGGTCTCCACCTTCATCGACTGGTTGCCGGACACGGAGATCGTCTGGTTCGAGCCGACGCTGGTCGTCATGCTGTTCGTGACGTTCGTCGACTGGTCGGCGCCGATCTTCTTCTTGTGGTCGTTGCCGATCGACTCGGTCGCGTTGTTCTTCACCTCGGTGCTCATGTCCTTCGAGGCGTTGATGAACATCTCCTCGCCGCCCTTCGTGTCCGACATGCGGAGCTCGTTCGAGCTGCCGCCGCCCGGCGTCGTCGCGGTCTGGAGGGAGCTCTTCGCGGCCTCCTTCGGGAGCGCGTAGGGGGGCGGCGTGAGCGCGTTGTACACGCGGCCCATCACGAACGGCCGGTCCGCGTCCCCCTCCAGGTGGCGCACCGTGACCTCCCAGCCGACGCGCGGCAGCAGCATCGAGCCGCCGGTCGGCACCTGGCTCGTGCGGATCCAGCGGCTCGACGTGTCGTCCTTCTTGCCGGAGCGATCCCAGTGGAACGAGACCTTCACCTGGCCGGCGGCGTCCGTGTGGATCTCCTGCCCCGAGGGGCCGGTGGTCATCGCCGTCTGCGTTCCGGGGATGATCCGCTCGCGCGCGCGCCGGGGCGGCCGGTAGCGCGTGCTCCCGGTGGGCACGCCCCAGAACGTGCAGGAGGTGCGGAGGTCGCGCGCGCCGTCGTCCACGTTGCCCCCCGCGATCTCGAACGACCGCGGCCGGCTGCCGGCGATGCGCGCGCGGATCACGAGGTACTCCTGGTTGAGCGGGTCGTAGGGGTGGCCCTCCACCGAGAAGCGCCGGCCCGGGAGCAGCGCGAGCGAGCCCGTCTCGCCGCGCACGACGTCGCGCTCGGCCTGCGCGGCGTCGAGCAGGACCTTGGCGAGCCGCTCCGCCGCGCTCACGTCGGCCGCGCGCGCGGGGTACTCGTAGACCTCGAGCGCGTGCGGCCCGGGATCGGCCCCCTCCGCCGACGCCTCCAGCTCGAGCGAGGGCTTCTCCGGGTCGTAGTCGCGGACGAACGTCTTGTCGCTCTTCACCGAGACCGCGCGGGAGAGGCGGACGATGCGGTCCGCGAACCCCTCGACGCCGAAGTCCTGGTAGAACGGGAGCGTCGTCGCGCCCTCGATGTCCTCGAGGCCGGTCGGCGAGTCGCTGAAGACGGCCACGTCCTCGTCGTCCTTCGTGTGGATGGCGAAGTAGATCCCCTCCTCGGCGAGGAGGCGGTGGACGAAATCGAGGTCCGTCTCGCGGTACTGGACCGTATAGACCCGCGGCGGGTGCGGCTCGGTCACGCGCCAATCCTGCCGGCGCGCGGTCACGCCCGCGCCCTCGAGGACCTGCTTCACGATATCGACCGCGCTCATCTCCTGGAAAATCCTGCAATCGGCGCGCTGCTCCAGGTTCCATAACGCCGGCGCGACGAGGATCCGCAGGGCGGGCACGTCGTCGCTGTCGGGCAGGAGCTCGGCGAGCACGACCGTCCCCGCGAACGTGCGCGTCTGCGTGTCATCGCTGCGCGACAGCGTGAACACCGCGCGCTTGCCGAGGATCTCCTTCGGCCTGGGCAGCGCCGCCGCGTCGTCGATGACCTCGCACTCGAGGTGGGTGAGCTCGGAGAGCTGCTCGACGAGCTCGAAGCGCAGCACCTGGAACGTCTTGTCCTCCACGCTGACGGAGGAGAGCGCCATGATGTGATGATCGGCCATGGTTCACCTGCCTTCGCCCGAGGGCTTCACGATCCGAGCTTCATCGAGGCGCCCATCTTGACCACCATCGCGCCCTTGACCGCGATCTTGGCCCCCTTGATCACGACGGGCCCGCCGCCGAGCTTGAGCTCGCTGCCGCCGCCCTTGAAGGAGCCGACCGCGCCGAGGAGCGTGATCATCGGCGCCTGGACGACGAGATCGCCGTTCAGCTTCTGGTAATGGAGGCCGCCCACCATGTTGGTGACGCCGCTCGCCACGTGGGAGAGGGAGCCCTTCGTGAGGTGGAGCTCGGCCGCGACGGACGTCTGGTCCTTGTTCGCGGTGATCTGCTCGCCGTGGCTGCCGTTGATGACCTGCGCCTTCACGGCGCCGACCGTCTCGGCCATCCCGCCGAGCACGTTGTCGTTGATCGAGCCGAGGCTCCCGGCGAGCTCCAGCGCGCCGACCTTGCGGCTCATGTCCCCGGTGATCGACTGCTCGACGCCGTTCGAGATCGTGATTTGATTCCCGCTCACCGTGTAGGACCGGTTCCCGGTGATCTTCTCGACATGGTTGCTGATCGCGTTGGTCGTGTCGTTCCCGCCGATCGATATCGTCTGATTGCCGGAGATCTTGTGCGAGAGCACGGCGCCGACGTCGAGCGACTGGTTGCCGGCCACGGAGATCGACTCGTTGACCTTCACGGATCGGGAGCCGTTCACGCTGATGTGCTGCTCCTCGTTGACCGCGACCTCCTCGACCTTGTCGTGCTTGACCGTGACGTTGAGGTCCTTCTGGGCGTGGATGCCGAAGCCCTGGCTCCCCGAGCTGTCGGACATGCCGATCTCGTTGTGGCCGCCGGCGCCGGGCGACGACATGCTCTTCAGCGTGCCGGACGCCTTGGCGCCGGGCAGCGGCTGCGGCGGGGTCTTCTCGGCGTTGTAGGTGCGCCCGAGGGCGACCGGCCGGTCCGGATCGCCGTCGAGGAAGGCGACGGAGACCTCCCAGCCGACGCGGGGCAGGATCATCGAGCCGCCCATCGCGACCTGGGAGACGCGCAGCCAGCAGCTCGAGGTGTGGTCCTGTTGGCCCTGACGGTCCCAGAAGAAGCGGACCTTGATCCGGCCGTGTTTATCGACGTGGATCGCCTGCTCCTGGGTGCTCGACCCGGTGACGACCGCGGTCTGGATCCCGCGGATGCGCGGCCTCTGCGCCCGGCGCTCGGCCGCGAAGGGCGCGCCCTTCGGGATGCCGCTGAAGCGGTTCGCGAGGTCGATGTTGTTCTGCTCTCCTCCGGTGAGCGTCTGCTTGCCGCGCGAGACCAGCCGGGTGACCACGAACAGGCCGTTCAGGCACGGCTCCGAGGCGCCCTCGACGGCGAACGGCTCGCCCACGTGGAGCCGCGCGGCGCGGCTCTGGCCTTCGCACACGTCGGCGTCGGCCGCGAGCGCGCGCAGGCGCGCCTCGGCGCGGCGCGCGCCCGCGCTCCCCTTGGTGAAGCCGCCGGGGTACTCGAAATAAGGCATCGCCCAGGCCTCGTCGCGCGGCAGCGAGGACTCGGGCTTCACCTCGGGCTTCTCGAAATCGTAGTCCCGCAGGTGGACGCTGTTCGTGCGCAGCGCCCGCGTGCGCGAGAATTTCGAGAGCGGGTGGCTCCCGGGGACGCCCCCCTGCGCCATGCGGAAGATGACCGGCGTCCCCGACTCGACCGCGAAGGCGGAGGGGTCGTCGGTGATGATCATCGTGTGGCCGCCTTCGTCGTGCCGGAAGTAATAGAAGAGGCCGTTGTCCTCGAGCAGGCGTGAGACGAAGTTGAGGTGCGACTCGCGGTACTGGACGATGAACTCGCGCGGCTCGTAGTCCTTCGCGATCCGCCACTCGACCTTATCGCCGAAGCCCGCCTCCTCGAAGACGGTCTGCGCCGCCTCGACGATGGTCTTCTCCTGGAAGATGCGGCACCCCTCGCGGTGCTCGAGCGCGGCGAGCGCGGGGCGCAGCCGGACCTCGAAGTGGCGGCTCTCGCCCGCGAGCCCCGCGAAGCCCGCCCGGTCGACGAGGCCGTCGAAGAGGCGCTCCTCGCCGGACGTGTCGGTGACGCGCAGGCAGAGGCGCGTGCGCAGGCACTCCTCGACCCGGAAGGCCGGATCGCTCGTCGCGAACCGCACCTCCACCACGTACGGGAGGGAGATGCCCTCGACGGCCTCGAACTCGGCCACGGAGAGGTCCGCGGGGAGCTTGTCGCCCACGAGGGAGAAGGTGGCGAAGGTAGCGGGCATGGCGGCATGGTAGGCGATCGGCGAGCGGCGCCAAGCCCCGGCGCACGGCCGCGGCGCGGCGTGGACGCGGGAAAAAACGCGTGGCGACCGAATTTCGCGCGAGGCTTCTACCCGCCGCGCGCGGTTGCACGGATGTACAGCAAGATGTACACATCGAGCATGGCGCATCGTTACTCCGTCGCCGAGGCCCGGGCCCAGCTCCCCTCCATCATCGAGCAAGCGGAGGCCGGTGAAGCCGTGGAGATCACCCGCCGTGGTCGCCCCGTGGCCGTCGTCCTGTCCAGGGAGGAGTTCGAGCGGCTGCGCTCGGACCGGCCCCGCTTCGGCGACGTCTACCGCGCCTTTCTGAGGCGTTTCCCCCTCGACGAAGTCGGCCTCGATCGCGATTTCGCCGCGTCCGTTCGCGATCGCTCGCCGGGCCGCAGGGTCAAGCTGTGACGCTCCGTTTCCTGCTCGACACGTCGGCGATCGCGGAGCCGATGAAAAAGGCGCCCGATGAGGCGGTGGTCGCGAAGATCGAGGCCCACGCGCACGAGAGCGCGATCGCCGCTCCGGGGTGGCATGAGCTCCGGTACGGCTGCCGGTTGCTCCCCTCGGGCAAGCGGCGCTCGGCGCTGGAGGCATACTTGAGGGAGGTGGTTTACCCCGCTTTCCCGATCCTGCCCTACGACGCCGTCGCGGCGGCGTGGCACGCGGACGAGCGCGCTCGACTCGACGGAGAGGGTACGCCGGCGCCGTTCGTCGACGGGCAAATCGCCGCCATCGCCGCGATCAACGATCTGATCCTGGTGACGGCGAACGTGCGCGACTTCCAGCGGTTTCAGGGCCTCACGATCGAGAGCTGGGCGAGCAGGAAGAGAAGGGCGTCGTGATCTCGGCGCCCGGCGCGCTCTGAGAACGAGGGCGCCTCTCCACGGACATCCGTCGTCGTCCGATTCGAGTTGTCCCGGGTCGCGCGCCGGGCGCAGGCTGGCTCAGCCCGGCGCCATGACCGCCACCGCCGCGCGCTCGCCGCCGTCGCTGCCGGCGAGGGAGACCGCGACCGGGTGCGGCGCGAAGCCGCGCAGGAACGCCTCCGACGCGATGGCGAGGTGCAGCGGCATGGCCGCGGCGCCGAGGTGGCCCATGCGCTGGGCGGGGCTCTCCACCTGCTGCGGCTCGCAGAAGAGGCGCTGCGTGCGCGCGGCGGCGGCCTGGAGCTCGAAGTGGCGGAAGGTCTCGAACGTGAGATCCGTCAGCACCCAGCCGGCGCGAAGCCCCCGGCCTTCGAGCGGGGCGAGCGCAGTGCGGAGCGCGGCGGTGAGGCCCGCGGCCTGGAACGCGGGCTCGTCGTTGTCCGGGCGGGCCCGCTCGTGCGCGGTGGCGAGGCCGACGAGCTGCGCGCGCTCGGCGAGCTGGCAGCGGCGCGCGACGTCCTGGCGCATCAGGACCACGAAGGCGGCGCACTCGCCGGGGATGAAGGCGTCGAGGTTGTCCGGCCGGAAGATCCGGCCGGCGGCGTCGAGCGCCGCGACGCGCGCCGGATCGTAGTCGGTGTGCACGCCGCCGAGCAGCGCCGCGTCGATGGTGCCGTGCGCGAGCGACTCGCACAGCGACGGCAGCAGGAACCCCGGCCCGGCGGCGCCGCGCGTCGAGACCTTCACCGCGACCTCCGGCGCGCGCGCCCGGACCCGCGCGCCGAGGTCGGCGGCGAGCCGCTGCGCCGAGGCCTCGCCCCCCGGCGCCCGCTGGCCGAGCTGCTCGTCCAGGCAGAGCGCGAGCTGCACCCGCATCGAGGGCGCGGCGGGGCCGAGCTGATCGAGCGCCTCGTCGAGCGCGCGGGCCGCGAGCAGCCCGGCGCGCTCGGCGCCGGTGACGAGCGGGTCGAGCGTGGGGAGGAAGCACATCGTGATCGGCTCGCCCTCGGCGTCCACGAGCGGCGACTCGCGCATCGCCGCGGCCGCGGCGCGGTGCGAGAAGGCCGTGTCGATGGAGGAGAGGCCGACGGGCGTGATCGCCCCCGCGGCAACGACGGCGGCGAGGGGCCTCACGCCTGCGCCTCCTCGCGCACGATCACGCGCGCGTCCTTCATCCGCCGGGGCGCCTTCACGTGCGCGCGCCAGACCATCTCGACGGCCACGGGCTTCTCCGGGCCGGCGGCGTAGAGGTCGACGAGGACCGTGTCGAGGTGCGGCGCGAACGCCGCCGGCTCGCGGCCCTTCACGTGGAACTCGATCGCGAGCTTCACCCTCGGCAGCTCGAAGCTGAGCGCCCCCTCCGGCGTGAGGTTCAGCGTCCGGACCGGCTCGCCGCCCGCGAGCGGCGGATCCGCGGTGAGGCCGGGCGAGGCGCAGAGGTTGTGGCGATCGTCGAAGTCCTCGGGCAGGAGCGGCGCGCGGAGCTCCTTCCAGGTCTGATCGTACGTCCCGGCGTACCTGCGGCGCGGCTCCCAGTGCCGCCCGATCGGCCCGATCCCGGCCGGCGGCGGCGGGATCTTCGCCGTCCGCAGCGGGTGCGCGGGATCCTCGATGTTCGGCGCCGGCCGGTGGGTGAGCGACGCCGGGTTGCGCGCGACGCCCATCCCGATGGGGTTGCGCGGCTCCTCGACGAGCGCCGCCGGGTCCTCGTCGTCGGTGCCTCCCCACGCGTGATCGTAGCGCATGTCGATCTCCTCGATCGGCCCCGGCGCGGTGAGGCCGTCGCCCTTCTCGACCCAGAGCCGCCGGCCGAACACCACGAGCGACTTCTTGAGCGGGCCGACCTCGACGCGCACGTCGAAGGACGGCACCGCCTTGCGGTTCGGCGCGTAGGCCTTGGCCACGAAGAGCACGTCGGTGCCCGGCTTGAACAGGCAGACGTCCGCCGGGTAGGCGATGCTCTCGGGTCTGTCTTTCTCCCACGGCAGATCGGCGAGGCGGATCCCGCGCGTGCGCTCGGGCGGCGCGAGCTCGAGCGCGCCGTCGTCCTGGAGCTCGAAGCTCGCCTTGACGATGGTGACCAGCTTCTCGCCGTCTCGGTCGAGCAGCAGCTGGGGATGCACGACGAAGTCCGTCCTGTTGTCGAGCGGGGGCTGGTCCATCGCGGCGGCATTATCGACAAGATCGGCGCGGTTGTCTCTCCGCGCCGCGCGCGCCCCCGGCGCAGCGCGCGTCGCTAGCGCACGCACCTCACCCAGGCTGCGGTGAAGTGGTTCCATTTGCCGCTGGCGCCGGCGTTGAACCCGGTGAAGCCGTCGTCGAAGTTGAGCGCCCACGCCGCCGGGGCGTTCCTCAGGGCCGCGTGGGAGGCCCAGTACCAGTCGTTGCTGCGGGCGCCGTACTGCGTGTCGGGGAACATCGCGCGGTTGATCGACGGGGCCACCTGCGCCTCGTCGACCAGGGTCGCGAGCTCCCGGATGCTCGGCAGGCGCCAGGTATGGCCGTTGAGATCGAGCGCCGCGCAGTAGCCCGCCGCGTCGTCCCAGCTCATCGTGGTCGGTGAATAGCCCTGCTGCCAGATCAGCCCAGTGTAGTTGTCCTTCACCTCTCCGGGCGACACGACGGCAACCTGGTCGGGCGGCGCCACGGCCGGGCTGCTCGGCGCCTCCCCCTCGCCGTTGCCTCGCACGCAGCGCAAGCTCGCCGCCGTCGCCTTGGAGTAAGCGTTGCTGACGATGCCGTCGCTCAGGTTGAAGGCCCAGGCGTAATCGCGGCCGGCGCCGGCGCCGGCCTGCCGGATCGTGAGGATCCAGTCGGACGATGTCTTGTGGAAGCCGCCCCGCGCCCCCGGGAACGCGGACCGATCGATGGCCGGGCTGCTGGTGAAATCCACGATCGACGTCATCTCGATGCGCGTGGGGAGGCGCCAGTCCGAGGACCCGCCGAGCGTGAGGTCGTCGCAGTAGCGGATCGCCTGCTCCCAGGTGAACGACTCGGAAGGAGGGCTCTTCTGCCATTCGAGGCACGTCACGTTGTCGCGCACCACACCGTCGCCAGCGTCGGTGTAGCTCGCGGGGTTGGGCAGGCCGCTGCCCGCCGGATTGGGCATCGGCCAGCACGCCCATTTGTGCGTCCCGCAGGCGGCGGCCCGGCCGCAGGTGTCCGGCGCTCCGGCGCCTCCGCCGCCCTCCTCGCCCGACGATCCGCCGTCGCCGCCGGCGCTGGTGGTGCTGCCCGAGCCGCCGGCGCCGGCGCCCGATCCGGAGGTCGCGCCGACGCCGCCTGCCCCGGCGCCCGTGCCGGAGGTCGCGCCGGCGCCGCCCGGCCCCGACGCGCCGCCGTCCGCGAGCGCGTCGCCGAGGTCGCCGGCGTCCACGCTCGGCCCGATGTCCCCGGCGGAACAAGCGGCGAGCGCGAGCAGGCCGAGAGCCATTCCCCGCTCGGCGCGCGCCGCGGCGGCGGCCCTCGCGAGGATCGCATGAGGGATCCAGGGCTTGCCTCGATTCACAGGGACCTCCGTTTGTTCAAAGCAACGATGAAAGAAAGGATGTTGAAGTTACACCAAGCTATCACACGCCGCGCGGCGATCGTCAACGCGTTCACCGAACGATGATTCATTTCATCGCGTACAAAGCAAAAAACATCCAGCGGTGTCGTTTGAGCGCATCTACGCTGTGCGACGTCGTAGGAGAGGATCGCTTGTCGCAGGACCGCGTCGCTGTCCGATTCTACGCGGCGCACGCGTGGCGAAGATCGCGCGTTCTCGTGGGCTGCCAATTTTTCAACCAGACGAGAAAAACTTATCGTTTCGATGTGGGGATGATTGATTCCGAGATGCTCGAGCAACCTGACAAGAGGAGGAATCCTATCAGTCATCGAGCACGGCCGGCGGGCATCATAGGCCTTTCGTCTGTCGTCTGTCGTCTTCCGTCTGTCGTCTTCCGTCTTTCGGCCGCCGTCTTCGTCTCCCGTGATCGTGATCGTGATCGTGCACGATTGTGCCGTCTCTCGCTCCACGGCTCCCAGCTCCACCAATGCACGTCGTGAGACGATTCGATCGATCACGATCACGATCACGATCACGAAGACGATCACGCGAGACGACAGAAGAAAGACGAAAGACGAAAGACGAAAGACGGGAGACGGGGACAGCCTCTCCGAGCCGCGAGCGGTTACGGTACGAGCTCTCCCGACTGAGACGATTGCTACCCGCTCGCGTGGCCCGAAGATTGCGCAGTCCCCGCGCCGCGGGATCACCGCGCCTCCACCTCGCCGGCGTAGGCATCGAGGCCGTAGGCGCGCAGCATCGCCTCAACAAGCGCGATCGGCTCGGCGCAGGCCGGATCACTCGCGCCGACCGCCGCGAAGATCGCCGGCAGCGCCCGCGCCACGACGAGCCGCACCGCGCGGTCGCGCAGGGCGAGCGAGAGCGGCACCGCGCCGACCAGCCGGTGCCCATGCAGCGCCGCGCGGAGATAGAATCGCTCGCGCTCGGGCCGCTGCGCGGGCGCCGAGAGCAGCGCGCCGAGCAGCTCGACATCGCCGAGCGCGGCGGTCGCCATCGCAATCCACTGCGCGGCGCTCAGCGCGAGATCCCGCTCGCTCCTCCAGGCGGCGTCCTCGCGCGCCCTCCGCGCCGCGCGCGCATGCAGCGCCGCGAGCCACGGCGCGAGCGCCGCCGGATCCAGCGGCGCGGGGCGCTCGTAGCGCGCGAGGGTTCCCCCGGCGAGCCCCTCGGCCTCGACGGCGGCGGCGAGCGACCACAGGCCCTCGGCGATGTCGGCCGGCGGCGCCGCCGCGGCGAGGCGCCGCGACCACGCGACGAGCTCGGCGCGGTCGACGGTCGCACCGGGCGCGATCTCCACGCGCCCAAGGAGCTCGGCGACATGCACGCGCTCGTCCAGATCACCCCGCACCCGCAGCCGCGGATCCAGGAGCGGCGCCCCGGCGGGCCGGCCCACGCTGGCCAGCACGCAGGCGCACTCCACGGCGACCGAGACGCGCACCGACGCGCCGTCGTCGAGGAAGCTGGTCGGGAAGGTGCGGCACCCGAGCGGCTTGGCGTCGGGCCCGCCGATCGCGTGGAGCGAGCATCGGCCCTCGCCCTCGAGGTAGGCGCACCGGCCGTCGCGCAGCGCCACCGCCGACGCCGCGCACGGCCACGCGCCGCGCTCGGGCGTGAAGGCCCGCTCGTGCCGGACACCGCCGCTCAGCACGTCGGGCCTGAGCGCCCGCGCGCGCGCCGCCTCCTCGGGATCGAAGATCACCGAGGCGTAGAGCCGGCAGCAGCTCCCGCGGCCGTCGCAGTGCAGGCTGAAGTCGGGCAGCACCTCGATGGGCCGCGCGCGGCGCGCGCGCTCGTCCTCCTCGCCGGCGCGCCCCGCCTCCGCCGCGCCGGCCGCGCCAGCCGCCTCGGCCGCGCAGATCGCCGGCGCGGCCGCGTCGTCTCCGGCGTCTCCGGCCGCGAGCAACCCCGCGGCGTGGAGCGCCGCGAAGAAGTCCTCCGCCGCGCGCACACGCGCGTGCGCCCCCTCGCGGGCGGCGGCGAGCACGATGCCCTCGACATCGCGTGTTCCGTCCGCCGCGGCGAGCAGGCCCCACTCGCGCCCTCCGAGCTGGAGCAGCTGTCCGGAGCGGACGTCGTGGAGGACGATGATCTCCTCCTCGCCGACAAGGTGGCGCCGCGCGAGCACGTGCTCGGCCAGCTGAGGGCGCGCCGGCGGTCCATTCGGGCTCACCCGGCCACGCTAGCGGACCGCCGGCGCCGCGCGCCACCCGAAACCACAGCAGCGGAATCGACGTGCCGCGACGAGCAGGACGGCTGTCGTGCGGCGTAGTCGCCGGGCACCGAGCACAATGCTGCCCGGCGCGCGCTGGACACGCAGAGGCGCTCTCTATACTATCGGCGGCGTTTTATCGTCATGATCCACGCGCTGCGCGAGCACCGCGCGGGAGGAGCTCGTCGGGCACCATGGAAGCGCCGGTTCGTCCAGGGGATGTCCTGCTTGGCAGGTACCGCGTGGAGCGCGTGCTCGGGCACGGGGGCATGGGCGTGGTCGCGGCGGTGCGCCACCTCGAGCTGGGGGAGCTCTTCGCCATCAAATTCCTCCTTCCGCAGGCGCTCGGCGAGGCGGAAGCCGTGGGGCGGTTCCTGCGCGAGGCGCGCGCGGCGGCGCGCCTCAAGGGAGAGCACGTCGCCAAGGTCTATGACGTGGGCCGCCTCGACACGGGATCGCCGTACATGGCGCTGGAGTACCTCGACGGCGCCGACCTGAAGGAGGTCGTCCGGAGCGCCGGTCCCCTGCCCTGGGAAGACGCGGTGCTGTACCTCCTCCAAGCCGCGGACGCGATCGCCGAGGCCCATTCGCTCGGCATCGTTCACCGGGACATCAAGCCAGCCAACCTGTTCCTCATCCGGCGGCCGAACGGAGCGCCCTGCGTCAAGGTGCTCGATTTCGGGATCTCGAAGCAGATGGCGCCGGACAACGTAGATCTCACGAGGACGGGGAGCATGCTCGGCTCCCCCCTGTACATGTCGCCCGAGCAGATGATGCGCAGAAAGGATGTCGACCCCCGCAGCGACATCTGGTCGATGGGCGTCGTGCTCTACGAGCTCTTGACCGGGAAGGTGCCGTTCCCGGCCGAGACGCTGACGGAGGTCGTCGGCCGCGTGCTCCAGGAGGAGCCGCTGTTGCCGAGCCAGCTGCGACCGGGCCTGCCGCTCGAGCTCGACCACATCGTCGCGCGCTGCCTGCAGAAGCGGCCGGAGCACCGCTTTCAGCACGTCGAGGAGCTCGCCGCTCCTCTCCGGGCGCTGCTCGGAACACACGGCGCCGCCGCGAGCGCCGCGCGCGCGTCCCGGCCCGATCGCGCGACTTACCCCGGCATGACGTCGCTCCCTGGCGCGGTGGTGCCCGCGCGCGCCTCGCAGCCAGGTTATGGATCGCAGCCGGGAGGTGGCCCGCCCGTGCTCCACGCGCCGGAGCGCGCCTCGGTTCCAGCGGTCGTGCCTTCGGTGAGCGCGCCATTCCCCATGACGGGCACGGGCGCCTCGACGTGGTCGAACACGGGCAACGCTCCCGGCGCGTCCCGGGGCAGGAAGGCCGCCGCCGCCGCCGCCGCGCTCGGTGTCGCGGCGCTCGCGGCAGGCGCCGTATGGCTCGCGCAGAGGCCTGCGGCGCCGCCGGAGGTCGCCGACGCGGCGGCGCTCCCGGAGGCGCCTCGGGCTGAGATGCCCGCGGGATCACTCGCCGCGGCGACCCTGCCGGACACGCCGGCGGCGACGCCGCCCGCCGCGACCGCCTCCGCAGAGCCCGCCGCGACCGCGGCCGCGCCGCCGACCGTCAGCGCCGCCGCGCCCTCGCCGCCGACCGCCAGCGCCGCCGCGCCCTCGCCGCCGGCTACGAGCGCTGCGGCGGCGCCGCCGCCAGCGCTCACGTCGGCGAGGCCATCCCCGGCGGCTCCGGCGCCGCGCGGGAGCAGACCGCAGAGCACCGTGACGGTCCCGCAAAACGTTGCGCCCCCCGTGACGGCGAGGCCGCCGACGGTCAGCGCTCCTGCCACGGCGCCGATCAACACCGCGCCGCGGAGAGAAGGCGTCTTCTAGCGTCGACGTCCAGAGGACATGAACAGCATAAGAAATTCTCTCGCGCGTCGCGCGACCCCGGTGCGCGCCCTCGTTCTCTCGCTCGCCCTGCTCTCGCCGGCGGCGGCGCGGGCGCAGGCGGTGGATCCCCAGAAGGCGCTGGCCGCGCAGGCGCTCTACGAGCAGGCGTCGGCCGAGATGGACGAGAAGAAATACGCGAGCGCCTGCCGCAAGCTCGAGGAGGTGACCCGGCTCGTGCCCGAGGGGCTCGGCGCGAAACTGACGCTCGGCGAGTGTTACGAGGCGCTCGGCAAGCTCGCGAGCGCCTGGTCGCAGTACGCGCTCGTCGAGACCATGGCGCCGCAGGTGGGTCAGATCGAGCGCGCCGAGCGGGCCGCGGCCCGGGCGGCGGCGCTGAGGCCGAAGCTCGCCACCTTGACGATCGAGGTGCCCGAAGGCGCGGCGTCGACGCCGGGGCTCGCGATCACGCGCGACGGCGTGCCGGTCGGAGAGGCGCAGTGGGGTGCGCCGCTGCCGGTCGACGCCGGCGGGCACGAGATCGTGGCGGCCGCGCCGGGCCGCAGGACGTGGAAGAAGCAGGTCGAGGTCGTGGCCGACGGTGCCCAGGTCGCGGTCGCGGTGCCGCCGCTCGAGCCCGAGGCGGCCGCCCCCGCCGCGGCGCCCGCGACGAGCGCCGGGCCCGAGCGGCCCTGGCAGCGCCCGGCGGCGTTCGTCGGGATGGGGCTCGGCGCCGCCGGCCTCGCGGCCGGCGCGGTGCTCGGGGGCCTCGCGATGGCGAAGAACGGCGACAGCAACGAGGCGAACCACTGCGACGCGCAGGATCGCTGCGACCCCACGGGGCTCTCGTTGCGGCGCGACGCCGTGGCGCTCGGGAACGCCTCGACGGCGGCGTTCATCGTGGGCGGCCTGCTGGCGGCTGGCGGCGTGGTGCTGTTCGTGACGGCGCCCGCGGCCGGCCCGAAGAGCGAGCGGCCGGGGACGATCGGGGCGCCCCGCGCGGCGAGCGTCGCGCTCCTGCCCGGCGGCGTCGCGCTGCGAGGGGTCTGGTGATGGGGATGAAGAGGAAGCGGATGGGCTCGGGCGCGGCGGCCGCGGCGCTCGTCGTGGCGGTGGGCTGCAACCAGATCGCGGGGATCCGCGAGGGGATCCCGCGGGAAGAAGAGGTGGTGGCCTGCGTCACCATCGATGACTGCGCCGTGGCGGTGCCGGAGTGCCGCGCTGCGGTGGCGTGCGAGGGCGGGACCTGCGTCTTCGACGACGCGATCGAGGGGACACCCTTGCAGGAGCAGACCGACGGCGACTGCGCCCAGCTCGTCTGCGACGGCGCCGGGAAGACGAAGCTCGTCCCGCTGGAGAGCGACGCGCCCGACGACGACAACGTCTGCACGCTCGACACGTGCGCGGGCACGTTGCCGAGGCACACGCCCGAGACCGAGCTGCCGTGTTACTCGGGCCCGCGGACGACGCGGGGCAAGGGCATCTGCGTGGACGGGGTGCAGCGCTGCGACAGGGAGGGCAATCCGGTCGGCGGCTGTGAGGGAGAGGTGCTCCCCCAGGACGAGACGTGCGAATCGCCGCTCGATGAGGACTGCGACGGGAAGGTGAACGAGGAAGGCGCGACGTGCGTGTGCCAGCCCGGCGTCATCGAGCGATGTTACACGGGCGCCGAGGGCACCGAGGGCGTCGGCGAGTGCTCGGGCGGCACGAGGAGCTGCACCACCGACGGGCAGGCCTGGGGCGCCTGTCTCGGCGAGCAGACGCCCGAGAGGGAGACCTGCGACCCCGCGGAGACGGACGAGGACTGCGACGGCGAGGTCAACGAGGAGGGGGCGGACTGCGAGTGCGGCGACGGGTACCTGTCGAACGCCGAGGAGTGCGACGACGGGAACACGAGCAGCGCGGACGCGTGCGCGGAGTGCGTGTCGCAGCGGGTGACGCACGTGGCCGCGGGCAACGAACATACGTGTGCGGTCATCGGGATCGGGAAGCTGAAGTGCTGGGGGGAGAACGGGAACGCCCAGCTTGGGCTCGGGGATCTCGAGGATCGCGGCGATGAGCCAGCAGAGATGGACTCTGACCTGCCGCTGGTGAACCTAGGCGCAGGGAAGACCGTGATGGCCGTCGCCGCCGGTCAATCTCACACGTGCGCGATCCTCGACGACAGAAGCGTCAAGTGCTGGGGAAGCAACAGCTATGGTCAGCTCGGCCTGGGAAGCACCACCAGCCCTGTGGGCAGGGCCTCGAGCGAGATGGGGGACAACCTCGCGGCCGTGAAGCTCGGCACGGACAAGGCCGCGGTCACCATCGCCGCAGGCCAGTCTCACACGTGCGCGTTCCTTAACGACGGAAGCGTCAAATGCTGGGGATATAACGCCTATGGCCAGCTCGGCCTGGGAAGCACCACCAGCTATGTGGGCAGGGCATCGAGCGAGATGGGTGACAACCTCGCGGCCGTGAACTTCGGCACGGACAAGGCCGCGGTCGCCATCGCCGCAGGCGAGTCTCACACGTGCGCGATCCTCGACGACAGAAGCGTCAAGTGCTGGGGAAGCAACAACTATGGTCAGCTCGGCCTGGGAAGCACCACCAGCTATGTGGGCAGGGCCTCGAACGAGATGGGGGACAACCTCGCGGCCGTGAACCTCGGCACGGATAAGGCCGCGGTCGCCATCGCCGCAGGCCAGTCTCACACGTGCGCGCTCCTCGACGACGGAAGCGTCAAGTGCTGGGGAAGCAACATCTATGGTCAGCTCGGCCTGGGAAGCACCACCAGCTATGTGGGCAGGGCCTCGAACGAGATGGGGGACAACCTGGCGGCCGTGAACCTCGGCTCGGATAAGGCCGCGGTCGCCATCGCCGCAGGCCAGTCTCACACGTGCGCGTTCCTTAACGACAGCAGCGTCAAATGCTGGGGCCATAACGCCTATGGCCAGCTCGGCCTGGGGAGCACCACCAGTTATGTGGGCAGGGCATCGAACGAGATGGGTGACAACCTCGCGGCCGTGAATCTCGGCACCGGAAAGACCGCGGTCGCCGTCGCCGCAGGCCAGTCTCACACATGCGCGATCCTGAGCGACAGCAGCGCCAAATGCTGGGGAAGCAACAACATTGGCCAGCTCGGCCTGGGGCACGCCAACAGCGTGGGCCGTTCCGCTAGCCAGATGGGCGACGGCCTGCCGACGGTCAAGCTCTTCTCTGACGACTGGTGACCGACATCGGTGCAGCGCGCCTCATCGAGGTCCTGCTGCGACGTGCTCGTGCAGCTCGCGGCCTGGCGCTGGCGTGGGCGCTGAGCTCCGCCCTCACCGCGCGCCGGCGTCACACCCACCCCGCCGCCCGCCCCAGCAGCGCGCCCGCCGCGATCGCGCCGCGCGCGCGCAGCGTCGGCCGGGGCGTCCGCGGCGCGGCGGGCGGCGCCGTGAACGCCTCCAGCCACGCCTCGGCCAGCGGCCGCGCGAGCACGCCGCCCAGGTCGAACAGCGCGAGGTCCTCGATCCCCGCCGCCGTCGCCACCGCCACGTCCTCGCGCAGCTCGGCGGCCGACCGGTACACCGGCTCGTCGCCGAGCGCGCCCTTCCCGACCGCCCCGAGCGAGACGCCCGCCCTCGGACCGAAGCGCAGCGCGGCGGCGCGGCACCCCTCGGCGAGCAGCGCGACCGCGTCCTCCCGGCCGAGCCAGCCGCGCGAGTACCCCGCCAGCAACGACGTGTACAGCATCGCGTTGACGCGCCCCCACGCCGGCGCCGACACGGGCGTCCCGAGGATCCGCTCCCAGCCGCGCCCCGGCCCGTCGAGCAGCACGAGCGGCACGATCGCCGCCGAGGTCGCGATCCCGCGCGCGTCGAGCGCGGCGGCCATCCCGGCGAAGGTGCGCTCCACGTCGTCCCACCGCGGGCTCCCCGGCGCATCGCCCCCCTTGAGCAAGCGCAGCGCGCCGAGCGGCCCCGCGAGCGCCCGGCGCACCCGGGCGATCGGCGGCTCCAGGTCGAACACGACCTCCGCCGCGGAGAGGCCGCGGCCGTCCAGCGCGTCGAGCAGCCGCGCCACGAACGCGCCGAAGGCCGCCGCGTTCTCCGCGCTCGCCCACCGCCCGTCCTCGTCCGCGATCATCGGCCACACCGCGACCTCCACCCCCTCCCCCGCGCACGCCGCCGCGAGCTCCGGCAGCCCCGCCGCCGTCTCCGGCCGCACCGCGATCGCGAGCTCCAGCCCGTACCGCCGCAGGAGCGCCAGGGTCCCCGGCGCCCCGACCACCTGAAGCGGCAAGAGCTCGCTCCAGATCCGCCGGCGCGCCGTCACGCCCGCCGTTTCCTTCCGAAGCCCGGAGCGGCCCCGCTATGCTCGCGCCTCATGAAGATCCTCTATGGCGTCGTCGGTGAGGGGATGGGGCACGCCATGCGCTCGCGCGTCGTGATCGAGCACCTGCTCGCGCAGGGCCACGAGCTCGAGATCATGGCGTCGGGCCGGGCGACGGACTTCCTCTCGAAGCGCTTCGAGGGCGTGAACCGCATCCACGGCCTCCACATGATCTACGAGGAGAACCGCGTCCGGCGCGGCAAGACGCTCTGGTCGAACGTGCTCTCGGGCGCGGTGGGCACGCCGAAGAACATCGCCGCGTACTTCGAGCTCATCAAGGACTTTCGCCCCGAGCTCACCATCAGCGACTTCGAGTCGTGGACGTACCTCTACGCCAAGGTCCACCGGGTGCCGATCCTCTCGGTCGACAACATGCAGATCATCAACCGGTGCACCCACGACGCGGAGATCCTCGCCGGCCACGAGACCGGCTTCCAGCTCACGCGCGCGTTCGTGAAGAGCAAGCTGCCGTTCTGCGACCACTACGTGATCGCCTCGTTCTTCCGCCCCCCGGTCCGCAAGGAGAACACGACGCTGGTGCCGCCCATCCTGCGCCCCGAGATCATCGCCGCGGACCGGCGGCCCGGCGAGCACCTGCTCGTCTACCAGACCGCCGAGGGCAACGACGCGCTCTCGGCGACGCTCGCCAGGACCGGGCTCGAGTGCCGCATCTACGGGATGCGCCGGAACATCGCGGAGGAGCAGGTCGAGGGCAACCTGCGCTACCGGCCCTTCAGCGAGCAGGGCTTCATCGACGACCTCGCCTCCTGCCGCGGCGTCATCGCCGGCGGCGGGTTCACGCTCATGGGCGAGGCGGTCTACCTGCACAAACCGATGCTCGCCGTCCCCCTCGGCCGCCAGTTCGAGCAGGTGCTCAACGCCCGCTACCTCGAGCGCGAGGGGTTCGGGCGCGCCGCCGACTCGCTCGACGACCCGGCGGTCGTCGCGGACTTCGTGAAGGCCATCCCCGCCTGCGAGGAGAAGCTCGCGAGCTACGCGCAGGACGGCAACCGCGCGCTCTTCGAGACGATGGACGGCCTGCTCGACCGCGCGCACGCCGGCGTGCTCTGACAGGCGGCGCCGCGGCGTGCTCTGACAGGCGGCGCCGCGGCGTGCTCTGACAGGCGGCGCCGCGCGTGCTCTGACGGACCGCGCCGCGCGTGCTCTGACGGACCGCGCCGCGGCGCGCGGCGCACACGCCGCCGCCGCGCCGCAGCGCCGCCTCCACTCACTTCGGCCGGCAGCCCTTGAGGTTCGACCCGGCGATGCCGTTGCACTCCTCGGTCGCGAGGCAGTCCGTCTGCTCGACGCACGTCTTCAGGCACTGGAGCGCCGCGCTGTCGTCGGGCTTGCCGCACACGGCCCCGTCCTCACACTCGCCGTCCGCCCCCTCCTCCTCGCACGCCTCCCCGAGCGCGGCCTCGCCGCCGCAGCCGCCCGCGAGCAGCGCGCCCGCCACGAGCCCCATCGCGATCCACTTACTTCGCATGCCGTGACCTCGATTTTCTCCGACCCAACTGCGCCCGATGGAGGCGCCGGCGCGCCGCCGATCGCCGCGCGATCGACGCGCGCGCAACCCACGTGCGCCGTCGACCCGCGCGGCGGCGCGGCGTGCTCCCCGGCCCCTCCGATCGTCCCCCGATCCTACCGCGCGGTGCGGCTCTTCGCGCCCTGGCGCTGGCTCCACGACGCGGAGGCCGTCTCCTCGATCCGGATGAGCACGGCGGTGATGTTGTCGCGGCCACCGTTCTCGTTGGCGCAGTCGATGAGCTTGCCGCACGCGTCGGCGAGCACGGCGTTGTCCTCGATGATGCGCGCGATCTCGCGGTCGTCGACGAGCCCGTGCAGGCCGTCGGAGCACAGGAGGAACACGTCGCCGGCCTCGACGCGCTCGGCGCGCAGGTCGACGTCGACGCTGGGGCCGATCCCGAGCGCGCGCGTGATCACGTTGCGGGGCAGGTACGCGAGGTCGCTCTCGGTGAGATCCGGCCGCTCGAGCAGCGCCTCCGCGACGAGCGAGTGGTCCCGGGTGAGCTGCGCGATCCCGCCCTTGCGCAGGAGGTAGCAGCGGCTGTCGCCGGCGTGCGCGACGTAGAGCTTGCGCTCCCGCGGCGAGAACGCGGCGGCGACCACCGTCGTGCCCATCCCGCGGTAGTGGCGCGAGTCGTCGGCGTGCGCGAAGATGCGCGCGTTCGCGTACGTCACGGCGGCGCGCAGCCGATCGCCCGTCGAGGCGCGGCGGCGCTTGCCGTTCGCCTCGCGGAAGTAGCCCGCGATGGCGCTCGCGGCGATGCGGCTCGCGACCTCGCCGGCCTCGTGCCCGCCCATCCCATCCGCGACCACGTAGACGTTGAACTCGGGGAGGAGGATGTACCGGTCCTCGTTGTGGATCCGCTCCCGGCCGACGTCCGACAAACCTGCCGCGATGGCGCGCATTCGCCCCGAGTCTAGACGACGCTTGGCCCTCCAGGGAACTGGGTTAATCTCCACCGCCATGTCCGACCTGGTGATCGACAACCCCTATACCCTCGACGAAGCCGCCCGGCGGCCCCTCGCCGACGCCGCCGCGGTCGAGCGGCTCCTCGACGCCGCGACCTCTGCCGCGCGGAGCGCCGCGCACACCCCGCTCGCCGAGCGCGCCGCCCTCTGCCAGCGCGCGATCGAGCGCATGGAGGCGAACGCGGAGGCGATCGCCGCCGACATCACCCGGATGATGGGCAAGCCCCTGCGCCAATCCCGCAACGAAGTCGCGGGCATGGCGAAGCGGGCCCGGCACATGATCTCGATCGCGGAGGCCTCGCTCGCCGACGTGGTCCTCCCGCAGCTCCCGGGGATCGAGCGGCGGATCGTGCGCGCCCCGCTCGGGGTGGTCTTCAATCTCCCCGCCTGGAACTATCCGCTCCTGACGGCGGTGAACGTGGTCATTCCCGCCGTGCTCTCGGGCAATGTCGTGCTCCTC
Organism: Sorangium sp. So ce131; assembly: GCF_051519095.1. Classification (NCBI taxonomy): domain Bacteria; kingdom Pseudomonadati; phylum Myxococcota; order Polyangiales; family Polyangiaceae; genus Sorangium; species Sorangium sp. So ce131. Next base: position 4,737,281 of record NZ_CP150455.1, on the reverse strand, counting down.
AAGCACTCGCCCCGCTCGCCGCTCTGCGGCGAGCACTTCGCCGCGGCGTTCGCCGAGGCCGGCGCGCCGCCCGGCCTCGTCCAGGCCTTCCACTGCGACCACGCGACCTCCGAGCGCATCGCCTCGGACCCGCGCGTCAACTTCGTGGCCTTCACCGGTTCCGTCGAAGGCGGACGGAGGATCTACGCGGCCACGGCGAAGAAGGTCGCCGTCGACGCCGGCCTCGAGCTCGGCGGCAAGGACGGCGCGTATGTCGCGGCCGACGCGGACCTCGAGAAGGCGGTGGACGGGATCGTGGACGGGGCCTGTTACAACGCCGGGCAGAGCTGCTGTGCGGTCGAGCGCGCTTACGTCCACCGCGATCTCTACCCGAAGTTCGTGGACGCCGCGATCGAGCTCATGAAGCGTTATGTGCTGGGCGATCCGACCGACGAGCGCACGAACCTGGGCCCGATGGCGCAGCCTCACGCGCCGGCGTTCCTGGAGGCGCAGGTCAAGCAGGCGATCTCGCGGGGGGCGCGCGCGCTCCTCGGCGGCCGCGCGACGCAGGTGGACGGCCGCGGGCGCTTCTTCCAGCCGACGCTGCTCGTCGACGTGGCGCCGGATCTCGACGTGATGCGCATCGAGTCGTTCGGGCCGGTGCTGCCGATCGTCCCCGTCGGGTCGGACGAGGAGGCGCTCGCGCTCATGAACGACAGCGATCTCGGGCTCACCGCGTCGATCTGGACGCGCGACCGCGAGCGCGCCGCGCGGCTCGCGCGCGAGCTCGACGTGGGCACCGTGTACATGAACCAGTGCGACACCCTGGATCCGGCGCTCCCGTGGACGGCCGCGAAGAACAGCGGCAAGGGCGCGACGCTCTCGACGCTCGGATTCCTCCACCTGACCCGGCCGAAGTCGATCAACTTCAAGCTCGGCTGAGCGGCCCGCCGGGCCGGGCGCAGCGCGGGGAGCGAGGCTCCGGAACCTGACCGGAACCTGACCATCGAGCGATGACCTAACGCGAGCCAAGCTCGCGGCGCCGCAGGGCCCAGGGGCGCACACGTGTGCCCGCCGCCCTCCGATCGCGGGAGCGCGCGGCGAACGCGGAGGCAAGCGCGAGAAACGCGAATCCGCCGGCACCGGCGGCGGCGCCGTCGGAAGCGACGGCGCAGGCGCAACCCGCCGCGGAGCTGCGTTCTTCCGAGGTCCCTGCGGCTCCGGCGCCGCCTCCTGGTTCGCCGTCGGTGCCGCCCGTGGCGCCGCCGGTTCCCGGGGCGCTGGTGTCGACCGTGCCACCGGGCCCGTCGCCGCCGCTTCCATGGGCTGCCGTGCCGCCCATCCCGCCGGAAGTGGTGCCCGAGCCGCCGCCAGCGCCGCCACCCGTCCCTGCGGCCGGCCCGGCGCCGAACTCGTAAGCGCCGAGGTCCGGCGCCGATCCGACGAACGGCAGCCCCACGTCCGTGCCTTCGTCGATCAAAGCGCTTTCGGCCTTGAGCTTCATGAACACACACGCGGAGGGGATGCTGCCGTCGGCCTCGCGGGGTCCGGCGCAACCGGCGTCGGACGTGCTCTCGAAGGCCGAGCTCGCCTCCGTGATGTCCAGGTCCCACGTGTTGAACGCGGCGTCGACGCCCTCCATGTTCCGGTTCTTGTCCGGGAAGCCGATGTTGTTCCGCATCAGGTGCGCGAGCGCTCCGGTCAAAATGATCGTCTGGCTGCTGTCGTCGGGCGGGCTCGCCAGCATGTTGTACTGGGTTCCATTCTTGTACGCGGAGTTGTTGAGCCAGGTGTTGCCGCCCGACGAATGGTTCGCGTAGAAGCCCGCGGCCTTGTTGTTCCAGGCCACGTTGTTCCGCACGATGTGCCGGATGCCCGTCTTGCTGCTGCCGACCTTGAACCCGTTGCCGTTGCCGTCGCTGCCCCGGCCGTTCGACATGGCGAAGCTGCCCTCGGTGATGACCGGCACCTCCTGCGAGATGTAGTCGTAGCCATCGTCCGAGTTGTTCCACGCGCGGCATCCCCGGATGATCGTGCTGGGACCCGTCGTCTGGTAATGGACCCCGAAGCCGTCTCCATTCTGTCCGTCGCCCTGGCTGCCGTCCTGGTCGTAGTTGTCGTGCGAATCGCAGTTGAGGACCAGGTTGCCGCCGTCGCCTTCATCGATGAACAGGCCGGGCCCGAAGGCATGATGGAGGTCGAGCAGCTCGAAGAGGTTGTTGCTGGAGTCCCTGGTGCGGAGCAGCGAGTACGAGTGGTCGCCGCTCCCGCCCGCCTTGGCGTTGCCGATCTCGAGCCCGCGAAGGTGCATCCAGCTTCCGGTCACCAGGACCACCGGCACGTCGACGGCGCGGTTGCTGGTGACATACCTCGACGCGTCGAGCACCGGCTTCTCACCTGGGTAGGCCCACACCTTGGTGCGGCTCGCATCCGAGGTGCCGCTCCTTGAAAGGACGAGCTGGGTCGTGATGTAGTAGGTGCCGCCGCGCACCCAGATGGTGTCGCCGGCGGCGGCGGCGCTGTTCGCCTTGGAGAGGGAGGCGAACGGCTGGTCCATGGTCCCGCGATTGGAATCGCTGCCGTCCGGCGCCACGTAGTGCTCCGCCGCGCGCGCGTGTCCGGTCGCCATCAGCACGAAGAGGCCCGCGGTCGTCGAGGTCGCCGCCAGAGACTGCTTTCGATTCATGCTCATCGGTGTAGCCTCGCGAGAAGTTGAAGTCGTCGACAAGGAGCGTCGGACATCGTTGCCGGTTTTTGCGCCGAGGGTCCTCCCAAGGCGAGGCGCACATCACGCGATTGTCGCGCGTCGTCCCGCTCTCCCCGTGTACCGGAGCGCTCCCAATCAATCACGGGTCGCTCGACTTCGGCATCGAGGGGTCGAAGATTTCGCCTCAGGTGGTAATTTTACATCAAAACAGGGCGCCACGGCTCCCGCCCGATCGTGGGCTCCTGGGGGGCTCGCCTGTGCGGGCGGCTCGGCGAGCGCCGCCTGCGCGCGCCGGGCGCGCACCCATGGCGGTATCCGCCGTGCGCGAGGCGCGGGGCTCGGATCAAGGCGCGACGCGGCGGGCTTCGTAGATGTCGGCCACGCCGCTCCGCGTCGACGCGAAGAACAGGACGGAGCCGTCGGGTGAGAGGTGCGGATCGGTGTCGCGCGCGTCGGGGAGGTTCACCGGCTCCGCGAGCGGCGCTGCCTGCTCGAACGCCGCGTCGGCCGTGGGTCGTCGTGCCCAGAGCAGGTCTCCTCCCGAGCGGAACAGGATCTGCCGCAGGTCGTCGAAGAGGAACGGGGCGTGCTCGTCGTCCGGGCCGTTCAGCTCGGAGAGCGGCGCGAGCGCGCCCCAGTCGTCGTCCGGGCGTTCGCGCGTCGCGATCGCGAGGTCCCAGCCGGCGGTCGAGGGCCCGCGCAGGCCGACCGCGACGTGGAGCTCTGACGGGGCGACGTGGGGGGACATCACCTCGGTCTCGGGGATGACCAGCGTGTCCACGTGCACCGGCGCGCCCCACGGCTCGTCCCGGCTGGCGCGCTCGGCGCGCCAGATGCCCGCCGGCTCGCGCGCGCTGAAGAACCAGAGCCTGAGCCCATCCTCGGAGATGCTGGGCGTGTCCTCGGTGATCTCGGCCTGGTTGATGTTCTCCACGGCGTGCGGCGGGTCCCAGGGCGAGCCCAGCGCCTCCCGCCGCGACGTCCAGATATCGCGGCCCCCGTCGCGATCGGACATGAAATAGATCTCGAGCAGATCGCCCGTGAGCGTCGGGTCCTCTTCCCTGGCGTCGCTGTTGATCTCCGTCACCGCCGTCGGCGCCTCGAACGCCGGCCGCTCCGGCGCGCCCGCCGCCCCGCCTGCGCCGCCTGCGCCGCCTGCGCCGCCTGCGCTCCCGCCTCCCCCTCCCTGCCCGGGCGCGATCACGCCGATGACGACGTGCTGGTCATCACACCCCGCCGCGCCGAGCGCGAGCACGGATGCCCACACCGCCGCAATCTCTGGGAGCCGCCGGTTCATCGATCTCCACGCACGCTGGCGCGCAGGATTACCGCGACCGCTCGCCTACATCAACAAGGCAGGCCTCCGGCGGGGATGCTCGTCCCGCGACGCGGCGCGCCCGAGCGCGATCGGTCGGACAGCAGGTCGCGATCGCGCGCGACGCGATTCTCGAGAGACGGACGCCTCGGCTACTCTCCAGGTCGAGGTGCCCCATGAACGACCGTCGACTCATCTGGCTAGCGCTCCTATCGCCTGTGGTCTCGGCTGCGAGCTGCGCCACGGCGAGGCCTGAGGAGAGCCCGACCGCGACCACGCGCGCGGCCCTCACCTTCCTGGAGGACCAGCGGCTCGCCGAGGCGGCGCCCGCGGCGAGCCGCCTCTTCGGCTTTGCCGTCGCCGGGAGCGGGAGCACGGTGCTGATCGGGGTGCCGGACGAGGATGGCCTGACCCAAGGTGCGGCTCACGTCTACACCGTGGCCGGAGGGGTCGCGACGTTCTCGACGACCCTCGAGCCGGGCGACGGCGAGAACGGCATGCGGTTCGGCCGTCAGGTGGCGATCGACGGAGACACCGCCGTGGTCATGGCCGGCGCCGACTACGAGGCGAGCTCGATCGAGGAGCGCATCTATGTGTTCGGCCGGGCAGACGAGGCCTGGTCCGAGCAGGCCCGGCTGACCATCCCGGAGGTCATCGTCGGCGGCCTGTCGACGATGGCCGTGGACGTGGACGGCGACACGGTCGTGGCCAGCAATGTGTGTGAGGACAGCGATCTAGCCGTGGGTCGGGCCTTCGCGTTCACGAGGATGGATGGCGTGTGGTCGACGCGGGTGGAGCTGGTGCCGCACGACAGCCCTCGCGGGCTCGGCTGGTCGGTCGCGCTCTCGGGCGACACCGCGATCCTGGGCGCCCCCCAGGACGACCCCGATGGGCGCTACAGCGCTGGATCTGCGTACGTGTTCGTGCGCGAGGGCGGCGCGTGGACGCAGCAGGCGAAGCTCGTGCCGCCCGACAGCGGCGTGAACCTGGCCTTCGGCACGTCGGTCGCCGTCGAGGGCGACACGGCTGCGGTCGGGGCCAAGAGCGCCGTGTACATCTATGCGCGCCACGACGGCGAGTGGACGCAGCAAGCGAAGCTCATTCCCGCGCTGACGGGGTCCGCGGCGACCGGGGTGCAGCTCCTGCGGAATGTGGTGCTGGCGGGGTTCGTCGGCGTGAACGAGCAGAAGGGCGTCGCCTCGGTGTTCTACGGCGGAGGAGCGACGTGGATGGAGGCGCGCACGCTGGTCCCGTCGGACGGTCACCCGTTCGATTTCTTCGGCTGGAGCACCGGTTATGCTGGAGGGAGCGCGATCGTCGGGGCCCCCTACCTGGGCGAGGCCCCCAGCCGCGCCGGCGCGGCGTATGTCTATGCGCTGCCGTCCCTTGATGGCGGGAGCTGCGCCGCAGATGAGGACTGCCTGAGCGGTTCGTGCCTGTCGGGCGAGTGCGCCCCTGCCGGCAGCGGCGCGGCGGGCGCGGGCGGCGGCGCCACCGGCAGCGGCGGCGCGGCGGGCGCGGGCGGCGGCGCGGCGGGCGTGGGCGGCGGCGCGGCGGGCGTGGGCGGCGGCGCGGCGGGCGCCGGCGGCGGCGCCACCGGCAGCGGCGGCAGCGCATCCGGCAGCGGCGGCGCTGACGCCGCGGGCGCAGGCGGCAGCGGCGCAGGCGGCAGCGCTACCGGAAGCGGCGGCGACAGCGCAGCGGGCTCCGGCGGCGGCGACAGCGTGGCGGGCTCTGGCGGCAGCAGTGGCGAGGTCGACAGCGGCGAGGGATGTCAGATGGGCAGCCCGGGTCAGCCGGCGCGGCACGCTCCGGCGATCGCGGTCGTCCTCTTCGCGCTCACAGCCGTATCCGCGCGGCGCCCCAGGGGCTGGAAAGGGCGGCGACCCTCCTGAGCTACCCGACGGAGGAGGACATCGTGGTCATCACGGCTGCCCACGCGCGCCTGGTGTCGAGGCTGTTCGAGGATCTGCAGGCGCCCTTCTGGATCCCGCGCGGACAAGCGTCAACCAAGGAGATTCCCAGTCTTCGAGACTCGTGCGGTAATCCTCGATGTTCGTATATCTTTTCCAACGCCCGGACGGACACGTGTGCCCACGGCACGCCGATGCGCCCCTTAGCGCGCGCGGCGCCGCCCGGACCACGCTCTTTCGATTCAGGACCGAGCCATCACGACGCTCGCGGTCCCACCCTTTCGCTCTGCCGCGCTACACTTCCTCGCGCTGCGATCCGGCTTGATTCGCCTACGCGCTCGGCGTGGCGGCTCTCGGCGGCGTCGCGGCCGCGCTGCTCCTGCCCGGCCCAGCGCCCGCCGCACCCGCCGCGCCCGCCGCCGCCGCGGTGCACGTCGTCCCCTTGCCCGGCGGCGCCGCCGCCGCGCTCGGCGCCCGGTTCTGAGGTCCCGTCCACGCCGCGGGCCTACCGCCGGGTCGCCTTTGACGGTCCACGCCGCTCCGGCACGATGGTCTCGCCGCGCGCCAGCATCGCCACCAGAGCAGCGATCTTCTTCGCGCGACCAGCCGGCGTCTTCATGTTGCTCGTGCGGAACGCCAGCGCGAACAGGTTCTGACGCCCCAGCGTCTGGAACGTCTCACGTGCTCGTGGGTTCGCCTCGATCGCGGCGCGGAGGTCGTCGGGGATGGTCGCTTCAGTCGCGCTGCGCATCGGCGCATACGCCGCATCCCAGCGGCCATCGGCCTTGGCCGCGTCCACGTGCCGCTGCCCGTGCGGCGTCATGCGCCCCGCGGCCGTCAAGCGGGCGATGTGATCGCGGTTGATCTGGCTCCAGACGCTCCTCGCCTTGCGCGGCGAGAACCGCTGCAAGAACGAGGATTCATCCAGAGATTTTCGAATCCCGTCGATCCATCCCCAGCAAAGCGCCACGTCGAGCGCCTGCGCGTGGGTCACCGTCGGCACGCCGGAGTCCTTCTTGTAGATCCTCAGCCACAGCTCCGTCTCCTGCGCGTGGTTTGCGGCCAGCCACGCTTCGAACGCGGCCTCGTCAGGGAAGCTCTTGATCCTGCTCTTGTCGGGAACGATGGGCGCCATCTGGTCGGCCTCGCAACGCGCCCACCCTATACGCGGAGCCACCAGAGACGCCAGCGCGGAGGTCGTCGAACGCCGACTCGCCCGACCCGCCGCCCCGATCACGCCGAGCGTCCGCCGACGCCCGGTGACGAGCGCCCGCGCCACGGAGCTCGGGGGTGGTCGAGCCGACGGATCGCCACGGGCGGCGGATCGGCGTTGACATCCGCCACGTGAACGTTCACAATGAGACCTCATCCTTACGCTTTACCCAGAGTGGGCCGTCATGAGCACCGGGACCTCCGTCATCGGGATCGGGATCGATCTCTTCACCGGCTCCCATTGTTCGGTCGTCGCGGACACATGCGACGGCGCGTTCGCGGGCGCCGCGCACAGGCCTCCTCGACAGGCCCGCTGTGCATTTCTCGCGTGGCCGCTCAGCCTCGAGCAGATCGAGTCGCTTCACGCCGGGAGGGGCCTTGTGCAGCCCTGCCGGCGCGCGGCGCCTGGTCCATCTCGCTCCAGCTCTTCGAGCGCGCTCGCCTGCCGAGCGCGGCCGGCGCGGCCCGCTGGTCGCAGGCGATCTTCGACGAGATTCGCGCGCCTGGCGCGCCGGGCGATCGCGCCCGTCGAGGCCTCCGCCCCCCTGTCGGCGTCAAGCCACCATCGTCACTCCGCATCTGATAATATCGCACCTTCTTGATGGCCAGGCCCGGTTGCGATGCACAATCGACTTGACGCAACTGCCAGTCACGAACCATAGATAAGCCAAGAAAGGCGATCACCATGAACAACATAACCCGGCTCGGCATGTGCTCCGCCCTTGGGCTCCTACTGACCAACTGCGTTATGAATGGCGCAGAAGTGGACATGACCGAGTCCGATCTGGACACCGATCAAAGCGCCCTCACGATAAATTCGAATCAAACCGGAACGGACGGCCAGTGGTACACGTTCTGGAAAGATGGCGGGTCGGTCAGCATGAATCTGAACGGCGGAGGCAATTACGCCGTCAACTGGGGGAGCGGCAACTACAATTTCGTTGGCGGCAAGGGCTGGAACACTGGGTCGTCGAGCAGGAAAATTGGCTACAATGCCGGCGTCTGGTCGACGGGCAGCAGCAATGCATACCTGACTCTCTACGGGTGGACGACAAGCCCGCTCGTGGAATACTACGTCGTTGACAGCTGGGGCAGCTGGAGACCGCCGGGTGGAACGCCGGCGGGCTCAGTCACCACGGACGATGGCACCTACGACCTGTACAGGATGCAGCGAGTCAACGCGCCCTCCATCCAAGGCACTGCGACGTTCTATCAGTACTGGAGTGTCCGAAGGTCGAAGAGGCCCACCGGGACCAACAGCACCATCACGTTTTCCAATCACGTAAATGCTTGGGCGTCAAAGGGGTGGAACCTCGGCACTCACAGGTACCAGGTGATGGCAACAGAGGTGTTCAACCCCTCGAGCAGCGGCAGCTCCAACTTGACGGTGTGGCAGAATTGACGCCGGCTCGCCCAGGACGGGGCGTTGTTCGGCGTGCTGACCCGCATCTTCGTCGAGAGCGTGGAGCGGTTCTACGAAGAGCGCGCCGCGCGCCGATGCGCGTGCGGCGCAAGCGCATCGGACCGCGCCCTGCGAAGCCAGAAGAGCCTACGAAGGCGGACGATGACGCCGCTCCGAAACGCAAGCGGGGCGGCTATCGGGCGGTCGACAAACCGCGCCGAGCTCTTGCGCCGCACATGTGCGATCGGGTCGCGCTGGACGACGAGGCAGATGCCGTTGCCGGGGCGGCTGCGCGAGGTCACGGCGGCCGCCGCCGAGAGCGCCGTAGCGCACAGCGCAGGAAGAAGACGCGGCGCTCCTACGGCGCTCGCCGAGGCGCTCCGCGTCAATCCCTCAGGGCGCTCTAAGCCCCAGGCATCTTGAGGCCGCGCTCGTCCATCACGGCTTTGTTGCGCGCCTCGCTCTTCGCGTACGCCGGGCGGGCTCTGACCCGCGCGGCATATCCGGTGAAGCTCGGGCGCGGCTCGAGCATCTTGAAGTCGAGCATGTACGCGATGGTGCCGCCGAAGATGACGTCGGCCATCGAGAACTCCTTGCCGAGGACGAAGTCACGGCCAGAGATGGCCGATTCCATCGTCGCGAGCATGTCGTCGTAGTTGCCCCAACCGGCGGAGCCGGCGCGGAACTCCCAGTTGCCGGCCTTGGCCATCGAGCCGGGCTCGATGACCGAGGGGGCGAAGAGCGACCAGCGGAAGTAAGTGCCTCGCGCCGCGTCGTCGAGCTTCGGCGCGAGGCGGCCCGGGGCATAACGATCCGCGAGATAGAGGCCGATCGCCGCGGATTCAGTGACGACGGTGTCGCCGTCGACGAGCAAGGGCAGCTTGCCCATCGGATTGAGCTTCGTGAAGTCCTCCTTCTTCTGGTCACCGGCCATGATATCGACGAACTTGAGCTCGTACTCGACGCCGACTTCCTCGAGCATCCACACAGTGTTGGCGGCGCGCGAAAACGGGTGGTGGTAAAGAACGATGGCCATGGTGGTGTCTCTTTCTCCGTTCGTTTCCGCCGGTCGGTCGGCGGCGCGGCGGAGGCTACCAGAGGCCGGCCCCGTTGGGCACGGCGTCAGGTGCGGCAGATTTGAATTTCTCTGGCCGCCGCGTTCATGGCTCCCGCCTCGGCGCGTGGCGACCTCGACCGCTACCCGGCGATGATCACCGGCGCGAGCCGCGGCCACACGAACGAGAGCGCGCAGGCGCCGCGTCGGCGCCTCCAAAGCTCGTCCAGCGGGCCGAGCACGCGGGCCTGCGCCGCAGGCTGTGGAGTGAGGGCGGCCCCCTGGATGGCGTGACGACGGATCGCACCCCCGCGCCGAAAGTTGCGAGACGCGATCACTTCCCATCCGAGCGGGCCGATCCCCCGGTTCGACCTTTGCCGTATTCCAGCAAGACTGGAATCCCAAAAAGAATCGACATCGGCCCGTGCCCAAACCGGCTCCCCCACGTTCTCCATCGGGTGAAGGGGCCGGCGGCAACGGCGGGCCGCTTCCGGGGCGCCGCGCTGCATGGGCCGGCCGGCTCCCCTCCATCCACACGTTGCGAGCTGCAGAGCTGGATTATGCGCAAGAGTTATCTCATGGCGTCGATTTTCATTGCGACCGCGCTCCTCGCGGCCGGCTGCAAGACGGGGACATGCGCGGATGCCGTCGAGCACGCCGAGGCCTGCGGGGTCGACGACCTCGAGCTCGATGACGACCTCGCCGGCTGCTCCGAACACGAGGAGTGTCGCGCGTCGTGCGTGCTCGACGCGCCCTGCGACGAGATCAAGGCGTCTTTCGCCGGCGGCACGGACCGCAGCACGGAGGCCTGGCGCTGCTACGAGCAGTGCCCTCTCTCTGATTGATGGCGTCACCGATGAGGTATCCTCCGGGCTCGGCCCGCTCCTCCCCAGGGCCGTCCAGGAGGCGACATCGTGAAGGCAGCTCCGGAGCAGATCCCGCCGCCGCCGAGGGGCTCCCTCGGCGATCTCTTCAACCCCTTCCTCCCCGAGCAGATCGAGGACCCTTACCCGATCTATGCGCGCGCGCGGCGCGAGGAGCCGGTCTTCTATAGCCCCCGGCTCGACGTGTGGATCGTCACCAGGTACGCCGACCTCGTGGCCGTCCTGCGGGACACGGACCGGTTCTCGTCCTTCAACTCGCTCTACGTCAGGGCCGAGCCGATCCCCGAGGTCCGCGCGGTCCTCCGCGAGGGGTACGAGGAGTTCACCTCGCTCGTGCAGAGCGACCCGCCCGATCACACGCGCGTGCGCGCCGTCTTCGGCAAGGCCTTCACCCCGCTGCGCGTGGCGGCGCTGGAGGGGCACATCCGCGAGCTCACGCGGGAGCTGATCGACGCCTTCATCCGCGATGGGCACGCCGAGCTGGTCTCGCAGTTCGCCCTGCCGCTGCCGGGCTACGTCATCTGCGATCTGCTCGGGGTGCCGCGCTCCGAGATGAAGCAGCTCAGGGCCTGGCACGAGGACAAGCAGGCGCTGATGGCGGGGAGCGCGCCGCCAGAGGCGCAGGTGGCGAGCGCCCGCGGATACGTGGCGATGCAGCGCTATTTCCAGGCCCAGATCGAGGCGCGCCGCGCCGAGCCGCGGGAGGATCTGCTCTCGCTCCTCGTCCCGGAGGAGATCGGCGGGAGCGCGGCGCTGAGCATGCAGGAGGCGGTCTGCAACGCGATGGATCTGCTGGCCGCCGGGCACGAGACGACGACGGCCCTGCTCGCGAGCGGGATCGACCTCTTGCTCGCGCACCCGGAGGTGGCAGAGGCGCTGCGCGGGGACCCGTCGCTGATCCCGGGCGCGATCGACGAGATGCTGCGGTGCGAGTCCCCGGTCCGCGGCTTCTTCCGGGCGGTGACGGCGGACGCCGAGGTGGCCGGGGTCCGTATCCCGAAAGGCGCACGGGTGTACCTGCTGTATGCGTCGGGGAACCGGGACGAGGCGGAGTTCGCCGACGGCGAGCGCTTCGACATCCACCGCAGGGACGCGGGCAAGCACCTCGCCTTCGGCAAGGGCATCCACTTCTGCGTCGGCTCGCTGCTGGCGCGCACGGAGGCGAAGATCGCGCTCGAAGAGCTCCTCGATCGGCTGCCCGGCCTGCGGCGCGGGAAGGACCCCGCGCGCCGGAGCCCGTTTATGCTCATGCGCGCGTTCGACTCGCTCTCCATCGCGTGGGACGCGTAGCCCTCCCCCGCGCCGCACCGGCGACGTGGCAATTGTACCCCTTGTGCCTTCAGCTGGCGCTGCAGGTCGCGAATATCGGTGAACGAGGCGAGCTTCTGGGCGTTCTGATCCCAGCCGGGGTTGAAGGTGAGAACGCTCAGCAGGAAAACCGCGCTGCTTCCCGCTGTTGCGCGGCACGTTTGACCTTGGCCCCATCGCCGTCATTCCATAGACTCCATCCCCGGTTGCTGGAGTCCATGAACTGATGAACCACCGTCGACGACCGGTATGGCGCCTCCTGCTGAGCGCGCTGGTGACCTTGGAACATCGGGCGCGGCTCCTCTGGCTGGGCGCCCTGGTGCTGGTTTTCTTCATCGGCAGGGCGTCCTCCGGGGGATGCGGCGGCGCGACGCCTGTCCAGGTGGCGCAGCCCCGATTCCCGCCGGACAGCCGCGTCGCGGGCGAGGCGCTGGACGGGGGTGCGCGAGACGCCGCCGAGCAACGGCCCCGCGCGGACGTGATCACGGCGGACGCGGGGTGGCCGGGCCGCAGCGGCAACGTCCGCGCGATGTACCGCATCCTGCCCCGCAGGAACGTCGCTCCCGCGATGGGCAACTCGGCGGGCGTCACCTACGACGGGCGGAGGCTCTGGCTCCTCTCGAGCCACGAGGGCCAGCATGTGCTCTACGAGCTCGACGACGCGGCCAGCATGCCGCTCCGCTCCCACGTGTTGCCGACGCTGATCGGCTCGCGCGGCACGAGCGCCCACGGCATCGCCTGGGTGGACGGTACGATCTGGATCTCGATCGCCGGCAACACCAACGAGCTCGTGCAGGTCGATCCAGATACCGGCCGGATCCTCCGCAGGCGCGCCGCGCCCACCGAGTTGGGCCCCACGGGGCTGACCTTCGACGGTGAGCACCTGTGGCTGTCGAGCACCATCGGGGACGTCTACCGCCTGTCGACGCAGAACGGCGGCATCGAGCAGCACTTCCCCGCCGCGCGCCCCGACATGCGCAACCAGGGCGTCGCCCACCGCGCCGGAGAGCTCTGGGTCGCCGGGCTGTTCGAGCAGATGGTCGTCTACTCGGCGAGCGACGGCGCCCTGCTCGGCGCCGTGACGAGCGCCGACGGCGCGCAGCTCTCCCAGGAAGACCTCGGGCAGCCGTGCTTCGTGGGCGACGAGCTCGTCATCCTGAGTCAGCGTGGGCTGACGTATTACCGCCCCGAACGCGCGGCCGAGTAGCCACCTCGACCTCCGGGAACGTTGACCGCGGGGCCTCCGCCGTGTTGCTGCGAGGCGAACGCGCGATCTCCTCGATGGATATCCTCCCCATCGCCGTCGCGACCGCCCTTGCTGGTCGCGTCGGAGAGCGGGAAGCCGGCAACCTCGGTCGATTGACGGGCAGCGTGGAGCCCGCGGGCCTCGGGCGAGGTGCTCCGCCGCCGGTAGCGCAGCGCAGCAGCAGCAGGCCGCGAGCGGCCGATCGCGCGCCGCACCGAGCGCTCGGCGATGTGGCTCGCGCGGTCGATCGCCTCGCGGATCCCCTCCGCGACGTCCTGACCGACGACGGTGGGGAGCCCGCGCAGCACCACCTTGATGCGACACACCGTATCCACGCCGCCGCGCGGGCCGTTCACGTCCTCGAGGCGCACGCTGACGCGCTGGATCTGGGCGGCGAACTTGCCCAGCCTGATCCCGAGGCGCTGGCGCGCGTAATCGCGCACCTCCTGGTCGATGTCGAGGCCCGTGGTCCGCACGGCCACCGGCGTGCGGTCGGTCGGCGTCCGGCCGCTCGAGCGTGTGGCCGGGCGGGCGATCTCACCGGCGAACGCCGCGCGTCGCGACGGCTTGTGCATCTTGCTCATCCTCATGTTCCCTTTCTCCGTGGCCCCGCGCGAAGCACGGCTTCGTGGGGCAGTTTGCCGCGGTCGCGGCGATCCGACCCTGGGCTTTCTGGGACACATCCTCGCCCTCGATTCGTAGGACGCGATCCGCAGGAAGAGCATGCGCAATGGCCCATGTCGGATGCCATAGAACGCTGCACGGTTCATGCCATCCATGCATTCTGGAGAACGGATCTGGATGGCCTCGACCGCCGGCCGTCGTCCGGCTGGCAGAAGATGTCGGTGCAGCCGCCCTCCTGGAACACGAGTCGCCCCGTGGCGACGCCCTGCCCGCCCCGGCTCGTGCCTCACGCGCCGAGCTCGAAGAGCTGCATCGCCACCAGCGCGACGCAATCGGGCTCGCGCGAATCCGACACGATCTGACGAAGCTCGTGGAAATACCGCACGTGCAAGGCCCGCAGCCGCTCGAGGTCACGGCGCGCGACGCTGACGAGGTTGTAGGAATACAGCCCTGGATCGCCGCGACGCTGCCGGCGCGCGGCGACGTCGAGCCAGTGCGTTTTCAAGCGTTGTCGCGGTTCGGCGGCGCCGCGGGTCATGTCGACCGTCTCGGCCGTGGTGGCGTACCGCCCTTCGCGCCACCGGATCAGGCCCGCCCGCGACAGGGCCTCGCGGCACACACGCACCTCGTCGTCCGGGAGCCCGAGGCGAGCGGCGACCCAGGCGTCGTCATGGCGAGGCAGGGCCGCGTAGCTCGCGAGCTCGAGGACGCGCAGGACGGCGTGAGACCAGGGTAACTCCGTCGCTATCCGGCGGCGCTCCTCGAGCACACGGAAGTCGCGCGCCACCGAGGGCAACTGTCCCGGATGCACGAAGAGGGCGAGGAAGTCGACGAGCCGCTCGGTGGTCGCGTCGACGAGGGCCAGCACATCGGGGAGCCGGGGCTGGGATGCGCCCGCGATGAAGCGCGACACCTGGGACGCGCTGCGCCCGATACGGGAGCCGATCTCCGCGTTGCTCAGCCCTCCCTTGATGATCTGAAAGAAGGTGGCGGTGAGGGCCGGGTCGGAGACGGCGACGTCGGCGCCGAAGGCCGACTCCTGGCGCACGAAGCCCGAGAGCTCGCGATGGACGTCGACGCCGTTGTACGCCGCGACGCGCAGCAGGGTGGGGAGCGTGGGGAAGCGCCGCCCGGACTCCCAGCTGAACGCGACGTTCGTGCCGTACCCGAGCCGGACGCTCAGCTGCCGCTGCGAGCGCCGGCCGCGGAGCGCCCGGCAGAAATCCCTTGCGATTTCATCGTATTGCGGCCTCTTGTATCGCATATGTGCATCGATGGTAGCACATCGGAACGATAGATAATGCGTAGCTGCGCTATGCGACGCTTGCGCTGGCTCGTGCGCTGCGGCAAGTGGGGGCGTAAGGAGACTTCGATGGACGGACGACTTGCTTGCTGGCTCCTGGCGGGGCTGCACATGGGGTGCGCCGCTGGGGGACAGACGGGGGAGGTCGCCTCCGACCCCTGTAACTCCCCCCCGGAGACGGCTGGTCGGGTCGTGGAGCATGACCTCACCGACCCGACGCCCCTCGGTGTGAGCGGCCAGGAGGCCCTCGACGCGACGGGCGGGGCCGGGAGCTTCGACGTGACGTGGGCCAACGGAGCGATGAGCGCCGTGAGCTGGTCCCTCGTCGCCGACGTCGAGAGCTCACCGGTCGTGGCGTACATCGGCCGCAGCGGCGAGTGTACCGACGAGCACCTGCGGATCCTCGTGATCGGGCATCTATCGAGCACCGACGGCGTCCTCCGCCACGAGCAGCGCGGGGCGCTCTATCGGGGCGACGACGGGGCCGCGCAGCTTCGCTTGTCGTTCTTCTTCGACGAGAACCCGTTCCCGGACGTGTACGCCGGCGGTGGGTCGGGGGACAGCTGCACCGGGTGCAGCGGCGCCTTCGACCTCTCCGTCGAATCGCGCTGGGAGGCGGGCGAGTCGACCCCCCGGGGCCATGTGTACCTGCTCGAGAACGGGACGCTGCTCGGCGAAGTCGGCGTCTTTTGAGCCCAATCCGCGGCGCGCGCGTCCATCTTTCATCCACCGAAGCGGCCTGCGGTGTGCAGGGGCGGCGCAATCGTATTTTCCCCCCGTCGGTGCGACGCACCGATTTACGGATGTAGTGACGGAGAGGATCGACGCAGCTTGGAGTCGCGATGCACGTTCCCCGTGCGCGCGACCCCGGAGCCGGCGCTTTCCTCGTTTCAAAGAAGAAGGTTGGTTCATGATGTCGGTTTCCAAGAAGATGAAGTTCAGAGGTCTCGCTGGGGTGCTCGCTGGTTGCGTCGGTCTGGTCGCCGCTCAGGCGTCGGCAGGCGTGGTCGTGGGTAAACCCACGCCGCACGGCAACACCGCGTACCCCGAAGCCGGGACGACCCTGGCGCGGGCAGGGGCCTACACGCTGGTGGGCGCGCTTCAAGAGCACGTGAAGATCAGCGGGGAGGCAGAGCCCACGTTCCCCAGCACGATGCAGGGCGCCGTCTACTTGATGAACGGGACGAGCGCCACGCCCGAGCGCGTTTACCAGTTCCCGGGCGTCGCCCAGTTCAGCCTCCAGGCCGGCAGCCAGCTCGCCATCTCGAACAATGTCCTCGCATTCGCGACGCGAGGCCCGAATCCTGCCACCTCTCCGCAATCGAACTCCGTGTTCATCGCCCGGAAGATCAGCGGCTCATGGGCGCAGTGCCCCCTGGTCAGCGGTCAGCGGAACTGCAACGGCGCGGTGCGCGAGAACGGACAGAACATCAGCAGCGCGCTCACCCGCATCCCGCTCACGTACCCCGCGAACAACAGCTTCAAGGACATCGCGCTCGCCCTGTCCGACAACTACCTCGTGATCGGCTACAAGCGGCACAGCGTGCTCGAGATCTACCGCTACAACGCCTCGAACGACACGTGGGTCCTCGAGCTCTCGCTCGACGAGCCGGACGAGCGCTTCACCGGCGCTGCGGTCGCGATCGACGGCGATCTGGTCGCGGTAGGATCGCCGTGGTCCGACGGCGGCGAGGCCGGGGCCGAGCTCGGCTCGGTCCGCATCTTCCGCAGGAACGCCAGCACCAGCACCTGGAGCTCCGTGGCGCTCACGAGCGGCTTCTTCTCGACCGGCGCCTTCGGGCGGAGCCTCGCCCTGGCTTCCGGGAACCTGGCTGTCACCTCCGGCGTGACCTACCTCGTCAATAACGTCATGCCGCAGCAGCACCTCTCGTTCTACCAGGTGGCGTCCGACGGGACGATCTCTGCGCGTCAAACTCTGGTGACCGCCTACCCGCACGTGCACCTGGCGCTCCACGGCGACACGCTGGCCAGCACGGTCGGCGGTGGAGACGAGGGCCTCTCGATCTACAAGCGCGCCGCGTCGGGGCAGTGGGCCTACGAGACCGGTTTGATTCGCGACTTCTACAAGAGCGTCAACAGCCCCAACGCTGGGTACGGCGGCATCGATCCCATCGGCCTCGTGGGTGATGACCTGGCGCTCGGCTGGCGCGCCTTTTCGAGCCTGCTCGGCGGCGTGGTCCACGAGAAGGTCAGCCTGATCGACGCTTGCCGAGATCCTCTCAACCTCGTGACGAACTGCTCTTTCGACAATGTGACCAACACCTCGCTCGCGGGAAGCCAGAGCAGCAGCGGCTGGCAGCTCCTCAACTGGAACGGCGCCTCGGCGTGGGCGGACTTCAGCGGCCGCCAGATGCGCGTCAACGTGCAGCAGGCCGGCTCCGACATGTGGCACATCCAGGCTCGCACCACGGTCAACTTGGCGCAGGCGGGGCGCTACCTGCTGACGTTCCGCGCCAAGGCGGACGACGTGCGCACGTTCGTGGTGAACCTGGGACGCAACGGGAGCAGCGACAACAACTGGGCGAGCTACGGTCGCGTGACCCCGGCGGCGGGCCCCGCATGGGTCAGCTACTCGTTCGAGCTCCCGAACGTCCCGCAGGACTCCGCGGCGTTCCTCGACTTCAACTTCGGCAACGCAGGGACCGCGGCCGTCACCGTGGACAGCGTGAAGCTCGTCCGTCTGGCGCCGTAAACACGCCGCGCAAATCGCAGGAGGGGGGCTAGCGAAAGCTGGTCCCTCTTCGGGTCCTGAGCAGGCCGCGCCCGCGCGTCGCTCGGTGGTGACGTACGGGCGGCGTCCGCTGGCGCGCCGCCGGGCGCGCTCAGCGCACCGGGCGGCCGATCGGGATCGCGCTGCTGTCCTCAGGCGGACACGGGGCGTCCGAGCAGGCGCTGCCGGAGCTCGGGGTTGCGGATCCAGCCGGTGATCGCAAGCAAAACGAGCACGATGATCAGCGGCAGGTATTCCGGAAGCGTGAAGCCGCGGGTCATGTTCGTGGCCAAAGCGCCGGAGAAGTAGCCGATCATGAGCACGAGGGCGATCGCGGAATAGCGCGGGATGAGGAAGAGGATCGCGAGGCAGATCTTCGTGATGCCGAGCGGCACGGTGATGTGCGTGATGCCCAGCCGTTCGAGGAACGCCGCGCCTTCCTCATTCGCGGGAGGCATGAGCTGGAGGATGCCGCTCGCCAAGGTGGCGAGGGACAGGAGGCCGGTCAAAATCCACGCGACGATCTTTCCGGCCTTGCCCGGGTTCGGGACGGACTCCGGATTCCGCGCGCGGGCGAGGAGCTCCGGCGTGCGGAAGTACGCGCCGATCATCATCACGAGGATGAGGACGAACGGGAACCACGGCCAGTTGCCTTCGACGTCGTGCGTGAGGCCGGTGGCCGTCGCGCCGCCGAGCACGCCGACCATCATCACGAAGCCGAGCGTGGCGGTGCGGGGAACAAGGAGGAGAACGGCGGCGAGGATCTCGAGCGCGCCGATCAGGTAGCGATGGTCCCAGACGCCGAGCGCTTTCACGAAGTCGGCGTTGGGGGTGCCATCCTTGATGAAGAATTTCGCCAAACCGGAGGCGAAGAACATGAACAGGGCCAGCAGGACGGTGGGCGTCCAGCCGAGGATTTTCTGGGAGCGGGTCGTCATACGGCCCCGATGATACCAAATGAAGCGAGATGGCGTCGAGGCCGGCCGCACGCAAGCGCTCTGCCGCCGACCGCGAGAGCCCTTGTTCCAGGAGCGATCGAATTGCCGGCGTCACGCGGTCGGACGCAGGTCGATGACCTCGCTGCGCCGCCGCCGCTGCGCTCTACTGGAACGCTCTCCCGTGGCGCTCCAGCCACTCATCGAACGTCCGCGCCTTGCGCCCGAGGAGCTGCTCGACCGTCAGGGTGGTCCGGACCAGGCTGCCGCGCTCGCCCAGCCTGGCCGGGTCGCGCACGAGCGCGCGGACCTTCTGGCCCGCGGCCTCGACGCCGCCTTCGCGGGAGCGCGTGGGTCACAGCTTCGAGGCGGCGTGGTCCCAGTTCACCAGGTTCCACCATGCCTCGACGTACTTCGCCCGCGCATTGCGGTAGTCGATGTAATACGCGTGCTCCCACACATCGCACGTGAGCAGCGGCGTCTTGCCCTCCGTGAGCGGGCTCCCGGCGTTGCCCGTCTGCGCGATTTCCAGCTTGCCGGAGCTGTTCTTCACCAGCCAAGCCCAGCCCGACCCGAACTGACCGACGGCCGCGGCGCTGAACTTCTCCTTGAACGACGACACGCTCCCGAACGCCTCCTCGATCGCCGCACGGAGCGCGGCGGGAGGCTCACCGCCGCCCTGCGGCTTCATGCTGTGCCAGTAGAACGTGTGGTTCCACACCTGAGCTGCCTGGTTGAAGACCGCGCCGGAGGTCGTGCGGACGAGATCCTCGAGGCTCTTGCCCGCGAGCGCCGCGTCCGCTGCCACGAGCTCGTTCAGCTTCGTGACGTAGGCGTTGTGGTGCTTGCCGTGGTGGAAATCGAGCGTCTCGGCCGAGATGTGGGGGACCAGCGCGTCTCTGGAGTACGGGAGCTCGGGAAGGTTGAAGGCCATGGTTCTGTTCCTCGTGTTGCGTGTCGACGGCTACGCGCTCGTCGCAGCCCGTTGTGAGTAGCTCGGCGAAGACCTCCGGGTGGCGCTCCAGCCACGGGTCGAACGTCCGCGCTTCGCGGCCAAACAGCCGCTCCACGTCGCCGGGTCCGGCGGCAACGTAGCAACCCCGGTGGGGACGCGTGGCGCCTTGCCAATGGATTGGCAGATTTCCATCGGTTTGGAGGGACGGTGAGCTGAGCACCCGGATCCGCCGATTTCTGCCCCTCACCTCGTGACGCCGGGGGCGCATCGAGCTCACGCGCGGACGTCGACGCCTGGATGCCCACGGCGTCGTCATGCAGGGCGCTGCGTGCGGAACACACCTCGCGGTTACGGGAGCGCGCGTTTGCTCATGGCCAAACGTGCGTTCGGCGACGGACCCATTCACCTCTCGGGTCGTGTGCCCACCTCGGCTTGACGCTGCGCCTGTCCGACATCCATACTGCGGCAACGAGCGGCCATGGACCTCCGCGCTCTCGTCACGCAGCGAGAGCGTGCTCCCTGGGCAGACGAGCGCGGACACGGCGCTTCGTCCAGGCCGCCGCGGCGACGACGAGCACGAGAGATCACGAGGCGGACCGTCGGCGGCGGGGATCGGGTGGGGCGAGCGCGGCCGCGCAGCGCGGGCGCGTGACGTCCGTGCCCCCCGAGGCGCACCGCCGCGTCATCGCGCGGCCCGGGCGGCGCGCCGGCTCTGCCCATGATCCAGGGCACCACGGAGGCATGGAGATGAACGAGCGTCGGGGACAACACGCCAGTCGCGGCCGCGCCGAGGACCGGTCTGCCGGGCAAGGGGTCGCTCCGGCGCAGGCGCCCGGCGCCGAGGAGCCTGCCCCGGAGGCTCGCGCGAGCGAGAGCGCGCCGGCGGAGCGCAGGAGCGAACGGGCGCTCCTCTCGACCTCCGAGGCGTGCGCGCCGCCGCCGTGCCCGACCCGTGAAGAGATGCGGATCCCGAAGAAGCTGAACCTCGTCTTCGAGGCGGCGGGCGCCCTGGGCGTCGCGGAGGTGGGCGCGCTCGCCGCGCTGTCGGAGGCGCTCGTCGAGAAGAAGGAGTACAAGGACACGTACATCTCCTATCTTGCAGGGACGTCCGCCGGCGCGATCATCGCCGCGCTCCTGGGCGCCGGTTACACGCATACCGAGATTGCCGACCTGCTCAACGTCGACATCGCGAGGCTCACCAGGCCGTCCTGGCTCGGCCGCGTTCCGGTCGTGGGCACGCATGCCCTCATGGCCTGGGGAGTCCTCACCGGGCGCGGGTGGTTCCGGAGCGATTATTTCCTCCATCTCCTCCGGGACGCGCTGCGCGCCAGAGGGATCAGGACCTTCGGTGATCTGGTCATGCCCGGATGTGAGGGGGAGAAGGACCCGGCGCGCAGGTACAGGGTCCACGTCATCGCCTCCGACATCACGCGCGGGCGCATGCTCGTCCTGCCCGATGACGTCAACACCGATCTGTACGGGGTGGAGCCGGACGACCTCGACGTCGCCGAGGCCGTGCTGATGAGCTCGAGCATGCCGTTCTGGGCTCCCCCGGTCCGGCGAACGGGCGCGAACGGGGTCGAGTGCACCATCGTGGACGGCGCGCTGACGAGCGGCTTCCCGATCCACCTGTTCGACGTCGGCGCGCCGGAGACGGAGGACACGTTGACCCTCGGAATACGGGTGAAATCCGAGCGGTACAACGAGGTCAAGTTCCCCTACCCCTACCACTTCTTGAAGGCCATGTTCCTCACCGCGTTCACCGCGCGCGACGTGAGCGAGACCGCGAAGCGGGTGGACAAGCTGAAGTGGGCGAGGACGATCCAGATCAACACGGGCACCGTCTCCATCAGCGCGCGCCTGTCACCGCTGCAGAGGGAGGTCCTGTACGACGCCGGCTACCTCACCATGAAGCGCGCCATCGACGGGAACATCCTGGAGCGGGCCACGCCGGTCCAGACCGCCGCGGAGAGAGCGCGGCGGAGCGTGGCGGGGCTGAGGCAGCCATGATCACCGCGCTGCCCGGAGAGGGAACCATGGAGCAGGAAGCGCCGACAGCCACCGCGTGTGCGCCGGAGGCCCCGCGGAGCGAGCGGGATCTCCTGTCTCGTGACGCGCCCTGCGAGCTCGCCGAGCCGTCCGACACCGCCGAGGAGCGGTATCCCCCGACGAGGCTGAACCTGGTCCTCGAGGGCGGCGGACTCCGAGGGGTCGCCCTGGTCGGGGCGGTCGCCGCGCTCGCGGAGGCGCTCACCCACAAGTACAAGGGCACGTACATCTCGTATCTGGCGGGGACCTCGGCGGGCGCGCTCGTCGCCGCCCTCCTGGGAGCGGGGTATACCCCCTCGGAGATCGCCGGCATCGTCGGTGGCCCCGAGTTCGCCAGGCTCGCTGATCCCGGCGGGCTGGGTTTCATCCCGCTCGTGGGCAAACCCCTCTCGATGGCCTGTGGAGCCATCCGGGAGCTCGGGATGCTCAAGGGAGACGCCCTGCTCGCCCTGTTCCGGGAGAAGCTCGACCAGAAGCGCATCAGGACCTTCGGCGACCTCGTCATGCCCGGCTGCGAGAACGAGCGAGACCCGGCGCGCAGGTACCGGGTTCACCTCGTCGCCTCCGACATCACGAGGGGCCGCATGCTCGTCCTCCCGGACGACATCAACACCGAGCTCTACGGGGTCGAGCCGGACGAGCTGGAGGTGGCGCTCGCCATGCGGATGAGCATGAGCTTCCCCTTCGTGTTCAGGCCGGTGCAGCTCACCGGGCGCAACGGGGTGACAAGCTACATCGTGGACGGCGGGCTCCTGAGCAACTTCCCCGTGCACCTGTTCGACACCGGCGCTCCGGCACCGGAGGATACGCTGACGCTCGGCATTCGCGTCCTC
This sequence comes from Sorangium sp. So ce131, assembly GCF_051519095.1. Classification (NCBI taxonomy): domain Bacteria; kingdom Pseudomonadati; phylum Myxococcota; order Polyangiales; family Polyangiaceae; genus Sorangium; species Sorangium sp. So ce131. The sequence continues at coordinate 4,714,831 of NZ_CP150455.1, read as the reverse complement.
CGCGCCCGCTATCACGCGATCGGCCGTCCTCTGCGCGCCTGCCGCGCGCTCTGGGCCCTCGGATCCACGGTGCAAGAGGCGCGCGACGTCGGCGACTCGTCCAAGCTGGTGGACCGGCTGAAGTGGGCGCGGGTGATCGAGGTCAACGCGGAAGCGGTGCCGGTCTTCAAGCTCAGGACGAACCCACTCGCGCTGTCGCCCGTCGAGAGGGAGCTCCTCTTCAACGCAGGTTACACCGTCACGAAGCGCGCCCTCGACACCGAGTTTCTGGAGCGGGGGCGCGCGGTCCACGCCGCCGCGGCCAGGGCTGAACGCGGGGCGCGCGGCACGCCGGGGGCGGCGGTGGTCCGTCCGCGGCCGATGGGCGGGGCGAACTCACGGTAGCTCACCGTGATGACTTCGGAGCTGTTCTTCACCAGCCAAGCTCAGCCCGACCCGAACTGACCGACGGCCGCGGCGCTGAGCTTCTCCTTGAACGACGACACGCTCCCGAAGGCCTCCTCGATCGCCGCACGGAGCGCGGCGGGAGGCTCACCGCCGCCCTGCGGCTTCATGCTGTGCCAGTAGAACGTGTGGTTCCACACCTGAGCTGCCTGGTTGAAGACCGCGCCGGACGTCGTGCGGACGAGATCCTCGCGGCTCTTGCCCGCGAGCGCCGCGTCCGCTGCCACGAGCTCGTCCCTGGTCCCCTCCTGCTCCGAGCCCCGTACACTCCCGGCCGCGACTTGACAGCATCCCAGGATCCGGCACAATGAGCGCATTTGGCTCATCACACGAGCGGCCGTTCGGCAAAGGAGGACCGTGGAAAGCAAGACCAAGAACACGAAGACACGCCCGCAGATCGCGGCCATGGCCGCCAGGGCCTTCGGGGGCGTGGCGCTCGCGGACAGCGGAGATGCCGTGCTTGAGCTGAAAGACGGCTGGTTCAATGCGGCCTACAACATCCGGCTCGTCGATGGCCGGGAGGTCATCCTCAAGATCGCGCCGCCGAGGGATGCGGAGGTCATGCTCTACGAGAAGAACATCATGGCCACCGAGGTCGCCGCCATGCGCCTGGTCCGGCGCAACCCGGCCATCCCGGTGCCCGAGATCTACCATTTCGACGACGCCCACGACCTGTGCGACTCGGATTATTTCTTCATGGAGAAGATCGCCGGGGACAACCTCGAGCACGTGAGGGCGAGCCTCCCCCCCGAGACGCAGGCGTCCATCGACCATCACATCGGTGAGATCATCCGGGAGATCAACGGCTTCACCGGCGCCTATTTTGGTTATGACGGGAACCCGGACCTGCGCGCGAGCACCTGGAGAGAGGCGTTCATCAAGATCATGGAGTCGGTGCTGGAAGACGGCATCCGGAAAGGCGCGGTGCATGACCACGGCTACGACGAGATCCGCGCCGCCGTCCTCAGGCACGCCGCCGCGCTGGAGGAGGTCACCACGCCCTGCCTGGTCCACTGGGACGTCTGGAACCCCAACGTCTTCGTCAAGGAAGGCAGGGTCACCGGCATCATCGACTTCGAGAGGGCGCTCTGGGCCGATCCCTTGATGGAGGCCCAGTTCCGGGCGCTCTCCTCCGAAGGCATCACCAGCAGCATGCGCGGCTACGGCAAGACCTCCTTCACCTTCGAAGAAGAGCGGAGATGCCGCCTGTACTCGCTGCACCTCGCCCTGGTCATGAACACGGAATGTTATTACCGCAACTACGACACCGACGTCATCTACAACCTCTCCAGGCAGTGGATTGACGAGCACATGGGCTGGCTGAAGGCGAGCTGAACGCTCATGGGCGGAAGCTCCAAGGTCGAAAGTCTGGGGACCGAGCGGGTCGGGAGGCTGCTGCTGGAGATGTCTTCCCAGACCACGCTCTCGCTGATGGTCTATGCCATCTACAGCCTCACGGACATCTACTTCCTTTCGGTGGGCATCGGCTCGGCGGCCGCAGCCGGGGCTTCGATCATCTCGCCGGTCCAGATCGCCCTCGGCGCCGTCGCCACGACCGTCGGGGCCGGCGGCGCCTCGGTGGTCTCCAGGGCGCTCGGCGAGCAGAACGTGGAGAAGGCTTCCAGGACGGTGGCGAACACCTTCCTGATCTTCTGGACGGCCGCGATCGCCATCACGGTCCTGGGCTCGGTCTTCATCGAGCCGATCGTCTACCTGCTCGGAGCCACCGACACCATCGCCCCCTATGCCATCGAGTTCGGGCGGATCATCTTCCTCGGCGCCATCGCCAGCACCGGATACTCGGCCATCATCAGGGCGGATGGCAGCGCCAGGTACTCGACCGCCATCTGGATCATCCCTGTCTGCGTCAACATCGTCCTGTGCTGGCTGTTCGTCATCATCCTGCAGATGGGCGTCTCGGGGGCCGCCCTGGCGACGGTCTGTGGCCAGGCCACCTCGGCCGGCATGAGCGTCCATTTCTTCTTCTTCCGGAAGAGCCGCTCCTACCACATCAAGGCGTCTTACTTCAAGCCAGACTGGCCCATCGTCACCGAGGTGCTGATGATCGGGTCCCCATCGCTCATCACGAATTTCAGCATCAGCCTGATCGCCGTCATCACCAACAACCTGCTCAGGCTGATCGGCGGCGACAGCGCCTTGAGCGTGTTCGCGATCGTGAGCCGGATCCACTCCGGGCTGAACACGCCGCAGACGGGCATTGTCCACGGAATGCAGCCGCTGGTGGGGTACAACTTCGGCCAGAAGAAGCTCGAGCGGGTGCGCGAGGTCATCCGGCTGTCCCTTGGCGCCGCGGTCGTCTATGGATCGCTCGTCTGCGGCATCTGCCTGTTGACGCCGGCGACGCTGATCGCCCTGCTCTCCAACGAGCGCGCGATCATCGCTGAAGGGCAGACCGCCTTGCGGCTGCTGGCGCTCTCCTGTCCCCTGACCGGCGTGGCCATGGTCACGGCGGCCTCGTTCCAGTCGGTCGGCCGGGCCAAGGAGGCGCTGTTGCTCACCCTCGGGGGCATCCTCCTCGTCAAGCTGCCGGTGCTGCTGCTGGCCTCCCGCCTGTTCTCCCTGACCGGTATCTGGGCCTCCGGGGCGATCTCGGAGCTGATCCTTTGCATCGTCTCCGTCATCCTGCTGAAGAATGCCCGCGCGGAGTCGGGTCACGGGATGGCGGGAGCGCCGGGCGCCGGCTGAGCCTGCCCTCAGGCGCCACGAAGGGGCGCGCAAAGCCCATCACCGGCCCGTGCAGAATTGCGATTTACTGCAAGATCACCGAGACGGCTGCCAGGCCATTCGGGTCTCCCGAGCTCGTCGCGGTGCGCGCGCCGGTGGCGCTGGCGGTCGTGATGACCTGGTCTTGGATGCTGTTGCTGTCGACGTCCGATCGCTGGATCAGCCCGTCCGGCGTGGACCATGTCCCATAGCTGTAGCCGCTGAAGAAGGTGACGAGGAGCCCGCCGGGGCTCGAGGGCGTCACGCTGGGCGCGCTGATGGAAGGCCCGACGGCGCTCGCGCCGGCCGACGCGACCGCGCTGCTCACCCCCGAATAGCAGGCGAGGTGAATGTCGACCCAGACGTCCGCCGGAACATCGAACGTGTACTCGGCAGGCTCGCTCGATCCCACGACCTTCGTATACACCACGGCGTGGAAGGGTCCGTCGCTCGTGGACGACGGCTGGTCGTGCACGAGCGTGAAGCCCGACGGGGGCGTCACGTCCGGCGGATCGGCGACGACCTCGAGCGCGGCGAGGAGCAGGTCGCCCGGAAGGCACCCCTCGGGGAGCGCGACCGTCGCGCTGTTGACCGTCGTCTCGATGGATCGGAAGCCGCCGTCGCTGAACGTATAGGCATACGTCGTGCCTTCGTTGTAGCCGAGGACATCGTAGAAGTAGGCCCCGACAAACAACGTGCTGCCCGACACGGTGACGGAGGATCCGAAGAGGTCGACCGGACCTCCATCCGCGGCGAAGAGCTTGAGCTCTTCTTCTGCCCACGAGGCGCCGGTGCGCAAGAAGCTGTGCACCGCTCCGGCGTCGGGGCCGAGATCGTTGTCTGAAGACGCTCCCACGAAGGCTCTATTCCCCGATCCCGTGAGCGCGACCTTCGCTCCGAAGTCGCTCAATGAGCTCGTGCGCTCGGAGGTGAGCTTGGCCTCCTGCGTCCATGTCGAGCCGTTGCGCGCGAACACGTACGCAGCGCCGGAGTTGAAGGCGATATCGTCGTCGTTGGGGGCCCCGATGAGCGCCCTGTCCCCCGCGAGGGCGAGGGACATTCCGAAATAATCGTCCGACTGCCCATCGTCCGCCGCGAGCACGTCCTCTTGTGTCCAGGCGCTCCCGGTGCGCACGAACGAGTAAACTTTTCCGGTGCTGGTGAATGGCGCCCCGATGAGCGCTCTGTTCCCGGACAGGGCGATCGACGAGCCGAAGTAACTCGGCGCGGTCGGGTCATCGGCGACCAGCTTCTCCTGCTCGGTCCACGTCGTGCCGCTGCGCTTGAAGACGTACACCGCGCCTGCGTCGGTGAACGCATCGTCGTCTCCGCTCGCGCCGATGAGCGCCGTATCTCCGTCGAGCGCCGCGGCCCCCCCGAAGAAGTCGCTCACGCCCACGTCGCTCCCGATGAGCTTCGCCTGCTGGCTCCACGTCGTGCCGCTGCGAACGAATACATACGCCGCCCCTGCATCTATGCCGCTTTCCGCGTTGCTCTCGGCGCCGATCAGCACCGTATCTCCAGAGATGGAGACCGAGCGGCCAAAGTAGTCCCACGGGGCGCCGTCGCTCGCGGAGAGCTTGGCCTGCTCGGTCCACGTGCTGCCGCTGCGCACGAAGACGTAGGCAGCCCCCGTGTGGCCGCCTTTCCCGAGCGCGCCGATGACCGCGGTGTCACCATCGATGTCGCTCGAGAAGCCGAACAGGTCGTCGCTCTCCCGGTCGCTGGCGAGGAGCTGCGACCTCTGCGCTGCAAGCAAAGCCGAATGAGCCGTCTGCGCGTCCTCCGGATCTCGTCCGTCCGTTCGCTCCGCGTCGCTGCATGCCATGGCCATGCTCCCGACGCAGAACAGAACGAGGCGCTGGGCCCACAACCGTGTTCGTATTCCCATCTACCACTCTTCCCTTCATCCCCCGTTCATGGAGTCACACATCAATCCAGTGTGCGGACTCTACCGGCCTAAAGAGCCGTCACGCAAGAGGCTCGCCGGTTTCCAGCGCGTGGATCGCGCTGAAATGAACTTTTCTATCTGGGGCAGGGGCTCGGCGAGCGACGGGGAGCTCCCATCGCTCCGGGGATCACTTCTGAAGCTGGACGCCGAGAAAGAGGGCATTCCCCTTCGCCCCCGACAGCTCGCTTCGTTGATAGCCGAGCGCCGCACGCGCAGCGTGCCCTTCGATGATGTAGCCCATCTGGGCATCGATGAGCAGATAAGGGTCCGCGTCCTTCGGCTTCGCCTGTTGCAGTCGGACCAGGGGCTGCAACTTCCCGACGCCGATGTTGCTCGGCGTGAGGTAGCTCGCGAGCACGAAATAGGAGTAATCAAACCTCTCGAAGTCGCCGAAGCACTTATAAACCGCGCCTTCGAGCGTGACCGTGCCCGCCGCGCCGAGGTTCTTTTCGAACAGGAGGTCGGCGTTGACCTCGCCATAGGTGTCCTTGCGCGGGATGCCTGGCGGCGTGTCCGGCGCAGGGGGCGGCAACGACTCGACGGAGCCTTCCCTCTGCACTTCACCGGCCACGCCGAGCGCGAGGATGCTCTTCTCTCCGAGGTACGTGGATTTCTGGTAATAGGCCGGCTCGGGGTCGAGCAAGCTCACGTTGAGCCTCGCCGTGTAGAGCGGGCTTACCGAAGAGTCGTGCAGGTTGAAAGCGCCCACGTAATACTTGAACAGGCCGCCCCCTGCCTTGCCCCAGGCGGTCACCCCGTCGTTGCGCCCGAAAGGTCCCTGTCTTGGTCCGATCGGCGGCGCATAGGGTTCGAAGAACCCGGGATAGTTCCACGGCCCCATCGACCAAGGCCCGGAGAAGGCGGAGCGATCCGACGGCACGATCATCCGGCCGATCCAGACGTTCAGCAGATCATGCAACTTGAACTTGGCGATGGCGTCGCGGAGGGTCGCGCTGCCCGCTATGTTGCCTCCAGTCGGGGTCGGCCCGAACTGAGCGACGATCGCGCCCTGCACCCCGATGAACCGGTTGATCTCGCCCGAGAACATCAGATCCAGCTCTCCGTCCCCGAGCAGTCGGTCCATCCTCTCGCGCGCGCTGGGGTTCTGCAAGCGACCTCCGACGCGGGCCCAGGCCGCGACGCTGAGCGGATTCTTCCATGGCTCGTCCTGCGTCGGTGGCGCCGGCGAAGCTGGCCCGGGCCCGGCAGCGCCATGCAGCGCCGGCGCGCCGGCGTGAGCTTCCGCAGAGGGCGCTCGCGGCGCGCCCGCGTCTGCAGGAGGGCTCGCGGGCGCTACCGCGGGAGCCGCGATCGGCGGGTCTTCGCCCGCGGGCGCCGGCGGCGCTTCGGGCTGCGCTTGTGCCCGTGCCGGGCGATTGAAGGAGATGATGCTGAGGGCGACGGCCAAAATCCCTGCGCCAGCATCGCCCCGGCGTCTCGACGCTCTCGTCTGTGTGCTCATGCGTTCTCGATCTCCGCGTCCCATTCTTTCAGGCCATCCGAGGTCTCGAAGGTCTCAGCCACGATCGCGCCCCCTGGTTCGGCTGTCAGAAGCCTTGGCAGGGATCACGGCGAGAGAAGAGAGATTTCAACGCAAAGGCGCAAAGGCGCAAAGGCGCAAAAATACAGAGAAATTTCTGGTTTGCGCCTTTGCGTTAAGATCTCTCGGGATTCCTGGCCAGACCGTGCGAGGCACGGAACTAGCCGATTTCGTAAACCGTGAGCCGCACCCGGTCGGCCAGCCGCTCGCCCACGGCCACGGCCAGCATGGCGTTCAGCCGCAGGAGCCCCGGCGCGGAGGTGCGCATGCGGATGGCGGTGCGGAAATAGTAGAGCCCGGGGTCCACGGCCTCGCCGCGCCCGAGCGCCGCCAGCACCTCCGGCGGCCCGGCGCGGACGCCTTCGGAGAGGATCTCCACCGTCCCGTGGCCGGCGATGTCGAGGATGTAATGGGCGGAGATGTCCATCCGGCCGTCGGCCCAGATCGTCTGCCAGTCGCCGCCCGGCAGCACCCGGCCCTCGAGGCCGCCGGCCACCGTGCCGCCGACGATGGGGATGAAACGACGACCCGGCGAGCTCGGATTGACGGTGACCGGCGGGTCCACGGCCACCTCGAGCGTCATCAAGGGGAAGAGGGGCGGGCTCACGCGAGCGGCTCCGAGGCGCGCTTCAGGCCGGTCAGCACCTTGTAGCGGGCGGCGATGGCCTCGAGCTCGCCGGGGGCGAAGACGTCCTCGATATGGTCGAAGCCGTCGGGCGCGCGCTCCTGGGCGATCTGCATGCACTGCTCCGGACCGTTGCCGCGATTGGCCGCGACGATGGCGGCGGTGGCGGGCAGGCGCTCGGCCTCGTAGGCGGCCAGCGCTTCCACCGGATCGGCGTGGGCCGCGAGCGCGCGGACCAGCGCGCGGGCGTCCAGGATGGCCTGGCTCGCCCCGTTGGAGCCGATCGGATACATGGGATGAGCGGCGTCGCCCAGCAGCGTCATGCGCCCGTGGCTCCAGCGCGGCAGGGGATCGCGGTCGACCAGCGGGAACTCGTAGATCGCCTCGGCGCCCCGGATCAGGCCGGGCACATCCAGCCAGTCGAAGCGCCAGTCCTCGAACCTGGGCAGGAAGTCGGCAGGATCGCCCCGCCGGTTCCAGTCCTCCCGTCGCAGGCTCTCGGCGATGGCGAGCTCGGCGATCCAGTTGATCTTCTGGCGCCCATCCGGCCCCGGCGGGGAGATGGGATAGGCGACGAACTTCTGATCCTGATGCCCGGCCATGATCATGCTAGCCCCGGTGAGGAAGGGCGCCGCCATCGAGGTCGCCCGCCACAGGATACGGCCCCCGTAGACCGGCGGCCCCTCGTCCGGATAGAGGCCGGCGCGCGCCGCCGAGTGGATGCCGTCGGCGCAGATCAGGAGATCCGCGGGAACCTCCCACGTCACGCCCTCACGGCTCAGGAAGCGCGCCACGATGTGGCCTTCGCCCTCCTCGTGGTCCGAGAGGCGCCGGTCGCAGATCAGCCGGCCTGAGCCCAGCCGCTCGACGGCGGCGTCGAACAGCACGCCCTGCAGGGCGCCGCGGTGCAGGGAGATCTGCGGCGCGGCGTGACCCGCGAAGCGGCCGCGCGGCTCGCCCCAGATGCGCTGGCCGAAGCGGTTGAAATAGACAAGCTCCCGGGTCGCCACCCCCTGGGCCAGCAGGGCCTCGACCAGGCCCAGCTCGTGCAGCACCTCGGCGGCGTGGGGCAGGAGGTTGATGCCGACCCCGAGCGGCAGGATGGTGGGCGCGGCCTCGAACACCGTCACCTCATGGCCCGAGGCGTGCAGCGCCAGAGCCGTGGCCAGGCCGCCGATCCCGGCGCCCACGACGATCACGTGCATGATAATCTCCCGCAGACCTGCGGCTTGACGCCGCCTCTTGTTGAATCGGCCGCCATGCCTCAATCACCGGCACGGTGGCCGCGGATGGTCATCACCGCCGCCGCCACCCCGGCCGACAGCACCACCGGCACCATGGCCATGGCCACGCCGGCGGGGCCCCAGCCCTGGCCCAGCAGGTGGCCCGCCACCAGCGGCCCGCCGATGGAGCCCAGCCGGCCGGCGGCGATGGAGGCGCCGGTGGCCAGCCCGCGCGCCCGCGCCGGGTAATAGAGCGGGATGACGCCGTAGAGCGAGTATTGCGCGCCCAGCAGGAAGAAGCCGGCCAGGGCGGCCAGCGTCAGCACCGGCGGCAGGCTGTCCGCCCCCGAAAGCCCGAACAGCGACAGGGCCAGGGCGGGATAGGCCGCGATGATGGGAAGGCGCGGCCCCAGCCGATCCACCGCCATACCGATGACCCAGCAGCCGACGACGCTGCCGACGTTGAAGGCGAAGGCGGCGCCGGCGCCCCCCACCCCACCCAGGCCCTTGGCCGCCACCAGCGACGGCAGCCAGTTCAGCAGCAGATACAGCACCAGCAGCGTCAAGCCGAAGGTGAACCAGGCCAGCAGCGTGATCATCAGCCGGCCATGGCCGAACAGCGCCTGCACGCCGCCCGGCCGCTCTGCGCCGCCGACCGCCGCCGCGCGGCTGTCGGGCATCAGCCACGCCATGGCCGGCAGCAGCAAGAGCGGCAGCACGCCGCCGACAAGGAAGATGCTGTGCCATCCGAACCGCGCCATGAAACCGGCCGCGAACAGCGCGGCCAGCGCGCCGCCGGCCGGCATGCCGCTGAACATCAGGGTGGTGGTGCGGGTCCGCCGGTCGGGCGGGGCGATCTCCAGGGCGACGGCCACCAGGGTGGGCATCGCCGCCCCCAGGCCGGTCCCGGCCAGGAACCGGTAGAGGCCCAGCGACAGCGGTCCGCCCGCCACCACGGTGGCCAGCGTGAACAGGCCGAAGACGCCGACCGCCATCATCAGCAGCGGCTTGCGGCCCATGCGGTCGGCCATCCAGCCGCCGGTCAGCGCGCCGCACACCAGCCCCGCCATGCCGGCCCCGAACACGACGCCCGCCTGCCCGGGCGTCAGCCCGAGGTCGGGGATCAGCAGGGGGGCGGCCACGCCGATGGCCTGGATGTCGAACCCTTCCAGCAGGGCGATCAGCGAACACAACGACAGCGTGACGGCGCCGCGAGGCGCGCGAGGGGGCGCTACACCCATGGGGAAACCTCCCGTTTCCGTCCCATTGCCCGGGATTGTTGCGGCCGGCCGCAGCCTGAACGACGCTGGTTCAAGGGAAACCCGGCTCAGAACTGCGAGAAGAAGCTCCAGATCGATTCACCGGAATTGCTCACCGGGGTGTGGCCCCCGCTGAACTCACACCAGACGACGGGATAGCCCGCATCGCAGCCTTCGTAGCTGACGCAGGGGTCCGGCTGGACCGGTGTGGTCTGCTGATCGCAGTGGTTTCGTTCGAGGAAGACATCGCGCGCGGACCGGCCGTTCTCGACCGGAACCACGTCGTCCGCGTTGCCGTGGGCGCCCCACATGGCCACGGGGCTGTCGCCGTCCTCACAGCCGCTGTAGAGCGCGCCGGACATGGGGGCGATGGCGCGGAAGACGTCGCCCATCGCGCAGCCGATCGCGTAGGACATCATGCCGCCGTAGCTGAACCCGGTCGAAAAGATCCTGCCCTGGTCGATGCAGAGCTCGGCGTTGAAGCGCTCGATCATGGCGCGGAGGAACGCAATGTCGCGGCCACCCTCGTTCGCCCAGCCCTGGTCGATGCCCTCGGGAGAGACGAAGATCGCCGAGCCGCGGGCGCGGCTCTGGAGGCCGTAATAACCGCCGCCGAACCCGGTCGCGACCTGCTCGGCCGAGCCGCCGCGGGGATGCCAGGCGAAGATCAGCCGGTAGGCGTGGCTCGAATCGTAGTCGTCCGGCACGGCGAGGATGTACTCGCGCGTCGTGCCCCCGACATCGATGCTGAAACGGCCGCTCGTCGGCGCGGTCGCGCTGCCGCAGCCCGCGCTTTGTGTCTCCCCTCCACTACCGACCGAGCCGGTTCCGGCGGCGCCCGTGCCCCCTCCTCCCGAGGCCGGGCCCCCGCCGCTGCTGCCGGTGCCGCCGCCTCCCCCCGACGGGGCCCCCGTCGCCGACGAGGCCCCCGTGGCACCGGAGCCGCTGGAGCCGGACCCAGCGAGCCCTCCGGCGCTGCCGCTGCCGGACGATGCCTCGTCCGTCGCATCCCCCTCGCTGGAGCAGGCCAGCGCCGTGAGCGCCGCGAGCGCGACGATCCCTGGCGTGATCTTGCCGAAATTACGAAGCGTTTCCATTCGTCCTCGCCTCTCTTCGAAGATCGCCGTCCTTCCTCGCATCACCCGATGCAGGTGACCGCAACGCCTTCGTACCCAAGTCCTCCGGTTCGAGGCATAGGCATACTCGCCTATGCCTCGATGCGAGGCGCCACGCCCGCGGCGCCGGGCTGGACGATTCGCGCGAGAGCCGAATTCGCTTGGCACTGCAATTATCACCTGTCGCGGCCCATACGGACTGTGGCGTGAGGGGACAATTGAATGTCCAGAACGAATCGCATTGCCCGCTGGAGAAGAAATTGACGCGCCGATGCGATCCGCCCCCCTGCAAGTGTGGCGGCATATTACAACGGGATCGACAGCATTGCAGGAGGCATCATGGCATTTCGGAAGCGATGGATCACGATGGTACTGACGAGCTCCGTCCTGCTCATCGGCTGCGGCGACGAGGCCCCGGATCACGGCGGAGGAGATCGTTGCGGCGATGGCAGGGTCGCAGCGAGCGAGCGCTGTGATGACGGCGATACGGAGGCCGGCGACGGTTGTGGTGCGACCTGCCTCGTCGAGCCAGGCTACCGATGTGACGGCGCCCCCAGCGCATGTACACCCGGCTGCGGCGATGGCCTGGTCCTGCGCGAGGAAGCCTGCGACGACGGCAATACCGAGCCAGGAGACGGCTGCGATAGGACATGTCACGTCGAGGCAGGTTATCACTGTCGAGGGGCGCCCAGCGCCTGTACGAGCACCTGCGGCGACGGCGCCACCGCAGCGGACGAGGGGTGCGACGACGGGAACGACATCGACGGCGACGGCTGCGACGCCAGCTGCACGCCGACCGCCTGCGGCAACGGCGTCGTCACCGGCGACGAGGGCTGCGACGACGGCAACAGCGATAGCGGCGACGGCTGCGACGCCAACTGCACGCCGACCGCCTGCGGCAACGGCGTCGTCACCGGCGACGAGGGCTGCGACGACGGGAACGACATCGACGGCGACGGCTGCGACGCCAATTGCACACCGACCGCCTGCGGCAACGGCGTCGTCACCGGCGGCGAGGGCTGCGACGACGGCAACAGCGATGACGGCGACGGCTGCGACGCCAACTGCACACCGACGGCCTGCGGCAACGGCATCGTGACCTTCGGCGAGACGTGCGACGACGGAAACGCCGTCGGCGGCGACGGCTGCGACGCCAACTGCACACCGACGGCCTGCGGCAACGGCATCGAGACGACCGGCGAGAGGTGTGATGACGGCAACCTCCTCGACGGCGACGGCTGCGACGCCAACTGCACCCCCACGGCCTGCGGCAACGGCGTTGTGACGTCGGGCGAGCCGTGCGACGACGGCAACGCCATCGACGGCGACGGCTGCGACGCCAACTGCACCCGGACGGCTTGTGGCAACGGCATCGTGACCTCCGGCGAGGCGTGCGACGACGGCAACGCCGCCGACGGCGACGGCTGCACCCGGGGCTGCACGATCGAGGCGGGGTTCGAGTGCTCCGGGGTCAGGAGCCTGTGCTGCCTCCCGGAGGTCGAGCCGAACGATAACGCCGCCACGAGCAGTTCGCTCCTGGCGAACGCGTTCGCTTGCGGCAGCATCTCTCCGACCGGGGACAGGGACTATTACTCGTTCACGATGCCGGTCGCCGGCGATGTGGTCATCGCGACGTACGACCCCCAAGGGAACGGCTACTGCGATCATACGATCGACACGGCGATCTACCTCTATGCCTCCAACGGAGCGACCGAGCTCGCCTTCGACGACGATGATTTCATCAGCTGGTGCTCGAAGATAGAGCCGGCCACTCACCCGGGCGCCAGAGGGCTCTCGCCGGGGACCTATTACGTCGCGGTCGAGAGGCGCCTCAACAACGCGGAGATCCCCGCCTACACGCTCCTGATCGATCCGAGCCTCTGCGGCGACGGGCTGGTCGAAGGAAGCGAGGAGTGTGACGCCGGCCCGGCCGGCAGCCCGGCCGGCAGTCCGGCCGGCAGCACGACCTGCAGCACGAGCTGCGCCGCGATCACGCCGGGCCGCGGCGAGAGCAGGGAGACAGCCGAGCCGTTCCCGGGCTGTCCGGCGGCGCCCACCTCGACCACGCGCCTTGGTACGCCCTCATGCTTCCCGAAGGACGGGGCAGTTCACTGGTATAGCCACGTCGCCACCGACCAGGTCCTGGCCGTGTCGGCGAACGCCGCAGGGGCGATCGCCCTCGTCGACGACATGGGACAGGAGCTCCGTTGCGCGACGGACACCAGGACAATCCCGGTATCGACGTTCTCGGAGGCCGGCGAGACGTTCCATGTCGCCGTGTCCGTGCAGAGCGCGATCACCTGCCTGGAGTTCATGGATCATACCTACGGCGGGCTGACCGGCACCCTCACAGACCTCGACATCACGTGGCCGCCTTCGTCGGGTCAAACAGCGGAAGCCGGCATGGCAGCCAGCCCCACCACGATCTACATCGGGGCCGCCACGAAGGTCTTCGAGCTCCCCAAGACCGGCCATGCGACGGCGATCGTGCACGGAACGGCGGACGGGCTGAGCGGCCAGCATGTGGGCCCGGATCTCCTTCTTCACGACGGGTCGCTGTTCAGCCTGGACAGCGCCACCTCAGGGAACCGATTGTACCGGATCTTCGATGGATCCACGTGGGGCCCGGCAGCGTGGGATACCTCTCCGGCGTATCCTCCCGCCTCTTCGGCGCGCTCGATGACGTCCGATGGGACGAGCCTCCTTGCCGTCACGGGGGGCACCGAGGCGACCCCCGTCAGCATCTACGCCTATTCCCTCTCGGCGCCGGCTCAGGCGCAGCTGATCGGGGCCGTCCCGGTGGACCACCTCGTGCAGGCGTCAGGCATCGCCGCAGACAGCCAGTATCTGTACATCGCGGGCGGCGGACCGCGGGGCCCCGGCGTCCGCGAGGGGCAGGAAGGGCTGTACCGCTTCGATCGGACGGACATCTCGGCGCCTCCCACCCAGATTGCCAGGTTCTCGTTCACCGCCGGCGCGCACCTGTCCGTGGTCCTCGACAGCGTCACCGACCCCCGCGTCCTCTATGCCCGGGATGGTCAAGGCGACATTCACGTCGTCCTGAACCCCGCGGGCCGCGCGGAGCACGTCGGCGTCATCAGCACCCTGGGTGGAAACGCCGACCTCTCGATGACCTACGACCGGTTCGACCACGCCATCTACTTCTTCGAGACCGAATCGGACCCGACCGGCCGGATCAAGAGGCTCGAGTAGATCACGCGCTCGTAGCCGCTGTGACTCCTGGTCCAGCTGCGCGACAAGAACACCGCGCTGTGCGCGAGGCTCGCGAGCGTGCTGCGCGAGCCGTACGACCGCAATAGTCATAGGGTTCGACCGAGCAGCGGATGCTGCTGTTCGCCGAACTCGGGGAGCAGGCGCCGCCGGGGGCGTGAAGCGCCGATTCGTTCAGCAAGCGCGATTTCAAGATCGACCTGCGCGCCAAGACAATCGCGTGTCCAGGAGGCTGCGCAAGCTACTGGAATTGGACGATTTTCAACATGCTCGGAGTGCTAGATGTCGACGATGCACCAGATCTGGCCATTGGTGAGCGAACCGGACAACGCGCTACGCGTGGGCTGGACGTTGTTCTGGCCAGTGCTGGTGGTGAGGACCGTCGACGTGTTGATCTTGCTCTTGAAACTGTAGCAATGCTGTAGGCCCGCCAAGCCGGGAACCGCGAAGTCTCCAGCATAGTCCACCCACCAGCCCTTGTCGTCGGTGTCGGTGGTGTTGTTGTTGCAGGACGCATTGACTGCCGAAATGCTGTTGCTCAACCCCAAGCTCCTGTTGGTGCTGGTAGCGCCATTCACACGGTTGAGAATGTGCGTAAACATGTTGTTGGGAGAGGGCCAAAAGGCCCCTGTGGCCCATCTCTGGTTCAGGGTACCGTCGCAGGTGAAGGTGACCACTGACGTCCCCGCGACCCCGCTCCCGCCCGACACACCGAGACACTTTCCCGTAAGTAGACTGCGGATCGTATAGTCGGCATTCGCTGTCCCAGCGACCGCGAGCGTTCCTACCAAACTCATGAAACCAATGACGAGGTTCTTCATGTTGCATCATCTCCCACGTTCAAGTCGCGCGAAGTAGCCGCGCGCGCCGATAAAAGAACACAAAGGAAATAGTCTTGCAATAGGGTACAAACGAGCTTTAGCGCTTCGCCGTCGCTTGTGAACTTCCAGCAAATTCGTCGTCCAGCGGTGAAACCCGACGGCGTGCGGTCATGGTCGCGTCGACCAGGTGCGTCAACGAAGAGGGTCCCCGCATGCTGCGGGTGTGGAGTGAAGGCGCCGCCTCAATGCGCGAATAAATGGTTGATATGGCGTCACCTTTTCCGGAAGTGGTGGATCGCGTAAAAGAATTTTCTGTCATCTACAGCATGGCTGCATGAGGCGAGCCGCAGCGAGCGCTTGACTTTTCGGAAGTCGTTTGCTTGTCCTAGCCCCCGCTTCGCGTCCGATCACACGCGCATCGTGTATTTCTCGTGAGCGCGGCAGGCTCGGAATATCCGTCGTCTTCGACGCTCCAGACCAGGCGCCCCGGATAAAAGGCAATTGGGGTACCATCGCCGGGAGAGCGACTCAGGCCTCGCTCGGCCCCGTCCAGCGCACTGCTGGCGGCGCCTTACGGGCCGATGCCGCGCGGCTCGCTGCGCGGCGAACGCTCCTTCCGACCCCGTGGGCCGCAGGGAGGCGAGGGTGCCGCAAAGCAGCGCGCCTGATCAAGCTGGCACGCTGGCACGCTGGCACGCTGGCACGCTGGCACGCTGGCACGCGCTCGCGGCCGGCGGCGCGGACCGCTGCGCGCCCGCTCGTGCTGCGGTGCTGGGAGCCGTCGGAGATCGAGAAGACGCTCCTGGTGCTGCCGAAGGGCTATCGCCCCGGCAAGCCGATCGTGCGCGGAGCGCGCGCGCACGTGCGTGTGCGAACCACCCCTCCAGCGAGGCGAGTGGTGGTCTATCGGCGATGCTCCATGGATCGCGCGTTGCCCCGCCCGCCGCGCGTCAGAGGCGCTGGTCTGTGCGGCGGACGCGCGCGCCGAGCTCCTCGACCCGCGCGACGACGCGCGCCGGGTCGAGCACGCTCTCCGGGTTGTAGAGCCCCGGGCCGACGGGGGCACCGCCCGCGAGCCCCAGCAAGCGCTCCGTCGCGATCGCGGCGCCGTACGCGCTGAGGCGCGCGAGGCCGTCCTTATCGACGATGTCGTAGCGCAGCCGCGCGCCCGCGCCGTCGTGTCGCCGCCCCGACACCTCGACGACGAGCTCCGTCACGTGACCCGCGCCGCCCCTCGCGGCGTCGCGCGTCGCGATGTCCACGCGGATCTCTCGCGCGTCGGTCGCCGCCGCGAGGCTCACCACGTCGGGGAGCGGCATGGCCCGGCCGACGCGCTCCACGCCCTCGGCGTCCACGAAGCGCCGCGTCGCCGCGTCGCCGAGGAGCCAGGTCCATTTCCCGCCCTGGAGCACGAGCGGAGCCTGCCCGGTCTTCGCCTCGTGCTCGAAAGCGGCCTGCAATGCGGGGCCGCCGCGATCGTCCGCGTCGACGACGCAGCCGATCGCGATCGCGTCGACGCGCTGGAGCTCCTGCGCGAGGTGCAGCGCCGCCAGCGTCGCCGCGCCGCCGAAGGCGTGGCCCAGCATGAGGATGGGAGCGCGCGTCGGTCGCGCGACGTAATGGGCGACCAAGGGGCCGATCTCCGCGACGGCGTCCGAGAAGGCGATGTGGGGCACGCCGTCCGCCTGCGCGCGCTTCACCGCGTTCGACGCCTCATCCTTCACGAGCGCGACGACGGCGCTGAACGACGCGCCTCGCGCGAGGCCGAGGTCGTCGCGGCCGACGTCGGCGGCCGTCGCCGTCGTCGGGCCGCCGACCTCCGCGGCGACCTCGGACGCCCTGCGCGCGTCGCGTCCGGCGATCGCGATCGGGAGGTCCGGGTGCAGGCGCCGGAGCGCCTTCGCTGCGCGCGCGCCGACCTGACCGGAGCCGCCGAGCAAGAGGACGGGTGACATCGTTCGTGTAGCCATCTGGATGGACTCCTCCCGCCGAGCGCGCACGGAGCGTGCCTGGCGTTAACCTACCGTTGGTAACTTACCTTTGGTAGTATGTGCCCGCTCGTGGTAGCGTCAAGGCGAATGGCGAAATCGAGCACCACACCCCCCGCGGCCCGGCCGAGGAGCGACGCCGCCCGGCCGAGGAGCGACGCCGCCCGCAAGCGCCTGTCGAAGGCGGAGCGCCGCGAGCAGCTGCTCGAGACGGCCGAGCAGATCGTGCGCGAGGAGGGCACCGACGCGCTGACGCTCGGCCACCTCGCCGAGCGCGCGGGCGTCAGCAAGCCGATCGCGTACGAGCACTTCGAGACGCGGTCCGGGCTCCTCATCGCCCTCGCGCGGCAGATCGACGACCGCCAGGTCGCGGCGCTGCTCGAGGCGCTGAAGCGGACGCGCCAGCGCCTCGAGGACGTCGCGCGCGTCGCCAGCGCCGCGTACATGCATTGCTGCGCGACGATCGGGCCTCAGTGGCACGCGATCCTCGCGGCGCTGAAGGGCGACGAGCAGATGGACGCCGTGGAGCAGGAGCTCCTCGACAGGTACGTGACGCTCTATGAGGACGCGCTCGCGCCGCTCGTCCACCTCTCGAAGCGCGACATGCACCTCCGCTGCGTCGCGATCATCGGCGCTGCCGAGGCGCTCGCCGCCGACATGTTACGCGGCCGCACCGACGAGCGCGCCGCCGCGAGGGCGCTCGAGTCGCTGGTCGTGCGGTGGCTCTCGAACAGCGGCTGAGCGGCGCGCTCCACGCCTCGCCCGATCTGCGCCATCGACGCGGTCCAGCCAGCTCATAAGGGAATTCAACAGTTGCGAGAGAAGCAACGCGTTGGGCGTGACAGATCGCCGAAACCATCCGCGCGTCGTCACGCCCTCCCGAGATCCCGGAGGATGCGCCGGGCATTCCCGACGCGCGAAGCTGGTTGCCCGCCGAGAGGCGGGCTCAGGGGACGGCCATCTCGAACGCCACGCCGTAGTTCGGCTGGGCGACGCCCGACCTGGACCCGACGAATGGATCCGAGTCGCGCAGGTGGCCCCAGCGCGTGGTGCCGCCGTTCATGCTCGACCCGTCGGACGTCGCCGCGTAACCCACCATCACGCCGGACGCGGGGAGATCCGCGGCGACCGTGATCCGGACGGCATCGCCGTCGATCTCGACCCCGCTGATGGTGATCCGGCTGTTGCCGCTCCAGACCTCGAAGCCGCGGCCCTGCTTCCACTCGGTGTAGGCGGTCTGATGGGGCGACGGCAGCGCGTCGTCCCACACGAGCGGCCCCACCGGGACGTGGAAGCGCACGGTGATGACCCTGCCGCTGCGCTCGACGTCCGTCGGCTGGAGCGGCTGCCAATCGCGCCCGAGGACCACCTTCTCGAAGAAGATCTGGCCGTACTTCTCGCCGAGCAGCTCGTAGCCGTTCGCGTTCAGGTGCACGTGGTCGGCCGCGTAGGGGTACTGGTACTTCGGGCCGGAGCATACGATGTCGCCCGGGTGCGCGACGCCCGCGTGCCACTGCGCGTACGTCGACGCCGACCTCGATCCCGCCTCGGAAGGCACCGAGTGCTGCTGGGACACCAGCATGGGGATGGACCGAGTCTGCCCGGTGAGGGCCTTGAGGTCCTGGTTGTAGTCGGACCACAGCTTGAACAGGTCGTCCTCGTAGGTCGGCCTGCCGGCGTCGTGCTCGCCGTGCGTCACCACGATGGCGCCGACGCCGTAGGCCTTGTCCGCCTCGCGGGCGAGGCGCGCGATCGCCTCCACCTCGAACAGCGTCGCCGCGTAGGCGCGGCCTATCGACGTGGCGCCCTCGACGACCTCCGTGGCGCCCTTCCTGAGGGCCTCTATCCCCTGCCCGCTCTCGCCGACCTCGGTGTGCACGGAGACGTGGTCGCCGCCCGCCGCCCGCGCGAGCGTGGAGATCTGGTCGGCCATCGCCGTGTGCGGCGTCTCGCCCTGGATGTTGTTCGGGTAAGCGCTCGGGTACGTGGTCGCGAACGGGCGAATGGGCTCCACGAGCGGCACCAGCGACAGCGCGGCGCTCGCGGGATCGAAGGGCGGCACGCGCGTGTTCCCGAGCGACAGCTTGAGGTTGTCGAAGCGCTGCTCCGTCCCGCGGACCGGCCTGCCCTGGTCACCGACCGCGAGGCTCTGCCCCGTGCCGACGATGCCCGTCCAGTCCCACGCCGGGACAGGGGTGCCGCCGCCCGCGCCCCCGCCCCCGCCGCCGGCGCCCCCGGGGCCGGTCGCGCCGTCGCCGCCCGTGCCCGTGCCCGTCTGGCCCCCGGCCCCCCCGTCGCCGCTCGTCGCGCTCTGGCCGCCGGACCCCGTGGCTCCGCCGCCGCCCGTGCCGCTGCTGGACGACTCGCTCGACCCGTCGCACCCCACGCCCAGCGGGAGGAGGAGCACGCCGGACAACCCGACGATCGAGAACAGCCGTCTCCGCACGGACGTCGCCGACGACGGTTCCGCTGCGCTCATGGCACTCCCGCGATCTCGCGTGTTGGTCATTCGATCTCTCCGTGGTAGCGGATCGCGCTCCTCAGCGTTCATCCGCCCGATGACGTGGTGAAGGAACGTGGCGAACGCGAACCGTGGCAGCGCTGGGAGCAGCCGTGACAGGCCCGCGCGCGGCGCGTGCACCACGGCAGCCACAGCCGCGGGATACAGCACGCAGGCGACCGCGTCGAGCATAAAGCAACGGGCCGCGCCGGCGCCGCGTGGACGCGCGCCGCATGAACCGGTTCTCCGTGTAAAATACCTGTTTTTTTGCGGGTATGGTGGCGGTTCACCGCGGCATGCCGGTTACTCGACCGCGTCGGAAGTTTACCGGTTCAGTGATTTTCCGGTCGGCGCGCAGGCGTCATGATCACCGGCCATCTCCCGCCCAGCGGCGCGCGGCGCCGGTCGGCCGGAACAGGGGCTCTGCCGGGGCGGAGCCCGCGCCCGCGCTCCGGGCTCGCCGTGACGCCGCGTGCCCCTCCTGCTCGGGTCTCCCGGCCTCGCGCGGCGCGGGCGCGCGGCGCCTCCTCGCGGCCGATCCCGGCGCAACATCGTTCAGGACCACGCCGAGGATCCGGCGCTCGCCGAGCTGCTCGGCGGCGCGCGAGAGCGAGGACGCCCGGGTCTGCGAGGCGCGCGCGACGAGGAGGATGCCGTCGGCGGCGTCCTCGATGACGTTGGCGTCGCCCGAGCCGAGGACCGGCGGGCCGTCGATCACCACGTAGTCGTAGCAGCGGCGGAGCGCGCGCAGCGCGGCCTCGAAGTGGAGCGAGTGGAGCGCGGCCGGGTAGCTCGCCTCGAGCGACGGCTCCGCGAGCACGGCCAGCGACGGCCCGGCGGCGACGACGCCGAGCGGGCGGGCCTCGCCCGTCATGCGCCGCCGGAGCTGCTCGGAGAAGCTCGCGCGCGGGGGCAGCCGGAGGCCGAGGGTCGCCGCGACGCGGGGGTGCGCGAGGTGGCCGTCGACGAGCAGGACCCGCGCGCGCTCGGCCTCGGCGAGCGTCATCGCGAGGCGGATCGCGAGCGCCGTCTTGCCCTCGCCCCGGCCGGGGCTCACCACGGCGACCGCGAGCGGCTCGCGCCCCCGCCGCTGATCGAGGCGGTGCCGGAGCACCCGGAGCGCCGCGAGCGCCTGCGCGGGCGCGTCCCGGAGCAGCTCGAAGACGCCGGCGCCCTCGAGGTCGACGTCGGCGCCGAGGATCTCCACCTCGGGCTCGCCGAGGGCGAGGCCGCCGACATGGACGAGCGAACGGCCGCCCACGCAGGCGAGCGCGCTGCTGGCCGCGGGGTGCTCCGGCGCCTCCGCGGGCGGATCCCACGCCCCGGCGGGCCGGTCCGCTACCGCTCCGGGCCGCTCCGATGCCGCCGCGGACCGCTCCGCCGGCGGCTCGGCCGTGCCGACGCCGTAGGCCGGGACGATCGCGCGCTCGCGGAGGGGCGGCCGCGCCGGGAGCGCCGGCATCGCGGCCAGGAGGAGCGGGCCGCCGAGCGCCTGGATGTCGCCGCCGTCGTAGAGCGTGTCGTCGAGCAGCACCCGGGCCCCGGCGATGCCGAACGCGAGGAAGAACGTCACCGCCGCGCCCGCGAAGAACACGCGCCCGCGCCCGCGGTCGGGGCGGCTCGGCAGGTAGGCCGGATCCAGGACGTCGAGCTCGGTCTCGCTCTTGTTCTCGGCGGCGTCCGCCGACAGGTTCGCGGCCCGCTCGTTCGCCTGCACGGTCTTCAGGTATTCGCGCGCCCGATCGAGATCGAGGCGGAGCCGGTGCCACTCGGTCTCGAGCTCGACCACGCGCTGCTCGGGCACCTCGCCGCTGCCGCCCGCGCGCGACGCCTCGCCGTCGCCCGCAGCGCGCGACGCCTCGTCGGCGCCGGCCGCGCGCGGCGCCTCGCCGTCGCCGCCAGCGCGCGGCGCCTCGCCGCCGGCCGCGCGCGACGCTGCCCGCCCCGCCGCCGCGCGCCCGGCGCGCGCGCGCAGGCCCGCGATCCGCCCGAGCAGCGCGCTCCGCTCGGCCTCCAGCGACGCCCGCCGCGCCGGCGTGAGCGCGCGCGCGTCGCCGCCCGGCACCTCGGTGACGCCCGCGCGCACGAGCCGGAGCGCGCTCTCGGCGGCGGCGAGCTGGCTCCTGGCCGCCTCGGCGCGGCGCTTCGCGGCGACGGCATCCGGGTGGATCGGCGTCAAGACCGCGAGCTTCTCCGCG
Organism: Sorangium sp. So ce131; assembly: GCF_051519095.1. NCBI lineage: Bacteria > Pseudomonadati > Myxococcota > Polyangiales > Polyangiaceae > Sorangium > Sorangium sp. So ce131. Next base: position 4,693,212 of record NZ_CP150455.1, on the reverse strand, counting down.
AGCGCCGCCTCGGCCGCGGCGGCCGCGGCCGCCGCCGCGTCGCGGGCCCGCTGCGCCTCGACGACGCTCGGCGGCAGCGGCTGCCCCGGCGCCGTCTCGGGCGACGGCGCCGTCCCGAGCAGCGCCTCGACCCGGGCGAGCTGCCGCTCGAGCGACGCGAGCTCCGGGTCGACGGGGCGAGCCGGCCTCGACGGCGAGGCCCGCGCCGCGGGCGCAGGAGCGCCGGGCGGGCCGAGCGGCTGGGGCGTGGGCGCGTACGGCGAGTCGTTGAGCCCCCACTGGAACTGCGGGTTCCTCGCGAGGAACGTCGCCAATGCGCGGCTCGCCTCCTCGACGTTGGCGCTCGCCTCGGCGAGCTCTCGCCGCAGGAAGTCGCGGGTCATCGTCGCGGCGCCGAGGCTGTCGCGGCGGTAGCCCTCGATGAGGATCTGCGTGAGCCGGGCGGCGACCTGCTGCGCCACGTGCGGGTCGTCGTGGGTGAAGGAGATGACGTACGTGTCGCTGCTCTGCGCGCGGAAGCCGACGTGGCTCTTCATCTCCTCGACGGCCTCGACCATCGAGCGGGCGGTCTTCTCCGGGTAGAGGCCGAACTGCTCGACGACGCCGGCGAGCGTCCCGCGCGCCGTGAGCGTGTCCTTGAGCTTCGGCCCGAGCCGCGCGGCGCGCGCGGCGCTGCTCTGGGGGTCGCGGCCGGTCTGGATCGTCTCGCGGTAGAGGATCGTGGCCTCGCTCCGCCACACCCGCTTCGTGGCGAGCGCGAGGGCGAGCGAGATCGAGAGCCCGACCGCGATCATCGCGGCCATCCCGCGCCAGTACATCCGGACGCGTCCGAGGACGCTGATCGCGCGCGAGAGGCGCTCCCGGGGTGTGCTCTCCGTGCTCAGGCTGGGCATGGTGTTCCTCGCCCCGTGGGCAGCGCGTCCGGCGCCGCGCGGCGCACCGGGCGCGCGCGGCGGCGCTCCGTCCCTGCACGGCAAGGCGCGTGCTCGCGGGCGCGTCACCCGGGGACGCACCCTGCGGAGGGCGCGGAGAGGGCGTGAACGAGACGGCGCCGGGGGGACGAGAGGCGACGGGCGCCGCGGACGCTCCGCGTGCGGTGAGCGCGGCTTCCTTTGCGGACGCGCGCGGGGAGCCGGCGCCTGGGTTGGTGGTGGCGGCTCAGCCGACCGGCGGCGCGCTGATCGGCGCAGCGCCGGCCGGCGCTGGCGCCGCTGCGACGCTCGGCGCGGCGTCCGGCGCGACGCTGGGCTGCGCCGGCGGGGCGGGCGGCGGCGCGGCGGTCGCGTCGCTGGACGACGACCCGCGACCGCCGCGTCCCTTGTAGAGAGACGGCGCGATCGCCTCGGCGTCGTCCTCGTCCCAGCGGAGGTAGGCGACGGCGCGGCGGGTCTGATCGTAGGCGTGCATGAACAGGCTGAACGCGCGCGCCCTCCTGTCCGTGGCGTCGGTCGGCGCGGGGGCAGCGCCGTGCTCCCGCACACCCAGGGCGGCGAGGATCTGCGGCCCGAGCTCGCCCGCGCGGTGCACCTCTTGCTCGGTCGCCGCGGTCTTGCCGGCAATCTCCGACCAGCCGGCGCTGAACAACGCCGAGAGCGCGACGAGGTCGTTGGCCGTGTCGATGTGACCGTTCCCCGCGCGGATCTCCGCGACAGCCTCGGCGTCGACGAGCCCGCGGCGGGCCAGGGCCTCGGCGTCGCTCAGGAGGTTCTCGCGGAGCGGCACGGCCTCGCCAAGGAGCGGCTTGAGCGCGTTCTCCGCGCCGCCGCTGGACAGCCACAGCAGATGTGCATACCAGGCGGCGAGCGCGTAAGTCTCCAGCCGGTCGATCAACCCGACGTCATGCGTGGGCAGGCGCTCGGCGATCGTCGGGCGCAGTGCGAGCAGGCCAGGCAGCACCCCGAGCACCTGGGAGACCGCCCGGGGGATATCGATGTTGATCGGAACGAGCGCGTCCCTGCTCAACGAGTCGATCTCGGGCACGATCTTGTCGAAGGCCGCTGCCGCCTGGGGTGGCGCCGCGGGCTTCCTGGGAGCTGGCTTTTTCTTGAGCGGAGCAGAAGTCTTGGCCATGAGGGAACACCTCTCGCTGGTCTCCGTCGCGGAAGCGGCGAGAACATGAGGCTCATGCTCCTTGCCCCCCGCGATCGAAGCGATCAAGGCGCCCGGCGTGCGCCGGGTGTTCCGGCCAGGCGTAATCATGTCGATCGATCCGTCAACGCGCATAAACTGGCTTTCGGAGCGGTGCGCCGCCATTGGCCGCTGCTCGCCCGGAGTTCCGCGTCTCACCGGGCACGATCTCGACGCCATGGCCCGGAGCCTCCGCGCTGTTGTGGCGGTCGTCCGGAGGCAGCCGACTGCCTTCCCGGGACCGGCGGCGATGCGCCGGAGGAAGCCAGCTGCTTGACCAGGACCGCCGGCGAGGCGTCGGAGGCAGCTGGCTGCTCGACCAGGACCGCCGGCGATGCGCCGAAGGCAGCTGGCTGCTTGCCCGGGACCGCCGACGAGCCGTCGGAGGCAGCTGGCTGCTTGCCCAGGACCGCCGACGAGCCGCCCGGGGCAGCTGGCTGCTTGCCCGGAAGCGCCGACGAGCCGCCCGGGGCAGCTGGCTGCTTGTCCGGGACCGCTGACGAGGCGTCGGAGGCAGCCAGCTGCTTGCCCAGAACCGCAGACGACGCGCCGGAAGCAGTCGGCTGCCGGCCAGGATCCGAATCTCGCTCCTCGTCCTGGACGCTCGTCGATGGCCGACCATGCGCGCCCTCGTCCGCCGCGCCGAACGGAAGCGCGTCCCGATGGGTAGCCCGGGGGGACCTTGATGCTCCTCGCCGTCAGGACCGCCTCGCTGGCCAAGACGCTAGGAAGTGTGGTTTCCTCGTATAAATGCATGGTCGGATGCTGACCACGACGGAACTTTGCGCTGCATTTCGCGACCGAGCGTCTGCCGTACATGAGCTGGTCGCCTTCAGCTACGCGCGCGGGCTCGGGATCTCGGAGGAGACGCTCACCGACGTCGTCCTCGTCGAGCTGGACCGGCGGCTTCGCCCGTACATCCTGACGAAGAAGTCGAGCGGGCGGTCATCCGCGAAGCGTGAGGGGGCGGCGGACGGACGAGCGCGCGACGTGGCACCGATGGTCGCGGCGTGCACGTCGCGCTACCCTGGATCCATGACCACGGCCCGGGAGATCCTGGATCCCACGATCCTCTCGCTCCTCGCAGAGATCGACGAGGAGGCCGAGCTATCGTCGCTGCTCGGCGTCGACCTGTCGCCGGCCGGACCGAGCGCGTCGCACGCGCCGAATACCTACCCACCGCTCGACGAGTGGCTCCGCCGGTCGGAGGAGGTCCATCGCTTCCTCCGCGCTGCGAAGCGCGCGGAGTGGGAGGGCCGCGGCCGGTGACGATCCGCGAGCAGCTCGAGATCCTGTACCGCCTCGGCGTCGAGTTCGTGGTCGTGGGCGGTCAGGCGGGCGTGCTGCGGCAAGCCGTGGAGTTCTCGCACGATCTCGACATCCTGTTCCGCCCGACACCGGAGAACGCCGAGCGGCTTCGCGAGGCGGTCCGCGCGATCACCGGCATAGAGACGGACATCGAAACGCTGTGCGGGCGCGACTTCCAGCAGTACATCCGGCCGGAAGATGGCGTGGAGCTCGACGTCCACCTCAAGCTTATTGCGATTCCCGACTTCGAGTCCGGTGTCAGGAACAGCAGCTCGGTCGAGTTCCTCGGCCTCGGGACCGAGTGCCTGGAACTTCCGGGATTGTACGCGTCGAAGCGCACCGATCGGCCGAAGGATGCCATTCACCGACGGGCCATCGAGGACCGGCTACGGTACCTCGCCCTCCGGGGCGAGCTCGAGATGGACGAGGTCATCCTCGCTTTGTGCCTCGATACCGAGATCTTACGGCTGCCTGCGGTCTCAGCGCGGGTGCCAGAGCTGAGTCGGTCCACGTCGCAGCCGCTGCTCCAAGCTCGTCTCCTCGCCCATGCGCCAGAGCAGGCCACGGAGCTCCTTCGGACGAACGCTTCCCTGCACTCGGCCGTCGCAGCGCTGCTCGCCGTTGGCCCCGAAGTGAAGACGAAAATCCTCGGTCACCCGGCGCGACTCGCCGCGCTGCTGGCCAAGCTCCCGCTCGAGCTGCCGCCGGGAGGGTACCATGTGCGAGCGCCTGAGGGTCGCGCTTGACCGGTTCCCGCGCTGCGGCTCCTGCCCACACCATGTCGCCTCGCCGCCGCCGGGGCAGCACCTCCCGACGATCCGGGCACGACGCATCTGGTCTCCGCTGACGGCCACCGTGCCGGAGCCTAGCGATGAGACCACCCAGCCCCCCTTGACGACCGAGCGACGCGCCGGACATCGTGACCGCGAGGGGCCGCGGCGGGCCGCGAGGGGCGACGGCATGATGAAGATCGCGTATGCGTTGATGGACGGATACCAGGCGCTCATCGACGCGAACCTGGAGGTGGTGGACGAGCGCCAGGTGCTGGGGCGCGAGCTCGCGCAGCTCGGCGCGGAGATGACGGCGGTGAGGTGGCGGGATCCCGAGGTGGACTGGGCCCGCTTCGACGCGGTGGTCCCGAAGAACTGCTGGGACTACGTCGAGCGATCGGCCGAGTTCTTCGGGTGGCTCGACCGGCTGCGCGACCTCGGGGTCCGCCTGGTGAACCCGCTGGAGCTCATCCGCTGGAACAGCGACAAGCGGTATCTCCTCGACCTGCGTCGCGCCGGCGTGAGCGTCGCGCCGCTCGTGTACGTCGAGCGCGGCGCCCCGGCCGATCTCCGCGCCGAGCTCTCGTCGCTCGGGTGGGGGGAGCTCGTGCTCAAGCCCGCGATCTCCGCAGGCGCCTACCGGACGCTGCGCGCGCGCTCGCTGGACGCCGAGGGCGTGGCCGAGCAGGCGGAGACGATCCTGCGGGACTCAGGGCTGCTCGTACAGCCGTTCTTCCCCGAGATCCCGCGCGACGGCGAGTGGTCGCTCCTGTTCTTCGGCGGCGAGTTCAGCCACGCGCTCCTGAAGGTGCCGAGCCGCGGCGACTTCCGGTCTCAGCCGATGTTCGGCGCGACGGCGACAGCGAAGGATCCGCCGCCGGCGCTCCTCGCGCAGGCCGCCGCGGTCCTCGAGGCGCTGCCCGGGAAGGCTGCCTATGCGAGGGTGGATGGCTTCGTCCGCGAAGGGGCGCTGCAGATCATGGAGGTGGAGCTGATCGAGCCGTACCTGTTCCTGGAGCACGGCGGGCCCCTCGCGGCGCGCAGGTTCTGCGAGGCCGTCCTCGCCCAGGCCGGGGGATCGGCGCGTTGAACCCGCGCGCCCGCCGTGCGACAAGCAAGAGATGAGAGCCGGCGCGCGGCGGCTCCGGAGAGGACCGGGACAGCGATGATTCACCGAGAGCTCCTCGAGGACGGCTCGATCCGCCTCGCGAAGGACGGCTGCTCGTTCGTCTTCCGCCGGCTCCGCCCCGGCGCCGTGCTCGTGACCATCGCAGGGCGCGACACCGGCAGCCTCGGCGACGCACCGCTCGACGAGCTCCAGGCGGAGATCGCGCGGTATCCGCCGATCGATCTCTACGTCGACGCGCGCGACGCCACCTTCGCCGCGGAGAGCGTGAGCGACGCGTGGACGCGCTTCTTCAGCGCCAACCGGGCGCGGCTCCGGCGCGTCCGGATCCTCGTCGGCTCGCCCTTCGTCCAGCTCGTCGTCGACGTTGCCAAGCTCTTCTCGCGTACGGGCGAGCTGATCCAGATCGAGTCGGACGCGCGGCAGTTCGACGAGGCGGTCGCGCGCGAGGCGCCCACGCCGACGCGAGCGCCGTCGCAGCCGGGGGTCGCCCGCGCCGCAGAGCCCGCCGCGGCAGCCGGCCCCGCGCCCGTCGCCGGCCCCTCGGCCGCGCCGTCAGCTGTCGCCGGCGCGGGCCCCGCCACGATCCGGCGCGAGGTGCAGGCGGACGGCACCGTGCGGCTCTCGAACGCGCGCTGCACGTACACGTTCCAGCGGCTGCGCCCGGGCGCGGTGCTGGTGACCATCACAGGGCACGACGGCGGCGAGTTCGGCGAGATCCCGCTCGACGAGATCCGCAAGGAGATCGCGCGCTTCGGTCCGGTCGCGCTCTTCGTCGACGTCCGCGCGGTGACCGTGGCGGCGCCGAGCGTCAGCGACGCGTGGACGGCGTTCTTCGCCGCGAGCCGGACGACGATCTCCCGCGTCCGGATCCTCGTGGGCTCGAAGCTCCTGCAGCTCGTCGTCGCGCTGAGCAAGGAAGCCTCGCGGACCGGCGAGATGATCCAGATCGACGAGGATCCCGAGCGCTTCCAGGCGGCGCTCGCCCGCGAGGCGGCGCCGGCCCCGCAGGCGCCGCGTGGGCCGTCGCGCCCGTAGCTCGACGGACGCGCCGGCCCTCGCGCGATCGAAACCCGAGGCTACACGGCGGCCTCCGCGTAACGCACGGACCGGACCGAGGACGCCGCGGGCACGAACCGCAGGGGCAGCGCGCGCGGGCACCGCACCGGCAACGTGCAGTTCCAGGCGAGCTCCCCGGGGAGCCGCTCGAAGCGCTCGAAGCGCCGGAGCAGCACCTCCATCCCTACCTTCATCTCGAGCCGCGCCAGCGAGGCGCCGAGGCAGTAATGGGCCCCATGCCCGAACGCGATGAACACGTCGGGCTTGCGGTCCATATCGAACCGATCCGGCTCGGGGAACTTCCGCTCGTCCCGCTGCGCAGACGCGATGATCGCCGCGACGAACGCGCCCTTCGGGATCGTCACCCCCGAGAGCGCGACATCGGCGGTCGCCTGCCGGAGCACCACCTCCGCCGGCGACTCGAAGCGGAGCGCCTCGTCCGTGAACCCCGGGAGCAGCGCCGGCTCGGCGCGCAGGCGGGCGACGTCCGCCGGCCGGCCGGTCAACCCGAGCAACGTCTTCGCGAACAGGTTCATCGTCGTCTCGAAGCCGGCCATCAGGATGATCGACATGAAGCCCACGATCTCCGCCTCGCTCAGGGCGTGCCCGTCGATCTCGGCGCGGATCAGGCGGGTGACGAGATCGTCCGCCGGGGCGACTCGCCGGCGGGCAATGACCTCCTTCATGAACCCGATCATCGATTGGACCGTCGCCCGGACAGCGGGGATGTGCTCGCTCGGGGTCACGGGCGAGATCATCGCGAGGTGGTCGGCCCAGCGCTTGAACTCGGCGTGCAGCTTCGGATCGAGCCCGAGCAGCTCGCAGATGACCCGGGACGGCAGCGGCACAGCGAAGTTGGCGATGAAGTCGGCATCACCGAGCCGCTCGAGGTCCCCCGCGAGCTCCTCGGCGATCGCCCGGACCCGGGGCTCGAAGCCGGCGACCATCCCGGGCGTGAACGCGCGGCTCACGAGCGCCCGGAGCCGGTTGTGCTCCGGGGGATCCAGGACAAGGAGCGAGTCCATGAGGGGATTGCTCTCGATCCAGGGCGCGAGCATCGTCACGCGGAAGCCCTGGGAAGAGAACTTCTCCGGGTGCTTGAGGACGAAGAGCACGTCGTCGTACCGAGCGACGGCCCAGAGGCCGCCGGGGTCGATCTGACACACAGGGCTGTTTCGACGCATCTCGGCATAGATCGGGTGAGGGTTCGCTCGGGCTTCCGGGGCGAAGAGGTCGAAGCGGCGTGTGGACATGGAGGGCTCCTCTGCGTTCGAGGTGGACTGCGGTAGGTCTACGCGGGCGGCGAGCGATTGCTTCGCTTCACCCCCCGTCCGGTCACCATACGCCGGTCCCGGCGCACAGGAAGCCCGAACAAGATTCAGTCGGCCAGGATCGATCCGCGCCGCGGCCGACGTCGATTCAGCGCTCGGCGCGCGAGCCGCCCGCGCCGCAATGCAACGTCGCATGAACAATGGCTTACAACAGCGCCACGGGACGCACATGCGCTCGTCCTGTGCGTGGCCGCGCGCGAGCACCACGGCCATTACGGCGAGGATCGCGGCGCCATTCGGAGACACGGCTCGTTCTCGAAGTGTTCCACCACACGATTGCGCCGCCTGATCTTCAATGGTGAGGGAATGCTCTTCGACGCGCCGGGAGTGGCAGGTACACGGCGCCGGGTGGACCTCGTTGAGTCCACGCCTCGGCCGGCGCCCCGCTCACCCGACGAGCCGGAGCAGGACGTTGAGCAGCGCGAGCACGGCGAACATGCCGGCGCACACGAGCGCGACCTCCCGGGCGGACACGCGCACCGACACGCGGCGGTCCTCGGCCCGCGCGGCGCCGTACAGGGCGGCCGAGGCGCCGAGCGCCATGTAGAGGATGTCCTTGTAGGCCCACGAGAGGAAGAAGATGCCGATCAGCGCGCCGCACAGGCTCACGAAGATCGCGGGCGCGAGCCGCGCGACGGCGGGGCTCACCCGGGGGCCGCCCAGCCAGATCGCGAGCGGCACCTTGAGCGACGCGTACAGGATGAGCGCGAACAGGCACATCCCGAGGACCCCCGTCTCCGCCGCCGCGAGCAGGTAGGCGTTGTGGGCCGTCAAGCCGAGCGACGACTCGTCGCCGAACTGCCCCGCGCCCACGCCGAGCCCCTTCGTGCGGCGGATCATCGCGAACGCCTCGCGGAGCAGCTCCATGCGCTCCTCCGAGCTCTCGCTGGCCTCCTCGCCGCTGCGGCCGCCGAGGAGGAGCATCGGCGGCCCGACGAGGCAGGCGGCGACGACGCCGAGGGCCCCGCTGCGGCGGATGAAGGTGAGGCCGAGCACGGCCAGGTACACGATGAGGCCCGAGCGCGAGCGCGCCATCACGACCATCGCGCCGATCGCGGCGATCACCGCCGCGACCGGCAGGGCGCGCAGCGCCGCCGCCACGCGCGCGAGCAGCCGGTCGGTCAGCAGGTAGGGCAGCCGGTGGGGCAGCGCCGGGGCACCGCGCGCGCGCCCCGGCGCCGGTCGGGCGCGCGCGCGCGGGCGGCGCTCGGCGAGCGCGATCGCGAGGGGGATCGCCATGCCTGCCGTGAGCGAGAGCTCGTTCGGATCGGCGAGCGAGCCGCGGTATCGCACGCGGCCATCGATGGTCGACGTGCCGAGCGGCCCGGGACGCTCGCACCGGTAGTTGCCGTCGGGGACCGGCGGGTCCTTGCGGCAGTCGAGATCGGTCTCGCAGGGCCGCCCGTCCGGCGTCAGCTCGCCCTTTCCGTCCCAGTCCTCGGGCGCGGCGAGCATACACCCGTACGGCTGGAACGCCTGCACGAGGGCGACCCCCGTCGTGAGCGCGGCGCAGGCGACGAGCGTGAGCGCGAGCGCGCGCAGGCCGCGCGCGGAGGCGGCGGCGACGGAGATGGCGACGAAGAGGCCCGCGACGGTCGCGATCTGCAGCCCGCGCTCCTCGAGCGCGTTCGGGCGCTTGATCGCGGTGGTGAGGGCCGCCCAGGCGAGGAACGCGAGCGCATAGACCACCTGCGGGGCGAGCGTCGGCCGGAGCCGCCGCCACACGACGTCGAGGGCGGCGGCGAGGAGGGTGAGCCCGAACGCGGCGTGCACGAGCGGAATCCCCGCGAGCTCCGGGATGAACTCCTGCGGCTTGAGGATGACGAGCGCGCAGAGCGCGCACACGACCCACGCTGCCATGATGTGGCGCGGCGGCCGCAGCGTGGCGCGCGCGCGGGCCGCCCGCGCCGCCGGACGCGGCGGTCGCGGGGAGGCCCTGCGCAGGCGCGGCGCGGCCGGCGCGGATTCCCCCCTTCAGCGCGACCGATCTAGCACCGAGGCCCCGACGGGCACGGCGGAAGCGCGGACCGCGCGGTGAGCAGGCGCGGCGCGCGGCCGCGGGATCGGCGTTTGCTGGTCCGCGGCCACGACAAGGAGGCTGGACACCGATGCGCTCGCGCCGTGCCTGGATTGCCCTGCTCTGCTCCGCCGTAACGTCCCTCGCCGCGCCCTCGGGTTGCGCCGGGCGCGCGCTCCAAGTGGACTTCGAGGCGGAGCGCCGCGCGACCAGCGCCTACGTGGTCGGCCCCGGCGACGTGCTGGAGGTGCGGGCCTGGAAGAACGAGGCGCTCAGCCACCGCGTCACGGTGCGGCCCGACGGGTTCATCACGGTCCCGCTCGTCGGCGACGTGATGGCCGCCGGGCGCACCGCCATGACCATCGCCGAGGAGATCGAGAACCAGGCGGCCAGGTACTACCACGAGAAGCCGCTGGTCAGCGTGGAGGTGGCGGAGCTCCACAGCTACCGGATCTACGTGATGGGCGAGGTCTCCCGTCCCGGCGAGTTCACGCCGCGGGCGCAGATCACCGTGCTCCAGGCGCTCGCCCTGGCGGGCGGGTTCACGCGCTTCGCCGATCCCGACGAGGTGGTGATCGTGCGCCGCGACGTGCGCGGCGAGCGCAGGATCCCCTTCGCGTTCGACGAGGTCGTCGAGAAAGGCAATCTCCGCGGGGACCTTCCGCTGCAGACGAACGATACCGTGGTGGTGCCGTAGAGGCCTCAGCCGCCCTCTCGGGGCCGGTGAAGAGCTGGACGCAGCGCTCCGAGGACCAGTGCGTCGCGTCCGGTGACCGGCGCGTTGCGCTCTGGCATCCTGAGGCGATGCGCCTTGCTTCCATGCTGCTGGGCCGCGCCGCGCTACCTCTCGTCGCGGCGGCGTGCGCGCCGGTGGGCACGGGCAACGCCGCGCCAGTCGGCCAATCCGCCGCACCGACGAGCGCGCCGGCGCCTCCAGCGGCGGACGCAGCCGTTCGCACGGGCGACGCGGGGCCCGCCGGCGAGCGGCGTGGAGGGGGCGAACTCCCCTCCCCCGCTGCGGCCCAGCCGGCGCCCGCGCCACCCCCGGCGATCTCGGCCGACGAGGCCGAGTCGATCCTGTTCCCCGAAGACGCCTCCGCGCACCGGGCCGGCATCGACGCCTGCCGGCGCGGCGCGGCCGGGGCAGCGGGCTCTGCCGGCGCGCCCTCGCCGGGGCACGAGCGCGTCCGCTGCCTGCTCGCGCTGCGCTTCCAGGACGATCCGCTCGCCGCGGCGAGCGCGACGGCGCTCTTCGACCGGAGCGGCAGCGTCGCGGGGCTGGAGCGGGAGCACACGATGGACGGCGGCTACCGCGGCATGCTCCACCTCGTCCCGGCGCTGCCGGTGCGCGCGGAGCGCCGCCACCTCGAGTGGACGGCCGCGGCCCTGGCCGACTTCGACGCCTTCTTCACGGACGTCGCCGCCGCGGCCGCAGCGCCCGTGCGCTTCCGCCACCGCGCCCTCTCGCTGCGGTACTTCCGCTCCGTCAAGGCGCGCACGCCGTCCGCGTACGCCTCGGGCTGGACGGTCGCCTACAACTTGGCCGGCTCGCTCCACCGCTCCGCGGACGTGGTGCGGGAGACGCTCTTCCACGAGATCTTCCACTTGAACGACAGCGACCACGGCGCCTGGTCCGAGGCGGCGCTCTCGCCGATCTACGACGATATCGTCGCGCGCTGCGGGACGAAGATCCCCTGCCTCGCGCCCTACGCGCCGAACGAGACGACCGTGAAGGGAGGCACCTACTACGCGTTCCAGCCCGGCAACGGCGTCGGCGAGTATGCCGCCGAGCTCGCGATCCGTTACTACCGCGAGCAGCGAGCCGCCCTCCGCGGCGACCGGCCGGGGAAGGCGTTCAAGTGCGGCCCGCCGGAGAACGCGCGGGCGTGGTCGCTGCTGGCCAGCGAGTTCTTCGGCGGCGCCGACCGGGTGGCGCCGTGCCCGGAGTAACCTCCTCCGCGCCCACGAGCGACGCGCTCCAGCGCTCCTCCCGGAGCATGAAATGCATTACGCCGTAGGCCCAATTTTTACCACCGTTCAAATGGATCACCTCTGTTCGGATGTCGGATGGATGGGCTCTGCTCGCACATCGATTCTCGTTCTTTCTCCTCATCTCGCGCCAAGGGCGGCGCGCCGCTCCGGCAGCGACGCGCCTGCCCTTCCGGTTGCTCGGCCGCAGCGCCGCGGGTAGAGTCGGCGGGAGATGTTGACCACGACGTTGTCGCAGTGCGGGTCCATCTCGGTGCTCGACTACCGGTGCGACGCCGGACCTGCCGACCGGCCGTTCGTCGAGGTGCACCGCGGATTTTCGGTCTCCTACGTGCGACAGGGCAGCTTCGGCTGCCGCGTGCGGGGCGAATCGTTCGAGCTCGTCGCCGGGTCGACGCTCGTCGGCCACCCCGGCGACGAGTTCATGTGCACCCACGACCACGTCGCCGGCGACGAGTGCCTGTCCTTCCACCTCGAGCCGGCGCTGGTCGACGCGATCGGCGACCGGCCCGAGGTCTGGCGGACCGGCTGCTTGCCGCCGCTGCCCGAGCTCATGGTGCTCGGCGAGCTCGCGCAGGCGGCCGCCGAGGGCAGGACCGACGTCGGCCTCGACGAGGCAGGCATGCTGTTCGCCGCCCGCTTCGTCGAGGTCGCCTCCGGGCGGAGGCGAGGGCCGCTGGACGCGCGGCCGCGCGATCGCCGCCGCGCCGTGGAGGCGGCGCTCTGGCTGGATGCCCACGCGCACGAGCCGGTCGACCTGGAGGGCGCGGCCAGGGAGGCCGGGCTCAGCCCGTTCCACTTCCTGCGGCTCTTCGCGAAGGTCGTCGGCGCAACCCCGCACCAGTACCTCGTCCGCGCCCGGCTGCGCCGCGCGGCGCGCCTCCTCGCCGACGGCGCCCGGTCGATCACCGACGTCGCGCTCGACGTCGGCTTCGGCGACCTCTCGAACTTCGTGCGCACGTTCCACCGCGCCGCCGGCGTCTCGCCCCGGAGCTTCCGCCGGGCGGCGCGCGGGGATCGCAAGATCTTCCAAGAACGGCTCGCTCGCGCCCGGTAGGGTGACGGCGGCACGAGCGCGCAAGGGGCCGAGTCCCGCGCGCAGCAGCGGAGAGACCATGATCCACGAAGCCCTAAGCTCCATCGCTCGCGACCCGTCATGACGACCCACGGATTCACGCTCTTCGACACGGCGATCGGCCGGTGCGGCATCGCGTGGGGCGGGCGCGGCGTCGTCTTCGTGCAGCTCCCGGAGGCGCGCGAGCTCGACACGCGGGCGCGTGTGCTGAAGCGGTTCCCGGGCGCGCGCGAGGCGCCGCCGCCGCCCGAGGTGCAGGCCGCGGTGGGCGGCATCGTCGCCCTCCTGCGCGGCGAGGCGACCGATCTCTCCGGCGTCGCGCTCGACATGGACGACGTGCCGCCGTTCCACCGCCGCGTCTACGAGGTCGCGCGCACCATCCCGCCGGGCGCGACGCTCTCGTACGGCGACGTCGCGGCGCGGCTCGGGAGCCCCGGCGCGGCGCGCGCCGTGGGGCAGGCGCTCGGGCGCAACCCGTTCGCGATCGTCGTGCCGTGCCACCGCGTGCTCGCGGCGGGCGGCAAGGCCGGCGGCTTCTCCGCGAACGGCGGCGTCTCGACGAAGCTCCGGCTCCTCGCGATCGAGGGCGCCGAGGCGAGCCGCGCGCCCGCGCGGCGCCGCGGCGACGGGACCGGCGACGACGACCTCGCGTTCGGCTTCGACGCGGGCGCCGCCGTCGAGCACGTGCGCGCGTCCGACGCGGCGCTCGCGCGCGTCATCGATGCGGTCGGCCCCTTCGCCATGCGGCTCGACCGGACGCGGAGCCTCTTCGCCGCGCTCACCGAGTCGATCGTCTACCAGCAGCTCACCGGCAAGGCGGCGGCGACGATCTTCGCGCGCCTCTGCGCGCTCTTCCCTGCCCGCGCGGGAGGCGGCCCCACGCCCCGGCAGATCCTGGGCGCCCCGGACGAGCGGCTCCGCGAAGCCGGCCTCTCGCGCGCGAAGCTCCTCGCCCTGCGCGACCTCGCCCAGCGGGCCGAGGCCGGCGAGATCCCCACCCTCGACGAGGTCCAGCGCATGGACGACGAGGCGATCATCGAGCAGCTCACCCGGGTGCGCGGCATCGGCCGGTGGACCGTGGAGATGCTCCTCATGTTCCGGCTCGGCCGCCCGGACGTGCTCCCCGTGGACGACTACGGGATCCGCAAGGGCTTCGCGGTCGCCTTCAAGAAGCGCGAGCTGCCGTCGCGCAAGGACCTCGAGAAGCGCGGCGCCCGGTGGAGGCCCTACCGCACCGTGGCGAGCTGGTACCTGTGGCGGGCGGTGGAGCTCGCGAAGAAGTAGCCGTCAGCGCGCCGCCGCGTGCGCGCCCTCCGCCGCGTGCGCGCCCTCCGCCGCGCCTCGGCCGCCGGCCTCCGCCCGACCTTCCGGCTGCAGCGCCCCGAAGAGGATCACGTCGACGACGCGGGCGAGCTGGGCGTCGTCGACGCCCGCGCGGTGCGCGAACAGCCTGTTCTTCAGGTACGCCGCGAGCAGCTCGCACGGGAGCATCGGATCGGCGCTCGGCGCGAGCTCGCCGCGCGCGACGGCGCTCTCGATGATGGCCCGCAACCCGTGCTCCTGCGTCTCGCGCAGCGAGCGGGCGATGGCCATGAGCTCCGAGTCGGGCCCCTCCGAGAGGAACACGTGGAAGAGGCTCTGCCCCTCGGGCGACCGCTGGATCTCGACGATCGCGCGCCCGAGCGCGATCAGATCCTCGCGGAGCGAGCCCGTGTTCGGGGGGACGATCTTCTCGTCCGTGATCGACAGGAGCGCGGCCCGCACGAGATCTTCCTTCGTCGGCCAGCGCCGGTAGACCGTCGTCTTGTTGACCCCCGCGCGCGTCGCCACGTCCTCGATCCGGAGCGCGCGGTAGCCCGCGCTGGCGAGCTCCTCCAGCGTGGCGGCCAGGACGCCGCGCACGACGGGCTCGCCGCGCACGAGCGCGCGCTTCTTCGAGGCCCCGCGCCTCGCCGTCCGCTTCGCCGTCGCCGCCTTCATCGGCCGTCCATTCAACTTCGGCCGCCCGGCGCGCGCCAGCGCATTTTCGCGACACGGTGAGACATCGCAATCTTTTGTTGCGGTACACCGCAACCAACCGTTGCGATCCGCGCCGGCGGTGTTACAGCTATCGCAACTAGCGGTTGCGATCGCCGCCCCGAGGTCCCCTTGAGCCACACCACGACGTCCGGCCGCGCCGCCGGCCTCCTTCTCCTCGCCGCGCTCGCCGCCGCCCCGGCGGGCTGCTCGTCCAAGGCCAGCGCTTCGAACGCCTCCGAGGCGGCTCCCCAGCCGGTCCGCGTCGAGACCCGGGAGGTGCACGAGCAGCCCATGCCGCGCGCGCTCGCGCTCACCGGCACGCTGCGCGGGGCCCGGCAGACCGACCTCGCCGCCAACGCGGCCGGCCGCGTGCTCGAGACGTTCGTCGAGCGCGGCGCGGAGGTGAAGCGGGGCGACCTGCTCGCGCGCCTCGACGTCCGCGCCGCCGCGCTCACGGCCGCGGAGGCGCAGGCGAACGCGGCCCTCGCCCGCGCCCAGGAGGAGACGGCGCGGCGCGAGTGCGCGCGCTACACGGCGCTGCGCGACAGCGGCGCGATCTCGCAGGCCGAGCATGACCGGATCGCCGACCAGTGCCGGAGCGCCCCGCTGTCGGTCGCGGCCGCCTCGGCCCGCGCGCGCGCCGCCGCGCAGGGCGTCGGCGACGGCCAGATCCGCGCGCCGTTCGACGGCGTGGTGACCGAGCGCTTCGTCGACGTCGGCGAGTACGTCCGCCACGACTCCAGGGTCGTCTCGCTCGTCTCGGCGGGCGCCCTGCGCCTCGAGTTCACCGTGCCCGAGGCGAGCCTCGCGGCCGTGAGGCCGGGCGGCGCGTTGACCTTCACCGTGCCGGCGTACCCCGGCCGCTCGTTCGCGGGCGAGGTGCGCTGGATCGGCGCCGCCGTCCGCGAGGCCACGCGCGATCTCGTCGCCGAGGCCGAGGTCCAGAACCCCGACGGCGCGCTGCGGCCGGGCATGTTCGCGTCGATCGCGCTCGCGACCGGGGAGGCGAAGGGCCCGGTGGTGCCGAGATCCGCCATCCTCCCGAAGGAGGGGCGCGCGCACCTCTTCGTCGTCGTCGATCGCCGGCTCGAGGAGCGCGTCGTGCAGACGGGCGCGGAGAAGGGCGACGCCGTCGCCGTCGCCCGCGGCGTCCGCGCGGGCGACAAGGTCGTGATCACCCCGTCCGAGGCGCTCCGGAACGGCCAAGCCGTGGAGTGAGGTCGTCATGCAGTGGCTCGCCCGCGTTTGCGTCAAGAGGCCGGTCTTCGCGTCGGTCCTCATGCTGATCGTCGTGGTCCTCGGCGCCGCCGGGTACACCCGGCTCGGCCTCGACCAGTTCCCCGACATCGACGTGCCCTTCGTCGTCGTCACGACGCGCCTCGACGGCGCGGCGCCCGAGGAGGTCGAGGCCGAGATCTCCGACCGGATCGAGGGCGCCGTGAACACCATCAGCGGCATCGAGGAGCTGCGCTCGACCTCGACCCAGGGCGTGAGCCAGGTCGTCGTCGGCTTCGAGCTGGAGAAGGACGCCGACGTCGCGGCCCAGGAGGTGCGCGACAAGATCAACGCCGTCCTGCCCACGCTGCCGAAGGGCATCGATCCGCCGATCGTCAGCCGGGTCGACCTCGGCGCGGCCCCGGTCCTGCTCGTCTCGGTGGAGTCGGACCGGCCGATCCGCGAGCTCAGCGAGATCGCCGACAAACAGGTGCGCCGGCAGCTCGAGGGCATCTCCGGGGTCGGCCAGGTCAACGTGATCGGCGCGCAGAACCGGCAGATCAACGTCTGGCTCGACCCGATCGCGCTGCGCGCGCAGGGGATCACCGCGGCCGAGGTGCAGCGCGCGATCGCGGCGCAGAACCTGATGACGCCGGGCGGCAGCGTCGAGACCGGCCCGGAGGACCTCACGCTCCGCGTGATGGGGCGCGTCGAGTCGCCCGAGGCGCTCGGCCGCGTCGTCCTGCGCGAGCAGGACGGGCACGCCGTGCGCCTCTCGGACGTCGCCCGCGTCGAGGACGGCCGCGCGGACGAGAAGACGTGGGCCCAGCTCGACAGGCGGCGCACCGTCCTCCTCTCGGTGGTCAAGCAGTCGGGCCAGAACACCGTCGCCGTGGTCGACGCCGTGAGGGCGCGCCTCGCCGAGGTGCAGCGCGCCCTGCCCGAGGGGACGAAGGTCGAGGTCGTGCGCGACGGCTCGCGGGTCATCCGCACCGGCATCGCCGCCGTGAAGGAGCACCTCGTCCTCGGCGCCCTGCTCGCCGCGGCGGTGGTGCTGCTCTTCCTCGGCAACGCCCGCAGCACCCTGATCGCGGCGCTCGCGATCCCGATCTCGGTCGTCGGGACGTTCGCGGTGATGTGGATCGCCGGCTTCACGCTCAACTTCCTCACGCTGCTCGCGCTCGCGCTCGCGGTCGGCATCGTGATCGACGACGCCATCGTCGTGCTCGAGAACATCGTCCGCTACATCGACGACAAGGGCATGAAGCCGTTCCCCGCCGCCGTCCTGGCGACGAAGGAGATCGGCCTCGCGGTGCTCGCGACCACGCTCTCGCTCATGGCCGTGTTCATCCCGGTCGCGTTCATGCCCGGCATGGTCGGGCGCTTCCTCAAGAGCTTCGGCCTCACGATGGCGTTCGCCATCGGCGTCTCGCTGATCGTGAGCTTCTCCCTCACGCCCTCGCTCGCGGCGCGCTGGCTCTCGGGGCACAAGCCCCGCGGCGCGGACGCGCGGCCCTCGGCCCTCGCGCGCGCGGTCGACGTCTTCTACCGGCCGATCGAGCGGGCCTACATGGCCGCGCTCGCGTGGGTGATGAGGCGCCGCTGGGTCATCGTCGTCGCCTCGGCGGCCGCCCTCGGCGCGTGCGGCCCCATCGCCAAGTCGCTGCCGAGCGGCTTCCTCCCGGAGGACGACCAGGCGCAGTTCGAGATCAACCTGCGCGCGCCGGAGGGGACGAGCCTCACCTCGACCCGCCTGATCGCCGAGCGGATCGCGGACGACGTGCGCCGGATCCCGGGCGTGACGAGCACGCTGATGACCGTCGGCGAGGGGGAGCAGCAGTCCCCGAACCTCGCCAAGATCTACGTGATGCTCATCGACCCGGAGGAGCGCGCGCTCGGGCAGCTCGAGATCATGCAGAAGGTGCGCGCGGAGATCCTCGCGAAGCAGCCGCCCGAGCTGCGCATCACGGCCGGCGAGGTGCAGGCGATCTCGTCCGGGGGCCAGTCGACGGCGAGCGTCCAGGTCGCGCTCCAGGGGCCGGACCTCGACCGGCTCGGCGAGTACGCCGCGCGCATCACCGAGGCGCTGCGGAAGGTGCCCGGGGCCGTGGACGTCGACAACAGCCTCGTCGTCGGCAAGCCCGAGCTCCGGGCGACCATCGACCGCGACCGCGCCGCGGACCTCGGCGTCCAGGTGGCGGACGTGGCCGGCGCGCTCCAGCTGCTCGTCGGCGGGCTCAAGGTCTCGACGTACTCGGAGGGGGGCGAGCAGTACGACGTCCGCGTGCGCGCCGACGCGCGGCACCGCGCGGACGCCGAGAGCCTCGCGTCGCTGACCGTGCCGTCGTCGAAGCACGGCGCCGTCCCGCTCCACAGCGTGGTCTCGATGGAGCCCGACAGCGGGCCCTCGTCGATCGGCCGCCTCGGCCGGCGCCGGCAGATCACGATCGGCGCGAACGCCGCCCCCGGCGTCGGCGACAGCGAGGTGCAGGCGGCGCTCGACCGGATCATCGCCGAGCAGCGGATGCCGGAGGGCTACTCCGCGCAGCCGGTGGGGCGCTCGAAGAACACGGCGAGCACGGCGACGAGCTTCGCCGTCGTGATCGGCCTCGCCTTCGTGTTCATGTACCTGATCCTCGCGGCGCAGTTCGAGTCGTGGCTCCACCCGATCACGATCCTGCTCTCGCTGCCGCTCACGGTCCCCTTCGCGCTGCTGTCGCTCAAGCTCTTCGGCCAGTCGCTGAACCTCTTCTCGGGGCTCGGGCTGCTCGTCCTCTTCGGCGTGGTGAAGAAGAACGCGATCCTCCAGATCGACCACACGAACCACCTGCGCGCGGAGGGCATGCCGCGGCTCCAGGCGATCCTCCAGGCGAACAAGGACCGGCTCCGCCCGATCCTCATGACGACGATCGCCTTCGTCGCGGGGATGATCCCGCTCGTGCTCTCGCACGGGGTCGGCTCGGGCCAGAACCGGACGACGGGCGCGATCGTGCTCGGCGGGCAGTCGCTCTCGCTCGCGCTCACGCTGCTCGCGGTGCCGGTCGCCTACTCGCTCTTCGACGACGCGGCCGAGTGGCTCCGCCGCCGCCGGAGCAAGGGCGCGGAGGACCGGGGCGAGGCGGAGCTCGACGCGTTGCTCGACGCGCCGGCGGCGAGCCCGGCCGGCGGGGAGTGAGCGCCCGCGGCGCGCGCCGGACGCTCACGCCGCGGCGAGCAGCCGCTCGCCGTCGCGCCGCGCGGCCGTCCAGGTCTCGTCCCACGCCGCGTCGGCCTCGGCGCGCGCCGGTCCCCCGAAGGCCTGCGTCTCCTTCGGATCGCCGTCGATCTCCTCGAGCGGCTCGGGGGGCGCCGGCGCCTCCGCCGTGATCGCGTCGCCGACGGCCTCCCGCACCTCGCGCCCCCCTTCGGCCAGGCAGTAGGCGAGCACGCGCCACCCGAGCTCCGCGTGCCGCCCTTCGTCGCGCGCGACCTCTCCGAGCGTCGCCTTCACCGCCGCGTCGGACGCCCCCGGGAGCGAGCGCCGCGCCCGGGCCGCCGCCGCGCCCTCGCCGAGACAGCCGTCGTGCCACGCCTCGAGCGCCATGCGCACGAGCGCCGCCCGTCGATCCACGTCGCGCGCCGGGGGCGGCGGGAGCAGCACCGGCGCGACGCGCCACCCCGCGAGCGCGCTCGCGATCTCGCTGCACCGCGCCGCGTGGCGGACCTCGTCGTCCGCCGCGGCGAGGGCCCGCCGCACGAGCGACGCGGGCGCGCCCACCGCCGCGAGATCGCGCGCGAGCGCGAGGAACGCCGGGATCGAGCCGCACTCGGCCCGCGCGGCGTCCAGCCACGCGCCCGCGAGCGCGCCCCGCGTCGCGCGATCGAGCCGCGCAGGGCGCGGGGCGCGGCGGCGGCCCAGCGCGATCGCCGGCGGGAGCACGACGCCGTGGGCCGTGCGCAGCGGTCGACCGGAGACCGCCTCTTGGCCCATGAACAGGGGCGGGGGGGCGCGCAGACCGAGGCTGACGGTCCCCTCGGGGATGAACGGCTCGGCCGACAGCGGGATGGCCGCGCGCAGCGCGAGGTCGAAGGCCACCGCGTGGCCCACGCTGTTGAGGACGCCGACATGAATCCCGTGCTGCCCCGGGAGCTCGTCGCTGTAGCGGGAGCGGTAGGTCCAGCCGAACTCGCCGAGGGCGCTGTACTCGCGGAAGTCGTCGATCAGCTCGCCGCCGCCGTGGGCGCCGGCCGCGAAGCGGAACGCGGAGAAGTTGAGCCACGTCGCCTGCAAGAAGGGGCCGAATCCGTAGCGCGGGTGCTTGTCGACGATGCTCGTCACGCGGAAGTCCAGGCCCAGCCCGAAGGCGAGCTTCTGGCCGAACGAGAGCGACACGGAGATGCCGCCGGACGGGATGGTCTCGTCGGCGGCGCGCGCCTCCCCGGGGAGCGAGAGGAGCGCGGCGACGCCGAGGGCCGCGAGCGCGGGCGGGAGCGTTCGATGGGACGGTGGCATGGACACCTCCAAAGCAAGGTGGGCACTTCAAAGCATGCTTCTCGAATCGAAGCGTGAAGCGCGAATCTAGCAGGGCGGGAGCGCCGCAACGACGCGGATCCGAGACGGAAAACAGCTCTGCCGAGGCGCGGTGTCGCGCGCTGACATGTCCGGCGGCGGACGCCGGGGCTACCTCACCGTCCCCATCCAGACGCGGGACGTGGCGGGGTCGAACACGATCCGCCTCGCGTCCACGTGGAACGACGCCGCCACCTGCGCCGCGGGGATCCCCCACGTCCCGATCCCGCCGCACTGCCTCGCTCCGGGCGGCGTGTCCTTGAGGAAGAGCATCACGTCCGCCGCCGAGACGACGGCCGAGCCGTCGACGCCGACGAGCTCGAACGGCGCGCCGCCGACGATCCGGTAGGCGAAGACGTCCTGCTGCTCTCCGGGCACGCAGGTGCTCAGCGTCATCCCCGCCTCCGGCACCGGCTCGAGCGCCACGCCGGCCGCCGCGAGCGCGTCGAAGAAGGCGCGGTTGATGTTCACCGAGTGCCGGTAGAGGGCGTCGTCGAACCCCGTGTCGAGCTGCGCCACGGCCTGCGCCGCCCCGATCCGCGCGGGCACCGTGGGCACGTTCGGGAAGCCCGGCTGTACCCTGGAGAGGTCGGACGCGTAATACCCCGCGGTCCAGAGCGGCCTCAGGCCCTCCGCGCGCAGCGTCTCGTCCGAGCAGAACGACGCCGCGCTGGCGCGGTAGACGGCGCCAGCGTCGTAATCGAGCGTGAAGGGGTTGAGCGACAGGAAGTCCGTGCCGAGGATGCCGGCCTGGCGCACCGTCCCGTGGATGCCCGAATGGTCCTGGACGTCGAGGCGGACCGTGCCCCAGGAGCCGTAGAAGTCGAAATCGGCGAACTGATCGGCGCTGCCGGCGACGGGCTCGGGCACCAGGCCGCCGGCGAAGCCCTGCGGGTCGATGGTGCTGTCGGTCGTGGCGAAATCGAGGACGAAGTAGCCCTCGGCGTCGCCGACGCGCGCGAGCGCATACGGCATCTGGCTCGAGATCACGAGCGGCTTCTTCTCGCCGTGGCAGGCCTGCAGCTCCACGAGCGGCGGCGGCTCCGCGTCAGGCGCCCCGGCGTCGGGCTCCGGGCCTGGCCCTCCCGCGTCAGGCGCCCCGGCGTCGGGCTCCGGGCCTGGCCCTCCCGCGTCAGGCGCCCCAGCGTCGGGCTCCGCGCTTGGCTCTCCCGCGTCAGGCTGAGAGTCACTGCCCGACGCGCCCTGGGCGGGAGGAGGTGTCGACCGGGGCGTATCGCAGCAGGCCGCGAGGGCGAGCAGCGACAGGAAGGCAGCCGTGAGACGAAGGGGCTTTGCCGGCGGGGTGCTCGACCCCGCGTGGCGCTCGGAGCCAAGCATACGGAAGAGGGTATCGAGCGCTATCGCAACGCGTCAAGGCCGCTTGCTCCGGGGGCGCCGCGCCGGTAGGAGGGGCGCTCATGTCGACCGCGGCGAGCATGCCTGTGCCCTCTCCCCTCCCGGACATCGCGCCTCTCGTCGCCGAGCTGCGCGCGCTCGAGCCGGGCGCGCGCGCGTTCGCCGTGTTCGGGAGTTATGCTCGGGGCGACGCCGGCCCCTCGAGCGACCTCGATCTTCGGGTCATCACCGCGGGCGAGCCCGTCGAGCGGGACCGCGTCCGGTTCCTCGGCGGGGTCGACGGGCCGTTGCTCCACGTCTCGATCGGGAGCCGGTCGCTCCGCGAGCTCGTGGCCCGGGCGGAGTCGCCGTCCGGCTGGCCGTGGATGGCGGGTTTCTGCGCGAGCGCACGCGCGATCGACGATCCTCAGGATCTCCTGGGCGTCCTGCGCCGCGTGGTGGAGGCCCACCGCCCGGACCACCTCACGACGGCGGCGGGGGTGCATTACGACCTGGAGAGCCTGCTGGAGTACCTCGCCAAGTGCAAGAACGCCCGCGCCGCGGGCAGGGACATGGAGCTCCTCGCGGCGGCCCAGCACCTCGCGGAGCACGCGATGGCGGTGCTCGTGCCGCTGAACGAGGTCGCCGCCGTGGGCGGGGAAGACGAGCACCGCGCCGCGGCGCTCTCGTTCGCCGTGGCGCCGCCCGGCTACCGGGAAGACGTCGTGCTCTGCGCCGGCTGGAGCGCCGCGGCGCGCCCGCCCGCCGCCGTCTTCGCCGCGGCGATGAGGCTGGCCGAGGGCACCGCGCGCCTGCTCATGAGCCGCGCGGACGACCTCCCACTCCGCGGCGCGCTCGCGGATTACCTCCGCGACGGCACGGTGCTCCGCTACGTCCTCGGATCCAGCGAGCCGCGGTGAGCGCCCTCGCCGGCAGGGCAGCCCGCGGCCTCGGTCCGGCAAGCGGCTGCGCTCGTCCCCCTGCCGTTGCACACGCCGACGAGCTGTCAGGTCTGCAAGCGGTGATCTCAGAACTGAAAGACACCGGGGCGCTCCTTACAGGCAAACCCCAAGGAACAGGTAAGGGCAGCACCTGGCCCGCCTCCTGCTAGATACGCAGGCCAGAGCGCCCGTGACGGCTTCCCCCCCCGCCGTCGAATGGGCGCTCTTTTTTTGTCTTCGTGCTCCCGCCTAGGAAACGTCGGGGCGCCTCTGCCGCGGGCACGCGCGGACGCGCGCGCCGCGTCCCGCCGCCGCCGGCATGCTGCGCAGACAACGCCTGGGATAGGCTGGGCGCCCGAACTCGCGAGGAGCAGCCCATGAACTGGATCGAGCAATACCGCGCACTGGCTCGCTACAACGTCTGGATGAACAACAAGCTCTATCGCCTCGTCGGCGAGCTCGACGACGCCGAGCGCCGGCGCGATCGAGGAGCCTTCTTCAAATCGATCCACGGCACGCTGAACCACATCCTCTTGGCCGATCGCACGTGGATGGGGCGCTTCACCGGCGACGCGGACCGCTTCTCCTCCCGCGACGCGAGCGGCAACGTCGTCGAGATCACCTCGCTCGGACAGGAGCTCTACGCAGACTTCACCGAGCTGTCCCGCGAGCGCGAGAAGACGGACGCGGACATCCTCGCCTGGGTGAATCAGCTCGAGGAGGGCGCGCTCTCCCGCGACCTGAGCTACCTGCGGAGCGGCGCGCGCCACACCTATCCGCTCTGGTTCGCCGTGACCCATTTCTTCAACCACCAGACGCACCACCGCGGGCAGGTGACGACCCTGCTCACGCAGCTGGGCATCGATCCCGGCGTGACGGATCTGCTCGTGCTGCTCCGGGAAGAGCCCCGTCCGCTCTGAGGCTCACACGGCCCAGAAGCGCGCGGCGAGGTCGTCGAGCGTGTCCTCGCCCGCGCGCGGGGGCACGCGCTCGAGATACCACCTCAGGTTGCTGTACCGGTGGAGCAGGGCATAGGCCATGAATCGCCGCTGCAAGCTGCGATCGAGCTCGCCCTCGCGGTAGCCGTACGCGCAGAGCAGCCGGCGCAGGAGCGGCGCGTCGCCGCACGACACGAAGACGCCGACCGAGGCGAACTCGTACTCGGGCGCGCCGACCATGGCGGGCTCGAAGTCGAACAGGCCCGAGAGCGCGAGGCCGCCGCCCGCGCCCGGCCCGACGAGGAGGTGCTCGCGCATCACCTCGGTGTGCAGCAGCGCCCCGCGCGCCGGCGGCTCGAGCGCCACGGATCCGAGGAACTCCGGGATCTGCTCGAGCCACGCCGCGCCCAGGCCGCGCGCGCGCTGCTGCTCCACGCAGCGCTCCCGCTGACCGCGCACGAACTCGGCCCAGTCGGGCCGGCCTGCCCTCACCTCCCCCGGGTCGATCGCGTGGAGCGCGGCGAGGCACTCGCCTACCACCTCCGCGAGGCGCTCCCGCGCCGCGGGCGGGACCTCCGGCCACGCCTCCGCGAGGCTCCGCCCGCCGAGGCGCTCCATGAGCACGTAGCCCCAGCCGTCGAGCGCGCCGGTCGCCTCGAGCCGAGGCGTCGGGATCGGGAGGCGGCCGGCGAGCAGCGCGAGCACGTCGGACTCGGTCTCGAAGGGGCCCTGCGCGTGCGGCGGGTAGAGCTTGAGCACGAGCGTGTCCCCCACGGCGTACACAGGCAGCGATCCCGTGGCGAAGCGCGCGATGTCGCGCCCGAGGAGCCCGTGCCGCGCGCAGATCGCGCGGACGCCAGGCAGCAGGCGGGCGTCGTCGCGCTGGATGGCGTTGACTTCCTGAGGGGTGCTCGCCGCCGGGAGGATCTCGCCCATGCGGCGATGCTACGCCGGGCGGCGCGGACCCCGCCACGGCCCCAGGACGTGCGCGACGAGCGGAGCTCTCCCGGGTGCGGTCATCGGCGCGTGGCAGCGCCCGAGCACAAAGAAAAAAGAGCGCCCATTCGACGGCGGGGGGGGGGAAGCCGTCACGGGCGCTCTGCCCTGCATGTTTAGCAGGATGCGGGCCAGGCAGCACCTCAGCCTGTTTCTTGGGGTTACCCCTACGGCTGCCCCTGAAGCCTTTCGATTGTGAGATGACGGCTTGCAGACCTGGGATCAGGGCGCAGGGCGGGCGCGCTCGGCGCTGGTCGCGTACGCGATGCCGGACTGAAGGGTGCCGCGCATCACGATGCTGCCCCACGGGACATCCAGCTTGACCAGGGTCTTCGCCACCTCGGGGCGCAGGCCGGTGAGGACCACCCGGGCGCCGAGGAGCTGGACGGCCTTCGCCGCGTTCACGAGGACCGACGCGACGTGCGAGTCGATGAGGCTCACCCCGGTGACATCGAGGATGGCCACGCGCGCCTGGGCCCGGCTGAGGCCCTCCAGCAGCGTGGAGAGCACCTGGTCGGCGCGCTGCGCGTCGACGATCCCGACGAGCGGCATGACCACGACGTCGTCGGTGATCGGGATCAGCGGCGTCGACATCTCCCTGAGCCGCTTGGACTGCTCCTCGATCACCATCTCGGCCTCCCTGCGCTCCGTGATGTCGACCTCCATCCCGACCATGCGCAGCGGCTTTCCGCTCGCGTCCCGGGCGACGATCCGGGCGCGATCGATGTTCCACCGGTACTTTCCGCTCTTCATCCTGAGCCGGGTCTCGCACTGGTAGCTCGGGTACCTGCCCTCGATGTATCCGTAGGTGGCGTCCATGACGCGCGGCAGATCGTCCGGGTGGAGCAGGCTCACCCACGCGTTCACGTGCGGCTCGATCTCGCTCGGCGCGTAGCCGAGGGACTGGCACCATCGATCGCTGTAGTAGACCTCGTTCGTCACGAGGTTCCAGTCCCAGTAGCCCTCGGGCAACATCTCGAGCACGTAGCTCAGCTGCTCTTCGGCGCCGCGGTGCGCCGCCGCGAGCCGCTCCCGATCGGTGACGTCGTGATGCAGCAGCAGCGCTCCGACCCCCTCGCCGTCCGGGAGCGCGCTCGCGACGATCTCGAAATGACGCGCCTGGTCCGCATCGTCGCAGGTGTACTTCAGCGTGAAGGCCTGGGCGCGTCCGGCCAGGACGTCGCGCACCCCTCGGGCGAGCTGCTCGGCGGACTGGACAGCGTCGCTCTCCTCCTGGCACCGCTTCAGGAAGTCGCAGGGGATGCCGAATCGACTCCCGGCGAGCGCCTTCTCCGTGCTCAGCTGGGACCACGGCGCATTCACGGCGACGAGGAGGCCGTTGTGGTCCAGCACGGCAGCGGGCTCCTGGATCGAGCGCAGGAACGTTTCCTGTGAGACGACACGCATGACACCCTCTCGTGGCGCACCTCGGTGGGCGCCCGTGTCCATCGTTGGTAGAGGCACCATACCAGAGCTTGCGGCCGAGGGATCTACCCAAGTGCGGGTCTAGGAGAGGGTGAGTCCGCTCGCTTGTGCTCCAGAGCCGCTCAGAAGGCCCTCGCGCGGCCGCGAGGGGTGATGTGTGTTCTGATGACCGGCGTGATGCGAGGAGGAGATTGGCGAGGAAAGCGGCCCTGCTCGCGCTCAGAGGCCGAACGGCACCGCGAGCCGCACGAGGCCGCCGTCGAGGCCGACCGCCGCGGTGACGCGGGGAGCCGAGGCGGCGGGCGGCGCCGCGGACGTGTCCACGATCCAGAGCACCGCCGCGAGCGCCAGGGCGGATCCCCCGACCCCGAGCATCACGCCGGATGCGGTGAACTTCGCGCGCGTGGGCGAGACCTGGTCCTCGGTGCACGAGCGCGTCCTGCCGCAGCCGTCCTCGAGGGCGGCGTACTCGGAGCGCGCGACGCCCTGGAGCACACCGAAGGCAGCGAGGCCGGCGACGCCCACCCCGAGCGAGATCCACGGCGCGACGGAGACGCCGCGCTCGCCGGCGGCAGCGCCGGCGCGGGAGCCGGGGACGGCGGGGGCACCGGGGGCCGCCGGAGCGGCCCTGGGGCGCTCGCCGAAGACGACCTCGACGAGGCGCGCTTTCTGGCCCTCGAGCACCACGATCGTCCGCTCCACGGGCGGCAGACCGGCGGACTCGAAGCGGAGCGTGACGCGGCCGGGATCGACGCCGACCGCCGCGCCGTCGAGGCGCTCGGCGAGCAGGCGGCCGTCGGCGGAGACGCGGACGTCGGTGAGATCGCCGCCGCGGGCGTCCCTGGCGCCGAGGACGAGCGAAGGCCGGCGCGCGTCGACGTCGGCGAGCCACCTCGCGCAATCGTCGCGCACGACGGCGGGGCACCCCTCCTGCGCGCAGGTGAGGAGCTTCTCTCGCGCGAGCCCGAGCTTGCCCGCGTCGCGGAGCGCCTGGGCCTCCTCCGCCGCGGCCGCGCACTCGGCCTTGTCGATCGCGCGGGCGGCTCCGCCGGAGAGCGCGACGCCGAGCAGGACGCCGAGACCGAGGCCGAGCCCGCGCTTCAAAGACACGCTCGCTTGTAGATCCTCCGCCCCTGCGCGTCGACGGTGTACGGCACGGCGCAGTCGACCGCCGGAGGCTTCACCGCCGCGGCGCGGCTGGGGGCCGCGGCGCGGCTGGAGGCCGCGCCCGAGCCGGGCCGCGGCGAGGTGGATTGCGACGAGGTGGCCGAGGTGGCCGTCGCTGAGGCGGCCGTCGCAACCCCGGACGAAGCGGCGCGCGGCGGCGCCGGGGCGGCGCTCGGCGGCGCCGGGGTGACGGAAGCGGCGGCCGCGCCTTTGCCGGCAGGATCCTCCGCCAGGCGCAAGGCTTCCGTGTCGGCCTGCCGCGAGCCCGCGGCGCCTTCCGGCGCGGGCGACGCGCCGGAGCGGAGCCCGAGCCAGGCAGCCACGGCGGCGCCGGCGAACGTCGCCGCGGCGAACCAGGGCCAGGCGCGGCGCAACCCCGGCGGTGCAGCGGCCTGGCTCGGCGGGCCGACCGGCGCGGGCGTGGCGTCGTGCGGGCGCGACGACCGGGAGACCGGCGCCCGGTCAGGATCCGCCGCGCCGGCCGGCGGCGCGACGGCCGAGGCGGCAGACGAGGGCTCCGGCGAGCGCTGCGTCGCGGGTACGACCGGAGGGGTGGACGCAGTGGACGCGCGCGGCGGGGCCGACGACGGCCCCGGCGGGTTCGCGGAGACGCGGGCCGCGGCGTCGCGCCGCGCCGCGCCGGACAGGAGCGACTTGAACGACGGCGGGAGATCGCCCGGGCGCACCGCCGCGTCGAGCACGGTCAGGTCGAGCTGCGCGAGCCGCGCTTCCTGCCGGGCGAGCGCGTCGCCCACGAGTCCGTCGAGCCACGCGGCCACGTGCGATGCGAGCGCGGGCGCCACGGCCGCCTCGACGGCGCGCGCCATCTCGGCGGCCGTGGCGAACCGCTTCTGGGGATCCCGCTCCAGCGCCCTCATGACCACGCCGTCGAGCGCCGCCGGGACGCCCTGGACCCGCCGGCCCGGCGGCTCGACGGTCGAGAAGAGGAGCTGCTCGAGGACCTCGGCCTCGTTCGCGCCGTCGAAGAGCCGCTCGCCGACCAGCGTCTCCCAGAGCACCGCGCCCGCGGCGTAGACGTCGGTCCTCCGCGTGACGTCGCCGCCGCGGAGCTGCTCGGGCGCCATGTAGGGCAATTTGCCTTTGATCTTGCCCTCTTCCGTGTTGTGGAAGCGCCCGGCGGCCTTGGCGACGCCGAAGTCGACGACGAGCGCGGTGCCGTCGCGGCGGACCATGATGTTGTGGGGCGTCACGTCGCGGTGCACGAGCCCGAGCGGCTCGCCGCGGTCGCCGCGGACCTCGTGCGCAGCGTGGAGCCCCTCGAGCACGTTGACGAGCACCGCCGCGGCGAGCGGGGGCGCGACGGGCGCCGCGGCCCCGGTCGAGGCCTTGAGCAGCCGCACGAGCGTCTCGCCGTGCACGTACTCCATGACCAGGAAGAGCTCGGCCTCGGTGCCGACGACGTCGAGCATCGCGACCACGTTCGGGTGCTGGATGCGCCCGGCGAGGCGCGCCTCGTCGAGCAGCATGGCGACGAACTCGGGATCCTTCGCGAGGTGCGGGTGCAGGCGCTTGACCGCGACCGTGCGGGTGAAGCCGCCGGGGCCGAGCAGGCGGCCGAGGTGCACCGCGGCCATCCCGCCGCGGGCGAGCTCGTCGAACAGGGCATAACGGCCGATGACCTGCATGCGTCAGGGCGCGTCCCAGCAGCACCGGAAGCCCACGAACTCGCTCCCTTCCTCCCGGGGCTGCGGCTCGCCCGGGTAGGTGCAGTAGGTGTACTCCGTCCCCAGATTGCAGGCGCCTCCGCGCGGATAACACGGGTCGTCGTCGATCTCGGGCGTGTCGTTGGCCTCGCAGCGGTCGACCCATTCGTAGGAGTTGCCGCTCATGTTGAAGAGGCCGGGGACGCCGCCCTCGCAGCGCCCCTCCGCGGCCGCCGGGTCGAGCGCCTTGTAGCCGCCCTCGTCCCCGGAGCACCCCTCGACCTTGCACCTGGCCGCGTCCGGGGTGTCGCTCCGGTACGAGTAGCGGAACTGGCCGTTGTCCGAGCACGCCGCCACCCAGCGGGAAGAGCGCCAGTCGGCGTCCTCGGCGCTCGCGCCGTCGAGGTGGCCGCAGAGCTCCTTCCCCGCCCAGCGGCAGTGCATCCGCGCCTGACACCAGGTCATGCCGACGGCCGGCAGCGCGTGGTGCATGAACGCCGCGTCCGTGTAGGCCTCGCGCATCGCGTAATACCGCAAGAGGCCGCGCTCATCCATCGAGAGCGGGATATGCGCGCACTCGGGGCCGAGGTAACGCCCGAGCTCCTCGTCGGACAGGAGCGGGAAAACGGCCAGGAAATCCGTGTACCGGCGGAAGCTCACCTCGACCGCATCGATGCAGAACGGCGGATAGGCCCCGGCGGGCGACGTGACGAGGACGCCGTCGGCGCCGCGGCCCAGAGGATCGGCGCAGGGGGACGGCGCGCCGCCGCCTGCGCCTGCGCCGCCGTCCCCGCCCCCGTCCCCACCCCCGCCGCTCGTCGCCCCCGGGCCGATGGACGACGAGGAGACGTCCATCACACCGCCGCTGCCGTGTTCGCACTCGGTGAGCGCGTCGAGGGACGGGAAGAGGCAACCCTGGCAGAGCCCGGCGCCGGCCAGGGCGCCGAGGGAGAGCGCGAGCCGCATGTATTTCCATGGTATCACGGGCGCACGGCCGAGGTCCGGCGGGATCGCCGCCGCGCGTGATAGGTTTCGCGCACATGTCGAATCACCTCGACCTCACCGGCGCGACGTCGGTCCGGGGGCTCGTCGCCGATATGCCGGACGGGACGTTCGTGATCACGATCGCGGACGGCCCCGCCGCAGGACAGCGCCTGGAGCTCGACGGATCGAGCCCCTCGCGCGTGCTCGTCGGCAAATCGTCGGCGTGCGACGTGAAGCTCGACGATCCCGAGGTGTCGCGGCGGCACTGCGCCCTCGAGATCGCCGGGGCGCGGCTCAGGGTCACCGATCTCGGGTCGACCAACGGGACGTTCGTCGACCACGTCGCGATCCGGGACGCGTGGCTCGCGGGGGGCGAGACGCTGCGCGTCGGGGCGACGCGGCTCCGGGTGGAGCGGCACGCCGGCGGCCGGAACCCGCCGGTGCCGCCCGGCTCGTCGTTCGGGCGCATGCTCGGCGCGAGCCGCGCGATGCGGCGCCTGTACCCGCTCTGCCAGAAGCTCGCCGCCGCGCGCGTCCCGGTGCTCATCGAGGGCGAGACGGGCACCGGCAAGGAGGTCCTCGCCGAGGCGCTCCACGAGCAAGGCCCGCTCGCGGCGCGGCCGTTCGTGGTGTTCGACTGCACCGCCGTCCCCCCGAGCCTCGTCGAGTCGGAGCTCTTCGGCCACGAGCGCGGCGCGTTCACGGGCGCGACGGCGGCGCGCCGCGGCGTCTTCGAGCAGGCCGATGGCGGCACGTTGTTCATCGACGAGATCGGCGACCTCGACCTCGCGCTCCAGCCGAAGCTCCTGCGGGCGATCGAGCGGGGCGAGATCCGCCGGGTCGGCGGGGACAGGTGGATCCGCGTGGACGCGCGCATCCTCAGCGCGACGCGGCGGGACCTGGATCACGAGGTGCAGGCCGGCAGGTTCCGGGACGACCTGTTCCACCGGCTCGCCGTGGCGCGGATCGAGCTGCCGCCGCTCCGCGCGCGGGCAGGCGACGTCGCGCTGCTCGCGCAGCATTTCTGGACGCTCGCCGGGGCCGAGGGGGCGCCGCCCCCGGCGCTGGTCGCGCGGTGGAGCGACGACGCGTGGCCCGGCAACCTGCGCGAGCTCAGGAACGCGGTGCTGCGCGCGGTGGCGCTCGGCGACGCGGCGCTGCCGCCGGAGGAGGCGCACGAGGAGGCGGCGCCGGCGAGCGCGGCCGGCGGCGGCGCGGGCGCGGACGCGAGGCGCGAGGGTGGAGGGAGCGCAGGGGGCGACTTCATGGCCGAGACGCTGCGCGCGCGGCTGCCGCTCGCGGCGGCGCGGTCGCGCGTCGTCGAGGAGTTCGAGCGGCGTTATGTCGAGCAGGTGCTCGCGGCTCACGACGGGGTGGTGTCGCGGGCGGCGGCGGCGAGCGGGATCGCGCGGCGGCATTTCCAGCGGATCAAGGCGCGCTCGCGCTGAGCTCCGGGTAAGCCGTGGAGCTCGTGTGCAGGTCATCGGGCGAGGCGGACCGAGGCGGCCCCTCGGGCGAGCATGGGAGTGCTCGAAGGTGCCTGGCTCACGCTCCGCCGGTCGTGGTGATCGCGTCGTAGCCGCGGGCGCTGAATTGAATCAGGCAGACGCCGTGGCCGAAGGGATCGGCCAGGCGGATCATGCGCCCCCAGTCGGCGACCTCGATCTCGGACTCGGGAACCGCGCCCGCCTCCTGCGCGCGGCGCGCGGCGGCCTCGAGATCGTCGACGACGAAGTCGAGGTGGACCGGGGTCCAGTGGCGTCGGTAGTCGCGCGGCGACGCACCGGCAGCGGGCGCGCTGCCGGCCGGCTTCACCAGGAGGTAAATCGGGACCGAAGCGCCGAGGAGCTCGATGCCGGAATCGCCGAAACGCCGCGCGGTACGCAGGCCGAACGCGCGGGTGTAAAACGCGATTGCAGGCTCGAGCTCCGGCACGTCGATGTTGACGAGCAGATCGGACATGCGGCCGACTCTAGCACCAAACGCCCCCGAGCCCTTCGGAGCGTTCACCGACGACTTCCACCTCAACGCATGATCGCCGTCTGAGCCTGGCTGCTGCACGGTGTCGTCCCTGTGGGATGCTCGTCGTGGGGAGGGCATCATGGCGACGGACACGGCGACGACACAGGCGAGCGAGGCGCCGCAGCAGGCGTGGGGACGTTGGCAGCGCGAGCATGCGGACGTGCTGGAGGGGGCGACACGAGCGCAGCAAGTCCTGCTGGAGGCGGCGGTGCGGTTCGTGGCCGTCATTGCGGCCCAGCCGATCCTGCTGCGCGTTGCAGCCTTTTTTCTCCTGCATGCGGACATGGGCCTGACGGCGGCGCAAGTGGGCGCGGCGGTGGGCCGCACCGACCGGGCCATGCGCACCGTGCGCACGCTCACGACGCACCAGATGCTCGAGTCGATCTGGGCGGAGCTCGGCCGACATCGGCAACCGCGGCTGCGCCCGGAGCATGCCGGCCCGATAGCCAAGTACCTGGTCGACCATCCGCGATGCACTCAGCCCGAGGTGGTCGCGTTCATCGCGCGCGAGTTCGGGATCGATATTGAGCAGCAGACGCTCCGCCGGTTTCTCGACGCCTATGGCCTGTACGTCTTTCGTCCGGATCACGATCGCGCGGAGGCGCATGTCGCGCGCCCCACCTCATCGGGCGCACCCACTTCGGGTGCGCCTTCCTCCTGCTGCCGGCCGCGCTCGCCCTGAGCCGCGTCGCGGAGCGCACGCTGGCCAGGGCGCTGGGAAGTGCGGACAAGGCGCGGCGCCTTGTGCTGTCGCTCTTCTTCCGCGCGGCCCTGGGCATCGAGCGCATCTTTCACTTCGAGACCCTCGACGATGCGGGCTTCGCGATCCTGTCGGGCGGCAAGAAGGTCATGTCTCGGTCTCGCCTCGGCGGGCTGGTGCGCGCGGTGACGACGGCAGCGGTCAAGAAACTCACGCACGCCACCGAGTCGTGGGGCGCGCTGCGCCACCGGAAGGTGACGCTGAGCCTCGACGAGCACGTCGTCGCCCGCTTCACGCGCAAGTTCAAGATCCCGAAGGGCTTCCACACCCTCCGCAACAAGAAGATGCGGGCCGAGAAGCTCTTCTTCCTGCACTGGCCCAAGGCGCGCCGCTTTCTCGGTCTCGTCGTCACCCGCGGCAACGGCAAGCTCATCGACCGGACCGTCGACTTCCTGCGCGCTGTACGTCGGCGCGTCCGGGTTCGTCAGCTTCGCTTGATCATCGACGCGGGCGCCTCCGCCACCAACGAAGGCCTCCGGCGCCTCGATCGCTTCAGCAAAACCGTGTTCTTGATCCGCGCGCCTCGTCGGCCAGGCTATGTCAACGCCTGGAAGCGGTTGCCACGAGCGCGGTTCACGCCCTACGAGGAGCCCGGCCGGTACAAGGGCGCCAAGCCCAAGCAGATCGAGCTGACCGAGACGACCACCACGATCCGCGGCATCGCTCGGCCCCTCCGTACCGTCGTCGTGCGCGAGCGCGCGATGAAGGGCAAGGACCGCTGGCACGCGCTCTTCGTCTTGCACGACGATACGACGCCGCCCCTGGAGTTGCTGCACGAGTACCGCACGCGCCAGCACCACGAGCAGGGCCACCGAATCGGCGTTCGCGACCTGTGGATCGACACCTCGGCAAGCGGTTACCCCAAGCGCGGCCGGCCCGACCGCCCGGGGTTTCGTCAAGGACCGCTCGCGCTCTGCGCCTGGGTCGCCGCGCTCGCCTGGGACGCTCTGCTGGCCCTGGGCGACGCCCTGCCCCCTCGCTTCCGCTTCGCCCACCCGCGCACGCTGCGGCGCTGGGTGCTGATGCGCGACGCCGACTTGATCCTCACGCCCTCGCACCTGCTGGTCGTGCTGGCCTCCCCAGCGCGTCGAGCCTGGCTGCGCCCGCTGGTCCAACGCTTCAACGCGGCCGAGATTGCCTTGCCGTGGCTCGGCGGGCGCCGCGTCGTGATGGGGTTCGCCGCCACAGGCCGGACGCCGTCAGACGCACGGCCTGTGCTGCCACAGGCTGCGGAAGTGGGTTCTGGCAGCGCGAAGGGATACGGGGGCGTTTGGTGCTAGCGGTCGGTCACGTCGCGACGCAACGCGGGGCGGCGGTGGGCGCGCAAGCCGGAGGGGCGCCTCCGGTCAAACCGCCGTCGCGCTCCGGGCCGCTCCGTCCCGGCGCCCTGCCAGCAGCAGCCTCGCCGCGGGCCGCACGACCTCCTCGATCGCCCGCGCGGCCGCCTCGCCGCGCGCCGCAGCCCCGAGCCTCCCGTGCGCCGCGAGCCGGGCGCTCTCCGCGCCGTCGCTTTCCGCCTCATCGACGTTCTCCCCCGCCGTCGCGCGCCCGAGCCCCGCGAACGCCTCCTCCACCGCCGCGCGCACGCGCTCGCCTCCCGCGCGGATCGCCCACGCCACCGTGCGCCACGCGAGCTCCGCGTGCCGCGCCTCGTCCGCGGCGATGACCGCGAGCGCGCCCCGCACCGCCGGGTCCTCCGCGGCGCCGAGCTCCTCGGCCGCGATGACGGCCGCGATGGTCTCGCCGATGCAGCCCTCCTTCGCGGCGCGCGCCGCGATCGACGCGAGGTCCGCCTCGACCTCCACGCGCCCCTCGAAAGGGAATGCGCCGGGCGCGACCGTCTCGCCCGCGTAGGCGCTCGCCAGGGCAAAGCAGAGGCGCGCGTGGCGGGCCTCGTCGAGCGCCGCGCGGTGGGCCTCCTCCACGAGGTCCGCCGGCGCGCCCGCCGCGAGCAGCTCGAGGGCGAAGCGGCCGAACGAGGCCACGGACGCGTGCTCGAAGAGCGCGTCGCGCGTCCACGCCGCCGAGAGGGCCTCGCGCAGATCGGCGGTCAGCAACTCGATCTGCGGCGTCATGGCCTCCGCCGCGCCCCACCCCGCATCGCCGCGGGCGCGGACGGAGGGCGCCGTCCGCGCCACCGCGTCGACGAGGTACGGGCGCCCCTC
The DNA here is from genome assembly GCF_051519095.1 of Sorangium sp. So ce131. Lineage (NCBI taxonomy): Bacteria > Pseudomonadati > Myxococcota > Polyangiales > Polyangiaceae > Sorangium > Sorangium sp. So ce131. Next base: position 4,658,230 of record NZ_CP150455.1, on the reverse strand, counting down.
GCACATCGGGGTGACGTCGGCCTGATAGCAACACTGGCTGTCCTGGAACGTCCCGTCGCTCTTGACCTGGTGATTCGCGAAGTGTGTGCTGTTGAGGATCTGCTCCCCTTCCGACCGTGAGGGGCATACGACGGGCTCGCCCGCGCCGCCGGCGCCTCCTGGCTCACCCCCGCCGCCGGCGCCTCCGGGGCCGCCCACGCCGTCCTGCGGCCACGCGAAACAGGCGACCTCGGAGGTCGTCTTCGGGTCGTCGGGGCAGCTGCTCATGGCGGTGACGCAGCCGGCGGCGGCGCCCGCGGCGGGCAGCGCGAGCAGGGTGAAGAGGCGATGGGCGAGCGTGCGGCGGAAGCCTTGTGCGGTGTTCATCGGGGACCTCGTTGTTGAGGAGTTGGCCTGGACGCGCAGGCCCGTGCACGACGCATGCCGCTCCCGCGCTCAGGCCGAACGCGCGCTCCCGCCTTCGCGCGGCATGATCGAGCAGTCATGCCGCCCCGATCCGGCATCGCCGTGGACCACCGATGATCCCCTCGGGGCTCGCAATGACGGGTTCCTCTCCGTAGACATGTAGACATGCCTGTCGAGCGCTGATAGCCTCGAATTGACCACGACGGGGAGGGATCCGCCATGTTCACGTTCGACCGGAAGCCGCGTCCGCCTTACTCTCCTGTTCCGGGGCCCACGTCGCAGCACCAGGTGAACGAGGCGCCGGCGAAGCCGCTCTGGCCTGGGGCAACGTCGAGCAGCGCCGGATCGGTCGCTGTGCCAGGGGGGCTCGAGGAGAGGCGGCGCGGCGTCGCGCCGGGCTCGCCCGCTCCCAGCAGCGCTGCGTGGTCGCGCATCGGGCGCGCTGCTCCGGCGGCGGGCGTGGAGACCGCTGGGGCTCCGGTCATCGGGCCGCGTCCTGCGCTCGATTTCTCCCGGATCTCCGTCACGGCGCCGCTTCAGCGCAAGGCCACCATCAGCTCTCCAGGCGACCCGTGCGAACGCGAGGCGGACGACGCGGCCGACAAGGTGATGCGCATGCCCGCCCCCCGACGCGCGACGAGCGGGCCAGCGGCGACGGTCCGTGGCGAAGCGCTCCTGCGGAAATGCTCCGGATGCGCCGAGGAGGACGAAGACAAGCTCCAGATGAAATCGGCAGGCTCCTCACCTGTCGGCTCGTTCGCTCCCCCCAGCGTGCAGGAGACCCTGCAGTCGCCGGGGGAGCCGCTCGATCGGGCCGCTCGTCAATTCATGGAGCCGCGTTTTGGCTGGGACTTCAGCCGCGTGCGGGTGCACAGCGGCTCGCGCGCGGCGCAGTCTGCGCGGGACGTGAACGCCCTGGCCTACACCGTCGGGCAACACGTGGTGTTCGCCGAGGGCCGTTATGAGCCGCAGACCCCTCGCGGCCGTCACCTCTTGGCGCACGAGCTGGCCCATACGATCCAGCAGACGGGCGCGTCCCCCTGGCTCGCGCGGCGGCCCCCTATCCCGGAGGGCCTCTCTGGGGACGAGCGCCAGATGGCGGAAGACGCGTTGAACGAGGCCGCGCTTCGCCGGGAGGAAGCCCGCAGGGAGGCGCGGAGCAAGGACACGGATCAGCCGCCGGGAGGCAATATGGCCCAGCGCCCGCTCTCGGAGGCGGACAGGAAGGCTATCGTCGCACGCACTGGCCCGGCAGCCGGCGGTTCCGCCGCAGCAGCACCGGCGACAGGCGATCGGCGGTTCGTGCTCCACGATACGGCCTCACCGGAGCCGGGAGCGAAGCGGAAGGGCGATCTCGTCCGCCACGGGCACACGGCGCTCGGCCAGGGCTACCTGGCGACGGTGCCGGCGAGCAATCCATCGGTCGTGTCCAGCACCACCTTCTTCGAGCGGCGCCGCCCGACGGTGACCGAGGACGAGCAGGGCGACGACGTGATGAAGCAGGCCGCGCGCGAGCCGCTCCTGCGTCAGGCGTGGCAGGCCGCCGACGCGACGGCGCGGGACGCAGCGCTCGACGAGGCGCTGGCGAAGCGGCCCGACCTGCTGCCGAAATCAGAGGAGAAGCTCTTCGCCAAGGAGCTGAAGCAGTACCGGGACAACACGGTGAAGCAACTCACCGGGACCGGGAAGATCTTCGCCGGCGGGTACTGGTCGGTCGACAACCTGTGCGCCAGGGCGGCCGCGTCCGGGATCGCGTCGGTGATCGCGGACGCGGCGGACCCGAAGGACGCGAAGGCGGTGAAGGACGTGAGCGACCGGCGCAACCTGTTCAACAGCGCCTGCCAGCAGCTCAAGCCGCTCTTCGACCGGCGCAGCTCCCTGATCAGCTCGTCGGCGCACGTCGAGATCGTCGAGGACGCGGGCAGCGACTGCCTCGGAGGCCGCAAGGCCAAGAAGCTGCCGACCCCCTACACAGCGCAGCAGTATGCGGAAGTGGAGCGGCTCTACCTGCTCGCAGCCCTCGAGGCGGGGAAGTTCCCGTTCATCACGACGCATTATTTCGTGCAGCAGGCGGCCCGCAACCGCTGCGATCCGCGCTGCTTCGACCTGGGCAAGCTCTATCAAATGATCCAGAAGACCCTCGGTCATCCCGCGGGGACGATCTATGGGTTGCCGACGGTCTACGGCGGGAAGTTCAACGGCGAGAGCATCTGGTGGGATCCGGTCACATGCGACGGCATGACGCAGACGACGATCTGACGCGACGGTGGCTCGCGGGGCTCGCGGCGCTGACGCTCGCCGGCTGCTCGATCGCGCAGCCGGGCATGGTGCGTGTCCCCGGCGGCGAGTTCCGCATGGGCTGCGATGTATCCATCGACGGGCGGTGTGATGACACCGAGGGCGACGCGCCCCTGCACGCCGTGCGGCTGTCGACGTTCTTCATCGATCGCGTGGAGGTCTCGCGCGCCGCGTACGTCGCCTGTGTCGCAGCCGGCCGCTGCGCGGCGCCCCGCTGCCCGCTCGGACCTCTCGACGATCTGCCGGTCGGCTGCGTGACGTGGCAGGACGCCGCGGCGTATTGCGCCTGGCGCGAGGCCCGGCTGCCGACCGAGGCGGAGTGGGAGCGAGCGGCGCGCGGCGACGACGGACGGCCCTATCCGTGGGGCCACGAGGAGCCCACGTGCGAGCGGGCGAACTACAACGAATGCGGCGGCGCGCCGCGACGTGTCGGCGCGAGCCCCCGCGGCGCAAGCCCGTACGGAGCGCTCGATATGAGCGGCAACGTATCCGAGTGGGTGGCCGACTGGTACGACCGCGACGCCTACCGGCACCACGCGGCCGCGGTGGCGCTCGATCCGATCGGGCCGGCGGCCGGCGATCTCCGCGTGCAGCGGGGCGGCAGCTTCCTCGATCCGCTCAGCCCGGTGAACCAGATGCTGCACGCGGCGAGCCGCAACACCGCGCTCCCGAACGCGGCCGAGCCCGCGCTCGGGTTTCGTTGCGCCCGCTCGACGCCGCCGCGATAAAGGACGATGTCCTGCGGACCTCAATCCTGCGGGCGCCTTTACGCGCTCGCGCGGATAGGGCACGTCGCGTTTCATGGAGGAGCCTCGAAACCCGACCGACGCGCAACCCCCCGCCCCCGAGCCGGAACCGCCGGAGTCGCTCGAGGCCATCGTGCCGAAGCGCCGGCTCTGGCCCGTCTTCGCGGTGATCGGCCTCGCGCTCGCGGCGGCGGGCTTCTTCGTCTTCCGCTCGCTCACCGCGACCGATCCGCTGCGCATCCTCGTCGCGATCGACCTCGACGGGTACTGGTGGGAGGGGTCGCAGCCGGCGGCGCGGCTCGCCGACGAGCTCAGCGCGGAGCTCGCCGAGCTCGGGTTCGATCCGGTGAAGGGCGGCGACCCGAAGGTGATGAAGGCGCTGGAGAGCGCCCAGGATCCGAAGCTGGCGGCGAAGGCGCTGGGCGCCGGCTTCATCATCGAGGCGCGCCTCGCGCCGGAGGTCGTGGAGCACCCGGTCAAGGAGGGGTACTTCGAGCTCCGGGTCGACGCCCCGGTGACGCTCACGTTCCTCGAGAAGGGCACGTCCACCGAGGGGCGGCTCCGCGGCTACTCGGGCGCGACGAAGAAGGACCGGGCCCTCGCGCTGCTCGCGGACTCCATGGCGTCGCAGGCGCTCGACGCCGTGATCGCGCAGCTCATGGACCACCCCTCGGTCCGCGAGATCACGGAGGGATCGGACATCAAGCTGCTGGAGCGGCTGCAGCCCGCGCGGACGTTCCTGAAGAGCCGCGCCGCGGAGCTCGGCAGGGCCAGCGACACGTACACATCCCGCGCGCGGGAGGTCGAGGCAGACGAGCAGGGGCGCGTGACGTTCCTGTCGCACCCCGCGGCGGAGGACCTGCTCGTGGGCGCCTCGGAGGGCGGCTATTTCGTGAAGACGGCCGACGTGTCGGTGTTCTTCTCGGTCCATTCGAAGCAGCTCGTCCGCAGCGAGGCGCTGGAGACCGTCGCGTGGCGGCCGCTCGACCAGAAGGCGGCTCCGACCACGGATCCCGGCGCCCCGAAGCCGATGTGGAGGGGCTACCACGTCTACTCGTACCCCTCGTCGCAGCGCGACGGCGACCGGGTCGCGCTGGTCGAGGACCTCTTCGGATGGGCCAAGACGATCACGACCGTCGACCGATCCGGGCAGGAGAAGCGCGTGCGCATCGATCCCGAGCACCGCTTCGTGGACCCGAGGCTCGCCCCGGGCGGCAAGTTCGTGGCGGCGTACGATCGCCCCGCGCCCGGCGCGCCGGCCGATCTGATGGTGCTCGAGACCGACGGCGGCAAGGAGGTGTTCGGCCTGCACACCGAGAACCAGTCGCTCGGCGGGTTCACCTGGCTCGACGAGGAGCGGCTCGCGTTCGTCTACGTGCCCGAGGCGGAGGCGGACGAGGCGCGGCACCTCGCGCTGGTCGACGTGAGCAAGCAGCCCCTGTCGATCGAGCGCCCGTTCAAGGCGAAGCCGGAGGAGGACCTGCGGTATCCGGCCGCGTCCAGGGACGGGGCGAAGCTCGTGTGTGTGGTCGACGGCGGCGAGCCCGGGATCGCGGTCATCGACACGGCGACGTGGACCCGGAAGGTTTACGCTGTCGAAGGCCGCGCGGAGTGGCCCACGTTCTCGCCCGACGCCGCGCGCGTCGCGTTCGTGGCGCAGGGCCCTGGGAGCACGGACATCGCGGTGCTGACGCTCGCGACGGGCGAGGTGAAGAAGCTCACGCAGGGCACCGCCGAGGAGGGCGTGCCGCACTTCTCGGCCGACGGGAAGCGCGTGCTCTTCGAGGTGCGGTACCGCGATCCGGTGTTCCCGCGGAAGCGGTGGGTCTCGCGGATCGCGAGCGCGGCGGTCGAGCCGTGAGCGCGCCCGGCGCCCCGCTGCAAGCCGGCGACGTTGTCCCTCTCCAGCAGGGCGCCGGCGCGCCTCCGCCGCAGGGCGCCGGCGCGCCTCCGCCGCAGGGCGCCGGCGCGCCTCCCGGCGAGGAGGGCGCCGCGACCGCGATGTTCTACCGCATGTCGGCCGAGCGCCTGCGCGCGCGCTGCCTGCTCGGCGGCCTCGCGCTCGCGCTGTCGGCGCTCGTTCCGTACGAGGTCGCCTTCGGGCACGGCATCTTCGTGTGGAGCGTGCTGCCCGAGCTCCCGCCCGCGGCGAAGATCGCCGCGCTCGCGCCCGCGATGGCCGGCTTGTGGCTGATCTTCCTCGCCCTGCGCACGAAGGACCGCGCCGGCCTGCTGATCGAGCGGCCGACGTCGCGCGCCATCGCCGTGCTCGCCGCGTTCGTGACCGTGAACGCCGCGCTGTGGATCGGCCGCCAGAGCGCCGCGTGGGACATGCTGCCGCTGCCGGACAGCATGACCACGCGGCCGGCGCCGTTCCTCGCGGTCTTCGCGTTCACGGCGGCGGGCGTGGTGCTGCGCTTCCACGCGCGGGCGCGCCGGGCCGGCAGCGCGCTGCTCGTCGCGTCGGCCGCCGCGGCGCTCGTGTTCTACCTGTGGCCGTCGCGCGGCGAGATCCCCGCGCAGACGATCGCGCGCGCGGTCGTGCTCGTCGCGACGCTGCCCGACGCGCGCTTCCAGCTCGGGTACGCCATGGTCCTGCTCTTCGTGCTCGGGCCGCTCGCGATCGCGCTGCTCGGCCTCGCCTACGCGCGCCGCGCGCCGAGGCGCGAGCACCCGGGCCTCGCGATCGCCGCGGTGTGGGCCATGCCCGGCCTCATGCTGCTCTTCGTCTACCGCGTGTTCCTCTCGGGCGGCTGGGGCGTGGAGGCGGCCATGGTCGCCTTCTTCGCGCTCCTGCTCGCCGCGGTCGTGGCGGTGCTCGCCTCCGCGATCGAGGTGCTCGCGCTCGGCGTCACGGTGCCTGAAGCCGAGCTGGAATCTTACGGTGGGGCTGATGCTGCCGCTGGCGCGGGCGGCGCCGGCAGCGCGGGGGGCGCGCGGCCGATCGTGGCGGCCGGCGCCGCCGCGGCGACGGTCGCGGCGCTGCTCGGCGCGATGTTCGTGCTCGGCCGCCCCGCGCCGAAGGGCGTCGACTGGAAGCTCGGCGCGCCCACGGACGCATGGGACAAGGTCTTCGGCGAGCTCCTGCCGAGCTGGGAGCGGGCGCGCCTCGCGCGCGACGCTCACGCGCGCGGCGCGCAGGGCACGGGGGCGCAGGCCCAGGTGATGACGAAGGCGCACGGCCGCGAGATGCTCGCGGCCGCCAGGGCGCAGCCGAACGGCGGCGACTTCGCGGCGGCGCTCGCGGCGCTCGCCGCCCAGGTGGACGACCTCGAGCTCTCCGGCCGCGTGTTCGGCCGGCTCGTCGCCGAGGTGAACGACGCCGCGCGGCGGGCCGAGCTGCCGTACTATCTCGACGCGTCCGTCTACCTCGGCGTCTCGTCCGAGGGCCCGGTGCGCCGGTTCTACACGACGCCTTACCGCGTGAAGGAGGTGCACGGCTTCCGGGTCGGCGACGACCGCTTCGCGACGCTGCTCGTCGAGCCGATGACGGGCGACCGCCGCGTCCACCTCGGCTTCTCGCGCGACCAGGACCCCTTCGCGCTCGTCCTCGGCTCGGAGGTCCGCGCGTACGCCGAGCGCGCCGGCCAGGAGGGCGCCACGTGCCTGCACGGCGCGGCGAGCCCGGACGGCGCGCACGCGGGCGCCCTCGCGCGGTGCGACGCCGCGCTCGCCGCGCTGCGCGGGCGGCTCGGCGCCGGGCTGGAGCAGGCCGTGCTCTCCGGCACCGAGCGGCACGAGCTCCAGCACCAGGTGGACGGCCCTGCCCTGCCCCTCTCGTCCGCCGTGGCCGAGCTGCTCGCCGGCTTCGCCGACGAGGCGCAGGACCGCGCGAACCGCGAGCTCTCCGCCTACCTCGCCGAGATGACGGCCAGGGACGCGCCGCCGCAGCTCACGCTCGTGCACCTCTTCCCCTTCGGGATCGCCGCGCGGGGCGGCGCCGAGCGCCGGGTCGCCGTGCTCGTCCTGGAGACACTCGCCGGCAAGAGGCTGCGGTCCGGGGCGCGCGATGTCGACCCGGAGGCGTACACGCTCGCGTTCGAGGAGCAGGCGCGCCGCGGCGACGACGAGCTGCGCGAGGCCGCGCGGCGGGCGTACCGCGCGCACTTCGGGGCAGATCTGGAAGAGCCTGTGCGGGAGTGAATCGGCGGCCTGGCCGGCCTGTTGCGGCTCGGCTTCGTGGAACAGGCCGGCCCGGACGAGCTACCGTTCGCCCATGCCCGTTGACGCAGAGGTGCGAGAGGTGATCGCGAGCTGGGACGACGGCTTGCTGGCGAGGGGCGAAGTGGTCTCTCGCCTCATCGATTTGCTCACGCCCGCCAATGTCGCCGAGGTCGTGGCGGCAACGCCTGACGAGTGGCGAACCGAGCTCGTGGACCATTTGCGCGCGATCAGCGAGGCTGAAGGCCCGCGGGTCTGGATCTGCGGGGGAATCTATAGGTACGAATCCGAGCCCGACCCGGTTCGGCGCGCCGAGATGAAGGCCGAGGGAGAGCGGTGTCGAGCTGCCAAGGAAGCGCACTTCGATAACGTCATCCGGCCGGCGATCCGCGCATGGTTGCGTCAGCAAGGCTGACCCGAGGGCGGCTTTCGCGAAGGATCGCGCTTGCTCCGCCTCAGGGATCGACCTCGCCGCGCCGGACCCGCTCGGCGTAACCGCGCAGGTGCTGTCGTTCGTCCCGCTCCGCCTCGGCCAGCAGCGGCTCCAGGCTCGGCGATCCGAGCGCGGCTTCGGGCGCATGGGGCGCGGGCTTCCGGCCGTCGGCACGTACGACGAGCGGATTCCGTCGCACGCCGAGAGCCCGAGGCTCAGGGCCACCGCGGTGACTTGCACGAACGACGAGAGACCTTGTCGACACCGCGCCATGCGAGCCTCCGGAGCACCAGCAGCGGCGGCGTAAACGCTGCGACCAGTCCCTGCGCTAACCCTGCGCCCACGCTGGAAAACTGCACATCGCTGCCTCCCCCGCTCGACCGGCCCCGTCGCCTCGCTCCGGCGGTCGCGACGCGGAGCCGCCTCCCCGCGACGCTTCCACGCCGCGGCCCCGCGACCTGCGACGCGCGAGGTCGCGCCCACCCCGCCCTGTGACACCGGACGTCGCGCCCCCGCGGGCGCGCGCGACCTCCCATGTCACCCTCACCCCCGGAATCCCGTCCTTCTCGCGCATCCAGCGGCGGCACAGCCCGTGCTGAACGTCCTCACGAGACGCCATCCGGCGCCCCTTGAGGACCCACGATGCGCACTTCTTCCCTCCTTCTCTCGCTTGGACTTGCCGGGCTCACGCTCGCCTCTCCGGCGCTGCTCGGCGGATGCACCGGCATCCTCGGCGCCGGCGAGGATGAGCCCGGCGCCGCGACCGGCGCCGCCTGCGAAACCTCGCCGCTCCCGCTCGCCCACCTGACGCGCGACCAGTACGACCGCACCGTCGTCGACCTGCTCGCGCTGGACCCCGACGAGGCGCGCCCCTCCAGCGGCTTCCCCGCGGACGACGCCGTCGAGGGCTTCTCCCTCGGGCTCACCGTCTCTCCGCTGCTCGTCGAGAAGCTCCACGGCGCCGCCGAGGCGCTCGCCGCGCGCGCCCTCGAGCACCCGGAGCGCGTCGTCCCCTGCGCGACCGAGGACGACGCCTGCGCCCGCGCCTTCGTGCAGACGTTCGGCGCGCGCGCCTTCCGCCGGCCGATCGCGGCCGCCGAGGAGGCCGCGCTGCTCGGCGTCTACCGCGCCGCGCGCGAGGGCGGCGCGCGGCCCTTCCTCGAGGGCGTCGGCCTCGTCATCGAGGCGGCGCTCGTCTCGCCGCAGTTCCTCTACCACTGGCCCGACGACGAGGGCGCGGCGCCCGGCGACGTCATCACCCTCCGCGATCACGAGCTCGCGAGCCGCCTCTCGTACTTCCTCTGGGGCACGATGCCGGACGACGCCCTCTTCCAGGCCGCCGCCGAGGGCCGGCTGCGCACGCCGGAGGACGTCGAGGCCGAGGCGCGCCGCATGCTCGACGACCCGCGCGCCCGCGAGACCACCGCGGCGTTCTTCCGCGAGCTCCTCGGCGTGGACGACATCGGCGCCATCAACCGCGACCCGGAGGCCTACCCGGAGCTCGACGCCGCGCTGGCCCAGGACCTCGAGGCCTCGCTCGAGGCCTTCCTCGACGACGCGGTCTGGTCGGGCGGGACCTACGACGACCTGTTCACGTCCCGCCGCGCCTTCGTGAACGCGCGCCTCGCGGACCTCTACGGCGTCGAGGGCGAGCTCGGCGACGAGCTCTCCCCCGTCGAGCTCGACCCGGAGACGCGCCTCGGGCTGCTCACCCAGCCGGCGCTGCTCGCGAAGCTCGCCAAGTTCGACCAGTCGGATCCGATCCGGCGCGGCGTGTTCCTGCGCGAGAAGATCCTCTGCCAGGAGCTCCTGCCGCCGCCCCCGAGCGTCGAGTTCAACGTGCCCACGCCCGCCGCGGAGCCGGCCAAGACGACGCGCGAGCGCTTCGCGGCGCACACCTCGCAGCCGGCCTGCCAGGGCTGCCACGGGCTCATCGATCCCCTCGGCTTCGCCCTGGAGACGTACGACGCGCTCGGGCGCTACCGCGCCGAGGAGAACGGCGCGCCCATCGACGCGACCGGCGCCATCGTCGCGACCGAGGGCGCGGACGGGGAGGTCGACGGCGGCGTCGAGCTCGCCGCGCGGCTCGTCTCCTCGGTCGACGCGCGCGCGTGTTTCGTCGAGCACTGGTTCCGGTACGCCGTGCGGCGGGGCGGCGCGGGCGGCGACGCGTGCGCGCTCGAGTCGCTCGGCGAGGCGTTCGAGGCGGAGGGCGGCGACATCCGGTCGCTGCTCGTGAGGATCGTGAAGAGCGAGGCCTTCCGGACGCGGCGCGTGGCCGGATCCTCGGGCGACGAGGGAGGTGAGCCGTGATCGGACGCAGGATGAGTCGGCGTGGGTTGCTCGGCGGGCTGCTCGCGGGCGCGCTGGGATCGCTCGTGTCGGGGCGCGTCGCGCGCGGGGATCAAACCGGCCCGCGCAAGCGCTTCGTCGTGTGGTTCACGCCGAACGGCACCATCGAGTCGGCGTTCCGCCCGACCGGCGGCGAGCGCGACTTCAAGCTGGGCCCGATCCTCGAGCCGCTGGAGCCGTTCCGCGACCACCTCCTCCTCTTCGGCGCCTCGGGCCCGGAGGACGGGGACTTCCGCAAGGAGCGCGGGCTGAGCATCCGCGTCTCCGAGGAGGGCCCGAGCGGCGGCCACGGCTGCGCGAAGCTGCTCACCGGCCGGCTCCCCGAGCTCTACGAGGGCAACGAGATGGCGTCGGGGCCGAGCGTCGATCAGGTGATCGCCGCCGCCGTCGGGCAGGACGATTACCTGCCCTCGCTCGAGCTCGGCGTGCGCGCCAAGGCCCCGAGCTCGAACGACCACCTCCTGTACGCCGGCCCGGGGCGGCCGGTCCCGCCCGAGAACAACCCGAGCGCCGCGTTCGACCGGGCGTTCGCGGGGCTCGCGAGCGTGGATCCGGACGCCCTGCGCCGGAAGAGCCGCCGCCGCGAGGTGCTCCGCTTCGCCCGCGCCGAGGCCCAGCGCCTCGCGCCGCGGCTCGGCGGCGCCGACCGAGCGCGGCTCGACGCCCACGAGGCCGCGCTCGCGGATCTCGACGCGCGCCTCGAGGCCCGCATTACGTGCGCGCCCCCCGCGCTGCTCCACGGCAGCCCGGGCGACTGGGAGGAGGGCTGGGACTCGTACGAGAAGCTGCCCGACGTCGGGCGCGCCCAGATGGATATCCTCGCGACCGCGCTCGGCTGCGGCATCACCCACGTGGGCTCGCTCCAGTGGACCTCTCCCGCGTCGAACGCGCGGCACACCTCGGTCGGAGCCCCCGAGTGGCACCACGAGCTGTCCCATCAGGTCCTCCGGGAGGACGGCTCGCCCGATCCGGCCGTCACCCAGAAGGTGATCGACATCAACCGCTGGTACACGTCGCAGCTCGCGTATTTCCTCGGCCGCCTCAAAGAAATGCCCGAGCGCGACGGCAGCACGGTGCTCGACAACACCGTGATCCTCTGGTGCAACGAGCTGTCGGACGGGTTCTACCACACCCACCAGAACATGCCGTTCCTGCTGGCGGGGAGCGCGGGCGGCCACTTCCGGACGGGTCGTTACCTGAAGTTCGAGGACCGGGCCCACAACGATCTGCTCACCTCGCTCTGCCAGGCGATGGGGCTCTCCCTCGACACCTTCGGCGATCCGGCGTTTTGCGACGGGGCCTTGCCGGGCCTCGTGTGAAGCACTCTTAGTAAATACACTTTCAATTAACGAGGGACATCATGAATCTTCGACGTATCGCTCCTGTTCTCCTGGTCTCGGCGAGCCCGCTCGCCCTCGCGGCCTGCGTGGCGGCCGACGGCGAGCTCTCGGACATCGAGAGCGCGGAGAGCGCGGCCGTCGTGGCCGAGAGGAACTACCAGGGCTCGGGCATGGACCGGTTCTCGTACGAATCGAGCCTCGGCAAGCACGAGGCGCTCGTCTACGCGGCGGCGGGGTGCCGGATCGGCGAGGGCGGGGGCGACTGCCCGGTCATCGTGTTCCACCACGGCAACGGCCAGAACGGCGGCGTGCAGAACCAGTTCTCGGACTGCTGCGACATCACGCGCAAGATCAAGGACGGTTACCGGCCCGCGGGCCTCATCATCGCGGCGCCCGCGCGTTACCTCGGCTGGAGGGACGGGTTCGTCGCCGACTACACCGCGCAGCAGGACGCGCTGCTCGGCGCGCTCGGAGGCAGCTACAAGGTGCGGTCCGGCGCCGTCCACGTGACGGGCCTCTCGGGCGGCTCCGGCCCGGTCATCGCGTACGCCTCGAAGCGGCCCCACGAGATCGCGTCCTACTCGATCTTCGCCGGCGTCGCGGGGTTCGAGGCCTGCCAGGGCAGCGACACGCGCAATTGCGTGGCGCCCGCGGACACGGCGGCCCTGGTCGCCCTCCCCAGCTTCTGGGGCATCAGCTCGGGGGACCCGCTCGCGGGCATCGGCTCGCAGGACGGCAACGTGCGCTTCCTGCTCGACCGGGGCGGCTCGCTGTCGAACGTCCAGCAATACTTCTATTGCAGCCGGGCGCCGGTCGCCCGCGACGCGACCTACGACTGGTTCACCCGCGTCGCGTGGGACGACCCGAGCAGCCCGTCGTATTGCGGCGCGGGCCTCGGGCACATCGGCTGGAAGTTCGGTTACAGCACGGAGACCGGCAACCCCCACGCCGTGACCTGGTGGGACTGGGTGCGGTCCACCTTCGACGGCAGCGCCGATCCCGGCGGCGACGGCGAGGACCCCGATCCGGGCGGCGAAGACCCCTGCGTGGGCAGCGGCGGCGTCCTGAAGAACAGCTGCTTCACGGCCGTCGACGAGGGCAAGTCCGAGGCGGCGTCGCGCCTGCTCGACGGCGCGATCGGGCACGAGGACGGCGCGATCTGGCTGAACAACAAGTGGCTCTTTTCGAACGAATACCCGGTGTCGGCGTACATCGATCTGAAGAAGGCGTACAACGTGACGAAGCTCGAGTACTTCACGGGCACCCTGGGCAGCGGCGCGGAGCTGGAGATCAGCTACGCGGCCGAGAGCCCGAGCAGCTGGACCGTGGCCGCGAACAGCAAGCCGAGCGGGTGGAACACCTGGTCCACCGCGACGAACACGGGCTTCAAGGCGCGCTACGTGCGCGTGCGCTTCCTGAGCTACGCCAAGCGCTTCGGCCTCTCCGAGCTGCGGCTCACGGGCAGCGCGCTCTGACGAGCCCGCCGGTGCGGCGATCGGCGTCGCCGGCGGCCGCCTAAGCCGTCGGCGGGCATCGCAGCCAGCGACGCCTACGGCGCCTTGCTCGCCGTCCTGGCCTCCGCGAGCGCCGCGCCGCCGGCCCACGGCTCCAGCCGGTCGCCGAGGGAGGCGCGCACCTTCGCGACCTCCTCGGTCGCGATCGCCGGCGCGCTGTTCCCCCAGCTCGACCGGGTGTAGGTGAGCACCAGCGCGATGTCCTCGTCCGACAGCGTGACGCCCATGTTGGGCATCACATCGTTGTACAGCGCGCCGCTCACCTCGATGGGGCCGGCGACGCCGAGCAGCGTGACCCGGATCGGAGTCTCCTTGTCGTCGAGCAGCCATGAGGCGCCGACGAGCGGTGGATACCGGCCGGGCTTCCCCTCCCCCCTCGACCCATGACAGCCGGAGCACGAGCGGTAGTAGATCTTCCCGCCCTGCGCGAGCTCCTCCGCGGTGACGCCGGGGACATTCGACGCGGTCGCCGGCGCCCGGGACTCCAGCTTGCGCAGGACCATCCACGGCAGCGCGAGCGCGCCGAACGCCACAATCAGCATCACCACGACGACCTGGGCCGCGTTCTGCTCTTTCTCTCCCCCTCCGGCGCCGGGCTTTTCTGGATCCATGGTCGCAGATGAAGCGCACGCCAGGGCGCGCGTCAAGGCGCACCCGGAGCGCCGTTGACGCCGGCGTGGCCCGCTGAAATGCTCGTCACTGTGGCGTCACGCGTCGGGATCTATATCGGCCGGGAGCTCGGTGCGTACGGTTACGAAGAGAAGCCCTGGTTCCGCCCGCACGAGCGCCTCGAGGCCTTCCTCGCCGAGCTCCGGCGGCAGGGGCTAGACCGCGAGGCGGCCCTCATCGAGGCCCCGCCCGCGAGCGACGCCGATCTCTTCCGGTTTCATACGCCGGCGCACGTCGAGCGGGTGCGCCGGCTCTGCGCGCGCAACGAGGGCGCGCTGGACCACGGGCCCACCCTGGCGCGGGAGACGGTGGAGGTCGCCGCGACCCACGTGGTCGGCGCGGTCATGGACGCGTGCCGGCGGCTGCTCGCCGGCGAGCTGCGGCGCGCCTTCGTGCCCATCGCCGGATTCCACCACGCGCACGCCGGAGAGGCGCGCAGCTACTGCCTTTACAACGATTGCGCCGTCGCCCTGAGCTTCCTGTCGCAGCAGGGGCTCGCGGGGCCGATCGCCTATGTGGACATCGACGCTCACCACGGCGACGGCGTCTATGCCGCGTTCGCCGGCGATCCGCGCGTGGTCGTGGCGGACATCCACGAGGACGGGCGCACGCTCTGGCCGAACTCCCCTGCATCCCCCGGCGCGGGGCCCGTCTCCGGCGAGCGCAGCGCGGCCGGCGAGGGGGCGGCGCGCGGCACGAAGCTGAACCTGCCGCTGCGCGCCGGCGCCACCGACGCCGATTTCCTGGAGGCCTGGGCGGAGGTCGAGGCGTTCGTGGACGGCTTCCAGCCGGCCTTCGTGGTGTTCGAGGGCGGCGCCGACTGCCTCGCCGGCGACCCGCTCGCGCACCTCGCGCTCAGCCCCGCGTCGCTGCGCCACGCCGCCGCGCGCCTCTCTGCGCTCGCGGACCGCCACGCCGGCGGCCGGCTCCTCGTGCTCGGCGGCGGCGGCTACGACGCGCGGAACCTCGCGGCCGGGTGGTGCGCCGTCGTCGCGTCGCTGCTCGCGCCGGCGCCGCGCGGCGCCGCATAGACAGGCTCTTTTCCTTCTGACATGCTCCCGCGCCCACGGAGGCCGAGGAGCGACGATGAGCGGCAAGCTGAGCGGGAAGGTGGCGATCGTGACGGGCGGATCACGCGGGATCGGCGCGGCGATCGCGAAGCGGCTCGCGAGCGACGGGGCCGCCGTGGTGCTCAGCTACGTGAACCGCGAGGAGCCGGCCCAGGGCGTCGTCGCGGAGATCCGGTCGGCCGGCGGGCGCGCCGCGGCGGTGCGCGCCGACGTCGCCGATCCGGCGCAGATCACCGCCCTGTTCGAGCGCGCCGCGGCCGAGCACGGGCGGCTCGACATCCTCGTCAACAACGCCGGCGTCTACTCGACGCGCACCCTGGGCGACATCGACGAGGCGCACTTCGAGATGATCTTCAACATCAACGTGCGCAGCGTGATCCTCGCGACCCAGGAGGCGGCGCGCCGCATGGGCGACGAGGGCGGGCGGATCATCAACCTCTCGTCGATCGTCGCGCGGAGCCCGCGCCCGACCGGCTCGGTCTACAGCGCGTCGAAGGCGGCGATCGAGGCGCTCACCCGCTGCCACGCCGCCGAGCTCGGCCGCCGCGGGATCACGGTCAACGCGGTGGCGCCCGGCCTCGTCAACACGGAGATGATCGCGCCCATCGTGGACTCGCCGCCGGTCCAGGCGCGCCTCAAGGCGAGCGCGCTGGGCAGGCTGGGGCAGCCGGAGGAGATCGCCGACACGGTGGCGTTCCTCGCGTCGAACGACTCGCGCTGGCTCACGGGACAGGTGATCGAGGTCAGCGGCGGCGCGCTGTAGCCGCCGCTCGTCGCGGTAAGGGGTGAGCGGCGGCGTTAACGTCGCCGCCGCTCCTCGTGGCGGGGGTGAGCGCCGGCGCTGTCGCCGCCCTGCCGACCCCCGCTGCGGCGACGTTACGCCGTGGCCACGGCCGGGGCGGCTGCGGCGTTCTCGTTCCGCGCCGCGGACGCGCGCGGCGTCCTGGAGCGGGTGGCGCTGCGCCGGCCGTCGATGCTGACGGGCACGTCCCCGTCGACGGTCACCCGGCGCACCACGCGGTGGTGGTCGCCGTAGTCGTTGATGGCGTAGTGCTGGGTGGCGCGGTTGTCCCAGATGGCCACGTCGCCCACGGACCAGCGCCACCGCACGGTGTTCTCGAGGCGCGTGACGTGATCCTGCAGCACCTGGAAGAGGTGCGCGGAGTCGTGCGACGAGACGCCGAGGATCTTCTTCACGAAGTGCCCGAGCAGGAGCGAGCGCTCGCCCGTC
This sequence comes from Sorangium sp. So ce131, assembly GCF_051519095.1. Taxonomy (NCBI): domain Bacteria; kingdom Pseudomonadati; phylum Myxococcota; order Polyangiales; family Polyangiaceae; genus Sorangium; species Sorangium sp. So ce131. Next base: position 4,642,011 of record NZ_CP150455.1, on the reverse strand, counting down.
TCCGGGTGGACACGCACGACGGGGTGCTCGGTCTCGTAGACGGTCGACGTGAACACCTCCTGGAAGCGGCGCACGTCTTCCGCCGTGGCCTTGGGCTTGCGCGCCTGGTAGTCGTACTCGTTGCTGTGCAGGGCCCACAGCTTGTCGGCCAGGTCGCGCAGCACGGGCGAGAGATCCTCGTAGGCCGCGACGGTGTTGGCCCAGACCGTGTCGCCGCCGTAGGGCGGGATCACGAGCGCGCGGAGGATCGACGCCTTCGGGTACGCGTCGACGAACGTCACGTCCGTGTGCCACGAGTCGGCGCGGCCGCTGTGGCGCGAGTCGAGCTCGTGGATGAAGCTCGTGCCCTGCACGACGGGTACCGTCGGGTGCGCGACGGGCTTGCCCTCGAAGATCTCCGTGAGCCTCTCCTGGCTCTTGTCGTCGAGGTGGTGCTGCCCCCGGAAGAAGATCACCTTGTGCCGCAGCCAGGCGCTGCGGATCTCGCTCACGGTCGCCGCGTCGAGATCGGCCGAGAGGCGCACGCCGCGGATCTCGGCGCCGATCCGGCCGGCGAGCGGGACGATCTCGGGGACATTGTTGGTGCTGGTGGTGTTCACTTGGGCGCTCATGCGGAACTCTCCTCGTGGCTGGATCAGCCGATGGGAATCATGGGTGGCGTCGCAGGGTGGATGTCGGCGGGCCGGAGGGCGCCGCTCAGTGGGACGCGGGCTTGTGCGCGACGGCGAGCAGCCGCTTGCCCTCGAGCCGGATGCCCTCGGGCGTCCGGAAGGCCTCGAGCTCGCGCTTGATGTCCTCGGTGGCCTGGGTCCGCAGCGACTCGGGCAGGTGCCCGAGGAAGTTGCCGAACGAGCTCGCCTGCGAGAACGCGATGGCGGCGTTGCCGTCGGGCTGGTGGTGGACGTTCTCCTGGATCTCGATCTTTTGCACCGTGAAGCCGGCGCCGCCGAGCAGCGCGGAGAGCTCCTCGGCCGTGACCCAGTGGGGCGTGCCGGCGAGCGACTCCGGATAAGCCGCGTAGGGCGCCCGTGACAGCACCTCTCGCTTGATCCGCTGCAGCAGGTTCGGTTGGTCCTTCGCGCCCGTGGTGATCCCGAGCCGGCCGCCCGCCTTGAGCAGGCGGTGGATCTGCTTGAGCGGCTCCGTCTTCTCGGGGAGCCAGTGGAACACGGCGTTGAGGTACACGACGTCGAAGCTGCCCGAGGGGAGCCCGTCGAGCGCGTAGGCGTTGCCGACCTGGAACGAGAGGTTCTCCTTCCCCTTGCGCTGGGCGATCTCGACGCGCAGCGGCAGCGGGTCGATCCCGAGCACCTTGCCCGTCGGCCCGACGATGCCCGCCACGTGCTCCGCGAGCAGCCCGGTGCCGCTGCCGATGTCGAGCACGCGCTCGCCGGCGCGGACGCCGAGCGCGGCGACGAGCCGCTGGCCGTTCACGAACTGCCGCTCGGCGCTGCGCACCTCGTACTGCTGGGCGAGCTGGGGCGTGTCGAAGGCGAGACTGAGTCCACTCATGCGATGGCTCCGGGTGAGGGGTTCGCGAGCGGGCTCCGCGGGCGACGCCCCGCTCCGCTCGTCGGCCGGCGCTGGATTGCACGGCCCGTGCCCGGCCCATCGCCGCGTTTTTCCGCGGCGCGCTGCCCGCCGCTGCTGCGCCATCAGCACGCCGGCAGCAGCGCGTGTTGCGCGTCGAGCAAGGCGCCGCGCCGCGGCGGCGGCCCGGCCGATCGCCCTCTCGGGGGCGACGCCCGCTCGAATCTGCGGTTCGTAACTCGATGTGTGGAGCGTCGCGTGGTGAGCCGACTGGATAGCGGCGAGCGTGACAGGAACGGAGAAGCCGAGGTCACGGCTCCGAGTGTTCGGAGCGTGACGTCCCTCATCCAAGGAACCTTGATGGAGCTCTATATTCCCTGGTGCCGGGGTTCTGATCACACCTGCGCGTGACTCGTTGCGCGCCCCAGCAACAGCGGTTTCCCTACAACTCAAATGCAATTTTCCGATCGAGCTGCCAAAAAATCGACCTTTCGAGGCCAAAATCCCGCCGTGAACGCCGCGCTACGGATGGCTCTCCTCGCTGAGCGGCCGGGCGGGGCGATGCTCCATGAAGGACTCGTGGGTCGCGCCCTCTGGTCTCCTTTTCTGCGGCAACAGCGCATCTACGCTCCACTCTGCTCCTTTTCTGTGGCACCATGCGCGCATGCTTCTTCGTGTCGTAAAGAACGGTTCTGTCATTGGCGCGCTGCTGATCGCGGCGGGGTGTAATCCGGGGGGCGGAGAAGACACGCCCGAGCCGCAAGGGGGGACGGGCGCGCCCGAGGTCGACGCCGGACCCGACGCGCAGCCCGACGGCGCGGCCTGCGTGGAGTTCGCGCCGCCCGAGGGCGTGGACTGCGCGGCGCCGCTCGACGGCGTGCTCCCGAAGGACCTGCGCTGCACGGGCCTTTACGGCGACTTCGACCGGCGCGAGCTCGCGTGCGGCGTGCTCGAGTACAAGCCTGCCCACGAGCTCTGGAGCGACGGCGCCGAGAAGCGGCGCTTCGTCCAGATCCCGGAGGGGCAGCGGGTGAACGCGAAGGACCCGGACGCCTTCGTCTACCCCGACGGGACGCAGTTCTGGAAGGAGTTCCGCGTGAAGGGCGCTGACGGCGCGCTGCGCCTCGCGGAGACGCGCCTGCTGCGCAAGACGCCCGACGGCTGGGTCTACACGAGCTACGTCTGGTCCGAGGACGAGCGGCAGGCCATCCAGATGCAGAACGACTTCGGCGTGCCCGACCTCTACGCCACCGGCCACACGGTGCCGAACCGCGATCAGTGCAAGGAGTGCCACTCCGGGCGCGCCGACTTCGTCCTGGGCTGGGACGCGCTGATGCTCGGCTCAGGCGCCGAGGGGATCACGCGCGAGAAGCTGGTCGAGCTCGGCCTGGTCGAGGACGGGAGCCAGCTCGCCCTGACGATCCCGGGCAACGACGTGGAGCGCCAGGCGCTCGGCTACCTGCACGCGAACTGCGGCGTGAGCTGTCACAACGAGCTGCCCGACGCGCCGGCCCGCGACACGGGGCTGTACCTGCGGCTCGAGGCGAACGAGCTGGGCAGCGTGATGATGACGGACGCGGCCCGGACGGGGCTCAACAAGCGCCCTGCGGAGAACGCGAAGTACGAGGGGCTCACGAACCCGGACCCGGCCAACTGGTACGACATCCGGCCGGGGGATCCGGCGCGCAGCCTGCTCGTCGCGCGGCAGCAGCTCCGCGGCTTCGAAGGGCAGATGCCGCGCATCGCGACCAAGGTGGCCGACGACGCGGGGGTGCAGGCGGTCGTGCGGTGGATCCAGGGGATGACGCAGGACGCCGGGTACCCGGCGCCTGCGCCCTGAGGCGAGAGAGCGCCGAGCGGCTGCGCGGGGGGAGGCCCTCTACCCGCCCTCGGGCGCTTCTCCCGCGGCGGCTTCGCGCGCGGCGGCGGCCTGGGCCTCCGCCGCGCCGATACGCTTGATGCACGCGCCCATCTCGCGCATGGCCGCCTCGATGACCTCGGTCTCCTCTTCGTTCGTCGGCACCGCGAGGCCGATGGTGCCCTTGAAGGTCGCGCTGGCGCGGTGCCAGCACTCCCGGGTCTCGCACCGGCAGATGTCGTCGCGCATGCGCTGCGCCAGCGCGACGCCCCGCTCCGTGACGGGCGCCGTGGACGGCGCGGAGGACGTCGCCGCGAGCGCCGTCGCTCCGGCCTCGCCGTCCGGGCGACGCCGGTGCGCCGCGTCCCTGCTCCGCCTGGCGGCGGCGCTGCCGCCCGTCGCCGGCGGAGCGAACGACACCGTACGGTGCTTCGACGGCAGCGAGAAACCACCCCGCCCTGCGAGGGCCAGGACCAAGGCCGCCGCAGCGCCCACGCCCACGCCCGTGATCATCCACTTCCGCTTCATGGTCATCTCCTAGGGCTTGCAGGTGCCGCGGCTGCCGAGGTACCCGGAGAGGTAGGCCCGCGCGGAGCTCTTCCAGAACTGCTCCAGCGTGACCTCGGCGTTGGGCATCACGTGGTTCGCCGCCGGATTGGAGCCCACCGTGCAGACGCGGAAATCGATCAGCGGTCCCAGCGCCGCGAAGTCATCGGCGTGGGCGAAGGTGAGCCCGCTGTTGCTCTGGGAGGCGTGGCAGGCGCGGCAGTACGGCGCGACGACCGTCGTGTAGACCTTCTCGTCCGCGTCGAACTGGTTCCACTCGAACGGGATGAACGAGTTGTCCTGGACCGTGCCCGCCGTGTTCACGCTGCCGGCGGCGTACCAGCCCTGGATGAGCTGCTGGGTCGTCGTGGCGGGCGCGGCCTGGAGGACGAGCTTGTTCAGCTTGCGGAACTTCTCCTCCTGAGAGGCGCGCGAGAAGCCGGACACGTTCGAGAACGCGAAGGCGTCGAGGTCGAACGGCAAGAACCGCGCGCCGTTCTCGGTCGCGCTCGCCCCGACCACGCGGTTGTTCGCCGCATCGTAGCGGCCGCCGCCGTGGCAAACGATGCAGTTCTGGGGGATGCCCTTGTTGAAGCCCTTGGTGTCGAGCTGCGCCTGAGGGAGGGGAAGGTCATCCGCACCATACACGACGAACCGGACGCTGTTGTGGGCCGTGATCGGCGGGGTGTACCACATGGCGACCGTGGCGAACGCGCCGGTGTGGACGCCCGACTGCGCCCCGGTCACCGTGCGCTGGAGAGAGGTGAGCACATTTCCTCCGAAATTGACCACGCCGTCGCCGTAGTTGCTCACGTAGCACGCGACGCCGGTGTTCGCGCCTGACGGGAACGATTTGCAGTGCATCTCCCGGCCGACCCAGAGATCGCCCTTGTTGAAGTAGGCGGCCGACACCTCGTCCGAGCCCGCGGCGCCGAACCCGAACTGTGACTTGAAGGCGGTGAGGGAGGCCGGCGCGCCGATCGCGCCGTAGTATTGCTGCGTCTCGGTCGCGGAGCCGAGCCCGCTCTCGTCCTCCATGAACGAGAGGTATTTCGGCGTCTGGGCGAGGTCCGCCGGCTCCTTGCTGCCGCTGACCACGATGGCCTGGGGGAAATCGCTCCGGCACTCTTCCCCTATGGCGATCCAGTCCTCCGGCTCATCGGTCGTCAGCTGGCGCATGCCTACCGTCTGGTAGCACTGCTCCCTGTCCTTATCGAAGGTCAACATGGTGTGGCCCTCTTCATCGAGCGCGCGGAAGCGCAGGAGGCCGCCCTCGGGCCACCGGCCGAGCTGCGAGGAGGTCGGCACGGGGGTCCCGTTGACTGACCACTCGTACCAGTCACCCAACCCCTGGTTCGTGGGGGTCGAAGCGGAGTGGGTGGTGCCGATCGTCACCCAGATGTCGTTGTTGGGATCGTTGGTGGGATTGGGAGCGTCAGGATTGCTCAGCACCTGGACGCGAATCTCCTCGTTTGGATCCGTGTGCTTTCCTGAGAAGGTTATGGTGAACCCTTGGGTGAAGCCGAAGAAGACGCTACCATTTTCGGGACCCTCCATGCACGCCGCGGACGCGGTACCAAGCGCCGCCAGGAGCGCGGAACGCGTGAGGAACGAAGATATGCGCATCAGATCCATAGACACCTCTTGCTCTGACTCGGGTACACGCTCGCCCTTCGGCCTGGGTTCCAGGCGCGGCCGGCGCGGGGGGTTCCGTCGCGCTCCTCATGAGGAGTGGCGGGATGGTCATGGGCGGGCGCGCCGTCGCCGGTACGCCCCTAAGCCCCTACTCAGCTACGTCTAAGCAAGTACAGGGCCACCGCGTCTGTCCCGGGCGACGTCGCCTCGACGCTGCTCCGGCGCGCGCAACGCGCCGGATGCACGGGAAATCTCGCTGTCATGGCGTGCAATAAAGCGAGGCGTGCGGCTGTTGGCAGGTGTCGGCCGCCGCCGTATTCGTGCGGCGCACGTGCGGGCGCCCGCACGCCGCACGTGCGGCGCACGTGCGCCGCACGTGCGCCGCTCCTCGGCCGCGCTCAGCGGACGTGGATGTCCGGCTTCGGGGCGGGCGCCATCCCCTCCCCGATGTGGAAGCTCGGGTGCGGCGGCTGGTTGTACGCGCCGTTCTGCCACGAGATGGCCACGCGGTACTGCGGATCGTGCATCAGCGTGGGGATCCGGTTCGCGGCGACCCGGCTCGTCGTGAAGATGCGAAGGGAGTTGCCGCAGCGGAAGATCACCTCTTCGCGCCAGTCGCCCAGGATGTCGGCGCTGAGGGTCGGGTTGCTCTTCGTGCCGCGCCGACTTCGTCCTGGGCTGGGACGCGCTGATGCTCGGCCCAGGCGCCGAGGGGATCACGCGCGAGAAGCTGGTCGAGCTCGGCCTCGTCGAGGACGGCCTGGTCGAGGACGGGAGCCAGCTCGCCCTGACGATCCCGGGCAACGACGTGGAGCGCCAGGCGCTCGGTTACCTGCACGCGAACTGCGGCGTGAGCTGTCACAACGAGCTGCCCGACGCGCCGGCCCGCGACACGGGGCTGTACCTGCGGCTCGAGGCGAACGAGCTGGGCAGCGTGATGATGACGGACGCGGCCCGGACGGGGCTCAACAAACGCCCTGCGGAGAACGCGAAGTACGAGGGGCTCACGAATCCGGACCCGGCCAACTGGTATGACATCCGCCCGGGGGATCCGGCGCGCAGCCTGCTCGTCGCGCGGCAGCAGCTCCGCGGCTTCGAAGGGCAGATGCCGCGCATCGCGACCAAGGTGGCCGACGACGCGGGGGTGCAGGCGGTCGTGCGGTGGATCCAGGGGATGACGCAGGACGCCGGGTACCCGGCGCCTGCGCCCTGAGGCGAGAGAGCGCCGAGCGGCTGCGCGGGGGGAGGCCCTCTACCCGCCTTCCGGCGCGTCGCCCGCGGCGGCTTCGCGCGCGGCGGCGGCCTGGGCCTCCGCCACGCCGATGCGCTTGATGCAGGCGGCCAGCTCGCCCATGGCCGCGTCGATGAGCTTGGTCTCCTCTTCGTTCGTCGGCACCGCGAGGCCGATGGTGCCCTTGAAGGTCGCGCTGGTGCGGTGCCAGCACTCCCGGGTCTCGCACTGGCAGATGTCGTCGCGCATGCGCTGCGCCAGCGCGACGCCCCGCTCCGTGACGGGCTCCGTGGACGGCGCGGAGGACGCCGCCGCGAGCGCCGTCGCACCGGCCTCGCCGTCCGGGCGACGCCGGTGCGCCGCGTCCCTGCTCCGCCTGGCGGCGGCGCTGCCGCCCGTCGCCGGCGGAGCGAACGACACCGTGCGGTGCTTCGACGGCAGCGGGAACACCCCCCGCCCTGCGAGGGCCAGGATCAAGGCCGCCGCAGCGCCCACGCCCACGCCCGTGATCATCCACTTCCGCTTCATGGTCATCTCCTAGGGCTTGCAGGTGCCGCGGCTGCCGAGATACCCGGAGAGGTAGGCCCGCGCGGAGTTCGTCCAGAACCGCTCCAGCGTGACCTCGGCGTTGGGCATCACGTGGTTCTTCGCCGGATTGGAGCCCACCGTGCAGACGCGCAAGTCGATCAGGGCTCCCAGCGCCTGGAAGTCATCGGGGTCGGCGAAGGTGAGCGTGCTGTTGCTCTGGGCGGCGTGGCAGCCACGGCAGTACGGCGCGACGACGTTCGAGTAGACCTTGGCGTCCGCGTCGAACTGGTTCCACTCGAACGGGATGAACGAGTTGTCCTGGACCGTGCCCGCCGTGTTCACGCTGCCGGCGGCGTACCAGCCCTGAATGAGCTGCTGGGTCGTCGTGGCGGGCGCGGCCTGGAGCACGAGCTTGTTCAGCTTGCGGAATTTGTCCTCCTGAGAGGCGCGCGAGAAGCCGGACACGGTCGAGAACCCGAAGGCGTCGAGGTCGAACGGCAAGAACCGCGCGCCGTTCTCGCTCGTGCTCGCCCCGACCACCCGGTTGTTCACCGCATCGTAGCTGCCACCGCCGTGGCAAACGAGGCAGTTCTGGGGGATGCCCTTGTTGAAGCCCTTGGTGTCGAGCTGCGCCTCATCGACGCGCAGGTCATTCGGACCATACACGACGAACCGGACGCTGTTGTTGGCCGTGATCGGCGGGGTGTACCACATGGCGACGGTGGCGAACGCGCCGGTGTGGACGCCCGACTGCGCCCCGGTCACCGTGCGCGAGAGGGCGGTGATGATGTTTCCTCCGAAATTGACCACGCCGTCGCCGTAGTTGCTCACGTAGCAGGCGACGCCGGTGCTCGCGCCTGACGGGAACGATTTGCAGTGCATCTCCCGGCCCACGTCGAGATCGCCCTTGTTGAAGTAGGCGGTCGACACCTCGTCCGAGCCCGCGGCGCCGAACCCGAACTGTGACTTGAAGGCACCGAGGGAGGCCGGCGCGCCGATCGCGGCGTAGTATTGCTGCGTCTCGGTCACGGAGCCGAGCCCGTTCGCGCCCTCCTGGAACGAGAGGTATTTCGGCGTCGTGGCGAGGTCCGCCGGCGCCTTACTGCCGCTGACCACGATGGCCTGGGGGAAATCGCTCCGGCACTCTTCCCCTATGGCGATCCAGTCCTCTGGCTCAGAGGTCGCCAGCTGGCGCTGACCTACCGTCTGGTAGCACTGCTCCCTGTCATGATCGAAGGTCAACATGGTGTTGTTCGCTTCGTCGAGCGCGCGGAAGCGCAGGAGGCCGCCCAGGGGCCACCGGCCGAGCTGCGCGGCGGTCGGCGCGGGGGTCCCGTTGACTGACCACGCGTACGAGTCACCAAACCCCTCGTTCGTGGGGGTCGAAGCGGAGTGGGTGGTGCCGATCGTCACCCAGATTTCGTTGTTGGGATCGGAAGTGTCAGGATTGCTCAGCACCTGGACGCGAATCTCCTCGTTTGGATTCGTGTGCCTTCCCCTGAAGACTATGGTGAACCCTTGGGTGAGACCGAAGAGGACACTACCATTTTCGGGACCCTCTATGCACGCCGCGGACGCGGTGCCAAGCGCCGCCAGGAGAGCGGTACGCGTGAGGAAGGAAGATATACGCATCAGATTCATAAACACCTCTTGCTCTGACTCGGGTACACGCTCGCCCTTCGGCCTGGGTTCCAGGCGCGGCCGGCGTGTGGGGTTTCCGGCGCGCTCCTCATGAGGAGGGGCGGGATGGGCATGGGCGGGCGCGCCGTCGCCGGTACGCCCCTAAGCCCCTACTCAGCTACGTCTAAGCAAGTACAGGGCCACCGCGTCTGTCCCGGGCGACGTCGCCCCGACGCTGCTCCGGCGCGCGCAACGCGCCGGATGCACGGGGAATCTCGCTGTCATGGCGTGCAATAAAGCGAGGCGTGCGGCTGTTGGCAGGTGTCGGCCGCCGCCGTATTCGTGCGGCGCACGTGCGGGTGCCCGCACGCCGCACGTGCGCCGCACGTGCGGCGGTCCTCGGCCGCGCTCAGCGGACGTGGATGTCCGGCTTCGGGGCGGGCGCCATCCCCTCCCCGATGTGGAAGCTCGGGTGCGGCGGCTGGTTGTACGCGCCGTTCTGCCACGAGATGGCCACGCGGTACTGCGGATCGTGCATCAGCGTGGGGATCCGGTTCGTGGCGACCCGGCTCGTGGTGAAGATGCGAAGGGAGTTGCCGCAGCGGAAGATCACCTCTTCGCGCCAGTCGCCCAGGATGTCGGCGCTGAGGGTCGGGTTGCTCTTTGTGCCGTTGTTCGCGGTGCAGCCCTCGGCCGTGAAGTTGCCGCCCTGTCCGTCGGCCTGGCGGATGCTGTTGCCGTCGAGCAGCTCCCGGCTCAGATCCGCGTCCCACCAGACGAGGAAGTTGGACGACGCGGGGCGATTCCCGATGGCGTCGCCGTCCGCGCCGCTCAAGAGCTGGCTGTTATTGACCCACGCCTCGCTGCCCGGGCTCCGCGGATCGACGTCGGCCGCCACGCCCCGGCCGGGGCCCTCCTCGCCGCCGTTGCCCGGGCCCCGCCAGAGGACCTCGCACGTGCGCGCGTCGCGCATCGCGTAGGCGGGCGAGTCGCCGCCCTCGTACGGCTGGAACACCTCGAGGCCGGGGCGCGACGGGATGTGATCGGTGACGTGCAGCGCGTCGCCGTGAGCGTAGTAGTCCACCGCGCAGAGGCCGGTGCCGTCGTTGTCGAACGTGGCGCCGCCGTTGATGATCTCCTGCTGCGGGTCGTCGTCCACGTTCGCGACGCTGATCGAGTGGACGCCCTTGCCGGCGAAGCGCCCGTTCTCGCGGCTCGAGCTCGAGTCGAACGTCCAGAGGTTCGTGAGCGCGCCGTCGCGGTAGTTCCAGGCCGAGAGCGTCGTGCGCGCGTAGTAGCCGCGGCCGAACACCACGCTCGGGCGGCCGGTGTCGTCGAGGAACGCGATGGTGCCGACGAAGCGGTCGACGCGGTTGCCGTAACACTCGTTGTTGCCCCAGCTGCACGGGTCGGTGCGCCCCACCTGGAACTCGGTCGTGGCGAGCTCGGCGCCGGTCTCCCCGGAGAACACGGTGAGGTACTCCGGGCCGGTCAAGACATAACCGTCGTTGTTGCGGTAGTCCTTGCTGTCGTCGTCGTTCGCCGCGGGCCCCTTGCGGAGGTGCTCGCCCGTGCCGTCGCGCGTCCCCGGCGCCGTCTTCACGGCCACCTCCGCCTTCCCGTCGCCGTCGAGGTCGTAGACGAGGAACGGCGAGTAGTGCGCCCCGGCCCGGATGTTCACGCCGAGGTCGATGCGCCAGAGCCGCTCGCCGCCCAGCGAGTAGGCGTCGAGATAGGTCTTGCCGGTGCGGCCAGCCTGCGAGTTGTCCTTGAGGTTCGACGGGTCCCACTTGACGACGAGCTCGTACCGCCCGTCGCCGTCCAGATCTCCGACGCTGCCGTCGCCGCTCGAGTACGTGTAGCCGTCGCCCGCCGGCGGCGCCTCCGTCGGGATCGACAGGGCCCCGTCCCGCCACACGGACACGCCCTCCGACGCGGCTCGCTCGACGCCGCCGACGACGGCGCGCACCGTGTAGACCGCGCCCGGACTGCCGTCCTGGTCCACGACGTTCGTGGAGTCCGCGATGGGAGCGTCGTTGACCTTGGCGCCGTCGCGGTAGACGTTGAAGGCGATGTCGTCGGGATCGTAGCCGAACAGGCGCCAGCCCACGTAGATGCCGCCGTCCGTGGGGACGGCCACGACGCCGCGGTCGAGATCCTCCATCTGGGCGAACCCCGTCGGCCCGCCCGCGTCGCCGCCGGCGCCCGCGCCGCCGCTGCCGGACGGCGCGCCCGCGCCGACGCCGCCGCCGCCGCCGCCGCTGCCGCTGCCGCTGCCGGACGGCGTACCCGCGCCGCCGCCGCCGGCGGGCGTGCCCGCGCCCGCGCCGCTCGTTCCGGCGCCGTCCCCGCCCGAGCCGCCCGTGTTGTCGGCTCCGCTGGAGCCCGGTTCACTCGACCCGCACGCCAGCAGCCCGGCGGCGAGAGAAAAGCAGATCAAGAAGGCCGATCGTTTCATGCAACACCTCGCGCAACCCTCGTCGTCCGGCTCCGGGTGCCCCCGGCGGTCGTCGCGATCGAGAGCGTCTGTCCCGACCACGTGGCGACATCATCTCCAAATCAATCACCTCGCGTCTGCATGTCGCGCGCTTTCTCGACAGAGCGGAAGTTTCGCACCAAACGAGAACGCGCCGTCGCGCCGCTGAGGAACGAGGAGGGCTGCTCCCGGCGTCCGCGAGGCGGCGGATCACCTCGACGCGCGGCGGCAGGTCCCGAACGTGAGGTAGGCTGGACTCCCTGGATCGAGCCCGACTGGCGAACCTTACGCTCTCTCCGTTCACCTGCTATGCGTGAAGATCTAATGAGGACGCGCTCGACCACGCAGCCCCCGCGCCGGCGCCCCGCCGCGACGCCGAGCGCCGCGGCGGCGCCTGGCGGCCGCGCGGCGCGCCGCTGGGTGGCCGCGGTCGCGTCGCTCGGAATCGCGTCCTGCGAGAAGGCGCCGCTCGACGCCGTCGACCTGACGCCGACGACGTTGGCCCAGGGCCTCGTCGCCTACTGGACGTTCGACGAGGGCGAAGGGACGGTCGTGACCGATCGGTCCGGCAACGGGCGCGACGGCGTGCTCACCGGCGGCACGTGGGTGGAGGACGGCCGCTTCGGGCGGGCGCTGCACTTCGATGAGGGCGAGTTCATGACGGTGGGCGAATTCCCGAACGCCACCTCGAGCTGGACCGTCTCGGCGTGGGTTCGTGTGCTGACCGACGAGCCCCCTGCCGACGACACCCTGAGGACCGTGATCAGCACGGAGAACACCGGCGGATGGGAGCTCAACATCGACTACGGCCACGAGGCGCTGGGTATCCACTTCGGGTTCTGGAAGGGGCCCGAAATCAGCGACTACCACAGCGCCCTGTGTTCCTGCCTGGAGCTCCAGCGCTGGGTACACGCCGCCGGGGTCGTCGACGGCGAGGCGCTCGCCATGAGCCTCTACATCGACGGGCGCCTCCACAGGACCATGCCCATCGAGAAGACGATCTCGCCCGGCCCGACCAGCCTCTACGTCGGTCGATGGCCGCAGGAGGGTCGGCTCCTCGTCGGGGACGTCGACGACATCGCGATCTACGGCCGAGCGCTCGCCCCGGCGGAGATCGCCGAGCTCTCCCAGCACGCCGTCCCGGCGGAGGTCGAGGCGGACATCTCGACGGACACCCCCTACACCCTGGTCGGCGTCCAGAGCGGGCGCTGCGTGGACGTCGACGCCAGCGTGTCCACGGCCGACGATATCGTCCTGCAGCTCTGGAATTGCAACGGCGGCACCAACCAGCAGTTCCGCTTCGAGGCGGTGGACGGCGGGTATTACCGGATCCGCAACGTCAGCAGCGACAAATGCCTCGACGTCCGCAGCGGGTCGACCGCCGACGGCGCCGTCATCGTCCAGTACACCTGCCACGGCAACCCCAACCAGCAATGGTCGGTCACCGAGGTCGGCGGCGGCGCCGTCCGCATCACGTCGCGCCTCAGCGGCAAGGTCATCGACGCTTACGGCTCCCCGCCCGCCGACGGCACCGCCCTCGTCCAGAGGGCTCCCAACGGCGGCGCCAGCCAGCAGTTCAGGCTGAACCCGGTCGGAACCGGCACCGACAGCGGCACGGGCGCCACCAGCGGCCCGGAGCCATGACGCCCGGCGCGACGCCGCTCGTCCTTCGAGTGATCACAGCCACCCCACGAGGGTGAGGCTGCCGAGCAGCGCCGGGCGCGCGCCGCGCGCCGCCTCGGTCTCGACGAAGCGGACCACCGGATACGGGTGCGCGACGAGCGCGTGCGCCTCGACGACGACGTCGAGCCGCCTCACGATCCCGAGCTCGACGCCGGCGCCGGCGTCGGCGGCGAACGCCCAGGTCGCGCTGTGGCCCCCCCGGTACGGCCACGATGCCTCGCCGTCGACGCCGACGTGGAGCGCCCCGAGGCCCGCCGAGAACCTCGGGCGCAAGCGCAGCTCGGGCCAGGGGTGCGCCGCGAGCTCGACGAGCCCGAACCGTTGCTGCACGGCCGCGCTGCCCTGCGGCCCGGCGACGCGCGGCGCCGTCCCGAGCCCGGCGAGCGACAGACGCGCTTCGAGCGGACCGCGCGGGCCGAGCGGCGCGACGCGCAGGCGCGCGACCCACAGCAACGCCGGGCCGATTCCGCCCGGGCTCGCGAGGAGGCCGCCCCCCAGCTCGACGCCCCACATCGAGCGGCGCGGCGGGTCGGGCGGCCGCTCTGCCCGTGGAGGTACCTGCAGGCTCACCTCGCGCGGCGGCGGCGGCGGCGGCAGCGGCGCGGCGGCGGGCGCGGCGGAGCGCCGCGAGGACATCAGGAGCTCGAGCAGGCTCGCGCGGAGCAGCTCGACGGCGCGCACCGCGAGCACCTCGGCGATGTGCGCCTGCGCCTCGCCGCGCGTGTCGATCCGCCGCACGAGCGTCTTGTGCGTCAGCGGGTCGGCCACCCAGAGCTCGGCGGACTGACCGTCCGGCGCCAGGAACAGCCCGATCAGGGCCGCGGAGCCGGCCAGCTGCCCGGCGTCGTCCATCGCCGGCAGGGGGGCGGAGGCCGACTGGGAGTCGAGGAGCTCCACGTCGAATCCATCGGCGACGAGCTCCCCGCGGATGCGGATGAGCGCCTCCGAGATCGACGGGTCGGCGGCGCTGGGCCGCACGAGGACCACGCGCGGAAGCTCGGCCGACGCCGCGGGGCTCGCCAAGAACACGAACAGGAGGAGGAGCGCGAAGGCCCCCGCCAGCGCCTGCGCCCGCGCGGACCTCACGGCGCCCGAGCGAGCGCCCGCGCCGCCTGCGCGTAGGTGCCGCCGGGGAACCGGCGCAGGTACTCCCGCGCGACGATCTCGGCCTGCGCGTCGCCGTGGAGCCGCCGCACGATCACCATCTTGCGCCCGAGCGCCTCGGAGGCATAAGCGCCCTGCGGAGCCTCCTTCAGGTAGGTCTCGAACCAGGCGAGCGCCGCGGCGCCTCCCTCCTGGGTCTCGGCGAGGCGGCCGAGCAGGAACGCCGCCTCCTTGCCCCGCTGCGTCGCGGGGAAACGCCGCCGCTGGGCGAGCAGCGCCCGCCGCGCGAGGTCGGTCCGCCGCGTGTAGCGCGCCGCGTCCGCGAGGGCCGAGAGCTCCTCGCTGCTGCTCTCCGCGAGGGCGGCGTCGATCCCGCGGCGCTGCGCCTCGCCGACGATGTCATTGAGCTTGCCGGCCGCGAGCTTGCCGGCCCAGTCGCGCTTCGGCTCGGCCGCGGGTGCCGCCGTGCGCGGGGCCGCGTCCGCCGTGCCCGGCTCGGCGCCGGGCGCGCCCTCGACGCCGGCGCCCTCGACGCCGGCGCCCTCGACGCCGGCGCCCTCGGAGGGCGGCGGGGCGGCGCCGGGCGGCGCGCTCGCGCCCTTCTGCGGATCGAGCGCGCGGAGCAACACCTCCCCCGTGCGCAGCCGGATCGTCAGCCATTGCCCCGCGCGCATCGCGATCGGCGCGCCGGACAGCGGCCCGCTGACGGCGACGGCGCCGTTCTCGAGCCGCAGATCGAGGCGCTCGTCCTCCGGCGCCCAGGCGAGCGCGAAGGCCGTCCCGGTCACGGTCACCACGAACGGCCCGGCGTCGAACAGCCACTCTGTCTCCGACCGGTGGACCACGCGCGCGTGGACCTCGCCCTTGTCGAGCGCGACCCGCGCGCCCTGCCGGGTCACCGACGCGATGTGCGCGCGCGCCCCCTCGGCCAGCTCGACCTCGGTGCCGTCGGAGAACCGGACCGTCGGGCGGCTCGACGTGCCCGCCTCGAGAGAGCCGTCCTGCAGCGCGGTGCCCCCCTCGACCTCGTAGGACAGCAGGTCGGCGCTGGCCCGTCGCTGCCACCCCTTGAAGGCGAGCACGCCCGCGGCGGCCACGGCGAGCGAGAGCGCCCCCGCCCGGAGGGGCGATGGCCAGAGCGCCCGGCGCGTCGCGGCCCTCTCCGTGACACGGAGCAGCCCTCGCGTGCGCTGCTGGTGCGACATCGTGCCGAGCGACCCGCGGGCGAGCTCGACGAGCTGCGCGGCCTTCGGGCTCAGCGCCGGCTCTTTCTCCTCGTCAAAGCTCATCTCGCGCCTTCCCTTTCGTCCAGTAGGCGGCGAGGGACGTGTCGTGCTCCACCCGCGACGACACGTGCTCCGTGGCCCGGCTGAGCCGTCGCTTGACGGTGGCCAGCGAGACGCCGACCGCCTCCGCGATCTCCGGCAGGTTCATTCCTTCCATGTGCCGGAGCACGAACGCGGTCCGGTCGTCCGCGCTCAGCGTGTCGAGGATCGCGTAGAGGCGCCCGAGCGCCTCGCGCGCCTCGCTGTCCACCGGATCGACCGGATGGTCGGGGAGCTCCGCGCCCTCCGAGAGCAGGAGGATCCGGCGCACGCGCCGCCGCCGGAGCTCCCACTTGAGCATCCGCAAGGTGACCGACACGATGAAGCTCCCGAGCGCGTCCGGATCCCTCAGCCCGGACACCTTGGAGAAGACGCTCGCGAACACCTCCTGGGTGAGGTCCTCGGCGTCGGCGCCCGGCCCGAGCACCCGCGCCACGATCCGGAACACCTTCGGCGCGTGCCGGTTCCACACCGCCGCCGCCGCCCACGGCTCCCCCGCGACGAGCGCCCGCACCACCGCGCTGTCGTCGGGACCGCCCCGCTCTGCCTCCGCAGGGGCGATGGCAACGCTGGCTCGGCGCACTACGGCATCGCTCCGGGGGCTCATGGTCCCGCACACCGTTCGCGCGGATGGCCCACAGTACAGAGCCCATGTCTCCGGTGCAAGGAGCGGATCGCGCGCTGCCGGCGGGCATCGCGGCGAGCCTCCCCGGGGATTTCCGAGAGCTCTTGCATAGATGCCAGTCGAGACGACACCGTCCCACGCCGGCGGAGGCCTCACGGAGCGCCGCCGGCTCCTCGACCCGGCTGAGGGAGCGCACGGAAGTGCAGTAGCGGATCGCCCCCGGACCGGCTCATCCAGAGAGCGAGTGGGGCTGGGGTGGAAATTTCGCGTCAGCCGCCGCGCGCGACCTGGAGCACGCGGAAGGTCTGGTCGGCGGCGGCGCCGGGCTTGCGCCGGGTCCCCCACCCGACCGCGGACCGGTAGCTCCCGAGCAGCCCCGACGCGGAGAGCTGCGCCTCGTCCACCGGGACCGGCTGCTCCGCCTGGGGCGCCACGTAGAGCGCGTCCACCGGGCAGTAGGCCTCGCACATGAAGCAGGTCTGGCAGTCGCGCTGCCGGGCGATGACGGGCGCGCCTCCCGGGACGCGATCGAACACGTCGGTGGGGCACACCTCGACGCAGAGATCGCACCCGATGCACCGCGCCTCGCTGACGAGCTCGATCATGGCGCGCTCGCCTCCGCCGCCGCGAGCGCCGGCGCCGGCGCGGGCCCCTCGGCGCGCACCCACACGCGGTCGAGCCCGCCGGTGATCAGCCGCCGCTGCTGCGCCGCATCGAGCGACGGGTGGTCCGTGTGCTTGTGCATCCCGCGCGTCTCGGTGCGGGCGCGCGCGGCGTTGAACATCCAGCGGGCGGTGGCGACCATCGCCGCGCTCTCCCGCGCGCGCACGGCCTCGCGCGCGTCCGCCGCCGCCGGGCCGGCCTGGCGCACGTCGCGCCACAGCGAGTCCAGCCGATCGAGCGACGTCGCGAGCCCGCGCTCGGTGCGGAAGAGGTTCTTGTCGTACGGGAACACCTCGCCCTGCACCGCGCGGATCACGCCCTCGGTGTCGAGCTGCCTCGCCCCGCCGGCCGCCGGCAGCGCCGCGCGGCCCGCGCCCGAGACCTGGCGCTGGCCGCCGCGGGCGCCGACGTTGCGCGCGAACAGGGCGGCGCCCTCGCCGGCCCACTGCCCCGACGAGATCGCCCACGCCGCGTTGTGGCTGCCGCCGCCCGTGAACCCGCCGCAGATGAGCTCCCGCGTCGCGGCGTCTCCGGCGGCGTAGAGCCCGGGCGCCGAGGTGGCGCAGGTCGGGCCCGTGATGCGGATCCCGCCGGTGCCGCGCACCGTGCCCTCGAGCCGCAGCGTCACGGGGAACCGCTGCCGGAACGGGTCGATGCCGGCGCGATCGAAGGGCAGGAAGAAGTTCGGCTGGGCCGTGCGCATCCACGCCTGGAGCGCCTCGTCGGCCTTGTCGAGCTGGGCGAAGACCGGCTGGGTGAGCAGCGTCTCGGCGATGATGGACCGGCCGCGGTGCGAGCCGGCGCCCTCGATGACGCGCCCGTCCTCGTAATAGAACGTCGCCCAGCTGTAGAAGAGGGTCTTGGTCACCGACGCGAAGGCGGGGGCGATCGCGTAGGCGTTCGAGAACTCCATGCCGGACAGGTCGGCGCCCACCTCGGCGGCCATCAGGCCGCCGTCGCCGGTGAGCACGTTGCATCCGAGGGCCTTGCTCAGGAAGGCGCAGCCGCCCGTGGCGATGACGACGGCGCCGGCCTTCACCACCCACCGTTGCCCGAGCTGCCGGCAGACGCCGGAGGCGCCGGCGACCGCGCCGTCCGCGTCGACGAGGAGCTCGAGCGCCGGGCTGTGGTCGAGGATGCGGACCCCGGCGAGCTTCACCCGCTTGCGCATGAGGCGCATGTACTCGGGCCCTTGCAGGCTGCGCCGGACGGGCTGCCCGGCGTCGTCCACCGGGAACGGGTACCCCCAGGTCCCCAGCTCGTTGACGCTGGCCCACGTCTTGTCGAGCACGCGGTCCATCCAGCCGTGGTCCGAGAGGTGGCCGCCGAGCCCCTCCCGGCTCGACTTGGCCGCCTCGCGCAGCTCGGGGACCGGCGGCACGTACCACACGCCGACCCCGGACGGCGCGGTGGCCCCGCTGCTCCCGCAATACCCCTTGTCCGCGAGCACGACGCGCGCGCCCTTCGCCGCCGCGGCGAGCGCCGCCCAGGTCCCCGCGGGCCCGCCGCCGAGGACCAGCACATCGGCCTCCAGGGTCAACGTGTCGCTCGCGTCGAGGACCCGTCCGACCTCTCCTCCAGGCTCCACTGCATCGCTCATGTTCGACCGACTCCCTTGCTCAGGCCTTCTGTCCCGGAGTGCACCACACATGCCATCGCGCAATGGTCCAGGCGCCCCGCGCGTTCTCCGCGCGTTCTCCGCGCGTTCTCCGCGCGTTCTCCGCGCGTTCTCCGCGCGTTCGGCGGGCGTCGAGCGCACGTCCGGCGCGCATCCGGCGTGGGATTGCCGTGCTTGCTGGTGAGGCACCACGCTTGCTGATCCGGTGCTGCTCCACGCGCAGCGCTGCGCGGCGCGCACCGGCGCCCCGCGCTACTTCAGGGCGAAGCCCATTGCGGAGAGCGCGGCGCGCAGGCGGTCGCGTCCGCGCAGCGACTGGGCCGACGCGACGCGCGCCGCCGAGTGGTGGCTCCAGCTGCCTTGGACGCCCATGCGCTCCTTCGTGTAGAAGCCGTCCATGAGCCGGTCGTAGGCGTCGAGCGCGCCGACCGATCGCTCGAAGGCGCCGTACTGCTCGTGGTGCAGGACGACCGACTGCGGGAGCCGCGGCTTGATGCTCGCCGGCGCCGCCGGGTCGGGCCAGCCGACGCACAGGCCGAAGGCGGCGAACACCTGCGCGGGCAGGCCGAGCTCCGCGGCGACCGCCTCCGGGTGGTTCCGCAGCGCGCCGATGTAGACGGTGCCGAGCCCGAGCGACTCCGCCGCGACGAGCGCGTTCTGGGCGGCGAGCGCGGCGTCGACCACGGCCATGACGAACATCTCGAGATAGTCGAGCCCCTCGTGCGCGGCGCCCCGGTGCTTCGCGAGGTCGCCGAGCCGCCGCAGATCGGCGAGCCAGACCAGGAACAACCCGGCGTCGCGCACGTGCGCCTGGCCGCCGGCGAGCTCCGCGAGGCGCCGCCGCCGATCGGGGTCCTGCACGGAGAGCACGCTCCAGAGCTGGAGGTTCGAGGAGCTCGGCGCCGACTGCGCGGCCGCCACGAGCAGCTCGAGCGTGCCCTCGGGGAGCGGCTTCTGGATGTAACGGCGCACCGATCGGTGGCCGAGCAACGACGCGATCACCTCGTTCCACTGCGCGAAGCGGGGCGCCGCCCCCTCGCCGCCGTACCGCTCGCCGAAATGCGCCACGCCGCGTTCACTCATCGGTGCTCCTCCGCCATCTCCGCCCTATCCGCCATAACGGAGACAAGTTCCATTCCACGACGAGAAACGGCTCTGCTCGCCCGTTTTGCGGAAAATTCCGCGGTGTGCGCCTGACCGCTTGCGGTGGGTCGATCCTGGCTCAACGCCAGATTCATGGAAAATTCCGTTGTAGCTCTAGCCGGGGTCGGCCTCGCCGTTCTGGCGACGGGGTGCGGCAGGGAAGAACGTGCGCTCGCGCGGGAGCGACCGGCGGAGGCCGAGGCGGCGGCGGTCCCCGCGCCGGGGCCGGTGGATCCGCCGCTCGTGGCGACCGAGATGGCGGTGCCCGGCGACCGGCCGGCGTTCGTCGTCACCGGACGGGGCGGCGCCTGCCCGCGGATCATCGCCCTCCACGGCATGTGCGCGCACGGGCTCGGCTACGTGCAGGCGTTCCAGGGGGCGGCGCGCGAGCACGGCGGCGTGCTCGGGCTCCAGGGCGACATCCCCTGCGGGGCGGACGGCGTGTTCACCAAGTACTCGCCGAACCCCGAGAAGACGGACGAACGCATCCGGAAGGCGCTCGCGGTATGTGACGGCGAGGTGGAGGACCTCACGATCATCGGCTACTCGCAGGGCGCCTATGTCGGGGAGCGGCTCGCGGAGCGCTGGCCGGAGCGGTACTCGCGGCTCGTGCTGCTCGGGGCGCCCACGACGCCCTCGGTCGCGCGCCTCCGGAACATCCGGGGCGCGGTGCTGATCAGCGGGGAGTTCGACGCGAAGTACCGCATGAAGGACGGGGCGACAGGCCTGCTCGCGGCGAAGATCCCGGCGATCTACCGGGAGATGCCCGGCGCGCACCACGGGGGGATGCCCGAGGCCGAGCGCCTGATGGACGACGCGCTCGACTGGCTCGACACGAACGCGCGGCCACGCCTTTGAGTCGAGCGGTCCGGGACCTTCGCGGCGATCGCGACGACGCGGGCGCGGGCCGTGGCCAGCGCGGCGCGGGCTTCATCGAGGGTCCTGTCGGCCATGAAGAGACTCGCGCCGATTTCCAGCCCTCGATAAGGCGTGGATCGAAGCCGCCGGAGACCGGCCCCGAGGTGATCCGATTCCGGTCTTCCACCACGTTCCCCTTCGTGGGAATCGCGCCCTAATAGGCGAGCTGGTCGTGCACGTCAGGAGGTCTGGCAGGAAATGCGGGCGCCTGGTACCCGCCGTCGGGCGCCGCTCGCTTGGCGCGGCGCCGGCGCGGATCGTCAGCCTCTGACCGCCCGACGGCTTCATGACGGCCGGCCTTCTGGTAGGGTGCGCGCATGTTCGAGCGCGCATTCTCCGGGGCCCCCTGGGAGACGAAGGCCGGCTACTGCCGCGCGGTCCGGGCGGGCAGCCACATCTATGTCTCGGGGACGGTGCCGGTCACGCCGGAGGGCGGCGTCCACGCGCCGGGCGACGGCGAGGCCCAGGCGGCGCGGTGCCTGGAGATCATCGAGGCGGCGCTCCACAAGCTCGGCGCGGACCGCCGCGCCATCGTGCGCACCCGGATGTTCGTCACCGCGATCGACCGCTGGGAGGAGTTCGGCCGGGCACACGAGGCGTTCTTCCGCGGCCACCCGCCGGCGACGACCATGGTGGAGGTCGCGCGGCTCGTCGATCCGGCGATGCTGATCGAGATCGAGGCCGAGGCCGTGGCGCCGCCGGTCGAGGCGGGGGCGCGCGGCGCCGGCGCGGCGGAGGCGCCCGCGGGCGCCGCCCAGGCCGGCCCGGCGGCTGCGCCGCGGACCGCGGGGCGATAGACGAGAGCGCGCCGTGACCCAGAACGCCGCACCGCAGCCCCAGGAGGCCTCGCCGACGCCCCCGGACCCGACGCAGGGCGACCCGGGGAGCGCCGCGCTGGCCCCCGACGACCCGCTCGGCATCCTCAACCAGGCCTTCCTCGACGCCTACGCCGCGCGCCGGGAGGCCGTCCTCGCGAGCATCGAGCCGATCATCGCCCAGATCGACGACAGCCTCATCCTGCGGCGCGGGGGCCAGCGGTTCGAGGGGCCCGCGCGCCCCCGGCGCTACCACGAGCTCAAGGCGATCGCGCACGTCCCCCTCGCCCTCCACGCGATCCTCTCGGGCCGGCGCGGCGCGCTCGAGGGCGGCGCGCGGAGCCGGCTGGCCGAGCTCCGGCAGCACATCGCCGCGGCCGCGGCCGGCCTGGAAGGCCGCGGCTTCACGCCGGAGCAGCTCGCGCGGCAGCGCCGGCTCCTCGACGCGTCGGTCGCGCTCCTCGACGAGGCGACCGCGGCGGGCGGCGTCGCGCCCGAGGCGCTGGCCGCCTTCGCCCGCGCCCAGACCGAGGACCTCCTCGCCAACGTCGAGGACGCGGCGCGCGACCAGATCGAGACGATGCACGCCACGGTCGAGGCCTGGAAGCGGCAGATGAGCCCCGAGGAGCGCGAGCGGCTCCGCGCGGTGGTCGCGGCCTCGCACATGGCGCGCCCCGGGAACGTCGCGGCGCAGTACTTCTCGGTCACCCTGGGAGAGACCTGGCAGGGCCGCTTCGATCAGGAGGGCGTCGGACCGGGGAAGCGCGTGCTGATCGCCGAGGCGACGTTCGACGAGGCCGAGGCGTTCGCGCTGCTCGCCACCCACGCGCTCGACGCCAGGGTGGCGACGCGGTTCTTCAGCGACGAGGTCCGGATGGAGCGCGACCTCCTGGCCGACGCGGCCGAGCGCATCCTCGCCCGGATGTTCCAGAAGGAGCCGGAGCCGCCGGCGCCGCCGGTGGAGCGGTAGTCAGGAGCCCGCCGCCGGCGCTGCGCTTGCCGCGATCGGACGCGGCGCGACGCCGTCACTGCCAGCACGCCTGACACATCGGTGGGGCACGTCGTGCCCAGCGAGCGAAGGGCGCTGTCGACCTCTTGCTGCCGTGCCCGCGATGCGCTCCCGCGCTCTCGCTGTAAGCTGCGGGGCGTCCCTGCGTCTGCGCTGGTCGACAGAGAGGTGATCATGTCGACCGCATCCGTCTCCATCCCCGCCCCCCAGGACACCGACGAGGGGGCCGTGTGCCGCATCGACCTGCCCATCGAGGGCATGACCTGCGCGAGCTGCGTCCGGCGCGTCGAGAAGGCGCTCCGCGGCGTCTCCGGCGTCCGCGACGCGTCCGTCAACTTCGCCACCGGCCGGGCCAGCGTCCTCGCCGACGCATCGCGAGCGGACCGCAGCGAGCTCGTCTCCGCCGTGGAAGAGGCCGGCTACCACGTCCCGACGAGCGCCAGCGCCACGACCGTGAACCTCACCGTGGAGGGGATGACCTGCGCCGCCTGCGTCCGGCGCATCGAGCGGACCTTGCTCGCGACCGCCGGCGTCAGCGACGCGAAGGTCAACCTTGTGACCCGGACGGCCACAGTCACCTTCGATCCGGCCGCCGCGTCCACCAAGGGCCTCGTCGCCGCCATCGAGCGCGCGGGGTACAGCGTCCCGGAGAGCAGCGCCGCGCCGGGCAGCACCACCGTCGCGCCTGCCGAACGGGCGGCCGCCGCCGAGGAGAGCCTCGACGGCGAGCGGCGTGTCCTCTGGCGGGACTTCGTGATCTCGCTCGCCCTGTCCGTCCCGCTGCTCATCCTCGGGATGTCGCACGGCCGCATCCCGGGCGCGGACGGCACGATCGGCCGGTTCGTCCAGCTCGCCCTCGCGACCGCGGTCGTCGTCGGCCCCGGCCGCAGGTTCTTCCGGCTCGCCTGGGCCGCGCTCCGGCACCGGGCGGCCGACATGAACACCCTCGTCGGCGTCGGGACGGGCGCCGCGTGGGTCTACTCCGCGATCGCCGTCGTCGCGCCGCAGCTCTTCCCCCACGCCGAGCACGGCGTGCGGCCGCACGTCTACTTCGAGGCGGTCGGCGCCATCCTCAGCTTCGTCCTGCTCGGCAAGCTCCTCGAGACGCGCGCCCGCAAGCGGCTCACCGACGCCGTGCGCGGGCTCGTCGCGCTCCAGCCCAAGACGGCCCGACGCCTGCGCGGCGAGCTGGAAGAGGAGATCCCGGCCGC
This sequence comes from Sorangium sp. So ce131, assembly GCF_051519095.1. Taxonomy (NCBI): domain Bacteria; kingdom Pseudomonadati; phylum Myxococcota; order Polyangiales; family Polyangiaceae; genus Sorangium; species Sorangium sp. So ce131. Next base: position 4,618,473 of record NZ_CP150455.1, on the reverse strand, counting down.
AGCGCTCTCGCCCGGCGACCTCGTCCGCGTCCGTCCGGGAGAGCGGATGCCGAGCGACGGCGAGGTCGTCTCGGGTACCTCGGCGCTCGATGAATCGATGCTCACGGGCGAGAGCCTCCCCGTTGACAAGAGCGCAGGAGCGGCTGTCTTCGGCGGCACGCTCAACCAGAGCGGGCAGCTCACGGTGCGGATCACGAAGACCGGCGCCGAGACCGCGCTCGCCCACATCGTCGAGGCCGTCGAGCAGGCGCAGGGCTCGAAGGCGCCGATCGCGCGACTCGCTGACACCGTGAGCGGCATCTTCGTCCCGGTGGTCCTCGGCATCGCCACCATTGCATTCCTCGCCTGGGTCGCGCTGGATCCGACCGCGACAGGGTTTGCTGCCGCGGTCGAGCGGTTCGTCGCCGTCCTCGTGATCGCCTGCCCCTGCGCCCTGGGCCTGGCGACGCCCGCCGCCGTGGCCGTGGGCACCGGCCGCGGCGCCGAGCTCGGCGTGCTCGTGAAGGGCGGCACGGCGCTCGAGGCCGCCAGCCGCGTCGATACCGTCCTCGTCGACAAGACGGGCACGCTCACGGCGGGGCGGCCGCAGCTCGCGGCCGTGAAGGCGCTGGCGGAGGTCTCGGAAGTCGAGCTCCTGCGCCTCGTCGGGTCGGCGGAGCTCGGCAGCGAGCATCCCGTCGCGAAGGCGCTGGTCGAGGGCGCGCGCGCCCGCAACCTCGCGCTCTCCGCGCCCGAGGACTTCCGCGCCGACGCCGGACGCGGCGTGGTCGCCCGCATCGACGGGCGGGAAGTGCGCATCGGCACGGCCCGGTACCTCGCCGAGCTCGGGATCGACGCCGCGCCGCTCGAGGAGCTCGCCCAGGGGCTCGCCCGGTACGGAAACACCCCGTCATTCGTCGCCGTCGACGGCCGCCTCGCCGGCCTCGTGGCGGTCGCCGACCTGCCGACCCCCGAAGCCAAGGAGGCCGTCGCCGCGCTGCACCAGCTCGGCGTGCGCGTCGCGATGGTGACGGGTGACCGCGAGGCGACCGCGCGCGCGGTGGCGGCGCAGCTCGGGATCGACGAGGTCTTCGCCGAGGTGCGCCCCGAGGACAAGGCGCGCATCGTGCGCGAGGAGCGGGAGCGAGGGCGCATCGTCGCCATGGTCGGCGACGGCATCAACGACGCGCCCGCCCTCGCCGGTGCCCATGTCGGCATCGCCGTCGCGAGCGGCACCGACATCGCGGTCGCCGCGGCCGACGTGGCGCTGCTCCGCGGCGGCATCGCCGCCCTGCCCACCGCGCTCGGGCTCGCGCGCGCGACGCTGCGGACCATCCGCCAGAATCTCTTCTGGGCGTTCATCTACAACGTGGTCGGCATCCCGATCGCCGCCGGCGCGCTGTACCCGCTGACCGGCTGGCTCCTGTCGCCGGTCCTCGCGAGCGCGGCCATGAGCCTGTCGAGCGTCTCGGTGCTCCTCAGCTCTCTCCGGCTCCGCCGGTTCCGCCACGCGAGCTGAAATCCGCGCGCGACCGTAATGCGCCGGAGGCCCGCGCGTCTTCCACCCGAAACCTGAAAGGAGATTCTCGTGAAGATCACGCACGCAATTCTCTCGATCGCGCTCGGCATCACCTCGGTCGCCTCCGCCCTCGGCTGCTCGCAGCCCGCGAGCGCGGAGCCACAGAAGGCCCCTCGCGTGGTCGAGATCATGGTCCACGGCGCCTTCGTGCCCGACAAGATCGCCGCGGTCGAGGGGGAGCGGATCCAGCTCAAGCTCGTCCGTCACGACAGCGGCGACTGCACGAAGGAGGTCGTGTTCCCGAGCCTCGGCATCCGCAAGGAGCTGCCGACCGGGCAATCGGTCACCATCGATCTGCCCGAGCTGAGGGCAGGCGATCTCAAATTTGAGTGCGGCATGGGGATGATCAAGGGCACCATCGCCGTCGCGTCAAAGAAGTGAGCAGGGACGGAAGCGGTCCGTGGACGGCGAGCGCCCCCCAGCGGGCGCCAGCCGTGTGCTCGCACCGGCGCACCGGCTGCGGACAGCGACAGCTGGCCACTCACATGCGGTGATAGTGACCGTGCGGGTCACATTCAATCGATCACCCCGCCTTGACACAGATCGATCCAAGCCCGTTCGAAACATCGTCCTGTGAGCAGCCTAACCGCATGAGCGAGCAGGATGACACGAACGCATCCGCGACATCGGGCGCTCGTTCAGTCTTCTTCCGAGCCGCGGATGCGGAGCGCTCCGACATGACGAGCATGGCCAGTTCGGCAAGTCTATCGCCCTGCCGGTAGGCCTCATGTCAAGCGAGCACGCATGACATGATCACGAGACACCAAGAAGCATCATCAAATAAGGGAGGGACACATGTCGCACAAGGGGACCACCCTGAGCAAGGCTTTCCAGGACACCGCCACCGAGGCCCAGAACTGCCAGTCAGTCTGCGTCCGGTCGATCCAGCACTGCCTCCAGATGGGAGGGTTGCACGTCGAGCCTTCCCACATGCAGCTCCTGCAGGATTGCGCCGAGATCTGCGAGACGACCGGGACGATGCTGCTGCGCGGCTCGCCGCAACACAACCAGGTCACGGCCGCGTGCGCGAGCATCTGCGAGCTCTGCGCCCAGAGCTGTGACCGGTTCACGGGCGACGCGCAGATGAAGGCCTGCGCCGACGCGTGCCGCCACTGCGCCGCCGCATGCCAGCAGGTCGCACAGATGCGGCCGGGCGGGGCGGCCGGCCCGGGACACCACAGCGTGCCCTGAACCAGCCGTCGCGCCGCCGGGGGCCGGAACGTCGGGAGGCAGGCGGGCTGCTACTCTTCCGGGTACCACTCTGCTCGCCACGCCTTCATCTGCTCGATCTCCCGCTGCTGCGCTTCGATGATGCCGGAGGCGAGCGTCTTGATCTCGGCATGCTCGGCCTTCTGCAAGGCTACCTCGGCAGCGTCGATCGCCATCTCGTGGTGCGGGATCATGGCGTCGATGAAGGCCCTGTCGAACGGCTCCGCCGTCTTCAGCTCCTCGTTCTGCCTCGCCATGTCCATCATCGCGTCGTGCTCCACGCCCTCGAGCATGGGCATCTCGTCCATGGACGGCGTCTCTGCGCTCCCGTACCACTGCTCGCGCCAGCCCTTCAGCTGGCTGATTTCCTGGTTCTGGGCCGAGATGATGTCGTCCGCCATCGCCTTCAGCTCCGGGTGCTCGGCCCGCTCCTGAGCGGTCTCGGCCATCATCACGGCGCCCTCGTGGTGAGGCGCCATCATGTCGATGAACTGCCGGTCGAACGGCGCCGCGGCCGTCTCGCCGCCGCCCGCTGCCTGGTGCTCGCCGTGACCGTCCGACGAGGACTTGCTGCACGCGTTCACGAGGACAGAGCCTCCCGCGATCAGGAGGACGGCGAGGAGACGGCCAGGGAACGCGCTCTGCCTGCGCCGCTCAGGCGCGGCCGTGCGCAAGGGAGAAGCGGCGCGGCGCTCACGGGCAGCGGCGCCCGTCACATCGGACCGGGTAGGTCGTTCGTAGGAACTCTGAGTCATGGGATCCTCCGTGGTTGGGGCCCCCACCTCCCCCACCTCCCCCACCTCTGATGCGAAAACGGTGCCGCTCGCTCTGCCATGGGAGCAAGGTCTCGGCGAGCGATCTGTCGATCGCGGAGCGCGTCGTCACTGAGTCAACGTGGCCTCAGGTGTGGCGCAGATGCTCGGCAAGGCAACGTTGTGGCCGCCCGGGTCACATGCATTCACCCCGGATGGCGCCGCTCGCCAGGGCTTTGACGCCCGCGCAGCTGGGCTGCTCGCCTCGGGCTGTGCCCGGCCTCTCATGAACGCGGTGGCCCGAACAGCGTGGAGGCGAAGTCCAGGAAGACCCGTACCCTGGGGATGATGTGCCGCGGGCTCTGGTAGAGCGCGTGGATTGGACGCTCGTCCACGGCGAACTCATCCAGCACGGTGACCAGCCAGCACGGTGACCAGCGCCCCCGACGCGAGCTCGGGCGCGATCATGAAGTCGAAGACCCAGGCGAGCCCGGCGCCGGCCACGGCCATCGCCTTGAGCGCGTCGCCGTCGTTGACGCTGAGGAAGCCGGTGGGCTCGAACCGGAGCGTCCCGCTCTCTGCGCGGAAGCGCCACGGCACGACGCGGCTCTCGCGGACGAACCCGAGGCAGCGGTGCCGCTGGAGGTCTTCCGGCGTCTCCGGCGACCCGCTCCGGCGCAGGTACTCCGGCGAGGCGCACACGAGCATCCGCGTGACGCCGAGCCTCCGCGCCACGACCTGGCCGTCTCTGTCGACCCGGTGCGGTGAGGCGCCCGCGCGACCTCAGGGCCTCAACGGCGCGGAGATCCATCCATGCAGTCTTCGAGATTACGGGCATCCTCCAGGTCGTCCCGGCATGGGTTGCCGCCACGGCGCTCGCGCGACGTCTGCTCGGCCTCCGGACAGCGCGCTCGAGCTTCGTCATCCGGTCGGACACTGCCGTCCCGAGGGGACAGGAGCTCCGATGAGCGTTCGCGCTGCGACCTTGCTCGTGCGTGATGTCCCTCGTGCGTGATGTCCATGGGGAGGTGGCGGGAAGGCGGTGACGAGGGCGTTGTGACCCGGCAGGTCACTCCGGCCACCCCGTTGTGATGTGCGCAGGCGCAGCGCTCTGATGAGTGATTGACCGAGGCGACCGAGGCCTCCCCGGCGAAGGTGAGCGGCTCCTCAGTGCCCGACGTGGATCTCGCCCATCATGCCGCGCTCGGTGTGCTCGAGGATGTGGCAGTGATACATCCACATGCCCGGCTCATCGAAGCGCGTCACGATGCGCACCGTGGACCGCTGCGGCAGGATCACCGTGTCCTTGTTGACGAGCTCCTCGTCGGCCACCGGCACGTCGTCCCTGGCCAGGACCTGGAAGAAGAAGCCGTGCAGGTGGAACGGGTGGTCCATCTCCGCGTCGTTCTTCAGGTCGTAGACGTGGACCGATCCGTTCTCGACGTCGAGCGGCGGCACGTCCGGAAACGCCTTGCCGTCGACCGTGAACGTCAGCTTGCCGTCGACATACCCCTCGTCGAAGGTGATCGTCGCCTCCGCCGGCCCGCCCGGTAGCCGCTCGATGGCGGGGCCCGTCTCGGGGAGCGTGCGCCCGGACAGCCGGGGCCCCTCGCCGATTCGCACCCTGGCGAGCGGCATCGGCTCGGCCAGTCCGGTGTGGTGCCCGCGCTCGTAGGGCTCGTTCATCAGGGTGAGCTCCGTTCCCGGCTCGCCTTCGGCGATCAGCAGCACGTCGTAGCGCTCGCCGGGAGAGACCAGGAGCTTCTCGGTGTCGTATGGCTTCGGGATCAGCCCGCCGTCGGTGCCGATGACGCCGAACGTGTGGCCCGGGAGCGCCAGGTTGAAGAAGCGCCCGTTCGCCACGTTGACGATCCGGAGGCGCGTGAGCCCGCCCGGCTGCACGTCGAGCGCTGGCATCACCTCGCCGTTGACGAGCACGACGTTGCCCTCGCGGCCCATCATGATCGTGTCGTCGTCGAGCTCTTCGTTGAAGGTCCCGTCCTTGTTCAGGAACACGTCCCCGAGCACGGCGATCTTCTCGACGTCGGCCTCCGGCTCGTTCGGCCCGCGCACCCGGATGACGCCGAAGAGGCCCTTCTGGATCTGCTCCGGCTCCATCACGTGCGGGTGGAACCAGTAAAACCCCGCGTCCCGCAGCGTGAACTGGTACGTGAACGTCTCGCCGGGCGCGATCGGCTCCTGCACGGCCATCACGCCGTCCATTTCATTGGGCACCCGGACGCCATGCCAGTGGATCGTCGTCGCTTCCGGCAGGCTGTTCTTGAGGTGGACGATCAGCGTGTCGCCCACGTTCGCCTCGATGACAGGCCCGGGGACTGTACCGTTGTAGGACCAGACCGCGGTGGTCGTGCCCTCCAGGTAGGTCTTCTCTGCCTCCTTGGTCTCGAGATCGACCTCGACGACCCTGGGGTCGGGGTTCCTGTCGGGCACGGCGGTGGGCTCGCCCCAGGCGTCGGGCACGGGCGGCTCCTCCGCCTGCTCGGCGGCGCACCCGGCCGCGAGCAACGACAGCGAGACGACGCGCGAGAAAACACGCGCAAGCCGCGTCATGGCGCGCCCTCCTCCTCGGCGGGGTTGGCGGACATCTCGTTCGAGTACCCGGAGTAGACTTCGCCCACCTTACAGCGCAGACGGTACGTGTACTCCATGTCCTCCGTCGCCTCGGAGTCCATGTACGCCTTCTTCGACCCTGCGACGGTGAAGGCGACGGCGTAGTCGTGCGTCGGGTCCTTGCGCTCGGCCTCGATCTGATCGCACTCCGGCTGGGGCACCCACTCGACGTGAACCACGCCCAGCATCGGCATCACGAACGACAGGACCGGCGCGTCGGGCGCCGTCGCCGCAGGCCCGCCGCCCTCTCCAGTGCCGCCGTGCCCCCCCGTGCCGCTCGCGGCTCCCGCACCGCCGCCCCCTCCCGTGCCCTCGGCGGGAGAGCTTCCCGTCTCCGAACCTCCACAGGCGGCAAGGGCGAGACTGACGGCGGCGAGGCCGATGAGTCGAGCGTAAGCCATGGCTGAGTCTCCTTGTTGGTCTCTGGTGTCCCCTGAATGTAACCCGTTTGGTCACAGCGGCGAGGTGCAGCACGACGCCGCCGCTTGTTCTAGGCACCAGCGGGCCATGCGTGACACGCGGACACATTTTTTTCTGTCGCCCGCGGCCCCGGCGGCGATGCCCGCTCCGTTCTTCGATCCGTCCGCTCACCGGCACGGCGCACGGCCGGGCTGGCCACCGAGCCTGTCGCGGGGATCGCGGTGATCGCGCCCGAGGCAGGCGAGCTGAGCCCCGCGCTCCCCTGTAATGCGGCGGAGGCTCGCGCGTCTTCCGCGCAGGACTGAAAGAAGAACCCTTCATGTGCTACGCGACCGACCGCTGGAACGCCCCCGGGGTCGGTTTCCACGAGCACCTTGGAACGTGAGCGGAAGGACACGAGACGATGGCAACTACCTCGCGGCGGTACCCGCTGATCATCGGCGCCACGCTCGCCGCCGGGATCGCGGCGGCGTTGCTTCTCCAGCCCCGTCCTCCCTGGCGCGCACCAGAGCGCGGTGCCGCGTCTGTCGGCACCGTGCCCGCCGGCGGCAAGCCCCTGAGCGCGCAGGTGCGCGAGTTCGAGGGGTCTTACCCGGAGGCGGCGGAACCGACCGGAGTCGTCCGCGACGTCGCGCTTGAGGCAGCCCCGGTGACCCTGCCGTTGCTCGACGGGCAGCCCCTGGACGTCTGGGCCTACAACGGCCAGGTCCCCGGGCCCACGATCCGCGTCAAGCGCGGCGAGCGGGTCCGCGTGACGTTCACGAACCGGCTCGCGCGGCCGACCACCGTGCACTGGCACGGCGTGCGCCTCCCCAACGGGATGGACGGCGTGCCTGGCGTCACGCAGCCGGCCGTGCCGCCGGGAGGGACCTTCGTCTACGAGTTCGTGCCCAAGGATGCCGGGACGTTCTGGTTCCACCCGCATCTGAGGAGCAGCGAGCAGGTCGAGCGCGGCCTGTACGGCGCCTTGGTGGTCGAGGACCCGGCGCCTCCGGCCTACTCGCGCGACGTCGTCTGGGTGCTCGACGACTGGCGCATCCGAGAGGGCGCGATCGATCCGCAGTTCAATACCCCGCACGACCTCATGCACGACGGTCGCTGGGGCAACGTCATTACCGTCAACCGGAACATCGACGAGCGCCTCGCCGTCCGGCCCGGCGAGCGGATTCGCCTCCGGCTCCTCAAGAGTGGACGCTCAACGGCGCAGCGGCTCGCCATGCTCACGACACGGAGGCGTCGGCCTCGGACGGTCATGGGCACGAGCTGTCGGTGCTGCCGCGCCGGGACTGGAGCAAGCTCCGGTTCGTCAACGACTCCGGCCGGCTCCACCCGATCCACCTTCACGGGATGTTCTTCAAGGTCCTGAGCCGCGACGGCCGACGCGCCGACGAGCCGTTCTTCCGCGATACCGTGCTGGTCCACGCGCGTGAGACCGTCGACGTCGGCGTGGTCCCTCTCGACGAGGGGCGCTGGATGCTCCATTGCCACATCCTGGAGCACGCCGAGGCCGGCATGATGTCGCTGCTCGACGTGAGGTCGATGTGAACGCGTCGTCAGCGCGGGGCGCCTGGCGCAGGGGGAGCGGAGCGCGTTCGATCCGCTCTTCATCGAGTGGCGCGGGACGTGGCTCCTGCGCGGCGCGCGGCGTGGGCTCCTGGCCGGGCTCGCGACGCTGGCTCTTCCGCTCTCCGTCTTGCGGCCGTGCTGCCGTCTGGATGCGGACATGAGCTCGGGGACATGCTGCACGATGCCGGGGGCCTGCGTCGCCGTGGGCGCGATGCTCGGTCTGTCGCTGGCCTTGCTCATACCGCGCGTGCCAGGCGAGCACCGCGCCACGACAGCCATCGGGATGGTGCTCGGCGTAGGCTCGGTCGCCGCGCTTCGATGCAGTGCGCTGTTGTTCGGGGAGGCGGCCGGGCTGATCGGCGGGCTCGTGGCAGGTGTCGTCGCGGCCAACCTGGCGCGTGCATGGATGGATCGGGGTCAGCTCGGGGCCCCCAGCTAGTTCCACGCGTCAGGGATCCCGCCAGAAAAACCGGCCGATGACGAGCGGTTGCTGGAAACAGCAGCAATCTTGACAACGCCTCAGCTCTGCCGCCGGCTACCACCCGCCATGGCGCGCGAGCGGACGATGCGGCTCATGGCCAGCGTCCCTTCGCTCGCTGGAGGTTTCCGCCCCGCTTTTTCAGCGCGGACCGCAGCGCGTTCCGGTTCCCTGCTTAGCCGTCACCGTTGGCCGTCGACGAGAACGATTTTTGCGTACAATGTGTCGTGATACTCCTTTACGGCGACAATCTTCCCGTCTTTGAACGTGATCACGGAATGATAAAGGTTCTCGTAGTTGCGGCCATCCGCCGTCACCGCGTGACCAGCCAATTCCACAGCGACGCGGTCGTCCTCCGCGACCAAGCCGGTGGGAACGAGTTTCAGTCCTTTTGGAAAAATCGCGCTGACGGCATTCATCGCCTCAATAAATTCGGACTTATTCTTGACGCCGGAAAATGGAAGACGTTCGCCCCCGGCGCTCCACCAGGCAACGTCGTCATGGATCATCGCGAATGCGCCGGCCAGATCATTCTTGTTGACTTTTGCAAAAAACTCTTCGACAAGATGCTTATTCGTTGGTATCGTCATGTTCTTTCCCCTTTTGAGTAACCGACGCCGAAACAGGCGCAGCCGTTGTTCTTACAAGTGAGGATCGAGCAGTGGGGCGATCGCATTCGGACGGTCTTGTTCGAGCGCGGCGATGGACGCTTGGGCCTGTTCGAGGGTCGTCATGGCGTTGCCTCCCAATGACGTCATCATGCGGCTCCGTGGCTGGACTTGCCATAACGAAGACGCCACAATACTTTACGGATCGTACATGAAGCACCCGGGCGACCCCATCGAAGGCGTGCTGGCGCTGCTGCGTACCGAGACCGTCCTCTCGGCTCGCATCGATGCCCGCGGACCGTGGGCGCTTCGTTTCGACGCCTGCCCGCACGTGAAGTTCGGGACGATCGCGCGCGGTCGCGTGTTCGTGAGCTTCGAGCGCAAGCGGCCGCAGGTGCTCGAGGCCGGCGACGTCTATGTGCTGTGCAATGCTCCGTCCTACCTGGTGGCCAGCGATCTCGACGCGCCGGTGCGCCCGGCCGAGGCCCTCTTCCGGCGGGCGCCGGGAGAGACGCTACGCATCGGTCCGAAGCGGGGTGTGGCCGAGGTGCAAATCATCGGCGGCTACTTCAACTTCGATCCCCAGCACGCCCATTGGGTGACGAGCGTGCTGCCGCCGCTGCTGCGCATCCCGGCGACCGCGGCGGGGGCGGCGCACGAGCTCGCACGGCTGCTCGTGCGCGAGGTCGGCGAGAATCAAGCGGCGCGTGGGTTCGTGCTCGACCGGATCGCGCAGCTCATCCTGGTGAGCATCTTGCGGTCGCTGGACCGCACGAAGCTGCGCAAGCGAGTGGGGTGGATCGCCGCCCTCGCCGATCCGCACATCGGCGTCGCGCTGCGGTGTATTCACCGCGACCCGGCGTCATCGATCGTCGTGGGCGAGCTCGCGCGCGCGGCCGGGATGTCGCGCACCGCGTTCGCGGCGCGCTTCAAGGCGCTGGTGGGGAGACCGGCGTACGACTACGCGATCGCGTGGCGCATGAGCCTGGCGCGGGACGCGTTGGTCCGTGATCCGGCGCGCTCCATCGGCCAGATCGCGTTCGACCTCGGGTACAAGTCCGAGAGCGCGTTCAGCACCGCCTTTCGTCGCGAGGTGGGGATGGCGCCGCGCGCCTATCGGGCGGCCGCGTCGATGCGCGCCTGACGCACGGAACGAGGCCAGATCAGCATCGATCCTGCGTAGCCGAACCCGTCGGGCTCGCGGGGTCGATCGCTCGCCCCTCCGCTGCTGGATCAAAATCGAGCAGCCGACCGATCGCCTCGTGAACGACCCGGGCCGCTACCTCATCCCCGAGGGCGACGGCGCGGCTCAGGATGCTGGCGAGCGAGGCGACCACCGCAGCCCGACGTGACGGCTCGGTCACGGCGAGCTCCCCAACCCCGGGGCTTGGCCGTCGTTGGGCCCGGGTTGGGCCCCTAAGCCGTGCCGTCGCCCTCGGCGATGAGGAGGCAGCCCGGGTCGTGCACGAGGCGATCGGTCAGCTGCTCGGGCTGCCGGTGGCGGCTCGCGGCCAGCGTCCCGCCGCCGCGCTTTCACACCGTCAAGTACGCGGGCGTGCTCGCCTCGGCAAGTCGCCCACGTTGGCGCGCAAGCGCATCGGACCGCGCCCTGCGAAGCCACAAGAGCCTACGAAGGCGGACGAAGACGCCGCTTCGAAGCGCAAGCGTGGCGGCTATCGGGCGGTCGACAAACCGCGCCGAGCTCTTGCGCCGCACATTTGCGATCGACGTCCTCGAGTGCCCAACTTGCAAGGGGCGGATGAAGCTCGTCGCCATGGTGACCGAGCCAAGGAACATCGCCCGCTTCCTCTCCGCGCTCGGCGAGCCGACCGACGTCCCAGCACGCTCCCCCAGCGCCGACGCGGCGGCCGCCGTACTGGAAGAGCACCGTTCTGCGCCGCAAGGCGCCCGGTGACGCCGCATAACGTCTCGCGACGCGCCTCCCGGGCCAGACCAACGCCCGGACGGACACGTGTGCCCACGGCACGCCGATGCGCCCCGTAGCGCGCTCGGCGCCGCCCGGACCACGCTCCGCTCTTTCGGCCCAGGACCGAGCCATCACGACGCTCGCGGTCCCACCCTTTCGGTTTGCTGCGCTACACTTCTTCGCGCTGCGCTCCGGCTTCTTTTACCTACGCGCTCCGGTCTCGCCGCTGCTGCCGGCGCTCTGCCGTCGCTCTCGCATCGCACGGCAAGCCTATGTCCCCGGCCTCCTCGGCGTCAGGATGGGCTCTACCGAACGGATACCCCTACGCGATCCACGCCCCTCCCGTGGCGCCTGGACGTGCTCCTCGGCGCGGCGGTTGCGCCTCACTCCTCCCGCGTCCGTCCGCTTGCCGCGGCCCGCTCGTGCGCGAGGACCCGCTGCAGCAGCGCCGTGCTCTCCTCCGCCATCCGCTCCGGTGAGCACGGCATTCCCTTGTGGACCCAGCTGGTCATCAGCCGCACCAGCGCCGCCGCCGCCGCCTCGGAGCGGAGCATGAACAGGGCCCCCTCCTCCAGCGCCAGCCGCGGAGCGTACAGGCGGCAGATGCTGCCCTGAAGGATGTCCTCCAGGGAGCGCGTCAGCACCCGCTCGCTCTTCTCCGCGGACAGGAGCTTGCGCACCAGCTCGTGCATCTCGGCGAGGTGGCGGTAAAACGGCAGGAAGTCGAGCGCACGTCCCGCATCCCGCAGGGACAGCGCCCGCAGGTGCTCGTGTCCGAACAGCAGCAGCTGCTCCTTGTTCTCGTAGTGCGAGTAGAACGTGGACCGCCCGACGTTGGCTCGATCGATGATGTCCTGGATGGACACCTCGTCATAGCCCTTCTCCAGGATCAGCGAGACCAGGGCGTCCGAGAGCAGCTTCCGGGTCTTCTGCACGCGCCGATCCGCGAGCTTGCCGGCGGCCCGCGTCCTGTCGCCGCCCCTGTCCCTGTCCTCGTTTCCGGACTTTTTCGCGCTCTTGTTCATTAACGCTCAATCCGCGGTCCGTGTCGCTAGGTGGAAGAGGCGCCCGATCTTAGCATCCATCGCATGCGAGGAACGCTGATCTGGATGACGAGCCGCCTGCTGTACCCGCTGCTGCTGGCGGTGACCTTGTACATCATCTACGCCGCCGTGACGCAGGGCTGGGATCTGAGGCGCGCCCTGTGGGGCTACCTCTTCGGCCTGATCGTCTTGCTCATCACTGTCGAGCGCCTGCTGCCGCTGTCGCCGGACTGGGGCATGACCCGCCAGAGCTTCTGGCGCGACCTCAGGTACCTGCTGGCCTCGGGCGTCACCATCGCGGTGGTGCGGATTGGCTTCGGCACCCTGGCCCTGTGGCTCAGCGAGCGGCATGAGGGCCCGCTCGCCAGTGTCTCCGTGCTCCCCAGCGTGGGGATCTTCCTCGTGGTCTTCGAGCTGTTGCAGTACTGGTTCCATCGCCTCAGCCACGAAGGCAACGGAGCCCTGGGGCGCTTCTTGTGGAAGGTCCACCTGGCCCATCACCTTCCGGATCGCGTGTACGTGGTGATGCACGGCGTGTTTCACCCCCTCAACGCGCTCATCTCGGCGGTGCTGATCCAGTCGACCCTGCTGATCTTGGGGCTGTCTCCGGAGGCCGTCTTCGCGGCGGTGTTGCTCATCGATCTCCAGACGATGATATCGCACTTCAACGTCGACATCCGCGCCGGATTCCTGAATTACGTGTTCATCGGCACCGAGCTGCACCGCTATCATCACAGCGCCGACGTCGACGAGGCCCGGAACTTCGGGACCGTACTTCCGCTGTGGGATCTGGCCTTCGGGACGTTCCTGTACCGGCCGGACGCGGCCCCGCGCCGCCTGGGCGTCGACCGCTCCGCGGGCTACCCGCCGTCGCAGCAGTTCTGGCAGGTGCTGGCCCTGCCGTTCCGACGCTGACCTGCTCGCGCCAGCGAGCCCCCCGAGCGAGCCAGGGGGGCGCGCTCTGTTCCCTCGGCGTCATGCGGCAGCCGCCTCCCCGCGTGGCAGGCCACCCACGACGACGGCGCCGCATCCAATGGAGCGCCGCTCTGCGCGACGTTCACAGGCGTCACTACGGACGCCAGTCGAAGGGGAAGTGCTTGCTGGAACCCCCCTTGTAGGTGTGGGAGAAGTCGAAGCCGGTGGCGAGGTCGTCCTCGACCACGCCCCAGGTGGCCACCTGGCCGGGGCCGACCTCGGCGCCGGGGGCGTTGATCAACTGCACCCGGCGGTTCGGGTCCGCGGTCGGTCCGGTGAGCGCGCGCGCCCCCACCTTGACCCGCCCCGGGATCTCGGCCCTCCAGTGCGCCAGGTCGGCGGGGGCTTCGAACCGGATGGGTGCGTACTCGATGCTGCGCACCTCGCTGATCAGGGAGCCGAACTTCCCGGGCCAGCCGCCTTCCTTGCCGATGAAGATGCGTTCCAGCGCACGCCGCTGGTCGGAGTCGGCCTTGGCGTCGATGTAGAACATCAGCTTCATCATGGCGTTCGGGTCGCCGACCCACATGTTCCCCGCGAACTCGCCGATGCTGACGACCCCGAGCCCCGAGAGGTCGACGCCTGCGTAGTGCCCCTCGTGGATCTGCCAGACGAGCGTGAAGAGGCAATCCCCGTGCGTGGGGGTCTGCGCGAACGTGCACGGGCAGGGCAACGAGCAGCTGCAGATGTCAAACCACTCGCCTCTGAGGTGCCAGTCCGCAGGCGACTCCGCCTTGACCGGCGGGGCGTCGGGTTGCGCCCCAGCTTGCCCCTCGACCGCGTCGATGAGTGCCTGAACTCGTCCGCCGCCGCTCTGGATGTTCATCTCCGTTCCATGATTGCAATTGCATGCACCGCTGCACATGATCATCACTCCTTCGTCAATCCGGTTGTGTAGGTATGCCCATGGAGGTTGCGAGCTCAGGGCGAGCATCCCCTGGGACAGCGAACATCGTGGTTCTTTATTGCAGGCGTACGATCCCGCCGTGCAGCCGCCGCATCTCTTGGGGCGGCTCGCAGCGGGCATCTCGTACGTGGAGACGTTGCCGGTCGGCGGGCATTACAGGTCGCTGAGGCGGTCCTGTCTGCTGAACTGGCTGCATATTCCGGTCCGACGTGACGGCGGATTCCGAGCGCACGTCACGGCTCGTCCCGAGGGGACGTGACGGGGCGTCAGACGCAAGTTCGGGTGCAAGCGCAGCCGAGCGGAGACCGCGGCGTCGGCCTGAGCTGGCGAGAGCGCGGTGAGCTGCTACGTGACGCGGTCGGAGAAGGCAGGGCTGACGTGGACGGTCGCCCGAGACATGCTCGTCCTCAGGCGACGCGGTGCTAGCAGTCACTCACCGCGTCGCATTCACGTTCGAGGAACGGGGACAGCAGCGAGTACGTCGCCTGGCGGCAGTCGTCGTGCAAGGAGTGGCCGCAGCCCGGCACGACGTGCGCTTCGACGGCGGGCAGCTGTGCGGTGAACCGGTCGATGAGGTGGACCGGGAAGTAGCGGTCTTGGCTGCCCCACAGGAGCAGGACCGGTGCCCGAACGAGGGGCAGATCGCGCTCGGTCTCGGCCCACGTCACCGACCGCTCGATACGCAGCATGGCCGCGCGGAGATGCGGCGACCGCGCCGCGTGCGCCGCCTCCTCCACCAGCGCCTCGGGGATCCGCTCCCGGTGAACAAAGGACTTCCGCAGCATGTGGCGCACCGAGCGCTTGAACATCAGGCGCACGACGAGCTCGCCGAGAAGCGGGTAGCGCAGGAGACGGAACTCCCACGCGTCCTTGACGTCGAGGCCACCGGGAGCGATCAGGGCGAGCCGGCTGACCCGATCGGGATGGCGTTCCGCAAACCGCAGCGCGAAGCCGCCTCCCCACGAATGACCGACGATCGCCGTTCGTGCCAGCCCGACGGCGTCGAGGAAGGCGCCGATCGACCCGGCGACGGCATCGGCGTCGTACGGGAACGACGCGTCGCGGACCTCCGTGAACCCCTGTCCCGGCGGGTCGAGCGCGTAGACCGTGTGGCGCACGGCGAGGACGGGGATCATCGCGTGGAAGTTGAGCCGCCACCCGCCGCCGCCCGGGAGGAGCAGCACCGGCGGACCGATCCCGGTCCGGGCGTAGTGGAACCGGGCGACCGCCGTGTCGACGTAGCCGAGCGCGCCACCGGGGACTCATTCCCTCGCACCATGCGGTTCGGGTCGGTCAACGGGCCGTGCTGGCCACCGCAGCACGCGGAACGCTGACGTCGGCGCCCCGATCAGAGCTCGATCCGACGCAGCCGAAGGGCGTTGCCGATCACAGACACCGAGCTCAGGCTCATCGCTGCGCTGGCGAGCATCGGGCTGAGCAGCACCCCGAGGACCGGATAGAGAACGCCCGCCGCGACCGGCACGCCGAGCGCGTTGTAGACGAACGCAAAGAACAGGTTCTGTCGGATGTTGCGCATCGTCGCCCGGCTGAGCCTCCGGGCGCGCAGGAGGCCGCGGAGGTCGCCGCGCACGAGCGTGATCCCGGCGCTCTCGATGGCGACGTCGGTCCCGGTGCCCAGGGCGACGCCGACGTGCGCCTGCGCGAGCGCGGGCGCGTCGTTGATGCCGTCCCCCGTCATCGCCACGACGCGGCCCTCGGCCTGGAGGCGCTTCACGACGGCGGCCTTCTGGTCAGGCAGCACCTCGGCCTCGACGTGCTCGATGCCCAGCTTCCTGGCGACCGCCTCCGCCGTCGTACGGCTGTCGCCGGTGAGCATGATCAGGTGGATGCCCTCTTGGCGGAGGAGACGAACGGCCTCGGCGGTCGAGTCACGCACCGGATCGGCGACGCCGACGATGCCCGCGGCCTTGCCGTCCACGGCCACGAGCATCGCCGTCTGGCCTTCTTGCCGGCGCTCCTCGGCGCGGCGCGGGAGATCATCCGGCGATACACCGAGCTCCTCGAAGAGCTTGAGGTTGCCGAGCGCGACCGAGCGCCCGGCCACCGTACCCACCACGCCCTTGCCCGTGATCGACCGGAATCCTTCCGCCGGCAGGAGCTCGAGGCCCTGCTCGAGGGCCCCAGCTACGATGGCGCTCGCGAGCGGGTGCTCGCTCCCGCGCTCCAGGCTAGCCGCGAGCCTGAGGACCTCGTTCGGCGGGAGGTCGCCCAGCGTCGCCACGGAGGCGAGCTTCGGCTTGCCCTCGGTGAGGGTGCCGGTCTTGTCGACGACGAGGGTGTCGACCTTCTCGAATGTCTCGAGCGCCTCCGCGTTCTTGATCAGGATGCCGGCCGTCGCGCCGCGCCCCGTGCCGACCATGATCGAGATCGGCGTGGCGAGGCCGAGCGCGCACGGGCAGGCGATGATGAGCACCGCCACCGCGTTGACGAGCGCATGCGAGAACCTCGGCTCCGGCCCGACGAGCAGCCAGACCACGAAGGTCAGCACCGCGATCGCGATCACGGCGGGCACGAAGTACTCCGCGACGGCGTCCGCGAGGCGCTGGATGGGGGCGCGGCTGCGCTGGGCCTCTCCCACCATCTGGACGATCCGGGCGAGCAGGGTGTCGCGTCCGATGCGATCGGCCCGCATCACGAAGCCGCCTGTGCCGTTGACGGTGCCGCCGACCACGCGGGCACCGGGCGCCTTCTCGACCGGGATGGGCTCGCCCGTGACCATCGACTCGTCGACCGCGCTATTTCCCTCCAGGACCTCGCCGTCGACCGGCACCTTCTCCCCCGGTCGCACGCGGAGCCGGTCACCTGGCTGGACGAGCTCGAGAGAGACGTCCTCTTCGCGACCGTCCGCGCCGAGACGCCTGGCGGTCTTCGGCGCGAGGCCAAGGAGCGCCTTGAGCGCGCTGCTCGTCCGGCTACGGGCACGGAGCTCGAGGACCTGCCCGAGCAGCACGAGCGAAATGATGACGCTCGCCGCCTCGAAGTAGACCGGGACGGCGCCGCCGTGGCGCAGCGCGTGGGGGAAGACCCCCGGCGCCAGCGTGGCCACGACGCTGTACGCATAGGCGGCCCCCGTGCCGATGGCGATGAGGGTGAACATGTTGAGGTGCCGGCTCTTGATCGAGGCCCAGCCGCGCTCGAAGAACGGAGTGCCGCACCAGAGCACCACGGGCGTGGTCAGGGCGAACTCGATCCAGACGAGCCAGTGGCCGAGGAGACGCTGCACCGGCTGGCCCGGGATCATCTCCGACATCCCCAGCACGAGGACAACGAGGCTCAACGGGACGCTCACCCAGAAGCGCCGGGACATGTCCACAAGCTCCGGGTTTGGCGCGTCGTCGACCGTCACCGTGCGCGGCTCGAGGGCCATCCCGCAGATCGGGCAGGAGCCCGGCTCCGTGCGGACCACCTCGGGGTGCATCGGGCAGACGTACTCGACGCGCGTCGCCGCCTGGGTCGGCTCGAGGGGCTCCAGCGCCATCCCGCAGGAGGGGCACGTTCCCGGTCCGGACCGCCGGACCTCGGGGTGCATCGGGCACGTGGTGATTCCCTGGCTGCCAGCAGGTTTCGATGGCGCCGCGTGGTGGGCCGGCTTGGCGGACGCGGCCGGCTTGGCCAGGTACCTGTCCGGGTCGGCCTTGAACATCTCCAGGCAGCCGTCGCAGCAGAAGAAGTACCGGTGACCGCGGTGCTCGTAGCTCTCGCCGGCAGTCTTCGGGTCGACCTGCATCCCGCAGACGGGGTCCAGCGCGGGCTCTCCCTCGGTCCTCGTCTGGACGGGCGCGTACTTCTCGGGCTCCGCCCGGAACTTGGCGAGGCAGCGCTCGCTACAGAAGAAGTACGTCCGGCCGCCATGCTCGTGCCGTCCCGCGGCCGTCTCGGGCGAGACGGTCATCCCGCAAACCGGATCCTTCGTCCGCTCCGGGGCCGTGGGAGCCGGGTGGCCGTGCTCGCCGTGCTGATGAGGGTGGCCGTGCTCGTGGTGATGCTCGTGGCTCATGTCGTCTCCCTCTCCGCCGACGAGCGTGGCTGCGCCTTCTTACACCCCAAGCACCACGCGGGCGCCGCTTGTAGCTTCGAGCGGCCGCGCGGCGCTCCCCGCAGGAGGCGGTGCCGCATGACTTCGGCGACGGCTGGCGAGCTGGTCAATGGTTTCCAGCATCCGAGGCGCCAGCTCACCAATGCTTCAAGGTGATTGCCCGCTCAGTTCTTCGATCCGTCCGTGCTCCGCCGCTCCTCGCGGAAGTCGTCGGCGGACAGGCCGCAGCGGCGGAGCAGCCGGTAGAAGCTCTCCCGCTCGACGCCCGCGTGGGCGGCGGCCTTCAGCACGTCGCCGCGAAAGCGGCGCATCACGGCCTCCAGGTAGCGTCGGTTCATCTCCTCACGCGACGCGTCGACCGCCTCGCGGTACGAGAGCTGCGCGAGGTCCACGTCGCTCGAGCTCGTGAGCCGGAGCGGGCTCGCCCCCTGCACCTCGGGCGGCAGCGACTCGAGGCGGATCTCGCTCGTCGTCTCGATGACCAGCGCCCGCTCCACGGCGCTCTTGAGCTCGCGCACGTTGCCAGGCCACCGGTACATCTGGAGCGCGCTCATCGCCGCCGCCGAGAACCCGGTCGCGGACGAGCGCGACTGCGGCCCTCGCTCCGCCAGGAACCGCTGCGCCAGGAGCGGGATGTCCTCGGCGCGCTCGCGGAGCGGGGGAAGCTCGACGACGCAGACGTTGAGCCGGAACCACAGGTCCTCGCGGAAGTCGCCGGTCTTCACCATGGCCCGGAGATCGCGGTGCGTCGCGCTGATGAGCCGCACGTCGACCTTGCGCTCGCGCGACTCGCCGATACGCCGCACCGCCCGCTCCTCGAGCACGCGCGTGAGCTTCGCCTGGACCGTCGGCCGGAGCTCGCCGATCTCGTCGAGGAACAGCGTGCTGCCGTGCGCCTCCTCGAAGAGGCCCGCGCGGTCCGTGGCCGCGCCCGTGAACGAGCCGCGCGCGTGGCCGAACAGCTCGCTCTCGATGAGCGAGCGCGGGATGGCCGCGCAGTTGACGGCAATGGGGCGGTGTGACGCGCGGGACGAGTGCTCATGGATGGCGCGCGCCACGAGCTCCTTGCCGGTGCCCGTCTCGCCCAGGATGAGCACGGTCGCGTCCGTCGGCGCCACGCGCTCGATGAGCTGGTAGAGCGCCCGCATCGCGGGCGAGCGCCCCGTCATGCCCGCGAAGCCCCGCGCTTCCGGCGCGTCCTGCCCGCCCATCAGCACCGTGGCCTGCGCCATGGCCCGCTCGACCAGCACGCGCAGCTCGTCCGGGTCGAACGGCTTCGTCACGTAATCGTAGGCGCCCTCGCGCATGGCCTGGACCGCGGTCGGGACGGACGCGTACGCGGTCATCAGGATGAAAGGCACTCCGGGCCAGCGCGCGCGCACCGCGCGGAGGACCTCGAGCCCGTCCCCGTCGTTCATGCGCAGGTCGCAGACGACGGTTGTGACCGGCTCGGTCTCAAGGACCTGGAGCGCCGTCCGCACGCCCCGGGCCGTCAGGACCCTCGCGCTCTTGCCGAGCACCTTGGAGAGCAGCGTCAGCATGTTCGCCTTGTCGTCGACGACGAGCACTGTCGGCTTCATGCGCGCTCCTGGCCCTCCATGGCTTCGTCGATGAGGACGCCCGGCAAGTCGATCACGAACCGGGACCCGCCCCCCGGCCTGGGCTCCGCCCGGATGGTCCCGCCGTGCGCGGTCACCAGACCATAGCAGACGGCGAGGCCGAGGCCGGTTCCGTCGCGTCGGGTCGTGAAGAACGGCTCGAAGAGGCGCTCGCGTGCCTCCTCGGGAATGCCGGCTCCCCGGTCCAGGACCTCGACCCGGTAGCCATCGTCCTGTCGCCTTCCGCGCACGAGGATCTCATCACCTCCCGAGGTTCCAGCGGTCGCCTCGCGCGCGTTGGTCACGAGGTTGACGATGACCTGCCGGATGCGGAGCGGATCCACGTTGATGAAGGCCGGCTCGGCGTCCACGAGCAGGGGCTGGTCGCGCCGCCCCGGCCCGCCGTCGCAGTGCGATGCCGCGTCCCTGAGGAGCTCCTCGGCCTGCACAGCGCGCGGGGAGAGGACCGGCGAGCGCGCGTACATGAGCAGCTCCTCGGCGATCCGCTGGCAGGCCGCGGCCTCCTCGTCGAGGATCGAGAGCTCCTCGCGGAGGGAGGGCGTCTCTGCCTCCTTCACCATCGTCTTCACGTAGCCGCGGATCACGGCGATGGGGTTGTTGATCTCGTGCGCCACGCCCGCGGCGACGCGGCCGATCGCCGCCAGCCGCTCCGAGGCGACCAGGTCGGCCTCGGTGCGCGACAGTGCGTCCAGCATGCGGTTGAATGCGTCGGCCACCGCCGCGAGCTCCACGGCTGCGACCGGCTCGACACGGGCGCTGCGATCTCCCGCGGTGACGCGCCCGGCGACGCGCTCGAGCGAGGCGAGCGGGGTGGAGAAGGAGCGCCAGAGCTTGCGCCCAGCGATCAAGGCGAGCGCCGCGGCGAGCGCGCAGACGGCCGTCGCGAGGATCAAGGCGAACCGGATGAACTGCTCAGCCCGGCGCTCCGCGGCCAAGGCGCGCTCGTCGAAGTGACGCGCCAGGCTGTCCGCATGCTCCGTCATCCGGTCGACGAGCGCGTTGGCGCGGTCGTGCGCGTGGTGGACCTCGTGCCAGTCCTGCCGATCGATGGCGGGGAGGATGGCCGTGGAGAAGAGCTGGCTGAGCTCGCGGCTCGCCTTCCCGATGTCGTCGAGCTTCGTGGCCGCCTCGGCGTCGAGGCCGGGCCGTAGTTCGGCGAGCTTCGCGCCGAGCTCGTTCACCCAGGCGTCGTGGTGCTCGACGTGCGAGCGGTCGCGCAGGATGATCGTGTGCGCCTCGTGGATGTACTGCTCGCGCGCGGTGACGCTGAGCAGCGCCGCCCGGCGCGAGGCCACCTCGAGGTCGTGGGCCTCCAGGATCGCGCGACGGGACGCGAGGCCGGTGAGCACGGTGGCAATGCCGCTCACGACGACCAAGGCGACGAGGAGGCTGATGACCAGGAGCAGCCGGCGGCGGAGCCGGTAGAGGCGCTGCGAAGCGGGAGGCGGAGCCATGGACGGGGGCATTCTCGCAAGGCGCGTACCGAGGCCGCAAATGGGGTGCGGAGCCGCCGATCAGGCCCGACCGGCGTGGTTCCCGACCCGGTGGAGGGACGGTCTGTGACCGACGCGGTCACAAGATCGTGACCGCCTCGGTCACCGCGAGGACCTGACGCCGCGCAGAAGCCCGGGCTTCCGGCGTGCGGCGGCTTGGCGCGCTCATTGCCCAGGGTCCTGCTCTCCAGGGCAAGAAGCTCGGTTCCAGGAAAACACGATGCGCCAAATCCTTCTCTCGCTGCTCGTCTCGATCCCGCTTGTGGCCTGCTCCACGAAAGAGACACCTGGCCACGACCACGGAAAGGCCGCCGCGACACAGACTCCCGCCGCGGTGCCGTCCCCCACGCCGATGCCCCACGACCATGCCGCGAGCACGGCGGGCGCGCGCCCTCACGCGGATCACAACCCCCGTCACGGCGGCCTGGTCACCATGGAGGGCGACAACCACGTCGAGGTCGTCGTCGGAGCCGACGGCGCCATCGACCTCTACGCCAGCGACGCGCTGAGGACGCCGATCCCGCCGAAGGATGTCACCGGCACCATCACGATCGAGCCCAAGGGCAAAGGCGAGAAGCAGACCCTGACGCTCGCGCCAAACGAGGCGAAGGGCTCGCTCTCGGCCAAGGGCCCGGCGCCGGACAAGGCGGATTACACGTGGGACCTGAAGGTCCGCGGCGCGCCGATGAAGATGACGCTCACGGTGCCGCCCGGGGGAACGGCGTCCCTCGTCGACGCGCCGGCCGACCACCCGGCCGGCGACCACGCCCACGGCTCGCCCCATGGCGGCGTCGTCCAGTCGGTCCCGGGCGGCCACGTCGAGGTGAAGCTCGAGAAGAGCGGCGACATCACGGTGTGGATGCTGGACGCGGCCGAGAAGCCTCGCTCCGCGAAGGGGGTCAAGGCGAGCCTCCGTCCCGTCGTCGCGGGGGCGAAGGAGGTAGAGCTCGCCTACGACGAGAAAGCCGACGTGCTCCGGGGCAAGATCGACCCGGTCAAGCAGGATCACGTGGACGGGGTGCTCAGCATCACGCCGGCCGGGGGAACGGCGACCTCGCTACGGTTCGCGTTTCACCTCGAGGGCCCTGCGGGGGCGGGGGCGGGCCACGACGGCCACAAGGGACACGAGGGCCACACGGGACACGAGGGGCACTGAGATGGCGACCGGGCGCCCGCACCGAGGCCGGCGCGCGATGACCGCGGCCGTGGCTGCCGCGCTGACGCTCGTGCCCGCGTCGTGGGCCCACGGCGAGACGCTGACGTGGGCCCAGGTGAAGGCGCGCGCCGCCGCGCGGTCCCCCGCGGCCGCGGAGGCCAGGGCGCGCCGCCTACCTGAAAGCCCGCGCGGAGCTGTCCCGCGCGCTTGGAGAAGAACCATGATGCACAAGAAGCACCTCGCCTGTGCCGTGGCGCTCGCGATCGTTGCGTCGGTCCCGCGCGCCTCCGCGCACGGCGGCGAGGATCATGCGGCGCCTGCCGCGCCGAGCGCCGCGAGCACCGGGACAGAGCACGTCGTGTCCGGGGAAACGGCGGTGTTCTCGGTCGTCATCAAGTACCCGGCCAAAAAGGCGGAGGGACCGCTTCCCGTGCGCGTCTACGTCGCCCGGGCCGACTCCAGCGCGCCGGTGGAGGGCGCGCATGTCCGGCTCGAGCTGAACGGGGGGCTGACGTTCGCCGCGGACGCGGGGAAAACGGCGGCCGCCGGTGTCTATGAGGTCGCGCTCCCGGCGGCCCCGGAAGGAGCGACGGCCAACGGGGTCGTGTCGGTCGAGGCCGGGGACGACTTCGATCTCGTGCTCGTCGGGGACCTGCGCTTCGGCGCCATCCAACCCGGCGCAGCGCAGGCCGGGATGACGCCGGGCCGGGAGGTGCCCCTCGGCGGTCTGGTTGCGGCCGCGGGAGCGCTCGTCGTGCTCAGCGGCGGGATCGGATATGCGCTCGGGCGGCGCTCGCGGCGGAAGCCGCCTGCACCGACCCTTCGCCCCGAGGATCGTTCCGCGCTCCCGCAGGTGGCCTCGTGAGCCGCGCCCGTCCGCCCATAGTCAGCGCCATCACCGCCGCGCTCGCCATCGCGTCAGCCATCGCGATGACTGGCATCGAGGAGCGCGCCGACGCGCACGGTGGCGAGGACCACAGCGCGCCCGCGAAGCCCGCAGCCAGCGCCGCGGCGGACCCGAACGTGGCCCGGGTGCCGATCGAGACCCAGTTCCTGCTCGGGCTGCGCACCGAGCGCGCGAAGCGCGGCGCGCTGGCCACGAGCCTCGGGCAGTTCGGCACCGTGGTCGCGCGCCCCGCGGGCGAGCTGGCCGTCGTGGCTCCGACGTCCGGCCGCCTCTTCCCGCCCGAAGGCGGGTTCCTCCGGCTCGGCGACGAGGTGAAGAAGGGCCAGCTCCTCGGGACACTCCGGCCGAGCCTGGGCGGCGCGGAGAGCGCGCAGCTCGGGTTGTCCCGCAGCGACGCCGCGTCCCGGGTCGCCGCCGCCGAGGCGCGGCTCGGCCTGGCCGAGCGCGAGCTCGCGCGACGCCGCGAGCTCAAGGGCATCGTCGCCGAGAAGGACATCCAAGCCGCCGAGGCCGAAGCGGAGATCGCCCGGGCAGACGTCGCCCGCGCCCGGGCGGACGTCGGGGTGCTCGCGGGTGGGTCGGGTGCACAGAAGCTCAGCGCGACGATCGACGGGACGGTGGTCTCCGGCCGGGTGAGCCCGGGCGCCCAGGTTCCGGAGGGGACCGAGCTCTGGCGCATCGTCGATCTCGCGACGCTCTGGGTTGACGTGCGCGTGCCGGAGGCGGACGCGGCGCGGCTCGCAGGCGATCGCGCCGAGGTGACGCTCGTCACGGATCCAGCGGTGCGCTTCGAGGCGAGGCGCCTCGCCGTCGCGTCGCTCGTCGACCCGGCGACCCGCACCGTTCAGGCGCTCTTCGAGTTCGACAACGAGGACCGGCGCGCGCGGGTCGGCGCGCTGGCCAACGTCAGCATGGCCGGGAGCGCGCCCGTCGAGAGCGTCGTGGTCCCGGCGTCGGCGCTGCTCGATCGCAGCGGCGCGCCCACGGTCGTCGTGAAGACCGGCCCCGAGACATTCGAGCTGCGCGCGGTCGCGATCGGGCCGAAATCCGCCGGCGCGGTGGGGATCACGGCGGGCGTGACGGCGGGAGAGCGCGTGGTCGTCGATGGCGCCATGGCCGTCCTCCTCGCCGCCGGGGGCTAGCAGAGACCATGTTCGACTGCCTGATCCGCTTCTCCCTCAGAAACCGGCTCTTCGTCATCGCCGCGGCGGCGCTGGTGCTCGTCTACGGGACGTACTCGCTCCTGAAGCTCCCGATCGACGTGTTCCCTGACCTGAACCGGCCGACGGTCACCCTCATGACCGAGGCGCCCGGGCTGGCGCCCGAGGAGGTGGAGACGCTGGTCACGGTGCCCCTCGAGCGGGTGATGAACGGCGCGCCCGGCGTCGAGCGCGTGCGCTCCACCTCGGGCGTCGGCCTCAGCGTCGTTTACGTCGAGTTCGACTGGTCCACGGACATCTACCGCGACCGACAGCTCGTCGCCGAGCGCCTCTCCACGGTGAAGGAGCAGCTCCCGGAAGGCATCACGGCGCAGATGGGGCCCGTCGCCTCGATCATGGGGGAGATCCTGCTGATCGGGGTGCAGGGCGAAGGGGTCTCGCCCATGACCCTCCGGACCCAGGCCGACTGGGTGATCCGGCCGCGGCTGCTCACCATCCCGGGGGTCGCGCAGGTGATCCCGATCGGCGGCGAGGTCCGGCAGATCCAGGTCACGGTCGATCCGGCCAAGCTCGCGGCGGTGTCGCTCGACGAGATCTCGCGCGCCCTCGCGGGCGCGAACGCGAACGCCACCGGGGGGTACGTCGACCGGCGGGGACTGGAGTTCCTCGTCCGCACGCTCGGCCGCGCCCGGACCGAAGCGGACATCGCCGCGACCGTCATCGCCATGCGGAACGGGACGCCGGTGACCCTGGCGCAGGTCGCCACGGTGCAAGAGGCCGCGCGCATCAAGCGCGGCGACGGGTCGATCGACGGCAGGCCCGCCGTGATCCTCTCGGTGCAGAAGCAGCCGGGCGCCGACACGGTGGCGCTCACCGGCAGCATCGACAAGGCCGTGGCCGAGCTGCAGAAGTCGATGCCCGCGGGCGTCACCATCAACCCGCACCTCTTCCGGCAGGCGACCTTCATCCAGAGCGCGGTCCACAACGTGGTCGAGGCGCTGCGCGACGGCGCGATCCTGGTCACGATCGTCCTCTTCCTGTTCCTGCTCAACTTCCGCACGACCGCGATCACGCTGACCGCCATCCCGCTCTCGTTCATCGTGAGCGCGCTCGTGTTCCGGGCCTTCGACCTGTCGGTCAACACGATGACGCTGGGCGGGCTCGCGGTGGCGATCGGCGAGCTCGTCGACGACGCCATCGTCGACGTGGAGAACGTGTTCCGGCGCCTGCGCGAGAACAGGGCCCTCGCCTCCCCGCGGCCGGCGATCGACGTCATCCGCGACGCGTCGAGCGAGGTCCGCGGCTCGATCGTCTTCGCGACGATCCTCGTGGTCCTCGTCTTCGTCCCCCTGTTCGCCATGAGCGGCATCGAGGGGCGGCTCTTCGCGCCGCTCGGGATCGCCTACATCGTGTCGATCCTCGCGTCGCTGGTTGTATCCCTGACGGTCACACCCGCGCTCTGCTCGTATCTCCTGCCGTCCATGAAGCGGATGAGCCACGAGGACGGCTGGCTGGTGCGCAAGCTCAAGGCCGCGGACCGGCGCGTGCTCGGGGTGTCGCTGCGGCACCCCGGGGCCGTCATGGCGGCCGCGGGCGCGCTGGTCCTCG
The DNA here is from genome assembly GCF_051519095.1 of Sorangium sp. So ce131. Classification (NCBI taxonomy): domain Bacteria; kingdom Pseudomonadati; phylum Myxococcota; order Polyangiales; family Polyangiaceae; genus Sorangium; species Sorangium sp. So ce131. The sequence continues at coordinate 4,592,399 of NZ_CP150455.1, read as the reverse complement.
CCGCCGCGGCGGCGGTGCCGTTCCTCGGGGGCGAGTTCCTGCCGCCGTTCAACGAGGGGACGCTCACGATCAACGCGATCGCCAGGCCGGGCACCTCGCTCGCGGAATCGAGCCGGCTGGGCACCCTCGCCGAGCAGCTGATCCACGAGGTCCCCGAGGTCGTCTCGACGGGGCGGCGGACCGGCCGGGCCGAGCTCGACGAACACGCGGAGGGCGTTCACTACTCGGAGATCGACGTCGATCTCCGGGCGTCCGAGCGGGAGCGGGAGGTGATCCTCGGCGACATCCGCGACCAGCTCGACAAGATCCCCGGCGTGGCGGTCAACGTGGGGCAGCCGATCTCGCACCGGCTCGATCACCTCCTCTCGGGGGTGCGCGCGCAGGTCGCGGTGAAGATCTTCGGCGAGGACCTTGGCGAGCTGCGGCGGCTCGGGAGGGCGGCACGCGACGCCATGCAAGGGGTCGCGGGGGTGAAGGACCTCCAGGTCGAGCAGCAGGTGCTCATCCCGCAGATCGCCATCAAGGTGAACCGCGAGCGCGCGGCGCAGCTCGGCGTCAACGCGGGGGAGCTCTCGGAGCTGCTCGAGCTCGCCCTCGCGGGGAGCACGGTCACGCAGATCCTGGAGGGGCAGCGGACCATCGATGTGGTGCTGCGGTACCCGCCGGAGCTCCGCGAGGACATCGACGTCCTTCGGCGCACGCTGATCGATACGCCCGGCGGCGCGAAGGTGCCGCTGTCCGACCTCGCCGACGTGACGGAGAGCATGGGGCCGAACCAGATCAGCCGCGACGATACGCAGCGGCGGATCGTGGTCTCGGCGAACGTGGCGGGGCGCGACCTGGCGCAAGTTGTGAGCAATATCCAGCGCGCCGTGGACGCCATCCCGAAGCCGCCGGGCTACTACGCGACGTATGGCGGGCAGTTCGAGAGCCAGCGGTCGGCGTCGCGGCTGATCGGGTGGCTCTCCATCGCGAGCCTCGCCGGGATGCTGGTGGTCCTGTACTCGCAGTTCCGCTCGTGGACGGTGGCGCTCCAGATCCTCTTGAACATCCCGCTGGCGCTGGTCGGCTCCGTGCTCGCCGTCGTTCTGACCGGCGGGGTCCTCTCGGTCGCGACCCTGGTCGGATTCATCACGCTGTGCGGCATCGCCTCGCGCAACGGGATCATGATGATCTCGCACTACATCCACCTGATGAAGGAAGAGGGCGAGTCGTTCGGTGAGGCGATGATCGTCCGCGGCTCGCTGGAACGCCTCGTCCCGGTGCTGATGACGGCGCTCACCGCCGCCCTAGCGCTCGTGCCGATCGCGCTGTCCAAGGGCCAGCCGGGCAAGGAGATCCTGCAGCCCGTCGCGGTCGTCATCCTCGGCGGCCTGCTCTCGTCGACGCTGCTCGACATCGTCGTCACGCCGGCGGTGTTCCTGAAGTTCGGCCGCAGCTCCGCTGAGCGCCTCGCGCGCGCCCGGGAGGACGCGGGCGGCGCCCAGGCCGACCTGGCCGGCGCTGCGCCGCGTGAATGCGGCAGTGTCGCCAGGGAGCGCGAGGCCTGCGCCGGAGGGCCTTGAGGCGCTCGCGTCGCGTAGCGGTGGAAGAATCACCGCGAACAACGCGGCCGTGCGGCTCTTCCGTGCCCGCGAGGCCCTGCGCAAGCAGGTGGCCGCGTCGTGCGGGACGTGCGCCGACCACGGGTGCCTCGACTGCTCGTGCGGCGTGCCGCCGGCGACGCGGACTGCTGCGACGGCTTCGAGTGCGCGGGGGGCCGCTGCGTGGTGGCGCCGGGCGGACCCTGCGGCGACGGCTTCGACTGCCCGGCCCCGATGACGTGCGTCGCTGGACGCTGCTGCCAGGACCGGTTGACGACGTGCACGCTCGACGTCCAGTGCTGCAGCGGCCGCTGCCACCTGAACCAGTGCCAGTAACGGGCGGCCGGCGCCGCGCCCCAGCCCCGCGCCGCGGCCCGGATCACCGGGTTACCGCGGCGCCGATCGCGTCGCGGCACCGCGCGACGTCCTCCCAGACCGCCGGAGGGCCTCGCCCGTGAAGGAGCGGTCTCTGACGACACGTCGCGGCGCGCCGGCGCGCGCTCCGGCCGCAAAACTTCATCTCAAGCGGTATTTGTCTCCGTGGTGAGCCGGTTCGAGGGCGAGCCGCTACTGCGTGGCGGGCGATCCACCGGCGCTTGTCTTCCCTCTCTCCTTCGTCATCGGCCCGCCGCCGGGGGCGGCGCGCCCGAGCCCGGCGGGCGAGGTCCGACATGAGCACAGGAGCCGGTCAGCGACCCGCGCCCGAGACGGAGCAGGAAGGGAGAAGAGCATGAATCCCCGGAATCCGGTGTCACGAAGGACGGTCCTGTCCATCCTGGCCGCAGCCCCCATGGCCGCCGGCTGCGCCCGCGGCGAGGGCGAGGCCGAGCGCGCCGACGCGAAGCCGGCGTCGGCCACGGACACCGCGGCGCGGGCGCCGAAGAAGCTGTCCGAGATCGTGGTCGGCTTCTCGCAGACCGGCGCCGAGAGCTCCTGGAGGATCGCGCACGGCAAGTCCATCCAGGAGGAAGCGGAGAAGCGCCACATCCAGCTGCTCTTCGCGGACGGCCAGAACGTGCACAACAACCAGGTCAACGCCGTCAACGGGTTCATCACCAAGGGCGTCGATATCCTCGTGATCGCGCCGCAGGAGTCCCTGGGCTGGAAGCCCACGCTGAAGGAGGCCAAACGCGCGGGGATCCCGGTCGTGCTGACGAGCCGGGGCGTGGACGCCGAGGAGGATCTCTACACGACGGTGCTGGTCGCCGACTTCGTCTGGGAGGGGCGCCTGGCAGGCGAGTGGCTCGCGGAGCGGACGAAAGGCAACGCGCGCATCGTCGAGCTCGTGGGGACGCCGGCGGCGGACGTGGCGACGATGCGCAAGGCCGGCTTCGCCGAGGCCATCGCGAAGCACCCGGACATGAAGATCATCGCGAGCCAGAGCGGCGACTTCACGCGCACCAAGGGCAAAGCGGTGATGGAGACGCTGCTCTCGGCCCACAAGGGAGAGATCAACGCCGTCTACGCTCACAACGACGACATGGCGCTCGGGGCGATCCAGGCGATCGAGGCGGCAGGACTGAAGCCCGGGCAGGATATCCTGGTGGTGTCGGTCGACGCCGTGAAGCCGGCGTTCGAGGCCATGACACAAGGCAAGCTGAACGCGACGGTGGAGTGCAACCCCATGCACGGCCCCCTGCTCTTCGATACCATCGAGAAGATCGTGCGCGGCGAGAAGGTGCCGAAGCGGACGATCGTCCCCGGCAGGCTCTTCGAGCGCGAGCAGGCAGCCGCGCTCATCGACGCGCGACCTTACTGAGCAGGCGTCGGTGCCAGCACGCTGCAGCCGCGGCGCCGACGCCGTCTTCTCATGAGCTCCCACGATGATCATGAGCTCCCACGATGAGCGGCCCTCACCCACGGAGTAGCGACCGCATGCCTGGTTCGGGCGTATTGCTCTCCGTCGAGGGCCTCGGCAAGTCCTTCCCTGGCGTCCGCGCCCTGCATGACGTGCACCTCCAGGCGCACGCGGGCGAGATCCAGGCGCTGATGGGGGAGAACGGGGCCGGCAAGTCGACGCTGATCAAGCTGCTGACCGGCGTCTATGCGCCCGACGCCGGGACCCTGCGCCTCGGAGGGGAGGTCATCCGGCCGACCTCTCCCGCCCGCGCAGAGGCGCTGGGGATCAGCACGGTCCACCAGGAGATCAGCCTGATCCCGCACCTCTCCATCGCGGACAACATCATGCTGGGCCGTCAGCCGCGGCGCTTCGGTCTCATCGACCAGCGCGCCGTCCGCGCGAAGGCTCGCCAGGCCCTCGCGCGCCTTTCGCTGGACCTGGATGTGACGCGCGCGGTCGCATCGCTGCCCACGGCGCTCCAGCAGATGGTGGCGATCGCCCGCGCGCTCGCGGTGGATGCCCGGATCCTGATCCTGGATGAACCCACATCCAGCCTGGATGAAGCGGAGACCCACCGGCTGTTCGACGTGATGAGGAAGCTCAGGGCGCAGGGGCTGGCGATACTCTTCGTGACCCACTTCCTGGATCAGGTCTACGCCGTCAGCGATCGGATCACGGTGCTCAGGAACGGCTGCCTGGTCGGGCAGTACGCGAGCAGCGAGCTGCCTCGCCTGGCGCTCGTCCAGGCGATGCTGGGCGTGGAGCTCGGCGCACCGGAGAGGCCCGCGCTGCGCAGCGCTGGCCGCCTCGGGGAGGCGAGCGCCGCGGAGCCGGTGCTCGCCGCGCGCGGCCTCGAGCGAAAGGGGGTGGTCGGGCCGATCGATCTCGCGCTGGGCCCTGGCGAGGTGGTGGGCCTTGCGGGGCTGCTCGGCTCCGGTCGAAGCGAGACCGCGAGGATGCTGTTCGGGATCGAGCCCGCCGATCGCGGTGAGCTCACGGTGGACCGCCGCGAGCTCGAGCTCAGGACGCCGCGGGACGCGATCCGGGCGGGGCTCTCGTACTGCTCGGAAGACCGCAAGGTGGATGGCATCGTCCCGAACCTCTCGGTGCGAGAGAACCTCATCCTGGCCCTGCAGGCCTCCCGGGGCGCGCTGCGTGTGCTCCCGCGCCACGAGCAGGATCGCCTGGTCCAGCACTACATCAAGGCCCTGAGCATCAAGACGCCGTCCCCGGAGACGCCCATCAAGCTGCTGTCGGGCGGCAATCAGCAGAAGGTGCTCCTGGCGCGCTGGATGGCCATGCAGCCGCGCGTGATGCTCCTCGACGAGCCCACGCGCGGCGTGGACATCGGCGCCAAGCTGGAGATCGAGGGGCTCGTGAGGTCGCTCAGCGAGAAGGGGGTCGCCACGCTCCTGATCTCCTCGGAGCTCGAGGAGATCGCGCGCAACTGCACCAGGGTGGTGGTCTTGAGAGACCGCAAGCAAGAGAGCGAGCTCGCGGGAGGGTCGGTGACCCCAACGTCGATCATCCAGGCCATCGCCGGCCGCGACGAGGCGCCGCCCGATGCTCGATAAGGTCTCTGAAGCGCTGCGCACCAACGCGAGCCTCACGGGCGTCGGGATCCTCCTCCTCGCCGGCGGCGCCGGCGCCCTGCTGCTCAGGCAGAGGCGCCGCGAGGCCTGGCCCCTGCTCGGCCTGCTGGCGCTCCTCGTGTTCAACTTCGTCCTGTCGAAGAACTTCTTCTCGATCGTCGAGCGCGACGGGGCGTACTACGGGACACCCATCAACCTGCTCAACCAGGGCTCGGAGGTGATGCTCCTCGCCATCGGCATGACCCTGGTGATCGCCGTCAGGGGCATCGATCTGTCGGTCAGCTCGGTGATGGCGCTGTCGGGCGCCGTCTGCGTGACGCTGATGAAGGATCTCCACCACCCGCCGATCTTGGCGGCGCTTCTGTCCCTGGTCGTCGCGGGCAGCGTGGGCGCGTTCAACGGCGCGCTCATCACGCTGCTGAACATCCAGCCCATCATCGTGACGTTGATCAGCATGGTCGCCGTCCGCGGCGTCGCCATGCTCATCACGCGCGCGCAGCCCGTGACGCACGTGGACGCGACGTTCGCGTTCATCGGCAACGGTCACCTGGGCGGCTTGCCGTTCTCCATGGTGCTCGTGGCCGTCGTGTTCGTCGTCGCCGCGCTGCTCTGCCGGAAGACGGCGCTCGGCCTGTTCATCGCGGCGATCGGCGACAACGAGCGGGCCAGCCGCCTGGCAGGCGTGGGTGACCGCCGCGTCAAGCTCTGGATCTACGCGTTCTCTGGCCTGTGCGCCGGCATCGCCGGGCTCGTCGCCGCGTCGTACATCTCCACGGCCGACCCCGACCGCGTGGGCCGCCTGCGGGAGCTCGACGCCATCTTCGCCGTGGTGATCGGCGGCACGGCGCTGACCGGCGGGCGCTTCCACCTGGGCGGCACGCTGGTAGGCGCCCTGCTCATCCAGACGCTCTCCATCACGATGTACAGCCAGCACGTCCTCTCGGAGATCGAGCCGATGCCCAAGGCCGTCGTGATGCTGATGAGCTGCCTGCTCGTCTCCGAGGAGCCGCGACGGCGGCTCGTCTCGCTGTTCGGGGTCAAGCGATGGCGATAACATTGCGCAGCTGGGATCGGCGGCACCTGCCGCTCGTCGTGACCGCGGTTCTCCTGCTGGCGCTCTACTCGGGCGCGCTGGCGTTCTACGATTCGACGCGCAGCCTGCGTTTCTTGATCGATCTGATCAAGGGCAACGCGGCGATGGGCATCTGCGCGGTCGGGATGACCTTCGTCATCCTGTCGGGGGGCATCGATCTCTCGGTTGGATCCGTCGTCGCGCTCACGACGGTCCTCGTGGGCACGCTGGTGGCGGGCGGCTACCATCCGCTTCTGGCTTTCTGTGTCGGCCTCGCGGTGTCGCTCCTGCTCGGCGCCGTGACGGGGTTCCTGATCCACGAATTTTCTTTGCCCCCGTTCCTGGTTACGCTGGCGGGCATGTTCTTCGCGCGCGGCGCGGCGTTCGTCGTCAGCATGCAGCCCGTCAGCATCGATCATCCCACGTTCGACTGGATCGTCGATGAGCTCGGCTTCGCGCTGCTGATCCCGGGCCTCGGCCGGACCTGGGTCGCCGCGACGGCCCTGCTGTTCCTGAGCGTCCTCGTGGTCGGGGTGATCCTGCAAAGGAGCACGAGCTTCGGTCGGAACGTCCTGGCCATCGGCGGGGACAGGCAGGCTGCTCTGCTCATGGGCGTGCCGCTCGGCGCCACGACCGTGTGTCTGTATGCGCTGAGCGGCCTGTGCGCGGGCCTCGGCGGGATCGCGACGGCGCTGATCGACAGCGCCGGGAAGCCGAACATCGGCGCCGGCCTGGAGCTCGAGGCCATCGCCTCGGTCGTCATCGGCGGCACGCTGCTGACCGGCGGCGTCGGCAGCGTCGTCGGCACCCTGATGGGCGTGATGATCACGGGCATCGTGCGGGCGGTGCTCAACCTGGACGGGCGGCTGCCGTCCCCCTGGCACCACATCACCCTCGGGCTGTTGCTCCTGGGCTTCATCGTCATGCAGCAGGTCCTGATCCGCTCGGCCCCGCGCAGCCCTTGAGCAGCCCGGTCCGACGACGTGCAGCTTCAGAGATGACCCCGGAGAGCGAGGAGCGAACAAGTGAGTGAGACAAAGACAATCCTGGTCACGGGCGCGGCGGGCAAGGTCGGCCAGGCCTTCATCCGCAGGTTCCTGCTGGATCCCAGGTTCGAGGCCTGGAAGGTCCGCGCGTTGTGCCATAACCGCATGCTGGAGCGGACGGCGCGCCTCGAGGTGGTGCGCGGGTCGATCGAGCACCGCGACGTCGCCAGCGAGGCCGTGGAGGGCGTGAGCCACGTGCTGCACCTCGCGACCAGCAAAGAGACCCCCGAGAGCATCATGGACGTGGCCATCAAAGGCATGTTCTGGCTGCTCGAGGCCTGCCGCGTCAGCCCTGCGTTCAAGCAGTTCCTCTTGGTCGGGGGCGACGCCGGGATGGGTCACTTCTTCTATCCGCACCCCATCCCCGTCACCGAGACCCAGAAGCACAGCGCGTACCCGGGTTGTTACGCGCTGTCCAAGGTGCTCGAGGAGGTCATGCTCGAGCAGTACACCATTCAATATCAGCTGAACGGATGCTGCCTGCGCGCGCCGTGGATCATGGAGAAGGACGACTTCAAGGCGCAGCTGTCGTTCGGCGACGATGTGTTCGGAGGGCCGAGGTGGCGCGATCTGGTCGGGGCTGAGGCGGCGGACGGCTACGTCCGCTCGGGCGCGGTCCCTGTGATGCTCGACCCTGACGGCGAGCCGGTGAAGCGCAACTTCGTGCACGTGGAGGATCTCGTCGACGCGATCCTCCTGGCCATCGACAGCGAGAGAGCTCGCCAGCAGACCTTCAACGTCTGCATGGATGAGCCGGTGGACTACGGCGAGCTGGCCGCTTACCTGGAGTCGACCCGGGGCCTGCCGAGCGTGAAGGTGAAGACGCCGTTCCGCTCGACGTGGCTGGACAACACGAAGGCCAAGTTCCTGCTCGGCTGGCGGCCGAAGTACGACCTGGCGCGGCTCACCGATGCCGCCTTCGACTACGCGCGCGCGCCCGATGATCCGCGCGTCACGTGGTACCCCGGTTGATGGGCCTCGCGGCCGGACCGAGGCGTCCCCGGGGGGCCAGTCGGGAGGCTGACCAGCGCGGCGCCGGGAATGCTGGCGCCGCCCGCACACGGGCGCGGCGCGCAGGCTCACGCTCCGACAGGAAAACTTCACCTCGGCGCTATTCGCTCTGGTGGTGAGCCGGTTCGAGGGCGATCCGCTACTGCATGGCGGGCGCTCCACTTACGCTTCCTGATCGCTTCGTCCTCCCGATCGGTCCGCCACCACGGGCGGGACGCCCGAGCCCGGCGGCGGCGGGTCGGCGAGGGTGCGCCCGCCGGACGGCAGCACGTCCCGAGCTTTGATTCCTCATTTCCATCGATGGAACGCTGATCCGCCAGGACGATCCCGGTGGTCCTTGCTTGGCCGTAAGCCCCGCTGGGGGGGCCTGCGCGATAATCCTCCGATCCTCTTGTAAAGAAAGCCTGTCGTTCGATGAGAGAACTTCAGCGTGCCCGGAGCGGGCGAGGAGAGACAAAGATGTCCAGGTCCTCACATCACGAGCAGGCGCGTCCGCTCGGAGGCCCTCGGTCGGTCATTCCGATCGTGTTGGCCCTGGCCAGCGCCTGTACGGGAATCGCGGGCGAGCCTGCCGGGGGCTCCGGCGACACGCCGGACGACACGCCGGTCGCCCCGCTCGCCTGCGACGACGGAGCGGTTCACCCGGGGCGCGCGCCGCTGCGGCGGCTGACGCGCTTCGAGTACAACAAGACCGTTCGTTACATCTTCGGCGACACGACGGAGCCAGCCTTCTCGCTGCCGGCCGAGGAGGTCGGGAACGGCTTCGGCAATGACGCGGACGCGCTGTCGGTCGCCAGCCTGCTGGCCGAGCAGTGGGGCACCGTCGCGGAGGGCGTCGCCCAGCGTGCCACCGCGAGCCCGGAGGCGCTCGCGAAGCTCGCGCCGTGCGCGAGCGGCGTGCAGATCGACGGCGAGGACGCGTGCGCGCGCACGATCGTCGAGAGGATCGCGCCGCTCGTTTACCGGAGGCCCCTCGCCGACGGCGAGGCGAACGAGCTCCTCGCGCTGTACACCGTCGGGCGCAAGGACGCGACGTTCGCCACCGGCATCGCGACGGTGATCGAGGCGCTGCTTCAATCGCCGGATTTCCTCTACCGCATCGAGTGGGGCGCGCCCGACCCCGAGCGCCCCGAGCTCCGCCGGCCGACGGGCGACGAGATGGCGACGCGGCTCTCGTACCTGCTCTGGGGCACGATGCCCGACGACCGCCTGCGCGAGGCCGCGCAGGCAGGCGAGCTCTCGACGAAGGAGGGCGTACGTGCGCACGCCGAGCGCATGCTCGACGATCCTCAGGCTCGGCCCGTCCTCCGGTTCTTCTTCGACAACCTGCTCCCCATCAGCAACCTCACGGATCTCGAGCGAAAGGCGGAGTCGTTCCCGACCTTCTCTCGCGCGATCGGCGCGCTCATGCGGGAAGAGACGCAGCGATTCCTGGAGCACGAGATCTTCGAGGGGACCGGGACCTGGCCGTCCATCTTGACGGCCCCGTACACGTTCATGAACGGCCCCCTCGCGGCGTTTTACGGCGTCTCCGGCGTGACGGGCGACCAGTTCCAGGAGGTGCAGCTCGACACGACCCAGCGCCTCGGGCTCCTCACCCAGGCGGGGATGATGGCCGGGACGACGCACTCGAACATGACGAACCCCGTGCAACGCGGCTCGTTCGTGGTCCAGAAGCTGATGTGCCGGACGATCCCGCTCCCCACCGGCGCGATCGCGGAGCGGGTGAAGCCGCCGGACCCGTACAGCGGCGCGACGGCGCGGGAGCGCTACAGCAAGCACAGCCAGGACGCGGTCTGCGCGACGTGCCACCGGCAGATGGATCCGATCGGGCTGGCGTTCGAGAACTACGATGCGGTCGGGCTGTTCCGCACCACGGAGAACGACGTCACCATCGACGCGAGCGGCGGGGTGCCGGGCACGGAGGGCACCGTGAACGGGCCGATCGAGCTCGTGCGGAAGCTCGCCGAGACCGAAGAGGTGCAGGACTGCTTCGCGACGCGCTGGGCCGAGTACGGCTACGGCCTCACCCTGCGCGCCGAGGACGAGTGCACCGGGAAGGCCGTCAAGGCCGCCTTCAAGGAGTCCGGGTACAACGTGAAGCAGCTCTTGATCGAGCTCACGCAGACCGACGCTTTCCACTACCTGGCTTCAGGAGAGGAGTGATGGTTATGTCGAAATTTCGTTTGAGTCGACGTGCCATGCTGCGGGGCGCCGGCGCGATCGCCGTCTCCCTCCCCTGGCTGGAGATCATGGGCACCGAACGCGCGGCGCACGCGCAGCCCGCCCCCGCCAAGCGCTTCCTCGCCGTCTACACGCCTGGTGGAACGGTGATGGACCGCTGGCGGCCGACCGGCTCCGAGACGAGCTTCACCCTGGGCCCCATCCTGGCGCCGCTCGCGCCGGTGCAAGATCGGCTGCTCGTCGTCGACGGCCTCGACATGAAGAGCGCGCGCGGCGAGCAGCACCAGAGCGGGATCATCGCCTGGCTCACGGGCACGACCCAGGAGGGCTCCTCGAACAACGGCTATGGGAGCGGGCCGTCCATCGATCAGGTGATCGCCTCCCGGATCTCCGCTGGCCAGAAGGCGAAGGCGAGCATCCAGATCGCGGTGCGCTGGGCGACGGGCAAGTCCCACGGCCTGCTGTCGCCGATGAACGCCGCGAACTTCGAGGACAGCGCGCCGCACCAGCCGATCCCGCCGCGCCTCGATCCGGTGGAGATCTTCACCCACCTCTTCGGCACGCTGAACCCCGGCGACGGCAACGACGCCGCCCGTCGCCTCGAGCGAAAGCAATCGATCCTCGACTTCCTCGACCGGCGCTACGCCACCCTGTCCGCGCGGCTCGGCGCCGCCGACAGGCAGAAGATCGACCAGCACCTGACGAAGATCCGCGAGATCGAGCGGAGCCTCAGCAACGTTCCCGTCGCGACGAGCGCTTGCAAGGTCCCGACGATGGTCGACACGTCCGACTACAACCCGCGCACGGGGCTCAACTCGTCCGACACCGGCTCGATCAAGGACACCTCGACGGACGCGGCGATCCCCAAGGTCGGCAAGCTCTTGACGGACATGCTGGTGATGTCGCTCGCCTGCGACATCACCGCGGTCGGCACCCTGCAGTGGAGCGACACCGAGGCGAAGCACACCTTCCCCTGGCTCAATTTGAGCGAGCACCACCATTTCTACCAGCACGACGGCGGCTTCAGGGCGGCCGAGTGCGAGCGCATCTGCAACTGGTACTCGAAGCAGCACCTCTACCTCCTGGAGGAGATGGCGAAGGTCGACATGGGCGGGCACTCGCTGCTCGACGAGAGCGTCGTCTTCTTCGGCTCCGAGATCTCGGACCCGCCGACGCACAGCAAGACGAACATGCCGTTCCTGCTGGCCGGCGGCGGCGGCGGCCTGCGCACCGGACGCTGGGTCCGTCACCCCGGCGTCCCGCACAACAACCTGCTCGTCTCCATCTTGAATCTGTTCGGCGACACCCGGACCACGTTCGGCGACCCGCGGTACTGCACCGGGCCGCTCCCCAACCTGACATAGCCACCCGAACGAGGCGCGGCACGCCTGCGCCATGGGTCGCCGTTCCTCTGCCTTGACCGGTCGCACCGGCAGCCGCGCCGGCGTCGCAAGACGACGCCGGCGCGCGCTGGGCGACGGGGATCCGGCAGCGGGACGCCAGCTGGTTCGACATCGACGAGACGACGCTCGACGGTCCCAACTTCTATCCCGGCGTCCTCGCCGGACTGGTGTGAAATGAGAATTTCTCTGCTCGTGATCCCTGTGACGATGGTCCTTCTTGCCTGCGGCTCCGAGGCCGACCCGCCCGCGGACGACCAGGCGACCTCCAGCGCGACGGGCGCTGGGGGCTCCGGCGGGGGAGCCGCGACGGGCGCCAGCACGAGCGCCTCCAGCAGCGCGAGCTCCGGCGGGGCCGGCAGCGGCGGGGCCGGCGGGGCCGGCGGAGCCGGCGGCAGCGGCGGCGGCGAGGACCCGCGCGCCGCGGCCGCCAGCATCGACGGCTTTCGCTGGGAGCTGCCGTGCGACCAGGACCCAGGCGACCGTGACGAGTGCTCGACGTCCGCGGAGGTCGACGAGACCAGGACGTTCGGCGGCTCGCCCGACACGACCTACCAGGTGACCGTCCGGCTGCGCGGCGTCGTCGAGCCGATGACGTACCAGGGCGGCACATCCGACGGCATGCACTTCCGCGTCGGCGGTTCGCCCACCAACTCGACGTACAACATCTACAGCGTCGCTGTCTCCGATCCGCCCGAGGTCTACTATCTCAACGACAACCCCAACGTGGGTCACGACACGTTCATCATCGACCACACGAAGACCATCCCGATTCGGGGCGGAGCCACCGTGACTTTCGTCGGCGACGGTCAGAACGGCGTCGAGATCGCCAACTACAAGCACCTCGTCGTGGACGGCATCCCCCCGGCGCCCGAGCCTTTCATCGGTCAGTTCATCCAGCTCGACGTGCTGTCGGTCGACGCGGCGCAGCCCTGACCGTGCGCCGCGCAGGATCGCGCGGAGCTCAACCCGGATGCACCAGGACGCCGCAACAGGTGGTGTTTCCCTCCCCGCAGGTCCCGCCCCGTTCATGGCGAACGGTGGGGTGGATCAACCGCTTCCTTCACCGAGCCATTCGCGGGCGAGCTCGAGTATCCTGCGGTTCTCCGGGACATCCTCGAGGAAGCTCTCCCGATAGGCGGGGTCGGATACCTTCGCGGCGATCGAGAAGATACGGTCGCGGGCCCCCGCGACGGCGGCGCGGGCCTCGTCGTGGCGCCCTGTCGCGACGAGGCTCTCGGCGTGCACCAGCCGGAGGAAAGAGCCGCCTCGGAAGAAGCGGTCGCAGAGCCCCATGGCAGCCTGGCGCGAGAGCCCCTCCTCCGCGGCGGCGAGCGCCTCGCCCGGCCTGCCTGCGCGAGCCTCAGGGCCGCCTTCGTCGCCAGCACGCCTGAGACGTCGGTGGGACACGTCCTGCCCAGCAAGCGGAGGGCGCTGTCGACCTCTCGCTCCGCCTCCTCGAGCGCGCCGGCGCGCCGCAGCACCTCCGCGAACACCCAGCGGCCCCGGCCCTCGTCGAGCGGCAGGCCGCGGGCGCGGCCCAGGGTCAAGGCGAGGTGGTCCGCGTACGCCCGCGCCTCGGCCAGCGCGCCGCGCTCCGCGAGCATCCAGGCCATGACGAACGGCCGGTATGCCGAGACGGGTCCGAACTCGGTATCCGACAACGGCAGCGCTTGGAGGATTCGTTCGGCCTCGTCCGGGGCGCCGAGGCACCAGACGCTGACGGCCGTGACGAGGCTTCCGATGCCTTCCATGCGCCGGTGACCGCACTGCCTGGCCAACTCGCAGCCCCTCTTCGCGTGCTCGAGCATGCCGACGGGATCACTGCCTTGTGCATCTCGTATCGACTTGACCATCAAGAGGATACACATCGCCATCGCGCTTCGATCGCCGGCGGCCACCACCATCGCCTCGAGCTGCGCGTGCAGTGCCTCTGCATCCGTATAGCGCTCCACCAGCTCGAGGATGTGGATGGCCAGCGAGAGAGTAGCCGCCATGGGGTATACTGCATCAGGCGCCACAGCCACGTTCTTGACCAGCGCGGCGCCGTGCACGGGCGGCGGTGACGGCGCGCTGTGACGGCCGCGCGCGGGGCGCCGCACGCCGTCACTCGCGCGGCCACGCCGCCCGCGAGCGCGGCGCCTGGCGGCGGCCTGCGCGATCAGCGACGACGACGTGCTAGCGCTCACGCGCCTGGAGCCGCACGACGTCGCGCTCGCGTCCGCGCCGGCCGCGAGCACCGCACGTCGCGGCGCCATCGGCGGGCGGCCACGAGATCGGCTACGGATCGTCCAATAGGGCTCCGCAGGCCCCGCAGCCTCGACCATCCCGCGGCCCCCGCCACTGCTCGAGGGCTTCGCCGCGGTGGTGTTGCGCAGGTGCGCAGGCGGCTACGCGGCGGGAGTGTTCGCCAACCAACTGGTTGACGAACACCCGAGCGCCCATCCGCCGGCGGTCCGGGTGGCCGCGGTGTTCGTCCACCGAACGGTTGGTCTCGGCGAGGCACGCCTCCACTCGCGGGCGTCGCCCCGAGATCGGGCGAAGGGCGGCCGCCGAGGACGCGCTCGGGCGCAGGGCGGTCCCGTAGAAGCGCCAGAGAGCTCGGGGATGGCTTAGAGGCGCCGAGGACGCGCTCGGGCGCAGGACGGCCCCGTAGAAGCGCCAGAGACGAGCTCTGGACGGCGGCGGCCTCCTGGAGCACCCCGCCCCCGGTACGAACATGCGGCCGCGCCGCGGCACCGCTCTCACCGCTCACCGCGGCGCTGCTGTCTACACATCGATCTCGAAGGGCATATCGTGCGCGGCGCGTGAACGTGATAGCGTCTGCGCCCTATGAGCACCAACCAGAAAACGCTTGAAAACAAGGTCGCAATCGTCACCGGAGGCGCCTCCGGCATCGGCCGCGCGCTCGGTGAAGAGCTCGCCCGTCGAGGGTGCGAGGTCGTGCTGGCGGATCGCCAGCACAGCGTCGCCGCGGAGGTCGCCAAAGGCATCACCGACCGCGGAGGTCGCGCGACCGCCGCCGAGCTCGACGTGCGCAGCCTGCCGGCCTTCAAGGCCATCGCAAAAGACACGCGGCAGCGCTCAGGCCGCATCGACTACCTGTTCAACAACGCCGGCATCGTCGTCGGGGGCGAGATGGCCAGTTACGTGCAAGAGGACTGGGACGACGTCATCGACGTCAACCTGCGCGGCGTCGTTTACGGCATCCAGGCAGTCTACCCGATCATGGTGAAGCAGGGTTCAGGACACATTTTGAATACAGCCTCCGTCGCAGGCCTCATCGCGGGCTTTAACGGGGGCGCCTACACCGCCACCAAGCACGCCGTCGTCGCCGTCACCAAGGCCCTCCGCGTGGAGGCGGAGCGCTACGGCGTCCGCGCCTCCGTCCTGTGCCCCGGCACCATCCGCACACCCATCCTCACCGGCGGTGTGTACGGCCGTATCAACGTGGAGAACGTCTCCAAAGAGGCCATCATGCGCATGTCGGAGCGCCTGCGCCCAATCCCCCCCGAAGAGCTCGCGCGCCGCACGCTCGACGCCGTCGCCCGCAACGAGGCGATCATCGTCCTGCCCAAATGGTGGAAGGCATTCTGGTACCTCGATCGCCTGTCTCCGGCGCTCAGCCTCAAGCTAGCCAGCTACAGGCGCAAGCGCATGCGCGAGGAGATGCTGGCCGCCGGCGCCAAGCCCAAGAGCATCGACGCCGACGCGTGAGCGGGATCCGTGAGCACATCGAATAGAGCCGAACTGGGCGACGCTTCGGTGCCGTTCGAGTTCGATGTCCACGCCATGATCTGGTCCGACGATGCCCTCGCTTTGGAGAACGCTCTTCACCGTGAGTTCCACTACCGGCGGGTCAACCTGATCAATGAGAGGAAGGAGTTCTTCCACGTCGAGATCGATGAGGTCGCGGAGGTTGTGCGCAAACTGCACGGCGAGATCGAGATCACCAAACTGGCCGAGGCCCGACGCGGGCGGCGAGGGCCACGCTCTCGTCGACGGCGAGCGGACCGCGCGCGAGCCGCGCCGCGAGATCCTCGCCGTCGAGCCACTCCATGACCAGGTACGGCGCTCCATCAGGGCTCGCTCCGTGTGCGACGTGCCGGACCACGTCCGGATGCGAGAAGTCCGCGAGGATCTGCGCCTCCCGCGCGAACCGGGCCGCGCCCTCGGTGCCGTTGCCGGGCAACACCTTGACCGCCACGGCCTCGCCGGTCGCTTGGTCCCCGCTCATCGCGGAGGGCGGGGCGTTCAAGCGACGTGCTCACCAAGCCATTCGCGGACGAGCTCGAGGATCCGCCGGTTCTCCGGGACGTTCTCGACGAAGCGCGTTCGATCAATGTCGTCGGCGCCGTCGCTGACGTCGTAGGTCGGCTGTACCCCCGTCGGGGGACGCCGCTCACTTGGGGCGGCGCCAAGCGGGGGAGCGGCCGCGGGGTCGAGGTGAACGCACCCGAATACTTCGCGCGCTCCGAGCCGCGGTCTCAGCAGATGCGGGGCAGCTGCTCGCCGGAGAGCAGATCGAGCGTGCGCCGGGTCCGGAGCCCGGTCCTCAGGACAACGCTCCCCCGTCCCTCTCCGACGAACGACCCGGCCGGGCTGCGCGCGACTGCGGCGCGCTCCAGCGCCTCGTCCGGGCGGCGCGGCTCCCGGCCGAGCTCCAGGCGGAGCTGGCCACCGACCGCTAGCTGGCATACCCCGGCAAGACCACCTCGCGCGGCAATTTCTGGCTCGCGTCGATCATCTGCTCATAGGCCGCGAGCGGAACCGCCGAGTGCTTCCTGGCGTACTGGAAGAGCGAGTGGGACCAGGCGTCGAAGATCTCGAACACGCGGTCGACCACCGCCTCCGCCTCCGCCCGCTGCTCGGGGGTGAGCGCCATCTGGGTCGCCTTCGGCTGCCCTTCGGACTTGATGAGGTGGCCAGCCTCCGCCAGGTAGTGCTTCGTGCCGAAGAACTCACATTCGACGCCGCTCTCGAGCACGATGCCCTGACAGTGCTTGAAGATCGTCACGGACACGGCCTCTATCGCCTCGACCATCGCGAAGACGCCGAAGGCCTGCGTCTTCGACGCGATGGCGGCGAACTCGAGGCAGAGCTGCCGGGACACCTTCATCTCCGGGCTCCAGAAGACGCGGGCGGCATCGGACAGGGTGAGCTTCGGGTTCACGCCGAGCCTGTCCAGGTCATCGAGCATCCACTGCCAGTGAAAGTCCTCCTCATACGTGTGGATGTTCAGCATCCGCTGGAGCGGATCGTCGAGCTTCGCCTTCGATTCGTCGCGGAAGACGTACTTGTTGAGGTCCGAGTAGCCCATGATGAACGGGATCACACAAGGGGCCCACGCGAGCCGCTCCCTCGCTGAGAGACGCTGGTTATCGAGCAGCTCCGTGAAGAACGGGTGACACTCGTAACCCTTTTGCCGCTTGTCGATGTAAGACAGAACGTGATGCATTGATTCACTCTCCACGTTGCACGCCGACGACAAGGCGCCGCGCGCCCTCGCGCGTCGGAGACGCACGTCGGCTGGCTGGACCTCTCCAGCGCTCTGAGCGCTGCGACACCTCGCACTTCCACTACGACCGTCCACGCGCCGCCCGCAGGCAGGCGCGATACGTGCCGGACGCAATACAGCTAGCAGGCCGTCGATGGTGGGGAGTGACGCTTCCGCGAACTTCTGATGGATCGCCACAGCGACCGTCTTGCGCTGCTGGCCGTGATGTTCCTGTGGATCCGAAAAGTTACAGCACCGTAGAGATGCTGGCCGCCGGCGCCCGCACGATCGCGCGGCGGAAGCCTGTCGCCGCCGCGTGACCCTTCCTCGACGAGGCTCTACGGCGCCCGTGTCGGCCCGGCCAGCATCGCATCGAGGCGCCGGAGCACCGCTTCAAGCCGATCGATCGTCGCCTTCAGGTCCGTCCGGTATTCTCGATCGTCGGTGTGGACCAGCTCTTCTCGCATCCCCAGAAGCCGGATCGACAGGGCGGTCCTCATGTCTTCCGCTTCGCGCTCGTCGAGCTCGAAATGAAGCTTTTCCATATCTCTCCCCGATCCACGAGCGGCATACCCCCAGGACCGAGGGGTACATGGTGACGCGACGTATCGGTGTCATCGGGCTCTGCGATGTCGGGAGCGCCTGCCGCGAAGCCGTTGCGACCCAGGCGCGGCGGGGCTGGTGCGCCGCGGCGGACATCGCGAGCACCGCGCCTCGCGCGGAGCTCCTCGAGCTCATCGGCAGGCGCAGGCGCGCGGCGACCGCCGCCCCGGGGTCGCGCTCGGCCGGGGGCGCGGCCAGCGCGCAGCGCGACCGACGGGGAGGCGGCGTCGTGCGCAGCGCGCGAGGCCGCCGTTGTTGAACGGAAGCCCATGCGAGCGGCCCTCCGCGATGGGAGCACCCCTGAGCGTCCGTCTCTCCGTATCTAGCGAACGCAGGCCTCGCGCGGCGATCCGAGGATGGCGTCGCGCCCCTCGGAGAGCGGCGAGTTGAACGGCGCAACGCCGTATTTGCCCGCCGTCGCATTGACGTAATCCACCAAGTCCTGGCCGGCGCTGAGCTTGTGCGTGCCGATCAGCGCGCGCGATCCTTCCGAGTAATCCTGGGAGAGGTCCCGCGCCGCGCCGCCGCCGTCCACGACCGCGGCTTCGTAGGTCGGGTCGATGATGCACTCGTCATCGGAGAACCAGGCGAAGGAGCCGGCGGCGGCGAAATTGCCGTCGTCCACCACGCTGCTGGACAGCCGCTGCGTCACCCACTCGTCGAAGGCGGCCCCGAGGTCGCTCTTCTCGCTCTGAACGGGGGTCCCGCCCAGGAAGACATTGTCTTCGAACAGCAAGGTTCCACCCACCCGCACGCTGGCGAAATCCTTGTAATAGTTCATGAACACGTTGTTGAACATGTGCGAGGAGCCGCGGCGCAGCAAGGGCACCCTCCGGGCCGTGCCGCGGCCCTCGTCATAGAACGACTCGCTGGTGATGAACGCGTTGTGGTGCATGGTGGTGGTGATCTGCGAGTCGATGGTGTGGCTGTCGCTGGATCCATGCAGGGTGGCCCGCTTCACATCGAGGACGCGGTTGAACGACATGGTGATGTCGTGGGCGCCGACCTTCACATCGAACGCGGAGTCCCCGGTGAAGCTGAAGCTGTTCTTGTGGATCCAGATGTCGTGGGATGCGCCCGTGGACCGGATCATGTCCGGATCCAGGCCATGGTCCTCCACGTGCCCGGCGCCCTTGAAGCTCAAGTGCGTGAGGATCACGCTCTCGGCGGTCTGGGTCGGTGTACCGGTGCTGTCGCGGCCTACGGCGAAGCCGCTGAAGCGAAAGACCGCGCGGCTCATGCGACCATCGATGGTGGTGTTGGAGCCGATCACCACGTTGCGGATGGGCAGGCTGGCGTCGTTCAGGGCGACGTTGAAGAACTGGTATTCACAGTCGGCCGACGACACGCCCTTTGCGCTGCACCACTCCTGGTAGTTGACGCACTGCCGCTCGGTGGCGCCCAGCTTGGACAGAACCGCAGGCTCGCTGCATTTTAGGCGGTACATGGCGATGTCGTAGTCGCTCTTGAAATCGTCCTTGTCGAAGACCACCCAGCTGTGCTCGTCGCTGGTGACAGCGTCGTAGATCTGCTGCTCCACCGAGACGCCGGCGCGCGTGGTGATCACCGTCAGGCGGCTATTGCCGTTGGGATCGAAGCCGCCCAGGGCTCTTTCCCCGTAACCCACCGGCCGCCCCAGGGTCTCGGCCAGACACTGAACAATCTCCTGATCGGTCCTCAACGACGACTCGCGCCAGTTGATGTCCGGGTTGGTCACCAGGTCGATGCAGGCCCCGGAAGCGCCGGGATCGCCGGAGCCGCCGGAGGATGAGCTTCCGCCGCCAGACGAAGCGCTGGAGCTGCTGGACGAGGGACCGGAGCCGCCGGCAGAGGCGCTCGAGTCGCCGGACGAGGGACCGGAGCCGCCGGCAGAGGCGCTCGAGTCGCCGGACGAGGCGCTGGAGCCGCTGGGCGACGAGCTACCGGAGCTGGAGCCGGCGGCGTCGCCGCCGCAGGCGGGAAGAGTGGCCATCAGGACCGCAAGAGAAAGCCCGCGCAGAGGTAGGGCGCGCGTGAACAGGACCCGGTGCTGCATGCGACCTCCAGGGAATATCGAGAGGTCAAGCAACGCTCGGGCCACTGAGCGCCGCCGGCGCGATGACCTGAATCGCGCGCCTCGGTCGTAGTTTTCCGCCGATGAGCCGCCTTTCGTCCCTACCGGCCGAAAGGCGCGATCCCCGGCGTCCACGTGGGGTTGTCTACCGTGTCAACCGGATGTTGACACGCGGGCCCCGTCGGCGCGTGAGCGAGCCCCCCCGGAACGGACCGGGCATGGCTGCACCCGCGAAGCTCCGCGCCGAGGGACTGAGCGTTGATTACGGCGCATTCTCACGGGACGAGCGCCGCGGCGTCACGCGCTCGCCGCCATCACGCTGTGCTTGCGGCTGTAGCCGAAGTAGATCGCGAACCCGACGAGGAGCCAGGCGGCGAGACGCAGCCAGTTCTCGACTGGCAGCGAGAACATGAGGAGGAGACAGATCACGATCCCGAGGATCGGGGTGAGCGGATAGAGCGGCACCCGGAACGGGCGCGGCGCATCCGGCGCCGTCCGGCGCATGATCAGGACCGCCGCGCACACGAAGAGGAACGCGAGGAGCGTCCCGATGTTGACGAGCTCCGCCAGGATCCGCAGCGGGAGGAGCGCCGAGAGGGCGGCGACCACGAACCCCGTGAGGAGGGTGGATTTCCACGGCGTCTTGAAGACCGGGTGCACCGATCCGAAGAAGCGCCTGGGCATGAGCCCGTCGCGGGCGATGGCGAGCAGCACGCGCGGCTGGCTGAGCATGAGCACGAGCAGCACGGAGGTGATCCCGGCGACCGCCCCGAGGGAGATGATGAGCTGCGCCCACGGCAGGCCGACGCGCGCGAAGGCGTCGGAGACCGGCGCGTCGATGCTCAGCTCGGTGTAGGGAACCATGCCCGTCAGGATCGCCGCGACGGCCACGTAGAGGACCGTGCAGAGGATGAGCGAGGCCACGATGCCGATGGGGAGATCGCGCTGCGGGCGCCTCGCCTCCTCGGCGTGGGTCGCGACCGAATCGAACCCGATGTACGCGAAGAAGATGGTCGCGGCGCCGGCGAGCATCCCGAGCGGCTCTCCCCCTTTGCCGGTCTCGCCGAGGATCGTGTGACCGAAGAAGCTGAGCCCGCCGAACCCGAACGGCGCGAACGGCCGCCAGTTGTCCGGGTCGACGTGGAACGCGCCCACGACGATGACGAAGAGCACGACCGCGAGCTTGAGCGCGACCATCACGGCGTTGAAGGTCGCGCTCTCGCGGATGCCCTTGAGCAGGATCATCGTGACCGCGATCGTCACGAGGACCGCGGGCAGATCAAGGATCGCCCCCGTGGACACGAGCTCGCCGAGCGCAGGATCGTAGTCGAACGGCGCGCTCCGGAGCTCTCTTGGCAGCTGTACCCCGAAGATCCCGATGAAGTCCTGGAAATAATGGGACCACCCGTGCGCCACGGTGGCGGCGCCGACGGCGTACTCGAGGACGAGATCCCACCCGATGATCCACGCCGGCAGCTCGCCGAGCGTCGCGTACGCGTACGTGTAGGCCGAGCCCGCGACCGGCACCATCGCCGCGAACTCCGCGTAACAGAGGGCCGCGAACACGCAGGCCATCCCCGCGACCACGAAGGACAGCATCAGCGAAGGACCTGCCTTGTCGTGCGCGGCCTGGCCGGTGAGCACGAAGATGCCTGTCCCGATGATGGCGCCGATCCCGAGGCTCGTGAGCTGCAGCGGGCCGAGGACGCGCCGGAGGCGGTGCTCCCCCTCCAGCTCCTCTTTCATGGCCGACAGCGGTTTACGGATGAGCAGCCGGCTTCCCATGGCCTTCGGTGTGCTGGCTCTGCGGCCCGGACCCCAGCACGTCAAGCCGGAGGCACGTCGAGCCAGGAGCGCCCCGGCGCCGCCGGACGAGCCGGGCCTTGCAGATGGAGGCGTCGCCGTCACGTGGGCCTGCACCCGAAGACAACCGCGGGTTGACAGTGACAATCGGCGGTTGACACACCGGACCGCCCGCCATTGCCCCTTCGCAGGCCGCGTACGAAACCCGTCCACAGAGTGACATTCACGTGATACCCTGCGCGCACTAAGGAGTACTTATCGTGCAATTCTACTTCCATCGGCTCCTCGCCCCCGCGCTCCTCTCGTGCGCGGTGATCGCCGCCTGCTCCGGCGACGACGACAACAGCGCCGGCTCGGGCGGCTCGGGCGCCGCGGCCGGCTCCGGCTCCAGCTCCGGCGCTGGCGCCGACGGCTCGGCCACGAGCGGCGTCGGCGGTTCGGGTGGCTCTTCCGTGGATCCGTCGGCGGCGCTGAGCGAGTTCATCGTCGTGGACCAGTTCGGCTACCTGCCGGACGCGGAGAAGATCGCTGTCCTGCGAGATCCCCAGACGGGCTTCGACGCCGACGCGTCCTTCACGCCCGGCGCGACGGTCGCGCTCGTGAGCTCCGCGACGGGAGAGCGCGTCTTCACGGCGGCGCCGGCGCCCTGGCGCGATGGCGCCACCGACGAGTCCTCCGGCGACAAGGCGTGGTGGTTCGACTTCTCGTCGGTCACCGCGCCTGGCCGCTACTACGTGCTCGACGTGGAGAACAACGTGCGCTCTGCCGAGCTCGAGATCGGAGATGCGGTCTACCGCGAGGTGCTGAAGCGGGCGGTGCGCGCCTTCTTCTACCAGCGCGCCGGACAGAAGAAGGACGCGGTCTTCGCGGGCGAAGGGTGGGCCGACGAGGCGAGCCACCTGGGTCCGCTGCAGGACAGGAACGCCCGCCTG
Source organism: Sorangium sp. So ce131 (assembly GCF_051519095.1). Taxonomy (NCBI): domain Bacteria; kingdom Pseudomonadati; phylum Myxococcota; order Polyangiales; family Polyangiaceae; genus Sorangium; species Sorangium sp. So ce131. The sequence goes on along the minus strand of NZ_CP150455.1, from coordinate 4,569,783 downwards.
TACAGCGCGCCAGACGACGCCTCGACCGAGCGAGACGTCTCCGGCGGGTGGTACGACGCCGGCGACTACAACAAGTACACGAGCTGGACCGCGGGTTATGTGGTCACGCTGCTCCGCGCCTACGCCGAGAACCCCTCCATCTGGACCGACGACTACGACATCCCCGAGTCGGGCAACGGCGTCCCCGACATCCTCGACGAGGCCAGGTGGGGCATGGACTGGCTCGTCCGCATGCAGGACGCGGACGGCTCCGTGCTCAGCATCGTGGGGCTGTCGCACGCGAGCCCGCCGTCCGCCGCCGCGGGGCCGAGCCTTTACGGCAGCGCGAGCACGTCCGCCACGCTCGCCACGGCGGCGGCCTTCGCCTACGGCGCCAAGGTGCTGAAGAACGCCGGCGGCGGCGCGCTCGCGAGCTACGCGGACTCGCTGCTCCCGCGCGCCGAGCGCGCCTGGGCGTGGGCGGACGCGAACCCCGCCGTGCTCTTCAGGAACAACGACGCCGAGGCCGGCACCACCGGGCTGGGCGCGGGACAGCAGGAGACCGACGATTATGGGCGCCTCAGCCTGAAGGTCGAGGCCGCCTGTTACCTCTTCGACGCGACCGGCGAGGCGGCGTACCGTGACGTCGTCGACGCGGACTACGAGAAGATCCACCTGATCGAGTGGGGCTACGCGTATCCCTTCGAGGTGCAGCAGCAGGCGGCGCTGCTCCATTACACCAGGGTGCCTGGCGCGACTGCGGCCGTGGCCGACGCGATCCGGAGCGCCTACCGCGCGGCCATGGATGGCGACGACAACCTCTCGGCGTTCCGCGCCGGCGTCGATCCCTACCTCGCCCACCTCAAGGACTACACGTGGGGGAGCAACGCCATCAAGTCGCACCAGGGCAACATGTTCTACGACCTCTCGACCTACGAGCTCGACGCCTCCGTGAACGCGGACGCCGCGCGGGCTGCCGCGCGTTACGTGCATTACCTGCACGGCGTGAACCCGCTCGGGCTGGTGTACCTGTCGAACATGAGCGCCTACGGCGCCGAGCGGAGCGTGAACGAGTTCTACCATACGTGGTTTCACGACGGCAGCGAGCGCTGGGATCGCGTCGGCGTCTCGACCTACGGCCCGGCTCCCGGCTTCCTCACCGGCGGTCCGAACCCGAGCTATGACAAGGACGGCTGCTGCCCCGACAGCTGCGGCAGCGCCGAGAACAACGCCCGCTGCGACTCCGAGCCGGTCTCGCCTCCGAAGGATCAGCCGGCGCAGAAGTCCTACAAGGACTTCAACGCGAGCTGGCCGCTCAACTCCTGGGCGGTGACGGAGAACAGCAACGGTTACCAGGCCTCGTACATCCGGCTGCTCTCGAAGCTCGTCCGGTAGCGCGGGTCCCGGCCGGCCGGCGCCGCTCGGCCTCTCCGGGAGACCCTGGGCAGGTCCCGCGGTGGCCGCGAGAGCGGCAAGGCGCACGCGCGGCTGCGCGGACGCACGCGCGAGATCCTTCAGGTCATCTGTAGGTCCGCCCCGCTCATCGCGGAGGGCGGGGGCGTTCAAGCGACGTGCTCACCGAGCCATTCGCGGGCGAGCTCGAGGATCCGCCGGTTCTCCGGGACGTTCTCGAGGAAGCTCGTTCGATAAACGTCGTCGGAGATCTTCGCGGCGATCGAGAAGATACGGTCGCGGGCCCTCGCGACGGCGGCGCGGGCCTCGTCGTGGCGCCCTGTCGCGACGAGGCTCTCGGCGTGGACCAGCCGGAGGAAAGAGCCCCCCCGGAAGAAGCGGTCGTGGAGCCCCATGGCAGCCTGGCGCGAGAGGCCCTCCTCCGCGGCGGCGAGCGCCTCGCCCGGCCTGCCCTGCGCGAGCCTCAGGGCCGCCTTCGTCGCCAGCACGCCCGAGACGTCGGTGAGACACGTCGTGCCCAGCAAGCGGAGGGCGCTGTCGACCTCTCGCTCCGCCTCCTCGAGCGCGCCGGCGCGCCGCAGCACCTCCGCGAGCACCCAGCGGCCCCGGCCCTCGTCGAGCGGCAGGCCACGGGCACGGCCCAGGGTCAAGGCGAGGTGGTCCGCGTACGCCCGCGCCTCGGCCAGCGCGCCGCGCTCCGCGAGCATCCAGGCCATCACGAACGGCCGGTATGCCGAGACGGGCCCGAACTCGGTGTCCGAGATCGGCAGCGACGTCAGCATCCGCTCGGCCTCGTCCGGGGCGCCGAGGCACCAGACGCCCATGGCCACGCCGAGGCTCCCGATGCTCTCCATGCGCCGATGGCCGCACTGCCGGGCCAGCTCGCAGCCCCGCTTCGCGTGCTCGAGCATGCCGACGGGATCACCCTTCTTCGCCGCCCGGTCCGCGGTCCCTATCAAGAGGACACACATCGCGGCCACGCTGCGGTCCCCGACAGCCCGCCTGAGCACATCGGACTTCGCGTACAGCGCCTCGACATCGGGGTAACACCCCAGCGATTCGAGCAGGTACATCGTCAAGACGAGCGTGACCGCCGCCGGGTACACCGCGTCAGGCACGATGTCCGCCTGCTCGAGCGCACGCGCGACCGCGAGCATCTCCTCGGTCTTGCCCGTCACGGCGGCCCCCGAGAGCCGGGCGGCCACGCCCTGGAGCCAGGGCGTGGTCCCACGCGGGGCGGCCTGCATCAGCTCCTCGGCCTCGCGCTGCATCGATGCCGCGAGGTGAGGCTGCCACATCGCCGCCTCGCAGAGCGCGCCGAGCAGCCTGATGCGCAGCTCGCCCGGCAGCGAAAGCGCGAGCCCGCGACGCGCGAGGGACGCTTGTTCCAGGCCATCGCCGCCCCAGCTCGCCTGCTGCGCCGCCCGCAGGTAGTACTTCCCCGCGCTCGATCCGTCGCCGCCCTTCTCGAAGTGTTCCGCGAGCACCCGCGCGTCCTGCTCGCCCCGCGCCTCGAGCCACTCCCCGGCGAGCCAGTGGCCCAACGTGCGATCCCGCTCGGTCAGCATCGCATAGGCGCTCTCGCGCAGGAGCGCGTGCCGGAAGGCGAGCTCCTCCTCGCCGGGGAAGCGGCTCTCGCGGCGCCGCACCAGGAGCTCCCGCTCCACCAGCGCCCCGAACCCGGCGATCACCCCGCTCCGGTGCGACTCGCCGCCGAGCAGGGTGGTGACGCCCCCGGCCCAGCACACCTCGCCGAACACGCTCGCCGCCCGCAAGAGCCGCCGCGCGCCCTCGTCGAGCGCCGCGAGCCGCGACTCGACCATCGCCACCACCGTCTCCGGCATGTCCGCGCCCCGGCCCTCGGCCGTCCAGCGGATCAGCTCCTCGAGGTAAAACGCGTTCCCCTCCGACAGGCGCACGATCCGCCCGATCACCTCGGCGTCCGCGCCCTCGCCCAGCACGTGCCGCGCGAGCCGCTCGCCCGCGCGCCGGCTCAGCTCGACGAGCCGCATCTCGTGCAGCCGGCGCTCGGACCAGAGCCGCGGAAACAGGTCGTGCACCTCGGGCCGCGCGAGGGCCACGACGAGCAGCGGGCGCTCTTCCAGGCTGCGGAGCGCCGCGTCGAGCAGCTGCACCGAGATCTTGTCTCCCCAGTGCAGGTCGTCCAGGAGCACGAGCACCGGCGCCTCCTCGCACGCCCCCTCCAGGAAATCGAGGAAGGCCGCGCGCACCTGATCGGCCATGAGCTGCGCGTCGCGCCGCGCGGCCTGCAGCGGCAGGCTGTCCTCGTCCTCCGGAAACGGCGCCCCGATGATCTCGCCGAGGAACTCCGCGACGCGCCGCTGCTCTCCCGGCGTGACCCACGCGGCCACCTGCGCCGAGAGCCTCTCCCGCCGGACCTCGAGCGGCTCGCCCTCGCGGATCCCGCACGCGCTCCGGAGCGCCTGCCCCAGCATCCCGAGCGGCGATCCGGCCCGCAGCGCGTCGCCCCGCGCGACCCAGATCGACAGCGGCTCGCCGCGCCCCCTGAGCTCCTGCACGAGCTCCCGCCCGAGCCGCGACTTGCCCATGCCGGGCGGCGCCACGACGAGCGCCGCCTGCGCCGCGCCGTCCTCCACGGCCTCGGCGAAGAGCGCCCGGAGCATGCCGAGCTCGCGATCGCGCCCCACGCAGGGCGTGGCCCTGCCGAGGAGCAGCCGGGCGCCGTCGTCGAGCGCGCGCTCTCCACGCAGCCCGAAGCACCCCTCCTCCTCGTGCACCTCGAACCGCGCGTCGAGCAGCCCGGCGGCCGCCTCGTCGATCACCACGACGCCCTCCGGCGCGCCGTCGCGCGCCCTGGTCTCCGAGAGCCGGGCGACCCGGTCGATCGCCGGCCCGAAGGACCGCCCCCTGCGCTCGCCCCGCCCCAGCGCCAGCGTCACGCGCCGCCCGCCGGCGTGCGCGCGCAGCGAGAGCGCGCAGCGCGCCGCCTGCGCGCACAGGTCCGTCGCCGGGCCCGCGCCGGCCATGATCACCACCACCGACCCGTCGAGCAGGCGCTCGCTCACGCCGCCGTACGCCGCGGCCTCGCGCAGGATCGCGGCGTCCTCGGGGGCCGCCGCCAGGGTCGAGGCGCCATCGAACGGCGCCGCCTCCGCCTGCGCCGCGCTCACGAGGATCACCGCCACCGTGCGCTGCTCGCCGCCTGTCAACGACGGCGCCCGGCTCGATTTCCCGGTCGACTTCGAGGGCACATCCTTGAGCGCGCGCAGCGCCGCCGCCGCCTCCTCGGCGTCGAGCGGCCGCTCTTCTCGCCCCTTGGAGAGCATCCTCCGCACGAGCGCGTCGAGCGGCTCCGGCACCTCGGGCCTGACGCTGCGCGCGCTCGGCGTCTCCTCGATAAGCACCTTGGCCAGGACCGCCATCATGTGCTGACCGCCGAACGCGGGCTCTCCCGTCAGGCACTCGAAGAGCACGCACCCGAGCGAGAACACGTCCGCGCGCGCGTCGATGCTCGCCTCGCCCCGCGCCTGCTCGGGCGCCATGTACCCTGGCGTCCCCAGCAGGATTCCCGAGCGTGTCATCCGCGTCGCGTGCCCGACCCGCGCGATGCCGAAGTCGAGCACCTTCACCTCATCCAGGCGCCCGCCCGGCAAGAACAGGTTGCTCGGCTTCAGGTCGCGGTGGATGACCCCCCGCGCGTGCGCGTAGGCGAGCACGTCCGCGACGCAAACCGCGAGCGCCACGCTCTCGTCGACGGAAAGCGGACCTCGCGCGAGCCGCGCCGCGAGGTCCTCGCCGTCGAGCCACTCCATGACCAGGTAGGGCGCTCCCTCGGCGCTCGCCCCGTGCGCCACGTGCCGGACCACGCGCGGATGCGACAGGTCCGCGAGGATCTGCACCTCGCGCGCAAACCGGGCGGCGTCATCGAGCTGTCCGCCGGACAAGACCTTGACCGCCACCGCCTCGCCCGTCTCCCGATCGAGCGCCTTCCACACCTTCCCCATCCCACCCGACCCTGCCAGGCGCTCCAGCGAGTAACGTCCGGCCAGGATGGGTTCACGCCGCACCTCCAGAGTATCCGCGACGCGATCGAGCTTGTAAAGCGTCGGCCCGCCCGACGGAGGGCCGGTTTCCTGCGAGAGCGCCGTTTGCACTGGATACCGCGCTTACGCCCGCGCTGCGACACGAGCGGAGCGTCACGGCCGCGGACTCCATTCGATCGAAATGGATCTATCGAGATGGAGGAGATGGCGAGCCACGCCGCAGCGTCCTCATGGTACATCGACCGCAGGACGCCGCGCGGTGGCTCGCGAGGCACTGGTCAATGCATCAGCAGGTGTGGCGCGATGGCTCGCGAGGTATCGTTGGATATCTGGGCAGGGGCCGCGCGATGCCTCGCGGGGTGTCGGTCAATACCTCGGCAGGGACCGCGCAATACCTCGGCAGGGACCGCGCGATGGCTCGTGAGGTAGGGATGGATACCTCCGCAGGGACCGCGCGGTGCCTCGCGGGGTATCGGTCAATACCTCGGCAGGCTCGCCTCGCGGCACCGCGCGACGTCCTCCCAGAAGGTCGGGTAGGTCTTCGCGACGCACGCCGGGTTCTCGATCGTCACCCCGGGCCGGCAGAGGCCGAGGACGGCGAAGCTCATCGCCATGCGGTGGTCGCTGTAGCTCTGCACCAGCGCGGGCGACAGCGGCCGCGGCTCGATGCGGAGCCAGTCGTCGCCGTGGGTCACCTCCTGCCCGAGGCGGCGGAGCTCCGCGACCGTGGCGGCGAGGCGGTCGGTCTCCTTGATCCGGATGTTTGCCACGTTCCGGATCGTCGTCGGGCCCTCGAAGAGCGGGGCGATCGCCGCCAGCGTCATCACGGTGTCCGAGATGTGGTGCATGTCGACGTCGACGCCGCGGAGGCGCCCGCCGCCGCGCACCGTGGTCGCGTCGGCCTTCCGGGTCACCTGCGCCCCGGCCTGCTCCAGGAGATCGACGAACCGGTAGTCGCCCTGGAGGGCGCCCTCGCCGAGGCCGGGCACGGTGATGGCGCCGCCCGAGGCGGCCGCGAGCGCGAACGGGTAACTCGCCGAGGACGCGTCCGGCTCGATCCGGTAGGTCCGCGGGCGGTACCCCTCGGCGCGGTGCACCGTGAACCCGCCTTCGGCCTCGTCGATGCGGCCGCCGAAGTCCGCGACCATGCGGCGCGTGATCTCGACGTACGGGCGGCTCACCAGCGCGCCGGACACGCGCAGGTCGATGGCGGCCTCGGCGAAGGGGCCGGCCATCATCACCGCCGAGAAGTACTGGCTCGAGCGATCGCCGCGCATCGTGAGCGCGCCTCCGGGCAGCCGGCCGCCGCGGATGCGGAGCGGAGGGCACCCGGTCGGGCACGCCACGTCGACCCCGAGCTGCCGGAGGCCGTCGACCAGATCGGCGATCGGGCGCTTCGCCATGTGCTCGTCGCCGACCAGCACCACCTCGCCGGGCACGAGGCACGCGAGCGCCGCGAGGAAGCGCACGGTCGTGCCGCTGTTCCCGACGAACAGCTCGCGCTCCGGCGCGCGCAGCCGGTGCCGTCCCCCCTCCACCACCAGGGTGTCCGGCCCGGCGTCCCGGATCCGGATCCCCAGCGCCTCCAGGGCAGACCGCATGTGCCGGGTATCGTCGCTGTGGAGCACGCCCTCCAGCGTGCTCTCGCCGTCGGCCAGGGCCGCCAGCACGAGCGCGCGGTTGGTGATGCTCTTCGAGCCGGGGACACGCCAGGTGAGCTCGGGCGGCGAGGTGAGCGGGAGGATGGGCAGCGGGCCAGCGGGCGTCGTCGTCATTGCGGCCGGCAGCCTAGATCCTCGCGGCCTCACAGGCTACTTGCGGCAGCACCGCCTATCGTGTCGCCTAGGGGCTGCCACGTAGGCCTTCTTGTGCGCCGGTCTGAGCTTCCCCGCTTCGCGGCCCGCCTCGAGGGCGAGACGCCGGCATCGGCCACGGTCACCTCGCCTTGGTTCTCCCTTGCTCGCCCACGCGCTCGCGACGTTCGCTCACCGACCCAGCGCACAGAATCCTTGCCCCGAGGCACGCTTTGACCTGTCCCCGCACCTTGCCCGAACGCCACCGCGGATCTCGTCGCCGGCGCAAGCTCGCCGCCGCGACGCTGCCGCTGCTGCTCGCAGCAGCGCCGGGGGAGATGGCCGCTGCCGCCGCCGCGCCGCAGCCCGCCGCCGCGCCGCAGCCCGCCGCCGCGCCGCAGCCCGCCGCCCCGACGCAGCCCGCCGCCCCGACGCAGCCCGCCGCCCCGACGCAGCCTGCCGCCCCGACGCAGCCTGCCGCCGATGCGCCGCAGCCCACGGCGGATGAGCCGCAGCCTGCCGCCGATGCGCCGCAGCCCACGGCGGATGAGCCGCAGCCTGCCGCCGATGCGCCGCAGGCTGCCGCGCGGGAGCAGGCGGCCGAGCACTATGCGCGAGGCCGGGCCTTCTACGACAAGCGCGAGTGGTCCAAGGCGCTCGCCGAGTACATCGCCGCGCGGCAGCTCTATCCGAGCTGGACCGCGACCGCGAGCGCCGCGCTGTGCCTGACGCAGCTCGGGCGCGACGACGAGGCGCTGGAGATGTTCGAGACGCTGCTCCGCGACTTCGGCGACCGGCTGCCCGCCGCCGCGAAGCAGGCGGCGCAACGGCAGCTGGACGAGCTGCGCCGGCTCGTCGGCATCCTCGAGGTCGACGCCGCCGAGCCCGGCGCGCTCATCGCGGTCGACGGGCGGCCTCGCGGCGAGGCGCCGCTCCCCGCGCCGCTCCGGCTCACGTCCGGCAGCCACTGGGTGCGCGTGTTCAAGGAGGGCTTCGAGCCCTTCGAGCAGCGCGTCGAGGTCGCGGGCGACCGGCTCGTGCGCGTCCGGGCGCGGCTCCGGCCGCTCCTGCGCATGGGGCGCCTGCGGGTCGTCGAGCGAGGGGGCCGGCCGCTCGACGTCGTGGTGGACGGCAACGTCATGGCCAAGGCGCCCTGGGAAGGGCTGCTCGCGCCCGGCGAGCACACCGTCGTGCTGCGCGGCGAGCGCAACCTCGGCACGCCGCCGGTGCGCGTCCAGGTCGAGGTCGACAAGACGGTGCCGCTGACGCTCTCGGCCGAAGAGCTCGCCTCGGCGCTGCGCGTCGAGCCGGTGCCTGTCAACGCCACCGTCGCGGTCGACGGCGTGACCGTGGGCCGCGGCCTCTGGGAAGGGCGGCTGCGCGCGGGCGCGCACCGGGTCGAGATCGCCGCGCCCGGGTTCCTGCCCGAGTCGCGCCGCGTGGTCCTCGGGCGCGACCAGATCGAGGTCGCGCGCGTGACGCTGGAGCGCGACCCGAGCTCCCCCTTCTGGCGCAAGCCCGCGCGCCCGCCGCGCTTCGTCGCCGAGGCCGTCCTCGAGGGCGTGCTCGTGCCGAGCTTCGGCGGCGGCGTCGCCGGCACCTGCATCCGCGGCTGCGACGTCGCCCTCGGGACCGGCGTCGCCGCCGTGCTCCACGCGGGCTACGAGCTCGGCGTGGGCCTCGGCTTCGGGATCACCGCCGGCTACGCCGCGGCGTCGCAGGAGCTCGTCGGCCGCGTCACGGAGATCACCCCGGTCGGCCTCCGGGAGAACCAGGGCACGGTCGACGATGAGCTGACGGTGCGCGGCGTGCTGCTCGGCGGGTGGCTCGGCTTCACCTTGCCGCTGGCAGAGCGCTTCCCGCTGCAGTTCCGCCTCGGCGCGGGCGCCCTCGTCGGCTCGCTCCTGGACGAGCGCGCGAACGGCTTGTTCACGGCGAGCGACGGCGAGCCGTACAAGCTCGGCACCTTCACGCAGAAGCACACGGCCCTCTTCGTCTACGCGACCCCCGAAGTGCGCATCGGCATCCCGATCGCCCGGCGCCTCCAGCTGAACGCGGGCGTCGCGCTGCCCGTGCTCGTCGACCTCCAGCACGCGGAGTGGGACGTGACCCAGGTCGTGCCGGCGGGCTCCGACGGCCGCGGGACATTCGCGGCAAAAGAGACCCTCGCCGGCTCCGTGATCCTCACGGTCGCGCCCGGGATCGGCGTTCGTTACGAGTTCGACTGACCGCGGCGGAGGTGGCCCCTTGATGCCCGTGACCGGATCGACACGCCCGCTCGTCCAGCGGACGACCGCGCGCTTCGGGGCAGGCGCGCTCGCGGCGCTGCTCGGCTGCAGCGAGGCGGCCGATCCGCTGGGCGCGCGCGCGCTGCGGCGGCAGTTCCCCGAGCAGGCCGACGCGATCCTGGAAGGGCCGCTCGCCTTCGCCGCCGCGGGCGACGGGTTCGAGGCCCTCGCGCCGTCCGACGCGCGCGCGGCCCTGTCCGCCGCGGCCGCCCTGTCCGCCGCGGCCGGGCTGCGTCCCCGCTTCCCGCGCCACGGCGGCGGCGCCGTCCGCTTCGCCCTGCCGGACGGCTCCGAGGCCGCGGTGCAGGAGCTCGGCGCCGCCGGGGCGGGCGCGGTCGAGGAGAGCGCGCTGGCCTACCCGCGACCGGGCGGGACGTCGTTCTGGACCGCCCTGGAGGACGGCTACGAGGAGTGGCTGCTGCTCGACGCGAGCGCGGTGCGGCGCGACGCGCCGGCGGCGGTCTGGCGGGTCGACGGGGCGGCGCTGCGCCAGGAGGGCGAGGCCGTCGAGCTCGCGGACGCACGCGGCGCGCCGCAGATCCGCGTGACGGCGCCCGAGGCGTACGCGGCGGGGGGGAGGCCGGTCGGGGCGAGGCTCGTCGCGCGCGGAGCGCGGCTGGAGCTGTGGGTGGAGGCCGAGGGGGAGACCGTGCTCGTGGATCCGCGGTGGAAGCTCAAGCGGAACCTGGGCGAGGCCCGCCAGGGGCACACCGCGACGGAGCTGCACGACGGCCGCATCCTCGTCGTCGGCGGCCACGGCAGGACCGAGGAGCTCGCCACGGCGGAGATCTTCGACCCGGAGTCCGGGACGTGGCGAGGCGGCGGCTCGATGAGCGGCCCCCGCTCCATGCACAGCGCGACGCGGCTGGAAGACGGGCGCGTCCTCGTCGCGGGCGGCTACTTCGAAGGGGGCCCTCTGGCCAGCGTCGAGGTGTTCGATCCGAAGACCGGCCGCTGGTCTGGCGCCGGGCACATGAACGAAGCGCGCGGACAACACACGGCGACGCTGCTGCGCGACGCGCGCGTGCTCGTCACCGGCGGCCTCGGCCGATCGGACGTGCTCGCCAGCGTCGAGGTGTTCGATCCGAAGCGCGAGGGGGAAGCCTGGACCGAGCTCGCTTCCCAGCTCGCCCCCCGCCACGCCCACACCGCGACGCTGCTGGAGGACGGGCGCGTGCTCATCGTCGGGGGGAGCGACGCCCGCGGCTCGCTCGACGACGCCCGCGTGTTCGATCCGGCGACCGGCGGCTGGTCCGACGCGGCGACCATGCGCGCGCCCCACGCCGAGCACGCGGCGATCCGGCTCCGGGACGGGCGGGTGCTGGTCACCGGCACCGACCTCGGCGCGGACGGGCTCGACACCTCCGAGATCTTCGATCCGAGGACGGATACGTGGTCGCACGCGCCGATGAACGACCCTCGCTACGCCCACAGCGCGACGCTGCTGGAGAACGGGCGCGTCCTCGTCGCCGGGGGCCGGCGCGGCGCCGGGGAGCCGCTCACCAGCGTCGAGGAGTTCGATCCGGCCTCCGGCGCGTGGCGCCGCCTCGATCCCATGGTCATCGCCCGCTCCAGCCACACCGCCGCGCTGCTGCCGTACGGGCGGGTGCTCATCGCGGGAGGCGACGGCTTCAGGGAAGCGCTCGACGACGTCGAGGTGTTCGATCCCGCGTCCACCCCCTGGATGTCGCTCGACCCGATGCACGCCGCCCGCGGAGGGCACACCGAGACGCTGCTGCGCGATGGACGGGTGCTCCTGCTCGGCGGCAATGACCACGATACCCCCGAGCGCTCCGCCGAGGCGTTCGACCCGTCCGTCAACAGGTGGCAGCTCCTCGCGCCCATGGCGACCACGCGCTCCGGGCACGCCGCCACGGTGCTGGGCAACGGGCGCGTGCTCGTCACGGGCGGGGTCGCCTATGCGAAGGTCGACGGCTCCCCTGTACCCGAGCCTGTCCCGCTGAACCTCGTCGAGCTGTTCGACCCGGAGGCCGGCACGTGGCGCGCGCTCGCGCCCATGAAGGTCGCCCGCCACGCGCACACCGCGACGCTGCTGGGCGACGGCCGGGTGCTCGTCGCCGGCGGCTTCCGCGCGCACTCCGATCGCGACTCGACCGACAGCGTCGAGGTGTTCGACCCTGCCGACGGGACCTGGTCCTCGCTCGCGCCCCTGAGCACCGCCCGCGCCAGGCACACGGCCACGGTGCTGAAGAACGGCCTCACGCCGGCGGAGCACGGACGCGTGTTCGTGGCCGGCGGGATCGTCGACAACCATTCGCTCGACAACGCCGATCTGCTCGACCCAGCCCTGGGCCGGTGGGGTTCGCTCGTGCCCATGGATACCGGCCGCGACGGGCACACCGCCACGGAGCTGGACGACCAGCGCGTGCTCGTCGCCGGCGGCAACGGCTATCAGGGGGCGCTCAACCGCGCCGAGGTGTACACGCCGGCGCTGGGCATGTGGTTCCTCCTTGCGCCCATGCTCACCGCCCGTCACCGCCACACCGCGACGCCGCTGCCGAACGGACGTGTGCTCGTCGCGGGAGGCATGGACAACCAGAGCTCGCTCTCCAGCGCCGAGGTGTTCGAGCCGACCACCGACACGTGGCTCCCGGTCGGCCGCATGCCGGTCGAGCGCCACGCCCACACCGCGACGCTGCTGCCGGACGGGCGGATCCTCGTGGCCGGAGGCCGCGTCGGCACCACGGGAGATCTCCTGAGCGCCGCCGAGCTGTTCCGCCCGATGCCGAACGGCGCCATCTGCACGGCGGCCGCCGAGTGCGAGAGCGGCTTCTGCACCGACGGTGTCTGCTGCGATCAGCGCTGCGCCACCTATTTCTGCGAGGCGTGCTCGGAGCACCGGGGCGCGTCGGCGGACGGCGTCTGCACGCCGCTGCACCCCGAGTACCTGCCGTTCGCCTGCTCGCCCCAGACCGGGCGGCGGACGGAGCCTTGCACGTCGGTCCATGACTGCGCCGACGGCTTCGTCTGCGACGCGCACGACTGCGTCCCGCCGCCGCCCGACGGCGGCTACGTCGACCGGGGCGGCTGCCGCCTGGCCGCCGCGGCGTCGGCCGAGCCCGCTCGGCGCGGCGCCACGGAGCTCGGCGTGCTGATGTTCGCCGCCGTCGCCGCGGCGCTGCGCAAGCGCCGCGGGTGACGGCCGCCCGGGCGGCGGCGGCCGGAGGACGCAGACGGCCGGAAGGCGGCCGCCGTCACTGCGCCGGGATGTACGCCTTAACTGCCCACCCGTGTGGAGCAGCAGCCTTATCAGAAACTTCAGTCGACGGGGAGCGCTTCGTAAAGACCGTTTACACGCCGCTCTCCTCGCCCCAGTCGCCGGCCGCCGCCCACGACATGGTCGCCGTCGATCGCGAGAGCCCGAACCGCCCGCCTCGATCGATCGCGATGAGCCCCCCGGTCACGTCGAGCCGCTCCGCGAGGTGCGCGATGAGCGCCCGGGCGGCCTCCGTCGCCTCGGCGCCGGCGCGCATGCGCTCCACGGCCGAGTGCGCCACGGCGAGCCGGATCATCCCCTCGCCGTAGCCGGTCGTGGAGACGGCGCCGGCCTCGTCGTCGGCGTACGTCCCCGCGCCGATGATCGGCGAGTCGCCGACCCGCCCGACCCGCTTGTTCACGGTGCCGCCGGTGCTCGTCGCCGCGGCAGAGAGCCCGCTCGCGTCGCGCGCCACCGCCCCGACCGTGCTCCCGGCCCAGGAGCCCGCGGCGCCCTGGCCTCGCTGGGCCGCGGCGAGCGCCTCGCGCGCCGCCTCGGTGATGAGCGCGGCCTCGTCCACCGGCGAGAACCCCTTCTGCAGCGCGAACCGCGCGGCCCCGTGCGCGGCGTAGAGCACGTGCCGGCCGTCCTCCAGCGCCGCGCGCGCGATCGCGATCGGCTCGGCGAAGCCGGCGAGCGCGCAGACCGCGCCCGCCCGCAGGCCGCGGCCCTCCATGATGGACGCGTCGAGCTCGACGTGCCCCTCCTCGTTGAGGCACGCGCCCGTGCCCGCGTTGAACAGCGGATCGTCCTCGAGGACCCGCACCGCGCGCTCGACCGCGTCGAGCGCGCTCCCTCCCGCGGCCAGCACGCGCGCCCCCTCGCGCGCCGCCCGCAGGCACCCCGCCGCGTGCAGCGGCCTCCGCTCGGGGGCCACGTTGCCCGCGCCGCCGTGGACCAGGACGGTGCGCTCGCCGCCGCGCCCGCCGAGATGATGGATGACGTGCTTCACGGTCGCAGCACCCTAGCGCGGCGCGCGCCCGGAGGTCCACGCTCACTCGGGCGGCGTCGCGCCCCTCGTCGCGGTCAGATCGTAGTCCATCCCGCACGGCAGCGCGTCGAACACCGGCGCCACGCTGAGATCGGAGGCCACGAGGTCCTCGCAGCGGGATCCCGCCGTGGGCGCGAAGTCGTAGGACAACGTCGCCTCGAACGCCGCGACGTCATCACCCGCGGCGTCGAGCTCCCCGCGCGCCCGGTCCCGCCGCTCGACCGAGCACGGCGGCCCCGGCGGCGCGTCGCCGGTGCGCATGTCCACGACGACCCGCGCCTCGATCGAGAAGCTCACCTGATCGTCCTCGATCACCCCCTGGACGACGCTCCCGCCGCTGTTCCAGAAGAGCACCCCCTCGTCGCGCGCGAGCGCGACGTCGAACTTCCACGAGGGCGTCGCGCCGAGCGCCCCTTCGCCGCAGGAGTTCCTCCGCTGCTCCCCCACCACGTGGAACGTCCCGAGCGCGGTCCCCGGCGCGTGGGCGTCCTGATCCCCGACGAGCTCGGCGCAGGCCGACAGCCCAGGCAGCGCCGGCAGCAGCGCGAGCAGCACCATCCGCATCGGCGCCCGCTACCAGACGCAGGCGCGCCAGGGCAAAGAAACGGCGCGCTGGTGATGGAAAAGAAAAAACGGGCCGGGTGCGTCGCTTCGCACCCGACCCGTCCCGTGGGCCTCTACCGGAGGCCTTCTGGACCCGCTTGAACCTGCCTGTGCGGCGCCTCAGTCACCCCCATCGCGACTTCCGACTGACTCCGGGGCGCCGGTGGGATCGGTTCCGGATGACCCGAGTCATCCTCGATCCCTCTGCCGGCCTCGCAGAGCTCGCGATGGCGATCAACAGAGTGTCACGCGCCGGACCTGGCCGAGCGCGGGCGCGCCTCGCAAGGTCATGATGACCGTGCGCCACGCTCCGCGAGGGTCAGCTGTTCCCAGCCTCCGGTGTAGAAGAGCCACTGGTACTATGCATGGTGTCCATCCCTCCTCCGGCGTGCCGGCACCCTGCGCCGGATCGAACGAGATCGTCCGGCATGGCTAGGGTGTTCGATACGGATCGGCAGAGAACCCGCCGATCTGGTGTCGACCTCGGCGCCACGGTGCTCCGTGGCAGGACCAATCCTGGAGCGGCTGCTCCGTCCGGGGCCGAGGACCAAGGTATCACCGCTGTTCAGGCGAGCAAGGGGCTCGGGCACGAAAGAATCCAAAGTTCACCGCGCGGGCTCGAGCTTCGTAGCGCGGCGTCGCGCGCTGCAGAGCGCCGTCGAGGACGCACGCAGGTCACGCAGCCCCGAGCGCTGCGGACCGCCGTCGAGGACGCTCGCAGGTCACGCAGCCCGAGCGCTGGAGAGCGCCGTCGAGGACGCTCGCGACGGCACCGTCGAGGACGCTCGCAAGCGCTGCGCGGCGGCGGGGTGCAGCTTCGTTCTGCGGGCTGGGCCGAGGCGCCGCGCGGGAGCCGGCGCCGACCGCGCCGCGCGCTAGACGTGCATGAACCAGCCCGCCTCCTCGCCCTCCGGCAGCGCCGTGGCGAGGACCGCGAGCATCGCGTCGATCTCTTCCTTCGTGTGCACGCCGCTGCGCAGGATGGCCGCCGGGCCCTCGCCCGCGGGCACCGCGATCGACTCCACGGCGAGCGCCGTCTCGACCCCGTAGCCGTAGGACGCCAGCGTCACCACCGCGGTCGCCTCCCGGTCGTCGAGCAGCCTGCGGATCGTCAGCGTGCGCCGCACCCGCTCGCTGTCCTCGGCCCACACCGCGAGCCACGCGCGCGTCGCCTCGTCGAGGCCGACGAGGACGAGCTGCGCGGGCGGCATCGCGTCGGGGTCGGCCGCGGCCACGGCCGCGCGGTGGAAGCCGCGCACCTCCCGGCACCAGAGCGGCGGCGCGCCCTCCACCTGGACGAGAAAACCGTAGGGGCCGCGAGCCCCCTCTCGCTCGGAGCCCCCCGAGGAAGCGGAAGAGAAACCGTCGGTCGACACGAAGGGAGACGATACACGAGCTCCGCTCCGCGGAGGAAGCCCGCTCAATTGCGCAGCACACGTTCTCCCTCGGCGGCTCGCCGGGCCCGGCCGGGGTATGCGCCCCGGCCACACGCGACAATTGTGTGCGCTCCCGGCTCGCCGCCTCAACGAGACCGCCACGCTCCCAGGATTTCGGCTAAGGTGGCCGCCGCCTCCCCCGTGGAGCCACGTCCGGGACGGGGTGCGCCCTGCACGTACGGCGCCGCCCCCTTACGGACGGGCTCCAGCCCGCAGCGGCGGGTCGGGGCGCGGCGGCGCCCGCGCGCCGGGCGCGCTTCCGCGGCGGGACCGGCGAAAGACCGGACCGCGCGCCCCCCGCGTCACCTCGCTTCCCATCCGAACCGCAGGCAATGAAGCTCACGTCACAACAACTCATCGAGATCGTCGTCGCGTTCTGCGTCTACTTCGGCGTCGCGTACGCGCTGAACACGTTCCTCCCGGCGCGCTTCCGGGCGCAGGCGCGGTACGGCACGGTCGCCGTGGGCATCGCGTTGTTCTTCTATGGCCTGCACCGGTACATCGACGAGCACGCCCGCGCCGTGGACCTGACGAAGGTGCTGATCGCGCTCGGCGCGGCGCTCTGCGTCTTCTACGAGGCGCAGCGCGAGGGGATGCGCCGGCCGATCGCGGAGCGCTGGAAGCGGTTCGTCGGCGTGGCGCTCGGGGTCGCCGCCATCGTCAGCTACTTCAACGGCTTCCGTTTCGGATATCCCAAGTATTACCACCGCTGGGATCAGTTCCATTACTACATGGGGGCCAAGTACTTCCCGGAGATGGGGTACGACGGGCTCTACAAATGCGCCCTGATCGCGCAGGACGAGCTCGGGCTCGTCACGTACACGAACGAGGACACCGGGCGCCAGGTCCGGCTGGACATGGCGAAGGAGGTCCGCCACCCGGACAAGAAGATCCGGAACCTCGGCGGCGACAACCTCCTGCTCCCCGCGAGCGAGGTGCTCGCCCACCCCGAGGTCTGCAGCCCGAACGCGGCGCCGAAGGAGGGCGCGCCGGTGCCGGCCGAGGCGCGGGCGCACTTCACGCCCGAGCGCTGGGAGATGTTCAAGCGCGACGTGCAGTTCTTCCGCACGTCCTCCGACAAGACCTACTGGGAGGACATGCAGAAGGACCACGGCTACAACCCGCCGCCGGTCTGGACGATCATGGGCAAGTTCTGGGCGGATCTGCACCCGGCCAGCACGACTTACCTCCAGTTCCTCGCGAGCTTCGACATTCTTTATCTGCTCGGGATGTTCGCCGCGATCTACTGGGCCTTCGGGTGGAGGGTCTTCTCCGTCGCGGCGATCTTCTGGGGCTGCCAGGCGTCGGCGCCGTTCTACTGGACGGGCGGCGCGTTCCTCCGGCAGGACTGGCTCTTCTTCCTCGTCCTGTCGGCCTGCCTCATCCGCAAGCGCTACTACAAGCTCGCGGGCGCGAGCATGGTCTACGCCGGCCTGCTGCGCATCTTCCCGGGCCTCGCGGTGATCGGCTGGCTCACGGTCGCCGGGATCTACATCGCCCGCCACAAGCGCATGGCGCGGACGCACGTGCAGGTGCTGATCGGCGGCGTGCTCGCCGCCGCCGTGCTCATCCCGGCGAGCATCGCCGTCTCCGGCAAGGACTCGTACCGGCAGTTCTACGAGCACACGCTCGAGGTGCACGACCAGACGCCGCTGACGAACCACATGGGCCTCCGGGTGCTCATCGCCCACAAGCCCGGCACCGGCGTCGAGTCCGGCCGCATGAAGTACACGAAGGACACGAAGCTCGTCGATCCGTTCGAGGTCTGGAAGCGGATGCGCAACGAGCGCTACGCGAAGTACCGCTGGGTCGCCTACGCCGTCATCGCCGCGAGCTTCGCCGCCTTCGTCTACGTGTGCCGGCGGATCCGCTCGCTGTGGGTGGCGCAGTGCCTCGGCCAGGTCTTCATCATCCTGCTCTCGCAGCTCACCTGTTATTACTATTCCTTCATGATCCTGTGCGCGCCGCTCACCCGGCTGAAGCGGCAGATCGAGGTGCCCCTGTTCGGCCTGGCCGCGCTCAGCCAGTTCATCTGGATGGCGTCCTACTGGAACGACGACAAGTACACGGCGCTGACCGCCGTTTCACTCGCCTTCTGCTATTACCTCCTGTGCGTGTTCTCGGGTAAGCCGATGCCCTGGGAGCGACGCCGCGAGCCCGAGACCGCGGCCGTGGGCGACGAGGGCGACCAGGCCACCTCCAAGGCCTGAGCCCGACCGGACGCGCCGGGCGACCTCGGGCGCGCACCTCGTGAACCCTGGAAACGAACGATGATGGACGCAGAGCGAGAGCACGCTGAAGATCCCGGTGATCCCCATTCCGACGAGGGCCGCCCGAGCGACCCGGGGGCGCCGGCCGACCCGGGGGCGCTGACCGAGCGCGACGACAAGCCGCCCCAGCGCGACGAGCGGGCGGTCCACGCCTTCCGGAAGGTGCCGCGCACGGGCGTCATCTACGTGACGACCGAGGCCGCGCGGCTGGGGTTCAACCCGGGCCACGACGCCGAAGGGCCGGACGGCTGGTGCAACCTCGGGCAGGGTCAGCCGGAGACGGGCCCGATCCCCGGCGCGCCCGAGCGGTGCGCGGCCGTGCCGATCGCCGGCGACGACCAGGAGTACGCGCCGGTCGCCGGCCTGTGGGAGCTGCGCGAGGCGATCGCCTCGCTGTACAACCGCACGTACCGGCGGGGTATGCCGTCGCGTTACACGGCCGAGAACGTCGCCGTGTCCGGCGGGGGCCGCATCGCCCTCACCCGCGCCGCGGCGGCGCTCGGGCAGATCAACCTCGGCCACTTCCTGCCCGACTACACCGCGTACGAGGAGCTGCTCGACGTCTTCCGCCTGTTCTCGCCGATCCCGATCCTGCTCGAGGGCGAGCGGGGCTACGCGTTCTCGGTCGGCGACCTCCGCCGCGAGATCCTCGGCCGCGGCCTGAGCGCGATCCTCGCCTCGAACCCCTGCAACCCGACGGGCAAACACGTGCGGGGCGAGGAGCTCGCGGCCTGGGTCCGCACCGCGAAGGAGCTCGACTGCGCCCTCCTGCTCGACGAGTTCTACTCGCACTACGTCTACGGCATGGGCGACGTCGCCCCCATGGAGAGCGCGGCGCGTTACGTCGAGCACGTCGACCGCGATCCCGTGGTGATCTTCGACGGCCTGACCAAGAACTGGCGCTACCCCGGCTGGCGCGTGACCTGGACGATCGGGCCGCGCGAGGTCATCGAGGCGGTGGCGAGCGCCGGCAGCTTCCTCGACGGCGGCGGGTCGAAGCCGATGCAGCGCGCCGCCGCAGAGCTGCTCACCATCGAGCACACCCGCGCAGAGACGACGGCCATCCACCGGACGTTCTCGCGCAAGCGCGATCTGATGCTCGCGGGCCTGCGCAGGCTCGGCGTCACGTTCGACGTGGAGCCGGAGGGTACGTTCTACGTCTGGGGCTCGGTCGCCGACTTGCCCCCGGGGCTCTCCGATGGCCACGGATTCTTCCGGGCGGCGCTCGGGGAGCGGGTCATCGTCGTGCCGGGCGAGTTCTTCGACGTCAACCCAGGCAAGCGCCGGGCGGGGCGGCCGTCACGGTTCCGCCATCACGTCCGCTTTTCGTTCGGCCCGAGCGAGGACGTCCTCGCCCGGGCGCTCGGGCGGCTCGAGCGCATGGTAGGCGAGCGTCGGCGGGCCTGACACCGGCGCCGCCGCGCAGCCGCGCGGGAAGACGGGGCTGAGCGCCAGGTCTTGTCGCGCTGCACGTCTTCCGACATGGTGGGGGAGCGCGTGGCCAAAGATCCGTGGAGTGATTGGAACGACGACGATCCCGGCAACTTCCAGCCGGGCGATACGATCGGCCCCTACGAGCTGCTGTTCCCTGCGGCGGTGGGCGGCATGGCCGCCGTCTGGGCTGCGCGGCTCAGGCGGCCGAACGGCACGGTCCAGATCGTCGCCGTCAAGCTGCTGTCGGACGCGATGCGCGGCGACGACGACGCGCGCGCGATGTTCCTCGACGAGGCGTGCACCGCGTCGCGCATCCTCCACCCGAACGTGGTGCACATCCTCGCGTACGGCGAGGTCCGCGACCGGCCGTACCTCGCCATGGAGTGGATCGACGGCGCGCCGATCGCGAAGATCTTCTCGAACCAGAAGGCGAAGCGCGCGCTCCTGCCGCTCGGCTGGGTGCTCCACGTGATGACCGCCGCGTGCGCCGGCCTGCACGCGGCGCACGAGGTCCGCGACGACACCGGGGAGCTGCTCAACCTGATCCACCGCGACGTCACGCCCGAGAACGTCATGGTGACCTTCGACGGCATGGTCAAGGTCGTCGACTTCGGCGTCGCGAAGACGCGGGCGCGCGCGCAGATCAGCCGCGTCGGGGCGATCAAGGGCAAGACGGGGTACTTCTCGCCCGAGCAGGTGATGGGCGGCGCGCTCGACCGCCGCAGCGATCTCTTCTCGGTGGGCGTGCTGCTCTACCTGCTCGTCACGGGCCACACGCCGTTCCGCGGCAAGGGCCCGCTCGAGGCGATGCAGCAGATCGCCAACAGGAACCCGCAGCCGCCGCGCGAGATCATGCCCGAGGTCCACCCGGAGCTCGATCGCATCATCATGCGGGCGCTCGCCAAGAACCCGAACGACCGGTACCAGACGGCCGCCGAGCTGCGCCGCGACCTCGAGCAGGTGAGCCTCGCCGTGCGCGAGAGCTACACCGACAAGCAGGTCGGCCAGCTCGTGCGCGATCTGCTCCCCGGGGTGGCTGAGGCGCGCAAGGAGCGCATCGACCAGGCGATCGACGAGCTCGACCGGATCATCGCGGAGCGGAACCAGCCGCACAAGCCGCAGGCCGCGCGCCCCGAGGACGCGACCGAGGTGATGCTGCGGCGCATCTCCATGCTGCCGATCCTCCAGGACGGGCCGGAGGGGATGCTGGAGGAGGGCGCGGCGGCCGACGCGACGCCGACCTCGTCCGGCGCAGGGCCGGCGAGCTCGCGCATGTCGGGGCCGGCGAGCTCGCGCATGTCGGGGCCGGCCAGCTCGCGCATGTCGGGCCCGGCGAGCTCGCGCATGTCGAGCCCGGCGAGCTCGCGCAAGTCGAACCCGGACGCGACCCGCAAGTCGAGCCCGGATGCAAGCCGCAAGTCGCACCCGGACGCGACGGCGTCGCCGATCGAGCTCATGGCAGGCCTCCAGCCGATGCATGTGGGGCAGCCGGCGCTGCGTGTGGGGCAACCCGCGCATGGCGCCCAGCCCGGCGCGCATGGAGGCCCGCCGCCGCCGCCGCTGCGGGTGGGACAACCGGCGCTCGGCGCCCAGCCCGGGGCGCACGGAGGCCCGCCGCCGCCGCCGCTGCGACTGGGGCAACCGGCGCTCGGGAACGACCCCACCGATGTCGCCGCGTCGCTCCCCGAGGCGCGCCCGCGTCCGGTCCCTGCGAAGGGGTCGTTCGGCCGCAACGTGGTGATCGCGCTGCTCGCCCTCGGCGTGGCCGCGATCGTTTCGCTCCTGCTCATCCAGCGGGCAGGCATCCAGCTGCCCGGCGGGCTGCTGCCCGGCGGCCTGCTGCCGGGCACGTGGGGCTCACCGCGGGCGAACGAGAGCGCACGTGCACCCGCCGCCGAGCTGCCAGACGCCGGCGCCGGCACGGCGGCGGCGCCGGACGCGGCCGCGACCGCTGCGGCCGCGGTCGACGTGGCGGCCGACGCGGGGGCGGCCGACATGGCCGACGCTGCGGCAGCCGCCGCGGTCGACGCGGGGGCGGCCGACGCCGGGATGGCCGACGCCGGGATGGCCGACGCCGGTATGGCCGACGCCGGTGTGGCCGACGCCGGTGTGGCCGACGCCGGCGTGGCCGACGCCGCGGTCCCCTTCGGGAGCGGGCAGCCCGCGGTTGCGCCCGGCGCTGTGCCCCCGGGAACGCCACTCCCGGCGGCCCCGGCCACGCGCGTCCCGGGACCGATGCCCACCCCGCCCGCCACCGGGTTCCCCCCGCCGCGCCCCCCGGTCCAGCCCGGGTGGACGCCGCGCCCGCCGGCGCCGACCCAGGCCCCACCGCGCCAGCCCCCGCCGATCGATCTCGATCTCGCGCCACGGTAGCGGCCCGCAGCGGCTCCCGGCCGGGGAGCGCTGCGCCCGCAGGACAAGGACGACGGCTCCGCCCACGGTCGGGGCGGTCCACGAGGTCGACGGGGGGCGACCTCAGTCCTTCTTCGGTCGGTCGGGCGGCAACTTCTCGAGCGGCGGAGGAGGCGCCGGCGTGACCCGCGCCGCCGCCTTCTTCAGGGACGACTCCGCGAGTGATACCAGCGTCGCGAGGTGGACCGGCTTCGAGAGCAGGAAGATCGCGTGACTCCGCAGCGCCCGGACGCGCGCCTGCTGCGACTCATCCGCGGTCACGACGAAGACGGGCGTGTCCCGGTTCGGCCCCCCCTTGGCCGAGAGCGACTCGAGCACGCTGAAGCCGTCGACCAGCGGCATATGAAGATCGAGCAGCACCAGGTCGAATTTGCGCGTCGAGAGCCGGCGCAGCGCCGGCGCCCCGCCGTTCGCCTCCTCCACGTCGCCGAGGGAACGGAGCGCGCGCGCGAACATGCCTCGGATCGCGGCGTCGTCGTCGATGACGAGGATACACGTCACGGCATGGTGATGATCGCATGCCCCAGGGTGCGTTGGAAGCCCCACGCGGATGTCGCCGCCTCCAGGAACGCGCGTCTTTGACCAAGCCACGCGCGGCGTGCGCCATACGCTGACGGGCGCGGCACTGGGCCTGTCCTCCGGCGTGGCTCCGCCCCCCACCTCGGCTCCGCCCCCACCTCGGCTCCGCCCCCACGCCCGCTCCGCGCCAGCGGCCGCGGCTCCCGGTACGACCAGCACGAAATGAACGCGCAACGGAGACGGACGCGCCGTCACCGCAGCTTCTATGTCCAGCGCGCGAGGCGAAACATGGACGCCACCGGCGGGGTGCGGTAGACGCAGGGCAAGACCACACCGGCAGCGCAAAGGAACGATCCATGGGCAAGTTCACCGTCACGAACGAGATCAACTGCAACCTCGAGACGTTCTGGAAGCTGTTCCTGGACAAGGGATTCAATGAGACGCTCTACCGAGAGGAGCTCCATTTTCCCGAGTTCAGGATCGTTGAGCAGATCGAGACGGAGTCCGAGGTAATCCGCAGGTCGGAGGGGCAGCCGAAGATGGATTTGCCCGCGCCGGTGCTCAAGGTGCTCGGCTCCGGCTTCCGCTACACCGAAGAAGGCAGGTTCAACAAGGCGACGAAGGTGTGGACCTTCAAGCTGACGCCGAGCACGCTGGCAGACAAGCTGCGCAACGAAGGGACCGTCCGCGCCGAGGCGATCGGCGACAACAAGGTTCGTCGGACCGCCGAGCTCGTCATCGAGGCGAAGATCTTCGGGGTCGGTGGCCTCATCGAGAGCGCCGCCGAGAAAGAGCTGCGGAAGGGGTGGGAGTCGAGCGCTGTGTACATGAACAAGTGGCTCGCCCAGGGCAAGACGCTGTAGCCGTCCTGCCGGATGGCCTCGGGCCCAGATCGAGCGTCCGCTGGCCGCGCTGCGCGCTGCGCGCGGCCAGGCGGGCCAGGCGGCAAAGAGGCCAGCGGCCGACGCGCCGCGGGGCAGCGACGAGTGGACCTCTCGTATCCGTTCCCTCCGTCCATCTTCATTCACGTGAGCGCCTGAGCCTGCACGTCCATCGCTGAGTCGAGAGATCTGTTGTTCTGGCTCTTGCTGGCGGGGAGCACGAGCTGCAGGGCCACGGCATGGAGCACGTTGTGATTATCGGCGCCGGCTTCGGGGGGCTCTATGCGGCGAAGGCGCTCCGGCGCGCGCCGGTGCGGGTGACCGTGATCGACCGGCACAACCACCACACATTCCAGCCGCTCCTGTATCAGGTGGCCACGGCGGGCCTGAACGCGAGCGACATCGCCGCGCCGATCCGGCGCGTGCTCCGCCGGCAGAAGAACACGAGCGTGGTCCTCGCCGAGGTGAAGGCGATCGACCCCGTCCACAAGAGGGTGATCTTCGACGACGGCGAGATCGGGTACGACACGCTCGTCGTCGCCGCGGGGGCGTCACACTCCTACTTCGGGCACGACGAGTGGGCCGCGGACGCGCCGGGGCTCAAGACCGTCGACGATGCGCTCGAGATACGCCGGCGCATCCTCCTCGCCTTCGAGGCGGCCGAGCGCGAGCCCGATCCGGCGCGGCGGCGCGCCTGGATGACGTTCGTGATCGTCGGCGCCGGCCCCACCGGCGTCGAGCTCGCCGGGGCGCTCACGGAGCTCGCTCGGCACACGCTGCGCCGCGAGTTCCGGCACATCGACCCGATCGAGGCGCACATCATCCTGCTGGAGGGCGCCGGCCAGGTGCTGCCGACCTACGTCCCGGAGCTCGGCCAGAAGGCGCGCGAGCAGCTGATCGAGCTCGGCGTCGACGTGAGAACGGACGCCCTCGTGACCCGGATCGACAGCGAGGGGGTCTCGGTCGGGGACAAACGGATCGAGGCCAAGACCGTGCTCTGGGGGGCCGGCGTGGCCGCCTCCGCCCTCGTCCGCTCGCTCGACGTGCCCCTCGATCGAGCAGGGCGCGTGCTGGTGGAGCCGGACCTGACGGTGCCCGGCCACGAGG
The DNA here is from genome assembly GCF_051519095.1 of Sorangium sp. So ce131. NCBI lineage: Bacteria > Pseudomonadati > Myxococcota > Polyangiales > Polyangiaceae > Sorangium > Sorangium sp. So ce131. The sequence continues at coordinate 4,545,355 of NZ_CP150455.1, read as the reverse complement.
ACATCTATGTCATCGGCGACCTCGCGTCGCTGAAGCAGGCGGACGGCAAGCCCGTGCCGGGGGTCGCGCCCGCGGCGATCCAGCAGGGGCGCCACGCGGCGCGCAACATCATGCGCACCCTCGAGGGGCTGCCGCGGCTGCCGTTCCGGTACCGCGACAAGGGCTCCCTCGCGACGATCGGGCGCGCCGCGGCGGTCGGAGATTTCGGCAGGGTGAAGCTCTCCGGGTTCACGGCGTGGCTCGCGTGGCTCGTGATCCACATCGTCTTCCTGATCGGCTTCCGCAGCCGCGTCCTGGTGCTGTTCTCGTGGGCGCTGTCGTACCTGACCTACGAGCGCGGCGCGCGGCTGATCACGGGAGAGACCCCGCGCCTGCTCGAGGATCGACGCCCGCGGGAGATCGAGCCGCACCGGGAAGACGGCGCGGCCCGGAGCCTCCCCGTGGTCGAGCACGCGACCACGCGCGCGTAGCGCCGCAGCGGCATTGTGCGCTTGTCTGGATCTCGGCGCGCGAGCTGCGTTAGCGTCGTGGACCATGCAAATTCACCCCGGACAGGGCTCCTCCGCGCAGCGCTCACGAACTCTCTTCATGACGGCCGCAATGACGGCCGCGCCTCTCGTCGCGGTCCTGCTCAGCGCGTCACCCGCCTTCGCGCAGGCGTCTGCGCCGCGGCAAGGCTCGGCCGCTCCGGCGGGATCTGCCGCTCCGGCGGGATCTGCCGCTCAGCCGGGCGCCCAGCCGCCGCCTGGGCCCTACGGAGCCCCGGGGCCGTACGGCGCGCCCCCCGCGTATGGCCAGGAGGGGCAGCCCGGCTACTACCCGCCTCCGGGCTACTACCCGCCTCCCGGCTACGGTCCCCCGCCGGGTTATAGCCCGCCCCCCGGCTACGGCCCGTATCCCGGGTACGGTCCGCCCCCCGGGTACGGTCCGCCCCCCGGAGCGGCGCAGGTCGGGCCGAGGGTCCTCGACTACGAAGAGGGCCAGACGATCCCGGAGGGCTACCGCGTCCAGACGAGGGTGCGCCGCGGCTTGATCATCGGCGGCACGGTGACGCTCGGGGTGACCTACGTGCTCTCGGCGATGGTCGGGCTCGCGGCGGAGACCGCGGAGCGCGACAACGGCGGCAGCGGAGACAGCTACATGCCGCTCGTCATCCCGCTCGCGGGCCCCTTCATCACGATCGGAACGGCAGACGCGGAGGGCCCCGGCGTCTTCGTGCTCATGGTCGACGGGCTGGCGCAGGTCGCCGGCGCCGCCATGATCATCGGCGGCGTCGTGTCACCGCAGAAGAAGCTCGTCCGCAACGACATCGCCCTGTCGGTCAAGCCCATCGTGACCGGCGACACCGTCGGGCTCGGCGTCTCGGGCTCGCTCTGAGGCGGGCCGGCGTCCTCACGTCGCGACCGGCGGCGTCTCGTCCATCGTCTTGACCGCGCGCTTGGCCCGGCGGCGCACGTCGACGTGCAGCGACTCGTCGAAATTGATGGCCGAGAACGCCCCGCGCGCCTCGATGTTCTTCCCGAGCGCGGCGTACGCCTCGGCCTCGTTCCAGCGCAGCTTCCAGTCGCGTTTCCCCATGTCCGTGATCTTCGCGGCGTCGGCGAGGATCTCCTCGTAACGCTGCTGCTTGCCGAGCTCGCTCCAGTACTCGGCCCGGAGGTCGTCGTCCTCGGGCGCGAGCGCGACGGCCGACGCGAAGCCGGCGAGCGCGTCGTCGATCCGGCCGGCGACGAGCTCGGCGCGGGCGAGCGAGCGGCGCGCGCCGGCGCTGTCGGGGTGCGCCGCGACGAAGGCGGCGAGCGCCGGGATCGCCGCGTTGACCTGCTGGATGTCCGCCGGATCCTGGGGCCAGAACCGGAGCGAGAGCGCGGCGAGGTCCCCGGGATCACTCTCCAGGGCGCGCTCGATCGCGGCGGGCGCCTCCTCGCCGCGGCCGGCCTGGGAGAGGCACTTCGCGAGCTCGACCCAGGCCCCCGACGAGGTCGGCGTCTTCGCGGCATACGCCTCGGCCGCGACGAGCGCGTCGTCGACGCGCCCGAGCGCCCGGAGCGCGGCGATCCGCGCGAGCTGCGCGCGCTCGCCGCGCTCGCCCTCGGCCCCGGCGGCGATGGCGCGCTCGGCCGCGGCCAGCGCGACGTCGTGGCGGAGCTCGCGCTCGTGGTAGGCGAGCTGCTCGAGGAAGAAGGCGCTGTCGCGCGGCGCCTCGTCCCACTGGCCCGTGAGGTAGGCGAGCACCGAGTCGGAGCGCACGTACGTGAGCGAGGCGGCGTCGCGCGGGTTCTCGTAGAGCGGCACGAGCACGCCGAGCTGCACCATGGCGTCGAGCGCGGGCTGGCAGTCGGGCTTCGCCTCGAGCGCGAGCACCATCTCGTCGAGGGCGGCGTCCTTCTTCTGCATCGCGAGGTGCACCTGCCCGACCGCCACGTGGTAGTCGGCGTCGCCCTGGAACGTCTTCCGGATCGCCTGGAAGCTCTTCAGCGCCGCGGGGTGGTCGCCCATGTTCGCCTGCGCCGAGGCGAGGTTGAGCCGCGCGGCGTGATCGTCGGGATCCATGACCGTGATCCGCTTGAGCGCCGAGATCGCCTTCTCGTAATCGCGCTCGGCGAACGCCTTCTGGGCGCGCTCCCAGACGGGAGCCTTGTCGAGGAAGGCCTCGAATTGCGAGACGAGCGCGCTGTTCTGCTTGCGCCAGACGCCGCTCTTGCCCGGCTCCGAGTTCGTGAGGAAATCCTTGATCCACTTGCGGGCCGCGTCGATGCCGAGCCCCTTGTCGGCGAGCCCCTCGAACTCGCTCCGAGGTACCGGCATGCGCGCGGGGATCCCCTGCCGGCGCGCCGTGTTCTCGTCCAAGCCGATAAGCACCCAGTCGCCTTGCTCGCTCATGATCAAGGACGGTACCCGCCGTGCCTCGCCGGGACAAGCGACGTCTCCGCGGACGACGGACGCGTGATATGCCGGCGGCGCGTGGGCGGTGCGGCGGCGCGCGTCGATCGCGGGCGCTTCTCGGCGCGCGCCGGGGCGGCGCAGCGCCTCAGGAGTAGAACCAGGCCAGCAGGACGAACGCTGCGAAGGCCGCCGCCGCGACGGCGAGGGCCAGAGAGCGCGGCACGCCGAGGAGCATCGGCCGGAGGCTGGCCTGGAACTGGATGGCCTCGGCAGTGTTCGGCGCGCTGAGCGGCGGCATGTCGGCGCCGGCGGCGACGCCCCGGACGGCGGTCGTGGCGGCGGCGCCGGGCGCGACGCCGCCGGACGCGCGGGCCGCGCTCGCGCTCGCGATCGCCGGGGCCGCGGCGACCGCAGCGGCGGTGGCGGCGGCGGGCGCGGCGGGGCGCCCGCGCGTGGCCTCGCAGAGCTCCGGGGGTTGCGACGCCGCGGGCGATGCCAGGTGCTCGAGGCCGAGCTGGGCGAGCACGTCGTGCTGCTCGTGGCCGCTCCACGAGACCGGTCCCGCGGCCGCCTCGGGCGAGAGCGTGAGCGGCGCCGACATCACCCGGTGCATCGCCCGCTCGAGCGTGTGCGCATCGTCGAGCCGGCGCGCCGCGCCGTGCACGTCGGAGCTCGCGGCGAGGCGCTGCGCCTCGGCGGCCATCGACGAGAGGTGGGCCGCCGCCTTGGCCATCGCCAGCTTGCGCTCCGCGTGCGCGACCGCGAAGCGCGCCTCCTCGCGGAGCCGGATCGCCTCGGTCGTCAGGCGATCGACCTCCGCGTGGAGGAGCGCGTCGCCCTCCGGCGTGCCCGGCGCCGGGGGAGCGGCGCCGGTGTCGCGCTCCGCGGCGCGCCCCGGGGCCGCCGCGGCGCCGCGCGAGGGCTCGGTGTGAGGCGCCGCCCTCGGCGAAGCCGGGAGGGGGAGGTCGCCGTCCGCCGCGGTGATCGAGCCGTACGAGGGCAGGCTGCCGCGCGCAGACCGGCCGCCCGCGGCGGCGGACGGCGCGCCCTCGCGGCCGCGGCCGCTGCTCCCGACGACGACCGTCTTCTCGTCGGACGTCTCGGCGGAGGCCGGCGGCCCGCGGCGCAGGTCCTCGTCCAGCGGGTCCGGCTCGCGGTGCGAGGGGCTCGGCGGCGCGGCGGCGCGCGCGGTCCGCGGCTCGAGGTCGGTCGGCTCCTCGAACTCGACGCGCGCCGCGCCGTTTCCGACGCTCCGGTTCGATCCGACGTTCCGGTTCGAGGAGCTCGACCCCTTGTCGCGCCGGGGGTCGAGGGGCGCCCGGCGCGGGACCATCGCCGCGCCGGAGAGCGAGGGGCGCGGCGCCTCGGCGACCCCGGCGGGCCCGATGGAGACCGCGCGCTCGAACCAGCGCATCTGCCTCATCGCGTTGCGCCGCACGAAGCGGCCGAGCGCCTCCTCGTTCCCCTCGTGGTAGCCGTGGCTGCGCAGCCAGCCGTCGAGCCGCGCGAGGATCTCGTCGGCGCTCTGGAAGCGCGCCGGCGCGTCCTTCTCGAGGCAGCGCGTCACGATCGCCACGAGCTCCTTGTCGATCTTCGGCCGGAGCTCGCGCAGGTCGGCCGGCGGCTGCGTCGCCATGGCCCGCAGGAGCTCGTAGTCGCTGGTCGCGGGCCACGGGTGCTTGCCCGCGAAGAGCTCGAACAGCATGACGCCGAACGAGAACAGATCGGAGCGCCTGTCGGCGGCGCCGCCGCGGGCCTGCTCCGGCGCCATGTACTTCGTCACGCTCCGCCGCCGCGCCCCGATCGCGGTGGTCGCGACGCGGAGCGCGGACTTGGCCAGGCCGAAATCGGCGATCTTCACCTCGCCCTGGAACCCGACGAGCACGTTGCCCGGCGTGAGATCGCGGTGCACCAGGTTGAGCAGCTGGCCGCTCGACGATCGGAGCTCGTGCGCCGCGGCGAGCCCGCGGCAGATCGTCGCGCCGAGGTGGACGACGAGCCGCTCGGGGAAGACCTCGCCCGTGTCGAAGACGGTCTTCATCAGCCGCGCGAGGCTCACGCCCTGCACGAGCTCGACGGCGAAGTAGCTCCCTTGCTCGTCCGTGCCCCAGCCGGCGACCTCGACCACGTTGGGGTGCTTGAGCGCCGCGGTCGTGCGCACCTCGTCGAAGAACCGGGTCGACACCGTCGCGTCCTCGGCGAGGTGCGGGTGCAGCCGCTTGACGGCGAGCAGCTCCCCGGGCCGGTTCGGGCCTACCGACCTGCAGAGATCAACGCGGGTGGTCGCTCCGGACGCGATCTCGGCGAGGAACTGGAACGAGAGCGCAGCCGGCGCGGGCTCTGGGAGCCGAGACATGCACGCCGAAGTCTAGCGGGCGACGGCCCTGACCGGAAAGAGCCTCAGACGCCCGCGCGCGCCGCGGCGATGGCGGCGCCGATCCCCGAGGGGGTGGCCTTGAGGTGCACGTCCAGGTGGTCATCCTTGGTCTTCAGCGCACGGACACCGAGCACCGGCGCGCAGATGCGCAGCGCGCGCGCCACGGCGGGATTGCCGCCGACGGCGGGGATCTTCAGGAGATCCAGGGTGAACCTGTCGTCCTTCGCGTCGACCAGGGCGGCCGGCCGCTTCGGCATGAAGGAGACGAGGTTGCCGGGCTTGGTCAGATCGATCGCCCCCGAGCTGATGAGCCCCGCGAGCGGCGAGCTCTCGTCCCCGAGCACGTTGAGCGTGAGGCCTTCGACCCGGAGGCCGACCTGGATGGCGTCCGCGCGCACGTCGAGCTCCTCGGCGTAGACGGTGAACGAGGCCCGGATCGGCGTGCCCATGGCCTTGATGGTGAGCGCGAGGCGCAGGCCGGGGGGCGCGGCCTCGATCACGATGTCCTTCGGGGCGCGTTTGCCGCCCGCGAGCTCCCGCGCCAGATAGCGCAGCGCATCGATCGGGACGCCGAGGCGCAGGCCGAGCGCGCCGCGCAGCGCTCTCCCGATCTCCTCGGGGTGAGCCTTGAGGTAGTCACCGGCGTGGCGAAGCAGCACCTTCGGGTTGGGCTTGGGCATCGTTGGGAGCGCTACGATTGCCTGGAGTTCGCCCCGCGCGCAAGGGGCGAGCGGGCGCGTTGCGCGGCGACGACGATCGGAAAGGCCGCTGTCCGATGCCGGGCAACTCGGCCACAATCGGCCGTGATGCAGATGAAGATCCTTCTTGTGGTGTGCACAACAGCGCTCGCGATCGGCTGTGGATCGGCCGACGCGACGACGGAGGGCGCGCCGGACGGCGCGCCGACGGGCGGTGGGACGTCGAGCCAGAGTGGCACCGGCGGCGGCGCGACCAGCGGCAGCGGCGCGGACCAGGGCGGCGGCGGCGCAGGCGAGGGCGGCGGCGCGACCAGCGGCAGCGGCGCGGGCCAGGGCGGCGGCGGCGCGGGTCAGGGCGGCGGCGGCGTCCCGGGCGTCTTCTGCCAGCCTCTCCCGGCGTGCAACACGCCGCCGCCGGATCCGGGCGAGGAGCTCTCGTGGAACCACACGTCCTCGTACATCATCGCTGGCGCGGGGACGGCGAACCACCGCGGGCGCGATCTCTTCCTGACGCCGGACGACCCGCAGTGGATCCTCGGCAAGTTCGCCTACGGGCTCACCGACAAGGACCTCAAGGACGAGCAGGTCGACGTCTACCTGCTCCGGGACTGCGGCGAGGACTGGGAGTACCTCGGCTCGACGAACACGACGGAGGACGACGAGGCGCACCCCGAGGTCGAGGGCGTCAGCGACAGCGGCGGCCGCGTCTTCTTCGAGATCCCTCCCGCGCAGCGGCTCGGCCCTGGCAGGCACCGGGTCCACCTGGTCGTCCGGGGCGATCTGTCGAGCACCGACCTCTTCATCGAGGTCGTCCCTCGGGGCGCCCCGATGTTCGTGAGCGACGTCGACGGGACGTTGACCGGCACGGAGACGGAGGAGTTCGGCGCGCTGCTCACGGGCCAGCTGCCGACGATGCACGCGCACGCCGCGGCGGCGTTCCACCGGCTCGCGTCGAAGGGTTACCGCCCGATGTACCTGACCGCGCGGCCCGATTGGCTCGTCCAGCGCACGCGCGACTTCCTCGAGACGTACGGCTTCCCGCCGGGCGTCGTGCACACCACGCTCGACCTGACCGGCGCGCTCGGCGAGAGCGCGGCAGAGTACAAGACGGAGGAGCTCCTCCAGCTGCGCGACAGGGGGATGCTGCCGGCGTGGGCCTTCGGCAACACGGCGACCGACGCCGAGGCGTACAACAACGCCGGCGTGCTGCCCCTCGGACAGCGGGTGTTCTACCAGTTCCTCGATGATGTCTTCGGGGGCCGGCGGATCGACGACTACGGCGAGCTGATGCAGGAGCTCGAGGCGCTCCCGAGCCTCTGCGACTGAGCTTCGACGGCCGCGCGGCCGCGTGTCAGCTGGGCGTCTGCTCGGCCCGGACGCCGCTCGCCGGCGGCTCCGAGGAGGCGGCGCCTCCGGCGGGGGCCTCCGCCTGGCCGCCGATCGATCGGTGCAGCTCGTTGACCGCCGCGTAGACGCGCGCGCGCAGATCGTTCACCCGCGCCCCCTCGCGGCCGTCCTGTCGCGCGTGGAGCGGCGCGCCGGCCCGGACGCGCACGAGCCGCATCGTGCCGTCGCCCGTGTCGATGGCCCCCTTCTTCATGAGCAGGTGCGTGCCCTCGATGGCGACCGGCACCACGGGCACGCCCGCGCGCACCGCCGCGTAGAAGCCGCCGTTCTTGAACTCGCGGAGGATGCCGTCCTCGCTCCGCGTGCCCTCCGGGAACACGAGCAGCGGCTTGCCGCTCCGGAGCACCTGCTCGAACCGCGCGATCGCGTCGACCGCGGCGCGCGAGCCGACCGTGCGGTCCACGGGCACGTGGCCCGCGAGCCGGAGGTGCCAGCCGAGGAACGGGATCTTCATGAGAGAGCGCTTGGCCGCCCACTTGAAATCGCCCGGCAGCACCGCGCCGAGGACCAGGATGTCGAGCACGCTCTGGTGGTTGGAACAGTAGACGAACACCCCGGGAGGGACGTTCTCGAGGCCGCTCGCCTCGATCTCAATATCGAGCCCGCGCGCGCTCGACCTGCACCAGCGCCGCATCGCCCAGAGGCTCGCCGAGCGATCCGACGTGAGCGGCCCCAGCGTCAGCGACACGGTGCCGTAAGCCATGGTCCTGATGGCGAAGGGGACCCACTGGCGCGTCGCCAGCCATGCGCTCTTGAGATCCATCCTACAGCGCTTACCACTCTCCATGTCTGGCGAAAACGCGTAGCACCGTGCGCACTTGCGGTGTGCGCGGCGCGCGTCGCTCGCCGCTGGCTAGGGCCCGACGAGCGGCGGCGTGAGCAACCCCCAGCCGACCGTGGCGGGCCGGCCGGCGCGCTCGAATTTTACGGTGTAGAGGCCTGTCTCGTCGGCGCTCTGCACGACCGCGGGGCGCAGCGCGCCCACCCACTCGGCCCAGACGTTCGCCCCGACCTTGAGCTGGGGCTTGATGGGGATGGGGCGCAGCGACGCCTCGTCGACGATCGAGGCGGCGCCGCCGTAGGCGAGGGCGAACCACCGCGCCGAGCCGGCGGGCAGCGTGGCCGGGGCGGCGGCCGGCGCCTCCGCGGGACCGCCGAGCCGCGAGACGAGGAGCACGTGGCGCCACGTGTCCCCGTCCTTCCAGGCGGCGAAGTTGCCGGGGGCGAGCCCCTCGGCCTGGCGGACGAAGCGGGCGCCCTTGAGCAGCCCGAGCGGGGTCCGCGCGTCCATGTCGGTGTAGCGGACCTCGATCTTGTCCTTCACGAAGCGCGTGACGACGGCGTGTTTCATCACGCCGTTCCACTCCGTGAGCACCGGATCGTGGGGACGGAGGCGGGGGACGTCGGGCACCGGGATGACGTAGCCGGGGTGGACCTTGTACGAGGGGCCGCCCCGGCCCTCGATGATCAGGTCGTCGCCCTCGAAGCCGACCACGGTCGCGGCGTACAGCACGAGCGTCGATCCGAGTCTGGCCCCGGCGAGCATCCGCTCCGAGAAGGTGAACACGCGGCGGCCCTGATCGAGCTTGAGCGTGAACGGCGGCAGGTTGAGCGGGTTCGACGCGTGCGCCGGGCCGGTCGGCGCCGCGGCCTCCGCGGACGGCGGCCGCGGGAGCGCCGCGAGCGACGCGATGGGCGGGCTCTGGGAAGGCGTGGGCGCCGGGGTCGGCGCCGGGGTCGGGTCGCACGCGGCCGGCAGGAGGCACACGGACGCCGCGGCGACGCCTCGAAGGAGCAACGTGCAGGTCCCGAGACGTCGCGTCGCGCCCGGGGCGCGGCCTCTCGCAGGGGCGCGACCCGGCGAGCGGGACCCGACCCCGAGGCCGCCGGGACATCGGTCAGCCATCGAGGGCGAGCATGGCCCGCGCAGCCGGCGGCGGCGAGCGGAAAGGGACGGACCGGCGAGATCTCCCCCGGCGTGGAGATCCGCGCGGCGCGGGGGCGGCGGCGCGGAGGGCGGGATCGCGGGGCGCGGGGCCGGACAAACGCGGCCGGCCGCGCGCTTCGCGGCGCGCGCGGCGCCGGCCTGCGCTAGCCTGCGGCGCGATGAAGCGGGCCTTCAGCGCCGAGGAGCTCAAGCACGCCGCGCCGCGCCTCGCCGTGGAGCGCCGGAGCGTGCGCTTCCAGGACGTCGACGCGGCCGGGATCGTCTTCTACCCGCGCGTGCTCGAGTACTTCAGCGACGCGTACCTGGCGGCGCTGAAGGAGCGAGGCGTCGACGTGCCCGGCATGATCGCGGGCGGCGGGATCAAGCTGCCGCTCGTGCATGCCGAGGCCGACTACCTCCTGCCGCTCCGGTACGGGGACGCCATCGAGGTCGAGGTGCTCGCGCCGAAGCTCGGCGACACCTCGTTCACGGTGGGCTACCGCGTGACGACCGCGGGCGGAGTCGCCGCGGTCGGGCAGACGGTGCACGTGTGCATCGACGGCGCGCGCTTCACCCCGCGCCCGCTCCCCGACGACCTCCGCGCCGCCCTCACCTAGGCGAGGGCGCGCGCGGGGAACGGCGCGAGCGCGGCCGCGAACCGCTCGGCCGCGCCGGCGCGATCGAGCTTGCCCGCGGCCGTGAGCGGGAGCGCCGCCGCGGCGCAGAGCCGGCGCGGGCGTTTGTGCGGGGCGAGCCGCGCCGCGACGGCGGCCGCGACGACCTCCACCAGCGCGGGCGGGAGCGGGACGCCGCCGCTCGCCCCGGAGGGCGCGGCGCCGTCGGGCACGATCGCGGCCGCGACGACGTGCCCCCACCGCTCGTCCGGCACGCCGAACACCACCGCGCCCGCGACGCCCGCGCAGGACTCCAGGACCTGCTCCACCTCGGCCGGGTAGACGTTCTCGCCGCCCGTCACGATGAGATCGGTCCGGCGCGCCGCGACGTGCAGCCGCCCGGCCGCGTCGATCGCGCCGAGATCCCCGGTGCTGAACCACCCATCGTCGTCGACCGGGAGCTCCGGCGCGCGCTCGGGGCCGCGGAAGTAGCCCCGGAACAGCACGGGGCCGCGGATCTCTATGCGGCCCACGCCGTCGCTGCCGGCGCCGCCGATGCGCAGCTCGACGCCGGAGATCGGCGCGCCGGAGCCCGGCTCGCGGGCGCGCGGGTCGCGCGGGCGCTGGACGGTCACCTGCGAGCACGCCTCGGTGAGGCCGTACGTGGTGAGCGCCGGGACGCCGCGCCGCGCGCACTCGTCGAGCGCCCGCGCCGGCGCGCCCGCGCCGCCGACGAGCACCGCGCGGAGCCGGGCGAGCGCGCCGTCGCCGTCGGCCTCGAGCAGCGCGAGCAGCATCGTCGGCACGACGGAGAGCAGCGTCGCGCGGTCGCGGAGGATCGAGGCGAGCACCGCCGCGGGCTCGAAGCGGGGCGCGAGGACGACGGCGCGCCGCGCGAGCAGGCAGCGCGTCACGATCGAGAGCCCGCCGACGTGGCAGAGCGGCAGGCAGAGCAGCCACCGATCGTCGTCGCGCACGCCGAGGTTCGCCGCGCTGCCCTCGGCGGCGGCGAGGAACGCGCGCCGCGGGAGCACCGCGCCCTTCGGCCGCCCCGTCGTGCCCGACGTGTAGACGACCGCGAGATCGCCCGATGGATCCGGCGGCCGGACGCCGGGCGCCCCGGCCGCGCGCGGCGCCCCGCCCGGGCGCGCCGCGAGCCTGGCCGCGGCCTCGCCGAGGAGGGCGGCGAGCTCGGGCTCGCGCAGCACGAGATCGGGCCGCGCATCGTCGATCAGGACGCCCGCCTCGCCGGCCGTGAGCCTCGGGTGGATCGGGACGAGCACGGCGCCAAGCGCGAGCAGCGCGTGGATGGCGATGACGGTCCCGAGCGCGTTCGGGGCAACGAGCGCCACCCGGGACCCCTGCCCTACCCCGGCGCGGACGAGGCGCGCGCACGCGGCCGCCACGGCGGGGGCCAGGTCGCCGTACGTCAGCGCGTCGCCGGGCCGGAAGCCGAGGCCAGGGAGATCGATCTCGCGCGGCGCGTCCGCCTCGGAGCCGCCATGAACGAGCGCCGTCCGCGCCGCGACCGCCGGATCGCGCGCGGCCTCGAGCAGGCTCAGGCCGTCCACGGTCGGACCCCGAGGCCGGGCTGGCCGCTGGCGCAGACGAGGCCGCCCTCGCGGAGCTGCGGGATCGCGACGCGCGGCCACGCCTCGAGGCCGGCGTGCGCGTCGAGGCCGCACGCGAGCGGCGGGCGCGGCAGCGCGAGCGCGAGCTCGCAGGCGGCGGCGAGCGCGATCGGCCCGTCGAAGAGGTGCGTCACCACGGCGCCCAGGCCGCGCGCCTGCGCCCGCTGGCCGAGCTCGTGCGCGGCCAGGAGGCCGAGCACCGCGGGCTTCAGGATGAACGCGGCGCACCCTTCCGCCTCGAGCAGGCGCTCCGCCATCCCCTCGATCGCGAGCGACTCGTCGGCCGCCCACGGGGCCTCGCACGCGCCGAGGTGGTGCAGGAGCTCGGGCGCGACCGGCTGCTCGACGAAGCGGGGCGCGAGCGGCGCGAGCCGCGCGAGCCGGCGGGGCGCGTCCTCGAGCGACCACGCCGCGTTCGCGTCGAGCCGCAGCTCGACGTCCGGGTGCTCCCGCCGCAGCGCGCCGAGCGCCTCGAGGTCGCGCGCGAACCCGTCCTCCCCGCGCGAGCGGAGCTTCACCTTGATCGCGCGGACGCCGCGCGCGGCGAGGGCGCGCGCGCGATCGAGCATCTCCGGCAGCGGGGCCGAGGTCGCGAGCAGCCCGTTGACCGGCACCTCGGCGTAACCCCGACGCCCCCCGAGGCACGCGGACACCGCGAGGCCGAGGCGCTGCCCGACCAGATCGAGCAGCGCCGTCTCCAGGGCGAAGCGCGCGGCGGGGAGGCCGCGGAGCCGCGCGCCTCTCCCTGGAGACGGCGCGAGCGCGCGCTCCACCGCGCGCGCCGCCGCGCCGCTCGGCGGATCGGCGGGCAGCTCGACCGGGCCGAGCGCGGCAGGCAGCTCGGCCAGCGCGCGCTCGACGGCGTCGGCCGTGTCGGGCGAGAAGCCGGGCAGCGGCGTGGCCTCGCCGAGGCCGACGCGGCCCTCGCCGTCGGACAGCGACAGCACGAGGCCGCGGCGCGCGTCGCCGACATCGACCCGCGCGACGCTGGCAGCGACGACGCGCACGCTCTTCACGTCGGGGCCGCGAGCCCGAGCGACAGGAGCAGCGCGTAGGCGAGCAGGAGCTTCGCCGTCCCGGCGAGGCACTCGTTGAGCGGGCGGCCGTCGGTCGTCGCCAGCGTCCGGAGGAGGCGCAGGGCGCGCGGGAAGGTCGCGAGCGTCAGCAGGGTCCACCGCCGGTCGTCGTGGACCGCGAGGGCGATCGGCACGGCGTAGGCGGCGGCGAGGAGCATCCCGTACTCGATGACGCCCGCCCTGCGGCCGAGGCGGACGGCGAGCGTGCGCTTGCCGGCGACGACGTCCGTGTCGCGGTCGCGCACGTTGTTGACGACGAGCACGGCCGTGGCGAGGGCGCCGACGGGCACGGCCGCCGCCCACGCGAGCGGCGGGACGTGGCCGAGCTGGACGAACGCCGTCCCGCAGACGGCGACGAGGCCGAAGAACACGAACACGAACACGTCGCCCAGGCCGTGGTAGCCGAGCGGGTACGGCCCGCCGGTGTAGGCGACGCCCGAGAGGATCGAGACCACGCCGATCGCGACGATGGGCCACCCGCCCACGAGCGCGAGGTGGATCCCGAAGGGCACCGAGAGCGCGATGGTGACGAGCAGCCCGAGGCGCACCTGGCGCGCCGTGAGCAGCCCGGCCTGCACCGCGCGGGTGGGCCCGAGCCGCTCGTGCGTGTCGGCGCCCTTCTCGTGATCGAAGACGTCGTTCGCGAAGTTCGTGGCGATCTGGATCAGCATCGCCCCCACGAGCGCCGAGAGCGCCGGGCCGATCCGCATGCCCCCCGATGCGTACGCCACCGCCGTCCCGACCATCACCGGCGCGAGCGCCGCGGTGAGCGTCGCCGGCCGGCACGCGAGCAGCCACGCCCGGAACGAGCCGGGGCGCACGCCGATCGCGGGTCCGGGGCCTGTGCTCGCGTCAACCTGGCTCATGCTCATGGGTTCTCCTCCGGAAGGTGCTCGGCGCGCGCGCCGTTCATGAGGGCTGGACGTCGATCGCCGCGCCGTCCGCCGGCGCCGCGCCGCTCGGGGCGGCGATCTCGCGGCGGAGGTCGGACCAGAGCCGCGCGACGCGGGCGGCGCCGTCGTGGGGCGGCACGACCGCCTCGATCAAGGTGGCGCCGGGCCGCTGGTAGGCGTCGGCGAGGGCGCGGCCGAGCCCCGCGCCGGTGGCGGCGCGCTCGTAGGCGAGCCCGAACATCGCCGCGGCGGGCGCGAAGTCGAGGTGCTGCGGCATCGTGAAGCACCGCTCGAGCAGATCGGCCCCGCTCCTCCCGATGGGGAGGTGCTCGAAGATGCGGCCGCCGTCGTTCTGCACCACCACGATGACGAGCGGCGCCCCGCCGCCCGCGGCCTTCGCGGCGAGGAGCAGGCCCGTGAGGTCGTGCAGCAGGCTGAGATCGCCGAGCAGCAGCGTGACCGGCGCGCCCGCGGCGGCGCGGGCGCCGGCCGCCGCCGACACGAGCCCGTCGATCCCGCTCGCCCCCCGCTGGTGCAGCACGCGCAGCGCCCGCGACGACGGCGGGCAGTACGTGTCGAGATCGCGCACCGGCATGCTGTTGCCGATCGCGAGCAGCGACCCCTCCGGGCACGCCGCCGCGACCGCCCGGGCCACGGCGCCCTCGGTGAGCTCGTCGCCGGCGCACGCGCGCGCGGCCAGCGCCGCCGCGAGCTCGCCGGCGCGCGCGAACGCCGCGGCCCACTCGAGCCGGGCGCGCCCGAGATCGATCGCCGCCCCGGCGAGGCGCGCCGCGAGCGCCTCGCACACGTCCGCGGGCTCGGCCATCACGAGGGCGGCCGCGGCGTTCGTCGGATCGTTCCAGCCGTGGGGCGACACGACGAACCGGCGGCAGCCCGCGTGCTCGGCGATGTAGGTCGCGTAGCCGGACGAGGTCGGCGGCGCGCCGAGCTCCAGGATGAGGTCGGGCGCGCGCGCCGCGCGGAACTCCGGCGCGCGCAGGAGGGCGTCGAACGAGGCCGGCATCACGGCGCCCTCGGCGAGCCCGCCGAAGTAGATCTGGCTCGTGCCCTCGGCCAGCACCGGGAACCCGGTCGCCCGCCCGAGCGCGATCACCGACGCGCGCGCGCGCGCGTCGTCCTCGCGGCTCGGGGCGGGCCCGCAGACGATGAGCCCGCGCTCGGCGCGCGCGCAGCGCAGCGCGATCTCCTCGATCGCGCGGGGGTCGACCGCGGCGCGGCCCGGCACGACCCGCGGGCCGCCGCGCCGCATGAGCGCCTCCCACTCGCCCTGCCACGGCTCCGGCCCGGCCCCGTCGACCGGCTCGAGCGGCTTGCGGAACCGCGCGTTGACGTGGACCGGCCCGGGTGTCGGCGCGAGCGCCATCGCCACCGCCTGGGCCGCGATGCGCGCCGCCGCGCGCATCGCGAGCGGCGACGGGTCCGGCAGGCCGAGCTCGGCGAAGTGGCGGACGTGGTCGCCGAAGAGCTTCACCTGATCGATGGTCTGCGGGGCCGCGGCGTCGGCGAGCTCCCACGGGCGGTCGGCCGTGATCGCGATGAACGGCGTGAAGCTCTGGCGCGCCTCGATGATCGCCGGCAGCGCGTGGGCGCCGGCGGTGCCCGAGGTGCACACGAAGACGCTCGGCCGGCCCGTGACGCGCGCCTGCCCGAGCGCGAAGAACGCCGCGGCCCGCTCGTCGATGACCGCGTGGCAGCGCACCTCCTCGGCCTCGGCCGCCGCGATCGCGAGCGGCGTCGAGCGCGAGCCCGGGCAGAGGACCACGTCCCGCACGCCGGCCTGCGCGAGCGCGCGCACGAACAGCTGCGCCCAGGCCGTGTGGAGGTTCGAGCCGCTCACCTTCGCTCTCCTCGCGCTCCGCGCTCGCCGCGCGCCGTCACGTCAGCCCCCCTCGGGCGTCGCGACGAAGAGGCACACCGCGCCCATCGTGAGCGGCTCCACGCGCAGCACGCGCAGCCCCGCCCCGCGCATCAGATCCGCGAACTCGTCCGGCGGCGGGAACCTCGCGATCGAGTCCTGCAGGTAGCGGTACTCGTCGCGCCCCGAGATCGCGCCGCCGACGTACGGCACGACCGTGTGGATGTGGAAGCGCGCGAGCTTGCTCATGATCCCGCCGCGCGGCTCGCTGAGCTCGAGGATCGCGATCCGGCCCCCCGGCCGCGTGACGCGCGCCATCTCCCGGAGCGCGCGCGGGCGATCCGGCACGTTGCGGATCCCGAACGCCATCGAGATCGCGTCGACGCTCGAGTCGCCGCGCCCGAGCGCCTCCGCGTCGCCGAGCTCGAGCTCGATCCGCCCGGCGAGCCCCGCGGCCTCCACCTTGCGGCGGCCGACGGCGAGCATCCCCTGCGACGGATCGACGCCGATGACCTTCACGTCGTGCGTCTTCGCGATCTCGATCGCGAGATCCGCGGTGCCCGTCGCCAGATCGAGCACCGTGGCGCCGGGCGCGAGCTCCAGCGACCGCACCGCGCGCCGCCGCCAGCCCTGGTCGAGCCCCAGCGAGATGATCCGGTTCAGGAGGTCGTACCGCTCGGCGATCCCGTCGAACATCTCGCCGCTGCCGGCGCGGCGCCCCGCCGCGGCGCCCGGCGCGTCCTGCTGCTCTGGCCTGCTCATGTCCCGCCCTCCGCCTGCCGCACCGCGCGCGGCCCCTCGCCTCGCTCGGTCGCGATCCGCTTGCCCTCGCCGGACGGCGCCTGGCCGCCGTCCGAGCCCGCCGGCGCCGCCGCGGCGAGCGCGCGCTTGCGCTCGTGGAGCCGCATGTGGCCGCGCTGGATGCCCTCGCTCGCGAGCGCGCGCAGCGCCGCGAGGTTCGACGCGAGCCCGACGGACGCGAGCACCACGGCGAGCTCGCGCGCCGACGTCGCGCCGACGAGCTGCAGCGCCGCGCGCACGCCCGCGTGCACCTCGGTCGACCCGCCCACCGTGCCCACCGCGAGCGGCAGCTCCGCGCGGCCCGCGAGCCCGCCGGGCACGCGCTCCCACGTGCTGAGCGGCCGGTAGCGCCCGCTCATGGCCGCGTACGCGTGCGCGCCCGCCTCGATGGCGCGGAAGTCCTGCCCGAGCGCGACCGCGGCCGCGTCGAGCCCGTTCATGAAGCCCTTGTTGTGGGTGGCCGCACGGTACGGGTCGAGCTCCGCGAAGCGGCTCGCCCGCGCGATGCCGCTCGCCACGTCCGCGCCGCCGAGCGCGTCGTCGCCGACCGTGGCCGTCACCCGGACGAGGCGGCGCACGGTCAGGTTCGTGAGGATCCGGAGGCCGAGCGTCCCGCCCGCGATGCGCTGCACGAGCGGCGCGACCGCCTCCGCCACGGTGTCGACCAGGTTCGCGCCCATCGCGTCGCCGACCTCGATGTAGAGGTGCACCACGAGCACGCCGAGCTCCGCCGAGAGCACGCGCACCTCGACGTCGCGGCAGCCGCCGCCGCGCGCCACCATCCGCGGGATCGCCGCGTCGCCCGCGGCGAGGAGGCGCTCGCGCGCCGCGGCGAGCCGGCCCGCGGCCGCCTCGGCGTCCGGCACGTCGTCGAGCTGGACCTGGGCGGTCATGATCGGCGGATCCGCCTCGCCGGAGAACCCGCCCGACAGGCGGACCATACGCGCCGCGTTCGACGCGGCGGCGATGACGCTCGGCTCCTCCACCGCCATGGGCACCAGCACGTCGCGCTGGTTCACGCGGAAGTTCAGCGCGAGCCCGAGCGGCAGCGCGTGCGTCGCGATCACGTTCTCGCACATCCGGTCGGCGACCGCCGTCGGCAGCCCGCCGCCGCCCGCGAGGTGCGCGCGCGCGTCCTCGTCGAGCAGCCCGAGCGCCTCGATCGCGCGGAGCCGATCCTCGAGGCACCGCTTGTAGAAACCGCTGATCCTGCTGGACACCTTCTGGCTCACTGGGGACCTCCACGCCTCGCCTGCGCCCGCCTCGCGAGCTCGCCCGCGCCTGTCCCCCGCCATTTCCGCGCGCCCGGCGCGGCCGCCTTCCGAGAGCTCGTCATGGCCGCTCACCGCCTCCGCCGGGGCGTCGACATCGCGACCCCCTCCAGCGCCGCCTTCGCCGGGCTGTCCGGCAGCGGCTCGATGCTCCGCACCGCGTCGCCGCAGAGCCGCGACGCGAGCTCCAGGCAGTCGTCCACGACCCGCTGCTCGACCATGATCCGCGCGATGCGCCGCCCGAGCTCCGGCTCGACCGCGGCCTCCTCCGCCGCGCAGTGCGCCTCGAGGGCGGGCGTGAGCTCGCGGTCGCGCTCCATGGCGAGCAGGAGCGGGTACGTCATCTTGCCCTCGCGCAGGTCCGTGAGCAGCGCCTTGCCGGTCGCCTCCGGATCCCCCGCGAAGTCGAGCACGTCGTCGACGAGCTGGAACGCGACGCCGAGGCTCGTGCCGAAGCCCTCGAGCGCCGTGCACATCGGCTCGCTCACGCCGCCCGCGCGCGCCCCCGCGAACATCGCCCAGCGGAACAGCGACGCCGTCTTGCCGTCGACGATCTGGAAGTACTCGCTCGTGCTCGTGCGCACGCGGCCCCGCGACGCGAGCTGGAGCGCCTCGGCGATGACCATCTCCTTGACCACCTGGAGCACCCGCTCGAGCACGCCCGGGATGCCGGCCGCCTGGATCCGGGAGAGCGCGTCGAGCAGCAGGTAGTCGCCGCCGAAGATCGAGGCGGCGTTGCCGTAGATGACGCGCGCCGCGTCCGCGCCGCGCCGCCGGTCGCCGAGATCGACCACGTCGTCGTGGAGCAGGGTCGCATTGTGCACGAGCTCGACCGCCACCGCGAAGGTCCGCGCGGCGTCGTTGAAGCCGCCGCCGATGTGGGCGGCCAGCGCCACGCAGATCGGCCGCAGCCGCTTGCCGCTCAGCCCGAGCAGGTGGCGCGCGCTCTGGTGCGCCGGCGTGCCGCCGTCCAGCCCGACCTTGGAGAGCTCGCGCTCCACGTCGGCGAGATCGCCGTCGAGCAGCCGCCGGAGCTCCGCGAGCCGCGCGGCGAGCGAGTCGAGCCCGCGTCCAGCGCACATGCTCCCGAGGCTCGAGACGACATCGCTCCGCTGGACCGTCCCAGTAAACGTTGTAGTCGCAGTCATCCCATCTCCACCTGGAAGCGCGAGCGCGTCGCTGCGCCCCGCACCGCGCGGGGCGCATGCAGCGGTCGAGCCCTCCGAAATCACGAGCCCGCTAGGCCCCTCGCCGCGCTCTCACGGCGCGGATCGGGAACCGGACCAGGTCCCCGAACCGCGAGAAATCCACGGTCCTGCTCTTGATGAACCCGTCGAGCGCCGTCTGCGCGACGATGACGAACGAGAGGAGCCGCTCGACGCGATCGACGCTGATCCGGGCGGCGTCGCTCGGTGGCAGGCTCTCGAGCAGCTCGGACGCCCGCTCCAGCCGCTCCCGCACCGAGTCGGCGATCAGCCGCTCGCGCTCGGCGAACACCTTGGAGATCATCTTCCAGAAGTCCGTCTCGGCTTCGAAGAACTCCTTCCGCTCGCCCGGTTTCCATACTCTTCGTACTACACCCCACCTCTGGAGTTCTGTCAGCGACATACTCATCGCCCCGGAAGAAACCTGCAGCCGCTCGCCGATTTCCGCGGCTGGCAGGGCTTCGCCCGCGATGAACAGCACGGTCCAGATGCGACCGAGCACCCGCCGGAAACCCCAGTGCTCGATGACGTCGCCGATCGCGTCGGCGGCGAGCAGCTCGGCCTGGCGCTGGATGTCACGTGAAGAGCTCATTGAACTTTCAAAATTTTCTGAAGGAACTGTGTGGGCCAAGTTGGACTCGCGTCAAGAGAATCCCGAACGTCCTCGGCGAATAGCGGACGGGCGGCGCCGGCGCGGGCCGACGCGCGCCTGGGTTCGGCGGCGGCGGGCGGGGGGCGGCGTCTCGTTGTGGGGGCTGTCGGCTGCTCTTGGTGCGGCGCTCGGCCGGCGTCGGCGTGGCGCTCGGGCCGAGCGTCAGCTCATGACCGCATCCGGGCGGCGAGGTCCCGGTTCTGCTGGAGCAGCGCCTCGGGCATGCGCGCGCCGAACGACTCCAGGAACGCCGCGCGCTCGCGCGCCTCCTCGAGCCACGCGTCGGGGTCGACGGCGAAGAGCTCGCGCATCGCCTCGTCGTTCACGTCGAGGCCGCTCGTGTCGAGCTCGCCGTCGGCGGGCATGATCCCGATGGGCGTGTCGCGGCCCGTTGCGTCCCCGCGCACGCGCGCCGCGATCCAGCGGAGCGCGCGGAGGTTCTCGCCGAAGCCGGGCCAGAGGTACTTGCCCGACTCGCCCTGGCGGAACCAGTTCACGTGGAAGATCTTCGGGAACCCCGCGCGGCCCTGGCCGAGCTCGATCCAGTGCCGGAAGTAGTCGCCCATGTTGTATCCGCAGAAGGGGCGCATCGCCATCGGGTCCCGGCGGACGACGCCCACCTTGCCGGTCGCCGCGGCGGTCGTCTCCGACGCCATCGTCGCGCCCAGGTAGACGCCGTGCACCCAGTCGCGCGCCTCGTAGATGAGCGGCGCGAGCCGCGCGCGGCGGCCGCCGAAGATGATGGCCGAGATCGGCACGCCCGCCGGGGCGTCGAACTCCGGCGAGATCGAGGGGCACTGGCGCGCGGGCGCCGTGAAGCGGCTGTTCGGGTGCGCCGCCGGCTCCTTGCTCTCCGGCGTCCAGCGGTTGCCTTTCCAGTCGGTGAGCGCCGGCGGCACCGGGCCGTCGAAGCCCTCCCACCACGGCGTCCCCTCCGGCGTGAGCGCGACGTTCGTGAAGATCGAGCTCCTCGACAGCGTCGCCAGGGCGTTCGGGTTCGTCCTCGAGCTCGTCCCGGGCGCCACGCCGAAGAAGCCCGCCTCCGGGTTGATCGCCCAGAGCCGGCCGTCGGGGCCGATCCGCAGCCAGGCGATGTCGTCGCCGACGGTCCACACCTTCCAGCCCTTCTGCGACGCCGGCGGCACGAGCATGGCGAGGTTCGTCTTGCCGCAGGCGCTGGGGAACGCCGCGCACATGTACGTCACGCGGCCCTCCGGATCCTCCAGGCCGAGGATGAGCATGTGCTCCGCGAACCACCCCTCGTCGCGGGCCATGGTGCTCGCGATGCGCAGCGCGAAGCACTTCTTCCCGAGCAGCGCGTTCCCCCCGTAGCCGGAGCCGATGCTCCAGATGAGCCGCTCCTCGGGGAAATGGCAGACGAAGCGGCGCTCCGGGCTGAGGTCTCCGAGCGAGTGCAGCCCTCGGCAGTAGTCCTCGGAGCTGCCCAGCGCCTCGAGCGCGACCTTGCCCATGCGCGTCATGATCCGCATGCTCGCGACGACATAGGGGCTGTCGGTGATTTCGACGCCGACCTTCGCCGACGGCGACCCCGCCGGCCCCATCAGGTAGGGCACGACGAACATCGTCCGTCCCTTCATCGCCCCGTCGAACAGCCGGCCGACCTTCTGCGAGGCCTCCTCCGGCGACATCCAGTTGTTCGTCGGGCCCGATTCCTCTTTATCCCGAGAACAGATGAACGTGAGGTGCTCAGTCCGAGCGACGTCGGTCGGGTGGCTCCGGTGGAGATAACAATCGGGGTATCTGTCTGCGTTGAGCGCGACGAGCGTCCCGTCTCCCAGCATCCCCTGGATCAGCGCCCGGTTCTCCTCCTCGGATCCGTCGCAAAAGACGACCCGGTCGGGCCGCGTCTGCCGCGCGACCTCGTCCACCCACGCTGAAAGTTTCCGCTTTTGCATCGTCCCATGCAGCCTAGCCTGGCCGAGATGACCCGCCAAGGGACAGTATCGTTGTAGTAATCCGTCAAACCTGGACGATCTGGCGAATTGAAAGCGCGGTGCGGCGAAGTGTGGTGCGGTGCGGCCGTCGGTTGGTGCTCGGCGCGCGGCGCGCGACGCGCCGGCGGATCTTCGTTCACGCGAGCCGAAAGCAGGGGCGTTCGGCTATGCTGGAGACGTGCAGCGTGTCGTCGACCTCCCTGATCGTGGCAAATTGATCGTCGCCACCGACTTTCAGGGCAACGTCGCGGATTTCGAGCGAATCGCCGACATTTTCGAGCAGGCGGCGGCGGGGCGCGACGGCGCGGTGCTCGTGATAACAGGCGATCTCGTGCACGGCCCCGAGCTCGACGAGAGTGAATGGCCTGACTATCTCGGCTCATTTTACCACGGCGACTCGGTGGGGTTGCTGAAGCAGGCGAAGGAGCTCGCCGATCGCCACCCCGGCCGCGTTCATTACCTGCTCGGCAACCACGAGCACGCGCACGTGGGCGGCCCCGTCGTGGCGAAGTTCTTCCCGGACGAGGCGCAGCGGCTCGAGGAGCTCCTCGGGCCGGAGGACACGCTGGCGATGCGGAGCTGGTTCCGCGGGTGGCCGTTCGTCGCGGTCGCGCACGCGGCGCGGCTCGTGATGCTGCACGCGGCGCCCCACGCGCGCATCCAGAGCCGGCAGGACCTGGAGCGGCTCCCGCTCGACGGGTTCCACGATGTCCCGCTCAACGAGATGACCCTGCAGGGGACACTCGGCGCGCTCCTCTGGGCGCGCACCACCTCGAGCGAGCGCGCCTATGCGTTCCTGCGCGCGATTGACCCGGACGCACGCGTGGCGATCTACGGGCACGACGTCGCGCGCTCGGGGTACGCGATCGAGCGCGAGCCGATGCTCTGCGTCTCCACGAGCTTCGGCTGCTTCGACGGCGACAAGCTCTATTTCGAGTGGGATCTCGCCGAGCCCGCCGAGAGCGCGTCCGACGCCGCGTGGCGCGGGCTCCGGTCGCTCTACCCGGAAGCGCCGCGCGTCCACAGCCAGCCCTGAGCGCCGCGGGCAGCCGCGGCGCCACGCACAGCAGCGCCGCCGCGGGCAGCCGCGAGCAGCGCGGGCGCTCGCGGGCAGCCGCGAGCGGCGTGGGGCTCAGGCGGCCGAGCCGGGAGCGATCTGGGCGGGCGGAGCGGGAGGCTTCGGCGCCGCGTTCGCCTGGCGGCGCTGCGCGAGGACGCCGACGACGGCGAGGAGCACGAGCAGGAGCTGCGCCGCGAGCGTCTCCACGGTCGGGAAGACGCCGAGGGCCGGCACGCCGCGGAACGGCAGCGCGTGGACAGGCACCTTGCCGGCCATCTGGAGCGCGGCCACGCCCTGCCCCGCGAAGATGATCGCGAGCGCGTAGAGGAGGTAGCTGGAGACGCGGAAGAAGACCTGCGGCGGCGCGAAGCGGCCGGCGCGCGAGTAGGCCGCGACGAGCGCCACGAGCACCAGCGCGCCCGCCGCCGCGCCCACGAGGGCGGCCGTCGCGGAGGCGTTCGAGGCGAGCAGGGCCTGGTAGAACAGCACCGTCTCGAACGCCTCCCGGTAGGCCGCGAGCAGCGAGACGCCGAAGAGCGACAGCGCCGCGCGGCGCGGCGAGATCTGCTCCTTCAGGAACTTCATCCAGCGGGCGACCTCGCGCTTCGCGAGCAACGAGTAGCTCACGTAGAAGAGCACCGCCGTCGCGAGCAGCGCCGTCACGCCCTCGATGAGCTCGCGCTGCGCCCCGGAGATCGCGACGAGCCGCGCCGAGGCGAACCACGTGAGGAGGCCGAGCGCGATCGCGGTCACCCAGCCGACGTGCACGTAGCGCCGCCTGTCCGCGAGCCCGGCCTGGGAGGCGATCCCGAGGAGCGCGGCGATGAGCAGCGCGGCCTCGACGCCCTCGCGCAGGAGGATGCCGGCGCTCGAGAGGGCGGTCGAGGCGAAGCTCTTCGGCGCCGAGGAGGGCGACAGGAGCGACTCGGCGCGGCCGACGTCGCGCAGCAGCACATCCATCGCGGCGCCGAGCTCGGCGGGGGACGCGCCGCGCTCGAGGTCGCCGCGGAGCTCCATGCTGCGGGCCTCGAGCGCGGCGGCGAGCGAGGCGTCCGCGGCGCGGAGCGGGGCCTCGATCGGCTCGATGCCCTCGAGGTACGCGTCGATGAGGTGCCCGCGGGCCCCGTCGCGATCGCCCCGCGCGACCGCCTTGCGCGCGCGCTCGAGCTTCACGCGGACCAGGCCGAGCGGGGTGCGGGCGGCCCGATCCTCGTACGGCGCGCGGAGGCGCAGATCGGCGAGCGCGGCGGCCTCGCGATCGGCCGGGACGCCGGCGGCCTTGAGCTCGGCGCGCAGATCGGCGTCGGTGCGCGCCGAGAGCTCGGCGAGCGTGTAGGCCGGCACGCTGTCGGCCGGGGCCGGCGCGACGCCCTGGTGGCGCAGGCCCACGACGTGGAAGGCGAGATCCCAGCGGTCGGCGTCGGAGAGGAAGGTGAACGGGACCATCGCCGTCCCGTCGACGCCGAAGCGGACCGTGCTCACGACGCGGTACGGGGCGATCGCCTCGCCGCGCTCGGGGTCGTGGAAGTTGACCGGGCGCGGCGTGAACGTGGCCGCGCGGGCGGTGTCCGCGCGCCCGGTCTCGCCGTGGCAGGTCGCGCAGTGCTCCAGGTAGAGGCCCTTGCCCCGCGCGGCGTTCGGCGCGGCGCGCGGCGCCTCCTCGATCTGGAAGGCGTTGACGAGCTCGGTCCTGAGGCCCGCGATCAGCGCGGCGACCTCCTCCGGGGGCGCCTTCCGATCGAGCAGCTCGCGCAGCTTCGCGATGCGCGCCGGGACATCGACCTCGCGCCCGGGCGGGATCGCCGGCTGGATGCGCGCCGCGATCTTCGCGCCGTCCGCCGCCAGCGAGAGCTGCTCGTTGTACTCGTCCGGGACGGTGACCACCCCGTTCGCGACCGAGCCGCCGTAGTCGGCGCCGATGTAGCCGAGGATATGCACGAGCCGCTGCGCCTCGACCTCGGGCGGATCGCCCTGATCGGCGCGCGCGCGCGGGGTGCACAGCAGCACGCCAGCCAGGCACAGGAAGGCAACGAGCCGCTGGCCACGCGTGAAGTTGATAGTCATATTCAGCAAAGTTACGTGGGGTGGACGCCGGGATCAAGGCATTGGGCGCGGTCGGCGAGCGCGGGTGTGTGCGGGTCGCGACGTGGGCGCAGGCTGCCCGGCGTCAGGCGGCGACGTCCACGTCGCGGCCTAGCGATCGAGCTCCTCGACGACGGCGGCGACGCCCTGATCGATCTCGGCGTCCGTGAGGAACGGCGCCGGGCCGATGCGGAGCACGTCGCGCCGCGCGTCGACGAGCACGCCGCGGGCGCGGAGGCGCAACACGACGTCGCCCGCCTGCGCGGCGCGGACGGCGACGAAGCCGCCGCGCCGCTCGGGCTCGCGCGGCGAGAGGACGTCGCCGCCGCGGCCCGCGGCGTCGAGGTGGTCGAGGATGCGGCCGGTCTGGCGGAGCGAGATCGCGCGCAGCCTCGGGACGGTGAGGCCGAAGTGATCCCAGTGCGCCAGCACCGCGGCGGCGCGGTAGAGCGCCGAGGGGTCGAACGTGGCGCCCGCGAAGCGCGCGCCGCCCGGCGCGTACGCGACGCCGCCGCCGCCGCCCGCGAGCGCGCCGAAGTCGCCGAACCAGCCGGTGAAGACCGGGCGGAGCGCGCAGCCGGGAGGGACGCGCAGCCAGCAGATCCCCTCGCCCATCGCCGCGTACTTGTAGCCGCCCGCCACCGCGAACACGTGCGGCGCCGCGCGGCCCCACGCGATCGGGACGACGTTGAAGGCGTGGTAGGCGTCGACGAGCGGGACCGCGCCGACCTCGACCGCGCGCAGGACGATCTCGTCGAGGCGCGGCAGGACGAGCGCGCTCTCGAAGAGCACGGCCGAGACCGCCAGCATCGAGGTGCCCGGCGTGAGCGCCTCGAGCAGCCGATCGGCGAGCGTGTCGCGCGGCTCGACGTTCACCCACGCGACGTCGACGCCCTCCTCGGCGAGGCGGGCGAGCTGGCGCCGGAGCGAGTGGAACTCCCCCTGCGTGGTGACGATCCGCTGCCGCTCGCGCCGCGGCAGGGACGTGATCAGCCGGTAGGCGAGCTCGTGCGTGTTCTGGCCGAAGGCGATGGCGTCGCCGCGGTCGAAGCCCATCCGCTCCAGGATCAGCTCGCCGACCGCGGAGAGCTTGGGGAGCACCGCGGCGTCCCACTTGTCGTCGACGAGCCGCGCGGCGTCGTCGAAGCACGCGGCGAGCGCGTCGCGCGCGACGTCGGGCCACGCCTGGTGAGAGTGGCCCGTGAGCAGGATGCGGGGCGCCGCGCCGCCCGCGGGCGCGAGGAAACGCGCGTAGGCCGCGCGCAGCGCGTCGAGGTCGAACGAGAAGCCCTTTTCTGCGTCTCCTTGCATTCCATGTCTCCGGCCGCCGAGGGCGCGACGGACAACGTCGGTCGGCGGGCGCGCGCGCGAGGGGCGCGCCCCCGCTTAACGCACTTCCACCGTCACTTCCACCCCGGCACCCCCGCGTCGCACCGGCGCGCAGCGCGCGAGGTCAGCCGCGGGACGCGCGGCGGAGGTGCGCTCGCGGCGGGTTCCAACATCGTAGGTGGAGGTAGCGCGCGCGGCGCCATGAGGGGCGGCGCGCGTGCCGTCGGGTCGGAGGAGCTGGGGTTTTCATGGTGCGCGAGGATTGCTGCGGCGCGGGAGGGGGGCCGGCGCGCCGTCGCGCTAGACTGCGCGACCTCCCGATGAGACCGCGCGCGGAATACCTCGAAGGGCTGGTCGATCTCACGTCCCACGACGATCCGAACGTCCGGCGCGCGCTCTTCCGGCAGACGGTCGCCTCGCTGGCCCTCGTCGACGCGCTCGACGGCGCGACGCCGCTCGACGCGATCAGCCCGGATACCCTGCTGCGGAGCGTCCAGACCGCCATGGCCGACGGGCTGCTCGACGACCTGAGCTGGCTCGCGCCGGCGGCGGCGAGCGTCGCCCTCTACGAGATCGCCGGCGCGCTCCCGCTCGGGCCCGAGCGGCGCGAGCTCGGCCGACGCGTGCTCGGGCAGATCTACGCCGGCAATGCGGCGACGTTCGTCGCCATCGCAACGCGCATGGCCGCCGGCTCGGCCCGCGGCCTCTCCGGCGCGGGGATCCGCGCCCGCGTCGCGCTCTCGCTCTGGCTGCCCGCCGGCGCCGACATCCCGGTCGATCCGCTCGCGTTGCTGCTCGCCTCGCGGCGCGAGCTGTCGCGCGACTGGATCGCGGCGCCATCGACCGGGTCGCTCGCGGATCGTCGCCTCGCCGCGCGCCTCCTCGAGCGCGCCGCCCGCGAGGCGACGCGGCGGGCCACGCAGGGCGACGACCTGCCGCTGCGCCTCTTCCGCAACGTCGTCGACGGAGGCCGGCGCGATCTCGACCGCAGCTCCGACGGGATCGCGCTCGCCTGGCACACGCTGCTCGCCGATCGCGAGCCGCTCGTCTGGCGCCACATCGCCGCGGCGCGGGGCCTGCTCGCGGGGGTGCTGCCCGCCTTCGCGGAGGAGATGAGCGCGCTCTTCGCGCCCGACCTGTCCCCGACCGAGTGGCGCCGCGGCGCCGCCTCGCTCGCGGCGAGCGTCGCGGTCGATCCGGACGGCGCGCTCCGCCGCGCCGTGGAGATCCTGGGCGGCCCGCTGCTCGCGAAGGACCCCGGCATCGGCATGGCGATGGTGTGGGGCCTCCCCGTCGCGGCGGACGCGGAGCCCGAGGCGGCCGAGGCGCTGCTCGACGCGATCGCGCGCGCGGCCCCGATGGCGGCGGCCGAGGCGATCGTCGAGCTGCGGCACGACCTCCGCGGCCTCGTGGGCCGCGGCGGGCCGTTCGGCGCGCGCGCCGCGGCGCAGTGCGCCCGCGCGCTCGCGGACGCGATCGAGGCGCCGCCCGCCGCGCACGCCCGCGACGACGGGCTCGCGGCGCTCGCGCGCGTCATCCACCGCGACCTCTCGATGGACGGCGCCGGGATCGCGCTGCTGCGCGGCGCGATCGACGGCGCCGTCGCGGCGTTCGTCGAGAGCGGCCCACGCGAGGCGCACGGCCGCGCGCTCGAGGCCTACGGGCTGGCGGCCGAGGTCGTGGGCGCGCTCGAGGAGATCGAGCTGTGCGATCTCGACGACGCGCAGAGCGCCGCCGCGCGCAGGGCCGCGGTGGGGCTCGTGCGCGAGCTCGACACGCAGCTGCTCGGCTCCGACGTGCTGAAGAGCCTCCTCCTCCTGAACCGCCGGCCGAGCGAGGACTCGACCGGGGTCGCCTCGCTGGACGACCTCGACGAGCGGCTCGCCCGCTGGCTGCTGCGCGCCGAGGGGACCGCCGCGCGCGCGGGCGCGTCGCAGCCGCACGTGACCGTGCACCAGCGCAACCTGCGCGCGCTGCTGCACCTCATCGACGGGGAGAGCACCGATTTCGGCGGCGAGCCCGAGCTCAAGGCGCGCGTCCTCGCCCGCTGGACGGGCGCGATCGGGGTGCTGCTCGACCGGCTGCGCGCCGACCGCGGGTCGTCGCTCCGCCGGGCGATCGCCGCGTCCGTCGCCCGCGGCCTCGACGCGCTCGTCCGCGAGGGGGCGGCCGACGCGGCGGACATCTTCCTGCACGCCGCGATGCGCGGCGGCGATCCGGACGACCTGGAGGTGCTCGGCGAGGCGAGCATGCACCCGGACGTGGCCCAGCTGCTGCGCGCCTACGCGCGGTTCGCGCGCGGCGCGCGGCGGGATCGCGCGAGCAACCCGGACAGCGAGCCGGTGTCGTCGCTCCGGTCGGCGCGGCAGGGCGCGCTCCACGCCGAGCTGGCCGAGGCCGAGCGCGCGCGGTCGGCGCTCGCGCGCATCGCCGCCCTCGAGGCGCTCGTCACCGCGCTGCCGGCGGGCGCGTCGCAGCGCACGGAGATCGTGCGCGGCGCGCTCGCCCGCCTCTCGCGCGCGCTCGGGGCGCTGAACACGGCGCGCGCGCTCAGCGGCCTCACCGCGGCGGGCGACGGCGACGTGGACGTGTCGCCGCTGAGCGCCCTGGAGGACGCCCTCACGCGCCTGTCGCAGCTCACCGCCGGCGCCCGCCGGCGCTGCGGGGAGCACCCCGCCTCGGCGGCCTCCGGCGCGACCGAGCCGCTGCGCCTCGCCATCGAGGTCGCGCTGCAGGAGGAAGCAGACGTCGACGACGTCGAGCCGAACCTCGCCGCGCCCATCGAGGCGCTCGTGTCGGCCGCGCGCGCGGGCATCCCGAGCGCGCTCGCCGACGTGGTCGCGCTCGTCGTGCCGCGCGTCGCGACGCTCCCGGTGCGGCGGCCGAGCGCGCCGGGCGGGGTCGCCCTGCTCGATCATCCGCTGCCCGCGTGGCTGCCGAGCCGGCGCACGCTGGGTGGCTTCTACGTGCACCGCCAGCTCGGCGGGGGCTCGCTGGGCACGGTGTTCGTGGTCACGCGCGCGGAGGAGCGGCACGATCCATCCGCGGAGCGCTTCGCGCTGAAGGTGCCGGAGTACGATCACACGGCGGCCCGGAGCGTCTCGGAGGCCGACTTCCTCCGGTTGTTCCGGGAGGAGGCGGGCGCGCTCCTCTCGCTGCCCGATCACCCGAACCTGGCGCGCTTCGTCACCTTCGACGCGGGCGCCCGCCCCAAGCCGATCCTGGTGATGGAGCTCATCGAGGGCATCCGCTGCGACCAGCTGCTCGACGCGCGCGGCCTCACCTGCCGCAGCGCGGTGGCGCTGCTCGACGGTATCCTCGCCGGCCTCGAGGCCATGCACGGCGTCGGCGTCGGCCACCTCGACGTCAAGCCGACCAACGTGATCCTGCGCGGCGGGCGCGAGCCGGTGCTCGTCGATTTCGGCCTCGCGGGCCGCCACATCCGCCCCGGCTGCGCCACCGGGTGTTACGGCGCCCCGGAGATCTGGGGCGTCCTCCCGCAAGGAGCCGTCCCGACGCCGCTGACCGCCGACATCTACAGCTTCGGCTGCCTCGCCTACGAGGTCCTCACCGGGAAGACGCTGTTCGACGCGCCCACCGAGGTCGCGCTGATCACCGCGCACGTCACCCACGACGGCCTGCCCGCGCCGCTCAAGCGCCTCGCCGACAACCCCAGGACGGCGGACATCGCAGGGTTCCTGTTTGCCTGCTTACGCCACGATCCGCGAGCCCGCGCCACGGCGTCTTCGCTGCGCGAGATGCTGCTCCGCCTCACGGGCCAGCTCGCAGACCTGCGGTGGCCTCTCTAACGACAAAGCCCTGAACTGTTGGGGCGGCGACGAACCTCGGCAAGACATTCAGGAAATCCCCGACGTAATTTTCCTCTATTTCCCGCAGCCCAGGACGGGGTTTCGGCGGTAGGCTTTGTCTCGGCGGCGCGTTCGGGGGGCCGCGTAGTAGGCCGCCATGGCCCCCGGGTCAGCGCTGCTCGATTGAATCGACGTCTCGGCGCATCCCGGCGGCCAACCTATCCCCGCAGGGCGACTGGAGCGCTGGAGTCGCGGCGCCCGATGCCTTAAGGCCGGCCCGTTGACCTCTGTCGTACCGCCGCGCGATGAAGCCGAGCTCCGAGGCCGAGCGGACGCCCTCGCCGGCCTGACGCTCGCCGATCTCGCCCGCGCGCTCGGGAGCGCGATCCCCCGGGGCGGCGCGCGCACCAAGGGCGCGGCTGGCGCGCTCGTCGAGCGCGCGCTCGGCGCGACGGCCGGCTCGACGTCCAGGCCCGACTTCCCCCACCTCGGGATCGAGCTCAAGACGATCCCCGTCGACGCGGCCGGAGCGCCGCAAGAGTCGACGTTCGTCTGCTCGATCTCGCTGTCGGACGCGGACCGCGCGGAGTGGGAGACATCGCGCGCGCGCGAGAAGCTCGCCCAGGTGCTCTGGGTCCCGATCGTCGCCGCGAAGGGGCGCCCGAGCGAGGAACGTCGGCTGGGCACCCCGCTGCTGTGGCGGCCCACCCGAGCGCAGGAGCACGTCCTGCGCGCCGATTTCGACGAGCTGATGGGCCTCATCGGGATCGGCGCGATCGAGGGGCTCACCGCGCACGCGGGCCGCTGGCTCCAGGTGCGACCGAAGGCCGCGAGCGGGCGATCGCGGACGCTCGCGTTCGGGCGCGACGGGGAGCTCATCGCCGCGCTGCCGCGCGGCTTCTACCTGCGCCCCGGCTTCACCGGCGCCATCCTGAGCGACCCTGCCGCGCTGCCGCCGTGATCGGCGCCCCGGAGCGCGGCCTCACCGCAGGTCGTCACCGCACGTCGTCACCGCACGTCGTCACCGCACGTCACTTGCAGGGGACGACCTTCTTCGTGCCGTCCGGCATCGTCGCAATGCACGTCTCCATCGAGAGATCGGTGTTCACCGTCGGCGTGACGGTGCGCGGCGGATCGGCGTCGACGGAAGGCGACCCGGTCGCCCCCGGGTCGCGCGGGCGCCGCCCACCGCCGCGCGACGCCTTGCCCGTCCCCGCACTCGGCGCCGCCGTTCCCGCCGCGGTCCCGCCGTCCGTCGCTGGATCGGCCGAGCTCACGCTCGCGTCGGCCGCGCCCGCGTCGGCCGCGCCCGCGTCCATCGCAGCCGCGCCCGCGTCGGCGCCCTCTGCCTGACCCGTCGAGGCGACGCTCGGGGTCGCGGCCGCGGCGCTCGGAGCCTGGGGCGCAGGGTCGACGGCAACGGCAGCGGCGGTCTCGCTCGGCGCCGGCGCGCTCGCCACGGGCGGGGGCGCGTCCCCCAGGACCCCGGCGAACCGGCTGCGGAACTGGAGCGCCCCCCACGCGCCCACCGCCACCGCGACGGCTCCCACGGTCACGTAGAGCAGCGTGCGCCTGCGGCGCGGAGCCTCGTCCTCCGCCGGCGGCGCCGAGCCGCCGGAGCGCGAGGCCTTGTCGCTCACCGACGGGCCGCCGCTGCTCGCGCGCGACACGCGCGCGCTCCTCGTCGTGGCCCCGCGCGAGGCCGGCGGCGGCAGATCGAGCTCCGAGGCGTGCAGGCGGAGGATACCGGCGATCGTCGTGCGCGTGCCCGGCGCGGCGTACGGCGCGAGCGCCTGCACGAACTCCGCGATCGACTGGAAGCGATCCTCCGGCTCGCGCGCGATCGACTTCTCGATCACCTCGACGAGGCCCTCGGGCACCTCGGGGCGGAGATCCTGGAGCGGCTCGGGCGGCGACGTGTAGATCTTCGCGCACAGCTCGGGGAAGCTGTCGGCGACGTACGGCGGCCGGCCGCCGATGATCTCGAAGAGGCACACGCCGAGCGCGTAGATGTCCGTCCGCGGATCGACGCTCTTCGAGGAGCGCATCTGCTCGGGCGACATGTACAGCGCGGAGCCGAGGATCGTCGTCGTCTGCGTGAGCGAGACGTTGCCCGTGTCGCCGGTGAGGATCTTCGAGACGCCGAAGTCGAGCACCTTGATGAACGGGGCGCCGTCGGGGCGCTTCGTGAGGAACAGGTTCGCCGGCTTGAGATCGCGGTGGACGATGCCGAGCGCGTGCGCCTCCGCGAGCGCCTCGCACGCCTGCACGATGTGATCGATGCACTCGCCGATCGCGAGCGTGCCCGCCTCGGCGGCGTGGCACGCGAGATCCTCGCCGTCGAGCAGCTCCATGACCATGTACGGCTCGCCGCTCTCGAGCGCGGCCACGTCGAGCACGCGGACGACGTGCGGCGTCTGCAGCTTGGCGACCGTGCGCGCCTCGCGCATGAACCGCTCCGCCGCCTCCGTGTACGACATGAACTCGGGCAGCAGGAACTTGATCGCGACGCGCGTATCGAGATCGAGGTGCAGCGCCTCGACCACGAGGCCCATGCCGCCACGGCCGATCGTCCGCTCGACGCGGTACTTGCGCGCGATGACGGTGCCAGGCGCGATCGTGTAGACGTTGTCAGGCCTGGATTCCCCCGCTCCGAGCGGAAACGCAGCCGTCTCCGGGCCGACCGCGTCTTCTCCTTCGGTCGACTCCGGCTCACCAGAGGAGCGCGCCATCAAGTTAAGGTATACACGTGGCGGTTCTCCGAGGCGATTCCCGTCACGCCGCCGTAATGCGAACGGACGCGAAAATGGCGCCGGCGTAGGGAGACCCCCGGAGCAGGCGCGGGGGGGCGCCGCGCTGGGCCGCGCTGCGCTCGCAGGCGCACCGTGGCCGCAGCGGCGCCCGGTGCGGACGCCTGCTTCCCGCGGCGCGTCCACGAAGAGGCCCCGGCGGCCGGGGGGATGCTCGCGCCCCCGAGGATGACGGTTGACAGCGAGCTCAGCGAGTGCGCGCCGGCGGGGTCCTGGAGCGGCGCATGCTCGACGTCGACGACGTCCGGTGCGGCCCCTCGGTGCCGTGCGCCGGCGTCTGCCGCGTCGCCTTGAGGTTGCCGAGGTCCGCCTCGATCTCGACGCCGAGCGCGCGACAGCGCCGGATGAGCCGCTCCAGATCGACGCCGGCCTCGATGAGCAGGCCCGAGGGCGGCGAGGGGTCGACGAACATCTCGGCGGCAGGCCTGCGCGTGCGCAAGAGCTCGCGCACCTCCGGATCCTCGATCCAGAGGAAGCCGGAGGCGCCGACGAAGCTCGCCTTGCCGATGACCACGCTCGCCTGGATGAGCATGCGCGAGATGGTGTCCGGCAGCGGCGCGACCGCCTCGATGCGCGCGCGCAGGGCGTCGCTGTCGAGGCCGACCGAGAGGGCGCGCGCGATCGATGGCGGCGTGAGCAGGAGGTCGACCTGGTCGCCGACGCGGCCGATCTCGGCGAACGCCGAGAGCCCCAGCACGGCCGAGACCTTCGCGCTCGCGCCGACGCGCAGCGCGTGGGCCTCGACGAACTTGCTCTTGCCGTTGTCGGAGCTCGGCGCCGAGCCCGCGAGCAGCGCCCGCCCGCGCGGCGTCAGCCGGAGCGCGAGGTCGGCGCTGGCCACGTCCTCGGCCCCGCCGAGATCGATGATCCCGAGCGCCGGCAGCGACTCCAGCGCGATCCGCCGCGTGATGTCCGGGATCTCGGGCGACTCGACGGAGGCGCGCTCGGCCCAGCGGCGCACCAGCCGCTCCACGCCGGCGATCCGCTCGTCGGCGGCCAGGTAGCCCTGCAGCGACTGCCACGGGACCCAGCGGCCCTCGCCGAGGTCGTGCAGCGCGTCGAGCACCATCTCCCGGAGCGCGCCGATGGGGCTCGCGTCGCGGTTGTCCGACGCGACCCGGAGCACCTCGCGCTCAGCCCGCGCCTCGTCCCACGCGCCGCCGCGGCGCCACGTGGTGAACAGGAGCGGGGTCAGCTCCTGCACCTGGAGCGAGCCGGGCGGCGTCGCCGGCGAGGCGGCCGAGGCGTCCCAGAGCCCGACGGCGCGCGACAGCGCGGCGACGAGCGCGACGCTCTCGACGTCGCGCCCGAAGCGCTGCGCGAGCCGGACGAGCAGCGACCGCGGGGTGCCGACGCCGGGGCGCACGTCGCTGCCCGGCTCCCGCACGCAGTAGGCGAGGGCCAGCGCGAGCATCCCGGGGTCCGACGCGAAGCGAGCGCGCCGCGGCGCGTGGTCCTCCTCGAGGACGAACGAGCGGATCTGCTCCCGCCGCTTCTCGCGCATCCGCCGGCGATCCGCGCCGACGATCGCGGCCACCTCGGTCGGGACGACGTGCCGGTTCGGGTGGATCGGGATGAGGAAGGCGCGGCGCTCCAGCGCGAAGCCAGCGCCGCGGCGGCTCGCCGTGACCCCGCTCGCGCTGCGGAGGCGCATCGGCTCCCGCTCCAGGTCGAGCAGCTCCTGCGTGTCGACCTCGCCCCCGACGGACTCGACCGCCTCGAGCAGCCGGCGCTCGACCGGCGCGAGGCGATCGATCTCCTCGCGGAGCCGGTCCGGATTGCTCAGCGTCTCCCACGCGATCTCGAGGGAGAGCGCGATCGGCGGCGTCGCCGGGCGGCCGAGGTAGTGCGTGGCGATCGCGCTCATCGTCTCGAAGGGCGCCTGCGCGAGCAGCGCCCGGATCGCCCGCGGGTCCTCGCTCTCCCAGCTCTTCAGCTGGACGAGGAACGCCGCCGGCAGCACGAGCTCGATGCCCTCGTCCGTCTTGCGCGCGTAGACGACGCCGCGGGCGATGAGCGGCTCGAGCCCCGCCGGGAGCGAGGGGACGACGAGCACGCCGCCCGCCTCCGCGATGCGGTGGAGCAGCTCGCGGCTGGCGGTCGGGAGCCGCGACGGGTCGCGCACGTCGGGGAGGCCGACGAGCGCGCGCGCCGCCTGAGAAGGGGCGTCGATGCGCTTGGCGGCGTCGATGCGGATCCCCATGCGGGCGATGAGGCCCTTGAGCTCCGACTCGGGGAGGGCGCGGAGGATGGCGTCGAGCCGCCTCGGCGACTCGTCGAGCTCGGCCTCGTCACTGCTCGCCATCCCTCCCGATTCGCGTGTCACCCGACCCAGCTCCTCATCTGCAGGATGCCCCCGCCCCGACTGCCGTCCGTTGGTCGTGGTCATGTTCTCGACCTATCTCCGGGATACCCAATGACCCACGTGAACCGACGGAATAGCCAGCCTCCTAACGTACACCAGGATGCTCGTCCAGCTTCAAGAAATCGAGCACTTTCCTTCTGCGTTCACATTTTCGTGCGCAGCCGTCGCCAAACCGTCGCTTGGTCGTCTGTCGTCCTTCTTGGTCCTTCTTGGTCCTTCTTGGTCCTTCTTCGTCCTTCTTAGCCCTCGTGGTCGCTCTTGGTCCCTCTTAGCCTCCTCTTAGCCCCCTCTTGTCCGCCCTTCGCCCCCTTCTCGCCCCGACGCGCCTGCCGCGCCCCGGCTCGACCCGTCTGCCGACGGCTCGTGCCCTGCGCGATCGCACACGCTGCCACGACGGCGCGACGCCGAGGTGCGCAGCGCGACGCCGCGCTCTTCAAGCCCGGCGG
This sequence comes from Sorangium sp. So ce131, assembly GCF_051519095.1. Taxonomy (NCBI): domain Bacteria; kingdom Pseudomonadati; phylum Myxococcota; order Polyangiales; family Polyangiaceae; genus Sorangium; species Sorangium sp. So ce131. The sequence continues at coordinate 4,510,185 of NZ_CP150455.1, read as the reverse complement.
TTGCCCGCCTACCCCCTTACGACGCGACGGTGTCATTTGCCTCCGCTTCGCGCGAAGCGGCTCCGCCGCGGCGCGAGCGGCCGCTCACGCCGGGCTTCCGTCGCGCTCGTCAGCGCGCCATGCGCGCCGCCGCCGCGCCAGCCCGACCCGATCGCCGGGGCGCGACACGGATCACGCATCACGAGCAACGCTTGCCTTCCCGTGTGGTCGCGTGGGAACGTCGCACACCTCCCTGATTTCCCGCCCCTGCTCGAGACGCATCATGCTGTGCTCCACGCCGCACGCTCGAAGCGACGCCCACGACACCACGCCCCCGCGGTCCGCCGCCGTCGGGCCGCTCTTGAGTGACCCCGCGCCCGCCGTGAGCTTGGGTTCGCGCGGAGCTCCACCTTGATCCTGCGCGACCCGGTCCACGGCCTGATCGAGTTCGAGGGCGGCGAGGCCTCGATCGTCCCCCGCCTGCTCGGCGCGCGCGAGGTGCAGCGGCTGCGGCGGATCCGCCAGCTCGGGCTGACTTCGTTCGCCTTCCCCGGCGCCGAGCACACCCGCTTCGCGCACGCGCTCGGGGCCGCGCACGTGATGCGCCTGTTGATCGCGAGGCTCCGTCAGATCGACCGCGACCTCCCGTTCTGGCAGAGGGTGACCAGCGACCGCGCGCGCGACGCGATCGCCGCAGCGTTCCTGCACGATCTCGGCCACGGGCCGCTCTCGCACCTCTTCGAGGAAGCGATGCCGGGCGCGCTCCACCACGAGCGCTGGACCGAGCGCATCCTGCTCGACCCGGCGTCGGACGTGCACCAGGTGCTCGTCCGCCAGGATCCCTACCTGCCCCAGCGGGTGGCCGACCTCATCGGCGGGCGACACGAGCTGCCCTACCTCGCCAAGGCGGTGAGCGGGACGTTCGACGTCGATCGCTGCGACTACCTGCTGCGCGACGCGCACGCGACGGGCGTCCGGTACGGCGAGTACGACCTGCCCTGGCTGCTGCACAGCCTCAGCTTCAGCGACGTCCAGGTGGAGACGCCCGGCGGCGGCGCCGCGTCCGCCCCGCCCGCGCCCTCGCTCGCGATCGACGGGACGAAGGGGATGAGCGCGATCGAGTCGTTCCTGCTCGCGCGCTTCTTCATGTTCCAGCAGGTCTATTTCCACAAGACCACGCGCAGCGCGGAGTGGATGATCGGCGTCATCCTCCGGCGCGTCGTCGCCCGCCTCGCCGCCGGGGACCGGATCCCCGAGGTCCCCGCGGGGATCGCGGTGATCGCCGCCGGCGGGATGCCCACGCTGGAGCAGCACATCGAGCTCGATGATCAGGTCCTGCTCGGGGCCATCCACGCCTGGGAGACGGGGCCCGACCCCGTGCTGTCCGACCTCGCCCGCCGCCTGCGCGTGCGCGCGCTCTTCAAGACGCTCGAGCTGTTCCCGGAGCCCGGCGAGGGGCCGGCCGAGCGCGACGCCCGGCGGGAGGCGGCGCTCGAGACGGTGCGCGAGATCGCCCGGAGCGCCGGGTTCGACCCGGAGGTGTACGTCGGCGTCGACGTCGCAGAGGACACGCCCTACGCAGAGGACGAGTCGCTCCTCGTCGTCTACCCGAAGGGCCGCCCCCGGCGCCCCGCCGAGGTGTCGTTTCTGCTGGACCGGCTGCGCAACGAGACCATGACACGCACCCGGATCCTCTTCGCGCCCGAGCTGCGGGACGCGGTGCGGGAGGCGCTGATACGCTGATGCCCACCAGGAAGACGACAGCCGCGGGATGGACCGAACGCGCGCGGCGCGCCGCCGCGGCGGGGCTCGCCGGCGCCGTCGCCGCGTCGCTCGCGGGCGAGCCCTCGGCGCGCGCCGAAGGAGACGGCGCCCATGGACGCCTGGACGGCGATCTCGAGCTGCGCGCGGGCGCGGGAGCCTCGTTCGCGGCGGGTGGCCCGGCGCTCGCCGCGCGCGGCGCCGCGGCCTACCTGTCGACCGCCGGGCTGTACGTGCACTACACCGACGCGCTCGGCGGCGAGGCGGCGCCCGCGGCGCGCTCGATCGCGACCGGCGTGTTCCTCCAGCCGCTCTTTTTGGCCAGGTACGCGAAAAATCTCGAGCACGGCCCCCCCTGGTTCGACCTCTTCCTCGACTCCTTCGCGCTCGGCGTGGGCTCGTTCTGGGAGGCGCCGCGAGGAGCCGGGCTCGCCTCCGCGCCGGGGCTGGAGCTCTCGCTGTGGCTTGGCGTGCCGCTCCTCGGCGACGCCACGGGCCCGTTCCTCGACGTCCAGGGCGCGCTCCGTTTCCGCGGGCCGGAGCTCGCCGGCGACGAGAGCGGCCGCGAGGAGCAGCGGGCGCTCGTGTCGGTCACGCTGAGCTGGCACCACGTGCTCCGGGTGCACCTCGTGGACGCGGGCGATCGGGCCTCGGCCCGAGGCCGCGCCCCGGCCCGCGTGGCGGCGAGGGGCGAGGCCGCCGGCGCGAGGGGGCCTTGAGCGGACCGCCCGGCGGGCTGCGCGCGGCGCTCGTGGCCGCGTTCCACGCGGGGCTCGCAGAGCTCGATCCCGCGGGGCTCGTCGAGCGCGCGCTCGCCGCCGAGCCGGGGGCGCCCGGCGGGCGTGTGATCGCGATCGCGGCGGGCAAGGCGGCGGTCGGGATGGCCCGGGGCGCGCTGCGGTGCTGGGGGGACAGGATCGCAGGCGGGCTCGCCGTGACCGTGGCGGCGCCCGCGGCGGCCGCGCTCGACCACGCAGCGCCGCCCGATCCCGCGGAGGCCTCGCTGCGGCCGCTCCGCGTGCTGCGCGCGGCGCACCCGATCCCCGACGCGCGCAGCGTGGACGCAGCGGAGGCGGCGCTCGCCGCCGCGGCCGAGCTCGGGCCGGACGATCTCCTGCTCGCCCTGATCTCGGGCGGGGCCTCGGCGCTGCTCGCGTCGCCTCCGCCGGGCGTCTCGCTCGCGGACAAACAGGCGCTCGTGGCGGCGCTCCTGGAGGGCGGCGCGCCGATCCGGGAGGTCAACCTCGTCCGGCGCCACGTCTCGCGGATCAAGGGCGGGCGCCTCGCGGCGGCGGCCGCCCCGGCGCGCGTGCTGACGCTGATCCTGAGCGACGTCGTGGGCGGGCTGCCGCACGACATCAGCTCCGGGCCCACGGTGCCGGACCCGACGCGCGTGGACGAGGCGCTCGCGGCGCTCGCGCGGTGGGCGCCGCAGCTCGCGCGGCTCGCGCCCGCGCTCAGCGAGTCGGTGAAGCCGGCGGACGCGCCGCGCGCGACGGCGCGCGTGCTCGCGGATCCGGGCGCGCTGGCCGAGCGCGTGGCGGCCGCGCTCGCGGCGCGCACGGGGCTCCGCGCGACCGCCGCCCCGGCCGAGGACGGCGAGGCGCGCGCGATCGTCGCGCGTCGCGTCGCGCTCGCGCGCGCGCTCACCCCCGGCGAGGCCGTCGTGATCCCCTGCGAGCCGACGCTCGCGCTGCCGCCCCAGCGCGGCGCCGGCGGCCGCGCGGGCTGGATCGCGCTCGCCGCCCTGCGCGAGCTGCCCGCGGACGTCGCCCTGCTCTGCGCGGCCTCCGACGGCGTCGACGGCAGCTCCGGCGCGGCCGGCGCCGCCGTGGACCGCGCGGCGGCCGCCGCGGTGGCTGACGGCGCCGTCGAGGCGGCGCTCGCGCGGTTCGACGACGCCGCCGTCCACCGCGCTCTCGGAACCCACGTCGAGAGCGGGCCGACGGGGCACAACCTCACCGACGTGCACGTCGTCGCGCGGGACTTCGCCCGCGGCGCGCCCGCGCGCTGAGCGGCACGCGCTGCTCGGCGCGCGCCCTCGCCGCGGCGGGCGGCTTCACTGCGGCGGGGTGACGGCCGCGCTCGTGTCGCCCATCGCCTCGCGCACCGCGAGCGCCAGCGCGCAGCTGTTCGCCTGCCGCTGCCGGGCCTCGAGCACGTTCGACTCGACCGTGGGCGTCCCGCCGATCAGGCTGCCGCTCGCCTCCCGGCGGATCCGCAGGACGGGCTTCCCGTCGGACAGCCGCCACACCCCGATCCGCGCCATGTGCGGCGCCGCGAGGAGCGCCTCGGTGGTCGCCGCGCCCTCGGCCGGCTCGTCGAGCACGAGGAGGTAGTACTGCGCCCTCGTGAGGAGCTCCGCCGCGAGCGGCACGTCGTCCCGCATGGTGTCGTCGAAGCTCGACTCGAGGAGCCGCAGGCGGAGCTCGCTCGACGCGTCCTGCGCGTCCCGCACCCACTCGTCCGAGAGGACGTGCATCGTCCGGTAGGCGACGCGCAGGTTGAACGGCTGCGCGGGCCGCGAGCAGCGCTCGGCCTCGTTGCAGTGCTCGCCCGCAGGGCAGTCGCGCGTGCGCTTGCACTCGGCGCCCGCGAGCGGGTTCGGGTTCGGCGCCCGCAGGAGGCACGACGTGAACGCGTCGCGGAGCGACTGCTGCGCGTTCTTCCGGATGGCGTCGACGCTCGTCGCCTCGTCCACGCGGAGCCGCAGGTAGATCCCCGCAAGATCGCGGAACTCCCACGCCTTGAGCGCCTCCCGATCCACGAGCTCGGCGCCGGCGCTCTTCGAGAGATCGAGGGTCCAGCCCTCCACGCGCTCGCGCATCGGGAACCAGCGCGGGCCGAGCTCGACGGCGACGGCGCGCTGGCGCGCCATCAGCTTCTGGCGGGCGCTCTCGATCTGACCCTGGGACCACTTCCAGTGGAGGATCGCCGAGACCGCCAGGATGACGGCCGTGTAGCCCCAGAACTTCGCGGGGGGCCAGCGCATCTTGGAGCGCGCTTCCCGCGCCTTGTGGACCGAAGGCAAGCCGCGTTCGCGGGGCGGCTGTTCAGAGGACATAGGAGAGGCTCCACGCACGGCGCTCCAGCCCGGTCGCGCAGGCGCGGCGCCCTCCTCCGCGCGGCCCACGCACGTGGTCTACGTACGTCGACGTGGATCTGCGTGGAGGGCGAGGCCGCGAGGAGCGCACCGGGGGAGCCACCACTTCGAGGGTGACCGGGGCCGCCGGCTTCGCCGGGCGCGCCCCGTCTGGCGCTGCGATAGGCTAAGAAGCGAGGGTCACTGCGACTTCGGAAGCTTGCCGACCATGAAGCTGACGTTCGGGTAACCGGCGAACGCCGCGGTCTGGAACACGCTCTTCACGACCAGCGCGGGCACGTTCTGATCGACCTGGAGGATGCACACGCCCGGGAACGGCTTGTTCGGCTGGACCTGCTTCCACAGCTCGCGCTTGTTCTTGAGCAGGTTGAAGAGCTCGTCGATCTTCTGGAGGCGCCCGAGCTCCTCGATCGCGCGGGTCGACCCGGCCAGCGCGCCGTCGACGAGGATCTGGTTGCCGTTCACGGCGACCATCGGCGCGTCGATGACGTCGTCGACGTTCTCCGCCTTCGGCAGCTTCACGTTCTTGTCGACCGCGATCTCGCCCGACGCCGAGAAGGACATCAGGAGGAAGATGACGGTCACGACGAGGAAGTCGATGAAGCTCACCAGGTTGAGCCCGGCGTTCGGGCTGCGGGCGCCGTGCCCCGACACCTTGTTCCACACGAAGCGGAGGGGCACTCCCTTCATGAGCCGGCGGCCCGGCTGATGGATCACGTGGGCGTGGGGGTTCTTGTGGTGCTTCGGGTTGAACCTATCCATGTGCGCGCTCCTGCCTCACCGGACCGAGAACGTCATGTTGAACGCGGGGACCTGCTTCGGCCCCTCGGGGAGCCGCATCTCGCGCTTCGGCGCGTAGAGCGCGTCGAGGACCGCGACGATCTCCTTGAAGGGCGTGCGGTTGTCCGTGTGCAGGATCGCCTGGTCGAGCTTCTTGTCGCTCGGGTCCCGGTGCCCGCCGTGCGTCTTCCACTCCTCGTCGATCTTCTTCGCCAGCTCGGGGTAGCGGAGGATCTTCGAGCTCGCGTCGCCGACCTCGACCGGCGCCTTCGGCACCTTGATCTCGCTGACCACCGTCGCCCCCTGCTTCCACACGAGCCCGAAGTCGCTCTCGCCGATGTGCAGGTTCAGCACCTTCTCCGGCGTCTGCGGGGTGAGCTCCTTGTTCGGGTCCGGAGGGCCAGGGACCTGCGCGTCCGCGTTCATGCGGGAGTTGGTGACCCAGACCGCCGTAATCAACAGGAATGCAATCGTGACCATGAGCAGGTCGATGAACGGGATCATGTTGATATCGCTGTTCGTCGACCGCTTTTTCCCGCCACCATCGCCGACGTCTACGCCGCCCATAATGCCTTCCCAACGTGAGCCTGACGCTCACCTATCCAAGTTGCTCCGGGGGACGCCCTGCCCGCAGCTCGCCGGGGGGCACCTCGCTGGGTTCTGACTTCGCCGCTCTTCCGAAGTTCCCGGGGACCCCGACGGCGCGAGCCGCCGCGCGGGGCGCTGCGAAACGAGAGCGGGCCCAGGTGCACGCCGGGCGCGAGGTGCGCCGGACGGCCTGGGCCCGCAGGGAGAACATCAAGCTTCCTTACCGATCGCGGCGACATTCACCTTTTGTCGGTTCGCCACGACCAGGTTGAGGATCTGCACGGACGCCTCGTTGATGTCGTCCTCGATGTGCTGCGTCTTGCCGTTGAGCACGGCGAAGCCGATGAGGCCGATGATCGCCACGCCGAGGCCGAAGGCCGTGCAGTTCATGGCCTCGGAGATCCCGAGGGCGAGCACGCGGGCCTTCTGGCTCGGGTCGACCGACTCGCCGGCGACGGAGCCGAACGACTTGATGAGGCCCGTCACCGTGCCGAGCAGGCCGGAGAGCATCGCGAGGTTCGCGAGCAGCGCGAGGTACGAGGTGCGCGCGCTGATCTTCGGCAGCTCGCGGAGGGCCGCCTCGTCCATCGCCGCCTGGACCTCCTCGTCGGGGCGGTTCACCTTGACCAGACCGGCCTGGACGATGCGGGCGAGCGGGGCGTTCGCCGCGGAACACATCTTCACAGCCTTGGCGACATCACCCGCCAGGATGCACTTCTGCATGGTGGCGAGGAAGACGTCCTTGTTGATCGACGAGCCGAACAGGTAGAGGGCGCGCTCGACAATGATGCCGATCGTCAGGATCGACCAGAACAGGATGGGCCACATACCCCACCCACCCTCTTTGAAAGCTTCATACGCTCCGTGCATTGCTGTGTCCTCCAGTTCGCCTCGCGTCCCCGGGATGAGGTTTCGCGCAACTCGATCGGTTCCCTTTGTCAGACTCGTGTTGCCGAGGGGCGGCAGTCTTTCGATCCCACGTAACAACCGGTGAGAGGCCTGCTTCGCTTGGCGGGCTGGCCGTGGACGGCGTGCTGCTGTCGCTCTCTGGCGAGATGCCCACGGGACGCTAGCCGAGCGGCGCTGACCTCTGCAAGAGTCCTGATCGTCTCTCTGGGTGCTGGCGCCCGGCGCCGCCCCCAGCTCTCTCACCTGCTGTCCAAGACTGACATTTCGCGCCGTGACACCAGGGGGCTCTATCAGGGCTCTGGGCGCGGCTCCCCCGCTCACCGAGAGCGTGCCGCCTTCTCTTGGCCAAGCTACGCCGATGCGCCCGGGGGACTCGCGCATCTTCGCGATTGAGACCCGGCGCCGTCAAGAGAGATTTGACCACACCTCAGCGCTCTGATACGAGCAAAAATTTACAACAATTCGCAGGGTTATGCGGCGCGCCGCCCGGGGCGCGCCGGGCGTCCGCCGCCGAGCTCGCCGGCCGGGAGACGCCGCGCCGGCAAGACCGGCCGCCGGCCCGACAGCGCGCTGCGGCAGCGCGCGGCATCACCGGTCGAGGGCCGGGATGGAGTTATTAAGTAGCGGGCGCGGCATGGCCGAGGACGGCGGCTCGCCCGCCCGGCGACGCCGCCGGGGGCGCCCCGGAGCGCGCCGCGGCCTGCTGGTCCGGTCCGTCCGGCCCCTTTTCCCCCGGGGAGCGCGGGCCTCGTGAGACCCCGGATCCGCTTCCGGCCGCGGATCTGCGCGGATCCCCGCGTCTCGGCCGCGCGGCGCAGCGCATCGCCGAGCTTGCACCCGGGATCGGGCGGCAGTTATAGTCGCCGCGCCTGGAGATTGTCGGGCTTCTGACGACGCTGAGAAAGGGACTTCGAGGATGCGTCATCTGCTGATGTTGGCGGCCGAGGGTGGTGGCGAAGGTGGGATGTGGGAAGCCATCAAACACAATCCGACCTTCCTGATCGCGAACCTGGTCGTCTCGGCGGTCGTGGTGACGATCATCATCGAGCGAACCGCGTTCCAGCTGGGACGCTACCGGGTGAACTCGAAGGAGTTCTTCGCGCAGGTGAAGAAGCTGGTGGCGGCGGGCAACATCGACCGCGCCATCAAGCTGTGCGACGCGAGCGACTACCCCATCCTCCAGCTCGTGAAGGCCGGCCTCACCCACGCGAACAAGGGGGCCGATGAGATCGACGCCGCCCTCAGCGAGAAGCTGTCGGAGCTCAAGCCCGCGGTGGAGAAGCGCATCGGCGCCCTCTGGTCGCTCGCGAACATCGCGACGCTGATCGGCCTCATCGGGACGGTCTCCGGCCTGATCAACACCTTCGCCTCCATCGCCGCCCAGGGCCTCTCCCAGGCCGACAAGCAGCGGATGCTCTCGAACGGCATCGCGGAGGCGATGTACAACACGGCGTTCGGGCTCGCGATCGCCGTGGTGTGCATGATCGCGCACGTGCTGCTCCACACCCGCTCCAAGAACATCCAGCACGATCTCGAGGCGACGACGGAGCGCGTCTTCAACCTGCTCACGATCAGCAGCAAGCCTGGGTACTAGCCCATGGCGGACCCGCAAGACGTCCCGCTCAGCTCGGCGCAGCGGTCGAAGATCCGGCGCCTCTCGCAGCCCAAGGAGCCCGAAGCCGGGGAGGAGGCCGGCGAGCTCAACGTCGTTCCTTACCTGGACATCATCACGAACATCCTCATCTTCGTGCTCGCCAGCGTCTCGGTGACCTTCGTGTCGTCCATCGACACGACGCCGCCCGCCATCGGGTCGGGCAAGGTGCGCAGCGAGCTCTCCAGCAAGGCGCTGAACCTCTCCGCGTTCATCACCAGCCAGGGGATCTCGCTGAAGACGTCGAGCGGCAACATCGCGCCCGGCTGCCAGGACGTGGGCAGCGGCGTCACGATCCCGAAGGTGAACGAGAGCTACGACTTTCCCGCGCTCACGGCGTGCGCGAAGCGCCTCAAGAACGCCCGCCCCGAGTTCAAAGAGGAGACGCAGGTGACGATCACGGCGAACCCGGGCATCGACTACAAGACCATCATCGACGTGATGGACTCGCTGCGGAGCGAGGGCGAGGAAGTGCTCTTCCCCGAGGTCTACTTCGGGGTGCCCGGGGTCTCCCGATGAGCGCCGAGCTGCCCCGGGCGCCGCAGCCGCAGCCGAAGGCGAGCGTCGTCCGCTACAAGGCGGCGCTCCGGAAGGCGATCCGCCGGAACCGGCGCGAGCCCGAGATCGACTTCCTGAACATCACGGCGATGCTCGACCTGATGACGATCATCCTCGTCTTCCTGCTGAAGAGCGTGGGGTCGTCGGCGGCGTCCATCCCGCAGTCGAAGGACCTCACCCTGCCGAAGTCGGTGATGCAAGCCGAGCCCTCGCAGGAAGGGGTGGTCGTGATCGTCTCGAAGACGCAGATCCTGGTCGGCGACGATCCGACCCCGATCGTCGTGCTGCCGAGCCGCGAGCAGCTCGCCCAGTCCGGCGTCGACGCGCGGTACAAGCGCAGCGGACCGAACGATCACTACATCGTGCCGCTCGCGAACGCGCTCTCCCACGCGCGCGAGACGGACAAGGCCGTCCGCGCCGCGAAGGGGCTCGATCCGTCGTCGTCCGAGGCGATCGTCGTCGCCGACGCGACCACGCCGTACCGCCTGCTCTGCGAGGTCCTCTTCACCCTCGGACAGAGCGAGTTCGGCAAGCACCACCTGATGGTCCTGAGCGGCGGCAGCAAGCAGTAGCCGCCCCCTCCTACCCTACCCCCTCGACAGTCCTGAGCAGCGGCAGCAAGCCGTAGCCGCCCTCTCCTCTGCCCGCCGCCCCGGCGCTGCCCGGGCGAGCGGCGCCTCTTCCGCGAAGCGGACGGCGCGCTCGCTGCCGGTCGCGCCGTCCCCGTCGCTCAGTCCACCGCGAACAGCTCTTCCAGATCCGCCTTCGTGAGCTTCTTGGCGCCGCCGGCGTCCTCGCTGAGCACGGAGGCGACGAGCTGACGCTTCTTGTCCTTCAGCTGCAGGATCTTCTCCTCGATCGTGCCCGCGGCGATGAGCCGGTACGCGGTGACCACCTTCGTCTGCCCGATGCGGTGCGCGCGGTCCGTCGCCTGCTGCTCGACGGCCGGGTTCCACCACGGGTCGAAGTGGATCACCGTGTCGGCCGCGGTGAGGTTCAGGCCGGTGCCGCCCGCCTTGAGGCTGATGAGGAAGACCGGCACGCTCGGATCGCTCTGGAAGCGCTCGACGCGCTCCGGCCGGTCCTTCGTGGAGCCGTCGAGGTACTCGTAGGGGACGCCGTCCTCCTTCATCGCCCGCTCGATGAGCTTCAGCATCATCACGAACTGGCTGAAGACGAGGACCTTGTGCCCGCCCTCGACCGCGTTCGCGATGAGCTCGCGCACCGCGACGAGCTTGCCGGAGTCGTCGTCGCCGAACTCGCGCGGGAGCCCGAGCAGCCGCGGATCGCAGGCCGCCTGCCGGAGCCGAGTGAGGCCGGCGAGGATCTGCAGCTGGCTCTTCGCCAGGCCGACGCGCTCGACCTCGCCGAGGACCTGCGCCCGGACCTCGCGCGCGACCTGCATGTAGAGCGCCCGCTGCTCGCCGGTGAGATCGCAGATCTGATCCATCTCGATCTTCTCCGGCAGATCCTTGGCGACCTCCTGCTTCGTGCGGCGCAGGATGAACGGGTGGATCGCGGCGCGGAGCCGCTGCGCCGTCTTGTAGTCGCCCGCCTCGATCGGCCGCGAGAAGCGCGCCTCGAACTTGTCGAGCGAGCCGAGCAGGCCCGGCGAGACGAAGTCGAAGATCGACCAGATCTCCGAGAGGCGGTTCTCGATGGGCGTGCCCGTGAGGGCGAGGCGGCGCTTCGCGCGGAGCCGCTTCGCCGCCGCGGCGGTGGCGCTCATCGGGTTCTTGATGTGCTGCGCCTCGTCCAGGATGGCGTACGTGAGGTCGAGCTGCGCGAGGAAGTCCTCGTCGCGCCGGAGCAGCGCGTAGCTCGTGATCACCACCTCGGCCGACTTCACCTCGTCGATCTGGTCCTTGCGGTCGGCGCCGTGCCAGAGCGCGACCGAGAGCGACGGCGCGAACCGGGCGAGCTCGCGCTCCCAGTTCGTCACGACGCTCGTCGGCGCGACGATGAGCGCGCGCATCTGCTTCTCCTCCTGCTTCACCGCGAGCAGGAGGGCGATCGTCTGGACCGTCTTGCCGAGGCCCATGTCGTCGGCGAGCACGCCGCCCGAGCCGATGTCGTGGATGAACTTGAGCCACGACAGGCCCGCTTCCTGGTAAGGCCGGAGCGTCGCCTTCAGGTTCCGGGGCCGCTTCGTGCTGCCGATCTCGTCGATGTTGCTGAGCTTGTGGAAGAGCTCGCGCGCCGAGGCGGTGACGTTCGTCCCGGTGGCGTGCTGGAGCAGCTCGTGCACCCGCCCTGCCTGCGCCAGCGGGAGCCGGCCGTTCTTGCCGGCCGACATCATCAGCTCGACCTCGCGATCGAGCATCGCGCGGACGGCGTCGGGGTCGAACGCGGCGAACGAGCCGTCCTCGAGGCGGACGTAGCGCTTGCCCTCGGCGAGGCAGCGGCGCAGCTCGTCGCGATCGACGTCGACCCCCTCGCTCTCGAAGCTGAGCTTGACGTTCAGCCAGTCCATCCCCGAGGTGACCTTGGCGAACACGCCGATCGGCTTGCTGCGCACCTGGGTATCGACGAGATCCTCGGGCACGAAGAGGTCCCAGTCGTCGGGGAGCTCGGCGAGCCCCTCGGTCCAGAACGTGAGCGCGTGATCGCCGTTCGCGATGAAGCCCTGGCCGGTCTCGTCCGGCCTGAGCCCGAGCGCGAGCAGCTTGCTCGCCGCCTCCTGCTGCGCGGCGATGTCCACGCGGATGCAGCGGGCGCGCTTCATCCCCTCCTCGGGCGGCTGCACGAGCACGGGCGGCGAGATGCCGTCGGCGCGCACGGCGACCTCCGCGTCCCCGTACGCGGCGAACAGCGTGACGCGCGCCTCGATCAGCGAGCCGCCCGCGCGCATGCGGAACGTGGGCACGAGGTCGACGACCTCGGCGATCTGGTTCAGATCGGGCAGCTCCGCGCCGACCTCGAGCGCGATCTTGGGCAGGCCCTGCATGATGATGCGGGGCAGCTCGCTCATCGGCTCGCCGATGGTCGGCGAGCGGAGCAGGCGGCGCATCGCCGCGGGGGAGACGCGCTTGTCGACGCGGCGGGCGATCCCCTCCTGGGTGTCGATGTGCCAGCCGGGCCAGCCCTCGAACCACCCGCCTTGCAGGAGCGAGAAGCGGCGCTTGTCGTTGCCCCGCTCGAAGCTCGCCTTGACGATGATCGTGTCGCCGCCGACGGTCTCGAGATCGAAGCGCGGCCGGAGGCTGTCCTCGCCGAAGCGGAGCTGCATGAGCGCCGGCTCGAGGAGCACGCGCTGGCCCTCCAGGAGGGGGAGCAGCTCGGCCACGTCCTCGCCGCGGATGTCGACCGCCGGGTGGCGCGGGTTGCCGCTCTCGAAGCGGGCGAGCAGCCGGAGGGCGTCGCGATCGGGCGTCGGGTACATCGCCTGCCAGGCCAGCGCCGCGGACGGCAGCACCGGGACGCGCGCCTCGGCGTCGAGCACCGTGACCGTCAGCGCCCCCTGCCGCACGTGGAGCCGGAACTCGACCCGGCGCGCCCCGGTGACGCCCTCCGGCGGCAGCCAGGCGCCGATGCCGGTCTGCTTGGCCGTGGCGTCCTGGACCGGCGCGGTGAGCGTGACGACCGGGGAGCCGGGCGGCCCGTGCGTGCCGACGACGGTCGGCACGGGCACCGGCGGCGTGATCGCGAGCCGCCCGCGGCGGTCGCGCCGGCGCACGCGCTTCAGGGCGTCACCGCCGGCGTGCGCGGTCTGCGGGACGAGCGCCGGGATCGGCGGCTCGCGCCGGGGCTGGGAGCCGCGCGCCTGGTCGCGGATGCTGATGAGCAGCGCCGCGACGTGCTTGCAGTGCTGCCCGGCCTTCTGGAACGCGGGGCAGGAACACTGCGACTGGATGCCGTCGGGCGAGAGCTCCACCTTGACCGGGTACGGCTCGGAGTCGGCGGCGCGGACGGTGCCGCTCGCCGTCGTCTCGTTGATGGAGATGTCCTCGACGACGCGGCGCCGGAAATACTCCAGCCCGCGGAGGAAGGTGCGGGCGCCAAGCAGCCTTCGCAGGCCACGATCGCTGAGGGTGGAGAGTGCGTCGGAGATCGGAGGCGGCACGTCGTGGGCTCGGGATACGGGTGCGGCGGCAATTCGCCGGGATGGGTCAGGTGAACGGGACCACGGGCCGGTCCCGCTGGATCGAAGAACCGTCATCAGATGAAGAACGGCAAGAACACGAAGATCACGGCGGGGAGCATCTTGATGAGCACATGGATCGCAGGGCCGGCCGCGTCCTTGAGCGGATCACCGATCGTGTCGCCGACGACGGCGGCGCCGTAGGTGGGGTTGTCCGCTCGCGCCCCCGTCTCGTCGACGAGGTAACGCCCGCCGTGCGCGCCGGTCGCGATGTACTGCCTCGCATTGTCCCAGATCGCCCCGGTATTCCCTAGGAAGAGCGACCCGAGGACGCCTGCGACCGTCCCGGCCATGATCAGGGCCGCGACTGAATCCGCCGCGACCAGAGGATTATCCTCCGTCCTTGCAAAGCGCAAGGCAAGTCCCACGACGACGGGCACCACCGCCGAGACCAGGGCGGGCGCGATCATGTGCCGCAGCGCCGCCCGAGAGACCATCTCGACGCAGGGCTCGTGATCGCCGGCGGAGCCCGGCGGCCGGGCGCGGGCCTGGCGCCGCGCCTCGTCGAGGACGCGGCGGCCGGCCTGGAGCACGTTGCGGAGGCAGCGGCCCGCCAGCCAGAAGACCAGGAGGATGCCGACCAGCGCCCCGAGGTAGACCTCGGGCCGGTCGAGGCGCACGACCATGGCCGCCGTCTCGCCGCCGCTCGACGCCGCGGCGCTCACGGCGCGCCGCCGGGACTCGTCGAGGTAGCCGGCGACGAGCAGCAGGGAGGCGAGCGCCGCCACCCCCGCGGTGTACGCCTTCGTGATCGCCTTCGTGGTGTTGCCGACGGCGTCCAGCACGAGGGTGCGGCCGCGGACGTCCGGGCGGTCGCGGGCGACCGTGAGCGCGACGATGCCGCCCGCGTTGTCGACGATGGGCCCGAACGCGTCCATGGCGAGGACGTACCCGGCGGTGCCCAGCATGCCCATGGTGGCCACCGCGGTCCCGAACAGGCCTCCGCCGGCGAGCCCGGAGCGGGCGCCGAGCACGTAGGAGCCGAAGGTCGCGCCGATGACGACGACGAGCGGGAGCACCGAGCTCTCCAGGCCGATCGCGAACCCGCGCAGCACGGCCATCGCCGATCCGCTGCGGGCCGCCTCGGCGAGCTCGCGGACGGGGCGGTGCCGCTGCTCGGTGTAGTACTGCGTCACGTGGAGCACGCCGATGCCGGCGACGATGCCGATGACGCCGCACGCGAAGAAGACGACCCAGTGGGCGCCGAGCAGCCACTTGGCCGCGCCGGCGATCCCGACGGCGTGCAGGATCGCCGTGACGTAGAGCCCCCGCACGAGGGCGTTGAAGGCGTCCTCGCGGTCGTCGGTCTTGACGACCATGACGCCGAAGAGCGTGGCGATGAGCCCGAACGCCCGGCTGACCAGCGGGAAGAGCACGACGGCGAGGGCGCTCGGCAGCCCGGCGTTGCCGCGGAAGAGCATCGCGCCGACGACCATGGCGCCCGCGTTCTCGGCCACGGTCGAGGCGAAGACGCCGGCCGCGCGCCCGGCGCAGTCGCCGACCGCGTCGCCGGCCAGGTCGACGATGGTGGCCGGGTTCTGCAGATCGTCGTCGTCGAGCCCGACCTCCGCGCCCGCGAGATCCGCGCCGAGGTCGGCCGCCTTGGCGAAGGTGCCGCCGCCGAGCTGCGCCATCAGCGCCGCGAAGGAGGCGCCGAGGGGGTAGCCGGCGATGACCCAGGGGATCGTCGGCGCGAGGGCGAGCGCCTCCGAGGGCTCGGCCCCGAAGCCGCCGCGGACCGCGAGGAACGCGGCGAACAGGCCGCCGAGGCCGAGCAGGCTGAGGCCCGCGACGAAGAGCCCCGAGACGGCGCCGCCGCGGAGGGCGATCTGCAGCGCGAGGTCGAGCGAGCGGCGGGCGCCGCTCGCCGCGCGCACGCTGGTGCGCGGGGCGATCCAGGTGGCGACGCGGCCCGCGGCGACCGCGCTGGCCGCCCCGACCGCGAACGAGAGGGTGAGCCACACCCCGAGCTCGAGCGCCGGCACCGGGTTCTTCTCCCCGGCGCCCCGGAGCAGGCCGTACGCGAGGAAGATGGCGCCGCCGAGCATCGCGGAGACGGCGCCGATCACGCTGCTCTGGCGGCGGAAGTACGCCTCGGCGACCCCCTGGATGGTCTCGGCCACGCGCTGCATCTCGGGCTCGACCGCGGGGCGCGCGACCACCCAGCGGGCGAGATAAGCCGCGAAGGCGAGCCCGATCAGGCCCCCGCTGAGGATGAGCGCAAGCTCCGTCATGACGGTCGGACCGGGCGCGCACGTGAGAGCGCCCCCTCGGCCGGTGAGGGACAGTGCGGGTGGTGCCCGCGGGAGCGCCGCAAAAACCCGCGCTGAAGCGGCGCACGCCTTCCCTACTCCGGTCGGCAGGGCCGCGCAAGCGAAGACGACCGGCCCGGCGCGGTCATTTCACGTCGTTTGCGTCGCGACCCACCGCGTGGTCGAGCCGGGTCTTCGCGACGAGCGCCCCGACGCGCGCGTTCAGCTGCTGGAGCCGCGCGCGCGTGACCTCGGTCTCCGCGTCGACCAGGTCGACGCTCGTGCCCTGCCCCACCCGGAACAGCTCGGACCTCACGCGCATCACCTCCGCGGCCGCCGCGAGCTGGCGCTCGGCGGACTCGATGCTGCTCGCCGATTTGTTCAGGTCGGCGTAGGCCGACGCCACCTCGAGCCGGAGGGCGTCGCGCAGCGCGGCCTTCTGCTCGACGATCTGCGCCGTCCGGGCGCTCGCCTCGGCGGACGCCCCCGCGGTGGTGAAGACGTCGTTGAGCACCCACGAGGCGCGGACGCCGGCGGCCCACGTCATGTCGAACTGGTTCTGCTGCGGGAAGATGCGCTGGTTGGGGTTCGCGTACGTGAGCTCGGCGAACGCGTCGACGCGCGGGAAGTAGCCGGCCCGGGTGACCGCCTCGGCCTTCTCCAGCGAGTACTGCGTCTCGTCGAGGGCGCGGATCTCGAGGCGCCGCTGGAGCGCCTCCTGGTACAGCGCCGGGAGCGCCTCGGCCGCCGGCCGCGAGGGCGCGCTGCCCATCACGTCGATCCCCAAGGCCAGCGGCCTGTCAGGCGCCGCGCCGAGCGCGATCCGGATCTGGTCGTCGGCGACGAGGAGCGCGGCCTGGGCCTCGCTGAGCAGCTGCTCCGCGTTGGCCACCTGGGCCTCGAGCCGGAGCACGTCGGCCCGCGAGATGCGCCCGACCTGGAAGTTGCGTTGCGCGTCCTCGACGTGGGCTCTGGCCTGAGACACCGCCTCACCTGCGACGACCACCTGCCCCTTCACGCGGACCCAGTTGAAGAACGCGATCTTCGCGTCGGCCGCGGCCTGCAGCGTCTCCGCCTGGAGCTCGAGCCGCTTCGCGCTCTCCGCGTGCGAGGCCGCGGCGTACCCCTGCGAGATGCGCAGCACGTAATCCGAGATGGGCACGGCGAGGTTCGCCGTGAGCGCGTAGGTGTTCAGCGCGTTGTAGACCTCGAGGGCGGGCTCTCCGCCGGGCGAAGGGAAGCTCGAGAAGAGGTCGGCGAGCGGATTGTCCACCTCGGAGAGGCGCGTGTACGTCGCCGTCACGGTGACGCGCGGGAAGAAGTTGACCAGCGCCTGGTCGACCCTGGCCGCGGCCGCGCGGAGCTCGGCTTGCTTCACGCGGAGCGAGGCGCGCGTCCGGAGCGTGGCCTTCGCGACCTCCTCCGGCGTCAGCCCTCCCGGCTGCGCCGCGAGCGCGGTCGCGAGCGGATCGGCCTTCGGCGCCGCGGGCTGGGCGGCCGCGGGCGGCGCCGGCTTGGGGGCGGGTTGAGCGCCGGCGGGAGGGGGCGGCGCGGGCTGCGGTGCGATCGGCTGCGCCGCGGCGGGCGGGGCGAGGAGCCCGAGGGCGAGGAGCCCGGCGAGCGTCGAAACGAGCGAGAGGCTGCGTCGAGGCGGGGGAGCGGTGCTTTTCATGACCGGTCGGTCACTTATGGGCGGTGAAAGCACCCGTCAAGTCACAGGCGTCCGCGCGTCGGGCGTCGGCGATCGCTCGCCCCGTCCACCGGCGGACCATGACCGTGCAGTCGACGCTCCCGGCGCTCGTCGCGCCTCGCGGCGCCGCCGCGCCGCTGCGCGTGAGCTCCGCGGGGATCGCGGACTGGCGTGTTCGTCATACCGTGCCGCAATGAGCCACGACGGCCGGGACGTGACCACCGGCGCCGCCCAGGCGAGGCGCGGCGAGGAGGCGATCGCGCTGTTCACACCTCGACTCGTCGCGCGCCGTGGACGGCAGAAATCCGTCGCTTGTTCGGCCGTGGCGCGTATTGCGGCGCTCGATCGGATCGAAGACCATCGGGCCATGTGGCCGTCATATTGCTTGGCGGCGGACCGGAGGCACCCATGCATCGACTGCTTGCACCGCGCCGGAGCTTCTCCCCGATCCTGGCCGTCCTAGCGACCGCGTCATCGTTCGCCGCCTGCGCACCGTGGGACCTCGGAGAGGGCGTGCCCCACGACGGCAACGGACCGGGCGACGTCGCGATCGCGGCGGAGCCGCCGCCCGCGATCAGCGGTGGGACGCTCGCCGTGAGCAGGAGCGGCTCGGTGGCGGTGGCCTCGGATCCGGATCGCGACCGCATCTGGATCGTCGATCTCGCGGCGCAGAAGCTCTCCGCGGAGATCGTCCTGGAGAAGGGGGACGAGCCTGGCCGGGTCGTCGAGGACGACGCGGGGCGGTTCCACGTCGCGCTCCGCCGCGGCGGGGCGGTCGTCACCGTCGACGCGGACGGCGGGAAGATCCTCGAGCGGCGCGCGGCGTGCCCGGCCCCGAGGGGCATCGCGTACGACGCGAGCGCGGACGCGCTCCACGTCGCCTGCCTCGGCGGCGAGCTCGTGACGCTCCCGGCCGGCCCCGGGGCGGCGACGCGCACGCTGCGGCTCGAGCGCGACCTGCGCGACGTCATCGTGGACGGGGACCGGCTCCTGGTCAGCAAGTTCCGGGCGGCGGAGCTGCTCAGCGTGGACGCGGACGGCAACGTCACGGAGCGAGCGCAGCTTCCGACGTTCACCCTGTTCGAGCAGCGGTTCGTGCCGGTCGTCGCCTGGAAGACCGTGAGGCTGCCGACGGGTGGGGTCGCGATGGTGCACCAGCGCGCCCTCGTCGAGCCCGTCCAGGTCGAGCAGGGCGGTTACAGCTCCGGCGGTTGCGACGGCAGCATCGTGCACAGCGCGGTGTCGGAGGTCGGAGCGGGGCAGTCGAGCGACGCGCCGGCGGCGGCCGCGGCCCTGCCGTTTGCGCCCCTGCCCGTCGACCTCGCGGTCTCCGAGGACGGCGGGTCGTACGCCGTCGTGTCGGCCGGCATCAACGAGGTGATCGTGACGGACCCCGGGAGCTTGCGGGGGGTGAGCCCCGAGTTCGGCCTGGAGGGGAACTGCGCCGCGCCCTCGCAGCGACTCCCGGTGGACGGCGAGCCGATCGCCGTCGCGTTCCGCGGCGACGCCGTGGTCGTGCAGACCCGCGAGCCCGCGAGCCTCCAGGTGCTTGCGCCCGGCGGCGCCGCCGCGCGCATCGTCGTGAAGCTCCCCGGGGAGAGCCGGCGGGACACCGGCCACGAGATGTTCCACAAGAACCCGAGCGGCCCGATGGTCTGCGCCTCGTGTCACCCCGAGGGCGGCGAGGACAACCACACCTGGGACTTCGACACGATCGGACCGCGCCGCACCCAGTTCGTGAGCGGCGGGATCCTCCAGACCGCGCCGTTCCACTGGGACGGCGACATGGCCGGCATCGAGACGATCATGGAGGAGGTGTTCGAGAAGCGCATGGGCGGCACGCGCCAGGGCCCCCGCCGGGTGAACCTCTTCGCCCGGTGGATCGACAGCCTCCCCGCTCCGCCGGCGTCGCCGGCGCCCGACGCGGAGGCCGTGGCGCGCGGGGAAGCCCTCTTCCATGACAAGACCGTCGACTGCGCGCGGTGCCATGCGGGCGCGCAGCTCACCAACAACGAGGCGGCCGACGTCGGCACGGGCAAGGCGTTCCAGGTGCCGTCGCTGGTCCGCATCGGCGCGCGCGCGCCGTTCATGCACAACGGGTGCGCGGCCACGCTGAAGGACCGGTTCGACGACCCCACCTGCGGCGGAGGCGACAAGCACGGCAAGACGTCCCACCTGTCGCCGGAGCAAATCGGCGATCTGGTCGCCTACCTCGAGAGCCTCTGACGCTCCCGGCCGGCTGGACGGCACCTCCAGGAGGTGCCCCGGAGAGGGCCCCTCACCGCGAATGATGTAAAGCGCGCCGACCCGCGATATGCTGGCGCGGCGTGAACGTCGCAGAAAAAGTCGCCACCCTCGAAGCGCTCCTCCAGCGGGTGCAGCGGAACGCCGCTGCGCCTCGAACCCGGTCGCAGCTCCAGGCCTCGTCCGAGCTCGCCCCGCACCGCGGCGAGGCGCCGGGCGCCATCGCCAACGACACGGCGGGCGCGGCGTTGCTCGACGCCAGGCCGGGACCGATCGACACGTCGACGGCAAGCGAAGCGCGGTCCGCGGCAGCGGCCAGCGCGGTCGCCCCCGCGGGGCCGCGCGCCCCCGAGCCGGTCCTGGACGACGCCTTCGGCGGCGTCGACGGATCGAGCCCGGCCGGCGATGCGCGGCAGGTCGCGGCGCTCGGCGCTTCGCCGCCCGCGGCGGCGAAGCAGCCCGCCGCGGCCGCCGCGAGGCAGCCCGCCGCGACGCCGCAGCAGCCCGCCGCGAAGACGCCGCAGCAGCCCGCCGCGAAGACGCCGGCAGCGGCCACGCCCGCCGCGGCGGCGGCCAAGGCTCCGGCCGTCAAGCCCGCGGCGACGCCGGCGCCGGCGCGTGTTCCGGCGCCGCCTCCCAGCTCCCCCGGCAAGCCCGCGGCCGCGCGGCCCGCGCCGGCGGTCGACCTGGCGCGGGACGCCGCTCCCGCCGCCCAGGAGACCTACCGTCCGCCCGCGGAGGTCGTCGAGCCGAAGCTGAAGGAGGCCGTCAGGCCCGCGGCGAAGGCCGCGACGCCCGCCGCCAGGGCAGCCGGCCAGGGCAGAGACGCGGGCGCCGCGGTGCCGCCCGCCCGTGGCTCGAGCCCGCGCGCAGAGACGAAGCCGTTCTTCCCGCAGGAGGACGTCACGCCGAGGGCGAAGCCGGCGGAGAGCGACAGCGAGCTCTCGTTCGCGGGGCTCCTCCCGGACGAGCCGGAGCCGCTGAAGCCGGTCGCGCCGCCGAAGATGCCTGCCGAGCGCAGGCCGGCGCCCGAGGCGGCGGCGCCCGAGCGCAGGCCCGCGCTCGACCGCGCCGAGGCCACCCCGGCGCGCGCCACGCCGATGCCGGCCGCAAAGGAGGCCGCCGCCGTGCCGGAGGCGCTCGCGGCCCGCGCGCAGCCCGTCGAGGAGGCGGCCACCCCCAGGACGCCGGCGGAGACCGCCGCTGCCGCGGCGCGGCGCTCCGCGATCGGCGAGCCGGCCATCGAGCGAGAGCTCAGCCGCGAGATGGTCGACGACGAGCCGACCGTGATCCGCGGCATGCTCGAGGACGAGCCCACCGTCATCCGCTCTCGCCCCGAAGGCCTCGAGGACGAGGAGACGGCCGTCCGTTCCGCCCGGTCCGAGGCGCAGGCGGTGGCGCGCCTGGTCCAGGATCAGGAGACCGTCGAGGCCGCGCCAGGCGCGCTGCCCAAGGAGGCCGCGGGCGAGCCCGAGCGCGCGTCGAGGCCGAAGGCGCTCGAGCGCGACCTCCTCCCGAAGGTCATCACGAGGGATCCGCCCATCACGGCGACGGCGAAGCAGGAGCCGAAGCAGTCCGAGCTCGTCACGACGCGGCCCCCCGCGGACACCCGCACCGTC
The DNA here is from genome assembly GCF_051519095.1 of Sorangium sp. So ce131. Classification (NCBI taxonomy): domain Bacteria; kingdom Pseudomonadati; phylum Myxococcota; order Polyangiales; family Polyangiaceae; genus Sorangium; species Sorangium sp. So ce131. Next base: position 4,488,910 of record NZ_CP150455.1, on the reverse strand, counting down.
ACCGAGCGCCCGCCGGCGACGCGCCCTCGCACCGGGCTGCGCATCGCCGCCGTGGCCCTGCTGCTCGCCGCCGCGGGCGCAGCGGTCGGTTACCGCCTCGGGTGGTTCGGCTCCGAGCCGGCGCCTGCGCCGCTGCCCGACACCTCCCAGGGCGCAGCGCAGGACGTCACGGCGCAGCCTACGGCCGCGGCGACGCCCGCGCCGGTCGCCGAGCCGACGAGCGCGCCCGCCGAGCCCGCGGCCGCCACGCAGCAGGCGGCCGACACCGCGGCGCCGACCGCGAGCGCCGCGCCGGCCGCGAGCGCCGCGCCGGCCGCGGACGCGGCGGGCAACCCGGAGGATCTGCCGGCGAGCCGCGGCCACCTGGTCGTCAACTCGCCCGAGCCTGCTTCCGTCTACGTGAACGGCACGCTCTCCGGAAACGCGGGGGATACGCTCGATGTCCCCTGCGGAACGCGCAACGTGCGGCTCGGAAAGCAGACGACCGACAAGACGGCGACGCCCACCTGGCTCTCCTCTGGCCAGGCGGTCATCGTCGGCTGTCGCAAGAAGACGGTCGTGTCGATGGCGCCCGGCGCCGAGAGCCCGGCGCCTGGGAGGCGGCGCTCCAACGCTGCGCCCGCGGGAGAGGGCGCCGCTCCGGCGCCTGCCGAGGGCGCCACGCCCCCTGCTGCGCCGGCCGATCCCGCCCCCTGACCAGCGCCGCCCCGCTTCGATCCGATAAATCCTCGTATTCGCTGGTGAAATCGCGCTCCTGCCGGCAGGCAGAAGCGCGGTGCTAGGCTGCGCGCCTCATGGAATCCAAGACGGCGGCCCTCCCCCACGCGGGAGGGGCCGCGGCGAACGCCGACGCGGCGGCCCCGTCGGCGCCGCGCACGGAGCAGCGCGCTGGCCCGTTCCAGGCGCGCACCCCCGGCGGGGAGGAGCCGCTCGACGAGATCGCGGAGACAGCGCCGGGCGCCGTCCGGGAGCTCGTCGCCCGGGCGCGGGTGGCCCAGGTCGCGTGGGCCGAGGTCCCGGTCGGGGAGCGGGCGGAGCTCATCGCCAAGGTCAAGAAGCGCCTGCTCGCGCGCGCCGAGGAGATCGCCGCGCTGGTGCACCGCGAGTGCGGCAAGCCGATCGAGGAGGCCGCGCTCGCCGAGGTGCTGCCGAACGCCGATCTGGTCGACTACTGGACGTCCTCCATCGAGGAGCTGCTCGACGAGTCCCCCGTCGACCTCGACCCGATCGCCTACCCCGGCAAGACCGGCCGGATCCGCAGGGATCCGCGCGGGGTCGTCGCGCTCATCACGCCCTGGAACTACCCGGTGGCGATCCCGCTCCGCACGCTGGTGCCGGCGCTGCTCGCGGGCAACGCCGTCGTCTTCAAGCCGAGCGAGGTCGCGCCGCGCTCCGGCGCGCTCGTGGCGTCGCTCTTCGAGGGGCTGCTCCCGGACGGCGTCCTCTCCGTCGCGCAGGGCGGCGGCGACGTGGGCGCCGCGCTCGTCGACGCGGGCGTCGACCTCGTGGTCTTCACCGGCGGCGTCGCCACCGGGAAGAAGATCGCCGTCGCCTGCGCCGAGCGCCTCGTCCCGACGTCGCTGGAGCTCGGCGGAAAGGACAGCGCCGTCGTGCTCGGCGACTGCGACCTGGAGCGCGCCGCGCGCGGCGTCGTCTGGGGCGCCTTCACGAACGCCGGACAGAGCTGCGCGTCGATCGAGCGCGTCTACGTCGAGCAGGCGATCGCCGACCGCTTCATCACGCGCGCGGTCGCGCTCACCCGGGAGCTCCGGCCCGGCGTCGACGTCGGCGCGATGACGACCGCGCGGCAGGCGGCGATCGTGCGGCGCCACCTCGAGGCAGCGGTCGACGACGGGGCCGAGATCCTCGCCGGCGGCGCGCCGCCGGAGGGCTCGCTCGCGTTCCCGCCGACGGTGCTCCGGGCCCCGCGCGAGGACACGCCGCTGCTCCAGGAGGAGACGTTCGGTCCCGTCCTTCCGATCGTGGTGGTCAAGGACGCCGAGGAGGCGATCGCGCGCACGAACGCCTCCCGCTTCGCGCTCACGACCAGCCTCTGGACCCGCAGCCACGAGCGAGCCCACGCGCTCGCGCGGCGGCTGCGCGCGGGCGTGGTGACGATCAACAACCACGGCTTCACGGGCGCGCTCCCGGCCGCGCCGTGGACGGGCGCCGGCGACAGCGGCTCCGGCGTCACCAGCAGCCCGCACGCGCTCGCGGAGCTGACGCGCCCGCGCTTCGTCCTCGACGACCGCAGCCGAGCGAAGCGCGAGCTGTGGTGGTACCCTTACACGCCAGCGCTCCGGACGACCGCCTTCGCGATGGCGCGGGTGCGAGGCGGCGCCGGGTTGTTCGGCCGCGTCCGCGCCCTCGTCGAGCTCGTCGCCGCGCTCTCACGGCGGCTCCTCGGCCGCTGATCCACTTGCCCTCATCGAGCGAACGCATGCGCCCCCTGATCCTCCTGTCCAACGACGACGGCTACTCCGCCCCGGGCCTCACCGCCGTGCGCGACGCGCTCGCCGCGCACGCCGACGTGGTGGTGTGCGCCCCCGCGGTCAACCAGAGCGCGACGAGCCACTCGCTCAGCCTGCACCGCGTCCTCCGGCTGCTGGAGGCCGCGCCCGGCGTGTTCGCGGTCGACGGGACGCCCGCGGACTGCATCTACGTGGCCCTCCACGCCGGCGCGCGCGTGCTGCCGCGCCGCCCCGATCTGGTCGTCTCGGGCATGAACCACGGGCTGAACCTCGGCTCCGACATCTTCTACTCGGGCACCGTGGCCGCCGCGCGCGAAGGGGCGCTCCGCGGCATCCCGTCGATCGCGCTCTCCGCCGACGCCGGCGCGTCGCGCGGGGCCGCCGCGGAGCTCGGCGTGAAGCTCGCCCTCGCCCTGCACCGCGCCGCCGGGCAGGCGGGCCGCCGGCCGGCGCCGCTGCTCAACGTGAACATCCCCGCGGGCAGCGGCTGGCCCGTGCGCGCGACCCGCATCGGCGCGCGCCTCTACACCGAGGAGGTGATCTTCCGCCAGGATCCGCGGGGGCACGAGTACCTGTGGATCGGCGGCGCGGGCGTCCGCCACGACCTCGTCCCCGGCTCGGACACCGAGGCCTACGACGAAGGGGCCGTCAGCGTCACCCCGCTGACCCTCGACCTGTTCTCCGCGCAGCACGAGGCGATCGCGGCAGGCCTCGCCGCGGAGCTGAGCGGCGGCCCGGCCGCCTGACGGCGCCGGCGCCGCCGCGCTTTCCGGCCCCGGGGCGCTCGCCTACGCTCGGCGCCATGGTCGACCACGACGCCCTGCCCTCCGAGCACGCGCTCCGCTACCTCAAGGCACACCTCCGCAGCGTCCCGGATTTCCCGAGGCCGGGCATCCTGTTCAAGGACATCACGCCGCTGCTCGCCGACCCGCGGGCGCTCCACATCACGCTCGATCTCCTGGCCCAGCGGTACATCGGCGAGCGCGTCGACGTGGTCGTCGGCGTCGAGTCGCGGGGCTTCATCTTCGGCGGCGCGCTGTCGGCCCGGCTCAACGCGGGCTTCGTGCCCGTGCGCAAGCCCGGCAAGCTCCCGGCCGCGGCCGATCGCGTGGCGTACGATCTGGAGTACGGCAGCGCCGAGCTCGAGATGCACAAGGGCTCCATCGCGCCGGGAGCCCGGGTCCTCGTCGTCGACGACCTGCTCGCGACCGGCGGCACAGCCTCGGCCGCGGCGGAGCTCGCGCGGCGCCAGGGCGGCGAGCTCGCCGGCTTCGCCTTCGTCGTCGAGCTCGAGTTCCTCGGCGGCCGCGCGCTCCTCGCGCAGCGCGCCGGCGGCGAGGCCCGCGTCTACTCGATCGTGCGCCTCGCCGCGGGCGAGTGATCGCTCAGTCTTGCCCCACGCCGACCTCCAGCCTGCGCGCGACGACGCGGCTCGCGCTGGTCGCCCGGGTCGGCCCGCCGACCGGGAACGTCACGAGCATGGCGCCCGACGCGCCCTTGGTGATCCCGCCGCCGTGCGCCCCCACGAGCTTACCAAGGCTCGCCGCGTCGAGCGAAGCGCCCGCCGCGCGCAGCCCGTCGAGCGGCCCTGCCCCGCGCAGCGCGAGCAGCGCGCCCCGGTCCACCGCCGGCGACTCGGCGAAGAGGCCGGACGCGTAGACGAGCGCGGCCGCCGCGGCGGCCGGATCCGCGCCGCGGAACCAGGCGCCCGCGTCGTGGTAGGGCAGGTGCGCGCAGCGCGCGTAGAGGGCGCCGAGCGCGGCGCCCGCCCCGTCGGCCATGCGGTCGGCGAGCGCGACGAAGCGCGCCCGCTGCGCGGGATCGAAGTACGCCCGCGCGTAGCCGCCGGAGAACCGCGCGGTGACCGCGCGCCACCCCGGCGAGCGGGCCGCCTCCTGCTCGTCGAACCCGGCGACGATCTCGACGAGCCCGTCGGTCATCGCGGCGAGCTCGGCGTCGGCCTCCGGCGTCAGCTTGCCCTGCGCGACGAACGCGCCGAGCCCGACCGCCTCGGCGGTCAAGGCAGGTCGCCCCGCGGGGGCCGGCGCCGCGTCGCCGGCGCGCGGCGACGCCAGCCAGAGCTCGGCGACCCACCCCGCGAGCTCGAACGGCCCCACCGACGCGCCGGCGTAGATCCGCTTCCTCGCCGCCTCACAGGTGCGCGCGTTCCGCGCGGCCGCTTCGCCGTCGGTCTCCTCCGCCGCCGGCGGCGGCGCGGCCGGCGTCTCGGGAGAGCGAAGCAGGCGCAGCGCGAGGAGCGCCCCGACGAGCGCGAGGACAGCCGCGCCGATGGGGATCGCGAGCAGGCGCGGCGGCCGGCGCGGCGACACCTGCGGCGGCGGCGGCGCCATCGAGCTCACCGTGCGCTGCGCCTGCGCGAGCCGCCGGGCGATGTCGGACGCCTTGCGCGTCCGCAGGTCCTGCGGCAAGAGCGGCCACTGCTCGACCAGCTGCTCCAGATCGATGACCACCGGCGCGCCGCGCCCGTGCAGCGCGATCTGCCGCCCCTCGACGCGCACCGAGCCCGATGTCCCGAAGAGGCCCAGCGCCTCCTGCACCGCCGCCTCGATCTCCCGCGCGCTGAGCTCGTCCACGACCGCAGGGTAAACGGTTTGCGGCGGAGGCGCCCACCTTCTGCGCGCCCCGCCCCGGGCCCGCGGCGGAGCGCGGGCGGCGCCCGGGAGCGCAGGAAATGGCGCGGGGCGGCCGCGGAAATGTCACATTCTCTCGCGTGCAGAAGACGCGCGTCTACCTATCGCCGGGCATGTTCGGCTTCGCCCGCCTCGCCTCGCTGGAGTACTTCGAGCACTTCATCCTCGCGATCGAGGAGCGCTTCCGCGACCGCGGCCGCGCCGTCGAGATCCACGTCTGCGAGGTGCACCCGACGGCCTCCATCCTGCGCCGGGCCGCGAAGCTCGCCCGCCTCGTGGACGAGAGCGCCGGGGACGACGACGGCCCGATCCACATCATCGGCCACTCGACCGGGGGCCTCGACGCCCGCCTCGTCGCCTCGCCGACGGTGCGCCTCCCCGGCAACGCGCACCGCCGGCTCGGCTGGACGAGCCGGCTGAGGTCCGTCACCACGATCAACACGCCCCACTTCGGCACGCCGCTCGCCGCCTTCTTCGCCACGGTGAGCGGACAGCGTCTGCTCTACGCGATCACGGCGCTGACGGTGGCGGGCCTCAAGCTCGGCGCGCCGCCGCTCGCCGCCGCGTCCGCGCTGGCCGCCGCGTTCGGCCGGGTGCAGCTCGGCTTCTTCGAGATCGAGCTGATCGACCGGGCGATCGAGAGCTTCATCCGCGTGCTCGACGACGCGTCGAGCCGCGAGCTGCGCGCCTGGCTGAAGCTCCTGCGCGACGACCAGGGCGCGATCGTCCAGCTCATGCCCGAGGCGATGGATCTGCTCCACGCCGGCCTGGAGGATCGCCAGGGCCTCCGCTACCAGAGCGTCGCGACGTACGCCCCGCGCAACGCCGTCCGCGACTGGGTGTCGGCGCTGCGATCGCCGTGGGGGGCGATGTCGGCCGCCATCTTCACGGCGCTCTCCAACATCACGGCCCGCCTCAACGAGCATTACCCCTGCCGCTCCCACGACGGATCGATCGAGCAGAAGCTCGCGCGCGTGCTCGGGGAGCTGCCGCCGCCGGACGCGAACGACGGCGTGGTCCCGCTCGCGTCGCAGGTCTGGGGGGATCTCATCTGGGCCGGCAAGGCCGATCACCTGGACATCGTCGGCCACTTCCCGGGCAAAGGCGGGCACATCGACTGGCTGGCGAGCGGCGCGCGCTTCAACCGCCTGCGCTTCGACGCCGTGCTCGATCGCATCGTGACCGGGATGATGGCCGGCGAGCAGGTCAGCCCGGAGGCGCAGGCCGCGAAGCCCGCCCGCGCGATCCCGGAGGTGCGGGCGCCGGAGCGCACGCAGGACGTGGTGGAGCGCGGCGCCCCGCCGGGGCCGAGCGGAGAGCCCGCGGCGTGATCCAGGGCGGCGCGGGGCGCGCGCTCGAGCTGATCGCGGCGGAGCTCGTCGAGTGCCGGCGCTGCCCTCGGCTGGTGACGTGGCGCGAGGACGTCGCGCGCGAGAAGCGGCGCGCCTACCGGGACCAGACCTACTGGGGCCGCCCCGTGCCGGGCTTCGGGGATCCGGACGCGCCGCTCGTGATCGTCGGCCTGGCGCCGGCGGCGCACGGCGCGAACCGCACGGGCCGCATGTTCACCGGGGATCGCTCGGGCGATTTCCTCTACGCGGCGCTCTTTCGGGCAGGGCTCGCCTCGCAGCCCGCGAGCACCTCGCGCGGCGACGGGCTCTCGCTGCGCGGCGTGTTCATCACGGCCCCCTGCCGCTGCGCGCCCCCGGACAACAAGCCCGCGAACGAGGAGCTCGCGTCATGCCGGACCTGGCTCGAGCGCGAGCTCGAGGCCCTGCACCGCGCGCGCGTCTACCTCGCGCTCGGCAAGATCGGCTACGACGCCGTCGTCGCGCTCGCCCGCTCGCGGGCGGCGGGCGCCGCGGGTGAACGGGCGCAGCGCAGCGCGGAGGATCGCCCGCGGCCTCCGGCGTTCGCGCACGGCGCGGAGGCGGTCATCCCCGATCCGCGCGGCGCGGCCGGGGAGGCGCGGCTCTTCGGCAGCTACCACGTCAGCCAGCAGAACACCCAGACAGGGCGGCTCACCGGCGCGATGTTCGACGAGGTCTTGCGGCGCGCCATGGGCGCAGCGGGCCTCTGCGACCCGGGGCGATCGCCGAGCTGAGCGCGGCGCGGGGGATCCTCCACGGCGCCGCGCGGAGCGGCGGCGCCGCGCGGGGCGGTGCTCGGTCAGTCCTGCTTCGCGAGGAGCTTCTGCAGATCGCCGGACTGGAACATCTCCATCAGGATGTCGGAGCCGCCGATGAACTTCCCGTCCACGTAGACCTGCGGGATCGTGGGCCACTGCGAGTAGACCTTGATCCCCTCCCGCAGCGAGGGGTCGGTCAGGACGTTGACGTCTTTGAAGTCCACGCCGCACTTCTTCAGGATGTCGACGGCGCGCGCCGAGAAGCCGCATTGCGGGAACGTCTTCGTGCCCTTCATGAAGAGGACGACGCGGTTGGTCTCGACGGTATCCTTGATCGCCTGGTGGATGTCGCTCATGGCTCGTTCCTGATCTCCCGCCGCGAGCGGGATCGCCCATTCGTCTTCGGTAGAGGCCCGCGCCGGATGCCGGACCGAGCGCGGTCCCGGCCGGCGGCGAGGCGCACAACGAACCGCACGTGGCTCGCCGGGCGGACCACGTGCCCGCCGCGACCCAGACGCGCAGCCGCGAGCACGTTTTCTGGTGTCGACCTCCGCGCGCGTCAACTGGACGAGAGCGCCCCCATGGCCCCCCTGGTGGGTGGAAGGGCGCGCCGGCGGCGGGCACGTCGTTCCCGGCTCCTCAGTGATCCCCTCGGGAACCGGGCGCTCGCGGCCTTGAGGCGCGCGGCGCGCGGGCAGCGTTCAACGCGGAACAGGGGGCGAGCGCCGGTCGACCCGGGGCTCCTGCCAGGGCCGGCCCAGCGGGGGCGCGCCGCCCGCGCGCTTCCGTTGCTCTCCGCGCCGTTGGCGCTCGAACCCGGCAGCGTCTGGCCCCGCGCCATCGAGTCGTTGTAGAACACGTCCCCACCTCAGCCGTCTTACTGACCGTGACCGGCGGCCGTGAGCCGCCGCGGGTGCGGCGAGCGTCCCAAGGGGCGTGACCTTCACCCCCATAACCCTGAAGGAGCCTCGTATGCGCTTGTACGTCCTCATCCCTGCGGCCCTGCTCGGCCTCGCGCCGCTCGCTTGCGGCGGCAGCGACCCGGAGCCGAACAACCCGTCGCAGATGCAGAACCAGTACGGGGCAAACCAGTACCCGCCCGGCCAGTATCCCCCCGGGCAGTACGGCCAGACCCCGCCGGCCGGACAGTACGGTCAGACCCCGCCGGCCGGACAGTACCCCGCGCCGACGCCCAGCCAGCCCGCCCCCACGCAGACCCCGGCGGGCGCGAGCGGCGGGAATGCGACGCCGATCGCTCCCGCTGCGGTGGCCATGGCGACCCCGGTGCTCACCGCGATGGCGGCCTCCGAGGTGCAGGGCATGCAGGCGGAAGGCGGCGCCTTCGCCGGGCAGTTCCAGGACGGCCAGACGCTCGAGCAGCCGTTCAACATCCAGCCCGGCAAGTGTTACTCGGTCATCGGCGCCGGCGTCGGCATCACGGAGCTCGAGATCCAGCTCGTCGCGCACACGCCGCCGATGCCGCCCATGGTGCTCGCCCAGGACAGCACCACCGGGCCGAACGCCACGCTCGGCGGCAAGGGGTCGTGCTTCAAGAACCCGCTCCCCATCGGCGGTCCCGCGAAGGCCGTCCTGCGCGCCCGCGGCAGCGGGATGGCCGTCGGCCAGATCTACGTGAAGTAGTCGCCTCGCCGCCGCTCGGCGTCCCCTGCCCTCTCCGTAGCTCGATGCGGCGCGCGCCAGCGTTGCCGCGCTCGCTTCGCGGCGCCCCTTCACCAGGCGTCGCGAAGCGCGGGAGCACACCTGCGGTGTGAGCCACGCGCGCGGCGCGTCGAGTCGACCCGCGTGCGCTGTGCGCGCGGCGCGATCGTGCCGTCCGCCGTTTCCCATCCGACGGGCCATGCTCGCCGGCCGTCGGCTTCTCGCCGTGAGGGGCACAGGCTACACTCGCGGGGTGAGCTTGCCTTGGAAGCACCGGGGAGCCGGGATCGCCCTGCTCGGACTGGCATCCTGCGCGTTCCGCCTGGAGGGCGAAGCGGATTCGGGCGGCGCCCCGTGGGACCCCGATCCGCCGGTGATGCTGAGGTTCGAGGAGGAGGGGACGCTGCAGCTCGTCCCCGGGGAGCTGCGCACGGTCTGGATCGCGGTCCGCCCGCCCGCTGCCTACCACGTGAGCTTCAGCCTGCTGGGAGAAGCCGCAGGCGCATGGGTCGACGAGACGACGATCACCACGGCGGAGGACGGCCGGGGCTCGGTCGGGCTCCATGCCTCGAAGCTGGGGAGCACGTTTCGACTGCGCGCCGCAACGGACGACGGCCTCGCTGCTGAGCTCGGCGTGGCGGTGAGCGCGGAGGGCTTCGGCACCCTGCACATCTACCCGAGCTACCAGGGCACACGCGTCGCGAAGGACTGGATGGCGAGCGTCGTCGCGGGCGCGACCTGCGACGAGATCGCCATCACCGCGCCCCGGGCTCCGCCGGGCGCGCTCATGGCGCGCGGCGGTCCCGACGGGCCGGTGGTCATGGCAGGCGCCCCGGTGGGGCCGAGCCTCGCCGTCGCGCTGTACAGCGGGCAAATGCTGTGGGGCTGCGCGAGCGAACGGGAGCTCCAGGCGGGCGCCACGCACGACGTGACGGTCCCCATCAAGGATCTGCCCATCGATATGGCGGCGACGAGCCTCGAGATGACGCTGGAGGTCTCGCCATCAGAAGCGCTGGAAGAGCTGCTCGCGGCGGCGAACGATCGGAGGCTGGACGAGCTCCTGCCAGAAGGCGAGGAGGCCGCGGCCCTGCTCGACGCCATGGAGCTCGCCGCGCCGGTCGACCAGGCGTCCGCCTTCGCCGTGCGACGGGCCGCCCTGGACTGGGACGCGACCGCGCAGGCCCACCTCGCCGCGCTCCCGATCCCCCTGCGCGAGCGGTATCGAGGGTGGGCCCGCGCCGGGCGCGAGCAGCTGCCGATCACGATCGTCGGCGTCCTGAGAGGCCAGGACGGCACGCCCGGAAGTGCGCGCTTCGAGGTGAGCAGGATCGGCGGCACGCCCGCCGACGACGCAGACGTGGCGTCCGAATATTCGATGTCCTGGACCGCAGAGCCCGGTGACACGCTCCGGCTCGCCGGAACGCTCTCCTGGACGCCGAGCCGCTACCTCCTGGCCGCAACCGAGGCCGTGATCGCAGCGGAGGCGCCGGGCGCGACGTCGATCCCCGAGGCGCTCGCCGCGGCGGCGCTGTGCGAGGAGCTCGGCGCATCCCTCGGCGGCTACGTGGGCTGCGATCAGGACTGCATGGCGGCGCTGTGCGCGGGCGGGCTCAAGCTCCGCTGGGGCGCCGCCATGGCGGAGGACGGGCCGCCCGGTGAGATCGTGGTGAACGCGCTCGGACCGGCAGAGATCAACAGCGCCGCGGCGCCGGAGACCTGGACCGCGCGGTGGTTGGGGACCCTCAGCGACGGGGAAGGCACCGCGACAAGCGTCGCGGGCGAAGCGAGCGCGTCGTCCACGGGGCCACAGAACTGACGCCCGGCGCCGAGGCGCGGGATGCGCCCGGCGACCGTGTCCGCGCGCGCCGCGCGCGGCGCGGACGGCGCCCCGAGGGGAACAGCCCGCCTGCCGCGCGCGGCCGCCGCGCTCCGGCGGGCCGTACGCGGCGCGGGTACGTCACCTGGCCGCGTCCTTCTGCTCGCAGCGCAGCCGCCACCTCCGGCCCGTCGCCCGCTCGGTCGCGGCGAGCGGGATCCCGCTGGCGGCGACCTCCGGCTGCTTCTCCGACGATCTCGTGAAGACGCCCTGCAGCCTCACCGACATCGCCTCGACGCACGCGACGCCGGGATCCAGGCGGAGCCGGAACTCGACCCCATCGACCGAGGGGTAGGCGCCGCGCAGCTCGAAGCTGGGCATGCCCTCCAGGCCGGTGTCCAAGAGCCAGCCGTCCTGGCCCGGGTGGCACCGCTCGAGCGACGTGTCCGCGAGATCCTTGCGGCCGAGCGGGATCGCCTCGCCGAGCGCGCCGGTGTCGCGGTCGATCGGGAGGACATGCCAGGCGCCGGCGCGCGCGCCGGGATCCGGGGCCGTCGAGATGAGCAGGCCGACGCCGCCGCCCAGCGCGCGCCGCACCAGGCGCGGCGGATCGACCCCGTAACTGACGCGCGCGGGGCGGGTGTAGGTCGCGAGCTGCCGCGCAATCCCGAGGTCGGCGCGCCACAGGCTCACCGCTTCGTACGAGCCGCCAGGCGACACGAAGAACCACGTCTCCCCGAGCCGCACGGCGCCGTTCGGGAACGGCCGGAGAAAGGCGCCGGAGCGGCCGGCGCCGTCCCGCAGCGGGAGGATCGGCATCCCTTCGGACACCGCGAACAGCCCGCAGCCGCCGCCCCGGCACACGTGCGTGAGCGCCGCGCGTCCGCCGGGATCGAGGTACGCGCCCCAGGACGCAGCGCTGTGCGTGACGGCCCCGATCGCCTCCGCGGCCGAGGCCTCATCGGCCCAGGGAGAAGCGCTGACGGCGCTGGAGCGCACCCCGCCGTCCGGATCGAAGCGGTCGTCGAAGCGGATGAGCCAGCGGCCTGCGCGCGCCCAGTCGGCGCCCCGCTTGCCCCACACGTAGGCGCGCGTCGACACGATGTCGTACGGCGCTCCGTTGTCGAACCCGGTCTCGTCCGCGCCAAGCGCGGGCGGCGCGGTGTTGCGGAAAGGGGACCATGCGGAGACCGTCGTCTCCTTGGCCCGCGGACGCGCGCCGGGCGGCGCCGGGCGCGCCGGCGGCGCGGCGGCGGGTTTGTCCGGCAGCGGCGGGGTGGACGCGCCGATCGGCTCGCAGCGCATCGCGATCGGGCTGGCCGTGCGCACCGGCGTCTGGAGCGCGGGCGGCGGCTTGGCCTCTGCGAGGTCGCCTGGCAGCGCGGTCTTGCCCCAGCCGACCCGGACCCAGCCCTTGAAGACGCAGCCGACGGGTCCACACGCGCGCGTCGGAGACGCCGCGGCGTCGTCGTCCCGCTCGGGGAGCTCGATCGGGTGCCAGGTCATCCCGCCGTCGGTCGACTCGGCGGCGCGCTCTCCCCCGCCGAGGGAGAGCGCGAAGCGCCCCGACAGCAGCGCGCCGGTGCCGTCCTGGCGCGCCGCGCCGGCCGTCACGTGGCCGGTCTTCACGTCGATCCGGACGCCCGCGATCGGGCCGCCCGCCTCCACCCAGCCGCCGAGGACGCCGGGCTCGCGCTCCTCGAACCCCTCGAGCCACATCCCGCGCTGGAGGTCGCGCGCGGCGCTGCGGGGCTTGCTCGGCAAGACCAGCGGGACGGTCGTCACGTCGCTCCCCTGGAGCAGCGTGAGCTGCCCTGCCGCGCCGAGGCGAGGCGGCGACAGGACGGCGACCCGGCCGTCGGAGAGCGCGATCACGCGCTCGACGCCGACGTCCCGCGCGGGCGCGCTGACGCGGATCTCGCGCGTGTCGCCGCCGGCGGCGACGATGCAGTAGGCGCGGCCGCCGTGCGCCCCGCTGTCCTCGCCGCACGAGCCGCGGATCACGAGCGCGCCGTTGCCGCTCGCGGCCACGAAGCGCGGCTTGTCGAAGCGCATGAGCCGGCGCACGCCGAGCGGCGGCTGGAAGGCGTAGAGGGTCGTCGGCCCCTCGCGCTCGCCGCAGACGAAGCCGAACGACGCGCCTGTCCGGACCGCATGGCAGGTCGCCTGGCGCTCGGGGTAGGCGTCGAGCGCGAGGTCCACGACGGCGCCGTCGCGCAGCGAGACGCGCGCCAGCGCGCCGCCGCGGGCCACCACCGCCGTCGCGCTCGAGTCGGGCCACCCGTCCTCGACCGCGGCGCGGAGCGGGCGCCTCCCGAGCGGGCCGTGGGCGCGCGCCGGCGGCTCCTCCGCGTCCTCGGGCACATCCAGGGCGCGGTACGTGACGCCGCCGCGCGCGTCGACCGAGTAGAACCCGTTCGCCGTGATCACCGCGGGATCGCCGCCGATCACGCTCAGCGCGGTGGGGCGCCCCTCGACCTCGACCGCGCGCCACGTGGTGCCGGCGTCGAAGGTCACGAGCAGCCCGCGCAGGTCGGCCTCGACCACGCCGCGCCAGCCGTCGGCGAACGCGAGCTGGCCGTAAGCGCCCGCCGGCGGCAGCGGGCCGAGCGGCATCGCGGCGCCGCTCTGCGCGTCGATCGCCAGGAGTCGGTGGTTGTGGGCGAGGCGGACGTAGAGCCGATCGAACCCCGCGATGACCTCGTGCGCCTCCGACGGCAGCTGGACGAGCGGCTCGAGCGCCGCGAGCCACCCCTTGGCCCGCCAGAGCTGCGCGATCCCGCGGTTCGAGGCGTAGAACAGGTAGCCGTCGCCGAGCCGCGTCGGCAGCTTGAGCGCGGTGACCTGATCGGACGGGAAGAGCTCCGCAGCGCGCTCGATCGAGCCATCGTCGTGCGCGATGGCGCGCATCCGATCGATGAGCACCCGCCTGGATCCGGCCTCGCTCGCCACCACGCCGCGCTCTCCGACCAGATCCGGGAGCAGCGCCGACGGCGTCACCATCGTGACCAGCGCGCCTGGCGCGGACGGCCCCCCTGGCGCCGTGAGCGCCGCGCGCGCACGGCCGTCGCGGCCGCTCGGCGCCCCACCTCCGGCCGGCGCCGCCGCCGTCCGCCCGCCGCACCCCGCGGCGCTCGCGCCGAGGAGCAGCAGCGCCATCGCGAAGGGGGGCGCTGCGCCCGACATCCATCGCGGAGTCCGCGCGTGCAGCCGCCCGTCCGGCTCGCTCATGACGGACGATGCTAGCGCGGCCTTCCACGCGCCGCACTGCCGTTGCCGCTGTAGGTTCACCGAGCGTTCACCGAGCGACCCACCTCTGGGATCTGGGAAGCTCGTTCATCGCGACGGCCTGTTCGTCGCGGGGGAGCTGTCCGTCGCGGGGGAGCAGGGAGATAGCCCCCGCCGCGCGTTCACTTGCCCTTGGCGGAGCACTGCATCGCGCACATCAGATCGCCGGGCGCGCACCCGCAACCGCCGCGCTTCGGCGCGGCCGGCGCGGCCGGCGCGGCCGCCGGCGCGGCCGCCGCGGGCGCCTTGCCCGCGCTGCCGCCGGTCGATCGCTGCGGGCGTGTGGACGGGCGCGCCGCCGTCGCCGGGGCGGCGCTCGGCGCCGCGCTCGCAGACGCCTCTGCCGTGGGCGTGGCCGTCGCCGTGGCCGCCGCCGCCGCGGGGGCCGGCTCGGGCTCCGGCGGCGTCGTCGTCGCCGGGGCCGCCGCGGTCGGCGCCGTGTTCTCGACGGGGGGCGCCGTCGTCGCGGTCTCGCCGCTGCCCTTCATCACGAAGAAGACGCCCGCGATCGCGAGGCCCGCGATCGCGATGCCGGCGCCGATGAAGAGCGGCGCGCGGTTCTTGGGGGGAGCCTCGATGCTCGGCGGCGCGACCGAGGGGGCCCGCGCCGTGCTCACGATCGGCGCGCTGAGCTGGAAGAGGCCGCCGTCGTTGGCGACGATGCTGGCGACCGGCGACGGCGCGCTCCTCCCGGAGCCTGCGGCGAGCGCCTTCAGGTCGATCAGGCCGGAGTCCTCCGAGGCGCTGGGGGTCGGCCTCGCCGGGGCGGCCGGACCGGCCTTCGCCGTGAGGGCGCTCAACGAGAACAGCATCGAGTTCTCGTCGCGCTGGCCGGGCGCGGCGCCGCTCCGGAAGAGCGGCGCGCTCGTCGCCACGTCGTCGGAGCTCGGCCGGTGCGCCTCGACGGGCGCCGCGCCACCGCCGAAGAGGTCCTGCGTCGGGCGCGCCACGTCGCGGCGCACCGCCGCGCGCGGCGCCGCCGCCGCGGCGACCGACTCGACCCCGGAGGAAGTCTGGCCCGCGGGCCCGGCGGCCGCGGCCACCGACGGCACCGGGGCCGGCTCGGGCGCGAGCGCGGGCGCAGGCGCAGCCGCAGCCGGGGCCGCGACCGCCGAGACCGGAGCGCTCCCCGCGTGCAGCGCGGCGACGATCGGGTCGACCTGCCCGAGCGGCTGCCAGTCGGCCATCCCGTCGGCCCAGACGTAGGTCTCCGCGTTGATCACCCCCGCCTGGTAGCTGGCGACGATCTCGGGCAGCGTCATCGAGCGCTGGTCGCCGTCCGCCACGTTGAGCAGGTAGGTGATCCCGTCGCTCGGAGCGCTCGTCCCGGAGACCGGGTCGGTGAGCCCACCATTGGTGGTCACGCCGGAGCTGTTCACGAGGATCGTGGCGCCGCACTTGCGGCACTTGATCTTGACGGTTCTGCCTTGGACCTTCTCGTCCGAGACCGTGTATTTCGATTGACAGGACTGGCAGGTGATCTTCATTGGGGGCTGACCCGCAGGGGGGTAGTGCCGGCGAGGCGTCGCGTAGAGTTTACCTTGATGCCGCGCCGGTGGCTCGCTCTCTGACGTGCCAATCGCGCGTCTGATCTCATGGCTCGCCGCTTTACGATAACCGAGGTCTTCGCCCCTTCGTAAAGCACAAAGGAACGGGGCCGGCGATCGAGCCGTTGTCGGGGGCCATCCCAGGAGCGCGCAGGCCTGAGCTCGGAGTGCGACGCGCGTGCAATGCCGCTGCTTTCCGCTTCTGAGCTCGGAATTCTCGGGGCGGGAGCTCGGAATTCTCGGAGCGGGGAGAGCGAATCTACCGCTCTGCCTCGGCCCTACGCCTCGCCGCGCGGGGAGCCGAGCTCGTCCAGGCTCGGCTCGTCGGTGACGACCGGCACATCGTCGGCCGGATCCTGCGGCTCGGCGGCCTCGCTCGTCTGGGCCTCGTGGCCCCCCACGTGCTCGCCGTAGGCCTGCAGCTTGGAGTACAGGCCGCGGCGGCTGATCCCGAGCACGCGGGCGGCGCGCTGCTTGTTGCCGCGCACCGCCTCCAGCGTCAGGAGGATGAGCTTGCGCTCCGCGTCAGCCAGGCGCGTGCCGACCGGGAGCCGCAGCACGAGCGGGTGCTCCGCGGCCTCCCCGGCGTCCCGCGGCGGCTCGGCCTCGTGCATGCTCCCTTCCGGAGGCCGCCGCGGCAACGACGCGGGGCCGATCGACGCCGGCGGAGGCGGCGCCACGACGTGCGACGGCGCGGGGTCGGAGGGGACCGCCATGTCCGCGGCGTGGACGATCGGCACCGAGAGGGGCTCGGCCGGCTCGGCCGGCACGACCGGGGACGCGACCCTCGAGGACGGCAGGCTGTCGTAGCTGCGCCGGCCAGTCCGCCGCTCGATCCGGCCCTGCCCGAGCTGGACGTCATTCGCCGAGACCATCTCGCTCGAGGCGAACAGCGCGGTCTGCTCGATCACGTTGCGGAGCTCGCGGACGTTGCCCGGCCAGTCGTGCTCGGTCAGCCGCTCGACGGCGGCGTCCGTCAGGCGGCGCGCCGGCGTGCCGTAGCGCTTCGCGAACTTGAGGAGGAAGCGCTCGGCGATCGGCAGGATGTCCTCCCGGCGCTCGCGCAGCGGCGGCAACGTCACCGTGAACACGTTGAGCCGGTAGTAGAGATCCTCGCGGAACACGCAGTCGTCGACGAGGTCGAGCAGATCCTTGTTCGTGGCGGCGACGACGCGGACGTCGGCCTCGATCTCCTTGCGGCCGCCGACGCGGGTGAACCGGTACGTCTCGAGCACGCGGAGCAGGCTGACCTGCACGGCGGCGTCCATCGTGCCCACCTCGTCGAGGAAGACGGTGCCGCCGGCCGCCGCCTCGAACTTGCCCTCGGCCGCCGCGAACGCGCCGGTGAACGAGCCCTTCTCGTGCCCGAACAGCTCGCTGCCGATGAGCTCGCGCGGGATGGCGCCCGTGTGCACGGGGACGAACGGGCCCGTGCGGCGGCGGCTCCGGTTGTGGATGGCGCGCGCGACCAGCTCCTTGCCGGTGCCGCTCTCGCCGACGATGAGCACGGGCGCCATCGTCGCGGCGACGCGGTCGATGCGGGTGAACACCTCGCGCATCCGCGGCGAGCCGCCGATCATCCCCTCGAACACGAGCTGCCCGTGGAGGGGGTCGTCGTCGTCGCTCTCGAACTCGCGCGTCGGGCCCGACGAGAGCAGCTCGCGCACGAGCAGCACGAGGCGCGCCGGATCGAGCGGCTTCTGGAGGTAGTCGGCCGCCCCCAGCTTGAGCGCGTCGACCGCGCTCGTGATGGACGCGGCGCCGGTCACCATGACCACGGCGGGCGGCGGCGTCTTCGGCTCGGGCCCCTCGAGCTCGCCCGGGGAGAGCCGGCGCATCAGATCCACCCCTGTCATCCCGGGCAGGTTGAGATCCGTGACGAGCACGTCCGCCGGCGTCCGCTGATGGATCTCCAGCGCCTGCTCGCCGCTCGACGCCACGACGACGTCGAGCCCCTCATGGCGCAGCACCGCCTCGAGGATGGCCGCCTGATCGGGCTCGTCCTCGACGAGCAGCACCCGGCCGTGGTGGCTGTGGCTCCGATGCGGCGAGCGCGCTTGTGCGCGCGGAATTGCAGCAGAAACTGCGTTCGGTCCCAAAGCTTCCCTCCCAGCTCGGCGGACGGACGGCTCGGCCCCGTGTGAGGTGAAGACGTGCCGCTGAACTTGTAGCCCGCGGGAGCCCCACATCAACTCGGGAGTTGCCTCCTTCTCGGTGCAAGGCGCTCCTCACACGCCGTCGTGACATGCCGTCCACGCGCGACGGCCACGCGCGACGGAGCGACGGACGCGACGCTCCCGGCCCTCGTCCCTGTGCCTGTCCCTGTCGTGACACGCCGGCGCGCGCATCACCAGCGCTCGATGATGCCGCACGCGATGCGATCGGCCAGCGCCATGCACGTCAGCATCGGATTCACGGCGGGGCTCCCGGGAAAGAGGCTCGTGTCTGCGACGTAAACGTTGTCCAGATCGTGGCAGCGGCCCTCCTCGTCCACGACGCCGTCGCGCGGACGCCGCGACATCCGCGCCGTTCCGAACGCGTGGTTCGCCGCGGTGACCGTATCGCGCCCGTCGAGCCGCTTCGTCTTCAGGATCTCGGCTTCTTCCGGCGACGTCAGCTCGTCGGGCACGCCGTGCAGCCCGGGCAGGATCGATACGGCCCCGGCCGCCCAGCAGATGTCCGACAGGATCCCGAGGCCGCGCTGGATCTTCTCGACGTCGCGCGGCGCGTAGTCGAACCGCACGTCCGGGTCCCAGCTGCCGCGCCGCGGACGGACCGTCCCGCGCGACTGCTCGGCGGCGATGATCACGTCGAACGGCGCCATCCGGTGGTAGGTCTGGAGGTGCCGCTGGTAGTCGTGGCCGAAGCCGGGGAACCGCGCGGCGAGCACCGCGGGGGGCGACCAGAGGACCTCGAGCTTGATGCCTTGTTCGAGGAAGTGGAGCGAGTGATACCCCTGGGTCGCGCCCTCCCACGGGTGGATGGGATCGGGGAACACCGCCATGATCGCGAGCCCCGGGTGGAGCTGCAGCTCGTTCCCGAGGTAGCCGCTGGAGTTGCCGACCCCGCTCCGGAGCAGGATGAGGGGCGTCGCCATACAGCCCGCGGCGAGGACCACGAGCTTCGCGCGGATCTCGACGGGCGCCCCCTCGCGCCACGTGAACGGCTCGACGGTGCGGCCGCGCATCCCGGCGACGCGCCGGCCGGAGGTGATCAGGTGCTCGGCGCGCACGCTGGTGAACACGCGCGCGCCCGCTCGGATCGCGGCGGGGACGTACGAGATGTCCGTCGACATCTTGGCGCGGTTGCGGCACCCGGTGAAGCACTCGCCCGAGCCCCGGCAGCCGCGCACGTTGCGGTGGGTCGGCTCGCTCGTCAGACCGAGGGCGTCGCAGCCGCGCTTGAAGCGCAGGTTCCGCTCGCCCTGCACCTCCACCGGCGTCGGCGACACCCCGAGCAGGCGCTCGACGCGCTCGTAGTGCGGGCGCATCACGTCCGCCGAGATCGACGTGGTCCCGGCGCGCTCCGCCCACTTGTCGAACACCCAGGCAGGCGAGCGCGCGCAGATCGCCGAGTTGACGACCGAGCCGCCCCCGAGCGCGATCGCCTGCATGGTCGGGATGAGCATGCGCCCGCGCGCGGCCCGCATCCCCCCCTCGCGCAGCGTGCGCGAAAGCGACTCGCCCGCCTCCTGCCGGAAATCCTCCACCCCGAGCGGCGGCCCCTCCTCCACGAGGATCACGTCGCGCCCCGCCTCGGCGAGCTCCTTGGCGACCACCGATCCGCCCGGCCCCGATCCGACGACGAGCACCTCACACGACGCCCGCACCTCGCCGTCGTAGTCGGCGAACACCTTGACCCCGGGGCGCGGCTCGGCGGGCGCGAGGGGCTCCGCCGCCCCCCGCGATCGGGAGGTGTCCGCGGCGAGCGGGAGCCGCTCGCTCCGCGCCGGGTCCGCGCGCCGCGGCGCTCCGTCGAGCGTGGGGAGCTTCATGCCGGCACCTCCGTCGCGAGCGCCGGGGCCGCCGCGCGGGCGGCCTCGCCCGCCGCCGCCGCCGCGCGGCGCTCGAACGGCGTGGCGCAGCAGGCGACGCCGATCGCGACGGCGACCTTCTCGTTCGCGAGGTACCCCATCGAGAGGACGGTCCGGAGCGAGAGGAACGTGACCCGCCGGAGGTAGATGCGGCTCTGCGCCATGGCCGCGAGCACCGCGATGCGATCCGCCTGGCAGAGGCGGGTGAAGCGGGCGCGCCGCGGCCCGAAGAACAAGGGCGAGAGCTCGACGACGTGGAGCAAGAGCCGCAGGTACGGCCGCAGGGCCCGCGGCGACCGCGCCACGTAGCGCTCCATGTAGTCGACCAGCCCCGCCTCGGTGCCGGACAGCGGGATCGGACCGCCCGGGGGAAACAGCGCGTCGGCGCAGGCGGCCACGATCGACCGCTCCTTCGCCGTGAGCGCGCGGCCGAGCGACCGGGAAAACGGAGACCGAGATCTGAACGCGAACACGAGCGCGGCGAGCGCGAACGCCGCGAGCGCGACGACGAGGAAAACCACGGGGAGGTGCGCAACGAGCTCGCTCATCGGTCGACTCCTTTCTTCCCAGCGCGGGCTCGGTCGCTCCGTCGCTCGGCCGTCGCGCCGACACCCGCCGCCGCTCCCGCCGTCGCGCCGGAACCCCGGCCCATGCCCCGGAGCGGGTCACCTCGCCCGGAGCCATCGACGTGACTGCCAGTCAGGTTAGTGCGAACAGTTCAGTGCGCAATTTCGTTCGCACTGCGTCGGGGTGTTCGCGCACCATGCTGTCCTGATTTACGCAGCTCGAGGTCACCGCTGTGACAATCGCGCTATGGTCGGCGCCCGATGAAGGATGATGTCAGGAGCGCAGCCGACACCGGCGACTGGGCAGGAGACGACACCTCGGCAGAAGACGAGGAGCCGACGGAACAGGAAGATGAAGAGGCGCCCGCCGCGCCGGCGCGCGACGTCCGCGGCTGGCTCGCCGGGGCTCCCCTCCCCGCTCGGATGCAGATCGCGATCGGCCTCGTCGCGCCGATGCTGCTCACGATCGCGGCGGCGATCCGCGTCTCGAGCTTCACGATCGACGACGCGTACATCTCGTTCCGTTACGCGGAGAACCTCGCGAACGGGAACGGGCTTGTCTACAACGTGGGCGAGCGCGTCGAGGGCTACACGAACTTCCTCTGGACGGTGATCCTCGCCGCCGCGGTGAAGATCGGGGCGACGCCCGAGGTCGCGTCGAAGGTGCTCGGCGCCGCTTGCGCCGCCGCGGCGCTCGTCCCCACGTACCTCCTGTCGCGGCGGCTGCGCCCGTTCTCGAACGTCCCCTGCCTCGCGACGTGGCTGCTCGCGACGAGCTTCCTCTTCTCCGGCTACGCGGTGTTCGGCCTCGAGACGCCGCTCTTCCTGCTGCTCACGCTCGCGGGGACCGAGCTCTTCCTCCGCGAGGAAGACGCCGCCGCGGCGGGCGGTCCGTGGACCCTCTCCGCGCGCACGTTCCCCTGGTCCGGCGTGGTCTTCGCGCTCGCGGCGCTCACCCGCCCGGAGGCGCCGCTGTTCCTCGGGCTGCTCGTCGTGTGGCACGCCGACGAGGCGTTCACCCGGCGGAACGTGCTGCGCCTCCTCGCCTTCGCGCTCCCGGTCGCCGCGCACCTGCTCTGGCGCCACAGCTATTACGGCGCGTGGCTCCCGAACACCCTCGCCGCCAAGACGGGCAACTTCGCGCAGCAGCTCAAGGGCGGCAGCGACTACGTCCGCAACTACGCGCACCACGCCGGCGCCTTCCTCTGGCTCGGCATCGCCTCCGTCGCCTGGTCCGTCGTCCATCGGCGCCGGAGCGGCCTCGCGATCGCCTCGATTGCGCTGCTCTTCGGCGTCTACGTCGTCGTCGTGGGCGGCGACTGGATGCCGTACTTCCGGTTCCTCGCGCCCGCGGAGCCGTTCGCCTTCCTGCTCGCCGACGACGCGATCCGCGCGATCGCCGCGCGCCGCGAGCGGGTCGCGTCGCTCGCGATCGCCGCGTTCGGCGCGATCACGCTCGCGACCCGCACCGAGGAGCTCGTGCGCGCCCAGCGCAACATCATCGTCAACGACAAGGGCTTCTGGGACGACGCCGCCGGGCGCACCGCCGAGTGGCTCGTCCAGAACGCCGAGCCCGGCCCCGTCGCGATCGCCGACATCGGCTACGTCGGGTACCGCACGGGCTTCCCGGTCGTCGACATGCTGGGGCTGCTCAGCCCCGAGATCTCGCGCCTGCCCGGCGGGTACACGAACAAGGTCGGGACCGGCTACACCGACGCGCTCTTCGCCAAGAACCCGCGCTACTTCGTGATCATCGCCTCCGGCGCCGACTGCAAGAACCCCACGGTCCCCTCGTCGCGCGCCTCCTACAACGACCCCCGGTTCAAGCGGGACTACAAGCTCCGCCAGGCCCTCGCGCTGAAGAAGGGCGCCGCCTGGTGCGTCTACGGCAAGGTCTCGTACCCCTGACGGCCGGCGGCCCCGCCCGCCGCGCCGCCCGCGGCGCACGTCACGGCGGCGCGTCGCCCGGGGCCGGCGCTCGGCCCTCCTCGGCCGGCGCCGCCGCGGCCGCCCAGAACGCGCGCACGTCCTCGAGGCGCTCCGTACGCCGCGCGTCGGGCAAGCTGTCGAGCAGCACGCGGCCGTAGCCGCGCGTGCGGATCCTCCGGTCCAGGATCGCGACGATGCCGCGATCGGTGCGCGCGCGGATCAGCCGGCCGAAGCCCTGCTTCAGGGTGATCGCGGCCTGCGGGACGCTGTACGCGGTGAACGGGCTGCCGCCGCCCTGCTCGATCGCCGCGCACCGGGCGGCGACGACGGGATCGGTGGGCACCGCGAACGGGAGCTTCTCGATGATCACGAGTCGCAGCGCCTCGCCGGGGACGTCGACCCCCTCCCAGAAGCTCATCGTCGCGACGAGGACGGCGTGCCGCTCCGCGCGGAAGCGGCGGAGCAGGGTGCCCTTCGGCGCGTCCCCCTGCACGAGCAGCGGCGCCCGCGCGCGCCGGGCGCCCCCGCCGCCCTCCGCCCCGGCCCGGGCGGCGGCGGTGGCGGCGGCCGCCGCGCGATCGAGCCGGACGCGCAGCGCCGCGGCCAGCGCGTGCATGGCGCGGTTCGACGTGCACAGGACGAAGGCGCCGCCGCCCGTGATCGCGATGAGCTCGGCCACGCGATCGGCCGCGCGCTCGACGAACGACGCGTCGGTCGCCTCGGGCAGATCCCGCGGCGTGTAGAGCAGCGCGGACGCGGGGTAGTCGAACGGCGAAGGGACCTCGAGCTCGTCGACCGGCACCGCCACCTCCCCGTCGAGGCCCATCCGCGAGCGGAGGAAGCGGAACCCCGAGCTCGCGGAGCCGCCCGTGGTCAGCGTGGCGCTCGTCAGCACCACGGCGCCGATCCGCTCGAAGACGTGCTCGCGGAGCATGTCCCCGAGATCGACCGGCGACGCGCCGAACGAGGCCGCGCGGCCCCGCACCTCGACCCACGTGACCTGGTTCGTCGCGGGGTCGACGACGCGCGCCGCGTCGTCCCGGAGCTGGGCCGCGCGGTTGCCGACGAGCTGCACCGCCTCGTTGATCGCGTTCGCGCTCGCGTACCCCGCGAGCGCCTCGAGCACGTTGTCCAGGCGGTGGTAGGCGTCGAGCAGCTCGCCGGACCACACGTCCCGCGCGAGCGGCACCCGGGACTCGCCGCGATCCCCGGCGCCCGCGGCGCCGCCGAGCCGCGCGAGCCGGTCGAACAGGGCGTCCGCGGCCTCGCGCACCACCGCCGTGAGCGCCGTCCCCTCGCCCCGCCCGAGGATGCGATCGGCCAGGCCGGAGGAGATGAACGCCCGGTCCGCGTCGCGCAGCATGGAATCCACGCGCGCGCGCGAGACGCGGACGCCGAAGAAGCCGGTCGCGATGTCCTCGAGCTGGTGCGCCTCGTCGAAGATGACCGCGTCGTACGGCGGCAGCGCGCCGGCGCCGGCGAAGCCGCGGCGCGCCCCGGCGATCTTGAGCGCGAGATCCGCGAAGAAGAGGTGGTGGTTCACGATGAGCAGGCGCGCCGCCTCGCTCTCGCGCTTCATCTTCGTGACGAAGCAGTCGTCGTAATAGTCGCAGGACGAGCCGAGCCGCGTCTCGCTCGACGAGGCCACCTCCCGCCAGAGCGGATCCCCCTCGGCGAGGTAGGCGAGCTCGGCGACGTCCCCCATCTCGGTGTCCTGCGCCCACGCCTCGAGCAGCGGCAGCGAGCGCCCCGCCGTCCCCGCCCCCGCGCCCGGGCTCTGGCGCAGCTCGTTGAAGCGCCGCAGGCAGAGGTAGTTGCCGAGCCCCTTCACCAGCGCCGCGCGCGGGTCCAGCCGGAGGTGCTCGGCCACGAGCGGCAGATCCTTCGTGAAGATCTGGTCCTCGAGCGCCTTCGTCGCGGTCGAGACGACGACCTTGCGGCCGCTCAGGATCGCCGGGACCAGGTAAGCGAGCGTCTTGCCCGTGCCCGTGCCCGCCTCGCACAGGAGGATCCGGTCCTCCTCGAGCGCCCGCTCGACGGCGCTCGCCATGGCGAGCTGCCCCTCACGATCCTCGTACCCCTCGAGCCCCCGCGCGAGCGGCCCCGAGGGCCCGAGCAGGCTCGCGGCGCGGTCGAACGGCATCGGCCACCGCTTACCGCGGCAGGGCAGTCTTCTCCAGCGAGAGGGCGAACCCCACCTCGCTGACGGCGAGCTCGAGCGACCCTACCGGCTTCTCGAGCTGGACCTCGTACCAGGTGTCGAGCGTCCGCTCCTCGTCGCCGGGGTCGCGGATCGGGCGGACGTTCGTTCCGCCTTCAGCATAACCGCGCGCCACGGCGGGCTCGGCCAGGCCGCGTGCCCGCTCGAAGAGCTGCTCGTCCGCCGCGCCTGGAAAATCGCTGCGCTGTGCGCGCACGACGAAGCCGACGCGCAGCGGCTCGGCGCCCACGACGATCCCGGAATCCATGAGAAGGTTCTCCCGCACCCGCTCTGCGACGTGCACGGCGTCGCCCCGGGTGCGGTAGATCTCAAATCCGGCTTGGAGCAGGGCCTTCTTTATCTCCGCGGGTGTCGGCATCTTCCGCTGGTTCCCGGTACGCCCAGCTGCCAGCAGGACCATCCATCGCAAAATTACGGGCGTCTCGTCAAGCCGACAGACGCTGTGGCGCTTTGGCGCGCCCGGCGCATCTTTGCGCGCTCACGCGCTCGGCCCCGCCGGCCTCGACGTCCCGTCCAGGAAACAAACCCCCACGATCGACCCGTCGGGTTCGTCCTGGACCCACACGATCCGGCCGGGGCGCGGGGCTGCCCCGTCGATCCAGACCGTTAGCTCCGTACCAGGGTCGAGTGAATTTTCTATCACCACCCGAAGCCCGCCGACGCTGGCGTTGAGGGTCCAGCCGGGGACCGCGCCATCGACGGTCTCCAGGCGGACCCGCTCGCTCAGCTCGCGGCGGGCGTTCCTGCGACGGTTAGCGAAGAGCTCAGGCGGAACCTGAAGCGACGGCGGCGTGAGGGTTCTTCGTCGAATCACGAAGAAAAATTACAAGCACACGCCGTGCCCGTGGACAGAAAGGGGACCACCCCGCGGACGTTCTCCTGTGGACGGGAGCGCTCGGAGGTCAGTGCGCCTCGGCGTGGTCGGGCTTGTGCCCGGAGCCGTCGCTCGGCTCCTCGTAGACGGAGACCGGCTCGAGCAGCGACAGCTGGTCGCGTTTGATGCCGACGCCCTTGTCGGAAAAGAAGAGGTCGTTCTCCTGGAGGCGCGAGCGGACGCGGGCGATGAACAGGATGGGCGAGCCGGACTGCGTGTAGCCGAGCTGGACCAGCGTCCCCTTGGGCCAGTTGCCGCCGTCGAACGAGAGCTCCTTGCGCAGCGTGTAGAACCCCTCGGCGGGAAGGCGCTGCAGCGAGTCCGCCCACGTCGTGCCCCGGAACGCGACGGCGGGGCCGTGGAAGTGCCAGCGGTTGTGGACGTTGTGATCGGCCGTCGTCACGGTCGGCAGACCGTTGTCCGAGTGGTTGTGGAAGGAGACGATGATGCCGGCAGGCACCTTGTCCTCGTTTCCGGGGAGCGGCTTCGTCGTGAGGTAGAGGCCGCAATCAGGGAGGTGTGACTTCGAGCTTGCCATGGCATCAGCCCCTAACCCCGCGCTCGACCGCCGTAAAGATACGCCGAAAGACACGCCGTCGACGTCGTGCTATGCCGCGCCACGCCAAGGCGGGACGCCGCTCGAAGAGCGAGCGGCGCGCGCCCCGGGAGCGAGCCCTCCGTGAACAGACTGAGCCAAATCTTCGGCGCCGCGATCGTGATCGCGATCGCCGTCGTCTTCATCGTCCAGTTCCGCCCGAACGCGGGCCCCGTGCAGTCGTCCGGCAGCAGCTGTGCCGTCGAGGTGCGCGGCAGCTGCATTTCCTCGATCGAGTTCAACGCGTCGAGGAACCTCCTCGGCATGCGCACCGGGGACGAGAACCGCCTCCGGGCGATGGGGTACCGGCGGCTCACGGCGGAAGGGCTCTACGAGCGCTGGCTGCTCAACGAGGACGCGAAGCGCCTCGGGATCAGCGTCTCGGACGACGAGCTCACGGCCGAGCTCGTGGCCGGCCGGGTGCACGTCTCGCTCCCCGCGGACAAGATCCGCCAGGTCGCTTACGCCCTGAACCTCCGGGAAGACCTCACCCGCTACCTCGACGTCCGCAACCGGCAGACGGGCAAGTTCGACAGCAAGCAGTACGAGAAGCAGATCCGGGCCGTCACGAAGATGAGCCC
Source organism: Sorangium sp. So ce131 (assembly GCF_051519095.1). NCBI lineage: Bacteria > Pseudomonadati > Myxococcota > Polyangiales > Polyangiaceae > Sorangium > Sorangium sp. So ce131. Next base: position 4,462,551 of record NZ_CP150455.1, on the reverse strand, counting down.
GACCGACTTCCGCGACTACCAGAAGAAGGAGCTCGTCGCGGCGCGGATGCGCGACATCATCCGCGCGCGCGTCCGGGTCGGCGAGAGCGAGGCGTTCGAGCAGTTCTCGCGCGAGAAGTCGACGCGGACGCTCAGCTACGTGCGCTTCGATCGGCGCTTCTACACCGACCTCATCGTGGACACCTCCGACAAGGCGATCCAGGCCTGGGCCGACGCCAACAAGGAGGAGCTCGACAAGGCGTGGGAGGGGCGCAAGGCGCAGTACCAGCCGGAGTGCCGCGTGGTGCGGGACATCCTCGTCGAGGTGAAGCCCGAGGCGTCCGAGGAGGGGCCGGAGGCGGCCAAGGCCGCCGCGCGGGCGCGGATCGAGAAGGCCGTCGAGCGGCTCAAGAAGGGCGAGGGCTTCGCCGACGTGGCGCGCAGCGCGAGCGACGACCCGAGCGCGTCGCGCGGCGGCGAGCTCGGCTGCGTGATCAAGGGCCGCCTCAGCAAGCCCGTCGAGGACAAGCTCCTCGAGATGAAGGCGGGCGAGGTGTCGGACATCATCGAGACCGAGGACAGCTTCCACGTGGTCAAGCTGGAGCAGATCGCGAAGGACGCCGAGGCCGAGAAGATCGGCCGGATGGAGACGGCGCGCGAGCTCTACGTGGCCCACGAGGCGGAGCGGCTCGCGGCCGAGGCCGCGAAGCAGGTGCTCGCCGCCGCCGCGGGGGGCAAGTCGCTCGAGGACGCGCTGAGCGCGTACCTGGCCCAGCTCACCCCGGCGAAGACGGCGGAAGCGCGCCCCGCCGCGGCGGCGGGCGCGAAGCCGAAGGATCAGCCGGCCGCCGCGAAGGCCGACGGGGACAAGGGCGAGGGCGCGAAGGAAGCGGGCAAGCCCGAGTCCGGCGAGGCGCGCGCGCCGTACACGATCGCGACCCACCCGAACCGCCCCACCGTGGAGGCGAGCCTGCCGTTCAACGTGTCGGGCTCTCCCATCGCCGAGGCGCGGGACAGCACCGAGCCGGCGCGGCTCGCCTTCCAGCTCGACAAGCCGGGCGATCTGCCCAAGGACGTCGTGGCGCTGGAGAACGGCTACGCGGTGATCCAGCTCAAGGAGAAGAGCTCCCCGAGCCAGGAGCAATGGGAGAAAGACCGGGAGTTCTACACCGGGGCGATGCGGGCGGCGAAGCAGAACGACGCGCTCATCGGGTACATGCGGCGGCTGAAGTCGACCATCGGCAGCGAGGTGAAGTACGACCAGGCCCTCCTCAAGGAGCCGAAGCCGAGCGAGGACGGCTCGGGCATGCCGGACCTGCCGGCGGGCGACGAGGGGGAATGACGTCGCTCCCGCAGCATGACGCGAAGGACGTCCTCCTTCCCAACGGCTTGAAAGTCGTCCTCGTCCCGCAGCCGCACGTGCACCGCGCGGTCGCGTCGCTCTACCTGCGCGTCGGCTCGCGGTTCGAGACCCCGCAGAACAACGGGATCTCCCACTTCCTGGAGCACATGGTCTTCCGGGGGACGCCGACGATGCCGTCGGCGCACGCGCAGGCGCTCGCCTTCGAGCGCCTCGGCGGGACGCTCTACGCGGCGACCCACGTCGACCACGGCGTGATGAGCATCTCCGTACCGCCGGCGAACCTGGATCCGGTGCTCGCGCTGCTCGGCGAGGTCGCCACGTCGCCCCGCTTCACCGCGATCGAGGTCGAGCGCGGCATCGTGCGCGAGGAGATCCTCGAGGATCTCGACGACGAGGGGCGCGACATCGACGCGGACAACAACGCCCGCGCGCTCATGTACGAGCGCCACCCGCTCGGCTTCACGATCACGGGGGACATCGACGCGCTCGATCGGTTCGACGAGCCGATGCTGCACGCGCACCACGCCCGGCACTACACGACGGCGAACGCGGTGCTCTGCGTGGCGGGGCGGTTCGATCCGGACGCGTGCGCGCGGGGCCTCGAGCGGCACTTCGGCGCGATGCCGCGCGGCGAGCTCGTGCCCGCCGCGCCGCCGCCGAACGGGCAGAAGAAGCCGAGGTTCCGCTTCGTGGAGAACCAGTCGAGCCAGACCGAGCTCAGGATCGCGTTCCGCGGCGTGAGCGAGCGCGATCCGCGCGAGCCCGCGGTGGAGATGCTGCTGCGCGTGCTCGACGACGGCATGTCGACGCGGTTGTACGAGCGGATCTGCGACCGGCTGGGCCTCTGCTACGACGTGTCGGGGATGTTCGAGGCCTACGAGGACGACGGGGTCGTCGACATCGCCGCGGGCGTGCAGCACGACCGCGCGACCGTGGTGGTCCGCGAGATCTTCGCGCTGCTCCGCGAGCTCGCCGAGGCCGGCCCGCGCGAGGACGAGCTCGCCAAGGCGCGGGATCGCCACCTCTGGTCCGTGGAGGCCATGCTCGACGACGCCGAGGCGACGGCCGGCTTCTACGGGCTCGCCGCGCTCGCGGACATCACCCGGACGCCGCAGGCGCGGCACGAAGAGCTCGCCCGCGTCACCGTCGCGGACGTGCGCGACGCCGCGCGCGCGCTGTTCCGGCCGGAGCGCCTCACCGTCGTCGCCGTCGGCCTGCTCCGCTCCGCCGAGGAAGCGAAGCTCGAGAAGGCCGTCCGCTCGTTCGGCTGAGCCGCGCGGAGCTCCACGGCACGCCGCTGGTCGCGGCGCGCCGTGGACGTAATGGATCAGAGCAGAGCGGGGCAGATGTGCCGCGCGGGTGTGCCGGCGTGCCACCCCGCGCACCGGCGTTGCCACCCCGCGTACCGGCGTGCCGACGTGCCACGCCCACGTACCGGCGTGCCACGCCCGCGTGCCGGCTTGCCGTGCCGACAGGCCGCTCGCGGCCGTCGCGAAGACGAGAGGTGGACCACATCAAATCTATTTGCATCCATGCGCATCGACGCATATAGATCGCCCGTGGTCGCGATCGAGGAGCCTTCTGCCCAGCCTGTAGAGGCGGTGGCCCGGTGTGAGCTGTACCGGCTCCTCGCCGATCCCGTGCGGGTGCGGCTGCTCGGCCTGGCGGCGGCGGAGGAGCTCGCGGTCGGGGAGCTGGCCGAGCTGCTCCGCGAGGGGCAGCCGAAGATCTCGCGCCACGCGGCCGCGCTCCGCGAGGCGGGCCTCCTGCTCGCGCGGCGCCAGGGCACGTGGACGCTGCTCCGCCTGGATCCGCGCGCCACCACCGACCCGGTGGTCGACGACGCGGTCCGCGCGGGCCGGCGCGCGTGCGCGGCGGACGGGACGCTCGCGCGCATCGAGGAGGTGCTCGCCGCGCGGGACGCCGAGACCCGCGAGTTCTTCGCGCGCGGCGGGCGGCCGCTGCGCCCGGGGCCGCCGTCGGAGCTCGCCGCCTACCTCGCGGCGCTCGCGCCCCTCCTGCCCCACCGGCGGCTGGCGGTCGACGCGGGCACGGGCGACGGCGCGCTGCTCGAGGTGCTGTCCCCCGTCTTCGAGCGCGTCGTCGCGCTCGATCGCGCGAGCGCCCAGCTGCAGCTCGCGTCCGAGCGCCTGCGGCGGCGCAGCCTGGAGAACGTCGAGCTCGTGTGCGGCGAGATCGACGGCCCGGAGGTGGTCCGGGCTGTGGCCCGCGCGCTCGGCGACGCGCCGCCCGAGGCCGGCCAGGCCCTCGCGGGCGGCGCCGACGTCGTCTTCGCGGCGCGGGTGCTGCACCACGCGCCGCAGCCGGCCAGGGCGATGCGGGCGCTCGTCGAGCTCGCGCGGCCGGCCGCGCCCGGCCTCGGCGACGACGCCCAGCGCGCCCGCGGCGGCGCGGTGTGCGTGCTCGACTACGAGGCGCACCAGGACCGCGCCCTGCGGGAGCAGGAGGCGGACGTCTGGCTCGGCTTCGCTCCGGACGACCTCCGGCGCTTCGCCGAGGAGGCCGGGCTCTCCGGCGTCGAGATCCGGCGGCTGCCGTCCGCCTGGCAGGGCGAAGGGCCGGATCGACACCTGATCTGGCAGCTGCTCGTCGGTTGGCGATCCGCGCGATCCGCGCACGGCGCGCGCGCAGGCGCACTCACAGGAACAAGCAAGGGGACACCATGACCGAGAAGAAGCTCTCTTACAAAGTCGCCGACATCACGCTTGCGGACTGGGGACGCAAGGAGATCCGCATCGCCGAGAAGGAGATGCCCGGCCTGATGGCGCTCCGGGCCGAGTACGGCCCGACGCAGCCGCTGAAGGGCGCGCGCATCGCCGGCTGCCTCCACATGACGATCCAGACCGCGGTGCTGATCGAGACGCTCACGGCGCTCGGCGCGGAGGTCACCTGGACGAGCTGCAACATCTACTCGACGCAGGATCACGCGGCCGCCGCGATCGCGGCGACCGGCGTCCCGGTGTTCGCCTGGAAGGGCGAGACGCTCGAGGAGTACGACTGGTGCATCGAGCAGCAGCTCTTCGCCTTCAAGGGCGGCAAGGGCCCGAACATGATCCTCGACGACGGCGGGGATCTCACGGTCATCGCGCACGAGAAGCACCCGGAGCTCTTCGCCGGGAACGACCCGATCCGCGGGCTCTCGGAGGAGACGACGACGGGCGTGCACCGGCTCTACGAGATGCACCGCGCCGGCAAGCTGAAGGTGCCCGCGATCAACGTCAACGACTCGGTGACCAAGAGCAAGTTCGACAACCTCTACGGCTGCCGCGAGTCGCTGGGCGACGGGATCAAGCGCGCCACGGACGTCATGTTCGCCGGCAAGGTCGCCGTCGTGTGCGGCTACGGCGACGTGGGCAAGGGGTGCGCGCAGTCGCTGCGCGGCCTCGGCGCGCGCGTGATCATCACCGAGATCGATCCGATCTGCGCCCTGCAGGCGGCGATGGAGGGCTACGAGGTCAAGCGGCTCGAGACCGTCGCGCCCATCGCGGACATCTTCGTCACGGCCACCGGGTGCGCCGACGTCATCCGCGCCGAGCACATGGTCGCGATGAAGGACGAGGCGATCCTCTGCAACATCGGCCACTTCGACTCGGAGATCCAGATCTCGTGGCTCGAGAAGAACCCCGAGATCAAGGAGGAGAACATCAAGCCGCAGGTCGATCACTTCATCTTCCCGGACGGCAAGCGGCTGATCGTGCTCGCGCGCGGCCGGCTCGTGAACCTCGGGTGCGCGACCGGCCACCCGTCGTTCGTGATGTCGACCTCGTTCTCCAACCAGGTCCTCGCGCAGATCGCGCTGTGGACCGAGAAGTACACGGTGGGCGTCCACCTCCTGCCGAAGCGGCTCGACGAGAAGGTCGCCGCGCTGCACCTGCCGAAGCTCGGGGTGGAGCTCACCCAGCTCACGCAGGAGCAGGCGAAGTACCTCGGCGTGCCCGCCGAGGGCCCGTTCAAGGCCGAGAACTACCGCTACTGAGCGGCGGCCTTTCGGCGCCCCCGTCCCTGGGGTAGGCGGCCGATCGATGGACTCCCGCCACCGCAAGGACGAAGCGCAGCGCATCATCGAGACCTACGCCGCGCACGGCGAGGATCTCGCCCTCCGCGTCTACACCTCCCGCCTCCTCGGCGCCGACCCGTCGCTCGTCCTCCACGGCGGCGGGAACACGAGCGTCAAGAGCACGGCCGTCGACCTGCTCGGCGACCGGGTCGAGGTGCTCTTCATCAAGGGCAGCGGGTGGGATCTCGCCGCCATCGAGCCGCGCGGCTTCCCGGCGTGCCGCCTCGCGCCGCTCCGGCGCGCGTGTGAGCTCGAGCAGATGACCGACGAGCAGATGGTGGCGCTCCTGCGCGGCCAGATGCTCGATCCGTCGAGCCCCACCCCGTCGGTCGAGGCGCTGCTGCACGCGATCCTCCCCGCGAAGTTCGTCGATCACACCCACGCCGACGCGGTGCTCTCGGTGATCGACCAGCGCGGCTCGGCGGAGGCCGTCCAGGCGATCTACGGGGACGAGGTGATCTTCGTGCCGTACGTCATGCCGGGCTTCGCCCTGGCCCGCCGCGTCGCCGAGATCGTCCGCGCCCGCCTCGAGGCCGGCGCGCTCCCGTCGCTGATGATCCTCGACAAACACGGCGTCTTCACGTGGGGCGAGACCGCCGAGGAGAGCTACACGCGGATGATCGACGCCGTGACGCGCGCCGAGGAGTACCTCGCGCGGCGGGGCCAGATCCTCTCGCACCCCACGATCGCGGCGCCGGAGCTGGACGTGCGGGCGGCCATCGGCCCGGTCGTCCGGGGCGCGCTCGCCCGCGCCTCGGGCCGCCCGTGGGTGTGCACGCTCCGCACCAGCCTGCAGATCGTCGCCTTCTGCGAGCGCGACGACCTCGCGCGGGTGTCGCAGATCGGCTGCGCGACGCCCGACCATGTCATCCGCACGAAGGCGCGGCCGCTCGTCGTCCGCGACTACAACGTCTCCGACACGGCGCGGTTCCGCGCGAGCGTGGAGCAGGCCATCGCGCGGTACGTGGCCGAGTACCACGAGTATTTCCGCCGCTCCTCGGAGGCGCGGGGCGTCGTCCGGGAGGAGCTCGATCCGTTCCCGCGTGTGCTGCTCTTCCCGGGGGTGGGCGCGCTGTGCGTCGGCGGCTCGCGCGCCGAGGCCGAGATCGTCGCGGACATCTACGATCACACCGTGACGGTGATCGAGGACGCGGAGGCGCTCGGGGGGTACCAGCCAGTCTCGGAGCTCGACCTCTTCGACATGGAGTACTGGAGCCTCGAGCAGGCGAAGCTCAAGGTCGGGGCCGGCCAGAAGGGCCCGCTCGATCGGCGGATCGCCCTGATCACGGGGGCCGCCTCGGGCATCGGCCGCGCGACCGCGGCGGCGTTCCTCGCCGCGGGGGCGCACGTGGCGCTCGTCGACCGCGACGAGGAGCAGCTCGACAAGGCCGCGGCCGAGCTCGGGGCGCGCCACCGCGACCGCTGCGTCAAGGTGGCGTGCGACGTGCGCAGCGAGGCGAGCGTGAACAGGGCGCTCGCGCAGGCGGCGGCGCATTTCGGCGGGATCGACATCGTCGTCTCGAACGCCGGCCGCCCGTTCGCAGGATCGATCCACACGTCGGAGGGGCACGAGGCGCTGTGCACGTCGCTCGAGCTGAACCTGCTCGGCCACCAGAACGTGGCGCGCGCGGCGGCGCGGGTGCTGCTCGCCCAGGACTCGGGCGGCGCGCTCCTGTTCAACGCCTCGAAGAGCGCGTTCAACCAGGGGCCCGACTTCGGCCCCTACGCCGTCGCGAAGGCGGCGCTCGTGGCGCTGATGCGCCAGTACGCCGTCGATCTCGGCCGCCACGGCGTCCGCGCGAACGCCGTCAACGCCGATCGGATCCGCACCGCGCTGTTCGGCGCCGGCCTGCTGGAGGCGCGCGCCAAGGCCCGCGGCGTCTCCGTCGACGACTACTTCCGCGACAACCTGCTCCGGCGCGAGACCACCGCGGCGGACGTGGCGCAGGCCTTCCTCTACCTCGCGACCGCCGAGGCCACGACCGGCTGCGTCCTGACCGTCGACGGCGGCAACGCCGCCGCCTTCCCCCGGTGAGCGTCGGTCACCCGCTTCGGATACGGGCCCATCTCGACGTTTTCGGTGCTCAGCGCACTGGAGTGCGCTTGCGCGCCAAAAACGCCGATCTGGGCCCGTCTCCTGTGCGGGTGACCGACGCTCTGCGACGGGCGTACGAGGGGCGGTGGAGATGGATCTAGAGGCCCTGGGCGCGCGGATCGGCGCTGCGCTCGTCGAGCGCGGGCTTTTCCTGGACGTCCAGCCGGATCTTCTTCCAGTCCCCCGACCTGAACTTCCACACCATCGTGGCGGCGAGGAGGACCACGTAGATCACGCCGGCGCCCCAGATGCCCATCAGGCCGAAGCCGAGCGTGATGCCGAGCAGCCACGCGAGCGGGACGAGGCACGTGAAGTGGAGGATGAGCTCCACCACCATCACGAACACCGTGTTGCCCGCGCCGAAGAGCGCCTGCGTGAGGATCATGCCGACCGCGACGATCGGCGTGCAGAGGCCCATCACCTGGAACGGCCGGAGCGCCGCGGCCTGGACGAGCTCGCTGCTGCTGGCGAACGCGAGGATCTGCGGGGCGAAGATCACCTCGAGCACGCCGACGACGCCGAAGATCGCGAGGCCCAGCCGGACGCTCGCCCAGCCGAAGCGCGCCGCCTTGTCGCCGTCCTTCTCGCCGAGCGACTGCGCCACCAGGGTCGCGGTCGAGGTGCCGAAGGCCAGGCAGGCGGTGAACGTGAGCTTCAGGATCCCGACGATCACCGTGGTCGCCGCGCCGTAGACCGGCTCCGCGCGGCCGCCCGGGCAGAGGGGCGAGATCACGCCGGCGGGCGCGACCTGATCGAGCTTGCTGGCGATGGCGTAGAAGAGACCGAAGCCCGTCATGATCGCGATGGTCGCGACGGCGCTCGGGATCGAGAGCTTGAGGATCGACCAGGTGAGCGCGGCCGAGAGCTTGCTCGGGGAGAACGGGCGGTAGACGCGCCGGTACTGCGGCAGGAGCGCGTACACGAGCATGATCGCGAGGCCGACGTAGGTCGAGATGAAGCCCGCCATGCCCGCGCCCGCGATGCCGTGCTTCGGGATGCCGAGCGCCGTGTTCCCGAAGATGAGCAGGAGGCAGAGCGCGATGTTCAGCGCGTTCATCGCGAGCGCCGACACGAGGTGGATGTGCGTCTTGCCGATCCCGTCGAAGAACGCCTTCAGCGCGAACGTCGCCGCCATCGACATGACGCCGAGCAGGCGCCAGCCGAGGTAGTCGAGCGCCGCCTGCCGCGCGTCGGGCACCTTGATGATGACCGACAGGATGTACGGCATCGTCAGGTACCCGAGCGCCGAGAACACGACGCCGGCGACGACCGCGAAGAACAGCGCGTTCGCGAGGACCGCGCCCGCGTCCTCGGGCCGCTTCTCGGCGAAGCGGCGGGCGGTGAACGCCTGCGTGCCGACCGAGATCGCGCTGAGCGACCCGCCGAACAGCCAGAGGACGATCAGCGAGGGCAGGAGCGCGGCGTGCGCGTTCGACGACTCCGGGCACGGCAGGTGCGCGAAGAAGACGATGTCGACCTCGTTGACGATGCTCTGCGTGAGCATCGCCGCGACGGTCGGCAGCGCGAGCCGCAGGATGGCGCGATGGGGCGGGCCGGATGTAACGGCGTTCGAGCCTGACGCGGGCAGGACGATCTGAGCCATCGCAGGCTGCGCGGTATACAACGCCGCAGCCTGCGCGCGAGCGAAATGCGCCGCGTGGAGCGCAGCTTACTCGGCCTTCGCGAGGCGGGACCGCGGCTTGTGACGGCGCCGCTTCGCTTCGCCTTGCTCTTCGCGCCCTTCTGAATCGCCGGTGTCGGGCGCGACACGGCCAGGTGTCGTCGGCGCCGTCGCGGCCGAGCCGCGCGCGGAGGACGAGGAGGATCGGTCGCGCGCCTTGGCGTCGCGCTTCGCGATCTCGCGAGGCGCCCGGTCCGCCGCGCCCCGCGGCGCACGTTTGTCGGCCTTGCCGGCCGAGGCGCGCGCGGCCGGCGCGGGGCTGCGCGCGGCGTCGCCCTTGGCCGGCGGCCTCGCGGCGTCGCCCTTCGCGACGGCGGCAGGCGCGGCCGGTGAGGGCGGCGCGGGCGGGGCAACGGCGTGCGGCGCCGCCGACGACAGGGACGCCGCGGCGAGCGCAGCGGCAGGCGCGGCCGCGACGGCGAGCGCAGCGGCGGCCCCCTGCGCGGCCGGATCGGACGTGGACGCCGTCGCGGCGGCCGCTGCCGCTGCGGGCGCCTCGGCGAGCGCCGCCGCAGCGGCGGGCGCCTCGGCGGCGGACACGTCGGAGGCGGCTGCCGCTGCGGTCACCTCGGCGGCCGCTGCCGCTGCGGGCGCCTCGGCGGCTGCGCCGGGCGGGGCGGCCGCCTCGCCCGCCACGTCGAGCAGCGCGGCGGCCGCGGGGACGCCGGCCGCGATCTCGCGCCCCTTGCCCGCGAGGAGCACGCCCGCCAGCGTCATCGCGGCGGCCACGGCGGTGAACCCGAGCGCGCGGCGGCGGGCGCGGGCGCGGGCGGGCGCGGCCAGCGCGCTCAGGACGGCCTCCCGCATCTCGGCCGTGCTCTGGAAGCGGACGCTCGGGTGCCGCGCCAGCGCGCGCATCACGAGCTCGTCGACGAACGGCGGGATCTGCCGCGCCGGCGCGCGCTCGCGCAGGCGCTCGGGGCTGCCCTTGATCTTCGCGTCGAGCAGCGCGACGAGGCTCGGCTCGACGAACGGCAGCCGCCCCGTGAGCATCTCGTAGAGCACGCAGCCGAGCGCGTAGAGGTCGGCGCGCGCGTCGATCCGCCCCGATGCGGCCTGCTCGGGCGCCATGTACTCGGGCGTCCCCACGATCGCGAGCGCGGCCCGGGCGGGACCCTCGCCCGCGCCCGTCGCGTCGGCGGCGCCGCCGGCCTCGCCGCGGTCGTCGGCGAGGTGCTTGGCGAGGCCGAAATCGAGCAGCTTCAGGCCGGCGTCCGCGAGGGCGGGCACGCCCGCGGCGCCGCTCGGGCGCGTCAGGAACAGGTTCTCGGGCTTGATGTCGCGGTGGACGAGGCCCTCGGCGTGCGCGAGCTCGAGCGCGCTCAGCACCTTGAGCGCCATCGCGAGCGCGTCCCGCCAGTCGACCGCGGGCCCGCGGGCGAGCGCCACGTCGAGCGTCTCGCCCTCGAGCAGGTCCATGCCGCAGAACAGCCGGCCGTCCGCGGCCATCCCGAAGTCGTGGACCTTCACGAGGTGCTCGTGGGAGAGCCGCGAGAGGACGCGCGCCTCGCGCCGGAAGCGGCCGGCGACGACCTCGGACGCGGAGTGCTCGGCGGACACGACCTTGAGCGCGAGCCGGCGCCCGAGGTCCACGTGCTCCGCCTCGTAGACGATGCTGCTCGCGCCCCTGCCGATCTCGCGCAGCACGCGGTAGCGCGTGCCCGGCAGCATGCCGTCGTCGCCGCGCTCGGCGGACGCCATGGCCTCCGCGCGGGGGCTCACGGGCGTCGCCGCCGCCGCGCGGTGCGCCTTGGCGGCGGCGATGAGGCCCGCGAACTCGCCGCGCGAGCGCGCCGGCTCGCCGGGGAAGAGCCGCTGCATGAGGTGCGCGGTCCGCGCGCGCACGCCGCGCTCGCCGCCCGGCAGCGCGGCCGCCGCGCCGAGCAGCGCGGCGAGGTCGCGCGCGGCGGCGCGGCTCGACGGGTAGCGCGCGTCCCTGTCGAACGCGGTGAGCCGCGCGATCGCGGCGTCGAGCGCCGGCGGCGCCCCGAGCAGGGCGGCGAGGGGCGGCGGATCGTTCTCGTTGCGGGCCACCGCGGCCATGTGCGCCTGCGCGTCGCCCTGGAGGAAGCGCCGGCCGGCGCACAGCTCCCAGAGGATGATCCCGAGCGCATAGAGGTCGACGCGCGCGTCGCCCGGATCGCCGTTGGCGACCTCGGGCGCGACGTAACCCGGCTTCGCGAAGACGACGCCCGCGACGGTGTGGCAGCGCCGGTTCTGCCCGCGGGCCGTGCCGAAGTCGATGATCTTCACGTCGCCCGAGAACCCGAGCATCACGTTCTGGGGCGACAGGTCGCGGTGCACGATGCTGAGCGCCGCGCCCGCGGCGTCCCTGCGCTCGTGCACGTGCGCGAGCGCCTCGGCGATCATCGTCGCGATCGCGACGGCCTCCGCCCAGTCGAAGCGGTGGCCGAGCTGCACCGCGCGGGCCCGCACCTCGCCGAGGCTCCGGCCCTCGACGTGCTCGACCACCGCGTACGGCTCGCCCGTCGCCGGGTCGACGTCCGCCTCGATGACCTGCGCGACGCCGGAGTGCTGGAGCTGCGCCTGCACGCGCGCCTCGTCCAGGAAGCGCGCGATGTAGCTCGGATCGGACGCGTGCTCGCGGCGGATGATCTTCACGACCACCGGGCGCTCCGCGCCCTCGAGGCCGGTCGTCGAGGCGAGGAACACCTCGCCCATGCCGCCGCGCGCGATGCGCCGCAGGAGCACGTACCGGCCGAGCGGCCGGGGCACGTCGTCCGCGGCGAAGCCGCTCTTGTTGTGCTCGTGCGAGGGCGGAGGAACCGGGCGAGGCACGGTCGCAGAGGAGTTCGCCATGGAGCGAACCTACCGGATGTAGGACAAGGTGGGCCAAATTCAGGTAGTCCACGGCGACGCCGCGCTGCGGCACACCGAATTTCCCGCGGAAAGTCCTCCGAGCGCACCTTTTCGACACAAGGGCTCTCCAGATTGTCCACAGGGTTATCCCCACCCTGTCGACAAGTCGCGCATGGCGGACGTTCTTCCAGAACGGTCGGCGGTTCCCGCACGGGCGGCGGGTTCCCGCGCGGGCGGCGGCGGCGACGACCTCCCTGCGTGTGGAAACGTGCGTGGGCCAGCGACGACGCGACGACGCGACGACCAGCTGACGAGCGCGCCTCGGCGCCGTCCCCGGACGGCGGCACGCGGCGATCGCCCGGGAAGCCGGCCATTGCTCTCCCGGCGGGCCTCGGCTACATCCAGGGTTCGAATGTCGCGGCACGCTGTCCAGCGCCTGATGACATTGCTGACGTTCGCGTTGGCGATGGTCGTCTCGCTGCGTGCGCGCGCCGCGATCGTCCCGGTCTGCGAGGACGATCGCATGACGATCGTGGCTCCTCCGAGCGAGCCCTCGTGCACCGTGTTGACCAGCGTCGACGACGAGACGGGCGAGACGAGGGACGCTCCCCTCTGCGATCCCCGCGGCGCTTCCTCGGTCGCGCCGCAGCGCACCCTCCCGATCGCCGACGACCGGATCGATGCGGCGCCCGGGTGTCTGGGCGGCGACGCCGGGCCGAGCGTCGGGCCGAACTCGCGCCACCCCGTGCCGACGAGCGAGCTCGCCAGCACGCCGCACCAGGCGCTGCTCCTGTCCGATCTCGTCCTCCCTGCCCCGTGCGCTTCCATCGCGCACGTCTCGTTCCTCCCGCGGCCTGGAGGGCCGCGTGCCGGGGTCGAGCAGGGCGTCTATCACCCGCCTCGCTGAGGCGGGCTCGCCGGCAGGCCGCCGCCGATCGCGCGCCGCGATCCCTCGAGGATCGCCGGCATGGAGCGCCGATCGGCCCGTGAGGCCGGCTCTGCCGCGAGACCCTGGAGCGTTGCCGGCCTGACCCGAGCCAGCAGGCGCTCGTCCTGACCCCAAACGAAGCGCGCCCGTCCCTGCGGTCGACGCGCGCGCCGCGAGGGACGTCTCGACGCAGTCGCCCGGCCCGCGGGTCCCCTAGCCGGTTCAGCGCTCCACCGGGGCCTGCGCTGCCCAGAGGGGCGGCGGCGGCTCCTTCGGCCCGGGGTGGCTTGCCGCCCCGGGAGCTCGGGATTGACCGTCTTGTCGCGGGCGCTCCGCAGGGAGCGCCCGCGTTAGGGAGGGGCCCCGCCTGGCGGAGCTCCACCAACGTTGAGAGAGGAAACCATCATGAACAAGGGAACAGCCATCGTCGGCTTCCTTCTCTGCTTCATCGCAGGGATGGGGCTGATGTGGAGCATCGATCGGAGCGCCGGCTCGCGCGGCCACGAGATCTCGGCGGTGTTCGAGGAGGGGCAGCCGTGGACCGACGAGGACGCGTCGGTCCCGGTGTCGTCGAAGGACCCGATGTGGGGCTCGCGCACGGCGCCGGTGACGATGGTCGTCTTCAGCGACTTCGAGTGTCCGTTCTGCTCGCGGGTCGAGACCACGATCAACCAGCTCAAGGAGAAGTACGGCCCGGACAAGCTGCGGATCCTCTGGAAGAACAACCCGCTCGCCTTCCACAAGAACGCGCGCCCGGCGTCGCTCGCGGCCGAGACCGTGTTCCGCCTCGGCGGCTCGAAGGCGTTCTGGAAGTTCCACGAGCTCGCCTTCCAGAACCAGAAGGCCCTCACGCCCGAGAACTTCGAGAAGTGGGCCGGCGAGGCCGGCGTCGACAAGGCGAAGTGGAAGGCCGCGTACGACCGGCAGGAGTACATGGCCAAGATCGACGCCGACATGGCGGTCGGCAAGTCCGCCGGCGTCACCGGCACGCCCGCCTCGGTCATCAACGGCGTGTTCCTGAGCGGCGCTCAGCCGATCGACAAGTTCACCGCCGTCATCGACGAGCAGCTCAAGGCCGCGCAGGCGGCGGTCGCCGCGGGGACCAAGCCCGACAAGGTGTACGCCAAGCTCTCCGCGGAGAACAAGGCGAAGGCGCCGCCCCCCAAGGATCGCGAGCGCCCGCAGGAGGACGACAAGACCGTGTGGAAGGTGCCCGTCGGCGACGCGCCCGCCAAGGGCCCGGCGACCGCGCTGGTCACCATCGTCGAGTGGTCCGATTTCCAGTGCCCCTTCTGCTCCAAGGTCGTCCCGACGCTCGACGAGATCGTCAAGACCTACGGCGACAAGGTCCGCTTCGTCTGGAAGAACAACCCGCTCCCGTTCCACCAGCGCGCCGAGCCCGCGGCCGAGCTCGCCATGGAGGCCCGCGCGCAGAAGGGTGAGAAGGGCTTCTGGGACGCGTACGACCTGCTCTGGAAGAACCAGCAGAAGCTCAACGACGAGGACCTGCTCGGCTACGCCAAGGAGCTCGGGCTCGACGTCGAGAAGGTGAAGGCCGCGATCGCCGACAAGAAGCACGGCGCCTCGATCGCCGCCGATCAGGAGCTCGCGGACGACCTGCAGGCGTCCGGGACCCCGCACTTCTTCATCAACGGCCGCCGCCTCGTCGGCGCGCAGCCGATCGAGAAGTTCAAGACGATCATCGACGAGGAGATCAAGAAGGCCGAGGGGCTGCTCGCGAAGGGCATCGCCCCGAAGGATCTCTACGCCGAGCTCATCAAGGACGGCAAGGAGCCGCCGCCGCCCGAGCGCAAGGAGGTCGCCGCGCCGGCGCCGAACAGCCCGTGGAAGGGCGGCGAGCGGGCGAAGGTCGTCATGCAGGTCTTCTCCGACTTCGAGTGCCCGTTCTGCAAGCGCGTCGAGGACACGGTCGCCCAGGTGTCGAAGACCTACGGCGACAAGCTGAAGATCGTGTGGCGCCACCGGCCGCTGCCGATGCACAAGAACGCGCCGCTCGCGTCCGAGGCCGCGCAGGAGGCGTTCGCGCAGAAGGGCAACGCCGCGTTCTGGGCGTACCACGACACCCTCTTCAAGAACCAGGGTCAGCCGGAGGCGTTCGCGCGCGCCTCGCTTGAGAAGTACGCCGAGGAGCAGGGCCTCGACATGACGAAGTTCAAGAAGGCGCTCGACACGAACACCCACAAGGCGTTCGTGGACTCCGAGAACTCCGTCGCCGACAAGGCGGGGATCAGCGGGACGCCGGCCTTCGTCGTGAACGGCTACTTCATCAGCGGCGCGCAGCCGTTCTCGAAGTTCAAGAAGATCATCGACAAGGCCCTGAAGGAAGCCGGCGAGACCGCGCCCGCCGCCGCGAAGGTGGACGCCGTGAAGAAGCCGGCCGTTCAGCCGGCCGCCGCCCCCGCCCCCGCCCCCGCGCAGAAGTGAAGCCCCGCGGCGCGGCCTGAGCGCCCGCCGATCCACGCCAACGAAAGGGCGGCTCCCGCTCGCCGGATGAGCCGCCCACCTCCCCTCCCCTCACGCGCGGACCGGCGACCCGCCACACGGGCGGATCCCGGCCGTCGGCCGCGCGGGCGGGTCTCCGCGACCCGCCGCGCCCTCCACCACGTCGCGCGCGCTGCGCCTAGCCTGCGCTGCGCGGGCTGCGCCTAGCCTGCGCTGCGGAACCGGGAGCGCCCCTCGGAGATCCACCACGCGCGGTAGCGCTCCTGGGCCGCCTCCCGCTCCTGCCGCGGGAGGTCCTCGTAATAGCCGAAGTACTCCTTCGTGATGCCCTTCAGCTCGTCGATGGCGGCGCGGCGGATGGCGGGCTTCTCGTGCGTGAGGGCGTCGATGATCCACTCGACGCGGTGGCGCTCGCTGTTCCTCGCCCACCACGACGCCCACTTGCGCGCGTCGCGGCCGTGGTCTTCCCGCGTGATCACGACGAGCGCCCGGGCCGCCGCCTCGACGATCGCCTCGTGCCCGTCGGTGAGCGCGACGATGAGCGCCGGCACGACCGATCCGGCGCGGATCTCGGTCATCGTCTCGATCGCGGTCAGCCGCCGCGCCGGCGACTCTTCCCGGTCGCGCGCGATGTGGTCGAGGCCCTGGAGGATCGGGTTTCCCGCCGGCGGCGCCGCGATCAGCAGCGCCGCGGACCGGACCGCGATCCGCCGCACGGCGAGGTTGTCGTCGAAGAGCCGAGGCAACAGCGCGTTGGCGGCCTCCTGGTACGGGAGCTCGCCCAAGACGTGTGTTGCCCAGAAGCGCACCTCGGGATCGGGCGAGGCGCTCCGGACCGTCATGAAGGGCAGCGCAGGGCGCCGGATTGCCACGATGAGCTCGAGCAGCGGGCCGCACTGCGAGGCGGGCGGCGCAGCGGCGGCGCCGGCGGTCCCGTCCGGGCCGGCGAGCTGCTCGCGGAAGCGCTGGCGGTCGACCCGGAGCGGGCCGGGGAAACGCGCGGCGATGAGCGAGATCGCGGACTCGCCGTTGCGCACGAGCTCGGCGAAGGCCCGCTCGCCCTGCTCGCCGCCCGCGAGGACGTGCTGGAGGAGCGAGGTGTACTCGGCGCGCAGCTCGCCGGCGCCGGCCGGAGAGGGCGAGACCGCCGCGCGCCGCTCGGACGAGGGCCGCGGGTGCGCGGCGGTGGTCTCGACGCCGGCCGGCGTGCGGCGGCGCCACGTGGGGCGCCCTGCGGCGGGCGCCGGCCCGAGCTCCCGGTGCTCCTCGGCGCCGGGCGTGATGGAGCTGTCGAGCATCCACGGCGGCCGCGAGTACCGCCTCGTCCGCCCCTCTTCGGGCTCGCCGTGCTCGGGCTCCTCGCGCGGCGCGTGGGCCACCGCCGCGGGGACCTCGAGGTCGGGGATCTCCTCGATGACGGCCGGCACGCGCGGCGCGGTGACCACCGGCATCATCGGCGCGGTGACCGCGGGCATCATCGGCGCGGTGACCGCCGTCCCCGACACGACGTCCGCGCCTGCCTCGAGGCCCAGCCGGATCTGAGGCTCGACGGCGAGCGGCGAGACGGGCGGCATCGGCGCCGGCGGCACGGTCGAGCTGAACGCGATGCCGTGCTCGACACCTTCGTCCGGTTGCACGGGCTCGGCCTCGACGCCGGTGCCACGGAGCCCGAACGCGCGCGCGACGGCGTCGATCCCGGAGCCGCCGTCCTCCGTGGACCACCCGCCCTGAGGCGGCGCGCCCTGCGGCTCGGCGGCCGCGCCGTCGGCGCGCCGTGGCTCCCGCGCGCCGGGCTCCGCGGACGGCGCGGCGCTCGCGCCGGCGGCGGGCGATCCGTGCGCCTCCGCGCGCACGACGCTGCTCAGCTCCAGGAGCGCGGCGCGCGTCCGGAGAGAGAGCGGTCCCCCGTGCGCGTGCTCGTCGGCGGGTTCGGCTGGCTCGTGCGGCGCCGCCGACTCGCGCGGCGGCGCGGACTCGTGCGGCGCCGCCGACTCGCGCGGCGGCGCGGACTCGCGCGGCGGCGCAGACTCGCGCGGCGGCGCGGAGTCGCGCGGCGGCGCGGAGTCGCGCGGCGGCGCAGACTCGCGCGGCGGCGCGGACTCGCGCGGCCCCGGTCTGTCGCTCTGCCGGGCCGCGCCGCTCCGGTTCAGCTTCTTCTTCCGCAGGATGAGCCGCTCCAGCACCGTGGTCGCGACCCCGGCGAGCGCGATGAGATCGCCGAGGCTGGACAGCTCGACCGAGGCGGCGCCGTCGTCGCCGTAGAGGAGCGCCACGACGCGGCCGCGCACGACCACCGGAACGACGGCCGCCATGGCCGACGGAGGTGTCCGGCCGAGGTCGCGCTGCAGCTCGGCGTCGCCGGCGCTGCCGACGACGGCGGTGACGAGCGGAGCGCGGAGCGTGCGCGCCTTGGCGAGGGCGTTCGGGCGATCGAAGGGGACCGAGATCTTCGTGACGCGTTCGCGCTCGGCGCCGGGCCCTGCGGCATTGCGGCCTTCCGCGCGCTCGCCGTGCACCGTGAACAGGACCGTGTACTCGAAATATTGCTGTGCAAAATCGAACAGGATCGCGAGCACGGACTCGGTGGAGTCGACGGCCGCGAGCTCCTGTTCGGCCATGGCGAGGGTGAACGGGCCCTTCCTCCGATGGGTCGCCGGAGCGGACCGTCCCGCGGCGCGCATCGGCCCCTTCGTCGCCGGCGAGATCGGTGCGATCGGCGAGGTTGGCTGTCGCTCCACCACGGGCGCGACCAGCGCAGGCGCGCCCGACGGACGATGGGAAGATGCGTCGTCTCGCGGCAACGTCTCGAGCGGAGAGCGAGGCGCCCCCGACGCGCGCTTCAGCCAGCCTGTGAGCAGGTAGTTGCTCGGTCCCGACGGACGGATCGCTGAAGGCGCGGGGGGCGCAGGCGCCGCTGGCCTCTGCACCGGCGCCGACTCCTCCACCGGCGCCGCTGGTTCCTGCGCCGGTTCCTCCACGGGCGCCGGCTCTTCCACCGGCGCCGCTGGCTCTTGCACCGGCGCTGGCTCTTGCACCGGCGCTGGCTCCTGCACCGGCGGCACCGGCTCCTCCACCGCCAGCACCGGGTACACATCCGCCGACGCGGCGAACGAAGCCAAGCGCGGCGCGAGCTCCGCCGAACGCGGCGTCGGCTCCGCGGGTTCGAGCGCGGGCTCCTCGGGCGACGCTGCCGCGGTGCCGGCGATCAAGGTCGCCTCGTCCGGCTCCGCAGGGGCGCTCGTCTCCTCTACAGGCGGCTCCTCCGCTTGACCGCGCTGCGGCGCGAGCTCGTCCATTGGGGACGCGATCGCCTCGGCGCGAGGCTTGTGCGCACCGGAAGAAGCGAACGGATCCCGCGGCTTCCGGAGCGGCCACGAGGTCAGCGCGGGGAGCTCGAGCGGATACGCGGCGACGACGGTGGGCTCGTCGTCCAGCTCATGCAACGACGGTTTCCTCGGGGTGGGCACGGCCTCGCTGGGCGAGGCCTCCGCGCTGACCGTGTCTTCGTCGAAGACCGACGTGAGCGATTCCACGGTCGGCGCATCCTCGATGCTGGATCGCCGCTTCGCGCCCCGCGCCTGCGCCCGCTCCGCCTCTCTCTCCTCCTGCGCTGCGGCAGCGGGAGAGGCCGGCGCCGGCGTCTCCGGCGACGGCGCCGCGGCGGCAGCGGGGCTCGGCTCCATCGTCGAGGGGCTCGGCTCCATCGTCGAGGGGCTCGGCTCCATCGTCGAGGGGCTCGGCTCCATCGTCGAGGGGCTCGGCTCCATCGTCGAGGGGCTCGGCTCCACCGTCGAGGGGCTCGGCTCCATCGTCGAGGGGCTCGGCTCCACCGTCGAGGGGCTCGGCTCCACCGTCGAGGGGCTCGGCTCCACCGTCGCCGGGGTCGGCTCGGCACGCGCGTCGAGCTGCGTGAGGAGCCGCGTCAGGCGTCGGTCGAGCGCGTGCCCGTAGTGCTCCGCCAGCGCCTGGCGGATGCGCGCCAGCGGCGACGCGACCTGCCGCAAGCTGACGCCGAGCGCGGCGCTCAGCTCCTCGACGACCGCTGGCGCGAGCGGCTCGGCCGTCGCGATGACCAGCGTCTCCTCAGGCTGCGACGCGCCCGTCGCCCGCGTGTTGATGACCGTCCGCACGTCGAGCGGGAACACCCGGTGCCGGATCGCGAGCTCTGCCGGGAGCGTCCGGATCACCTCGGCGGACGCGGGCCGCAGCCGGCCCACGGCGGGCGGGAACCCGAGGCTCTCCGCGAGCAGCGTGGTGAGCTCGCGCTCGCGCACCGCGCCCAGCTCCAGCACGTTCGTGGCGAGATCGCCGCCATGGATCACCTGGCGGGCGATCGCCTCCTCGACCACACGCATCGAGGTAACCCCATGCTGCACGAGGAGAGAGCTCAGCGTCGGCATCGAGGCGCATTCATCCGTGTGCGGTGGAAGATGGAGCACGCTCGCGACGTGCGGCCCAGTCCATCCTAGACGAAGTTTTCATCGGACACGATCCGCGCGTTGGCCCCCCGGATACGGACATTCTCTCCGTCCCCCCCGGCCGCGGCGTAGCAGCCGCCCTGCGCCTCAGGCAAGCTTCGGACGCTCCCCCCCTCCGATGCCGCCGAGGGTGCACGTGAAGCGCAGCCCGGCGGCGGACATGTCGGCGGCCGACGCCGACGCGCCGCCATCCCGGCGCTCGGTCGAGGGCTGGACCGTCAGCCCGCCCCCGTGCGCGTCGAGGATCCCGCGCGCGATCGCGAGCCCCAGCCCGAGCCGCTCGCGACGGCGCGGTGCGACAGGATCGGCCGGGATGGCCGCCCGCTCGCCGAACGGATCGAGCAGACGAGCGAGCGGCTCCGGAGACACGGGGCCCGCCTCGTCGACGACCGTCACCACCGGCCCGCCCTCCGCGCCGGCGACGCGGATCGTGACCGGCCGATCGCGCGACCGCAGGATCGCGAAGCCGAGCACGTACTCGAGGGCCACCCGCAGCAGCTCCGGATCCCCCTCCAGCGTGGTCGCCCCATCGGGCTCGGCGTCGAGCGACACCCGCACGCCGCGGGCGGCGGCCATCTCCCCCAGGTGCGCGGCCGCCAGCCGGGCGAGCTCGCCGGCGTCACACCGGGCGATCGACATCGGGCGGCTCGTGTCCGCGCGCAGCCAGACGGCGTTGTCGAACTCGTCGAGCAGCCGCTTCAGCCGCTCGCCTGCGCCGCGCACGCGCTCCAGCATGTCGCGCGACCCCGCCCCGAGATCCTTCTGATAACGCAAGAGATAGTGGATCCCCGCGAGCATGGTCGCCAGCTCGCCCCGAAGATCGTGGCCTACACGACCGAAGAACTCGTCATCCATCCACATAAAACGCCTGCTCCGAATATGCAGCAGCGCGGGCCTCGAGCATCCGACTGGCGAGCCAACCGTGGTCGGGACCCACCCGAAACAGCCGTCCCCGGACGCCGCGGGCGCACGCGCGCACCCCCCCTCAACGCTGGACATGGATGGTTGCGGATAAGCGACCTGGGCACAAGGTGTACATCGGGCTCAGTCCAGCCTCCACGAACGAGGGGCAACGTTTCCAGAGACGCCGGGTGGGCGTGGCTGCCCGCCCCGCCCGTGCGCCGAGGCCCGAGCGCCTGGGGACGCGCGATCATCCGATGCGCGAGCGGGGGAGCATGTCCGAGGCAGAGTTCACCGAGCAGGGCGACGAGCGGCGCGACGAGCAGAGCCGCGCGGCGGAGGCGCAGCGCCGGATCCTCATCGTGGATGACGATCCCGACTTCCTCGCCGTGGCCGAGGCGGCGCTCGCCGCGCACGGGTTCCTGGTCGAGCGCGCGGCCGGGGGGCTGCGCGGGGTGTTCCTCGCCACACAGGACGTGCCGGATGTGATCCTCTGCGACCTGCGGATGCCCGGGATCGACGGCTTCGTCGTCGCCGAGGCGCTCCGCGCCGATCCGGCGACGCAGCACGTCGCGATCTTCGCGTGCACCGGCCGGCGCGACCTCGAAGCCCGGGCTGCCCTCAACGCGTCGGCCTTCGACGGCGTGCTCGTGAAGCCCGTCGACTGGGACAGCGCCGCGCGCCTGCTCAGCGAGATCGTCGGCCTGCGCCGCCCCTAAGGGGCCACCCAGGCCGCATAGGGTTCTGCCTTATCGACCTTCAGGCCGGGCTGCGGGAAGTCCCTGCGAAGGTGGGGGAAATGCCCGGCGTCGAGGCGGCAATAGGGTATACAAAGCCTACGTGACCCGAGCGGATTGCCCCCCACCATGGGTGCATCCGAGGCCGGCCGAGCGGTGCCGGAAGCGAGCGCCACCGGTCAGCCGGCGCGCTGATGAACGGAAAGGCTCACTGGGATGGAAGTGAAGTATGACGACAACGCGTTCTCGCCGCTCGTCCTGGTCGTGGACGATTTTCAAGACAATCGCGAGATGTTCGCGGAATACCTGGCCTTCTCCGGGTTCCGCGTGGCCGAGGCGGCGACCGGGCGGGAAGCGCTCGACCGCGCCTTCGAGCTCATCCCGGATCTCATCCTGATGGACCTGTCGCTCCCGGAGATCGACGGCTGGGAGGCGACGCGCCACCTCAAGAACGACCCGCGCACGAGGCGGATCCCGATCGTCGCGCTCACCGGTCACACGCTCGCGGGGCACTCGCGCGAGGCGAAGGACGCGGGGTGCGACGCCTTCCTCACGAAGCCGTGTCTCCCGGACGCGCTCGTGCTCGAGATTCGCCGCCTGCTGTCGCGCGGTGACGCCGAGGCGCGAGGGGCGCCCGCGCAGCCCGAGAGGACGCCCTAATCCGCGTCGAGCCTCCGCTCCGAGGCTGCGACGAAGCCTGCGCGCGGCGCTCGCGGGGCGCGTGAAGCCCCGGGACAACGCACGTGCGCTCCCGCGCTGCCAGGACTTGACTCCGGCACCACCTGACTATTCCCGGCATAGTCTTTCTGGCTAACTGGTTGAGAGAGACATGAGGGAACAAGGATGGCGGGGGTGACGAGAAAAAAAAGCCGGAAAGAACGCGGCGGAGACGGCGGAAGCAGCGCACGCCCGCACGCTCCGCAAGCGCCCCGCGGCGGCGCCCCTGCGGGCCGCCAAGAGGGGCTCGACCTCCGCCGCCGCGAACGGCCCCAGGTCGTCGGGATCGGCCGCGCTGCGGACCAGGGCGCCGAGGCGATCGACGACGGACGTGGAGCGGCGCGCGCCGCGGGGCAAGGCGTCCGAGCGCGAGCAGCTCGCGGAGGAGTGCCAGCGGCTGGAGCGCCGCGCCGAGGCCGCGGAGCGCCTGCTCCGCGACACCGTGTCGACCATCTCTCACGACCTCAGGAACTCGCTGAGCGTGATCGTGGTGAGCGCCCGCATGCTGATGCGCTCCATCCCGCAGGACGGCCCGGGGCGGCGGCAGCTCGACGCGATCACCCGCGCGGCCGACGAGATCAACCAGCTCGCTCAGGATCTGGTCGACGCCATGAGCATCGAGAACGGCTCGCTGCGGGTCGGCATGGGCGCGCACGAGATCGCGCCCATCGTCGACAGGGCGATCGAGCTCGTGGCGCCGACGGTCGCGCTGAAGCCCCTCGAGATCGCGAAGGAGGTGCCGCACGACCTGCCGCCCATCACGTGCGACCGTGACCGCATCGTCCAGGTCGTCGCCAACCTGCTCGGCAACGCCCTGCGCTTCACGCCGAAGGGCGGGCGCATCACGGTGCGCGCGGAGCCCTCGGGCCACGGCGCGCGGTTCTCGATCTCGGACACCGGCCCCGGCATCGCGTCGGAGCAGCACGCGCTGCTCTTCGCGCGCCACGCGCCGCCGCGACGCCCCATGGGGCAAGGGATGGGGCTCTCGGCGTTCGTCACCAAGGGGATCGTGGAGGCCCACGGCGGCACGATCTGGGTCGAGAGCGAGCCCGGCCGCGGCAGCACGTTCTTCTTCACCATCCCGGCCGCCGAGCTCGCCGAGCGCGCCCCCTGAAGCGCGCTCGCGGTCGGCGGCGGGCGCCCTCAGGCCGGCCGCAGCCGCGAGAGCCAGCGGCGGAGGATCGCGCGCCCCTCGGACAGCTTCTGCAGCGACGCCCACTCGTTGCGCTGGTGCGCCTGCGCGTTCTCGCCGGGCCCGAAGTTCACCGCCGGCACGCCGAGCTCGGCGAAGCGGGCCACGTCGGTCCACGCCTGCTTCGGCTCGACCGCGGCGACGCCGGCCTCGCGGAGCGCCACGACGAGCGGGTGCGACGCGTGCGGCAGCGCCGAGGGGCTCAGGTCGCGCCACTCGATGTCGGCGCGGCCGCCCACGAGGGCCTCGATGGTGCGCTGCGCCTCCTGGATCGACGTTCCAGGCGGGAAGCGGTGGTTCAGGTTCATCGTGAACTCGTCGGGCACGACGTTCCGCCCGCGGCCCCCCTGCGCCATCGTCGCCGTCGTCACGGCCCGGTAGACGAACCCGTCGATCTCCACCTCGCGCGGCGCGAGGGCGGCGAGCTCGACGAGGAGCGGGCCCGCCTTGTAGATGGCGTTCTCCCCTTGCCACGGCCGCGCGCTGTGCGCCGTCTTCCCGCGGAACGTCAGCCCCGCGTGGAGCGAGCCGCTCGCGCCGAGGCTCAGCCGGTTGTCGCTCGGCTCGAGGCACACGGCGAGATCGAGCGCGCGGAGCTCCGGCTCGCGCTCGATGACCAGCGCGAGCTCGTTGTCCAGGTACGGGCCCTCCTCGCGCGCGTAGAACACGAGCGTGAGATCGACGCCCGCGATGTCCTCCCGCTTGCCTTCGGCCAGGTCGAGCATCAGCGCGAGGCCCGACTTCATGTCGCTCGCGCCGGGGCCGTACAGGCGATCCCCCTCGATGCGCGGCGGCCCGTCGTGCGAGGTGCGCACCACGTCGAGGTGCCCGGCGAGCGCGATCTTCGGGCCGCCCGTGCCCTGCGTCACCTGCACCACCAGCGAGTCGCCGTGGCGGCGCGCCGGCGCGGCGAGCGCGGCGTGCTCGAGCCGCTCGGCCACCGCGCGGCACAGCGCGTCCTCCTCCCCCGTGGGCGACGGGATGGAGCACAGCCAGAGCAGCGTCTCGGCGAGCGACGCGGCCGTCGCCGCGTCCTGATCGAGCCGCGTCTTCACACCGGCACCGCGAAGTCGCGCAGCGCCGCGTTGAGCGACACCTTGCGATCCGTCGCCTCGCTCCGCTTGCCGATGATGAGCGCGCAGGGGATCGCGAACTCCCCCGCGGGGAAGCGCTTCGGGCGCGTGCCCGGGATCACCACGCTCCGCGCCGGGACCCGGCCGCGGTGCTCGACGACCTCGGGCCCCGTGACGTCGAGGATCGCCGTGGACGCGGTGAGCACCACGCCGGCGCCGAGCACCGCCTCCTCCTCGACCACGACCCCCTCCACGACGATCACGCGCGAGCCCACGAAGACGCCGTCCTCGATGATCACCGGCCGCGCCCCGGGCGGCTCCAGCACCCCGCCGATGCCGACGCCGCCGGCGAGGTGGCACCCGCGGCCGATCTGCGCGCAGCTCCCGACCGTCGCCCAGGTGTCGACCATCGTCCCCGAGCCGACCCACGCGCCGATGTTCACGTAGCCGGGCATGACGATCGCGCCCTGCTCGAGGAACGCGCCGTAACGCACCGTCCCCGGCGGGACGACGCGGACGCCCGCCTTGTCGAGCCCCCGCTTGAGCGGGATCTTGTCGTAGAACTCGAAGGGGCCGACCTCCATCACGCTCATCCCGCGGAGGCCGAAGTAGAGGAGGATCGCCTCCTTGATCCACGCGTGCGTCACCCACTGGTGCGGCGCGCCCTCGGCGCCGCCCGGCTGCGGGGTCGCCGCGCGCTCGGCGACGCGGAGCAGGCCTTGATCGAGGCGCTCGATCGTGCGCAGGACCGCGGCCTCGTGCTCGGGCGACTTGAGCAGCTCGCGGTCGCGGAACGCGGCTTCCACAAGGGGCTTCAAGGGATCTTCGGTGGACATGGGGCCGCCTTTAGCACGGCCGGGCGGCCTCCGGCACCGGCGTCAGAACGTCATCGTGACGGCGCGGCCGCCGGGCGCCTCGACGAGCTCGACGCGCGCGCGCCGCGCGACGACGCGGGCCACGGCGACGGCGCGCTCGCCGCCGTCGCGCACCACCACGTCGAGCGCCATCGCCGGCGCCGCCTCGCGCGGCGCGCGCTCGGCGATGCGCACCGCCGAGCGCCCGTCGGGCCGGCGGGACACGGTGATGTGGGGGCCCGCGACGCCGGCCGCGCCGACCATCCCGACGGCGAGCTCCAGGAGCCCGCTCACGGCGCGCACGTCGCCCTCCACCTCGTTGGCGCGGCCGTCCGGGGGGGCGACCGTGATCTTCACGACGGGCCGCCCCTCGGCCGGGGACGCGCTCCAGTTGCGGAGCACGTCGATGAGATCGAGCGGCGTCGGGCGGAGCTCGAGGGTCGCGATCACGAGCTCGGACAGGCGCAGCGCGCCGCTCAGCTCCCGCGCCGTCCGGCGCACCGACGCCTCGAGCGCGAGCCGCTGCCGCGCGTCGATGCCGCGCTCGGCGGCGCCGCGCTCCCCGCGGCCGCGCCCGGGGCTCCGCCCGGGCGCGCTCACCGGCGCCGCCGCGCGCGACAGCTCGTCCGTGAGGCGCGCGACCTCGACGCCCGCGTGGCCGAGCACCGCGCACGCGGCGTCGGCGGCCGCGGCGTCCGCCGTCTCGACGAAGCCGTCGCGGACCGCCGCGGAGAGGCTGTCGAGGGCGGTGACGAGCGCCGCGCCCCCCTCGTGCACCTCCGGCAGCGCGAGGGCGACCCCGCGCGGGCCGACGCGGCGCGAGCCGAGCAGGTGCGCGAAGCTCTCGATGCCGGCAGCGCCGTCCCGCGCCGCGCCGAGCGCAGCCGCGAGCCGCTCGCTCAGCATCAGGTCGTCGCGCTCGGAGCGACCTCGTAGCCCGCGAAGAAATAGGCGATCTCGCGCGCGGCCGTCGACGTCTTGTCGGAGCCGTGGACCGCGTTCTCGCCCACGTTCGCGCCGTACAGCTTGCGGATGGTGCCGTCCGCGGCCTTGGCCGGGTCGGTCGCGCCGATGACCTCGCGGTACTTCGCGACGGCGTCCTCGCGCTCGAGCGCCATCACAAGGATGGGGCTCCGCGACATGAACGCCACGAGCTCGTCGAAGAAGCCGCGGCCCCGGTGCTCGGCGTAGAAGCCTTCCGCCTCCGCGCGGGTGAGGTGGACGCGCTTCAGCGCCTTGATCGTGAAGCCCTCCTGCTCCAGGCGGGCGATGATCGCGCCGGCTTTGTTCTTTTCGACGGCGTCAGGCTTGATGATGGACAGAGTTCGCTCGAGGGCCATGGGCGGGCCAGTTAGGCGAAAACTCCGAGATTTGCAAGCGCCACGCGTCACATCCCCTCCGCCGCGTCCCCGTTTCGTTCCCCCGCGCCGCCGCGCGCGCTTCCCTGCTCCGAGCGCCCGGACCGCCTGCCGCCGCGCTCCCCGGCGCTCGCATCGCCTCTTGCCCCCTCTTGCCCTGCCCGGATCCGTGACCGCCTCGTGGCGACGTCCAGGGGGTCCCCCGCCGACGTCCGAATCGGCCCGGATGCTCCCGCGCGCCGCCCTCGACGCTTTTCCGGCCCTCCGCGCTTCACGTCCTCGCCGCCGCATTCCGTCTCTCGCGAGCGCGCCGCGCGGCACGCGCGATCGCCATGAAGCTGTCACATTGCGCTGCTACACACATCCGCCATGCCGAGCCACGTGCTCATCGTCGAGGACGAGCGCGACCTTCAGCGCGTCCTCACGTACAACTTCCGTCAAGCTGGGTTCGACGTCGTCTCCGCCGGGAGCGGGGAGACCGCGCTCCGGGCCGTCAAAGAGGAGCGGTTCGATCTCGTCCTGCTCGATCTCATGCTCCCGGACATGTCGGGCACCGAGATCTGCCGCCGCCTCAAGCAGAACCCTCAGACCTCCGCGGTCCCGGTCATCATGGTCACGGCCAAGGGGGAGGAGATCGATCGGATCGTCGGCTTCGAGCTCGGGGCCGACGACTACGTCGTCAAGCCGTTCAGCGTGCGGGAGCTCATCCTGCGCGCCCGGGCGATCCTGAAGCGGTCGGAGAGCCCGACGTCGGCCCCGGAGAAGTTCGACTTCGGGATCCTGCGCGTCGATCGGGCCGCGCACCGGGCCTGGGTGCAGGACGCCGAAATCGCGCTGACGGCCCTCGAGTTCCGCCTGCTCATGATGCTCTACGATCGCCGCGGGCGGGTGCTCTCGCGCGATCTCCTGCTCGACGAGGTGTGGGGGTCGCACGTCGACGTCACCGCGCGCAACGTCGACACCCACGTGAAGCGGGTCCGCGAGAAGCTCGGCGCGGCGGGCGACTACATCGAGACCGTCCGCGGCGTCGGCTACCGGTTCCGCGCCGATCCCGACGTCGCGTGAGCAGGTGCGCATGATCGCGGTGAGGCGGCTCGGTATCGGCGCGAAGCTCGTCCTAGCGACGGTGGCCGCCCTGCTCGTCGCCGGCGTCCCGATCGAGCGCCTCGCGTCGCGCCACATGGAGGCGGCGCTGCTCGCGGAGCGCAGCCCGCGCCCGGCCGTCGAGGCGGCCCTCCAGCTCTCGCGGCGCCACCTGCTGATCGGCATGGGCGCCGCGATCGTCGTCGCCATCTCGGTCGGCGCCGCGACCACGTTCTTCATCACGCGCCCGATCCGGCGGCTGACCCGCTTCGCGCTGGCGATGTCCGAGGGCGACCTGTCGACGCGCGCGCCCCTGCGCGGCTCGGGCGAGCTGCGCCAGCTCGCGCGCGCGCTGAACCACCTCACGAGCGAGCTCTCCCGCTCCATCGCGGAGGCCCGGACGGAGCGCGACCTCATCGCGGGCATCCTCGACGGCATGAGCGAGGGCGTCCTCGTGCTCGACCGCGACGGGCGGATCCTGCTCGCCAACCGGGCGCTGCGCGCGATGGCCCTGCTCGGGGACGACGCGCTCGGCCGCTCGGTCATCGAGGCGATCCGCAACGCGCGGCTCACCGAGGCGATCCAGCTCGCCGGCAGCCGGGACGAGCCGGTCGACGTCGAGGTCGAGCTCGGGCGGACGTTGCCGAGGCGGCTGCTCGTGCGCGTGTCGCGCCGCAAGAGCCCGGCGCTCATTGGACATGACGCACGTGACGCACGCGACGCGCGCGACGTCATGGCCGCGGATCTCGACGGGACGCCCGCCGAGCCGGGCCTCATCGCGGTCTTCCACGACGTCACCGATCTCCGGCGGCTGGAGACGATCCGGACCGACTTCGTCGCCAACGTGTCGCACGAGCTGCGGACGCCGGTCACCGCGATCAGCACCGCGGCCGAGACGCTGCAGCTCGGCGCGCTCCAGGATCCCCACGAGGCTGCCGAGTTCGTCGACGTGATCGACCGGCACGCGAAGCGCCTCCGCCACCTCGTCGACGACCTGCTCGACCTCTCGAAGATCGAGGCGAAGAGCTTCCGCCTGGCGCTGTCGGAGCTCGACGTCGCCCCCGCCATCGACCACGTAGCGCAGCTGCTCGCCGAGGCGGCGCGCCGGCGCCGGGTCACGCTCACGGTCGACGCCGCCGCGCTGCCGCCCGCGCGGTGCGATCGCCGCGCGCTCGAGCAGGTGCTCATGAACCTGCTCGACAACGCCATCAAGTACGCCGGCGAGGGCGCGCACGTCACGGTCAAGGCGCGCTCGGTCGACCAGCAGGTGACGATCGCCGTCGCCGACGACGGCCCCGGCATCCCGCCCCACCACCTGGGTCGCATCTTCGAGCGGTTCTACCGCGTCGACGCCGGCCGCTCGCGCGATCTCGGCGGCACGGGGCTCGGCCTCGCGATCGTGAAGCACCTGGTCGAGCTGATGAACGGCTCGATCGAGGTCGAGAGCGCGATCGGCCGTGGCACCCAGTTCACCGTCCGCCTCGCGCGCGCCGCCTGAGCCGCACGGAATCAGGAAATTCCGGTACTCGCCCTTCCACCCTGCTGACACACAACCGACACAGAATTCGATTACGCCTTACGGCGCATGGCTAGAATTCTGCTCACCCTGGCGATGTTCCTCCTGGCCGCCGCATGCGGCCGATCCGACGCTCCCCAAGAGGCTGGCTCCCTTCCCGGCTCGGGGAAGAGCTCCTCACCGCAGCCAACCGCGGACGGGGAGGTCGCCCTCACGGGCGCAGGTGCGACATTCCCCTACCCTCTCTATACCAAATGGATCTCTGAGTTCCAGAAAGCCAACCCCAAGGTCAAGATCAACTACCAGTCCATCGGCTCCGGGGGCGGGATCCGGCAGATCACCGAGCGGACCGTCGACTTCGGCGCCAGCGACGCGCCGATGACCGAGGAGCAGCTCGCGAAGGCGGCTGGCATCCTGCACCTGCCGACCTGCCTCGGCGCGGTCGTGCTGACGTACAACCTCGAGGGCGTGCAATCCGGCCTGAAGCTCACGCCGGAGGCGGCCGCGAACATCTTCCTCGGGAAGATCAAGAAGTGGAACGACCCGGCCATCCAGCAGGAGAACCCGGACGTGAAGCTCCCCGACAAGGACATCGCGACCGTCCACCGCTCGGACGGCAGCGGGACGACCAAGATCTTCGTCGACTACCTGAGCGCGGTGAGCCCGGAGTGGAAGAGCGGGCCCGGCACCGGGACCAGCGTCAACTGGCCTGGTGGCCTCGGCGCCAAGGGCAATGACGGCGTCTCCGCCCTGATCTCGAGCACGCCGGCGTCGATCGGGTACATCGAGCTCGCGTACGCGATGCAGAACAAGCTCACGTTCGCCTCGCTCAAGAACCAGAGCGGCAAATTCGTGGCCCCGTCGCTCGAGAGCACGACGGCCGCGGGCTCCGGCGCCGCCGCCAAGATTCCGGACGACCTCCGGATCTCGCTCGTCAACGCCGAGGGCGAGGACGCGTATCCCATCGCCGGCTTCACGTACATCCTCGCGTACCAGGAGCAGAAGGACGCCGCGAAGGGGAAGGTGCTCGCCAGCTTCCTGAAATGGGCGGTACAAGACGGCCAGAAGTTCACCAACGATCTCCATTACGCGCCGCTGCCTGCGGCCGTCGTGGAGAAGGTCAACAAGAAGCTCGCCTCGCTGGCTGGCCCTGACGGCAAGCCCCTGCTCGCCCCATAGCAACCCCCCAAGGACAACGTCCCGCGGCGCGAGCGGCCGGCGTGCCGTTCGCCGCCCCGGAGCGCAGGATAAGCCCATGAGCACGGTAGAAGTCCCGCTGGAACAAGCCGCCTCGTCCGAGGCCGCGGCCGACGCGGCACGCAGCGCGCGCGGCCCGGATCGAGCGTTCCGCGCCATCCTGACGCTGTTCGGCCTGACGGTGCTCGCCGTGCCGGGGCTGATGGTGCTGCAGCTCGTCCGGTCGTCGCAGCTCTCGCTCGACAAGTTCGGCCTCGCGTTCCTCACCAGCACCGTGTGGGATCCTGCGCGCGAGGAGTTCGGCGCGCTGCCGTTCATCTACGGCACCGTCGTCTCCTCGCTGATCGCGATCGTGCTCGCGGTGCCCGTCTCCCTGGGCCTCGCGATCTTCCTCTCGGACCTGGCCCCCCACCGGATCCGGCGGCCGCTCGGCTTCATGGTCGAGCTGCTCGCGGCGATCCCGAGCGTCGTCTACGGCTTCTGGGGCATGGCCAACCTCGTGCCGTGGCTCAGGGACACGGTCCAGCCGCCCATCATCAAGGTTTTCGGCTACCTGCCCCTCTTCGAGGGTCCGCCGCTCGGCTTCGGCATGTTCGCGGCGGGCGTCATCCTCGCGATCATGATCGTCCCGACGATCACCTCGGTCTCGCGCGAGGTGATGCAGGCGGTCCCCCAGCTGCACCGCGAGGCGGCGGTCGGCCTCGGCGCGTCGGCCTGGGACACGATCCGCTACGCGGTCCTCCCGTCGGCGCGCTCGGGCATCATCGGCGCGATCATCCTCGGGCTCAACCGGGCGCTCGGCGAGACGATGGCGGTGACCATGGTGATCGGCAACCGCCCGCAGGTGAGCGCGTCGATCTTCCAGCCCGGGTACTCGATGGCGAGCGTCATCGCGAACGAGTTCGTCGAGGCGCCCAGCGACATCTACGTGTCGGCGCTCTCCGAGATCGCGCTGCTGCTCTTCGGGGTGGCCCTCCTCCTCAACCTGTTCGCCCGGTGGCTCGTGAACTCGACCAAGAACCGGCTGGAGCGGCGCGCATGAGCAGCGAGAGCTTCCCCCCCGCCGCGCGCGCGTCGGACGCCCCGCGCGCCGCGCGGCGCACCCTGCTCGCCCCCGCCCCCGGCGAGCGCCTCCGCCGCGCGCGCAGCCATTTCTTCGCGTCGCTCTGCGTGGCGAGCGCCGTGGTCGTCCTGATCCCGCTGTTTTTGATCTTCATCTACGTCGTCGGCCGGGGCCTCAGCGGGCTCTCCGTCGACTTCTTCACCCAGCTGCCGAAGCCCGTCGGCGAGGAGCACAGCGGCATGGGCAACGCCGTGGTCGGCACGCTCATGCTGATCGGCATCGCCTGCTGCATCGGGCTGCCGACTGGCATCCTCGCCGGCATCTACCTGGCCGAGATCGGGCGGGGCAAGCTCGCGAGCGCCATCCGGTTCATCGCCGACGTGCTCGGCGGCGTCCCGTCGATCACCATCGGCGTGTTCGTCTACGCGCTGGTCGTGGTCCCGATGAAGCGCTTCTCCGCGCTCGCCGGGGGCGTCGCGCTCGCGATCGTGATGCTGCCGACGGTGACCCGGACGACGGAGGAGCTGCTCAAGCTGGTGCCCGCGCACCTCCGCGAGGCGTCGCTCGCGCTCGGCGTCCCGGAGTGGCGCACGAGCCTGCTCGTCGTGCTCCGGACGGCCTCGCCGGGCATCGGGACCGGCGTGATGCTCGCCGTCGCCCGCATCGCCGGCGAGACCGCGCCGGTGCTGCTCACGGCGCTCGGCTCGGCGTACTGGAGCTTCGCCGTCGACCGCCCCATCGCGTCGCTGCCCGTGCAGATCTGGCGCGGCGCGACCTCGCCCTACGCGAAGTGGCAGCAGGAGGCCTGGACCGCCGCGCTCGTGCTGATCCTCCTCGTCTTCTTTCTGAACCTGATCGCTCGCATAGCCACGTCCCGGAGCGTCAAAGCGCGATGAAGGCACCTTCGATGAGCCCTCTGGACAGGCCGTACAGTGCAGAGAACAGCAGCCGCCGCCTGCCGGCCGACGCGGACGGAAGCGACCGCCGTTCTCCGGAGCCCGACGCCGACGCGCCGCCAGCGAAGATCAGCGTCACCCGGCTGAACGCCTATTTTCACAAGTTCCACGCTATCCACGACATCACGCTCGACATCCCGGACGGCCGTGTGACCGCGGTGATCGGCCCGTCCGGGTGCGGCAAGTCGACGTTCCTTCGCTGTCTCAACCGGATGCACGAGCAGGTGCCCGGGGCGACGGCGAAGGGGTCTGTGATGATTGACGGCGTGAACATCTATGACAAGGCTGTCGATCCGGTTCGACTGCGCCGCCGCGTCGGTATGGTGTTCCAGAAGCCCAACCCGTTCCCCACGATGTCCATCCGCGAGAACGTCCTTGCCGGACACAAGCTGAACGGCATCTCGGTCAAGGATCCGACCGGTCTCGTCGAGAAGTGCCTGCGTCAGGTGGCGCTCTGGGACGAGGTGAAGGACAAGCTCGATCAGTCCGGGCTCTCGCTCTCCGGCGGCCAGCAGCAGCGGCTCTGCATCGCGCGGGTGCTCGCGGTCGAGCCGGAGGTCATCCTGCTGGACGAGCCGTGCTCGGCGCTCGATCCCATCGCGACCGCGCGCATCGAGGAGCTCATCGACGAGCTGAAGGAGCGCTATACCTGCGTGCTCGTCACACACAACATGCAACAGGCCGCACGATGCTCTGACTACACGGCTTTCTTCTACATGGGAGACTTGGTGGAGTTCGACAGGACACAGACGATCTTCACCAACCCGAAGGAAAGCAAGACGGAAGATTACGTCACCGGCAAGTTCGGCTGAGGGGAGCGGGGATTTCATGCCGACGTCGCATACGAGCAAGGTCTACGAGCACGAGCTACGGACGCTTCGCGAGAAGCTGCTGCTCATGGGCAGCCTGGTGGAGGAGATGATCCAGAAGGGCTCGACCGCGCTCGCGACGCGCGACACGGGGCTCGCCAAGGCGACCATCCGGCTCGACCGCCGGATCAACAGCCTGGAGTGCGAGGTCGACGAGCTCTGCATGCGGATCCTGGCGACGCGCCAGCCCGTCGCCTCCGACCTGCGCTTCGTCACGACGGCGCTCAAGATCGTCACCGACCTGGAGCGGATCGGCGATCTGGTGGTGAACGTCTGTGAGCGGGTGCAGGAGCTCAACGAGGAGCCGCCGCTCGCGCCGGCGTCCGAGCTGCAGGGCCTCTCGGACGAGGCGATCGAGGTGGTGCACGAGGCGCTCGACGCGCTGGTCGCCCGCGACTGCGACCGGGCAAAGCAGCTCCTGACCCGCGACGACGTCATCGACGAGCACTACGCCCGGATCTTCCAGGAGGTGCTCCTCACCATGAGCCGCGACCCGAGCACCGTGTACCGGGCCACGCGGATCCAGTCGATCGCGAAGTACCTCGAGCGGATCGCCGATCACGCGATGAACATCGCGGAGTCGGTCGTCTTCCTCGTCAAGGGGACGGACATCCGGCACAACAACCGCCTGCGGGAGAACGATCCGCTCTCCACGACGCCGCCGCCGCCGGACCTGGAGCGGCTGCGGCTGCGGTAGTAGCTCGTCGCCTAAGGTCTTGCCGAGCGGGGGGGCCTGCCGCGAGGGGGCTCGCCGCGCGGCGCGCGGGACAGGGCGAACTCGCCGGGACGCCCTGTCTCCGGCGCGCTTCGCACGCCGAAGACAGGGCGTCATTGGGCTCAAACAACGCCCTGTCCCGCGCACCGCGCGGCGAGCCCCCTCGCGGCAGGCCTCTCGTCCTCAGGGACGGATGAGCCTGGTCGACGAGGTTTTAGCGAGAGGACGATCCGCCGTGGCCGTGCTCGTGGCCGTGGCCGTGCTCGTGGCCGTGGCCGTGCTCGTGGCCGTGGCCGTGCTCGTGGCCCCCGTGGCCGTGCTCGTCGACGCCGCAGCGGGCGTCCTCCCATCCCACCCAGTAGGGGCCGTCCGGGCCGTGCTCGCGCTTCCAGATCGGCAGGCGCGCCTTGATCTGGTCGATGAGCAGGCGGCAACCCCGGAACGCCTCGCCTCGGTGCGGCGCGCTCGCGGCGCAGGCCACGGCGACGTCGCCGACGCGCAGCGCGCCCACGCGGTGGGTCGCCGCAACACGCACGCCGGGGATCTCCGCGGCGATCTCGGCGAGGATCCGCTCGAGCTCGGCCTCGGCCATGGTCCCGTAGGCCTCGTACTCCAGCAGGGACACGGCCCGGCCGTCGTTGACGTCGCGGACCACGCCCAGGAACGTGGCGATGCCGCCGGCGCCCGGATGCGACACGGCCTCGATGAGCTCGTCGAGGCGGAGCGGCTCGGTGCGGATCCGGCTCACGGCGCGCTCCGCTGGAAATGACCGGAGCGACCGCCGCTCTTCTCCAGGAGCTTGATGTCCGAGATCACCATCTCGCGATCGATCCCCTTCAGCATGTCGTAGATCGTCAAACACGCGGCGCTCACCGCCACCATGGCCTCCATCTCGACCCCGGTGCGATCGAGCGCCTCCGCGGCGGCGGTCACCCGGATCGCCGCGCCCGGCTCGTCCACGTCGAGCTCGACCGCGACGTGCGTCAGCGCGATCCCGTGGCAGAGCGGGATGAGCTCCGGCGTGCGCTTCGCCGCCATGATCCCGGCGATCCGCGCCGCGGCGAGCACGTCGCCCTTCGGCGCGTCGGCGCGCGCCACCCGCGCGATCGTCTCCGGGCGCATGAGCACCGCGCCCGACGCGACCGCGCGGCGGTGCGTCACTGGCTTGCCTTCGACGGGCACCATGCGGGCCTCGCCGCTCGGGGAAAGGTGGGTCGAGAGCGCTTCGCCCTCGGGGCGATCAGGGGTTCGCGACATCGATCCGGAATCTGACACGGCGACCCGAAGGACCAAAAGCCGAACCGTGCGCCGGCGCCGCGAACGGGCTAGCCCCCGATCGCGCGGATCGACACCGAGGACGCCGTCTCCTCGGTGCAGCCCTTCCAGACCTTGCCGTCCGGCTTGAGGCGCCACGCCTCGTCGAGCCGCCGGCCGATCGCCGCCCGGTCGCCGTCCCTGGCCTCGCGCGAGGCGTCGACGCCATCCTCCGTGGCGAGGCACGGCCGGAGCACGCCAGTCGACGAGACGCGCAGGCGATCGCAGCTCTCGCAGAAGGTGTCGCTCGTGCCCGTGATGAACCCGACGCGGAGCGACGGGTCGCGGCGGGCGCGGACATACCGGGCCGGGCCGAGGCCCGGGTCGGCGACCGCCTCCTCCTCGACGAGGTGCGCGGCGAGCCGCGCCCTCATCTCGGCCGCCGTGACGAGGTGCTCGCCGACCAGCCTCGCGCCCTCGGCGATCGGCATCACCTCGAGGAACCGCGGGACCATCCGCCGCTCCCAGGCCCACAGCGCGATCCGCTCGATCTCGTCGTCGTTCACGCCCCGCAGGACGACGGTGTTCAGCTTGATCGACGTGAACCCCGCCGCGATCGCGGCGCTGATCCCGTCCAGCACCCGGGCGAGCTCGCCGCCGCGAGTCACCTCGCGGAAGCGCTGCGGGTCGAGCGTGTCGATCGAGACGTTCAGGCGGTGCAGCCCGGCGTCCCGCAGCGGCGCGGCGAGCCGCGCGAGCTGCGAGGCGTTCGTCGTCAGGGCCAGATCCTCGAAGCCGAGCGAGGCGAGGCACGCGACGATGGACACGATCTCGGGGTGGAGCAGCGGCTCGCCGCCCGTCAGGCGGACCCGCCGGATGCCAGCGTCGCGCAGCGCCTCGAACATCGTGCGCCAGGCCGCCGTCATGAGCCGGCCGTCGGCGTAGCCGTCGTGGCGCGACGGGCGGCAGTAGGTGCACGCGAAATCGCAGCGATCCGTGACCGAGATGCGCACGCTCCGCGGCGCGGGCCCCGCGTGCGCGGCCGGCGCGTCCAGAGCGCCGCCGCGGTACGGGATCAGGGCGGCGGCGCGGCGCCCCCCCACCCCGCCGCCGACGACCGGCAGCGACCGCCGCCGCTCCGCCGGCGCTTCGCCCGGGGGGCGCGCTGGATCGAGGCCGAACGAGCCGTACGAGCCGAACGAAGAAGACGACATGGAGCTGCTCTCGACCTGCCCTAGCCGCCCGCCACCGGGGGGATGAGGGCCACCTCGTCACCGAAACCTACCGGATCGCTCGGCGTCGCATACACGCCGTTCACCGCCACCCGGATCGAGCCCTTGTAGGGGACGAGCCCCGGATAACGTGCGCAGACCTGCTCCAGGAGCTCCGCCGCCGTGCAGGGGCCTGGCAGCGGCAGCGCCACCTCTCCGGCGCCGAGCACATCCCTCGCGCCTGCGAACGCGAGCACGCGGACCGCGGCATTCATGAGAGCAACCTAGCATCCCTCCAGGTTCGCGACACGGCGAACTCGGGCCGGACGCCCACGCGAGATGAGCCTACCGGGCCCCGCGGGCACGGCTATCATCGGGACCGCTCACCGCCATGTCCGAAGGATTTCTACCGGGCACGATCCTGGCCGGTCGCTACCAGGTCCGCCGCGAGCTCGGCCGCGGCGGGATGGGGGTCGTCTATCTCTGCCGCGATCTCGTGATCGACGAGCGCGTCGCGCTGAAGCTGCTCGACCGGCCGGGCGCGGCCGCGCGCCCCGAGGACGCGTGGTGGTTCCAGGAGGAGGCCCGGGCGCTCGCCGGGCTCTCGCACCCGGCGCTCGTCAAGGCCCGCGACTTCGGGACCCTCAGCAACGGGACGCCCTACCTCGTCATGGACGCCGTCCCGGGGCGGTCGCTCCACGAGTGGCTCTACCTCGCCCGGCTCGAGGAGCCGCTGCCCTGGCCGATCATCTGGAGCGTCATCGATCAGGTCCTCGGCGCGCTCGCACACGCGCACGCGCGGGGCGTGATCCACGGGGACCTCAAGCCCTCGAACGTCCTCGTCGATGTGCAGCACGGCGGCGAGCCGCCCCTCGTGCACGTGCTCGACCTCGGGCTCGCCTGGCTGATCCAGGACCGGGTCGACCACCGGCTCGACGGCTCGCGGGCGAGCGAGCCGACCGTGCGCTGGGGCGCCGGCACCCCGGGGTGGATGGCGCCGGAGCAGATCCGCTTCGCGGCGCCGCACGTCGGGCCGCCGACGGACCTCTACGCGCTCGGCTGCATCCTGTACGCCCTGCTCGCCGGCGGCGAGGTCTACGACGGCACGAACGACGAGCTCCTCCAGCAGCACCGGAGCGCGCCGATCCCGGATCTGCCGCTGCCGCCGGGCGTGCCCGGCGACGTCGCGAAATTCGCGAAGCGGCTGCTCGCGAAGCGGCCGTGGCACAGGTTCGATTTCGCGGGCGACGCGCGGCGGGTCTGGAAGCGCTTCGAGCCGCGCAGCAACGCGGCCGCCACGCCGCTGCCGGTCGCGCTCCTGACGAGCGGCCGGCTGCCGCCGAGCCGCAAGGAGCTGCTCACGCCCGAGCTCTGCGAGCCTCCAGACGAGGACCCGCCGCCGTCGGTGACGACGACCGGGCTGCTCGCGCTCCGGCCGAGCCCGTTCGTCGCGCGCACCGGCGAGCGCGCGCGCCTCATGGAGGTCGTGGCCGAGATGGTCGACGCCCCGAAGCCGATGCACCGGTTCATCCTGCTCGCGGGCGAGGCCGGCGTCGGCAAGAGCCGGCTCGCCGAGTGGCTCTGCGAGGAGGTCCACGAGCGGGCGCTCATGGTGCCGCTGCGCGCGCGCTACCGGCGGATCGCGGCGCCGCTCGACGGCGTGCTCGGCGCGGTCACCCAGCACTACCGGCTGGAGCGGGCCGAGCGCGAGATCGTCGAGAAGGTGCTGATGAACCTCTGGGAGATCCCGCCCGAGGACGAGGTCGGCAAGACGTGGGTCGCGGCGACGGGCGAGTGGATCAGGCCGTCGCCCCCGGGGAGCGAGGCGGTCGGGCCGACAGGGAAGCGCTTCCGGCTGGACCGCCCCGAGCTCCGCTGGCTGATCATCCGCAAGACCCTGGAGCGGATCGGCCGCGATCGGCCGGTGCTGCTCTGGCTCGACGACCTGCACTACGCGTCGTCGACGACGTTCGAGGGGCTGCTCACGCTCCACCGCGACGCGCCGAACCTCGGGCTGCTCGTCGTGGCGACCGTGCGGAGCGAGGCGGTCGAGTGCGATCCGGTGGCGGCGCGGCGGGTCGAGGGCGCGCTCGCGGCGTACGGCGGGGAGCGGCTCGACGTCGCGCCGCTGAACCCCGTGCAGACGCACGCGCTGCTCCGGGAGACGCTGCCGCTCGACGACGCGGCGGCCGAGGCGGCGACGGCCCGGAGCAAGGGGAACCCGCTCTTCGCGCTGCAGCTGCTCCACGCGTGGGCCGGCGGCGGCCACCTCCAGCTCCGCGCGGGCAAGTACTTCGTGCCGCGGGCGTCGATGGCCGTGCAGGCGTCGACGACCGCCGACCTCTGGGAGGAGCGGCTCGCGGCGCTGCCCGCGGAGCTCCGGTGCGGCGCGCGCGCCGCCGCGGCGCTCGGCGGCGACATCCGGCGCGAGATCCTGCGCGCGCTGCTCGAGGCGCTCGACGTGCCCGCGGACCGCGCGATCGCGGCGATGCAGCGCGCGCAGATCCTGCTCGCCGTGGGCGACCGCCTGCGCTGGCCGCACGCGCTGCTCCAGGAGCACCTCCTCTCGCAGCTGTTCCTCGAGCCGGACGCCGCCCGCGTGTTCCGCGCCGCCGCCGACGCGCTCGGGGCGCACCCGGCGGCGTCGAGCCGCCGCATCCTCCGGCACCGCGTGGTCAACCTGCTGCGCGCGGGCGACACCGACGAGGCGGCGGAGCTCATGCACGCGCACGTGGCGGCGCACTGGCAGAGCTCGCGCGACATCTCGGCGACGCTGCGCGACCTCGCGGTGCTCGACGGCAAGCTGCCGGGCGGCAGCGACTCGCGGCCGGGCCTCCGGGGCGGCGTGGAGTCGCGGCCCGTGCTGACCGGGACGCGGCTCGGGACGCAGCTGCGCTTCCGGTCCGAGGCGCTGCGGCTGGCGGGCAGGCTCGACGAGGCGCGGCGCGACGCGGAGGAGGCGCGGCGCATCTTCGAGCACGCCGGCGACCGGGAGAACCAGGCGCACTGCCTGCGCCTGCTCGGGCACATCGCGTCGGACGTCGGCGCGGAGGCGCAGGGGCGGCGGCTCGTGGCGCGCGCGCACGCGATCTTCGACGAGATCGGCCACCGGCACGGGCAGGCGCAGTGCGAGGTGCTGCTCGGGGAGATCGACTTCCAGCTCGGCGAGCACGCGCGGGCGCGGGCGGTGCTCGCGTCGGGGGAGGCGCGGTTCCTCGAGGTCGGCGATCGCCTCGGCCGGGCGCAGTGCCTGCTGCTCCAGAGCATGGTCGAGCAGGCCGGGGCCCTCTCCGAGGCGGCGCGGGCGCTGCTCACGACGGCGCGCGCCGACTTCGACGGGATCGGCTACCGGCTCGGGCTCGCGCAGTGCGACCTGACGCTCTCGCACGTGGAGCACCGCCTCGGCCGCTTCGAGGCGGCGCGCGCGGGCGCGATCGCGGCGCGGCAGAGCTTCCGGGATCTCGCGAACCCGCGCGGCGAGGCGGGGTGCGAGCGGCTCCTCTCGATGGTGGCGCTCGACGCGGGCGCGCCGGAGCTCGCCGAGGAGCACGCGCTCGCGGCCGGCAGGCTCTACGAGACGCTGGCGGACCCGTGGGGGCTCGTCGAGGCGCGGCTGCTCTTCGCGCAGATCGCGCTCCACCGCGGGGACGCGGAGCAGGCGCGCGAGCACCTCGTGGCGTGCGAGGCGGTGGCGCTCGCGGAGGCGGAGCCGCGGCAGCACCGGCACCTGACGCTCGCGTGGCTCGCGTACCACGAGGGGCGGTTCCACGAGGCGGCCCGGGAGCTCGACGCGGCGCGGGCGTCCTTCAAGGACAGCCGGACCGGCGACCACACGCCGCAGCTCCTCGAGCGGTTCGCGAAGATGGGCTGGCCCAAGCCGGCGGGCACGCGGATCAGCGGCTGGATGCGCACGCTCGCGGCCAGCGCCTGACGCGAGCGACGGTCACCCGCTTCGGATACGGGCCCATCTCGGCGTTTTCGGTGCTCAGCGCCCTTTCGTGCGCTTGCGCGCCGAAAACGCCGATCTGGACCCGTCTCCTGTGCGGGTGACCGCCGCTCAGAGAGGGAGCCAGAAGTCGGGACCGAAGAGGCAGCGGGCGGCCTCGATCGAGCGGAGGGCACGCGGGAGATCGAGCTTCGCCTGGTGCTCGGCCAGCTGCACCACGTAGGGGATCCAGAGGGGGCGGCAGACCACGAGCGCGGCGAGGTGGAACTCGGCCTCGTCGGTCTGACCGAGATCCGTCGCGACCCGCGCGAGGATCGTGTGCACCGGGACCGGCGAGCCGAGCGGCGCGATGCTCGTCGCGCAGCTCCTCACCTTCTCCGCGGCCTCCTCGCTCGGGTGCTTGCGGAACTCCTGGAAGGCCTCCTCCAGCTCGTGCTCGTCGCTGACCTGCTCCGGCAAGTGCTGCGCGATGAGCTTCTTCCAGTGCTCGACGAACGGCAGCTCGGCGAGCGCGCTCGACGCGTCGGCGTGGGCGATGAGGCGATCGGCCTCCTTCCAGTCGCCGGCCTCGCGCGCGAACTCGAGGCCGGAGACGACGCGCGCCTCCTCGTGCAGGCCCGGCTCCTTCGCGAGGAGCCAGCGCTGCCAGTAGAGCGCGCCCCGGAAGGCCACGCGCGCGAGCGGCTCCTTGCCCTCGGCGCGCATCCTGAGCGCCACGTCGATGAGCGCGCCCTTGTGCCGCTGCACGTCCTCGACCCCGAGGGTCTCCGGCCAGGCACAGAGCCCACACGCCTCCGAGATCATCGCGCGCCCCCCGCGCCCCGCAGAACGCGCTCACCGGCAGGCCGTGCAGGAAGAAACCGCTGCGACACGAGGACGACGCTACCACGACGTCCACGGGGCAGCACACGGGCGACGCACGCCGCGCAAGCCGCGCGCCCCTCGCGATGACCGGCGAACACGACAGCGGCGGCTCGCGTCGAGGACAGATGCGGCCGGCGTGTGGCGGGCGCAACAAACGCCGCGAATGACGCGAGCCGGCGGCGGACGCCGCGCGCCACACGGACGCCGCGCGCCCGCTGGCGCGTGGTCCTCGATCTCCCCCGAGGGTTCCTGCATAGTGGCGGGCTGCGGCAGCGACAGAGCGGGGGTGCCGGCGGCCGCTCTGAGGTGCTGATTGACGATCGAGCTCGAGAGGACAACCCGGCAGCGCGGCGCTCCTCGCCGCAGGCGGGGCCGACGATGAGCCAGCGCGATCTCTACCGCGCCGCGTTCGAGGCGGCCGAGGACGCGCTCCTGCTCCTCGAGGACGGCCGCGTGATCGACGCGAACACGAGCGCGACGCGGCTGCTCGCGGGGGCCGCGGGGGCGCTCACGGGGCGCGATCTCGCGAGCCTCTCGCCGCTCCAGCAGCCGGACGGGCAGGCCTCCGCGGAGGGGCTGCGGCAGCGGATCGACGCCGCGGGCCGCGGGCTGCCGCAGCGGTTTCGCTGGGTCTACCGGCGGCCGGGCGGGGGCGTCATCCAGGCCGACACGCAGCTCGCGCGCCTCGCCCTCCCGGACGGGGGGAGGCCGATCCTGCGCGCGCTCGTGCGCGAGGAGGACAAGGAGCAGCGGCGGCTCTACGCGCTCGCCGTCGACATGCTCGGGATCGCGACGCTCGACGGGCGCTTCAAGGAGCTCAGCCCCTCGTGGGAGCGCACGCTCGGCTTCAGCCGCGAGGAGCTGATGTCGCGGCCGTACGTCGAGTTCATCCACCCCGAGGACAAGGCGCGCACGCTCTCGGAGACGGACACCTTCTCGACCGGCGCGCAGGCGCTCACCTACGAGAACCGCTTCCTCTGCAAGGACGGCTCGCACCGGTGGCTCGAGTGGAACGCGATGCTCGCGCTCGACGAGGGCGTCGTCTACTTCGTCGCGCGCGACGTGA
Source organism: Sorangium sp. So ce131 (assembly GCF_051519095.1). Taxonomy (NCBI): domain Bacteria; kingdom Pseudomonadati; phylum Myxococcota; order Polyangiales; family Polyangiaceae; genus Sorangium; species Sorangium sp. So ce131. Next base: position 4,420,095 of record NZ_CP150455.1, on the reverse strand, counting down.
CGCGGCGCAAGGCGGCCGAGCTGGCGCTCCGTGAGTCGGAAGAGAAGATGCGCGCCCTCTACGAGGGCATCCCGTACTACCTGACCGTCGTCGACAAGGACGCGCGCGTCGTCTCCGCGAACCGGCCGCCCCCAGGGGTGCGGCAGGAGAGCTTCCTCGGCCGGAGCTTCTACGACTTCACGCCGCCGGAGCACCACGACGCCGTGCGGCAGGCGATCCAGGCCGTGCTCCAGACGGGCGGCCGGGCGCACTTCGAGGTGGTCGGCGTCGGGGCGAACGGCGGGCGGGCGTGGTACGCGCACCACCTGAGCGCGATCGGCGGCGACGGCGAGGTCACGAACGTGCTCGTCGTGACCGAGAACATCACCGAGCGCCGTCGCGCCGAGGAGCAGCGCCGGGAGAGCGAGGCGCGGTTCCACGCGGCCGTAGAGGCCAGCATGGACGCGTTCCTCACGATGACCTCCCGGCGCGACGAGAGCGAGGAGGTCGCCGACCTCGTGATCACCGGGCTCAACGCGCGCGCCGCGGCGATGCTCGCGATGCCGCGCGAGGAGCTGCTCGGCAAGCGGCTCTCGGAGCTCGACCACTCGCTGGAGGCCGACGTCCTCCTCGAGAAGTGCCTGCGCGTCGTCAGGAAGGGCGCGGCGCTCGAGGAGGAGGTGCTCCTGCCCGCGCCCGCCGACGCGGCGCGCCCGCGCACCTGGGTGCACCACCAGGTGGTGCCGATCCAGGACGGCGTCGCCGTGACGATGCGGGACACCACCGATCGCAAGCGGCTCGAGGACCAGCTGCGCCAGTCGATCGAGCGCCTCGAGGCGTACGCCGAGGAGCTCGAGGGCAAGAACCGGATGCTCGCCGAGGAGAACGCCGAGCGCGAGCGGACCGCGAGCGTCCTGCGCCAGCAGCAGGAGGCGATCCGCGCGCTGTCGACGCCGATCATCAAGGCGTGGGAGGGCGTGCTCGTGCTGCCGATCATCGGCGCGCTCGACGGCGCCCGGGCCACGCAGATCATGGAGAAGCTGCTCGGCGACATCGTCCGCACGCAGGCGCACTTCGCGGTGCTCGACCTCACCGGCGTGGAGGACGTGGACGCGCCGACGGTCGATCACCTGCTCCAGGTGGCCCGCGCCGCGAGCCTGCTCGGCAGCCGCTGCCTCCTCTCGGGCATCTCCCCGGCGGTCGCGCGGGCCATCGTGGAGCTCGGCGGCGACACACGGACGTTCGAGACCTTCGGCGAGCTGGAGCACGCCCTGCGCCACGCGCTGCTCGTGTCCGGCGCGCGGCTCCCGAGGGCGCGCGGAGGGCGCAGCTAGGCGCAGGCGCAGCTAGGCCTCGTCGGCCTCGCTCTCGTCCGTGAGCTGCCGCGCCCGCGCCTCGTGGCGCAGCGCCTCGGCGCCCTCGCCGACCGCGGCGGCGTGCGCCGCGGCGCGGGCGTACGCCGCCGCCGCCGCCCGGAGATCGCCGCCCCGGTCGTAGTGGTAGGCCAGGAGCGCCGCGCCCGCGTCGCCCGCGGCCCGCTGCTCGAGCCAATCGGCGACGAGGAGGTGGATCCGCCGCCGGACCTTGAGGCTCAACATCTCGTAGGCGACCTCGCACGTCGCCTGCTCCGTGAACACGTACTCGCGTTCGCCCGGGAACTGCGCCGGCGAGCGGAGCCGGATCAGCTGCCGCTCGCACAGGCGCGCGAGCAGCTCGGCCGTGGACGTGCCGCCCCCGTGGCGCACCGAGAACGGCGGATCGAGGTCCTGGAGCTCCGCGAGCAGGCGTTCGCTCGTCATCGGCGAGCGCCCCTGCGGCGCGTCGCTCCGGAGCCGCTCGATCGCGCCCTCCCAGAACGTCCTGCCGACGACGGCGGCCTGGGCGAGCACGCCGCGCGCATCCGCGTCCAGCCGGTCGAGGCGGGCCTGGACGACGCCCAGCACCGTCGGCGGCAGGCTCAGCGTGCCGAGCGCTTCCTCGCGGATGCGCCACACGTCCCCCTGCGCCTCGATGGCGCCGGCGTCCACGAGGAGCTGGAGCATCTCCTCCAGCGTGCGCGGGTTGCCCTCGGCGCGCTCGGCGAGCAGGCGCACGAGCTCGGGCGAGAGGTCGGGGACGCGGCGGAGCCGGTCCCGGATCATCTCCTCGGTGTGCCGCCGCGCGAGCGGGGCCGCGTCGAGGCGGAGGTACGCCTCCTTGCCCATCCCCCAGTCCGGGCGCCGCTCGTAGAGCTCGGGGCGCGCCGCGCAGACGACGCAGAGCGGGAGCCCGTCGGCGTGCGCCATGAGCTCCTCGAGCAGCTCGAGCGTGGCGTCGTCGGCCCACTGGAGATCGTCGCAGACGACCACCATCGACGTCCGCTCGAGCGCGAAGCCGACGATCTGCGCGAGCGCGAAGGAGATCCGGCGCCTCGCCGCAACGCCGCCGCGCGCCGCGGCGTCGACGATCCCGGCCGGCGCGGGCCGCGCGCCGAGGAGGACCGCCACCCGGGCGACGATGTCCTCCAGGTCGCTCGAGACCAGCGGCCTCGTCAGCGACGGGGAAGGATCGAGATCGTCCTCGTCGTACCGGGCCGAGCTGGGCGCCCTGCGCCCGCTCCGGGTGGAGCTGATCGGCCCCTTCAGGGGAACGGACGAGGTCCGGGTCGCGATCGGCGAGGCGCCCGCGAGCGCGGCGGCCCTGGTCCCGAAGCTGGCGGCCTCGCGCCCGACGCGGGCGCGCGCGGTGCGCAGCCGGAACCACCGCAGGCCGCGCCGCAGCTTGTGCAGGATGACCTCGGCGGGATCGGCCTCGAGGATCCCGAACCACCGGCGGACCACGGCGGCGGCGAGCCCGTAGCCCGTCTCCCCGGCGAGGGCCGAGCACTGCGCCGACAGCACGAACAGATCGCCGGGCGGCGCGAACGTGAAGCCCGGCGCGGATCCCGGCGCCGAAGCCCGCCCGGACGAGGGCGCGCTGGTCCCCGACCCGCCGTCGCCGAGGCCCGCGACGAGCTCGGCGAGCATGCGCGTCCGGCCCACGCCGGGCGCGCCGACCAGCGTGACGAGCCGCGGCCGCCGCTCGTGGAAGGCGGTCTCGATGAGGTCGCAGAGCCGCTGCATCTCCGCGCCGCGCCCGACGAAGCGCGTCGCGAGCCCGTGGAACTCGGCCGGCGCGAACGCGCGGCCAGCCGGGTCCTCGCCGAGCACGCGGTAGATCGGCAGCGCCGCGCCGCGCGACGGCGGCTCGGGCCCGGCCGCCGCCGCCCGGCCCGCGCTCGGCTCGAGCGGCTCGACGCGGAAGCGCCCGAGCACGAGGCGGTGGGTGTCGCGGCCGATCACGACGGAGCCGCGCGGCGCGAGCTGCTGGAGGCGGGCGGCGCCGTCCACGGCGTCGCCGATCACCGCGAGATCCTGGCGCGCCGAGCCGCCGGTGCCGACGAAGACCCGCCCCGTCGTGATCCCGATGCGCACCGAGACGCGGATCGATCGGGCCGCGCGCGGCAGCGCGAGGCGCTCGATCGCGGCCTGCGCCCCGAGCGCCGCGACGATCGCCCGCTCGGCGTCGTTGTCGGTCGAGCGAGGGACGCCGAAGACGGCCATCACGCGCCCGCCGATGGGCCGCTCGACGATCCCGTGCATCTGCTCGATGTGCTCGGCGAGCGCCCGGTAACAGCGGTCGACGACGTCCTTCACGTCCTCCGGGTCGAGCCGCCACGAGAGCCCGGTGGCCTCGGACAGATCGGCGAACAGGACGGTGCAGACCCGGTGCTCGCCGCCCTCGAACGGCACCATGGCGCGGCTCCGCATCGAGCCGCGCTCGGGGCCCAGCGAGCCGCGCTCGGGACCCAGCGAGCCGCGCTCCGGGCCCAGCGAGCCGCGCTCGGGGCCCAGCGAGCCGCGCTCCGGGCCCAGCGAGCCGCGCTCGGGGCTCATCGTCCCCCGCACGCCGCTGCTCTCCGGACCCCAGCGCGACGGCCTCGAGGGCGGCGGCGGCGGCAGCGACGGCGGCGGCACCGAGAGCGGCGGCGGCGGCGGCAGCGGCGGCACGTGCAGGGCGCGGAAGTCGAGCAGCCCGTCGTCGTCGAGCTCGTCGCCCTCGCCGCGCGCCGCGAGGGCGGGGCCGTCCGCGCCGAACGCGGGCGCGCGCAGGGTGTCGCGCGACACCTCGAACACGCTGGCGCGGTGCGCGGTCTCCAGGGCGGCCCACATCGCGCCGAGGCTGTGGAACCGCTGCGAGGGGCTGATCGCGAGCGCGCGGCCGACGACCGCCTCGACCTCGACGCTCGCGTTCACCCCGCGGCCGCGGAGGCTCGGCCGCACCGCCTCGTCGCTCGACGCCACGAAGAGCTGGATGACGTCGCCGCCCGAGAGCGCGGGCTGGCCGCTGGCGACCTCGATCAGGATGAGCGCCATCGCGTAGACGTCGGTCCACGGCCCGGTCGCGCCGAACCGCGGGCTGAACTGCTCCGGCGCGCCGTACTGCGGCGTGAACGCGCGGAACGTTCGTCCGGTCTGGACGAGCGCCTCGGCGAAGGTCGGCGTCTCGGAGAAGACCTTGGCGAGGCCGAAGTCGAGCACCTTCATGCGGTCGCCGGCGAGGAACAGGTTGGCCGGCTTCACGTCGCGGTGGGAGACGTTCTCGTCGTGGGCGACGGCGAGCGCGGAGGCGACCGGCGCGAGCAGCCGGATCGCCTCGCCGAGGCTCCTCGGCGGGAGGCTCTCGGCGCGGCGGCGCTTGAGGTCCTGCTCGAGGGTCTCGCCGTCGAGCCACTCCATGACGATGTACGGCGTCCACGGCCCCTTCGGCGCGGCGGCGGCGCCGATGTCGAGCGCCTGGACGATGCCCATGGTGCGGCGCGAGAGCTGGTGGAGCAGGCGCGCCTCCTCGCGGAACTTGGCGAGGAAGGCGTCCTGCTGGTCGGGGCTCAGGCCCGTCGGGATCTTGAGGCACTTGACCGCGATCGGCGCGTCGAAGCCGAGGTGCCTCCCCCGGTAGACGACGCCGAACGCTCCCTCGCCCGCCAGCGCCTCGACAGCGAACTGGCCGTCGATGATCGACCCTACCCAGCCGAACGGGTCGCTGGCCTGCACGTTACCTAGGCTACCTGTTGCGGCGAACCACGAGCAAGGAGGCAGCGGCGGGCGGAGGCGCGGGGAACCCGGGACGTGGAGGGCTCGGCGAGAGCGGCCCGCCGCGCGCGGCGGCTCCGGATCCGCCGCCGCCCGGCGCTTGGCGCGCCGCGTGATCCGCGGCGGCGACGCGGCCGAGGCGCCCCCGCGAGCCGCGCCGAACCGCGCAAATTGCGCGGCTCTGGCGCGGTTCTACCGGTTGCCAAGGGGTTGCTTCTGCACGATTCTACGCGCCATGCAGGGTTCGCTGAAGACCGCGCTGGTCACCGGGGCCGGCAAGCGGATCGGGCGGGCGATCGCGCTCGGCCTTGCGCGGGACGGCTGGGCCGTGGCCGTGCACTACCACCGGTCCGCCGCGGAGGCCGAGGCGGTCGTGGACGCGATCGCCGGCGCCGGCGGAAAGGCCGCGGCGGTGGCGGCCGACCTGCGCGCCGAGGCCGAGACGGCGAGCCTCGTCGAGCGGGCCGCCGGCGCCCTGGGCGCGCCGCTCGGGTGCCTGATCAACAACGCGTCGCTGTTCGAGTTCGACGCCGCGGAGACGGCGACGCGCGCGTCATGGGACGCGCACATGGAGGTGAACCTCAGGGCGCCTTTCGTGTTGTCCCAGGCCTTCGCGCGCCAGCTGCCCGAGGCCGCCCGCGGGGCCATCATCAACGTGATCGATCAGCGCGTCCTCAACCTCACCCCTCACTTCGTGTCGTACACGGTGAGCAAGTCGGGTCTCTGGACGCTGACGCGCACGCTGGCGATGGCCCTCGCTCCGCGGATCCGCGTGAACGGGATCGGCCCCGGCCCGGCGTTGCCCAGCGCCTACCAGGACCCGGATCAGTTCGCGCAGCAGGCGGCGCGGATGCCGCTCGGCCAGGGGACGACCCCGGAGGAGATCGCCGATGCCGTCCGGTTCCTGCTGAGCGCGCCCTCGATCACGGGGCAGATGCTCGCCCTGGACGGCGGCCAGCACCTCGGCTGGGCCCAGCCGTCCACGGACGAGCCGGTGCACGACTGACCGGCGCGCGTCTCTGCCCCTTCTTCGCGGAGTCCCGCGGGGACACCGGAGCCACTGTTATGGAGATATTCAAAGAGTTCCGATTCGAGGCGGCGCACCGGCTGCCGCACGTGCGCGAGGGCCACAAGTGCCAGCGCCTCCACGGCCACTCGTTCCGCGTCGAGCTCCACGCGGAGGGCAGCCTGCGCGAGCCCCAGGGCTGGGTGATGGACTTCGCCGACCTGACCGCGGCGTGGGAGCCGATCCATGCCCTGGTCGACCACCGTTACCTCAACGAGGTGCCGGGGCTGGAGAACCCGACGAGCGAGAACCTGGCGCGCTGGGTCTGGCAGAAGGTCAAGCCCACGCTGCCGGAGCTGTGCCGCGTCGTGGTCCGCGAGACGTGCACCTCGGGGTGCGTCTACTCCGGCGAGGGCTGACCCCGCGCGCGGGTGGGTCAGGTGGAGCGCGGCTCGGCCCCGCCCGCGCGGCCGGCCGGCGTCACCTGGGCACGACGGGCGTGAAGCAGCCGATCGACGTGTCGATGCGGAAGTTCGATTCGGTCGTGTGGCGCTCGGCGAAGAAGAAGTCGAGCGTGTAGGAGTTGCCGGGCGTGATGCCGAGCTCCTGCGCCTGCGCGTCGAGGTCGACGGTCGCGAGCTCGGGCCCGTGGACGCCTCCGAGATCGATGGCGAGCCGGCCGTTGATGTAGGTGAAGAGGTCGTCGTCGCCCCGGAAGGTGAACACCTCGCCGCCCTTGTATTCGAACTTCGTATGTAGCTCGAGCGTGAAGTGGTAGTTGTGGCGGCGCTCCTCGTTCCCGAACCCCTGGTCGTCGATCGGGAAGAAGTCGGAGCTGTCGTACGTGGACGTGCCGTCGCCGTTGCTCGTGAGCGGGATCGACACCTCAACGGCCATGTTCACGTCGGGCACGTCGCGGAACCACTGATCGAAGGCCTCCGGCCCGCTCGTGGTCCGCGTCCCCTCCGGGCCGCCCGCGTACACCGGCTTGCCGTCCTGGCCGAGCTGGACCTCCACGAGGCCACGATCCTCCGCGACGGTCTCCTCGAAATCGGGATGTGAGTCCTTGAAGTCGCGCACGATGGCGATGAGGTCGCTGCCGCACGCCTCATCGCCCAAGTCCGGGTCGTCCGTCCCTTCGAAGGGATCGTCGATGAAATCGCTGCCATCGGTGCTGCCATTGGTGCTGCCGTCGGTGCCGCCGCTCGGGCTGCCGTTCGGCGCCCCGGGCCCCGTCGTGTCGTTGCCGCTCGACCCACACGCGGTCGCCGCGAGGGCGACGATCGCCGATACCGCCATCATGGTCCGTCGATAAGCCATCATGTCTTGCCCCTTTTCCCGAGCGGTAGAAGCCGTCGAATCCGCATGGAACGATGTCGGAGACACCGCGTCGCCAGCTTCCGCCCCTGTGCGCGGGGGTGGGTGGAGCGGGTCAGTTTTTTTTCAACAAAGTGACCGACGTTCCGGCGGCAAAAATACCGCTGGCTCACCCATCCCCGGTGAGCTGCTCGTCGGAGGCTCCTGCGCTGGATCGCCGAGTGCCCTCGGCGCCAGCTCATCGCGCAGGAACGCCGAAGAAGTAGTACCCCTTACCCCCGAGCGGGAAGCGGTAGGTGCCGTACTCCCACGTGAACGCGTCGCCGAGCGGGGCGACCATCTCGCGCAGCTCGGCCTCCGAGTAGACGCGCAGCGTGCTCACGACGCCGTCCCACACGCTGGCCGCGACCGCGATCGGCGTCGCCCACGTGAGCCACGCCTTGGCGGCCCGGGAGCGGCGCGCGAGCAGCGGGTTCGCGAGCAGCGCCGCCGCGCCGACCGGGACCATCGGCAGGAAACCGAGCGGGTTCCGCTCGAAGCCCTCCGACAGGAAGATGCCCGAGGAGCCGCGCGCCGCGTCCGCGAGGATGGCGCGCGCGAGGTCGGGCGAGAAGTGGTGGAAGGCGTTGATCATCACGCGCGCCCGGCCCTCGGCGAGCGCCGGCGGGATGCGCGTCGCGTCCACCGGCGAGGGCTCGAACGAGACGAACGACGGGTGCCGCGCGGCGGCCTCGGCCCACGCCTCCGGCTGCGGCAGGAGATCGGTGAGCACGAACCGCGGCGGCGTCGCGCCCGCGCGCAGGAGCTCGCCGATGAGCACCTCCGACGGCCCCGCCGCGCCCGCGCCGAGCTCGATCACCTCGGTCGCCCCCGAGCCGGCGAGGAAGGCCCGGAAGGGCTCGATCAGCCCGCGCAGCATGCCGCCCCACCGGATCGCCCGGCTCAGCGACTCGATGATGAGCTCGCGCAGCGGGCCGGGAGACCACGGCGAGTCGTTCCACTCGAAGAGCGAGAGGCGAGGGAGGGAGGGGCCCATCGGTTTATTACCGTCGACCGCCTGCGGGGGCGGCGCCATCCTGAACGCATGAACTTCCTGCTTCATCGCCACCTCGCCGCGCGCGATCTCGGCTCCGCCGCCGCCGGCGCGGGGGCGATGCTCCCGGACCTCTGGCGCATGGCCGACCGCCGGGTGCGGCCCTCGCGCAGCGCCGAGCGCCCCGCCGCCGCGGCGCCGGGCGTCGCCGAGGTGCTGGCGGGCGTCGAGCACCACGTCGCCGTCGACCGCTGGTTCCACGCCGCCCCGGTCTTCGTGGAGGGCGAGCGCCGCCTCGCCGGGGCGCTGCGCGGGGCCGCGCTCGGCGCGCCGCGGCTCCCGCTCTTCGCCCACGTCCTCTGGGAGATGTGCCTCGACGGCGCCCTCCTCCGCCGCGCGGGCCTCGCCCCCGTGCTCGACGACCTGCGCGCCGGGCTCGCGGCCATCGACGGCGCGCCGAGCGAGGCCGCGGCCTCCCTGCACCACTTCGAGCGCGCGCCCTCCCCCGCCGGCGCGCTCGCCGACCGCCCCGCCTTCGAGGCGCGGCTCCGCCGGATCTGCGACGAGCTCGCCCGCGGCCCCTGGATCGCCGGCTACCAGGACGGCGCCGGCCTCGCGCTGCGCCTGTCGGGCGTGCGGTCGCGCTTCGGCCTCCCCCCGTTCACCCCCGAGCAGCACGCCCGCCTCGCCGCGTTGCTCGACGACCTGGCCGGAGCGGCCGACGAGGCGCTCGACGACCTCCTCCGCACCGCGCCGAAGCGCGGCTGACGGCGTTCCCCCTCCTCGCCGTTGATCCATGACGGCGCCCCGCGGCGGTCGCCCGCACAGGAGACGGGCCCAGATCGGCGTTTTCGGCGCGGAGGCGTACTCCTTTACGCCGAGCACCGAAAACGTCGAGATGGGCCCGTATCCGAAGCGGGCGACCGCCTCTCATTCGTGGACGATGATCGTGGTCCCCTCGCCCAGCTCCTCGCCCGTGTTGATGGCGTGCCATCCGGGCGGCACCTGGGGCTCGGTCCACAGGAACAGCCGGTGGGCGTCGATCGGGGCCAGGTTGATGCAGCCGTGGCTGCGCGGCGTGCCGAACACGTCGTGCCAGTACGCGGTGTGGAGCGCGTAGCCGCTCGCGAAGTACTGGATGTAGGGCACGTCCTTGAGGGCGTAGGTCCCCTCGCCGCGACGCCGGGTGACGCCGTACTCGCCGTCGCCCTTGCGGGGGACGGCCGGCTGGGCCGGCTGGCCGGCCGCGGGCTTCGCCGCGCCCGCCTTCGCCTTCGCCGCGCCCGGCTTCTTCGCGTCGCGCTCCTTCGACGAGCCGCCCTTGTCCGGCTTCGCGCCGCGGGAGGCCGAGGGCGCGTCGGCCGTGGTGTCCGCGCGGCCGCCGACGCTCGACGACTCGTTCGAGTCCATGGTCGCGGTGATGTGTTTGTTCCGGATCCGGAAGATGCCCCGCACCGTCGCGGTCGTGGTCTTGGGGTCGGCCACCCCCGCCTGGCCGGTCGAGACGAGCGTCGCGTAGACCGGGCGCTTGCCCTCCCAGAGCACGAGCGTCTGGTGCTGGATCGAGACCTCTATCCACTTCTCGCCCTTCTCGGCGACCTCGGGCCAGGAGGACGGGGCGACGGCGAGACCGACGTCGAGCTGGCTGACGTACCGCTGGTCCTTGGTGCGGTAGTACTTCACCCCCTCGATCCGGCGCATCCTGCCCGTCAGCGGGAGGACGGCACGGAACGGCAGCTCCTTGCCCGGCGTGGCCTTGTCGCCCTGGATCTGGACGTCGCGCGCGCTCCGGGCGCGGACGAAGGCGAGCGGCAGCGTGAGCTCGTCGTTGAGCTCCACCCCGTGCCAGGGAGAGCCCATGTCCGGCTTGATCTTCGTGGCCGGGGCGAGCCGGAGATCGGTCGTGATCGCGAACCGCCGGTTCAGCGACTCCGGTCCGGTCGGGAACGATCCGATCAGCGAGAGCCCCGTGAAGCGCCGCGCGCGATCGGCGAAGACCGCGTAGTCCGGGACCTTGAAGTCACTGATGTTGCGGATGTGGCGCTTTCCGCCCTCGAGCCAGAACGGGATCGGGTCGTTGTCGCCCTCGGCGCCGAGCAGGGCGCCCTCGCCGAGCTCGAGGGAGTTCTTCGCGAGGCCGAGCTCGCCGAGCTGCTTGCCCGGCAGCGGCACGCCGCGCCCGTCGATCGGCACGTCGTTCGCGCCGAGCACGACCCGCTGCACCGTCGCCTTGTTCTCCTCGAACCACTGGAGGTGCTCGTCGAGCTTGAACTCCGATTTGCGCTGCTCCTCGGCCGTGGGGACGCGCAGGTAGAGCGGCAGCACCGCGCGGACGAAGGCGTACCGGTACGGGAGCGCGGTCCTCAGGTTCGGCCCCGGGCCGGCCGCCTTGAGGATCGGGTCGTCGAGATCCAGCGTCGCGTCCTCGCCGACGCAGAGGAACCCGCGGGGCTCGATCGCGTACCAGCCCCCCGGGCAGCCGGCCGTGCCGGCGGGCTCCGCGGCGCGGGGCACCCGGGCGCCGACGCGCAGGTAGCCGAGCTTCTTCGAGGTGTCGCGCGGCTCCTTGTAGACGGTCGCCACGAAGGCGGTGACGCCGAGCAGCGGCCTGTCGGTCGGCGGCCACGCCGGCGCCGCCGGCTCCGCCTCCCCCGGGCCGGCCGCAGGCGCCGCGGTCGACGCGAGCGCCGCCGGCGCCGCCTCCCCCGCGTCGCCGGCGAGGGCCGCGGCCCCGGCGTCCCCGGCGACATCCGCGGGCTTCTTGCAGGCGGCGCACGCCGCCCCGGCCGCCGCCGCGAGCGCCGCGAGGCGCAGGAGACGCTCCACGCGCATCGAGCGCAGCGCACGACGAGGCTCCCCGGAAGACAGCAGGCCGCCCATGCGGGCGTACTTGCCAAAAACAGCGCGCGACGAAAAGCCCAAAACACCCGGCGGGACGGGCCGGGTCGGCCCGCGCGGCGCCCGCTCCGGGGGCGGCGCGCCGCCCGCCGCGGGCTCAGGCCAGGGCGACCGGGGGCGGCGCGCCGCCCGCCTCGGGCTCAGTCCAGGGCGCCCGGGGGCGGCGCGCCGCCCGCCTCGGGCTCAGGCCAGGAGCCCCGGGAGCGGCCCCGTGCAGTAGGCGGGGTTGCCGAAGGTCGACACGCCCACGCCCATCGCGTTGCAGAGCGCGACGAGCAGGTTGTTGTGGGGGTCGCCGCCGTAGCGCAGGTACCTCCCGGTCCGGAGCGCCCCGCCGGCGCCCCCGGCGATCACGTACGGCATGTCGCGCCGCGCGTGGGTCTGGCCCACGGCGACGTCGGTGCACCAGAGGACGATCGTGTTGTCGAGGAGCGTGCCCGTGCCCTCCTTCACGGCGTCGAGCTTCCCGAGCAGGTCGGCGAGCTGCGCCGCCTGCCACCGGCCGATGTCGATGAGCTGCCGCTGCTTCTCCTCGCTGTTCACGTCCGAGTGCGAGAGCGCGTGGTGCGTCTCCGACTGCCCGAGCCACGTGAACACCTTCCCCGCCTGCGTCGCGCTCCACTGGATGGACGCGACCCGGGTGAGATCGCAGGCGAGCGCCATCACGAGCAGATCGATCTGCGCCGCCCCGATCGCGGGGAAGTTGTCGTTCGTGTACACGTCGAGCCGCTCGCCGAGCGACGGGATCGCGCACGCGCCGCCGAGCAGGGCCGGCGCGTCGAGGCGCTTCTCGATCTGGTCTATCGCCTCGAGGTGGTGCTCGAGCTTCGCGCGATCCTCGCCCCCCAGCTCGCGCGCGAGGGCGCCGTAGTCCTCCATGACGTCGTGCAGCACGCGGCGACGCAGCACGCGCCGGCGCGCGAGCGCCTCCGGGTCGGCGCTGAGATCCAGGAAGAGGCGATCGAACGCGGCGCGCGGGTCGTCCTCGGGCGGGACCGGCTGGCCGGGGCCGAGGTACGAGAGGCGCGACGAGACGTTGGCGTACTGGACCTGGACGCCGAGCTCGAGCGACGGGAGCTTCGTGTGCTGACCGAGCTGCGCGGCGAGGAACTGATCGACGGAGATGCCGCCGCCCCAGCCGACCTTCGCGGAGGCGTTGCACGCGTACGGGAACAGGTCCCCTTCCTGCAGCTCCGTGCCGGTGAGCGCGTGGCCGATGCCCTGCTGGTGGGGGTCGCCCGGGCCGTGGTGGGCCGACTCCATGTCGATGCCCTCGAGCACGAGCAGCCTGTCCTTGAAGGGGGCGAGCGGGCCCAGGATCTCCCCGAGCTCGAACTCCGTCTCGGTCCCGGTGGGCAACCAGGCCTCCTTGACGGTGCCGAGGCCCGTGAAGAACACGACGAAGCGCTTCGGGAATTCGACGGCGCTCGCCGACCCGCTCATCGCGTCGAGGAACGGGAGCGCGACGGCGAGCCCGCCGGCGCCGCGCAGGAGCGCGCGGCGGCCGAGGCGTCGCCCCGACGGCCGGGACCGCGCGGCGCGGCTCACGGCGCGCTCCCTTCGCCCTGCTCGACCGGGGCCCGGCGGTAGCGGAACGCGTCCGTCTGGGTGAGGGCCACGAGCAGCTCCTTGATGTTGTAGCCGCTCTCCGCGAACGCCTCCTGGATCTGGGCCATGCTGCACTCGTCCTCCGCCTGCTCGGCGCGTCCGTACCCGAAGCGGAACCACTGCGTGGCGACGCAGCTCCGCACCTCGTCGCTCTGCGCGAGCTTGTGCGCGAGCTCCACCGCCCCGTCGAAGCGCCCGTCGGTCTCGGCGCTCCCGAGGATCTCGCCGCTCGCGTCCACCGGGGCGCCCTGGTCGACCTCGCGGTAGAGGCCGATGCCGTCGTAGCGCTCGAACCCGAAGCCGATCGGATCCATGAGCCGGTGGCAGCCGGCGCAGCCCGGGTTGTCCGCGTGCTGCTCGAACCCCCTGCGGGTCGGGATGCCCGGCTTCACCTCGGGGGGCCGGATCTCGATGTTGGCCGGCGGCGGCGGCAGCGTCTGGCAGAGCAGCCGCTCGCGGACGAACTTGCCGCGGTGGATCGGCGAGGACTGGTCCGGCTTCGCGTGCACCGCGAGCAGGCTCGCGTGGGTGAGGACGCCGGCGCGCTGCGCCGGATCGAGCGGGACGACCTCGAACGCGTCGGGCGCGCCCGCGCCGCCCGCCGGGGCCCCGAGCCCGTAGAACGCGCGGAGCTCGGCGTTCATGAGGGAGTAGGGCGCCGACAGGAGCGTGGCGACGTCGCCGGCGTCGTCCTCGAACACGACGTGATCGAGGAACGCCTCGGTCTCGGCGCGGAGGAGCGATCCGATCCCCTCGCGGAAGCTCGGGTACACGGCCGGATCCTTGTTGAGCGTGTCGATGTGCGTCAGCCCGAGCCACTGCGCGTGGAAGTCCGCGACCGCCGCGCGCGCCCGCGGGTCCTCGAGCAGGCGCCGCGCCTGGGCGGCGATCTGCTCCGGGGTGTGGAGCTCGCCCGAGTCGGCGGCGGCGAACAGCGCGTCGTCGGGCATCGAGCTCCAGAGCAGGTACGAGAGCCGCGAGGCGATCTCGTGGTCGGAGAGCGGCGCCACGCCGCGCGCGTCCGGGTCCGGCATGCCGTGCTCGACGCGGTAGAGGAAGTGCGGCGACTGGAGCATCGCCTGGATCACGACCGAGACGCCGGTCGAGAGATCGTGCTCGTCGTTGCCCCACGCGAAGAGCCGCGCGAACCGCTCGACCTCCGCCGGCGTGAGGGGCCGGCGGAACGCGCGCTTGCCGAGGCGCTCGATGAGCTCGGCCGCGCACACGTCGGCCCCCTGCATCGCGGGGTCGCAGCCCTCGAAGAGCCGATCGAGATCCCGCGCGGCCCGCTCCGCGACCTCCTCCGACGCCTTCATGAGCTGCTCGGCGAGCAGCTGCGTGACGCCGAGCGCCGCGGCCTGGTTGTTGAAGCCGAGCGCCTCCTCCTCCGTCACGAAGGCGTCGGCCGGCGCGCTGTCGTCCCCGAGCAGGTCCCGGACCGTGTTGTTGTACTCGAACCGCGTCATCCGCCGGAGCGGGGAGGCCCCCGGCTGGATCACCGCGCAGCGCGGGTCCTCGCGGCCCGTCCGCGCCGCCCCGTCGGGTTTGCACGCACACACCGCCACCCCGAGCACCAGCGCGATCGTCATGACTCCGCCCGGGCCGCGCTTCGCCGTCGGGGTTCGTCCTGCTGCGTGCTCCATTCTCCCTCTGCTTTCCTAACCGGTTCTCCCGATCTCCTGCGGGGGATTTCTCCCCCGGCGCGGCCGCGACGGGCGAGGTCGTATCCTGTGTTCCGAACCACGGCCCCCGCGCAAGCTCGTTCGATTGAGATGTAGAGTCGTAGCGTCACTGCTCGTCTCGGGAAAGATCGCTCCCCCCTCGCAAGACCCTGGATTCTGGCGTGCCGTCGACTGTAGGCTCCGCGCGTGCAAGCTTCGTTTCTTGATGCCGCGGCGAAGCCGACGTCGCGCAAGCCGCCCCGTGTCGCAGCGCTGTCCTGTTCCTTGAGCCTCTGCGGGAGGCTCCTGCTCGGCCTCGCCGCCGCGACGGCCGCGACGTTCGCGCTCTCGCCGCCCGCCTACGCTGCCCCCAAGGGCTCGAAGTCGATCGCGGTCCACATCGAGGGCCCGAACGCCGAGGCGATCCGCGAAGACATCCTCTCGTTCGTCCCGGAGACGCTGGAGGTCGTGAGCCCCGAGGCGTTCTCGAAGGCGCTGCGCGGCGCCGGACAGACCAAGCCCGCCGGGGACACGCTGGTGAACAAGGCCCAGCGGAAGAAGCTCGTCGACCGCCTCCGCAAGGCGGCCAAGGCGGCCAAGGTCGAGGGCGTGATCTTCGGCGTGTCGCGGACGAACAAGAAGAAGAAGAAAGAGGTCCACCTCATCTACGTCGACCAGAACGCCGGCGATCTCGCGGTGGACGAAGCGGTGCCGACGGCCGGCGGGCGCGACGATCGCAAGAAGGCGCTGGAAGGGCTGCTCGGCCCGAAGCTGGCCGAGATCGCGCCGCCGCCCCCGGAAGAGGAGAAGAAGTCGAAGGGCGGCGACGAGGGAGATGGAGAGGGCGACGCCGAGGGAGACGGCGGCGACGGGGAAGACGCCGACAAGGAAGGCGGCGACGAGAAGGACGACGGCGACAAGGGGAAGGGCGGCAAGCGCAAGCCTCACGAGATCGCCTCGGCGCTCTTCTCGGTCGAGCTCGGCGTCGAGTTCGTCGGCCGCTGGTTCGACTACTCCGATCCGGTCACCCTGAACCTCCGGCCCTACAACGTCTTCGGCCAGCCCGCGCTGTCGATCTCCGGCGAGATCTACCCGCTCGCGTCGACGGACATCCCGGTGCTCAAGGGCCTCGGGCTCACCGCCGGGTACACGCTCGCGCTCGGCCTCAACTCGGCGGTGGAGGGCTCCGACCCGATCCCCACCACCTACCAGCGCATCAACGTGGGGCTCCGCGAGCGGATCGCGCTCGGCGAGAAGTCCGTGCTCGGGATCTCCGCCGGGCTCCGGCTCCTGACGTTCAACATCGACGCGGACGGCGGCCTCGCCAGCACGGTGCCGAACGTCTCGTACACGCTGATCCGGGGCGGCCTCGACGCGCGGGTGCCGGCCGGCCCGGTCGCGCTGGCCTTCGGCGCCGACTACCTCATGCCGCTCTCGTCGGGCGACGTGTACGACCGGTTCGAGGGGGCGAGCGTGCAGGGCATCGGCGCGACGGCCGGCGTCATCGTCCCCATCGCGAGCGGCATCGAGGGGCGGCTGATCCTCGACTACGCCCGGTTCTTCTCTTCGTTCTCCCCCGCGGTCGGCGACGAGTACGTCGCCGGCGGAGCCACTGATCAGTACCTGGGGATCCGGCTCGCTGGAGCTTACGTCCACTGAGCTGCTGCTGAGAGAGAGGTTGTACTTATGACGTGGAGCACTTCCCTTCGCGGGCGCCATGCGCTCGTCGCCCTCGCCGTCACGACCGGCGCCGCGTTGCTCATCAGCTGCGCGGGGACGCTGGACGATATCGAGAAGTACCGCGACGGCGACAGCAGCGACGGCTCGGGCGGCAGCCCGTCTGGCGGGGGCACACCCGCCGCGACCACCGGCGGCACCCCCACCGCGACCACCGGCGGGGACGCCGCGTCCACCGGCGGGGATGCCGCGTCCACCGGCGGGGACGCCGCGTCCACCACGGCGAGCGCGAGCAGCGGCGGCGTGGAGGAGACGTGCCCCCCCAGCGTCCCGGCGTTCCTCACGGAGTCATGCGCTCAGGGCGGCTGTCACGACGCGAGCACCGCGATAGCCGGCCTCGCGATGGAGACGGGCTGGGAGACCATGGTCGTCAACCGGGGGACCCAGGGCTGCAACGGCGCGCAGCTGCTCGTGCCGGGCAACCCGGACGCCAGCGCGATCTACACGAAGCTCCTGGCGACTCCCCCTGCCCAGTGCGGCGAGCGGATGCCGCGGGGTCAGATGCCGCTCAGCGACGCGGACATCGCGTGCGTGCGCGAGTGGATCATGTCGCTGTAGCCCCGCGAGCAGCGAGGGCCCGGCGCGCCTCCCGCGCCGCGCGCCCTCGCTGGCCCTGTCCGTCCCCAGCCCCGACGCTCGTGGACCGCGCGGCGGTCACCCGCTAGGCTCGCCGCGATGCTGCGCCGGCGTTCGTTCTGGATCGCCGCGGCCGCCGTCGCCTACACGGCCTTCGCGGCGCTCCGCGCGTCGGGCGGCCACGGGCCTGCCTGGCTCGCGCTGCTCGGGCTGCCGGCCCTCCTGTCGCTCGGGTTCCGGTGGGTCGAGCGGCCGCCGCGAGGCGAGGACCGGATCGAGCCGGCCGCCCGCAGCGCGGCCGCGGTCTGCCTCACCGGCGCCGCGATGCTCGCCGCCGCGCGCAGCGGCCCCCGCGGGCTCGCGCTGATCGCGCTCGGCAACCTCGGCGCCGCGGCGGCGTCCATGGCCGCGCTGGTCGGGCTCGCGCGCATCGCCGGCCTCGGCGGCCTGCTCGAGCCGCCGCCGAGCACGCGGCGCCTCGACGCGGCCGCGTTCGCCTCGCTCTTCTGGACCGTGGCCGTCGCCCTGCCGGCGATCTCCGCGGTGGCGCCCGCGCGCACCGCGGAGCTCGATCCGCTGCTCGTCGACTACGCGACCTCCGCCGCGTCGCTCGGCTCGCTCACGGTGACGCTCGTGGCGATCGCGCGCGTGCGCATCGCGCGGCGGCTCGAGCTCGGCGTCGCCGATCGCGTCGAGGCCGCGCTGCTGCTCTCCGCTACTGCGCTCGCGGTCGGCGTCTCCGCGGCGTTCGTGGGCGTCGCGCCGCCGGAGTCGATCCTGCCCGTCACGAGCGCCGCCGCGGCGGTCTGCGTCGCGTTCTGCACCGTGGCGGCCGACGCGGCGCACGTCTCGCGCGCGCTCCGCCTCACGCTCGCGATCGCCGCGCTCGCGACCCCGCCGGCGCTGCTCGCGGTGTACGTGGTGCACGGGGCGCCGCGCGGCGACCTCGGGCTGCGCGGCGCGCCGCAGTCCTCCGTGGGCGTGGCGGTGTTCAGCGCGTGCGCGCTCTGCGCGATCGCGGGGCTCGCGGCGCCGGCGCTCGCGCGGCGGTTCGCGCCGGAGGGGGCGCGCTGGCTCGGCGCCTTCGACGCCGCGACGCGCGCGGCCATGAACCCGGAGCCGGAGGCCGCGCTGGAGACCGCGCTCGCGGCCCTGCGCGAGGCGTCGGACGCGGGCGCCGCGGGGCAGGCCCCGCCGGCGCTCTACCTGCTCTCGCCGCCCGAGCGCGTGACCGTCGATCGCGCCGGGTACGCGCACACCGAGGCGGCGGCGGTGCCGGCGCGCCTGATCGAGCTTTGCCAGGCCGAGCCGGAGCGCGTCCTGCGGGTCGAGGCCGCCGAGGCGGTCGAGGTCCGGCGGCCGGAGGTGCGCCCGCTGCTCAACTGGCTGGGCGAGCGCGACATCGGCGTGGTGGCCCTGGTGAACGACGCGGAAGGGCCGATCGGGGCCCTCGCGATCCCGCGGGGCCGGCGCGCGGCGCCGATGACGCTCGAGGAGGTGAGCGGCCTGCGCGCGGTCGCCGACCGGCTCGGCGCGGTGATCGCGGTGTCGGCGATGCTGTCGGGCTCGCGCGGGCGGGAGGTGGCCGCCCGCCGCGAGGCCGAGGAGCGCGCGCGGGAGATCGACCGGCTGGATCGCGCGCTGGCGCTGAGCGCGGGGCGGTTCCGCGCGATCGCGGCGCTGCTCTCGCGGCCGGCGCGGGCGGCGGCGTACAGCCCGGCGGCGCGGGCGGCGCTCGAGGAGCTGGAGCGGCTCGGCGCCGCCGGCGGGCCGGTGACGCTCTTGACGTCGCCCGGGATCGACGCGGTGGCGTGGGGCGCGGTCGTCCACCTGGCGTCACCCCTCGCGCGCGCGGGGGGCCCGCTGGCCATCGTCGACGGCGCGGCGCCCGTCCCTGAGGCGTTTGCGCGGCCGTTCGCGCAGGCCCGCGGCGCCTCGGCGGCACGCGAGGACGCGGCGGGGCGCCCGGGCGCCGACGAGGCGCCGCCCGCGCTGGCGGTGTGGCGCGATCCGGACAGCTCGCCGATCGAGGCGGCGAAGGGGGGCACGCTGCTCGTGCTCGACGCCCAGGCGCTGCCGGCCGAGGTCCAGAGCTACCTCGCCGCGGCGCTGCCGGACGACGTGGGCCTCGTCGTGGCCGTGCCGCAGCCCCCCGCGGCGCTGGCCCAGGCCGGCCAGATGAACGAGCGGCTCGCCGATCGGCTCGGCGATCGGGCGGTCGTGCTGCCCCCGCTCTCGTCGCGCGCCGAGGACCTGCGGGCGCTCGCGCTGGACCACCTCGCGCGCATCGGCGTGCGCCTGCGCGGGCGGCCGTTCGGCCTCGACCTGCGCGCCCTGCAGGCGGTCCTCGACCACCCGTGGCCGGGCAACGACGCCGAGATGGGCGCGGTGCTGCTCCGCGCGGCGCTCGTGGCCGAGGGCGACGTGATCGGCGAGAAGGAGCTCGCGGCGATCGGGTTCAGCCCGCAGCCGGCGCCGCCGGGGCAGGCCGAGATGGGGCGGAGCGCGGCGCGACGGGCGCGGCGGCGGCGCGCGGAGAAGGCCGGGTAAGCAACGAGGGAGTTCCGAGCGGGACGCGCCGGCGGGTGGGGCCGCGCGGCGGGGGCGGGCGGGCGCTGGCCATCCGGCAAGACTGGGGGCGTGGGAGCTTGCGCTGAGGACACCGCCCGGCATGTCTCCCTTCGGGCCTTGATGACTGAGACGTTTCGTTGCGCGCCACACGAGGCGCGCCTGGGACCTCGAGCCCGCTGGGACCTTATGGCACCTCGGTCGGCGCTCGGCGCGCCCGCCCGCCCCCGCCGCGCGGCCCCACCCGCCGGCGCTCACGCCACGCGGGCTGGCAAGACGGCGTCGCGTCGCCGATGAGCCCGGGCTGGTCCGGCCCGCCGCCGACTCGTCACGCCCGGGGGGGGACCGCCCTCAGTGGAACCGGTAGCCGAGGCTCACCGGGGCCGCAATCACGAAGCCGTCGAGCCCCTTCATGAACGTCGGCGAGGCGTTCAAGAGGAGCGCGCCCGACGTCCAGCTCGAGCTCGGCCAGTCCGCGATCACGAGCGACAGGTCGACGCTCCCGCCGAACGCGAGCGTCTGGAGCAGCGCGGTCTCGGGGAGGCTGCCCTCGCGCGCGGTGACGTCGACCTCGCTCCGGCCATAGTTGATGTCGACCAGATCGGAGGGGATCTCTCCCTTGATGCCCGTGACCTTCGCGTTCTGGGCCACCGCGGCGACGAGCCCCGAGAGGCCTACCCACAAAGGACCGAAGCGCATCGAGCCGGAGGGACCGCCGGCGACGAGGTACCCACCGCCGAACCGGTAGCCACCGAGCGCCCGGACGCCGAGGTGCACCTCCTCGGAGAGCGCGAGCCCGAAGAACACGTGACCGCCGGCGAACGGTCCGATCGCCGGCTCGAAGCCCGCGTGGCAGACGTCCTCGTTGCAGGGCGCGATGAGCTCTCCGCCCCCCGGGACGTTGTAGCTGTACGAGTACGAGCTCAGATTCCCCAGGGTGCCGGCGTCAACCAGCCCGACCAGCAAGCCGCCGGACACGCCGACGTCGAGCACGTAGCGGTTGGAATGGCGCGGCGAGGCGTCCGGCGCCGCCTCGGGCTCCTCGGCCGCGGGCGGCGCGTCCTCCTCCGGCGCGGCCGCGGTCTTCGCCGTCCCCGCCCCGGCCTTGCCGGTCGCTGCCTCCGCCTTCCCTGCCCCCGCTCCGGCCTTCCCGGGCGCCGCCCCGGCCTTCCCCGCCTCGGCCTTTCCAGGCGCCGCCCCGGCCTTGCCGGTCGCTGCCTCCGCCTTCCCTGCCCCCGCTCCGGCCTTCCCGGGCGCCGCCGCCGCGGGCGCCGCCGGGTCCTTCGCGGGCGCCGCGGGCGGCGCTGCCGCGGGCGCCTCCGCCACCTTCTCGGGCCCCGGCGCGGCCGAGGGATCCTTGGCGAGCACCGGAACCGCCACGGACTTCCGCTCGCCCCGCTTGATCGTCACCGTGAGCTCCCACGCCTTCCTGCCCGGGGCGCTCGCGCTCACCTTGTGCTGGCCAGGGTCGACCGGCCTCGCCTGGCCCCAGGCCGACCTGTCGACCGGCGCCCCGTCGAGCATCACCTCGAGCCCCTCGACGGCAGCCGCCCGCGGCACGTTGAGCGTGAGCCGCGGGACCCGCAGCTCGATCCGCGCTCCCCTCGCCTTCGCGTCGGCCTCGAGGCGCTTGTTCCCCTCCTTGCGCGCCGCGGCCCCGAGGTCGATGTACTCGGACCAAGCGGTCGCGAGCTTCCCCTGCTTCTCGTGGCAGCTCGCGACCTGGAGGAGCGTGGCCGACCTCGGGCTCAGCCGGTAGCTCTCCTCGAGCTTCGGGCAGGCCTCCGCGAGGTTGCCCTTCTTCATGAGCTTCTTGCCCTCGTCGAGCAGCGTCTCCGCCTGGGCGAAGGAGACCCGCGGGACCACCGCCAGCGCGAGCGCGAGGGCGCAGGCCGCGGCGCGCGCCCACGTACGCCGCAGGCAACCCCCCGTCCGCAACGAGCGAGCGCCGGTGCGCCGGACACGGCAGGACATGGGGGGAGAGTTCTCGGTGCGCTTTTCGTCGTGGCGGTTCAACGGGGTTCGCCTGGAGCGATGCTCTGCAAGGAAGTCGACGGCACGGGGAGCTAGGACGGAAAGGTCCACGCGGGGGCCGGAGCGTATCACGCCGCGTTTGCGCCGATCAAAGCTGCGCGGCGCGCGGCGCGCCCGCGGCGGTCACGCGGCGACCACGCCATGACCACGCGGCGGCTCCGCGGCAACCGTGCGGTGATCACGCGCCGATCCCGCGGCAGCAACGCGCCGATCCCGCGGATCACGCCGCCCCGGAGCGCTCGTCGAGCAGCTTGATGCCCGCGGCGACCTCGCTGGCGAACGACTCGGCGAGCGCCCTCGCCTGGCCGAACCGGAGCGGGACCTCCCTCGCGGCGCGGGCGAGCGCCGCGACCGCGAGGTCGTGCGGCTGGCGCAAGAGGGCGCGGTAGGCGAGGCTCCGGCCGGGGACGGTGGCCACGATCGCGAGCGTCGAGGCCGACCACGCGAACGGCGGGCCCTTGCGGGTGGCGGTCGCGAGGTCCGTGAGCGGCGTGCGCGTCAGCCAGAGGGCGAGCGCGTCGGCGTAGTCCGGCGCGGCGAGCCCCGGGATGCCCTGCGCCATCTCGGCGAGGCCGACGCGCCGCGTGCTCACGGTCACGTTGCGCAGCTGCCGCCACCGGAGCAGCCGCGCCGGCGGGGGCTGTCCGCGGAAGCTCGCGTTGCCCGTCCACCAGGCGACCTGCGCGTCGGTGCGGAAACAGTCGAGCACGCGCGCGAAGGTCGCGTGCCGCGAGAGCGCGGTCGCCACGTCCGGCGGCGCCGGCACGAGCTCGCAGAGATCGCGCACGCTCGCGAGCAGGCGGGGATAACGGCTGCGCGTCAGGGGGCCGGCGAGCTCGTGGTTCGTGAGCTGCAGCATGTCGTTCAGCGCGCAGAGCAGCGCCCAGTCCGCGGACGCGAGCTCCGGCAGCGTGTCGATCGGGGCGATCAGCCGCGCCACGCGCACGCGCGCGAGCTCGACGCGGGCGCCGAGGTCGCGATCGATCGCGGGCGCGCCGTCGCCGAGCAGGAGCGCGAGCCGGACCCCGAAGGGGCGCACCGGGTGGAGCGGCCCGCCGAGGACGAGCGGCGCGAGCACGTTCGCCGAGAGCTCGGCGAGGCGCTCGGCGATCGCCTCGGGCCGCGCCGTCATGGCCGGCCGGCGCCCGGCGGGAGGGCCTTCGGCTCGGCGGGCGCGTCGGAGGGGGCCAGATCGCGCAGGGGGCGGATGCCGACGCCGCCGAGCACGACCTCGGGGAGCTCGGTCGCCAGCGCCGCCGTGAGGCCCGTGGACCGCGCCGCGACCGGCGACCATTGCTGCGCCTCGAGCAGCGCCGTCTCGAGCGAGACGAACGCGTCCTCGGGCACGCCGACCGCCCGGCCGTCGCGCCCGATGAACAGCGCCTGCCCGGCGGGGGCGCCCAGCGCGCGGAAGAGCACGCCGGGCGCGACCGCGGGCACCGCGTCGTACCCCGCGGGGATGTAGAGGCCAGGGTGGACCTCACGGAAGAACTCGCCGACCGGGATGCCCTCGATGCCCGTCGGGTGCCGGAGGAACGCGCCCGCCGCGGTGAAGGCGATGTGGGCGCGGCGCAGGGTCTCGGGGCCGAGCGCGTACGCGACGTGCCGGAGGAGCTGCATCTCTTCAGGCCGGATCCACGAGGCCGTGACCGAGCGCCACGGCTCGGAGCTCGGGACGAGGCGGAGCTGCAGCACGACCGACTCGGGGCGCAGCGCATCCGGCGTCGCCCTGGCCACGAGAGGCTCGCGGCCGAGCTCGACCCGGGCGAACGCGGAGACGTCCCCCATCGCCGGCAGCTTCGGGATCTCCAGCGCCTCGCGGCTACGGCCGCGGAAAAGCACGAGGCCCGCCTCGTTGAACACCGGGCACGCGCGGAGGTTCACCGGGTGCCGGAACCCCACCTCCACCGCGGCGCCCGGCGCGACCGGGACGAAGTACCCGAGGCCGGGCGTGCTCGTGAGCAGCGGGACCATCCGGTCGGGCACCGCCGGCACGCGGAAGAGGTACCGGAGCACCGGCGCGTCATCGAAGCTCGACTCCGGCGGCCACTCGCACAGGCCCACCTCGGCCTCGACGCTGCTCCGGGAGAGATACCGGATCAGCGCGGGGCCGAGCCCCGACTCCGCCAGGAGCCACCGCGGCCCCGGCTCGCGCCCCGCGGACGGATCGAGGTGCGGCTCCAGGCGGAGGAGCAGCGCGCGCACGTCGAGGCGCCGCTCGACCTCGTACGTCTGCGAGAACGCGTTGTGGTAGAGCGAGAGCGCCGCGTCGCTCGGCAGGATCTGCGGGACGTCGTACCCGAACGGCGCCGCGGCGTCGCGGTACTGGACGAAATGGCGGCTCGTGCCCGTGAAGCAGTAGCCGCCGGCGAGCCGGGCGACCTCGGCCACCCGGTCGAGCCGATCGCTGCTCTCCGCCGCGAACAGGAGCGTCACCTCCCGCGCGCCGAGCTTCGAGCGCACGATCTCGACGACGAGCGAGCGGAGGATGTCGGCCAGCGATCCCTGCCGCGTGTAGAGCGCCAGGAAGGCGACGAGCCGGTCGATCGAGGGCAGCAGGACGAGGCCCTTGGCCCCGAGCGCGACGCCCTTGGCATCGAGCCCGAGGCCAGGCGTGCGCAGCCGGGTCTGATGAACGGCGACGCGATCGAGCAACGAGAGGCGACCGTAAGAGGAGCCGCTGGATCCGTCAAGAGACGCCCGGCGCGCGTGTTCGACCGGGACTTCGACGGCAGCTCCGGCCGGGCGCGCGGCACGACGGCGGCGCCGGCCGCAATGCAGAGATGCAGAGGCGCCGGTCGAAGCGGCCCGGCTGGCGCGTTCGACGTGGCCTGCGGCGCGACGGCGACACTGGAACAGCTAGCGTGGAAAGCGTAATCTCCTTTGCGATGCGCCCTGTCGGAACACCGCAGGCCCGCTCGGCCCAGCGCCCCGAGGCCACGTGCACGCCGCGCTTCCGTCGCGCGAGCGCCTCCGGCGCCCCTCTCCTGGCCCCCCTCGGCTAGCGCATGAACCCCGCGCGCAGCGAGCCTCTAGCCCCGCTCATCGCCGGCCGGTTCCACATCGAGCGCGAGGTCGGCCGCGGCGGGATCGGCACCGTGCACCGCGCGTTCGACGCGCAGACCGAGCGCTACGTCGCGCTGAAGATCATCTCCGCGGCCACCACGGACGCCGCGTGCCAGGCCCGGCTGTCGCGCGAGGGGCAGATCCTCTCGGAGCTCGATCACCCCGGGATCGTGCGGGTCGTCGCGTTCGGGACGCTGGAGTCGAGCGCGTGGGACGCGGAGGGGCGGCGGATCGAGGAGGGGGCGACGTTCGTCGCCATGGAGTGGCTCGACGGGGAGGACCTCGCGACGCGCCAGCGGCGCTCGCCGCTCGTGCTGCGCGACGCGCTCGAGGTCGGGCGGCAGGTGGCGAGCGCGCTCGCGGCCGCCCACGACGCTGGCGTCGTGCACCGCGACATCAAGCCGTCGAACATCCTCCTCCTGCACGGCGCGCCCGGCGGCGCGCTCCGGATCAAGCTCGTCGACTTCGGCGTCGCGGCGTCGCGGGAGGTCGTGCTCACGACCGACCCCGGCGGCCTCGTCGGCACCCCGGCGTACATGTCGCCGGAGCAGGCGCGCGGCGACGCGACGGTCGACGCGCGGAGCGACCTCTACTCGCTCGGCGCGACGCTGTTCGAGCTCGTCGCCGGGCGGCCGCCGCACATGGGGCCGACCTCGATCGCGACGCTCGTGCGCCTGGCAACGACGCCCGCGCCCCGGCTGTCGGAGTTCCTGCTCGACGTGGCGCCCACCCTCGACGAGCTGATCCACGCGCTCCTGCTCACCGATCGCGAGCTCAGGCCGAGCTCGGCGCGCGCGGTGGCGCAGACGCTCGAGGCGCTCGTCCGCGATCCGTTCCTGCCCACCCCGTCGCCGCTGCGCGTGAGCGACAACCCGCCGGGCGTCATGGGCACGCGGCTCGTGACCACGATCGTGGCGCTGCACGTGGCCACGGGCGAGGATCGGCAGCGCGAGATCGAGGCGCTGCGGCGCCGCGGGGCCGACGCGCTGCCGCTCGGCACCGACTCGGTGGTCGCCCACCTCGGCGTGCGCCAGGCCCACGGCGACGAGGCGTCCCGCGCCCTCGAGCACGGCCTCGCGCTCGGCGACCGCGGCGGCCGCGTCGGCGTCGCCTCCGGCCGCATGCGCGTCGACCGGACGCGGTCGGCCGGCGAGGTCGTCGACCGCGCGGTGGCCCTCGCGCGCGAGGCGGGCCTCGGCCGGGTGCTCGCGGACGCGACCACGGTGGAGCTGTCCCGCGGGCGCTTCACGTGCGAGCCCCAGGAGGGCGGCGCCCTGCGGGTCCTCGCGCGCGCGCCGAAGCGGCCCGACGCCCAGACGCCCTTCGTGGGCCGGGACGCCGAGCTCATCACCACCGTCGCGGCCTTCGACCGCTGCGTCGAGGACCGGACGCCGGTCCTCGCGAGCATCTCGGGGCCGCCGGGGATCGGCAAGAGCCGGCTCGCGCGGGAGTTCGTCGCGCGCATCGCGGAGCGGCCGGATCCGCCCCGGCTCGTCCAGCTGCGCTGCGAGTCGTTCGGCCGCGCGCAGGCGCTCGGCGTCGCGACCGACGTGCTGCGCGTCCTCATGGGCCTGCCGAAGGGCGCGTCGATGGAGCAGGCCGACGACGCCGTCCGCGCGCGGCGGCTCCTGCACGGCGACGGCGGGCTGCTCGCGCGCCTGCTCGCGAACCAGCCGTTCCCCGACGGCGTCGACCTGCGCGGCGCGCGTGACGCGCTCTACCTCTCGATGACCGAGATCGCGGTCGGCGCCGCGTCGATCGAGCCGTGCGCGCTGCTCGTCGAGGACGCGCAGTGGGCCGACCCGGAGAGCGTCGCGTGGCTCGACCACCTCCTCGGGCGGGCGACGGGCCGGGCGCTCTTCATCATGCTGATGGTGCGCCCGTCGTTCTGGCGCGACCAGGGCCAGCGCTTCGCCGGCCGCGACCACGTGCGCGTGGAGCTGCGCCCGATCGCGCGCCGGGCCACGCGCGAGATCGCGCGGGCGGTCTTCAGCGCCGCCGCGCGGCCGTTCGACGAGGCGACGCTCGACCGCGTCGCGCAGCAGGCGGCCGGCTCGCCGCTCTTCGCCGAGGAGCTCGCGCGCGTCATCGCCTCCGGCAAGGACGCGGCCACGGCGCCGACCATCGAGGCGGCGATCCAGGTGAGCCTCGACGCGCTCGACGAGAGCACGCGCGAGGCCGTCGTGAGGATGAGCGTGTTCGGCCTGTCGGTGTGGGACGCGGGCCTCGCCGAGGTCGGCGTGGTCGAGCCGGAGGCCGCGCTGAAGAAGCTCATCGCCGCGGAGCTGCTCGTCGAGCAGCCCGCGTCGCGCTTCCCCGCGGCGCGCGAGTTCCTGTTCAAGCACGCGCTCGTCCGCGACGTGGCGTACGCCTCCGCCGGCGAGGAGCTCCGCGAGGAGCTGCACGCCGCGGCCGCGCGCTGGCTCGACCGGCTCGGCGAGGACAGCGCGACGGTGGCGCAGCACTTCGACCTCGGCGGCGAGCACGAGGAGGCCGCGATCCGCTGGGAGGCGGCGGCGCGGCGCGCCCTCGCGACGAACTCCCTGCGCGACGCGGTCACGATGGCCGACCGCGCGCTCGTGTTCTCCCCCGACAAGCCGACGGCGTTCGCCCGCGCCGTCCTCCTCGAGGAGGCGTACTCCCGGCTCGACGCGCGCTCGCCCGAGCGCGACTCGGCGATCCGGGCGATGGGGGAGAACGTCTTCGACGAGGCGAGCGAGCTCCGCACCCTCACCGCCCGCGCCCGCTACGACCACGCGTGCGGCTCCGGGATCGACCTGGAGGAGCGCCTGACGGCGCTGCGCGATCGCGCCCGGGCGATCGATCTCGTCGAGGAGGAGGCCCAGTGCTCGGCCACGCTGGCGCACTTCCACGCGTTCGCCGGGCAGCTCGCGATGGCCGAGCAGGAGGCGGCGCAGCTGCTCGACCTGGCGGCGCGGCGGGGCCTCGTCTGGGCGGCCGTCGACGCGTGGCAGACGCGCGCGGTCGCGCACCAGACGCGCGGCGAGCCGGCCGCGGCGCTCGGGGCGCGCCGGAACGCCGCGCGGGCCGCGCGCCGGGCGGGGCTGCAGGAGCGCGAGGCGACGCTGACCATCAACGTCGGCTTCGCCCTGACGACGATCGGCGCGCGGGAGGAGGCCCTCCAGGAGATCGAGGGCGGCATCACCAGGGCGCAGGCGATCGGCAGCTCCGGGGCGGTGCGGCACGGGCAGATGATCCTGCTCTGCTGGGCGGCGACGTTCGGCCCCGAGCCGCGGCTCGACGCCGTGCTCGCGGAGCCGCGGGCGAGCGCCGACGAGGCCGCCGGTAGCATGTGGGTCGTGCGCGACCGGGTGACGCTCGGCATCCTGTTCTACCGGGGGTGCGAGCTCCTGCGCTCCGAGTCGTCGGGCCTCGCGCGGGCCCGCTCCTTGCTGAAGAAGGCCACGGAAGCCTACCGGGTGACGGAGAACCGCGACGTCCTGCCCGTGGCGCTCGGGTTCTGCGCCGAGGCGGAGCGCCGCTTCGGCAACGCCGAGCTGGCCGGGGAGATCGCGCGGGAGGCGGCGGCCCTGGTCGAGGCGGGCGCGCCGAGCCTGCTCAACGAGGCGCCGATCTACCTCGCGCTCCACGACGCCTGCGTGGACCTGGGCGACCTGGAGGGCGCGCGGGACGCGATGGAGCGCGCGATGCCGCCGCTCCTGCGCCGGCTCAAGGGGCTCGAGGGGACGCCCTACGCGAGCTCGTTCCTGCTCAACCTGCCGCAGAACTCGGCGCTGCTCGCCGCCGCCGAGGCCTACGGCTGCGTGCCGCCCCAGATCGAGGCGATGCTGAACAGCAAGGCCTGACCCCGGCGCGCGGCCGGGGCGGGCGCGCTCACTTCGTCGGGGGTGCGGCGCCGCCGGTCTTGCCGGGCTTCGGGGGCGGCGGGAGCGGGCGCAGGTTGATGGTCAGCACCTCGTCGCGCGTGAAGACGACGAAGCGCGCCTCCGGCGTGTAGCCGTCGGCCGTGACCCGGATGCGGTGCCCCGTGCCGTCGCGCTGGAATTTCGCGTAGAACGGGTTCGATTCGAGCGGGATGTCGTCGAGGAAGATCTTCGCGTCGAGCGGCGTGGCGATGATCCGGAGCTCGATGAGGTTCGTCTGCGGCTCCTCGCGCCGCTCTTCGATCTGCCGCTCCTCGGGTTTGGGCTCCTCCGGCGGAGGGAGGATGCGGCGGCCCACGAGCACCACGCCCAGCCCCACGGCGCCGCCGAGCGCCACCACGGCCGCCGCGATCGCGGCCGTCCACACCAGCGTCCGGCGCCGGCTCAGGTGGGTGTTGGCGACCATGATCGTGGGGATCGTCTTGCGGCTCGAGATGCTGTCCTCGCGAGACCCCTCCTCGCCCAGGATCGCGTCCGGCATCGGCGTGGTGAAGTGCTGCGACACCGGCATCCGCTGGGACCACGGCACGGCGCCGCGCTCCTCGAGCACCGGCAGGATCTCGAACTCCTCGCCCCCCTCCGCGGCGGCGGCGGCGTGCAGCTTCCCCAGCTGCTCGCTGATGGCGGACCGCACCTCCGCCCGCCGGTGCGCGAAGGTCTCGCCGACGAGGCGGCCGATCTCGGCCGCCGCCGGCCGCCGCCCCATCGTCGCGATGTAGGCCTCGATGTCCTCGCGCATCTGGGCCGCCGTCGCGTAGCGGTCCTCGGGCGCCATCGCGAGCGCGCGCGTACAGATCCGCTCGAGCTGGTCCGGCGCGGCGGGCCACCGCTCGCGCAGCTGCGGGATCTCGCCGAACGTGAGCCGCTGGAGGATCTGCACGTCGGAGAGCTCGCCCCAGAAGCGCTCGCCCACGACGAGCTCCCAGAAGATGAGCCCCATCGAGAAGATGTCCGCGCGGCGGTCCACCATCGTCGCGAGCGCCTGCTCGGGCGCCATGTACCGGATCTTCCCCTTGACGACGCCGGTGCTCGTGTCCGCGTCGCGCGTCGCCCACTTCGCGATGCCGAAGTCGACGACCTTCGCCTGCCCGTCGTACGTGACGAAGATGTTGTGCGGGCTGATGTCGCGGTGGACCACGTGGAGCGGCTGCCCGTTGAAGTCCATCAGCTCGTGCGCGTAGTGCAGCCCGGCGAGCGCGTCGGAGAGGATCGCCAGGTACACCGCGCGGTGCCGCGACGGATCGAGCTTGCGGCAGATCCGATCGAGCGAGTGCCCCTCCAGGTACTCCATCACGATGTAGTACTGGTCGTCGATCTGGCCGCACTCGTACGTCTGCACGACGTTCGGGTGGTTCAGCCGCGCGGCGAGCCTCGCCTCGTCGAGGAACATCGCGTTGACCTCGGGCTCGGTCGCGATCCCCGGCTTGAGCCGCTTGATCACCACCAGCTTCTCGAACCCGAGCGGGCCGCGGTGGGCGGCGAGGAAGACCTCGGCCATCCCGCCTTGCCCCAACTTGGCGATCAGCCTGTATCTCCCGAAGCCTCTCGCCGACTGCACGGGGAGCCGGACGATCATCGATGAGGAGGTCACAGCACCCGATCGTCTGTAAGGATTGATGCCCCGTCAAGAAGACTCATGGAGATGTACATCCCGCCGACGCTGGGGGGAGCTCCGGGGGCCGAACGCGCTGCGCGCAGGGCCCCCGGCTGCTCCGGTTAACGTAGTGATCCCCGAGAGTTGAGGGGCACGGCCCTCCCGCGCGTTCAGCCTTCCCCGATCGCGATCCCGAGCGCCTGACGCAGCGCAAAATACTGGTCGCTGGTGGAGAAGACGAGCAGCTCCTTGAGCTTGTCCTGCGGCGGCAGATCGCCGGGCTGCTGCGGCTCGGCGGCGATGATCTTCTTGGCGATCTCGAGGTCGCCCGAGAGGAGCAGGCCGGTGCGCGTGGCGGTGACGTCGACGCACTGAACCCACCGCTTGATGTTGGCCTTCGCGCCCTCCGCGAGGAACTTCTTGACCACCATCCGGAGCCCCTCGAGCTGCATGGGCTGCATGAACCCGCGGAGCGTCTGCGCCGTGGCCATGATCTGCTTCTCGATGTCCTGCGGCACCGGCGTGTCGGGCGCGACGAGCTTGATGCCCGCGAAGAGGAGCACCGTCAGCTCGGTGACCGTCGGGAACAGCGTCTTGATGTAGTGCTCGCCGCGGTACATCGCGAGGTGCTTGCCCACGATGAAGGTGAGCTCCTGCGGCGAGAACCCGGTCAGGACGGTCTGGCCCGCGACGGACGCCGGCTGCTCGTTGGCCACCGCCACGAGCGCGCCGGGCACGTCGCTCCGCACGTAGAGCCGCGGCGCCGGCAGCCCGAGGACGTTGGCCGCCCAGCCGAAGGTCCGGGCGAACGTCACCGTCGACGTCGCGGGATCCTGCAGGAACCGCTGGTCGAGGACGGGCAGCTCGCGCCGCTGCTTCAGGGTCTCGATCTTCGCCCGGAGCGCCGCCCCGGCGATCATCTCGAAGATCTTGCCGACGTAGAGGTTCTCCTCCTCGTGGAACAGGTTCCTGATCCACTGCTCGTTGTCGAGCCGGCTCTTCGCCGGGATGAGCCCCTGAGGCCGGTAGTCCTCGAAGTACTGCTGCTCGTCGGGATCGGCCTTGCGGAGGAACGCGAGCGCCGCCGCGACGCACCAGGCCTGATCGTACTGCTTGCTGTCGACGTACAGGCGGTAGAGCCGCTTGTACGGCTCGATCTTCATCGGATCGAGCTTGACCAGGGCCTGGAACTCGCCGATCGCCTGATCGAACTGCTGCCCCTGCTCGTAGAGCTCCGCCAGGATGAGGTGCTCCGTCTCGTCCTCGGGCTTGAGCCGCGAGGCCATGCGGAACGTCTCGACGGCGGCGGTCTGATCGCCGAGCCGATCGCGGTAGATGAGCCCGAGCGCGTGCCAGAGGCTGTACTCGAGGTCCGTGTTCCCCTTGCCGGCGACCCGGTGCAGCATCTTGCGGTACGCCCGCTCGAGCTGCTTCCACTCCTTGAGCGCGGTGAGGATCTTGTTGATGCGCTCGAACGCCTCGAGGAAGTGCGGGTTGAGGTCCAGCGCCTCGTTGAACAGCTCCACCGCGCGCGCCTGGTCCTCCAGCTTGTCGCGGTAGATCTGCGCCATCGTGTAGAAGTAGCGGCTCTTGCGATCCGGCTGCGGCTCGAGATCCGCGATGCGCTGGATGCAGTCCACCATCCGCTCCCACTGGCCCGTCTTCTGGTAGAGCGGGAGCAGCTTGTGGAGCAGCACGTGGTTCTGCGGCTCCAGGTCGAGCGCCTCCTCGAGGGCCTCGATGCCCTTCGGGATGTTGTTCTCCTTCTCGACCCAGATGTCGCCGATCTCGTTCAACATCTTGAACCGCTCGGCGCCGTCCATGACGTTGTCGAGGATCTGCCGCTTGTAGTGGCAGACCTGCTTGTAGTCCTTGAGGCCGTCGTAGACCGAGACGAGCGCCTCGAGGGTCGGCCGGTGCGAGGGATCCGCGCCGAGCGCCTTCTCGAAGTTGTTGACCGCCTGCTTCGACTGCCCCTGCGCCTGCTTGATGCAGCCGAGCTTGTAGTAGACGGTGGCCCGCTCCTCGGTCTCGCCCTCGTCGAGGCTGGTGAGCACCTTCTGGTAGTTGGTCAGCGCGCTCGCCCAGTCGCTGAGCTTGAAGCTCACGTCCGCGAGGCCCCGGATCGTCTCGTGGTCGGTCAGATCCAGGTTGTGCGCGGCCGTGTACGCCTTGAGCGCCGCCTCGTCCTTGCCGAGCCGCTCGAGGACCTTGCCGAAGGTCCGCTGCAGCCGGTGCTGCTCCGACCGATCGCGCTTGCTGCTCTTCCTGACGAGCATCTCCGCGAGCGGCTCGGCCTGGGCCCACCGCTCCGTGGAGACGTACTCGGTGAGGAGCGGCATCGCGGCGTCCTCGTTGTCGGGGTCGCTCTGCAGCGCCATCTCGTACGCCTGCACCGCGAGCGCGTGCTCGCCGAGCATGTCGTCGCGGAGCTTGCCGAGCTCGACGAGCAGCCGCGCCTTGGCGCGGGGCGCGTCGGTGTTCATCTGCTCCTGATCGAGGTACCGCGCCGCCCGGTCCCAGTCGGCCGCGTCGATCGCGATGACCCGCAGCGCCGAGAGCGTCGGCACATGGGCCGGATCGAGATCGAGCGCCATCTCGAAGCGGTCCTGCGCCAGCGCCCGGTCGCCGAGCTTCTCGTCGAGCTGCCTGCCGATCCGGTAGTACATCTCGACGCGCTGCTTGCCGTCGGCCGTGAGGTCGGCGACGCGCGTCATGTACTCGATGGCCTTCGCCGGGTCGTCCTGCTTCTCGTAGAGCTTCGCCAGCGCCTCCAGGGCCGGGATGTGCGTGTCCTGGATGTCGACGATGTTCAGGTACGCGTCGATCGCGCGATCGAGGTCCTCGATCTCCTCGGCGTAGACCTTCGCCGTCTGCGACCAGAGCTCGATCTTCTTGTTGCGATCGTTCGACGCGTTGATGTGCCGATCGTACGTGTTGATGAGGTCGTGCCACTGCCGGAGCCGGCGGTAGCAGCGCTCCAGGGCCTCGAGCGCGGCCTCGTGCGTCGGGTCGATCTCGACGACCTGCTCGAGCCGCGCGGCCGAGAGGTCCGGCTTCAGGAACTGCTCCTCCTGGAGCGTCGCGATCTTCATCAGCACGTCGATGCGCTCGCGCTCCGTGGTCACGACGTCGAGCTGCATCTCGAGGACGCGCACGAGGTCCGGCCACTGGTGCGTGGTCGTGTAGACGCGCTCGAGCCCCCGCATGGCGAGGAGGTTCGACGCGTCGATCTCCAGCACCTCGCGGTAGACCGCGCCCGCCTTCTCGATCAGGCCGAGCTTGGTCTCGTAGAGGCCCGCGGTGCGCAGCTTCACCGACGCGACGACCTCGGGATCGCTGACGCTGCGCGCCTTGCGGAGCAGCACGTCGACGAGATCGTTCGGCTGATCGCGATCGGTGTAGATGCGCTCCAGCGCCTCGAGGGCCGGCAGGTGCAGCGGATCGACGTCGAGGGCGCGCCTGTAGAAGCTGAGCCCCTGCTCGACCTCGCCCATGTGCTTCTCGAGGACCTCGCCGAGCTCCGTCAGGATCTCCTTCCGGTCGACGTCGGTCACCGCGACGTTGAGGGCGCTCGTCAGCCGCTGGCCCTGCAGCTGCCACTGGCCGGTCTTCTTGAAGAAGTTCGCCATCTGGCGCAGCACGGCGACGTTGTTCGGGTCGTGCGCGAGGATCTGCTCGTAGTACGGCTGGGCGTAGTCGGGGCGGCCGAGGTCCTCCGCGTACCACTTGGCGAGGCGCAGGCAGAGGGTGATCTTCTGGAGCGGCGCCGTCTGCTGCTGCAGCCACCCGTTCACCGTCTGCACGAGCTCGGGCCAGCGGTTCGTCGCCTGCGCCATGCGCTCGAGGTAGCGGACCGTCTCCATGTCCGAGAAGTCCATCTCGAACGCGGTCAGGAGCGCGTCGAACGCCTGGGGCTTGTCCTCGAGCTGCTCCTCGAAGACGCGGGCCACCTTGCGGAGAATGTCGGTCTTCTCCTCGACCTCCTCGCGGGACTCGAGGCGCGCGAGGTAGAGCTCGATGAGCGGCTCGCTCCGGCGGGCCGCGTCGTGGAGCTCCTCGAGCGCCGCGAAGCCCTGGTCGTGCGTCGGGTCGAGCTCCAGGACCTTCTCGTACGCGAGCGTGCCCCGGTCCTTCTCGCCGACCTGGTGCTCCCAGATCTGCGCCACCTCGAGGTACTCGCGCACCTTGTCCGCCGGCGACTCGTACGCCGCCGCCCGGCCCATCTTCACGTCGATGACCTCGACCCACCGCTCCTCGGCCCGGAGCAGGTTCTCGAGCGCGGCCATCGCCTCGAAGTCCTTCGGGTCGACCTCGAGCAGCTTCCTCCACGCGTCGATGGCGTCGTACGACTGCCCGAGGACGTGCTGGTAGGTCGTCCCGAGCTCGCGGTAGAGCGCGATCAGGTTCTCGACCGGCAGGACGTCCCGCGCCCGATCCACCGTCTGGTGCAGCGCGCTGACGATCTGCTGGGGCTCGTTGCGGAGCCGCCAGATCGCCGCGATCGCGTAGAGCGCCTCGAGGTTCGCGTAGTCGATGTCGAGGACGCGCTGGTAGTCGTCGAGCGACGAGTCGTCGCGGCCGAGCTGCTCGTGGAACAGCTTGGCGCGGCGGAGCAGCACGGCGACGCGCGACTCGTCGTCGATCGCGATGTCGTAGTGCCGCTCGAGGACGTCGCAGAGCTCGGCCCACTGCCCCACCCGCTCGTAGAGGTTGGAGAGCGCGCCGAGCGCCTCCGGATCCTCGCCGCGGAGGTCGAGCACGCGCTTCCACGTCTCGACGGCGCCCTGGACGTCGTTCAGCCGATCGGCGAGCAGGTGCGCCATCTTGGCGCGGATGTCCGCCTCCTGGCTGTCGCCCATCGCGTTCTCGAGCTCGCGCTCGAGCACCACCTTGAGCTGCGTCCAGGCCCCCTTCGTCGTGTAGATGCGCTCGAGGGCGCTGATCGCCTGCTCGTTCGTCGTCTCGAGCTCGTCGAAGATGCGCCGGAACGCGCGGATGGCGTCGTCGAGCTGCCCGAGCCGCTCCTCGTACGTCTGGCCGAGCCGGAGGTACAGGTCGACGAGCTCCGGGCGGTCCTCCGTCGCGCGCACCCGCTGCTCGAGCACGCTCGCGAGCTCGGGGTACTGCTCCAGGAGCGTGTAGATCCGGTCGAGGTTGGAGAGCGCCTCCGCCTCGAGCGGCTCGATCCCGAGCACGTAGCGGTACGTCTCCTCGGCCTTGGCGATGTCGCCGAGGTCGGTCTCGAAGACCCGCGCCAGCCGCTTGCCGATGCTGGTCTGGACCTCCTTGTCGCCGTGGATGCCCAGCACGTCGGCGTACGCGTTGGCGAGCAGCTCCCAGCCGCCGTCGACGGAGCCCGAGAGCCGCTCCACCTCCTCGAGCGTCTTCTCGTCGCGCGGGTACTCCTTGAGCGACCGGATGTAGACGCTGAGCGCGCCGTCGGGCGAGATGAGCCGCTCCTCCTGGAGCTCGGCCAGCCGGTAGTACATCGCCAGCCGGTCCGGCTCCTGGGTGAGGTGGGTGAGCTCGGCCTCGAGCACCCCGCCGAGCTTCTCCCACTCCGCCGCCGCCTGGTAGAGCGGCTCCAGGATCGCGCCGATCTCGATCTGCTTGATCCCGGCCGCGAACAGGCCCTCGAGGGCCTCCAGCGTGGGCGAGTGCTCGGGCGCCGCGGTGAGCACCTCGCGGTACGCCGCGATGGCCGCGGGCAGGTCGTTGAGGCGCGTCTGGTGCACCACGCCGAGCCGGTACTTGAACTCGAGGATCTCGTCCGGCGACTGCCCGAGCTCCGCCTCCCGCGCGAGGATCTCGACGAGATCGCTCCACCGCTCGGTCGCGGTGAACAGGCGGTCGAGCGACGCGATCGCGGTCTGGTTCTCCGGATCGGCCTCGAGCACGCGCCGGTAGCGCGCGACGGCGCTGTCGATGTCCTCGAGCTGCGTCTCGAAGATCTGGGCGAGCCGGAGCCCGAGCTCGACGAGCCTGCCCGTGTCGTCGCCGAGCCGGTTGAGCTCCGCGTCGTAGAGCGCGGCGACCTGCGGCCAGCGGTTCACCACCATCGCGAGCCGCTCCAGGTTGGAGAGCGACTCCTCGTTGCCGATGTCGCTCGTCACCGCCCGCGCGTACGTCTCGAAGGCGGAGACGTGATCGCTCAGCATCTCCTCCGAGAGCCGCGCGACGCGGTGGAGCAGGTCGACCTTCTGGTACGGGTCCTCCGCGACCCGGACCTGGACCTCGAGCACGCTGATCAGCTTCTGCCACTCCCCGGACGCGTCGTAGATCGGCTCGAGCACCCGCGCCGCGCCGAGCGGATCCCGGGTGCCGTCCTTGATCTGCTCGAGCGCGCGGAGCGTCGGCTCGTGATCGGGCATCTGCTGGAGCAGATCGCGGTAGAGCTCGATGGCCCTCGTCACGTCGTCGAGGTGCTTCTCGTAGAGCTCCGCGATCCGGTACTGGTAGCTGATCCCCTCCGCCGGATCCGAGGCGAGCTCGGCCTCGTGCTGGAGGACGCTGAGCAGCTCGAGCCAGTTCTGCGAGGTCTGGTAGAGGACGTCGAGCCGCCCGAGCGCCTGGAGGTCGTCCGGATCGATCTCGAGCACCCGCTGGTACGTGTCGATCGCGCTCGCCACGTCGCCGAGCTCGCGCTCGTACACCGCGCCGATCTGGTAGTAGATGCGCTTCTTCTCGTTGTAATCGAGGACGAGGTCGGCCTTCTTCGCGTAGACCGAGAGCAGCTCCTGCCAGCGCGAGAGGCTGAGGTAGAGCTTGGTCAGCGCGTCGATGGCCCTGAGGTCCTCGGCGTCGAGCTCGAGCACCTTGCCGTAGACGGCGATCGCCTGGTCGTGCCGCTCGAGCACCTCCTCCTCGATGCTCGCGGCCTGGAACAGCGCGAGCTTCTTCTCGTTCGGCTCCTCGAGGATCTCGGCCTTCTGCTGGAGGATCTGCGACAGCTCGTTGTAGCGCTCCGAGGTCCGGAACAGCCGCTCGAGCGACTCGGCCGCGTGCAGGTTGCGCGGATCGATCTCGAGCACGCGCCGGTAGTGCCCGACGGCGCTGTCCATGTCGCCGAGGTCGCCCTCGTAGATGCGCGCGCTCATCGTGTAGAGCGTGCTCGCGAGCTCGGCGTCGGTCTGCTGCGCCGCCAGCGTCTCGAAGACGCGCGCGAGGTCGGCGAAGCGGCCGGTCGCGCGGGCGAGCCGGTCGAGCCCCTCCTGCGTCGACTCGGAGGCCGGATCCTGGCTCAGGGCGCGCGCGTAGGTGTCGAACGCCGAGCTGAGATCGTTGCCCGCGTCCTCGTAGAGCACGGCGATCTGGTGGAGCAGCTCGACGCGGCGGGTCACGTCGTCGCTGCGGCGCACCTGCACCTCGTGCACCCCGATGAGCTTCTGGTAGTCGCCCGACTGGCGGTAGAGCGGCTCGAGGATCTCCGCGATCGCGACCTCGTGCTCGGGGAGCTTCCCGAGGCGCTCGAGGGCGGCGAGCGCCTCGACGTTCGTCGGCTCGCGCTCGAGCACCTGCCGGTAAATGTCGATCGCCGACTCGACGAGCCGCATCCGCGACTCCCGCAGCGCGGCGAGGCGCAGCATCAGCCGGATCTGCGCCTCCTCCTCGACCGCGAGGTTCAGCTGCGCCTCGAGGTTGTCGGCCAGCTCCTCCCACATGCCCTGGCGGCTGAAGAGCCCGTCGAGCGCCGTGAGCGCCACGAGGCTCGTGTCGTCGATGGACAGGACCTCCCGGTAGGCGGCGATCGCCTCCTCGGGCTGCCCGAGCCGCTGCTCGTAGACCTCGGCCATCTGGGCGTAGAGGCCCTCGCGCTCGCCGGGCTCGTGCACGAGCTCGATGCGGCGCCGGTAGACGCCGATGAGATCGCTCCAGCGCTCGGTGCGCCGGTAGAGCGCGTCCATCGCCTCCAGCGCCTCCGAGTCGCCGGGGTCGATCGAGAGCACGCGCAGGTAGCCGTTCGCCGCCTCCTCGACCTTCCCCAGCCGCTCGTGGGTGCTCGCGAGCCGCATCCAGTACTCGCGGCTCAGCCGCGCGTCGCTCAGCGAGTCCGCGATCTCGCTGAAGATGACGTCGAGCCGATCCCAGGCGCCCGCCTGCGCGGCGAGCGACTCGAGCTCCACCCGCGTCTCGGCGTGCGACGGGTCGTCCTTGAGCGCCCGCGACTGCGCGTCGAGGGCGCGGTTGAGATCGTTCAGGTTGTCGGCCGCCGTCCGCGCCACCTTGCGGAGGAGCGAGACCCGCGTCGCCGTGTCGCCCTCGGCCGCCGCGAGGATCTCGAGCGCCTGGATCAGCTTCTCCCAGTCGCCGCGCCCCTCGTAGATCTCCTGCAGGATAGCCGCCGCCTCGGCCCGCAGGGACTCGTTCGACAAGAGCGCCTCGAGCGCGAGGCGCGCGGCGTCGTTGCCCGGATCGAGGATCAGGATTTCCTTGTAGTTTTCGAGCGCTCCGGCCGCATCGTTCAGGTGTTTCTCGAGGGTGCTCCCGAGCCGGAACTTGAGGTCGATGAGCGCCTGCTCCCCGACGTCGGAGTCGATCCGCTTGCGGAGCACGTCGACGTAGGACTCCCAGTCCTCCTGCTCGCGGTAGAGCTTGTCGAGCGCGGCGAGCGCCTGCGGGTCGGTCGGCTCGTCGTCGAGCACCTGGCGGTACGTCGCGATCGCCTGCGCCGGGTCGCGCAGCTCCCCCTCGTAGAGCTCGGCGATCCCGTAGAGGATGCGCTTCCTCTCCTCGGGCTCCGTGACGATGTCCCGCTTCTTCTCGTAGATGCCGAGCAGCTCGCTGTACCGGCCCGTCTCGCGGTAGAGCCGCTCCAGCGCGCTGATCGCGGCCTGGTTCTCGCTGTCGGCCTCGTAGACCGCGCGGAACTGCGACAGCGCCTCGTCGATGCGCTTCACCTCGTCGAGCAGGACGCGCCCGAGCCGGAGCCGGAGGTCGACGCCGAGCGTGATGTCCCCCTCGCTCTCCGCGCGCGCGATCGCCGTGGAGTAAGCCGTGATGAGGGCGTCCCAGCCCTCGGTGGTGCGCGCGGCCCGCTCGACGTCGTCGATGCACTGCTCGTCCTGCGGGGCGATCTGGAACGCCGACAGGTAGCGCTCGAACGCCTTCTGCGGCTCCTTGAGCCGCGTCTCGTAGAGCGCGGCGACCTGGCGGTAGAGGTCGAGCCGGGAGGCGTCGTCCTGGTCGTGCGAGAGCTTCACCTCGATGGCGCCGGCGAGCCCCTTCGAGTTGTTCGCCTGCGTGTAGATCGGGATGAGCGCCTCGGCGGCCTGGAGGTGCGAGCCATCGATCGACAGCACCTTCTCGTAGGCGCGCGCCGCGCGATCCGCCTTCTGCTTCTGGACCATCCAGAGCTCGGCGATCTTGAGCAGCAGGCTGATCTTGGCGCTGTCGTCGGTCTCCTTCGCCTCCTGCGACTCGAGGACGCGGATGAACTCGTCCCACTTGCCGCTCTCGGCGTAGAACACCTCGAGGTCGTCCCAGCGCTGGAGCTGGAGGTACGCCTTCTTGAGCGCCTCCTGGGCCCTGCGGTCCTGGGGGTTCAGCGCGATCACCTCCTGCCAGGCGCGGACCGCGGCCTCGTCGTCCTTGAGCCGCTCGCCGTAGAGCTGCGCGAGCTTGCTGAGGAGCGCGAGCTTCTGGGCGCTGTCGTACGTCGTGTCGACCTGCTTCTGCAGGATCACGGCGTACGCCTGGTAGTCCCTGTTCTTCTCGTACAGGCCCGCCAGCGCGTTCAGCGCCTCGGGGTTCTCCGGGTCGTTCTCGAGCACCTCGTTCCAGAGCTCGATGCCGACGTCGACCTTCTTCACGCGCTCGGACGCGAGCTTCGCGATCTCGAGGTACTTCGCGGCGCGCTCGGCGCCGGACGGGAGCGTGGACGCCTCGCGCCGGAGCAGCCCGATGAGCTTCTCCCAGTCGCGCCGCTTCTCGTAGCTCTGGCGGAGGAACTCGACCGCCTGCGGGTGCTCGCCGTCGATCGCGAGGATCGCCTCGTAGCACTTCACCGCCTCGGCCGCGTTCGAGAACTTGCCCGAATAGAGCTCGGCCGCCTTCGCGTAGTGCTCGATCTTCTCGGCGGGATCCGAGACCGCCTCGGCGATCTCGATGAGCGTCTTGACGTACTCGTTGTAGCGCTTGGCCTGCTCCTGCTTGCTGGCCTTCGCCTTGAGCTCCTCGACCCGCTCCGCCGTCTCCGCGGCGGGGGGCGGCGGGGCCGTCGGCCGCCGGCCGACCTCGGAGTCCGCGGGCCTGCTCTCGGCGGGCGCACGCGGCGCCGGCTCGGCCGCGAGCGCGGCCACGGCGGGCGCCGCGGCGCCGTTCGCCTGCGGCTCGTCGGCGGGCGCGCTGGCCCTGCCGCTTGCGGGAGCCGGCGTGCTCACGGGCGCCTGCGCGCTGACAGGCGCCGGCGCGCTCACGGGCGCGGGCGCGCTGACAGGCGCCGGCGCGCTCACGGGCGCGGGCGCGCTGACAGGCGCCGGCGCGCTCACGGGGACGGGCGTGACGTCCGCGCGCTCGACCGGCGCGGCGATGGCCGGCGCGACCGGCGCAGCGATCGCGGGCGCGACCGGCGCAGCGATCGCGGGCGCGACGGACCCGGAGGCCGCCGGCGCGACGGACCCGGAGGCCGCCGGCGCGACGGACCCGGAGGCCGCCGGCGCGGCGGCCGTGAGGCGCTCGCCGATCTGGGCCTCGAACGCGCTCACGCTCGGGTGCGTCGGCGCGACCGCCGAGAGCCGCTCGAACCAGCTCCTCGCCCGCATGAGGTTGCCGA
The DNA here is from genome assembly GCF_051519095.1 of Sorangium sp. So ce131. Taxonomy (NCBI): domain Bacteria; kingdom Pseudomonadati; phylum Myxococcota; order Polyangiales; family Polyangiaceae; genus Sorangium; species Sorangium sp. So ce131. Next base: position 4,379,228 of record NZ_CP150455.1, on the reverse strand, counting down.
GCTGCCGCCAGGCGATGCCGCCCGCCTGCGCGATCATGAACGGGGAGCTGCCGTTCTGGTTCGCCGCGCTCTCCGCCAGCGACGCGACGCGCTCCCAGTTGCCTTCCTTCGTACCCCAGAGCTCGCGCAGGTACGCGAACGCCGCCTCGTTGGACGGGTCGTACCGGAGCGCTTCCTCCAGGAGCTTCGAGCCGATCTCGACGTTCTGGTGCCGCGTGGCCCAGCGGACGCCGAACTTGAACGCCGCCTCGCCGCGCGACACGCCGGTGCGCGCGTCGAGGATGCGGCGCTGCGTCTCCAGGATCGACTGCGGCCGCTCTTCCTCCGCGAGCAGCCCCTCGAACATCGCCGCGGCCTGCTTGTCGGAGGGCGCCGCCTCGTACGCCTGCCGGAGCAGCCCCTCGAGCTGGCCGCGATCGAAGCGCTTCGCGAGCCGCGCCGCGCGCAGGAGCAGCCGCTTGCGCTCGCTCACGGTCGCGGCCGCGTCGGCCGCCTCGACCAGCTCCGCCATGTGCCCCGCCCACGACGACTGATCCACCTGCATGTCGCCGAGGGAGGCCCGCGCCTCCTCGCTCGTCCCGCCGGAGACGCCGAGCGCGCGCGCGTACGTCGCCGTCGCGCGCTCGAAATCGCCCGCGTCGCAGAGCACGTCGCCGAGCTCCACGAGGAGCTCGGCGGCCGCGGTGCCCTCGGGCGCGTTCCGGAGCTCGAGCTCCAGGAGCTTCTGGACCATGTTGGTCTTGCCGAGGTCCCAGTAAATCGAACGCGCCGACTCCAGCGCCTCGAGCAGCGCTGGATTCAGCTTGTAGGCGTCCTGGAAGTGCTTCAGCGCCTTGACGGCCTGAAGGAACTTCTCCTCGAGCAGCCGCCCGAGCTTCAGGTGATACGCCGCCTTCCGGGTCGCGTCCCCTTCGGCCGCAATCCCCTTCTCGAGCTCCTCGACGAGCCCTTGCCAGTCATGAACCGACTCGAGATGATTGAGACGCTGCGCAAGATCCATTGATTATCGACCCTCGGCCCCGACCTTCGAACGGATTGAAACGCCTTACGTACCCCGCGCCGCGCGCGGCATCACGGCCCCTGGCCACCGAGGCGCGCGACGAGCGTGTTCGCCGTCTCGCACTCGGTCTTGAAGCTCGCTGCCTTCGATCCCTTGCAGGCGCGCGTGGTGAACCCCTTGAGCATCTGGATCGCCTCCTGCTTGCGCGGCGGATCCAGGGTCGCGTACGTGCTGCCAAGACTCCAGAGGATCTGTACTGACTCCGGACCATCCGACGGCGCAACCGCTCGAGCGGCCTCGAGCTCGGCCACCATCTCCGCCGTGGACCCGCGGTCCTGGTAGACCGACGCGAGCAGGCTGTGGATGCCGAAGAGGTACTTGTCCCCCTCCTTCGCGAAGCTCTTCGCCTCCTTGAGCACCTGCTCGGCCTCCTTCGTGTAGCCGAGGCGGGCGTACAGGTCGGCGAGCGCCGCGTAGTACCGGATCTCCGTCGGGTTGTGCTCGATCGCCTTCGTGAGGTTCTCGAGCGCCTTCTGCTCGTCGTCCGTCCAGAGGTAAACGTTCCCGAGCTGGGAGTAGCAGTCGGCGAAGTTGGGATCGTTCTCGATACACTTCTGGTACGGCTCTTTGGCCTCCTCGTACGAGATCGTCTTCTTCTTCGCCTGCTGCTCGAGCGCCCAGCCCCGCTCGAACCAGTAGTTCGCGTACTTGGGGGCGATCTGTGTGGCGCGCGCCAGCGTGGAGGCGACCTTGTCCCACTGCTCCTGCTTCTTCTGGGCCATCGCCAGCTTGTAGAAGATGCGGTGGTTGCTAGGGTCGAGCTTGGTCGCTTGCTCGTACTTGTTGGCCGCGCCGTCGGGGTTGACCGCGACCTCTTTATCGGCCTGATTCGCCAGGATGACGGCCTCCTGGCGGTGCCTGCTGCAGCCCAGCCCCGCCGCGCTCGTCGCGACCAGCCCGACCATCAAGAATGCCCCAAGCTTCATCGACCTCACCTTTCGAATGGAATCGGCTCCGCCGGCTCCTAACGTGACCGTGGGCATTGCGCCGCCCCTTCAGCGATCCGGGGCGGCAGAGCCGCCCCTCCAGCGATCCGGAGACGGCTCTGCCGCTCCGTCAGCGACCCGGAGACGGCTGCGCCGCTCCGCTAACGACCCGGAGACGGCTGCGCCGCTCCGCTAACGACCCGGAGACGGCTGCGCCGCTCCGTCCACATTCCCCGAGGCGGGTGCGCCGCCTCGTCAACCATCCCGGAGACGGCTGCGCCGCCCCGTCCTCAATCTCGGAGACGGTTGCACCGGCTCCGTTGTGGCACCGTCAAACGTGATCCTGAGGTGCGCGCGTGAACCTCGCTCGGCGTCGCGAGAATAGGCGGAGCCAACCGAGGAAGTCCAGGGCTTAGGCTTCCGCCGGGCGCGCCGTCTGCGCGCCTTCTCGGTGACGCACCGCCCCTTGCGGCGGGTGTGGCAAGTCGCCCCGGCCGTCCCCTCGCCCGCCGCGCAGCGGGCGGCGCTGGACACCGAACGCGACCTCGCCCGCCGCGCAGCGGGCGGCGCTGGACACCGAACGCGACCTCGCCTCGGGCATTGCCGCCGCTGAAACGGCAAACGCCCCGCACGGTGCGTGCGGGGCGTCTGCGCTGACCGAGCGGAGCGCGCTAGCTCAGCCGCCAGGGCTGAGCATGATCGGATAGACGACCGTGACGATGCCGCCCTCGGGCTGCGGGAAGGACAGGCCGTAGAAGGCCCGCACCACGCAGGACACCACGCCGTTGTCCGGCAGGTCCGAGCCGCCATTGCCCACGTTGGACACCGCGCCGTCGCGCCCGATGACGAAGCGCACCGCGACGCGGCCCTGGAGGTTCGGGTTATTCCTGAGGCCGTTTTCGTAGCAGAGCCGGAAACGACCGAAGTTCTGACGCACGATACGCTGGATGACCTCGGGCGGCAGACGGCCGCTCACGCTCGTCGCACCCATGCGCACCTGCGGCGGCTTGGTACGATGCGACCCGCCGAGGCGGCCGTGGCCGGAGCCGAAGCCCTGGCCCGTGCCGGTGCCGGCGCCGTGCCCGATGGTGCCGATCGAGCCGAGGCCGATGCCCTCACCGCGCCCGCCGCCGCCCTCGCCGATGCCGGAGAGGCCGAGGCCGCCGGCGCCGAAGGAGTCGCCGATCTGGTCGCCCCACATGTTGCCGCGGGCGCTCAGCGCGTCGTTGCCGAGCGAGTCGTCGCGGCCCCACGGGGCGGTCGGGGCGTTCGGATCGCCGCCGGCGCCGGCGTTCAGCAGGCCGATCATGCCGAACTCCGCGGCGTCGCGCAGCGCGGCCTGGCGCGCGATGTGCGGGTCGGGGTTGTCCGCGGGGCCCTGGACGCCGTAGCGGTTGCCGGTGGCCTTGGTGTTCGGGTTGCCCATCGAACCCTCTTCACCCTTGGCGCGCGTGCCGGTGCCGCCCTCCTTGTTGTCCGCCGCGTTCTCGGCGACCTGCTCGGTCTCCTTCTCCTCCATCTCCTTCTCGGCGGCCGCCGCGAGGTACTGCTGGATGAGGAACTGCTGATCCGCGGAGATCCCGTCCTCGTCCGTCGCGCCGAGCGGCGGCATGAAGAAGGCCATCGCCGCGAGCAGCCCGAGGTGCACCGCCATCGAGAGGCCGGTGTAGAGCAGGCTCTGCGTGTCCAGCTGGAAGTGACCGGCCACGACGCGGCCGGCGTTCACGGCCGACACCTGGAAGACGATCCCGTCGAGCTCCACCTTCGCCTTGGCGCCGGAGGGGAGCGCCATCTGGTAGGCGCCCGAGAGCTCGGCGCTCGGCTGCGCGCGGCCCCCGTCGATCGCCTGCTGCACCGTCAGCTTCGGCTGCCCAGGGATCTCGATGGTGCCGGTCGCGCGCGGCAGGAGCACCACGGACACCGAGCCGCTGCGGTCCGCGAGGACGATCGGCGCCCGCGTCGTGCCCAGCTTCTCCGAGGGGATGAAGAAGTCGCACTTGAAGTTCTTGCCCTCCTCCTCGCCGACGTAGAAGGAGCGCGGGGGCGTGAGGTGCGCGACGTGCAGCACCGCCGCGTCCCACAGGATCATGATCTCGACGGAGGCCGCCGGGACCTCGGTCTCATCGGCCGGGACGTCGGGCCCGTTCTTGACGAGCGTGTACGTGTACGACCCCTCCGGCGCGTCCGGGGGCACCTCGTCGACCGCGGGCGCGGACTGCGCGAACGGGTTGTTGTAGGCAAACGGGTCCGCCGCGCCCGCCGTCGCGGCGAACGGGTTCGCCGGCGCCGCCGCGAACGGGTTCGCCGGCGCCGCCGCGAACGGGTTCGCCGGCGCCGCCGCCGGCGCCGCCGCGAACGGGTTCGCGGGGACCGGCTTCGCCGGGCCGGCCGCCGCGGCGACCGCCACCGGCTCGGCGCGCTCCAGCATGATCTTCGTGCCGCCGATCTGGAGCTGATCGCCTGGGCTGATCTTGCACTTGTTGACGCGCGCCCCGTTCACCATCGTCCCCGGCTCGTTGCCGAGGTCGATCAGCGTGATGTCCTGCGGGGAGGCGACCTCGATGACCGCGTGCATGCGCGAGGCAAGCTCGTCATCGACACGCAGATGGCTCTTCGCGTCCTTGCCTACCTTGACGATATCCTGCGTGATCGTCTCGCGACGGACGAGCGCCTCGTTTTGGTAGAGGGCAAATGTGAGAGCGACCCTTTGCTTGCCTTCCATCTCCGCCAGCCTTCCCTATGCGCTCCGCGGCGCACGCCCCCACGACCGGGGGATCAATCGTCAGGGCAGGGACCAACCTGCCCGGTACATCAGAGGTTCTCGACCGACTTGAGCATCTCCGGAACGAACGAGGTGCGGGGCCGAATCAGCGTCGTCCGGACCGGGCCAGGCCGCACCCGGATGGTGGCGTCGTTGGGGCCGAATCCCCCTGCGTTCAGCGGATCGTCGGAGAACTCGTACCCGTAGCCCTCGTCCTTCTTCCCGCCTCCGGCCTTGGCGTCCTGCGCGAACGCCGACGAGGCGACCACGCTCACAAGAACGGCAGCCACGACTCCCGCACCCAAACGGGTCAACCCTCTCATTTCAGCCTCCTCAGAATGTTCCGACGCAGTTACAGTGCCATTGTACCGCCTACCGCGGCGGTCGGTCAACCAGCTTCGCAATCCGTCGAGGCGTCCGAGAACGCGACCCATGCCTGCCTCGACAACAGAAAGGACCCAAGGTTCCCGGAGCGACACGAAGAAATGACGAGCCCCCCTCTCCTCGTACGGCGAGAGAAGGGGGCTCGGGACAAGGCGGCTCCAGGTGGCTACTGAGTAGCCCCTTCGGCGCCAGCCTCGCCTTCGGCGCCGGCAGCGGCCTCCTGCTCGGCTTCCTTCGTCTTCAGGTCGGCCTCCGCGGCCTTGCGCTCGGCCTCGGTCTGCTTGTTGAAGGCGATGATCTGGTCGATCTCCTCCATGCGCTCCTTCGACCGCTTCACCGCGTCAGCGAACTCAGCACTGGCGCCCGCCTTCTGGATGAACTGGCCGAAGAGCCCCTTCGCCGACTGGAGCGCGCCCTCCGCCGCCTTGCCGCCCGACTTCGCCTTGTACTCCTGCGTCAGGATCGCCTCGTTGTAGTAGGTCTCCGGACGCTCGGGGGCGAGCTTCTTCGCGGCGTCGAGCTCCGCGCTCGCCGCCGCCACGTACTTGTCGAAGTTCGAGTCGTCGATCTGGCCGCGCAGGGCGAGGGCGAGTCCGAGGTGAGCGTCGTAGTCGTTCGGCCTCATCCGGAGCGCGGCGCGGTACGCCTCCTCCGCCTGCTGGAACCCGCGGAACTGCAGGTTCACCGCCGCGTAGTTCATCTGCGCCTCGTAGAAGGTCGGATCGAGCTTGCGCGCCGTGTTGAACGCCTGCACGGCGCCGTTCAGGTTCGCGAGCTCGACCTGGATCATCCCCGCGGTGTTGTGGATCGGCGCGTAGTTGGGGTTCTTCCGGATGGCCTGCGAGCAGACCAGCGCGGCGAGCTCCAGCGCCTGCGTGTCGACCTTCTTCTGCTTGCTGACGTTCGTCGCGACCGACTTGCCCGACTTCCTGCCGGCCTTCTGCTTCGCCGTCTCCAGGTAGTAGATGGCGAGCTGGTTAAAGGCGGGCATGAAGGCGTCATCGACGGCCAGCGCGCTCTGGATGTACCGCTTCGCGCGCTGGAAGTCGTTGGGGCCGTCGCTGTCGGGCTCGTTGTTGCCGCGCTTCATGTACAGGAGCGCGAGGTGCACGAGCGCCTCGACGTTCTTGTACTGGGCGTCGACGACGGCGGCCTGACGCATCTCGGCGATCGCCTTGTCGATGTTCTTCTCGCCCGAGTCCGCCAGGTTGTAGAGCGCCACCTGGACCCGCGCCGGGTGGAACTTCGGGTTCGTCTGGAGCGCCTGCTGGAAGTACTTCTTCGCCTCCGCGTCGTTCTTGCAACGCTGGTACGCGAGCCCCGCGTTGTAGATGGCCTCGGCGAACGTCTTGTCCCCTTGCTCGTCCGCCGCGTCCAGGAACAGCTCGGCCGTGGACCGGCACGAGGCCTCGTTCCAGTCCCCGGCCTTGTCGTGCTGGACCATGCTGTCCATGGCGTTCTTGAACTTGTTGGCCGCCTCGACGGACACGGCCTCGCCCTTGCTGTTCGTGATCGCCTTGCCCGTCGTGGGGTCCTTCGCCGTCGGGCCCGAGGGGCCGGCGCCGCCGCCGCCGCCACAACCCGTCGCCGCCAGAAGGAGCGCCGCGACCGCTGCGAGTGAGGTGATGCTTCTCATGGTTCGCTCCATCACTTCTTGGATCGGGTCGTGGCCCGCTCGATCGCCGAGCCTTCCTTGGAACCGCCGGACGCCGCCGGCGTCTCCTTCTTGTCGTCCTCCTCGGCCTTCTTCGCAGCAGGCTTGTCGGTGACGGTCGGGGCTTCACGGTACGGGGTGCCGTCGAGGTTCAGCGGCGCGGGACGATCGCTCAGGCCGGAGTTGACCCGCGACGGGGAGCCGCGGAATTCGTCGATGAGGTGGTACTCGGCGCCGTAGTTCTTCGAGAGCCACACCTCGCAGGTCCGCGAGTAGTCGTCGAAGTACTGGTACTTCACCGACAGATCGAGGCAGGTCTTGAAGGCGCCCTTCGCCATCTGCTTCTGCGGCTCGCTCGCCTCGTCGAGGCGCGAGTAGTACTCGCCCCGGATCTCGTCGTACGAGACGTCCGTCCCCGGGACCATGCCGTGGCCCTTCCACTCCTTCGGGATGGGCGCGGCCCGGAACTCGGCGACGAACTTGCCCCACATCTGACCGACGCGCGCGCCGGCGGCGATGACCCACCGCGGCGGCGGCGTGGGCTCGAGCTTGAGGATCTTCTGGTACTCCGCGTCGGCCGCCTCGATCGCCGGGCGCTTCTTCTTCACCCAGTCGGCGACCTTGGTGTTGATGTGCTTGAGGACGTCCTCGCGCGTCCCGGCGCCCTTGTACTCGGGGAACTTGATCTTATCGACCTCCTTCCGCTTCTGCTCGGCGAAGTGGAAGTAGGCCTCGCCCACCGCGGTGAGCACCTTGCCGAGCCGGCGCAGCCGCTCCGGCTCCTCGCCGCCGATCGCGTCGAGCTTCTTCAGCGCGGCCGCCGGGTCCTTCCAGTAGCCCCGGACCTTGTTGTACTCGCCGTTCGCCGGCGTGACGCTCTTCGTCTGCAGGAGGACGCGCGCGTACATCGCGTGCGCCTGCACCTGGATGTCGAAGGTCGCGTTGCGATCGATCTGCGGCATCGCCGTCGACAGCCGCCGGCGCGCCTGATCCCAGTCCTCGCGGTCGATGTAGTGCGCGCCGATGGCGAACGCGATCTGCGCGGTCTGCGCCGGCTTCGCCTTGCCGTAGTTCTTGTTGAAGAGGTCGGCGTCCTTGATCGCCTGGTCCTCCTGGCCGAGGCCGAGCCGCAGCACGACCGCGTCCTGGAGCGCCTCGGGCGCCTTGTCCATCTTCGGGTTCTCGCGGGCGAAGCGCTCGTACCAGTTGGCCGCCTCGTCGTAGACGGCGATCGCCTGGTAGTTGCCGCCGATCTCGTAGATCGACTGCTTCGCGAGCTCGGTGTTGTGGAGGTTGTACTTCGGGTCGATCAGGATGCGGCGCGCCGCGATCGACTTGGCGATGAGGCGAGCGGCCTGGAACGCCTTCGCGGCGTTGTAGAGGACCTCCTCGCTCTTCTCGCAGGCGGGCTGCTTCGCCTCGCAGGCGGCCTCGCCGTACTTCTTCCACATGTCCATGTACGCGACGGCGGCCTTCTCGTAGTTCTTGAGGGCCTCGACGCCGCCGCCGGCGTCCGCCGCCTCGACGAGCTTCTGGGCGCGCAGGCGCTCGATGTCGCGCTGGATCCGGATCAGGATGCCGCACTGCTCGGCGTTCTCCTTCTCCTTGCCGCCCTTGCAGTACAGGTCGATGAACTTGGGCACGTCCGCGGCCATGTCGTCGTAACAGGACGGACGCGGCGGATCCATGTTCGCGCCGAGCACGTTGAGCGACTCGAGGTAGAGCTGCGAGGCGTAGATGCCGACCTCCTTGTCGGCGTGGTTCAGCGCCACGTCGCGGAACGCGAGCGCGGCCTCCTCCCAGTGCTGCGCCTCGAAGTACGTGCGGCCACGCGCGTACTTCACCTCGACGTACTGCTCCTGCGCCTCCTTGTCGTTCGCCGCCGGCTTGATGTAGCAGACGTACCGGTTGAAGGCGGTGATCATGCCCTTCTGGCTCTCGTTGAACTCCTTGGGCTGGAACTTCGCCTTCTCCGCCTTCTTGTCCTTGTCGCCCTTCTTGCCCGTGCCCGGATCGGGGAGGTTGCCTCCCCCCTTCTTGTCGGAGCCGTCCTTGTGGGTCTCGGTGTAGATGTTCTGGTAGCAGAGCACCGACGCGTACGCGGCCTCGGCCGCCTGCGGGCCGTTCGGATCCTCGGCCACGACCGAGTCGAACGCGGGGCCGCACTTGGCCCAGTCCTTCTGGAAGTACAGAAGGTCGGCCATCGCGTACTTGATCTTGAAGATGTTCGGCCAGTCCTCCTTCAGGATGCGGGGGAACTCGAACTTGGCGAACTGCTCCTGCTTGAAGTTGTTGACGACCTTGTCGTAGAGCTGCGCGGCGAGCTGCATCGTCTTCTTGTCGCCGGTGCCGCGCACGCCGCCCGAGCCCACCGCCTCGAGGTGCCAGGCCATCGCCGTCTCGGTCAGCAGGCCGGCGGTGATGTTCGAGCACTTCAGCTTGGCGTCCGCCGGGTGCCCCTCGCCCTGGAACTTGTTGTGGACGTCGAGCTGCTTCCCGAGCTCGCCCATGATCTGGTCCTTGTTGCCAGACTTCATGGCCAGCGTCGCCTCGGCGATGTGCCCCTGGTACACGCAGTACTTCGGGCCCCGATCGCGGGTCATCAGGTCGGTGTAGAGCTCGATGCCCTCCTTGTAATGACCGGTGTCGAGGTAGTTCTGCCCGAGGTCGTCCATCATCTTGAACGTCTTCTCGGAGCTGCCGCTCGCGTCGCCGCTGAGCGGGCGGAGGAAGTCGTGGGACTTCCGCGGGTCGCCGGCGAGCGCGTAGACCGGGACGATGTCGCGACGCGCCGAGACCGCGAGCTGGGCCGCGTTGGGCATCTGGGCATACTGCTGGCCGTACTCGATCGTCTTCTTGAACTCGCTGATCGCGCGGCCGAACTCGCCCTTGTTCCAGTAGACGTACCCGAGCTTGTAGTGGGCGTAGCCCCAGACCTTGTTCTCGGGCGGCGGGTACTTCGTCACCTCGAGGTACGACTGCTCGGCCAGCTGCCACTTGGACGGGTCGCCCTGCGCCTCGTTGAAGAAGAGCTCACCGAACGCGAGGTACGCGTTCGGGATGTACTTCGACTGGGGCCAGTTCTTGATGAGCTCGAAGTAGACCTTGCGCGCGTCCTCGAGCTGCTGCGCCTGCTCGTACTCGTACGCGAGGTAGTAGAGGACCTCGTCCGTGCAGCCCGTGCTCTTCGCGGGGTCGGCCGCGTTGGTGCTCTGGCAGTACTTCGGGTACTGCGTCTTGAGCTGCGTGTAGTACTTGATCGCGCTCTTGCGCGCGGCGACGAGGATCTTGTCCGCCTTGCCGACCTCGGCGTTGATCGCGGCGACCGCCTTCGGGTTCTTCCGCTTGGCCTCGTCGGCCTTGATCTGCCCCTCGGTCTTGTCGCGGAACGCCGCCGACTCGAGCTCGACGTAGCCCTCGGCGAGCCGCCGCATCAGCTTCGGCCGGTCCGGCGCGTTCTTGGGGGTGGACGAGTACAGGCCCTCGAGGCCCTGGATCTCCGTGACCAGGAGGCTCCTCACCTTCGGGGCGAGGCGGTTGCGCCGCTCGTCGCGCTGCGCCGACGCCTGGGTGGCGGTCGGGTTCGCCGGCTTCGTGAGGTCGTCCCGCTTCTTCAGCTGGATCCCCTGCGGGGCGGACTTGAAGCTCACCTGGGGCTTCTTGCCCGCCGACACCTGGAGCTTCCCGCCCGGGCACGCGGCGATCGCGTCCTTCGCCGGCTGCGTGATGCACGCGTCGGCGGCCGACGCGGGGCTCGTCGCGACGGCGCACGCCGCCACGGCCAGCGTGCCTGCCGCCGCGCGGAGCGCATGCAGTACATCGAACTTCGACTGCTTCATCTCCATCTCCGTCCCTCCGCCACGGACCCCCGTGAGGAAGCGATGCCTGCCCCGCGGCCTCCCGCCGCGGGGTGAGCCGTTAAGATATCCGTCACTTGCTGCACTTCGACGTCACGACCTGCCGGTAGAAGCCCAGCTCGTCGCGCCAGTACTCGCCGTCGAACGGCCAGAGCACGTGCTCGTCGTCGGGCTTGACGACGCCGTAGGTGAGCGCGTCCTCCTTCGAGAGCTGGCCGCTGACGACCTGCTGGTCGAGCTTGTTCCTCTCCGCCGCGGTGATGTCGATGAGGATCTTCGACGAGTCGCGGAGGTGCTCGTTGAGCTCGTCGAGGTTGCGCTGGTACCGCTCCCGGCCGAGCGTGCCGGCGTTCCGGATCGCGAGGTTCCTGGCGAAGTCGAGCGCGTCGGTCACCTCGCTGCCGACGGGCGAGTTGCGGAAGTTCGCCGGCGCCTTCTTGAAGCGCGCGTCCTCCTCGTCGAGCACGCGGACGTACTCCATGTTGCGGCGGAGCTGGCGATCCGAGAGGGCGTTCTCGACGATCGGGCGCACCGTCGGCGAGAGGTTCGCCTTGCCGGCGCTGACGTCCTTCAGGAACTGGAAGAAGCGCTCCTCGTTCCCCTCCCCCTGGAACCGGTTCAGGATCGACTCGAGCTCCTTCTTGATCGGCTCGTACTTCTTCTTCATCTTCGCGACGATCGTGGTCGCGTCGCCGTACTGGCAGATCGTGAACGAGACGACGGCCTTGAGGATGTCGGCCTCGGGATAGAACGAGTTCGGGAAGTAGGGCGACTCGATCGTGTGGATGTTGCCGAGGGCCTGCGGGTACAGCCCGGCCATGAAGTAGGCCCAGGACTGCTCGAAGAGGCTGTCGAGCCAGTACTCGCTCGCGATGTCGACGCGGTTCCAGTACTTGACGGCGGCCGAGAGCTTCGCGGCGTCGATCGTCGGGACGTTGTTGTCGTCGAGCCGGACAGACGCCGAGTAGTAGGTGCGCGCCATCGAGAGGAAGGCGAGGTCGCGCATGCGCGCCTCGTCCTCGACGCCCTCGACGCCGTCGTCGATCGCCTGGACGATCCGCTGGAACGACTTGACGGCCGGCACCGACTTGCGCAGCTGCACGTACGAGATGCCGCTGAAGAACTGGGCCTGGACGTAGTACTTGCTCTTCTGGTCGACCTTGGCGAAGAGGCTGATCGCCTCCTCGTAGTTCCGGTTCCGGTACTTGTAGCGGCCGAGCAGGTAGTTGAGCTGCCAGTACAGGTCGCGCTGCTGGGGGTTGTTGAACCGCGCGACCTGCTCGGTCTTGTACTTGCCGACGCGCTCGATGATGTCGGCGGGCTCGGGGAGCTGCGTCGCGAGCTTGGACAGCCAGAGCAGCGTCTCGTTGAATTTGAGGTGGTTCGGCTTGTCGGCGATCTGCGAGAAGATCGCGTAGCTCGCCTGGTAGAACTGCAGCCGGTACAGCGCGATCGCGAGGTGGTACTGCGCGATCTGCCGGTTCCCCTCGTCGTCGCCGGTGTCGCCGTCGACCACGCGCTTCAGCTGCAGCGCGGCGTCGCTCCACCGCTCGCCGTCGAAGAGGCGCTTGCCCTGCGCGGCCTCCTCCGTCATCTGCCCCGCGGTGACGGGCCCCGAGTCCGCCTCGTCGTCGAGGTTGATCTCCTTCTTGGGGTTGTTGCCGCCCTTGGCGTCCGCCTTCTCCGCCGCAACGGGCTTACCCTTGCCGGCCTGCGCATGCCCCACGGCGGGGGAGAGCAACAGGGCAGAAGCTACAAGGCAGACACTCGCCAGCCGGTTCCGCATCGTCGTTCCTCGCTTTCGGCGACGTAAAGATCGTGGCCCCTTCGCCCCGTTCGCGGCCCCACACGTGGGGAGCGCGCGCCGTAGACCCCCGAGGCAGCTCGGTCGAGAACCAAAAAGTTTAATGAGAATCAACGGATACTTACGCGTGGCGGGGGATGGTAGGATTGTGGCGCGCGCCTTGTCAAGCGATGCCAGCCGGAGGCGTGCACGCCATTTCGCCCTGAGACACGGGGCCCCGCGTCGGCCTTGGGGTTGCGCACTGCGTAGGAGTCGACGGTGGAATTATTGAACGGATGCACGTTCGCCCGCTCGGCGCCCATGCGTCTGGGTCGGTCGCCGGCGGGCGCTCCCATCCGTTTCAATACCAAGGGCGCGGCGGGGGGCCGGGTCGAACGCCTCGGGCCCGGGCCGGCATCCCACCTCGGCGAAACGCGCGGCCATCCGCCTGTTGACGCTCCAGCCGCCCTTCGTCTAGGGTCCAACCGCTGACGTTGTGCCTTTGAGCACCTCGACTTGAGCGTTTTCTTGCCTCCCGTCCGCGCGCCTCTGCCGAGGCGAGGCGCGCACCGCCGCCGAAGGAGCACGTTCTGATGACCCGTTCCATTCTGTCCGGCCTGCTCGGCCTGCTCAGCGTCGTCGCCATGGCGAGCCTGCCCGCCGCATGTGAAAGCGGCGGCGTGGGCGATCCGTGCCTGCCCGAAGACGAGTACGATCCGCAGTTCGCTGGCTTCAAGGTGACGGAAGAGAACATCGAATCGCGGTCCTTCCAGTGCCAGACGCGGATCTGCCTGGTGAACCACTTCCAGGGGCGCGTGAGCTGCCCCCTCGGCCAGCAGGCGCCCACGATCTGCAAGCCCGGCGAGGGCGGGTGCGCCGACTGCGTCGAGACGTCGACCTACGCGCCCGACTGCGATCCGGCGGAGGACGCCGCCGCGCAGTGCATCAGCGGGCAGTGCGATCCGCAGGGCGCGTTCTGCCGCTGCGAGACCGGGGGCGACTGCCCCAGCGATGACTGGACCTGCATCGAGGGCCAGTGCAAGCTGCACGTCTGCCGCGACGGCCTCACCGGCTGCCAGGACCCGAGCCGGCCGAACGCGGAGAACGAAGGCAAGGCGTGCTGCGTGCCGGGGACCGATCTCCCCGTCGCGTCGCCCGTCTGCGGGCAGTGCGCGCCCGACTCGAACCGGAACGCCGAGCAGGCGGTGTACTGCTCCTGCCGGTGCGGCGTCGCCGAGGGAGAGGAACCGGATCCGAACTTCAACTTCTGCGAGTGCCCGCAGGGCTTCGCATGCAGGGAGATCCGCCCGAACGTCGGGCTCGGCGACGAGAAGATCACCGGGAAGTACTGCATCAAGGAGAAGTCCGAGTTCGAGAACGGGCAGGCCTGCGGCCAGGTGCAGGGCCGCTACGACTCGGAGCAGTGCGAAGGCAACCCGTAGGCGTCGGGTGACCGGCCGCCGCGCGACGCGCAGCCCTCGGCGAACGCCGGCCGATCAGGCCGGCAGCGCGCCCCCCTCCAGCGACGCTCCCACCCCCCATGACAGCCCGGACGCCGCGCGCGGTGTGACGGGGCGCGCCGCGCCGGACGCGCGCAAGGCGCTCGGGGCGCGCGCCGAGGACGCCGTTGTCGCGCACCTCGCGGCGCTGGGGATGGAGATCGTCGCGCGCAACGCCCGGGTCGGCCGGCTGGAGATCGACGTGATCGCCCGCGACGGGGCGGTCATCGCGATCGTCGAGGTGCGGACGCGCGGCGCGGGCTCGTACGTCCGCGCCCTCGACAGCATCGACGCGGGCAAGCGCGCCCGCGTGCGGAGGGCCGGTGAGGTGCTCTGGCGCGCCCGCTTCTCGCGCCTCCGCGGCGTCGAGCGGATGCGCTTCGACGCCGCGTCGGTGACGTTCCTCCCGAGCGGCGAGGCCGCGGTCGAGATCGTGAAGGCCGCCTTTTAGGTTTTACGTGGACACGGCTGCCCGATGTGCGGCGGCCGCGTCCACGTCGAGCGCGGGCGCGGCGTGCGATGTGCGGCGTGCGGCGTAGCTCGACGCTCACGCGCTCACGCGTCGAGCTGCTCCTGCATCTCGCTGCGGAGCCGCTTCAGCTGCGCGAGGCCCTCGGGCTCGCTGCCCTTCGGCTCCGCCTGCGCGCGCGCCTCCGCGTCGAGCTTCGAGATGACCGCGTCCATCGTCGCGATCTTGGCCTGCTGGCGGGCCCTCAGGTCGTCGACCATCTTCTCGAACGACTCGAAGAAGTGCTGGAGCTCGTCGCCCTTGCGCAGCCGCTCGCGCACGACCAGCTTGCCCTCGCCCACCTGGCGGAGCAGCCGCTTCATCTTGAAGATCGGCCCGGCGATCTTGTGCGTGAAGATGATGCCCGCGATGCCCACGCCGATCACGAGCAGCGACAGGAGCGCGACGATCAGGCGGAGCAGCATCTGCTGGTTGTGCGCGACCTCGGAGGCCTGCCGCCCGAGCGCCTCGGCGCGCTGCTGCAGCACCGCGGCGTCGCGCTCGAGCCGCGCCTGCTCGTCCTTGAGCTTCGCCTCGTCGCGCTGCGCGGCCTCGCCGAACGTCTTCGAGAGCTCGGGGTCGTCCTTGTACTCCTTCGCGATGTTCATCGCGACGACCTCGCTCACGCGCCGGCTCTGGACGATCACCTCCTGGCCGCGCTTCACGGTCTCCTGCCCCTGCCGCACGGTCTGCTGCCCCTGCTCGACGGCGCTGCGGCTCTGCTCGATGATCTTCGAGCTCGCGTTCCAGAGGAGGATCCCGAGCGCCGCGGAGAGCGCGAGGCTGATCCCCACGAGGAACCCCGTGTATTTCAGCTGGAATCTCTGGTCGATCAGGTAGTTCCGCGCGCTCCGCTGGTAGCGCGCTCTGACCTCGGGCGCGGAGGTCTGCGGGGCCGTGGTGGAAGCGTCGCTCATGGGAACCTCGAAGCTGGCTGGAGATGACGATGATCGTGGCGGAGAAAACGGAGTAAGCGGAGCAGCAGAGCCGATATCGCGCGGCGGAGGTGCGTCACATCGAGGCGGCGATCTTGTGGAAGGTGTCGACCGCGCTCTCGACGCACATCTTCATCAAGATGTTCTCGCTCTGGACGTCTTTCTGCGGGGTCCCGCTCTGCGTGAGCTTGGGCGCGAACTCACCCTGGAGCGACTTCGCCGGATAGGTCCACATGCTGACGCGGACCACCTGGGTGAGGTTGCCGTTCTGGTACGCGGCGGGCTCGACCGTGGCGAGGAGGTAGTAGCCCTTCAGCTTCTTGTCGTTCACGATCTTCCTCCCCTGGGCGACCGTCTCGCCCTTCGGGGCGACCGCGTAGCCGGGCCGCGAGAGGATCTTCGTCTGCATCGCGGAGCGGACGATCGCCTCGATCTCCCCCTCGGGGCGGCCGGTCTTGTTCGTGACCTCGATGGCCACGTAGTACTTCGTGTCCGCGGTCGGCGGCGGCGGCGCCGAGCCGCCGCCGGCCGAGAGCGCCGCCATCGACTTCTGGATCTGCGACTTGACGGCCGGCGCCTGCTCCCGGGCCTCGGCCCGCTGGAGGCACGGGAGGCCGGAGGGCTTGCCGAGCTTGCCGAGCGCCGCGGCCGCCGCGACCTTGACCGACGCGTTGCTGTCCGCGAGCGCGTCGCAGAGGGGCTTCACCGCGGCGTCGTCGCCCGAGGCGCCGAGCGCGAGCGCGGCCTGCGTGCGGACGCGGTAGTCCTCGTTGGCCTTGAGCTGCTCGGCCAGGCGGCTCGTCCTCTGATCCGCGTGGAGCCTCGCGGGCACCAGCGAGAGTACGAGCGTCAAAAGCAGGAGCACGAGCGCAGGAGAGGGCCGACGCATTCCACTCGTGACAATACACGAGCGCATCGTCGCCGTGGCGATCGGATGATCGGGTCGACAATCGAATTTTGGTGCGCACACGCTCGCACTTTTGCCTTGCATTCGCTCGCTCCTCGCTGCTGCCAGCCGCCGAACTGAACGGTTTGACGCCGCTTCTTCGCGGGGCTTCAAGGCGCAAAACATGTGGGGCTCGGGACTACCACGGCCGCTTCATTATCCTCTCGTGTCGGGCCTTCGGCAGACGTCGCGAACGTCGCGAACGTCGCGAACGTCCACCGAAGCTCGCGCCGAGCGAGCTCGAGCTCGTCGCCGCGGCGGCGCCGCTTGTCCTTCCGGGCGCCGCCCGCGTGGCCAATAATGCGCGACCATGACGAGCGACGCGCCGGAGGCGTGCGGGCGATGCAGGGCTTGAGACGACGCGCTCCAGGGGCGCTCCTCGCGGCGGCCGCGCTCGCCGCGGCGCTCACGGCGCACGCGCAGCCGCAAGGTGCGAAGCTCCGCATCCATGTGCGGGGAAGCGCGCAGATCGACGCCGTCGCGTGGAACGAGCCCGGCGGGTTCGTGGTGCACGGGAGCGTCGTCGACGACGCGCGGAGCGCGATCACGGAGCAGCCGATCTCCATCGACGCCGTCACGAGCGGCGGCGCGCCGGTGGACCTGCCGGCGGCGGAGGCGTGCGCGCCGGCCGGCGCCGGCGCGCGCGAGCACCGCGCGTCGCAGGGCGGGTACGCAATCACGACCGACGAGCGCGGCGGGTTCTGCCTCCGGGGGCGCGCGCCGCTCGCGGACGCGACGCTGCGCGTCCGCTTCGCGGGAGGACCGCTCTACGAGCCGGCCGAGGCGAAGATCCCGATCGAGGCGCTCGCG
The DNA here is from genome assembly GCF_051519095.1 of Sorangium sp. So ce131. Taxonomy (NCBI): domain Bacteria; kingdom Pseudomonadati; phylum Myxococcota; order Polyangiales; family Polyangiaceae; genus Sorangium; species Sorangium sp. So ce131. The sequence continues at coordinate 4,362,105 of NZ_CP150455.1, read as the reverse complement.
GCGCCCCTCGCGCCGGTGATCCTCCGCATCGATCCGCCGGTCGACGCGATCGATCTGGATCGCCCCTCCGTCAACGTCACCGTGGCGCTCCGGATCGATCGCAGCGGCGCGCGCGGGTTCGCCAGCGGCGCGCCGTTCGAGCGCGAGCGGCTCACCGTCGCGCTCGAGGACGAGCGCGGCGAGAAGCTCGCGGAGGCGCAGACCGGCGGCGACGGTCGGGCGAGGTTCGAGCTCGCCACAGAGCGCCTCGCCGGCCCCGGGCAGGGCGCGCTGCGCGCGCGCTTCGACGGCAGCGCCGTGCTCGCGAAGGCGAGCGTCAGCCAGGCGGTCGTCCGCTACGCCGAGGTCACGCTCGCGCTCTCGCGCCCCCTCGAGCCGGCGCGCGCCGAGGACGGCGTGCCGATCGACGTCGACGTGACCTCGTCGCGCGGGCCGGTCGACGGCGGCGTGGTCGAGGCGCTGCGCGCGGGCGAGTCCGTCGGGGCGGCGCCCGTGGCCGGCGGGAAGGCGCGGGTCGTGGCCGCGTTCACGGCCGAGCGCGAGGGGACCGTGCCGCTCACGCTGCGCTACGTGCCGGCGGCGCCCTTCTGGATCCCGGGCCCGGAGCTCGCCGTCGACGCGCCGATCGCCGGCCCCGGCGTGTGGCGGCAGATCGCGCTCGCCGCGGTCGTCCTCGCCATCGCGGGCTGGGTGCTCGGCGGCTGGCGGCGGGCTCCGAAGACCGCGGCGCCGGGGGCCGCGGAGGACAAGCCCGCGGCGCCGCCCGGCAAGGCCGGCGTGCGGGTCCTCGGGCCGAGCGAGCACGCGACCGGCTGGCGCGGCGTCGTCTCCGACGCCCACGACGGCACGCCGATCGCGCAGGCCGAGCTCACGATCGTCGTGCCCGCGTTCGAGGGCAGCGGCGTCGTCGCGCGCGCGCTGAGCGACGACGTCGGCGCGTTCTCGATCGAGGCGCCGCACCGGAGCGACGCGAGGCTCGTCGTCCGCGCGCCCACGCACAGCGGCTACGAGCAGCCGCTGCCGCCGCCGAGCCAGCTGGGCGTCGCGCTGATCACGCGCCGGCGCGCCGTGCTGGATCGCCTCGTCCGCTGGGCCCGGCGCCACGGCGCGCCCTTCGAGGGGCCGTCGGAGCCGACCCCGGGGCACGTGCGCCGCGTGGCGAGCCGGAACCAGCAGCACGACGTCGAGCTCTGGGCGACGCGGATCGAGCACGCCGCGTTCGGGCCCGACCCCGTCGACGAGCGGATCGAGCAGGACCTCGGCGCGTCCGAGCCGAAGCCGGGCGCCCCGCAGCTGACGTCGTGAGCCGGGCGGGCGCGCGTTACCACGCCGCGCGGAGGCCGGATCCGGCCCGCGCGGCGGGGGCGGTCGGGCGCGCCGACCCGCCGTTTTCGGTGCCCCGATGGGGCCGCACCGCGAGCGCACGTTGACGTATGGGGAGCGTCCCATATAGTCGGCTCCCCCGCCGGAGAACGCCAACGTGGAAATCGCCCTAATTATCGTCGGCCTCGTCGTGGTGGCCGCGATCGTCTACTTCGTCACGAAGAAGGCGGCACCACCCGAGATCGAAGCGTCCCCCGAACCGAAGCAGCTGCGCGAGAAGCCGAAGCAGCCCGAAGCCAAGACGACCGAGAGGCCGCGCCCCGAGAAGAAGCCGGCGCCGGAGCCGAAGCCGCCGGCGGAGGAGGCGCCCCCGGCGGAAGCGAAGAAGCCCGCGCCCGTCGTCGAGAAGGCGCCCGCGGCGCCGACGTTCCCTGTCGAGGTGCCCGTCGTGCCGCCGCCCGCGGCCGAGCCGGTCGCGCCCGTGGTCGCGGAGGCTCCGCCCGTCCCCGTGGTCGAGGCGCCCGTCGCCAAGCCGGCCGCGAGGCCGGCGCGGGAGACCACGCCGCCGGCCGCGCGCAAGCGCGACATCGAGGGGCTCCGCAAGGGCCTCACGAAGGTGCGGGAGAGCGAGGGCTTCTTCGGCCGGCTCAGGGCGTTGTTCGCCGGCAAGAAGGAGATCGATCCCAACATCGTCGAGCAGATCGAGGAGGTGCTGCTCACCTCCGACGTCGGCGTGAAGACGACGGAGCTCCTCCTCGACGAGATCCGCTCGGCGCTCAGCAGGAACGAGCTCGCCGACACCGACAAGGTCTGGGACGCGCTGCGCGAGCACGCGAAGCGGATCCTCCGCGTCGGCGCCGGCGGCGGGCTCTCGCTCAAGGCCGAGCCGACCGTGGTGATGGTGGTCGGGGTGAACGGCGTCGGCAAGACGACCACGATCGGCAAGCTCGCGACGCGGCTCAAGGCGGAGGGCAAGACGGTGGTGCTCGCCGCGGGCGACACGTTCCGAGCGGCGGCGGTGCAGCAGCTCAACGTCTGGGGCAAGCGCGTCGGATGCGAGGTCGTGCGCGGCAAGGACGGGGCGAACCCGGGCGCGGTGATCTTCGACGCGATCCAGAAGGCGAAGGACACGGGAGCCGACGTGGTGCTCGCCGACACCGCGGGCCGCCTGCACACGAAGACGAACCTCATGGAGGAGCTGGCCCGGGTCGCGCGCACGATGAACAAGGCGCTCGAGGGCGCGCCCCACGAGACGCTGCTCGTGCTCGACGCGACGAACGGGCAGAACGCCATGCAGCAGGCCGCGCTCTTCAAGGAGGCGCTCCCGATCACCGGCATCGTGCTCACGAAGCTCGACGGCACCGCCAAGGGCGGCGTCATCCTCGGCATCTGCGCCGAGCACGGGCTGCCGGTCCGCTACGTCGGCATCGGCGAGCGCGCCGAGGACCTCCGCGAGTTCGAGCCCGACGAGTTCGTCGAGGCCATGCTCGGCCGCGCGAGCGGCGCCGAAGACGCGGCCGCCTGAGCCGACCGGCCGGCGCGGCGGCGCACGGCGGCGGTCGGTCGGCCGATCGCCACCCCAGCTCCCAATCACTCCCCACGACATCGGTCAAAGAGAACGGGCGCTGGTCCGGGCAGCCGGACCTCCGCCGAGCCCTGCCACGTCCATCCGGAGGCGCCGTCGACGCGCGCCGCCAGCGCCCCCGCGCCGTTCCGCGCGAGCCGCGAAGTTGCAACGAATCCGCGGGCTCGCCGGTCGCGACATGGGCGTGCTCGCCGGGGGGTCGATGGCAAAAGGATTTGGTTGTTGATCCTTCGATTTTCGGCGTGATATAGTCCGTCGGGCTTGGCGGTTGGCCGATTTGTTCAATAAAATCGAGTAGTTGGGGGCTATACTAGCTGGGCGATCGATGCTCGCATCGCACGGACTTCGGAAGGGATGGCGATGAACCAGGCTCGCGTGGGGCTTCTCGTTGCGGCTGCGCTGGTCGCGGTGCCGCTTACGGCGTCGGCTCAACCAAAGGCAAATCAGCAACCCAAGGAAATCAACCTCGACGAGCCAGAGACTCCTCCCGCCGAGGGGACGGAGGCAGCCGAGACGCCCGAGGCCGGGGCCGAAGGGGACGCTGAGGGTGGTGATGATGCGGGGCTCGGCGATATCTGTAAGATTGACCCGTCGGCTTGCCCCACGATCGACTTAAATAAGGAAGCGGCCCGGGAGCTCAACCCGGAGACTTACGCGGTGCAGCAGATCTACGCGCTGCGCTATCACCGCTTTGAGGTGAATCCTTACTTCGGGTTGACGATGAACGACCAGTTCGTCGGTCACAACGGCCCGGGGCTCGCCGTCAACTGGTACCTCACGAACGTCCTCGCGATCGGCGTCAACGGCAACTTCTACCAGGGCCTGAACACGCCGTCGGACTTCAACTTCCAGACGAGCAGGGCGGCGCGTATCGGTGAGCCGATCACCGAGTATCAGTGGAACGCGAACGCGAACTTCACGTACGTCCCCGCGTACGGCAAGTTCGCCGGGTTCAGCGACTTCATCTTCCACTACGACTTCTACGTGCTGGGCGGCGTCGGCGCGATCTCGACGCGGCCCATCGCCGTCGTCGATCCGGACAACCGCACCTTCGACTGGAAGCCGAAGCTCGCCTTCCACGTCGGCGGCGGCCTCCGCATCTTCTTCAACCGCTGGTTCGCGGCGATGTTCGAGGTGAGCGACTACATCTTCTTCGACGAGCTCGAGAACCCGCGGGTCGTGCAGGGCAGAGAGCAGGACCCGGAGACGTGGCTCGACGAGGGCAAGAGCTTCACCAACAACGTGGCGGCGCAGGTCGGGTTCTCGGTCTTCCTGCCGTTCTCGTGGGAATACCGGCTGCCGAAGTGAGGCCTTTGGACGTGAGGGCGCGCGGACGCCGAGCGCGAGACATGGGATGATTCAGCCAAAGACGGGGACAGGCATGATGCGTCGATTCGTCCAGGGCCTCTGCACCGTGGTGGCAGGGCTTACCGGCTGTGCACTTATGATGGCGGCCTCGCCCGCGGAGGCGCAGGAGATCCAGCTCACGGGCCCTCTCGCCGGCGCGCCCGCCGTGCGAAAGCTCCGGCTGCACCGCGAGGGGCGGTTTGAGGTCGCTCCAGGCGCGTCGTTCACGCTCCTGGACGAGTACCGGCGCACGATCATGCCGGGGATGCGCCTCACCTACCACCTCACCGACTGGCTCGGCATCGGTGCCTGGGGCGGCTATGGGTTCCAGTACAACACCGGGCTGACGGACGAGCTCCAGCGCGTGGCCATCGACCAACGCGACTGCACGAGCCGGCCGTTCACGAAGGCGTGCCGGCTGACGGAGGTCAACCTGACGCGGGGCGACCTCACGGAGGACCAGCTCGGCAGGATCCAGTGGGTCGCGGCGCCGCAGGTGACGTTCGTGCCCTTCCGCGGCAAGCTGGCGCTGTTCGCCGAGCTGTTCGTCGACACCGACGTGAACTTCTTCGTCGGTCCGGCGGTCATCGGCGTCCAGGAGCGCAAGCAGTGCGGCGCGGAGGGGACGCCGTGCGCGGACGAGAGCTCGTTCGGGCTGGCGAGCCGGGTCGCGTTCGCGCCGACGTTCGGCCTCGGCCTGAACTTCTACCCGGGCGACTTCCTCGGCCTCGGCGTGGAGTGGCGCGGCCTGCCGTTCTCGTGGAATACTTCAGGCTTCGACAACGGTGGGTTCGGGACGGACGAGGCCTTCCCGGACAACAAGGTGGACGACAAGGATCGCGAGTTCCACTTCACCAGCATGGTCACGGTCAGCCTCAGCATTCAATTCCCCACCGCCATCAAAACGACGGAGTAGTCGGCCGCGCCGGCTCGCCCGAGGCAGCTCGGGCGGACAAGCCCACCCGCCGGGAGCCGCAGGCGCGGCCTCCCGCGGGGGGCCGCCGGCGGCACCGCCGGGCAGCTCGGACCGCGGCGGCGGGACAGCCACCAGAGGTCAGCGTTGGGTATTTTCGATTTTCTCCGCAAAAGCAGCCCTCCTGCTGGAGGGGCCGCCTCCGACAAGAAGGTGGCCGGGCCGGCCAAGGTCGTCGCGGACAAACGCGCGCAGACGTACGATCGCCTCGACGCGATCCAGTCGCTCGCCGCGATGAAGAACGCGGACGCCGCGGCGGCGCTCCTCAGGCGCTTCACGTTCTCGATCGACCCGTCGATCACGGATCAGGAAGAGAAAGATCTGGCCTTCCGGGGGATCGTCGACGCGGGCAAGGACGCGGTGCCGGCCGTGGTCGAGTTCTGCCTCAAGGCCGAGGCGCTCACCTGGCCGCTCAAGATCCTGCGGGAGCTGCTCGACGAGGCCGCCTACCGGATCGAGCTCGTCCGCCTGCTCGAGCGCTTCGACACCGAGTATGCGCGCAACGTCGAGCCGAAGCAGCAGCTGATCGTCGCGCTGGGCGACATCCAGGGCGATGACGTGCGGGTCGCCGTGGAGCGCTTCCTCGAGGACGTGAACGAGACGGTCCGGTTCCACGCCGTGCAGACGATCTTCGCCCAGGGGAACGAGGCGAGCGTGCCAGCGCTCGTGAAGATGCTCGCCGACGAGGAGTCGGTCCGGGTGAAGAACAAGGTCGCCGAGGGGCTGCTGAGCCGGGGCTGGACGGTGCCCACCGAGCTGCGGAGCAGCACGAACCAGGCGCTCCAGGACTCGAACGGCTTCAGCGTGGGCCCCGACGGCAAGCTCCGGAAGGGCGCGGGATACGGCTGACCGGCCGCGCTTGCGATCACGTCTGCCGGCACGTTTGCGGGCACGTTGTTGCGGGCGTGTTGATCGCGTGATCGCCCGGCCAGCATCGGGTTGACAGCATCGCGGCGCGTGGACGACACTCCGCACCATGCTTGTTCAGCCCGCGTGGCTGCAGAGAGCGCAGGGCCGCGCAGACCGGCCTGCACACGAGGAAAGCGAGCGCAGAGTCCGTGAGTGAGCACCGCTCGTCGGTGGCGGCGCTCCCGTCACGACCCCACGAGGAATGTCCCTCTTCCGACGCACCGCGCGCGCCGCGGCCGGGCGGGCGGCGAGGGGCGGCCTGGCGCTCCGCGCCGGCCGCCGCGCTCGGGGGAGCCTGCGCGCTCGGGGCCGCGCTCTCGCCGCGCGGCGCGGCCGCGGCGGACTTCGAGATCGAGTCCACGACGGCCGCCCAGGCCTACGAGGTCGCGAGCCCCTGGGGGGACACGAACATCGAGCGACGGCGTCTCATGCAGACGCTGGGGTTCGCCGTCTACAATCTCCAGGGCAAGTTCACGCCGGGCGAGGCCGATTACTCGGTGACCATGCGGCTCCGGCTCGACGCGGACTTCGGGGTGAATGGCCACCTCGAAGGCGCGGAGGCGGGCGGCGAGACCGACTACAGCATCGCCGGCGGCTCGCGCTTCATCCCGGGGCTGCGCGAGGCGCCGCTCGATCTGATGTACGCCTACGCCGAGGGCCGCAACGTCGCCGGCGGGTGGCTCGGCTTCCGGGTCGGCCGGCAGTACGTGAGCGACGTGCTCGGGTGGTGGTCGTTCGACGGCGCGCTCGTCCGGGTGACGACGCCGTATTTCTTCCGGATCGAGGCTTACGGCGGGCTCGAGCAGCGCGGCGGCCTGCCGCTCTCGACGTCGCGCTTCGAGCGGCAAGGCGTCTGGCGCGGCACCCACGTCGGCTTCGGCCGCGACAAGACCCAGCCCGACACCGCGGCCGACTTCCCGTCGTACCAGTACGCCCAGCCGGCGCCCGCGTTCGGCGTCGCGCTGGAGAGCGCCGGCCCGAGCTTCCTGCACGGCCGGCTGACCTACCGGCGCGTCTACAACACGGGGACCGCGATCACGCAGCAGTTCCCGGATCCAGGCGGGGGCTTCCGGACGCTCAAGGGCCTGCGGATCTCGCAGGATCGGCTCGGGTACGCCGCGGACATCAACAAGGCAGACCTCGGCGGGATCAAGGGCGGCTTCAGCTATGACCTCTACAGCCAGCTCGTCGGCTCGGCCTACGGCGGCCTGGAGGTCTACGCGGGGAGCCGCGTCACGCTGGGCGTGGACGTCGACTACTTCGTTCCCACGTTCGACGCCGACTCGATCTGGAACTGGTTCACCCACGATCCCGTCACGACGATCACGGGGCGGGCGTCGGTCGACATCACCCGCGAGGTCGATCTCTCGGCCTGGGGCGGGGCGCGGCTCTGGATGGCCGAGGGGAACCCGGAGGAGTTCGGGATCGGCCAGTGCGACGTCATGGGCGAGGGGCCGGACTGCATCGGGCAGACGGCGTTCGATCCGGCAGGCGAGGACGACCTCGAGGACTACGCGCGCGACGAGGCGAACCGCGCCGCGAGCATCACGACCGACGTGCTGGCGAACCTCGCGGGCCGCTACCGCACGCGCACGACCTCGGTCGAGCTCCGCGGGATGCTGCAGACCGGGGAGCGCGGGCGCCGGACCGGGGCCGATCTCGGGGCGGAGAAGCGGCTCAGCGGGCAGCGGTACGCGCTCGGGGCGCGGGTGTCGCTGTACAACTGGGAGGATCCGCTCCGGCCCGACCGGGGCGCGACCTCGTTCGGGTACGTCCTCGGGGCCGGGTACCGGCCGGGCGAGGCCGCCGACTTCAAGATCGAGTGGGAGCACGACATGAACCGGCTGGTGGGCCAGCGCTTCCGGGTCGTCGGCCTCGTGAACCTGCGGGTGGCGCCGTGAACGAACAGCAGATGGATGCAAAGCAGGATCGGCGCGACGCGCGGCGGAGCGACGCGAGGTTCGTCCCCGGGTGGGTCGCGATCGTCGCGTGCCTCGGCGCGCTGGCGCTCGCCGTCGTGGGCCCGGAGGCGGCCGCGCAGCCGAAGCCTCGGGCGCAGGCCGCCAGCGCGGCGGCGGCCGACGGCGCCGCAGACGAGCGCGAGCAGGGCGACGAAGGCGGGGGCGACGAGGGCGAGGGCGAGGGCGACGAAGCTGCGCCCGCGAAGCCGCCGCGCGGCGGGTACACGTCGGGCCTGCACCCGATGCCCGGCGACGCCGAGGTGCCGCTCGCGTGGATGCCGCCCGGGACGAGCGCGACGCCGGTGCCGAGCGACGAGATCTACCCGCCGCAGACGCTGACGATCCGCTTCAACCACAAGAAGCACGTCCAGGGGCTGCGGCAGACGTGCAAGTCGTGCCACGCCGGGGCCTACACGAGCGGCGCGGTGTCGGATCGGCTGCTGCCGAGCCCGGGCCAGACCTGCGACAACTGCCATGACGTCGATCACTCCGACCTCACCCAGGTGAAGGCGGGCACGAACGAGAACGGGCAGTGCGCCTACTGCCACATCGGCGAGAACGCGGGCGCCGGCGGCAAGGTGGCGCCCCTGGTCCTTCCGCACGCGAACCTCCGGTTCCCGCACAAGAAGCACGTCGATCGCAACATCAAGTGCAGCCAGTGCCACGGCCAGGTCTCCAAGCTGGAGATGGCGACGCGCGAGCAGCTCCCCCGCATGGCGGGCTGCTTCAGCTGCCACAACATGACCGGCCCGGCCCAGGGCGACGCGAAGAGCGACTGCGAGACGTGCCACCTGACGCGCCCCGACGGCCTGCTCGTGACCGCGTTCGCCACGGGCGATCTGCTGCCGCCGCGGTGGCTGCACAACGCGGGGCACACGCCGGACTGGCTCGAGCGGCACAAGCAGATCGCGGCGAACGACAGCGCCTTCTGCGGGACGTGCCACACCGAGAACTACTGCACCGACTGCCACGACGGGAAGATCCGTCCGCGCTCGGTGCACCCGAACGACTTCCTCTCGATGCACCCGCAGGCCGCCCGGCAGGACAACCCGCGCTGCGTGACGTGCCATCAAGAGCAGACGTTCTGCGCGGACTGCCACCGGCGGACGGGCGTGGCGCGCGACGCGCCGAGCGGCATCCGGCCCGCGGGGCGCCGCTTCCACCCCCCGCCGGCGGAGTGGACCACCGCGCCGCGCAGCGCGAAACACCACGCCTGGGAAGCCGAGAGAAACCTGAACGCGTGCGTTTCCTGCCACACCGAGCGGGACTGCGCGACCTGCCACGCGACCCGGGGGCTCTCGGGCGGGCAAGGGTTGAACCCGCATCCGCTCGGCTTCGAGAACAAGTGCAAGACAGCGTTCTCCCGGAACCCGCGGCCGTGCCTGGTGTGCCATCAGTCGGGCGACACGTTCCTGAAGCGTTGCCAATGAAAAGACAAAACCGGTCAGTATATTCCTTGCCCTGGCCTTCCAGCGACGGGTATAGCGAAGTGCGCGCGGCTTCCCTAACGAACGCCGCGAACGCCAAGGAGAACGGGCGTGAAGGAGCTGATCAAGTACCTCATCGACAACCTCTATCTCGATTTCCAGGGGGAAATCACGCTGGAGACGGTGCGGGGCTTCCTCCGCGAGGACGACGGGCGGGAAGCGCGGCAACTTTTGTCGAAGCTCATCGAGGAGAAAGGGGTCGACGACATGCTGATCACGCTGGCCGACTGTCTCAAGGAGCACATCCAGACCGGGGTCAACGAGAAGGTTGTCCGCGAGCAGCTCTCGCTCTACTCCGAAAGCTGAGCGGGCCGGCCGCCGCGGCCCGCCTCGCTCCCCTCACCCTCTGCCTCCACACGACCCTCGCCACGGCGGGCTGCGACGTGGGAGAGCCCGCGGTTCAGCCGATCGACGGCCCCCCCGTCCGGCTGATCGAGGCGCGGGCGACGACCAGCCTCGACCAGAACTACCAGCCCGTGCGCACCCCGCTCGACCCGAGCGGCGCCACCACGGTGCTGTCGACCGCCAGCTTCGTCCTGAAGTTCGACCGCTTTCTCCTGCCGAGCGCGGTCGGCGCCGCGCTCGGCCACGAGGCCGTGTGCCTGTCGGGCGACCTGGCCACCCAGGTCACGACATACGCCGACTGCCTCAACCCGATCGCCCTGTCGCCGTCGTACAACCCCGTGCGGCGCGAGGTCACCTTCCGCCAGGTCGAGGGGATGCCGCGCCTCCTCCCGGGCACCCGGTACGCGCTCACGGTCCTCGCGCCGGTCGACGAGGCGGCGCCGGCGGGCATCCGCGCGTTCGACGGCGCGCCCCTCGCCCAGAACGTGCGGATCGAGTTCACGGTGGCGGCGATGGACCCGCCCGAGACGCAGCCCGAGCGGCCGCCTAGCGGCGATTTCTTCTGCCAGCGCGACCTCGAGTGCGTCGCGGGCATGTGCGAGAGTGATCCGGTCTGCACGACGTGCGTGCGGGGCGCGGCGCTGTACCTCTGGGCCTGCGCGGGCTGCCACGGCGACGCGGACACGGCCGTGGGCCTGAACCTGGACGTCGGGGCGATGTTCAACCGGCTCGATCCGCTCCACGCGACCGCGATCGGGCACGCCGCCCACCAGACCCAGACGGGCGAGCGCGCGCACGTCGGCGAACACAACCCGGAGCGCTTCGGGACGGCCATGCCGCTCATCGACCCGGGCGACCCGGGGAACAGCTACCTGCTCTACAAGATCATCGTGGGCCAGAACGCGGTCGACCCGCTCCTGAGCCCCGACCAGGCCGAGCAGGTCCGCGCGGAGATCGAGCGGCTCCGCGGCGCGTTCGTCATGGGGCTGCCGATGCCGCCCCCGAAGTCGAACCAGTCGTTCCGCCTCTTCGCCGAGGACCCGAACGATCCGCTGCTCGTGCCGCACGTGGACGGCATGGACATCCTGACCGCGTGGATCCTCGACGGGGCCAAGACGCGGGACTGCACCGCCGCCGCGCCCTGAGCGCGCCGGAGCCCGTCACATCACGCGGTTCCGGCCGCCCTTCTTCGCGTGGTAGAGCCGCTCGTCGGCGCGGCGGTAGAGCTCCATCGGCGAGACCGGCGCGTCCGGCGTGATGCCGGCGACGCCGAAGCTCGCGGTCACGGCGATCTCGCCCTCCTCGAAGCGGAACGGCGTGCGCTCCACGAGGGCGCGCAGCTTCTCGGCGATGTGGCGCGCGCCGTCGACGGCGATCTCCGGGACGAGCAGCGCGAACTCCTCCCCGCCGACGCGGGCGAGGATGTCGTCCCGGCGGACGTTCGCGGAGGCGAGCGCGGCCAGCTGGCGGAGCACGGCGTCGCCCGTGAGGTGTCCCCGGGTGTCGTTGATGCTCTTGAAGTGATCGATGTCGAACATGACGAGCGAGAGGTGGCGATGGTAGCGGCAGGCGCGCGACACCTCCCGCTCGAGCGCGACGTCGAACGAGCGCTTGTTGTGGACCTGCGTCAGCCCGTCGAAGGTCATCAGGCGGTAGATCTCTTCGTGGTACGAGAGCTCCACGTTCCCGCCCTGGATGAACTTGAAGATGGTCCGCCCGATCTTGACCTGGTCGCCGTCCCGGAGCGCGCGCTCGTCGACCGAGACGTCGTTCACGTACGTGCCGTTGGTCGAGCCGAGGTCGCGGACAACGTAGCTCATCCCGTTCCACGAGATGCGCGCGTGGCGGCGGCTCACCGCCTCGTCGTCGAGGGGGATGTCCGTTTGCATCGAGCGCCCGCACTCGATCGCCCCGGCGTTCAGCGCGATCCGGCGCCCGAGCTCCGTGCCGTAGATGACGACCAGGCACGCCGTGCCAGGCTCGACCTGAGGCGCCGGCGGCGCGATCGAGCTGCAGGTCACGAGCGTCTGCCGAAAATCGTTCTCTTGCTTCGCCACGCTGAGGGCCCAAGTACACCAGAGCCGGCGTTCCAGGGCAACGCGCGTTACGGGACGGACGTGATAGAACTCCGCCATGGAGCGCTGCAGTTTTGGGCAGATGCGCCTCGCTGCCACCGTGGCGGCAGCTGTGCTCGGCGCTGCGCTGAGCGGCTGCGGGTCGGACACACCGCCGATCGAGGAGAGCGACGCCGCGGTCGAGCCGAAGCCGCCCGAGACCGTCACGTTGTTCCCGGACGCCCCGCCGCTCCCGGGCGAGCGCGAGTGCAAGGTCGTCATCCGCACGGGGATCGCCGTGGCGCCCGCGCGGCACCTGTCCGTGTGCACGCCCGTCCAGTACGAGACGAACCCGCCGAGCGGCGGAGATCACTGGCCCCTATGGGCCGAGTACAAGAGCTACGAGGCGCCGGTCCCGCGAGAGATCTACGTGCACAGCCTCGAGCACGGCGCGATCGTCCTCGCGTACCGGTGTCCCTCGTCCGGGTGCGCGGAGGTGAAGACGGCGCTCGACCAGGTGCGGAGCGAGGCCGCCTCCGATCCGAGGTGCCTCGCGTCGCCCGGAGGGCCGGAGGCGCGCGTCGTCGTGACGCGCGACGACGCGCTGGACAGCCCGGTCGCCGCCGCAGCGTGGGGAGCCACGTACACCGCGACCTGCCTCGACGCGCCGTCGCTGTCGCGGTTCCTCGCGGACAACTACGCGAAAGGCCCGGAGGATACGTGCAGCTACGCGGCGGCCGTCGACGTGGATGACCCGGCCGGCAGCGCGCCCCGCTGCGGCGACGCAGCGCCCGACGCAGGCCCGCCCGACGCAGGCCCGCCCGACACAGGCCCGCCCGACGGCGCCGCGCCCGAGGCCGGCGCGGCGGGCGGAGGTCCCCCGGGGCCGTAACTGGGTTGACAGGGCGGCCATGCTCCCGGGAGCATCCTGGGATGATCGAGGCGTCGATCCTGGCACCGCGGTTGGCAGAGCGCTTCCGGATGCTGGAGCTCGCGGGCTCCGGCGGGTCGGGCGAGGTCTGGAGGGCGGTCGACCAGGAGCGGGGCGGCGTGGTGGCGCTGAAGATCGAGCGGCGCGGGCCGGCGTCGCGCGCGGACGACGTGCATCGCGCCGCCGCGCGGCGGGCGCTCGCGCGCGAGGCGCTGCACGCCGCGCTCGCGCTGTCCCCGCGGCTGCCGGAGCTCGTCGACGTCGGCTGGCTCGCGGCGCGGGCCGGGGGCGCGCGCGGCGAGGGCGCCGCGGGCGAGGAGCGCCGCGCGTTCGTGGCGATGCGCTGGGTCGAGGGGCAAGCCGTGGCCGAGGCCGCGCGCGGCCTGCCTGCGGGCGCGGGCGCGGCGTTCGCGCTCGCCGTGGCGCGCGACGCGGGCGAGGCGCTCGGGGACCTGCACGGCATCGGCCTGGCGCACGGAGACCTCAAGCCGGAGAACCTGATCCTGACGCCGGAGGGGCGGATCGGGGTGATCGATCTCGGCCTCGCCTGCTCGATCCACCAGCGCTCCGTCGAAGGGGCGACGCTGAGGTACCTCGCGCGCGGCGACGCGGAGCTCGGCGACGCGCGGTCGAGGGACCTGCTCGCGCTGGGGACGCTGCTCGCCGAGCTCGCCTTCCCCGGCGTCGCCGCGGCGGAGGACCCCATCGGCGCCGCGCGCGCGGCGGTGGCCGCGGAAGGCGCGGCGGGGGCGCCGGTCGCCGCCCTCTGCAGGGCCCTCCTGTCGCCATGCCCGACGGCGCGCCCGTCCGCGGCGTGGGTCACCGAGTCGGCCCGCGCCGCCCTGGCGGGCGCGCAGGCGGGGCGCGCCCCCGCCGCGCCCTCCGCGGCCACCGCCGCGCGCGCGGCGCCGCTCGGGCGCGCCGGCCGCGATCCCGGCGCGGCCGGCGAGGAGCGCGACCGGCAGGACCGGGACGCGCGCCGCGTGCGCGCCGCCTACCTGCGCCTGCGGCGGGACGAGCTCGAGGCCGCGTCCGGCGTGCAGGACGGCGTGGCCTCCTGGCTCGCGGACACGTTCGCGGTGGTCCAGCGGGCGCGCGCGATCGCCGGCGCGGAGCCCCGCGGGCGCAGCGAGGGCGGCGGCGCGGCGCGCGCGGGCTCGCCGCAGGGCGACGGGCCGCGGCTCGGGCGCCTCGATCCGGACCGCGTCGCGCGGTGGCTCACCGCGCTCGTCGGGACGAGCGCCGCGGCGTGGCCGATGGGCGCGATCGCGGCGGCGCCGGAGCCCGCGCTCGCGGACGCGCTCGTGGCCCTGGCGCGGCAGATCCCGCCGCGGGCCTGGACCTTCGCGGACGTGGAGGCGGCCGTGCTGGGGAGCGGGCCGCGCCGGCGAGCGGCGGCGTGGGCGCCGGGCAGCGCGGGGGACGGCGCGCCGGGGCGGCCCGAGCAACCGGCGGGCGGCGCGCGCGGGATCGGCGCGGCGGAGGCGGCGGAGCTCGCGCTCGCGATCGCGCGGGTGCCGCCGGATCCGCTCGCGATCGAGGCGATCGAGCAGCGCGACGACGCGCCCGCCAGCCTGGTGGTCGCCGCGGCCAACGCGCTGCGGCTGCACGGCGAGCTCGGGCGCGCGCGGAGCCAGGTGCTGCGGGCGTGCGTGCGGGACGCGAGGGAGGCCGCGGCGCTCTCCGCCGAGGTGCTGCGCCGCGCCGGGGATCGCGCGCTCGCCGAGGAGCGCGCCCGCGCCGCCGTCGAGGCCGGCGCGGACCCGGACGGGCGCGCCCGGGCGGTGCTCGCGCGCGCCGCGATCGACGCGGGGGCGCTGGACGCGGCCGAGGCGCTCGCCGGCGAGGCGGTCACCGCGCCGCTCTGCGAGGTGCGCGCGCTGATCGCGGCGCTGCGCGGCGACGCCGCGCGGGCGCTCGCCGAGGCGGCGCGCGGCGAGGCGCTCGCGGGCTCCGTCGAGGACCTCGCGAGGATGGCCGCCGTGCGCGGCTACGCGTGGCACGCGGGCGATCCGGAGCGCGCGCACGCGTCGTTCAGCGCCGCGGTCGACTACGCCGTCCGCGCCGGGGCCGTGGTCGAGGAGGCGACCTACCGGACGGGCCAGGCTGCCGCGGCGGTGGACCTCGGCGATCTCGACGGCGCGATCGCGACCGCGACCCGGGCCGCGCTGCTCTGGGAGCACCTCGGCCGGCCGGCGCAGGCCGCGCGCGCGCTGCTCGCGTGCGCGGCCGCGTACGCCACGGCGGGCCTCGCGCACGAGGCCTGCCGCATCGCCGAGGACGCCGCGGCCAGGGCCCGAGACGCCGGCGACACGAAGGCGGAGGCGTACGCGCTGTGGGCGATCGCGGACGTGGCCGCCGCGCGCGGAGACGACGGCGAGGACGGCGGCGCGCGGGCGGAGGACGGCGCGCGGGCGGAGGACGGCGCGCGGGCGGAGGACGGCGCGCGGGCGGAGGACGGCGCGCGGGCGGAGGACGGCGCGCGGGCCGGCGCGCGGGCGGCGGCGGCGCGGGCCGCGGCGCTCCTCGCCGGCGGCTCCGCGGAAGACGAGCTCCGCGCGGCGGCGCGGCTCCTGCGCCACGGCGCGGGCGAGCTCGCGGGCGCGCGCGTCGAGGAGCTCGATCAGCTGGCGAGCCGCCCGGAGCTCGCGGCGGCGGCGCGCCTCGACTGGTGGGGCGCGCGGGCGGCGCGCGCGCTGGAGGCGGAGGGCGGCAGCGCCGCGCCGGACGCGCCGGGCGCGGCGGACGGCGCGGCGGGCCACGCGCCGCTGCCCGGGGGCAGCGAGCGCGTCCTCGCCGCGCTCGCCGCGCTCGCCGGCGTCCGCGCGCCGATCGCGTCGCGCGGGCCGGCGCTCGCCGCGGCGCACGCGCTCGCGGTCAGGGCCGGGCGGACGGACGTCGCGCACCGGCTGCTCGCGGCGCTGGCCGAGTCGGCGCGGGAGCTCTGCCGGCGCAACGCGGACGCGGGCTCGGCCGGGGCGTCCGCCGCCTCGCCCCGCGCGCCGGAGCTCGCGGGCGCGGTGCGCTCGCTGCCGTGGGTCGCCCGCGCGCGGGCGCTGCCGGAGGCCGGGATGCGGCCCGAGCAGGCGCGCGATCTGGAGGCGCTGGTCGCCGCGCTCGGCGAGCGCGAGCGGCTCGCGCCGCTGCTCGACCGGGTCGTGGACGCGCTCGTGCTCTGGACGGGCGTGGAGCGGGGGCTGCTCTTGCTGCGCGCCCCGAGCGGGCGGCTCGTCCCGCGGGCGGCGCGCAACCTGGCGCGCTCCCACCTCGTGGCGGAGCAGCTCGAGCTGTCGGAGACCCTCGCGCGCCACGCGCTGGAGGCCCGCGAGCCGGTGGTCGCCGTGGACGCGGCGGGCGAGCTGCCGAGCGTGCACCGCAGCGTGCACGCGCTGAAGCTCCGCAGCGTGCTCGCCGTGCCGCTCATCGCGCGCGGCGAGGCGCTCGGCGTCGTCTACCTCGACGACCGCGTGCGCCGGGGCGCGTTCGGGGCCCAGGAGCTCCGGTGGGCGCGCGCCATCGCGTCGGTCGCGGCGCTGGCGATCGCCGACGCGCACGCGCAGGTGCGGCTCCGCCGCGCGGCGCGCCGGGCCGAGCGCGCCTCGGCGCGGCTCGCCGAGGCGCTCGCGCGGCGCGAGGCGGAGCTCGACGCGGCCGCGCTGGAGCTCGCCAGGGCGCGCGGCGGCCGGGACACGCGGTACCGCTACGACGCCATCATCGGCGAGAGCGAGCCGGTCCGCGCGATGCTGCGCCTCGTGGATCGCGTGACCGCCGCCGACGTGCCGGTGCTCATCTCCGGCGAGTCCGGCAGCGGCAAGGAGCTCGTGGCGCGGGCGATCCACCAGAACGGCCCGCGGGCGGAGCGCCCGTTCGTGAGCGAGAACTGCGGCGCGATCCCGGAGGGGCTGCTCGAGTCGGCGCTCTTCGGCCACGTCCGCGGCGCCTTCACGGGCGCCGATCGGCCCCGCGCGGGGCTCTTCGAGGTGGCGGACCGGGGCACGCTGTTCCTCGACGAGATCGGCGAGATGAGCCTCGCCATGCAGACGAAGCTGCTCCGCGTCCTCGAGGACGGGCTGGTGCGCCCGGTCGGCTCGGAGCGGGCGCGGAAGGTCGACGTGCGCGTCATCGCCGCGACCCACCGGGACCTGGAGTCGATGGTCCGCGCCCGCGCCTTCCGCGAGGACCTGCTCTACCGGCTGAACATCATCACCATCCGGGTGCCGCCGCTCCGCGAGCGCGCGACCGACGTGCCCCTCATCGTCCAGCACCTCCTCGCAAAGCACGGCCGCGGGCCCATCCGGGTCACGCGCGCGGCGATGGAGCGGCTCTCGGCCCACGGGTGGCCGGGCAACGTTCGCCAGCTGGAGAACGAGATCCGGCGGGCGATCGTGCTCTGCGACGGGACCATCGATCGGGAGCACCTGTCGCCGGAGGTCGCGCACGGCGGCGCGGCGCCGCGCGAGCTCGGCCTCAACGTCCGCGCGCGCATCGACGCGCTGGAGACGGAGCTCGTGCGCGACGCGCTCGAGCGCACGCGCGGCAACCAGACGCAGGCCGCCAAGCTGCTCGGCCTGTCGCGGTTCGGCCTTCAGAAGATGATCAAGCGGCTGGCCATCGCGCCGTGATCAGAGGTCCGCGAGGGCGCGGGCGTCGCGCAAGATCGCGTCGATCCCCTCGTCGTTCGCCTCGTAATAGCCGCGGATCACGCCCTCCTTGTCCACCAGCACCAGGCGCTCGCCGTGGAAGATGCTGAAGAGGCCGGGGCTCGACTCCTGCTTGCCCATCGCGATCTTGAAGCCCTTCACGATCGTCGACTCGATCTGATCGAGGGGGCCTGTCAGGAGCGTCCACCGATCGAGGTCGAGCCCTTGCGCCGCCGCGTACGCCGCGAGTACCTCGGGCGTGTCGTTCTCCGGATCGACCGTGAATGTGACGAGGTGCAGCGCGTCGCCGAGCCCGCGCCCCTCACGCTGGATCTCCTTCATGCGCGCGGTGAGCTTGGGGCAGACGGTCGGGCAGGTCGTGAAGATGAAGTCCGCTATCCACACGCGGCCTCGGAGCTGCTCCAGGCCGAACCGCTGTCCCCGCTGGTCGGTCAGCTCGAAGGCGGGCAGCGGGAGCCGGAGCGCGGGCGGCTCGGCCGCGCGGCCGAGCACCGCGCCGCCGACCGAGGCGAGGGCCACCAGCGCGGCGAGCGCCATCCAGAAGATCGGACGCCCGGCGAGCGCCGCGATTCGAGAACTCGGCGCGCCGCCGCGACCGGACGAAAGCGACACGTCGGCGGGCTCTGCGCGGGAAGGCTCCGCGCGGGAAGGGACGCCGTTCTCCTGGCGCGCCGGCTCTAGGGACACCATCGCACGGACGATGGGAGCCGGTCCCCGGCGAGTCAAGGCAATCACGCGCAAATCACGCGCAAATCACGCGCCGTTCACGCGCCGATCATCAGCGCAGCGAAGAGCAGCACCAGGTAAACCATGGAGGCGAAGAAGAGCTTGCGAGCCCAGCGATCACCCGCGCTTGGGCGGAGGCCCGCCGCGCCCAACCCGAAGAAGCCGCCGCCGAGGACGATCGCGGCGCCGAGGTAGACAGGGCCTCCGACCCCGAACGGCACGAACAGCACCGACGCGAGCACGAGCAGCGCGAGGTAACCGACGATGTGGATCCGCGTCGTGCGGTCGCCCTTCTCGACGGTCAGCACCTTGTGCCCCGCGCGCCGGTAGTCGTCGCGGCGGAAGGTCGCGATGGCCAGGAAATGCGGAATTTGCCAGAGGAACAGGACGGCAAAGAGCAGGAAGCCGGGCGCGTCGATCCGCCCGGTGATGCTCGTCCACCCGAGCAGCGGGGGGATCGCGCCGGGGATCGCCCCGATCGGCAGGGCGAGTGTCGTCCGGCGCTTGAGGGGCGTGTAGACGAGCACGTAGCTGAGCAGCGCCAGGGCGGCGAGCGCGCCCGTGGTCGCGTTCACCCCGAGGAACAGCAGCGGGAGCGAGGCCGCCGAGATCGCGACCCCGAACCAGAGCGCCACCTCGGGCGCGAGCCGCCCCGCCGGCAGCGGCCGCGTCTTCGTCCGCGCCATCAGGCGATCCGTGTCGCGCTCGATGTACATGTTGAGCGCGTTCGCTCCCGACACGACGAGGACCGTCCCGAGCAGCGCCAGCACGAGCTGCGTCGCCGGCACCGCCGCGCGCTCGACTGCGGCCTCGCCGGCCAGCCCGGAGCGGAGATACCGGCTCGCGACCCACATGCCGCCGAGCATCGTCGCGACCACCATCCTCGTGACGCGCGGCTTGGTGAGGCTCACCAGATCGGCCGCTACCCTGAGCAGCGGGCGCGCGCTCGCGGGCAGCGCGCCGCCGCCGCTCTCCGGCGCATCGGACGGGCGGACGTAAGGGACCGCGGCCTGCTCGGAGGCCCGCTCGACATGCATGGTCACGCGTGCACCTCACCGACGCGCGCCAGCGCAGCGCCCCCGAAGACCCCCGCAGGTGGGACAGCCAGGCTGGAAAACGGCATCATCGTCGGGGTGAGGACAGCTGAGAGGAACAGCATCTGGGCCGGGAGACTAGCGCGCGCAACGCGGTTCGGGGAGTCGAGTTCGTCAGTTGCTGCGCGAGGTGCGCGCCTCTAGGGGACAGGTCGGCTGCGGGCAACGGTCGAGGCGCTTCCATCATCGCTCCGCTGGCCGAGGCGGGCGGGGAGGATCACCCCCCTGCGCTGCTCGGTTTGCTCGATTCCAGTCGAGCGATCTCGTGCGGGCCATGGCACGCCGCGTCGCTCCTGTCGGCGCCGCCGCGCGCCTCACCAAAGGCCCTTGAGCTCGTCCTTGTTCTCCGCGGGCTCGGGCTCGTTGCCGCTGTACGTGAACGTCACCTGGGCGGGCTTGTCGTCCGCGACCACGACCTCGGCAGTCTTCAGGCCGTAGCGGGCGTGCCACGCCTCGAGCTTGTACTTGCCGGCAGGGATCTTCTCGATCGTGAAGGAGCCGTCCTCGCCGCTCACCGCGAAGAACGGGTGATCCGTCACCACGACAAAGCCGCGCATCCACGGGTGAATGTCGCAGGTGAGCTTGATGATACCGTCCTTCCACGCCTCGGTGATCGGCTCGGCGTTCCTCGGCTGCGCCTTGTTGAACAGCGTCTCAGCGCCCTTGTAGGTGTGCACGTTGTGCATCGTCCGGTCGCTGTTCTTGATGTCGACCTGCTGCCCGGAGACGACGCCCTGGATGCGCGGCTCGTACGTGCAGTCCTTCTGGTCGACCACCGCGTGCCTCTCGGGGGCCTGGAAGGCGCCCTTCACGCCCCCGACCTCGATGCGGACGAAGGTGTCTTTGAGCTTTCCGTCGTTGACGACGACCGCGTTGTGCGTGAGCTCCTTGTCCTTGCAGACCTCGGCGTCCTTTCGCCCGGCCGGGACCTTCATCTCGACCGGCTTGCCGGCGAGCTTCACCACGCCCTTGATCGTCCCCTTGCCCTCCGGCGCCGGCGGCGCCGCGGGCGCCGCGGCCGGTCCCGTGGTGGATGCGGCCGCGCTGGGCTTCTCGGCGGAGGCCGCCGGCGCAGCCCCGGTCGCGGCGGGCTCGCCGGTCGGGGCCGTCCCGCCGGACGGCCGCGGGGCCTCCTCGGGACACCCGGCGCCGAACGCCAGCGCGGCGAGCGCGAGAGCAGAGAGCGAGACGAGATCGCGAAGGTGCATGAGGGTCCTTCCGTGCCCGGAGCGCGCGACGGCGCGCCCCGGCTTCGGTCGTCCGGGCCGGCGAGGGAGCGACCGTCGGGACGCGGACGGCGCCGCGTCGTCCCGGCGGCGATCGCGCAGCTTGCGGGCTGCGCGCCGACCTGCCGCGAAGCGACGGCGTGCTTAACGAGTGTCGCCGCCCGCGTCAACCTGAGGCGCCGCGGCGACATCCGCTTTCCCGGCGCCCGGGAGCGCGCCCGACGGGCGGTCGCGCCCGGTCGCGAGCACCGCGGCCCAGAAGCCCCGATCGTCGCGCGCCGCGAGCGCGACGCACAGCGCGGCGATCACCAGGGAGAGCGCGCTGAGCGGCACCTCGGGGGCGCTGCGCGCGACGAGCAGCAGCGCGAGCGCGCCGCCCAGCGCGGGCAGCCGGGGCGGGGCGATGAGCGCGAGCGCGGCGACCACCACCGCGAGCGCGGCGGCGAAGAGCTGCACCGAGGGCGCCACGGACGGCGCGGGGCGCGCGAGCAGGCGATCGAGGGCGCGGCGGAGGAGCACCTCGAGCAGCGAGGCGTCGTCCGCCGCGCCGGCGAGCGCCGCCCGGGTGGCGAGCAGCGCGGGGACGAGGGCGGCGATGGAGAGCGGGGTGACGAGGCGCGGCGCCGGCCGCGGCTGCCCGGGGTCGGGCGGGGACTCTGGCCGCGCCGCGCGGCCTTGGCCGAGCGCCACCGCGGCGACGAGGACCGCGAGCGCGTCGATCGCGAACGCGGCGGTGGCGAGGGAGCCCGACGCGGTCGCGAGCGACTTCGAGCCGCGTTCGTTCGCCCACACGGCCAGGAAGACGCCCGCGAGCCGGACCAGCGCGGAGGCGCCGATGAGCCCGAGCGCGGCCGCGACCGGGCGCATGAACGGGGCGCGGAGCGCCTCCCAGGCGCCGCCGAGGGCGAGGACCGCCGCGCTCACGCCGATGAGCGCCGCGGAGAGATCGGGCACGCGCTGCACCGTCGCGTGCAGCACGACGAGGATCACGAAGCTGCCCGCCACGATCGCGGCGATCCGCAGCGCGTACGGGCTGCGGCTGCGCACGACCGCGCCGATCAGGGCCATCGCGGTGACGATGGCGCCGAGCGCGAAGAGCTGGGAGGCGGCCGCGCCGGCGATCTCGACCGCGCGGGCGGTGCGCTCGATGCCGACGGCGAGGCCGACCGTCGCGGGCGCGATCATGCGGCCGAGGATCATCGCGAGCAGGGCGAGGGCGGCGAGCGGCCGGATCAGCCTGAGCACCGGCAGGCCGGCGAGCGGCGGCCGATCGGAGCCGGAAGGCCGCCGCTCGGCCGGCGGGGCGCTGCCCTCGTCGCGACGCGGCGAGGCGGACGGATCCGGCGAGGCGGACGGATCCGGCGAGGCGGACGGATCCGGCGAGGCGGACGGGTCCGGCGAGGCGGGGGGAGGAGGAGCGGCAGGGGGGAGATCGATGTTCAGGAGCATGAAAGAAGGCCGGTCGCTCAGCCTTTATCCCAGGGGCGAGGGGCGTCGAGATCGGTGAAGACCGCGGCGGTCGCCGAGGCGTCGATCAGGTCCTGCATCCGCTGGCCGCCCGCCTCCTCGACGATGCGGTCGTCGTACTCGTCCGCGAGCACCGACAGATCGCGGAGGGCGACGAGGATCTCCTCGGCGTCGAGCGTCTCGCCGCCGAGCAGCGAGTGGACGATGACCACACACGAGCCCTGCGCCACGTAGCCGAAGGCGCCGAAGCGGATCCGCGCGTTGAGGCGGAGCAGCTTCATGGCGAGATCCGGGGTCATCTCGACGCCGCGCGCGAGCTGCGCGACGAGCCGCACGAGCGCGCGGCCCGGCTCCCAGGGCAGGACGTGGAGGTAGACGTACGCGGTCCCCTGCCGCACCACGTAGAACTGCGGCTCGATCCGGGCGAACGCCGGGGAGTCCGCGAGCGCCGCCTCGATGCGGGCATTGGTCACTTGCACGGCCGCGTCGGATTCCTTCGACATGGCGCGGAGGATACATCGCCGCGGTCCCGATGCAGAGCCGGGACCTGGCGCGGGCGCACGAAGCGCCGCCAGGAATGCCCACGTCGAGGCTAGGGGCGCAGCGGGAGCAGCGGCCCCCGGGGCGCCAGCGTCTTCTCGTCGCCCGGGACGGCGCGCGGCGCCTTGCGCACCGGCGCCGGCTCGGCCGGGGCGACGGCGGGCGGATCCTTCAGCAGGTAGGGGTAGACGTTGCGCGTGCCGCACGCGTCGACCGGATCCCGGTGGAACTCCCAGTGCAGGTACACGTTGCCGTCGGGCGAGGCGATCACGTCCGGCGCCTTGCCAAACGGGGACGCGCGGCTCACCGAGTTCAGCGCGACGATGTCGAACGCCGTCATCCCGCTCGGCCTCGTGACCCCGAGGCGCACGATCGTGCCGCTGTCCTTGTTCAGGACCATCTCCACGTGGGTCACCAGGTTCTGATTGAACGCGTGCCCCTTCGGCAGCCCCTCGAGGGCCATCAGGAACTCCTCCGCGAAGATCGGGTGGATCCGGTTGTGGATCATGTTGATGTACGTCGCGAAGGGCGCCCGGGCGGCGTTGAGCGAGGTCTGGTTGCCCGGCTTCACCGAGGGGTCGTAGTTCTCGATCGCGGCGCGCCACTTCTTCCACTTGTCCGCCACCTCCCACGAGCCGCGGTGCGCGCTCCGGCGCGAGGCGCCGTCCGCGGCGCGCTCCGCCATGAGCTTCTCGTTGCCCACGGCCTCCTGCACGCGGGCCATGTTCAGGTTGAGGTTGGGCCCGCCAGGGATCCCGGGCGCGCCGAGGCCGAGCGAGCCGACGCGGACCGGGCTCTGGTAGGGCTGCGGCGTCACCTTCTTGCCGGCGACGCGGCCCTTGCCGTCGCCGCCCGGGTTCGCCGGGTTGAGGGTGTAGCCCCCGCTCGCGCCGTCGACGACCTCGGGCGACGCGGGGCCCGCGCCGCCCTCGGCGCCCCGCGCCGGCGCCGGCAGGGCGGGAGGCGCCTGCGCGACGCGGCCGCCGCCCTTGGCGCCCGGCACGCTCGGGGGCGGCCCCGCCGCGGCCGTGCGCGCGCCCTTCGGCGACGCCGGGCTGTGGTGCTCGGCG
This sequence comes from Sorangium sp. So ce131, assembly GCF_051519095.1. Lineage (NCBI taxonomy): Bacteria > Pseudomonadati > Myxococcota > Polyangiales > Polyangiaceae > Sorangium > Sorangium sp. So ce131. The sequence continues at coordinate 4,338,406 of NZ_CP150455.1, read as the reverse complement.
CTCTCGCTCTCCGGATTGCGCTCGCCGGGCGCGCGCTTCTCGTCGCCGGCCCGCTGCTCGCTGTGGCCGCTGTGATCGTGATCGCTGTCGCCGACCATGTCCTTCGGCCCGCTCGGGCCCGACGGCGTCCCGGGCGTCGGCGCGGGATCGTCCTGATCCTTCGATCGGATCTGCGCCATCGTCTCCTCGGCGACCTTGTTCGCGTCGTCCGCGATCCGGTTCGCCTCGGGGTTGTCCTCCTGGTCCTTCTCGACGTGCTGCCGGACGGCGAGCCGCCGGCTCGGCGGGGGCGGCGGAGGAGGCGGCGGCGCCGGCTGGACCGGCACGACCTTCGCGACCTCCGGCTTCGGCGGCTCGGGCTTCGGCGGCGGCGGCTTCGGCGGCGGGGGCGCCTTCACCTGGGGAGGCGGCTCCTGCGTCGGCGGCGGCTTCGGCGGGGTCTCCTTCGCCACCTTGGCCGGCTCGGGCTTCTGCTTCGGATCGGGCGGCGCGTCCTTGTCCGGCTCGCTGTCCGCCGGGTCGTCCGCGGCGCGCTCCGGGGGCGCGAGCGGGGTGGGCGGCGGCGTGGGCGCCATCCCGTCCGTCAACACCTCGAACGTCGTGTCGCTCGGCCGGAGGCCCTCCCGCACCGCGTGGACCATCCAGCGGAGCTGCGCCCGATCCTCGATGACCTGCGCCACCTCGACCGCGCCGCCGCCGCCCGCCATGTGCGCCACGATCGCCGCGCAGATCCACAGGGCGAGCGGGATGTGGGCTTCACGCGACATGGCGCTCAACGCCTCCACGCTGCAGAGGCCGCACCGCGCCAGCCGGCACAGCCGTAACAGCAGCGAACGACGGTCACCGGTGGCACCTCCAGACTCCGCGTGAACGACCTGCTCGAACCGTGTAGCGACGCGAAAGCCGCGCCCATGAAGCGGTTCGAACCTAGCATCCAGGGATCAGCACAGCAACGGTCGGTGCGCCCGGACCCGCCGCAGCCGCCGCGTCCGCCGCGCGTGCGTCACGGTCCGCGTCCGCAGTCCGCAGTCCGCGGGGAGCGCAGCGCAGCGGAGCGCGCCGCCGCCGCGGTCACAGCTTGTTGATGGAGTCCCAGTGCTCGGCGATCTCCTCCGCCGTCCAGATGCCGCCCTCGTCCTTGAACTTCCCGGGGCTCTGCGCGACCTTGTAGACGTACATCTGCGCGCCGGCGACGGCGAGGACGTTGCCGGTCCTGTCGGCGCACAGGTCCGAGGCCAGGAACAGCGCCGCGGGGGCGACGTGCGCCGGCGTGAGGGTGTCGCCCGCCGACTGGAACATGGGCAGATCCTCGGTCATCCGCGTCTTGGCGATCGGCGCGATCGCGTTGACCGTGATCCGCTGCTTCTGCAGCTCGATCGCGGCGGTGCGGGTGAGCCCGTAGATGCCCGCCTTGGCCGCGGCGTAGTTGGCCTGGCCGAAGTTGCCGAGCATCCCCGACACGCTCGTGGTGTTGACGATCCGCCCTCCCCCGCCCTGCGCGATCATCTGCTTGGCCGCGGCCTGCGTGCACAGGAACGTCCCCTTCAGGTGGACGGCGATGACGGCGTCCCACATCGCCTCATCCATCTTGAGGAGCGTCTTGTCGCGGAGGATCCCCGCGTTGTTCACCAGGATGTCCACCCTGCCGAACGCCTCGACCGCGGCCTTCACGATGCGCGCCGCCCCGTCGGGGGTGGCCACGGAGTCGAAGCTCGGTGCCGCTTGCCCGCCCAGAGCGCGGATCTCCTCGGCGACCTGCGCCGCCATCGCGTCGCTCGACCCCGCCCCGTCGCGCGTGCCGCCGAGGTCGTTGACGAGGACCTTCGCGCCTTCGCGCGCGAAGAGCAGCGCCTCCTCGCGGCCGATCCCGCCGCCGGCTCCCGTGATGATGGCGACCTTTCCATCGAGCAAACCCATCCTTGCTTCCTCCTGCTGCGCGCGCCGGCGGCGCGCCGGGCCGTCCTTCGCGCGGAGCTTCGCACAGCGCCCCTCGGCCAGCGCGCACATTCTGCCAAAAGGGGCGCACGGCGCCGCTTCTTTGCCCGATCGCGCGCGGCGATGGTAACGGCGCCTTCGATGCAACTGCCCAGCCGCCTCTCCACGTCGACCCTGGGAGACCTGCTCGGCGCGCTGCACCGCCAGAAGACGACCGGGCTCCTGGAGCTCTGCGAGCTCCGGACGCCGAGCGGCTCGACGGTGCCCGGCCGCCAGCACCGGATCCAGCTCCTCTCCGGCCTGGTCACCGCCATCGAGACGCCGCTCCAGGTGCCCCGCCTCGGCGAGATCCTCGCCCGCGAGGGCTCCGCGCCCGCGCCGTCGATCCAGCGGCTCGCCGCGCTCGTCGCGGCGCACCGGGGGCGCCGGACGGGCGAGGTGCTCGTGGCCGCGGGGCTCATCCCCTCGAGCGCGGTCGAGCGCGCGCTCCGGTCCCAGCTCCGCGCCCGGCTCGAGGCGCTCTTCGCCATCGAGGAGGCGACCATCTGCTTCCACACCGCGAGGCCGCTCGCGTGGTCCCTGCAGCAGGTCGGCCCGCTCTCGCCGAGCGACTTCCTCCACGGCCGCCCGCGCGCGCGGGATCGCTACCGGCGCGCGGCCAGCGTGGGCGGCGCGGCCAGCGTGGGCGGCGCGACCGGCGCGGGCAGCGCGCGGTCCGCGGGCGGCGCGACCGGCGCGCGCGGCGCCTCGTCCGGCGCGCCCGGCGCCGCGCCGAGCGGCGGCCGCGTCGACGAGCGGCGCCGCCGCGCGCTCGATCTGCTCGGCCTCCGCGAGGGCGCGACCGAGGCCGAGATCCGCCGCACCTTCCGCCGCCTGGCCGCGGACCTGCACCCCGACCGCGGCGCCGCGCTGGCCGGCAAGGGCGCGCAGCTCGGCGCCGCCACGGCGCGCTTCGCGGAGCTCTCGGCCGCCTACCACCTGCTCGTGGCGTGAGCCCAGCCGAGCCTACGCCCGGCCCACGAGGCGCTCGATCAGGAACGACGCCACGGTGATCGGCTTCGTCCCCGGGCCGAACCCGGCGTCGAAGCCGAGCTCGACGGCGAGCTGGTGATCGATCCGCGGGCCGCCGAGCAGCATGATCACCTTGTCCCGGAAGCCCTGGCGCGTCGCCATCTCGATGAGCGCCGCCGCGTTCTCCTTGTGGCAGTTGCGCTGCGTGATCACCTGCGAGACCAGGATGGCGTCGGCGCCGAGCGCCTTCGCTTTCTCGCAGAGCTCGGCGTTCTCGACCTGCGCGCCGAGGTTGTGGGCGTCAAAGCACTTGAAGCTCTCGAGCCCCTTCTCGCCAGCGAATCCCTTGTAGTTCAGGATGGCGTCGATGCCGACGGTGTGCGCGTCGCTGCCCGTGCAGGCGCCCACGACCACGATCTTGCGGCCGAGCTTCTTCGCCTGCGCCTCGATGTCGTCCCGGGTGAGCGGCTGCGCGGCGAGCTCCTCGACCTCGATGTCCGAGACGTCGACCCCGTGCTGGGAGTGCCCGTAGACGACGAAGTAGGTGTGCTCCCGGCTCGCCTGCTCCATGGCCGTGACGAGCGGCTCGCGCAGGCCGTGCGCCTCGGCGAAGCGCTTCGCCGCCTCGCGGGCGCGGTCGCCCGGCAGGACGCGGAGCGTGAACGACATCTGGACCATCCCGTCGCCCTCGCGATCGCCGTACGCGCGCAGGAGATTTCGCGGTGTCATGCTCACCTCTGTTTCAGGGGGCGGAAGGAGCCGATCCCTCGTTGAGATTAGGACATTAGCGCCAGGCAGGCTCGCGCGGCTAGGGCCATCGGAGGGCGGCGCGCGCGCCGCCTGCGCGAAGAAGGCGCCAAGTCAGGAAGAATGTCCTCTGGCGCGCTGACAGCGGGTCTCCCTGGAGGGATGTCCCGAGATTCCCGTCCTCCTCGGCGCGGCCTGGGCTCGCGCGCCGGGGAGCCCGCCGGGGATTGTTACGAGGACCGCTCCAGCACCTCGAGGATCGGATTCAGGTACTCCGGGTGCCGCGCCACGACCCCCGAGTACCCCTTTCCGCCCGTCCGCGTCCGCTTGACGTCGCCGAACGCCCCGCGGCCGATCGCGTCCCAGAGCGTGTCCCGGTCGACCTCGTGGAGCAGCGCGTGCGCCTTGTCGAGGACCTCGCGGGCGCGCGACTCGACGATGCCGCCCGGCTTCCACTGGATCTCGTCGCCGAGGTGCCGCGCCGCCGTGAAGATGTAGCGGGCGCTCTTCAGCGAGAGGTACCGATCCATGAGCAGCGGCGTGTGGACCGCCTCGCTGAACATCCCGAGCAGCTCGATCGACTGGGCCGTCGTGATCCCGACCAGGTTGAACATCGCGTCGTGGACGTGGCTGTGGAAGATGTCGCCGGTCTTGAACTTGGTGGGCGGCATCCACTTGATCGGGTGCCTGTCGAAGATCTGCCGGACGAGCTGGGCCTGGGCGAGCTCGAAGAGCAGGCTGTCCTCGAGCCAGGGGTTGATCTCGAAGGCGTGGCCGAGGCCCATCTGCTCCTCGCGGAGGCCCGCGCGCCGGGCGAACGCCTCGTTGATGAACTGCGACGCGAGGACCGTGTGCGCCTTCTCGACCGCGTCGGCGGTCGTCAGGTAGTTGTCCTCTCCCGTGTTGATGACGATCCCGCTCCTCGCGATGATCCTGCGGGAGAAGTACTGATCGATGAACGTCCGCTGCATGTTGATGTCGCGGAACAGGATCCCGTACATCGCGTCGTTGAGCAGCATGTCGAGCCGCTCGACGGCCGCCATCCAGGCGATCTCGCTCATGCAGAGGCCGGACGAGTAGTTCGTCTGCGCGAGGTAGGTGCCGGTGTCGCGGGTCGCCTCGTCGGTGGCGCGGCGGATGATCCGGAAGTTCTCCTGCGTCGCGTACGTGCCGCCGTAGCCCTCGGTGGTCGGCCCCTCCGGGACGTAGTCGAGCAGCGACTGGGCCGTCGCGCGGATCACGGCGACGATGTCGGCGCCAGCGAACCCGGCCGCCTTGGCCTGGACCGCGTCGTCGTAGATGTTGCCCGTCGCGACGATGACGTACTTGAGCGGCGCGGCGCCGACCCGGTGCGCGGCCTTCATCGCCTCCCGCTCGTCGCGGGCCCGGTCGATCCGGGCGATCGCCTCGCGCGTGGCCGCCTCGAGCGCGCCGCGCGCCTCGCTCGTGGACGGGCCGGGGCCGAAGTCGGCGGATTCGCTGAACGCCAGCATCTCCGCGGCTTCCTGCACGGAGCCGGCGCCCTCGCAGAGCGCCCGGCCGAGGTGGTAGGCGACGCCGCGCCCGGCCTGCCCCGCCCGGTGGATCCGGTCGACGAGCGCGTTCACGAGCGGCGTTCCCTCGGCGTCGGCGCCGACCACGCCGTAGGCGCGGGCCACGGTGCGCTCGACGCCGACCGTGGTGTGGCGGTCGATGAAGCGCTGCACCTCGTCGGCGATGTCGGCGGCGAACGCGCGGCACGCCTCCACCTTTTCCTGCTCCACGGGGACGGTGGTCATGGGTTTCTCCGGGGCAAGCGGTCTTAGCGCACTCTCACCGCGGCCGGTACTCCGGCGCGGGATCGGCGGCGGAGCGGCCGGGCGAGAGGTACGGCGGCCCGGCGTCGGCGGCGTCACGGCGAACGGCGGAAGCGACGCGACACCGCGGCGGCGCGGTCGCCCTGCGCGCCGGCGTGCGCCGCGCGGCGGGCGGCGCTAGAGACGGAGGTCATGGGGAAGCTGATCCTGCTCTTCGCCGCGATCCTGATCGTGGAGTTCTGGCTGCTCCTCTCGATCGGCCAGCAGATCGGCTTCTGGCCGACCGTGGCGCTCGCGCTCGGGACGGCCGTCCTCGGGGCGGCGCTCGCGAAGCGCGAGGGGCTGCGGGTGCTCGCCGGCTGGCAAGGTGCGATGGCGGAGGGGCGCGCCCCGGACGAGGGGCTCACGGGCGGGCTGCTCGTGCTGCTCGGCGCGGCGCTGCTCATCACGCCGGGGGTGCTGACGGACGTCGCCGGGCTCCTGCTGCTGATTCCGCCGGCGCGCCGCCGCATCGCCGCGGTCGTGCAGGAGCGGTTCGAGCGGCGCGTCGCCGCGGCGAGCGCGGCCGGCGGCCTCGGCGGCCCTGGCGGCGGGCTCTTCAGCGTGAGGGTCGTCGACTTCAGCAGCGGGCCGTTCGGCGGCGCGTTCGGCGGCGGGCCGTTCGGCGGCCGCGCCGGGGGGCCCGGCGGCGGCGCGACCTCAGGCTGGGAGGCGCCGCGGGAGGTCATCGACGTCGAGGCGGTCGTGACCGAGGACGACGAGCGCGGCGGGCCGGCGCCGACGACGCGGCGATTGCCAGGTTGAGAGGCGATGACGGCCGGGCGGCCCCGGGCGCAGGCGCCGGGGGCCGCCGGGCGAGAGCGCCACTCGCTGGCTCGCGCGCGCAGGGCGCCTGAAGACGGCTGTCGGAAGAGCTCGTGGCGCGAGAGCAACAACGCAATTTGCTCTTTCACGCCCGGGCAGCACGACCGAAACGACAAAGAAACAATGCCTGTTGTATGCTCCTCCACGTCGTCGGGGGAGCCCGACAAAACAGGAGAGTTCGCATCATGAAGATCTGAAGTTCTCGCATGGCACGACGCGACCACGCACGTTCACACAGCCGCAACCCACTATGCTAGGACCAACTCGACACGCGATTCCATCGACCCGACCGAGCCGCTCGGAAAGCGGCGCGAAGGATGGCTCCGGCGCGACGTCCAGCCCTGAACAGCGCCGGTCCGCTCGCCTGGGCGGGCGCCACGCGCCGGGGACCCAGCCTTCTTACCTCATGAAGGCGAGGAGGGCGACCCGATGAAGCTGGTCAAATCCGTCGCCGGCTGGCTGCTGGGGCGCACCGATCCCAGGGAGCCGCTCGGCAGCTCGCTCATCTCCGCCCTCTCCCGTCTGCCCATCCACCTCGCCGCGGACGCCGTGTGCCTCCGGAAGAACGCGGACTCCGGCGCCCTGGAGGTGCTCCTGACCCAGCGCGGAGCATCGGAGTCGGACCCGGGGGCGTGGTGCTGCCCGGGGAGCGTGCTCTCGCCGGGGGAGCAGCCCGAGCACGTGCTCCATCGGCTCGGGGTGACGATCTCCGATTTCACCTTCCTCGGCGACTACTTCTCGGCCGCGGCGCGCGGCTGGATGGTCTCCCGGGTCCACCAGGCGAAGCTGGCCGAGGTGCCGGCGACAGGCGCCTGGTGGCCGGTCGAGCAGCTGCCGAACAACACGGTGCCCAAGCATCGGGAGCAGGTCATCCCGATGGCGGTCAAGGCGTTCCACGCCCAGCGCGCGAAGCTCTCGCGCCAGGCGAGCGCGCCGGCCATGTGACGCGCGGCCCAGCGGCGAGCGATCGAATGCGACGTCGCTCGCCCCCCCGCCGCGACACCTCGCCTCACGTCCTCCGACACAGCGGTTGCCCCAGACAGTGAGCCGGCGCGCGATTCCACCGCTCCCGGATACCTGAGCAGGATACGCCCGGTCAGCCCCCTGTGGAGTCCCCAACAGGAACCGTCCGGCCGGCCCCTGGGGAGTCCCAAACAGGAACCGTCCGGCCAGCTCCCTGGGGAGTCCCGACGCGCGCGCCTCAGCCAGGCACGTCGCGCCCAGCCTGCGTGGGCCGCGCGACATGCGAGCACAACGAGCGAGGGTCCAGGGGACTGTAGAGCTGGCTCGCACGCAGGACGGAAACGTGGGCTCCTGCCTGCCCTGCGATCGACGCCCGCCGCGCCCAGCCGGCCGCTATCGATCGCGCGCAGCTTGGGTTACGCTGCCCGGAAATAACGGGGCTCACCGCGGCGGCGCTCTCCGCGGTCGGCTCCGCGGGGGATATAGGGCTCATGACGGTCGACAAGACAGCGCTCATCGTCGGAGGGACAGGCCTCGTCGGCGGCCATTGCCTGCGGCTCCTCGTGCAGCAGCCCGCCTACGCGCGGGTCGTCGCGCTGCTGCGCCGCCCCGCGCCGATCGAGGACCCGCGGCTCTCCCAGCGCATCGTCGACTTCGACCAGCTGGACGGCGCCGAGTTCGCCGGCGCGACCGACGTGTTCTGCGCGCTCGGGACGACCATCGCCAAAGCAGGCTCCGAAGAGGCCTTCTACCACATCGATTACGGCTACCCGATCGCCATCGCCCGGCTCGCCGAGAAGGCCGGGGTGAAGCAGTTCGTGCTGGTCTCGTCCGTGGGCGCCGATCCGCGCTCCACGAGCTTCTACCTGCGCGTGAAGGGCGAGCTCGAGCAGGAGCTCTCCGCGGCGAGCTTCACCTCGGTCCACGTCCTGCGCCCGAGCCTGCTGCTCGGCGAGCGGGGCGAGGTCAGGAAGGGCGAGGCCATCGGCGTCGCGGCGGCGCAGACGCTCCGGTTCACCATGAAGGGCGGCCTGCGCAGGTACCGCCCCATCGACGCGAGGACCGTCGCCGGCGCCATGGTCGCGGCCGCGCTCCAGGGGAAACCCGGCCGCCACGTGTACCACTTCGACGACATGGAGGCGCTCGCGAAGGGCCTCGACGTCGTCCAGGCCTGACCGCCGCCCACGCCCGCCCTCCGCCGCATCCGCCGCAGCTCGGCCCCCTGGCCTCCGGGTCGGCAGGCCCCGGCCGCCGCCCGCGCAGGGCCCGCCGCGGCGACGCGGGCGGCCCGCGCCGCCATGGCGCCGCCAGGGCCCTGCCCGGGCCGGCGCGACGCAAGCGCGCGGAAATGCTAGGGCTCGCCGCGGGCACGGCGCTCGCTCGACGCCGGCGCCATGGTCCTCGCCGAGCCCCCCTTGCCGATCGTGCCCGAGCGCCTCGCCTCCCCCTCGTTGAGCCCCCAGGCGAGCCAGCCGCCGTCGCCCGAGAGCCAGACGCCGTCGATCGACGCTGTGCTCGCCGAGCGCTTCGGGATCCCTGCGTTCCGCCCGTGGCAGCGCGAGGCGATCGACGCCCTGCTCGGCGGCGCGGGCCGCGTCCTCGTCGTCGCGCCGACCGGCGGCGGCAAGTCGCTCTGTTACCAGCTGCCCGCCGTCGCCCTCCCCGGCACGACGCTCGTCCTGAGCCCGCTCATCTCCCTGATGGAAGATCAGGTGCGCGCGCTCGAGGCGCGCGGCATCCCCGCCACGTTCGTCGCGTCCAGCCTGCCGCGCGAGGAGAACGGCCGCCGCCTCGCCGCCCTCCGCCGCGGCGAGTACAAGCTCGTCTACGCCGCGCCCGAGCGCCTCGCCCTCGACGGCTTCCTCGAGTCGCTCGCCGGGAGCCGGCTCTCGCTCGTCGCCGTCGACGAGGCGCACTGCATCGTCCAGTGGGGCCACGACTTCCGGCCCGACTACCTGCGCATCGGCGACGCGCTCGCGCGGCTCCGGCCGCCCCGGGTCCTCGCCTGCACGGCGACGGCGACCCCCGACGCGCGCGACGAGATCATCCGCCGGCTCGGCTGGCCGCTGCCCTCGCCGTCAGGCGACGAGGAGGCCGGGCCCGACGGCCCCCCGCCCAAGGTGATCCTGCGCGGCTTCGCGCGGCCCAACCTCCACCTGCAGGTCTCGGCCGTCGACGGCCCGCGCGAGGCCGGCCGCCAGACGGCGCGCGCGCTCTCCGACGCGCTCGGCGACCCCGGGCGGCCCCGGGGGGCGGGCATCGTCTACGCCGCGACCCGCAAGGGCGCCGAGCGCCTCGCCGACGCCCTCCGCGACGCCGGCTGGAACGCCGAGGCGTACCACGCCGGCCTCGCCCCCGAGTCGCGCGCCCGCCTCTCGGCCGGCTTCGCGGACCGCACCCTCTCCGTGGTCGTGGCGACGAACGCCTTCGGCATGGGCATCGATCGCCCGGACGTCCGCCTCGTCGTGCACGCCCAGCCGCCGTCGTCGATCGAGGCGTACTACCAGGAGGTCGGCCGCGCGGGCCGCGACGGCGCCCCGGCTCGCGGCCTGTTGCTCTTCGCGCCCGTGGACATCGCGCTGCGCCGGAGGTTGTGCCAGCTCGGCGAGGGGGGCGCCGAGGCGAGCGCCGAGGAGGCCGCGCGCGCGTGGCGGCTCTTCCGCGAGCTGCTCCGCTACATCGACGCCGCCACGTGCCGGCACGACTTCATCCTCCGCTACTTCGGCGACGAGGCCGAGTCGCTCGGCGGCTGCGGCCACTGCGACGTCTGCCTCGAGGTGGACGCCCTCGAGGCGAGCGACCCGGCCGCGCTCGACCGCGACAACGACCTCGTGCGCCGCGCGCTCGCCGGCGTCGCCCGGGTGAAGGGCGGCGCCGGCATGCAGGCCGTGGCGTCGATGCTGATCGGCGAGTCGAACGAGCGCGTCCGCCGCATGGGGCTCGACCGGCTCTCCACCTTCGGCGTCCTCCAGGGGAAGAGCCACACCGAGGCCATGTCGATCCTGCGCGTGCTGCTCGCCAACGCGTGGATCGATCTCACGACGGGCGAGTTCCCCGTCCCGCTCATCACGCCGGCGGGCTGGCGCGTGATGCGCGGCGAGGTGCCTTCCCGGGTGCGGCTCCCGCTCCCCGCCGCGCGCGCCCGGCGCGGGTCGGCGCGCCGCCCCGCGCCGGGCGCGCGCCCCCCGCCGGCCGCGGCCGCGTCGCTCGCGTCCCGCTCGGCTCCCGCGGCCTCTCCGCTCGCCTCCAGCGCTTCTCCCGCCGCCCCGCCGGCGCCGGCCCGCGCGCCGCGGGCCGCGACGGCGTCCCCCGCCGCGCCCCCTGCCGGGGACGCCGAGCCGCCCCTCGAGCGGACCGCTCCCCTCCCCGCCTCGCGGGCGCAGCCCCCGCCCGCCGTGGAGCTCGAGCCGCGGGACATCCCGCTGTTCGAGGCGCTCCGCGCCCACCGCGCCGCGCTCGCCAAGGAGAAGTCGCTGCCCGCGTACGTCATCGCGCACGACCGGACGCTCCGCGAGATCGCCCTCATCCGCCCGGTGTCGCTCGACGACCTCGCGCTCGCGCGCGGCATGGGGCAGGCGAAGATCTCGACCTACGGCGAGGGCATCCTCCGGATCGTCCGCGAGTTCTCCGGCCAGTAGCGAGCCGCCCAAGCCGGGCCGTGGCGCCGAGAGCGCCGGCAGCTCTAAGCGTTACCCGCCACCCGGAGCTCCGCGATGAGCTGGCCATCCACGCTGATGAACGTCGTGAGCCCGCCCTCGACGTTGATGAACACGTCGAGCATCACGCCGGCGCCGAGCTCGACGACATGAAGGTCGTCCCGGAGCAACGCCGCGGGGGCGATGTCCACCCTCGGCGCCGGTCCTGGGCCCCTCTCCACCGTCTTCTTCGAGTTCATGGCTCCTCCGACCTCCCCCCGTCCACGCCGCCCGCCCTCGCGGCCGCCCCCCGGCGGGGGCGCGGCCTCCGGCGGAGCAGCTCGCCGCGGCGCCGCGCGCGCGGCGCCTCCTTATCCGGTCCCCGCCGGTCCCCCCAAGCGCATTTCGTGCCGCGCTCGCACGCCTGGCGTGATCCCTCGCTTCACGCAACCCCCTTTGTACACGCCACCCACGCGCCTCGGATCCGTTTCAGGAGCTCGCCGTCGCCCAGGACGATAACGACGCCGCCGCCCCCACGGCGACCCTGCCCGAGGCGAGCACCTGGCCGAGCGCCGGCTGCGCCAGGAGCATCGCCTCGACCCGCAGCAGCGCCGGCAGGTAGACGACCTCCCGCGCCAGCCCTCCTCCCCGGTGCACCCGCGCCGCGATCCGCAGGGCGTCCCTGGCGGAGCGCGCGCCGCGCGCCTCGAGGAGCCGCACGGTCTCGACGAACCCGGCGCCGCGCTCCACGCTGCGCGCCGCCAGGTGGCGCAGCCCGAGCTCGGTCCGGCGCAGGCCGGTCAGGTACCCCGCGGCGCGCTCGCGCGCGAGCGCCCAGCCCTCCTGATCGTCGCCGCCGTGCGCCGTCCCGATCGCGAAGATCCCGAGCGGGAGCGCCGCGGCGCGCACGCTGGGCGCCGCGTGCCCCTCGATCTCGTGGAGCACGGTGCGCTCCACGTCGTCGTGCGTGAGCATGCGCCCCCGCGCGACCTGGATCACGCCGTCGCCCGTCGCGGCGAGCGGCGCGATGTCGGCGATCACGACCCGGAGCGGCAAGCGCTGCGCCCCGATCTCGCGCCGCATGCGCGAGACGAGCGACCCGGGCGCGCGCTCGTCGTCGCTCCGCACCCGCTCGCCGTCGCCCGGGGCGGCCTCCGCCGGCTCCTCCAGCCAGGCCGCGGCGAGCGCGTCCGCCCGCTCGTCGAACCCGTCGCGCGCGGCGTAGCGCCGGCGCGCCGCGGCCCAGCACCCCGGCCCCCCCGCGGCCTCGCAGACCGCGGCCTCCGCGGCGATCTCGCGGGCGCGGCCGGCGTAGACCGCGCCGAGCTCCCCCTGCCGCTCGAGCCGCTCGGCCGCGGTCTCCATCGCCCGCCGGAGCTCGCCGTGGTCCTGCGCGGGCGCGTAGGTGAACCGCGGAGGCTCCGCGCCGCGCCGCTCCCACGCGTCGGCGAGCCGCGCGAGCTCCTCCCCGAGGTTCACCGGCGTGTTCGCGCCGACCACGCGGACGCGCCGCGCCGCCGCGCCGAGCAGCCGGTCCGCGTCCGGCACCCACGCCGGCGCGGCGGGCGCCGCCGCCCTCGCCCGAGCACGCCGCCCCACGCCGCTCACCTCCCGCCCGGCTCCGCCCGCCTCAGAGCAGGTTCGCCGCGAGCTCCGCGAGCTCGCTGCGCTCGCCCTTGGCGAGCACCACGTGCCCCGCGATGCGCTCGCGCTTGAACCGCTCCGCCACCACGAGCAGGCCGTTCGACGCGTGGTCCACGTACGGGTTGTCGATCTGCTGCGGATCCCCGGTCAGCACGATCTTCGTCCCCTCGCCGCACCGGGTGATGATCGTCTTCACCTCGTGCGGGGTGAGGTTCTGGGCCTCGTCCACGATGAGGTACTGGTGGGGCAGGCTGCGCCCGCGGATGTACGTCAGCGGCTCGACCTGGATCCGCCCGCTCTCCAGGAGCTCGACGAAGCCGCGCGCGTCGCGCCCCGGCTTCGCGCCGCCGTTCGAGAACAGGAACTCGAGGTTGTCGAAGATCGGCTGCATCCACGGGTTCAGCTTCTCGTCGACGTCGCCCGGAAGGAAGCCCAGATCGCGGCCGAGCGGCATGATCGGCCGGCTCACCAGGAGGCGGCTGTACGCGTTGTCCTCCGTCGTGCGCTTCAGCGCCGCGGCGAGCGCCAGGAGCGTCTTGCCCGTCCCCGCCTTGCCGATCAGCGTGATCAGGCGCACCGAATCGTCGAGCAGGAGGTCGAGCGCGAAGGCCTGCTCCTTGTTGCGCGGCCGCACCCCCATCACCCCCTCGCGCCCGACCCGGAGCGCGACGATCTGCCCGCGCGTCGCGTCGAAGCGGCCGAGCGCGGTGTGGCTCGGCGCCCCCGCATCGCGGAGGAGCACCGCCGCATTCGGCAACAGATCCGCGAGGTTGGCGCCGGCGAGGTACCCGTTCTGGAAGAACGCGTCGACCTCGGCGCCCGGCACCTCCAGCTCCACCACCGACTGCTCGATCGCCGGATCGTGCACCCGCGTGTTCTCGTACGTCTCGGCCGGCACACCCAGCGCGTCGGCGCGGATCCGCAGGTTCGTATCCATGGTCACGAAGATCGTCGGCCGGTCCTTGTGCCGGTCGCGGATGTCGATCGCCGTCTGCAGGATGGCGTTGTCCTGCGAGCCCGACTCCAGCCCCACGAGCAGCTCCGGCCGCCGCTCCGGGATCGCGATCCGCAGGCTGCCGCCGCTCTCGAGCAGCACCCCGGTCGCGAGCGTCCCGGAGCCGCGCACGTCGTCGAGCAGCCGCGCGATGGTCCGCGCGTTGCGCCCGCGCTCGGAGCCCTCCCGCTTGAACTGGTCGATCTCCTCGATCGCGTAGATCGGGATGATGACGTCGTTGTCCTCGAACTTGAAGATCGCGTGGGGATCGTGGAGCAGGACGTTCGCGTCGAGAACGTAATTCTTCTTCATGGGGGAGCGCGACGGCGTACCCCCCTGAGGCGACGGGCGCAAGAGAGGTCCGACGGAGCGGACGCGTGAACCCTGCCGTGTTCCGCGGCACATCGTCCTGGTCGACCGCGGACCACCCGGAGGCGGCGCGCGGGCGTCGGCCGGAGTGCGGCGGGAGTCCGGCCGTCGCCCCCCGCGCGCCGCGCGGCTACAGGTCGATCCGGTAGTCTTTGATCTTGTAGAGCAGCGCCCGGTGGCTGATCTCCAGCACCTCGGCGGCCTTGGTCCGGTTGCCCTTGGTCTTCTGGAGCGCGCGCCGGATCAGGATCTCCTCGATGACGCGCGAGGTCTTCTTGATCGACAGCTCGCCGCTCGTCAGGTGCATCTGGATCGGGTCGCGCGCCTCCCGGATCCGCTCGGGCAGGTCGGCCTCGCCGATGCGCTCGCCCTCGCAGAGCACCATGGCGCGCTCGACGGTGTTCTCCAGCTCCCGCACGTTCCCCGGCCACCGGTACTCGAGGAGCAGCCTCCGCGCCTCGGGCTCGAAGCCGCGGATGTTGATGCCGAACCGCGCGTTGTTCCGGGCGAGGAAGTGGTCCATGAGGATAGGGATGTCCTCGCGCCGCTCCCGGAGCGGCGGGATCGCGATCGGGAGCACGTTGATCCGGTAGAAGAGGTCCTCCCGGAACCTGCCGGCCTGCGTCTCGGCCGTGAGGTCGCGGTGCGTCGCCGCGAGGATGCGGACGTCGACCTTGACGTCCTTGTTGTCGCCCAGGCGGCGGATCGTCTCCTCCTGGAGCACCCGGAGCAGCTTCACCTGGAGCGAGAGCGGCAGCTCCCCGATCTCGTCGAGCAGGAGCGTGCCGTGGTTCGCCTGCTCGAACAGCCCGGCGCGATCGCTCACGGCGTCGGTGAACGCGCCCCGCTTGTACCCGAAGAGCTCGCTCTCCAGGAGGTTCTCCGGGATGGCGCCGCAGTTGACCGCCACGAACGGCCCGCCGCGCCGGCCGGACCGGCGGTGGATCGCGCGCGCCACGAGCTCCTTGCCCACGCCGCTCTCGCCCGTGATGAGCGCGGTCGTCTTGTAGTCGGCGACCTTCCCGATCGTCTTGAAGATGGCCTGCATCGGCGGGCTCTTCGCGAGGATCTCCTCGAAGAGGTTCTCCCGCCGGATCTCCTGCCGGAGGGCGCGGTTCTCGCGGCGCAGCGCCTCCCGCTCCTCCGCCTTCCGGAGCGTGAGCAGCACCTCCTCCGCCTTGAACGGCTTCTGGATGTAGTCGTAGGCGCCCGCCTTCATCGCCTCGATCGCCAGGTCGACGTTGCCGTAGGCGCTCATCACGATGACCGTGGCCTCGTTCCCCTTGGCCTTGAGCGTGGCGAGCAGATCGAGGCCGCCCATCCTGGGCATCCTGACGTCGGTGAGGATCACGTCGGGCCCGAACGTCTCGACCATCACGAGCGCCTCCTCGCCGCTCGAGACCGCCTCGACCTCGTAGCCGTCCCGCTTGAGGAACGTGCGCACGACGAGGCGCAGGTTTTCTTCGTCATCGACGACTAGGACGCGGCGCATAGACCCTGAAAACTTTTCTACACCGATGTACACCACTCCGCAACGAGTTGCGTCCGGGAGCCATGCCGCAGCGCGGCCATCGGCCACCTCCGTCGCCCGAGGGCGCTCGCTGGCAGCGCCCTGCGCGGCGCCGGGATCGCCGCGGCGCGGGATCGCGCGGCGCGGGATCGTGCGGCGCGAGATTGCGGCGGCGCGGGATCGCTGCGGCGCGGGATCGACGCGGGCGGCCGCGTGGCGCGGTGCCAGTTGACGCACGTCGCGCAGGCTGCTTTAGCGGCGACGCGCACGGGCGTCGCGCGGGGCCGTGGCTGGCCCGGCGGGGCGCGCCGGAGCGGCTTTCGCGGCAGGGCCGCGCCCCTTAACCAGATCGCGTGAGGAGCCAGGGCATGAGCATGAAGGATCGTTTGGTCGACCAGGCAAAGAAGCTCGCCTCATCGGGCAGGGTCGTCCGTGCCGTCAGCAACGATCGCGTGATGCGGCTGGCCACCGGGATCATGGACGCGAAGAACCGCCTGAGCGCCGCGCGGGAGCGGGCGGCCGAGGCGTGGGACATCCTGCTGAACGGGCACGCGCTGCCGAACATCGACCCCGCGCTGGACGACGAGGCCGGCGTGCACGGGGCGGCGCCGGCCGCGCCGCGCGGCGCGGCGCCCCGGGCGGCGGTCGCGAGCGGGGCCGCCGGGGCCGCGGCCGTCGCCGCCGAGGTCGCGGTGAACGGGGCGGCGCCGCGCGACGCCGCCGGCGCCGCCGCCCGCCAGCACACGAACGGCGCGGGCGCGAACGGCGCGGGCACGTACGTCGCGGCGGCGGCCGAGCAGCAGCTCGCGACCCAGATGGCCGCGCGGACGTCGCTGTCGCGCATCGGCGGGCGCGACGTGTTCGAGAAGGCGTACAAGTTCATGACCGCGGACAACGCCCGCGCCATGGGGGTCTACCCCTTCTTCCGCCCGCTCGACTTCAACAACGGTCCCGAGGCGCAGCTGGAGGGGCGGAGCGTGATCATGCTCGGCTCGAACAACTACCTCGGGCTGACGACCCACCCGAAGGTGCGAGAGGCGGCGCGCAACGCCATCGACAAGTACGGCACGAGCATGACGGGCTCGCGGCTCGTGAACGGGTCGATGCGCCTCCACAACGAGCTCGAGCAGAAGCTCGCCGCCTACCACGGCAAGGAGGCGGGGCTCGTCTTCACGACGGGCTACCAGGTCAACATCGCGACGATCTCGGCGCTCCTGAGCAACAAGCGGAGCGTCGCGCTGATCGACAAGGACGATCACGCGTCGATCTACGACGGGGTGCGGCTCGCGCAGGCGGCCGGCGCCCGGATGGTGCGCTACAAGCACAGCGATCCGGCGGCGCTCGACAGCGCGCTCGCGGAGCTCGCCGACACCGAGGGCGCCCTGGTGATCACGGACGGGGTGTTCAGCGCCCAGGGCGAGATCGCGGCGCTGCCCGGGATCGTCGAGGTGGTGAAGAAGCACAAGGCGCGGCTGCTCGTCGACGACGCGCACGCGCTCGGCGTGATCGGGCCGGGCGGGCGCGGGACGGCGGCGCACTTCGGGCTGTCCGGGGACGTGGACCTCATCGGCGGGACCTTCTCGAAGTCGCTCGCCTCGATCGGCGGGTGGCTCGTCGGAGAGCGCAAGGTGCTGGATTACATTCAGCATTTCGCCTACAGCTTCCTCTTCGCGGCGAGCGCGGCGCCGCCGTGCGTGGCCGCGGCGATGGCCTCGCTGGAGGTCATGCAGGAGGAGCCGTGGCGGCAGGAGAAGCTCCGGGAGAACTTCACCTACATGCGCACGGAGCTGAAGCGGCTCGGGTTCGAGCTCGGCAAGACCGAGACGGCGGTGATCCCTATCTACATCCGCGACGACCTCAAGACCGTCATGATGTGGAAGTCGCTGCTCGACGACTACGCGGTGTACGTGAATCCGTTCATCACGCCGGGGGTGCCGCCCAAGCAGCAGGTGCTGCGGACGAGCTACATGGCGACGCACGAGCGGAAGCACCTCGACCATGCGCTCGAGGCGTTCGAGAAGGTCGGGAAGAAGTTCGGGGTCATCTGAACTGGGCCGCGCCGGCGGGGGGCTGTGCGCGGCGGGGCGCGGAGGGGCGCTGGCCATCCGCAAGACGGGGGCGGGGGAGCTTGCGCATGAACCACCGCCCGGCATGTCTCCCTTCGGGCCTTGCTGGCTGAGAACTTATGGTGCGCGCCACACAAGGCGCGCCTGGGACGTGGAGCCCGCTGGGACCTTATGGCACCTCGGTCGGTGCTACGACGCGCCCCTCCGCGCCCCGCCGCGCACAGCCCCCCGCCGGCGCTACCGCTGCGCCGATGAGACCGGAGAGGCGGGGCGGTTGGGGACGTCCATTTTCGTGGGGCGCCCCTCAGCGCGTCGGCGCTGACGAGGGGGGCGAGGATCCTACGCCGAGCTCGCCGGCCGTCCGTTCGCGCTGGACCTCGCAGAGGCGCTCGTAGACCTTTCGGGCATCACGAATGCCGCGGAAGCTCGGCACCTGGTCCTTCCGATCGGGAGGCCATGAGGACTCGGGGGAGCTCCACCAGCTGGTCGCGCCGGAGCCGCCGAAACGGATGGTACCCCTGCCCTGCCGACCCTCCTGCAAATGGATCGGGCACGATCCGTCGAGCTCGAGCGAGGTGACCCGCGGCCGGCCGCGGCCTTCCACGAGGAGCGCCCTCCGATCGGTCAGGCCGTAGAAGGTGCGCGCGCGCTGGACCATGTCCCAGAAGAAGAGGCCGACGATGTTGTAGAGACCGACCGCAAGGGCGAAGAGGAGAAACCACGACGGGCCACGGGGAGCCACGAGCACCACGCACCCGAGCCAGGCCATGCAGACGAAGAAGAACAGCACGTCCTTCATCGTGAAGCGCGGGCCCTGGACAGGTCGACCGGCCCAGAGGAGCCGCTCTCCCGGAGCGAGCTCCGGCTCGACCACGAAGCGGGCCTCGTCCTCCTCCCGCGAGCGCTCCAGCGGCTCACGGTAGGGACCGGCAACCAGACGATCGCTCATGTCTAGAGTATGCCGCGCCGCGCGCCCCGCGGCCTCCCCGCGCGGGGGGATCACCCCTGCGCGGACGCGACCTCGGCAATCACGCCCTCGTCGGCCCGCAGGTCGACCACCGCGCCCAGCAGCTCGCCGGTACGGTCGAGGCCGGTCGCGAGCAGGACGCGGCCGCCGAGGACGCCGCCCGGGAGCTCCAGCCGGCGCGGGCGCGACGTCAGGTTGAGCGCCACGAGCAGCCGCCGGCCAGCGTGCTCGCGCGCGTAGGCGAGCAGATCCGGGCCGGCGGCGAGCGGCGCATGACGCCCGATGGACAGGGCCGGCTCGGCGCGCCGGAGCGCGAGGAGCGCGCGGTACAAGGACAGGATCGAGCCCGGGTCCGCGCGCTGCACCTCGACGTTCGTGCGCGCGAGGTCGGACCCGAGCGGCAGCCACGGCGCGCCGGTCGTGAAGCCGCCGCCCGCGCCGCCGTCCCACTGCATCGGCGTGCGCTCCGGGTCCCGCCCGACGCCGAGGCCGGGCACGTTCTTCTCGAACGTGTCCTGCACCTGCTCGGGCGCGATCGGGACATCGCTCATCCCGATCTCGTCGCCGTAATACAACGTCGGGGTGCCCCGGAGCGTGAGCAGCAACATCGCCGCGACGCGCGCCTGGGCGGCGCCGACACGGCTCATGATGCGCGGCTTGTCGTGGTTGCCGAGCACCCAGTTCGGCCACGCGCCCGGCGGGAGCGCCGCCTCGTACTCCCGCACGATCTCCGCGATCGCTTGCGCGTTCCAGGGGGCGCCGATCAGGTGGAAGTTGAACGGCAGGTGCATGCCGGACAGGTCCTGCCCGTAGTAGGCCATCAGGCGATCGAACGGCAGGTAGGCCTCGCCGATGAGCACCCGATCGTCGTACCCGTCGAGCACGCGGCGCATGCCGGCGACCGCCTCGTGCACCTCCGGACGATCGGTCGTGTAGAGCCGGAGCAGCCGCCGGTGCGGCGGCATGCCGGGCCGGTAGCTCGGGTTCGGCGGGTTGTCCCGGAGCTCGCCGTCCTTGATGAGGTGGTGAATCGTGTCCACGCGAAACCCGTCCACGCCGCGATCGAGCCAGAAGCGCAGCACCTCGTGCATCGCGTCCCGCACGGCGGGGCTCCGCCAGTTGAGGTCCGGCTGCTCCTTCAGGTACGCGTGGTAGTAGTACTGGCCCGTCGCGGCGTCCCACTCCCACGCTGAGCCCCCGAACTCGCTGAGCCAGTTCGTCGGCGGGCCGCCGCCGGGCGCGGGATCGCGCCAGATGTACCAGCCGCGCTTGTCGCTCTCGCGCGACGCGCGGGACTCCAGAAACCAGGGGTGACGGTCGGACGTGTGGTTCGGCACGTAGTCCAGGATCACCCGGAGGCCCATGCCGTGCGCGTCGCGGACCAGCGCGTCGAACTCGTCCAGCGTGCCGAAGCGCGGGTCGATCCCGCAGTAGTCCGACACGTCGTAGCCGAAATCGGCCATCGGCGATGGATAGATGGGAGAGATCCAGATCGCGTCGACGCCGAGCCACGAGAGGTACTCGAGGCGGGACCGGATCCCGCGCAGATCGCCGACGCCATCGCCGTTCGAATCCATGAACGAGCGCGGGTAGATCTGGTATATGACGCCGCGCTGCCACCAGCGTGATCCATGCATATCGCGCGCTCCGTTCGGTAGCGTTCGGTGGTCTCAGTAGAGCGAGGCCAGACCGTAGCACGCGGCGCCCGAGCGGCGCCGCGCGGACCGCCCCCGGCGCGCGAGCGGCGCCGCGCGACTGGCGAGCTCGGCGCGAGGAGGCCGCGCGGGCGCCCCGCAGGAGAGCGCTCCTGCACGCGGCGAGCAGCGCGCCGAGCCAAGCCCCACGCGCCTGCTCGAGCAGAAGGCCATCGGCGAGTTTGTAATGCAAAATACATGGCAACAGACGTCCTCTTCGGCGATCCGTGGGCGGCCCGCCGTGGCGGCGCGGGGCACACGGCGGGCACAGCGGTGATCGTTCGCTCGGTGCACATCCGCTTTGCTTAATTCCCGTCCTCTACGTTATTGTCTGCCCGCTGCCGTAACAATTCATGTTGCCGTGACGTTTCATGGTTGCCGTCATGTTTCCTGACGATGCCGTTATGTTTCCTGGTAACCCATAGGAGGCAGTTCGATGATGGAGAACGGTATGGGGAGAGGTTGCTCGGCGCTCGCCTGCGTCGTGGGGTTGCTCGCGTCGCCGCCCGCCTGGGCCCAGGATCCCGCGCCGGCCCCGGCGGATCCGGGGACGGCCGCGGCCCCGGCGGAGGGGAGCGCTCCCCCGGTGGAGCCGACCGCGACCGCGACCGCGGGCGACGCGGCGGCCCCGACGCCCGCGCCGGGCACCACGGAGCCGGTCGCGGAGCCGCCGGCCCCGGAGAGCCAGATCCCGAGCTGGTTCCGGCTGGACGCGGACGGCGCCGGCTTTGCGGCCTGGGCCGGCGCCACGCACAAGGTCGGCCCCGTCGACCTCGCCAGCGATATCTTCCTGACCACGTCCGGCTTCGCGGAGTTCGACATCGGGCCTGCGTTCACGCTGGGCCCCGTCATCCTCAACCCGATGGTCGGCGTGGGGTTCAACTTCATCAACCGTGAGCCCGCTGCGCTGATCGCGCCGCAGCTCTATACCTTCATCGACGTGAAGCCCGTCTACTTCGAGTCGTGGCTCTCGACGTCGTTCTCCAGCATCTTCACGGAAGGCGCGCAGGACTACTTCTACACGCGGGATTTCCTCCTCGTCTATCCGATCGACGACTTCGGCATCGGCCCGCACTTCGAGCTCACCTACGGCCTCAATGAGAGCGCGGGCGATGAGGCCGCGGGCGTGCTGCCCTCCGTGGCCGACGTCCTGAGCCTGCAGGTCGGCGGCGTCGTCGGCCTGAACTACGGCACGGGCAACAAGCTCCTCCTCTATCTCGGCTACGAGACGCAGGCCGAGGGCAACAAGCTCGCAGGCCGGTTCACGTTCATCCACAACTTCTGAGGCGCGGCCGGCCGCGCCGGCGCCTCTCGCAAACTCTCCTCTTCCGGCAGCAACTCCAGCCTGGGCGGCGGGACCCCGCCCGGCTCCGACGCCCGCGCGCCCGCGCGAGCGCACGAGAGCTTCCCAGCGCCCTCCCGCGCTGGTACCGAGGCGGCATGTCGCAACGGATCCTGTTCGCCGCCGCGCTGTGCAGCCTCCTCGGCCCCGGGTGCCAGCCCCGGGACAACACCTCGCCGGGGCCGACCGCCCCGACAGGCGCCGCCCAGCCGAGCCGACCCGCGACCGCCGAGCCGGTCGCCGAGCAGCCAGCCGCGGGTCAGGCGCCCGCGGGTCAGGCGCCCGCGGGTCAGGCGCCCGCGGGTCAGCCGAGCGCGGATCAGCCGCCCGCGGATCAGCCGGCCGCACCCGCGGCGCTGCCCGCGGGGTTCGTCGACGCGAACACCACGTTCGCGCAGCGGCTCTACGGCAGGCTCGCCGCCGCCAAGGGCAAGCTCTTCTTCTCGCCGTCGAGCATCTCGACCGCGCTCGCCATGACCTACGCCGGCGCCCGGGGCGAGACGGCGGCCCAGATGGCCAAGGCGCTGGAGCTCACGCTCGCGCCCGAGGCGCTGCACCCCGCGTTCGGCGCGCTCGCGAAGGAGCTCACGCAGGCGACCGGCGACAAGGCGCCCGAGCTCCGGATCGCCAACCGACTGTGGGGCCAGGCCGGGATGCCGATCCAGGCCGCGTTCCAGGAGACCACCCAGCGGCACTACGGCGCGGGGATCGAGCTCGTCGACTTCAAGGGCGCGAGCGAGAAGGCGCGAGGGCAGATCAACCAGTGGGTCGAGCAGCAGACGAACGCGAAGATCAAAGAGCTGCTGCCGGCCCGAAGCGTCACCCCGCTCACCCGGCTCGTCCTCACGAACGCCGTCTACTTCAAGGGCAAGTGGGCGACGCCCTTCGACAAGAAGGCCACGAAGGACCAGCCGTTCACGATTGCGCCCGGCGCCTCGCCGGCGGTGCCGACGATGCGCAGGACCCTCCCGGCGCGCCTCGGGCAGGCCGCGGACGCCGCGGTGCTGGAGCTCGCGTACGAGGCGCCGAGCCCCGAGCGCTCCCTCGCCATGGTCGTCATCCTGCCCGCGAAGGTGGACGGGCTGCCGGGCGTGGAGCAGCGCCTCGCGGCCGGGCATCTCAAGGAGTACGTGGAGGCGCTGCGGCCGGCCCGGGTCGACGTGTCCCTCCCCCGCTTCACGATGGCCGCGGAGTTCGAGCTCTCGAAGACCCTGGCGGAGATGGGGATGCCGCTCGCGTTCGACGAGAGGAAGGCCGACTTCTCCGGGATCACGGCGAGCGACAAGCTCTTCATCTCCCAGGTGCGGCACAAGGCGTTCGTGGAGGTCAACGAGGAAGGCACCGAGGCCGCCGCGGCCACCGGCGTCGTCGTGTCCACGCGGGCGGCTCCGGCGGCGATCCCGGTGTTCCGCGCCGATCACCCGTTCGTGTTCCTGATCCGCGACACGGCGACCGGGACCGTGCTGTTCATGGGCCGCGTCACCGACCCGCGCTGAGCCGCGCGCGCGAGCGTCCTGGCGCGCGAACGTCCGGGCGCGCACGCGGACGTAGACCAGGGGACCGCGCGGTAGGACAGCGCCGCCGATCGAGCCGCCTTATACCGAAGCCGACCACACCGCGATGGCGCGATGGCGCGATGGCGCTATGGCGCTATGGCGCGACGACGCGGCGGCGAGGCCGCCTGAAAAGTCGGCGCCGCGCCCTCGGGATCGAACTAAGATGAGCCGCTTTGGGACGCCTCTCGGCGTCGCTGCCACGAGGGTGGCAAGGAGCGAGCGATGAAGAACGAACACGCGGCAAAGGTGCTGCAGGCCGTCCGAGATCTGGCCCCCGCGATCGCCGCCCGGAGCGCGGAGATCGACCGGGCGCGGCGCCTCCCGCCGGACCTGTTCGGCGAGCTCAAGGCGGCGGGCTGCTTCCGGATGTTCCTCCCTCGGAGCCACGGCGGCTACGAGGTGGACATGCGCACCGGGATGGAGGTCCTCGAGACGCTCGCCCGGGCGGACGGGGCCACCGGCTGGGCGGTGATGATCGGCTCGGAGAGCCCGCACCTGTTCGCGCTGCTCTCCCGCGAGCGCTTCGACGCCATCTACGCCGCCGGGCCGGACGTGATCATCGGCGGCGCCTTCAACGCGCAGGGCGAGGCGCACGAGACCGAGGGCGGCTACCGCGTGACGGGGCGCTGGAGCTTCGCGAGCGGCTGCGAGCACGCGAGCTTCCAGTTCGGGAACTGCGTGCTCATGGACGGCGGCCGCCCGCGGATCGACGCGGCGACCGGCGCGCCGGAGACGCGGGGCATGTTGTTCCCTGCGAGCGAGGTGCGCATCATCGACACATGGTCCGTGCTCGGCCTGCGCGGCACCGGCAGCCACGACATCGCGGTCGAGGGCGCGTTCTGCCCCGCGGAGAACAGCTTCGACATCTTCAAGGGCCGGCCGGCCGTGTCCATCCCGGGCTTCGTCGCGCCCGTCCTGCACTTCGTGCTGCACATGGGCGCCGTGGCGGTGGGGATCGCGCAGGGCGCGCTCGACGAGATGGTGACGCTCGCGCGCTCCGGCAAGAAGCGGCTCTACGCGCGCGCCGATCTCGCCGAGTCGCCGGTGTTCAAGGTGCACCTCGGCCGCGCCGAGATGACCGTGCGGGCCGCGCGCGCCCTCCTGCGCGAGACGGGCGACGAGCTCTGGGACGCGTGCGTCAACGACCCCGCGGCCGCGGCCGCCCTCGCGCCGCGCATCTCGGGCGCCCTCGCCTGGGCGACGGAGGCCGCGATCCGCACGGTGGACGCCTGTTACCAGGCCGCCGGCGGCGGCGCGGCCCGCGACGCGTCGCCCATGCAGCGGCGGTTCCGGGACATCCACACGTTCTCGCAGCACGCGGCCGCCGCCGAGGGGTGGTTCGGCCAGGCCGGCGCCTCGCTCCTCGGCCACGCGACGGGCTACTGGACCTGAACGCGCCCGAGCGCGCGTCTCCCCAGCACGGCATGCGCCCCCTCCGGTCCGCCCTGCTCGCCCTCGCGGCGCTCGCCCTCGCGGCCCTGCCGCTCGCCGCCTGCTCCGCCCCGCGCGCCGCCGCCCCGCCCGCGCGCGCGCCGGCCCGCGCGGGGGCCTGCCCTGCCCGCGCGGCGTGCGACGCGCCGCCGCCCACGGCCCTGCCGCGCGGCTTCAGGCACACGCGCTCGCGCGCCGTCGCGTCCGGGTGGCCGCGCCACCGCGGGCGCGACCTCTTCGTGCGCCCCGAGGGGCCACAGTGGGCCATCGCGAAGTTCGCGTACGGGCCGTACGACGAGGACCTCGAGGACGAGGACGTCGAGGCCTACCTCCTCCGCGGCTGCGGCGGTGCGTGGGAGCGGCTCGGCGCCTTCAGGACCAGCGGCGACGACCGGCCGCACCCGACCACGGAGGGGATCCGGGACACCGGCGGGCGCGTCTACCTCGACCTCGCCGCGGTGCGGCGCCTCGAGGTCGGCCGGCACCGCGTCCACCTCGCCGTGGTCGGCGACGGCACCAGCGCGGACCTGTTCCTCGAGGTCCTCCCGCCCGGCGCGCGGGTCGCCGTCTCCGACATCGACGGGACGCTCACCTCGAGCGAGATGGCCGTGCTCGGCGAGCTCGTGGGCGGCGGGCCGCCCGACGCCCACCCGGGCGCGGCCGCGACGATGCAGGCCCTCGCCGAGAGCGGCGTCCACCTCCTCTACCTGACCGCGCGCCCCGAGTGGCTCGTGGCGAGCACGAGGGCGTGGCTGAAGGCGCAGGGCTTCCCGCCGGGCATCCTCCACACCACGGTCGGCGTCACCGGCGCCTTCGGCCGCGCCGCGGCCAACTACAAGACCATCGAGCTCGAGTGGCTCCGGGCGCGCACCGGCGTCGTGCCGTCCTTCGCCTTCGGCAACATGCCGAGCGACGTGACGACCTATTCGGCCGCCGGGATCGCCCCGGAGCGGTGTTATTATTACAAGCTGAGCGGCGACCTCCGCGGCGGCGTGCCGAACGAGGATTACCGGCGCCTCGCCCCGGCGCTCTTCAGCCCGCCCGCCGCCTGCCCGCCGTGAGGAACGGGCCGTGAGGATCACGGCCCCGGGGAGATCAGAGCGGGATCTGGATCACGTCCTCGCACGTGAAGTTGACGCCCAGGGACGCCGCGGGGTCGGCCTGGATCGTGCCGCACGTGCTGTCGCAGAGCACGATCTGCGACGGGCTCTGGGGGTTGTCGTAGCGCCAGGCGCCCTCGGCCTCGCATTCCTGGTCGTACTCGAGGTTCGTCGGCGGGTTCGAGCCGCTCGTGTACGTGACCCGGACCCGCTGCTTGTCGAACGTCCGGCCGTCGGGCGCCTCGGGGATCGGGACCGTGCACGAGATCGCGGACCCGCGGATCTCGTCGATCGCCGCGTTGAACGCGGCCGCGGTCGCGACGGGATCGCCGGTGTCGATGATGAAGGCGTCCTCCGTCCCGCCCGCCGCCGCGATCTCGTGCAGGTTGGAGACGTTGTCCGGCGCGTCCTCGACATCGGGGTTCGCGACGCCGATCACGTAGGTGGAGACGTTGCTCTCGAGCGCCGTCTCGACGCGGCTCACGACGGCGCTGATCGAGTTCTCCCGGTCGCACAGCTGCGGGTAGCCGTCTGTCACGAGCACGATGACGTATTTGCCGGGGTGCTCCGCCCGCTGCGCCTCGATGAACGAGAACGTGCCTGCCACCACGAACGACGTCGGCGTGCCCATGCGCCAGTCGTCGTCGGTCTCCGGCGTGACCTCGTCGATCGCGGCGGCGAACTCCTCGGAGGGCAGCGGCGTCATCGCGACGTCCGGCCTCTCGTAGCTGCGGCCTGAGCACATGTTCCGCCCGCTGGGGAAGAACGTGAGCGACGCCGTGAGGCCCTCGGACTCGGGGTCCGCGAAGAACTGCTTTGTCGCCGCGACGATGGGATCCCACTTGAGCGTCCGGTCGTGCCAGGGCTCGTTGTTCGCGCCCATGCTGCCCGACACGTCGAACGCGAAGGCCAGGTACACGGGCTGGATCTCGGCGGTGGCCGTCTGGGTGGCGCACGCCTCGCCCGCGCCGGTGCCCCCGTCGCCGCCCGTCGGAGAGTTTCCGCCCAGGTTCAGATCGCCCCCTTCACCGAAGATGTCCCCGGAGCTGGAGCTCGAGGGCCCCGAGCCCGTGGAAGGAGCGCCGGCGCCGACGCCGCCACTGCCACCACCGTTGCCGCCGCCGCCGGGTTCGCTGCCTGCGTTCCCACCGCACGCCGTCCCGACTGCAGCCGTCATCAACAAAGCAAGAGCAACTCTAGGCAACCGCATGGCATGACTCCTCTCGAGCGCGCGCCAGCGCCGATGCGCCGGCAGGTGAGCGCGCGCCAGCGCCGATGCGCCGGCATGTAAGCGACTGAATCTAGGATGCTCCCGCGGCCGTCTCGGCGTCGGATCCCTCGCCGTGAAGCCCCAGGGCTTCCAACCAGTATAAGGCATTTTGCGGCACGTCGTGCGACTTATGATCTGAGGAAGATGCCTTTTTGCGCGACGTTGCCCACAGTGCAACACATCGAATCATGGTCCCAATCCATCCACCCGTTCATCCACTCTTCATTCTTACAACGCCACAGCGGTATGCGCGCCGGGGCGCCGCGCCCGTCGCGCCGCGGGCGTCGCGCCCCGAATGAACGCAGCTCCCGCGCGCCGGAGATCCCTTATGCGTCGTCCGCGCTCGCACCGCGCTCGCACCGGCGCGGCGGCGCGCGTCCGGCCCGCGCCGCGGCGGGCGGCCCGGTGCTAGGCTGCGCCGCGCATGGTCCGCGCGGTGTGCTTCGATCTCATGGATACCGTCCTCTACGACCCCTACCGCGAGGCGCTCGCCGCGGCGACGCGCGCGCGGGCGGCCGAGCTCGCGAAGTACCGCGACCCGACGTGCTGGCCCGACTTCGAGATCGGCGCGATCGACGAGGCCGAGTTCGCGCGGCGGTTCTTCCGCGAGGGCGCCGAGGGCGTCTCGTTCGACATCGACGCTTTCCACCGCGTGCGCCGCGAGGGGTACCGCTTCTTGCCCGGGGTGCGCGAGATCCTCGAGGAGCTCGCGGGCCGCGCGCCGCGGTTCATCGCGAGCAACTACCCGGTCTGGGTCGAGGAGCTGCGCGCGACGTTCGCGCTCGACCGCCTGTTCGAGGGCATCTATTCGAGCCATCACCTGCGCGTGCGCAAGCCGGCGCGCGAGTTCTTCGACCGGCTCGTGAGCCGGATCGGGGTCGACGCCGAAGGCTGCCTGTTCATCGACGATCGCGCGGAGAACTGCGACGCCGCGGCCGCGGTCGGGATGCGCGCGCACCTGTTCGACGGGGCCGCGGGGCTCCGCGACCGGCTCGTCCGCGAGGGGCTGCTCGATCCGTGAGGCGGCGAGGCGCGGCGCCGGCCGTGAGGCCGTGAGGCGCGGCGCCGGCCGGATCAGGGCGCTGCGGCCGCGCGATCCGCGAGGCGCGGCGCCGGCCGGGTCAGAGCGCCGCGCACAGCGGGCACGACGCGCGCGCGTGCGGCGCGTCGCCGCGGTGGAGGTCGAGGATGGCCCGGGAGATCTGCGCGAGCTCGCGCCGCACCTCGCGGCGCATCCCCTTCACGCGCGGGATGGCCATCCGGTCGTAGGCCGTGGTCTGGTGCCGCATCCAGGCGATCACGGCGCTCTCCGCGCGCTGCCCGACCGGGATCCGCTCGGTGCGGGCGACGGTGCCGCTGCCCACGGGCGTCGCGTGCTGCGTCACCTTGGCCGCGAGCGCCCGCGCGAGCGCCTCGTAGCGCGGCGAGAACCGGAGGAACGCGGCGACCTCCGCCTCGAACTCGCGCACGTACTCCTCCTGCTCGCGCTCGCGCCGCCGGGCGTCCGCCTCCCGCTTCTTGGCGTAGGCGGGCGTGCTCCGCTCGGCCTCGAGCGCCGCGCGGGCCTCCTCGATCGTGGCCGCCGGCGCCCAGAGCCCGCGCGAGAACGTCTTGCGCCCGCGCTTCTCGACCACCACCCACGACGGGCCTGCCTGCTTCACGCGGCGGGTGAGCCCGGCGTCCCCGGGCGGCAGGCACGCCCAGCCCTCCGGCGGCGAGAGCAGCGCGCCGTCGGGCGCGCGGAAGCAGCGGGGATCCGAGGTGGGGGCCAGGGTCAGGGACTCGGGCATGGGCAGGAGCGCCGCTAGCTAGGCCAGGTCGTCCCGCGTGTCCAGCCGGCGGCGTGCGGCGCGCGAGCCGGCGGCGTGCGGCGCGCGAGCCGGCGGCGTGCGGCGCGCGAGCCGGCGGCGTGCGGCGCGGCGGGGGCAGCGCGGCGCGGCGACGCAGCGATCCGGGCCCGGAAGGGGCGCTCGCCCTTCGCCCTTCCTTTCCGTCGCCATCCATGAAACAGCGCATCGCCGCGGGCTGTCGTCACGGGGGAACGCGGCGATCAACACGCTGGCGACGCGCGCAGGAGGCCAGTGTGTCGGACGACGATCGGATCAAGTGGGACGCTCGTTATCGCGAGGCGGGCGCCGCTCCGGGGGAGCCCTCGGCGGTGCTCACGGCGCTCGATCCGCTCCTCCCCCGGCGCGGGCGCGCGCTCGATCTCGCCGGCGGCGCGGGGCGGCACGCCCTGTGGCTCGCGCGGCGCGGGCTCGACGTGACCCTGGCCGACATCTCCGAGGTCGGGCTCGGCGTCGCGCGGCGCGCCGCGGACCGCGACGGGCTCGCGATCCGCACCGTCGCGCTCGACGTCGAGCGCGATCCGCTGCCTCGCGGGCCCTGGGATCTGATCCTCATCTTCTACTTCCTCGAGCGCCGCCTCTCCGCCTGCGCCGCGGAGCTCGCGCCCGGCGGCCACCTCGTCGTGGTCCATCCGACGCGGTCGAACCTGCTCCGGCACCCGCACCCGAGCGCGCGCTGGCTGCTCGAGGACGGCGAGCTCCCGGGGCTGCTCGGCGACGCGATCGAGGTGGTCCGCTACGACGAGGGGTGGCTGGAGGAAGGGCGGCACGAGGCCCGGCTCGTCGCGCGCCGCCCGGGCGCTTCGCCGGCCGGCGCGTGACCGGTCGCGCCTCGGCGCCGCGCCGGCGCGCTTGAAGCGGCCGGCGCGTCACCTACAAGGCCGGCATGACGCGCGCGCCGCTCGCGGGGCCCGACGAGGCTCCGGCCTCCGTCCCCGCCCCCGCGCCCAGCCTGGGCGATCTGTTCCTGGGCTTCCTCGGCGTGTCCCTGTCCGGCTTCGGCGGCGTGCTCCCCTTCGCGCGGCGCGAGATCGTCGAGCGCCGGCGCTGGCTGACGGCGCAGGAGTTCACGGACCTCCTCGCCACGTGCCAGTTCCTGCCCGGACCCAACATCGTGAACCTGTCGGTCGCGATGGGGCGGCGCTTTCACGGCGCTGCCGGCGCCGCCTCGGCGGTCCTGGGCCTCCTGGGGGCGCCGGTGCTCCTGGCGATCGCCCTCGGCGCGCTGTACGCCCGTTTCCAGCACGTGCACGTGCTGCGCGGCGCCTACCGCGGCGTCGCGGCCGGCGCGGCCGGCCTCGTGGTCGCCATGGCGGCGAAGATCACCGCCCCCCTCGTCCGGCAGCGGCCGCTGGCCACCGCCCCGATCGCCTTGCTCGCGTTCGTCGGCGCGGGTCTCCTGCGCTGGCCGCTCCCGTGGATCCTCCTCCTCGTGACGCCCCTCAGCGTCGCGGCGGCGTTCCTCGACGCTGCCCGCGCGCCGCGCGCTCGAGGCGGGAGGGGCCCCCGATGAGCGGCGCCTCGCCGATAGGGACGCTCGCCGTCCAGTTCGCGGCGCTGTCGATGCTCGCGATCGGGGGAGCCAGCGCCGTCATCCCCGAGATGCACCGGCAAGCGGTGGACGTGCAGCGCTGGATGACGGACCAGGAGTTCGCCGACCTGTTCGCGATCGCGCAGGCCGCACCGGGGCCCAACGTCCTGGTCGTCACGCTGGTCGGCTGGCGCGCGGCCGGCGTCCTGGGCGCGCTCGTGGCCACGGCCGCCATGTGTTTGCCCACGTGTCTCCTGACCTACGCGGTATCGAGCGTGTGGGACCGGTTCCGCGAGGCGCGGTGGCGCGCGCTCGTTCAGGCCGCGCTGGCGCCGATCACGGCGGGCCTGATCAGCGCCAGCGCCTATCTCCTGTGCCGCGCCGCCGACCGCGACTGGATCACGGCGGGCGTGACGGCGGTCGCCGCGGTGGTCGCGTACGGCACCCGGCTCAACCCGCTGTGGGTGCTCGCGGCGGCGGCAGCGCTCGGGGTCGCCGGCGTGATGTAATGTGATGTCCCCGGGGGGGACGCGGCTTGCCGCGGCGCGGGGATCGCGCTTTGCTCGGCCATGCGCTTCGCCCGCCTCGCGCCCCCGGATCAGGATCGCCCCCCGTTCTTCGCCCGTCTGGAGGGCGCGGCCGCGCTCGTCCATGACGCGCCGCCGTGGCTCGGCGGCAAGCCCACGGGGGAGGCGGTGGCGTGGACCGACGTCGACCTCGCCTGCCCCGCGCTCCCCACGAAGATCGTGTGTGTGGGGCGCAATTACGCCGCGCACGCGAAGGAGCTGGGCAACGAGGTGCCGGTCGAGCCGCTCCTCTTCCTCAAGCCGCCCTCGTCGCTCATCGGCCCGGGCCAGTCCATCGTGCTGCCGCCGGAGAGCCAGCGGGTCGAGCACGAGGCGGAGCTCGGCGTGGTCATCGGCCGCCGCTGCAAGGCGGTGCGCCCGGAGGAGGCGCTCGATTACGTGTTCGGCTACACCTGCGTCGGCGACATCACCGCGCGCGATCTGCAACGGAAAGACGTGCAGTTCACGCGGGGCAAGGGGTTCGACACGTTCTGCCCGGTAGGCCCCTGGATCGAGACGGAGCTCGACCCGGCGGCGCTCCGGGTGCGGGGCCTCGTGAACACCCAGGTGCGCCAGGACGGCGCGACGTCTCAGATGATCTGGGGCGTGCCCGCGCTCGTCGCCTACATCAGCCGGGTGATGACCCTGGAGCCCGGCGACGTGATCGCGACCGGCACGCCCGAGGGCGTGGGGCCGCTCGTGTCCGGCGACGAGCTCGTGATCGACGTCGTCGGCGCGGCGGCCGGGGCGCGCGGGATCGGGGCGCTGCGCGTGTCGGTCGCGGCGCGGGGAAACGGCGCGAGCGCGCGCTAGGACACGGGATCACCGGCGCGAGGTGGACACGCCCTCTCGGAGATAGGGAGTCGGTGCTGCCTGCCCGGCTCACCCGCCGGCCCGCGCCTGCGGCCTTCCGGCATCGAGCGAACGCCCGCGTCGCCCCCTTCCTGGGCGGCGATCCGCGGCCGGTCGGACCAGCTCGCCCGCCGCCCGGCGTGGCAGGCCCTGTGCACTGACCCCCGGGCGAGCACGTCGCTCCACCCGCTCGTTGCGGTCGCCGCGGTGCCTCCCGACGGAGGTCGCGCCGGACGCAGCAGGGCTCCGAGGTCACGATGACAGCGTCTTCGATCCACCGGTCATGGCACCCGATCGCCCTCCTCTCCTTCGGCGCCTGCGCGGGCCCCCTCGCGCCGACGCGCGGCCCGGCCGAGCGCGGAGCGCGCTCAGAGCGACGGACCATCGCGGAGCACGATGGTGACGTGCGACAGCCCGGTGCCGCCGAGGAGCATGGCCTTGACGAGGAACTCGACCATCGTGTCGAGGCACTCGGCCGGTGAGAAGCCCGCCCGCCCCGCCCCGAGCAGCGGCAGCGCCATGCTCCGGAGCTTCATCGTGTCCGCGTGGTAGAAGCACCCCTCCAGCATCCTGACGATGAGGTCCCGGGTCGGCCGGTAGGTCGCGACGTGATCCCAGTCGAGCGTGATCGCGTGGAACACGAACCGCGCGTTCAACCTGCCGGCGGAGCTCACCACCACCCCGCCGTGGCGCACCGGCACGTATTTGCGCGTCTCCATCATGCACACGCCGCCGCTCGCCAGGTTGAGCGCCAGCGCCACGCCGCCCGACATGGTGAGCTGCCCGTCGTCCGCGCTCACGAGCGCGTCGGCCGACATGGCCGCGATGTTCGCGCGCACGATGGCCAGCGTCCGGTCCCCGTGGAACTGGAACACCGTGACCGGCCCTGGCGGGCCGCCCGAGAGGAGCACGGGGCGGAAGCGCTGGTACTGCTCCAGGTACATGCGCAGCGTCAGATCGTGCGGATCTCCCCAGCGGGTGCTCTCCGCCCCGACGAGCATCGCCTCGATCTCGTCGAACGACTGGAAACGATCCTTCGGATCCTTGGCCAGGCAGCGCTCGAGGATCACCTGCACGTCCTCGTCGAGCTCGGGCCGGAGCGCCCGCGGCCGGGCCGGGATGTCCTGCCGGTGCGCGAGCAGCAGCGGCAAGAGCTCCTGCTCCTCGAACGGCCGCTGCCCCGTGGCCGCGTGGTAAAAAGACGCACCGTAGCTGTAAATATCCGCCCGCGTGTCGCTCTCCTGCGGGCTCCACGCTTGCTCGGGCGCCATGTAGAAGGGCGTGCCCAGCACCGTGCCCATCGCGGTGAGGGGCTGCTCCCGCAGGGCCGAAGGTCCCGTCGTCGCGGTCAGGCGGGCGAGGCCGAAGTCGGCGACCTTCAGCTCCCCGGACGGCGCGATCAGCATGTTCGACGGCTTGAGGTCGCGGTGCATCACCCCGAGCTCCGTCGCCGCGGCCATCCCGCGCGCCGCGTGGAGCATGTACCGCCGGAGGTCGTCGAGCGGCAGCGGCCCGCGCTCGATCAGCGCGGCGAGCGACGGGCCGCCCACGTACTCCATCACCATGAACGGCGACCGGTTCGCGAGGAAGCCGAAGTCGTAACAGCCCACCACGTGCGGCGACTTGATCTGCGCCGAGATGCGCGCCTCGCGCAGCATCCGCTCCCCGGCGTTCGGGTCCGTGCGCCCCGTGAGCACCTTGATCGCCACGTCGCGCGCGAGCGCGAGGTGGCGCGCGCGGAAGACGGCGCCCATCGAGCCCACGCCGAGCAACCCCTCCACGCTGTACCGGCCCGCGAGCTCCTTGCCGAGCGTCGAGGCGTCGATCATGAGCGAACCTTCACCGGTTGATGTTCGGAACCCGGCGCGCCGCGGTCAAGGGGCACGCAGCGACGCGCCGCGCCCCGCGAGCGGCCTTCAGCGCAGCCGCGCCGCAGCGCGCCGGGTCGCCGAGAGCCGCCGTTCCATCATGGGCGCCATCCGCTGCCGGATCCGCTCCAGGGCCGCCGGGTCGATCCGCTCGGGCGCGCCGGCCTGGAACGGCGGGGCGGGGTCGTACTCGATGCTGAGCTGGATCGCCTCGGCCTGGTCGCGCCCCGCCATGTCGGCGACCAGCTGGAGCGCAAAATCGATCCCGGCGGTCACGCCGCCGCCGGTCACCCGGTCGCGATCGATCACGACCCGCTCCGCCACCGGCGTCGCGCCGAGCAGCGCGAGCTGATCGCGGGACGCCCAGTGGCAGGCGGCGCGATACCCCCGGAGCAGCCCGGCGGCGCCCAGCACCAGCGAGCCGGTGCAGACCGAGGTGACCCAGCGGGCGCCCTTCGCCTGGCGGCGCAGGAACTCGAGCGTCTCGTCGTCCTCCATCAGCTCGATCTGCCCGGGCCCGCCGGGCACGCAGACCACATCGAGCTGCGGGCACTCGGCGAAGCGGGTCGTCGGCAGCAGCGCGAGCCCGCGGTCGCAGGTGATCGGCTCCAGGGTCTTCCAGACGAGGTGCACGCGGGCGCCTTCCATGCGGGCGAAGACCTCGAAGGGCCCGGTGAGATCCAGCTGGGTCAACCTCGGATAGAGCAGCAAACCGATGTGCACGGGCGTCCTCCTCTGCCGGTGATCCGGCGGCCGAAGCGAGGACAGGGACGCCAGACGCGGCCTGGAAGTCAAGCGCTCGCGGCGGCAGCGGCGGGAACGCTCGCGCGGCGCGCCTCCATGTCCCTGCAAACCCACGCGCGGCGGAGGTCCCCTTGCCGCTTTCTCCCGGCGCGGCTTCGTGCGTAGACTCCGCGCCGCTATGAGCTTTGAGCCTGTTGCAGGGTTTCGTTTCGGCGCCGTCAGCGCCGGCATTCGGAAGGACGGGAGGATCGACGTCGCGCTCGCGGTGGCCGATCAGCCGGCGGTGGTGGCCGGCGTGTTCACGCGGAACCTGGTCCGCGCGGCGCCGGTGGAGATCGCCATGCAGCGCGTCCGGTCCGGGCGCGCCCGCGCGGTCGTCGCGAACAGCGGCTGCGCCAACGCCTGCACGGGCGAGGCCGGCTGGAAGGCGGCGCTCGACACCACGCGCGCGATCGCGCAGGCCGTCGGCGCCTCCGAGGACGAGGTCCTGCCGGCGTCGACGGGCGTCATCGGCGCCGTGCTGCCGGCGCACCGGATCGTCGAGCGCGTCCCCGATCTGTCGGCCAGCCTGTCGCCGAAGGGCTACCTCGACTTCGCCCAGGCGATCTGCACGACCGACCGCTGGCCGAAGCTCTCGCAGCGGAAGCTCGGCGCGGGCACGCTGCTCGGAATCGGCAAGGGCGCCGGCATGATCCACCCCGACGTGGGGCCCCCTCACGCGACGATGCTCGTGTTCCTGTTCACCGACGCCGTGCTCGACCTCGCCGAGGCGAACGAGGCGCTCGTGGCCGCCAGCGACGTGACCTTCAACGCGTGCACCGTGGACGGGGACACCAGCACGAACGACACGGTGCTCCTCCTGTCCTCCGGCGCGTCGCAGCGCCGCGTGTCGCGCGACGAGCTCCTGCCGCGCCTCACCGAGGTCTGCGGCGACCTCGCTCGCTCGATGGTGGCCGACGGCGAGGGCAGCACCCACGTCGCGGAGATCCGCGTGCGCGGGCTCTCGACGCGGGACGAGGCGCGGGCCGTGGCGCGCACGGTGGCGACGTCGATGCTCGTGAAGACCGCGCTGTTCGGCAAGGACGCGAACTGGGGGCGGCTGCTCGCCGCCGCCGGGCGCGCCGGCGTCCCCTTCAACCCGGCCGAGGCCCAGATCCTCGTCGGCGGGATCCCGATCGTGCAGCGCGGCGGGCCGGTCGGCCCCGAAGCCGAGCTGAAGGCGAACGAGGTGCTCGCGCGCGACACCTACGTCATCGAGCTCGTCCTCGGCAGCGGCCCCGGCGATTTCGCCTACCTGACGAGCGATCTCGGGCACGGCTACGTCGACGTGAACGCCGGCTACCGCTCCTGAGCCTCACGGGCGTCCGCCCCGGTCCTCGCGGCGAGCGCGCCCCTCTCGCTCACTTTCCGAGGAGAGCGCGCGCTCGCTGCGCCGGCGGAGGTCCCCTCGCGCGCCGCGGCGCGGGCCGCTCACGCCCCCACCTTTCGCGACCCGACGTCGAGTGAACCTCGCGCGCCCCGGACAGGTGAACCCGGGTTCACAACGCGAGCGACCTCTCCTACGTCGCCGCGCTCCCCGGCCGCCGCCCCCCTGGCACGCTGCGTGATAGCGCGCGGCGTGGTAGTCGTGCGGTAGGGCCGCGCCGGTGCCGGCCGCCGCTGGAGGACTTCGATGCTTCTTCACTCACCCCTTGCGAAGATCCTGGGTCGAGGCGTGCTGTTCGCGGCGATCGCCGCGGCCGCGACGGGCTGTCATGGCTGCGGCGACGCTCGGCTGGAGTGCGACGACAACGGCGAGAACTGTCTCCTCTGCGACGGCTACGGGTGTCGCCCGGCGGAGCCCGACGTCGGCGCCGGCGCCGGGGGTCATGGCAGCGCCGGCGAGGGCGGCGCAGGCGCAGGCGCCGCTGGCGCGGGCGGTGAGGGCGGCGGCGAGGCCTGCGACGCGGAGCTCACCACCTGCCCCTGCGACGGCGACGCGGCGTGCGCGGACGGGACGCGGTGCGTCGACGGGCTCTGCATCGCGGCCTGCGAGTTCAGCTACGAGTGCGGCGCCGGCAGGGTGTGCGTGAACGGCGCCTGCGCCGACGGCTGCACGGACAGCGTCCCTTGCGCGGAGCCCGGCGCGCGCTGCGACCGCGGGGTCTGCGTCCCCGACCCGGAGAACCCCGAGTGCAGCGACGCTTCGCCGTGCGAGGGCGGCGCGCGGTGCGTCGACGGCGCCTGCACCGCCGCCTGCGAGACGCACGCGGACTGCGCGTCCGGCGAGGTCTGCAATGCGGCGACCGGCGCGTGTATGGCCGACCCCTCGACCCAGCCCGGCTGCGGCGGCACGGCCTGCGCGGCCCTCGGCCAGGAGTGCATGGACGACGGCTACTGCCACTATCCCTGCAGCAGCGATCAGGCCTGCTTGCTGCACGACAGCCGCTTCGTCCGCTGCGAGGACGGCTTCTGCAAGACGCGGGAAGAGATCGCGCCCGAATGCACGATCGACGCGCCCTGCCCCGACGGCGAGGACTGCATCTCCGGCGAGTGCATCTGACCGGCGGCGCGCGCCGCGCCGCCCCGACGCCCCGGGCCCCATCCGGGACGACGACCGATGAGTCCGGACCTCCGCCGTCGTCCCCGCACGCGCCCCGCGTCATTCACCGCACGCGCCCCGCGTCATTCACCGCACGCGCCCCGCGTCATTCACCGCACGCGCCCCGCGTCATTCCGCGCGTCCTCCCGCACCATCCCGCGTGTTCCCCGCATCCTCCCCGCACAATTCCCGCGCACCTTGACCGTCCGTCACGCGGCGGGTAATCGCCTCGGATGGTCGCCCGCTCCCCCGTGCATCGGCCCGCGCCGTCCCTCCTCCGACTCGCCCGCACCGCCGCCGCGCTGGTCGCCCTCGCGGCGCCGAGCGTCGCCGCCGCCCAGAGCCGGATCGCCGTGGTCGACGTGCAGCACGCGGTGATGCAGACCGAGGACGGCATCCGCGCGCAGGCCACGCTGAAGAAGCTCTTCGACCGGCGGCAGCAGGAGCTCGACGCGAAGCAGACCGAGCTCCAGCGGGCGCGCGAGGACATCGAGAAGCAGTCGCGCGTGCTCTCGCGCGAGGCGATGCAGAAGCGGATGGAGGACTGGCAGCGCCAGATGGTCGAGCTCCAGACCGTCTTCGTCGACTACAACAAGGAGCTCCAGAAGAAGCAGGGCGAGCTCACCGGGCCGATCATCAAGAAGATGATGATCATCGTCGCCAGGGTCGCGAAGAAGTCGAGCTACGAGATCATCCTCGACAAGCAGGCGGCCCCGTACGTCCGCGCGGATCTCGATCTCACCGAGCAGGTCATCCAGCTCTACAACACCGGCGGCGGCGGCGAGGAGGCGGGCGACGAGCAGGCGGAGAAGAAGGACGACGCGAAGTAGCGCGCTGCCCGCGCGCTCCACGCCGTGAAAGGAGCGGGCCTTGCCTGACCGAACCCACGAGCCCGTGACGCTCGACATCCATCAGATCCTGTCGATCCTGCCGCACCGCTACCCGCTCGTCATGGTGGATCGGGTGACCGAGGTGAACGCCAACAAGAGCATCCGCGGCTACAAGTGCGTCACGTACAACGAGCCCTGGTTCCAGGGGCACTTCCCGCAGCGGCCGATCATGCCCGGGGTGCTGATCCTGGAGTCGCTCACGCAGCTCGGCGGCATCCTGGCCTATGCGTCCGACCCGTTCGACGCGACGTCGAACCTGATGTTCTTCCTCGGCATCGACAAGGCGAAGTTCCGGCACACCGTGACGCCCGGCGACCGGCTCGACCTCTACGTCGAGGTGCTGCACCACCGCTCGAACGTCTGGAAGCTGCGCGGCGAGGCGAGCGTCGACGGGACGCTCTGCGCCGAGGGCGAGATGCTCGCGTCCATCGTGGATCGCGAGCCCTGAGGGAGGGAGGAGTCGAGATGGGCTGGAGCTCGCTACCGTCGTTCGCCCGCGCCGCCGCCGTCCTCTGCGGCGCGCTCGCCCTCTTGCCCGCGGCCGGCTGCGGCGGCGCCGCGCCGGTCGGCCCGACGCCGGCGCCCGAACACGGCAGCGACCTGATCGGCGCCGCGGCGCCCGAGCTCGCGGCCGAGGTCGTGACGGGCGAGGGCCCTTCCACGATCCAGGAGGCCCGCGGCAAGGTGGTGATCGTCGATTTCTGGGCGACGTACTGCCACCCGTGCAGGAAGTCGTTCCCCAAGTACCAGGAGCTCGTGGATCGCTTCGGCGGGTCCCTTGCCGTGCTCGCGGTCTCGGTCGACGCGCCGGAGGACGTCTCGAAGGAGCAGATCGCGGCGTTCGCGACCGAGGCCGAGGTGAAGTTCAAGATCCTCTGGGACAAGGACCAGCGCGCGGAGAAGCAGTATCGCCCCCGGAGGATGCCGACCGCCTTCCTCATCGATCAGGGCGGCGTCGTACGCCACGTCCACGCGGGCTACGAGGACGGCGAAGAGGAGGCGGTCGCGCGCGAGATCGAGGCGCTGCTCCGCTCGGCGAGCCGTCCTCCGGCGGAGGCGCCACCCGCGCCGGGTGCTCCGGCCGCGGCGGCGCCAGGTCCAGCGCCGGCGCCGGGTGCAGCGCCGGCGCCGGGTGCTCCGGGCGCGGCGGCGCCAGGTCCAGCGGCGGCGCCGCGCGACGCCGCCGGCGCCACCCCCTGAGGCCCTCCAGAGGCGGCGGCACCCCCGATGTCCCCATCCCAGATCCGGCGCGTCTTGGTCGAGACGCTCGACATCCCGCTGCACGAGCCGTTCGGCATCGCCGGCGGCGCGCACGAGCGCGCGGCGAACCTCCTCGTCACCGTCGAGCTCGCGGACGGGACGTTCGGCTTCGGCGAGGCGGCGCCGCTCCCGGCGTTCAACGGGGAGACGCAGGAGGCGTCGCGCGCCGCCGCCCTCGAGCTGGGGGCCGGCGTCGTCGGCGCCGACGCGCGCGCGTGGCGCGGCGTCGCGGGCGCGCTCCGCGCGACGGCCGGCGGGGGCGCGGGCGCGGCGCGCTGCGCGATCGAGACGGCGGTGCTCGACGCGCTCACGCGGCGCGCGCACATGCCGCTCTGGGCCTTCTTCGGCGGCTCCGGGACGGCGCTCACGACCGACATCACCATCACCACGGGCTCGCCGGAGCGCGCCGAGGAGGCCGCGCGGCGCGCCGCGGCCATGGGCTTCGGCGTCCTCAAGGTGAAGGTCGGCGGCGTCCTCGCCGCGTCGGACCCCGCGCGGATCGAGGCGATCTGCGCGGCCGCGCCGTCCGCGTCGCTGATCCTCGACGGCAACGGCGGGCTCACGGCCGAGGGGGCGATCGCGCTCGTCGCGCACGCGCGCCGGCTGGGCGCGACCGTCGCCTTGCTGGAGCAGCCGGTGCCGCGCGACGACTGGGAGGGGATGAAGGAGGTCACCCGCCGCGCCGGCGTCGACGTGGCCGCCGACGAGAGCGTCACCTGCGCGGGCGACGTGCTCCGCATCGCGGCCGAGCGCGCGGCGACCATCGTCAACATCAAGCTGATGAAGGGCGGGATCGCCGAGGCGCTCGACATCGCCGCGACCGCCCGCGCGGCCGGCCTCGGGCTGATGATCGGCGGCATGGTCGAGTCGGTGCTCGCGATGACCACGTCGGCGTGCCTCGCCGCCGGCCTCGGCGGGTTCTCCTTCGTCGATCTCGACACGCCGATGTTCCTCGCCGAGAACCCCTTCGACGGCGGCTTCGCCCAGGCAGGCCCGGCGCTCTCGCTCGACGGGATCCGCGCCGGGCACGGCGTCGTCCCGAGGCGCCGCGACCCGGACGCCGCGGCGCGCTGAGCCGCCGCAGCCCCGGCGGCCATCCTAAAAAATCAAATGATTTCGGGCACTTACACACGTCGCTCAGGCCGGCGGCGCCGCGCCGATCCACGCCGGCACGCCCAGCTGGTCGAACGGGCCTCGCAGGTCGTCCGGCAGCGCCGCGGCGATGCGCAGCGGGGCGCCCGTCTCGGGGTGGGCGACGGCGAGCTCCGCCGCGTGCAGCGCGAGGCGGTGCAGCGCGTAACGCTCGCGGAAGAGGCGGTTGTGCTCGCCCTTTCCGTAGTTCACGTCGCCGATGATCGGGTGGCTGATGTGCTTGAGGTGCCTGCGCACCTGGTGCAGGCGGCCGGTGCGCGGGCGCGCCTCGACCACCGCGTAGCGATCGAGCGCGTGGAGGCGCTCGAACTCCGTGACCGCCGGGACGCGCGGGCCGCCCTCGCGCCGCGGGATCGGGTGATCGATGCACCCGCGCTCGGGCGGCACGCCGCGCACGAGCGCCAGGTAGCGCTTCCGCGCCAGGCCCTGCTCGAACTGCGCGCCGAGCTGCGCCGCCGCGACGGCGTCGAGCGCGACCAGCAGCACGCCGCTCGTCGCCCGGTCGAGGCGGTGGACCGGGAACACCTTCCGGCCGAGCGCGCGCTCGGCGAGATCGACGAACACGACCGGCGCGTCGCCCCAGCCGCGGTGCACGAGCAGCCCGGACGGCTTCGCGAAGGCCGCGACGCGATCGTCGAGGTAAAGCAGGGGGAGCTGCATCGCGCCGGGCCGCGCTCAGCCGGTCCCGAGGGCGAGGTACCGCGCGAGCCGCTGGTACAGGGCGGCGCCGAGCTCGGCATCGTGCTCGCAGACCTCGGCGAAGTCGTCCTTGCGGATCCGGATGAGCCGCGTGCGCGCCGCGGCCACGGGCAGGTCGCCCTTCTTGCGCGCGCCCACGAGCGACTCCGGGAACAGCAGGCTCGAGGAGGCGATCCTGCGGCCGTCGGGCAGATCCACGGCGCCGTCGAGCACGACGTACGCGACGAGATCGTTCGCGACGTCGCGCGGGATCCGATCGCCCGCGGCGAGCTCCACCTCGACGCCGGCCGCGAGCGCGCCGAGCACGGCGGCGGGGCTCATGCCGGAGAGCAGCGGGCACGCGGAGAGCACCGAGAGCTCGCGGGAGGACGGGCCGGCGTCGTCCGCGCGCTTCACGAAGCGCTCCTTGATGTCGATCACGATGACGCTCGCGTTGTCGCGCCCACCGCGCTCGCGGGCGTGCTTGAGGAGGCCGTCGGCGACCTCCTCCGGGCTGCCCTTCGCGCAGAAGCGGGAGAGCGACGCCTCGCTCTCGATCGCGTTGTGGACCCCGTCGGTGCAGAGGAGGATGCGATCGCCGCGCGAGAGATCGACGAACACGGTGTCGACGGCGACCGTGCCCGCGAGGCCGATCGCGTTGACGAGCGGGTTGCGCTGCGGGTTCCTGGGGGGGGTCGCCTTGCCGGCGGCGCGGAGCGTGTCGTAGAGGGCGTGGTCCTGCGTGAGCTGCACGGTCGTCGTCGGGCGGACGAGGTACGCGCGGCTGTCCCCGGCGTGGGCGAAGAAGGCCCGGCTGTGCGCGAGCACCACGAAGTCGAGGGTGGTGCCCATGCCCTGGTAGCTCGGCTCCTTCCGGCGCGCCTCGAGGATGGCGGCGTGCGCGGCCTCGGTCACGCGGCGGAGCAAGGCGAAGACCTCGCGGCGCGCCTCGATGTTCGGGTCGGCGACGTACGCGTCGAGGATCGCGGCGGCGGGCGGGCGGAGCACCTCGTCCCGCACGGTGTCGACCGCGATCTGGGCCGCGACCTCGCCGGCGGCGTGGCCGCCCATTCCATCGGCGATGGCGAAGAGGGCGAGCTCGGGGCAGCAGAGGAGCCGATCCTCGTTGCTCTCACGAACGAGGCCGACGTCCGTCGATGAGGCGAACTCGATGCGAAAGTCGAAGCGCGGGAGGATCCGGGACACCGCGACCAGGATAGACACCGCGGGAGCGGCGTCAAAAGCAGCTTCGTGCGGCGGCCTCGCTTCTTTGCGCGTCGCGCGGGAGCGCGCCTCGCGCGGAAGCGCGCCCCCGTGCGCTGGCCCGCCTGGCGTGGGACCGCGCCCCCCTGCGCCGGCTCGCCTCGCGCGGAAGCGCGCCCCCGTGCGCTGGCCCGCCTGGCGTGGGACCGCGCCCCCTGCGCCGGCTCGCCTCGCGCGGAAGCGCGCCCCCTGCGCCAGATCGCCTCACGCGGCGCCGCCGTCCGCGCAGGCGCCGCCGTCCGCGCACGCGCCGCCGTCCGCGCACGCGCCGCCGTCCGCGCACGCGCCGCCGTCCGCGCACGCGCCGCCGTCCGCGCACGCGCCGCCGTCCGCGCACGCGCCGCCGTCCGCGCACGCGCCGCCGTCCGCGCAGGCGCCGCTCGCCCGTGTGGTCCCCGGGCTCGTCCCGCTCACCCGTGCCCCTCGCGCTCGCCCCGCTCGCCGGGCGCGGCGCGCGCCCGTGCCCCCGGCGGACACACCGGCGTCCGATGCGCACGGATTCACGCCTGGCCCGACTCTCGCGTCACCGGAGGGCATGCAACTCATCGAGGTGGACGCCGGGCGATTTCGGCTCGAATTCGGCGGTGGGCTCGGGCTGGAGGTGATCCTCCTGTTCAGCCGCTCGGTGGCCTTCTGGCGCTGGGGCGGGGAGCTCGTCGCGGAGGTCAACGTCGGCGTGGGCTGAGCCGGACAGCCGTCGCCTCGGCCCGAGCCCGCCGGCCCAGCAGATTCGAGGCGCGCAGCGAAAGAGCCTCAGCCAAAAAATTCCGGTAGGATTCAGCTCGACCGCATGAGGCCTCGTTGCTGTCTGCCATTCACCACGCTCGCTCAGGCCGCGGAGTCGCCGCAGGCTCACACCGCGATCCCGCCGTCCACGCCCGAGATCGGCGGGCCGGCGCGCAGAACGATGCCGGGCGCGGCGCCGCGCCGGGCCGAGGCCGCGCGATGATGGCGGAGCCTCGGATCGACGTCGCGACGATGCGGCGCGCCCTGTCGACCGCCGAGGCGGTCATGGCGCTGAACCCGCCCGAGTCGCC
Source organism: Sorangium sp. So ce131 (assembly GCF_051519095.1). Lineage (NCBI taxonomy): Bacteria > Pseudomonadati > Myxococcota > Polyangiales > Polyangiaceae > Sorangium > Sorangium sp. So ce131. The sequence goes on along the minus strand of NZ_CP150455.1, from coordinate 4,295,243 downwards.
GATGGCCGAGGGGTACCGGCTGTTCCGCGTGTCGGGCGGCGACGTCGCGTGGATGGACCTGCCCGCGAACAGCGGCGCGTACGCCGTCTTCGGCTCGCACCCGCGCTGCGACGTGAAGTTCGCGCCGGGCGACGACGTGTGCGTCCGCCACCTCGTCGCCACCTGCTGCAACCTCGGCGACGGCAGCTTCGGCCTGCGGCTCATGGATCTCCAGACCTCGATCCCGTTCTTCGTGGACGACGACGTGCCGCGGCGCTCGATCGTGGTCAGCGGCCCGCTGCTCGTGCGCATCGGCAAGCACGTGGTCGGAGGGCTCCCCGTCGGATCGCGCGCCGCGTCGAAGGTGCTGCAGGTGAGCTCGTGCGGCATGAGCGAGCCGCCGCGCGCCCTCGAGAGCGTCTCGGCGAAGGCCGACGTCGACGCCGCGCCGCCGCCGCTGCCGGTGCCGGTGCCGTCTCCGACCGAGGGCATCACGACGAGCCACCGCTTCGCCCGCGGCGAGATCTCGCACATCACGTCGGTGCGGCCGGTGTCGCACATCGAGGAGATGATCGCGTCGCGGGCGAAGTCGGGCTACGTGCGGCTCACGCTGCAGTCGAGCGAGCGCAGCGCCGCGGTCGAGCTGCCGCAGCACGCGCTCGACGACGGCGTGCTGCTCGGGCGCGCCGACAACTGCCTGGACCGCGGGCTGCGCGCCGTCCTGAGCACGCACATCTCGCGGACCCACCTGCTGCTCCTGCGCGACGGCGCCGAGATCATGGCCCTCGACCTCTGCTCGACGAACGGGACGAGGTACGGGGGCCAGAAGGTCCGCCGGGTGATGATCCCCGCCGAGGGGCTGGCCCTCACGCTGGGGCCCGAGCTGACGTTGATCTGGCACCCCCAGACGTGACCCCGGGGCCGGCGGGGGCGGCGCGCCGCGGTCAGGCGAGGAGCTGGCGCGCGATGACGATGCGCTGGATCTGGCTCGTGCCCTCGTAGATCTGGAGGACCTTGGCGTCGCGCATCATCTTCTCGACGGGGTACTCCTTCACGTAGCCGTTGCCGCCGAACACCTGGACGGCGTCGACGGCGGTCTGCATCGCGCTGTCGGCGCCGTACGCCTTCGCGAAGCTCGAGACGATGGGGTCGCGCACGCCGTGGTCGAGGTTCCACGCGGCCTTCTGGTAGAGCAGGCGCGTGCCCTCCGCGCGGATCGCCATCTCCGCGATCATCCACTGGACGAGCTGGTGGTTGCCGATCGGCTGGCCGAACGCCTTGCGCTCCTTGGCGTAGGCGACGCACTCGTCGACGCAGCGGCGCATCAGGCCGGTCGCCGCCGCGCCGATGTCGGGGCGGGTCTGGTTGAAGGTCTCCATCGCGAGCTTGAACCCCTGCCCCTCCGGCGCGAGCAGGTTCGCCTTCGGCACCTTCACGTCCTCGAGGAACACCTGCGCGGTGTCGCTCGCGCGCTGGCCGAGCTTGTCCTCCTTCTTGCCGACGCGCAGGCCCGGCGTGTCGCGATCGACGATGAACGCCGCGATCCCCTTGTGCCGGAGCTCCGGGTTCGAGGTCGCGAAGATGACGTAGTAGCGCGCGTAGCTCGCGTTCGTGATCCAGCACTTCTGCCCGTTCAGCACGTAGTCGTCGCCGTGCTTCGTGAAGCGGGTCTTGAGGCCGGCGACGTCGCTGCCGGCGTCGGGCTCGCTCGTGCAGTAGCTCGCCATGATCGGCTCGGCCGTGAGCATGCCGAGGTACTTCTTCTTCTGCTCCTCGCTGCCGGCGAGCTTGATCGGCGTCAGCGCGAGCCCGTTCGCGAGGAAGCTCGTCTGGATGCCGGTACACCCGTAGGAGAGCTCCTCCGCGAGCAGCGCGTTCTCGAGCTCGCCCATCCCCGGGCCGCCGTACTCGGCCGGGCACGTCGGGTTGACGAGGCCGATGTCCCAGCCCTCCTTGAAGACGTCCATCGGGAAGTACGACTTCTGGTCGCACTCGGCCGCGATCGGGATGATGCGCTCTTTCGTGAAGCGGCGCGCCGTGTCGATGAGCGCCTTGTGCTCTTCGCTGACAGAGAAATCGACCACCTTGGACCTCCGGAATGGATGGCGGGGCGCGGCGACGCCGCGCTCTGCTGGCAACACGGGGCGCGGCGACGGCCGCGCTCCGCTGGCGACACGGGGCGAGAGCTCGCGCCCCCGTCACTCCTTCATTCTGCGCTTACGTCGCTCTAGCTCGGCGCGCACGGCGCGGCTGCCCAGGATGTAGCCGACGATCAGCCCCAGCATCAGCACGACGGGGATGTAGAGCGCGTGCTGCGGGGTCATCTCCCCGATATTGGGCATCAGCTCGTCCCCTGGCCCGAGCCGGCGCGCGCCTTCTGCAAGGCGGCCTCGAGCGCGTCGATGCGCCGGTCGATCTGCTTCTGCCGGCGCCAGGACAGGAAGACCAGCGCGAAGATGATGAGCCAGATCGCGGCGTAGGCCTCCACGAGCAGCTTCTCCCCGCTCTGGAGATCGTTGCCCCCCTGCACGGCGCGGAACGCCTGCGCGCGATCATCGACCGCGGTGCCGGCGTCGGTCGTCGTGCCGGTCGTGGGGGTGGCCGGCTGCTGCTGCAGGGCCGCGTGCGCGAACAAGGGATGATGGGGATTCACGTTCTCAGTCCTCTCCGATCCCGGCTTCGAGGGCCTCTTGCTCGACCTCTGCGAGCCGCGCGGACGCGAGATCGACGCGGAGGCGCGCCCACAGGAGCGCGACGGCGAGCAGGGTGAACGAGAGGAAGCCGAAGCCGAGCGCCAGCTTCATGTCAGGGTGCCCGAGGCCGCCGCCCTTGCCCGTGATGACCGTGGGGTGGTTGCCGCCCCACATCTTCACCGAGTAGTGGATGATCGGCAGGTTCGCCGCGCCGAGCACGCCGAGCGCCGCCGCGAACTTGCGCTCGGCGTGGCTGTCGCCGGTGAAGGCGCGGAGCACGACATAGGCGACGTAGATGAGGACGCTCAGCAGCGAGGTGGTCAGGCGCGGGTCCCACGTCCAGTACACGCCCCAGGCCTTGGCGGCCCACAGCGGACCGGTGATGAGGACGATCAGGCCCATCGCCACCGCGACCTGCGCGCCGGACTTGGCCAGCGAGTCCCACCACTGGGTGCCGCGCGCGAGGTAGCCGGCGGAGCCGATGAAGCAGGCGGTCGCGCCGAGGTACATCGCGTAGCCGGCAGGGGCGTGGAAGTAGAAGATCTTCTGCACGATCCCCATCGAGGCCTCCGTCGGCACGACGTAGGCGACGAAGTGGAGCGTGCCGATGATCGCGGCGGCGGCCGCCGCGAGCAGCACCGAGAACCCGATGGTGGAGGCCGCGCCGGCGCCTCGCGCGCCGCCCCTCGCCGCCTCACCGCCCGTTGCCAAAGCCGCCCTCCGCGGCGCCTGCCCGTCGTCGGCTCCCATGATGGCGGGCCACCGTAGTGCCAAGGACGGCCGCGTTCAAGCCGGGGTGATGCCCGGACGGCCGAGACGAGGCGCGCCGGCCCGAGGCTCAGGTGCCGTCCGGCGCGATCGCATCCCAGCCGGTCGCCTTCGCGAGGCGCGACATCGCCATGTCGAGATCCATCGTCGCGTTCAGCTGGTTAAATCGGTTCGTGGCGTATGCCTTGGCCGGATCGATCAGATCCTTGTCCGCCATGGTCCCGACGTCGATTCCTTGCTGCACCATCACGAGCCACCGCTTGCCGTACTTGGCTGCCTTGGCGTAGGCGTCGAGGCGCCGCTGCGCCTCGACCACCTCGGCGTAGGCGGTCTCGACCTCGGTGGCGACCCCGCCCATGGCGAAGCGCTGCGTCGCGGCCATCTCGTCGAGCTGCGCCTCGGCGAAGCGGACGCGGGCCGACTGCGGGAGCAGATCGAGCTTCCACTGCAGCACGAGCGCGGCGCCGTAGTGGAAGTAGTTGCCGGGGTCGCTGGCGAACGGGTTCAGCTGGTTCGCGACCTCGGGCGCGGCGCTCATCCCGACCTGCAGGCCGAGGCCGATGTCGGGGAACAGCTGGGCGCGAGCGAGCCGCACCTGCGCCGTCCGCGCGTCCAGGCCGGCGCGCGCCTGCGCGAGCTCCGGGCGGTACAGGCGCGCCGCCGTCAGGTAACGGGTGACGTGCCCGAGCCGGTGCGCCGGCGGGCGGATGGGGACGTCGGGGATGTCGAGGTCCGGGACGCCCGTGTAGAAGCGCAGCCCCGCGAGCGCGATCGCGATGAACTTGTCGACCTCCGCCCCGCGCGCCTCGAGCTCGGCCCCGAAGGTCTGGAGCTTGAGGAGCTCGATCGGGTCGCCCTCGTCGGCCTCGACCTGCTCCTCGAGGCGCCGCAGGGCCTTGTCCATCTCGGACCGCACGTCCCTGAGCAGGCTCCGCGAGTCGCGCGCGAGCTGGAGGCCGAAGTAGGCCTTGCGGACGTCGAGCCGCACCGCGTCGCGCTCCTTCTCGACGGTCGCCTGGTTCACCCGGACGTTCGCCTCGGCGGCGTCCCAGAGGCTCGTGATCTTCCCGAAGGTCCAGAGCGGCACGACGCCGTCGATGCCCGCGCGCCACGCGACGCCGAGGCTCGATGTGAGCGAGACGTCGGTGTTCGGGCTGAAGACGTTGTTGCCGCGGACGGTCGGCGCGAGCGCGACGCCGCCCGTCAGCTTGAACTGGGAGAACGGCGCGTAGTGGGCCTCGTCGAGCTGCGCGCGGACCTGGCTCAGCTTCGCGCGGGCGGCGGCGATGTTCGGGTGATTGCGGTCGGCGAGCGCGAGGACCCGGGGGAGGTCGTGGACGACCGCCGCGCGCTGCGCGGGGGCCGTCGCGCCGGGGGTGTCCGCGACGGCGGGGGACGGGGCGAGCGAGACCGCGAGGGAGACGGCGGCGGCGGCAAGGGCACCTCGTGCAGCGCGGCGGGCCATTTTCGGCGCACCGTAGCACGAGCGGGCCGCGCGCTCGCGGCGGGGCACGGAACCGAGGGGGGAGCGGCCGGCGCGGCTAGCGCTGGTCGATCGGCTTGCGCGTCGAGGCGAGCGGCGAGAGCTCGCCGGGCCGCCGCGAGGGCGCCTCCCTCGGCTCGTCCTGGGCCGCGGCGAAGGCCGGGTCGCTCGACTTCCGGAGCTTGGGCGGCGGCGGCGGCGGGGCCTGCGCCTCGCCGCCGCCCGTCGGCGTGTAGATGTGGCCGTGCTGCTGGAAGACGCAGATCCGGTTGCCGCCCTCGCGCTTCGCCTGGTGGAGCGCGCTCTCGGCGGCGCGGATCAGCGCGTCCTTCGTCCGCACGTCGCGCGAGGGGTAGAGCGCGACGCCGATCGACACGCTGCAGGGCCTCGCCGCCCCGCCGAACTCGACCGGGTTGCCGGAGGCCTCGCGCCAGATCCGCTCGGCGACCGTCAGCGACCCCGCGAAATGTGTGCTCGGCAGGACCACGAGGAACTCCTCGCCGCCGTAGCGCGCGACCACGTCCACCTCCCGGACCGAGCGGCGGATCCCGTCGGCGACGCGCCGGATCACGGCGTCCCCGAGCGTGCGCCCGCCGGCCTCGTTCAGCGCCTTGAGCTGGTCGATGTCGACGAGCACGCAGGCGAACGGCTCGTGGTACCGCTCGGCGCGCTTGAACTCCTCGTTCAGGCGCGTGAAGAGGTAGCGGTAGTTGTAGAGCCCGGTCATCTCGTCGTGGATGGAGAGCTGCTCCAGGTAGGAGCGCTGCGCGGCGACGTGGTCGTGCAGCCGCTTGATCCGCAGCATCGCGCCGACGCGCGCGAGGAGCTCGTCCTCCTCGAACGGCTTGCAGACGTAGTCGTCGGCGCCGATCTTGAGCCCCTCGACCCGGCTCGCCGTGTCCGTCTTCGCCGTGACCAGCACCACGGGGAGGAACGTCTCCGAGGTCATGCCCTTCAGCAGCCGGCACGCCTCGAGGCCCGTGAGCCTCGGCATCACGATGTCGAGCAGCGCGAGGTCGACCCCTCCCCGGCCGATGAGCTCGATCGCCTCCTGGCCGTCGTCCACCGCGTCGACCACGAAGCCGGCCTTCTGGAGGATGCTCACCAGCATCTGGCGCGCGAGCCGGTCGTCGTCCGCGACCACGATCCTGGCGGCACGGGGGCCCGTAAGCTCGACGGGCATGGGAGGCAGGGCGCCCCGGAGGTCCTCGCTCAGCGGCACGGGCACATCCTCCCTTCGGGCGCGGCCGGGCGCAACGGGATCGCGCGGCGGCGCCGGCCGCCTGTTCGGCCGCCGCGCGGGCGCCCCGCGGATGCGCGCTCGCCCACGCGTCCGGACACGTGTTCCACGCGCGCCCCCCGCGCGGAGAGCACGCATGAATTGCGCGCGCGTTGCGGATCGCGCACGGGCTGCCGTCGCGCAGGTTTCGCGGTAAGGAGACCCCATGAATCAGGCGCGGTTCTGGAAGCTCGCGGCCGTCGCGCTGGCCTTCACGCTGGGCGTGATCCTGTGGGGCGCGTTCGTGCGCGCGACCGGCTCGGGGGCGGGCTGCGGCAGCCACTGGCCGACCTGCAACGGCGACGTGATCCCGCGCTCGCCGACCGCGGCGACGTTCATCGAGTTCACGCACCGGGCCACCTCGGGCCTCGCGTTCCTGCTCGTGGCCTTGCAGCTCGTGTGGGCCTTCCGCGCCTTCCCGTCGGGGCACCCGGCGCGGGGCGGCGCGGCCGCGTCGATGCTGCTCATGGTCACCGAGGCGGCGGTCGGCGCCGGGATCGTCCTGCTCGAGTACGTCGCGCACGACGCGTCGGCGGCCCGCGCGCTCTGGATGGCCGTGCACCTCATCAACACCTTCCTGCTCGTCGGCGCGATGACGTGCACGCTGTACTGGGGGCGCGGCGGCCGGCGCGTGCGCCTGCGCGGCCAGGGCGCGACGGGCGCGCTCCTCGGCGCCGCGCTCGCGGGCGTGCTCGTGGTGGGCGTGACGGGCGCGATCGCCGCGCTCGGCGACACGCTCTTCGCGGCGGGCTCGCTCCGCGAGGGCATCGCCCAGGACCTCTCGCCCGCGGCGCACTTCCTGCTGCGGCTGCGCGCGCTCCACCCGGTCGCGGCGGTGTTCGTGGGCGTCTACCTGCTCGCGGCCCGCGGCGCGATCGCCGCCCGGCGCCCCTCGCCCCTCGTCGCGCGGCTCGGGGCGGCGACCGGGGCGCTCGTGCTGCTGCAGCTCGGCGCGGGGATCCTCAACCTGCTCCTGCTCGCGCCGGTGTGGATGCAGCTCGTCCACCTGCTGCTCGCCGACCTCCTGTGGATGGTCCTCGTCACGCTCGCCGCCGCCGCGCTGGGCGAGCCGGCCGCGGCGGTAGCCTCCGGCCCGCGCGGCGACAAGGCGCAGCCCGAAGCCGTCGCGACCCTCTAGGGCTCCGACGAGCTCCCCTCGTCGCCCCCGGGCTCCTTCCCGATCGTGCGGCGGACCGCGCGCTTGCGCGACTCCTCGGCCGGCGCCGCGGCGCGCTGCTCGGGGACGGCCGCGGGGAAATCGACCTGGAGCACGCTCCCCTGGTCGGTCTCGATCACGCGGTAGGCCGCGTCGGTCTCCGCGCGCAGGTCGATCACCACGTCGAGGTCGTCGCCGCGATCGACCAGCTGCACCCGGGTCACCGGCGTGGCGAAGAACGCGGTGACGAGGGGGAAGCGGTTCGTCTGGATCGCCCCTGTACCCTTCATGCGGTAGACGAGGCGCCCCGCGGCCTTCGACTCGGCGACGTCCACCTTGCCGCCGTGGACCTGCACGAAGATGCGCGAGCCCCCGGTCGGGAGCATGCGGAAGCCCGGGAAGGTGGCGAGCGGCCTCCCGTCGGCCGCGAGCTGCGCGTCCTTCTGCTTCGGCTTGCGCGCGCGGCCGGACCGCTGCGGGGCGGCCTGCGGCCTACCGGCGTTGCCCGCGCGCGGCGCGCTCGCCGCCGGAGCCGCGGCGGGCTTCGGCGGCGCCGCGGCGGCCTTGGCCGGCGTCGGGGCGCCGCCTGCGGAGCCCTGCGCCAGGACGAACGACGGCGCGAGGGCGAGGGCCAGCGGGAGGACCAGGGAGAGATGCCGGGGGGGTCGCACGATAGCAGTACAGCACGACGGCTCGCCCCGGAACAGTACGTCGAATACGTCGAATACGTCGAATGCGTCGAGGCGCGGAGGGCGCAGAGGGTCCGGGGAGCGCGTAAGCTCGCCCCGTGTCCGCTCGACCCCGGCGCCTGTCGCATGTCATCGGCGTCGACGATGCGCCGTTCGCCCGCGACCACCGCGGCGACGTGCCCGTCGTCGGGACGGTCTTCGCGGGGCTGCGCCTCGAGGGGGTGCTCTCCACCCGCGTGCGCCGCGACGGACGGAACGCCACGACGGCGATCGCCGCGATGGTCTCCGGTTCCCGGTTCTATGCCCAGGTGCAGGTGGTCATGCTCCAGGGCATCGCGGTGGCGGGCTTCAATGTGGTCGACATCGCGTCACTGCGCGACGCCCTCTCCCTGCCCGTCGTGGTGGTGGCGCGGCGCCTCCCCAACCTGGAGGCGATCCGCGACGCGCTGCTCTCGCGCGTCCGCGGAGGGCGCCGCAAGTGGGCGCTCATCGAGCGCGCCGGCGCGATGGAGCCCGTCGGCGGCGTGTACGTGCAGCGCGCCGGGATCTCGCTGGAGGACACGAGCGCGCTGATCGCGCGGCTCTCGGTGCACGGCAACCTGCCCGAGCCGCTGCGCGCCGCGCACCTCATCGCCGGCGGGCTGACGACGGGCGAGAGCCGCGGGCGCGCCTGACGGGGCGCCCGATCGATCGGGGGCGCCTCGCAGGGCGCCCGATCGGCTCCCCTGGTTACAGGTTCTGCTGGCGCGCCGCGCGCGCCGTCCCCGGCTTGTCCTTCTTCTCGCCGCGGCCGGTGACCTTCGAGTAGATGGCGTCGAGGTTGGCGGTGATGTCGAGGTAGAACTGCGCTTCGGGGCTGTAGAACATGACCCTGCGCTTGCCGTCCTCGCCGAGCTGCGGGGACGTGTTGTTGTACCCGAGCGTGACGTTGACCACGTCGTAGATCGGGTGGCTCAGGTTCACGTCGAACACCGTGTTCGCGAGGTAGGTCGTCGGGTCCGGGTTGCGGACGGAGCGGTACTCGGTGCAGTCGGCGCCCGAGTCCTCGTCGCAGCCGTGCGTGAACTTGTGCTTGAACCGGCTGATCAGCCCGAAGCTCGTCCCGAGGGAGAGATCCTTGTAGAGCGGCAGGTCGATATCGAGGCTCGTGGTCAGCCGATCCATGTCCTGGGACCACCCGCTCAGCTGATCGTCGATCACCGTCTCGCCGGTCGCGATCCGCCGCGTCCGCCTGAGGTCGCCGTTCACCGGCGTGTACGACTCCGCGAACAGGTGGGCGTAGGTCACGCCGAGCGTCGCCGTCACATGGTTGAGCCCGTCGGCCTTCGAGCCGAGCAGCTTCACCTTCTGGACGACCTGCGGGCCGACCGAGAGGGAGAAGTACCTGCCGGCGTTCCAGCTCGTCGGCGACGTCGGCAGGAGCACGCGCAGCCGCATCGCCGCCTCCGTCCGGTAGTCGCCTCCTTCCGCGCTGCCGCGCTGCCAGAGCTCGCGGCCGTACCGGACGCCGAGCGCCATGTCCTTGAGCTGCGGTTCCCGGTAATACTGGGTGGTGTCGCTGTTCGTGAGCTCGGTGACCCAGCCGATCTCGGCGTTGAGCGTCACCTTGTCCTTGGGGCGATCGAGCAGGTAGTAGTTCGGGCGCAGGGTGAAATCCCAGCCGTAGAACTCGCCCTCGCTCCCGATGTTGTCCCGGCCGACGCCGAAGATCGTCGTGGTGCCGCCCTGGTTCCACGTGAACGTGGAGCCGCGCCACCGCAGCTGCGTCTCCTCTTCCTCCTCCAGCACGGTGTCCGCCCCGGTGGTCTGGCTCCACCGCACCGCCGGCGACGCGACCGCCCCGGCGTTCGGCTCCGGGATCTTCGTCTCGGGCGGCGGCTCCGGCGCAGGCGGCGGCTCGGCAGGCTGAGCCCCAGGCCCATCGGGCGCCGCCTGGGCGGCCGGGGCTGCGGCGGGCGCGCCCGGCGCGGCGGTGGGCGCGGCGGCCGCCGGATCGACCGGCGGGGTTTGCTCGGCTGGCGGCGCCGGCGAGGCGGGCGGCGCCACGTCGCCCGGGGGAGCTTTCGGCGGCTCGGGCGGCGTCTGCGCAGACGCCACCGAGATGCTGCCCAGGACACCGGCAGCCACTAGCAACGATCGGAACGTCATCTCCACTCCCTCTCCTGGTCGCCTCGGACCCTCACCGCTCTCCACCAAGCGCCCGGACCCGAGGTCCGCCCGCGCTTCGCACGTCGCCCGGCGCGTCCACGCGCCAGGCTCCGCTCAGGCCGCCCCCTAATGCAGAAAACGTACCCCGCCGCAAAACCCGCACAAACACCTGAAACCATTGCAATTTTTCGGTCCCGCCGGCGCGCGCGTTACGCGGCTGACGCGCGCCCCCGTTGCGAATGTGACGATGCCTGAAGTAAGGCATCGGTCGATGGAGCCGATCTCGTTCCCGGGCGACAGGGACTCGCCCCTCTCTCCGCGACCGCCCGGAGGCGCCCGCGGCGACGACGCCGGCGGCCACCGGCCCACCGAGATCAACGCCCTGCTGGGCCGCGGTACCCACTTCGAGGGCAAGCTCTACTTCGAGGGGCGGGTCCGCATCGACGGCAGCTTCCGCGGCGAGATCCGCGGGGAGGACGTGCTCGTGATCGGCGAAGGGGCGCTCGTGGTCGGCGAGATCCACGTCGTGACGTGCATCGTCACGGGCGGGGAGGTCGAGGCGAGCATCCGCGCCCGCGACGCCATCGAGCTCTACGCTCCCTCCAAGGTGACCGGCGCCCTGCACGCGCCCGCCATCTTCATCGATCGCGGCGTGCAGTTCGATGGGTCCTGCAAGATGGCTCCGCTTGAGGAAGAGCCCGGTGAGCGATCCCAGCGCGCCGAGGCGCCCGAGCCGGACGCCGAGGCCACGGCACAGCCCGCGAAGAGCAGCGAGGACGGCGTCGCGCAACGCGGCGCCGCCGCGAAGTGATCCGGACGAGCGGATAACGAGCGCTGACGTCCGACATCGGGCGACGGACAACAACTTTTCTGCAGCGGGCCCGCGTGCGGTCGGCCGATCTGCGCGTTACAAATGGTGAAAAAGCTGCGCCCTCGCCGTCCGAGGCGCGCGCCCGCGACGTCGCCCGCAGCTCACGCGGCGACGGACGCGGCTGCGCAGGAGAGCCCATGAAGAAGCTGTGGTCTGTGTCCTTGATCGCCTTCTCTCTCGCCGTGCTCGCCTTCGCGTTCTCGCCGCGCGTGGCGCGCGCCGGGGACGCCGAGTCGGAGAAGCTCGCTGCCCTCGGCAAGGCGCTCCGCTACACGCTCAAGACCACGGAGCCAACGTCCGCGATCGACACGGGCGGCGCGGCGATCCTCGTGAAAGCTCCCCTCGCGACCGTCCGGAAGATCGTCACCTCCTATGGGAGCTACAAGACGTTCATCACGCCCTTCGACCAGAGCCGCGTGCTCTCGAAGCGCAAGGGCACGAGCGAGGTGTATCTCCAGGTGCCGATCCTGAACGGCGCCGCGCACATCTGGACCGTCGCCGACATGTCGCCGCCCACGAAGGACGGCGCCGACGAGGTGATCACCGGGCGGTTCAAGCGCGGCAACGTCGCCGATTTCCGCGCCCGGTGGCGGCTCCGCGCCGTGGACGAGCACCACACGATCGTGAAGCTCGAGCTGCTCGTCGCCCCGAAGCTCCCGTTCCCGCCCTCGGCGGTCACGGCACAGCTCGTCAGGGCGGCCGACAAGGCGGTGACGGCGGTGCGCAACCGCGCGCAGGGCGCGGCGCCCGCCGGCGCGCGGACGGCCACGTCGGCCGCCGCGCCCAGCACACCGCCGAGCGCGGCCGCGAGCGCGCCCGCCGCCGCCGCGAGCGCGCCCGCCGCCGCCGAGAGCAACACCGATGCTGCCAGGCAAGGAGGCGAGCAGAGCGGCGCGGCGACCCCCGCCGCGCCGCAGGAGAGCGTGTCCGAGCTGTCAGAGGCAGACGAGGACAACGTGCGTCGCTACAAGGACGTGGCGCGTCGGTAGAGCTCCTCCTCCCGCTGGGCGCTCCCTGACAGGGCGTCCGGCGAGCCCCTCTCTCTCACCGAGCGTCTGGTTTCCCTCCGTACAACACGTGTGCTCGCGGCCGAGCTCCACCCGGTAGAGCTCGTCACGGTGCCTGTCGTGGTGCGCAGTCGCTCGAGCCGACCCATGAGCGCCGAGCCTGTTGAGAACTCCGAAGCGCCTCGGACGTGCGCTGACGCGCTCGTTTCGCGCGCAAATCCGCGGATCTACGGAAGATCCTGACCTGTGCCGTCCCTGGTTCTCGACAGGGTTTTCAACACGCATTCCGATCTTCCCACAGGAATTCCCACGCTCGGCGCGACTTATTCAACACGCCAGGCGTCTGGTGGAGGTTGCGAGGGGACGGATGCATGAAGTAAAGCCTGTGCGGTGAGGTTTCCCTTGCCGGACGAGCATTCAGGCGCACCGGCGCTCTCCCTGCGGCCTGCCGGCCGCGGCGCTCGCGCTCCCCAGGGGCGGCGGCTGGCCGTCGGGCCGCGGTGAGCAGGCCATCGCTGCTCATCGTCCCGACCGAGCGGCACGTGGAGCGCGAGCTCGCCGCCGCCGGGGCGCGCGAGGCGCGCGCCGCAGACCAGGAAGTCCGTTCACGGTGGAGCTTCGTCTCCGAGGCGCTCGCGCTGCTGGCGCCGGACGTCGCCATCGCGAGCCCGCAGGCCACCCGGCTGGCCACGCGGCTCGCCCTCGACGCGCTGCCGCCAGGCCGGCTGCGGCAACCGGCTGAGCCCGCCGCGCGCGTGGCGCTCGCGCACGCCCTGGACCGCGCCGTCGGGAGCTTCCGGCGCGCCGGCACGACGCCGGCAGAGCTGCGGGCGCTCGGCGCGCCGTACGCGAGCGCCGTCGCGGAGGTCCTCGAGCGGGCGGACGCCGCGCTCCGGGCGGCGCGCCTCGTGGACCCGCGCTGCGCGGGGTTCCTGCTCGCGCGGGCGCTGCGCGCCGCCGGGTCGTCCGGGGCGCTCCCCCTCCCGCGCAGGGTCACGATCCGCGGCGCCGTCGCCTGGGAGCCCGACGACCTCGCCTGGGTCGAGGCGCTGCACGCCGCCGTCCGCGCCTCGGGCGGCGCGGGGGTCACCGTGGAGCTGCCCGCCCTCCAGGGCGACGACGCGGCGCCGGTCGCCGAGCTGCTGGAGCGGCGCTGGGCCTCGCTCGGCGATCCGCCCGAGATCACCTGGGTGCCCGACGCCGGTGCGGAGCCGCTCGCCGCGATCAGCGCGAAGACGCCCGAAGGGGAGGCGCGCGCCGCCGCCGCCGAGGTGGCCGCGGCGCTCGGCCGCGGGATCCCGCCGGAGCGGATCGCCGTCGTCGTGCCCGCGCTGGACGACGCCGCGCTCGAGCCGCTCCGGGCCGCGCTGGCCGACGCGGGCATCCGCTCCTCGGAGCCGCGCGGCCGCTCCGCCGCGAGCTGCCCCGACGGGCGCGTCGCGCTCGCGATCCTCCGCCTCGCCGTGGGGCCGGTGCGCCGCGAGCAGGCGATCGAGATCCTCCGCGCGCCGGGCGTGCACGCCGGCGCCTGGATGGACCGCACCGCCGCCGCCGAGGCGGAGAAGCGCTCGGCCGATCTCGCCCACCGGCTGCGCGACGTGCCCGTCGAGGTGGATCGCACGGGCCGGCTGCTCATCGACGGCCTCATCTCCGTCGTGGCCGCGCGGCGCAGAGACCGCCGCGCCGGGCCGGCGCGGGCGGCGCGGACGGCGTCCTCGCCGCGCGCGGCGCCGCTCGGGGCGGAGCTCGAGCTCGACCTCGAGGCGCCCCACCCCGCGGGCGACGCGCACGGGGACGACGACGAGGCGTGGATGCCGCACGCGCTCGAGCGGCTGCTCGCCAGCGCCCGATGGATCGGCGAGGCGACGACGCGGCCCGAGATCGTGCGGCGGTTCCTGTCGCTCCTCGACAAGCTGGGCTTCGGAGAGCCGGGGGCGCAGGAGCTCCGCGCCGCGCTGCGCGCCGAGCGGCGGGGCGCGGGCGGGATCGCGCTCGAGGCGATGGGCCAGGGCGCCCGGGCCGCGCGCGCGATCCGCGAGCAGGCCGAGGCGCTCGCCCGGGCCGCGCGCGACCTCGGCTGCGAGGAGCGCCCCGCCGCCGTGGCGGAGGTGTACGCGGAGCTCGAGCGGGCCGCGGCCGAGCAGGGCGCCGGGGCGCGCGGCGACGCGGGCCGCGCCGGCGCCGTGCGCGTCGACGTCGCCGCCGGCTTCGCGGCGCTCGAGCACGACGTCGCCGTGGTCACCGGGCTCGACGCGCGCGCGTACGGCGGCAGCCCGGGCGCGGACGAGACGCTGCTCGGCGAGGCGCTCCGCGCCCGGCTGCCGGCGCCGAGCCGCCCCGCGTCGGGGCGCGAGCGCCAGGCAGCCCAGCGCGCCGAGCTCGGCTGGGCGCTCGCCGGGGCCCGGAGCGTCGCCCTCTGCTTCACGCGGGGCGACGAGAGCGAGCCGAACGAGCCGCACCCGCGCTTCGCGGCGGCCGTGGCGGCGGGCGTGCGCGAGCGCGCGGAGCCGGCCTCGCGCGTCGCCGCGGACGCGACGGCGCTCGGGCCGCGCGACGCGGAGCTCATCGCCCTCGCGTCCGGCGCCCGGCCGGGTCCGGACATCGCGGAGCAGGTCCGGGTCGAGCGCGCCCGCGCGGACTTCTTCCTGGACCCGAGGGCGCCGATCGACCGGCACACGGGGCGCGTCCTGCTCGATCAGGATCCCGCGCTGGTCGCGCAGCTCACGGCGGCGATCGGCGGGGCGCGCCCGGATCGGCCGATCGCGGTCACCCACATCGAGCGCGCCGTGGGCTGCGCCTTCGCGGCGTTCGCCCGCCGCGTGCTGCACGTGCGCCGCGCGGACGACCTCGCCGAGTCGGCCGACGCGCGCGAGCGCGGCACGCTGATCCACCGCGCGCTGCAGGCCGCGTTCGAGGCGCTGCGCGAGCTCGGGCCGGACCGCGATCCGGCCGAGCAGCTCGCGGCGGCGCGCGCGGCGGCCGAGGAGGCGCTCGGCGTCGCCGCGCCGATGGCCCCGCTCCGCCGCGAGGCGATCGAGAAGGCGATCGCGGACGTGATGGAGGTCGTGGCGCGCGCCGCCTTCGGCGACGACGCGGCCTCGCCGGAGCTCCGCTTCTTCCTGGCCGAGCGGCGCTTCGGCGCCGGGGAGCCGGCGCCGTGGCAGCCGCTCGAGCTGCCCCCGTCGGACGACGACGAGGAGGGCGCGGTCGGCGCGCCGAGCCTGTGGGTCGACGGCCAGATCGACCGGATCGATCGCTCGACGGATCAGCGCGTCGTGCGGGTCGTCGACTACAAGACCGGCAAGCTCCCCGACGCGAAGGAGCGGCGGCGCGCGCTCCAGCTGCCGCTCTACAGCGCCATCGCGGCGCGCGCGCTCGGCGCGGAGGAGGTGCGCGCGGTCTACGTCGGCGTGCGCCAGCGCGGGCTCGTGGAGCTGTGGCCGCGCACGGCCGAGGAGCAGCGCGCGCTCGCCGAGGGCTGGGCCGAGGCCGCGCGCGCGGCGCGGGCGGCCGTCGTCGCGCTCTGGCAGGGGCGGGCCACGCCGCGGCCCGCGCTGCCGACGCTGTGCGCGCGCTGCGACGCGCGCGACGTGTGCCGGCGCCCCGCGGTCGTGCCGGCCGACGAGGCCGCGGAGGAGGGCGCGTGAGCGCGGCGGCGTCCTTCGACGAAGGCGACGCGCTCATCTACGCCTTCCGGCGCAACGTGGTGGTCGCGGCGAGCGCCGGCACCGGCAAGACGCACCGCCTCACGGCGCTCTACGTGCTGCTCACGCTCGGCCTCACCTCCGTCGGCCAGCCGGACGCCGCGTCCGCCGCGCCGCCCGTCCCGCCGGACCGCATCGTGGCGACGACGTTCTCGCGCGCCGCGGCGCGCGAGATCGCCCACCGCGTCGAGCGCTCGCTCCGGGAGATCGCCCGCTGGGACGGCGAGGCGGAGATCCCCTTCGCCGACATCCTCCGCGCGCGGCGCGCGGCCGTCGCGGGGCGATCCGGCGCTCGGGGCCTCGGGGACGCCGGCGCGCTGCCGCTCGCCGAGCTGCGGAAGCGCGCGGAGGAGGCGCTCGCCCGCCTGCCGGCGGCGCGCATCGACACGCTCCACGGCGTCGCGAAGCAGATCGTCGACCGGCACGCGATCGCGATGGGGCTCTCGCCCTCCGCCCGGATCCTCGACGAGGAGGAGGCGCAGGCGCTGAGCGACCTCGCGGTCGACGAGGCGCTGAGCCGGGCGCTCGCCGACGGGGGCGAGCGCGCCGAGGCCGCGCGCGCGCTCGTGGCCGCGACGGGCAGCGTGGAGGCCGCGCGGAGCGAGGTCACGCGGCTGCTCGACCGGCTCGACGAGGACGGGCTCACGCCGCGGCGGCTCGCGCTGTCCGACCACGCCGCCGAGGCGCGCGCGCTCTCGCGGGAGCTCCGCCGCCTCGCCGCGGAGAGCGCCGCGCTCGGCAGCGCCGCGTTCCGCGAGCCGGCGGCCGCCCTCGCCGAGGCGCTCGGCCGCGCGGGCGAGGGCGCGCCGCTGCCCGCGGGCGCGGCGAGCGCCGCGCTGATCGAGCTCCTGACGCAGCGGCGGCCGCACAAGAGCAAGTGCACGCCGGCGGACGAGGCGCTGCTCGCCTTCCGGGAGGCGCTGCCGGGCGAGACCCACCGGGACAAGGCGCAGCACCTGCTCGGGTTCCTCCGCGAGGCGCCCGGGCTCTCGCGCCGCGAGGCGCGGATCGTCGATCTGCTGGAGGAGATCCGCGAGCGGCTGGCCGAGATCCGCCGCACCGAGGGGGGCCTCGGCTTCGGGGACCTCTTGCGCGCGGCCCGCGACGGCCTGCGCGACGACAGGGCGATCGGCGCTGCGGTCCGCGAGTCGATCGACGTGCTGCTCGTCGACGAGTTCCAGGACACGAGCGCGGTGCAGCGCGATCTCGTGTACCTCTTGCGCGAGCGGAGCGACGCCGCGCTCGCGCGCCCGGCCGGCGCCGCCCCCGCCGCGGCGAGCCTGTGGGGGCACGGGCTGTTCCTGGTCGGCGATCGCAAGCAGTCCATCTACGGGTTCCGCGGGGCCGACGTGTCGATCTTCTGCCGCGTCTGCGCGGAGCTCGCGGGCGCCGCCGCGGGCCGCGCGCTCGAGCTCGCGCCGTCGCTCTGGTCCCCCGATCCGAGCGCCGACTTCGTCGCGCTGCGCGAGAGCCGCCGGTCGACGCCCGAGCTGCTCGCGTTCATCAACGCGTTCTCGGCGCGCGATTTCGCCCAGGGGAGCGCCGCGGGGGCGCGGGAGGAGGGCGCCGCCGCGAACGACAACGGCGGCGCGGCGGCGGCGCGGCGCGAGTTCGAGATCGCCTACAGCGCGGCGGAGCACCTGGTCGCGGCGCCGGCGCGGGGCGGCGCCGCGGCGGGCCCGACGGAGGTCGTGCTCATCGCGGACGACGGCAGCGCGCCGGACGGGGTCGACGCGCTCGTCCGGGACGCGAAGGGGCAGCTGCGCGAGGCGCTGATCGCGGCCGCGTACATCGCGCGGCGCGTGCGCGGCGGCGCGCTCGAGGGCGCGCGCGGCGAGGGACAGGAGGGCGCGCGCGGCGACCTTCGCTTCCGCGACGTCGCCGTGCTCGCCCGCCGCCGCAGCACGATCCCGCTCGTCGAGCTCGCCCTCGCCCGGCTGGAGGTGCCGTACGTGGTGGCCGGCCGCGCGCTCTTCGACGCGGCCGAGGTCCGCGACGTGGCCGCGATCCTCCGCCTGCTGCTCGATCCGAACGACCGCCTGGCCCTGGCGGCCGTCCTCCGCGGCCCGATGGTGGCCCTCTCGGACACGGCGCTCGCGATCCTCGCGCCGCCGGGCCGCGGGCTGACGGTCCCGCTGCTCGGCCGCTGGCCCGGCGGGGCGGCCGCGCACGCGGACCGGGCGCCCTGGCCGGAGGACGACGGGCCCGACGACGGGCGCCCTGCCCCCGTGCTCGCGCGGCTGCCCGCGGCCGATCGCGAGCGCCTCGAGCTGTTCCGCGCGCGTTACGCCGGGCTCCGCCGCGCGGCGCTCCGCTCCACCCCGGGCGAGGCGATCCGCGCCGCGGTCTCCGCCTTCGATCTCGACCGCGTCCTCGCCGCGCTCCCCCGGGCCCAGGCCCGGCTCGGCAACGTCGACCGCCTGATCGCGATCGCCCGCCGCCGGGGCGGCGCGCTCGCGAGCTTCGTCCGGTGGCTGGAGCGCCGCATCCGCGACGAGGCCGACGAGCCCGAGGCGGCCGTCTTCTCGCCCGAGGACGACGCCGTGCGGCTCACGACGATCCACGCCAGCAAGGGCCTCGATTTCCCGGCCGTGGTGCTGCTCGACCTGAACGCGGAGCCCCGCGCGGATCACCCCGGCCTGAGCTACATCCCCGCCGCCGCGGACCGCCCTGCCGCGCTGCTCGTGCGCCACCACGCGCGGCGCCTCGACCGGCCGCCCGGGCCCGGCGCGCTCCACGACGCCGCGGCGCTCGGCCCGCTCTTGCCGATCAGCACGCCCGCGCTCCAGGCGGCGCGCGCCGAGGTGCGGGCGCGGGAGCGCGCGGAGCGGCAGCGGCTCACGTACGTGGCGATCACCCGCGCCCGCCGCGAGCTCGTGCTCGTCGGGAGCGCGGCGAAGCCGCGGAGCGGCTCGGCGTGGCTGACGCTCAAGGGAGAGGGCGAGGTCCCCGCGCTGCTCGCGGCCGCGATCGGCGCCACGCTCGAGGCCCGCGCGCTGCTCGCGGACGCCAGACCGCCCGCCCCTGGCACGGACGTGTACGCGCGCGCGGCGCCGATCCCCCGGCCGGCGCCGGCGAGGGAGCCGGCGCGCGCGCAGACCGTGCAGATCGCGACGGCGTCGCTCGCGGCGTTCCAGGGGTGCGCGCGCCGCTTCCGCCTCGGGCACCTGCTCGGGATCAGCGAGCCGGCCGGCGAGGGCCAGCTCGGCCTGTTCGACGTCGAGGGCCCGCCCGAGCTGCCGGGCGAGGCTCGGATCGAGCTCGAGGACGGCGCGGACCCCCGCCCTCCCGGCCGCGCCGCGCACCGGGTGCTCCAGCGCTGGCCGCGCGCGCGCTGGGGCGAGCCGACCGACCCCGCGGACGTCGTGGCGCGGCTCGCCTTCGAGGGGCTCGCGCCGAGCAGCCCGGAGGCGCTGCGCACCGCGGAGGGCATCGCCCGCTTCCTGGGGGGCCCCTACGCGCGGCAGGTGCGGGAGGACGAGGCGGCGCTCGTCCGGGAGGAGGCGTTCGTGCTGGAGGTGGAGCCGAGCGCGGCCGGGCAGCGGCGCGGGGCGAGGCTCGCCCTCTCGCTCGCGATCGACCTCGCCGTGCTGCGCCCGGACGGGCCCGTCGATGTCGTCGAGTACAAACGCGCGCGGCCGCGGCTCGATCTCGCGCCGTACGAGCTCCGCCTGCGCGCCGCTGCGCTCGCGCTGAAGCGGCGCTACCCGGACCGCCCGGTCCGCGCGGGCGTGCTGTTCGTCGGCGCGGAGGCGGAGCCCGTGTGGCTGAAGGGCTCAGGGGCGCGCGGGGCCCTGTCCGACGAGGAGCACACGCGGTTCGAGCGCGAGCTCGCCCGGCTCGCGGAGCGCTTCTCCGAGGCGACCAGCGAAGGCCGCTTCGACGGGGTGCCGGTCGAGGCGTGCCGCAGGCTGCGCTGCGGGTTCGTGCGGGCGTGCCACGGCTAGCGCTGGCGCGCGGCGCGGCCTGCGCCAGGGCGGCCGCCCAAGGAGCGACCGGCGCCAGGGCGACCTCGGGACCAGCTCACCACGCCGCCGGCGCCTTGTCGCGGAACACGCCTCCCTGCGGCCCGCCGGGCGGCAGCGTCGCGAGCCACACCGGCGTCTCGGCGCCCTCCTCGACCGACCGCGGCGCGTGCGCCCCGCCCATGTCCGTGCGCACCCACCCCGGGCAGGCCGCGTTGCAAAGGATCCCGCGTCCGTCCCCCGCGAGCTCCCGCGCGACGACCCCGGTGAGCGCGTTGAGCCCCATCTTTGACACGGCGTAGGCGGACGACGGCCACCCCTCGGCCGTGTGCCGCCCCGCGGCGACATCGTCGACGAACCTGCGCATCAGCCGGATGAGCTCGTCGCGCGTCAGGTCGGCCTTCCCGACCTGCGCCTTGAGCGGCTTGGAGAGGCTGCGCCGGTCTCCGAGCCCGCTCGTCACCATCACGATCCTGCCCTCCGCCCGCATGCGCGGGAGCAGCGCGTCGGTCAGCCGGAGCGCCCCGAAGAAGTTCACGTCGATGGTCTTGCGGGCGACCTCGGCGTTGAACCCGTCCATCGCGATCCCGGCGTTGTTGACGACGATGTCGGCGCCCCCGTGCTCGGCCTCGATCCCGCGCGCGAGCTCCGCGACGCTCGCCTCGTCCGACACGTCGAGCTGCCGTGCTTCAACGGAGAGCCCCTGCTCCGCCAGCACCTTCGCCGCCGCGCTCCCTCGCCCCGCGTCCCTGCTCGCCAGCACGACGTGGATCCCTCGACCCGCGAGCTGCCGGCAGATCTCGAGCCCGATCCCCCGGTTGCCGCCCGACACCACCGCGATCCGCCGCATGCGCCGGACTATACCCCCCCGCCTCACGGACGAGCCCTCTCGCGATGTCGTCAGGCCCTCGTGGAGGGAGCTCGTCGCGCGGGGCGGCGATGGGCGGTTGTCTGAGCCCGGATGACGTCGTGTCTCCGGAGTGCGCAGCACGGAGGGGACACGACGTCCAAGGCGAGTTCCGCCCATCGCCGCCCCGCGCGACGAGCTCCCTCCACGAGGGCCGCCCCCCTCGACGACCCTTCGCCGCCTACGCCCCGGCCTGCTCCTCGAGCTCGTCCGCCGCCGCGCTCTGCGAGGCCGATCTCCGCGGCGGCTCCAGCACGAGCGGCAGGATCTCGTCCATCGTCGAGATCATCGTGATCTTGACCTGGTCCTTGACGTCCTGCGGCACGTCCTCGAGATCGCGCCGGTTCTTGGCGGGGATGAGCACGTGCCGGATGCCGGCCCGGTGGGCCGCGAGCAGCTTCTCCTTGATGCCGCCGACCGGCATCACGCGTCCCCGCAGCGAGATCTCCCCCGTCATCGCGACGTCGCTGCGCACCGACGCGCCGAGCAGGAGCGAGGACACCGCGGCGAACATCGTCACCCCGGCGCTCGGCCCGTCCTTCGGCGTGCCGTGCTGCGGGATGTGCACGTGCAGATCGATCTCCCGGAGCCACTCCGGATCGAGGTGCAGCCGGTCGGCCTTGCTGCGCACGAAGCTCACCGCCGTGCTCGCCGACTCCTGCATCACGTTCCGCATGTTGCCCGTGAGGACCACGTTGCCCTTGCCCGGCATCTTCGTCGCCTCGATGAAGAGGATCTCGCCGCCCGCGGGCGTCCACGCGAGGCCGGTCGCGACCCCCGGCTGGAGCGTCCGCTCGGCGAGCTCGGGGCGGTGCTTGTGCGGGCCGAGCACCTGCTCGACGTGCTCGGGCGTCACCACCTCGCGCACGTCGTGGCCCTCGGCGACCTTCACCGCCGTCGCCCGGCACACCGCCGCGATCTGCCGCTCGAGGCCGCGCACGCCGGCCTCGCGCGTGTAGTGGTCGACGACCGACGCGATGCCCGGCTCGGTGAACTCGAGGCGCTCGTCCGTCAGGCCGTGCGCCGAGAGCTGCTTCGGCACCAGGAACTCCCGCGCGATCCCGAGCTTGTCGGTGCGCGTGTAGCCGGGCACCTCGATGACCTCCATGCGGTCGACGAGCGGGCCCGGGATGCCGTCCCAGTTGTTCGCCGTCGCCAGGAACATCACCTGCGACAGGTCGAACGGCAGGTCGAGGTAGTGATCCTGGAACGTCGAGTTCTGCTCGGGATCGAGCACCTCGAGCAGCGCCGCGGCCGGATCGCCGCGCAGGTCGACGCCCATCTTGTCGACCTCGTCGAGCACGAGCACCGGGTTCTTGGTGCCCGCCTTCTTCAGCGCCTGCAGGATGCGCCCGGGCAGCGCGCCCACGTACGTGCGCCGGTGCCCGCGGATCTCCGCCTCGTCGCGCACGCCGCCGAGCGCGATGCGCTCGTACCGGCGGCCCATGCTGCGCGCGATCGACTTGCCGAGCGACGTCTTGCCGACGCCGGGCGGCCCGATGAAGAGCAGGATCGGCCCCTTCTTGTCCGCGCGCAGCTGCCGGATCGCCGAGTACTCGACGATCCGCTTCTTCACCTTCTCGAGCCCGAGGTGGTCCTCGTCGAGGCAGCGCCGCACGTCGTCGACGCTGAGCTTGTCCACCGTCGTCTTGGACCACGGCAGATCCGCGATCCACTCGAGGTAGGTCTTCGTGACGTTGAACTCGGCCGACTGCTGCGCCATCGAGCGCAGGCGGCTCAGCTGCTTGCGGACGACCTTGTCGACCTCCGCCGGCACCTTGGCGCGGCGGATCCGCTCGCGGAGCTCCTCGATCTCGTCGTCGTCGCCGCCCTCGCCGAGCTCCTCCTTGATCGACTTCATCTGCTGCCGGAGGATGTACTCGCGCTGCGACTTGCCCATCTCCTCCTGGACCATGGAGGAGATCTCCTTCTTCACGCGCAGCACCTCGAGCTGCCGGCCGACCATCGCGAGCACGAGGCGGACGCGCGCCTTCACGTCGAACGCCTCGAGGATCTCCTGCTTGTCGCCGACCGAGGCCTGCGCCTGCGGGAAGTTCGAGGCGATGAGGTCGGCGAGCGCGCCGGGCTCGCGCACGTTGTCGAGGATGCCCGCGGTGTCGCGCGGGAGGTTCGGCATCAGGCCGAGCACCTCGCGCGTCGCCTCGCGCAGGCCCGCGCCGAGCGCCTCCAGCTCCACGTCGCGCACGAGCGACTCGGGGATGCGCTCGATGCGCGCGCGCATGTACGGCTCCAGCGAGAACGCCGCCTTGACCCGGAACCTGCCGAGGCCGTTCAGCACGACCGAATAGTTGTTCGGGCCGAGCCGGATGACCTTCACGACGCGCGCGATGGTCCCGACCGAGTAGAGCTCCTTGAACGTCGGCTCGTCGACGTCCGGCGACCGCTGGCTGATCACCCCGACGAGCGCGCGCTCGCGGCCGAGGAGGTCCTCGACGAGGCGCACGCTCCGCGGGCGGCCGACGTTGATCGGCACGACCGACATCGGGAACAGGACCGAGTTGCGGAGCGGGAGGATCGGGACGCTGTCGGCGTCGGGCGAGGGGGGCGTTCGCGAGGGAGGATCGCCGGTCGGCATACCGACAACCCTAGTACAGCGCTCTTCTCGAAGCCATGACGCGGGCGCGCCGCTAGAAGTCCTTGATCTTCCAGACCCCGTGCTCGCGGGTGAAGGCGACCGTGCCGCCTGCGCCATACGCCATCGAGGCGCTGTCGCCCGTCTCCTCGATGGTCGCGGTCGGCAGCGCCGCCTTGATCGCCTGCACGATCCGGTTGATCTGCTCCCGCTGCGGGCCCTCCCACGCGGCCTTCAGCTTCTCGGGGGTGAGCTGCGCCGCGCCGGCCGCCGCCCTGGCCGTCCCCGGCCGATCCGCCGGCTTCTGCGCCGCGTCAGCGCCGGCGGCGCCCGCCGCGCCTGCCGCGTCCGCCGCGCCGGCCGCGCCCGCCGCGTCGGCCGGCTGCGCCGCGGGCGCGCCGCCCGCGGCGTCGCCGGGAGCGGCGGCGGCCGCCGCCTCGGCGAGCCCTTCCTTCTCCGCGTCGGGCACGTAGCGCATGATGACGTCGTACCGTCGGCGCTCGAAGGCCCGCAGGAAGCCGACCAGCGCCTGCCGGGGCGTGGCCTGGCCGTACAGGTCGACCGCCGCCGCGTCGAGCCGCCAGCGACCCCCCTCGAAGACGAGCAGGAGCTCCTCGCCGTTCGGCATGGTGACCGTGGCCGTAACGACCGGATCGGCCGCGGGCCGCGCGATGGCGCGGGCAATCTCGAGCGCGTCGTCCGGGTTCTCGCGGACCGCGCGCCGGAAGGCCTCGAGCGACATCGACCGCTTGGCCTCGTCCGACAGGAGCCGGTAGGCCGCGTCGACGCGCCCTTCCTGGAGCGCCTGCGCGTAGGCCCTGAGCGTGTCGCTCGGCCCCTGCTGCGCGTAGCTCGAGCCGCACGCGGGGAGCGCGAGGAGGACCAGGAGAAGGAGCGTGCGCTTCACGGGTCGGCCATAGCATACGGGGCGCCGAGCGCGCAGGATCTGGACGACCGAGGGCTCGGGACGCGCGCCGACACGTCGCCCCGCGTGGGGGGACGCGCGCCGACACGTCGCCGACCTTGGACGGACCGCCGCCGGCGCTCCCGTCACTTCGCGAGCTTCAATATCGCCCCGTCCCTCGCCGGGGTGCCGTCTTCCTGGGCCGACGAGCCCTCGTTGATCCAGTAGACCGCCGCGTCGTCCACCGCGATGTCGCCGGGCCGCAGCTGCTTCGAGGCGAGCACCGCCCGCTCCCCGCCGGCCTTGGGCAACCGCACGACCTCGCCCGCGTCGCGGCTGGTCCAGTAGACGTTCGCGTCGTCCACGGCGATGCCGTTCAGGTCGCCCTGCCCCGCCGCGATCTCCTCGGGCGCGCTGACGTCGCCGCCCTGGATGTCCGCCCGGAAGACGCTGCCGCCCGAGAAGGTTACCCAGTAAACCGCCGTCGCGTTCCCCTGGTCGTCCACGTCGAGCGCGATCTCCCGCGGCGTGAACTGCCCCGCCGCGGCGACCGTCAGCGTCTCGCCGCCCAGGTAACACGCGACCACGCCCTCCTCGCTGCCCAGCGTGCCCTGGTAGGTCCAGCACGCGACGCCCGGCGCGCTGGCCACGCGGTACGGGGACGCGAGCTCCACGCCGGAGACGGCGGGCGGGGGGAGCTCCTCCACGGGGCCGAGCGCGACGTCCGCGCCGCTGCCGCTCAGCGTCGCCCTGAAGACGCCGCCGCTCCTGAGCTCGGTCCAGGTGAGCTCGTCGCCCGAGAGCGACAGCCCCTCGGGCTGGTCGCGATCGTCGAGCAGCGCCCGCGGCGCGCCGCCGCCGCCGAGCGGGGCCACCATCAGCGCGCCGGCCTCCGCGCTCGTCCAGAAGACGAGCCCGCGCTCCGCGTCGACCGCGAGATCCCGCGGCGACGCCTGCGCCTCGCCGACCAGGAGCGGCTCGCCGCCCGCGAGCGGCGTCGTCTTCAGCGCGCCGTCCTGCCTGGGCACGTCGGCCTCGAACGTCGCGCCGGAGACCCAGGTCACGCCGCTCGCCGAGACGCGCAGCGACACCGGGTGGACCTGCGCGACCGCGATCGGGGTGGGCTGCGCCTCGCCGGGCTGCGTGTACTCGCCCCCGCCCGTCGACGACCAGGGGCCGCACGTCGGCAGGTCCGTGCCCTTCCTGCGGCACGTCCCCTCGCCCGCGGACGCGACCGCGATCCCCGCGAGCTTGCCCTCCGCGGCCAGCTTGCACACGGCGACGGGCAGCAGCAGGGTGCCGTCCGCCTCGGCCCGGTAGCCCGCGTCGCTCTCGGCGTCGAGCGGGACGAAACACGCGCTCCCGCCGCAGATGCCGCCGCCTTGCGTGAGCAGCGCGACGTTGACGTCCGGGCCCGGCGCGACGGCCCTGCACGCGGAGCCGTCCTCTTCGAACGCATCGAGGTCGAGCGGCGCGGACGCGGCGCTCGCGAAGCAGCGGACCGTGTCGAAGCAGAGGCCGTCATTGTCGCCGTCGCCGCCGCCGAACACGTCCGCGGGCTCGAACTCGGGGAGGACCTTCGAGTCGACCTCGCGCGCCACGCACGAGCCGGCGACGCAGCTCTCGCCCGCGAGGCAGGTGCTGTTCTTGACGAGCACCTTGCCCTGCGCGTCGCGCAGCGGGTTGCCCTCGGCGTCGCGCTCGACCTCGCCGGAGCCGTCGCAGAGGAACTGGATCGGCATGTGGAGCGTCGCGGTGCGGCCCTCGGGCACGGTCGTCAGCACCTCGCGCAGGAGGCGCACCCCGTCGGCGCCGCCGCGGCTCGCGATGACCCGCACCCGGAGCGACTGCGTGGGGTCGTCCGGCGTGAGGAAGCCGAGCGTGGCCGGCAGGCGGATCGAGCCCTCGGTCCCGAGCCGCTCGAACGTCTCGTCGTAGACGACGGATCCGTCGAGCGTCGCCTCGACGCGGATCGTGTCGATGTCCTTCGGCAGCGACATGTCCGTCTGGAAGACGACCATGAGCTGCCCCTTGGATCCGCCGCAGGACGCGGCCCCCGCCGCCCCCGCGAGCGAGAGGAGCACCACCGCCGCCGCCGAGGCCGCCTTCGTCCGCTTCATCCGCATCAACGTCTCCCTCCGAACCCGAGCGGGACCGTGCCCAGGCTGCCCTGCTCCGCCGGCCGCCCCGGCTCGAAGAGCAGGGCGCCCGCCACGATGGCGCCGGCGAAGATCGCCGCGCCGCCGCCGATCCACAGCCACCGGTCCGCGCCGCCCCGCTCCGGGGCGCGCTCCAGGGTGACGTCGATGCGGCGGCGCTCGTCGTCCCGGACCAGGACCTCTGCCTCGTGCGGCGTCTTCCCGGGGCCGGTGACGCGCAGCGCGCGCGTCCCGCTCGGCACCGGGCCCTCCCAGCGGCCCTTGCCCACCACCTTGCCGTCGACGGCGATGAGGTCGTCCGGCCCGGCCGTGATCGCGAGCCGACCCCGGTGCACCGCCCGCTCGAGCCGCGCCGCGACCGCGACGCTGCCGCCGCCGACGACCTTCTCGCGGCGCACCACGTCGACGAAGCCGGGCTTCGACACGCGCACGCGGCGCTCGCCGATGTCGATCGGCACGGGCGCGGCGAGCGGCGTCGTCCCGACCGGCTCGTCGTCGACGAACACCGTCGCCCCCGGCTCGCTCGCCGTCACCTCGAGGTGGGACACGAAGGCGCCGGCCGCCTGGACCAGCTCGGCGATGTCCTTCCTGTCGCGCGGCGACAGCGCGTCGCCCGACTCGGTCTCGATCCGCCGCAGCGTCGCGAGCATCTTGGCGTAGCGCCGGAGGTTCTTCTGGCAGGCCGCGACGTTCCAGAGCACGCGGGGGTCGCGCGACAGCTCGTAGGCGCGCTCGAAGCGCGCGAGGGCGCCGACGTAGTCGCCCTCCTTGTAGAGCGCGGCGCCCGCGCCGTGCTCGGCCTTCGCCATCCCGGTCAGCGACGCGGAGAGCGGCTGCTCCGCCGTCTCCGCGGGCTGGGCCGCCGCAGGCGCGGGCTGGGCCGCCGCAGGCGCGGGCTGGGCCGCCGCGAGCCCCACGCCGAGCGCGACCGCGACGGCGCGCCCCCACCGGCCCAGATGCTTGCCTCGCATCGATGCTCCTCCTCCACGCACGCACTTCACGCTCGCCCTTCACGCGCGACCGCGCCGGCCTCGCGGCCCGGGCTCCGAACACTGCGAGCGATGCTAACCGATGCGCGCGCGGCGCGAGCAACAACGAACGTCGTAGACAAATCGTCTGCTCAGGTTCTGCTGGCGAGGATACCATCCAGCGCCCATGAGAGGCCTCATCACGGTCGGCGCCGCGATCGCGGGCGCGCTCGGCGGCATCGCCCTGGGCTCGTCGCCCGCGCGCGCGGACGGGCCAGGCGCGATCGCGCTGAGCCGGTTCGAGCCGACCCCCGCGGGCGACCCGCTCTTCGGCGTGCCGTCCCCCTTCGTCGGCGGGCACCTGGTCCCGCGCGCGGTCGTCGTGCTCGACCACGCGGAGGATCCGCTGTCGTTCTCCGGCGGGAGCGCCTCGTCCGAGGATCGGGTGATCGTGGGCAGCCAGTCGCTGCTCCACCTCGGCGGATCGCTGTCGCTCTGGGACCGGCTGCTCGTGTCGGCCTCGCTGCCGCTCGCGCTGGCCCAGAGCGGCGACGGCCCCGCCGCGGCGGCCGGCGCGGGCGAGCCCGCCGCGCCGTCGTCGCCCGCGCTCGGCGATCTGCGCCTCGGGGCGCGCGTCCGGCTCCTCGGCGGCGAGCGCGATCCGTTCCAGATCGGCACGGGCGCGACGCTGCACCTGCCCACCGGCAGCTCGGACGTGTACGTGGGCGAGGGCGCGGTCCGCGTCACGCCGCAGCTCGTGATCGGCGGGCGCGCCGCGCGGCTCGTGTGGAGCGTCGCGGGCGGCGCGGTGATGCGGGGGTCCGAGAACCCGTCGACGCTCGCCTACGGCGGGGGCGCGGCCGCGCTGCTCTGGGACGAGCGGATCGAGGTCGGCCCGGAGCTCCACGCCGAGACGATGCTGCAGGGGAGCTCGCTGTCGCTCACCGCGCGCGAGCGGGTCGCGGTGGAGCAGGCGACGAGCGCGGAGCTCCTCGTGGGGGCCCGGGTGCGCCCGATCCCGGGGCTCGTGGTCGGCGCGGCCGCCGGTCCGGGGCTCGGCGAGGCGATCGGCACGCCGTCGTTCCGCGCGGTGGGGATGGTGGCCTGGGCGCCGCCCGCGCCGCCGCCCGAGCGCGCGGAGAGCCCGGATCCGGACGAGGACGGCGTGAGCGGGGCGGCGGACGTGTGCCCGTACGCGCACGGTCCGAAGAGCGCGGACGCGCGGCGCAACGGTTGCCCCGTCGAGGACCAGGACGAAGACGGCATCGCCGATCCCGACGACCGGTGCCCCGAGGCGGCCGCGGGCAGCGGGGGCGGCGATCCGGCGCGGCCCGGCTGCCCCGCGGACCAGGACGGCGACGGCGTGACCGACGCGCTCGACCTGTGCCCCGCGGAGAAGGGCGAGGCGGCGGGCGGCGCGGCGCGGCCCGGGTGCCCCGCGGCGCCGCCGAAGCCCGCGGACCAGGACGGCGACGGCCTGCTCGACGACGCCGACGCCTGCCCGCGCGAGCGGGGCCCGGCGAGCGACGACGCGGCCGCGCGCGGCTGCCCGACGCGGGTGCGCGTCCAGGGCGAGGAGGTCGTGCTGCTCTCGCCGGTCGTGTTCCGCGTGCTGAAGAACGATCCGGCGCCGATCGATCCGAGGAGCGAGGCCGTGCTCGCGGAGGTGCGCGACGTGATCGAGCAGCACCCGGAGTGGACGAAGATCGAGGTGCAGGCGCACACGGACGACGCGGGCAACGCGAGGTTCAACGAGACGCTCTCGGCCGCGCGCGCGGAGGCCGTGCGCAGGTGGCTCGTCGGCAAGGGGATCGCGGCCGAGCGGCTGGTCGCGAAGGGGTACGGGTCGAGCCGCCCGATCGCGGACAACAAGAGCGCGGCGGGGCGAGAGAAGAACCGGCGGGTGCAGCTCCTCGTCCTGGAGAAGAAGTAGCCGGCAGGAGCGGCGGCGAACATGCCGCCGGCGGGAGCGGCGGCCGAGCGCCGCGGCGGGGACGAGGGCGGTCGGGCCATGGGACAGAGACCCGAGGAGCGAGGGAGATCATGAGGCGAAGGATCATGGCCACGGCGCTCGGCGCCGCGCTGGGGATCGCGGCCGCGCCGCAGGAGGCGGCGGCGCAGTGCACCGGCTCCGAGCCCCTGGCGCTGCTCTCGGACGGCCTCGGCTTCCGCTGGGACGTCGCGACCGAGGGGACGATCGTCGACGGGAACGGCGATGCGTTCGACATCGGCATGACGCTGCAGGTGGACGGCGCCTTCTTCCGCGCCGCCGCCCGGAGCGTGGAGATGGAGGGGCGGCAGCTCGTCCACGGGCCGGCGACCTTCGGCAACCTGGCGGTCACGCGGAAGGTGTACGTGCCCACGACCGAGGGGTGGGCCCGCTTCCTGGAGATCCTCCACAACCCCACCGACGCGTCGATCACGGCGGCCGTGCAGATCGCGACCAACCTCGGGTCGGACGCCGGCACCACCATCACGCAATCCCACACCGGGGATGTCGAGTTCACGACGGCGGACCGGTGGCTCGCCACGGACGACGCCGACGGCGCGGGGGATCCTAGCCTCCACTTCAACTTCTTCGGGCCGTCCGCGGCGACGACGCCCGAGCGCGTCGGGATGACCGTCTTCGAGTGCACAGGCACACAGGGGCCCGCCGTGACGTTCGTCGTGCCGGTGCCGCCGGGCGCGACCCGGGTCCTCCTGCACTTCGGCGGACAGCGCACCAGCCGGGCCGCCGCCCACGAGAGCGCCGTCGCCATCGACGCGCTCCCGGCCGGGACGCTGTACGGGATGACGGCGGCGGAGCGCGCCAGCGTCATCAACTGGAGCTTGCCGGACGGCGGCGGCGACGGCGACGGCGACGGGCATCGCGACCTCGACGACAACTGCCCGTCCGTGCCGAACCCCGAGCAGACCGACACCGACGGCAGCGGCGCCGGCGACGCCTGCGACGTCGACGACGAGGACGACGGCGTGCTCGACGCGGGCGACAACTGCCCGCTCGCGTCGAACCGCGATCAAGCGGACGTGGACGGCGACGGCGACGGCGACGCCTGCGACAACTGCCCGGACGTGCCGAATGCCGATCAGTCCGACATGGACGGCGACGGCCGGGGCGATGACTGCGACGCGGACGACGACGGCGACGGCGTGTCTGACGTGGACGACAACTGTCCGCTGGTGAGCAACCCCGACCAGCTGGACGCCGACGGCGACCGCTACGGAAACGCCTGCGATCCCGACGCCGACGACGACGGGGATCCGAACGAGGCGGACAATTGCCCGCTGGCGAGCAACCCCGACCAGGTCGATCTCGACGGCGACGGCGCGGGCGACGCCTGCGATCCCGACGACGACGGCGACGGCGTGGCGGACGACCGCGACAACTGCCCGTCGGCACCCAACGCCGGGCAGGAGAACAACCCCGCGGAGTCGCCGCCGGACGAGCTCGGGGACGCGTGCGACGGCGACGACGACAACGACGGCGTCGCGGATGAGGCCGACAACTGCCGCTTCGTCCCCAACGTGGATCAGAGAGACGCGGACGGCGACGGCGCCGGGGACGCGTGCGACATCAACGCCGAGGACGAGGACGAGGACGGCGCGCCGAACGACGCCGACAACTGCCCCTCCACCTACAACCCCGACCAGCTCGACGCGGACGGGGACGGCGAGGGCGACGTGTGTGACGGCGACGACGACGGGGACGGGGCGCCGGACGGCGCCGACAACTGCCCCACCTCCGCCAACCCGAGCCAGCGCGACACCGACGGCGACGAGGCGGGCGACCGGTGCGATGACGACGACGACAACGACGGCGTGATCGACGCCGACGACAACTGCCCACTTCTGGCGAACCGCGGGCAGGAGGACACGAACGGCGACGGCACGGGCGACGCGTGCGCCTGCGACGCGCCGCGGAAGCCCGACGGCACGGCGTGCGACGACGGCGACCCCTGCACCCTGACCGACACGTGCGAGGGCGGCGTCTGCCAGGGCAGCGATCCGCTCGAGTGCGCGCCCTCCGGGAACGTGTGCACCGCGGCGCGCTGCCACCCGAGGCTCGGCGAGTGCGCCCTGTTCTCGAACGAGGGCGCCCGCTGCCCCGGCGGCACCTGCATCGCCGGCGGCTGCGTGCCCGACGACGCGACCGGCGCCGGCGGGGGCGCGGGCGGCGCGGGTGGTGGAGGCGGCGCGGGCGGCGACAGCGCCGGCGGCGGCGCGGAGGGCGGCGCGGGCGGCGCGGGTGGTGGAGGCGGCGCCGGCGGCGACAGCGCCGGCGGCGACGGCGGCGCGCCCGAGGGCGGAGGCGGCAGGCCGCGGGCGCACGGCAACGGCTGCGGGCTCGCGGCCGGCGGCGCCGGCGCGGGCGCGGCCGGGGCCTCGGCGGCGGCGTGGGCGTTCGCCGCGGCGATCCTCGCCGGCCGGCGCCGGCGGCGGCGCTGAGGCGCGGCACGCGACGACCGAGGGCCCATCGCGCGCCGAGCGCGGGGGCCATTGCGCGCCGCGCGCGGTCGCTCGAGTCCTCGGCGCGGTCGCTCGAGTCCTCGGAACGAGGGCGAGCCTCTAAAGGGGCAAACGGGTTGAACCCGCTTGAAACGAGCAGAATTTCAAACCGTCAAGGCGCCAAGACATGTTTTTCTCTTGGCGCTCTTGGCGCTCTTGGCGCTCTTGGCGCTCTTGGCGCTCTTGGCGCTCTTGGCGCCTTGGCGATTCAAATTCTCGTTTGATCAACGTGATCGGTGTCCCAGGTGTCCCAGGGAGCAGCCGCCGAGGCGCCGCAGGGCATCACGTCGCCAGGGCGGCTCCTCGACGGGTCGGCCGCTGGGCCGCGGGTCACGGGTCCTTCGACCCCGACGCCGACCACGGCCCGCACGTCGGCAGCCCCGCCGTCTTCCGGGCGCACGCCGCCGTCACGGGCGCGGTCACCACGCCCCCGATCTTGCCGCCCGCCATCTGCTCGCACACCGCCGGCGGCAGCTGGATCCGCCCGCCGTCCACCCGGAAGCCGTCGTCGCTGTCCGCGTCGAGCGCCACGAGGCAGCGGCCGTTCCCGCAGATGCCGTCCTCGCTCGGGAGCTCCAGCGCCACGTTGAGCGCGGCCCCGTCATCGACGGCGATGGCGCACGCCGCCGCGTCGACCTCCGCCGGCGCCGCGTCCTGGAAGCAGGCCGGCACGTCGAAGCAGTCGCCGTCGCCGTCGCCGGTACCGCCGCCATAGACGTCCCTGACCGAGTAGTCGGGCAGCGCGCTCGAGTCGACCTCGCTCGAGGCGCACGCGCCCGCGACGCAGGTCTGCCCCTCCCCGCAGCGCTCGTCCTCGACGCTGCCTTGCCCGTCGTCGCGCCCCGAGCCGTCGCAGAGGAAGTTGAGCGGCATCGTCAGGAGCACGATGCGGTTCTTCGGGATACGCGTCGCCGCCTCGCGCAGGATGCGCACCGGGCCGAGCTCGCCGCCGGTCCGGCCGGTCACCTTGATCCGGATGGAGTCGCCCCCGCCCGTCGCGGAGTAGAAACCGATGGTCGCCGGCAGCAGCGTCCCGGCGTCGTCCTCGCCGAGCCGCTCGTAGGCCGCGGAGAACCTGGGCCTGCCGCCCTCGAACACCTGGATCTGCACGGTGTCGAGGTCGTCGGGCAACGAGAGATCCGTCGGGACGGCGACGACGATCTCGTCGGGCGGAGAGCAGCCGCCGACCCCGAGCGCGGCGAGCGCGGCGGCCGCAACCAGCGCGGCCCGGCGGGCGCGGGTCATCGGCCGCCTCCGAAATGGATCACGAAGGGCGCGCCGCCGCGCGCGGGCGCGGACAGGGGGACCGAGCCGGGGGACGTGTTGCCCTGGACCGGCTCATCCGCCTGGAAGACCCCGAAGCCGACCAGGAGCGCGCCGGCGAGCACCGCCACGCCGCCGCCGATCCAGATCCAGCGCTCGATGTTCCCCTCCTTCGGCTTCGGCGCGAGCGAGACCGTCACGGTGCGCGTCTGGTTGTCCAGGATCATGACCTCGGACTGGTGCGACACCATGCCGGGCGCGGTCACGCGGAGCGCGTGGCCGCCGCTCGGCACCGGGCCGTCGTAGGCGCCGCGGCCGAGCACGCGGCCGTCGATCGAGATGACGTCGTTCGGCCCCGCCTTGACGATGAGCCGCCCCGTATGGACCTCCGGCTCCAGCTTGGCCGTGATGGTGACGACGCTGCCGCCGGGCACCTGCTGGGTCACCTCGACGTCCTTGAAGCCCTTCTTGGTCACCCGGATCTTGCGGATGCCGATGTCGAGCAGCACGGGCTCGCGCAGCGGCGTCTGGCCGACCTCCTCGCCGTCGACGAGGACCGTGGCGCCCGCCTCGCTCGCCTGGAGATCGAGGCGGCTCACGTAGGCCTTCGTGGCCTCGATGAGGGTGGCCGCGTCCTTGCGGTCCTGCTCCGCGAGCTGCGGGCCCGCGTCCCGGAGGAGCTTCTCGATCGTCGCGAGCAGGCGCGCATAGCGCTTCAGGTTCTTCTGGCAGAGGGCGATGTTCCAGAGCAGCCGCGCGTCGCCGGAGAGCTCGTAGGCGCGCTCGAACTTGATGATCGCGTTGAGGTAATCGCCCTCGGCGAAGAGGATCCGCGCGGCCTCGTACTCCGCCCTGGCCTCGCCCGTCAGCGTCTCGGAGAGCGGCCGCGCGGCGGCCGTCGCGCTCGCGCCGGGCGGGGCCACGCTCGGCGCAGGTGCAGGCGCAGGCTGCGCCGCAGCGGGCGTGGGCCCGGTGAGCGCGGCGCCGCCGAGCGCGAGCGCGGCGCAGAGGGGGACGCACCTGCGGCTTCGCGACAAGCTCATTCTACTTTCCCATCGATGATGTCGAGCGGGTTGCGGATCGACGGCGCGGCCGGGGTCGACACGGCCGGCGCAGACGAGGCCGCCGAGCTCGGTCGGGTGGACGTCGCCCCTGGGGGCCTCGGCCGTTGCCCTGCGGCCGTAGGCGTTGCTGCCGACGTCACCGGCGCTGCCGAGGCCGCTGGAGCCGGCGCGACCGAGGCCGCGGACGCCGGCGCGACCGAGGCGGCCGGCGCGACCGAGGCGGCCGGCGTGGCCGCGGACGCCGGCGCGGCCGCGAACGCCGGTGCAGCAGGCTCCGGCGCGGCCGGGGTCGCCGCGCGCTCGGCCTGGACCACCGGCGGCGCCGCCGCGGGCACGGACGGCTCGGCCGAGGAGGCCGTGCCCTGCTGCTGGGACGCCGGGTCCTCCGGGTGGCCGGAGAACGTGACGAGGCGCAGCACCCCGCCGAGCACCGCCGCGACGCCCACCCCGGCGAGCGCGAGCACCAAGCCGCGCCGCCTGCCGCCGCCGGCCGCCGGGCCAGCCGCCCCTGCGGCCGTCCAGCCCGGCGCCGTGCCCGCGGCGCCCGCGATGTGGCCGCCCGCGGCGCCCGCCGTCGCGGCGGCGACCGCCGGCGGCGCGGCGACCCCCGGCGGCGCGACGCTGCTCTTGCGCGCCTCTGCCGTCGCCGCGGGGACGCCGCTCGCCCGGTCCGGCGCGGCCGCCCCGGGATGCTGGCTCCTCCGGTCGCGCAGCGAGCTCGCCCGGTCGCGCCAGGGGACCGCGGGCACGAGCCCCAGCGTCCGCTCGATGCGCTCGAGCGAGGCCACCGCGAGCGGAGGGCCGAAGTCGACGATCGCGCTCGCGAGCTCCGCGACCGACCGGAAGCGCTTCGCCGTGTCCTTCTCGAGGCAGCGCAGGATCGCCGCCTCGAGGCCGGGCGGCAGGTCGGGCCGGTGCGCGCTCGGGGGCGGCGGCGGGTCGCTGTTGATCATCAGGATGAGCTCGGAGAGCGACGTCGCGTCGAAGGGCACGCGGCACGTGAGCAGCTGGTAAAGGATGGCGCCGAGCGACCAGATGTCCGCGCGCGCGTCGACCGTGCGCGCCGAGCGCATCTGCTCGGGCGACATGTAGAGCGGCGATCCGAGCACCATCGCCGTCCTCGTCAGGCCGAGCGCCGGCTCACCCCCGGCCGCGGACGGCTCCGCGAGGGCCTTGGAGATGCCGAAATCGAGCACCTTCACCATGTCGCTGCCGTCGGCCCCGCGCGTCAGGAAGAGGTTCGCCGGCTTGAGGTCGCGGTGGATGATGCCGGCCGCGTGCGCCTCGGCGATCGCCTCGCACGCCTCGAGCACGTAAGCCACCGCCTCGTCGACCTCGAGCGGGCCCCGCTCCCGCAGCGTCTGCTGGAGATCGCTCCCCTCGAGGTACTCCATCACCATGAACGGCGCGCCCGTGTCGAGCGTCCCGACGTCGAGCACGCGCGCGACGTGCTCGCTCTTCAGCCGCACGGCCGCGCGCGCCTCGCGCTCGAAGCGCTCGACCATCTCGGCCGACGCGCCGGGGTGGAGCAGCTTGATGGCGACCCGCTGATGGAGCTGCTCGTGCATCGCGGCGAGGACCACCCCCATGCCGCCTTGCCCGAGGATGCGCTCGACCCGGTATTTCCCCGAGAGAACCTGACCTTCGGCAACCGGTGCGCTCACGCAAGCTCCTGCGGCGGGCACGCCGCCCATCTGCGCCACCTTAGGCGATCCCGCGCCGGCCTCCAAGGCCTCCCCACGGCCGCCCGGGGCGACTACGCTACGCGCCATGCCCCGCACCGCCAAGGTCGAGCGCAAGACGCGCGAGACCGACATCCGCATCGAGATCGATCTCGACGGCCAGGGCCGCTCGTCGATCAAGACGCCGCTGCCCTTCCTCACGCACATGCTCGATCAGATCGCCCGCCACGGGCTGTTCGATCTCACGATCCACGCCGAGGGGGACGTCGAGATCGACGGCCACCACACGACCGAGGACTGCGGCATCACCCTGGGCGCGGCCGTGCAGCAGGCGCTCGGCGACAAGGCGGGCATCGCGCGCTACGGCGAGGCGACGCTCCCCATGGACGAGGCGCTCGCGCAGTGCGCGCTGGATCTCTCCGGGCGGCCGTACTTCGTCTGGCGCGTGCCCCTGCCGAAGGCGAAGCTCGGCACCTGGGACGTCGAGCTCGCCCCCGTGTTCTTCGAGGGCTTCGCGCGCGGGGCGGGCGCGAACCTCCACGTCCGCCTGATCGAGGGGGACAACCTGCACCACATCGTCGAGATCTGCTTCAAATCGTTCGCGAAAGCGCTGATGAAGGCGACCCGGATCGAGCCGCGCGTCGCCGGCATCCCGTCCACGAAGGGGAGCCTCTGATCATGCAATCGATCGCGCTCGTCGACTTCGGCATGGGCAACCTGCGCTCGGTGGAGCGGGCGCTGCTCCAGGCCGCCGGGGACGCCGGCGCGCCGTGCGCGGTGACGCGCACCGGCGATCCGGACGCCATCGCGCGGGCCGACAAGGTCGTGGTGCCCGGCCAGGGCGCCTTCCGCAACTGCGCGGCCGCGCTCGCGGCCGGCATCGGTGAGGCGCTGCGCGCGCAGATCCAGAAGGGCACGCCGTACCTCGGGATCTGCCTCGGCATGCAGGCGCTCTTCGACGCGAGCGAGGAGGCGGAGGGCGCGCGCGGGCTCGGGGTGTTCCCCGGGATCGTGAAGCGCCTCACCCCGGCGCCGGCCGAGGCGGCGCCGGGGGCCGCCGGGGCCGCGGCCGGGATCAAGATCCCCCACATGGGGTGGAACCGCGTCGCGCTCACGCGGGAGACCGCGGGCCCGCTCGGGGTGCTCTCGGGGGAGAGCCCGTTCGTCTACTTCGTCCACAGCTACCACGCCGTCCCGAGCGATCCGGCGCTGGTCGCCGCGACGACGGAGCACGGCCCGCACCGGATCACCGCGGCGATCGAGCGGGACAACGTGACCGCGACGCAGTTCCACCCCGAGAAGAGCCAGGACATCGGGCTTCGCCTGCTGGTCCGGTTCCTCGAGGGCTGACCGGGCGCGGGCGGCGGCCGGGCGAGCCGCGACGAGCACGGCCGGCGGCCGGGCGCGGGCGCATCACCGGGCGGGCGCGCCATCGGGCGGGCGTGTCACGGGGGCGGGCGACGGTGGGCGAGCCGGAGGTGGGCGAGCCGGAGGTGCTCGGCGCGCGGCAGCTCGGGCGCGCGCCGGGCGAGGGCGCGCCGCGACGGGAGCGCGCGGGCCGCGCCGGGAGCGCGCCCGCGGTGGACGTGCTCGGGCGACCGCGGCGCGAGGGGGAGGTCGACGATGAACGCGGCGCCCCGGCCGATCTCGCTCTCGACGCGGATCGCGCCGCCGTGCGCGCGCGCCGCCGCGTGCGCGATGTACAGGCCGAGCCCCAGGCCGCCGAAGCGATCGACCGGGACCGCCCGCTCGAACCGCGCGAAGATCCGCTGCTGGTCCTCCCGCGCGATCCCTATGCCGTGGTCGCGCACGATGAGCCGGGCGTGCGCGCGCGTCGCCCGCACCTCGATGGTGATCGGCTTGTCCTCGCCGAAGGTGATCGCGTTCTTGACCAGGTGGAACGCCATACGCTCGAGCTGGGCCCGATCCCACCGGCCGACCACCGCCCCGTCGGCCGCGATCGCGATCGCGATCGCGCCGCGTGCGGCCGGCCGCTGCGCGACCGCGGCCGCGACCGCCTCCCGGACGAGCGCCGCGAGGTCGACCGGCTCGCAGGCGGGCGCGCGGTGGACGGACGAGCCCGGTGTGACGCGCCACACCTGGAGCATGTCGTCACACAACCTCGCCAGCCGACCGAGCTGACGATCGAAGACGGCCAGCATCGTCGCGGCCCACGCCGGGGTGTTCTCCGGCTCGCGCTCGCTCATCCGCTTCGTCAGCTGGAGCTGGAGGAGCAGCGAGGTGAGCGGCGTCCTGATCTCGTGGGCGGCGAGCAGGAGGAACTCCTCGTGCAGCCGGGTGGTGTCGTCCCGGAGGAGGGCGGCGGGGGCGCCATCGCCGGGGTCGTTGCAGAGTGCAGTCATGGCAGAGCCCGTTGGCAGGATGGGGATGTGCACTTGCAAAAAGCATGACGCGTGCCGCGGGGCGCGGGTCCGTCACGTGGTACGCGGCGTCGCGCAGACGGATGCGCCTGCCGAGCGGGCGCGCGTCGAGGCGCCGCATCGCGCTGCCCCGATGCGCAAACTCTCCGCGACGGGAGCCGCCCGGACCAGCGTGGTCAGCGCGGAGAGCGGGGGTGAAGATCAGTAGACGTTGTCAGCCTGATCCGGGATGACCTCGCCGGCCTCGTCGAGGCACGGGACGGGCTCGCCGGCCGCGTCCACGCAGGCGCTGGTCGAGCACGCGTAACCGGCGTCGAGGCGGCCCCGCGGGCTGATGAACATCGGGTTGATCAGCCAGGTGCCGGCGTAGTTCCTGTACGCGTTGCACATCAGCTCTTTCTTGTTGCGGTTGATCGCGAGCCTGAGCCCGGTCGAGTCCTGGAGGAAGCTCAGGTCGGTGTCCGAGTCGCCGGCTCCGAAGGCGGGCCGCTTCGACAGGTCCGGGTTCCTCTGGAACGCGGTCGGGCCCGCGTCGCCGAAGATGACCTTGTTGATCCAGCACCGCTTGCCCTCGATGTAGGTGATCATGCTGTTCCCCGTGAAGCTGCCGGCGCCGTCGTTGGTGCCGTCGGGGATCGGGCCGCAGCCCTGGAGATCGTACGTCAGCGTGCCGTTATCGGTGGCCACCTGCCGGATGCCGATCACGTGGTCCGCGGCGATGTTCACCATGGCCGCGAACGGCTCGACCACCGATTGCGGGGAGGCGGAGACGACCCAGACGTCGAAGCCGTTCTTCTGCATCGTGTCGATGAGGTCCCGGATCGGCTCGTAGATCCTGAGCCAGGCGGTCAGCCGCTCGCGCGTGCCGACGGTCTGGACGGCGCCCTCCTCGGCCGCGAGGTTCTCCTGGATCGCGGCGGCGGCGAAGGCGGCGATCTCGTCCGGCGCGTAGCCCGCCCCGAGCTGCGCGAACCAGGCGTACACGGGCTCGATGGTGCGGTGGTTGTAGCCGGAGAAGGCGGCGTCGCCGCCCGTCGTCTCGTGGTCGACATAGACGCTCAGGATCTCGTCCGCGCAGGCGGCCGACGTGCTCGTGGGCAGCGGTTCGCCCGGATCGGCCGCGGGGCCGCACGCGTCGCCCAGCGCGGCGACCGCGGCGTCGGTGAGGTAGGGGCTCGTCAGCGCCCAGTTCCCGTCGGGCGGCTGGAGGACCTTGTCGTGGAGCAGCATCCAGAACAGCGTCGCGTCGCCGACGTCGTTCTTGATGACGGTGTTGTCCCAGTCGAACACGCTGACCGGCTTCTTGTCGGGGTCGTAGGCGGGGTTCAGCGCGCCGAGCTCGTCGATCAGGGCGTCGAGCCGCTGCCGGTTGTCGCCGTACCACTCGAGCGTCGGATCCAGGTCGGGCAACGCGCCGCCGCCGCCGCCGCCGCCGCCGCCGCCGCCGCCGCCGCCGCCGCCGCTGGCCGTCGCCCCCGCCTCGCCGCCGGCGCCCGTGGTGGCGGCGGTCGTCGAGGCGGAGCCGGCCGTGGTCTCCACCGGCGTCGTGGACTCGTCGTCGCCGCAATGCAGCAGCAGCGACGAGAGCGGAAGCGCGAGCAACGCGGCAATGGGGGTATTGAGCGCTCGTCGTCGTCGAACCATGAACGTACCTCCTGAACCGTGAGTTTCTTCAATACCAGAAGCGGCGTCAGGAGCGGGATGACGCGCTGCGATCCGACGAGCACGCGGGAGCAGGGAGGACGGTTACATCGAATGATCGCCTACGGTGTACGCGCCGATCTCGGCCGATGATGCGCCGACATCGCCTTCATTGGACTGGCAGTGAGCCCAGGCATGTCCGCGCCTGATGGAGGGGCGCGCTCGCGAGGCGACGCCGAGTACAGACGGCCGGACGGACAGAGGCTCCGCCTTCGCTTGACGGACGTCAGCGAGGCGAGGTCACGCCGAAGGCACGACCGACAGCTTTTGTGAGCGAGTCGTCGTCGTTGCTGCCGACGATGAGCTCGGCCACCTCTTTGAGCGACTGCGGGCTGTGTCCCATCGCGATGGGGAAGCCGGAGGCTTTCAACATGGGGATGTCGTTCTCGCCGTCGCCGGCCGCCACCATGTCGCGGGCCGACAGCCCGCGGGAGGCGGCGATGAATGAGAGCGCGCGACCTTTGTCGATAGCGCGGCGGGTGATCTCGATGTAGTTCTCCTTGGAGCGCGCGACCGCGATGCCCTCGTCGAACGCCGCGAGCTCTTGGGCGAGCTGCGCGGCGGCGCAGCGCTCCGCGTCGGTGATGAGCAGGATCTTTTCGGTGACGGGGCGGCTTGCGAATCCGGGGTCGATCGAGGGCAGGAAGCCCACGATCTCGGCCTCGGCCGCGACGCGCCGGTCCATGGCATGAACGATCCAGTCGAACCCGGAATAGAGGTTCACGCTGATGCTGTCGCCGCGTCCATGGCGCGCCAGGATGTGCTGGACGGTGCGCTCCGGCAGCGGTGAGCGGTCGAGTATCACACCGCCGGCGCCGAAAATGAGGGCGCCGTTCAGAGCCGCCCAGGGGCCGCCGATGCCCAGGGCATGGGCGAGCTGCTCCACGGAGCGGGGTGGCCGCGAGCTGATCAACGTCAGCAGGACGCCCTGGGCGGCCAGCGTGGAGCACAAGGACCGCATCTCCGCGGAGATCGAGTGGTCGGATCGCAGCAGGGTCCCGTCCAAGTCGAAGGCAACACCGCGGAAGGGACCTGACGTCATGTGGGCTCTCCTGGGATACCGTCCGCCCGTAGCACACGTGAGCGGGGGCGCGCGACATCAGTGAGGGTCCGGGTGGGCCGGGCTTTTGGATGGAGGGGGGGCGCGAGGCTGGTGGGGGTCAAGGGCTGTAGATCTGTCCGGAACGGCTGTATCCTGGAATTGTGTGCCCACCAGCCGCGCGCACCCCGTGTTGCGTGCTCACCCAGCCACCAGCCCACCGTGGTTGCGTTCCCACCCCGCCAGCCACCCGAGCCACCCGCACCGTGGTTGCGTTCCCACCCTGCCAGCCACCCGAGCCACCCGCACCGTGGTTGCGTTCCCACTCCGCCAGCGACCAGCCACCCGCACCGTGGTTGCGCTCCCCATCGAGGCACCGTGGTTGCGGACCCGTAGTCACCCGCACCGTGGTTGCGTTCCACCCGAGGCACCGCGATTGCGTTCCCCCCCCGAGGCACCGTAGTTGCTAACCCGGGCGAGGCACCGCCCTGACCAGTATTCCGCCCGCAACGGTCACTCCCCTGCCTAGGCGCCAGCTATCCGAGTTGCTGAAATTTTCTGATTAAGGTGGTGCGCGTGACGCGCGCGGTGTGACGGTCGTGCGTGGAGCGCTGCCCTCACAGCTTCTTAGGCGGCTCGAACTCCGCGACGGTGTGGAGCGTCTGCGTCACCTTCTCGCCCCTCATCGGCAGCATGAGGCCATCGCCGTAGAGCTCGGCAACAATGGCGGTGATGTTGTCCTCCCCACCGCGTTGGTTGGCGAGCGCGACGAGCCGCTCGCACGCCGCTTCTAGCGAGGGACCTTGCTCGATCACGGCGAGCATGTCCTCGGCCGAGAGCTTGTTCGAGAGTCCGTCCGAGCAAAGCAGGAGGCGATCATTGCGGCGCAGCTCGAGCCGCGCGACGCTGGCCTTTACGTCGGGGTCCAGGCCCATCGCCTGCAGGAGCATGCTCCTCATGGGGTGCTGCTCCGCGTCCTCAGGCTGGATCATGCCGGCGTCGAGGAGGACCTGCACGAAGCTCTGGTCGTGGGTGATCTGGCGGATGCGGCCGCTCCGGATCAGATAGGCACGCGAGTCGCCCACCTCGGCGATGTGCGCCTCGGGGCCGTGCACGCAGACCGCCGTGAGCGTCGCCCCCATGCCATGGCGACCAGGTTGATGCGAGGCTTGCCACACCTCGCGGTTCGCGCGCTCCACGGCCACCCGGGTTGCATCGTCCCAGTTGCCGCGCGCCGTAGCCATCGCCCGACGGAGCGACTCGACCACGAGGGCGCTCGCGATCTCGCCGGCCGCCGCGCCGCCCATGCCATCGGAGACGGCGAGCAGGACGGGATAGGCGGCCTCGAAGGTGACCGTATGGGCAGGCGGTGCGGTCTTTGCGACCGACGAGAGGTGCGCGATGAGGAGCGTGTCCTCGTTGTTCTTCCGCACCCGCCCAACGTCGGTGACACCACAGGCCCTCACGGTGATGCTCTCAGCTCCAACTGTCGTCGCTGTCATGTGATCTCTCCTGTTCCTCATTCACCTGTGAACCGTCCATCCCTAACGAGAACGAGCAGCAAGCGTGCCAACTACGGCGAGAGGCGCTGGCACTGAGCGGCAGCCGCGGGCTTTGCGTGAAGCGTCCCCTGTTGCAGCGTGATGTCGCGCACTTGACGACGGAGGAGCACAGATCTGGTGGGGCGAGCAAGATGGTGCGAGCGCGCCGTGGTTGGAGCACCGAGTTCAAGCCGGGGCCGATGGCCGAACAGTTCGGGGGCGCATATCGATCTCGCCCTCGCCGCGAAGAGTGTGTCGCGAGCCTCCTGGCTCCCCAGCGTAGGCGGGGCAGAGATGTGATTTTTTGTTAACTTACTCACGTTCGGGTTCAACGCAGACCTCCCGTAGGTCGTGTTCGCTGGTTTCCGTCATCCCTCGGTCGTCTGGTGCGGCGCCAGCCTACGTCAAGGAGGTGACCCGTCGAGGAGGGGCGACCCGACCCAGGTTGCTCAACAGCAGCCCGGCCCGGTCCATGAGGAGCAACCCGACCAGGTCAGGTCAAGGAGGTAGATCCTTCTGTTACTCGTTCGGTGTCCGGGCGTCATTTGGCCGAGCTCCTGCCCAGGTTGCTCGGCACCAGGCCAGCAGCCAGGAAAATCTGGACAGCACTCGGGGCAATCCAGGACGTGACCTAGCCTGAGGCCTGACTCGGAGCGACCCGGAACGCAGGAAGGCCACCGGGGTACGTGAAGCGGAGAAGGCAAACGTCAGATCACCTCCCACCGCTCACCACGAACTCACCGATAACGTGGCCCTCAGATGCAGCTCACCGCGCAGAGCCGCGATCCCGTGATCCAGTAGACCCGGGGCTGAGGTCAGCTCAAACCGCCCCCCTCGTAGCTCCGATTGTCTTGAGCCGCTTACACGATGAGGACGCAGGTCTCGATCGAGGCGGCGTGCAGTACACGCATGCACCATGTTCCCGCAGGGAAAACCACGTCGCGCACGCCGAGACGCCAGCGGACGAGTGCGTCCCGGTAGGCAGCACGAAAAGCACGCACCGTAGTGGCCGCACGCTCCCAAGCCCCCGGCTGCCCCCGGCCCACCGCAAACGTCGGGTTGCGGTCGCGCAGCGGCTCGCGGCTCGTAGCGCGCTCATAAGGCGAGACGTTGCGCGCGCGCTCGGCGCCGAGGACATCATAGCCACGCTGCTGCACCTCGGCGTACGCCAGCGCCTCCTGCCGCTCGAGCTCCGCCCCGACTGCCCGGCGAAAGCTGTCGGCGGTGTCCGGGGTGACGCCCGGCGGTAGCGCCAACGGCAGGGTCGCCTCGTCGGGCCACCGCGGATTGGCCGGGTTGAAGTACACGGCTGGACGCTGGGCGCGCAGGGTGCCACGGCCTAAGTCGTCGACGAGCACCTTCGCGCCTGGCCAATCGCGCCCGCGCCTCACCAGGCCCGCCGCCACCGGATTGGCCAGCGTGTATGCTATTTTTTCCACCACGGCCTCGGGCGTCATCAGGTGCACAACACTGGTCGGCTCGGGTCCCCACATCGGACCTTCCCACGCCCGCAACACCTTCGTCCCGAGCGCGACGAGGCGATGAAAAAGCTGCAGGAATAACGGCAATTCTCCCTTGATATCGGTGATGACAAGATGAAGGTGGGTGGACATGGCGCACAGCGCGTGTACCTGGATGCCAAAACGACGTGCTGACACGGCAAGCGAGTAGAGCACGAGCTGGGTGATGGCGGCGTCGGGACGCAGCAGCAGGTGGCGGCGCAGGACGCGGCGGGTGAGCAGGTACGTAGCGCCTGGTACGATCGAGCGGGGCTGGCTCATGCATTGCGATGTAACCAAGCTCCGTGCCAGGCGTGAAACGCCGCGATTTGGATGAGTTGATGTGGTTCCGCAGGTGGCGGCCGCCACCCCTCACCGCGCGTCCGCCAGCCCGAGCCGCACTGCCTGCTCGCGCCAGTACACACGGCCAGGCCCCCTGTCCCCGCCCACGCCCAACACAACCTCGGTCAGAATGCCCGCCAACGCAGCCTCCGCCGACCGCCGCCTACCGCAACCAAGGTCAGGTCGATCCCCTCCACCACGGTCACGGTCGCCCCCGCGGTCAGGTCGACCCAACCACGATCAGGTGGTCAGGTGGTCTAGGTCGACCCGGCAGGATTCCAACCACGGTCAGGTTGGTCCGGTCAACCCGGCAGGATTCCAACCACGGTCAGGTTGGCCCGGTCAAGTTGGACCCGCCCCCGTCTCCGCCATGCCTTGACGGTCAGGTCGCCCCCACGGTCATGTCGCCCGGTCCGATCGGCCCGAGGTCATCGCCACTGGATTGGAAAAATCTCCCCTGCCCTCCACGCCGCCGCGTGATCCGCAAAGTGGCGCGAGCGCGGATCCCCGCTGAAGCCGGTGCTCATCACCCCGAGCGATCCCTCGAGCGGCGCCAGGTTCCAGACCAACCGCGTCGCGCTGAGCGCGTCCTGAGTCAGCGCCGCCCGCACGCCGCCAGCGGCCTCGAAGTCGTCCGGCGAAAGCG
This sequence comes from Sorangium sp. So ce131, assembly GCF_051519095.1. Classification (NCBI taxonomy): domain Bacteria; kingdom Pseudomonadati; phylum Myxococcota; order Polyangiales; family Polyangiaceae; genus Sorangium; species Sorangium sp. So ce131. Next base: position 4,250,306 of record NZ_CP150455.1, on the reverse strand, counting down.
CCAGGATCCCGACCTTCGCGAACCACCCGCCGAGGTTCACCGTCTCCACATCGCCGGTCGCCGGGAAGGTCCCGATCCGGAAACGATCGTCCTCCCCCGCGAGCGGGTGATTGTAGGTCAGCTCATGCATGCTTCCCCAAGTCCAGGCGCTCACGTCCTCGCCCAAGGCGTCGCGGAGCATCACGTTCGCCTCGCTCAGGGCGACCCGCACCGCCTCGTCCCGCGCAGCGACCGGATCGACACCATCGCGGATGCCGAAGTACGGCGCCCGCGGGTTATCGAGCACATCCATCAGCCCGCTGAGCTGGTTCGTGAGGAACACGTTGGGCGCGAAAAGCGCGTACTCCTCGGGCCCGATCACGCCTCGTACCGTGTTGCGCAGCAGGATCAGCGTGAGCATCTCGTACACGGCTGCCCCCTGGCTGCTCGCCGCCGCGTTCCCGTCCCACGCCTCGAGCGCCGCAACCGCCGCCGCGGCGCTCGGATCCCCCGCCGGCAACCCGGCGCGCCCGAGCGCCGCCAGGTAGCCGTCGCGCAGCGGCACGCCGATCGTCGTCTGCGTGTCGAGCTGGATCGACGCCATGTCCTGCGGCGTGAGCGGCTCCGTCGCAGATGCGAGCCGCGTCGCGATCCGCTGCGCGCGCCACGGCATGTCCCAGTAGTTCGCGAGGTGGACCCGCCGCCCCTCAGGCGCATAATCGCGCGGGACCATCCGGTTGTTCGCCGTCACCAGGATGTGCGAAGGCGGATCGTACACCGACGGCAGTTCGGCGTCGGTCGCGTACCCCGTCCATTCGTGCCCGCCCTCGCCCGGCACCGGGTAGAGCGCGTTGTCCGGGCTCTCTCGCTGCGGCGCGAGCCCCGAGTTCTGGTAGCCGATGTGGCCATGCGCGCCCTCGTAATCCGCGAAGATGAAGTTCCAGCCGATCCCCTGCCTCAGCGCCGCCCGCCTGAACTGCCCCCAGTTCTGCGCCGCCGGCATCTCGAAGTAGCCGTCGACCTTCCACTCCTTCTGCCCCGCAATCGACTTGAGGGCGAGCGCGCCGAACGCCTCCAGCCCGTCCACGCCGTCGTTGAGGATGGGGCCGTGGGACGTCGTGCGGAACGTCCGCACCACGTCCTCTCCCCCCTTCACATGGAGGGTCTCGACGCGCGTGGTGACCGGGCGCCACTCGCCCTCGTGCAAGACCTCCTCGCCCCCGCCGCTCCCCTCGCGGAGCGTCTCTACGTACAGATCCACGCTGTCAAACAGCGAGTAGGTCGGCACCCATGCGATCTTCTGGGTGTGGCCGCTGATGAACCCGGGGAACCCAGGGATCATCCAGCCCGTCACGCTGTATCGGCCGGTCACCTCGAGCTGCGCCACATAGACCGCGGACGGCGTCGCGTGGGGGAAGTGCGGATCGGTCGCCAAGAGCGGCTTACCGGTCGAGGTGCGGTGCCCGTCCACCGCCCAGGCATTGCTCGCGCGCCCGCCCGCCGGCGCCATGCTCCGCAGCTGCTGCGTGAGCGCGCGCGGACCGAGCAGCGGAGACGGCGGCGGCCGATGGACGATGGTCGCCGTCGGCTCGCTCGGGCCGGGCGGCACCAGGAACCGCTCGAGCGGCGTCAAGTCGCCGTCGGCGTCGAACATCGATACCTCGTCGGAGGCCTCCTTGATCAACGTCGCCGCGACCTCCGGCCCTGCGATGCCCGCCACGGCCGCGCGCTCGAGCTTGGTGAACCAGGTCAGCGTGTCGAAGGTGACCCCTACCTGGATATAAGCGAGGACGCTGTCCTCCGGCGTCCACGCCTCCGGCTCGTAGCCCAGGATCTGAAACTCGAGTGGCAGGCCGCCCCTCGACGCCTTCGCCTTGGCGATGTACTCGTTCACGCCATCGGCGCAGGCCCTGAGGACGCGCTTCGTCCGCGGCGCCGCCTCTGCGTAGCGGGCGGCCGCGAACGCGGTCAGGTTCTGCGCGCGCGCGAGGAGATCCTGGCCCAGGATGCTGTCGCCGTCGCCGGCGCCGTAGATCTCCGCGAGGCGCCCCTGAGCGCTCCGACGGTTCACATCCATCTGGAAGAGGCGGTCGCGCGCCGTCGCGTAACATAGGCCGGCATACGCAACGTCCTCGTCTCGCGCGCTGACGTGGGACATCCCCCAGGCGTCCTTGTGGATGACCACCACCCCTCGACCGCCGAACGCGACGGCGCTCTGCTCGTGCTCGATCCCTACATCCACCTCGGCGTCCGGAGTATCGCTGCACGCCGCAACGGACATCAGAGCTGCCACGCAGATCACTCGCCTGTTCATGAGATCTCCTCCTGCTGGCCCTCGCGGGCCGCTGCTCATAGGTCATTCACGCCCACGTTTCCTTGCGCGCTGCTCACCTCCGGTGCGGACGTCCGGAGAACGGCGGGGCGTTCTGCGGGCCGCCCGAGGCGCGGGCGCCGCCGCGCAGGAGACAAGATGGACGGGTCACTTACGTTGTTTCAAAAAAGACAAGCTGTCATGAGATAGCCTGGACAGGCCTCAAGTCAACGACGGCATCGTTTGCTTTTCGTTTGCTGCCGCCGCGGCGCCATCGCTCGCCGTCGAGCAGCGGGATGCCGGGTCTGCGGGTGTGCCCTGGAGCTCACGCGATGGCGCCATGGGCCGGCGGCTCGCCGGGCGCGACGCTCGGGCTGCGCGGGGGCGACTCCGTCACGGCGCGCGTGCCGCCGGCGCGAGTTGACGGCGGCGCGGCGGTGGATGTCCAGGAAGCGGCGGCCTACGGCGCGCGCCGCTCGTCAACTGCGCTCTGGTGATCGAGCGCTGCGCAGATCTCGCCGAAGCGCTCGAACGGTGTGCACGGCACGCCGTCGCGAGCGCAGAGCGCGTCGAGGGCGCTGCCCCGCACGGCGAACACGCGGTCGCAGCACCGCGCCGCCGGGTAGTCCAGGCGGCCGTCGCCGATGTAAACCGTCGCGGTCTCGCCGGTTGCCGCCTTCAGCTGGTCGAGCACGCGGATCTTGAAGTCGTCTCCCGGGCCGAGCGTCACCGCCGCTGGCACGGTGACGCGCCAGCGCCCGTCGAAGACGGCATCGAAGCAGGAGAACGCGGTGCCGGGCGGCAGGAACTCGCGGATATAGAACGGCAAGCCGTGGCTGACCACGTGGAAGATCCACCCCCGGCGGGCGCACAATGAGAGCAGGTCCTCGACGCCGGGGCGTAGCGCGGCGTGGGGTCGCAGCTCGGCGAGGAGCTCGGCTTCCGGTCGATCGACGTCGGCGTATCCACGGCGGAGGAGCTCCAGCGCCGTGAGCTCTTCGCCCCCCGCGGGCGAGAGCAGCACCTGCCGCCAGTCGTAGCGGAGATGAGCGTCCCAGATCCGGTTCGTCAGGTCATCGCTGGTGATGGTTCCGTCAAAGTCACAGAGGATGAGCACGGTGCGGAGTGTGCATGCCCGGGACGCATACCGCCACCCGCTACCCGCGACCCGACCCAGGTTGCGCGCGACCCGACCCGGGTTGCGACCCGACCCAGGTTGCACGACCTGGCCCCGAGCGGCCCAGGTCGCGGCTGCCCGACCGAGGTTGCGGCTACCTACGTTGCGTTGCTCGACCCGGGTCGAGCCCCCCACCCGCCCCCACCCGACCCAACGCCATCCACCCGGGTTGAACTCTCACCGAGGTGAACCTGGTTAAGCCCTCGCGGAGGTGAGATTTTTCACAAAATTTACAGCAGCTACCCGATCCAGGTTGAGGCCCATCCACCCGACCCAGGTTGAGCCTCCTCCAGGTTGAGTCTCCTCGCCCCAGAGACCACAAACAACCACAATAACCTACCCTACCCCAGTCGCCCCCCATCACTTCAGCGCCCTCCCCGGCGCTCACCCCACAATGGGCGGAATTCGCTCTTGCTGGAATGTAGCCTGATGGAAGTACGGGTACGCCAACCTCGTCTTGCTCGCCTCGTCCAACTTCGCGACCTGCTCCGCCGTCAGCTTCCAGCCGACCGCCCCGAGGTTCTGCCGCAGCTGTTCCTCGTTCCGGGCGCCGATGATCACCGTCGCGACGGTCGGCCGCTGCAGCAGCCAGTTGATCGCGATCTGCGCCACGGTCTTGCCGGTCTCCTTCGCCACCTCGTCGAGCGCGTCGACCACGCGGTAGAGGTACTCGTCGTCGATCGGCGGCCCAGCGTCGATCACCTGCTTGTTCCGGAGGCGGCTGACCTCCGGCAGCGGCTGCCCGCGCCGGATCTTCCCCGTCAGCCGCCCCCAGCCGAGCGGGCTCCAGACCACCGTGCCCACCTTCTGGTCGATCGCCAGCGGCAGCAGCTCCCACTCGTAATCGCGCCCGATCAGCGAGTAATACGCCTGGTGCGCCACGAACCGCGATAGACCGTACTTCTCCGCCAGAGCCAGCGACTTCATCAGGTGCCAGCCAGAGAAATTCGAGCAACCGAGGTAGCGGATCTTCCCCGCGCGCACGAGGTCGTCCAGCGTCCCGAGCGTCTCCTCGAGCGGCGTGAGCGCGTCGAAGGCATGGAGCTGGAAGAAATCGATGTAATCCGTCTGCAGCCGGCGCAAGCTCCTCTCCACCGCGCGGATCAGATGATACCGCGAGGAGCCGACGTCGTTCGGGCCCGGGCCGACTCGAAAGGTCGCCTTCGTCGAAATGATGACCTGATCCCGCCTGCCCTTGATCGCGTGGCCGAGGATCTCCTCGGCCAGCCCGCCCGAGTAAGCATCGGCCGTATCGAACATGTTCATCCCCGCCTCGAGCGAGATGTCGACCAGCCGCGTCGCCTCGGCCACGTCGCTCGACCCGAAGCTCTTGAAGAACTCATCGGCTCCGCCGAACGACCCTGTCCCGAGGCTCAGCACCGGAACCCTGAACCCTGACCCGCCAAGCAACCTGAACTCCATGACTCTCCTCCACGCGCCGCCAACCGGGGACAACCTGGGAGACTAAGGGGCGGACTCCGACATCGAGATCTCCGCCCCCTCGGCCCGCCCGCTCCAGCGTAGGAACTCCAGCGCTCTCTGGAAGTCAAGCGCCTCGCCCAATCCAGGCGAACGCGCGAGTCACGACGTCACCGCGCGACGAGCCCGCGAGTCCACGCGTCGTGCGAGGCGCGCGCGTCGCCGTCGATGGGCACCGGCGGCCCGAGGAAGCGCGGGCCCCGGCCCGACAAGGTATCGAGGAGCGTCAGCGCCGTGGCCAGGAGCTCGCGCTGAGCGTCGCGCTCGGCGTTCGCATAGACGCGCCGGTCGGCGGCGTACCCCACCGCGGGGAACCCGGCGGCGCGCGCGAGGTACAGGGCGCGCGGCAGGTGGAACGCCTGCGTGCACACCACGGCGTCGCGCACGCCGAAGACGCGCGCGGCGCGTTGCATCGTGTCGAGGGTGCGCAGGCCTGCGTGGTCCATGAACACGTCCCCGGAAGGCACGCCGCGGCGCACGAGCCAGGCGCGCATCGCGTTGGGCTCGTCGTAATCCACGCGCCCGTGGTCTCCCGAGACCAGGATGCGCCGCACCTTGCCGGCGCGGTGCAGCTCGAGCGCCGCGGCGAGGCGATCCGCGAGCACCGGCGACGGGGTGCCGTCGGGCCACACGAGCGCGCCCGGGACAATGGCGACCTCGCGCGGCGGCACGGCGCCGGCATCGCGGTAGATCTCGGCCGACCGACCGACCCAGAGCCGCGCCCCCCCGAGCGCCGCGCCTCCCGCGAGCACGAGCAGCAGCAGGGTCATCACCGTGAGACGAACGACGCGCCCGGGCGCCGGAAACGCGAGGCGAGGCAACGGGATCACGCCCGCCTCAACGCCCCGCCCGGCGCATGTATTCTGGAGCGGCGCGCCCACGCCCAGAGGCCGATCCCGCGCCGAGACGGCGCTCCCCCAGAGGACGCTCCCCCCGCCCCGCGCCCCCCGCGCGCTCACAGCCCGATGTCGCTCCGGAACGCCCTCAGCGCCTCCGCGCTCGCCGAGCAGCGGAGCCGCTCCTCGCGCGGCATCTGCCCGAGCGTCCGCGTGTGCCCTGCCGGAATGAACATCGGCTCCCAGTCGATGCCCGCGTCGCCCCGACGCTCGCACGCGATCTCGCCCAGGCTCGTGCCCGAGTAGACGCGGAGCGTCCGGCCGTCGCAGTAACACACCTTCTGGACGACGCGCGCGGCGCGGGAGAGCCCCGCGGGGATCAGCGCGCAGATCCTGCCCTGGAGCCGCTCCCAGAAGGGCTTCACCAGCGGGCCGGGGAAGCCGTTCAGGTGATCGATGAAGAGCCCGCCGTGCTCCACGAACAGCGGCACCAGCGCCAGCCGGTAGGCGGCGATGGCCTTCTCCCGCACGACCATGTCGAGATCCGAGGACAGGACCTCGGGCACGTCGAGCTGGAGGATACGAAGCGGCGTCTCACCGCCCTTCCACACATGCGCCATGTCCTCGATCTTGCGCTCGTTCGAGGAGACGAAATACACCACCGCCACCGCCCTTCACCCGTCCAGCGCGTTGAGCAGCTCCACCACGCTCTTCGTCTTGTCGTTCGGATCCAGCTCGATCACGTCGATGTGCCAGTCCTCGAGGAGCGCCGGCTGCACGAGCCCGGCGCCGAACGTCGCCCAGAAGCAGCGGCGGTGCGGCGCCCGCTTCGCGCCGGGCGGGGCGCCCTCGATCCGCATCTGCTCCATCCGATACCACACGTACCGGATGTCCACGTCGCTGAAGCTGTAGCCGAGGAAAAGGAAGCTGTTGCTGAGCAGATCGGCGCGCAGGCGCTGATCGGGGGCCGCCTCGAGCCGGAGCCGGCTGAAATACTGAGACTCCGTCAGCACCAGGGTCTCGGGCCACTCGAGGTCGCCGTGGAACTTGATGACCTGGCACGCGCCCCTCGCGGGGCAGCGCGCGAAGTCGTCGAACGTGGAGAGCGCGATGGCCTCCTTGCCCGCGTCCCGCAGCGCCTCCTCGATGTGGTGCTCGAAGTTGGTCGTGTAGATCGTCGGGAAGTGACGGCGCGCGAGCGCCTTGTGCTGCGGCGAGCTCCGGCGGCGCTCGTCGACCTCGCGCGCGTGGAACTGGGCGCGCATCTCCGCGATGAAGCTCACGAGCCCGCCCTCGCGCTCCCGCGCGAAGAAGCCGGCGAGCTGGGACGGCAGGCCGTGCAGCTCGAAGAGCGCTGGCTCGAAGCCGAGCGCCTCGCCCATCCAGCCCATGAGCTCCCTCCACATCGGCAGCTGGAGCGGCGCAGAGAAGCCGGCGCCGAGAAAAGGGATGAGTCGGCCCTCCCGGTACACCTCCCGGAGCGGGCCCGCCGCTTGCTCGATCGTCAGCACCGCCATCGTCGGCGAGCGATGGTATTCGCGCCTCGAGATCGCGCAACCGGCGACAGCCCGGAGGACGCGGTGCGTCACCGCGATGAGGCGTGCCGCTGGAGTCCGTCCGATCGCTACGCGTGTCCGCCGCTCGACAGGAGGATCTCCCCATTCACCGTCGTGTTGGCGGCGGACGCGAGGAAAGCGATCGTCGTCGCGACCTCCGCCGGCGTGGGCAGGCGCTTGATCGGCGAGGACTGCGCGACGTGGTCGAGCATCGCCGCGGGGATCGCGTCGCGCGCGTGATCGGTGAGCGTCAGGCCGGCCATGACCACGTTCGTCAGGATGCCCGCCGGCGCGAGCTCCTTGAAGAGCGAGCGGGTGAGCCCGTGCAGCGCCGACTTGGCCGCCGAGTACGCCGACGAGCCGGGCATGCCGTTCACCGCGAGGCCGGAGGACACGTTGACGATGCGGCCCCAGCGCCGCTCGCGCATCGACGGCACCACCGCCTGAATCGCGGCATAAGCCCCCTCGATGTTGGCGCGCAGCACCTTGCGCCACTCGTCGCCCGGGAGCGCCTCGAAGGGCGGAGCGCTCCCCGGAGCGACCGAGCCCCACTGAACCGCGTTGTTGACGAGCACGTCGATGCGCCCCCATCGCTCGAGCGCGGCGGCCGCCGCCGCGCGGATCGAGTCGTCCGACGCGAGATCGAAGAAGACGACCAGGGCGTCGCCGCCCTGCTCGCGGATCGTCGCCGCGACGGCCTCGGCCTTGTCGCGGTGGTTGCGGTACGTGACCACGACGCGCGCCCCCTCGCGCCCGAGCAGCTCGGCCGTGGCCCGGCCGATCCCCTGCGAGCTCCCCGTCACGAGCGCGACGCGCCCTTCGAGTCCGAGATCCATGAGACACTCCTCTGCCCCGGCGCGCGAGCGCGCCTCGGAGGCGAATTGATTAGCCGGCTAAATACGTCCGCGCCCCGGCCTCGTCAAGGGCGGGAGCGCCGCGATCGGCGCCCGCCTTGACGGCACGCCGGCTACGGGCAGAAGTGGGGGGATGAACGTGCCCATGGAACACTACGTCACCTACGCCGTGATCCGGGCCGCCAAGGCCCACCTTCGCGTCATGGGCGCGCGCCTCCTCGAGCACGGACTCCAGCCCGGGCAGGACATGCTGCTCCGTCAGCTCTGGCAGGGCGATGGCCAGTCGCAGTCGGAGCTCATCGAGCGCCTCGGCGTCGAGCCCCCGACGATCACCAAGGCGCTCGGCCGCCTGGAGAAGGCCGGCCTCGTGGTCCGCCGCCGGGATCCGAGCGACGCCCGCGTCTCGCGCGTCTACCTCACCCCGCGCGGCAAGCGCCTCCGGGAGCCCGTCACCGCGATCTGGGCCGAGCTCGAGGCGCGCGCCGTCGCGGGGCTGAGCGCCGAGGACCAACGCGCCCTCACCGAGCTCGCCAGGAAGATGCGGGCGAACCTGGAGCGCTCCGGGTGAAGCTCCGGATGAGCCGGCGCGACCGAAGGGCGGCGCCTCAGGACCGGAGCCGCCTGCGCATCACCGACATCAACGCGCCCCGCATCGTGCCGAACGTCCGCGTGTTCTCGATCCCCGTCCCGAGCTGGGTCACGGCCTGCGCCACCGCGGGCTGGATCCCCGAGATCAGGCACGTTGCGCCGAGGAGCTCGACCGCGCGCACGATCTGGAGGAAATGGTCGGCGATCGCCGTGTCCACCACCTCGACCCCCGTCAGGTCGAGGATCGCCACCCGCGCCTGCGTGCTCACGATCTCCCGGAGCAGGCTGTCGGTGATCGCCGCCGCGCGGCGGCCGTCGATCAGCCCCACCAGCGGCAGCGCCAGCACCCCGTCCCACACCTGGAGGATCGGCGTCGACAGCTCCTGGATCACCTGCTGCTGCCGCTCGATCACCGCGAGCCGCTCCGCGAGCGCCTGCTCGGCGCGCACCCGCTCCGTCACGTCCCGCTCGATCGCCGTCACGCCGTCGCGCTCCGACACGGGATCGCGCAGGATCGAGAGCTTGGTGCTGAAGAACCGCACCTCGCCGTCCCGCTCCCGCGCGTAGCTCACCTCGCGCGGCGCGCCGTCCCGGGCGAGCCCCTCGATCGCCCCGAGCAGCAGCGCGGCGACCGCCTCCGGCATCACCTCCCGGAGGTGCCGGCCGATCGCGCGCTCGGGCGCGCCGTGGAACGCCGCCTGCTCCTTCGGGACGTGATAACTCGTGACGTGCCCCCGCTCGTCGAGCGTGAAGACGACCTCGCTGAGCGACGCCAGGATCGCCCGCTGCTTCGCCTCGCTCTGCAGGAGCGCCTGAGTCCGCTGCTCGAGGCTCCGCTTCGCCTCCTCGTGGTGCGCGGCGCGCAGCCGCAGGAGCTCCGCGTGGATCGTCTTGTCGGACGGATAGACGTGGAACTCGACGGAGGACCCCTGATCGCCCCCGTCGCCCGGCACCTCGTCCGCCCAGCAGTTGACCCCGAGCGCATGGGAGAGCAGGCCGATGATCTTCCCTTGCAGGAACGGGCAGCCCCAGCGCACCTCCGCGCCGCGCTGCATCTCGAGCTCCCACGGATTCCGGACGATCACCACCGCGCGCCGAGCGTCCCTGTCGAACACCGGCAGCTCGAATCGGCCCCACCCGCCCGTGGCGACCGCGAGGCCCCAGGCGAGGAATCCCTCTTCGAAGGTCTTGCCGAACGTCGTGACCATGGAGTGGTAGTCCTCCTCCGTCCCCAGGCTGGAGTGCTGGGCCACGAGCATCCGGAAGAGCGGGACTCCGACCTCCTCGACCAGCGGCTCCAGCATCCGGAAGAGCGACGGATTGAGCCAGAAGATGACCGAGGGAATACCGTAGGTGTAAAACACACCTCGATCCATGTCGAACGCGTGGTTCGCTCGCGCTTGTTCGAGGGCGCGGATCATGTCGAGAGTCGTCATATCGGCGCGTACTTTCACGATACCTCCGAACGGGGCGCGATGACCCGATGAAGACGCCTGCCCCACCCGATTGCCGCGGCGCGCTGCTCGCAGGGCGCTCCGCCGAGCGCCCGCGCGTCATGTAGGCGAGTCGCCGTGGGCGCGCCCGCTCGCGAGCCTCGCGATCACCTCGATGAGCGCGGACGGCTCGACAGGCTTGGAGACATGCACCTCGAACCCCTCGGAGAGCGTCTGCTCGCGCGCGCGCTGGCCGGCCCGCGCGGTCAGCGCCACCGCGGGTGTCTTGCCGCCGCGGTCGGTCGGGAGCGCGCGGATCTTGCGGATCAGCGCGTATCCGTCGTCGCCCGGCAACCCGATGTCGCTCACGATGACGTCAGGGCGCCACGGCTCGACCATCTCGAAGCCCTCCCACGCCGTCGCCGCCGCGCGGACCTCTGCCCCGGTCCGCTCCAGGATGCTCGTCATCAGCTCCCGCATGTCGGGCTCGTCGTCGATCACGAGGACACGCAGCCCGGACAGCGCCTGCGAGATCGCGCCCTCGCCGCCCTCGCGCGCGCCGGCGCGCGCCGGCGCGGCGACCTCCTCGGCCGCGGGCATGAGCGGCAGGCGGACAGTGAACGTCGCCCCCTTGCCCACGCCGTCGCTCTCGGCCCGCACCGTCCCGCCGTGCATCTCCACGAGGTGCCGCACGATGGAGAGGCCGAGGCCGAGCCCGCCGCGCTGGCGCACGACAGCGTTGTCCGCCTGGCGGAAGCGCTCGAACACGTGTGGCAGGAACTCCTCGCTGATCCCCTCCCCGGTGTCGCTGACGCGGATCTGCGCCACGGCTCCCGCCTGCTCCAGCGACACCGCGACGCTGCCGCCGGGCGGCGTGAACTTGATGGCGTTGCTGAGCAGATTCCACACGACCTGCTGGAGGCGGCTGCCGTCGCCCCAGACCCTGCCGCCGCTCGGGCTCAGCGCCATCGAGACGCTGACGCGCTTCGCGTCGGCGGCCAGCTTCAGGCCGTCGAACGCCGCGCGGACGACCGTGGCGAGGCGGACCGGCTGCGCCTTCAGGGTCATCCTGCCGCTCACGAGGGCCGAGACGTCGAGCAGATCCTCGATGATCTGCAGCTCGGCCCAGCTGTTGCGCTCGATGACGTCGAAGCCGCGCTGCATCGTGGCCGCGTCCAGCATGCCCGTCCGCAGGAGCTGCGCCCAACCGACGATCGCTGTGAGCGGCGTCCGCAGCTCGTGGCTGAGCGCGGTGAGGAACTCGTCCTTCAGCCGATCGGCGGCCTCGGCCTTGGAGCGCGCCGCCTGCTCGCTGGCGAGCAGCGCCTCCCGCTCCGCCTCGGCGCGCTCGCGCTCCGCGATCTGGGCCTTCAGGGTGGCGTTCGCCGCCGCGAGCTCGGCCGTGCGCTCCCCGACGCGCCCCTCCAGCTCGTCGTGCGCGCGCTGCAGTGCGGCCTCGAACCGCTCGCGCATGGCGATCTCCTGCTGCAGCTGGGCGTTCTGCGCCGCGATCTTCCTGCGCATCGCGTGCATCGACAGGTGCGTCCGGACGCGCGCGACGACCTCGTCGAGCTGGAACGGCTTGGTGACGTAATCGACGCCGCCTGCCTCGAACCCGGCGACCTTGTCCGCCGTGTCCGCGAGCGCCGTCATGAAGATGACCGGGATCTCCCGCGTGGCGTCCGCGGCCTTGAGGCGCCGGCACGTCTCGAAGCCATCCATCGCCGGCGTCAGCAGGACGTCGAGCAGGATCAGATCGGGCTGGAGGAGCTCGGCCCGCTCCAGCGCCTCCTCCCCTTCCTGCGCCACCGCGACGTCGAAGCCCTGATCTTCCAGGTGCGCGATCGCCACGGCGAGGTTGGCGGGCACGTCGTCGACGATCAGGAGGGTGTCCGCTCGAGCTTCGGCCGCGCCGTTCGACCTCATCGGCTCGACCTGCCGCTCCGCCCCCACGCCGGGCCCGCGCGGCCTGTCCACCCTGGGATTCGTGTGCGCGCCGCGCTCGCGCTCCGCAGCGAACGCGGCGGCGCCGGGACGTCGAACCATCGGCTCATCCACACCGCCGCGCCCGTCTTGCGTCACGCCTGCTCGCCGCTCCGGCCGACCTCGACGTCGAGCCGGCCAGCAGCTTATCAGCACGGATCGGTCCTCCGCCACGCCGTTCGATCCGCGCCGCTCCACGCCTGCGCGACGCGCTGGCCGGCGCCAACTCCCGCGATCCGGCGCGGCTCAGCCCGCCACGCGCGGCGGCGCGGCGCGCCCGCGAGGGGACGGGCGCCCTCTGCAAGCGCGGGCCGCGCGGGGGGTCGCGGCGGCGACGCGGCGGTCACAACTCGGAGACGCAGGAGCTACCGCGCGGCGGATCCAGGCCCGCGGGAGCGAGCGCGTGCTCGGTCGTGAGATCCGATGTCGCCGTCGAGGCGCCGCGGGACACGATCGATGGACGGCGCAGAGAGGCTGTCGCGAGAGAGCGCCGCCCCGAACGCATGCTCTTTTCTCCTCGGGCGAAGCGGTGTCTAGCGGACGCGACGAGACAGCGTCAACCTCGCAGCGCCGCGGCTCGATCTCGGAGAGCGCACCTCCCGGGAGAGGCGCGGCGAGTGCCGTAGGGAGAGAAAAATGAACGAGAGCAGGTCTGTGCGATGGATGTGGGCGGTGTCGTGCCTCGCGGCCGCCGGGTGCACGACGATCGCCGGGATCGACAAGCCGTACCACCCGGCGGACGGCGGCACAGGCGGCGGCGGCGCGGGCGGCGGCGCGGTCGAGGATCCGTGTACGCCCGAGGAGGTGCGGTGCCGCGCGAACAGACCTCAGCGATGTGATGAAGCGGGCCGCTGGCAGGATGAGGCCGAGTGCACCACGGAGGCGCCCGTGTGCCGCGGCGGGGCCTGCGTCAACCCGCCGAGCTGCGCCGCGCTGCCCGCGACCTGCGGGCTGCGGGAGGAGGAGAGCTGCTGCGCGACGACGGCGGTGCCGGGCGGCTCGTTCCATCGGGGCGACGACGGCACGTTCCCGGCGACGGTGAGCGACTTTCTGCTGGATCGATTCGAGGTCACCGTGGGGAGGTTCCGGACGTTCGTGGACGAGTACCCGGCGAGCTGGCCAGCGGAGGGCGCGGCGGAGCACCCGCGGACCCCTGGCAGCGGATGGGACGTCGCGTGGGACGAGCACCTGCCGGCGGCGCAGGCAGAGCTGATGGCCTCGCTCGTGTGCGAGGAGCTCCCCACCTGGACGGACGAGGCGGGCGCGAACGAGGTCCTGCCGCTGAACTGCGTGAGCTGGTATCTCGCGTTCGCGTTCTGCGCGTGGGACGGCGGTCGACTGCCCACCGAGGCAGAGTGGCACTACGCGGCGGTCGGCGGGGACGAGCAGCGGCTGTACCCGTGGACGACCTCGGAGAGCTCGGCGACGCTCGACCCGAGCTACGCGGTGTACGGCTGCGGCATGGATGGCACGTGCGAGCTCGCGGACCTCCCGCGGGTCGGGTCGCGATCGCCGCGAGGCGACTCGAGGTGGGGACAGGCGGACATGGCCGGGAGCGTGTGGGACTGGCTCCTCGACTCGTACGTGGAAGAGTATCCGGCCGAATGTGACGACTGCGCCGTGATCCTGTCGGACACGGACCGCACGATCCGCGGCGGGGGCTGGCGCAGCGCCGCGGAGGTCCTGCTCCCGTCGTACCGCGAGCCCCGCGGGCGCGGCAACCACCTCGCGGGCGTCGGCCTGCGGTGCGCCAGGGATCCGTGACCGCTCGCGCGCGCGGCGCGCGTGTGGCGCGCACGCCGCGCGCGATGCCCTCGCGGCTCCCTGGATCCTTGACGCGACCGCCGCCGCGCGCGACCCTCCCGCCGTGTCGGCCACGCTCGTCGATGGGACCGTCTTCGCGCACCGCTATCGCGTCGTGCGCCTCCTCGCCCTCGGCGCGATGGGGTCGGTCTACGAGGCGGTGCACATCGAGACGAACCGCCGCCGCGCGCTGAAGGTGATGCACGCGTACCTCTTCCAGAGCGAGGAGATGCGCGACCGCTTCAAGCGCGAGGCGCAGATCGCGGCGGAGATCGAGAGCGAGTACATCGTCGACGTCTTCGACGCGGGCATCGACGAGGCGACCCGGATGCCGTTCCTGGTGATGGAGCTGCTCCGGGGCGAGGAGCTCGGCCACCGCCTCAAGCGCCTCGGCCGGCTGCCGCCCACCGAGGTCGTCACGTACCTCCACCAGACGGCGCTGGCCCTCGATCGGACGCACGCCGCGTCGATCATCCACCGGGACCTGAAGCCCGACAACCTGTTCGTGACCCTGCGGGACGACGGGACGCCCCGCATGAAGATCCTCGACTTCGGCGTGGCGAAGCTGATCGCCGAGGGCGCGACCTCGGCCGGCGCCACGCGGAGCCTCGGGACGCCGATCTACATGGCGCCCGAGCAGTTCCGGGTCGACACGAAGCTCACCGGCGCCGTGGACATCTACGCGCTCGGGATGATCGCGTACACGCTGCTCGTGGGGACGCCCTACTGGAGCCGCGAGGCGCTCAGCGCGGGCGACGTGATCGCGTTCGCGCTGGTGGCCGTCCACGGCCCGCAGGAGTCCCCGGTGCAGCGGGCGCTCGCGCAGGGCGTGGCGCTGCCGCCGGGCTTCGATGCGTGGTTCGCCCGGGCCACGGCCGTCGATCCGGCGGCGCGGTTCCGCGCCGCGACCGAGGCGGTGCAGGGGCTCGCCGACGCGCTCGGCGTTCCGGTGACCGGCGCGCCGGGGCGCCCGCCGAGCGCGCCGGCCTGGCCCGGGGCGAGCTCGTTCCCGGCGACGCCCGCGGCGACGCCGATGCCCGCGATGGCGCCGCCGGCGATGGCGACGTCCGCGCCGCCGCCCGTGACGCCGATGCGCACGACGCAGCCGCCGGCGACGCCGATGTCCGCGACGCAGCCGCCCGTGACGCCGCTTGCCGCCGCGCCGGCGCACATCACCACGCCGGCGCCCGCCCCGCCGGCAGGCGCGATGCACGGCCCCGCGACCTCGGCAGGCGCGATGCACGGGCCCGGCGCGCCCGTGGCGACGGCCACGGTCACGAACGTCGCCCTGCAAGGTCCGGAGCACCCGTCCCGGCTCCAGGGCGCCCCCCTCGCGGCCACCCTGATGGTCACCTCGGTGTCCTCCGCGCAGCCGGCGAAGCCGAACCGGAAGCCGCTCGTCGCCGCGGCGGCCGCCGCCGCGGGGCTCGGGCTGCTGGGCGTGGGGGGCTGGCTGGTGCTCGGCCCCGCGGCCGAGCCGGCGCCGACCGCGACGCTCGACGCCGGCGCGACGAACGCCGCCCCTCCCGAGAGCGCGGCGGCTCCGCCGGAAGCGCCCTCCGTCCCGGCGCCGGCGGCGCCGACGGCCGACGCGGAGCCCACTCCGCCCGAGCCCAGCGCGAGCGCCCCCGCGCCCAGCGCGAGCGCCACGCCCTCGGCGCCCAGCACGCGCGGCGCGCCGACCACGCCCGCGCGCGGCGCGCCGACCACGCCCGCGCGCGGCGCGCCGACCACGCCCGCGCGCGGCGCGCCGACCACGCCCGCGCGCGGCGCGCCGACCACGCCCGCGCGCGCCACCTCGCCGGCGCGAGGAGCGCCGAAGCCCGCCGCGAGCGGGCGGAAGGGCACCCCCACGGTCCCCTTGCTCGGGCGGGACTGATCACGATGCCCGCCACGAACCCGGTCTGCCCCCCCGAGCCCCTCGCCCGTCCAGCGCGCCAGAACATGACCCGTCGCCTTCGCCAAATCGCCCAGCTCGCCCTCGTCCTCTGCCCGCTCGCCGTCGCGGCTCCCGCCGCAGCGCAGGGCGACATCGCGACCGCGGAGGCGATCTTCAACCGGGGCCTCGCCGACATGGAGGCAGGCCGGTACGAGACGGGCTGCAAGGCGCTCGCCGAGAGCCACCGCCTCGACCCGCGGCCGGGCACGCTCTTCACGCTGGCGACGTGCGAGGCGCGCTGGGGCCGCATCGCGACCGCGGTGACGCGTTACGGCGATTACCTGTCGCTGTACCAGCGGCTCACCCCGGACCAGCAGCGCCGGCAGGGCGAGCGGCCCACCGTGGCGAAGCAGCAGCGCGAGAAGCTCGCGCCGCTCGTGCCCGAGCTCGCGCTGTCGCTGCCGTCCGGCGCCCCCGCCGGCACCGTGGTGAAGCGCGACGGCGTCGTCCTCGGCGACGCCGTGCTCGGCGTGAGCGTGCCGGTGGATCCGGGCGAGCACGTGGTCTCGACCGAGCCGCCGGGAGGGCGCCCCCGGGAGACGCGGATCCGGCTCGCCCAGGGCGAGAAGAAGAAGCTCGTGCTGGAGGTGGACGGCGCGGGCGCGCCCGGCGCGGACGGCGGCTCGGGCCGGCGCGCGGCGATGTTCGTGGCCGGCGGCGTCGGCGCGGCGGGGCTCATCCTCGGCGGCGTCATGGGCGCGCTCACGCTGGGCAAGCAGGGCGTCGTCGACAAGCACTGCGGCAGCGCGATCGGCTCGACCGACGAGACGGCCTGCGATCCGACCGGGCTCGAGGCCGCAGAGAGCGCGAGCACCACCGGGCTCGTGAGCACGATCGGCTTCGGCGTGGGGCTCGCCGGGCTCGGGACCGCGGCGGTGCTCTACCTCACCGAGCCGAAGCCCGCCGCGCCGGCCGCCGGCGCGGCCGCGCGGCGGATCCACGTCGGGGTGCTGGAGGCAGGGCCCTCGGGGGTGGTGCTCGGGGCCAAGGGAGCGTGGTGACGTCGTGACGCGATGACCCGCGCCGTCGCCGGCCTCTACCCGCCGGCGCGGAGGCGCGCTACATGCGGCGCGTGCAGCTCATCCCCGCCATCGATCTCCTCGGCGGCCAGGCCGTGCGCCTCCACCAGGGGCGCTACGATCAGGTCACCGTCTACGACCAGGACCCGGCGGCGCTCGCCGCCCGCCTCCGCCGCGCCTGCGACCGACTGCACGTGGTCGATCTCGAGGGGGCCCGGGCCGGCCTGCCCGTGCAGGCCGACGTGGTGCGCGCCGTCGTCGCGGCGTTCGGCGTGGACGGGGGCAGCGTGCAGGTCGGCGGCGGCATCCGCTCCGCCGCCGCCGCCGAGCGGTACCTGGCGCTCGGGGCCGATCGCATCGTGCTCGGCACCGCCGCGGTGAACGAGCCCGCGCTCGTGCGCGACCTCGCCGGCCGCTTCCCGGGGCGCGTCGTCGTCGCCGTGGACGCCAAGGACGGGCGCGTGGCCGTGCAGGGCTGGGAGCAGGTCTCCTCCGTCACGGCGCTCGACGTCGCCCGCGCGCTCGCCGGCGCCCCCATCGCGGCGCTGCTCTACACCGACGTCTCCCGCGACGGGACGCAGGTCGGCCCCAACCTGGAGGCCACCCGCGAGCTCGCGGCCTCGTGCGGCTTCCCCGTGCTGGCCTCCGGCGGAGTCGGCTCGCTCGCCCACCTCCGCGCGCTCGCGCAGATCCCCGGGGTCGCGGGCGTGATCGTCGGGCGCGCGCTGTACGAGGGGGCGTTCACGCTCGCCGAGGCGATCGAGGCGGCCGGCGGCTGACGGCGCCTCGGCGTTTTCGTGTACCCTTCAGCTCCGATGCCCGAGCGCGACGATCCCCGGCCTTCCACCCGCGAAGTGGCAGCGGAGGAGTTCCTGTTCCACCTGCACCGGGGCAGCGAGCTCCTGCAGGACAACCGGGTGCACGCCGCGAAGGCGGAGCTGGAGCGCGCCCTCTCGCTCCAGCCGAGCGATCCGAAAGGCCAGGACCTGCTCGGCATCGTGTACTTCCGGCTCGGGCTCTACCCGCGCGCGATCGCGATCTACGAGCGGCTGATCCAGGCCCACCCGGACGCGGTCGAGCCGCGCATCAACCTCGCGCTCTCGTACCTCAAGACCGGCCAGCCGGCGCAGGCGCGGGCCGAGCTCGAGAAGGCGCTCGAGCAGAACCCGAAGCACCAGCGCGCCTGGGGCTACCTCGGGCTCGCGTTCCAGCGCATGGGCGACTTCGAGCGCGCGAGCCACGCGTTCGCGGCCGGCGGCCACGACGCGATGGCGCGCCGCCTGCTCGACATGACCGGCGGCGGCGCGGGCCGGTACTCGATGGAGGCGCCCGACACCGAGGACCAGCCGCCGATCGAGGCGCGGACCGAGGCGCGCGCCGAGATGCAGCGCGCCGCGGGCGAGGCGGTGCAGGCGCTCGAGCGCACCGGCGCCGGCTTCCGGCACGACTCGGATCTGCCGCGCATCCCGTCCGGCACCTGGTCGGCGATCGAGCCCGGCCGCGAGACGATGCCGACGATCCCGGCGCCGCCGTCGGTGCGGAGCCTCGGGGTCGACGTGCGCCCGTCCGCTCAGGCGACGGCGGTGATCCGGGCGCCGGGCCCGCGCGGCAACGCGGCGCCGACCGTCCCGTCGATGCCGGCGGTGCAGGCGCCGCCCGCGGGCGGCGCGCAGCACACCGGGCGCCGCAGCACCTTGCCGCCCGAGGAGCCCTCGGCCTCCGCGCGCCGGCCGAACGCCGCCCCCGCGCCCGCGGACGCGGCGAGCGCGATCAACGCGGCGAGGAAGATCGCGGCGCGGTCGTCGTCGCTGCCGCCGCCGGCGACGCCGGCTCCGGCGACGACGGCGCCGGCGACGACGGCGCCGGCGACGACGGCTCCGGCGACGACGACGGCGACGCAGCCGCCGGAGGGCTTGCTCGCGCTCGCGCGCGAGCGGCTCCTCATCTTCCCGCGCGACATCGCGGTCGCGCGGCACGCGACCGGCGTCGTGCTCGTGCAGGCGGCGAAGGGCTTCGTGGCGCGGCTCGACGGCCTGCGCACGATGAGCGTGCACCCCGGCACCCCGACGCACGTGCTGAAGCGGCAGGCGCGCGGCCGCGTCTTCGACGAGCCGCTCGGCGGGCCGAGCACGCCGTTCGTGGAGATCGGCGGGCGCTGCGAGCTCGTGCTCGGCGCGCCGGAGGGGCGGCGGCTGCACGCCGTGGCGCTCGCGGACGAGCCGCTCTACGTGCGCGAGGACGTGCTCGTCGGCTTCGAGCTGCCGATCGGCTACGAGAACGGCCGCCTTCCGGCCGGCGACGGCGAGGCGATCGCGATGGTGCAGCTCCGCGGCCGCGGCCACATGGTGGTCTCGCTCCCGGACCGGGCCGCGGCGGTGGAGATCACGCCGTCGCGCCCGACGTCGATGCGCGCGACGGCGGTGCTCGGGTGGACGGGCCGGCTCCTGCCGCGCACGCTGCCCGCCAGCGAGGCGCCGGCGGGCGCGCAGGGCTTCGTGACGTTCGGCGGAGAGGGGATGGTTCTTGTCGATGGTCGCTAGCGCGGACACCTCCCTGCGCGGCCTCAAGGCGCAGCGGCGGAGGACGCTCTGGGAGGACGCAAGGAACCTCCCGAACCTGATCACGTTCGCCCGGATCCTGATGATCCCGGCCGTCCTCCTGCTCCTGTCGCGGGGCGCGCCGCGGGACTGCTTCTGGGCGGCGTGCGTCTACTCGCTCGCGGCGCTCACCGACATGCTCGACGGCTACCTCGCGCGGCGGCAGGGCCTCGTGAGCGTGCTCGGCAAGTTCCTCGATCCGCTCGCCGACAAGCTCATCGTCGCCGGGACGCTGGTGTGGCTGGTCCCGATGGGCCGCATCCCGGCGTGGGCGGTGGTGCTGCTCATCTCGCGCGAGATCACGATCACGGCGCTCCGCTCGATCGCGTCGACGGAGGGGCTCGTCATCGCGGCGGGCGACGGCGGCAAGATCAAGACGGCGCTCCAGATGATCGGCATCGTGTGCCTGATCCTCGGCTACCCGTACCGCATCCACCTCGGCGTCGACTTCGGCGTGGTCGACGTGGTGCACGTCGGCCGGCTGCTCATCTACCTGTCGCTCGTCTTCTCGCTCGCGAGCGCCGCGCAGTACATGGGCCTGTTCATCGACGCGATCGACGCGAAGAACCGGGCCGCTCCGCCGCAGTAGATGGCTGATAGGCAAGCCCGCGTGGTTCTGCTAGACCAGCGCGCGTGAAAGCCCTGAAGACGTCGCGCAACGCCCTGCGCCCCGCGCTCCTCCTGGCCGCGCTCGCCGCGGCGATCGTCGCCTCGGCCGCGAGCTGCAGCCAGCAGAGCGAAGGCGAGCCCTGCGACCTCGCGAACGGCAGCAACGACTGCGCGAGCAACCTCGTGTGCACGCAGATCCGCTCTCTCAACCAGTCTCGCTGCTGCGCCGAGGGCACGACCTGCGGTGTCTCCGACGGCCCGGCGGTCGGCAACGGCAACGACGGTGGGGGCGGCAACGGCGGCGGTGAGGGCGGCGCCGGAGGCAACGGTGGCGGCGGCGGCGCCGGCGGTGACGGCGGCGGCGGGAACGGTGGCGATGGCGGCGCCGGCGGTACGGGCGGCGCCGGCGGTACGGGCGGCGCCGGCGGTACGGGCGGCAGCGGCGGCACCGCGGATTAAGCGGTTTTCCTCCGCCTCCTGAGCATGGCTGCACCCGCGAGCGCGAGCCCCGCGAGCGCGGCCCACGGGGTGAGCGGCGCGCTCGGCTCGGCGGCGCGGCACGCGCAGCCCACCGCGGAGGTGTCCTCGGGAAGCTCGGCGGGTTCGGGCGTCGCGCTGCCGGGCGGGTCGACCTCCGGCTCGACGGGGACCTCCGGCTCCGGCACCGGCTCGAGCACGACGTCGGCGCTGCTCACGGTCGCGATGGCCATCGGGCAGTTCTCGTGGCCGATCACCATGTAATAGGTCAGCGCCGGGTCGAAGGGCGGATCGGACGTATCGTCGATGACGATCTCGCCCTGAGCCGCCGTGATCCCCTCGACGCTGTAATCGTACGTCGTGGCCTCTGGCAGGCCGCCCGGCGGCGCCGAGAACCTCACGTGTTTGCCGGCCCTCACGTAGATGTTCCACGAGAGGTCGTCTCCGCCGCGGGCGTCGAGATCCACGGTGAAGCGGAGGCCCTTCGCGCCCGGCGCCGGCGTGCTCTTGAAGTGGAAGAGGCTCTGGAGGCTGATCTGCCCGCGGACCGCCATGCACGCCCGGTCCCCGCCCCCGAGCAGCGCGTTGATGCCGAACATCGTCGTCCGGCGCGCCTCGCCCCCGCTCAGGTCGAGCACCTCCCCGCAGTCGTCGAGCCCTCGGCTCTCGATGAGCGCCTCGAGCGCGCCGATGTCCGCCGCCGTGAGCTCGCCGGCGAGGGCCATGCTGTCGGCCGTCGTCCGGAGCCCGCGGACGAAGTCGTCGAACGAGGCGTTGCGGGTCAAGAGCGTCATCGCGCCCCAGACGAGCCGGTCGCCCCGCTCCTGCCCGAGCTGCTCGCGCAGCGACCAGGCGAGGCTGCCGATGATCTTGCCGTCCTCGTGCACCTCCCCGAGCAGATCGTCAGGGCACCTCATGGCGCTGTCCGAGAGGTCGCGCCCGGCGCCGAGGATCGCGAGCGACGCCTCGCCGAGCGACGGGTCGCCGTTCACGGAGCAAGCGAAGTAGTCCGCGAGGCCCTCGTCGAGGCTGCCGCCCCAGGGCGACAGCCCGTACTCGTTGATCGCGAACTGACCCTCGTTGTAGTCGATCGCGTTGGCGGAGACGTAGTGCGTGAACTCGTGGAGGAACACGTCCGAGTCGCCCGAGTAATCGAAGGAGTCGCCCTGGCCGATGGCGATGAGGTTCCACTCGCCGAAGGGATCGGCCGCGCCGTACGGCGCGAAGTACGCGTTCTCTAGCGGCCGCCCGCGGTCCAGCACGTTGGCCACGGCCACGAGCTTCCAGTCCGGCGAGCTCATGTCGAGCTGATGCGCCTCGGCGAAGTAATCGCGCATGCGCGTGAGGTGGTAATAGATGCCGACCTGCGCGAACTGGTCCTCGACGTCGTGCACCTCGGCGGGCGGATCATAGAGGAAGTCCTCTCCCATGTTCGGCCCGACGCTCTGCTCCAGGACGAGCGACTGGTCCGCGGCGTCGCCCTCCACGTAGTTCGCCACCTTGAAGTTGCCGCTCCAGCCGCTCAGCGTCTGGGGATCCGTCACGTCGAGGTCGGTGAGCTCGACGTCCGCGAGCTCGGGCGTGACCACGGAGCTTATCGGGTAGACGCGCCCGCGCACGTCGACGGCGAGCGGCCGCCGGTGGACGACCCCGCCGGCGTGCGCGTCGACGAGGTAACGGTCGCCGCCGCGCGCGGACGGGACATCGACGATCCACACGAGCTTGCCGCCCGCCTCCGCGTCGGGGAGCACGGCGAGCGAGGGGCTCGGCCGGCGCAGGAGCGTCATCCCGAACGCCGCCTCGACCGCGGCGACCGCGGCCTGCGCGCCGACCTTCGGCGCCGTCGGCACGGTCAAATCCCGCGCGACGTCGAGCACCACGACCTCCGCGCGGCCGTCCGGCCCCACGCGGACCGCCGCGGAGGCGCCGAGCACGGGCAGCCCGGCGTGGGTCTGCGCGAACCGGATCGTGCGGTGCGCGCCGGCCTGGAGCTCGTTGCGGTAGCCGAGCGAGACGCCCTCCAGCCGGAGCTCGGAAGCCGCGCGCTTCAGGTACACCTCCGCCGCGCCGCGCGCGTCCGCCGCGCCGCGCAAGGACAGATCCGCCGCGGGCGAGCCCGGCCGGACCGCGTGCCACTCGGACGCACCGGCGGGCCTCGCGGAGGCCAGGGTGGCGAGCGCGGTGAGCGAAAGCAGAAGCAGCGGTCGTCTCATGTTCTCCATCTCCGGCTGGGTTTGCTCGGGCAAACGCTCGCGTGAGGCGCGGCGAGGCCGGACCGACGAGCGCGACCAACTTATCGACTTACGTCGGGTGTTCAAGGCGGCGCGCGGGGAGCTCGCGCCCTAAAAGCAGGCAGTTGTGATCCCCGTTGGCTTCTTGCCTGACCTCCTTGATCGACATGCGTGGTATGCCTCCTGGACATTCCCACACAGGCTCCCGTGACCCACGTTGAAACAAACTCCTTGACCAGGTTCCCGGAGACGTTCGCTCCGAGCGACATCACCTCCGCCGGGGCGCCGCTGCCCGGCCGCGTGCGCGTCGGCGGCCGCGTGCTCGAGGTCGCCGAGGGCGCGGTCGTCCTCGGCGACGCGCTCGGCGCGCTGCGCGTCGCGTTCGACGGCGGCGCGCCGGCGCTGGAGGTCGGCGACCTCGCGGTCGTGGTCGGGGTACCGGCGGGCGGCGCGCTCGCCGCCGCGCGGCTCGCGGAGCGCATCGCGCCGCGACGGCCGCCGCGCGGGCGCTCCGGCGCGGCGTCGCCGCCGTCGAGCGAGACCGAGCGCGCGATCCACCGCGGGCGCGGCGCGGCGCTCGCGCGGCGGGCGGCGGCGTTCGCGGCGATCCGGGAGCTGTTCGCCGAGCGCGGGTTCCTCGAGGTGGAGACGCCGACTTTGGTCCCCTCCCCCGGGCTCGATCTGCACCTCGACGCGTTCGCCGTCGAGGCGGCGCGCCCGACGTTCCTGATCACGAGCCCGGAGTACCAGATGAAGCGGCTGCTCTCGGGCGGGGTCGCGCGCTGCTTCCAGCTTGCGCGGTGCTTTCGCCGCGGGGAGCTCGGGGACAGGCACAACCCGGAGTTCACGATGCTCGAATGGTACCGCGCCTTCGCCTCCGTGGACGAGGTGATGTCGGACACGGAGGTGATCGTGCAGCGCGTCGCGGCCGCGCTCGGCGCGGGGGACACGCTCGCACCTCCGGCCTCGGGCGCGCGGGTGAGCCTGCGCCCGCCGTTCCCGCGGATCGCGGTCGGCGACGCGTTCGCGCGCTGGGCGGGCGTGCCCGCGGACGACGCGATCGCGCTCGCGTCACGCGACGAGGAGCGGTTCTTCCGCCTGCTCGTGGACGAGGTGGAGCCGGCGATCGCGGCGCTGCCGCACCCGGTATTCCTGGTCGACTTCCCCGCGCCGCTCGCGTCGCTCGCGCGGCTCAAGCCCGGGGATCCGCGCGTGTGCGAGCGGTTCGAGCTCTACGTCGCGGGCGTCGAGCTCTGCAACGGCTTCGGCGAGCTGACCGACCCGGTCGAGCAGCGCGCGCGCCTCGCCGCGGATCAGGCGGCGCGGGCGGCCCGGGGCAAGCCCGTCTACCCGATCGACGAGCGGTTCCTCGACGCGCTCGAGGAGGGCATGCCGCCCGCGGCCGGCAACGCGCTGGGGGTCGATCGCCTCGTCGCGTTGTGCCTCGGCGCGAAGGCGATCGGGGACGTCCTCGCCTTCCCCCACGGCTGGCTGTGACGGCCCCCGGGTCGGCGTCCGGCGGCGGCGCCCGGCTCTCGCCGGAGGCGCTCTCGGGGCTCGCGCGCAAGTACCGCCGGCTCGCCGAGCTCCGGGCCGCGCGGGCGGCCGGCGAGCCGATCCCGGCCAAGGAGGTGTTCCGCGCCCTCGCGGGGGAGTTCCCCGGCGCGCTGAACGAGCTCGACAACCTGCCCCTCGCCGAGATCGAGCGCCGGAGCGCCGCGCTCGCGCGCGCCCTCGCCGGCGGCCCGGAGGAGCCCTGGATGGCGTGGATGCACGGCTACCACACGCTCATGCGGGCGGCGCTCTACGCGAAGATCCGCGTCGCGCGGCGGGCGGAGCTCACGGAGCGCGACGCGGCGTCGCTCGCGGAGCGGGCGGCGGCGCACGCCGGCGCGGCGGTCGACGCGGCGTTCGTGCTCGCGGTGAGGTCGCCGCCGGACGGCCGGCTGAACCGGCTCGTGCTCGGGCGCCTCTCCGCGATGTTCGGCGCGTCGCCCGCGGAGATCCGGGGCGCGCTCTTCCCGGGGCGAAGTCTGGAAGATCGTTGATCTTTCTGGCCGCCTTCCGCCCGCCCTCATGGCCCCGCTGCCCCCCCGCCCGCGCACGGCGCGCGGCGCGCGGCGCGTGGTATCGCTACTTGCTGGCGGGGACGTACGGCTCGCTGCCGATCAGCGCGACGAACTCGGGCTCCTTGAAGAACACCTGCAGGTCCGCTGCGCCCGCGGTGCGCTGGGGGTGTTCGGGGTGGCAGAGGAGCGAGAGCCAGTAGCGGCCCATCTCCGGGCTGTGGCGGAGGACCTTGCGGGCGGCCTCGAGGGCGCTCTTCTTCGCGTCCTCGTAGGCCCTGGGCTCGTGGATCGCGCGCTGGCCCTGCGCCGCCGCGTAGCGCAGCCAGAACAGGAAGTTGCTCGGCTCGCCTTCGCGCTCGACGTACTCCTCGGCGATGCGGATCGCGTCCGCGTACCCCATGCGCTCGGGGGGCTCGTGGAGCCGGTCCAGCATCCGCTTCAGCGTGTCCTCGAGCTGCTCGGCCCGCTGCTGCGCCTCGAGCAGGACCTGCTCGGCCCTGGCCTGGGCGCGCTCGACGGTCTCCGTGGCCGAGCGCTCGACGACCGCGGCCTTGGCGATCGCCTTGCTCACGGAGCGCTCGGCGATGGCGAGCTCCACGATCGCCTTGCGGAGCTGCTCGTCGGCGCGCCGGAACATCGGGCTCAGGACCACGCGCGTCCAGATGTAGCCGTACAGGAACCCGAACACCGACGCATAGGCGATGGCGCCCAGGGCGAACTTCCCCGCTTCCGGGTGGTGCGGCATGCCTGAGCCGAGCCAATTGGAGAAGCGCACGAGCGCCGTGGGGATATCGTTGAGCTGGGTGAGCCCGACGCCCACGAGGATCTTGGAGAGCCAGTCGGAGATCTGCTCGAGGTTCGTGTTCGGAGAGTAGACAGCGACCACGCGGTCCACGGCGCCGGGGGTCGCGGCGGCGCCGCCCTGGGTGTCCCGTGGCTGGCGCGAGCCGCCCTCGTCGACGAGCGTGCGCGGGATCCCGAACAGGAATCCGAGCAGGGTGCCGACGAGCGCCGCGGCGCCGGTGACGAGGATGCCGGCCGCGAACACCTCCGCGAACACGGCCCACGAGCCGAAGTGCGCGGCGTACAGGCCGACGCCGAGGATGCCGAGCGCGACCGAGAACCACACCTTCGTGCGCAAGGCGTGGAGGTCGGTCCCGTGTTGTCCGGAGAGCTCCCGCTGGCGCGCGGAGAGCATCTCTTGCAGGGTCTCGAGACCGTGGCTCGCGCTCTGGTTTCCTTCGGGCTCGCTCGCCATGTCCCTGTGCCTCCGACAGGAGCTCCCCCGGGCGCTGCTCCCCAGCGCTCTACGAGAGCGTACGGCGTGGAGGCCGTCAATGGCGGTGTTCAGGCGGGAAGTCCTGCTCGCGAGCGCCGGAGCGGGCTCGATTCACGCCGGACGCTGGAGCGGGCTCGCTGACGGCATGCGTGCTCGTGGACGTCGGGCGGCAGATCCAGCATGATCAGCCAGAACACGCTCCCCCGCGCCTCGAGCTCAGCCACCGTCCGCTGACAGACCGCTTCGAGGCGGAAATGCACCCCGGAGAACGGCTCACCTGGCGCCGAGGTCCTGTAGGAGCCATGCGTCGGCCACGGCTCTTCCCGGCCGGACAGGATCACCACCACACTGTCGATCGGCACCGGCTCTCCCTTGTTCGCGCGCGCCTCGTCCGCCATCGCCAGCGCCGTGAGGCAGTTGTACTCGAAGACGCGGAATGGCATCACCTCGCTCATGGCCAGCGTCCACTCGGTATAAAGCCGTGCGGCCGAACGCGGCTCGTGACGACCCCGGCCATCGGCTAAGCTCCGCGCCCGATGGAACGTCTCTTCTTCCTGCTCTCGGGCGCCTACGGCTTCCTCGCGGTCGCGCTCGGCGCCTTCGGCGCGCACGGCCTGAAGACCAGGCTGGCCGCGCGGCCCGACGGCGCCCAGCGCATGGCCTGGTGGGAGACCGGCGCCCAGTACCACCTCGCCCACGCGCTCGCGCTCGCCCTCGCCGCCCACCTCGCCGCGCGCACCGGCGGCACGGCGGCGACCGCCGCCGGCTTCTGCTTCGCCGGCGGGGCGCTGCTCTTCTCGGGCAGCCTCTACGTCATGACCCTGACCGGCGTCCGCGTGCTCGGCGCGGTCACGCCGTTCGGCGGGCTGCTCCTGCTCGCCGGCTGGGGCGCGGTGGGGGTCGCCGCGCTCGGCCTCGGCAAGGGCTGACAGCAGCCGAGGAGGCGAACCGGGGCTCGCCTCCTCGCGCGGCGACCCCGGGAAGGCGGCCTCTCACCTACGTCGCCCTGCGCGAGGAGAGCAGCCGGCCGATCTGCGCGAACACCGCGGAGCCCCAGGAGCCCACGCGGGCCCGGGCGCGCCCCCAGCGCTCGCTGTGCGCGAGGTCGTCGAGCAGCGAGTAGGAGACCGGCGTCACAATCAGGGTGAGCAACAAGCTCAGGGACTGGCCGCCGATCACCACCACCGCGATCGCGTGGCGCTCCTCGGCCCCGGGCCCCGTGCCCAGCCAGAGCGGCAACATGCCCGCGACGAGGGCCAGCGTGGTCATCAGGATGGGCCGCAGCCGGTCGCGGTTCGCCTGGAGGATCGCCTCCGCCCGCGGCATGCCCTCGGCGCGGAGCTTGTTCATGTGGTCGACCTGCAAGATCGAGTTCTTCTTCACCACGCCGAACAGCACGAGGAAGCCGAGCGCCGAGTACAGGTTGAGGGTGTTCCCCGTCGCCCACAGGCTGAGCAGCGCGAACGGCACCGACAGCGGCAGGGAGAGCAGGATCGTGACCGGGTGCACGAGGCTCTCGAACTGCGACGCGAGGATCATGTACATGAGCACGATCGACAGGAGGAACGCCCAGATGAACTCGGCGAACGTGCGCTCCAGCTCGGCGCCGCGGCCGCGCACGCTGGTGGAGTACGCGGCGGGCATGTCCATCTCCCGCGCGGCGCCGCGCAGCGCCTCCAGCCGATCGGCGAGCGCGTAGCCGGGCGCGACGCCGGCCCGCAGGCTCGAGACGCGCTGGCGGTCGAGCCGGTCGATGCGGGACGGGCTCTTCGCCTCCTCGATCGTCACCAGGTTGTCGAGGCGCACGAGATCGCCCCGGAGCAGCGGCGCGGCCGCGCCCGTGGCGCCGCCTGGCGCCGGCGCCGCCGCCGGGCGCGCCGTCCGGGGCACGTACAGGCGGCTCACGGCCCCGAGGCGATCGCGGTCCTCCTCGATGACCCGCAGCTGCACGTTGTAGTTCTCGTTGACGGACTCGTCCCGGAAGCGCGACACCTCCTGGTCTCCGCCCACCATGAGGCGGAGCGCGGTCGCGATGTCCTCGGTCCGGACCCCGAGATCCGCGGCCCGCTCGCGATCGATGAGCACCCGGAGCTCGGGCCGGTCGATCTTCAGCGTCACGTCCGCGTCCACGATGCCGCCGAGCTTCATGGCGCGCTCCCGGAGCTCGTTCGCGTACCGCTCGAGCGCCTCGATCTCGGGCCCCTGGATGGCGAAATCGATCTCGAAGTTCCCGCCGCCGATGTTGAACGACGGCACGTTGCGGACCGAGATCCGGAGGTCGGGGTACTTGCGCAGCGCGCGCCGCACCTCCTGCATCACGTCGTTCTGCGAGTAATTCCCCCGGAACGCGCGGACGGGGTTGCCCAGGATCGTCTCCCGGAACAGCCGGGTCAGCGAGAACGTGCGCTCGTCGTGCGGCGCGATCCGGACGAACACCTCCCCCGAGTTGACGCCGCTCACGAAGCTGCCGCCCGCCGAGACGAGCACGCTGCGCACCCCGCGCACGTTGCGCACGTCGTCGCCGATCCGCCGCATCACGTCGTCCATCGCGCCGATGCTCGCGCTGAGCGGGGCGGTGACGCGGATCTCGAACTCGGCGTCATCGGCGCCGGAGGGGATGTACTCCTGCTTCACGAGCCCGTAGAGCGGGACCGCGGACGCCACCACCGCCAGCCCGGAGACGGCGACGAGCGCGCGGTGCCGCATCGCGAACGAGAGGGCGCGCGTATACCAGGCGTCGAGCCGCGCGTAGAAGCCGCCGCGCGAGGTCGACGACTCGCTCGCGCCCTCGCCGCCGCTCCCGCCCGCGCCGTGCGCCCGGTCCGCCTCCTTGCGGAGCAGGCGCGCGCTCATCATCGGCGTCAGCGTGAAGCTGACGAGCAGGCTCACGAGGATCGCGACGGTGGACGTGATCCCGAACTGGAACAAAAACCGCCCGGAGATCGACGACATGAACGAGACCGGGACGAAGATGACGACGAGCGACAGCGTCGTCGCGAGCACCGCGAGCCCGATCTCCTGCGTGGCGGCCCGGGCCGCGTCGAACGAGCTCATCTTCTTCTCCTCGACGAAGCGGAAGATGTTCTCGAGGACGACGATCGCGTCGTCGATGACGATGCCCACCATCAGCACGAGCGCGAGCATCGTCACGCTGTTCAGCGTGAAGTCGAGCGCCCACATCATGCCGAAGGTCGCGACGACCGACGTCGGGATCGCGACGCCGGCGATGATCGTGGACCGCCACGACCGCATGAAGAGCAGCACCACCGCGCACGCCAGGATGCTGCCGAGGACGAGGTGCACGTTGATCTCGTGCAGCGCCGTGTAGATGTACCCCGACTGGTCGCGGATCACCTCGAGCTTCACGTCGCTCGGCAGCTGCTCCGAGAGCTTCGCCACGTTGGCCTTCACGGCCTCGATCACCGCGACGGTGTTCGCGCCCGACTGCCGCACGACGTCGAGGACGACCGTGGGTTTACCGTCGAGGCGGGCCAGCGACCGCTGCTCGTAGGTGCCGTCTTCGGCGTAGCCGATGTCGCGCACCCGGACGGGCCTCCCGTCGACGCTGGCGACGACCAGGTTGTTGAAGTCGCCCGCGTTCTTGACGCGGCCCATCGTGCGCAGCGTGCGCTCCTGCTCGCGCCCGGTGACGTTCCCCGCCGGGATGTTCGCGTTCTGCTCGACGATGGCCTCCCGGACGGCGGTGACCGCGAGCCCGTACGCGGCGAGCCGGTCGGCGTTCAGCCAGATCTTGATGGCGCGCTCCTGCCCGCCGACGACACGCACCTCGCCGACGCCCGACGAGCGCTCGAGCTGCACGCGCACGAGCTTGTCCGCGACCTCGGTGAGCTCCCGGATCGACCGGTCGGCGGTGACGGCGATCGACATGACCGGGGTCGCGTCGTTGTCCTGCTTCGCGATGATGGGCGGCTCGGTGCCCACGGGCAGGTTGCGCAGGACCGCCTGCACGCGGTCGCGCACGTCCTGGGCCGCGGAGTCGACGTCCCGGTCGAGGTTGAAGGTGGCGATGACGACGGAGGTGCCGCTCGACGAGACCGAGCGGAGCTCGGTGATCCCCTCGACGGTGTTGACGGCCTCCTCGATCTCCTCGGAGATCTCGGCCTCGACGTCCTCGGGCGCGCCGCCGGGGAGCGTCGTGCGGACCGAGACCGTCGGCAGATCCACCGCGGGGAAGCGGTCCACGCCCAGGTTGAAGTACGCCGCGGCGCCGACGACGACGAGCGCGAGCCCCAGCATCGCGGCGAACACCGGCCGCTGGATGCAGATCCTGGCGAGCGTCTGCATCTAGCCCCCCTCTTTCACGCGGACGGGCTGCCCTTGCTGGAGCGATCCGGGCTCGGCGACGACCAGCTCGCCCACCGCGAGCCCGGAGACGATCTCGACGCGATCCCCCGCGGCCCTCCCGGTCGTCACCGGCTTCTCCTTGGCCTTGCCGTTCTCGACCGTGATCAGCTTCGAGAGCCCGGCGAACCGGACGATGGCGCTCGCGGGCACGGTGGGCGCCGGCTTCGCGTCCACGACGATCTGCGCGGTGACGAGGCTGCCCGGCCGCAGGTGGCCGGGGTTCTTGATGTCGCTCTCCACGAGCAGCGTCCGGCTCTGCGGGTCGAGCGCGGGCGCGAGGCGCGCGACCGCGCCGGGGTAGGTCGCGCGGTCTCCCGGGACGGTGACGCGCACGACCTGCCCCTGCCGCACGCCCGCCGCCTCGAGCTCCGGGATGGCCACGCGCAGCCGCAGCGGGTCGATCCGGACGATGTCGGCGATCGGCGCGCCCGCGGCGAGGTACTGGCCGACGCTCGCCCGCCGCAGCTGGACCACGCCGTCGATCGGCGACCGCACCACGGCGTCCGCGAGCTGCTGCCGCGCCATGCGCAGCTCGGAGCGCCGCTGGCGCACGGTCGCCTCGCGGATGCGCACCTCCTCCCGCGCCGACTGGAGACCGCTCTCCGCGCGGACCGCGGCCGCCTCGGCCGCGTCGAGGTCCATGCCCGATATCAGCCCTTCCTTGGCGAGGTTGCGCGCCCGGACCTGGTTCGCCTGCGCCTCCTTCAGCGTGGCGCTGGCCTGCCGCACGATGGCCGTGTCCTCGACGTCGAGCTCGGTGTCCGGCCCGTCCTGAGGCAACCCGAGCTGGGCGCGGCTCTGCGCCAGCGCGGCCGCGGCCTGCTCTATCCGCAGCTCGTAGTCCCTTGTCTCGAGCTGCGC
The DNA here is from genome assembly GCF_051519095.1 of Sorangium sp. So ce131. Taxonomy (NCBI): domain Bacteria; kingdom Pseudomonadati; phylum Myxococcota; order Polyangiales; family Polyangiaceae; genus Sorangium; species Sorangium sp. So ce131. Next base: position 4,218,861 of record NZ_CP150455.1, on the reverse strand, counting down.
GATCACCTGATCCCGCGTCACGGGGCTCGCGAGGTCCACCGCGATCGAGGCGAGGCGCCCCGGCACCTTGGCCCCAAGCGTCACCTGCTCATCGGCGTCCAGGGTGCCCGAGATGTCGATGGTTTGTTCAATCACGACCTCCGTCACCGGGACCAGCGTCACCTCCTTGGCGCCGGACGCCGCGGCGTTCTCCGCCTTGGCGCCGGGCGCCGCAGCGTTCTCGGCCTTGGCGCCTTCAGGTCGAGGCGCTGAGTCCTTGCCGCACGCAAGGCACTGGAAGACGGCGAAGACCGCGATCCAGAGTGTCCAAGACGCTCTGGAAGTGGCCGGTGTGTGTGTCGTGAAGATCCGGGGACAGCGAAGCGCGAGCTGGGGGATCCACATGGATGGCGGCCTCAGATGACCAGGAACGCCCCCCCGAGCGCCTTGTTTGTGAAGGGATATTGACGCATCACCGTTGGAGCGCAACGTGGATACGGGCGAGGCGCGGCGCGCGCACGGGCGCCCCTGGGCGCGTATTCTCGGGCGGGCTGCGGACCGCGCGTGTCAACGATCTCTGCGGTCAGCGCTCAGGGCGCGATGCCCGGCGAGCACATGACGCAGGCGGCGTGGGCTGACTTTTCGTCGAATGACGGGCACCGTCGTCGGCTCGGGCGCCTGGCGCGTCATCATGGCTCATTGAGCGTCGGTGAGCCGATGCGGGTGATATCCGCCCGATGGGCCCCCCCTTGTCGTGGCAAGCGCAATGAAGTGATGAGGCTGCCGCCGCGCCGCTCACACCACCGCTTCGGGCGCGGCGGCCACCGCCCGCCCCCGCCCGACCGGCGCCGCGGCCATCGGCAGGAGCGGCACGCCGTCGCGGTAGATGACGACGTTCCCGAGGACGGCGGGGATGCGCGGCCCCGGCGTGACGATGCCGACGAGGTTCAGCGGGTCACACGCGCAGATCTCGACGATCTCGCCGGACGGCGGCTCGCGGCGGACGGCGCGGAGCGCGTCGAGCGCCTCGGGCAGCGCGAAGTGCTCGCCGACGAAGCCGGCGATGAGGTGCCCGCCCCGGAGCTCCCCGGTCATCTCGAGCCGCCGGTAGACCCGGAGGAGGTCGCGCCACGCCGGCGGCCGCGGCTCGCGCGCGAGCAGCTCGCGGCAGACCACGCCGTAGCGGCGCAGGTACTGGAGCGCGAGCGCCTCGACCACGTCTGCGCCGTCGCCGCCCTCGCGCCCCGCGCCCGCGCCTGCGCCTGCGGCGAGCGCGGCCGCCTCCGGGTGCGCCCGCAGCAGCGACCACCTGCCCGCCGCGACGGGGCCCGCCCGGCGGCCGCCTCGCAGCCGCCCCTCCCCCAGCCCGAGGGCCGCCCCGCCGCCGAGCAGGGCGCGCAGGGCCGCGAAGCCGTCGCCGGTCACGAGCCCGGCGGCGACGAGCTCCCAGAGCGCCTCCTCGACCTCGGCGCGAGATCGGCCCGCGCCCGCCGCGATGTCGTCGAAGAACGACGCGCCCGCGCGCGACAGGAACGACAGCACGCCCCGCGCCGCCTCGGACAGCGACGCCGGCGACGCCTCGCCCTCGGGCTCCCGCGGCGCGAGCAGCCACGGCAGATCGCGGCGCAGCGCCAGCGTGATCGGCGCCGCGCGCGTGGGCCCCGCCGCCTCGCGCGGGACCACGCGGCCCCACGCCACCTCGCCGGAGAGGCAGAGCGCGTCGAGCAGCCGCTCGTCGTAGCCGGCCACGCGCGCGGGCAGCACCTCGCGCTCCCACGCCCCCGCGGCGAGCTCGAAGCCCTGCAGCTGCTCGATCACGCGCCCGAGGCCCCCCGGCCCGCGCGCCTGGGTGCCCGGCCGCACGCCCTGCCACCCGAGGAGGAACCGGATGAGCTCCGCCGCGGTCGCCGGCTCGATCGCCTTGCGCAAGCCCGAGACGGTGCGGCGGTGGATGCGGGCAAGGAGGCGGCGATCGCACCACTCGGTCGAGAGATCACCCGCGGCCCCGCCCGCGCCCGGCCGCGCGATCTGCGGCCCGCCCGCGCGGAAGCGGCCGCGCATCGCGCCGCCCGAGAGCTCGATCCGCGCGAGCGAGGCCAGGGCCTCGTCCGCGGGCACGTCGAGCCGCCGCGCGATCTCCTCGGTCGTGGTCGGCCCCGCGGCGCTCAGGAAGCCGCGCACGAGGGCCGTGATCGCGGCGCCCCGGTCGGCCCCGGCGGCCTCGCGCACGGCGGGCGGCACGACGACGTCGGGCGTGAACACCGCCCCCGGCCAGATCGCCTCGACGAGGGGCCGCCGCTCGGTCGCGACCCAGCGCGGCGCGCCCGGCGGCGCGCCCGGCGCAGCGGACACCTCCGCGGCCCTGCCCGCCGCCGCGAGGGCCGCGAACAGCCGCGCGAAGCCGCGCTGCGCCCCCTCGGCCGCCGGGAGCGCCACGCGGTCGAGCAGGAGCTCGTGCAGCTCGTCTTCATCCCGCGCACGCGGCCGCGCCTCCTCGACCACCTCCGCGATGACCTCCGGATCGAGCCCGCCGAGCCGCTCGGCGACCTCGGCCGGCAGCCCGCGCCGCACCCGGACGGCGCGGGCGCGGCGCTCCTCGAGCGGGGCGTCGTCGAGGAAGGCGTAGGGGTTCGCGTTCAGGATCTCGTGCGAGAAGACGCTCGGCTCCGGCGTGTCGAGCGTCACGGCGCGGATCGCGCCGCTCCGCAGGCCGACGAGGAGGGCGCGCAGCCCCTCGACGTCCATGAGCTCGGTCAGGCAGTCGCGCAGCGCCTCGCGCACGAGCGGGTGGTCCGGCGGATCGACGTGCGCGAAGAGCCCGTGGTTGTCCTGGCAGCCCTGCTGCTCGGGGAAGATCGAGAGCAAGAGGTCGTCCGCGCGCATGCGCTGGAGCGCCGGCGGCACCCGCCGGCCCCCCCGGAAGCGCAAGAGCGAGAGCGCGCGGGAGGCGGCCCAGCGGAAGCGCGTGCGGAACATCGGCCCCTGGAGCGCCGCCTGGACGAGCACCTCCTCGAGCCCCTCGGGGCGGACCAGCTCGAGCACGTCCTCGAGCGGCAGCCCGTGCTCCGCCGACAGCGAGAGCAGCACGCCGTCGTCGGTCGCCGCCGCCTGGAGCTCGAAATCGAACGAGCGGCAGAAGCGCTTGCGCAGCGCGAGCCCGAGCGCGCGGTTCACGCGGCCCCCGAGCGGCGTGTGCACGACGATCTGCTGCCCCCCGGCCTCGTCGAAGAAGCGCTCGACCACGATCGTCGCGCCGTCCGGGACCGCCCCGAGCGCCGCGCGCCCCGCCTCGATGTAGTCGCGCACGAGCAGCGCGCCGCGCTCGTCGAGCGCGCACGCCTCCATGAGCCAGCGCGCCGTGCTCGACCGGCCGAGGCGCGCGCCGCCCCCTCCGGCCTCGGCCCTCTCCTCGGCGAGGCGCGCCGCGATCTCGCGCCTGAGCGCCGCGACCTCGGTCGAGAGCTCCGGCGTGCGCGCGGGCGCCTCGCCGAGCCAGAACGGCACGGTCGGCGCGGCGCCGTGGGCGTCCTCGACCCACATCTGGCCGCCCTCCAGCCGGCTCACGCGCCACGAGGTGTTGCCGAGGAGGAACACGTCGCCCGCGGACGACTCGATGGCGAAGTCCTCGTCGAGGGAGCCGACCTTCGTGCCGTCGGGCTGCAGCACCACGTCGACGGCGGCGATGTCCGGGATCGCGCCGCCCGAGGTGAGCGCCGCGAGGCGCGCCCCGCGCCGCCCGCGCAGCCGCCCGCCGATCGCGTCGCGGTAGACGAGCGCCCCGGGCCGCTGCCGCGCGCCCCGGGCGGCGGAGGCGCCCTCCTCGGAGGGGCCCGCGGCGCCGCCCGACACCATCGCCACGACCGCGTCGAAGTCGCGGCGCGAGAGGTCGGCGTAGGGCGCGGCGCGGCGGACGAGCGCGTAGAGCGCCTCCTCGTCGCGCTCCTCGCACGCGCACGCGGCGACGATCTGCTGGGCGAGCACGTCGAGCGGCCCCTCGCGCGCGGCGATCCGGTCGAGCTCGCCGCGCCGCGCCGCGCGCACGATGGCCGCGCACTCGACGAGCTGGTCGCGGGTGAGCGGGAAGAGCCGCCCGCGCGGCGTCGCGGCGAGCGCGTGGCCCGACCGGCCGATGCGCTGGAGCGCGACGTTGATCGACCGGGGCGAGCCCACGAGGCAGGCGAGGTCGACCGCGCCCACGTCGATGCCGAGCTCGAGCGACGCGGTCGCCACGACGACGCGGAGCTCCCCGGCCTTGAGCCGCCTCTCCGCCGCGAGGCGCCGCGCCCGCGAGAGGCTGCCGTGGTGGGCCGCGACCACGTCCTCGCCGAGCCGCTCGGCGAGCGCGTGCGCGACCCGCTCGACGAGGCGGCGCGTGTTGACGAAGACGAGCGTCGACCGCGCCTCGCCGGCGAGGGCCGCGAGGCGGTCGTAGATCTCGGACCACTGCTCGTTCGTGCAGACGGCGCCGAGCTCGTCGCGGGGCACCTCGATCGCGAGGTCGAGATCGCGGCGCTGCCCGACGTCGACGATCTCCGGCAGCGCGCGGGCGCCGGCGAAGAGCCGCGCGGCGACCTCGATCGGGCGCACGGTGGCGCTCAGGCCGACGCGCTGCGGCCGGGCGCCGCCCTGGGACGCGACGAGGTCCTCGAGCCGCTCGAGCGTGAGCGCGAGGTGGGCGCCGCGTTTGTCGGCGGCGACGGCGTGGACCTCGTCGACGATGACGGTGCGCACGCCCGAGAGCGCGCGCCGCCCGGACGCGCTCGTCAGCAGGATGAACGCCGACTCCGGGGTGGTGACGAGCACGTGCGGCGGGCGAGCCGCCATGGCGCGGCGCTCCGCGGCGGGGCTGTCGCCCGTGCGCACGAGCGCGCGGATGCCGGGCGGCGGGAGGCCGGCGGCCTCCATGGCGGCGGCGATCTCGGCGATCGGCTGCTCCAGGTTGCGGTGGACGTCGTGCGAGAGCGCCTTCAGCGGCGAGATGTAGAGGACGTCCGTGCGATCGGCGAGCGCGCCGCGCGCCGCGTCGCGGACGAGGCGGTCGAGGCAGAAGAGGAACGCGGCGAGCGTCTTGCCGGCGCCCGTGGGCGCGCTGATCAACGTGTCGCGACCGGCCGCGATGACCGGCCAGGCGCGCTCCTGCGCCGGGGCAGGGGCGCCGAAGCGGCCGCGGAACCAACGGTCCACGACGGGGTGAAACATCGGGCGAGGGTAGCCGACGCGGCGGGGGGCCGGAAGCGGGAGGGCGCGGGCGGACGGGGTGCGGGGCGCGGCGCGGAGACGCGGGCGCTCCGTGGGACATCTCGTGCGAGCGACGGCGCCGCCGCGTTCTTCTGAAATCTGATGCACGTGCGAGGCCGCCGTGGCGCCGCCGAGCGCGGGGCCGCCAAGGCGCCACCGAGCGCGGGGCCGCCATGGCGCCGCCACCTCGGGAGGTGTGCGCTTCCCCGGAGAGCCCCGCGGTTTTCGCGGCTGCGCCTCCCGGCACGCGATCTGCGAGGGGCGCGCCGCATGAGAGACGCCGACATCAGCTTGCGGCACATCACCCGCCGACGCCCGGAGGATCTGGCGCGCACGTTCGTCCCCGAGGGCCGCTCTGTCGAGGCGATCGGCTGGATCGACACCCAGCTCACGGCGCTCGAGCGTCGCCTCGACAAGGCCCTGCGCCTGCGCGTCGGCGGCGAGCAGCGCGTGCTCCACGTCGAGTTCTGCTTCTCGCTGCGCGACGATGTGCCGGATCGCATCTTCGAGTACCTCGGCTTCCTGTTCACGGCGCTTCGCAGGGAATCGCCCAGGGAGCGAGTGCCACCCATCGAGAGCGTCGTCGTGGTCCTCACGGGCGGCAGGCGGCGCCTGCCCCCGACGGGCGCGCGCCGCACCGCCTGGCCGGAGCGGCGGTTCAGCGGCGTTCATTTCAAAATCGACGCGGTCTACCAGCGCACGGTCGCCGAGCTCCGGGCGCGCGGCAGCTTGCTCTGGCTGGTGTTCGCCCCGCTCGCCCGAGACGCGACGGCGGCGAAGATGCGGGATGTCGCCGCGGAGATCCGCGCTGGGGCGGCGAATTACGAGGAGCAAGTCGATCTGTTCACAGCATTTTTGGTGATGGCGACCGTCGATCCCTGGAGACACAATCTGCTGGAGGAGATCAGGATGCTGACACGGGAGATGGAGACAGAGCTGATCCTGAGGCTGCCGGGCATCAAAGAGCTCGTGCAGAAGGTTGCGCAGGAGCGCGCGCAGCAGCTCGCACAGGAGCGCGTGCAGCAGCTCGCGCAGGAGCGCGCGCAGCAGCTCGCACAGGAGCGCGCGCAGCAGCTCGCACAGGAGCGCGCGCAGCAGCTCGCGCAGGAGCGCGCGCAGCAGCTCGCACAGGAGCGCGCGCAGCAGCTCGCACAGGAGCGCGCGCAGCAGCTCGCACAGGAGCGCGCGCAGCAGCTCGCACAGGAGCGCGCGCAGCAGCTCGCGCGGGAGGCGGAGCAGCGGGGAGAGTTGAGGGGAGTGCAGAAAGGAGAGCAGCAAGGCAAGGAGCAGGCGATCGCGGAGCTGCTCGGACGCCTCTTCGCGCGGCGGGTCGGGCGAACGCCGACGCGAAAGGAAGAGCGCGCCATCGTCGAGCGCGCCAAGGCGGTCGGCCCGGGCGAGGTCGAGGACGCCTTGCTCGATCTCGAGGGCGATGCGCTGGTGCGCTGGCTCTCGGAGCCGGTGAGCCGGTGACGCGCTGTACGGATTCGTGAGAGGACGCACTCCGAGCGCGGCCGGATTTTGTCGCACACAGCGGAGCTCGAGCTGGCCCACCCAAGAGCGATTCAGTCCATACCTACTCCCCTGGCAAGCCCCGATGACGTTCGGCCGCGTTCACACCCGAGCAGCAGGGGAATCACCGCTTGAGGCGGTGGCCTCTTCGGATGCCCCATGAGCCGAGGCACGGGATCGCGGCGAGGTCAGCGACGAGCCATCGATGCGTCCAGGACGACCTTGAGGGCCCCCGTGTGGACGCCGCTTCGAGCGCTCCAGGCGCCTGGTCCCCCGTCATCGAACAGGCGCCTGGATGGGCCGCGCCGCGTTCGCTCCTGCCGCCGTGGGGCCGCGGCGAGCTCGGCTCTCGCCTGCGACGCGATGCGAGCGCCCTTCAGGCAGGCCTGGAGCGCTCGCGAGATCCCGGCGCGCACCCCGGACCAGGGTGCGTCGCGTGGAGGCTCCTCGGAGAACATGGCGTGCCCGGCGCACCGGGTGGACCTATCACCACCCACGCGCGGCGCAGCAGAGCCCGCACGCCTCGACCGCCGTCCGCCATGCCGCGCCGCCCGCCTCCGGCTTGACCGCGTGCCCCCGGGCCGCTTCCATGAACGCGAGGACCGAGCGCAAGGACCCCATGAGCCGCGACACCGCCTTACGACGCGTGGGGACCACGGTCCGCAACAAGTGGACCCTGGAGCGGCTCCTCGGCGCCGGCGGCATGGCGGCCGTCTATGTCGGCGTGCACCGCATCGGGCGCCGCGACGCCCTCAAGATCCTGCACCCCCAGGCGGCGAAATCCAAGGAGATCTGCGACCGCTTCGAGCGCGAGGCGCAGGCCGCGAACCGCTTCCGTCACCCGGGCGCCGTCGAGATCCGCGACATCGACGTTGCCGAGGACGGCGCGCCGTTCCTGGTCATGGAGCTGCTCGAGGGCGAGTCGCTCGCGGACCGCGAGCGCCGCCTCGGCGGCCTCGCGCTCGCGGAGGTGCTCCAGGTCACCGCCCAGGTGCTCGACACCCTCGCCGCGGCGCACGCGCAGGGGATCATCCACCGCGACATCAAGCCGGCGAACCTGTACGTCGTGCACGAGGACGGCGCCGGCGCGCCCTTCGCCCGCGCGGCCCAGCCCGACCGCGGCGAGCGCATCAAGGTGCTCGATTTCGGCCTCGCGCGCATCCGCCAGGACTCCAGCCTCCAGGGGGAGCTCACGAAGATGGGCCTCGTGCTCGGCACGACGCCGTACATGCCGCCGGAGCAGGCGAAGGGCCGCGACATCGACCCTCGCGCCGACCTGTTCGCGGTGGGCGCCACGATGTTCCGCCTCATCGCCGGCCACCACGTGCACGAGGCGAGCACCGATTTCGATCTCCTGCTGAAGATGGGCAAGGAGCCCGCGCCGCCGCTCGCGACGCGATCGCCCACCACCCCGCGCGACGTGTGCCTCGTCGTCGATCGCGCGCTCGCCTTCGATCGCGACCAGCGTTACCCCGACGCCCGCGAGATGCTCGGGGACGTGCGCGCCCTCCTGCGCGGCGAGCCGCCCCCCTACGCGTCGCGGTTCGCCCGCGATGCGGAGGCGATCACGCTGCGGGGGCGAAGATCGCCCGTTGTCCCGGACGCGGGGAGCCTGGCCGACACGCTCCCGCCGAGCACGGTCCCCGTGAGGGCCGTCGCCGCGAGCGTCGTCCCCGCGAGCGGCGCCCCGGCGGACGTTGTCCCCGCGAGCGGCCCGACGCACGCCGACTCCATCGCCGTCGACTGGAGCGATGAGGCGCCCCCGAACGACGACTCCATCACCGTCGAGTGGAACGGCCCGGGTACCGTGAAACGGGAAGACTCCATCGCCGTCGACTGGAGTGATGACCCGGAGGCCGGCAGCCCGGCCTCCGGTCCCGTGCCGCGCTAGCGCGAGCGCCGGCCTCGCCCCTGGCTCCGGCGCCGCCGCAGCCCCGCCAGGGCCAGGCCCAGCACCGACGCGAGCGGCCCCGCGGTCCTCCCGGCCGCGCCGCCGGCGACCTCGCAGCCGCACCCGTCGTCGTCCACGACCAGCCCGGGGCCGTCGGCCGGCACGTCGACCCCGCCGCTACCGCCGGCGCCTCCCGCGCCCCCGAAAGCGCCTCCCGCGCCGCCCTCGCCGCCTTCCCCACCGGCCCCGCCGCCCGCGCCGCCCGCGCCGCCCGCGCCGCCCGCGCCGCCCTCGCCGGCCGGCGTATCCCCGCAGCGGCCCTCGTCGGGCACGAGCGCGCCGAACGGCGTGTTCGTGATGCCGCGGAACGCGATGTCGTCGATCTCCCAGCCGAAATCGCCCGCGTACGCGTCCGTGCCGATGCGGAAGCGGACCCGCACGGTCTTCCCCGCGAACGACGTGCCCAGATCGAGCGTCACCTGCTGCTGCGCCGGCCAGGCCTCGTTCGCCCCGATGTACCCCTGGCGCCCGGCCAGCGGATTGACCGACGGCTCGTCGACCGTGTTCCCGATGGGACCGGTATACCCGGCGTCCGTGTAGACGGAGACGTCCTCCCACGTCGCCCCGTCGTCGCCGCTGATCTCGATGAGCCCGCCGTCCCAGTGGATCGCCGCGACGTCGTCCGCCGCGGGCGTGATCTCGAACGAGTAGCGGTGGTTGAACTCGAGGACGAGCGGCTCGCCCTCGCCCACCGAGAGCGGCGGCGACACGAGCTGCGTCTGGGAGAGGCTCGGGTAGTCGACGCCGCGCCACGCGTGGTTCGTCAGATCGGTCTTCTCGCGCGACCAGATCGCGTCCGCCTCGACGCCGTCCTTCGTCCACACGGGCGCCTCGCTCTCGACGGAATCGACGCTGGACACCTCCGGCACGTCGTCCACGTGGAGCCGCGCCCCCGCGACCGCCGCGACCGTCGCCTCGCACGCCTCCGGCGCGGCGACCTCCACGCGCAGCTCCACCGTCTCGGTCTCCTGCACCGCGTCGTCCACGTTCACGTCGACCACGACCGTCGCGGCGCCGAACGGCGGGACCTCCGGCACCGGGACCGTCGCCCCGCCCGGGAAGGTCACGCGGGCGCTGCTCGACGTGACCGTCGCCTGGGCCCCGGCGAGCGGCACGGGGCCGGCGTTCCGCACCTCGAACGTCACGGCGCCGCGCTCGCCGCCGTCGAGGAAGCCGTCCTCGTCGCAGGAGCTCGCGGCGTCGCCCACCTGCGCCACCGAGACGGCCGCCCACGGCTTCAGCTCGAAGCCCTCCACCACGCCGGCGAAGTCCTCCGAGTCGCGCGGCGGCGACGCGGCGCACGTCCCCGCCCCGCGCCGGGCGAAGCCGCCCGCGAGCGCCAGCATGTCGGCCTCGCTCCGCGCGGCCGCCGCCGCGAGCAGCGCGTCCCGCTGCTCCGTGTAGGTCGCGTCCATCGGCGCGAGCTTCATCCCCGCCACGATGAGGTCGGACATGAGCCGCCGCGCCTCCTCGAACGTGTACACGCGCTCCCCGCCCTCCTCCCGCGTGAGCAGCGCGACGTAGCCCTCGAACAGCATGAGCGCCCAGACCTCGCCGGCGTTGTGCTGCTCGGAGTTCTCCACCGCGGGGCTCGGGAGCTGCGGGTGGTGGGGGAGCTCCACCCCGTCGGAGATGTGCCTGAACGTGAACGCGTTCTTCTCGAAGTTGACCGTGTAAGGCGACCTCCGGCCCCCGAAGTAGCCGCTGTCCCCGTTCTCCTCGTCCGCGTAAATCGTGAGCGCGAACGTGCCCTCGAGGTCGTCCCCATCGCGCATCGCCATGTGCAGCGCGATGAAGTCGCCCCACCCCTCGCTCTGCGCGCTGCACTGGTCCGTGCCGCAGCGGGTCAGTCGCCGGTGGATGTAATGCCCCCACTCGTGGGCGATGATGGTGTTGTCGATCGTGCCGTCGCGCACGATGCCCGCCTCGCGCTCCATCGTGGCCGTGACCGTCCCCTCCAGGAGCGCGGCCTTCAGGGTGGCCCCCTCCTCGAAGGGGATGGAGAGCACCGGGATGGTCACCACGGCCGCCTCGGGCGCGCCGTTCGGCATGGGCGGGGGCGCGGCGCCGGCCGCGTTGTTGGCGAGCAGGAGGCCGATCGCGCCCGCGGCCTCGGCGTTCACCGCCTTCTGCTTGAACGTGCAGCTGCCCCGGTCCACGAGCAGGATCTTGCCGGCGACGTTGTAGAGCGGCGCCTGGCAGCCGTCGCGTGTGCCGTCCACCGCGTCGTCGGGCGTCGCGTCCTCCCCGTCGTCCACGAGGACGACCTCGCCCGTGACGTTGAAATGCGCGTCGCCGAAGGTCGCGAAGTTGGTGGTCAGGCTCGCGCCGCCCGGCGCGATCGTCAGCGAGCGCCGGAGGTCCTGGCTGTTCCAGAGGTACATCTGCATGCGCGGCGAGGCGCCGTCGGACATGGCGGTCATGTCCGCGTTGTTGCGCTTGCCCTCCGGGTTCAGCGCGCCGTCCTGCGCCTCGGCGTGCATCGGGTCGCCGCCGAGGCCGCCGCGGCCGAAGTTGTCCTGCTGGGCGTTGCCGGCGGCCTCGTCGAAGCCCGAGTCGTAGTACCAGTCGTGCAGCCAGTTGTTCACGTAGAACAGCTGGGTCACCGAGGCCATGGTCTGCTCCTCGCTCGACAGCGGCTCGAGCGAGGGGTCGTAGACGCGGTCGAACGTCCGCTCCGACGTGGTCGTCGCCCGGAGGTCGCCGTTCGAGTAGCCGTCGGGGCTCCGGTGGTCGGCGTAGGCGTCCACGTTGTTGCCGAGGGTCTGCGACGCGTTCCGGGGCAGCCAGGGATCGGCCGCGCCGTCCGGGTTCCTGTTGAAGCCCTCCATCGAGACGAGCTGCGCCGGCAGGAACTCCGGTTGAGACCGGTCCGGCGTCCCGCTCGGGTGCGGCGTGAAGTCCGCCTGCGGCCCGTCGAGCGGCCGGCCGTTCCCGGTGGGCTCGGCCCAGACGCGGTACGTGAACACGTCGCTCTCGACGAGATCCCGCCGGTAGAGCGCGCGGCCGTCGTCCGCCGCGATCACGTAATCGTACGCGTCCGAGGAAAGAGACGTTCCCCGGCCCGAGATGAACTCGACGAAGTACGCCGGCACCAGCGCGTCCGCCGTCGGGAAAAAGACCTTCTTCACGCGCGCCGGCTCGACGAGGTGGAGGCCCGCGGCCGCGAGCGCGCCGCCCGGCGCGAGATCGAAGACCCGGTAGTCGCCGGCGGTGCGCTGCGCGTCGACGACGTCGCCCGGCCCCGCGTGGATCCCGTAGAGCTCCTCGAGCGCCCGCGCGAGCGCGTGCGCTGGCGCGAGGCGGAACGCGCGGCCGCCGCCCGCGGGCTTCGCGGGCACGGCGGCCGCGTGCAGGTTGCCGGAGATGGCGACGAGATCGAGGTTCTGCCGCAGCAGCACCTTCACGTCGTTCTGGAATACCTCGGCGCCGTCCACGCGCTGGCGCAGGATCACGATGATCGGCCCCTGGCCGAGGTCGTGGACGTGGACCACCTCGGCCGTGTCCAGCGCGGCCCTGGGCAGGCCGTAGGCCTCGGCGAAGCGGTCCAGGTAGCGCCGCGCGGCCGCCTCCGGGGTCGTCCCGGCGGCGAGCGTCTGCGCCGCGCCGCGCGCCGCCCAGAGGAAGGTCGGGACGCCGCGCCGCTCGTCGACGGCCGTGACGATCCCGCCCGCGCGCGCGGCGAGCGCGCCGGCCCGGGCGAGCGGATCCGCCGGGGCGGCCGGCGCCTTCGCGCGCAGGGTCGCCTTGGCGTCGGGCCGGGTGGCGGCGTGCGCGTGCGCGCCGGCGAGGAGCGCGAGCGAGAGCGTGAGACAGCGAAGGGAACGCTTCATCCGATCTTCTCCGTGCGTGACTGAATACAGCGGTCATGCCGCCGGATCGATGTGGCTCCGGGGGAACCGGCCTTACCGGCCTTGCAGGCGAAGGTCCCTGAATAATCGTTCTTATCGCGCGAGGGAAGCCGCTCGGCCGGCTCGTTCCGATGGGCTCGCTCGCGCTCCGTCCGCGGGCCGTCCGCGCGCCCGCGCCGCGCTGTCGACCCGGGCGGGGCCGGGCGCTATCATGGCCGTGATGCTCGCCACCGGAAAGCCGGCAGCGCTGCGGCGACACCGCCGCGCCCCCTCGCCCCTGCACTTCCCCGATCACGCCACCGTGCCCGAGACCAAGCGCCACCTCGAGCTGCGAACGCTGCTTTACCTCGTGCTCAAGACCTTTGCCGACCGGCACACGATCGGCAGCGATCAGTTCGTGTACTGGCTCGCCTCGAACCCGCGGCGGTGCCTGGCCCCAGACGCCTTCGTGCGCCTCGGGACGCCGGACACGACGTTCCGCTCGTGGAAGACGTGGGAGCGCGGGGCGCCCGAGCTCGCGGTCGAGATCGTCAGCGAGAGCGACGACGACGCGACCGACTGGGACGAGAAGCTGGACCGCTACCACGAGCTCGGCGTTCTCGAGCTCGTCCGCTTCGATCCAGCGGCCCCCGAGGGGCACCGGCTCCGGGTGTGGGACCGGCTCCAGGGCGATCTGGTCGAGCGCGAGGTCGAGGCGGATCACGCCGCGTGCGACGTCCTCGGCCTTCACTGGGTGGTGGTGCCGCTCGAGGAGATGCCCGCGGCGCTCCGTCTCGCCCGCGATCCCCAGGGCCGCGACCTCGTGCTGACCTCCGAGGAAGCTGCAGAGGCCAGGGCAAAGGCGGCGGAGCGCCGCATCGCCGAGCTCGAGGCCGAGCTCCGGCGGCAGCGCGGCGGCTGAGCGCGGCCGGGGCGCTCCGGCGGCGCGCGGAACGTCGCGCCGGCCAGGCGGATGCCGTGGGGCATCGGAGGGGCGCTGTACTAGGATGCGCCCCGCATGCTCGGCGAAGCGAAGCGGATCTACCTGGCCACGCGGAAGAAGCACGATCAGCTCTTCAACACCTACGTCATGCGCCCGCTCGCCGCCGGCGCGGTCGCGCTCCTCGCGCGGACCGCGGTCACGCCGAACCAGGTGACGCTGCTCAACCTCGCCGTGTTCGTGGTCGCCGCGGCGCTGCTCGTCGCCCTGCCCACCACGTCGGGCGGCCTGCTCGCCGTCGGCGTCCTCGAGCTGAGTTACCTGCTCGACTGCGCCGACGGGATGCTCGCGCGCCACAAGCAGCTCGCGTCGAAGGAGGGCCACCTCTTCGACTTCTTCACGGACGAGCTCAAGGCGGTGCTCCTCTCCGGCGCGCTCTCGGTGCGCTTCTTCCGCGGCGGCGGCCTCGGGCTCGACGCCGCCCTCTGGCCCGCCGGCGACCCGCGCTTCCTGCTCGCCGGCGTCGTCGGCGTCGCGGTGATCGCCTCGGCGATCTCGCTGACGAACTTCGTCCGCCGCCCGGAGATCAGCGGCAGGGAGACGACCGTCTCTGCCTATTACGAGACCGTCGCCGAGAGTCGGCCCGAGACGCCCGCCGCCCGGGCCGCGGCGCTCGTGACCACGTTCCTCCGCTTCCTCAACCATTACCCGAGCCACATCTGGGCATTCGCGCTCGCGGGCCGGCTCGACGTGTTCTTCTGGATCTACGTGCTGATCAACGGCCTCTACCTCGCGAGGGGCTGGCTCGGCCTGCTCCTCAGGTTCGGGCGCGCGTAGCGACCCGGGGTGGGACCCGGCGAGGTGCGGGCGTCCTTGCTGACCGCGGGGTTTGCGCGGCGGTCGATCGAAGGCGCAGAGTCCGCGCCAGCTGAGGATGGATGAAGCGACGACGCGCTCCGGGAGGGGCGATATCGGCCTCGACGGAGGAGTTCCTGTCGTTCTGATCGCAGGCCGTCTGATTCCCTGTCTCCCGTTCCCCGACAGCCGCCCTCCCGCAGTACGTGGCGCGCCCTCCAGCGCCCCCGTCGCGCGGCGCCCGATCGCCGGGGGGCCGCGCCGCTCGCCGATCCCGCCCGCCGAAAATTAGCCTCTCTCCCCCTCCCGTGCATTACCGTCTCCCCGCCATGCCCACGCTGCACCGAACGCGCGTTCGAGCCACGCCCGCGGCGAGCCGCCCTGCGTTCGCGCTGCTCGCCCTCGCCGCGCTCCTGCCGGGCTGCGGCGAGCGCGGCAGCGCCCCGGAATCCCCGGTCGAGGTCCAGGGCGCCGCGGGCGCGAAGGACACCGCCCAGGGACTCTCCCCTCCCGGCGCCTCCTCGCCCTCCTCCCCTGCCCCGGCCGAGGACGAGCCCCCGCCCGGCCAGCCCGCGAGCGCGCCGCTCGTCACGCTGGGCGGCGTCGCCAACGTGCCGCCGCCGCCGCCCGAGGGCAGCCCGCGGCTCGCCAGCATGGCGATGCTCACCCGCGTCTACGCCCGGCCCAGCGCCGGCGCGAAGCGCGTCGGCTTCCTCCGCGCCGGCGCCGTCGTCGAGATGGATCCGGAGCCGGCCGGCACGGACGGCTGCCCCGGAGGTTTCCGCAAGATCAAGCCGTTCGGCTACGTGTGCCTCGGCCCCGACGCCACGCTCGACCTCGACCACGAGATCGTCCGCGCCGCGGCGCGCCGCCCCGACGTCACCCACAAGCTCCCGTACATGTACGGCATCGTGACGCGCGGCGGCCCCGCCTACGCGCGCATCCCCACCGAGGACGACCTCGCGCGGCACGAGCCGAGCCTCAAGAAGCACCTCGACCGCTGGGCCAAGGACGAGGAGAGCGGCGCCACCTACGGCCTCGACGTCTGGCTCAAGTGGAGCCAGCGCCCCGCGCCGCCCGCGCTCGACGCGCTCGCGCAGCGCGTCACCGACCCGGACATCCCCTGGTTCTTGCGCGACGGCCGCCGCGCCCCCAACCTCTCCGGCCTCATCAAGACCGACGACGCCGTCAGGATCGACGAGATCTCCCGGCGCAACGGCATGGCCTTCCTCGAGTCCTTCCTCCACGAGGGCCGCCGCTACAACGTCACCACCGATCTCCGCGTCGTCCCCGCCGATCGCTTCCGCCCCATCCGCGGCTCCGACTTCCACGGCGTCGAGATCGGCAAGGACATCGACTTCCCCTTCGCCCTCGTGCGCCGCGCCGGCGGCAAGCGGTGGCGCACCGAGGGCAAGAAGCTTGTGGACGACGGAGAGCTCGAGTGGCGCGCGGCCGTGCCCCTCACCGGAAAGCAGCAGTTCTTCGGGGGCAAGCTCCACTACGAGACGAAGGACGGCGCCTGGATCGACGACCGCCACGCCGGCCGCGTCGAGCCCGCGAAGAAGATGCCCGCCTGGGGGAAGAACGGCGAGAAATGGCTCGACGTCAACCTCACGAAGCAGATCCTCGTCGCGTACGAGGGCACGAAGCCCGTCTACGCCACGCTGATCTCGAGCGGCGAGGCGGGGCTCGGCGACCACGAGACCACCACCGCGACGAAGCGCGGGATCTTCCGTATCCACACGAAGTACATCTCCATCACCATGGACTCCGACGCGGTGGGCGAGGAGTTCGAGCTGCGCGACGTCCCCTACGTGCAGTACTTCGAGGACGGGTATGCGCTGCACGGCGCCTACTGGCACGACAAGTTCGGCCGCCCGAAGAGCCACGGCTGCATCAACCTCTCTCCGGAGGACGCGCGCCGCCTGTTCTTCTGGACCGAGCCCGCGGTCCCGCCGGGGTGGCACGGCGCCGCGCGCTCGCTCACCGGAACCGTGGTGTTCGTGCACCCCTGATCCACGGGACGCCCCGCGGCGTCAAGCGCCCGGCAGCCCCCCGCGCCGCCGCCGGGGGAAGCGCGAGCGCGCGCGGGCCGACCCGGCGCGCACTCCCGAGGAGCGGGACAGATCGATCGAGGATCACACTTCGCGCGACTGGCCGCGTGAACGGGCGTGAACGGGCGTGAACGATGGCCGAGTCGTGGTAGCGTCCCGCGCATGCAGCTTGCCGTCGTGGGAACAGGGTATGTCGGCCTCGTGGCCGGCGCGGGGTTCGCGGACTTCGGGAACGACGTCGCGTGCGTCGACGTGTCCGCCGCCAAGATCGAGATGCTGAAGCGCGGAGAGATGCCGATCTACGAGCCCGGCCTCGATGTGCTCATCGCCAAGAACACCCGCGACGGCAGGTTGCGGTTCTCCACCGACGTCGCGGGCGCGATCCGCGACGCCGAGATCGTCTTCATCGCCGTCGGCACGCCGCAGGCCGAGGACGGCTCCGCGGACCTGTCCGCCGTCGAGGCCGTCGGCGAGACGATCGGCAAGAACCTGAACAATTTCAAGGTGATCGCCACGAAGAGCACCGTCCCCGTCGGGACGGCGGACCGGCTCCGGCAGATCATCGGCGCGCACACCGCGCAGCCGTTCGCCGTCGCGTCGAACCCGGAGTTCCTCAAGGAGGGCGACGCGGTGAACGACTTCATGAAGCCCGACCGCGTGATCATCGGCTCGGACGACCCGAAGGCGCGCGAGATCCTGCGCCACCTCTACAACCCGTTCGTCCGGGCGAGCGACCGCATCCAGCTGATGGACGCCCGCTCCGCCGAGCTCACCAAGTACGCGGCGAACGCCCTGCTCGCGTCGCGCATCTCGTTCATGAACGACCTCGCGCTGCTCGCGGAGAAGGTCGGCGCCGACATCGAGCTCGTGCGCAAGGGCGTCGGGGCCGACCCGCGCATCGGCACGAAGTTCCTCTTCGCCGGCCCGGGCTTCGGCGGCTCGTGTTTCCCGAAGGACCTCTCGGCCATCCTCTACACCGCGGGCACCGTGGGGCACGACCTCGAGATCGTCCGCGCGACGGAGCGGGTGAACGCGCGGCAGAAGCGCGTGCTCGCGGCCAAGGTGCGCGCGCACTTCGACGGCGCGCTGAAGGGGAAGACGATCGCGGTCTGGGGGCTCGCGTTCAAGCCGCAGACCGACGACATCCGCGAGGCGCCCGCGCTCACGCTGATCGACGAGCTGCTCGAGGCGGGCGCCACGGTCCAGGCGCACGACCCGCAGGCGATGCCGAACGTGCGCGCCATCTACGGCAACCGGATCCTCCTGAGCGACGGCATGTACGGCGCGGCCGAGGGCGCGGACGCGCTCGTCGTCGTGACCGAGTGGCACGAGTACCGCCGCCCCGACTTCCACCGGCTGAAGCGCATCCTGAGCTCCCCGGCGCTCTTCGACGGGCGCAACGTCTGGGAGCCCGACGAGCTCCGCGGCATGGGCTTCCTCTACACCGGCATCGGCAGGAAGTAGCGGCGCGCCCCCCCGCGCAGCCGTCGCTCAGCTGTCGCTCGGGTCCGAGGGCATCGTGATCCGCCGGCTGCTCGGCGGCTCCTCGCCGAACAGCCGCGGCGACGGCGGCATCGCGAGCCGGCGGCTGCTGCTCGGCGGGTCCTCGCCGGTGTGCCGGTCCCAGCGCCGCTCGAGCATCTTCCGGTCCACGCCGATGAGCCGGGCCGCGGCCGCCTTGTTGCCGCCGCAGCTCTCGATCGCGTGGTGCAGCACCGCCCGCTCGATCACGCGGAGCTTCGACCCGAGCCGCTCCGGGAGCGCCAGCAGCGCGCGCGCCAGCCGGTCGATCTCCGCGGTCGCGTCGACCACCGGCCGCTCGCGGGCGAGCTCCTCGAGCGTCGGCACGTCGATGAGGTCCTCGTCCGCGAGCAGCGCCAGCCGCTCGACCACGTTCCGGAGCTCCCGCACGTTGCCCGGCCACGGCCGCCGGACGAGCCACGCGATCGCGTCGTCGGTGTAGCGGAGCTTGCGCGGGAGCTCCGCGGTGAAGGCGAGCAGGAGCTCGATGAGATCCGCGTCGCGCTCGGCGAGCGACGGCACGTGCACCGTCACCACGTTGAGCCGGTAGAAGAGGTCCTCCCGGAAGCGCCCCTCGCTGATGCGCTTCTCGAGGTCCACGTGGGTCGCGGCGAGGACCCGGGCGCGCAGCGGGATCTCCGACTCGGCGCCGAGCGGGCGGAAGCGGCGGTCCTCGAGCACGCGGAGGAGCTTCGCCTGGAGCTCGCCGGGCATCTCGGCGATCTCGTCGAGCAGGATGGTGCCCGCGCCCGCGAGCTCGAGCTGGCCGCGCATGCGCTTCTCCGCGCCCGTGAACGCGCCGCGCTCGTGGCCGAAGATGAGCGACTCGATCAGCGTCCCCGGCAGCGCCGAGCAGTTGACCGCCACGAACGGCTCGCCGCGGCGCGAGCTCATCTCGTGCAGCGCGCGCGCGACCATCTCCTTGCCGCTGCCGGTCTCGCCGCGGATGAGCACCGTCTTGCTCGACTCCGCCACCCGCTCGATGATCCGGCGCACGCGCTCCATCGCCGCGGACGAGCCGAGGATCGCCTTCGTGCCGAACGTGCGTTCGACCCGCTCGCGCAGCCGCACCACCTCGCCCTTGAGCAAGAGCCGCTCGCGCTGGCCCTCGATGATCGGCAGCAGCATCTCCGGGCAGAGCTCGTCCTTCAGCACGTAGTCCTGCGCGCCGAGCCGCATCGCCTCGCGGATCTCGGACAGCTCGCTGATCGAGGTGACCATGACCGCCGGCGTGCTGCGCCCGGAGGCCCGCACCCGCCGCAGGATCTCGAGGCCCCCGCGGTCGCGCGGGTCGTCCGAGAGGCGCACGTCGAGCAGCAGGAGATCGGGCGCGCCCCGCTCCACCGCCGAGAGCGCGTCGTCCAGGCCGGCCGCCTCCAGCACCTCGACCCCGTCGAGCGCCGCGAGGATCTGCCGCAGCGTGCGGCGACCGCTCCGCTGATCATCGACGACCAGGATCTTCACGCGACCTCGTTCTCTGCGCTCATGGCGACGTCGGCGGCCGGGACGGAGATGACGAACCACGTCCTGCCGTCCCGCCGCTCCGGGTTGATGGACCATCCGTGGGCCCGGACGATCCGGTGCGTGATCGCGAGCCCGAGCCCGGTCCCACGCGGCTTCGTAGTGTACCAGGGCGCGAAGATCCGCGCGGCGTCTCCCGCGACGCCCGGCCCCGAGTCCCAGACGACGAGCTCCGCGCCGCCCTCGGCCGACGCGGGCGGCTCCCAGATGACGCCGACCGCCCCCTTCTCGCCGGCCGCGTCGAGGCCGTTCGAGAGGAGGTTCACGAGCACCTGCGTCGCCTGGTCGGGGTCGCAGCTGAGCAGCGCCGCCCCGCTCACCCGCGCCTCGATCCGCCGCTTGCCGAGCTGATCGCGCAGGAGCATCTCCGCCCGGCTCACGAGCTCCTCGACCGCGAGGCGGCGGCGCTCGAGCCGCCGGTGCGTCACCCGGCGCAGCCCCATCACGAGGCGCTCGAGGCGCTCGACCTCCTCGCAGCCGATCTCGACCTCCTCGGCGTCGAGGCTCTGTCCGCTCGATCCCCGCTTGAACACCGAGCGGAAGAAGTTGATGGGGTAACGCACCTCGTGGGTGATCTCGGCCGCGAGCGTCTCGATGAGCGCCGCGCGCTCGTCGCGCCACGCGGCGGCCTGCTCGCGGCGGCGCCGCTCCAGCTCGGCGTAGCTGTGGGCGTGCGCCATGGCGAGCGCGGCCTGGTTGCCGATCGTGCGGAGCAGGTCGAGGTCCTCGCTCGTGAACAGGGCGCCGCCGCGCTTCCTGCCCACCTCGAGCACGCCGAGCAGCCGGCCGCGGAACATGACCGTCAGCGAGAGCTCGCTCGCGCTGGGGTCGGGGCCGCCGAGCCCGATCAGCCGCTCGCCGCTCGGCTCGGCGTCCCGGGGCTCCGCCTCGCCGGCGCCGTCGCCCGCGTCGACCGCGACGCGCCGGAAGACGACGCGCTCGCAGGGAAGCCAGCGCGCCACGGTGCGCTCGACCGCGTCCGCGACGTCCTCGGGGTCGGTGACGAGCGTGAGCTCCTCGCTGAGCTGCTCGATCGTGGGCTTGTACTCCGCGCGCGCCGGGAACAGCTTCCGGTCGCCCGCGCCGAGCGCGAACACCACGAGCCCCGCGCCGATCACCGCGGCGGGCGCGGCGACCTTGATCGCGCCGAGCAGCGGCAGGCCGGCGTACCCCGCGCAGGCGGAGCAGAGGATCACGGTGAGCGCGACCATCATGCCGCCGAGGATGACGCGCGTGTGCGGGCGCGAGAGCAGCGCGCGGCTCCCCCAGAGATCGTAGCGGATGAACGCGACGACGCTCGCGACCGGGGTGAAGGCGAGCGCCGGGACGGCGAACCACGCGAGCGTCGACGCCGAGGCGCCGAGCATGGCCAGGAGGAAGCCGAGGCCGAGCACGACCTTGGGCGGCGCCATCGCGAGGAGCATCGCGCCGAGCGCGCGGCGGCGGTCCCCCGACGCCGCGACGTAGCGCACGATCAGGGTGATCACGAAGAAGAAGAACGACACGACGAACAGGAGCGCGCAGATGTTCCGGAGCGCGACGGTGGTCCAGCCGATGGCGTGCGTCGCGAGCATGCCGGCGGCGAGCAGCCCGCCGAGCCCGCCGGCGATCCGGACGGCCGCGGGGCGCCGCGCGAGGAGCCCGACGTCGTCCGGCAGCCGCAGCGGCAGGATGAAGAAGCTCACGGGGACGAGCGCGTAGGCGACGTGGAAGAACGGAACGAGGTCGCGCGAGCTGTGGTAGTCGAACAGCGTGAACTGGAAGAGCCCGGCGAACAGGGCGGTGCTCGCGAAGGCGCGGGCGAGCTTGCCGCGCGGGCTGGCGATCAGGGCGATGAGCGCGGCGCCCACGTGGAGCGCGGCGACGACCATCAGGCCGCCGGCGTAGAACCACCAGGCGAGCGGGTCGAGCGGCACGAGGGCGAGCTCGACGTCGCGCAGCCCCTCCCGCGTCTCGACGCGGGCGACCACCGAGCGCTGCCCCTCGCGCGCGGCCTGCTCGACCGCGGCGTCCCACGCGCTCGCGCGGTAGCGCCCCACGGTGCTCTCGAGGCGCCAGCCGTTGACCTCGACGATGCGGTCCGGAAACCGGAGGCCCTTCTGGAACCCCTCCCAGGACGGCCGCCCGAGGCTCGACACCACGCCGTCCGGATCCACGAGGACGCCGGGAAACGGGCGTTCGTACCAGATCAAGGCGTTGCGCATCCCGAAGCCGCCCAGCACGAGCGCCGCGAGGACGACCGCCGCAAAGAGCCAACGCCGATTCTCGATAGCTGGCATCGCGAGCTACGGCAGCGCGAAAATTGCGCCCCGAGCCACTCACGATACGCTGGAACCCCGGGTGAACCAACGGGGCTCGCGCGCCGGCCGCGGCGACGACGCCGCGTTCTCCCGCGCGGCCGGCGCCTCGCCGCGGCGATGTTCCGCGAGGTTCATTACGTTTCCTCCCGGAGATGCGAGGGGGATCACGCCACCTGCGGCCCGACACGTCGCCCGGCGCGCACCGCCTGTTCACGCGCGGGGCTCGGCGCTGGTAGCGGCGGTCACGTCGGCGTCGGGTCCGCGTGGGCGCCCGTGTTCACGTCCGTCTGGGCGTCCGTGTTCACGTCCGTGTCGACGGTATTTGCAAACATCGTGTCGACCAGGTCTCCGAAGTGTGACTCGACGGCGTCCCTCGCCGCGGGGTCGGTCGCCGCTCGCACGAGCCGGTCGACGAGGGCGGTGAGCTCGTCGCGCACGCGCGGCGGGGGCGGCGGGGCCAGGCGGCTCGCGGCGAAGCCCCGGGCGAGGACCGACAGCTGCCGCAGCACCGTGCCTGGGCCGTGGGCGCGCCGGCGCCGCGCGTCGCCCGCGACGAGGCGGGCGTGGCGCGCGAGCGCGCAGGCGCCGTGGCAGAGGCTCGGATCGGCGAGCAGCGCCCGGACGGCCCAGCGCGCGAGGCGGCGCGAGTACAGGCCGCGGGCGCCGCGGAAGGCGCGCGCGGCGCCGTCCTCGCCGATCAGCACGAGCGCGAGCGCGATCGGATCGCCGGCCGCGAGGCAGGCCCGGCCCGCGTCGATGCGGCCGTAGCCGTGCTTCGCGTTGTGTCCGTCGCGGTCGCGCGCGTCCGGGAGGAGATCCCAGGGATCGGCGACCGGCGCGGCCCACGCGGGCGCCGCCGGCGGCACCGGGGTGAGCGTGCGCGTGACGAGGGCGTCGAGCTCGGGCAAGCGGAGCGCGGGGTTCCGCGAGAGCACGAGCAGCAGGGCGCCCGCGGCGAGGGCCGAGGCCCCGCTCGACTCGGCGTGGCAGAGCCGCTCGACCGCGGGATCGGCGCCGGGCGCCGGCGGGATCGGGCGGGCGAGATCGTCGCCGGGCGCGAGCCAGCGCACCGCCGGGCCGCGGTTCGCGAAGGGGCGGCTGCGCCCCCGGCGGTCCCGCCAGAGGAACCACCCGCCGTCGTGGCCGCTCGGGCCGACGCAGAACACCCGGGGGTCGCTCGCGGGCTCGCCGAACCCGAGGGAGAAGCTCGCGTGCAGCGACTCGGGGGGGCTCGAGGCCTCGCGGCCGGTCGGGAAGACGACGGGGCAGCCTCGCCCGCGGCGCCCGAGGCGGACGGCGAACTCGATCGCGTCGTCCAGCATGGGGGTGGTCGAGCCCTCGACATAGGCGGCGCAGACCACGACGTCGGCGCCGTCGCTGACCGCACGCACGAGGGCGACCGGCAGGGCGAGCACACACGAGCCCGGCTTCGGGATCAGGTAGAGCCGCGGCGAGGCGTCCGGCGCGACGCCGCGGAACCCGCCGGGGCGCCGGCCCCCGACGGCCCAGGCGACCATGAACGCGCCGTGCGCCTGGCTGCGCGGCGGGTGCTCGAGCATGACGAGCACCTCGCGGTCGAGGCCGAGATCGTCGGCCGCCCAGGCGTCGTCGTCGATGACCGCGAGGCGCGTCCCGGCGCCGCTCCCCGAGCGGCGGCGATCGACGCCGATCCCGCCGCCCTCGGCGCGCAGGAACCAGCGGCCGGGCGTCTCGGGCTCGTCCCCCTCCGACGGGGAGCGCGTCGTCCACGCGCTGTCGGGCCGGGCTGCGGCGGCCGCGGCGGCGTCGAACCGGGGGGCGACGGCGGCGCTCGGGCGCAGCGCGGAGGCGACGTACCGCACCGGGATCGCCGCGGCGGCGAGCGCCGCGGCGACCTCGGCGCGCCGCCCGGGGGCGGGCGAGCGAACGCGGAGCCAGAAGATCGGCGCCCGGTAGAGGACCGGCTCGACCGCCGTGTCGGGCCAGCGCGCCGCGAGCGCCGCGGCCACGGCGCCGGGCGCCACGGGGTCGGCCGCGGCGACGACCAGATCGAGGGGACCACCGTCGTCGTCGCCCGCGGCGGTGGGAACGGGGGCATACCCGAAGTCCCAGGGCTTTCGCCGCGGGCGCGGGGCCCCCCCGGCGGCCGCGGGCGGAGCTTCCCCCTTGGCGGCCGCGGGCGGAGCTTCCCCCTTGGCGGCCGCGGGCGGAGCTTCCCCCCCGGCGGCCGCGCGCTGAAGGGCTGCCCGGGTGGCCGCGCCGCGGCCACGGCTCACGCGAGCACGGCCTTGGCCCAGGCGTTGAGCCCGTGGGCGCGGTTGGCGAAGCCGGGGCTCTCGGCCTCGCACCGCGCGAGCTCCCGCGCCTGCGCCTCCCTCCCCTCGGCCCACGCGGCGACGCGGCGGGCGCCGAGCACGGCGGCCCGCCGCCGCGCGGCGCGGAAGCACAGGCGCTCGCCGTCGAGCATCGCCGCGAGGACGCCGGAGTCGAAGACCATGCGGCGGACGGGGATCAGGGGCGAGGGCGCGCTGGACGCCGGCGGCGGCTCGCTCTGCGCTCGCGGGGTCGCCTCGATGCCCCAGGGCGGCGTGGCGAACGGGCCGAACGCGCCGGTCGCGCGGTGGAGCGACCCGGAGGCGCGGTCCGGCGCGCGCTCCTCGGGCTCCCCCTGCCCGCGCGCGCGGAGCTCCGAGGCGAGGACGACGGCCCAGGCGCCGCCTCGCTGGTAGTCGTCCTGCCAGTCCATCACGTCATCGTGGAGCTGCAGCCCGAGCCACACCGACGAGAGCAGCCGCTCGAGCGCCGCGCGCTGCGCGGCCGTCCAGCCCGCGGCGTGGGCGAGGGCGATCGACGCCGGGAAGCCGACGCGCTGCTTCCGGAGGGAGAGCTCGTAGTAGCGGCTGAAGTCCGCGGGCTCGCCGCTCGCGAGCAGGCTGCGCTCGGCCTCGATGGCGCGCAGCGTCTCGTCGTCGGCGCTGGCGAAGTCGATGGCCGGGTCGTCGACGCCGGGCGCCACGCGGGCGAGGGCGGCGTCGCGGGCCCGCCGCGCGTGGGCGAGGATCGCCTCCAGCTGCCACGTCGGGCGGACCTGCGCGTCCTTGATGCGATCGGTGCCGAACGCCTCGATCACGGCGAGCAGGTGCGCGAGCAGCGCGTCCTGCACCGTGGCCCCCCGGACGTTCGGCATGGCCTCCGCGAGCAGCGCGGGCGCGGCCAGCGTGATCTCGTTGCTGAACACGGCGCTCCAGGGCACGTCCCGCGAGGGCGACAGGCCGAGCGTGTAGGCCAACCCCTGCGCCTCGGCGTGCAGCATCCCGGGGAGCGTCCGCCAGAACGCCTTGTAGAGCTCATCCACCCACTGGGCTTCATCCATGGGCGGGCACCTCCATCGGCCGGAGCGGGGCGCGCCGCGACGGCGCGCCTGGCGTCCGCCGCATGCGGGCGTGTGGGCGCGCCCCGGCGTGTGGGCGCGCCCCGGCGTGTGGGCGCGCCCCGGCGTGTGGGCGCGCCCCGGCGTGTGGGCGCGCCCCGGCGTGTGGCACCGGGGCGGAGCCGCGCCGGTGGGGCGCACGACGATGGCGGTGGGACCCCGCCTGACTCCTTCGTCGCAGCATCAATAGACGTTCGACTCCTTCCAGGGCGACAGGCACACGTTGAAGCGCTCCTCCACGACGATCGCCCGCCACTGGAGCACCTGGGCGGCGCTCAGCCCGTCGAAGAAGCCGCCGATCCAGGCGCGGATACGGCTGTTCAGCTGCGCGCGGACGCTCGCGGCGTCCTCCGGCTCCTCGTCGGCCTCCGGCGACACGATGTAGAGGGCGAGCAGCTGCTTGAACTCGTCGAAGTACTCCTGGTTACGGAGCAGCGAGACGTAGAGCGCGCGCAGCTGGGCGTGCGGATCGATCGAATGCGTGGTTTGCATGGCGTTCCCTCGCCGGTCCGCGCCGGCACCGGCGCGCCCCATTGCACGTCGCGGGCCGCCGCCAGCCAACGTCTAACCCATTGAAATTACTCGACCCCAGCGGGCGAACGGCGCCGAGCGGTACCCGAAACCGACCATCCCATGCCCGGATTCGACCGTTCCGTGCTTTCTGAGAGCGCCCTCACCGCGAGGGTGGACATCGCCGCGTCCAGTGCACCGGACTCGATACGAGCCGGAAACACGCCTTCCTCAGCGCAACGCGGTCAATTCAAGAGCAGCCGAATTCAACAGCTCGGCTGGATCACTTCCCGCCGCCGAAGCTCGGGCCGCCGACGCTTGGGACGAAAATCACGCCGCCGGAGCCGCCGCCGCTCCCGCAATCGCTGAAGAGGACGAGCGCGATGAGCACGAGGACGATGACGACGATGAGAAGGACGGCGCGCGAGCTCGTCCCCTCGCCGCCGAGGCCGGGCTTCGGCGGCGGCGCCAGGTGGAAGGCGGCGGCGAGCTCCTTGCCGGGCAGCGGCGCACAGAACGAGGTGCTGACCTCGGTCGGGGCCTGCTCGATGCTCAGCGTGCCGTCGGGCCCCTGGTACTCCGTGGCCTGGACGGACTCGCCGATCTCCACCTTCCAGTAGAACTCGCCGATCACGTACTCCACCTGGGCCTGGACGCTCTGCTTCCAGGTGTACGTCCGCCCCTGGTAGTGCGCGGTCGGTCCGCTCACGTGCACCTCGCCGGCCGAGAGCGGCGTGACCAGCTGCCAGGCGCCGTCCTCCTCCATGAGCCACAGGTAGCCGACGCGCGGCCCGCCATAGAGGAGGTACTCCCGCCAGCGGTAACGCTCGCCCTCGACCGTACAGCCACGGATGACGTAGCCGATGCAGAGGACGCGCATGCCGCGGAGCTGGCCCTCGGCGCCGAGCGGGAGGTACGGCTCCTCGGGCGGCCGGGGGGCCTTGCCGAGCGCGACGAGCGCGCCGTTCGCGAGGTCGCTCGCCGTGCCGCAGTAGCGGCAGACGATGCGCTCCGCGGTGCCGGGCGCGGCGAGCGGGAGGTTGCCGCCGCAGTTCGGGCACGCCACGGCCGTCACCTGCGCCGTGGGCGTCTCCACGGGCGCGCCGGTGTCGAGCTGCATCACCGCCGGGTCGATCTGCCGGCCCAGGTAGAGCTTCGGCGGGATGCTCCGGCCGTCGCCGTAGTCGAGCGTCCCGAACTCGCCCCTCGGCCCCGCGATGTCGGCGAACCCGGTCACCACGCCCGGCGCGGCGACGTAGGGCATCTCCCCTTCGGCCGAGATCACGCGCCGTCGGCCGACCTCGACGACGGTGAACACGCCGTGCCCCTCGAGGTGGACGCGGCCGCCGGGCTGGAGGGAGGTCCACGGCGGGAGCCCGTTCAGCGGGAGCGGCGCCTCGCTGGTCGCGTACCAGCGCCCCTGGGCGTACGCGACCCACGTCCAGCGGCCGCTGGCCGGGAACGCGATGAAGATCTCCTGCCAGGGCGCGCCCGGCGCGCCGGCGCGGTCGAGCTGCACGCGGCCGTCGACCACGAACGGCTCGTTGCCCCAGCGGCCGGTGACCCCGAGCTGGAGCGGCGTGGGGATCTCGACCAGATCGGCGACGCGGCCGACGGCGCGGAGGTCCCGGTCGGTGCGGGCCACCACGAACTTGCAGTGCTTGCACACCTGGGCCATCGCGCCCGCGAAGCGGAACGTGATCGGCGCGCCGCACGAGGGGCACGCGGCTGCGCGGTCGAAGGGCGTGCTCACGCGAGCAACATACTAGAAGCTCCGCGCCCGCACAGCGAGGCTGTTGTCCCGCGCGAGCAGTGCTAGGACCGCGCCGATGCCGGCCACCGAGGTGAGCTCCACCGGCGCCGAGGGCGCCACCGCCGAGGGCGCGCCGGCGGCGCAGCCGATGCCGCGGCTCGTGCACCCGGCGCTGCTCGCGAGCGTGTTCGTCATCGCCACGTCGGGGCTCGTTTACGAGCTCATCACCGGCACGCTCGCGAGCTACGTCCTCGGCGACTCGGTGACGCAGTTCAGCTTCGTCATCGGCCTCTACCTCTTCGCGATGGGGATCGGCTCGTACCTCTCGCAGTACGTCGAGGCCCGCCTGCTCGAGCGCTTCGTCGAGATCGAGCTCGGCCTCGCGCTCGTCGGCGGGCTCTCCGCGCCGATGCTGTTCCGGGCCTACACCGCGCTCGGCGCGTTCCGCGCGCTCCTCTACGGGCTCGTGCTGCTCATCGGCGTGCTCGTCGGGCTCGAGATCCCGCTGCTCATCCGGCTGCTCAACTTCTCGCTCGACCTGAAGCGGCTCGTCGCGCGGGTGCTCACCCTCGACTACATCGGCGCGCTCGCCGCCAGCCTGCTCTTCCCCTCGCTCCTCTTGCCGCGCCTCGGCATCCACCGGACGAGCCTCTTCTTCGGCCTGCTGAACGCGGCGGTCGCGCTGACGAGCACGTTCCTCTTCCCGCTCGAGCGCGCGGTCGTCGCCCGGCTGCGGGCGCTCTGCATCGTCGTCATCGCGGGGCTCGGGGTCGCGTTCGCGCTGGTCTCGCGGTTCATCGAGCGCTCGGAGGCGCTCTACTTCGGGGCGCCGATCGTCTACGCGGCGCAGTCGCCCTACCAGCGGCTCGTCATCACGAAGAGCCCGCGCACGACGCGCCTCTTCCTCAACGGCAACCTCCAGTTCTCGTCGGACGACGAGCACCGCTACCACGAGGTGCTCGTGCACCCGGCCGTCGCCGCGCTCGGGCGCGATCCTCGGCGCGCGCTGATCCTGGGCGGCGGCGACGGGCTCGCCGCGCGCGAGCTGCTCCGCTACCCGTCCGTCGAGCAGATCCTGCTCGTCGACCTCGACGCCGCGGTCACCACCGCCTTCCGCGACCTGCCGCTCGCCGCCGATCTGAACCGCGGCTCGCTGCGCGATCCGCGCGTCGCCGTCCGCAACGAGGACGCGTTCAAGTACCTCGAGGAGTCGATCGAGTCGTTCGACCTCGCGATCGTCGACTTCCCCGATCCGGGCAACTACGCCGTCGGCAAGCTGTACACGGACGCGTTCTACCACCTGCTCCGGCAGCGCCTGTCCGTGCGCGGGGTCGCCGTGATCCAGGCGACGTCGCCGCAGTACGCGCGCGAGTCGTTCTGGTGCGTCGTGACCACGCTCGAGGCGGCCGGCTTCACGACCGCGCCGCTGCACGTCTACGTGCCGAGCTTCGGCGAGTGGGGCTTCATCCTCGCCGGCGGCGAGGGGCTCACCGCGCCCGGCGCGCTCCGGATCGATCCGGCGGGGCTGCGCTTCCTCGACGCGAGCGGCGTGCCGGAGCTGTTCCGGTTCCCGCGCGACATCGGCCGCGTCGAGGCGCCGGTCAACCGGCTGAACGACCAGAAGCTCGTCGCCGTGTACACGCGCGAGTGGGCGGAGTGGTCGCGGTAGCCCCGTGGACCGGCGCGGCTTCCTGAGCTCCGTCGCGGCGGGCTGGCTCGTGCACGCGGCCGCGCCCGCTCGGCCGCCGCTCGGCGGCAGGATCGTCGGCGCGGCGCACGGCGCGGGGCACCTGCTCCGCGGCGCGGCTCCGCCGGGCGCCGCGAGCGGTCCGGTCGAGCGCGCGGACGTCGTCATCGTCGGGGGCGGGGTGAGCGGGCTGTCGGCCGCGTGGCGGCTCGCCGGCGCCGGGCTCGACCTGCGCGTGCTCGAGCTCGAGCCGCGGCCCGGCGGCACGAGCGCGTGGGGCGACGACGGGGTCGTGCCGTACCCGTGGGGCGCGCACTACCTCGCCGCGCCGAACGTGGAGGCGCGCGCGACGCTGCGGCTGCTCGAGCAGATGGGCGTCGTGACCGGCTGGGACGCGGCCGGGCGCCCCAGGTTCGATCCGCGGAGGCTCTGCCACGCGCCGGGCGAGCGCCTGTTCTACAAGGGCGCGTGGCACGCCGGCCTCGCGCCGATCGACGCGCTCTCGCCCGAGGAGCAGGGCGAGCTCGACAGGTTCCACGCGCTCGAGGCCGAGCTCACGGAGCGCACCGGCAACGACGGCCGCGCGGCGTTCCAGATCCCGCTCGAGCGCTCGTCGCGCGACCCCGCGCTGCTCGAGCTCGACCGGATGAGCATGGCGGCGTGGCTCGACCGCGAGGGGTACCACACGCCGTTCCTGCGCTGGTACGTGCGCTACGCGATGCTCGACGACTTCGGCGGCGCGCCCGAGGAGATCTCGGCGTGGGCGGGGCTGCACTACTTCGCGGGGCGCAAGGCGCGCGCGCCGGAGCTCGCGGGCAGCCACTACCTCGTCTGGCCGGAGGGCAACGGCCGGCTCGCGCGCGAGCTGCTCGAGCGCGCGGCGCCGCGCGTGTCACTGGGGGCGCTCGTCACGTCGGTGCGCCCGCTGCGGGGCGGGCGCGTGGAGGTCGGCTACCTCGACGTGGCGCGCGGCGAGGCGCGCCGCGTCGAGGCGCGCGCCGCGATCCTCGCGGCGCCGGCGTTCGTGGCGCGCCGGATCTTCGCGGCCGGCGCGGCGCGCGCGCTGCCCGAGCGGGCCGCGTCGGCGTGGCTCGTGGCGAACCTGCACGTCGAGCGGCCGGTGGATCCCGATCACGCGTGGGACTCGGTCCTCTACGAGGCGGAGGGGCTCGGCTACGTCGACGCGCGCCACCAGCTCACCGATCTCGCCGCGGGGACCGCGCAGCGCTCGAGCCTCTCGACGCCGATGCAGCGCACCGTGCTGACCTACTACCGCGCGTTCGGCGGGCCCGACGTCGCGGCCGCGCGCGCGGCGCTGCTCGGCGCGCCGTGGGAGGCGCTCGCCGACGGCGTGCTGCGCGATCTCGCGCCGGCGCACCCGCACCTGCGCGACGACGTCGCGCGGATGGACGTCATGATCTGGGGGCACGCGATGCCGCGCCCGCGCCCGGGCTTCCTCGGCCCGCGGCCGTTCGAGCCGCTGTGCCTGCTCGACGAGCGCGTCGCCTGGGCGCACGTGGATCAGCCGGGGATGGCGCTGTTCGAGGAGGCGCAGGCGTGCGGCGTCCGCGCCGCGGAGGCGGTCGCGGGCGCGCTCGGGATCGCGATCGGCGAGAGCTGGCTCTGAGCTCGCGCGCCCGTCGCGGCGGAGCGCGGCGGGGAAATCCACGTCCCCTCCCATCTTTCAAGAGCAAAGTGCGCGCCGGGGTCGGGCGCCTCCGGGAGGGTCTGTCGCCCCGCCGCCGGCCGGTTCTTGGCCGCGGAGGGCGGCCTCGCCGGGAGATTCGGCCCAGGATTTCCGCTTTGCCCTCGCCTTGAACTTGCGCTGCCCCCCTGCTCCGCGTCTACTCTCTGCCCATGTTGCGGACCCGGTTTGCCGGGATGACGGATACCGGGCTGCTCCGGGACCACAATGAGGACAACCTCCTCGTCAGCGAGGAGTACCGTGTCGTGGCCGTGGCGGATGGCATGGGCGGACACCGCTCGGGCGACGTCGCGAGCCAGCTTGCCGTGTCGACGCTCTCGGACTTCCTGTCCGTGACGGTGGGGAGGGACGCGACCTGGCCGTTCCCTGCCGATCCGAACCTCACCGAGGAGGAGAACTACGTCGTCACCGGCCTCCGGCTCGCGAACCGGCGCATCTTCGATCGCTCGCTGAAGACGCTCGCCGACTTCGGGATGGGCACGACGATCGTGGCGGCGATGTTCTCCAAGGACGCCGAGCACGTCACGGTCGGCCACGTCGGGGACAGCCGCTGCTACCGGCTGCGCGACAGCCAGATCACGCAGCTCACGCGCGATCACTCGCTCGTCAGCGACGCGGCGCACATGGCGCCGTGGATGACCGAGGAGGAGGTCCGGCAGCTGCCCGCGAACGTCATCACGCGCGCGCTCGGCATCCGCGAGGACGTGCTCGTCGATCTGGTGACGGACGAGACGCGCCACGGCGACGTGTACCTCCTGTGCTCGGACGGGCTGTCCGGGCTCGTGAGCGACGATCAGATCCTCGAGCTCGTGATGTCGAGCGGCTCGCTGGACGCGGCGTGCAAGGCGCTCATCGATCGGGCGAACTACTTCGGCGGCACGGACAACATCACGGTCGTCCTGGCGCGCGTCGAGGAGGTCCCCGACGGCAAGCGCAACTTCCCCGACGAGCCGACGCAAGAGAGCCGGTAGGGCGCTCCGGCCGGGCGCCTGCTCGCGGGCGCGGCGCGCGCCCTCGCGGGCGCGGCGGACGTCGCGCAGCCGCGGCGAAGGTCGGCGACACCGGCGAGCGGGCGCCCTCGCGGCCCGTCGCACGTCGCCGCGAAGCCGGGACGAGGGTCGGCGACGCCGGCGAGCGGGCTCGCTCGGTGGCGACCGGCGCCGGCGACGTGATCCCGAGCGCGCGCGGCGCGGCCACAGCACGCGACGCGGCTACACGCGCGCGGCGCGGCTACAGCGCGCGCGGCGCGGCTACAGGACGAAGTGGTCGAGCAGCTGGAGGACCTCGAGGTTCAGGCCCTGCAGCGCGGCGCACTCGCGCTCCACCTCGGCCTGGAACACCGGCTTGATGTGGTAGAGCATCGTCGGGAGGTCCTTCGGCGCGCGGTACTTCCTGAGCTCGGTGGCGAGCGTCTGCGGCGTGTGGTGGCCGCTCACCGTGGCGAGCCGCTGCTCGCGATCGGGGAAGCTGACCTCCATGAGCAACGCGCGGAGGTCCTGCTGCTGGTTCAGCACCTCCCAGAGACGCTCGGTCGGGCCGGTGTCGCCGCTGTACGCGATCGAGCCGCCGCTGCCCTCGATCACGAACGCCGACGCGTCGATGGTGTGGGACACGTGCACCGCGCGCACGACGCGCCCGGCGACCGGCGTGGGGCGCTCCGGCTTGAGCTCGAGGTACTGGATGGTCGGGCGCGCCGGGGTCGGGATCACCGCGAAATCGGGCCAGAGCACGCCGTTGAAGAAGTGCTTCTTCAGCGTGCGCAGCGTCTCGCGCGTGCCCGCGACCACGAGCGGCGGGCACTCGAGCTGGCAGCGGTTGTCCGCGAGCGTGGCCAGATCGCGGATGTGATCGAGGTGCGCATGGCTCACGAGGCACGCCTCGATCCGCATCTGCTCCTTCACCTCGAGCCCGCTCGTCAGCGACCCCGCGTCGATGGCGAGGACGTCGTCCACGAGGAACGCGCACGTCCGATGCTTGGGGGTCTCCCCCCCGTGGCAGCCAACCACCCGGAGTTCCACCGGCTCAGCTCTCTCCACCGAACTTCTGCGGCGTCTCCAGGAATTCTATGAAATCCAGGAAACGCTGCAGGTCGGTCACCACGATCGCGGCGCGTGCTGGCGGCCCGTCCGCGAGCAGCTTCAGCCGGCGGAGCCGGGCCATCACCTCGTCGACGATCGCGAGGTCGACGTCCACCTCGCGCGCGAGGTCCGCGGCCGAGGTGCGGATCCGGATGCCCTCCGGCGTGTGTTGCCCGAACGCCTCGGCGTGGCGCGCGAGGGCGAGCATCACCCGCGCCTTCGGGTCCCGGTGCATGAGGATGTCGACGAGCGCGTCCGCCGCGTCGAGCCGCTTCGCGAGCTTCTTGATGAGCCGGAACGCGATCTCGGCGTTGCTCTGCAGCATGGTCTCCAGCTTCCGCGCCTCGATCACGAGGCAGCGGGACGGCTCGGTGACCGTGGCGGTCGCGTTCCGCGGCTTCTGGTTGAGGATCGCCATCTCGCCGACGAACTCGCCGGGCCCGAGCACGGCGAGCAGCTTGTCCTCGCCCGCGACCGATTTGGTGATCCGAACAGCGCCGGATTGGATGACGAACATGACGTCGCCGGACTCACCTTCGCGGAAGAGCACGTCGCCCGGCACGTACTCGCGGCCATAGCGGGCGAACGACGACTCCGACATTGCGAGGAGTCTAGCGCCCCCCGTGACGGCGGGTCAAAAAGCCAGGCCAAATGCTCTGGCCCACAAAGCGCGAGGGGCCCTCCAAGCGAGCATGCTTTGGAGGACCCCTCACCTGATTCAGCGGGCGCGCCGCGCGCCCTCTGGTCCGGCGCCGCCGCCAGGAGCGCGGCGGCGCCGCCCGCGCCGTGACCCGGCGCGGGCGCGCGCGGCGCGGGCGAGCGCTCAGCCCATGTCGAAGTCGCCCATGCCGCCCATGCCGCCCATGCCGCCCATGCCGCCCATGCCGCCCATGCCGCCCATGCCGCCGCCGGGGGCCCCGCCGGCCGACGCCTTCTCCTTCTTGGGCTTGTCAGCGACGAGGGCCTCGGTCGTGAGCATCAGGCCCGAGACGCTGGCCGCGTTGGAGAGGGCGTGCCGCACGACCTTGGCCGGATCGATGACGCCGCCCGCGAGCAGGTCCTCGTAGGCGTCGGTCGCGGCGTTGTAGCCGAACGTGGCCGCGCCCGTCCGGACCTTCTCGACGACGACCGTGCCGTCGACGCCCGCGTTCTGGGCGATCTGGCGGATCGGCGCCTCGACGGCGCGGCGCACGAGCCGGACGCCGGCGTCGCGCTCGTCGTTGAACTTGAGCGCCTCGAGCGCGGAGGCGGCCCGGAGCAGGGCCACGCCGCCGCCGACCACGATGCCCTCCTCGACGGCCGCGCGGGTCGCGTGCAGGGCGTCCTCGACGCGCGCCTTCTTCTCCTTCATCTCCGTCTCGGTCGCCGCGCCGACCTTCACGACGGCCACGCCGCCGGCCAGCTTGGCGAGCCGCTCCTGGAGCTTCTCGCGGTCGTAGTCGCTCGTGGTGTCCGCGATCTGCTTGCGGATCGCCTCGATGCGGCCCTTGATCGCGGTCTTGTCGCCCGCGCCGTCGACGATGACGGTGTTGTCCTTGTCGATCTCGACCCGCTTGGCCGACCCGAGGTCGCGCACCGTGGCGCTCTCGAGCTTCTGGCCGAGGTCCTCCATGAACGCCGTCGCGCCGGTGAGGATGGCGATGTCCTTCAGCATCTCCTTGCGGCGATCGCCGAAGCCGGGCGCCTTGACGGCCGCGACCTTGATGGTGCCGCGCAGCTTGTTCACGACGAGCGTGGCGAGCGCCTCGCCCTCGATGTCCTCGGAGAGGATGAGCAGCTCGCGCCCCTGCTTCACCACCTGCTCGAGCAGCGGCAGGAGGTCGGCCATGGCCGAGATCTTCTTCTCGTGCACGAGGATGAGCGGGTTCGTGAGCACCGCGGTCATCTTCTCGGGGTCGGTCACGAAGTAGGGCGAGAGGTAGCCGCGGTCGAACTGCATGCCGTCGACGGTCTCGAGCTCCGTCGTCATGCGCTTGTTCTCCTCGACCGTGATCACGCCCTCCTTGCCGACCTTCTCCATGGCGTCGGCGAGGATCTGGCCGATCTCCTTGTCGCCGTTCGCACTGACGGTGGCGACCTGGGCGATCTGGTCCTTGTCCTTGGTGGGCTTCGCGGCCTGCTGCACGGCCTCGATGATCTTCGCGACCGCCGCGTCGATGCCGCGCTTCAGGTCCATCGGGTTATGGCCGGCCTCGACGAGCTTCAGGCCCTCGCCGAAGAGCGCCTGGGCGAGCACCGTCGCCGTCGTCGTGCCGTCGCCCGCCTTGTCGCTGGTCTTCGAGGCGACCTCGCGCACCATCTGGGCGCCCATGTTCTCGAGCTTGCCGGCGAGCTCGACCTCCTTGGCCACCGTGACGCCGTCCTTGGTCACGACGGGCGCGCCCCAGCTCTTCTCGATGACGACGTTCCGGCCCTTGGGCCCGAGGGTCACCTTGACCGCATCGGCGAGCGTGTTGACGCCCTTCAGGATCGCGGCGCGGGCGCCGCGGCTAAAAACGATCTGCTTCGCAGCCATGTCTCAATCCCCTCGCGGCCGCGCGGCCGCATCTGCAACGCTTGCGTTCGGTTGCCTCGCGACCCGGATCACGTCGCGGCCGAGGCGGACTCGGTCACGGCCAGCACGTCGTCCTCGCGGAGGAGCACGTGCTCCTCGCCGTCGAGCTTCACCTCGGTGCCGCTGTACTTGCCGAACAGCACCTTGTCGCCGACCTTGACCTCGAGCGGGCGGACCTTGCCGTCCTTCAGGACCTTGCCGTTGCCGACCGCAACGACGCGCCCCTCGATCGGCTTCTCCTTCGCAGCGTCGGGGATGATGATGCCCCCCTTGGTCTTCGTCTCGCTCTCGACACGCTTGACGACAATCCGATCCTGCAGCGGCCTGATTTTCATGGTGGCTCCCTCGTCATCGGTTGCTTGACCACCGGCCCGCCGGACATCCCGTGCGCCCCCGCAGGCGTGCTCCGCGCGCCTGCCCGCGCGCAGAACGCACAGGACGAGAGCTAAGTGCCCGGGATCACAGGCGCTTGGCACTCTCCCAGGTCGGTGGCTAAACCGCGGCCGAAAGTAAATCAGGCGCCCGGCGCGTCAAGTGGTCGAAAGCAGGCCGGCACGACTTTTCGACGCGCCAGCGACCGCGGCCGGAAGCTAGAATTGTTGGAGTTTTCTGGAGGATGTCGCTCGGCGCGGCGAGACAGAACGTCCTGGAGAGACAAGGCCGCGTCGTGGCGCGTGTGCGAGGTGCGGGAGGTCGTCCTGGGCGGCGGTGGGTGGGAGGGCGCGGCCGGGCGGGAGGCGCGACGGCGACGACCCTGCGCGAAATGCAGCGGATTTTCCGCCCCGAAACGTTTTCTTCGCCGGCCTCCGATTTGATCGCTTGACAACCAGGGCAGCCCGAGTAGATTCCGCGGCCCGTGGCGCTGATGCAGAGCGCTCACCCCTTGGGGGATCGTCTAACGGCAGGACGCAAGATTCTGGCTCTTGCTATCAAGGTTCGAATCCTTGTCCCCCAGCCAGGCCGATCAGCGTAGCTGCCGGCCCTCTCGACAGAACAAGGTCCCATCGTCTAGCGGTTAGGACATCGGCCTCTCACGCCGGTAACGCGGGTTCGATTCCCGCTGGGATCGCCAGCCTCAAACGAGTTTCCTTACCAGCGCTTCGCGACGAGCGGTCGTCGATCGATCAGGTCGCCGACCACGTCGCCCGCGCAGCCCCTCCTGCGTCAGGCTATTTCCGGCGAACGCCGCGGGCGGCCTGAGCCTGGAGGGAGCGGGCTCGACCCGCGGATCACGTCGCGCAGCAGCACGTCGGTCAGGACCTGGCCGCGCACCGTGCTGCCCCTTGGCGCTGGCCCCCCGCTGCGTGCTCCTCATCGTTCCTGTGCGGCGGCGGATGCACAAGCTGGGACGGACGGGGGGAGGACTACACTCGCGGGGATGATGAATCCTCTGGATGAGTTGCCCGCCTCCACCGTCGGGATGTTCCACCACGCGCCGGAACAGGACGGCGTCGTCGTCGGCCGGCAGGTGGCCGTCGATGGGTTCGTCGAGGGCTTGCTCCACCACGGCCGGCGCCACCGGTACGCGCTCTTCCATCCGGGGCGGCAGCGGGCCGCGGGCGAGGGGCAGCTCCCGGACGGCGCGGCGCGCGCGAGCTTCCACGACCGGCGGGAGCTCACGAACCTCGACGGTTTCCGGTTCGCCGCCTGGCACGACGCGCAGTTCGACACGTTCACGCCGTTCGCCCTGCGGGCGCGCGCGGAGGCGCCGTACCCCGTCACCCTCGTCCATCACACGCTGAGCTACGGGGAGCTGCTCCACAACGTGCTGCGGCTGCTGCTCGCGAAGCCGCACAGCTACGACGCCCTCGTCTGCACGTCGCGGGCGGCGCAGCGCGCGCTGGAGCGCCTGATCGAGCACGTCGCCGGGCGCTTCAACGAGGAGCACGGGACGCAGCTCGGCTACCGCGGCCGCTACGAGCTCATCCCCCTCGGCGTCGACGTCGACCGCTACCTCCCCGCGGGCCGCGCGGCGGGCGACCGCGCCGCGGCGCGCGCGCGGTTCGACCTCGAGGACGACGCCTTCGTGCTGCTCTGGGTCGGCCGCCTCAGCCTCATCGACAAGGCCGATCTGCTCCCGCTCGTGCAGGCGTTCGCCGAGCTCAAGGCCAGGAACACGGGCCGCTCGCTGCGCCTCGTCTGCGCCGGGACGGAGCGCGCCGGGGAGCGCTTCGGCGCCGCCGTGGCCGATTACGCGAGGCACGTGGGCGTGGGCGACGACGTCCGCGTGATCACCGAGGGCGCGCGCTTCATGCCCTGGAAGGAGCAGCTCTACCGGGCCGCCGACGTGTTCGTGTCGCCGGTCGACAACATCCAGGAGACCTTCGGCCTCACGCCGATCGAGGCGATGGCCTGCGGGGTGCCGCAGGTCGTGTCCGACTGGGACGGCTACCGCGACACGGTGGTCCACGGGGAGACCGGCTTCCTCGTCCCCACCCTGTGGGCCCCTTGCCAGGGAGAGATCAGCGCGGGGGCGCTGCTCAGCGACTCGGCGTACGATCACCTCGCGCTCGCCCAGTCGGTCGTCGTCGACATGCGCGCGCTCGTGGCGAGCGTCCAGCGGCTCATCGACGAGCCCGCGCTCCGCGACGACATGGGGCGGCGCTCGCGCCGCCGCGCCGAGGAGCTCTACGCGTGGCCGGCCGTGATCGCGCGGTACGAGGCGCTGTGGAGCGAGCTGGCCGAGGAGGCGCGGCGCGCCCCGGAGCCGCAGCGGAGCGGCACGTCCTACGCGACGCTGGATTACGGCGGGTGCTTCGGGCACTACGCGTCGCGCACGCTCGACGAGAGCGCCCTCCTGCGGCTCTCGCCGCGCGGGCGGGAGCTCGTGCGCGGCGCCGCGACCCTGCCGGGGCACTACGCGGCCGAGTGGCAGTACCTGGAGCTCGGCTTGCTGAAGCGGGTCCTCCAGGGGTTCGTGCGCGCCGATGCGACGGGCGCGCCGCTCAGCCTCGGGAGGATCCTCGCGGTGCTGACGAAGGGCACGGGCGAGCCGGCGGCGCGGGATG
This sequence comes from Sorangium sp. So ce131, assembly GCF_051519095.1. NCBI lineage: Bacteria > Pseudomonadati > Myxococcota > Polyangiales > Polyangiaceae > Sorangium > Sorangium sp. So ce131. The sequence goes on along the minus strand of NZ_CP150455.1, from coordinate 4,180,456 downwards.
TCGTCGCCCGACACGTGCTCTTCCTCATGAAGTACGACTTCGTCGAGGAGCACGCGGGGTAGCGAAGGCGCACCGCCGCTCGACTTGCGCTACGCTCGCGCAGCATGGCGGCACAGGACGAGGACGAGCTCTTCGATGTCTTCGATCGCAGCGGCAATCCGCTCGGCATGCGCAAGGCGCGCCGGCTGGTCCACCGCGACGGCGACTGGCACCGGAGCGTCCACGTCTGGGTGATCCTCGAGCGGGAGCCCGACGCCCGCCGGGGCGACGCGGAGCCGTGGGTGCTCTTCCAGCAGCGCAGCCCGGAGAAGGATACCTGGCCCGGCGCGCTCGACGTGGCCGTGGGCGGGCACTACCGCGCCGGCGAGGACCTCGCGGAAGTGCTGCGCGAGGCGGAGGAGGAGATCGGCCTGCCGCTCGCGCCGGGCGACGTGCTCCGGCTCGGCACGCGCCGCCAGCGCGATGACCATGCGCCGCCCATCGTGGACTGCGAGCTGCAGGACGTGCTGCTCGCGACCACCCGCCGCGCGCTCGCGGCGTTCCGCCCCCACCCGGACGAGATCGCCGCGCTGATCTCGCTCCCGCTCGGGGCCGCGCTGCGCCTCGCCCGCGGCGAAGTGCCCAGCGCGACCGGCCTCGTCCGGCGCACGGTGGGCGCGTCGGGCGCCGTGGAGATCGCTCCGCGCGAGGTGCGGCTCGAGGACTTCGTGGTCGCGCGCGACGGCTACTACGAGCGCGCGCTCGAGACCATCCGCCGGCGCCTCGCCGGTGAGACGCCGGCGCTCTGGACGCTCGGCTGAGGCGTCGCTCGCCGATTTCTTGGGCGCCTGCGCCGGGCCAGGCAGAGTCGCGGCCGGAGGCACCCCGATGAAGCAACCGAAGGCTCCGACCGATGTCCCCCGCGACGCCGTGGGGCGCTGCCTGGAGAACGCGACGCTGGGGAGCGGCGTGCGCGCCGTCGCCCTCGCCGGCGAGCAAGGAACGCTGCTCGGCGGCGCGGGCGGCGACGAGGATCTCGCGCTGCTCGCCGCGCTGGGCGCCGGCTGCGCCGACAAGATCTCCGGCTACGCCGAGCTCGACGAGATCGTCGATGCCGTCGCCGGCGGAGACGACTTCTACGCGACGCGCCTCACCGTGTGCGACCGGACGTTCTACCTGGCCTCGATCGGCGCGCGTGTGCCGCGCCAGAACAAGGTCGCCGCGGAGCTCGGCCGCATCCTCGCGCCCGTGCTGTCAGCCTGAGCCGCGGCGCCCCTCCGCGGGCCGCCGGGGGCGCTCGGACGGGCCCGCCGAGGCGAGGAGGAAGCCCTCGGCCCGGTGCGGGGCGAGCCCGCAGCGCGCGTTCATGCGCTTCGCGATCTCGTCGCCCGCCCTGACGAGCGCGTAGAACCAGCGGATCCCGAACCGCTCGTGCCCCTCCCGCAGCGCCGAGGCCTGGAGCGGGGCCCCGAGCCCGCGGCCCCGGTAGTCCTCGCGCAGGCAGGTGCAGATCGGCATCCCGGTCCAGGAGGGCGCCTCGCCCACGTCGGAGATCCAGAGCGGCGGGGCGCCGAGCAGCCCGAGCTGCGCGGCCGCCTCGCGCCCGCCGCCGACGGCAGCCGGCCGCGTCACGACGCACAGCGTGGTGCAGCCGATCAGCGCGCCGCCGGCGTCCCACAAGGCGAGCGTCACGGAGCGCCCCTCGCCGCCGCGCAGGGTCCAGCCCGGGAGCGGCGCGTGGCCGCTCTCGGCCTGGAGCTCCTGGATCGCGGCGACCGCATCCTCGTCGTCGTCCGGCGATACCGGCGCCAGGCGGAGCCCCGCCGGAAACGACCGGAACCGGCCGAGCCCCTGCACGGCGGCGTACACCTCGCCGGCCGGGGCGCCCATCACCGAGAACGCCTCGTCCACGGACAGGCCCGCCTGGCGCAGCGACGCGGCCAGCGCGGGGAGCTCCGGCCGGGGGGCGTGCAGGAGCACGCGCTCGAAGCAACGCACGAGCGTCTCCCGCCGGTCCGGCGGCGTCTCGTGGGCGTGCAGCACGATGAGCGAGCGCCCGTCCGTGGTGATGCCGTCCTGCTCCGCGATCCAGCCGCGCGCGGCGTAGAGGATCCGCTGAGCCCGGTAATCCGCCGCGTCGCCGAAGCAGCCCGGGCCGTCCGCCGGGGCGGCGCGGCGCTGCTGCAGGGCGTCGTCGCGATTGAGGTCGAAGGCAAGCGTCATGGCGGCATTCCTCCAGTCAAACCGGACACGGCGGCTCCTGCGCGAGCCGCGCCACAGGCAACAGGGCGCTCATCGCGCGTCGATCGCGCGAGACCCTGCCGCACCGCTCGGACGAACCGGCGAGATGGCCCGAGGCGGCGGTGTGCAAAGGCGGGAGAACACCGCTCCGGGAGCGGCTGATCAACCCGCGTGACGAGACTTCAACTTATCCTTGCTCCGCCGCCGTGCAAGCGCCGACATGCCGTGATCCGGGGAGCGCCGAGACCACGTCACGCGCCCCGACAATGCGACACAAGACCGCGAAACTACTCAGCAAACCCGCCAGGAACCATTTCGTCCACAAGGCATCTTGCCGCACGTCGCGGACGGGGAGATGGACATAGAACGACCTAGCTCGGCGCGACGAATGGAGCAGCCCGTGGCTGCGGGGGTCGCGGGCGAGGAAGTCGGCCGAGCGAGGCGCCTCGCGCGGGGGTACACGCGCGGCGAGACGGCGGTTGAGGACGATCGCGCGCCCTGGTAGGTTGGCGTCCAGTATTGCGCGATGACCACCGCCCTTGTCACCGAACCCGACAGCGCCGCGCCCCCGCTGCCACGTCCGTTCCTCAAGTGGGCCGGCGGCAAGGGCCAGCTGCTCCGGCAGTTCCAGCCGCTGCTGCCCGCGTCCTACGGGCGCTACTTCGAGCCGTTCGTCGGGGGCGCCGCGCTGTTCTTCAGCCTGCAGCCCGCGCGCGCGACCCTGACGGACGTCAACTCCGAGCTCGTCGACTGCTACCGGGCGGTGCGCGACAGCGTCGAGGAGGTCATCGCCGCGCTGAGCCACCACACCTACGACGAGGCGCACTACTACCGGGTCCGCGACCTCGACCCGGCCTCGCTCTCGCTGCCCGCGCGCGCCGCGCGGACGATCTTCCTGAACAAGACCGGGTTCAACGGGCTGTACCGCGTCAACAGCGCCGGCCGCTTCAACGTGCCTTTCGGCCGCTACGTGAACCCGTCCATCTGCAACCGGCCCCAGCTCCGCGCCTGCTCGGCGGCGCTCCAGAGCGTCGAGCTCGCGGTCCGCGACTTCGAGCGCGTGATCGACCACGCCGAGGCCGGCGACTTCGTCTACCTGGACCCGCCGTACTCGCCCGTGTCGTCGACCGCCAACTTCACCTCCTACAGCGCAGGAGGCTTCAGCTTCCGCGACCAGGAGCGCCTGGCCGCCCTCTTCGCGGCGCTCGACAAGAAGGGCGTCCTGGTGATGCTCTCGAACTCCGATGTCCCCGAGATCCCGCCCCTCTACAGCAAGTTCCGGGTCGACCGCGTCGCGGCGCTCCGGAGCATCAACGCGAAGAGCGACGCCAGGGGCCGCGTGGGAGAGATCGTGATCCGGAACTACACGACCCGGCGGAGCCGCAAGGCCGCGCCGGCGGACAAGGCGGGCTGAGGCGCGCCGGCCGACAAGGCGGGCAAAGGCGCGCCGCCGCGCGCCGTCGCCGGAGAGCGGCTCAGTCGACGGTCTTCGACTCGTGTTTCTCCGGATCGGGGGCGACGCGCTCCTCGGCGTTCGCCATCGCCACCTCGATCTCCTCGTACACCTCGCTCGAGGTGATCTTCTTTCCCGCCGGATCGACGGCCTCCCACACGAAGCCGCGCTGCTCGCCAGGTCGCTCGGGGATCCAGCGGACGCGCAAGGTCCAGCCGCGGATCTCGGCCTGGTAACCGCCCTCCTCGTGATCTCGCTGCCAGGCGGAGACGGTCGGGTGCTTCAGCATCGCGACATCTCCTGTCGGGTGAGAGCAGCGGAACCGGCGGACGACGAGGACAAAGAGGTTGTTCCCGGATGGTGGCGCTCCCCCCCGAGCAACGCCGCCGTCCGGGAACACGGGGAAGGTAGCAGGCGCCTGGCGCGAGGCGCATCAGGCAGGCGTGTGTTCCTCATGAGGCGACACCTTACCTCAGTCCCAGCGCACGCCCAAAAGTACTCGCCCGCAGGTCGAGCGGGCAGCGCGAGCCGCATGAACAGCACAAGGGACGCGCGGCCGGACGGCGCCAGCGCTGCCAGCCCCATGCTACGAAGCGCCTCATGGGGGCAGGGATCCTCTACTTCTTCGGGCTCGCGCTCGCCGGATACCTCCTGGTTGCCCCCCTCGCGGCCTTCGTGTTCGCCGTCCGGGCCAGCCGGCGCAACGAGGACCTGCTGCTGCGGATCCACGATCTCGAGCGCCGCGTGGCCGAGCTGTCGCGGCAGCGCGGCCACGCCGAGCTGCCCGCCGCGGCGCAGGGCGCGCGCGGCGAGGTCGCACCGGCGCCGGAAGCACCAGCCCTGGCCGCAGCGGAGGCGCCCGCGGCGCTCGCCGACGCCGCCGCCATGCCGGCCAGGGCGCCCGCGGCGCTCGCCGACGCCGCCGCCATGCCGGCCAGGGCGCCCGCGGCGCTCGCCGACGCCGCCGCCATGCCGGCCAGGGCGCCCGCGGCGCTCGCCGACGCCGCCATGCCGGCCGGGGCGCCCGCGGCGCTCGCCGACGCCGACATGCCAGCCGAGGCGCCCGCGGCGCTCGCCGACGCCGCCATGCCGGCCGGGGCGCCCGCGGCGCTCGCCGACGCCGCCGCCGTTGCGCACCCGGTCACCACCGACGCCATCGCCGCGCCGCCGGCGGCCGCGGCCGCGGCGCAGCTCCACCCCGCGGCGGCGCTCGACGCCGGCGCCTCGGCTGCCAGCTCGGCCGCGCGCCAGGGCGCCGTCGAGACGCCCTCGATCGAGGAGCGGCTCGGCCTCACGTGGCTCACCCGCGCAGGCGCGGCCACCTTCCTGCTGGGCGCGCTCTTCTTCTTCAAATACGCCGCGGACAACGCCTGGATCGGACCGACCGGGCGCGTCGCGATCGGCGCGGCGACCGGCGCCGCGCTCCTCGCGGGCGCCGAGGTGATCCGCCGGCGAACGCAGCGCCGGTTCGTCCACGCGCTCCTCGGGCTCGGGCTCGCGATCCTCATCGCGTCGGTGTGGACCAGCGCGGTGCTGTACGAGCTCGTGCCGATCGCCGCCGCCTTCGCCGCGAACACGGCGATCCTCCTGCTCGGCGCGGCGCTCGCGCTCCGACACCGCGGCGAGGTGATCCTGATCCTCACCCTGGTCGCCAGCTTCCTCAACCCGGTCGTGCTGTCGACCGGACAGGATCGGCCGCTGCTCCTGTTCGGCTACCTCCTGCTCATGACGAGCGTCGTCCACGCCATCTCGGCGAAGCTCGGCTTCCGCGTCGCTCCCTGGCTCGCGCTCGCCGGGCACGCGGCGCTGTTCTGGGGGTGGTACGATCGCCACTTCGACGCGAGCGCATCGCCGCTCGGCGGAGACCCGCTCGCGGCGCCCTCGACGGATGGACCGGCCGAGGCGGCCTCGGGCCCCTACTTCCCGCTCGCCGCCCGCGCGGTGCCCCTCGCCTTCGTCGCGCTCGCCGCCGCGCAGGCGATCCTGCGCGCGCTGTGGGCGCGCGCGCCCGGCCCGGGCGAGAGCGCCGCGGCGGCCGCGCCCGACGGGGTCGCGACCGCCCCTGCCCCGTCGAGCGGCGCGGCGCCGGCCCGCGACGCGACCACCGCAGCGCCCGCGAGCGCGAAGGCGTTCGGCGCCGTCGCGCTCGCGCTCGCCCACGCGGGCGCGGGCGCGCTGCTCTTCGACGCCCCGCGCGCGCTCGCCGCGGCCGCGATCGCGCTCGCCGTCGCGTCGACCCTCGGGCTGCGCGCGCTCGGGGCCAGCGGCTGGCTGATCGCCCCGATGGGCTCCGCCTTCCTCGCCTTCGCCGCATCGTTCGCCGACGCGCCCGCGCCGCACCGGCCGGCGCTCGTCGCCATGACCGCGGCCTGGGCCCTCGTCTACGTCGCGGGCTGGCTCCGCGGCGCCGGGCGCGCGCGCCCCCTCGAGCGGAAGACCGCGATCGAGTGCGCCGCGGGCGCGGCGCTGTTCGCCTGCGTCGCGGGCATGCTGCTGCTGGGGACCGAGGCGGCGCTCTTCGCGCTCGCGCTCGCGCTCGCGGCCGGCTTCGTGGCGTGGCTCGCCGCGCGCGCCGAGCTCCCTGCCCTGCTCCTCGCCGCGGCGGTCGCCTCGGCGGGCGCGCTCGCCGCCGCGGCGCCCGGCGCGCTCGCCGCGGCGCCCGGCGCGCTCGCCGCGGACGCCGCCGCGGACGCCGTGAGGGCGCCGGCGGCGGTCGGCGCACACGCCGGCGCGCATGTGGACGCGCTCTTCCTCGGGGCGTCCGCGCTCGTGATGCTGGTGTTCCTGGGCGCCGCGGGCGCGGCCGCGCGGCGCCGCGCCGAGCCCGGCGCGCCCGCGCTCTCGTGGCCCGGCGCGCTCGCCGCGAGCGTCGCGACGCTCGGGTTCGTCGCGGTCGCGCTCGGCGCGACCCCCGAGGAGACGCCCACGCTCCGCGCGCTGCTCACCGCCGGCGCGGGCGCCCTGGATCTCGCGCTCGGCGCGGCGCTCCTCGGCCCCGGCGCGCGCCGCGGCGCGGCCGCGGCCCCGGGAGATCGGATCGCGCTGCTCCTCGGGCAGGCGCTCGCCCTCTTCGCGGCGGCCGTCGCGTTCGGGCTCGGCGGGGCGACGGTCACGGTCGTCTGGGGCATCCTCGCGGCGGTCGCGGCCGCGATCGCGGCGCGCACCGCCGAGCGCGCGTGGCTCGCCGTCGCCGCGCTGCTCTTCCTCGCCGCGATCGCGCGGGCGTTCGCCGTCGACTGGGTCGAGACCGAGTCGCTCGTGACGACCTGGCTCGAGACGCGCGGCCGCGAGGGGCTGATGGCCGTCCCCGTCGGCCGGAACGCGAGGGCCTACGCGCTCGCCGGCGTGGGCGCCGCCCTGCTCGCGGCGGGGCACATGCTCTCGCGCGGCGCGGCCGCGGGCGCCGCGCGCGGCCGCGCCGCGCTGCGCGCGCCCTCGTGGGCGGCGCTCGGCGCGGGCTACGCCCTGCTGATCGGGACCCTGGTCGTCGAGGTGCGGAGCGCGATCGTCGAGCTCCCCGCCGCGCCCCCGGTCCCGCTCGACGCCGCGGAGTTCGCCGAGCTGGCCGCGCAGCACGAGGCCGCCCTCGCCGCCCAGCGCGGGAGCCTCGCCATGGCGACCACGCTCGTGCTCGCCCTCGCCGCGATCGCGCTGCTCACCGCGGGGTTCGCGGCGCGCGACGTGTTCCACCGCTACGCGGGGCTCCTGCTGTTCGCCGTCACGATCGCGAAGCTCCTCGCGTGGGACGTGTGGCACGTGGAGCGCATCTACCAGATCGCCCTGTTCACGGGCGTCGGCGCGCTGCTCGTCGGCGGCGGCTTCCTCTACGCGCGGTTCGGCCGGCGCCTCGTGACGCTCCTGCGCGCCGGCCCCGGCGGCGCGGCCGGCGCGCTCGTCCTGCTCGCGGCGGCGACCTGCGCGCGGCCGGCCGACGCGCAGGTCGCCGCGCCGCTGCCGACCGAACGGCACGCGCTCGTCCGGCCGATCGACGGTGTCGACGCGCCCGGCGACCACCCCCTCGCGGTCGATCTCGACCTCTACCGCCAGAGCCGCGCCGAGGAGCTGCTCGCCGACGTCCGCATCGCCGGCCCCGACGGCGCCGAGGTGCCGTACGTGCTCCACGAGGCAGGCGCCGCGGCCTCCCCCGGGCGGATCGCCGCCACCATGCTCGATCCCGGCGTCGACACCGCCGGCGGGGCGCACGCGACCTGGGCGCTCGACGCGCCCGGGACGCGCCACTGCCGGGTCGAGCTCAGCGTGCTCGGCGGCAGCTTCCTCCGCGAGGCGCGGGTCGACACGGGCGCGGACATGAGGTCGCTCGCCGAGGTCGCGCGCGGGGCCTACGTGTACCGGATCCCCCAGGGCGCGGAGACCATCGAGCAGCTCTCGGTCTCCTACCCGGTCTCGCGCGCCGCCCTGGTCCGGATCCGCCTGCTCGGCGAGGGCACCCCCGCGCGCGGCGCGGCCGCGGACGTCCGGATCACGGGCGGCGCCGTCTCCTGTGAGCCGCCCGCCGCCGCGCCGGGAGCGGCGCTGCCGCTCGCGATCGTCGAGACCCAGCGGAACGCCGAGGCGAAGACGACCGTCGTCACCCTCGACGCCGGCGCGGACGGCGTGCCGCTGCAGGCCGTCCACCTCGACGTCGCCACACCGGAGTTCAGCCGCAAGGTCGAGGTCGCCTCCACCACCTACCGCGCGGTGTGGCCACACGTGGGCGGCGGCCTCATCTACAACATACGTCCGCACGGAAACACGGGTGTTGCGCTGTCGCTGACGCGTATCCCGGTGAGCCCGACCCGCAAGCGCTTCCTTCGCCTCACGATCCACGACGGCGACTCGGCGCCGCTCTCCATCACGGGCGCGCGCGGCGAGGTGCGGGCCCGCGAGTTCGTGTTCCGCGCCGGCCACGCGGGCCCGCACCGGCTCTACGTGGGCGACCCCCTCAGCGAGCGCCCGCGTTACGATCTGGCCGACGTGCTCGACCGGGTCGAGCGCGAGCGGCCGCCGGGCGCGGCGCGGCTCGGCGCCGCCCAGAGCAACCCTGCATTCGGCGCCGCCCGGGTCGGGCGCGATCTGCCCTTCACCGAGCGACACCGCGCCTCGATCGGGGTCGTCCTGGCGCTGGGGCTGCTGGGGATGTCGCTGTGGGCAGCGCGGCTGCTCTGGCAGGGAGCGCCGCCCGACGACGCCGCGCCGCCGCCCGAGGGGAGCGCAGACAAGCCGCCGCCCTCATGATGTGCTGCAGGTGCCGGGGCGACGCGAGGAACAAGGGTGCTCCTCGGTCGCCTCGAGCCAGCACCGAGGTGAATGCATCATGAGAGGCCGGCGCTATTCGGTTTTCGGTCTTTGCGTGAGCGTCGGCGCGGCGCTCTGGTCCGCCGGCGGGTGCTCGGCGGCGCCGCGCGACGTCGCCCTCGGCGAGGGCAGCGGCGGGAGCGCGGCGAGCTCCACGACGGCGGGGGCGAGCTCGGGCGGCGGAGCGGTCGCGACGACCAGCTCCGGGGCCGCCGAGTTCGGCGGCGGCGGGCCGGAGTACCCCATTCCCCCGGTCGACGCGGACGCGGACGGCTTCACCGTCGCGGAGGGCGACTGCAACGACGACGACAGGAACGTCAACCCGGGCGCGATCGAGGTCGAGGACCTGGAGCCCGACGGGCAGGGCAACGTGCCCGAGCCGGCCGATGAAGACTGCGATGGCATCGTCGACAACGTGCCCCCGACCTGCGACAGGAACATCGCGCCCGCCGACTTCGACGCGATGCACGGGGCCAACGCCGTCGACCTCTGCGCCGTGGCGTCGCCCGACGACAGGAGGTGGGGCGTGCTGAGCGCGCGGTACGTGCGCGGCGACGGCTCGCCCGCGCGTCCCACGGCCGCGGTCGGCGTGCTCGACGGGTTCGGGCCCAACGTGCACGTGCAAGGCGGCCAGCGCATGCTCGTCCTCTCCTCGGGGAACGCCCGGCTCGCCGGCTGGCCGGGCGCGTGCAACAACTCGACCTGCTCGAACTACGGCCCGGGGGACGCGCCGCACGGCTTCCCGCAGGACAACCCGGACTGCCCTCCTTCGTCGGACATCAACGACGACATCGGCCTCGAGCTCGTCCTCCGCGCGCCGACGAACGCGACCGGCTACGAGTTCGCGTTCAAGTTCTACACGTTCGAGTACCCGGAGTTCGTCTGCGAGGCCTTCAACGACCAGTTCCTCGCGCTGGCCACGCCGGCCCCGCCCGGCTCCGTCGACGGCAACCTCTCGTTCGACAGCCTGGGCAACCCCGTCAGCGTCAACATCGCCTTCTTCAACGTCTGCGAGGGGTGCGCGCTCGGCGCGGACGAGCTCGAGGGCACCGGCTTCGGGCTCTGGAACGACGCCGGCGCGACGAGCTGGCTGAGGACGCAGGCCCCGGTGAAGGGCGGCGAGGAGCTCACGCTGCGGTTCATGATCTTCGACACCGGCGACGAGATGCTCGACTCGACCGTGCTCATCGACGGCTTCAAGTGGGTCGCGAACGGCGGCACGGTCGCGGTCGAGACCGGGCCGATCGAGGACCCGCGCTAGGCGAAGGAGGCGGCGCCCGCGCGCCGGCCGGCGCGCGGCGGCCCCACGGCGGCTGCGCCGGGCGATACCATGTTGCCATGCAGCTTCCATCCCTGGAGAACCTGGCCTGCTTCGAGGTCGCGGCGCGGACGCTGAACTTCCGGACCGCGGCGCGCGCCGTGGCGCTCAGCCCCGCCGCGTTCGGCCAGCGCATCAAGCAGATCGAGGAGCAGGTCGGCGCGCCGCTGTTCGAGCGCACCACGCGCCGGGTGCAGCTGACGTCCGCCGGGCTCGCGCTGCTGCCGCGGGCGCGCCAGTGCCTGGCGCTCGCCGAGGACTGCCTGCGCAGCGCGGCGAGCCCCGCGCCCGCGCCCGTCGAGCTGACGCTCGGCACCCGCTTCGAGCTCGGGATGTCCTGGCTCGTGCCCCAGCTCAGCGGCCTGACGCGGCGGCGCCCCGAGGTGACGCTCCACCTCTACTTCGGCGCCTCCGACGACCTCCTGCGGCGCCTCCACGATCGCAGCGTGGATTGCGTCGTGACCAGCGCCCGCTGGAGCGCCGCGACCCTCGCCGCGGAGACGCTGCACGAGGAGCGGTACGTGTTCGTGGCCGCCCCGAAGCTCCTCCGCCGGGCGGCGTTCTCCCGCCCGGAGCACGCGTCGCAGCACTGCCTGCTCGACATCGACCCGTCCATGCCGCTGTTCCGGTACCTCGCCGACCAGGCGGGCGGCGCCTCCCGCTTCGCCTTCGCGCGCCACCGCTGGGTGGGGCTCGGCGCCGCCATGAAGGCGCTGGTGCTCGCCGGCGAGGGCGTGGCCGTGCTGCCGCTGCACATGGTCGCCGCCGAGCTCCGCGGCGGCAAGCTGAAGCGGCTGCTCCCGTCCGCCCCCCTGGCGCGCGACGATTTCCGCCTCATCTACCGGCGCGACGATCCGCGGAGCTCGCTCTACGCGAAGCTCGCCGAGTCGCTGCGCGCGGAGCCGATCCGGTGAGGTCCACGGCGCGCGGGCGGCATAGACTGCCTCCCGAGAGGCACCATGAGCGATACGAGCCACGAGGACGAGGGCAGGGCGCGCGGCGCGTGGACGCCGATCACGGCCCGGGACATCAACGGCGGGCCTGATCCGGACCGCCATGTCCCGTTCGTCATCACCGCGCCCGGCCAGTACGCGCTGGCGGAGGACGTCGCGTGGGTCGCGAGGGACGCGGGCGCGAGGGCCATCACGATCGCGAGCGACGACGTCACGCTCGACCTGCGCGGCCGCACGCTGCGGCAGGTGAACCACCCCGCGCCCGTGGTGGACCCGGGCTCGGGCGCGGCGCCCGGCCGGGGCGAGGTCGTCTCCGGGAACGTCGGGATCTTCGCCGACGGGCGGCGGCGCCTGGCGATCAAGAACGGGAGCGTGGCCTCCGTGCAGGGGGTGGGGATCGTCGTGAAGGACTGCCGCCACGTGGACCTGCTCGATCTCGCGGTCAGGAGGTGCGGCGGCGACGGGGTGATCGACACGAGCTTCCTGCGCCGCAACGGCGGTATCTTCGTGATGGGCACGAAGGACGCGGGCGGCAACGTCACCTTCGCGTCGGACGTCCGGATGATCAACTGCGTGTGCTCGGAGAACACGAGCCGCCTCGACTTCGTCGTGACGCTGGGGGCGCTCGTCCTGTTCTGCGACAACGTGGAGGTCCGGCGGTGCGTGTTCAACCACACGGCGAACACCAGCGCTCAGCCGAGCGGGGTGCAGTTCAACGTGGTCGGCGTCGACTTCGTCATCTGCCGCAACGTGCTCGTCGAGGACTGCGAGGCGCACGACAACACGTCCGGCGGCGAGCCCGCGGGGTTCTTCGCCTGGGGTGAGAACTACAAGTTCCTGCGGTGCCGGGCCAACCGGAACTTCACGCTCACGGGCAACCGGGCGTGTGGATTCAACATCTCGACCACGAGCAACCTGGAGATGGTCGAGTGCGAGGCGGACGGGAACTACAACGCGAACCCGGCCGCTTCCGCCGATGCGGTCAGGGACTTCTCGGCGCTGGGCTTCCGCATCGGCAGGGCGGTCCACCGCGGTCTGCTCGAGCGCTGCCGCGCGATCGGCAACCACAGCGTGGGCGTGAACGCGCCCGCGGGCGGCTTCGCGCTCCACTCGACCACCCAGGTCGTGCTGAAGGGCTGCGCGGCCATCGGCAACAGGAACGCGAGCGGCGCCGCGCAGAACGGCGGGCTCGCGGCCGGGTTCCTCGCGTCGGCGCCGCTCCCGGATCCCGAGGGCGGCTTCGTGGGCGGCGAGGAGAACGCGTTCATCGACTGCATCGCCGACGGCACCACCGTCGACCGGATCCCGCTGTTCGTGCAGCCGCCGGCGCCCCCCGTGGACGCCGGCCTGTCGCGCGGCGACCCGCAGAAGGCGGCGGGTTTCCTGCTCGACGGCCAGCAGGACGCGAGGATCGTCGGCTGCCAGGCGGCGAACAACCATGGCAAAGGCATCTGGCTGAGAGCCTGCCGGCGCGCGTTGATCGAGGGAAACACGCTGTCGCGGAACACGCTATCCGGCGTCCACGACGAGGATCCCCGCGGCCCGAGCGCCTTCGCGGGCAACGTGGCGCACCTCAACGGATCCCGCCACCGCGACAACTACGTCGGCCTGCCCGCCGGGACGCCCGTGCGCAAGTGGACGCTCGGCTCCCCTCCCCTCGCCAGCCCCGCCGATCGCCTCGACAACGTCAGCATCCGGCTGCCCTGAGCGCGGCGGCGCGTCGCGTGGGGCCGGCCGCCCGCGCCGGACGCCGCCGCGTCGTCCCGGCCGCTCGTCATCGCCCTGTGGCGTCGCTCTGCTCCAGGCGCGCGCGCATGGCGGCGATCGCGCTCGACGACCCCTCGAGGTTCTCGGCGTTGACGAGGCGCTTAGGCAGCGGGAGCTTCGGCCGCAGGAAGACCTCGAGGGACAGGCGTGTCGTCCGGGCGTCGATCTTCTCCAGCCGCCAGGTGGCCTGGAGATCTCGCACGTTGCCGGAGACGAACCTGGACGTATAGGTCTCGACGCCGTCCGCGACGACCGGCTTCTGGATCTCGATGCGCGCCCACATCGTGACCGCGCCTTGCAGCGCCGAGACCTCCATGTAGACGTCCCACCCGCCGTTCGGCGTGCGCCCGAGCAGGCGGCATTGCTTGTAGTGGGGCATGAACTCCGGATACCGATCGAACGAGAGCACCGCCGCGCGCACGCGCTCGATCGGCGCCTTGACGACCGTCGTCGACCGCCCGCGCGAGAACCCGGTCGCCCCGATCGGCACCGCCTCGCTCACGATCCCCGCCGTATCCGCCGCCTCCCTCCGCACCTCTCCCCCCGACGAGGCCAGGCACAGCTCACTGCCCATGTCCTGCGGCGCCCCCTCGAGCGCCCTATCCTGGCTCCCCCGCCGCTCCCCCGCGCCGCACGCCGCGGCCACGAAGGCGAGCCCTCCGGCCATCGCTGGCCGTACCCGTGCGTAAAGAACGGTCCGAGTCGAGCGATCTCCCCCCATAACCGCCGAGCTTGCCAGCCCCGTGCCCGCCCCCATGTCACCCCAGGACACATCCCCCCGACCCCCCGCCCCCCGTCGACGACAAGGACGGATCCCCCACTCCGCACCAGACCCGGAGATGCGGACGATCCGAGGAGCGCGGAAATCAAAGGCAGCCCCCTCCCCACGCGAGGCCCCCCTCTCCGCCCCCCCGAGGATCACAGAGCGGCGGTCGCCCGCACAGGAGACGGGCCCAGATCGGCGTTTTCGGCGCGCAAGCGCACTCCTGTGCGCTGAGCACCGAAAACGTCGAGATGGGCCCGTATCCGAAGCGGGCGACCGTCGCTCAATCGGGGGTGAGGTAGGCGGCGAGACTCGGGATCGGGACGCCGGTGGGGCGGCCGAACTGCCAGTCTGCGGACTCCACGCTGACGCCGCCGATGTCGAGGTGGATGAACGGCAAGGTCGACCCCTTGAGCCCCGACGCGATGTCGAGGAAGGCGAAGGGGTACTGGTGGCCGCGCGGGGTGTTCACCGAGGCGAGGCGGTTCGAGGAGACCACGTCCTCGGCGCTCGAGCGCGGCGCGACGAAGGCGTAGTCCTCGCGCCGCGGGCGCACGCGCTCGAGCGGCTCGCCCCAGCGCTCCGCGAGCACGTCGAGGCGATCGAGCTCGGGCTGCGCGGCGCCGTTGCAGATCGCCCCGGTGTAGGGGCCGTGGGCGCGGTAGACGTGGCCTGTCAGCGTCGCGACGGAGAACAGGATGGGATCGGCGGCGCCGCTCTGGGCGAGCTCCCGCGCGAGCGCGAGCAGATCCGCGAGGATGAGGCGCCCCTCGGCGTCGGTGTTGCCGATGCGCACGCGCACGCCGGCGCGGCTGCGGATGATCTCGTCGCTGACATAGGACTCCTCGCCGACGCTGTTGCGGACGAGGCCGAGCAGCCCGACGATGCGCACGCCCTCCAGGCCGAGCGCCGCGGCCGCGCGCACGAGCCCGGCGACCGCGCCCGCGCCGCCCTTGTCGCGCGACATCCCGGCCATGTGGCCGTCGGTCTTCAGGTCGACGCCGCCGGTGTCGTAGGTGACGCCCTTGCCGGCGAGCAGCACCGTGCGCCGGATCTCGCCGCGAGGCCGGTAGTCGAGCCGGACGACGCACGGCCGGTGCCGCTCGACCACGCGCGAGGCCCGCGAGACCGCGCTGATGAGCGGGTAGTCGTCGACGTTGCGCTCGACCTTCACGAGCACGCCCGTCCGGGCGAACGCGGCCTCGCACATCTCGGCGACGCGGCGGGGCGCCATGCGCTCCGGCTCGGTGCCGGTGATGTCGCGGCAGAGCGCGCGGCCGACCTCGATCGCGGCGAGCTCGCGGGCGCGCGCCTCCGGCAGCCCGAGCACCGCGACCGACTCGGCCGTGCGCGGCGCCATCTCGGCCTCGCGCGCCTCGAGCGGCGTCCACTGGCTCCCGAGCGCCGCGAGCGCGCCCACCTCGATCGCCCGCGCGAACCGCGGCGCGTCCGGCGCGCGCACGACGAGCAGCGGCCGGCTCGCCCCCGCGTCGATGGCGCGCGCGAACCCGGCCGCCGCCGCCTCCGCCACCGAGCGGACGTCGTCCACGTCCTCCGTGAGCGCGCCCATCGGCGCGAGCACGAGCCGCCCGCCCGGCACCCCGGGCGCCGGCAGCACGATCGGCGCGCACCGGCCCTCGAGCGCGCCGTCCGCGCGCGCCGCCGCCTCGACCACGGCCCCCACGGCGGGCCCGAGCCCGCCGACGTGCTTCACGATCGGCGAGGGAGCGACCAGGACGACGGCATCGCAGGCCGCGGTCGCCGCCGTCGGCTCCGCGAGGGCATTGAGGGGGAGACCCGCGAGCGAGGTGACATGGACCATGGCGGCGAATGATGTCACACGGGTCAGAATTTTGGCAGCGTCCGTCGCAGTCGGCGACGGGCGCAGATCGCGCCGGGAGGCGCCGATCGCGCCGGGACATCGAGACGGCCAGGCGGCGTCGAGCGCGCGCGTGTCCGCCCGACGACGCCGCGGCCGCGCGCGCGTCCATCCGACGACATCGCGGCCCGCGGGCGTCCGTCCGACGACGCCGCGGGGCGTATCAGGAGAAGAGCACGACGCTGCGGATCGACTCGCCCGAGTGCATGAGGTCGAAGGAGCGGTTGATGTCGTCGAGCGGCATCGTGTGCGTGATGAGCTCGTCGATCTTGATCTTGCCCTCCATGTACCAGTCGACGATTTTGGGGACGTCGGTGCGCCCCCTGGCGCCGCCGAACGCGGTGCCCTTCCAGACGCGCCCGGTGACGAGCTGGAAGGGCCGCGTGGAGATCTCCTCGCCGGCGCCGGCGACGCCGATGATGATGCTCGTGCCCCAGCCCTTGTGGCAGCACTCGAGCGCCTGGCGCATCACCTTGACGTTGCCGATGCACTCGAAGCTGAAATCGGCGCCGCCCCGGGTCAGGTCGACGAGGTAGGGCACGAGGTCTCCCTGGACCTCGTTCGGGTTGACGAAGTGGGTCATGCCGAACCGCTCGGCGAGCTCGCGGCGCTTCGGGTTGATGTCGACGCCGACGATGAGGTCGGCGCCGGCCATGCGGGCGCCCTGGATCACGTTGAGGCCGATGCCGCCGAGGCCGAAGACGACCACGTTGTCGCCGGGCTTCACCTGCGCGGTGTTGATCACCGCGCCGATGCCCGTGGTCACGCCGCAGCCGATGTAACACACCTTGTCAAAGGGGGCGTCCTCGCGGACCTTGGCGACGGCGATCTCGGGGAGCACGGTGAGGCTCGAGAAGGTCGACGTGCCCATGTAATGGTGGATCCGCTCTTTCCCGATCGAGAAGCGGCTCGTGCCGTCCGGCATGAGGCCGCGCCCCTGCGTGGCGCGGATGGCCTGGCAGAGGTTGGTCTTCCCGCTCGTGCAATAGGAGCATTGCCGGCACTCGGGGGTGTAGAGGGGGATCACGTGATCGCCCTTCTTGAGGCTCTTCACGGACGGCCCGACGTCGACCACGACGCCTGCGCCCTCGTGCCCGAGGATGGCCGGGAAGAGCCCCTCCGGGTCCTTGCCCGAGAGGGTGAAGGCGTCGGTGTGACAGACGCCCGTGGCCTTGATCTCGATGAGGACCTCGCCCTCGCGAGGGCCCTCCACCTGGACGGCCTCGACCGTGAGCTTCTCGCCCGCCTTGTGGGCGACGGCTGCGCGCGCTTGCATGATCGGTGGTTCTCCTCCCGCGAGCGGGGCGTTCGGGGCGCGAGCGGCGCCCGAGCCCTCCCATAGCCGGCCGGCGAAGCAGGTTTCAAGGGGATCCCGGCCGCCGCGCGCGGGACCTCCGCCCAGGCTGCGCCGCCCGGCCCGGGCAGCGCCGGCCCCGTCGTCCGCCCGCATTGCCCGCCGCCGCTGCCGCCGCCCCCGGCCAGGCCCGCACGAAGCGCCCCAGCACCGCTCCCCCTGCGCTGCACCACGCACCATTCCCCCAGCTCGTGCGCTGCACCACGCGCACATTGCCCAGCTCGTGCGCTGCATCACGCGTACATTGCCCAGCCCGTGCGCTGCACCACTTGCACGCTGCTTCACCCCCTACACTGCCCTACTCCTGCGCTGCCAACTCCCAGCGTTCTCCGCTCGTAGACTCCCCTACTCCACCCCACACCGAGCTGCTCGGCCTGGAGCAGCCAGGCTGTATCGAGCGCTGGTGATTCTGCGAAAAGGTGCTCTCCGTCGGTGTCTCAGTGCAATGAGATGGCAATCGTGTGACGGCGGGCGTACCATCGCCCCGATCTCCTTATGCACACCCCTCCTTCTCCACTCGGCCGCCTCGCGTTCGTGACTGCAATCGCCTCGACGCTCGCTGCCTGCATCGAGCTGAAGCCGCGCTCCGACGCGGAGGACGGCGTGGGCGGCGGCGGGGGGTCTCCGCCCGAGGTAGGTGACCATGGAGGTGAAGGAGGCGGCCTTGGCGGCGACGGCAGCGGCGCCGAGTGTATTGACGAGTGTCCGGCGGAGAACGGCATCAAGGTCGGCTGCAAGACGCGCTTCATGTACGGTATCAACTACGCGTGGCGCCATTTCGGCGGTGACTTCGGCGGCATCGCCGCGTGGGGGCAGGGCGGCGTCGCGGCCGAGGAGCAGGCGCACGCAGAGAGCCTCGCCGCGATGCGGGCCCACGGGGCGAGCGTCGTGCGGTGGTGGATGCTGCCGGAGTTCCGCGGCGAGAGCGTCCTGTTCGACGCGAGCGAGGATCCGATCGGCCTCGGGGAGAGGACGTTGCTCGACGTCGAGAAGGCCCTGGAGCTCGCCGAGCGCGCCGACGTCCACCTCATGTTCTGTCTCTTCTCCTACGACGCCTTCCACCCGACCCGCGTCGACGCGGGCGTCAAGATCGTCGGCCTCCAGCCCATCATGGCCGACCCGCGGCGCCGCGCGCTCTTGATGGAGAACGTCGTCAGGCCGCTGGCCCGCGCGGTCGAGCGGAGCCCTTACGGCCACCGGATGGCCGCGTGGGACGTGATCAACGAGCCGGAGCTGGCCATCAACGGCCATAGCCCTCACGGCGACCCGGACTACATTCCGGACAACTCCGTGCAATCGGTCACGCACGAGCAGATGGAGACCTTCGTCAACGACACGATCCGGGTGCTGCGCTCGGAGAGCACCGCGCTCGTCACGATCGGCTCGCGCGCGATGAAGTGGTCGAAGGCCTGGTCGCGCGCGGACATCGATTTCTACACGTTCCACATCTACGACTGGGTGAACGAATACTGGCCGTACAACCAGTCCCCCGCGGACTATCATGTCGACGACAAACCCGTCGTCATGGGCGTTTTCCCGATCGCCGGCCTCGCCACCACCCCGGTTCCCGACATCCTCGCCAGCTGGTACACGCAAGGCTACGCGGGCGCCCTCAGCTGGGCCTACAACGGCGCCACCCCGACCGAGCTAGAGACCATCAAGTCCTTCGCCGACGAGAAGGCCTGCAAGGTAACCTACTGAATAGCTCGTCCGCTGCGCAGCTCGCCGCCGCTCCGCAGCTCGCCGCCGCTCCGCATCGCCCGCTCGCCCCCCACGCCGCCCGCAAGCCCCACATCAATCTCCACCGCTCCGAGACGACCTCCTGAGGCCGGCGCCGGCGGGGGGCGCTGCGCGGCAGGGCGCGGGTGGGCGCGATCCAGCACCGAACGAGGTGCCATAAGCTCCCATGTGGCTCCACGCCTCAGGCGCGCCTTGTGTGGCGCGCACCATAACGTCCCAGCCAGCAAGGCCCGAAGTGAGACATGCCGGGCGGTGTTCCCAGCGCAAGCCCCCTCGCCCCAGTCTTGGCGGATGGCGAGCGCCCACCCGCGCCCTGCCGCGCAGCGCCCCCCGCCGGCGCCCCCCCTACAGAATGCCCTCTCTCGCCCGTCGAGTCCCGGCCTCGCCTAGGCCCAGGGAAGCCAGTAGTCGACGAGCGACGCCCCGGTCACGTCGTGCGCCACGCCGCTCGCGATCGCCCATTGCGCCAGCGCCCGCCCCAGCGCCGGCATCGTCGGAAAACGCCCCTCCGACGATTTCGAGAGCCCCCGCTCGATGATGTCCCAGAGCCGCGGGTGCGCCTCGAAGACCTCCAGGCGCGGCGGATCCACGCGCAGCACGTCGTGCACAATCGAGATGCTCCCGGGACCACCGAACGGACGACGCCCGCTCACGATCTCGTACAGCACCACACACACGCTCCACACGTCGGTGCGCGCGTCGGCCTCCTGCCCGCCGCGCACCTGCTCCGGCGCCATGTAGGCCGGGCTGCCCACCAGCACGTCCTTCGGCACGTCGTCCGGCGCGCACGCCGCCGTGGCCGCGATCCCGAAATCGATCAGC
Organism: Sorangium sp. So ce131; assembly: GCF_051519095.1. Classification (NCBI taxonomy): domain Bacteria; kingdom Pseudomonadati; phylum Myxococcota; order Polyangiales; family Polyangiaceae; genus Sorangium; species Sorangium sp. So ce131. The sequence continues at coordinate 4,160,892 of NZ_CP150455.1, read as the reverse complement.
TTGGGCACCGTCCTGCGGCCGTCCCGCACGAGGACGATGTTCGCGGGCTTCACGTCGCGGTGCACCACCCCCGCGGCGTGCGCGGCGCTCAGCGCCCCGATCACCGGCAGCAGCAGCTGGACCGCGGAGAGCGGCGGCATCGGCCCCGACTCGGAGAGCGCCTGCGCCAGCGACCGCCCGCTCAGGAGCTCCATCACCACGAACGGCTCGCCCGACTCGGTGACGCTCAGGTCGAAGACCCGCACCGCGGCTCGGTGAGAGACCCGCGCCGCCGCCTGCGCCTCCCGGAGCAGCCGCGTCGAGGCCTCCGGCACCCCGCAGTCGCGACGGATGAGCTTCAACGCCACGTCGAGATCCAGGGCGAGATTCCGGGCCCGCCAGACCGCCCCCATGCTCCCCTCGCCGAGCAGCTCCATGAGGCGATAGCGCTCGGCGAGGACGTCGCCTGGGGCGTAGCGCCGCAGCTGGAGGCCCGGCGCGCTGGGCGCAGCGGGCGGAGACGTGGACGGCAGGCCGGCCAGGCCGGCCCGCAGCGTGGCCGGCGGCGCGCTCGCTGGTGGCGAGGCGTCGCCCGCAGGGTCCACGGGCGCGACATCCCCGCCATGACGGTAGGTCGTGCCGGACGGGCGCGACAGCCTGACCGAGGGCCGGAGATCGACAGGCTCGAACGGGGGACGGTGAGTCGCTGGCCAGCGCGGCGAGCGCGGCGAGCGGTACGCGCGCGAGGAGGCTCTCCCCCCGCTCGCAGGACGGGAACGGTTCGACACAGGATCCATCGATGCGCCGCTGGGCGTCGTGGGGCTGTCAGTTCGTCGGCTGTCCATGACCTTGCATGGAGTGTTAGCAAGGAGCAGGCCGCTCGAGGCCGCCGCAAATGCGCTTCTTCCGCGCCCGCCGCGGCGCCGGGGTGCGGGCCCGAGCCCTCAGGACCGACGCGCTTGCGGGCTGTCCCCCTCAGGGACGCCGCCCGCCGCGCGGTCCCGGACAGCCCCAGGCCGCCCCGGCAGGCGCAAATCATGGACGGCGGCGCATGGCCTGCGCGCCGCGCTGCGCCGCGCCTACACCGGGTGTCAGCCCGCCTCGCCCTCGGCCGAATAACCGGGGCCGACCAGCACGCTGAGCGCGCGGTGCTCCACAGAGAACGAGATGGGGGCGTTGCTCAGGAGCTCTCCATCCACATTGAACCACATGCCCGGCTTCGAGGCGATGCGCACGCGCGACGCGCGGCGGTGCATCACCTCGTCGCTGGCCAGGTAGGTGCCCGCGAGGAGGCGCGCCGCGACCGCGGCGAGATCGAGCAGCGAGGCATGCCGGACGATCACCACGTCGAGCAGCCCGTCTTCCATGCTCGCCCCCGAGGCCACCCGCATCCCGCCGGCGCACGTCCTGCCGTTGGCGACGATCACGTTGAGCGCCTCGACGCGCTCGAACTCCTGATCATCCCAGGCGATCGTCGTCTCGTAGCCGGTGAGGTCCGGCAGCACCTTCATGGCGCTGCGCAGGTACGCGAGGGGCCCCCAGGTGGCCTTCATGTCGTCGGTCAGCGCCTCGTCCACCTGGCCGCTGAAGCCGCCGGCGGCGACGTTCAGGCAATACCGCGTCTGCCCCGCGCTCTCGACGTGCACGAGATCCAGCTTGCGCGTCTGCGCCTCGACGCGGTCCGCGTCGAGCAGGGCGAACGCCTCGGCCGGGTCGAGCGGGATCCCGAGCGTGCGGGCCAGATCGTTGCCTGTCCCGAGCGGCAGGAGGGCGAGCCGCGCGCGGTCGCGGTGCGGGCCGAGCCCCTGGACGACCTCGTTGATCGTGCCGTCGCCGCCGGCGGCGACCACGACGTCGGCGCCCGCCTCGATCGCGGCGCGGGCGAGCTCGCGGCCGTGACCCGGGCCCCCGGTCTCCAGCAGATCCACACCGGATCGCGCCGCGGCGAGGTCGCGGAGCCGCGCGGCCTGGGCGGCGTTGCCAGCGGCCGGGTTGACGATGATCGAGATGCGCACGGTGGCGCTACGCTAGCGCCGCCCGCGCAGGCTGTCCCGCCCCAACGTCGCGCCGCGCGCGGGCCCCCGCGGGCCGCCCGCGGCGCCGGCGCTCACCTCGTCGAGACGGGCGCGACGCGGCCCTTCGAGGCGATCGGCACCTCGAGCGCGGTGGCCGCCTCGACGAGCAGGGCGTGCTCGCTCTCGTGGACCACGCCGTCGGCCGCGACGAGCAGGGTCGCGTACTCGATCGCGGCCTCGCGCATCCGCACGTCGGGCAGCCGGGCGCGGATCGAGGCGAAGCGGCCGCCCCTGCCCTGCTCGCGCACGGAGCGCTCGATGAAGTTGAGGAGCGGCTGGATCACGTCGGCCCCGAGGCGGCCCTGCGTCAACGTCCCGAGGTGCGACGCGAGCGCGGCGCGCTCAGCCTCGTTGATCGATCCGTCGGCATAGGCGGCGAGGAACATGACCTCGACGATCGCCTCGAGCTTGCCGAGCTCGAGGCTGTCGAGGGAAATATGCGTGTCTTCCATGAGCTCCTCGGGCCAGCGTACCACGACGGCGCCCGGACGACCGAGCCCGGCGCTCTCTCCCACGCCGCGCGCCCACGCCCACGCCCACGCCCGCGCCCGGGAAGCGCGGCGAAACTTCTCGGCGGGCGCGGCGCCGGCTGGTGCATAACACCCTCCCTACGATGAGCTCCACACCGACCGATCTCTTCCTGTCGCTGACCCCGCACAAGGTGATCGAGGCCGTCGAGGCGGCAGGCGTCCTCTGTAACCGCGTCTGCTACCCGCTGAACTCCTTCGAGAACCGCGTGTACGAGGTCGAGCGCGAGGACCGCACCCGCGTCATCGCCAAGTTCTACCGGCCGGGGCGCTGGTCGCGCGCGCAGATCCTGGAGGAGCACCGGTTCCTCGCCGAGCTCGCGGAGGCCGAGATCCCCGTGTGCGCGACGCGCCCGTTCCCCGACGGCGAGACGCTCAAGCAGATCGACCACATCCAGTACTGCCTCTTCGAGCGCACCGGCGGCCGCGCGCCCGACGAGCTCGACGACGCGCTGTTCGCCCGCCTCGGCCGGCTCGCCGCGCGCATCCACAACGTGGGCGCGGCCGGGACCGCCGCGCACCGGGTCCGGCTCTCGGCCGACACGTACGCGCGCGAGGACCTCGGCTGGCTCGCAGAGCGCAAGGTCATCCCCCCGAGCGTCGAGCGGCGGTACCTCGCGGCGGCGCGCGCCGTCGCCGACGCCGCCGAGGAGCGCCTCCGCGGCGTCGAGGTGCACCGCATCCACGGCGACCTGCACCCGGGCAACCTGCTCCTGCGCGACGGCACGCTCCACGTGCTCGACTTCGACGACATGGTGGTCGGCCCCGCCGTGCAGGACCTCTGGCTCCTGCTCCCCGGCCGCGACCGGGACGCGCGGCGGCAGCGCGAGATCTTCATCGAGGCCTACGAGGAGCTCCGCCGCTTCGACCGCGCGACCCTCGCGCTCATCGAGCCGCTGCGCGGGCTCCGGATGATCCACTACGCCGCCTGGATCGCGCGGCGGTGGCACGATCCCATTTTCCCGAGGACTTTCCCGCACTTCGGGACCGAAGGGTACTGGCGCGACGAGGCGAGCGCGCTCGAGGAGGTGCTCCAGCTGACCCGCGCCGGCGACGCCGGCGGCGACGGCGGAGGCGACGACGCGCCGCCGCCGAGCGGGACCAAGTACTTCTGGGACCTCAACTGACGACCGAGCAGCGCGCGCGCCGCCGGGGCGCGGGGCGCGGCGCGCGCCGCCGGGGCGCGGGGCGCGGCGCGCGCCGCCGGGGCGCGGGGCGCGGCGCGCGCAGGCCCGGGCGCGGGGCGCGCGCAGCGTCAGAGGCGCTTCAGCACCAGGATCAGCCGCCACGCGGCGGCGTGCTCGAACGGGACATCCACGTTGAAGTCGCCGAGCGTGGCGACGAGCGCGAGCTCAGGCACGCGCTCGGCGACGCGGCGCCAGCCGGCCAGATCCGGGATGTGCCAGGTCGACTCCTGCCGGATCGACGAGAGCTCCCGCGGCGCGCCGCCGTTGCGGCGGGCCGAGCACACCACCTCGAGGCTCACGGGCACGACGCGGTCGGGCGTCGCCCGCTCGATGTGGATGCGGAAGCGGGCGTCGATCGACTGGTCGCCGCGCAGCTCGGTCCACTCGGTCCGGTTCACGCCCGACGGCGTGAGATCGGCCGGGTGCGTCGCCTCGATGACGTGCACGCCGCCCGGCAGGAGCAGCGAGGCGGCGAGGCGGAGGTGGCGCTCGAGCGCCGCAGGCGTCGCCAGCTGGTGAATGGCCGAGAGCGAGACGAACGAGAGATCCACCGGGGGGACGGCGGGGCGCTCGTCGAGCTCCGCGCAGGAGAAGCGGATCGCCGCGCCGGCGCCGCGCGCGGCCGCGGTGCGCTCCGCGTAGGCGATCATCGCGGCGGAGCCGTCCGCGCCGGCGCAGCAGACGCCGAGCTCCGCGAACGCCTCGAGGTGGCGCGCGGGGCCGCACGCCCACGAGAGCACCCGCTGCACCGGGCGGGCGCCGAAGCGGCGCGCGCACGCGAGCAGGAAATCGCGCTCGGCGACGTAGTCGCGGTAGCCGAAGGCCGCGTCGTAGAGCGCGGGCGCGTCGGCGGGCGCGGGCGGCTCGGCCGGCGCCGGCGCCTCGCGCGACGCCTCGGGGGGCGCGGCCGAGGCGCGGAGCGCGCCGACCCGCTTCGTGAAGAGGAGGAGGTCGTCGCCCGGCTCGTAGAAGTCAGGGATCACCGCCGCGCGCGTGAACTGCAGCGCGTCGTAGAAGCGCACCGCGCCGTGGCGCTCGCGGCTGCCCGTCTCGACGCGCACGAGGCCGCCGCCCTCGCGCGCGATCTCGCGCTCCATCGTCGAGACGAGCCCGCGCGCGACGTCGAGCCGCGCGAACTCCGGCGAGGTCGCGATCCAGTAGAGATCGTAGGTGGACCGCGTCATCGGCGTGCGGCCGTAGCAGAGGTAACCCGCGAGCGCGGGCGGCGCCTCGCCGCAGAAGCTCAGCACGAACCGGTAGCCGTCCGCCGAGGGCTGGGCCAGCTGCACGTCGACGAGCTCGAGCGCCACGGCGCGCTCCTCGTCGCTGAACGCGGGCACCGACGCGAGCAGCGAGGCGATGAGGGGGCGGTCCTCGGGGCGGAGCCCGCGCTGCGTGATCACGGGGCCTCGGGCGCCGCGGCGAGGCCGCCGCGGGCGGCGGAGGAGGCGGCCGCGCGGCCGCGCGCCGCGTGCGCCGGGGCGCGGCCGCGCGCGCGGAGCAGGTCGCCGCGGCGCGCGCCGCGGCCGAGCGCGGAGCGGAGGATCTCCCAGATGAAGTCGGCGTAGGAGAGGCCGGCGCGCGCGGCCGCGCGGGCGAAGCCGGCGTCCGGCGAGAGGTCGCAGTTCGGGTTGACGTCGATGACGTACGGCGTGCCCCGCTCGTCGAGCCGCACGTCGACGCGGCCGTAGTCGCGCAGCCCGAGCACCTCGAAGGCGCGGCGGCCGATCGCGACGACGCGGCGCAGCTCGAGGGGGCGCAGCACCGCGGCCACCGCGGGCGTGCCGATCGACGCGGCCGTCTCGGGCCGCCACTTCGCCTCGTACGTGACCACGTGCGGGTGCCCCTCGGGCAGGCCCTGGAACGCGATCTCGCCGGGCGGCAGCACGCGCGGGACGGGCCAGCCGAGCAGCGACACCGAGAGCTCCCGCCCGTGGACGTAGCGCTGCACCACGACCGGCTGGCGGCACTGCGCGACGACCGCGGCGACCTGGTCGCGCAGCGCGGCGCGGTCGTGGACGACCGAGCCGCGGTCGATCCCGGTCGAGCCGTCCTCGCGCTCCGGCTTGACGATGACCGGGAACACGACCTCCGGGAGGTGATCCGGGCCCTCGACCCGCACCGTCTGCGGCACGCGTACGCCGGCGCGCGCGAGGATCCGGTTCGCCTCGGCCTTGTGCAGGCAGCTCCGGAGCGCGACGTGATCGCTGCCCGTGAAGGGGAGGTCGAGCCCCGAGAGCAGCCACGCGCACATGACCTCGTGCCGGCTGTCGCCGTCGAGCGCCTCGCAGAGGTTGAAGATCACGTCGGGGCGGTGATCGCCTATCGCCGCGAGCACCTCGTTCGGCCGGAGCACGGGACGGTGCGCGACGCGCACGCCGGGGGTCGCGGCCAGGGTCGCGAGCACGCTCTCGGCGGCCACCGCGCTCCCGTCCTCGCGGCCGATCCGGAGCCGGCCGCTGCCCACCCGCTGCAGCAGTGGCGGCTCGTCGACCGCTTCCTCCGGATCTCTGTTGGACAGGATCAGGATCCTGGGGTCAGCCACCGAACGCCTCCGGGCCGCAGCGCCGCGCGCCCCTTCCGGACGGAGCGGACGTCCCCGGCGCAGCGCTCCCGGAGCAGCGCGGGTCAGGCCTCAGGTGGCGAGAGAACGGAGAAGACGTCCCAGCTGCGGACACGGGGACATGACGGAATCCGTACATGCAAGTGGCCCCACTTCACCAGCTTGGGGGGCAATCGCAAGGGGAGATTTGCGCTCTCCGGACGGAAACGGAGACGCAACGCGCAAGGTGTCAGCGCGCCGACGCACGACGCGTCGAGGGGCCGCGGCGGCTCGCAGGGGGCCGCACAAGCGAGCTCGTCGATGCGAATCCGCGTCCAGCGCGGGGGCCGCGCGCCGGCGCCCGGGACGGGCCCCGCGGCGGAGAGGGGATGCAGGGGGGGAATGGCGACAGGAGGGGTCGAATCGGGCAGCGGGGCGGTGAGGGCTCCGCTCCGCTGCCACGGTAGAAGAGGCGGCGCTCGGGTGCGCGTCGCGGGGGAGGCGCCCGGGGCGCGAAGAAAGGACTTCCCTTCTCCGCGCCTCCGATCCTGGCGGCTCAGGCGGCCTGGGGCGCGGCGCGCTTGCGCCGGTCTTCCGGGAAACAGGCCTCGATCTCGTCGATCCCGAGCGTCTCCTTCTCGAGCAGGCCCTTGACGAGCGCGTCGATCTGGCTGCGCCGGGACTTCACGATCGCGACGGCGCGCGCGAGCTGCGCGTCCGTGAGCGCCCGCGCCGTCTCGTCGACCCGGTCGAGCAGGGCCGGGCTGCGCGCGGGGTGGCCGTCGCCGACGCAGATGGGGCCGAGCTCGCTCATGCCGAGCTCCGCGACCATCTTCCAGGCGAGCGTCGAGGCGCGCTGGATGTCGTCCGAGGCGCCGGCCGTCATCGTGCCGAGGATGACCATCTCGGCGGCGCGGCCGCCCATCAGCATGCAGATCTGATCCTCGAGGTACTCCTTGCGGTACATGAGCCGATCCTTCTCGGGCAGCGCCTGGGTCACGCCGAGCGCGCGGCCGCGCGGCAGGATCGACACCTTGTGCACCGGGTCGCAGTTCGGCGCGAGCAGCCCGACCACGACGTGGCCGGCCTCGTGCACCGCGGTGGCGTAGCGCTCGTCCTCGTCGACCAGCACCCCCTTGCGCTCGAGGCCCATGAGCACCCGGTCGCGCGCGCGGTCGATGTGCGTCGGGTCGACCGCCTCGGCGCCCTCGCGGGCCGCGAGGATCGCCGCCTCGTTCAGGAGGTTCGCGAGGTCGGCGCCCGAGAAGCCCGGCGTGCCGCGGGCGATGGTGCCGAGGTCGACCGCGCCCTGCATCGGGATCGGGCCGGCGTGCACGTTCAGGATCTCCTCGCGGCCGCGGACGTCGGGGAGCGGGACGGTGACCTTGCGATCGAAGCGGCCCGGCCGGAGCAGCGCGGGGTCGAGCATGTCGGCGCGGTTGGTCGACGCGATGACGACGATGCCGTTCGCGTGGTCGAACCCGTCCATCTCGACGAGCAGCTGGTTCAACGTCTGGTCGTGCTCCGCCGAGGCGGAGTCGCCGTTGCCCTTCGCGCGGGCGCGGCCGACCGCGTCGATCTCGTCGATGAACACGATGCAAGGCGCGGCCTTGCGCGCCTCGGCGAAGAGCGCGCGGACGCGGGAGGCGCCGACGCCGACGAACATCTCCTGGAAGCTCGAGCCGGACGCCGAGAGGAAGCGCACGCCCGCCTCGCAGGCGACGGCGCGCGCGAGCAGCGTCTTGCCCGTCCCGGGCTCGCCCGTCAGCAGCACGCCGCGCGGGGGGCGGCCGCCGAGGCGCGCGAAGCGCTGGGGGCTCTTCAGGAACTCGACCGTCTCGGCGAGCTCCTGCTTGACCTCGTGCATGCCCGCGACGTCGGCGAAGCGCACGGGCGCGCGCGTGACCCCGGCCTTGGCGTCGGAGAACATCTTCGGGCTGCGCCGGCGGTTCACCGAGAAGAGCGCGAAGCCCACGGCGGCGATGACGACGAGCGGGATCACGGCGGACGCGGCGCGCGACGGCTCCTCGCGAGAGGCGAAGTCGACCGAGGCGCCGGCGCCCGCGAAGCGGGAGACGAGCTCCTGCCGGAGCGTCGGCTCGTCGACGACCGCCGTCACCGTCTCCGCGCCGGCCTGGCGCACGAAGAAGCGGTCCCCGCTCACCTCGACCGAGAGCGCCTGTCCGGTCTGCGCGATCCGGAGGAGCTCGGTGTACGTCGCCGCGCGCTCCCGGGGGGCCGCGCGCAGCGCGAACCCGAGCACCACCGCGAGCAACGCCCCCATGATTCCAAGGGCCCAGAGCCGGCGCCCCGCGGGCCCCAACCGCTTACCCACCTGCAAGATCCAGGAATTCACTGCTGCGCCACCTCACTGCCCCGACGTCGGGCCGGAGCGGATCTCAGGTGTAGCGCGGATAAGGGCCTCAGGAAGTTCCTTCTTCAAACATTCTGAGCGGCCTGAACAGGGAATACTGTGAAAGGATGATGGGGCCGCAAAATCGAATCCGGAGAAGGGAGATCGATGTAACGAAACTCTCTCGATCAACTGACGAGCTCGCTTGGGACAACTGCCGAGCTCGCCACACGATCTGCCCTCGTGGAGGGGGAGGTATCCGCGGGAGAGACGTGTTGATCAAGCCGCGCGCGGGGCCGCGGGCGGACGTGTTCGGGCTCGGGCCCCGGGCTCGGGCCCCGGGCGGGGGCCCCGGGCGGGGGCCCGGTGACGCTCGCGCGCGAGCGCGCGCGGAAGCTCAGGTCTTGCGGCCGAAGATCGCCGCGTCGGCGGAGAACCGCCCGGGGCCCACGAAGAAGAGCACCAGGGCGACGACGAGGTAGACGGCGGCCGGCTCGTAGGAGCCGCCGCCGCCCTTGGCGAAGAACGGATCGCCGCGCACCACCGCGTGCATCCAGACCGCGACGGCCATGGTGCTCGCGATGCCGAGCGACGCGATCGGCGTGAGCAGGCCGAGGATCCACGCGATGCCGCCGCCGAACTCCGAGAGCGCGGCCAGCGCTTGCAAGAACCCCGGGACGGGCGCCGTCGGCCCCATCCAGGAGAAGGGGGCCTGGATCTTCCCGAAGCCGTGAAAGATGAAGGCGACGCCGGCGACGACACGGAGCGCGAGCAGCGCGGCCGAGGCCGCGAACGGCTGGTCGAGCACCCGCAGGAATCTGTTGAGCATGAGGCTCTCTCCTCTCGGCCCGGTCATATGGAAGAAACCGTTGACAGGCAAGCTGAAGAGCTCGGCTGCTCGTACAATCTCGCGCGGCCGGGGAGAGAGCCCCGGCGCGCGGCGCGCCCGCGCCTCACGTCACGCGCCGGTCGGCGGTTCGCCGCGCGCCCGCCTCACGCGCCGACGGGCTGCTGATCGGCGCGCGCGGCGCGCGCGGAGGTCGCGGCGCCCCTGCCCTCGTAGCCCAGGGCGTCGAGGCACTCCCGCTTGATCGCCGCGAACTCGCTCGATCCCACGATCGCGGCGCTCCTCGGGCGCTCGAACGGGATCGCGATCTCGGCGCCGACGCGGCAGGGCCGGCCCGTCATGAGCGCAATGCGGTCGGACAGGAAGATGGCCTCGTCGATGTCGTGCGTGACGAAGAGGACGGTCGTGCGCACCTGGCCCCAGACGTCGAGCAGCAGCTCCTGCATCGCGAGCCGGGTCTGGGCGTCGAGGGCGCTGAACGGCTCGTCCATCAGCACGACCCGCGGCTCGGTGATCAGGACGCGCGCGATCTCGACGCGCTGCTGCATGCCGCCCGAGAGGTGCGCCGGGTAGGCGTCCTCGAAGCCGGACAGGCCCACGAGCTGGAGCAGGCGCCGGGAGGCCTCCCGGCGCTCGCGCTCCGGGACGCCGCGCATCTTCAGGCCGAAGCCGACGTTGTTCAGCACCGTCTTCCAGGGGAGCAGCGTGTTCTGCTGGAACACCATGCCGCGCTCCGGGCCGGGGCCGTCGACGCGCTCCCCGCCGACCACGATGCCGCCGCGCGCGGGCGGGACGTACCCCGCGACGGCGTTCAGGATCGTCGACTTGCCGCACCCGGAGGGGCCGAGCAGGCTCACGAACTCGCCGCTCTCGACCGTCAGATCGAGGTCCCGCACCGCCTCGGTCCGGCGGGCGCCGGCCCCGAGCACGACCGAGAGCCCGCGGATCTCCACCCGGCCACCCGGGCGCGCGGCGGGCGTCATCGGCCCTTCTCCTCGGGGCGCTGCCAGGGGGTGAGCCACGCGCCGATCCGCTTCACCGCCGCGCTGCTGAGCATCCCGAGCAGGCCGATGAGCAGCATGCCGAGCACGATGTCCGGGTAGCGCTGCAGGTTGTACGACTCCCACGTGAAGTAGCCAATGCCGTACTGCCCGCCGATCATCTCGGCGGTCACGAGGCAGAACCAGGCAGTGCCCATGCCGAGGCTCATCCCCGTGATGATGCTGGGCAGCGCGCCCGGGAGCACCACCTCGACGAAGAGGCGGAACGGGCGCGCGCCGAGGCTGCGCGAGCTCGCGATGAGCCGCGGGTCGAGGGAGACCACGCCGTGGATCGTCGCGAGCAGGATCGGGAACAGCGCGCCCATGTACGTGATGAAGACCATGCTCAGCTCGGCCGACGGGAACATCAGGATCGCGAGCGGCAGCCAGGCGACGCCCGGGATCGGGCGCAGGACCTCGAGCGGGGCGAGCAGCGTGTCCTCGGCCAGCCGCGACCTGCCGATCACGAGCCCGAGCACGACGCCGGTGACGCCCGCGGCCGCGAACCCGGCGAGCACGCGGAAGAGGCTGTTCTGGAGGTGCAGCCAGAGCTTCGGCGAGCTGACGAGATCCCGGGCCGCGACGATGACCTCGGTCGGCGCCGGCACGTTGACGAAGTTGACGATGCCGAGGTGCACGCGCGCCGTCGAGGCCCACTGCCAGAGCGCGATGCACACGGCCACGGAGAGCGCGCGCAGCAGGGCGCGGCGGGGATCGCGCCGCGGGCGCCCGTCGGCGAGCCGGTCGGTCAGGAGGGGGCCGGGCGCGCTCGCGGGGGCGGCGCGCTCCGCGGCGGGCGCCCGCTCGAAGACGACGCGCCCGCCGAGCGGCGCGTCCGCCGGCGCGCCGCGCCGGGCCATGGTCCGCAGCGCGCTCATGGCGCCGCCGCCGTGACCTTCGCGAGGTCGCGCTCCAGGGACGCGAGGTCGAGCACCGCCGCGCCGCCCGACGCCGCGGCGGCCCACGCCTCGGCGTCCTCCTTCCCGAGGAACGCCGAGACGCTGCCGTCGGGGCGCCTCGTGTACCACGCGCGGTCGGCGAGCAGCTTCACCCCGCTCGCGCGGTCGTGCACGAAGGCGGCGCGGATCTCCTTGCCCTCGGAGAGGAGCTTCCTCCGCGCGGCGAGCGCGTTCGCCGGGCTCCGGTACGCGCGCACCTTCGGCTCGCCCGCGACCCAGAGCTGCGCGGCGAGGGCCGGGTCGTCGATGGGCTCGCCGGTGAGCGCGTCGCCGCCGGACAGCGGGAGCTTCGCGTAGCTCTGGAGCCGCGCCTCGTAGTCGATCCCGAGCTCCTCCGCCGCGCGCCGGATGTACCGCTCGTCCACGAACGCGCCGACGTCGAGCGCCGTGTCGGTCCGCTTGAGCAGCGTGAGCGTGTCCACGGCGACCTGGAGGGCGCGGCGGACCTCGGGCTTGATCGTGAAATCCCGCGTCTGGATGCCGAGCGGGCCGTGGAACATGTAGGCGACCTCGGCGTCGACGCCCGTCACCTTCTCGATGAGCTCGCTGTACTTCTCGGGCTCCTCCGTGAACAGGCGATCCGCCTCGAGCGAGGCCTTGAGGAAGGCCACGACGATCTCCGGGTGCTGCTCCGCGTACGCGGCGCGCACGAGGACGCCGTGCGCCGTCGGCACCTTGACGCTGGCCCCGTCGTAGATCTTGCGCGCGAAGCCGCGGAAGGGGAACAGCTCGGCGAAGGGGACGAAGTCGGCGTGGGCGTCGATCTTGTTCGCCTTCAGCGAGGAGCCGCCGACCTCGGGCGACTGCGAGACGAGCGTCACGTCCTTGTCGGGATCCCAGCCGAGATCGCGGACCGCCCGGAGCAGCATGCCGTGGGCGGACGAGCCGAAGGGGACGGAGATCTGCTTGCCCTTCAGGTCCTTCAGGCTCGTGACCGGAGAGTCGAGCGGCACGACGACGCCGTTGCCGCTCCCGAGCGGGCTGCCGGAGAGCGTGGCGATGAACTGGCTGCGGCTGCCCTGCTTCTGGAACGCGACGCCGTTCAGCACGCCGGGGAAGTCGGCCATCGCGCCGATGTCGAGCTTCTCGGCGACCATCTCGGTCGTCAGCGGCGGCCCCGAGGTGAAGTCCTTCCAGACGATCTCGAACTCGACGTCCTTGTACTTGCCGTCCCGCGGCAGGTGCTTCTCGAGCAGCTTGAGCTCGCGGATCAGGAGCCCGCCGGCGGCGCAGTTGATCGTCGTGTCCTGCGTCCCGATCGCGATGCGGATCTTCTGCTTGTCCTGCGAGCTGCACGCCGCGCACGCGAGGACGACAGCGAGGAGCAGGAGCGCGCGCAGCGCCTGCGACGTCGCCCGGGTAGTCGGCCGCTTCATCGGCTCAGTTCCTCGCCAACGTCTCATGTCGTCCGGCTCCTGTCTGGATGGCCTCGAGGGCGCGGGCGGCCGCCTTGCGCACCTCGACGTCGATGTCGGCGAGCAGGCCGCGGAGCGGCGCCTCGGCGGCCGCCGCCCGGAGCTCGCCGAGCGCCTGGGCGGCCGCCTTGCGGAGATCCGGGGTGGGGCTCGCGAGCATGGTCACGAGGTCGGGCGCGGCCGCGGCGGCCCGGAGCCGCCCGAGCGCGAGCGCCGACTCCTTGCGGACCTGCCAGGCGGCGTCGTCGAGCGCCCGCCGCAAGGCCGGCGCCGCGCGGCCGTGCGCCGAGCGGCCGAGCACGATCGCGGCCTCGACGCGGACACGCCAGTCGGGGTCGGAGAGCAGCGCGACGATCTCGTCCACGGTCTCGGGCTCGCCGAGCGCGCCGACCGCCTCGAGCGCGCCGACCGCGACCTGCCGCACGCCCGCGTCGGGGTCGCGCAGGAGGGCGCGGAGCGCCGGCGCCGTCTCGGGCCGCCGGAGGTAGGCCAGGGCGAGCACCACCTCGCGCCGCACCTCCGGCTCCGGATCGCCGAGCGCGCCCTCGAGGGGCGCGACCGCCCGGCCGTCGCGGAGCTCGCGGAGCGCCACGACCGCCGACGCGCGGACGAAGGGGCGCGCGTGCGCGACCGCCGCGATGAGGTGGCGCGCCGCCTCCGGCCCGCGGAACTCGCGCAGCGCCGTCGCGGCCGCCTCGCGCACGTGCGCGTCCTCGTCCTCGAGCGCGCCGAGCACCGCCGGCACCGCGCTCGGGTCGCCGAGGTCCTCGAGGTGCCCGAGCGCGAGCGCCCGCACCGTGGGGTCCGCGTCCTTCACGGCCTCGATGAGCGGCCTCACGAGCTCCGGGTCCGAGAGGTCGTCGAGCTCCATCAGCGCGAGCTGGCGGGCGTTGGGGTCGGGGTCCCTGAGGACGCCCGCGAGATCCTGCGCAAGCGACTGCTCTGTCATGTCGTCTCCGCCTCCGCCCGCTACCGGAGGAGAAAGGGGATCTTCACCGTGATCGCCTCTTTGGGGCAGTCGATCTCGCACGCGAGGCAATACCAGCACTCGTCGTAGGCCATGTGCGCCTTCTTCGTCTCCGGGTGGATGGCGAGGCAGTCGACAGGGCACGAGTCGATGCAGATCCGGCAGCCCTTGATGCAGGACGCCTCGTCGACGACGACCGGCAGATCGAGCCGGACGACGGCCTCGGCGTGGCCCGCGGTCTTGGCGCGCTGGGCCTTGATGGACTCTCGGTTCGGAAGGTGACCCATTCTGTTCCTCGTCGTTTCGGTCCGCGCCGTCAGAGCGCCGCGCGCTGCTCCCCGGCCGGGATACGCAGCTTGTCGTAGGCCTTGACCTCGCCGTCGTCGATCGGGAAGAGGTACGGCTCCACGGGCCTCTCCAGGCAGACCATCTCGCCGCCGTCGCCCTTCTTCAGGTTCACGTGCACGAACCAGCGGCGGTCATCCATCTCGGGGTAGTCGAGCCGGTAATGGTAGAGGCCCCAGCGGCTCTCGGTCCGGTGGAGCGAGGCGCGCGCGGCCATCTCGGCGCAGTCGCGGATGAAATGGCACTCCATCACCCGCATGAGCTCGTGCGGGCTCGACGCGGTGACCTGCTCGAGCTCGTCCTTGGCCCGCATGAAATACTCGAGCCCGAGCGCCATCCGGTTGCCCGTCTTCGGCGGCTGCAGGTAATCGTTCACGAGCCGCCGCACCTTGTATTCGTACTGGTGGGGGGGCACCCCGCTCCCGCGGGAGAGCGGGGCGAGGATGCGCTCGCGCTCGGCGTCCACGGCGTCGCTCCGGGGCTCGAGCGCCGGGGCGCGATCGAGGTAGTCGAGCGCGTTCTGCGCGCAGATCTTCCCGTAGGTGAGCGCGCCGAGCAGGTAGTTGTGCGGCACGCACGCCATGTCGCCGGCGGCGTAGAGCCCGGGCACGGTGGTCTCGCCCTTCTCGTTGACCCAGACGCCCGAGGCGCTGTGGCCGCTGCACAGGCCGATCTCGGAGATGTGCATCTCGACGAGGTCGTTCGCGTAGCTGTGCCCCCTGCCCTCGTGGAAGCGACCGCGGCTCGGGCGCTCCGTCTGGTGGAGCACCCGCTCGACCTCGGTGATCGTCTCCGGGGCGAGGTGGGTGAGCTTCAGGTAGACGGGGCCGTTCGCGGAGTGGAGCTCCCGGTAGAACTCCAGCATCATCTGCCCGCTCCAGTAATCGCTCTCGATGAAGCGGTGCCCCTTCGCGTTCACGGTGTGCCCGCCGAGCGGGCCGGTCACGTAGGCGCACGCCGGACCGTTGTAGTCCTTGATGAGCGGGTTGATCTGGAAGCACTCGATCCCGGTGAGCTCCGCGCCCGCGTGGTACGCCATCGAGTAGCCGTCTCCGGCGTTCGAGGGGTTCTCGTAGGTGCCGTGGAGGTAGCCCGACGCCGGCAGCCCGAGCCGCCCGGAGGCGCCACAGCAGAGGATCACCGCGCGCGCCTTGATGATCTCGATATGGCCCTCCCGGGTGTCGAAGCCCATCACCCCGGCGACCTGCCCGTCGGTGACGAGGACGCGGGTGGCCATCACCCGGTTGACCACGCGCACCCCGGCGCGCTTGACCATGCGCGTGAGGATCTTCTTGAGATCGTAGCCCTCCGGCATCGGGAGCACGTAACTCCCGTTGTGGTGGACCTTCTTGACATCGAAGTCGCCCGAACGCGTCTTCTGGAATTTGACGCCCCAGGAGTCCAGCTCCTGGAGCATCGCGAAGCTGTTGCGCGCATACTCGTAAATGGCGCGCTGGTTCACGATGCCGTCGTTGGCGACCGTGATCTCCTTGACGTACTGCTCGGGCGTCGAATGGCCGGGGATGATCGCGTTGTTCAGCCCGTCCATGCCGATCGCGATCGCGCCGCTGCGCTTGATATGCGCCTTCTCGAGGAGGACGACCCTCCCCCTCGGCAACCGCTGCTGCGCCTCCACGGCCGCCGTGGAGCCGGCGCTGCCGCCGCCCACGACGACGACGTCCGCCTCTGTCACGCGAATGTCCATTGCCATCCTCAACGTTTCAGGCGCGCACGCACACACACACAGCCCCTCCACGGACGGATCCGGTGCGGGCGGGTTCGGGCGCCGAGCGTCTTCTATCGCAGACGCGGGATCCGCTCTAACAGACGCGAACTTCCTGGGCAATCGCTTTTCTCGATGCTCACGATCGGCGCGCGGCGCGAGCTCCGACCGGCGGCCCTGGCGGGGCGGGGTCGGGCCGCGCGGGGCGCCGGATCCGGCAGGCGCCGCGAGGCGCGGGCGTCCGGCAGGCGCCGCGAGGCGCGGGCGTCCGGCAGGCGCCGCGCGTCGCGCCGGCGTCCGGCAGGCGCCGCGCGCCACCTCGGGGCCGCGGCGCGCAGGGAGGCTCACCCTCCCGGCGGATCCCCGACCCGCCGAGAAAGATTCGCCTTTCCACCCGTGGTTGTCTCCCCGAAGGCGCGGCCGGGACGCTACCATGCGGGGCAACCCGTAGTCTTCCCGTGGATCGGGGGAGCCGCGCGTGATCCTCCTCGGTCACCTCGATCCACCGCGCCCGGCGCCCCCAGCCTCGGCGCGCGCGCGCCGCTTCGCTGCATGGCCAAGCACCCGTCCCAGCTCGCCGACCTCGAGATCCAGCGCCGCCTGGGCGCCGGCGGCATGGCGGAGGTCTTCCTCGCCAAGAAGCGCGGCGCCGAGGGGACGTACAAGCTCCTCGTCGTCAAGCGCATCCTCCCCGCGCACGGGGCCTCGCGGCGCTTCCGCGCGATGTTCGTGGAGGAGGCGCACCTCGCGACCCGCCTGAACCACCCGAACATCGTCCAGGTCTACGAGTTCTCGGACCACGGCGAGGACGGCCTGCTGCTCTCGATGGAGTACGTCGAGGGCTTCGACCTCGGCAAGCTGATGCGGGCCGCCCAGCAGAAGGAGTCGCGCATCCCGCCGCTCGTGTCGGCGTTCATCGTCTCCGAGGCGGCGAAGGGGCTGCACTACGCCCACGAGCGCAAGGACGAGGGCGGCATGCCGCTCGCCATCGTCCACCGCGACGTGTCGCCGCAGAACATCCTGCTCTCGTTCGAGGGCGTCGTGAAGATCGCCGACTTCGGCATCGCCAGCGCGAACCTCTTCCGCGAGGAGCCCGGCGTGCTGAAGGGCAAGTTCGGGTACATGTCGCCCGAGCAGGCGCGCGGCGAGCGCGTCGACCGGCGCAGCGACATCTACGCGCTCGGCGTCGTGCTCTACGAGCTGCTCGCGATGCGCTCGCCCTACGGCAAGCTCGACGACGAGGCGCTGCTCGAGGCCGTGAAGGAGGGCGCCTTCGAGCCGCCGTCGACGCACGCGGCCGACATCCCCGCCGAGCTCGAGGCGATCGTGATGCGCGCCATGGCGCACGCGCCCGAGGACCGCTTCCAGACCGCGCGCGACCTGGCGGGGGCGATCGCGCGCGTCCTGCTCGCCAAGCAGGAGCTCGTCGACAACGCGTCGGTCGAGCAGACCGTGGCCCACCTGCTCGGGCGGGATCGGGAGCAGGAGGGGCGCGAGGGCGGGGCGGACGGCGCGAAGGCGGGGGACGACGGCGGCTCCGCGGCGCAGCCGCAGACGCTCGCGGCGGTGCCGGCCGCGCGCACGGGGGGCGAGTCCGACAGCGCCGGGACGGGCGCGCCGCGCGTGGTGCGCGAGGTGCGCCACGTCGCGGTCGTGACGCTGCGGCTCGAGGGCGTCGACGAGCTGCTCGGGGCGCAGGGGCGCCTCGCCGGCAAGCGCAGCGGGCGCTCGATCCGCACGACGCTCGACGCGATCGCGTTCAAGCACGGGGCGATCTGGTCGTGGGAGTCGCAGGCGAGCGCGCGCGCGGTCGTGGGGCTGCTCGCGAACCCCTCGCGCGCCGCGGCCGACGCCGCCTCGCTCGCGGTCGACGTGCACGAGGCGCTCGCGGGCGCGTCGGAGGACCTGCCCGTCGAGGTCCGCGCCGCGATCGGCATCGTGCGCGGCATCGCCTACGGCGAGCGCGACGAGCAGGGGCACCTCATCCACCACGTGCTCAAGGAGCCCGCGAACTTCCTCGCCGAGCGCCTCGGCAGCCGCACGCCGTTCGGCAGGACCTGGGTCGCCGGCGGCGTCTACCGCCTCGTGCGGCGCGACTTCCGGTGGGGCGACGCGCCGTCGCTCGACCTCGACGACGCGGGCCACATCCAGGTGCCGCACCAGATGCGGCTCTACGCCCTCCAGCGCCCGCTCACGCGCGAGGAGCGCATGGCGGAGATCGCGCTGTCGCCGAACGACCTCGTCGGCCGCGACGCGGAGCGGGCCGACCTGCACGCGGCCTACCACCGCGCGGTCTCGCCGCCCGCGAAGGCCCTCGCCGAGGCGCGCCTCGGCGAGAGCGACCCGCCGGCGAGCCGGCCGAGCAAGCCGCCGACCCCGCCGGGTTCTCTCCGGGGCCAGTCGGTCGCGCGCGTCATCGTCGGCGAGATGGGCATCGGCAAGAGCGCGCTCATCGCGACCTTCCTGTCCGAGCTGCCCGGCGAGGCGCGCGTGCTGCACGTCGAGTGCTCGCCGGTGAAGAGCGAGCTGCCGCTCGCGACGATCTGCGACGTGCTCCGCGACGTCACCGGGATGGGGCTCGACCACTCGATCGACGACGCCGCGCACGTGATCCGCGCCATGCTGGGGCCGATCGCGCGCTCGCCCCTCGGCGGGCGCGTGGTCGCGCGCCTCGCCGAGCTCGTGACCGGCAAGCAGATCGAGCACCCCGAGGACGACGCGACGACCTACGGCCGCGACATGGTGGCGCGGGGCGTGAAGTACCTGCTCGGCTCGCTGGCGCGCCACCAGCCGCTCGTCGTCGTGATCGACGGCCTCCAGTGGGCCGACCGCCCGAGCCTCGAGCTCATCTCGGACCTGCTCAAGCGCCCGTCGGAGCGGCTGCCGATCCTCGTGCTCCTGCTCACGCGCCCCGAGGAGCGGGTGACCCCGTTCATCGAGGGGCTCGTGCGCATCGAGCTCCGCGGGCTCGGCGCCGAGGAGCAGATGCGCCTCGTCGAGGCGCGCCTCGGCGTGCGCGAGGGCGTCGCCGCGGTGTGCGGCGAGCTCGTGCCGCGCGTCGCCGGCAACCCGTTCTTCCTGCTCGAGATGGTCGACGCGCTGCTCGAGCGGGGCACGCTGGAGATCGTCGAGCACCCGGGCGGCCGGCACGAGCTCGTGCGCCACGACCGGACGGGGGATCGCGGCGAGCCGCTCCCCTCCACGCTGGAGCAGCTCATCGGCGACCGCCTGCGCGAGCTGCCGCCGGCGGAGCACGACGTCGTGAACTGGCTCGCGGTGGCCGGGGGCCCGCTGCTCAAGGACGACATCCTGAACCTGACGCGGCTCGCCGACGACGAGGCGGTGACGCGCCTCTGCGCGCGAGGCCTGTGCGACCGCCGCGCCGGGGCCGTCGACTTCCGCCACCCGCTCGCGCGCGACGTGGCCTACCTCGCGCTCGACAGCGCGAGCCGCGTGCGCATGCACCGGCGGCTCGGCGAGCACCTGTCGACGACGCCGCTCGCGCAGGGGCTGTCGGCGGCGATCGTGGCGCAGCACCTCGCGCGCGGCGAGGCGCCCGGGCCGGCGGCGGAGCTCTACCTGGACGCCGCGAAGGCGGCGCGCGCGGCGCACCAGGCGCAGCTGTCGCGCCGCTACTACGAGCGCGCGCTCGCCCTCTTGCCGACCGGCGACACCCGCCGGATGATCGCGCACGAGGCGCTCGAGGCGATCTTCCGCCACCTCGGCCGCCGCCGCGAGCGGCGCAAGCACCTCGCGGCGCTGCGCCAGCTCGCGAAGGAGAGCGCGCAGGCGCGCTGGGCGGCGCTCGCGCTCGTGCGCACCGCGCGCTTCGACCTCGACGACGGCCACCTCGCCCGCGGCCTGCCGGTCGCGCAGCGCGCCGCCGAGATCGCGCGCATCGCCCGGCGCCCGGCGCTCGAGGTCGAGGCGCTGACGATCCTGTCCGAGGTGCTGCGCGAGCTCGGCGACGTCCAGGGCGCGATCAGCGCGGCCGATCGGGCGCTGCGGGTGACGCAGACGGGCGGGCTGACGCCGCGGGCGCGCGCGGAGGTGCTGCGCACGAAGGGGGTGCTCCTGCGCCGGGTCGGCCGCCTGCAGGAGGCGGTCGAGGCGCACGCGGAGGCGATCGCCGTGTTCCGCGCGGTGGGCGCGCGGCGCAGCGAGGCGCGCGCGAAGAACTCGCTCGCCGTGGCGATGTTCGTGCTCGAGCGCTTCGAGGACGCGATCGCGGTCGGGCTCTCGTCGATCTCCATCGATCTCGCGATCGGGGGGCGGTTCCAGATCGCGAAGACGCTGAGCAACATCGGCCACGCGTACGCGAAGCTCGGGGATCTTCTGCGGAGCCTCGCGTACATGAAGCGGGCGCGGGAGGCGCACGAGCGCTATGACGATCAGGACGCCAGGGCGGACACGCTCCTCTGCTCGGCGGGCATCCTCCTCGAGGCGGGCGACGTCGACGCCGCGCACACGTTCTGCGCCGACGCCGGCGCGCTCATCGCGGTGACCGGGAGCGTCTACGACATGATCCACGAGCGCAACGTTCGCGCCCTCCTGGCGAGGGCGCGCGGCGACGTCCACGGGGCGATCGCGAACGCCTCCGAGGCCCGGCAGCTGGCCGAGTCGCAGGGGCTGATGAGCTACCACGCGATGGCGACGGCGATCGAGGCGTCGGCGCGGGTGGAGGCGGGCGAGGTGCACTCGGGGGTGCTGCTCGCGCGGACGGCGCTCGGCGCGGTGGAGGCCGGCAGCTCGGAGTACGGGATCGAGGTGCGCGACCTCTGCTGCGAGGCGCTGCAGAAGGGCGCGCCGGCGAGCGCGGCGGACGCGTACCACCGCGCGGCGATGCACGTGCGGCAGGTGGCGGGCTACATCCGCGACGCGCGGCTGAGGGCGCTGTTCCTGGATCGCGCCGTGGTGCGGCGCCTGCTCGCCGGGGAGGCGGAGGGTCCGGCGGCCGGGGAGGACCCGCTCCGCCGCGGGGAGATGGCATGAGCGGGACGGGAGCAAGGGCCTCGGCGAAGCCGCGCCGCAAGGTGGCGGTGATCCTCTCGGGCGGCGGCGCGCGGGGCGCGTACGAGGTCGGCGTGATGTCGTACGTGCTCGACCAGTTCGCCCGCCTCCGCGGGGCGCCGCCGCGCATCGACATCCTCTGCGGCACGTCGGTGGGCGCGGTGAACGCGTGTTACCTCGCGGCGCACCTCGACGATCCGACGCTGGGCGTGCGGCGCCTGGTCAACCTGTGGTCGCAGCTCCGGCTGGAGACGGTGCTCGGCTTCGGGGTGCGGCAGGCGGTCTCGCTGCCGCGGCTCCTGCTCGGCGGCGGCTCGCAGGGGGTGGGTCTGTTCGACGTGTCGCCGATGCAGCGGCTCGTCGAGAAGGAGATCCCGTGGCGGGCGATCGCGCGCACGCTGCGCCACGGCTACCTCTCGGCGGTGAGCGTGTCGGCGACGGAGATCGCGACGGGCCGCACGGTGATCTTCATGCAGACGGGCCCGGACGGCGCGCTGCCCTCGACGGCGCCGCCGCGGACGGTGATCCGCGGGGCGCTCATCGGCCCGCCGCACGCGCTCGCGTCGGCGGCGATCCCGATCCTGTTCCCGCCGGTCCGCATCGGGCGCGACCTCTACATGGACGGCGGGGTGCGGCAGAACACGCCCATCGCGCCGGCGCTCCGGCTGGGGGCGACGCACGTGCTGGCGATCGGCCTGTCGCGGGAGGTGCGCAGCATCGACGCGGGCGACAGCGGCAAGCCGCCGGGGATGGCACTCGTGCTCGGCAAGGTCCTGAACGCGTTCCTGCTCGACCACATCCAGACGGATTTCGAGGTGCTGACGCGGGTCAACCACATGATCGAGGACGGGGAGCGGGCGTTCGGCCCGGATTTCCTGCGGGCGATCAACGACGCGGCGGCGGAGCGGGGGGCGCTGCCGTACCGGCGGGTGGAGACGCTGGTGGTACGGCCGAGCGTGGACCTCGGGCGGCTCGCGGCGGAGCACGTGAAGGCGGGCAAGGTCCAGGGGGGGACGGCGATCATGCGGCGGCTGCTGTCGCTGGTGGACGTCGGGCAGGACAACGACGCGGATCTGGCGAGCTACCTCCTGTTCGACGGGTCGTTCACGAGCAAGCTGATCTCGCTCGGGAGGGCGGACGCGGAGGCGCGGCGGCACGACATCGCGGACTTCTTCGGGAGCGCGGGGGAGGACGTGGAGCCCAGGCTGTCGGACAGCGCGGAGTGGTCGATTCCGCCGCCAGTGGGGCCCGGGGGGTCCATCTAGAGCTGACCGGCCCTCGGAGGGGGTGTTCGTGGCGCGGTGTGGGGCCCCGCCGAACTCGCCTGGGCCATGGCCCCTCCGGCGGAGCCGGAGGGACCATGGCCCAGGCTCAGACATCGGCCCATCCCCACACCGCGCCACGAACACCCCCTCCGAGGGCCTACCGACGTCGCCGGAGAGGACCGGAGACGTCGCTGGAGAGGACCGGAGGGGCACCTCGAGACAGGTGAGCTGCGGTGGGGGCTCATCCTTCGCGCGAACGCATGCCCGGGGACCTGGCCTGGACGAGCGCGGCCATGTTCCCCGGCTCGTGGAGGTTCTGCCGCATCTTCATGTGCGCCTTCGGGATCTCGTGCCACGAGAACGTCTCCGAGAGGACAGGGCGAATGCGGCCCTCCAGGACCAGGCGGTGCGCCTGGCTCGCCTGCATCAAGGTCGCGATATGACTCCCCTGGATGCGCTTTTGACGCATCCAGACGAAACGCGCATCCATCGTGAAATTGTACCCGGTCGTACCGGCGCAGAACACCACCATGCCGCCGCGCTTCACCACGAAGCAGCTCACCGGGAACGTCGACTCGCCAGGGTGCTCGAGCACCAGATCGACGTCGGTCTTCTGGCCCGTGATCGACCAGATGGCCTTTCCGAAGCGACGGACCTCGCTCATGTACTCCGCGTAAGCCGCGTCGTCGAGCGAACGCAGCGGACCCCAGCACCTGAACTGGGTGCGGTTGCCATTGTAGTCGATCCCGGCCGCCATGACCGCGATGAGGACCTCATCCGGGCCGATGCGCGGCGTCGGCACGACCTCTAGTTGCATGGCGGTGATCGGCTCGCCGTGGCGATCGCGCCGGATGACCCACGCGACCATGCTCCGCGGGACGTGTCCGAGCGGAGGCATTTCGCCCAGCTCATACACGTCCTTCTCTGCATACGAGGCGCCCTCGCAATATGATCCATCCGCCATCGCGCTCTCCTGAGGCTCGTCGATTGAGTTCGCGCTCCGCGTCGGCGCCTCCGCAGAGGAAGTGCCTGCCCACAAGGCGGAGCGCGTCACGCAGACAAAGCGTCGCGGTTATTCTGAACTCCAATGCATGCGTCAAGCATCCGAGCACCTTCATGCCGAGTCTCGTGCGGCGTCAGCCGCGAGCAAGCAGCGCCTGAGCCTCGCAGCGAGGACCTCAGCCGCCCAAGAGATAAGGGCCCGTCGGCTGGACGGCGCGGAGCGCCTCGAGATAACGCGCCGCCATGATCTCGATGCGGTCGTCCGGCTCGCCGTCGTCGTCGAGACCCCTGGCCTGGATCGCATGGAAAGGGCGGTCCTTCCCGAGGTGGCGCGCGAGGTCGGCATAGCAGAGGACCGGACCGCTCGCCGGATGCACGCAGAAGAAGGGCGTCCCCTGGCCGGCAGGCTGGAGCGGGGCCAGGAGAGGGTGGAGCCGCGATCGCGCGGCCTCGCGAGCGCCCTCGGCCTCCACCGGCAGTTCCAGCGAGTCCGCGACGTGATCGGCGAGCGACGCCAGCGTCGGGCAGCTGAAGCTCCAGTTGATCGAGAGCTTGACGTCGAGCGCGGCGCAAAGCCGCCCGCGAAGCTCGAGGCTCATCATCGAGTCCATCCCCAGGTCCGAGAGGCTCGCCGCGCGATCCACGCGCGCGGGGTCATCGAACCCCAGCGTCTCTGCGACGGTCTCCTGCAACCACCGCTCGAGCACGCGCCGGCGCTCGAACGGACGGGCGCCGTTCAGCTGCGCGATGATCGCGGGCGCCGTCACCTCCGGCCGAGGCTCGGCCCGAGCCGGCCCCGGGCGCGGCGCGGACTCCGAGGGCTCGATCCAGTAGCGCTGTCGCTGCCAGGGATAGGCCGGCAGAGGCACACACCGCCCCCCGCAGGATAGAGGCGCTTCCAGTCGATCGCGTGGCCGCGGGTGTACAGGGCCCCGAGCGATTGCAGCTGGCAACGCCGCTCGTCCTGGCCTCGCCGCAGCGTCGGCAACGCGGTCCCCTCCTCCCCGCGGCCGAGCAGACATTGCTCGATGTTGCCCGTGAGCACCGGGTGCGGCCCGACCTCCAGGAAATCGCGGCGCCCATCCGCGATGGCCCTCGCGACGGCGCCCGCGACGCGCACCGGCTCTCGAAGGCTCTTCGCCCAGTACGCGGCGTCGAGGCCCTCGCCGGCGACGCGCGCCTGCGTGACCGTGCTGTACATGGCGAGCGCCATCTTGCCCCGGCCCGTCGCCTGCTGCATGACACGCCCGCGGAGCACGACGAGCCGCGCCGCCTCGTCGAGGCCGAGGGCGCCCGCGACGTGCGCTGCCGCCACCTCGCCGACGCTGTGGCCGACCACCGCGCCCGGCGAGACTCCCCACGACGCCCAGAGCCTCGCGAGCGCCACCTGCACAGCGAAGATCGCCGGCTTGCATGCGCTACCGGCCCCGCGTCCTCCGGCTGACGCACTACGCCGCGCAGGACACCGAGCTGCGGGGGGTCCCGATCCCGGCGGGGAGCTGGGTGGTGAGCGTCGTCGCCGAGGCGAGCCGGGACGAGCGCGTGTTCAGCGACCCCGATCGCTTCGACATCACGCGCGAGCCGGTGCGCCCCAACCTGAACTTCGGCACCGGCCGGCACAACTGCATCGGCGCCTACCTCGCGCAGATCGAGCTGCAGGAGGCCCTTGCGGCCCTCGTCGAGCGCTGGGAGAGCTTCGAGATCGCCGGTGAGGTCGTGCCCCAGGCGTCGAACCAGACGAACGGCGTGCTGGAGCTCCCGCTGCGGTTCAGGCCCGCCTGAGGGGCGGGACGCCGGCAGCGCCGGCGCGGCCTCGGCCGCCTCCTCGGCGGGGGCGACGTGGAGAAGCGGGGTATTCCTGGTAGAAGACCCGCATGCTCGTCGATCCCACGCTCTTCGGGTTGTTCGTCGTGACCGGGCTCGCGCTCAACCTCACGCCGGGGCCGGACATGATGTTCGTCCTCGCCGCGGGGACCAGCGCGGGTCGACGGAGCGGCGTGCTCGCGGCGCTCGGGATCGGCGCCGGGGGGCTCGTCCACACGGCGGCGGCCGCCGCGGGGCTGTCGGCCCTCCTGGTCTCGTCGGCGCTCGCGTTCTCCGTCGTGAAGTACGCCGGCGCGGCCTATCTGGTCTACATCGGCGTCAGGGCGTTGCTCTCGCCCGCTGACCCGTCCGCGGCGCCCTCGTCGTCGAGCCTCGCTGCTCCACCGAGGGACGGCGTGCTCTGGCGCGCCGTGGTGACCAGCGTGCTGAACCCGAAGGTCGCGCTGTTCTTCCTCGCGTTCGTTCCCCAGTTCGTCAGCGCCGACCGTGGCCCGATCGCGCTTCAGTTCCTCCTGCTGGGGACGACATTCTGCATCACGGGGACGCTCGTGAACGGCCTTGTGGGGATCCTCGCAGGGTCGTTGCGCGGCGTGCTCGAGCGACGGACCCGCTGGGCGCGCACCCTCGATCGGGCGACCGGCGCCGTCTTCATCCTGCTCGGCGTCCGGCTCGCGCTGGTGGGGCGCAAATAGGCTGCGCGACGCACCAGGGCCGAGTCGAAGCCTGGGCGCCAGGAGCTCGATAGGCCAGTGAGCGACTCGGGGCCTTTGTGATCGAGAGGCATGTGCCCGCGGGATCGCCGCAGGAGGGGCACAGCTGCGCGCCTGCGCGCGCGGGCGGTGCCTGTGGACATACGGTATCGCACGATGCCGCACGACACGACAGAGCGGCCCACTCCGGTGAATGGGGTGCTCACCCGAGACACCCGTGACAAAGACCGCTCTTCTACGTTCGTGGCTCCGAACGTAAAATCTACTTACATACCGCTTGCATTCTCGCGGCCTCAGCAGGCAGGATACTGTCCTGGGGCTCCGGCGCGCGCCCGACGCACGCCGCCGAGGAGCGGGCAGCTCCACACCGAGAGGTTATGACAACCGAACAGGCGGTCGATCCTTCTGTCGCGCACCTGGACCGCCCCCGCTGGAGCGACGCGCGGCTGGCGGCCATGGCCGAGGTGGCGCCGGTCGCGATGGTCGTGTGTGATCGGGAGCGCGTCGTGCGCTTCTGGAACCGAGAGGCATCGCGGCTGTTCGGGTGGACGGAAGCGGAGGTGATCGGCAGAGAGCTGCCCTGCCTGCGCCGCGGCGACGTCGAGGCGTGGTGGGAGCGCCCTGGCGACGAGGGGACGCCGCTCGCGGCGCAAGGTGTACACAAGGACGGATCCCGCGTGGACGTAACGGTCATGCCGGCGGTGGTGGAGCGGGACGCGTCGGGCGCGGCTGCCGGGGTGATGGCGGTCATCACGGCGGGTCGCGACGGGCGGGGCGCGGGGGCCGCCGAGCAGCCGGCGGCCAGCGAGGCGCTCCGGAAGAGCGAGGAGCGCTTCCGCCTGGTCACCCTCGCCGTCCAGGAGGCGATCTACGATTACGACGTCGTCACCGGCGCGGTGTGGCGCAGCGATTCGTTCGAGAAGATCTCGGGCGCGCCCAAGGAGCTTTATGCGGACGCGAGCTGGTGGCGCGAGCATATCCACCCGGACGACGTGAACAACACGACCCATGCGCTCGAGGCGGCGATGAGCTCCGGCGCGAGCGCCTGGACCGCGGAGTACCGCCTCCGGCGAGCGAGCGGCGATTACGCCGTTCTCATCGATCACGGGGTCATCGTCCGCGACGCGAGCGGCGCGCTGCTCAGGGTCGTCGGCGCGGCGTCGGACGTGACCGAGCAGCGGCGGCTCGAGGCGCAGGTGCGGGAGTCGATGGTCCAGCTCAAGGCGGCCGCCGAGGAGCTCGAGCTGCAGAACCAGCGCCTCGAGAGCGAGATTATCGAGCGCATGCGCAGCGAGGAGAGCCTGCGCGCCCAGAACGAGGCGATCCGGCTCATGTCCGCGCCCGTGGTCCAGGTCTGGGATCACGTGCTCGCGCTGCCGCTCATCGGCACGATCGACGATGTCCGCGCGTCGCGCATCACGGAGACGCTGCTCAACGAGATCGTGCGCACGCAGGCCCGGTTCTCGATCATGGATCTGACGGGCATCGAGAGCGTCGACCTGGCGACGACGAAGCACCTGCTGGACATGATGAGGGCCGTCAATCTGCTCGGGACGCGCGGGGTGGTGTCGGGAATCTCGCCGCAGATCGCGGCCACCATGACGGAGCTCGGCGCCGAGACGCAGGGGTTCGTCACGTTCGGAACCCTGAAGGACGCGCTCCGTTACACGATCGGCGAGGCCACACGGGCCGCCGCGGCCGCGCCCCGCACGGCGTCGGCGAACGGGGCAGCGGGGAGGAGAGAAGGATCACCGATCCGGCGGTAAGCCGGCCGGTGGCAGAGGCTTACCGCGGCGGGCCGCCCGCCCGATGCAACGGAGGGCGGACGCGGCGTCGTTCGGGTGCCCCCGTCTCTCGTCTTTCGTCTTTCGTCTTTCGTCTTTCGTCTTCGTGCTCGTCCTCGTGATCGTGATCGTGCTCGCTCCATCCCGTCTTCCCTCTCGCGGATGATCGTGTGACGGCACGGCGAGCGCGCAGACTTACACACGCCTCAGATTCCGTCACACCTCCCCTAACCTATTGAGACTGCTCGCATTTGGACCCGGAACAAGAGTCCAACCAGTTCAATGCGTTAGACAAGATGCGACAGAGGATGGAGCGATCACGATCACGATCACGAGGACGAGCACGAAAGACGAAAGACGAGCACGAAAGACGAGAGACGGGAGACGAAAGACGAGAGACGAAAGACGAGAGACGAGAGACGAGAGAGCAGGGGTTTGTCCTCGCTCACCGAGCACGCTTCGCTCAGCGGCTTTCAGCCTCGCGTGTCAGCCGATCACCTGAAGGGACGTCTTCCGACTTCTGCCGACCACCGGCGCCCGCGTCGCGCGGACCGCCTGGCCATCGCGGCGGGCCTCATCGCGAAGCCCCCCGCACACACGCCGAAGGCGCCGAGCCTCGCTCCGCGCCCCCGAGCCTCCAGACGAGCGCCTCAGCGCTCCTTGTCCTTCTCGCCCTTCTTCTTCTCGTCACCCTTCTTCTTGTCCTTCTTCGACTTCGCCGCGACCTTCTTCGGCTCGTCCTTCCCCAGCGCGATCTCCAGGCGATCCCCCTTCGCCCTCGCCTTGTAGGCCGGCACTCCGTCCTTGAACTGAAGGGTCACCTCGGCGCCGTGCGCGGTATTGACGACCCGCACCGACGCGATGCGCTTGTCCTTGCGAGCCAGCCCGCTCCCCGACGAGAGCGCGCGCCGGTCGGGCAGCGACACCGTGAAGCCCATCGCGCCGGCCGCGCCGTTCAGCTCCTCGATCGGACCATCCATCTTCAGCTTCAGCACGACGGGGTTCCGCACGACCCCCTGGCCCCACTCCCGCGCGTCCTCCTGCTCGTCGCCCCCGCTCGCCTCGTCGTCCTCGTCCGCCCCGGGCCCTCCCGGCATCGCGGCGCCCGCCGCCTCCGCGAGCGGATCGCCGGCGCGCCCGCTCGCATCCGGCGGCGGCGTCGGCGGGACGGGCTCGGTCGTCGACAGCGGCGTCGCGCCGAACAGCGGGACCTCCGCGGTCAACACGCCGCCGGGCGCCGCCTGCGCCGCGCCGCCCGGCGCCTGCGCCCCGGCGGCCGCGAGGGCGGGCGCGCCCGACGCCGCCGGCAGCGCCGGCGCGGCCTCGGTCGTCTCCGCGGCGGTCTCGGCGCCGCCGCGCAGGCCGAGCAGGCGCGCCGCGCCGAACACCACGAGCACCGCCGCAAGGCCCAGGAAACTCCCGAGCGCGGCGGCCTTCTTGTTGAACGCCGGCGCCTCCGCGGGGGGCTCGCCCGCCTCCTCGGCGTCCTCGCGCACCAGCCGGCGCCCCTCCGACTTCAGCGCGCCCGCCGGCGGCGGCGCCGTCTTGCGGCGAGGACCCCCGTCCTTCCCGGACCCCTCCGCGATCGCCGCGCGCCGCTTCCGGATCCGCGCGAGGATGCCGGCCATCGCCGTCGTCGCGCGCGCCCCGGCCCCGGCGAGCGCGGGCCCGACCGTGCCCGCCACCGCCTTGCCCGCCCGCGCCGCCTTCTCGCCGACGTCGCGCAGGCGGCCCGACGACGCGCCCTCCGCCCGCTCCGCGCCCGCCTCCTCCGGCTCCCCCGGCCCGGCCGAGGGCGGGACCATGTCCTCCGCCGACGCCAGCGTCGCGCCGGCCTCGCGCGGCTCTCGCGCAGAGAGCACCGGCGACGCGTCCACGTCCTGGGGCTCCTGGTCGTCGTCCCCCTCCGCCGCCGGGCCGCCGCTCGCGCGCGCCGCCACGGCCTCGACCTGGCCGCGCGCCGGCGCCTCGCTCGCGCGCGCCGCCGCGCCGTGGCCCTGCGCCCGCCCCGGCGCCTCGCTCGGCCGCCCCGGCGCCGCGCCCTCGGCATGGCCGCGCCCCGGCGCCTCGCTCAGCCGCCCCGGCGCCGCGCCCTCGGCATGGCCGCGCCCCGGCGCCTCGCTCGGCCGCCCCGGCGCCTCGCTCGGCCGCCCCGGCGCCTCGCTCCTCCGCGCCGCGGCGCCGCCCTCGTGCGCCGCCGCGGGCCTCGCGGGCGGCAGGCTCGCGGACGCCCCCCGCGGCTTCGCCTTGACCGCGACCGCGGGCGGCGCGTCGTAGCGCAGCGTCACCACGAGCTGCGGCACGCTCGTCGCCGGGTCGATCTCGACCTTCACGTGGTCGATGTATGCCTCGCGGCGCGCGCCCTGCTCGACCTCCTCCAGCTCGAGGGAGCGGCCCACCTTGAGGAACTCCAGGTTGGAGCCGACCTCCACGTCGTCCAGCCCGCACGCGCGCACGCGCGCCTTCATCGGCGAGCCCAGCCCGTCGATGTGGAGCCGCACGCGCGCGCCCCGCTGCGTGAGCTCCGCCGCCCCGCGCGCCGCGCCCGAGGGCACCGTGGCCGCCGGCGCGAAGGCCGCGGGCCCGCCGTCGCCGGAGACGCCCGCGCACATCGCGCGCACCGCCTCCTCCGCCTCGGCGTCGAGGCCGGTGAACCGCAGGCCGAACTCGCCGCCCCGCGCCTGCTCGGCCCGCCAGCAGACCTCGCCCTCGACGACGAGCTCCTTGCCGAGCCCGTCGAAGCGGCAGATCAGCGCGTCGCCGACCCGCGGCAGGTACGCCGTGCGAAGCCGCATCCCCTCCGGGGACATGTCGATCGACTCGGCCTCGAAGCCGCCGCCCGACGTCTCGCCGACCGCGACGAGCGCCTCGATGCGGACCCGCTGCCCGGCGCCGGCGCGCCGCTCCCCGCCGCCGTCGCGATCCCTTTCCACGGATTCCGGCGCCCTGCGAACGCCATCTCCCTCTGCGCCTCGAACGCTCATACGCCCATTCCTCCGTTGGAGCCGCGAAGCAGCCGCGCCCACGATCGCGGGACCTCCGACCAGCAGAGGACCCTCGGGCCGGCAGTACGGCCTAACCCTCCGGCTGGCCAAGTTTTGGAGGGCGCGCCGCGCGGGTCGTCGCGCGCGGGTAGGGCAAGCGCAACAACCTGACGCGACGCGGCCGCTCGCTTCACCTGGCGCGCCAGGGGGCAGACGTGGGAAGCTCACGGGAATGGGCAACGACGAGCCGCCGCAGAAACGCGACACGCCCGCGCCGACCCCGACGCAGGACGTCGTCTTCATCCACAGCCCCGTGGAGCACGGCGAGGGCTTCCGCGTGATCCGCAGCCGCGAGGACCGGATCGAGATCGGCGAGCTCCGGCCCGCGGAGCACGGGAGGCCGCTCAACGGAGAGCTCGTGAAGCTGACGCAGCGGACGGAGCACGCCCGGCTCTTCGACGTGGAGGTGGTCCTCCCGGCCCAGCGCGCGCCCGAGGCGCAGCGCTCCGGCCCAGCGCAGGTCGCGACCGACACCTACCGCTCGAACTGGGAGGCGATCTTCGGCGGGCGCGAGGAGAACAAGAAGCTCTCCAACTGAGCGATCCAAGCGAAGCTCTTCTACGTTGATGAAGGGCTAGCCTCATCGCGTGTCCAGCTGGCCGCGCCAGCAGGATCTACGAGCGCACCGGCGACCAGCCGGTCCTGCTCCAGTCCTACACACTCCCGCCGATCCAGCGCCTCAATCACGGACGACGCGCCTCGCCGGCCCCACCACGCCGGGGCAACGTACCCGACGACCGCCGCGAGGTGGGGTGTCCACGGCGTGGACAGGGGCCGTCCACGGGGTGGGCGCCGGCGGATCTGCAGCCCTCACGGGGATGCTGGTGAGCCGGGGGATCCGGCGCGGCACCGGCCTTGCTGGAGCGGCAGGGCGAAGACCACGGAGCGCCGGGCGCCGCCGGCGCGCTGCGCCTCCAAGGGGACCTGCCATGAGAGCCACCTACCGAGACGACGAGGACGTCGCCCGCCTTCATATCGAGTCGCTGATCGAGCGGCACCGCGCGCAGGTCGACGCCCTCCCCGAGCACCTCCGCCGCATCCATGGCCGCCGCGTGGCCCGGTCGCTGGCCGGCGCCGTCGCGCTCGCCGGCGCCCTCGTCGTCGCGGCCGTCTCCGCGATCGGCGTCGTCTTCAACGACGTGATGAATTCCTTCGCCGGGCGCAGCAGCGGCGGCATGGTCGCGCTGCTCGCGGCGTGGGCGGCGGTCGCGATCGCGTACGCCCTCGGCCCGCGGCTCGCCCGCGCGAAGCTCCACGACGCGCTCGCCTGTGACGTGCGGCGGAGCGGCGACGTCCACGGCGACCACGCGCGCCTCGAGGCCGCGGCGCCCGAGGCGCGTGTGCGCGCCCTCCTCGACGACGAGGAGCACCTCAGCATCGCGCTGCCGCTCGCGGGCTTCGTCGTGCTCGCGCCGCTCTCGCTGCACCTCGTGTTCCACGCGGTCCGGTACGGAGCGACCGCCGCGATGAACCACCCGCTCATCGCCTTCGACCGCTGGATCGCCGAGTTCGACCGCTGGATCGTCCTCAGCCTGATCCTGGTCGGCCACGTGCACGCCATCGTCGCGTACCTGAGCTTCCAGTATGCGCGCGCGCTCCACGAGGGCACCACGGGCACCCTCGTCGCGGCCCCTCCCCCGGGCGGCGCCCGGGCGCTCGGCATCGCAGTGTTCGCGAGCCTGTTCCCGGGCGGCCTCCTGGGTCTCCTCCTGCCGCTCATCGTCGCCGCGACAGGCGCCCTCGTGCTCCTGCCCGCGTTCCGCCTGGCCCGCGCGCGCCTCCTCGACGAGCGCCGGCAGCTCGCCGACGGCTGAACGGCGCCGCTCGGCGCGGCGCCGGACAGCGCGCCGCGGGCTGAAGGCGCCGCTCAGCGCAGGCCACCCCGGCCGCGAGAGGCCAGCGCGGCGCTCTGCCGCGCCTGGCCCGTCCTCCGGAGCGCGTACGCGATCCCGCGCTGGAGCGTCCCCTGGACGACCGTCTCGCCGAGATCGATCCCGAGGCCGACCAGCGTCTGCGACACGTCGGCTCGGATCCCGGTGATCACCGCCTCGGCGCCGAGCAGCCGCAGCGCGCTCGCCGTCCGCAGGAGCGTCGCCGCCACCCCGCTGTCCACGCACCGCACGCCCGTGATGTCCAGGATGACCACCTCCGCCCCCGCCTCGGAGACGCCGCGCAGCGCCGCCTCGAGCGCCCGATCCGCCCGCTCGGCATCCATCGTCCCGATCAGCGGCATGACCATGATCCGGTCGGAGATCGGGATCAGCGGCGTCGACAGCTCCGCCAGCCGCTCGCGCTGCATCCGGATGAGGTCCTCCTGCAAGGCGGCGCGCTCCTGCTCGGCGCGGCCCCGCTCCGCGAGCTCCTCCTCCAGCCTCGCCTTCGCCGCGGACAGCTCGGCGGTCCGGTCGGCCACGGCCGCCTCGAGCGCGTCGTTGGCCCGGCGCAGCTCGTCGCTCGCCGCCTGCACCCGCGCGTAGAGCAGCGCGTTCTTCACGGCCACCCCCGCCTGCGCCGCGACGAGCTCGAGCACGTCCAGGCGGGCCGGAGAGAACACGTCGGGCGCGGCGTTGTTTTCGAGGTAGAGGACGCCCGAGAGGTCCCCCTGGCTCGCCATGGGCAAGGCCAGCACCGACCGCGGCCGGCGCGCCGCGACGTAGGGATCCCCCTCGAACCGCGCGTCCTGCGCCGCGTCCCCCACGACGACCGAGCTCCCGGTGCGCATCACGAGCTCGATCACCGAGAGGGCCGCGGCGCCGCTGTCGCGCACGTGCGTGGACGGGCCCACGCGGACCTCCCCTTCGTCCTCGGCGACGGCCTCCACGCGCGGCCCGCCCTCGCGCTCCAGGATCAGCGCGCCCCGCTGCGCGCCGACGCTCTCGATGGCCAGCCGGAGCAGCCGCGACATCACCCGATCGAGGTCGATCTCGCGCGCCACCGCCTGCGCGGCCCGGATCAACGCCGCCGCGTCGAGCAGCGCAAGGCGCCGCGCCACCATCTCCGTGGTCGACGACGCCACCGACGTCAGGCTCGACAGCACGCCCGCGGACGCGGGCTGCCGCGTCCCCGCGCGGGGGAGCAGCTCGACGTACGCCTCCTCCATCTGCCGCAGCTTGGCCGTGGCGCCCCAGCGCGCGCAGTCCTGGTAGGCATCGAGCAGGCACGGCCGCGCGAGGCGCTGCACGCGCCTCGCGGCCAGGAACCTGCCGCAGAGCTCGCTGACGAGCGCCCGGTAACGCACGTAGCCCGCCTGCTCCGCCGCGTCGCTCGCCTCCTGGTACAGCCTGAGGACCGGCTCGAGCGCCTCGCCGGCCGCGCGCGCGCGCTCCGCCCGCACGAGGAGCTCCAGGTGCCGGAGCTCCGGGCAGTCCCGCGCCAGCGCGGCGAGCTGGTCGTGACTCGCGGCGAGCATCCCGGCGAGCCCGCCGCTGCCCTCCCCTTCCCCTTTCCCTTCCACGTCCCCCTCCGCCCCCGCGCCGAGCGCCACGATCGCGAGGCACGTGTAGAGCGGCAGATCGACGGCGGCGACGTACTGGCCCACCGCGGCGGCGGACCGCTCGTGTGCGAGGCGCGCCATCCGGAGCGCGCCCTCGTGATCCCCGTAGAGGAAAGCGAGCGCGAGCTTGTGCGTGTAGTAAAAGCAGCCGGCGCTCGCGAAGCCCGGGGCGTCCAGCGTCGGCGCGAACGCCGCCTCGTCGAAGCCGGCGTCGCTCAGCGTGTCGCGGCCCAGCGTGCGCCCCTCCAGGTTGAGGACCACCTGCCGCGCGGCGGTCTGGACCGCCGTCGACATCGCGTCCCTCGTGCGCGAGGTGAAGCGCAGGAACTCGCCGACCTCCTCGCGCACGCTCCGGAGCTCGCTTCCCAGGCTGAGCTTCATCTGGGCGAGCGTGTTGCAGGCCGCCGCCGCGAACATGAAGTCGCCGGTCTCCATCCCGGCCGTCACCGCCCGCTGGAAGTACTCGAGCGCCTCGCGCTGCGGCCGCGAGAAGCTCATGATGGTCGCGAACAGGAAGTCGAGCCGCGCCCTGATCCCGGCGACCTGGTACCGGTCGTTCAGGGCGACGGCCATGCGCGCCATCCGGTAAGCTTCGCGCGGCTGGCCGGCGATCGCGGCCAGGTAGAAGCCGTAGTGGACGTACGCCACGCAGGCGAACGGCGAGTTCCCGTGCCGCAGCGACAGGGTCGTCATCCTGAAGCCGAGCAGCTTGGTCAGCAGGGGATTGAGGAAATGGGCCGCCGGCACGAGGTGGGCGAGCAGCTCGAGCACCGCCAGCGTGTGCGGATCGGTGAGCTGCGCGCCCGCGCCGATGTCCTCGATCGCGCGGCCTTCGAGGAGGCGCTCGGCCTCGGCGACCTCGGCGCGGAGCGCGGCGTCGAACGCCGCGCCCTCGGTCGGGAGGTCCACGCCGAGCATGCCGAGGCCCCGGAGCCCCACCGCGAGCGTGTCCGTCAGGCGGCGCTGCGCGTTGTAGAGGACCATCCGCATGCAGTGCACGCGCGCGCGCTGGAGGTCCGACGCGGCGCGGTCGAGCAGGGCGTCGAAGAGCGCCTCCGCGTCGTCGTAGCGGCCGCTCAGGTACGCGCACTCGGCCTGCGCGGCCTGGACGTCGAAGGCCAGGCCCGGCTCGCCGGCCAGGAGCTCCGCGCCGAGGGCGGCGGCCGCGGCGCTCAGGTAGCCGAACGCCGCGTCGTACGCGGTCGCGGCCTGCGCTCGCCGGCCGGCCGCGAGGTTGAGCCGCGCGAGCTCGCCGCGCTCGGCCGGCTCCTTCACCAGGGCCGCGCCGAGGTTCAGGTGGCCGACGATCGCGAACAGCTCCTCGTCGCTCGGGTCCCGGCCGAGGTTCGCCGCGAGCAGCCGGCCGATGCGGTGGTGCAGCCGCGCTCGCTCCGGCGCCCCGATGAGCGCGTACGCCGCCTGCTGGACGCGGTCGTGCAGGAACCGGTACGACACGCGGAACGAGGGGTCCTCGAGCAGCCTCGCCGCCACCGCCGCGTCGCCGGAGTGGACGAAGCGGTAGTCGGGGCTGAGGGGCACCACCAGGCCCTCCCGCAGCGCCTCCCAGAGCGCGGCGGCCACCTCGGCCGGGGGCCGCTCGTCCACGAGCGCGAGCGTCCGGAGGTCGAACCGGTGGCCCACACACGCCGCGAGCCGGAGCGCCCGCTGCGCGTCGGGCGCGAGCCGCCGGATCTTCGCGGCCATCAGCTCGACCGCGCCCTCCGCGCCCGCCGCGCCCCGGGCGCGCTCGAGATCCCAGGTCCACGCGCCCGCGGCCGGATCGAAGCGCACGATCCCCTCCTCCGCGAGCGCGCGCAGGAGCTGGTGGAGGAAGAACGGGTTGCCCGCGGTCCGCTCCAGGATCAGCGCCGCGAAGGCGTCCGTGTCGTCGAGGCGGCAGCGCAGGGCGTCGGCGAGCAGCCGGCGGATGTCGCCGGGCTCGAGCGGCCCGAGCCACACCTCGCCGACGGGCGCGCCCGCCGCGCGCACGTCGCCGAGGAGCCGCGCGAGCGGGTGGGCGCCGTCGACCTCGTTGTCGCGGTAGGCCCCGATCACGAGCATCCGCCGCCCCTCGGGGTCGGTCATCAGCAGCTCCAGGAGCTTGAGCGAGGCGGGATCGGCCCACTGCAGGTCGTCGATGAAGAGCACGAGGAGGTGCTCTTCCGTCACCGCGCGGACGAAGTTCTGGAAGGCCAGGTTGAAGCGGTTCCTCGACTCGTTCGGCCCGAGCGGCTGCACCGGAGGCTGGGGCCCGATGACGCGCGCGAGCTCGGGGATGACGTCGACGACGACCCGCCCGATCGAGCCGAGCGCGGCCGTGAGGCGGACCCTCCATCGCGAGAACGCCTCCTCGCCCTCCGAGAGGAGGCGCTCGCACAGCTCGCCGAACGCCTGCGCGATGGCCGCGTAAGGGGTGCGCTGCTCGAGCTGGCCGAACTTCCCCGAGACGAAGTACCCCGGCCGCTGCGCGAGCACCTTGTAGACCTCGTGGACGAGGGCGGATTTGCCGGTGCCGGCGTGGCCGGAGAGGGTGAACAGCAGGGCGGCGCCGGCCGCCGCGCGCTCGCACGCGGCCACGATCGCCTGCGCCTCGGCCTCGCGGCCATAGAGCTTCTCCGGCAGCCAGAGCCGGCCGCCCGCGTCGCGCTCGCCGAGCGGAAAGGGATCGATACGGCCGTCGGCCTCGTACCTCCGGAGACACTCCTCCAGATCGGCTCTCAGCGCCTCCGCGCACGGATAACGGTCCTCCGCCGCCTTGGAGAGCAGCTTCATCACGATATCGGACAGCGCGCGCGGGACCTCGGCCGACGCGGCGTGCGGCGGCGTCGGCGTCCTGGCGAGGTGGCAGTGCACGAGCTCCATGGCGCTGGGCGCCGTGAACGGGGGGCCGCCCGTGAGCATCTCGTAGAGCGTCGCGCCCAGCGAGTAGAGGTCTGTCCGGCAGTCGAGGCTGCGGTTCATCCAGCCGGTCTGCTCCGGCGACATGTACGCCAGCGTCCCCTCGGCGGCGTCCGGGTTCTCGGCCCTCGGCGCCTCGTGCGACAGCCGCGTGGCGATCCCGAAGTCCGCCAGCTTGACCTCCAGCGGGTCGAGCCGGACGAGGATGTTGTGCGGCTTGACGTCCTTGTGAATCACGCCGGCGTGGTGCAGCGACGCGAGCGCGTCCGCGACGTGGATGCCAATGCGCAGACGCTTGGGTAGACTGAGCCTCTCGCCGCGCAGGAGGATATCGAGCGACGTGCCGCCGAAGTCCTCCAGGACGAGCACGGGCGCCCCCTCGCTCTCCTCGACGTCGAGGACGCGCAGGACGCCCGGGTGCGCGATCTCCCGCGTGATCGCCTGCTCGTGGCGGAGCCTCGCGATCGTGCGCGGCGATGCGCGCTCGGCGACGGGTCCCTTCAGCACGACGGCCAGCCCGTCCGAGGCGCGGCGCGCGCGGCGGACGATGATCTCACGCCCCTGTTGAAGGACCTCGTCCGCGTCATAACCTCGCGGCACGCCAGCGGCCCCGGCGGCTGTGGCCGCACCCGTGTTCATCCGGCACGTATACACCAGCCGCCGTGGCGCCAACTTCGTCGAGGCCTGGCGCCCGGCGCTCAGCCGCCGTGGCGCACGGCGCGCACCGGCGACGGCGACACCAGCGGTCATCTCACATGTCCGGAAGTAGGTTCCACGGTTCATCCCGCGGCGCGTGAGGCCTTGACCGCGATGCGCTCGCCCGCGCCCGAGCCGGCCGGGGCCTCGCGGCGTCCCCTCGGCGGGGCGCGGCCGGCGCGGCCGGCGCGGCCCGGAGCAGCCCCGGGGGCTCTCCCGCGGACCTCGCGGCGCGCGCGCCGAATCTTGAGCCGCGGGCGCCCCCTGGAGAACACTGCTGGGCGTGACCCCGATGCGCCGATCGACCGTCCCCCCCTTGACAGGGGAAGCGCCTGCCGCGCAAAGGGGCTCGGTGCACCCGCTGCCGCTGTCCGCGTCCGACGACGAGACGCTCGCGCGCGCCGCGGCGCAGGGGCACCCGGGCGCGGCGCCCGTCGTGTGGCAGCGGTTCGCGCCCCTCGTGCGCAGGATCCTGAAGCGCACGCTCGGGCCGGGCGACGAGGTCGACGATCACGTGCAGGACACGTTCCTGCGCTTCTTCCGGGTGGCCAAGGACCTCCGGGACCCGTCGCTGCTCTCGAGCTTCATCGTCGGCATCGCGGTGCGCGTCGCGCGCGCCGAGCTCAGGCGCCGCCGCCTGCGCCGCTGGCTCCAGCTGTCGCCGTCGGGCGAGCTCCCGGACGTCGGCGGCGCGCAGCAGGATCCGCAGGGCCGCGCGGCGCTCGCGCGGCTCTACCGCATCCTCGACCAGGTGGACGACCGGTCCCGGACGCTCTTCGTCCTCCGCTTCATCGAGGGGCTCGAGCTCACCGAGATCGCCGCGGCCCTCGACTGCTCCCTGGCCACCACGAAGCGCCACCTCGCGCGCGCCTCGCACCGGATCCTCACCGCCGCCGAGCGCGATCCCGCGCTCTCGACCTACCTCACGAAGGCCCCGCAAGCGATCGATCTGCACGGGAGCCTCGCCCGCGAAGGAGAGCAAGATGAATGAAGCGGAGAAGTTGAGCCGGCTCGCTGCCCTCGCGCGGGAGGGGATCCCTGCCGACGTGGATCCGGCGCACGACGCCGCCGAGCGCGATCGGCTCGTGGCGGCGGTGAGCCGCGGGGCCGCCTCGCGCCGCGGCGCCCTCGGCCGCGTCGTCGAAGGGCGGCTCGGGTCGCTCCGCCTCTTCCCCGCGGCGGCGGGGCCGCGGTGGGGCCTCGCGCTCGCCGGCGCCGCGGCGCTCGCGCTCGCGCTCGTCGCCCTCTGGCCGGCGCAGCGGCTCGACTACGCGGTCGAGGGCGCGCCGGGCGCCGC
This sequence comes from Sorangium sp. So ce131, assembly GCF_051519095.1. Classification (NCBI taxonomy): domain Bacteria; kingdom Pseudomonadati; phylum Myxococcota; order Polyangiales; family Polyangiaceae; genus Sorangium; species Sorangium sp. So ce131. The sequence goes on along the minus strand of NZ_CP150455.1, from coordinate 4,121,910 downwards.
GGGCGGCTACGTCGCCGCGGCGGGCGAGGAGGCGCGGCTCCGCTTCACCGACGGGACGAGCGTCGCGCTCGCGCCGGGCAGCGCGCTGCGCGTGGCGGAGGTCGACGCGGCCGGGGCGCGCATGCTGCTCGAGCACGGCAAGGCGTCGCTGCGGGTCACGAAGCGGCCCGCGGCGCGCTGGTCCGTCGAGGCGGGGCCGTACGCGGTCGTGGTCACCGGGACGGCGTTCGACGTCGCCTGGACGCGCGGCGATGGCACCCTGCGCGTCGACCTGCACGAGGGCAGCGTGACCGTGCGCGGGCCGCTCGCGCCCGAGGGGCTGCCGCTGCGGGCCGGGCAGCGGCTCGTCGCGCGGCTGTCCGAGGGCGACATGCAGATCTCGAGCGCCGACGGCCCGAGCGCGGCGGCCCCGGCGGAGCCGCCGTCCGCGGAAGCGGGGGCGCTGCCTGGAGAAGAGAAGACCACCGGACCCGGCGCCGTGGAGGGCGGCGCCGGGGCCGCACGGCCGGAGGGCTCGCGGGCAGAGGGGGCGCCCGCGAGCCTTCCGCCGGACGGTCCGGGGACCGCGGCGCCGAGCTGGGCGAAGCGGGTGGCGGCGGGCGATTTCCGGTCGGTCCTGGCCGAGGCCGAGCAGCGCGGCGTCGCCCAGGTCGTCGAGCGCGCCTCGCTCGACGACCTGGTCGCGCTGGGGGACGCGGCGCGGTACGCGCGGCGCGGCGACGTCGCGCAGCGCGCGCTCTCCGCGACGCGCAAGCGGTTCCCCGGGACGACCCACGGCAAGGCGGCGGCGTTCCTGCTCGGGCGCATGGTGGACGACGGCGGCTCGCCCGGGGCGGCCGTGGCCTGGTACGACACGTACCTCGCCGAGGCGCCGGGCGGCCCGTTCGCGGCCGAGGCGCTCGGCCGCAAGATGGTGGCAGTCGAGCGCACCGGCGGCCGCGCGGCGGCGCGGCCGATCGCGGAGCTTTACCTGAAGCGCCACCCGCGCGGCGCGCACGCGCCCGTGGCGCGCGATCTCCTGAAGCCGTGACATCGCTTGACTGCATGAGATTGGCCTTCTGACGTTCCTCCTCCCCTCCTCGCCTGGCCAGGGATCCCGAGAGATATCAACGCAAAGGCGCAAACCAGAATTTTCTCTGTATTTTGCGCCTTTGCGCCTTTGCGCCTTTGCGCCTTTGCGCCTTTGCGCCTTTGCGTTGATATCTCTCTTCTCTCGCTGTGATCCCCGCCAAGACTCCTGACAGGCCGAACTAGCCAAGCTTTGCTCGACGACCGCGATCTCGCGGAGACGCACCACGCGTCCGCGCCGACATGACGTGCCATCGCGCGGCGCGGGGCGCCGGCTCCATCGGCTGCCTCACTCCTCCCCGGTCAACCACGTGTGCACCAGCGTCGCCTCGAGCTCGGGCCCGTCCCCATCCATGCCCGTGAAGCCCTCTTCCAGGAGCGCGTTCGACTCCACCGCGGAGACGACGCCGTTCGTCGCCACCGTGATATGCGCCACCTTGTTCGACGAGAACCCTTCTCTCACGAGCGCCCCGTCCTCGCCCACGAGCGCCACCGCCGCCGCCTGGATCCCGTTGTCTGCCCGCGTCTTGTGGCCGATCACCTTGAGCGTGAAGGTCCGTCCCAGATCGGCCGCCGTGAACCGGGGCGGCAGATCGGCCGGATCCTGGCTGCCATAACGCACGGTGCAGTGATGGGCGTAGCGCCTCGGCAGCGTCGCGAACCGCTCTTTCAGCGCGCGGGAGGACGCCTCCGAGAGCACCAGGGCGAAATACCCGTCCGGGTGCAGGTTGGCCTTGGGGTCGACGAGCGCGCTGCCCGGGAGCACCGTCACCATCAGGGTGAACGCCGCGTGGGCTGCGCCGTCCTCCCACGGCCGCCGGTACTCGAGCCGCAGCGCCGCGCGGCCAGGCGCGAGCGCGGCGAGCTCCCAGGCCTCGTGGCCGCCGGTCGAGGTTGCGGGCGGCGGCAGCTCCCGGGAGAAGGCATGACCCGAAAAGCCCAGGACCTGCCGGTCCACGGCGGTGATCGTCCAGCAGTACCCCGTGGCCGGGTTGGACGGCAGCGTGATGTGGAGCTTTTCCCCGAGCAGCAGCGCGATCGCCCGGCCGCTGTCCCGCATCGAGAGGGGCGTGGTCCCCGCCGTTCTGTCGTTGGTCATGTCGTCGCTCGGTTCATGGTATACCTCCTCGCCTGGAGGGTCGAACCATGGATGCGAGGAGCCCCGGCGCGCCCGGCGCCGCTGAAGGGCAGCGGGAGAGTCACGATAGACGATTGCCTGAGCTCCACTTCCGCCTTGCCCGTCCCGAGGACGCGGCCCGCCTTCAGGCCATCCGGCGCGCGGCCTTTGCGCCCGTGTTCGCGTCATTCCGCGCGATCCTCGGCGACGAGATCTACGAACTCGCGCAGCGGCGGGGAGACGAAGCGCAGGAGGGGCTGCTGACGTCGCTGATGGCGGCCGACTCGCGCTGGGAGCTGCACGTGGCGCAGTCCGGCGACGAGATCGTCGGCTTCGTGGCGCTTCAGCTCGATCCGGAGACCCATGTGGGCGAGATCGGCCTCAATGCCGTCGACCCCGCGCACGCCGGCAAGGGGATCGGCACCGCGATGTACGAGTTCGCGGTGGCGTGCATGAAGCAGGCAGGGATGAAGGTCGCCACCGTCGGCACCGGCGGCGATCCGAGCCACGCCCCGGCGCGGCGCGCGTACCGAAAGGCGGGGTTCGACGTCGAGATCTCCAGCGTGTGGATGTGCCGCAAGCTCTGATGTAGCCCGCCCCCTTCCGCTGCACGAGCGTGTGGGTGCATCGGCGGACAACGCCAGGAAGGCCTGCGCCGGCGGCTCCGCTGCCTTCGGATGCGCCATAGGGTCGCCGAGGCCGACACCCTGAGGAGATCTTGCTCTACGCTCCCCCCGATGCCCAGCGACGCTCCTGTCGATCTCTACTCGCTCGCCTTCACCTGCAGCGTCGACCCGCTGCTCTTGCTCGATGAAAGCGGTCGGATCCTGGCGCTGAACCCCGCCGCCGAGCGCCTCTGCTCCACTGCCGGGGCGACGGAGCGCGGAGGGCCCGTCGAGGAGCTCCTGCGGCCCGATCCGCCCCTCGGCGCGCTGCTCGAGCAGGTGCTCCGCGATCGCGCCTCGCGCGCCCTGCCGCCCGACTTCACCCTCCACCTCGCGGACGAGCGCGTCGTGCTCGCCGAGGGCAGCCTCAGCCCGCTCGTCGACCCCGCGGGCGCGTGCGCCGCCGTGCTCCTCGCGCTGCGGGACGTGACCGAGCGACGCCGGGCCGAGCAGGCGGCGCGCGATCAAGGAGCGCGCCTGCACGCGGCCGCCGAGGCGCTCGACGTCGGCTTCGTCATCTACGATGCCGAGGAGCGGCTCTGCTTCTTCAACACGGCGTACAAATCGCTCTACCCCGAGTGTGCCGCCGCCATCGAGATAGGCAATACGTTCGAAGACGTCGTCCGCGAGGGCTGCCGGCACGGGATCCACCTCCACAGCGGCCTCAGCGAAGACGAGTGGGTCGCCGCTCGCCTCGCGGACCATCGCCGCCCCGGGGAGGTCTACGTGCGGCGCTTCGGGGACCGCTGGCTCACCCTCAAGAGCGACCGCCTCGCCGACGGCAGCTTCGTCGGCCTGCGGATCGACACCACCGAGCTCAAGAAGACAGAGCTCGCCCTCGAGCGCGAGCGGCAGTTCATCCGCCTCGTGCTCGACTCCATCCCGAGCATCGTCACGGTCAAGGATCGGGAAGGCACGATGGAGCTCGTCAGCAAGGGCTACGCCGAGATGTACGGCACCACGCCGGAGCGGGCGGTGGGCACGAACATCGCCGATCTGCCGCCCTCCCGCCCCGAGCGCTCCGCCATCAGCGACATGGACCGGGAGGTGCTCGCGCGCATGCAGCGGGTCTCGAGGGTTCAACCCATCACGCGCCCGAACGGCGAGGTGCGGTGGATGTCGATCATCAAGGTGCCCCTCGTCGAGCAGGACGGCACGGCGCACATCCTCGGCATCGGCACGGACATCACGGCGCAGCGGGAGCACGAGGAGCACATGGCCGCCACGATCGTCGAGCTCGAGCGGCAGAAGCAGGCCATCGCCGATCAGCTCGCGGTCATCCAGCGCCAGCAGGCGCTCATCCGCGCCCTGTCCACGCCCGTCCTCCAGGTCGCCGAGGGCGTGCTCGCCGTGCCGCTCATCGGCGCGCTCGACGACGCGCGCGCGGCCGACGTCACCAGCAAGCTCCTCGACGAGGTCGTGCGCACGGGCGCTCGCTTCGCCATCATCGACGTCACCGGCATCGACAGCGTCGACGCCGCGACGGCCGACCACCTCGTCCGCATCGTCCGCGCGATCCGCCTGCTCGGCGCGCGCGGCGTCCTCACCGGCATCGGGCCCGCCGTCGCCCAATCCATGTGCGGCGTCGGGGTCGACCTCTCCGGCGTCACCACGCACGGCAACCTCCGCGCCGGGATCGAGGTCTGCCTCCGCGCGCTGCCCGCGCGGCGCTGAGCGCTGCCGGCGCTCCCATCCTGCGCGATGGTGACGAGGAAAGCAGCGCAGAACCGCAGTGGATGGATTCCGGTATCCGCGAGCGCGGCGAGCCAAGGCGCCAAGGCGCCAAGATATTCTCTTCTTCTTGGCGTCCTTGGCGTCTTGGCGTCCTTGGCGCTTCGACTTGTGCTCGTCTCAGGCTGGTTCAACCCGTCTGTCGCGCTAGCGCTTGCCTGCGGCGGCGGGCGCCGCGGGCTGCGCTGACGGCGTGATGACGCGGAACTTCCCGCTCAAGTGCAGCAGCGACATCGTGTACAACATGCCGTCATAGTACCGCCACTTGCCGGTGGGCGGCTCACGCTGATACACGTCTTCGACGAAACGCCAGGCCCGCGGGTGGGTGGCAGCCAGGGCCGCGACGCCGTTCATCGACACGAGCCCGAGCGACTCGTGATCGACGAGGGGCTTGCCGTCGAGGCTGAAGTTGGCCTTGTACTTGGGGCCCTGCGCCTCGAAGAACGCGAGGAGCCGATCGCTCAGCTCGGTCTCCCGCGGGTCCTTCGCCCACCACGCCGCGTCCACCGACCAGTTCATGGCGGTGCGGAACGCGTCGTAGCGGAAGTTGACGGTCCCTGCGTCCCAGGAGGCGGCCTTGGGGGTGCCGTCGAAGTTGGCGTAATCCGGAGAGAGCCCGGTCTTCGGGTGGGTCGTCTTGACGAAGAAATCGCGGCTCACCTTGGCCGCCTCGGCCCAGAACGCGCGATCCGCCTCGGGGCCCCAGGCCGCCCAGAGCTCGTAGAACGCAGGCAGGTGGTACGATGGATCGGTGTGATCGCCGTTCTTCGAGAAGTTGTCCGAATCGGGCGTGAACCGCACCATCTTGTGCTCGGGGCTGAAGAGCGAGACCAGCGTGGTCTTGCGCTTGTCCGCGTTGACCGTCCCGGTGATGGACTTGCGGTTCTTCATCACGTCGAGCAGGTTGAAGGCCTCCTTCCGATAGTCGTAGATGCCTTTGCCGTTACCCCAGCGGTGGGACGCGAACAGCAGCGCCGTCGCGAAGTACTCCTCCGCGTCGGGGGCGGGGTTCTCATCCATGGCCGTGCCATCCGGGCGCATCTGCCAGGAGAAATAGCCGAAGCCGGGGTGGCGCGGCTCCGCGTGGTACATGTGAGACTTGGCCCAGTTCCACAGCGCGTCGAAGTCGTCTTTCCGGTCGACCTGCACGGCGATCATCATGCCGTACGACATCCCCTCGGAGCGGACGTCGTTGTTGCCGATGTCCATGATGTACGCCTTGGGGCCGTTCGCGTTCTTCCCAGCCGCGAACAGGACGGCCTGCTCCTTGGGATCGCCGTGGAACAGCTGCGCGTAGGCCTTCGCGACCTTGGCGTCGATCTCGGCGGGCTTGTGGCCCAGCTCGGCGAACAGATTGCGATACTCGCCGGTGACGTATGCTCCTTTGGCGGCAGGCCGGAGCGGCGGACCGAGGGGCGCAGGCTCCGCCGCGCTGGACGGCTGAGCCGTCGCTGGGGCCGTCTGAGCCGCGCCGTCCTGGCTCGAGGTGCCCGAAGGAGCGGCGCTGCCGGCTTGACTGGCGGCGCTCGCCTGATTCGGAGAGCCGACCTGGCTGCCTTGGTTGCTGGGCGCGCAGGCGATCACCGCGAGCGCAAACCATGACGATGCGACCGGAGACGTTATCATTCGCAAGTTCATCGCTGTCCTCATTACCGAGCTCGCATCCGGCGTTCTCGATTCGTGCAAACCTGGCGTTGCTCGTGGGTCCATCGGCTATCCTGCTCGGGCTGACGATCCCGCTCTCGAGCGACGCAGGAGGCCGCGATCTAGATGATCGCTGCCGACGGCGAAGGAAATCCAAACGCTTCGGAGATGTCAAGCACCAACTGCGGGATTTGCCCCGGATCGACGGGACCTGCTTCTATGGGATCCGGCGCTCCTGGAAAAATAACCTTGAATCAAGAACTTGTCTATGCTCCGGCCCGATGCGCCCGCCTCGCCCTCTCGGCCTGCCTCGCGGGGGTGGTCGCGGCGTGCTTTGCGCGCGGCTCACGCCACGGACTGTGAACGTCAAAGGATGAACAAGCATGAAGACCGCAAGTTCAAAGGACGGCACGACATTGGCCTACGACGTCTACGGCAGCGGACCCGCGCTTATTTACATCACCGGAGCCAGCTGCTTCCGGTCGTTCAAGCCCGTCCTGCAGGACGCCAAGGGGTTCGCCAAGGAGTTTACCGTCTACAACTACGACCGCCGGGGGCGCGGCGATAGCGGCGACACGCCGCCGTACTCGATAGAGCGCGAAGTCGACGACATCGAGGCCATGATCGACGCAGCTGGCGGCAAGGCCAACCTGTACGGCCACTCCTCTGGTGCCGTGCTCGCCCTCGAGGCCGCCCTGCGCTTGGGCGACAAGGTGAACAGGGTGTCGATGTACGACCCCTCCTACGTGCACGACGAAGCAGAGAAGGTTGCGTACGGCCAGCTGAGCCAAACAGTACAGAGGCTGCTCGACAACGGTAAAAACAAAGAAGCCATGATCACCTTTCTGAAGGGCATCGGCATGCCGAGCATCTTCGTCTGGCTTCTGCCCCTGTTTCCTGGCTGGAGGACCATGGTTGCGCTCGCGCCGACCCTCGCGTACGACATCGCGCTGACCAAGGACCTCCCGCCGGTCGACCGGGCCGCTCGAGTTACCGTACCGACGCAGGTCATCGTAGGCGAAAAGAGCCCAGCCGGTATTCACGAGGTCGCGAGCCAGCTGGCGAAGGCGATCCCGAACGCGAGGCTCGAGCGACTTGCGGGTCAAGACCACATGGTGAGCGCGAAGGCTTTGCTGCCCGTGCTCTCGCGTTTTCTGAAGCAGTAATCCATCGTCACCCCGTCGCGCCGGGGGATCCGCCTTTCGACCGCGCCGCCGCGCACCGCTCTGCGTAGGGTGCGGCAGGATCTCCTGCTCGAAGGGCGCGGTGAGCGACCAGGGGACGACCCAGTGATGATCGCGGCCTCAACGCCGGAGATCGCGGAGGTCACCGGCAGGGCCACCGGCCGCCGTCGAGGTCGAGCGGCATCTCCATGCTGTTGAAGCCCCAGGCGTTCGCCTGATCGCAGAAGAGCGACCGATCGGTCATGTGACCGGAGAACGGATCGTCGTACTCCACCTCGAACACGGCCTTGCCGTTCGCCAGGAAGGTATCGACGAGGATCTCGCACTCTTCGTACTCGAAGCACTGCTCGTTCAGCGTCCAGTCGAAGTGCGGCCACAGGTCCTCCGCCTGCTCGATGTCGCCCTTGAGCCCGACGGACATGCCCATCTCGTGGGCGAGATCCGCGATGAACCGGTTGTAGGCGATCTGGTCCTCGTAGGTGAGAGGGAACCCCGAGTCGTTGGCGTAGCCGTCGACCTCGTCGGGCTCGATCGCGTCGAAGCCCTTGTCCTTGCAGGCCTGGAACCGGGCCTGCATGATCGGCCCGAGGACGTCGATCTGCCGGATGTCGAGCCAGAACGAGCCCTCCCAGTGGTAGTCCGGGTTGCCCTTGACCGACTCCGGGAAGTCGCCGGCGTCCGGCCGGTAGTCCTCGAACGCGCCGACGTCGACGTAGCAGATGACCTTGGCGCCCCTCGCGTGGAGCGCGGCCACCGTCTCGGCCGGCGTGTACTCCCAGTCGATGTCGTAGACCGTCGGAGGCGACGACGCGATCGGCGCTCCGGTGGGGTCGACCAGGCCCATGTCCTTGGGATCGTCCAGATCCAGGGGGTGGTCGATCATCCAGTGCCATGACGTCTCGAGCGCCGGGATCCAGAGCTCGGAACCCCCTCCGCCGGACGTCGATGAGGCGGACGTCGACGAGGCGGACGTCGACGAGGCGGACGTCGATGAGACCGCCGCCGACGCCGGCGTGCCCGAGCTGTCCGGCGCGCCTCGGCCCGTGCCCCCTGTTCCGCCCTGATCCGAGCCGGCGTCGCCGCACGCGACGTGCACTGCCGAGAAGACGGCGACCAACGACTTCAGCACCGCGGGCCAGGACCGATTCATGATGGCGCTCCTCCAGGGAAAAGAAAATTCAAGCGTGCCGGAAACGTCGAACCGTGAGCCGCGGGACCTGCCCCGGGTTGACGGAACCATCTTCTATGCGATCCGGCCCGTCGACATAAGGTGTACATCGGTGAAGAAAGGCAAAGCTCGACGCGACAAAAAAAGCGGAGGATGGCGGCGCAGGAAACCTGTGCTCGTCGCGCAGGCGCGGACGTCGCGGATCGCCTCCCGGTCGCGCCTCATGACGTCGACGTCACGGCGCGCGGCTCGCCGAGCCGCTTCCATGCGCGGATCAACCACCAGCCCAGGAGCGCGTTGACCGGGCCCATGCCCGGGAGCGTGGCCATGGCGAACCACGTCAGGTGGTCCGCCATGAGGAAGTACACGAGATCGGTGAACACATCGCAGAGGCGCACGCCCGCCACGAGGAGCAGCCACCATGTCTCCCGTCGCCAACGCACGACGGCCATGGACTGCACCAGCAGGAAACCGGCCCACTGGGCGGCCGTCCGGGGCAGGAGCGCCTCCGGGTCTACATACGTCGTCCCGTGGAAGGCGTCAAACCACCCCTGTGGAAAGAAGAACGCCCAGATAGAAAGGGTGAGATCGAAGACGACGAGGGTTGCGAGGAGCGCGGTGATCCGCTGCTCGAGCGCGCGATCGGGTGGCGTCATGCCTTTCAGTATAGGCCGCCGACCTCGGCCTCGAGCGCGCCGACACGCGCGCTCACCGCCGGCCGGCCGACGCCGAGCGTCCGTCCGGCACGGGTGAAGCTGCGCGTCAGGTGAACGCGCGGGGTCCGGAGGCGCTCAGCTGCTCGATCCCCTCGAGATGGGGACGTCGCCGAGGATGTCGAAGCCGCCGTCCTCGCGCACGGTGATGATGCGGTTGTTCTCGTAGATCGCTTTGATCTCCGGAGAGCGGACGATGTACCAGCCGGCCGACGGCCTCGCCTGGGCCTCCACGCCCACCTTGTGATCGTCCGCCGAAGCGGTGAGCGGGTTGCCCCAGCCGACCTGCCGCTGGATGAAGAAGTTGTTGCGGATCGTGGAGCTCGCGAAATCGTTCCCCCTGCTCGCGACGTAGTGGTGGTTGATGCCCGCGACCGCCCCCCAGAGGAAGTTGTTCTCGATGAGGATGTTGTGGAGCTTGCGCATGTCGGAGCCGTCGACCTCCTGCTTGAACATGATGCTCGCGTTCGAGTAGTCGTCGCCGGAGTTGTACCCGTTCGGCCAGATGCGATACCCGACCATGTCCCGGGGGCCCCCGAGCAGGTTGCCGGTTCGTTAAAAAGAGTGAAGGCGCCATGGCAAGTAAATATTCACCCACGGTGGACGTGCGGGCGCCTCGTCGAGCGCATCGAGGACTCCTGCGGGGAGCGAGCGACGATCAGCCGCTCGCCCGAAGAGCCGTGAACCCTCCAGGGTCCCTGATGAGCGGCGGGTTGCTCTCGTCGCTGAGGTTGCAGCGGTTGCCGTCCGAGCATTGCTTGAGCCAGACGGTCGCGGTGTTGTCGAGGAGGCGCACGTCGCCCTCATCGATGCTGTCGAGCCAGAACTCGTGTTGTTGCTCGATTACAGGACGCTCGCCTCGTTGAAGCGATAGACCACCGTCCCCAGCGCGTGCACGCTCCCCGTCGCGGCGCTCATGACGGTGACGTCGACCCACTGCAAGCGGTCCTTGCGCGCGCGGGTGGCGGCGCGCGCGACCAGATCCGCCGCCGGCGGCGGCCCCAGGATCTGGGCGTGCAAGGCGATGGTGGCTCCCCCCGCCCCGGCCGTCGCCGGGACGACGGTCCACGGGCAGGTCGCCCCCGCGGCGTCGAGCAGCGACAGGACCGCGCCCTCGTGCACGCCGCCGCTGCAATCGAGGTTCACCGGCGCCGCGCTCAGCGAGAGCTCGACGGCGCCGCGCGCCGCGCCGGCGAGGGCCACGCGCCGGCGCGACAGGTACGGGCTGGCCGCGATCGCCTCCTGGATCGCGCGCACGACCTCGGGCGGCGCGCCGTCGAGCGGGCCGCGGGAGGGTCCGGCGACCTCCGCCGCGCCCGGCGAGATGTTTTGGCTGACCGCCGAGGACGCGAGGGCGATCGCGTTGCCGTCGGCGTCGGCGATCCGCGTCTCGAAGAACTCGAGCTCACGCACCCGGCGCACGGACCGGGTCTCTGCCACGACCGGCTTCCGGGCCGCGCGGACGTATTCCATATGCAGCGATACGGTGCAGAGCTCCGCGGCGGCCGCGCCGCGCGCGCGCATGGCCGAGGACGTGGCGATCGGAACCAGCGACGCCAGGGCGCCGCCGTGGATGTGCCCGTACATCGTGTTGCGCTCCTCGAACGGCAGGGCGACGGTCACGGCCGCCTCGCCGGGTTGCAGCGTGACCGCGAGGTCTTGCGCGTACGGCGCGTCGATTGCTGACGGGGAGATCTCGTTCGTCATGGGTGCTCCTCGATACGTGCCGGCAAGGGTGAGGAACCGCCAAGGGCGCCAAGAGCGCCAAGAGCGCCAAGAGCGCCAAGAGCGCCAAGAGCGCCAAGAGCGCCAAGAGCGCCAAGAGCGCCAAGATCTTATTCTCTTCTTGGCGTCCTTGGCGTCCTTGGCGGTTCCTCTCTCGGTCGGATCAACATGATCAGTGTTCTAGCTCCGCCGCCAGAAATCTGCTGCCGTCCCCCGGCGTACCGTCGCGCGAGGCCTTCAATCGTCGTCTTCTCCCCCGGGCTGCTCTTGCCCGCGCGCCGGCTCCAGCCCTCCGTCGCGGCTCTCCTCGAGCACCTCCGCGAGGCTCGCCGCGATGTCGGCGATCGCCGCGTCCACCCGGTCCGCGTGGGTCCTGAAGCTCAGGATGCACATCCGCAGCAGCAGCCGCCCCCCTGCCCTCACCCCCGTGAGCAGCACCCGCTGCTTCGCGTTCACCCGCGCGAGCAGGCGCCGGTTCAGCGCGTCGAGCGGCGGCCCGTCCTCGATCCCCGGCGGGCGCGCCCTGAACGCGAGCAGCGACAGCTCGGGCTCCGCCGCGACCTCGATGTGCGCCGTCCGCCGGAGCGCGTCCGCCGCGCCGCGCGCCAGCGTGAGCTTCTCGTCGAGCGCGGCCCGGAACACCGAGGCCCCGTGCATCTTCAGCGGCAGCCACACCCGGAGCCCGCGCGCGTCGCGCGACAGCTCGGGGCCGAGCTCGCAGAAATCCACGAGGTCGTCCTCCGCCTGCATCGGCGGCATGTACGACGCCGAGACCGCGTGCGCGCGCCGCAGCGCCTCGCGGTCGCGCACCGCGAGGCAGCCCGTCCCGTACGGCAGAAAGAGGCTCTTGTGCGGGTCCAGCGTCACCGAGTCGGCGCGCTCGATCCCGCGCATCGCCGCCCGCCCTCGCTCGGTGAGCGCGAAGAACCCGCCGTAGGCCGCGTCGACGTGCAGCCAGAGCCGCTCCGCCACGGCGAGGTCGGCGAGCGCGCGCAGGTCGTCGACCGCGCCGGTGCCCGTCGTGCCCGCGGACGCGACGAGCAGGAACGGCGACAGGCCGCGCGCCCGGTCGCGCGCCACCACCTCCGCCGCTGCGTCGGGCCGCATGCGGAAGCGCCCGTCCACCGGGATCTCGCGCACGGCCTCCGGCGGAAAGCCGGCGAGCAGCGCGGCCTTCTTCACCGAGTGGTGCGCCTCCTCCGAGGCGTAGAGGGTCCCCCGGAGGAAGTCCGGCGGCAGGCGATCGCGGCGCGCGGTGATCACCGCGACGAGGTTCGCGAGCGAGCCGCCCGTCGTCAGGATCCCCCCCGAGCCCTCGGGCAGGCCGAGCATGGCGCAGAACCAGGAGATCACGTCCGCCTCGATCTGCACGAGCAGCGGGGCGGCCTGGAAGACGCCCACATACCGGTTCACCGCGTCGGCGATCAGATCGGCCACCGCCGCGTGAAAGAGCCCGCCGCCCGGGATGTACCCCATGTAGCCGGGCGACGCGGTGTTCAGGCTCATCGGGATCACCTTCCCGAAGAGCCGCCGGAGGAGCTTCTCATAAGGCGTCCCGCGCTCCGGCAGGCGCTCCCGGAGCAAACGCGCGAGCCGCTTGCCCCCCCGCGTCGCGTGCATCGGCTGCTCCGGCAGGCTCTCGATGTGCGGCACGATGTGATCCATCGCGAGCGCGACCATCTCGCGCATGACGTCGCCCGACAGCTCGAGCGGGTGCGGGCCTGACAGCGGAGGTTTCGGGCGGGCCAACGCCCGCCATCCTACGCCATCGCGCGCTCCGGGTCGGCCCGCGGGACGAGGCGCCGGCGGGAGGTCCTGCGCCTCCAGGCCGGCCTGCTCGCCCGCGACTCCGCCTCGCCGGGGCCTGCTCACCCGGTCGATCCGCAGCCGATCGCCCTCGCCCTCGCCCGCGCCTGCTCCGCGGTCACCGAGCGTGGGCTCGCGTTCCCCCAGCGCTCGATCACGCGCGTGTAGGCCTCGCAGGCGCCGGAGACGTTCCCCGTCCGCTCGAGGGCCTGACCGAGGAACCAGAACGACCGGACGTACCTCACCGGCCAGTCGAGGACATCACACGTCGTGACCGCCCGGCGGAGCGCGGGGAGCGCGTGGTGAGGCATGCCCGCGAGATAAAAGACCGCGCCGATGTCCGCCTGGACCTCATGACCGATCTGATGGCTCATCAGCGCCGTCTGAGGCAGCGTGGGCACGGCCTCCGCCGCCTCCTCGGGGCCCTCGATCCACCGCGCGTGCTCCCTCACCAGGGCGGTGAGATCGGCCGCGCCCGGAGCGCTCGACCGGGCCAGGTGCTCGGCTCGCTTCTCCTGGAACGCGGCCCTGGAGAGGAGGCCGGCGCGCATCATCACGCGCAGCAGGTCCGGCGAGCCGCTGGCGCAGGCGCTGTGGTGGTTGAGGCACATCTGGGCGGCGTTCGCCGCCTCGAGCTTGCGATCGGTCTCGAGGTAGATGTCGATGAGCGCGCGCACGACATCGACGTGGGCCCTGGAGTCCGGGCCGATCCAGAAGAGCGCCTTCCGCAGCTGCTCCTCGGCCTGCGAGAAATTGCCCGCCATCGCGTTCAGGCTCGACTCGTCGATCAGCGACGTGGAACGCCACTCCGACTCCGGCAGCGAGGCCCAGCTCTGCCGCATCACCTCGAGGACCTCGTCGCGAGGCCGTCCCTGCGCGAGCCGCGACGACGCGAGCTTGCGGTGGATCAGGTGGCCCTTGGCGCTCTTCTCCCCCAGCGCGAGCCGCAGGTCCTGCTCGACGTCCGCGCACCGGCCGAGCGCGCTGTGGTACTCGCCCTGGATCTCGTGGCAGCTGGCTGCGCCGGGCGAGCTCGCGAGGCACCGATCGAGGGCGGCGGCGGCGTCGCTGAACCTCCCGAGGCGCAGCGACGCCTGCGCCAGCGCGGCCCACCCCTGGGCGTAATGCCGGTCGATCTCGACGGCCCGCGCCGCCGCGGCGACGCTGGTGTGGATGTCCGGCTCCAGCGCGCAGCGCGCGAGCAGGGCGGACGGCTCCGCCTCGTGCGGGCGCTGCGCCGTGAGCGCGCGCAGCCGCGCCGCGCAGAGCGCCATGTCCGGGGGATCGCGGACGATCGCGGGCTCCATCGCCTCGAGCAGCGCTCGATCCTCGGGGCCGAGCCCGGCGCGCAGCGCCTCGGCGCGCGTGTAGCTCGCCCGGGCCTCGGCGAGGTCCGGCGTGTACATCGCGAGGCGAAGGTGCGCCGCGGCGAAGTCCCCGTCGAAGGAGATCGCCTGTCGCAGGCCTTCCAGCGCCTTGCCTTCGCTCGCGTCGCGGGCGGCCTGGAGCGCGGCGTTGTACAGGTCGAGCGCCCGCCGATCTGCCGTGAGCACGGGGACGGCCGCGACCTGAGGAGGCCGTCTCCACAACGCGAGCCCCCCCGCGACGGCCGCCGCGAGCGCCGTGACCGCGCCGATCTTCCAGGCGGCCGCCCGGAGGCCGGTGCGTCCCCCGGTCGAGCGGCCCTCCGCCGGGGGCGCCGCGGCGCCGGGGCGCTCGGTCGCCGCCATGGGGTCCACCCCGTCCCCGTTCGCCGCCTGGTCATCCAGCGCCGCGGGCGGCCCGGAGCGGGCAGCTCCCAGCGCCGGCGCATCGAAGCGCGGCGCCGGCGCATCGGAGCGCGGCGCCTCGGCCTGCGCGAGGTGCGCGAGCGCGCGGTCGACCTCGCGCAGGTCGGAGAGGCGTGCGTCGCGGGACGTCGACAGCATGCTGTTCACGAGGCCGGAGAGCTGCCGGGGCACGTCGGGCGCGACCTCCTCCAGCGGGGGAATGGCGCCTGTCACGATGATCTTGAACACCTGACCGGCGTTGTCCGCTCGCGTGGGGAGCACGCCCGACAGGCACTCGTAGAGCAGGAGGCCGAGCGACCAGATGTCGGTCCGATGGTCGATCTGCCGCTCTCCGAACGCCTGCTCCGGCGACATGTAGCAGGGCGTGCCGAGCCTCGCGCCGCTCTCGGTGAGCCCCGTCGTCTGCGCATCCTGCCCGTTCGCTGCCGTCAGCTTCGCGATGCCGAAGTCGAGGACCTTGACCCGCTGGCTCGACCCGTCGACGAGGAAGATGTTCTCCGGCTTCAGGTCGCGGTGGACGACGCCCAGCGCGTGCGCCGCCCCGACGGCCGAGATGACCTGCTGGAAGATCGAGGCGACCTCGCCGAGCGGCATCCTCGGCCCGCGCGAGAGCCTGCTGGCGAGCGACTCGCCGGACAAGAGCTCCATGACCATCACGGGCGCTCCGCCCTCGAGCTCGATGTCGTATACCTCGATGACGTTGGGGTGGCGGACGGCGCTCGCGAGCTTCGCCTCGCGCAAGAGGCGCATGCCCACCGTGCCGGACACCGACCCGCCCTTCACGAACTTGAGCGCGACCGGCCTGCCGGTCGTCGTGTGGCGCGCGGCCCAGATCACGCCCATGCCCCCTTCGCCGAGCCGCCGGTCGAGCCGGTATCGGCCGGCGACGATGGCGCCCTCATGCCACGTCTGCCGGCCGCCCTCGGCGCGCTCGTCGCCCTCGCCCGCCGGAGCGCCCTCTCCCGCGGCGAGCCGAGTCGCCTCGAGGCCCAGCGTCAAACTCCCTCCGGGTGGGGTGCGCACGGTAGCCTACATTACCCGCCCCCGTTTGCCTGGTCCAGACCAAGTCGCCGAGGCGAGCTCTCGCATTCCAGGAGGACACGCGTGGAGGTTTACACCCTCAGCCAAGGGGCCCTGACCTCCACCACGCGGCGCGGACGACCCGGGGGCGCCGCGCCGGCGGAGAGCGAGCATGGGGCTCAGCGCCCTCACAGCGTGAACGGCGTCCGGATCCTCACGGGCTCCGTGTCGCCGGTTTCACCAGGGAGCCTGCGCCACCCCTCCTGACAACCCATGGCAGCAGCGAACGCGGCGCGATCGCGCCGCGTCCTCGCCGGCCTCACGCCGGCCCGTTCGCCTCGCGCTCCCGGGCCGATCTCGGCGTCACGTCGGCGCGTAGATGACCAGGTTGCCGTCGCACTGGAGCACCAGGAACGCCCCCGGCTTCCCGCTCGTGTTGGATGCCCACCTGGACTTGCCCGCGTAGTCGTACAGCACGAGGTTGCCGTCCGTCTGCATGATGACGTGCCGGATCGCCACCCCGTCGGTGCCGGTGGCCCACAGGGGCTGTGGATTCGGTCCCTGGCGGTACAGTACGAGGTTCCCGTCGTCCTGCATGCTGAGCCTGTAGGTGCCGTTGGCGGAGTCGATGAAGGTCCCGCGCGCCATGTACTGGCCTCCGAGGACCTTGGTCTGCGGATCGCAGTGCTGGTCGGACTGCTGGGTGTTGCTGGCCCAGACGGGCTTCACCGGCTGAGCGCTCACATCCGCGGCCTGCCCCAGGACGACGGCGAGGCTCGCCGCAGGCAGCGACGCTCGCCTCAACAAGGTCAGGGTGTCATTCATCGCCAGCCTCCTTTCACGATGTATTTTCTCCCGCTCCCATCCTCTTCATGGACCGCCGCTCACGCGCGCGCCGCCGAGGCCGCTGTGCCCTCGGTCCACGCGGATGGGCGAGCCACGAGGTCGTGCAAAGGGCACGCCGTACAGGACATGCACACACGGCGCGACGCCGCGCCGCTGGACGTGTGTGTCCGCCCGTCGCGCCTGCGACGAGGACTCGGCCCGCCGCGGCGCCGGCCGCTCGTCGTCAGGCGAGCGTCTGGGCTGAAGCGCGCATGCACACCTTGATCGCGTCGCGCAGGTTGCTCACGGTCGTCGTGCCGGCGAGCTCCGCGCCGAGCGCCACGAAGAGCTGCGCCACCTGGGGCCGGATCCCGGTCACGAGGCTCTTCGCGCCGAGCAGCCGGATCGCGCGGACGATCCGGACGAGGTGATCCGCCGTCGCCTCGTCGACGGTCTCGACGCCGGTCAGATCCAGGATGACGTGGGTCGCGCTGCTCTTCGCCACCTCGTCGAGCAGGTGCTCGGTCATGTCCTGAGCGCGGGCGGAGTCGAGCTTGCCGACGACCGGCAAGGCGAGCACCTGATCCCACACCCGGATGATCGGCGTCGACATGGACTGGATGGCCGTCCGCTGCTGCTCGATGATGGCGAGCTTCTCGGCGAGGTCGAGCTCGCGCCGCTTGACCTCCTCGATGTCCTGGAAGCAGCCGAAGATGCGGATCACCTTGCCCTGCTCCCAGATCGCGCCGCCGGCGGCGCGCACCCAGACGCGCCGCCCCTTCTCGGTGATGAGCTGCAGCTCGATGTCGTACGGCTCGCCCCGCTGCATGCAGGCCTCGACCGAGCCGCGGATGAGCGGCGTGTGCTCCGGAGCATAGTACCGGAGGGCGTTCTCGAGGCTGGGCTTCTGATCGAGCGGGCGCTCGTGGATGCGGTAGACCTCCTCGGTCCAGAGCAGCTCCAGGGTGCGGCAGTCGAGCTCCCAGCCGCCGACCTTCGCCGTGGACTGGATCTTCTGGAGCAGCGCCGCGCTGCGCCAGGCCGTGTCGTCCGCGCCCGGCCCGGGGGTCAGCTCGCGCCCCGCGCCGACCACGGTCGCCTCCTCGGCGCTGGCGTGGAGCGTGAACCGGATCGTCCGGAAGCCCTGGCACCGGTCGCGCAGGCCAGCCGCGAGGTGCGCGGTGCCCCCGGCCCTCAGGATTCTCTGGAGCTCGCTCCTCGCCGGCTCGCGATCGTCCGCGTGGAGGAGATCGAGGAAATCCCGGCGCTCGACCTCCCCGTCCGGATCGCCGATGACGTTGCGCAAGGCAGCGTTGATCCGCCGGAGCCGCGCGTCTCTGTCGAGCACGAGGAGGAGGTCGTTCGACAGATCGAAAAGCCGCTCGAGCTCGAGCGCGGTTCCGACAGATTGAGCCATGAAAGAGCTTCCCTCTATCTCATCCTCGCGCTCGACATGGCTGCGCGCGACGCTCCACCCACGCGGGTCGGCTGTGATCCGTGAGAGGTTCAGTATGCAGGGCGGCGATTCGTGATGTCAATTCTCCTCTGCTGTCCGCCTCCGATGGCGACCGGCCGGGGTCTTCATCGGCGTGTGCACCTCGCCGCGGGAGTGCAGCGCGCGGCGCGGATGTGGGTGGGGGGACGCGCCGAGCGCCGCCGGGATCGCTCGGTCTCTCGATGCGCCGCGCTCGCGGCGGTCCAGCGCAGCACGCCTCGACGTCTCCTGCGCACGAGATGACTCGCGGCCCCGCGCTCGCCCGTGCGACAGATTGCCTCTGAGGCATCTTGTCGCATAGCGCATTGGAGCTGCATGGCTTCGCGCCGCGCCGGGCGCTGCGCGCATGACCTGCGCGGCGGACGACACGAGATCGCGGTCCCCTTGGCGTCGATCTCAAGACCCACGTGTCCTGTCGTGAGCCGCCGGCTCCCCCGAGCGCGTGGCACGCGCCGACGTGGCACGTGCCGGGTGCCACGTGCCATGTGCCACTCGTCCGGCGCCGCCGGCTTGCTCTCGGGCAGGGACCGCCGCGCCGTGAGCGCCGCCCTTCGAGCGGCGCGCGCCGCGGACGCCGCCTCCTGCGCCGCTCCGCGCCGCCCAGGAGCGCCCAGCGACCGTTCCGGGCACACCGCTTGCCATGAGCCTCGTCGCGCGCCAGGCCGGAGGCCCGGACTACTCCTCGGTCGACACGGACTCTGCCCACAGCTGCGGGTTGAAGGTAGACGGCACGGTGCACTGCTGGGCATTCAGCGACCACGGCCAGCGCTGGCCCCCTTGCCGAGCAGACGACGTTCGCCTCGGTCCGGCGAGATCCCCCGCTCCGGGGCACGCCGATCTCGGAGGGCGCGCCTGCGCCGGCGGCGACCTCCTGCCTCCGTCACGACAAGGGTCGGCGAGAGCTCCTGCCGATCGTCTCTCCTAACCTTCAACGTACCATCCTTGAGGAACCATGTTGCACCCTACGTCTGACAAACCGGCGGCCGTGAGCTCGCGCGCGAGCCGGGGCCGGAGGCTCGGCGCCGCGCTCGCGCTGGGCGCCGCGGCGCTCGCCATGCTCGGCTGCGCCGGCGAGATGCCGGGCGCGCCCGGCGCCGACGTCGGCGACGAGCTCGCCGCGATCCCCCAGGCCCTCCACGACGACGACACGCCGCTCTACGCCGCCTCCGAGGAGCCGATCGTGAGCACCGGCCGCGCCCACGCCTGCGCGCTGAGGCCGAACAGCACGATCGATTGCTGGGGTCTCAACGACCAACACCAGGCCGACGACCCCCAGGGCATCTACGTCCAGGTCAGCGCGGGCGACGCCCACAACTGCGCGGTCGGGCTGAACGGCAGGGTCTACTGCTGGGGCCGCAACACCTATGGTCAGCTGTTTGCCCCCGTGCCTCCCTTCGAGGACCCCGAGAATCCCGACGACACCATCGTCCAGGTCAGCGCTGGCCTGGAGCACACCTGCGGGCTGCGGACGAGCGGCTCGATCCACTGCTGGGGGCTCAACAACTACGGCCAGGGCGCGGACGAGTCGGCGTACCACACGCAGGTCAGCGCAGGCGAATACCACAACTGCGCGGTGCGGTCGAACGGCACGATCAACTGCTGGGGAAGAAACAACTATGGTCAGGCCGCGGACCAGGCGGGCTCGTACACCCAGGTCAGCGCGGGCACGTATCATAACTGCGCGCTGACGACCGGCGGGAAGGCCCACTGCTGGGGGCGCGGCACGGAAGGTCAGCTCAACGCCCCCACGGACACCTTCGTCCAGGTCAGCGTGGGCGTCTATAGCAGCTGCGGGGTGAGGTTGGACGGCACGGTCGACTGCTGGGGAAGCAACCTTTATGGCGGGGCGATCGATCCTTCGGGCTCGTTCTCCCAGATCAGCACGCACCGCGCGATCACCTGCGGACTGAAGCAGGACGGCGCGGTGGACTGCTGGGGTGACAACGAGGCGGACCCGCCGAGCGGCAGCGTCTTCGGGCGCGTCGCGGCCGCGGCGGGCACCTTGCACTCGTGCGCGCTCCGGCCGAACGGCACGATGATTTGCTGGGGAGACAACTCCGACGGCCAGGCCACGGAGCAGCCCGGCGTTTACAGGCAGCTGAGCGCGGGCACCCGTCATAGCTGCGGGGTGACGGCGACCGGCGCGGTCAACTGCTGGGGCGACAACAGCCATGGACAGGGCGCGGATCCGCCGGAGAGCTACATCCACGTCAGCTCGGGCGACAATCACAACTGCGGGATCAAGACGGACGGCACCGTCCACTGCTGGGGGAACGACGAGTACGACAAGGCCACGGATCCGAGCGGCACCTACACCCAGGTCGCCGCGGGCGATTTCCACACGTGCGGGGTGATGACGAGCGGCGCCGTGCACTGCTGGGGTCTCAACAACTATGGGCAGAGCACGGACCCCCCGAACGTCTACATCCAGGTCAGCGTGGGCGATTACCACAGCTGCGGGGTGCGGAGGAACGGCGCAGTCCACTGCTGGGGGAGCAACTCCTACGGCGAGGCCACGGATCCAGAAGGCACCTTCACCCAGGTCAGCCTGGGCCGCAATTTCAGCTGCGGCCTGAAGACGGGCGGCAAGGTGCACTGCTGGGGGAGGGACACCGACGACCGGGCCTCGCCGCCCGAGGCCTACTTTTCCCAGATCAACGCGGCGAGAGACCACACCTGCGGCGTGGGGGTGACCGGCGCCGTGGCCTGCTGGGGGTATCCCGGGTCAGGGCGGACCACGCCGCCGACGAACACGTTCTCCCACGTCGCCGCGGGCCAGGCCCACAGCTGCGGCGTCAAGGCGAACGGCGCGGCGGAGTGCTGGGGAGGCCGGGACTTTTACCCGATGACGGCGCCCGCCGGCACCTTCACCCAGGTGACCGGGGGCTCCTTCTTCACCTGCTGGCTGAAGGCGGACGGCACGGTGCATTGCTTCGGGGACGAGAACAACCACGGACAGCTCGACGAGCCCGCTGGCCCCTTCGTCCAGATCGACTCGGGCTACAACTACACCTGCGGGGTGACGACGCTCGGCAATGTGGACTGCTGGGGGGCAAACTATTTTGGCGGCAGCACCGATCAGGCAGGGGATTTCCTCAGCGTCAGCGTGGGCACATCTCACACCTGCGCGGTGAGGGAGGACCACACCGTGTACTGCTGGGGGAAGAACGAGGAAGGCGAGGCCACGGCTCCTTCAGGTCAATTTACAATGGTCAGCGCGGGCACGTGGCACAGCTGCGGGGTGAGGGTGGGCGGCGCGATCGACTGCTGGGGGGCCAATGAGACTGACTACGGCCAGGCCGCGGATCAGGCGGGGAGCTACACCCAGGTCGGCACGGGCGATGTCCACAGCTGCGGGTTGAGGACGGACGGCACGGTGAACTGCTGGGGGCGGGAGGGCTCCGCCGTGGCGAGCGACCCCCCGGGGACCTTCGTGGAGATCAGCGTGGGCCTGGAGCATAACTGCGGGGTGAGGACCGACGGCACGACCTACTGCTGGGGGCTCGCCAGCCACGGCCAGCTCTGGCCCCCCCTGCCGAACTGACGACGCGCGCCCCGGTCCGGCCAGCCCTCGCCGGACCGGGGCGCGCGGAGCTCGCGCCGCGCGGTCGGCTAGTTCCGAGCGTCACGAATCCGGCCAGGGATCTCGAGAGATTTCAACGCAAAGACGCAAAGGCGCAAAGGCGCAAACCAGAATTTTCTTTGTATTTTTGCGCCTTTGCGCCTTTGCGCCTTTGCGTTGAAATCTCTCTTCTCTCGCCGTGCTCCCTGCCCAGGCAGCTGACAGACGCAACGAGAGCACCTGCCGCTTGTGTTTCCGTACCTCCAACGATCCACCCTCGAGGAACCATGTTGCACCATCCGTCCCAAAAATCGGCGGCCGTGAGCTCGCGCGTGAGCCGGGGCCGCTGGCTCGCGCCGGGCGCCGTGGCGCTCGCCATGCTCGGGTGTGCCGGCGAGATGCCCGGCGCGCCCGGCGGCGACGTCAGCGACGAGCTCGCCGCGATCCCGCAACCCCTCCGCGACGACGACACGCCGCTCCACGCCGCCTCCGGGGAGTCGATCGTGAGCGCCGGCGGTCGCCACGCGTGCGGGCTGAGGCCGAACAACGCGGTCGATTGCTGGGGTCTCAACGACGAGCACCAGGCCGACGACCCCGAGGGCACGTACCTCCAGGTCAGCGCGGGCTACGCCCACAGCTGCGCGGTCCGCATGGACGGGAGGGTCCACTGCTGGGGAGGCAACACCTACGGTCAGGCGATAGACCCCGTGGATCCCTCGGCGAGCCCCGGGGGTCTCCCGGGTCCCGACTACACCTTCGTCCAGGTCAGCGCTGGCCGGGAGCACACCTGCGCGCTGCGGACGAGCGGAACGATCGACTGCTGGGGGCGCAACAACCACGGCCAGGGCACGGACCAGACGCAGCAGTATATACAGCTCAGCGCGGGCGATTCCCACAACTGCGCGGTGCGGTGGAACGGCACGATGCGTTGCTGGGGCAACAACAGCGATGGACAGGGGTTGGACCAGGCGGGCACGTACACCCAGGTCAGCGCGGGCACGTATCATAACTGCGCTCTGAGGACCGACGGGACGGTCCACTGCTGGGGGCGCGGCGATGAAGGTCAGCTCGACGCCCCCCCGGACACCTTCGTCCAGGTCAGCGTGGGCGTCTACCACAGCTGCGGGCTGAAGCCGGACGGCATGGTCGACTGCTGGGGAAGCAACGCTCATGGCGGGGCGATCGATCCTCCGGACCTGTTCTCCCAGATCAGCACCCAGCGCGGGCTCACCTGCGGGCTGAAGCTGGACGGCACGGTGGACTGCTGGGGAATCGACGAGGCGGAGCCGGCGAGCGGAAAGATCTTCGGGCGCACCGCGGTCGCGGCGGGCACCTTGCACACGTGCGGGCTCCGGCCGAACGGCACGATGATCTGCTGGGGGGACAACACCTACGGCCAGGCCACGCAGCAGCCCGGCGCCTACCGACAGCTGAGCGCGGGCACCCGCCATGGCTGCGGGGTGACGGCCAGCGGCGCGGTCAACTGCTGGGGGAGCAGCAGCCATGGACAGGACGCGGATCCGCCGGGCAGCTACACCCACGTCAGCTCGGGCCACGACCACAACTGCGGGATCAGGACGGACGGCACCGTCCACTGCTGGGGAAACAACGAGTACGACAAGGCCACGGATCCGCCGGGGACCTACACCCAGGTCGCCGCGGGCGATTTCCACACGTGCGGGGTGATGACGAGCGGCAGCGTCCACTGCTGGGGCCTCAACGGCCAGGGACAGAGCACGGACCCCCCGTACACTTACACCCAGGTCAGCGTGGGCGATCACCACAGCTGCGGGGTTCGGACGAACGGGGCAGTCCACTGCTGGGGGAGCAACACCTACTTCCAGGCACAGGATCCGGCCGGCATCTACACCTTCACCCAGGTCAGCCTGGGCCGTGACTTCAGCTGCGGCCTGAAGACGAACGGCATCGCGCACTGCTGGGGGAGGGACACCGCGGATCAGGCCTCGCCGCCCCCCGCCGCCTTCCTCCAGATCAACGCGAGGAAAGACCATATCTGCGGCGTGGCGGAGTCCGGCTCCGTGGGCTGCTGGGGAGATCCCTTGTTAGGGCGGACCGCGCCGCCGACGAACACGTTCTCCCAGGTCTCCGTGGGCGAAGATCACGGCTGCGGCGTCAGGGCGGACGGCACGGCGGAGTGCTGGGGAAACACGTCTTCGTCCTGGGGCGCGGCGCCCACCCTCGACACCTTCACCCAGGTCAGCGCGGGCGACCTCCACACCTGCTGGCTGAGGACGGGAGGCACGGTGTACTGCAAGGGGGACAACACGCACAACCAGCTGACGGCGCCCGCTGGGACCTTCTCTCAGATCGATTCGGGCGCCCAGCACAGCTGCGGGGTGAAGGCGTTCGGCGGCGTGGACTGCTGGGGGAACAACCAGAACGGCAGGGCCGAGGATCAGGAAGGCGACTTCCTCAGCGTCAGCGCGGGCGACGGTCACAGCTGCGCGGTGAGGACGGACCACGCCGTGCGCTGCTGGGGATTCAACGGCCACGGTGAGTCCGACGCTCCTTCTGCTCTTGATCTTTACCGCCAGGTCAGCGCGGGCAGCGCTCGCAGCTGCGGGGTGAGGACGAACGGCACGGTCCACTGCTGGGGGAGCAACAGCTATGGCCAGCCCACCGATCCGGCGGGCAGCTACACCCAGATCGGCGTGGGCGGCGGCCACACGTGCGGGCTCAAGGTGGATGGCACGGTGCAATGCTGGGGGCGCAATGACGAGGGCCAGGCGACCGCCCCCGAGGGGACCTTCGTGAAGCTCGGCGTGGGTAAAATGCATAACTGCGGGATGAAGACCGACGGCACGGTGCACTGCTGGGGGTGGGCTCAAAAAGGCCGGCTCTGGCTCTCGCTGCCGAACTGACGACGTTCGCCTCGGTCCGGCCAGCCCTCGCCGGACCTCGGGCGGACGGGACGGGCGCCGCGCACAGGAGCTGACCGCGTGGGGCCGTGACGCCCGCCCTTGCCCGCGATCGGATGTGTGGGGCCGTGACGCCCGCCCGGCCTCGCTCGCGATCTGATAAAGCCCTGGCGCGTGCGTTCCCTCGCTCTTCCGATCTGGCTCCTGCTCGCGGCGGCGCTCGCCCCGGCGCGGGCCGGGGCGGCGCCGCCCGACGCCCCTCCGGCAAAGACCGCGGCGGCCGCGTCGCGGGTCGCCATCGTCGAGGTCGACGCGGACGACGCGCTGGTCCGCGAGGCGGCCACGCGGCTCCGGGCCGAGCTCGGCGCGGCGGGGTTCGAGGTGGTGCACATCCCGCGGCCGCCCGGGGGCGACCTGCGCGCGGCGCTCGATCGCGCGGCGGAGGAGGCGGGCGCGTTCGCGGCGGCGGCGATCTCCCGCTCGCGGGCGGGCGCGACGGCCGACCTCTGGATCGTCGACCGCGTGACGCAGAAGACGGTGGTGCGCACCGTCGAGGTCGCGGGCGCGGCGGCGCCCTCGGTGATGGCGGTGCGCGCGGTCGAGCTCCTGCAGGCGAGCCTGCTCGAGGCGAACCTGCTCGCGGCGCGCTCGCCGCCGGACGGCGCGGCGGGCGCGGCGGACGCCGGCAGGGTCGACGTCCCCGACGACGTGGCGCGGTGGATGGAGCCGGCGCGGCGGCAGGCCGGAATGGCGCCGGCGGCGCCGCGGATCGGGATGTTCGCGGGGTTCGGGGTGGAGGCCGGCGTCACGGCGCTCCTGAGCGCGGGCGGCATCGGGCCGGCGCTGGGGCCCGCGCTGCGGCTGTCCTACGGCGCCGGGGCGGACGGCGGCGCCGGGGCCGGCGGCAGCGCCGGGGCCGGCGGCGCGGGGCTGCCCTCGGGCCTCGCGGCGCGGCTGACGTTCGCGGGGCCGGCGCTGGGGCCCGCGCTCGAGGGCGAGCTCGGCACGGTCTCGGTGCGGCAGGAGATGGCGCTGCTGGAGGCGGTGTGGGCGCTCGAGACCGAGGGCGCGGTCTCGCCCGTGCTCTCGGCGGGCGTGGGCGGCGCCCACCTCTTCATCAGCGGCGATCCCCTCCCCCCGCTCCGCAGCGCGACGGGCGAGGTCTGGTCGATCGCCGCGGCCCTGGGCGCGGGCGCCGGGGTGCGCGTCACCGATCGCGCGGCGCTCCTCCTCGACGTGCACGCGATCTTCGCGCAGCCTCGCGCCGTGGTGACGCTCGGCGGGGAGCGGCTCGGCACGGCGGGGAGGCCGACCTTCGCAGGTTTCCTGGGGTTGCTCGTGCGGCCATGAGGCGGCGCGCGGAGCCCATCGCGCGGACCGGACTTGCCCTTGCCAGACCGCCGCCCGTCTCGGCGGCATCACCCGAGCCTTCTTCCGAGACCACCGCCCGTCTCGACGGCTGACCCGAGCCTTCTTCCGAGACCTCTGCCCATCTCAACGGCATCACCCGAGCCTTCTTCCGAGACCTCTGCCCATCTCAACGGCATCACCCGAGCCTTCTTCGAGACCGCTGCCCATCTCGGCGGCACGGGTCGGACCCCTCATGAGACCGCGACCCGTCTCCGCGCGACGCTCCGCTCACCGGCCGAGACCACGTCCGATCTCGGCAGCACGGTTCCCACCCCCTTCAGCACATTCCTGGCGCAGCCATCGAGGCCCCCGGGCGCTTCCGCCTGCCGCCGTTGCCTCGGCCGCCGCTGCCCATCTAGATTGGCGCATCAGCTTGATCGGCGAGGTCTTCGACGGACGTTACAGGATCATCCGGCTCCTCGGCCGGGGCGGGATGGGGTCCGTCTACGAGGCGCAGCACACGGGCACGAGCCGGCGTGTCGCCGTCAAGGTGGTCAACACCAGGCACAGCCGGGACTCGGAGGACAACATCCTTCGCTTCCAGCGCGAGGCCAAGGCGGCGGGCTCGGTCGACACCCAGCACATCGCCCAGGTGCTCGACGCCGGGACCGATCTGCGCATGGGCGCTCCCTACATGGTGATGGAGCTCCTCGAAGGAGAGGACCTCGCCAGGCTCCTCGATCGCGCCGGAGCCCTGCCGCCCGAGGTCGTCCTGCGCATCGCGGCGCAGGCGTGCGTCGGCCTGCACAAGGCGCACGAGGCGGGCATCGTGCACCGGGACATCAAGCCAGCCAATCTGTTCCTGGCGCGGCGCGACCACGGCGAGGTGATCGTCAAGATCCTCGATTTCGGCATCGCCAAGATCAAGCCGAGCGCAGGTGAGCAAGGCGAGGCGTCCAGCCTGACGGAGACCGGAGGGCTGCTCGGCTCGCCGCTCTACCTGTCCCCCGAGCAGGCGCGCAGCGTCAAGCGCATCGATCGCCGCGCGGATCTCTGGTCGCTCGGGGTCGTGCTCTACCGGGCCATCTCGGGGCACAACCCCTACGAGAAGGCGAGGTCGCTCTATGACCTCATCCTGCAGATCTGCGACGAGCCGCCGCCGCCGATCCAGGACGTGGCGCCCTGGGTGCCGCCGGAGGTCGCGGCGATCCTCCACGGGGCGCTCCGGATCTCGCCCGACGGGCGCTTCCCCGACGCGGCCGCGATGCTGGACGCCATCAAGCCGCTCCTGCCCGAGGGCTGGGCCCTGCGCGAGGAGATGCTCGCGCCCCTGCCCGAGTCGGCCCGATCCGTCGTGGCGCCCCGGTACCGCGGCGCCGCGCGCGAGCGGGCGACCCCCGCGAGGAGACCTCGCCGCGGCGCGGCCACGCCGAGCTCCGCCCCGCCGGACAGCGCCCCGCGCTCGCCGCCCGACCGGGGCCGCGCCGCGCCACGCGCGGTCGCGGCGTGGCTCGTCGGCGCCGCCTGCGCGCTCGGGCTCGGCGCGTTCGGCCTGTCGAGGGCGGTGCAGGCGCCCCCGCCCCCCGGGGGCGGCGAGCTGCCCGCGGGCGCCGTGGCGGCGAGCGCGCCCGCGGCCCTGTCGGCGCAGCCGACCGCGGCCCCGTCGGCGCAGCCGCCCGCCGCCGCGTCAGCGCAGCCGCCCGCCGCCGCGTCGGCGCAGCCGACCGCGGCGCGGCCCTCGCCGGACGCGCCCCCGGACGGCGCGTCCCGGCGCGTCAAGCTCGTGGTCATGCCGAGCGGCGTGTCGGCGGAGGTCGACGGAGCGCCCGCGCGGGTCCAGGACGGGATCCTCGATATCGTGGGCCGGATCGGGAGCGTCCACACGGTGCGCCTCTTCCGGGGCAAGGACGATGTACAAGGCGAGGTGGTGATCACCGAGTCCGGCGCCCTCCCGCCGAAGATGGAGCTCGCGCCGAGCAGACCGCCGCCCGCCCGGGCGAAGGTGCCGCCGCCGGCGCGCGCCGACGCGGACAACCCGCTGATCTCGGACGAGTTCGATTAAGGTGAGCCGGCCGCGGAAAGAGCAGGCGCCGGGCCGCCCGATGCGTCGACGTGCCGTGTCGCTGCGGGCCTGGGCCCTCGTCGCCGCCGCGCTCGCGCCGCGCTGGGGGAGCGCCGCCGAACCGCCGACGGTCGCGAGCAGCCCCGCCGCCGCGACGCCGCCAGCCGCAGGGAGCCCCGCCGCCACGGCGCCGCCGGTCGCCGACGGCGCCGCGGCGGCGAAGGCCGAGGCGGCCGCGCGCTTCCAGCGCGGGCTGGAGCTCCTCCGGGAGCGCGCCTGGTCGGGCGCGCTCGCCGAGTTCCTCGCGTCGCGGCGCCTGTACCCGACCTGGAGCGCGACCACGAACGCCGCCTACTGCCTGAAGCAGCTCGAGCAGCTCGACGAGGCGCTCGGTCTGTTCGAGATCCTCCTGCGCGACTTCCCCGACACCCTCCCCGCGCGGGCCAAGGAGGCGGCCCAGCGGGAGGTGGTCGCGCTGCGCGAGCGCGTCGGCACGATCGAGATCCAGGGCGCCGAGCCGGGCGCCGCCCTCTCCATCGACGGCCGGAGCCGGGGCGAGCACCCGCCGGTCGCGCCCCTGCGCGTCGCGGCGGGCCAGCACGTCGTCCGCGTCTACAAGGAGGGCTTCGAGCCGTTCGAGGCCGGCGTCACGGTCGCCGGCGGGCAGACGGCGCGCGTCGCGGCGCGCCTCCGCCCGCTGATCGTGGCGGGCCGCCTCCGCGTGACCGAGCGCAGCGGCTGGGCGCTCGACGTGGTGGTCGACGGCAACACCGTGGGCACGACGCCCTGGGAAGGGCCGATCGCGGTCGGCGAGCACACCGTCATGCTGCGCAGCGCGCAGCGCTTCGGGACGCTGCCGGCCCCGGTCAGCATCCGGCGCGCGCAGACGACCGCCCTCTCGCTCGCCGCCGAGCCGCTCGACGCCGCGATCCGCGTGGCGCCGTCGCCCGCGGACGCGAGCGTCGCGGTCGACGGGATCTTCGTCGGGCGGGGCACCTGGGAGGGCCGCCTGCGGCCGGGCGCGCACCGGATCGAGCTCGTGGCGGACGGCTACTTCAAGGCGGAGCGGCAGGTGGCGCTCGACCGCGGCGGGTGGGCGCTCGTCCCGGTCGCGCTCGCGCGCGATCCGGGCGCGCCCCGCTGGCGCGACCCGCCGCGGTTCACGCTCGAGCTCGGGGGCGCGCTCGCGCTCTCGCCCACCCTCGGCGGCGACATCGCGGAGCGCTGCGGCGCGCGGTGCAGCCAGGGCCTCGCGGCGGGCGGCTACGGCGTCTTCCGCGGCGGCTACGAGGTCGACCTCGGCACGCGCTTCGGCTTCGGGCTCGCCGCGGGCTACGTGCGGCTCGGGCAGTCGACGCGCGGGCGGAGCGCCGAGATCCGGGCCGTCGGGATCGCGGCCCCCAACGTGGGCGAGGCCGACGACGCGATCCAGCTGCGCGGCGCGCTCGCGGGGGCGTGGGCCGGCCTCGGCTTCGGCGGGCGGTACCCCGTGCGCCTCCGCCTGGGCGCGGGCGCCGTGATCGGGTCGGTCGCCGACGCGCGGACGGGGACCTTCACCACGAGCCGCGGCGAGCGCTACGACGTCGGCCCCGCCGTCCAGGCGCCCTCGATGGCGTGGTTCTACCTGGACCCGGAGGTCCGGGTCGGCGTGCGCCTCGGCGAGCGCGTGGAGCTCTCGGCGGGCGTCGACGTGCTCGTCCTGATCGGCGGCGCGGCGCGGTGGGACGAAGACCAGGCGATCAACGCCGCGGGCGACGGCTACGGCCGGTTCGACGCCGAGGCGCTCACGAGCCCGGTGGTGGTCGCCGTGCTGCCGGGGCTCGGGGCCCGCTACGACTTCTGACCGCGAGGAGGGGCGCGGGTGCCCGCGCCGAGGAGGACTGGTCATGCATCTCGGACCCCTGCGCACTCGCTCCGCCGCCGCCGCGCTGGCGCTGCTCCTCGCCGCGCCGCTCCCGGGCTGCGGCGCCGATCCGCCGCCCTCCGACGCGGCCGCGCTGCGCCGCGGCTTCCCCGCCCAGGCCGCGGAGATCCTCGATCGCGCGGAGGCCCTCGTCGCCGTGGAGGGCGGCTTCGCGCTGCGCGCGGCGGACGGCGGGGAGGAGCGCCCGCCGCGCCCCGGAGGGCTCTCGGCCGAGCTGCCGAGGCGCGGCGAGGGCGCGGTGGTGTTCCGCCTCGCGGGCGCCGCAGGCAACACGGGCGCCGCAGGCAACACGGGCGCCGCAGGCAACACGGGCGCCGCAGGCAACACGGGCGCCGCGGACCGCGGCGCGTTGCCGCGCTCCGCCGGCCTCGAGGTCCACGTGCGCGAGCTCGGCGCCACCGGCGAAGGCGCCGTCGCCGGCAGCGCCGTGGCGTACGCGAGGCCGGGCGGCACCTCGTACTGGACGGCGACGGAGCGCGGCTACGAGGAGTGGCTGCTGCTCGAGGAGGGCGCCGCCGCGGGCGACCGTCCGGCGGCCGCGTGGGAGGTCGACGGCGCGGCGCCGCGGCAGCGCGGCGCGGTGGTCGAGCTGTGCGACGAGGGCGGGGCGCCGAGGTTGCGCGTGACGGCGCCGCGCGCCTACGCGGCGGGAGGGCGGCCGGTCGAGGCGAGGCTCGCGGCCCGCGGCCGGACGATCGAGCTCTGGGTCGACGCGGGCGGCGAGGCGGTGCTGGTGGACCCGGCCTGGACGGCCGCGGCGGCCATCGGCACGCAGCGCGTCAGCCACAGCGCGACGCTGCTGGGCGATGGGCGGGTGCTCGTCGCGGGGGGCCTCACCATGGGTCCGGGCGGCATCACCCTGAGCGCGGAGCTGTACGATCCGGAGGCCGACACCTGGACGCCCACCCGCACGATGGCCGCAGCGTACGCCATCCACACGGCGACGCTGCTGGCGGACGGCCGGGTGCTGACCGCGGGCGGAGAGAGCTTCACGGCGATGAGCACGCAGCTGTACGACCCGGCGAGCGACGCCTGGGCCATCGCCGCCCCGATGAACACGGGTCGCATCGTGCACACCGCGACCCGCCTGCACAACGGCAAGGTCCTGGCCGTGGGCGGCAAGGGCACCGCGGGGAACCTCGGGACCGCGGAGCTGTACGATCCGGAGGCCGGCACCTGGGCGCCCGCCGCCGCGATGACCACGGCGCGCAGCGACCACACGGCGACGCTGCTGGCGAACGGCCAGGTGCTCGTCGCCGGCGGCCTCTCCGTCACCGGCGCGGACCTCGCGAGCGCGGAGCTGTACGACCCGGCGAGCGACACCTGGGCGCCCGCCGCCGCGATGACCACGGGGCGCACCTACCATTCGGCGACGCTGCTGGGCAACGGGCAGGTGCTCGTCGCCGGCGGCAGCACGGAGGGAGGGATCCTCGCGAGCGCGGAGCTGTACGACCCCGCGACCGACACCTGGACGAGCGGCGCGTCGATGAGCGTGGCGCGCACCGTGCACCTCGCGACGCTGCTGGGCAACGGGCAGGTGCTCGTCGCCGGCGGCAACGGGGAGGGAGGGACCCGCGCGAGCGCGGAGCTGTACGACCCGGCGCGAGACGCCTGGTGGCCGGCCGGCACGATGAGCACGGCGCGCACCGACAGCTCCACCGCGACGGTGCTGGGCGACGGGCGGGTGCTCGTCGTGGGCGGGCTCGAGGGCGTGGGCGCAGAGCTCTTCAGCCCCCTCCCCCTCGGCGCCGCGTGTGCGCTGCCCGGCGAGTGCCAGACCGGCTTCTGCGCCGACGGCGTCTGCTGCGAGGCCGCCTGCGACGCAGGCCCGTGCGACGCCTGCTCGACGAACCTGGGCTCCCCCTCGAACGGCGCCTGCGCGCCGCTCACCGGCCCTGCGTGCGACGACGGCAACACGTGCACCCTTTCCGACACGTGCCAGGCCGGCGCCTGCACCGGCGCCGATCCGAAGGTCTGCCGCGCGCCCGACCCCTGCCACGACGCCGTCTGCGACCCGGGCACCGGCGACTGCGTCGACGCCGCGAGGGCCGACGGCGCCCCCTGCGACGACGAGGACGCTTGCACCGACGTGGACACCTGCCAAGGCGGCGTCTGCGCCGGCTCCCCGAGGGCCTGCCCGCCGCCGGCGGACGTGTGCCACGAGCCCGGCACGTGCGACCCGCGGACCGGCCGGTGCTCCACGCCGCTCAAGCCCGAGTGTGAGCCGAACGAGACCGGCGTCGCCAGCGCCGCGCCGACCGTCCCGCCCGGCGTGCGCCTCTGCGCCGGGCCGGGCGACTGCCCGGACGGCCAGTTCTGCGTCGACTCGGTCTGCTGCGACAGCGCGTGCGCCGCGCCGTGCCATTCGTGCGCGCTGCCCGGCCACCTGGGCGTGTGCACGCTCGAGCCCCTGGGCGTCGATCTGCGCGGGGACTGCGGAGCGGCCGAGGACTGCCTGCAGACGTGCGGGCCGGACGGCGCGTGCATCGGCGCGCACAAGGGCGCGCAGTGCGCCGCGAGCCGGTGCACCGGCGCGAGCGAGGGCGTGGGCCCGGCCTACTGCCTGGACGTGGGCTTCCCCTGCCCGAGCGGCGACAGCCTGCCGTTCGACTGCGGGCGCTACCGCTGCGCGCCGGCCTTCGGCGCGTGCCTCACGCGCTGCCAGTCGGTGCACGACTGCGCGCCGGGGTCGGTCTGCGATCCCGAGGGCGCGTGCGTGCGGCCGCCGGACCGGACGCCGGGCGAGGACCCCGGGTGCAGCCTGTCCGCGCGGGCGCCGGGCGGGCGCGGCGCGGGGTGGCTCGCGGCGGGCCTCGTGGCCGCGGCGGCGGCGCTGCGGAGGTCCCGGCGCGCGGCGCTGCGGAGGTCCCGGCGCGCGGCGTCGCGGGGCGCGGGGCGCCTCCTGCGGCCCGTGCTCGCCGTCGCCGCCAGCGTCCTCCTCGGCTGCGGCGCCGAGCCCGCGCCGCCCGGCGCCGCTGCCCTGCGCGGCCGCTTCCCGGCGCAGGAGGCCGAGATCCTCGAGCGGCACGAGGCCCTGGTCGCCACCGGCGAGGGCTTCGGCGCGCGGCCGGACGCCCGCGGGGAGGCGTTCTCCCTGCGACGGCGGGGCGGCCTCCGCGCCGATCTGCCGAGGCGCGGCGAGGACGCGCTGCGCTTCCGCCTCGCCGGCGGCGCCGACGCGGCGGGCCGCGGCGCCGCGGGTTCGGCCGGCTTCGAGGTCCACGTGCGCGAGCTCGGCGCCTCGGGCGAGGGGACCGTCGCCGGCAGCACCGTCGCGTACGCGCGGCCAGGGGGCACGTCGTACTGGACGGCCACGGCGGGCGGCTACGAGGAGTGGCTGCTGCTCGAGGCGGGGGTCGCCTTTCGCGATCGCCCGGCCGCGGCGTGGGCGATCGAGGGCGCGGCGCTGCGGCAGCGCGGCGCGGCGGTGGAGCTCTGCGACGAGGGCGGGTCGGCCCGGCTGCGCGTCACGGCGCCGCGGGCTTACGCGGCGGACGGCCGGCCGGTCGCGGCGCGGCTCGCGGCGCGCGGCGATCACATCGAGCTCTGGGTCGACGTGGACGGCGAGGTGGTGCTCGTGGACCCGGCGTGGACGGCCGCCGGGATGCTGCGCACGGGGCACGTCGCCCAGACCGCGACGCTGCTGGGCGACGGGCGGGTGCTCGTCGCGGGCGCCGAACAGAGCGGAATCAACGATACGTCGGACCTGTACGACCCGGAGAGCGGCGCGTGGACCCCTGCCGCCTCGATGCGCACGGCGCGCTTCGCCGCCGCCGCGGTGCGGCTGGGCGACGGCCAGGTGCTCGTGACGGGCGGGATCGACATCACCGTGGAGCGGTACGATCCGGCGACCGATACCTGGGCCGACGCCGCCCCCATGGGCTGGCCTCGCATGGACCACACCGCGACGCTGCTGGGCGACGGGCGGGTGCTGGCCGCCGGCGGGTACAACGCCGGTGAGAACTTCGACACGGCGGAGGTCTACGATCCGGAGAGCGACTCCTGGCTCGAGGTGGCCTCGATGCCCGAGGGCCGCAGAAAACACACCGCGACGCGGCTGGCGAACGGGCACGTGCTCGTCGCGGGCGGCCTCGTCACCGGCGGCGGGGGGGGCGAGGACGTCTTCCTCTCCGCCGCGGAGGTGTACGACCCGGCGAACGACGCCTGGCTCCCTACCGAGATGAACGAGGGTCGCAGCGAGCACACCGCGACGCGGCTGGTGAACGGGCGCGTGCTCGTCGCGGGCGGCTTCGCGCAGACGGCCCTCGGCAGCGCGGAGCTCTACGATCCGGCGACGGGCAGCTGGCGACCTGCCGCCCCGATGCTCGAGCCTCGCCGCCAGCACACCGCGACGCTTCTGGCGAACGGGCGCGTGCTCGTCGTCGGCGGCCGGACCGAGGGCGACGGGTACCTCGCGAGCGCGGAGCTCTACGATCCGGCGACCGACACCTGGATCCCCGCCGGCGCGATGGCCGAGGCGCGCGGCGCCCACGCCGCGACGCTGCTGGGCGACGGGCGGGTGCTCATCGCCGGCGGCGGGAACGAGGATCCGTTCGTTCCCCTCGCGACCACGGAGCTCTTCCGCCCCCTGCCCCTCGGCGCCGCTTGCGCAGAGCCCGGCGAGTGCCAGACCGGCTTCTGCGCCGACGGCATCTGCTGCACGACCGCCTGCACAGGCCCCTGCGAGGTCTGCACAACAGCGGAGCTCGGCCGCGCGGCCGGCGTCTGCGGCCCGGTCGTCGACGGCGCCGCCTGCGACGATCACAACACGTGCACCCGGAGCGACACCTGCCAGGACGGCGCCTGCGTGGGCAGCGATCCCGTCCTCTGCGCCGCCCCCGACGCCTGCCACGACGGCGTCTGCGACCCGGCGACCGGCGAGTGCCTGTTCCCGGTCACCCCGGACTGCGACCCGGGCGAGGTCGACAGCGACCCCCCGGCCGCACCGGCGAGCATCCCGGCGTGGGTCCAGACCTGCGCCGTCGCCGCGGACTGCGCGGAGGGCTCGTTCTGCGTGTCCGGCGTCTGCTGCGACGCCCCGTGCGCCGACCGCTGCACCTCGTGCGTGCTGCCGGGGCACATCGGCCGGTGCATGCCGGAGCCGACCGGCGTGGACCTGCACCAGGACTGCGGCGCGGAAGGGACGTGCCTGAGCACCTGCGGGCCGGGGGGCCGCTGCATCGGGGCGGGGCCGGGGACGCAGTGCACCGCGTCGCGCTGCACCGACGAGAGCCACGGCGAGGGGCCCGCGTACTGCCCGAGCCACGGCGCGGCGTGCGCCACCGCCGACCGGGTCGCCTTCGACTGCGGGAGCTACCGCTGCGCGCCGGCCCTCGGGGCCTGTTACTCGAGCTGCCGCTCGGTCGCCGAGTGTGCGCCGGGGTGGGCCTGCGATCCTGGAGGCCGCTGCGTGCAGCCGCCGGAGATCGCCGTGGGAAGCGACCCGGGCTGCAGCGCCGCCGCGAGCCGCGCCGGCGGAGCCGCCGGCCGGTGGACGGCGGCGCTGCTCGCCGCGGGCGCGCTGGCGCTGCGGCGGCCGCGGCGCCGGCGGCGCCGGCGGCGAGCGCTCGCCGGACCGCGACAGCGGCGCTCCTGTCCCACCTCGTGAACCTCGGTATCGCTCTCTCGCGATCGCGATAACGCGCTGAACCCGGCGCACGTGCACCGGAGATGCCGCCGACGTTGCCGCGAAACAAATCGCTTGCTCGGCCTCATCCGCTATAGTAGATACGTATCTAACATAACGGATATCGTTCCTCTCCTCTCTCCCTCGCGCCCCCTACCCCTCGACGCGCGGCTCTCCGAAGCGCCGTCTCCTCGCGTTCGTCGCATCGATGATCGCGCGGGGCGACATCGCGACGTGGGCTGACGCTGCGCGCCGCCGCGCCGGCGAAAAGGGCGCCGCGGCTCCCGCGCGGAGGGCCGCAGGCTGCGCGAGAGGCGAGAGCGAGAGACGAGACGACACGAGAGCTCACCAGCAGGACTCCATCGCTGGCTCCGCCGCCGAGACCGCGAGCGAGCCGGAGGCGACGGCCTGCGCAACCCACGGAGCTGAACGCCATGACCATCGATTCCCATCATCCCGACCGCCCGAGCGCCGCGGAGGCCAACGACGCCCAGAACCCGCAGGGGCCCGAGGCCGCGTCGTCGTCGTCGTCGTCGTCGTCGTCGTCGTCGTCGTCCACGCCGCGCGCGAGCCGCGAGAAGGCGGCGGGGCGGCGCGTCTTCCTCGGCGCGGCCAGCACGCTCGCCGTCGGAGGCGTGCTCGCCGCGGACCCCGGCGCCGCCAACGCGGCGCCCGGCCGGGGGGGCGTCGACGATCTGCTCGACGGCCTCGGGTCGCTGCGCCGCGATCCGCGCGCCTCGCCGCTCGATCACGAGCTCCGCCTGCGCGCCCTGCGCGTGCGCGTGGAGGCCGCGGTCGACCAGTTCGAGGAGCCGATCGCGCCGCACCCGAACAACGGCGACGAGGAGCGTTATCCCAACAAGATCGGGACGAACACGCGCGGCCTGCCGCACGACGAGCGAGGCGAGGTGGATCCGGCGGCGTACCGCGTCGCGGCGAGGGCCTTCGCGTCGCGCGAATGGGACGATTTCGAGGCCATCCCGCTCGGCGGCGACCGCAAGCTCGTCAGTCCGATCGGCACGCTCGCGGTCAGCCTCATCGGCACGACCCCGGCCCAGATCGGCTTGCCCCCGGCCCCCGCGCTGGCGAGCGCCGAGAAGGCCGCCGAGGCGGTCGAGGTCTACTGGCAGGCGCTGCTGCGGGACCTGCCGTTCGAGAGCTACGCGGACAGCAGCGATGTGGCGGACGCCGTCGACGAGATCAACCGGCTCTCCGGCTTCACGGGCCCGCGCTCTCGCGGCCGCGTGACGCTGGGGACGCTGTTCCGCGGCAGCGTCACCTACGCCGATCCCCGGGATCGCT
Organism: Sorangium sp. So ce131; assembly: GCF_051519095.1. Taxonomy (NCBI): domain Bacteria; kingdom Pseudomonadati; phylum Myxococcota; order Polyangiales; family Polyangiaceae; genus Sorangium; species Sorangium sp. So ce131. The sequence continues at coordinate 4,085,254 of NZ_CP150455.1, read as the reverse complement.
CGGGCAGGACGGCCAAGCACGTGATTCCTCCCGGCGTGCTCAATGGCCCTTACATCTCGCAGTTCCTCCTGCGAGACATCCCCTATGGCCCGCAGGTGCTCGGGGGCAAGATCCGCACGGCGCTGCCGGGCAACGACTTCCAGACCGAGTACGACGAGTGGCTCGCGGTGCAAAACGGGATCAGCCCCACCCGGTCGATCGCGTACGACCCGGTCCCCCGCTACGTCTCGACGGGGCGCGATCTGGCGGAGCTCGTTCACGGCGGCGCGCCCCTCTACTGGGGCGCGGCGCTGCTCCTCGCCGCGGCGCGCAGCAGGAACCCGGCCGTGCCGGGGGGCATCGCGGCCCCCCTGAGCCCGACCAACCCCTACCTCACGTCGCGCACGCAGGCCTCCGCCGCCGCGACCTTCTCGCTCGGCTACCTGCAGAGCCTGCTCCCCTACGGGACGTCGCGCGAGATCCGCGCCGCCTACTGGCAGAAGTGGTTCGTGCACAACAACCTCCGCCCCGAGGCGTACGGCGGGCTGGTGCACCACCGCCTCGCGAACGACGCGCGCGATTACCCGCTGCACCGCGATATCCTGGAGTCGCAGGTGGTCGAGCTGACGTACGACCTGTTCGGCAGCTACCTCTTGCCGCAGGCTTACCCGGAGGGCGCCCCGCTCCACGGGTCGTACCCGGGCGGCGCCGCCGCCATCGCCGGGATCAACGTGACGCTCATCAAGGCGTTCTTCGACGAGGACCACGTCATCCAGGATCCGTTCGTCCCCGATCCGGCCGATCCGACCCGGCTCATCCCCTACGTCGGACCGCCCCTGACCGTGGGCGGTGAGCTGAACAAGCTGGCGACCAACGCCGCCTTCGGGCGCAACTGGGCGGGCATCCACTGGCGCACGGACGCCGCCGCGTCGCTGGCGCTCGGCGAGGAGGTGGCGATCAGCATCCTCCGGGACGAGCGCCGGACGTTCCGCGAGCCGTTCGGCGGGTTCACGTTCACCCGGTTCGACGGCACGAGGATCACGATCTGAGCCGCCCCGGAGGGGCGTCCTCGCGCCGGCAGGCGCGGTGACGCGGGAGGCGGCCGCCGGCGACCTGCACCGCCGGCGGCCGCCGCGGCGTCACTCGCAGACGGGGAACTGCGCGGACGTGGACTGGTCGGCCACGTTGTTCTGGACCGTGAGCTGGATCGTCTCGTCGAAGATGTCGGTCACGCGCACGGTCCACGGCGCCCGCCCCACGCCGGTGCCGCCGTCGATTCCCCAGTAGTTGTACGGCCGCCGCGTGGCGGCCTGCCACCGCCCGCCGACCAGGACCTCGACCCGCTTGATCGGGTTGCGATGGCCCTGCACGAGGAACTCGTTCCAGTTGGGGTTCGACTCCTTCGGGCGGATGGACACGTCCTCCGCGACCGGGCACGGGACGTACTTCCAGGAGATCCTGCCCCGGGCGCCGCCGTTGCCCGTCCCGAGATACCCCTCCTCGGTGGTCCCGATCTGCCGGAAGGCCTCCTGGCTGAGGTCCACGTGCCCGGCCCTGCACTTCGGGTTGCTCGCCTGCGGGCACTGGTCGACGACCGTCGCCACGACCTTGCGCCCGTCGTCGCGGCTCACCTCGATGCAGGCGCCGCACGCGGCCGCGTTATTGTAATCCGTCGTGTTCATGGCCGCGAAATACCGCCCGCCGCCGGTCGCGACGTGCGCGACGCGGTCCGGGTTGCGCTGCTGGATCGCATAGCTGCAGTTCACCTCGGCGGAGCCCTGGCTGAACGTGTACCAGGTCGCCGACCCGTTGCCGTTCTCGTAGCTCGGGAGGGGGATCGGGCACGTGGCGCCGCCCCCGCCGGTCCCCGAGCTGGCGCTGCTGCTGGAGGTCGCGCCGCCCGCGCCGCCCGCGCCGCCCGCGCCGCCAGCGCCGCCAGCGCCGCCCGCGCCGCCAGCGCCGCCAGCGCCCGAGCTGCTCGACGACGAGCTGCTCGCGGAGCTGCTCGACGACGAGCTGCTCGACGACGTGCTGCTCGACGACGTGCTGCTCCCGCCCGTATGGCTCACCGACGTGATCTCCGGCCGGTAGTTGGTCCCGGTCTTGTTCGCGCAGAACCCGAAGGTCGCCGAGCCTCTCCCGGCCAGAGGCCTCACCGATCCCGCGATCAGGACCGAGCCGGTCCCGCCTCGGTTGGCCTCCCACAGGCTGCTCACGGAGGACTGGTGAAGGTCGAGCACGACGCTCCACGACGTCACCTGCGTCGTGCTCAGGTTCGTGACGTTCACGTTCGCGCAGTAGCCGCTCGACCATTCCGATTGGAGCGTCAGCGCGGCGGACACGACCCCGTCGGCCGTGGCGGCGCTGGACAGCGCGCCGAGGTCCTCCTCGCCCTCCATCGCGACCGTACACGCCACGGCGAATAAGCCAAGGAAAGACAGCGCAACAGCGGATCGATAAGCTCCAGGCATCATGATCTCCAAGTTAGGGGCGCGCCGAGAGGGCGCGCCCGAGTACTAAGTATACGCAGAGTCGCAATCTGGCCATCGCTCATGTGAGAGACAGCGCTTTTTGACAGACAAGGACTCTGGAATGTTCGCCCCTGGCCGGAGCGGAGCCCTGCCCTCATCGAACTTTCCACCAGGAACACACGAGCTCGCGCCCCGGGGTGGATTGACCACATGAAGCTCCGCGGGGGCATCTGCCACCACCGGCGCGCCTCGTGATCCCGGCGCTGAGCGAGCCCGCCGCGCGCCGCGCGACGCGCGCGCAGTCGACGAGAGAGAGGGCCTGTCACATGGGGAGTGCGACGCCGTGCGCGAGCGGCGCAATGGCCGCCTCGGGCGCGCGCCGGTCGCGCTGGCCGGGCGCGCGCGGAGGAGCGCGGATTGTGGCGGCTGGGCCCGTTCACGTAGACTGCCGCTCCCCGATGCTGCTCACGCTCACCACCACGCGCCGGCCGGCGACCGATCTCGGCTACCTCCTCGTCAAGAACCCTGCGCACACGCAGTCGTTCCCGCTCTCGTTCGGCAAGGCGCACGTGTTCTACCCCGAGGCGACCGAGGCGCGGTGCACCGCGGCGCTCCTGCTCGACGTCGACCCGGTGGACCTCGTGCGCGGGCGCGGGCCGGGCGATCCGGGCACGCTCGCGCAGTACGTGAACGACCGGCCCTACGTCGCGTCGTCGTTCCTCTCGGTGGCGATCGCGCAGGTCTTCGGCTCGGCGCTCGGCGGCAAGTGCCGCGACCGCCCGGAGCTCGCCGACGAGCCGCTGCCGCTCGTCGCGACGATCGAGGCGCTGCCGTGCCGCGGCGGCGAGGCGCTGCTCCGGCGGCTGTTCGAGCCGCTCGGCTACGAGGTCGCGGCCGAGCGCCTCCCGCTCGACGAGGTGTTCCCGGAGTGGGGGCAGAGCGTGTACCTGCGCGTCGCGCTCGCGCGGACGTGCCGGCTCCGGGAGCTGCTCGCGCACCTCTACGTGCTCGTGCCCGTGCTCGACGACAAGAAGCACTACTACGTGGGCGACGCCGAGGTCGAGAACCTCCTCCACAAGGGCGAGGGCTGGCTCGCGGCGCACCCGGAGCGCGAGGCGATCGCGCTCAGGTACCTGAAGCACAGCCGGCCGCTCTTCCGCGCGGCGCTCGCCCGGCTCGTCGCCGACGAGGACCCGAGCCCCGAGGAGGCCGAGGACGAGAAGGCGGCCCCCGAGGACAAGGTCGAGGCCCGGATGAGCCTCGACGAGGCGCGGCGCGCGGCCGTGGTCGCGGCGCTCCGCCGGGCGGAGGCGCGGAGCGTGATCGACCTCGGCTGCGGCGAGGGCAAGCTGCTGAAGCGCCTCGTCGACGAGCGCGTGTTCGAGCGCGTGGCCGGCGCGGACGTGTCCGTGCGCAGCCTCGAGATCGCGAAGGAGAGGCTCCGCCTGGACGACCTGCCGGACAAGCAGAAGCGGCGCATCCAGCTCTTCCAGGCGTCGGTCACGTACCGCGACGCGCGCTTCGCGGGCTACGACGCCGCGACCCTGGTCGAGGTCATCGAGCACGTGGACCCGCCGCGCCTCGGCGCGCTCGCGCGCACCGTCTTCGGGAGCGCGCGGCCGCGGGTCGTCGTCGTGACCACGCCGAACGCCGAGTACAACGTCCGGTTCGAGGGGATGCCGGCCGGCGCGCTCCGCCACGGCGACCACCGCTTCGAGTGGACGCGCGCCGAGTTCCACGCCTTCTGCAGCGAGGTCGCGGCCGCGCACGGCTACGCCGTCGAGCACCTGCCCGTCGGCCCGATGGATCCGGCGGTCGGCGCGCCGACGCAGATGGCGGTCTTCACGCGAAGCGACGCGGAGGCGCCCGGGGGAGGCGCGGCGGAGGGGCCAGGCGCGGCGGGAGCGCCTGGGCCGGCGGATGGGCCCGGCGCGGCGGATGGGCCCGGCGCGGCGGATGGGCCGGGCGCGGCGGATGGGCCCGGCGCGGCGGATGGGCCGGGCGCGGCGGAGGTGGCGTCGTGAGCGAGCCGCGCGAGCAGAAGCCCCTCGTCGTGCCGGCGCTGTCGCTCGTGGTGCTCGTCGGCGCGTCCGGCTCCGGCAAGAGCACGTTCGCGAGGGCGCACTTCAAGCCGTCCGAGATCCTCTCGTCCGACCACTACCGCGGCGTCGTCGCGGACGACGAGAACGACCAGTCGGCCACGGCCGACGCGTTCGACGTGCTGCGGTACATCGCGGGCAAGCGGCTCGCGGCCGGGCGGCTCGCGGTCGTCGACGCGACCAACGTGCAGGCGGACGCGCGGCGGCCGCTCGTGGAGCTCGCGCGCCAGCACCACGTGCTGCCGGTGGCGATCGTGCTCGACCTGCCGGAGAAGCTCTGCCACGCGCGCAACGCGGCCCGGCCGGACCGGCAGTTCGGCCCCCACGTCGTGCGGAACCAGACCCGGGACATGCGCCGCTCGCTGCGGGAGCTCCGGCGCGAGGGCTTCCGCTACGTGCACGTGCTCTCCTCGCCCGAGGAGGTGGCGGCGGCCACGATCGAGCGGCAGCGCCTGTGGACCGATCGCCGCGACGACCACGGGCCGTTCGACATCATCGGCGACGTCCACGGCTGCTTCGACGAGCTCGTGGAGCTGCTCGAGGCGCTCGGCTACCGGCTCTCGGGGCTGCCCGACGCGCCGCGCGCGGCGCACCCCGAGGGCCGGCGCGTCATCTTCCTCGGCGACCTCGTCGACCGCGGGCCGCGCTCGCCCGACGTGCTGCGCCTCGCGATGGCGATGGTCGAGGCGGGCGCGGCGATCTGCGTGCCCGGCAACCACGAGGTGAAGCTGCTGAAGAAGCTGCGCGGCCGCGACGTGCGGGTGAGCCACGGGCTCGAGCTGACGCTGGCGCAGCTCGAGGTGGAGACCGACACGTTCAAGGCGAAGGCGGCGGAGTTCATCGACGGGCTCGTCAGCCATTACGTGCTCGACGACGGCAAGCTCGCGGTCGCGCACGCGGGGGTGAAGGAGGCCTACCAGGGCCGCGGCTCGTCGGCGGTGCGCGACTTCTGCCTGTACGGCGAGACCACGGGCGAGACGGACGAGTACGGCTTGCCGGTGCGCTTCAACTGGGCCTCGGAGTACCGCGGCCAGGCGATGGTGGTCTACGGCCACACGCCGACGACCGTGGCCGAGTGGGAGAACCGCACGATCTGCATCGACACCGGGTGCGTGTTCGGCGGCGCGCTGACGGCGCTGCGCTACCCGGAGCGCGAGCTCGTCGAGGTCAAGGCGCGCCGGGTGTACTACGAGCCGCAGCGGCCGCTCGCGCCCGCGCGCGGGGCGAGCGGGGGGAGCGGGGCGTTGACCGAGGCGCGGGCGCACGACGAGCTCGACATCGACGACGTCCGGGGCCGGCGCGCGATCCGGACGCGGGTGCACGGCATGGTGACGATCCGCGAGGAGAACGCGGCGGCGGCGCTCGAGGCGATGAGCCGGTTCGCGGTGGATCCGCGGTGGCTCATCTACCTGCCGCCGACGATGTCGCCGAGCGAGACGGCGAAGGACGGCGGGCTGCTCGAGCACCCGCGGGAGGCGTTCGCTTACTTCCGGCAGAACGGCGTGGGCCGCGTCGTGTGCGAGGAGAAGCACATGGGCTCGCGCGCGGTGCTGGTCGTGTGCCGCGACGAGGCGGCGCGAGCGAGGCGCTTCCGCGTGGCCGAGGGGCCGCTCGGCGCGTGCGTGACGCGCATGGGCAGGCCGTTCTTCGCGGACGAGGCGCGGACCCGGGAGCTCGTCGACCGGGTGCGCGCGGCGATGGACCGCGCGGACCTGTGGGCCGAGCTCAACACGGACTGGGCGTGCCTCGACGCGGAGATCCTGCCCTGGTCGGCGAAGGCGCAGGACCTCTTGCGCGGGCAGTACGCCGCCGTGGGCGCGTCGGGCCGCGCGTCGCTCGGCGCGGCGGTGCGGGCGCTCGAGCAGGCGGCGGCGCGGGACGAGTCCGCGCGGCCGCTGTTGCAACGGCACGCCGCGCGCAGGGCGGCGATGGAGGGGTATGTCGCGGCCTACCGGCGCTACTGCTGGCCGGTGCGGTCGCTGGCCGACATCCGGGTCGCGCCGTTCCACCTGCTCGCGAGCGAGGGCGCGGTGCACGCGGCGCGGGACCACGGCTTCCACCTGCGGCTGCTCGGGCGCCTCTGCGAGGTGGATCCGGCGCTCTTCGCGCCGACGCCTCACCGCGTGGTCGACCTGTCGGATCCCGCGAGCGAGGCCCAGGCGGTGGCCTTCTGGACGGAGCTCGTCGAGCGCGGCGGCGAGGGGATGGTGGTGAAGTCGTGGGAGTGGGTCGTGCGCGGCCCGCGCGGGCTCGTGCAGCCGGCGATCAAGTGCCGCGGGCCGGAGTACCTGCGCATCATCTACGGCCCGGAGTACCTGATGCCGGAGCACGTCGCGCGCCTGCGCAGCCGCGCGCTCGGGGCGAAGCGCGCGCTCGCGCTCCGGGAGTACGCGCTCGGGCTGGAGGCGCTCCACCGCTTCGTCGAGGGCGAGCCGCTCTACCGGGTGCACGAGTGCGTGTTCGGCGTGCTCGCGCTGGAGAGCGAGCCCATCGATCCACGGCTGTGACGGCGCGGCCCGACTCCCGGCGGGCCGTCCGCTACACGTGCCCGGGGAGCAGCGGGGGATGGCCGCGAGCTCACCGCCCCGGTGCGACCTTCCGTCACCGAGTTGCCCAACCTGGTCGGCTGACCCATGGAGTCGGTGAAGTTCACCTGCGACCCCTTGAGCCGGTAACTGCGCCAGCCGCTGTCCGCCGGGGACGGCGTGCAGCGCGGGGGATGCCCGCCGAGCTGCGGGGCGCACCTCGTCGGCTGGCCGCCCCCGATGCCGAGCCCGTCGAGGAGCTCCTTCAGCTGTGGGGTGATCGCCCCGCCCGGGTAAGGTTTGCCGTTGTCGAAGGTGTAGCTCGGTATAGGGAGGTCGTCGCACGTGGTGTGGGGCTCGGTGTAGTTCTTGGCCTGATGAGGCTCCACTCCGTCGGGGGTCGTATAGCCGTACGAGTCGTTGCAGCCGGTGTAGTCGCAGCGGCCCGGGTTATTGACGTGCTCGACGGTGGCCCAGACCCAGTTCGGCGTGTCCTTCGAGGAGACATGGAATGCGACGAGCCAGTACACTCCGGGCTTGAAGATTTTGCGGTTGTTGTCGTTCGCGCTCGTGAGGATGGTCATCTTGATGTACGGGTTACTGGGATCCTCCTGCAGCGGGATCTTCTTCGCGACGTCCTCCGAGATCCAGCTGTTTTGCGTTCTCTCGCAGCGGTCACCCAGGGCTCGCGGCCGAGGCGACGGCTGCGAGGACACGGAGGACGGCGCGGCGAGCCGCTGCTCCTGGGTTCGTCCCGTGCATGCCAGCGGTGCTGTAACCAGCCCCACGGCGATCAGGGAGGGCAGCACTGATTGGCGGAAAGGCTGTCGATTCATGGTTCTCCTGATCTATTGTAGATATGCGCTGACGCGCGCATGGCGGATGGCGACACCGAGGCTCCTGTGGGCCGCCTCTTCAAGGCCCCCCGCGGCCTCGACTCTTTCGATCGGGAGGCGGTGACGCGACGAAGAGCAAGTCTCCGGGGAGCAGGTCCCGGCGCACCGGCTCGCGACGGTCGCGACGCTGAACGGCACCCGAGGGCCATTGCACCGTTCATGCCTGTGCGGGCGACCGCCCACGTCGAGATGCGTGGAACGACGGGCGCAGATCGGAGGCGTAGACAGGTACCACAGGGAGGTCGGGCTCACGCAGCTTCGGGCTACGCAGCCAGATCAGCGGTCGCGGTCACGGCAAGATCTTGCCGATGGGCAAAGGATTGCCGGCGCGGAGCCATCGAGGGCGGGCAAGCGCTTGCCGGCGATCCCGGAGCTTCGGCCGGTCGCCTCCTCGTCCGCCTTGCTCGCAGGCGCCGGCTAAGGCTCCGGCTTCTTCACTCCCAGCACCTGCATCCGGTACGACAGCGTCCGCACCGGAATGCCCAGCTTCTTCGCCGCCTCGGTCCGGTTCCAGCCCGCCGCCTCGAGTGTGTCCACCAGCATCAGGGCGAACCGACGGCGGAACTGCCGGGCGCGCGCGAGCTCCTCGGCCACCTGGCGCCGGAACGCCTCCTCTCCCACGAGCCCGAGCGATTGCCCCTGCGCCCCGAGCACCTGCACCCGGACCACGACGCTCCCCAGCACCACCTCGTCGCCCATCTGGAGCGAGGCGCGCGCGACGCGATGCCGCCGACGATCGTGCCGTTCTTCGAGCCGAGGTCCTCGACCCAGACCTGCCCCTCGGAGAGGGTGAAGCGGGCGTGCTCGCGCGACATCGTCGGGTCCTCGATGCAGCGGTCCGCGGGGGGCGCGCGGCCCACGACGATCGGCGTGTCCGGCGAAAGGACGAACACCACGGCCTTCTCGCGGTGGCTGGCGACGAGGGCCACGTGGAGCTGCGTGCGCTTGTGCCAGGCCGAGTCCACGAGGCCCGAGCCGGTCACGGTCCTGGCCTCGACGCTGGACGACGCTCGACCTGGAAGCATGTGAGGGACCGCCGCGCACTGGATACCAGGCTTCACCGTGCGCTCCAAGGGGGAGCCGGCCCTCCCGCCGCGCCCCGCCTTCCTACAGGCGCTCACCCGCGCCCGAGGCCCACGTCGCCTCAACCCTGCTCCGCTCCACTGTCGAGATCGGCACCGCTCCGCGCGCGCCCGCTCGCGGAGCGCTCCGATGGGGCCGGCAAGAGCGGCACGTGCGGCGCGGCGTGCGCCCCGCGGGGTCCGCGCGCCGGTGGCCGACGAAGGCTTGCCGGCGAGGGGTCCCCGTCTCCCAGCGTGGTATCCATGGCGCATGCAGATCGTGCTCCGGAAGATCTCTGATGCTCGGCATGAGCTCGAAATCGTGCGAAACAACGGGCAGCGCGACCGCGTGGAGTGCGAGACGCGGAGCTTCCTCGTCCACGATCTCCTGCACTTCGCCGTCGAGTCCGAGGCGGGGCTCCACGGCGGGTTCTGGGGGAACCTGGCGAAGGGCAAGACGCTCGCGGAGCTGAACGACCGCACCGGCGAGGCCATGATGGCGGCCGAGAGCGAGGAGGCCGCGCTCGTCGAGCGGGTCGTCTCGGTGCTGACCGGCGCCGTGAAGGGAATGACGGCGGAGAAGCTCGTCGCGCAGCTCGTGAGTTACGCGCCCGCGACGGGCTGGACGCCCCCCGGCTGGTTGACGGTGGAGCTCGTCGAGCGCGTGCAGGAGCACATGCGCCGCCTGCTCGGGCACTGGAAGGCGACGCCCTACCGGGGAGAGATGCGGCTCGAGTGGCCGGATCCGTGACGGCGCCGGCGGGGAGCCGCAAGCTGGTCTTCCTCGTCCGTTCCCCTTCCCGAGCCCATGAGTCGACCACGAGCGGTCTCGCTCCCTGACGCCGGGTGAACGTCGCGAGCCTGCGGCTCCCGCTCGGAAACAAGCCGGCGGCGCTCGCCGGCGTGACGAGCTGGGGGCAGACCGGGTGCGGGGGCATCACCGTGTTCGCCCGCGTGTCCCACGGCGCGACCTGGATCCTGGACACCATCGGTGCTCCTCGCGATGGCCGCGCGGAGCGTTGCGACGGGGGCTCGTGCCCTGCCCGCGTGGGCGACTGCGATGGCAATGCGCAGTGCGCGTCCGGCCTGCTCTGTACGGCCGACGTGGGTGCGCGCCTCGGCTTCAGCCCGGCGATGGACGTCTGCCTGCCCCCGCCGGGCCACGCGAGCTTCTGCTCGACCGACTTCCTCTGCAACCGCGGCGAGGGCCACTGCGACTCCACGAGCGAGTGCAGCGCCGGCCTCTCGTGCGCGCGCAACGCGGGGCCGCTGTTCGGATTCCCTCAGTCCGTCAGCGTCTGCATGCGCCCCTCGGACATCTGCACGAGCACGAACCCTTGCGGCGTGGGCGGGGGCCCGTGCGACAACGACTTCGAGTGCCGCGGCGGCATCTGCACGTTCTCCGCCGCGCACGGCCACGGCGTCTGCCAGCCGGACCCCGACTTCGACCTGCGCTGCGTCGTCTTGCACTCGTGTGGCCCGGGCGAAGGTCCTTGCAGGAGCGACGTCGAGTGTGAGCCAGGGCTCGAGTGCCTGAGAGACCTGCGCAAGGGCTACAACACGTGCCAGGGCACCCCGCTCGGTCCAGAGATCATCGATCTCGATCCTTGAGCAGCCCACGGGGGCTGGGGCCCCACGGTGGAGACCGCCTACCTTGCCTTGAGCACAGTGGAGCACCGTGCTGCCCATCACCGCCGAGAGTGGAATAAACCGGGCGGGCAGGGCCGTGGGAGCGAGCGGCTGAGGTCCTGAAGAAACTTGAGCCGTCGGGGAATCGCCCGAGCACTGTAGGGGGCAACCGCGGCCGCTCGGGGAACGGCTGCTCTGAAGAGGCGATGCCGACAATCACGGTCTTCGCCCTTACTCAAGGAGATTGGTATGCGAGCTCTCTCATCGCACGTGGTCCTCTTCGGCTTCTTCGCGCTCGCCATCACGGGGTGCGGCGGCGGCGATGCGACCGTCGAAGTGGGCGTCACTGCGCAGCCCCTCGAGGTCGCCGCCCCGTCCGAGCCCGAGGGGACCACGGACACGGCCGCACAGCGGCGCCTCTCGGTCACGGTCACCGAGGTGAACGTCCACGTCGCGGGGGACGGAGCGGAAGCCGAAGACGACGCCGACGAGGGATCGCCGGCGGACGACGGCGAGCCTGCCGAGGAAACGCTCGCGGACGAGCAGGGCTGGGTCACGGTCTTCAGCGGCGCGACCAAGGTGGATCTCTTCGACGCTGCGGCGACCGAGCAGCTCCTCGGCTCCGGCGAGATCCCCGCCGGCAAGATCACGCAGGTGCGGCTCGTGCTCGCCGACGTCGAGCTCGTCGACGGCGACGTCACGAGCCCGGTCGCCTGCCCCTCCTGCTCGGAGTCGGGGCTCAAGATCGTCACCCGGGGCGCAGTCGAGGTGAGCCCCGGCGACACGCTGCACCTCACGCTCGATTTCGATCAGGCGGGGTCGTTGACCGAGGAGGAGAGCGGCTATCGCCTCGATCCCGTGATCAAGATCATCGCGGCCGAGGAGCGCTGAGCCGCGCTGGCGGCCGCGCCGCGCGTCGTGTTCAGACCAGACCACCGATCTCTTCACGGAATGGAGTACACATCGATGAAGATTGCCAAGTTCGCCCGGCTGGCTGCGCAGCTCGTCGCCGTTGCCCTCCCGCTGGGGGCGTCTGGCTGCGGGCCTGACCCGGAGAAGGTCGGCGATGCGTGTGATCCGGACGACGGCTGCCCGAGCGGCCTCGTGTGTGCGCCGGGGGGCGAAGACCACATCTGTTACGCGCCGCCCGGCGCCGCCTGCGATGCGGCCGGCACCGACTACTGCCTCGACGATGCCGTCTGCGGCGAGGACGGCGCCTGCCGAGTTCCGCCCGGCGGCTCGTGCGCCGGGGACGCGAAGGACTTCTGTGCGACCGACGCGGTGTGCGGCGCCGACGGCACCTGCCAGATCCCGCCCGGCGGCGCGTGTGATCCGGCGGGCCCGGACCATTGCCTCGACGACGCGGTCTGCGGCAAGACGCGGGACGGCGCGGGGCTCTGCGGCATCGCCGAAGGCGGCGCGTGTGATCCGGAGCAGCCGCTGTGCGCCGGCGGGCTCACCTGCGCCGAGCTGGTCGCGGGCGGCCATGCGTGTTACCCGCCCGTGCTGGCGAAGGGGAAGGTCTTCGACTCCGGGACCACCGCGGGCGTCGAGGGCGCGCGCGTGCTCGCGCTCGACGATCAAGCGTCAGCCCTCACCGACGTGACGATCACCGACGCCGCGGGGAGCTACGTGCTCGAGGTGCCGGTGCCCCGCGCGGAGGACGGAGCGCCGATCGAGGACCTCGTCTTCACCTTGCGGGCGAGCGCGCAGGATTACCAGCCCTTCCCCGGTGGGCTCCGCACCGCGCTCCCGATCGCGTCGAGCGAGGCGACCTCCGGCGATGAGGGGTGGAGCATCGAGACCACGCTGACGGACATCGCGCTGATCGCGTTGCCCGAGGAGCAGCGAGGACTGCCGAGCATCTCGGGCACCGTGCTCGCGAGCGGGTCGTCCGGCGGCGTGCTCGTCGTCGCCGAGGACGACGGCGGCGCCGGGTTCAGCGCGGTGACCGATCGCGGCGGAGCCTACACCATCTTCAACGTGCCCGCCGGCAGCTACACGGTGAGCGGCTATGCGGCAGGGCTCTCGCTCGATCCGGCGAGCGCGGAGGTGAGCGGCGCGGCGCTCTCGGGCGTGGATCTGGCGCGCTCGGAGGCCGCGCTGGGCGCCGTGTCGGGCATGATCAACATCGTCAACGCGCAAGGCGGCGCGACCACCAGCGTCGTGCTCGTGGTGGCGTCCACCTTCAACGACACCTTCGTGCGCGGCGAGGTGCCGCGAGGGCTGCGCACGCCGCTCAGCGGGCCGCCCAGCGTGAGCGGCGAGTTCAGCATCACGGGCGTCCCCGCAGGGAACTACGTGGTGCTGGCGGCGTTCGAGGACGACGATCTCGTCCGCGATCCCGATCCGAACATCGCCGGCACGCAGCTCGTCACCGTGGAGATGCCCAGCCCCGGCAAGGAGACATCGCTGCCGGACGCATTCAAGATCACCGAGGCGCTCCCGGTGATCGGCCCAGGCGCGACCGATCCCGAGCCGGTGACGAGCGCGCCCACGCTCCGGTGGGGTGACGACTCCAGCGAGGACTTCTATACGGTCGTCGTCTACAACGCCTACGGCGACCTCGTGTGGTGTCTGGCGGACGACGAGCAGTGCGACGGCCCGAGCATCCCGGGCGCGAGCGGCGTCGAGGAGGTCTCGGTCGAGTACGGCGGTCCCCTCGATCCTGGGATGTACTATCAGTTCCGCGTCACCTCCTGGCGCTCCCCGGGTGGCAACCCCGGACCCATCTCGGCGACCGAGGATCTGCGGGGCGTGTTCTACGTCGCAGGCCAGTAGCGACCACGTCCTCATCGACCGGGCCCGCGGGGCGTGAGGCTCTGTCCGTACGTCGGACACGTCCAAGGCGAGACCGTCGGGCCGCGCACAGCGAGCTCCCCTTCAGCCCACCTCCCGCCCCCTCGTGGCCGGCCGATACCGCCTCTTCCCCCTTCAGCCTCCTCCCGCCCCCTCGTGGCCGGCTGATACCACCTCTTCCCGCGCGAGCGCGATAAGCCGCGCGAGGACGACCTCCAGCCACCCCACCGTGCGCCCGGCCCGCCCGCTCCCCCGCGCCGGCGGCGCGTCGCCCCCGGGCGCCCCGAGCGCCCGCGCCCCGTTGTCGATGCCGCCGGGCCGCCGCCCGAGGTGCCGCGCCGCCAGCGTGCGCAGGTCGAGGAGGGGCACACGCGCGGAGCCCCCCTGAAAAAAGCCCTCTTGATCGAGCAGCTCGACCACGAACGAGCCCCACACGCCGAGCGCGCTCCCCTCGCCGACGAACGCGCGGAAGCGCGAGAGCGCCGCGCCCGCGTCCTCGCCCTCCTCCATCAAACGCGGCGCGGGCACCTCGATCTGGTGGCAAACCCCCTGCCCCAGCGGCCGGCGCGGGCGGAGGAACGCCTCGAAGCGCTCCCCCGACGCGCGGCTGGCCACGAGGTGCACGAGCTCGGGCCGCGCCGCGCCGCCGGCCGCCGGCGGCCCGAGGTTGGCCGCGCCCTCGACCAGCACCACCTCGGCCGGGCCGTCGAGATACGGGCGCAGCGGCGACAGCGGCGAGGTCGCCTTCGCGCGCCGCCGCCGGGGGGCGTCGTTCTTCGCCTGGTAGTCGATCTGCCGGTCGACCATGAACACGAAGGCCCGCAGCATCTGCTCGAAGCGCGCGGGCTCGTCCTCCAGCGCGGCCAGCGCGCTCGCCACGGCCTCGACCGTGGCGAGGCACTCGGGCCGGGGCTCCTTGCGGATGCGGTAGTTGCCCGGCGCCCGCGGGATCACGCCCATGCGGCGCGCCGAGGCCAGGCGCGGGTTCCGCGCGAGCATCTTCTTCGCCTGCCACCACGTGCCGTCGATGACGATGAGCGACCGCACCGGCGGCGCCGGCGCGCGGCCCGCCGGGGGCGCGTCTCCGCCGGGGAAGAGCACCGCCGTCGTCGGATCGCCGGCGAGCGCGGCGATGCGCGCGTCGTCCTCGAACACCACCCCCTCGTGCAGCTCGGAGTTCGGCAGCGCGAGGTGCGTCATGCGCGCGGTGCCGATGCCCACCCGGCGCTCGCGCGGGTGCTGGAGGAGCACGACCCGCGTCCTCGTCGGGAGCGAGGGCAGGAGCGCGCAGTAGCAGACCGGGCGGGGGCGCCGGCAGCGCCAGCAGACGTCGCGCATGGGGGCACCTTAGCCGCGCTGGCCGCGGGATCCACGCCGCCCCCGCGGCGCAGGGGCCACACGCCATGCTAGGCTCGTCCAGCGCTCGACTCCTCCCGCCCCCCGGGCCGGAGCGAGCGCCCCCTGACCATGGGCGGAGCCCCCGGATGAGAGCCAGGATACCGAACAGCGGCGTTCGCGTGCGGGGAGCTCGGCGGTGAGCTTCGACATGCCGGGTACCGACTACCTGGACGCCATCTTCGCGGCGATCCGCGGCGGATCGAGCCAGCTCGCCGCGATGAAGACGTGGCTCGCCAGCGCCCGGACCGCCTCCTCGTCCACCTGGCGCTTCCAGTTCCTGGCCGCGGCCCGCGCGGCGCACCGGCGCGCCGGCGCCTACCTCGACGAGTCCGAGGAGCGGCTCCGCCGGCTCGGCCCCGCCGATCAGGTGCCGGCGCCGCTGGATCAGCTTCCCAGGAACGTCGCCGCGATGCGCGCTGACCTCCGCGATCAGGAGCGGAACCTGCAAGGCCTCGAGACCGAGGCCACCTCCCTGTGGCGGGGCAACCCAGGGGCGCGCCGCGGCTCGGTCGCCTCCTAGGGCACCGATCGCGAGCTCAAGCGCCAAGGACGCCAAGGCGCCAAGGACGCCAAGATATTCTCTTCTTCTTGGCGTCCTTGGCGTCCTTGGCGTCCTTGGCGCTTCGAATTCTGCTCGTTTCAGGCTGGTTCAACCCGTTTGTCGCTCTAGGCTCTCTGACGAGCTGCTGCGCCGCCATAGCGCGCCCCCGCGGGCCGGCGACAGCTTTCGGGAGTGGCTGCGTCGCCTGGCCGGGCTCCCCCAAAGCGCACACGTTCACCCACGCGCCGGGCGACGCCGGCCCGCTCGCGCCCTGGCGCGGAGCACCTGACGCACCTCACGCACTCGACGCACCGACGCACCCGACCAACGACGCTCCACAGGCGCCCGTAACCGCCGCAATGTCCGTGCCACGATGTGCCATGAAATGAGCGCCTCGCTCGCGCCGTGTCATCCGTGCTCCAACACCGATTCAACTTGACAGTACGGCCCCCCTCCGTGTTTGTTATAGTTAAGACCTTGGCCTAACCAGGACACAACTTACCGGGATGCCATGTGATCCTCGGTTTTAGTCTGAGAGCTCTTCCAGCACGCCCGCCGTGCCCTGGATCGGTGGGGCTCGTCCACGGCCGTCATTTGAAAGAAACAGTGAGGTAGTCCTATGTCTCTCTTCATCTCACGCGACCCAGCTGTTTTCCTGGCTCAGGTTGGTCTGCTCACCGCGGCTTCGTGGTGTTTCGCCGGGTGCGCCCCCGTCGATCCCCTGGTCGAGCCGGTCGACGCCCACGGCGAGGCGCTCGACGCGGAAGACGCGGAAGACGCGGAAGACGCGGAAGACCTCGACACCGGAGAGCTCGACGACGAGGGGCCCGCGAGCCCGGCCGGCGAGGAGGCCTTTACCTCGCGCGAGATCCTGCGAGACCTGTCGTATCCGATGCGGATCATCTGGGGGCCGGACGGCCACCTGTGGCTGACCGAGCGCACGGCGAAGCGGATCGTTCGCGTGAACCCGACGAGCGGCGCGCTGACGCCCGCGGTCGCCATCGCGGATGCGTTCCAGTCCGGCGGACAGGACGGGGTGCTGGGCCTGGCGCTGCACCCGGATCTGCTCGAGGGCAAGGGCAGAGACTACGTGTACGTCTCCTTCACCTACGACGTCGATCCCAGCGCGGCCGTGGACCGCAGGACGAAGATCCGCCGCTATACGTACAGCGCGGCGACCCAGAGCCTGGGCAGCCCTGTCGACATCATCACCGGCCTGCCGGGGAGCGACGATCACAACTCCGCGCGGCTCCTGTTCGGCCCTGATCGCAAGCTTTATTACACGATCGGGGACCAGGGGAACAACCAGTTCGGCAGGAAGTGCCTGCCCATCCGCGCGCAGGACCTGCCCACGGCGGCCCAGGTCGCGGCGCAGGACTGGCAGACGTACCAGGGCAAGATCCTGCGCTTGAACCTCGACGGCTCGATCCCGTACGACAACCCGCGGATCGACGGCGTCCGCAGCCACATTTATTCGTACGGCCATCGCAACCCGCAGGGGCTCACGTTCGGCCGGGGTGGCAAGCTCTATGCGAACGAGCACGGGCCGAAGAGCGACGACGAGCTGAACCTGATCAAGCCCGGCAAGAACTACGGCTGGCCCCACGTGGCAGGCTACCAGGACGACCAGGCCTACACGTACGACAACTGGTCGGCCTCGAGCCCGGAGTCCTGCGAGTCGCTCGTGTGGGACGACTACTCGCCCCCTCCCTCGGTCCCGCGCCAGCTGGAGAGCGCCTTCACCCTCCCCTTCAAGGAGCCGCTCATCACGTTCTTCACGGTCCCGAACGACTACGAGTACTTCGATCCGGCGTGCGGGTTCCTCCAGTACATCTGCTGGCCGACGATCGCGCCCTCCTCGCTCCACTACTACCGCGCCGGGAACGGCATCCCCGGGTGGGGGAACTCTCTCCTGATGACCACCCTCAAGAAGGGCGCGCTGTACCGGGTGAAGCTGAGCCCGAACGGGAAGTCCGTGGTCGGTGAGCCCGCCGTCCTCTTCAAGAGCACGAACCGGTACCGCGACCTCGCGATGAGCCCGGACCGCAAGACACTCTATGTGATCACCGACACCGCGGGGAACACGAGCGGACCGACCGGCGGGGCCACGACGGCCCTGGAGAACCCGGGAGCGATCCTCGAGTTCACGTACACCGGAACGCCCTGAGCCAGCGCCCGATGATCCGGGCCTGTCGCCCCGGGGCGCTGCGCCCCGGGGCGGCCCGGATCAGAACGGCGTGTCGCCGTCCTCCGGAACGATGATCGACTTCAGCGCGCCATCCTGGCAGTCCGCCTGCAGGCTGAAGCCCTTCGCGGCGTCCGACAGGTCGAAGCGGTGGGTGACGATGGAGTCGACGTCCACCGCCCCCTCGGCGACCAGCCGGATCGCCCGCGGGTACACGTGCCCCATGCGCCGGGAGAACTTCACCTTCAGCCCCTTGCGCCGGCACAGCGCCGCCGGCAGCGCGTAGCGGTCGCCCTCGGGGATGCCCGCGAGCAGGATGCGCCCGCCGATGCGCGCGGCCTCGGCCGCGTGGTGGAAGCCGTCGGGCGAGTTCGTCGCCTCGAGCACGAGGTCGACGCCCCGGCCGCCGGTCCACCCCATGACGGCCGCGAACGTCGGCGCCACGTCGTGTGCGCCCAGCCGGCGCGCCGCCTCCGCCCGGTACGCGACGGGGTCGACCGCGAAGACGCGGTCGGCCCCCGAGAGGCGCGCGAGTTGCACCAGGCACAGGCCGATCGGGCCGCAGCCCAGCACCACCACCGTCTCCTGCAGGCGCGGCCGCGCCAGGTCGATGGCGTGGACCGCGACGCCCAGCGGCTCCAGCATCACGGCCCGGCGCACCGAGAAGCCGGGGGGGAGCGGCACGACCTGCTCGGGGTGCACCGACAGCCGCTCCGCCATGGCGCCATGGAGCGGCGGCGCGCCGAGAAACTCCACGAAGGGGCACAGGTTCATGTGGCCGCGCTGGCACCACTCGCAGCCGCCGCAGGCGTGCGCGGGGTCGACGGCGACCAGCTGCCCCCTGGACAGGCCCAGCGCCGGGTAGTCCTGGGCGACCCAGCCGGCGAACTCGTGCCCCGGCACGAAGGGGTCCCGGACCTGCGCCGCGCCGATCCCGCCCTCGAGATAATAATGCAGGTCGCTGCCGCAGATCCCGCAGCCTGCGACCTTGATCGTCACCATGCCGTCGCGCGGCGCGGGAGGTTCGATCTCGCCGAGCCGGACGTCGCGGATGCCGTGAATGAACGTTGCGCGCACCTTGGATGCTCCTCTTCTCGCCGCCCCGCCGCTGTCCGTCGCGCCGGACCGAAGATTGTGCCGGCGCGACGCCGCATGTAAGCTGCGCCGGTGATCGCTTGTCAATCACACCTTCCGGGTCGCTGACGGGCGCCATGCGGGCCGATCTCGTCCTCGGCATCGACCTGAGCACCACCGCCGCCAAGGCGGTCGCCTTCGACGCGCGGGGGCGCCTGCACGCCGCCGGCCGGGCGCCGCTCTCGCTGGCGCGGCCGGCGCCCGACCGGTTCGAGCAGGATCCCCGGGACTGGTGGGGCGCCCTGTGCCGGGCGGTCGCGGACGTCACCGCCGCGGTGGACCCGGGCCGCATCGCGGGCCTCGCGATCGCACACCAGCGCGAGACGTTCGCCTGCCTCGACGCGGACGGCGCGCCGCTCCGCCCCGCCATGCTCTGGCTGGACGGGCGCGCGCGGGGGCAGCTCGGCGCCCTGGTGCGCCGCATCGGGGAGGGCCGGCTGAGGGCGCTGTCCGGGAAGGCCGCGGATTTTGGCCCGGCGCTGCCCAAGATCGCCTGGCTTGCCGAGGAGGAGCCGGAGACGCACCGCCGCACCGCGCTCTTCTGCGACGTGCAGGCCTACCTCGTGTTGGCCCTGACCGGGCGCGCCCGCACCAGCTGGGCGAGCGCCGACCCGCTCGCGCTCTTCGACATCGTCGCGCACCGCTGGTCGGAGGAGCTCTGCGGGGCCGTCGGCGTCACGCCCGACCGGCTGCCGGAGGCGCTTCCCCCCGGCGCGCCGCTCGGCGTGGTGTCGGCGGCCGCGGCGGCGGCCACCGGGCTCTGCGCGGGCACGCCGGTGCTCGCCGGCGGCGGCGACGGCCAGGTGGCCGGGCTCGGCGTCGACGCCCTGGACCCGCGGCGCGCTTACCTGAACCTCGGCACGGCCGTGGTCTTCGGCGTCTTCAGCCCGGAGCCGCGGCAGGACCCGGCGTGGCGCACGATGATCAGCGCCTCCGGCCGCGGCTACGTGCTGGAGAGCAGCCTGCGCAGCGGGGCCCTGCTCTCGGACTGGTACCTGCGCCGCCAGCTCGGCGTCGACCCGCGCGATCGGGCCGCGATGGCCGCCATCGAGGCGGAGGCGGCGTCGTTGCCGCCCGGCAGCGAAGGCCTGCTGCTCTTGCCCTACTGGGAGGGCGCCATGAACCCTTATTGGGACCCCGACGCCCGCGGCGCGATCCTGGGCCTGTCCGACGCGCACGGGCGCGGGCACGTCTACCGCGCCCTGATCGAGGGCGTGGCGCTGGAGCAGGCCTTGGTGCTGGATCTGATGCGCGGCGCGGCGGGGGTCGAGGTCGCGGAGCTCGCCGCGGTCGGGGGCGTCGCCGAGAGCGACCTCTGGTGCGCCGTCATGGCCGACGCGACGGGCGTCGCCCTGAAGCGGTCGGAGACGGTCGAGGCGGCCTGCCTGGGCGCCGCCATGTGCGCGGCCGCGGGCGCCGGGCTGGCCGGGAGCATCGAGGCGGCCGCGAAGGCGATGCGCGGGGCTGCCACCGCGACCTTCCAGCCGGATCCCGAGCGCCGGCGGCGCTACGCGGCGCTCCTCGGGATCTACCGGGACATGTATCCCCAGCTCTCCGGGCTGCTGCGCCGCCTGTCGGCCTTCGCCAAGGCGTAGCGCGGCCTGATTCACGCATTGAAGGCGCCGCATTCACTCCGCGGCCCCACGACAACAACCCTCCTGAGCATGCGCACGCTGCGCTACCGGCTCTGTGATGTGTTCACGGACCGGCCCTTCGCTGGCAATCCGCTCGCGGTGTTCACCGAGGCTGCCTGGCTGGGCTCCGCGGCGATGCAGGCGCTGGCGCGCGAGATGAACCTGTCCGAGACGTCGAGCTGCGATTGCGTCGTCTACAACAGCGCGCGCGGGGCGGCGCTGCGCGGTCGCAGAGGGGGGTCCACTCATGAGTCTGAACGTCGAAATGTCCCCGGCTGCCTTCGAGGCTGAACGTCGGAATGTCCCCGGATGTCTTCCGAGGCTGAACGCGTAAACGTCCCCGGATGCCTCGATGGAAAATTCGAGTGCTGAACGCAGGAAAGAGGAGAACAGCCCCCGACACGGGATTGCCATTCATCGCGCAGGCATGAGATAACCTTGACGCGAGGAGCATGGCGTCGTTCGGCCTTCGCGTGATGGCCGCAAATACCGCCCTCGCTGCTTCCGTCTGGGTTCTTTGAGCTGGACATAAACACCCGAGGTGAGCGCGATGTACACCTGGAGGAGCGGCATCATTGTCGCCGCGATGTTCGCGGCTGGCTGTATGGGTTCCATGGGAGACGATCCGGCCGACAGGGGGCCGGGCGGAGACGGTCCCACCGGCGGTACGGGCGACACGCCGGGCGGCTCTCCCGGCGCTCCAGGCGGAGGCACGGAGTGCACGTCTGGGCTTGCGTCGACCTCTCAGATCCGGCGCCTGACGAACGCGCAGTACGACAGGACGATCCGCGATCTCCTGGGCGTCACGGCGCTGACCGCCTCTGGCAACGTGGCGCCTTCGACGCTGCTGGCGACCGACCAGGCAGGCAGCCTCACGGATCTGGGCTGGAGCGCCTACAGGTCCGTGGCCGAGATGATCGCCGCGCAGGTGATGGCCGACCCCGCGCTCAAGAGGAAATTCCTGAAGTGCACGCCCAGCGGTGACGGCGCCGCGTGTTTGCACGACACGATCCTCGAGTTCGGGCGGCGCGCGTTCCGACGGCCGCTGACGCAAGCGGAGGTGGCGAGGTTCGACGCGATCGTGGCGAAGGGCCCCCAGATCACCCCGAGCGGAGCTCCGGAGGAGGTCGCGGAGGCGCTGCTGTACATGTTCCTGATCTCCCCCTCGTTCATCCAGCGCGCGGAGATCACGGAGACATCGGACGGCGCCGGGCGTTTCGTCCTCTCGAGCCACGAGGTCGCGTCTCGCCTCTCGTACATGCTCTGGGGGACGATCCCGGACGAGGCCCTGGACCAGGCCGCCGATCAGGGGCAGCTGTCGACCCCGGAGCAGATCCTCGCGCAGGCCCAGCGGATGCTGGACGACCCCAGGGCCCGGCAGATGGTGGCTGCCTTCCATCGATACTACCTGGAGCTGGGGGCGGACACGCGCTGGGACTCGGCGCAGAGGGACACGGCGCTCTTCCCCGTGTTCGATCGCTCGCTCATCCCGATCATGGCGGAAGAGACCGAGCGGTTCTTCGATCACGTGGTCTTTGCGCGCGGCGGAACATTCCAGGAGCTCTTCCTCAGCCCGATCGCCTTCGTGAACGCCGCGACGGCGCCGCTCTACGGGCTCAACCCCGCGGAGTTCGGGTCCGATCTCCAGGAGGTCAAGCTCGACGCGACGCAGCGGCCGGGGTTCCTCACGCGGGTGGGCTTCCTCAACGCGTACTCGTCGTACAACCGCACCTCGCCGATCCTCCGCGGGGTGTTCATCACCAAGGACGTGCTCGGCATCGACCCGGGCACCCCACCTCCCGGCGCGCTCGAGACACCGCTGCCGGAAGGCGCAGATCTCGACACGAACCGCAAGCGCGTGGACGCGCAGACGGCGGGCGCCAGCTGCGCCGGGTGCCATCACACCTACATCAACCCGCCGGGCTTCGTGATGGAGGCGTACGACGCCGTGGGGCGGTGGCAGACGCACGAAGCGTCCACCGGCGCGCCGATCGACACGGTCGCGGACGTGCGCATCGACGGGGAGCCCGTGAAGGTCGCGAGCCCGGCCGACCTGATGGCGAGGCTCGCGGCCTCCCCGAACGCGCAGCGCCGTTACGCGCAGAAGTGGGTCTCGTATGCCTACGAGCGCGACGGTCACCCGCTGGACTCGTGCACCGTGAACGACCTGGCCGAGAGGATCACCGCCGGAGGATACACGGTGCTCGATCTCGTCACGGACCTCACGCAGTCTCCGTCGTTCCGAACCCGAGCCGTCGAACTGGAGTAAGCCAATGAAGCGCAGAGTCTTTCTGAAGGGTGTCGCAGGCGCCGCGCTCGCGGCTCCGTTCCTGAGCTCGGTGCACGAGCGGGAGGTGAAGGCGCAGTCCGCGCCGCCGGCGCCCAGGCGCCTCGTGATCTTCTACACGCACAACGGGTGCCTCACGAACCGCTGGTTCCCGACCATCGAGAACGGCCCCCTCGCGGCCGAGCACCTCGCGGGCACCACGCTCGCGGGGCTGACCCCGTTCGTGTCGAAGCTGCTGTTCCCGCGCGGCCTGAAGATGTTCAACTCCTACGCGGAGATCCAGACCATCGACCCGCACGATCAGGCCATGGGCTCGAAGCTCACCTGCGCGCTCATCAACGACGACACGACGCGGTACGCGACGTCCCACTCGCTCGACCACGAGATCGCGAAGCAGATCAACCCCGGCGGGGCGAGCCCGCTGGTGCTCTCGGTAGGCCGGGCGAGCACCAGCATCAAGGAGGTGCTGTCCTTCTCGGCGCCGAACACCGCCTTCCCGGCCGTGGTCAACCCGAAGACGGTTTACAACCAGCTCACCGGGTTGTTCGGGGGCGGGGCGATGACCGAGGGCGACTACCGCGTCCGCCGCGGGCAGAGCGCCATCGATCTCGTCCGGGAAGATCTCCGGAGCTACCAGTCGCTCAACATGAGCCAGGCCGACCAGCGCCGGATCAGCGACTGGCTCGATCTGCTCCGCGACACCGAGCAGAAGCTCACGCCCGCGGCGTGCAACGACGCGACCGCGGTCGCGAACGGCGTCACGGCCAGCGCGGTCGACGCCGCCAGCTCGGGCGGCGGGTTCGGCGGCGGCCAGGCGACCTCGTTCACGGCCGGCGGGGACATGATGATGAACCTCATCGCGCTGAGCATGATCTGCGACATCAACCGGTCGATCATCCTCGCATATCCCGGCTACGTGACCTTCGGGTGGGACGGCATCGAGCACGACGCCGACCACCACGGCCTCTCGCACCGGAACGGGTCGTTCGAGGTGGGCGGGACCTGCAAGAACGGCGTGCTCGACATGATCGCGGAGATCGACGCCTGGTACGCGCGCAAGTATGTGCGGCTCGTCACCCTGCTCGACAGCATCGTGGAGGGCGACGGCACGCTGCTCGACAACACCGCCACGATGTGGCTCCCGGAGCTGGCCGACGGCAACGCCCACAACACGAACAACCTGCCGATCGTGATCGCGGGCAGCGCGGGGGGTTACCTCAAGCAGGGCCAGGTCGTGAATCTCGAGGGCGGGAGGCTCGGCACCGGCAACAGCGAGGCGGACTGCACGGGCAACGACACCAGCGTCGGCTTCGGCACGGGCTCGAACACCGGCAACGTCCCCATCAACAAGCTCTACGTGACGCTGATGAACGCCGTCGGGTGCACGGCTCCAGGCGGCGGGCCTGTCGAGAGGTGGGGGCAGTTCGACAGCAGGAACGCGGACGCCGGCATCACCAAGCCGGGTGAGTTCACCGAGCTCAAAGCCTGAGCGCTCACGGATCCCGGCCGGGCGCGAGGCCCAGCGCTCCGCTGGGCTCGCCCAGGCCGGGATCCTTTCCCTGGTCGGCGCCGCGCGCCGGCTCGAAGGGCCGCTGCCCGCGCATCCACGCGTCGGCGAGCGAGCCCGGCCCGGTCAGGAGCAGGTGTACGGCCGCCGTCAGCTCCAAGGGGCGCATGTCGAGGCGGAAGAGCTCGGAGAGGCTGAGCTGCAGACCGGCGCTGATGGCGTGGAAAGCGCGGATGGGCTCCATGAACGAGCGGCTCCCCGCGCCGCCCGCCAGGAACGCCGCCCGCGCCTCGGGGTCCCGCAGCCTGGTCGCGCACTCCGCCGCGTCGAGCGAGTTCATTCCTCGACAGGCGAGCGGTCGAACCTCGTAGATCGAGCACCGCCCCGACTCCAGGAAAGGGCAAGGGTGGTCCGGAGAAAACCGCTCTGCCGACGGCAAACCTCGCGTCCGTTCGTGACGCTCGGCCACGCGACGAGCCACATGCGCGAGCGCTGCGTTCGACAAGGTTGTCCTCAGGTGGTCGACGATCGCGAGCGCCTCCGGCGGCGTGACCCCGACCGCTTGATGGCAACAATGGTCACATCCCGCCCTGCACGCCACCGAGCCGCCGGGCGCGCGCGCCAGGAGCCCCGCGGCGAGCCGCGACGTCGCCTCCATCGCGTTCCGCGCCAGCTCGATCGCGCCCTCCACGCTCGGCTCCCCGCGCAGGACGGCATAGGCAGTATTGGCCGCGGCCGTCGCGACGTCGTTCTGCCACGCCTCCCGGAACACCGGACTCCTGAGCGCCACGCGCTCGTTCCCGCTCGCGGGGTCGCGATGCACCGCGAGGTGCACGCGCCCCGCGGCGTCCTTGTGGGCGTCTCGTCGGCCCTTCTTTCCGGCCGCGGGGCGAGCTGGGCGCGCCTTGCTGTTCCTCTGGCTCATGGTCGCGACTTCCTGGAGCATACCAACATCGAGAGCGAACTGGGTGGGGATCGTTGACGCCCATCGGCCATTGAGGCCGCGCACCGCCGCGGTCCGCAGCCGCCCCTTTCAGAGCGACCTGCACGCGGGCGCCTCCAGGTTCACGGGGTCTTCTCGTGCGTGGTCATCCCGAGCGCCCGGGATCCACGCTACAATGGTGCAGCGCTCATGTCCGAGGTCCTGCGCAACGCTCATTTCGTCGTGACCGTCGATCACACGGCGAGGTTCGTGAGGGTCGCGCGGACCGCGGAGCCGTTCGATTCTATCGAGCAGATCGAGCAGGAGTGCCAGGAGATCGCCGAGGCGCTCGCCTTCTTCGATCGGAGCGCGCTGTCGCTGCTCCTGGACATTCGAGCGGCCCCGGGGCGAAACGATCGGAGGTTCGAAGACGCGACGCTGCGGCTCCGGACGGCCGCGGTGCGCGGCTTCGCGCGCGTGGCCGTCCTCGTGCGGACCTCCGCCGGCGCGCTGCAGGTCCAGCGCCACGGCCGCGAGGACGGCGTCCATCGCTTGGTCAGCGACGACGAGGACGAGCTGCTCGCCTACGTCACCGCCGCGCCGCTGCGCCTCGGCTAGTCGCGGTCTCGGGTGGAGTTCCGTGGCTCACAAGCTTGGCCAGGGATCTCGAGAGATTTCAACGCAAAGGCGCAAAGGCGCAAAAATACAGAGAAAATTCTGGTTTGCGTCTTTGCGCCTTCGGGTTGAAATCTCTCTTCTCTCACCGTGATCCCTGCCAAGAATCCTGACAGGCGGAACCAGGACAACGCGCCCTCACGCCGGGTGCAGCGGCGCGCCGACCTCCGCGGCGGGAGCCTCGCGCGCGGCAGGATCGGCGATCGGGAGCGTGAAGTAGAACCGGGTGCCGCGCCCGACCTCGCTCTCCACCCAGATGCGGCCGCCGTGCGCGTCGACGATCCCCTTCGCGATGTAGAGCCCGAGCCCGGTGCCCTTCTCCCCGGGCGCCTCGTCCTTCCAGAACCGCTCGAAGAGGCTCGCGAGGTTCTCGCGAGGGATCCCGGGCCCCGTGTCGGCGACGGAGAAGCGGACCATGGCCTCCTCCCGATCCACCGAGAGGGTCACGTGACCTCCCTGCGGCGTGAACTTCAGCGCGTTCCCGAGCAGGTTCGACAGCACCTGGAGCACCCGCTCCCGCTCCGCGTGGATTGCGAGCCCGGGCTCGCTCACGCGCTGCTCGAACCGGATCTGCTTGGATTCGGAGAGGGGCCCGAAGATCTCGACGGTCTCGCGCACGAGGTCGTCCACCGCGCACGGCGCCGGCGTCACGGAGAACCTGGAAGATTCCATGATCGCCACGTCGAGCATGGTCCTGATGAGGCGCTCCATGCGCATCGCGACGTTCTCGATCGACGCCGCGTGCTGCCGTGTCCGCTCGGAGTCGGCTCCCCTCCGCATCATCGCGGCCTTCACCGTGATGGCGCCGAGCGGGTTGCGCAGGTCATGCGCCAGGATGCCCATGAGCTCGTCGCGGGCGGCCACCGCCCTGCGCGCCGCCTCGCGCGCCTCCCGCACCTGGTGGTACAAGCCGCCGAGCCGCCTCGTGAAGTACCACGCGATCCCGACGCCGGTGAGCACGAGCAAGCCCAGCACGCCGTACAGCCGCCTCTCCAGCCGGACCCGCTCGCTCTTCGCGATGTCATAACATTGCTCAACGACGTCCTGCTTGTGCTCGACGAGGCGCGCGACGTGAACGTCGAGCTCGCCGCGACGCGGCCGCAGCTCCGCGTCGAACCGACGCACGAGCGGACGCATGTCCTCGGACCGCTGCCGGGCGGCGAACAGCTCGTCCTGGAGCCGGATGAAATTCCTGGCCTCCCGCTCGATCTCCCCCACGAGCTCCAGAGACGTCGGGCTGAGCGCCCTGCCGCGGAGCGCGCGGACGTTCTCCTCGAACTGCGCCCGCGCTCCGTGGGCCTCCGCGAGGAGCTCGCGATCTCCGGAGAGGAGATAGCCCCTGCCATGAGACACGATGAGCTCGCCGCTCCACCGGAGGCGCTCCACGAGCGAGATATCGTTCTCCTTGTTGCGGATCCAGGCGATCTGCTCGTCGGTCACGGACGAGAACCGTCGAATCGAGAACGCCATGCCGACCGCGAGGAGCAGGGTGAGCGCGGCGTAACCTATCCTCGCCGTGGCCTCGAAGCGCGTCCGCGTCGGCATCGCCGAGGTCCCTCCCCCGCGGTCAACGACCGGAGCGGTCGAGCCGGCGCCGCGGCCTCCGAGCTGCAGCGCCGGTCGAGCCGACGAGACGAGCGCGCGTCGCCCGGGCGCCCTCGTGAGCGCCCGAGCGCTTGCCCTGCATGACCAGTCGCGCCCCTCGGCGCCGAGCTCGGACGCCGGAATGCTGACGTGATGAACCTCGCCCCACCATGAGCGCCCCTCTCTCGAAGACTACGCCGCGTGGCGTGGAGAGCAAGGCGCCGCCGGAGCGCGCCGAATACCGTCGAGCGCGCCCGGCGGCGGGCCGGAGCGTGTCAGCGCCGCGAGATCGTGAGGACCGCGGAGAGACCGTAAGTTCCCCGCCGCGAGCGCGGCAGGCGCGGCGTCAATACATCAGGTTGCCCTGTCCGAGCTGGAAGTTGATGTTGGACCCGAACTGATCCCGCGCGTTCTGGACCCGCGAGAGGGCCGTCGAGATCCGGCTCTGGCGCTGCGACCAGCTCGTCGCGGCGAGGCCCGCCGCGATCTCGCTCTTCGCCTCCTGGAGCCGGGTCGCGGCGACGGGGTGCAGCGGGGTCGCCAGCTCGGGCGCGCTGAAGAGCTCCAGCACGTCGTCGATCTCGACCCGGGCGAGATTGAGCAGGCCGTACTGGACGTCGGCCCTCGTGTCGTGGAACTGGTTGACCAGCGTGTGGGCCGCCTGCAGGCGCTGCTTCGCGATGTCGAGGTTGAACGCGGCGCTGAGGACGCGGAGGAACCGCCCCATGTTGTTGATGTCGTTGAAGCCGAACGTGATCGGGGTGCCGAACTGCGCGATGAGCTCGTCCGACGCCGGCGAGGCGAGGAACTGCGGCCCGGTGTAGAAGGCGATCGCCGCCTCGACGGACCCGAAGGCGTTCGTGTGGAAGAACGGCGGGTTGTCGATGGCCTCGATGACCGGCGGCGTGTTGAACTCGCCGTTGCCGAAGCCGGTGAGGGTCGCGGGGTCCAGATCGCCGAGGACGTCGAAGGTGGGCGTGGTCAGGTTCTGGTCGCCGAACCCGCCGTCGAAGACCCCGTCCCCCTCCGGGTCGAACGGGGAGAGCGGGGCGAGCCGCGTCCCCGTGTCGAAATTGCGGTTCAAGCCCGAGGTCTGGTGGTTGGCGCCCCCGTTGAAATGGCACACGTTGCAGCGGCCCCGCGCCGGGTCCATGAACGCCAGCCGCCCGTCGTTCGCGTCGGGATCCGCGAGGTTGACCTGCTGCAGATTGAGCTCGTTCAGCCGGCCGAGGCTCCGCTGAAAGCTATCCACGAGGTCGAGCTCCTGCGAGGTCGGGAGCCGGAACGCCACCCCGGGATCCCTCGCGAGATCGGTCGGGTAGTGCTGCTTGATCGCCCCGGTGAGGAACGAGCGGAGCGAGCCGTCGCCCGGGGCGCCGTCTCCCGACCAGCCCGTGCGGTGCACGGGCGGATTGGACGAGCCGTCCGCCGGATCGGGCGTGATGGTGAGCGCCAGGGACAACGTGTGCGGGACGCTGCGCAGCGAGAACTTCTTGTCGAGATCCTCGAACCCGTCGACGTTCTCCAGGATCAGGCCGAACGCCCTCAGGCTGGGCGTCTCGAGCCCCGCGAGGTCGGCGTCGTTGTCGGCCACGAACAGGGGATCGTCCGGGTTGCTCGCGTCGAGCGCGTTGATGAAGGGGACGTCGATCGTGAAGTTGTTCGCGACGGGGTGGCAGGTGCCGCAGGAGCGGCCGTTGCCCTCGAACGTCTCCCGGAAGAAGATGTCCGCGCCCGCGCAGACCTGCGCGGAGACGAGCCCCGCGATCACGCGCGGATCCTGGGCGCAGAGGTTGAGCCGATCCTGCGCGGTGAGCGCGCTCGACGCGCGCTCCACGGCCTCGGCGTCGCCGCCCGGCGCGGGCTCGCCGCACGCGGTGAGGAATGCGGTCGCCAGAGCGGGGGTTAGGCCCAAGAGCCTGGACCAATTCATAGGCATGTCGTTCTCTCCCTCGTTGGTTGTTCTCTGCGCGTCACCGCGCGCGGCGCGCGTGCAGGCCGCCGCCGGCGCGCCGCGCGCCCGGCAGGCGGGTCAGCCCCGGCCGCCGGGCACACGTCGCCGATCGCGCTCGCCGCTGCAGGCGCGGCGGGATCGCCGCCGGCGCACAGCGCCGGAGCGTGGAAGTCCGGTGTGCCCAGGAGGGTTATCAGGGCTTCCCTCAGCGTCAACCTACTTTGTAAAAAGCCATGCCCGTAGAGCACGATGTCCACGCGCGGAAGGCGCGACGCCCTGATCGCGCCATGAGGCGCGGACCAACTCAATAGTTCTTAACGATGCTGCTCATCTTCTTAACGCGCGCATGACCACACTGCTCTTGACAAGGCAGATGACCGTCCTCTCTCGGCGGCGGGGCGCAGGCGCGGCGGGCCGAGGGGTCGGCGGCGAGCCTCCGCCGCGCGCAGGTGAGTCAGATCGCCCCCCGGCCCGCTCAGCAGGGATCTCGTGAGGCGAACAACGTCGCTCCGCCCGTCGCGCCGCCGTTCGCCCCGGGGCCGCCGCGCTTGACGCCGCGCGCGGCGGGTCCGCATAATCGCGCCCATGAGCTACATCGACGGATTCGTTGTTCCGGTGCCCGTGGGCAAGAAGGCAGCCTATCGTGAGGTTTGCGCGCAGGCCGCCCAGATCTTCAAGGAGTACGGCGCGACGCGCGTCGTCGAGTGTTGGGGCGACGACGTCCCGGATGGCAAGGTCACCGACTTCAAGGGCGCGGTGAAGGCCGAGCCCGGCGAGAACATCGTGTTCTCGTGGATCGTGTGGCCCTCGAAGGAGGTGCGCGACCAGGCGAACGAGAAGATGAGGAACGACCCGCGCATGCAGATGGGCGAGGATGCGCCGTTCGACGGCAAACGCATGATCTGGGGCGGCTTCGAGGTCCTCATGGACACGGACGGAGAGCAGGGCTGAGCGAGCGCGGAGGCCGCGAGCGCTGCCTGGAGCGCTTCTCCTCCGCCTCTGCTACACGCGCAACACAACACAGAGCGACGGTCACCCGCACAGGAGACGGGCCCAGATCGGCGTTTTCGGCGCGGAAGCGCGCTCCTGTGCGCTGAGCACCGAAAACGTCGAGGTGGGCCCGTATCCGAAGCGGGTGACCGCCGCTCTAGAGCGCGCGCAGGAAGGCCGTGAGATCGGCCTTCTCCTGCGCCGTCAGCTTCACGCCGAGCACGAGGTTGAAGAACTCCACCGTGTCCTCCAGCGTGAGCAGCCGCCCGTCGTGCAGGTAAGGCGGGCTGTCCTTGATGCCGCGCAGCGGGAAGCTCTTGATCGGCCCGTCGGCGGTGGCCATCCGGCCGGCGATGAGCTCGGGCTTGAAGAAGCGCTCCGTCCGCAGGTTGTGCATCAGGTTGTCGGTGTAATACGGCGGCACATGGCACGTCGCGCAGCGGCCCTTGCCGTGGAACACCTGCTCGCCGCGGAGCTCCTCGGGCGTCGCCTTGGCCGGGTCGAGCCGCCCGTCGATGCCGAGCTTCGGCGCCGGGGGGAAGTCGAGGATCTCCTGGAACTCGGACATCGCGTGCACCTGGGTGCCGCGCTCCAGGACGTTGACCCCCTTCTTCACGGCGATGACGATATCGCCGTCGAAGTACGCCGCGCGCTGCTCGAACTCGGTGAAGTCCTCGACGGTCTTGAGCGCGCGCTGCGAGCCGAAGAGGCGCTGGATGTTCACGCCCCGCAGCGTCGGCGTGTCGACCCGGTGCCGGAACTCCTGCGGCCTCACGTCGCCGACGAGGTGGGTCGCGTTGTTGGTGTGCCCGTTCGCGTGGCAGTCGAAGCAAGCGACGCCGAGGCTCGCCCGCTCCGAGCGCCGGTCCGACGTCGCGTTGAACTGCATCTGCGGGAACGGCGTGACGAGCAGCCGGAGCCCCTCGAGCTGCTTCGGGGTCAGGATGCCGTTGAAGAGCTCGTAGAAGTTGTCGATCGTGACGAGCTGCCCCTTGGAGACGTCGCCCAGGTCGGGCCGCGTGGTGAGGTAGATGGGCGCCGGGAACTCGGAGACGATGTGGTCCGGCAGATCGAAGTCCAGGTCGAAGCGGGTGAGATCGCGCCCGGTCTGGCGCTTCAGCTCGTCGATGTGGAACTTCGGGAAGACCATCCCTCCTTCCGGGTGGTTCGGGTGCGGCAGCGGCAGGAAGCCCCTCGGCCAGAGCCCCTGCGCCTGGATGGCGTCGGGCGAGAGCGCGGCGAGCGCCTCCCACGTCGTGCCCTTCGGGAGCTTCACCCGGACGCCGGCCTGCACGGGCTTGCCGCGCGACATGCTGACGCCTTTGGCCGGGCGGTCGGCGAGGTCGTACCGCTCCTCGAGCAGCGCCTGGTGGCGCTTCATCACCGCGGGTTTGTCCGCCTTCATCCGCGCGAGCATCGCGGCGAACGGCTCCTTGTCGACCACCGGCAGGTAACTCGTGCGCGGCGTCTCCGGTCCGGGCGGCGGGTTCGCGTTCATCGCCTCGCGCGGGCCCGCCGGCGCGGGGGACGCGGCCGCGGGCGGCGCCCCCTGCGGGCCGGTCGGCGCTTCGGGCCCCGCGGGAGGCGCCGAGCCGCAATGCACGAGGCCGAGCGAGAGCGCCGCGGTGCACGCGACGAGGCACGAGATATCCATCCTTTTTCCAGACATACAAGCGGCTCCTTTGGCGTGGCCAGCCAGGGGCCGCTCCTGTTCGGCAAGTAAGCTCCTGTCCGGCCATTCAAGATGTCAGCTCGCCGAGCGCAGACGCTTGGCGTGTTGCGCAGTTCGGCTCGCGGCCAGGCCAGTCCCGTGCCAACGGTCGCGCTCGCTGCGCGCTCGATCTCGCCGAGGCGCGGAGCGAGGCGCCGGGCGCGGGAGACCTCGCAGCCTTCGTCAGGACGGGCACGCCGGGCGCATGCGCGCCGCCGAGGTACGCGGCTCGCGGGCCGTGCGGCCGACCGCGGCGGGCCGGTCGCACCAGCTCGGACCGTCGCGTCCTGAAGCCCGAAGATGAGGCAAATCGCCACGCGCCGTGGCATCACGCATCGATGTGGACACCGGAAACTTTCCGAAGGCGTTAGCGGCCTGAACCCCCGCGGCGCCGGGCGCGGCGCGCGGCGGCCGCGCCCAGCGCCGCGACGGCCGCGAGCGGCGCGCCCCACCCCGTTCTGCCGCCCCACCCCGGCCCCCCGCCCGCGAGCGGCGCCGCGCTGCAACGGACCCTCTGGTCCGCCGCGCAGTCCGGCGCGAACCCATACCGAGGCAGCGGGTTGCACGCCGACGTCGAGAGATCCCGAGGCGGGTAGATCTGGCAGATCCCCGCGATATCGTCGGCGTGCAGCGTCCGGAAGGCCATCGGGTCATTCCAGTCGTACGTCGCGAACATCGTCGCCTCCGGGCTGACCGGCGTGTGGTCGAGCCCGAGGAAGTGCCCGACCTCGTGCGTGACGACGGAGTGCAGATCGTTCTTCGGCGCGGGGACGGTCTCCTCGGTGGAGTAATCGTAAAGGTCGGTGTTGATCTCCATGTCGGCGCCCCAGATATCGCCGGTCTTCGGGTCGAAATGCACCGTGGTGAGCGCGAGCTGGTCGGCCTCGTGCCTGCCGCCCAGCGCGAGCCAGCCCATGTCGCGGAACGTGATCACGTTGACGTTGCCCGGCACAAGCCCGTCGACGATCCTGGTCTTCTTGTCCCTCACGTTCATCTCCACCTTGTCGCACGACGCGGGGCCGAGGTTCTGCACGCGGATGCCCGGAGTCCCGGCGCCGCAGGGCGCCTCCGTCCACGTCCTGAACGCGGTGTCGAGCGCGTCGGAGATCTGCTTGTACGTGACCTCATCCGACGCGTCCTCCTGGACGGCGAAGCCGATGCAGTCGCCCGGCCAGCGGAGCGGCTTGCAGTCGCCGATCGGCTGATCGCCCTCCAGGCACGGGCCGTTCTGGGTGCACGTCGTGGAGCGGCAGTAGGCCGAGGCCTCTGGCGCGCCGGCGAGGACGGCGAGGGCGAGGGCGGCGCAGAGAGACCTACCAGCGTTGATCGACATCGACTCCTCCACGGTCACGCGACAGCACGCGACGGTACCAGCGCCCGCGGCGGGCGGGGCGCCCCGCCGCTCGACGCGCCTCCGGAGAGCAGATATTCCTCGCCCGGTGCCCCGTTACCCGCGGAACATGGGCTACCTCGAGCCGCCGACGCCGGAGGACCTGCGGCGGCTCGCGCCGCGCGACTTCCTGGACCTCTCGCGGGAGGAGGCCGAGATCCTCGCCGCCGGCATCGCCGGGATGCTCCAGACGCTCGACGAGGTCGAGGACCTGCCCGAGCTCCTGCCGCCGGTGCGGCACGGCGCGCGCGACCCCGGGCGGCGGCCGACCAGGGAAGAGGATCCGCTCAACGCGTTCGTCCGCGTCTGCAGGATCGAGGGCGCGCCGGGAGGCCCGCTCGCCGGGCGCACCGTCGGGATCAAGGACAACATCGCCGTCGCCGGCATCCCGATCTCGAACGGCTCGCGCGCCCTCTCCTACACGCCGGGCGTCGACGCCGTCGTGGTCGAGCGGATCCTCGACGCGGGCGCCACGATCGTGGGCAAGACGAACCTCGACGACCTCTCGGCGTCGGACTACGGCGACACGAGCGCCTTCGGCGCGCCGCGGAACGCGCTGCGGCCGACGCACTCGCCCGGCGGCTCGTCCGGCGGCTCGGGCGCCGCGGTCGCCGGCGGCCTCGTCGACCTCGCCGTGGGCGTCGATCAGGGCGGCAGCGTCCGCATGCCGGCGGCGGCGAACGGCGTCGTCGGCCTCAAGGCGACGAGCGGCCTCATCCCGTCGTTCGGGGTCACGTACATGGACCACACGCTCGACTCGATCGGGCCGATCGCGCGGACGGTGCGCGAGGTCGCGGAGCTCCTCGCCGTGCTCGCGGGCGACGACTGGCGCGATCCGCAGTGGGTCCGCGGCGAGATCGCGCTGGACGACTACCTGGCCGGCGTCGAGGACGGGGCGCGGGGCCTGCGGGTCGGCGTGCTCCGCGAGTCGCTCGACCCGGCGCTCTGCGAGCCGGAGGTCCTCGACGGCGTGTACGCCGCCGCGGACGCGCTGGAGCGCGCGGGCGCGCACGTCGACGAGGCGTCGATCCCGCTCTGGCGGCACGGCTTCGCGATCTGGGCGGGCGTGCTGCTGAGCGGGCTGCCGCTGATGCTGCGCTCGAACGGCGCCGGCTACCCCCACCTCGGGTACATCGACGTCGGGCGCGTGCACGCGGCCGGCGTCGCGCGGCGGGCCGAGGCGCACCTCCTGCCGCCCACCATCAAGATGCTGCTGCTCGCGAGCAGCTACCTCGACGACCGCTACATGGGCGTGCCCGTCGCGCGCGCGCACAACCAGCGGCTCGCGCTGCGGCGCGCGATCGACGAGGCCCTAGAGCGCCGCGACGTGCTGCTCACGCCGACGACCCCCCGCGTCGCGGTCCCGCTCGCCGAAGGCCGCGTCACGCAGGCCGAGCTGATGTCACGCGCCTTCCCCGAGACGATCGCCGCCTGCCCCGTGAACGCGTCCGGCCACCCGGCGCTCGCCGTCCCCAGCGGACTCGGCCGCGACGGTTTGCCCACGTCCGTGCAGGTGGTCGGCCGCCGCTTCGGCGAGCGGCGTGTGCTCACCGCGGGCGCGGCGATCGAGCGGGCGCTGTCGCCCGCGCTCCAGAAGGCGCGCGCGGCGCGCTGAGCCGCGGGCCCGCTCCCCCTGGACGCGACCGCCCCCGTGCCGGGATACTCGCGCTCGATGCTGCCTGGCGACCTCTTCGCCAACCGCTTCGAGCTCGAGCGTCTGGTCGGCGAGGGCGGGATGGGCGTCGTCTGGCGCGCGCTGGACCGCCGGACCAGCGAGCCGGTCGCGCTGAAGGTCATCCGCCGCCAGAGCGACTACTACATCGCGCGGTTCCAGCGCGAGGCGAGGGTCCTCGCCGACCTCCAGCACCCCGGCATCGCGCGGTACGTGGACCACGGCGCGACGGACGACGGCCGGTACTACCTCGCGATGGAGTGGCTCGAGGGGGAGACCCTCGCGGCCCGGCTCGCGCGCGGGCCGCTCGGCGTCCAGGACAGCCTCTCGCTCGTGGGTCGGGTCGCCGAGGCGCTCGCGGTCGTGCACGCGCGCGGGTCGGTCCACCGGGACCTCAAGCCGGACAACCTGCTGCTCGTGGGCGGCAGCCTGGCGCAGGTCAAGGTGCTCGATTTCGGGATCGTGCGGCTGGCGAACGCCACCTCCGCGCTGACGAGCCCCGGCGTGCCGCTCGGGACGCCGGCGTACATGGC
The DNA here is from genome assembly GCF_051519095.1 of Sorangium sp. So ce131. Classification (NCBI taxonomy): domain Bacteria; kingdom Pseudomonadati; phylum Myxococcota; order Polyangiales; family Polyangiaceae; genus Sorangium; species Sorangium sp. So ce131. The sequence continues at coordinate 4,049,678 of NZ_CP150455.1, read as the reverse complement.
GCCCGAGCAGGTCCGGAGCAAGCCGGACATCGACGCGCGCGCCGACGTGTACGCGCTCGGCTGCCTCCTGCTCGAGTGCCTCACGGCCCGGCCGCCGTTCGTCGCCGACCAGCTCGTCGCCGTGCTGGCGAAGGTCGTCTTCGAGGAGCCGCCGCGCCCGAGCGCGCTGCGCCCGGGGTTGCCGGTCTGGGTGGACGCGCTCGTGGAGCTCCTGCTCGCGAAGGACCGCGCCCTGCGCCCCGCGGACGCCGCAGAGGTCGTGGCCCTGCTGCGCGCGCAGGGCGCGGGCGCGAGCGGCCCGGCGACGTCGCGGGCGCAGGCCCTGACGAAGGGCGAGCGGCGGCTCGCCTGCGTCGTCCTGGCCCGGGCCAAGGGGGGCGGCGAGGGCGTCCGCGCCGAGCGCTTCCGGGCCTCCACGCCGCGCGACCAGGAAGCCACGATGGATGCCGGGAGCGACACCGTGCAGGTCGCGTGGGCGGCCCAGCGGCTGGAAGGCCTGCGGGACGCGGCGCAGGCCCACGGCGCGCGCCTCGAGGTCCTGCGGGACGGCTCCGTCGTCGCCATCCTCGCGGGCGCGGGCGCGGTCACCGACCTGACCGCGCGGGCCGCCCGCTGCGCGCTGGCGGTCCGCGAGCTGCTCTTCGACTCGTGCGTCGCGCTCGCGACCGGCTGGGACGAGCTCGACGGGACGCAGCCGCTCGGGCAGGTCATCGACCGCGCCGGCGTGCAGCTCGCCGCGATGCCGGAAGACGCCGCCCCGCGCCCGGTCCTGCTCGACCCCATGACCGCTGCCCTGCTCGGGCCCCGCTTCGAGGTCCGGGAGGACGAGCGGTTCCCGTTGCTGCTCGGCGAGCGCGAGCCGCTCGAGGAGGCGCGCACGCTGCTCGGCCGGCCGATCCCCTGCGTGGGGCGGGATCGGGAGCTCCGCACCCTGCGCGAGCTGTTCGACGACTGCGTCGCCGAGCCGTGCGCCCACGCGGTGCTGGTGACCGCGGCGGCCGGCGTGGGCAAGTCGCGCCTGCGCCAGGACTTCGTCCGGCGGCTCCGGGAGGGCGCGTCGCCGCCCGAGATCTGGATCGCGCACGGCGACGCGCTGCGGGCGGGCGCGCCGCTCACGCTGCTCGGCCAGATGGTGCGGCGCGCGGCGCAGCTCGCCGACGGCGAGCCCGTGTCGCGCCGCCGGGAGAAGCTCGCCGCGCGGGTCGCGCGGGTCGTGGACGCCGCGGCCCGGGAGCGCGTGACCGAGTTCCTCGGCGAGCTCGTCGGCACGCCGTTCCCGGACGAGGAGAGCGCGCACCTGCGCGCGGCGCGGCAGGACCCCATCCTGATGGGCGCCCAGACGCGGCGCGCGTGGGTGGACTTCCTGCAGGCCGAGTGCGCGGCGCGCCCGGTCGTGCTCGTCCTGGAGGACCTCCGCGCGGCGGGGGCGTCGCTGGTCCACGAGATCGCGATCGCGTTCGACGGCAAGCGGGTGTGGGCGCGGACGCTGGACGAGGCCGGCGGGATGGCCTGAGCCGGTCAGCGGGGACTCCCGCGGCGTGGCCAGACGTCTGTCCACGCGCAGCCAGGCGTCTGGCCACACACGCCAGCCCGGCCCGGCGTTTTTTCTCGCGGCCCGTGTCAGGCGCCGGGGGATCGCGGCGAAGAAAGAGGCAGGCAGACAGCTCGGGACCACCCCCTGGGCGCTGCCGCATCCACGGCGCTGGCCTGCCGGCGCGCTCTCGAGCGCGCGCCAGGCAAGAAAGGGATTACTTCCATGCGGACTCCCATGCACACGTCCTCTCGTTCCCTCGTGCTCGCCCTGGCGGCGAGCCTCGCCGGCTGCGTCGCGACCGACCTCGCGGAGGAGCCCGAAGCTCAGGACGAAGCCGTCGGCGCGGCGCCCGGCGCGCTCGTGGCGGACCGCGCCAGCCTTCCCACGCCGGCGGCCTACTGGAGCTTCGACACCTGCGCGGCCGGCGCGCTCACGCGCGTCCGGGAGGACTCGGGCCGCGGGGCGTTCGGGGTGATGTCCGGCCGCCGCCTCTGCAGCCCGGGACGTTTCCTCTCGGCCGGCGACTTCGACGGGGTCGCGGATCAGGTCGAGATCAGCAGCGAGGGGCGGAGCTACCTCCACTTTCAGGACCAGATCACGGCGGCGGCCTGGGTCAACCCGCGGAGCGTGACGGGGAACCGCACCATCGTGAACCAGTGGTACGCCAAGGACTCGTTCCTGCTCGGCATTTACAACGGCCGTTACTTCTTCTCCGTGGCCTTCCCCGACGGCGGCTTCGGCCGGCACGTGACCGTCGAGGCCCCCGCCGTCGCGAACGCCTGGGCGCACGTCGCCGGCGTGTACGACGGCGCGGCGCTCAAGCTCTACGTCGACGGCGTGCTCCGCGCGTCCACCCCCGCGTCGGGCGCGCTGCAGCAGTCGACGCGGCCGATCGTCATCGGCGGGCACCCGACCTGGAACGCTTACAACGGCCTGATCGACGAGGTCCGCCTCTACCAGAACGCCCTGAGCGCCGCGCAGGTCGCGCAGCTGGCCGCAGGCGAGGTCTACCCGGTGAGGGCTTATTACGTCTATCCGAGCGACCAGCCGTATCACCAGGAGTACGTCGACGCGATCAACACCTACCTGGACGAGCTGCGCGGCTGGTATCGCCAGGAGTCGGGCGCTTCGTTCCACCTCGTGGGCTTCGTCCAGCCGGTGCGCTCGTCCCAGGATTACCTGACCATGCGCTGCGGCGCGGCGCCGACGACCGCCTGCCGGACCAACCCGCAGGATCTCCCGAACTGGCTGGGCGCGGTGTCCCAGGCCGTCGGCGGCTTCCCGGCGCGGCAATCCACGCTGGTCTTCGCGCAGGGCGGCGGCGGCTGGGCCGGCGCCAACCTCCAGGGCGACTACACCGGATTCGCCCTCGTGGGCGACTGGGTGCTGGAGCCCCTCTCCGGCGTGCGGGAGCCGCTCGCGATCCACTGCGGATACGCCACCTGGCAGTGCAGCGGCGGCGTGCCGAAGGGGACCGTCGCGCACGAGCTCGGGCACTCGTTCGGCCTGCACCACCCGGACGGGTATTCCGGCACCACCATCATGGCCTGGCACGGCGATTACCCGGAGACCGATTTCCTCGATCACGAGCAGATGATCCTCCAGGAGAGCCCGATGCTGTCGTCCGGCGTCCTCGTGCGCAGCGGCCTCTGGCTCGACTTCGGCAACGCCGACGTCATGCACTGGAACACGACGGTGACCCTCACGGGCTCCGGCTTCGGGTCCGGCGCGCAGGTCGAGTTCGTGGACGCCGCGCAAACCACCGTCCGCAGCGCGATCAGCGTCGGCGCCACGAGCCTCACGGTGCAGGTCCCGAGCGGCCTCGGCCCCGGGTACATCCGCGTGCGCAACGGCGCGGGCGCGAGCAACAAGGTCCCCGTGAACTTCCATCCCTGAAGACGGAGATCCCTGAAGACGGGGCGAGATCGCCGGCGCGTTCCGTGCCACCATCGCGCGCATGAAGACCTCGTGGATCACACGCTCGCTCGTGCTCGCCGCCGCCTTCGCCCTCGCCGGCTGTCACAAGGAGGCGCCGGCGCAGGCGCCGCCGGCGCCGGGGCCCGCCCCGAGCGACGGCAGCACACCCAGCGGCGGCGACAGCAGGAGCGGCGCCGACGACACCGCCGGCGGCAGCGACACCAGCAGCGGCAGCGGCAGCAACGCCGCGCAAGGGCCCCGTTGCGCGACGGACGCCGATTGCGTCGTCTCCTGCGCCCGGGAGGGGGATTGCTGCGACCAGCTCTGCCCGCCGTGCGACCAGGCGTTCCACCGCGAGGCGCTCAAGGCGCTCGAGTCATGGCGCGCCGAGCGCTGCGCGGCCGCGAGCTGCCCGGTCGCCAAGTGCATGGCGCCGAAGGAGGACTCCATCGCTCGCTGCTCGGCAGGGCAGTGCGTCGCCGAGCGCGTCCCGCGCGCCGCCCAGTGAGCCGCCCGGTGAGCCGCGCCGCCGCCCGCGCCCCGGAGGCCGCGGGCGGCGGCGCGGCTCAGCCCCCGTCCAGCGGGAAGAGCTGCAGGTTCACCGCCACCACACGCTCGGGGGGCCACGACTCGGAGATCACCGCGCGCATGCTCTCGAAATAGCTCACGTGGAGCTCCGAGAGCTTCGCGAGATCGGCCTCGGAGATCGTGAAGACGTTGAACGAGAAGCGCCCCTCCGCCTTGCGCGTGAGCCGCTCCAGGCCCACGCCGGCCCAGAAGCACTTGAGCCGGTGCTCCGCGTCCTGGTCGGGGCGCGTGTCCACCGTCCGGATCGGCGCGACGCTCCACCGCCCGCGGCGCTTCCGGATCTGGCCGGCCTCCGCGAGCCGGTGCAGGCAGCGCGCCTCGTCCTCGACCGGGAAGCCGAGCCGCCGCGCGATCCACCCCGGCTCGTGCCGCGGGAGCGCCTGGTACGCCGGCAGCTCCAGGGCGAGCAGGATCGCGGGGAGCAGCGGCTCCTCGTAGACGGCGCGGCGCTGGGCCTCGAGCGTGCGCCACGCCGCGCTCGCCGCCGGGAGCGCCGCCGGGTCCGCGAAGAGCGCGACGAAGTCGAGCAGGCGCAGCGAGCACGCGTCGACCATGCGCAAAAAATCCGGCAGCCGCGGCTCGGCCGCCCCCGAGAGCCAGCGCGCGACCGCGTAGCGGCTCCTGCCCGCGCGCCGGGCCACGTCGACGATGGGCGACATCCCGCGCAGCTCCGTCAACAGCGCCGCGACGCCCTCGGCGGACGCCGGATCCGTGCGCGCGAGCCAGGCGGGCAGCGAGGGGAAGAAGCGCCCCACCGCGGCCGCGACGTCGCGCCCCGCGCGCCGCGCCGCGACGAGGAAGGTGGCCGCGGTCGGCCAGCGTCGCCCCGACTCCCACGTGTAAAGCACGTTCGTGCGGAAGCCGAGCCGGCGGCTGAAGGCGACCTGCGAGCGCCGCCCGCGCAGGGCGCGGATCAGGTCCTTTGCGAGGGATTCATGGTCCACGTAGCGCAGGTTCGCACATCCGAGGGTCTTTACGCGGTATGGAATGTGCGAATCCGAGCTGGCGCGCCCCCGGGGGCGGACCCAAGGTGGGCCGCAGGAGGTCCTGCAATGAGCGAGCGACGGTGGCTTTCTTGGGTGATCGCGGCCGCGATGTGCGCGGCGCTGGCCGGGTGCGACGACGGCGCCGCGGCGGGCGGCCAGATCGGCGGAGTCAGCCAGGGGGAGGAGGGATGCGACTATGAGAAGAAGGACATCGCGCTCGATGAGGCCTCGCCGCTCGGCATCTCGGCGAACGACGTGCTGGCCACCGTCGCCGGCGAGCGCTCCGCGGAGCTCGAGTGGGCGAAGGGCGGCAGCACGACGGCGACCTTCTCGGTCGGCGCGCCGCTCGCCGCGCGCTTCGTCCGATCCACGGAGCCAGAGATGGGCGGACCGGGCATCACCGAGCTCCCTGTCGAGCAATGCCCCGATCACCTCGAGATCGACGTCCCGCTCGGCTTCTTGACGGGGGACGGCGCGTTCGCCGAGCTGCTCCCGGCGACGCTCACGGCCTCGCAGGCGGACCTCGCGACGATTCACCACAGGCTCGACCTCGACGCGCTCGAGGGCACGTACGAGGTCACCGAGGTCGATCCCTCGGAGTTCAGGGAGGTGTACGTCTACCTGAGCGGCACGCTGACCGGCGACGCCGTCGCCGGCGACATCAGCGGAATCGCCGAGAGCCACCCGGTCGGGAGCGGACCGGACGCGTCGGTCTCCGCGCGGCCTTTCGACGTCGCGGCGTTCTGAGGCAGCGCCGGGCCGCGCCGGCGCGCGCGGACGCCTTGATGGCGGGCGCCGGCGTGGTGTACGAGCGCGAGGACCACCCCATGGAGCTCATCACGATCGAGCGGGGGCCGGACTCCGCGCGTCGCTCGCTGACGGCCGATCAGATCCTCGCCCTGTGCCGGCGCGTGTTCGGAGAGCGCGTCGTCGTCACGTCCGCCCGGGAGCTCGGCGGCGGCACGTTCAACACGACCTACCTCGTCGCGCTCGCCGATCAGCGGGTCGTCCTGCGCGTCGCCCCGCCGCCGGGGGCTGATCTCTCGTGGGACGAGGCGGCGCTCATGCGCCGCGAGCTCCACATCCAGCCTTACTTCGCCGCGCTCGCGGCGCGCATGCCGCGGATCCTCGCGGCGGACTTCACGCGCCAGCTGATCGACCGCGACTACATGTTCCAGACCTACCTCCCCGGCGAGCGCTGGGACCACACGGCGGACGTGCTGTCGCCGGAGGAGGCCGGCGCGCTCTGGGAGCAGTTCGGCCTCGTCACGAGGGCGATCCACGACACGGCCGGCGCCGCGTTCGGCGGTCCGCACCCGGCGCCCGAGTTTCCGGCGTGGAGCGGGGCGGTGCTGTACCGCCTCGAGCGCTCGCTGGAGACGATGGCCGGGCGGAAGCTCGACGTGACGGACATGACGGCGGCGCTGGAGATCATCCGGGCGCACACGGCCGTGCTCGACGAGATCCGGGAGCCGCGGCTCTTGCACGGCGATCTTTGGCTGTTCAACCTCCTGATCGAGCGCGGGCCGGGCGGGGCCTCGATCGTCGGCGTCATCGACGCGGATCGGGCCTCCTGGGGCGACCCGATGGCCGACTGGACGATGTTCGTGCTGTCGAAGTCGGCGTCTCCGGACACGCAGCCTCTCTACGACCGCTTCTGGCGAGCCTACGGCCGGCCGGAGCCGACGCGGGCGAGCACATTCCGGGCGGCCGTCTACGAGGTGATGAACGTGGGCATCGCGCTGCCCTGGGCCGCGCGCCACGGCCACGACGACATGGTGCTCCGGGGCAAGCGCGAGCTGCGGGAGGCGGTCGAGGCCCTGCAGCGGCTGCGGCGCTAAAGCGACAAACGGGTTGAACCAGCCTGAAACGAGCAGAATTCGAAGCGCCAAGGACGCCAAGGACGCCAAGGACGCCAAGGACGCCAAGAAGAGAATATCTTGGCGTCCTTGGCGCCTTGGCGTCCTTGGCGCTTGATTTCTCGCTCGATCAACATGATCGGTGTCCTAGCAGGGCGCGCCGCGGAGCCGCGGTGTGTTCCGGCGGCGCGGCGTCACCTCACCTCGCGGCATGAGCGCGCGCCGAGCCGGGGCATGGTCGGCCCGGGCGCCCTGCGCCGTGGCTGCTCGCGCTTCTTTGTTCGCGCGCGATGTCAGGAGCCGGGTGGTCGCGGCGAAACAATAGGTGGCAGGCAGAACCACAGCGAGGGGCGACCCCTCCTCTGCCTTCGATGTCCGGTGTTCCGTCGCCGTGCGCGTCTGCGCACGTCCGTACCGCCGCGCGCTCACGCGAGACGGGAGGACGGGCGCCGCTCGGGACGCGCGCGCTCACGGAACACGGACGCGCGCGCAACCGCTCGGCTACTGCACCGTTGATTGCACAACCACGGAAACCACAGGAGGAGTACATGTTCTCGCATCTGTACAAGGCCACGGGCCTCATCGCGGTCGCGCTCACGGGCATCGTCCCTGCCACGCTCGCCGGCTGCATGGCGGAGGCCGGACCATCGACGGACCTGGAGCCGGACGCCCTCGAGGAGGAGATCTCGCACGCGGGCGATCCTGCTGCGCAGGCCGTCGCGCTGGGCACCCCCGTCGAGGCGTCGGACGGGCCAGGCGAGCTGCCCGGCGAGGACACGTCCGCCGCGAACCGGAGCGTGGCGGTGTGTGACGCCACGCTCGCTGTGTGCCGGGCCGCGAACCAGGCAGCCTTCCGCGCATGCCGCCTGGACTGCGAGCGGCGGTTCTGCAACCCCACCACCGGGGTGTGTTATGTCGACGTCTCCGTCTGCTACGCGGAGTGCGAGCGCCCCCAGCGCGCGCGAGACGCCGTATGCCTCGCGAACTACCTGAGCTGTCTGGTCTCCTGAGGCCGGCTGACCCCGCGCGCCCGGCGGCGCGTCACGTCGTCGCCGGCGGCGGGGCAGACCGCGGCAGGAGGAGCACCTTGAGGCGAATCAGGCGGAGCGCGCTCGCCCTCGGGGCCTCCTGCTGCTGCGCGCGCAGGACGTCGGCCGGCTCGCTCGGCAGGGCCTCCGGCCGCCCGATCGCGAGCGCGATCTCCCACTCGCCCGCGGGCACTCCTCGGAAGAGCGTCTCCGTGTCGCCCTCGATGCGGGCCGCGCCCTGCTCCGACACGTCGGCTCGCACGTCCCACGGGCGCGCCGTGCCGCCCTGGATCAAGAAGCCTCGCACCGCGACGGGGCCTTCGACCCGGGTCGTGGGCCGCAGGGCGATCTCGAGCCGCGATCCAGGGCCGAGCCGCGCGATCCCGGGCGCTCCGGCGCCGTGGTTCGTGGTCCGTTGTTCGAGCTCGCCGCCGGCCACCTCCACGGAGTAGGCGGGCACCGGCAGCAGGGCCAGCGCGCCCGGATCGCCGAGCAAGCCGCGCGGGCGATCGCCGTCCCCTTCCGGGGACAGCCGCACGAACACGAGCGCCGCGGCCGCCGCGGCGAGGGCCGCCGCGGCGATCATCCAGGGCGCCCGGCCCCGCTTCGCCGGCAGCGGGATCACGCGGCCTTCACCCGCCGCCGAGGTGCCCTGCGCCCGCGAGGGTGATCCGGTCGTCTCCGCGCCTCGCTCGCCTGCGTCCGCCTCCAGCCCGGCCAGGATCCGGTCCGCGATCCGCGACCGCGCCTCGCTGTCCAGCGGGCGCGACGCCTCCCAGGCTCCTTGGTCCTCCGCGGAGCGCTGCGCCTGCGCCTCCAGCGCGTCGCGGTCGCCCGGCGCGAGCGTCCCCTGCGCCCGCGCGGACCAGCGCGGATCGCTCGCCCGATCCTCCTCGCGCGCGGCGCGCCCCAGCGCCTTCAGCAGCTCGTCGTCCGTCATTGTCCTCCCTCCGGGCTCGTCGCGCGGGGCGGCGCGCCGCGCCCCAGCGGCTCGGCCTCCGCCGCGAGCTCGGCGGCGATCTGCCGGACCAGCCGGGCGATGCGGCTCCGCCACGCATACACGGCGTCCGCCGTCATGCCGGTGATCGCGCAGGCGTCCTCGGTGGATCGCTCGTCCACGAGCAGGAGATAGAAGAGCTCCAGCCCGCGCTCGCTCAGCCGGTCGCGGAGCCGGCGGGCGATGGCCGCGAGCAGCTCGCGCGAGATCGCCGCGGGCTCCGGCGAGACGGACGCGCCGTCGACGCGCTCGAGGGCGTCGTCCTCGGTGGGCTGCTCGGTCCAGGGGTTCCGGCGGCGGCTGCGCAGGATCGAGCACGCCTCGCGCTCGGCCACGAGCCCCACGAAGCTCGCGAGGGAGAGCCCCCGGCCGGCGTCCCACTGGCGCAGCGTGCGCCCCCGGTCCGCGAAGAGCGCGAGGAACACGCTCTGGGTCAGGTCCTCGACCTCCTGCCTGACGTCGCGGTGCCCCGCGGCCCGGCGGCGGCGGAGCAGCGGCCGCATCACCCGCTCCTGGATGGTGGGCGTGAGCAGGTCGACGAGCGCTCGGACCGCCGCCGGCTCCCCGGCCACGGCGCGCGCGATGAGCGCGGCGTCGCGCCCCGGGGCCGCGGCGCCTGACGGCTCCCGCCGCGCGTCGTCGGAGGTCGTCCGCGGCTGCGCTGGCGAGGGAGAGCTGGGCGGCATCGGCGCACAGATAGATGCGCTCGGCACGCCCGTCAATCGAGGCAGGGATTCGCCGCGCGGGCCGAGCCCCGCGATCCCGCCGCGCGGGTCGAGCCCCGCGATCCCGCTGTCCCGGCGCCGAGGCTCGGGCCGCGCCGCTGGACGGGCCCGCTGGACGGGACTCGGGGGCATACGGCAGGCGGTCTGCGGTGCGGGCGTCATCTCGTTCCAGATCCCTACGCCGCGCGGCCCCGGTCTCTGACAGCGCTCCTGCGGCCGGATCGATCGGCGCCGTCGCCGCTTCCATGCGATCTTTTTTCGGGAGGTCCTGTCAGGCGCCCGGCGCGCGCGGCGAACCACCCTGAGAACGCCGGCAGCGACTGTCCTCTCCCACGGTCGACTGTCCCCTTCCCCAGGAGCCTTCATGGTGATGCGACGGACATTTGCGTTTCTTCTGATAGCGATGGGCGCCCTCGCCCCGTCCGGCGCGAGAGCGCAGGCGACGGGGAGCGTCCCGACCCAGTACATCACGAAGCTCTACACGGAAGCGCTGGGCCGCGCCCCGGATCAAGCGTCGTGGCCGGCGGTCGTCGGCGCGTTCGCCGGCGGGTGCACCGTCGAGAGCTTGAAGCGCCTCGGCGTGTCGTTCTACACCTCCGGCGAGTACACGAGCCTCGGATACAGCAACGAGGCCCGGCTGATCACGCTCTACCGCGGCGCGCTGAGCCGCGAGCCGGACAGCGCCGGCTTCGCGTCGTGGAAGCGCGAGCTCGACCGCGGCGCGCCCTGGGCGACCGTCGTCGAGAGCGTCTTTTCCAGCGGCGAGTTCGCGGCGAACGTCGGCCGCGCCTGCAGCGCGAGGTATGGCTGGTCCGCCGCGCCGGTGCTGGACGTGCCGACGGAAGGCGCCGTCGGTTTCGGCGGCGGCAGCGGCGCCGCGCTGCAGAGGCTCCTGGACGAGCGGGCGGCGGCGGGCGGCGGCGTCGTGTTCTTGAAGAAGCGCGCGGTGGTCAGGGCGACCGCCACGTTGACGATCCCCGGCGGGGTGACCTTGATGACCGAGGGCAACCCCGGCCCTCGCCGGTATGCCGAGATGGGGCGGATCGTGCGCGCCTCCGGCTTCAATGCGCCGCTCGTGTCCGTCGCGTCGCGGGGCGCCCTCGAGCACGTCTGGATCGACGGCCGCCGCTCGGAGATCGGGTACATCGTACCTCCGACCGGGATCCGGGATGCCGCCGGGTACAACGTCCAGGCCGTCTGCGACGTGACCATCTCCGAGACGCGCATCGGGGACGCGGCGGGCTGGACCAACATGTACGTCGCGGGCGCCTCCTACCCGGCCGCCGGCTGCGCGTCGGACACGACCCGCGCCACCATCGCCGGCAACCTGATCACGGGTTATGCCAGCCCCGACACGAGTTATACGCAGGACGGGATCAGCGCCGCCTTCCAGAACACCCGGATCACGGCGAACACCTTGGTCGACCTGACGGACGTGCACATGGTCCTCTTCAGGGCGGAGGCCGGGAAGGCCCAGCGCTCGCAGATCACGGACAACACCGTGTTCAGCGGCGGCAATGCCGCCGGAGGCGGGATCGTCCTCGATCCGCTCCCGGCGCCCACGCCGGCCGAGCGCGTGTTTTATTCCTTCGCGGGCACGCTGGTGGAAGGCAACACGATCTGGACCAGCAGCCGTGGTTACATCAAGGTGGCGCTCTCGGTCGGGACACGCCCGTGGTTCGGCGATTACGCCAACTACGCCGACGGCGCGACGGTCCAGCGCAACGGGACGGGCAGCTCGGCGCTGGTCACCAACGCGAACATCCTGATCGCCGCGGCCGGCCTGAGCGATCCGACGGTGGTCGAGGACAATGCGTTCTACGGCGTCCCGTTTGCGCGCCCGTCGAGCGTCGATCCGCGGACGTGTCCAGTGGCGGGCACGGCGATGGATGATGATAGCGCGTATGCTCCGGCCTCCGTGCAAGGGGGCAGCTTCGTGCGGGTCCACTTCCCCGCCGACGGCTGCGTGCCGCCGTTCGCGTGGCCGCCGCCGTGGTAAGGATCGCTGCGCCGGGCGGCGCCGCTGGATCGAAGTGCACGGGCTGGTCTCCTCCGAGGCGACGCTCGCCTGCGGGCCTCTCTACCAGGACAGGGCAGAACGACGGATCGCAGCGCGGGCGGCATGGGGCCGAACCGCACTTCGTACAGCTCGATGGTCCGTAGCGCGACCTCCTGCTTGCGTCCCTGCTCGATGAACTGCTCGACGAGCTCCTGGGTGGTCATCACGAACTCCTCTTCCTCCGACGCTAACCTTCGCTGCGGGTCGTGGTGCCGGGGAAGCATCGAGCTTGCGGGCCAGCTTCCGGCAGCGTGCTCGGTCCTGGGCTCAGGACGAGTTGCCGACAGGCTCGGCGGAGAGGGCCTCGTCCACCTCTTCGCGCGTGCCGGTACCAACGAGCAGGTGCCACTTCCGGAGCGTCGGCAGATCGAGCATGGCTTCCACGACGGACCGCAGCGCCGGCGGCATGGCCCCGAAACGAGCCTCGTACAGCTCGATCGTCACCTGCGCCATCCCCTTCGCCATCCCCTGCTTGCGTCCCTGCTCGATGAACTGCTCGACGAGTTCCTGGGTGGTCATCACGAACTCCTCTTCCTCCGGCGTCGCCGGCCCCGGCTCCGCGATCGCCGCACGGAAGCGTAGCAGAGGGCCGAGCGCGATGGCGCGCTCCGGCGCATCCTCCGGCAGCCGGCGGAGCTCTTCGATCGCCTCGCGCAACACGCGCCCGCCGCCCATCAGGCGGAGCAGGAGCGTGGAGCGGTCGCGGGGCAGCTCCCCGAGCACCACGACCGTGGTCCGCAGCAGGCCGGGGCCTTCGTACACCCCCGGCGGCCAGCCCGCCATCGGCTCGGTACGCAGCCCGTCGAGCACGGCCGCGGGGCGGCCGGTCGAGAGGATCCACAGGAACGGGGCCTCGGCCGCGCCGTCCCGGGCCACGCGGCTCCGCCATACGCCGAGGTGCTTCTGCAAGCACGCTCGCGCCTCCTCCGCGCTCGGCGTGTCGCTGTACGCCTCGATGATGCAGGCCGTCTCGGCCATGCGCCCGAGCAAGCCGAGCCGCGCCCGGCCCGATGCACACGCCGGGTCGGGCTCATACCACACGTCCGCGCGCTGCGTCTCCGGGGCGACCTCCGCATCCGTCACGACCTTGCCAGTCGGCCCCAGCCCCTCCTGGGCGATGTCCTTTGCCAGCCGGTCGAATCGGTTTCGCATCGCGGACGCAGACTGGCACGTCGCGCGGGGAACATGAAAAGAAAAAGCACTCTTCGGTGACACGGGCTCACCTGCATGAGAGCGACTTCGCCATTACGTGCATCGCGCCTCGACGTGCTCACTTTCTGCATACGAATCATCTGCCAGCGCGCCGCTGCTCGTCCGATGGCCAGACGTCTGGCCACGGACAGCCAGACGTCAGCCCTGCGGACACAACCAGATGTCTGGCCGCCGCCCACCACCGCGTCACCGCGTCGCCGCGTCGCCGCGTCGCATCGCGCCCCACCACGTCGCCGCCACGCCGCTTGACCCGCGCGGGCCCCTCGCGCCCGCTCCTCGACGCGGACGCGCCTCCTCGGGCCGTCATATCCCTCGACCTGCATGACGGCGATCCTGCTATCCTCCGGCTTGCATGACGGACGTCCTGTTCAGCTGGGTCCAGCTATCGGATATCCACATCGGCCACGGGGACGAGGAGCACCGGTGGGATCAGAAGCTCGTGCTCGACCGGCTGAGGGAGGATCTGCCCAAGGCGATGGCGCTCGGCGCGCCGCGCCCTGACGCCATCGTCGTCACCGGCGACATCGCCTTCAGCGGGGCCTCGCGCTCGCCGACCGAGTACGACGAGGCCAAGGCGTGGCTGCTCTCCGCCGGCGCGGCGGTGGGGCTGGGCCCCGAACGGATCTTCCTCGTGCCCGGCAATCACGACGTGAGCCGCGCGGGCGACAAGGGGCGCCAGGTGGCGCGCCTGCTCGCCGCGCTGCGGTCGGGCGGGCAATCGCCGGACGCCGCGATCGATGAGGCCCTGAAGGACGCCGGCGACCGGGCGCTGCTCGCCGGACGCATGCAGGGGTACCTGAAGCTCGCCGCCGAGTTCGCCCCGTGGTGCGGCCGCACGCCGCTGCCGCCGCCCGAGGAGCGCCTCTTCTGGAAGGAGACGATCGCCGCGCGGGGCGGCCTCCTCGTCCGGTTCGTCGGGCTGAACACCGCCCTGCTCGCCGCGGACGACCAGGACCAGGGCAGGCTCCAGCTCGGCAAACAGCAGCTCCACCTCGCGCTGCACCCGAGCCGGCAGCCGAACGAGGTCATCGTGGCGCTCAGCCATCACCCGCTCGCGGGGTGGCTCTCCGACGGCGCCGAGGCCGAGCGGTACCTCCAGAGCGGCGCGCAGGTGCACCTGTCCGGGCACGTGCACGAGGCGAACTTCGAGCTGGCGCGCCGCGGCGCCGGCAGAAATGCACTTCGGATCACCGCGGGCGCCGCGCACTCCGACAAGCTGCCGCGCGACATCCCCGCGAGCCACGGGTACAACTTCGCCGCCGTGGTCCGCGGGGCGGGCGGCGAGGCGATCCTGCGCGTCTGGCCGCGCCGGTGGGCCCACTCGAGCAAGGTGTTCCGGGTCGACGCGGACCTGCTCGACGACGGCGCGGTCTCGGTGGACAACACGCTCGACGTGGCGCTCCCGCCGGCGCCGCCGATCGGAGGCGCCGGCGCGGCGAGCGCCGCCGGCGCGGCGCCTCCTCCGGGCGGCACAGCGGGCGTCACCGCCGCGGCGGGGCGGCCGGCCGCGGCCGCGGCAGGGCGCCCCGCCGCGGCGGCGACGGGCCCGGTCGAGCTCTTCTATTTCTACTCGCCGGAGGACGACGATCTTCGCAAGAAGCTCGAGACCCACCTCGCGCTCCTGCGCAAGACCAAGGTCATCCGCGACTTCAGCGGACAGTCCGTGGAGGTCGGCGCGACCGTGCGGGAGGAGGTGCTCGCGCGCATCGAGACGACCCGCATCTTCCTCGCCTTGCTCAGCCCGTCGTTCATCGCGTCCGATCACTTCGACGGCCCGGAGATGACGCGGGCCCTCGAGCGCGTCGCCCAGCGCGAGGCGATGATGATCCCCATCTATCTCAAGCCGTTCGACCGGACGGACAATCCCCTCTGGGACAACAACCCGATCTCCGCATTCCAGGGGCTGCCGCGCGACGGAAAGCCGGTGTCGGGGCGCGATCTCGACAGCGCCTTCACCGAGGTCGCGCGGGAGCTGCGCATGGCCATCGAGCGGCTCGGCAAGAAGTAGCCGGGGCCGCGGCGGCGAGCTCGCTTGTGCGATGAGAGCTCGAAGCGAGACGGACACCTCGCTCGCCCGCGACAGCGACGAACCCGATGTCCGGCCACGCACGGCCAGACGTCTGCCCACGCACGGCCTGGCGCGCAGCTTTCGCTTCCACGCGCCGCGGTCGCACGATAACCTTGCCGGTCCAGGTGCGTAAGAGAAAGAGGCGATGAGAGCCCCGTCGGTCCTGCCCACGTACACCCGGGTCGCCGTCGTGCAGCTTGCCTATTACCCGGCGATCATCCTCGATCGGAGGTCGCCCCTCGAAGACCCGCTCTTCGACCCGAAGGTGCCGTCGGACTCGCTGCTCCCGCCGCGCGGCGAGGTGCCGGAGGCGATCAAGCCGAAGCTCGACGCGCTCCGCCGCCGCATCCGCGAGGCCTACGACGCGCAGCTGCTCGCGCGCATCCGGGCCGTGCTCTCGGCCTGCCGGGAGTACGGCGCGCGGATCGTCGTCCTCCCCGAGTACAGCGTCCCGTGGGAGATCCTCGGCGGCGTCGCCGACGCCGCCGGCGACATGGTCGTCGTCGCAGGGACACACACCGTGGAGCGCGCCGCGCGCCGCTCCGGGGCCTACGAGCGCCTCGCCGCCCCCGCCCTCCCCGCCGTCGGACAGTCGGTGTGCCCGGTCCTCCACGGCGGCCGGCTGCTCGCGCTGCAAGCCAAGCTGAACCCGGCGCCCGTGGAGCGGGGCTCGATGCGCGCGGGCGAGGCGTGGGCGCCCGTGGACATGCCGGACGGCATCCCGGGGCCCATGGGCGTCCTGCCCTGCCTCGACTTCCTGCTCCGGGACGCCGAGCCCCACCGCGCGCGCGCGCGCGTCGCCGAGCGGCTCGGGGAGTGCCGCTTCCTCGCCGTGCCGAGCGCGTCCCCGCACACCACCCCGCCGGAGCTCTCAGGCAAGGCCTGGGAGGAGGCCCGCCGCCACGGCCGGCCCGTGCTCTATTGCGACGGCGCCGAGGGCGGCGGCACCTCGGTGTACGTCGACGAGGCGCAGGCCCACGAGCTGCGGAGGTTCCCGGACCGGGCGGGGTACCTCGAGCCGGGCGACGAGGGCGTGATCGTCGCGGACGTCGACCTCGGGCACGACCGGGCCGGCGCCGCGCGATCGGCGCGCCGCGCGGCGCCGCGGCCGGTGGTGCCGATCGCCGAGGCGACGCTCGTCTACCGGGGGCACCCCGCCGGCGAGACCTACGCGCGGTGGCTCGACGGGGCGCGGGACCTGCTCGCCCGCGACGACGACGAGGCCCTGGAGGCGCTCGTCGCGCGGCTCGAGGAGGCGCGCGACGTCCTGCTGAACGCCGGCGCCCTGTCCGGGGCCGCCGCGCGCGGGCGGCGGCTCCGGCGGCTCTACGGCGAGCTCGACAAGGTGACCCGCGTCGAGGAGATCCGGCAGTTCACGCGCGAGGTGGTCGTCCCGGCCGAGGCGCTGCCGCTCGAGGCGCTGCGGGCCGCCACCGCGGGCGCGGCCGCCGACGTGGTGTTCGCCTGGATGACCCAGCGGGCCGCCCGCGAGTCCGGGTTCGCGGAGATCGAGGCGCGGCTCCGGAAGGCCGTCGACGCGAAGCGCGGCGACGGCGAGTGGACGAGCGGCGGCATGGCGGCGCTCGGCGCCGTGGCGCAGGCCGTGCGCGGCGCGCAGGAGCACGGCGAGGCGCGCGAGATCTCCAGGCCGCCCGAGGTGCGGGTCGAGGTGCCGAAGCGGCTCGACCCGGCGGCGCTGGGCGCGCGCCGGCACGCGGGGTGGGCGCTCTCGTTCCGGAGGCAGCCGGCTGACTTCCGCGCCGGCCTGGAGGACCGAAAGGAGCGCGGCGGCGCCGCCGCCGAGGCGCAGGGCCCGCTCGCCGCGCTGGACCAGGACGGGAGCGCCCCGCGCTTCTCCGAGCAGCAGATCGCCGCCGCGGAGACCACCTTCCTCCTCGCGATCGCGGAGGGGAGAGAGCACGCCGCCGCGGTCGGCGCCTGGCCCGAGGGCCGCCCGGGCGCGGCCACGCTGCTCGTCGTGTCCCTCCGGAACGAAGCGTGGTGCCTCTCGTGGATCGACGGCCAGGAGCGCTGGGCCGGGGAGCGGCGCGCCCCGGACGCCATCCTCTCCGCCGCCGCCGAGGCGGGGCTCAAGGGCGCCGCCCTCGAGCCGATCTCGCAGGACGCGCTGGCCGCGCGGATCGCGCGCCTGCCGCCCCGCTTCGGCGGCGCGCGCGCGATCGTCGCGGCGCTCCGCGACCAGCGGCTGCGCGAGGTCGCCGGCAAGTTCGTGGAGCCCGACGCCTGCGTCGACGGGCGCGACGCGCCGACGCCCCTGCTCGGCGCCCTCGACGGCTGGCTCTCCTCCGGCGAGCAGACCGCGCTCGTGCTCGGCGAGTTCGGCCTCGGGAAGTCCACCGCGCTCGCCGCGTGGGCCGACCGGCGATGGACCTCCGGCGAGGGCCCGATGCCCCTGCTCGTCAACCTCGCGGGCGCCTCGCCGTACGTCAGCCCGGAGCAGCTCCTGCTCCAGGCGGCCGGCCTCGAGGACCTCCCCGCGAACCGCGCCGCCCTGCGCCTGCTCGTCCGGCTCCGGCACCTCGTCCCGTGCTTCGACGGCTTCGACGAGATGGCGACGCGCCTGGAGGCCTCGGAGCTCGCCGGGCGGCTCTCCGGCCTGCTCGAGGTCGCGGCCGGCGGCGGGAAGGTCGTCGTCTCGTCGCGGGACAACTACTTCCCGACCGAGGCGCACCTCACGACGACCACCGAGCACGCGCTCTCGCAGGCGCTCGGCGCGTCCGCGGGCATCCGGCGCCTCGCGGTCCAGCCGTTCAACGACGCCCAGGTGCGCGACCTCGTGCGCCAGATCCGGGGCGAGGGCGGCGCCGCGGCGGCGCTCGCGCGCATCGCCGGCATCTACGACCTCAAGGACCTCGTGCACCGGCCGCTCTTGCTCGGGATGGTGCTCGCCACGCTGGACGACATCGCCTCGGGGGCGAAGGTCGGGCGCGCCGACCTCTACGAGGCGTACCTGAAGCGGTGGCTCGACAACACGCGCACCGCCGACCCCGAGTGCTTCACCGACGAGCAGAAGAAGGAGTTCGCCGAGGCGCTCGCCGAGCAGCTCTGGCGCTCGGGGCGGCCGGCCTGCACGTGGCAGGAGCTCCAGCAGTCGGTGCGCGCGCGGCTCTTCCGCTTCCTGCCCGAGGGCATGCCGGCGGGCGCCGCCTTCCTCGAGGTCCAGGGCGGCACGTTCTTCGTCCACGAGGGCGGCGACGGGTACCGCTTCGCGCACAAGTCGTTCCTCGAGTACTTCCTCGCCCGCGCCCTCGTCGCGACGCTCGCCGAGCGCCCGCTCGAGGCGCTCCGCACCAAGCCGATCACCCAGGAGGTCGCCGCGTTCGTGGGCGAGATCCTGAGGACCCGGGGCGAGCCGCGGCGCGCGGCCGCGGTGCGCGCGGTCCAGTCGTTCCTCGAGATGGACCGGCAGCTCGCCGACTCGACGCGGGAGCCGGCCGAGAACGCCCTCCGGCTGCTGCTCGGCCTCGGGCGGTGGGCCGAGGACGCGGCCGGGTGGATCCCCGACGGCGCCGACCTCCACGGCGTGCAGCTGCCCGGGGAGGACCTGCGCGGCGCGGTCCTGAGGAACACGAACCTCGGCGACGCGAACCTCGCCGGCGCCGACCTCTCCGGCGCCAACCTCTCCGGCGCCGCGCTGAGCGGCGCGACGCTCTCGGGCGCGAAGCTCGACGGGACGATCCTCCGGGGCGCCGCCGCGCACCGGGCGGACTTCACCCAGGCCGAGGCGAAGGGGGCCGCGCTCGGCCACGCGGACCTCACCGGCGCCGTCCTCCGGCAATCGACCTGGACCGGGTGCCACTGGAAGGGCGCGAAGGCCGAGGGGGCCGACCTGAGCGCCTGCGTGATCGTGGGCAAGGGCGCGCCCCTGGAGCGCGCCCAGCCGATCGCCGCGGCCCCGCCCCTCGTGCACCCGGAGCTCGTCTCCGGGCACACCGGCACGATCAACGCGCTCGCGTGGTCCCCGGACGGCAGGCGCCTGGCCACCGCGGGCTACGACCAGACGGTGCGCCTCTGGCACGCCGACACCGGCCAGGAGCTCGCCCGGCTCGAGGGCCACACCGACTGGGTGCTCGCCGTGGCCTTCCGCCCCGACGGCGCGCGCCTCGCGAGCGCGGGGTACGACCAGACCGTGCGGATCTGGCACGCCGGCACGGGCAAGGAGCTCGCGCGGCTCGAGGGCCACACCGACTGGGTGAGGGCCGTCGCCTGGCACCCGAGCGGTGAGCGCCTCGCCAGCGCGGGGTACGACCAGACCGTGCGGATCTGGCGCGCCGACACCGGCGAGGAGCTCGCCCAGCTCGAGGGCCACGCGCGCGGGGTCACGGCCGTCGCCTGGCACCCGGACGGCCGGCGCCTCGCCAGCGCGGGCGACGGCAACACGGTGCGGATCTGGGACGCGGACACGGGCAAGGAGCTCGCCCGGCTCGAGGGCCACGCGCGCGGGGTCACGGCCGTCGCCTGGCACCCGGACGGCAAGCGCCTCGCCAGCGCGGGCGACGGGACCACGGTGCGGATCTGGGACGTCGGCACCGGCCAGGAGCTCGCGCGGCTCGCGGGCCACGCCAACGGGGTCCGGGCGGTGGCCTGGCGCCCGGACGGCAAGCGCCTCGCCAGCGCGAGCGCCGGGAGCACGGTGCGGATCTGGGACGTCGACGCCTGCAGCGAGATCACCCGGCTCGAGGGCCACACGAACTGGGTGCGGGCCGTGGCCTGGCACCCGGACGGCCGGCGCCTCGCCAGCGCGGGCGACGTGAACACGGTGCGGATCTGGGACGCGGGCACCGCCAACGAGATCGCGCGGCTCGAGGGCCACGCGAACGCCGTGCTGGCCGTGGCCTGGAGCCCCGGCGGCGAGCGCCTGGCGAGCGCGGGGCACGACCCGAAGGTGCGGATCTGGGACGCGCGCGCCGGCAAGGAGCTCGCCCGGCTCGAGGGCCACTCGAACTGGGTCCTGGCCCTGGCCTTCCACCCGGACGGCCGGCGCCTCGCGAGCGCCGGCGACGACCAGACGGTGCGCATCTGGGACGCGGGCGGCGGCAAGGAGCTCGCCCGGCTCGAGGGCCACCTGAACGGCGTCCTCGCCCTGGCCTGGCACCCGGACGGCGAGCGCCTCGCGAGCGCCGGCCACGACGGCACCGTGCGCCTCTGGGACGCGGCCAGGGGCGCGGAGCTCGCGCGGCTCGAGGGCCACTCGAACTGGGTCCTGGCCCTGGCCTTCCACCCGGACGGCCGGCGCCTCGCGAGCGCCGGCCACGACACGATGGTGCGGATCTGGGACGTGGACACCGGCGGCCAGCTCGCGCGGCTCGCGGGCCACGCGCGCGACGTCAAGGCGCTGGCCTTCCACCCGGACGGCCGGCGCCTCGCGAGCGCGGGCGACGACGCCACGGTGCGGATCTGGGACGTGGTCGCGGGCGCGGAGCTCGCCCGGCTCGAGGGCCACGCGCGCGGAATCACGGCGGTGGCGTGGTCCTCGGACCGCGACCACCTGGCGAGCGCGGGGCACGACGGCACGGTGCGCCTCTGGGACGCGGCCACGGGCGCGGAGCTCGCGCGGCTCGAGGGCCACTCGCGCGGGGTGATGGCCATGGCCTGGCAGCCCGGCGGCGACCGCCTGGCGAGCGCGGGGCACGACGGCGCGGTGCGGATCTGGAGCGCGGCGCAGCGCAGGCTCCTCGCCTCCTTCGTGTCCGCCGGCCTGACCGCCCTCGCCCGCACGCCCGGCGGTTTCTGCCTGCTCGACGACGCCGAGCCCGATCGCGCGCGCCTCGCCCTGCGCCGCCCCGACTCGAGGACGACGCTCTACCTGCCGCTCGGCGGCTTCCGCGACGTCCTCTGCCGCCCCTCCAAGGTCGCCGCGGCCCTCGGCGGGGATCTCGGCGGCGACGACGTCGAGGAGGAGCTCGCGCAGCACGGGTACGCGGGCGGGGTCCCCTGGGACGGCGAGGAGCACTTCCTCCCTGGCGACCCCGGGGCGCGGGCGCTCCGGAGCGACGTCCACCCGGCCGAGAAGGCGAACACGGATCCCCCGCCGAGCCTGGATTCCCCGCCGAGCTTCGAGGGGGGGTCCCCGGGCGACCTCCCGAACCCCTTCCGCCCCGGCCCCGCGCTCATCGACGCCCCCTCCCTGCCGGGCCGCGATCCCGTGCTCGCGGAGCTCTTCGCCCTGATCGAGAGCCGCAGCCCGGCGATCCTCCGCGGGCCGCGCCGCTCGGGCAAGACGTCGATCCTCCACCACCTCGCCGCGCGCCTCTCCCCTACCCGCGAGGTCCACCACAAGACGCTCGAGGGCCGCGCCGAGCCGATCCGCACGGCGGACGATCTCGCGGTCTTGCTCGATCCGTCGCTCGCGGCCGACGCCGCCCCGGCGCTCACCCTGCGCGAGCGCCTCGCCCGCGCGCGCAACGCCGTCCTGCTCCTCGACGAGGTGGCGAACCTCCACGAGGCCGACGCCACGCTCTTCGCGTGGCTGCGCGCCGTGGGCCAGGAGCAGACGAGCGTGGTGCTCGTCGGCTCGCACTGGGACTGGGTCTCGGTCGTCGAGCTCGCCTTCGCCACGGCCCCGGGCTCGTCGTTCGGCAACGACGTCACCCCGGTGAACCTCGGCCCGCTCAGCGAGGCGGACGCGGTCCGCTTCCTCGTCGACACCGCCCCTGCCGACGTCCCGGTGGAGGCGGAGCGCACGGCCCGCTGGATCGTGGAGCTCTGCGGCCCGTGGCCGTTTTACCTCCAGGTGATGGGCTACGCGCTCGTCCAGGCGGTCCGCGCCGGCCAGCGCCGCGCCCTGGTCGAGCGCGCCGGCGTGCGCGAGCTCTACGAGCAGCGGCTGCTGCTCGACCGCGACGCCGCGTTCTTCCGGGCGCGCTGGGCCGAGCTGCCGGAGCGCGCGCGGGTGGTGCTCGGCGGGCTGCGCGGCGCGCCCGAGGCGGCGCTGCCCGAGGTGCGCCGGCTGCCTTCCGAGGACGTCGCCGTCCTCTGCGACGCGGGGCTCTGCGACGCGCTCGGGACGTGGCTCGCGGACCCGCCGTTCTTCGACTGGATCAGGCGGGTGGCCAAGGGATCAGGGAAGGAATCGTGATGGGCGCGTTCAATGTGAAGAGACCCTACTCGCCGGATCGCGACGTCCGGAGCCACGGGCACCTCCTGGACATGCTCCAGTCGCTCCCCGCGCACGGCGTCCTCTGGCCGCTCGTCGGCGCGCGGCGGGCCGGCAAGACGTGGACGCTCCGGTCGATCGAGCACCACCTCGGCGGCGCCCGCGCCGTGTACATGGATCTCCGCCGGTGCGGCCCCGCGCTGCCGAGCGTGCCGCCGGGGACCACGCTCTTGCTCGACGAGCCGCAGCTCGCCGACACGGGCGGCGCCCCGCGCGACGCCGTCGCGTTCCTGAGGTGGTGCGACGACCTCTACCGGTCGGGCACGAAGGTCCTCCTGGCGATGAGCCCCGCCGAGTGGATCGCGCTCGAGCGCGCGGCCGCCGCGGACGCCTGGCTCCTGTCCCCGCGGGACATGCGCTTCCTGGATCCCCTCACGTCCGCCGAAGCGGAGCGGCTCGCGCGCACCGACGCGGCCCGGGCGCTGCTGCCGGATCTGCCGGAGATCTGGCGCCGGAACCCCTTCTTGCTCGAGCTGGTCTTCGAGCTCGCGGAGCAGTCCCCCGATCTGGCGCGCGACCCGTGGACGCTGCTCCGGATCACGCGCGTGCGCAGCGAGCTCCGGGAGTTCGCCTACCACCGGGCCGTGTTCGACGACGGGCTGACCGACGGGCAGCGGGGCGTGCTCCGCGAGATCGCGCGCGGCGCGTCGCCGCACGGCGAGGACGTGGATCTGCTCGAGCGCTGCGGCCTGGTCCAGCAGCGCGGCGGCCGCCCCGTGCTCGCCGATCCGATCCTCGAGGCGAACCTGTGCCCGCTGCGGATCCACCATGTCTCCGATCTGCACTTCGGCCCCAAGTCCGCCGAGCGCATCGACGCCAAGGAGCGGGGCGAGCACGGCGAGATCATCAAGAAGGGCCTCGGCCGCGCGCGCGTCTGCGATCACTACCTCGGGCACGTCGCCGCGCTGGCCGCGGCCGGCCGGGCGCCGCACCTGCTGGTCATCTCGGGGGACGTCGCCGAGTGGGCCGACGACGCGCAGTACGCCGACGCGCGCGCCTGGCTCTCCGAGCTCTCCGGCCTGCTCGCGGATCACCCGCGCCTCCGCCCTGACGAGCCTCACGTGCTGCTCGTCGGCGGCAACCACGACGTCGACTGGCGGCAGGCGAGCGCCCCGGCGGAGGCCGGCCTGCGCGCGCGCCACCTGCCTTTCGCGCGGGCGTTCGACGACCACCCGCGCTGCGCGCGGCCGCGGCTCGACGAGCCGCCGGAGACGCGGGCGCTCGCGGTGGCGCGGTATCCGGATCTCGGGGTCGAGTTCGCGCTGCTCGGCTCGGCGGAGTTCGGCGGCCAGATCGAGGCGGATCCGGTGCGGGACGAGCTGCTCGCCCTGATCGGCCGCCTGCGCCGGGACGCCATGGCGGAGCCGGACGCCGAGCGGGCGGCGGTGCTGCGCGACCACGTGGCGCGCATCGACCCGGGGCTGGTCCACGACGCGGATCTCCAGCGCGTGCGCAAGGCGCAGTGGCTGGCGCCGATCCGGATCGCGGTCCTCCATCACCCGGTGTCCCCGCTCCCGTCCACCGAGGTCGCCCGCTTCGGCGGCCTGATCAATGCCGGTGAGGTGAAGGACGTGCTCGCCCACAAGAGGTTCTGTCTGGTGCTCCACGGCCACGGCCACGCGGGCTGGTTCGGCAAGGAGCAATGGCTTGAGCGGCACGACGGCTGGACGTTCCGGATCGCCGCGGCGCCGTCGCTCTCGAGCCGCGAGGTGCAGGAGCACAACGGCTTCAACGAGATCGAGATCGCGCGCGACGGGGTGGGCGGCGAGGTCACCTACGGGATCGAGGTGAAGCGGGTGGTGAGGGAGGGCGGGGTCTGGACCCGCAGGGCGTCGATGGGGCCGTTCGCGCCGGGGAAGTAGCGGCGGACCGGCCCCCTCCGGCCGCGCGTCACGGGCGCCGCCGCGGTGGGACGCCCGGACGCCTCCTCCCGACCGAGCTCCCCGCGCCGAGCAGCCCGAGGGGCGCCGCTCAGCGCTCGTCGGCGCCGATGTCGATGCTCGCCCCGCTCGTCCGCGCGGCGCCGTCGATATCGGACGTCCCGCTCTGGTTGCCCAGATCGACGCCCGCGTCGACGGCCGGCGAGCCGCTCGCCAGGTGGAGGTCGGACGGGGGCCCGACGAGCAGCGGATCGACGAACCTCCCGCGCGGGTCGGCGAACGCGCCTGCCGAGCTGCGGCTCGCGCCGAAGAAGATATTGTTGTCGACGCGCACGTTCCTGTTGTTGCTGCCGCTGCTCACATAGTCGTTCCCCGTCTTGCCATAGAGGATGTTGTTCTGGATGGACACCCCGTCCGAGTTGTTCTGGATGATGATCTCGCCGCCGGTGGCCTGGTAGAGCGTGTTGTTGAGCACCGAGATGTTGGCCGCGTTGCCCACGTTGGTCGCGTAGCCGCCGATCATGATGTTGCCCTGGTAGCTCCGCGACACGAAGTTGTTCCGCACGGTGATGTTGCTGGTCGTCCTGCCCCGGTGCTCGCTGGCGATCTCGATCCCGATGTCGCTCGTGTCGACCCTGTTCCGCTCGATGACGATGTCCCTGCCGCCGTCGACGTAGATGCCGTCGGCGGACCGCTCGCCGTCGTACGCGGGGTTCCGGGCCGAGGTGATGTTGTAGACGACGTTGTCCACGCACACGCCGTTCCTCGCCTGATCCGAGCCCGAGGGGCCGACGCCCTCGAAGCCGATGAAGTCGATGCCGATGTTGTCGTTGTCGTGAACCGTGTTGCGCGAGACCACGAAGTTCGTGATGTTGCCGTTGAGGACCAGCGACTCGCTCGATCCGAGCTTGCAGTCTCGGATCTCGTTGCCGTCGACGAGGATGTCCGTCATCGGCGTCGCGGACGTGCCGTAGAGGGCGATGCCGTGGGCGTCGTCGGAGCTCTCGATGTGGTGCACGACGTTGTCGCGGATCTCGAGGACGCTCGAGCTCCCGCTCACGCTGATGCCGATCGGCGTATCAGCGCCCTTGAAATTTTGCACCGTCATGCCGGCGACCCTGACGTAGCTCTTGCTGGAGATGTCGATCCCGGCGCCGTTCTTGCCGGTCCCGTCGAGGATGGCGCCTGCCTCGCCCTTCAGGGTGAGGCAGCCGGCGGCGGCCGAGCCGCCCCTCTTGAACGACACGTTCTCGTTGTAGGTGCCCGCCTTCACGAGCACGGTGTCGCCCGCGGCCGCCGCGTTGAGGCCGGCCTGGATCGTCCTGTGGTCGCCGCCCGAGGGGGCGACGGTGATGATCTTGCCGCTCGAGCGCTCACCGCACGGCCCGGGCGCCGCGGTGAGCTCGGCCTCCAGCGCGTCCACGCCGGAGTCGTCCGGACCGGGCTGCGCGGCGCACGCGGGGAACAGCCCGACGGCGAGCAGCAGGAGGCTCGGCGTGGCGAGGCGAGGCGTCGTATGCGGCGTTCGGTCTCTGCGCGATCGGTTCATGGTTCGTTGTCCTCGATGGGTGGATTGTCACGTTGAAGTCGCGGCCCCGGCGCGAGCGCTGGGTGCTTCGACGCGAGGACATTGCAAGCTCGCGGCCACGCCGCCTGTCGCGCGAGGGCGCCGGGGCGAAGGCCGCAAAAGCCCCTCGAGGCTTCGGGTCCATCGCGAGGCCTTGCGCAACGATCGTACAGCTGCGCAGCGTACGGACGGCAGCTCGGCCCGCGAGCGTGCGCGCGCCTTTCGATCTCCGTTGGCGAGGTCCGGACGAGCGGCGGGCGCGCGGCGAGGTCCGGGCGAGCGGCGCGCACCTTTCGATCTCCCTGGCGAGGTCCGGGCGCTCGTGTAACCCTTGGCCTGCCGAGGTGGCGCCATGAAGGTCTTCCGGTAGCAACGCGGTCCCCTGCGCCGGGCGGGTCCTCCTCGCCGCCCGCGTTGCTCGCGTCCGGGCGCTCCGTCGCCCTCCGTCCCGCGCTCTCCTGGCGCCGGCGGAGCGGCGTGTGCTCGACCTTCATTGCTCGGGCGACGCTCGGACGAGCCGCGCGTGGCCCCGGAGCCGTGCCTCATGGCGCCCCGTCTTCCGCTCTCCATCAAGCTCACCCGCCGCGCCGTCGCGCGGCGGGACCTCTTCTGCGAGCTCGTGCAGAAGGCCGTCCGGCCGTGCCAGGCTGACGCCGCCTTCGCCTTTCATGCGTTCGCGTTCAAGGCTGACGAGGATGGATTCGCGCGCGAGCTCATGGACCGCCGGACCGAGCTCTGGCTCTTCCGCTCCAACCAGCGCGCCTACTGCGGCGATTTCCTCGCCGTCGACATGTCGAGTCCCTGGCCGGCGCGGCGGCGTTCCTACGTGATCGAGCTGAAGCGCGGGATGCCGGTGCGGATCGGCGGCGGCGCCGTGGGCCTGCAGCTCCGGAACGCGGCGAGCGCCGTGCACGGGCTCGCGCAGCAGGGGGACGTGCTCGGCGCCGAGGCGGCGTACATCACGATGTCGGGGGACGGGGCGAGGATCGTCGCGATGTTCGCGAGGGCTCGGCCGCGCGCTTGACATCAGCGAACGTCCTCGGGTTTCGTACGCCTCGCAGCGCGGCGCGTGGATCCGGCGCCCTGCTCGCGCGGTCGCAGGAGGTCCCATGATCCGACGTATCTGGCACGGCTGGACGACACCCGAGGACGCAGACACCTACGAGGCCCTGTTGAAGACGGAGATCTTCCCGGCGATCCTGGCGAAGCGGGTGCAGGGCTTCCGCCGCATCGAGCTGCTCCGGCGCCCGCTGGGCGCTGAGGTCGAGTTCGTCACGATCATGTGGTTCGACTCGATCGAGGCCGTGAAGGCGTTCGCCGGCGAGGACCACGAGACCGCGTACGTGCCGGCGAAGGCGCGCGAGGTCCTCGCGCGTTATGACGCCCGTTCGCAGCACTACGAGCTCCGCGAGGTCCAGGAGAGCGCGAGCCTCGGTCGGCCCGTGGCCGGGGGCTGACGAACGAGACGCCTCGCCCCCGACGGCGCGGGCCTCCCCTCCCCGCAGCGCCGGTAGAGTCAATTGAACCGTGTTAGAGTCAACGTCGTGACTCGCCTTCCGGGCGCGAAGAAGGGAAGAATCGGCGATGCGACTACGACGCGAGCAGATCGTCGCGACGGCGCTGCGTCTCTTGGACGATGTCGGTCTCGATGCGCTGACGATGCGCCGGCTCGGCCAGGAGCTGGACGTCCAGGCAGCGACGCTCTACTGGCACGTCCAGAACAAGGAGGAGCTGCTCGACGCGATGGCCGAGGCCATGCTGGCGGGTTGTGCGGACGGCGCGCCGGAGGGGCTCTCGTGGGTGGAACGCGCGGCCGAGCTCGCCGAGCGGCTCCGCCGGGCGCTCCTCGCGCACCGTGACGGGGCGCGGGTCTTCGCGGGCACCTACGTCGCGCAGGACAACACGTTGCGGTTCTCGGACACGCTGGTCGGCGCCTTGAGGGATGGCGGGCTCTCGGCGCGCGCCGCCGCGTGGGGGTGCTGGACGATCGTCTATTACGTGATCGGCTTCACCCTGGAGGAGCAGGCGCTGGCCGGGCGCCCGGGCAAGGGCCCTGGCAAGGGCGATCCAGAGCGCTTCCGCGAGGCGCTGGAGCGAGGGGCCTACCCGCACCTCGGGGCGACGCTTCCGCACCTCGTGAGCGCCGATCTCGACGCGCGGTTCCGGTACGGGCTTCAGCTCCTCCTCAAGGGGCTGGAAGCGGAGCCTGAAGCGACGCCGCCGGCAAAGGCGCGCACGAGGCCGACGCAGGCCGACGACAAGCGCCGCGCGTCTCGCCGGAGCGGCTGACGCCGGGGAAATCGCCCTTCGGCGGCGATGGGCTAGCGCCCCGCCGAGCCGAACCCGTACCGGCGCTCCTCGGCTGGCGTCGTCGCCGCGGCGGGGGCCTCCGGGACGAGCTTGCCGCCGTGGGTCAGCACATGCCAGCGCGCGTCGCGCGGCTCGGGCGGCGCGGGCCTGGGCCGGCCCGGGACCTCCGGTGCGGGCTTCGGGAGCACGCGGAACCGAACGCGCCGGTCCCGCACCTCCATCCGCATCAGGTGCTGGTCGACCTCCACGCCGCGCGCCAGGGCGAGCGCCGGGTGGCCTGGGCGATCGAGCGCGAGATCGAGGCGCCAGCCCGCCGAGGCCGCCGGCGAGCTCGCGAGGAGCGCCGCGCCGCCGGGAGCCGGCAGCACCGCGACGCCTGCCGGCACCACGACGCGCCGCCACGCCTGCGCCGTGCCGAGCGGCAGCGGGCTGCGCACGAGCGCCAGCAGCGGCGCGTGTTGCTGGGCGCTCGCGGCCAGCGTCCGCCCGAGCAGGACCAGCGTGCCGTCGGACGCCGCGATCGGCTCGAGCCCCTCCGCCGGCATCACCTGGCTCCCTTCGGCGTGCCACGGGCCCTGCGCGCCGCGCGTGAAGATCGCCGCGCTCCCGCTGGCGCCGCGGCAGAGCAGCACGCCGATGCCGGCCGCGTTGTAGAGCGCGACGGGCTGCGGGCACCCCGCCGGCGCCGCTACGGGCGTCACCGTGCTCGCGACGTGGTCGACGACCGCGAACGTGGGCGGCCGCGTGAGGTGCGCGGCGCAGGCGCTGCCGGTCGGCCGCGCGCTCGCCGGAGTGCAGAGGCCGTCGCCGAACGTCGCGATCCACGTGCGCGTCGGCGGCGGCCGCGGCGGGGCGCCCGCGAGCAGGCAGAGCGCGCCCTCGCAGGAGGGGCCGTATCCGCCCATGATGCCGCCCAGGACGCCGCCGGACGTGTCGTCGTCCTTGCACGGCGGCTCCCGTCCCACGGCCGCGGCGCCACGCGCAGGCGGCTCGGGCGCCGGCGGGACGATGGCCGAGCGGAACGAGCCGGCCGCGGTGGCCCGGATCGACGTGGAGAGGTACAGCGCGTCGCCGAGGGGCGGCGCGCGGTACAGCGCATTGGCGGCCGCGGCTCGGGTCCAGTCCCGGCCGTTGCGGCTCAGCACGGCGGGGCAGGCCGCGTCGCCGTTCCAGATCCAGGAGCCCGCGCGCTCGATCGTGCGCGGCTGGAACGGGGATCGCTTCCAGGTCTGGCCGCGATCCGACGAGAGGAACGTCTCCAGCGCCGCCGGGCGCCCACCGCGCGCCGGCCCCTCGACCGCGGCCGCGAGCGCGCCGTCGGGCCGCACGAGCACGGCGCGCACCGTCTTGCCGGGCGCGACGACGGTCGAGGTGAAGCTGCGCCCTTCATCCGCGGAGACGCTCACGCGCTCCCCCGCCGCCGCCGCGACGAGACCGCCGGCGGCGTCCCAGGCCGTCGCCCCGGGGACGCTGCCGCGCGGCTCGAAGCCATCCGGCCTCAGCGCGCCGTGGACGCCGGCGGCGCGGTGAAGCGCGCCCTCCGGCGTGGCGACGTAGAGGGCATCGTCCTGCGGGCCGGCGATACCGACCCACGCGAAGCGCGCCGGCAGCTTCAATGGGCCGACGACGCCGAGCTCCTCGTGGACCGCGAAGGCGCCGATGCCGGCCTCGCCCGCGGCGCCGGCGCCGGCTCCCTCCGCGGCGAGGACCGCGACGCGCGTGCCGAGGGCGATCTCCCGGTGCTCGCCGAACAGGCTCCGATCGACCAGCGCGCGCTGGTGGTTCTCGAGGGGCGCTTCGATCCAGGCGGCCGGCGGGATCGCGGCGGCCGGCAGCTCCAGCGGGGCCGAGGGGTCGACGGGGGGCGCGGCGGCGGGCGCTGGCGCCTGTAGCGGGATAGGCGCGATAGCGACAACAGAGGCCGGCGCGCGCGCCGCCGGGGCCGGCTCGGACGCAGCGACACACGAGGCCGTGAGCAGCGCGAGCGCCATGGGCCAGAGCCGATGAGCCACATCAAGGGAGAGGCGCATGCTTCACCTTTATCAGGCCCCGCCGACCGGATCACGCCGTGGAGCGACGCCTCCATAGTGTTTGCCGTGGCGACGAGGTGGACGGGGTAGGCCCCTGAGGGGCCCAATAACGCCGGATTCGACCTCATGAGCCTGGCCGTTGAAAGGCGATCGCCGACCGCCGATGCTTGATGGGACGAGGAACCTCAAGCTGTTCAACGGCGACGCCGACGACCTCTTCGGGTTCGCGGCGTCGGTCTCCGGCGAGACGGTCGTCGTGGGTGCCTACCAGGAGGACAGCGCCGCGCGCAGGATCGGTGGGGAGGGGGCAAACAACGAGTGCATCGACAGCGGGTGTTGCACGTGTTCGAGCAAGCGCCACGAGCGGCGCCAGCGCAGCCAGGCATCTGGTCACGGACAGCAACAACGGGAGTGTAGAGTCAAGATTCCAGGCCAGCTTTCTGCTGGATTCGGCGGATCGTCTCAGCCTCCGAGATCTGAAGGCGCTCGGCGTTGCGGAGGGCGGTACGGAGAAGCTCGGCAGCGGCCTCGCGATCGCCAGGGGCAGCACGTACGAGATGGCTTAGGGCCATATTGGCCTGGCACACGAGTCGGTTGCGAGCATCGCCCAGCCGCTCATACACGGGCAGCTCTTCCCGCTGACGAATCCTCAGCGCTTCGTCCAGCTCGCCGCGGGCCTGAAGGATGTCGGCCACCTTGCCCAGCGTCACGGCACGGGACCGCACATCGCCCAGCCGCTCGTACACGGGCAGCTCTTCCTGCTGACGAATCCTCAGCGCCTCGTCCAGTTCGCCGCGGGCCTGAAGGATGTCGGCCACCTTGCCCAGCGTCACGGCACGGGACCGCACATCGCCCAGCCGCTCATACACGGGCAGCTCTTCCTGCCAACGAATCCTCAGCGCTTCGTCGAGCTCGCCGCGGGCCTGAAGGATGTCGGCCACCTTGCCTAGCGTCACGGCACGGGACCACACATCGCCCAGCCGCTCATACACGGGCAGCTCTTCCTGCTGACGAATCCTCAGCGCCTCGTCCAGCTCGCCGCGGGTCTGAAGGATGTCGGCCACCTTGCCCAGCGTCACGGCACGAGACCACACATCGCCCAGCCGCTCATACACGGGCAGCTCATCCCGCTGACGAATCCTCAGCGCTTCGTCCAGCTCGCCACGGGTCTGAAGGATGTCGGCCACCTTGCCCAGCGTCACGGCACGGGCCCGCACATCGCCCAGCCGCTCGTACACGGGCAGCTCTTCCTGCTGACGAATCCTCAGCGCCTCGTCCAGCTCGCCCCGGGCCTCAAGGATATCGGCCACCTTGCCCAGCGTCACGGCACGGGACCGCACATCGCCCAGCCGCTCGTACACGGGCAGCTCTTCCTGCTGACGAATCCTCAGCGCCTCGTCCAGCTCGCCGCGGGTCTGAAGGATGTCGGCCACCTGGCCCAGCGTCACGGCACGGGAACGCACATCGCCCAGCCGCTCGTACACGGGCAGCTGTTCCTGCTGACGAATCCTCAGCGCTTCGTCCAGCTCGCCTCGGGCCTCAAGGATGTCGGCCACCTTGCCCAGCGCCAAGGCGCGGGACTGCACGTCGCCCAGCCGCTCGTACACGGGCAGCTGTTCCTGCTGACGAATCCTCAGCGCTTCGTCCAGCTCGCCCCGGGCCTGAAGGATGTCGGCCACCTTGCCCAGCGTCACGGCACGGGAACGCACATCGCCCAGCCGCTCATACACGGGCAGCTGTTCCTGCTGACGAATCCTCAGCGCTTCATCCAGCTCGCCGCGGGCCTGAAGGATGTCGGCCACCTGGCCCAGCGTCACGGCACGGGCCCGCACATCGCCCAGCCGCTCATACACGGGCAGCTCTTCCTGCTGACGAATCCTCAGCGCTTCGTCAAACTCGCCGCGGGCCTGAAGGATGTCGGCCACCTGGCCCAGCGTCACGGCACGGGACCGCACGTCGCCCAGCCGCTCATACACAGGCAGCTCTTCCTGCTGATGAATCCTCAGCGCTTCGTCCAGCTCGCCGCGGGCCTGAAGGATGTCGGCCACCTTGCCCAGCGTCACGGCACGGGACCGCACATCACCCAGCCGCTCGTACACGGGCAGCTGTTCCTGCTGACGAATCCTCAGCGCTTCGTCCAGCTCGCCGCGGGCCTGAAGGATGTCGGCCACCTGGCCAAACGTCACAGCACGGGACCGCACATC
Organism: Sorangium sp. So ce131; assembly: GCF_051519095.1. Classification (NCBI taxonomy): domain Bacteria; kingdom Pseudomonadati; phylum Myxococcota; order Polyangiales; family Polyangiaceae; genus Sorangium; species Sorangium sp. So ce131. The sequence goes on along the minus strand of NZ_CP150455.1, from coordinate 4,017,537 downwards.
GCCCAGCTGCTCATCCAGATGAATCGCCTCGTGGAAGAGTTGCTCGGCCTCCTGCGGGCGACCCAGACGCGCCACAGCCTTGCCAAGCCAGAACAGATCGCTCGAGACCCTCCCGAGATCCCCTGCCTCACGATGCAGCGCGAGAGCCGATCGTAGAGCTTCCTCCCACGGCGTGGCTGGTCCCGTCTCCTCCAGAACGCGCGCCTCAAGCACTAGCGCATCGCCAACGCCGCTGGTGTAGCCGGCGCGCTCCGCGAGCCGGCGTGCCTCTTTTGCGGCTGCCCTGGCTTCGCCCAGCTCTGCATGGTCAAAGAATGCACCACCAAGCCGTATCCAAGCGTCGGCGAGCGCGCCGTCAGGAATATCGTCGTCAGCAAGAGCACGCAATCGCGCGGCCTCGGCCTGAAGCTCCGCGCGCGAACGGCGGAGCATCTCCTCAGTCTCGCCAGGCTCTGGAGCCGCCAGCGGAGGAGGACTGATCAGCACCGACGCGATCTCCAGCGTTGCTGCACGCACGTCGAACAGATCCGGGGCCATCCGCGAGAGGTCTGCCGCCCGCGCCGCCGCGATCACCACCACGAGCGGCCCCCTGATGAGCTTTCCCAGGACATCGCGCGCCATGTTGAGCGACGCGAGCGCGGCGCCGCCGTTCGCGTCCAGCAGCACAGCGCCGTCCGGGATCACCGCGCCAGCGAGCGGCCGGCTCCGCTCCGAGACGGCGAGGAACCGCTCGATCTCCGCCGCCCCTGCCACCCCATCCGCGAAGAAGTGCAACTCCGGAACACCCTCCGCGCCCCTCCACGCACGAAGGCGCCGCAACACCTCGGCCCGCGCCGCATCTGCGGCGAGGACAACGTACAGCGAGAATGTCGTTGACCGGCGCAGCCCACGCCGGAGCACATCGAGGTTGTGCTCCGACTCGGCAGTGAGCAGCGCGAGCGGTCCGTGGCCCTCCTGGATCACGTAAGCTCGCGGTACTTGCGGCACCGCTCCACGAGCGGATGGACAGCCCACCAGGGATCAGGCGCGCCGTTCTGGTATTCGAGCACGTAGAGATGCCGGAGCAGCTCCCGCTTCACCTGATCGTCGCAGCTATCAGGGAAGCGGTTGTCCCGCGCCACCTGCTTGAGGATCGGTACATAGGCCTCCGGGAGCGCCCGCTCGAAGTCGGCCTGGATGCCGCCGGCCGCACGCTCGATCGAGGCGGTGGTCACCTTAGGCTGGTCGTGCTCATTCACGGCGTCGAGCACGAGGCGCAGCGCGTGGCGGATGCACCCGCCGCTGTACCGCGCGATCCGCTCTGCGGCGACGGGCCCTTCCTCGAAGAGGAGGTCGAACTGCACTCGCCTCTGGAGAAGGTGGGCCAGCGCAGCAAGCCCGGCGGCGTTGTCGCCGTCGCCCTCTGCAGCGCGCTTTCGCACCTCGATCATCGGCAGGACGACGACCTTGCCCCCGTACAAGCCGATGAGGCTGGCCCCCGCTGCCGCATAGCAAAGGTAGAGCGGCACCGTGATCACGAGGTGCGCCTCGAGCCGCTTCAACGCCACCATACGGTCCAGGTACAGGCGCTCGACGTTGGCGCGCTGGCCCTCGCTCAGCTTCTCCAGGTTGTCGATCAGCACCACGAGGGGGCCGGCAGGATCGTTCGGTGGCGTGCTCCGAATTGCCTCGAACGCAAGATTCAGCCCCTCGATCAGCGCGGTGGTCACCGAGCCCAGGGCAGCCCGCACCTTCTGCTTCTGCTCCAGTCCCGCGAGGCGGACGTCGCCGAGCAACTTGCTCACCGCTTCTGGCGCTGTATCCGGAAGGTTCTTGATCACCGCGCTGATGGTGTCAGAGATCTGCTTCTTCCACACCACACCGAGGGTCTTCGCGGCGGCGGCCGGCGCCTTCTGGTAAACGAGGCCCCAGAGAGCAACAAGGATGTCCTCGAGATCCACGTCGGTCCGGTCGAGGACCGCATCCGCGTCGAGGAAGAGCGTTGTGACCGGAGTCACCCCGCCCTCCGCAGACTCGAGGCGCTTCTTCATCAGGAGTAGCTCGGTGGTCTTGCCGCCGCCGATATGACCGCTCAGCAGGTGCAGCGTGGGCGTCCCCCCCGCGCGCCGAATGTTCCGCGCGATTTTGGCGAGGCGATCGCCGCCCCGGATCTGGCTCAGGTCCTCGTGCAGGCGCACGTCCTCGCGTGGATCGAGGGGGCTGAACGGGTCGCAGAGGCGGACCGCATCGTCGAGCGTGCTCGCAGGGACGGAGAACGCCCGCTTCGAAACGGCAAGATCCCGGACGGCCTTGGTTTCCATGGTGCTCATCAGACGCGGCGCAGGGTACCACACTCCCCGCCCTCAGCCGCCGTCACCTCCCGGCCGAGCCCCCGGCCTTCCGCCCGCCCCCCCCGCCTCACCCTCCCCCGTGCGCCGCTCCTTCCCCCCGCCCCGCGCGCGCAGCCCCGGCCCACAGCACCACGAGCGCCGCCAGCGACATCCCCCCGCCCGCCGCGCACACGCCGCTCCACCCCCACCTCGCCCACGCCGCGGTCCCGAGCCACGCCCCGGCCGCTCCGCCCACGAAGTACGTGGTCATGTAGATCGTGTTCATCCGGCTGCGCGCCTCCGGCCGCAGCGAGTACACCCGCGCCTGGTTCGAGATCTGGTTGGCCTGCGCCCCCAGATCCAGCAGCACCACGCCGAGCGCGATGCCCCACAGCCACGCTCCGAGCGCCCACAGCACCCCGAACGACCCGAGCAGCACCGCGATCGCCAGCGCGTTGATCCGCCGGTCCCCGCGCAGGTCCGCGTACCGGCCCACGAGCGGCGCCGCGGCGGCGCCGGCCACGCCCACCAGGCCGAACAGGCCGGCGGTCTGCGGGCCGTGGTGCGCGGGCAAGCTCTGGAGATAGAGCGCGAGCGTCGCCCAGAAGGCGCTGAACGCGCCGAACGTGAGCGCGCCAAGCACAGAGTGCAGCCGCAGCACAGGCTCGTCGCGGGCGAGGCGCCCCAGCGAGCGCAGGAGCTCCGGATACGGCATCGCCGAGACGGGCGGCTGCGCCGGCAGCACGAAGCGCAGCACCGGTCCCAGGGCCAGCATCAGCGCCGCCGCCATCCAGAACACCGCCCGCCAGCCGAGGTGGCTGCCGACCAGCCCGGCCACCGTGCGCGACAGCAGGATGCCGATGAGCAGGCCGCTCATCACCATCCCCACCACCCGCCCGCGCTGCGCGTCCGGCGCGAGCTGCGCCGCGAACGGCAAGATCAGCTGCGGCACCACGCTCGTGATGCCCACCGCGAAGCTCGCCGCCACGAGCCACGGCAAGCCGGGCGCGAGCGCCGCGGCCGCGAGCGCGACGCTCGTCAGCACCGCCATCACCACGATGAGGCGCCGGCGCTCGTGGCTGTCGCCGAGCGGCACGATCAGCAGCATCCCCGCCGCGTACCCCACCTGCGTCATCGTGGGCACGAGACCGAGCAACCCGCCCAGGCCGCCCGGATCGCCCGGCCCGCCCGCGGCCGCCGGCCCGCCCAGGGTCCGGCCGATGTCGCCGAGCAAGGGCTGGTTGTAATAAAGGTTGGCCACGGTGGCGCCCGCGGCCGCCGCCATCAGCCACACCAGCCCGAGGCGGAGCGACGCTGGCGGGGGCGAGGTGGGCGTCTGCATGGGAAACGGAGGGCAGCGCGGTATACGCCGCGTGCCCTCCGGGTTCAACCGCCGGGGCCGCCGGGCCACAGGCCCGTCCGGCCTCCTGCTTCAGCTACGCTCCGCGCGCTCGGCGACCGCTCCGCGCGCTCGGCTGCCCCGCTGCGCGCTCAGAGGGCCGAGCGGCACTCGCCGCGGTACGCGACCGACACACCCGCCGCGTTCGCGGCGCACGTGTTGCCGTACGTCCGGTCGTCGCAGCCGCAGACCGGGTTGTACTCGAACGTGCAGGCCTCCGGGATCGTCTCGCAGGTGCCCATCTGGTCCGCCGCGCCGCACAGCGCCTCGAGGCTGTAGTTGCAGAACTCCCCGCGGTCGCACGCGAGGCCGGCGATGCCGCCGCACGCCTGCTTCGGATCGGGCTCGGACCCGCACTCGCCGAACGACGCCACCGACACGCCCGACGCGTTCGCGACGCACGGGTTGGAGTACGTCCTGCCGTCGCAGCCGCAGACCGGGTTGTACTCCCTCGTGCAGAACTCCGGGATCGGCGCGCACGTCCCCGGCAGGTCGAACGAGCCGCACGCGGCTTCGGGCTCGAAGTCGCAGAAGGACCCGGGCGCGCACTCGGGGGCGCCGCGCGTGCCGCAGATCTCCCCGGGAGGAGGCGCGCACTCGCCGAGCGACGACACCGAGACGCCCGCCTGGTTCGCCGCGCACTCGTTGCCGTACGTCTTGCCGTCACAGCCGCAGACCGGGTTGTACTCCTCGGTGCAGACCTCCGGGATCGTCCGGCACACGCCCGTCTGGTCGGCCGCGCCGCAGGTGGCGTCGAGCTCGTAGTCGCAGAACTCCCCGCGCTCGCACGAGAGGCCGAGCAGGCCGCCGCACGCCCGCTCCGGCGGAGGCGCGCACTCGCCGCGCGACGACACCGACACGCCCGCCTGGTTCGCCGCACACTCGTTGCCGTACGTCTTGCCGTCACAGCCGCAGACCGGGTTGTACTCCTCGGTGCACGCGCGCGGGATGCGCGTACAGACGCCGGTCTGATCGAACGCGCCGCACATCGCCTCGAGCTCGTAGTCGCAGAAGAAGCCGTCCCGACAGGTCAGCCCGAGCAGACCGCCGCACGCGCGGCCGCTGCTCGCCTCCTCCGACGACGAGTCGACCTCGGTGTCGCTCCCATCGACGACATCCACATGACAGCCCGCCGCGAACGGGAACACCGAGAAGGCAAGCAGGATCACGGAACCGAAGTGGCTGTTCATAAGACGATTACGAAAATTCATGACCATTCCTCCACCTTGTGACCTCGCCTGCTGCGGCGAGGCGTTCGCATGAACGAGCCCTTTCCCTTTGGAAGAAGGGCTCAAAACGCCGCCGGAGCGGCGCGTACACCAGCGGTCTCCCCGGCTGCTCAGTCGGGGATCGTGAGCGTCAGCGCGCGGCGCCCGATCACGGGCGCCGTGAACCCGAGCAAGAGCACGTCCTCGCGCTCCTCCCCGTCACCGTCCGCGCGGACGGTGATGACCGTGGACCCGCCCGCCGGCACCACGAAGGGCGCCGTCACGCTGACCGTGAACGGCGAGCTCCCGCGGCGCAGGCGCGGCGCGTCGAAGGCGACCTCCTCGGCGCACGTGTTGCGGACGACCACGTCGGCGGCCGCGCCGAGGTCGAGCGAGACCCACGCGCCGGGCTCGAGGCCGAGGCAGGTCAGCTCGGGCGGCGTGGTCCCACTCGCGGGATCCTCCGCGAGCAGCACGTCCACCGGCTGCGACCGGTAGCCCTCCTGCTTCGCCTGGAGGCGCACGACCTGAGTCGTGGTGGCCTCCACCTCGACCTGGAAGCTGCCGTCCGCGTTCACCTCCGCGACGACCGGCGGAGCCGTGGTATCGAGGTTCGTCGCGACGATGACGCCCTCCGGCGGATCGACCGCGCCCGCCCCGCCCACCACCGTGGTCGTGGTGCGGAGGATCATCGGGTCGGGCGACGACGCGATGAGGTCCCCGTCCAGGACGATGACCGGAGGGCTCGGCTGCGGGCTCACGACGCACCCGCCGAGGAGCACCGCCAGCAGCGCGGCCATCGCGCCCCGCCGGCCCCCCCGCCTCTCTGTCCTCCGCGCCGTCATGCCTGGCGATAGAGCAAACCCAGTGCCGAACGAAAAACCCAGGCAATCTGCTCGAAATGATCGAAGGTAGTGTCTCATAAGCTGTCTCACTGTCTCAGGTGGCACATCCATGAGACACTGTGCCCGTGACTCCGGCCGAAGGGAACCTGCTCGCCCGCCGTTACCGCCTGCTCCGCCCCCTCGGGCGGGGAGGGCTGGCCACCGCGTGGCTCGCGCGCGACGAGGCGCTCGGGCGCGAGATCTGTCTCAAGCTGCTCGGCCACGCGTGCACGGCGGAGCGGGCGGCGTTCCGGGGGGAGTTCAGGATGCTGGCGGGGCTGTTCCACCCCCACCTCGTCCGCGTGCACGACTTCGGGATGCTCCGGGAGACCGGCGAGCCGCGGTTCTACTTCACGTCCGAGGCGATCCTCGGTGCGCCGCTCGACGAGCACGTGAAGGGGCGGCGCTTCGAGGAGGCGCGGGGCGCGATCGTGGACGTGCTCGACGCCCTGCGCTTCCTGCACCGGGCGCGCATCCGGCACGGCGACGTGAAGCCGGCGAACATCCTCGTCGACGCCGCCGGGCGCGCGGTGCTGATCGACCTCTCCTGCGCGGCGCGGATCGGGCGCAGGCCCGGGGGCGCCGTCTCAGGGACCCAGGGCTACCTCGCGCCCGAGGTGGTCCGCGGCGAGCCGGCCGACGGCCGCGCGGACCTCTTCTCGCTCGGCCGCACGCTGCGCGCGATCGCGCCGCTCCTCTCGGAGCCGCTGCCGGACGTGGTGGGCGCGCTCGTCGAGCGCCTGCTCCAGCCGGAGCCGCGCGACCGGCCGGCCGACGCGGGCGAGGTGCTCGACTGGGTGGGCGCGTCGCCGCGCGCGGTGGCCCCGCCGCCGCCGGAGCCGCCCCACCTGGTGGGCCGCGAGGCCGAGGTGCGCGCGATCGCCGAGGCGCTCGCGGCGCTCGAGCAGGGGAAGAGCGGGCCGCGGCTGGTGGTGATCGCCGGGGAGCCGGGCTGCGGGAAGAGCCGCCTGCTGCGGGAGGCGAAGTGGAGCGCGGAGCTCAGGGTCGCCACGGTCGAGGGGTTCGCGCGGGCCGCGTCGCCCGTCGCCTCGATGCTCGGCCGCGCGACCGGCGAGGAGGCGCTCCCCGCCGGCGCGCTGGGCGCCCTGCGCGCGCACGAGCGCCTCGTGGCCGCGGGGGCGCAGCCGGTGGTGCTCGCGCTCGACGACGCCGACGAGGTGAGCGGGACGGAGCGGGAGATGCTCGAGGCGCTGGTGCGCCTTCTCGGGCCGGAGGATCCGGTGCTGCTCATCGCGGCCGAGCGCGTGGCGCAGGCGGGGAGCCGGGCGCCGCTCGCCGCGGTGGCCGCGGAGGCGGGGCGGAGCGTGCGCGAGGTGCCGCTGCCGCCGCTCGGGCGGGAGGCGGTGCAGCGCTGGATGGCCGACATCGGCATGGGCGAGGCGACCGAGGCGGTGCTGCGCGCGAGCGCCGGGTGGCCGGCGGACCTCGTGGTGACGGCGGGGCGGCTCGCGGAGAGCGGCGACGTGGGGCAGCTCGACGCGACGACGCCCGGGGCGAGCGCGCGGTACGCGCTGCGGCTGCGCGGCCTGCGGGGGCCGCTGCGCGACGCGGTCGCGGCGCTGGCGGTGCAGGGCGGCGCGGCGGCGGACGAGGAGCTCCCGTCGCTGGGCCTGCCGGCGGCGCAGCTCGCGGAGCTCGCCGCCCGCGGCGTCGCCACCCGGGCCGCGGGCGGCTGGGTGTTGACGCGCGCGGGGCCGATCGCCGCGCTGCTGGAGGCCCTCGGCGGCGACGTGGTCCGCGCGGCGCACGCGCGCGCCGCGGCGGCCCTGACGGCGCGGCTTGGCGGGGGTGGGCCTGCCGCGGGCCCGACCCAGGTTGCGGCGGCGGGCCCGACCCAGGTTGCGGATGCGGGCCCGACCCAGGTTGCGGCCGCCGACCCAACCCAGGTTGCGGATGCGGGCCCGACCCAGGTTGCGGCCGCCGACCCAACCCGGGTTGCGCCTGCCCCCACCCAGGTTGCGGCCGCCGACCCAACCCGGGTTGCGCCTGCCCCCACCCAGGTTGCGGCCGCCGACCCAACCCGGGTTGCGCCTGCCCCCACCCAGGTTGCGGCCGCCGACCCAACCCGGGTTGCGCCTGCCCCCACCCAGGTTGCGGCCGCCGACCCAACCCGGGTTGCGCCTACCCCCACCCAGGTTGCGGCCGCCGCCGCCAAAGGTTCCACCCCCACCGCATTTCTCGCCCCCCGCGCGATCCTCCACCTCGCCCTCTCCGGCGATGGCCCTGCCGCCGAGCGCCTCTTCCTCGAGCGCCGCGCCGACCGCGACGCCGACCCGCGCGCGTGGGCCGCGGCGGCCGAGGCCCTCCTCGAGGCCGTCGCGGCGCCCGAGACCCGGCTCGAGATCGCCTCGACCCTCCAGCGCGGCGGCCGCGCCGCGCGGGCCCGCGAGGTCCTCGAGCGCCTGCTCGCCGAGGACCGCGCCGACCCGGCCGGCCGCCTCGGCGCACGCCGGGCCCAGGCGCTCGCCCGCCTCGGCGCGTGCCTCCTCGAGCTCGGCGACCCCACCGCCGCCCTCGCGCACGTCGAGGAGGCCGCCGCCGCCACCTCGGCCCCGCGCGAACGCGCGGCCCTGGCCGACCTCGCCAGCCGGGCGCTCCTCCGCCTCGGGTCACACGCCGAGGCGCGCGCCCGCGCCGAGCCGGCGCTCGCCTCGTGCGACGACCCGGAGGTGCTCGCCAGCCTCCACGAGGACGTCGGCGTCGCGGCGAGTTACCTCGGCGAGCGCCGCCTCGCCGGCCTGCACCTCGGGCTCGCCGCCGGGCTGCACCGCGACCGGCGCGCCCCCCGCAGCCTCGTGCGCGCGCTCTCGTACCAGGCCATCGACGCCTTCCGCGCCGGCGAGGTCGAGGCGGCGCTCACCGGCTACCGCCAGGCCCTGGCCACGGCGGAGGAGCACGGCCTCGGCGACCTCGTCGCCCGCTGCAGCCTCAACGTGGGCACGGCGTGCCACCAGTCCGGCGAGCTCGGCGAGGCCCTCGCCGCCTACGAGCGCGGCGCCCGGCTCGCCTCGGCCCTCGGCCAGGCCGACCTGGTCCTCGTGCTCGACTTCGACCTCGCCAAGCTCTGGGCCGACGTCGGCGCCTTCGAGCGCGCCGCCCGCGTCGCCGCGCGCGTCGAGGCCGAGGCCGCGCGGCGCGGCGCCCCCTTCTTCGCGGCGGCCGCCGCCTCCGTCCTCGGCGACTGCGCGCTCGCGGCCGGCGACGCCGAGGAGGCCGCGCGCTGCTTCGAGCGCTCCCGGCGCGGCTTCGAGGCGCAGGGCGCCCAGCGCGAGGTCGTCGAGGAGGAGCTCGAGCTCTGCAGGGCGCACCTCGCGCGCGGCGCGCTGGACGACGCGCGCGCCGCGCTCGCCCGGGCGCGCGCGCAGGGCGCCGCGCTCGAGGCGCCCGATCTCGGCGCGCGCACTGCCCTGCTCGAGGGCCGGCTCGTGCTGCTCGACGGCGAGCGCGGCGACGACCCTGCGGACGACGGCCGCGCGCACCCCGACGACCGCGCGGACGTCAGCAGGATCTCCGCCGCGCGGGAGCGCCTCGGGCGCGCCCTCGACCTCGCCGAGCGCGCGGCGCAGCCGGACCTCGTCGCCGACGTCCGCCTCGCGCTCGCCGCCGTCGAGGAGGCCGCCGGCGAGCCCGCGGCCGCGGCCGCGCAGCGCGACCGCGCGGCCGTCGCCTGGACCGCCATGGCGCGCTCGCTGCCGGAGCCGCTGCAGCACGCGTTCTGGATGCACCCCCGCCGCCGCGCCGCCCAGCCTTCCCCCGCGGCCGCGCTCGCCGGCCCCCCCGGCGGCCCCCCCGCGGGCCCGGCCAGCATCCCCGCCTCCGGCATCCCCGCCAGCATCCCCGCCTCCGGCATCCCCGCCTCCGGCATCCCCGCGTCTCACGCGCACCACGCTGAAGAGCGCGCGGCCAAGCTCGAGCGGCTCCTCGCCATGTTCCGCAAGCTCAACTCCTCGGTCGAGATCGCCGACATCCTCGCCATGGCGATGGACGCCGCGATCGATCTCACCGCCGCCGAACGCGGGTTCCTGCTGCTCGAGCAGCCGGGCGGCGAGCTCCGCGTCGCCGTCGCGCGCAACGTCGACCGCGAGAAGGTCGGCCGGAGCCACCTCAAGTTCAGCTACGGCATCGCCGAGCGCGCGATCGCGGCCCAGGAGCCCGTCGTCACGGTGGACGCCCAGGAAGACGAGCGCTTCCGCGAGCACGCCTCCGTGCACGCCATGCGGCTCCGGTCCGTCATCGCCGTCCCGATCCGCTCGCCGGACGGCGTCCTCGGCGCCCTCTACCTCGACAACCGCTTCCGACGCGCGCGCTTCGCCCCGGACGACGTCGACCTGCTGCTCGCCTTCGCCGACCAGCTCGCGCTCGCCCTGCGCAACGCGCGCCTCGTCGAGGACCTGCGCCGCCGCACCGACGAGCTCGAGGCCGAGCGCCGCCGGGTCGAGGAGCTCCTCCGCGGCCAGGCCGCCGAGATCGGCCGCCTCCAGGAGGAGGTGCTGGTCCGCCAGCAGGCGCTCGAGCACCGCTACGACTACGGCGCCATCGTCGGGCGCGGCGCCGCGCTGCGCGCCGTGTTCGCGACGCTCGACCGCGTGGTCGACACGCCGGTCAGCGTGCTCGTCACGGGCGAGAGCGGCACCGGCAAGGAGCTCGTCGCGCGCGCCATCCACTTCGCCGGCCCGCGCAAGGGCGGCCCCTTCATGGGGATCAACTGCGCCGCGCTCCCGGCCGCGCTCCTCGAGTCCGAGCTCTTCGGCCACGTCCGCGGCGCGTTCACGGGCGCGGACCGGGACCGGACCGGCCTCGTGGTCGCGGCCCGCGGCGGCACGCTCTTCCTCGACGAGCTCGGCGAGATGCCGCTCGAGGTGCAGGCGAAGCTGCTCCGGGTGCTCCAGGAGCGCGAGGTCCGCCCGGTCGGCAGCGCCGAGGCGGTGCGCGTCGACTTCCGCCTCGTGTGCGCCACGAACCGCGACCTGCTCGCCGAGACCGCGCGCGGCCGCTTCCGCGAGGACCTCTACTACCGCGTCGCCGTCGTCCAGATCCGCCTCCCGCCGCTGCGCGACCGGCTGGAGGACCTCCCGGAGCTCGCGCTCCACTTCGTGCGCCGCGCGGCCGAGCAGCTCGGCCGGCCGACCCCCCAGCTCTCCCGCGAGGCCCTGCGGCGCCTCGGCCAGCACAGCTGGCCGGGCAACGTGCGCGAGCTGGAGAACGTGATCACCAAGGCCGTCGTGCTCTGCGACGGCCGCAAGATCGGCCCCGACGACGTCGACCTGCCGCGCGCGCCCGGCCGCGGCGCCCACGGCCGCGGCGCGCCGAACCCCCTCCGCGACGAGCGGGCCGCGATCCTCGGCGCCCTCGACCGCACCGGCTGGAACGCGGTGCAGGCCGCGCGCGAGGCCGGCATGTCGCGCGCGACCTTCTACCGCAAGCTCCGCCAGCTCGGCATCGAACGTCCGCGGTGATGTCCTCTCGGACTGCCCATCCCCCCACCGCAGACTCGTTTTCTCCAGATTTTGCGCGACGCCGGCACGGGGCAGTTCGCCTCATGTGGGGCGCTCCGCCATGATATCCCGTCGCTGAGCCCGGTTGTCGCTCTGCGTCGTGGACGAAGCCTTGGACAGCCTCGTCCGTCGCGGCGTGAAACTCGACACATCCAGCGGCGCTGCGCTGGCCGCCGATCCGCCCCGGCCACAGCCCATCCCCAACAGGCGCTCTCTTCACCTCATGGCCCGGGAGTTGCGACGGTGTCCGGGCATGAACACGACGAAACTCTTCCTCATGATGTCTCTCTCGCTCGCTGCCGCGGTCGGCTGCGACAGAGCGGAAGGCACACCTCGCTCGGGCGACAAGAACACCGCGACGGTACCTGACGAGGTCGCCGCGCGGGCGAACAACCCCACGCCCACGGCCGCCGACAACACGGACAAGAACGATCGCGATCGCGATCCGGCGGCGTTGACCCCCGGCGACCAGGGCGAGAACGAGACCGATCGCACGATCACGCAGAAGATCCGTCAGGCGGTGGTCGCCAACGACGGGTTCTCGATGAACGCGAAGAACGTCAAGATCATCACGAATGGGCAGGTGGTCACGCTGCGCGGCCCGGTCAAGAACGACAAGGAGAAGGCCGATATCGCCGCGATCGCACAAGGGATCGCGGGCGTGAAGCAGGTGGACAACCAGCTCGAAGTCGACGTTCACTGATCAGGTTGAAAGGGAAGATACCATGGCACAAAAGAAAGCGGTCCTGGGCCTCGTGAGCACGCTCGCTCAGGCAGACATCATCGTCGGTGAGCTTCAGCGCGCCGGCTTCATGACCAGCGACATCTCGGCGCTGTTCCCCGACAAACACGGGACGCGGGACTTCGCGCATGAGAAGAACACGAAGGCGCCCGAGGGCGCGACCGCCGGCGCCAGCGCGGGCGGCGCGCTCGGCGGGACCATCGGCCTGCTCGCCGGCATCGGCGCGCTCGCCATCCCCGGGCTCGGGCCCTTCATCGCGGCCGGTCCGATCATGGCCGCGCTGAGCGGCGCCGCCGCCGGCGCCGCGCTCGGCGGCGTCACCGGCGCCCTGATCGGCCTCGGCATCCCCGAGGTCGAGGCGAAGCAGTACGAGGGCAAGATCAAGGGTGGCAACATCCTGATCTCGGTCCACGTGGACAACGCCCAGGAGCGCTCGGCCGCGAAGCAGATCCTCGAGCGCGGCGGCGCCACCGACATCGCCGTCCTCACCGAGGAGGGCGTCTCCAAGGAGAACCGGGCGTTCGCCTGACCGCGGGCGCCCGAGCGGCGCCGCTCGGACGGCGACGTCCGAGCGGCGGCCTTCGACGAGAGCAGCTGCCCGCCCCGCGCCCGGCCCCCCCACCGGACGTGTCAGGCGGGCAGTTGCTTTAGGTCGATCTCGGTGGACGGCCGGATGTCGGCCTTGAGGAAGCGCTGCATCTGGCGGAGCGCGTAGCCGTTGTCCTCCTCGCCCTCGGACGCCACGCAGTCCGACGGGATGATCAGCCGGTAATCGCGCATGTAGGCGTCGTTCGCCGTGAACAGCACGCAGATGTTCCCCGCCATCCCGGTGAGGATGAGCCGCTGCACGCCGAGGGACTCGAGCAGGATCTCCAGCGTCGTGCCGTAAAAGCCCGAGTGCTTGGGCTTGAGCACGAAGTAGTCCTGCTCTCCTGGCCGGAGGAGCGCCGCGATCTCCCGCCCGCGCACCCCGTCCTCCAGGCAGTGCTCGATCTGCCGGTGGAAGTTGGATTGCCAGCGGCCGAAGTTGTCGTTGACGTAGACCGCGGGGATGCCGGCGTCGACGCACCGCTGCTTCAGCGCGCGGATGCGGTGCGCCATCGGGAGGGCGTGGGCGAGCAGCTGCTCACCTTCCGGAAACTCCAGATCGTTGATCACGTCGATGAGGAGCAGCGCAGTCCGGCTGTTGTCCGGCGCAGCGCCGTGGAGATCGTGGTTCCGCCGCGGCATATCGCCCGCTTATACAACGCGCTGCGGGCGATCGGGGCAGCATTCGTCACGCGCCCAGCGGCTGTGGCGAAATGCGACCATCACATCGGTAAGCGTGATCGCGGCGCGATCGCAGCGCGGTCGCGCGGAGAGACCGCCGGCGCGGACGGATGGGCTCCGGAGGCGCCCGATCGGCGGGATCGGGCCGTCGGCCGCGGGCTTGCATCGCTCCCTGCCGAAGACCTGAAACGGACCTCTTTGGGAAGGAGAGCGCATGCCTCGCAGCATCTGGAAAGGGAGTATCAGCTTCGGGCTCGTGCAGATCCCGGTCGCACTCTACCCAGCCGAGGAGCCCAACGAGATCTCCTTCAAGCAGCTCGACAAGCGGGACATGACCCCGATCCGCTACGAGCGCGTGAACCGGGAGACGGGCAAACCGGTGAGCTGGGATGACATCGTCCGCGGCTACGCCTACGACAAGGACGAGTACGTCGTGGTCTCCGACGAGGACCTCCGCCGCGCGAACGTGGAGGCGACGCAGACCGTGGACATCCTCGACTTCGTGGACGCGTCCGAGATCGAGCCGATGTTCTACGACAAGCCGTATTACCTCGCCCCGGCGTCGCAGAACAAGAAGAAGTCCCCGGTGACGGCGTACGTGCTCCTGCGCGAGGCGCTGCGGAAGACGGGCAAGGTCGGGATCGCGAAGGTCGTCATCCGGACGCGCGAGCACATCGCGGCGGTGATGCCGCGCGGCCGCGCGCTCGTGATGAACCTGCTCCGGTTCGCGCACGAGCTCCGCACCGACGAGGAGCTCGACCTCCCCGAGCTGGAGGCGGAGGGCAAGGGGCTCGGCAAGCGGGAGCTCGAGATGGCGGAGCGCCTCGTGGCCGAGATGGCGACCGAGTGGAAGCCGGAGAAATACAAGGACGAGTACCGCGATGACGTGATGAAGCTCATCGAGAAGAAGGTGAAATCCGGAGAGACCACGACGTCCGCCGAGCCCGCCGAGGAGGACGAGGACAGGGGCCGTCAGACCGGCACGGTGGACCTCATCGCGCTGCTCAAGAAGAGCCTCGGCCAGAAGGGCGGCAAGGCCGCGAACGACGAGAAGGAGGCCCACGAGGCCGAGCCGAAGGTGCGCAAGGCCGACGGCGCGAAGCGCAAGGCCGGCGGCCCGCGGCGCGCCGCGTAACGCGCGGTCCTCTGGCGGAATCGAAGGGAGCAGGGGGACCTCGCGCGCCGCGGCGTCTCCCCTGCTCCCTGCGCGTACGGGAGCGTTTGCCGGCGCGGATCCGGGGAGGTCAGGCTAGGATGAAGGCACCATGCGCCCCAAGTATCCTGCGGATGTCGCGGCCGCGTTCGTCGAGCTGGACACGCAGTCGCAGGTCTCGGCGCAGCGCCTGGCCGCGAGGTCCAGCCTCGCTCCCGGCGCGGCGCCGCCGGACCCTCCTGTCGCTGTCCTGACGCGGCTCATCGAGACGATGTTCTTCGCGTCCACGGCGACGGAGGAGGGCCGCTCGAACCCCGTGGGCGCGGTCTTCGCCGGCAGCCTCGCCGCCTTCGAGTCCGAGCGGCCGTCCTGGGATCTCGTGCGGCTCGCGTCCACGGTGGCGTTCGACGTGCAGCACGTCGCCAACCTGGCCTCCGCGTGCGCGTGGCCGCGGTCCTGCCTCGCCGTGGTGCCCCACGAGGGCGCGCGCGAGGGCGGCGCGGCGATGGACGAAGCGCTGGTGATCGCCGGCATCGTCACGCCGCATCGCCGGCAGTTCTCGGATCTCGATCAGCTCGTCCGCGTCGTCGCCCCGAAGCCCGGCGTGGCGGCGGTGTTCCGCGGAGAGTGGGAGATCGTCCGGTACGAGCGCGGCGCCCTGCGCACCTGGATGCCCAAGCACCGCCCTCACCTCGACTCCATCGAGAAGGCCGTCCTGCGGGTGCAGGCGAGACCGCTCATCCGCCACGTGCGCAACTACCTCCTGCGGATCGTCGACGGCATGGTCGAGCTCGGCCGCGGCGGCCTGCTCGCGATCCTCGGCCCCGGCGAGGGGCTGCCGCAGCTCTTCTGCGAGGACGGCAATCAGCTCGACACCGAGGTGAAGCGGCTCGCGCCGCCGGTCGGCTTCGGCGCGGCGCTGCTCGAGATGTCCGACGCCCACACGGCGGACGCCGCGCCGGATCCGCGGCCCGCGCTGGAGAGGCGGCCGCGCGGCGCGGACCACGCGCTGCAGACGTCGGAGCGCGTCCACCGGATGCTGGATCAAATCGTCAGGATGACGACCGTCGACGGCGCGGTGGTCATGAGCCATTGCCTCGACGTGCTCGCCTTCGGCGCGAAGCTGCCCCCGCCGAAGGCGATCATCGCCGAGGTCTTCACCGCGACCCCGAACCAGCGGATGGACGAGAGCTGGGCGCTCGACGCGCGGGGCACGCGCCACCGCGCGGCGGCGGCGTTCGTGTCGGGGTACCCGGACCGGATCGCCTTCATCGTCTCGCAGGACGGCAACGCGGCGACGTTCCAGGAGATCGACGGGAAGGTCGTCTACTGGCCGCTCTGAGGCCCGCGGCCCTTCACGTCGCCCGCCCGAGCCCGTTCTTGGGTCCGTCGCGCCGCTCGGCGCTCTGGCCGACCTGGCCGCCCTGGACGACTTGCGCGCCAGCGCCCTTCGCGAGGCGCCCCTCCTGCGCCATCTGCCGGATGCAATGCTGGAGCCCGGAGCGGAGGTTCGTGTGCACCGGGATCCCGCAGAGCTCCACGCCGAGCGAGACGATGGTCTGGGCGACGGTCGCGCGGATGCCCGTGATGACGGCCTCGGCGCCGAGGAGGCGGATGGCCCGGACGAGGCCGATGAGGTAGGAGGCCGTCTGCGTGTCCACGGTCTCGACGCCGGTGAGGTCGATGATCGCGTAACGCGCCGAGGAGCGGCTCACCGCGCCGAGCAGGTTGTCCATCAGCTCTGTGGCCCGCGCGCTGTCGACCATTCCGACGAGCGGGACCGTGAGCACGCCGTCCCAGACCTGGATGATCGGGGTGGAGAGCTGCTGGATGAGCTGCTGCTGGCGCTGGATGAGCTGGAGCTTCGCGCGCAGCTCGTTCTCCGTCTGCCGCATCTCGGTGACGTCGAGCGTCAGGACGATGGCGGCCTCGACCTCGCCGTGCTCGTCCTCATCCGGGAGGCACCAGCTCTCCCAGTGATGGTCCATGGTCGACGCGAACGAATGGCTGCTCTGCTTCTCCTCCATGGCCGCCCGGACCTGGCGCAGGATCTCCGCCGCGCCTTCGTGGTTGGCCCACATGTCCCAGCAGTTCAGGCCGAGCCACGATCGTCGCTGCGCGCCCGCCAGATCGACGCCCTTGCCGTCGTGGAAGATGTACGTCCCTTGCCTGTCGACGGCCCAGATCGCGATGGGGAGCGTGTTCATGACGACATTCAGGATCCGCTCCGCCAGCGAGGGCGGCGGGACAGAGCCGCTCGGCGCGGGCTCGCTCGGCGCGAGCTCGCCCGGCGCGGGCTCGCTCGGCGCGGGCACCGCCATGCAGAGCCATGATGTCGAGCGGCCTCGCTCGTCGAGCACCGCCTGGCGACGCCACTCGCACGCCACCGTGCCGCCCCCCTTCCGGGCACACGTGAACACCCGCGGCGCGGCGCCGTCCGCGAGGGAGCGACGCCACGCCTCGCCCGGCTCCCCGGAGAGCACGAGATCGGTGACGCTCCGGCCCAGGGCCTCCTCCTCCTCGTACCCGAAGCACCGGGCGGCTCCCTCGTTCCATCCGGTGATGACCAGCGCCGCGTCGTGGGAGATCACCGGGAAAGGAGCGCGCTTCAGGAGCTCGTACGACGCTGCCGCGACGCCCTCCACCTCCGCAGATCCGACCTGAGACGACGAAGCTGGCAATCCCATGATCGTTGCATCCTAAGGGCGAACGCTCGCGGTGATCAAGCATTTAACGTCCCGGGCGCAACACGTCCCCGGACATCGCGCCTCTCCCCAGCGGCGCGATGGGAATCACCCAATGAATCGTGAAGACACCCCCAGATTCCGCCTCGACTGCACGATAGCTGCACGATAACGAGAACGTTGCAGACGGTATTCAGGTGCCGCCTCCTGCCGCCTGCCGCTCCCGTCCCTGCGCAGACATCGGCAAGTTCCCGACGTCCAGGCTCTTGACGCATTGCACCCCTGTGGGATCATGTACGCGTCTACATAGATTCACTTAGTCGCTCGGTCTGGCGAGGGGAACAGCCGACAGCGTGCGCCAGGCCATCCACCCGGTCCCTGCGGCGGGGGCCGGAGAGGTCAACGAAAGTCAATTCGGGGGCGGCAATGGTGTCTACGGAGCTGACGGGCAGCGGGGGCGAGCACGATCGTCCCTGGTCGCGACGGTTCGCGGCCGTGGTGTATTTCGTCATTGTTACGTGCGTCGCTGGCCTCGGCGGGGTCGTCTCGCCGCAGGTCGGCTGGGACGTGCTCGGCTACGCCGGCGTGGTGTTGTCGTACGAGTCGCGCGATCCGGCCGTCATTCACGGCGGCGCGTATGGCGCGCTCCGCGAGGCCGCGCGGGAGGACGACGTCGAGGAGCTGACGAGCGGCACGCCATACCGCGCCGAGCTCGCGCAGGCTCCGGACGCATTCGTCGAGCAGCTCCCGTTCTACCGGGTGCGGGTGATCTTCTCGAGCCTCGTCTACCTGCTTTACAAGGGCGGGGTCAACGTCGTGCACGCGGCGTCCGCGGTCGCGGCGTTATCGTACGCGCTCCTTTCGCTGCTCGGCCTGATCTGGATGCGGCGCTACCTCGATCCGGTGAGCGCCGTCCTGGTGAGCAGCTTCGTCTTCCTGAGCTTCCCCTTCACGCAGGCCGCGCGCATTCCGACGCCGGACGGCCTCGCGGCGTTCTTCGTGGTGGCCGCGGTGTACGTCCTCCTCGAGAAGCGCAATTGGCGCCTCGCGTTCGCGATCCTCACCGCCGCGGTGTTCGTGCGGCACGACAGCGCGATCCTCGGGCTGATGCTCTCGGCGGGCCTGCTCGTCCTCGATCGCGGCGAGCGCCTGCGCGTGCGGCTGCTGCGGTTCGCCGCCTCCTCGGCGGCGATCCTGGCCGCTTATGCCGTGGTCAGCCGCCTCGGCGGTTATGGCTGGCGGACGCTCTTTCATCACACCTTCATCAACCACCTCGTCTACCCCGCGTCCGCCCCTGCCCCCGTCGGCCTGGACGATTACGTGCGGGTGGTCGTCACGGGCCTCCTCCCCGACGCGCTCGTGAGCTACGCGGTGCTGTATCTTCTCGTGCTGGCGATCGCCGCGGCGTCCTACGTGCGCGCCGGCGGCAAGCTGACGCTGAAGGATCCCTGGGTGGTGGTGGTCGCCCTGATGCTGCTGCACCTCGTGGTCCGCACGCTCCTCTTCCCGGCCTTCTGGGAGCGTTTCCTCCTCGCCCATTACCTCTTCTTCGCCCTCTTCGCCGTCCGCATGCTGCGCCTCACCCCGCGCCCCGCCCCCGCCCTGGACGACCTCGCGCCCGCCCCTCCTTCGATGGCCCACGCCCCGCCGCGCTAAAGGTGGGTTCGCAGGAGAGAGGCCATCTCGTCGATGGGGGCCTGGGCGGCGGCGAGGCCCGCCTCCAGCACGCGGCGGGGCATGCCGTAGACGACGCAGGACGACTCGGACTCGGCGAGGATCCGACCGCCTTCCTTGTGGATCGCGCGGGCGCCCGCGAGGCCGTCGTCGCCCATGCCCGTAAGCACGACCGCGAGCACGCCCGAGCCGACCTCGGCCGCGGCGCTCGTGAAGAGCAGATCCACCGACGGACAGTACACGTGGGCCGCGGACGCCTCCGCGAAATGCACGCTGGTGCGATCCAGGCGGCGCCGGACCTCGAGCTGCGTCCCGCCGCGCGCGACGACCGCGAGCCCCGGCCGCAGCTCCAGGCCGTCGGACGCCTCGACGACCGAGATGGCGCTCGCCTCGTCCAGGCGGCGAGCCAGCGACTCCGTGTAGCCGGCGGGGATGTGCAGCGCGGCGACGATCGGGACGGGGAAGTCGCCGGGCAACGCGGTGAACAGCCGGGTGAGCGCCTGCGGGCCGCCCGTCGACGTGCCGACCACCACGAGGCGCGTGCGCCCGGCCGCCGCGAGCGCGACCCCCGGCGCGGGCTGCGGCGGGCGAGGCGCCTCGCGGGTGACCCGCGCGACCGCGGCGACCGCGCCCGCCGCGATCACCTTGCGGACCAGCTCGTCCGCCAGGCCGAACAGGCGGTCGGTCGCGAGCGACGTCGGCTTCTCGACCAGATCGAACGCGCCGCCGAGGAGCGCCTTCACGCCGAGCTCGCTGTCCGCCTCGGCGTTGCTCACCACGATCACCCGCGGCGCGCCCTCGCGCGGCAGCGCCCCGAGCACGCCGAGGCCGTCGAGGTTCGGCATCACGAGGTCGAGCGTGATCACGTCCGGCTTGAGGCGCGCGATCTTCTCCAGCGCGTCCAGGCCGTCCAGCGCGACGTCGACGACCTCGATCGCGGGGTTCGCGCTCAGGACCTGCCGGAGCACCTTGCGCACGAAGGCCGAGTCGTCGACGACGAGCACGCGGATCAGGCTCGGCGCGCCCACCGTCACACCACCTTCCGGTACATGAACGCCCCGCTCCGCTCCTCGCAGGCGAGCGCGGTGCCGAGCCGGAGGAGCGACTCGGACACGCCGACCAGGAGGAAGCCCCCCACGGCGAGCGCCCCCGAGAGGTTGCTCACCACCCAGCGCGCCGTGTTGTCGTGGAAATAGATGAGCACGTTGCGGCAGACGATGACGTCGAAGGTCCCGAGCGCCGCGATCCCTGGCGTGTCGAGCAGGTTGACCCGCTGAAAGCGGACGGCCCGGACGAGCTCGTCGCTCACGACGACGCGGTCGGGCATCGTCCGGAGCCACTTCTCGGCGAACGGCGGCGGCGGCGCGTTGCCCCGCAGCGAGCGCGCGCTGAACACGCCGGCGCGGGCCCGCGCGAGCGCCCGCTCGCTGACGTCGCTCGCGACGAGCTCGACCTTGTCGAGCATCCCCCGCTCGGCCAGCAGCATCGCGATCGTGAGCGGCTCCTCGCCGCTCGCGCAGGCCGCCGACCAGATCCGCGGCCGCTCCCCCGCGAGCACGCGCGGCGCGACGAGCTCCGAGACCGCGACCTCGATCTGCGCGAGCTCCCGGAAGAAATACGTCTCGCTGACGACCAGCGCCTCGATCAGCGCGTCCACCTCGGCCGCGCCCGCAGGGTCGTAGCGGAGGTAGTAGTAATAATCGAGCAGCGAGTCGAAGCCGGCGTCGATCGCGCGCGTGGAGATCTTGTCGCCGAGCAGCTCGCGGTCGCCCGCCTCGTAGTGGATCCCGACCTTCTCGGCGATCAGCGCGCTGAAGATCGCGAAGACCTGCGGGGAGATCGGGAGGCGGCTCACCATGGATACGTCACCCCCACTGCGAGAGCACCGAGGAGGACACGCGGCGCACCTCGGGGTCCGGATCGGTCCGCGCGGCGTGCTCGATCGCCGCGAGCGCCTCCCGCGTGGCCACGGCGGCGAGCGTGCTGACCGCGGCCTTCCGCGCCGGCGCGTGCGGCAGCCGCAGCGCCTCGAGGAGCGCGGCGCTCGCCGCGGGCAGCCGCATCCGCGCGAGCGCCGCGGTCAGGAGGGGCGAGAGCTCGTCGTCGGCCGTCGCGAGGGCGGCGAGCAGCCCCTCGACCCGCCCCGGCACGGGCGTGGACAGCGCGGCGAGCAGCGGGCCCGGCGCGCGGGAGGCGGCGAGCAGCGCGATGAGGCTCGCCGTGGCGTCGACCCCGGGCCGCGCCGCGATGAAGCCCGTCGCCGCCGCGCGCACGCTCTCGTCGGCGTCGCCCGCGGCCCGCACGAGCGCGGGCAGGACCTCGGGCGACGAGAACCCGGAGATCGCCGAGACCGCGACCAGCCGGGTCGCCACGTCCTCGGACGACAGCGCGCCGAGCAGCGTCGGCAGCGACTCCTCCCGGCCGGCGATGCCGAGCCCGATCAGCGCCGAGCGCCGCATGTCCGTGTCGGTCGAGCGGGCCGCCTGCTCCAGCGCCGAGAGCGCGAGCGGCCCCTTGATCCCGGACAGCGCCTCGATCGCCGAAACGCGCACCTGGCCGCTCTCGTCGCGGAGCCGATCGGCGATCGCCCCCGCGGCCGCCTCCCACCCGAGCTTCCCGAGCGACTGGCACGCGTAGTAGCGGACCCACGCGTCCTCGTCGCGGAGCCCTCGGAGGAGCGCGTCGATGACGCGCGGCTCCCGCTGCGCCTGGCCGAGCGCCCGCATCCCCGCCGACCGGACCCGCTCGGACGCGTCGGCCGCGACCGCGAGCAGCGCGTCGATCGCCGCCGGCTCCGAGAAGAACGCGAGGCCGTGGATCGCCCGCTCGCGCACGCGCAGATCGGGGTCGCGGAGGCCCTCCACGAAGATCGGCAGCGCCGCGGGCGGCGCGAAGTAGGCGAGGATCCGGAGCGCGGCGCGCCGCGCGGCCGGCGTGCCGCCGCGCGCCGCCGCGAGCGCGAGCTCCTCGACGTCCGCGCCGCCCAGGGTCTGGATCGCGGCCAGCGCGGCGTGCCCCACGCGGGCGTTCGGGTCGTCGAGCAGCCGGAACAGCGCGCGCGCCGCGCGGGGATCCGCGGCGCGCGCGAGCGCGTCGCACGCGGCCGCGCGGACCTCCGGGTCCGGATCGGCGAGGCACGCCTCGATCTCGTCGGCGGCGACGGGGCCCCGGACGAGCGGCAGGAGCAGCAGCCGGCGGGCGCTGTCGCCGTCGCGCAGCGCCGCGAGCACCCGGGCGTCCGCGCTCCGGCAGAGCTGGGCGATCGCCTCCGCCGCGGCGCTCGCCACGGCGGGGGCGGCGTCGAGCAGGCGCATCAGGTCGACCAGGGCGTCCTCGCCGCCGACGGCGCCGAGCACCGCGCAGATCATCGCCTGCTCGCCGGGATCCGCCCCGGTCAGGCTCTGGGAGAGCCGCCGCCCCGCGCCGGGCGCGGGCGCCTCGCCCCGGAGCGCCTCGTCGATCGGCGCGGCCGTGCCGTAGCTGTCGCGGTACCGCTCGCGCAGCTCGGCGAGCGCCACGGCGGCGACCCGCGCGAGGGCGTCGCTCGGGCGCGCGACGAGGCGCATCAGCGGCGCCACGGCGCTCCGGCTGCCCGTGCGGCCGAGCGCCCGCGCCGCCTCGAGGAGGTACCGCGGATCGTCGAGCAGCGCGGAGAGCGGCCCGATCGCGCGCGGATCGCCGCTCCGGCCCAGCACGTCGATCGCCGGGAAGACGCGGAAGAAATTTCCGCTCGTGACGGCCGCGACGAGCGCGTCGACCGCCGACCTGCCGCCGACGCGGCCGAGCGCCTCGATGGCGGCGACCGCGACGTTGTCGTCCGGGTGCGAGGTGAGCTCCGCGAGCCGGGGGACCGCCCTCGCGCAGGTGCGGCGGCCGAGGATCTGCGCCGCGTCGGCGACGATCGCGGGGTTCGGGTCGCCGGTGAGCGCGAGCACGGCGTCGTCGACGTCCCCGAGCGACGCGACGAGCGCGTCGACCGTGGCGGCGACGCGCGCCTCGCTGTCGCGCCGCGCGCGCAGGCACGCGCAGAGCGGCTCGACCGCGGCGTCGCCGAGCGCGGCGAGCGACGCGACGACGCCCCGCCGCACCGCCCAGCTCGGATCGGCCAGCATCTCGATGAGCGCGGGCACCCCCGCGCGCCCGGAGGCGGCGAGGCGATCCACCTCGGCGACGCGCTGCCGCTCCGCCTCGGAGACGGCGAGCGACGGCCGCCGCGGGCTCACGCCGTCTCCGGCGGGGCGTGGGGCTGCCTCCCGTTCGCCCTGAGGTGCGTCACGGCCGCGGCGACGCCCGCGATCACGTCCGCCTGCGCGCCGGTCGCGTGCCGGATCTTGCCGACCTGCTCCAGCACGTAGCCGGCGTCGGTCGCGACCGCCCCGGAGTCCCGCGCCTGCTTGGCGGTGGCCGCGAGGATCGCCCGGAGCGGGTCGCGCAGCCGGGCCAGCGCGTCGGCGACCTGCTCGCTCCGGGCCGCCTGATCGGACGCCGTCCTGGTCACCTCCCGCAGCGCCGAGGCGTGGCGGGCCGCGCCCGACGCGAGCGCGGCGACGGACTCCGCTTGATCGTTCATCGCCCGCGCCGTCTGCCTGGAGATGCGGCGAACGACGTCCGCTTCCCGCGCGAGGGCCGCCGTCGCCTTGCTCTGGTCCGCCGTCGCGGTGGTCACCGCGGCCGCGAGCCTCGCGACCTGGCGGGCGGACGCCTCCAGCTGCTTCGTGGCCCGCGCCTGCTCGACGATCCCCCGGGCCGACTGGGCCGACTGCTTCCGGAGGTCGTCCATCACGCGCGCCACCTCGGCCGCCCCGCCCGCCTGCTCCGAGAGGCCGGCGATCATGCGCTGCGCCGC
Organism: Sorangium sp. So ce131; assembly: GCF_051519095.1. Lineage (NCBI taxonomy): Bacteria > Pseudomonadati > Myxococcota > Polyangiales > Polyangiaceae > Sorangium > Sorangium sp. So ce131. The sequence goes on along the minus strand of NZ_CP150455.1, from coordinate 3,993,853 downwards.
GCCCGCGACCTCCTGCGTCAGCGTGGTGATCGCGGTCAGGGCGCGCGTCTGCTCGGTCATCGCGGCGCTGGTCTGCTGCGTGAGCGCGCGCATCTGCGCGGCGACCTTCGCGAGCTGGGACGCCCCCGTCGCCTGCTCCTCGGTCGCCCGCGACACCCGCTCGGCGCTCGAGGTGAGCTGCGCGTTGCTCTTCACGGCGTCGCGCAGCGCGCGCGCCTGCTCGGCCGTGGCCTCCTTGGTCTGCCGGGCCATGCGCCGCATCTCGGCGCTCCCCTGCGCGAGCGCCTGGATCGCCTTGGTCTGCTCGGCCGCGGAGCGCGCGATCGACTTGCCCTCGTCGCTCATGCGCGCGGCGGTCTGGGTGAGCGACCCCACCGTCTGCACCTGCTCGGCGTTCGCCCGATCGATGTCGCGGATCGAGCGGCCGAGCTCCTCGACCCCCTGCAGGATCGACGCGAGCGCCCGATCGGCGTCGCCCGCGAGGCGCGTCCCCTCGTCCGCGACCTTCACGCCCTCGGTCGAGGCGGCCACCGCTTCCCGGGCGCTCGCCTGGAGGGCGCGGACGATCTTGGCGATCTCCGCGCTCGACACGGCGGCCCTGTCCGCGAGGTTCCGAATCTCCTCGGCGACGACGGCGAAGCCCCGCCCGTGCTCCCCGGCCCGCGCGGCCTCGATGCTCGCGTTGAGCGAGAGGAGGTTCGTGCGGTCGGCGATGAGGTTGATGGTCTGGACGATGTCGCCGATCTCCTCGGCCCGCTTGCCCATCTCCTTCATGACCGACGCCGAGTCGACCATCGCCTGCCGGATGCTCCCGAGGCCGGCGATGGACCGGCCCACGGTCGACGCGCCCTGGCGGGCGGTGACGACGCCCTGCTCCGCGGTCGCGCGCGCGCCCTCGACGATCGAGACGATGCGCCGCGTCGAGGCCTCGACCTGGGACGAGGCGGCGGCGTTGCTGACCGCGAGCGTGTTGATCTGCTCGGCGCTCTGCGCCACCTGCTGCGCGGTCCGCGCGAGCTCCTCGGCGGCGACCGCGTTCGCCTCGATGGTCGCGGCGCTCTTCTCGGCCGTCACCGCGACCTCCTCGATCGAGCTCGCGATCTCGGTGATCGTGCTCGCGGTCACCGAGGCGCTCGCGTCGAGCGCCTTCGCGCTCTCCGCGACGCCGCGGATCGACCGCGCCATCTGCTCGGCGGTCGCGGCGGTCTCCTCGACGGCGCTCGCCATCTCGACGGCGTCCTTCGCGACGCGCTCGAGCGACCCGGTCACGCCCGCGACGCCCCCGGCCATGCTCGCGATCTGCGCCCCGACCCCCTTGGCGTCGGCCGAGAGGCGCCCGATGCCCTTCGACATCTCCTCGATCGTGGCCGCGACCTCCTCGAACGCCGCGGCGCCGCTCTCGCCGCGGGTCGCCATCTCGCTCACGTTCCCGCTCGTCAGCGACACGGCGGCGAGCAGCTCCTCGCTCGACGAGGCGAGCTCCTCCGCGCCGTCGCTCACGCCCTTCACCGAGCGGGCGACCTGCTCGAGCGTGGAGGCCGTCGTCTCCGCCGAGGTCGCGAGCGTGTCGGCGTCGCCCTTCACGCCGGAGAGCGCCGGGCCGAGCGCGCCGAGGCCGCCCGCCGTCGCCTCGATCCCTTGCGCGACCTCGGCGAGGCCCCCGCTGAGCCGCGGGAAGGAGCGCGCGAGCGCCTGCGCGACGGACGCCGCCTCGTCGATCTCGCCCCCGATCGCGCCCGCCGCGGCCCCGTGCTCCCGGCCGGCCGCGGCCTGCTCGGCGCTGGCGGCGGCGACCCGCGAGGCCGCCTGCTCGATCGCGGCCGCGCTCGCGACCGCCTGGCGCAGCGCGCGCTCGGCCTGCTCCGCCTGCGCGAGCGCCCCGTCGATGTCCGCGATTGCCTCACTTGCCATGATGATCCTGCTCCTCATCGATGATTCTGCCGACGTCGACGAGCATCACGAGCCGCTTCCCGAGCTGCGCGACCGCCTTCACGAAGCCGGCGCTCTCGTGCGCCATCACCTCGGGGGGCGGGCGGAGGGCGTCCGCCGCGATGTTGACGACCTCCCGCGCGCTGTCGACGAGCAGGCCCACGGTGCGGGCGCCGCTCTGCACCACGATGACCCGCGAGTCGAGCGTTGGCTCGGCGCTCGGCAGCCCGAAGCGCGCGCGGAGATCCACGACCGGGACGACCCGGCCCCGGATCTGGATGAGGCCGCTCACGTACGGCCGCGCCCCCGGCACCCGGGTCGCGCCGGTGAACGACTCCAGGTGGAGCACGTCCTGCCACGAGAGGACGTACTCGGTGTCCGAGAGCTTCAGGACCACGTGCAGGTCGCTCATGAGGTGGCCTCGCTGCGGCGCACGAGGGCGGCGGCGTGGGAGGAGGGCGGCGCGGTGAGCCTGCCGCTCAGCGCCACGAGGTCGAGCACGAGCGTGGGGCGCCCGTCCCCGAGGTCCGTCGAGCCGCTCACGCCCGGCACGCGCACGAGCGGGTCCTCGAGCGGCCGCACGACGACCTCCTGCTGGCCGAGCACGCGGTGCACGCCGAACGCGAACGGCGCGCCGTTGCGCCGCACGACGAGCGCCCGGCTCGCGGAGGACGCGTCGAGCTCGAAGACGGCGCCGAGGTTGAAGAGGGGCACGGCCTCGCCGCGGCGCTCGATCAGCCCCGTCGAGCCCCGCGCCCGGTGCGGCGCCGGGCCGCGGACGATCCGGGCCGGCTCGATCTCCATCACCTCCTCCACGCCGGCGACCGGCGTCACGAACGGCTGGTCGCCGCAGAGGAAGGAGAACGCGTCGACGATCGTGATCGTGAGCGGGATCCGGAGGGTGAAGGTGGTGCCGGCGCCGCGCGCGGTGCGCACGGAGAGCTCGCCGCCGAGCTGCTCCACGGCGATGCGCCGCACGATGTCCATCCCGAGCCCGCGGCCGCTCGTCTTGGTCGCCTGATCGAGCGTCGACAGCCCGGGCGCGGTGACGAGATCGAGCAGCGCCGCGTCGGTCTCCGGCACGGGGCGGCCGGCCCGCCGCGCCACCGCCTCGCGATCGACGCCGCGCCCGTCGTCGGTCACGCTGAGCTCCAGCTGGTTGTTCGAGCGCTCGAAGCAGGCGACCCGGATCACGCCCTCCTCCGGCTTGCCGAGCCGCCGCCGCTCCGCGGGCGGCTCGATCGCGTGGTCGACCGCGTTGCGGAGCAGGTGCACGATCGCCGGGAAGATGCGCTCGGCGACCGCCTTGTCGAGCTCCGCCTTGCCGGCGTCGATCTCGATCCGGACCTGCTTGCCCGTGGCCCGGCCGAGGCCGCGCACGACGAGCGGCACCCGCTCGAGGAGCTCGGTGACCGAGATCATGCGCGCGCGCATGATGGCGCCGCGGAGGTCGCGCAGCTGCCGGTCGTGCTCGCGCAGGATCTCCGAGAGATCGCGGATGTCGACGCCGCGCGCCCTCAGATCCGCGGCCGCCCGGGCGAGCCGGAACCTCGCGACCACGAGCGCCGACAGCTTGTCGAGCGCGTCGTCGAGGCGCGCCACCTCGACGCGCACGACGCCGCGGAGCTGGGGCTCCCGGTCCGCCGCGTCCTCGGGCTCGTCCTCGGAGAGGGCCGCGACCGCGAGGGGCGCGGCCGGCTCGACGGTGAGCGGGCGGACGCTGTCGGCCGACGCCGCGCTCGCGAGCTCCGCGTCCGTCGCGCTCGTGAGGACGAGGAGCGCGAACGAGATGCCGCCCGGCGCCCGGTCGGTGGCCGGGACCGAGAGCGGGATGACCTTGACGATCTCCGCGATCTTGCCGACGCGCTCGCGGACGCTCGTGATGTTGATCCCCTCGGCGGTCCGCGCGGCCGAGGGGACGAAGTCGACCCGCAGCGCGCGCCGCCCGCGCGCCACGCCCTGCGCGAGCTGCACCCGCTCGCCCGGCCCGAGCTTCGCGAGGATCTCGGGGTCGGCGGTGATCTCCGGCGCGGGCGGGGGCGGCGCGGCGGCGAGCTCGAGCGCGGCCAGCGCGTCGAGGAGCGACGCCGGCGCGGCCGGCACGGGCTGCTTCGCGGCGAGGATCCGCGTCCGCTCCTCGATGGCCCTGAGCCCGCGGAGCAGCACCTCGACCGAGGCGGCGGAGAGGCTCCCCGCCGCCCGGTCCGCGGCCCGGAGCACGGTCTCCATCGCGTGGGCGATGTCCACGACCGGCTCCACGCCCACCATGGCGGAGAGGCCCTTGATGGTGTGGAGCGAGCGGAACAGCTCCCGGATCGCCTTGGGGTTCGACTCGCCGGCGCGGATCGCCGCCTCGACGGCGAGGAGGTTGGCGGTCGAGGCGGAGAGGTGCTCCTCCACCTCGACGAGGTAGCCGCCCACGAACTCGCCGACGTCGAGCGCGTCGCTCATCCGGCGCCCGCGACGCCATCCCCGAGGAGCGACCGCACGCTCCCGAGGATGGCGTCGGGCGTGAAGGGCTTCGTCATGAACTGGGACGCCCCCGCGCCGAGCGCCCGGGCCCTCGACTCCTCATCACCGCGGGTGGTCACCACCAGAATCGGCAGGCTCCGCAGCTTGTCTTGCCCACGGATGAACTCGATGACCTCGAGTCCCCCGATATCGGGCATGTTCAGGTCGAGCACCACGAGATCGAAGGGCCTCAGCGAGAGCGTCTCAATCGCCTCGAGCCCGCTCGCCGCATGGGCGAACGCGTACTGCTCGGAGCGCAGGCACGCCACGACCATCTCGCGCATTACCCTGCTGTCATCTACGACGAGGATCTCGGCCACAGCGGTGCTCGAGCGCAGGGAATAGCCGGCTCGGACGCGGGGTGTCAATCGCGAGGCGAAGCGCCGCGAAAAGAATCAGGTTTCTCCCGTCGGAGTGAGCCCGAGCAGCGACGAGGTCGCGCGCTCGGAAGGGGCAAAATCGCGAGGCGGACTCGATGGCGGGCGGCGCGCTCTCCCGGCAGGGCGCCGGACCGGGCTCGGCCGCGCCGCTCGGTGAAACCCACTACGCTCGTCGATGTACGACGAGAACTACTCACGAGCGACGTGGTCCGTGGTCATGGTGGGAAAGAACCGAGGAGCGATGCGGCGCGCCAGCGCGCCGGCCAAGACTGCGACACCGTGCTTTTCGCCGCGCGGAGCTTGCGCCGCCCCGCGCTCTCGCTCAGATGAGACTGGGCGGTAACGACTCCTGAGGAACCATCACCTCTCCACGCCGTGGACCCGCGCTGGATCGGGGCGTCGCCGCGGAGAGCGGAGTCCGGCGGCCCCCTGCTGCTCCTGGAGAACCATGACTCACCCCCTCTCGATGGATTTCCTGCCCGCCGACGCGGCGCGCGACGCGAGCGCCCCGCCGCGCCGCTCGGGCGTCGTGGGCGCCGGGGCGGGGCCGTGCGCGCGCGGAGGGGGGGACGGGCCGCCGTCGAGCGACCGCGCGGAGCGAGCGGTCGTGTGGATCCTCGACGACTCCCCGCTGGAGGCCGAGATGGCGGCGCGCGGCCTCGCGGCCGCCTACGACGTCGGGGTCTTCTCGGACGCGCCGGTGATGCTGGAGCGCATGACGGGGGGCGAGCTCCCGGACGTCCTCGTGCTCGACCAGATGATGCCGGGCATGTCCGGCACCGAGGTCTGCGCCGTCCTGCGCTCGAACCCCGCCACGGTCGGCCTCCCGATCCTCATCCTGACGGTGGCCGGCCAGGAGCAGGACCTGATCGAGGGGCTCACCGCGGGCGCCGACGACTACGTGGTGAAGCCCTGCCCCGCGGCCGCCCTCTCGGCCCGCGTCGGGGCCCTCGTCCGCTCGAAGCGGCTCCGCGAGCGGGCGGAGCGGGCGGAGCGGGCCGCGGCGGTGGAGCGCGATCTGCTGCGCGCGCTGATCGAGCAGAGCGGCGACGGCATCATGGCCACGGACGAGCGCGGGGTGCTGCGCATCTGCAACCGGGAGGCGCAGCGCCAGCACGGCGTGCTCGCTCGGGGCGCCGGCGCCGCCGCAGCGCGGCTCGAGGGCTGTGGGATGCCGGCCGCGGCGTGCTGCCCGATGCCGCTCAGCGACAGCCCGCTGGAGCGCGCGCTCCGGGGCGAGCGGGTCGAGAACGCGCGCTGGCTCGTCACGCGCCCGGACGGCTCGGTCCGCGCGCTCGCCGGGACGGCGTCGCCGCTGCGGCACGCCGACGGCTCGTCCGCGGGCGCCGTGCTGATCACGCGCGACGAGACCGACGCCATCGAGGCGGAGCGGGCGCTCCGGGAGAGCGAGGAGCGCTACCGCGTGATCATCAGCGCGCTCGAGGAGGGCATCACGCTCCAGGACGCGGCCGGGGTCATCCGCACCGCGAACGCGAGCGCCGAGCGGATCCTCGGGATGTCGGTGGACGAGCTCGTCGGGTTGAGGACGCTCGATCCGTTCCTCCCGATGATCCGCGAGGACGGCTCGCCGTTCCCCGCCGAGATGGTCCCCACGAACGTGGCGCTCCGGACCGGCGAGCCGCAGTCGGGCGTCACGCTCGGCCTGGAGCGGCGGGACGGCACCCTCGTCTGGCTCTCGGTGAACGCGCGTCCGCTGCGCGCCGCGGACGGCGCCGTCGCCGGCGTCGTGACGTCGTTCTTCGACGTGACCGCGCGGCGGCGCGCGGAGGAGGAGCGGCAGAGCCTGCTCTCGGCGGCGCAGGCGGCCCGGCGGGAGGCCGAGGCCGCGAGCCAGCTGAAGGACGAGTTCCTTGCGACGATGAGCCACGAGCTCCGCACCCCGCTCACGGCCGTGCTCGGGTGGATCCGGATGCTGCGCACCGGCAAGCTCTCCGAGGACCGGCGCGAGAAGGCGCTGGAGACGGTGGAGCGGAACGCGCAGGCGCAGGCCCAGCTGGTCGACGACCTGCTCGACATCTCGCGCATCATGGCGGGCAAGCTCCGGCTCGACGTGCAGCCGATCGAGCTCGTGGCCGTGATCGAGGCCGCGCTCGAGGTGGTGCGGCCCGCCGCCGACGCCAAGGGGGTCCGGCTGGAGCTGCTGCTCGACCCCGGCGTGGGCGCGGTCTCGGGCGACGCGGGCCGGCTGCAGCAGGTCGTGTGGAACCTCCTCAGCAACGCCGTGAAGTTCACGTCGCGCGGCGGGGTCGTGCACGTCCGCCTCGAGCGCGTCGACGCGTCGGCCGAGGTGGTCGTGTCCGACACGGGCCAGGGCATCGATCCGGCGTTCTTGCCCTACGTGTTCGAGCAGTTCCGGCAGGCGGACAGCGGCACGACCCGCAAGCACGGCGGCCTCGGGCTGGGGCTCACGATCGTGAAGAGCCTCGTGGAGATGCACGGCGGCACGGCCCACGCGACGAGCGAGGGCCGCGGCCGGGGGGCGGCGTTCACCGTCCGGCTGCCGCTCGCCGCGCCGCCGCGGCGGCTCGGCGAGCGCCGGCGGCAGTCGGGGCTGGAGCTCCCCTCCGGGGTCGAGCCCCGCCCCGCGCTCGACCGGCTGAACGTCCTCGTGCTCGACGACGAGGAGGACACGCGCGAGCTGGTCGCCGCGATGCTCGAGCAGTGCGGGGCCCACGTGACGGCGGTGGCGTCCGCGGCCGAGGCGCTGGCCGCGCTCGAGGCGCTGCGGCCGGACGTGCTCGTGTCGGACATCGCGCTCCCGGGCGAGGACGGCTACGAGCTGATCCGCAAGGTCCGGGCGCTGCCGGCGCGCAGCGGGGGGCGGATCCCGGCGGTCGCGCTCACCGCGTACGCGCGCACCGAGGACCGCATGCGCGCCCTGCGGGCCGGGTTCAACACCCACGTCCCCAAGCCCATCGATCCGGCGGAGCTGCTCGCGGTGATCGCGAACCTCGCGGGGGCGACGGTCGGTCCATAACGTGCGCCGTGCGCCGTGCGCCGCGCGCCGTGCGCCGCGCGCCGTGCGCCGTGCGCCGTGCGCCGTGCGCCATGCGCCGTGCGCCGTCAACGAGCGGCCCGGCCGCTCAGCCTCCCCGGCAGCTCCGCTCGATGGCGCCCATGAGCAGCAGCAGATCGAACGGCTTGCTGACGACCGCCTCCGCGTCGAAGCCGGCGCGATCCATGCCGCCGCGCGCGGTCATCACCACGACGGGGAGCGACGCGAGCGCCGGATCGCTCTTCTGCTCGGCCCGGAACTGGAACCCGTCCATGACCGGCATCATCAGATCGAGCAGGACCAGCGCGAACGTGGGGTCGTCCCGCAGGCAATCGAGGGCCTCGCGCCCGTTCGCGGCCGACGCGACGGCGTAGCCCTCCTCTTCCAGGAGCTCGCCCAGCGTCCGGCGGATCGCCGCGTCGTCATCCACGATCAGGATGCGCCTACCGGGGCGGCTCGACATGAGGCGCGCTCGCTCCATCCGGGGGGGCGGCAGGTCCGGCGAGCGGCAAGGTCACCGTGAAGGTCGAACCCTCGCCCGGAACGGAGCTCACCTGGATCACGCCGTCCAGCGCGTCGACAACCTGCCTGGAAATGTACAGTCCCATGCCGAGGCCGCCGTAGTGACGCGCCGACACGGCGCGCTCGAACCGCCCGAAGATGCGCCCGACGTGCTCGGGCGCGATCCCGATGCCGTGGTCCGCGACGGTCAGCGTGGCGGCCTCCGCCGTCGACGCGACGGCGATCTCGATCGGGTTGCCCTGGCCGTACTTCAGCGCGTTCGAGAGGAGGTTGTCGACGACCTGGTCGAGCCGCATCCGGTCCCAGCGCCCGGCGGGGTCGCCCTCGGCGCGCACGGCGACCGAGGAGCCCGACGCCGCGATCTCGCCGCTCTCGTCGAACCGGGACACCACCTGCCGGACGACCTCCGAGAGCCGGACAGGCTCCAGATCGAGGACGAGGCGCCCTGCCGAGAGGCGGGAGAGGTCGAGCAGGTTGTCGACGAGCCGCTTGAGCCGGTCGCCCTGCCGGCGGATGAGCTCGAGCCGCGCCGTGAGCCACGCCCGGCGCTCGGCGTCGACGGCGAGCTCCGGCGCCCGGCGCAGCAGGGTCTGGATCTGCAGCCCGAGCGGGGTGAGCGGCGTCTTGAGCTCGTGCGAGGCGATCGAGAGGAACTCGTCCCGGAGGGCGATCGCGCGCTGGGCGTCCCGGTAGAGGAGCGCGTTGTCCGCGGCGAGCGCGCAGCGGCGCGCGAGCTCCTGCGCGGTCGCCCGCTCGGCGTCGCCGTAGCGCCCGGGCCGCGCGGCGAGGAAGGTGAGCACGCCGAGCAGCCGCCCCCGCCGCGCCAGCGGGATACACAGCAGCGAGCGCCCGCCCAGGGCCCGCAGCGCCCGGAGGTGCTCCTCGCCCTGCGCGAGCGCGCGCAGGTGCTCCTCCGTCAGGGGATCGAGCAGCACCGGGCCCCGCTCGATCAGCGCGCTCGCCAACGCGTGGCCGGGGCCGCCGAGGACCCTGGGCGCGAGGCGCTTCGCCTCCTCCGCGAGGGGCGCCTGCGCGGGATCCGCGCAGGCCACCTCCACCCGCCGGAGGTCCACGCCCTCCTCGTCCTCGTTGAGGTCGACGAGGCAGACGTCGGCGAGGGCGGGCACCGCGAGCTGCGCCACCCGCGCGAGCGTCGCCCGGGGGTCGAGCGAGTCGGCGAGCGCCACGCTCGCCGCGTCCAGGAAGCGGAGCGCCTCCTCCGCGCGCTCCCGCTCCGCGGCCTCGGCCGCGGCCCGCCGCATCCGCCCGAGCTCGAGCTGCGTCGTCACGCGCGCGAGGAGCTCGCGCGCCGAGAACGGCTTCACGAGGTAATCGTCCGCGCCCGTCTCGATGCCCTCGACGACCGCCTCCTCCCCGGCGCGCGCGGACACGAGCACCACGGGGATCATGCACGTCCGCGGGTCCGCCCGGAGCTCCCGGAGGAGCTCCACGCCGTCGAGCCCGGGCATCATCACGTCGCACACGATGAGGTCGGGCGGGCGGGCGCGCGCGGACGCGAGGGCCGCGCAGCCGTCGGGGGTCGCCTCGACGCGCCACCTTCGCCCGAGGAGCTGGACGAGGTAGTCGCGCATGTCCGCGTTGTCGTCGGCGACGAGGATCCGGCCGCCGTCCTCCCCCGGGCGCGGCCCCGGCGGGGCCTCGGCGCGCGCGCCCGGCGGGGCGGGACGGTCGCCGGGCCCGCGCGCCGGCGTGTAGTACGGGAGCCGGAGCAGCGCGGGGACCTCGGCCCCGGCGCTCGCCGCGGTCGCCTCGGCCGCCTGCCTCGGGGCCGGCTCGCCCGGCGGGGCGACGCGATCCGGCGGCAGGTGCGCGCGGCCCCTCGGGATCGAGACGACGAACGTGCTCCCCCGATCCACCTCGCTCGACACGCGCAGGGAGCCCCCGTGCATCCGGACGAGCTCCTGGACCAGCGCGAGCCCGATCCCGGTGCCCTCGATGCTCCGGCCGCGCGCGCCCTGCACGCGGTGGAACCGCTCGACGATGCGGGGCAGCTCGTCCGCCGGGATCCCCGTGCCGGTGTCGCTCACGCAGAGCTCCACGGACGCGTCGCGGAGGCGCAGCGAGGCCGTGATCTGCCCCCGGAACGTGAACTTGAAGGCGTTCGACAGCAGGTTCAGCATGATCTTCTCCCACTGCGCCCGGTCCACGTAGACGGGCTCCGGCAGCGGCGGGCAGTCCACGACGAACGCGAGGCCCGCGCCCTCCACCAGGGACCGGAAGGAGCTCGCGAGCTCCGCGGTGAGCCGCGCGAGATCGGTGGGCTCGAACGACGTCGGGAGGCGCCCCGCCTCGATGCGGGAGAAGTCGAGCAGGGTGTTCACGAGCCGGAGCAGCCGGAGCGTGCTGCGTTGGACGGCCGCGAGGCCCTCGCCGGCGAGCGCGCGGTCGGGCTGGCACAGCGCGTCCTCGACGTGCCCCAGGATGAGGGTGAGCGGGGTGCGGAACTCGTGGCTCACGTTGGCCACGAACTCCGTCTTGAGCCGGTCCAGCGTCGCGAGCTCGTCCCGGTGCCGCGCGACCTCCCGCTCGAGCCGCCGCTGCTCGGTGACGTCCCGGCCCTCGGCGATCAGGAACACCACCTCGCCCCGCCGGTCCCTCACGGGGTTCAGGTTGAAATCGATGGTGATGAGCTCCTCTCCCTCGCTGCCCCCGAGGATCTCGACATCGTACCTGACGAACTCGCCCCCTGCCGCGCGCCGCACGGCCTCCTTGAGCCGGTCCTTCGCCTCCGGCGAGCGCTGCCACCAGCGGCAATCCCAGAACGGCGCGCCGTGCACCTGGCTCCGCGCCACGCCGGCGCCGTGGATCGAGGCGTGGTTCGACTCCCAGCTCGTGCCGTGCACGTCGAGCAGGCCCCAGAACTGGAAGGCGCTGTTCATGGCGACGCGCGCGGCGAGGAGCCGCATCAGCGCCGACTCGCGGCCGGGGCTCGCGCCCTCGAGCTCCCGCTTCAGGAGCTCGACGTCCTGGAACAGGTGATCTTCGGAGTCGTCCACGGGCCTCACGGTCGTCAGGTCTTCCAGGCCTCCGGGGGAGTCGGGCCGTTCTGCGGATTCCTCGATCGACCTGTGTCCGTCGATGGCCCCGTGTCCGTCGATAGACCGGTGTCCATCGATCGACCGGTGTTCGTCGATCGACCGGCGTTCCATGCTCTCGCTCATCCCGCCTGCGGCTCCGCTTGTTCGCGGCGACAGCTCATCTTCGACCGCTTAGCGGAGATCGCCAGCGGCGCAAGGTGTCTGAAAGGCTCAAGAGGTCGAACGAGCGTTTGCAGAGGCCGAGTCGCGGCGCGGGCGCGACGCTCCGTCCGGCCGGCTGGACGACGGGCCGACGGGCAGGCGGACACAGATCTTGCTCGCGCCGCAGCAGCGGATCATCACGCGTTGCTGCCGGAGCAGCAGCGCGGGCCCCGGCGCCTCGTGTCCCCCTCCATGGCAGCGCTGGCCCGGTTAGTGCCTGTGGCCTGCGGCGCGGCACGCCGCGGCACGTTGCGGTACGTTCGATGAACACTCCTGTCCAGCCATCCCCTCCGAGCGCCTCCGAGACCGACGGCTTCGCCGACGTGCTGGTGATCGGCGGCGGCCCCGCCGGCGCGTGGGCCGCGCTCGGCGCGGCGGCGAGCGGCGCGCGCAGCGTGGTGCTCGTCGACAAGGGCTACTGCGGCACGTCGGGCGCCACCGCCCCCGCGAACACCGGCGCCTGGTACGTGCCGCCCGAGGGCGACGCGCGCGAGCGCGCGATCGAGGCGAGGCTCGCGCGGAGCGGCGGGCTCGCCCACCGCGCGTGGATGGAGCGCGTGCTCGACGCGACCTACACGCAGATCGACCAGCTGGCGGCGTGGGGTTACCCCTTCCCCCTCGACGACAGCGGCCTTCAATACCGCGCGAACCTGCGGGGCCCGGATTACATGCACTTCCTCCGCCGGCAGATCCGGCGCGCCGGCGTCCGGGTGCTCGACCACTCCCCTGCCCTCGAGCTGCTCGTGAGCGACGGCGTGGTCGCCGGCGCGCGCGGCTATTCCCGCCAGCAAGACGCCCCGTGGGCCGTGCGCGCCGGGGCCGTGGTGCTGGCGAGCGGCGGCTGCGCCTTCCTGAGCAAGGCGCTCGGCTGCGACGTGAACACCGGGGACGGGTACCTGATGGCCGTGGAGGCGGGCGCCGATCTCTCCGGGATGGAGTTCTCGGCCCAGTACGGGATCAGCCCGGCCTACGCGTCGGTCACGAAGGGCCTCCCCTTCTTCTGGGCGACGTTCACCACCGAGTCGGGCGAGGTGATCGAGAGCCGCGGCGATCGCATGGTCGCCGTGGCCAGGGCGCTGCGCGAGGGGCCGGTCTACGCGGTGCTCGACCGCGCCAGCGCCGAGACGCAGCGCTGGCTGCGCGACGGGCAGCCGAACTGCTTCTTGCCGCACGACCGGCTCGGGATCGACCCGTTCCGGCAGCGGTTCCCGGTCGCGCTGCGGCTGGAGGGCACGGTGCGCGGCAGCGGCGGGATCCGCGTCGTCGACGAGGGGTGCGGGACGAGCGTGCCGGGGCTCTACGCCGCGGGCGACGCGGCCTCGCGCGAGCTCATCGTCGGGTCGTCGAGCGGCGGCGGGAGCCCCAACGCGGCCTGGGCGATCTCGAGCGGGACGTGGGCGGGCCGCGCCGCGGCGCAGTTCGCGGCCGCGCTGGGCGACGGCGCGGCCGGGAGGCGCGTGCGCGCCGCCGGGACCGCCGGCCTCCGGCCCAGCGGGCGCGCGGGCGGGCTCGGGGCCAGGGAGGTCATCGACCTCGTGCAGCAGGAGATGCTGCCGCTCGACAAGAACCTCTTCCGGCGGGGCGACCAGCTCGAGGCCTCGGTGGGCCGGCTGGAGCGCGCGTGGGAGGACGCGGCGGCGCACCTCCACGCGGACGGCGTCGCCCAGATCCGCGCCCGGGAGGCGGCCGCCATGCTGGCCACGGCGCGGTTCTGCTACCGGAGCGCGCTCGCGCGCGCCGAGTCCCGGGGGCTGCACCGGCGCACCGACCTGCCGGACACCGATCCCGGCCAGACGCACCACCTCATCGCCGGGGGGCTGTCGGCCGTCTGGGTCGAGCCGTACCGGCCCCCCCACCGTCGAGGAGATCTCGCGTGATCGAGCTACTGAGCGACGCCCGCTGCATCGACTGCAACCTCTGCGTGAAGGTCTGCCCCACGAACGTCTTCGAGGCGCGGCCGGGCGACGCGCCGGTCATCGCGCGCCAGGAAGACTGCCAGACGTGCTTCATGTGCGAGCTCTACTGCCCGACCGACGCGCTCTATGTGAGCCCGCTCGCCGAGCGGCGCGAGCTCGTGCAGGAGGAGCGGCTCGCGCGGGACGGCCGCCTCGGGAGCTACGCGCACCACCTCGGCTGGCGCGCGGCGAAGCCCGGCGGCGCCGAGCAGGACCCCACGTTCCGGCTGCGGGCCGCGACAGCCAGGCAATGATAAGAAGAGGGTGACGCGGCTTCCGTCGACGCGCCGACCTGGGTGGGGAGCACGCTGCTCGGAGAGCGACGGCCCGTAGGCTCATGATGGCGCGCCGGACGCGCCGACGTCGAGGATACTCCGTGGAATCTATCACCCCTCTGCAACGCGCCCCCGGCGCGCCGTCGCTCCCCGATACGCCGTTCCGGTTCATCGTCCACTTCATCGGCCGCTATCGGTACTGGTACCTGGCGATGTTCGTGTTCGAGTCGGCGCACGCCTCGTTCGGGATCCTGATCCCCTATGCGATCGGCGAGATCATCAAGTCGGTGACGCGCGCTCAGGGCGTCGCGGCGGCCGCGCTCGACGCGGAGCTCGGCGGGTCGATGACGCTGTTCGGCGCGCTCATCGTGGGCGAGCTCCTGTGCAGCCGCATCGCCGGCCTCTGTCAGATCACGGTCGGGCCGTGGCAGCGGCAGAACGTGACGCGGCACCTCTACGCGTACCTCCAGCACCACTCCCACCGTTACCTCAGCAACAACTTCGCCGGCGCGCTCGCCCACCGGATCAGCGAGACGTCGATGGGCGTCTCGCAGACGCTCTGGGCCGTCCTGTTCGATTTCTGGCCGATCGCGATCGTGTTCTCGGTCTCGATCGGGCTGCTCTACCGGGCGCACCCGAGGCTCGGCGCGTTCGTCTCGATCTGGGCGGTGCTGTTCGTCGGCATCTCGTATCTCCTCGCGACCCGCTGTCAGCCGCACGCGGTGCGGGCCGCGTCCGCGCGCAGCGAGACCACGGGCAAGCTCGTCGACTCGGTCACGAACCTGACGAGCGCGCGGCTCTTCGCGCGGTTCGGCTTCGAGCGCGAGTACCTGAACGACCAGCTCGCGAAGGAGCTCCGGGCGGTCCGCAGGTCGAACTGGTACTCCGAGAGCGTGCGGTGGTTCCAGTTCACGTCGGCGGCGCTGCTCAAGGTGGGCACGCTCTACTACGCGCTCACGCTCTGGCGGCGCGGCGAGATCGGCGTGGCCGAGTTCGTGATGGCGACGAGCCTGTCGCTGCTCATCATCAACGAGGCGCGCAACCTGAGCCGCCGCTTCCTCGAGTTCTTCGAGTTCGTCGGCAACGTCGCGAACGGCGTGAACACCATCATCCGCTCGCACGAGATCGTCGACCGGGAGGGCGCCCTCGCGCCGACGATCGAGCGCGGTCACATCGAGTTCCGGGACGTGACCTTCGGCTACACGCCCGATCGCGCGATCTTCTCGGGGCTCAACGTGACGATCCCGCGCGGGCAGCGCGTCGGGCTCGTCGGCTTCTCCGGCTCGGGCAAGTCGACCTTCGTCAGCCTCATCCTCCGCCTCTACGACGTCGGCGCCGGGCAGATTGCGATCGACGGCGTGGACATCCGCGAGATGACGCAGGACGCCCTGCACGCGCAGCTCAGCCTGATCCCGCAGGATCCGAGCCTGTTCCACCGGACGCTGCTCGACAACATCCGGTACGGCCGCCTGGACGCGACCGAGGAGGAGGTCGTCGAGGCCGCGCGCCGGGCGCACGCGCACGAGTTCATCGAGCAGATGAAGGACGGGTACCGCTCCATGGTCGGCGAGCGCGGCGTGAAGCTCTCCGGCGGGCAGCGCCAGCGCATCGCGATCGCGCGGGTCATCCTGAAGGACGCGCCGATCCTCATCCTCGACGAGGCGACCTCCAGCCTCGACTCGATCACCGAGAAGGCCATCCAGGACACGCTGGAGGGGGTCATGAAGGGCAAGACGGTGCTCGTCGTGGCCCACCGCCTCTCGACGATCGCGCAGCTCGACCGGATCCTGGTGTTCGATAGCGGCCGCATCGTGGAGGACGGCACCCACGCCGAGCTGCTCGCGAAGGGCGGGGCCTACAAGCAGCTCTGGAGCAAGCAGTCGGACGGCTTCCTGCCGGAGAGCGGCGCCGAGGTGCGGGCGGTCCCCGCGTCGTCGCGTGTCCGCGTCGAGATCCGGGGAGCGGTTGGCGCCGCGCCTACCTGAAGATCCACGGCTGCGGCTGGCCCATGCGCTCGCGCAGGCGCTCCTCCCACGCGGCGAGCCGCGGCGCGGCCCACGCCGCGCTCACGGCCAGCGCGACGCCGGCGACCACGTCGACCGCGTAGTGCCAGCGGAGGAGCATGGTGGAGATGATGATGTTGAAGGAGAAGAACGCGGTCACCACGGCCAGCCCGAGCAGCCGCCGGTCGGCGCGCGCGCGGCTGAAGGCGTAGAGGGCGAACCAGAGCGGCGCGGCCGTGTGCAAGGAGGGGAAGACGTCCTTCATGGCGCCGCCGGACTGCACGATCTTCATCACCGTGTTCCAGAAGAAGCCGCCGTCGACCGGCCCCGGGTACGAGCTGCTCAGCGCCACGATCGGGCCGTAGGCGGGGACGGCCATGTAGCCGAGCTGGCCGACGCAATAGACGAGCGCGGTGCCGAGCGCGTACTGCGTCACGGCGCGGCCGGGGCGCGTGACCCAGAGCGACAGCACCATCGAGAAGAAGCAGATGAAGAAGTAGCTGAAGTAGAAGAACGCGAACCACTCGACGACCGGGCGCGTGTTGAAGCGCTCGAGCCAGAGCGCCGGCTCCACGCCGAAGAGGAGCAGGTCGAGGCGGAGGAGCTCCGTGTCGAGGGCGTCGCTCCGGACGACGGGGAGGACGTGCCGGAGCGCGAGGTAGTTGAGCAGGAAGACGCCGACGAGCAGGAGCCGGTACACCGTCCGCCGGATCACGGGCGCCACGAACGTCGCGCGGCGGGCGAACACGCAGCCCGCCACCAGCGCGGCGATGTAAGCGAGGTTGCGGTGCACGCACTGCGACCGCACCTCGCTCGCGTCCGCGCAGAGCAGCACGACCGTCGTCACCGCGAGGTAGCCGATCATGAGCACGTCCTGCAGCGCGAACACGGCGACCAGGCCGCGCAGGACGTCCTTCCAGAGCGCACCGGCGCGCTCGACGTCGAGCACGCTGCTGCGTGGGTCGTCTACCTTACCACAGTCCGTTGTCAGCCTCTCATGCATGGGGGATTATTCCAGTGAAGGCGTGGCGCGCGGGGGCAGCCGAAGCAGGCCGCTCTGTACCACGTGCAAGGCAGCGCCGGACGTGCCTCGTGTCACGCGCGTGACGTAGCAGCAACTTGAGGGCCATGGGGACGTCGAGTTTTCGACGCGCAGGCCTCGCAGAGGCGTCGCAGGAGCGCCCGCGGGCGGCGTCGGCCTCCCTGGGCCGCGTCGGACTCTCCGGGCCACGTCGGACTCCCCCACGGGCGTGTCGCTTTCGCCTCGACCCGGGAGCGCACCAGCTTCCCGGAACCGCGGCGGGCACCTGCGAACGCGGCGACGCAGCGGTGCGGATCCTACGCGCTGCGCTGTGCGACGGCGTGGCGGCGACGGCGAGCGCTCCCGGCGCGGGGGCCGCCCCGCGCGGGCCCCCGCCGGTCGCTCCTGCCGGCCGGCCCCTGCGCGCCGCTCGCCGACCCCGCGCCGCCGGCGCGGTGAGCGGCCGCGACCGCTACACGGCCACGTGGAGGGGCTGCACCACCGCGGCGAACACCGGAAGCGCCTCGCAGCGGGCGGAGTGCGCGGCGAGCGCGGGCCGCTTCGCAGCGTCGACGAGCGACGGGTGCGCCTCGTTGAGGAAGCGCAGCGCGCAGCCGAGCGCGATGTCGGCGTGGCTGAAGGCGCCGAGCAGGTGGTCCCCGCCCCGCGCGGCGCGCTCGCTCTCGAGCAGATCGAGCGCGTCGGAGATCTGGGCCGTACAGCGGTCGACCCAGATCGCGCTGCGACGCTCGCCGGTGCGCAGCACGTGCTCGTAAAGCAAGCTCACCGCCTTGTCGGCCACGCCCGTCGCCAGCGCGCAGATCCGCAGGCCGGCGCGGCGCGCCTCGCCCGATCGCGGCAGGAGCGCGCGCTCGGGCCCCACCAGATCGTCGAGCGCGTCGAGGATGGCCGCGCTCTCGACGAGCGCCTCTCCATCGTCCATCACCAGCACCGGCACGCGCCGGAGCGGGTTGTACTTCGCGATGGCGTCCGCGTCGGCCCACACCGACCACGGGCGATGCTCGTAGGCGAGGCCATAATGCTGGAGCGCCACGGCGACGCGGCGAACGAACGGAGAGTCGTATTGGCCGATCAGGATCATGATCGCGGCTCTACCCGAGCAGGCCAGCCGCGGCAAGACGGCGGCCCCGGGCGTCGCGCAGAGTTCGATGCAGCAGCGTGCATGGCCCGCGCGCTCGCGGGCTCAATGGGTGTTCGTCCGACGGCCGAGGGCCGACATCCGGCGAGCCGCGCGGTCCGAGGGCAAGCTCGCGGCATGCGCTCTTTGCCCGTCTCCCTGCGCCCGCTGGAAGCCGCCGCGCTCGAGGCGCTCCTCCACCTCACGATCCGGAGCGACACGCGAGCGCGCAGGCTTTATGAGGCGCTCGGTCACCGGATCACCGGCGTGAGCATGAGAAAGACGCTCGGCTGATCCGACGCCGCCGTTGCGCTCGGCGCGGCGCCGGCGCGGCGCTCCGCACCGAACGGCCGCGCTCGCACGGCACGGCCTCTGGCCTCCGCGCGTGACGCGCCGCACCGGGCCACCTCAGCTCGGACATACGTGCTCCTTGCCGGGCTCGTCGCTGGTTTGTAGTGCGGGGCGTGATGGCTTCAGTGCTCAGGTGAGTGAGGCAGTCTGCCGCGTCCGCTGGGTTTTCCGCGCGGATCAGCCCGCGGAAATAAGCCCCTTCGGACGAGCTGAGCCGAGCGGGACGGCTGTTCCCGCGGCGATCCTCGCCGCGGATCGTCCCGCGCGCGCGGCCGCATGTTGGCGCGCGTCGACGCGCGGCCGCGCGCGCCGCCGACGCCCAGGGCGCGATCCCGCCCTGCGTTCGTTGCCGTCGCCGGCGGCTGGCCGGCGCTCGCCGCGGCGGGGCCGCCCCGGCGCCCGCTGCTCCAGCGCGATCCAGGAGCTCTCCTCTCCGTGGCATCCACGTTGCAGTTGCCCCCTTCAACACCGACGTCGTTCAGCTCCGCGAGTGAGGACCACCGCTGCGGGCGATGTCCTCGTGAGCGCGCGGAACGATGCGCTCGACCAGAAGGAGAACTGTCATGAAGCAGAACCAGAGTCAGAGCAGCAGCCGTGGGTTCGCGGCGATGGACGAGCTGCAGCAGCGCCGGATCGCGAGCATGGGCGGCAAGGCCGCGCACCAGAAGGGCACCGCCCACGAGTTCAGCTCCGAGGAGGCCCGCGCCGCGGGCCGCAAGGGCGGCGCGGCCGTGAGCCAGAACCGCGAGCACATGGCCCAGATCGGCCGCAAGGGCGGCGCGGCCGTGAGCCAGAACCGCGCCCACATGGCCCAGATCGGCCGCAAGGGCGGCGAGGCGCGGGGCGACGGGTCGAGCGGCGCGCAGGACCAGAACGAGCGGGACGACGTGCAGGAGCCGCGCCGCGAGGGCCACGAGCAGCACATCCCCGCCGGTCAGCAGAGCCACTGAACCAGCGTTTGTCCAAGGGCCCCTCGCCAGAGGCGCCGCGCCTTGGACGAGCGCCGTGATGGCGTGCGCCGCGCCTGGCGCCCATCCACCTACACCCGCCCAGATCTGTCTCTCGTCAATCACACCTCGGTCTCGGCGCACCCGCCGATCCGCGCTGCGCGCGTGATCCCGGGCGCGCCGGGCCGCAGCCCGCCGTGATCGGCGCGCGCGCGAAGCCCGGATCGGCGCGCGCGCGAAGCCCGGATCGGCGCGCGCGAAGCCCGCCTTCCCGGCCACCGGTCGAGGCCCATGGCCGAGCTCGCCGCGAGCGCGTCGATCACCTCGCGGCCGCCGGCGCTCGCGCGAGCGGTGCGCCCCAGGCGCACGCGATGCGTCTCACGCGCGCCTCGAGGTGAGGCGGAGAGGCGGCGCGGAGGTGAGGTAGAGAGGCAGCGCGCGGGGTGGTGACATCACCCCCCGCGCGCGCCGGGCGGGCTGCGTCAGGGCGAGAGGGTGACGAGGAAGAGGTCGCCGTTGCCGGCGTCGGGCGCGGGGGCGCTGTGCTCGATGGGCGGGAGGTCGCCCCCGAGCTCCAGCTGCGCGCCGTAGAAGAGGCCCGCGACGACGGTGTTGCCGCCGGCGGTGACGGTCTGGGCGGTGATGAAGGAATAGAACTGGTCCCGATAGACATCGGACCAGAGCTCCTGGGAGAAGTCGGGGCTGAGCTTGGCCACGAACGCGTCGCCCGTCGAAGGCGCCTCGATGGAGATGGGCTCTCCGCCGAGCTCCAGCGAGCCCGTGAAGTAGCCGCTCAACACGGGATTGCCCCAGGGATCTTGCGACAGACCCCAGACGAATTGATCGCCGCGGGACGGGAACCCGCGCGCCGCGAGCGGCTCACCCGCCTCGGCGTCGAGCCGGGCGAGGTAGAGGTTGTATCCCGCCGTCGCCGGGTGCGGGATCTCCGTGGAGCCGATCTGGAACGCGCCGCCGTAATTGCCGAGGACGACGGGATTGCCGTCGAGCCCGAGGTTGACGAACTTCGCGTATTGCTCGCCGGCGGCCCCCAGGCCGCGCGCCCAGGCGAGGTCCCCCGACCCGAGGTCGAGCTTCACGACGATGGCGTCGATGCCATAGACCGGCTCGCCCTCGGTCTCGCGCTCGATGGCGCTCTCCACACGTCGACCGTCGATGTCGAGGATGCCGCCGAACGCGCCGGCCACATAGACGGCCGACTCGTTGGCGGCGACGCTGCGGAAGCGCTGCCAGCTCGTGTCGGACCCGATGCGCTTGCTCCAGACGTGGCCGCCCGACGCGTCGAGCCTGGCGACGGCGGCGTTGTAGGTGCCGACGGCCGTGAGCGCGGTCGAGGGGTCGTCGCCGAAGTTGATGCTGCCGTTGATGACGCCGAGGACGACGATCTCCCCTTCTCCGGTGACGGCCAGGGCCGTGGCGTACTGATCCTGCGCGTCGCCGAAGCGCTTGCTCCAGAGGTGGTTGCCGTCGGCGTCGAGCTTCGCGATGAAGAGATCCCTCGCGCCGGCGCTCGTGAGCGCGGTGCTCGGGTCCGCGCCGAAGTTGAGGGTCCCCTCGAACTCTCCGGCGATGAAGATGTTGCCGCCCGGATCCGTGGCGACCGCGAGCGGGTACTGGTGCCCCCCGTCGCCGAACCGCTTGCTCCAGAGGTGACCTCCCGCCGGATCGAGCTTCACCACGAAGACGTCGTTCTGGCCCGCGCTCTCGAGCGCGTCGGCCTCGCCGCCGAAATTGATCACCGCCTGGAAGCCGCCGACCAGGACGACGTTCTCGTCCTCATCCGCCGCCATTGCCTCGATCCTGTCGTTCCGCTCATCGACGACGCCGCGGCCCCAGAGCGCCTCTCCGACGGGCTCGGACGGCCCACCACCCGCCCCGCCGCCGCCGCCGCCCGCGCCGACTCCGCCGCCGACTCCACCGCTGCCGCCCGCGCCGCCGACTCCACCGCTGCCGCCCGCGCCGCCGACTCCACCGCTGCCGCCCGCGCCGCCGCTGCCGCCCGCGCCGCCGCTGCCGCCCGCGCCACCTACGCCGCCGGCTCCACCGGCGCCACCCTGCCCACCGGCGCCACCCTGCCCACCGGCCCCACCGGCGCCGCCGCTACCGCCGCCGCCCGCGTCGCCACCGCCGCCGCCCGCGTCGCCACCGCCGCCGCCGCCGCCCGCGTCGCCACCGTCGCCACCGTCGCCGCCGCCGCCCGCGTCGCCGCCCTGCCCGCCGGTCCCCCCCGCCCCGCCGGCGCCTCCCGTGCCGCTGGAGGACGCCTCGGTGCTACCCCCGCCATCCGAGCCGCAGCCGTCGCAGCCCAGGGGCATTCCCATGCTCGTCAAAAGAGCGATCTGGGCCACTCTCGCTAAGAAATGCGCTTTCATTATTCCTCCGTGTCGTCTCGACGAAGAGCCCGCGCTGCGGGGTGTTCAAGGGGAGCGAGGATGGTCCGGTAGCCGTCGTTCGCCGCGTGGAGCATCACCATCTGCTGCGCCCTGAAGGCTTGAGTACGCGTGCGCGTGGATCGAATCAAGCAGCTGCCTTACGTAAATGCCGGGCCACATCCTACTACCTGCGGGTCGCCCTCTCCGCGCTGCGCAAAGAATACAAATCGTCGTGCCCGCCCGGTGCAGCTTTGTCCCATTGTGGCGGAATGCCTCACACCGCAGCGCAAGAACACGACGCCCTCGGCCGGGCGCGCGGCGCGCGCGGGCGGGCGGCCGCGGTACGCGATCTGCATTCTCGTTCGCCCGATGGCGTCGGCCTTGCCCCGGAGCGCAACGATCGTCTGCCTGCTCGCGCTGGCCGCGTGCAGCGGCGAGAAGAGCCCCGGGCGCGAGGGCGCCGGCGCGCCGGACGGCAGCCTCTCTCCGCGCGCCGCCGCGACGGAAGCCGAGGGGCGCGCGCGCGTGGACCGCGCGGGGGACGCGCCGGAGTCCCCCACCACGTTTCGCGTGGCCACCTACAACGGCGGCCTCGCGATGGGCGTGCTGAAGTACGTGGACGAGCGCGCGGATCCGCTCATCCGCGAGCTCGCCAGGCAGCCGGCGGACCTGCTCTGCGTGCAGGAGTTCTGGCTGGAGGAGCACTGGCAGAAGCTCGTCGCGTCGACGGCGAGCACGCTCCCGAACACCTTCAGGCTGCCGCCGGGTCAGGGCGACGGCGGGTGCACGCGCGAGGAGACGGATCCGCTCGTCGCGTGCGCCGCGGATCGCTGCGCCGGCCTGACGCAGCACGCCTTGCTCCCCTGCCTCCTCCAGAGCTGCTCCGCGAAGCTCACCGGCCTGTCGCCGGAGTGCTTCAACTGCCTCTCCGCGAACCCGCGGAAGGGGCCTGACGAGCTCGCCCGAGCGTGCCTCCGCACGCCGGCGAAGAGCGCCGCCGGCGCGCGTCCCCCCGCGCGCGTCGGCGGCGCGACGGCCCTCGAGGCGTACTCCGGGGCCGCGGGCACGGCCATCCTGACGAACGCCGAGATCCTCGAGCGGGACGCGCTCGTGCTCCCGTCCGCGATCGACCGCCGCGCCGTGCTCTACGCCAGGCTCTCGCCGCCCTCGGTCGGCGAGCTCCACGTCTTCTGCACGCACCTCACCGCGAACATGGAAGGTGTCCCGCACCCCCGGAACGCCTCCTGGCTGAAGGACCAGTCGGCGCAGATCGACGCGCTCCTCGCCTACGTCGACCAGAAGACGGGCGGCCGCGGCGCGGCGCTGCTCGTCGGCGATCTCAACACCGGCCCGGCCAAGCCGCCGTCGATCTCGGCGCGCCTGCCGGCCCATTACGGCAGGCTGGTCGAGCGCGGGTTCGTGAACCCCTACGCGTCCCAGGACGACGCGAGGTGCACCTACTGCTTCGACAACCCCCTCGACGGGGGGCGCGGCACCCGCGGCACCCTCATCGACCACGTGCTCCTGCGCGGCTTCGAGGGGGAGGCCGCCGGGGCCCAGATCATGCGCGAGAGCCTCACGATCGACGCCGGCAAGAAGAAGCTGAAGAGCGGCTTCTCCGATCACTACGGGCTGCTCGTCACCCTGTCGAGGCGCGCCTCATGAGACGTGCGGCGCGCAATGAAGGCTCCCTGCTTCACCTCGCCTCCCCGGAGGCGTTCGACGCGATCGATGACCGAGCGCCGGGCTGCGGCCTTCGGCGTAGAAACGCGGAGAGAATATGACCGATCGAGCTTACGACAAGAACACGGTCTGGACCCACGCCGTCATCACCCCCATGGCCCCGCTCGCCGCCGACCACAAGGCGGACGTCTGCGTCGTGGGCGCCGGGATCGCCGGGCTGACGACGGCCTATCTCCTCGCGAAGGCCGGCAAGAGCGTCATCGTCCTCGACAACGGCGCGGTCGGAGGGGGCGAGTCGGGGTTCACCACCGCGCACATCACGAACGCGCTCGACCGGCGCTGGGCCTCGCTCGCGAAGCTGCACAGCGCGCGCGACCTGCGCCTCGCCGCGCGGAGCCACACGAACGCGATCGAGACCATCGAGCGGATCGTCAAGGAAGAGGAGATCGACTGCGATTTCCGGCGCGTCCACGGCTACCTCTTCACGGCGCCGGGGTCGTTCACGTCCACGCTCCGCGACGAGATCGAGGCCGCCCACCGGGCCGGGCTCGGCTCGGTGCATTACGTCGACCGGGCGCCGCTGATCGACTTCGACACGGGGCCCGCGGTCCGCTTCCCCGATCAGGCCCAGTTCCATATCCGCCGCTACCTCGCGGGGCTGTCGCGGGCGATCGAGCGCGAGGGGGGCAAGCTCTACACCCTGGCGCACGTGGTCGACGTCGCCGAGGACGAGGTGCCCCACAAGGTCGTCGTCAAGACGGCGCGCGGGCACCAGGTCCTCGCGAGCGAGGCGGTGCTCGCCACGAACTCCCCCTTCATCCCGCGCATCAGCGTCCACATGAAGCAGGCCGGCTACCGGACCTACGCCATCGGCCTGCGCATGCCCCGGGGCGCCGTCCCGCCGGGCCTCTACTGGGACACGGCCGACCCGTTCCATTACGTCCGTCTGGCCAACGTCGACGGCGCGGACGGCCCGGACGAGATCCTCATCGTCGGGGGCGAGGACCACAAGACGGGCCAGGCGAGCGACGCGGACCAGCGCCACGCGCGGCTCGAGGCGTGGACCAGGGAGCGCTTCACGCAGGCCGGCGAGGTGCTGCACCGCTGGTCCGGCGAGGTGATGGAGACCGTCGACGGGCTCGCGTACATCGGCCGCGTGAAGAAGGACTCGCGGATCCTGATCTCCACGGGCGACTGCGGCAACGGCATGACCCACGGGACGATCGCCGGCATCGTGATCTCGGATCTGGTGCAGGGGCGCGAGAACCGCTTCGCGTCGCTCTACGACCCGACCCGCGTCAACCTGAGCGCCGGGGCCGTGTCCGAGTACATCAAGGAGAACGTCAACGTGGCCTGCCAGTACGCCGCGTGGCTCGGCGCGGGCGAGGTCCACGACGCGTCGCACATCGCGCCGGGCTCCGGCGCCGTCGTGCGCAGGGGCCTGAAGAAGCTCGCCATTTACCGCGATCCGGCGGGGCAGCTCCACGAGATGTCGGCCATGTGCACGCACCTCGGCGGCATCGTGTCGTGGAATCCGGCGGAGCGCAGCTGGGATTGCCGCTGTCACGGCGCCCGGTTCGAGGCGACGGGGCGGGTCATCCGCGGCCCGGCCAAGGCCGATCTCACGCCGGTCCCGCCGCTCGAGGCGCCGGCGCCCGCGCGCGCGCCGGCCGCCGACGGGGCAGCGTCGTCGAGGGCGACGGACGGGGGCGCCGCCCCGGTGTCGGCCGTGTCGATGTCGCCCCAGAGCCGCCCCGCCACCTGATCACCCCGGCCGCGCCGCCGCGCGCGCGGGATACGCCGCACCGCCACACGCAACCTGCCTCCACGGCGGGACGCGGCCCCGGATCGGCAGAAAAACGCCAAGGGCGCCAAGACGCCAAGGGCGCCAAGAAAACAGGGAGATAGAAGAAGGGAATGCAGGGACGGCCCTTCCCTCTCCTCTTGGCGCCCTTGGCGTCTTGGCGCCCTTGGCGTTTTTTCTGCTGATTCCGAGGGACTTCCCGCAGCAGCGCTGCGCGACCTACGAAACCTACGAAACCTACGAAACCTACGAAAACGCGCGCATGCGCGGATCCCGGCGATGGGGTAGTTGACCCCCGCACAACCCGCGTGCGATCATCACCAGGTTGGCCGGGGAGGTCCCGGCCTCTTGGTGATGACATGAGTTTGCTGCGCCCTCGTGCCGCCCGCGCCGCAGGCATCGCCCTGGCCGTCCTCTCGATGGCCGGAGCGCTCCCGGCCCGGGCCGAGCCCTCGGCGGCGGACCGCCAGACCGCCCGGACGCTCCTCATCGAGGGGCGCAAGAAGCGCGACGCGGGCGACGTCGCCGGCGCCCGCGCGGACTTCCAGGCCGCCCACGCGCTGATGCGCGTCCCCACGACGGGGCTCGACCTCGCGCGCGCCGACGAGGCGCTCGGCCACCTCATCGAGGCGCGCGAGACGGCGTACGAGGTGGTGCACCTGCCCCGCGGGGCGCAGGAGCCCGCGGCGTTCACGCAGGCGCGGGCGGCTGCCGCGGAGATGGTCGAGCGGCTCGACGCGCGCATCCCCTCGCTCGTGCTGCACATCGAGGGCGCGCCCGCGGCCGAGGTCGAGGCCCGGGTGGACGGCCAGCCGATCCCCCCCGCGGCGCTCGCGTACCCGCGCAAGCTCAACCCGGGTCGCCACGAGGTGGTGGTGACCGCGCCCGGCTTCCGGACGGAGCGGCGCGACGTCGAGCTCAAGGACGCGGAGCTCGCGCCGGTGGAGGTCCACGTCGCCCTCGTCCCGGGGCGCTCGGCCCCGCCGGAGGGCGTCCAGGGACCGCTGCCGCCCGAGGCCCCGCCCAGGGACACGCGCGCGCCCGTGCCGACGTGGGCGTGGGCCGCGGGCGGCGTCGGGATCGCGGCGCTCGCGGGCAGCGTGGCGTTCGCGGTCGAGCACGCGGCCGCGCGCGACGCCCTCGAGACGGAATGCCCGGGGTCCGTGTGCGACCGGCGGACCCACGACGTCGAGAGCATGGACGCGCTCCGGGGGCGGTGGAACCGGAGCCTGGGTCTGTCGGTGACGCTCGGCGTGGTGGGGCTCGCCGGCGTGGGCGCGGCCGTGGGCGGCATCCTCCTGCGCCCGACGGCAGGGAGCGAACGGGCCGCGTCGCTCATGCCGCTCGTGACGCCGATGACGCAAGGCGTCATCTGGCAAGGGGTGTTCTGATGAGGGCGCGGGATCTTCGTTCGATGGCGGCCGGGGCGGTGCTGGGCCGGGCGGCGCGGGGCTGGGCGGCGCTGGGCCGGGCTGCGCTGGGTTGCGCGGCGCTGGGCTGCGCGGCGCTGGGCTGCGCGGCGCTGGGCTGCGCGCCGGAGCTGGCCCTGTCGGATCCTGCGGGCTCCGAGGGCGGCGGCGGCGCGGGCGGCGAGGCGCCGCAGCCGGGCGGCGAGGTGCAGTGGGCGCGCGAGCTCGGGGGGGACGGGCAGCAGGCCGGGCCGAGCGTGGCGGTCGCGAGCGACGGCAGCGCGGCGCTCGTCGGGAGGCTCACGAAGGCGGAGCGCGTGGCGCTCGACGACGACGCGGTGGACTCGGTCGGCGCGGAGAACGTCTTCTTCGCCCGGCTCGCCGAGAGCGACGGGTCCGGGCTCGGGCTCAGGCGGTTCGGCGCGTTCGACCCGCAGATCGTGAACGCGCTCGCGCGGGATCCGGAGGGGCACCTCCTGGTCGCGGGGGAGTTCTCGGGCACGCTGGAGTTCGGCGGCGCGCCGCGGACGAGCCTCGGCGGGCGGGACGGCTACGTCGCGCGGCTCGACGACGAGGGGCAGGAGCTGTGGGTGCAGCCGCTCGGCGGCAAGGGGCCGCAGGCGGCGACGGGCGTGGCGGCGAGCGAGGACGGGCAGGTCGCGGTGGCAGGCCGCTTCTCGGGCGCGATGACGATCGGCCCGGACCGGCTCGAGAGCGCCGGCGGCAGCGACGTGTTCGTGGCGAGCTTCGACGACGCCGGCAACCACCTCTGGAGCCGGCGCTTCGGCGACGGCTTCGACCAGCAGGCCCGCGCGGTGGCCCTCGACGGGCTCGGCAACGTGATCGTGGTCGGCGATTTCGCCGGGGAGATCGACCTCGGCGGCGGGCCGCTGCGGACCGCCGGCGACTTCGACGTGTTCGTGGCGAGCTTCAACGCGCTCGGCAAGCACCGCTGGAGCAAGCGCTTCGGCGACGCGGGGCCGCAGCGGGCCGTGGCCGTGGCCGTGGACGGGGCGGGCAACGTGACCGTGGGCGGGGAGTTCCGGGGGACGATCGACCTCGGCGGCGGCCCCCGGCGCGCCGGCGAGGGCACCGCGGTGTTCGTGGCGCAGCTCGACGCGAAGGGCGAGCACCGCTGGAGCCGGGCGATCGGCGAGCGCGGCGCGTCGCTGGGGCAGCTGCTCGTCGACGGCGCGGGGAACGTGATCGTGACCGGCGGGTTCAGCGAGGAGCTGAAGCTCGCGGGCGCGCCGCTCGCGAGCGCCGGGGAGACGGACATCTTCGTGGCCAAGCTCGATCCGGAGGGCGGCTATCGCTGGAGCCACCGCTTCGGCGGGCCGGAGCCGGACTGGGCGACGGGCGCGGCGCTCGACGAGAACGAGCAGGTGTTCGTGACCGGGGCGTTCACCGGCGAGGTGGCGTTCGGCGACAGGCAGCTCGGCGGCGGCAAGGGCGCGGACGTGTTCGTGACGAAGCTCTTGCCATGAAGGAGGGAGGCGCGATGAGGCGTTCGGAGAGAGGGTTCGGGCGGTCGCGCGGGCGACGTTTCACCATGGGGCTCGCGGCGGGCCTCTTCGCGCTGATGCTGCCGGCCCTGGCGGTGGCGGAAGACCCGGATACAGACGTCGACGGGATCATCGATCAGGACGACAATTGCCCGAGTGTACCCAATCCGGCACAGGAGGACAGCGACGGAGACAGGGTCGGAGATCATTGCGACAACTGCCCTGCCGTATCGAACGTGGACCAGGCGGATCTCGATGCCAACGGGGTCGGCGACGCCTGCGACGGCGACTTCGACGGCGACGGCGTCCGCAACGACGACGACAACTGCGAGTCGCTCCAGAACCCGGGGCAGGAAGACGCCGATGGGGACGACATCGGCGATGTCTGTGATGAGGACCTCGACGACGATGGCGTCGCCAACGACATCGACAACTGCGATTTCGAGCCGAACCCGGACCAGGCCGACGTGGAGGACGACAAGATCGGCGACGCCTGCGACAACTGCCTCACCGCGGTGAACCCGCGCCAGGAGGACGCCGACGGCGACGGCACCGGGGACGCCTGCGAGCCGGACATCGACTTCGACGGCGATGGGCTCTTCAACGCGGACGACAACTGCCCTGGCAACCCGAACCCCGGCCAGGAGAACGTGGACGGGGACGGCTTCGGCGACGCCTGCGATCTGGACATCGACGACGACGGCCTGCCGAACCTGCCGCAGTCCGAGGACAACTGCGAGAGCGTGCCCAACATCTTCCAGGAGGACACGGACGGCGACGGCGCCGGGGACGCCTGCGAGGACGACGACGACAACGACGGCTTCGTCGACGCGGAGGACAACTGCCCGAACGCGGCGAACCAGGACCAGACCGACACGGACGCGGACGGCCGCGGCGACGCCTGCGATCACGCGGCCGGCGACGACGACGGCGACGGCGTGCTCGACGAGCAGGACAACTGCGAGGGCGTCCCGAACCCCGACCAGACGGACAGCGACGGCAACGGCGTCGGCAACGCGTGCGAGGACAGCGACGACGACGGCGTGACCAACGCGGCCGACAACTGCGACGAGGCGCCGAACGTCGACCAGGCCGACGTCGACGGCGACGGGCTCGGCGACGCCTGCGACGAGGACGACGACGGCGACGGCGCGGCCGACGAGCAGGACAACTGCGCTGCGGTCCACAACCCCGACCAGGCCGACAGCGACGAGGACGGCCAGGGCGACGCCTGCGACAGCAACGACGCGGACGACGACGACGACGGCCTCGAGGACGGCGCCGACAACTGCCCGCTCGTGGCCAACGCCGATCAGGGCGACAGCGACGGCGACGGGATCGGCGACGCCTGCGACGACGGGAGCGACGGCGGCGGCGGCGGGGCGGCCCCGGAGCCCGAGGTCTCGTCCGGGTTCGTCTGCGCGATGCCTGCGATGCAGCGGCACGGCGGCGCGGGCGAGCTCGTCGGCCTGACGGCGCTGCTCGCCGGCGCGATCGGCCTGGGATCCCGCCGGCGGCGCCGCCGCGCGGGGTGACCGCCGCGCGGCGGCCGGTCACACCGGCTCGTAAGCAGCCGATTCGATAGAAGAAACCAACAGCCAACCAGAGGCCGACCGAGGACGCCAGGAGAGGAAGCGACTCCTCTCGTGGCGTGGTCGGCTCAATCCGCCCGGCAGCCTCGCGGAGCGAGACCGCGTGCCGTGCAGGTGCGCACACAGCTATCGACGCGAGCGCCCGCTCGTCAGCCTCCGTCAGCCTCCGTCAGCTTCCGTCAGCTTCCGTCAGCTTCCTGGAAAAGGCGCCAGGGACGGCCGACCCAGGAACAACGTGGGGCATCGCCCCACGGCAGCACGCCGGATCCCAGCGGTTACCGGCATTTTTGTGTACCCGTGCTTTTTTATGAGCCGTGAGCGCGCGGCGATGTGACTAGCCTGCTGGACCGCGCCGGTACACCCGCTCCGCAGCCTGCGCTGTAGGCGGGAGTGCTGAAAGCCACCTTTGGAGATACCATGCGCCTTGCTCTCCCGCTCTCTCTGAGTCTGCTGACGACGACCTTGTTCGGATTCACCCTCGGCGTCGGCTGTAGCGACAGCACCGTGGACGGGGCCGCCCCGTCCGGCGGCGCCGGCGCCGCGGACAGCGGCGGCAGCGCGAGCGGCGGCGGCGGCGCGAGCGGCGGGAGCGGCGGCGGCAGCGCGAGCGGCGGGAGCGGCGGGAGCGGCGGCGGCGGCGCGAGCGGCGGGAGCGGCGGCGCGGGCGCGGGAGGGATCGCGCCCCCGACGAGCATCGCTACCTGTCAGGGCAAGACGTACCTGTGCGGGGATCTCATCGACAACGACGGCGACGGGCTGCTCGACTCGCAGGATCCGGACTGCCTCGGTCCGTGCGACAACACCGAGGACAGCTATTACGGCGGGATCCCCGGCCAGGCCGGGCCTTCGTGCACCGTCGACTGCTACTTCGACCAGGACTCCGGCTCGGGCAACGACGACTGTCACTGGAACCACCAGTGTGATCCGAACGAGGTCGCGCCCGGCTATCACCCCGAGTCGAACAACGGGGAGATGTGCGCCTATAACCCCCGCGCGACGACGCCGGGCGCCCAGACCCAGAGCTGCAGCGATCTGCAGCGGGAGCAGTCGGACGCGTGCCATACCCTCTGCGGTCCGCTCACGCCGAACGGCTGCGACTGCTTCGGTTGCTGCGAGCTGCCTGCGGGCAGCGGCGATTATGTCTGGCTCGGCTCGGACGCCGACGGGACGGGCGAAGGCTCCTGCTCGCGGGACGGCATCACCGACCCGAGCCGCTGCGAGCCGTGCACGCCCGTGACCGCCTGCCTGAACGACTGCGGCCGCTGCGAGCTGTGCCTCGGCAAGGACACGCTGCCTGCAGACTGCTTCGAGGGCAGCGGGAGCGGCGGCGGCGAGGCCGGCACCGGCGGCGGCGAGCCCGGCGCCGGCGGCGGCGAGCCCGGCACCGGCGGCGGCGAGCCCGGCACCGGCGGCGGCGGGAGCGGCGGCGACAGCGGAGGGCAGTGCGCGCCGGGGGTCCAGCCGTGCGGGCTGCCCGGGCAGGAGCCCTGCTCGGCCGCCGAATACTGCATCACGGGGTGCTGCCAGCCCTACATCCGCTAGCCGGCCGCGTGCTGGGGCGTTGTGAACGTGGCGACGAGACGTGACGTGAAAGGAGATCCGTCGATGCGAAGGATGGGGATGGGGACGCGCGCAATGGCTGTCGGGATGTTCTGCGCCTCGGTGGGGATGGGGTGCGGCGGGGGCGACGAGGAATCGCAGAGCTGCTCGCTGTCCGCGCAGACCGGGTGCGCGGCGACGCAGGTGTGTGAAGAGGTGGAGGGCGCCGAGCCGGCCTGCTTCGAGCCGGTGACCCTCAGGGGCCGCGTGGTCGACTCGCTCGACGACAAGGCCATCGCGGGCGCGCGGGTGCTCGCCCGCGACGCCAACGACGCGGTGATCTCGCGGGTGGCCGTCACGAAGGAGGACGGCACGTACGAGCTCGTCGTGCCGGCGCGGCGCGACGCGAGCGGCGCGCCCGTGAAGGCCGACGTGACCCTGCGGGCCGACGCGCTCGCCTACGAGACGTTCCCGAAGGCGCCGCGGGTCGCGCTGCCCATCGACCTCGCGACCGCGGCGGGCCAGCCGCCCTCGATCGCGTCGGCGGCCACCGAGATCGCGCTGCTGCCGCTCCCGGACAGCGCGGATCTCGGGGCCGTCTCAGGCGTCGTGCGCGCCGACACGCCCGGCGGGACGCTGGTGGTCGCGGGCGGCGCCACGGGCGCGGCCGACCTCGACGGGACGTACACGATCTTCAACGTGCCGTCGGGCGAGGTCACGGTGAAGGGGTATGCGGCCGGCCTCGCGCTCGACACGGCGACCGCGACGGTCAGCGCGGGCGCGGAGACCAAGGGGGTCGACCTGCACGAGACCGGAGAGGCCACCTCGGTCGTGAGCGGCAAGGTGGAGATCGTGAATGCGCCCGGCGGGAGCGCGACGTCGGTCATCCTCGTCGTGGCCGACACCTTCGATGCGACGGCCGCGCGCGGCGAGACCCCGCGCGGGCTCCGGCAGGGCAACGTCAGCGGCGTGTTCTCGATCGACGGCGTGCCCGACGGCGAGTACGTGATCCTCGCGGCGTTCGAGAACGACGCCCTCGTGCGGGATCCGGACACGTCGATCGGCGGGACCGAGATCGTGCGCATCACGGTCGCGGGCGCAGAGTTGCCGGTGCAGGAATCGTTCAAGGTGACGGGAGCGCTCGCGGTCGTGTCGCCCGGCGCGAGCACCTTGGAGGAGGTCAGCGGGACACCGACGTTCGTGTTCGAGGACGACTCCAGCGAAGATCTCTACGGGGTGGCCCTGTTCGACGCGCTCGGCAAGAAGATCTGGGAGAACACGGAGGTGCCCAGGGTGAATGGGAGCGAGGACGTCTCGGTCGCGTACGACGGCCCGGCGCTGATGCCGGGCATGATTTACCAGTTCCGCGCCACCTCGTGGAAGGACGGCGCGGCCATCTCGCAAACCGAGGATCTGAAGGGGGTTTTCCTCTACAAGTGACGGCGAGGGAGCGAGCGCGGCGCTCTGCCCTCACCCGGCGTGCTCCCGCCGCTCCCTGCGTCGGCGGCGGAAACACCACACGATCCCGAGCGCCAGGACGCTAGCCACCGTCCCCGCTGCCCCCGGCGTGCGGCTCGCATCGCCGCCGGCTGCGGCGTAGGCGCAGCTGAAGCAGCAGCACGGCTCGGGCGGCGCCCCCTCGCCGGTGTGGCCCCCCTCCCCGCCTGCCGCGTCTCGACCCCCGCCGTCGCCGCCGGCTCCGCCGGCCCCCGCACCGTCCCCTCCGTCCCCGGCTTCACCGCCGCCGGCTCCACCGCCGCCGCCGCCGACTCCACCGGCGCCCCCGGCTCCGCCGACACCGCCACCTCCCCCAGCTCCGCCGCCGCCCGCGCCGACCAAGACGCCTACGTCCCTGCCGCCCCCGTCGCCGCCGCCGGCCCCCCCGGCGGCGGCGGTCGACGCCTCGATCGGCGTGTTGCGGCAGCCGTACATAGAATGGCACTCGTCCGTGGTCGTCGGGTCTCCATCGTCGCAGTCGAGGGGAAGGTTGCTCAAGCAGTCCCCCTCAAAGCAGACCTCGTCTCCGTTGCAGGCATCGAAGTCACCGCAGGACGTGCCGTCCGGAAAGACCACGTTCGGGGGACAGCTCCCCGCGCCGTCGCAGTACTCCGCCGGGTCGCACGGAAAGCCGGGTCGGCAGAGGACGCTGGTCGGCTCGGCGACGCACAGCGCCGAGCAGCAATCCCCGTCGAACAGGTTGCCGTCGTCGCACTCCTCGCCGCGCCCGAGCTCGCCGTCGCCGCAGATCGCGGGGAGCACGAGCAGGAGCGTCGGATCCGCGGCGCCGGCCAGCACGGGATCGTCGGTGAGCACGCTCGACTCGTTGATGCCGTCGGAGTCGGCGTCGAAGTAGACCGTGCCCTGGTTCGACACCACGAGCCCCTCGGTGAACGGCAGGAGCTCTCCCTGTATCGAGATGAGCACCCACTCCCCGGGCGCGACCTCCCCGTCCCAGCCGAGCGAGTTCGTCACGGGATCGGCCGCCGCCGCCCCCTTCTCCGCGATCGCGCCGCTCAGCGCGATCTCGGGCGGCAGCACGTCCGTGAACTCGTACCCCGGGTTGTCGCGCTGCGCGCGACCCCCCGTGTTGTTGAGGAGCAGCGTGTAGACGACGGACTCGTCGGCGACGCGCGTGCTCACGACCGTCAAGACGCCGATCACGCGCGTCGGCACGGAGACGACCGTGCTCAGCTCGTCCTCGTTGTTC
This sequence comes from Sorangium sp. So ce131, assembly GCF_051519095.1. Taxonomy (NCBI): domain Bacteria; kingdom Pseudomonadati; phylum Myxococcota; order Polyangiales; family Polyangiaceae; genus Sorangium; species Sorangium sp. So ce131. Next base: position 3,959,916 of record NZ_CP150455.1, on the reverse strand, counting down.
TCCGGATCCGGATCGTGCTCGGCCGCGTCGACCTCCGCCTCGCTCTCGATCTCGCCGACGACCGCCGGCGGCGCGAGCGCCGGCGCGACCACGGTGACCGCGATCGAGGAGCTCGCCCCGGCGGCGAGCGACGCGCGCCGGCACACGAGCTCCTCGTCCTCCAGGCCACACGTCCAGCCGGCCCCGGCGGCCCCGACGAGGCTCGCCCCGTCCGGCAGGATGGACGTCACCACGACGTCGCTCGCGTCGCCCGGCCCCTCGTTGGTGACCGCGATCGTGGTCGTGAGCTGCTCCCCCGGCGCCACGGGATCCGGCGCGGCATCGAGGGCGATCTCCAGATCCGCCCCGCAACCCCGGGCTTCGACCGGCACCGCGGCGAGCACGACGTCGTCGATCGCGACGCCGCACGGCCCGGCGCGCCCGACGTCGGTGCAGCGCAGGGTCGAGTCCTGCGTGTACTCGAACCGGAGCTGGACGGTCCGCCCGCGCATCCCCTCGCCCGGGAAGCGGATCGCCACGTGTGTGCGCCCGCCCGAGCTCCCGGACCACACCGACTGGTCCCCCAGGTAGTCCGGGTCGCCCAGGGCCGGGAGGTGCTTGGGAAAGTGGTGGCTCGCGCCGGTCGTGATCCGCTCGGCGAACGCCTCCGCGAGGACCGCCCGCCGCGCGGCGCCGTCGGTGACGTCCTCGACCCGCAAGGTCAGGCCGTCGAAGGCCTGAATGAAGCGCTGCGGATCGTCCTCCAGGTCGTAGGTGAGATCGAAATCGAGCGCGACGTAGGACGCCCCGGAGCCCTCCGGGATCGTCACCGCGGGCGACACGAGCGCGACGCTCCCCGTCGTCGGGCCCTCGTCGTGAAACGCCGCGTCGTCGCCGGGCGTCAGCGTCTGCGCGACGACCCAGGGAGCGACGGAGGCCGGCCCGCCGGTGCGCTCCGACCTCCAGCCGGACGGCAACGCGGGCGCGCTCGCGGCGTCGAAATCCTCGCGGAGCAGGACGTCGGGCGCGCCGGGGACGCCCGTCTCGATCCGGACCGGCAGCTCGATCGCGCCCTGATCGGCGCTCACCGTGAGCGTCAGATCGATCGGGTCGCCGGGGACGAAGTCCCGGGCCGTGCTGATCTGGAAGGGGATCTCGCTCGCCGCGGCGCCGAGCGGCTCGATGTCGGGGTAGTCCGCGTTCGACGACACGACGGTCACGGACGGGGTCTCCGCGGCGAGCGTCGCCGAGATCCCCGAGACGGTCGTCCTGCCCGAGGCCGGGTTGGCGAGGTAGTTCTCGAGGTACACCCGGACCTCGACGAGCTCCCCCGGGTCGACGAGCTCGTTCGCGCGATCGCCGCACGCCGCCTCCGCGATCCGCGTGCCGACGGCGCGCAGCGGGACGACACGCACGAGCTCGTCGCGGACATCGACATGGACGTTCGGCGCGATCATGGACGCCGACGTCGGCTGCCCCTCGTCGAAGCGCGGCGCGTCGCCCGGCACGCTGAAGGCGCTGAACAGCTCGCCGGCGACCGCCACGCCGCCGATGTGTTCGCCGAGGTTCTGCCGGGTGGTGTCGTTGCCGTACCCCGCGTGGAACGCGCGGTCCGAGATCGGCGCAGGCGGGCTCCAGGTTGCGCCCAGATCGATCGACGAGGTGTGCATGATCTCGGTCAGATCGCCCGTGCCCGCGACATCCTGGTCGTAATAGACGACGTGCGCGCTGCCGGTCGTCCGGTCGACCGCGACGAACGGGAAGAACTGGGCCCGATCCCGCCCTGGATCGCTGTTGAGCAGCACGGGGCTGCCGGCGGCGCACTGGCCCGCGAAGGCGCGCAGGGCGATGTCCCCCGTCCCTCCGGCGCCGCTCCGCTGATAGACCACGTAGACCTGCCCCGTGGCGTGATCGACGTCGATCGACGGGGAGCTCCTGGCACGGTCGACGCCGAGGACCTGATCTTCAGGGGGGTAACCGTCCACGTCGAGCAGGACGGGCGGCTCCCACGTGGCGCCGCCGTCGGTCGAGCGGCGGCAGCCGATGTTGCGCAGGGAGCTCCCCGGCGCGATGGATCGCCAGACGGCGTACACGACCGCGTCGCGCTCGGCGCCGCCGGGGAGGACGCGGGCGCTCGGCCCGTCGACCTCGCCGCCGGCCGGCGCCTGCGCGAGGACCGCCGCGGGCGACCAGGTCTGGCCGAGATCGTCGGAGCGGCTGTAGAGGATCCTGGGGGACGCCCCGCCGCGCTGGACCCAGGTCGCGGAGAGCCGTCCGGTGGTGGTGTCGACGTCGAGGGACCCCTGCTCGGCGCTCTCCCCCGCGACGAACGAGGGCGTCACCTCGACCGGCCCGGACCACGCGGCTCCGGCCGCGCTGCCGGAGCCCGACGTGTGGAGGCCGAGGCCCTGGAGGTCGTCGGCGGGGCGGACGTACGTGGAGGCGCTGACGAACACGTCGCGGCTCGGGTCGTAGGCGACGCGGGGGGAGCCGAGCACCTCACCGCCGGCGGCGGCGCGCAGCGCGCTCTCGCCGCTCGGGCCGAGCACCTCGGCGAAGGTCCGCCCGCCGTTCGTCGAGCGCGCGACCGCGGACAGGCTGACGGGGCTCGCGAGGGCGCCGCGCGGGTCGGTGTAGGCGACCACGAGGAGGCTCGCGTCCGCGTTCGCGGCGATCGCCGCGTCGCGCTGGGCGCCGAGCGCGTCGGGCGCGTGCGCGGCGCGGTCCGCGCTCGCGGCGATCGCGCGCCGCGCCGCGCCGAGCGCCTCCGGTTCGTCGCCGCCACAACCTGCGCCGGCGGCGAGCAGCCCTCCGGCGAGCAACCAAGCGATCCTGCGTCGCGCGCGCACGAGCACCTCCGAGCAGAGATCGATGCCGCTCGCTCGCAGGACGTGCCGAGTTGTCCCAGCCGGATCCTCGGCTGCCGCGCGCCGGCTCAGCGGCTGCGGCGCAGGGTGCAGCCTTCGATGGCCGGCGGGGCCGGCGGGGCCGCCGGGGCCGCCGGCTCGGCGGGGCGGGGCGGGAGCACGAGGTCCGCGAGGCGGCGCGCCGCGGCGAAGGCGACCTCGTGGTCCGCGGCCGGGTCCTCGCCGAGGTTGGCGCGGCCGCTCAGCGTGAGCATCGCGATGCCGTGCAGGCCGGCGAAGAGCACGTGTGTGTCCTCCGCCGGCCGCGCGCTGCCGTAACGGCCGAGGAGCCCCACGAAGGCGCCCCACAGCGGCCGCGCGAGCCGCAGGCGCCCCTCGTCGCGCAGGCGGGCGCGATCGAAGCGGCGCTCGGCCATGAGCCAGTACAGGTCCGGGCGCCGGAGCGCGAACTCGACGTAGTACACGGCGAGCGCGCGCGCGTCGGCGCCGGCCCGCGCCCTCGCCTCCAGGCCCTCCGCGAGCATCCGCCACCCGGCGCCGTCGACGCGGATGAGGAACCCGTCGAGCGATCCGTAGTGGTGGTAGAGCACCATCGTCGTCTGACCGAGGAACGCCGCGAGCTTGCGGGCGGTGAGGTCGTCGCGCGTGAGGCGCCCGTCGCAGAGCGCCTGGAACACGCGCTCGACCGGCTCGTCCGCGGCCATCACACCCATGCCCGCGAGTCTGCCACGCCCGCGCCTCGCCCGGTTGACGGCGATAGGATAACAGTGTTATCCTCGACCGTCATGGAGTTGCTTGGCAGGGGCGACAGGGGCAACATGGGCGACAGGCGCGGCTGGGACGGCTGCGAGATGGCGGCTCGCGGGGCGGCCCGGCGCGGCCGCGCGCGGGCGGCGTGCCTGCGCGCACGGGCGGCGTGCCTGGCGGCGGCGGGCGCGCTCGCGGGGGCGTGCACGTCGTCGCGGCCTCCCGCCGCGGACGACGTGCCCGCGGGGCCGTACGAGGTGGTGGACGGCTGGCCGCGCGTCCCCGAGGGGGTGGTGTTCGGCCCTGCGCTCGACGTCGCGGTCGACGGGCGGGGGCGTGTGCTGGTCAGCCACGCGGCCGGGCGGGACTCGGGCAACGACGCGCCGATCGGCGAGCCCACCATCCTGGTCTTCGATCCGGAGACGGGGGAGCTGCTCGACGCGTGGGGAGAGGGGCTGTTCGTGTACCCGCACGGGCTGGAGGTCGATCGGGACGATTTCGTGTGGGTGACCGACTCCGAGCAGGACCGGGTGTTCAAGCTGACGGCGGAGGGGAGCGTGGTGATGACGCTCGGCGAGGTGCCGTGATGCGCGCAGGCGGCTGGCTCTGTCTGTCGCTCGTCTCGCTCGGGTGCGCGGCGAGCCCCGAGCAGCTCGATCGGCCCACGAACGTGGCCTTCGGCCTGAACGGCGACGTGTACGTGGCGGACGGCTACAACCACGCTCGTGTCGCCCGTTTCTCCGCGAGCGGCGAGTTCCTGGCGGAATGGGGCGAGAAGGGCTTCGCCTCGGGGCAGTTCGACACGCCCCACGGGATCGTCACGGACGACGAGGGGCGGGTCTACGTGGCGGACCGGGAGAACGCGCGCGTCCAGGTCTTCAGCGAAGGCGGCGAGTACCTCGCGCAGTGGAAGAGCGCGGCGCTCGGGCGGCCGTGGGCCATCGCGTACGGGCCGGACCGGCACCTGTACGTGGTCGACGGGGGCGACCAGGATCCGGAGCGCCCCCGAGGGCACGTGCTGCGGATCGATCGCGAGGGGGCGATCGTGGAGCGGTGGGGCGCGGCGGGGGATGGCCCAGGGGAGCTCGACTGGGGCCACGGCATCGCGGTCGGCCGGGACGGGAGCGTCTACGTGACCAGCCTGCGGGGGCGCGGCGTGCAGAAGTTCCGGAGGACGAAGTGAGCGGGCGGCGGCGGGCGGGCGCCGGCGCGGCTCCGGCGCTCGCGGCGCTCGTGGGCGTGGTCGCGGCGCTCGCGCCCGCGCGGAGCTCGGCCCAGGGCGTGGGCGACCTGCCGATGCGGGCGGCGGACCGCGGCTACGTCGCCCTCTACGGGGTGTTCTCGGCGTCGCCGCAGGACCGCGAGATCGCGACCGTCCATGTCGCGCCGCAGATCGCGGCGGGCGTGCGCCTGAACGGGTGGCTGACCGCGACCGCGGACGTGACGTCGGCCTGGACCACGTTCCAGGTGGAGGGCGAGGCGCGGCGGTCGTCGTTCCGCTTCGGCAACCCGTTCGTGGCCGTGCAGGCCGCGTTGCTCGACGAGGAGAAGCGCGGGATCCACGCCGGGCTCGGCCTGGCGCCGCCGCTCACGACGTTCCCGGGGACGATCCCGGTGAACACGGAGGTCGAGTACAACTATGCGGTCGCGACCGCGGCGCGCGGGTTCGGCGACCCCTGGCTCTGGGCGCCCAACGCGATCCCGATCGCGCTGCTGCTGCGCGCCAGGGCGGAGCTGGAGGCGCCGGTGGTGCTCGGCGCCTCGCTGGAGCCGGCCGCGCTCATCTCGGTGAGCTCCAACCCGTCGCGCCTGGCGCTTTCGGCCGCCGCGCACGCGGGCGTGCGGCTCGGGTGGCTGACGCCCGGGCTGCGCGTGCAGGTGCTGGCGCAATCGGCGCCGCTCGCCGGCCGCGACTTCGCGCAATGGGCGGCGGTCCTGTATGCGAACGCGGAGCTCGAGGCGGTGTTCGTGCGCTCGCAGCTCGCCGTCAACCTGGACGCGCCCTTCGGCCTCGCGGGGCAGCGAGGCGCGACCGTGTGGGGCGTGGCGGTGGGCGGCGGCGTACGCCTTTAGAAGACCGATCACGTTAATCGAGCGAGAAACTAGACGCCAAGACGCCAAGAACGCCAAGACATCCTCATTTCTTGGCGTTCTTGGCGTTCTTGGCGTCTTGGCGCCTTGGCGTTCCTTTCTCCCTCGATGCAACGCGAGCGGTGTTCTAGAGGAGACAGATCCAGGCCACAGGCAGGCCTCCCGACGAGATGGGGAATCCGCCACGCGCCGCGCACCGATAGGCTGTATCCTTGTTGGCTCTCGCAGTGCGCGATGTCACGCCCGCTGAGCGAGCAGTGCGCGATGCCACTTTTACTGTGATAATTCATTGACATCAAAAGCGCTCTTCCGTCTCTTGCCGCCGCTCGGCGCGCGCAGCGTTCGCAACCGCCCGAGTCACGTCGTCCCGGCGTGGTGGTCTCGTCTCAACGTCCGCGTGGGGTCTGGAGATTCGCTCGATGCGTCATGTCCTTTACTCGGTAGCCTGGATTGCTTGCTCGGTCCTCTCGTCGCTCGCAGGGTGTGTGTCCGGCCCCGCCGGCAACACGGAGGCTTCTGCGAACGTCGACGGCGACCACGGCGGTGGGCCCGGGGGCTCGGGCTCTGCGGCCGGCGCGGTGGACTGCGACGCGCTCGCCGCCAGGCTCCAGGCCGCGCTCGACGCGGCGGTCGACGCGCAGGGGCTCCCCGGGGCTGCCGCCGCCGTGGACCTCGGAGGCTGCTCCTTCCGCGGCGCGGCGGGCATGGCGGACGTCGAGGCGAACACGCCGGTCAAGCCGGGGGATCTCTTTCGCGCCGGGAGCATCACCAAGACGTTCATCTCGACGCTGGTCCTGATGCTCCGCGCCGAAGGCGCGCTGTCGCTCGACGACGCCGTGGCGGCCTACGTGGACGGCGTTCCCGGCGGCGAGCAGATCGCGGTACGTCAGATCCTGAATCATACGAGCGGCCTGTTCAACTACACGGATACCCACGATTTCTTGCGCGCCGTCGAGGCCGACCCGGCCCGCGTGTGGGCGCCCGAGGAGCTCGTCGCCTTCTCCGCCGCAGAGCGGCCGTACTTCGAGCCGGGGCGAGGCTTCGAGTACTCCAACACGAACTACATCGTCGCCGGCCTCCTCGTCGAGGCGGTGTCGGGGAAGCCGGTCGTCGAGCTCCTGCGCACGCGCATCCTCGAGCCCGCGGGGCTCGCGAGCACGTACCTCGACGGCGCAGAGCCCGCCCTGCCGGGGCTCGTGCGCGGCTACGGGTCCTACGGGGGCAAGCTCGTCGACGTGACCTCCGCCGTGGATGCGTCGTCCGCGTGGACGTCGGGGGGCCTCGTGTCGAACACGGAGGACCTCACGACCTTCTTCGTCCGGCTCCTCGACGGCGGGCTGCTCGGCCCGGCCGAGCTCGAGGAGATGACCACCTGGGTCGGCTCCCTGTCGGCCGACGCGCCGGGGTACGGCCTCGGGCTGGCGCAGCGCCCGTCGCCGGTCGGCGCCACCTGCGGGCACGGCGGCAGCATGTGGGGCTTCGTCTCCGCGTCGTACTGCGCGGTCGATCGCGGCGCCGCCGTCACCGTGCTGGTCAACCACGAGGACGCCGACGTCGAGAGGGTCGTGGACGATCTCTTGCTCGTCCTGAAGACGCCTTGAGTCGGCGGAAGACGCTTCGGGTCAACCGGAGCGGCGCGCGGCTACGGTGTCCTCGCGCACCGGACCCCGACGTGGCTGGTGAGGATCGACGGCTCGTAGTGGTTGCGGTGCCACGTGAGCAGGAACTGCCAATCTCTGTACCAGGCCCCGCCCCGGATCACCCGCTCGGAGCCGCTCTCCAGGTTGGCGCAATCCTCACATGATCCGGAGTAGGACTCAGACCAGGTGTCCCGGGTCCACTCCCACATGCTCCCGGCCAGATCCGCGTGCCCCCACCTGCCGTCCCCCTTGGGCGACCGCGACCCCACAGGCTGGATATCGCTGAGCGGGCAATCATCGTCCGCATTCCCGTCTCCTGTGCATTTGTACACCGCGAAGCTGCCGTCGATCTCGGTCGACTCAGCCGGATCCGACCACGGGTACTCCCGCTGCTCGTCTCCCCCTGCCGCCGCATAGTTCCACTCCGCCTCGGTCGGCAGCCGGCCCCCGTCCCACGCGCAGAACGCGAACGCGACGTACCAGCTCAGGCAGGTCATCGGCAGCCGCTCATGGTCGGCCGCCTCATCCGTCCACACCTCGTACCTCTCCGGATCGCAGTTCGCAGCCGCCCTCAGCGCCGCCGCGTCCTCGGGCAGTTTGTCGTCCCACGCCGGATCCCACCCGCTCCCCGGGATCTTCGGGTGCGCGCCCGCTCCCGCCGCCGGCGGGCGCACGCCCTCCTCGTCATACGCCTCCACGAACTTCCGGAAACGCCCGACCGTCACCTCGAACCGATCCAGCTGAAACCCGCTCACCGTCGCCGGAGCCCCGCTGTCGTTGCTCCGGTTGAACGTGCCCTCAGGCACCGCCTCTGCGCTCGCGCAGCAGCTTTCATCGCCGCTCGGCCCGCACACCTTGGCCAGCCCGACACAGCTCGGGGGCACGCACTCGCCGCCATCACATGCGGGCGCCGCCGCAGGGCACGGCGCCGCGTCCTCCCATTCGCCCTCGTCGCCACACCGCTGCGGTCCGTCGTCCAGGCACCGCCTGGCGTCGGGCGTGCAAGAGACGGCAGTGACGGCGGGGAGGCCGCCTGCGCCTCCGCCTCCTGCCGTGCTCCCACCCGCCCCGCCGCCCTCGGGGCCCCCCTCGCCGGGATCGTAGCTGGACCAGTCCGCCCCGATGAGCTGCGCGCACCCTCCGGATGCAGCCACAGCCGCAGCCCACATCCATACGGTCGCCGCGCTTCGCCTGGTCCTCATAACGCGGAGCATCATGCGGTGCGTCCCGCTCGTCAAGGTGGCTCCATACAGGTGGACGGGAGGCGCCCTATCTCCCTGAGACGATCCCGCCATGCCTTGATGGGCCTGGCCACGGACAGCCAGCCGTCGTCTGGGCACGGCGGCGCCGACGCGCCGCTTTCGCCTTCAGGCGCCGCGCGACGACGCCGGGCCAGGAGCCGATCCCGACCGATGATGCCGCGGGCCCCTCCATGGCAGGGATCACGGCGAGAGAAGAGAGATTTCAACGCAAAGGCGCAAAGGCGCAAACCAGAATTTTCTCTGTATCTTTTCGTCTTTGCGCCTTTGCGCCTTTGCGTTGAAATCTTCTCTGGATCTCTGGCCAGACTTGTGACGCTCGGAACTAGATCTCTGGCGCGCGAGACTGGACAGCTTCGCGGGAGCGAGGCCTCACGGCGCGCCGAGCGCTGGTGATGAATCTCCGCGCCCGGCCCGCTTCTCGGTTCTTTCTCGGTCTCGCCGCCTGTACGCACCGTGCACACCGCGCCGCGCATCACCGGCGCTTCTGCCGTGGAACCAGCGATGTCGGGGATGACGCCGGCGATAACAGCGGTGCCGTCACCCCATGTTCCGGCCGAACCGGCGTACCGCTTGCATTGGTGCGAGGCCCGGTGGAGCCCTGTCGGGCGCTCCACCTGGAAGGAGTCGATGATGAAGCATGTGGAATTGATCGGAATCTTGGCGGCGTCCGCCGCGGTGCTCGGCGGAGCCCAGCTCGCCGCTGCCGCCACGACCACGCCGGTCGGGGAGCTCGCGCTGGTCGAGGAGACGCCGGTTCCGAGCTCGACGGAGGCGAGGAATCACCACCAGCCGCATCACGGCCACGGCCACTATGGCCACGGGCAATACGGCCATGGGCACCATGGCCACGGGCACTATGGCCACGGGCAATACGGCCATGGGCACCATGGCCACGGGCAATACGGCCACGGGCACCACGGCCATGGGCACCACGGCCATGGGCACCATGGCCACGGACACCGCGGTCGTCTGCACTCCGACGCGGCTCCGTACGGGGCGCTGCCGGCGCCGGTCGTGGTCGTGAGCCACGCTGACCCTCGCTGAGGCGGGTGCTGCGGACCAGCGGCGCAGGACGCGGGCCCCGGCCGCCCCACCGTCCTTCCATCGCCGCGCGCGAGCTCACCGGCCGGTGTGTGCGGCGAATGTGCGGCGAAGAGGGGCGGTCGTGAAGGGGGGACGATGGGAAGAGAGACGATCGGCCGGGGGCGAGCGCTCGTCGTCCTGGTCGCAGCCGCGGGACACCTCGGGCTGGTGATCATCCTGGGAGCGCTTCAGATCGACCTTCGAGGACGAGGGCCGATGGCGGACGCGATCGCCGGCTACGGCGCGCTCTCCGGCGCCGACAGCGGGTACTCCTTCTTCGCGCCCGACTTCGGATCGCCGCCGATGGCCACGTTCGAGGTCGTGGACGCGACGGGGGCGGTGATCATCGACCACCTCGAGTCCGGGGCGAACACCGAGGCAGACCTGCGGACCGGGAACGTCGTCGGGAAGTTCCAGCTGGAGGAGGATCAGGCGCTGAAACGCTCGATCGCCGCGTCCTGGGCAGGGAAGATGTTCGCCAGGCACCCTGGAGCCCGGAGCGTCGTCGTGCGCGTGGACGAATGCGACGTCGCTCCGATACACGTGTATCGCCAGGGAGACGGCCTCCGGTGCGAGCTGCACTATCAGGCGAAGTTCGTCCCCCGCGCGCAGCTCCGCGCCGCCCCGACCCGAGACGGGGGGGCGCCGTGAGCGGGCGCGCCGTCCTCCGGCTCGCGGGCCGGGCGTCGCTCGAGCACGCGTGGCTCTCGATCGATCGCTTCGCCTTCGCGCCCGCGTCGGCGGCGCCCCTCGCGGCGCTGCGGATCGGGCTCGCGGCGGTCCTCCTCCTCCAGGCCGCGATGGTCGCCCCGGCGCTGCTCGAGCTGTACGGGCGATCCGGCATTCTCCAGGGGCCGCTCAACGAGGTGTTCGCGAGGAGCGACCTGCTCCGCATCGGCTGGCTCATCGACCGCCTCGCGCCGCTGGGCGTCGGCGAGGAGTCCGTCGTCCTCGGCGCGGGCGCGCTCTACGCGCTCGCGCTCGCCGCGCTGCTCGTCGGGTGGCGGACGAGGGCGGCGGCGGCGCTGGCCTGGCTCACCCACTTCCTGCTGATGATGACGGCGGACAGCACGAGTTACGGGGCGGACAACTACGCCAACATCTTTCTCTTCTACCTCCTCTGGATGCCCTCGGGAGCAGCGCTGTCGCTGGACCGCCGGCGCGCCCGCGCGCCCCAAGGACCGCCGGCGACCACGCGGCTCTCGCTGCGCGTCGTCCAGGTGCACCTCTGCATCTCCTACCTCGCGAGCGGGCTCGCGAAGGCGTCCGGCGAAGCGTGGTGGAACGGGGAGGCGGTCTGGCGCTCGGTCATGTTGCCCGGGTACCGCCAGGTCGACTTCTCCTGGATGGCGCAGCACCCCTTCATCCCGATGATCGCCGGCTGGCTCGTGATCCTCGTGGAGGCCGGCTACGCGGTCCTGATCTGGCCGCGGCGCACGCGGCGGCTCTGGGTGGCGGCCACGGTGGCGCTCCACGCCGGCATCGCGGCCTTCATGGGGCTCGTCGTGTTCGGCGCGCTCATGGCGGTGCTCACGGTCGCGGCCTTCGGGGTGAGCGCCGACCCGCGCGGCCCCGCCAAGGCGCCGCCCGGCGCCGCGTGAGCGCCGCGCCCTGGCCGGCGCGCGCGGCCGGCGCCGCGTGAGCGCCGCGCCCCGGCCGGCGCCCCCGGTCGGCGCGCGATGTCCATGCTAGACCGCGCGGCGCCGATGCCCCCCGAGCGCCCCCTCCTCTCCACCGCGAGCGCCCCGCTCACCGCCACCATGGGCGAGCTTGCGGGTGAGCTCGCCGACAGCCCCTCGAACGACGGCGCACCCGCCAGCGCGCCCGCTTCCGCGCCGGCGGACCACGAGCCGCTCCCGTCGCTCGACCTGCCCACCGACCGCCGCGTCGTCACCCCGCGCGACCTCGCCGCAGCGCTCGCCGCCGCGGCGCAGCCGAGGACGCTCCACGCCGCCGGCGCCGCCGGCTCGGCCGTCGCCCTCGTGATCCGCCGCCTCACGGCCGCCGCCCCGAGCCGCCGCATCGTCGCCCTCACCGCCGACGTCGACAGCGCCCGCGCCCTCGCGGCCGACGCCTCGTTCCTGCTCGCCGACCGGGACGCCGACGACGCCGAGGCCGCCGGCGCCACCACCTCCGGCCGCGTCCTGCTCTACCTGCCGAACGAGGCCAGCCCGTACGCCGACGTCAACCCGGACCGCCGCGGCGCCCAGACCCGCCTCGCCACCCTCTTCCACCTCGCCATGGACCTGCCGTGGTCGGTCCTCGTCTGCCCCGTCGCCGCGCTCGCCCGCAAGGTCGTGCCCAAGGACGAGGTCACCGAACACGCCGAGCTCGTCATCGCCGAGCAGGAGATGGACCGCGACGCGCTCTCCGCCCGCCTCGGCGCCTCGGGCTACGTCCGCAGCCCGCTCGTCGAGGACCCGGGATCGTTCGCCGTCCGCGGCGCCCTGCTCGACGTCTGGGCGCCGTCCGCCGAATTTCCCGTACGCATCGATTTTTACGGCGACATCATCGCGTCGATCAAGACCTTCAACCCCGACGACCAGCGCACGGTCGCCGACGTGAAGGAGGTCTGGCTGCCGCCGGCGCGCGAGGCGATCCTCACCCCGGACAACGTCGAGCGCGCCCGCCAGCGCGTGCGCGCCGCCTGCGACGCGGTCGACTTCCCGTCGTCGAAGGCGCGCGCCCTGGTCGACGACGTCGCGAGCGGCCGCGCCTTCTTCGGGGCCGAGGGGTACCTGCCCGCGTACGTCGACCTGGCCCCCTTCACGTCGTACCTGCCGGACGACACCCTCGTCGTCCTGGAGGACCCGGCCTCCCTCACCGCCGCCCTGCGCGACGAGCTCGGCCGCGCCGCCGCCGACCGGAACCACAAGGACCGCGAGCCGCACTTCCCGCTCGACGCCTTCTACGAGGACGAGGCGCACGCCGCGTCGTGGCTCGCGGCGCGCGCCGCCCTCGCGCTGCACCGCACCGGCGTGGAGGGCGCCACCGAGAACCCCGGCTCGCTGGAGCGCTTCGAGGTCGTCCCCGAGGACACGCCCTCGCTCGCCACGCGCGACCAGTCGGACCTCGAGCGCGCCATCAAGGCCGCCCGCGCCTCGCGCGGCAAACACGGCGCCCTCGACCCGCTCGTGCGCCGCGTGATCGCGTGGCAGGAGGCAGGCCTGCGCGTGCTCATCGCGGCGCGCGCCCAGACCCAGGTCGAGCGCCTCGTCACCCTGCTCCGCCACCGCGACGTGCGCGTGAGGGCCCACCTCGGCCCGTTCGACCCCGCCTTCCTCGACGGGACCGGCCCGGCCGCCGCGCGCGACGCCGCCCTCGTCGTCGCGGGCTCGCTCGCGCGCGGCGTCATCGCGCCCACCGAGGGGCTCGCGCTCGTCACCGAGGAGGAGATCTTCGGCGCGCGCGCCCACCGCCGCGCCGCGCGCGCCGCCGCCTCCGCCACGAAGCCCTCGCAGGCGTTCCTCGAGGACCTGCGCAACCTGGGCGTCGGCGACTACGTCGTCCACGTGGAGCACGGCATCGGGCGGTACCTCGGCCTCGTGCACAAGCAGGTCGGCGCGACCACGGTCGACCTGATCGCCGTGGAGTACGCGGGCGGCGACAAGCTGTACCTGCCCGTCTACCGCCTGAACCAGATCCAGAAGTTCAGCGGCGGCGAGGGCGCCCCCAAGGTCGACCGGCTCGGCGGGCAGACGTTCGCCAAGACGAAGGCGCGCGTCGAGAAGAGCGTCCGCAAGATGGCCGACGAGCTCCTGCGCCTCTACGCCGAGCGGCGCGCCGCCACGGCCGAGCCCGTCCCGCCCGCGGACGACGACTACCGCGCGTTCGAGGCGACCTTCCCCTTCGACGAGACGCCCGACCAGGCCCGCGCCATCACCGAGGTCGCGGCCGACCTCGAGTCGGGCCGCCCGATGGACCGCCTCGTCTGCGGCGACGTCGGGTTCGGCAAGACCGAGGTCGCGATCCGCGCCGCCTTCCGCGCCGCGAACGCCGGCCGGCAGGTCGCCGTGCTCTGCCCGACCACGGTGCTCGCTCAGCAGCACTACCTCAGCTTCAGGTCCCGCATGGCCTCGTACCCGATCGAGGTCCGCGCGATGTCCCGCTTCCAGACCAAGCAGGAGCAGGACGAGGTCTCCCGCGGCCTGCGCGACGGCAGCGTCGACGTCGTCATCGGCACGCACCGCCTGCTCTCCAAGGACGTCCACTTCAAGCGGCTCGGCCTGCTCGTCGTCGACGAGGAGCAGCGCTTCGGCGTCACCCACAAGGAGCGCATCAAGGCGCTCAAGACCAACGTCGACGTGCTCACCCTCTCGGCCACGCCCATCCCCCGCACCCTGCAGATGGCGGTCTCGGGGCTGCGCGACATGTCGATCATCTCCACGCCCCCGACCGACCGCCGCGCCATCCGCACCGTGGTGACGCGCCACGACGAGGCCGTGATCCGCGAGGCCGTGCTCCGCGAGCTCGGCCGCGGCGGCCAGGTGTTCTACGTCTACAACCGCGTCGAGGGCCTGTACGAGCGCGCCGCGCGCCTCGCCGAGCTCGTCCCGAGCGCGCGCATCTGCGTCGCGCACGGCCAGATGTCCGAGCAGAACCTCGAGCAGGCCATGCTCGACTTCGTCGAGGGCCGCTACGACGTGCTCTGCGCGACGGCGATCATCGAGAGCGGCCTCGACATCCCCCGGGCCAACACGATCCTCATCGACCGCGCCGACATGTTCGGCCTGTCGCAGCTCTACCAGCTGCGCGGCCGCGTCGGCCGCTCGAAGGAGCGCGCCTACTGCTACCTCATCGTGCCGCCGCCGAACGCGATGACCGACGAGGCGCGGGCCCGCATCGAGGCGCTCGAGCGCCACACCGAGCTCGGCTCCGGCTTCCAGATCGCCTCGCTCGACCTGGAGCTGCGCGGCTCCGGCGACCTGCTCGGCGCCGAGCAGAGCGGCACCGTCGCGCAGGTCGGCTTCGAGCTCTTCTGCCAGATGCTCGACGAGGCGGTGCACGAGCTGCGCGGCGAGCCGGTCGTCCACGACGTGGACACCGAGCTCTCGTTCGACGCCGACGCGCTGCTGCCCGAGGAGTACGTCTCCGACGTCGGCGTGCGCCTCTCGCTCTACAAGCGCTTCGCGAGCGCGGGCGCGGCGGAGGACGTGCAGGACCTCGCCGCCGAGATGGAGGATCGCTTCGGCCCGCCGCCGGTCGAGGCGCGCCGGTTCGTGCACCTCATGCGGCTCAAGACCGAGCTGCGCCGGCTGAAGGCCCTCGCCTGCGAGGCGAGCTCGAAGGGCGTCACGCTGCACCTGCGGGAGGACACCCCGCTCGACACGGCCAAGGTGCTCAAGCTGGTGCAGCCGAAGAGCTCTCCGTACCGGCTCTCGCCCGACATGCGGCTCTCCCGCCGCGCCAAGGACGGCGAGGCCTTCACGAGCGGGCTCGAGGCCGCCGACAAGCTCCTCAGCGAGCTCGCCGGCTGCCTCAAGGACGGCGCCTGAGGCGCCCGGCGCGCCGCCCGACGCCTCCACCACGCGCCGTCCGCGGCAGCCTCGCGCGCGGCGCCTCGGCCGGCGGCAGCGCCCGCGGCCCGCGGCCCGCGCCTCGCACCCTGCGCCCCGCGCGGGCGGTGATACCCTGACCCTCCTCGGAGGGGATGGATGACCGCCCGCCCTGATCGCGCGATGCTCGAGGCGATCCAGAAGAGCAGCCCGATGACGAGCTGGTACAGCCCGTTCCAGCTGGCCCGCTCCGGGCTCGACATGGCGATCTCCGGCCTGATGGGCGCGCGCGGCGACTTCCGGCTCCTCGAGGCGATCGCGGGGCCGCAGCCGCCCTTCGACTACGCCGCGCGCGACGGCCTCGAGCGCGACGAGCTCTGGCTCGACTACGTGGCGGACACCGGCGACGGCTTCAACCCGACCTACGCGATCGCGAGCCTGCTCGCGCGGCCGACGCTCTCGCTCGGCGGCCGGGAGACGAGGCGCGGGGAGGTGCTGATCATGGGCGGGGACCAGGTCTACCCGTCCGCGACGCGGCAGGCGTACTGGACGCGCCTCGTCATGCCCTACGCGGCCGCGCTCCCGCAGGCCGACGTGAAGGAGCCGCCGCACCTGTTCGCGATCCCGGGCAACCACGACTGGTACGACGGGCTGACGAGCTTCATGCGGCTCTTCGGCCAGAGGCGCACGCTCGGGGCCTGGAAGACGCTCCAGACGCGGAGCTACTTCGCGCTGAAGCTGCCGCACGGCTTCTGGCTGCTCGGCGTGGACATCCACCTCGAGGCCGACATCGACCAGCCGCAGATCGAGTACTTCTGCCGGCTGGCGAGGGCCGAGATGCGCGACGGCGACCGGGTGGTGCTCTGCACCGCGGAGCCCGACTGGGTGAAGGGCGCCATCTACAACCCCGATCTCCAGAGCAACCTCGCGTTCTTCGAGCGGCACCTCGCCGAGGCGCGGCCGGGCGTCGAGGTCGTCGCGCGCATCGCCGGAGATCTGCACCACTACCGCCGCCACGAGTCCGCGGACGGCCGGCAGAACATCACCGCCGGCGGCGGCGGCGCGTTCCTCCACCCGACGCACGGCGAGCCGGTGGACGTGGTCCACTCCGGCCCGGGCGACGACCAGCGCCCCTACACCCTGAAGGCGTCGTTCCCGTCGGCGGCGGAGTCGCGGCGGCTCACGTGGCATAACCTCCTGTTCGTCCGTTACAACGCGGGGTTCCTGCCCGTGGCCGCCTTCGTCTACATGCTCTCGTCCCTGACGCTGCGCCGGCCGGGGTCCGGCGCGGTGGCGTGGGGGCTCATCCTGGTGCTCGTGTTCATCCTCTTCACCGACACGAGCCGGACCTGGTATCGCCGCCTGGCCGGCTCGCTGCACGCGCTCGTGCACCTCGCCGCGGCGCTGGGGCTCACCCACCTCGGCGGCGCGCTGCTCGGCCTCGACGTCCGGAACCTCGCGTCCTTCGGGAGCATCCTCGCCGTGACGCTCTTCGCCGGCGCGACGGGCGCCCTGGTCGGGCCGACGCTCATGGGCGTCTATCTGCTGATCTCGCTCAACGTCGTGCGCAGGCACGGCAACGAGGCCTTCTCGGCGCTGCGGATCGAGGACTACAAGAACTTCCTGCGCATCCACGTCCACCGCGGGGGGCTCACCCTCTATCCCGTCGGGCTGCGGAAGGTGCCGCGCGCGTGGACGTGGGTCGAGGATCGCAAGCCCGGCGAGCCGTACCTGGTCCCCACCCGCGGCGCGCTCGCCCCGGAGCTCATCGAGGAGCCCATCACCATCCCGATCGCGCCCCGGCATCGAAGGACCGACCAGCGCGCGGCGGAGGTCGCGGGCGACGCGCGCCGCGGGCCCCCTGCCGAGGCGCCGCGGTGCCCGGCCCCCGCAGCGGAATCCCCGGCGGAGAGCGGCGTGTCCGAGCCGTAGGCGCGCCGCGGGAGCCCGCCGGCGAGCACGGGGCGGGTGGCCTGGGGCAGATCGCCTCATTCCGGGACATTCTGGCTTGGATTCAAATTGACAGTTCCGCTGTGCGTGTACGGGTGTCCGTTGTGCGTGTACGGGTCGAGTTGCACGCGGGTGCGGAGGGCCGTGGCGGCGCAGCGCGGGGCGGCGGTGCTGTCCTCCAGGCTGAAGGTGGGAGCGCGGGCAGGAGCGCCGGGAGGGCTTCCTGCGTTCACGTCATCGCAGGATAGCTGTCCAGGCGACGAGCGCCCCTGCGGCGCGCTCCACCGAGGGTGCGAGCGCGCGGCGATAGGCCCTCGCGGCGCCGGGGCTCACGGCGAGGCGACGACATGGGTCAACGTGACCGGGGCGGGCGTGGCGCAGATGAGGCGCCGCTCCCCGGGCGGGGCCAGCGGGTCGGGGCCTTCCCTCGGGCACGACCTCGGGCCGTTGGCGATGGCGTCTTGTTCGAGGTCCTCCGGGGTCCAGTCGCGGTTGGCGCTGGGCGCGTTCGCGAGCCCCTCGGCACACGCCGCGGTGGTGGCGAGGCAGAGCAGCGCGAGCGCGGTGCGGATCGGAGAGCTGATGGAGAGCTTCATAGGCACATCCCGTCTCCGTGGCGCCGGCGCTGGTGGCGCCGGGACACAGGGGTTCGTCAGGGTTTCCTGAGCGGATCCCACTTCACGGTTCGTGCCAGGTGAGGTTGTCGGGCCGTTGGGGGCAGCCTGGCCGCCGCCGCCGCGGCCGGCGCCGGGCGGCCTCGCGCGGCGAACGAGCCGGGCTCGGCGGCGGCCGGGGCCGGGCTCGACGGCGCCAGCGCCGGCGTGGGGCGGCGACAGCGACGGCGACGGCGTGGGGCGGCGATATCGCCGGCGCAAGCGGCGGCCGAGCTGGGCGCGGCGCCGACGGCCGCGGGCGGACGGAAACGCCGCGCACGGCTTGCGACGCCGTGCAACGGCTCAAGGTGCTGCGCTAGGGGGGTCGGTGCTCAAGGTGCTGCGCCGTGGGGTCGGCGCGGGGCGCGGCCCGGAGCGAGCGGGCGGAGGCAGGCCCCGAGGAGGGGTGCCGAGCGCGGCCCCGAAAGGAGTGTCGATCATGGCGAGAGACGTCATCGAGGTGCTCAACGACCTCATCCAGCTCGATCGCGACGCGATCGCCTCGTACGAGCAGGCCATCAAGGCGTGCGAGCACGTCCAGACCAGGGAGATGCTCGCGCGGTTCAGGGACGATCACGCGCGGCACGTCGTGGACCTGAGCGCGCATGTCGCGGCGCTCGGCGGCGTCGCGGCGCAGGACCGCGATCTCAAGGGCAAGATCATCGAGGGGTTCACGGCGATCACGAGCGTCGGCGACCACAGCGCGCTGCTCGCGATGCGCGGGAACGAGGAGCTCTCGAACCGGTACTACGAGGCGGCGCTGAACGAGGCGCTCACGACCGAGGCCCGGGACATCGTCGAGCGCAACTACGGCGATGAGCAGCGACACCTCGCGTGGATCAAGGACGCGCTGTCGAGGAAGGCCTGGGAGCAGGCCGCCTAGGTGGAACACCGGTCACGTTGTTCAAGCGAGAGGTAGCCGCCAGGGCGCCGAGAGACGGTCTTCTTCTTGGCGTCCTTGGCGTCCTTGGCGCCTTGGCGGCTCGAAATTCTGCTCGTTTCAGGCGGGATCAACCCGTTTGTCGCTCCAGGCGGGCGCTCGGCCCGCGACGGCGGCGAACACGGAATCGAACAGGCTCTACGGTGGGGGTAGTATGAAATCGAATCGGTCCATCCATCTCGCGCTCGTCATGGGCGCGCTCGCGGCCGCGCCAGCGCTCGCGGCCGCACAGACGGGCAGCACGAGTCCGCCGCAGCAGCGCGAGTCGAGCGCCGCCGGCGGCGCGCAGCCGCAGCAGGGCAACCAGGCCGGCGCCGCCGGCGGCGCGCAGCAGCATGGCAACCAGCCCGGCGCCAGCGGCGCGCAGCAGCATGGCGCCAGCGGCGCGCAGCAGCATGGCGCCAGCGGCGCGCAGCCGCAGCAGGGCAACCAGGGCGGCGCCGCGAGCGGGCGGCACGCGCAGCAGCATCAGCAGCAAGGCCAGAAGAAGAAGGCCATGAAGCTGGAGGAGCGGGTCTCGTTCGCGGTCGAGGACGGGTGCACCTACACGGCCACGGTGAACGGCAAGCTCGAGCCCGCCGCGGCCGGCAGGTCGCAGCAGCCCTCGGGCGGCCAGCCGGGCGGCGGCAGCCAAGGCCGCGGCGGCACGGGCGCGCAGGGCCAGACCGGCGGCGTTGGGCAGGGCCCGGCCGGAGAAGGCAGCCAGGCACGCGCCGGCGGCGCCCAAGGCGGCAGCCAGGGCCACGCGGGCGGCGCCCAGGCAGGCGGCACCGAGGCAGGCGGCGCTCAGGCAGGTGGCGCTCAGGCAGGCAGCGCCCAGGCAGGCGGCGCCCAGGCAGGCGGTCAGTCTCAATCAGGTGACGGCGACCGGGACCGGGTGAAGCCCAACCTCACCGTATCCGCGTCGATCAGCTGTCCGAACACGGCCGATCTCCAGGTCACCGACACGCTGAAGACGGACACGCCCATCACCCGCTCCGAGCTCGAGGACATGCTCTCGCGCCGGGCGAGCATCGCGACCCAGAGGGGCGGCCGATTCTGCATGATCGTGCCTGATTTCGAGCTGACGAGCGAGAGGCTCACCAGCCGCGGCGTCACGCAGCTCTGCCGTACGGCCACGCCGCCTCAAAAGCACGGCATGCGCTGATCCTCGTCTCGCCCGGTCACCCTTCCCCGGCGCTCCGCCGCGCCCGCGGGCTCGCCCCTCTCTCCCCCTCTCTCCCCCTCTCCTCCCTCTCCCCTCCCCTCGCCTCCCTCACAGGCCAAAGACCGAGGCCCCGGGGAAAGGCTCCGCCGGCACCACCGGCGGCACGAGGAACACGCCGCCCGCACGCACGCGCAGCAGCGACGTGAGCTCGGGCGGCGTGGTCGCCGGATCGCCGCCGAAGTTCGTCCGGCCGAGCCAGCCCGGCGTGGTCAACATCCGGAAGACGCGCTCGGGCGAGTCCTGGAAGCTCACGAAGTTGAGCCCCGCCCGGAAGCCGGGGGCCGACTCCAGCGGCTCGAGGAACTCGTATCCTTGCCGGTAGATGCGCAGCGAGTCGGGGGACGTGAGGTTCCTCCGGTGCTGGTTCGCCCGCTGGACGTGGCTCACGAGGAGCCGCTCGTCGGCGACCGCCGGGGGCTCGCGGAACTCGGGGTGGCTCGGGTCGGCCGCGCAGCCCGCGACGGGGACGCCGCGCCCGCTCGCGTCCACCGAGGCGAAGGGACATCCGCTCCGCTTCGCGCGCCCCACGAGCAGCTCCTGCGCCACCTCCGGCAGCCGGCGCCACGCGGCGAGATCCACCGAGAGCCGCAGGAAAGCCATCGTGGTGCCCCCCTCCACCCACGCGTCGGCCGCGCTCCCGCCAGGCTTGATCGCCATCACCTCCGCGCGCTCGCTGCTCTTCAGGTTGGAGATGCCGTCGTGGAAGTCGATCCACGAGCGGCCGTCCTCGCGCGAGAAGCCCTGGAAGAAGCCCGTCATCATCAGCGGCGCCGCGTCGCCCAGGTCGTGGAGGAACTTCCACGTCTCCACGACGGCGCGGTGCACCGCGAGCTGCGTGTCCCCGATGAACTGCAGCGCCAGATCCTCGGTGGCCCGGTTGACCAGCACGTCGGCGTCGTACGCGAGGCCGGATCCGTGCAGGAACGGCCCCCCGCCCGTGGGGCGCGGCGAGAGGAACTGGTGCTGCTCCCCGAGCTCCGCGGGGAGCGGCCGCCCCGCCTCGGGCAGCTTGAACGCGCGCAGGCCGTAGCCGACGAGCACGGACAGGTTGCCGGGCGGGACGCGCTCCGGCTCGAGGTCCTGGACCCGCCCCTCCTTCAGCCGCTGGTAGCGGCCCCACAGCTCGGCGAACGCGCCGCCCACCTTCCGGGCGGTGGCGCCCGGCGCGGCGCGCAGGAAGAGGAGCGTGAAGCAGGGGCCGGGGCGCTGGCCGGAGCGGTGGAACAGCCCCTCCTGGAACCGCTCATCCATGGGAGCCTCCCGGACCGCCGCGGGTCCCGGTGCGCGGCTTGTGGGCCGCGTCGTAACGCTGCTTGAGGGCCTTGATCGTGCCGCACACCGCGCCCTGCGCGCACTGGATCGTCTCCGTCCCAGGCTCCAGCAGCACGTGATCTTCCGGCAGCACCGGCTCCGGATCGCCCATCATCATCAGCGGGCCGACCTCCACGTTGCGCAGGATCTGATAACCCCCCGTCACCGGCCGCGCCCTCGCGCCTTCGTGGAGGAGGATGTCGTCGAGGAAGGCCGGCTCGTCGTCGCCCGGGCCGATCTCCAGCCGCTGGAACATCCCCTGCTGGCCGCGCCGGAAGCGCACCCAGCGCTCCGGGAGGACGTCGTCTTTGTAGGAGAACTTCTCGCGCGCGAACGTGTGGATATAGATGCCGAGCGGGTCGGCGAAGGTGATCGGCCGCCCCTTCTGCACGGCGTCCTGGGCGGTGAGCGCCGCCTCCGGGTCCGAGTTGCGGCACGCGAGGTCCGGGCGGCTGCGTTGGAGGAAGATCTCGTCGCGCGTGGCGGGCCGGAGGCCCTCCGGCGTCTTCACGGAGTACAGCCGGCTGCCGAACATGTGGATGAAGAAGATGTCGTCGACGCCGTTGACCGACACCGCCATGAAGAGCAGGTGCTCGCGGTTCAGCGCGCCCACGGGTTGCGTGGGCACGCCGTCATCGAGGTTGCCGCTGCCGGCGACCTGCCGGGCGAAGCGGAGGCGCCGCGCCCGGGGCGAAAGCGACAGGGGGTCGGCGACGCCGTAGAGGTCGCGCCAGCGCGGCTCGAAGCCCAGCGCGTCGGTGGCCATCGCGAGCAGGGCGCGCGGATCGTGCTCGGCCACGAGCACCCAGTACTCGCGCAGCTCCGTGCTCACGGCCACCCGCTTCGGCCGCATGCGCCCCTCGGCGTCCACCGCGTAGGCCACGTGGTACTCGCAGTATTCGTCGTGCAGCGCATAACGGCCCTCGACGTCCCAGTCGCACAGCGCGCGGGCCGCCTCCTCGCCGAGGCACCGCTTCGGCTCGAGCGGGTCCGCGAACCAGCGCACCTGGAGCGGCACCGGGTTCTTCAGGTCGGCGGGCGAGCGCCGGAAGAACCGCGACGGGTACGAGGGGCGCAGCCTCGCGTACACCTGATCCACGTAGTCGCGCCAGCGCTCGCGCAGCTCGGGCGAGAGGTCGTCTGCACGTCCAGGAACCTCCACAAGTCGCTCCTCGCAATGGTTGTCTTCCCCCCGCCTTCGCGGGAGCCTCCATCGTAGAGCAGCGGCTTGCGTTTCATCCACAGGAATCCGGTGCGCTGCTCCGGTTGTTCCTTGGGGAGGCGCAGGAAGTGCCGAGCTGCCCGGCCCCCTGGGAGGGGGATCGCGGCGCGGCGCATGGGACGGGCTGAACTCGCCTTGGACGTCGCGTCCCCTCCGTGCTGCCCACTGCGGGGACGCGACGTCATCGGGCTCAAACAACAGCCCGTCCCCCACGCCACGCCGCGCCCCCCTCCCAGGGGGCCGACCGCAGTCGATCGGATCCACCCCCCTTCCCTCCTCAAGTCCAATGGTGAGCGCCGGCGGGAGGGGCCGCGCTCGTCGACGCGGCGCGGGCGGGCGCGCCGAGCACCGACCGAGGTGCCATAAGGCTTCAGGGCGCTCGAGGTCCCAGGCGCGCCTTGTGTGGCGCGCAACGAAACGTCTCAGGTGGCAAGGCCCGACAGGGAGACATGCCGGGCGGTGTTCCATGCGCAAGCTCCCACGCCCCCGCCTCGGCGGATGCCCAGCGCCCGCCCGCGCCGTGTCGACGAGCGCGGCCCCTCCCGCCGGCGCGTTCCGCTTGGATCTTCCTCCCCCGCTGCTTCGAAGGGAGGACCGGAAGAAGCGCCTTGACGAGAGGGCACCTGCTACGGGATTTCGCTGAACGAGGGATGTGGGCGACACCGGACAGGCGATGTCGCCCTGAGGCGGAGGGGGCACGCGGCGCGCGCCGGGAAGTGAGGAGTCAGGGAGAAACGGAGAGGCTCAGCGAGAGGGCGTGATGATCAGATGGGGGGGCAGGGCGTGATCCGGCCGACCGCATAGGGACGCGTCGTGGGCGAATAATAGGTGGCGCCCGAGGTGACGCTCCAGGAGTAGCCAAGGAGGTCATCCGTGGTGTTGGTGTAGATGCGGACGTAGGCCGTCCCGGGCCCCGCGGTGAACGTGCCGGCGGTGCAGTTGCCGGACCAGCGGCTGTCGGGGAAGGAGGCGCTGCAGCCATGGACCGTGGTCGTCGAGTCCGCGATCGGCAGCGCCCACTGCTTCGTGTTGGCGAAGACCGGGTTCAGCGCCGTGATCTGCGTGGGCGCCCCCGTGGCGATCACGGTGTGCCCGCTGTAGGTGGCGTTCGCGTCGATCACGAGGACGTCGCCCGCAGCGATATTGGTCGCCTTCGTGATCTGCGTGAAGTGGTGCCCCGCGACGATCTGGTCGTAATAAGCGGCCGAGTTCGGGCTCGTCGACCCCCAGAGGACGGCGATGTCCGTGCTCGTGTATCCGAACGCGTTCTTCACAGCCGCCGTGAAGAACGTAGCCCCAGTGCCGACCGTAGTCCCAGCCGAGATGATGTCGGCCGCCGCATCCGAGATGTCGGCGCACGATTGCGCGTTCGCGTGAGCCGAGCCAAGCGCGACGAGAGAAGCAGCAGCAGATGCCATCAGGAAACGAGCCGTGTTGCTGATCATGAATACCTCGGGTGATGAATGCCGTTGCCGTTCCGCAGGCCGAGCGATTCGGTTCAGGAGGTCGATCGTGTGCAGCCAGAGATTCGCACCTGGTCGTGTCGAGCCTAGCATCCAGTGTTTACTTCCAATCGAGCGCATCCGTCAACATGCTTTCACATCACAGCGAGTCAGAGACTCATTTTCATGGGTTCATGTAGGACACATGAGCTCTTGTGCCGGCACCGCCGGATACCGTCCACACCACGACGGCGCGACGACCGGCGCGAGCCATCGACTCTCGCGTCCACGCAGCTGACGCCGCGCGCCAACCTCTCGAGGAGGCGCGGCCGCAAGGTGAGGTCGCTCTGGAGGCTGGTGCAGCTGGAATCCAGCAACACGCAACGAAGGTTTCACGCCGGCGCCGCGCCGGCGTCGCGAGAGGCAGGGCGCGGCGGCGGCGAGGCTCCGGGGGCCAGGGAGCCACGGAGCCAGGAGCGAGGCGCCAGGGGCCAGCGAGATGCCCGCGGGAGGGCGTCCCCGCCGGCGCGAGGCAGCGGTCCCGGCGGCGCGAGGCGGCGTTGACGCCGGCGCGCCGGGCTCCAGGTGAGCGGGACATGCCGGAAGGAGGTCCGTGGTGAAGAAACAATCGAGCCGTCCTTACGAGAAGGACTCACGCTGCTGGCCCGGGTACGAGCCGGTCCCCGGGAAGCGACCCAACGAGCAGGGGAGCTGCCGGAAGAAGCCGGCGAGCAGGAATGGCGGGGTCGAGGTCGACCGGGAGGAGGCGCAGCGCAGGGCCGAGCAGGCCGCCGGGAGCGCCGAGGAGAAGGCGGCCATCAAGAAGAAGAGCAGCTCACCCAGGGTGCGCGCGAGCGCCGGGGTGCGCCAGGCCGCGGGGCGCGCGGGCGGCGCGCAGGCGGCGCGCGGGCGGCCCGCGGGCGGCCCGCGGGGGAGAGGGACGAAGGCGGCGAGGGGCGCGGGGGCTGCGGCGACGAGGAGCGACGCCGCCACGAAGCGCGCCGGAGCCAAGAGGAGCCCTGTCACCACGAAGCGCACGTCCACGCGGCGGACGGGGGTCCCGGCATCCCGGACTTCGGCGCGTTCGAGGTGAGCGGCGTGGACCGCCAAGCAGCGCCGCAGGGATCGCGTGAAAAGCGGGAGCGAGGCGGCGTGAGTCGGCCGCCCTCCCTCAGGCATTTCCTGACCTGACCACGGCAGCTCATTCAGCACACGCATTTCCGGCGCCCCTCCGCCGGTGGTTCTTCCCCGCCCGCGCGGTCGACAGGCCCGCCCTGGGTTGCGCCGGCTCGCCGACGTCGTCCGGAGCGGAGCCAGCAGAGGCTGCGCCATCGGCCGCCGCCCGGGGGCGGCGCGCGCTGCGCAATCCCGCACGCAGGCGCCCCCTGCCGGCGCACGAGACGCCTTGCGCAATCCCGCAAGGCGGAACGCGCCGCCTCGTCGTGATCCTGCGCGGGCTGCCCGAAACACGCGCATACCGCGGCGCCGCGCGCCTCCGTCACCTGCCGAAACCGGGGTAACCGGGGCTCTTGACACCGCTGGAGCCAGCGTCATCGGGGATGGCGCACCAGCTGCATAGGGGGAATCACCGGGGGCCGGTCGGTCTGGATAGATCGCAGCGCCCCCCCGCGGTCAATGCCGCCACGACTCCAGGAGACCACCGATGAACCACCGTTCCTCCATCTCATTCTCTGCCATGCTCCCGGCGCTGATGCTCGCTGGTTGCGCCGTCGACGACGCCTCAACCGCCATGAACGACGAGGGGGTGACCTCACAAGCCGCATCGCAGAGCGGCGCCGGCATCGCGCCGCAGAAGGGCGCCGGCATCGCGCCGCAGAAGGGCGCCAGCGTCGCGCCGCAGCGGGATCGGACCGAGAATCAGCTGTCGTTCGACGTCGAGCTCCCCGCCCGGATGCCGGACGTCCCCGAGCAGGTCACCCTCTACAAGGTCAAGAAGGGCGCCCCGGTCGTCGACCTGCGCGCCCTCGAGGACGCGTTCGATGTGCGCGGCGCGGCCGAGACGACGGCCGACTTCGGCGGCGTGACCCACGTTCGCGCCGGCGCGCGCCACCTCTATGTCTATGACGGCGGCGGCGCCGCCTATCACGACGTCGATCGCATCGGCTCCGAGGCGCCGATCACGCCCCTCTCCGAGCGCCACCTCTGGAAGGACGCGCACCGCCGGCTCGGAGCGCTCGGCCTCCTGGCGGCGGGCCCCGTGAGCCTCGTCCCTGGCCGCGCCGGCGTCAGCGAGGCGGGCACCATGGACCCGTCTGGCAACACGCAGAAGCGCTGGGTGACGGCCCAGTCGGTCTCCTTCGTTCAGCGCATCGACGGCATGCCGACCTTCGGCGGCGGCAATGACGTCCAGATCGTCTACGCCGGAGGCGGCGCCATCGCCAGCCTGACGAGCAACGTCCGCCCCCTCGAGGCGATCGAGAGCCTGACCATCGATAGGCCCGAGAAGGCCGTCGGCCGCTACCTCGACCGCGCGGAGCGCACCGGCCGCTGGAATCTCATCAAGGCGCACATCGAGCGGGTCGATCGCCTCGAGATCACGGACGTCCGCCTCGGCTACTACCTCCCGGACGCCTCGGTTCCCGCGAAGACCGCGGAGCCCGTCTACGCGGTGCACGGCGCTGCGCACGGCGTCGACCAGAGCGGCGCCCAGACGGCCATCGACGTGCTCTGGATCGAGCCCGCCGCGCCGGGGCGCGACATTCCCTCGCTGCAGATCAGCGCCAGGGACGCGAAGTAGGCCGCGGCGGCCTCCGCACCACACGAAACCGAGAACCCAGATCAGAAGCCTCTGACGCATGCTCTAGGAGAACCCCAATGAGAACCGCTCGACTCGCTCTTCTGCTGCTTCCGGCCGCCGTCCTCGGCGCGCACCCCGCGCATGCGGGGTACTTTACACACGGCCCCTCGGACGCGGCCGATCACGATGGCTGGACGTGGGAGGTCTACGCTGACGCGGTCGATGACCACCCGGGCACCGGGTCCGATCTCGCCAATTGCGCGGAGGGTGTCAGGAGGTGGACCGGGCGCATGGCCGGCGCCGGTTATTCTTACCGGTACTCCACCAACTGGGAAGCATGGTCTAGCGACTTCGAGGAGGCCTCGTACGACGACATCTACGGCGACGCCTCCGATTACGCATACATCTCGACGCACGGCAGCTCCGACGCCACGTACTTCAACGGGAGCTACGGCGACAACCTCCTCACGTCGAGCGAAACGTACTGGGGCGAGCTCGACATGGATGCGATGGCGTTCGACGCCTGCCAGGTGCTCGACGCCAACGGACGGTACAACTACGGCACGAACTCGCTGAACGACGGGGTTCATTTCGTCTTCGGGTTCGAGAGCCTCGCGCTCGACACCGCGACGACCGCCGATATGTACGGGTACTACATGACCCAGGGATACACGCTCCGCTCGGCCTGGATACTGGCCACCTCCGACGGCCACCCGGCCACCTACACGGACGCAGGCATAACTTACAATTACACGGGCTCGTACGTGCGATTCTACAACTCGAGCTGCGACACGTATAACGACACCATGAACAGCGTGGCGTGTGATCCGACATGGTCCAGCTGGTGGAACTGGGCGACGTGGACCCTGTGACGTGTTGCCTCCTCCAGCGCCGCTCGGACTGCGGTTGAGCGAGCTCGCATCGGCGCCCCTCGCGCTCGCCTCGAGGGGATGAGCCCGCGCGGGTTCGCGGCCGCCTCACACGGCGGCGTGCGCACGCAGGCGACGGCTTACGCGGGCATCGGGGAGCGCTTGGCGGGCCTAGGGACGACGCTCATCACCCCGGGGCGCCGCTGCTTCCATGACGCGCCGACCGTTGGCCGGGCGGGTCCGGCTGATCTATTCTCGCCACGGATGAGCACCCCCGATCAACCGCAAGACGACGAGTCGGCCGCCACGCTCCCGGTCTCCGCGGCTGGGAGCGACCAGCTCGATCCGGAGCGCGCTTCGAAGCGCCACGCCGTGCTGCTCATCTACCATCGCGATGGTGTGGAGACGGTTCGCCTGCGTCCCGGCGTCACCGTGGTCGTAGGGAGAGAGTCGCCTGCGGACGTGGCCATCCCAGACAAGACCCTCTCCCGGCGCCATGCCCAGTTCACCTGGCTCACGGCGGACGAGATCGTCGTCGAGGATCTCGGGTCGCTGAACGGCACGTTCGTCGCGGGCCGACAGGTCGAGAAAGGCGCGCGTGTGTGCTTGCGCGCCGCGGACGAGGTGCGTCTCGGAACGGTTCCGGCCACGGTCCAGGTGATATCGGCCGCGGAGCCGCTGCTGCTCGGGCTCGAAGGGCACGACGCGATGCGCAGCGCCGTCGACCTGGAGCTCCGGCGCGCGAAGTTCTTTGGCCGGAGCTTCGCCGTGCTCGCGGTCCGGGAGGAGCCCCGCACCGACGGGCACGTGGCGCGGTGGTGTCCTCGCGTGCGCGCGCTGCTCCGCTCGGTGGATCGCATCGCGCTCTATAGCGGGGATGCGGTCGAGATCCTCCTCCCCGAAGTGGACGAGAGGAAGGCGAGCGAGGTAGCGCACGCGCTCGTCGAGCACCGCAAGGGCGAGCCCGCGCTGGTGTGCGGCGTCGCCCTGTATCCCGGCACGGCGGCCTCGGCCGACGAGCTGCTCGGCGTCGCCTGGGAGGCCGCTCGCCGGGCGCGCCCGGAGAGGCCTGTCGCGTTGGTTCCCCTCGCGGAGCCGCGGACGGTCGGCACACGCGAGGAGTGGGCGCCGACGCAGGGCGCCGCCGAGGTGGTCGCCGAGAGCCCGGGGATGCGCGCTCTCGTGGACCTCGCCCGGAGGCCGGCGGCCGCCCCCTCGGGGCCGACCGTGCTGCTCCATGGCGAGACCGGGACAGGCAAGGAGGTCCTTGCCCAGTTCATCCATGAAGCGAGCCCCCGGCGCCGCCGGCCGCTGGTCTGCGTGAACTGCGGAGCGCTCCCCTCCGGCCTCGTCGAGGGGATCCTCTTCGGCACCGTACCGGGCGTGCACACCAGCGCCGTCCACCGACGAGGGGTGTTCGAGGACGCCGACGGCGGCACGTTGTTCCTCGATGAGATCGGCGAGCTGTCCGTGCAGGCCCAGGTGACCCTGCTCCGCGTGCTCGAGACCAGGCGGGTGCAGCGCCTCGGGAGCACCAAGGAGATCCAGGTCGACGTCCGCATCATCGCCGCGACGCACCAGGAGCTCGACGTGATGGTCGCGGCCGGCAAGTTCCGGCGGGATCTCTACTTTCGGCTGAACACGATCACGCTGGAGATCCCTCCGCTCCGCGAGCGGAAGGAGGATATCGCGCCGCTCGCGACGCGCTTCCTCGCCGCCGCGAGCAAGGCGAATCAACGTGTCATGCGCGGAATCGACGACGAGGCGCTCGCGCTCCTCGAGAAGCACAGCTGGCCCGGGAACGTGCGCGAGCTGAAGAACGCGATCGAGCGCGCCGTGGTGGTCGCGGAGACCGATCTCGTTACGGCCCTGGATCTGCCGCCGGAGGTCCGTCGCAGGGGATCGCCGCCGCCGGCAGCGCCGGCAGCGCCGGGCCGGTCGGGCGGGACCATGAAAGAGCGCCTGCAGCGCGCCGAGCGCGAGGCGATCGTGGACGTGCTGCGGGAGACCGACGGCAGCCAGACCGAGGCGGCGCGTGTGCTGGAGATGCCGCTCAGGACGCTGCAGCAGAAGATCAAGGACTACGAGATCAAGAAGGTCTACCACGCGCCTGGGGACCCGA
This sequence comes from Sorangium sp. So ce131, assembly GCF_051519095.1. NCBI lineage: Bacteria > Pseudomonadati > Myxococcota > Polyangiales > Polyangiaceae > Sorangium > Sorangium sp. So ce131. Next base: position 3,930,278 of record NZ_CP150455.1, on the reverse strand, counting down.
GCTCGAAGGGCTGACCGACATCCGTTGCGTGGAATCGCAACGACGCCTGTCGGCAAGCTCCGCCCGTCGGACGTCGCTTGGGTGAACCTCGGTCCCCGCGCCGCTTCCCCTGGCGGCCGCCACCCTCTCCGCCAGATCCGCCACCCCGCTGCCCCGAATACCCCGCGATTTGCCGCGATTCCGGCCTGGCACGCCGTTCGCGAATAGGCCCCGGCATGCAGGCCACGGCGCTCACGTTCTCTCTGCTTGGGCTCGACGCGCACCCGATCCGCGTGGAGGTCGACTCGGGCCGCGGCCCATCGTTCTTTCAGATGGTCGGCCTCGCCGAGGCGAGCGTGCGCGAGAGCCGCGTGCGCGTCCGCGCAGCGCTTCAGCAACTCGGCGTCGAGCTCGACGAATATGTGATCACCGTGAACCTCGCCCCGGCAGACCTGAAGAAGAGCGGCGGCGCCTACGACCTCGCCATCGCGATCGCCGCGCTGGCGGCGCTCGGCAAGGTGCCCTCCGAAGGGCTCGACCGCATCGGCCTGCTCGGGGAGCTCTCCTTGAGCGGCGCGGTGCGCCCCGTGCGCGGCGTCCTGCCGGCGCTGCGCGGCGCGGCCGAGCAGGGCGTCCTGCGGGCGATCGTGCCGCAGGGGAACGCGCGCGAGGCGGCGAGCGTCGCCGGGATCGACGTCCTCGTCGCGGAGCACCTCGGCCAGGTCGTCGCGCACCTCCGCGGCAATAAGCCGCTGCCCGGCGCGAGCGCCGCGCCGGCCGTCGCCGTCGAGCCGAGCGCCGCGGCGGTGGACCTCGCCGAGGTCCGCGGCCAGCACGGCGCGCGCCGCGCCCTCGAGATCGCGGCCGCGGGGGCGCACAACCTGATCATGATGGGCCCGCCAGGGAGCGGGAAAACCATGCTGAGCCGAAGGCTGCCCACGATCATGCCGCCGATGACCTACGAGGAGGCGCTGGACGTCACCGCCATCCACTCGGTCGCCGGGTTGCTCTCGCCGGACAGGGGCCTTGTCGCGACACGCCCCTTCCGCGCGCCGCACCACACTGTGAGCACCGCCGGCCTGGTCGGCGGCGGCGACCCCATCCGCCCGGGCGAGGTCTCCCTCGCTCACCATGGATGCCTGTTCCTCGACGAGCTGCTCGAGTTCCGCCGCGGCGTGCTCGAGGCGCTCCGCGAGCCGCTCGAGGAGGGCTCCGTCGCCCTCTGCCGCGCCCGCGCCCGCGTCGTCTTTCCGGCGCGGCCGATCCTCGTCGCCGCGATCAACCCCTGTCCGTGCGGCTTCTACGGCGACCGCGGCAACCGCTGCGTCTGCTCCATCGACCGCGTGCGCGCCTACCGCGCCCGGCTGAGCGGGCCGCTGCTCGACCGCATCGACCTGCAGATCGCCCTGCCCCCGGTCGACGTCGCGCACCTCTGCGCGCCGGAGCAGGGCGGCGCCGGCTCGCCGGCTCGCCGTCCCGAGGCGCCCGAGGGCTCGGCGGCGGTGCGCGCGCGGGTGGCCCTGGCCCGGGCGGCGCAGCGGGCGCGCTTCGAGGCGGGAGAGGTGGCCGTGGCGCACAACGCCGAGCTCGGCCCGCGCGATCTCGCGCGCGTCGCGATGCCGGACGCCGCGGGCGCGCGCGTGCTCGCGGCGGCCGTCGAGCGGCTCGGCCTCTCGGCGCGGGCGTACACCAAGGTCCTGCGGGTCGGGAGGACCCTCGCCGACATGGACCGGAGCCCCGCCGTGCGCGCCGCGCACGTGGCCGAGGCGATCGGCGCCCGGCTGTTCGACCGCGAGGCGAGCGCCGGACCGCCGCCCGCCGCCGCAGCGGCGGGCGCCTGAGCCGGCGCCGCGATCAAAGCCGTTGCGCCCGGGTCCACCCGGGCGCGATCGCGGCCGCCCCGACGGCCGCGCCGAATCGATGTCCGCGCGCTCGGGGGCGCGCACGCAAGACACGCGAGACACGCAAACAGCAGCACGTTCCAGAGAAGGAGAGACCACCATGATGACCGAGATCGCCGAGAAGATGCGCACCGTGAAGACCGTTGTCGGCACCATCGAGAAGCAGTTCGGGAAGGGAGCTATCATGTCATTGAACGACGAGGGCGAGGCTCGGGACATCGGCCTGATCCGGACCGGATCGCTGTCGCTCGACGCGGCGCTCGGGATCGGCGGGTACCCGCGCGGGCGCATCGTGGAGATCTACGGGCCGGAGTCGTCGGGGAAGACCACCCTCACGCTCCACGCGATGCGCGAGGCGCAGCGGGCCGGGGGCATGGCCGCGTTCATCGACGCCGAGCACGCGTTCGACGTCACGTACGCGCGCGCCATCGGCGTCGACACCGAGCGGCTGCTCGTGTCGCAGCCGGACAGCGGCGAGCAGGCGCTCGAGATCGTCGAGATGCTCGCGCGCTCGACCGCCGTCGACGTGATCGTGGTCGACTCGGTCGCGGCGCTCACGCCGAAGGCCGAGATCGAGGGCGACATGGGCGAGTCGCACATGGGCCTCCAGGCGCGGCTGATGAGCCAGGCGCTCCGCAAGCTCACGGGGATATGCCACCGCACGGACACGACGCTCATCTTCATCAACCAGCTCCGGCAGAAGATCGGGGTCGTGTTCGGCAACCCCGAGGTGACGACGGGCGGCAACGCGCTGAAGTTCTACGCGAGCGTGCGGCTCGACGTGCGCCGGGTGGGCCCGGTGAAGGTAAGCGACGAGGCCATAGGATCGAGGACGCGCGTCAAGGTCGTAAAGAACAAAATGGCTCCCCCGTTCAAGGAATCGGAGTTCGATATCCGCTGGGGCGCCGGCATCGACGGGGCGGCGGACCTCATCGACTTCGCGTGCCAGATCGGCGTCGTGGAGAAGAGCGGCGCGCACCTGTCGTTCGGGGGCGAGCACATCGGGCAGGGGCGGGAGCGCGCCCGGGAGGCGCTGCTCGGCAAGCCGGCGCTCGCGGCGTCGCTGCGCGCCGCGGTCGACGCGGCCGCGGCGGCGCGGCCCGGGGGCGCCGCGGCGATGGATGCCTGAGCCGCGGAGGCGCGGCGAACGACGGCGAACGAGAACGAGCAACGGATGACGGCAGACGACGAACGATAGAAGACGACCTACGACATCAGACGACCAACGACAGCAGACGACAACACGCAACCGATCAGGAGCACATCATGAACGAAGGTCTGAACAAGGTGATTCTCATGGGCAACCTCGGCGCGGATCCGGAGCTGCGCTACACGGGCAATGGCATGGCCGTGCTCCAGCTGCGCATGGCGACGAACGAGTCGTTCATGGACAAGAACAAGGAGCTCAAGGAGCGCACCGAGTGGCACAACATCGTGTTCTGGGGGCCGCGCGCCGAGTCGCTCGCGAAGGTCCTGAACAAGGGCGACGGCGTGCTCATCGAGGGCGGGCTGCGCACGTCGAGCTACGAGAAGGACGGGATCAAGCGCTACCGCACCGAGGTGATCGCCCGGGATCTCCGCTTCACCGGGCGCCGGCCCCTGGGGCAGCCGCTGGCCGGGCCGGAGGACGACGACGGCGAGCCGACGCAGCCCGGGGCTGGGGTGCCGGCGACCGCGCGGCTCGGGAAGAACGGCGCGCGCGGGCGGCCGCCGGAGGCGCCTCTCTTGGATGAGCTGCCGTACTGAGGCGCAGAGACGAGCGAGGCGGCTGGGTAAAGCCGCCTCGCGGCCCTCGCGGCCCTCGCGGCCCTCGCGGGCGTCGCGGGCGTCGCGCGGCCCGCCGCGTGGAGCACGACGGCTGTAGTCAGGAGCTCCCGCTGTGCTCCGAGGCCATCCGCGCCTGCGGTGCAGACTCCGGCGCCGGCGCCGGCAGGGCTCGCGCCAGCAGGGCGCGGCACTCCTCGGCCTTCCGCCGGAGCTCTGCGTCGTCATCGAAGTGCTCCGCCAGCGAGCCCTCGAGGCGCTGCGCGGCCTCCGCGGCGCGCGCGCGGAGGTCCCCGCCGGCGGGGCTCTGCTCGGCGGCGCGGACGCAGACGTTCGCGAGCGTGACGGCGACCTCGCCGAGGTACACGCGCCCTGTCGTCTCGGCGACCGCCAGCGCGCGCAGGCCGGCGTCGAGCGCACCCTCCAGGGCACCTGCCGCCGAGGCCGCCTCGGCGAGGTTCCGGTGGAAGTCGGCGAGGTCGCTGCCCGCGTGGATCTGCTCGCCGAGGCGCACGCTGCGACGGGCGTACTCCAGCGCCGCGGGCGCGTCGCACAGCCGGACGGAGACCTCCGCGAGGTTGTTGCACGCCACCGCGATCTGGTGGAGATCTCCGACCCGCTCCTTGAGCTTGAGCGACCGGACGAGGAGCTCGCGCGCCGCCTTGAGGTCACCCCGCGCGTTGCGCGCACCGGCGATGCCGTTCAGGGCCACGCCCGCCAGGTGGGGCTGCTTCGCCTCGTCGAGCGAGCGGAGCGCCTGGCGGTAGCTCCGCTCGGCGCCGACCATCCGGCGCAGGCCATAGAGCGCCGTGCCGATCCCGAACAGCAGCTGCACCACGTCGTCGCGCCAGCGCTCGTCCCGGCGCTCGATCGCGCGGCACGCGCGCAGCCCCTCGAGGGCGGCGCGGAAGCTCGCCTCCGGGCGCCGCGCGCGGCGGTGCAGGATGGCGAGGTGCGCGTACATCGGCGGCACGTCGCGCGCCGCGCCCGCCTCGATCGCGCGGCGGATCGCGCGCTCTGCGAGCGCCTGCGCCTCGGCGAGCTCCCCCCGCAGGCGATGGATCTGCGCCAGGCGGTGATCGATCTGGGCCTCCCAGGCGAGCGCCTCGGAGGGCGCGGCGCCCGGGGCCTCGCGGCGCTCCCGCCGCGGGATGCGGGCGCGCGCCTCCTCGTAGATCCCCGCCGCCTCGTCCGTGCGACCGATCCGGCGGAGCACGTCGCCGAGGTCGACCCGCAGCCGCACCCGATCTTCCCAGCGCGCGACCCTGCGCTCCGAGGAGAGCTCGTCGAAGGGGCGGTCGCTCGAGGGGGCCGCCTCGTCGCGCTCGCCGAGCTCGCTCTCGTCGTGGATCTGCCGCGCGCGCTCGAAGTGGCGGAGCGCCTCCGCGTTCTCGCCGAGCGAGGCGGCGTACGCGCCCGCCCTCGCGCACTCGGTGGCCGCGCGCGCGAGCGCGCCGCCGCGATCGTAGTGCAGGGCGAGCAGCGCCGCGTCCCCGCGCCCGCGCGCCTCCAGCCAGCCGGCGACGGCGAGGTGCAGGGCGCGGCGCAGCTTCGCGCTGAGCATCTCGTACGCCACCTCGTGCGCCGCCGACTCGGCGAACGTGTACTCCCGCTCGTCCGGCAAGGTCGACGGCTCGCGAGGGCGCACGAGCTGCCGCCTGCGGAGCCGGTCCAGGAGCTCCGCCGTCGCGGTGGCCGGCGCGCGCCCGCCCACGCGCCGCAGCTCGTCCACGGCGCCTGCCCAGAAGGTCCGCCCGACCACCGCGGCGCGCTCGAGGAGGTCGAGCGCCTCGGGGTCGAGCCGGTCGAGGCGCGCCTGGGTGATCCCCTGCACCGTCGCGGGCAATGTGAGCGCGCCGAGCCGCTCCGCGTGTGCGCGCCATGGCCCCTCGCGCGCGGGCGCCACGACGCCCGCGTCGATGAGCAGGTGCAGCGTCTCGACCAGCGTGAGCGGGTTTCCCTCGGCCCGATCGGCGAGGGTCCTGATCAGATCGGGCGAGAGATCCGGGACGAGGCGGAGGCGGTCGCGGATCATCTCCTCGACGTACCGGCGCGGCAGCGGCGCGACGTCCACGCGCTCGTGGGCCGCGCGGCCTTCGCCCCACTGCGGCCGCAGCTCGTAGAGCTCGGGGCGCGCGGACAGCACGGCGAGGATCGGCAGATCCTCGGCGCGCGCCAGGACTTCGTCGAGCAGGTCGAGGCTCGCGCCGTCCGACCATTGCACGTCGTCGCAGAACAGGACGAGCGGGGCGCGGGACGCGGCCCAGGCGAGCAGGCGCACCACGGCCGTGGCGATGCGGCTCCTCGCGATGCCGACGGTCCCGTCGCGCGTGGGCGCGCCGGTGCTGCCGGTCGATCGAGCGCCGAGGAGGAGGGCGATCTGCCCGAGGGTGTCCTCCAGCTCGGCGTCGTCGAGCTCGCGAGCGGACGCCTTGCCCCGGTGGGTGAAGCGAAGCCAGCGGACGCCGCGGCGGAGCTTGCGCCGGACGACCGCGGGCCTGTCGTCCTTGTGGATCTCGAAGCGCCTCCGGACGAGCGAGGCGGCGAGCGCGTAGCTCGTGTCCTGGTCGAGCGGCGCGCCTTGCGCCGTGATGGGGAAGAAGCCCTGGCGCTGCAGCGACAGGGCCGCGTACAGCTCGGCGAGCAGGTGGCTGCGGCCGACGCCGGGCGGCCCGACGAGCGTGACCACCTTGGCGCGCGACTCCGAGAGCACCGTCTCGAACGCCTCAAGGAGGCGCCGGATCTCGATGGCGCGGCCGACGAGCGCGGCCTCGAGCCCGTGAAAATCGGGCATGGCGAGCCCGTGGCGGAACGCCACCGGGCCGACGACGCGGAAGGCGGGCAGCGCCTGCCCGGCGATCTCGACCGGGGGAAGCCGCTCGACGTTGAACCGGCCCGCGACCTGGCGGTAGGTGTCGCGCCCGATCGCGACCGCGCCTGCGCTGGCCGCCTGCTGGAGCGTCACCGCGACGTGGAGCGCGTCGCCGACGAGGGCGAGCTTCCGGCCCGAGGGGCTCGCGGGGGTCTGGGCGAAGACGCGGCCGGTCGCGATCCCGATCCGCGCCGCGAGCCGGGTGGCCGAGCGGAGGGGGCGCGGGAGCGGGATGCGCGCGAGCGCCGTCTGGATCTGCAGCGCCGCGGCGACGGCGCGCTCGGCATCGCTGTCGGTCGCGCGCGGCAGCCCGAAGACCGCCATGGCGCGGTTGCCGGGTTGTCCTTCCAGGAGGCCACCCATCGCCTCGACGCGCTCCTGCACCGCGCGGGCGCACCGGTCGAGGACCTCCTTGACCGCCTCGGGATCGATGCGCGAGAGGGGCCCGATCGCCTCCGCGAGATCGACGAACATCACGGTGCAGACCCGGTGCTCGCCGGTGGAGGCCTCGGACGTGAGGTCCACGGGCGGCCTGTCGACCCGTGTGTCGGCGAGGTTGGGCTCGAGCGCGCTCGCGCCCGGGCGCTCGCCGTGGAGCGCCGCGTGCGCGGACGTCACGGCGGTCCACATCTCGCCGAGGTCGCGGTAGCGGAGCGCGGGGTTGACGCACAGGGCGCGCCGGAGCGCCGCCGCGAGGGCGGGGCTCGCGGCGACGCCGCGGCTCTCGAGGTCGGGCCGGTGCTGCTCGTCGGCGGCGGCGATGAAGAGCTCCATGAGCGTGCTCCCCGCGAGCGCGGGGCGCCCCGATGCGACCTCGATGAGCACGAGCGCCATGGCGAACACATCCGACCAGGGCCCGGTCGCGCCGTACTGGGGGCTGAACTGCTCGGGCGCGCCGTAGCGCGGCGTGAACGGCCGGAACCCGTCGCCCGTGCGCGCGAGGGCGGCGGTGAGCGAGGGCGACTCCGAGAAGACCTTGGCGACGCCGAAGTCGACGACCTTGAGGGGCGGACCGGCGCGATTGCGCAGCAGGAACAGGTTCGCCGGCTTGACGTCGCGGTGCGACACGTTCTCGCGGTGGGCGATCGCCAGCGCCTCGGCGGCCGGCGAGAGCAGCGCGATGGCCTCCCCGAGGCCGCGCGGCGCGAGCCCCGCCTCGCCTCGGCGGCGCAGGTCGGACTCGAGCGTCTCGCCGTCGAGCCACTCCATGACGATGTAGGGCGTCCAGCTGCCGGAGGGCGCTTCGGCCGCCCCGATGTGGAGCGCCTGGACGACGCCCGTGGTGAGCCTGGAGAGGCGGTGCAGGAGCCGCCCTTCTGCGCGAAAGCGCGAGAGCAGCTCGTCGCGCTGGTCGGCGTCGAGGTCGCTCGGGATCTTGAGGCACTTGACGGCGACCGGGGCTTCGAAGGCGAGGTGTGTGGCGCGGTAGACGACGCCGAAAGCCCCCTCGCCCGCGACGGCCTCGATCGAGAACTGGCCCTCCATGACGGAGCCGATCCAGCCGAAGGGATCTGACCTGGCCATGGGGGCGGAGCCTAGCCGCTCCGCAGCGCGGGCAGAAGGCGAGCCGGGCAGCGGGTGGGCGCGGTTGCGGGTTTGCGCAAGCCGGGCGCGGCGTGTCGAGGCGGCGAGAGGCGACGCCGCCGGATGTGGCTCGGGGTGGGCCTGAGGGCGCTCGAGGTGCGCGCCCTCGCGCGGCGCGGACGCGAGCCGGTCGGCTTCGCGCAACGAGCCGAGGCGAGCGCGTGCAGCACGCAGCACCACGGATGCCTCGCCGGAGGAGGGGGCGCCTTGCCCGGCGTCGTCTACTGATCACCCGTCGAGAAGTCGTCCGCCTTCACGCCGAAGGTGCCTGCCGGCACGCGTCGCGGCGCGTCCTCTCCATTGCCCACCAGCATGTTCGTCTCTGCGAGCTTCGTCGGTGCCCCTTCGGAACCCTGAAGTACCGTCGAGATGCCCTCGTTGCCCTGGATGCTGTTCTCCTCCATGCGCTCGCTGCTGCTCGCGTCGAACACGATGCCGAACCGCTCGTTGTCTTCCACGCGATTCTTCGTGATGACGGCGGAGGATCCACCGAGCACCGCGATGCCGTCTCCTATCCGCGCTTGCTCGGCGCCCACGCGCACCTCGCCGGCCCTGGTCGAGATCACCGTGTTGTCGTGGATCGTCGCGCGCGCGCCGCTCGTCAGCCCCAGGCCGACGTAGCGATTCCCTGCGATCGTGTTGCCGACGAACACGAGGCTCGCTCCATCCGCCGCTCCCGCGCCCGCCTGCGCCCAGACCCCGGCTGCGAAGGCGGCGCCGTGGCCGTTGTCCTCGATGGCGTTGCTTCTCACCGCGCCGCTCACGTCCCCCGAGAGGAGCACGCCGACACGCGCGTTGCGGATGGATCGGTTGAACTCCACCTCGACGTGCGCCTCGCCGGCGGGGTTGCCCAGCGCGTCCTTCGCCCCCAGCACGAGGATCCCGTCTCCGAGCTCGCCGGACTCGGACGTCCGCGTGTTCTCGATGAGGTTGTTCTCGATGCGCGCCGAAGAGCTCAGCACGCCGATGGCCACCTCGTGGTTCGCGTCGAGCTTGTTGTCGTAGATGGACACCTTCTCTGTGGAGCGCTCGATCCGGATGCCGCCGCCGCGGTTCTCCCGGAGCGTCGACCAGCCTATCTCGCCTCGCGCGCCGCGGACGAGCGCGCCGGCGGCCGCCGACTCGGAGATCAAGCTCCGGCAGATGACGAACGATCCATGGTCGGTCGCGAGGACGCCGTATCCGAAGTTGCCCTCCGCATCGGCGCGCGCGCCGTCTACCCGCGAGCCCTCCAGCGTGGCGCTGCCCCCCTCGCGCGCCCACAGGCCGACCTCGCTCGGTGACACGATGGCGAGCCCACGGAGCCACACGTCCGTGCCCTCGCCGGAGACGACGACGGCATGGCGCTCCGGCGCCTTGAGGAGCACCGGCGTGTCCTCCGGATCGACGTCCTCGGGGGCGCCGACCACCGACAGTGTCCTGTCGATCCGGAGGTTCTCTTCGTAGATGCCGTCTGCCACGAGCACGGCGCCGTCCTCCGGAGCGTTGTCCACGCCTCGCTGGATCGTCGGATACGGGTGCGCAGCGGAGCCGTCGGCGTCTCCGGACGGGCAGCCGGCGGAGACGTGGACCACGCCGGTCGCTCCTGCCGGCGCCGACGGGTACCGATCGGTCCGGCACTCGGATTCGTCGCCGCCGGTCGCGCATCCGTTCAGCAGCGCGAGCACAAGCATGCTCAAAGAGCTGATTCGCTTTTCCAAGGCAGTCCTCCATGTCATCAATTTGTTTAGACAAGCGCGCACAGCGCCTCTTCAGACATCCGACCTCCCAATCCTCCAAGAAGCGTGCCAGCAGTGCCTGGTATCGGCGATTGCCGGCCGATCCGCCGGCGGACGGTCGATGAGGCCAGCCGAGATTGGCGCGTCTGATGGCGTAAAGCCCTGGTGCCCTCTCGACGAGGCGTATCAGGCATCAATCACGAGCAGGCTTTGAAACGCCAAGGCGCCAAGAACGCCAAGAACGCCAAGAACGCCAAGAAAAAATATTGTCTTGGCGTCCTTGGCGTCCTTGGCGTCCTTGGCGTCCTTGGCGTCCTTGGCGTCCTTGGCGTCCTTCTCGTCGTTGGCGCCTCATCTCGCGCTCGATCAACGCCATCGGTGTTCTAGACGCGTCCTGCCCGGTCCGAGCCGTCTCGTGCAGGCCATCAGCGAACGCAGCCTCCGGTGGACCTCCGGGCGCCGGACGGCCGCCTGTCGGCCCGAGCGAGGCAGGCGCTGAGCCGCTCTCTGCCCAGGGGCTCGCGGCGGCCGCGGGGACTGTCCCCGCTCGAGCGGGGAATTCCCCGCTCGAGCGGGAACGGCCGCACCGCGCGTTCGCCGCCAGCGAAGCTCGCCGGCGCGTCCGTCGCGGAGGAGCCTCCCCGCGCGGCGGCCGCGGGGCGCGCTGCCCCTCCCGTATTGACCGCGTTGGCCCGACTGGGTACGCCTGGATCCGTGCCCGGCGACCACGATCCCACCACCACGCTCTCCTCGTCGTCGGAGGCGCGTGAGCTCGCGGGTCGTCCGAGCAGCCCGCATCTGTATCTCGTTCTGGAGAGCCATCGCCCGCTCGCGCCTCCAGCCCGCCTCTCGCTCCACGGCTTCGACGAGGTGCTCATCGGCCGGGGACGGCCGCGGTCCTTCGTGCGGCGCGACGAGGGGCCGCGCCGCGTGCTCGAGGTTCGCTCCGAGGATCAGCGGATGTCGTCGAGGCATGCTGTCCTCCGGCGGCGCGCGACGCGCTGGGCCATCGAGGATCTCGGCTCCAAGAACGGGTGTATCGTCAACGGGATCCCGCGGGCGCGCGCCGACCTCGTCGACGGCGACGTGCTCGAGATCGGCTACACGTTCTTCATTTACCGCGAGGCGGTGTCCCTCGAGGAGGGAGAGCCCTCGGTGCTCGACGGCGCCGGCCTGCAGCCGTCCGCGGCCGGGCTCTCGACCATGCTGCCGTCCCTCGGCCGGACGTTCGCGCGGCTCTCGCTCGTCGCGCGGTCGACGGTGCCGGTGCTCGTCGAGGGGGAGACCGGGACCGGCAAAGAGGTCCTGGCGCGGGCGATCCACGCGCTCTCGGGCCGCACCGGCGAGCTCGTGGCCGTCAACAGCGCCGCGCTGCCGGGCGAGCTCATCGAGGACGAGCTCTTCGGCCATCGCAAGGGCGCCTTCACCGGCGCCGCGTCGGACAGCCCCGGCCTCGTGCGCGCCTCCGATCGCGGGACGTTGTTCCTCGACGAGATCGGCGATTTGCCCGCCCAGGCGCAGGCCGTCCTGCTCCGGGTGCTCCAGGAGCGCGAGGTGCGCCCCGTGGGGTCCACGCGCGCGTTCCCTGTCGATCTGCGGGTGATCGCGGCGACGCACAAGCCGCTCGACCACATGGTCGAGGACGGCAAATTCCGCGCGGATCTGCTGAATCGCCTCACCGGCCATCGCGTCGAGCTGCCGCCGCTGCGCGCCCGCCGCGAGGATCTCGGCCTGGTCCTCGCGGCGCTGCTCCGGCGCCTCGACCCGGAGCTCGCCGGGCGGCTCCGGATCGATCCTCGTGCGGCGCGGGCGCTGCTCCAGCATCGATGGGACGGCAACGTACGCGAGCTGGAGCAGGCCATCTCCTCCGCGCTCGTGCTCGCCAGGGCGAAGGGAGAGCTCGAGCTCGATCACCTGCCTTCCAAGGTGCAGGCAGCCCAGGGCGGCGCGGCCGTGGCCCGGAGGAGCGAGGACGAGGCGAGGCGCGAGGAGCTCATCGGCCTCCTGCGCCAGCACGAGGGCAACGTCGCGTCCGTGGCGCGCGCGATGGGCAAGGCGCGCATGCAGATCCACCGCTGGCTGAAGCGGTACGGGCTCGACCCCGAGAGCTTCCGGGCAAGCAGCGATTCCTGAACAGGGCGGGCGCCGCGAGCGGCCTGCCCGGGCGCCGCGAGCGGCCCGCCGGGCGCCGCGAGCGGCCCGCGGCGGGTAGTCCTGCGCTCTCCGCAGGCCGCGGGCCTGGGTGGCGGCGTGCGGCACGACGGGGCTGTTGCGCGCGTTGCACCGGTGTGACACCTGCAAGCGCGCGCCGCAGAGGGCCTTTTCCGGCGCGCGTCCCGGAACACGGGCCCGGTTACACCCAGGTTACGCCGGGACGCACACCCGCTCTCCTTCCTGCTTGCCAGATCATCGCCCGGACACACGTCGCCGGCTTCTGAGCACCACGGTCGATCAGCAGGCGACGGAGCAAAGAGGGGCTCGATCGTGGCTTGGTTGTTGCTCTCTCGATGGTTGCCCTGGCGCAGCAGCAGACGCTGACAACGGCGCCCGCGCGCTCGATTGACCGGGAGAAGACCGAGGCGGCGCTGCCCACCGTCGCCGCGGCGCCGCGGCACCGCCGCAGGCGCATTGAACCCAGCGAGAGGAACAAGACCGTGGAGTCTCTGCACCCCAACCATCTTCTTTTGACCGGCGCCATTGTCATGGGCGCGTTCATATCGGCCGGATGCGAGCCCGGATCGGAGCCGATGCTCCTGCCGTCGGACGGCGCGCCTGACCACGTGCGCTGGGCGCGGGAGCTCGTGGACAACATCGACCCCGAGCACAACGAGTACGGGACCGATCCCAGCTTTGTCCACTGGGCGGGCGTGGATGGAGCGCATCAGTACCGGAACCGCAGCGTGTGCGGGACGTTCCTGACGCTGGTGCTCCAGCGGGCCTACCGTCTCTCCAGCGCAGACATCGAGTCCTGGTCCGGCAGCGCGAGCCCGAACGCGGCGAGGTACCACGACGCCATCGCTGCAGGGGTGCGATTCGAGGTGATCCAGGACGTGAACAGGATCGAGCCCGGCGACATCGTCGCCATCAAGTACCCGGCAGGGAGTGAGGTCTCCGGGCACGTGGGCATCGTCGCCGAGCTGCCCGTCCGGAGCGCACCGGCTCCTCCGGAGATCCCGGGTACGACACAGTACGAGGTGGCGCTCCTCGACTCGAGCAGCTCTGGCCACGGCGCCACCGACACACGTTTCACCGAAGACGGATCGTGGCACCCCGGTGCGGGCCTGGGTGTTCTGCGTATTTACGCAGACGAGCGCGGAGGGCTCGCCGGGTACACGTGGAGCCCCCACGAGGCGTCTGCATATCACCCCCGATCCGAGCGCGACCTCGTCGTGGGCCGGCTCCGCTGACGCGTCAGCGCTCGCGCCTTGCACGCTGTTGTGACGCGGTCCGGCCTCGGCGCGGAGGTTGCACCGTCCGGCACGCCGCCGGGATCCCCGTCGCTCCGGCCCTGCTCCTGTTCAACGACAACAGCAAGCGAATGAACCCTCATGCCCTTTGCTCCCCCTCTGCTGTGTGCCTGCGCGGCGGCTCTTGGGCTTCAGCTGGTATCGATGACCGTCGCCGCGCAAGCCGCGGAGCCGAGCCCGCCGCAGCCCGCGGCGCCGAGCCCGCCGCAGCCCGCGGCGTCGAGCCCGCCGCAGCCCGCGGCGTCGAGCCCGCCGCAGCCCGCGGCGTCGAGCCCGCCGCAGCCAGCGGCGCCGTCGAGCCCTGCCGCTGTCGTCTCGGCAACCACCGATCCCGCTGCGGTGACGTCGAGCGCGGAGCAGGATGAGCTCCTGAAGAAGCGGGCAGCGGCTCACTTCGGGGAGGGCCGGAGCCTCTACGATCAGGAGGCCTGGGACGCGGCGCTCGCCGAGTTTCTCGAGGCGAGGAGGCTTTATCCAGCCGCTTGGAGCGCAACGTCCAGCGCTGGAGCGTGCCTCGTGAATCTCGGGCGCTTCGACGAGGGGCTCGACATGCTCGAGAGCCTGCTCTCGGTTCATGCGAGCACCCTGCCCGCCGACGTCAAGGCGTTCGCGCAGAAGAAGGTGGTCGCGCTGCGCCAGCGCGTCGGCTCTCTCGTGCTCGACGGAGCCGAGCCCGGCGCCGCGATTGCGATCGACGGCCGCTCCCGCGGCGAGCACCCGTCGCTCGCGCCGCATCACGTCCTTTCGGGCACCCACGTTGTCCGGGTGTACAAGGAGGGCTTCGAGCCGTTCGAGGCGAGCTTCACCGTCGGGGGAGGACAGATCGCGCAGGTGACGGCGCGGCTGCGCCCGCTGATCCAGGCGGGTCGCCTCCGCGTGGCGGAGCGCAGCGGCAAGGCGCTCGACGTGGTGGTCGACGGCAATATCGTGGGCACGACCCCGTGGGAGGGGCCGATCGCGGTCGGCGATCACACGGTGATGCTGCGCGGCGAGGCGCGCTTCGGGACGTTGCCGGCTCCGGTCGTTATCCGGCCCAAGCAGACCGTAGAGCTCGCGCTGGCAGCCGAGGAGCTCGACGCGGCGATCCGCGTCTCCCTCGTGCCTGCGGGCGGGAGCATCGCGATCGATGGGCTCTTCGTCGGGCGCGGCCTGTGGGAGGGACGCCTCCGCCCCGGGCTGCACCGAATCGAGGCGCTCTACGACGGGTACCTCAAGGAGACGCATCAAGTGGAGCTCCACCGGGGGAACCGAGCGGTTGTCTCGCTCGCGCTGCTGCGCGACCGGAGCGCTCGCCGGTGGCGCAAGCCGCCGCGGTTCACGCTGGAGCTCGACGGAGCGCTCGCGCTCTCGCCCTCCTTCGCCGGCGACATCGCCGCGGCGTGCGGCGGCTCGTGCAGCGCTGGTCCGGCCGTTGGTGGTCACGGCGTGTTCCGTGGAGGCTACGAGCTCGATGTCGGGACGAGGTTTGGCTTCGGGATCGCGGCGGGCTATATCCGTATGCAGCAGTCGACAACCGGGCGGAGTGCGTCCATCGAGGCGCGCGGGATTGACGAGCTGCCCCCGGGCACGGCCGATGACGTGGCCCAGGTCCGAGGCTTTCTCGCCGGAGCCTGGGCCGGGCTCAGGTTCGGCGAGCGGTATCCCATGCGCCTGCGGCTCGGCGCCGGCGCGGTGCTGGGCTCGGTCGCCGACACCCGGACGGGAGCCTTCACGACGAGGAGCGGCGAGCCCTACGAGGTGGGTCCCTACATCCAGGTGCCCCGACGTGCGTGGTTCTACCTGGATCCGGAGGTCCGGATCGGCATGCGTGTCGGCGATCATGTGGAGCTCTCGTGGGGCGTGGATTTGCTCGTGCTGATCGGCTCCGTGGCGCGGTGGGACCCAAGACAAAGGATTTACGCCTATACCGACGGCGAAGGCAGCTTTCCTGACGAGGCGCTCACCGGTCCGGTGCTGTTCGCCTTCATGCCAGGTGTCGGGGTTCGTTACGATTTCTGATCGAGGTGCGCGGGCGGGTCGTCGCTCCGCGGAGGGCTGGTCATGCATCTGGGGCCTGGGATCTGTCGCCTTGCACTTGCCTTCGTCGCCTTGCTGCTGGCCGTCCCGCTTCCGGGGTGCGGCGCCGAGCCAGCGCCGCCCGATGCGGCGGCGCTGCGCCGCGGTTTTCCCGCGCAAGCAGCGGCGATCCTCGACCGCCGCCAGGCGCTCGCGGCCGTGGCGGGCGGCTTTGCCGTGCGAACGACGGGCGGCGAGGAGGCGGCTTCGCTGCGTCGGGGCGGCCTCAGGGTCGCGCTGCCGAAGCGGGGCGAGGATGCGCTCCGCTTTCACATTGAAGGGGGCTATGGCACGGGTCGAGACGGGATCCCTGCTACGGGCTTCGAGGTCCGCGTGCGCGAGGTCGATGCTTCAGGCGAGGGAGTCATCACCGGCAGCGCCGTCGCGTACGCGCGGCCAGGTGGGACGTCGTACTGGACGGCGACGGAGAGCGGCTACGAGGAGTGGTTGCTGCTCGATGAGGGCGTCGCCACGAGCGACCGCCCGGCGGCCGTGTGGCAGGTGGAGGGGGCCACGCTGCGACAGCGGGGAAACGTCGTGGAGCTCTGTGATATCCATGGGGCGCCAAAGGTACGCGTCAGTGCGCCACAGACCTATATGACCGGAGATCGCCGGACTGAGACGAGGCTTTCGGTGCGCGGTGACAGCATCGAGCTATGGGTGGACGCGGACGGCGAGGAGGTGTTGATAGACCCGGCATGGACAGCAGCTGGCGTAATGAATGCAGCGCGCCATTCACACACCGCGACGCGGCTAAGCAACGGTCAGGTGCTCGTTGCGGGTGGCAGCGACGTGGATGCACTTGCCGATGCGGAAATCTATGATCCAGTGACCGCCACGTGGTCTCCCGTCGCCTCAATGGGCGCGCCTCGTTTTGAACACTCCGCCACGTTGCTGAGTAACGGGCAGGTGCTCGTTGCTGGCGGTCTCCCGGCTGACGCCGATGCGTCCGCGGAACTTTATGACCCAGCGACGAATACCTGGTCTCCCGCCGCCTCGATGCGCATTTCTCGTTGGGCCCATACCGCGACGCGGCTTAGCAACGGACAAGTGCTCATCTCTGGAGGTTCCAGGCCCGGAGGTTACCTGGCCGACGCGGAGCTGTATGACCCGGCAAGTGACTCCTGGACTCTGGTCGCCTCGATGGACTCGGCTCGTGGCTACCACACGGCGACGCTGCTAGCCAGTGGTGAAGTGCTTGTTGCGGGTGGTTTCAACGGGAACAGCCTCGCCGACGTCGAGCTGTACGATCCAGCGAATGATGCTTGGATTCCAGTCGCCCCGATGGACTCAGATCGCGACACACACACAGCGACACTGCTGAGCAATGGTCAGGTGCTCGTCATCGGTGGGCTCAACACGACAGAGTTTCTAGCGAGCGCGGAGTTATATGACCCCGCAAGCGACCTGTGGACTCCCACACCATCAACAGACACAGCTCGCGGCTATCACACTGCAACGCTACTAGGCAGTGGACGAGTTTTGATCGCTGGAGGTCTCAACGGGACCTCTCTCTCCACATCGAATGCCATCCCAACGACCGCTCTGTACGACCCGGTGAACGATATCTGGATGCCCGCCGCCGCAATGAGCACGGCTCGTGGCTTCCACACTGCAACGCTACTGGGGAGCGGACTGGTTCTAATCTCCGGTGGTAACGAGTCGGGACCTGGAACCGTGAGTCCGCTCGCCAGCGGAGAGCTCTTCAGCCCACTTCCCGTGGGCGCTACGTGCACCCTTCCCGGCGAATGTCAGACCGGCTTTTGCGCCGACGGCGTCTGCTGCACGACGGCCTGCGATGCAGGCCCCTGCGACGCCTGCTCGACGACAGCAGGCGCTCCCTCGAACGGCGCCTGCGCCCAGGTCACCGGCCCCGCATGCAACGACGGCAATCCCTGCACCCAGACCGACACCTGCCAGGACGGCATCTGCTTCGGCGGAAACCCTCGATCCTGCCATCCGCCCGATAGCTGCCACGACGCGGTTTGCGACCCGAGCACCGGCGCCTGCGCCACTTCCGCGAAGGCCGATGGCGCTCTGTGCGATGACGACGACGCCTGCACCGACGGCGATGCCTGCGCGAGCGGCGTCTGCGCCGGGATTCCCAGGATCTGCACGCCAGCTGACGCGTGCCACGAGGCCGGCACCTGTGACCCGCGGACCGGACGGTGCACCACGCCGCGCAAACCCGGCTGCGACACCGACCTCGCGGGCGGCCCTGACAGCACGCCGAGGATCCCCAGAGATGCCCGCCTCTGCGACGCACCGGAGGATTGCCCGCCGGGCCTGTTCTGCGTCGACCATATCTGCTGCGACACCGAGTGCTCCGAAGCCTGTTACTCGTGTGCTCTCCCCGGCCACTTCGGTACCTGCACTCCGGAGCGGCCAGGCGTCGACTTGGGCGGAAGCTGCCCGGCTGAAAGGGACTGCCTGCGCACCTGCGGGCCGAACGGCGAGTGCATCGGCGCGTTCACGGGAGCGCAGTGCGCCCCTAGCCGGTGCACCGGGGCGAGCCAGGGCGTGGGCCCGGCCCACTGCCCGGGCGTGGGCGTTCCGTGTCCCGACGACGAGGGGGTGCCCTTCGACTGCGGGCCGTACCGCTGCTCGCCGGCGCTCGGCGCCTGCCTTTCGCGTTGCCACTCGGTGGACGACTGCGCACCGGGGTCGGTTTGTAATGCCGATGGCCATTGTGTGCCGCCGCCGGACAGGGCCCATGGGCAGGACGCCGGGTGCAACCTGACGGCGCAGGTGCCTGGCCGACCCGGCGCAGCGTGGCTCGCGGCCGGCCTGCTGGCTTTCGAGGCGGCGAGGCGCAGGAGGCAGGCGTCGCCGCGCTTGCCGCGCCTCGACCGGGGGAGGGAGTCACGCTGCGGGCTGCTGCTCTGCCTCTCCCTCGTCGCCAGCTGCGCCGCCGAACCGGGGTCGCCAGGTGCCGCTGCGCTGCGCGACCGCTTTCCCGACCAGGCCGCGGAGATCCTCGAGCGCCGCGACGCCCTGGTCGCCGTGGCGGAGGGCTTTGCCGTGCAGTCCACGAGCCGCGGCACGGCTGCCTGGCAACGACGAGGTGACCTCCGGGCGGTGTTGCCGAGACGCGGAGAGGACGTGTTCCGCTTTCGGCTTGCGCACAGCTCAGGCAGCGACCGAGGCGCGGCGCTCTCCGCCGACTTCGAGGTCCGCGTACGCGAGCTCGGCGCTTCCGGCGAGGGCGCCGTTGCTGGCAGCGCCGTGGCGTATGCGCGGCCAGGTGGCACGTCGTACTGGACGGCCACGGAGAGCGGCTACGAGGAGTGGCTGCTGCTCGAGGAGGGCTTCGCCACGGGCGACCGGCCCTCGGCCGCGTGGGAGATCGAGGGCGCTGCGCTGCGTCAGGGCGGGCGTTCCATTGAGCTCTGCGATGAGGGCGGGACACCCAGGCTGCGCGTCACGGCGCCGCGGGCCTATGCGGAGGGAGGCCGGCCGATCGAGGCCAGGCTCGCGGTGAACGGCAAGCGGATCGAGCTGTGGGTGGACGCGGGAGATCAGCGGGCGCTGGTAGATCCTGCCTGGATAGCCGCCGGGTCGATGGGTGCGGCTCGCTATGCCGGCCAGACCGCGACGCTGCTGGGAGACGGACGAGTGCTCGTCGCCGGGGGCATCGGTGCCGACGGCTCCGACGAACTCGTGCTTAACAGCGCGGAGCTGTTTGACCCGAAGGGCAATACCTGGGTCCCCGCTGCCGCCTTGGGCGGTCTCCGCACCAATCACACTGCCACGCTGCTCGGCAACGGGTTTGTGCGCGTCGCCGGCGGCGTCGGCTTTGACGGGGTGCAGAACCTCTTCCCGCAGCTATATGATCCGAACAACGATACCTGGACCGGCGCCGCTGGCAGCTTCTGGGGTCGCGACCACCACACCGCCACGCTGCTCGGCAACGGGAAGGTGCTCGTGGCCGGCGGGCTTGGCTCAGACCCAGAGGTCGGTACGACCGCGGAGCTGTACGATCCGGACAGCGATACTGAGACACTCACCGGATCGATGAACGCGAGCCACGCGGGCCACACCGCAACACTTCTCGGGAATGGGAAGGTGTTGATCGTCGGCGGCTCTGCGACCAGCCAGGCGAGCGCGGAGCTCTACGACCCGGATAGCGATACCTGGTCCGTCACCGGGCCGATGGGCGTGGCTGACCGCAGCGGTCACACAGCAACGCTGCTGGGCGACGGACGGACGCTCGTCGCTGGAGGAGCGAACCTGAGTGCGGCGGAGCTGTACGATCCGGTGAGCAGCACCTGGACTCCTGCCGCTTCGATGGGCGCGGCGCGCTCCCGTCACACGGCGACCTTGCTGAGCAACGGGCAGGTGCTCATCGCAGGCGGCTTGCTCGTTCCAGGGGATCAGACGTCCTATCTTGCAAGCGCAGAGCTGTACGATCCAGCGAGAGACACCTGGGCCCCCACGGCGTCCATGACGACCGGTCGCTACGATCACACCGCGACAAGGCTGGGAAGCGGGCAGGTGCTGATCGCCGGCGGGAAAAACGACAATGTCCTCGCGAGCGCGGAGCTCTTCAGCCCCCTCCCCACCGGTGCCCCGTGCACCCTTCCCGGTGAGTGCCAGACCGGCTTCTGTGTCGACGGCGTCTGCTGCACGACCGCTTGCGAAGCCGGCCCGTGCAACGCGTGCTCCGCGGCTGCTGGCGCCCCATGGACGGCACCTGCGCGCCGCTCACTGGTCCCGCTTGCGATGACCACAACGCCTGCACCCAGACCGACACCTGCCAGGCGGGCGCCTGCATCGGCGGCGCCCCCATCATCTGCCCTGCACCGGATGCCTGTCACGACGGCGTGTGCGAGCCCCGGACCGGCAGCTGCACCATCGTCGTGATCGCCGAGTGCACCCCGCCTGTGGACGGAGGCACGGACATCGAGCAGCTCGTGCCCAGCATCCCCGCCGACATCGGTTTGTGCGTTGAAGCCGGAGAGTGCCCGCCCGACAAGTTCTGCGTCAGCGGCGTATGTTGCGACACGCCGTGCACCGAACCGTGCTTCTCCTGCGTGCTGCCCGGCAGCCTCGGCCGCTGCACGCTGGAGCCGATGGGTGTCGATCTCCACCACGACTGCGGCCTTGAGGGCGCGTGCCTCAGCACCTGCGGGCCGGAGGGCCGCTGCATGGGCGCGGGCCCGGGTACGCAGTGTGCGCCTTGGCGCTGTATCGACGAAGGCCGCGCCCAGGGGCCGGCCTACTGCCCGAGTGAGGGCGCAGCGTGCAACCTCGATGCGCGCGAGGAGCTCGACTGCAATGGCTTTCGCTGCAACCCCGTCGTGGGCTGGTGTTACGACCGCTGTACGTCGGTCGCCGAGTGCGCGCCCGGCTGGGTCTGCGGCTCGGAGGGCACCTGCGTCGCTCCGCCGAGCATCTCCGCCGGACGCGACCCGGGGTGCAGCGCCGCGCCGCACGGCGACGGCAACACGCCGTGGCTCGCCGCGCTGCTCTCGATGGGGCTGCTGGCGTCGAGCCACCAGCTGCGCCGCGCTCGATGCGCCGGCTCGCTCCCCTCGGGCGCCGCCCGCCGCGCTCGCCTCCCCTGAGATGGATCGCGATCGTAAGGAACAGATCGGGCGCGGCGCCAACGCACGCTGATTCGGCCTCGATCAGAGCGGGAACTGTCCCCGCCCGGACGGGGAATTCCCCGCTCGAGCTGGGTGTGCGTCGTGGCGCGTCACCCGTCGCCCGCCGGCAGCTTCGCCGAGGCGAGCACCTTGCCGAGCGCCGCGAGCTCCCCCGCGGGGATTCCGGACAGGTCGACCTTCCCGCCGCGCAGGCGCACGCCCACCCCGCGGAGCTTCGCCTTGGCGAGGAGCCCGCCGAGCGCACGCACCAGCGGCGGCGCGTTCTTCGTCACCTTGCCGGCGCTCCGCGCCGCCGTTCGGATCGCCTGGCGCAACTCGTCGAACGTCACCTCCGGGAACGGTACGAGGCGCTGGGTCTTGCCCTTCGCCACGCGGATCTTCTGCTTGTCGGGCCGGATCTTCGCCGGCGCGAGCGGCACCCCGCCCGCCGCCTCCAGGTAACGCAGCAAGAGGTCGAGCTTGCTGATCCCGTGCTTCGCCTCGTCCTCGGGCTCGAAGAAGCGCGCGACGCGGATGTACGTGCGCACCGAGCGCTCGTCCTGGTCCGGCACCTCGGCCTGGAGGAAGGCGCGCGCGGTCTTGAAGCCGCCGGCGAGGTAATATGGAGGATCACTGTCGAGGATGTCGCCGAGCGCCTCGTACCGCTCGTCCCAGCCCTCGAGCTCCTCGGTGCGCGCCTTCCGGTACCGCGCGATCGCCTCCTCCCAGCGCGCCTTCAGCGCCTGGTCCACGAGGCCGTCGGGCGCCGCGCCTCCGGCGCTGCGCCTCGGCGGAGCGGCGCGCCTGGCAGGCGCAGGGCTCCTCGCGGGCACTTTGGAGGCGGAAGCTTTCTTCGACGCGGATTTGGTGCGTTGAGCAGAGGCCATCGAGGCTCCTTTCCGTGAGGTCGACCGCGGAGCATACGCGAAGCGCCACCGCCCCCGCGCGGGTGGAGCACGTCCACATCGCCCCCGTCGCCGTAGCGCGCTCCAGCGTTCGCCGTAGCTGGCGTGTCGCGGGCAAGGAAGACCGTCCCCATGCCGCCGCTGCCGAGCGAGCGGGCGGATAAGCTCGTAGTTCCCGATGACGGTACCCGCCGCGACCGCAAGGCCCTGCGCCGCGCCCGCGGGGTCCGCGCTGGCGGGGGCGGTGGTGGCCGGCGGGTGGCGGGATCGCGCGGAGCGCCCGGCCGGTGAGGTGCTGCGCTCTCCTGCGGGTCAGGCTGCGCCCCGCCGGCGAGCCGCGTCGCCTGCACGATTCCGACCGGTGTATCGCTGCGACCGTTCGGGGCTGAAGGGTCCTTCGCCAGGATCCTGGGCTACTCAAGAATGCAATATGAGATCCAGCCAACCGGCTGCATGCTGGCCGCGCCGATGCGAGCCGGTGCCGCGCGGGGGATTGAGTTCCCAGGTCGTTGGGAATCTTCAGGTGATGACGGGGGACGTCTAGCAGGCCCGACCGCTGGAGAACAATCACCGCGCAAACGGCATAAGCGGCTGTCTCGGCGCATCGCGGATCATCCCCAGTCGGACTAGGAAGTTCCTGATGCTCTCATGGGACACCTCCTTCGTCCTGTGAGCGGAAGGCCGCTTGCTGCTGGCAGCGCGACGGAGCTTCATCACGCTTGCCCTGCTGCCCCGCCGCCCCGGCGTAGTGGCCGGCCAGTGGCCCATTGCTGGCGTGCTCTCACGTCCTGTGGTCGCAGCGCCCCCCCACCGCGCACCCGTGTCGACGCGCTCGCGCAACCTCAACACCCCACGCAGTTTTTCGACGTCCACCGGGAACGCCGCGCGCCGGCGCCGCCGTCGCGGCGCGCTCCGCGAGAGGGGCTCGTGAACGCGCGGGGCCCATGGTATACGGGCTCTTGGCGGGCAACTGCGGCGAGGCAGCCGCGGAGAGAGCGACCGCATCGTGGTGGAGTACCCTTCGAGAAGGCCGCGGTGATGAAGGCCAAGACGCTCAACGGTAGGTATCTGCTGGGCTCGCTGCTCGGCGAAGGGGGCATGGGGGCGGTCTACGAGGCCGAGGACCTCGTCGCGGAGCGCCGCGTCGCCGTGAAGCTCATCAACCCCGAGCGGGCGGAGCGCAGCGGCTCGGCGATCGGTCGGTTCGAGCGCGAGGCGAGGGTCGCCGGCAGCATCGACACCGACCACATCGCGCGCGTGCTCGACAGCGGCAAGGACGCGGAGACCGGCGCGCCCTTCATGATCATCGAGCTGCTCCGGGGCGAGGACCTCGGCCGGCTCCTCAGCCGCCTCGGCCCGCTGCCCCCTCAGCTCGCGCTCCGCATCGTCGCGCAGACCTGCGTCGGCCTTCAGAAGGCGCACGAGGCCGGCGTGATGCACCGGGACATCAAGCCAGCCAACCTGTTCCTCGCGCGGCGCGAGGGAGACCCGACGCTCCTCGTCAAGCTGCTCGACTTCGGCATCGCGAAGATCAGGCGACTCCAGGGCTCGGAGGACCCATCGACCGGTCTGACCCAGACGGGGACCATGCTGGGGACCCCGCGCTACATGTCGCCGGAGCAGGCGCGGGGCCGCAGGGAGATCGACCACCGGACCGACATCTGGTCGCTCGGCATCGTCCTCTACCGCGCCCTCGCGGGGCGGACCCCGCACGAGCACATCGACGCGTTCGGCGAGCTCATCACCGCGCTCGTGCAGGAGCCGCCCCCGCTCGTGCAGGACTTCGCGCCGTGGGTTCCGCCGGAGATCTCGAACATCGTGCACACGGCGCTCCGCCACGACCGGGAGCAGCGCTACCCGAGCGCCGCGGCGATGCTCGCGGCGATCATGCCGCTGCTCAACGGCGATTTCACCCTTGACGAGAGCATGCTCGTCCCCATCTCGGACGCGGAGCGCGCCATGGTGGCCGAGAGACCGGCCGTCGTCTCCGGCGACGGCCCGACCGCCCTCGACGTGAGCGCGACCACGCTGACCTCGAGCCACACGGTCCCTGAGCCCGTCGGCGCCGCCGCAGCGCCGCAGCACAACGGGCCAGCGCGGCGCCGGTTCTCGCAGGTCGTCGGCGTCGGCGTGTTGCTCGCCGGCGGTCTTGGCGCGTACGGCGTTCATCGAGCGATGGAGGTCCCGGCGCTCACGGAGGTCGTTCCACAGCCGCCGGTTCACGCGGTGATCCAGCCGCTCGCGCCCAGACGCAGCGTCAAGCTCGAGGTGCTGCCCGCCGATGCTTCCGTGGAGATCGATGGGAAACCGGCGACGATGCGGGACGGGCTCCTCGAGATCGAAGGCGAGCTGGGCAGCTTGCGGCGGGTCCGCGCCTTCAAGGGAGAGGCGGAGATCGTCGCGGACATCGCGGTGACCGAGTCGGGCGCACATCCGACGAAGCTCGAGCTGCCACAGCCGGCGCGCGAGGACAGCGCAGACAGCGGATCGACGCCGCAGCTGGCCGCTTCGGGCAGCGCCTCGCCGCCGAACGGCCCCAAAGCATCGAGGCACACCACTGTGCTCGTACCCAAGAAATTCCAGTAGCTCGGCAGAGCTGCCGCGCAACTGCCGCGGGATCTGGTCGAGGGCGAGCTCTTCGGGCACAGGAAGGGCCCGTTCTCCGGGGCCTGCTCGCGCGGCTCGCCGGTTACGCCGTCGGGATCTCGCCTCTCTGGGCTCGCCGAGAGGATATCGCGGCGAGCCTCCGGCGTATCTACGGGGAGCGCCGAGCACATCCAGCTGTACAGGGAACAGGGCCGACCGGCCTTCCTCGCGGCTCGAGCAGAGCGGGAACTGTTCCCGCTCGGACGGGGAATTTCCCGCTCGAGCGGGGCGTGCGTGCCGCACAGAGGACGCCAGCGGCGATTACGATGTCGTGCGGGTTGTCATTTCGCAATCGACATGATGCCCCCACGATTCCGTTGATACCAGGAGCGCTGGACGTAGCACATCAGGCAGAGCGCTGCTCTCTCTGCCGAAGTCCAGCAACGACTTCCCACCTCGACGCATTTCGACTATACCTGCTCCCGGTGCCGGGAACTGCTCACGACGGAGCAGCACTCCGACGAGCCGTTGCGAGAGGCCCAGGTGCGTGTGATCCTCGCCGTACCAAGCGGGGCCATGCTCGCTGCACCGAGAAAGATGGCCATGGCCCCTGACAAGATCTCCGCAGCCGTGATGTCGCGGCTAGTACGGCTCGTTTCCGAGGAGGAGGGCAGGCGCGAAGGAAGGATCGAAGGCAAGCAGGAGGCCCTGCTCGTGATCCTCACCGCGCGGGGCCTGCCGCCGACCGATCAGGAGCGGGCCCAGATCACCTCCTGCACCCGCGGCGCTGACCTCGATCGCTGGATCGTGCGCGCGGCGACCGCCTCATCGACCAGCGAGGTCCTCGCGCCGGCGCGATCCAGGCCAGCGCGAGGCTCCCCGTCCACGACGCGCTCCCACTCGCCGGAGCACACCTCGCGGACGCGGAAGACGACACGGTCCCGCAAACCGTCGCGTTAGCTGAGCCAATCGCCGCACCTGGTGCGGCCCGCACCGAGCTACGCTCCCGCCCGCCACGCGGCCGCCCGCCACCCGCCGCGCCTCCGCGCTCTCGCTCTCGCTCTCGCGCAGGCAGTCCACGAACGGCGTAAAAGCGATAACCGGCCAGCACCGAAATGTCGACGAGCGCGGCCGCCACGGCGCCGTCGCTTCGCAGCCGTCCCCCGCGCGCCCGCCTCAGGGAAACCCAGGCCGGTTAGGAAAGCGCAGCGCTGACTCCGCCGCTCGCCGCACCGTCAGCGCCGTCAGGCGCGCTCGTCAAGCGCTTGCGCGGCCCCCAAAGGCATCCGAAACCCTCGAGATCCGCGCGCCGTACCTCGAGGTGACGCACGCCCCGGGCACCCTCGTTGCAGGTTGCCATCGATCGTGACGAGGCCGCGGGCGCTGCGCAGCGCGCGCCGGATCTCGATCGAAAAGGCAGGTACGTATGAGCACTCTCCGGAAAATCCAGGCAACGCTCGGGCTCGCGCTCGCCGGCGCGCTCGGCCTCGCGACCGCGGCCGCATCGGCGGAGGACGCCGCGCAGGGCGACGACACCTCCCTGGAGCAGCCCACGGACCACGAGGCGAGGCAGGCAGGGCTCCAGTGCACGATGTCCTCCGGATACAGCCCGACCGGGAGAGAGTGGGGGCAGGTGTACCTGACGCGCACGCCGGGGATCTGCCGGCGCGTGCGCATCGGCGGCACGGCCCCGCCGGACTTCCCGTCATGTCATCAGCGCGGCAAAGGCGAGCTCGGTTGTTACCAGATCATCGACTGAACGACGGACCCGACGCCCGGCGGCGGCCCGCGACACGGCGCGCCGCACCGCCTCGATCGCCCGCAACCTTGCCAGCGCCTCCGGCCACCGCAGCGCGGGGTCATCCGGGCGCGCGGTACCTCGCCACGACGATCGTGATGTCGTCGTCCGGGCTCGGACACCAGCCCTCGACCTCCCCGAGGATCCGGTCGCGGATGACGCTGACAGGCGCGGCCTGGACGGCCTCGATGGCCCGGCAGAGGCGCTCCAGGCCGAACTGCTCGTGGTGGGCGTTGCGCGCCTCCGTCACGCCGTCGCTGTAGAGCACGAGGACGTCCCCGTCCTCGAGGACGAACTCGGCGTCTCGAGTCATCGCGTCGATGGCAGGCAGCGCGCCGATCCAGACGCCGGTGCTCGGGATCGTCGCGCAACGCCCGGTGCGCGACGAGCACACGATCATGTCGTCGTGCGCGCCGGCGAACGTCACGCGGCCGCTCCGCTCGTACCGGAGCAGGAGCAACGTCGCGTGCTCGTCACGCTCCAGGCGGTCGCGGACGTTCTTGTACACTGCCCGGTTGAGCACGGAGAGGATCTTGCTCGGGCTGTCGGTCAGCTCGCTGCCCACGAGCGCCGAGATCATGCTCTGGATCATCAACATGATGAGGCCCGCCGCGAGGCCGTGACCCGCCACGTCGCCGATCCCGAGCCAGCCGCCCCCGGGCCTCGCGATCACGTCGTAGTAATCGCCGCCGACCTCCGCGGCCGGCTTCATGACCGCGCAGAGCTCGAGCCCCTCGATCGCGAGCTGCCTCGGCACGAGCGTCGTCTGGATGCGCGCGGCGACGCGGCTCTCCTGGCGGACCTTCTCCTGCTCCAGGCGCTCGCGCAGCTCCACCTCCCGCACCACCTCCCGGTGCAGCGCCGCGGCCTTGAGCGCCGAGCCGAGCTGGAGGCGCAGCACGTCGTAGTTCATCCCGGTCGCCCCGCTGTCGAGCACGGCGATGCCGAACTGCTCCACCTCGCCGAACGCGACGGGGAGCGCGACCATGCTCCTGCGCTTCCGAGCGCCCCAGAACCCCGGGGGCGCGAGCAGGTGCGCCGGGAAGCTCGCGGACGGCGCCTCCACCTCGCGGCCGTCCTCCATCAGGAAGAACGGCTTCAGCGTGGCGCGATGCGCGTCGTCGTAGAGCGACACGGCGACCCGAAAGAACTGCATCCTGGGCAGCTCCGACGCCAGCAGGCGCTTGAGCACCGGCAGGCTCAAACACGCCGAGAAGCCCCGCGCGCCGTACGAGACCTCGATCGCGGCGAGCTCGACGTTGAGCCGCTGCTCGCCCTCGGCGTGCACGGCCTCGCGCCCGATCAGGATCCGGGACGCGTGCCAGAGCTGCTCCAGCGCCTCGTTCGCGGCCGGATCGCCCCCGTGCTCCTGCGGGTGGCACAGCCGCGAGCGCAGCAGCGAGATCGCGGCCTGGAACTGGTCCAGGACCACGCCCTGGCGCCTCGCCGCGTCGAGCAGGCCCTGGAGCACCTGCAGGAAGCGGCCCGGCTCGCCCGCGAGCTCCTCCTCCAGCGAGAGGAGCAGCTCCATCGCCCAGCCGTCGAGCGCGCCGGGCGGGACCATCACCGCCCGCTTGAGCGCGCGCTCCAAAGACGCCCGCTCCTCGGCGAGCGCGGGCGCCCCGGACCGCGAGTCCGCCGCCGGAGGCGGCACGAGCGTCGAGACCGAGTGGTGACCGCAGCCGCAGGACTCGCGCAGCGTGAGCTCGACCTGCACGTGCGTGAGCGGCGGGACGGGCTCGCCGTCGA
The DNA here is from genome assembly GCF_051519095.1 of Sorangium sp. So ce131. NCBI lineage: Bacteria > Pseudomonadati > Myxococcota > Polyangiales > Polyangiaceae > Sorangium > Sorangium sp. So ce131. Next base: position 3,902,312 of record NZ_CP150455.1, on the reverse strand, counting down.
TCATGCGGAGGATCGCGTCCACGGCGGCGACGCCGAGCCGGCTGATCGGCTGGCGGATCGTGGTCAGCGACGGCTTCGTGAAGCGCGCGATGCCGACGTCGTCGAAGCCGCACACGAGGACGTCCCGCGGGATGCGCAGCCCGCGCGCCGTGAGCACCTCGATCGCCCCGAGCGCCATCCTGTCGTTCGCGGCGATGACGGCGTCGAAATCGACCCCGCGCGCGAGCAGCTCGCGCATCGCGGCGCGCCCGCTCGGGATCGTGAACGCGCCGTACACGAAGCGGCGATCGTCGAACGGGACGGACCGCTCCGCGAGCGCCCGGCGGTAGGCGTCGGCGCGCAGCCGCGCCTCCTCGTTGGCGGCAGGGCCGCTGATGTACGCGACCCGCCGGCGCGCGTGGTCGTCGACGAGGTGCCCGACCGCGATCTCGATCCCGAGGCCGTTGTCGATCATGAGGCTCGGGATGCCGTCCATCGCCATCCCGATGCTGGAGATCGGCAGCGGCGCGAACGACCGGCAGAACGCCCGCATCCCGTCGACGCCGGGATAGTGACAGAGGGTCGACGAGGCGACGATGATCCCGTCGACCGTCCCCGCGCCGAGGAGGTGGTAAAAGCTGCTCCGCGCGGACTCGGCCGTATCCGCGGCGGTCAGGACCGCGCCGAACGCGGTGAGCACGTTGACGTCACGCGCCTCGGCGGCGCGCTCGATCCCGGCGCGCAGCTCGGACTGGTAGTCGCCGACGACATTGTCGATCACGAAGCCGATCGTCGGGCGCCTCGTCGTCATACCTGGGCTCTCGGATCACGTGTCGGCAATCGAGACCAGCTCCGGGCACATGCGGTCGAGGGGCGTCAGGCTCCGCCTTTGCCACGAGAGCCTCGCGTCGGTGACGAACCGTATCCTGCACCGCCGCCCCTGGCCCACGAGCCCGAGGATGAAGCCGATGAACGCCTTCAGACAGCTCGAGTTCATGAAGCTCAGCCCCCGCACGTCGAACTCGACGGTGCCGACCGAGAGGCGCGTCACCTCCCCCTGGAGGGACTTGACGTAGGTGCTGAGCGGCGCGGCCGCCGCCATGTCGCCCATCCCGGTGAGCCTCACGCTGAGCGTGTCGTCCCGCAGCGCCGGCTCGATCCCGAAGCTCTCCGTAACGACAGAATCAACACATAAGCTGCTCATCCGCCCTCCATCCTCGACCGGCACGTCCGCGATGAGCCCTTCAGGGTACGGCCTTCCCCGACCGGTTCAACCCCCTTCCGCGCGCCACCTCCACCGGCGCGCATGTAGGTCGACAGGAGCCGGTCGATCGGGCTCGCTCGCCGAGCCACGCCGATCATGGCGCGTGGTGGGGCAGCTGTCCTTGTCCGAATCTTGCGCTGGCACCGTCAGTAACCGCAATTACATACGGTCACACGCGTTGCGCGCGGCCCTCGTGAACTGCGCGGCTCTCGCAAGCGGACGCGCTGGCCCGAGCGAACACGCTGGCCCGAGCGAACGCGCTGGCCCGAGCGAACGCGCTGGCCCGAGCGAACGCGCTGGCCCGAGCGAACGCGCTGGCCCGAGCGGCTCGGCCGCTCCGGGGAGGCTCAGAGCGCGCTCACGAGCGGTCCGGGGTCGCCGTCGATCCATTGCTCGGAGATCACGACGCTGGGGACGAGCCCGGAGGCGCCGCGATACCCCACCTCGGCGGAGAGGATCTCGATGACCCTCCGGTCGCCGCGCCGGACCGGGAAGACGAGCGAGACGCCCCCCGGAAAGCCGCCGTCCGTGTCGCCGCCTCTCGGCGCGTCGACCCGCACCGGCTCGCCTCCGGCGCTCGACCCGAGCGTCTTGACCACGGCGAGCGCCGGAGCCGCGCAGTCGAGGCGCAGCCACTCGCGCCGCCTCCGCGCCTTGCACGCGGCGGGGGTCGTGCTCCTCGCGAGCAGCACCGGCTCGGCGTCGGCCCACTCGGCCGCGCTCGGCCGCGCCGTCCGCTCGGCGGCCGGGGGCGCCGCCTCGAGCGCGCTCCCGGAAAGCCCGGGAGGCGACGCCGCGGCGGCCGCGCCCTCGGCCTGCCCCTGCCCTGCCCGCGGCGCGTCCGCCGCGCCGGCCGCGCGCTCCGCCTCCCCCTGCCCTGCCCTCAGCGCGTCCGCCGTGCCGGCCGCCGCGCCGGCCGCCGGCTCCGCGGCCTGCGCCGGCGCAAGCGCGCACACAAGCACCGTGACGATCAACGTGATCTTCCTCATAAGGTCCTCAAGAAGGCGGCGAGCGCCGCCTTGTCCTGCTTCGACATGTGGCTCGTGCGGCCCATGCGATCTGCGTTCTTCTCGATGAGCTCCTCGAGCGTGCGCGCAGAGCCATCGTGGTAGTACGGCGCCGTCCCGCCGACGAAGCGGAGGGAGGGCGTCTTGAACACCTGACCCGCGCGCTCCTCCTGGAACCCGGGCCGCGCGGCGAAGCCCGGCATCGGGTACCCCATCCGATCGGTGTATTCGGTCTCCGGGACATGGCAGCGGGAGCACTGCGCCGCCTCGCTCATGAAGAGGGCGCGGCCGCGCCGCTCCGCGGGCGTGAGCGGCCGATCCTCGCGCGGCGGCGGGGCGAGGCCGGCGCGCAGGAACGCGGCAAGGGCGGCGGATCGCGGCACGTTCTCGCGGTCGCCGCCGCCGCCAGGGCCCCACCGGTGCAAGGTGAAGCCCTCCCGGAGGCGCGCGGCGAGGTCCTCGCTCTGGGCGTTCCAGCCATAAGGCCCCTCGGCCGAGACGCGCCCCGCGAGCATGGGTGTCTGGCGGGGGACGCCGCCAGGGCTCGCGTCGTCGACCGGCTGGTTCTCGGCGGACCCGAGGAAGTTCACGCTGTCGCCGAACGGCGTCGCGACGTGGGCCTCATGCCACACGTGGCCGTCGTCGCGGCCGTCGGGGTGGCATCCGGCGCACCCGAGCCCGCCGCTCGTCGCCCAGTCGATCGCGTTGTAGAAGAGCCTCCGGCCGAGCGCGGCCCGCGGGGAGCCCGGGGCCTCGGCCAGCTTGATGAACGGCGTCGGCCCGGGCTCGTAGGCGACGTCCGCGTGGCCGTCGAGGCGCACGATGGCGAGGGCGTCGGTCGAGCGGCAATAGACCCACGCCAGGGACTCGTCCTCGGACAGGGCGAGCCCGGTGGGCGCGCCGCACAGGGTCGCCACGTAGATGTCCTGCTCCGGCGGCCCGCCGAGCGGATAGGTGCGCAGCGGGCGCAGCGCCGGATCCACCGCGAGCGCGTCGAGCTCCACGAGCGCGTCGTTGCCCTCGCCGGCGACGAGCAGCGTCCGGGTGCTCTTGCGGTAGGCCACGGCGCGCGGCTGGACGAACGGCGCGAGCTCGGTGTTGGGGACCTCGAGCTCCACGTCGTCGACGGGCAGATCGGCGAGCGCCGGCGCCGTCCAGGCGGGCGCGCCGTCGCGGCGGCGCGGCGCGAGCGGCTGATCATCGCCCGTGAGCAGCACGTCGACCGTGGCGGCCCCGAACCACGCCTGCTCGCCGAGCGCGCCGAGCGCGTGCCGCGCGACGAACAGGCGCCGGCCGTCCGGAGACAACGCGGCCGCGTACCCGAGCGACGCGGAGAGCGCCTTGCCGCGCGGCGCACGGAGCGGAGACGTCGGGAGGGCGACCGGCCTCGCCGCGGGAGCGCCGCGGAGCTCGACCCGGGTGAGCGCCGCGGAGGTGAGGTGTGTGACGTACGCGGCCGCGCCGTCCTCGCGGACCACGACGCCGCGGGGCTCGCGCGGGACATCGAGGGTCCATGTCGCCGTCGCGGTCTCGAGGTCCACGGCGGTGACCTTGCCCGTCCAGGCGCTCGTGACGACGGCGGTGCGCTCGTCCGGCGTGACCGCGAGCCCCCAGGCGTCGGCGGGCAGCGGGACGCGCGCGGCCTCGACAAGGCCTCTCGACGGGTCCGGCGTCATCACGAGCAACAGGCCCGGATCCCGGATCGTGACGAGCACCCGATCCGCGAGCGCAAGGACCTGCGCGGGCCGCCCCGGCAGCGCGACCTCCAGCGGCGGCGTGTTCACGTCGACGGGCAGCGGGACGCGCCGGAGGGCCGCGTGATCCTCGTCGGCCAGGTAAAGGGCGTCGCCCTGCGGCGCGCGCGCCAGCGCGCCGCCAGCGCGCGTGGGCGCGCGGGGCCTCGGGGGCGGCGGCGGAGGGGCCGGCGGGGGAAGCGGCGCCGCCTCGGCGGCTCCGGCGGCGCGCTCGGCCGGCGCGGGCCCTCGCGAGGGGCTCGAGCACCCCGCGGCAAAGAACGTGGCGAGAAGGAGGGTTGAGGTGCGGGGCTTCATCGGTCGCCCGTACCAACGACACCGCCCGCCAGGCGTATTCCAGCCCTCGTCGATTCCGGCTCTCCGCCTCGCGCCCGATCCAGAGCGGCCGGGGCGCGGCCGGCGGCGGACCGCTCCTCTCTAGAAGGAGCGACAGAGGCCATCGCCCCTGCCGCCGGCGCGCGCCGCCGAACCGCGCTGACGCATCGCACCGGCGCCATCGCCCCGACGCCTACATCAGCGACGATGTCACAAAGGCAATGAGGGAAACAAAGACGCGGTGTCGCACCTTTGCAAAAAATCGAACCTACCCTCATTGCATGCTTGAACAATCATTTCGAATTGCCTTACAGTCTTGGATTACGCGTTTTGTGGCCGCGGAGCTACTCGACACGTAGGGAGGCATCCATGGTTCGATCGCCCGGTTCTCGTTGGGCGCTTGCAGGCGCTTTTGTCTCATCTCTTGGCGCAGTGTCCCTCTCCGGCGCCCCGGCGCTGGCGGCGCCGTCGTTCACGGCGTTCGAGAGCGGGCAGGTCCGCCCGCTGGCCATCTCACCGGACAGGAAGCTGCTGTTCGCCCTCAACACGCCGGACAACCGCCTCGAGGTGTTCCGCATCGGCACGGGCGGCAGCCTGTCTCACCGCGCCTCCGTGACGGTCGGCCTGGAGCCGGTGGCCGTCGCGGCGCGCAGCGACAGCGAGGTGTGGGTCGTGAACCACCTGTCGGACAGCGTGAGCGTCGTCCAGCTGGGCCCCGGCGGCTACACCGGGCATGTCGTGCGCACGCTCCTCGTGGGCGACGAGCCGCGCGATATCGTGTTCGCCGGGCCGGGGCGGAGCCGCGCCTTCATCACCACCGCGCACCGCGGCCAGAACAGCCTCGTTGACCCGCAGCTCACGACGCCGGGCGTCGGGCGGGCGGACGTCTGGATCTTCGACGCTGGCTCTCTCGACGCCTCGCTCGGGGGCAACCCGCTCAACATCGTCACCCTCTTCAGCGACACCCCGCGCGCCCTCGCCGCGACCCCGGACGGCACCCGCGTGTACGCCGCGGCCTTCCACTCCGGCAACCGCACCGCCACCGTCAACGAGGCCCTGGTCCCCGACGGCTTCGGGCCGGACGGCGTGCCCGGGCCGAGCACCAACGTCGAGGGTGTGCCGGCCCCCGAGACGTCCATCATCGTGAAGTACGACGGCGGACACTGGTACGACGAGCTGGGCCGCACCTGGGACGACCAGATGAGGTTCTCGCTGCCCGACAAGGACGTCTTCGTCCTCGACGCCATGGCGAACCCACCCCGGCAGGTCGCCGGCGCGGGCGGGTTCTTCACCGACGTCGGCACGATCCTCTTCAACATGGCCGTCAACCCGGTGAACGGGAAGGTCTACGTCGCGAACACCGAGGCGATGAGCCAGCAGGCCTTCGAGGGACCAGGCCTCTTCGCCGGCGAGAGCACGCGCGGCCACCTGCACGAGAGCCGGATCACCGTGCTCGGCCCGGGGGGCGTCGCGCCGCGGCACCTCAACAAACACATCGATTACAGCGCCTGCTGTGCGCCGATCCCCAACGCGGAGAACGCGAAGAGCCTCGCCTTCCCGCAGGAGATGGCCGTGTCGAGCGACGGCGCGACGCTGTACGTCGCCGCGCTCGGATCCAGCAAGATCGGCGTCTACAACACCGCCCAGCTCGAGAACGACACGTTCGTGCCCAGCACGGCGAACCAGATCCCGGTGACGGGCGGCGGGCCGACGGGCATCGTGCTCGATGAGAGCAGGGGGCGCCTCTACGTGCTGACGCGCTTCGACAACTCCATCTCCATCGTCAACACGGCGACGAAGGCGGAGGTGGGGCACGTCCCGATGTACAACCCCGAGCCGGACAGCATCGTGAACGGCCGCCGGTTCCTCTACGACGCCTCGTTCTCCTCGAGCCACGGCGACTCGGCGTGCGCGAGCTGCCACGTCTTCGGCGACCAGGACGACCTGGCCTGGAACCTCGGCAATCCGGACGGCTCCGTCGTGCCGAACCCGGGCCCCTTCCCGTTCGGCCTGTTCGACGTCGTCTTCCAGCAGCCCATCGTGAACCCCATGTTCCACCCGATGAAAGGGCCGATGATGACGCAGAGCCTGCGCGGCCTCGCGAACCACGGCCCCATGCACTGGCGCGGCGACCGCACCGGGGGCTACGACGAGCCGAGCGCCCAGCCGGACAGCGGGTCGTTCGACGAGCGGGCCGGGTTCATGCAGTTCCAGGCCGGGTTCACGGATCTCCTCGGACGCAGCGAGTTCATCCCCGAGGAAGACATGGAGGCGTTCGCCGACTTCATGCTCCAGGTCACCTACCCGCCGAACCCGATCCGGAACCTCGACAACTCGCTCACGCCCGATCAGCAGGCAGGGAAGGATTTTTACAACGGCGATGTGGTCAACTCGATCGCGAGCTGCGGCGGGTGCCACGTGGTCGACCCCGACTTCAACCCGGGCTCGGACCTCCCCGGCCTCTTCGGGACGAACGGCGGCTCCGTTTACGACTTCCAATCACAGCTCTTCAAGATTCCCCAGCTCCGCAACGTGTACACCAAGGTCGGCGCGTTCGGCCTGCCGAACATCCCGTTCGTCTTCCTCCCGCGCGACAACGATCACATGGGCGACCAGATCCGCGGGTTCGGCATCCTGAACAACGGCACGGTCGACACGATGTACCGGTTCTTCTCCGCGATCGGGTTCTCCGACCAGTTCACGAACAACCCGACGGGCATCCCCTTCACGCCGGCGGGCGACGTGCTGCGCCGGCAGCTCGAGGCGTACGTGTTCGCCATCGAGACCAACATGGCGCCGATCGTCGGCCAGCAGGTGACGCTGAGCCACACGAACAGCGCGGCGGCGACGCCGCGGATCAACCTGCTCAGGGCACGCGCCGAAGCCGGCGAGTGTGATCTCGTGGCGAAGACCCAAGGGCTCCTCCACGAGGTCGGCTTCCTTTATGTCGGCGCGGGCAACTTCATCACCGATCGGCAGGCCCTCCCGCCGGTCAGCGACACGGTCCTCCGCTTCCTGGCCGTCCAGACGCAGCGCGAGCTGACCTACACGTGCACGCCGCCCGGCTCGGGGGCGCGCGTCGCCGTCGATCGCGACAGCGACGGTTTCTTCGACGGCGACGAGCGCGACGCCGGCAGCAACCCCGCCGACCCGAACAGCACGCCCTGACCCGGACGGCGCGCCGCGCGCAGCCGCGGCGCGCCGGGGCCGCCGGCGCGAGGGGCGAGTTCGTCGCTCCTCGCGCCCGGGCCGCGGCTCACGCGTAGCGCGCCGGCCCCGCCCGCCGCCCGAACGCCCCCGGCAGGCCGTTCGCGCCGAGCGCGTACGCGATGCTGCTCTGCAGGGTCCCCATCGTCACGATCGACCCGAGATCGACGTTCTGCTCGACGAGGGCGCGGGCCACCTCCGGCCGCACCCCCGAGAGCACGGCCTTGGCCCCGAGCAGCTGGAGCGCCTTGGTCGTCTTGATCAGCGCCTCCGCCACCGTCGCGTCGACCCGCGCCACGCCGGTGATGTCGAGGATCACCACCTTCGCCTGCCTCGCCTGGAACCCCGTCAGCGCCGTCTCGAGCACCTGCTGCGCCCGCGCCCCGTCCATCGCGCCGACGATCGGCATGACCAGCACGTCGTCGGTGATCGGCATGAGCGGCGTCTGCCGCCGCAGGATCTCCTGCTGGAGGAGCTCCCGCTCCGCCTCGGACGCCGCGCGCAGCTCGAGCTCCCGCTGGAGCTGCTCGTTCGAGCGCTGGAGCGCCTCGGTGCCCCCGCGGATGCTCGCGATGAGCAGCGCGTTCTCCAGCGCGATCGCCGCCTGCGACGCGAGCAGGCCCGAGACCTCGACCCGCCCCGGCGTGAACGCCCGCGGCGCCGCGTTGTTCTCGAGGTACAGGATCCCCGCCGAGCGCCCCTGGTGCGTCATGGCGAGGCACAGGATCGAGCGCGGCTGCCGGGCGGCGATGTACGGATCGCCGGCGAAGCGGCTGTCCTGCCGCGCGTCGTTCACCACGACCGGCTCGCGCGTCCTCGCGACGAGCTGCACGATGCTCGGCGCGACGTCGCCGCCCTCGAGCGCCGGGGTCGAGAGGCCCGTCTTCACCACGTCGGGATCGACGCGCATGGACGCGACGATCACGAGCTTGCCGTCGCGCTCCAGGATCAGCGCGCCGCGCTGCGCCCCCGCGTTCGCGACGAGGCTGCGCATCAGGCGGTCGAGGAGCCGGTCGAGCACGTTCTCGCTCGCGACCGCCTGCATGGCCCGGACGACCGTCGCGACGTCGAACGCCTCGGTGCTCCCCCTGCGCGTCACCGTGGTGCCGACGACCCGGGTCGCCGGCGCCCCGCCGGCGGAGGCCTCGTCGATGAGCCCCGGGTGCTCCGCCGCGAGGCGCTCGGCCTTGGCCGTCGCGCCCCACCGGAGGTACGCCCGGTGCGCGTCGGTCATGTACCACCGCGCGATCCGCTCCCGCCCCCGCTTCACGTAGAACCGCGCGCACAGCTCGTTGGCGAGCGCCTCCTGGTGAACGAACTGGCCCTCGCGCGCGCCCTCGATCGCCTCGTCGTAGAGCGCCGCCGCCTCCGCGTCGTCGCCGCGGACCCGCGCCATCTCGGCCCCGATCAGCCGCTCCTTGTGCGCGTAGTTCTCCGGCGCGTGCTTCGCCCAGCCCGCGAGCTTCGCCCGGTGCTCCGCCGCGGCCGCGAGGTGCCGCTCCCGCTCCTCGTCGGTCACCGAGGCGCACAGCCCGAGCAGCGCGAGGCCCGTGTAGAAGGGGATGTCGTTCAGCAGGAACAGGCTCATCGCGCTCGCGCTGTGCTTCTCGGCGCGCGCGGCCATCAGGAGCGCGCCGGCGTGGTCCCCGTACAGCACCGCGAGCACGAGCCTGTTCACGAAGTACCAGCACCGCGGCAGCTCCTGCGCCGGCGAGAGCCCCGCGAGGTACGCGCCCTCGTCGAACGCCGCGTCGCTCAGGCTCTCTCGCCCGCTCGTCTTCCCCGAGAGGCAGGCGATCATCTGCTGCGCGACGGCGAGCACCGGCGTCGCGAGCGGGTCCCTCGTCCGGTGCAGGAACCGGAGGAAGCCGGCGATCTCCTCGTTCAGCCCGACGAGCTCGTGGCCCGACGAGAGCATGATCGTCACGATGTTCAGGCAGGTGTACGCCCCGAAGCTGAAGTCCCCCGAGCTCAGACCGGCGCGGTACGCCCTGGAGAGGCACGCGAGCGACGCGCGGGTCGGCTCGAAGAAGTGGGACGGCGCGCCGCACACGAGGTACGCCTTGCACTGGAGCTCGAAGGACTCGGGCCGCTCGCAGAGCTCCAGCGAGACCCGCTGGAACTGCCGCGCCTCCTCGTACCTCCCCATCGCCCCGGCGAGCAGCAGGCAGTAGATGCCGTAGGCGCACGCCGCCGCGGGCGAGTTGCCGTACCGGAGCGAGAGGTTGACCTGCGTCGCGGCGATCAGCGCGAGCAGCATCGGATCGAGCGTGTACGCCCCCGGGATCATCGCCGCGAGCAGCCGCAGGGCGGCGAGCTGCTCCGCGTCCCCCGCCCACGGCGCGTCGACGAGCTCTTCGATCCGGCGCCCGCCCAGGTTGGCCGGCATCTCGGCGAGCGCGGCCCCGAACGCCGCCTGGATCCCCGGAAGGTCCTCCGGCAGCGCGATCCCGAAGAGCGCCACGCCCTCCCGGCCGACGCGCAGCACCTCGGCGAACTCCCCGCGCATCGTGTGCACCAGGATGCGCAGGTTATAGACCTCGGCGCGCTCGAGGCGCGAGCGCGCGTGCGAGAGGAGCTCGCGGATCAGGGCCTCCGCCTGCGCCTCGTTGCCGCTCAGCCACTCGCACTCCGCCCGCTCCCGGTGCAGCGCGAAGGTGAGCGCGTAGTCCTCCTCCCAGCCCCCCGCCCCGAGCAGCGACATCCCCGCCCTGAAGTGCTCGGCCGCCGCCGCGTGCGCCGCGGCCGCCTTGGCCCGCCTCCCCACGGCGAGGTTGAGCCCCGCGAGCGCGAGCTGCTCCGGCCGGTCCTCGATCAGCGCCGCGCCGATGTTGCTGTGGTGGACCACCTTGAAGAGGTCGTCGTCGCTCGGCGCCTCGCCGAGCTGCGCGCGGATGAGCCGCCCGATCCGGAGGTGCACCTCCTGCCGCCGCGCGCCCTCGATGAGCCCGTAGGCCGCCTGCTGCCCGCGGTCGTGCAGGAACCGGTACCTCACCTCCAGCGCCTGCTCCGGCAGCGGGCCCTCGGACGCGTGCAGCAGCCGGTAGCTCGGGTCGAGCGGCACGACGAGCCCCTCGCGCAGCGCATCCCAGAGGTCGGCGGCGACGTCGGCCGGCGGCCGCTCGCTGACGATCGACAGCGTCTTCAGGTCGAACTGGTGGCCGACGCACGCCGCGAGCGCGAGCGCGCGCTGCGCCGCGGGCGAGAGCCGCTGCATCTTGTCCACGAGCAGGTCGTGCACGCTCGCGGCGCCCCACCGCTGCCGGATCTGCTCCACGTCCCACGCCCACCGGCCGGCCGCCGGGTCGAAGGACACGAGCCTCGCCGCGTAGAGCTCCTTCAGCAGCTGGCTCAGGAAGAACGGGTTCCCCTGGCTCGTCGCGTAGAGCACGCCCGAGAGCGCCTCGACCCGCTCTCCGGGCGCGCTCAGCGCGTCCGCGACGAGCTTTTGCACGTCCGCGGGCGAGAGCGGCGCGAGCTGGATCTCGCGCCGCTCGACCCCCGCCTCCCGGAGCTCCCCGAGCCACGTCATGAGCGGCTGCCCCGCGATCGCCTCCTGGTCCCGGTAGGCGCCCACGATGAGCAGGTAGGCCCCGCTCGGATCGGTCAGGACGAGCTCGAGCAGCTTCAGCGAGGCCGCGTCGGCCCACTGCAGGTCGTCGAGGAAGAGCACCACCGGCTGCTCCGCCGTCGTGATGACGCGCAGGAAGTCCTGGAACACGAGGTTGAACCGGTTCTGCGACTCGCTCGGCCCGAGCTCGGGCACGTCGGGCTGCGGCCCGAGGACCAGCCCGAGCTCCGGGAGCAGGTCCACCAGGATCTTGCCGTTGCTCCCCGCCGTCCGGAGCAGCTTGTCCCTCCACCGCTCGAGCGCCTCCGCCGGCTCGGTGAGGAGGCTGCGGACGCGCTGGCGCAGCGCCGCGGCCACGGGGGCGCGCGGCATGCTCCGGCTCAGCTGGTCGAACTTCCCCTCGATGAAGTGCCCGCGCCGCTGCGCGACCTCCTTCTGGAGCTCGCTCACGAGCGCCGATTTCCCGATGCCCGCGCCCCCCGCGATCATGAGGAGCTCGCACTTGCCCCCGCGCACCCGCTCGAAGGCCGCGAGCAGCTCTGCCATCTGCCGGTCGCGCCCGTACAGCTTCTGGGGGATCCGGAGCTCGCTCGGGACGTCGCGCGTCCCCAGCTCGAACGGCTCGATCCGGCCCGTCGCCTCGATCGCCGACAGGCACCTGTCCAGATCGGCCTTGAGCCCGGTCCCGCTCTGATACCGATCCTCGGCGACCTTGGACATCAGCTTCTGCACGATGTCGGACACCGGCCTCGGGATCTCCGGCGAGCGCTCGCAGAGCGGCGTCGCCGTCCGCGCGATGTGGCTGTGCATGAGATCCACCGGGTCCGACGCCTGGAACGGGAGCACCCCGGAGAAGAGCTCGTAGAGCGTCACGCCGAGCGAGTAGAGGTCGGTCCGGTAATCGATGACGCGGTTCATCCTGCCGGTCTGCTCCGGCGACATGTACGCGAGCGTCCCCTCCAGGAGCTCCGGGCTCTCCGCCGCAGGCGCCTCCTCCTCGGAGAGCCGCGTCGAGCTCCCGAAGTCCGTCAGCTTGATCTGCATCGTCTCCGGGTGAACGAGGATGTTGTGAGGCTTCACGTCCTTGTGAATGACGTGCCTGCCGTGCACCTCGGCCAGCGTCCCGGCCAGCGACGACGCGATGCGCAGCTTCGCCGGGAGGTCGAGCCTCCTCGAGCCGAGGAGCTGATCGAGCGGCACCCCGCCGAAGTCCTCCATCACGAGCGCCGCCCCGCCCGGGATCTTCTCGAGCTGGTAGGCTCGAATCACGCTCTCTATCTGGAGATCGCGAGTCGCCTCGAGCTCGTGTCGGAGCTGCGCGACATGCCGGCGGCCGACGTGCTCACCCTTCAGCACCTTGATCGTCACCGGCGCACCATCGGCGTCGCCGCGCGCACGGTAGAGCACGGTATCCGCGTTCTCGTACAGCAGCTCAACCAGCGTATAGGGGAGATCTCCGAGCCTGGTCCTGCGCATGGTCTGTCGATGGTTGCATGGGGCGAATGCGTGGGGCAAGACCTGATGCGGCATTCTCCTGCGCCGCATCAACCGATGTCCTGCGGGCCGCGTCGCCGCGCTGATGTGCTGACGCGCTGACGCGCTGACGTGCTGGAGCGTTGGCGTGCTGACGTGCTCTCGCGCTGCTCGCTGACGTGGTGGAGGGACGCACACACGTGCTCTCTTTGAAGCGGGCTGCCGTGGTCATGCGACGTCGCCAGCGGTGTCGGGCGCGCCTCGGCGGCGGCCGCCCCGCGTGACGCGCGCGCCGGCGCGGGCGGCGCGGGCGGCGCGCGGGGGCCCGCGCGCCGCATGTCGTCGCGGCGGCCTGTCTGCGCCACCACAGATGCTAGGCTGCGCGCGCATGAGTCTCCGGATCATTCCTCTCGGCGGCCTCGGCGAGGTCGGGATGAACGCGATGCTGATCGAGGAGGACGGCCGCCGCGTGCTCGTCGACTGCGGCGTCATGTTCCCGAACGACCAGGTGCTCGGCGTCGAGGTCGCGATCCCCGATTTCAGCTACGTGCGCGAGGCCGGCGGGCTCGACGCCGTGATCTTGACGCACGGCCACGAGGATCACATCGGCGGGCTCCCGTCGCTCCTCCGCGAGTTCCCCGTGCCGGTGTACGGGACGCGCTTCACCCTCCGGCTCGTGCGCGAGCGCCTGCTCGAGCACGGCATCCACGTGCCGCTCCGCGAGGTCGAGCCGCAGCGGCACTTCGTCGCGGGCCCGTTCCGGGCCGAGCCCCTCCGCGTCACCCACTCCATCCCCGACGCGGTCGGCTTCGCCCTCGAGACCGGCGAAGGGATCGTCATCCACACCGGCGATTACAAGATCGACCTGACCCCCGTCGGCGGCGAGCGCCTCGACCTCGGCCGCTTCGCCGAGTACGGCCGCGCCGGCGTGGCCGCCCTCCTCTCGGACTCCACCAACTCCGAGCGCGACGGCTGGTCGGTCAGCGAGACCGCGGTGGCCGAGGGGTTCCTCCGGCCCTTCCGCGAGGCGAAGGGGCGCATCCTCGTCGCCCTCTTCGCCTCCAACGTGCACCGCGTCCAGAGCGTGCTCAACATCGCCGCCGAGCTCGGCCGCAAGGTCGTGCTCGCCGGGCGCAGCCTCAACACGAACACGCGGCTCGCCCAGGAGATCGGCCTCTTGACCGTGCCGCCCGGGGTGCTCGTCGACGACGCCACGGCGGCGACGCTCCCGCCCGAGCGCCTGATCGTGCTCGCCTCGGGCGCGCAGGGCGAGCCGAACAGCGCCCTCGCGCGCATGGCCGTGGGAGACCACCACCGGCTGCGGGTCGACCCGGGCGACATGGTGATCTTCTCGTCGCGCGCGATCCCGGGCAACGAGATCGCCGTGAGCCAGCTGGCGAACCGCCTGGCGCGGCGCGGCGCGATCATCGTCGACCGCGGCCTCGATCCGATCCACGCGAGCGGCCACGCGCAGGCGGGCGAGCAGCAGGTCCTGCTCGACGCGGTGCGGCCGGATCACTTCGTGCCCGTGCACGGCGAGTACCGCATGCTGCTCGCCCACGCGCGCACGGCGATCCGGATGGGCGTGCCCGCCGCGGGCGTGTTCGTGGTCGAGGACGGCGAGACGCTGGTCGTCGAGGGCGGCCGCATGCGCCGCGGCGGTCCGGTGCCGAGCGGCCGGGTGTGGCTCGACGCGCGCGGCGGGCTCGACGTCTCGGAGATGGTGCTGCGCGAGCGCGAGCAGATCTCCGACCAGGGCCTCGTGATGGTGCTCGTCGTGGCCGACCGGAAGACGGGCGAGGTCCTGCGCGGCCCCGAGATCCTCGGGCGCGGCGTGGCGCATTTCGAGGAGGGCGGCCCGCTGTTCGGGGCCGCGGTCGAGAGCGCGCGCGACGCGATCGCGGCGCTGTCGCCGGAGGCGCGCACGCTGGCGCCGGCGCTGGAGGACGCGCTCAGCCGCGGCGTGCGGCGCGTGTTCCGCCGCGAGCCGGGGCGGCGCCCCGCGGTGCTGCCGCTGGCCGTGCTGCTGTGACGGCCTCCTCGCCGCCCGCGTTCCCCTGACGCGGCGCCGGCCGCCCGGGCGGGCCCTTCCTCGCCCGGGCGGGCCCTTCCTCGCCCGGGCGGGCCCTTCCTGAGCGCGGGGAGCGGACCGTCGCGCGGGCGGGCCTTTCCTGAGCGCGGGGAGTGATTACCGTGCAGGGGACCGGCGGAGCCCCTTTGCTCTGCCGTGGCGTGGCCGGGGCCCGGTGGTGGTCCCTCGATGACGCTCCCCTGCGGCGTTTGCGCCGAGGTGAGCCCCCGAAGCGGGCATCGCGCGACCCGGCACCATGGTGGAGTGAACGATGCAGGAGAAGCTCATGAGCTCGCTCCTAACGGGCGAGGCTGAAGACAGGATGGGCGCCGCGGACGACGGCGCCGAGGTGCGTGTGGACGCCGGCTTCGGCCGCGCTGCGGTGCTGCGGCTCGGGGCGCAGGCGGGCGGGGCGGCGGCGTCGCCTCCGCGGGCGAACGAGGACGTGACCGAGCTCTACCTCCAGGAGATCGCGGCCAGCGCGCCGCTCAGCCGCGAGCTCGAGGTGGAGCTCGGCCGCCGCATCGAGGCGGGCGAGCGCGCGGCGGCCGAGGCGTGGGTCGCGTCGCCCGTGGCGCTGCGGGAGCTCGCGGCGATCGCCGAGGATCTCGAGGCGGGCCGGGTCGAGCTCTCGGATCTGCTGCTGAACGCGGACACGGACGATCTCGACGGCGACGCGGCGTCGGTGCGGCTCACGCGGCTGCTGGGGCTCGCGCGGTCGATGCCATCGGCGCGGCAGGCGGAGGGCGGCCGCGCGCGCGCCGCGCTTTCGGCCGGCCTGGCCGAGGTGCGCCCGTCGCCGGTGATCCAGGAGCGGATCGAGCGCGCGCTCCGCGAGGCGGCGTCCCGAGCGGCCGGCGAGGAGCGGCGCGCGATCGAGGCGACGCTCGCGGCGATGCGCTGCGGCCACCGCGCGGCGGCCGAGGCGAGGGCCGAGCTCATCAAGGCGCACCTGCGCCTCGTGGCGGCCGCGGCCCGGCCGCTCCGGCACCGCGGCGTGCCGCTGCTCGACCTCATCCAGGAGGGCAACATCGGGCTGATGCGCGCGGCGGACAAGTTCGACTACCGGCGCGGCTACCGGTTCAGCACGTACGCCACGTGGTGGATCAAGCAGGCGCTGACGCGGGCGGTGCTGTACCAGGGCAAGGTCATCAAGGTGCCCGTGCACCTCGCCGAGAGCCGGCGGCGGGTGCTGCGCGCGCGCAAGGAGATCGAGCAGGAGCACGCGCGCGAGGCGGGCCTGGAGGAGGTCGCGGAGCGGAGCGGCCTCCCGGTGGAGAAGGTGCGGATGCTGCGGGAGATGGCGCTCGAGCCCGTCTACCTGGACGCGCCGATCGGCGACGACGCCGGCGGCGCGCGCCAGGGCGACTTCGTCGTCAGCGACGAGGCGTTGCCCGACGAGGTGCTGGTGCAGAGCCGCATGCACACGCAGGTGCACGCGCTGCTCGAGGTGCTCACCCCGCGCGAGCGCGAGGTGCTCCGGCTGCGGTTCGGCCTCGACGGCGGGCAGGCGCACACGCTGGCCGAGATCGGCGGGATGTTCTCCGTGAGCCGGGAGCGCGTCCGTCAGATCGAGGAGAACGCGCTCAGCAAGCTCCGGACGCTCTCGCGGCGGCGGCCGCTCGAGAGCCCGCTCGGCCCCTGAAAGGCGTCCCGCGCTCCCCGATCGCCCGCGGCCCGCGGGCGACGCGCAGCCTCAGCGCTGCGCGTCGCCGCGGCGGTACTCCGCGGTGGCCTCGTCGAGCCGCGCCTTGAGCTGCGGATCGAGCGCGAGCTCGCCCGCGGCGAGCGTCTCGTCGAGCTGCTCCGGCCGGCTCGCGCCGATGATCGCCGACGTGATCACCGGGTTGGCGAGCACCCACGCCACCGAGACCGCCGTCAGCGACTGCCCAGCTTCGGCCACGATGCCCTTGAGCTTCTCCACCGTCGCGAACGCGCGCTCGTTCCAGTAGCGCTGCTGATAATTCGTTGCCGCTGTACCCAGCGTGAAGCGCGTGCCGGGGGTGGGCCCCGTCTCGGGGCGGTGTTTGCCGGTGAGGAACCCGCCGGCGAGCGGGTTGTACGGGATGACCCCGAGGCCCTCCTCCTGCGCGAGCGGGAGCAGCTCGCGCTCGATCTCGCGGAACAGCAGGGCATACCGCGGCTGCACCGAGACGAAGCGCGTGAGTCCGCGCACGTCGGCGCGCCCGAGCGCGCGCGCCAGGCGGTAAGCCAGGTAGTTCGACACACCGATGTACCGGGCCTTGCCGGAGCGCACCACGGTGTCGAGCGCCTCCAGCGTCTCGTCGATCGGCGTGTCGCGATCGTCGGAGTGGAGCTGGTAGAGATCCACGTAGTCGGTGCCGAGCCGGCGCAGCGAGGCGTCGATGGCGTCCAGGATGTGCTTGCGCGACGCGCCCTGGTCCCAGTCGTTCGGGCCGACGCGGCCGACGCACTTCGTGGCGAGGATAAAGCGGTCGCGCTTGCCCTTGAGCCACCGGCCGACGATCTCCTCCGTGCGGCCGGCGGTCGGCAGCCCCCCGCCGAGCGGGTAGACGTCGGCTGTGTCGAGGAAGTTGACGCCGGCGGCGGCCGCCTTGTCGAGGATGACGCGGGAGGTCTCCTCGTCCGTCTGGAAGCCGAACGTCATCGTGCCGAGGCACAGGCGGGAAACGGTGAGGCCGGTGCGGCCGAGTCGGGTCGTCGGGATCGTCATGGTCTTCGCTGGTTTCTATGGGACGCGCCCATGCGGTTTTCGGACAGGGTTCCTCAGGGTGTCACGGGATCGGCCCGGCGGGGCGCGCGATCGCGGTCCGGCAGCGGATCAGTAGTAGATGGGCCCGACGCTGCCGCCGCCCGCGACGATGGAGTCGCCGTTGATGGCGACGCTCCGCGGCGAGGCGAGGAACGCGACGACCCAGGCGACCTCGCGGGCGTCCACGATGCGGCCGATGCTCACCGAGGCGGCGAGCTCCTTCTCGGACTCGGCCCGGGTGCGCTCGGTGCGCGTCGCGCCGGGGTGCACGACCGTGACGTTGATGCCCCTCGGGCCGAGCTCATCCGCCAGGTTCTTCGTGATCGCCGCGACGCCGACGTTGCGCAGGGTGGCGACCGGCCGGCCGGTCTTGCGCACGGCGAGCCCTCCGATGTTGATGATGCGGCCCCATCCGTTCTTGATCAGGTGCGGGGCGACGGCGCGCGCGGTCCGCAGATACCCCACGACCTTGATGTTGATGTCCTCGATCACCTGAGCGTCGACGATCTCCGCGAGGCTGGTGGCGGGCGAGATGCCGCCCGGCACGGCGGCGTTGTTGACCAGGATGTCCACGCCGCCCAGCTCGGCGACGGCGCGCTCGACGAGGGTGTTGACCGACGTCTCGTTGCCGGTGTCGACGACCAGCGGGACGACGCGGCGGCCGGTCTCCGCCGACAGCTCGGCGGCGGTCGCCTCGAGCTTGTCCTTGCTGCGCGCCGCGATGACGACGCTGGCGCCCTCGCGCGCCAGCTCGCGCGCGATGGACTTGCCGATACCGCGGCTGCCGCCGGTGACGATGGCACGTTTGCCGGTGAGTTCGAGATCCAAGGACGGCTCCCTTCCGCGACAGGAACTGACGCAGCGAGATGGGGTGCTCTCGCGCGGGGCGCGGAGACCACGTCGAGCGATGACGCCGGACAGGGCGCCTGCCCGGCGGGGCGAGCGGTTGGCAAGCGTCGTTCCATGCTGGAGGGTCCATGAGAATGGCCGCGCGGCGGGGCGGGGAGCACGTCCGCGCGCTGCCTCGCGATCAGCAGGCTGCTGGCGAGGTGCTGCGGGCGAAGCAGCGCGGGCGGAGGCGCTTCACGAGGAGGCGAGCGAGGCGGCGACGCCGAACGAGAGGTGCGCGCGCGGGCGCCAGCCGGTGGCGGCGCAAAAGCGGCGGGGATCGCCGACGAGCCACGGGGGCTCCTCGGGGCGCGGCGGACGGGCGCCGAAACCGAGGAGCGACTCCGGCGCGCCGAGCTGCCGCGCGACCTCGAGGCAGACCTCGCGCACGCTCGTCGGGCGGCCCGAGCAGACGTTGTAGGCCGCGCCGACGTCGAGCCCCTCGGTCGTCGCGCCGAGGAGCAGCGCCTCCACGACGTCGTCCACGAAGGTGAGATCGCGGCGCTGCGTGCCGGGGGTCAGGTCGACGCGCTCCCGCGCGCGGAGCCGGGCCGCGAGGTACGGGATGAGGCGGTGCGGGGCCTCGCCAGGGCCATAGACGCCGAAGAGGCGGAGCACCACGAGCGGCACCGACAGGGCCCGCGCCACGGCGCGGCCGTAGTCGTGGGCGGCGGCCTTGGCGGCGCCGTAGAGGTCCGAGGGGGCGCGCGGCGCGCCCTCGTCGACGAGCTGACCTTCGGGGACCGCGCCGTACTCCGAGCAGGAGCCCGTGAAGACGACCCGCGCCCCGCCCCAGCCGGCGGCGGCCTCCAGCGTCGCGGCGAGGGCTAGGACGTTGCCTTCGAGGAGCGCGCTCGGCGCGCGCTCGCTCGGGTTCACCCCGGCCGACGCCAGGTGGAAGACCACATCCGGCGGCGCGTCGCCGAGCGCGTGGAGGAGCACGTCCCGCGTCAGGCGCTCGAGCGGGAGCCGCCGGAGGCGCTGGCTCGGCGAGAGGGGCGAGAGGCGCGCCCAGCCCGCCGAGCGCGCGGGCCCCGCCGCGACGACGGCGCACCCGCCTTCGAGGAGCCGCCGGACGAGCGCCGCGCCGATGAACCCGGTCGCGCCCGTGACGAGCGCCGAGCCGAGCCTCACGCGAGCCTCGTGGCGAGCTTGAGCTGCTGCTCGACGAGCGGCCGCGCGTGCCCGCGATCCTCGAGGTAACGCGCGTACCACGCGCTCGTGAGCTCGATGGCGCGATCGGTGTCGAGGAGCGGGCGCCAGCCGAGCCGGGATCGCGCCTTGCTGCAGTCGAGCCGCAGCGTGTTCGCCTCGTGGAGCAACTCGCCGTTCGAGGGCTCGGCGAGCTCGAGCGAGCCCCGCCCGAGCTCGCGGACGATGGCCTCAGCGAGGCGCTGCACCGTCCGCGGCTCGGCGTCGTCCGGGCCGAAGTTCCAGGCGCCGCTGTACCGCGCCGGATCGTCCCAGAGCTTGCGCGCGAGGAGGAGGTAGCCCGAGAGCGGATCGAGGACGTGCTGCCAGGGGCGCACGGCGCGCGGGTGCCGGATGCGCACGGCCTTGCCCTCGACGACGCTCCGCACGATGTCCGGCACGATGCGGTCCTCCGCCCAGTCCCCCCCGCCGATGACGTTCCCGGCGCGCGCGGTCGCGAGCGCCACGTCGCGCCCGTAGAACGACTGCCGGTAGGCCGCGGCGACGAGCTCGGCGCAGGCCTTGCTCGCGCTGTACGTGTCGTGGCCGCCGAGGGCGTCGGTCTCGCGGTAGCCCCAGACCCACTCGTTGTTCTCGTAACATTTGTCCGTCGTCACCACGAGGACGACCCGGACCGACGGGAGGCGCCGCGCCGCCTCGAGCACGTGCGCCGTCCCGAGCACGTTCGTCGCGAACGTCTCCACCGGCCTCGCGTACGACTTGCGGACGAGCGCCTGCGCCGCGAGGTGCAGCACGATCTCCGGCTGCGCCTCGGTCATCGCCCGCGCGAGGTGCGCCTCGTCGCAGATGTCGCCGAAGATCGAGGTGACCCCGTCGTCGATGCGCGCGTCGGCGAAGAGGCTCGGCGCGCCCTCCGGCGGCAGCGAGTAGCCGGTGACCTGCGCGCCGAGCAGGCGCAGCCAGGCGGTCAGCCAGGAGCCCTTGAACCCCGTGTGCCCGGTGACGAACACGCGGCGGCCCGTGTAGAAGCCGAGGTGCTCGCTCATGACCACGTCCTCCAGGGCGCGCGCCCCTCGTCCCAGAGCCGCTCGAGGAGGCGCTTGTCGCGCAGGGTATCCATCGGCTGCCAGAAGCCCTCGTGCCGGTAGGCCATGAGCTGCCCGTCATGGGCGAGCCGCTCGAGGGGCTCGCGCTCGAGCGGCGTCGCGTCGTCGCAGTCGAGGTACTCGAGCGCGCCGGGCTCGAAGACGAAGAAGCCCCCGTTGATCCACCCCGCCTCGGCCTGCGGCTTCTCGGCGAACGCCGCGACCTTGCTGTCCCGCAGATCGAGGACGCCGAACCGGGCCGGCGGGCGGACCGCGGTGATCGTCGCGAGCTTGCCGTGGGACCGGTGGAAGGCGACGAGCTTCGAGACGTCGATGTCCCCTACCCCGTCGCCGTAGGTGACCATGAATGGCTCCCGGCCGAGCACGCGGCCGAGGCGCCGGATGCGCCCGCCGGTCTGGGTGTGGAGCCCCGTGTCGATGAGCGTCACGCGCCAGCTCGGGCAATGGACCCCGAGCGCGTCGACCTCGCCGCTCCGGAGGTTCACCGTGAAGTCCGCGCGGCGCGTCCGGAGCCCCGCGAACCAGTCCTTGATGAAGTCGCCCTTGTAGCCGCAGGCCACGACGAAGTCGTCGAAGCCGTGCGCGGCGTACATCTGCATGATGTGCCAGAGGATGGGCTGGCCCCCGATCTCGACCATCGGCTTCGGCCGCTCGACGGTCTCTTCACTGAGGCGGGTCCCGAGCCCGCCGGCGAGCAATACGGTCTTCATCGCTGAACCTCCTGTGCGTGGCTTTCCTGTGGGGCGAGCGCGCGGCGCACCGCGCCGGCGACCGCGAGGTCCCCGGCGAAGGCCCACGAGAGCGGCTCGTGGGTCACGGTCGCGTCGCTCGCGACGTGGAAGAACAAGAGCGCCTTCACCGCGGGGTGGCGCTCCGCGAAGCCCGTCAGGGCCTCCTCGTACCAGCGCGCGCGGTCCCCGCCGGCGGCGAGCGTGCCGAACTCGGCGATCATCATCGGCTTGCCGAGCGGCGCGAGGCGCTCGTAATGGCGCGCGAAGAGCTCCTGGAACGAGTACCACTTGGACCAGCGGACGGCGGTCCCGTAATTGAGGACGCCCGTCGCGACCCAGTCGACCCACTCGTTCCCCGGGTAGTACTCCCAGTAGTTCTCGTACGAGACGCTCGGCGCCCATACCCAGAGGACGTTCGTCGCCCCGGCGGCGCGGAAGCGCCCGACGACGTGCCGCCACGCGCGGATGAACTCCTCTGGGTTCGGGTTGTTCACCGGCCCCCACGGGTAGCGGTAGCCGTCGTTCATCTCGTGCGCGAAGCGGAGGAGGATCGGGTGCCCGTGCTCCGCCGCGGCCTTGGCCCAGCCGTCGACGTAGGCGTCGTACTTGCCGTCGGCGATGTCGGTGAGGCCGCCGTGGTCCCGCGTCGCGGCCGGACGGAGCGACCAACTCGGGCGCTGGAACGCGCTGAGCCAGGGCTCCCACGTGATGACCGGCACCGAGCCCACGGCCCAGATGGCCCGCGCGGCCCGGCTCGGGAAGGCCTGGTCCGCGCCGTCACCCCAGGCCGCGTAGATCTGCGCGAGGAGGAGCGTCTGGCCCACCGCCTCCTCGAGCGCGAGGAACCCGCCGATCTCGCGCGGCAGCCCGCCGTCGTGCGCGCCGTAGAGCAGGCGCGTCGGGGCGCGGAGGTCCGCGAGCTTCCGCGACGCGAGCTCCGCGGACAGGCGCGCGAGCCGCGCGTCGCGCTCGGGGCCGGCGGTCCAGGCGAGATCCGCCGTCGCCACGGCCGCGCTCGCCGTGCCGAAGACGGACGCGAGGTAGGACTCGGCGGGCTCGCGCCCGTATGTCGAGAAGAGCACGGCGAGGGCGGCTCCGGTCGTGGCGGCAGCCGTCAATGCGAGGCGATGCGAGCGCTTCATGGTCATCCTCCGGCGACGGTCGTGGCCGTCGTGGTGATCGTCGTGGTCGCGGCGTCGGGCGCGGGGAGGCGCTCCCACGGGTCGACGCCCGGCTCGCGGCGCGGCGGGCGCGCGGCCCAGGCGATCGCGCCGAGCATCGACGCGGCCCCGAGCGCGCAGAAGAGGAGCATCGCCCAGTACGACTCCGCGTCGCTCCAGCGCTCGGCGAGCTGATGCGCGGAGGTCCGGAGCCAGAGGCTCGCGCCCGTCGTGACGAGGAACGAAAGGACGACGAGCAGGTGCGGCCACGCGAGCGGCAGGAGCCGGCCGCCGAGCCCGCGCTTCGGCGTGGGCACGTAGCGGACGAGGCGCTTCGCGACCGCCAGGACCACCCCGAGCGTGTAGACGGGGAAGGCGGCGAGCTTGAGGAGCAGGGCGCGCCAGTGGAGGCCGCCCTCCGTGGCGCGGTCGCAGAACCACCGCTGCCCGTAGAAGTGGAGCGCGACTGCCGCGGCGACGATGGGGGCGCCCGCGACGACGAACCCCGCCGGATCCACGTGCATGGGCCAGAGGTCGCCCCAGAGGGCGAGCAGCGGCAGCACGAGGTACGTCAGCGTGGCGGGGCCGGTGAGGTAGTACGTGCCGATGGCGATGTAGGAGAGCCGCTGGCGCGCGCTCAGCCGGAAGAAGCGCGGCACGACCTCGGCGAAGAGCGCGTCGACGGCGCCGGTCGCCCACTTGAGCTGCTGGGTGAAGTACCCGCCGAGGTCGTCGGGGACGAGCCCGCGGCTGACGATCTCCGGGACGTAGACCGACTTCCATCCGGCCGCGTGCAGCCGGATGGAGGTCATCAGGTCCTCCGCGAGCCCCACGGCGTGCCCGGCGATGGACGCGAGCGCGGCGCGGCGGAAGGTGCAGTTGGCGCCGATGGCGACCGCGCAGCCGAGCCCGTGCAGCCCGAGCTGCATCGGCCCGTAGAACCCGTAGGTCTGCTCGGCCGCGCCGCGGGCGATCGGCGAGTCGGCCTGGTTGTAGTAGCCCTGCGAGACCTGCACGAAGCCCACGCGCGGGTCGTCGAAGTGCCCGAGCACGCGGTCGAAGAACTCCGGGAACGGCAGGTGGTCCGGATCGAGGACCAGGACGAAGTCCTCCGTGGTCCGCAAGAGGGCCGCGTTGATCTTGCCGGCCTTGGCGCCCGGGACGCCGCACGAGTCGAGCCACACCGCGCCGTGCCGCTCGGCGAGCGCGCGGAAGCGCGGGTCGCCCGTGCCGTCGAGCAGGTAGGTGCGGTGCGGGTAGCGGACGCGGGCGAGCGCCGCGAGGGTCGCCTCGAACATCGCGATCGGCTCGCCCGGCGCGGCCGTGGTGAAGATCGCGACGGAGAGCCCTTCGGGCGCGGGGCGATGCGCGACGGGGCCCAGCGCGAGGTACCCGATCCAGGCGAGGACGATGCGGCCGATGCCGTACCAGACCGCGATCGACAGCGCGACGAAGGCCGCGAGGTGGGCGACGTGGCGCTCCTGGAACCAGAAGCTCGCGAAGCCGGCGACGCCCGCGAGCCCGAAGGCCACGAGCGCCCAGACGATCATGCGATCGACGAGCCGCACGGGCGCGGCCGACGACCACCGGAACAGCCCCGGATCAAAGCGGGAGCTCGAGACGAAACGCCGCGTCATGGAACCTGTAATAGAGCTGGTGGTTGTGGTGGTAGGTGACGCCCAGGCGGGCGCCGCCGAGGTCGAGCGAGGCCCCCGCGCGGATGTCGACGTAGGTGGTGTCGACGCGCGACGCGGCGCCCCAGGCGAGCGCGGTCGGATCGAGCTCGCTCCCCTGCACGGCGACGTCGCCGCTCGCGTCGAAGCGGAGCTTGCCGAGCGAGAGCGCCGCGACGACGATGGGTCCGTGGCGGCGCACGCCGAGGGGTGTGAAGTACGGCGAGTAGGTCTTCTCGGTGAGGGACCAGCGCGAGCTCGAGGTGTCGGCCCAGGCCGCACCCCACCCGGCCTGGAGGCTCAGCCTGCCGCGCAGGATCGGCGCCACGGCCCAGCCGTAGGCCGTGAGCCCGTCGTTCCCGTCGGAGTACCAGCGCCCCTCGCCGCGGAGCTCTCCGCTCCAGCCCTTCCAGTCGACGACGGCGAGCGCGCCGCCCGCCGCGCTAACGAACACGTGCTCGCGGATCGCCGCGTGGCCATCGAGGAGCTCCTCGCGGCGCGCCGAGGCGCGGAGCCTGAGCGGCGTGAGCCACCGCCCTTCGATCTCGCCGCTCCCCGACACCTGCACGCTGCCGTCGGCCCAGAGCCGCGCGATCCCCGTCGCGCTGACGTCGAGGTCCGCCCTGGCCGGGCGGAAGAGCAGCCCCGCGAGCGCGCCCGCGGCGTAGGCCGGCGTCGCGCTGCCGCGGGGATCCGCCGTCGCGCTGCCGCGGGTATCCGCCGTCGCGCTGCCGCGGGTATCCGCCGCCGCGCTGCCCTCGTCGAGCGCGCGCGGGTACCAGAGGCCGAGCGCGTGGAGCCGCAGCGAGAGGCTCGCGCTCGGCCAGAACGACAGCCCGGCGCTCTGCGACCCGCGATCGAGCGGCTGCGTGTCGAAGAAGGCGCGGGTCTCCACCTCGAGGCGCGGGGCGAGCGCCGCGTCGAGCTGCCCGCGAAGGATCCCGGCGTCGCGCGCCGCCTCGCTCTCTTCGGGGACCTGCGCGAGGGCGGCCTCCGCCGCCGCGTAATCGGCGATGGCGAGCCGCTCCTGCGCCTCGGCGACGTGGCGCCAGTCTCCGGGGAGCGGGCGCGGCTCGGCGCCGGCGGCCCGCGCGAGGGCGGCCGTGACGAGGAAGCACGGAACGAAGGAATGGAGGTGCATGGCAAGGAAGCGGGACAGCGCGTCCCGGTCGACCCCAAAGGACCGCCCCCGCCCCGGGACGGCTCACCGAAATGCGCGGAGACCGCGGAACGATGCGTGGAACGATTCGTGAGCCGTCCCGGGCTCCAGCGGGTCCTTTGGTGGAGAGCCATGCCCACGCGCATTCCCCCATCCCTGCTCCGGAGCGCCGCCCCTCGGCCCGGCGACGCCGTAGAATCCCGTCGAGGAGACCACCTTGGCTAACGGATCGCGCTCATCGCTGCCGCACGCCGCGGGCCGCGCCAGCGCCGCGCCGAGCGGCGGGCAGCTCGTCGCGCTGCCGGTGGAGCGCGACGACGCCGAGCTCCTCCGGCGGCTCCAGCGCGGAGACCCTTGGGCGAAGGCGGTCCTCTTCGAGCGTTACGGCGCCCTCGTCGAGCGCGTCGCGCGCCGCATCCTCGGGACCGAGCGGCACACCACGTTCGCGGACGTCGTGCACGACGCCTTCGTGTCCGCCTACGCGAGCGTCCACCAGGTGAGCGACGCGGCGGCGCTGACGTCGTGGATGAGGTCCGTCGCCGTCCACGCGGCGTGCAAGAGCATCCGCCACCACAAGGCCCGGAGCTGGCTGCGCTTCTTCTCGCCCGAGGACATCCCCGAGCCCCCGGCGCGCGGCGCCGACGCGGAGCTCCGGGAGGCCCATGACCGGACCTACCGGCTGCTCGAGTCCTTCCCGCTCGACGAGCGCGTAGCCTTCGCTTTGCGCTACATCGAGGGGATGGAGCTCACCGAGGCGGCGGCCGCCTGCAGCGTGTCGCTGGCGACGATCAAGCGGCGGATCGCCCGGGCCGAGGCGCGCTTCGTGAGCGCCGCCCAGCGAGACCCTGTGCTCGCGACCTGGATCGAGGAGGGGACGCGATGGAACCCGTGACACGACGCATCGAGCCCCTCGGGGCCGAGGTGGCCCGCACCTCCGATCGGAACGCGAGGCCGGCCGAGACGCTCGCCGCGGCCCGCGCGCGGCTCTTCGCCGCCGAGGCCGAGGCCCCGCCGCGCCGGCCGCGCTTCGCCGCCTGGGCCGCGGCCGCCGCGCTGCTCGTCGCGGCCGGCGGCGCCGCGCTCTTCCGCGCGGCCTGGGCGCCCGGGGCCGGGAGCGAGCTCGCCGCGAGCAGCGCCGCGGCCTCCGCGGGCGAGCCCGCGCCGGGCGCGGGCGCGCGGGTCGAGGCGCGCGACGCGCCCCTCGCCTTCACCTTCGCCGAGGGGACCTCGGTGCGGCTCGACGCGCGGTCCGCGCTCCAGGTCCTCGCGACCGACGCGCGCGGCGCGGAGCTGCGTGTGGAGCGGGGCGGCGTGGACTTCCACGTCGTCCACCGGAGCGACACGCGCTGGGTCGTCCACGCCGGGCCCTACGCGGTGCGCGTGACCGGGACGCGCTTCGAGGCGCGCTGGGCCCCCGAGGCGCGGCGCTTCACGCTGACGCTCGCCGAGGGGAGCGTCGAGGTGACGGGCCCGGAGCTCGGGACGGCGCGGCTGTCCGCGGGCGATCGGCTCGACATCACCGCGCCGGGCGCGATCGCCGCGCCGAGCGCGATCACCGCGCCGAGCGCCCCCGCGCCGAGCGGCGCCGCCGCTCCCCCCGCGGCGGACGCGTCCGCGGCGGTCGCGGCGCCGCCCGGGGTCAACGACCCGCGCGCGCCGGGGCTCGACGCGACGGACACCGGGCCGCGCTGGCAGCCCCTAGCGAGCGCGGGGCGCCACGAGGAGGCGCTCGCGGCCGTCGAGCGGCAGGGCGTCGACGCCGTGCTCGCGCGCGCCACGCCCCAGGAGCTCCGCCTGCTCGCCGACGCCGCGCGGTACGCCGGGCGCCCGCGCGTCGCGCGCGCCGCGCTCCTTGCCCTGCGCAAGCGGCACGGCGCGCGCGGCGACTCGGCGTTCCTCCTCGGCAAGCTCGCCGCCGATCAGCTCGGCGATCCCGGCGACGCGCTCGCCTGGTTCGACACCTACCTGCGCGAGGTGCCGGGCGGCGCCCTGCGCGAGCAGGCGCTCGGGCGGAGCCTCGAGCTCCAGCAGCGGCGGGATCCGGAGGTCGCGCGCCGCGACGCGCTCCGTTACCTCGCCGAGTACCCCCAGGGCGCCTACGCCCCCCTCGCGCGCTCCCTCGCCGATGGGCGCTGAGGTCGCCCCGGCGCGCCGCGCCGCCGCCCGCGCCGGCGTCCGCTTCCTTGCGGTGCTCGGCGCCCTGCCGGGCCTCCTCGGCGCGGCGGCGCCGCCCGCGGCTGCGCCCGCGCCGTCCGCGGCTGCGCCCGCATCGGCCAGGGCCAGCGCGCCCGCGCCGCCCGCGCCTCCGCCCGCGCCGGCCAGGGCCAGCGCGTCCGCGCGAGCCATCGTGGCCCTCTCCGGCGACCCGGCGGACGCGACGTTTCAGCGGATCCGCGACGAGCTCCGCGCGCTCGACGTGCGCATCGCCACGGGCGGCGCCGAGGACGCCGACGCGCGCGTCGTCCTGGCCCAAAAGCGCGTGACGATCGCCCTCGCCGCGCGGCACGGAGGCGGCGAGCTCGAGGTCGCTGTGCGCCGCGGCGAGGGCCCCGAGGTCCTCGCCCTGGCCGCCGTCGAGCTGCTCCGCGCCCGCCTCCTGCACCGCGACGCGCTCCCTCCCCCGGCCGCTGGCACCGACGCCGGCGGCCAGGCCCCGCCCTCGACGGCCAGCCCTGCCGGCGGCTCCTCCGCGAGCCCGGCCGCCTCCGCGACGGCGGCATCCCCCGCGCCCCCCGCCGCCCGCGCGCCCGCGCCGGGCGCCCCCCCACCCTCCCGCGAGCCTTCGCGAGGCGCCGGCGACGACGGGCGGCCCCCCACGCGCTTCGTCGCCTCGGTCGGCCCCACGCTGCTCTTGGCCGGCGGCGAGATCCCCCCGACGCCGGCGCTCTCGATCGGCGTGTCCGCGACCTTCCGCGGCTGGTACATCGCGGCGGGCGGTACCACGACGCTCGGCGGCACCTCCTGGGAGGTCCCCGGCGGGCGGCTCGAGCACGGCGTCGCGCTCGTCGGCGCCGCGGCGGGCGGCGCGCTCTCCTTCGCGGGCGGCCACGGCCTCGTGACGCTCGGTGCGGGCGCGTCCGTGCTGCGCCTCCGCTACCAGACGCTCCTCGCGTCACCGGTGTTCGACGGCGCCTCCGGCACCGCGTGGGCGGCCGTCCCGCACCTCGAGGCGGGCCTGCGCTGGTTCGTCCACGATCACGCGGGCTTCCGCCTTGGCGGCCTCGCCGGCGCCGCGCTCCCCGCCGTCGACATCCCGTATCCTGAGCTCACCGCCGCCGGCTCGGGCCCCGCCGCCGACGCCACCCGCTACGGCCGCCCCCTCCTCGCCGTCTCCCTCTCGCTGGAGGCGCGCCTCTGAGAGCCCGGGGATCGAGGTTGGATCCGCCGGATCGACAGAGCATTCTTCAAGGCGCTCCGAACCCCCGGCCGGTCACAGGAGCTTCCGGGCGATCGCGCGGGTCAGGGCGAGGAGGTTGTCGCTCGTGAAGCGGAACCAGAAGCCGACGTAACAGCCGTTGGTGCGGAAATCGGGGTTGGCCGCGGCGTAGACCTTGGCCGCGGGGCGCTCGAAGTAACGCGGCGGATAACGGGCCAGTGTCTCCTCGGTCATGAAGATGTCGACGAAGAACAGGCCAGTTTCTTCGTCGACGTGAAAATGGCTCTCGCGGGCGAGCGCGATCAGCGCGGCGCGCACGGCCTCGTCCTCCTCCCCTCCCCGGCGCTTCGGGTCGAAGAGCTGATATCGGGCGAGCGCCTCGGTGATGGAGACGAAGCCGAAGAGGCTGGCGATGGAGAGCCGGTAAAAGCGGGTCCGCGGGGCGCGGCGCTTCGCGTCGAGCATGAACAGAAGACCCGAGACGAGGTGCAGACCGCGAGATCGGAAGTCGGGCGAGATCCGCAGCTTCCCGCCCACGATGGCCCGGCTGCGCGGCAGGGCGATGGGCGCGGTCTTCCAGAACTGGAAGCCCACGATCGCGCCCGTGTCGGCGCGGCGGAAGACGTGGACGACGTCGTTGGTCTCCGCGTGGACGCGGAAATGGTCGAACTCCTCGGCCATGAGCGCGTTCGAGAGGGCGTGGAGCTCGCGCAGGCGGCCCTCGGTGAAGTCGCGCCGCCGGAGGACCTCGAGGCGGACAGCGGGGCGGTGCGGGGAGAGACGGAGAAGCAGGTTCAGCATGGAAGGTCCCAGAACGAAGAAGGTGAGTGTCGCGCGCCCCCGCCGCGACGCGACGCGACGCCCATCATCCACGCGAGCACCACGACAGGCAAGCTCGTCGTCCATCGACTCGTGCTCGGCCGCGCGGGCCGATTGACTTCACGAACGGAGCTGGCAGGATGAATGCGATGAGATCGCGCTGGCGCCTCGTGATCGGCTTTCATCTGTCGCTCGCGTCCCTCTCGCTCGCGTCGAGCGGGTGTCAAAATATCTTGGGGATCCGGGACGTTACCATCGACGAAGATCCGGGCGGCGCCGGCGGACACCCAGGACAGGGCGGGGCGCCCGCGGAGGCCTCCAGCAGCGGCGCCGGCGGCGCCAGCAGCACCGGCTCGGGTCCTGTCGCCGAGGGATTCTCGTTCACCATTCTCTCGTCGAACGTCGCGGTCCCCCTCGGGGGCAACAACGTGATCGAGGTCGAGATCCGGCGCGAGGGCGGCTTCGACGGAGAGGTGACGGTGGAGCCGAGGAGCGCTCCTGCAGGCCTGCTCGTCGAGTCGGTGACGATCCCTGGCGGGCAGACGCGCGGCGAGGTGGTGGTCGGGGCAGAGGCCCCTCTCGTGCTCGGCGCGGAGCTCTCGTTTGCTCTCGAGGCCACGTCCGGCGATCTGGAGCCGAGGACGGGCTCGGTGACGGACGCGATCGTCACCGGCCGTCCCGGCGCCCTCGACGAGACGTTCGGCGCCGCGACGACCGGCGTCGCCCGGGCCAGCTTCGGCAGCGACGACGGCGGCGGGTTCTTCGATCTCGACGTCGTGGGCGAGCGGATCGTCGCGGCCGGCTCGGGCGCCGGCGGCCTCGGCGGGTACTCCTTCGCGATCGCGCGCCTGACCAGCAGCGGAGAGCTCGATCCCGGGTTTGCCGAGGGTGCGGTCATGAAGGCCCGCCTCGGCAGCTCCAGCGGAGCGAGCTCCCGTGCCGTGGCCGTGGGACATCAGCTGAATGGCCGGATCATCGCCGTGGGCTCGCACGAGGAGTCCGGCGCGGCAGACATCGCGCTCGTCCGTCCCGGGGCTGCAGGCGGGCTCGGCGACCCTCTCTTCGGCGCGAGCGGCAAGAGCCTGATCGACCTGGGAGGCCTCGAGCAGGTGTCGGACGGGCTGGTCCTGGCGAACGACAGGATCCTCGTCGCTGGCCAGCGAGACGACCGGCTCATGGTGGCGCGCGCCACGTCGAGCGGCGATCTCGACCTCACGTTCGCCGCGCCGGACGGGTACGCGACGTGGGCGCTCGACGAGCCGTCCAGCGCGCGGGCCATCGCGGTGGACAGCCGGGACCGGATCATCGTGGCAGGCCAGGCGGGCGCCGAGGGCGAGGGCGACCTCGTCGTCGCCCGTTTCCTCTCCGACGGCCAGCTCGACACGTCGTTCGGCACAGGCGGTCACCGGCTCATCGAATCGCCGGGCTCCGACGAGCGCGCGGCGGCGGTCGCGCTCCTGCCCGACGGCCGCATCGTCGTGGCAGGCGACTCGAACGCCGGCGGCAACATCGACTTTCAGCTCGTCCGCCTGCTCGCGGATGGATCGTTGGATTCGAGCTTTGGCACGGAAGGCGTCGCCACGATCCCGGTCACCGGCGGCGACGATGTCGCCGAGGACATGGTCCTGCTCCCGGACGGCCGGCTCCTCGTCGTGGGCAACACGAGGGGCGGCGCCACGGCCGGGCCGGTGCTCGCGCGCACCACGCGGGACGGCGCGCCGGATCCCCATTTCGGCACCGGCGGGGTGTCCTCCCTGTATGTCGGCGAGTACGGCAGCATTCGCTGCGTCGCGGTCTACCCGGGTCACAAGGTCGTGATCGGCGGCGGCGACGAAGGCGGCTCTCCTGGACCAGGGACGTACGGCGTGGTGGCGCGACTCTGGATGTGAGGTTCGGCGCGCGGAGGTCGCCCCCTCTTGTTACTCCACGGCTACTCCACGGCTACTCCACGGCTACTCCACGGCGAACACGGCGCTCAGCAGATCCTGCGGCCGGGACGAGGCGCCGATATGGGCGCGGAACTCCCCCGGCTCCACCGTGCGCCGCCCTCCGGCGTCCACGATCGACAGCTCCGCGGCAGGGACGTCGAAGCGCACGGCGCGCGCCTCCCCGGCGGCGAGGCTCACGCGGCGGAACGCCTTGAGCTCCTTGACCGCCCACGTCGACGACGTCACCAGGTCCTCGATGTACAGCTGGACGATCTCCACCCCATCGCGCGCCCCCGTGTTGGTGACCGTCACCTCGAACGACGCGGCGCCGTCGCGCCCGAGGCGCGGCGTGAGGACCTTCAGGTCCGCGTAGGTGAAGCGCGTGTAGCTCAGGCCGAAGCCGAACGCGAACGCCGGCTCCTGGGTGAGGTCGGCGTAGCGATTGCCGTGCTGGCCGCGGGTCTGGTTGTAATAAACCGGCTGCTGGCCCACGTGGACGGGGAACGAGATCGTCAGCTTGCCAGAGGGGTTGATCCGCCCGAAGATCAGCTCGGCCACGGCCCGGCCGCCCATCATCCCCGGGTTGAACGCCTCGACGATCGCCGCCATGCCGAGCGCCGAGCGCGGCAGGACCAGCGGCTTGCTGTTGACGAGGACCACCACCGCGGGCGTGCCGCTCCTCGCGATCGCGTCCGCGAGGGCCCTCTGTCCGCCCATCAGCTCGAGCGTGGCGGTGCTCTTCGTCTCGCCGATGTACTCGATCCGATCCCCGAGGGCGAGGACCACCACGTCGGCGCTCCGCGCGAGCTCCAGCGCCTCGGCGATGCCCGACTCGTCGTCGGTGACCACCGAGCAGCCCGCGGCAACCACCACCTCGCACCCCGCGGGCGCGAGCTCCCGTATCCCGTCCAGGATCGTGACGACGCTCGAGCGCGGGTGCTGGGGCCCGTTGGCCCCGTTCATCTGCCCCGATCCGAGCGACCAGTCGCCGAGCTGGGCGATGGTGTCGTCGGCGTTCGGGCCGATCACCGCGATCCGCCGGAGCGGCTTCTTTGCCGCGCCCTCCCCCGCGGCGGCGCCCCCGTCCGCGAGCGGCAGGATCCCGTTGTTCTGCAGGAGGACCAGCGACGCTCGGGCCACCTCCAGGTTGAGGTCCCGGTGCGCCGCGCACCCGATCACCTCCTTGATCCGCTCCTCGCTGCTGTACCCCGGGTCCTCGAAGAGCCCCATCGAGAACTTGAGGGCGAGCACGCGCCGCACCACCGCGTCGATCTCGGCCTCCGAGAGCAGCCCGCGCCGCACCGCCTCCTGGGCCCCCTCGTAGAACTGCGGGGTCGCCATCATCAGGTCGTTGCCGCTCTTGACCGCCACCGCGGCCGCCTCGGCCATGTCCTTGCAGACCTTCTGATCGAGCACGAGGTTGCCCACGTTGTTCCAGTCGGTCACGACGATCCCCTGGAATCCCCACTCCTCCTTGAGGACCTCCGTCATCAACCAGCGGTTCGCCGTGGCCGGGATCCCGTCCATCGACTGGTATCCCGTCATGAAGGCCATACAGCCGCTCCGGGCCGCCCTCTCGAAGGGCGGCAGGAAATAAGAGCGCAGGTAACGCTGCGAGATGTTCGCCTCCGAGGCGTCGCGGCCGCCCACCGTCTCGGAGTACCCCGCATAGTGCTTGGCCGTGGCCAGCACCGCGTCCGGATCGTCGAGGCCCTTGCCCTGATAACCCCTGATCATCGCGCAGGCGAGCTCGCCGATCAGGAACGGATCCTCGCCGAAGGTCTCTCCCACCCTGCCCCAGCGGAGATCGCGCGGCAGGCACAGGACGGGGGAGAAGGTCCACTTGAGGCCGGTGGCGCGCATCTCGGCGGCGGTCACCCGGCCCACCTGCTCCAGGAGCCCCGTGTCCCAGCTGCACGCCATCGCGATCTGCGTCGGGAAGATCGTGGCCCCGGCCCAGAACGAGTGGCCGTGGATGCCGTCGTCGGCCATGAGGACCGGAATGCCGAGGCGGGTGCCCAGCGCCCGCCGGATCGCCACGTCCGCGTCCTTGCCGTTGCAGTGAAGGAGGCTGCCCACCTTCATCCGCCCGATGGCGTCCTCGAGGTCCCCCTGGGCGTCGAGCTGCATCAGCTGACCGACCTTCTCGTCCAGCGTCATCCGGCTCAGGAGGTCTTCCACCCGCTTGTCCACGGGTTGCTTCTGGTCTTTGTAGAGCGGCGCATCGTTCATGAGGCCTCCTGATCTCGGGGTGAGTCCCGCGGGAGAGGCCGTCTACTTCTGCGGGCCGCAGGGGGGAAGTGATCCGTCGCGGACTCGGCAGGATCACCCCCGCGGAGCGGCCGGGCGGCGCGCGCCGTGGAGGTGACCCTGCCTGCCTTCCGCCCGCCGATCAGCCGAGCCGCCGATCGACCGACCACGCCCCGCTCCCGCGCGCGACGACCGCCGCGGCGATCGCGAGCCCGAGCGCGTGGTACTCCCACCCTTCCCCCGCCTGGCTCCCGAGCCAGTTCATGAAGAACCCGTGCTGCGCGTGGGTCGTCGCCGCGACGAGGAGGATCGCGCCGAGCCCGGCCGCCGCGATCCGCCCGCCGACGCCGGCGAGCAGCGCGAGCGGCGCGAAGAACTCCGTCGCGATCGCCAGCGTCGCCAGCGGCCCGGGGATCCCGATCGACACCATCCAGCCGTGCGTCCCGGCGTACCCGAACCCGCCGAACCAGCCCGCGAGGTGCTGCGCGCCGTGCGGGAACATCACCGCCGCGAGCACGATCCGGAGCGCGAACGCCACGCGGTCGTCCTCCGTCTTCACGAGCCGCGCGAGCAGCGCCGGCGCCGCGCTCACCGCCCCCGCGGTCGTCGCCGCGGCGCTCATCGCTGCACCTCCGCCGCCGCCGCGGCGCGCTCCATCACGAGCCCCGCGTCGCGCCAGGCCGCCTTGCCGCCAGTGAAGACCCGGACCGCCCCGTAGCCGAGCGCGGCGAGCCGCGCCGCGGCCGTGTGCGAGTTCCGGCAGGTCGGCCCCGAGCAATAGACGACGATGGGCGTGTCCCGCCCGGGCGCGACCTCCGCGATGGTCCTCTCGAGCCCGTCGAGCGGCAGGTTCACCGCCCCGGGCAAGTGCCCCGCCGCGTAGTAGGGCGCGGGCAGCACCTCCGCCACCACGAGGCCGTCGCCCCGGCCGATCCGCTCCGACAGCTCCTCGATCCCGATCTCGTTCGACACCCTCTCGTTCGACATAAACCGCTCCTCGCGCGGACGGCCGGACCTCTCTCCGCGCCGTCGACGAGGGGAATCTGCGCGCTCGCGCCTCCGTTATCCAACGAATGATCGTGATGAGGTATCATCACGAACGTGAATCTCTCGACCGTGAACCTGAACCTGCTCGTCGCGCTCGACGCCCTGCTCGCCGAGCGGCACGTCACGCGCGCCGCCGCGCGGGTCGGGGTCACCCAGAGCGCGATGAGCAACGCCCTCCGCCAGCTCCGCGCGCTCTTCGGCGATCCCCTCTTCGTGCGCGGCCGGCGCGGGGTGACCCCGACCCCGCGCGCGCTCGCCCTCGCCGAGCCGGTGCGCCGCGGCCTCGCCACGCTCGCCGAGGCGTTCGCGGAGCCGCGGTTCGACCCCGCGTCCGCGGAGCGCACGGTCGTCCTCGCGGCGAGCGATTACGTCGAGCTCGTCCTGCTCCCGCCGCTGCTCGCCCGCCTCGCGCGCGACGCCCCTGGCATCCGCCTCGAGGTCCGGCCGTGGGGGCTGCACGAGGTCCCGGACACCCTCGCGCGCGGCGAGGTCGACCTCGTCCTCGGCTACTTCGACCGCGTGCCGCCGCGCCACGGCCGGACCCGCCTCTTCGAGGAGCGGTTCGTGTGCATCGCGCGCCGCGGCCACCCGAGGATCCGCGCCCGGCTCACGACGAAGGCGTGGGTGGAGACCCCTCACGTCGTGGTCTCGGAGCGGGACGACGGCCCGACCGGCGTCGATCGCGCCCTCGCCGCCCACGGCCTCCGCCGGACCGTCGGCGTCCGGGTCTCGCATTTCCTGCTCGTCCCCGCGCTCGTCGCGCAGACCGACCTCGTCGCGGCGCTCAGCCGCCGCGTCGCCGAGCCGTTCGCCGCCTCGTTCGGCCTGCGCATCTACCCGCCGCCGATCGCCCTGCCCGCCGCGAAGGTCGGGATGGTCTGGCACGAGCGGCTGGAGGCCGACCCGGGGCACACGTGGCTACGCGGCGTGATCGCCGACGTCGCCGCCGGCGTGTGACCCGCCGGCGCGCCGCGCCGGCGTCCTTCCCATGGGACCGGCGCGCCGCGCCGGCGGCCTTCACATGCGGAGCACCGCGCTGCCCCAGGCGAGGCCGCCGCCCAGCGCGCACAGCAGGACCGTATGC
The DNA here is from genome assembly GCF_051519095.1 of Sorangium sp. So ce131. Lineage (NCBI taxonomy): Bacteria > Pseudomonadati > Myxococcota > Polyangiales > Polyangiaceae > Sorangium > Sorangium sp. So ce131. Next base: position 3,866,564 of record NZ_CP150455.1, on the reverse strand, counting down.
CCGGCCCGGACGCGGCCGTCGCGCAGCGCCTCGTCCAGCGTGATGGCGACCGCGCCCGCGCCCGCGCACGTCGAGCCCGCGCCGAGGATGCGCTCCCGCGGGCAGCCGAGGCGCTCGGAGAGGCAAGCCACGACGTGGTCGTCCGCGTGGTGGGGGATCACCCAGTCGAGGTCCGCGGGCGTGAGCCCCGCCGCCGCGAGCGCCTCCGCGGCCTGGGCGCCGAGATGCTCCTCGACGGCCTGCCGCAGCTCGGGCACCTTCGCGCGCAGGTACTGCCGCCTGGCCGAGAGCCGCTCCTGCGTGAGCGGCTCCGCCGAGCCGCCGCCGGGCACCTGCAGCACGTCGGCCTTCTTCCCGTCGGCGCGGAGGCTCACGCCGAGGATCCCGCGCCCGTCCCCGGCCGCCGGCCCGACCACGACCGCGCCCGCGCCGTCGCCGAAGAGCTGGGCCGAGGTCCGGTCGCGCGGATCCACGCGGCGCGAGAGCATGTCCGCGCCGACGACCAGCACGTGCCGCAGCGTTCCGGCCGAGACGAACTGGTTCGCCACCGACAGTCCATAGACGAAGCCCGCCAGCGAGGCGGAGAGGTCGAACGACGGGACGGACTCGACCCCGAGCTTCTGCTGCACGTACACCGCCGTCGCGGGCATCGGCGCGTCGCCGCTCGAGGTGGCGACGATGAGCATCTCCACGTCGCCCGGCCCGAGGCCGGCCGCGGCGAGGGCCGCCTTCGCCGCCCTCGCCGCGAGGTCGCTCGTCACTTCCCCGGCCGCGGCCCCGCGCGGCGCCGCGCTCGCCTCGCCGGCGCCGCCGTCCGGGAGCGGCGCCTCCGCGGGCGCCGCGTCCTCCGGCGCGACCAGCGGCCGCGAGCGGCCTGTGCCGAGGATGCGCGCGCGAGGATTTCTGGCATCGGTGGTCATCGGCGTCGCAGCCTACATCATGCCCTGCGGGATGGGACGCACGATCGCGACCTGCGACGCGGCCCACGGAACGCTTGAGTCGCGGGCGCGCTCCGGTACATAAAGCGCCCCGATGGCTACGAGCTCCGACGACAAAGACCGCCACGACCCCGGAACGGACGACACCTCCGCCGACGAGGCCGATGCGCGCAACGCTGACGACGCCACGACCGAGGGGGAAGGCGAGCGCCGCGCGGCGGCCACCGCGCCCTCCGCGCCCTCGAGGCCCACGAAGCAGGCGGGCGCTGCGCGGCGCGCGGCGGGCAAGAAGCCCGGGGCGCGGCCGCGCGCGACCGCCCATCCGCAGGGCGGCTCGCTCGGCAAGAGCATGATCCTCTTCCTCATCATCATCGGCGGCCTCGCCGGCGCGTTCGCCTTTTTCGGGCGCGAGCCCGCGGGCGGCACCGCCGGGCCCAAGTGGAAGACCGGGGACAAGTCCCAGGTCGAGGTCACCCTCGTCTCCTCGGACATCAAGGATCTCGCCTGCTGGTCGGCCGAGGAGATCAACGGGCGGCATTGTGCGTTCGAGTCGCCCACGAAGGGCTGGTCGAAGGGCGACGCCGACGAAAAGAAGCTGCTCCGCCCTTACACCACCACGGACAGGGTGCAGTTCCTCGCGGCCGGCCTCTGGAGCGAGCCCGCCCTCACGGGCACGCTGCCGTCCGCACGGTTTGCGGTGAAGTGCACCTACACCGTCGAGGGCAGGATGAAGCGGCCTGGCATCCGCTGGTCGAGCGAGGGTGCCTGGCTCGACAGGGCGGATGACTGGTATTCGGGGCTCCTGTCGGACTGCAAGCTCATCAACCCCTGATGTCGCAGACGCTGCGCCGCCGGCTTGACGCGCGCGGCGGCGCAGCACGCGCCGCGTCGTGCACCAGGAACCTCGTGTGACCTCGACCCGCCGTGGTAGGTTGAATCTCGGCTTGGAGGTGCTCATGCACTGTCATCGGGTCATCGCGTTGGTGTCGTTGGCCGCATTGTTCGCTGTCGCTGGATGTGAAGCCGACCCCGGCACCGTGAATCCTCCCGCGGTGTACGTCACCGGCTCGACCTCGGGCGGCGGCGAGGGCGGCTCGCCGGCGTCCACGGCGAGCACGGGCGGCGACGGCGGCGGGGGCGGCGTGGTGTGCACGTGCGCGGAGGGCCTCACGTGCTGCGGCGGCCCGGAGACCTGCGTCAACCTGCTCAACGATCCGTTCAACTGCGGTGAGTGCGGCAACCATTGCGCGGCGGATCAGGCCTGCATTCAAGGCGAGTGCAGGGACGCCTGCGATCCCGGCTTCGGCTGCGAAGAGGGCATCTGCTGCGGCCTCAAGTGCTGTGATGCCACGATCGAGCTCTGCTGCGACTACGGCACCAGCGCCGACGCGCCCGACCTGCATTGCCAGACGCCCGTGAACGGGACGTGCCCCCTCGCCTGCTCCGGCTGCGAAGAGGACTGACCTACACCCATGCTGCGCGGCGCGTGCTCCTCCCGGGCGCGCGCCGCGCCTGGCCCTGCGCGCGGCGCCCTGCGCGCGGCGCCCTGCGCGCGGCGCGCGGCGCGCTCAAGCTCGGTGGAAAATTTTGCCCGGGTACTTGCGCTCGAAGTGCCCGACGACGCCGCGGCCGATCGCCTCGATGGTGAGGCCCGCGATGGTCATCTTGATGGCCGGCCCGATCAGGGGGACGAAGCCGACGGCCCGGGTGGCGAGAAATTTCAGCCCTTGCCCGAGGATCGCGAAGCTCCCGCCGGCGGCGGTCGTCGCCACGGATCCGACGCTCTCGCCGTAGATCTCGCCGACCATCGACATCATGTGGGTCTCGATCGCGACGAGCCCTGCGGACGTCGAGACCGGAAGCGGGAGGGCCGCGAACGCGGCGCCGCCGATGGCGTAGCGGTGGACCCAGCGGAGAGCTTCTTCCCTGCACGTCGTCATGCCTCGAGGTTGGCCCAAGTTTCGTCTTCCGTCCATCGACGAACGCCGCGACGGCCGCTCCGACCCGCGCGCACGGCAGGCGTCCAGTGAGCCGCCTTCCGGGATCGCCGGGCCCGCGCGCACAGCGCCCGGGAGAGGAGGTGTACGCCGCACACGGACGCTCCGGCGGGGCCGCGGGGCCGGACGACGCATCGCCGCTGTCCGGGTCACGACCGTGAATGTCCGGTCTCGAGCGGCGATGATCGCGACGAACGGCGCGCGGCGCAGCGCGGCGCAGCGCGGCGCAACGCGCTCAAAGCGCTCAACGCGCGCGAAACGCGGTGAAAAAGAGCGCACCACCGGTATGCGCGGCGCCTTCATCTGCTACGTTGATGGGGTGTTGCGCGCGAAGCTCGGACCCGCGACGCCCCGGCGTCTCTCCGCTCTTGTTGTCAGTCTCGGCGCGGCCACGCTCCTCGGCTGCGAGGGCACCCATTTCCCTGCGCCCCTGGAGGTACCGGCGATCGACGACAGCGCGCCCGCGTGCGCCCCGGATCAACTCAGCAGCTCGAGCGGCTGTGTCTCGGTGGGCATTCAGGGCTGCGCCGAGGACTTCATCGAGGACGACGGCCTCTGCCGCCCCGCGCTCGAGAAGTGCTCGCCCGGGACGGCCCCGAAGCACGACGAGGGGTGCGTGGACGTCGGGATCTCCGGCTGTGCGGCGGAGTTCATGGGAGCTGACGGCTGCCGTCCCACCATGGCCGTGTGCCCGCCGGGGACATTCGCCGTCCCGCAGGCGGGGTGTGTCTCGATGGACGGGCCCGACGGCTGCGGCGAGGACACATGGGGTCAACTCGTCGAGATGCCCGGCGACGTGCACGTCAATCCGGGCCACGGCGGCGGGGGCGGCGACGGGTCTCGGGTGAAGCCGTTCGCGACCGTCGCGGCGGCGCTGGCGCAGGTGCAGGACGGCGGGCGCATCGTCCTGGCCGAGGGCGATTACGACGAGGCGGTCGAGATCGACAGGCCCATCGAGCTCGTCGGCCGGTGCGCCTCCAAGGTCACGCTCCGGGGCACGCAGAGCGACGAGACGGGCAACCTCAGCACGATCTGGATCCACGACGTCGAGGGCGCCGGCGTGCGCGGCGTGAGCGTGGCCAGCGCGTCCATCGGGCTGTTTGTCGATGCGGCGCAGGCCTCCGTGCGCGACGTCCACGTCGCGGGCGCGAGCGGCAGCGGCGTCGTGGTCGTCTCGCACCCGGGCGCGCACCTCGACCTGTCCCGCAGCGTCGTCCAGGCGACGCGCCCGAGCGGCGGCGCGGGCGAGGTCCTGACCAGCGTGCTCGTCCTCTCCGGGGCGAGCGCGCGGCTCACCGAGAACGCGCTGCTCGACGGCACCATCAACCTGAGGGTCAGCTCCGAGGCGCAGGAGGTGACGGCCGAGGGCAACCTGCTGGAGGTCACCGCCTCGCAGGCGGACGCGGGCGAGGCCGTCGGCGCGCTCGTCGACGCGGGCGCGCTGCGGCTCAGCGCGAACGCCCTCGTCCACCACCACGTGGGCGCGCTGGTGACGGGCGCCGGCGCGGCGCTCGCGGCGACGCGGAACCTCATCGCCGCCCCGCCCGAGGGCGCGCCGGGCTCGAGCGACGTCAAGGCGGACCAGGGCGCCCGCGCGACGCTGAAGTCCAACGTGCTCTCCGGCGCGTGCGACGCGCAGCTCACGGTCGCGGACGCCGGGACCGAGGTCGACGCCTCCGGGAACCTCTTCCACGGCGCGGGCGCCGCCGGCACCGACCGCCCCGGTTACGCCGTGGAGCAGCGGGGCGGCTCGCTGTCGCTCTCGTCGGACGTCGTGTTCCAGGCCGGCGACGCCGGCCTGCTCGTGTCGGGGGGCACGCTGGCCGCCGGCGGCGTGATCGTCGAGGGCACGCGCGCGAGCCCGATCGATCCGGAGCTCTCGGCCGGCGTGCTGGTGCAGGCCGCCGGCGCCACGCTGACGTCGACCTACGTCGCGGCGGGCCACGTCGCCGGGGTCGCCGCGATCAGGGGAGCGCGCCTCGAGCTCTCGGGCAGCCTCATCGAGGGCACGGGCCCGGAGGAGCGCGGCGGTGCGGGCGGCGTCGGCCTGCTGAGCAGCGGGGCGAAGCGCCTCGTGGTCCAGAGGACGGCGGTGCTGGCGAGCCGCGCCGCGGGCGTGCTGCTGCTGTCCTCGCCGAGCGCGATCGAGGAGACGCTCGTCCGCGGCGTCGAGATCGGGACGTTCTCGGCCGTGGGCGACGCCCCGCAAGCGGAGCTCGTCCCGGACATGGGGGACGGCCTGCTCGCCCTCGGCTCGACGGCAGAGGTGAGCGCGGCGCAGGTCGAGGGCTGCGCGCGCGCCGGCCTGCTCTTCAGCGACAGCGACGGCGCGCTCGCGCGCTCTCGCGCCACCGGCAACCGGTTCGGCCTGGTCCTGCAGGGCGCGCGCGCGCCGGCGGTCGAGAAGGACAACACCTTCCAGGGCAACCGCGAGCGGGACGAGGTCACCGAGGGCGATCTGCCCGTCCCCGAGATCACCGCGACCGCCCCCTAGGCGGCGCGGCGCGCCGCGCACGTCCCCGGCTCGCCCCGTCGAGGACGTGCGCCCGGTCGAGCTCGCTCTCGTGCGTCGGCGCGCGCGTCCGGATGGTGGCGCGCGCTGCGCGGCCTCGAGCTGCGTCGTCGAGAGCTTGCGTTGATGTCGCGAAAACGACGTGGGGCAGGAAGCACGATGGGCGCCGATGACGACGATCGCACACCTCACCGATCTCCATCTCCTCGAGGCGGATCACGACCGGCGCCGCGGCGCCGAGCGCTGGCGGCTCCGCTACCTGAGCTTCGGCCGCCCCATCGACGCGGCCGAGCGCCGCGGCCGCGCGCTGGCCGCGCTCGTCGAGGCGCGGCGGAGCGGCGCGGATCACCTGGTGCTCACCGGCGACCTCACCGAGGACGGCGCCCCCGCCCAGTTCGAGGTGCTCGCCGCGGTGCTGGCGGAGAGCGGCTGGGCGCCGGAGCACGTCACCCTCGTGCCGGGCAACCACGACGCCTACGCCGGAGGCGACGCGTGGGAGCGCGCCCTCGGCGGCCCGCTGTGCCCCTTCGCGGCGACGAGCGGGCCGGGGACGACGGTCGCCCTCCCCGGGGCGATCGTGACCGCCGTCTCCACCGCGATCATGCAGCCGGTGACCCGCTCGGCGGGCGCGATCGCGGCCCGCGAGCTCGCGCACGTCGCCGCGCTCGCCGCCGAGACGCGGCGGTCGGGCAACGCGCTGGTGCTCGCGCAGCATCACCCGCCGCTCCGCCACCCCATCGGCGCATGGCAGTGGCTCGACGGTCTCATCAACTGCGCCGAGCTGATGGCGCTGCTCCACGAGCACGACCATCTCCACGTCATTCACGGCCACACACACCGCGAGAACGATGCCCCTGTGCGCGCCGGCGCGCCGCCTCGGATCTTCTGCGCGCAGGCGCTCGTGGACGGACATGCGCCGCTGCGCTTCTACCGTGTGCGCCACGGACGCCTCCTCTCGGAGACGACGCGTGTACGGAGCGGCGCGTCGAATTTCGCGATGGCGTAGAAACTATCAGGGGCACTGGAGGTGCATCTCACCTTCAACGCCCTCCTTTCGCCGGAAGACAGGGCTCGTATAGATTTCCTGTCGACGCATGAAATTCATTCGCTTCTTCAAAGGATCGATCCCCCTCGTTTGTCTCTCCGCGCCCGTTGCCCTCGTGGGCTGCGGCGGCGCCGAGCCCGCGCCTCAGGCGCCGGTGATGCGCGATGAAGGCCCGCAAGATGCGTCGCGCCCGTCGATGAGCGCGAGCGCCGAGATCGGCGCGATGAGCGAGGAGAAGGTGCAAGCGGCGTTCGAGCGCGCCTCGCGTCGCCTCTCGAGCTGTTACGAGAAGGGCGTCCGGCGCATCCCCTACCTCGGCGGCGAGATCCGGTTCAAGGTCCGGGTGACGGAGGAGGGCGCGGCCCGCTGGGCGTTCGTGAAGGAGTCGACGCTCGGCGATCGCGAGACCGAGGCGTGCATGCTGAGCGTCCTCAAGGCGACGCGGTGGCCGAAGCCGGTCGGCGGCGAGGGCCTCGCCGAGAACAGCTTCACGTTCGAGCCGAGCAGCGACGAGCGTCCGCCGGTGCCGTGGACGCCCGACCAGCTTGGCACGCCGTACAAGAAGGCGCGGCCGGCGCTCGAGTCCTGCCGGAGCCAGGCCGGCGCGAGCCAGCTCAAGGCGACGCTCTACATCGACACCGACGGCAAGCCGCTCGCGGTGGGCGTCTCCAGCGCCGACGAACGGGGCGAGGACGCGGCCGAGTGTGTCGCCGGCGCGCTCCGCGACATCACGTTCCCTTCCCCTGGCAGCTACGCCTCGAAGGTCAGCGTCGACATCGACTGACGCCGGGCGCCGCCGCTCGCCTACCGCCGCGCCGCCGCGTCGCTGCGCCGCTGCGCGGGCGGCGATCGACGGTGGAGGCCGACCGGACGGGCCCGCCGCCCGCGCCCTGCCGTCCAGGGCCGGTCGGCGCGAGGTGCGGCCGCGGGTCCCGGCCAGCGAGCGTGAAATCTCCTGCTCTCGCTGGGGCGCGCGCCGCTCGACTGCGCTACGCTCTCGCCGTGGGCAAGGTCCTCCGGCAGATCCTGGTGCTCTTGTGGAAGGTGGCTCGTCTCGTCCTGTGGCGGTGGCTGAAGCCGCGGCTGATGAGGCTCATGATGATCACCGCGGCGGTCGTCGGGGTCATCCTGCTCGTGGTGGCCGTGCTCGGCAGGTTGTAGGCCCTGCCCGACGATCGCGGGGCGGGTGACGCAGGGGCGGGTCGCCGTCCGCTTGTCCGCCGCGGCGTCCGGCAAGTAGTCTCCTGCCCTTGTGGATAGGTCACCGTCCTCCCTGCTCCTCGCGGTCCTGACGTGGGTGGTCGCGTCGGGGGGCGCCGCCGGATGCTCCGAAGAGAGCCCCGCCGCCGCGGCCGCGCCTGCCGCTCCCGAGGCGGAAGTTCAGGAAGACGCGCCCGCGCCGGCTCCGCCGGGCGCCGCTGCGCCGGGCGCCGCGCAGGCCAGCGCGGACGCCGAGCGGGCCGCGCCGGACGACGGCGCGCAGCGCGCGGACGCCGAGCGGGCCGCGCCGGACGACGGCGCGCAGCGCGCGAAGGCGCCGGCTCCGGCGGAGGCCGAAGGGACGGCCGCCGCGGGTGCGGCCGGGGAGGTCGCGCGCATCTACTCGAAGGCGCGGTTCGCCTGGATCAGCCCCGGCCCGTACCCGACGCGGGGGTGGAGCGGCTACCTGGGGCTCGGCGGCTCGGTCGCGCTGCGCGGCGGCAGCGTCGAGGCTGCGCGGACGCGCGGCGAGGGCTGCGACGCCTGGTACGCCGTCGAGCCGCGGGGGTACATCTGCGCCGGCGCCAGCGCCACGGTCGACCCGAACGACCCCATCGTCGTCGCGCTGCGCCCCCACGCGCCCAAGGTCGACTCCCCGTGGCCCTACGAGTACGCCGAGTCGACCGGCGCGCCGCGCTACCCGCGGCTCCCGAGCGCGAAGGAGCAGCGGCGCGCCGAGTGGGATCTCGAGGAGCACCTCGCGAACGTCGCGAAGGCGCGCGCCGCCGGCAGCCTGACCGACGAGGCCGTCCGGGAGATCGACGAGGCCCTCGTCGGCGTCGACCTGAGGCCGGCGGGCGTCGCTGCCCCGGCGCTGTTCCCCTTCGGCGACCTCGTGCGCGAGGGCCGGGACCGGATCGTGAACGGCTCGACCGTGGGGTTCACCCGAGCGTTCGACGCGCTGGATCGGACCTGGGTCGTGACGTCGGACCAGGCGTACATGCCGAAGGATCGGCTCAAGCCGTACCCGCGATCGAGGTTCCAGGGCGTCTGGCTGAAGGACGGGCGCTCGCTCCCGCTCGCGTTCTTCCGCAAGACGGAGCGGCCCAAGTACCAGCGCGGCGCGGGCGGTCAGATCGAGCCGACCGGCGCGTCCTTCGCGCGGCTCGCGTGGGTCGGGCTCACGGGTCGCGCCGAGGTCCAGGGAGACGCGCGGTACCTCGAGACGCAGGAGCCTGGGATCTACGTGCTCGCGGACGACGCGGTGGTGATCGAGGCGGCGAAGCGCGCCCCGCTCGACGGCGAGAACGAGCCCTCCTCGCCGCCGCGAAAGTGGATCGAGGTGAGCGTGCTCGGCGGCTGGTTCGTCGCGTACGAGGAGCTCACCCCGGTCTTCGCGACGCTCATCTCGCCCGGGCGCGGCGGCGTCCCGAGGAAGGGCATCCCGGCGATCGAGACCGCCGCGACGCCGACGGGGCGCTTCCGCATCGACGGCAAGTTCGTGACGGCGACGATGGTGTCCAGCACGAACGACAACATCGTCCACTCCGACGTGCAGTTCGTGCAGAACTTCAGCGGCCCCCACGCGTTGCACGGCGCGTACTGGCACGACGCGTGGGGCGAGCTGAAGAGCGGCGGCTGCGTCAACCTCTCCCCGATCGACGCGAAGCAGATGTTCGCCTGGACCGATCCACAGGTCCCGGAGGGGTGGCACGGCCTGCGGGCCTCCCGTGACGCCGGCCGATCCACGGTGGTCCTCATCCACCGCTGATCGCGCGCGAGAGCCGGTCCGCGAGCCGCGCGGCGGCTTCCGCGAACACGGCCGGCTCGAGCAGGAGGCCGACGACGAGGAAGCCGTCGCGCGGCATGTCGAAGAAATAGCCGGGGTGGACGATGACCCCCTCGTCGCGCACGAGGAGCTCGACCCAGCCGTCCTCGTCGAACACGCGCGGCACCTCCAGCGTCGCGTACCAGCCGCCATCGACCGGGAGCCGCCGGACCGCGCCGCCGCCCCGCGCCGCGATCGCCGCGTCGAGCGCCGCCAGGTTCGCCTGCACGCGCGCCTGGATCGCGCGCTGGACGGGCGCGCGCGCGGCGAGGATCTCCGGCAGCGCGAGCTGCACCGGCGTGCCGACCGAGAGGTAGGTATCGGCGATGATCTCGAGCCGCTCGACCGCCGCGGCGGCGAGCGCCGGCGGCCCCGACACGGCGATCCAGCCGAGCTTGAGCTGCGGCAGCGCCATCACCTTCGACAGCCCGCTCAGCACGAACGTCAGCGCCTGCCGCGGGCCGGCGAAGCTCGGCAGGCGGTCCGGGGCGAGGACCCCGTGCGTGTAGTCGCCGAACACCTCATCGACGATCAGGGCGAGGCCGCGCTCCAGCGCGAGCGCCTCGAGCGCCGCGGCCTCGTCGCGGCGCACGAAGGAGCCGGTGGGGTTGTTCGGGTGGACGAGCACCACCGCCCGCGTCCGCTCCCCGGCGGCGCGCTCGAGCGCGCCGAGGTCGATCCGCCACCCCTCTTCCCTGACGAGCGGGTAGGGCGTCAGCGCGACGTCCTCCAGGCAGGCGAGGAACTCGAGCAGCGGGTACGACGGCACGGGGACGAGCACGTCGTCGCCGCGCTCGGCGAGCAGCTTGAGCAGCCAGCCGTAGGCCTCGCTGGTGCTGGCGGTGAGCACGACGTTCTCCGGCGGCACGTCGAGCCCGCGCTCCTGGTAGTAGCGCGACACCGCGGCCCGCGCGCCGGGGTCGCCGAGCGGCAGCGGCGCGTACCGGCAGCCGCGCGGCTCGCCCAGCCGCGCGACGAGGGGCGCCGTGTCGACGATCCCGCAGCGCGTCGGGTTCGCCTCGGTGAAATCGACGAGCGCGCGCCCCGCGCGGCGCGCCTCGGCGAGGACGGAGGCGAGCCGGTTCTCCGAGAGATCCCAGCCGGTGCGCCCCGCGAAGCGGAGCGGCCTCGGCCCGGGCGCTTCCCCCGCTTCCGCCTCCGCCATGGATGATCGATCTGAGCTCGCCCGTCTCTCCATCAACGCCCCTGATCCGTCGGTCGCCGCCGTCGGTCGCCGTCTGGTGCTCGGCCACGGTGACACGGGCGGCGCCGGACCGCAGCCTGGCGCGCCTCGCGGAGAGCAGCTCGCCGCCCTCGTCCACGCCAGCCTCGCCGCGCGTGGGCTCCGGGGCGATGGTACCGTGCCCGCTCAGGAGCTCGCCGCGGCGGGCTCGACGAGCTCACCGCGCTCGCCTCTTCCGAGGTCCTGGAGGTTCCCCGATGAGGATTCTTGGCTCTCTTGCCGCAGCAGCCATGGCGACGCTCGGGCTCTCCTGCGGCAGCCGCGTGGACGTGGACACCGACGGGAGCGGCGGCAGCGACGCGACCGGTCCGGGGTCCACCACGTCGGGCCGCAGCGGCGGGCACGGCGATGAACCGGGCGCCGCGGGGTCCACGTCGACGGACGGCAGCGGCGGGGCGAGCGTGGGCTGCGCTGCGCCGGATCCCGTGGGGCGCGTCGAAGACTGCGCGCAGGTCGCCTCGGTGGGCACGGGCCTCGTCGAGTGCAGCTCCGAGCTCTGTGATGCGGCCGGCAACACGTTCGTGAGCCATTGCCTCGCGGGCATGTGCCTCTGCGTCGTCAACGGCGCCGCGCTCTGCACCTGCGCGACGCCGTCCGGCAGCGACGTCTGCGCCGGGGACACCCCGCCGTGCTGCCCGTTCCCCCCGCCCCCGTGAAGTGACCCGAGGTCCCCCCAAGGCGCGGAGCTCACCTCCGGCGCCGCCGGCGCGCCGCCAGCACCGCCGCGAGGCCGCCCGCGAGCCCGAGCGCGCCTCGACGCGGCGAGGGCCCCCGCTCCGCGCCGGTCGCGGCGCAGGCGCACGCTCCGCTCGCCGCCTCGAGCTCCCCGCCCGCCATCCACACGTCGCTCCCGACCGCCAGCGCGCGCGCGCCGAGCGAGACGCCGTCGTAGAGCACGTCGACGTCCACCGTCGATCCGCCCGAGCCGCGCGGCGCGGCGATCGCGAACCGCCACAGGCCGCGGCGCACCTCGGCGAGCGGCGTGTGCACCACCCCGCCGCGGAGCGACAGCGCGAGCTTGTCGCGCTGGCCTCCCACCGGGGAGCCGTCCTCCCGCCGGAGCTCGACCGTGCCCCAGACGGGCCATGACGGGTCGGGCCGGGCGTAGGCGCTCGACAGCACGTACCAGCTCTTCTCGATCGCCGGCGCGTTGCTCCCGGTCTCGACGGCCTCGAGCGCGAGCCGCGCTCCCTCGACGTCGAGCACGCCGGGGCCGAGCTGCGCCTCGAGCGGGACGGCGCCCCTCGGGTAGCGCGCGCCCGCCTGGAGCACCTCCGTGACGTCGGCCTGGGTCAGGTTCGGGTTGTGCTGGAACAGGAGCGCGATCGCGCCCGTGACCTGGGGCGCCGACATCGACGAGCCCGACGCGACCCCGTGGTAGTCGTCGACCACATAACAAGGCTCGTCGTCGGGGCACCCGGGCGAGTCGAACAGCCCTCCGCGGTGGTCGCGCGGATCGACCCCGCTCGCCATGGCGGCCGCGACGAAGCCTCCGGGCGCGCTGATCTCGGGCTTGGCCACCCCGAACGGCGTGGGACCGGCCGCGCTGAAGTAGCAGGCGCTGTCCTCCTGGATCGCCGTGCCGTCGAGCTCGAAGAGGCGCACGCCCACGGGGCTGTCCCGCGGGGTCCAGCTGACGCGGTTGATGGTGCACCCCACGGCGAGCAGGTCCGGGTGGCTCGCGGGCACGTTGATCGTCCCCTGCTTGACGGCGCGCGTGAACAGGAGCCCGAGGTCGTGCGAGGGCGAGACGTCGCCGAGCCCCGTGACCCAGAGCTGCGCCTCCCCGCGCCCTTGCAGGCGGATGACGAACTCCCCTGCGTCCCATGCCCCGCTGAAGGCCACGACGGCGCTGTTCGTGTCCGCGGTGATGGGCGACTTCCCGTTCGCGAGCCGGTTGATCACGGCGCCCGTCGTCTCGCCGTCGTCCTCCGAGTAGCCGGCGTCCTCGCCGGGATCGATCATGCCGATCCACCCTTCCCCGCCCGGTCCATCGAGGCCGACCGACACCTCGTCGCCTGGGCGGAAGGTGATCCAGACGTACCCTTGCCCGTCCGACGATTTCGGCGTGCGGATGGCCACGCGCGTCTCGGCGTGCGGCGAGACGTGCGCCTCGGTGTGGCTCCCCATCGGCCCCTCCCCGTCGACCTCGTACAGCGCCCCGCTGTTGCCGGCGGCCACGACGATCGCGCGGCCCGGGCGATCCTTGCCGACCATGGCGGCGAGCCCTTTCTCGAGCGGGCTCGTCCCGTCGTGGGGCCCGAAGTCGCTCCCGACGCTCAGGTTGACGACGGCGGGCATGCCGAGCTCCTCGGCGCGCTCGAAGATGAACGTCACCGCCTTGAGGATGTCCGGGTCCTCGAACCCCTCTCCGGGCCGCGATGGCGCGGCGACGATCAGCGTGGCCCCGGGCGCGACCCCAACGTACCGCGGCCGCGGCACGACCATCGGCCCGCCGTTGCCCGCCGCGATGGAGGCCACGTGTGTGCCGTGGCCGGAGATGTCGCGCAGGATCCCCGGCCGGTCCTCCGCGAGCATCGCGTCGATGTCGGCGGCGGCGAAGATCGCGCAGGGGGACTGGTCCGGGTCGCCGCACCCGTACCTCTGCTCGAGCGGCGCGTGCAGCCCTCGCGGCTCACCTGCCTGGAGCATCCACTGGATGCGCGTCTTGCCGCTCGCGTCCCGGAAGTCCGGGTGGGTCACGTCGAGGCCGGTGTCGACGACGCCGACGACGACGCCCGTACCGTCTCCCCCTTTGGTGGCCTCCCGGTACTGCTTGAGCCGGAGCCACCCCTTGGATCGGTCGAGGAGCGGCATCCGCGGCGGCCCCGTGAGCAGCGAGAGCCCGGGGTTCGCGGCGGAGAAGGCCTCGACCTCCCCGGGCGCGAGCCGGATCGCGCCGAACCCCGGCGCGACCGGCAGCAGCCCGAGCGCCCGTGCATCGGCGCCGGCCGGCAGCGGCACCATCACCGGGATGCGCCCGCGCGCGTCGGCGAGCGGATGTCGCCCGAGGCGCGAGCGGAGCAGGCGCGCGACGGCCGGGGCTGGCGCGTCGGCGCGCGATTCGCCTGGAACGAGAAGGGAGCCGAGCAGCGCGAGGGAAAGCAACGACCTGCGGGCCAACACGCGGCGAGTCTACACCACCTTCCCGCGCGACCGGCCCCGCGGAGCACATCACCCTCGCCGCTCACACGGGCGGCACGAGGTGCTTCTTGCGCGGCCGCTCTTCCACCTTGCCGGCGTACCGCTCGAAGCGGCGCGCCACCTCGCGGCGGAGGTTCGAGGTCGGGACGACGGCGTCGATCACGAGCTCGCTCGCGAGCTTCTCCAGATCGACGTCGGCCCGGTACTCGTCGCGCAGCTTCTGCACCAGCGCGTCGCGCTCGGGCCCGGCCGGGATCGCCTGGATCTTGTTGTAGTAGACGGCGTTCACCGCGGCGCTCGGCCCCATCACCGCGATGGACGCCGAGGGCAGCGCGATGCACTCGTCCGGCGAGAACGCCGGCCCGCACATCGCGTAGAGCCCGGCGCCGTACGCCTTGCGCACGATGACGGACAGCTTCGGCACGCTCGCCTCGCTCACGGCGGCGATCATCTTCGCGCCGGCCCGGATGATCCCCTGCCGCTCCACGACGGTCCCGATCATGAACCCCGGCACGTCCGCGAGGTAGAGGAGCGGGATGTTGAAGGCGTCGCAGAGCCAGATGAACCGCGCGGCCTTGTCGGCGGAGTCCACGAACAGCACGCCGCCCTTGTACTTCGGCTGGTTCGCGACGATCCCCACCGCGCGCCCCTCGATCCGCGCGAGCCCCGTGACGATCTCGCGCGCGAAGAGCCTCTTGATCTCCACGAAGCTGCCCTCGTCGACGATCGCGTCGATCACGGCCAGGATGTCGAACGGCTTGTTCTCGTCCGCGGGGATCACGTCCTCGAGCGGCCGCTGCCCAGGCTTCTCCGCCCTCGGCTCGGCGCGGCGCGGGGCCTCGGCGGAGCTCTGCGGCATCAGCGCGAGGTACCGCTTCGCGAACGCGATCGCCTCCTCCTCGGTCTTCACGAGCACGTCCCCGCACCCCGAGACCGAGCAGTGCATGCGCGCTCCGCCGAGCTCTTCGAGCGTCACCTTCTCGCCGATGACCATCTCCGCCATCCGCGGCGAGCCCAGGTACATGCTCGCGTTGTTCTCGACCATGCACACGACGTCGCAGAACGCCGGGATGTAGGCGCCCCCCGCGGCCGACGGGCCGAACAGCAGGCAGATCTGCGGCACGAGGCCGCTCAGCTCGACCTGGTTGTAGAAGATCCGGCCCGCGCCGCGCCGCCCGGGGAACATCTCGATCTGGTCGGTGATCCGCGCGCCGGCCGAGTCGACCAGGTAGAACAGCGGGCACCGGAGGCGCCGCGCGGTCTCCTGCACGCGCAGGATCTTCTCGACGGTGCGGCGCCCCCACGAGCCGGCCTTCACGGTCGAGTCGTTCGCCATCACGCACACGGGCCGCCCGTCCATCGTCCCGGTGCCGGTGATGACGCCGTCCGCCGGCAGCTCGGGATCCTGCGCGTTGGCGAGCGCCGCGTCCTCGATGAAGCTCCCTTCGTCGAGGAGCAGCGCGACGCGCTGCCGCGCGAACAGCTTTCCCTGCTCCGCGTTCTTGTCGTGGTACTTCTGCGCGCCCCCCTTCTCGATGCGCGCCGTGAGCTCCCTCAGCTTCTGATCGAGCGACATGGCGCGACCCATAGCCCTAAGCGCGCCGGGCGACCACCTCTCGCGCCGCCGTTTCGAGCTCCCGCGCCGTCCGGGCTACCAGCACCTTGGTCGACGCCGCCGCGTAGCGCAGCATGGCGCTGTCGCCGGTCCCCCAGGCCCCCGGCCCCTCCGGGCAAAGCCACAGGACCGCCCGCGCTCGGTCGCGGATGCGCCGCACGACCTCCGCCTCGTCCGCGAAGTAATTCGTCCGGCCGTCGCCCAGGATCACGACGGTCACCCGCCGATCGATCTCGCGCCCGTGGCGCTCCTCGAAGGCCCTGAGCACGCGCCCGTAGTTCGAGTTGTGCGCGCGGCTCACCACCTCGCCGCGCTGGATGCGCTCCAGCGCGGCGTTCGTCGGCATGCCTTCGAAGAGCTCGGTCGTCTCGGCGAGCTCGCTCACGAAGACGAACGAGCGCGTCCGATCGAAGAGCTCCTGCGCCGCGCAGACGAACTCGAGCATGAACCTCGCGGCGACGCGGACCGAATCCGACACGTCGCACAGGACCATCAGCCGCGGCTTGTCGCGTCGGCGCGCCCGCCGCGCCGGCCGGAAGGGCACGCCGCCCGTCTGGAGGCTGCGCCGCAGGGTCCGGTGGGGGTCGATCCTGCCGCGCCGCGCCCGGCGCCGGCGGACCCGCTCGGCGCCGCGGAGCCGCTCCGAGAGCTCCCGCACGGCGCGGCGCACCTCCTCCATCTCGCCCTCGTCGAGCGAGGCGAACGGCACGTCCATGCGACCGGCCGAGGCGGGCTCCTCGCCTTCGGAGCGCCGCAGCGTCAGCGCCACGTGCTCGCGCACGCGGTGCCGCATCCGGTCCAGCTCGGCGGTCAGCGCGTCAGCGAGGGCCCCTCCGCGGTCGTCGCCGAGCGCCTCTTGCAGGGCGCTCCGGATCCGCCGGAGCGCGCTCGCGACGCCCCGCACGCCGAGCTGGTCCATCACCCGCTGCGTGAAGAACCCGACCTGGAGCGAGCTCGTCATCGGCGCGAGCACGCGCGCGATCCCCGCCGACCGGAGCACGCTGTCGAGCTCCCCGGCGCTCCCGGCGAGCGCGTGGAACCCGATGGCGTCGCCCGAGGCGCCGCTCCGCTCCGCCGCGGCGCTCAGCAGATCGCGCAGGGCCGAGAGCTCGCCGTCCGAGAAGCCTCGCTCTCGCAGGCGCCCCCAGAGATCGCCGACGTGCGCGCCTTCGGGGGAGAAGAAGCGCGCGAAGCTCTCGTGGTACCGGCGCAGCTCCGCCGCGCGCTCGACGACCACCGCGCCGATGGCGTCCCGCAGCGCCGCGCGATCGCCGAACCCGACCAGCGCGCACGCGCGCGCGACGTCGATCGCCTGCGACGTCGAGACGGCGAAGCCGTCGCGCCGCAGCGCCCACAGGAACTCGTCGATGGAGAGCAACATGGGGGCTACCCGCCCGGCGCGGGCTCGCGGCCGTCAGGGCGCCGGCGCCGGCTCTGTGAGCAGGGTCTTGAGGAGCTTCTCGATCTCGGCGTGACGGGACGGGTCGTAGCCGACCAGCACCTCGCGGATGACGCCCTTCTTGTCGATCACGAACATCGTGGGCAGCGCGCTCACGCCGTAGGTTGCGGAGGTCGACTCCGCGCTGTCGGACGCGACCGCGTAGCGCATCGAGAGCGCCTGCGCCGTCTTCGTCGCGACGCCGACGTTGTCGCTGGTGATGCCGACGACCCGCAGCCCCTGCGCGGCGTACGTCGCGTGCCACTTCGAGAGCTGCGGGGCCATCAGGCGGCACGGCGCGCACCAGGTCGCCCAGAAATCCAGCAGCACGACATTGCCGCGCAGGGCTCCGACGTTCGCCGGGACCGTCCCGGCGACGGTGGAGAGCGACTTCCAGGCTGGCGCGAAGGTCCCGATCTTGTCGAGGCGGAGGATCTGATCGCGCCCGGGGAACGGCGCCAGCGTCGGCGTGACGTCGCGCTCCTGACCGCCGCGCCGGATCCGCAGGTTCACGGTGTTTCCCGGTCCTGCGAGCGCGACCCGCGCCACCAGCTGCTTCGGGTCCTCCAGCGGCACGCCATCCGCCGAGACGACCTGGTCGCCGTCCACGATCCCCGCCTTGGCCGCTGGCGAGCTGGTGACGACGTGCTTCGCGATCACCCCCCCCGACGGACCAGGTTCCAGCTCGACGCCGAGCCAGGCGCGACGAGACGCCTCCTGGGCTGCTGCGTGCGGAGCGCCTCCCATCAGCGCCGCGCCCGACAGCGCGACCAGGGTTGCGGTCAAGAGGGCGCGCCACGCGCGGCCCTGCCTGGAAGCGGCCAGGTGCATCCCGGGCAGTGTAGCATCTCGACCGGTGCGGTCCCGATTCCGCCTCTCTGCGCGGCGCGCGCTCGCCGCGGCATCCCTGGCCTGCGCGACGATCGCGGTGGTGTCGACGGAGGCGCCTTCGCCTCCCGTGGGGCCGCCCCTGCCGCTCGGCTGCGCCTCGCCGCCCCGCCCCCGTGCGCCCGACGACGCCTCGGCGGCGTGGATCGGGCGCAGCCTCGCCGCGGAGCCTCGCGCGACCGCGCCTGCGCCCGCCGCGTCTGGTGCGCCTCTGCCTCCGGAGGCCTCCACTTGGGAGCTCGCCGCGCAGTTCCCGAGCTTCAAGCCTGCCACGGGCCGCGCCCGGTCCCAGCACTTCACGGGCGAGCTGGAGGCGGAGGTGCGGATCAACGCCGCTGCCGAGCCTTACCCGGTGCTCGGCCCGGGTCGCGTTCTCCCGCCGGGCGCGGCCCTCGTCGAGTTTCACTACACAGCGGGCTCATCCGAGCCGGTGACGCTCCTCGCGATGGTCAAGCGGCCGGCCGGCTACGACCCGGATGGCGGCGACTGGGAGTACCTCCTCCTCACGCCTCAGGGCCGAGCCACTCACCGCGGCCCCCTGGCTCTCTGCAAGCGCTGCCACGCTGACGCGCCGCACGACCACCTCTTCGGCGGTCCTCGGTGAAGTCCCCCACCTCTCCGTGGCAACAGTCCGCAAAGATTGCGAAGCGCTGCCCCTGACGCGACAGCGATGCCCCGGCCTGTGCCACCCCTGTACAGGTCAGCACGCGGGAAACCGCGGTGAAACACGTTTATTCCGCCGGAGGCCGGACGCCGGGAGCTGGGCCGCGGACGGCCCCGCAAGAATGGCACGAACGCTGCTCCAGGCGGAATTGACCGCGTTCCTCGCTGTGGGCTGCAGCGTGTCGCGGTCCTCCTCCCTCCCGACAGGCCTTATTCGACTTGGCTTGGTCATTCGGCTGGCGCTTGTTTCGCCTCGTCTGAAGCTCAGCTACTGCTTGGCTTACGCCTTCTCTGGTTGCTCCAGGTTCACTTGTTCGCCTCTTGCAGCGCCTTCAACGCTTCGCCTTTTGCTTTGAGAGCCTAGGAAGGCGCGCGGCATTCCCCTCCGGAATCGCCGCGCGCTGTGTTTTTGTGCCACGGCTGTCCAAGCGAAGGCCGCGAGTGCTTCGTCCGCGGCGTCGCATGCGACACGCGCCGCGTGCTCTCGAGCACGTCGCCCCGTCGTCGCACGGCGAAGAGCGCCGAGCGGCCTCGAGCTTGTCGCACGCGTTCGCCGGACGGCCTCGAGCTTGCTGTTTCGCGTCATCGAATGGCACCGCTCGCCTCCCTGTTGGCGCGACGTCCCCCTGTTGGCGCGACGTCCAGGGAGTCGCGGGGCTCGCTGACGTGCGAACGCGGAAATAGCGCCTCCGGGCGTGTGTTTTCGGACCCGATTCACTTTTTCTTTGACAGCCAGCCCAGAGCCGTCTAAACGCCGGCACTCGCTTCGCGCAATCGAACGCGGACGCGAGGAGGGCGTGGCGTAGCCATGCCTTCCAGCTTGCCTTGATGAGAGCGCCCATAGCTCAGCTGGATAGAGCATCGGCCTACGAAGCCGGGGGTCGGAAGTTCGAATCTTCCTGGGCGCGCCTGATCGGTTGTGTGAGCGATCCTGAAATCATCATCCATCATGGATCCTGGAGCAAATGCGCTCCTCTCCGGCGCGGAGCAGGCGGATGATGCGGTTGTCGCCGACGTGCGGTACATGCGCGAGGCCCTCGCGGAGGCCCAGGCTGCGGCAGCTGCCGAGGACGTCCCCGTGGGAGCTGTCATCGTGGGTGCCGATGGTGCCGTGCTGGCACGCGGCCGAAACCGGCGAGAGATCGACCAGGATCCGACCGGGCACGCCGAGGTAGACGCTCTGAGGGCGGCGGCCAGGCGGCTTGGCCGCTGGCGGCTGGAGGGAGCGACGGTCTACGCGACGCTGGAGCCGTGCCCCATGTGCGCGGGCGCGCTCGTCAATGCCAGGATCGCGCGGCTCGTTTACGGCTGCCCCGACCCGAAGGCGGGCGCGGTCGATACGCTGTTCGCGATCGGGCGGGACAGCCGGCTCAACCACCGTTTTGCCGTGACGTCGGGCGTGCTTGCGGACGAGAGCGCCGCCTTGCTCCGCGCGTTCTTCGCGAAGCTCCGGAGCGCTGCCGTCAAACGCTGACCGCGAGCGCCCGGCTCCGTGCGTGCCCGCCGGTCGGGACGCCTGCGCCTGCCACGGGCGCTTCGGTCAGGGCGCCGCCCACGTGCCGCCCTGCTCTTCGGCCATGCTCTCTTCCACGTCCTCGGCGAGCGGCCGGGGCGCCAGGTGAGGAGCCGGGGAACCTCGCACGACGGTCTCCTGCAGCCCCTTCTCGAGCTCTTCGTCGGAGAGCCGACGGCGTTTGTGCGCGATCTCCATGAGCTTTCGCAGGTAACCGCTCCATGCGGGCGTCACCTCGCCGCTCGAGCTGAAGTGCTGCACGTTCGGGTTTGGCAGGATCGACGCGAGGTAGAGCGCCTGTCCGAGCGAGAGCTGGGCCGCCGTCGTGTTGAAGTAGTGCCGCGCCGCGGCGCCGATCCCGTAGACGAGCGGTCCGAACTCCACCACGTTCAGGTAGAGTTCCATGATCTGCTCCTTGGTGAGCTCCTGCTCGAGGTACATCGTGAGCAGGGTTTCCTGGAGCTTGCGCGCCACGCTCTTGGTCCGCTCGAGGTAGAGGTTCTTCGCCAGCTGCATGCTGACGGTGCTCGCTCCCCGCACGAACCGCCTCTTTCGGAGGTTCTCGCGGATCGAGTTCTTGATGGCCTCCTCGTCGAAGCCGTGGTGCCGGTGGAAGCCGCCGTCCTCGGTGGTCAGCACGGCGACCTCCATGAAGCGAGAGATGTCTTCGTAGGGAACCCACTCGGGGGTCCCTGGCCCGGACTCGACCTCGACGCGCTGGCCACCTGGCCCGTAGACGAGGCGCTGGAAGGCGCGCCTGAAGCGGTCGACGCTCAGCTCGGGCGGCATCTCGGCGACGCGGCAGGTGTTGGAGATGCCCCAGTCGAGCGAGAAGGTCCGGTCGAGGTTTGCGGTGTCGAATCGAAGCTTCCCTTCGATCCCGAAGGAGCCGGCGAGCCGCATGCCGTGGAGCTTCGCCACCACCCCCTTGGGCACCGAGTCCAGCATCGAGTGGCAGGCCGTGAGGGGCACCTCGAAGCTGCCGCGAACCCGGTGGGATGCCCCGGCGTGCTCGTACTCGCCGCGCGCGATCAGCCGCAGGGCGCCGAGATCGATCTCCGCGTCCTCTGCGACGATCTTGGACCCGTCGAGCTTTCCGGTCGCCTTGGCTCGCCACGCCAGGTCGAGGCCTGCGATGGGCTCGTCCGCCAGGGCCGCGCTCTGCAACGAGAGGTTCTTCAGCCGCCCCTCTCCATCGACGCCCAGCGTCTGGCCGTCCGCCGAGAGGACGATGCGCGCCCGGCTGACGATCGAGGTACGCGCCACGTCGAACAGCCCCATGTCCCCCTCGTGGACGCCGAGGGTCGAGAGCCAGATGGGTCCGCCGTGTACATCGGCAACGATCTCCTGCGGGGTGTCCTTCGCGTCGGTGATCGGTACCCGGAGGCGGAACGTGAGCGCCTGCTGGGCGTCGACGCCGACCGCCGCGATCGCCGCCTCGCCAGGCGAGAGTTCCACGACCAGAGCACCGGCTTCCCGCCGGACAGCGAAGCTGCCTGGCCCCAGGTTCAGCATGTCGGCCCCGCGCTTGAGCCGCGCGGTCACCCCTGCGACGTCGACCTTGGCTCCCTCGCCCAGCGCCAGGTCGATGCCCCTGGCCGTGCGCACCAGGGCATCACGAATCGCGGCCCCGCGGTTCTGCGTTGGCTCCTGTCGCTCGCTGCCTTCCGCTGTTCTCGTGACCTGTGCCGGCCGCGTGTTCCCCGCGGGCTCGGGGGCGACCGGAGGCTCAGGTTCGACCGCTGGAAGCGCGATCTCGGCGTCGATGGCCACGGCCGAGAGCCCGCTAACCTGGTAGCTCGCGCGCTCGCGGACGAGCGCCAGCTGGCCCTCTCGAACCGAGAAGGATGCACGCCCGAGCGACAACATCGCTTCTTGGGCGGCGATGGTCAGACGTCCGTCGGCGCGTGAGAGGCGCACCCCGGTAGCGGACATGCTCTCGGTGGGTGCATCGGCCCGGTCGTTCCAGGCGAGTTTCAGCCCCTCGAGCTCCGTGCTCCCACCGCCCTCCGCCGTGCTGGCGCCCGGGCGACCTGCGGGCTGCCCGGCCCGCCATGCCTCCAGTTCCTGGAGGATCGCATCTTGCGTACCGACCGCGGAGACTACCCCCCCTCGCATCGTGATGCGGCGTCCGGACCAGCCGAGCGCGACGTCGACCTCATCCAGCCGGATCGACACGCTTGGCGCGCCATGCAGTCGGACGTTCACCTGTCGCAACACCACGCCGTCCCATGTAGGTCGGACCTGTTCGATCGCGACGGAAGCGCCGTACCTGTCAGCGGCGCGCTCGGCCTGGAAGCGCACGAAGGGCGCAAACCCTGCGATGAGCCCACAGCCGAGGGCACCACCGACCACCGAGGCGACTCTCCAGCGCTTGGATCCCAAGGTTCACCTAGGGTAGCAACGCCTGGGGGCCGAGCGAAACTCGGAGCGTCCTTCGGACGGCCATCTTGAGAGGCTCGGGCTGCATGCGCCGGCCGAGACTTCGGTGGAAAATTGCACCTGGGTACAGCTCACCTCACGCCGGAGCTCGTCGCTCGATGCCACGGTACGAACGGCAAACGTGTGCGTCGCTTCCCGCGGGCATGGGGGCGAGGTAGTTCCAAGCGGGGCGCGCCGGCGGGTGGGGTCGCGCGGCGGGGGCGGGCGGGCGCTGGCCAATCGGCAAGACTGGGACGAGGGAGCTTGCGCTGGGAACACCGCCCGGCATGTCTCCCTTCGGGCCTCGCCAGCTGGGAGGTTTCGTTGCGCGCCACACAAGGCGCGCCTGCAGCCTCGAGCCCCCTGAAGCCTTATGGCACCTCGGTCGGTGCTCGGCGCGCCCGCCCGCCCCCGCCGCGCGCCCCCACCCGCCGGCGCTTACCATTGGACTATGGAAAGAAGGTTGGGGAGAAGCGCTGGATCCGTTCGATTGACGGTAGGGCCCCGGCAAGAGGTGCGGCGTGGCGACGGACCGTCCTTTAGCGCCAAGTCATCGGGCTGAAGGGCGGTTGAGTGGAGCGCCGGACCCGTTCGATTGACGGTAGGCCTCCGGCGAGGGTGCTCGTCGCGCGGCGCGGGGGACGGGCTGTTGTTTGAGCCCGGATACGTCGTGTCTCCGGAGTGCGCAGCACGGAGGGGACACGACGTCCAAGGCGAGTTCAGCCTGTCCCC
This sequence comes from Sorangium sp. So ce131, assembly GCF_051519095.1. Taxonomy (NCBI): domain Bacteria; kingdom Pseudomonadati; phylum Myxococcota; order Polyangiales; family Polyangiaceae; genus Sorangium; species Sorangium sp. So ce131. Next base: position 3,843,387 of record NZ_CP150455.1, on the reverse strand, counting down.
TGCGCCGCGCGACGAGCACCCTCGCCGGAGGCCGGGCAGCTCGCGACGCCCTCCCAGCGACCGGGCGATCTGGACCAGCGCCATCGAGGCGGCCGGAGCCAGCCGAACCAGACCCAAGCCCGGAGGCCCGAAGACAAAGGACAAAAAAAAACCTGCGCACAGCAGGTGCTGCTGTGCGCAGGTCAAGAGAAAATCCCGGCGGCGTCCTACTCTCCCACTAGGTTGCCCTAGCAGTACCATCGGCTCCAAGGAGCTTAACTTCCGAGTTCGGTATGGGATCGGGTGTGACCTCCTCGATATCACCACCGGAAACTTGTGGGTGCGTCCAACTGGAAACCCTGCGGAGCCCGCGTTCACGGTCCTCCACGCAAGGTCAGCGTCAGCTGTGTTGCGCTGCTCGTCACCCGAACTCCGGGCGCGAGGCTTCGATGTTTGCCTTAGAAGTATGGTCAAGCCGCACGACCTATTAGTACCGGTTAGCTCCGCCGATCGCTCGGCTTCCACATCCGGCCTATCAACCTCGTGGTCTACAAGGGGTCTTTAGGGGCCTTGCGGCCCGGGACACCTAGTCTTGAGGCCGGCTTCCCGCTTAGATGCTTTCAGCGGTTATCCGTTCCGTACATGGCTACCCGGCTATGCCCTTGGCAGGACAACCGGCGCACCAGAGGTACGTCCACCCAGGTCCTCTCGTACTATGGGCAGCTCCTCTCAAGTGTCCTACGCCCACGGCAGATAGGGACCAAACTGTCTCACGACGTTTTAAACCCAGCTCGCGTACCGCTTTAATCGGCGAACAGCCGAACCCTTGGGACCTGCTCCAGCCCCAGGATGCGATGGGCCGACATCGAGGTGCCAAACCGCGCCGCCGATATGAACTCTCAGGCGCG